>NZ_CP117465.1:0-5355000 GCF_030687245.1 Pseudomonas sp. FP1154 | reverse complement strand
AGTTAGCGGATGACCTGTGGATCGGAGTGAAAGGCTAATCAAGCTCGGAGATAGCTGGTTCTCCTCGAAAGCTATTTAGGTAGCGCCTCATGTATCACTGTAGGGGGTAGAGCACTGTTTCGGCTAGGGGGTCATCCCGACTTACCAAACCGATGCAAACTCCGAATACCTACAAGTGCCGAGCATGGGAGACACACGGCGGGTGCTAACGTCCGTCGTGAAAAGGGAAACAACCCAGACCGTCAGCTAAGGTCCCAAAGTTATGGTTAAGTGGGAAACGATGTGGGAAGGCTTAGACAGCTAGGAGGTTGGCTTAGAAGCAGCCACCCTTTAAAGAAAGCGTAATAGCTCACTAGTCGAGTCGGCCTGCGCGGAAGATGTAACGGGGCTCAAACCATACACCGAAGCTACGGGTATCACTTAGGTGATGCGGTAGAGGAGCGTTCTGTAAGCCTGTGAAGGTGAGTTGAGAAGCTTGCTGGAGGTATCAGAAGTGCGAATGCTGACATGAGTAACGACAATGGGTGTGAAAAACACCCACGCCGAAAGACCAAGGTTTCCTGCGCAACGTTAATCGACGCAGGGTTAGTCGGTCCCTAAGGCGAGGCTGAAAAGCGTAGTCGATGGAAAACAGGTTAATATTCCTGTACTTCTGGTTATTGCGATGGAGGGACGGAGAAGGCTAGGCCAGCTTGGCGTTGGTTGTCCAAGTTTAAGGTGGTAGGCTGGAATCTTAGGTAAATCCGGGATTCTAAGGCCGAGAGCTGATGACGAGTTACCCTTTGGGTGACGAAGTGGTTGATGCCATGCTTCCAAGAAAAGCTTCTAAGCTTCAGGTAACCAGGAACCGTACCCCAAACCGACACAGGTGGTTGGGTAGAGAATACCAAGGCGCTTGAGAGAACTCGGGTGAAGGAACTAGGCAAAATGGCACCGTAACTTCGGGAGAAGGTGCGCCGGTGAGGGTGAAGCACTTGCTGCGTAAGCCCACGCCGGTCGAAGATACCAGGCCGCTGCGACTGTTTATTAAAAACACAGCACTCTGCAAACACGAAAGTGGACGTATAGGGTGTGACGCCTGCCCGGTGCCGGAAGGTTAATTGATGGGGTTAGCTAACGCGAAGCTCTTGATCGAAGCCCCGGTAAACGGCGGCCGTAACTATAACGGTCCTAAGGTAGCGAAATTCCTTGTCGGGTAAGTTCCGACCTGCACGAATGGCGTAACGATGGCGGCGCTGTCTCCACCCGAGACTCAGTGAAATTGAAATCGCTGTGAAGATGCAGTGTATCCGCGGCTAGACGGAAAGACCCCGTGAACCTTTACTATAGCTTTGCACTGGACTTTGAATTTGCTTGTGTAGGATAGGTGGGAGGCTTTGAAGCGTGGACGCCAGTTCGCGTGGAGCCATCCTTGAAATACCACCCTGGCAACTTTGAGGTTCTAACTCAGGTCCGTTATCCGGATCGAGGACAGTGTATGGTGGGTAGTTTGACTGGGGCGGTCTCCTCCTAAAGAGTAACGGAGGAGTACGAAGGTGCGCTCAGACCGGTCGGAAATCGGTCGTAGAGTATAAAGGCAAAAGCGCGCTTGACTGCGAGACAGACACGTCGAGCAGGTACGAAAGTAGGTCTTAGTGATCCGGTGGTTCTGTATGGAAGGGCCATCGCTCAACGGATAAAAGGTACTCCGGGGATAACAGGCTGATACCGCCCAAGAGTTCATATCGACGGCGGTGTTTGGCACCTCGATGTCGGCTCATCACATCCTGGGGCTGAAGCCGGTCCCAAGGGTATGGCTGTTCGCCATTTAAAGTGGTACGCGAGCTGGGTTTAGAACGTCGTGAGACAGTTCGGTCCCTATCTGCCGTGGACGTTTGAGATTTGAGAGGGGCTGCTCCTAGTACGAGAGGACCGGAGTGGACGAACCTCTGGTGTTCCGGTTGTCACGCCAGTGGCATTGCCGGGTAGCTATGTTCGGAAAAGATAACCGCTGAAAGCATCTAAGCGGGAAACTTGCCTCAAGATGAGATCTCACTGGGACCTTGAGTCCCCTGAAGGGCCGTCGAAGACTACGACGTTGATAGGTGGGGTGTGTAAGCGCTGTGAGGCGTTGAGCTAACCCATACTAATTGCCCGTGAGGCTTGACCATATAACACCCAAGCAATTTGCTGACCCGATACAGGGCACCAGATTGCGGTGTGTGAAGACGCTATGAACCGAAAGTTCGCACAACACACAAAGCTATCGCATACCCATTTGCTGGAACGTGACCGCAAGGCACGCGCTGGCTACCGAATTTCTTGACGACCATAGAGCATTGGAACCACCTGATCCCATCCCGAACTCAGTAGTGAAACGATGCATCGCCGATGGTAGTGTGGGGTTTCCCCATGTGAGAGTAGGTCATCGTCAAGATTAAATTCCGAAACCCCTATCTGCTGACGCAGGTAGGGGTTTTGTTTTGCCCGCAGGAAAGACCTTTTGTGTTTCTATGCAACGGTCTTGCGCATCGCTATCATGCGGGCCTCATTATCAGGTGCAGTTTGCATGCTCACGTTGCTTAAACTTCTGAAAGATGGCCGCTTCCACTCGGGGCAGGCGCTGGGTACTGCGCTGGGTATCAGTCGTAGTGCTGTATGGAAGCAGTTGCAGCACCTGGAGGCGGAGTTAGGGCTATCTGTTCATAAGGTTCGAGGTAGGGGTTATCAGCTGGCTAAGCCGCTGCTGCTTTTGGACTCGGCTGAGATTAGCGCCAAAGAGTCTTGTGAGTGGCCCATCCATATATTTGACTCCATTGATTCGACCAACGCTGAAGCGCTTCGCGCCTTAGAGCGTGGAATGGGCGCGCCATTTATGATTTTGGCCGAGCGACAAACAGCCGGTCGTGGTCGTCGTGGTCGCAAGTGGGTGAGTCCGTTTGCGGACAATCTCTACCACAGCCTGGTGCTGCGAATTGATGGTGGCATGCGCCAAATTGAGGGGCTCAGCCTGGTTGTAGGGCTTGCAGTTATGCACGCCTTGCATGATATGGGGATCGCGGGGGCTGGGCTGAAGTGGCCTAACGATGTCCTGGTAGGTGATAAGAAAATCGCGGGCATCTTGCTTGAATTGGTGGGGGATCCAGCAGACGTTTGCCACGTTGTCCTCGGCGTAGGGATTAATGTGAATATGCGGTCGACCGATGAGGTCGATCAGCAATGGACGTCCATGTGCCTTGAGGCGGGCAGGGATTTTGATCGAAACGAACTGGTTGGACGGTTGGCCGCGAAGTTTCAGCATTACCTCAGGCTCCACCAGGTGTCGGGTTTCTCCGCGATCCAAGAAGAATGGGAGCGATACCATCTGTGGCAGGGGCGGAATGTTTCCCTGATTGCCGGTATCAACCGGGTTGACGGGGTTGTGATGGGCATTGATCGTCAGGGCGCGCTGCGTTTGAAGGTAGATGGCGTGGAAAAAATCTTTAGCGGTGGTGAGCTCAGTTTGAGGTTGCGTGATGATTCTTGAGCTCGATTGCGGCAATAGCTTTATCAAGTGGCGTGTCCTTGACTTCGATGGCGTAACACCGGTCGAAGGAGGGGTGGTTGGTACCGATAGTGCCCTGCTGGCAAGCTTGAGTGACACCGATAAATTTCAGCTCAAGAAATGCCGTCTCGTTAGCGTGAGGACTCCGCAAGAGACGGATTCGCTGGTTGCTCTGCTAATTGATGTTTTTGGAGTGTCTGTCTCACGCGCTGTGCCTGTTCGGGAGTTGGCCGGTGTTAAGAACGGTTACAACGATTACGAGCGGCTAGGGCTCGATCGATGGTTGGCTTTGCTTGGGGGCTTCCATCTTGCTTCGGGAGCCTGCCTGGTGCTCGATTTCGGTACGGCCGTTACAGCGGATTTCGTGGCTGCGGATGGTGAGCATTTAGGGGGGTTCATTTGTCCTGGTATGCCTTTGATGCGTAATCAGTTGCGCACTCATACCCGACGGATTCGCTATGACGATACGGCTGCCGAGCGGGCTCACGAGAGCCTCGCCCCTGGTCGCGAGACTGTAGAGGCGGTGGAGCGCGGTTGCATGCTCATGCTCAGAGGATTTGTCCTGACTCAGCTTGAACTGGCTAAAGAATATTGGGGGGAAGACTTCGTAGTATTTCTCACGGGGGGAGATGCCAATTTGGTATCCGGTGTTGTGCCTGATGCCAAGGTAGTGCCTGATCTGGTTTTTGTTGGTTTGGCGATGGCCTGTCCTTTGTCTTGAGGTTCCTATGCGGTGGCTTTTTCTGCTGTTGGTGGTTTTGAATGTCTTTTATTACGTCTGGCATCAACAGGAGGCTCCGCTTCGGGCAAAAGATGTGACTCCGTTGAGTTTGTACCGGGGCTCGCAGCAGGATATTCATCTCTTGAGCGAAACGGCAGATGCGCTTGTAAGGCGGGATTCAGGCAAGTCTGCTGGCCGAGGCGCATGTGTTTATCTTGGTGGCTTCACCCGGATTGAAATGGCGCGCCAGCTGGAGCAGCGGCTCGCGGCATCCGGGATCGCGGCTCGCTCCATTGCGCAGGGCTCACCGAATCTGCCTGAGGGAGAAGGATTTTGGGTTCTGATTTCGCCAGATAGCGCGATGAAGGTGAATGAAATGCTGCTTCAAAACCTTTCTAAAGAATTCAATGAGTTAAAACATAAAATAATGCCCTGTGAGGGGGTTGCACCCGCAGGGTAGTTTGCATAGAATGGCGCCCGCTTCGCAGCGAAGGCCTTTAATGGCTAGCGCCACGAAGCGGCGTCAACGCAGCTAACCTCAGGTTTTTTATGAGAAAATGCTTGACAGAAGGCTGGCATGATATAGAATGCCGGCTCGCTTAGGAGGGGTTCCCGAGCGGCCAAAGGGATCAGACTGTAAATCTGACGTCTACGACTTCGAAGGTTCGAATCCTTCCCCCTCCACCAGTTTTAGCGTGAGCTGCAAGCTCCGCGGGTATAGTTTAGTGGTAGAACCTCAGCCTTCCAAGCTGATGATGCGGGTTCGATTCCCGCTACCCGCTCCAAGTTTGCAGGTTGTGCATAGTGTTTCGCTCTTGTAGCTCAGTTGGTAGAGCACACCCTTGGTAAGGGTGAGGTCAGCGGTTCAAATCCGCTCAAGAGCTCCATATAACAAGGCAGATATGAAAATATCTGCCTTTGTTTTAATGGTTTGTGTGACTTGCTAAATTCTTCTCCTAGGGGTGATTTCGATGGCTAAGGAAAAGTTCGAACGTAATAAGCCGCACGTCAACGTTGGTACCATCGGTCACGTCGACCACGGTAAAACCACGCTGACCGCTGCTCTGACCCGTGTCTGCTCCGAAGTTTTCGGTTCGGCCAAGGTTGACTTCGACAAGATCGACAGCGCCCCGGAAGAGAAAGCTCGCGGTATCACCATCAACACCGCTCACGTTGAATACGATTCGGCCGTGCGTCACTACGCACACGTTGACTGCCCAGGTCACGCCGACTACGTAAAAAACATGATCACTGGTGCTGCCCAGATGGACGGCGCGATCCTGGTTTGCTCGGCCGCTGATGGTCCGATGCCACAAACCCGTGAGCACATCCTGCTGTCCCGTCAGGTAGGCGTTCCGTACATCGTTGTCTTCCTGAACAAGGCTGACATGGTTGACGATGCTGAGCTGCTGGAACTGGTTGAGATGGAAGTGCGCGATCTGCTGAGCACTTACGACTTCCCAGGTGATGACACTCCAATCATCATTGGTTCGGCTCTGATGGCTCTGAACGGCCAAGACGACAACGAAATGGGCACCACCGCTGTCAAGAAGCTGGTGGAAACTCTGGACAGCTACATCCCAGAGCCAGAGCGTGCTATCGACAAGCCGTTCCTGATGCCAATCGAAGACGTATTCTCGATCTCCGGTCGCGGTACTGTTGTGACTGGTCGTGTTGAGCGTGGCATCGTCCGCATCCAGGAAGAAGTTGAGATCGTCGGTCTGCGCGATACTCAGAAAACTACCTGCACCGGCGTTGAAATGTTCCGCAAGCTGCTCGACGAAGGTCGTGCTGGCGAGAACTGCGGCGTACTGCTGCGCGGCACCAAGCGTGACGACGTTGAGCGTGGCCAGGTTCTGGTCAAGCCAGGCACCGTCAAGCCGCACACCAAGTTCACTGCAGAAGTTTACGTTCTGAGCAAGGAAGAAGGCGGCCGTCATACTCCGTTCTTCAAAGGCTACCGTCCACAGTTCTACTTCCGTACAACTGACGTGACCGGTAACTGCGAGCTGCCAGAAGGCGTTGAAATGGTAATGCCAGGTGACAACATCCAGATGACTGTCACTCTGATCAAGACCATCGCGATGGAAGACGGTCTGCGTTTCGCTATCCGTGAAGGCGGTCGTACCGTCGGCGCTGGTGTCGTAGCCAAAGTCATCGAGTAAACAGTTGTAATGTCTTTTTCGGGCCGGCATAATGGTCGGCCTGATTTTGTTTTAGGTCAGTAGCTCAATTGGCAGAGCGACGGTCTCCAAAACCGTAGGTTGGGGGTTCGATTCCCTCCTGACCTGCCAGATTCACTTGGTGTGTCTGGCTTTCTTTTCACAGGATCTTCATAGATGACTCCTAAAGCTGAAGCTCAAGGCTCTCGCTTCGATCTGCTCAAGTGGCTAGTGGTAGTCGCTTTGGTGGTTGTTGGCGTTGTGGGCAATCAGTATTACTCTGCTTCGCCGATCCTGTACCGTGTACTTGCATTGCTTGCCATTGCCGCTGTTGCTGCCTTTGTGGGGCTGCAAACGGCTAAGGGCAAGTCTTTCTTTGTACTCGCTAAGGAAGCTCGCACCGAGATTCGTAAAGTCGTATGGCCGACTCGCCAAGAAACCACGCAGACCACGTTGATCGTTGTGGCTGTTGTTCTGGTAATGGCGTTGCTGTTGTGGGGGCTCGATTCCCTGCTCGGCTGGCTTGTTTCCTTGATTGTTGGCTAAGGGTGTCCCGTGGCTAAGCGTTGGTACGTTGTGCATGCTTACTCGGGTTACGAGAAGCATGTCATGCGCTCGCTGGTAGAGCGCGTAAAGCTGGCTGGCATGGAAGATGGCTTTGGCGAGATTCTGGTCCCCACTGAAGAAGTGGTTGAGATGCGTAATGGCCAGAAGCGCAAAAGTGAACGCAAGTTCTTTCCAGGCTACGTGCTGGTACAGATGGATATGAACGAAGGGACTTGGCACTTGGTCAAGGATACCCCTCGGGTGATGGGCTTCATCGGCGGTACCGCTGACAAGCCTGCACCGATTACAGATAAAGAGGCAGAAGCGATTCTGCGTCGCGTCGCTGATGGTAGCGATAAGCCGAAGCCAAAAACACTGTTTGAGCCAGGTGAAGTTGTTCGGGTCACTGACGGCCCATTCGCTGACTTTAATGGCACGGTTGAAGAAGTTAACTACGAAAAGAGCCGGATCCAAGTGGCAGTGCTCATTTTCGGTCGCTCTACTCCGGTAGAGCTAGAGTTCAGTCAGGTCGAAAAGGTCTGATTGAACAGGCATCCCAACCCCGCAGCCCTAGGCTGTGGGGTTTTGTCGTCACTGGGATAAACGCGCAAGTAACCGGGGAGCCTTTCGAGGCGCTAGAACCCGTAATTGGAGTGCCTCATGGCCAAGAAAATTACCGCTTACATCAAGCTGCAAGTGAAGGCCGCTCAGGCTAACCCAAGCCCACCTGTTGGTCCTGCCCTGGGTCAGCACGGCGTGAACATCATGGAATTCTGCAAGGCCTTCAACGCCCGTACTCAGGGTCTTGAGCCAGGTCTGCCAACTCCAGTGATCATCACTGTCTACAGCGACCGTAGCTTCACCTTCGAAACTAAAAGCACCCCTGCTTCGGTTCTGCTGAAGAAGGCTGCAGGTTTGACCAGCGGTTCCGCTCGTCCAAACACCGTTAAGGTTGGCACCGTTACCCGTGCCCAGCTGGAAGAAATCGCGAAAACCAAAAACGCGGATCTGACTGCAGCTGATATGGATGCAGCCGTGCGTACTATCGCCGGTTCTGCTCGTAGCATGGGCCTTAACGTGGAGGGTGTGTAATGGCTAAGCTGACCAAGCGTCAAAAGGCTATCGCCGGCAAAATCGAAGCAGGCAAGGCCTACAACTTTGTAGACGCCGCCGCTCTGCTGGCCGAGCTGTCGACTGTCAAGTTCAGCGAGTCGTTCGACGTTGCTGTAAACCTGGGTGTTGACCCGCGTAAATCCGACCAGGTCGTTCGTAGCGCTACCGTGCTGCCACACGGCACTGGCAAGACCGTTCGTGTAGCTGTTTTCACCCAGGGCCCAGCAGCTGAAGCTGCTCTGGCTGCTGGTGCTGACCGCGTAGGCATGGACGATCTGGCTGCTGAAATGAAAGGCGGCGACCTGAACTATGACGTAGTTATCGCATCCCCGGATGCCATGCGCGTTGTGGGTCAGTTGGGTCAGATCCTCGGTCCACGTGGTCTGATGCCTAACCCTAAAGTCGGCACCGTAACGCCAGACGTAGCTACCGCGGTTAAAAACGCCAAGGCTGGTCAGGTTCGTTATCGCACCGACAAGAACGGCATCATTCACACCTCCGTTGGCAAGATTGGCTTCGACGCCGTCAAGTTGAAGGAAAACGTAGAAGCCCTGATCGCTGATCTGAAGCGTATCAAGCCAGCTTCTTCGAAAGGCATCTACGTCAAGCGCGTTACCCTGAGCACCACTATGGGCCCAGGTCTGGTCATCGATCAGAGCTCGCTCGACGCGTAAGACTCAGATTGGCGCAAGCGATTGCGCCAATCGAAAAATTGGGGTCCCTGCCTGGCGGGGGCTGTCCAAGACCGTAGGCGACGCAAGTCTTAAACCACAAGCCTACGCAGATGGTGCTCCCGGTTCCTTACCGAATCAGACACCAAAACGACATTCGGTTTCGACCGAATGAAACGGTAACAAGCAGGAGTTAAACCCGTGGCAATTAATCTCGAAGACAAGAAGGCCATCGTCGCTGAAGTCAACGAGGCTGCCAAAGTCGCTCTGTCCGCTGTCGTGGCTGATGCCCGTGGCGTAACAGTAGGCGCAATGACCGGACTCCGTAAAGAGGCCCGTGAAGCTGGTGTTTACGTACGTGTCGTACGTAACACCCTGCTCAAGCGCGCAGTTGCTGACACTGAATACAGTGTTCTCAACGACGTGTTCACCGGCCCGACCCTGATCGCGTTCTCCAAAGATCATCCAGGCGCTGCTGCCCGTTTGTTCAAGGAATTCGCCAAGGGTCAGGACAAGTTCGAGATCAAGGCAGCTGCGTTCGAGGGCAAGTTCCTCGCAGCTAATCAGATCGATGTACTGGCAACACTGCCGACCCGCGACGAAGCCATTTCGCAGCTGATGAGCGTGATTCAAGGCGCTACCAGCAAGCTGGCTCGTACTCTGGCTGCAGTTCGCGAGCAAAAAGAAGCTGCCGCAGCCTAAGGCTGAGCACTTCCTCTCGCGCTTTTTTGTTTATTTCGATGGCCGCGTAGGCCGTCCCCCAATTCAGGAAATACAGTAATGTCTATCTCCCAAGACGATATCCTCAACGCCGTAGCTGAAATGTCGGTTCTGCAGGTTGTTGAGCTGATCAAAGCTTTCGAAGAGAAATTCGGCGTTTCCGCTGCCGCTGCTTCCGCTGGTCCAGCTGCTGCTGCCGCCGTTGTTGAAGAGCAAACCGAATTCAACGTCATGCTGACCGAAGCTGGCGAGAAGAAAGTAAACGTGATCAAGGCAGTACGTGAACTGACCGGTCTGGGCCTGAAAGAAGCCAAGGCTGTAGTTGACGGCGCTCCTGCCATGGTTCTGGAAGCTGTTGCCAAAGACGCAGCTGACAAAGCCAAGGCCGCTCTGGAAGAAGCAGGCGCTAAAGTCGAGCTGAAGTAAGCATCGACTTTGCGTCTCCAGCCCGAGCGTTAAGCGACAGGCTGATGGCTGGTGGCTTTTGCCACCGGCCTTTTTCCGTTATTGGCAGCCGACTGGGTCGGTGCTTATAGCGAGCTGTATCCACCCGATGTGGTGGCGCAAACCATGGGGTTTGCACGATTTTCTGGCTGCTCCCGTCGGGAGGGGCCAAACAAGCAGGTGACCAAGCTGGGGAACGCTGATGGCTTACTCATATACTGAGAAAAAACGTATCCGCAAGGACTTTAGCAAGTTGCCGGACGTCATGGATGTGCCGTACCTCCTGGCCATCCAGCTGGATTCGTATCGTGAATTCTTGCAAGCGGGAGCGACTAAAGATCAGTTCCGCGACGTGGGCCTGCATGCGGCCTTCAAATCCGTTTTCCCGATCATCAGCTACTCCGGCAATGCTGCGCTGGAGTACGTCGGTTATCGCCTGGGCGAACCGGCATTTGATGTCAAAGAATGCGTATTGCGCGGTGTGACTTACGCCGTACCTTTGCGGGTAAAAGTGCGCCTGATCATTTTCGACAAAGAATCGTCGAACAAAGCGATCAAGGACATCAAAGAGCAAGAAGTCTACATGGGTGAAATCCCCCTGATGACTGAGAACGGTACCTTCGTAATCAACGGTACCGAGCGTGTAATCGTTTCCCAGCTGCACCGTTCTCCGGGCGTGTTCTTCGACCACGACCGTGGCAAGACGCACAGCTCCGGCAAACTGCTTTATTCCGCGCGCATCATTCCTTACCGCGGTTCGTGGCTGGACTTTGAGTTCGATCCGAAAGACTGCGTATTCGTGCGTATCGACCGTCGCCGCAAGCTGCCTGCATCGGTACTGCTGCGCGCGCTCGGCTATACCACCGAGGAAGTGCTGGACGCGTTCTACACCACCAACGTTTTCCATGTGCAGGGTGAGAATCTCAGCCTGGAACTGGTGCCTCAGCGCCTGCGCGGTGAAATCGCTGTCCTCGATATCCAGGATGACAAAGGCAAGGTTATTGTCGAGCAGGGTCGTCGTATCACCGCTCGCCACATCAACCAGCTGGAAAAAGCCGGGATCAAAGAGCTGCAGGTGCCGATCGACTACGTTCTGGGTCGCACCACGGCCAAGGTCATCGTGCATCCAGCTACCGGCGAAATCCTGGCAGAGTGCAACACCGAGCTGAACACCGAGATCCTGGCAAAAATCGCCAAGGCCCAGGTTGTTCGCATTGAAACTCTGTACACCAACGATATCGACTGCGGTCCGTTCATCTCCGACACGCTGAAGATCGACTCCACCGGCAACCAGCTGGAAGCCCTGGTCGAAATCTATCGCATGATGCGTCCTGGCGAGCCGCCAACCAAAGACGCAGCCGAGACCCTGTTCAACAACCTGTTCTTCAGTCCTGAGCGCTATGACCTGTCTGCGGTCGGCCGGATGAAGTTCAACCGTCGTATCGGTCGTACCGAAATCGAAGGTTCGGGCGTGCTGAACAAGGACGACATCGTTGCGGTGCTCAAGACCCTGGTCGACATCCGTAACGGCAAAGGCATCGTCGATGACATCGACCACCTGGGTAACCGTCGTGTCCGCTGCGTAGGCGAGATGGCCGAGAACCAGTTCCGTGTTGGCCTGGTGCGTGTAGAGCGCGCGGTCAAGGAACGTCTGTCGATGGCTGAAAGCGAAGGCCTGATGCCGCAGGATCTGATCAACGCCAAGCCAGTGGCTGCTGCGGTGAAGGAGTTCTTCGGTTCGAGCCAGCTGTCTCAGTTCATGGACCAGAACAACCCGCTGTCGGAGATTACCCACAAGCGTCGTGTATCTGCACTCGGCCCGGGCGGTTTGACCCGTGAGCGCGCAGGCTTCGAAGTTCGTGACGTACACCCGACTCACTACGGTCGTGTATGCCCGATTGAAACGCCGGAAGGTCCGAACATCGGTCTGATCAACTCGCTGGCAGCCTATGCTCGCACCAACCAGTATGGCTTCCTCGAGAGCCCGTACCGTGTGGTGAAAGAAGGTCTGGTGACCGACGAGATCGTGTTCCTGTCCGCTATCGAAGAAGCCGATCACGTGATCGCTCAGGCTTCGGCGACCATGAACGAAAAAGGTCAGCTGATCGACGAGCTGGTAGCTGTTCGTCACCTGAACGAGTTCACCGTCAAGGCGCCAGAAGACGTCACCTTGATGGACGTTTCGCCCAAGCAGGTTGTTTCGGTGGCGGCATCGTTGATTCCGTTCCTCGAGCACGACGACGCCAACCGTGCGTTGATGGGCTCGAACATGCAGCGTCAAGCTGTACCGACCCTGCGTGCCGACAAGCCGCTGGTAGGTACCGGCATGGAACGTAACGTTGCCCGTGATTCCGGCGTTTGCGTCGTGGCTCGTCGTGGTGGCGTGATCGATTCTGTCGACGCCAGCCGTATCGTGGTTCGTGTTGCCGATGACGAAGTTGAAACTGGCGAAGCTGGTGTCGACATCTACAACCTGACCAAATACACCCGCTCCAACCAGAACACCTGCATCAACCAGCGTCCGCTGGTGAGCAAGGGTGATCGGGTTCAGCGTAGCGACATCATGGCCGACGGCCCGTCCACCGATATGGGTGAGCTGGCACTGGGTCAGAACATGCGCATCGCGTTCATGGCATGGAACGGCTTCAACTTCGAAGACTCCATCTGCCTGTCCGAGCGTGTTGTTCAGGAAGATCGCTTTACCACGATTCACATTCAGGAACTGACCTGTGTGGCTCGTGACACCAAGCTTGGCCCAGAGGAAATCACTGCGGACATCCCTAACGTGGGTGAAGCTGCACTGAACAAGCTGGACGAAGCCGGTATCGTTTACGTAGGTGCTGAAGTAGGCGCAGGCGACATCCTGGTTGGTAAGGTCACTCCGAAAGGCGAGACTCAACTGACTCCGGAAGAAAAACTGCTGCGTGCCATCTTCGGTGAAAAAGCCAGCGACGTTAAAGACACCTCCCTGCGTGTGCCTACCGGCACCAAGGGTACCGTCATCGACGTACAAGTCTTCACCCGCGACGGTGTAGAGCGTGACGCTCGTGCACTGTCTATCGAGAAGACTCAACTCGACGAGATCCGCAAGGACCTGAACGAAGAGTTCCGTATCGTTGAAGGCGCAACTTTCGAGCGTCTGCGCTCCGCTCTGGTCGGCCACAAAGCCGAAGGCGGCGCCGGTCTGAAGAAAGGTCAGGAAATCACCGACGAAGTTCTCGACGGTCTTGAGCATGGCCAGTGGTTCAAACTGCGCATGGCTGAAGATGCTCTGAACGAGCAGCTCGAGAAGGCCCAGGCCTATATCGTTGATCGCCGCCGTCTGCTGGACGACAAGTTCGAAGACAAGAAGCGCAAACTGCAGCAAGGCGATGACCTGGCTCCAGGCGTGCTGAAAATCGTCAAGGTTTACCTGGCAATCCGTCGTCGCATCCAGCCGGGCGACAAGATGGCCGGTCGTCACGGTAACAAGGGTGTGGTCTCCGTGATCATGCCGGTTGAAGACATGCCGCACGATGCCAATGGCACCCCGGTCGACGTCGTCCTCAACCCGTTGGGCGTACCTTCGCGTATGAACGTTGGTCAGATCCTTGAAACCCACCTGGGCCTCGCGGCCAAGGGCTTGGGCGAGAAGATCAACCGTATGATCGAAGAGCAGCGCAAGGTCGCTGACCTGCGTAAGTTCCTGCACGAGATCTACAACGAGATCGGCGGACGCAACGAAGAGCTGGATACCTTCTCCGACCAGGAAATCCTGGATCTGGCGAAGAACCTGCGCGGCGGCGTTCCAATGGCAACTCCGGTGTTCGACGGTGCCAAGGAAAGCGAAATCAAGGCCATGCTGAAACTGGCAGACCTGCCGGAAAGCGGCCAGATGCAGCTGTTCGACGGCCGTACCGGCAACAAGTTCGAGCGCCCGGTTACCGTTGGCTACATGTACATGCTGAAGCTGAACCACTTGGTAGACGACAAGATGCACGCTCGTTCTACCGGTTCTTACAGCCTGGTTACCCAGCAGCCGCTGGGTGGTAAGGCGCAGTTCGGTGGTCAGCGTTTCGGGGAGATGGAGGTCTGGGCACTGGAAGCGTACGGTGCCGCATACACTCTGCAAGAAATGCTCACAGTGAAGTCGGACGATGTGAACGGCCGGACCAAGATGTACAAAAACATCGTGGACGGCGATCACCGTATGGAGCCGGGCATGCCCGAGTCTTTCAACGTGTTGATCAAGGAAATTCGTTCCCTCGGCATCGATATCGATCTGGAAACCGAATAACACGTGACGCGAATCGAGAGCGGGGCTGTTTTGCCCGCTCTCTGCTCCGCCAGGAGGAAAGGCCTTGAAAGACCTACTGAATTTGCTGAAAAACCAGGGTCAAGTCGAAGAGTTCGACGCCATCCGTATCGGATTGGCCTCGCCTGAGATGATCCGTTCGTGGTCGTTCGGTGAAGTTAAAAAGCCGGAAACCATCAACTACCGTACGTTCAAACCCGAGCGTGACGGCCTGTTCTGCGCCAAGATCTTTGGCCCGGTAAAGGATTACGAGTGCCTGTGCGGTAAGTACAAGCGCTTGAAGCACCGTGGTGTGATCTGCGAGAAGTGCGGCGTTGAAGTCGCGCTGGCAAAAGTTCGTCGTGAGCGCATGGCGCACATCGAACTGGCCTCGCCGGTTGCCCACATCTGGTTCCTGAAATCGCTGCCGTCCCGTATCGGCTTGCTGATGGACATGACCCTGCGTGATATCGAGCGCGTTCTCTACTTCGAGAGCTATGTCGTTATCGACCCGGGCATGACCACCCTTGAAAAAGGTCAGCTGCTCAACGACGAGCAGTACTTCGAAGCGCTGGAAGAGTTCGGCGACGATTTCGATGCCCGCATGGGTGCCGAAGCTGTCCGTGAGCTGCTGCACGCGATCGACCTGGAGCACGAGATTGGCCGTCTGCGTGAAGAAATTCCGCAAACCAACTCCGAAACCAAGATCAAGAAGCTGTCCAAGCGTCTGAAGTTGATGGAGGCCTTCCAGGGTTCCGGCAACCTGCCTGAGTGGATGGTGCTGACCGTTCTGCCGGTTCTGCCGCCAGACCTGCGTCCACTGGTTCCGCTCGATGGCGGTCGTTTCGCGACTTCCGACCTCAACGATCTGTATCGTCGAGTGATCAACCGTAACAACCGCTTGAAGCGCCTGCTCGATCTGTCCGCTCCGGACATCATCGTGCGCAACGAAAAGCGTATGTTGCAGGAAGCTGTCGACGCATTGCTCGACAACGGTCGCCGTGGCCGCGCTATCACCGGTTCCAACAAGCGTCCTCTGAAGTCCCTGGCTGACATGATCAAGGGTAAGCAGGGTCGTTTCCGTCAGAACTTGCTCGGTAAGCGTGTTGACTACTCCGGTCGTTCGGTAATTACCGTAGGCCCGACCCTGCGTCTGCACCAGTGCGGTCTGCCTAAGAAAATGGCTCTGGAGCTGTTCAAGCCGTTCATTTTCGGCAAGCTGGAAATGCGTGGTCTCGCGACCACCATCAAAGCCGCCAAGAAGATGGTCGAGCGCGAGCTGCCAGAGGTTTGGGACGTTCTCGCCGAAGTGATTCGCGAACACCCAGTGCTGCTCAACCGTGCACCGACCCTTCACCGTCTGGGTATCCAGGCGTTTGAACCGGTACTGATCGAAGGTAAGGCCATCCAGCTGCACCCTCTGGTCTGTGCTGCGTACAACGCCGACTTCGACGGCGACCAAATGGCCGTGCACGTACCGCTGACGCTGGAAGCCCAGCTCGAAGCGCGTGCGCTGATGATGTCGACCAACAACATCCTGTCGCCAGCCAACGGTGAGCCAATCATCGTTCCGTCGCAGGACGTTGTATTGGGTCTGTACTACATGACTCGTGAAGCGATCAACGCCAAGGGCGAAGGTCGTGTGTTCGCGGATCTGCAGGAAGTTGACCGTGTGTTCCGTGCCGGCGAAGCCGCACTGCACGCCAAGGTCAAAGTGCGGATCAACGAAACCGTGAACGATCGTGATGGCGGCAGCGTGACCAACACCCGTATCGTCGACACCACCGTCGGCCGTGCGCTGTTGTTCCAGGTTGTGCCAAAAGGTCTGTCCTTCGACGTCGTCAACCTGCCGATGAAGAAAAAGGCGATCTCCAAGCTGATCAACCAGTGCTACCGCGTGGTTGGTCTGAAAGAGACCGTGATCTTCGCTGACCAGTTGATGTACACCGGTTTTGCCTATTCGACCATTTCCGGCGTTTCCATCGGTGTTAACGACTTCGTTATCCCGGACGAAAAAGCCCGCATCATCGGTGCTGCTACCGAGGAAGTGAAAGAGATCGAAAGTCAGTACGCCTCCGGCCTGGTAACCCAGGGCGAGAAGTACAACAAGGTGATCGACCTCTGGTCCAAGGCGAACGACGAAGTATCCAAGGCGATGATGGCCAACCTCTCGAAAGAGAAGGTCATCGACCGTCATGGCAACGAAGTCGACCAAGAGTCCTTCAACTCGATGTACATGATGGCCGACTCGGGCGCACGGGGTTCTGCTGCGCAGATCCGTCAGCTCGCCGGTATGCGTGGCCTGATGGCCAAGCCGGACGGTTCCATCATCGAGACCCCGATTACCGCGAACTTCCGTGAAGGTTTGAGCGTACTCCAGTACTTCATCTCCACTCACGGTGCTCGTAAGGGTCTTGCGGATACCGCGTTGAAAACGGCGAACTCCGGTTACCTGACTCGTCGTCTGGTAGACGTTGCGCAGGATCTGGTCGTGACCGAGATCGATTGCGGCACCGAACACGGCCTGGTAATGACTCCGCACATCACATTGAAGGCGGTGACGTTGTAGAGCCGCTGGGTGAGCGCGTATTGGGTCGTGTCATCGCCCGTGACGTATTCAAGCCGGGTACCGAGGACGTAATCGTTCCTGCCGGCACCCTGGTTGACGAGAAGTGGGTCGAGTTCATCGAACTCAACAGCATCGACGAAGTGATCGTACGTTCGCCGATCAGCTGCGAAACCCGCTACGGCATCTGCGCCAAGTGCTACGGTCGCGACCTGGCTCGTGGTCACCAGGTGAACATCGGTGAAGCGGTCGGCGTTATCGCTGCCCAGTCCATCGGTGAGCCGGGTACCCAGCTGACGATGCGTACGTTCCACATCGGTGGTGCGGCCAGCCGAACCTCCGCAGCTGACAGCGTTCAGGTGAAGAATGGCGGTACTGTCCGTCTGCACAACCTCAAGCACGTAGAGCGCGTGGACGGTCACCTGGTGGCTGTATCCCGTTCCGGTGAGCTGGCGATCGCTGACGACTTCGGTCGCGAGCGCGAGCGCTACAAGCTGCCGTACGGTGCTGTGATTTCGGTCAAGGAAGGTGACAAGGTCGACGCTGGCGCTATCGTGGCCAAGTGGGATCCGCACACCCACCCGATCGTGACCGAAATGAAAGGTACCGTGACCTACGTGGGCATGGAAGAAGGCATCACGATCAAGCGTCAGACTGACGAATTGACCGGTATGACCAACATTGAAGTACTTGACGCGAAAGATCGTCCAGCTGCTGGCAAGGACATCCGTCCGGCCGTGAAGATGGTCGACGACAACGGCAAGGATCTGTTGCTGCCAGGCACTGACGTAATCGCTCAGTATTTCCTGCCAGCCAACGCCCTGGTCGGTGTTGCGGACGGTGCGCGGATCGCGATCGGTGATGTTATCGCTCGTATCCCGCAGGAAACTTCGAAAACCCGCGACATCACCGGTGGTCTGCCGCGTGTTGCCGACTTGTTCGAAGCTCGTCGTCCGAAAGAAGCCTCGATTCTGGCTGAGGTCAGCGGCACCATCGCGTTCGGTAAAGAGACCAAGGGCAAGCGCCGTCTGGTCATCACGCCGAACGACGGTAGCGATCCGTACGAAGAGCTGATTCCGAAGTGGCGTCACCTGAACGTCTTCGAAGGCGAACAGGTAAACCGCGGCGAAGTTATCTCCGACGGCCCGAGCGATCCACACGACATCCTGCGTCTGCTGGGTGTGAGTGCGCTGGCCAAGTACATCGTGAACGAGATCCAGGACGTTTACCGTCTGCAAGGCGTGAAGATCAACGACAAGCACATCGAGACCATCCTGCGTCAGATGCTGCGTAAAGTTGAGATCGCTGAATCCGGCGATTCGAGTTTCATCAAGGGCGACCAGATGGAGCTGACTCACGTGCTGGTGGAAAACGAGCGCCTGGCGACGGAAGACAAGTTCGTCTCCAAGTTCACTCGCGTGCTGCTGGGTATCACCAAGGCGTCGTTGTCCACCGAATCGTTCATCTCGGCGGCTTCCTTCCAGGAAACCACCCGTGTACTGACCGAAGCGGCGGTAACCGGCAAGCGCGATTACCTGCGCGGCCTGAAAGAAAACGTGGTCGTGGGTCGTCTGATCCCGGCTGGTACCGGTTTGGCCTATCACAGCGAGCGCAAGCGTCGTCGTGATGCAGACAAGCCGTTGCGCGTAAGCGCCAGTGAAGTGGAAGCTGCACTGACCGAAGCACTGAACTCGAGCGGTAACTGAGTTCTGCGGTAATTAAGTGCCTGGCCCTGGTCATCCCGTTTGCTGGATCGAGACAAATTGTCGAGATCCGGCGGGCGGGGAGGTCGGGGCCTTGCCTTGACTGGGAACAAGATCCTCTTTAGACTCTTGATCCCCTAAATTTGGCGGGAATTCGTTCCTGCCATTTTGCTTTTCTTGTAAGACAATAGCGTCGCAAGACAACAGTGGAGCTAGTAGATGGCAACTATCAACCAGCTGGTACGTCAGCCGCGTAAGCGTATCGTCGAGAAATCCGACGTGCCTGCGCTGCAGAACTGCCCGCAACGTCGTGGCGTATGCACCCGTGTGTATACCACCACGCCGAAAAAACCTAACTCGGCACTGCGTAAAGTATGCCGTGTGCGTCTGACCAACGGTTTCGAGGTTTCCTCGTACATCGGTGGTGAAGGCCACAACCTGCAAGAGCACAGCGTGGTACTGATCCGCGGCGGTCGTGTAAAAGACTTGCCAGGTGTTCGTTACCACACCGTTCGCGGTTCTTTGGATACTTCCGGCGTTAAAGGTCGTAACCAGGGTCGTTCGAAGTACGGTACCAAGCGTCCGAAGTAATCGGCCGTTTTGCAGTTTTTCATTTTATTGAGTCGATAAGAGTAAGGTCGGGCACGCATTAGCTGTCCCGGGCTAACCTGAAGACCGTTTGAGGGCTTATCAATGCCAAGACGTCGCGTAGCAGCCAAACGTGAGATTCTGGACGATCCGAAATACGGAAGCCAGATTCTCGCCAAGTTCATGAACCACGTAATGGAAAGCGGCAAGAAAGCCGTTGCCGAGCGTATTGTTTATGGCGCACTGGACAAAGTTAAGGAACGCAAGAACAGCGATCCCCTGGAAATCTTCGAGAAAGCTCTCGACGCCATCGCTCCGCTGGTCGAAGTGAAGTCGCGCCGTGTAGGCGGTGCTACTTACCAGGTTCCGGTCGAAGTTCGTCCGTCCCGTCGTAACGCCCTGGCAATGCGCTGGTTGGTAGACTTCGCCCGCAAGCGCGGTGAGAAGTCCATGGCTCTGCGTTTGGCTGGCGAACTGTTGGACGCTGCTGAAGGTAAAGGTGCTGCAGTTAAGAAGCGTGAAGACGTGCACCGTATGGCTGAAGCCAACAAGGCTTTCTCGCACTACCGCTTCTAATTCTAGCGTCACTCAATTTGCGAGGGCTTTATGGCTCGTACTACACCGATTAATCGCTACCGTAACATCGGTATCGTTGCCCACGTGGATGCTGGTAAAACCACCACCACTGAGCGCGTCCTTTTTTACACTGGCAAAAGTCACAAGATGGGCGAGGTGCATGATGGCGCCGCGACCACCGACTGGATGGTGCAGGAGCAGGAGCGTGGTATTACCATTACTTCTGCTGCCATTACCGCCTTCTGGAAGGGTTCCGAGAAGCAGTATCCGCACGAGCATCGCTTCAACGTTATCGATACCCCGGGTCACGTGGACTTCACCATTGAAGTTGAGCGTTCCCTGCGTGTACTCGACGGCGCTGTGGTTGTGTTCTGCGGTACCTCGGGTGTTGAGCCTCAGTCGGAAACCGTATGGCGTCAGGCCAACAAATACGGTGTTCCACGTCTTGTTTACGTAAACAAGATGGACCGTGCTGGTGCCAACTTCCTGCGCGTGATCGGTCAGATCAAGCAGCGTCTGGGTCACACTCCGGTGCCGATCCAGCTGGCTATCGGTTCCGAAGACAACTTCCAGGGTCAGATCGATCTGATCAACATGCAAGCTGTCTACTGGAACGATTCTGACAAGGGTATGGTTCCTGTTCGCAAGGACATCCCGGCAGAGTTGCTGGAAGAAGCCGAGAAGTGGCGCGGCAACATGGTTGAGGCTGCGGCCGAAGCCAACGAAGAGCTGATGAACAAGTACCTTGAGGGTGAAGAGCTCACCAACGAGGAAATCAAGGCCGCTCTGCGTCAGCGTACCATCGCTGGTGAGATCGTTCTGGCTGTTTGCGGTTCTTCCTTCAAGAACAAGGGTGTTCCCCTGGTTCTCGATGCTGTGATCGACTTCCTGCCTGCTCCAACCGACATTCCTGCTATCAAGGGTTCCAACCCTGATAACGAGGAAGAGGAAATGGAGCGTCATGCAAGCGACGACGAGCCTTTCGCGGCCCTGGCGTTCAAGATCGCTACCGACCCATTCGTGGGCACCTTGACCTTCGTTCGGGTTTACTCGGGCGTGTTGAACTCCGGTGACGGCGTGATCAACTCTGTTAAGGGCAAGAAAGAGCGTGTGGGTCGTATGGTGCAAATGCACGCAAACGCCCGCGAAGAGATCAAGGAAGTGCGCGCTGGCGACATCGCGGCCTTGATCGGCATGAAGGACGTCACCACCGGTGAAACCTTGTGCAACGCTGACAAGCCGATCATCCTGGTGCGCATGGACTTCCCGGAGCCGGTTATTTCGGTTGCCGTTGAGCCAAAAACCAAGGATGACCAGGAAAAAATGGGTATCGCTCTGGGCAAACTTGCTCAGGAAGATCCATCTTTCCGCGTCAAGACTGATGAAGAGACCGGTCAAACGATCATCTCTGGCATGGGCGAGTTGCACCTGGACATCCTGGTTGACCGGATGCGCCGTGAGTTCAATGTCGAAGCCAACATCGGCAAGCCTCAGGTTTCCTATCGTGAGCGCATCACGAAGAACTGTGAAATCGAAGGCAAGTTCGTTCGCCAGTCCGGTGGTCGTGGCCAGTTTGGTCACTGCTGGATTCGCTTTGCACCGGCTGACGAAGGTCAGGAAGGTCTGCAATTCGTGAACGAAGTCGTAGGTGGTGTGGTTCCTAAGGAATACATCCCGGCGATCCAGAAGGGTATCGAAGAGCAGATGAAGAACGGCGTTGTTGCCGGCTATCCGCTGATCGGCCTGAAGGCGACTGTGTTCGATGGTTCTTACCACGACGTCGACTCCAACGAGATGGCGTTCAAGGTGGCTGCTTCCATGGCGACCAAGCAACTGGCCCAGAAGGGCGGTGGTGAGTTGCTTGAGCCGATCATGGCGGTAGAGGTTGTTACGCCTGAAGACTACATGGGTGATGTCATGGGCGACCTTAACCGTCGTCGTGGCATGATTCTGGGTATGGAAGATACGGTTTCCGGCAAGGTCATTCGTGCCGAGGTTCCGTTGGGTGAAATGTTCGGTTACGCAACCGACGTTCGTTCCATGTCTCAGGGTCGCGCGAGCTACTCTATGGAATTCAAAAAATACAATACAGCTCCGTCGCATATCGTCGAAACTGTTACCAAAAAGCAAGGCTGATTCAGCCCTTTAAGCTAGGAGTTAATTGTCGTGGCTAAAGAAAAATTTGAACGGAACAAACCGCACGTCAACGTTGGCACCATCGGTCACGTCGACCACGGTAAAACCACGCTGACCGCTGCTCTGACCCGTGTCTGCTCCGAAGTTTTCGGTTCGGCCAAGGTTGACTTCGACAAGATCGACAGCGCCCCGGAAGAGAAAGCTCGCGGTATCACCATCAACACCGCTCACGTTGAATACGATTCGGCCGTGCGTCACTACGCACACGTTGACTGCCCAGGTCACGCCGACTACGTAAAAAACATGATCACTGGTGCTGCCCAGATGGACGGCGCGATCCTGGTTTGCTCGGCCGCTGATGGTCCGATGCCACAAACCCGTGAGCACATCCTGCTGTCCCGTCAGGTAGGCGTTCCGTACATCGTTGTCTTCCTGAACAAGGCTGACATGGTTGACGACGCTGAGCTGCTGGAACTGGTTGAGATGGAAGTGCGCGATCTGCTGAGCACTTACGACTTCCCAGGTGATGACACTCCAATCATCATCGGTTCGGCTCTGATGGCTCTGAACGGCCAAGACGACAACGAAATGGGCACCACCGCTGTCAAGAAGCTGGTGGAAACTCTGGACAGCTACATCCCAGAGCCAGAGCGTGCTATCGACAAGCCGTTCCTGATGCCAATCGAAGACGTATTCTCGATCTCCGGTCGCGGTACTGTTGTGACTGGTCGTGTTGAGCGTGGCATCGTCCGCATCCAGGAAGAAGTTGAGATCGTCGGTCTGCGCGACACTCAGAAAACTACCTGCACCGGCGTTGAAATGTTCCGCAAGCTGCTCGACGAAGGTCGTGCTGGCGAGAACTGCGGCGTACTGCTGCGCGGCACCAAGCGTGACGACGTTGAGCGTGGCCAGGTTCTGGTCAAGCCAGGCACCGTCAAGCCGCACACCAAGTTCACTGCAGAAGTTTACGTTCTGAGCAAGGAAGAAGGCGGCCGTCATACTCCGTTCTTCAAAGGCTACCGTCCACAGTTCTACTTCCGTACAACTGACGTGACCGGTAACTGCGAGCTGCCAGAAGGCGTTGAAATGGTAATGCCAGGTGACAACATCCAGATGACTGTCACTCTGATCAAGACCATCGCGATGGAAGACGGTCTGCGTTTCGCTATCCGTGAAGGCGGTCGTACCGTCGGCGCTGGCGTCGTAGCCAAAGTCATCGAGTAAGTCTCTTGTAGAGTCAGCTCGATGAGTTGAAGAGCCCCCGCCTAGCGGGGGCTTTTTTATTGGGTTGACACCTATCAGGGGCGTCTATAGAATTGCGCCTCCTTTTAACGGGCGTATTGCGCTCGGTGGGAATAGCAGCCGGAGTCTGAAATCCAATGCAAAATCAGCAAATCCGTATCAGGTTGAAGGCTTTTGACCATCGCCTGATCGACCAATCCACCCAGGAAATCGTGGAAACCGCGAAACGTACTGGTGCTCAAGTGCGTGGTCCAATTCCACTGCCTACCCGTAAAGAGCGGTTCACCGTTCTGGTCTCCCCGCACGTCAACAAAGACGCGCGTGACCAGTACGAGATCCGTACTCATAAGCGCGTTCTGGACATCGTCCAGCCAACGGATAAAACCGTTGATGCACTTATGAAGCTTGATCTTGCGGCCGGTGTGGAAGTGCAGATCAGCCTCGGCTAAGACTCGGTCTTGGTCGTGTAACGCTCTGAAATGGGCGGCCATAGCGGGTGAAAGCCCCGTACACTCATGAGGTTTACAACATGACTATTGGTGTAGTCGGTCGTAAATGCGGTATGACCCGTATTTTCACCGAAGAAGGTGTCTCCATTCCGGTCACGGTCATTGAGATCGAGCCGAATCGCGTCACCCAGTTCAAAACTGAAGAGACCGATGGCTATCGTGCAGTGCAAGTCACTGTCGGCGAGCGTCGTGCTTCGCGTGTAACAGCTGCTCAAGCTGGCCACTTCGCCAAGGCGAACGTTGCCGCTGGTCGTACCGTAATGGAATTCCGCCTTGAAGAAGGCGAGTACCAGGCCGGCGATCTGATCAACGCTGAAATCTTCGCTGCTGGTCAACTGGTTGATGTAACCGGTCAGTCCAAGGGTAAAGGCTTCCAGGGTACGATCAAGCGTTGGAACTTCCGCGGGCAAGATAACACCCACGGTAACTCCGTATCCCACCGCGTTCCAGGCTCTATCGGCCAGTGCCAGACTCCTGGTCGTGTATTCAAGGGCAAAAAAATGTCCGGTCATATGGGCGCTGAGCGCGTGACCGTGCAGTCCCTCGAAGTAGTGCGCGTGGACGCTGAACGCAATCTGTTGTTGGTCAAGGGCGCTGTTCCTGGCGCTACTGGCGGCAACTTGGTTGTACGTCCAGCAGCCAAGGCTCGCGGTTAAGGGGAAGCTGACATGCAATTAAATGTAAATGACGCTCAAGCGATCGAAGTTTCCGAACTGACATTTGGCGGCGAATTCAACGAGACGCTGGTTCACCAAGCAGTCGTGGCCTACATGGCTGGCGGCCGTCAAGGTAGCAAGCAGCAAAAGACCCGTTCCGACGTTTCTGGTGGCGGTAAGCGCCCATGGCGTCAGAAAGGTACTGGCCGTGCTCGTGCCGGTACTATCCGTAGCCCAATCTGGCGTGGCGGCGGTACCACTTTTGCAGCTCGTCCTCAGGATCACTCCCAGAAGCTGAACAAGAAGATGTATCGCGCAGCAATGCGTTCCATCCTTGCTGAGCTGGTGCGTACTGATCGTCTGGTCGTGGTTCAGGACTTCGCTGTTGAAGCACCGAAAACCAAAGATCTGCTGAACAAGCTGAACGGCATGGGCCTGACTGACGTCCTGATCGTGTCTGACGCTGTTGATCAGAACCTGTACCTGGCTGCTCGCAACCTGCCACACGTTGATGTTCGTGACGTGCAAGGTTCCGATCCGGTCAGTCTGATCGCATACGACAAGGTGTTGATCACCGTGTCGGCCGTGAAGAAATTCGAGGAGCTGCTGGGATGAACCAGGAACGCGTATTTAAAGTTCTGCTTGGCCCGCACGTTTCCGAGAAGGCTACGGTTCTGGCAGACAAGAAAGGCCAGTTCGTTTTCAAGGTTGCTACCGACGCAACCAAGCTGGAAATCAAGAAGGCCGTCGAAAGCCTGTTCAGCGTGAAAGTAGAGCGCGTTACTACCCTGAATGTTCTGGGTAAGAGCAAGCGCACTGCTCGCGGTCTGGGCAAGCGTAATGACTGGAAGAAGGCAGTTATCTCCCTTCAGCCAGGCCAAGATCTCGATTTCAGCAGCAGTGCTGAGTAAGGAAGGGGTGCATCATGGCAATCGTTAAATGCAAACCGACTTCCCCTGGCCGCCGTTTTGTGGTCAAGGTGGTCAACCAGGAGCTGCATAAAGGCGCTCCTCACGCACCGCTGCTCGAGAAAAAATCGAAGTCTGGTGGTCGTAACAACAATGGCCGTATTACCACTCGTCACATCGGTGGTGGTCATAAGCAGCATTATCGTCTGGTCGACTTCCGTCGCAACGACAAGGATGGCATCGCTGCCACCGTCGAGCGTATCGAATACGATCCAAACCGTACTGCTCACATCGCTCTGCTGCTGTACGCAGATGGCGAGCGTCGCTACATCATCGCCCCTAAAGGCGTGAGTGCTGGCGACCAGCTGATCGCAGGTGCTTTGGCACCGATCAAGCCGGGCAACGCTCTGCAGCTGCGTAACATTCCAGTTGGTAGCACCGTACACGGCATCGAATTGAAGCCAGGTAAAGGCGCACAGATCGCTCGTTCCGCTGGTGCTTCGGCTCAGTTGATCGCTCGTGAAGGTGTCTACGTGACCCTGCGTCTGCGTTCTGGTGAGATGCGTAAAGTACTGGCTGAGTGCCGTGCGACCCTGGGCGAAGTCTCGAACTCCGAGCACAGCCTGCGTTCGTTGGGTAAAGCTGGTGCCAAGCGCTGGCGTGGCGTTCGCCCAACCGTTCGTGGTGTTGCCATGAACCCGGTTGACCACCCACATGGTGGTGGTGAAGGTCGTACCTCTGGTGGTCGTCATCCGGTATCGCCATGGGGCTTCCCGACTAAGGGCGCGAAGACTCGTGGTAATAAGCGTACCGACAAAATGATCGTCCGTCGTCGCAAGTAAATAGAGGGATACGACAGTGCCACGTTCTCTGAAAAAAGGTCCTTTTATTGATCTTCACCTACTGAAGAAGATCGAAGTGGCGGCGGAAAAGAACGATCGCAAACCAGTTAAGACCTGGTCGCGTCGTTCGATGATCCTGCCACAAATGGTCGGTCTGACCATCGCAGTACACAACGGTCGCCAACACGTCCCAGTTCTCGTTAACGAAGACATGGTCGGCCACAAACTGGGCGAGTTTGCCGGTACCCGCACATACCGTGGGCACGTGGCTGACAAGAAAGCCAAGCGTTAAGGGGTAAGGAAATGGAAGTAGCCGCTAAGTTGTCGGGCGCTCGAATCTCCGCCCAGAAAGCCCGCTTGGTCGCCGACCAGATCCGCGGGAAGAAGGTGGGCGAAGCGCTCAACCTGTTGGCTTTCAGCAGTAAGAAAGCCGCCGAGATCATGAAGAAAGTGCTGGAGTCGGCCGTAGCCAACGCCGAGCATAACGAAGGCGCAGATGTTGATGACCTGAAGGTCAGCACCGTTTTCGTCAACGAAGGGCGTTCGCTGAAGCGCATCATGCCACGTGCCAAAGGCCGTGCTGATCGCATCGTCAAGCGGTCTTGCCATATCACTGTCAAGGTTGCTGACAAGTAACGGAGTCGAAGAGATGGGTCAGAAAGTACATCCCATTGGCATTCGCCTGGGAATCGTCAAGGAGCACACCTCCGTCTGGTACGCAGACGGTCGGACTTATGCGGACTACTTGTTCGCTGATCTGAAGGTGCGTGAGTATCTCCAAGACAAACTAAAAAGCGCGTCCGTAAGCCGTATCGATATCCATCGTCCGGCGCAGACTGCACGCATCACCATCCACACTGCTCGTCCAGGTATCGTTATCGGGAAGAAAGGTGAAGATGTTGAGAAGCTGCGTCAGGACCTGACCAAGCAAATGGGTGTGCCTGTGCACATCAATATCGAAGAGATCCGCAAGCCGGAGCTCGACGGTATGCTGGTTGCGCAGAGCGTAGCTCAGCAGCTGGAGCGTCGTGTAATGTTCCGTCGCGCTATGAAGCGCGCTGTACAGAACGCAATGCGCATTGGTGCCAAAGGCATCAAAATCCAAGTGAGCGGTCGTCTCGGCGGTGCTGAAATCGCACGTACTGAATGGTATCGCGAAGGTCGTGTGCCACTGCACACCCTGCGTGCCGACATCGACTATGCCAACTACGAAGCTCACACCACCTACGGTGTGATCGGTGTAAAGGTTTGGATCTTCAAAGGCGAAGTAATTGGTGGTCGCCAAGAAGAGCTGAAGCCACAAGCACCAGCGCCTCGTAAAAAAGCTGCTAAGTAAGGGGTACGCCAAATGTTGCAACCAAAGCGTACGAAGTTCCGCAAGCAGATGACCGGTCACAACCGTGGCCTGGCATTGCGCGGTAGCAAAGTCAGCTTCGGCGAGTTCGCGCTGAAGTCTGTTGCTCGTGGTCGTCTCACCGCTCGTCAGATCGAGTCAGCGCGTCGTGCTCTGACCCGTCACGTAAAACGTGGCGGCAAGATCTGGATCCGTGTATTCCCGGACAAGCCTGTCACCAAGAAGCCACTCGAAGTTCGGATGGGTAAAGGTAAGGGTAACGTGGAGTACTGGGTTGCCCAGATTCAGCCAGGCAAAGTCCTGTATGAAATCGAGGGTGTTTCTGAAGAGCTGGCGCGTGAGGCTTTCGCCCTGGCTGCTGCAAAGCTGCCGCTCGCCACCTCCTTTGTTAAACGGACGGTGATGTGATGAAAGCGAATGAACTTCGTGAAAAATCAGCACAGCAGCTGAACGAGCAACTGCTCGGCCTGCTGCGCGACCAGTTCAATCTGCGTATGCAGAAAGCAACTGGCCAGTTGGGGCAGTCTCATCTGCTCTCGCAAGTTAAGCGTGACATCGCTCGCGTGAAAACTGTGCTCAACCAGCAGGCAGGTAAGTAATCATGGCTGAAGCCGAAAAAACTGTCCGTACGCTGACTGGCCGTGTTGTCAGCGACAAGATGGACAAAACCATCACCGTTCTGATCGAGCGTCGCGTTAAGCACCCGATCTACGGTAAATACGTTAAGCGTTCGACTAAGCTGCACGCGCACGACGAAACCAATCAGTGCCACATCGGCGACAAAGTCACTATTCGTGAAACTCGTCCGATGGCCAAGACCAAGTCTTGGGCGCTGGTTGATGTTCTCGAACGCGCTGTGGAAGTCTAAGGGCTAGGGGTCGGAGAAATTATATGATTCAGACTCAATCCATGCTCGATGTGGCCGATAACAGCGGCGCTCGCCGTGTTATGTGCATCAAGGTGCTGGGTGGCTCCCATCGTCGTTACGCTGGTATTGGTGACATCATCAAAGTTACCGTCAAGGAAGCAATTCCTCGCGGTAAGGTGAAAAAAGGCCAAGTGATGACTGCTGTTGTAGTCCGCACTCGCCACGGTGTTCGTCGCGCTGACGGCTCCATCATCCGCTTTGATGGCAACGCTGCTGTTCTGTTGAACAACAAGCAAGAGCCAATCGGCACCCGTATCTTTGGGCCAGTGACCCGTGAGCTTCGTACTGAGAAGTTCATGAAGATCGTCTCGCTCGCCCCAGAAGTGCTGTAAGGAGATCCGACATGCAAAAGATTCGTCGTGACGACGAGATCATCGTGATCGCCGGCAAGGACAAGGGTAAGCGCGGTAAGGTGCTGAAGGTTCTCGCTGACAACCGTCTGGTTGTTGGTGGCCTGAACCTGGTCAAGCGCCATACCAAGCCTAACCCGATGTCGGGCGTACAGGGCGGTATCGTCGAGAAAGAAGCGCCACTGCACGCTTCCAACGTCGCCATTTTCAACGGCGAAACCAACAAGGCTGACCGCGTTGGTTTCAAAGTAGAAGACGGTAAGAAAATTCGTGTCTTCAAGTCGACCCAAAAAGCGGTTGATGCTTGAACACTGCTAGGTAGAAGACCATGGCACGACTAAAAGAGATTTACCGGAAGGAAATCGCACCGAAGCTTAAGGAAGAACTTAAGCTTTCGAACGTGATGGAAGTTCCGCGCGTTACCAAAATCACCCTGAACATGGGTCTGGGCGAAGCGATCGGCGACAAAAAAGTCATCGAGCACGCTGTTGCTGACCTGGAAAAGATCACCGGTCAGAAAGTCGTTGTGACTTACGCTCGGAAATCCATCGCTGGCTTTAAAGTCCGTGAAGGTTGGCCGATCGGCGTCAAAGTGACCCTGCGCCGTGAGCGTATGTACGAGTTCCTGGATCGTCTGCTGTCGATCTCCCTGCCTCGGGTTCGCGACTTCCGCGGCCTGAATGCCAAGTCCTTCGATGGTCGTGGTAACTACAGCATGGGCGTTAAAGAGCAGATCATTTTCCCGGAAATCGATTACGACAAGATCGACGCTCTCCGCGGTCTGGACATTACCCTGACCACCACTGCTCGGACGGATGACGAAGGTCGCGCACTGCTGCGCGCTTTCAAATTCCCGTTCCGCAACTGATTGGAGTAGGAAAATGGCCAAGAAGAGCATGAAAAACCGTGAGCTGAAGCGTCAGCTCACCGTTGCCAAGTACGCCACCAAGCGTGCAGCGCTGAAAGCTATCATCGTTGATCTGAACGCAAGTCCAGAAGCGCGCTGGGAAGCTACCGTAGCACTGCAGAAGCAGCCACGTGATGCAAGCGCTTCGCGCATGCGTAACCGCTGCCGCCTGACTGGTCGTCCGCACGGCGTGTACCGCAAGTTCGGCCTCGGCCGTAACATGCTGCGTCAAGCTGCAATGCGTGGTGACGTTCCAGGTCTGGTTAAAGCCAGCTGGTAAGCACTGTCAATGTCTCGGTGTTCGGGGTCGCAAGATCCTGACCGCCGGTGACCTTGAACTTGAATCAAGCCCCTTTTGGGGCTTGATTCATTTGTGGGGTGTGTCTAGAATACCCGGCTCGCCTGAGCCCGTGCTTTTATCGCGCGGATGTACTCGGCGACACGTAGTAGCCGAAAGGCTAATTTTTTGTGTATTAGGAGCGTCTAGCCCATGAGTATGCAGGACCCGTTAGCGGACATGCTAACTCGTATCCGTAATGCCCAGATGGCTGAAAAGTCCGTCGTAAGCATGCCATCTTCTACTTTGAAGGTAGCTGTTGCCAAAGTCCTGAAGGACGAAGGTTACATTGCGGGTTATCAGATCAGCAGCGAAATCAAGCCACTGCTGTCCATCGAGCTGAAGTACTTCGAAGGCCGTCCGGTCATCGAGGAAGTGAAGCGCGTTAGCCGTCCAGGCCTGCGTCAGTACAAGTCCGTCGAGGATCTGCCAAAAGTTCGTGGCGGTCTCGGTGTGTCTATCGTCTCCACCAACAAAGGTGTGATGACGGATCGTGCTGCGCGCGCTGCCGGTGTCGGCGGCGAAGTTCTTTGCACTGTGTTCTAAGGGGGGATAAGCATGTCACGCGTCGCTAAGAACCCCGTTAAGCTGCCAGCCGGTGTCGAAGTCAAATTCGCAGGCCAACAGCTTTCGGTGAAGGGTGCCAAGGGCACTCTGCAACTGAACATCCATTCGTCCGTTGAGATTGTTGAAGAAGCTGGTGAGCTGCGTTTCGCTGCTCGCAATGGCGATCAACAGACTCGCGCAATGGCTGGTACCACTCGTGCGTTGGTAAACAACATGGTCCAAGGCGTAAGCCAAGGCTTCGAGCGCAAGCTCCAGCTGGTCGGTGTTGGTTACAAGGCGCAAGCAAAAGGCACAGTGCTGAACCTGGCTCTTGGCTTCTCGCACCCAGTGGATTATGAACTGCCGGAAGGCATCACCGCTGAGACTCCTAGCCAGACCGATATCCTGATCAAGGGCATCGACAAGCAGCTGGTAGGTCAAGTGGCCGCCGAGATCCGCGACTTCCGTCCACCAGAGCCGTACAAAGGCAAAGGTGTGCGCTACGCGGACGAAGTCGTCCGTCGTAAAGAAGCCAAGAAGAAGTAGGGCATAGCAAATGACCGACAAAAAAGTTACTCGACTGCGTCGCGCTCGCAAAGCACGCCTGAAAATGCACGAACTCGAAGTCGTGCGTCTCTGCGTGTTCCGCTCGTCGCAGCACATCTACGCCCAGGTCATTTCGGCCGACGGCAACAAAGTCCTGGCAAGTGCCTCGACTTTGGATAAAGAACTGCGTGATGGCGCCACTGGCAACATCGACGCGGCCACTAAGGTTGGCCAGCTGGTCGCTACGCGTGCTAAAGCCGCTGGCGTCTCGCAGGTGGCTTTCGACCGCTCTGGCTTCAAGTACCACGGCCGCGTCAAGGCGCTGGCTGATGCTGCTCGTGAAGCTGGGCTGGAGTTCTAAGTTATGTCAAATAACGACCAAAAGCGCGACGAAGGCTACATCGAGAAGCTGGTTCAAGTTAACCGCGTAGCCAAAACCGTTAAAGGCGGCCGTATCTTCACTTTCACCGCGTTGACCGTGGTTGGTGATGGTAAAGGGCGTGTTGGCTTCGGCCGTGGCAAGTCGCGTGAAGTGCCTGCTGCGATCCAGAAGGCAATGGAAGCTGCTCGCCGCAACATGATCCAGGTTGATCTGAACGGCACCACTCTGCAGTACGCAATGAAGTCCGCCCATGGCGCTTCGAAGGTGTACATGCAGCCTGCTTCTGAAGGTACCGGTATCATCGCTGGCGGCGCTATGCGTGCTGTCCTCGAGGTTGCTGGCGTTCAGAACGTTCTGGCCAAGTGCTACGGCTCGACTAACCCAGTAAACGTGGTTCACGCCACTTTCAAGGGTTTGAAAGCAATGCAGTCTCCTGAATCCATTGCCGCCAAGCGTGGCAAAAGCGTCAAGGAGATCTTCTGATCATGGCTACCGTAAAAGTTACGCTGATCAAAAGCATGACCGGCCGCATCCCTAACCACAAACTGTGCGTTAAGGGTTTGGGTCTGCGTCGCATCGGTCACACTGTAGAGGTCCTGGATACTCCCGAGAATCGCGGGATGATCAACAAGGCCTACTACATGCTGCGTGTAGAGGGTTAATCGATGAAACTCAATGATCTGAGTCCAGCGCCGGGTTCCCGTCGCGAAAAGCATCGTCCGGGCCGTGGTATCGGCAGTGGTTTGGGCAAGACCGGTGGCCGTGGCCACAAAGGTCAAACCTCCCGCTCCGGTGGCACCATTGCTCCAGGCTTTGAAGGCGGTCAACAGCCGCTGCATCGTCGCCTGCCGAAGTTCGGTTTCGTTTCCCTGAAGGCCATGGATCGCGCAGAAGTGCGTCTGTCCGAGCTGGCTAAAGTGGATGGCGACATCGTCACCGTGCAGTCCCTGAAGGATGCCAACGTGATCAACCAGAACGTACAGCGTGTGAAAATCATGCTGTCGGGCGAAGTTGCTCGCGCTGTCACCATCGGAAAGGGAATCGGCGCCACCAAAGGTGCGCGTGCGGCTATCGAAGCAGCTGGCGGCAAGTTCGAGGAATAAATGGCTAAGCAAGGTGCTCTCTCTGCGCTCGGCAAAGGCGGTATGTCTGAACTCTGGGCTCGTCTGCGTTTTCTGTTCCTGGCGATTATCGTCTACCGAATAGGCGCACACATCCCGGTTCCAGGTATCAACCCGGACCGACTCGCGGACCTGTTTCGACAGAATGAGGGGACCATTCTTAGCTTGTTCAACATGTTTTCCGGCGGTGCGCTGGAACGGATGAGTATCTTTGCTCTGGGGATCATGCCGTACATCTCGGCATCGATCATCATGCAACTGATGACCGCCGTCAGCCCACAGCTGGAACAGTTGAAGAAGGAAGGTGAAGCTGGCCGTCGCAAGATCAGCCAGTACACCCGCTACCTCACCGTCGTCCTTGCTCTTGTCCAGGCTGTTGGCATGTCCATCGGTCTGGCAGGGCAAGGCGTAGCGTTCACTGGTGACTTTGGCTTCCATTTCGTCGCAGTAACCACGTTTGTGGCGGGTGCGATGTTCATGATGTGGCTGGGTGAGCAGATTACTGAGCGTGGTGTTGGCAACGGTATCTCGATGTTGATTTTCGCAGGTATCGTCGCCGGTCTTCCGAGAGCGATCGGGCAGTCTTTCGAGTCTGCGCGTCAGGGTGACATCAACATTTTTGCCCTGGTTGCGATCGGTTTGCTGGCAGTAGCGATTATCGGTTTCGTGGTGTTCATTGAGCGTGGTCAGCGTCGTATTGCTGTTCACTACGCCAAGCGTCAGCAGGGCCGCAAGGTATTTGCTGCGCAGACTAGCCACTTGCCGCTGAAGGTGAATATGGCCGGTGTTATCCCGGCTATTTTTGCGAGCAGCATTTTGCTGTTCCCGGCTTCGCTGGGTGCCTGGTTTGGTCAGTCTGAAGGTATGGGCTGGCTGCAGGACATCTCGCAGTCGATCGCTCCTGGTCAGCCGTTGAATATTCTGCTGTTTAGTGCAGGGATTATTTTCTTCTGCTTCTTCTATACGGCGTTGATGTTCAATCCGAAAGACGTAGCGGAAAACCTGAAGAAGTCCGGTGCCTTTATTCCGGGTATCCGTCCAGGCGAGCAGTCGGCGCGCTACATTGATGGCGTTTTGACTCGTTTGACCTTGTTCGGTGCTCTCTATATGACGGCCGTCTGCTTGCTTCCCCAGTTCCTGGTGGTTGCGGCAAACGTTCCGTTCTACCTTGGCGGGACCTCGTTGCTGATCGTGGTCGTGGTTGTGATGGACTTCATGTCCCAAGTACAATCGCACCTCGTTTCGCACCAGTACGAATCCCTGATGAAGAAAGCCAACCTGAAGGGCTACGGCAGCGGCATGTTGCGCTGAGTAGCGTCCATAAGGTTCGAGGAGTTGGTGATGAAAGTTCGTGCATCGGTGAAAAAGCTGTGCCGTAACTGCAAGATTATTCGCCGCGAAGGCGTTGTTCGGGTAATTTGCAGCGCGGAACCGCGTCACAAACAGCGCCAAGGCTGAGTGTGATTGTGCTTTAAGCCCGGCAGCTAGTGCGCTGCCGGGTTGATTATTTGTTATTACAGCGATATTATCTCGCGCCCTATTTCTTGGCTTCCGGGGCGTAGGTAGCTGTCAATTGGAGTCCCACTGAATGGCCCGTATTGCAGGCGTTAACATTCCAGATAACAAGCATACTGTTATCTCGCTGACCTACATCTATGGTGTTGGTCGCACTACTGCACAGAAAATTTGTGCAGTGTCTGGGGTAAACCCAGCGGCAAAGATCAAAGATCTGAGCGACGAGCAGATTGAACAGCTGCGTGGCGAAGTGGCGAAGTTCACCACTGAAGGTGACCTGCGTCGCGAAATCAACATGAAAATCAAGCGCTTGATGGACCTCGGTTGCTATCGCGGTCTGCGTCATCGTCGTGGTCTTCCAGTACGCGGTCAGCGTACCAAGACCAACGCGCGTACCCGTAAAGGTCCGCGTAAGCCGATCCGCAAGTAATCGCCCCAGCGAATCGACAGGAATTTAATCATGGCAAAACCTGCTGCTCGTCCTCGTAAAAAAGTTAAAAAGACAGTGGTTGATGGCATCGCCCACATCCATGCTTCTTTTAACAACACCATCGTGACCATTACCGACCGTCAAGGTAACGCTCTTTCCTGGGCAACCTCCGGTGGTTCGGGTTTCCGCGGTTCCCGCAAGTCCACCCCGTTCGCTGCTCAAGTAGCTGCTGAGCGTGCTGGTCAAGCTGCGCTGGAATACGGTCTGAAAAACCTCGACGTTAACGTCAAGGGTCCAGGTCCGGGTCGTGAATCCGCAGTCCGCGCTTTGAACGGCTGTGGCTACAAGATCGCCAGCATCACCGACGTGACGCCAATCCCGCACAACGGGTGCCGTCCGCCGAAGAAGCGCCGCGTGTAATCCAGGAGATTGTAAAGAATGGCTCGTTACATTGGTCCAAAATGCAAACTCGCTCGTCGCGAAGGCACCGATCTCTTTCTGAAGAGCGGCGTGCGCGCGATCGAATCGAAGTGCAACATTGAAGCAGCACCTGGTATCCACGGCCAACGCCGCGGTCGCCAGTCCGATTACGGCACCCAACTGCGTGAAAAGCAGAAGGTCCGTCGTATCTACGGCGTTCTCGAGCGTCAATTCAGCGGCTACTACAAAGAAGCAGCTGGCAAGAAGGGCGCAACCGGCGAAAACCTGTTGCAACTGCTCGAATGCCGTCTGGACAACGTTGTATACCGTATGGGTTTCGGTTCTACTCGTGCCGAATCCCGTCAGCTGGTATCGCACAAGTCGATCAGCGTTAACGGTCAGACCGTAAACGTTCCGTCCTACCAGGTTCGTGCTGGTGACGTGGTTGCTGTTCGCGAGAAAGCAAAGAACCAACTTCGCATTGTCCAAGCTCTCGATCTGTGTGCCCAACGTGGCCGCGTAGAATGGGTAGAAGTAGACACTGAGAAGAAGTCGGGCGTTTTCAAGAACGTTCCTGCTCGCAGTGATCTGTCCGCCGACATCAACGAAAGCCTGATTGTCGAGCTCTACTCCAAGTAAGGGCTAGAAAATAGGTGCATCCATGCAGATTTCGGTAAATGAGTTCCTGACACCCCGCCATATTGATGTGCAGGTTGTCAGTCCAACCCGCGCCAAGATCACACTCGAGCCTCTCGAGCGTGGTTTCGGCCACACCCTGGGCAACGCGCTGCGCCGCATCCTGTTGTCCTCAATGCCCGGCTGTGCAGTAGTCGAGGCCGAGATTGACGGTGTGCTCCATGAGTACAGCGCCATCGAAGGTGTACAGGAAGATGTAATTGAAATCCTGTTGAACCTTAAAGGTCTGGCTATCAAGCTGCACGGTCGTGACGAAGTTACGCTGACCTTGTCGAAGAAGGGTTCGGGGGTGGTTACCGCTGCCGATATTCAGCTGGATCATGATGTCGAGATCGTTAACCCCGATCACGTAATCGCTAACCTGGCGTCTAACGGCGCCCTGAACATGAAGCTCACCGTAGCTCGTGGTCGTGGTTATGAACCGGCAGACTCGCGTCAGAGCGATGAAGACGAAAGCCGCAGCATCGGTCGCTTGCAGCTCGACTCTTCGTTCAGCCCGGTTCGCCGTATCGCATACGTGGTGGAAAACGCCCGTGTCGAACAGCGTACCAACCTGGACAAGCTGGTTATTGATCTGGAAACCAACGGTACCCTGGATCCTGAAGAGGCCATTCGCCGCGCTGCAACCATCCTGCAACAGCAGTTGGCTGCGTTCGTCGACCTCAAGGGTGACAGTGAGCCAGTGGTTGTCGAGCAGGAAGACGAGATCGATCCGATCCTGCTTCGCCCGGTTGACGATCTGGAACTGACTGTACGTTCGGCTAACTGCCTTAAGGCGGAAAACATCTACTACATCGGCGACCTGATTCAGCGCACCGAAGTAGAGCTGTTGAAGACTCCGAACCTTGGCAAGAAATCCTTGACTGAAATCAAGGACGTTCTGGCCTCCCGCGGTCTGTCCCTCGGCATGCGCCTCGACAACTGGCCGCCTGCAAGTCTTAAGAAGGACGACAAGGCGACTGCCTGATCGTCGTAATCACCGAACGTTGTGTTTGGTAAGGAATGAACCATGCGTCATCGTAAAAGTGGTCGTCACCTGAGCCGCACCAGCTCGCACCGCAAGGCCATGTTCCAAAACATGGCGGTGTCGCTGTTCGAGCACGAGCTGATCAAAACTACACTGCCGAAAGCCAAAGAACTGCGCCGCGTTGCTGAGCCGCTGATCACTTTGGCCAAGACAGATAGCTTGGCTAACCGCCGTCTGGCTTTCGACCGTACTCGTTCGAAAGCTATCGTTGGTAAGCTCTTCAACGACCTGGGCAAGCGTTACGCTACCCGTGAGGGTGGCTACCTGCGCATCCTCAAGTGCGGTTTCCGCGCTGGCGACAACGCGCCTATGGCGTACGTCGAGTTGGTTGATCGTGCTACCAGCGGTGAAGCTGTATCCGCTGAGTAAGTCGGCAACATACAAATAACCGGGCCTTGTGCCCGGTTTTTTGTGCCCGGTCAAAAAGTGGCAGTCACCTCTGATGGCTGGCTTGCGCTTGGCAATGCGACAGCATTAGATAATGACTATCGATGTCCATGATTTAATGAATTTGGATACTGTCATTAACATGATCAATACTCCTTTCCAGCCGATTAGCCGGCAGTTTGAAGACCGACCTAGGAAGATTGAGCATGAGCCAGACCAAAACGCTTACGACCGCCAGCGGCGCTCCTGTCGCCGATAACCAGAACTCTCGCTCCGCTGGCCCGCGTGGCCCGCTGTTGCTCGACGACTTCCACCTTATCGAGAAGCTCGCTCACTTCAATCGCGAGAACATTCCCGAGCGCCGTGTACACGCTAAGGGATCGGGCGCTTACGGCACATTTACCGTAACCCGGGATATCACCCAGTACACCAGCGCCAAGCTGTTTGAGTCGGTCGGCAAACAGACCCCGACGTTCCTGCGTTTTTCCACCGTGGGTGGCGAGCGTGGCTCTGCCGATACTGAGCGCGATCCACGCGGTTTCGCCCTGAAGTTCTACACCGAGGAAGGGAACTGGGACATCGTGGGTAATAACACCCCTGTGTTCTTCATCCGCGATCCGCTGAAATTCCCCGATTTCATCCATACGCAGAAGCGCCTGCCCCAAAGCAATCTGAAAAGTGCCCAAATGATGTGGGATTTCTGGTCGCATTCGCCTGAGGCTTTGCACCAGGTCACCATTCTGTTCTCTGATCGTGGCATTCCCGATGGCTACCGTCACATGCACGGCTTTGGCAGCCACACCTATAGCCTGATCAGTGCCCAGGGTGAGCGTCACTGGGTGAAATGGCACTACAAGACCAAGCAAGGGATCAAGAACCTGACGCCGGCTGAAGCTGCACGCCTGGCGGGCACCGACCCGGATTACGCTCAGCGTGATCTGTTCAATGCGATCGAGCGTGGCGATTTCCCGAAGTGGAGCGTCTGCATCCAGATCATGACCGAGGCCCAGGCGGCGGCCCATTACGAGAACCCGTTCGACGTGACCAAGACCTGGTCGCAGAAGGAGTTTCCGTTGATCGAGGTCGGCGAGTTGGAACTCAACCGTAACCCGCTGAACTACTTCGCTGAAGTTGAGCAGGCGGCGTTCGGGCCGAGCAATATGGTTCCAGGGGTTGGCCTTTCGCCAGACCGCATGCTGCAAGGTCGTGTGTTCGCCTACGCTGATGCACACCGCTACCGTGTGGGTACCAATCACCAGCAATTGCCAGTCAACGCCCCGCGCAGCCCGGTCAACACTTACCAGCGCGACGGAGCCATGGCGTTCGGCAGCAATGGCGGTGCAGCACCGAACTACGAGCCCAACAGCTACGTCGAGGCCCCCAAGCAGGCTCCGCGTTATGCTGAACCGGCGCTGGCGCTCGGTGGTTCGGCAGACCGTTACGATCACCGCGAAGATACCGACTACTACAGTCACGCCGGTGCGCTGTTCCGCTTGATGAATGATGCCCAGAAAGCGCTGCTGATCAGCAACATCGCGGGTGCGATGGCCGGTGTATCGGCGGATGTCGTCGATCGTCAGTTGCAGCACTTCTTCAAAGCGGATGTCGCTTACGGTGAAGGCATCGCGAAAGCGTTGGGCGTACAGCTTAACTAAGTCTAAACGAGAAGCAGAACCGCCCTCAATTGGGCGGTTTTTGCGTTATTTAACCGGCTTTTCTCGGATTTTCTTCGCTTTTATCGCGATAGGCGAGTGACCTTGCGGTCAGCTTGGTTCAAACTAGAGCCTTCAAAGCTTGTGGAGATGTAGGGCGATGCAAGGTCACCCAGACGTAATCGATTACCTCAACACGCTGCTGACAGGCGAACTGGCAGCCCGTGATCAATATTTCATCCACTCGCGGATGTACGAGGACTGGGGTTTTACCGAGCTCTACGAACGTATCAACCATGAGATGGAAGAAGAGGCCCAGCACGCCGATGCGTTGATGCGCCGGATCCTCATGCTCGAAGGTACGCCACGCATGCGCCCTGATGATCTGGACATCGGCACCACGGTGCCAGACATGCTCGCGGCCGACCTGCGCCTGGAATACAAAGTCCGTGCCGCGCTGTGCAAGGGCATTGAGCTCTGCGAACAGCACAACGATTACGTGACCCGCGAGATCCTGCGCATCCAGCTCAACGACACCGAAGAAGACCATACCTACTGGCTCGAGAAGCAGCTGGGCCTGATCAAGTTGATAGGCCTGGAAAATTACCTGCAGTCGCAGTTCTGATTGCAGGGAAAGGGAACGCAGAGCGTCCCAAGCTGCATTCCCACGCGGAGCGTAGGAACGATCAAACAAAAAAGCCCCTGTCATTGATGAGATGACAGGGGCTTTTTCGTGGCCGGGGAAAAATCAGTCCCGGTCACGCTCCAGCAACGGCTTGAGGTAGTAGCCAGTGTACGACTGCTTCATCTCGGCCACTTCCTCGGGGGTACCCACCGCGATGATCTGACCACCCTTGGAGCCGCCTTCCGGCCCCAAGTCCACCAGCCAGTCCGCCGTCTTGATCACATCGAGGTTGTGCTCAATTACCACCACGGTGTTGCCATGGTCGCGAAGGCGATGCAGGACGTCGAGCAATTGCTGGATATCAGCGAAGTGCAAGCCCGTGGTCGGCTCGTCGAGGATGTACAGGGTCTTGCCGGTATCACGCTTGGACAGCTCGCGAGACAGCTTGACCCGCTGGGCCTCGCCGCCGGACAACGTCGTTGCCGATTGCCCAAGCTTGATGTACGACAGCCCCACATCCATCAGCGTCTGGAGCTTGCGCGCCAGGGCCGGCACCGCGTCGAAGAACACCCTGGCCTCTTCGATGGTCATCTCGAGGGTTTCGTGGATATTCTTGCCCTTGTACTTGATCTCCAGGGTTTCGCGGTTGTAGCGCTTGCTCTTGCACACGTCGCACGGCACATAGATGTCCGGCAAGAAGTGCATCTCGACCTTGATCAGGCCGTCGCCCTGGCAGGCTTCGCAGCGCCCGCCCTTGACGTTGAACGAGAAACGCCCCGGGCCATAGCCGCGTGAACGGGACTCCGGCACGCCGGCGAACAACTCGCGAATCGGCGTGAACAGCCCGGTATAAGTCGCCGGGTTGGAGCGCGGTGTGCGACCGATGGGGCTCTGGTCGATGTCGACGACCTTGTCCAGATGCTCCAGGCCCTTGATGCTGTCGTGGGCGGCGGCCTCCAGGGTCGTGGCGCCGTTCAGGGCCGTAGCGCTGAGGGGGAACAGGGTGTTGTTGATCAGCGTCGATTTGCCGGAGCCGGACACACCGGTCACGCAAGTCAGCAGCCCAATCGGGATGTCCAGGTCAACGTTGCGCAGGTTGTTGCCACGGGCGCCCTTGAGGCTCAGCGACAGCTTCTTGTTGCGCGGCGTACGCTTGGCCGGCACCTTGATCTTCACCCGGCCCGACAGGTATTTGCCGGTCAGGGAGTCGGGATGCGCCATGACTTCGGCGGCTGTGCCTTGGGCAACGATATGCCCGCCATGCACGCCCGCACCCGGACCGATGTCCACGACGTAATCCGCCAGGCGGATCGCATCCTCGTCGTGTTCGACCACGATCACCGTGTTGCCGATGTCCCGCAGGTGCTTGAGCGTCCCGAGCAGTCGATCGTTGTCCCGCTGGTGCAGGCCAATGGACGGTTCATCGAGGATGTACATCACCCCCACCAGGCCGGCACCGATCTGGCTGGCCAGGCGAATACGCTGGGCTTCGCCGCCGGACAAGGTATCTGCGCTGCGATCGAGGGTCAGGTAGTCCAGGCCAACGTTCACCAGAAATTGCAGGCGCTCGCGGATTTCCTTGAGGATCTTGTCGGCAATTTCGCCCCGGCGGCCGGTGAGCTTCAAGCCGCCGAAGTAGTCGGTGGCGTCCCCAATCGGCAGGTTGGTCACCGCCGGCAGGGTTTTCTCGCCGACCCACACATGCCGCGCCTCCCGACGCAAACGGGTACCGCGGCAATCGGGGCAGGGCTGGGTGCTGAGGAACTTGGCCAGTTCTTCGCGCACGCTGGCCGATTCGGTCTCGCGATAACGCCGCTCCAGGTTCGGCACGATGCCTTCGAACGGGTGGGAGCGTTTGACGATATCGCCACGGTCGTTCAGGTATTTGAAGTCGACACTTTGTGAGCCGCTGCCGTGCAGGATGAATTTCTGCTGGTCGGCGGGCAGCTCGTTGAAGGGTTTGTCCAGGCTGAACTTGTAGTGGGCCGCCAGCGACCCGAGCATCTGGAAGTAGTAGACGTTACGCCGGTCCCAGCCGCGAATTGCGCCCTCGGCCAGGGTCAGTTCGCCATTGACCAGGCGCTTGGTGTCGAAGAACTGCTTGACCCCCAGGCCATCGCAGGTCGGGCACGCGCCGGCCGGGTTGTTGAAGGAGAACAGCTTGGGTTCCAGCTCGCTGATGGCGTGGCCGCAGATCGGGCAGGCGAAGCGCGCCGAGAAGATGATTTCCTCGCCGGGCTCGTCGTCCATCGGCGCTACCAGGGCGATGCCGTCGGCCAGTTTCAGCGCGGTCTCGAAGGATTCGGCCAGACGCTGTTGCAGGTCGGCCCGGACCTTGAAGCGGTCGACCACCACATCGATCGAATGCTTTTTCTGTTTATCCAGCTTCGGCAGTTCGTCCAGCTCGCACAGCTTGCCGTTGACCCGTGCCCGAACGAAGCCTTGGGCGCGCAGTTCTTCGAAGACCATCAGGTGCTCGCCCTTGCGCTCGCGGATGACCGGCGCCAGCAGCATCAACTTGCTGCCTTCGGGCTGGGCCAGCACCAGGTCGACCATCTGGCTGACGGTCTGGGCTTCCAGCGGGATGTCGTGGTCGGGACACCGGGGAATACCGACCCGCGCATACAGCAGGCGCAGGTAGTCGTAGATCTCGGTGATGGTGCCGACGGTTGAGCGTGGGTTGTGGGAAGTCGACTTCTGTTCGATGGAAATCGCCGGCGACAGGCCTTCGATGGTGTCGACGTCGGGTTTTTCCATCATCGACAGGAACTGCCGGGCGTAGGCCGACAGGGATTCGACATAGCGCCGCTGGCCTTCAGCGTACAGGGTGTCGAAGGCCAGGGATGATTTGCCGGATCCGGACAGGCCGGTGATGACGATCAGCTTGTCCCGTGGCAGGGTCAGGTCGATGTTCTTCAGGTTGTGGGTACGGGCCCCACGAATCAGGATCTTGTCCAAAGTGGCCTCGCTCGGCGGGCGTCGAAAACGTAGGAGTATACGGGCAAATACTGGATGGATGCACACTATTGAAAGTGAGTTTGCAGTCATACATGAAGACTGCGCGGCAAACGGTCGCGATATACCCCCTCAATCGATGGGACTGGTAGAATCGCCGCCGGTTCACACGAGGTTTTTCCATGCACGATCCCCACAGCGAACGCATGAGCAGCGGCGAGACACGCGCAGCAAGCGGTCTGGCTCTTGTGTTCGCCTTCCGTATGCTGGGCATGTTCATGGTGTTGCCGGTGCTGGCGACCTATGGGATGGATCTGGCAGGCGCGACCCCGGCCCTCATCGGGTTGGCGATTGGCGCGTACGGCCTGACCCAGGCGATTTTCCAGATCCCGTTCGGGGTCATTTCCGACCGCATAGGCCGGCGTCCCGTCATCTACCTGGGCTTGATTGTCTTCGCCCTGGGCAGTGTGCTGGCGGCCAATGCCGATTCGATCTGGGGCGTGATCGCCGGACGCATCCTGCAAGGCGCCGGGGCGATTTCCGCAGCCGTCATGGCTTTGCTGTCGGACCTGACCCGCGAACAGCATCGGACCAAGGCCATGGCCATGATCGGCATGACGATCGGTCTGTCGTTCGCCGTCGCCATGGTCGTCGGGCCGTTGCTGACCCGCGCCTTTGGCTTGTCGGGGCTGTTTCTGGTCACGGGGGCGATGGCGCTGGTGGGCATCCTGATCGTGGCGTTCATGGTGCCGCGCTCCACCGGGCCGTTGCAGCACCGCGAATCAGGGGTGGCTCGCCAGGCGCTGATGCCGACGCTCAAGCACCCGGACCTGCTGCGTCTGGACCTGGGCATCTTCGTGCTCCACGCCATGTTGATGTCCAGCTTCGTTGCCTTGCCGCTGGCGCTGGTGGAGAAGGCCGGCCTGCCCAAGGAGCAGCACTGGTGGGTTTACCTGACTGCGCTGCTGATTTCGTTTTTCGCCATGATTCCGTTCATCATCTACGGCGAGAAGCGACGCAAAATGAAACGAGTTTTGCTCGGCGCCGTCGTGACGCTGATGCTCACTGAGCTATTCTTCTGGCAGTTCGGCGACAGCCTGCGGGCCCTGGTGATCGGCACAGTGGTGTTCTTCACCGCGTTCAATCTGCTGGAGGCGTCGCTGCCGTCGCTGATCAGCAAGGTTTCACCGGCGGGTGGCAAGGGCACGGCGATGGGGGTTTACTCCACCAGCCAGTTCCTCGGTTCGGCGTTGGGCGGGATCCTCGGCGGCTGGTTGTTCCAGCATGGCGGTTTGTCGGTTGTGTTCCTGGGATGCGCCGCGCTGGCTGCACTTTGGCTGGTCTTTGCTGTTACCATGCGCGAACCTCCGTATGTGACGAGCCTGCGCTTGCCGTTGTCGCCCGAAGCCATCCGCGAAGCAGGCCTGACCGAGCGCCTTAAGGCCGTCGTTGGAGTAACCGATGCAGTGGTGGTCGCCGACGAAGCGGCCGTTTATATCAAACTGGACACCGAATTATTGGATCGCGCGACGCTCGAGCGCCTGGTGAACAACCCGGCCCCGACCACGTGCGAAGCCTAGGAGAACGTTATGGCCCGTGGGGTTAACAAAGTCATATTGGTCGGTACTTGCGGCCAGGATCCCGAAGTTCGCTACCTGCCCAATGGCAACGCTGTGACCAACCTGAGTCTGGCGACCAGCGAACAGTGGACCGACAAGCAGACCGGCCAGAAGGTCGAGAAGACCGAATGGCACCGCGTGTCGATGTTCGGCAAGGTGGCCGAAATCGCCGGCGAATACCTGCGCAAGGGTTCGCAGGTGTACATCGAAGGCAAGCTGCAGACCCGCGAGTGGGAAAAAGACGGCATCAAGCGCTACACCACCGAAATCGTGGTCGACATGCAAGGCACCATGCAACTGCTGGGCGGTCGTCCACAGGGTGACCAGCAGCAAGGTGGCAACAACTACCAGCAGGCTGCTCCGCGTCAGCAAGCACCTCGCCCGCAGTCGGCGCCTCAGCCACAGCGTGAACGTCCAGCGGCTCCGCAACAGGCCGCGCCGCAACCGGCTCCGGATTTCGACAGCTTTGATGACGATATTCCGTTCTAAAGCCGCTGGAAGCTCCAGGCAGCGAGCTTCAAGCTAAAAACAAAACCGCGCTTCGGTTTACGAGGCGCGGTTTTTTTTTAGCCTTGAATTTGCCGCTTGGGGCATCACTCAGTGGCGGGCAGCCAAAAACTGTTCAGTGCTCACCACATCCGCATAGGCAAAACCCAGGGCCGACATGAAGGCCGCATGTACTTGAGCCGCCGGGACGACGAGCCCATTGAATTCCAGATCGCGGCTGGCACAAGCATCGTGAATCACCGTGACCTCATAGCCCATGTCCGCCGCCGCTCGGGCGACCCCGTCGATGCACATGTGGCTCATGCTGCCGACGATCACCAGGTGCTTAATGTCGTGGCGGTCAAGGATGGCTTGCAATTGGGTTTCGCGAAACGAGTTGACGAAGTGCTTGAGCACCACCGGTTCGTCGGTGCGGTTGAGCACTTTGGGATGCAGTTGCGCACCTTCAGAGCCTGGGGTGAAGAACGGTGCGGAATCGGAGGTGAATTCGTGACGGATGTGCACCACCTGATCCGCGGCCTGGCGAAAGGCTTCGATCAGTCTGGCGGCGTTATCGGCGGCCGCTTCGGCACCGACCAATGGCCATTTTCCCTGGGGGAAGTAGTCGTTCTGGATATCGACTACGATGAGCGCTTGCTTGGACATAAGGCTTCCTCGATCAGTGGGGTCTGAAGCCAGTATTGGCTCATGCCACCGGTTTCAGAATGGGCCGTAACGACAATAAGCGAGGGAAAACTGACAATGACGCAGCAAAGGGCAGTCGCTGAGCTCGGGGTGCTCATCTACCCCGGCGCGCAACTGGCGGCGGTGCATGGCTTGACCGATCTGTTCGCCGTGGCGCAGCGGATTGCCGACGAGCAAGCCAGTTCTCAGTTGCCGCGCCTGCGGGTCAGTCATTGGCGAGCGCAGGAGGGAGAAGTGCCGACCCGGGTGTTCGAGAGTTTCGCCGGTCCTCAGGGCAGACTGGTTGCGCTGCTGATTCCACCGTCCATCGCCGGTTTCAGTGAGGGGCTGGTGTCGCAGGCGCTGATGACCTGGTTGCGAGCGCGGCATGCCGACGGCACGGTGCTGGGTGGGGTGTGTGTCGGTTCGATGCTGTTGGCCGAAAGCGGCCTGCTCGATGGGCGCAGCGCCACGACCCACTGGACCTCGGCCAAGACCTTTGCCGCGCGTTATCCGAAGATCAAGCTCGACGCTGATAAACCCATCGTCGACGATGGCGACCTGATTACCACGGCCGGGCTGATGGCCTGGTCAGAGCTGGGGCTACGACTGGTGGACCGCCTGCTCGGCCCCAGCATCGCCACGCGCACGGCGCAGTTTCTGGTGATCGAACACAGCGACAGCGCCAGCCAATGTGGCAGTAACTTTGCGCCCATCCTCGGACACGGTGACGCGGCCATTCTCAAGGTCCAGCACTGGTTGCAAGGCAGCGGCGCAGTGGACGTTTCCCTCGGCGCCATGGCCGAACAGGCCGGGCTGGAGGAACGCACCTTCCTGCGCAGGTTTCGCGCCGCCACCGGGCTCAAGCCCACCGAATACTGTCAGCACTTGCGCGTCGGCAAGGCCCGGGAAATGCTGGAGTTCACCAATGGCACCATCGACCACATTGCCTGGACGGTGGGTTATCAGGACCCGGGGGCTTTTCGTACGACGTTCAAGAAAATTACTGGGTTGGCGCCCAGTGATTATCGGGCGAGGTTTGGGGTCAGCCCGATGAATGCGCCAAAGTAGTCATCGATCTCTTCGCCACCGTCGCAGTCGTCGTGCAATTTGCCGGATGTCCTCAGGGTGTCGTGCAGAATGAAACAGGCCCGGTGCTATCAATCCTCCCTCAGACGCCCGTTTCGTTGCTCGTCCTGGCTCGCAACACCGTTGGCCTGATCTCTGCACCCCTTTATCTAAAGCCATCGAGCGCAGTTAAAAGGGCACCGCATGACGACGGTCAATCGTAACAAACTGGTAGTGGACCATTCGATCAACCCCCACGCGCCGCTTCATGAAGTCGAAACCAATCGGGCGCTGGCCCGTTGGCTGGCGCAGATTCTCGGCCTTGAATACGGCGGCAGTTATGACCAACAGCATCATGCTGGCCATGATCTGTACTTGCTGCCCACGCAAACCGTCATAGGTGCCGAAGCCGCCCTGCGCTTGGGCGTCAAAGGGCCGGAGGATCTATGGGGCGGTTACGTCGAGCATGATTTTATCTGCACCAAGGCAATCACCCACGGTCTGCTGAGCAGGCACGCGGTCGCGCCCTTGGGCTGGTCACCGCTGTTTGCCAAGTTGACCCGGGGGGCGGTGCTCGATGGCGTGACGGTATTTGCGCTCCAGGACGCGCGCCAGGCGGCCGAGCACCTGCTGTACACCGGAGCGATCCGCTTCAAGCCTATCCATGCCTGTGCCGGACGCGATCAGCGGGTGATCAAGAGTCTGGCGCAATTCGATGAAATCGCCGCCGGCCCCGAGGCTCAAGCGCTGTTTCGCGACGGTGTGGTGCTTGAGCAGAACCTCGAACAGGTCAAGACCCAAAGCGTCGGCCAGAGCTTCATCAACGGCAAGGTCTTGAGCTATTGCGGTGTGCAACATCTGACGCGGGACAGTGAAGGGCTGGAGGTTTACGGCGGCTCGGACCTGTTGGCGGTGCAGGGCGGCTATATTGAATTGCTCAAGCTTGAGCTGCCCGACGATGTGCGTGAGGCGGTGCGGTTGGCGCAGGTGTTTGACGATGCCGCCAATCAGGCTTTTCCAACGTTCTTTGCCTCGCGGCGCAACTACGACATCGCCCAGGGCATTGACGTCAGTGGTCAGCCTCGCGGTGGTGTGCTGGAGCAGTCATGGCGCATGGGCGGCGCCAGCAGTGCTGAGCTCGCGGCGTTGCAGGCGTTCATTGAGGATCCTACGTCCAGCGCGGTCCGTGTGTCCTCGGTGGAGACCTACACTGACCAGCCCCTGCCTCCTGGGGCCAGGGAGGTCTATCGCGGCCCCGCGCACAATGGTGACTTTCTTCTTAAATACGTAACGGTTCATTCCTATGACGGCTAGAAGCGAAACCATTCAGATCGAGATCGACGACGAATACATGAACGGCACCTTTCTGAGCCCTAAATCCAAGGTTCCAGGGGTGTTGTTCGTCCACGGTTGGGGCGGTAGCCAGGAGCGTGACCTGGAGCGCGCCAAAGGCATTGCCGGCCTGGGTTGCGTCTGTCTGACCTTTGACTTGCGCGGGCATACCGGCGGGGCGGGCATTCCGTTATCCCGGGTAACCCGGGAAGACAACTTGCGGGATTTGCTCACCGCCTATGACCGGCTGCTCGCCCATCCAGCCTTGGACACCTCGGCGATCGCCGTGGTGGGCACCAGCTACGGCGGTTACCTGGCGGCGATCCTGACGTTGCTGCGGCCAGTGCGCTGGCTGGCTTTACGAGTGCCGGCGCTGTATCGCGACGAGCAATGGCACACGCCCAAGCGTGACCTGGACAAGACTGACCTGCTGGATTATCGCAGTACCCTGGTGCACGCCGACACCAACCGCGCCTTGCACGCATGCTCGCAGTTCACCGGTGATGTGTTGCTGGTGGAGTCGGAGACCGACGACCATGTGCCCCACGCGACGATCATGAGCTACCGAGCGGCGTGCCAGCAGACCCATTCGCTGACGCACCGGATCATCGACGGCGCCGACCATGCCTTGAGCGACCCAGTGTCCCAACAGGCCTACACCTCAATCCTGGTGGACTGGATCACCGAGATGGTAGTGGGTGAGCGGTTGAGCATTATTCAGGCGCGGTGATTGCGTTGTGTTCATGCGGCCCTTATCGCGAGCAGGCTCGCTCCCACAGGAGATCTTTGGTGGACAGGAATCCTATGTTCGCCGCAGATCAATTGTGGGAGCGAGCCTGCTCGCGAAGAGGCCCGCTCAGACAACCCATAACTCAGAACCCTGTCACTTAGGCCCCGGCTTGACCCGCAATGCCTTGGCCTTCGCCTCGATCACCAGGTACATCACCACCGTGATCAACAACGGCAAGATGAAGTAGATCGCTCGATAGGCAATCAGCCCCGCCAGCAGGCTGCCACGAGAAACCTCGTGCTGCAGCAGGGCAATGAACACCGCCTCCAGCACCCCCAATCCCGCCGGAATGTGCGTGATGACCCCGGCAATGCTGCTGATCATCAGCACCCCGAGCACCACCGGATAATCCAGCTTGCCCGGCAGCAGGGTGAAGATCACCGCCGCCATCAGCGACCAGTTCAACGCCCCCAGCGCCAGTTGCAGCCCCGCCATGCGCAGCGACGGCAGGTTGATTTCCATGCCGCGGATGGTCCAGGCCCGACGTTTGGAAAACCGACAGGCCACCAGATAACCGGCACTGATGCACAGCAGCAGCACGCCCACGCCTTGCAGCGCAGTGCTGCTCAGTTTCCACCCCGGCGGCATCGTTACCAGGCCACTGCTGAACACCACCCCGGCCAACGTCATGTAGCCAAACCAGTTCGTGGCCAGGCTCAGGCCGAGGATCTTGGCGATGTTCCCGTTGCTGACCCCCAGCCGTGAATACAGCCGGTAGCGCATGGCGATGCCGCCGACCCAGGCACTGAGGTTCAGATTGAAGGCGTAGCTGATCACCCCCACCGGCAATATCTGCCGCCAGCCCAGTTTCTGCCGTATGTAGGTGCGGCCGATCAGGTCGTAGCAAGCGTAAGTGATGAAACTGGTAACGGTGAGCGCAGCGGCAATGAGCAACGTGCGCAGTTTGAAGTCCGCCAGGGTCGCGAACACTTCGGCCCAGTCAATGCGCCGGGCCAGGGCAGTGAACAACACGATCAGCAACAGGAAGAAGGCCAGGGTCAGTGGGCGTTTCCAGCGGCTCCAGCGTGATTTGGGTTTGCTGTGTTCGGCCGCGTGGGCATCAGATGCGTGGGCATCACTTGGCGCCGTGTGCGCGTCAGAGTGGTTCATGGGGTTCGCTCCGAACCGCCGTGGGCGGCGAAAAAGGTTTCAGGCGCGGCTTATGGGCTGGCAGCCAGCCGGCCCAGGCCGGAAAGTGGCGCAGGAAGTGAAACACCATGAAGCCGATGGTCATGCGCCACAGCAGGCCCCGAGGGGCAGGGTTGGCCGGCATGACGGTGCAATGGTTGCGGCTCAGATCATCGAGGCGCTCGAACAATTCACGGTTGAAGGCCCGGTCGCGGATCAGCACATTGGCTTCCAGGTTCAGGGACAGGCTCAGGGGGTCGAGGTTACTTGAGCCCACCGTGCTCCAGTCCTCATCCACCAAGGCGACTTTGCCGTGCAACGGCCGTTCGCAATACTCGTAGATCACCACGCCGGCCTTGAGCAGATAGTTGTACAGCATCCGCGCTGCGAGCTTGGCGATCATCATGTCCGGCTGGCCCTGCAGGATCAGTCGTACTTCCACGCCACGCCGCGCGGCATTGCGGATCTCGCGCAGCAGCCGGAAACCGGGGAAGAAATAGGCATTGGCAATGACCACGCGTCGCTGGGCGCTGCGCAATACTTGCAGGTACACCTCTTCGATGTCGGTCTGATGCTCATGGTTGTCGCGATAGACCAGCCGCACCTGACCGTCATGATCGTTGAAGGCCAACTCGTTGCGGCGGCTGCGGCGGCGTTGCCACCAATATTTGGCCCGGCTGGGCCGACCGCTCTGCAACAGCGCGAAGTGATGGATATCCACCACCGCCGGTCCTTTGACCTCCACGGAATAATCCTGCTTGGCCTCGGGACCGAAGTCGCCCAGATGGTCTGCGGAAAAATTGATCCCGCCGATAAACGCGATCACACCGTCCACCACGACGATCTTGCGGTGCAGGCGCCGGAACCAGTTGGTGCGGATGCCCAGGTGCCGGGGCGCGGGATCGAATATCTGCAAACGCACCCCGGCGTCGCTCAATGTCGCCAGAAATTCCGGGGTCAGCTCGCCGCAGCCAAAACCGTCCAGGCTGACGGTGATGCGCACGCCACGTCCGGCCGCGTCCACCAACAGGTCCCGTAGTTCGATACCGACTTTGTCCTCGAACAGAATGAAGGTCTCAAGGAGGATTTCCTTTTCGGCCCGGCGTATGGCCTCAAAGACCCTGGGAAAATATTCCTCGCCGTTCTCCAACAGCGTGACCCGGTTATTGCCGTGCCAACCGTACTCGATGTCCACCAGCGCCGGATTGCGCTCGGTCGGCGGAACCTCTACCTGTTCCACCGTCGCCTTGTTCATAGTCGCGCTCATAATTCGATCTCCACCGAAAGCGGTGCATGGTCGGAAAGGTGAGACCAGGGGCGTACGTTCAATACCTTGGGATGACGGGCCTTGAGGTTGCGCACGTAGATGCGGTCCAGACGCAGGACCGGCAGGCGCGCCGGAAAGCTGCGGGCCGGCTTGCCCCATTGCTCGGCGAACACCTCCCGCAGGCCGCTGGGTTCAAGCAGCTCGCTGGCTTTGCCGCGCCAGTCATTGAAATCCCCGGCGACGATGACCGGCGCCTCGGGCGGCAGTTCGCTCAAACGCTGGCAAAGCAGTTTCAATTGCTCGACACGATGCCCCTCGCGCAACCCCAGATGCACGCAGATGGCGTGGATTTCCCGCTCATCGCCGCCCGGCAGACGCAGCACGCTGTGGAGCATGCCGCGGCTTTCATGGCCGCTGATAGACACGTCCAGGTTGTCGTGGCGAATGATCTGGAATTTGGACAGCAATGCGTTGCCATGGTCCCCCGCCGGGTACACCGCGTTGCGCCCGTAGGCGAACTGTGGCCAGAGGCTATCGGCGAGGAATTCGTATTGCGGCATGCTCGGCCAGTTGGAATAGCGCTGCGGGTGGTGCTCGTGGGTGCCGTGGACTTCCTGCAAGAACACCACGTCGGCGGACACACTGCGCACCGCCTCGCGCAGTTCCGGGAGGATGAAGCGCCGGTTCAGGGCGGTGAAACCTTTATGGGTGTTGACCGTCAGGACGGTGAAGCGATTGATCCGGTCGAGGTCTTGCGTCCGTTCCTGGGTTGGATCGCGGGTCGTTTCGGTGAACTCCGGGATGCTCATGGCAATACCCCCTCGGCCGGGCGCTCGCCGGGCGTGGTGGCCAGGTCCTTGTCCAGGTCGAAGTGCTCCAACAAGTGACGCGCGTCATAGGGCGCACGGACTTTGATGTCATTGTCGAAATAGCAGAACACCTCCCGGCTCTTGCGGGCGCGGGGTTTCTTTTTCGGGTCGATCAAATGGGCATCGCGCGGTTGTGTGCCGTGGCTCCAGGCCTCGATCCGCTCGCCCCAGCGTTTCAAGGCCGCATCGGTGTAGCCGCTGGCGTATAGCTCCTCGGCTCCGTGCAGGCGCAAGTACACGAAGTCGCTGGTAACGTCTTCGCGATACGGCCATTTTCCCGCAGTGTCAGCGATCACCAGTGCCACGTCGTAGCGTTTGAGCAAGGTGATGAAGTGTGGATCGATAAAGCTTTCATGACGGATCTCCACCGCGTGACGCAGCGGCCGCTTCTTGTCGGCCTGGGTGCTGGCGTGGCCGTTCAGGCGCGGTTCGTGCTCCCGGGCCAGGGCGGCGGCATCTTCGGTGTTGTGGGGCAGTTGCTTGAGAAAGTCTTCGAACAACTCGGGATCGAATTTGAAACTGGGAGGAAACTGCCAGAGGATCGCGCCGAGTTTCTCCTTGAGCTCCAGCACGCCGGAAGCGAAGAAATTGGCCAACGGCTTGTGAATGTCCCGAAGACGTCTGATGTGGGTGATGAAACGCGGCGCCTTGACGCTGAAGACGAAGCCGGGCGGGGTCTCGGCGTACCACTGGGCATACCGTTCGGGGCGTTGCAGGGCGTAGAACGATCCATTGATTTCGATGCTGTTGACCGCTCGCGAGGCGAATTGCAATTCCCGTTTCTGGGTCAGCCCCTTGGGGTAGAAATCCCCCCGCCAAGGCGTATAACGCCAACCGGAAATGCCAATGTGGATCGCCGTCATGTGTCCCTCCCGTGCCAATGACCTCGTACCGCCTGTGTCTTTTGATGACTGTCGCGCGGGGTAGAAAGTTTCGATGGAGTTACCGATGGTGAGGGCAGGTGAAGTCCTGCAGTCTTGTTCGCTGTGTTTCAGTAGTTGCTGAATGGGCCCCCAGCGCAGATCAAATGTGGGAGCGAGCCTGCTCGCGATGAGGTCCGTCCAGACACCCTCAACTTCTCTGGATCAGCTTGTTCCTTACCTCAGTCATGCCCTGCGCATCCAGCTCCAGCCACACATGCTGTTTGCCCGCGATCTGCGCCGCCGCCGGCAGGCCATCGCGATACACCAGCCGATTGCTCGCCAGCGCCGGTACTTTCGCTCCCGGCAACAAGGTGCCGGCCAGGTTCAGCGGGTCGACACCGCACACCGCGACCAGGGCGCCGTCGCTGGGGCGGCGGCGCACTTCCCGCAGCAATGGAATGGCTTCGGGCAGGGCGAATTGCTCGCCCGCCAGGCCGCTGACAAAACGTCCGCCACGAATCTCTCCCCGCGCCTCCAGGCGATGAAACGTGCGCAGTAACTCGCGCCAGCTCGGCAACCAATCCGCCTCCCGCTCCAACAGGCGCCAGAACACCACGCCATAACGGCGCAGCAAGGTCATGGCGATGTGTTCGAGGGTGTCGGGCGGTATCGCCGTTGGCCGGTTTCCTTCCTCGGGCACTGGGGCGCTACGGCGTAACAAGGCCCAGCGCCCGGCATCGTCCATGCCGCCAACGAATGCCCCGCGCCCGCGCCGACTGCTGCGCGCCTGGCGCTTACTGGCAGGGGTGATCAACGCGCGCAACCCGGCGAAGCTGTCGGCATTCACCAGCCCGGCGCCTACCAGTTCCTGTAGCGCGATTTCCAGTTCGCTGCGCAGCAAGTGCGCCTCGTGCAACAACTCATCGAAAAACAGCGCGCCGTGTTCGCTGAGGGCCTTATGGACTTTTTGCGTCTTGGGTGACAGCTCGCTGGGTGGGGTCTGTTCAGTCAGGCTGCTCCAGAGGGCGACCTGATTGCGCGGCAGCAACACAATCGGCGTGCTGCGCAAGGCGCTGGAAGATGGCTTCTGACGAGCGCTCAGGCGCGTCCACACCAGCTTGCCGCTGCGGCACAGCTCATCGAGCCAGCTCGGGGAATAGTCCTTGATCCGCGCCGGCAACAGGTCACTGTCCCACGCCGAGGCGGCGGCCGGATAGCCTTCGAACTGACTGATGATCGACGGCAGCACCGCGTTGCCCCGGCCTTGGGTGGACGGCGACAGATGCTGCCAGTCGAACAGGAACCGCATGAAATCCTGCAACATCACCGGCTCGATTTCCCGGCGCAGGCGCTTGACGGTGTAGCGGTGGATACGCGCCAGCAAATGCCGCTCGCACCATTCTTCCTGTCCGCTGCCGGGGGTGAATCGGCCACGCAGCACGTAGCCTTGCTGTTCCAGTTGCGCCAGGGCCTGGGTGATGGGCGGGGGCGTTAGCCCCAGCGGGTAGGCGATGGCCTCCAGCGGCAGTGGACCAAAGGCGCTGAGCCGCGCGCGCAGTACCTCCACCATGGCCTCATCGCGGTCCCAGGGTTCATCGAAACCCGCCAGCGGCGTCAGCGGCGGTCGCCATTGAGCCTGTGGATAAATGGCTTGCAGACACGTCAGCCGTTCCAGCGCCACCCACACACCTCGTTCGGTGCTGATCTGTACATGACTGGCGCGGCCGCGCTCGGCCAGGGCCTGCAGCCAGTCCAGCCACGACGGCTGAGCACCTGCCTCGCTGTCGGCGATGCAGGCCAGGCTCATCAGTGCTTCGTGCATTTCATCGAGGTTGGTGGGGGCCGGCCAGGCTTCGTCCCGTACCGCCTGGATGGCGTCGGCGTCGAGTGCACCGAGGTCGTCGGTAGACTGCGGGTCGCTCCAGCGCCGGTTGATCACCGCTTGAGTGCGGCGTTCTTCCAGCGGGGCGTCGTCGAGAAAGGTGTAGGGCCGGGCGCTGAGGATTTCCGCCGCCAGGGGCGAGGGCGCCGGCAGATCGCGGCTGATCAGACGAACCTCGCCGGCTTCCATGCGCCGCAACAGCGTCAGCCAGCCTTCGCTGTCCATGGCTTCGTGCAGGCAGTCGTCGAGGGTCTGTTCCACCAGTGGGTGATTGGGGATTTCCCGTTCGCCGGCGAGGTTCTCCAGGCAGGCGATCTGGTCCGGGAATACGCTGGCGATCAGGTCTTCGCTTTTCATGCGCTGGATCTGCGGAGCGACTTTGCGTCCGCCCGAATAGCGCGGCAAGGCCAGGGCGACACTGGCATTCCAGCGCCAGCGCACGCCGAACAGCGGCGCATCCAGCACTGCCTGGATCAATATCTGTTCGGCGCTATGGCTATTGAGATAGCGCCAGACCTCGTCCAGCTCGAAGCTGTGGCTGGTGGACAGCGACAGCACGATCGCGTCTTCGCTGGCGGCGGCCTGCAATTCGAAATTGAAGGTGCGGCAGAAACGCTTGCGCAGGGCCAGGCCCCAGGCGCGGTTGATGCGGCTGCCGAACGGCGTATGGATGATCAGTTGCGTGCCGCCGGACTCGTCGAAAAAACGTTCCATCACCAGTGTGTCCTGGGACGGCAGGGCGCCGAAGGCCAGGCGTGCCGGGGCCAGATAGTCCACCAGTTGTTCGGCACTGGCCAGGTTCAGTTGCAAGGTGCCGGTCAGCCAGTCGAGGGCCGGTTGCAAGTTGCCCGGCGTGGCACCGAGCAGTTGGTCCAGTTGGGCTTGCAGGCGGGCTACCGCCAGGGACAACTCGGCGCTGCGGCCAGGGGCTTCGCCAAGCCAGAACGGAATGGTCGGCGGCTGGCCCTGGGCGTCCTCGACCCGCACCCGACCGGTCTCCACGCGAATGATGCGGTAAGAGGTATTGCCCAGTTGGAACACGTCGCCGGCAATGCTCTCCACGGCGAAGTCTTCGTTGACGCTGCCGATGTTCAATCCTTGGGGTTCGAGCAGCACGCTGTAGTCGGCGTTGTCCGGGATGGTGCCGCCGCTGGTCACGGCGGTCAGCTTGCTGCCCCGGCGCCCGCGCAGGGTGCGGGTGACGGCGTCGCGATGCAGGTACGCACTGCGCACGCCCTGACGACCATTGAGGCCCTCGGCGAGCATGTGCAGCAGCGCCTGATAGTGGCCGTCGTCCAGCTCGGCATAGGGCGCGGCGCGGCGAAAGGTTTCCAGCAGCGCCTGTTCCGGCCATTCCTGGCAACTGACCTCGGCGACGATCTGCTGGGCCAGCACATCCAGTGGCGCCTTGGGAATGTGCAGAATGTCCAGCTCGCCACGGCGCACGCAATCGAGCAGGGCGACGCATTCGATCAAGTCGTCGCGGGTGGTGGCGAACAGGCGTCCCTTGGGCGTGCCGCCAACCTGATGGCCCGAGCGGCCGACCCGTTGCAAAAACGCCGAGATCGACCGCGGCGAGGCGATCTGACACACCAGGTCGACGTCGCCGATATCGATGCCCAGTTCCAGGGACGCGGTGGCGATCAACACCTGCAACTCGCCGCGCTTGAGCCGTTGTTCGGCGTCGAGGCGAAACTCCTTGGCCAGGCTGCCGTGGTGGGCGGCCACGGCGTGCTTGCCCAGGCGTTCGCTCAAATGACGGCTCAGGCGTTCGGCCAGTCGCCGGGTGTTGACGAAAATCAGGGTGGTGCGGTGTTCCCGGGCCAGTTCGGCGAGGCGGTTGTAGACCAGTTCCCAAACATCATTGGCCATCACCGCCGAGAGCGGCACGGGTGGCACTTCTATGTCCAGGTCCCGGGGGCGGGCGTGGCCGATGTCGACGATTTCACAGCTGCGCCCCTGGCCAACGAGAAAACGCGACACCGCTTCGATGGGTTTTTGCGTGGCGGACAGACCGATGCGCATCAGCGGTTCGGCGCACAGCGCTTGCAAACGCTCCAGGCTCAGGGCCAGGTGACTGCCACGTTTGCTGGCGGCGATGGCGTGGATCTCGTCGACAATGACGGTGCGGGTGCTGGCGAGCATTTGCCGGCCGGAATCGGAGCCGAGCAGCACGTAAAGCGATTCGGGGGTGGTCACCAGAATGTGCGGCGCGGTCTTGCGCATCGCTGTGCGGTCTTTTTGTGGCGTGTCTCCGGTGCGCACGGCGGTGGTGATGTGCAACGGCGGCAGGCCCATCTTCCGCAATTGTTCGGTAATGCCGGCCAGTGGGTTTTGCAGGTTGATCTGGATGTCGTTGCTCAGTGCCTTGAGCGGCGAGACGTAGACCACCAGGGTCTGGTCCGGCAGACCGCCCTGTTCCAGGCCTCGGTGTACCAGGTCATCCAGTACGGCAAGAAATGCCGTCAGGGTCTTGCCCGATCCCGTGGGCGCAGCCACCAGGGTCGAACGGCGCTGCCCGATCAACGGCCAGGCCCGGGCCTGAGCGGCCGTGACCGCCGGGAATGTCTGGCTGAACCAGGCGCGAACGGCGGGATGAAAGCCTGCCATGGCGTGGTCGGCTGGGAAGGGCAGATTCATGTGGGCAGTTATGCGGGTGGGATGGGGAAGATGCAAGTACCTCTGAGCGATGCCTGGCCTGGGAGGGCCTCATCGCGAGCAGGCTCGCTCCCACCGCATTCTTTCTGAAGAGACTCGCTCCATTGTGGGAGCGAGCCTGCTCGCGATAGAGCCTGTGAACCTTACACAAATACCGGATCTGCACTTTACGGATGACGGTTGCGCACTAAACCCGCAAAATGCAACGATTCCGACAACGCCTGCGGGCGTTGTCGACCCAATTCTTTTGCCAACAGACCGGGCCTGCTGACTTTATGCGAATGCGCCTTATGTTACTGGGCGGCGGAAATGCCCTTGGGCAGGCGCTGATTCGCCTCGGTGCGGAAGAAGACATCGGTTTTCTTGCCCCCCGCCCCCCCGAAGACGGCTGGGATGCCGCGAGCCTGACGCAGCTGCTGGACGACACTCGACCGGACGCCTTGATCAACCTGGCGTACTACTTCGACTGGTTCCAGGCTGAGACCGTCAGCGAGCAGCGCCTGGCCAGCCAGGAGCGCGCCGTCGAGCGGCTGGCCGAGCTGTGCCAGCATCACAACATCATTTTGCTGCAACCGTCGAGCTATCGCGTGTTTGATGGATCCCGCGCTACGGCGTACAGCGAAAAGGACGAACCTGTGCCCTTGGGGCTGCGCGGGCAGGCGTTGTGGCGGATTGAGCAGAGCGTGCGCGCCACCTGTCCACAACATGTGCTGTTGCGTTTCGGCTGGCTGCTGGACGACAGCGCCGACGGCATCCTGGGACGTTTCCTGGCCCGGGCCGAACAACCCGAAGACTTGCTGTTGGCCGACGACCGTCGGGGCAATCCGACGCCGGTGGACGACGCGGCGCGGGTGATCATCTCGGTGCTCAAGCAACTCGATTGCGCCGCGCCGTTGTGGGGCACCTACCACTATGCCGGGCATGAGGCGACCACGCCGCTGGCGCTGGGGCAGGCGATCCTCACCGAAGCCCGGGCCCTGCATCCCCTGGCAATCGAATCGCCTACTCCCCAGGCACACGCCGCACGGCCGGACGCCGCGGAAGAACCGCAGCATGCGGTGCTGGCCTGCAAGAAAATTCTGCACACGTTCGGGATCAAGCCCCGCGCCTGGCGCGCTGCACTCCCGGGCTTACTGGATAGGTTTTATCGTCATGGCTGAAGGTCCTGTTTTAATCACCGGCGGCGCTGGTTTCATTGGTTCGCACCTGACCGACGCCTTGCTTGCCAAGGGCCATTCGGTGCGCATCCTCGATGACCTGTCCACCGGCAAGCGCAGTAACCTGCCGCTGGACAACCCTCTGGTTGAACTGATCGAAGGCGACGTGGCCAATGCGGCGCTGGTAGCCCGGGCCGTGGCCGGTTGCAGCGCCGTGGCGCACCTGGCAGCGGTGGCTTCGGTGCAGGCCTCGGTGGACGACCCGGTGCGTACGCACCAGAGCAATTTCATCGGCACCCTCAATGTCTGCGAAGCCATGCGCCAGGCCGGGGTGAAGCGGGTGCTGTTCGCCTCCAGCGCAGCGGTCTATGGCAACAACGGCGAAGGTGAGTCCATCGACGAAGACACGCCCAAGGCTCCGCTCACGCCATATGCTTCGGACAAGCTGGCCAGCGAGTTCTACCTGGACTTCTACCGCCGCCAGCACGCACTGGAGCCGGTGGTGTTCCGCTTCTTCAACATCTACGGCCCGCGCCAGGATCCGTCCTCGCCCTATTCCGGGGTCATCAGCATCTTCAGCGAACGGGCACAGAAAGGCCTGCCGATCACGGTGTTCGGCGACGGCGAGCAGACCCGGGATTTTGTCTACGTCGAAGATCTGGTGGACCTGTTGGTGCAGGCTATCGAAACACCTGAGGTGCAAGTGGGCGCGGTGAACGTCGGCTGGAACCAGGCCACGACCCTCAAGCAATTGCTCCAGGCCCTGGCCACGGTGGTGGGCGATCTGCCGCCGATCAGCTACGGCCCGGCGCGCTCCGGCGACATCCGCCATTCCCGGGCTGACAATCGCCGGCTGTTGGAGCGCTTCAGCTTTCCACAACAGACGCCGATGAGCGTGGGGCTGGCGCGGCTGCTGGGACGCTGAATCCTACGCCACCAAAAACTGTGGGAGCGAGCCTGCTCGCGATAGCGGTTTGTCAGCTGGCATCAATGCCGGCTGATCCAACGCAATCGCGAGCAGGCTCGCTCCCACAGGTTTTTTCTTACTCTCAAGAATGAGTTAGAACTTGTAACCCAACCCCACCATGTAGATCCAAGGGTCCACATCGACATTCACCTTGGCCCGGGTACCGCTGGCCACGGCGTTGTTGTCCACATAGGCGGTGGTGTCGATGTCGATGTAGCGAATCTGGCCGTTGACCATGATGTTGTCGGTCAGCATGTAGTCGGCGCCCACTTGCCACGCCATGCCCCAACTGTTGCTCGCCCGGAAGTTGCTGAAGCCGTTGGCGCTGGCTTCGCTGCCGACGTGTTCATCGTAGATCCAGGTGTAGTTGATGCCGGCGCCGACGTAAGGCTGGAAGGCCGACGTGGCGTCGAGCGGGTAGTAGACCAGGCTCAGGGTTGGCGGCAGGTGCTTGAGGGTACCGAGCTTGTTGTTGGCCGCACCCAGGGCGGTGCCTTTGATCTTCACATCGTGCTCGAACGGCGATGCGGCCAGCAGTTCGATGCCCAGGTTGTTGGTGATCATGTAGGCGAAGTTCAGGCCCAGCTGTGTGTCGCTGCTCATGGTTGCCTTGCCGCCCAGGTCGGCGCCGGCCAGCGGGCCACGATCGACCTTGACGCTGGAACTGTCGGCTTCCGGGTTGACGGTGATGGCGCCGGCGCGAACGATGATGTCGCCAGCGGTATGAGCCTGGGCGAGCGGGGAGGCGAGCGCGAGGGCCACGAGGGAAGCGCTGAGCAGAGACTTTTGCATGGGAGCTCCAGAGGGCATCTAAAATTGATGTCTCATGGTACGCAGCGCTCTAGGGCGGTCTTTTGACTCAGCTCAATGAGTCTGGGTCTATTAATTGACTCAGCTCAATAAAATGATGATGAGGAAATCTTGAGGGCCCCATCGCGAGCAGGCTCGCTCCCACATTGGACCGGATTCCTTCTGAAGCAACTCGGTCAACTGTGGGAGCGAGCCTGCTCGCGATAGCTATTCCATTGCCAACACATCACCACCAGATTCACTCCGGCAGCTCATACACATAAATCTTCTCAGCCGCCATCTGATACCCGGCATCGGCCAGTTCACTGGTGGACGGCTTGACCTGCATCGGCCCTTCGACCCAGTACGGCTGGTACAACTCGTCGAGCTTGACCCCGATTTCACTTTTCACATGCACGATCTGATTCGACGGCGGTGGCGGTACGTGGATGCAAGCGCCGAAATACGGCACCAGCAAAAAGTCCGTGGTGCGGCCTTCTTCGCTGACTTCCAGCGGCACGATGTAACCCGGCAAACGAATCTGCTGGCCGTCGAGTTCCTTGACCACCGGCGCGTTGGGCAGATCCTGCTTGGCCGCGGGGGCCGCTTCGGCGGCCAGGGCATCGCTCATCTGCGACAGGTCGTGCAGCGGCGTCATGTTCGGCACTTCCGGCGGTGCGTCCGGCGGGATCATTTCCTGCCACGACAAGTCCCTCGGTTCGGCCGCCCACAGCGGTAGGGCGACCGTCATCAACAGCGCAAGCAAAGCGCGGGGCATCTTCAACGTCCTCATAAACGGATCGACAGGCCATCGGCCAACGATTGGCGATAGGCGCGCCAGGCCGGCACGCTGCCCATCAGTAGAGCGGCGACCAGAATGCCAGCCATCAGCGTCCATTCATATTCGCTCGGCCAGGCCAAGGGCAGATACAACCCATAGGCCGACTGCACATAACCCTGCGCGGCGGCGATGCCGATGTACAGCAGGGCCAGCCCGGCGGCGACCCCGGCCAGCGCCAGGGCGAAGGCTTCGAGCACCAGCAGGGTCGCGATGTGCCACGGCCGCGCGCCCACCGAGCGCAGGATCGCCATCTCCCGCCGCCGCTCGTTGAGGCTGGTGAGAATCGCCGTGAGCATGCCGATCAGACCGGTCAGCACCACGAACAGCGAAATCACGAACAAGGCTTTTTCCGCCGTGCCCATCAGGCTCCATAACTCCTGCAACGCCACGCCGGGCAGGATCGCCAGCAACGGCTCGCCGCGAAACTCGTTGATCTCGCGCTGCAGGGCGAAGGTGGAAATCTTGCTGTTGAGGCCAAGCATGAACGCTGTGATCGCCTTGGGCGTCAGGTCCATGTTGCGGGCCTGGTCGGCGCTGATGCGGCCCTTGCCCTGGGCCGGCACACCGTTTTTCCAGTCGATGTGGATCGCTTCCATGCCGCCGAGGCTGATGTGCAGCGTGCGGTCTACCGGGGTGCCGGTGCGCTTGAGAATACCGACCACGGTGAAGGGCTTGTCATCGTGCTTGACCAGGCTGACCACCGCCACGCCGTGGGCCAGCACCAGTTTGTCGCCCAGCTTGTAATGCAGCGCCTCGGCCACTTCGGCGCCGAGCACCACTTCGAATGGATCGGTGGCGAAGGCGCGGCCCTCGGCCAGCGCCAGGTGTTGCCGGCGACCGTATTGGTAATGCTCGAAGTAGGCCTCGGTCGTGCCCATCACCCGGTAGCCGCGATGGGAATCGCCCAGGGACATGGGGATCGCCCACTTCACTTTCGGGTTGCTGGCGAACTGCTCGAAGCTGTCCCAGCGGATGTTGTTGGTGGCGTTGCCGATGCGAAACACCGAATACAGCAGCAGGTTCACCGAACCCGAGCGGGCACCGACGATCAGGTCGGTGCCACTGATGGTGCTGGCGAAACTGGCCCGCGCCTCGGTGCGTACCCGCTCTACCGCCAGCAGCAGGCACACCGAAAGGGCAATGGCGAATGCGGTGAGGATCGCGGTGAAACGGCGGTTCGCCAGGCTGGCCATGGCAAGACGGAACAAATACATCTCAGACCTCGAGTGGCGTGGCGGCGCGATTGAGATCGGCCAGCGAGAGGTTGCGGTCGAACAGCGGCGCCAGGCTCTGGTCATGGCTGACGAACAGCAGGCTCGATCCAGCCTCGCGGCATTCAGCGAACAGCAGCCGCAGGAAGTTTTCCCGGGCGTCGTAGTCCAGTGCCGAGGTGGGTTCGTCGGCGATCACCAGTTCCGGCTGGCCGATCAATGCCCGGGCGGCTGCTACCCGTTGCTGCTGGCCGATGGACAGCGAGTCGGCGCGGCGCCCAAGCAGATTCGTGTCGGTCAGGCCCAAGTGCGCCAGCAGCGTGGCAGCAGCTTGATCGACGCTGCCGTGACGCTGGATCGCCCGTTGCGCACGCAGTTTCGAGAAGTGACAGGGCAGTTCAGCGTTCTCGCGCACCGAGAGAAACGGCAGCAGGTTGAATTGCTGGAAGATGTAGCCGGTGTGGTCGACGCGAAAGCGGTCGCGGGCCCCGGCGCCCAGTTCGGTGAGTTCCTGGCCGAGCAGGCGAATGCTGCCCCGGTCCGGTGTCTGCACACCGCCCAGCAGCCCCAGCAGCGTGGTCTTGCCGCTGCCGCTGGGGCCTTTGAGAAACAGCGTCTCTCCCGCCTCCAGGCGAAACGCCGGGATATCCAGCAAGGGTGGATGTCCGGGCCAACTGAAGCCCAGGTCGGACAGTTCGATGAGTGCTTGAGTCATGTTTGCGGGTTCAAAAGATGAATACCTGTGGGAATACCGGTGGGAGCAAAGCTTGCTCGCGATGAGGCCGTCACATTCAACTTGGGTGTCGACAATCGAACCGCCATCGCGAGCAAGCTTTGCTCCCACCAGGCTCGCTCCCACATTGGTTTTGCGGTCAATCAGAATTTCAGGGTGGGTGCCTTGGCCGTCACTTCCACGCCTTGCTGGCCGCTCGGGCTGATCAGTTGTACCTGAATTTTCTGAGTGGCCGGGAAGGTTTTGAACAGGGTCGCCAGGTCCAGGTTTTTCAACGCGCCCGGGGTGGCGCAGGTGAACTGGTAGTGGGCATGGATTTCACTGTGTTCGCCGTGGTGTTCGTCGCCATGCTCATCTTCGTCGTGGTCATCGTGGTCCGGTTCATCGCCAAACAGCGGACTCTCCAGTTCCTGCTGGGCCACGGTGCATTTGGCGGCGTCGGGCAGGCTGAACAGCGCCAGCGGCTTGTCCAGTTGCGCACGCACGGCGGCGACCTTGGCCTTGTCGGCATCGCTGGTGGCGGCGTGTTCGAAGCCCACCAGGTTCATCGCCGGGCTTTCCAGCTCCAGTTCCAGGGTCTGGCCGTCCAGCGCGGCATTCAGCCGGCCGACACCGTGTTCATGGGCGCCGAGGCTGCCGTGCTCGTGATCATGATCGTGGTCATGCTCGACCGCCGCATGGGCGACAGCCAAGGGCAGCAGGGCGAACGGCAGGGCGAGAAGCAGACGGCGCATGACGAGTCTCCAGATAAAATGAGTTTTCTGTTATGTAATCTTATAACGAAAGTGCGCAGAGTTTGACCGGCTGCTTGGCGTCGCGCAAGGCCCATGGGAGCATGGGCACATGAAATTTTCAGGAGCACGGTAATGTTGCGGATACGCGGAACCGTCGGTGATTGGCCGGTGGACTTGTCGATCGACATGGATGAGGGCGACTGGGCGCAGCTCGGCGCGCAGTTGCAAACGGTCAGGCCCGATAACACGGCGACGGCTGCGGCCAGGCCGGCCAACCAGGACGATGCCTTGTGGCAGATCGCCAGGGAATTGCTGCGCAAGGCCGGGCAACTGAGCGGTCCGGACCTGCTGGAACAGCTCGAAGGCCTGACCGGCAGCGCCCCGGCCGGCAAACGCCTGTTAGTGCGCTTGCGCCATAGTCCGGACGTGAAAGTCATCAGCGGCGGCGATACACCGCTCTACAGTTGGCACGCAGATTGAGCCGCAAGCCCCAAGCTGAAACGAATCGCCGCTTGCAGCTCGAAGCTTACAGCTTGCAACGGCTCCTCTAGTACAACGCCGCAAACAGCTTGCGGCGATAGGTCGTCACCAGCGGATGGTCGTTGCCCAGCAATTCGAAGACTTGCAGCAACGTCTTGTGGGGCAGGCCTTCGCTGTAGCTGCGGTTGCGGATGAACAGCTTGAGCAGCGCGTCGAGGGCCGGTTCGTACTGTTGGCGGGCCAATTGCTGGATTGCCAGTTGATACACCGCTTCGTCGTCCTGCGGATCTTTCGCCAGGCGGGCCTTGAGATCGGCGGCGTCCGGCAGATCCTTGGCCAGGCCGAGGAACTGGATCTGCGCCTTGGCCCCGGCCAGCGCGGCCTTGTGCTCGTCGCTTTTCACCGCGTCGAGCACGGTTTGTGCCTCAGTCAGCTCACCGCGCTCGGTCAGGCAGCGGGCATACAGGATCAGCGCCTTGGCGTTGGTATTGTCTTCCCCCAGCAGTGCAGTGAGCACGGCCTCGGCATCAGCGAAACGCCCCTCGTCGAACAGCGCCTGGGCCTGTTCAAACGGGTCGGCGGCGGCCGGAGGCGGCATCTGTACATGAGGTTCGAGCATCGCCCGCACGGCGGACTCCGGCTGGGCCCCGGCGAAACCGTCGACGGGCTGGCCGTCCTTGAACAGCACCACGGTAGGCAAGCTGCGAATGCCGAAGCGGGCGACGATGTCCTGCTCGATGTCGCAGTTGACCTTGGCCAGCAGCAGTTCGCCTCGATAGCTCTCGGCAATGCCTTGCAGCATCGGCATCAACGCCTTGCACGGCGCGCACCACTCGGCCCAGAAATCCACCAGCACCGGTTTGTGAAAAGAGTTGGCGATCACCGACTGGTCGAAGTCGGCGGTGGTGGCGTCGAAGATGTACGGGGTGTCCTGGGTCATGGGGAATCTCGTAGAACGCTTGAATGGGGCAACTATACGGCTTGGTGGGGGGCGGCTGAAAGCGGGGGGGCGGTGCCTTATCGCGAGCAGGCTCGCTCCCACATGGGATTTGTGATGAACACACATTTTGTATTCGACACAAAACCCTGTGGGAGCGAGCTTGCTCGCGATGCTCTTGAGGCTAACGCCGCGCGTGGTACAGGCTCACATGCCGAAACTCCTCGGGCTCGGCCAGATCCGGCAAGGTCATGGCTTCGAGCATTTCGATGCGCCGGTACAGCGGATGCTGGAAATCCCGCACCCGGGAGTCGGCCACCAGGGCCTCGCGGCCGCGACTGAGGAACTGGTCGAGCAACGGCAGGTTGGCGCGGTCGTAAAGCACATCTGCGACCAGGATCAGGTCGAAGCGATCGTCCTCGGCGAAAAAATCCTCCGAGTACCCAAGCGTTACGTCATTGAGCAGGGCATTGGCCTGGCACGCAGCAAGCGCCAGAGGATCCAGATCACAGGCCACCACCTCCAGCGCCCCGGCCTTGAGCGCGGCAATACCCGCCACGCCGGAACCGGCGCCGAAGTCCAGCACTCGCTTGCCTGCGACCCAATGCGGCTGTTCGACAAGGTAGCGTGCCATGGCCAGGCCGCTGGCCCAGCAGAAGCTCCAGTAAGGTGGTTCGTGGAGAATGCGCCGGGTTTCTTCCGGGCTGAACGCGCGGTCCATGTTGTCGCCGTCGATCAGCCACAGTTTCAGCTCAGTCTCAGGCAGTGGGCAAGCCACTAGGCGCGCGTCTCCAAGCAACTGGCCCAACGCGTGTTGCAGGTCTTGCGGTGAATTCATGGCGCTTTGACAAATTGCAGCGCGCCCAGCGCCTGAGTGGTCGGCTGGCTGATGCGTTGCTCCGGCAGATGCAGGATCAACTGGCCCGACTGGCTGGCGCGGCCGCGCAGTTCCACACGGGCGCCAACCGGGAAGGCTTCGGGGTTGAAGCGCAGACGAAAGGGCAGCGCCTGGTTGGTGCCGATCAGGCTGGAGCTGGCGAGCAATTGTTGCGGACGGTCCTTGTCATCGATCACCAGCAGCGCCAGTTCGACCTCGGCCCCGGCCGGTATCCCTTGCAGGGTGCCGCTCAACTCCCGCTGGTGCGCCGGAAGCGGCCCCAGTTCGGCGGCCTGGCGGGCTTTTTCCTGGGCCTGTTTCGGCGCAGGGGTCTTGGCCGGGGCGGGGGCATCGGGTTTGGGGGCGTCGCTGCTGCACGCCATCAGCAGGCTGAATAGACTGAGCAAAACGAGCGATCGTAGCGGCATGTGTGGCTCCAGCAAGGTAAATTCCAGGGGGCTGACGGTAACCCCGTCTGTATACCGTAAACCCTATGGCTTGTCTTGCCAGTGGGATGCGCTACCATGGCCCTCCCTTTTTTTGTTGCCTGCCACCATGCACTGTCCCTTCTGCGGTGCCAACGACACCAAGGTCATCGACTCGCGACTGGTCGCCGAGGGCGAACAAGTCCGCCGCCGGCGCGAATGCCTGGCCTGCGGCGAGCGTTTCACGACGTTCGAGACCGCTGAACTGGTGTTGCCGCGCCTGATCAAGACCGACGGCAGCCGTCAGCCGTTCGACGAAGACAAACTGCGCGCTGGCATGCAGCGCGCCCTGGAAAAACGCCCGGTGAGCGTCGAGCGCCTGGAAGCGGCGCTGGTGCACATCAAGCACAAGCTGCGCGCCACTGGCGAACGCGAGGTCAAATCCCTGGTGGTCGGTGAACTGGTGATGGCCGAGCTGCAGAAGCTCGATGAAGTCGCCTACATCCGTTTCGCCTCGGTCTATCGCCGTTTCCAGGACTTGAACGAATTTCGCGAAGAAATCGACCGCCTGGCCCGCGAACCGGTGAAAGAATGACCAGCCCGGCGCAGCAGGCGGTCCTCGACGCCCAACACATGGCCCGTGCCCTGGAATTGGCGCGGCGCGGTCACTACACCACGCATCCCAATCCCCGGGTAGGTTGCGTGATCGTGCGTGACGGTCAGGTTGTCGGCGAAGGCTGGCACATTCGCACCGGCGAACCCCATGCCGAAGTCCATGCCCTGCGCGCCGCCGGTGAACAGGCTCGGGGCGCCACGGCTTACGTGACCCTCGAACCCTGCAGCCATCACGGGCATACGCCGCCCTGTGCCGATGCGTTGGTCAATGCCGGCGTGGCGCGGGTGGTGGCGGCGATGCAGGACCCGAACCCGGAAGTCGCCGGGCGCGGCCTGCAGCGGCTGGCCCAGGCCGGTATCGCCACCGAAAGCGGCGTGCTGGAAGGCGAAGCCCGCAAGCTCAATGAAGGTTTTCTCAAGCGCATGGAACACGGCTTGCCGTTCGTGCGGGTCAAGCTCGCCATGAGCCTCGATGGCCGCACCGCCATGGAAAGCGGCGAAAGCCAGTGGATCACCGGCCCGGCTGCACGTTCGGCGGTGCAACGCCTGCGCGCCCAGGCCAGTGTGGTGCTGACCGGCGCCGATACGGTGCTGGCCGACAACGCCCGGCTGACCGTGCGCGCCGATGAACTGGGCCTGGATGCGCAGCAGACCGCGCTGATCATGAGTCGTCCGCCGTTGCGGGTACTGGTGGACGGTCGTCTGCGCGTGCCGCTGGACGCACCTTTCTTTAAGGCCGGCCCGGCGCTGGTCGCTACCTGCATGGCGGTGGAAGAACAATACGCCAATGGCCCAGAATGCATGATCGTGGCGGGCGACGATGGCCAGGTCGATCTGCGTCGCCTGCTGATGGAGCTGGCGGGCCGCGGCGTCAATGAAGTGCTGGTGGAAGCCGGCCCACGCCTGGCGGGGGCTTTTGCCCGGCAAGGATTGGTGGATGAGTTCCAGATTTTCATCGCCGGCAAGTTCCTCGGCTCTTCGGCACGACCGTTACTGGATTGGCCGCTGGCGCAGATGAAAGATGCCCCGGAGCTGAAAATCACCGAAATCCGTGCCGTGGGCGATGACTGGCGAGTCATCGCCGTTCCCGTTTCGCAGGCCCGCGTATAATTCCCGGCTTTCGCTCAAGCGGCGGCCCGTTCTCGAGGAGGACTCCATGTTTACCGGCATCATCGAATCCATCGGCAGCATCCGTGCACTGACCCCCAAGGGCGGCGACGTGCGGGTTCATGTCGAAACCGGCAAGCTCGACCTGAGCGACGTCAAACTGGGCGACAGCATCGCGGTAAACGGCGTGTGCCTGACCGCCGTCGAACTGCCGGGCAATGGTTTCCTGGCGGACGTCAGCCGCGAAACCCTCGACTGCACCGCCATGAACGATCTCAAGAGCGGCAGCCCGGTCAACCTGGAAAAAGCCCTGACCCCTACCACCCGCCTGGGCGGACATCTGGTCAGTGGCCATGTCGACGGCGTGGGTGAAGTGGTTGCGCGCAGCGATAACGCCCGGGCCGTGGAGTTTCGCATCCGCGCCCCGAAAGAGCTGGCCAAGTACATCGCCCATAAAGGCTCGATCACCGTCGATGGCACCAGCCTGACGGTCAATGCGGTGGATGGCGCCGAGTTCCTGCTGACCATCATTCCGCACACCTTGAGCGAAACCATCATGGCCTCGTATCGGCCCGGTCGCCGGGTCAACCTGGAGGTTGACCTGCTGGCCCGTTATCTGGAGCGCCTGCTGTTGGGTGACAAGGCAGCAACGCCTGCAGCCGGTAACATCACTGAAAGCTTTCTGGCCGCCAACGGCTACCTCAAATCCTGACCCAAGGGGGTGCCGCGTGGCGCTCAATAGTATCGAAGAACTGGTTGAAGACATCCGCCAAGGCAAGATGGTCATCCTCATGGATGACGAAGACCGCGAGAACGAAGGCGACCTGATCATGGCCGCCGAGTGCTGCAAAGCCGAACACATCAACTTCATGGCCAAGCACGCCCGTGGCCTGATCTGCATGCCCATGACCCGCGAGCGCTGCGAGCTCTTGAAGCTGCCATTGATGGCGCCGCGCAACGGTTCCGGCTTCGGCACCAAGTTCACCGTGTCCATCGAGGCCGCCGAGGGCGTGACCACCGGGATCTCCGCCGCTGACCGTGCTCGCACTGTGCAGGCGGCCGCCGCGAAAGACGCCAAGGCCGAAGACATTGTCAGCCCCGGCCACATCTTCCCGCTGATGGCCCAGGCCGGCGGCACCCTGGCCCGTGCCGGCCACACCGAAGCGGCGTGCGACCTGGCGCGCATGGCCGGTTTTGAAGCCAGCGGCGTGATCTGCGAAGTCATGAACGACGACGGCACCATGTCCCGTCGCGCGGAACTGGAAGCCTTTGCCGCCGAACACAACATCAAGATCGGCACCATCGCCGACCTGATCCACTACCGGATGATCCACGAACGTACCGTTCAGCGGATTGCCGAGCAGCCGCTGGACAGCGAACTGGGCCAGTTCAACCTGGTGACCTACCGCGACTCGGTGGAAGGTGACGTGCACATGGCGCTGACCCTGGGCACCGTGTGCGCCGAAGAACCGACCCTGGTGCGCGTGCATAACATGGACCCGCTGCGCGACCTGCTGATGGTCAAGCAGCCCGGCCGCTGGAGCCTGCGGGCCGCCATGGCCGCGGTGGCCGAGGCCGGCAGCGGCGTGGTCCTGCTGCTCGGACACCCGCTCGATGGCGACGTGTTGCTGGCGCACATCCGTGAAACCGGCGATAACACCATCGTGAAAAAACCGACCACCTACAGCATCGTCGGCGCCGGTTCGCAGATCCTGCGGGACCTGGGCGTACGAAAAATGCGCCTGATGAGCGCACCGATGAAATTTAATGCGATATCCGGTTTCGACCTGGAAGTTGTAGAATACGTGCCCTCCGAATAATGGCCCGGGATTTCCGGCTCAGTATTCGCGGCTAATATCACTAAGGAGCGCGTATTCGAACGCGCTCTGGCTCTTTAAGAGATCTGACGAATGACCCTGAAGACCATCGAAGGTACCTTCATCGCCCCTCAAGGCCGCTACGCTCTGGTAGTGGGCCGTTTCAACAGCTTCGTGGTTGAGAGCCTGGTTGGCGGTGCGGTCGATGCCCTGGTTCGCCATGGCGTGAGCGAAAGCGACATCACCATCATCCGTGCGCCTGGCGCCTTCGAAATCCCTCTGGTTGCGCAGAAAGTCGCTCAAAAGGGCGAATATGCGGCGATCATCGCCCTGGGCGCGGTCATTCGTGGCGGTACTCCGCACTTCGAATACGTGGCCGGCGAATGCACCAAGGGCCTGGCCCAGGTGTCCATGGAATTCGGCGTGCCGGTCGCCTTCGGCGTGCTGACCGTTGATTCCATCGAGCAAGCCATCGAACGTTCCGGCACCAAGGCCGGTAACAAAGGCGCCGAAGCTGCCCTGTCCGCCCTGGAAATGGTCAGCCTGCTGGCGCAGTTGGAGGCCAAGTGATTAGCGACGAAAGCGATCGTTTCAACCCGCGCGATCCCAAGCCAGCCGATGCCGGCAAGCCTTCGAAGAGCGTCAAGCGTCGTGAAGCCCGTCAGCTCGCGACCCAGGCGCTGTATCAATGGCACATGGCCAAGCAATCGCTGAACGAGATTGAAGCGCAGTTTCGGGTCGACAACGACTTCAGTGACGTTGACGGCGCGTACTTCCGCGAGATCCTGCATGGCGTCCCGGCCCACAAGACCGAAATCGACATTGCCCTGGCCCCTTGCCTGGACCTGACCATCGAAGAGCTGGACCCGGTTGAACTGGCCGTGTTGCGCTTGTCCACCTGGGAGCTGATGCAGCGCGTCGACGTTCCTTACCGCGTAGTGATCAACGAAGGGATCGAGCTGGCGAAAGTCTTCGGGTCCACCGATGGGCACAAGTTCGTCAACGGTGTACTCGACAAGCTGGCCCCGCGTCTGCGTGAAGCTGAAGTGAAGGCGTTCAAGCGCTGACCGGCGTTTGCAGCGACTATGGGCGAATTTGAGCTGATCCGTCATTACTTCGCCGCTGCGTCTTGCGCGCAGGGCGGCGAGGGCGTTGCGCTCGGGATCGGCGACGACTGCGCCTTGCTGGCCGTTCCACCCGGGGAGCAGTTGGCGGTGTCCACCGATACCCTTGTGGCCGGTGTGCATTTTCCAGACCCTTGCGACCCGTTCCTGCTCGGCCAGCGCTCGCTGGCCGTGGCGGTCAGTGACCTGGCCGCCATGGGCGCTACTCCTTTTGCATTTACCCTGGCCCTGACCTTGCCGACGGTGACCGCCGATTGGTTGCAAGCCTATGCCCGTGGTTTGAACCAGATGGCCCAGGCGTGTGATGTCGCGCTGGTGGGCGGTGATACTACGCGTGGGCCGTTGAGCATGACCCTGACGGTGTTCGGTCGCGTGCCGTGCGGCCAGGCCCTGACTCGCGGCGGCGCGCAGCCTGGTGATTGGCTATGTGTCGGTGGCGAGTTGGGCAATGGTGCTGGCGCATTGCCGCTCGTGCTGGGGCAGCGCACCGCCGAACCTGATATCGCCGAGCCGCTGCTGGCGCATTATTGGTCGCCACGCCCGCAAATCGACCTCGGCCTGGCGCTGCGGGGCAAGGCTGGCGCGGCGATGGATATCTCTGATGGCCTGCTGGCCGATTGCGGGCATATCGCCCTGGCGTCAGGTGTGGCGTTACACGTTGAACGTGACCGCCTGCCATTGTCCAAGGCTTTGGTAGCGTTCCTGGGCCGAGCGAATGCCGCGCACGCCGCGTTGAGCGGTGGTGACGATTACGTGTTGCTATTCACCTTGCCATCTGTCCGACTGATGGCGTTGCAGGCCGAGGGCTGGCCGATCCATGTGATCGGTCGCGTGGTGGCCGGGCAAGGTGTCGCGCTGCTCGACAGCGATGGACACGACATCACCCCGAAAATCCGGGGCTATCAACATTTTCGGGAGACACCGTGACAGATCATCCCAACCAGGTCCCGGCGGAATTCGTTCCGCCCTCGGTCTGGCGTAATCCCTGGCATTTCCTGGCGTTCGGCTTCGGTTCGGGCACTTTACCTAAAGCTCCGGGCACCTGGGGCTCGCTGGTTGCGCTACCCTTTATACCGTTGTGGCAGATGTTGCCGGACTGGGGCTACTGGCTGATGCTCGGCATCACCATGCTGTTCGGCTTCTGGCTGTGCGGCAAGGTGGCGGATGACCTGCGGGTGCACGATCATGAGGGCATCGTCTGGGACGAAATGGTCGGCATGTGGATTACCCTGTGGCTGGTGCCTGAAGGATGGTATTGGCTGTTGGCGGGTTTTCTGATGTTCCGCTTCTTCGATATCCTCAAGCCATGGCCGATCCGCTGGATCGACCGCAAGGTGCATGGAGGCGTAGGCATCATGCTTGACGATGTATTGGCCGGTGTCTTCGCCTGGCTGGCGATGCAAGGATTGGTGTGGTGTTTCTCCTGAGGGATTCAGGCATGGGCGCAAGCCGCGCACTCTTACTGCTGTTGTGTCTGGTGGGCTGCTTCGGCGCGCGGGCGGCCGAGCCGACGGCGCTGCCCGACAAGGTGCGCGCGGCCAGCGAGGAATGGGCGGATTACTCCCAGGCTGATGGCAAGGGCATGGCGTGGGACATCTTGCGTGAAGTGTTCGAGCCCGCAGGCGTGAGGCTGGAAACCCGCAGCGTGCCGTACACCCGTTCAATCGGGCTGGTGCAGCGCGGTGAGGTCGATGTGCAGGTGGGCGCTTATCTCGATGAGTCGGAGGGGGTGCTTTATCCTCAATGGCACTACGATGTCGATCACATCTACGCCTTGGGGCTGGCCTCCAAACCGTCTCCTACATTGGCAACGGTCGGCAACTATCGGCTGGTGTGGATGCGTGGCTACGAATACGACAGCTACCTGCCTAACATCCGCAAATTCAACGAAATTCACCGTGCTGTGGGCATCCTGCCGATGCTGGTCCATGATCGCGCCGATTTTTATATCGATGCGTTGATGGAAATCGAGAACGTACTTGCCAAGGCCGAGAATCCACAGCAATTCAAACTTTCGCCGCTGATCAATCTGCCGCTCTATCTGGGGTTTGCCAACACCGAAAACGGTCGGGTGCTACGGGGCCTGTTTGACCGGCGCATGGCTGAGCTGGTGAAGAACGGTCGACTGAAGCCGATTTTTGCACGCTGGAAACAACCCTATCCCTTCGACGAGCACGGCAGGCCACCAAAGCCGTAATCAATCTTTTCGATGTTTATGGCCGATAATTCAGCCTGAGCGTCGGTCGGGACGTGCTGTTACAATGCCCGCCTCTGCGAATCTCCAGTAATAGATCAGGAGCACACCGGTGCCTGTCGTTTTTGTTGCCGCTTCCAAGCTGCCAACGCCTTTTGCGCAATTCACCATGCATGGTTTTCTCGATGAAGCCACTGGCCGCGAGCACGTCGTGCTGAGCCTGGGTGATTTCGCCGACGGTGCCCCGGTACTGGGCCGCCTGCACTCTGAATGCCTGACGGGCGATGCCTTGTTCAGCCAGCGCTGTGATTGCGGCTCGCAACTTGAGGCCGCGCTGCGGGCCATTGCCCGCGAAGGGCGTGGCGTGCTGCTTTACTTGCGCCAGGAAGGCCGCGGCATTGGCCTGCTGAACAAGATTCGCGCCTATGAGCTGCAAGATGGCGGCGCCGACACGGTCGAAGCCAACGAGCGCCTGGGGTTTGCGGCCGACCTGCGTGACTACAGCATCTGCCTGCCGATGCTCGAACATCTGGGCGTCAAGTCGTTGCGCTTGATGACCAACAACCCGCGCAAGGTCAAGGCGATGTCCGATATGGGCATCGTGGTGGCCGAGCGCGTGCCACTGCACACCGGGCACAACCCCCACAACAAGCTTTACCTGGCGACCAAGGCCAGCAAGCTCGACCACATGATGGGCAACGAGCACCAGGGCGAGGTTGATCGGGCGTGACGCGCGGTCAGGTTCGGCGGCGACTGTCCGTCAGTTGGTGGCAATACCTGGCGCTGGCCTTGCTGCCGCTGTTCGTGATCAACGCGGTATTCGGCCAGGGCGAAGCGATTCTGCCGGTGCTGGCGATGCCGCTGTTTATCGCTGGCGTGGCCTCCATGTTCGTCAGCCTGCGCTTCTTTGGCGCTTACAAACACGCCTTGATCGCCACCCAAAAAGCCCTCGATACCCCCGAAGAGCCTCAAGCCTGGATCGCCTTGGCGGCCCGGCGGCGTGTGGCCTTTCTCGCTGCTGGCCTGCCGGCCTGGATCGGCGCCCTGGCGGTGTTCGTGGGCCTGGAAGCGGTGCCGTTGATGCTGCTGGCGTTGTCCACGACGGTCTTGTTCTACCTGTATCGCATCCCGCGTCAGCTCGGTTGATGATCCGCTGGCTGGCGGTCCTGCTGTTGGCCGTCAGCGCCTCGACGGTGGCGGCCCAGCGTGTGGTCAGCCTGGCTCCGTCCCTGTCTGAAATCGTGGTTGAACTGGACTCCGCCGATCTGCTGGTGGGCGTGTTGGATGGCGGCGATCGGCCCTTGGCGTTGAAAGACCTGCCTTCTGTGGGGCGTTATGGGCAATTGGACATGGAGCGCTTGCTCAGTCTCAGGCCCGATCTACTCCTGCTCTGGCCCGGCAGCGTCGGCAACGCCCAGCGCCGGCAGCTCAAGGGATTGAAGATTCCTGTCTACGTCGCCGAACCCCACAGTCTCGACCAGCTCATCACCCAAATCGAAGCCATCGCCACGCAACTCGGCCGCCCGGAACGGGGCGTGGAGCGAGCGGCGCAGTTGCGCGGGCGTCTTGAGGCGTTGCGTCAGCGCTACCGGCGCGACACGCCGTTGCCGGTGTTCTATCAGGTCTGGGACCGGCCGCTGTACACCGTTGGCGGCGAGCAGATCATCAGTGATGCGCTGGCGGTTTGCGGGGCACGCAATGTGTTTGCCGACCTGACCTTGCCGGCGCCGCAGGTGAGTGTGGAGTCAGTGTTGCAGCGCAATCCGCAGATCATCCTGGCCACGGACCAAGCCCAGCTCGACGCGTGGAAAGCCTGGCCGCAGCTGGCGGCGGTGGCGCAGGGGCGGCTGCTGTTGGTCAGTGACAAGGGGCTGGAGCGGCCCAGTGGGCAGATGATCGAGGCGACGGCGCGGTTGTGCGGGCTAATTGCGCCGGACAGATAAATCGCGGGGCTGACCTCATCGCGAGCAGGCTCGCTCCCACAGGGATTTGTGGCACCGCTGATTTTGTATTCACATCGGATCAAATTGTGGGAGCGAGCCTGCTCGCGATGAGGTCAGTCCCGGCACCACAATCTCTGGATCAAAGCGCCGGCGTCCAGGTCACCCCAAACAACCAGGCCCGGCCTTCCTCACGATACCCATACTGCCCACCTTCATGGCTATACAGCGCCCGGCTGTAGCCCTTGTCCAGCAGGTTATCGACCTTCATCTCCAGCTTCACCTCGCGGTTCAACGTCCAACTGCCGCGCAACCCGAGCAGGGCGTATCCGCCCAGGGTGTTGCGGTTGTTCTCATCGTCGTAGCTGCTGCTCACCGCTTGCCAGCTGGCGCCCAGGCTCAAGCGGTCAAATTGGCGATCCAGATCCAGGCTCAAGGTCCGGCGGGCGCGGCGGGCCAGGGTGTGGCCGCTGTCGCGGTCCCGTGGGTCGATGATGGCCAGGCCCAAATTGCCCTGCCAGCCGAATAACTCTTGGCTCAGGGCAGCTTCGAAACCGTTGATTCGTGCCGAGGCGACGTTTTGTGGGCGTGAATTGCTGCCGAAAATAATCGCGTCTTCCAGGTCCGTGCGGTACAGCGAAGTCTCCAGGCGGGCGCTGTCGCTCAGTTGGCTGCGCCATTGCAGTTCGTAGCTTTTGGCGGTTTCGGGCGCAAGGTCCGGGTTGCTGAAGTTCGGGTAGTACAGGTCGTTGAAGGTCGGTGCGCGGAAGCTTTCGCTGTAGGTCAGCAGCACATCATTGTCCGGATTCACCGGCAGGGTGAACGTGCCGCTCCAACTATTCTGGGCGCCGAATTGCTGGTTCTGGTCGCGGCGCACGCCCAGTTCGGTGGAGAACGTTTCGCCCCGGAAACGATGCTGGATAAACGCCGCACGGTTCCAGCGGCTGTCTTCGTCATACGGCGTGCTGCTGTTGATCCGATCCTCATACCAATCACCACCGACAATCAGGCTGTTGCGATCGTCCAGCGTTACATCGTTCTGCCAGGTCAGCGAGTCGCGGTAGGTGTTGAACACTTCCCGGACATCACTGAGCTTGTCGAAGGTTTTTTCACGGTTTTCGCTGTGGCCCAGTTCCAGGCGCGATTTCCACGCGTCGTTGATGCGCCCATCGACATAAGTGCTGAAACTGCTCACCGCAAATTCACTGTAGGGCTGCTGGGGCAACGACTCGAAGGTGTTCGGGTCGAAGCGGCCGAACGGGTTGTCGTATTCGCTTTTGCCGCGGTTATCCAGCAGGTTCAGGCCCACTTCCAGGTCAGCGTTGAGCTCATGACTCAAGCTCAGGCTCAAGGACTGGTTGCGGTTGGCATCAAGGTCACGGTCGCTGGCGTAGGACTCATGGGTGCGATTGGTCCCATCGCTTTCATCCAGGCTGGCGCCGAGGCTGAAGCGTGTTCGATCATCACCGCCGGACAGGCCCAGGCTGCGCTCCCAGGTCTGGTGGCTGCCGAAACCCAGGTGCAAGCGCGGTTGCAGGCCTTGTTCGTTACCGCGACGGGTGAAGATCTGGATCACCCCGCCCACCGCGTCGGCGCCGTAGATCACTGAGCGCGAACCGCGCAGCACTTCCACCCGTTCGATCTGGTTGATGTTCAGGCGTTGCAAGTTGCTGTCGCCGGAGGTGGAATTGCCGATGCGCTGGCCGTCCACCAGCACCAGGCTCTGGGCCGATTTGGTGCCGCGAATGTAAATCCCCGGCAGGCTGCCACGCCCGCCCAGCGGCGCCACCTGAACCCCCGGCACACGGCTGAGCAGGTCGGTCACGCTGGCCGGTTGCAGGCGTTCGATGTCGTCACGGGTGAATACCGTGTTGGCGGCGCTACTGTCGTTGCGGGCCTCGACCTGGCGGTTGGCGCTGATGACCACGTCGGGGAGCTTGAGGGCCTGGTCGCGTTCGAAGGTGTCGGCCAGCAGCTCGGTGGTTGGTAGCAGTGAGAAGGTCAGGGCGAGGCGCAGTTTCATGGGTGTTCCGAGAAATATGGCTCCACGCATACCCCTGTGGGAGCGAGCCTGCTCGCGATAGCGGTGCGTCAGTCGATGTAGATGTCGACTGGTCTTACGCCATCGCGAGCAGGCTCGCTCCCACAAGGGATTTGTGTGGTCTGAAGATTTACCGGCCCAGCACCTGCAACCGCTGGCGCACGGCCGCTTCGATCCCGGCCTCGTCCAGCCCGCATTCAGCCAGCATCTGCGCCGGTTTGGCGTGTTCGACGTAGATGTCCGGCAGGCCCAGGTGCAGCACCGACTTGAGGATGTTTTCCCGGGCCAGGAACTCGCTGACCGCCGCTCCGGCGCCGCCCATGATGGCGTTTTCCTCGACAGTCACCAGCAGTTCGTGACTGCCGGCCATCTCGCGCACCAGGGTTTCGTCCAGGGGTTTGACGAAGCGCATGTCCACCACGGTGGCGTCCAGGGTTTCGGCGACCTTCAAGGCCTCGGCCAGTTGCACGCCAAACACCAGCAGGGCGGTCTGCTTGCCCTGGCGGCGAATCACGCCCTTGCCGATTTCGATCGGCTCAAGATCAGCTTCAATGGTCGCATTCGGGCCGCTGCCGCGAGGGTAGCGCACCGCCGCCGGGCCATTGAACAGGTGCCCGGTGGTGAGCATTTTGCGCAACTCGTTTTCATCGCTCGGCGTCATCAGCAACATGCCGGGGATGCAGCGCAGGAACGAAAGATCGAAGCTGCCGGCGTGGGTCGGGCCGTCTTCGCCTACCAAACCTGCACGGTCGATGGCGAACAGCACATCGAGGTTCTGCACCGCGACGTCATGAACAAGCTGGTCGTAGCCGCGTTGCAGGAAGGTCGAATAAATCGCCACCACCGGTTTTGCGCCTTCACACGCCATGCCAGCGGCGAGGGTGACAGCGTGCTGCTCGGCAATCGCCACGTCGAAGTAGCGCTGCGGGTAGCGCTCGCTGAAGGCCACCAGGTCCGAGCCTTCCTTCATCGCCGGGGTAATGCCCACCAGGCGCGGGTCGGCGGCGGCCATGTCGCACAGCCATTGGCCGAACACAGCGGAATACTTCGGTCCGCTGGCCTTCTTCGGGGCGGTGGCCGGGGCGTCCACCGGCTCAAGCTTGGTGATGGCGTGGTAACCGATCGGGTCGACTTCCGCCGGGGCGAAGCCTTTGCCTTTCTTGGTGACCACATGCAGGAACTGCGGGCCTTTGAGATCGCGCATGTTGCGCAGGGTGGCGATCAGAGTGGGCAGGTCATGGCCGTCGATGGGGCCGATGTAGTTCCAGCCCAGCTCCTCGAACAGCGTACCGGGCACCAGCATGCCCTTGGCGTATTCCTCGGTGCGGCGAGCGATTTCCCAGGCGCCTGGCAGGCGCGAGAGCACCTTTTTACTGCCTTCACGCATGCTGGCGTAGGTGCGGCTGGAAAGAATCTTCGCCAGGTAGTTGGACAACCCGCCGACGTTGCGCGAGATCGACATGTCGTTGTCGTTGAGGATCACCAGCATGTTGGCGTTGACTTCCGGCGCGTGGTTCAGCGCCTCGAAAGCCATGCCTGCCGTCAGTGCACCATCGCCGATCACGGCAATCGCCTTGCGCTCGCTGTTTTGCAGACGGGCGGCAATCGCCATGCCCAGGGCGGCGCTGATGGAGGTGCTGGAGTGGCCGACACCAAAGGTGTCGTACTCGCTCTCGGAGCGCCGCGGGAACGCTGCCACGCCGTCCTTCTGGCGCAGCGTGCCCATGCGCTCGCGACGGCCGGTGAGGATTTTGTGCGGATAGGCCTGATGACCGACGTCCCACACCAGCCGGTCGTCCGGGGTGTCGAATACGTAATGCAGCGCGATCGTCAGCTCGATGACGCCAAGGCCGGCGCCAAAGTGGCCACCGGTCTGGCCGACCGTGTAGAGCAGCTCCAGGCGCAACTCATCGGCCAGGGTTTCCAGCTCGGCTTCACCCAGGCGACGCAAGCCGTCCGGCGTGTTGGCGCGGTCCAGCAGCGGCGTGGTCGGGCGTTTGCGGGGAATCTCTTGAAACGTCGTGGGCATCAGGCGAATCGTTATAGGTATAGAAAGAGGCGGCAGTTTACCTTATGCATCGCAAGCTGCCCACGCGTAGGCCGGAACTTGGCCGATACGCAGTCTGACCCCGTATCAGCTACGGCGTTCGACGATATATCGGGCCAGCTCGCGCAACGGCTCGGCCGCCGCGTCAAAGGGTCGCAGCGCGCTCAAGGCCTGGTCGCGCAACTCCAGGGCATAGGCCTTGGCAGCGTCGAGGCCGAGCAGGGCCGGGTAGGTCGGTTTGTCGCGAGCGATATCGGCGCCCTGGCGTTTGCCCAGGGTCTGGGTATCGCTTTCGACGTCAAGGATGTCGTCCTGCACCTGGAACGCCAGGCCAATGGCCCGGGCGTAGGTCTGCAAGGCTTGCAATTGGTCAGGCGTGGCCCGACCGCTGGCCAGGGCACCGAGTTTGACGCTGGCCTCGATCAAGGCGCCGGTCTTGTGCCGATGCATGTATTCCAGCGCGCTCTGATCCAGCTTGAGGCCCACTGAACCGAGGTCGATGGCCTGGCCGCCGACCATTCCGGCCGGGCCTGCCGCCAGCGCCAGGGCGCTGACCATGTCCAGGCGAATCTGCGCCGGGCAATCGTTCAGCGTCGGCTCCAGCAGGGCGCTGAACGCCAGACTCTGCAAGCCGTCACCGGCCAGGATCGCGCAGGCTTCGTCGAATTTCTTGTGGGTGGTGGGTTGGCCGCGACGCAAATCGTCGTCGTCCATGGCTGGCAAATCATCATGAACCAGCGAATACGCGTGGATCAGCTCCACGGCACAGGCCGCGCCGTTGGCCTGTTCAGGGGCGCCGCCCAAGGCTTCGCACGCCGCGTAGGCCAGCAGCGGACGCACGCGCTTGCCGCCGTTCATCACGCTGTAGCGCATGGCCTCGTACAACCGCGCCAGCTCAGGGCTTGGGGCGGTGAACAGGGTGTCCAGTGCCGCGTTGACCCGGGCCTGACTGCCGGCCTGATAAGCGCCGATCATTCAGGCTGGTCCGCGTCGAAAGGCTCTTCGGTCAGCTCACCATCGCGTTCGAGCAACAGTTGCACCTTTTGCTCGGCCTGGGCCAGCGCCGCCTGGCAGTCGCGAGTCAAGCCGATGCCCTGTTCGAAGGCGGTCAGCGAGTCTTCCAGCGACAACTCGCCGTTCTCCAGCCGCTCGACCAGCGTTTGCAGGTCGGCCAGAGATTGTTCGAAGTCCAGTGCAGCTTTTTTGCGGGCCATGGCGGCGATTCCGGTTGACTGTTAAACGGGCGCGACACTAGCAGACATGGGGTATTGGGGCAAATCAGAGCAGGACTTGCGCGGTCTGTGAAGCGCTGCTTTTTGGTAAGGGGCAAGCTCCTGCTGGACCGTAGGAACTGTCGAGTGCAACGAGGCTGCGATCTTCCCCCTGCCAATTGAATCTTGAGCGAAAGTTAAAAGATCGCAGGCTTCGCCAGCGCCAATAGAGGCAACGGGATTACCTCCGAAGCTACGTCAGTTTCCGTATTCGGCTCATTTCGTGAGCCGAATAGCCGCGCTAATCGGCTCACGCCCCCCTCAGTACGTGATTTCCCACACAGATTCGCGCGTTCCCTGATTGTGAATAATCCGCCGAATCGCTAACCTTCGCCGCATCTACGGGCCCCTTGTGGCGGGGCCTTCAGACGTAACCCGAATAATGACAGGCAGCGCCGAGGAAGGGCGCCGGGTTGGGTCATGCATGGCAGGAGGCAGACATGCGTTTTCTTTCATTGTTGATCGTGCTGGCGGGCGCGCCACTGGCGTGGGCCGAGCCTGCCGCCGAGCTGTCGGAACCGGTGGGCGGCTGGCGCTACAGCGGTTTGCTCGATCGCACTGAAAACCCACGCGTGGCCTATCCCACGCCGCCCATCGACCGCGGCGTGCAGCGCAATCGCACGATGATCGAGGGTCGGCTCAAGGCCATGGGCACGGCCCGAGCGCCCCACAGCCTGGCCGTCAACGGCAATCCACTGAATCTCTATACCGACGATGAAGGGCGTTTCGCCCGCCCGTATGCCTTTGGCGCGGGCTCCAACAGCGTCGAGGTACGCAGTTCCGCAGGCCAGTCCCTCAAGCGCGTGCAGTTCTATGAAGCCAACAACCAGCGAACCCCGGCGCAGATCCGCGTGGTGCTGGGCTGGGACGATCCCAAGGCCGAGCTGGACCTGCACATCGTCACCCCCGACGGCCAGCATGCGTTCTTCGGCCGGCCGGCGCTGAGCAACGGCGGCGGCCTCGACCCCGATGGCGTCGATGGCCCTGGCCCTGAGATGTTCACCATGACCGCGCCGATGCACGGTACCTACCTGGTCTACGTGAACTACTGGGGCAACTACAGCAACGGTGGCTACAACTTCGAGGAAACCAGCAACCAGAACGAGGTGATCACCTCGCAGATCAACTTGGTGCTCAACGAAAACACCGTCGATGAAAAACGCGAAACCTTTGTCGTGCCCCTGCGCGCCATCGGCGATCTGTTGCTGGTCAAGACTTTCAACTACTAAGTATCCGCTCCACGGATGAACAGGCCCTTGTGAATATGAGCGACAACACTGCTTCCCCGACCGCGCCGGCCCCCGCCACCAAACCTGTGCGCCGCTGGCCGGCGCTGCTGATCGGGCTGTGCCTGGTGGCCGGTGTCGCCGCCGGACTGGGTTGGTTCATGACCAAGCCCAAGACGCCGCCCATGGAACTGGCGTTGGAAAAACTCGGCCTGAGCCGCCCCGACGGCCTGCTCGAGGCCCACTCCCTGAGCCAGTTGCCCAAGGACTTGCTGGCGGTGCCGTTCCTCAAGGCCACGCTCACCGAGGATTTCGTCTTCTATTACGAAACCCATGCCGACCGCCTCGGGCTGATCGGCAGCCTGCGGCGGATCATCTACGAGCATGATCTCAAACTGCAGGACAGCCTGATCGAGCAGCTTTTCGACCAGCCGGCCGATGTAGCGCTATGGCGCGGCGCCGACGGGCGGCTCAAGGATTTTCTACTGGTGATGGATCGCGGTGGCCTGGCCAAGGTGCTGGAGCCGCTGGCAAAAGTGGCGCTGGATGATTCACAGCTCAGCCAGCTCGGTGAGATGAACGTGGCCGGCGACGTGGTGCCGGTCTATCAACTCACCTATAACGCCAGCAAAGCCCTGGTGTTCGCTTCTCATGGCGACAAGCTGGTGGTGTTGTCCAATCCGACCAGACTCTACGACCTGGGAAGTGGCCCCACCGACGAACCCGGCATGGTCTCGACCCAGGCCCTCGAAGCGCTGCTGGCCGGTGAAAAACTCTTCCCCGAAGCCTTTGGTCTGCTGCCCAAGGCGCCTGAGGTCAAGCAACGCATCTCGGTCAATGCCAGCGTGCTCGCCATGGGCTACCAGCGTTTCATCCCGAACTTCGCCGGGTTGCGTTTCGACATGGACGACAAGGGCTGGCACAGCTTCCTGGCCATGGATGAGCTGGAAGACCAGCCGGACTTCGACTTCAAGCCAATCTGGCAAGCCATGCCCATGGGCGCCAGCGCCTGTGTCGCGTTGCCCCTGGCCGCCGAACAACAGAAGCCATTGCTGGTGAAACTCGGTGCCGACGACAACGCGGCCCAGGTCATGATCGAGCACATGGCCGGCGCGGCGGGGCTGTGCTGGTACGCCGATTCGCGGCTTTACACACCACTGCTGGTGGCGAACCTGAACGATGACGGCGGCAAGCTTGATGCCGACCTGGGCAACCTGTTCGGTTCGATGGTGGGCGCCTACGAAAACAACGTGGCCGAACATGCGTTTCCCGTTGTTGAGACACAGGAAGGCCCGATGCACCGCTGGCAACGCCAGGTCAGCTCCAACTTCGGCCCTTACCCGGCCAAGGACGCCGCGCAGCCCGAGTCGATCACCGGCAAGGCGTTCATGCAAGTCAGTCTGGCGCGGCACGGTTCGACCCTGTTGTTTTCCCTCGACGACAAACTGGTAGACAAGGCCCTCGGCACCCTCGACAAACGTTTCCCGCCCATGGCCGACGTGGTGCCCAAGGACCTGCTGATGCCGGTCTACTTCGGCCCGGATGCCATGGCGCAACTGATGCAACGCGAAACCCTCGACAGCCTGCCCCAGGACATGGAACCGGTGTTCTACAACGCCGCGCAAACCTACCTGATTCCGAAGCTGCGCACCCTTGGCGGCTACGGCAAATACGCCCTGACGTTGCCTGAAGGCAGCGAACCGGACGGCCACTGGCAGTGGTTGCCACTGGAATGGAAAGCGCTGTGACCGGGTTGATCCGCCGCCCCGGATGGGTGTTGATGCTGGCGCTGCTGCTGGGCGGGCAGGCGTTGGCCGCTCAGACACCCGCGCTGGATGTGCAGCAATCGAAGGTCTTTCGTGCCTGGTTCGTGCGTATTGCCCAGGAACAACTGACCAAAGGCCCGAGCCCGCGCTGGTACCAACAGGACTGCGCCGGGCTGGTGCGCTTTGCGGCCAATGAAGCGCTGAAGGTCCACGACCAGAAGTGGTTGCGCAGCAATGGCCTGTCCAATCGCTACCTGCCGCCAGAGCTTGAACTGAGCGATGCCCAGCGACGTCTGGCGCAGCAGTGGCAACAGGGCGGCGGCAAGGTCGGACCCTACGTCAACGCCATCAAGCTGATCCAGTTCAACAGCCATCTGGTGAGCCGGGACGTCACCCAGGCCCGTCCGGGCGATCTGATGTTCTTCGATCAGGGCGATGACCAGCACCTGATGATCTGGATGGGCCGCAACATCGCCTATCACACCGGCACCACCACCCCAACCGACAACGGCATGCGCTCGGCAAGCCTGCAACAACTCATGAACTGGAAGGACACCCGATGGATACCCGACGCAGCCAACCCCAACTTCATCGGCGTCTATCGACTCAACTTTCTCTCCCAATGACCGGTGCCCACATGCTGCGCTTGTGTTCAAAATTGCCCCTGCTGCTGGCCCTGTTGCTGGCGCCGATCGTTCATGCCGAAGACACTGTGCAGCCCAGCGGCTATACGCCGTTGGCCGGTGAAAGCTTCTTCCTGCTGGCCGACAGCAGTTTTGCCAGTGACGAGCAAGCCATGGTCCGCCTCGAAGCGCCGGGGCGCGACTATCGGAAATTCCGCATGGAGCCGTACGGCGGTGCCGATATCCGCGTTTATCGCATCGAAAAACCGCTGGATTTCCTCAAGCGCCAGAAGAACCTGCACCGGGTGGTCAGCGACGGCCAGTTCAAGGGCGAAGGGCTGTCGAACACCCTGGCGTACCTGTGGGACAACTGGTACCGCAAATCCCGTCGGGTGATGCAGCGGGCGTTTTCCTACGAGTCGCGTCAGCAAGTCACCGAGCAAGTGCCGGAACTGAAAATGGGCAGCGCCATCGCCGCGCCGACGCCGTACGACGCGCAACCACAGTTCGCCTTGATTCCGGGTTTGCCGGTGGTCAGCCAGTTCCGTTACCCGCTGTGGCAGGCCAAGCCGATCCAGCCGCCAGCGGGGGTCAACCTGGCGGGTTCGTCGAGTGAGTTCATCAGCGTCGCGCCAGGCAACGTCTACGTGCCACTGGGCCAGTTGAAACCCGGTCTCTATTTGGTCGAAGCGCTGATCGGGAAATACCGGGCCACCACCATGGTGTTTGTTTCCAACACCGTAGCGGTGAGCAAGATCGCCGGGGACGAGCTGCTGGTCTGGGCCGCGCGTAAACACGAAGGTCGTTCGGTGCCCAAGGTCAACGTGCTGTGGACCGACGGCCTGGGCGTGATGAGCAGCGGCGCCACCGACGAAGACGGCTTGCTGCGCCTCAAGCACGTCAGCCCGGAGCGTTCGTTCGTCATCGGCGAGGACGAGGAGGGCGGGGTATTCGTCTCGGAAAACTTCTACTACGACAGCGAAATCTACGACACCAAGCTGTTCGCCTTCACCGATCGGCCGCTGTATCGGCCGGGGGACTGGGTGTCGCTGAAAATTGTCGGCCGTGAATTCAAGAATGCCCGGGACTCGGTGCAGCCGACGGCCGCCGACGTCAATGTCAGCGTGCTGGATGCCACCGGCACCGAGTTGCAGACCCTGGCCCTGAAGCTGGACTCCAAGGCCGGCACCCAAGGCCGTTTCCAGTTGCCGGAAAACGCCATGGCCGGTGGTTATGAGTTGCGCTTTGGCTACAAGGACCAGCTCTACAGCAGTGCCTTTCGCGTGGCCGAATACATCAAGCCGCACTTCGAGATCGCGCTGAACCTCGCCAAGCAGGATTACCGCACCGGCGAGCCGGTCAAGGGCGCTCTCGTGCTGCTGTACCCGGACGGCAAACCGGTGGCCAACGCCAAGGTGAGCCTGAGCCTGCGGGCCCAGCAACTGTCGATGGTGGATAACGAGCTGCAGTACCTGGGGCAATTCCCGGTGGAGCTGACCAGCAGCGAAGTGACCACCGATGCCAAGGGCAGCGCCACCCTCGATCTGCCGGCCGCCGACAAGCCGAGTCGCTATACGCTCACTGTGTTTGCCAGCGATGGCGCGGCGTATCGGGTCAAGACCACCAAGGAAATTCTCATCGACCGTGGCGCGGCGAACTTTCGCCTGAGCGCGCCCCAGCGTTTCAGCGCCGCCGGCGAGAACGTCTCGTTCAGCTACACCAACGAGGGTGGCAACGCGCAAAGCAACGCCGTGACGCCGGGCAGCTACGCCTGGGTGCGGCTGGAAGACCAGACCACCGGCGAAGGCAAACTGGCGGCCAAGGACAAGGGCTTCAGCCTGACCTTCGAGCGTCCGGGCACCTACAACCTGACCCTCAAGGATGACCACGGTCGAGTCATTGGCGCCACTGGCCATTCGGTGACCGGCGAAGGTATCAAGGCCGTGCCGGGCACGGTCGAGATCGTCCTCGACAAAGCCCAATACCAGGCCGGTGACGAAGCCCTGGCGCTGATCACCTTCCCGGAGCCGGTCAGTGATGCGCTGCTGTCACTGGAGCGGGACAAGGTCGAGGCCACGGCGCTGCTGTCCAAGGGCGGCGACTGGCTGAAAATGGAAAAGCTCAGCGACACTCAATACCGCGCGCGCATCCCGGTGAAAGACGCTTTTGCGCCGAACCTGACCTTCTCGGTGCTGTACACCAAGGGTGGCCAATATAGCTTCCAGAACGCCGGTATCAAGGTGGTCGCGCCGCAGATCGACGTCGCCATCGTTACCGACAAAGCCACTTATCGGCCTGGCGACACGGTGACCGTGGACCTGAGCACCCAGTTCGTCGGCAAGGCGATCCCGGCGCACCTGACGGTCAGTGTCGTGGATGAAATGATCTACGCCCTGCAACCGGAAGTGGCGCCCACCATCGATCAGTTTTTCTACCATCCGCGCCGCAACAACGTGCGCACCAGCGCCAGCCTGTCGTTCATCAGCTACGACGTGGCCCTGCCGGGCAGCCCCGGCGCGCCGGGCAAGGCCAACCGCAGCGAGCGCGGGGTCAAAGTGCTGGAGCGGCCTCGTCGTGAAGACGTCGACACTGCCGCGTGGCAACCGGAGCTGGTCACCGACGCCAACGGCAAGGCCCGCTTCACCTTCAAGATGCCGGACTCCCTGACTCGCTGGCGCATCACGGCCCGGGCCATCGCCGACGACGGCCAGGTGGGGCAGAAAAAGCAATTCATCGGTTCAGAGAAACCGCTGTACCTGAAGTGGAGCGGCCCGACCCGGTTCCGCAGTGGTGACAAACCGCAAATGGGCCTGTTCGCTTTCAGCCAGTCCGAACAGCCGTTGAAGGCCGAACTGCTGATCCGTTACGCCGGTACTGAACAGCGCGTGGTGGCGGACCTGAAGCACGGCATCAACTATGTGGCGCTACCGTCTCTGGAGTTGAGCAACGGCGACTTGAACGTGCAGTTGCAGGTCAATGGCGAAACCCAGGACACCCTGGCCGTGCAACTCAATGCCATTGGCAACGGTTGGCAAGTCACCCAGAGCCAGCGCCTTGACGTGGCGAGCGGTGACACACCGCTGAGCCTGCCGCTTGATGCCAGCGATATCCGCCTGCGCCTGGACGACAGCCCGCAAGCGCTGTTCCGTTCGGCCCTGGATGACTTGTTGAGCTACCCCTACGGCGGCGTCGAGCAAACCGCCAGTCGTCTGCTGCCGCTGAGCATCGCGCCTACCCGACGCTGGCGGCGAACCCGCAGATTCGCGATCGCTTGCGGCTGATCATGCAAAACAGTCGCCTGCGCCTGGTGCAAATGGCCGGGCCTGCGGCGAGCTTCACCTGGTGGGGCCAGGCTGGCGAACCGGATGCGTTCCTCACGGCCTACGCTTATTACGCCGACTGGCACGCCAGCCAGGCCCTGGATCTGAGCCTGCCGCCGGAGCACTGGCAGCGGGTGCTGGAGGTCTACGCCAAACAGGCCGGCGATACGCCGTTGCTGCAGCGTGCGCTGATCCTGTCGTTCGCCAAACAGATGCAACTGCCGGTGAACACCTTGCTCAGCGGCTTGATGGACGACCTGGCGAAAGCCGGCGAGGGCGGCGATTCGAGCGTGATGGACAGTGGCGAAGACAGCCTGGTCATGAGCGCGCCGGATTCGGCACTGGGCTTGGCCAGCGCCCGCATGCTGACGGCGTCCCTCGCCAGGCAGGTGAAGGTGCCGCTGCCGGAGGCCTTCAGCCGGCAACTCGACGCCGCACAACAGCAACTGGACGTCAGCTCCCAGCCGTTCGTCGAGGCCTTGAGCCTGTCACTGCAAAGCTTCGATCAGGCGCGTGCCAAGGCATTGCTCGAACGTCTGCTGCCGCAGCAATCGACCCTTGAACGGGCCCTGGCCTTGACCTGGCTGCAACGCAGCATCGAGCAGGCCGCGCCCGCCGTGGCCCTGACCCCGGGCGAAGGCTGGAAGGCCCGGCAAGGCGCCACCGGTGAAACCTACTGGCAATGGCAGGGCGCGCAGCTACCGACCCTGCTGACCTTAAGCGGTGCCGAGGAGCGCCCGTTGCAGGCGGCACTGAGCTACCAGAGCCAGCAAGCGCCCGTGACGCCGATGGCGGTGACCATTACCCGGCGCTTGTCCCGTCTGGTGGCGGGCGACGAGGCCTTCACCTTCAAGCTCGAAGCCGTGGGCAGCAAGCCGCTGTCCAGTGACAGCCTTTATCTGGATGAAGTGATCATCAACAGCAAGGCGCCTACGCCGCTGCGCTACGGCATGCTCGAAGTGCCGCTGCCGCCGGGTGCCGATGTGGAGCGCACCACCTGGGGCATCCAGTTGTTGGGCAAGGCCGGCAGCGAGCCGACTTCCCTGGAGAAGGCGCGCTTCGAGCCGGGTCAGATGGGTTACGCGGTACCGCTGGACGCCCTCAGTGGCGAGCTGCGCCTGCGGCATCTGGTGCGCTTCTCCCAGAAGGGCCAGTTCAGCTTGCCGCCGGTGCGTTTCACCCAGGTCTATGCGCCGCAGCATCAGGCTCGGGAACAGAAACCGGCGCTCGGTCAGGTCACGGTCAACTGACGTGCGCTGGCCGCGGCTTGGGTGGTTGTTGTGCTTGATCCCTGCGCTGGCCACAGCGCAGGAGGAACCGTTGCGTCTGGCTTTCGACGGTCAGTTGCTGCTGGTGAGCCAGACCCAGGTGCTGGACCGTCAGCCCTTGCCCGAGGCCTTGCAGGCGCCGCTGGGCAGTGTGTGGAAGCTATTTGTCTACGCATGGCTGGTGGACACCGGCGCTCGCGAACCGGCTTATGAATGTCGCGGTGAGTCCAAAGAGGAAGTCTATTGCTGTAGCGCCGGGCAGAGCATCGGTCGCGATCAGGCGTTGGTGAAATCCTGCGGCCTGTATTTCGAACCGCAGCGGCTTGGGCTTTCGGCTTCGAACTGGCGCGAGTACTGGCAGGCCCGCCAGGCGCCGTCGTGGCTGCTGGACCTGCCGAGCCTGCAACCGCAAAAACAGGTTCGCGTGGCTGAACTGCTCAAAGCACTGGCGATGCTGCCGGCTCAGGATCAGGCCCGTCGGGTGCTGCTGGATGTGGTGCTCAACGCGGCGGATGGGCGATTGGTCGGCCAGTTGGGCAGTCGTCTGCGGGTCAAGACCTGGAGTTGGCTGGGTGAACAGGATCCTTCATCGCGCCAGGGCGGCTTCGCCGGTTGGCTGGCTGACGGCACGCCGGTGTGGGCCGGTGGGCGTGGCACCAGCGAGCAGATATTGAAGGCATACGGTGATGGATTGGCTGCGGCGCTGCCGTCTCGTTGGCCAGCGGAAACGGGGCGATGCGTGGAAGTGGACCTGTTCGCCCGGTATCCCTTGCAACGGGTGATGGCGGGTGACCGGCCGGCCACCCCAGGCCCGCTGCGCGGCGATTACCGTGTCGAATTCGCCAACGGCAACCAACTGGATATCCACAGCGACGGCGAGTTGTTCCTGCTGCCCGGCAAGCTGGTGGCGCGACTGGATCGCGAAGAGTACGTCGCCCGGGTCCTGCAGCGCGAAGCCAAGGCTGAACCCATCGAAGCGGCCAAGGCCCTGGCTGTGGCGATCCGCAGCTACCTGCTGCAAAACGCCCAGCGTCACGGCGATTGCCTGAGCATCGATGACAGCAGTCATCGCCAGCGCGTCGCCTCACGTCCGGCGGCGCCGCAATCCCGCGCCATCGCCGCCTGGACCAGCGATCTGGTGCTGGCGGGCACCGACGTGACCTACCACTCTGACCAATCCGCCCCGGACAAACTGTCCTGGGCGCAAGCCGTGGAGCAGGCCAGCGCCGGCCAGCGCTACGACGCCATTCTGCTGCATGCCTACCCGCGCGCCAGCCTCAGCCGCTGGGACAATCCGGTGGCGTCCTGTGAAGCGCTGCCCGCCGCTCAGGACTGGCTGTTGAAACAGCGACGCGGCTGGCGCCCCCGTCTGGCAGGTGAAGTGGGTTACAACGAAATCAGCGGGTTCGCCGTCTGCCGTGTCGCCTTCGGCCGGCCCTATGTCGACCGCGAACGCCGGCGCATTTACGTGCGCGGTGTGCTGTCGTTGCAAGACCGCCTCGACCTGACCCACGAATACTTGCACCTGGCCTTTGAAGCTCACCCCAACGGCCAGGACGAAACCTACATCGAAGGGCTCGCCCGTCACCTCTTGCTGGAATAGACCATGACACTCCGTTATCCACAGGCCTTGCTGTTGTTCTGCGCTTTGGCCGTGTTGCCGCCGGCCATTGCGGGCGAGGGCATCAAACTCGACACCCCGGTCGGCGGCTGGCGCAGCGGCGCGCCGGGCGGTGAAGGCGAGAGCTTCAGCCAGACCGTCAACTACCCGGCTTCTTCGGTCAACACACCTCAGGGCCAGGCCAACACCGCCCGCATCAGCGGCCAGATCAAAGGCACGCCCAAGGACAGTAACGAGCCGGGCAAACTCATCATCAATGGCGTGACCCTGCCGCTGAAACTCGACCCGCAAGGGCGCTTCGACCGACCGTTCTCGTTCCCCAATGGCAGCAACAGCATCGAAGTGCGCAGCCCCGACGGCCAGCAACGCCACCGTACGCAATTTCTCAACACCAGCGGCGGCGCCACCCCGGCCAAGCTGCGGGTCTTGTTGACCTGGGACAGCGACGGCACCGACCTGGACCTGCACCTCGTCACCCCGGACGGCGCCCACATCTGGTACGGCGACCGCGTCGTCCCCAACGGCGCCGCGCTCGACGTCGATGTCACCACCGGCTACGGCCCGGAAATCATCGCCATGCCCGCGCCGATCAAAGGTCAGTACCTGGTGTACGTGAACTACTACGGCGGCGGTTACCGCAGTGACGAGGACGGCGAGCAACAAGCGGCACAAGCCCTGACCACGGCGCAGATCACCGTCATCACCGAAGAGGGCACGCCAAGCGAGAAGATGGAAACCTTCGTGGTACCGATGCGCACGGCGGGGGAGTTGATGTTGGTCAAGAGCTTCAGTTACCCCTAAGGCCGCGCCAGAGTCGTTTGTGAGTGTGGGAGCGAGCCTGCTCGCGATAGCGACAGCACGTTCAGCATCAGGGTGTCTGACATACCGCTATCGCGAGCAGGCTCGCTCCCACAGGGGGTGTCCGTGGTTTGTGACAATTAGAAATCTCACGCGTGAGCTATTGAGGGGGCTGGGTATTCCCTGTAGTGTTTCTCACGCGTGAGTTTTTTCGCAGTGAGGTCAGCACCATGAACAGCCGCTCTCCAACAGATCCTGCGGGGTCTGCTACCGATTCAGCGAGCCGCAAGGGAGAGCGCTCGAAACCGTCCGTGAAAAAACCATCCAGCTTTTACATGAAGCAGATGCGCGCGGGCTTGAGTGCCGCCGGGTATGTGAAACACGAAACTTGGGTGCTTCCCGAAAACCGGAGCCTGCTCAAGCAGATGGAGAAACAGCTACGCCAACCGATTCTGGCTGGCTCATTCATGTCGGAGAATTACATGAGCGCAGGTAACAACTGGAACATTGATCGCCTCTTCAGTGCCCTTCAGGCCCTCGACGAAGTGGTGGCGAACGACATCACGCTTTCCCTTGTTCAAGGCTCCGAGTCCAGCATCAAGCTGGAAATGAACGACTTTGGCGGCTTGCCGATTTACATCGCAGTGGTGGGTGATCAGATCATCGTCGACACCGTTCTGGTGGATGTCGAATCGATCAATGACGTCGCGGCCTTCAATGATGCCGTGCTGCGCAGCCGGGAAATGTTCCCGCTGTCCTCGATCGGTATCGAGTCCATGCCCAACGGGCAGATTGTCTACAACATGTTTGGCGCACTGAGTTCCGACTCCAGCCTGACCAACGTCGTGACCGAGGTCAAAACCCTCGTCGACAACGTCCAGCGTGCCAGCGAAGCCTTCGAACGTTTCTTCATCTAATTTTTCGGGAACAGGAAATATCCAATGACTCAGTCCATCTGGAGCAAATTGTTCACCGCGCTGCGTGGTGGTGCCAACGAAGTCGGCGAATCGATCGTCGACCAACAGGCCCTGCGCATCCTCGACCAGGAAATTCGCGATGCCGACAGCGCGCTGGCCAACGCCAAGCGTGAGCTGGTCACCATCATGGCCAAACACAAACTGTCGACTGACCGCGTCAGCGAGTACAACGCCAAGATCCAGGACCTGGAGTCCAAGGCGCTGGCGGCCATCCAGGCCAACCGTGAAGACCTGGCGCTGGAAGTGGCCGAAGCCATTTCGACCCTGACCTCTGAGTTGGACGCCGAGCAAAAGCACGCGACCGAGTTCGGTGGTTACGCTGAAAACATGCGCAAGGACATCGTCAAGGCCGAGAACCGCATCAAAAGCCTGCGTCAGCAAGTGGACATGGCCAAGGCCCGTGAGAGCGTGCAGAAAGCCCAGGTCAGTGCTTCGATTGCCAGCGGCGGCGCCAATGGCAAGCTGGAAACCGCCGTCGGTACGCTCAACCGCCTGCAGGCCAAGCAACAGCAACGTGCCGCTGAACTGCAAGCCCAGGATGAACTGGCCGAGGCTTCGACCGGCAACGACCTGGAGCGCAAACTGCGCGATGCCGGCATCACGCCGAACGAAGGCAGCGCCAATGCGATTCTGGAGCGCCTGAAGAAAAAATCGGCGGAGTAATCGGCTGGGCTTTGCCTTTGTGAGGACCGGCCAAGGCAAGCCAGGCACAGACCTTGTGGCGAGGGGATTTATCCCCGTTGGGCTGCGAAGCAGCCCTGAAACCTGACACCCTCGGTGTGTCAGCTGGGTCGAGTTCGCTGTTATTGGGGCTGCTCCGCAGCCCAGCGGGGATAAATCCCCTCGCCACAGGGTTTTGTGTTCAGCTTCAGGTTTTGTGTCTTAGTCCTGTTTTCCTGAAAATTCCCGGATTTATTGTCACCAAAGCTCTTCTATCCAATCCCCGCAGCAGGTTTAATGCTGCCCCGTGACCGCACTTGAGCACTCCGCTGCCCGTGCGATGACGTCGCCAGGAATGAACCCACGGAGTCAGGGACGAAATGTCGATTTTCCTTTTGCTGCGAACCTACGCCTCGTCCTTCTTCCATCGGTTCGGCTGGGCGGGCCTGGCCATTGCGTTGGGCGTACACCTGTCCATCGCCTGGATCGGCCTGGTGCTTCTGGGCGAACAGCACCTCATCGCTGCCGCCACGTTTATCTACTTCTATCTCACCACCACGCTCACCGTCGGCTATGGCGATCTGTTGCCACAGACATCCGCCGGGCGAATTTTCGTGGCCACCTGGATCATGCTCGGCGGCATTGCCCTGTTGACGACGGTCATCGGCAAAACCACCAGCAGCGTCATTGATGTATGGAGAAAAGGCATGAAGGGCAAAGGCGATTTCACCGGCAAGACCGGCCACACCGTTCTCATCGGCTGGGAGGGCGCCTCCAGCGAACGGGTCATCGAGTTGCTCCTGCAGGACGAGACGTCCAATGACAACCTGATTGTCATCTGCGATTGCGTGCTTGAAGAAAACCCCATGCCCGGCAAGACGACTTTTATCAAAGGTGAAAGCCTGTCCTCTGTCGCACTTTTGCAGCGTGCCGGTGTGCCGGGTGCCGAACGCGTCCTGGTGCGCACCCACTCAGACGACCTGACCCTGTCCACCGTGCTGGCGGTCAATCAACTGAACCCGGTCGGGCATGTGGTCGCCCATTTCAATGACAGTGAAGTGGCCGCCCTCGCCAGCGCCTACGCGCCCAGCCTGGAATGCACCTCCAGCATGGCCATCGAGATGTTGGTGCGTGCTTCACAGGATCCGGGTTCGTCAGTGGTCATCAATGAATTGCTTTGCGTGGGCGAGGGCGCCACTCAGTACCTGATGAAACTGCCCGAAGCGTTTGATGCCGCGTTCGGCGATCTGTATGTGCAGATGAAAGAACACCACAACGCCATTCTCATCGGCTACCGCGCCAAAGGCGCCCGGCACCCGTCGATCAACCCGCCCTGCGACACGCGGGTCGGGGGCGGCGGCGACCTCTTCTATATCGCCTCCGCGCGTCTCAAGGAAATCTCCAATGGGCTGGTTTAAACGGTTGATGGGCATGGAGGCGCCGAACTCGGGCAAGGACTCCAAATGGGTCGCCAACCCAATCCCGGCCTCCGTCGGGCCGCTGGGCCTGGCATCTGGCAAAGAACTCAGGTTCGATAGCACGTTGAAGTTGTTGCTCGACGGCAACACCGGCGTGGTCATCCCGGATGCCCAGCAGATCTGGAGCACCGGCATCGTCGACCTCGGGCAATCGAACTGGCTGACGCGCTGTTACATGAACGACGAGGACTACTGGCTGCAAGTGCACACCAGCGGCGATGTCGCCGGGCAGGTCGAGTCGGTGATCCTGTTCAATTACCTCAGTTACGTCACCCTCAACAGCGAAGCGGAGTTGCGACGCCTGGCCGGGCCCGAAAGCCTGATCGGCCTGCCGACCTACAACCACGACGGTGTCGAGTACAGCCGCGAATGGGGCACCGAGGAAGGCCAGACTGAACTGGTGGCGTTGAGCGAGCGCGTGAGCAATCCGGATGAGTCCTACAGCGTCGAGCACCGCTCAATGCTGTATGCCCGCGAAACCGGCCTGACCGATCGCCGGGAATTCCTGCTGTTTTCCGTCGAAGAAGATGCCGAAGGCACCATCAGCTTGAGCACGTCGCTGGGCATTTCGCTGTACACCACTGACCTGAACACTTTTTAAAAAAGGAAGAAGTCCATGCTTGAAGCGCTCTCGATTTCCCTGAACAAAGCCGCCGTGCTCGGGTTTGTGTTGTACATCCTCGGTGCGGCCGTGCTGTTCGCGCTGTACCAGTTCATCTACACCCGGATCACGCCGCACAAGGAATTCGAACTGATCCGTTCGGGCAACGTGGCCGCCGCCATCGCGCTGGGCGGCGCCATCATCGGTTTCGCCATCCCGGCCAGCAATGTGATTGCCTATTCCGTCAGCATTCTGGACTTCGTCGTCTGGGCCGTGATCGCAGCGTTCGTGCAACTGCTGGCGTTCCTGGTGACCAGCCTGGTGCTCAAAGGCGCCTCTGAACGCATTAAAAAGGGTGAGCTCGCCGCGGGTATTTATATCGCGGCAGTAGCCATCAGCGTCGGCATGTTGAACGCCGCGTGCATGACGCCTTCCCAGAACTGATTGCGCCACGGAGATCCCATGAAACGAAGCAAGTACGTTCAGCTCTCGCTGGCCGCGTCGGTCGCCATGGCGATATCAGGCTGCAGCCCGACAGAAAAAACCTACCCGGTACAGAAGAAGTACAACTTCCAGTCCGTGCAGCAATGTGCCGATGAAAAACTCCCGGTAGACGTGTGCTCCGACGCCTACATGACCGCCATGGCCGAGCATCGCCGCATCGCACCGACGTACAGCAACCAGGCCGATTGCGATGCCGACTTTGTTGCCGATTGGTGCCAACAGGATTCCACCGGCCAGTTCATCCCCAGGCTGGGTGGTTTCGAACTGACCGCCGATGGCCAGGTTACCCAAGCCCAGGTGGATGCGGCCAAGGCACAACTGCCGGCCTCCGAAGCCAATGCGCAAGGCTCAGGGTTCTCCGGCACCAGCCTGCTGACCGGGTTGCTGATCGGCAACATGCTGAGCAGCAACCGCAACAGCTATTACTCCCAACCGGTCTACCGCTATCGCGATGATCGCGGCAACTACGCGTCCTCAACACTCGCCCAGCGGATTTCCAAAGGTTCGACCTTTACCAAGTCCAATCAGGCGAGGTATGGCAACTACACCGACACGGTCCGCTCCGCCAGCAAGCCGATCTCTGTTGCTTCCTCCACCTCCCGTGGCGGTTTCGGCAGCAAAGCCAGCGCCCGCAGCGGTTGGGGCGGCTCGAGCAGCTCCGGGCGATCGAGCAGTTAAGGAACGCGCGTCATGAAGAAAGTCCATTGCGCCGAACGTCATGACTGGAAACAGACCGCCGAGAGTCTCGGCTTTCTGTTCCACACCATCGACGACGAACCCTATTGGGACGAGAGCGCGTACTACCAGTTCACGCTCAAGCAGATCGAAGACGATCTGGAGGACCCGACCACCGAGATCCATGAGATGTGCATGGACCTGGTGGCCCGAGTGGTTCAGAGCGAGGAGCTGCTGGAGCGCCTGAGCATTCCTGCGCCGTTCTTCGACATGGTTCGCACCTCATGGCTCGAAGGGCATCCGCACCTGTATGGGCGCATGGACTTCTCCTACAACGGCAGCGGCCCCGCCAAGCTGCTGGAACTGAACTACGACACGCCCACCAGCCTGTATGAGGCGTCGGCGTTTCAGTGGGGCTGGTTGGAGCAATGCATCGAGCGCGGACTGTTGCCTGGGCATGCCGACCAGTTCAACAGCATCGACACCAAGCTGCATCAGGTCTTTGCCCAACTGCAACTCAAGCAGCCTTTTTACTTTGCGTCGATGAAAGACTCGATCGAAGACAAAGGCACCACCGACTACTTGCGCCTGATCGCGGAAAAAGTCGGCATCGAATCGCGGCACATCGATATCGAGGATATCGGCCTCACAGGTGAGGGCCGTTTCGTCGATCTGGAAGATCGCTGGATCCCTCACCTGTTCAAGCTGCATGCCTGGGAGTTCATCTTCCACGAGCCTTTTGGTGCGGCGATTGCCCAGAGCGACACGCAGTTTTTCGAGCCGGCCTGGAAGTCGATCATCTCCAACAAAGGCATCCTGCCGTTGCTGTGGGAATTCAACAAAGGTCACCCGAACCTGCTCGCAGCCCATCTCGACACTGACTCGAGCAAAGCCGTACCCAAGGGCTGGGTACGCAAACCGTTCTTTTCCCGGGAAGGCGCCAACATCGAGCTGCAAACCGCTGATGGCCTGATCGTCAAAGAAGACGGCCCCTACACCGACGCCCCCTTCATCCTCCAGGAATTCGCCCCGTTGCCGAAGTTTGGCGACAGCTACACATTGATCGGCTCCTGGGTCATTGGCGACCAGGCCGCCGGCATCGGCGTGCGGGAAGACAACAGCTTGATCACCAAGGATTCGAGCCGGTTCCTGCCGCATTTGATCCTCGACTGATTGCTCCCAAGCAGCCAATTCAATCAGCCTGACAGTCTGCGGTGCTTGTTTTTGGGGCTGCTTCGCAGCCCAGCGGGAGCAAGCTCCCTCGCCACAAGGGCGGTGTGTCAGTGGGCTAGGCGCTGAACCCATGTGGGAGCGAGCCTGCTCGCGATGGCGGTGGATTAGCCAACATCAATGTCGACTGACTTTCCGCTATCGCGAGCAGGCTCGCTCCCACAGTTCAGGTGTTCACCACAGATTTTTCAGGTCCACCAGTACCGCACCAGATGAAAGAAGATCGGTGCGGCGAAGCTCACCGAATCCAACCGATCCAGCATGCCGCCGTGGCCTTCGATCATGTGCCCCCAATCCTTGACGCCACGGTCACGCTTGATGGCCGACATGACAATCCCACCGGCAAACCCCAGCAAGTTGATCAGCAAGGCGATGAGGAATGACTGCCACGGATTGAACGGCGTGATCCACCACAACGCGCCACCGATCAGCGAAGCCAGCAGAATGCCGCCGACAAAACCCTCGACGGTTTTCGACGGTGACAGGTTCGGGGCGATCTTGTGTTTGCCGAACAACTTGCCGCACACGTACTGCAGCACATCCGACAGCTGCACCACGATCACCAGGTAAGCGATCAGCAACAGGTTGCGCCCTTCGAAACCAGCGATGTCCAACGTCAGCAGTGCCGGCACGAACGAGATGCAGAACACCGCGATCATCAGCCCCCACTGGACCTTGGAAGCGCGCTCCAGAAAGTGCGTGCTGTCGCCGCCCAGGGACGCCAGGATCGGCAGCAGCAGGAACACGTACACCGGGATAAAGATGGAAAACAGTCCGTACCAATCAAAATAAATCAGCAGGTATTGCAGCGGCAGTGCCAGGTAAAACGCCGCCACCAAGGCCGGGTAGTCGCTGCGCCGGGTCGGTGTCAGGGTCAGGAACTCCCGCAGGGCGTAAAACGACACGGCGTAGAACAACAGGATGACCGCCGCGTTGCCCAGCCAGAACGCGGTGCCGATCACCAGCACCATCACCCACCAGGCGTTGATCCGCGCGTTGAGGTTATCGATGACCGAATTCGGCGCGCCTTTTGTCCGCAGTTTGAGGATGAAACCAATCACAGAGGCCAGCAGCAGAATTGCGCCGATCCCGCTAAACAGCATCAGGGTATGTCTATCCATGTCAGACGTGCTCCGGGGCCAGTGCCAGCAGCGCGGCCCGGCTGCGTTCAAGAAATTGCTCTTTGCCTTCATCTTCTTCGATGCACAGCGGCGCGCCGAAACTGGTGGTGCACAACAGCGGCAGCGGCAGCACTCGACCCTTGGGCATGACGCGGTTGAGGTTGGCGATCCACACTGGAATCACCTCGACTTCGGGGTGGCTTTTCATCAAATGATAGATCCCGCTCTTGAACGGCAGCAGGCCGTCCTCCGGGTTGCGCGTGCCCTCGGGGAAGATGATCAGCGAGTCGCCGTTTTCCAAGGCATCGAGCATCGGCTGCAAAGGGTTGTACGAAGGGTCCTTGCGCTCGCGGTCCACCAGCACGCCGTTGAACACCCGGTTGATGATGTAGCGCCGCAGCGGGCTGGTCTGCCAATAATCGGCGCCCGCCACCGGCCGGGTAAGCTTGCGCAGCGCCGGCGGCAACGAGGCCCACAGCAGCACGAAGTCGCCGTGGCTGCTGTGATTGGCGAAGTAGATCCGCTGCACCGGTTGCGGCGCGCAACCGAGCCACAGGCTGCGAGCCCCCGTGACCATGCGGGCGGCGGAGGTGATGAGGCTGGCGACCACGGGTTCGAACATGAGGATTCCTTATCCGGAAAAAGCTAACCAGGGACTGGCCAGGATCAAGCCCAGCGTCAAGACAACTTGCGTGGCCAGCAACAACGACTGGCGGCGCAGCAGCAACAACGCGCCATGTCGGCGCTCGGTCCAGAGGCGACCGCTGCGTTCGACCGGTTGCAGGCCGAGGGCGGTGAGGGCTTGATCCAATGTGTAGGTCCGTTCGGCCAGCGATTGGGTGCTGTCCGCCATGCGCTGGAACAGGTCGGCATCAAACGCCACGCGCTGCGCCCAGTACTTTTGCAGCACGCCAAGCAGGAATATCACGACGCTAAAGAGCAGTAGCCACGGATTGACGCTACCGACCAAAAGTTGAGCCAGCCCCAGCAGCGCCGCTAACAGGGTCAGCCCCGTGGAAAGCTGATCCAGCGAGTGACCTCGGCGCAACAGGCTCGCCACCGTGTGGAGTTCCATATCACTGATCATGGTCATTCCTCGTGTTTGTGGATAACCGTTCCAACGCCCGACGGTGCGCCGGATGCAAAACAACCTGCGGGCGGGCCCGCTGGATTTGGACGATGGCCGCATCGACGCTGGCGGCCCGGCCAGTGTGCAACAACCACGCGGCCACAGCGCTGGCGCTGCGTGAATAACCCAAGGCGCAGCAAACCAGTAGCGGCCCATGCTGACGCAGGTTCTCGATCATCCGCGCAGCCTCCAGGCACTGCTCGGCACTGGGCGCGGTCAGGTCAAGCACTGGCAACGTGCGATAGGCGATGCCGGTGCTGTCCATGGACATTTCGGCGCAAAGGTCGAGCACGCCGGTAAACGCACTGTCCTTCAATTCCATCGGCGTGGGAATGCGCCCCAGCCAGACGTTATCGGCCACCTGATCGGCCTGCGGATGCTTGCGCGTCCACCATCGGGAGTTGATCCACGCCGCCGCCAGATAAGGCGCCAACAGCCAGCGCACCGCCGGGCTCAATCGGCCATCCGCGCGCTTCTGAAAGCCATCGGCACCGAACACCAGGTAATTCAGCGTCACCCCCAGCACCGCCACTGCCGGCCAGATCAACCAGAGCCACGCGCCACCCAAGGCAAACGCCGGAACAAAAAACGCCGCAGCCCCTAAACCATAGCGCAAAGCCAATCGCAGACGAGCCGGGTCCGCGGTCACACGTGCATTTTTCAGCGGGCTGGGCCGATCCAGCGGCCACAACCAGACACACAACCACCCGGCCAACGCACCTGTGGGCAGGTCAATAAAGTGATGTTGATACGTGGTCAGCACCGACACGCCAATCAGCGCGAACCAACCGTGCATCAGCCAACGCCAGAGCCCTTGCAGGTGCCGCTGATAACACACCCACAGCACCACCAACAACGCGATGTGCAGCGACGGTGCCTGATTGAACGGCTTGTCGAACCCGGCCAGCACGTCGAACAGCCAACCGAACACCCCATCCATTTCCGGCCGGGCGAAGGTGAAGCGCAACGGCCAGAGCAAAAAACAACTGACCGCAATCGCCTGGGCCGTGAGCAGACGCAAGGCGTGGCGTTTGAGTTCTTCGCGGCTGTTGGGCAACAGCAGGGACAGGCCGTACAGCAGATCAATCGACCAATAGGGCACGATGGTCCAGGCCATGAACGGCATGTAGCTTTCCCAACCAAACACCAAACTGCCCACGTCGTCCCGCTGGGACGTCACCCAAGTGGCGAAGCCATAGGTGCTGAAAAACAACGGTGCCAACAGCAGCAACCACAGCACCGCCGGTTTCAGCAGGCCGGGCTCGCGGGCCGGGGCGATGACGGCGCTCATCACTGCACTCGCTGAGCCAGCGAAACGCTGAAGATGCCCCACTCATCGACCCGCAAAGTGATCTTGCGGAAACCCGCCGCCTCCACCAGTTGATCCATCTCCGCCTGCGTGCGCCGGCGCATCACCCAGGCCTGCCCGGCGCGGTGGCTGGTGAGGGCGCGGGCGATCAATTCCAGTTGCGGGTGCCACGGCTGCCCGGTGTAGACCAGGAACCCGCCAGGCTCCACCGCTTCGGCCAGGCCGGCGAGGGAGCCGCCGACCATCTGATTATCGGCAAACAACTCATACAAACCGGACACCACCGCGAGCGTCGGTTTGGGCTCCAGCGCCGCCAGATCCGAGCGATCAAAGGCATCACCTTTGACGAACCGAGCGATATCGCCCAAGCCCTTCTCAAGAATCAGCGCACTGCCGTCCCGCACGTTGATGTCGCTGTAGTCGCGCAGCAGGATCGACTCCGGCAACGGACTGACGCCTTGCAGCGCTTCGAGAATGTAACGGCCATGACCCGCGGCGATGTCGACAATGCGCACTTCGCGGTCCTGCTCGCGCAACCTGCCCATGGCCAAACGCAGCAGCTCCTCGACGTGCAACTTGCGCTGACGAATCCCGCGCCAGCCGATGGAGTTCAGGTAATTCTGGTCAATCATCCGTCCCAGGGCCGAGGTGCCGGTGGGGCGATTGCGGTAGACGTAATCCAGCGTGCTGCCGGAATCGAAGCCGGTGTCGAAACCCAACTTCACCCCAGCCGACAACTTGCTGCCAAAGCGCATGCTGGCGCGGGTCATGCGCCAGTACAGGTCGCGCAACGAATTGTGCGGCAGCGGCGTCGCCAAGGCTTCGGACTCGGCGCAGGTCGCGCCCAGGCGATCAGCGTCCAGCAGGGAAGGGCGGTCCAGCGGGCGGGCAAAGTTTTGCAGAATGAACCGGCGGGCACTGGCAATGGCCGGCGCACGGTTCTTCTCGCCGAGGGTGTCGTGGAAGAACCCCGGCAGAATGTGTTTCTCCTTGTGCACACTGCCCAGTCGCTCGAAGAACTGCTCCTGGGGTTTGCGCTGCACCACAAAGTCGGAACCTGAGATCAACAACTGCGTCGGCACCTGAATCGCCTGGGCATCGGCCACCACGCGGTCGGCGGCTTCGTACAGGCCCAGCAGCACATTCACCGAAATCGCCTTGGTGATCAGCGGATCGCTGTCGTAGGACGCCACCCGCTCCGGGTCATGGCTGAGGAATTTCGCCTTGACGTAACTGTTGACGAAAAAGTTGCCGCGAAACCGGCGCATCAGCGCCAGGCCCGGACGAGCGAAAGGCACGTAAAGCTTGACTTTGAACGCCGGCGACGCCAGCACCAGCGAGCGAATGCGCGGGGCGTAATCGTGAACCCAGGTCGACGCAATCACCGCCCCGACACTCTGCGCCACCACGGCGATATTCTGCTCGTCGATCTGATGCGTTGCGCCGATGTGATCGCAAAACGTCTGCACATCCCGCGCACTGGTGGCAAAACTCGGACTGTCGCCGCGCGCGCCCGGCGACTGGCCATGGCCGCGTGCATCCCAGGCAAAGAAGTCGAACCCGGGCAAATCCAGCTCATCCACCAGATGCGCAATGCGCCCGGAGTGTTCATGACCCCGGTGAAACAACAACACCGCCTGACGAGGCTCACCCGGCGCCGCATCGACGGCCGGCCAATGCCGGTAAAACAAATCCACGCCGTCAAAGGTGGTAAACGTCAGTTCCTGGGCTTCGCGCATTGCAACTTCCTTATGCTGAGGGAGCGTTTTCCGTCACTTGATTCAGGCCATGACGCACCCGATTGACCAAGGTATAAACCAGCAGGGCGGCTACCACCGCCATCACACCATCAACCCAGAGTGTCCCGAGCCAACCCAGGGCAATCCCGGTCGCCAGCACGCCCAACACAAAGGCGCGATCACTCTTGCCCATCGGCCCGTCATAGCGCCGCGAAGCCCCGACCATCGCCCCCAGCACACCGGCGTATTCGCTGAACAACGCCAACAGCGTGACCAACAACACCAGCAACAGACTGGCGTCGGCAAACAAGGCAAAAGGCAGGATCAAGGCAGCGTCGGCGATGATATCGCATAGCTCATTGAGGTAGGCGCCCAGATGCGATTGCTGCCCGAACTCCCGCGCCAACATGCCATCCACCGCGTTCAACGCCATGCGCAGAAGCATCCAGATCGGCACCAGGATAAACACCCCCGGATGATTGGCGAACCACGCCACCACGGCCCCCACCAGCACAGAGACAACGCCGGCGAGCAGGGTGACCTGATTGGCGGTGATGCCCTTGTCGTAAAGGCGCTGGACCATGGGGCGCAGCAGGTTCTGGAAGGCGGGTTTGAGCTGGTAGATGGAGGGCATGGGAATGAAATCTCGGCCGGTTACGGGGCTGGGCTTGTTCAGCTGCGAGATTACGATAGTTGGGGTTTGGCTGGAGGGGTAATTCTCGAGAATGCGCGCGGGTAGGCATCTGGCAACGAATTCACCGGTGAATAAAGAACCCCTGTAGGAGCGGGCTTGCCACAAGCCTCTGTGGGAGCATAGCTTGCTCGCGATAGCGGTTCATCAGCCAAACAGGTCAACACCCTGTTGTCCCAAACATAAGGAACGCTCCAAATGCCGCAAATGGATTGGCTCGAAAACCACATGGACAAATGCGACCAGATGGCCGAGTGGCTTCACCAGGAATTCAGCTATGAATTCGCCCAGCAATCCCTCGCCAGTTGGCAGCAAGAGTTCGCTGCGGGCCAACGTGATGGACACTGGAAATGCCTGATCGCCACGGAGCAAGACCAGTTGCTAGGCGGCGTCTCACTGGCCAGCGACGACCTGCCCGACCGACCAGAACTCGGCCCATGGCTGGCATGCGTCTTCATCACCCCAACCGCCCGCCGCAGAGGCCTTGCCGCGCAACTGATCGAAGGCATCTGCAACCATGCCAGAGAAGCGGGATTCACCACCTTGTACTTGCACACCCACAACCAGCGCGACTACTACACCGGGCTTGGCTGGGAAGTGCTGGAGCGCTTTGAGGCATGGGGGAAAGAGCAATGGCTGATGTCGCGGCAGCTGTAACCACCGCCGGGACCGCACACCGGCGAGTCGATTGTTCCTACGCGGATCCTGGGCATCGGCAACCCCCCGACACAACCCCAACACCCATCAAGCATCTGACCCACCGCCATAGCAGTCCTTTCGCACACCCCCTGTGGGAGCGAGCTTGCTCGCGATAGCGATACACCAGTCAACCTCAGCGCCACTGATTCGCCACCTCGCGAGCAGATCCCGGCGATCCGCTCCCTCCATGCATTGCCTCCCATTGCGCAGCTACGCGCGCCTTCCACCAATCAGCGATTCAAAGCACCGAGCGTGCAGGCAACGTCGCCGATCTCCCCTGGAACTAACTTCTGCAAACGTTCATGGCTGAAACGTATCAGCTACAAGAAAAAACCAAAATATGCACAAATGCATTTTTTCGCTTGACCCACATGGGTGAGCCTCTATAAGGTGGTTTCACTGTATGCGCATACAGTATTTCTGAAGCGTCATTTATTTGAATCCATTCATGGACGAGGCACTACCTTATGAAAACCAACCCTGAAAAATTCGGTGTAACACCCCATCAACCCAGCCTTTGGACCCGCGCCGATGCGTTGAAAGTCCGGGCGGACGATCCCACCACCACTCAGCCGCTGGTCAGCGCGGATTTCCCGGTACTGAACAACGACGTGTTCATCTGGGACACCATGCCCCTGCGTGACTTGGACGGTAACGTGACGTCCGTCGATGGCTGGTCGGTGATCTTCACCCTGACGGCTGATCGTCATCCAAACGACCCGCAGTACCTCGACGAGGACGGTAACTACGACATCCTCCGCGATTGGAACGATCGTCACGGTCGGGCAAAGATGTACTACTGGTTTTCGCGTACCGGCAAGAACTGGGAATTCGGTGGCCGTGTGATGGCCGAAGGCGTTTCGCCGACCGCTCGCGAATGGGCCGGTACGCCGATCCTGTTGAACGGCCGCGGTGAAGTGGACCTGTATTACACCGCCGTCACTCCGGGCGCGACCATCGTCAAGGTGCGCGGTCGGGTGGTGACCACTGAACACGGTGTCAGCATGGTCGGCTTCGAGAAGGTCAAGCCGCTGTTCGAGGCCGACGGCAATATGTACCAGACCGAAGCACAAAACGCGTTCTGGGGTTTCCGCGACCCATGGCCATTCCGCGACCCGAAAGACGGCAAGCTCTACATGCTGTTCGAGGGCAACGTGGCCGGTGAGCGCGGCTCGCACAAAGTGGGAGAGGCAGAAATCGGCGATGTGCCGCCGGGTTATGAAGATGTCGGCAACTCCCGCTTCCAGACCGCCTGTGTTGGCATCGCCGTAGCCCGCGACGCGGACGGTGACGACTGGGAAATGTTGCCGCCACTGCTGACCGCCGTGGGCGTAAACGACCAGACCGAGCGCCCGCACTTCGTGTTCCAGGATGGCAAGTACTACCTGTTCACGATCAGCCATACCTTCACCTACGCCGACGGCGTGACCGGGCCGGACGGCGTGTACGGTTTCGTCGCGGACTCGCTCTTCGGCCCTTACGTGCCGCTGAACGGATCCGGCCTGGTGCTGGGCAACCCGTCCTCCCAGCCATTCCAGACCTACTCGCACTATGTAATGCCAAACGGCTTGGTGACCTCCTTCATCGACAGCGTACCGACCGACGAAACCGGCACGCAGATTCGTGTCGGTGGCACCGAGGCACCCACGGTGGGCATGAAAATCAAAGGGCAGCAGACCTTCGTGGTGGGCGAGTACGACTACGGTTACATCCCCCCGATGCTCGATGTCACGCTCAAGTAATAGCAACAGAGGGTTTTCAGGCAGCGGGTTTGCGGTCGATGACAAAACCGTCGTGGATATGATCGAGATATCCCGCCTGATTCATTGTGACGTTGCTCGCAAGCCCCATTGAATAACGAGTCGTAACCTCTTCGCGACTGGCTGCAAGGATGCAGTCGGTCGCGAATGCGTTCCCCTGCGACGTATGTACACAAACTCCTCTGTGGGAGCGAGCTTGCTCGCGATAGCGGTGCATCAGCAACATTCCGGCCAGCTGTTTATCGTGACTCCACGAGACTCGCCACGACCGACATCGCCTTGCGCCATTGCCTACAACTACGCCAGAATCCGCCGGCTTGTGCGTCCTTGGCCGCGTCGGTAGTTTTGATCCTGTCACTGCCCATCAGTGATCGGGTTTAGCAGCCCGTCGAGTTGAGTCGTATCAAGCTTCATCAGTCAGGTATCCCCATCCCTGCATTTGATGGTGGCTGTGCGTGGGGCGCCCCCGGGCGCGCCGATTTCTTAACTCGTCGGTCTGCTAACCCGCGTACAGCTGCCACCCACTCGTTTAGCAGCGAGAGGGTTGTGGCCTCACCAAAGAGAGTTAAGGCTATGGTCAAAATTACACCGAACCCTCCAGCTACAGATGAAACCGTGTCTCGTGTTCAATCGGCTCGTAACAAGAAGCTCGATGATGCGGCCAACCGGGCTTTGGATTTCTATCTGAAGCCTACGCCGAAGAGCGAAACGTCTGACAAACCCAACACCATCTTCCGTATCGCACCGGATGTTGATTCGGAATGTCTGCTTGCCAACCTCAGTGAGAACCTGGCTTCGGCGAATGCCATGATCAGTGATTTGGCGTTTGGTCTTGAGGGATCACGACGGCATTTTGCGTTGGGGATTTTGCAGGTGATCGAGGTGAGTGAGCTGTTGGCGAATCGGGCTTTGGATATTGTTGAGGTGAGGTAGGGGAGGCAAGTCGTTTGCCCTCTGATATAAAAAGGTCCTGCACAGCAGGGCCTTTTTTTCTGCTCGAATTTCCAGGGACGGGCGGCTTTTCTAGGTGCGCTAAAGGGGATCCAGAGGCGATAGTGCAAGCACCTCCGGCATAAATCTTTCGGGTAATGCCTATGAAATAAGAGAAGACCTACGGGGGGCATGGCCATTTGCCTTAATCGTGCAGCAACTGGTTGCATAATTGCCTAGCTACCGCACACATCTCTTGCAATTTAACGACAGGATTGTAGGAGCTCAATCGCGTGAATCAATGCTGCGTCGTTCGTCTATATTTGTTGTAAGAACTGAGGTGGCCGTGGGAAGAAAGTGTTGCGCCATTACGGGGCTAGCCGAGGCGTTCAGCCAGGCATCCGTTGCTTCTACACTGGCCCTGATTGCCATACGAAACGCCTCAGATCCAAGGCTTTTCAGATAAGAGGCCCGCTGCGCATGAGCCTGGCGATTCTCCTGCGTCCATCTCTCGTTGCACGGCGAAGCCCCAACGAAACTCTCAAGCAGTGAATCAAGCTGCCCTCACTTCCCGAAATCTAGGATCTGCCTTAGACAAAACTAGTGGCCAAGCTCCGTACGTTGGTACGCTCGATGGCGAGTGATTTATTAATCCAGGAAAAAGTTGAAGCTCCTTCGATGAGATCCTCGAATGGCAGAATGGCATCATGGGCATGGTGCACTGGGAAAAGAACGGTATAGAATCGTAAAAATAGTTGAGACCGACAGGGAGGTCTACGCAGTGTTCGATGACCGCAGGGGATATGCTGGCAGTTCACCGGGGCAGAGCATGCATGAGTTGCTTGGCCGCCTGACGATTCGTGATCTTCAAATCATTGTTGGTCCACGTGTCCTCCCACTCCTTCCTGTATTCTCCGGTGAGGAGCGATCACCCTTAATTTATGCCGCGGAGCGAGCTCTCCAGGATCGCGCTGTTCGGATTCTCCAAGATTTAGATACAAGAAAAACCCTATTGCGAAATCTTGATCCGGGAAAATTAGATGAGTTGAAGTTCCGCCTCAGGCAAGCCGGCTTAAGCATCTCATCTGGTTCTTTGGATATACCAGCTCTGGCAGAACCTGAATATTGGACCATAGCATCTGGATTTTTTGGACTACAAGGTGAGGAGACAGCCGCCGGCGTCACCCCGCTTCATCGTCAGACAATTGAGCCAAATTTCTCTCTTTTTTCACACCAGAGATCCGTAGTTAGGCGTGCTTATGGGCGTGTGGGTAATGGACAGGGACGAACCCTCATTCACATGCCAACGGGGTCAGGAAAAACCCGTACAGCAATGCACTTGGTAGCGCGAATGCTGAATGAGCAAGAGCCGGGTGTAATTGTTTGGCTCGCTACAAGTAGGGAACTCTTAGAGCAAGCAGCAGAAACTTTTGAAAAAGCATGGGCTGTACTGGGTAATCGAGAAATTGAGTTGTTTCGATTTTGGGGAAGTCGTGCTCCCAAACCGGATACCCTAAAAGATGGGTTATTAATTGCGGGGCTAGCAAAGCTGCATGCATGGCGCGAGCGTGACAGTCTCTCTTTTCTCCGGCTATCTACACGTGTTCGTCTTGTAATTATGGACGAAGCTCATCAAGCGGTCGCGCCTACCTACCGCGCTTTGATCGAAGGGTTGTGTGATTCCGGCAGTGCGGGAGCATTATTAGGGTTGACGGCGACGCCCGGGCGGTCATGGAACGATTTAGGGCAGGATGAGGTTCTTTCTGATTTTTTTGGTGGTTCAAAAGTTGTTCTTGAGGTAGGCGATGATCCTAATCCGGTGAAATATTTGCTGGATAATGGATATTTGGCGAGGCCATGTTTTAAGCAGATTGAATACGTCCCAACAGTACAGCCTTCGCCAACTGAGTTAATTAGAATAACGAATGCTACAGAATACTCTGAGGCGATGCTTAGCAAAATTGCATCAGATACGGCACGTAATTTATCAATTATTGATGCGATAAAGTCGCTGATTGGTCGAGGGCATACGCGAGTAATTATGTTCTCAGTAAGTGTTGAGCACGCGCAGGATATTGCTAGTGGTTTGGCTGCGCACGCTATTAACGCTTCTGTAGTGTCTGGTCTCACGCCGCTTGGTATGCGAGCTTCTATATTGAAAGCTTTCAAAAGTCCTGATAGTAGGCCGCATGTTCTTTGCAATTTCGGAGTACTTACTACTGGGTTTGATGCGCCCAAAACAAGCGCTGCGGTTATCGCCCGCCCTACCAAATCGTTGGTCCTTTATAGTCAAATGGTTGGGCGCGCCACACGAGGGCCGCGAGCAGGGGGGAATAAAATGTGCGAAGTGCTAACGGTGCATGACCCAGCTTATCCCGGGTTTGGAGATATTGCTGAGGCCTTTTTCAATTGGGAGGATGTCTGGAATGAAGAATGAAAACGAGGGGCAGGAGGACGCTTCCTTTATACCTGCTGATCTTGCTATACAGGCAATGAGAGATAGCGGGTACAAAAATACCGCGTACGCGTTAGCAGAACTTATTGATAACTCTGTTCAAGCTGATGCAAAAAATATTGAAATAATGTGTATTGAGGAATACATACAGCTTGCAACGCGGTCTCGAAAGCGCCTCAGTAAGATTGCTGTATTGGATGATGGTATCGGAATGGACGGTATCGTACTTCGTAAGGCGCTTCAGTTCGGTAATGGTACAAGGCTTAACGACCGATCAGGTATTGGGCGCTTCGGAATGGGGTTGCCGAATGCATCAATTTCTCAAGCAGGTCGCCTGGATGTCTGGAGTTGGCAGAATGGCCCAGATAACGCGTTGCATAGTTTTCTTGATGTGCAAGAAATCCGAGATCGTAAACGCAAAGATGTTCCTGTTCCAGAACGCTCGGCAGTTCCTGCTGAGTGGCGAAAAAGAGCTATCAGCATTGGGCGCTCAGGGACGCTAGTAGTGTGGACAAAATTAACTCCCGACCGTCTTACTTGGAAGGGGGCTAAGGCAACTCTTAAAAACACGGGATGGTTGCTTGGTCGTATCCATCGGCGGTTCATCGATGGCGGGCTATTGAGTATTCGTCTGGCTGGGGGCGAGGATAATGCTTTTGAGTCTGGGATGGTAACTATTAATGATCCCATGTATCTCACCGCCGCGCCGACTATGCCGTCTCCATTTAATGTCGAACCAATGTTTGAGGACGTGATTAATGAGCCAATTTCCGTTGAAGTTGATGGTAAAAAGTATGAGGTACAGACTCGATATTCCGTAGCAAAAAATAAAACTTTGGACTTGGCGGGCTCGGTAAATCGTGGTGATACTGCATATGGTAAAGATGCGGCGAATAATATAGGTGTTTCAGTAATGCGTGAGGGGCGAGAGCTTATGCTTGATCGCTCCTGGACTATTCAATATGACCCTAGAGATCGTTGGTGGGGGTGTGAGGTTGAGTTTCCTGCTGCGCTTGATGAGATATTTGGCGTAACCAACAATAAACAAGCAGCAACAGTGTTTAATGAACTGTCTGGATTGGATTGGAAGGAGCTCGCCGATCCAGGCGAATCTATGCCGGACGTAATAGCCCGTCTTACTGAAGAAGGTGACCCAAAGGGAGTACTTCTTTTTTTAAGTGAAACGATAAAGAAAAATCTTGGGCAGATTCGCAACACAATAAAAATACAAGCCAAGGGTACACGGAAAGGTGAAAAGCGCCACGTCGGTGGAGACCCAACTGAAGAGGCAAATAAGCGTTGGAAACAAAGGGATGAAACCAATCCTATCCCAGATGGTGATACGAAGCCTTCGACAGAAGATTTGGACGAGCTTTCCGGCGACCTGACCGAAGATGGTAGAAACGAAGAAGATGCATCCGAGATCGTAGCTCGAGTCATTTCGGGTGATTTGAAAGTCGTATTTATCGATAAAACTTTAGGTGGATCGTCAGAGCTGTTTACTGTCGTTTCACGAGGTCCTGCTACTGAAGTAGTTTTCAATAGGCGACATCCCGCTTTTGATATGATTTTTGACACTGTTTCTGCGGATGATGATTTAGACCAGCTTTCTAGTTCTGAACTTCAAGATCGATTACTAAAGGCTGGACAGGCGGTTCAGTTGCTCTTCGCAGCTTGGGCGCGAATGGAGAGAGAGGATCCTCCAAATCAGGCTCGGTATGAAAGGGTCCGTGAGAGCTGGGGAAAACTCGCTCGTGATTTTCTTGATCCCATTGATATTTCGGGGCTTGACTGATGCGTCTAGATGGCGATCTCCTAATGGCGCATTTGGCAAGAGCGAAAAGCCGAGTGGTTCTTTGCGCACCGTTCATCAAAGTAGGGGTGTTAAATCGTCTGCTTTCAGTGGTCGCGCCAGACGTCTCTGTTGAGATATTTACCCGCTGGCATGCAGAAGAGATCGCAGCAGGAGTTAGTGATCTGGACGTATTTGATGTCACTAGTTCTCGACCATTAACCACGCTCAAGCTGCTTGATAATCTCCATGCGAAGTTGTATTTCTCTGATGAAGCTCTACTGGCTGGGTCTGCAAACCTGACGGCTACAGCGTTAGGTTGGTGTAAAAGTCCAAATCTTGAGCTCCTAACTCTTGTGCCGTCCAATGAGTCGGCAGTCCTTCGATGTGTTGAAGCATTGGCTTTTGCAAGAGTTGCTAGTGCGGCAGAGCGTTCAGCGATGCAACTTCTAGTTGATAATATGCCACGAACGTTGCTTCCGTCTGCGCTTCCCTTAGAGATGGAACTTGCCTCTATGTGGATTCCTAGGCTCGCAGCCCCGGAAAAGCTATTTTTAGCGTACCGGCCGTCGAGTAGAGATAGGCTTGTGGAGTCAGTATTGAGCGCAGCAGATCATGATTTAAGCGCTCTATGCATCGCTCCGGGGCTTAGTGAAGCCGATTTCAAAGCAGAAGTTGCTAAGAGGTTTTCAGCGATGCCCGCTATGGCCGCTGTCTTGCGCGCCGCTTCAACCGATCTTAGTGATGCGGCTGGTATTGAGCTTCTAGGTAGGCTTTCCCCGGTAACGGAAATGTCGGTCGAGCTGCTATGGGGCGTTACCCGAGAGTGGCTCACGTATTTTCTTGGCGATAGGTATGAGATCGCTCCTCAGTCATACGTAACTAGGCTCAGATCTGGGGTGAAGAGAGAGTGACGACGATGGGGCGGTCATGTCTCATCGTAATGCTGCCTGGCTGCCGTTGAGCTGCGATCGGATTGCCGTGACTGGCATATTTTTTTTGTTGTGTCAATGGAAAAAATAACGATCTGCTGATCGAATTCTGGCTTTATATACAGTATTCTGAGGCAACGATAAGACTGGTGACATCAACCAGTCTTCCACTGCATTGGTACCCTATGATTACCTTACGTACCGACCAACGCCCTCAGTTTTCAGGTCACGAAACGTTTCCACTCCGTCAGCTTTGGCTTCGTAAAGCCTACGACGCAGTAGCCTACTATCGGAATCTTGGGCTTACCGCGCCCAAATCAGTATTTTCCGAGGACGCTGCTATCGCTCGATTTGGTGTTGGCAAAAATATGGTTACCTCCATCAGATTCTGGGCTACTGCCTGTCGAGTAATAGAAGAGTCCGAGGGGGGGTTCGTCCCCACGCAAATAGCTGACACCCTTTTTGATCCTCAAACCGGTCTAGATCCATTTTCAGAGCACACCGCTACTACTTGGTTAATGCATTGGTTCCTTGCGAGCAGTCCGGAGAAGACTACGACTTGGTATTACTTGTTTAATCATGTTGTGCAGCAGGTATTTAAGAGAGAGAGTGTCGTTGAGTCGCTTTCCGCAATGATTACTGAGCGCAACCTAAAAATTTCAGGAGCAACGCTTAAGCGGGATGTTGAGTGCTGCATTAGAAGTTACGTTCCGCGGCTAGGTGGCGAATCCCCAGAGGAAATGAGTGAGCCGCTATTGGGAGAGCTTGGATTAGTTCAACAGAACACGAAAGATAGTTTCGAGTTTCGTAGAGGTGCCAAACGCTCTCTCCCCGATGGGGTTTTCGCGTATGCCCTTCTGGACTATTGGGAGCGCCTCGGTCATTCAGGGTCCGTGATGGCTTTTGATCGCGTGGCACATGATTATGGGTCACCTGGGCGTGTTTTTAAGCTAGATGAACATTCCGTAGCAGATCGACTAATGGCTTTAGAGGATCTGAGCAAAGGGCAGCTGTTATGGACTGAGCAAGCGGGAATCAGGCAAGTGACCCGTCAACGAGATGCCCTTAGCAATATAAAAAAGGCCAAAGAAAATCTTTTGCAGGCAGCGTATGCAAAAAAATAAGCAGGATGATACTGTGATGAAAAATTCTTTGGCTGATGTCGTGACTATCTCCCGACAATTTTTGCGCTCAGTGCGTATAGATGCCGACTTAAAAAGAGGTGACGCTCTTTCAGGATATGTTTGTCAAGGTACCTCTAGATCGCTATTGGAGAATATGGCTCGCCAAGTTGTTGAAACTCGACAGCGAGCGTTCACCTGGACAGGCCCTTATGGTGGAGGTAAATCGTCTCTAGCGTTAATGCTTTGCTCTCTTGTCGGTGAAAGTGCAGAGCTTCGTGCCAAAGCAAAGCAAATTTTGGATTTGCCTCAGGATAGTATTGTGTACCGAGCTTTCGATCCCGGGGCACAGGGTTGGTGTGTTCTTCCGATAGTCGGTAAAAGAGCTAGTGTTATAAGTGAGCTATCTAAGGCCTTAAGTCAAGCTAAAGGCGAAGCTCCAGCTAAGCGTAAATACCCTGATGTGGTTGGCGATCTTGTGGCTGCGGCTGAGTCTCATCCTCAAGGCGTTTTGGTTGTTATCGATGAGCTTGGAAAACTGCTCGAGGCCTCCGCCAAGGACGGTGATGACATATATTTTTTTCAGGAATTGGCCGAGGCGGCTAGTCGCTGTAATGGAAAACTTATAGTCGTTGGTATATTGCATCAGGCGTTTGAGGCTTATGCCTCTCGCCTTGGCAGAGAATCACGAGACGATTGGGCAAAAGTGCAAGGTCGGTTTATTGATATCCCATTAGTTTCTGCTACTGATGAAGTGGTGGAACTTATTGGTCGTGCTATTGAAAGAGATCCTTCAGTCGACCACTTAGTTGAACGAGACCATATCGAGGTGGTAACTAGCGCAATCAGAGCTAGGCGTCCAGGTACTCCCGCAGGAATGAGTTCAGGTTTAGCAAACTGCTGGCCTCTTCACCCCATTACAGCTGCTCTTTTGGGGCCTATCTCCAAGCGCCGTTTCGGGCAAAATGAGAGAAGCACATTTGGGTTCTTGGCTTCACGTGAGCCTTTGGGGTTTGTAGAGTTCCTTGAGGGGGCTGTAGTAGGAAAAAGTTCATTATATGATCCCGCACGCTATTGGGACTATTTAAGGGCAAATTTAGAGCCGGCAATTATGGCTTCTCCTGATGGGCATCGTTGGGCAGTGGCCTGCGACGCCGTTGAGCGAGCCGAAGCTAAGGGGGACTCCTTACATATTGGCTTGACGAAGGTCGTTGCACTAATTGAGATGTTTCGCAATGGGTCGGGTGTCGTTCCAGAGGAGAAAATTCTTGCAGTTGCCATTCCTGGTGTATCGGCGGACGCCATTCACAAAGCGCTGAATAACTTGATTAGTTGGAAAATCCTAATCGAGCGTAAGCATCTAGGAGCCTATGGGATATATGCAGGTAGCGATTTTGATGTTGATGGAGCGGTTAATCAAGCACGTTACGAAATTGGAGCTTATTCGCTAGTCCAGGTTTCTTCAGTAAGTGACTTACAGCCGGTTCTCGCTAAGCGGCTATATCAAGAAACTGGAACCATGCGGTGGTTTGACCGGAAAATAGTTCCCCTGTCAGAAATAGAGTCGGTTCTTAAAAATTATAGGTCTGACAAAGGAAGCGTAGGTACGTTTTTCTTATGTTTGCCGGAGATAGGGCAAACTGGACAGTCCGCCGAAGCACACATAAAGAAATTAAGCGCCAAGTACGACAGGATGCCCGTTTTATTTGGGGTCCCAACGAATGCGGAGAAAATCGCGGACCTTGCACTGGAGCTCGGTGCGTCTGAACGAGTCGTTCATACTCGCCCAGAGCTAGAAGGTGATTCGGTGGCAAAGCGCGAATTGACTGGGCGTGTGGCCGCTGTGAGGGCTTCTCTTGAGGAGGAACTCACTGATGCATTTGGTCTTTCTGGCTGGTACTATCAAGGTGTCCGACAAGTTAAAGATGTCATCACTTCTTTAACCGTGCTTGCGTCAAAAATTGCGCAGGAAATTTATTATAAGTCCCCTCGTGTACTAAGCGAGTTGATAAATCGTGAAGACCTATCTAGCAACTCTAGTAGGGCGCGTAAAGACTTATTATATAAGATGGTTGTAAATGCTGCGGAGCCGAATCTTGGGTATCAGGGATACCCGGCAGATGCGGGGCTTTACTATAGCGTTTTGCAAGGTACGGGTCTTCATTTTGAGCGCAAAGACGGCTGGGGTTTCGGTTCTCCAAATGATTGCGTTCGTGGATTGTCCATTGCACCACTATGGTGGGATACAGAACAGTTGGTTTTGTCGCCGAAGAGTACAACTTTGGCTGAGATTTATAAGCTTTGGAGTTCCCCTCCTTATGGTGTGCGCTCGGGGCTTATGCCCGTGCTGGCACTATCTTTTTTTCTGTCGAATCGCTCATCGTTAGCAATGTACATAGATGGCATATTTACTCCTGACATTTCAGAAGCTGCAGTCGACGAGTGGCTTTTGGATCCTGCTCGCATCCGGTTTCAATTTGTTGAGGTCTCCAAGGATAAGGAAAAATTGGTCGCAGCTATTGCGCGAACTGTTTCTTTACCGATGCCCGCCGGTTTGAGCCCTGAACCGCTTGATGCTGCTCGAGCACTGGTAAGTATGGTTTTCAATCTTCCCTCGTGGACGAAGCGGACTGCTACGGTTTCTCAAGTGGCGCAAGATGTGCGAGCTATGTTGTTAAAAGCTAATGATCCCCATAAGGTATTATTTGCGGATTTGCCGATTTTGCTGGGGGCAGTGAAAGCTGATGAGTTAGTTGTAAAGCTTCAATCAGTTATTGATGAATTGTCTTCTGCTTATCCGAATATGCTTGAGAGAGTTAATAAGACGTTACTGTCGGCGTTGGATCATGAGGGAAGAAGCATTCCACTTTTGCAAAAGCGGGCTGCCGGCGTTAAGGGGATTACAGGTAATTTTCTATTGGATGCGTTTGCTACAAGATTGGAAACCTATGATGGGGGGGGGGCTAGCGTTGAGAAAATTATCAGTCTGGCAACTAATAAGCCTCCTGCTCAATGGGTTGATCGAGATATTGACGCGGCACTATCACAGATAGGTGCTTGGGCTATAGACTTGCGTAAAGAAGAGGTTATGGCGCCATTACATGGCCGGCCTGCAAGTCGGCGGGTTATAGGTGTCGTATTTGGCGCCAAACAGGGGCTAGATACTTCAGGATCAATAGACATTTCCGAGGAAGATGTTCCTGCGGTAGATGAGCTGGTTAAGCGTGTACTAGCTACGGTTCAGAAAGAGAGTCGCGATATAGTTCTTGCAGCACTGGCAGAGACAGGTGCTTTATTGATGAGTGAACGTATCAAGGAGGCTGAGTAATGGCTGAGCATCATGTATTGGGGTTGTCTGGAGGAAAAGACAGCGCCGCGCTCGCTGTATACATGAGTCTGCATTATCCTGAGCTGGATATTAAGTATTTTTTTACCGATACAGGTAAAGAGTTGCCGGAGGTTTACGAGTTCCTCGGTCGCTTAGAAGGTTTCTTGGGGAAACCTATTGAGCGTTTAAATCCGCATAGGGACTTCGATTTCTGGCTGCGCCAGTATAATAATTTTTTGCCTTCTCCTAATACTCGGTGGTGTACCAGAAAGCTGAAGTTGGAGCCCTTCAAGCAGTGGGTACATCCTTGGTTGGAAGCAGGGGATTACGTATATAGCTATGTAGCGATTCGGGCAGATGAAGAACATCGAGATGGTATGATTGCCCGTCAAGATAATCTGGTTGTAAAGCTACCGTTTCGTGAGCATGGTATCGATAAGCCCGGAGTAATTGATATTCTAGAAGCCTCTGGGTTGGGGTTGCCGAAGTATTACGATTGGCGATCTCGAAGTGGTTGTACGTTTTGCTTTTTTCAGCAGAAAATTGAATGGGCTAATTTAAAGCTAAAACATCCAGCAAGTTTTGAAGAAGCTAAGGAATACGAAAAAACCGCTCTGGAAAATGGGTCCCCATTCACATGGAGTCAAGGGGAGTCATTAGTTGAGCTCGAGCAGCCCGGGCGTTTAGCGCAAATTGATGCTGATTTTAGAGTTCGCAAAGAGCGTGAGCTTGCGCGGAAAAAAGTTAATCCGCTTAGACCTGTAAGCTTAGAGCCTACTGATATTGATGACTTGTACTTTGAGGATGAGGGTGGCGGTGCATGTTTGATTTGCCATAAGTAGACTGTTGTCGACCTAATTTGTATTTTTAGTTTGGCTGATAATGTGGTGATTAGAATATCAATTGATGATTATCGTTCCCTTTCGCGCCTTGTTCTGTTGTTTTGATTCGAGCGTTTGTCGATTTTGATAATTTACGTGTTCCCATATTGTATCTCAATGCTTAAGTCGATTCGGAAGTGACTGATACAAGGAAATGCTTCAGGATTTGATTTTTAGTTGGCCGTTAGGGTGAAAACGGCTTTTCAATAGGCATTAAAAAGCCGGCTTATGGCCGGCTTCTCGTTGACTAACTCAGTTCGTTTTTGACAAACCTCACCAGCCTTCAAAACGTACATCCGGCTCTTGCGGCCGGCTGTGGGACTTGGTCAGAAAGTGATCTGCCTTGTCGGTGCGAGGTGTGGGCTCGCAAATGTGGGGCGCAGGGTACGCGGGTTTGGGGGGGAATTCCAGAGGTAAGTTGTGTTTTGAATCATTGGGTTAGGGGGAGTAGCAGGGGGGGGCTGCTTCGCAGCCCAGCGGGGATAAATCCCCTCGCCACAGGATCTTCCCAAATCTCCTCAACATAGGGAGCTCCTCCCACAGTCCTGCCATCCGGGGTTGGTCAATCGAACACCGGCGGTCGTTGTTTGTTCAGGGTGGACCACCAGAAGACCCAGCCGATGACTTTGATGTTTTGCGCTTCGATCTGTTCGGCGCTGAAGACCTCGTCAGGATACGCAGCACAGTTATGGCTACGCAGGCGTAGCCGATTACCGGGAATGCGGTGCAGGTATTTGATGCGCAGCATCCCGTCGTGCTCAAGCGCATAGATATGGCCGTCGACGATTTGGGTCAGGCCGCGGTCGATGGCGAGGGTGGAGCCGTCTTCGATGCGTTCGGCCATGCTGTCGCCGACCATGGTGGTGCAGATGGCGTCGCCGGGGTCGATTTCCAGGGATTCTAGGTGGCTGCGGGGCAGGCGGATGGTTTGGTCGGGGATTTCGATGATGTGGGTTTTGGTTTCGCCGGGGGCGATGGGGGCTTCCTTGTAGAGGGGCAGTTCGATGTCCGTGGTTTCTTGCACGCTGTAGACGCCATCGTTTTCGGCGGCTTCATAGGTGATGCCGGGGCCCAGGCCCAGTGGGGTCTGCGGGCCTTCGCCGGTGGCGAGCCATTGCGGGCTGACGGTCAGCAGGCTGGCGATGGAGTAGATGCGCCCTGGCGGGATGCCACGGTTGAACCAGTTGTTTATGTGCTGGGATTTCACGCCGTATAACTTCGCGAAGTCGGCGGATCGGATATTCGCTTCTTTTAGAAGGGCTCTGAAGCGGTCGCCACTGGAAAGTATTTTCATAAACGGAAAGTTTAGGGGCGACTGTATTTTCGGCAATAAACAAGTCGTGCAAATATATAAGACGATCTTTCCGTTTGCAGGATTTGAAAGGGGCGGGCTAAACGGGGTTAAACGGTATTAATACAACTTCGTATTTATCATCATTAAGACATAAAAAAACCCCGGTGCAAACCGGGGTTCTTCTTTACTTCAGTATCAGCCTTTGTAGGCGGCAACCGACTTGGTGATCGCTTCGCGGGCGGCGTCAGCACCGGCCCAGCCTTCGATCTTGACCCACTTGCCTTTCTCGAGATCCTTGTAGTTCTCGAAGAAGTGTTCGATCTGCTGGATCAGCAGGGCTGGCAGGTCGGTGTATTCCTTCACGTCGACGTACAGCTGCGACAGTTTGTCGTGCGGTACGGCGATGACTTTGGCGTCGCCGCCGCCGTCGTCGGTCATGTTCAGGATGCCGACCGGACGGGCGCGGATGACCGAGCCTGGGGCCACTGGGTAAGGGGTCACGACCAGCACGTCGAGGGGGTCACCGTCGTCGGCCAGGGTGTTGGGGATGAAACCGTAGTTGGCCGGGTAGAACATTGGGGTGGCCATGAAACGGTCAACGAACAGGCAATCGCTGTCTTTGTCGATTTCGTATTTGATCGGGGCGTGGTTGGCCGGGATTTCGATCGCGACGTAGATGTCGTTCGGCAGGTCTTTGCCAGCCGGAATCTTGCTGTAGCTCATTGGGCGGTGCCCCCGTTAGTTGACCAAATGACTGGTCGGATTGACCAAAAAGTGGCGGCGATTATAGGCATATTCGGCCGTCGATGCCACGTTACAAGGGTCTTAGAGACCTTAGTATGACGCCTGATAGACCGGATCTTCGGCTTGAAGTTGCCGCAGCCGGGCCAGCGGGTCCTGGCGGTAGAACGCCTTGAGCTGCTCATAGACCCGCGGGTACGCCTGGTGCAGCAGGTCTGGGGCGCTGAAGAAGTATTCGCTGGTGACGGCGAAGAACTCCGCCGGATTCTCCGCGGCGTAGGGATCGATGACGGTTTCTGCGTCCGGATCCTGGTCCAGTTGGCGGTTGAGGTCGTCGAAAGCCTGTTGCATGGCCTCGGCCCAGTCTTTGACCCGCATGTCGGCATGCAGCGGTGGCAGGCCGTTGGCGTCGCCGTTGAGCATGTCGAGTTTGTGCGCCAGCTCATGGATCACCAGGTTGTAGCCGTCCCAGCCGCCGCTGGCGAGCACGCCGTCCCAGGCCAGGATGATCGGGCCCTGGGGCCAGGCTTCGCCGCTGTGTTCGCCGTCCCATTCGTGCTCGATGCCGCTGGCGTCGCGGTAGCGCTGGGGGCTGAGGAAGTCGTCGGGGTAGAGCACGATTTCGTGGAAGCCCTGGTACCAGTTCAAGTCGCCGAGGTGCATCAGCGGCAATTGGGCCTGAGCGGCGAGCAGCAGGCGTTGTTCCTGGTGCAGTTCGACGCCGGGCAGGGCGCTCAGGTGTTTGTCATGCAGAAACAGTACGCAGGCTTCGCGCAGCCATTGGTCCTCGGTGGCGCTGATGCCGTCGAGAAAGCTCAACTGGTGACGCACCCGCTGCCAGGTTTCCTCGCTGACGGGATGTTTGGCGAGGGTGCGTTGCCGGTGCCAGCCGCTCAGGGACCACATGGGCGATCAGCGCGGATGGGCTTTCGAGGCGCTGGCGGCGAGGCGGCTGCGGATCACGCCGATGATCATCGGTACCAGCGACAGCAGGATGATGCCCAGCACCAGCAGGGACAGGTTCTGCTTGATGAATGGCACGTTGCCGAAGAAGAACCCGAGGGTGACCAGGCCGCCGACCCACAGGATGGTGCCCAGGACGCTGAAGGCGAAGAAGCGCGGGTAGGGCATTTTTGCAACGCCGGCGACGAAGGGGGCGAAGGTGCGGATGATCGGCAGGAAGCGCGCCAGGGTCACGGTTTTGCCGCCGTGCTTGTCGTAGAAGTCGTGGGTTTGTTGCAGGTAGTCGCGGCGGAAGATTTTCGAGTTCGGGTTGCTGAACAGCCGTTCGCCTGCGGTGCGGCCAATGATGTAGTTGGTGCTGTCGCCGAGGATCGCCGCCAGCATCAGCAGGCCACCGAGTAGCACCGGGTCCATGCCGCCACCGGCGGCTACCGCGCCGGCGATGAACAGCAGGGAGTCGCCCGGCAGGAAGGGCATCACCACCAGGCCGGTTTCGCAGAAGATCACCAGGAACAGGATGGCGTAGATCCACGGCCCGTAGTTGGTCACCAGCAGGTCGAGGTACACATCGAGATGCAGAATGAGGTCGAGGGGGTTGAAATCCATGCAAAGCACCTGTGGTCGCGGCCTGACTGGGTGGGGCCTGTGGGTCGGGCTTCGAGTAAGGCTACAGCGCGTGTAGCTTTTTCTTACAAGCCGGGAAGAGCGGCATTATACGAGGTCGAGGGTGGTGTGCGTGGTGAGTTTGTAGCTGGGGATGTCGGGAGGCTTCTGGCTGGGTGAAGAACTCTGTGGCGAGGGAGCTTGCTCCCGCTGGAGCGCGAAGCGGTCCCAAATGCAGCCAACCCGGTCTGCCTGATGCACCGCGTGCTCAGGTTCTGGGGCTGCTGCGCAGCCCAGCGGGGATAAATCCCCTCGCCACAACATTTCACCCAACCACAGGGGTTATCGATCGTTCCTACGCTCCGCGTGGGAATGCATCCCGTGACGCTCTGCGTCAAGCGGAACGCGGAGCGTCCCTGGCGGCATTCCCACGCGGGAGCGTGGGAACGATCAGTCCGCGGTAATCGGGTCAGAGCTCTTCGCTGATCGGCAACACGTAGTTCTTGAACTCGGTGTCTTCCTTGAAGCCGATGGACTCGTAGGTTTTCTGCGCCACCTCGTTGTTGCTGCTGGTGGAGACGCGCATGCGTACGGCGTTGGTTTCCTTGGCCATTTTTTTCGCGGTGCGGATCAGGTTGTCGGCCACCAGTTGGCGGCGGGCGTCTTCGGCGACGTAGATGTCGTTGAGGATCCACACGCGCTTGAGCGACAGTGACGAGAAGCTTGGATAGAGCTGGCAGAAGCCCAGCAACCGGTTGTCATCGTCATCGGGCAACGCCAGGTAGATCACCGATTCCTTGCGGCGCAGGCGTTTTTCGAGGAAGGCTCGGGACGAATCCGGGTAGGGCAGCGAGCCATAGAATTCCCGGTATTTGACGAACAATGGGGTCAGCAGGTCCAGGTGTTCCAGGGTCGCTTGGATAATCCGCATAGTAGGTCTCGTCTGCAAAGGTCGACAGATACTCGGACAACAACGGCGTTCTGCCGTGCTTCGATGCTGCCTGAAAGCGGATCAAAAACGCAAACTTGTAAACGGATCAGCTTCGGGGCGGCATCAGTAGGAAGTTACCTTTCATATCGGCGGTGTTTTCCGAGTCTAGAGTTTGGACCTGGGCTTCGTCCTTCAGATTGACCCCCGAGAGCTGTCTGCGGCAGGCCTCGCGCATCAGGTAGATCAGGCGGTGGGCGGCCATGCCGTAGCTCAAACCTTCAAGGCGGACGTTGGAGATGCAGTTGCGATACGCATCGGTCAGGCCGACCTTGGGGTTGTAGGTGAAATACAAACCCAGGCTGTCGGGGGAACTGAGGCCGGGGCGTTCGCCGATCAGGATCACCGACATTTTTGCGCCGAGCCTCTGCGCCACCTCATCAGCCACCGCGACGCGGCCCTGTTCCACCAGAATCACCGGCGAGGTTGACCAACCATCAGCGGCGGTCTGTTCTTCCAGCCGCGCCAGGAACGGCAAGGTATGCCGATGTACCGCCAGCGCCGACAGGCCGTCAGCCACCACGATGGCCAGGTCTACGCCGCCGGGGTGGGCCGCTGCGTAGTCCTCCAGGATTTGTACGGAGGCCTCATCGAGCCGTCGGCCCAGATCCGGGCGCTGCAGGTAGCTGTTGCGGTCGCTGGCCGCGCTGTGCAGCAACAGGCTTTCGCGGCCGCGCTCAGTCAGTTGCGCGCGAATGCCTTCATGGTCGAAGGCCAAATGCACGGCGTCCCGAGCCTGGGCGTGGGCGTACTGGAAGTCCAGTTGCGCCGAGGTCGGCAGGCTGGTGCCGGTGCGGCCCAGGGCGATGCGCGCCGGGGTGAGGTTGCGCAGATTCAGCCAAGGGTTTTGTGGATCTACAGGTTTTTTATCCATGGGCAGTTCTCTCATCCCAAATGCGGCTTATCCCAAATGAGCTAATGCGTGACGAAACGCCGGTGGCAGGTTGTCGCCGAACCGCACCCGGCCATCGGCCTGGGTGAAAATGCCCATGTTCGCCAGCCACGTTTCGAATTCCGGCGCCGGCTTCAGGCCCAGGGTCTGGCGGGCGTAGAGGGCGTCGTGGAACGAAGTGGTCTGGTAGTTGAGCATGATGTCGTCGGAGCCGGGGATGCCCATGATGAAGTTGATCCCGGCCACGCCCAGCAGGGTCAGCAGGGTGTCCATGTCGTCCTGGTCGGCTTCGGCGTGGTTGGTGTAGCAAATGTCGCAACCCATCGGCACGCCCAAAAGCTTGCCGCAGAAGTGATCTTCCAAGCCGGCGCGGATGATCTGTTTGCCGTTGTACAGGTATTCCGGGCCGATGAATCCTACAACCGTGTTCACCAAAAACGGCTTGAAATGCCGTGCGACGGCGTAGGCCCGGGTTTCGCAGGTCTGTTGATCGACGCCGTGGTGGGCGTTGGCTGACAGGGCACTGCCCTGGCCGGTTTCGAAATACATCAGGTTGTTGCCCAAGGTGCCGCGATTCAGGCTCAGCCCGGCGTCGTAGCCTTCCTGCAAGATGTTCAGGTTGATGCCGAAACTGGCGTTGGCCGCTTCGGTGCCGGCGATGGACTGGAACACCAGGTCCAGGGGCACGCCACGGTTCGCCGCTTCAATGGAGGTGGTGACGTGGGTCAGCACGCAGCCTTGGGTCGGGATGTCGTAGCGCTGGATGATGGCGTCGAGCATTTCCAGCATGGCGCAGATCGACGCTGTGCTGTCGGTGGCCGGGTTGATGCCGATCATGGCGTCGCCATTGCCGAAGAGCAGGCCGTCGAGGATGCTTGCGGCGATCCCGGCGGGTTCGTCGGTGGGGTGGTTGGGTTGCAGGCGGGTCGACAGCCGCCCGCGCAGGCCGAGGGTGCCGCGAAATTTCGTCACCACGCGGATTTTCTGCGCCACCAGCACCAGATCCTGCACGCGCATGATCTTCGACACGGCGGCGACCATTTCCGGGGTCAGGCCCGGGGCCAGCGCCCGCAGGCTGTGTTCGTCGGCCGCATCGCTGAGCAGCCAGTCGCGAAAACCGCCGACGGTGAGGTGGCTGACGGCGGCGAAGGCCTGTTTATCGTGGGTGTCGACGATCAGTCGGGTGACTTCGTCGTCCTCGTAAGGAATCAGCATTTCTTGCAGGAAATGGCTGAGGGGCAGGTCGGCCAAGGCCATTTGCGCTGCTACGCGTTCGCCATCGTTGAGCGCCGCGACCTCGGCCAGAAAATCCCCGGAACGCGCCGGGCTGGCCTTGGCCATCAGGTCTTTGAGGCTGTCGAAGCGGTAGGTCTGGGCGCCGACCGTGTGTGCAAAACTGGCCATACAGGTTCTCCGTGACGGCGCCGCTGGGCGGCGCCGTGGTTTTCGGCGTTTTACAACTTAGTGCAAGGCTTCTTCAGCTTTCTGAATGGCCGCGAATTCTTCTTCGGGCGTGCCTGCTACCAAGTGATGCCGACTGTAGAACGCGAAGTAAGCAATTAACACTCCATAGATGATCGCCGCGCCGATGACCACCCGCGGATCCACCAGAAAGCCCGCTACTACGGCGATGCACGCCAGCACCAGGGCCACGCCCGAGGTGAAGATGCCTCCCGGTGTGCGGTATGGCCGGTCCATTTTGGGGCGGCGGATGCGCAGGGTGATGTGCGCGGCCATCATCAGCACGTAGGAGATGGTGGCGCCGAACACCGCCACCAGAATCAGCAGATCGCCCTGGCCGGTCAGGGACAGCCCGAAACCGATGATGCCGGGGATGATCAGCGCCAATACCGGTGCTTTGCTTTTATTGGTTTCGGAGAGCTTGCGTGGCAGGTAACCGGCGCGAGACAACGCGAAGATCTGCCGCGAGTAGGCGTAGATGATCGAGAAGAAGCTGGCGATCAGGCCCGCCAGGCCCACCAGGTTGACGAAGTTGCCCATCCAGGTCGAGCCGCCGTAGGCCTTGGCCAGGGCTTCCACCAGCGGGTTGCCCGAAGCCATCAGCGCATTGGAACCCGCACCGCCTGGGCCGATCACCAGAATCAGCAGGGCAAACGCCACCAGCACCAGCATGGCGCCGATCAGGCCGCGCGGCAGGTCGCGCTTGGGGTTCTTGGTTTCTTCAGCCGCCAGCGGTACGCCTTCCACGGCCAGGAAAAACCAGATGGCATACGGAATGGCTGCCCACACGCCGACATAGCCGAACGGCAGGAATGGGCTGGCGCCCGTGGCTGCGGTGACCGGGATGTCCAGCAGGTTGGCGACGTCGAAGTGCGGCACCATCGCTACCAGAAACACGCCCAGTGCCAGGGCTGCGACGGCGGTGATGATGAACATCAGTTTGAGGGCTTCACCCACGCCGAATATGTGGATGGCGATGAAGATGATGTAGAACGCCAGGTAGATCATCCAGCCGCCAATGCCGAATAGCGATTGGCAATACGCGCCGATGAACACGGCAATCGCCGCCGGGGCGATGGCGTATTCGATGAGGATCGCCGTGCCCGTGAGAAACCCGCCCCAGGGCCCGAATGCGCTACGGGCAAAGCCATAGCCGCCGCCGGCGGTAGGAATCATCGAGGACAGCTCGGCCAGGGAAAAGCACATGCACAGGTACATCGCGGCCATCAGCAGCGTGGCAAGAAACATCCCGCCCCAACCGCCCTGGGCAAGGCCGAAGTTCCAGCCGGCGTAGTCCCCGGAAATGACATACGCCACCCCCAGGCCCACCAGCAGGACCCAGCCCGCCGCGCCTTTTTTCAGTTCACGCTGTTGGAAGTATTCGGAGCCGACTTTTTCAAAGTCGACCGAGGACGTTGCCGGTTGCGGGTTTGCTTGATCGCTTGGCATAAGGGTTTACCTGTTTTTATTGTTTTTTGGCCCTGTTGGAGCGGGGCTGCTCTTGGAACCGGTGTGTTGCATACAGCAGGGATGCAAGCTTGATTGTTCCCACGCTCTGCGTGGGAACACAGCCAGGGACGCTCCGCGTCCCAAAGAGCCGAACGCGGAGCGTCCGTAGAGGCGTTCCCACGCAGAGCGTGGGAACGATCGGCCGGGCACAAATTTCCCGCAGGTTAGAAGAACCCCAACGGATTGATGTCGTAGCTCACCAGCAGGTTCTTGGTCTGCTGGTAATGGTCGAGCATCATCTTGTGGGTTTCACGACCCACGCCGGACTTCTTGTAACCACCAAACGCCGCATGAGCCGGGTAGAGGTGGTAGCAGTTGGTCCAGACGCGACCGGCCTTGATCGCCCGGCCCATGCGATAGGCGCGGTTGATGTCGCGGGTCCAGAGACCGGCGCCGAGGCCGAACTCGGTGTCGTTGGCGATGGCCAGGGCTTCGGCTTCATCCTTGAAGGTGGTGATGCTCACCACTGGGCCGAAGATTTCTTCCTGGAACACGCGCATCTTGTTGGTGCCCTTGAGCAGGGTTGGCTGGATGTAATAACCCGTGGCCAGGTTGCCCTCGAGTTTTTCCACCCGGCCGCCGGTCAGCAGTTCGGCACCTTCGCCCTTGGCGATTTCCAGGTACGAAAGAATCTTGTCGAATTGCTGCTCGGACGCCTGGGCGCCGACCATGGTGTCGGTGTCCAGCGGGTCGCCGCGCTTGATCTGCAGGACTTTGTTCATCACAACTTTCATGAACTCGTCGTAGATCGACTCCTGCACCAGGGCGCGGGAAGGGCAAGTGCAGACTTCACCCTGGTTGAAGAACGCCAGCACCAGACCTTCGGCAGCCTTTTCGATGAAGCTCGGCTCGGCCTGCATGATGTCTTCGAAGAAGATGTTCGGCGACTTGCCGCCCAGTTCCACGGTGGACGGGATGATGTTCTCAGCCGCGCATTTCATGATGTGCGAGCCGACCGGGGTGGAGCCGGTGAAGGCGATCTTGGCGATGCGCTTGCTGGTGGCCAGAGCTTCACCGGCTTCCTTGCCGAAGCCTTGCACCACGTTCAGTACGCCAGGCGGCAGCAGGTCACCGATCAGCTCCATCAGCACGCAAATGCCCAATGGGGTTTGCTCGGCGGGCTTGAGCACCACGCAGTTACCGGCGGCCAGGGCCGGGGCGAGTTTCCAGGCGGCCATCAGCAGCGGGAAGTTCCACGGGATGATCTGCCCGACCACGCCCAGCGGTTCATGGATGTGATAGGCCACGGTGTTGCCGTCGATCTCGGCGGCGCTGCCTTCCTGGGCGCGCAGGCAACCGGCGAAGTAGCGGAAATGGTCGGCGGCCAGGGGGATGTCGGCGTTGAGGGTTTCGCGCACGGCCTTGCCGTTGTCCCAGGACTCGGTGATCGCCAGAACCTCAAGGTTCGCTTCGATGCGGTCGGCGATTTTCAGCAGGATCAGCGAACGGGCCTGGGCGGACGTGGCGCCCCAGGCATCGGCAGCGGCGTGGGCGGCGTCCAGGGCTTTTTCGATGTCTTCGGCCGTGGAACGCGGGAATTCGGCAATGGGCTGGCCATTGACCGGGGAAGTATTGGTGAAGTACTGACCTTTGACAGGCGCGACGAACTCGCCGCCGATGTAGTTACCGTATTTGCTCTTGAACGAAACGATAGCGCCTTCAGTACCGGGGTGAGCGTAACGCATGATGAGTTCTCCTTGGCTTTTGTGCTTATACGGGAGGCCGCGCAAAATTGAGCGCTGGTAATTAAGCCTAGAGCAAAGGTCGGGCCACTGCCTTGCAAGGCCCGTAAATCAAGACTTTAGGAGCAGTTCGTCGGACAAACGGATGCCCTGCGTGACGATAGCGATACAGCGGGTGTGACAGTTTGTGCCAGATGCGAGACAGTCTGTGACTGACAGGTCGCGCCAGCATTGCAAAGGTGGGTGGGCTGGAGGATGCTGGGCTCACCAGTTGGCCTGCCCAGCAAAGTTGTGGTGAGGGGATTTATCCCCGTTGGGCTGCGAAGCAGCCCCCAAAGCAGCCAACTCGATCAATCTGATACACCGCATTGCTTAGGTTTCAGGGCTGCTTCGCAGCCCAGCGGGGATAAATCCCCTCGCCACAGGTTAAGTGTTGAACATTGGTTAAATGTTAAACAGTTGCTCCAGTGAGGCAGGTCCTTCGGGGAGAAATAATAAGAAATGCACAGCAACCACTTGAGTCGCCATGCCCAACAAGTCCTGACGGTCACCCAGGGCAAGGCCCATTTGCAGGGCCCTGGCAGCGATCCGTCGATTGCCCGCTCCTGGCTGCGTTGCCTTGAGGACTATCACCTCGACCCGGCGCAAAACCTGGCGCCGACGGTGCTTGAGCATGGCCGGGTGCTGGAAAGCCGCGAGCGCCTGCAACAGGTGTTGCACATCGCCGGCACGGAAATGACCAGCCTGCATCAACAACTCTCCGGCGCCGGCCACGCGGTGCTGCTGACTGACGCGCGCGGCGTGATCCTCAACTGTGTCACCGCCCCCAGTGAGCGCAAGATTTTCGAACGGGCCGGCCTCTGGCTCGGCGCCGACTGGAGCGAAGCCTGCGAAGGCACCAACGGCATCGGCACCTGCCTGGTGGAGCGCCAGGCCCTGACCATTCACCAGGAAGAACACTTTCGCGGCCGCCACACCGGCCTGACCTGCTCGGCGAGCCCGGTTTTCGATCCCCATGGCGAACTGCTCGCGGTGCTGGATGTGTCATCGGCCCGGCCGGACGTGTCGCGCCAGAGCCAGTTCCACACCATGGCCCTGGTCAACCTCTCGGCGAAGATGATCGAGAGCTGCTATTTCCTGCGCTGCTTCGACAATCAATGGCTGCTGCGTTTTCACTTGCAGGCCGAGTCCGTGGGGTTGTTCAGCGAGGGGCTGCTGGCGTTCGACGGCGAAGGGCGGATCAGCGCGGTCAACCAGAGCGCGCTGAACCTGTTGGGGCATATTCGCGGTGGCTTGCTGGGTCAGCGGGTGGAAGACTTTTTCGATTGTTCACTGGATGAGCTGCTCGGACGGGCCAGCACCCAGGCCAGCGCCAGTTGGCCGTTGCGCACCCGTGACGGGCGGCATTTGTTTGCCGTGCTGCGGGGGCAGCCGCGCAGTGTGCCGGTCCCGGTCGTCCCGGCATTTAAAACCATCGAGCCCGCCCGGCTACCGGGCATCTGCCTGGGGGATGCAGTGTTGCAAGAGCATTTTCGCAAGGCGCTGCGGGTGTTTGAGCGCGATGTGCCGCTGCTGATCCATGGCGAAACCGGCTCCGGTAAAGAAGCCTTCGCCAAAGCCGTGCATCACGCCAGCCAGCGTGCTGGGAAAAACTTCGTGGCGCTTAACTGCGCAGCCATCCCGGAAAGCCTGATCGAGAGTGAGCTGTTCGGTTATCGCGGCGGCAGCTTCACCGGCGCGCGCAAGGAAGGCATGCGCGGCAAGCTGCAACAGGCCGACGGGGGCACGCTGTTTCTGGATGAGATCGGTGACATGCCCCTGGCCTTGCAGACCCGTTTGCTGCGGGTGCTGGAAGATCGCCAGGTGGTGCCCATCGGTGGCGAACCCGAAGCGGTGAACGTGCGCATCATCAGCGCCACCCACCGTCAGTTGCTTGATCGGGTGCGCGACGGCAGTTTTCGCGAGGACTTGTACTATCGCCTCAACGGCCTGGAGATCCCCTTGCCGGCGTTGCGCGAGCGCAGCGACAAGTCCCAGTTGCTGGATTTTCTGTTGGCCGAGGAGGCGGGCGCCGAAGCGGTGTCCATCGACGAACCGGCGCGCCAGGCATTGCTGAGTTTTGATTGGCCGGGCAACGTGCGGCAACTGCGCAATGTGCTGCGCACCCTTGCTGCGTTGTGCGACGGCGGGCGGATCGGGCTGGAGGATCTGCCGGCGATGATTCGCCAGTGTCCGGTGGCGTTGGTTGAAACCGTGGCGGAGCGCCCGCTGGAAGATGCCGAGCGATTGGCGCTGCTCGATGCACTTGAGCGCCAGCGCTGGCACATGACACACACCGCCGAACAACTGGGCATCAGCCGCAATACGCTTTATCGGAAGCTGCGCAAGCACGCCATCGCCCGCTGAACCGCGTCGCGGCCATTCGCGAGCAAGCCCGCTCCCACATTCTGACCGCATTCTTCCTGAAAGAACTCGGTCAACTGTGGGAGCGAGCCTGCTCGCGATGGCGGCAGCACATTCAGCATCAATGCAAACTGACCCACCGCTATCGCGAGCAAGCTCGCTCCCACAGAGGATTTGCGCTGTTCTGATGGTTGCAGTTCGAAACACAAGGTGCGATTTCCCCCTCCCTACGCTAACCTGCGGCCATGTTTACGAGGTCGACTATGCACATCCATATTCTCGGTATTTGCGGCACTTTCATGGGCTCGATGGCTGTCTTGGCCAAGGAGCTGGGCCATCACGTGACCGGTTCCGACGCCAACGTCTACCCGCCGATGAGCACGCAGCTGGAGGCCCAGGGCATTGAACTGACCCAAGGCTACGACCCGGCGCAACTGGACCCGGCGCCGGACCTGGTGGTCATCGGCAACGCCATGTCCCGTGGCAATCCGGCGGTTGAATACGTGCTCAACAAAGGCCTGCCTTACGTGTCCGGCCCGCAATGGCTGGCCGACCATGTGTTGCAGGGCCGTTGGGTCCTGGCCGTGGCCGGCACCCATGGCAAGACCACCACCAGCAGCATGCTCGCCTGGGTGCTGGAACACGCGGGCATGAGCCCAGGCTTCCTGATCGGCGGCGTGCCGCAGAATTTCTCGGTGTCGGCGCGCCTGGGCGGCACGCCGTTCTTCGTGATCGAGGCCGATGAATACGACAGCGCGTTCTTCGACAAACGTTCGAAGTTTGTCCACTACCGCCCGCGCACCGCGATCCTCAACAACCTTGAGTTCGATCACGCCGACATCTTCCCCGATCTGCCGGCCATCGAGCGGCAGTTCCACCATTTGGTGCGCACCATTCCAAGTGAAGGCCTGGTCATCCATCCGACCACCGAGCCCGCGTTGCAACGGGTGATCGAAATGGGCTGCTGGACCCCGGTGCAAACCACCGGCGCCGGCGGGCAGTGGCAAGTGAAGTTGCTCAAGGACGACGGTTCGCAGTTCGAAGTCATGTTCGAAGGCGTGGCCCAAGGTGTGGTCGATTGGGACATGACCGGCCAGCACAACGTCGCCAACGCCCTGGCCACCCTGGCGGCGGCTCGTCATGTTGGCGTGGTGCCGTCCCTGGGCATCGCCGCGCTGAGTGCGTTCAAAAGCGTGAAGCGGCGGATGGAAAAGGTCGCGGAAGTGCGCGGCATCACCATCTATGACGACTTCGCCCACCACCCGACGGCCATCGCCACCACCCTCGACGGTTTGCGCAAGCGCATCGGCGATGCACCGCTGATTGCCATCATCGAGCCGCGTTCCAACTCCATGAAACTCGGCGCCCACCGCGACGGCCTGCCGGAAAGCGTGGTGGATGCCGATCAGGTGATCTGGTACGCGCCGGCCAACCTGGGCTGGGACCTGGGCGCCACCGCCGCGTTGTGCACGGTGCCGTCGATTGTCAGCGATTCCCTGGAAGGCATCATCGAGCGCGTGAAGAGCCAGGCCCAGCCCGGTACTCACGTGGTGATCATGAGCAACGGCGGCTTCGGCGGCCTGCACGGCAAGCTGGCCGAGGCACTGAAATGAACACGCGCCTGGAGAGCAACGGCCCCGACCGCATCACCCTGGCCATGACCGGTGCTTCCGGCGCCCAGTACGGCTTGCGCCTGCTCGATTGCCTGGTGCGGGAAGACCGCGAGGTGCATTTCCTCATCTCCAAGGCCGCGCAATTGGTGATGGCCACCGAGACCGACGTCACCCTGCCGGGCAAGACCCAGATGATGCAGGCCTTCCTCACCGAATACACCGGTGCGGCGGCGGGGCAGATTCGTGTGTATGGCAAGGAAGACTGGATGTCGCCGGTGGCCTCGGGCTCCGGGGCGCCGGCGGCAATGGTGGTGGTGCCGTGTTCCACCGGCACGCTCTCGGCGATTGCCACCGGTGCCTGCAACAACCTCATTGAGCGCGCCGCCGACGTGACGCTCAAGGAGCGCCGCCAGTTGATCCTGGTGCCGCGTGAGGCGCCGTATTCGAGTATTCATCTGGAGCACATGCTCAAGCTGTCGAACATGGGCGTGACGATTCTGCCGGCCTCCCCGGGTTTTTATCACCAGCCACAGACCATCGATGACCTGATCGATTTTGTGGTCGCGCGGATTCTCAATCTGCTGAACATCCCCCAGGACATGCTGCCGCGCTGGGGCGAGTACCATTTGAGCAGTGATGAATAAGCTGCTGGTGGTAGTGCTGGCGCTGCAACTGACCGGCTGCGCCACCGCCCGCACCCTGGACGCCGCCAAACCCGGCGCGCCGGTGGTGTATGCGGGCACGCGCCTGGACTTGTATGCGCTTAACGGTGGCTGTTGCGCCAAGGACCGCTTTGGCGCCGAAGCGCCGCGTTACCCAGGCGTGGATCTGCCGGCCAGTGCGTTGCTCGATACCTTGTTATTGCCGTTGTCGTTGCTGACGGTGATTGGCGTGGGGTTTCAGGCTACGGGTGGGTTGTAACCAGCGCTACAATCCAACATGGATGTAAGCTGGGCCACCGCTATCGCGAGCAGGCTCGCTCCCACATTGGTACGCATTCCTTCTGAAGAACTCGGTCAACTGTGGGAGCGAGCCTGCTCGCGATGGCGTCCGCCCAGGCGCCGCAATTATTTGCCCAACTTACGCAACTCATCCGACTCCACCACCCGCACCCCTTCCTGTTCTTCCAGGGCCAGGCGCCACATGGCGCGGGCCAGTTGGCAGGCTTCGATACCGTGGTACTTGCCGGGGATCAGCCTCGACAAGGGGCCGGCCAATTGTTCGGCCAACCGCGGTTCGGTGCGTTCGCCCAGTAGCAGGGAAGGGCGGCAGAGGGTCAGCTGTGGCCAGTCCTGGGCCTTGAGGGCGGCTTCCATTTCGCCTTTGACCCGGTTGTAGAAAATCGAAGAGCTCGGGTCTGCCCCCAGCGCGCTGATCACGATCAGGTGCCTTGCGCCCAGCTCCCGGGCGCGCTTGGCGAAGGCCACCACCAGGTCCAGGTCCACCGCGCGAAACGCCTGTTCTGAGCCGGCCTTCTTGATGGTCGTGCCAAGGCAGCAAAATGCGATGTCCACCTGGCCACTGAGGCGGGGCAGCAGTTCGGCTGTTTCACCGACCGGGTTTTCCAGGTGTGGATGCTCGGCCAGCGGCCGGCGTGAAGGCGCCAATACACGTGTGATGGTCGGCTCGTTGAGCAGCCGGTCCAGTAGATGTTCCCCGGTCAACCCGGAAGCTCCGGCAAGCAAAACATGCTGAGGCGTCAAGTACATAGTGTTTCCCCCTTGATACGATTCAGCTTAGTTGCTCTTTTGGGCCTCGTCGTTCAATGCCGTACTTTGTAATGCTTTTCGCGCCTGTTGCTTGCGCAATAGCTGCCAATGGGAAAGGACGGTCCTGGGCGCCCAGATCTGCGGCTCGGAAGCTTCGAAATTGTCCGCCTGTTCCCGCTCGGCCACGGTGGCCTTGGCACGCTTGAAGGCTTGCTCAAGATCGTCGGTCTGGTTCAGTGCCTGGGCGAACAGCGCGTCGCCGAAGTAGGTGAAGTTGGCCTCCTCGGAGCAGCCGAACGACACCCGATCGGCGCGGGAAGCGGTCATGATCAAGGTGCGTTCATCCTTGAGCGCCGGGATGAAGCCGCCGGAGTAACAGGCTGAAATCACCACGATCTTGTCGCGATCCTTCAGCGGCGCCAGCACCACGGCCAGTTCATCGGCGGGCAGGTCGGCCAGTTCCATGCGCGGCTGGTCGAGCACCAGTTCGTGTTCGCTGGTGCCGTGGCTGGTCAGGTAGATGAAGATCAGGTCTTCCGGGCCGCTGCGTTCGGCCAGGGCGCTGGCGGCGCGGCGCAGGCTTTCGCGAGTGGCCATGGGCCGGTCACCGAGGTGATCGCGGTGGTTGACCAGGCGGATCTGGCCGAACGCGCCAAAACGGCTGGTGAGCATGTTGGCGACGTAGTCGGACTCGCGCAGGAACACACTCTGCTTGCCGTCGCCGCCCACCGTCAGGCTGTACAGCTCCACCGCGGGCGTCGAGGCCGGGATATTGGCCAGGGCATTTTCCAACAGGCGCCCCTGGGCCAAAAGGCCGAGCTCGAGCACATCCGGCAGTAGCCGCCCGCCAGCGTCGCGTACTCGCAGACCGTTGGCCCAGGTGCCGCTTTGCACGGTGCCATCGGTCAGCGCCAGGGTGCCGCGCCCGTGGTAGGTGTCGTTCTCGAACTGGCCGATATAAAAGCTGCCGTCGGGCAGGTTCAGCCGGCCCTCGCCGCTAAAGCGCCAGTCATTGAATTGACCGAGGTAGTGGCTGCCGTCGGCGCCGATCAGTTGGCCCTTGCCGGTGAGCGCGCCTTCCTTGAACCGGCCGATCCAGACATCGCCGTCGGCATTTTCATAACGACCGCGACCGCTGAGCTGGTTGTTCTTGAACCCGCCGATGTAGACGTCGCCCTCGGCGCTGTTGAAGGTGCCTTTGCCCTGGAGCTGGCCGTCGACGAAATTGCCGGTGAACTGGTTGCCGCTGGCGTCGAAGCGCTGGCCTTCGCCGTTGGGTTTGCCGTTGACGAACGGCCCCTGGTATTGGCTGCCGTCCTCAAGCTCCAGGCGCCCGAAGCCGGAATAGCGGTCGGCCTTGAATTCGCCGCGGTAGACCATGCCGTGTTCCTTGAGCGTACCTTCACCGTCGCGCCGGCCTTGCTTGAAGCCGCCGGTGTAGCTGCTGGTGGGCGTGGTCAGGCTACCCTGGCCGTTGAACAGGCCCTGCTGGAACTGGCCGCGATAGACCTCGCCATTGCTGCCGTGCCATTCCCCGGTGCCGTGCCACTGGCCTTTGTCGAACTGCCCGGCGTACCAACTGCCGTTGGGGTAGTCGACACGCCCCTGGCCTTGCAGCAAACCGTCCACCAGGTCGCCGCGATAGCGTCCGCCGTCGGGCAGGCGCGCGTCGGGAGGCAACAGCGATTCGCCGTCGCCGCAAGCGGTGAGCAGCAGGGTCAGGGCCAAAGGGAGAAATGAGCGCATAACGGGATCCAGATAATCAGGTCACGAGTATGCCGTAGCAATGCGCGTCAGGAGAAGCGATGCGAAACTGCCGCAGCGGCTTCGCATCCGCGAGGGGCTACATGAAGCAGAGCGACAGGGGCTCAGCGATGTAGGCCGGTTTGTCCGAACCTTCGATTTCCAGGGTGGCGGTGGCCTTGAGCAGCCATTGGCCGGGTTTCTTCTCGGTCACGTCCACCAGGTCGACCTTGAGGCGGACCTTGGAGTCGACTTTCACGGGCTGGATGAAGCGCACGCTGTCCAGCCCGTAGTTGACGACCATCTTCACGCCTTCGGGCAGGATCAGGATGTCTTCCATGAGCTTGGGCATCAGCGACAGCGACAGGAAACCGTGGGCGATGGTGCTGCCGAACGGTGTCTGCGCGGCCTTGACCGGATCGACGTGGATGAACTGAAAGTCGCCAGTGGCTTCGGCGAACAGGTTAATGCGATCCTGATCGATGGTAAGCCATTCGGAACGTCCAAGTTCCTTGCCGACATAATCTTTGAGCGCTGCAACGGGAACGTAGGGCATTGAGACTCTCCTTGGGTTCATCGGTTTTGTCTTTTTTGGAACGGGGATCGGCGTCCCCGGAGAACCACTGTAGATCAACATGACGGGCAGGGCAGGTCATCGACCATGCTTTTTACGAATGCCGACCCATAGCGCGGGCGTGCTTATAATGCGCGCGCATTGTTTGCGTACGTGTTGCTGGGGAGGATGAAGGATGTTGCTACGGGGCCTGACCTGGCTGGTGCTGTTCCAATTGCTGGGCACCGCCATCAATCATTTGTTCCTGCCGGTGCTGCCGGGGCCGATCATTGGCCTGCTGTTGCTGCTGGGCTATCTGGTCATCCGTGGTGAAGTCGGCGAGCCATTGAACCTGGCGGCCGGCAGCCTGTTGCGCTACTTGCCGTTGCTGCTGGTGCCGCCGGCGGTGGGGGTGATGGTGTACGCCCGGGCCATCGCTGCCGATTTCTGGGCCATTGTCGGTGCGTTGGTGCTGTCGTTGATCCTGTCCATGGCGTTTACCGGTGTGCTGATGCAACGCCTGGCCCGGCGTCACGCCCCCGAGTCGGAGGATGGGCAATGATGCTTGATTGGCAGGGCGCCTGGAGTTCGGTGATCCATCATCCGCTGTTTGGTATCGGCATCACCCTGGGCGCCTATCAACTGGTGCTGGCGGCGTTCGAAAAGACCCGCTGGGTGTTTCTGCAGCCGGTGCTGATGTCGATGTTGCTGCTGATCGGTGTGCTGGTCGGCTGCGGCATCAGCTACGCCGAGTACCGTGAGAGCACGGAAATTCTCAGCATTCTGCTGGGGCCGGCCACCGTCGCGCTGGCGGTGCCCTTGTACCTGAACCTGCGACGGATCCGGCAATTGTTCTGGCCGATTTTTACTACGCTGGTGATAGGCGGGGTGTTCGCCACGGGCTCTGCGGTGGTGTTGGGCTGGGCTTTTGGCGCCGAACACATGATCCTGATGACCATGGCGCCCAAGTCGGTGACTTCACCGATCGCCATGCTGGTGGCCGAGCAGATCGGCGGCGTAGCGGCCATGGCGGCGGTGTTTGTGTTGATCACCGGGGTGCTCGGGGCGATTCTGGGTCCGAGCATTCTGACTAGGCTTGGGGTCCATAGCCCTGAAGCCCGTGGCATGGCCCTGGGCCTGACCGCTCACGCGGTCGGCACGTCCGTGGCGTTGCAGGAAAGCGAAGAGTCCGGCGCCTTTGCGGCGCTGGCGATGAGTCTGATGGGCGTGGCCACGGCGGTGTTGCTGCCGTTGGTGGTGTCGATGACGGTTTAAGGAACTGCTTATGAGCTTGCCGCTTTTTCCGTTGAACACGGTACTGTTCCCCGGTTGCATCCTCGATTTGCAGATTTTCGAGGCGCGTTACCTCGATATGATCGGTCGCTGCATGAAAATGGGCGAGGGGTTCGGCGTGGTGTGCATCCTCGATGGCGAGGAAGTCGGTATCGCCCCCGACGGCTTTGCGCGGGTGGGCTGTGAAGCGCGAATCACCGATTTCTCCCAGCAGGACAACGGGCTGCTGGGCATTCGTGTGCAGGGTGGACGACGTTTTATCGTACACAGCAGCAGTGTCCAGGCCGATCAACTGACCGTCGCTGAAGTCGAGTGGCTGGAGGATGAGCCGGAACAGCCGCTGCAGGATGAGGATGCCGATCTGGTGGCGTTGCTCAAGGCCCTGGCCGAACACCCGATGGTCGAGGCCCTGAACATGGGCACCGAAGCCACCGGCCAGCAGTCGCTCGCCAATCAACTGGCCTACCTGCTGCCCTTCAATGAACTGGACAAGCTCGACCTGCTGCAACTCGATGATCCTCAGCAGCGGCTGGATGCAATCCAGGCGTTGCTTGATGAATTGCAGGGCGAACTGTTCGCCTGAGGCGCTCATCACTGACCAGGCTGATCTCTTGTGGGAGCGAGCTTGCTCGCGATAACGGTGGCTCAGTTTGCATCAATGCTGAATGTACCGACGTCATCGCGAGCAGGCTCGCTCCCACAGTTGATCTTCAGTGACCACAAAGGGGCGTTTCACGGCCGATTCCCTGTGGGAGCGAGCCTGCTCGCGATAGCTGGCTGCCGGCCTCAATAGGCATACCGCAGCATCCCATTGGGCAGGTGGCGCAGTGCGAAGAAGCTGAACGCCGCCACCATCGCCGGCAGAATCAACCACCAGATTTTCGGCGGCATGGCTGGCAGCGGGGTCTGGCGCTGGCTCAGCCAGAGCATCGCTGCGCAGACACAGGCGGCGAGCATGGCGCCGGCGACGATGTCGCTCGGCCAATGGGCGCCCAGGTACACCCGTGACAGGGCAATGGCCAGCGCTGGCAAACAGCCCAGCAACAGCCAGGTCAGGCGCAGGCGTGGCGGTTGCCCGCGACCGGCCAGGATGGCCAGCGCCAGGAACAGGGCAAAGGCGCCGGAGGCATGACCGCTGGGCATGCTGTAGCTGGTCAGCGGCTCGCTCAGGACTTCCGGGCGTACACGGGCGAAAAAGTGCTTGGTGCCGGTATTGGCCAATGCGGTGAACAGCATCGTGGCCCCGGCAAAGATTGCCTGGCGCCATTGGCGCGCCAGCAATAGCAACCCGGTCAGCAGGGCGCTGAAAATCAGCATGTAGTGGAATTCGCCGATCAGCGTGAAGGTCACGGCGATTTCGTCCAGTGTCGGGCTGCGATGTTCCTGGACCAGCGCCACCAGCCCCTGATCGAAAGCTGTGAGGTAGCGAAAGCCGATGAACAGTCCGATCAGGATCACCAGGCCCAGACCTGCGATCAGCGCTGAGGCATGTCGATGGCGCCGCAGGCTGCTGTTGACGCTCAACGCGATCATCACCGCGATGCTGCCAATCACGACACCGGCCTGTGGCCAGAAACCCTCGGGCAACGGCAGGCGGATCGCTGCGCCAGTGGCCCAGCCGGGCAGCAGGTACGCCACGCTCCAGCCGGCGGCGGCCAACAGGCTGACGGCGGCGAAGCGCGGGAAGGGCATGTCGAACATCCCGGCCACCATCGGCAACATGGGCCGCAACGGGCCAATGAAGCGCCCCACCAGCAGGCTGGCGATGCCGTAGCGCTGGAAATAGCTTTCCGCCGCGCTCATCCATTCGGGGTGATGCCGCAGCCCCGGCAGGCGCCGGATGTTCTGGTGAAAATGCCTGCCCAGGAAATACGACACCAAGTCCCCCAGCAAACCGCCCAGCAGGCCCAGCAGCAAAGTCTCGCCCAGGGACAACGCGCCGCTGCCGGCCAGGACCGCGACCGCAAACAACAGCACCGTGCCCGGCACGAGCAACCCGGCGATGGCCAGGCACTCTACACACGCAACGATAAACACCGCCGCCGCCAGCCATTGCGGGTTGGCGGTCAGCCAGCCAGTGATGCTATCGAGCCATGGGCCCATAAAAACAACTCCATTTCCATTGAGCATTAAGCGGCATGCATTATTTACTGTGGGGGCGAGCCTGCTCGCGATAGCGGTGTATCAGCCAACCTCTGATTCGACTGACCTGGCGCCATCGCGAGCAGGCTCGCTCCCACAGGGTTGGGCAGTGTGGCGTTCAGGAAAGCAAAAAATAATCCCGCCCTTCGACCTGTCCGCGACGCAGCGGGTTCCGCGTGCACCAGGGTGCGTAGGCCGCGTCGACGAAGCGGTAGAGCAGGTGTTCATCCCGTCCCAGTGGGATGCCCAGGCGGGTAGTCTGGATCACATTGACTGTCGGCACGCCCACGTCTTCCACCAGCAAGCGTTCCGGGTCGAAGCGTTTGGCATCCCACTGCGGCACTTTCAGCCCCAGGGCCTTGCACAACAACGTCTGGCCGGCGCAAAGCTTTTGCGAGGGGCGCGGGCGGCCTTGGGCGTCGGGGTTGTTGAGCAGCATCTGCGCCAGGCTCGCCGGGCCGGAAACAGTATCGACCCACGGGTATGCCGATTTGATCAGCACCGCATTGCCAGGGCCATGGGCGCTGAAATTCAGCGAATCGCCACCCCGGGCGTAATACATATAGATGTGGCCGCCATCCAGAAACAAAGCCTTACGTTTTTCCGTGTAGCCCAGCGAGGCGTGGCTGCCCTTTTCAGCGAAGTAATAGGCTTCGGTTTCGATGATCCGCGCGCTGAGCCACAGGTCACCGACCTTGTGGCGAATGACTTTGCCCAGCAGGTCCCGGGCGAGCACTTGGGCATCGCGATCAAAAAAACCGTCGGGCAGGGCGTTTGGCAGTGGAGGCGAATCGGTCATGGCGTGAGACGAAGGGAGGCCAAAGGAAGCGCGATGATAGCAATGGAAAGCTTAATCGGCGCTGAACAGCGACTATTTGCACAGGTTTTGCTCTTCCGCCGGTCACCACTGTGAGTCCACGCTGTTAGTCGAGGGATACGACAGCTATAATCTGCCGCTTTCCCCTTTGCCAAGACCACACAGACCATGACTGAGTCCGTTCTTGACTACATGACCCGCCTGGGTCGCGCCGCTCGCCAGGCGTCGCGCATCATCGGCCGTGCCAGCACCGCGCAGAAAAACCGCGCCCTGCTGGCCGCCGCCAATGCGCTGGACGCCGCTCGCGCCGAGTTGTCCGCCGCCAATGAGCTGGACCTGGCCGCCGGCCGGGCCAACGGCCTCGAGCCGGCCATGCTCGAACGCCTGGCGCTGACCCCGGCACGCATCGACGGCATGATCGTCGGTCTGCGCCAGGTCGCGGCGCTGCCGGACCCGGTCGGGGCCATCCGGGACATGAGCTATCGGCCGTCGGGTATCCAGGTCGGCAAGATGCGCGTGCCCCTGGGCGTGGTCGGCATCATCTACGAGTCGCGGCCGAACGTGACCATCGATGCTGCGAGCCTGTGCCTGAAGTCGGGTAACGCGACCATCCTGCGCGGTGGTTCCGAGGCCATTCATTCCAACCGCGCGATTGCCGCCTGCATCCAGCGCGGTCTGGCCGAAGCCGATCTGCCGGCGGCCGTGGTGCAAGTGGTGGAAACCACCGACCGCGCCGCGGTCGGCGCACTGATCACCATGCCCGAGTTCGTCGACGTCATCGTGCCCCGTGGCGGCAAGGGCCTGATCGAACGAGTCAGCCGCGACGCCCGCGTGCCGGTGATCAAGCACCTGGACGGCATCTGCCACGTTTACGTCAGTGCCCACGCCGAGTTGCCCAAGGCCCAGCGCATTGCCTTCAACGCCAAGACTTACCGCTATGGTATCTGCGGCGCGATGGAAACCCTGCTGGTGGACCAGGCCGTTGCCCAGGACTTCCTGCCGGCGATGGCCGCCCAGTTCCGCGAAAAAGGCGTCGAGCTGCGCGGTTGCCAACGCACCCGGGCAATCATTGAGGCGGCCGAGGCCACCGAAGAAGACTGGAACACCGAGTACCTGGCGCCGATCCTGTCGATCCGCGTGGTCGACGGGCTGGACCAGGCCATCGAGCACATCAATCGCCATGGTTCCCACCACACCGACTCCATCGTCAGCGAACACCAGGGCGAAACCCGGCGTTTCGTGGCCGAAGTGGACTCGGCGTCGGTGATGATCAACACCCCGACCTGTTTCGCCGACGGCTTCGAATACGGATTGGGTGCCGAGATCGGCATTTCTACTGATAAGCTGCACGCCCGTGGCCCGGTGGGCCTCGAAGGCTTGACCTGCGAGAAGTACATCGTGGTCGGTGACGGCCAGTTGCGCGGACAGGAGCCGGTCTGACTTGGGCGACCTTGACCCGTCAGCCGCAGTGACGACGACAACTGCGCCCCAGCGCATCGGTATCCTGGGCGGCACGTTCGACCCAGTGCACATCGGCCACTTGCGCGGTGCGCTGGAAGTCGCCGATGCCCTGGCCCTCGATGAGCTACGCCTGACGCCCAGCGCCAGGCCGCCTCACCGGGATACGCCGCAGGTATCGGCCCAGGACCGTCTGGCGATGGTCGAGTGCGCGGTGGCCGGTGTGGCGCCGTTGGTGGTGGACGCCCGCGAATTGCTGCGGGACAAACCGTCCTACACCATTGATACCCTGGAGCTGATGCGCGCCGAACTGGCCGCCGACGCCCAGGTTTTTCTGCTTTTGGGCTGGGACGCATTTTGCGGCCTGCCCACTTGGCATCGCTGGGAAGAGTTGCTCCAGCATTGCCACATCCTGGTGTTGCAACGCCCGGATGCCGACAGCGAGCCGCCGGATGCCTTGCGCAACCTGCTGGCGGCGCGTTCGGTGAGCGACCCGCTGGCCCTGAAAGGGCCGAGCGGACAGATTGCATTCGTCTGGCAGACGCCGCTCGCGGTATCCGCCACCCAGATCCGTCAACTGCTGGCCAGCGGTAAGTCGGTACGTTTCCTGGTGCCCGACGCGGTCCTGGCCTACATCGATGCGCACGGGCTGTACCGTGCGTCGAACTGAAAAAAGGGCGCGCTTCAAGGCACGTGAATGCGTGTAGCGAAGCGCCCGAACATACGAGCAAAACGAGTTTTATATGACTGACAAAGACGTAAACAAAGTAAAGCGCAAGGGCACATTCAAGAGCGCCCCGCTTCCCGTAGAGGCTCATACTGGCGTGGTACTGGCCGGCGAAGAGCTGGTCAAGGTTGCCGTGGCGGCCCTGGAAGACGTCAAGGCCCAGGACATCCAGGTGATCGACGTTCGCGAGAAGCAGAGCATCACGGACTACATGATCATCGCCACCGGTACCTCCAACCGCCAGATCGGCGCGATGCTGGATAAGGTTCGCGAAGCGGTCAAGGCCCAGGGCGTCAAGCCACTGGGTGAAGAAGGCAAGGGCGACAGCGACTGGGTGTTGCTGGATATGGACGACGTCATCGTGCACATGATGACCGCCTCGGCGCGCCAGTTCTATGACCTGGAGCGCCTGTGGGCCGGTGCCGAGCAAAGCCGTTCGGCCAGCGCCGCGCACCACAGCCCGGAAAATACCCATGAGCATTTCACCAAGCTCAACAAAGACCAGCAATAAGGGATCGCTGTGCGACTGCGCCTGATCGCCGTCGGTTCCCGCATGCCCAAGTGGGTGGAAGAAGGCTGGCATGAATATGCCAAGCGTCTTCCTTCCGAGCTGGCCCTGGAACTGGTGGAAATTCCGCTCAACACCCGCGGCAAGAACGCTGATGTGGCGCGCTTTATCCGTCAGGAAGGCGAAGCCATGTTGGCCAAGGTCGGGCCGAACGAGCGGATCGTCACGCTCGAAGTGCACGGCAAGCCTTGGAGCACCGAGCAACTGGCGGTCGAGCTCGATCGCTGGCGGCTGGACGCGCGCACGGTCAACTTCATGGTGGGTGGCCCGGAAGGGTTGGCACCGGAAGTCTGTGCCCGGGCCGATCAACGCTGGTCGTTGTCGCCTTTGACGTTGCCGCACCCGCTGGTGCGGATTCTGATCGGCGAACAGTTGTATCGTGCCTGGACAGTCCTGTCCGGGCACCCTTACCACAAGTAATCCTGCCCTCATGCCTCAGCCGATTCGCATCAAGGACCACGAAAAAGACGCCCGCCTGGTGCGTGGTCGCGTCGTGTTTGGTGCAATTGCGGTCGTGGCGCTGATTGGTGTGCTGATCGCGCGCCTGTATTTCCTCCAGGTGATTCAGTACGAGTACCACTCGACCCTGTCGGAAAACAATCGCGTGCATGTGCAGCCGATTCCGCCGACTCGCGGGTTGATTTTCGACCGCAACGGCGTGGTGGTGGCCGATAACCGGCCCAGCTTCAGCCTGAGCATGACCCGTGAGCGGTCCGGGGATTGGCAGAAGGTGCTCGACGTGATCGTCGAAGTGCTGCAACTGACCCCCGAGGACCGGGCGATTTTCGAGAAGCGCATGCGCCAGGGCCGGCGCCCGTTCGAGCCGGTGCCGATCCTGTTCGAGCTGACCGAAGAGCAGATCGCCCTGATCGCTGTGAACCAGTTCCGCCTGCCGGGCGTTGAGGTGGTGGCGCAGTTGGTGCGTCACTACCCCCAGGGCGCGCACTTCGCCCATTCGGTGGGTTACATGGGGCGGATCAACGAAAAAGAGCTCAAGAACCTCGACCCGGTCAATTACAGCGGTACCCACCACATCGGCAAGACCGGCATCGAACGCTTCTACGAGGCCGAGCTGCACGGCCAGGTGGGCTACGAGGAAGTCGAGACCAATGCCCGTGGCCGCGTGTTGCGGGTGCTCAAGCGCACCGACCCGATCCCCGGCAAGGACATCGTCCTGAGCCTGGACATCAAATTGCAGGAAGCCGCCGAAGCGGCGTTGGGCGGCCGGCGCGGCGCTGTCGTGGCGCTGGACCCGAACACCGGCGAGGTCCTGGCGATGGTCAGCCAGCCGAGTTTCGACCCGAACCTGTTCGTCACCGGCATCAGTTTCAAGGCCTACGCCGAGTTGCGCGATTCCATCGATCGGCCACTGTTCAACCGCGTGTTGCGCGGCCTCTATCCGCCGGGTTCGACCATCAAGCCGGCGGTGGCCATTGCCGGGCTGGACGCGGGTGTGATCACCGCTTCCAGCCGGGTCTACGACCCCGGTTATTACCAACTGCCGAACTACGACCACAAGTACCGCAACTGGAATCGCTCCGGCGACGGGTACGTGGATCTGGAAACGGCGATCATGCGGTCCAACGACACCTACTTCTATGACCTGGCCCACAAGCTGGGGATCGACCGGCTGGCGTCCTACATGGGCAAGTTCGGTCTCGGTCAGAAAGTGTCCCTGGACATGTTCGAAGAGTCGCCGGGCCTGATGCCATCCCGCGAGTGGAAGCGGGCGACCCGCCGCCAGCCGTGGTTCCCGGGTGAGACGTTGATCCTGGGGATCGGCCAGGGCTACATGCAGGCGACGCCGCTGCAACTGGCCCAGGCCACAGCCCTGGTGGCGAGCAAAGGCAAGTGGTATCGCCCGCATCTGGCCAAGACCATCGAAGGCCAGAAGCCCGTGGACCCCAACCCGGTGCCGGACATCATCCTGCGTAATCCGTCGGACTGGCAGAAGGTCAATATCGGCATGCAGCAGGTGATGCACGGCGCCCGGGGCACCGCGCGCAAGGCTGCCATCGGCGCGCAATACCGGATTGCCGGCAAGAGTGGTACGGCCCAGGTGGTCGCGATCAAGCAGGGCGAAAAGTACGACCGTTCCAAGGTTCAGGAGCGCCACCGCGACCACGCCTTGTTCGTTGGTTTCGCACCGGCCGAAAACCCGAAGATCGTCGTGTCGGTGATGGTCGAGAACGGCGAGTCCGGCTCCGGCGTTGCCGCGCCGGTGGTGCGCCAGATCATGGACGCCTGGCTGCTGGATGAACACGGCCAGCTCAAGCCCGAATACGCAAGCCCCATCACTGCGGAGGCTACGGCCCGTGAAGAATAATTTCGACCGGATCCTCTCCAGCGAAGATGTGATGCGTCGTCGCGCCACTCTGTTGCAGCGCATGCACATCGACGGTCCGTTGTTGATCCTGTTGCTGACACTGGCCGCCGGCAGCCTGTTCGTGCTGTATTCGGCCAGCGGCAAGAATTGGGACCTGCTGGCCAAGCAGGCCACTTCATTCGGCATCGGCCTGGTATCGATGATCTTTATCGCCCAACTGGAGCCTCGGTTCATGGCGCGCTGGGTGCCACTGGCCTATGTGGGCGGCGTGGTCTTGTTGGTGATCGTGGACATCATGGGCCATAACGCCATGGGGGCGACACGCTGGATCAACATCCCTGGGGTGATCCGCTTCCAGCCTTCCGAGTTCCTGAAAATCATCATGCCGGCGACCATCGCCTGGTATCTGTCCAAGCGCACCTTGCCGCCACAGCTCAAGCATGTGGGCATCAGCCTGCTGCTGATTGGGGTCCCGTTTATCCTGATCGTGCGCCAGCCCGATCTCGGCACCTCGTTGCTGATCCTGGCCGGCGGCGCCTTCGTGCTGTTCATGGGCGGGTTGCGCTGGCGCTGGATCCTCAGCGTGATCGCTGCCGCCGTGCCGGTGTCCGTGGCCATGTGGTACTTCGTGATGCACGACTACCAGAAGCAGCGGGTCCTGACGTTCCTCGACCCGGAGAGCGATCCGCTGGGCACCGGCTGGAACATCATCCAGTCCAAGGCCGCCATCGGCTCCGGCGGTGTGTTCGGCAAAGGGTGGTTGCTGGGTACCCAGTCGCACCTGGACTTTCTGCCGGAAAGCCACACCGACTTCATCATCGCCGTGTTGGGCGAAGAGTTCGGTCTGGTGGGTATTTGCGTGCTGCTGCTGATCTACCTGTTGTTGATCGGCCGTGGCCTGGTGATTACCGCCCAGGCCCAGACATTGTTCGGCAAATTGCTCGCGGGCAGTCTGACTATGACGTTTTTTGTTTATGTTTTCGTCAATATCGGTATGGTCAGTGGCCTGTTGCCGGTCGTGGGGGTGCCGTTGCCATTCATTAGCTACGGAGGAACTTCGCTGGTGACGCTACTGTCAGCGTTTGGGGTTTTGATGTCGATCCATACCCATCGCAAGTGGATCGCGCAGGTTTGAATAAGGTGAAGAGTTCAATGCAAGCAATGCGTGGCTGGTCGACGCGATTTGCGCCGTGGGTCGGCCTGTTCGGCCTCCTGGGCGGTGCGTCGCACGCCCTGGCCGGCGAATATGAAGGCTCGCCGCAAGTGGCCGAATTCGTCGGTGAAATGACCCGCGACTACGGTTTTGCCGGTGAACAGCTGATGGGGGTGTTCCGCGAGGCCCAGCGCAAGCAGTCGATTCTCGACGCGATCTCCCGGCCCGCCGAGCGGGTCAAGCAGTGGAGCGAGTATCGGCCGATGTTCATCTCCGAGGCGCGCATCGCCCGGGGCGTGGACTTCTGGCGCCAGCACGAGGCCGTGCTGGCTCGCGCCGAGCAGGAGTATGGCGTGCCGGCGCAGGTCATCGTGTCTATTATTGGTGTCGAGACGTTTTTTGGTCGTAATACCGGGAATTTCCGGGTGGTCGATGCGCTGTCGACCCTGGGCTTCGATTATCCGCCGCGCGCCGAGTTCTTCCGCAAGGAGCTGCGCGAGTTCCTGCTGCTGGCTCGTGAGGAACAGGTCGATCCGTTGACCCTCAAGGGCTCCTATGCCGGAGCCATGGGCTTGCCACAGTTCATGCCCAGCAGTTTCCGCGCCTATGCGGTGGACTTCGACGGCGATGGCCACATTAATATCTGGACCAACCCGACCGATGCCATCGGCAGTGTTGCCAGCTACTTCAAGCGCCACGGCTGGGAGCCTGGCGAGCCGGTGGTCAGCCGTGCAGACGTGCGTGGCGACCAGGTAGACGAAGGCCTGACCACAGGCATCGAGCCGACGAAGACCGTCGGGGAGTTGCGGGCGCTGGGGTGGTCGAGTCATGATGCGCTGCGTGACGACATGCCAGTCACCGCGATTCGCCTGGAAGGCGAACAAGGCCCTGAGTACTGGATGGGCCTGAAGAATTTCTACGCGATTACGCGTTATAACCGCAGTGTGATGTACGCCATGGCCGTGCATCAGCTGTCTGAAGAGCTGGTCAAAGCACGGGGCGTCAAATAATGCAGGCATTGCCTACCTATCAACCCCTGAAAGCCGGACCCCTGAAGCTGGTAGCGCTGGCTGCGCTGTCGTTGCTGGTCGTCAGTTGCTCCACCAGTCGCCCGCCGGCCCAGAAAACCTCCACTGCCGTGCGCGCCACGCCAGGCCTGGACATCAACCGGGCCCACAAGGACGGCGCGCCGTGGTGGGACGTGGATGTTTCGCGCATTCCCGACGCCACGCCAACCCTGCACACCGGCCCGTACAAGGCAAATCCGTACACGGTGCTGGGCAAGACGTATTTCCCGATGGCCGAATCCAAGCGTTACGTCGCTTCGGGCACGGCGTCCTGGTATGGCACCAAGTTCCACGGTCAGAACACCGCCAATGGCGAGGTTTATGACCTGTATGGCATGAGCGCGGCCCACAAGACCTTGCCGCTGCCCAGCTATGTGCGGGTGACCAACCTGGACAACAACAAGGCTGTGATCCTGCGGGTCAATGACCGCGGGCCGTTCTATTCCGACCGCATCATCGACCTGTCGTATGCGGCGGCAAAAAAACTCGGTTACGCTGAAACCGGCACCGCGCGGGTCAAGGTCGAAGGCATCGATCCGCAGGAATGGTGGGCCCAACGAGGCCGTCCGGCGCCTTTGATGCTCAACGAGCCAAAAGTGGCGCAAAATGCCGCGCCGACCGTGACGGCTTCCACCGGTACGGTCGAGCAATGGTCCCCGCCGCCGCAGCAACATGCCGCCGCCGTGGTGCCCGTGCCGCTCGACGCAAAAAAAAACGCTTCTGCAACAGCGTCTGGCCAGTATCTGCAAGTCGGCGCGTTCGCCAACCCGGACGCTGCCGAACTGTTGAGATCCAAGCTCAGCTCGATGGTCAGCGCACCGGTGTTCATCAGCTCCATCGTGCGCAACCAGCAGACACTGCATCGGGTACGCCTGGGGCCGATCGGTTCTCCGGATGAAGTCCAGCAGGTGCAGAACAGTGTGCGCCTGGCCAATCTCGGTTCGCCGAGCCTGGTCAGCGCGGAATGATTTGATTGAAGGCCCGCTAGCGGTTGGAGCGGGCCAGGTTGTTGGCTCTACGAATAACAAAAGCCCGGCAAGGGATGTGAGTGAGCAACTTAAATACGCGGCGACCCGTTAGAAGGTTGCCTGTTTAGTTTTGCCTTCGGGCAGTTTCCATTAGCGATTTCGAGAGACGGATGAACATCACCACCTTTGCCAAACGCCTTTGCCTGCTAGTCCCGCTGCTGCTCTCACCTGCCGCGTTCGCGGTCGAGATGATGCCCGCACCCCCTCAACTGGCCGCCAAATCCTTTGTGCTCATGGATGCCAGCAGCGGCGAGGTCCTGGTGGAGAGCAATGGTGACCAGCGCCTGCCACCGGCCAGCCTGACCAAACTGATGACCGCCTACATCGCCACCCTGGAAATCCGTCGTGGCCAGATCGGTGAAAACGATCCGGTGACCGTCAGCGAAAACGCCTGGCGCACCGGCGGTTCGCGGATGTTCATCAAGGTCGGTTCGCAAGTGACCGTCAGCGACCTGCTGCACGGCATCATCATCCAGTCCGGCAACGACGCCAGCGTCGCCCTGGCCGAGCACATCGCCGGCAGCGAAGATGCGTTCGCCGACATGATGAACAAGACTGCCAGCGACCTGGGTCTGACCAACAGCCACTTCATGAACCCGACCGGCTTGCCGAACCCGGAGCACTACTCTTCGGCTCACGACATGGCGATTCTGGCGCGAGCGATCATTCACGAAGACCCGGCGCACTACGCCATCTACTCCCAGAAGGAATTCTTCTGGAACAACATCAAGCAGCCTAACCGCAACCTGCTGTTGTGGCGCGACAAGACCGTCGATGGCCTGAAGACCGGCCACACCGAAGAGGCCGGCTATTGCATGGTGTCTTCGGCCGTTCGTGACGGCATGCGCCTGATCGCCGTCGTTTTCGGCACCAACAGCGAAGTGGCCCGTGCCGCCGAAACCCAGAAGCTTCTGACCTACGGTTTCCGCTTCTTCGAAACCCAGACCTTCTACCAGAAGGGCACCGAACTGGCCCAGGCCCAGGTGTGGAAAGGCACCACCAATCAGGTGAAGGCCGGTCTGGCTCAGGACCTGACCATGACCCTGCCAAAAGGCCAGCTCAAAAAGCTGGTCGCGACCATGACCATGAATCCGCAAATGATCGCGCCAATCGCCAAGGGCGACGTGATCGGCAAGGTGGAAGTCAAACTGGACGACAAAGTGGTGCACAGCGCCGACCTGATTGCGCTGGACGCGGTCGAGGAAGGTGGTATCTTCCGCCGCATGTGGGATAGCATCCGTCTATTCTTCTACGGCTTGTTCAACTGATTGAAGTGTTGACCTGCATGGCCCCGTTCCTTTCCGGTGCGGGGCCATGTGCGTTATCACGGCTTACGAGGCCGTTACGCCATGACAGACTCAGAAGTAAAGGCGCCAAAGATCGAGTTTCCTTGCGAGGATTATCCGATCAAGGTAATTGGCGACACCGGTGTGGGATTCAAGGACAAGATCATCGCGATTCTTGAAAAACACGCCACCGTTGATCACAAGACCCTGGCCGAACGCCAGAGTACCAACGGCAAGTACACGACGATTCAGTTGCACATCATTGCCACCGGTCAGGAGCAGCTGTACGACATCAACAGCGAGTTGCGAGCGACCGGGTTCGTGCACATGGTGTTGTGATGCCGGGCACGCTGGGCTTTCGCGAGCTGGGCCAGATGGCTTACGAGCCGGTCTGGCATGCCATGCAACGCTTCACCAACGACCGCGGCACCACCGCCGGTGACGAAGTCTGGCTGGTGCAACACCCGCCGGTGTTCACCCAGGGCCAGGCCGGCAAGGCCGAACACCTGTTGCTGCCGGGGAATATCCCGGTGGTGAAGACCGACCGCGGTGGCCAGGTGACCTACCATGGCCCCGGTCAATTGGTGGCCTATCTGTTGCTGGACGTACGCAAGCTGGGGTTCGGCGTGCGCGAGCTGGTCACCCGCATGGAGACCTGCCTGATCGAACTGCTGGCCAGCTACGGCGTGACAGCAGCGGCCAAGCCGGATGCTCCGGGTGTCTACGTCGACGGGGCGAAAATTGCCTCTCTGGGTTTGCGCATCCGCCATGGTTGTTCGTTTCACGGCCTGGCGTTGAACGTGGACATGGACATGGAGCCGTTTCGACGGATTAATCCCTGTGGCTATGCAGGGCTGGCGATGACCCAGCTGTGCGATCACACAGGATCGATTGAATTTGCCGAGGTAAGTGCCCGGCTGCGCGCGCAGCTCGTCAAACACCTCGACTACGCTGAGCAGACGACCCTCACGGGCGGAATCGACTGATATGACTACTGATGCTGTGCAAACCATGATCCCGACGCTGGATGTTACCGAGCGTCCGGCCCCGCGTGCCAAGGTCGAGGCCGGCGTAAAGCTGCGCGGCGCCGAGAAAGTTGCACGTATCCCGGTCAAGATCATCCCGACCACCGAACTGCCGAAGAAACCTGACTGGATCCGCGTGCGCATCCCGGTTTCGCCGGAAGTCGACCGCATCAAGGCGCTGCTGCGTAAACACAAACTGCACAGCGTCTGTGAAGAAGCGTCCTGCCCGAACCTGGGGGAATGCTTCTCCGGCGGCACCGCTACGTTCATGATCATGGGCGACATCTGCACCCGTCGCTGCCCGTTCTGTGACGTCGGCCATGGTCGGCCGAAGCCATTGGACGTGAACGAACCCGAAAGCCTGGCCATCGCCATTGCCGACCTCAAACTCAAGTACGTGGTCATCACCTCGGTGGACCGCGACGACCTGCGTGACGGTGGTGCCCAGCACTTTGCCGATTGCATCCGCGAAATCCGCAAGCTGTCACCGAACGTGCAGCTTGAGACGTTGGTGCCGGACTATCGCGGTCGCATGGACATTGCACTGCAAATCACCGCCGCCGAGCCGCCGGATGTCTTCAACCACAACCTGGAAACCGTACCGCGCCTGTACAAGGCTGCGCGTCCGGGTTCGGACTACCAGTGGTCGCTGACCTTGCTGCAACGTTTCAAGCAGATGATGCCGCACATTCCGACCAAATCCGGCTTGATGCTGGGCCTGGGGGAAACTGACGAAGAAGTCATCGAGGTCATGAAGCGCATGCGTGAGCATGACATCGACATGCTGACCCTGGGTCAGTATCTGCAGCCTTCGCGTAGTCACCTGCCGGTGCAGCGTTTTGTGCACCCGGATACCTTTGCCTGGTTTGCTGAGGAAGGGTACAAGATGGGCTTCAAGAACGTTGCTTCCGGGCCGTTGGTGCGGTCTTCGTATCATGCGGATGAGCAGGCGAAGTTGGTTAAGGCTGAGTTGCTCGGGTCTTGATTTTCTAGGGTTGTTTTTTGGGGCGGTGTGTATATCCGTTGCTGCGGTAACGGCTACTTATGGTTCCGCCCTTACGGCGGGTCACTTTTGAAAATCCGGAAGCCGGCCCAGGCAAAAGTAACCAAAACGCTCTTGCCCCACCACTCGGTGCCTCGCCTAGGCTCGGCATGCCTTCACTCCGGCATTGGTTCGTGGGCCCGCCGCGAAGGGCCATCCATGGCCCAGCGCGGCTAACCCGGCATCCATGCCGGGTTACCCACGAACCAATGCCTGCGTTCAGCCAGCGTGGTTAACGGGGCGCCCCAGATCAACGTCCACCGCGAGGCGGCCTGACAGCCGGCCTGGTTTGGGGGTATCGCGTTTCCCCTATGGGAGCGGGTTTGCTCGCGAAAGCGGTGGTTCAGATACATGGATACTGGCTTTGCTGGCCTCATCGCGAGCAGGCTCGCTCCCACAGTGGGTCTGCGGTTTACATGAGTTTTGTGGCTGCTGAAGATCAAGTGTGGGAGCGAGCCTGCTCGCGATAGCGGTGGTTCAGCCACATAGATGCTGGACATGCCCAGCTCTTGCTTTGCTTTGCTTTGCTTTGCTTTGCTTTGCTTTGGATCTTGATCTTGATCTTGACGCCCCGTTAAACCACGCTGGCCGAACGCAGGTATTGCGCAGTGGGCATCCCGGCATGGATGCCGGGATAGCCGCGCTGGGCCATGGATGGCCCTTCGCGGCGGGCCCACGGAGCAATGCCTTCGTTCGGGCACACCGAGCCTAAGCGAGGTGCCGAGTGGTGGGGCAAAGCGTTTTTGGTTACTTTTGGTTGGTCCGGCATCCGGCTCTTCCAAAAGTGACCCGCTGTAAGAGCGGAACCGCCAGCCGCCGTTACGCAAAAAACGGATATACACCCATAAGCATGCCTAAAAACCGGGAGACTCATGGAACCCACTCACACCCTAAATCCACATCACCCCGTCCCAGCACTCCCGACCGAAGGCCTGATCGCCGTGATCGCCCCCGCCGGCCCAGCAAACCTGGAAACGGACAAAGCCATCCAATGGATGCGCGCCCGGGGCCATGAGCTGCGTATATTCCCAGGTGTGTACGAAAAGGACGGCTACCTGGCCGGCAGCGACGAAGTACGCCTCAACGACCTGCATGCCGCCTTCGCCGACCCAGAAGTAAAAGCGATCATTTGCCTGCGCGGCGGCTACGGCACCCCGCGTTTGCTGGATCGCATCGATTTCGACCTGTTGCGGCGCAACGCCAAGCCCTTCGTCGGCTACAGCGACATCACCGCCTTGCACCTGGCCATCAGCCGCTATGCAGGGTTTGTCACCTTTCATGGCCCGTTGCTAAACGCCGATCTTCTCGGCGACAAGGAACCCTCCACCGTCACTTCTTTTTTCAGCCTGTTGCGTGGGCAGTTGAAGGCCGGCAGTGTGCTGAGCCATCCCGCAGCTTATCCATTGACTACCGTCGCACCCGGCATCGCCTGCGGGCGTTTGCTGGGGGGCAATCTGTCGATGATTGCCGCGACCATGGGCACGCCCTACGAAATCGACGCCGAAGGCGTGATCCTGTTGGTGGAAGACATCAACGAGCCGCTTTACCGCATCGACCGTCTGCTGACCCAGTTACGACTGGCTGGCACGCTGGCAAAGCTGCGGGGTGTGTTGCTGGGGGATGTCGCCGGGGTGGACCTTGAGGCGTTGAACAAGCTGTTCCAGCAGACCTTCGAGCCGTTTGGCATCCCGGTGTTGTCCGGTTGGCGCAGTGGGCATTGCGATCCGAACCTGACGTTGCCCATGGGCGCGTTGGTGACGCTGGATGCGGGGGAGAAGAGGTTGGTGCTGGAGCAGGATGTGGTGGTCAGCCGAGCGCTTGTTGCCTGAAAGTCCCTCATCGCGAGCAGGCTCGCTCCCACACTGGACCGCGTTTGGTAGTCAGCTGTGGGAGCGAGCCTGCTCGCGATGAGGGCAGCGGCCATAAGGCGATCTAGCGGTTACGCAACCCTTCCAGCAGCTTGTGCGTCGGATACCCATCCGCGGGCCAGCCGAACGACTGCTGGGCGCTGCGTATGGCCTTGCGGGTGTTGGCGCCGATGATGCCGTCGGGCGTGCCTGCGTCGAAGTTGTGTTTGCCCAGCAAGGTTTGCAGTTCAAAGCGTTCGCTACGGCTCAAGGGCAGATCGTCCTTTGGCCATTGCCCGCTGATCAGCCCCGCGCCGGCGAAGCGTTCTGACAGCAAACTCACCGCCAGGGCGTACGACGAGGAATTGTTGTACTTGAGGATGGCGCGGAAGTTATCGAGCACCAGGAAGGCCGGCCCGCGATAGCCGGCCGGCAGCAGCAGGGCTGCCGACAAGTGTTCGGCGCCGGCTGGGACCTGGCTGCCGTTGGGCAGGCTGACGCCCAGTTGCAGCCATTCGGAGACGGGTTTGCGGATCGCGCCGTCGGCCAGCGGGTAGTCGAACCCTTCTCTGAGTCGTACCTCGAAGCCCCACGGCTGTCCGCGCTGCCAGCCAGAGCTTTGCAGGTAGTGTGCGGTCGAGGCCAGGGCGTCGGTGGCGCTGCCCCAGATATCGCGGCGGCCGTCACCATCGAAATCCACCGCGTGGGTGTTGTACGTGGTGGGAATGAACTGGGTCTGGCCCATGGCTCCGGCCCAGGAACCGAGCATTTTTTCCGGAGCGATGTCGCCGTCTTGCAGGATCTGCAGTGCGGCGATCAGCTGCGCATGGGCAAACCCCGGGCGTCGCCCTTCATAGGCCAGGGTCGCCAGGGAGTTGATCACCGACTTGGTGCCCTGGAACTGACCGAAGTTGCTTTCCATGCCCCACACCGCAACCAAGGCCTGGCGGTCGACGCCATAGCGCTGCTCGATGCTTTGCAGGATGTCGGCATGCTGTTGGACCAGTGTCTGGCCCCGGCGTACTCGCAGCGGCGACAGCGCTCCATCGAGGTATTCCCACACCGGACGGCTGAATTCCGGCTGGCTGCGGTCGGCTTTGATGACGCTCATGTCCGGGCTGACGCCGATAAAGGCGCGATCAAACAGGTCGGCACGGATTCCCGCGGCCAGGGCTTGCTTGCGAAACCCGGCTTGCCATTCGGCGAAAGTTTGCGTGGGAGCGATGACCAGGTTGTCACCGGTCGGGACCGCGGGCGGCACGATGGCAGGAGCAGGCACGGCAGGGACGGTCTTGAGCGGTTGGGCGTCGGCGGCGGTAGGTTTTTCTGCGCAGGCGACAAGCAGAACGACGCTTGTGGCTGCAATCAATTGGCGCAGGGGCCAACGACGGGAAAGACAAAAGGGCATGCACGGGTCCAGATAAACAAATCAGATGCTGACCTTATCATGCGCAAAGGAGAATAGGGCTGGTCCGGGTGTTTCAAGCCGCCACAAAGCAAGAAGCCTCCCAGTTGTCAGACTGGAAGGCTTCGCGGCGGTAGCTGCCTTTGCCCTTGGCGGGTCGTTCCTGGCGGCTGCGGAACAGGGGCTGGGCGATGATGGATTTGGCCTTGTTGGGGCCATGCTTGGATGGCTTTTTGCTCATGATGGGATCTCTCGTGGGGTGGTTTTTGCGGGGTAAATCATGGGACAGAGTCGGGAGGTTGTCCAGTCCCTGGGGTGTGCAAGAAGTGTCATCAGACGGACACGCAACTTGTGGTGGAAGATGACCCGTGGCGAGGGGATTTATCCCCGCTGGGGCGCGAAGCGTCCCCATTACAAACTGCCTGACACTCCACGGCGCCTAGTTTTGGGGTTGCTTCGCAATCCAACGGGGATAAATCCCCTCGCCACAGGTATGCAGTGTGCTTCTGCCGAGTGACTACTCAGCGGGCAAAGGGAGTCGCTGCCCAGCCATCAACAGCGACAAGCGGCTCAGGCTCATCCATGGCGACCCTGCCGCCTGACCTTTGATCTGCGCATCGATGCGCTGGGCTTCGAGCAGCAGTTGTGCCCAGCGCGGTGCCGAGTAGCGTTGCAGGGCCTTGCTCATCAGCGGCTTGCGTTTGTCCCACACCGGTGGCCTGGCCTGGCTGAAGGCCTTGTCCAGTGGTACACCCTGGCTGTATTGCAATGAGAGGTTGGCCAGCAGGCGCAACTCTCGGGCCAGGGCCCAGAGGATCACCGGAGGCTCGACGCCTTCGCCCCGCAAGCCCTCGAGCATGCGCAGGGCGTGGGCGGCTTCACCGTTGAGGATCGCATCGGTCAGCCCGAACACATCGAAACGCGCACTGTCGGCCACGGCGGCCTGTACCGTTTCCACGGTGATCTGCCCGCCCTCGGCCATCAGCTTGAGCTTTTCGATTTCCTGAGCGGCGGCCAGCAGGTTGCCTTCGACCCGGGCGGCGATCAGTTCCACCGCATCCTGGCTGGCTGATAAGCCGGCCTGGGACAGGCGCTGGCGGATCCAGCTGGGCAACTGGCTGACGTCCACCGGCCAGATCTGTACGAACTGGGTCTGCTGACCTTCAACCAGGGCCTTGCCCCATTTGGTTTTTTGCGCGCTGCCGTCGAGTTTTGGCAGGCTGATGAGCAACAACGTGTCTTCAGCCGGTCGTGAGCAATATTCGATCAGCGCGGCGGCGCCCTTGTCACCGGGTTTGCCGGATGGCAAGCGCAGTTCCAGCAGGCGTTTTTCGGCGAACAGCGACATGCTCGCCCCAGCCTGCAACAGCGTACCCCAGTCGAAACTGGCGTCGGCGGCGAACACCTGGCGTTCGTCGAAGCCTTGCTGACGGGCGGCAGAGCGAATGGCGTCGGCGGCTTCCTGGCACAGCAGCGGATCATCGCCACTGATGATGTAGACCGGCGCGAGGGCGCCTTGCAGGTGTTTGCCGAGTTGGGCGGGAGCGAGCTTCATAAGAGAAGGCGAGCGGGGCGCCGGAGCGCCCCGCAAGGCTTATTCAGAGGGGATTTGCATCGGCGACTGTTGCGGGGTTTCCGCTTCAGCCTTGCGTGCCGCTTCCAGTGCGTCGGCTTCTGCCTTGGCGCGGGCGTCGGCGGTCTGCTGCAACTGGTCCAGTTGGGCCGGGCTCAGTTGTTGCAGGCGCAGCATCATGCGTTGCACGAGGTCACGACGCATTTCGACACGCACTTCGCTCGACTCCTGGTCGGAACCGGTGATGTTGTTGCCATCGTGCAGGTAGACCTTCTGCACTTGCAGTTTGTCGTCCAGCAGCACCAGGTTGTTCTGGCCGCGGATCTCATAGCTCAGGACGTTGTTGAGTTCGTACTCGGCCGAGCGACCGGCACCGGCGTAACTCAGGCTGCGCTGGCTTTGCTGTTCACTGGTCAGCACCAGTTTGTACGGCGCGCCGTTGTAGACCTTCACGCCGCTGTTTTCCAGTGAGTCGCGCAGCATCTTCACGGTCTCGCCATAAGCGTCCCGGGCGCTGAGGTCCAGCTCCGTGATGGCCAGCTCGGTGGTGCCGGTGCCGCGCAGCTGGAAGCCGCAGGCGCTCAACAGGACCGCCAGGCCCATTACCAGCAGATTACGTTTGATCATCTTGTTGCTCCCCTTGAAACCCTATGGCTCGACAGTGCGGCCCCGCAGGTTATATTCGGCGCCCGGCCCAAGCCGGCGCCCGATCCAATTAGCTTGCGACGATGTTGACCAGTTTGCCGGGCACGACGATCACTTTGCGGATCGTCAGGCCATCGACGAAGCGCAACACGTTTTCATTGGCCCGTGCGGCGGCTTCGATTTCTTCGCGAGTGGCGGCGGCTGGCATTTCGATCTGGCCGCGCAGCTTGCCGTTGACCTGGATGACCAGGGTCAGGCTGTCCTGCACCAGCGCGGTTTCGTCCACCACCGGCCAGCTGGCGTCAATCACCGGGTCAGCGTGGCCCAGGCGGTTCCACAGCTCGTGGCTGATGTGCGGCGTGATCGGAGCCAGCAGCAGCGTCACGGCTTCCAGACCTTCGTGAACCAGTGCGCGATCCTGTTCGGTGCCTTGCGCGGCTTTTTCCAGAACATTCATCAGCGTCATCACCTGGGCGATGGCGGTGTTGAATTTGTGGTTCTGGCCGACGTCATGGCTGGCCTGCTTGATGGCCAGGTGGATCGAACGGCGAACGGCTTTCTGCTCGTCGTTCAGGCCGGCGACGTCCAGTTTGCCCGGCAGGCCCTGAGTGACGTGGGCTTGAGCCAGACGCCAGACGCGCTTGAGGAAGCGGTGCGAACCTTCGACGCCGGAGTCGGACCATTCCGCGCTCATGTCGGGTGGCGAGGCGAACATCATGAACAGGCGGCAGGTGTCGGCGCCGAACTGGTCGATCATCGACTGCGGGTCGACGCCGTTGTTCTTCGACTTGGCCATCTTCTCGGTGCCGCCGATTTCCACCGGCAGGCCGTCGGCGATCAGTTTGGCGCTGATGACTTTGGCTTTGCTGTCGCGTTCGAGTTCGACGTCGGCCGGGTTGTACCAGGTGTAGGCACCGTTGGCTTCGCGACGATAGTAAGTCTCGGCGATCACCATGCCTTGGGTCAGCAGGTTCTTGAACGGCTCGTTGGAGCTCACCAGGCCTTCGTCACGCATCAGCTTGTGGAAGAAACGCGCGTAGAGCAGGTGGAGAATGGCGTGTTCGATGCCGCCGATGTACTGATCCACCGGCAACCAGTGGTCAGCCGCGGATTTTTCCACCAGGCCGCCTTCATAGTGCGGCGAGGCGTAGCGGGCGTAGTACCACGAGGACTCGACGAACGTGTCCATGGTGTCGGTTTCACGCCGGGCCGGCGCGCCGCATTTCGGGCAACTGCACTCGTAGAACTCGGGCATGCGCGCCAGGGGCGAGCCGGCGCCGTCGGGTACCACGTCTTCGGGCAGGACCACGGGCAGTTGATCTTCCGGTACCGGTACGTCACCGCAAGTATCGCAGTGCACGATCGGAATCGGGCAGCCCCAGTAGCGCTGGCGGCTGATGCCCCAGTCCCGCAGGCGGAACTGGGTGCGGGAGGCACCGAGGTTTTTCTTGATCAGGGCCACTTCGATGGCGTCGAACGCGCCGGGGAAGTCCAGGCCGTCAAACTCGCCGGAGTTGATCAGTTCGCCGTGTTCGCCATAAGCGTCCTGCCATGGCGCCGGGGTCTGGTCACCGGCGCTGGTACGCACCACAGCCTTGATCGGCAGGTTGTACTTGTGGGCGAATTCGAAATCGCGCTCGTCGTGGGCCGGAACAGCCATGACGGCGCCGTCGCCGTAGTGCATCAGCACATAGTTGGCGACCCATACCGGGAGTTTTTCGCCGGTGAGCGGATGCTCGACGAACAGCGAGGTCGGCAGGCCTTTCTTCTCTTGAGTGGCGACATCGGCTTCCGCGACGCTGCCACCTTTGCATTCGGCAATGAACGCCTGCAGCTCGGGGTTGTTGCGGGCGGCCAGGGTCGCCAGCGGATGCTCGGCGGCCACGGCGACATAGGTAGCGCCCATCAGGGTATCCGGACGGGTGGTGAAGACTTTCAGATTGCCCGCTTCGCCAATGGAGGCGACGTCGTAGGGGAACTGCACTTCCATGCCCCGGGACTTGCCGATCCAGTTGCGCTGCATGGTCTTGACCTGTTCAGGCCAGCCGGTCAGCTCGTCGAGACTCTCCAGCAGTTCATCCGCGTAGGCGGTGATCTTGAAGTAGTACATCGGGATTTCGCGCTTTTCGATCAGCGCGCCGGAGCGCCAGCCGCGACCGTCGATCACCTGCTCGTTGGCCAGTACGGTCTGGTCCACCGGGTCCCAGTTCACGGTACCGTTCTTGCGGTAGATCACACCTTTTTCGAACAGGCGGGTGAACAGCCATTGCTCCCAGCGGTAGTAATCAGGCTTGCAGGTGGTGACCTCGCGGGACCAGTCCACCGCCAGGCCCAGGCTGCGCAGCTGGGTCTTCATGTAGGCGATGTTTTCGTAGGTCCACTTGGCGGGGGCCACGTTGTTCTTCATCGCGGCGTTTTCCGCCGGCATGCCGAAAGCGTCCCAACCCATGGGTTGCAGGACATTCTTGCCTTGCATGCGCTGGTAGCGGGAGATCACATCGCCGATGGTGTAGTTGCGCACATGCCCCATGTGTAGCTTGCCGCTGGGGTAAGGGAACATCGACAGGCAGTAATAAGTCTCCTTGCCTGGCTGTTCACTGACTTCAAAGGACTTTTGCTCGTCCCAGAACGACTGGGCGGCGGCTTCGATTTCACGGGGCTGATAGTGTTCGTGCATGGCTACTTTTGTACTGAATGGGGTGGCCCAATCCTCTTCGTTGCCATGCTGGACGCAGACGACGCCTGATGCGGCGTTTTCGATGCCCAGCCGAGCTGGAAGTGGAGTTACAGGAAGCGCCGTAGCATACATGACCGTGCTCTGCCGAGGGAAACCCTGATTGCGTGCCGGGGCATTGTCGATATCCGGTGACGGCCGCTGTTCAGGGCCGTTGGTCGCGGCGCCCTGCCGGTTTGCCCAGCGAAGCTAAGCTTCTCAATGGGGAGTGAGTCTTATCTTCAATGAGGTGAGGGATGGTTGAATCACAACGTAAAGTAACTACACCTGAGTTGTACGAAAAACTGATCGATCGTCTCGGGGTGGCCCTGGACGCTGCAAGAACCGCCGGTCGCTTGCGCGATGAACGTCCGGCAGAGCTGGAACTGCGTGGCTTGACCCCCGCAGAGTTCGAGCTGGTCAAGGCTTACCTTGAGCAGGTCGGGCATCAAGCCCCCACAAGTGGGGCTCAGCTACTCAAGCGCCTCGATACGCCCCGTTCGGCCAAGGTTGTATGGCTCAAGGATCGGACGCCCACCAGGGATGCTGTAAAAGTCCGGTCACTGCAGTTCAAGTAAAGCCGGATTCACGCTTGTCGCTTTTTTTGATTCAAGATTATTTCGAATCTGTTGTCGCTTTGCGTCAACCCACCTAGGCTTCGGGCATCTATGGAGATGCCCGATGCCGTTTCGCTATTTCATCAAACAACTTTTATTGCCGCCCGGCATTCTTTTGCTGCTGTTGGTGCTTGCCTGGTGGTGGCGCAACTCCCGGCCGCGCCTGGCTCGCCTGTGTTTCATTGCAGGGGTGGGCGGTTTCTGGCTGATGAGTTTGCCTGTGGTGGTGCAATGGAGCGCCAAGGCGTTGGAGCGCGAGCCACCGCTGCCTCGCAGCGAATGGGGGACGCTGGCGCAACGTGCCGATGCCATCGTGTTGCTTGGTTCGGGCCGCGATCGCGGTGACCTGGCCTGGGGTACCGACCAGCCCACCGGCATCGGTCTGGAGCGCCAGCGGTATGCGGCGCGACTGGCCAAGGCATCGGGATTGCCGGTGCTGACCAGCGGCGGCTTGCATTATGGCTCCCCGCCGAGTGAAGCGAAATTGATGGCCGATTCGATGCTCGATGATTTTGGTGTCACCGTGCGCTGGCAGGAAGGGCGCAGTCGCACGACCTGGGAAAACGCCCAGATGAGCGCCGAGATGTTGCTGCCGCAGGGCATCAGACGAGTCGTGGTGGTGACCCATGCGTCGCACATGCCACGGGCAGTCTGGAGTTTCGAGCGCTCGGGGTTTGAAGTGGTTCCTGCACCGGTGGGCTTTCTGGGGCAGGACAATGCCCGCCCGCTGGGCGGCTGGATGCCGGAGTTCAAGTCGATCTGGCAATCGGGGCAGTTGATGAACGAGGCGGTGGGGCAGGTGGGGTATAGGTTGTTTTATCGTTGAAGTGTTCCCGGATCGTTCCCACGCTCCTGCGTGGGCACGCCTCAAGGGACGCTCTGCGTTCCAAGGCGGGCTGGCGTCGGCCACCAATGACGCGGAGCGTCACGGGCTGCATTCCCACGCGGAGCGTGGGAACGAGCAACCTTAAACCGTCTTGGCCATCCGTCCCGCCATCAACGCCCAGCCCAGCAGCAACACGCACACGATGATCAACGGCCACGAGCGCCATTGCAGGTAGGGCGTCAGCCCGTGCATCGGCACGACTTCGCCGTACAGTACGCCACGCTCGAATTGCGGGATCTGTGCGGTGATCTGGCCGAAGGGGTTGATCAGGCCGGTGACGCCGTTGTTGGTGGAGCGGATCATCCAGCGACCGGCTTCCAGGGCGCGCATCTGCGCCATTTGCAGGTGTTGCAACGGGCCGATCGAGGTGCCGAACCAGGTGTCGTTGCTGATGGTCAGTAGCAGGTCGCTGCGCGCCGAGAGGCCGGCGGCGAACTCCGGGTAGACCACTTCATAGCAGATGAACGGTGCGATCTGGTAACCCTTGGCTTGCAGCAAAGGCTGGTCGGCCGGGCCTCGGGCAAAGTCCGACATGGGGAGATCGAAGAACGCGATCAACCCCCGCAGAATGTCCTGCAACGGCACATATTCGCCAAATGGCACCAGTTTTTGCTTCAGATAAGTGCCGTCACCTTCACCGGTCACGGTGATGCCGTTGAAGTAACGCTTCTGCTGGTGCACCAGTTGGCGAATCGGAACGCCGGTAATCAGCGCCGAATTTCGCTCGGCGGCGAAGGTGCCCATCATGTCCAGATAGCCCTGGGCAGACTCCTTGAGCACCGGCACAGCTGTTTCCGGCCAGATCAGCAGGTCGACCCGTTTGGAGGCAAAGCTCATGTCGCGGTACAACGCCAGTTGCGCGTTGAGCTGCTCGGGATCCCACTTCATGCTTTGTTCGATGTTGCCCTGGATCGCCGCGACGCTCAGCGGATCACCCGAAGGGCTGGTCCAGGCATGGTCTTTGAGCGCCATGCCGGCGCCCCACGGGCCGATCAGCAGGACCACGCCCGCTGCGATAAAGCCTTTGCGCCCGGCGCGGATCAACCGTGGCGCGTTGTACAGCAGCGCGGCGGTCAGGGCCAGGGTGAAGGAAATCAGCCACATTCCGCCCAGCGGCGCGAGGCCGGCCAAGGGGCCGTCAAGTTGGCTGTAACCGGAATACAGCCACGGAAACCCGGTGAGGAACCAGCCGCGAAAGGCTTCCTGGCCCAGCCACAGGGCGGCGAAGGCCAAGGCGTCGGCCAGCGGGGCTTCGTTACGCCGCAACCATCGGGCCCAGAGCCAGGCGGGCAGGGCGAAAAACCAGGCAATGGCGGCGATGAACAGCAGCATCAAGAAACCGGCGAGCAGCACCGAGGCGCCGCCGAAGTTGTGAATGCTGACGTAGATCCAGCTGGTGCCGGCGCCAAACAGGCCGAAACCGAAGCACCAGCCACGGCCGAGGGCCTGGCGCGGTGAAAGCTCGCGCAGACCGGCATAGAACAGTCCGACCGCCAGCAGTGCCAGCGGCCAGATGTCGAACGGCGCCAGGGCCAGGGTGGTGATCGCGCCAGCCGCCATGGCCAGCAGGTTACCGGGCCAGCCGGGGCGGGTTGTCCAGCGCATGTGTGTCCTTAGCGGGTCTCGCAGGGTTTATCGGGCAATGGGTGACAGGCGCAGCAAGTGAATCCGACGGCTGTCGGCGTTCAGGATGCGAAAGCGCCAGGAACCGATTTCCGTGGTTTCATTACGCTTGGGCAGGTGCCCGAAAGCACTCATCACCAAGCCGCCGACGGTGTCGAACTCATCGTCGGAGAATTGACTGTCGAAGAACTCGTTGAAGTTCTCGATCGGCGTCAGGGCCTTGATCAGGAAGTCGCCGCTGGGCAGCGGCTTGATGTAGCTGTCTTCCTCGACGTCGTGCTCGTCTTCGATGTCGCCGACGATCTGCTCAAGCACGTCTTCGATGGTGACCAGTCCGGCCACGCCGCCGTATTCGTCGATGACGATGGCCATGTGGTTGTGATTGGCGCGGAATTCACGCAGCAGCACGTTCAGGCGCTTGGACTCGGGCACGAAGGTGGCCGGGCGCAGCAAGTCCTTGATGTTGAAACTGTCGCCGTTCTCCTGAAGGATCAGCGGCAGCAGATCCTTGGCCAGCAGCACGCCCATGACGTCGTCATGGCTCTCGCCGACTACCGGGTAGCGCGAGTGAGCGGAATCGACCACGGCGGGCAGGAATTCGCGAGGTGTCTGGGTCGCCTTGATGCTGACCATCTGCGAACGGGGGACCATGATGTCCCGCACTTGCAGGTCAGCGACCTGGATGGCGCCTTCGACGATGGCCAGCGCTTCGCTGTCTAGCAGTTTGTTCTGGTGTGCATCGCGCAGCAGCTCCAGCAGCTCCTGGCGGTTTTTCGGCTCATGGGCAAAAGCCTGGGTGAGCTTGCCCAGCCATGACTTCTGCCCGTTGCTCGATCGATCTTCGCTCATAGCGATTACTCTGAATCCTTTGTCGTTACAGGTTGATGTATCAGTGTTCGTCGCCGGCGTAGGGGTCGGGGTGACCCAGCTCTGCAAGCAACGTTCGTTCCAGCGATTCCATTTCCTCGGCTTCGTCATCTTCTATATGGTCGTAACCCAATAGATGCAAGCAGCCGTGAATCACCAGATGGGCCCAGTGGGCCTCAGCGGTCTTGCCTTGTTCGGCCGCTTCGCGCTCCACCACCGGGATGCAGATCACCAGATCGCCCAGCAGCGGAATGTCGAGCAGTTCGTCGGGCACGTCGGCGGGGAACGACAACACATTGGTGGCGTAGTCTTTCTGCCGCCAGGTGTGGTTCAACTCGCGGCCTTCGGGCTCGTCCACCAGGCGGATGGTCAGTTCCGAGTCGGCGCTGCGCTGGCGCAGGGCCAGCTCGCACCATTGGCGTAACTGAGCCTCGCTGGGAGCGGGGCGTTCGCTGGCCAGTTGCAGGTCAAGTTCAAGCATCGTGGCGATTGCCCTTCTCAGCGGTCGCCAGCTCATCCTGATGATTCTCGAAGCGCTCGTAGGCTTCGACGATGCGCTGCACCAATGGATGGCGCACGACGTCCTTGGGCATGAAATGCGTGAAACTGATGCCCGGCACGTCCTTGAGCACCTGGATCACATGGTTCAGCCCGGATTTGGTGCCGCGGGGCAGGTCGACCTGGGTGATGTCCCCGGTGATCACCGCGGTGGAGCCGAAGCCGATCCGGGTCAGGAACATTTTCATCTGCTCGACCGTGGTGTTCTGGCTTTCGTCGAGGATGATGAAGCTGTTGTTCAGCGTACGGCCACGCATATAAGCCAGCGGTGCGACCTCGATGACCTGGCGTTCGATCAGCTTGGCGACGTATTCGAAGCCGAGCATTTCGTACAGTGCGTCATACAGCGGACGCAAGTACGGGTCGATTTTCTGGGCGAGGTCGCCGGGCAGGAAACCGAGTTTTTCCCCCGCTTCAACCGCCGGACGCACCAGCAGGATACGGCGCACCTGTTCGCGTTCCAGCGCATCGACGGCGCAGGCCACGGCCAGATAGGTCTTGCCGGTACCGGCCGGACCGATGCCGAAGTTGATGTCGTTGCCCAGGATTTCCTTCACGTAGCGCTGCTGATTCAAGCCGCGAGGGCGAATCATGCCTTTTTTCGTACGCAAGGCCACGGCAGGTTCCGACGGAGCGTGGTTCTCGAGTTCTTCGAGGGCCGACTCCTGCAGGAACAGGTGGACGGTGTCCGGCGACAGCTCGCTTCCCTTGGTTTCCCGATAGAGGCGGCGCAGCAGGTTTTCCGCGGAGGAGGTGTGCTTGGGTTCGCCGATCAGTTCGAACTGGTTTCCGCGGTTGCGGATCTCGATGGCCAGGCGCTGTTCGATCAAGCGCAGATGCTCGTCGAATTGCCCGCACAGATTGGCGAAGCGGCGAGCCTCAAAGGGCTCGAGAATGAAACGATGTGGTTCGATGGGTGCGTTCAAGGTCGTTTTTAGCCGCCCTGGGGCAATTAAGATGAAATCAAGGATAACGCCAGTAGGCTGGGTGCGAAAGCTCTTAAAGAGGCGAATCTGATCACAGGGTTGGCGCAACCCATTGTGGGAGCGAGCCTGCTCGCGATAGCGGCGTCACATTCAACATCGATATTGACTGTCACGCAGCTATCGCGAGCAGGCTCGCTCCCACACGAAACTTTGTGTTACTGGACCAACGAACCGCGCAACGAGTGCGGTTGCGCGGCATCGATGTGGACGTCGGCGAACTGGCCGATCAGGGCCGGAGTGTCGCAGCGGAAGTTGACGATGCGGTTGTTTTCGGTCCGCCCTTGCAATTCGCCCGGGTCTTTTTTCGAGTAATCGGTCACCAGAATCCGCTGGACGGAGCCGACCATCTGTCGGCTGATCTCGAAACCTTGCTGGTTCAAGCGATGTTGCAAGGCGTTGAGCCGTTCTTTTTTCACTTCTTCTGGTGTCTCGTCCGCCAAATCGGCGGCCGGAGTGCCGGGACGCTGGCTGTAGACGAAGGAGTAGGAAAAATCGAAACCCACGTCTTCGATCAGCTTCATGGTCTGCTGGAAATCTTTCTCGGTTTCGCCGGGGAAACCCACGATAAAGTCCGAACTGATGCAGATTCCCGGCACCGCCGCCCGCAGTTTGCGCAGCTTGGATTTGTACTCCAGCGCCGTGTGGTTGCGCTTCATGGCCGCCAGGATCCGGTCGGAGCCCGATTGCACCGGCAGGTGCAGATGCTTGACCAGCTCAGGCACTTCGGCATGGGCCTGGATCAGGCTGTCGGAGAACTCCAGTGGGTGCGACGTGGTGTAGCGGATACGGTCGATGCCCTCCACGGCCGCCACCACGCGGATCAGCTCGGCGAGGTCCGCCAGGCGCCCGTCGTGGGTCAGGCCGCGATAACCGTTGACGTTCTGCCCCAGCAGCGTCACTTCCCGCACGCCGTGTTCCGCCAGGTGGATGATTTCGGCGATGACGTCGTCGAACGGCCGGCTGACTTCTTCGCCACGGGTATAGGGCACCACGCAGAACGTGCAGTACTTGCTGCAACCTTCCATCACTGACACGTAGGCGCTCGGGCCGTCGATACGGGGTTCGGGCAGGTGGTCGAATTTTTCGATTTCCGGAAACGAAACGTCGACTTGCGGCAGTTTGGTGATGCGCGCCGCGTCGATCATCTCCGGCAGGCGGTGCAGGGTCTGCGGGCCGAAGACCACGTCTACGTAGGGCGCGCGGTCACGAATGGCAGCGCCTTCCTGGCTGGCCACGCAACCGCCCACGGCGATGACCATTTCCGGGTTGGCCAGTTTCAGTTCACGCCAGCGGCCGAGCTGGGAGTACACCCGGTCCTGGGCGCGCTCGCGAATCGAACAAGTGTTGAGCAGGATCACGTCGGCGTCTTCGGCACGGGCGGTGACTTCCAGGGCCTGGTGTTCACCCAGCAGATCGACCATGCGCGAGCTGTCGTACTCGTTCATCTGGCAACCGTGGGTTTCGATGTAAAGCTTCTTGGCCATGGACGGAGTCATCACGTGATTCAAAGAACCGCGCATTATAGGGAACAAGTCACCCGGTTCCTACCGCTGCGCGAGCAGTGGCTATGCTATAGTTCGCGCCCTCATTTTTACCCGCCGATGTGTTTCGCCTGCCATGACCAAACGTGAAGCTCCAATCTACAAGGTGATTTTCCTCAACCAGGGCCAGGTGTTCGAAATGTACGCCAAGCAGATCTATCAAAGTGATCTGTGGGGCTTCCTGGAAGTCGAAGAATTCGTCTTTGGCGAGCGCACGCAAATGGTCGTCGATCCGAGCGAAGAAAAGCTTAAGGCGCAGTTCGAAGGCGTGGTGCGCAGCTTCGTGCCGATGCATTCGATCGTGCGTATCGACGAGGTCGAGCGCTTGGGTACCCCGAAAATCAGCGAAGCCCGCGGCGCGGTCGGCAATGTCATGCCGTTTCCGATGCCGATGCCTGAGAAGTAAGCGCCAAGACTGAGTTGCCCCCAATCGCGAGCGGGCTCGCTCCCACACTGGATCTTCTGTGTGCACATTATTTGTGAACACCCGGGATTAACTGTGGGAGCGAGCCTGCTCGCGATTAGGCTCTCAAGGCCGTGGTGGATTCAGGGCAGTGGCGAGAAGGGCGTGCGCCCGTCGGCGTTCTGCAATTCCATCAGGTATTTGCGGAAGATCTGCCCCAGCACCTGGGTCGCGACTTCCAGTTCGTCGCGGGGCATCTGTTCGGCGACTTCGTCGGCGGTGTCCAGGGCTTCTTCGGCGCCATTGACCGCCGCCATCTTCAAGACAATGTAGGCCTGCACGTTGTTGGCCGGCACGCCTTCGCCATGGAAGAACATGCCGCCCAGCTTGTATTGCGCCTGGGCATGGCCTTGCAGTGAGGCTTTTTCGAAGTAGCTGAGGGCCAGTTTGAGGTCGCGCGGCGCAGCCTTGCCGTCGTAGTAGAACTCGCCCAACTCGTATTGCGCTTGTGCATCGCCCGCGTCCGCCGCTTTTTGACAGGCGTCGAGTGCCGGTGCGAGATCTTGTGGCTGGGTGTTGAGCGTGCAACGGCCCATCGCCGGGATCAACAACGAGTTGCCGCCTGCTTGTGCGTTCGCCAGCAGCGGCTGAAGGAGCAACAGGCAGCCCAGGGCAAGGGTGCGGCCGGTGCGGTTCATGGGAATCGACTTACCTCTGAGGGGCACGCGGACCCTCCGGGGGATCCAATAAGCGCGCATTATGAAATAAGCAGGGCCATCCTTACAAAGTCTTTACTCGTTTTTCTGCTGCGAGGGAGCGCTAACGGCAGCTTCGAGGGGTAATACGTAGGAAAAGGGGCAAGAGGTTGTCGTCAATCACTGACGCCAGCGTCAGCCGGCGTCAGTTATCCACAGGCTTACTTCAATGCGGCGAAGGCCCGCTCGGCGGCGTCGAGGGTGATCTTCAGCTCGGCCTCGCCATGGGCGATGGAGGTAAAGCCGGCTTCGAACGCGCTCGGTGCCAGGTACACGCCACCGTCGAGCATCAGGTGGAAGAAACGCTTGAAGCGGTCAGCGTCGCTGGCCATCACATCTTCGAAGGTCACGATGTCATCGGCGCCACTGAAGTACAGGCCGAACATGCCACCGGCCTGGGTGGTCACGAACGGAATGCCCGCTGCGTCGGCACGAATCTGCAAACCGTCGAGCAGACGGGTGGTGTAGTCGGTCAGCTCGGCGTGAAAGCCCGGGCGGCTGATCAGACGCAGGGTGGTCAGGCCGGCGGCCATGGCCAGCGGATTGCCTGACAGCGTACCGGCCTGGTAGACCGGACCCAGCGGCGCGATGCATTCCATGATGGCACGCTTGCCGCCGAAGCAACCGACCGGCATGCCGCCGCCGATGATCTTGCCGAAGGTGCTCAGGTCCGGTGTCACGCCGTAGTGGGCCTGGGCGCCGCCGAGGGCTACGCGGAAACCGGTCATCACTTCGTCGAAAATCAGCACCACGCCGTGCTGGTCGCACAGGCTGCGCAGGCCTTCGAGGAAACCCGGCGCCGGCGGTACGCAGTTCATGTTGCCAGCCACAGGCTCGACGATGATGCAGGCCACTTCCTGGCCGACTTCGCCGAGCATCTTCTCGACTTCTTCGAGGTCGTTGAACGGCAGGGTCAGGGTGTGCTTGGCAAACGCTGCGGGCACGCCGGCCGAACTTGGTACACCTTGGGTCAGCGCGCCGGAACCGGCCTTGACCAGCAGGCTGTCGGAGTGGCCGTGGTAGCAGCCTTCGAACTTGATGATGCTGTCGCGACCGGTGAAGCCCCGCGCCAGGCGAATCGCACTCATGGTTGCCTCGGTGCCGGAGCTGACCATGCGCACCATTTCCATCGACGGCACGATCGAGCAGACCAGGTCGGCCATCTCGGTTTCCATGGCGGTCGGGGCACCGTAGGACAGGCCATGCTGCAACTGGTTGCGCACCGCTTCCAGCACGTCTGGATGGCTGTGGCCGAGGATCATCGGGCCCCACGAACCGACGTAGTCCACATAGCGCTTGTCATCTTCGTCCGTGACGTACGCGCCTTCGGCGTGTTTGAAGAACAGCGGGGTTCCGCCAACGCTCTTGAACGCACGAACGGGGGAGTTCACGCCGCCGGGGATGTGCTTCTGGGCGTTGGCAAACAGGGTTTCGGAACGGGACATGGTTGGGCTCTCGAAATCGAAAAATTATTTGATCTGCAACAGATCGTTGAAGGCACGGGCGCGGCGCGTCACTTCCTGGGGGCTGTCGGCGCCGAACAAACCGTGGACCACGGCCAGCAGGTCGACACCGTGAGCCACCAGCGGGGCGGCGTTGTCCAGGGTGATTCCGCCGATGGCGCACACCGGTATATGCAGTTTGATCCGGGCCTGGTCGAGCAGTTCAAGGTTTGCACTGGGTGCGCCGGGCTTGGTGTTGGAGTTGAAGAACCGTCCGAACGCGACATAGCTCGCGCCCTCGCTGGCGGCCTGTTCGGCCAGTTCCAGGCTGGAGTGACAGGTGGAGCCGATGATTGCGTCGCGCCCCAGCAGCGCCCGTACTGGCGCCAGAGGGCCATCGGTCTGGCCCAGGTGAACGCCGACGCCCAGGCGCGCGGCCAGTTCGGCGTCGTCGTTGATGATCAATCGGGTCTTGTAGCGCTCGCACAGATTGCGCAGCGCTTCGGCTTCGCGCAGACGGCGGGCTTCGTCGCTGCTTTTATCACGGTATTGCAGCAGGGTGACGCCACCTTCCAGTGCCGCTTGCACATACGCGAGGAATTTGCCGGCCAGCAGTTGGCTATCGGTGATGGCGTAAAGGCCACGTAGTTTCATTCCACAGCCTCCGGGGCTACGAGCAGAAATCCAGCGGCAGGCGACGCGGGACGAACTGGCCTTTGCCCAGCTGTTCGGCATCGCGCAGGGTGCGCCAGGTGTAATCCAGCGCTGTCTTGACCGCGCTGGCGAGGTGTTCGCCCTGGGCCAGTCGTCCAGCCAGGGCGCTGGCCAGGGTGCAGCCGGAACCATGGTAGCTGCCGGGCAAGCGCTGGCAGGTGAACGTTTCGCGGCGACCATCGCGGCTGTACAGGCGATTGTGGACTTCATGTTCGTCGCCGTGACCACCGGTGATCAACAGGTGCTTGACGAAGGGCAGCAGTTTTTCGGCGCATTCATCGGCGCTGCCCTCGGGCAGTTCGGCGAGGATGCGTGCTTCCGGCAGATTGGGGGTGGCGATGATTGCCAGGGGCAACAGGCGTTCGCGCATGGCGTAGCCGACTTCATCCTTGCCCAATCGTCCGCCGCCACCGGCACGCAGCACCGGGTCGCAGACCATGGGCAAATGCGGGTGCGCCTGCAGCAGTTCGACCACCGTGTCGACCATTTCCAGTGAGCCGAGCATCCCCAGCTTGACCGCCGCTACCTGCGAATCGTTGAGCACGGCATTGGCTTGCGCCAGCACCCACTCCCGATCGAGCACGCGGAAATCGCTCACGTTAACCGTGTCCTGCACGGTCAACGCGGTAACGGCCGGGGCGGCATGACAACCCTGGGCGAGCAGGGCTTCGATATCTGCCTGCAAACCGGCGCCACCACTGGGGTCGTGGCCGGAGAGACAGAGGACAACGGGGCGAGAGCTGTAGATATTCATGGTGCGCGAGCTTACCACCAAACCTGTTTTGTCGGTGGTCGGACTCTGAGGGTTTTATGCGGAACTGCTTGCTCTGATGATCGCTTTTGAGCCACCCGTTGCCGACCTGACCAAAGCAACAGCTCTATCTCAATGCTTGGCGCTGGAACGCCCGTTCTAGAGCCATCTGTAGGAAAAATTTCAATGGTGCAAATTGGCCATCAGCGGCTATGCTAGAAATGGATCCAACCAATAACAGGTAATGCCGGTTTTACGTCTACTCAGGGAATGGGGGGCTTCCTGATTCAACCGGACAGGCCACGCTGGGGCTTAAATGCGCTATTTGCTGATGTTGCTGCTGTGCTTGCCCGCTTTGGCAAGCGCCCTCGAATTCGATGAGTTCACCCAAAGCCTGCCCTTGGGCCATGCCCTGCAGGTGTTCGAAGACACCCACGGTACGGCCACCATCGACGATGTCCTGGCAGAGGCCGCGGCGGGTCACTTCAAGCCCCATGACAAAGCCACGCTGAACGCTGGTTATTCGCGCTCGGCATTCTGGCTGAAAATAGACCTGCACTACCGTCCCGGCAATCCGGACGCCCAACGCACCTGGTTGTTGGAGCTGGCCTATCCGCCGCTGGACCATTTGGACTTGTATCTGCCTGACAGCGCCGGGGCGTATCGCCTGGTTCGCCAGACCGGCGATGCCTTGCCGTTCGCCAGCCGTGAAATTCGCCAGAACAACTACCTGTTCAGCCTGGACTTCAAACCCGAACAACGCCAGGCCGTGTACCTGCGCCTGCAAAGCCAGGGTTCGATCCAGGCGCCGCTGACGTTGTGGTCGAGCACGGCCTATCTTGAGCAACAACCTGTGCGCTTGTACGTGTTGGGCACCATCTATGGCGTACTGCTGGGGATGCTGGTCTACAACCTGTTCATTTACCTGAGCGTGCGGGACACCAGTTACCTTTATTACATCGTTTATATCGCCTCGTTCGGCCTGTATCAGTTGTCGGTCAACGGAGCGGCCGTGGAGTATTTCTGGCCGGACAACCCCTGGTGGGCCAATGCCGCAACCCCCTTTTTCATCGGCTGTGCGGGTCTGTTCGGCAGCCAGTTTGCGCGCAGCTTCCTGCAAACCGCGCAACACAGTCGTTGGCTTGACCGGCTGCTGCTGGCGCTGATCGCCTACAGCGCCGTAGTGGTGGGCCTGTCGCTGATGACCAGTTACGCCCTGGCCTTGCGCCTGGCGACGGCATTGGCGCTGGTGTTTACCGTGGTGATTTTCGCCGCCGGGCTGTTCGCCTGGTGGCGTGGCCTGCGGGTGGCGCGTTATTTCATCATTGCCTGGTCGGCGTTTCTGCTGGGGGGCGTGGTCAACACGATGATGGTGCTCGGTTATCTGCCGAACGTATTCCTGACCATGTACGCCAGCCAGATCGGCTCGGCCATCGAAGTAGCGCTGTTGTCCCTGGCCCTGGCCGACCGTATCAATGCCATGCGCGAGCAGCAGGCCCAGACGCTGTTCGACGCCGGGCAGAAACTTGAAGTGCTCAACCAGCAATTGGCCCATGGCAACAAACTCAAGGATGAATTCCTCGCCACCTTGACCCATGAGCTGCGCACGCCGATGAATGGCGTGATCGGTTCGCTGGAGTTGATGGAAACCGTCGAAATGAATGAGGAGCTGACCCAGTATCAACAGACCGCCGCAGGTTCTGCGCGGGACATGATGCGCATGGTCAACGGCATCCTCACCCTTACCGAGTTGCAGGCCGGCAAGCTCAAGGCCTACCCGGCGCCGTTCAGCCTGCGCGCGATGGTCGACGCCTTGCAGGTGCAGTTCGGTGCCAATGCGGCGGTCAAGAGCCTGGATTTCAAGGTCGACGTGGCACCCGGCCTGACGGACCGGCTGATCGGTGACAGTGGCAAGCTGGCCCAATGCCTGGAATGCCTGCTGGACAACGCCGTCAAGTTCACCCGCACAGGGGGCCTGGCGCTGCGGGTCAGTGGCAGGCCGTCGGGGCTCGATCGGCTGGTGCTGTCCTTTGCCGTGATCGACACCGGTATTGGTTTCACGGACCTCGGGGAGGCGAGCTTGTACCAGCGCTTCTTCCAGCTGGACGGTTCCATGACCCGGGAATACGGCGGCCTCGGTGTGGGGCTGGCGATCTGTCGGCAGCTGGTGGAGTTGCTGGGCGGACGCCTGACTCACACCTCCGAACCCGGTCGCGGCAGCCGATTCCAGTTGGATGTCGAGGTGGAAATGGCCGTGCCCGTGGAGGCGCCCACGCCATTTTCGTTCAGCCCGCGAGAAAGCGCGCGGTTGCCCCAGGATTGCACGGTGTTGCTGGCTGACGACAACAGCATTGATCTGCTGGTGATGCGCGGCATGTTGCTCAAGCTCGGTTACCGGGTGCGTACCGCCGACAGCGGCCGCGCGGCACTGGATATGCTGCAGGGCGAGAGTGTTGATGCCGTGCTGCTCGATTGCCAATCGCCACCGCTGGACGGGGTGTCGGTCTGCTGTCAGATCCGTACGCTCGCCGGCTGCGAGGACCTGCCGGTGTTTGTGGTCAGTCCCAATCCGAATCACGAGCGCTGCACGTCGGGCGCGTTGACCGATTACCTGAGCAAACCGGTGAAATTCGAGGTGTTGCGCACGATTCTGCAACGGCGGGTACTTTGTCCAAAACAGGGTGAAAGCGCCGATATTTAGGCGGGTATGACACTTTGTTCGACCTTGGGGCGGTGCTTAACTGAACCTCTGCTGGCCGACCAAGGAGCCCTGTCATGAACCTGCACCAGTTCGCCGAGACCCACGAGGTCACCAATCAGCCACCGTCCCTGGATGGCGCCAACCTCTATCGCATCGACCTGCCGCTGCAACAGTGGTCGCAGCGTTTTGGTGCGGGTTGGGCGCAAGGGCGGATCGATGCGTATGGCGCACTGGCCGGCGGGCCGCTGATGGAAGCGGGGTTTCTGGCGAACCAGAACAAGCCGGTGTTTTCCAGCCACGACCGCTACGGCCATCGCATCGATCTGGTGGAATTCCATCCCGCTTACCACCAGTTGATGCGCACCGCCGTCGAGCATGGCTTGCCCAGCCTGCCATGGGCCCAGCCGCAACCCGGCGCCCACGTCGCCCGAGCCTCGATGACTTATCTGCACAGCCAGGCTGAAGCCGGCACCGGTTGTCCGCTGACCATGACCTTCGCCAGCGTCCCGGCGTTGCGTTTGCAACCGGACCTGGCCGAGCTCTGGGTGCCCAAAGCGCTCGCCACCGAGTACGACCCGCGAAACGTCGGCATGGCCCACAAGGCCGGGGTGACCCTCGGCATGGCGATGACTGAAAAGCAGGGCGGCACCGACGTGCGGGCCAACACCACCAAAGCTTATCCGGTGGGCGCCAGCGGTCCGGGCCAGGCCTATGAGCTGGTGGGCCACAAGTGGTTCTGCTCGGCGCCGATGTGCGATGCCTTTCTGACCCTGGCCCAGACCGACAAGGGCCTGAGCTGTTTCCTGCTGCCGCGCCATCGTCCGGACGACACCCGTAATCAGTTCTATATCCAGCGGCTGAAGAACAAGCTGGGCAACTGTTCCAACGCCTCCAGCGAAGTTGAATTCCGTGGTGCACTGGCCTGGATGGTCGGTGAGGAAGGGCGAGGCGTGCCGACCATCATCGAGATGGTCGCCATGACCCGCTTCGATTGCATGGTCGGTTCCAGTGCTCTGATGCGCCAGGCCCTGACCCAGGCCAGCCATCACTGCGCGCATCGCAAGGTCGGTGGCAAGTTGTTGAGCGAACAGCCACTGATGCAAAACGTGCTGGCCGACCTGGCGCTGGAAAGCGAAGCGGCCCTCGCCCTGAGCTTGCGCATGGGCCGGGCGCTGGACCACTTGAGTGACGAACACGAGGCCAAGTTCGCGCGGCTGGTGACTGCGGTGGGCAAATACTGGATCTGCAAACGCGCCCCCGCGATGATCAACGAAGCCGCCGAATGCATGGGCGGCGCCGGTTACGTCGAAGACAGCATCCTGCCGCGCCTCTATCGTGAAGCACCAGTGAACTCGACCTGGGAAGGCTCCGGCAATGTGCAGTGCCTGGATGTGTTGCGGGCGCTGTCCAAGGAACCGGGCGTGCTTGAAGTGCTGTTCACCGAACTGGGTGACGGCCAGGGCGACAAACGCCTGGCTGCCCACATCGATCGGTTGCAGGCGGCGTTCAAGGATACCGCTGACATCCAGTACCGCGCCCGGCAATTGACTGAAGAAATCGCCATCGGCCTGCAAGCCAAGCTGCTGCTGGAAGCGGGCAACAGCGACGTCAGCGACGCCTTCATCGCCAGCCGCTTGGGTTCGGCTGGCCGGGCATACGGCGCCTTACCCCGAGGCCTGAATGTCGAGGCCATCGTGGCACGCTCCACGCCCCAAGGTTTCTAAACGCCGAACCTGTGGGAGCGAGCTTGCTCGCGAAGGCGTAGGCACATCCAACATCTCTGGTGACTGATACACCGCTATCGCGAGCAGGCTCGCTCCCACAGGGGATCTGCGACGAATGAAGAACCTGCGATTGGCGGCGATCAAGGGTGGGAGCGAGCCTGCTCGCGAAGGCGTAGGCACATCCAACATCTCTGGTGACTGATACACCGCTATCGCGAGCAGGCTCGCTCCCACAGGGATCTGCGGTGAATGAAGAACCTGCGGCTGGCGGCGATCAAGGGTGGGAGCGAGCCTGCTCGCGAAGGCGTAGGCACATCCAACATCTCTGGTGACTGATACACCGCTATCGCGAGCAGGCTCGCTCCCACAGGGATCTGCGGTGAATGAAGAACCTGCGGCTGGCGGCGATCAAGGGTGGGAGCGAGCCTGCTCGCGATGGCGTAGGCACATTCAACATCTCTGGAGACTGACACAGCGCTATCGCGAGCAGGCTCGCTCCCACATGGGGATTTGCGGTGAATGAAGAGTCTGCGACTGGTGGTGATCAAGGGTGGGAGCGAGCTTGCTCGCGATGGCGTCGGCACATTCAACATCTCTGGTGACTGATACAGCGCTATCGCGAGCAAGCTCGCTCCCACAGAGGATCTGCGGTGAATGAAGAATCTGCGGCTGGTGGTGATCAAGGGTGGGAGCGAGCCTGCTCGCGATGGCGTAGGCACATCCAACATCTTTGCTGACTGATACACCGCTATCGCGAGCAGGCTCGCTCCCACAGGGGATCTGTGGTGAATGAAGAATCTGCGGCTGGCGGCGATCAAGGGTGGGAGCGAGCTTGCTCGCGATGGCGGCGGCACATTCAACATCTCTGGAGACTGACACAGCGCTATCGCGAGCAAGCTCGCTCCCACAAGGGATCTGCGGCGAGTGAAGAACCTGCGGCTGGTGGTGATCAAGGGTGGGAGCGAGCCTGCTCGCGATGGCGTAGGCACATCCAACATCTTTGCTGACTGATACACCGCTATCGCGAGCAGGCTCGCTCCCACATGGGGATTTGTGGTGGATGATCGATCGCGCCCAATACGCCACTGTTCCCGTCGGCCGACGATGCAGGCAAGATGAAGGCCTGCAAGTCAGAACACAGGAAGCTGATCGTGACCGAAGCGTTTATTGTCGTTCAAACCGCCGAACAAGCCGTGGATCGTCTGGCGGCCCTGCACGAGCGTGCGACCACTGCGCTGAACCAGGCGCTCAAGCGGTACCTCAAGGATCGCATCGAGCCGGATGCCGAACAGCGGGCGTTGTTTCGCTATCCCGCCCTGCGACTGACCTATCACTGCCATGGCGAAGTCCCGCAAACCACCCGCGCCTACGCCAAGGTCCAGTTGCCGGGCACCTACAGTGTCACCGTCACCCATCCGGCTGCGTTCCGTAAATACCTGCTGGAGCAGTTGGTCCCGCTGATGCACGACTTTACCGTCACCGTCGAAGTGGGTGTCAGCGAGCAGAACATCCCCTATCCCTACGTGGTGGAGCAGGGTGATGAACTGGCCGGCTCCGGCGTGACTGCCGCGGTGCTGGCGCGAGTGTTCCCCAGCACCGACCTGTCGGCCGCCACCGATGGCATTGCCGACGGCCTCTATGACTGGGAAAACACCGACCCGCTGCCGCTGGCGTTGTTTGACGCGGCGCGGGTGGACTTTTCCCTGCGTCGGCTGGTGCATTACACCGGCAGCGACTGGCGCCATGTGCAGCCGTGGATCCTGCTGACCAACTATCACCGTTATGTGGATCAGTTCATTGTCCATGGCTTGGAGCAACTGCGCAGTGACCCGCGTTTTGTGCGCATGGTCCTGCCGGGCAACGTGATCATCGAAAAGAGCATGGACCACGGTGAAGCCTCGGCGATCGCCGCGGGCGTGGTCTGGCACCGCTACCAGATGCCGGCCTATCACCTGCAGGCCAGCGACGGCCACGGCGTGACCCTGGTGAACATCGGCGTCGGGCCGTCCAACGCCAAGAACATCACCGACCACCTGGCCGTGCTGCGCCCCCACTGCTGGCTGATGATCGGTCACTGCGGTGGGTTGCGGCAGTCCCAGACCATCGGCGACTACGTGCTGGCCCACGCTTACATGCGTCGAGATGGCATCCTCGACCGGGTCGTGCCGCCGAATATTCCGATCCCGGCCCTGGCTGAAGTGCAGATGGCCTTGCAGCAAGCGGCGGCCAATGTCACCGGTGAAAAGGGCGACGAGCTGAAGAAACGCCTGCGCACCGGCACTGTGCTGACCTACGACGACCGCAACTGGGAATTGCGCTGGGCCCAGGAGCGTCCGTTGATCAACCTGTCCCGCGCCGTGGCGGTGGACATGGAAAGCGGCACCATCGCCGCTCAGGGATACCGCTTGCGGGTGCCGTACGGCACGTTGCTTTGTGTCTCGGACAAACCGCTGCACAGCGAGATCAAATTGCCGGGTTCGGCCAACGCGTTTTACGAACGGGCGGTCAACCAGCACCTGAAGATCGGCATCGCGGCGCTGGACCTGTTGCGCAACGAACTCAACTCGCTGCACTCGCGCAAGTTGCGCAGCTTCGACGAGCCGCCGTTCCGCTGATGAACTGATCCCGGTTGAAGGGGCAGTGGTTATTTAACGGTCGGGCCACTAGCATGGTCGGCCCAGACCGTTAGATGTTGTGTTTGCCATGCCTCGTCCGCCACGTCCCGCTTCCCGCCGCCCTGGCGCGAAACCTCCCGCATCCGCCCCGCGCCGTGTGGCCAAGGCCCCGCCGGCCGAGCCGAGGCTGATCCTGTTCAACAAACCCTTCGATGTGCTGACGCAGTTCAGTGACGATCAAGGGCGGGCGACGCTCAAGGACTTTATCGACGTGCCCGGCATTTATCCCGCCGGGAGGCTGGATCGCGACAGCGAAGGGTTGCTGCTGCTCACCAACGACGGGCAGTTGCAGGCCCGCATCGCCGACCCCCGGCACAAACTGGCCAAGACCTATTGGGTGCAAGTAGAAGGCGAGCCCAGTGCCGAGCAATTGCAGCGTCTGTGCGCTGGCGTGGAACTGAACGACGGCATGACCTTGCCCGCACAAGCGCGACAACTGGACGAACCGCAACTATGGCCGCGCAACCCGCCGGTGCGCTTTCGTAAGAGCGTGCCGACCAGTTGGCTGGAACTGGTGATTCGCGAAGGGCGCAACCGTCAGGTACGGCGCATGACCGCCGCGGTGGGCTTGCCGACATTGCGTCTGGTGCGGGTCAGGATCGGTGACTGGACGCTCGACGGGCTGGATCAGGGACAGTGGAAGGAAGTGCCGGCGCGTTTATAAGGTGCCCGTCTCGATCAGGCCGATCACCACGCTCTTGATGACGAATGCCGCCACGCCCAGTCCCAGCACAAAAAACAGGATGAACGAGCCGAAACGCCCGGCCTTGGACTTCTTCGCCAGATCCCAGACGATAAAACCCATGAAAATGATCAGGATGCTGACAAGGCCAGTCATCATCCACTCTTCGAAAACCACAGGATCCATCGAAACACTCCGGCGTGGGCGAGGTTGAAAAGGCGGGGCGAGTATACGGCATGGGAAGAGGGCGAAGGATTGGGCTGCGACGGTGTGTCGCAGCTATTCATCGCCTGGGCTGACGCAGCGGTGTTCTCTTCAGTCGTGGTGGACACCGGCCCGCTTGAGCATCTGTTTGCAGCGTTCGGACAAGTGAAACACCCGCAGGTGCTTGCCGGCCTTGCTATAGCGTTCACGCAGGGTCTTGAGCGCCGCGATGGCCGAATAGTCGACAAAGCTCAAGTGACGGCAGTCCAGGGTCACCTGGGACGGATCGTTGGCCGGGTCGAACTGGTTGAGAAAGGGCGTGGTCGAGGCGAAGAACAGGGTGCCGTGCAGGCGATAGAGCTTGCTGCCGTCCGCTTCCAGATGCGTATCGGCGTACAGCTCCCGGGCCTGCTGCCAGGCAAAGTTGAGCGCCGCAATGATAATGCCGCACAGCACCGCGGTGGCCAGATCGGTGAATACCGTGATGGTCGTCACCGCGATGATCACCAACACGTCATTGACGGGCACTTTGTTGATCACCCGCAGCGAGGCCCAGGCAAAGGTCTGCTGGGACACCACGAACATCACGCCTACCAGCGCGGCCAATGGGATGCGTTCGATCAACGGCGACAGAAACAACACGAACAGCAGAACCATCACCCCGGCAATCACGCCGGATAACCGGCCGCGCCCGCCCGAACTCAGGTTGATCACGGTCTGGCCGATCATTGCGCAACCGCCCATGCCGCCGAACAGTCCTGAGGCCATGTTGGCCGCGCCCAACGCCACGCACTCGCGGTCCGGGTAGCCGCGGCTCTCGGTGATCTCGTCGGTCAGGTTCAGGGTCAGCAGGGTTTCCAGCAGGCCGACCATCGCCATCACCACCGCATAGGGCGCGATGATCCGCAAGGTATCCAGGCTCCAGGGAATGTCCGGCCAGACAAAAGCCGGCAGGCCGCCGGCGATATGCGCCATATCACCCAGGGTGCGGGTCGGCAGCCCGAAAAAGTACACCGCCAGGCCAACCCCCAGGATCGCCACCAGGGCCGGCGGAACACTGCGGGTCAGGCGCGGCAACAGGTAGACGATGGCCATGGTCAGCGCCACCAGGCCGATCATCAGGTACAACGGGCCGCCACTGAGCCAGGTCTCGCCGCTCTTGAAGTGTTCCAGTTGCGCCAGGGCGATGATGATCGCCAGGCCGTTGACGAAACCGAGCATCACCGGGTGCGGCACCATGCGCACCAGTTTGCCCAGCCGCAACAGCCCGAACGCCATCATGATCAACCCGCCCAGCAGCACAGTGGCCAGCAGGTATTGCACGCCGTGTTGCACCACCAGCGCGACAATCACCACGGCCATCGATCCCGCCGCGCCAGACACCATGCCTGGCCGCCCACCGAACAGCGCGGTCAGCGTGCAGATGATGAAAGCGCCATACAACCCCATCAACGGGTTGAGATGGGCCACCAGGGCGAACGCGATGCATTCGGGCAGCAAGGCAAAAGAAGTGGTGAGGCCGGCGAGGGCGTCGGCGCGAAGACGTGCTGGTTTCATGATTGTCCTGGCGGGGCAGCGCCTGAGAGTCGACTGCCGTGGGCGTGGTGCAAAAACAGGGTGGGGATGGTACGGAATTGAGTGCGGTGCGGCCAGTGGTTGGTCGTCGTATGGATGATTGCGGGGCGGCTTCGCAGCCCGGAAGGCGCACGCTTCCTCGCCACGGGAGACGGCCAGGGATGAAAATCCTGCGCTGAATTTACATGGCAGGTGGTGAGCGATGTCCGTCAGCGACATTTCTTGTCTGTGTACGAAAATTACTTTCAGCGCGTTTGAAGATTAATCCTCGAAATGATTTATGAGTTTCACAAACACAACGACGTGACCCCATTCGAGGAGTAACGCATGGCCCCTGCATTCGGTTATTGGCTGTTGGTCTACGCGGCCATCGCCATCATTGCGCTGATCGTTTTGATCGCCCGATATCGGCTTAATCCGTTCATTGTCATTACGCTGGTGTCCATTGGCCTGGCGCTGCTGGCCGGGATGCCGCCGTCCAGTGTGGTCGGGGCGTATGAGGCGGGCGTGGGCAAGACCCTGGGGCACATCGCGCTGGTGGTGGCCTTGGGCACGATGCTCGGCAAGATGATGGCCGAGTCCGGCGGGGCCGAGCGCATGGCGCAAACGCTGATCGAGCGCTTCGGCGAGCGCAACGCCCATTGGGCGATGGTGTGCATTGCCTTCCTGGTGGGGCTGCCGTTGTTTTTCGAAGTCGGCTTCGTGCTGCTGGTGCCCATCGCGTTCACCATTGCCCGGCGCGTGGGCGTGTCGATCCTGATGGTGGGGTTGCCGATGGTCGCCGGTCTCTCGGTGGTGCATGCCCTGGTGCCGCCGCACCCGGCGGCGATGCTGGCGGTGCAGGCGTTCCAGGCCTCGGTGGGGCAGACCTTGCTGTACGCGATTCTGATCGGTATTCCTACCGCGATCATTGCCGGCCCTGTGTATGCCAAGTTCATCGTGCCGCGCATCCAACTGCCGGACGATAACCCGCTGGAGCGCCAATTCCTCGACCGCGAGCCCCGCGCCAATCTGCCAGGTTTCGGGATAACCCTGGGGACAATCCTGCTGCCGGTGGTGCTGATGTTGATCGGCGGTTGGGCCAACCTGATTTCCGAGCCGGGCAGCGGCTTCAATCAGTTCCTGCTGTTCATCGGCAACTCGGTGATTGCCTTGCTGCTGGCGACCCTTCTCAGCTTCTGGACGCTGGGCCTGGCCCAGGGCTTCAACCGTGAGTCGATCCTCAAGTTCACCAATGAATGCCTGGCGCCAACGGCCAGTATTACGTTGCTGGTGGGCGCTGGCGGTGGTTTGAACCGGATCCTGGTGGACGCCGGAGTCACTCAACAAATCGTCGGCCTGGCTCAGGAATTCCAATTATCGCCACTGGTCATGGGCTGGCTGTTCGCCGCCCTGATGCGTGTCGCCACCGGCTCGGCCACGGTGGCGATGACCACGGCCTCCGGTATCGTCGCCCCCGTGGCGATCGGTCTGGGCTATCCCCATCCCGAGCTGCTAGTGCTGGCCACCGGCGCCGGCTCGGTGATCTTTTCCCACGTCAACGACGGCGGCTTCTGGCTGATCAAGGAATACTTCAATATGACCGTCACTCAAACTTTCAAGACCTGGACCGTACTCGAAACGCTGATCTCCCTGGTTGCGTTCGGCCTGACCCTAGGGCTTGCGCGCTTGCTTTAATCGCAGCGCTCCCACACAGGTGCCGTCATGGACATCCTTTACCAGATTCGCTCCCGTCAGGATTCCTTCAGCGCCGGCGAAGGAAGAATCGCCCGGCTGATGCTCGACGACGTAGGGTTCGCCGCCTCGGCCAGCCTGGATGAACTGGCCCAGCGGGCCGAAGTGAGCAGCGCCACGCTGTCACGGTTTGCCCGTACCGTTGGCTGCCGCGACCTGCGGGACTTGCGCCTGCAACTGGCCCAGGCCAGTGGCGTCGGCAGCCGATTTCTCGACCCCGCCGGCGCGCCCGAGCAGTCGGCGTTTTATGGGCAGATCGTCGGCGATATCGAGACGACCCTGCGTCAGCACCTGTCGGCATTCGAAGAGTCTCGGTTCAGCGACGCGGTGCGGATGCTCGGCAAGGCGCGGATGATTCACGCGTTCGGGCTCGGCGGTTGGTCGGCGTTGTGCGGCGAGGAGTTGCAGGTACGGCTGGTGCGTTTCGGCTACTCGATTGCCGCCTGCCGAGATCCGGTGATGATGCGCATCACCGCCACCTCATTGAGCCAGGAGCATTTGGTCATCGCCTGTTCACTCACCGGCATCACCCCGGAACTGCTCGGCGCGGTGGAACTGGCGCGCAGTTATGGTGCGCCCATCCTGGCCATCACCCGCGCCGACTCACCGTTGGCCCGACTGGCCGATGTAGTGTTGCCGCTGCAAGGCGCGGAAACCTCGTTCATTTATAAGCCCACGGCGGCGCGCTACGGCATGCTGCTGGCCATCGATGTGCTCGCCACCGAGCTTGCGCTGGCCCACCCCGAAGACAATCAAGAGCGTCTGCGGCGAGTCAAACTCGCCCTGGACGATTACCGCGGCGGCGACGATCACTTGCCGCTGGGAGACTGAGATGCTGTACGACACGCTTATCCGCAACGCACGGGTCATCGATGGCAGTAACACCCCCGGTTACAGCGCCGACGTGGCGATCCGTGCCGGTCGCATCGAGCGCATCGCCGACCTGCGCGATGCCCGGGCAATCGAAGAAATAGACGCCGCCGGCCGGGTGCTGGCTCCAGGGTTCATCGATGTGCACACCCACGACGACACGGTGGTCATTCGCCAGCCGCAGATGCTGCCCAAACTCAGCCAGGGCGTGACCACGGTGATTGTCGGCAATTGCGGTATCAGCGCTTCGCCGGTGAGTTTGCGGGGCGAGCCGCCGGACCCGATGAATTTGCTCGGCACCGCCCAAGCGTTCGTCTATCCACGTTTCGATGATTATCGTTCGGCGGTGGAAGCAGCCACGCCGGCGGTCAACGTGGCGGCGCTGGTGGGGCACACGGCGCTGCGCAGCAACCACATGGATGATTTGTTGCGCACCGCCAGCGTGGGAGAAATCGCCGCCATGCGTCAGCAACTGCGCGAAAGCCTGGAGGCCGGCGCACTGGGGTTGTCCACCGGCCTGGCCTACGCCAACGCATTTTCGGCCTCCACCGACGAAGTCATGCAACTGACCCAAGAGCTGAGCGCATTCGGTGCGGTCTACACCACCCATCTGCGCAGCGAATTCGAACCGGTGCTTGAGGCCATGGACGAAGCGTTCCAGATCGGCCGTCACGCCCGCAGCCCGGTGATCATTTCCCACCTCAAATGTGCGGGTGCCGGTAATTGGGGGCGCAGTCCGCAGGTGCTCGCGGCGCTGGAGAATGCGGCGAAAACCCATCCGGTCGGTTGTGATTGCTATCCCTATGCGGCCAGCTCCTCGACCCTGGATCTCAAGCAGGTGACCGATGCCCATCGCATCACCATCACCTGGTCGACGCCTCATCCGCACATGGGAGGGCGTGATCTGGCTGACATCGCTGCCGAATGGAATGTGCCGCTGTTGGAGGCTGCGCGGCGCCTGCAACCGGCCGGCGCGGTGTACTACGGCATGGACGAAGGCGACGTACGACGAATCCTCGCCCACCCGTTGTCCATGGTCGGCTCCGACGGTTTGCCGGAGGATCCGTTTCCGCATCCGCGCTTGTGGGGCGCTTTCCCGCGGGTACTGGGGCATTTCAGCCGAGACGTCGGGCTGTTTCCGTTGCACACCGCCGTGCACAAAATGACTGGCCTGTCGGCGGCGCGCTTCGGCCTGAAGGACCGTGGGGAAGTTCGGGAAGGGCATTGGGCGGATCTGGTGTTGTTCGATCCTCATACCATCAGGGATGTCGCCGATTTCAACGAGCCGCAACGGGCCGCCGAAGGTATCGATGGGGTTTGGGTCAACGGCGTCTTGAGCTACCGCGAGGGCCGGGCGAATGGGCGCAGGCACGGGCGGTTTCTGGCGCGAGAAGGGGATCTACGCCGTGGATTCAGTTCGTCACCCGGCGCTTGAGAGGTGGAAACACAATGGAATGCCCTTGTGATCTGCTTCTCAGTGGTGGCATTGCGATATTAAAGAAGCCGGTGATATAGCCGAAGCAATGAGTTCAACCCATCTAAACTGGGTCTTTTCAGCCAGGGAGCAACCCATGAGCTTCGGTAAAACCACCCCGATCCTGCGGATCTTCGATGAAACCAAGGCATTGGCGTTCTATGTCGACTTCCTGGGATTTACCGTCGACTGGCAACATCGCTTTGGTGACGATTTTCCGCTGTACCTGCAAGTCTCTCGCGACGGATGCGTGCTGCACCTGTCCGAACATCATGGCGACTGCACCCCGGGCTCGGCACTGCGTATCGAAACGGATGAACTGGAAGCTTTCCAGGCGCAACTGCTGGCCAAGCAATACCCCTTCGCCCGCCCTCAGATTCAGGCCATGCCGTGGGGTAGCCAGGACATGACGGTGGTCGATCCGTTTGGCAATCGGTTGGTGTTTACCAATGGGATTAGTGTGTAACGAGGTTGGATACATTGATGGGCGAGCGGGGGCGTTGGGCTAGATCTGCCGCCACGTGACGAAAGAGCCAAGGTGATGGATCTTTTTGACTGATTGTAATGACATTGCGCAAAGCGCCCATTTCTTCCGGGAAATGGGCGCTTGTCATGATCAGACCCGGAAGTGACTCACCATCATTTGCAATTGATTACCCAAACGTGCCAGTTCAACACTGGACGCTGCGGTTTCTTCGCTGGCGGCGGCGGTCTGTTCGGACACGTCGCGTACGTTGATGATGCTGCGGCTGATCTCCTCGGCCACGGCGCTTTGCTCTTCGGCAGCGGCGGCGATCTGCTGGTTCATCGACTGGATGTTCGACACCGTGCGGGTGATGTTTTCCAGTGAGACGCCGGCCTTGCGAGTCAGAGCTACGCTGCTGTCGGTGAGGCTGCGGCTGTTGTTCATCACGGCGGCCACTTGTAGGGTACCGTTCTGCAGACCGGCCACCAGGCCTTCGATTTCCTCGGTGGACTTTTGTGTGCGCTGGGCCAGGCCACGGACTTCGTCGGCAACCACCGCGAAGCCACGACCGGCTTCACCGGCGCGCGCCGCTTCGATTGCCGCGTTCAGGGCCAACAGGTTGGTTTGTTCGGCGACGGCCTTGATCACGTCCATGACACTGCCGATCTTGTCGCTTTCCTGTTGCAGCACGGTCATGGCGTCGGTGGAGCGCTCCACTTCACTGGCCAGGCGTTCGATCTGGGCGATGGCTTCGTTGACCACCTGGTCGCCGGCACGGGCTTCACCGTCTGCCGCGGCGGCTGCCTGGGATGCCTCTTCGGCGTTGCGGGCAACTTCCTGAACCGTGGCGGTCATCTCGTGCATGGCGGTCGCCACCTGATCGGTCTCGACTTTCTGGCTGTTGACGCCGGCGCTGGTCTGCTCGGTTACTGCGGACAATTGTTCGGCAGCACTGGCGATCTGGGTCACGCCATCACGGATGCCGCTGATCAAATCGCGCAGGGTCACGCCCATGCGTGCGATGCCCTGTTGCAGTACGCCCAGCTCATCGCGACGGGTAACGATGAGGTTGTGCGAGAGGTCGCCACTGGCAATGCGATCGACCACGGCCAGGGTTTCGCGCAGCGGTCGGGTGATCTGGCGAGTGATGATGACCGCCGCGATGATGCCTACCAGCAACGCCAACAACGTGCTGACCAGTTGCAGGGTGCGGGCCTGGGCGCTTTCGGCATCGCGACGGTCGAGCTGGATCTGATACAGCTGTTCGCTCAGGGAGACGATGGTCGTGCCCTGGTCGGTCATTTCCTTGCGGGCCTGCACCGCCTCGGCAATGGCCTGGGTGAAAGCCTGGACGGAGCTGCGGTATTGAGTCAGGGCAGCTTCGAGCTGACGCAGCTCACCTTGCCGGGTGCTGGCGAAATACGCATTCAGCGGTTGGAGCGAAGCGAGGGCGGCATCCAGTTGGGCGACGGCCTTGCGTTCGTTTTCGGGGTTGCTGTTGGCGGTGTAGCCGCGCACTTCATAGCGGGCCAACATGAACGCCTGCTTGGCCTCGGTGATGGCCTGGTACTGTTCCAGGCGCTGGTCGCTCGAGAGCATTTGCTGAACGTCGGTATTGATCGTCTCGATCAGCTGGTAAGCGGTCCCGGCGTTGGCAGTCATCGCGTCGCGGGCGGTGTTGGCGCTGCGGTAGGCGTTGCGCATTTTGTTCAGGGACACCTGATAGGCGCTGATCGTCGCGCTCTGCTCCTTGAGCAGCTTGACGTTTTCCGGGCTCTTGAAGCTGCTCAGCAGCGCGTTCTGTTGCGCAACGAAACTATCGAGGGTGGTTTGCACATTCTGTGCGGCGGTCTCGTCGCCATTGGTGAGCATGTATTGCAGGCGCACGACCCGAAGTTTGGTCAAGCCGGCATTGAGCTTGGTGATGTCGCTCATCCAGTTGCTGCGGTCGATCAGCCCTCCCAGGCTGGTCCCACTGGTCAGCGCCAGGACGCAGGTCAGTACCAGCACCAGGCCAAAGCCCAGGCCCAGTTTCATGTTGACGCTAATGTTGCCAAACCAGCTATTCATCATATTCCTCCAGGAACGTTGTGCTGCTTGATCGTCGGTACGCTGGAAGATTGTTGTTTTTGAGCCAGCTAAAACGTGTAACAGGGCTGTATCGGCTGCCGACTCTGGATCTGAAAGGATTTTTTTGGAGTGTCAGGCATTGGCTGGAGAACTTGCTGCGCGCCTCAGGGTTATCCTGAATTCCAGGCAAAAAAAAGCCCGCGGGAGGGCGGGCTAAAACCTTAGTTTCTTGAATGAGCGAGGGGACTTTACCCAATCACGCGAACGCGTGGGGTGAAGAAAAGTTCATGAGAGGCGGGTGGCAATGAGCAGAGAACGAAGCCCTCAACCTGGATCAGATTGAGGGCTTCTCTCAGCGCCTGACAACCTCACCTCAGATCAAACCGATCCAGGTTCATCACCTTGACCCACGCCGCGATGAAGTCGCTAACGAACTGCTCCTGCGCATCTGCGCTGGCATACACTTCGGCCAGGGCCCGTAGTTGGGCGTTGGAGCCGAAGACCAGATCGACACGAGTACCGGTCCATTTGACCTGACCGGTCTTGCGGTCGCGGGCTTCGAACGTTTGCTGGTCGTCTGAGAGCGGTTTCCATTCCACGCCCATGTCCAGCAGGTTGACGAAGAAGTCGTTGGTCAACGCACCTGGCCGTTGGGTGAAAACCCCATGCCGGGTTTGGCCGACATTGGTATCGAGCACACGCAGGCCGCCGATCAGTGCGGTCATTTCCGGTGCACTGAGGGTCAGCAGTTGCGCCTTGTCGATCAGCAGTGCCTCGGCGGATACGCGATACCTGCCCTTTAGGTAGTTGCGAAAGCCATCGGCGATGGGTTCAAGAAAGCCGAACGACTCGACGTCGGTCTGCTCTTGGCTGGCGTCCATACGCCCCGGCGAGAAAGGCACCGTCACGCTGAGCCCGGCATTCTTCGCCGCCTGTTCAATGCCGGCGCTGCCAGCCAGCACGATCAGGTCCGCCAGGGAGATTTTTTTACCACCAGACTGGGCCCCGTTGAACTCGTCCCGGATTTTTTCGAGAGTCGCCAGCACCTGCGCCAATTGTTCCGGCTGGTTGGCCGGCCAATCTTTCTGCGGGGCCAGACGCAGCCGGCCACCGTTGGCACCGCCGCGCTTGTCGGAGCCACGGAAACTGGACGCGGCCGCCCAGGCGGTAGACACCAGTTGTGAAACCGACAGGCCCGAGGCCAACAGTTTGCTTTTAAGGGACGCGATGTCGCTGTCGTTGACCAGAGCATGGTCCACTGCCGGGATAGGGTCCTGCCAGAGCAGCTCTTCGTTGGGCAGTTCCGGGCCGAGGTAGCGCGAGAGCGGGCCCATGTCGCGGTGGATCAGCTTGAACCAGGCCCGGGCGAAGGCGTCGGCCAATTGGTCCGGGTTCTCCAGGAAGCGCCGTGAGATTTTTTCGTAGATCGGGTCGAAGCGCAGCGCCAGGTCGGTGGTCAGCATGGTTGGATTGCGACGCTTGGACGGATCGTGGGCGTCTGGGATGATGCCCGCGCCAGCACCGTTTTTCGGGGTCCACTGATGCGCACCGGCCGGGCTCTTGGTCAGCTCCCACTCAAACCCGAACAGGTTCTCCAGATAATTGTTGCTCCAGCGAGTGGGCGTGGTGGTCCAGGTCACTTCCAGGCCACTGGTGATGGTGTCGGGGCCTTTGCCGGTGCCGAATGCGTTCTTCCAGCCCAGGCCCTGTTGTTCCAGGCCGGCGGCTTCAGGCTCGGCGCCGACATTGTCCGCAGGCCCTGCGCCGTGGGTCTTGCCAAAGGCATGGCCGCCGGCAATCAGGGCCACGGTTTCTTCATCGTTCATCGCCATGCGGCCAAAGGTTTCGCGGATATCCAGCCCCGCAGCGACCGGGTCCGGTTGACCCTCGGGGCCTTCCGGGTTGACGTAGATCAGCCCCATCTGCACGGCGGCCAGCGGGTTCTCCAGATTGCGCCCCAGATCGGTACGGCTTTCTTCATTGCCCGGCTCGGCCACCAGTTGTCCTTCGCCGGGATCTTGCATCGCGGCTTTATCCGGCTTGCCGTAGCGGGTGTCGCCGCCCAACCATTTGTTTTCGGAACCCCAGTAGACGTCTTCATCCGGCTCCCAGACGTCGGGACGACCGCCGGAAAAACCGAAGGTCTTGAAGCCCATGGATTCCAGCGCGACGTTGCCGGTAAGCACGATCAGGTCGGCCCAGGAGATGTTGCGACCGTACTTCTGCTTGATCGGCCATAACAGCCGGCGCGCCTTGTCGAGGCTGACGTTGTCCGGCCAGCTGTTGAGGGGCGCAAAACGCTGTTGGCCGGAGCCTGCGCCACCGCGCCCGTCGCCGGTGCGGTAAGTGCCGGCGCTGTGCCAGGCCATACGGACAAAGAGCGGCCCGTAGTGCCCGAAGTCCGCCGGCCACCAGTCCTGGGAGTCGGTCATCAACGCATTCAGGTCATTTTTCAGGGCCTGGAAATCCAGGCTTTTGAATGCTTCGGCGTAGTTGAAATCCTCGCCCATGGGGTCGGACAGCGGGGAGTGTTGGTGCAGGATTTTCAGATTCAGCTGGTTGGGCCACCAGTCACGGTTCGTGGTGCCACCACCCGCAGCATGATTGAACGGGCATTTCGATTCGTTTGCCATGAGGAGCTACCTTGGTCGTATTCATCCAGCTATCCAGCCCGCGGGGGCTCTATAGCGACAGGTGAAAATCAATACGTAGATGCAGGGCTCACAGTTCGCTCATTGATCGTTCGGCCTTCCGGCAATCGACGTCGATTGCCCACATCGTGGCCCACGGCAAGCCCAGTACGTTTCGAACGCTTTCGTATCTCTTATCAGGTCTGATCCGGCCAGCTTACGCTGGCGCTGAATCAAGGCTAGTCCTTCTGTGGCAGATCGCTAATAGCCGCAGTATTAATGGTTAATAGGCAGATTCTTTTACCCGGCTTGCCGGTCGAGGCAGATGATAAGGCCAGCGCTTGGTTACGGGAGAGGACCGGACCATGAACGAACGCCCCCGCAGCACGGCCATCCACGAAGCCGGCCACGCCTTGGCTTTTTGGTGGAACGGCCAGCCTATAAAACGCGTCACCGTACGCACCCGGGCTGAAGCCCGCGCGGGACCGATGTTCGACCTGCTCGGTCACCCGCAACACGCCGAAGGGTTAGTGGAGGCCGATTACCTCGTCCTGCGCCCGGCCTTCACCGCCCGGGGAATTGCTGAATATTTGCCATCGATGGTCGACTTTATTGAGCGCGACCTGATCCATTGCTTTTCAGGGCCTGTGGCCGAAGCGATCTACCGACATCGCCAATCCGACCGGCTGTTCCGAAGCAGTGGCCGCGCAGACCTCGTCCGCGGGCATGAACTGATCAGCCTGCTGCCCCCACGCCTGTTGCTCGACGCCGAATCCCGAGCCATCGCCCGTAGCAGTTGCCTTGTGCATCGTTACTGGTTTGCCGTCCGCGCGGTGGCGGACCTTTTGCAGGAGCAGGGGGCGATCGAGGGAGAGACCGTCACCGCACTGCTGCACGAGATTACTGGGGAGGCGCCGGTGCGGTTGGGGAATGAGGTGAGGAGCCTTGATGCTTGAGTTGTAGCGGATGATGCAAAAGCTTGGTGATGCCGGGGTTTGTGGGGGAAGCGTTGGCTGTGGCAAGCGGCAACCGAGCGGCTTACCATGCCAAGCAGAGGCCAAAGGAGCGAACTCATGCAAACGCTCAAAGTTGCAATCGCCGGATTCGGCGGCGTCGGACGTGCCACAGCCGACCTGCTCCTGTCCCGACGCGAGCGCTATCGCCAGGTTTACGGCGTGGACGTTAGCCTGGTCGCGGTGTGCGGATCACGTGCAGGCCTGGCTGACGCGAACGGCCTGCACCCGCATCAGTTGAATGCACTGCAGGCGGGTCTTTCAGGGCCGGATTTCGTGATGGCGAGCGGCGCAGACGTTCTTATCGAGGCAGGGCCGAGCGATTTTCGCAGCGGCGAGCCGGGTCTTGCCTACCTTCGTACGGCGCTGTCGGCCGGTCTGGACTGCATCGTTATATCGAAGGGCGCTCTGGTCCACAGCGGGCGACAATTGCGCGAACTCGCGCAGGCCTCGGGGGCGATGCTCAAACTCAGTGGTGCAGCCGCTGCCGCCCTGCCGACACTCGATCTTCTCGACCATAGCCTGGCCGGCTGCAAGGTGCTCGCCCTCGAGGGCATCCTCAACGCCACGACCAACTACCTGCTTGACGCCATGGGCACACAGGGCCTCAGCTTCGATGCGGCGTTGCGTGAAGCGCAGGCAGGAGGGTTCGCCGAAGCTGACCCGCGCAACGACACGGAAGGCTGGGATACCGCGTGCAAGCTCCTGCTACTGGCCAACTTCGGTCTTGGTGCCGATCTGACGATGGACGACCTGGTGGTCGAAGGTATTCAGTCGGTCACGGCAGAGCGCATCGAGGCGTGGCGCGAGAGGGGGCTCGTTCCCAAGCTGATCGCCAGCCTCACCCGCGCAGACGGTGTTATCCGCGCCAGCGTCGGCATCAAGGCCTATCCGCTGTCCGATCCGTTCGCCCACGTCAGCGCAAAGAGCAAGGCGATCCGTATCAGCAGCGACGCAATGGGCGAGACGCTGGCAATCGGCTGTGGCGCTGAGCCGATCGCCACCGCAGCGGCCGCGCTGAAGGACCTCGAACACATCCTCATGGCCAGGACTGCTCGGTATTCATCTCTTTCGCAACCCCCATCCTGACCCTGCGTACCTTGCCACTGTGCCGCAATCAGGCCTTCTCTCATGAGGCCAAACGTACTCGGTCTGCAGTTTCATCCCGAAGTCCGTGGCGCACGATGCGAGCACTGGTTACTGGGGCATGCGAGTGGGCTGGCCACGTCAGGCATGGACCCTGTCAAGAAGGGCCTGTAGAAACCAACGGCCCTAAAGCCACACATTCACCTCATAAATGTTCCAGAACCGTAAGCCTGTCCAATTCGCAGGCAGCCGCTCTGGAGATAGTACCCATGGCTTTCAGCAAGATTGAGGGACTGAGGGCCTACTAAAAATTGGCCTATCTACGACATCGCCATGACTGCAGCACTGCGTTTACGCCATGGCGATCATCAGCATTCACGCGCGAACACACCAGGTGATTGAAATGACCAATCCAAAACTCGAAGTGCTGACACCAAGCAATTGCCAAGTGATCTTCATCGATCAACAGCCGCAAATGGCATTTGGGGTACAAAGCATTGATCGGCAGACATTGAAGAACAACACCGTGGGCCTGGCCAAGGCCGCGAAGATTTTCTCTATTCCAACCATCATCACCACGGTCGAAACAGAAAGCTTTTCGGGTCATACCTATCCGGAATTACTGGCCGTTTTTCCTGAGGCACCGATCCTTGAGCGTACCTCGATGAACTCCTGGGACGACCAGAAAGTACGCGATGCGCTGAAAAAGAATGGCCGTAACAAGGTGATCGTCTCTGGCTTGTGGACCGAAGTCTGCAATACGACTTTCGCACTGTCCGCGATGCATGATGCCGGCTATGAAATTTATATGGTGGCCGATGCCTCTGGCGGTACCAGCCAAGCTGCGCACGATTACTCCATGCAACGCATGATTCAGGCTGGAGTTGTCCCAGTGACCTGGCAGCAAGTTCTGCTGGAGTGGCAGCGTGACTGGAAGAACCGCGATACCTACGACGCCGTTATGGCATTGGTCAAAGAGCACTCTGGCGCGTATGGCATGGGCGTCGACTACGCCTACACCATGGTGCACAAGGCTCCTGAGCGGGTAACACACGGGCCGACGCTGGAGCCTGTTGCGGCGAAGATCTGACCTCTGTCGGGTCGGCACTATAGGTCGACCCGACTTCAAATCAGTTCGGGTCTACCCGCCGTAACGGAGCTGGCTGGATTCGAGTGATCGCCAGGCGCCTGGCTCAACCCACAACGCCACGAGGAATGATCATGAGTGAAGATCTGTCAGACAAAGGCCGTCGCCGGTTTCTCGCTACCAGCTCCGTTCTCGGAGCCGCGGGAGCACTCTGGTCTGCCCTGCCTTTTGCCGGCTCCGCCGGCAGCTCTTTCGCCAACCCTGCGGGAGGTTCCATGGAAGCCGATCTGATTCTTTACAACGGCCGTCTGCACACCGTGGATCGTGAAAAGCCGCAAGCAACAGCTGTGGCCATTAAGGACGGAAAGTTCATTGCCGTGGGCAGCGACGCAGAGGCCATGGCGGTCCGCGGAGATGCGACCCAGGTTGTCGACTTGCAAAAGCGTACGGTGATCCCAGGTCTCAATGACTCGCACCTGCACCTGATCCGTGGTGGCCTGAATTACAACCTGGAACTGCGCTGGGAGGGTGTTCCATCTCTCGCTGACGCGTTGCGGATGCTCAAGGATCAGGCTGATCGCACGCCTGCTCCGCAATGGGTTCGGGTCGTGGGGGGCTGGAATGAATTCCAGTTTGCCGAGCGTCGCCTGCCTACTCTGGACGAATTGAACAAGGCCGCACCAGATACGCCGGTATTCGTTCTGCACCTTTATGACCGCGCCCTCCTGAATCGGGCGGCACTGCGCGTTGTCGGCTATACCCGCGATACGCCTAATCCGCCGGGCGGAGAGATTGTCCGCGACAGCAATGGCGAACCCACCGGCATGCTGGTAGCCAAACCCAACGCGATGATTCTCTATTCGACCCTGGCCAAGGGGCCAAAGCTGCCGCTGGAATACCAGGTCAACTCGACACGCCAGTTTATGCGCGAACTCAACCGCCTTGGCGTGACCAGTGCCATCGATGCTGGTGGTGGTTTTCAGAACTATCCGGACGATTATGAAGTGGTCCGCGAGCTGGCCAAGCACAACCAGTTGAGCGTGCGCATCGCCTACAACCTGTTCACCCAGAAACCCAAGGAAGAGCTGACCGACTTCAAGAACTGGAGCGCCATGGTCAAGCCTGGCGATGGCGATAACTTCTTCCGGCACAACGGTGCCGGTGAAATGCTGGTGTTCTCTGCCGCAGACTTCGAAGACTTCCTCGAACCTCGGCCAGACCTTGCGCCGACTATGGAGCAGGACCTGGAACCCGTGGTCCGTCACTTGGTCGAGCAGCGCTGGCCGTTCCGGCTGCACGCGACCTACGACGAATCCATTTCGCGAATGCTCGATGTGTTCGAGCGAGTCAATCGCGACATTCCGTTCAATGGCCTGCCATGGTTCTTCGATCATGCTGAAACCATCAGTCCGAAGAACATCGAGCGGGTACGCGCCCTTGGCGGTGGCATTGCCATTCAGGACCGCATGGCCTTCCAAGGCGAGTATTTCGTCGACCGCTACGGCAGCAAGGCCGCTGAACAGACCCCGCCAATTCAACGCATGCTGGCTGAAGGCGTACCAGTTGGGGCAGGGACTGATGCAACTCGCGTCTCCAGCTACAACCCCTGGACCTCGCTTTATTGGCTGGTCAGCGGCCGAACCGTTGGAGGGCTGGAGCTGTACCCTAACGGTCTTTCGCGTGACACCGCCCTGCAGCTCTTTACCCATGGCAGTGCCTGGTTTTCGTCAGAGCAAGGCAAGAAGGGCCAGATCAAGGTCGGGCAACTGGCTGACCTCACGGCCCTGTCGGCGGACTTCTTCAGTGTCGAGGAAGAGGCGATCAAGTGGATCGAGTCGGTGCTGACCGTCGTCGACGGCAAAGTGGTCTACGGCGCCGCGGAATTCGACCAGCTGTCGCCGCCGAGCCTGCCGGTCATGCCGGACTGGTCACCGGTTGCCAAGGTACCCGGCCACTGGCGTCCCGCTTCACCGCTGCTGACTCAGGTGCATCAATGCTCAGGCCCTTGCGCGGTGCATGCGCATAGCCATGACAAGGTGCGTCGGTCATCCGTACCCGTCAGTAACTACCAAGGTTTCTGGGGTGCCTTCGGCTGCTCCTGCTTCGCTTTCTGAACATGGACACGACTATCGAAAAGCGCTCCCCCTGGAGCGCGCTGCGCCATAGCACTTTCCGCTGGCTATGGCTGGCCAGCATTGCCTCCAACATCGGCACTTGGATGCACGAAGTAGGGGCCGGCTGGTTGATGACGACGCTGTCGGCCAGCCCCATGCACGTTGCCTTGGTGCAGGTTGCAGGCTCCGCGCCGATGTTCTTTCTTGCTCTTCCAGCGGGAGCCATGGCCGACATCGTCGACAAGCGTCGCTACCTGCTTATGGTGCAAGTGTGGATGGCCGCGGTGGCGATGCTCCTGGCTCTGCTCACGCTAAACGGCATGATGACCGTCGCGCTGCTGCTCCTCCTGACCCTGAGCATGGGCGTGGGGACTGCACTGATGATGCCGGCCTGGTCAGCTTTGACGCCCGAACTGGTCGACAAGCGCGACCTCGGTTCGGCCATCGCCCTGTCCAGCCTTGGCATCAACGTCGCCCGGGCCATCGGACCGGCGATTGCCGGGGTACTGGTCAGCCTCACCGGCCCCTGGGCCACCTTCGCGCTGAACGCCGTATCGTTCCTCGCGGTGATGGCGGTGCTGTATACCTGGAAACGCGAGCAGACACCCGCGTTGTTCCCGGCGGAACGGCTGCTCGGTGCCATGCGCGCAGGCTGGCGCTACAGCCGCAGCTCCCAGCCGTTGCAAGCGGTGCTGGTGCGGTCGGCGGCGTTCTTCGTCGGTGCCAGTGCCGGCATGTCGCTGCTGCCGCTGATCGTACGCGCTGAACTGAACGGCAGCGCCAGCGATTTCGGTCTGCTGCTCGGCAGTGTCGGCGTCGGTGCAGTGCTCGGCGCTACTTTACTGCCGCGCATCCGTGATGCGGTGAACCCCGATCACCTGGTGGCCGGCTCCAGCCTGCTCTACGCCCTGGTGCTTTGCGCGCTGGCCGGGGTGCGCAACCTGTACTGGCTGATACCTGTGATGATGATCAGTGGCGCGGCCTGGATCGCCGTGTTGTCGAGCCTGCAAATGGCAGCACAGACTTCCGTACCCAACTGGGTGCGGGCGCGGGCACTGTCGGTATACATCCTGGTGTTCTTCGGCAGCATGGCGGCCGGCGGCGCGCTGTGGGGCTTCGTCGCCAGCCACCTGTCGATCAGCCTCACCCTGCTGATCGCTGGCGGGGTTCTGCTGGTGGGCATCGTACTGACCCTGCACTTCCATTTGCCGGTCACCGAGACCGAAGACCTGGCCCCGTCCCTGCACTGGCCTGCACCGATCCTTGCCGATGACCAGGACCAGGAACGCGGTCCAGTGATGGTCACCCTTGAATACCAAGTCGATCCGTCGCAGGCAGAACAGTTTCGCCTTGCCATGCAGGATGTACGCAGCATGCGAATGCGCAATGGTGCCTTTTCCTGGGGGCTGGTCCAGGACAGTGAGCATCCGCAACGTTGGCTGGAGTTTTTCTTTGATGAGTCCTGGCTTGAACATCTGCGCCACCACGGCCGGGTAACCCGTGCCGAACAACGCGTCGAGGCTGCGGCTCGCCAGTTCCAAGCGGTCGGGGTCGCCATACGCATTCATCACTACCTGGCCCCCGCTAAGTCCCACACCTGAGCGCATTCACAAAGGAGTCAACGCATGAGCCGCAGTGACATGCGCAAGGTGGATCTCAATCTGCTGATTCTTATTGAGGCGTTGATGCACGAGCGCAATCTCACTCGCGCCTCGGAAAAACGCTTGTTATGGGATCAGGGATGAATACAACCGTGCTATTCATACATGGCGAATGGCTGTCTGCCGCCGCCTGGGATAATTTCTCCAGTCGCTATCGGGCATGCGGCTACACCTGTATTGCGCCACCTTGGCCCTTATCGGAGGGGCCGCCAGAGAGGCTGCGCAGCGCGCCACATACCGATTTCCCACGGCTTGGGATCAGACAAATTATTGAGCACTATGCAGCGCTGATTCGGCGCATGCCTCAGCCGCCCTTGCTGATTGGCCACTCGCTGGGTGGTCTGCTCGTTCAGATGCTGTTGGATCGTGGTCTTGGCTGTGCCGGCATTGCGATTGCAGCGATACCCCCGCGCGGGGTAATACCGCGCTTGAGCGTTCTCTCCAGGGCGATACCCATGCGCATGGCTTGGGGCAGTTGGAAGCGAGTCATGTATTTTCCGCTACCAGAATTTACCCAACAATTTACCCAGGCTATGGCGATCCAGGATATTGCGCTGCTATATGCAAACCATATCGTGCCAGCACCGGGGCGGATTTTCTTTGAAGCGGCTTTCGGTATTGGCACCTATGTCGATTTTGCCAATGACCGCAGAGCACCGCTGCTGTTGATCGCCGCCGAGAACGATCACAGCGTACGGCCATGCGTGGTGACGTCGAACTATCGGCACTACAACCGCTCTGCGGCCAGCACCTCGCTCAAGTGCTTTGCCGGGTACAGCCATTGGCTCATCACCGAACCAGGTTGGGAGCAAGTAGCTGACTACACAATTGAATGGGCGCAAACTCAGCTGGGTCGTTTTTGATTTTTTTCAGGTTCGCGCGGTGATTAGCGTATTGGGATCTTACCCAACCAAACAGCAGATGTTCACCCCAGGAAATCGCTGGCGCACATGCACGGCGTTGGCAATCCATATGCTGTTGGTTTGCCTGCCATGGTTCAGTACGACGGCAACGGCCTCCGACTACTTACTGGACACGCTGGAGCACCACCGTTGGACCGTCGCTGATGAGGGACCTAGCCAGGTAGGGGCTTTGGCCCAGACCCGAGACGGTTATCTCTGGCTCGGAACCAACGATTCGCTCTATCGCTTTGATGGTCTGGACTTCGCGCGCTATACCCCGCCAGACGGTAACCCGCTTGGCATCATTTCCGTACTCAAGGCGGAGGATGAGGGCCTGTGGGCCGGTCTCCGTACTGGGGGCATAAGCCTGATCACCGACACGGGCATAACCACTTACCCAGTCAGCGCTGGGTTGCCTGGCGGAGTGGTCTATAGCATCGCCAAGGATCACAGTGGCGCAGTCTGGATCGCCGCAAATGATGGCTTGGCACGGTTTGACGGTAACGCCTGGCAACGTATCGGTACCGACTGGAACTTTCCGGGACGACATGCTCGCGCGGTACTCCTCGACCGCGATGGGACGCTATGGGCAGCCAATGAAGATCGCCTGTTCTACCTGCCGTCGGGTGCCCGAGCGTTTGTCGATGCAGGCATTGCGGTGGGTTGGGTGAGTCAAATGGCTCAGGCTCCAGATGGGGCCATCTGGATGGCCGAACGATATGGCGGTTCGCTGCGCCGAATCGTGCCAAGCGAAGGCGATGCGGCGACCCAGGTGACCGTAATCGACGGTGCTAATGGTTTGTTATTCGACAGCGCCGGGGCGATATGGGTGGGTACCAGCGGTAAGGGCGTTCGCTATGTGCCAGCCTCTGCCAGCCTCAACGCGCTATCGATAACTGACGCCTTCGATCACCAAGAAGCGTTTATGGCCAAGGATGGCTTGAGTGCAGATAACGTTCTTCCAATACTCGAAGATGTCGACGGCAATATTTGGGTGGGCACTAGCGCCGGACTAGACCGTTTTCGGCCAAGTGCTATGGTCTCGGCCGCATTTCCACACAACGCCCAGAATTTCGCATTGGTTGCCGGTGCGGCAGGCAGTGTCTGGGCAGGTACCAGCAACCTACCTGCAATGCGCCTGAGCAGTACGGGGCTGACCACTCTGGATATACCGGCACCGATTAGTAATGCCTTTGGTGATGCTAACGGTGATATCTGGATGGCTGGCAGCAATGGTATCTGGCGTGCGCAAGGAGACAAAATCGAGCGAGTTGCCTCATTACCAACTCAGGATGCGCTTGACTCAGCCGTACGCGCGATGACTCTCGATCAGGCGGGCGACCTGTGGGTTTCGATCAACCGCAAAGGGTTGTTTGTTCTTCGAGACGGACGTTGGTCAATCGTTGCCCCGCCTAATGCTGATCCAAGCCAGTTAATGCCTGTCAGCGCTACCACTGATCCTCTTGGCAGGCTCTGGTTCGGCTACCGCAATAACCTGATTGTGACTCACGACGGCAAGGTACAACGACACTGGGGGGCGGACGAAGGCTTAAAGGTTGGTCATGTCACCGCGATGCTACATCAGGGCCATCTCACCTGGGTTGGTGGCCAGCGTGGAGTGGCCTTCTTCGATGGTGAGCGCTTCCACAGCCTTCACCTACCGGACAATGGACTGTTCGACAATATCTACGCGATTCTAGCCGTACCTCCCAGAGAACCTGAAGGTGACGGTAGCTATAATCTCTGGCTCCACGGCAAAGCCGGGGTCTATCAGTTGACCGCTCGTGAATTAAAGCGCGCCATCGCTGACCCGCTATACCAGATAGGTTACCGCAGCTATGAGGTGATTGGTGGCCTGGCCAACGACCCCCACCAAGTACTCCCATTACCCACTGCAGTGCGTAGTACGGATGGACGTCTATGGTTTAGCACCAGTAAGGGCGTGACCTGGATCGATCCAACTCGCTACGTGCAGAGTAAAGCCGCCCCCAAGGTAGTTATCCAATCATTCAATGTCGATGGTAAGGAACCCCCACCCAGTGAGTTGTCACGGCTGGGAGCAGAGCCAAGAAGCATCGAAATTTCTTACACAGCGCTCAGCCTCTCAGGCATGCAAGGCTTGCACTTTCGCTATTTGTTGGAGGGGTTCGACACAGACTGGCAGCAGGCGGGTTCAAAACGTAGCGCCATCTATACGGGGCTCGGCCCCGGAGATTATAGGTTCCGCGTATTAGCCTCCAATCAGGATGGGCTACTGAGCACCGAAGAGGCCGTGCTGAGCTTCAGTATTCGACCCGTTTTCTACCACACCCCACTGTTTATCGTATTGAGCGGTCTAGCAGTGGTAAGCGTTTTGTGGATGCTGCATCGCTTCAATATTCGCCGTTCAGCCCAGAATCTGCGGGACCGCCTCGAGGAGCGACACGCCGAGCGCGAGCGAATCGCCCGTGAACTGCATGACACCCTACTCCAGGGTGTGCAGGGCCTTATGTTGAGTTTCCAAGCCGCCACTGAGCAAATCCCCAGTACTCATCCGGCTCGAGGCAGAATGGAGAGAGCGCTAGACCGCGCAGATCAGGTTTTGGTGGAGGCACGAGAGCGGGTGAATAATCTGCGTGATCTGAACGAGCCTGCTCTGAACCTGATCGATGCATTTGCCGCTGTCACGAGTGAGCTGCAGCTAGAAGGCAGTACGCGCTTTACCCTGAGCAGCCACGGCACGCCACTGCCGCTGCACCCTATAGTCGGTGAAGAAAGCTACCGGATAGGCTGTGAAGCGATCATGAACGCCTTTCGACATGCCAATGCGCAGAACGTGGAAATCCAGATCGTCTACACCAAACACGCATTTCAGCTGAGCGTTGGCGATAATGGTAGCGGCATCAACCCACAGTATCTGCCGCCCAATATCCGCCCCAATCACTGGGGCTTACACGGCATGCTGGAGCGGGCCGAAAAAATCGGCGGGCGGCTGTCTATTCAAAGAGGAGCCCACAGTGGCACTGAAATTCAACTGACTGTACCCGCGGCAACGGCCTATCGACGTATCCCGCGACGACTTAGCCAGTGGCTACGTGTATTGACCCAATTGAGGCCCTGAGTGTGCACCCAGAGAATGAACAGATACGCGTGCTGGTCGTCGATGACCACCCTCTGCTGCGCGAGGGCATAGCGGCCGTCCTTGAAGCCCAATCAGACATAGCGCTGGTCGGCGAGGCGACCAATGGGCACGAAGCGCTTCAGCTATTTCGCTCGCTGCGCCCGGACGTCACCCTGATGGATCTACAAATGCCCGAGATGGATGGCATCGAGGCGATTCATGCCATTCGCGCCGAGTTTCCTTGCGCACGCATTGCCATTCTGACCACCTATCGGGGTGATGTACGGGCCTTACATGCAATCAAGGCGGGAGCTATCGGCTACTTATTGAAAAGTAGTCTACGCAAGGAGTTGCTGGATGCCATCCGCTCTATTGCTGCAGGCAACAACCATTTCCCGGCAGAGATAGCTGTTGAACTGGCTGATCACCTAAGCCACGACTGCCTGACCGCTCGTGAAATCCAAGTTCTGCAATGTGTGGCAATGGGTAAACCCAACAAGCAAATCGCCGCGGAACTCATGATCACGGAAGACACCATCAAGGGGCATTTAAGAAATATCATGGACAAGTTGGGTGCCAGCAATCGCACCCATGCGGTCACTCTCGGCATTCAGCGCGGCATCATCACTGTGTAATACCCCACTTTTGAGGGGGGCGCGCGCCCCCCATTGTTGTCTTATGTGCGATCAGTGCACGGCGTAGCATGGTGCCATGGACATAAAGATCCACAGTGGAGCACCGCCATGCGTGCCACCTTGCATGCCGTTACCCCGGCAACTGCAGTAGACAGCCAGACTCAGCGCTGTATTTCCGACGAGGCTTATGACGGCGTCATGCAATTGCTTAGAGATGCTCAAGCGCACCTGAGCATTGACCGTGACTCAGCCTGCCTATGCCTGACCCGCGCCCTGGTCATGTTGCAAAAGAGCGATAGTCAGTTAAAAAGCCGCCATGGCTGCCTATCCAGTTGGCAAACTAAACGGGTGGTTGACTACATCGACGCTAACCTCGACTCATCAATACGCACAAATCAGTTGGCTGCTGTTCTCAGCCTGAGTGTCAGTTACTTCTCGCATGCTTTCAAAAATACCTTTGGTGTAACGCCGCTGGTTTACGTCGCACGTCGTCGCATCGAATCTGCGCGTCAGATCATGCTCACGACCGACTCCTCGCTGACCGACATTGCCCACAGCCACGGATTCTGTGACCAATCCCATTTCATCCGTACCTTCCGCCGCCAGATCGGGGTTACACCTCAGGCTTGGCGACGTTTGTGCGATGCTGGGTTATACGAGGAACAGACCAGTTCCACCCCCAGAACACTGGCCATTGTCAGGGCCTCAGCGTGCAACGCATAGCGCAGGGCTATCGCCCCCGGATATCGAAGCGCAGGGGCTTGCCGCCAGCGCTCATCCAAATTGCGGAGTTCGAAACAATGAGCCCAGAGACCTTCGCTGCGGCAGGCGGATGACTGTGAGTTGGAAATCGTATGCCATCAGGGTGAGTATGTGCCGGGGTAATCTGAACTGAGGACAGAACCCTTTGATTTTAGGGGATATATTCATATCGCATTTTTTGATGGAATACCTTTTGGAATACTCAAAGCCAATACCTGCTCGGAGTTGCAGCGCACAGGGGAAAAGTACTCACTCCGTGAGATGAGAGCGGAAGGGAAATCGAAAAAGTAAAATAGCCCACCTCTGTTTTCGAGCATCTCAGCAGTTACCGGCGCTTGCTCGCGAGCTACATAGTCTCACTCGACAACTGGTCTCTTCCCGCAAAAAACAGCACGATTTTATGCGAAACGATTGCGCGGTCGCTGCTTGGCCTTGGGCATACCTTTTCCCCTTGCCGATGGCTAAGCAGGGTAGTACATTTGATTGGGTGGCTAAATGCCATAAGGACTGATGGATTCAAGGATGAGTTTTTGATTAAAAGATATCTTCCTGCTAAGAATAAACCATCACTCTTTCTAGTGCCTATTGGGCCGCTATTTATAGCACCTGTTTTTTACATTTTAATAATTATAATGTCGTAATGTCCGGGGTGGGTATGGAGCTTTCAAATCTAACAATAGATCGAATTATCATTCATCAGATTTTTCGCCGGGGTGAAGACGCGGAAAAAATAGAACCTATCCGGAGTCGTGATTTTACTCGGTTCGATCTAACTGCAATGGAGGCATTTAAGGGCAGGGTTCGTGATGCTCTTGGCAGTGGTTCAAAAGCAGTCCAAATGGAAATTGTCAACCAGGGACCAAATGACCTTCCAGTTATCATTGATCGTTTGGTTGATATGAATGATGCGGATTTTGCCTTTACCTCATACGACGTAGCAACCAAACTCAACGATGCTCAGCATCGGAAGGCTATTCCGGGGGGGATTGTTGTTGTATTTTCGGGACGCCAGGGTCATCCATTAAAGAGCTTTATTGGTATAATTAAAGCTGAAATTCATAGTGCTTATGAAAAAGAAGTAAATCAACGGACTAATGAGATTTCATTGAAGTTTGTTGAGGAGGTTTTGTTGACGCCTGGTACAAAGCTTTATAAAACAGCTGGATTTTTTGAAAGAGCTACTGCCGAGGCTTCGAGTGAGGACCTTAATGCGCGATGGGTAGTAATGGTTTCTGATAATCAGATCAGCCAGGCAGACGGCAAAGCTGCAGCTCAATACTTTTATTCGGGTTTTTTAGGATGTGGATATCCGCAAACTAGCGCTAGGACGACCCGTCAGTTTTATGAGGAGGCGAGCGAGTTTATTTCTAATTTGAACGTTTCAGCTTCAAATAAAAACGATTTTCTAAATGCCCTAACGACATATTTGAAGGTGAGCAATTCTTCCACGGTTAGCTGTGCGGATTTTGCCTCCCAGTATTTTGATGTGGATACTCAAGACGCTTTCTGCGATCATATGTATGAGGCTGGGATTCCCGAAATCGCTTTCACCAAAGACACCGCCCAAATTGAGAGCAAGCTAAAATTTAGAAAGGTTAATTTCGGTGGCAATGTTAAAATCACCGCGCCATCTGAAGCATTTAAAAATTTGGTCACTATTGAAACTATCGATGGTGATCCTGATGAGACCGGAGATCCTACAGAGTGGACTAAGGTGATTATCAAAGAAAAAGTGGTCGGTCAAGAATGAACGAAGAGGAATTCAAAGCTAGGTGGCATAATGATAAGCCTGTGTATCAGGCTTGGGGGGATTATGTTGTAGCCAAAATTAGCAATGAATTAACCTCTCTCGGAAAGGATGTAAATGTCTTCCTTAAAGTGCCTGCTAAAACTAGGCTCAAAGATGACTCGTCGCTGATAGACAAAGCTTTTAATCGTAAGAAAACTTACAAAGATCCCTATAATGATATCGAGGATAAGGTAGGCGCTCGCTTCGTTGTTCTCTTGCTTGATGATGTTGATCTTATATGCAGCGTGGTCCAAGCTCTAGGTGATTGGGCATTTGACGCATGTAAGAATTTCAAAGAGGATATGCGGACTAATCCGTTACTGTTCACATATAAATCTGTTCATTATATTCTGCGGCCGAAGCAAGACTTTGAGTATAATGGGGTTTTGTTACGTGCGGATGTTGCTTGCGAATTGCAGATTCGCACGTTGCTACAGCATGCGCACTCTGAGCTTACTCATGACTCTATCTATAAGTCTGAGCGTGAAGTTCGTCCGGAAGTGCATCGGACTGTAGCCAAGAGTATGGCTCTCATTGAGACTACTGACGAGTTTTTCTCGCAGGCCACTAAGTTAATTAATTATGGGCCATTTCAGGAGTTTGAGATAGGTGGTCGATTGGACTCGATCTACAAGAACTTGGTGGGGCTTGTAGCTCATAATCAGAAATCCTCATTCGTCGTTTGGAGTGAGTACGAATCTTTTGTTGATGCTGGTTTAGTTGATAGCATAGCTAAATTGCTGGCTAAAAGACCGGACTTAGTTGACAGGGTTTCTGAAAGATATTCGATAAACGTATTCTATCAGCAATCCGTTGTTTTCTTTCTGTATTGGATGTTGCTTAAGCGCAAGCAGAGATTGATTAAAGATTGGCCGTTGGATGAGTCAATATTAAATATGCTTGCTAACGATGTGGGTGTTAGTCTGAATGAGTGAGCTTCCAGTTCTAGGTGAAAATTTCTCGTTTGATGATGAGGCCAGGTAGAGACTAGTGGGGAAGTGACAGATTTATTTGTTTTGATAAATAAATCTATCTCCTGTTCTCTTTCTCACAGACTATGTCAAGTGCCCGTCAACCGCGCATATTCCGCATCCAGATAGGCATCCACCGCTTCCACATCCAGCGACCCCGCCATGTAGTAGGCTTTGACTTCCTTGATCGCCAGCGTCCCGAACCGGGTCCAGGCCACTAGGTTGCTGCGCAACATGAAGGCGACGATGTTGCCGCCCGAACGCAGGGCCGCATCGGTGGTATCGACCAGGCACAACGTGCCGTGGCCGATCAGCAGCATCCGGCGTAACTCCGGATTGTTGGCGGAAGGGACGCAATCGCGCCAATCCTGTTCATGATAAAAGCGCTGCTTCACAACCCACATCATTCGGGTGAGCAGTTCGGTGATCAGTACGGGGATCGCCATCGCCAACCCGTGGCGTAAGTCGTAGCCCGACTCGAAGACTTTCACCGCTATGGTCGAAAACGTCTGGCGATGCTGTCCGAAAGAGCCCACATTGATAAATTGCAGCAGCGAGTAGAAGGGCATTGGAATGCCTGAACCGCGCCCGGCGTTCACTTTGCCGCGCCCGCCCGACGAGCCGGCCATGTCGGAAAACAAATGCCCCAACCAATTCATAAAACCGGCAAATACCTTGGCGACTACGTTGCTGCCGCTGAGCTCGAAGGTGTCAGTATTGATGCTGATCAGCTTCCCCTTGTCGACGAAGTGCGCTGTGTTGCTGAACTGATCGAGGATGGAAAAAAACATTCCGACCAGATCCGGGGAATGGCCGAGGCTTTTGACGTGATGGTTGCTGAGCGACATATTCTTCACAGCTCCGCCCGTGTCATGGCTGGTGCCGTGGTCGTAATTGATCTTGAACTTTTTCTCGAGAAAACCTATGGCGCTGGCGGTCTCTTGGCCAGGCTTGCCCGGACCTTTCCAGCCGTTAAACTTGGCAAACCGCTGCACCGCGTTGTCGGTCTGGTTGTCTGCCCACTTGCTCAGCGCCCCTTTCCCGGGGACTCCGACGAACAGCACATCCACCAGGCCGCCGATCAGGCCGCAGGTGCCGGCAATCATGTAGTCGTATTTGTCGCAGGCCGCCGCTTTTATCGAAAATTCGTCCTTGATGCGTTTCTCCAGCGCAATGCGCTGGCTGTCGGTCATCAAGTCGCGGAACGGGTCTTGGGCGAAGGCGAGGTCGTGCCGCGTGGCGTAGTTCTCCAACTGCGACAGGTAGGACGGCCAGTCGGTGTCGGCATCGATGTCAATGGTGTCGAGCAGGGCTAGGGGTTGCAGCGTCGTTTGATAGTCCGACGGTGCATCCAGCAAGTATTCATCGAAGACCACCAGGTCCTGCTCTTCGACGACGAACACTGTGTCCTGCTCGTTGACAATGCTCTGCGCCTGGGCCAGCAGACTGTCGAGCAGTGTGTCGTTGCTGCGCTGGTCCTGGCTCAAGCTGTTGAGAGAGCTGAGCATACTGTCCAGATGAGCATTGGTCTTGTCGAGCTGGTGCTGCTGGACGAGCATGGCCTGCGCCTGATCGTCCAGAAAGCGCTTCTGCGTCATGAGAACAGACCGCTCAGTTTCTCACGCGCCTTGCCGGCAACGTCTGCCGCCGTGCCTTTGAGAACGTCGCTTACGTTGAAGTAACCAACGGCCTCGAAGGCCCTGGCAAGGCTTTCCAGATCCTTGCTGTTTTTATCGCGTTTAATACCGAGTTTGGTCACCGTTTGTTCTTCGGCGTCCTTACTGGTGACCACGACCGAGCGTTCCTCATAGAAGCCGCGGATGAAGTCATAGAGTTCGGCTTTGGTCGGTTCGCGAGTCAGCGACTTGAGCTTGCCTTCGTCCAGGTACTGGGCGCAGCGCAATTTGGTCGCGCTGGCCTGGGCGGAGTTGGATTTGTCGGTCAGTACCGTGCCGGCGCCGGTCATTTGCGTCATCAGGCCCAGTAGCTTCTTGATTTTCTCGTCCTGAGCGCCGTGGGCCAGGATGTATTCGTTGAGTTTGCCGGTGATGAAATTGATGTCTTTCATCACTAGGGAAATGGTCAGTTGGGTTTGTTTGATCACTTCATTGAGCATCAGCTCACGACGCTTGGAGCGGGTCAGCTCGTTGGCGCCAGTCAGCTTGCGCACGCCGGCATAGGTCCCTACGCCGATCAACACTGCGACGCCTATGCCCGTCATCATTCCTGACATTCCGAGCAAACCACCCATGCCCAAGCTAGCCAGACCAGACGTCAGCCCGGCGGCGGACATGCCCACCACCGACCCCGACAAGTACACCGCCGCCAAGGGAGTGCCTACGGCCGCAGCCTTGGCGGACAGTAGTTTGAGGGCCGAGACAATCTGGTCATCGGTCATGTCATCGCGAAGCATGTCGTGGTCGTTTTTGATTGCCAGCACGGCCAGTTCGATCTCTTCATCGCTGACTAATAACAGCCCGCGGTGTTTTTGCAGAAACCCGAATGCGCCAATATCCCGGCCACCGGTGCTGTAGAAGAGATTGATCAGATCCTTGACCAGGGAAATATGCAGCGCCTTGATTTGACCGCCCGGGCTGTGGTTATCGATTCGGGCCAGCAAGGTTTCCAGGGGGATTTGCGCATTGCTGGAGCCCATGTAGGCCCTCAGGGTAAAGCGAGTTTCGGGGCTCAGGTCCAGACGCGTCATCAACTGCAGGATTTCAGCGAATTCCTTGTCATCGATTATGTCGTCGTTGTCATAAGCCATATTGATGACAGCCTGGACGTAGGCCACTTTCAGCGCTTCGCTCAGTTCATCGATGGAAACTAGTTGGCGCTCTTCCCTGTACTCGCCGAAGTCCTGCACACAGGCTTGTAGCGTTTCCGCCAGTTTGCGGTAGTTACAGTTCAGTAGGCCGGTAATGGACAGGCTGCTACCTTCGTTGCGGTGGATCAGCAGCGACACTTCGATTTTGTCACTCTTGCTGCCGGTGACAGTTTCAACGTATTCCGCCGAGGCAATCGAGGCATAGGGAACATTGACTGGATCGGAGAACGAAGCGCGATAGATGAGCTGTTCACCAGTGAACAGAATGCCGTCCTTGCCGCTGCCCAGCAGTGTGTTATCGAGCAGGGCGACCACGTTGGAAGGGTTGCCACCGAAGGCGAATGATTTGACTGCGTTGTTGAGTTTTTTTTCGTCGATCTGCGGAGCGATGGACATTTTGTTCGAAACGCTGCCGAGGTTCTCGCGCAGGTAAACGTTAACGTTGGTCATCTCACGTCCTTGTCAGTAGTGATCAGTGGCTTTTTGCCATTAACGGAATCTAACAAGATGTGTCGTCCGGGTACAGACCTATCGATTGTTGACTGACGATGGCAGCCACAAAAAGTCCCCGTCTTTTTTGTCATTGCGGCGCTGTTCTTCGAGCACGTTCATTGGGCACGAGAGTATCCACGCTGTAACAGATGCAGGCGGGTAAGCGAGGCTGAAAAGTTGCCTGTCCAGAATTCGAGCGATTGATCAGCATTCTCGGTCATTCCCTAATCTCTTCCAGACCGATAGAGCGGTGAAGGTCACCATGGCTGAGGACGAAATCCTTGTCTTTATCTCGACCGGCTTGAGCTGACGGTCGGAGAGGCGGAGGCAGGCATGAGAGCTACCTCTGTCAGCGTTTTGGTATCCCAAAACAATGACTCGGATGGCTTGGAATACCATGGGAATACTCAACCGGTGAGAACTCACGACTCCTCTGCTGAGCTCAATGGCCCTGAAACCCCCGTATTTACTGGATTTCAGGCACAAAAAAAGACGTCCGTGGACGTCTTTAGATGATGAAGTGGTGGAGCCGGGGGGATTTGAACCCCCGTCCGCCAGTACTCCGCTGTCGGTACTACATGCTTAGCCGTGTCTATTAAGTTAACCCTCAGCGACCCGACGGGCAGGGTGCTTTGGGCGAGTTGTGTAAGTTTTAGCCGATTCGTCCACAACGTACTGCACGGCGATTCCGTTCTATATGACAATCACTTTGGGTTTACGGACATCCCCTGGTGATTGCTGGACCCGAAGGTACCAGAAGGGAAGGGCTAAGGCTGCTTACGCAGCGAGAGCGTATTCCCCGTAGGTTTCGTCATTGGCAACTATAGGAAGTTGCAACAGTGGATTTACGAGTTCTGTTACCAACTCGGCATGCACCTAAAGTTTCGCAACCGGCGTCGAATCCTAAACGGCCCCGAGCCTGTAGCTCCGTGAATCAACTGGAGCGACAAGCCTGTGCAGTGTACGCCAATACGCGGCTGAGGCCAACCCGAAGGTTGGCCTGACGCGAGGTTACTACTGATCGCCTTTGGTGTTGTTCTGCAATTTCTGAATGGCCTGAGTGGTCAGCGAGATGCAGTTCTTGGTGCCTTCCTCGGTGCCTTTGGCCTGTTCCGCCGTGGCTTGTCCGACGGTGGCGTCAATTTCGGTTTTCATGCCTTCGCTCATCTGCTCGGTGCTGACCTGGGCGTCTTTGATTTTCTGCAGATTGATCTGGCAAAGGTCTGCCTGGTTATCTGCGAACACCGGAGAGGCCAACAGCGCAGCGGAAATGAACAAGCCAGCAAATGCAGTGTGCTTCATGTGTATCTCCTTGAACGTTTGGTCTCGGTGCTGCCGGACATCGCCGCCAGGCCCGAGTCGGTAAAGGGCCCAACGGAGCTGGGCCTATTCAAGTGACTACAGCGAAACGTAGGAATTCGATTTTTCTTCGGGTGCGATGGGGAGCCCCTCAGCATCAGCAGATTTGGGCCGGGTGACGCGATCCACCAGATACACCAGGCCGTGGTAGTCGATTTCGCCATGGCGCGTCAGACCGATCTCGCAGGTGCGGCTGGTGGAGACGCCTTCGCTGCAATACTGCACCGCATCCTTGAGCGTTCGCAGTGAGTGGGCGTTGAGCTCCGGTGTGGTGAAGCCTTTGTCTCCGGCAAAACCACAGCAGTGGATGCCTTCGGGGATCACGACTTGCTTGCTGCATTTGCGCGCCAGGTCGATCAGCGCCTGGCTCTCGCCCAGGTGCTGGGTACTGCACGTGACGTGTACGGCAATCGGTGCATCCTGCGGGGTGAATTCGAGACGGTCCATTAAGTGCGTACGAATGAAACGCACCGGGTCGTACAGGTCCAGTCGAACATTTCCCAGGTCCTGGACCAGACGCAGCGTGCAAGGGCTGGTGTCGCAGTAGATCGGGTCGATCCCGCCGCGGCTGGCGTGGAGCAGGGCGCCGATCAACTCCTGGCGTTTGTGCTCGGCCTGTTCCGCGTAGCCTTTGGATGCGAAAGGCTGGCCGCAGCACAGGCTGTCCACGTTGTCTGGGAAGACCACTTGATAACCGGCTTTTTCCAGCAGTCGTTGGGTTTTTTCATACAGCGACATCTGTTCTTTGTCACCCGCCGCCGGCGCCATGGCGCGCGACACACACGCGGCCAGATAGACCACGCGCGGGCGTTCGTCGCAGACGGCAGGGCTGAAGCGAATGGCTTTTTCCGGCTGCGGCATGGCGTTGTCCCACTGGGGAACCTGACCCTTCGACAGCCGGGTCAGGCCGGCTGACAGGCGGGCCAGTCGCGGCGCGCCCAGCAGCATTCGGGCACCGTTGGCGACGTGCAGGGTAAAGCGTGCGCCTTGCAGGGCGATGGCGAAATTGCTTGCCAGCCAATCGGCGGTTTTCGTACGTGTTGCGCTGCGGCTACGGAGTTTTTTCACCAGCTCGCCGGTGTTGATGCCGACCGGGCAACGTTGTGCGCATAACCCGGTGGCGGCGCAGGTGTCGATGCCGTGGTATTGGTAGGCCGTTTCCAGCGCTGAAGTGTCGATGCCTGCGCGCTTTTTCGCCTGGATGTCCCGCCAGATCACGATGCGTTGGCGCGGGCTCAAGGTCAGGTCTTTGGACGGACAGACCGGCTCGCAGAAGCCGCACTCGATGCACTTGTCCACTATCTCGTCGGCCGCCGGCAGCGGCTTGAGGTGCTTGAGGTGAATTTGTGGATCTTCGCTGAGCACCACGTCCGGGTTGAGGATGCCGTTAGGGTCGAGCAGGCGTTTGAGTTGCCACATCAACTGGTAGGCGTCGCTGCCCCACTCCAGTTCGACGAATGGCGCCATGTTGCGGCCGGTGCCGTGTTCGGCCTTCAACGAACCGCCGAACTCCACCGCCACCAACTGCGCCACGTCATCCATGAATGCTTGATAGCGCGCAACTTCTTCGGCGTTGTTGAAGCCTTGGGTGAAGACGAAGTGCAGATTGCCTTCCAGCGCGTGTCCGAAAAGAATCGCTTCGTCGTAGTGATGTTTGTCGAACAGCTCAATCAGGCGGTTCACGCCAAGGGCCAGTTGCTCGACCGGAAAGGTCACGTCTTCGATGATCACCGTGGTCCCGGTTTTGCGTACCGCGCCCACCGCAGGGAAAGTGTCTTTGCGGATGGCCCAGAGTCGCGCGTTTTCTCGCGGGTCTTCGGTGAAGTCGACCTGTTTTTCCACGGGGAAACCGGCCAGCGATGCCATGATCCGGGCCAGTTGCTCTTGCAGCAAAGATGACGAAGCTGCGCGGGATTCAATCAGCAGGGCGCAGGCATTTGTCGACAGATGCTGTACGAAATCCGGCATGCCCGGTTTGTCCTGCACCGAACGCAAGCTGCGCCGGTCCAGCAGCTCCACCGCCGATACCGGTTGGCTTTTCAACACCGTGACTGCATGGCAGCAGGTTTCCACGTCCGGGAAGACGATCAGCGCCGAGGCTTTGTTCGGGTGATCGATGACGGTGTTGTAGGTCACCGCGCTGATGAAGCCGAGCGTGCCTTCGGAACCCACCAGCAGGTGGCTCAAGATATCCACAGGCTCGTCGTAATCCACCAAGGCATTGAGCGACAGGCCAGTGGTATTTTTCAGACGGTATTTGTGACGAATTCGAGCCGCCAGTTCGGTGTTGGCGCGGGTCTCGCGGCCAAGGGTTGCCAGACGTTCCAGCAGCTCGCCATGGCTTGTACGAAAGGCCGCCACGCTGGTTTCATCTTCAGTGTCCAGACGGGTGCCATCGGCCAGTACCAGGCGGATGCCGGCGAGGGTGTGATAGGTGTTTTGCGCGGTGCCGCAGCACATACCGCTGGCATTGTTGGCGACGATGCCGCCGATCTTGCAGGCGTTGATCGATGCCGGATCGGGACCGATCTTGCGGCCGAACGGTGCCAGCCAGGCATTGGCCTGGGCGCCGATCACGCCGGGCTGCAAGCGGATCTGCATGCCCTCGCCGCGAATTTCGCGAGCGTTCCAGTTATCCCCCAGCACGATCAGTACCGAGTCGCTGATGGCTTGCCCGGACAGGCTGGTGCCGGCGGCGCGGAAGGTGACTGGGACCTGGTCGCGTTGGGCCAGTTTCAGCAGGGCGATCACTTCATCTTCGGATTCGACGCGTATCACCAGTTTCGGAATCAGCCGATAGAAACTGGCGTCGGTGCCGAAGGCCAAGGTCGACAGCGGGTCGTCGAAACGGCGCTTTGGCGGGATCAGCTGCTGTACGTCGCGCAGGAAAGGGGCCGGAAGCGTCATTGGTCCTCCAGAATCAGAACCACCAGATCCTTCGGACCATGGGCGCCATAGGCCAGTACCTGTTCGATGTCGGCCGTCTTGGAGGGACCCGAGACCAGCAGGGCGTTGGTGGGCATGCCCTGGGCCCAGGCGAATTCCTGTTGCACTTCATAGAAGTTGTCGCGGATTTCGCTGGCCTTGAGCAAAGCAAAATGCACCGGCGGAACCAGGCTCATCAACCGCGGTTCTTCCCGCGTCGGCCAGAGAATCAGGCTGCCGGTTGCCGCGATTGCACCCAGGGTCCCGGTCAGGCTGGCGGGGGTGTCGTTGAACAGTTCGGCTTTCCATTGCTCGACAGGCCGGTCGTAGGCCTTGAGCGTTGGCAGCTCGGGATTGTTCGCCCAGAACTGTGTGATTTTTTGCCCGTGAGGCGTCGTCGGGGCGATGAGCAGGCTGGGTAATTGACGGTCGCGCAGCAACTGCGCCAGCAGCGCCGGCCAACCTTCGCCAGACGTCAGATGGATCTCGGTGTGCACCGCTTCCATCAGTTTGCGCAGTTGAGCGATGCGCTCCTCGGGGGCGTAGCGATAGATTTTCGTCACCAGGTCGACATCGAAGTTGTCGGCCACTGGTGTGGTGCCGGTCAGACTTTTACGCAGCTTGGCGAGGATATTGTCCTTGGCGCTCATCGACGGTCTCCCTGCTGGTTCAGGTGTTCGCGGGCCAGGTCATGCAATGAGCGGGCGGCGGGTTTGGGGGCGCTGTGGTTCTGCGTCCATGGGCCGACGTTGTCGGGCGTCAGGGCGCGCAGGCGCGTGGCGAGGAAAGCGAACAGCCGATACAGGCGCGGCGAACTGTTGAGTCGGGCCCAGGCATTCCAGATGAAGCGCTCCTTGGGCGAATACTTACTGCCCTGGCCACGCATCACCGGGTTTGGACTGTCCGGTGCCTTGACGTTTTCTTCGCGCAGGCGCCGCAACAGCGCCGGAATTGGAATCTTCACCGGGCACACTTCGCCGCAGGCACCGCACAGTGAAGAGGCGCTTGGGTGGTCCGGCACTTTGGCCAGGCCCACCATGTGCGGCGTGATGATTTTTCCGATAGGCCCCGGGTAAACCTCGCCATAGGCATGACCACCGATGCGGGTGTAGACCGGGCAATGATTCATGCAGGCGCCGCAACGAATGCAGTTCAGGGTCTGGCGCAGTTCGCTGTCGGCAAATGCCTGGCTGCGCCCGTTGTCCAGCAGGACCAGGTGCACTTGCTGGGGGCCGTCCAGTTCGTCGGCCTTGCGTGGGCCGGAGATCATGTTGACGTAGGTGGTGATCGGCTGGCCGAGGGCCGAGCGGGTCAGCAGCGAGAGCAGCGGCACCACGTCCCGCAGGTTCTCCACGACTTTTTCGATGCCGGTCACGGCAATGTGAACCGGTGGCACGGTGGTGGACATCCGCCCGTTGCCTTCGTTTTCCACCAGCAGCAACGTGCCGGTTTCGGCCACGGCGAAGTTGACGCCGGATACGCCGATGTCAGCCTCGAAGAATTTCTGCCGCAAGACCTTGCGACCGATCTGAATGAGTTGGTCAACGTCCTTGGTGTACTCCACGCCAAGTTTGTCGTGGAACAAGGACGCGACCTGACCGGCGTTCTTGTGGATCGCCGGCATAATGATGTGTGAAGGCTTCTCGTGGTCGAGCTGGACGATGTATTCCCCCATGTCGGACTCGAGACATTCGATGTCCCGACCCTCGAGGAAATGGTTCATCTCCATCTCTTCGCTGACCATCGATTTGCCCTTGATCACTTGCCGCGCCTCGTGAGCGCGGATGATCGAGAGGACGATGCCATTGGCTTCGTCCACCGTTTCCGCCCAGTGTACTTTCACACCGTTGCGGGTCAGGTTGGTTTCAAGCTGCTCGAGCAGGTCGGGCAACTTCGATAACGCACGAGCGCGGACGGCATTGCCCAGCACTCGCAGATGTTCTCTTTCGTGGGCATCGCTGAAGGACGCTGCCCGCTTGGTCATCAGTGAATCCATCGCTGTGCGAAAGTTGTTTCGCAGTTGCGTGTCGTCCAGTGCCTTGTGGGCCCTGGCGCGAAAATCTTCCTGCACCTCAACGGTCGGAATCAGCGTCGGTGTGCTCATACGACACCCCCGGTGCGCTGCCAGAGGAAGCTCGCCAGGTGCTGCCCCCGTAATGCTTGCTGCTGTTTCTCCAGGGCGCCATTGATATTCATCAGGCAACCGCAGTCGGCACTGACGACCTGGTGCGCGCCGGATTCCTTCAGCGCGCGGGTTTTGTCGGCCACCATCGCGCCGGAAATATCCGGCATGCGCACGCTGAACGTCCCACCAAACCCACAGCATTCACTTTCATGGCTGTGTTCGACGCGCTCCACGTTGTCCAGCTGCGCCAGCAAGGCGCGGCCATGCAGGTGGGTGTTCATTTCCCGTCGTGCCGAGCAGGAGGTGTGCAGCGCGACCTTCACCGGTTCGCCACTGTCGTTCAACTGCACCTTGCAGACAAACAGCAGAAACTCGGCCAATTCATAGGTCCTGGCCGCCAGGGCCTGGACCTGTTTGAGCGTATCGGGTTCGTCCTTGAACAGGTCGGCGTAATGCTCGCGCAGCATGCCGGCACAGGAGCCCGACGGCACCACCACCGGATAATCCCCGGCAAACAACGCCAATTGCGCCCGCGCTACCGTCCGGGCCTGCTCGGTGTAACCGGAGGTGTACGCCGGTTGTCCGCAACAGGTCTGCCCTTGCGGGTAGTCCACCCGGATCCCTTCGCGCTCCAGAAGATGAATCGCATCCATCCCGGCTTCGGGATAGAACAGGTCCACCACGCAGGTTCCGAACAGGTAAACCCGTTCGGGCTTGTTGCTGGGGTACTGCCGAGGCTCGGGCAATGGCGGGGCGACACGGGTCGCATTCGGCACGGCGTTGTAAAAAAGCTCGCTCATCAGGCGTGTCTCCGGGTGGTCCCGGTTATCCGTCCGCTGAGGCTGCTGAATATAGATAAGGAATCTTTCAACAGCCTTGCAGACCCGGTTATCAATAGCAGGCGTCGAATCGTGGTTCGACGTCGTTCTTTTCGGTGTTAGCTGTCGTGCTTAGTGCACCAGCATGCCGGTGAACCAGTAGGCCTGGGCCAAGGTGATCAAGCCCACGATCGTTGCAAAGAATAGGCTGTGTTTCAGGGTGAAACGGAACAGATCCGATTCCTTGCCCACCAGGCCGGTCGCAGCGCAGGCCACGGCAATGGACTGTGGCGAAATCATCTTGCCGGTCACGCCGCCACTGGTATTGGCTGCCACCAGTAATGTGTCGTTGACGCCGATCTGGTGCGCGGTGGTGGCTTGCAGTGAGCCGAACAGCGCGTTGGACGAGGTATCGGAACCGGTCAGGAACACCCCTAGCCACCCCAGGAAGGGCGAGAAGAATGGGAACGCCGCGCCCGTGCCGGCCAATACCAGGGCCATGGTGGACGACATGCCCGAGAAGTTGGTGACGAAGGCGAACGCCAACACCATGCCAATGGACAGGATAGGCCAACGCAGCTCGTAGAAGGTTTCTTTTAAAGTGGTAAGACCAGTTCTGAGGTTGATCTTCAGCACCAGCATCGAGATCAATGCGGAAAAGAAAATCGCCGTGCCGGTGGCGGAAATCGGATCAAGTTTGAAGATCGCCGGGATGGCTGTTGGATTGGTCACGATCGGCGCGACCTTGATCACCATCTGATCCAGGTGCGGGATGGCGAAATTGAACACCCAGCCGTACATCGATCCGCCCGGGGCGAACATCGCCTTGAACGGTTTGAGCGTCCAGATCGTCACCAGCACGGTGAGGATCAGGAACGGTGACCAGGCCTTGAGGATTTCTCCCAGGCTGTAAGGGGACGCCACGGTGCTGCGTGGCTGGCCGAAACCGCCGACGCTGGCGGTAATGGCTGCGCTGGAGGTGGCGCCGGCAATCTGGGCGCCTGCGGTGCGTTTTGGCTGCCAGATTTTCAGGAACAGGGTCAGGGAAACCAGGCTGGCAAGGGCCGACGTGATGTCCGGCAGTTCCGGGCCGATGAAGTTGGAAGTGAAGTATTGGGTGATGGCGAAGCTCAAGCCTGCCACCAGCGCCGCCGGCCAGGTTTCCCGAACGCCGCGCAGGCCATCCATCATGAACACCAGCCAGAACGGTACAAACAGCGACAGCAATGGCAATTGACGGCCCGTCATGGCGCCGATCTTGAACGCGTCGATCCCGGTGACCTGGCCGGCCACGATAATCGGAATGCCCAGGGCGCCGAAGGCCACGGGGGCGGTGTTGGCGATCAAGCAAAGGCCGGCGGCGTACAGGGGATTGAAGCCCAGGCCGACCAGCAGCGCCGCGGTAATCGCTACCGGCGCGCCGAAGCCGGCGGCACCTTCCAGAAATGCCCCGAAGCAAAAGCCGATCAACAGCACCTGCAGGCGCTGGTCATCGGTGATCGACAGCACCGAGCTGCGGATCACTTCGAACTGGCCGCTCTTGACGGTCAGTTTGTACAGAAACACCGCCGCGACGATGATCCAGGCGATAGGCCACAGGCCATAGGCAAAACCATAACCGGCAGCAGCGAACGCCATGTCCGCCGGCATTTGAAACGCGAAGATCGCCACGGCAATCGCCAAGGCCAGGGTGATGCTGCCGGCCACATGTCCCTTGAGGCGAAACACCGCAAGGGCCAGGAAGAAAAATACGATGGGGATGACGGCCGCAAGTGCGGACAAGCCGAGGCTGCCGAGCGGGCTGTAGAGCTGTTGCCAGGTTTGCATAGTGGGTGGGCCCCTAATTGTTGTTGGTCAGGCACTGGTCAGCGATTTTGGATAATTGGTAAGACCAATTTACAAGCGCTGTCGGCTAGGGTAAAAGCCTTGGTTGTCGCATGTCAATTTGCCGCTCTGAAACTTTCGTCGAATGAGTGCGGCCGATGGCATCTGATCTGTGGGTCGAAGTGGCTTCTGGAGGGTGTCGGCGGGGCGCGGATAGGCGAGAATAGAGAGCCCGGCGAGCCGTCGGGATCGTGGAGAGTCGAGTTATGGGGTTTGATCAGATTCGTCAGCGCCGTTTGTCTGACGATATTGTCGAGCGGCTTGAAGGAATGATCCTTGAAGGCACGCTGAAATCCGGCGAACGCCTGCCTGCCGAGCGTGCCTTGGCCGAGCAGTTCGGCGTGTCACGCCCTTCGTTGCGCGAAGCGATTCAGAAACTGGCGGCCAAGGGTTTGCTGGTCAGCCGCCAGGGCGGCGGCAACTATGTGGTGGAGTCGCTGGGCTCAACCTTCAGTGATCCCCTGTTGCAGTTGTTGGAAAGCAATCCTGAAGCGCAACGTGATTTGCTGGAGTTTCGCCATACGCTGGAAGCTTCCTGCGCTTACTACGCGGCACAGCGGGCCACGGACGTGGACCGCGAGCGGCTGACGGCGGCGTTCGAGGAGCTTCAGGATTGCTATTCACGCCATGAAAATGTGAGTCGGGCTGAGGAGGGCGCGGCGGATGCGCGGTTTCACCTGGCCATCGCCGAAGCCAGTCACAATGCAGTGTTGCTGCATACGATTCGGGGTCTGTTCGATCTGCTCAGGCGCAACGTCGTCACCAACATTGGCGGCATGTACAAACAGCGCAGCGAAACCCGAGACATGCTCATCAGCCAGCATCGGGAGTTGTACCAGGCCATTATGGGCGGGCACGCCGAGCAGGCGCGGGAAGTCTCCAGCCGGCATATTCTGTATGTGCAGGAAGTGTTGGAGGAGGTGCGTCAGGAAGTGCAGCGGGTGGCGCGGGCGGAGCGGCGCAAGGGGATGTAGTCGGTGGGTTCTATAGTGATTGGACCCTTGTGGGAGCGAGCCTGCTCGCGAAAGCGGTCTGTCTGACACATCAAGGTTGCATGTGCCTCCGTCATCGCGAGCAGGCTCGCTCCCACATTGGATCTTCAGCGAACGCATAACCCAGGCGAAAGAATCAGTCTTCCTTGCCCTTGTTGCGTACCGCGCGTTGCAGCTCGCGACCGGCGTCGCGCTCGCGCTCGGTATCACGCTTGTCGTATTCCTTCTTGCCTTTGCCCAGCGCAATTTCGCATTTGATCAAATGCTTGCTCCAGTACAACGACGTGCAGACGCAGGCGTAGCCTTTTTGCTGCACGGACGCGAAGAGCTTTTCCAGCTCGCGCTTGTTGAGCAGCAGCTTGCGCGAGCGTGTCGGATCGGCGATCACGTGGGTGCTGGCGGTGGTCAGGGGCGTGATATGGCTGCCCAGCAGCCAGGCCTCGCCGTCCTTGAGCAGCACATAACTGTCGACCAGTTGCGCCTTGCCTGCACGTAAGCTCTTTACTTCCCAGCCGGCCAGGACCATGCCAGCCTCGAAACGTTGTTCGATGAAGTAGTCGTGTCGCGCTTTTTTATTTTGCGCGATGGTCCCTGTGGGGTGTTTCTTCTGTTTAGCCATAGGGGCGGCATTATAGGCAGTTGCGGGCGTGTCGGCTACGGTGAAGCTACGTGCTTGAGCAGGTTGAATGAATCCCGGACAATGCGGCCTCTTTTTCGAACGCTTGGGCGTGATCACGATGTCGACAGACAAGGTTTCTGTCCACGGCAGTTGGGCTAGCCGCTGGGTCTTCATATTTGCCGCAACCGGTTCGGCCGTGGGGTTGGGCAGTATCTGGAAATTTCCCTACATGGTCGGCGTCTATGGTGGCGGTGCCTTTGTATTGATGTTTCTGGCGTGCATCGCGCTCATCGGCGCGCCGGTGATGCTGGCCGAAACCCTCATCGGTCGTCGCGCCCGACAAAGCCCGGCCAATGCCCTGAAGGTGCTGGCAGTGGAGGCCGGGCACTCGGCCAAGTGGTCGTGGGGCGCGTTTGCCGGAATGATCACGGCGCTGCTGATCCTGTCTTTCTACAGTGTGGTCGGCGGCTGGTCGCTGGACTACATCATCGATATGGGGCGCGGGGACTTTCAGGGGGTGACACCCGATCAGGTCGGCGCCTACTTTGGTGATGTGATCTCCGATCCCTGGCGGCTGACACTTTGGCATACGATTTTCATGCTGCTTTCTGCGGTAGTGATTGCCCGCGGGGTGGTTGCGGGGCTTGAGCGCAGCCTGCGAATCATGATGCCGCTGCTGTTCGTGATGATCCTGGTATTGCTGGGCTACAGCATGACCACCGGGCACTTCATGGAAGGCGTTCACTTCATGTTCGATTTCCAGCCGGAGAAAGTCATGGATGGCCTGCTGCCGGCCATGGGGCATGCGTTTTTCTCCCTGAGCGTGGGGGTGGGCTCGATCATGATCTATGGCGCCTACATGCCCAAGAGCGCCTCGCTGACCAAGACCGTTGTAGGTGTCGCGCTGCTGGATACCTTTGTATCGTTGCTGGCCGGGCTGGCGTTGTTTCCGATTGTCTTCGCCGCCGGCCTGAACCCCAGCGAAGGGCCGGGGCTGATGTTCGTCAGCCTGCCATTCGCCTTCGGCAACATGGCATTTGGTCAATTCATGGGGGTGGTATTTTTTCTCCTGGTGGCCATTGCTGCCTGGAGTTCGGCCATTTCCCTGCTGGAACCCATGGTCGCTTATCTGGTGGAGCGAACCCGGCTCAGTCGCGCCTGGGTGACGTTCTGGCTGGCCTTTACCTGTTGGTTCGTTGGCCTGGGGACGGTGTTTTCCTTCAATATATGGAAGCAAGCGAAGTTTTTCGTGAACGAAGGCGGGATGTTCCATCTCTACCAGTGGGGAGCAACCGGAGGGCTGGATTTCTTCGGCGTGATTGATTTCTTCACCTCACGGATCATGCTGCCGCTGGGTGGTTTGTGTTTCGTGGTGTTTGCAGGATGGGTCATGGGGCGTGAGGCGGTGCGTGACGAATTGTCGTTGCGCAGCCCTGTACTGTTTACCTTGAGCCTGTTCTTGATGCGCTATGTAGCGCCCATTGGCATTCTTGTAGTGTTTGCCGCCCAGCTGTGGAAGTGACGCTTACATGACGACACATATTCAACGCTCGGCCTTGCTGCCCTATCCGGCGCAGGCGTTGTACGACCTGGTCAACGATGTGGCAAGTTACCCGCAATTTTTGCCTTGGTGCTCGTCCGCCGAAGTGCTCGAAAGCTCTGAAGCCCATATGCGCGCCAGGCTCAATGTCGCCAAGGGCGGATTGAGCCAGCACTTTGTCACGCGCAACACCCTGGTGCCTGGACAGTCCATTGAAATGAACCTGGAAGAGGGGCCTTTCAATCAGCTCCACGGCGTCTGGGTGTTCAAGGCGCTAGGAGAGAAGGCCTGCAAGATCAGCCTGGATCTGTCGTTCGACTATGCAGGTCCGTTGGTGCGAGCCACGCTGGGGCCGTTGTTCAATCAGGCGGCCAATACTCTGGTCGACGCGTTCTGCCAGCGCGCCAAGCAAAACGCCGAGCTTGCCCGGTGATTGAGCTGGAAGTGGTGTATGCCGGCGTCGATCGTCAGGTCTTGCGCGTATTTTCCGTGCCGGAAGGCACCAGTGTTCGGGCGGCGTTAGAGGCGTCCGGCATTGCTGCTGAGTTTCCGCAACTGGATCTGGCCACTTGCCCGGTGGGGATTTTTGGCAAGGTGGTTGCCGATCCGGATCGCCAGGTGGTGCGGGCGGCTGATCGACTTGAAATTTATCGACCGTTATTGGCAGATCCAAAAGAGATTCGGCGGCTGCGCGCCGCCAAGGCCGCCCAGGCGCGCCAAGCTGATCAATAGTCAGCTCTGAATTGCAGGCAATAAAAAACCCGGTAAGCCGGGTTTTTTATTGAGCAATTTATTGCGGCGAAGTATCCAGTGGTTCTGGCGTCGGGACCGGTACGGTCTCGACGTTGTCCACGTCCTTCTGGATCTGATCGAGCAACGAGCCTGGCTTGACCGGTTTTTCCGGTTTCGGCTGCTCGGCATTCTGGGTTGGGTCGGTCACCGTAGTGCCGCTGTCCTGGCCCATAATGGCCTCGTCGCGGCTCACGCCGGGCATGAAATCGCCAGACAGGCTGACAAGTTGGTCATTGGCGTTGAAGATAACGCTGATGCGTTCCTGTTGGCGTTCACCACCACCTGGTTGCAGGCTGTACAAATAATCCCAGCGATCGGCATGGAACGTGTCGGTCAGCAGAGGGTTACCCATGATAAACCGTACTTGCCGACGGGTCATTCCCGGGCGTAACTGGTCTATCATGTCCTGCGTGACGACATTGCCCTGCTGGATGTCGATTTTGTAAACCCCGGGGAATGAACAACCGGCGAGTGCGAGCAGTCCCACAAAGGTGAAACTGGTTAGCAAGAGCTTGGTGTTTTGCATCGGTGGGCGACTTCCACTATCTTGGCTGGGACAACGTAAACGCCGATCATACCCGCATTAAGAGAAGCTGCGAAGCAGCATCGCGAGAAAGCTGACCATGGTTGAAAATAGCGAACTACGCAAAGCCGGCCTCAAAGTGACCCTGCCACGGGTCAAAATTCTGCAGATGCTCGATTCCGCCGAGCAACGCCACATGAGTGCCGAGGATGTCTACAAGGCGCTTATGGAAGCTGGCGAGGACGTCGGTCTGGCCACGGTTTACCGTGTCCTGACTCAGTTCGAGGCGGCGGGGCTTGTGGCTCGTCACAATTTCGATGGCGGTCATGCGGTCTTTGAATTGGCCGATGGGGAACATCACGACCACATGGTGGACGTGGAAACCCGTGAGGTCGTCGAATTCACTTGTCCGGCAATCGAAAAGCGCCAAAAGGAAATTGCTGAAGAGCATGGCTTCGAGTTGATCGATCACCATCTCGTCTTGCATGTGCGCAAGAGAAAGCCGGTTTAAAGCTGTTGAAACGCAAAAAGGCGACCCCAGGGTCGCCTTTTTGCGTTTGGGCTGTTCAGATTTTTGCCGCGACGACCATTTTTTTCGCGTGAGCCAGGGACTCCTTGGTGAGGTCGATGCCGCCCAGCATCCGTGCCACTTCTTCCACGCGCTCGTTCTTGTTCAGCTTGGACACGGCGGTGCGAGTGGCGTCCTCGTCACGCACCTTGTGCACAAATAAATGCTGGTGTCCTTGGGCTGCGACCTGGGGCAGGTGAGTCACTGTCAGCACCTGGCCGCGCTCCCCGAGTCGACGCAGCAACTGGCCGACAATTTCCGCCGTAGGGCCGCCAATACCCACGTCCACTTCGTCGAATACCAGCGTCGGCACACGCGAGGTCTGTGCGGTGATGACCTGGATGGCCAGGCTGATGCGTGACAACTCGCCGCCGGAGGCGACTTTGGCCAGGGCCTTGAGCGGTTGGCCAGGGTTGGCGCTGACCAGCAACTCCACCTGCTCCAGCCCGTTGGGTTGAAGCTCGTCCCCCGCGTTGGGGTGCAGCTCGATGGTGAAGCGCCCGCCGGGCATGCCCAGGCGCTGGATTTCCTGCTCAACGGCACTGGCCAGCCCGGTCGCGGCCTGCTGACGCAGCTCACTGAGCTCCCTGGCTTTTTCCTGATAATGACGGGCATAGGACGCCAGTTCGTCTCCCAGGCGCTCAATGGATTCGTCGTTGGCGTTCAGGGTTTCCAGCTCTTCAAGCAGGCGTTGCTGCAGTTCGGCGACATCGGTTGGCTGAACGCGGTGCTTGCGCGCCAGCGTATAGATAGTGTCCAGGCGTTCTTCCAGATATTGCAGGCGCGCCGGGTCGGCGTCGAAATGATCCAGAAACCGGTTCAGCTCCCCGACGGCCTCCTCGACCTGGATCTGTGCGCTCGTGAGCAGATTGGTCGCTTCGCTCAGGGCACCTACCGAATTGTTGACGCTGGACAGCCGGTTCAGGCTGGCGGTCAGCGCATTGAGCACGTTCCCCGAGTCGCTTTCACTGCATTGCTCGACCACTTGCCGGCAAATGCCCAGCAGCGTTTCGGCATTGGTGAGGTTCTTGTGTTCCTGTTCCAGTTCCGCCAGCTCGTTTTCACCCAGGGCCAGGTTCTCCAGCTCTTCGAGCTGATAACTCAGCAACTGGTGGCGGGCACGTTGTTCGTCGCCGGAGTTGGAGAGGCGATCCAGTTCCTGGCGGGTCTGGCGCCACCGCTGGGCGGCCAGTTGAACCTGGCGGGCCAGGTCGGTGGCGCCGGCGTATTCGTCGAGCAGGCGGCGATGGGTCTCGGTCTTGAGCAGGGACTGGTGTTCATGCTGGCTGTGAATGTCGATCAGCAGCTCGCCCAGGGCCTTGAGGTCGCCGAGGGGGCAGGGCGTACCGTTGATGTAACCCCGGGAGCGGCCTTCGGCGGTGATGACCCGGCGCAATATGCACAGGCCGTCGGTATCCAGGTCACGTTCCGCCAGCCAGGCGCTGGCCTCGGGGATGTCGATCAGGTCGAAGGTGGCCAGGATGTCGGCCTTGTCCGCACCGGGGCGTACCACGCCGCTGTCGGCGCGATCGCCCAGCGTCAGGCCCAGGGCGTCGAGCATGATCGATTTGCCGGCACCGGTTTCACCGGTGATCACGCTCATGCCCCGATCGAGCTCGAGGTCGAGGTGTTCGACGATGGCGTAGTTGTGTACGGACAGGTGCACCAGCATAAAGGCCGCTCCCAGGCTTAGGTCTGGTTATTTATACAGTGTTTTGTTTCGGCCTGACAATGCCTTCGCTTAGCTCGATTTGCTTGGGTGGAAGACTTTCTTAGCGCCGGGAGGAATGAATATGCAGGGGTTTTTTGTAAGGTTAATTCGTCGGACCGCCCTTGAAGCTGGAAAACACGGCCCCATATACCGGGGCAGAAGCGCGAGTTGAGCTCGCGGACGAAGTTGAAAGGAGAAATCTATGGCTGACGAACAGACGCAGGACACGCAAAATCTAGACGCCAATCAGGCTCCCCAGGATTCGGGTGACGACCTGGCGGCACGTGTACAAGTGCTCGAAGAGCAACTGGCCGGTGCGCAGGATCAGGCGCTGCGTGTAGCCGCCGACCTGCAGAATGTCCGCCGTCGCGCCGAGCAAGATGTTGAAAAAGCTCATAAATTCGCCCTGGAGCGGTTCGCAGGCGACCTGTTGCCGATCATCGACAGTCTGGAGCGCGGCCTGGAGCTGTCCAATCCGGACGACGAAAACATTCGTCCGATGCGTGAAGGCATCGAGCTGACCCTGAAGATGTTCCAGGACACGCTCAAGCGCTATCAGCTTGAAGCCATTGATCCGCATGGCGAGCCCTTCAATGCCGAGCACCATCAGGCCATGGCGATGCAGGAAAGTGCGGACGTCGAGCCCAACAGCGTATTGAAGGTTTTCCAGAAGGGCTACCTGCTCAACGGTCGCTTGCTGCGCCCGGCCATGGTTGTGGTCAGCAAGACGCCGGCGCCGGTTTCGCCTTCTATTGATGAGCAGGCTTGAAATTTAGCGCAGCGGCCCCATTTAGAAGTCAAGCGTTTAAGTGCTACCGCAGTTAGCCACCACTGCTGCGGCAACAAAATCCAAGTTCCGGGAGAGTTAACATGGGCAAGATTATCGGTATCGACCTGGGGACCACCAACTCGTGCGTCTCCGTGCTGGAAAACGGCAAGGCCAAAGTAATTGAAAACGCTGAGGGCGCGCGTACTACGCCGTCGATCATCGCGTACGCCAACGATGGCGAAATTCTGGTTGGCCAGTCGGCCAAGCGTCAGGCAGTGACCAATCCGCATAACACCCTCTACGCGGTGAAGCGTCTGATCGGTCGCAAGTTCGACGAAGAAGTCGTTCAGAAAGACATCAAGATGGTGCCTTACAAAATCGCCAAGGCTGACAACGGCGACGCCTGGGTTGAAGTGAACGGCCAGAAAATGGCGCCGCCACAGATCTCGGCGGAAATCCTGAAGAAAATGAAGAAAACCGCCGAAGACTACCTCGGCGAAGCGGTGACCGAAGCGGTCATCACTGTTCCGGCCTACTTCAACGACAGCCAGCGTCAGGCGACCAAAGACGCCGGCCGCATCGCGGGCCTGGACGTCAAGCGCATCATCAACGAACCAACCGCGGCCGCTCTGGCTTACGGTATGGACAAGGCCAAGGGCGATCACACCGTGATCGTTTATGACCTGGGTGGCGGTACCTTCGACGTCTCCGTGATCGAGATCGCTGAAGTCGATGGTGAGCACCAGTTCGAAGTACTGGCCACCAACGGTGACACCTTCCTCGGTGGTGAGGACTTCGACATTCGTCTGATCGACTACCTCGTCGACGAATTCAAGAAAGAAAGCGGCATGAACCTCAAGGGTGACCCGCTGGCCATGCAGCGTCTGAAAGAAGCTGCCGAAAAAGCCAAGATCGAGCTGTCCTCGAGCCAGTCGACCGACGTGAACCTGCCGTACATCACTGCAGACGCCACGGGGCCGAAGCACCTGAACGTGAAAATCTCCCGCGCCAAGCTCGAAGCGCTGGTGGAAGACCTGGTTCAGCGCACCATCGAACCTTGCCGCATTGCAATGAAGGACGCCGGTATCGACGTTGGCTCGATCAACGACGTGATCCTGGTCGGCGGCCAGACCCGTATGCCGCTGGTTCAGAAGCTGGTAACCGATTTCTTCGGTAAAGAAGCGCGTAAAGACGTGAACCCGGACGAAGCCGTTGCCATGGGTGCCGCCATCCAGGGTGCTGTTCTGGCCGGTGACGTGAAAGACGTTCTGCTGCTCGACGTCAGCCCGCTGACCCTGGGTATCGAAACCATGGGTGGCGTGATGACTGCGCTGATCGAGAAAAACACTACGATTCCTACCAAGAAATCCCAAGTGTTCTCGACCGCCGATGACAACCAGAACGCCGTGACCATTCACGTGCTGCAGGGTGAGCGCAAGCAAGCCGCGCAGAACAAGTCCCTGGGCAAGTTCGACCTGGCCGAGATTCCGCCAGCTCCACGTGGCGTGCCACAAATCGAAGTGACCTTCGACATCGACGCCAACGGCATCCTGCACGTTGGTGCGAAAGACAAGGCCACCGGCAAGACCCAGTCGATCGTGATCAAGGCCAACTCCGGTCTGTCCGAGGAAGAAATTCAGCAGATGGTTCGCGATGCTGAAGTCAACGCCGAAGAAGACCGCAAGTTCGAAGAGCTGGCCAGTGCCCGCAACCAGGGTGATGCCCTGGTGCACTCGACTCGCAAGATGGTCGCTGATGCTGGCGATAAAGTGACCGCTGAAGAGAAAACCGCCATCGAGGCAGCTGTGGTTGCTCTTGAAGCGGCTGTCAAAGGTGACGACAAGGCGGCCATCGAGGCGAAGATCGAAGAACTGTCCAAGGTCTCCGCTCCAGTGGCTCAGAAGATGTACGCCGAGCAGGCTCAGCCGGCTGAAGGCGCAGCGCAGCAAGGCGAGTCGGCCGAAAAAGCCGATGATGTCGTTGATGCCGAGTTCGAAGAAGTGAAAGACCACAAGTAATCGCTTGTTGGTCGGCCGGTTGACTGCATTTGTGCGGTGACTGGTAGGATGTCGCCGCGCGGGAGCTTGCTCCCGCGTTGGCGTGTCTGGAGTCAGTGAATTTTTACAGCATGCGACAGCGTTCGGATGCTGGCGGCGTGATCGGGAATGCTCCTGCTTTCCGAGCGAGAGACGCCGCGTTTTGGCCGGTTCCCTGGCTGAAAGATGTGGGTTTGTACGAATCGTCGCTCAGCCACTTTTCGTACAGGGCCCAAGACCAGGATCGTTGAATTGACGTGAGTTGGGTCCGGGCCTGTATTGGGGCTCAACGAGTTTGGCAAGGTTCAGGAGAGGTTTGCCGGACGTCCTATAAGAGTGCAAAGACTAATGGCAAAGCGTGACTATTACGAAGTATTGGGTGTTGAGCGTGGTTCAAGCGACGCGGACCTGAAAAAGGCCTACCGTCGTCTGGCAATGAAGCACCACCCGGACCGTAATCCCGACGACAAAGCGTCGGAAGAGTTGTTCAAGGAAGCCAACGAGGCTTACGAAGTACTGTCCGATTCCAGCAAGCGTGCGGCTTACGACCAGTACGGTCATGCCGGTGTCGACCCGAGCATGGGCGGCGGCGGTGCCGGTTTTGGCGGGCAGAACTTTTCCGATATTTTCGGCGATGTGTTCAGCGACTTCTTCGGTGGTGGTCGCGGTGGTGCTCGTGGTGGCGCCCAGCGTGGCAGCGATTTGCGCTACACGCTGGAGTTGAACCTGGAAGAGGCGGTGCGCGGTACCACCGTCAACATCCGCGTTCCCACGCTGGTCAATTGCAAGCCGTGTGACGGGTCGGGCGCCAAGAAGGGCTCCTCGCCCGTCACCTGTCCGACTTGCGGCGGCATCGGTCAGGTGCGCATGCAACAGGGTTTCTTCTCTGTGCAGCAGACCTGTCCGCGTTGCCATGGCCAGGGCAAGATCATTTCCGATCCGTGCGATTCCTGCCACGGCGAAGGGCGCGTCGAAGAGTACAAGACGCTGTCGGTGAAAGTGCCGGCCGGTGTCGATACCGGTGACCGCATCCGTTTGTCTGGCGAAGGCGAGGCGGGTGCCCAGGGCGGTCCGACTGGCGACCTGTACGTGGTCATCAACGTGCGTGAGCACGCGATCTTCCAGCGCGACGGCAAGCATCTGTTCTGCGAAGTGCCGATCAGTTTCGTCGATGCGGCCTTGGGCGGTGAGCTTGAGATCCCGACCCTCGATGGTCGCGTGAAGCTGAAAATCCCCGAGGGCACGCAAACCGGCAAGCAATTCCGGATTCGCGGCAAGGGTGTTGCGCCGGTACGTGGCGGCGGTGCGGGTGACCTGATGTGCCGTGTTGCGGTGGAGACTCCGGTCAATCTGAGTCGGCGTCAGCGCGAATTGCTGGAAGAGTTCCGCAGCTCGCTGGCGGACGATAACAGCCACTCCCCGAAAACCACCGGTTGGTTCGAAGGCGTGAAGCGCTTCTTCGGCGATCTGTAAGGAGCTCGCATGCGACGTATAGCTGTGATGGGCGCTGCCGGGCGCATGGGCAAGGCGTTGGTCGAGGCGGTGCAGCAACGCTCGCCGCTCTCGGGCCTGACAGCCGCTATCGTCCGGCCCGACAGTACGCTGGTCGGTGCTGATGCGGGCGAGCTGGCCTCCCTGGGGCGTATCGGGGTGCCGATGTCCGGTGGCCTGGAAAAGGTCTTGGATGAGTTCGATGTCCTGATCGATTTCACCCTGCCGCAAGTGATGCTGAAAAATCTGGCCATTTGCCGCAAGCATGGCAAGGCCATGGTCATTGGCACGACCGGGCTGGATGCTGCGCAAAAGCAGTTACTGGCCGAGGCTGGCAACGATATTCCGATCGTTTTTGCGGCGAACTTCAGCGTGGGTGTGAATCTGTCGTTGAAGCTGCTGGAGATGACGGCTCGGGTTCTGGGTGACGATGCGGATATCGAAATCATCGAGGCTCACCACCGACACAAGATCGACGCGCCTTCGGGCACGGCCCTGCGCATGGGCGAAGTGATTGCCGATACCTTGGGTCGCGATCTGCAGAAGGTGGCCGTCTACGGGCGCGAAGGGCATACCGGTGCCCGTGAGCGCGACACCATCGGTTTCGCCACGGTTCGTGGTGGGGATGTGGTGGGGGATCACACCGTGCTGTTCGCCACAGAGGGCGAGCGTCTGGAGATCACTCACAAGGCGTCAAGCCGCATGACCTTCGCCAAGGGTGCGGTGCGTGCCGCGTTGTGGCTGGATGGCCGCCCGGCTGGTCTGTACGACATGCAGGATGTTCTCGACCTGCGTTGATGTTCCGGTGTGCTGTCTGGCAAACCTTTTGCCAGACGCAGCGCCAGAAAGCGGGGTTCAGGTTATACTGAGCCCCGTTTTACACCGCCTCGCGACGACCTGTCGCATTCCCCTGCCTTTAAGGCTCATTAGCGGTGGACCAAAAAAGCCTTTTTCTGTAAGCTACAGCTTTAGTGTGTCCACTAAAAGCGCGCAGAATAATTCAGTGAACAAGCGGGGTGACGTGTCCATACGTCACTCCGCTTTTTTACAACCTGCGATCGCCCTTTCAGGCTTTATTTACGGGAGGTCTTCTTGACTAAGCCAGCCATACTCGCCCTTGCTGATGGCAGCATTTTTCGCGGCGAAGCCATTGGAGCCGACGGCCAGACCGTTGGTGAGGTGGTGTTTAACACCGCAATGACCGGCTATCAGGAAATTCTTACCGATCCTTCCTACGCCCAGCAAATCGTTACTTTGACTTACCCGCACATCGGCAACACCGGCACCACGCCGCAAGATGCCGAGTCCGATCGTGTCTGGTCCGCCGGCCTGGTCATCCGTGATCTGCCGCTGGTAGCGAGCAACTGGCGTAACACCATGTCCCTGTCCGACTACCTCAAAGCCAACAACGTTGTGGCAATCGCCGGTATCGACACCCGTCGCCTGACCCGCATCCTTCGCGAGAAGGGAGCGCAGAACGGCTGCATCATGGCTGGTGACAACATCACCGAAGAAGCCGCCATCGCCGCTGCCCAGGGCTTCCCTGGCCTTAAAGGCATGGATCTGGCGAAAGTCGTCAGCACCAAGAAGCAGTATGAGTGGCGCTCCACGGTCTGGGACTTGAAAACCGACAGCCACGCGACGATCGAGGCTTCCGAGCTGCCGTACCATGTGGTTGCGTACGACTACGGCGTCAAGCTGAACATCCTGCGCATGCTCGTGGAGCGTGGTTGCCGCGTGACCGTGGTGCCGGCGCAAACTCCGGCGGCAGATGTCCTGGCCCTCAATCCTGACGGCGTGTTCCTGTCCAACGGCCCGGGTGACCCCGAGCCTTGCGACTACGCGATCCAGGCGATCAAGGACGTGCTGGAAACCGAGATCCCGGTGTTCGGCATCTGCCTCGGTCATCAGTTGCTGGCCCTCGCTTCGGGCGCCAAGACCTTGAAAATGGGGCACGGCCACCACGGCGCCAACCACCCGGTCCAGGACCTGGATACTGGCGTGGTGATGATCACCAGTCAGAACCACGGCTTTGCGGTGGATGAGGCGACCCTGCCGGCAAACGTGCGGGCGATCCACAAGTCGCTGTTCGACGGCACGCTGCAAGGCATCGAGCGTACCGACAAGAGCGCATTCAGCTTCCAGGGCCACCCTGAAGCGAGCCCTGGCCCGAACGATGTAGCGCCGCTGTTCGATCGCTTCATCACCGAGATGGCCAAGCGACGCTGACCGCGTGAAGCCTGAGGGCGGCCCCGAAACCGGTGGTCCCCTTGGGCGCTGCAAAGATTGTTCGACGGCCTAGCCGACTGACCTGCGGATTTGAGTGACAAACCCATGCCAAAACGTACAGACATAAAAAGCATCCTGATTCTCGGCGCTGGCCCGATCGTGATCGGCCAGGCCTGCGAATTCGACTACTCCGGCGCCCAGGCCTGTAAAGCCCTGCGCGAAGAGGGCTATCGCGTCATCCTGGTGAACTCCAACCCGGCCACCATCATGACCGACCCGGCCATGGCCGACGCCACCTACATCGAGCCGATCAAGTGGCAGACCGTTGCCAAGATCATCGAGAAGGAGCGCCCGGACGCACTGCTGCCGACCATGGGTGGCCAGACTGCATTGAACTGCGCCCTGGACCTGGAGCGTGAAGGCGTCCTGGAGAAGTTCGGTGTGGAAATGATCGGCGCCAACGCCGACACCATCGACAAGGCCGAAGACCGTTCGCGCTTCGACAAGGCGATGAAATCCATCGGCCTGGACTGCCCACGCTCGGGCATCGCCCACAGCATGGAAGAAGCCAACGCCGTCCTGGAACGCCTCGGCTTCCCGTGCATCATCCGTCCGTCCTTCACCATGGGCGGCACCGGTGGTGGCATCGCTTACAACCGTGAAGAATTCGAAGAAATCTGTGCCCGTGGTCTGGATCTGTCGCCGACCAAAGAGCTGCTGATCGACGAATCCCTGATTGGCTGGAAAGAATATGAAATGGAAGTTGTCCGCGACAAAAAGGACAACTGCATCATCGTCTGCTCCATCGAAAACTTCGACCCGATGGGCGTGCACACCGGTGACTCCATCACCGTCGCACCCGCCCAGACGCTGACTGACAAGGAATACCAGATCCTGCGGAACGCCTCCCTGGCGGTACTGCGCGAGATCGGCGTGGAAACCGGCGGCTCCAACGTCCAGTTCGGCATCTGCCCGAACACCGGTCGCATGGTGGTCATCGAGATGAACCCGCGGGTATCCCGTTCCTCGGCCCTGGCCTCGAAAGCCACCGGCTTCCCGATCGCCAAGGTCGCGGCCAAACTGGCTGTGGGTTACACCCTGGACGAACTGTCGAACGACATCACCGGTGGCAAGACCCCGGCGTCTTTCGAGCCGTCCATCGACTACGTCGTCACCAAGCTGCCACGTTTCGCCTTCGAGAAATTCGCCAAGGCCGACGCCCGCCTGACCACTCAGATGAAATCGGTCGGTGAAGTCATGGCCATCGGCCGGACCTTCCAGGAATCCCTGCAGAAAGCCCTTCGCGGCCTGGAAGTGGGTGTTTGCGGCCTCGATCCGAAGCTGGACCTGAGCCACCCGGACGCCATGAGCGAGCTCAAGCGTGAGCTGACCGTGCCGGGCGCCGAGCGGATCTGGTACGTGGCGGACGCCTTCCGTGCCGGCATGACCGTCGAGCAGATCTTCGGCATGAACATGATCGACCCTTGGTTCCTGGTGCAGATCGAAGATCTGATCAAGGAAGAAGAGAAGGTCAAGACCCTGGGCATGTCCAGCATTGACCACGACACGATGTTCCGCCTCAAGCGCAAGGGCTTCTCCGACATGCGCCTGGCAAAACTGCTGGGTGTGACCGAGAAGAGCCTGCGCAGTCATCGTCACAAGCTTGAAGTGTTCCCGGTCTACAAGCGCGTGGACACTTGCGCCGCCGAATTCGCCACCGACACTGCTTACCTGTACTCCACGTACGAGGAAGAGTGTGAAGCCGCGCCGTCGACGCGTGACAAGATCATGATCCTGGGTGGCGGTCCTAACCGGATCGGCCAAGGCATCGAGTTCGACTACTGCTGCGTGCACGCGGCACTGGCTCTGCGCGACGACGGGTACGAGACCATCATGGTCAACTGCAACCCGGAAACCGTGTCCACCGACTACGACACCTCCGATCGCCTGTATTTCGAACCAGTGACCCTGGAAGACGTGCTGGAAATCGTCCGTGTCGAGAAGCCAAAAGGCGTGATCGTCCAGTACGGTGGCCAGACCCCTCTGAAACTGGCACGTGCCCTTGAAGCGGCCGGTGTGCCGATCATCGGGACCAGTCCGGATGCCATCGACCGTGCAGAAGACCGTGAGCGCTTCCAACAGATGGTTGAGCGTCTGAACCTGCGTCAGCCACCTAACGCTACCGTGCGCAGCGAAGACGAAGCGATTCGCGCCGCCGCCAAGATCGGTTACCCGCTGGTGGTGCGGCCGTCCTATGTACTGGGCGGTCGGGCGATGGAAATCGTTTACCAGGAAGACGAACTCAAGCGCTACCTGCGCGAAGCGGTTCAGGTGTCCAACGACAGCCCGGTGCTGCTGGACCACTTCCTCAACTGCGCCATCGAAATGGACGTGGATGCGGTCTGTGACGGCAAGGACGTGGTGATCGGCGCGATCATGCAGCACATCGAGCAGGCCGGTGTTCACTCCGGTGACTCCGCTTGTTCGCTGCCGCCTTATTCGTTGCCGGCCCACATCCAGGACGAAATGCGCGAGCAGGTCAAGAAAATGGCCCTGGAGCTGGGCGTGGTCGGCCTGATGAACGTGCAACTGGCCCTGCAGGGCGAGGACATCTACGTCATCGAAGTCAACCCGCGCGCGTCCCGTACCGTACCGTTCGTCTCCAAGTGCATCGGTGTGTCCCTGGCGATGATCGCTGCACGGGTCATGGCCGGTAAGACCCTGAAAGAGCTGAACTTCACCAAGGAAATCATTCCGAACTTCTACAGCGTCAAAGAAGCGGTGTTCCCGTTTGCCAAGTTCCCTGGCGTGGACCCGATCCTTGGCCCTGAAATGAAGTCCACCGGCGAAGTCATGGGCGTGGGCGATACCTTCGGCGAAGCTTTTGCCAAGGCTCAGATGGGCGCCAGCGAAGTTCTGCCAACTGGCGGCACGGCGTTCATCAGCGTGCGTGATGACGACAAGCCGCTGGTTGCAGGCGTGGCCCGTGATCTGATCAACTTGGGCTTCGAAGTGGTCGCCACTGCCGGTACCGCCAAGCTGATCGAGGCGGCTGGCTTGAAGGTGCGCCGCGTGAACAAGGTGACCGAGGGGCGTCCGCACGTGGTCGACATGATCAAGAATGACGAAGTCACGCTGATCATCAACACCACCGAAGGTCGCCAGTCGATCGCCGATTCGTATTCCATTCGTCGCAACGCGCTGCAGCACAAGATCTACTGCACCACGACCATTGCTGCGGGCGAAGCTATCTGCGAAGCGCTCAAGTTCGGTCCCGAGAAGACCGTGCGTCGCTTGCAGGATCTACATGCAGGATTGAAGGCATGAGCATAACCAAGTACCCGATGACGGTTCAGGGCGCGAAGGCCCTGGAAGAAGAACACGCTTTCCTGACCAAGGTCGAGCGTCCGCGCTTGAGCCAGGCGATTGGCGAAGCGCGTGAGCTGGGCGATCTCAAGGAAAACGCCGAATACCACGCTGCCCGCGAGGAGCAGGGTATGGTCGAGGCGCGAGTCCGTGATATCGAAGGTCGCATGCAGAATGCCGTGATCATCGATGTCACGACGATCCCGCACACTGGCAAGGTCATTTTCGGCACCACAGTGGAAATCGCCAACGTTGAGACTGATGAAAGCGTCACTTACCAGATCGTTGGTGAGGACGAGGCGGACATCAAGCTTGGCAAGATTTCCGTCGGCTCCCCCATTGCTCGTGCCTTGATTGCCAAGGAAGAGGGCGATGTAGTGGTTGTGAAGACGCCGGGTGGTGTCATTGAGTATGAGATTGTCGAAGTCCGTCACATCTGAGCGAAGGCGTCCGCTGCGAGCCGGCGCCATGATCTGGCAGCTCACCCAGATGTTGTGGGTGGGCGGCGTCTGGTTGTTGCACGTCGGTTTGCTGCCGGTGCTGGGTCGAATCGGCCTGGCACCGCTGCTCATCGATGAAATCGCAGCTATGCTGACGTCGCTTCTGGTGGGTTTTTCCTCGGCATGCGTAGTGTTTCAGGCTTTGGTGCTGGTTCAGGCCGAGGGCCTTGACAGTCTATGGCGCGACATTCGTGGGCAGTTGCTGCTCATGTCGTTGTATGCGTGCGGGATGTTTCTTGCTGTACGTCTCGGCTGGCCGGATGCGAGTCTGTGGCAGGTATTCAGCTACCTGGTGCTGGGTTTTTCCGGGTTGGTGCTGGTGTTGCAACCGGTACCCGGATGGAGCAGCAGGGTGCGCGAAGCACACCCTTGACCCTTTGGCATTACTTGAAGCGGTGAACGTTCGACAGTTGCTTGTTGACGCTGAAATTCTTGCGATAAATCAGTGCCATCTTGCCGATGACCTGCACCAGGTCTGCCTTGCCGGTCTTGCACAGTTCGGCAACGGCAGCCAGGCGGGCTTCGCGATCGAGAATATTGAGCTTGATCTTGATAAGCTCATGATCGCCCAAGGCGCGTTCCAGCTCAGCTAGAACACCTTCAGTCAAACCGTTGTCAGCCACAGTCAAAACCGGTTTCAGATGGTGGCCAATGGATTTGTATTGTTTCTTCTGCTCTTGAGTGAGCGGCATAATCTGACCCCTGCGTCTGATCTTGTAAAAAGCGGCGGCCAGTTTACCCGAGCGAGTCCGGGACCGCCCAGTTAATCACGACCCGTTTTATTTTTTAGAGGTGGCCCGTGGCCCGTTCCAAGACTAGCCAGAACTGGCTCAGAGAGCATTTCAACGATCCGTACGTCAAAATGGCGCAAAAAGACGGCTATCGTTCTCGTGCCAGCTATAAATTGCTCGAAATCCAGGAAAAGGATCGTCTGATCCGCCCTGGCATGACCGTGATCGACCTTGGCGCCGCGCCGGGGGGGTGGTCTCAGGTGACCAGTCGTCTGATCGGCGGTCAGGGGCGATTGATTGCTTCCGACATCCTGGAAATGGACAGCATCCCCGACGTGACCTTCATCCAGGGCGATTTCACCGAAGACGCCGTGCTGGCGCAGATTCTCGAGGCTGTCGGAAATACGCAGGTTGACCTTGTGATTTCCGATATGGCCCCCAATATGAGTGGATTGGCGGCTGTCGACATGCCTCGAGCAATGTTCCTCAGCGAGCTGGCCCTGGATCTTGCCGGGCGGGTGTTGCGCCCAGGTGGTGATTTTTTGATCAAGGTCTTCCAGGGTGAAGGTTTTGATGAGTACCACAAGGGGATGCGCAAGCTGTTCGACAAAGTGCAGATGCGCAAGCCATTGTCGTCGCGCGATCGCTCTCGTGAGCAGTATCTGCTGGCGCGGGGCTTCCGGGGAATTGAAGGCGCAGCCAGTGATGAGCGTCTTTGATAAAGGCCGATAGTTTTTTTTGTCTCGCCTTGCAAGAGCCGTGTTACGAAAATTACGCGGTCAGAGTTTCACAAAGGGTTACAGACGGCGCCTGCCAGAGTCGTAGGTAATGTAGTAAGTTAGGCCGGTGAATATCATGCGAAGCGCGCGCCAGTAGCGGAGCTTGCTTCAGAGGGTAGTTAATTGAACGATATGGCAAAGAATCTGATCCTGTGGTTGATCATCGCCGCTGTCCTTGTGACCGTGATGAACAACTTCTCCAGCCCTAACGAGCCGCAGACCCTCAACTATTCCGACTTCATCCAGCAAGTCAAGGATGGCAAGGTCGAGCGCGTTGCCGTCGATGGTTATGTGATTACCGGCAAGCGCACCGATGGTGACAGCTTCAAGACCATTCGTCCGGCGATTCAGGACAACGGCCTGATCGGTGACCTGGTGGACAATCATGTCGTGGTCGAAGGCAAGCAGCCTGAGCAGCAGAGCATCTGGACCCAGCTTCTGGTGGCCAGCTTCCCGATCCTGGTGATCATCGCGGTGTTCATGTTCTTCATGCGCCAGATGCAGGGCGGTGCCGGTGGCAAGGGCGGGCCGATGAGTTTCGGCAAAAGCAAGGCCCGACTGCTCTCTGAAGACCAGGTGAAGACCACCCTGGCCGACGTCGCCGGGTGCGATGAGGCCAAGGAAGAGGTCGGCGAGCTGGTTGAATTCCTGCGTGATCCGGGCAAGTTCCAGCGTCTGGGCGGCCGTATCCCACGCGGCGTGCTGATGGTTGGTCCTCCGGGTACCGGTAAAACCTTGCTGGCCAAAGCGATTGCCGGCGAAGCCAAAGTGCCGTTCTTCACGATTTCCGGTTCCGACTTCGTGGAAATGTTCGTCGGTGTGGGCGCCAGTCGTGTGCGTGACATGTTCGAACAGGCCAAGAAACACGCGCCTTGCATCATCTTCATCGACGAAATCGACGCTGTCGGTCGCCATCGTGGCGCCGGCATGGGTGGTGGTCACGACGAGCGCGAGCAGACCCTCAACCAGTTGCTGGTCGAGATGGACGGTTTCGAAATGAATGACGGCATTATCGTGATTGCCGCCACCAACCGTCCGGACGTGCTCGATCCTGCGCTATTGCGTCCAGGCCGTTTCGACCGCCAGGTCGTGGTGGGGCTGCCGGACATTCGTGGTCGCGAACAGATCCTCAAGGTTCATATGCGCAAGGTGCCGATGGGTGACGACGTCGCTCCGGCAGTGATCGCTCGTGGTACACCGGGTTTTTCCGGTGCCGACCTTGCGAACCTGGTCAACGAGGCGTCGCTGTTCGCTGCTCGTACCGGCAAGCGTGTCGTTGAGATGAAAGAGTTCGAACTGGCCAAAGACAAGATCATGATGGGCGCGGAGCGCAAATCCATGGTCATGTCCGAGAAAGAAAAGCAGAACACGGCGTATCACGAGGCGGGCCACGCGATCGTTGGTCGTGTGGTGCCCGAGCATGACCCGGTCTACAAGGTCTCGATCATCCCGCGCGGTCGTGCCTTGGGTGTGACCATGTTCCTGCCGGAAGAAGATCGTTACAGCCTGTCCAAGCGTGCGCTGATCAGCCAGATCTGTTCGCTCTACGGCGGCCGTATTGCCGAAGAAATGACACTGGGCTTTGACGGTGTAACCACCGGCGCGTCCAACGACATCATGCGTGCCAGCCAGATCGCCCGGAACATGGTCACCAAGTGGGGCCTGTCCGAAAAACTGGGCCCACTGATGTACGCCGAAGAAGAGGGTGAAGTGTTCCTCGGTCGTGGTGGCGGTGGCCAGCACGCAAGCTTCTCTGGCGAGACGGCAAAGCTGATCGACTCTGAAGTACGCAGCATCATCGACCAGTGCTATGGCACCGCCAAGCAGATCCTCACGGATAACCGTGACAAGCTCGACGCCATGGCTGATGCCCTGATGAAGTATGAAACCATTGATGCCGAGCAGATCGACGACATCATGGCAGGTCGCGAGCCTCGCGAGCCTCGTGACTGGTCGGGCGGCGGAACTGGTACGTCCGGTACGCCTCCGGCGGTACAGGGCGAGCGTCCGGAGACACCGATTGGCGGTCCGGCTGCTGACGTTTAAGGCTTGAAATGACTTCTGTTCAGTCCTCAACCCGGTTGCCTTGCGGTAACCGGGTTCTTGATTTGTCCCATGTCCATGTCATGGGCATTCTCAATGTCACTCCCGATTCCTTTTCCGATGGTGGTCGATTCAGTCAGCTTGATGCTGCGTTGCGGCATGCCGAGGCTATGGTCGCCGCCGGCGCGACGTTGATCGATGTCGGCGGTGAGTCGACCCGGCCAGGCGCGCGGGCAGTCTCGCCCACCGAAGAGCTGGAGCGGGTGGCGCCGATTGTCGAGCGCATTCATCGCGAACTTGATGTCATCATCTCGGTGGATACATCCACGCCCGCGGTCATGCGTGAGACTGCACGGCTTGGAGCGGGGTTGATCAACGACGTTCGCTCCTTGCGGCGCGATGGTGCCCTGGATGCCGCAGCGGCTACGGGGTTGCCGGTGTGTCTGATGCATATGCTGGGCGAGCCCGGAACGATGCAGGACGACCCGCACTATCATGATGTGACCAGGGAAGTCGGAGAGTTTTTGGTGGAGCGCCTGGATCAATGTGCCGCCGCAGGTATTCCTGCGCAGCGGATCATTCTTGATCCCGGGTTCGGCTTTGCCAAGACGCTGGCTCACAATCTGAGCCTGTTCAAACATATGGAAGCCTTGCATACCTTGGGGCGGCCCCTGTTGGTCGGGGTTTCGCGAAAGAGCATGATAGGCAATGCCCTGGGTCATCCCGTGGGGGAGCGCCTGTACGGCGGTCTTGCGCTGGCGGCCCTGGCTATTACAAAAGGCGCACGCATATTGCGGGTGCATGATGTGGTCGAAACGATGGATGTTGTGCGGATGATCGCAGCAGTGGATTCAGCCGAATAAGAATGACGGAGCACTTATGAGCAAGAAATACTTTGGCACCGACGGTATTCGTGGTCGGGTCGGCGAATACCCCATTACCCCTGATTTCATGCTCAAGCTCGGCTGGGCTGCCGGTATGGCATTCCGCAAGATGGGCGCCTGCAAAGTGCTGGTTGGCAAGGACACGCGAATTTCCGGCTACATGTTCGAATCGGCGCTCGAGGCCGGCCTGACTTCGGCGGGCGCCGATGTGATGCTGCTCGGTCCGATGCCGACGCCGGCCATTGCCTACCTGACGCGTACGTTCCAGGCCCAGGCAGGCATCGTAATCAGTGCTTCGCACAACCCGCATGATGACAACGGCATCAAGTTCTTCTCCGGCCAGGGTACCAAGCTGCCGGATGATATCGAGCTGATGATCGAAGAGCTGCTGGACGCGCCGATGACTGTGGTTGAGTCGAGCAAGATCGGTAAAGTGTCGCGGATCAACGATGCGTCAGGTCGTTATATCGAGTTTTGCAAAGGCAGCGTGCCCACCGGTACGAGCTTTTCGGGTCTGAAAATCGTCGTCGATTGTGCTCATGGTGCGACCTATAAAGTCGCGCCAAGCGTATTTCGCGAATTGGGAGCAGAGGTTGTCGTGCTCTCCGCCCAGCCTAACGGGCTGAACATCAACCACAACTGCGGCTCCACTCATACCGAGGCGCTGCAAGCGGCCGTGCTGGCCGAGCAGGCTGATCTCGGGATTGCCTTTGATGGTGACGGTGACCGGGTTCTGATGGTCGATCACACCGGCACTGTCGTCGATGGTGATGAGCTGCTGTTCATCATTGCTCGCGATCTGCACGGGCGCGGCAAGCTGCAGGGCGGTGTGGTGGGGACGTTGATGAGCAATCTCGGGCTCGAGTTGGCCCTGGCGGACCTGGATATTCCCTTCGTGCGGGCCAATGTCGGTGATCGCTATGTGATCTCGGAGCTGCTGGAGCGCAATTGGGTGATCGGGGGCGAGAACTCCGGGCATATCGTTTGTTTTGACCACACCACCACTGGCGATGCGATTATTGCTGCCTTGCAAGTGCTGATGGCACTCAAGGCGCGCAATGAAGGGCTTGCGCAGTCGCGTCAGGCGTTGCGCAAATGCCCGCAGGTGCTGATTAATGTGCGTTTCGGCGGTGGTGCGAACCCTCTTGAGCATGCGACGGTCAAGCAAGCCAGCGAGCGCGTAACGCAGGCTATGGCTGGGCGGGGGCGAGTGCTATTGCGCAAGTCTGGTACCGAGCCGTTGGTGCGGGTCATGGTCGAAGGCGAGGATGAAGCACAGGTCCGCGGTTATGCTGAAGAGCTGGCGAAGCTTGTTAGTGAAGTTTCTGCCTGAATTCGGCTTGCCAGTCATCAATCGGTTGGGTAACATCTGCGCCCACTTTGACCGACGAGGTACAGCATGCGTCGCCCTATGGTAGCTGGTAACTGGAAGATGCACGGTACCCGCGCCAGCGTCGCTGAGCTGATCAAAGGCCTTCGTCATCTGGCCTTGTCAAGCGGTGTTGACGTCGCGGTATTCCCGCCTTGCCTGTATATCAATCAAGTGGTTGATGGTTTGAAAGGCAAGTCGATTGCGGTTGGTGCGCAGAATTCCGCGGTGGAATCCATGCAGGGCGCGTTGACCGGTGAAATTGCGCCGAGTCAGCTGGTGGATGCAGGTTGTTCCCTGGTTTTGGTCGGGCATTCCGAGCGCCGCATGATCATGGGCGAGCAGGACAAGACCTTGATCCGCAAGTTTGCTGCGGCCCAGGCCTGCGGTCTGACTCCGGTGTTGTGCATAGGGGAAACCCTTGTGCAGCGTGAAGCCGGCAAGACCCTTGAAGTTGTCGAGCGTCAGCTGGGCAGCATCATCGAGGAGCTGGGTGTCGGTGCTTTTGCAAAGGCGGTCATTGCTTACGAGCCGGTCTGGGCCATTGGCACCGGGCTGACTGCTTCGCCGCAACAGGCGCAGGATGTGCACGCCGCCATCCGCGCGCAGTTGGCGGCAGAGAATTCTGAAGTGGCACGAGGTGTGCGGCTTCTATACGGCGGCAGCGTGAAGGCGGCCAATGCGGTCGAACTGTTCGGCATGCCGGATATCGATGGGGGGCTCATTGGTGGAGCGTCCCTGAATGCAGATGAGTTCGGTGCGATCTGTCGCGCCGCGGGAAACTGAAAAAATGCTGGAAACAGTCGTAGTCGTTTTTCATCTGCTGGGTGCATTGGGTGTAGTTGCCCTGGTATTGCTGCAGCAGGGTAAAGGTGCGGATGCTGGTGCGTCTTTCGGTGCAGGTGCTTCAAATACTGTGTTCGGAAGCCAAGGTTCCTCTACCTTTCTTAGTAAGTTTACTGCTATACTTGCCGCCGGTTTCTTCATAACCAGCTTGGGGTTAGGTTACTTTGCTAAAGAGAAGGCTCAAGAGCTGACTCAAGTAGGTTTGCCAAACCCAGCAGTGTTGGAAGTACCAAAGCAACAACCGGCTTCTGATGATGTACCGGTGCTTCAAGAGCAACAGTCGGCCAATCCGGCGACTGATGTGCCTCCAGCTCAAGAGCAGAAGTAAGAAGGTTTCAAACGCTGTATTGCCGAGGTGGTGGAATTGGTAGACACGCAACCTTGAGGTGGTTGTGCCCATAGGGTGTAGGGGTTCGAGTCCCCTTCTCGGTACCAATTATCAGGAGAGCCCGCGATTGCGGGCTTTCTTGTAGGTGGAAGGGTTACATTGACCCTGTAAGGGATCGGTCGTATACTTCCGCCCCAGCTTTGTCGCGGGATGGAGCAGTCTGGTAGCTCGTCGGGCTCATAACCCGAAGGTCGTCGGTTCAAATCCGGCTCCCGCAACCAGTTTCAGGGGCCCCTTCCAAGGGGCTTTTTGTTAGCTGGACACTTTATAACGCCGCTGTTCAACGGCGTTTCAGGGATGGGCTATTCGCCCATTTTTTTTTATTTGCACAGCATGCACAAACATGCACGAGGGGGTTCAGGTGTCGAGCAAGCTAGAACAGTTGCAGGCCTTGTTGGCCCCGGTGGTCGTGGCCCTTGGCTATGAATGCTGGGGTATTGAGTTTTCGGCTCAAGGTCGCCACTCACTGTTGCGCGTTTATATCGATAAGGAAGGCGGCGTATTGGTGGATGACTGCGCCATCGTCAGCCGTCAGATCAGCGGTGTATTGGATGTCGAAGATCCAATCACTTCCGAATACACCCTTGAAGTTTCCTCGCCTGGCATGGAACGCCCTCTGTTCACCCTTGAACAGTTCGCTTCGTTTGCCGGTGAACAAGTGAAGATCAAGCTGCGCTCGCCCTTCGAAGGTCGACGCAACTTTCAAGGCCTTCTGCGCGGTGTAGAAGAGCAGGATGTCGTGGTGCAGGTAGAAGACCATGAGTTCCTGTTGCCGATCGATATGATCGACAAGGCCAACATTATTCCCAGTTTTGACTGATACGTGCCAGATACTGCGGATCCCGCGGATCCAATGGCTTGCGAAAGGCGAGGCGTACGATGAGCAAAGAAGTACTGCTGGTTGTTGAGTCGGTATCCAATGAAAAGGGCGTACCGGCTAACGTTATTTTTGAAGCGCTGGAGCTGGCTCTGGCCACTGCTACCAAGAAGCGGTTTGAAGACGAAGTTGATTTGCGTGTGGAAATCAATCGCCACACCGGTGCCTATGAGACTTTCCGTCGCTGGACGGTCGTCGAAGAAGCCGACCTGGACGATCCGGCTATCGAAACCTGGCCAAGCAAGGTTGCAGAAACGCATCCTGGCGCCAAGGTAGGTGATGTAGTCGAAGAAAAGATCGAATCCATCGAGTTCGGTCGTATTGCTGCGCAGACCGCCAAGCAGGTCATTGTGCAGAAAGTTCGCGAAGCCGAGCGTGCGCAAGTCGTCGATGCTTATCGCGAGCGCCTGGGTGAAATCATCTCCGGCACCGTGAAGAAAGTCACCCGCGACAACGTGATTGTCGACCTGGGCAACAACGCTGAAGCGTTGCTGGCTCGTGAAGACATCATTTCTCGCGAAACTTTCCGGGTTGGCGTGCGACTGCGTGCGCTGCTCAAGGAAATCCGCACCGAGAACCGGGGCCCGCAGCTGATCCTGTCGCGTACCGCGCCGGAAATGCTGATCGAGTTGTTCCGCATCGAAGTGCCGGAAATTGCTGAAGGCCTGATCGAAGTAATGGCCGCCTCCCGTGATCCGGGTTCGCGTGCCAAGATCGCGGTCCGCTCCAAGGACAAGCGCATCGACCCGCAAGGTGCCTGCATTGGCATGCGTGGTTCGCGTGTCCAGGCCGTATCCGGCGAGTTGGGCGGCGAGCGTGTGGATATCGTCCTGTGGGACGACAACCCGGCTCAGTTCGTGATCAACGCCATGTCGCCTGCTGAAGTGGCGGCAATTATCGTCGACGAAGATGCCCATGCAATGGACATCGCCGTTGGCGCAGACAATCTCGCTCAGGCCATCGGTCGCGGTGGTCAGAACGTGCGTCTGGCTAGCCAATTGACTGGCTGGACACTGAACGTGATGACCGAATCGGACATCCAGGCTAAGCAGCAAGCTGAAACCGGCGATATCCTGCGCAACTTCATCGAAGAGCTTGAAGTCGATGAAGAACTGGCGCAGGTGCTGGTGGATGAAGGCTTTACCAGCCTGGAAGAGATTGCCTACGTACCGGTGGAGGAAATGCTCAACATCGACGGCTTTGACGAGGACATCGTCAACGAGCTTCGCGCTCGGGCCAAGGATCGTTTGTTGACCAAAGCCATCGCTACTGAGGAAAAGCTGGCAGACGCCCATCCGGCCGAAGACCTGCTCTCGCTTGAGGGCATGGACAAGGATTTGGCGATGGAACTGGCGGTGCGCGGCGTAATTACCCGCGAAGACCTGGCCGAGCAGTCTATTGACGATCTGCTCGACATCGACGGCATTGACGATGATCGTGCCGGCAAGTTGATCATGGCCGCCCGAGCCCACTGGTTCGAGTAATTAGGCGCGGCCTGAGGAGAGAAGTGCATGACGCAAGTCACGGTGAAACAACTGGCCGATGAGGTCAAAACACCGGTAGAGCGCCTGTTGCAGCAGATGCGTGAGGCAGGTCTGCCGCACACCGCCGCCGAGGAACATGTGACCGACAGTGAGAAGCAGTCCCTGCTGACTCACTTGAAGAGCAGTCACAAGGCGAAAGTGGAAGAACCGCGCAAGATCACTCTGCAGCGTAAAACCACCAGCACCCTGCGTGTTGCCGGTAGCAAAAGCATCAGCGTTGAAGTACGCAAGAAGAAAGTCTTCGTACAGCGCAGCCCGGAAGAAATCGAAGCCGAGCGCAAACGCGAACTGGAAGAACGTCGCGCAGTAGAAAATGCTGCACGTCAGAAGGCTGAAGAAGAAGCCAAGCGTCGCGCCGAAGAAGAAGCGCGTCGCCAGCCTGCTGCTGCGCAATCCGCTCCGGCCGAAGCCGTTGCGGCTCCAGTCCCGGCAGCCGAGCCAGTGCGTGAAAGCGCGCCGGTCCCGACACCCGCTCCAGCACCTGCGGCCGATACCCGCAAGCGCGATGAACAGCGTCGTCCGGACAAACCACGTGCCGACGACAACCGTCGGGGCAGTGGCGATGGCGAGCGCAAAAACGCTCCTCATCGTGCTTCGGTCAAGGAAAAGGCGCCAGCGCCACGCGTTGCGCCACGTACCACCGACGAAGAAAGCGATGGCTTCCGTCGTGGCGGTCGCGGCAAGGCCAAGCTGAAGAAACGCAACGCCCACGGTTTCCAGAGCCCTACCGGCCCTGTCGTGCGTGAAGTGAAAATCGGCGAGACCATCACTGTGGGCGATCTGGCCCAGCAGATGTCGGTCAAGGCTGCTGAAATCATCAAGTTCATGTTCAAGCTGGGTACGCCGGCCACCATCAACCAGGTACTGGATCAGGAAACTGCCCAACTGGTTGCTGAAGAGCTGGGCCACAAAGTGACCCTGGTCAGCGACACTGCCCTGGAAGATTCCCTGGCCGAGTCCCTGAAGTTTGAAGGCGAGGCGGTTTCCCGTGCTCCGGTCGTGACCGTAATGGGCCACGTTGACCACGGTAAAACCTCCCTGCTCGACTATATCCGTCGTGCGAAGGTTGCGGCAGGCGAGGCGGGTGGTATCACCCAGCACATCGGCGCCTACCACGTTGAAACCGACCGCGGCATGGTGACGTTCCTCGACACCCCGGGTCACGCTGCGTTTACCGCAATGCGTGCCCGTGGTGCCAAAGCGACCGACATCGTGATCCTGGTGGTAGCAGCGGACGACGGCGTGATGCCACAAACCATCGAAGCCGTTCAGCATGCCAAGGCAGCTGGCGTCCCTCTGGTGGTTGCGGTGAACAAGATCGACAAGCCGGGCGCCGATCTCGATCGCATCCGTAGCGAACTGTCGGTTCACGGCGTGACTTCCGAAGAGTGGGGTGGCGACACTCCATTCGTACCGGTCTCTGCGAAGATGGGTACCGGCGTTGACGAACTGCTCGAAGCCGTTCTGTTGCAAGCCGAGGTTCTGGAACTGACTGCTACACCTTCGGCTCCTGGCCGTGGCGTGGTCGTCGAATCGCGTCTCGACAAGGGCCGTGGCCCGGTTGCGACCGTTCTGGTTCAAGACGGTACCCTGCGCCAGGGCGACATGGTGCTGGTCGGTTCGAACTATGGCCGCGTGCGCGCCATGCTCGACGAGAACGGCAAGCCCATCAAGGAAGCAGGTCCTGCTATCCCGGTCGAGATCCTCGGCCTGGACGGCACTCCGGACGCTGGCGACGAGATGAGCGTTGTGGCTGACGAGAAGAAAGCCCGTGAAGTGGCTCTGTTCCGTCAAGGCAAGTTCCGCGAAGTCAAACTGGCTCGTGCTCACGCCGGCAAGCTGGAAAACATCTTCGAGAACATGGGTCAGGAAGAGAAGAAGACGCTCAACATCGTCCTCAAATCCGACGTCCGTGGATCGCTGGAAGCGTTGAACGGCGCCTTGAATGGCCTGGGTAACGACGAAGTGCAAGTGCGCGTGGTCGGTGGCGGTGTCGGTGGTATCACCGAATCCGACGCCAACCTGGCACTGGCCTCCAACGCTGTACTGTTTGGCTTCAACGTGCGTGCCGATGCCGGCGCTCGCAAGATCGTCGAGCAGGAAGGTCTGGATATGCGTTACTACAACGTGATCTACGACATCATCGAAGACGTCAAGAAAGCCCTGACCGGTATGTTGGGCAGCGATGTTCGCGAGAACATCCTGGGTACCGCTGAAGTGCGTGACGTGTTCCGTTCGCCGAAGTTTGGCGCGATCGCCGGTTGCATGGTGATCGAAGGTGTCGTTCACCGTAACCGTCCAATCCGTGTACTGCGTGAAGACATCGTTATCTTCGAAGGCGAGCTGGAATCCCTGCGCCGCTTCAAGGATGACGCTTCGGAAGTCCGCGCTGGCATGGAATGCGGTATTGGCGTCAAGAGCTACAACGACGTCAAGGTCGGCGACAAGATCGAAGTCTTCGAGAAGGTCCAGGTTGCTCGCAGCCTCTGACTCGCGTACTTCAAGAGCCGCACCGGGCAGTCGCATGAACATGCGCTGCCTCTCAGGCGGACTCTAAACGCAACGCCCGGTCTGGCTTTTGTCAGGCCGGGCGTTTGCCGCTTTCAGACCTCACGGGTTTGACCGTGGGGCAGTAACAGGTAACAAGACATGGCAAAAGAATATAGCCGTACCCAACGAATCGGCGATCAGATGCAGCGCGAGCTGGCCCAACTGATCCGTCGCGAAGTCAAAGACCCGCGCGTCGGCCTGGTCACCATTACCGCAGTGGAAGTCAGCCGTGACGTCGGTCATGCAAAGATTTTCATCACCGTGATGGGGCAGGACAGCGCCGAAGAAATCGCCCAAAGCATCAAGGTGCTCAACTCGGCTGCCGGTTTCCTGCGGATGCAGTTGGCCCGGGAGATGAAGCTGCGCAGCGTTCCACAGTTGCACTTCCACTACGACGAAAGCGTCGTGCGGGGCGCGCATCTGTCGGCCCTGATCGAGCGCGCCGTGGCTGAAGACAGTCAGCACCCGGTTGCGGCTGAACCCGAAGACACCAAGGAGTAATCGGTGGCTCAGGTCAAACGTATCCGCCGTAACGTCAGCGGCATCATCCTGCTCGACAAACCGCTGGGGTTCACCTCCAATGCGGCGTTGCAGAAGGTTCGCTGGCTGCTCAATGCCGAGAAAGCCGGGCACACCGGCAGCCTTGATCCGCTGGCTACCGGCGTGTTGCCACTGTGTTTTGGCGAGGCGACCAAGTTCTCTCAGTATTTGCTCGATTCGGACAAGGGTTACGAAACCCTGGCGCAACTGGGCAAGACCACCACCACGGCGGACGCCGAAGGTGAGGTGTTGCTGGAGCGGCCGGTGACCGTTGGTCAGGCTGATGTCGAGGCTGTTTTGCCGGATTTTCGCGGACAAATCAGCCAGATACCGCCGATGTACTCTGCTCTCAAGCGTGATGGCCAGCCGTTATACAAGCTGGCCCGTGCAGGCGAAGTAGTGGAGCGTGAACCGCGTTCTGTTACTATTGCGCGCTTGGAATTGCTGGCCTTTGACGGTAATACTGCGCGGCTGGCAGTCGATTGCAGCAAGGGCACCTATATCCGCACCCTGGTGGAGGATATTGGTGAAAAGCTCGGCTGTGGTGCGTACGTGGCCGAACTGCGACGGACCCAGGCCGGACCTTTCACGCTGGCCCAGACGGTCACGCTGGAAGAGCTCGAAGCGGTACATGCCGAAGGCGGCAACGAAGCGGTCGACCGTTTCCTGATGCCATCGGACAGCGGCCTGCTGGACTGGCCACTGTTGCAGTTCTCCGAGCACAGCGCGTTCTACTGGCTCAACGGCCAACCGGTACGTGCTCCGGATGCACCGAAGTTCGGCATGGTACGGGTACAGGATCACAATGGCCGCTTCATCGGTATCGGTGAAGTGAGCGAAGACGGGCGCATTGCGCCGCGTCGACTGATTCGGTCGGAATGACCGGAACCAGCCTGTGTAACAGCAGGTTGGCGAGTGTGGCTGTTAACAGGCACGGTCACTACTCATTTATAGATACAGGGATTTGTCCCTGGCCTGTTGGTACGGTTTCCTTGGGAACGGTACCTTACAAGAGGAAAGCCACATGGCACTCAGCGTTGAAGAAAAAGCTCAGATCGTGACCGACTACCAGCAAGCTGTTGGTGATACTGGTTCGCCAGAAGTGCAAGTTGCACTGCTGACCGCCAACATCAACAAACTGCAGGGTCACTTCAAGGCCAACGGTAAAGATCACCACTCCCGTCGTGGTCTGATCCGCATGGTAAACCAGCGTCGTAAGCTGCTGGATTACCTCAAGGGTAAGGACGTAAGTCGTTACAGCACCTTGATCGGTCGCCTGGGTCTGCGTCGCTAATCAGCGATTGCGCTATGAGGTTGGTTGTCTGCCTGTTGCCTGCGTTTTGCGCCGGCAGCCGGCAGGCTCCCAGCCTCAAGTTTTATCTGGACAGTCGTTGGGCCGATTCCCCGCACTGCCCAAGAATTTCGCAAGAAGACAAGTTCCCCAAGAGCCACAAAGAAGGTAGGACACCGTGAACCCGGTAATCAAAAAATTCCAGTTCGGTCAGTCGACCGTTACCCTCGAGACTGGCCGTATCGCCCGTCAGGCCTCCGGCGCAGTGCTGGTCACCGTTGACGACGACGTCAGCGTATTGGTGACCGTTGTCGGTGCCAAGCAAGCCGATCCAGGCAAGGGCTTCTTCCCTCTGTCTGTCCACTACCAGGAAAAGACTTACGCTGCCGGTAAGATCCCTGGCGGTTTCTTCAAGCGCGAAGGCCGTCCTTCCGAGAAGGAAACCCTGACTTCCCGACTGATCGACCGTCCGATCCGTCCGCTGTTCCCAGAAGGCTTCATGAACGAAGTGCAGGTTGTCTGCACCGTCGTTTCCACCAGCAAGAAGACTGATCCGGACATCGCTGCGATGATCGGTACTTCGGCCGCGCTGGCGATCTCCGGCATTCCTTTCGATGGTCCGATCGGCGCTGCCCGCGTTGCGTTCCACGAAAGCACCGGCTACCTGCTGAACCCGACCTACGAGCAACTGAAAGCTTCGAGCCTGGACATGGTCGTGGCCGGTACTTCCGAAGCCGTGCTGATGGTTGAATCCGAAGCCAAAGAGCTGACCGAAGACCAGATGCTGGGCGCTGTACTGTTCGCCCACGACGAGTTCCAGGTGGTGATCAACGCCGTCAAGGAACTGGCCGCCGAAGCCGCCAAGCCAACCTGGACCTGGGCTCCACAAGCCGAAGCCACCGAACTGCTGGGCGCGATCCGTGCCGAGTTCGGCGAAGCGATCTCCCAGGCTTACACCATCACCGTCAAGGCCGATCGTTATGCGCGCCTGGGCGAGCTGAAAGACCAGGTGGTTGCCAAGCTGTCCGGTGAAGAAGGCCAGCCGACTGCCGCTGAAGTCAAAGCCGCTTTCGGTGAAATCGAATACCGCACCGTTCGCGAAAACATCGTCAACGGCAAGCCACGTATCGACGGTCGCGACACTCGCACCGTGCGTCCGCTGAACATTGAAGTCGGCGTTCTGCCAAAGACCCACGGTTCGGCGCTGTTCACCCGTGGCGAAACCCAGGCCCTGGTCGTTGCAACACTGGGCACCGCCCGTGACGCGCAACTGCTGGACACCCTGGAAGGCGAGAAAAAAGACCCGTTCATGCTGCACTACAACTTCCCTCCGTTCTCGGTGGGCGAGTGTGGTCGCATGGGTGGCGCCGGTCGTCGCGAAATCGGTCACGGCCGTCTGGCCCGTCGTTCGGTCCAGGCCATGCTGCCAGCCGCTGACGTGTTCCCGTACACCATTCGCGTGGTATCGGAAATCACCGAGTCCAACGGTTCGAGCTCCATGGCTTCGGTCTGCGGCGCTTCCCTGGCCCTGATGGACGCCGGTGTGCCGATGAAGGCTCCGGTTGCCGGTATCGCCATGGGTCTGGTGAAAGAAGGCGAGAAGTTCGCCGTCCTGACCGACATCCTGGGTGACGAAGACCACCTGGGCGACATGGACTTCAAAGTGGCCGGTACCGCCAAAGGCGTGACCGCACTGCAGATGGACATCAAGATCAAGGGCATCACCGAAGAGATCATGGAAATCGCCCTGGGCCAAGCCCTGGAAGCGCGCCTGAACATCCTCGGCCAGATGAACCAGATCATTGGTCAGTCGCGTACCGAGTTGTCGGAAAACGCTCCGACCATGATCGCGATGAAAATCGACACCGACAAAATCCGTGATGTCATCGGTAAAGGCGGCGCGACCATCCGTGCGATCTGTGAAGAAACCAAGGCTTCGATCGACATCGAAGACGACGGCTCGATCAAGATCTTCGGCGAAACCAAGGAAGCGGCAGAAGCAGCACGTCAGCGCGTCCTGGGCATCACCGCAGAAGCCGAGATCGGCAAGATCTACGTGGGCAAGGTTGAGCGTATCGTCGACTTCGGCGCGTTCGTCAACATCCTGCCGGGCAAGGACGGTCTGGTTCACATCTCCATGCTGAGCGATGCTCGCGTCGAGAAAGTGACCGACATCCTCAAAGAAGGTCAGGAAGTGGAAGTGCTGGTACTGGACGTGGACAACCGCGGTCGTATCAAGCTGTCCATCAAGGACGTAGCGGCAGCCAAGGCGTCGGGCGTTTAATCACCCCCTCGCTTAGCCGCTGAACAAGCAAACGCCCCGACTGGTTCGGGGCGTTTTGCTGTGTGCGGGAAATCACCGTGTCGCAGGTTGCCTGGCCATAAGCTCAGTGCTAGGTTTAGCCCACCGCCCGTGTAGCTCAGCCGGTAGAGCAGCGCACTCGTAACGCGAAGGTCGCAGGTTCGATTCCTGTCTCGGGCACCAGGTTCTTCTCACTTGCGGTTGTTGCACAGGCTTGTGTCTCTGTTAGGATTCCCTTGTCCCAAAAAGCACACACATTTGTTTTCAGATGATCCCCGAATGGTTCTGAAGGCCAGATAAACCGGGCTTCACACGGTTTTTTGCGTCAGAGAGATCCTTGATGATCCAGATCCATCTTCCATTCCCCAGATCAACGAGAACGCCATGACTGCTAAAGCATTGACCCAGGAAGCCAGACACGAAGAAGCACTGAAGAAGTACGTGCTGGATGCGCCCCAGTTGCTCGAAGAGATCAAGGACCTGAGCGCCGACGATCAAAAAGACCAGATCCAGTGGGCGTTCGAGGATGAGGCCGAAGCCCAGGGATTACAGCCTTGGGAGTTGACGCTCAAGTACACCAGCACACCTGAAGAGTTCGAGGAACAGCGCCTTGCCTTGCACAAGGAAGCGGCCGAGGTACTGGGTGTGGAATGGGATGAATACTGCGAGATGAATAATCTGGTGGTCTGATAAAAACGCCAGCCTTTTGAGGCTGGCGTTTTTTGTTGTCAGAGACTGAGCCGCATCGACAGGTCCACCGCTTTCACATCCTTGGTCATTGCCCCGATCGAGATGTAGTCCACCCCGGTCTCGGCAATCGGGCGCAACGTGCTTTCGTTGATCCCGCCGCTGGCCTCCAGCTTCGCCTTGCCGCCGTTCAGGCGTACGGCTTCGCGCATGTCATCCAGGCTCAGTTCGTCGAGCATGATGATGTCGGCATTGGCCGCCAGCGCTTCTTTCAATTCAGTCAGGCTTTCCACTTCGATTTCCACCGGTTTGCCCGGTGCGATCTTGTGGGCGGCGGCAATGGCCTGGGCGATGCCGCCGCAGGCTGCGATGTGGTTTTCCTTGATCAGGAAGGCATCGTAGAGGCCGATGCGGTGGTTATGGCAACCGCCACAGGTGACGGCGTACTTCTGGGCCAAGCGCAGCCCTGGGAGGGTTTTGCGAGTGTCCAGCAGCTTGACCTGGGTGTCGGCCACAAAGTCGGCCAAGTAGCGGGCTCGGGTGGCCACGCCAGAAAGCATCTGCAGAAAGTTCAGCGCGCTGCGTTCGCCGGTCAGCAGCGAGCGGGCCGGGCCTTCGAGGTGGAACAGCGCCTGGTCGGGGCTTGCCCGGTCGCCATCGCGTACTTGCCAATGCACGGCGACGCGCGGATCCAGTTGCCGGAACACGGCATCGACCCAGGCCGTGCCGCTGATGACTGCGGCTTCCCGGGTAATGATGGTGGCTTTGGCCAGGCGTTCGGCGGGGATCAGTTGCGCGGTGATGTCGCCGCTGCCGATGTCTTCGAGCAACGCGCGGCGCACGTTGGCCTCGATTTCGGCGGTCAGATCGGCGAGACGTAGATTCGGCATAACGGGCTCCACAAACAAAGTGGCCCGATTATAGGGCCAGTGGCTTGTCTCACAAACAATGTTCCTTATGGGGGACGGCGCCGGACGTCTGCGCCAGGCATCGAAACCTGCATTTGGTCGCATCCTCGCAACATTTCCCCGATTGTCCGGTCACTTATTGCGGAGTATTTCGACCTGGGTCACAGAGTCTGCTGGCATGACCGGGTTCTTTTACCAGATAATCCGCCTTTCGATTGACGTCATGGCTTTGACGTTTCGAGCGCAAGAGCACCCTTTCAGGAGACCAGGATGCACAACGACGGGAATGTAGTGCCCTTGCACAAGGTTTCTACCGATCAGGCGAACCGCTCGCCGCTCGCCCGCCTGCCTGTGATTCTGCTTCAGGTGCGCGACAAGGCCGCCCAGCAGTTGCGCCTTGGTTTGCAGGGGCTGTTCGACAATGCCGACGACACGCTGTTTGAAATGGCCGATCGGGCGCGCAACGATGTCGATCAGAACCTGTTCTTCGAAGCCATGCGGGACTTGCGCCTCAAGCGCAAAAGCATTGAGCGCGAATTTATCGAGCAGTTTTTCGAAGCGTTCGTCAGCCTCGCCCAATACGACCCGACCCAAGCCACCTTGGCGCCGGCGCAGGCCTCCGGCCCTCAGGTTCAGCGCACGCATGATGACCTGGAGCGTCATCTGGCGGTGGAGGCCATGGTCACCCGTGTGCTCAGTCGCGATAGCGTGGCTCTTGAGCAACTGACTGCGCGGCTCAGCGTCTTGCTCACCAGGCCGCTGGCAAACCAGCAGAACCCTTTGAGCCCGGCGCTGCTGTGTGAAAACTTTCTACAGGCCGGTCGCAACCTGGGGGTGGAGATCAAGGTCAAGCTGATCCTGCTCAAATTGTTCGAGCGCTATGTGCTCAGCGAGTGCGATCAACTGTATACCGAGGCCAACCAGTTGCTGGCCGCTACGGGCATCCTGCCGGATCTCAAGATTTCACCCTCGCGACGAGCGTCGGATCGCGCCGATGAGGCCCCGCGTACCAAGACTGAAAGTGCCGGCCCCAAGGCCGCCGAAGTCGATGACAGCGTGCAGGAAGTATTTGCTGCGTTGCAGAAACTATTGATGCAGGTGCGTGGCAGCGTGGCCCCGACTCTGGAGGCCAGCGCACCGGCTCAACCGATCTCGACCCGTGATTTGCTGCGCCTGCTCTCCCATTTGCAGCAGTACGTGCCGGCGCCTGCCATCGAGGATGAGTTCGACCTGCGCAGCCAACTCGAACAGCTGCTGACCCGGGTCAGCGTCAGAAGCGGCAAGTCGCGGGTGGTCGACGACGCCGATGAAGACGTGATCAACCTGATCTCGATGATGTTTGAATTCATCCTCGACGACCATAACCTGCCGGACTCCTTCAAGGCGTTGATCGGCCGTCTGCAGATTCCGATGCTCAAGGTTGCGGTGCAGGACAAGAGCTTTTTCAGTCGGGGCAATCATCCGGCCCGACGGCTGCTCAATGAAATCGCCGCTGCTGCCACGGGCTGGGGCGATTGCGACGACCATCAGCGCGACAGCCTCTATCTGCGCATCGAACAGGTGGTGCAGCGGTTGTTGAATGACTTTGTCGATGACCCGGCGATCTTCTCTGAATTGCTGGCCGATTTCCTGGCCTTCACCAGCGATGAAAGACGTCGCAGCGAATTGCTCGAACAGCGTATTCGTGACGCCGAAGAAGGTCGGGCCAAGGCCGAACTGGCGCGCCTGCGCGTCGAAGGCGTGCTGAACCAGGTCATGCTGGGCAAAGTGTTGCCGCAGGCGGTGGTGGAGTTCGTGCAGCACGCCTGGAGCCAGGTGTTATTGCTGACCTGCTTCAAGCACGGCAAATATTCAGCCGAGTGGCAGGCCGACGTTTTGACGCTGGAAGAACTGATCTGGAGCGTCCAGCATCACGAAGAACCGGATGCCGGCCTGCGCTTGCTGACGATAGTGCCGCAGCTGCTCAAAGCCTTGCGTGAAGGCCTGAGCCGTTCGGCGTTCGACCCGTTTGCCACCAGCGAGTTTTTCAGTGAGCTGGAAACCCTCCACGTGCTGGCCCTTGAACGCATGGGACAGGCAACGGAACAAACCCAGTCGTTCAATTCGCCGGTCATGGTCCAGGTCTCGGAGAAAATTGTCCTGCGCACCGCTCAAAAGGCCCCGGAAGACAGTGCGGCGGTGCACTTGCCGGCCGATGATGTGGGCCTGCTTCAGGTCGATCAGTTGCGATTGGGAAGCTGGGTTGAGTTCCAGGAGGACGATGACAACAGCCTGCGTTGCAAACTGGCGGCGATCATCGAGGCCACCGGCAAATATGTCTTCGTCAACCGCACGGGCCTCAAAGTGCTGGAGCACAGCCGCACCAGCCTGGCCCTGGAATTTCGCCGAGGGACGGCGCGTCTGTTGGACGACACCTTACTGTTCGACCGGGCGCTGGAATCGGTGCTGGGCAATCTGCGTCAGCTCAATCGCGGCAAGTGATCGCACAGCCAGGGCCGATCGCGGCATACTGGCGGCATTCACTGACGTCATCGAAGGAACCTGTATGCAGTTGGACCCCGCCAGTGGTTGGTGCGATGGCGTGCGGCATTGCCCATCACCCAACTTCAATGCGCGCCCCGAAGGCGAAATTTCACTGCTGGTGATCCACAACATCAGCCTGCCGCCGGCACAGTTTTCCACGGGCAAGGTGCAGGAGTTTTTCCAGAATCGTCTGGATGTCACGCAACACCCCTATTTTGCCGGTATCGCCGATCTGCGTGTGTCTGCGCATTTTCTGATCGAGCGTGACGGCGCGATTACCCAGTTTGTCTCCTGTCTGGATCGTGCCTGGCACGCGGGCGTTTCGTGCTTTGAAGGGCGGGAGACGTGTAACGATTTTTCCCTGGGCATCGAGCTGGAAGGCACCGACGATCTGCCCTTCACTGACGCGCAATATGCCGCATTGGTCTGCCTGACCCGGCAGTTGCAGGCGGCGTTCAAGGCGATCACGCTGCAGCGCATCTGCGGGCACAGCGACATCGCCCCGGGTCGCAAGACCGATCCGGGACCGGCATTCGACTGGGCGCGCTACCGCGCTGCCTTGATAGAAGGGGAAGGGCAATGAGTTTTCTGGTGCTGCTGCTGGCGATCTGGATCGAGAAGTTCTCGGCGTTGCGCCATCGGGTCCAGCGTGACGGCGGTTGGCTGCGCGAACTGAACAAACTCGAGACGAACCCACGCTGGGTCAACCGGCCCTGGCTGGTGCTGGTTGTGCTGGTCCTGCTGCCCGTGGCGCTGCTGGCCTTGTTACTGTGGGTATTGGAGCCGGTGGCCTATGGTCTGCTGGCACTACCGGTGCATCTGCTGGTGGTGATTTACAGCCTCGGTCGAGGGGATCTGCTCGCTGACCTGGGGCCGTTTCGTGACGCCTGGCGACGGGAAGACCTGCAGGCGGCCGACCATGTGGCCAAGCGCGACCTGAATATCGAGGCCGATAGCGGCGAGCAGTTGCTGGAGCGGGTCCAGGGGCATCTGCTGTGGCAGGCCTATCAGAGTTTTTTCGCGGTGATTTTCTGGTATTTCCTGCTGGGGCCGGTCGCGGCGCTGAGCTATCGCCTGCTGGCGCTGGCCGCCGAGCACAGTCAGAACCCCGGCGTGGCCGAGCGGGCGACGCAGTTGCGCCATGCCTTCGATTGGGTGCCGGTGCGGCTGCTGACCGCGAGCTTCGCCCTGGTGGGCAACTTCGTGGCAGTCAGCCGGGTCATGCTGCATGAGTTGCTGAACTGGAACATCAGCGCGGCAGACCTGATCGGCAAGGTCGGGCTGGTGGCCGGCGAGATTCCCGACCCAGTCGCGGGCCCGGACGGCATCAACAGCCTGGATCGGCTGTGGGAGCTGTTGTTGCGTGCGGCGGTGCTCTGGTATGCCGGGTTTGCACTGTGGACAGTGCTGGCTTAGGCAAACGCACGCTCTGTGGCGAGGGGATTTATCCCCGCTGGGATGCGCAGCAGCCCCATTGATTGCGGGCTTTAAGATAGCTGGGGCCGCTTCGCGCCCCAGCGGGGATAAATCCCCTCGCCACAAGAACCGTGCCACGGCTCGTCGTTAACCTTAAGTTACAAATCTTCCCGCCGATTTAGGCTATACAGGAACAGCGCCCAAATAGTGGCTATCTGCTGTCTCTGTGCGCCTGCCCATAAAAACAAGAAATACAACCGGGAGACTTCCTTGTGAAGAGTTTGCTCTGGCCCGCCGTCGCGCTGATGAACCGCCTGAGCTTCGGCATGAAGTTCAGCCTGATCAGCGTGTTGTTCCTGCTGCCGATGCTGGTGACCAATTTCTTTTTGGTGCGCGATTCCTATCGCGAATTCCAGGGCACGCAAGTGGAGCTGCAAAGCCTCGATCTGCTGGGCAACAGCCTGACCCTGCGGCGCGACCTGGAAACCCTGAACAATCTGGTGCAGATCAATGCCAGCCTCGGTCAGTCCGGCAAGGCCGGGGACGTGGAGGCGAAGATCGGCGCCCTTGAAAAGCAGGTCCTGGCGCGGTTGCAGAGCTTGAAAGCCATGGCCGTCGATCCTGAACAGGTCAGCGCCTTCGATGCCAAGCGCGACGAAATGATTGCCGCTTTCAAGGCCCAGCAGGCCGAGCGCTCCCTGCAAAGCAAAAGCGCACTGATTGGCAAGCTGCTCAACAGCGCGCAGATGTTCAGTCAAATCATCGCCAGCCAGGCTGGCCTGAGCCGCGACAACCAGGGCGACATCCGCCAACTGAGCGAATTGATCATCAGCGTGACCCCCAACGTGACCCAAACCCTGGGTGAAGGCCGTGCGCTGGGCGCTGCGTCCCTGGGCCTGGGCTTTCTCAATTCGGCGTCGAGCACCCGGTTCGACGAGTTGCTGGGGCAAATCGAAAAGCTGCAGGGTGAATATGACCTCAAGCTTCAGGACGCCCTGGGTTCCAGCAAGGCGGCCGAGCAGGCGCTTGCCAGTCAGGCCGAAGGCAGCAAGGCAACCTTGAAGAAAGCCGGTGAACTGATCGAAGAACAGGTGGTGATGGCTGACACGCTGGATGCTCCATGGCTGCCGTTTTACGAGCAGGTCAGCAGTCTGATGGAGCAGACCTACCGACTGAACGATGTGACCCTGGGTTTTCTGGATGTTCAGTTGCAGCATCGCCTGGAGCAGAACCGCAGCCACATGGTGCTGCAAGCTGTTGCGCTGGTCGCCGTATTTCTGCTGATCTTTTACCTGTACGCCGGCTTCTACGCCTCGACCCGCACCACCCTCAAACATCTCGGCGAGATGATGGACAAGGTCGCCGCAGGCGACATGACGGTCAACTTCGTGGCGCGCAGCAAGGATGAGTTGGGGGAGTTGGGTGAAGTGTTCAATGGCACGGTGGCGAAGATCCATGACCTGATCGAACAGGTCGGCCGGACCGTTGCCGAGGTCGAGCGCCAGGCCGGGCAGGTGGAGGCGGTGTCGGCCCAGAGCAACCAGGCCGTGTCCGGGCAGCGCAGCCAGATCGAGCTGGTCGCCACGGCGATGAACCAGATGTCGGCCACCGCCCAGGAAGTGGCTCGTAGCGCCGCCGCGGCGGTCAGTAGCGCCCACAGCGTGAACGACGAAACCCTCAGCGGGCGCGGGCTGGTGGAGTCGCAACAGAGCAGCATCGTGCGCTTGGCCAGCGAGATCGATCAGTCGGTGCAGGTGATCAATCAATTGGCGACTGACAGCCAGGCCATCAGTCGTGTGCTGGACGTGATCAAGAGCATTGCCGAACAGACCAACCTGCTGGCGCTCAACGCCGCGATCGAAGCCGCACGAGCCGGAGAGCAGGGGCGCGGTTTCGCGGTGGTGGCTGACGAAGTGCGGACCCTGGCCAAGCGCACCCAGCAATCGACCGAAGAAATCGAAGAAATGATCACCCGCCTGCACGGCGGTGTGGGTGCTGCCGTCAAAGCCATGGGCACCAGCCATGAGATGGCCAGTGGCACGGTGGGGCAGTCGGAAAAGGTCCAGCAGGCGCTGGAAAATATCCTCGGTGCCGTCGGTATGATCGTCGACCAGAACCAGCAGATCGCTGCAGCGGTGGAGCAGCAGACGGCCGTGGCCCATGACATCGACCAGAACATCGTCGAGATCAATCGCGCCGGTGAACGCACCGCCGAAGGGGCGCACCAGACCGAGGACGCCAGCCGTGAGTTGTCCGCCCAGGTGGTGCAGCTCAAGCAGTTGATCAATGCGTTTCGGGTGTAGTTAAAGGATGGTGCTCACCACCGATCCAATGTGGGAGCAAGCCCGCTCCCACAGGGGGTCACCAATTGAACAATTGGCGGGCGTTGGCCGTGCTGGCCTCTGCCAGCTGCTCAGGGCTGATTGTCATGATCCCAGCCAGTGCTTCACAAATGGCCGGTAAATGCGCCGGGCTGTTGCGTTGGCCGGGGAACATCGCCGGGGCCATGTCCGGCGAATCGGTTTCCAGCACCACCGCGTCCAGCGGCAGTTTTGCCAGTACCCGATGCATGCGCAGGGCCTGAGGCCAAGTGGCGGCGCCACCAAGGCCGAGCTTGAAGCCGAGCTTGATGTACTCGCGAGCCTCCTCAAAACTGCCGGCGAAGGCGTGGATAATCCCCCCGCGCTTGAGGTCAATGCGCTTGAGGGTGGCGATCACGGCGGCGTGGCTGCGGCGCACATGGATCAGCGCCGGCAATTGGAATTCCGCCGCCAGTTGCAGTTGCGCCTCGAACAATGCCTGCTGGCGCTCCCGATCCAGGGTTTGGATGAAGTAGTCCAGACCGATTTCCCCCACCGCACACAACTGCCGATGCCCAGCCAGGCGGATCAGCCATTGGCGCAATTGCCCCAGATCATCGGGGCGATGCTGGTCGAGATACACTGGATGCAGGCCCAGCGCGGCGTGCAGGTCCGGGTCGCTTTGCACCAGATCCCACACCCGTTGCCAGTTATCCCGATACACCCCCAGCACCACCATCTGCCGCACGCCCAAGGCGCGGCTTTCGGCCAGCAGCGCCGGGCGATCCGCATCGAAGTCGGGGAAATCCAGATGGGTGTGGGTATCGATCAGTTCCATGCTTCAATCCTGAAGAATGCTCAGCCCTGATGAATGCGCTGCTTGAACGTGCGTGGGATGGCCTGCACACCGGGTTGGTAATCATCGTTTTCGATGGCGGCCAGGGCCAGCGCCAGGGCTTTGTCGGCGATCAGTTGGTGCTGCTGGGACATGGCGTTGACCGGCAGCGGCAGGAAGTCCAGCAGTTGCGTATCACCAAAGGTGCCCAACCGTAGTGGGCGCGACTTGAGCGGAAAGTCGTGCAGGGCGTCGAACACCCCTTGCAGCAGCACATAGGAGGTGGTGATCAACGCATCAGGCAGGTGCCCCAGTCGCGCGAGCAATTCGTCCATCAACTGGCGACCGCATTCACGGCTGAACGACTCGCCGTGCTCGATCAGCACCTGGCCTTCGAACCCGGCCAGGGCTTCGTTGAACCCGGCGGTGCGTTCCTGGCTGATGCTCAATTCGGGCCGGGCGCTGATCAGCGCGATCTGGCGGGGATTGGTTTCCAGCAGGCTACGGGTCAGTTGCAGGCTGGCCTGGCGGTCATCGCTGATCACCGAGCAGAAGTGCGCAGGCTCCATCACCCGGTCGATGGCGATGATCGGGATACCCTTGGCCTGCAACTGGCGATAACTGTCGTCCCCGGCAGGCAGGCAACTGGCGACAATCAGCGCATCGCAACGTCGGGCGCGGAACAGTTGCAACAGTTGCCGTTCGCTCTCGGGCGCATCGTCGGAGCTGGCGATCAGCAATTGATAACCCCGCGCTCGGGCACCCTGTTCCAGCAGTTTGGCGATGCGGGCGTAACTGGGGTTTTCCAGGTCCGGCAGGATGAAACCCAGCGTGCGCGTATGCCGGCTGCGCAACCCGGCAGCCTGGGGGTTGGGCGTGAAGCCATGCTCCTCGACCACGGCGCGTACGCGTTCGACGGTGGCGCTGCTGATGCGTTGCTGTTCGGCCTTGCCATTGATGACATAGCTGGCGGTGGTCACGGACACACCGGCCAACTGGGCGATATCACTGAGTTTCAACCCGGTTTTCCTTGTTTTTTCGAGTTTGCCCCGACAATGAGGGGCATCCTACCCGATTCAGGACGACGGTTACTGTCGCGACGGCGGCGACAAGTTGCACTTCAAGGATGAGAGATTATCGAGTAACGTGCCAATCTTTCTAGATTAAACGTTTCAGCAGGCGTATTTTCAAGGTTAGCAGGATTTTTTGGCCCGTCTGCCGCGATAGCGCCAAAAGCCGTCCTGTAACGCTAAGCTGATTCATTCAAAACAATACCTGGCGCCAACCCGACGCCAAAAAGGAGAAAGCATGCTCGAGCTCACTCTAGAGCAGATATCCATGGCCCAGACGGCTGTGGATAAAGACGCCGCGCTGCAATTGCTCGCTGACAAACTGGTGGCCGATGGCCTTGTAGCCGAGGGTTACCTGGCCGGCTTGCAGGCTCGCGAGGCCCAGGGCTCGACCTTTCTTGGCCAAGGTATTGCCATCCCCCACGGCACCCCGCAAACCCGCGATCTTGTGTACTCCACCGGTGTGCGTCTGTTGCAGTTCCCCGACGGTGTGGACTGGGGTGACGGTCAGATCGTTTACCTGGCGATCGGTATCGCGGCCAAGTCCGACGAACACTTGCGTCTTTTGCAACTGCTGACCCGCGCCCTCGGCGAGACCGACCTGGGCCAGGCCCTGCGCCGCGCAGGTTCGGCCGAAGCGCTGTTGAAGCTGCTGCAAGGCGCGCCACAGGAACTGGCCTTGGATGCGCAGATGATCGGCCTCGGCGTGTCGGCCGACGATTTCGAAGAGCTGGTCTGGCGCGGTGCCCGTCTGCTGCGCCAGGCCGACTGTGTGAGCAACGGCTTTGCTGGAGTGTTGCAGCAGGTCGAGGCGCTGCCATTGGGCGATGGCCTGTGGTGGCTGCACAGCGAACAGACGGTCAAGCGTCCGGGCCTGGCCTTCGTCACGCCGGACAAGCCCATCCGTTACCTCGGTCAGCCCTTGAGCGGTCTGTTCTGTCTCGCCAGCCTCGGCGAGGCTCACCAGGCTTTGCTCGAAAGGCTCTGCGCGTTGTTGATCGAAGGCCGCGGCCATGAACTGGGTCGCGCCACCAGCAGCCGCAAGGTGCTGGAAGTGTTGGGCGGCGAACTGCCCGCCGATTGGCCCAGCGCCCGCATCGGCCTAGCCAATGCCCATGGTTTGCACGCGCGTCCGGCGAAGATCCTCGCGCAACTGGCGAAAAGCTTCGAAGGCGAGATCCGCGTGCGCATCGTCGACGGCCAGGACAGCGCCGTGTCGGTCAAGAGCCTGAGCAAATTGCTGAGCCTGGGCGCTCGTCGCGGCCAGGTCCTGGAGTTCATCGCCGAACCGAGCATCGCCGCTGACGCCTTGCCGGCGCTGCTGGCCGCCATCGAAGAGGGCCTTGGCGAAGAAGTCGAGCCGCTGCCGCCACCGAGTGCGCCACAGCAAACCACCATGGCCGAGGTTGCTGCCGTCGTGCTGGCGCCTGAATCCGGCAGCTTGATCCAGGCCGTTGCCGCCGCTCCGGGCATTGCCATCGGCCCGGCCCACATCCAGGTGTTGCAGGCCTTCGAGTATCCATTGCGCGGCGAATCAGCGGCCATCGAGCGTGAGCGCTTGCAAAACGCCTTGAACCAAGTGCGCCGCGACATCGAAGGTCTGGTCGAACGCGCCAAGGCCAAGGCCATCCGCGAAATCTTTATCACCCATCAGGAGATGCTCGACGACCCGGCGCTGACCGATGAGGTCGACACTCGATTGAAGCTGGGCGAGAGTGCGCAAGCGGCGTGGATGGGCGTGATCGAAGCGGCTGCCAAAGAACAGGAAGCGCTGCAGGATGCACTGCTCGCCGAACGTGCCGCCGACCTGCGGGACGTCGGTCGGCGTGTGCTGGCGCAATTGTGCGGCGTCGAAACCCCGAGCGAACCCGAGCAACCTTACATTCTGGTGATGGACGAGGTTGGCCCGTCCGACGTCGCCCGTCTGGATCCCGCCCGCGTAGCGGGGATTCTCACCGCGCGCGGCGGCGCCACCGCCCACAGTGCCATCGTCGCCCGAGCCCTGGGGATCCCGGCGCTGGTGGGGGCCGGTGCGGCGGTGTTGCTGCTGGCGCCGGGCACTTCACTGTTGTTGGACGGCCAGCGCGGTCGCCTGCACGTGGACCCCGACGCCCCCACGCTACAACGGGCCACCGAAGAGCGCGACACCCGTGAGCAACGTCTCAAGGTCGCAGCCGAACAACGTCATCAACCGGCGCTGACCCGTGACGGTCACGCCGTGGAAGTGTTCGCCAACATTGGCGAGAGCGCCGGTGTCACCAGTGCGGTGGAGCAGGGCGCCGAAGGCATTGGCCTGTTGCGCACCGAACTGATTTTCATGGCTCATACCCAGGCTCCCGATGAAGCGACTCAGGAAGCCGAATACCGCAAGGTGCTCGATGGCCTGGCCGGGCGACCGCTGGTGGTGCGTACCCTCGATGTGGGCGGCGACAAACCGCTGCCGTACTGGCCGATCGCGAAAGAGGAAAACCCGTTTCTCGGCGTGCGAGGCATTCGCCTGACCTTGCAACGTCCGCAGGTCATGGAAGCGCAATTGCGCGCCTTGTTGCGTTCTGCCGACAACCGTCCGTTGCGGATCATGTTCCCGATGGTGGGCAGCGTCGATGAGTGGCGTCAGGCCCGGGACATGACCGAGCGCCTGCGCCTGGAGATCCCGGTGGCGGACCTGCAACTGGGGATCATGATCGAGGTGCCGTCCGCGGCACTGCTGGCGCCGGTGCTGGCCAAGGAAGTCGACTTCTTCAGTGTCGGCACCAATGACCTGACGCAATACACCCTGGCCATTGACCGCGGTCACCCAACCCTTTCGGCTCAGGCTGACGGCCTGCACCCGGCGGTGCTGCAACTGATCGACATCACCGTGCGTGCCGCCCATGCGCATGGCAAGTGGGTCGGCGTGTGCGGTGAGCTGGCGGCCGACCCTTTGGCGGTGCCGGTGCTGGTGGGCCTGGGCGTAGACGAGCTGAGTGTTTCGGCCCGCAGCATTGCCGAGGTCAAGGCGCGGGTACGCGAAGTGAGCCTGGCGCAGGTAAAAATCCTCGCCCAAGAGGCCTTGGCCGTGGGCAGCGCCAATGACGTGCGCGCATTAGTGGAGGCGCTGTAATGGCCAAGATCCTTACCCTGACCCTCAACCCGGCGCTCGACCTCACGGTGGAACTGGCGCGCCTGGAACCCGGTCAGGTCAACCGCAGCGATGCCATGCACAGCCACGCCGCCGGCAAGGGCGTGAACGTGGCCCAGGTGCTGGCTGACCTCGGCCACACTGTGACCGTCAGTGGCTTTCTCGGTGAAGACAACGCCCAGGCGTTCGAAACGCTGTTCGCCCAGCGCGGTTTTGTCGACGCCTTTATTCGCGTCCCAGGGGAGACCCGCAGCAACATCAAGCTGGCCGAGCAGGACGGACGCATCACAGACCTTAACGGTCCAGGTCCGGTGGTTGATGACGCCGCGCAGCAAGCGTTGCTTGAGCGACTGGAACACATCGCCCCGGGCCACGATGCCGTGGTAGTGGCGGGCAGCCTGCCCCGGGGCGTCAGCCCGCAATGGTTGCAGGCGCTGATCATTCGCTTGAAGGAACTGGGCTTGAACGTGGCCCTCGACACCAGCGGCGAAGCCTTGCGCGTCGCCCTCGCGGCGGGGCCGTGGCTGATCAAGCCAAACACCGAGGAACTGGCCGATGCGCTGGGTTGCGACGTGGTGAGCGAATTTGCCCAGGCGGAAGCGGCGCAACGATTGCACGCCCAAGGCATTGAGCATGTGGTGATTTCCCACGGTGCCGACGGCGTGAACTGGTTCAGTGTCGGTTCGGCGCTGCATGCCTCGCCGCCCAGCGTCACTGTCGCCAGCACCGTGGGGGCCGGCGATTCGCTGCTGGCCGGCATGCTGCATGGCCTGCTCAACGCCGACACGCCGCAACAGACCCTGCGCACCGCCACGGCCATCGCCGCCATGGCCGTGACGCAGATCGGTTTTGGCATCCATGACACCGCGTTGCTGGCGTCGCTTGAACAGGGCGTGCGCGTGCGCCCCCTGACCGAACAATAAGAGGGTTCGCAAGAATGAAATTAGCCATTGTGACGGCCTGCCCGAACGGCATGGTCACCAGTGTGTTGTGCGCCCGCCTGCTGGACGCGGCAGCCCAGCGCCAGGGTTGGAGCACCAGCGTGGAAGTCCATGACGCGGCCCATCCGGAGCGCCAGTTATCGGCGGCGACCCTGGAAGCGGCCGAGTGGGTGTTGCTGGTAGCCAGCGGCCCGGTGGATATGTCGCGATTCGTCGGCAAACGTCTGTTCCGCAGCACCCCGGCCCAGGCCCTGCAGGATGTCGATTCGGTGCTGCGTCGCGGCGCCGAAGAGGCCAAGGTTTTTGTCGAGTCGGATGTGCTGGAAGAGGCACCTGCGGTTTCGGCTGAGCGGGCTCCTCGTCTGGTCGCCATCACTGCTTGCCCAACCGGCGTGGCCCATACCTTCATGGCCGCCGAGGCGTTGCAGCAGGCAGCGAAGAAGCTCGGTTACGACTTGCAAGTGGAAACCCAGGGCTCGGTGGGCGCCCGCAATCCGTTGAGCCCCGAGGCCATCGCCGAGGCCGACGTGGTGCTGCTGGCCACCGACATCGAAGTCGCCACCGAGCGTTTTGCCGGCAAGAAAATTTATCGCTGCGGCACCGGCATTGCCTTGAAGCAGGCCGAAGCCACGCTGAACAAGGCGCTTGCCGAAGGCCGCCAGGAAAGCGCGTCGGGCGGTGCCAGTGCTGCGGCAAAAACGGAGAAGACCGGTGTCTATAAGCACCTGCTGACCGGCGTGTCGTTCATGTTGCCGATGGTGGTGGCCGGTGGTCTGTTGATCGCCTTGTCGTTCGTGTTTGGCATTACCGCGTTCAAGGAGCCCGGCACGCTGGCGGCGGCGCTGATGCAGATCGGCGGTGACACCGCGTTCAAACTGATGGTGCCGTTGCTGGCCGGCTACATCGCCTATTCCATCGCCGACCGTCCCGGCCTGGCGCCCGGCATGATCGGCGGGATGCTCGCAAGCACCTTGGGCGCGGGGTTCATCGGCGGGATCATCGCCGGTTTCCTGGCCGGTTACGCGGCCAAGGCGATCAACCGCTACGCGCGCCTGCCCCAGAGCCTGGAAGCGCTCAAGCCGATCCTGATCATCCCGCTGCTGGCGAGCCTGTTTACCGGTCTGGTGATGATCTACATCGTCGGCAAACCGGTGGCGGGCATGCTGGATGGCCTGACCCATTTCCTCGACAGCATGGGCACCACCAACGCGATTCTGTTGGGTGTTTTGCTGGGGGCGATGATGTGTGTCGACCTTGGCGGGCCGATCAACAAGGCCGCCTATGCGTTTTCCGTGGGACTGCTGGCGTCGCAAAGTTATGCTCCGATGGCGGCGGCCATGGCCGCTGGCATGGTGCCGCCGATTGGCCTGGGCATCGCAACCTTTATCGCCCGTCGCAAGTTTGCCCAGACCGAACGCGAGGCCGGTAAAGCGGCGCTGGTGCTGGGGCTGTGCTTCATCTCCGAAGGGGCGATTCCGTTCGCCGCCAAGGACCCGTTGCGGGTGATCCCGGCCAGCATCGCTGGTGGCGCACTGACCGGTGCGCTGTCGATGTACTTCGGCTGCAAACTGATGGCGCCTCACGGTGGGCTGTTCGTGATGCTAATCCCTAACGCCATCAACCATGCGTTGTTGTATTTGCTGGCGATCGTGGCGGGGAGTCTGCTGACGGCGGTGTCCTATGCGCTGCTCAAGCGGCCGGAAGTGGTGGAGATGGCGTTAGAGCCGGCCAAGGCCTGATCACTTAAGTTTGAACAATGAAAATTCCCTGTGGGAGCGAGCCTGCTCGCGATAGCGGTGTATCAGTCGACAATGGGTTGCCTGATACTCTGCAATCGCGAGCAGGCTCGCTCCCACAGTGGTTTTGGGGTGTTCACAAGATCCCTGTCACGCCTGATTAACACTGCCATGCTTAAGTTTCCCCATTTGGGGGAAACACCATGAGCGAATTTGACCTGGGCCGTCGCCGTGTGATGCAAGCCGTGGGGGCGGGGTTGTTGTTGCCGGGGCTGGCGCCGGCGGTGATTGCCTCAGTCAAGGATCGCCCGGTGCTCACCGATGGCGTGCAGTCTGGCGATCTGCAGGGCGACCGGGCGATGATCTGGAGCCGCTGCGACCGCCCGGCCCGGATGGTGGTGGAATGGGACACCCGCAGCCAGTTGCCCAACCCGCGGCGTGTTGTCTCGCCACTGGTCGACAGCCGCAGCGATTTTACCGCTCGGGTCGAGCTCACCGGGCTGCCGCCTGACCAGGCAATTTTCTACCGCGTGCATTTTGAAGACGCCCAGACCGGTGTCGCCAGTGAGCCCTGGCTCGGTCACCTGCGCAGCGTGCCGCAGTTCAAGCGCAACATCCGGTTTGTCTGGAGCGGCGACACCGTCGGCCAGGGCTTCGGGATCAACCCGGACATTGGCGGCATGCGCATCTACGAAGCCATGCGTTTGCGCCTGCCGGATTTTTTTATCCACAGCGGCGACACCATCTACGCGGACGGTCCGGTGCCGGCGCAGATCACCACCGAAGGCGGGCGTATCTGGCGCAACCTCACCACTGAAGCCAAGAGCAAGGTCGCCGAGACCCTGGACGAATATCGTGGCAACTACCGCTACAACCTGATGGACGAGAACGTGCGCCGCTTCAACGCCGAAGTGCCGCAGATCTGGCAATGGGACGATCATGAGGTGGTCAACAACTGGTCGCCGGGCAAGCAACTGGATGAACGCTACCAGACCAAGGATATCCACAGTCTTGTTGGTCGTGCGCGGCAGGCCTGGCTGGAATACGCCCCCATGCGCTTGCAGAAGGCCGACGGCGGCGGGCGGATCTACCGCAAGCTCGCTTACGGGCCGATGCTGGATGTGTTCGTGCTGGACATGCGCAGCTACCGCGAAGCCAACGACGCCAACCTCGGCGGGGCCAAACCCTTTCTCGGTCGCGAGCAGTTGGACTGGCTCAAGGGCGAACTGAAGCAGTCCCGTGCCCAGTGGAAAGTCATTGCTGCCGACATGCCCATCGGCCTGGGTGTGCCCGACGGCGAAGTCAGCCCCGGCGTGTCGCGTTGGGAAGCGGTCGCCAACGGTGATCCGGGGCCGGCCCAGGGCCGTGAGCTGGAGATCGCCGAGTTGCTCGGCTACCTGCGCAAGCATCAGGTGCGCAACTACGTCTGGCTCACCGCTGACGTGCACTATTGCGCCGCCCACCATTACCACCCGGAACAGGCCGCGTTCCAGGATTTCGAACCCTTCTGGGAGTTTGTCGCCGGGCCGTTGAATGCCGGCAGCTTCGGGCCTAATCCTCTGGACAAGACGTTCGGTCCCGAAGTGGTGTTCCAGAAAGCCCCCCCGGCGCAGAACACGTCGCCGTTTGCCGGATACCAGTTCTTTGGCGAGGTGAACATCGACGGCCAGAGCGGGGAGATGAGCGTGGTGTTGCGGGATCTGGAGGGCGTGGCGGTGTTTGAGAAGAAGTTGCAGCCGGTCTGAGTTTCAAGTACGCCACCAATCAATGTGGGAGCGAGCCTGCTCGCGATGCGCTGTGTCAGTCGACAAAAGTGCCGTCTGATACTCCGCCATCGCGAGCAGGCTCGCTCCCACAGAGGGCAGTGTTTTAGCGGGTGGCTTGTCAGTAGACATCCCGCCGGTACCGGCCCTGTTCGATCAAGCGCTCCACTGCCGCGGCGCCGAGCACGTCGTTGAGCACCTGATCCACGCCCGACGCCATGCCCTGCAAGCTGCCGCAGACATAGATCGCCGCACCGTCGGCCAGCCATTGCTTGAGCAGGGCCGAGGATTCGCGCAGGCGGTCCTGGACGTAGATTTTCTGTTCCTGATCCCGAGAAAACGCCAGGTCCAGGCGTTCCAGATCGCCGGATGTCACCCATTCCTGTAACTCATCACGGCAGTGGAAATCATGCTCGCGCTGGCGCTCGCCGAACAGCAGCCAGTTGCGCTGCATGCCCTCGGCCACGCGCGCCTTGAGCAGGCTGCGCAGGCCGGCCAGACCGGTGCCGTTGCCCAGCAATATCATGGGCACGCCCTGAGGCGGCAGATGGAAGCCGCTGTTGCGGCGTACCCGCAGGCTGATGGCACTGCCCAGCGGCGCATGTTCGGTGAGCCAACCGGAGCCGATACCCAGGTTGCCGTCGGCGTGACGTTCCTGGCGCACCATCAGTTCCAGCAGGCCATCGGCGGGAATCGAAGCGATGGAGTATTCGCGCAGTGCCAGTGGCGCCAGGGCATCCACCAGGGCCTGGGCATGCATGCCCACCAGATGGGCGCGATTTTCCGGCAGTTGGCGGTTGGCCAGGGCCTGATCGAGGCGCTGGGGCAAGCCATCGACCTGCACGCGAGCAACGCCGGCGATGCCCAGGCCCTCCAGGAAATGGTCGATGGCCGACAGGTCATTGCGCGGCAGGATTTCCACCAGGTCACCGGCCAGCCAACTGCTCGGGCCGGGCGCGGTGAGGCCCAACAGATACACGCCAGAGCCGCTGCTCTCGGGGTTGAGCAAGGTGCGCTGGTGCAGGGTCCAGTTCTCGAAACTGGGCGCCTGCCAAGTGTCCAGCGGAGCCTGGCCAGTCAGTTCGGCCAATTGCTGTTGCCAGTGACGCAAGGCGTAAGGGTCGCCACTGTCGACTTCCACCGGAGCGAACAGAGTCTTGCCGCCGTGCTCCGACAGCCAGGTGTGCAGGCGTCGGGCGAAGCCGCAGAAGTTTTCGTATTGCCGATCGCCCAGGCCCAGCACCGAATACTGCAGGCGCTCCAGGCTCATGGCCCGACCCAACACGTTGCGCTCGAAACCCCGGGCGCTGTCCGGTCCTTCGCCGTCGCCAAAGGTGCTGACGACGAACAAGGCGTGGCTGCAATTGCTCAGCTCCTGCTCGCTGACACCGGCCAGCGGCTGGACCTTCACCGGCAAACCGGCAGCCTGGAGCTGGCCGGCGGTCTGCCAGGCCAGTTGCTCGGCGAAACCGCTCTGGCTGGCGAACCCGATCAGCCAGGCGGGCGCATCGCTGCGGTTGGCACCCAGCTCCTGGCGGGCATTCTTGATTTGGCGCTTCTTGCGGCGACGGTCCAGGTACAGCAACCAGCCGGTGATGAAGAACAGCGGCATGGTCAGCGCGGCGACCGTCACCAGGATCCGCCCGATCAGGCCGAAATAGCTGCCGATATGCAAGGCATAGACGCTGGTCAGCAACTGCGCCTTGAGGCTCTTGTCGCTGTAGCGGCTGTGACCACTGATGACACCGGTGGCCGGGTCGAGGATGAGCTGGTTCAGCGCCCGGTCATGAGGCGAGTTTTTCAGCAGGTAGAACACCGTTGCCGGTTGCCCGGCCACCGGCGGCATGCGCACGTTGTAGGCGATCAGGCCAGGGCCCGCGGCGCTGTAGATGCTGCTCCACATGGCCCGATAGTCGGCCACCGGCGGCGGGCCGCTCGGCGCTGGGCCGCGGTTGCGCACCCGTTCTTCTTCGGGGGAATCGGAGAGCAGGTGGGTCACGCCTTTGTTGTACCAATCGTAGGACCAGGTCAGGCCGGTCAGGGCCGCCAGCAGATAGAACGCCAGGCACCAGGTGCCCGCCACCGAGTGCAGGTCCCAGTTGAAGCTGCGGCCTTTTTTCGCCCAGTCGAGGGTCAGCCAGGCACGCCAGCTTTTCCATTGGCGTGGCCAGCGCAGGTACAGCCCGGACAGGCAGAAAAACACCAGGATCAGCGTGCAGGCACCGGTAATCTGTCGACCTACATCCTCCAAGGCCAGGACGCGATGCAGCCTGAGTATCAGAGCGAAGAGATCCTGGCCCACCACATCGCCCATGAATTGTGCGTTGTACGGGTTGAAATAGCGCATGGGCCCGCGCTTTTCCCCAGGCGGGGCGGCGAAAATTGCCCGTGCGGCGTGGCCGCTGTCGGTCTCGACCCAAAGCATGGCGACGGTTTTACCGGAAGCGGCCTCGATCTGTTGCACCAGCTCGGCAGGCGGCAGGACGCCTTCCGGTTGTTTCGGGACCATCAACACCTGGGGGTTCAACGCCCGCAGGATTTCGTCCTGAAACGACACCGCGGCACCGGTAATGCCCATAAACGCCAGGACCAGCCCGGCGCTGATGCCGAAAAACCAGTGCAACTGGAACAGGGTTTTCTTAAACACGTCACTCGCCTTTCAGTCATTGCTGTTCATCATGGCGCGCATGTTATCGAGAACCATTCATAAACACACATAAAAGCCACATGATTCAGACAAGCCTGAAGTCAATAGCATTGCGCTGATGGGCGCGTTTTGCGCTATTGCAAAAAAGCCCGTGACACAGTCACGGGCTTTCGGGTCCAGCGACCAGCGAATTACACGTAGAACGACTTCAGCGGCGGGAAGCCATTGAATTCCACCGCGCTGTAGCTGGTGGTGTAGGCACCGGTCGACAGCCAGTACAGACGGTCACCGATGGCCAGGTTCAGCGGCAAACCGTACTTGTAGTTTTCGTACATGATGTCGGCGCTGTCGCAAGTAGGGCCGGCGATGACCACTTCTTCCATCTCGCCTTTCTTCTCGGTCCAGATCGGGAACTTGATGGCTTCGTCCATGGTTTCGATCAGGCCGGAGAACTTGCCCACGTCCGTGTATACCCAGCGCTCGACGGCGGTACGGGATTTACGGGCCACCAGCACCACTTCGCTGACCAGGATGCCGGCGTTGGCGATCAGCGAACGGCCCGGCTCCAGGATGATCTCCGGCAGTTCGTCGCCGAAGTCTTCCTTGAGGAAACGGATGATTTCCTCTGCGTAGGTTTCCAGGCTGTTGGTGCGGGTGATGTAGTTGGCCGGGAAGCCACCGCCCATGTTGATCAGCTTCAACACGATGCCGTCTTCTTCTTTCAAGCGCTCGAAGATCACTTTGACCTTGGCGATGGCCGCGTCCCAGACGCTGATGTCACGCTGTTGCGAACCGACGTGGAAGGAAATGCCGTACGGCACCAGGCCCAGGTCGCGGGCCAGGATCAGCAGGTCCATGGCCATGTCGGTCTGGCAGCCGAACTTGCGCGACAGCGGCCAGTCAGCGGTGGTCGAGCCTTCGGTAAGAATGCGCACGTAGACTTTCGAGCCCGGCGCGGCCTTGGCGATGTTGCGCAGGTCGGCTTCGGAGTCGGTGGCATACAGGCGCACGCCCTTCTCGTAGAAGTAGCGGATGTCCCGGGATTTCTTGATGGTGTTGCCGTAGCTGATCTGATCCGGGCCTACGCCACGGCTCATGACTTTATCCAGCTCATAGATCGAAGCGATGTCGAAGTTCGAGCCTTTATCCTTGAGCAGGTCGATGATTTCCACTGCCGGGTTGGCCTTGACGGCGTAATAGACCTTGGCGAATTCGAAACCTGCGCGCAGGTCATCGTAGGCCTGGGAGATCATCGCGGTGTCGATCACCACGAACGGGGTTTCCTGCTTGTCGGCGAACGCCTTCATTTTCTGAAAGGTCTCGCGCGCGAAATAATCTTCGACCTGGATCGACATACTTGGGACTCCTACTGGCAAACATCAGGATCAATGGGTGTAAGGGCAAGCAGCCCTCGTGAACGTCCTCCGTATCCCCACTTTGGTTCGCCTACTTCCCAAGGCATGTCGCCGAAAGCAAAAAGGCCACGGGATGCTTGATTCCCTTGGCCTTGCTGTCTCGTCGTCAGTACTTGAGCCGGATGGATCGTTTCCAGCATGGACGTTCGGCGCGAACTTTAGGGCGTGAGGGGCCTGAGATCAACAAAAAATGTCGCGTTTTTGCACTCATTCGTCGTGCGGCCCGCGACAGCTCCTGATGTAACCGACCTGTGTGACAGTCAGATGTTCCTCGGCAATGCGACACAGGCTTCCAGGCTGGCCATTTGCACATGGCAGCTTGGAAGGGCGTTTCATGGCAGATCATTTGTTGACTGATCGGCGGCCGGTTATGAGGAAATCGTTTAAACAGATCTAAAAAACTGTAAGTGTCGACAGTGGGCGCGACGAAGCGATCATCGAATACTCAAGACTCCAGTTGTACTCGCCGCTGAATAAAACCGGTGTTGGGTTTATGCCGGGAACGCAGGTTATTAGGCGGGATTGCATAACTGATTGAGCTGAGCGATGAAAAGCTCTAGGAGAGAGTCATGCGCAGGCGTCGGGTCATACGGATATTAAGCATTTCTTTGTTTCTCGGTTTTGTATCGGGCTCCAGCCTGTTGCAGGCAAGCCCTGGCACCGATACGGCCAAATTGATGGAGTACTGGTATCGATTGACCGCACGGGATTGTGGAAGTGGCAGGTTGGCGTCTGATTGCTCTGGATTGATACTTAGAGGGATCGCCAGTAAACAGAGTTATTTGCCGTGGGATCCCAGTCCGTTATCGCAGAGCCTGGAAGCGGGGGGCACCGGTATAGCGGCCGGAGGTACATCGGTTTCATATTTAAGAAAAGATGTTGAGTACAATGGGCTGGGTATGCTCAGGTTCAATGGTTTTGCCTTGGTGCCCAATGATTTTGTGAATGAAAAGACGCAATTCAAAATCAAAGTATTGTGTGCCTTTCCTATTGATTCCTGGACGAATTATCGGAACAACAGCGGCTGCGGCGATTATCAGGAGAACGGGAACTCCCTCGGCGTTGTCGAGGACTATTGCCAGAAGCTGGGCATCAGCAATGCCAAGGCGTGGATGGAGCACTATGACCGTCAAACCCGAGACCCTGAAGCCACGAAAGCGCACAAGTTTCAATGCGGCTTTGATACCACGAGAGACTACTTCGGTACCTACAACAAGGCTGATGCATTCAATACGTTTGTCGAAGCACGAAAAATTTTGGCCAATGATCCTGAGGAAAAGGACGATGCGATCCATACCCAGTCGGAGCTGCGAATTGAAACCTGGCCACCTAATAAACACTGGAAAAGGGACTGGGGCAGTCAGGCACGGGTGAAGTTTGATGCGCCTGTCGCCAGTGACAGCGACTCAGCAAAAGCCACGTACCTGGAGCTCCCTATCGCTGCTTTTATTTATGAGAGTGGTATTGATTACATTGACAGAACTACAAAGACTTTTACGTCCCGTGAGCTTGCTCGAGATGATCAGCGCCGATGGGTAGAGCAAGACAATACGTGGAAGCCGATCATAAAAATACAATTTCCGAACTCGATCGCTGAGGACGCGAAATTTGCTTACTATCCCGCCGATCAGCATGTTCAACCCCCGGTGGATAGTCGTTCCTGCGATAACTACATAGAAAAGATCGAGTGGGATAACAATTATGTAGAACCCGTATTGGGAAAAATTTCATCGCTTAAGGTCACGCCCACGGCCTGCGGAAGAAAAGCCGGCGTAGGGAAAACCAATGTCGTGCTGGCCGAGCTGGCGATCAAGGCTGCTGCCCTTGATCCGAATCGCAAGGACTGGAATTTCGATAACATGGGCAGCAGCATGCGCCGTCAGTTGGCCTGCCATCTTGATTCCCCCGATATCGCCGAGAATAAACCTACGTGGAGCCTTGAGCCCGCTCGTCCCTATGTGGCCCATGATGTGATTATTAAATTGCCGGGTGATAACCGGTGTAATCCTCATTGAAAGGGTCAGATCAGCCTGTTGACCCGACCGGGATACTCAAGGCGACGAACATGGCAACTCTCACGCTTAAAAAATCAGCAAAGCTGCTGATTCTACTGGGCAGTCTTTGTGTTTCGCCGCTGTCCTTTAGCGAAGCGCTCGTGGCCACGAGCGTGCAATCAGGAGAAGCAACCGCAGCCGCCTTGACTCGCAACTACTACGACACCGCGGTCAACTGTGGCGCTGCCACGGCACCTGCTTTTTTATGCACGGGTGTCGTGGCACGCACGACCAACGCAGGAAACTTCGATCCTTGGGACCATAGCGAATTTTCCAGGACCAGCGGCGCGGTTTCATTTTCCTACCTGAGGGCCGACGCCAAGTTTGGTGGTGCGCCATGGGGCAACAACGAAGCCCGGCATGGCTATATTTTTTATCCCACCCTCCGGGCTCCGCAGGGAAAAATAAGGCCCTCGATCATCTGCTATTTTCCCTACGATGGCGCGACGATCTATCGCAGCAAGCCGGGCGCCCGCGGTTGCCGTGACAGCATTACTCAGTTCGTCTATCCCCTGAGTAAACCCTGTAATGAACAGAATATTTTTCACTGCCAGGGCCTGGCTGACCCATTTTCGAAGGGTCAGTTACGGAAATCCTGCCAGTTGCGCGTGGATGCTCAACGATGCGTTGAATGAGCAAGCCGTGGCTAACTTCAATGCGGGATTGCAAGTCAGAAAACTTGTTGAGCTTGAGGCAGGGGGCGCCGATTTTAATTTCAAGAATCACAACGAGCTTCGCATCGAAGCCTGGCCAGAAAAAAATTCCGGCTGCGCTGCCCATCCAGGCGTTTTTCTGGATCACCGGCTCAAACGATCTGGAAGCCTCCCGAATCGACCAAAAAAAATATCATGAGCGCACCAACGGTCTTTTTATCCCCATCGTTCGCGTCACATTGCCTCCCAGCCCACAAGGTCATTTCAGTTTCCAATATGTGAGTGCGGACCAAGCGATCTCCCCGGTTATCCCGATGCCCGCTTTTGCTGCACCCACCATTCCCAAGGCTTACAGCACAGTCTCTGGCGACCGTCTGAACACTCAGGATATCTATAGGGATGAATACCTCATCGTGCAATTGCCCACCGAAGCAATTGCCGCCTCCGATATCTTGAGCGTTCGGTGGGGAGGCCGAGTGCCATACAGCAGTCCGCCGGTCGCATACGGCGAGCTTCCCGCGAACAAACAGGTGCTGATTCCCCGCACTGAGGTCGTCGATAGCATCGGGCTCACCGTACCGGTGAGCTACACCATCAAGAAAAGCGGTGCCGGTGAAACCCTGGAGTCTGGGGTGCGGTTTCTGACCATCGATCCCCAGGCGCTGGTGCTTCCGGCACCCAGTTATGCCTCGGGGACAGTCACAGTCAACTCTCCAGCTCCGTCGGGCTCGACCCTGCGCGTACGTGTCATAGGGGAAACCTTCCTTGATACGGCCCATCAGCTGGTTACGGCCGGTAAGCCCAACTCTTTCGTTCTTGACCCGACCTGGGTCTCGAAACACAAGGGAAAAACGGTGCTGATCAATTATTCGGTGTTTACCAAACTCAGCCCGCAGTGGTTGTTTTCCCAAGTGCTCCGGGTCCAGCTATAAACGTCAGGCCAACGCTGTCTCGGCTGGCGAAACAATACTGGTCTTACCCCACGGGACTTGCCGGAGCTTAGGTACTCGGCATCGATTCATTCGCTCAGGTACTGCGAGCAGGCGCCGTTCTGACGGTGCAAGTCGCGGCGTCGTACAAAACCCTGGGCCTTGTTCTGATTGCTCTCGCTGATCACTTCTTCTCTGGTGGATTAAGGAGGAACACTCGGTTTTTTATTTCAAATAAGTATTGAGCACTGTGAAAGTTGACAGGTGTTCGAAGGGGAGCGCTCTTGTAGCGTAGATAAAACTGTTAACGGAAAAAGCCTGAAAAAGACATAGCTTACTTAGAGCCTTGTCTGTTCATGTATGGGAGTCTGAAATGAAAAGACAATTTTGCATTGTGCTGTTTTTATTGTTGACGGCTGGCTGTGCAACACATGAATTGGATAGGAGCACTATTGATGAGCCGTCAGGACAGGCTGTTGGCGTCCAAGGCGCAGGTACCGGTCCAGAAATAGCGGCCTATCTCACGGAAGCCTATAACAACGTCTTGACCATGTGTCGCAACAACCCCTCGGCGCCGTCGTTTTTATGCACAGGGGTGACGCTACGGGCAACCCAACACTCCACGCAGTTTCATTTTTGGAATCCCAACCCAGCATCGACGGGCGTCTCTTTTTCCTGGCTGCGTAAAGACGCGAAGTTCAGCAAATTAGTATTTGGCTACAATAACGGCTTTATTCTTTATCCCGATTTTTTTAAACCGACAGGAAAGATCGCATTGGCGGTGCTGTGCTTCTTTCCAGTCGACGGCGCCACTGACCATCGACCTGACGAAGGTTGTGGTCAATATCCCAATCGCCCCAACAGCCGACCTTGCCAATCCCAAGGTATTACCACAGCCGCGCACTATATTGCCCATTTCAACGCTAACGCAGGTATGTACGGTGCATTGTGTGGCTTCGATGTTCGTGACGAGCTGGATGAACGAGGCGCCGTTGCGTTCACCGAGGGCGTGAAGGCCCAGGGGCAACTTCCAGCCTCCGCATTTGGTACGCAGAATGAATTTCGCGTGAGAAAGTGGGCTCAGAATATTGGTCAGACCCTTCCGATTGAGGCCGTTTTTTACATCAATGATACGGGTAAGGTTGGCGCTCAATATGATCAACGGGACTTTAAAACGCAGACCGGCATTTGGATCCCCATGATCAAGATTACGCTTCCCCAAACGGCCGCAAATGACGCGAGATTTGAGTTTATTCCCGCTGATCAGGCTATCTCATCCTGAACCTCTGGGGCTGGGCAGCGGTGATGAAGATGTCTGATTCTTGCGTTGGACGTGTGCCGTCGAGGGGGGGCGAGTCGTTAGGCTGCTCTTGCGCAGGTGGTCCATAGAGGGGGTTCTGGGCTATAATCGCCGCCCTTTTTTGAATCACCTGCCAGGCGATTTCCCATGACCAAACAGGCCGCCGAAGTCGCGAAACGCCGCACTTTCGCCATTATTTCCCACCCCGATGCCGGTAAGACCACCATCACCGAAAAGCTCTTGCTGATGGGCAAGGCGATTGCGGTGGCCGGCACGGTGAAATCTCGCAAGTCCGACCGCCATGCCACCTCCGACTGGATGGAAATGGAAAAACAGCGGGGTATTTCCATTACCACGTCGGTCATGCAGTTCCCGTATCGCGATCACATGATCAACCTGCTCGACACCCCGGGCCACGAAGACTTCTCCGAAGACACCTACCGCACCCTCACGGCGGTGGACTCGGCGCTGATGGTCCTCGACGGCGGTAAAGGCGTCGAGCCACGGACCATCGCCCTGATGGATGTCTGCCGTCTGCGGGACACGCCGATCGTCAGCTTCATCAACAAACTCGACCGTGACATCCGCGACCCGATCGAACTGCTCGACGAGATCGAAGCGGTCCTGAAGATCAAGGCCGCGCCGATCACCTGGCCGATCGGCTGCTATCGCGACTTCAAGGGCGTGTACCACCTGGCCGACGATTACATCATCGTCTACACCGCCGGGCATGGTCATGAACGCACCGAAACCAAAATCATCGAGAAGCTCGACTCCGACGAGGCCCGCGCCCACCTGGGCGACGAGTACGACCGTTTTGTCGAGCAGCTGGAGCTGGTGCAAGGCGCCTGCCATGAGTTCGACCAGCAGGAATTCCTCGACGGCCAACTGACCCCGGTGTTCTTCGGTACCGCGTTGGGCAACTTCGGTGTCGACCATGTGCTCGACGCCGTTGTCGATTGGGCACCGCGCCCGCTGGCCCGCGTCGCCAACGAGCGCACCGTGGAGCCGGTGGAAGAGAAGTTCACCGGCTTCGTGTTCAAGATCCAGGCGAACATGGACCCCAAGCACCGCGACCGCATCGCCTTCATGCGCATCTGCTCGGGCAAATACGAAAAAGGCATGAAGATGCGCCATGTGCGCACCGGCAAGGACGTACGCATCGGTGACGCCCTGACGTTCTTCTCCTCGGAACGCGAGCAACTGGAAGAAGCCTTTGCCGGTGACATCATCGGCCTGCACAACCACGGCACCATCCAGATCGGCGACACCTTCACTGAGGGCGAAGCCCTGGGTTTCACCGGCATCCCGCACTTCGCCCCGGAACTGTTCCGCCGCGTGCGCCTGAAAGACCCGCTCAAGTCCAAGCAACTGCGCCAGGGCCTCCAGCAACTGGCCGAGGAAGGCGCCACCCAGGTGTTCTTCCCGACCCGCAGCAACGACATCATCCTCGGTGCCGTCGGTGTGCTGCAGTTCGACGTCGTCGCCAGCCGCCTGAAGGAGGAATACAAGGTCGAGTGCTCCTACGAGCCGATCACCGTGTACTCCGCTCGTTGGGTCGAATGTGGCGACAAGAAGAAATTCGAAGAGTTTTCCAACAAGGCCGTGGAAAACCTCGCCTTGGATGGCGGCGGTCACCTGACCTACCTGGCCCCGACCCGTGTCAACCTGGCGCTGATGGAAGAGCGCTGGCCGGATGTGAACTTCCGTGCGACGCGTGAGCATCACTAAGCGCTGAGCTTTACACCCAGAACCCCGCACCGAAAGCTGCGGGGTTTTTTATTTCCACTTAACGACTAGGCACCACCAACCCCCGGTGGGAGCGAGCGTGCTCGCGATGGCGCAGTGTCAGTCAATCTCAAAGCTGCTGACCCACCGCCATCGCGAGCAGGCTCGCTCCCACACTGGAACTTCAGCGGGCAAAAAAATTGTGTTCGGCCCAGATTCCTCCGTGGGAGCAAAGCTTGCTCGCGATAGCGGAGTGTCAGTCAATCTCAAAGCTGCTGACCCACCGCCATCGCGAGCCTGCTCGCTCCCACACTGGAACTTCAGCGGGCAAAAAAATTGTGTTCGGCCCAGATTCCTCTGTGGGAGCAAAGCTTGCTCGCGATAGCGGTGGGTCTGGTTGCGGGGGTGTTGAATGTGCCTTCGCCATCGCGGGCAAGCCTTGCTCCCACAAGGTTTGTGGGGTGAGCTGATAGTCGGTCCACTTCATAACCGTTCGGGATAATCCTTATTCGAAACCATTCTGTGCCCGCATGGCATTTCTGTCCGTACATAGGCGTCTTATCTGAGGAACCGACCGTTCAGGATCAGCGTTTCTTGAACGCCGTCAGGCTTAGGGCTTTAACCAGAGAAAAAAGGAATCGGCTATGAACGCATTTCTACGCGCGATGATTTTGCTGAAGGTTGTGCTGATGCTGTCCCTCGGTTCGTCAGCGGCCTGGGCCGAATGCGATGAGCATGAAAAACAAGCGGTGAACGGACAGGTGGCGCAGGGCGAATGGATGCTTGCCGCCAATGAAGAACAGCAACCCGGCGATCAGGATGATGACGATTCGACGATTGATGATCCTGATGCCGATGATGGTGATGAGGGTGATAGCCAGACGTAGGGTACAGACAACAAAAAACCCCTTCCGGCCGATTGATGTTGATCGGAGGGAAGGGGTTAGTTGTGTTCCGGCCTCATAGACCGAGGCGGTCGATTTAGGGCCGCTACGCGCCCCAGCGGGGATAAATCCCCTCGCCACAGGGGCGCGCCTAGTCCTTGACGGGTTTACGCCGCGCCGTCGAGGAATTGCTCGGCGTAGTGACACGCCACCTGCCGGTTATCCAGCAACCGCAAGGCCGGTTCTTCGGTCTGGCAGCGCTCGGTGGCGTATGGGCAGCGCTTGTGGAAGGCGCAGCCGGACGGTGGGTCGAGCGGGTTGGGCAGTTCGCCGACGATTTTGATCTTCGGCTTGTTCGGGTCCGGGTGGATGGTCGGGGTGGCCGAGAGCAGCGCCTGGGTGTACGGGTGCAGCGGACGGCTGTAGATGGACTCGTTAGGGCCCATTTCCACCGGACGGCCGAGATACATCACCATCACGTCGTCGGCCACGTGCTGCACCACCGCCAGGTTGTGGGAGATAAACACGTAAGCGGTGTTGAACTCCTGCTGCAGATCCATGAACAGGTTCAGCACCTGGGCCTGGATCGACACGTCCAGCGCCGATGTCGGTTCGTCCGCCACCAGCACCTTGGGTTGCAGCATCATGGCGCGGGCCAGGGCGATGCGCTGGCGCTGGCCGCCGGAGAACATGTGCGGGTAGCGCTGATAATGCTCGGGGCGCAGGCCCACCTGCTTCATCATCGCCTGGACTTTCTCCCGCCGCTCGGTGGCCGACAGGTTGGTGTTGATGAGCAAGGGCTCGGCCAGTTGATCACCGACTTTCTGCCGTGGGTTGAGGGACGCGTACGGGCTCTGGAACACCATCTGCACGTCTTTGCGCAACTGCTTGCGCTCGGCCTTGTTCGCGCCGGCCACTTCCTGGCCGGCGATTTTCAGGGAGCCGGTGGACGGTTCCTCAATCAGCGTCAGGGCCCGGGCAAGGGTGGATTTGCCGCAACCGGATTCGCCCACCACGGCCAGGGTCTTGCCGGCTTCCAGTTCGAACGACACGCCGTTGAGGGCGCGCACGGTCGCATGGCCCTTGAACATGCCACGGGACACTTCGTAATGACGGGTCAGGTCACGGGCGGTAAGTACGACGGCCATCACGCCACCTCCTGGTTCAACGGGTAGAAGCAGCGGGCGAGGCTGTTGGATTTCGGATCGAGGGCCGGGCGTTGTTGACGACAGTTGTCCTGCACATACGGGCAGCGCGGCGACAGCAGGCAGCCTTGCGGACGATCGTAGCGACCGGGGACGATACCTGGCAGCGTCGCCAGGCGCTCGGCGCCCATGCTGTGTTCCGGAATCGCCGCCAGCAGCGCTTCGCTGTACGGGTGGGCCGGGATGTCGAACAGCTCCGGGACCTTGCCCACTTCCACGGCCTGGCCTGCGTACATCACGCACACGCGCTGGGCGGTTTCAGCCACCACGGCCAGGTCATGGGTGATCAGTACCAGGCCCATGTCCTGCTCTTTTTGCAGGGCCAGCAGCAGGTCCATGATCTGCGCCTGAATGGTCACGTCCAAGGCAGTGGTCGGTTCGTCGGCGATCAACAGTTTCGGCTCGCCGGCAATGGCCATGGCAATCGCCACGCGCTGGCTCATGCCGCCGGACAGTTGGTGCGGGTAGGCGTTCATGCGACTGGCGGCGCCCGGGATTTCGACTTTCTCCAGCAGTTCGATGGCGCGCTGGCGGGCGGCCTTGCCGGACATCTTCAGGTGCAGGCGCAGCACTTCTTCGATCTGGAAACCCACTGTGTAGCTGGGGTTGAGCGCGGTCATCGGGTCTTGGAACACCATCGCCAGGTCCTTGCCGACGATCTGCCGACGCTGGCGGTTGCTCAGCTTGAGCATGTTCTTGCCATCGAAGTTCAGCGCATCGGCGGTGACGATGCCGGGGTGCTCGATCAGCCCCATCAGCGCCATCATGGTCACGGATTTACCCGAGCCTGATTCACCGACGATGGCCAGTACTTCACCCTTTTCCACGCTCAGGTCCAGGCCGTCGACCACCGGCACGGCGGTGGCGTCGCCGAAGCGTACGTTGAGATTCTTGATTTCTAGCAGTGACATGGGAATCTCCTCAGGCGGCATTCTTGAGTTTCGGGTCCAGCGCATCGCGCAAACCGTCGCCCATCAGGTTGATTGCCAGCACGCTGAGCAAAATGGTCAAGCCAGGCAGGCTCACCACCCACCAGGCGCGTTCGATGTAGTCTCGGGCCGAGGCCAGCATGGTGCCCCACTCCGGGGTTGGCGGCTGGACGCCCAGGCCGAGGAAGCCCAGGGCGGCGGCGTCGAGGATCGCCGAGGAAAAGCTCAAGGTTGCCTGCACGATCAGCGGCGCCATGCAGTTGGGCAGCACAGTGATGAACATCAGGCGCGGCAGGCCGGCACCGGCCAGGCGGGCGGCGGTCACGTAGTCACGGTTGAGTTCGCCCATCACCGCGGCGCGGGTCAGGCGCACGTAGGACGGCAGCGACACGATGGCGATGGCGATCACGGTGTTGATCAGGCCAGGGCCGAGGATGGCGACAATCGCCACGGCCAACAGCAGCGAGGGCAGGGCGAGCATGATGTCCATCAAACGCATGATGGTCGGGCCGAGCAGACGCGGGAAGAACCCGGCGAACAGTCCCAGCAGGATGCCCGGGATCAGCGACATCACCACCGACGACAAGCCGATCAGCAGCGACAGACGCGAACCCTGGATCAGCCGCGACAGCAAATCGCGCCCCAGTTCGTCGGTGCCCAGCAAAAATTGCATCTGACCGCCTTCGAGCCAGACCGGCGGTGTCAGCAAAAAGTCGCGGTATTGTTCGCTCGGGTCATGGGGGGCGACCCACGGGGCGAAGATCGCGCAGAACACGATCAGGGTCATGAACATCAGCCCGGCCACGGCGCCCTTGTTGCGGGAAAACGCCTGCCAGAATTCTTTGTAGGGGGACGGGTACAGCAGGCTTTGATCGACTGCTACCGAGGTAGTTGGAGTACTCATGGTTTTTGATCTCAGCGCTGGTGACGGATACGTGGGTTGGCAAAGCCGTAGAGCACGTCCACGACGAAGTTGACCAGAATCACCAGGCAGGCGATTAACAGGATGCCGTTCTGCACCACGGGATAGTCCCGGGCGCCGATGGCTTCGATCAGCCACTTGCCGATACCTGGCCAGGAGAAGATCGTTTCGGTCAGCACCGCACCGGCCAGCAATGTGCCGACTTGCAGGCCGACCACGGTCAGCACCGGGATCAGCGCGTTGCGCAGGCCATGCACGAATACCACTCGCGAAGGCGACAGGCCCTTGGCGCGTGCGGTGCGAATGTAGTCTTCACGCAGCACTTCGAGCATCGAGGAGCGGGTCATGCGGGCGATCACCGCCAGCGGAATAGTACCCAGCACGATGGCCGGCAGGATCAGGTGGTGCAGGGCGTCGAGGAATGCCCCCGGCTCATCGGCCAGCAGCGTGTCGATCAGCATGAAGCCGGTTTTCGGCTCGATGTCGTAGAGCAGGTCGATCCGTCCCGACACCGGCGTCCAGCCCAGGGACACCGAGAAGAACATGATCAGGATCAGGCCCCACCAGAAGATCGGCATCGAATACCCCGCCAGGGAGATGCCCATCACCCCGTGGTCGAACAGGGATCCTCGCTTGAGTGCCGCGATCACCCCGGCCAAAAGGCCCAGGATACCGGCGAACAACAGGGCGGCCATGGACAGTTCCAGGGTCGCGGGAAACAGGGAACTGAACTCGGTCCAGACGCTTTCGCGGGTGCGCAGCGATTCGCCGAGATCGCCCTGGGCCAGTTTGCCGATGTAGTCCAGGTACTGGGCATACAGCGGTTTGTTCAGGCCAAGGCGTTCCATTGCCTGAGCGTGCATTTCGGGATCGACCCGACGTTCGCCCATCATCACTTCCACGGGGTCGCCGGGGATCATGCGAATCAACGCGAAAGTCAGCAAGGTGATGCCGAAGAACGTGGGGATCAATAATCCCAGTCGGCGGGCAATAAAACTAAACATCTTAAGGTGTACCTCATCAGCCGGTTAGGCGTGCCCGACAGCTCCTGGATAAGAGTTGCCGGGCGTTTTCTTATCTACTTCACCTGGGTGGTGGCGAAGTTATTGGTCGTAAGCGGGCTAATCACATAGCCCTCTACGTTCTTGCGCATTGCGGTAAACATTCGGGTGTGGGCCATGCTGATCCACGGCTGGTCCTGGTTGAAAAGCACCTGGGCCTGTTCATAGAGCTTGGTGCGCTCCTCGGGGTTCACTGTGGCGCGGGCCTGGTCGATCAGCGCCTGGAATTGCTCGTTGCACCAGCGCGCGTAGTTTTCGCCGTTCTTGGCCGCTTCGCAACTGAGCATAGGCGTCAGGAAGTTATCCGGGTCGCCGTTATCGCCCGCCCATCCGGCGGAAACCATGTCGTGCTCGCCGTTCTTGGCGCGCTTGAGCATTTCGCCCCATTCCATCACGCGGATGTCGACCTTGATCCCGACTTTGGCCAGGTCGGCCTGCATCATCTGCGCGCCGAGCATCGGGTTGGGGTTGGTCGGGCCGCCGCCGTTACGGGTGAACAGGGTGAACACGGTGCCTTCAGGTACGCCGGCTTCCTTGAGCAGTTGACGGGCTTTGTCCAGGTCCCGGGGCGGGTTTTTCAGATCATGATTGAAGCCCAGCAGCGTCGGTGGGTACGGGTTGACCGCCACGGTGGCATTGCCCTTGCCGAACAGGGCGTTGACGTAGGCTTCCTTATCGAAGGCCAGGTCGATGGCTTTGCGCACCCGCACATCGCTCATGTATTTGTGACTGGTATTCAGGGCGGTGTAGGAAACGGTCATCGCGTCCAGTTCCGTCACCTTCAGGTTCGGGTCTTTCTTGATGCTGGGGATGTCATCGGGTTTTGGATACAGCGCGATCTGGCACTCGTTGGTCTTGAGCTTTTGCATGCGCACGTTGTTGTCGGTGGCGATGGCCAGGATCAGCGCATCGGCCGGTGGCTTGCCACGGAAGTAGTCCGGGTTGGCCTTGAAACGAACCTGGGCATCCTTGTTGTAGCGCTGAAAAATGAACGGGCCGGTGCCAATCGGCTTGCTGTTGAGGTCGCCGGTCTTGTTTGCCTTGAGCAACTGGTCGGCGTATTCGGCCGGGTAGATCGAGGAGAAGGCCATGGCGATGTCCGCCAGAAATGGCGCCTCGCGGCGGGTCAGGCTGAACCTGACGGTGTGCTCGTCGACTTTCTCGACGCTCTTGAGCAGCTCTTTGAAGCCCATGCTTTCAAAGTAGGGGAAGCCTACGCTCGACAGTTTGTGCCAGGGATGATTCGGGTCCAGCTGGCGCTGGAAACTCCAGACCACGTCGTCGGCATTCATGTCGCGGGTCGGCTTGAAATAATCGGTGGTGTGAAACTTGACGCCTTTGCGCAGATGAAACGTGTACGTCAGGCCGTCGTCACTGATGTCCCAGGATTCGGCCAGGGCCGGAATCACTTCGGTGGTGCCGGGCTTGAAGTCGGCCAGGCGATTGAAAATGGTTTCTGCCACGGCGTCGGCAGTGACTGCAGTCGTGTACTGGACCATGTCGAAGCCTTCCGGGCTGGCTTCTGTACAAACCACCAGGGGTTTGGCCGTGGCGCCTACGGCGACACTCAGCAACGCAGCGGCGATGGCTGCGCGTAGGGGATTCATGTTCATCGGCAATCCTCTGCAATCGGTTAAATGGCAAAAACCGAACGACCGACCTCGTGAGTCGGCCGTTCGGTGGATGGTTTAGAGAATGTTGAACGGGATGGTGGTGACCAGGCGGAATTCGTTGATGCTGCCATCAGACTGGTTTTCGCTGGCACGGTGAGCGGTGTAGGTCGCACGGATCGCGGTAGCTTTCAATGGGCCGCTTTGTACGGCATAGGACGCGCCGATGCCGTATTCGTAGTGATGTTCACCGTCTTGAATCTGAATGCCATCGTAGCCTTTGTCGATCACACCGTTGTTGCCTTTGTAATGGGTGCCGTCGATGCCCCAGCCGCGCGCTTGGTAGATGTTGAACTTCAGACCTGGAACGCCATATTCAGCCATGTTCAGGCCGTAGGCGATCTGGAAGGATTTTTCGTTCGGGCCATTGAAGTCCGACAACAGGGAGTTGGCCAGATAGATGCCGTTAGTTTCGTTCAGGTAATCGAAATACTCGTTACCGTTCACTTGCTGGTAGGAGAGTGTCAGGCTGTGGGCCTGGTGCGCGAGGCCAAACGATAAGGAGTAAGTGTCGTTGTCGATGTCGCCGATTAGCGCCTTGCCTTCCTCCTGGGTTTTGTAATAGTTCAGCCCGGTGGTCAGGCTCAGTACCGAACTGTCGCCCAGCACATGAGTGGCGCCGAAATAGTATTGATTCCAGAGATCTTCGGCCTTAGTGGCCCAGAGGCTCGTGGTCAGGCTAGCGAGTGGCGTGTAAGTGATGCCGGCGGTGTTAATGTGATCGGACTCTTGCCGACCGTTAGCATACTCGGCGCGGAATTTACGCAGGCTTTGTTCCGAACGAGGAGATACGCGGTCGAAAGTTGCTACGTCAAAAGTCAGGTTTTCCAGCTCCGCGACATTCAGGCTCACCCCTTGAAAGCTCGACGGCAGGGCACGGTTGCCGATGGTGTCGACTTGCGGGCTGCTATAGCTCTGGCGACCGGCCGTCAGGGTGGTGCTGGAGACCCGCGCCTTTACGTTGGCCAAGCCCAGTTTGCTCCACTGGCCTACCGCGTCACCGCCTTTTTCGGTCAGGGTGCGGTTGTTGCCCGAAGCAGTGCCCGTCTTTGGCGCGCCACCGTTGCCGGCGGCCAGGTTCTCGCGATCCCGCTCTAGTGCAATGGCGTTGTAGGCAGCGATTTCAGTGCTGAAACCAACAGTGCCTTCAGTGAAGCCCGAATTGTAATTGACGATAGTGCCCTGAACCCAGTTGATACGACGATCAGTTTCGGCCAGAGCGCCATTTTTGATGTAGCCAAACTTGGCACCGCGCTTGAGCTGCTCGTTCGCGTACCAGTTACGCGTAGACCCCGTCACCGACTGGCCTTCCAGAAAGCCGGTGGCTTCGCTCTGGGCGTTTTTTTCTTTCACGGTCACCGGAGTGAACGCCTGGCTCTGTGATTCTGCGTACGCCGTGGCCGTAACGCTGCTGATGGCCAAGGCCAGTAACGCGGTGCTGCTAAGTTTCATGGGTAACGCTCCTTTTCTTTCTTTTAATGCCGGTCTTTTTTAGTGATACGGCTATCGGTTTTTGCAACTCATCTTGGCTTCGCAAACGTTTGCATTACGCCTGAACGGTGAATTTCGGCAAGACGTCTGCGTGAGGGCCCCAAATGGGGCCCTGCTGTATGGCTAATCAGTTATGGGTTCAGGCTGACGCCCGAGAACACGTTGCGACCGAAGGGGCTGACCTTGAACCCTTCGATTTTGGCGCTCAGCGGCTGGTTGACCGTCGAGTGAGCGACAGGGGTGATCGGCACTTGCTGCTTGAGCAATTGCTGGGCCTGTTTGTAGAGCACGGTGCGCTGGTCGCGATCGGTGACGACCTTGGCCTGCTTGATCAGCTTGTCGTAGTCCTGATCGCACCACATGGAGTAGTTGTTGCCGCCAATGGCATCGCAGCTGTACAGCGTGCCCAGCCAGTTGTCCGGGTCCCCGTTGTCACCGGTCCAGCCGATCAGGCTGACATCGTGCTCGCCGTTCTTGGTGCGCTTGATGTATTCGCCCCATTCATAGCTGACGATCTTCACCTTCAGGCCGATTTTCGCCCAGTCGGCCTGAAGCATTTCGGCCATCAGCTTGGCGTTGGGGTTGTACGGGCGTTGTACCGGCATGGCCCAGAGGGTGATTTCGGTGCCTTCCTTGACCCCGGCAGCCTTGAGCAACTCCTTGGCTTTTTCCGGGTTGTAGGCGGTGTCCTTGATCGTATCGTCGTAAGACCACTGGGTCGGCGGCATGGCGTTGACCGCCAGTTGCCCTGCGCCCTGGTACACGGCGTTGAGGATGCTCTGCTTGTTCACCGCCATGTCCAGCGCCCGGCGCACTTCGACCTGGTCGAACGGTTTGTGACGGGTGTTATAGGCGATGTAGCCGAGGTTGAAACCGGGTTTCTCGATCAGTTGCAGTTTCGGGTCGTTCTTCAAGGCCGGCACATCGGCTGGACGTGGATGCAGGGTGACCTGGCATTCGTTGGCCTTGAGTTTTTGCACCCGTACCGAGGCATCGGTGTTGATGGAGAAGATCAGGTTGTTCAGCTTGACCCGCTCCGGCGCCCAGTACTGTTTGTTGGCGACATAGCGGATGTTGGAGTCTTTCTGGTAGCTCTTGAACTCGAACGGCCCGGTGCCGATCGGCTTCTGGTTGATGTCGCTGGGCTTGCCGCTCTTGAGCAACTGATCAGCGTATTCGGCCGACAGGATCGAAGCGAAGCTCATGGCGATATTCTGGATGAACGCGGCGTCCACGCTGTTGAGCGTCATGACCACGGTCAGCGGCCCGGTGGCCTCGACCTTGGCGATGTTCTTGTTCAGGCTCATGCCGTTGAAGTATGGAAACTCGGTCGGGTAGGCCTTACGGAAGGGGTGCTGCGGGTCAAGCATGCGGTTGAAGGTGAACAGCACGTCGTCGGCGTTGAAATCCCGGGTCGGCGTAAAGTAATCGGTGGTATGAAACTTCACCCCTTCGCGCAGGTGAAAGGTGTATTTCAGGCCGTCTTCGGAAATGTCCCAGCTAGTCGCCAGACCAGGTACGACGTTGGTCGCGCCCTTTTCAAACTCGGCCAGGCGGTTGTACAGCGGTTCGGCGGCATCGTTGTCAGTGGCGGTGGTGTATTGCGCGGTGTCGAAACCGGCGGGGCTGCCTTCGGAACAGAACACCAGGCTGCCGCCGGCGGCCTGGGCCATGGAAGTGGCGGCCAGCAGGCCGGTGCCCAGCAATGCGGATAAAACCAAGGTATGGCGCATGACGCTCCCTCTCTCTATGGGGTGTTTAACAGTGACCGGCGCCCTTGCAGGACCTGTCCGGGCACTGAGTTCAATCCATTGCGAACAGCGATGCCGCAGCGCCAGCAGATCGACCTGGCTCCCGACGGTATGGGCCGCGGGCCAGGCAGTAAATGCGTAACGCCTGAAAGACTTGTGGGAAAAGGCGATACGTCCTAAACCAGCTGCTGTGGTACGCAGTGCTTTTGGATGTAGGCGTTTTCCTGAGTCTTGGTCTCGGCAGATAAAGCAACGGCGCCGTCAGAAACGCCGCCGTTGCCTACCTTTATTTGCTGACGCTGACGCCGTAGAAGGAGTTCAAGCCAAACGGGCTGATCTTGAAGTCCTGCACATTGGCGCGCATGGGTTGATACACCGTCGAGTGAGCGATAGGTGTCATTGGCACAGCGTCCTTGAGGACGTGTTGCGCCTGTTTGTACAGTTCGGTGCGCTTGGCCTGGTCGGTCGTGCGCTTGGCCTGCTTGACGAGGTCGTCGAACTTCTTGTCGCACCATTTGGAGAAGTTGTTACCGGCCAGCGAGTCGCAGCCGAACAGCACGTTGAGCCAGTTGTCCGGGTCACCGTTGTCACCGCTCCAGCCAATGATCATGGCCTGGTTCTCGCCGCCCTTGGAGCGCTTGATGTACTCGCCCCATTCGTAGCTGACGATGTTGACGTTCAGGCCGATCTTCTTCCAGTCGGACTGCAGCATTTCAGCCATCAGCTTGGCGTTGGGGTTGTACGGACGCTGTACCGGCATCGCCCACAGGGTGATGTTGGTGCCTTCCTTGACGCCGGCTTCCTTGAGCAGCGTCTTGGCTTTCTCAGGGTCGTACTTGGCGTCCTTGATGGTGGTGTCGTAGGACCATTGGGTCGGCGGCATGGCGTTGACCGCCAGTTGACCAGCGCCCTGGTAGACCGAATCGATGATCTGTGGCTTGTTGACCGCCATGTCCAGCGCCTGGCGAACTTTCAGGTCGGCCAGAATGTTCGGCTCGTTGCTGCCCTTGATCTTGTCCATCACGTTGTAAGCGATGTAGCCCAGGTTGAAACCCGCCTGGTCAGGCATCTTCAGTGCCTTGTCTTCCTTCAGCGCCTTGAGGTCGGCTGGGCGTGGGAAGAGGGTGACCTGGCACTCGTTCTTCTTCAGCTTCTGGATGCGTACCGATGGGTCGGTGGTGATGGCGAAGATCAGGTTGTCGATCTTCACGTCTTCAGGCTTCCAGTAATCCTTGTTCCCGGTGTAGCGGATGTTGGAGTCTTTCTGGTAGCTCTTGAACACGAACGGGCCGGTGCCGACCGGCTTCTGGTTGATGTCGGGGGCCTTGCCTTCCTTGAGCAGTTGGGCCGCGTACTCGGCGGACTGGATCGAGGCGAAGCTCATGGCCATGTTCTGGATGAACGCGGCGTCAACATCCTTGAGGGTGAACTTGACGGTGTGGTCGTCGACTTTATCGATCTTGGTGATGTTGGTGTCCATCCCCATGTCGGTGAAGTACGGGAATTCGGTCGGGTAGGCCTTACGGAACGGGTCATCCTTGCTGATCATGCGATTGAAGGTGAACAGCACGTCGTCGGCGTTGAATTCACGAGTCGGCTTGAAATACGGGGTGGTGTGGAACTTGACGCCTTCACGCAAGTGGAAGGTGTAGGTGAGGCCGTCTTCGGAAATGTCCCATTTGGTCGCCAAGCCAGGAATCACAGCGGTGCCGCCGCGTTCGAACTGGGTCAGGCGGTTGAACATGGTTTCTGCAGAGGCGTCGAAGTCGGTTCCGGTGGTGTACTGACCAGGGTCAAAACCGGCCGGACTCCCTTCGGAGCAGAACACCAGGTTAGTCGCCGCATGGGCGAAAGGTGCGCTGGCTAACAAGCCTGCGCCGACTAAAAACGGAATGACCGCGTGTTTAAGCATGTTGGCCTCATGATTTGTTGTCATTTTTGGATTTGAGGGCGACCTCGTGAGTCGTCCTGCGGATACTTATGCAGGCCCCATACCCAATGCAAGATCCAGAGCGGTTACAGGCCTGAAACAGTGGCACGAACGTACCTTAATGTCGCATCTGTGTAACTTCTGACGCATTTGATCGTTTGCGGGGCCGTTTTTGATACAAGTTGCGCCCGATTCCTGTGCGCCTCGAAGGTATTTGTGCACCGCATTGGGGCAGGTATCACCCCATGAAACCCGCGAGATAGAGGGGTGCAACCCAAGGGGCCTTGTGTGTTTAACCACGCGGCCTTTGTGTGTATTGCGCGCTACTGCATGTGACTGATCCTCTGTGGGAGCAAAGCTTGCTCGCGATGGCAGCCTGACAATTACCCCTCCATCTCCAGACCGGTGGTCCGTACAGCCCCTTGTTTGCGCATTCATTCATTGACGCCAGAATAATGGCTATCTAATATCGCGCCACTATTTTGATGTCACTTTCTGGCCCGGGGGTAAGCACCTGCCTTCACCCACCCCTGGAGCAAAGTCGTGTCTGGTTTTGCCGCCGCTCGACATTCGCATGGGAGTGCTTCTTTAAATTCCTGCTGCAACGAGACTCGATCATGGACGACCGCCAACACGCCTTTCTGGCCTGCCAGCCTTCTGCTGCCTTGCAAACCCGCGAGCACTTCTGGGGCATGCCCAAACGCGGCCTTGCGTTCCTGTTGGCCAACGTCATGTTCTGGCAACCGCTGTGGGCCCAGGCTGACGGCATCGTGGTCAGCGCGCCGGGCACAGGCCTGGACCGGGCCGGCAACGGCGTGCCCATCGTCAACATCGCCAAGCCCAACGGCAACGGCCTGTCCCACAACCAGTTCAAGGATTACAACGTCGGCAGCAACGGCGTGATCCTCAACAACGCCACCTCGCGCACCCAGTCCACCCAGTTGGGCGGGATCATCCTCGGCAACCCGAACCTCAATGGCACGGCGGCCAAGACCATCCTCAACGAAGTCAACGGCGGCAACCCGAGCCAGTTGCGCGGCTACACCGAAGTGGCGGGGCAATCGGCCCACGTCATCGTTGCCAACCCGTACGGCATTACCTGTAATGGTTGCGGTTTTATCAACAGCCCGAAAGTGACCTTGAGCACCGGCAAGCCGGTGGTGGAAAACGGTCGGCTGGATCGTTATCAGGTGGATAAAGGCAGCGTCGCCATCGAAGGCGCAGGCCTCAACGCCAACAACGTCGACCACTTCGAAATCATCACCCGCAGCGCCAAGATCAACGCCGAGATCCAGGCCAAGAACCTGACGATTATTGCCGGACGCAATGACGTCAACGCCGACACCTTGAGCGCCACCGCCCGCGCCGATGACGGCAGCGCTAAACCGGAACTGGCCATCGACTCCTCGGCGCTGGGAGGGATGTATGCCGGGGCGATCAAGTTGGTGGGCACCGAGGCCGGTGTTGGCGTGAAGCTGGACGGCAAGTTGATTGCCAGTGGTGGGGATATTCAGCTTGATGCCAACGGCCACCTGAGCCTGATTGACACCTCGGCCAGCGGCGCCGTCAAGGTCAAGGCTGCCAGCCTCGACGCCCGTGGTCCGGTCTACGCCGGCACCACGTTGAACGCGCAAACCCAGGGCAACCTGACCAATCAGAAAACCCTCGCGGCGCGCAACTCCATCACCCTGAATGCCGGTGGGCAGTTGAGCAACAACGGCATCATTGAGGCCGGGGTCAATGCTGATAACTCGCGCAATGCGGCGGGGGATGTGAGCCTCACGGCGCAAAACCTCAGCAACAACGGCAAGAGTGTGATCGCCAGTCGCAATCTGACGGCCAATGTTGCGCAGACGTTGAACAACCAGGGCGGGACGCTCAACGGGTCAGCCGCCGTAATCAACGTCGGAACGTTGGATAACCGCACAACCGGACGCGTTCTGAGCAACAACACCTTGAACCTCAACGCCGGTCAGGTCCTGAACAATAGCGGTGTCATCAGCAGCGGTAGTATCGATGGTAACGTCGGGCAGCTCATTAACAGGAACGGCGAACTCTCCAGCCAAACCAATACCGTACTGACGGTCACGTCGCTGGATAACGTCTCTGGCTTGATGACGGCAGGGCGTCTGCTGGATCTCACCGCGCTCGGCACGATCAATAACAGCACCGGCAAGATCGGCGCAAAACAGGCTCTGGCCGTTCGGGCGCAGCAGCTCGACAACAGTCAGCAGGGTCAACTGACCAGTGAGGGAACGCTGACCACCCGTGTCGGCGCTCAGCTCAACAATCAGAAAGGCCTGATCCAGGCCAATGGTGCGATGGATGTGCAAGCCACTCGCTTGGATAACCGCACCGGCAAAATTTCCAGCCTCAATACCCTGGACATCAACAGCGCCAGTGTCGATAACCGTGGAGGACTCATTCGCGCCGATCAGACCGCAAAACTGTTGATCGATGAACTGGACAACCGAGCCAAGGGCCGCGTCGAAAGCAAGGCCGCGTTGGCGTTCGAAGGTAACTCGCTGGATAACAGTGATGGGGGGCTGCTCACTTCGACAGGGGCGATGAACCTGAAAGTCAAAGAAGTGGCCAACGATGCCGGACGGATTTCCGGCAAGGGTGACATCGAAGCGACCATCGATACTTTGGCCCAACAGGGCGGCGAGCTGGTCGCCGAGGGCAATCTGCTCCTGATCGGTAAGAGTTTGGACAACCGCGAGGATGGTTTGGTCGGGTCACTCAAGACACTGACAATGAACGTCGATCAAATCGACAATCGTGGTGGCTCGCTGTCCAGCCAGTTGGACCTGCACATCCAAGGCACTCGCATGGACAACAGTGAGGGTGGCAAGGTGTTGTCCGACACCACACTGGGTCTGAAGGTCGAGCAGATCATCAACGCCACCAATGGTCTGATCTTCAGCAAAGGTGCGAGCACGCTCAGCGGCATCGGACTGAGCAATATCGGCGGACGGATTGTCACCCAGGGCAGCCTGGGGCTGAACTTCGATGGCATCTTCGACAACCAGCAGGGCCTGCTTAGCAGTGAAGGCCAAATGACTTTAAACGCTGGCCGCCTCGACAATCGCCTTGGCAAATTGTCGAGCCTTGAGGCAATGGCACTAACCTCCGTCGGCGCAGTATTTAACCAGGGCGGCCTGATCGCATCGCAAAAAGGCCTGACGTTCAACAGTGCCAGTCTCGACAACAGTGACCAGGGCCTCATCAGCGCAAAGGCCAATTCAACACTGAGCACCGGTGAGTTGAAGAACCGTCAGGGCGGCAGTTTTGCCACCGACGGCACGCTGTTGCTAACAGCGGCGCATCTCGACAACTCGGGTGGGAAAATCGGCAGCCAACAACAGCTTCAGGTGTCGGTTACCTCTCTGGAGCAGGATGGCGGGGAGCTTTTCAGCAACAGCGACCTGACCCTGGATCTCAACCATGGTCTGCTGAACAACCAGCGCGGCAATCTTCATACACCGGGTCAATTGCTTCTTAAAAATCTCAATGAGGTGAACAATAGCGACGGGGAAATTTCCGGCGCAAAGGCCTGGAGCATCAATGCGCAAAGCCTGAACAACGATGGCGGAAAATTACTGAGCAATGAAAAGCTGACCTTCGTCATCGATCAGGCACTCAGCAACATAAAGGGATTGATTGCCTCCGCCGGCCTCGACAGCCGCAGCACCACTCTAAACAACGCTAACGGAGAAATTCGTAGTCGTGGAGATGTTGATCTCACCATCGCCGGTTTTTTTGATAATCAGGCAGGCGTGGTCATCGCTGATAACGGTCTCACGATCAAAGCGGCCGAGTTGGATAATCGCCAAGAGGGCTTGGTAGGAGCGACAAAAGCACTGGCACTGACCGTCGATCGTCTTGATAACCGCACCGGCGAACTGTCGAGCAAGGCCGACGTGACCCTTACGGGAGCCTGGCTTGATAACAGCGACAGCGGCTACATCCTGGCTGGCGGAAACCTGGCCTTGACTGTGGGGCAGATCATCAACCGCAACAAGGGGCTCGTGTCCGGTGACACGGGACTGACGCTGACAGGGAAAACGCTGGAAAACAGCGGCAGGCTCATCACTCAGCGTGACCTTGCGATCAATCTCTCCTCGGATCTGAACAATGATCAAGGCGGCCTCCTCAGCGAAGGCTTGCTAACGATCAATGCCCAAAGCCTGAGCAACAACGGCGGTACAGCCTCCAGCGCCAAGGCCTTGGCTATCGAAACCCGCGATACCGTCAGTAACCGTGCCGGCCAACTGCTGACCGACACGACGCTCACGATCACCAGCAGTTCGCTGGACAACCAGCAGAAAGGCATCCTGAGCAGCAAGGGCAAACTGAACATCACCACCGGTGCGCTGAACAATAGCCAAGGCAGTATGTATTCCGGTGACCAGTTGGAAATAAGCGCCGGTCAGGTGACTAATGCCGCTGGCAGCTTAGGCGCTGCCAATTCGTTGGTGGCCTCTATCCAGGGGCTCGATCAGCAGGGCGGACAGTTGTTCAGCAAGGGCAACTTGAGTGTCGACTTGAACGGTGGCGGGCTAAATAATCAGGGCGGCTTCATCGGTGCGCCGGGCCAGTTGTTGCTGAAAAATCTAGGTGAGGTAAACAACCGCGATGGTGAAATTTCCAGCGACGTGGCTTTCGATCTGGTCGCCACATCGCTGGACAACAGCGGCGGACAGTTGCTCAGCAATCAAAAGCTCACCCTGACTATCGACAACGCGCTGATGTCGGTGAAAGGCAAGATCGCGGCTGCCGCGCTGCAAATCCGCGCAGCGAGCCTGGATAACAGCGGTGGCGGTGTATTGCTCAGTGACAGCGATCTTGGCGTGACCGTTGATGGATTGCTAACTAACGACAAAGGCACGATCAAGGCTGAGCAACAACTGAGTCTCGACAGCGTCGGTCTGAGCAACGTGGGCGGCACGCTGTTGGGTGGCTCGGGTATCGACATTGATCTGGGGCCGGCAACGGGGGATCTGGATAATCGCAATGGTTTGATCAACACCAAAGGCGTGTTGAGCATCGCTCATCTGCGTGACCTCAATAACCAGATTGGCGAAATCTCCAGCGTCAACAGTTACAGCCTGAGCGGTAACCGTCTGGATAACCGTGGCGGCAACCTGATCAGTAACGATCGTTTGAGCCTATCCGCCGTCGAAATGAAAAACCAGGGCGGCTTGGTGTCCGGCTGGAATGGGCTGACGGTCAGCGGCGGCTCGCTCGATAACAGTCAGGAAGGTACGGTTTCCAGTTTGCTCGGTAACCTGACCATCGACCTCAGCGGCGCGTTGATCAACCACAGCAAAGGCGGTCTGGCCGGTAAGGGCGAGCTGAGCATCACGGCGGCCAGCCTCGACAATAGCAACGGTATCGTTACCAGCGGCGGCAAACAGACGCTGACTTTCACCGGTGGCGCCCTTACCAACACCTTGGGCGGCCTGATCGAAAGCGGTGACACCCTGAATATCCGTGCGGCCGGTTTGGATAATACATCTGGCCGTGTCACCGCCAGCAAAGCGCTGGCCTTCACAGGGTCTCAACTGAATAACACAAGCGGCAGCCTGGTGGGGGCAGACAGCGTCACCCTCGACTTGCTTGGCGTCCTGACGAACGTCAATGGCGCACTTGGCAGTACCGGCCCACTGGTCATCAAGCGCTCCAGTGGCGTCGATAACCAGGGCGGCCAGTTGATCAGCCAGTCCATATTGAGCCTGCTGACTTCTGGCGACTTGAACAACAGCAAAAGCGGGACAATTTCAGCCATCGGCCAATTGAATCTCACCGTTGGTGGCATTGCTCATAACGATGCCGATGGCCTGGTTTCCAGTCGTGACGCTGACGTGACCCTTACCGCCGCCGGATTGAACAATGCCAAAGGCGCGGTGCAGAGCTACAGCGCCCTGAGCGTGAACGCGGGTAACGGCGCCATCGACAACCTGGGCGGCAAAATCATCGCCCAGACCGGTGACTTGAACCTTACTGCCGCCAGCCTAGACAGTCGGAGCGGCGTGCTGTCCAGTTTGAAGGGCCTGTTGCAAACTCGCCTGACCGGAGTGCTACGCAACGGCCAGGGTGGCAAGCTCGAAGGCAGCCGCCTTGACCTGCGAGCGTTGGGCGGCATTTACAGTGACGCCGGCCGTATCGCGGCCAACACTGGTGACATCCTGCTCGATGCTGGTGCTAATGCATTGGACAATGGCGGCGGTGGGATCTACGCCAAGGGACGGGTGAATGTCGCGGCCGGGTCACTGAACAATAACGCCGGTCAAATCAGCGGCAGCAACATCGAACTTGGCGTCAATGGCAGCCTTACCAACAATGGCGGCCTGGTAGAAAGCGCCAGTACTCTGGTCGTGCGAGCCGCCAATCTCTACAACCAGGGCGGGAAATTGCGGGCGTTGGGTAACAGCGGCAAGACCGACTTTCAGATCGGTAGCTTGTTCGATAACCGTAACGGTCTGCTGGAGTCCGCCAATACTGATCTTACCCTCTCAGCACCGAGCTTGCTCAACGCAGGTGGGACCGTCACACACGTTGGCCAAGGTGAGTTCGGCATTTCCACGGCCAACGTCATGAATGCCGGTGGTTCGTTATTGACCCGTGGTGGGTTGACGCTGAACGCAAACAGTTGGACCAACAGCAGCGTGATCCAGGCCGGACGCCTGACGGTCAACGTCAACAACTTCACCCAGACTGCCAGCGGACAATTGTTAGCCGCGAACCAACTTGTGGGTAAAGGGGCAAACTGGATTAACGACGGAGTGATTGCCAGCGATGGCAGCCTGGATATCCAGTTGACTGGCGGCTACAGCGGCAATGGTCGCGTGAGCAGCCTGGGCAATTTGACGTTGAAAGCAGCACAACTCGGTTTGACGAGCGTTTCGAGCATCGGCTCAGGCGGACTCGGCACCATCAACGTGGACGGTTTGCTGAAAAACGTAGGCGGTCGCCTGACGTCCAATGGTGACTTAATGCTCAACGCCGGAGCGGTGAGCAATACCGGTACGCTCGGCGCCGCCCAGGAGCTCACGATCAAGACGGCCAGCCTGGTCAATAACACCGGGCTGATCTTCAGCCGCGGCAACATGAATCTGCTCGCCAACGACTTCACCAACCAGACTGGCGATATTTACAGCATCGGCAATCTGACGATCGCTGGCAGGGATGGCGGACGCGCCAATAATGTCAACAACCTGGCCGCATCGATCAATGTCGATGGTGATTTTTCGTTGTCGGCGAATAGTTTCAACAATAAAACCGAAGGCGTGGTTGGCGAAGAGAAATTCATCTCCGGCGACATCACGTTTGATGGGGCGGGCACGTTCTACGTTAACGAGAGCTTTGAGTCGACATCGACAATTTCCGGACCGCAAGCATCTCTCACTGTTGCAGGTAACTTGACCGGCGACGTCGGATCCTTTACCAACACAGCATCGCTCATTTCTGCTGGCAAAAATATCAAGCTCGATGTCGATACTTTCGATAACTTTGGCCTTCAGTCTGGCAGCTTCACCCGTTCACGAATCTATAAACTGGGTGGATTGCCCGGTAATCGAATAAGTTGGATTAGTGAAGATCTGCAACGTTACGCTGATCGAAACTCAAGAAATCAATATAATTACATCATAAGTTGGCATGAGCCGGACAAGGGCGGAACTCATTGGGATTACGCCGTGCTTAGTCAGCAGAAGCTCAACCAAATCAACGCCAAGTTCGGCATTGGCTCCGAAGTTGCCATACCTACCCAGATATTGTCTGGTGAGCTGAGAAAAGATGACCGTATTTTCACCAACGGCGGCGGCAGCGTTTCGTCCATCGTGCAGGCTGGACAAGCTGTAGAAATCAACGCCAAAACCACGATCAACAACGGCAACCTCAACCCCTACACCAACTTTGATGGCACGGCCAAGGCCTCGGCTGACACAGGCGTCAAGAGCGCCGTCAAACCGACTATAGTGTTCTTGAACCCGCAATTGCCACCGGACTTGGCCCTACAGCAAGTCAACCCGCTGGCGCTACCAGGCTTCACCCTACCGGTAGGAAACAACGGCCTGTTCCGCCTCAGCGGGAAGGGCGCAAGCGAGCAGACGAATGTGCCAGGCGTAGACCGAACCATTGGCTCGGTTATCGCCACGACCGCCGAGCGCTCGGTCGGAGACCAAGCAAGACCCGCCACTGCTTTGCAGTTCGATCAAAATGACCCAGTTGCAATAAACAAGCGCGACCTGATCCTGGCCGCTCGTCCGTCGTTGAACCTTGACGACAAGGCAGTCCTGATCAATGTCAACGCAAGCGCCGGCGATGGCCCGGTTGGTGTGCTGTTGCCCAACCGTGACAAAGGCGCGTTTGACGTGCCACGTGTCCAGGGGCTTCCCGACACCAGCGTGCGCTCCAACCCACAAAAATACCTGATCGAAACTAACCCGGCGCTGACTGACCTCAAGCAGTTCATGAGTTCGGACTACCTATTGGACAAACTGGGTTATGACCCGGACATCAGTGCCAAACGCCTCGGCGATGGCCTGTTCGAACAGCGTCTGGTGCAGCAGGCTGTGGTCGCGCGCACAGGCCAGCGCTTCATTGATGGTCAGACCTCCGACGAAGCAATGTTCAAGTATCTGATGAACAACGCCGTGGCCAGCAAAGAGCAGCTCAATCTGTCGCTGGGTGTGACCTTGACCTCCCAGCAAGTGGCGGCCTTGACGCATGACATCGTCTGGCTCGAAGAGCACGAGGTGAATGGAGAGAAAGTGCTGGTGCCGGTGCTCTACCTGGCCCAGGCCAACAATCGCCTGGCACCCAACGGTGCGTTGGTCCAGGGCGGTGATGTAACCCTGATTGCCGGTGCGGATCTAAACAACGCCGGCACGCTACGAGCTTCGAACAATCTGTCGGCCGAAGCGGGCAACAACCTCACCAATAGCGGTTTGATCGAGGCCGGCGAGCGTCTGACGCTCAAGGCTGGTAACAACATCATCAACAGTGGCGGAGGTATTATTTCCGGCCGTGACGTCAGCTTGACCGCCACCAAAGGCGACGTGATCAATCAGCGGGACGTATATGGTTTTGACACCAACTACGGCGGGACGCTTCAGCACCGGGATGTCTTGAACAGCGCTGCGCGGATTGAAGCGGCCAATGATCTGAAGATCGATGCAGGGCGCAATATCAACAATATTGGTGGGGTACTGCGAAGCGGGGAAGACCTGAAACTTATCGCTGGTCAGGATGTGAATATCACCTCGGTTCAGGACCGTCGCACTGATTCCCGTGGCAGCAACTTCCTCAACCAGACCATTACCCAACATGCAGCGGAAGTGACTTCTGGACGGGATCTGTCGATCAGTGCCGACCGCGATGTCGCGATTGTCGCCAGTCGATTGGATACCAAGCGTGATCTCATCGTCGATTCCGGTAATGACATTGTCATCACCTCGGCCGCCAACGAGAGCGATTACGTCTCGCGCAGCAAAAGACGGGCGAATGAAACGCATAGCGTCACCCAGCAGTCGTCGGTATTAAATGCAGGCCGCGACATCGCACTGAATGCGGGTAATGACCTCGGCATCATCGCTAGCCGGATCAAGGCCACGGATGATGTCAGCCTGAATGCCGATCAAGACGTCGTCATCGCCTCCGCGCAAGACGAGGCTTCCTCTTATTACTACAAGAAGAAGAAAGGTTCGTTCGGACGTAGCAAAACGACTGAGAGGCAAAGTTACAGCAGTACTAATGTGGCGTCTGTCATCGAGGCAGGAAGAGATCTCACCATCAATACAGCTATGGACGGAGACGGCAACGTCAGTCTGAATGGTGGGCGAAATGTCACGGTCATGGGCAGCGAATTGAAGGCAGGGAGTGACTTGATCGTCGGCGCCACCAATGACGTGGCGGTGCTCTCCGCTACTGAAGAAAACGGGGCGTACAGCAAAAAGACAAAGACTGGTTTGTTTGGCCTGTCCAAAAGCGGTAAAAGCCAACTGCAGACCAATGTGACTCAAGTGGGCAGCGAGCTGAGCGCTGCTAACGATGTAGTCCTCGTTGCCGGTCATGACATCGCAATGCAAGCCAGTGAAATCAAGGCGAAAAACAATGCTGAGCTGCACGCCGGTCTGATCGATAAAACAGGCGATATCGATCTCACAGCAGCAGATGACAAGGCCTATAGCCGAACCGAGGAATACAAGAAGAAGGTTGGCCTGTCCCTCAAGGACACGGTCGGTCTGTTCGCCGGTACGCCGGGGGCGGGGGCGGATATCACCCTGAGCTCATCGCAGAAAAAAGGCCGAGAAGTTGTCAGCAGCACCAGCGTGGGGAGTCAGATCAACGCAGGGAACGATGCCGTACTGGACGCGGCCCGAGACATCAATATCGTTGGCAGCGGCGTCAGCGCCGACCGAAATGCGACGCTTGATGCCGGACGTGACGTGAACATACTCGCAGGTACCAATCAGCGCAGAAGCAATGAATGGAAAACTGATAAAAGCTACGGCATCAAGCAGGACGTCGACAACAACGGTTACACCACGTTCGTCGGCAATGAAACGATCAAGAAAGGCCGTGATACCGACGGCAATACGGCGGCAGGTAGCCTTGTCGAAGCAGGGCATGATGTACGGATTGATGCCAAACGCGATATCAATCAACTGGGGTCCGACCTCCAGGCTGACAATGACATCAAGTTGAAAGCGGCACGCGACATCAACATCCTTGCCGTCAACGAGCGCAATCAAGTTACCACTACCGAAAGTGTAAAGCGTAACGGCACCACGACTACTGTCGCCTATAACATAGGAAATACGATAGATGCCCTAGGCGGAACGGGTAAAGGCGAAGATGGCGTCAGTAAAACATCGAGCGTTTTGAAAACCGTTGATGCCCTCGATCAATTCTTCAGCGGTCCTAAATTCGATGGACACATCGGCGGTTCAAGTACCAGCCAGAGCCAGACCCAAACATCGGTGAGCAATCGTTCTTCCAGTCTTTCGGCAGGCAACGACATCAGCCTTGAGGCTGGTAATGATGTGAGCGCAAGTGGCGGCCGGCTCGACGCCGGGCGTGACATCAACGTGAGTGGGCGCAATATCACACTCGACGTGGCTCACGGTGCGCAAAGTACAGATAGTCATCAAACCCAAAGCAAAGGCGGTGTGAAGGGCGGAACCACCGGTGGCTTCAAACTGGGTGTAGGTTTGAGCGCCGCCGGCGGCGAGGATGAGTCGATGCAGGGCACGTCCACCGCGACGCAGCTCAATGCCGGCGGTGATATCAACCTGGACGCCAAAAATGACCTGACCCTGATCGGCACCGAGGCGACGGCTGAGCGTGATATCAAGCTCAAGGCAGGGAACGACCTTCGAGTTCTGTCGGCACAAAATGCTTTCAGTAGTGAAAGCAGTCGGCGCAGTTGGGGTGCTGAAGGCGGCATCATCGCAGGACAAGAAGGTCTCGGTGTCTATGGCAGCGTCAACGTTGGCCTTGGAAAACTCGAGCGAGAAGGAGTCCGCCAGCAGGAAGCGTACCTCTACGCGGGTAACCAACTGAACTTTGGAAGCGGGCGCGACACGATCATCGCCGGTGCCACATTGCGCGGGGATGAAGTGATCGGCGATGTTGGCCGTAATCTCACCGTCTCTTCGGTGCCGAACACAGGTAAAGCCGAAGGGAAAGAGTTCGATGCCAGCCTGACAGTCGCCGTGAGTTTCGGTGTAACCGCCAGCGGCTCAGTGGGCTATGGCCAAACCAACGGCAAAACCAATTGGGTCGACAACCAGACCGTCATCAGCGGCCAAAACAAAGTCGACATTCGCACTGAGGGCCATACCCAGTTAGATGGGGCAGTACTGGCTGCGGATAACGGCAACTTGAAACTCGATACCGATACATTGGGCTCGCGCAATATCACCGGTAAAGACAACGAGCACGGTTATTACCTCAATGTCAGTGGTAGCTACAACATGGGTGGCGGCGCGCAAGCCGACAAACCCAACAAGGGCATGGAAGGGAAGGAAAAAAACAGTTGGGCGGTCGAGGGTTACAACTACAACAAGGATCGTGAGCAAATCCTTCGTGCGACGGTGGGGGCGGGTGAGATTGTTGTGCGTAACGACAAGGTCACAGGCGCGGATTCCACGGTGGGGCTTAACCGGGATGTGAGCAAGGCGTACGAGATCACCAGGGATAAAGAGCATCGGACGGAGTTGTACGCGTCCAGTACTTCTGTCGGCGCGGTACTCGATCCGAAAAAGACTCTCGACAGATGGGAAAAAAGCGTTGAGAACTACGGCGAAAATAGTCTTGAGTCGTTAAATATTCTAACGGACCTGCTTTTTGGTGCCGCGAATATTGCAGTGGGCAATAGTTTTGACGATGCAAACAAAGTCACTATAGTCCGGGCCTTTAAACGGCAGTTAGGCAGTCGTGATGCCGAGCGTAGGGAAGCAGCCGCGGGCGATGCATTACGCGGCATTACTAAAGGTGCTGAAACGGCTGAGGTGCAGGCCCTTGCTAAAAAGATAGCCGATATTGCAGGTCAAAATCCCGATCAGGCGTACGGGATGTTGGTGTTGCTTCAGCGGTTACAGAACCCTCATCCTGAAGTATCGAGTTTCGTACCAATACCCCTGCTGGCCGGCGGTGCCGTTGCTGCTTTAGGGGCGGCGTTAGTGTCAACTGAAAGCTCGCCACAAAACCAAGAAAACATGCGGGTGGCGGCGAATTCAGTCATATCATCTCTAGATGAGGCAGGTTACACCGGGCAACAACAGTTGAGCTTGTCGGCAGAGTTGTGGTTGTTTATTTTTAAAACTACTTTTCCGGTCCATTTGCTTGATCCTAAATATGGTTTACTGGATTTTCCGGCAGAAAATAACGACTCGCTTCATCCTGTTAGCGCGGGTGGGTCCATCGTACTGCCTTCAGGGCCTAATAGTACCGGGGGGAGTACGATCGAGAGTAACGGTGGCTGGAGCACCACTTCGCCTGCGGTGGATGGGGACTTGTCACCCGGGAATATGTATAGCAGCCCAGTGGATTACGACCATATTATTGGAGCGGACTATAAAACGAACGGCACACCTACCGGCGGTCATACTTTGTTGAATGGTGACGTGAGGATAGTGCCGGGGACTCAAACGGCACCTGATCCCTACGGCGTCTACGAGGCTACCGTCGAAGTACCTGACCTAAGAAATCCAGGACAGTGGATTGTGAAGCCCGCTAATAATGAGGTGAATACTATGTTTCCTGCTGCTTGGGATAAGGAAAGGCTGGTTCATGAAGTGGATGCCGCGTGGAACAGTCCTCGTAAAGTAGTTACGGGTACAATGTGGCGATCTGTAACGCCGTCGGGAGTATCGGTTCAAGGGTATATTTCACCCAGAACAACAGTCTATCCTGTGTACAAGCCTTAAATGTGAGGGACGTAACGTGGAATTGAAGTTTTATCATGCGGCAATGGGATTCCATCCGGTAGCTGGAGATGTATTTCATCCGGTAGCCGAAGTTATTCCAGGACAGGAAAATATGGAGCGCTATGAGCTTTATATCTGTAGTGTCCTTGGTGCTATCGCCCAAACCCCGAAACGTTGTGACCAGTTACTGGCCTATCTCGCTTCGGTTGAAGAGGGTTCGCAGGAGCCGACAAGTATAGGGGGAAATGATGTCCTATTAAACATGGACGCCTCAGGTGTACAGGTTGATATTTTGGTCAACGAAGAATGGACCGGTCAGCCTGAAAGCAGGTTTACCTTGCAAGAGTGGCGCAAGATCTTAGAAAAATGGAAGTACCTTCTGGAACTGCCCAAAGGTTCTGATGAGGTCGTTATAGTGAAGTTGCCGTAGGCGGAGGGCGAGCAGAATGAGTTTCGAGTTGGTGGGTTTTGGTGATGTTGGATCAATGCACACCGGCGTGCACCGTGACCAATCGAGAGCGGTATTGGGAGACGAGTTCGAGGAATTTTACAAAGCTCCAGAGTCTACAGTTCCAACTGACGCCTACGATGATCTAGGGGTTCACGTTTATTTTGATGAGCAGTACACCGTCATTGGCATGGAGTTTTTGAAATGGAGTGATCTCCGTTGGCGTGGACAGCACTTGGTCGGTGCTCCTGTACTCGAAGTTCAGCAGTTCCTGATGGAGCAGGGGCAAGCCCTGGACTTTAATTCATCGGGATTTGAAGCAGGTGAGTTGAGGCTTGGGCTGTATGCGCCCGATATGGGCGAAGATGATGCAGGGGGGGATACGGGGACAGACCACGTTTTTGGGCGGTAACGTGGTCTGTCCCCGTTTCTTCACCTAACGGTCAGACAGTATGGGTGCATGGGAACGCAACCGAACACATGGCCGAATATGCGGCTTCGAAGGCTGTCACTCATACCCCAGAAGCAGTACGGTTGACTAGCCAGGTTCAGCTGGAGAGCTTCCAATCTGCGGTGAATACGGCTACCAAAAGCAAAGTGCCGTATGGTGAGAGGGTTAGCGTGGATGGTTGGCAGTTAGAGTTCAAACCACCTAGGGCCGAAGGCGAATTTCCAGCAATAATACATGCCAGGTATACAGGGGCTTACTGAATGGATATTCAAATAGATAGCCCGATTCGGGTTGCTATAAATTTAGTTGAGTTTGATGAGCACATTCATTCGATAAAGTTTTTTGTAGAAATTGTTGTCGATAAGTTTGAGTTTTCTTTCTCGGTCAGCATGGGTTGCTGGGTGGAGTGTGCTGTATTTGATGCGTTTGTTGATATGCTTAAACGGGGGAGGGTAGCGCGGATTGAAGATATGAATAATGACTTTTCGTTGTTGGTTGATGTTGAAAATAAAAAATTGGTCTGGTCATGCGTCAAGAGGGATGTTGCTGGTAATGCGATAGGCGCTGGTGGGGAGGAGGTTTTAGTTGATGGTGCCGCGAACCGAATTAAACAGGCGTTTGAAAGTTATCCGAAATGGTGGTGACTGAAATGGAGAGTTAAATATTGGTCGATTTTTAAATGGGATTTGTAAAGTGAGTTGGCGACTTCCTGGGAGTAATAAAGGTCTGCTGTTTTTGGGGGGGCTTGGCTTGGCGATAGAAGGGGATTTGCTACGCTGAAAGCTTCCACGGAGGAGGAATCAAATATGCCCAGGATGGGACGTATTATTTTACCGATTACCCACTCCATGTCGTACAAGGCGCCATAACCGTCAGGTGGTGTTTGCCGTTGCCGGGAAGTAACGGGCACAGACCACGGTTTCTGTGAGGCAAAAACGTGGTCCGTCCCCGTTTTTACCGCAGTCGGGCGGAGGGAAAGACTCGATCATAGACTTCAGGCCGGATCTATCTAAACCATTGGCCCCCCAGATTAATACAGCATTCAAACGACTGCCCCAGTCAGCAAGAGATCAACTGATCAAAAATGCTGAGAAAGGCCTGAAGCGTTTACAAGAGACAGGAAATATGTAATGAGAAATAGATACGCTGTTGTTTTGGATGCGGGATCTATCTTGCCTGACAGAGCATTCTTGATCAGTCAAGCTTGGGGTGATGTGCCTGTCTCCTATGTCCAAGATCATGAATTTATCAATGAGTGCAGTTTTCTAGACTTGAAAGTCAACAAGTGGGAAATAGATAGTCGATGGAGTATCAAGCAGGAAAGTGAGCCCTGGATAAGAATTGAAGTATTGAAAGGGCAAGCGCTGGAGGAATACTTGCTGAATGAAGGCTGTCCTTTGTCTATAGAGGCCGCACGCGAAACCCTTATCATCTTTGGGTTGGACGAGGGTGGTACGTCGGTAGACGACATGCTGTTACTGCGTCTGGTGTCAGTTTTTTATGGCCGCTTCAGGGTCTACAGATGGTCTGATTGTATTGAGGAGGTGAGCGAAAATACAATTGCCTATCTACCGGCGCTAGACGTTGTTCGCGAGCGACTGCATAAGTGTGAGTAGGCCGTAAAGAGACACGGTCAGGAGCATTTTATGGGGGCGGTATGGGGTGAGGGAGGCGACTAATTAGCTGACTACCTGATACTTTTGTAAAAAAATGAAAAAGTTGGCCTTGGTCTCTTAGGTGGAAAAACCTGCTCCAAGAAGAACTCCATTAGTTTGTTTTTTTGGTTTTTTAAGGATTATTCAATGCACTATTTCGGCACGTCTCTCTTACTGTCCATGATATTGCTTCTGTCAGCCTGCAACACTACCCCCTACGACAAGGCTACCATCTACTACGACCGAACACAGTTTCCTGCACAACTTGTCAAGGACCACCCAGGACTGAACAGCCCTGTTTTGCAACATGGCCGTTGCTCTCTGATCGTATCTACCCCGGGTTCGAATACCGGCACCTACTATTTCTGCACCTACGCGTTGACCGCCAATGATCTGTACGTTCAGGGTTGGGACGCCAAGGCGTTGAAATACGTAGAGATCGCTCATGTGGATATATCGGCGCTTAAAAATATTGCCCTGCATACGATTTTTCGGACCAGTCAGCTCCAGATGACGGAAGAACGGCGTCAATTGGCGTTGAGCGCGTCTATAGATGAGGGGGGCTATATCGACTCGGCAGCTACCAAGGAACTGTTTGAGGCAATTAAACGCAAGGGTGTGCCGGTGGTGAAAAGCGAAGGCATGATTAACCCGCCCGCGCCGCCTTCACCGATGATCATTCCAATCATTATTCCAAAGTAAAAAGTAGTCAGGGCTAGGTAGGCGGGAGCAGGGCTAAGGAACCCCCACAAATCTACCCAAGTTCTGGGCCTGCTATGCACTTCAGCCCGCATTGGAAAAGAGACTTTATTTGTACAACCTGACGCACCGAGGTGTCAGGTCAGGGGCTGCTGCGCAGCCCAGCGGGAGCAAGCTCCCTCGCCACGGGGGTTGCGACGTCAGAAAGCGAAGCGGCACGAGTCATTCATTTGTGTCGGAAGGATCACCGGCCCCGAACCGAAACATCCCACAGTTTTTTAGGGTTGCCGCTCGGAAGTGGGCTCTCTAACCTTTTCCTGTCGCTGCGATTCAGCGACCGGGAGTGGGAACCCGAAATTAATAGGTCGTAAGCCTCACGACCATAACGGCAAGTGATGGCTCCAATTTCATCAGGAGCATGCACATGAACGAAGGAAAGACTGAACCGAACTTCAACAGAACGAATCCATTAGCGGATTTCGACGCGATCGAAGACCTACTCAAAGACCGAGCCGCCGCCGAGCGGGCACTCAATCATTACCTCAATCCAAAAAAACCAGAGCCAAGCACCGACCCCCGCATCGACAGCCTGTTTTCCGTCACCGCCAAAGCCGACGCTGACACGCTGCTGACCAGCACCTCCGAAACCCTGGCCTCGATAAAAGCCATGGCCGAGGACCTGGCCTTTGAAGTGGAGGGCACGCGGCGAAGTGTGGCGCTGGGGATTCATCAGTTGGTGGAGTTGTGCCAGTTGCTGGTGGACAAGGCGTTGGATCAGCTTGAAGTGCCGGCCAGTCCGGCACCTTGATCCCCTCGCCACGGAAGTTGATCGTTCCCATGCTCCGCGTGGGAATGTAGCCCGGGACGCTCTGCGTCCCTTTCCAAAGCCGAACGCGGAGCGTCCGTGGAGGCATTCCCACGCGGAGCGTGGGAACGATCGGCAACGATCAGGCGGGTTACTGCATCAACACCTCAACCACCCCATCCGCCGTCATGTTCACTTTGCTGGTGCCTGCTTCGACTTCCGGCGTGACGGATTCAGCATCCATGGACGCGGCTTTCATCATCATTTGCGGGCGCATGTAAGGCTGTGGGTAGCCGTTGCTGTTGAGGTTCAGGTTGACGATTTTGTAACCCTTGCCGCCCAGGGCTTCGGTGGCCAGTTGGGCGCGGGCCTTGAAGGCGTTGACGGCGTCCTTGAGCAGGGCGTCTTCGCTGGTCTGGCGGGTGGCGGTGGAGATGGTGAAGTCCATGCCGCCCATTTTCAGGTCGGTGAGTAACTCGCCAGTGAGTTTGGACAGGGCCGCGAAGTCGGCGCTTTCCAGGCGCAGTTCAGCGCGTTCGCGCCAGCCGGTGATTTTCTGGCCTTTGTTGTCGTAGACCGGGTAGCTGTTGCGGCTGCCCTGGCGCAGGGTGATGTCCTTGACCTGCTTGGCCTGGCCAATGGCTTTGTTCAGCGTGGTGGTGACGGCCGCGGCGAGTTTGGCCGGGTCGGTGTTTTGTTCCTCGGTGTAGAGGGTGACGATCATCAGGTCGCGGGCGACTTCCTGGCTGGCTTCGGCGCGCAGGGAAATCTGGTTGTAGTGAAGCTCATCGGCGGCCAGGGCCGGCAGGCTGGCGACGGTGCCGAGGCTGAGGGCGAGCAGGGCGGCGTGACGACTGAACGTGTGCATGAAAGCTCCTTGGGATGAGGCGCAGGGGTGAGATCCGGACCTGCGTGAACGGTAAGACTCTAGCTTTTATGGGCGGGTTCGCACAGTTACAACTTCTATACAGATTGCAGGTGAGAGGCTTTTTGTGGCGAGGGGATTTATCCCCGCTGGACTGCGCAGCAGTCCCAGAATTGTCATGATCTAGCTCAGCGTGGTGCCCGACCTTATTTTGGGGGCCGCTTCGCGCCCCAGCGGGGATAAATCCCCTCGCCACAATGGTTAGTGTGTCATTTCGGGGCTGTGGCGCTTTGCCGCATAGCTGCCTGTGCAAGCCGCGCCTTGGTTATACTCCGTGCGATCCGCCTGGAGCGCTCATCAGGAGAGCTCATGCTCGCCCCTTTGCAAATGACTTCCGCCTCTCGCCAGAACCTCTGGCGTCTGACGTTTATCCGAATTCTGGTCCTGGCCGCCCAGGCCGGCTCCGTGGGGCTCGCCTATTGGTTCGAGCTGCTGCCGCTGCCCTGGCTGCAATTGGCGATCACCCTGGCCTGCTCTTCGATACTGTGCGCGCTGACCGCCATCCGTCTGCGCACCTCGTGGCCGGTGACTGAGCTGGAATACGCCGTGCAGCTGGCCTGCGATCTGTTTATCCACAGCGCGTTGCTGTATTTCTCCGGCGGCTCCACCAACCCCTTCGTGTCCTATTACCTGGTGCCGCTGACCATCGCCGCGGTGACGTTGCCGTGGCGGTATTCGCTGATCCTGTCCGGCATCGCCCTGGCGCTGTACACCTTGTTGCTGGCGCGCTTCTATCCGCTGGAAACTTTCCCTATCGCTCGGGAAAACCTGCAGATCTACGGCATGTGGTTGAGTTTCGCCCTGGCGGCGGCGGTCATTACGTTTTTTGCTGCGCGCATGGCCGAAGAGTTGCGTCGTCAAGAAGAACTGCGGGCCATTCGCCGTGAAGAGGGCCTGCGGGACGAGCAATTGCTGGCCGTGGCGACCCAGGCCGCGGGTGCCGCCCATGAGTTGGGCACGCCGTTGGCCACCATGAGCGTACTGCTCAAGGAGATGCGCCAGGATCATCACGACCCGGCGCTGCAGGAAGACCTCGGTGTGTTGCAGGATCAGGTCCAGCTCTGCAAGGAAACCCTGCAGTACCTGGTGCGTGCCGCCGAGGCCAATCGCCGGCTGGCCATCGACATGCAGGACGTCACCGACTGGCTCGACGAGGCCCTGAATCGCTGGCACCTGATGCGCCCTGAGGCCAGCTATCGCTTCCAGCGTCTGGGTCAAGGACCGGTGCCGCGCATGGCGCCGCCGCCGGACCTGACCCAGGCGTTGCTCAACTTGTTGAACAACGCCGCCGACGCCTGCCCCGAAGGCCTGGAAGTGGCGCTGGACTGGAATGCCTACGAGCTGACCATCAGCATCCGCGACCACGGCGCGGGTGTGCCGCTGGCGATTGCCGAGCAAATCGGCAAGCCGTTCTACACCACCAAGGGCAAAGGTTTCGGCCTGGGCCTGTTTTTGAGCAAGGCCAGCGTGACACGCGCCGGCGGCTCGGTGAAACTCTACCCCCATGAGGAGGGCGGCACGCTCACCGAGCTGCGCCTGCCCCATGCCGACCGAGGAGACGAACATGAGTGACGAGATCCAAGTCGACGGCGAAGAACTGCCGCATCTGTGCTGGTGGACGACGACGCCACCTTCACCCGCGTCATGGCCCGGGCCATGTCCCGTCGGGGTTTTCGCGTGAGCACCGCAGGTTCCGCCGAGGAGGGCTTGAGCATCGCCCAGGCCGACCTGCCGGACTACGCCGCGCTGGATTTGAAAATGGACGGCGACTCCGGCCTGGTGCTGTTGCCCAAACTGCTGGAGCTGGACCCGGAAATGCGCGTGGTGATCCTCACCGGTTACTCGAGTATCGCCACCGCGGTGGAGGCGATCAAGCGCGGGTGCCTGCAATTACCTGTGCAAACCGGCCGACGCCGATGACGTGCTGGCGGCGCTGTTGTCCGAACACGCCGATCTGGACACCCTGGTGCCGGAAAACCCCATGTCGGTGGACCGCCTGCAATGGGAGCACATCCAGCGGGTGCTGACCGAGCATGAAGGCAACATTTCCGCCACTGCCCGCGCCTTGGGCATGCACCGGCGCACCTTGCAGCGCAAATTGCAGAAGCGCCCCGTGCGTCGCTGAACCTGCGCTGAACAGATGTTGTCCACCCTCGCGGCAAATCGGGCCGTTGTTCTATGATCGGCCCGAGTTTTTTTTCTTTACAGAGCCTTAACCATGAATCAGAACGCTGAATATTCCGCGGTCAATGATGCGGTGCGCGGGCAGTTTTTCCGCCGTGTCTGGCAAATGACCACGCCGTACTGGCGCAGTGAGGAGAAGGGCAAGGCCTGGACGCTGTTGATTGCCGTCATCGTGCTGTCGCTGTTCAGCGTGGCGATTTCGGTATGGATCAACAGTTGGTACAAGGATTTCTATAACGCCTTGCAGGAGAAGGACAGCGTCGCGTTCTGGCGGTTGATCCTGTATTTCTGCGGCATCGCCGCGGTGGCGATCCTGGGCGCGGTGTATCGCTTGTACCTCACGCAGATGCTCACCATTCGCTGGCGGGCCTGGCTCACGGAGAAACACTTCGCCCGTTGGCTCAATGACAAGAATTACTACCGGCTGGAGCAGGGCGGTTACACCGATAACCCGGACCAGCGGATCTCCGAAGACCTCAACAGTTTTACCAGCAACACCTTGGGACTGGGCCTGGGGCTGCTGCGCACCGTGGTCAGCCTGGTGTCGTTCTCGATCATTTTGTGGGGTGTGTCGGGCAGCATCCAGGTGTTTGGCTACACCATCCCCGGCTACATGTTCTGGTGTGCGCTGGTGTATGCGGCGGTGGGCAGTTGGCTGACGCACCTGATCGGTCGTCGCTTGATCAGCCTGAACAACAACCAGCAACGCTTTGAAGCCGACCTGCGTTTTTCCATGGTGCGGGTGCGTGAGAACGCCGAGAGCATTGCCTTGTACAACGGTGAACCCAACGAGAACCGTCGTCTCAGTGGCCGCTTTGGTCTGGTCTGGCATAACTTCTGGGACATCATGCGGGTGTCCAAGCGCCTGACCTTCTTCACCTCCGGCTACGGCCAGATCGCGATCATCTTCCCGTTCATCGTCGCCGCGCCGCGCTACTTCGCCGGCAAAATCCAGCTGGGCGAGCTTATGCAGATCAACTCGGCGTTCGGCAATGTGCAGGAGAATTTCAGTTGGTTCATCAGCGCGTACACCGACCTCGCCGCGTGGCGCGCCACGTGTGACCGTCTGCTGAGCTTCCGCCAGGCCATGAGCGACAACGAAGAACGCGTGCCGGCCATCGATGTGCAGAACCAAGGCCATGCATTGAAAGTGCAAAACCTGGGGTTGGACCTGGCCGATGGCCGCCATCTGCTCAGCCACACCAACATGACCGTTGAGCCGGGCGAGCGGGTGATGCTCAGCGGGCGTTCGGGCAGCGGTAAATCCACCCTGTTCCGGGCAATGGGGCATTTGTGGCCGGATGGCCACGGCGCGATCCGGTTGCCCGCGGCGCGTTATCTGTTCCTGCCGCAAAAACCCTATCTGCCCATTGGCACCTTGCGCGAAGCGCTGAGTTATCCACAACCGGGCGACACGTACCCGCCAGAGCGGTATGCCCAAGTGCTGGAAACCTGTCGCCTGCCGCATCTGGTGGCGCGACTGGACGAAGCCAACCATTGGCAGCGCATGCTCTCGCCCGGCGAGCAGCAACGCCTGGCGTTCGCCCGCGCATTGCTCTACGCACCACAATGGTTGTATATGGACGAAGCCACGTCGGCGATGGACGAAGAAGATGAAGCGACGCTGTACCAGGCGCTGATTGACCAGTTGCCGGGGCTGAGCATTGTCAGCGTTGGCCATCGCAGCAGTTTGAAACGGTTCCATCCGCGACATGTGCGTATCGAAAATGGCCACTTGGTGGAGCAAGCTGTAGTCGCCTGATTGTCATTGCCGAACACCGTTGTGGCGAGGGGATTTATCCCCGTTGGATGCGAAGCGCCCCTTCAAAATCAAAGGTCAACGATATTGATCTGCTGGTAGATCAAGAGGGCTGCTCCGCAGCCCAGCGGGGATAAATCCCCTCGCCACAACGGTGCATGGCGGCAAACTTTGCCAAGACCGCCAGGGAGCACGGTGATCGTACAACCACGTTGCGCTATCATGATGCGCATTCAGCCGCTTGCCGAGACACAGACACATGGAAAGACCGATCGACGTACCACGCCTTCCCCGCAAGCGCCGCAGCCTGGCGCAGGAGCTGGTGACGGTGTTGACCGAGCAGATTCGCGACGGTCTGCTCAAGCGTGGCGATAAATTGCCCACCGAGTCGGCGATCATGGAAGCCCATGGCGTCAGCCGCACCGTGGTGCGCGAGGCGATTTCCCGTTTGCAGGCCGCCGGCCAGGTGGAAACCCGCCACGGCATCGGCACCTTCGTGCTGGACACGCCCAGCCCGAGCGGCTTTCGCATCGACCCGGCGACGGTGGTCACCTTGCGTGACGTGCTGGCGATCCTGGAGTTGCGCATCAGCCTGGAAGTGGAATCGGCAGGCCTTGCAGCCCAGCGCCGCAGCGACGAGCAACTGGCTGCGATGCGCGCTGCCCTGGATGCGCTGAACGAAAGCGCGGCCCACGCCAGCGACGCGGTGGCCTCGGACTTCGCCTTCCACCTGGAAATCGCCCTGTCCACCGGCAACCGCTACTTCACTGACATCATGACCCACCTGGGCACCAGCATCATCCCGCGCACCCGGTTGAATTCGGCGCGCCTGGCTCACGACGACCACCAGCACTACATGGACCGCCTGAGCCGTGAGCACGAGGAAATCTACGAAGCCATCGCCCGCCAGGACTCCGACGCGGCCCGTGCGGCCATGCGCTTGCACCTGACCAACAGCCGCGAACGGCTGCGCCAAGCTCATGAAGAGGCGCAGGCGCAGGGTTAGAGGCGCTTCACTGCTCTTTTGGCTAGGGAGGATTCAAGCCTCATCCGTTTCGTAATCAACGTATTCGACAGAACCATCAAAAAGGACCTTGAATTTTTTTTGGGTAACCACCCATTCAGTTCCCGGTATCGCTTCAAACTCAATACGGTCGCCGATACTGACATGGAAGTCGAAATCGGACGGCAACTCTTGCACGTTGCGTCCCGTTACCTTAGGGAAATGAAATCGATGTTGGGTTTTCATGGCCTATGGACCTGCTCGTGGAGGGAGGAGGCGATTTTCAATCTCCCTCACCCGCGTCCGAAACTGTAATAACTTACAGTCGCGATGAGCGGTCCGCTGCCCTCGCAGGGCAAGATTCCTCAGTTTGCCAGCAAACCTCAAAGGCCCGATCTCAAAGGCTTTTCGCCAAACTCCGCGCACCTGACCCCCGACAAAAGACGAAATGCAGTTGACGTTCGTATTTTAAGTTGTACGATGACTTACAACTTCTCTTGAAGCTGAACCGTTTCCTACAACACAACATTTGCGTCCAGGGTGTTCGAATAATGAATCCACAAGAACTGAAGTCCATCCTCTCGTCTGGCCTGCTGTCTTTCCCGGTCACCGATTTCACTGCTCAAGGCGATTTCAATCGCGACAGCTACGTCAAGCGCCTCGAGTGGCTGGCCCCGTATGGCGCCTCGGCACTTTTCGCGGCCGGTGGCACCGGTGAGTTTTTCTCCCTGGCCGCCAGCGAGTATTCGCAAGTCATCAAGACAGCTGTTGATACCTGCGCCACCAGCGTGCCAATCCTCGCCGGTGTCGGCGGTGCTACCCGCCAGGCCATCGAGTACGCTCAGGAAGCCGAGCGTCTGGGCGCCAAGGGCCTGTTGCTGCTGCCGCACTACCTGACTGAAGCCAGCCAGGACGGCGTAGCCGCCCACGTTGAAGCCGTGTGCAAATCGGTGAAGATCGGCGTGGTGGTTTACAACCGCAACGTCTGCCGCCTGAACGCCACGCACTTGGAGCAACTGGCCGAGCGCTGCCCGAACCTGATCGGCTATAAGGATGGCCTGGGCGATATCGAATTGATGGTGTCGATCCGCCGTCGTCTCGGCGATCGTTTCAGCTACCTGGGCGGCCTGCCGACCGCAGAAGTCTATGCCGCGGCCTACAAGGCCCTGGGCGTGCCGGTCTACTCCTCGGCGGTGTTCAACTTCATTCCGAAAACCGCGATGGATTTCTACCACGCCATTTCCCGTGAAGATCACGCGACCGTCGGCAAGATCATCGACGACTTCTTCCTGCCTTACCTGGACATTCGTAACCGCAAGGCCGGTTATGCCGTGAGCATCGTCAAGGCTGGCGCGAAGATCGTCGGCTACGACGCAGGCCCTGTGCGTACGCCGCTGACCGACCTGCTGCCGGAAGAATACGATGCCCTGGCCGCGCTGATCGACAAGCAAGGCAAGCAGTAACAGATCCGACGAAGCCGCTGAGCAATCAGCGGCTTTTTGCGTAAGGCTTGATCGTTCCCACGCTCCGCGTGGGCACGCAGCCAGGGACGCTCTGCGTTCCTAGACAGCTATTGTAGAAGGAGTAGCTCCGTGGCAGATTCAAAGCGTTTCGATAACTACATCAACGGTCAGTGGGTGGCCGGTGCCGACTATTGCACCAACATCAACCCGTCTGATTTGTCCGATGTCATTGGTGAATACGCCAAGGCTGATGCAGCTCAAGTCAATGCCGCCATCGAAGCCGCCCGCGCCGCGTTCCCGGCCTGGTCGACCTCGGGCATCCAGGCCCGTCACGATGCGCTGGACAAAGTCGGCAGCGAGATCCTCGCCCGTCGCGAAGAACTCGGCCAACTGTTGGCCCGGGAGGAGGGCAAGACCCTGCCCGAAGCCATTGGCGAAGTGACCCGCGCCGGCAACATTTTCAAGTTTTTCGCTGGCGAGTGCCTGCGCCTGTCGGGCGATTACCTGCCGTCGGTGCGCCCGGGCGTCAACGTCGAAGTCACCCGTGAAGCGTTGGGTGTGGTCGGTTTGATCACGCCGTGGAACTTCCCGATCGCGATCCCTGCCTGGAAGATCGCCCCGGCGCTGGCCTACGGCAACTGTGTGGTGATCAAACCCGCCGAATTGGTGCCAGGTTGTGCCTGGGCCCTGGCGGACATCATTTCCCGCGCCGGTTTCCCGGCCGGTGTGTTCAACCTGGTGATGGGCAGCGGCCGTGTGGTCGGTGAAGTCCTGGTCAACAGCCCGAAGGTCGACGGTATCAGCTTCACCGGTTCCGTGGGCGTGGGGCGGCAGATCGCGGTCAATTGCGTGGCGCGCCAGGCCAAGGTGCAACTGGAGATGGGCGGCAAGAACCCGCAGGTCATCCTCGACGACGCCGATCTCAAACAGGCTGTCGAACTGGCGGTGCAGAGCGCGTTCTACTCCACCGGCCAGCGTTGCACGGCTTCGAGCCGCCTGATCGTGACCGCCGGCATCCACGACAAGTTCGTCGCTGCCATGGCCGAGCGCATGCAGTCGATCAAGGTCGGTCATGCCTTGAAGGCCGGCACCGATATCGGGCCGGTGGTTTCCGAAGCCCAGCTCAACCAGGACTTGAAGTACATCGACATCGGCCAGAGCGAAGGTGCGCGGCTGGTCAGCGGTGGCGGCCTGGTGACGTGTGACACCGAAGGTTATTTCCTGGCGCCGACACTGTTTGCCGACAGCGAAGCCTCGATGCGCATCAGCCGCGAAGAAATCTTTGGCCCGGTGGCCAACGTCGTGCGTGTGGCCGATTATGAAGCGGCGCTGGCGATGGCCAACGACACCGAGTTCGGGCTGTCCGCCGGTATCGCTACCACCTCGCTCAAATATGCCAACCACTTCAAGCGTCATTCCCAGGCGGGCATGGTGATGGTCAATCTGCCGACCGCCGGCGTGGATTACCATGTACCGTTCGGCGGCCGCAAAGGTTCGTCCTATGGCTCGCGCGAGCAAGGTCGCTATGCGCAAGAGTTCTACACCGTGGTGAAAACTTCTTACATCGGATCGTAATTGCGACACCGGCCGGAGCGGGATAACCCGCCCGGCCGTACAACCAGATTTCCCGTATAAAAATAAATAGTGGAAGTAGATTTAAATGCAAGAAACCAAGCCGACTCGCGTCCGCTATTTGATCCTGCTCATGCTGTTTCTGGTGACAACGATCAACTATGCCGACCGCGCAACCATCGCTATCGCCGGCTCCAGCCTGCAGAAAGACCTCGGCATCGATGCCGTTACCCTCGGTTATATCTTCTCCGCCTTCGGCTGGGCCTACGTGGCCGGGCAGATCCCGGGCGGCTGGCTGCTTGACCGGTTCGGGTCGAAAAAAATCTATGCCTTGAGCATTTTTACCTGGTCGCTGTTCACCGTGCTGCAAGGCTATGTCGGTGAGTTCGGCGTCTCCACCGCCGTGGTGGCGCTGTTCATGCTGCGTTTTCTGGTCGGGCTGGCCGAGGCGCCTTCCTTCCCGGGTAACGCCCGCATCGTCGCGGCCTGGTTCCCCACCGCTGAACGCGGCACCGCTTCGGCGATTTTCAACTCGGCCCAGTATTTCGCCACGGTGTTGTTTGCGCCGCTGATGGGCTGGATCGTCTACCGCTTTGGCTGGCAGCACGTGTTTATCGTGATGGGCGTGGTCGGTATCGTGTTCTCGCTGGTCTGGCTGAAGGTTATCCACAGCCCGCGTCAGCACCCGATGATCAATGAGGCCGAGTTCAATCACATCGCCGCCAACGGCGCGATGGTCGACATGGACCAGGACAAGGGCAGGGGTAAGAAGACCGACGGTCCGAAGTGGGATTACATCCGCCAACTGCTGACCAACCGCATGATGCTCGGCGTGTACCTGGGCCAATACTGCATCAACGGCATCACCTACTTCTTCCTGACCTGGTTCCCGGTGTACCTGGTGCAGGAACGCGGCATGACCATCCTCAAGGCTGGTTTCATCGCCTCCTTGCCGGCGATCTGCGGCTTCATCGGTGGCGTGCTCGGCGGGGTGATTTCCGACTACCTGCTGCGCAAGGGCCACTCGCTGACCTTCGCTCGCAAGGCGCCGATCATCGCCGGCCTGCTGGTGTCCAGCAGCATCGTGGCGTGCAACTACGTGGACATCGAATGGATGGTGGTGGGCTTCATGGCCTTGGCCTTCTTCGGTAAAGGCGTAGGCGCACTGGGTTGGGCCGTGGTGTCCGACACTTCGCCAAAACAGATCGCCGGTCTGAGCGGCGGCCTGTTCAACACCTTCGGCAACCTGGCTTCGATCACTACGCCGATCGTTATCGGCTACATCATCAGCTCCACCGGTTCGTTCAAATGGGCGCTGGTGTTCGTGGGCTGCAACGCGCTGATGGCGGTGTTCAGTTACCTGGTGATCGTCGGGCCGATCAAGCGTGTCGTGCTCAAAGAGCCCGCGGCCCGGGATGATCAACTTTCCAGCCTGTCTGAAGCGAAATCCTGAAGGAGCGATGTCGATGCAACTGATTGAACATGCCGATTCGCCCCGTTACATCCGCCTGAATGAGCGGGACAACGTGGTCATTGTGGTGAACGACCAGGGCGTGCCAACCGGGACTGAGTTCCCGGATGGCCTGGTCACCGTGGACTTTGTACCGCAGAGCCACAAGGTCACCCTGGAAGATATTCCCGAGGGCGGCGAGGTGATTCGCTACGGCCAGGTCATTGGCTACGCATTGCAACCAATCCCCCGTGGCAGTTGGGTCAAGGAAGACCAACTGCGCATGCCCACCGCGCCGCCACTGGACAGCCTGCCGCTGTCCACCGACGTGCCGGCGGCCGAAGCGCCGTTGCAAGGCTACACCTTCGAGGGCTATCGCAACGCCGACGGTACCGTGGGCACGCGCAACATCCTGGGCATCACCACCACGGTGCAGTGCGTGACCGGGGTGCTGGACCATGCGGTCAAGCGCATCAAGGACGAATTGCTGCCCAAGTACCCGAACGTCGATGACGTGGTGGCGCTGACCCACAGCTATGGCTGCGGCGTGGCGATCACCGCCACCGACGCGTACATCCCGATCCGCACCGTGCGCAATCTGGCCCGCAACCCGAACCTGGGTGGCGAAGCGCTGGTAATCAGCCTGGGCTGCGAGAAATTGCAGGCCGGGCAGGTGATGCATGAGAACGACAGCTCGGTGGACCTCAGTGAGCCGTGGCTGTATCGCTTGCAGGATTCCAGTCACGGTTTCACCGAAATGATCGAGCAGATCATGGAACTGGCCGAAACCCGGCTGAAGAAACTCGACCAGCGCCGCCGCGAAACCGTGCCGGCCTCGGAGCTGATCCTGGGCATGCAGTGCGGCGGCAGCGATGCGTTTTCCGGCATCACCGCCAACCCGGCCCTGGGCTATGCCTCGGACCTGCTGCTGCGGGCCGGGGCGACGGTGATGTTTTCCGAAGTCACCGAAGTGCGCGATGCGATCTACCTGCTGACCTCCCGGGCGCAAACCCGGGAAGTCGCCCAGGAGCTGGTACGCGAGATGGACTGGTACGACCGTTACCTGGCCAAGGGCGAGGCCGATCGCAGTGCCAACACCACACCGGGCAACAAGAAGGGCGGGCTGTCGAACATCGTCGAAAAATCCCTGGGCTCGATCGTCAAGTCCGGCAGCAGTGCGATCAACGGCGTGTTGGGTCCGGGCGAGCGCTTTAAGCAAAAGGGCCTGATCTTCTGCGCCACGCCGGCCAGTGATTTTGTCTGCGGCACGTTGCAACTGGCGGCGGGGATGAACCTGCACGTATTCACCACCGGCCGTGGCACGCCGTACGGCTTGGCCATGGCGCCGGTGGTAAAGGTCTCGACCCGCAGCGAACTGGCCCAGCGCTGGCCGGACCTGATCGACATCGACGCCGGCCGGATCGCCACCGGGCGCGCCTCCATCGAGGAACTGGGCTGGGAACTGTTCCATTACTACCTGGACGTGGCCAGCGGCAAGAAACAGACCTGGGCCGAGCGGCACAAGCTGTACAACGACATCACCTTGTTCAACCCGGCGCCGATTACTTGATGATTTCGTGATCGCTGGAGATCCAGTGTGGGAGCGAGCTTGCTCGCGATGACGGCGGTACATTCAGCATTTATGCAAGCTGACACACCGCTATCGCGAGCAAGCTCGCTCCCACAGGGGTTTGTGGTGAATATGGATTTTGTTCACCCAGGAACAAATGTGGGAGCGAGCTTGCTCGTGATAGCGGTCTACCAGACGCCAGTGTCGTTAGTGGCTATCATTAGCCACCTAACGACACCCTTCTCAAGGTCCCCGGCATGCTGGCAATTTTCCTCGAAACCCTGAACATCACCGCACCGGTGTTTGCCATGTTGTTTCTGGGGACACTGCTCAAGCGCATTTACTGGATCAACGACAATTTCATTCACATCGCCTCGTCCCTGGGTGTTCAACGTCACCATGCCGGCGCTGTTGTTCCTCGGCATCCTGCATGCCGATCTCCACGCGGCATTGCAGCCGGACCTGCTGATCTATTTCTCCATTGCCACCCTGGTGTGCTTTGCCGTGGCCTGGGGCTGGGCGATCTGGCGTTGCCCGCGTGAGGACCGTGGCATCTATACCCAGGGCGCCTTTCGCGGCAACAACGGCGTGATCGGCCTGGCACTGGCGGCGAGCATGTATGGCGACTACGGGATTTCCCTGGGGGTCGATACTCGCGGCGCTGGTGATCCTGTTCTACAACACCCTGTCGACCATCGTGCTGGCGGTCTACAGCCCAGTGATCAAGTCCGACCCCTGGAGCATCTGCAAAAGCGTGGTCAGCAACCCGCTGATCATCAGTGTGGTCGTAGCCGCGCCGTTGGCCTATTGGCAGATAGGCCTGCCGAACTGGTTTGAAACCTCGGCCAAATACCTTGCCCAGATGACTTTGCCGCTGGCGTTGATCTGCATCGGCGGCACGCTGTCGCTGGCGGCGCTGCGCAAAAGCGGCAAGATGGCCCTGAGTTCGAGCCTGGTGAAAATGATCGGCCTGCCGCTGCTGGCGACCCTCGGCGCATGGCTCTGGGGTTTTCGTGGGGCGGAGCTGGGAATTCTGTTCCTGTACTTTGGCAGTCCCACCGCCGCCGCCAGTTACGTCATGGCCCGCGCGGCCGATGGCAACCATGAACTGGCCGCGGCGATCATCGTCATCACCACGCTGATGGCGGCGATTACCACCAACCTGGGGATTTTTGTGTTGCAGTGGGGTGGGTGGATCTAGGTTCTGGGTTGTGGTGTTCTTGAGGGCCCATCGCGAGCAGGCTCGCTCCCACAGTAGATGGCGGTGTACACAAGTTTCCAGTCCGCCTGCGATCTCTGTGGGAGCGAGCCTGCTCGCGATAGCGATCTAACAGTCACTCAGATTTCTGATAACTATCGATCACTTCCTGCGCCGCCCGAAACGCATCAATCGCCGCCGGCACCCCCGCATACACCGCGCAATGCAGCAACGCCTCGCGAATCTCCTCAACCGTACAACCATTGTTCAGCGCCCCGCGCACGTGGCCTTTCAATTCCTGCGGGCATTTGAGAGCGGTGAGGGCGGCGAGGGTGATCAGGCTGCGGGTTTTGAGCGGCAGGCCTTCGCGGCTCCAGACGCTGCCCCAGGCGTGCTCGTTGACGAAGTCCTGCAGCGGCTGGGTGAATTCGGTGGCGTTGCCCAAGGCACGGTCGACGAACGCGTCGCCCATCACCTGGCGGCGCATGTCCAGGCCGGTCTTTGGAGTGTCGGTCATGGCAAATCCCTCTTGTGGTGTTGACGGCGCCAGGCGCGCAAGGAGCTGAACAGCAAAAACGCGAGCAGGGCCGGCAGCACATAGAACAGCATCAGTCGTTCCAGTTGGCCGGCCAGAGGCATGCCGGTAGTGAACGACACCACATGCAGCCCATAGGCCAGGTACAAGCCCAAAAACAGCAGACCTTCGGCGCGGGTGACGCGGTAGCCGGAATAAAACACCGGCAGGCACAGTACCGCCACGCCGAGCATCACCGGCAGGTCGAAATCCAGAGCATTGGGGGACACCGAGAGCGGCGAGGGCGCGGCGAGGGCCGTCACCCCCAGCACGCCCAGCAGATTGAACAGGTTGCTGCCGATCACGTTGCCCACGGCAATGTCTCGCTGGCCCCGCAGCGCGGCGATCAGCGAGGTGGCGAGTTCCGGCAGCGAGGTGCTGACGGCGACGATGGTCAGGCCGATGATGCGTTCCGACAGCCCCAGGTCCGTCGCCACTTCCACCGCCGCGCCCAACAGCAAGTGCCCGGCGAAAATCAGCATCGCCAGGCCCACGACCATCATCGACAGGCTTTTGGGCCATGACACTTGCGCCACGTCCACGCCCATCCCATGCGGTCGCCCCGAATGCCGCGACTGGCGCAGCAACAGGCCCAGGTACACCGCCAGGGCCATCAACAGCAACGCGCCGTCCAGTTGCGTCAGTTCCTCGTTCCAGGCCAGCACGAACACCAGCAGGCTGGCGCCGATCATCAGCGGGATGTCCAGGCGCACCAGTTGACGCGAGACGCGCAACGGAATGATCAGCGCCGACAACCCGAGGGTGACGAGGATGTTGAAGATGCTGCTGCCGATCACGCTGCCCACGGCGATGTCGGCGTTCTGCGCCAGGGTCGCTTGCAGGCTGACGGCCATTTGCGGGGCGCTGCTGCCAAAGGCGACCACGGTCAGGCCGATGATCAGCGGTCGCACCTGCAAACGTGCCGCCAGGCCCACGGCGGCGCGCACCAGCAGCTCGGCCCCGGCGATCAACAACAGCAGGCCACCGAACAGTTCGATCAGGCTCAGCAGCGGGATGGCATTGAGTAGGGAAATGTCCGGGCTCCGTCTATCAATTGTCGAGGGCTTGCACACGCACCCGTGCGGTGCCGCTGCGTAGCATGCCCAGTTGCTCGGCGGCAGCGCGGGATACATCGATCAGGCGGCCACGAGTGTAGGGGCCACGGTCGTTGATGCGGACCACGACACTGTCGTTGTTTTTCAGGTTGGTGACTTTCACCCGTGTGCCGAACGGCAACTGGCGATGGGCGGCGGTCAGGCCATGCTGGTTGAAGCGCTCGCCGCTGGCGGTGCGCTTGCCATGGTGCCTGGCACCGTAATAAGAGGCGACGCCGGTCTGGTCATAGCCGTGTGGATCGACCGTCCCGCTCTGGCTGGCACAACCGGCCAACAGGGACAGCAGGGCGCAGGCGCCGAGGAGACGCTTCATGGTGGCTTTTCCAAATCCAAATGTGGGAGCGAGCTTGCTCGCGATGACGGCGTCATATTCAGCATCAATGCAAGCTGAACCACCGCTATCGCGAGCAAGCTCGCTCCCACAGGGAATTGAGCCAGACAGCAAGACTGGCTCCATGGTCATCAGCCCTCGAGCTTGCTTTTAAGCAGTTCGTTGACCTGTTGCGGGTTGGCCTTGCCCTTGGAGGCTTTCATGGCCTGGCCGACGAAGAAACCGAACATCTTGCCGCGCTTGGCTTCGTCTGCCGCACGGTATTGCTCGACTTGCTCGGCGTTGGCCGCGAGCATTTCATCGAGTACGGCGCTGATCGCACCGGTGTCGGTGACTTGCTTCAAGCCGCGCTTCTCAATGATCTCATCAGCGCTGCCTTCACCATTGGCCATGGCTTCGAAGACCATTTTGGCGATCTTGCCGGAAATGGTGTTGTCCTTGATCCGCAACAGCATGCCGCCCAGTTGCTCGGCCGATACCGGCGACTGGTCGATCTCCAGGCCCTGCTTGTTCAGCAGACTGCCCAATTCCACCATCACCCAGTTGGCCGCCAGCTTGGCGTCGCCGCCGATGCTCACGACTTTTTCGAAGTAATCGGCCTGTTCGCGGCTGGTGGCCAGGACGTTGGCGTCATAGCTCGACAGCCCGAACTGCGCCTGGAAGCGCTCGCGTTTCTGGGGTGGCAGTTCCGGCAAGGTGGCACGCACGTCATTGAGGAACGAGTCCTCGATCACCACCGGCAGCAGATCCGGGTCGGGGAAGTAACGGTAGTCGTTGGCTTCCTCTTTACTGCGCATCGGACGGGTTTCGTCCTTGTTCGGGTCGTACAGGCGAGTCTGCTGGATGACCTTGCCGCCGTCCTCGATCAGTTCGATCTGGCGCTGGATCTCGCTGTTGATCGCCTTCTCGATGAAACGGAACGAGTTGACGTTCTTGATCTCGCAGCGGGTGCCGAATTCAACCTGGCCCTTGGGCCGGATCGACACGTTGCAGTCGCAACGCAGCGAGCCTTCGGCCATGTTGCCGTCGCAAATGCCCAGGTAGCGCACCAGCGCGTGGATCGCCTTGACGTAGGCCACGGCTTCCTTGGCACTGCGCATGTCCGGTTCAGAGACGATTTCCAGCAACGGCGTGCCGGCACGGTTCAGGTCGATGCCGGTGGCACCGTTGAATTCTTCGTGCAGGCTCTTGCCGGCGTCTTCTTCCAGGTGCGCACGGGTGATGCCCACGCGCTTGACCGTACCGTCTTCCAGGGCGATGTCCAGGTGGCCCTTGCCGACAATCGGCAATTCCATCTGGCTGATCTGGTAGCCCTTGGGCAGGTCCGGATAGAAGTAGTTCTTGCGGGCGAATACGTTGTGCTGGCCAATCTCGGCGTCAATCGCCAGACCGAACATCACCGCCATGCGCACGGCTTCGGCGTTGAGCACCGGCAGCACGCCGGGCATGCCCAGGTCGACCAGGCTGGCCTGGGTGTTGGGCTCGGAGCCGAACGTGGTGGAGCTACCGGAAAAGATTTTCGACCGGGTGGTGAGCTGGGTATGAATCTCCAGCCCGATCACGACTTCCCATTGCATGTGTTTCTCCTCAGAAGCCGGTTGGGGTGCGGGTGTGCCAGTCAGTGTTCAACTGATACTGGTGAGCCACATTGAGCAGGCGGCCTTCCTGGAAGTACGGTGCGAGCAACTGCACGCCCACCGGCAGGCCATCGACGAAACCGGCCGGCATGGACAGGCCCGGCAGGCCAGCGAGGTTGGCGGTGATGGTGTAGACGTCTTCCAGGTACTCAGCGACCGGGTCGCTGCTCTTGGCGCCGAGTTTCCAGGCCGGGTTCGGCGTGGTCGGGCCAAGGATGATGTCGACCTCGTTGAAGGCGGCCATGAAGTCGTTCTTCACCAGGCGACGGATTTTCTGCGCCTTGAGGTAGTAGGCATCGTAGTAGCCGGCGGACAGCGCGTAGGCACCGACCATGATCCGGCGCTGCACTTCGGCGCCGAAGCCTTCGCCACGGGAACGCTTGTACAGGTCCATCAGGTTGTCCGGATTTTCGCAGCGATAGCCGAAGCGCACGCCGTCGAAACGCGACAGGTTCGAGGACGCTTCCGCCGGGGCGATCACGTAGTACGCCGGAATCGCGTGCTGCATGTTCGGCAGGCTGATTGGCTTGATCACCGCGCCGAGCTTCTCCAGCGCCTTGATGCTGTTGTGGGTCAGCTCGGCGATGCGCGGGTCCAGGCCGGCGCTGAAATATTCCTTCGGCACGCCGATGCGCAGGCCTTGCAACGAGCCGTTGAGGCTGGCGCTGTAGTCCGGCACCGGTTCATCGATGCTGGTGGAGTCGTTCGGATCGAAGCCAGCCATGCCTTGCAGCAGGATCGCGCAGTCTTCGGCGGTGCGGGCCAGCGGACCGCCCTGGTCGAGGCTGGAGGCGTAGGCGATCATGCCCCAGCGCGATACGCGGCCATAGGTCGGCTTGAGGCCCGTGAGGTTGGTAAACGCCGCCGGCTGGCGAATCGAACCGCCAGTGTCGGTGGCGGTGGCGGCCGGCAGCAGGCGCGCGGCCACGGCGGCAGCGGAACCACCGGACGAGCCACCCGGTACGTGTTCCAGGTTCCACGGGTTTTTCACTGCGCCGTAGTAGCTCGACTCGTTGGCCGAACCCATGGCGAATTCGTCCATGTTGGTCTTGCCCAGGGTCACGGCGCCGGCTGCGGCCAGTTTGGCGACCACGGTGGCATCGTACGGGGCCTTGAAGTTGTCGAGCATCTTCGAGCCGCAACTGGTGCGGATGCCCTGGGTGCAGAACAGATCCTTGTGGGCAATCGGTGCGCCGAGCAGGGCGCCGCTCTCACCGTTGGCGCGACGGGCGTCGGCGGCCTTGGCCTGGCTCAGGGCCAGTTCTTCGGTGAGGCTGATGAAGCTGTTGAGCTGCGGGTCGAGCTGGGCGATGCGCGCCAGCAGGGCCTGGGTCAGCTCTTCGGAAGAAAACTTTTTATCGGCGAGTCCGCGGGCGATCTCGGCCAGGGTCATGTGATGCATGAGAGGCTCTTTCCCTTTAGTCGATGACTTTCGGAACCAGGTACAGGCCGTTTTCGACCGCTGGTGCGATGGACTGGTAGGCCTCGCGGTGATTGGACTCGGTCACGACGTCGGCGCGCAGGCGCTGGCTGGCTTCCAGTGGGTGGGCCAGGGGTTCGATGCCGTCGGTGTTGACCGCCTGCATTTCGTCGACCAGCCCCAGAATGCTGTTCAGGGCAGAAGTAATGTGTGGAAGATCGGCTTCATCGAGGCCCAGACAGGCCAGGTGAGCGATTTTTTCCACGTCGGAGCGTTCAAGCGCCATGGGATTCTCCAGTGGAAAACAAAACGGACGCAATCTGTCCGTGTGTTAGATTGTCGGAACACTACCGCATTTCTACGGTCCAGTGCCCTGTATCACAAATACTGTTCCTTTTTGACGGCCTCTATTGTCGTCAACAAAGGAACGTATCTGCGAAACAGGGCATTGGCCGCGATTTCGGGGTTTGGTGCACAGAAAAGCGGCCAATTTAACATATTGGCGCCTTGCCCAAAATCCCTGTCGTTGTTAGAGTTTGCCGCACTTTTTTACCCACGCGTTGCCTAGGGTCCCTTTCCCATGTTCAAGAAACTGCGTGGCATGTTTTCCAGCGATCTTTCCATTGACCTGGGCACTGCCAACACCCTTATTTACGTGCGCGAGCGCGGTATCGTCCTGAATGAACCCTCGGTCGTGGCCATCCGCACCCACGGTAACCAGAAGAGTGTCGTGGCTGTCGGTACCGAAGCCAAGCGCATGCTGGGCCGTACTCCGGGCAACATTGCAGCCATTCGCCCCATGAAGGACGGCGTGATCGCCGACTTCAGCGTCTGCGAAAAGATGCTGCAGTACTTCATCAACAAAGTTCACGAAAACAGTTTCCTGCAGCCCAGCCCTCGCGTGCTGATCTGCGTGCCCTGCAAGTCCACCCAGGTGGAGCGTCGTGCCATCCGTGAGTCGGCCCTTGGCGCCGGTGCCCGTGAAGTGTTCCTGATCGAAGAACCGATGGCCGCTGCCATCGGTGCCGGCCTGCCGGTCGAAGAGGCCCGTGGTTCGATGGTCGTCGACATCGGTGGTGGTACCACTGAAATCGCCTTGATCTCCCTCAACGGTGTGGTCTACGCCGAGTCCGTACGTGTGGGCGGCGACCGTTTCGACGAAGCGATCATCACCTACGTGCGCCGCAACTACGGCAGCCTGATCGGCGAATCCACCGCCGAGCGCATCAAGCAGGAAATCGGCACGGCCTATCCGGGCGGCGAAGTACGTGAAGTCGACGTTCGCGGCCGTAACCTGGCTGAAGGCGTTCCACGTGCCTTCACCCTCAACTCCAACGAAGTGCTCGAAGCACTGCAAGAGTCGCTGGCGACCATCGTGCAGGCGGTCAAGAGTGCTCTGGAGCAGTCGCCGCCGGAACTGGCGTCGGACATCGCCGAGCGCGGCCTGGTGCTGACCGGTGGTGGCGCGCTGTTGCGTGACCTCGACAAGCTGCTGGCTCAGGAAACCGGCTTGCCGGTGATCGTTGCCGAAGACCCGCTGACTTGCGTTGCCCGCGGCGGTGGCCGTGCATTGGAAATGATGGACAAGCACACCATGGATCTGCTCTCCAGCGAATAAGCCCGCCTGGATGGTCTATGTTGTTCGCTCCCCGGGCAGCACTTTGCAGTGCTGCCCGTTGACGTTTATCTTCTGTCATTCGTATCCAGGCCGGTTTGATGCCGTATGAATAAAGAAAACATTTGCCTGGGAGGAGCGGCTTATTAAACCGCTTTTCGCCAAAGGCCCCTCATTGGGTGTGCGCCTGCTGGTGCTGACCGTGCTGTCGGTCGCGCTGATGGTGGTCGATGCCCGTTTCACGCTGCTCAAGCCAGTGCGCAGCCAGATGTCGCTGGTATTGATGGAATCCTACTGGATCACCGATTTGCCGCAGCGCTTGTGGCAGGGTGTTGCCAGCCAGTTTGGCAGCCGGACCGAGCTGGTGGCCGAAAACGAAAAACTCAAGACCGAGAACCTGCTGTTGCAGGGACGCATGCAGAAGCTGGCGGCCCTCACCGAGCAAAACGTGCGGCTGCGCGAGCTGCTCAATTCCTCGGCGCTGGTCAACGAGAAGGTCGAAGTGGCCGAGTTGATCGGCATGGACCCCAACCCCTTTACCCATCGCATCATCATCAACAAGGGTGAGCGCGACGGTGTTGTCCTCGGCCAGCCGGTACTCGATGCTCGCGGCCTGATGGGGCAGGTGGTGGAGTTGATGCCCTACACCTCTCGCGTGCTGTTGCTGACCGATACCACCCACAGCATTCCCGTGCAGGTCAACCGCAACGGCTTGCGGGCGATTGCCAGTGGCACCGGTAATCCGGAGCGCCTGGAGCTGCGGCACGTCGCAGACACCGCCGACATCAAGGAAGGCGACCTGCTGGTCAGTTCCGGTCTCGGTCAGCGATTCCCGGCCGGGTATCCGGTGGCGACGGTCAAGGAGGTTATACACGACTCAGGTCAGCCGTTCGCTATCGTGCGTGCGGTGCCAACGGCTGCGCTGAATCGCAGTCGATACCTGCTGCTGGTATTCAGCGACAACCGCACCCCGGAAGAGCGCGCCAACGACGCCGCCGTGGCCCAGGAGGCCGAGGATCGGCAGAACATCGACTCGACCGCGACCCCGGTTACCCCGGCGACAGTCCCGGGCACAACACCGGCACCTGCCCCGGCTGCAACGACCCCGGCGCCAACGCCGGCCACCCAAGCCCCGGCGACTCAACCCGCAAGGCCCGCGGCCAAACCGCCTGTCTCCACGCCGGCCACCGCGCCAGCCACCAGGGGAGCACGAGAATAATGAGCAGTACACATTCCGGTAACGGCTGGATGGTCTGGCTGACGTTCGCCATCGGCCTGTTGCTCAGCGTTTCGCCGCTGCCACAATTCATGGAAATCCTGCGCCCGCTGTGGCTGGCGCTGCTGCTGGCATTCTGGGCGCTGGCGCTGCCGCACAAGGTCGGCATGGTCACCGCCTGGTGCCTGGGGCTGGCCGAAGACGTGCTTTATGGCACGTTGCTGGGGCAGAACGCGCTGATCCTGACGCTGATCACGTTCCTGGTGCTATCGCTGCAACAACGCCTGCGGATGTTCCCCATGTGGCAGCAGTGCCTGGTGATCCTGGTGATTTTCGGCCTGGCGCAGCTGGTGCAGCTGTGGCTCAGCGCGCTGACCGGCAATCGCCAGCCGACCCTGGCGCTGGTGTTGCCGGCACTGGTCAGTGCCTTGCTCTGGCCGTGGGTCAGCTTCGGTTTGCGTGGCTTGCGCCTGCGTTTCAAAATCAACTGATTCGGTCAGGCATTGGCCCGCACCTTGAGAGGGAGATGTCTTGATGAAACCGCTTTACCTCGCCTCGGGCTCGCCGCGTAGGCGTGAGTTGCTCACGCAGATCGGTGTGCCATTCACCGCCGTCAGCGCAGACATCGACGAAACTCCCCTGGATGACGAAACCCCTTCGGCCTATGTCGAACGTCTGGCGCGCGGCAAGGCTGAGGCCGGGCGACGTGCTTTGCCCGCAGGCATGGACGGCTGCGTGCTGGGTGCCGACACCGCCGTGGTGCTGGACGGGCGGATTCTGGGCAAGCCGCTGGATCAGGCCGACTCAATGGCGATGCTTTTGAGCCTGTCCGGTCGTGACCATGAGGTGCTGACCGCCATTGCGGTACTGGACGGACAACGTTGTGAATCCTGTGTGGTGCGCAGCCGGGTCAGCTTTCGCTCCATCACTGAGCAACAAGCGCTAGCCTATTGGAACAGCGGTGAGCCCCGGGACAAGGCCGGCGGCTATGGTATTCAGGGCTTGGGGGCGGTATTCGTCGCCGGGCTTGAAGGCAGCTATTCAGCTGTGGTCGGCCTGCCGCTGTGCGAAACCTCGGAGCTGTTGGGCCATTTCGGCATACCCTGTTGGCAAACCCTGAGCGCGCGCTGAGCGCCGTCTGACTTGATGCGGCCATTATCGTGAACACGCCTGAACGAGACCCTGCCATGAGTGAAGAGATCCTGATCAACATCACGCCGATGGAATCGCGCGTGGCGGTGGTTGAAAACGGTGTTCTGCAAGAAGTTCACGTCGAGCGCACGCAAAAACGTGGGATCGTCGGCAATATCTATAAAGGCAAGGTGGTGCGGGTGTTGCCGGGCATGCAGGCGGCGTTCGTCGATATTGGCCTGGATCGTGCGGCGTTCATTCATGCCTCGGAAATATCCATGCGTGAAGGCCCGGCCGTGGAGAGCATCAGTGCCCTGGTTCATGAAGGCCAGAGCCTGGTGGTCCAGGTCACCAAGGACCCCATCGGTTCAAAGGGCGCGCGCCTGACCACGCAGTTGTCGATTCCGTCGCGCTACTTGGTGTACATGCCGCGTACCGCTCACGTCGGCATTTCCCTGAAGATCGAAGATGAAGCCGAGCGCGAGCGCCTCAAGCAGGTGGTCAGCGATTGCGTGGAGAAAGAGGGCATCAAGGAAGCTGGAGGTTTCATCCTGCGCACCGCCGCCGAAGGGGCCGGGGCCGATGAAATTCTCATGGACATCCGCTATTTGCGCCGGCTCTGGGACCAGATTGCCGATCAGATCAAGACCATCGCCACCCCCAGCGTGATCTACGAAGACCTCGGTCTGGCATTGCGGACCCTGCGGGACCTGGTCAGCCCCAAGATTGAGAAAATCCGCATCGATTCCCGGGAAACCTTCCAGAAAACCACCCAGTTTGTGGCGGAGCTGATGCCGGAAATCGCTGATCGTCTCGAGCATTACCCCGGCGAGCGGCCGATTTTCGACCTGTACGGCGTCGAAGACGAAATCCAGAAGGCCCTGGAGCGTAAGGTGCCGCTCAAGTCCGGCGGCTACCTTGTGGTGGACCCGGCCGAGGCCATGAGCACCATTGACGTCAACACCGGGGCGTTCGTCGGCCATCGCAACCTCGAAGAAACCATCTTCAAGACCAACCTGGAAGCGGCCACCGCCATCGCTCGTCAGCTGCGCCTGCGCAACCTGGGCGGAATCATCATCATCGACTTCATCGACATGGAGCATGAAGAGCACCAGCGCCAGGTGCTGCGGACCCTGGAGAAACAACTCGAGCGCGACCACGCCAAGACCAACATCATCGGGATCACCGAACTGGGCCTGGTGCAGATGACCCGCAAGCGCACTCGCGAGAGCCTTGAGCAGGTGCTGTGCGAACCGTGCAGCAGTTGCCAGGGCCGGGGCAAGCTCAAGACCCCGGAAACCGTGTGTTACGAAATCTTCCGGGAAATCCTCCGGGAGGCACGCGCTTACCAGGCCACAGGTTATAGAGTGTTGGCGAACCAGAAAGTGGTGGATCGCCTGCTCGATGAAGAGTCAGGGAACGTTGCGGAACTGGAGGCCTTTATCGGTCGCACGATTCGCTTTCAGGTGGAAACCATGTATTCCCAGGAACAATACGACGTGGTGCTGCTCTGAAGTGGCTTGATGAGCGGCAGCCCCGCGGATTTGAATACTTTTGCCAGGGGAGCCCGCTGACATGGAGCGTCTGACACGCATTTTGGCCGCGCTGACCCGTTGGGGCCTGGGCCTGTGCGCGCTGCTGTTGGTGCTGGTGGCACTGTATGTCAGCCTCGGGCGAGAACTGGCTCCGCTGGTGGCCGAATACCGCGCCGAGGTCCAGACCCGCGCCAGCGAAGCGTTGGGCATCCCCGTGCATATCGGCAGCCTGGACGGTAGCTGGAGCGCCCTGGCCCCCATCCTGCTGGCCCACGACGTGATGGTCGGCGAGGGCGCCAATGCCTTGCATCTGGATCAGGTGCGGGCCGTGCCGGACTTGTGGGGCAGCCTGGTGGCGCGTCAGGTGCGCATTGCTCACCTGGAACTCAGCGGCCTGAAGATCAGCCTCAAGGAAGACGCCGACGGCAAGTGGGCCCTGGAGGGGCTGCCAGTGCAGGACGATCAGCCCCTGGATCCCCAGCAACTGCTCGAACGTATGCAGATGATCTCGAAGCTGTCGGTGCTCGACAGCCAGGTGACCTTGCAGCCGCTGGAACAACCACCGCTGACCCTGACCTACGTTGGCCTGAGCCTGCGCACCGGTGTTGCCCGTCAGCGTCTGGATGCCCGACTGACCCTGCCTGACGGCCAACCCGTCGCGATCAACTTGCGCACCCGTATCCGCGCCAGCGACTGGAAGAACGGCCAGGCCGATGTCTACCTGAGTCTGCCGCAAAGCGATTGGTCCAAATGGCTGCCGGAACGCCTGACCCGACAATGGCATTTTTCCCGGATCAAGGCTGGCGCAGAGTTCTGGCTGAGCTGGGGCGCGGGCACCGTGCAAAGCGCGGCCATTCGACTGAACGCGCCGGACATCCAGGGCGCCTATGCCGAGCGCAAGCCGGTGCAGATCCATAACCTGGCGCTCAACGGGTATTTCCAGCGCAGCGACCAGGGATTCAGCGCAACCTTCGATTCCCTGGCAATGAGCCTGGGCGAAACCCGTTGGGAATCGCGCCTGCAGTTGCAACAGACCAACGCCACCGAAAAAACCGAAGAACTCTGGCACGTGCAGGCTGATCGCCTCGACCTTACGCCGCTGACGCCGTTGCTCCATGCCCTGGCGCCGTTGCCCGAAGGCGTTGCCACGGCAATCGACCGGCTCAAGTTCACGGGCGGCCTGCGCAACGTGCTGGTGGACTACCGCCCGCAGAACAGCGGTGATCAGAAAGTCAGCTTCGCCACCAACCTGGACACCGTAGGCTTTGATGCCTATCGCGGCGCCCCGGCGGCGCGCAACGTGTCCGGGAGCCTGAGCGGCGACCTGGGCGGCGGTGAGCTGCGCATGGACAGCAAGGATTTTTCCCTGCACCTGGACCCGATCTTCGCCAAGCCCTGGCAATACTTGCAGGCTAACGCCCGGCTGACCTGGAAATTAGACAAACAAGGTTTCACGCTGATTGCGCCGTACCTGAAGGTACTGGGGGAGGAGGGCCGGATTGCCGGTGACTTCCTGATTCGCCTGCATTTCGACCACAGCCAGGAAGACTACATGGACCTGCGGGTCGGCCTGGTGGATGGCGACGGTCGCTATACCGCCAAGTATCTGCCTGCTGTCCTGAGCCCTGCGCTGGATGAGTGGCTGCGCACGGCAATCGTCAAGGGCGCGGTGGATCAGGGTTTTTTCCAGTATCAAGGTTCGCTGAACCACGGTGCCGAAGACGCGGCTCGCAGCATCAGCCTGTTTTTCAAGGTGCATGATGCCGAGCTGGCCTTCCAGCCGGGTTGGCCTTCGGTGAGCAAGGTCAGCGGGGATGTTTTCGTCGAAGACAGCGGCGTGCGTATCTTTGCCAGCCAGGGGCAGTTGCTGGACACCCAGGTCAGGAATGTTTCGGTGAACATCCCCCATGTGCCCAGCGGCCAGAATTCCCATCTGCTGTTGGACGGCGAGTTCGCCGGTGGCTTGGGCGACGGTTTGAAAATCCTGCAGACGGCGCCGATCGGTACGGCGCAGACATTCGCCGGCTGGGAAGGCGAGGGCGACCTGCAAGGCAGTGTGAAGCTGGATATTCCTTTGGCGAAAGGCGAACAACCGAAGATTCTGGTGGACTTCAAGACCGACAAGGCCCGGCTCAAGCTCAGCGAGCCGGTGCTGGAGCTGACGCAGCTCAAGGGCGATTTCCGCTTCGACAGCAACAAAGGACTGAGCGGCAAGAATATCGCGGCTCGAGCGTTCGACCGGCCCGTGACCGCGCAGATTTTTGCCGAAGGCCGTGCCGGTGAACTGACTACGCGGGTGGCCGCCTCCGGACAGGTGGAGGTCAAGAAACTCACTGACTGGCTGAAGGTTACACAACCATTGCCGGTGACTGGCGTGGTGCCGTATCAGTTGCAGGTGATCCTCGACGGTGCCGACAGCCAACTGTCGGTCAGTTCCAGTCTCAAGGGCGTGGCCGTGGATCTGCCCGCGCCCTTCGGGTTGGCGCCCGATGCCGGGCGTGACACGGTGTTTCGCATGACCTTGCAAGGCGCGGAGCGCCGTTACTGGGTGGATTATGGCGACCTGGCCAGCTTCACCTACGCGGCGCCGAATGGACAGGTTGCAGACGGTCGCGGTGAACTCTTGCTCGGTAACGGTGATGCGATTCTGCCGGGAGGCAAGGGCCTGCGCCTGCGCGGGACGCTGTCGCAGCTGGATGTGAGTCCGTGGCAGGAGCTGGTGGGCAAGTATGCGGGGCAGGATCCGGGCGGTAGCGCCAAACAGCTGCTTAGCAGCGTCGATCTGAACATCGGCAAGCTCACCGCCATGGGCACGACCCTGGACCGGGCTTCGGTGCAACTGGACCGCAAGCCTGACGCCTGGGCTTTGCGACTTGCCAGCGAGCAGGCCAAGGGCACCGCCAGTCTGCCGGACGCGAAGGCCGCACCGATCGGTATCAAGCTTGACTACATTCGCCTGCCGGCCGCCGACCCGACGGTCCAGACCGACGAAAACGCGCCGGACCCGCTGGCTTCGGTCGATCCTCGCAACATTCCGGCCATGGATATTGTCATTGACCAGTTGTTCCAGGGGCCCGACCTCATTGGTGCCTGGTCGTTGAAGGTGCGTCCGACAGGCAAGGGCATTGCCTTGAACAACCTGGACATGGGCCTCAAGGGCATGGTCTTGAGCGGCAACGGTGGCTGGGAAGGCGTCCCCGGCTCCACCAGCAGTTGGTACAAAGGCCGCATTGGTGGCAAGAACCTGGCCGATGTGCTCAAGGGCTGGGGCTATGCGCCGAGCGTGACCAGCGAGAAATTCCGCCTGGACGTCGATGGTCGCTGGCCTGGCTCGCCAGCGTGGGTCGCCACGAAGCGCTTCTCCGGGAGTCTGGATGCGTCGCTGAGCAAGGGCCAGTTCGTCGAGTTGGAAGGCGGCGCCCAGGCGCTGCGGGTATTTGGCTTGCTGAACTTCAACTCCATCGGCCGCCGATTGCGCCTGGACTTCTCTGACCTGTTCGGCAAAGGCTTGAGTTACGATCGGGTCAAGGGGCTGCTGGTGGCGAGCGACGGTGTTTACGTGACCCGTGAACCCATCACCCTGACGGGACCGTCGAGCAACCTGGAGCTCAACGGCACACTGGACATGGTGGCCGATCGGGTCGACGCCAAGTTGCAGGTGACGCTGCCGGTGACCAACAACCTGCCGATTGCAGCGCTGATTGTCGGCGCGCCAGCGGTGGGTGGGGCGCTGTTTCTGATCGACAAACTGATTGGCGACCGTGTGGCGCGCTTTGCCAGCGTAAGATACGACGTCAAGGGGCCGTGGAAAGAGCCGAAGATTACCTTCGACAAGCCGTTCTGACAGGCGATGACATCCCCCTTGTGGGAGCGAGCCTGTGGGAGCAAAGCTTGCTCGCGATTGCGGTGTATCAGCCAGCCTATATGTTGGATGTAACTGCCTCATCGCGAGCAAGCTTTGCTCCCACAGCCGCCTCGAGCGAGGATAAAAAAGAGGGAAGCACCATGCCAGTGGCAGTGATTCAGATGGTCAGTCAAAGCGATGTGCTCGCCAATCTGGCCCGCGCTCGTGTGCTGCTGGAACAGGCTGCCGCTGGCGGCGCAAGGCTGGCGGTGCTGCCTGAAAACTTCGCGGCCATGGGCCGGCGGGATGTGGCGGACATCGGTCGTGCCGAGGCCTTTGGTCAGGGACCGATCCTGCCCTGGTTGAAACAGACCGCCCGTGACCTCAAGTTATGGATTGTGGCCGGCACGTTGCCGTTGCCGCCGATGGAACAACCGGACGCCAGGGTGCATGCCTGTTCGTTGCTGATCGATGATCAGGGCCAGATTGTCGCGCGCTACGACAAGCTGCACCTGTTCGATGTGGACGTGGCAGACAACCGCGGTCGTTATCGCGAGTCTGATGACTATGCTTATGGCTACAACGTGGTAGTGGCCGATACCCCTGTAGGGCGGGTTGGTCTGACGGTTTGTTATGACTTGCGTTTCCCGGAACTCTATAGCGAGCTGCGCGCCGCCGGGGCTGAATTGATCACCGCGCCTTCGGCGTTTACCGCAGTGACGGGCGCTGCCCATTGGGAGGTGTTGATTCGCGCCCGGGCTATCGAGACCCAGTGTTATGTGCTGGCAGCCGCTCAGGGTGGGCTGCATCCAGGGCCACGGGAAACCTTTGGCCATGCAGCGATAGTCGATCCGTGGGGCCGTGTGCTGGCGCAACAGGATCAAGGCGAGGCCGTTTTGCTGGCCGAGCGCGACAGCAGCGAACAGGCGTCCATCCGGGCGCGTATGCCGGTGGCTAGCCATCGGCGCTTTTTCTCGCAGGGCGCTCGACAGCGGCCTGTCCAAGACGACGAATTCAAGGCGTAGAACATATGAGCGGGTTGTTATCCTCAGTCAGTGAACACCTTTTAGCCCCCGGTGGCGTCACCCTCGAAAGCCTGCAAGGGGTGCTGGGCGACCTGGCCGGCCCGGGCATCGATGCAGCCGACCTGTATTTCCAAGGGATGATCTCCGAGTCCTGGTCGCTGGAAGACGGCATCGTCAAGGAAGGCAGTTTCAACCTTGACCAGGGTGTGGGCGTGCGTGCCCAGTCCGGGGAAAAAACCGGCTTTGCCTACAGCAACGCCATCACCCTTGAAGCACTGGGCGCCGCAGCCCGTGCCGCTCGTTCGATTTCCCGGGCCGGGCAGAACGGCAAGGTACAGGCCTTCAGCAGCCAGGACGTGACGCAGTTGTATGCGCCGGACAACCCGCTGGAAGTCATGAGCCGCGCCGAAAAGGTCGAGCTGCTCAAGCGCATCGACGTCGCCACTCGCGCCCTTGATCCACGCATCCAGCAAGTATCGGTGAGCATGGCCGGGGTCTGGGAGCGGATCCTGGTGGCGTCCACCGACGGCGGTCTGGCGGCGGACGTCCGGCCGCTGGTGCGTTTCAATGTCAGTGTGATCGTCGAGCAGAACGGTCGTCGCGAGCGTGGCGGCCATGGTGGCGGCGGACGTACCGATTACCGTTATTTCCTCAGCGAAGATCGCGCCATGGGTTACGCCCGCGAAGCGCTGCGCCAGGCCCTGGTCAACCTGGAAGCGATCCCGGCGCCGGCCGGCACATTGCCGGTGGTGCTGGGTTCTGGCTGGTCCGGTGTGCTGCTGCACGAAGCGGTGGGGCACGGTCTGGAAGGCGATTTCAACCGTAAGGGCAGCTCGGCCTACAGCGGCCGCATGGGCGAAATGGTCGCTTCGAAACTCTGCACCATCGTCGATGATGGCACCCTGGCCGGGCGTCGCGGCTCCCTGAGCGTCGACGATGAAGGCACCCCGACCGAATGCACCACCCTGATCGAGAACGGCGTGCTCAAGGGCTATATGCAAGACAAGCTCAACGCCCGCCTGATGGGCGTGGCCCGTACCGGCAATGGTCGCCGCGAGTCTTACGCGCATCTGCCGATGCCGCGCATGACCAACACCTACATGCTGGGCGGTCAGAGCGATCCGGCGGAAATCATCGCTTCGGTGAAAAAGGGTATTTACTGCGCCAACCTCGGCGGCGGCCAGGTGGATATCACCAGCGGAAAATTCGTGTTTTCCACCAGTGAGGCTTACCTGATCGAAGACGGCAAGATCACTGCGCCGGTCAAGGGCGCGACCCTGATCGGCAACGGGCCGGAGGCGATGAGCAAGGTGTCGATGGTCGGTAACGATCTGGCGCTGGACAGCGGCGTGGGGACGTGCGGCAAGGATGGGCAGTCAGTACCGGTGGGTGTCGGTCAGCCGACCCTGAAGATTGATGCGATTACCGTGGGTGGCACGGGCGCATGACGGGAGCGCTGGGTGGAGTGCGAGGCCTCCACCCACGGTCGTTACTCAGCGCAGGCCGCGTTGAGTTTCGTCCAGCTCACGAATGTATTTGAAGATTTTACGGCTCGAGGCCGGTGGCTTGTTTTGCGCCAACTCGTGCTGGGCCTGACGGATCAGGGAGCGCAGTTGCTGACGGTCAGCCTCCGGGTAGTCGATGACGAATTTTTCCAGTACGCCGTCATCGCCTGCGATCAGGCGATCGCGCCAGCGCTCCAGGTTATGGAAGCGTTCGTTGTACTGCCGGGTAGAGGCATCGAGTTGATCGAGCAGAACCAGGATGGCGTCAGTGTCCTGGTCGCGCATCAGTTTGCCGATGAATTGCAGGTGCCGTTTACGCGCGATATTCGCGGTGTGCTTGGGCGCATCGGCCAGGGCCCGGCGCAAGGCGTCGGTCAGAGGCAGTTTGGCCAGCAAGTCAGGCTTGAGTGTTGTCAGGCGCTCGCCGAGGTCAACCAGAGCATGCAGCTCGCGTTTGACCTGGGATTTGCTTTTTTCACCCTCGTAGAGGGAGTCGTCGTAAGAATCAACCATGGTGGCAGTCCGCAAAGAAACGCCGCCATGATAACCAGTCGGGGGCCGCTTGTCCGGCCCGGTCGCTCGAAGGCCTCAGGTTTGTACGCAAAGTCGCGAAGGCACTATTCGTACAAACCCTGACCGAAAGCAGAATTTGAGTGGAGATACACCATGAGTGCAGTTCAGAGCGTCGGCCCGCAAGCATTGCCGGCACTGCAGGAACAAGTCGAGCAGATCCTTGCCGAAGCCAAGCGACAGGGCGCCAGCGCGTGTGAGGTGGCGGTCTCTCTGGAACAAGGTTTGTCGACATCGGTTCGCCAGCGCGAGGTGGAGACTGTCGAATTCAATCGCGACCAAGGGTTTGGCATCACGTTGTACGCCGGCCAGCGCAAGGGCTCGGCCAGCACGTCGGCCAGTGGTCCTGACGCCATTCGTGAAACCGTTGCCGCTGCGCTGGCGATCGCCCAGCACACCTCCGAGGACGAAGCTTCGGGCCTGGCCGATGCTGCGCTGATGTGCAAGGAACTGCGAGACTTCGACCTGTTCCACGCCTGGGAGATCACCCCGGAACAAGCCATCGAGCAGGCGTTGCGCTGTGAAGCGGCGGCTTTCGACGCCGACCCGCGAATCAAAAACGCCGACGGCACGACCCTCAATACCCATCAGGGCTGCCGTGTATACGGTAACAGCCACGGTTTTATCGGTGGTTATGCGTCGACCCGGCACAGCCTCAGTTGCGTCATGATCGCCGAAGCCAACGGCCAGATGCAGCGCGACTACTGGTATGACGTGAACCGCCAGGGCAATCGTCTGGCAGATCCGGTGAGTATTGGCCGCAAAGCCGCGCAGCGGGCGGCCAGCCGCTTGGGTGCGCGGCCGGTGCCGACCTGTGAAGTGCCGGTGCTGTTTGCCGCCGAACTGGCCGGCGGGTTGTTTGGCAGCTTTTTGTCGGCGGTCTCCGGCGGCAATTTGTATCGCAAATCATCGTTTCTCGAAGGGGCACTCGGCCAGAAACTGTTCCCGGAGTGGATGACCATCGATGAGCGTCCGCACCTGATGCAGGCCATGGGCAGCTCGGCCTTCGACGGCGATGGCCTGGCCACCTACGCCAAGCCATTCGTGGAGAATGGCGAACTGGTGTCCTATATTCTCGGCACCTATTCCGGTCGCAAGCTCGGCATGCCCAGCACCGCCAATGCCGGTGGCGTGCATAACCTGTTCGTGACCCATGGCGAAGAGGACCAGGCGGCCTTGCTGCGTCGCATGGGCCGTGGCCTGCTGGTGACGGAACTGATGGGTCATGGCCTGAACATGGTCACCGGGGACTATTCTCGCGGCGCGGCGGGGTTCTGGGTCGAGAACGGCGAGATTCAGTTTGCCGTCCAGGAAGTCACCATCGCCGGTAACATGCGCGATATGTTCAAGCAGATCCTGGCGGTGGGTAACGACCTGGAACTGCGCAGCAACATCCGCACCGGCTCGGTGTTGATCGAGCGAATGACGGTAGCGGGTAGCTGACCTTCAGCGCAGTAAAAAAGGCGCGTCATCCAAGTGGATGACGCGCCTTTTTATATTTAGAGGAACCTTGTGGCGAGGGGATTTATCCCCGTTGGGGTGCGAAGCGCCCCCATTCAAACTGCCTGACTCATCGCCGTGTCAGGTTTTGGGGCTGCTTCGCACCCCAGCGGGGATAAATCCCCTCGCCACAATGAATCTGCTTCAGAGCTTGAGGCTATTCGCCTTCATCGAAGTAGTTGTTGATCAGCCCCACCAACGCATCCAGCGCCTCCTGCTCCTGTTCACCTTCGGTTCGCAGATGGATTTTGGTGCCTTGGCCGGCTGCCAGCATCATCATGGCCATGATGCTTTTGCCATTGATCATTTTCTCGGGGTCACGGCCCACGAGGATCTCGCAAGGAAACTGACCTGCCACACCGACGAACTTGGCTGACGCGCGGGCATGCAAGCCCAGCTTGTTGATGATTTCAATTTCCAGAGCGGGCATCGCGATGTGAATCCTTTAGCTGAGGTCGCGGTGGCGAACCTGGACGTTCTTCAGGGACTGTTGCAGGAGCTGACCCAATCGTTCGGTCAGGTAGACGGAGCGGTGATGGCCACCGGTACAGCCAATGGCAATCGTGACGTAGGCGCGGTTGCTCGCGGCAAAGCGCGGCAGCCATTTGAGCAGGTAGCTGGAGATGTCCTGGTACATTTCCTCGACATCCGGCTGGGCGGCCAGGTAGTCGATCACCGGCTGGTCGAGCCCCGATTGTTCGCGCAGCTCCGGTTTCCAATAAGGATTGGGCAGGCAGCGCACATCGAACACCAGGTCGGCGTCTACCGGCATTCCGCGCTTGAAGCCGAACGACTCCACCAGAAATGCCGTACCCGGTTCCGGCTGGTTCAGCAGACGCAACTTGATGGTGTCGCGCAGTTGATACAGGTTCAGGTGGGTGGTATTGACCTTCAGGTCCGCCAGGTCGGCGATCGGCCCCAGCAGCTGACTCTCGTCATGAATGGCTTCGGCCAGGGAGCGGCTTGCGTTGCTCAGGGGATGACGCCGACGGGTTTCGGAGAAACGCTTGAGCAGCGTCTCCTCATCGGCATCCAGATACAGCACATCGCACTGGATGTGCCGATTGCGCACTTCCGCGAGCAGCTCCGGGAACCGCGACAGGTGGCTCGGCAGATTACGTGCATCGATGGAGACAGCCACCAGCGGTTGCGCCAGTTCGGTATGGATCAGGGCGCGCTCGGCCAGTTCCGGCAGCAGGCCGGCCGGCAGGTTGTCGATGCAGTAGTAGCCGCTGTCCTCAAGCACGTTAAGCGCCGTGCTTTTACCGGAGCCGGAGCGTCCGCTGACAATGATCATGCGCATGTTTAATGACCGTTCTGCTCGTCCAGGACAACCTGATACAAGGCTTCGTTGCTCGGCGCGCTGCGCAATTTCTCGCGCACTTCCTTGCGGTCCAGCATGCTGGCGATCTGGCGCAGCAGCTCAAGGTGCGCATCGGTCGCCGCTTCCGGTACCAGCAGTACAAACAGCAGGTCGACCGGTGCGCCGTCGATGGCGTCGAAATCTATGGGTGCTTCAAGGTGCAGCAACGCACTGATCGGCGCTGTACAGGCCTTGAGGCGGCAATGGGGAATGGCGATACCGTTGCCAAAGCCGGTGGAGCCCAGTTTTTCACGGGCAAACAGGGCCTCGAAGACATCCTGCATTTCCAGATCCGGTACCTCTCGGTGGATCAGGTTGGCAATTTGTTCGAGGGCTTTCTTTTTACTGCCACCCGGCACGTTCACCTGGGAACGGCCGGGGGTCAGGATGGATTCTAGTCGGATCATGGATTAGGGGGGTTAACGACCGGTCGCGCCCTGGAGGAGGCTCTGGGTCTTTTCCTTATGCTTTTTGAGTTGGCGATCCAGCTTGTCGGTCAGCAGGTCAATCGCGGCATACATGTCTTCATGCGCAGCATTGGCAACCACCTCTCCGCCGGGGATATGCAACGTGGCTTCGATTTTCTGCAGCAGCTTCTCGACGTTCATCGTGACTTGCACGTTGGTGATCTTGTCGAAATGCCTCTCCAATCGTTCGAGTTTTTCGCCGATGTATTCGCGAAGAGGTTCGGTCACTTCCAGTTGGTGTCCACTGATGTTGACTTGCATACAGCTTCTCCTTCGTTGCCAGTGCATAAAGCGGCAGGCAGAAATGCCTGCCACTGGAACGCTGTGGCGTGGCCTGTTACATCAACCGCTTGCGTTCGCTCGAAGGTGCGATCCCGAGGGATTCACGGTATTTGGCGACGGTACGGCGGGCCACCTGAATGCCTTGTGCCTCCAGTAAACCAGCGATCTTGCTGTCACTCAACGGCTTTTTCTGATTTTCCGCGGCCACCAGTTTTTTGATGATCGCGCGGATGGCTGTGGACGAGCATTCACCGCCTTCGGAGGTACTGACGTGGCTGGAGAAAAAGTATTTCAGTTCATAAATGCCGCGGGGGGTATGCATGAATTTCTGGGTGGTCACCCGCGAAATCGTCGACTCGTGCATGCCCACTGCTTCGGCAATGTCGTGCAGGACCAACGGCTTCATGGCTTCGTCGCCGTACTCCAGGAAGCCGCGCTGATGCTCGACGATCTGGGTGGCTACTTTCATCAGGGTTTCGTTGCGGCTTTGCAGGCTCTTGATGAACCAGCGCGCTTCCTGCAACTGGTTGCGCATGAAGGTGTTGTCGGCGCTGGTGTCCGCGCGCTTTACGAAGCCGGCGTACTGGGCGTTGACCCGCAGCTTGGGCACCGATTCCTGGTTCAGTTCCACCAGCCAGCGGTCGTTGTGCTTGCGCACGATCACGTCGGGAACCACGTATTCGGGTTCGGTGGACTCGATCTGTGAACCAGGGCGCGGGTTGAGGCTCTGGACCAGCTCGATCACCTGGCGCAGTTCATCTTCCTTGAGCTTCATGCGACGCATCAACTGGCTGTAGTCGCGACCGCCCAGCAAGTCGATGTAATCGGTGACCAGTCGCTTGGCTTCGGCCAGCCAAGGCGTCTTGGCGGGTAACTGACGCAGTTGCAACAGCAGACACTCGCCCAGGTTGCGAGCACCGATGCCGGCGGGTTCGAACTGCTGGATGCGGTGCAGGACGGCTTCGATTTCGTCCAGCTCAATGTCCAGCTCGGGGTCAAAGGCCTCGAGGATTTCTTCAAGCGTCTCGTCCAGGTAGCCCTGATTGTTGATGCAGTCGATCAGGGTCACGGCAATCAGACGATCGGTATCGGACATCGGCGCCAGGTTCAGTTGCCACAGCAAGTGGCTCTGCAGGCTTTCGCCGGTGGAGGTGCGGGTAGTGAAGTCCCACTCGTCGTCATCGCTGCTGGGCAGGCTGCTGGCGCTGGTCTGGTAGACGTCTTCCCAGGCAGTATCCACGGGCAGATCGTTGGGGATGCGTTCATTCCATTCGCCATCCTCAAGGTTATCCACCGTCGGGGCGGCTTCCTGATAGGACGGTTCCGGGATTTCGGTGTTGGTCTTTTGCTCGACGTTATCGGCCAGCGGATCGGTGTTGTCGAAGTCGTCGCCTTCTTCCTGGCGTTCGAGCATCGGATTGGACTCCAGGGCCTCCTGGATTTCCTGTTGCAGGTCCAGGGTCGACAATTGGAGCAGGCGGATGGCCTGTTGCAGCTGCGGTGTCATCGTCAGCTGCTGGCCCATTCTCAAGACTAGCGATGGTTTCATGGCTGGGGCTTAACACCTTATTCGCCGGCGCACATGCGCCATCCACTACAGGGCGCCGAAGCGCCAAACTTAAGCAAATTATATGCCTGAAACTGAAGTGTTTGCCTAGGGCGTCACGTAATAAAATTAGCGACGCCGAGGTGATTGACCAGACACTTTTCGCTTACAGGCGGAACTCATGGCCCAAATACACTTCCTTGACCAGTTCATTGGCCAGGATGGTCGCGGAGTCGCCTTCGGCAATCAACTGGCCATCATTGACGATATAGGCGGTTTCACAGATATCCAGCGTCTCGCGAACGTTGTGGTCGGTGATCAATACGCCGATGCCCTTGGCCTTGAGATGGTGGATGATCTGCTTGATGTCGCCGACCGAAATCGGGTCCACGCCAGCGAATGGTTCGTCCAGCAGGATGAATTTCGGTGCGGTGGCCAGGGCGCGAGCGATTTCCACGCGGCGCCGTTCGCCACCGGACAGGCTCATGCCCAGGTTGTCGCGGATGTGGCTGATGTGGAATTCCTGCAGCAGGCTTTCCAGTTCCTGGCGGCGACCGGCCTTGTCGAGTTCCTTGCGGGTCTCGAGGATCGCCATGATGTTGTCGGCAACCGACAGTTTGCGGAAGATCGACGCTTCTTGCGGCAGATAGCCGATACCGGCCTTCGCCCGGCCATGCATCGGCTGGTGGCTGACGTCCAGGTCGTCGATCAGGACGCGGCCCTGATCGGCCTGAACCAGGCCGACGATCATGTAGAAACAAGTGGTCTTGCCCGCGCCGTTGGGGCCGAGCAGGCCGACGATCTGGCCGCTGTCGATGGACAGGCTGACATCACGCACGACTTGGCGGCTCTTGTAGCTCTTGGCCAGGTGCTGAGCTTTCAGAGTTGCCATTACTGGGCCTTCTGCTCGTCGGTTTTCTTTTTCGGCTGGATGACCATGTCGATCCGTGGACGCTGCTCGGTGACCTTGCTGCCAGTGGCGCGACCGGCGCTGGCCAGCTTCTTGACCGTGTCGTAGACGATTTTCTCGCCCTGGGTGATGTTGTTGTCCTTGTCGACGACCTTGGCGCGATCGATCAGCACCACGCGGTCTTTGGCGGCGTGGTACTGAATGGTTACCCCGTAGCCTTGAACCGGCTTGGTGTCGCCCGCGGTTTGCATCTGCTCGAAGTAGGCCAGATTGCCCACCGAGGTGACGACGTCGATGTCGCCGGACTGGGTGCGGGTGATGGTCACGGTGTTGCCGGTGACCTTCATCGAACCCTGGGTGATGATCACGTCACCTTTATAGGTGGCTACACCGTTCTTGTCGTCCAGTTGGGCGTCGTCGGCCTGGATGCGGATAGGCTGGTCGCGATCGGTGGGGAGGGCCCAGGCGCTCGCGCTTCCCAGTGCTGCGCCCAGACTGAGCAAAATAGGGAGGGTTTTAGCGAGCTTCATACTGTCCTCTTACGTTCGATAGCAGGTGTATCCTGCTTTCCTTCAAATACGCTTTCATTCCCGTGCCGGTCGACACACCACCGGCGCCGTCGATTCTAACGGGTTGCTCGGTCTGCGCATATTCTCGCTGCGGGAAGACTGTCATACGACTGCTGGTAATGATGGTCGTACGGTTCTTCTCATCGGTCCGGGCGATGCGTACCGAATCAATCAGTTCCACTTCGGTGCCGTCGGGATTGACCTCGGCGCGTTCGCTCTGCACGTGCCACGGAAACTCGGTGCCCCTGAACATGTTCAGGTCTGGCTTGGTGACCAGTGTGATTTCGCTGGCCTTGACGTGGTCGACTTTGTCGGACGTCATTTCATACTGCACTTTGCCATCGGGCAGGTATTGCAGGGTATGCGTGTTGGTCGCATACCAGTCGATATCATTTTCCTGGACCTTGACCGCAGGGCGGTCGAGGAAGCGTTCCGGGCTGATGTTCCAATAGCCGACCGCCGCGAAAATCGCTGCGATGCAGCCGAACACCACGATGGTGCGAATTTTCTTGCTTAGCATAAATGGCTCACAGATACGCGGCGTTGGCCGCCTCGAGGCGGCCTTGGGCGCGCAGGATCAGTTCACAGAATTCACGAGCGGCCCCTTCGCCGCCTCGCGCCGTGGTGATGCCGTGGGCGTGCTCGCGCACGAAGCCGGCCGCGTTTGCCACCGCCATGCCCAGGCCGACCCGACGAATCACCGGCAGGTCCGGCAGGTCGTCACCGAGGTAGGCGACCTGTTCATAGCTTAGGTTGAGTTGCCCCAGAAGCTCGTCCAGCACCACCAGTTTATCTTCTCGTCCCTGATACAGGTGGGGGATGCCGAGGTTCTTCGCGCGCCGCTCGACCACTGGGGTCTTGCGGCCACTGATGATGGCGGTCTGCACGCCGGCGGCCATCAGCATCTTGATGCCCTGGCCGTCGAGGGTGTTGAAGGTCTTGAATTCGCTGCCGTCTTCGAGGAAATAAAGGCGGCCGTCGGTCAGGACGCCGTCCACGTCGAACACGGCCAGTTTGATCGCTTTGCCACGTTGCAGCAGGTCTGTGTTCATTTACATGACTCCCGCACGCAGCAAGTCGTGCATGTTCAGGGCGCCCACTGGGCGGTCTTCGTCGTCGACCACCACCAGGGCGCTGATCTTATGGTCTTCCATGATTTTCAAGGCCTCGGCGGCGAGCATCTCGGCGCGGGCAGTCTTGCCGTGGGGGGTCATGACCTGCTCGATGGTCGTACTGTGAATGTCGATCGGGTGGTCCAGGGTGCGACGCAGGTCGCCGTCGGTGAAGATCCCGGCGAGTTTGCCGTCAGTTTCGAGAATGACCGTCATGCCCAGACCCTTGCGGGTCATTTCCATGAGTGCATCCTTGAGCAGCGTGCCGCGTGGCACCTGTGGCAGCTCCTGACCTGCGTGCATCACGTTTTCCACTTTCAACAGCAGGCGACGGCCCAGGGCTCCGCCGGGGTGGGAGAACGCGAAGTCTTCAGCGGTAAACCCCCTGGCTTCCAGCAGCGCCACGGCCAGGGCATCACCCATGACCAGGGTGGCGGTGGTGGAAGAGGTCGGCGCCAGGTTCAGCGGGCAAGCTTCGTGCTCGACATGAACATTGAGATTGACCTCGGCGGCTTTGGCCAGGGGCGAATCCGGATTGCCAGTGACACTGATCAGTTGGATCCCCAGGCGCTTGATCAGCGGCAGCAGGGTGATGATCTCATTGGTGGAGCCAGAGTTGGACAGGGCCAGGATGATGTCTTCCCGGGTGATCATGCCCATGTCACCGTGGCTGGCTTCGGCCGGATGGACAAAAAATGCCGGAGTGCCGGTGCTGGCCAGGGTGGCGGCGATCTTGTTGCCGATGTGTCCGGACTTGCCCATGCCGACCACGACCACCCGACCCTTGCTGGCCAGAATCATCTCGCAGGCACGTACGAAATCAGCGTCGATATGGGGCAGCAAGCCTTGTACGGCTTCGAGCTCGAGGCGGATGGTACGTTGTGCCGATTGAATCAGGTCGCTGGTTTGGTTCATGTCAGAGATCGTATGGCTCGATGAAAAGGCGGCGATTATAGCGGCAATGAACAATTCCCTCACGTTAGTTCGTCATGCTTTGTTCGAGCGATTCACATGACTTGATACAAAGTCTCTTCTTTTAGCTGTATCCGGACTGAACGGGCGCGGGCTTGGGCCTTGGGCGCTTGGGTGTTGCAGTGATATAGTTCGCCGCCGGTTCGGGTGCCCGGCAGTCCGGCGTTTGTCGGTTGGCCAGGGCATTCGGATGTGAGGCTGCATCGCAAGGAGTTTAGATGAGTGCCGACAACGCCTACGCGGTCGAGCTGAAGGGATTGTCCTTCAAGCGAGGGGCGCGCAGCATTTTCAATGACATCGATATCCGCATTCCCCGTGGCAAGGTCACCGGCATCATGGGGCCTTCCGGGTGCGGCAAGACCACGCTGTTGCGGCTGATGGGTGCACAGTTGCGCCCCAGTGCCGGCGAAGTCTGGGTCAATGGGCAGAATCTTCCAAAGCTGTCGCGCAGCGATCTGTTCGATGCGCGCAAGCACATGGGCGTGCTGTTCCAGAGCGGCGCATTGTTCACCGATCTCGACGTGTTCGAGAATGTGGCGTTCCCCTTGCGGGTCCATACCGACCTGCCGGAAGAGATGATTCGCGACATCGTCCTGCTCAAATTGCAGGCGGTCGGGCTGCGGGGCGCCCTGGACTTGATGCCGGACGAACTGTCTGGTGGCATGAAGCGCCGCGTCGCCCTGGCCCGGGCGATTGCCCTTGATCCGAAGATCCTCATGTATGACGAACCCTTCGTCGGCCAGGACCCGATCGCCATGGGCGTGCTGGTGCGCCTGATCCGTCTGCTCAACGATGCGCTGGGTATTACCAGCATTGTGGTATCCCACGACCTGGCCGAAACCGCCAGCATTGCGGACTACATCTACGTGATCGGCGATGGCCAGGTGCTGGGGCAGGGTACGCCCCAGGAATTGAAGGCCTCGGACAGCCCGCGCATTCGTCAATTCATGAAGGGTGATCCGGACGGGCCTGTGGCGTTCCATTTTCCGGCCACGGATTATCGCACCGATCTGCTGGGGAAGCGCTGATGCGCAAGAAATCACTGATAGAAAGAGTTCGCCTGTTTGGTCGTTCCGGCATCGATGTGGTGGCAGTGCTGGGCCGTTCCTCGCTGTTTCTGATGCATGCCCTGCTGGGCCGCAACACGACGGGTGGCGGGTTTGGGCTGCTGGTGAAGCAACTGCACTCGGTGGGCGTGATGTCCCTGGTGATCATCGTGGTCTCCGGGATCTTCATCGGTATGGTCCTGGCGCTGCAGGGGTTCAACATCTTGTCCAGCTACGGTTCGGAGCAGGCGGTTGGACAGATGGTCGCGCTGACATTGTTGCGTGAGCTGGGACCTGTGGTGACCGCGCTGCTGTTTGCCGGGCGTGCCGGTTCGGCGCTGACGGCCGAAATCGGTAACATGAAGTCCACCGAACAGTTGTCCAGTCTGGAAATGATCGGTGTCGACCCGCTCAAGTACATCATTGCCCCGCGCCTGTGGGCCGGTTTCATTTCCCTGCCGGTGCTGGCGATCATTTTCAGCGTCGTGGGGATCTGGGGCGGCTCGTGGGTGGCTGTAGACTGGCTGGGGGTCTATGAAGGTTCCTACTGGTCCAACATGCAGAACAGTGTCGATTTTCTCGACGACGTGCTCAACGGCGTTATCAAAAGTGCCGTATTCGCTTTCGTGGTGACCTGGATCGCCGTGTTTCAAGGCTATGACTGTGAGCCCACGTCAGAGGGGATCAGCCGTGCCACAACCAAGACCGTGGTGTACGCCTCGCTGGCGGTCCTGGGCCTTGACTTTATTCTGACCGCCTTGATGTTTGGAGATTTCTGATGCAAAACCGCACCCTGGAAATCGGTGTCGGCCTTTTCTTGCTGGCTGGCATCCTGGCTTTGCTGTTGTTGGCCCTGCGGGTCAGTGGCCTGGCGCCGACCGCAAGCACCGACACTTATAAACTTTATGCTTATTTTGACAATATCGCCGGTTTGACGGTCAGAGCCAAAGTGACCATGGCTGGTGTAACCATCGGCAAGGTCACGGCAATCGATCTGGACCGCGACAGTTTCACCGGTCGGGTGACGCTGCAGCTGGAAAAGCGCGTGGATAACCTGCCGACTGACTCCACTGCATCGATCCTCACTGCTGGGCTGCTGGGCGAGAAATACATCGGTATCAGCGTTGGCGGTGAAGAAGCTTTGCTCAAGGATGGCGGGACCATCCACGATACGCAGTCGTCGCTGGTGCTTGAGGACCTGATCGGTAAATTCCTGCTCAATACCGTTAGCAAAGACGCCAAATGAGGAGCTTTTGAATGATCTCTATCTTGCGACGTAGCCTGTTGGTGCTGCTCGCGGCGCTGCCGCTGATGGCCAACGCCGTGGCCGCGCCTTCGGCCCATGAAATCATCCAGGACACTACCACCCGGTTGCTGGCAGACCTGGCCGCCAACAAAGAGAAATACAAGCAGGATCCGGGGGCGTTCTACGACGCGCTGAACGGCATCGTCGGTCCCGTGGTGGATGCCGACGGTATTTCCCGAAGCATCATGACCGTCAAGTACTCGCGCAAGGCGACCCCGGCGCAGATGACGCGCTTCCAGGAAAACTTCAAGCGCAGCCTGATGCAGTTCTACGGCAACGCCTTGCTCGAATACAACAACCAGGGCATCACCGTTTCGCCGGCCAAGGACGAAAGCGGCAACCGCACCAGCGTCGATATGCAGGTCAAGGGCAATAACGGCGCCATTTACCCTGTGTCCTACACACTCGAGAAAATCAACGGCGAGTGGAGGGTGCGTAACGTGATCATCAATGGCATCAACATCGGCAAGCTGTTCCGCGATCAGTTCGCTGATGCGATGCAGCAAAACGGCAATGATCTGGACAAAACCATAGACGGTTGGGCCGGTGAAGTCGCCAAGGCCAAGGAAGTTGCCCAGGATGCTCAAGAGAAGCAGGCGCAATGAGTGAGTTGGCGAGTGAGTCGGCCGTTCGTTTGGGCGAATCTGGCGAGCTGTTGCTCAGTGGCGTGCTGGACTATCGCACTGGCCCGGTCTTGCGCAAGCAGGGCCAGGCGCTGATCGGCTCCGCCGGCGCCGCAGAGCTGGTCATTGACTGCTCGGCGGTGCAGAAGTCCAGCAGTGTCGGCCTGTCCCTGCTGCTGTGCTTCATGCGTGACGCCAAAGCTGCCGGAAAAACCTGGAGCATCCGTGGGATGCCCGAAGACATGCGCGAAATAGCCCAGGTCAGCGAACTGACCGAACTATTGGTGCACTCCTGACCCACATCCCTGAAAAAGCCCCCCGTCAGAGTCCTGCTTCGCGGGGTTCGCAGGCGCGGGGCTTTTTTGTATGATGTGCGACCCGTGCGCACAGGGCGCCGATAGAGGTTGAGCATGCAGGCCGTAGAAGTGAAGAGCTTCCTTGAAGGAAAGCTGCCCGAAACTGTCATTGAAGTTGAGGGCGAAGGCTGCAACTTTCAGCTGAACGTGATCAGCGATGAACTGGCGGCGTTGAGCCCGGTGAAGCGTCAGCAGCAGATCTATGCCCATTTGAACCCGTGGATCGCCGATGGCAGCATCCATGCGGTCACTATGAAATTTTTCAGCCGCGCGGCCTGGGCCGAGCGCACCTGAGCCCAAGGGCGTCGAGATTCTTATGGATAAACTGATTATTACCGGCGGCGTTCGTCTTGATGGCGAAATCCGCATCTCCGGGGCAAAGAACTCCGCCCTGCCGATCCTGGCCGCGACGTTGCTGTGCGATGGCCCGGTGACCGTGGCGAACCTGCCGCACTTGCACGACATCACCACCATGATCGAGCTGTTCGGTCGCATGGGCATTGAACCGGTGATCGACGAAAAGCTCAGCGTCGAGATCGACCCGCGCACCATCAAGACCCTGATCGCCCCGTACGAACTGGTGAAGACCATGCGTGCGTCGATTCTGGTACTGGGACCGATGGTCGCCCGTTTTGGTGAAGCCGAAGTTGCCTTGCCGGGTGGTTGCGCCATCGGCTCGCGTCCGGTGGACCTGCATATCCGCGGCCTGGAAGCCATGGGTGCGGTGATCGACGTCGAGGGTGGCTACATCAAGGCCAAGGCGCCTGAAGGCGGCCTGCGCGGCGCTCACTTCTTCTTCGATACCGTCAGTGTGACCGGTACCGAGAACATCATGATGGCGGCCGCACTGGCCAAGGGCCGCAGCGTGCTGCAAAACGCCGCTCGCGAGCCTGAAGTGGTCGACCTGGCGAACTTCCTGATCGCCATGGGCGCCAAGATCAGCGGCGCCGGCACCGATACCATCACCATCGATGGTGTTGAGCGCCTGCATTCGGCCACTTACAAAGTGATGCCGGACCGGATCGAAACCGGCACCTATCTGGTGGCTGCTGCTGTCACCGGTGGCCGCGTCAAGGTCAAGGACACCGATCCGACCATTCTTGAAGCCGTCCTGGAGAAACTCAAGGAAGCCGGTGCCGAAGTCACCTGCGGCGAAGACTGGATCGAAGTGAACATGCACGGCAAGCGGCCTAAAGCCGTCAACGTGCGGACCGCCCCGTACCCGGCGTTCCCGACCGACATGCAGGCGCAGTTCATCTCCCTCAACGCCATTGCCGAAGGCACCGGTGCGGTGATCGAGACGATCTTCGAAAACCGTTTCATGCACGTCTACGAACTGCACCGCATGGGCGCCAAGATCCAGGTCGAAGGCAACACCGCCATCGTGACCGGTACCGAAAAACTCAAGGGCGCGCCAGTGATGGCCACCGACCTGCGGGCTTCGGCCAGTCTGGTGATTTCGGCCCTGGTTGCCGAAGGCGACACCCTGATCGACCGTATCTACCACATCGACCGTGGTTACGAGTGCATCGAAGAGAAACTGCAGATGCTCGGCGCCAAGATCCGTCGCGTACCGGGCTAGGTCCGGCTGCATGGGCGCAGGGACGCGCCTGTTGATTTCGTTTCAGGTCGAGGGTGGTAACACCCTCGATGTGTGTCCGGCGCCGCTTGCGACCGGGCATGAGTACCTTGATAAGGACTGACGTTTCCCATGTTGACCATTGCACTGTCCAAGGGCCGCATCCTTGATGACACCTTGCCGCTTCTGGCTGAAGCGGGCATCGTGCCGACCGAGAATCCGGACAAGAGCCGCAAGCTGATCATTCCCACGACTCAAGCCGATGTGCGCTTGCTGATCGTGCGCGCCACCGATGTTCCGACTTACGTTGAACATGGCGCCGCCGACCTGGGCGTTGCCGGTAAGGACGTGCTGATGGAGTACGGCGGCCAGGGCCTGTACGAGCCCCTGGACCTGCGGATCGCCCGCTGCAAGCTGATGACCGCCGGCAAAGTCGGTGCGCCAGAGCCCAAGGGCCGTTTGCGGGTGGCGACCAAGTTCGTCAACATTGCCAAGCGTTATTACGCCGAGCAGGGCCGTCAGGTCGATATCATCAAGTTGTACGGTTCGATGGAGCTGGCGCCGCTGATCGGCCTGGCGGACAAGATCATCGATGTGGTCGACACCGGCAACACCCTGCGGGCCAATGGCCTGGAGCCCCAGGATTTCATTGCCGACATCACCTCCCGGCTGATCGTCAACAAGGCTTCGATGAAAATGCAGCACGCCCGTATCCAGGCTTTGATCGATACCCTGCGCAAGGCAGTGGAATCGCGACACCGCGGCTGATTCACCTGCGCGACCTTGAGTCGCGCCCGTCTATCCGTGTCATAGCCAATTTTCTCAGGTGCCCACGCGAATGGACTGGTAGCTTAGGGCGCCTGAGCATTTGCCATTAATGAGGCCCTCGCTATGACCGCTCCCACTTCGATTCGCCGACTCAACGCTGCCGACCCGGATTTCGCACATCATCTGGATCATCTGCTGAGCTGGGAAAGTGTGTCTGACGACTCGGTCAATCAGCGGGTGCTGGACATCATCAAGGCTGTGCGCGAGCGTGGCGATGCAGCTTTGGTGGAATTCACCCAGAAATTCGATGGCCTGCAAGTGGCGTCCATGGCTGATCTGATCCTGCCGCGCGAGCGCCTGGAACTGGCCCTGACCCGGATCACGGTGCCGCAGCGCGAAGCCCTGGAAAAAGCCGCATCGCGGGTGCGCGACTATCACGAGAGGCAGAAACAGGACTCCTGGAGCTACACCGAAGCCGACGGCACGGTGCTGGGCCAAAAGGTCACGCCGCTGGACCGCGCCGGTCTGTACGTGCCGGGTGGCAAGGCGTCGTATCCATCCTCGGTGTTGATGAACGCGATCCCAGCCAAGGTCGCTGGCGTGACCGAAGTGGTCATGGTGGTGCCGACCCCGCGCGGCGAAATCAATGAACTGGTGCTGGCCGCTGCCTGCATCGCCGGGGTGGACCGGGTGTTCACCATTGGTGGCGCCCAGGCCGTGGCTGCGCTGGCCTATGGCACCGAGAGCGTGCCGCGGGTCGACAAGGTGGTGGGGCCAGGCAATATCTATGTCGCCACCGCCAAGCGCCACGTGTTCGGTCAGGTCGGCATCGACATGATCGCCGGGCCTTCGGAAATTCTCGTGGTGTGCGACGGCCAGACCGACCCGGACTGGATCGCCATGGACCTGTTTTCCCAGGCCGAGCACGACGAAGACGCCCAGGCGATCCTGGTCAGCCCGGACGCCGAGTTCCTCGACAAAGTGGCTGCCAGCATCGACAAGCTGCTGCCGACCATGGACCGCGCCGAGATCATCAACACCTCGATCAACGGCCGTGGCGCGCTGATCAAGGTCGAGAACATGGAACAGGCCATCGAGGTCGCCAACCGCATCGCGCCGGAGCACCTGGAGTTGTCGGTCGCTGACCCGCAGGCCTGGCTGCCGCAGATCCGCCACGCCGGTGCGATCTTCATGGGCCGCCACACCAGCGAAGCCCTGGGTGACTATTGTGCAGGTCCCAACCACGTCTTGCCGACTTCCGGTACGGCGCGTTTCTCGTCGCCGCTGGGGGTGTATGACTTCCAGAAGCGTTCGTCGATCATCTTCTGCTCCGAGCAAGGTGCGTCCGAACTGGGCAAGACCGCTTCGGTGCTGGCCCGTGGCGAGTCGCTGAGCGCCCACGCCCGCAGTGCCGAATACCGCATCCTTGATGAGCGCTCCATTGAAGGGCAGGGGAAACTGAAATGAGTAAATTCTGGAGCCCGTTCGTCAAGAACCTGGTGCCTTACGTGCCGGGCGAACAGCCGAAGCTGACCCGCCTGGTCAAGCTCAACACCAACGAGAACCCCTACGGCCCGTCGCCCAAGGCCCTGGCGGCGATGCAAACCGAGCTGAACGACAACCTGCGCCTGTACCCGGACCCCAACAGCGATCTGCTGAAAAGCGCCGTGGCCCGCTATTACGGTGTGCAGAGCAACCAGGTGTTCCTGGGCAACGGTTCGGACGAAGTGCTGGCGCACATTTTCCACGGGCTGCTGCAGCACGATCAGCCACTGTTGTTCCCGGACATCAGTTACAGCTTTTATCCGGTGTATTGCGGGCTGTACGGCATCCAGTTCGACGCAGTGCCGCTGGACGCGCAGTTCCAGATCGCCCCGGCGGACTATGCCAAACCAAACGGCGGGATCATCTTCCCCAATCCGAACGCTCCCACCGGCTGCCTGCTGGCCCTGGAAGCGGTCGAGCAGATCCTCAAGGCCAGTCCGGACTCGGTGGTGGTGGTTGATGAAGCCTATATCGACTTCGGCGGCGAGACCGCCATCAGTCTGGTGGACCGCTATCCGAACCTGCTGGTGACCCAGACCCTGTCCAAGTCCCGCTCATTGGCAGGGTTGCGGGTGGGGCTGGCGGTGGGCCATCCGGACCTGATCGAAGCGCTGGAGCGGATCAAGAACAGCTTCAACTCCTACCCGCTGGATCGCCTGGCGAATGTCGGGGGCGCGGCGGCGTTCGACGATCGGGAGTATTTCGAGCAGACCTGCCGGTTGGTCATCGAGCACCGTGAATGGGTGGTGGCGCAGTTGCAGGCCAAGGGCTTTGACGTGTTGCCTTCGGCGGCCAACTTCATCTTCGCCCGTCACCCCCGGCACGATGCGGCAGGGCTGGCGGCGAAATTGCGCGAACAAGGCGTGATCGTGCGGCACTTCAAGCAGGAGCGGATTGCCCAATTCCTGCGGATCAGCATCGGCACGCCGGAGCAGAACCAGGCGCTGATCGATGCCCTGGGTGAACTCTAAAGTTAAGGAAGGGGGCTGATGGCCTTATCGCGAGCAGGCTCGTTCCCACAGTAGAGTCGTTGCGAATACAAATTTTGTAACCAGCAGAGGCACCCTGTGGGAGCGAGCCTGCTCGCGATGGCGTAGTGTCAGTCAACATCCATCTGGCTGATCCACCGCCATCGCGAGCAGACTCGCTCCCATAGTTGTTGGGCCTTACTCGTGATGCTCTTCACCCAGGAAGGTCAGCGAGGTGAACACCCCGCGCGTCGCCACGTCCTTGTTGTCCTTGAGCGCAATTTCCATCTGCGCGGCGATCACATTCAACCCTTCGTTACGCACCAGCACCTTGGCCCGGCCTTCGGCGTCGGTTTCTGCTGATACAGTGTCCGGTGCGCTGCGGTAATCACCCACCAGCTTCACCCCGGCGGCCGGTTTCCCGTCCAGCAGCACCCGTACCGGCAGTGACTGGCCCGGGCCTACGGTCAGCGGGTCGACTTCCGGCAGGATCAGGAACTTGACCTGATCAAGTTTCGGCAACTTCGCTCCCGGCTCGTAGATCGCCAGGCTGTACTTGAAGGTGTGGGTCGATTCAATCGCCCCGGGCACCTTCGTGCGGCCTTCGTTGATCCATTTCTTGTCAGCGGTCTGGGACCACATGCCATTGTCCAGTTCCACGGCCATCACGGCCGGTGGCTTGAGGGGTTGCAAGCGAGCATGGTCGGGCAAGCGTTCGACGGTGACCGGGATCATCTTGCCGCCCAGGTCATAGGCCCACGCACCGCTGATTTTCTGCGCCTTGAAGGCATTGTCCTCGGCGCCGTGGCCGTAGATCACTTCGATGTTGCCGCGCCGTTGTTCGGTCCACAGGCCATGGGCTGAGGCTTGGGTGGCCAGGAACAGGCTGAGAAGGGCGAAGGTCTTGGGGTATTTCATTGATTTTCCTTTTTACAGATCAAGGGTGAGGCTGACGGTAAAGTTGCGCGGCTCGCCGGGGTTGACCCAGTAGTTGCTGTACGAGCGCTCGTAGTATTTTTCGTCGAAGACGTTGTTCAGGTTCAGGCCCACGGTGACGTTGTCGCTGGCTTTGTAATGGGCCAGCAGATCCACGGTGTGGTAGGCCGGCAGTTCGAAGTCCTTGCCGGCTTCGCCGGAGCGATCCCCGACGTATGTAAATGCCGCACCCACGTCGGAGCCGCGCAGGTGGCCGTCCTGGAATTCGTAGACGCCGAGCAGGCTGCCGCTGTGCTTGGCGACGCCAAGAATCCGGCTGCCAGTGGGAATGGTTTCGTCACCCTTGGTCACTTCGGCATCGATGTAGGCGAAGGCGCCGATCACCCGGATGGCGTCAGTTACCTGCCCGGTGACCTGCAGGTCGAGTCCCTGGCTGCGGGCCTTGCCCATGGCGCGGTTGGAGTCTGTGGCCGGGTCCCGCGCCAGGACGTTTTCCTTTTCGATATGGAACGCCGCCAGAGTGGTGCTCAGGCGATCATCGAACAGCTCGCTCTTGATCCCCACTTCATAGCCAACGCCTTCCTCTGGATCGAAGGTTTTGCCCCCGGCATCCAGGCCATTGTTGGGCTTGAACGAGGTGGAGGCGTTGGCGAACAGTCCGACCTCGGGTGTCAGTTGGTACAGCAGGCCGGCCCGTTGCGTGAAGGTGTCATGACGCTGGCGGCTGGTGAGCTGCGTGGTGTGATCGTCAATGCTCTGCTCGAAATGCTCATAACGCACGCCGAGCATGCCCCGCAGTTTGTCGGTGAAGACGATCTGGTCCTGAAGATTCAGCGCACGGCTTTTCACACGCTCGAAAAAATCGGTGCCGGTACGTTGACCATCAGGTTTCGGCTGGCCATAGACCGGTTGATAGATGTCGATGGGGTAAGTGCCACCGTTGATCGTGGTCACGCGCTCGTTCTTGCGATAGTCCTCGTATTCGGTGCCGATCAGCAATTCGTGCTGCCAGGGCCCGAGGTCAAACAGCCCGCGTAATTCAAGCTGGGTAATGCTGTCGTGCCAATTGTTGTCGCGCTCGCGGTAGCGGCGGTTCACCGTACGACCGTCGGCGTTCAGCGGCCGCGCTTCGGAGGCGAAGCCCCAGAGTTCGCCCTGTTTGTAATGGCTGGCCAGGCGCAGTTGCCAGGCGTCGTTGAGCTGATGTTCGAGGGCCGCCTGGAGCATGTTGTTGTGGTTGTCGATGTCGCCGTCGTTGGGTTCGCCCAAAAAGGTCGAGCGGGAAACACCGCTCCAACGGTTGTTCGGCGCCACGATGCCGCGATCGAACGTTGAGCTGTGACGCACGATTTCACTTTCCACCAGCAGGCGCGTATCGGGGCTCAGTTGCCAACTGAGGGAGGGGGCGACGAAGACGCGCTTGCTCTGGACGTGATCGCGAAAGCTGTGATTGTCCTCGACCGCCAGGTTGACCCGCGACAGCAGATTGCCCTCAGCGTCCAGTGGTGTGTTGACGTCCAGCGCGGTGCGGTAGCGATCCCAACTGCCGGCGCTGGTTTGCAGGGTGGTGAAGGCTTCGGGCTGGGGCTTCTTGGTGACGATGTTCACCGTACCGCCGGGGTCGCCGCGCCCGTACAGGCTGGCCGCCGGTCCTTTAAGCACCTCGATGCGTTCAATGTTGGCCGCATCCGGCGTACTCGGATAACCGCGGTTGGCGCTGAAGCCGTCCTTGTAGAACTCCGAAGTGGTAAAGCCACGCACGCTGTATTCGTAGAGTGTCAGGCCGCCGAAGTTGTTTTGCTTTGACACGCCGCCGGCATATTCCAGGGCCCGTTCGACGTTGGTGCTGCCCAGATCATTGAGGACGCTGGCGGGGATCACACTGATCGATTGCGGGATGTCCCGCAGGGCGGTGTCGGTTTTGGTGGCGCTGGCGGAGCGAGTGGCGCGATAGCCTGTCACCGGCCCGGTAGGGGATTCGTAGTCGGCAGAGACGTTGATGGCGTCCAGTTCCATCGGCTGGATTTCCTCGGCGATCACCGGGTCACCCAGCAGACCCAAGGCCAGGCTGGCGAGGGAAATCCGTTTTAGAGATGACATGTTATCTTGTTCCAATTTTTAGTATTGAAACAATATAACACTACTAATGAGAATTTATGCTATTCCTGGCCGACTAAAATAACCGAGGCGAACACGGTTTTTGTGGCGAGGGAGCAAGCTCCCTCACCACAAGGGACCCTTGGCCAGCAAGGCCGTTGCTATCGCGCAGTTACTCTTCTTCCTTCACCACCACCGGTGCCGGCGGTGGGCGCAAACCGATTTCTGCGGTGAGCTTGAGCTCCTTGCCGTTGCGCATCACCTGGATGGCGACCTTGTCGGTGGGTTTGATCCGCGCCACCTGGTTCATCGAGCGACGGCCGTCACCGGCGGGTTCGCCGTCGATGCTCAGGATCACGTCGCCCAGTTGCAGGCCGGCCTTCTGGGCCGGGCCATCGCGGAAAATGCCTGCTACCACGATCCCGGGACGCCCGGACAGGCCGAAGGACTCCGCCAGCTCCTGGGACAGCGGCTGCACTTCAATACCCAGCCAGCCCCGAATCACCTGGCCGTGTTCGATGATGGACTTCATCACTTCCATGGCCAGCTTCACCGGAATCGCAAAACCGATGCCCTGGCTGCCGCCGGACTTGGAGAAGATCGCCGTGTTGATCCCGGTCAGATTGCCGTTGGCATCCACCAGCGCGCCGCCGGAGTTTCCGGGGTTGATCGCGGCATCGGTCTGGATGAAGTCTTCGTAATTGTTCAGGCCCAACTGATTGCGCCCAGTGGCGCTGATGATGCCCATGGTCACGGTCTGGCCGACGCCGAAGGGGTTGCCGATGGCCAGGGTGACATCGCCGATGCGGATGCTGTCCGAACGCCCAATGGTGATGGCCGGCAGGTTCTTCAGGTCGATCTTCAGCACCGCAAGGTCGGTTTCCGGGTCGCTGCCGATCACCCGGGCCAGGGTTTCGCGACCATCCTTGAGCGCCACCACAATCTGGTCGGCGCCGCTGGTGACGTGGTTGTTGGTCAGGATATAACCTTCAGGGCTCATGATTACGCCCGAACCCAGGCTCGACTCCATGCGTTTCTGCTTGGGTGAGTTGTCGCCGAAGAAGCGCCGGAACTGCGGGTCTTCGAACAGGGGATGGCTGGATTTGTTGACGACCTTGGTGGTGTACAGGTTGACCACGGCCGGTGCCGCGATCGTCACGGCATCGGCGTAGGACACCGGCCCTTGTTGCAGTGCCTTGGTCTGTGGTGCCTGCTGCAGGTTGACGTCGAGGCTCGGTAGGCCGACCCACTCCGGATAACGCTGGATAATCAGTAGAGCGACAAGCACGCCGGCCAACAGAGGCCAGCCGGAAAAACGCAGCGCCTTGAGCATTAAGCACGTCCTACAAAGGTTGCAGGCGGTGTGAGACCGCCCATAATGTCGCGCATTATACGAGGCCGCGCGCGCCTCTGAACGGGATATTTAGGAGTCTTTTCATGGCCGTAGCCCTGAACACCCTGGTAGAAGAAGCGGATCGTTACCTGGCCGCCGCCAGGATTGCCGATTACTGCCCCAACGGTTTGCAGGTCGAAGGCGCCCCTCAGGTGACGCGCATAGTCAGCGGTGTCACCGCCAGCCAGGCATTGCTCGATGCTGCAGTGGAGGCTGACGCTGATCTGGTGCTGGTGCATCACGGGTATTTCTGGAAAGGCGAAAATCCGTGCGTCACCGGCATGAAGCAACGTCGCCTCAAAACCTTGCTCAAGCACGATATCAGTCTGCTGGCCTACCACTTGCCGCTGGATCTGCATGCCGAGGTGGGCAATAACGTGCAATTGGCTCGCCAGTTGGACATTACCGTCGAAGGGCCGCTGGACCCGGACAACCCCAAGGTCGTCGGCCTGGTGGGCTCCTTGTCCGAACCGATGACGCCTCGGGACTTCGCCCGTAAAGTGCAGGAAGTCATGGGCCGCGAACCTTTGTTGATCGAAGGCGAGCAGATGATCCGCCGGGTCGGCTGGTGCACGGGCGGAGGCCAGGGCTACATCGATCAGGCCGTGCTGGCCGGGGTTGATCTGTTTCTCAGTGGCGAGGCGTCCGAGCAGACCTTTCACAGCGCCCGGGAAAACGGCATCAGCTTCATCGCCGCCGGGCACCATGCGACCGAGCGCTATGGTGTGCAGGCATTGGGCGATTACCTGGCGCGGCGCTTTGCTTTGGAGCATATCTTCATAGATTGCCCGAATCCCATCTGACTAACGCTGAACTGAATGTGGGAGCGGGCCTGTGGGAGCAAAGCTTGCTCGCGATAGCGGTATTGCATGTGCCGACGTCATCGCGAGCAAGCTTTGCTCCCACGGAGGCCACCGCAACGCCCGAACCGGCAGGCATATCCATATGCTGTTTCGATCTAGTTGGCGCCCTGATTAGAAGAGGTCGCTGTGCTAGGATTCCCCGCTCGAACACGGCCCGCTGGCCGTTCATAAGAAAGTTTTCGTGAGTAGCCATGGTCGACAAACTGACGCATCTGAAACAGCTGGAGGCGGAAAGCATCCACATCATCCGCGAGGTGGCCGCCGAGTTCGATAACCCGGTGATGCTGTACTCCATCGGTAAAGACTCCGCCGTGATGCTGCACCTGGCACGCAAGGCGTTCTTCCCCGGCAAGCTGCCGTTTCCGGTGATGCATGTCGACACCCGCTGGAAATTCCAGGAAATGTACAAGTTCCGCGACCGCATGGTTGAAGAACTGGGCCTGGACCTGATCACTCACGTGAACCCGGACGGCGTGGCGCAAGGCATCAACCCGTTTACTCACGGCAGCGCCAAGCACACCGACATCATGAAGACCGAAGGCCTGAAACAGGCTCTGGACAAGTATGGTTTCGACGCCGCTTTTGGTGGTGCCCGCCGCGATGAAGAGAAGTCCCGCGCCAAGGAGCGCGTGTACTCGTTCCGCGACAGCAAGCATCGCTGGGATCCGAAGAACCAGCGCCCGGAGCTGTGGAACGTCTACAACGGCAAGGTCAACAAGGGCGAGTCGATCCGCGTATTCCCGCTGTCGAACTGGACCGAGCTGGACATCTGGCAGTACATCTACCTCGAAGGTATCCCGATCGTGCCGCTGTACTTCGCCGCCGAGCGCGAAGTGATCGAGAAGAACGGCACGCTGATCATGATCGACGACGAGCGCATCCTCGAGCACCTGTCCGATGAAGACAAAGCCCGTATCGTCAAAAAGAAAGTGCGGTTCCGTACCCTTGGCTGCTACCCGTTGACGGGCGCGGTGGAGTCCGAGGCCGAAAGCCTGACGGACATCATTCAGGAAATGCTCCTGACGCGAACTTCCGAGCGCCAGGGCCGGGTCATCGACCACGATGGCGCAGGCTCGATGGAAGATAAGAAACGTCAGGGTTATTTCTAAGGGGTTGTCATGTCGCACCAATCTGATTTGATCAGCGAGGACATCCTCGCTTACCTGGGCCAGCACGAGCGCAAAGAGCTGCTGCGTTTTTTGACCTGCGGTAACGTCGACGACGGCAAGAGCACCCTGATCGGGCGCCTGCTGCACGACTCCAAGATGATCTACGAAGATCATCTGGAAGCCATTACCCGCGATTCGAAGAAAGTCGGCACCACCGGTGACGACATCGACCTGGCGTTGCTGGTCGATGGCTTGCAGGCCGAGCGCGAGCAAGGCATCACCATCGATGTCGCGTACCGCTATTTCTCCACGGCCAAGCGCAAATTCATCATCGCCGACACCCCGGGCCATGAGCAGTACACCCGCAACATGGCCACCGGAGCTTCCACCTGTGACCTGGCGATCATTCTGGTGGATGCCCGCTACGGCGTGCAGACCCAGACCCGTCGCCACAGCTTTATCGCCTCGTTGCTGGGCATCAAGCACATCGTCGTGGCCATCAACAAGATGGACCTCAAGGACTTCGACCAGGGAGTGTTCGAGTCGATCAAGGCCGACTATCTGAAGTTCGCCGAAGGCTTGAAGATGAAGCCCACCAGCATGCACTTCGTGCCGATGTCGGCCCTCAAGGGCGACAACGTGGTGAACAAGTCCGAGCGCTCGCCTTGGTACACCGGCCAGTCGCTGATGGAAATTCTCGAGACCGTGGAAGTGGCGGGCGACCGTAACTTCACCGACCTGCGTTTCCCGGTGCAGTACGTCAACCGTCCGAACCTGAACTTCCGCGGTTTCGCCGGCACCCTGGCCAGCGGCATCGTGCACAAGGGCGACGAAGTGGTGGTGCTGCCTTCGGGCAAGAGCAGCCGCGTGAAGTCCATCGTCACTTTCGAAGGCGAGCTGGAACACGCGGGCCCTGGCCAGGCAGTGACGCTGACCATGGAAGATGAGATCGACATCTCCCGTGGCGACCTGCTGGTGCATGCCGACAGCGTGCCGCCGGTCACCGACAGCTTCGAAGCGATGTTGGTGTGGATGGCCGAAGAGCCGATGCTGCCGGGCAAGAAATACGACATCAAGCGCGCCACCAGTTACGTGCCGGGCTCGATTGCCAGCATCGTCAACAAGGTCGACGTGAACACCTTGGAAGAAGGCCTGGCCAGCGCGTTGCAGCTCAACGAAATCGGCAAGGTGAAGATCGCCCTGGATGCGCCGATCGCCCTGGACGGTTACGAGAGCAACCGCACCACCGGCGCGTTCATCGTCATCGATCGCCTGACCAATGGCACTGTCGGCGCCGGCATGATCGTCGCCCAGCCGCTGGCTCACGGCACCAGCACGCACCACGGCAAACTGGCTCATGTGTCGGTGGAAGAGCGCGCCCAACGCTTCGGCCAGCAACCGGCCACGGTGCTGTTCAGCGGCCTGTCGGGTGCTGGCAAAAGCACGCTGGCCTATGCGGTGGAACGCAAGCTGTTCGACATGGGTCGTGCGGTCTTCGTGCTCGATGGCCAGAACCTGCGTCATGACTTGAACAAGGGCTTGCCACAGGACCGTGCCGGACGTACCGAGAACTGGCGTCGTGCGGCCCACGTTGCCCGTCAGTTCAACGAAGCCGGGCTGCTGACCCTAGCCGCGTTCGTCGCGCCGAATGCAGAAGGGCGCGAGCAGGCCAAAGACCTGATCGGCAAGGAACGTCTGCTGACGGTCTATGTCCAGGCCTCGCCAATCGTCTGCGCCCAGCGTGATCCGCAAGGTTTGTACGCTGCTGCCGGCGACAACATCCCCGGTGAGTCCTTCCCGTATGACGTGCCGCTGGACGCCGATCTGGTGATCGACACCCAGTCGCTGACCCTGGAAGAGAGCGTCAAGCAGGTGCTGGATCTGCTGCGCAAGCGTGGGGCGATCTAAGGAAGCCGCTGCAAGCTTCTAGCTTCAAGCGACAAGAAAAAGCCCGCAGATGAGCGATCATCTGCGGGCTTTTTCATTTCAAGGAACAACTCGGTCAACTGTGGGAGCGAGCCTGCTCGCGATAGCGGTGGGTCAGTCTCCATTTATCCAAGCTGAGACACCGCAATCGCGAGCAGGCTCGCTCCCACAAGGGATTCAATGGCGGTCTGGATACTCCCGATGCATCTGTTCCAGCAACGCATCTTTATCCTGCCACAACTGATTGATCCAGCCCTGGAACTCCAGGCGATAGGCGCCGTCCTGGTCGTAGTTCCTGCCGATGAACTGCGGCGGAATCTTCAGTTCCTGGAAATGCACCACCACTTCGTCAACTTTTCCGCAGAGCAAATCCCAGTACCCCGGTCGGCCGCCGGGATAGTGGATGGTCACGTTGATGATCGACTCCAGCTGTTCGCCCATGGCATCGAGCACAAACGCAATCCCACCGGCCTTGGGTTTGAGCAGGTAGCGAAAGGGTGACTGTTGCTGGGCATGCTTGCCTTCGGTGAAGCGTGTGCCTTCGACGAAGTTGAAGATGCCCACGGGGTTGTTGCGAAATTTCGCGCAGGTCTTGCGGGTGGTTTCCAGGTCCTTGCCTTTCTTTTCCGGGTACTTCTCCAGGTAAGCCTTGGAGTAGCGCTTCATGAACGGGAACCCCAGGGCCCACCAGGCCAGGCCGATCACCGGTACCCAGATCAGTTCCTGCTTGAGAAAGAACTTCAATGGGCGAATGCGCCGGTTCAGCACGTACTGCAACACCATGATATCGACCCAACTCTGGTGGTTGCTGGTGATCAGGTACGAGTGCTGGTAGTCCAGGCCTTCCAGGCCGCTGAGGTGCCAGCGGGTGCGGCGCAGCAGGTTCATCCAGGCCTTGTTGTTGCTGATCCAGGCTTCATGAATGTGGCCCATCAGCCAGTCGGTGAAACGCTGGGCGGCGGGGAAGGGCAGCAACAGCTTGAAGATGGCCACGATGAACAGCGGGGTGCAGCAGGCGATGGTGTTCAACGCCAACAGCAGCGAGGCAATGACGCCGCGCACAGGAGCAGGCAGGAAATCCAGCATTTAAATATCCATGGGTCGGTTGGCGGCCTGGATCGCGGTCAGGGCGATGGTGTACACGATGTCGTCGACCTGAGCGCCGCGGGGCAAGTCGTTTACGGGTTTGCGCAGGCCTTGCAGCATTGGCCCGAGGCTGACGCAATCGGCGCTGCGTTGCACGGCCTTGTGGGTGGTGTTGCCGGTGTTCAGGTCCGGGAAGATGAACACCGTCGCCCGGCCGGCCACCTGGCTATTGGGCGCCAGTTGTCGGGCCACGGTTTCGTTGGCGGCGGCGTCGTATTGCAGCGGCCCGTCGATCAGCAAGCCGTGTTGCGCCTCGTGGGCCAGCAGGGTGGCTTCGCGGACTTTCTCCACCTCTTCACCGCTGGCCGACTCGCCGCTGGAATAGCTGAGCATTGCCACCCGTGGCGTGATGCCGAACGCGGCAGCCGAGTCGGCGCTTTGCAGGGCAATCTCCGCCAGCTCCGCGGCACTGGGATGCGGGTTCATCACGCAGTCGCCATAGACCAGCACTTCTTCGGGGAACAGCATGAAAAACACCGAAGACACCAGCGAGCATCCCGGGGCGGTTTTGATCAGTTGCAAGGCCGGGCGGATGGTGTTGGCGGTAGAGTGGATAACACCGGACACCAGCCCGTCGACCTCATCGAGCGCCAGCATCATGGTGCCGATCACCACGGTGTCTTCCAGTTGCTGTTCGGCCATCGGCGCGTTCAGGCTTTTGCTCTTGCGCAGCCGCACCATCGGTTCGACGTAACGCTCACGAATCGAATCCGGGTCGAGGATCTCCAGCCCCGGCGGCAGTTCGATGCCCTGGGCTCGAGCCACTGCCTCGACGTCCGCCGGTTTGGCCAGTAGCACGCAGCGAGCGATGCCTCGGGCCTGGCAAATGGCGGCGGCCTGGACTGTCAGCGGTTCACTGCCCTCAGGCAGCACAATGCGTTTGTCGGCGGCCTGGGCGCGCTGGATCAATTGGTAGCGGAACACGGCCGGCGACAAGCGCATTTCCCGTGGCGTACCGCAACGCTGATGCAGCCATTTGGCATCCAGGTGGCTGGCGACAAAATCGGTGATGATCTCCGCACGTTCGCGGTCGTCGATCGGAATTTCCTTGTTCAAGCCATTGAGCAGGTTGGCGGTGTCGTAAGACCCGGTACTGACCGACAGCACCGGAAGCCCCGCCTGCAAGGCGCCTCGACAAAGGTCCATGATGCGCGGGTCGGGCAGGGTGTCGCTGGTCAGCAGCAGGCCGGCCAACGGTACGCCGTTGAGCGCTGCCAGGCTCACGGCCAGGATGATGTCGTCGCGATCACCCGGGGTCACCACCAGCACGCCGGGCTTGAGCAGCTCCACGGTGTTGCGCATGGTGCGGGCGCAAATAATGATGTTGCTCATGCGCCGGGTTTCGTAATCGCCGGCATTGAGCACCTGCGCGCCCATCAGGTCGGCCACGTCACGGGTGCGTGGGGCGTTGAGTTCGGGGCGGAACGGGATGCAACCCAGCAGGCGGAAATCGCCGCTGCGCAACAGCGGCGAGTGCTCCTTGAGCCGCGCGGAGAAGGCCTCCATGCTTTCCTCGGTATGGACTTTGTTCAGGATCACGCCGAGGACTTTCGGGTCTTTGGGCCCGCCGAACAACTGCGCCTGCAGCTCGACGCGACCGGAAAGCTCGGTCAGCACTTCGTTCTCCGGCGCCGACACCAGGATGACCTCGGCGTCCAGGCTCTTGGCCAGGTGCAGGTTGACCCGCGCGGCATAGCTGGCGTTGCGGGTCGGGACCATACCCTCGACGACCAGCACGTCCTTGCCGATGGCAGCCTGCTGGTAGAGGGTGATGATTTCTTCCAGCAACTCATCGAGCTGGCCGTCGCCCAGCATGCGTTCGACGTGCGCCAGGCCCAGCGGCTGCGGCGGCTTGAGGCCGTGGGTGCGGGCCACCAGTTCGGTGGAGCGTTCCGGTCCGGTATCGCCGGGATGGGGCTGGGCGATAGGTTTGAAAAAACCGACTTTCAGCCCGGCCCGTTCGAGTGTGCGCACCAGCCCGAGGCTGATGGAGGTCAGACCCACACCAAAATCGGTGGGCGCGATAAAAAAAGTTTGCATGCGGATTCTCTAAAGGTGCATGGCAAAGGCGAGGCTATAACTGCCGTCTACCGTCAATTCAGGCGCCAAGGTTATCGCTAACCGGGGCCTGTGCGCACCAGCCGCAGTCAAAGGACTGGCCTATTTTTTCAATACGTTGCGCCGGGTCCAGCACCCAGGCCCGGGACTGCCACGGCGGCAGGTGGCGCAGATGCTGGGTGTGGCCACAGGACAGCTCGGCCACCCAGTGCCCGTCCTCATCCTGATGAAAACCGGTGACCGTCGGTCTGTTCGAACAAGCCCGTTTGTCCGGGTTCCGTTCGCTTTCGGGCAAATCCTTGTTTAGACTTGTCCGTTCTTCATTCTTATGCAAAAGGTCTCGCCCCATGCTGATCGCCGCCAATAAGGCTGTCTCCATCGACTATACCCTGACCAACGACGCTGGTGAGGTCATCGACAGCTCTGCCGGCGGCGCTCCGCTGGTCTACCTGCATGGCGCAGGCAACATCATCCAGGGTCTGGAAAAAGCCCTGGAAGGTAAAACTTCCGGTGACGAGCTGAACGTTACCGTTGAGCCGGAAGATGCTTATGGCGAATACTCCGCCGAGCTGGTCAGCACCCTGAGCCGCAGCATGTTCGAGGGCGTGGATGAGCTGGAAGTAGGCATGCAGTTCCACGCTTCGGCCCCCGATGGCCAGATGCAGATCGTCACCATCCGCGACCTGGAAGGCGATGACGTCACCGTTGACGGCAACCACCCGTTGGCCGGTCAGCGCTTGAACTTCCAGGTCAAGATCGTCGACATTCGTGATGCCAGCCAGGAAGAAATCGCCCATGGTCACGTCCATGGCGAAGGTGGCCATCACCACTGATTTGTGCGCTACGCTCAAGTGAACCGGAAAGGCGCCTTACGGCGCCTTTTTAGTCTGTTGCTGTTAGCATCGTCCATGGCTGTTCGAAAAGATCCGCAAACCTGGAGTTCGTCATGAGTGCTTTCCACGACCTTAAACTTAAAGCCCTGGATGGTCAGGAACTTGATCTGGCGCCGTTCAAGGGGCAAGTCGTGCTGGTGGTCAATGTCGCCTCCAAATGTGGCCTGACACCTCAGTACGCTGCGTTGGAAAACCTCTATCAGCAATACAAGGCCAAGGGGTTCTGTGTGCTGGGCCTGCCTTGCAACCAGTTCGCCGGACAAGAGCCGGGGACGGAACAGGAAATCCAGGATTTCTGCAGCCTCAATTATGGTGTGACGTTCCCGTTGTCCAGCAAACTGGAAGTGAACGGGCACGACCGTCATCAGTTGTACCGTCTGCTGGCAGGCGAGGGGGCCGAGTTTCCGGGGGACATCACCTGGAACTTCGAGAAGTTCCTGCTGGGCAAGGACGGTCGGGTGCTGGCGCGTTTCTCACCGCGCACGGCGCCGGATGATCCGGCCGTGATCCAGGCTATCGAAAAAGCCTTGAGCTGAACCTCTGGAGCAACCATCACCCTGTTGTGTGCGGGCACACTCCTCTCGGCTTCCTTTTGATCCACAATCATTCAAATCAATAGTGCTACCCATTGCTTTCCACGGTCCATATTATCGCTGTCATATTCGACCTGCGACCCTGTTTCCGTGGAGTGTCCCATGCCTGTAAAAGCCTTGTTCAAACCCTTCCATCTCGGTGCGCTGGAGCTGCCGACCCGGGTAGTTATGGCGCCGATGACTCGCTCCTTTTCCCCAGGCGGCGTGCCGAACGCCAAGGTCGTGGAATATTACCGCCGTCGCGCGGCGGCCGGCGTCGGTCTGATCATTACCGAAGGCACGACCGTCGGGCACAAGGCCTCCAACGGTTATCCGAACGTACCGCATTTTTACGGCGAGGCCGCGCTGGCCGGCTGGAAACAAGTGGTTGATGCCGTGCATGCCGAAGGCGGCAAGATCGTTCCGCAGCTCTGGCACGTAGGTAACGTGCGGCGCTTGGGGACCGAGCCGGACGCGAGCGTGCCGGGCTATGGTCCTTCGGAAAAACTCAAGGACGGCCAGGTCGTGGTTCACGGCATGACCCAGGCGGATATCGACGAAGTCATCGCAGCGTTCGCCCAGGCGGCGAAAGACGCCCAGAGCATCGGCATGGACGGCGTGGAGATCCACGGCGCCCATGGTTACCTGGTGGACCAATTCTTCTGGGAGGGCAGCAACCAGCGCACCGACGGTTATGGTGGAAGTCTGGCCAACCGATCGCGCTTCGCCATCGAACTGATCCGCGCCGTGCGTGCTGCGGTAGGTGAAGGGTTCCCGATCATCTTCCGTTTCTCCCAATGGAAGCAGCAGGACTACACCGCGCGTCTGGTGCAAACGCCAGAGGCCTTGGGCGAATTCCTCCAGCCTTTGGCAGAGGCCGGTGTGGATATTTTCCATTGCTCGACACGTCGCTTCTGGGAGCCTGAATTCGAAGGCTCCGAGCTGAATCTGGCGGGCTGGACCCGCAAGCTGACCGGCAAGCCAACCATCACCGTCGGCAGCGTTGGCCTGGATGGCGAGTTCCTGCAGTTTATGGTCAACACCGACAAAGTCGCGCAGCCGGCCAGCCTGGAGAAACTGCTGGAGCGCCTGAACAATGATGAGTTCGACCTGGTGGCGGTGGGGCGAGCCCTGCTGGTAGACCCGGATTGGGCGCAAAAAGTGCGTGAAGGCCGGGAGCAGGAGATCTTGCCGTTCAGCCGTGAGGCGTTGATGACACTGGTTTAAGCGGCGCCTGCCATCGCGAGCAGGCTCGCTCCCACACCGGATTTGGGTTGTTCACCGAACGTGTGATCAACACAACACCCTGTGGGAGCGAGCCTGCTCGCGATGGCGGCCCCAGCATCACTGAAAAAATCAGCGCACCGTCGGCGCAGCCGGCATCACCTGTTCACCGACACAAACCCCGCGCAACTGCGTCTCGAACTGCTCGATCACCGATGGCCAGCCCTGGCGACTGGCATGCTGGCGCGCATTGAGCCGCACACAACGCAAGGTTTCACGCTCCTCCAGCAGCCACCGGGCCGCGTCGCAGAACGCCTCTTCATCCCCCGGCATGGCCAGCACGCCGTTGTGACCGTGACGGATGTGTTGCGCCGCCGCGGCCTGATCATAGGCCACCACACCCAACCCGGACGCCAGCGCCTCCAGCACGACATTGCCGAAGGTTTCGGTCAGGCTCGGAAAGACGAATACATCCCCGGACGCATAGTGGCAGGCCAGCGATTCGCCACGCTGGGCCCCACAAAAGATCGCGTCGGGCAGTTCCTGTTGCAGCGCGGCCCGTTGTGGACCGTCGCCTACTACCACCAGTTTCAGCCGCCGCTCCGGGAAAGCGCTGCACAGTGTGTTGAAACTGCGTTTGAGCAGACCCAGGTTCTTCTCCGACGCCAGACGCCCGACGTGGATCAGCGCAATATCGTCATCGCCCAAGCCCCAGGCCTCACGCAGGGTTGTCGAGCGTTTGATCGGATGGAACAGTTGGCTGTCCACACCGCGGGACAACAGCGCCACGCGCTCGAAATGCCGGCGTTCCAGCTCCATGCGCTGGCTGAGGCTCGGCACCAGGGTCAGGCTGGAGCTGTTGTGGAACCAGCGCAGGTAATGGGTTAGGACACGACTCAACAACCCGAGGCCATACTGCTGGGTGTATTGCTGGAAATTGGTGTGGAAGCCACTGACCACCGAGATGCCCAGGCGCCGGGCCGCCCGCAATGCCGATAAACCCAGCGGCCCTTCCGTGGCGATATACAGCACGTCCGGGCGATGACGTTTCCAGCGCCGCAGCAGCTTGTGCATCGAAGCCTGGCCCCACTGCAAGCCCGGATACCCCGGTAGCGGCCAGCCTCGGCACAGCAACAACTGCTCGTCGCTGGCCTGGCGTTGGTCGCCAGCCTGACGGGGCCGTATCAATTCCACCTGATGCCCGCGAGCGCGCAAGCCGTCGCACAGACGGCCCAGGGTATTGGCCACGCCATTGATTTCCGGCGGGAAGGTTTCGGTGATGAGGGTGATATGCAGGTGTGTGCTCATGACCCCAGTGTCGACCGGGGCCATTTCGCCATTGTGACGCTTGAATGATGGATTTGTGACGGGTCAGCCTTGGCGGGCCAACGCGGTCTCGGCGCCTTGCTCGCGCACCCAGAACAAGGTCGCGCCGGCTACCGCTGCCGGCATCATCAGGATGTTGACCACCGGGATCAGCAGCACCAGGTACACGCTGCCGCCAAAACCCAGGCTCTGCCAGCGTTTTTCCCGCAGCCAGGCGAGCATTTCGTTCCAGCCCAGCTTGTGGTTGTCCGCCGGGTAGTCGATGTACTGGATCGCCATCATCCACACCCCGAACAGCAGCCATAACGGCGCGGCGACGATATTGATCACCGGAATGAAGGACAGCACCAGCAGGCCCAGGGCGCGGGGCAGGAAGTAGCCGAGCTTGCGTGCCTCCCGGGCCAAGGTGCGAGGGATCATGGCGATCAACTCGCCCCAGCTGAAGGCCGGGAAGTCGTCGGTGCCACGGATCACCACTTCGACTTTCTCCGCGAGAAAACCGTTGAACGGCGCGGCGATGACATTGGCGAGCATAGTGAAGGTGAAAAACACCATCAGCACCACAAGCACCACGAACAGCGGCCACAGGACATAGTTGAGAAAGCTCAGCCAATCCGGTAACGACGGCATCAGCGTGTCGACCCATAGGCTGAACTGATGGCCGGCCAGGTAGATCAATCCGACGAACAGCACCAGGTTGATCACCAATGGCAACAGCACAAACAAGCGCAGACCCGGGCTTAAGACCAGTTTGAGTCCTTCTCGCAAATATTGCGGGCCGGACAGGACGGGGGCGGGCATAAGAGGCTCCGAGCGAAGATGAACGCGCCGACCATACCGGCTTTGCCGGGCTCGGGAAAGCATCGACATGGCGTGTAACAACGTTTGCCGAGTTTATTGAACTGACGGATCTGGATAGAGCTCACCTATGAGCTGGATTGTTAAACCGTATTTCCTTAATCTTCGCTCCCTCGATACGCTGCACCCATTCTTTTCAGGACTGTCGAACCCAAGCCTTCCCCAAGTGCGTCAACAGTCCCTTTTATTCGCGCCGCTCACCCGGCGTTCCGGCCCGCGAGGGCCGGTCAACAGGAGCAGGTCATGTCTGAAGTGCGTCATTCGCGAGTGATTATTCTCGGTTCCGGCCCTGCCGGTTACAGCGCTGCGGTGTATGCCGCCCGTGCCAACCTCAAGCCGTTGCTGATTACCGGCATGCAAGCCGGCGGTCAATTGACCACCACCACCGAAGTCGACAACTGGCCGGGCGACGTCCACGGTCTGACCGGCCCGGTGTTGATGGAGCGTATGAAAGAGCACGCCGAGCGCTTCGAGACCGAGATTGTTTTCGACCACATCAATGCCGTGGACTTCGCCGCCAAGCCGTACACCCTGACCGGTGACAGCGCGACCTACACCTGTGATGCCCTGATCATTGCAACCGGTGCCAGCGCTCGTTACCTGGGCCTGCCATCGGAAGAAGCCTTCATGGGCAAAGGCGTTTCCGCCTGTGCCACTTGCGACGGCTTCTTCTACCGCAACAAGCCCGTGGCTGTGGTGGGTGGCGGTAACACCGCCGTCGAGGAAGCCCTGTACCTGGCCAACATCGCCAGCACGGTCACCCTGATCCACCGTCGCGAAACCTTCCGCGCCGAGAAGATCCTGATCGACAAGCTCAATGCCCGTGTGGCTGAAGGCAAGATCATCCTCAAGCTCAACGCCACCCTGGATGAAGTGCTGGGCGACAACATGGGCGTGACCGGTGCCCGGCTGAAGAACAACGACGGCAGCTTTGACGAGATCAAAGTCGACGGTGTGTTCATCGCCATCGGCCACACTCCGAACACCTCGTTGTTCGAAGGCCAACTGGAACTCAAGGACGGCTACCTGGTGGTCAAGGGCGGCCGCGACGGCAACGCCACTGCCACCAGCGTCGAAGGTATCTTCGCGGCCGGCGACGTGGCGGACCACGTCTACCGTCAGGCGATTACCTCGGCGGGTGCCGGTTGCATGGCAGCCCTGGACACCGAGCGTTACCTGGATGGTCTGCAGAACGCTTCGTTCTGATTCAACAGGTACAAAAAAACCGGCTTCGGCCGGTTTTTTTATGCGCGGGATTTTTCTGTTCAGTGGACAAGATGTTTTGTTCACCACAACCCCCCTGTGGGAGCGAGCCTGCTCGCGATGGCGCCGGGTCAGCTTGCATCAGTGTTGGATGTGCCACCGAATCGCGAGCAGGCTCGCTCCCACAGTTTTTTGTGTGGTCAGGGGAATCTGTATTTCAAGACAGCTTCGCCAAGCACGTCTCCAGAATATCCAACCCTTCCTCCAACACCGCCGCCTCGGTCGTCAACGGCGCCAGCAGCCGAATGATGTGCCGCGATTTACCGCTGGGCATCAGCAACAAACCAGACTCGCGCGCCAAGGCCAGCAATTGCGTCAATTGTGCCGAAGCCGGGCTGCCGTCGGCATGGGCCAGTTCGATGCCGCGCATTGCCCCGACGCCAGTCAGGCGGCCCAGGTAAGGGGACAGCCCGCGACTGCGCCATGACGCGTAGCGGCTGACTATCGCCTCTTCCTGTTGCGTGCCCCAGGCTTGCAGGTTTGCGTCGGTCATTTCCTCCAGGGTTGCCAATGCGGCGGCGCAGGCGATGGGATTGCCTGAGTAAGTGCCGCCCAAGCCACCTTTGGGCAGATTGTCCAGCAGCGCCTTGCGCCCCACCACGGCGCCCAGGGGGACGCCGCCGGCAATGCTTTTACCCAGCAGGATCAGGTCCGGCTCGATGCCCAGTCGCGAGAACGCAAAGCGCTGGCCGGTGCGACCGAAGCCGGACTGGATTTCATCGATGATCAGCACGATGCCTTTCTCGTCGCAGAACTGCCGCAGGGCCTGGGCAAAGGCAATATCCATCGGCAGGAAACCGGCTTCGCCCTGCACCGGTTCGACGATGAAACACGCCACGTCATTTACGTCGATCTCGACGCTGAACAACCGCTCCATGGCCTTCAACGCTTCTTCGCAGGTGACGCCGTTGTCCTTGCTGGGGTAGGGCAGGTGATAGACCGGTCCGGGTAGTACGCCGACTTTCTGTTTGTAGGGCGCGACCTTGCCGTTGAGATTGAGAGTGGCCAGGGTTCTGCCGTGGAAGCCGCCATCAAAGGCGATGACGGCCGTGCGCCCCGTGGCGCCGCGCACGATCTTCAAGGCGTTTTCCGCGGCTTCGGCGCCGCTGTTGGTGAGCATGCCGCTGACCGGGTAATCCACCGGGATAAATGCTGCCAGACGCTCCATCAATTCGATGTAGGGTGCGTGCGGGGCGGCGTTGAAGGCGTAGTGCGTCAGCCGGGTTGCCTGTTCGCGGATGGCTTCGACGACACGGGGATGGCAGTGGCCAAGGTTCAACACGCCGATGCCGCCCACGAAATCGATGTAGCGTTTGCCGTCGGTGTCCCAGACCTCGGCATTTTTGCCGTGGCTGAGGCTGACAGGGTGCACGGTGGAAATCGATTGGCTGATGGTTTCACTGCTCATGGATGACGGCTCGGAGGAAGGAAAGATTCCCTTTATCTAAGCCGCGAGCAGAGGTGGCCGGCAAACGAAATAAAGTTGCCGGGTCAATCTTAAAAGTCGGGATGTGAGATCAGTGAGTCTGGCGAGAACTGTTTCTGTGGCGAGGGAGCTTGCTCCCGCTGGACTGCGCAGCAGTCCCAAATCAGCACGCCTGGTGCATCAGTTCACATGCCGGGGCCGTCTGGGGGCTACTTCGCAGCCCAGCGGGAGCAAGCTCCCTCGCCACAGAAAAGCGGACCTCGGCACAGAGGGGAGGCGCGTTGGGTCAGCGCCGCCGCAACGGCTGAGTCTCGAACTTCACACCCGCCAAGCCATGGGCCATCAGCGCCCGGATATTGCCGTGGTCGCTGCCCTCAGGCGTGGCCAGTACCGACCGGTAATGTTCGCCGAACGCCAGCAGCGCTTCTTGATCGCTCAAGCCTTCGAGCAGCGCCAGGCCCAGGGTCTTGCAGGAACCTTCGTTCTGCCCGGCGGCGTTGTCGACGTCACCGTTTTTAAAAGGCTGAGGCTGGTAGTCGTAGCCATTGGCGATAAACGCCAGGGTGTCGGCAAAAATGTGTTCGCCGCTCTTGAGGCTGGCGCGCAGGGTGTTCAGGTCAGGCATCGGGTTTTCCTTTGGCGAACGCCGCTTGCTGTTCGGCGCTGGCTTCTTGCTGGTATTGGGCTTTCCACTCGGCGTAGGGCATGCCGTAAACCACTTCGCGGGCGTCATCGAGGCTGACCTCGATCTGGCGTTCATCGGCAGCTGCCTTGTACCACTTGGACAGGCAGTTACGGCAGAAGCCGGCGAGGTTCATCAGGTCGATATTCTGCACATCCTTGCGGCTGTCCAGGTGGGCAACCAGCCGACGGAAAGCGGCGGCTTCAAGTTCGAGGCGTTGTTGGTCGTTCATGGTGGTCTCTGCGAGACAGCTTCAAGTGGCAAGCTTCAAGCTGCAAGTGGGTTTGCGGTCATCAGGCTTGAAGCTTACAGCTTGTAGCTTTTAGCGGCTACGAAGTAGCCCGGCTGGCGGCGAGCGTAATCGATACCGACTCGGCAAATCGCAAGGCGTGGGGCTTGTCGACTTCGACTTCGGCATACAGCACCGATTCGTTGGCCATGACCAGATCGAGCAGTTCCTGGGTCAGGCGTTCGAGCAGGGCGAAACGGTTGCCTTCCACGTGGGCGATGATCGCCTTGGTGATGGTGCGGTAGTTCAGAGCGTGGTCGATGTCGTTGTCGCGCACCGCATCCTGGGCCGCGTAGAGGATGGTCAGGTTGATCAACACATCCTGTTTGTTGAGGATTTCGTCCTCGTTGATGCCAATGAACGTGCGCAAGCGCAAGTCCTTGACCTTGATGCGCGCCATGGCGGGTTGAAGTTGTGGCATTTACTTGCTCCGTCGAATCAATTGCAGGAACTCCTGGCGGGTGGTGCTGGATTCGCGAAAGACGCCGAGCATCACCGAGGTGTTCATGGTCGAGTTCTGTTTTTCGACACCGCGCATCATCATGCACATGTGCTGGGCTTCGATCACCACGGCAACGCCGGCGGCCTGGGTGACCTGCTGCACCGCGTCGGCAATTTGCCGGGTGAGGTTTTCCTGGATTTGCAGGCGGCGGGCGAACATGTCCACCAGCCGGGCGATCTTCGACAGCCCCAGGACCTTGCCCGTAGGAATATAAGCCACATGAGCCTTGCCAATGAAGGGCAGCAGATGATGTTCGCACAGGGAATAGAGTTCGATGTCGGCGACGATCACCATTTCATCGCTGTCGGAGGCGAACAGGGCGCCGTTGACGATCTGTTCGACGCTTTGTTCATAGCCGTGACAAAGGTACTGCATGGCCTTGGCCGCGCGCACCGGAGTATCCAACAGGCCTTCGCGTTCCGGGTCTTCACCCAGGCCGATGAGGATCTCGCGATAGTTCTGGGGCGATAGCGCCATGGTGCATCCTCGAAGCAAGGCTATTTGACGTGCCGGCCGCCGTTGACGGTCAGGGTCGTGCCGGTGACGTAGGGGTTGTCCAGCAGATAACGCAGGCTCTGATAGATCACTTCGCTGCCGGGCTCGATGCCCAGCGCGGACTTGGCCAGGGCCTTGGCACGGTAGGCCGCGTCGTCTTCGGGATTGAACAGTAGCAGGGCCGGGGCAATTGCGTTGACCTTGATGTGTGGCGCGTATTTCGCCGCGAACGACAGGGTCAGGCTTTCGAGCCCGGCCTTGGTGGCGCAATAGGCGATATGCCGGCTGCTGCCCTTGCGCGTGACGTCATCGCTGATGTGCACGATATCCGCCGGGGTTGAGCGTTGCAGCAGCTCGGCACACTGCAGGTTGATCAGGTAGGGGGCGAGCATGTGCACGGCGAACATGGCGTTGAACGCAGCGGCTTCGTGGCCGGGCGTCTCGGTCAGCCATGCCGAGGCGTTGTGGACAATGGCGCGCAATCGGTCGGTGTGCTGCTTGAGCTGATCAATGAAGGCCGAAATCCCGGTTTCATTGGAAAAGTCAGCGAACAGCACGATCGCCCCCAGATCCCGCAACGCCTGCACGCCCGGGCGCTCGGTGCGGAAAGTGGCGATTACCGGATGACCGTCTTCGAGCAATCGACGGGCGCAGTGCAAACCGACGCGCTGGGCTGCGCCAGTGATCAGGATCGGAGCGGTGGCGCTGGACATAGGAAGGCTCGTTTCACGGCAATCGCAAAACTATAACAGCGACGCAAGGTGGCGACGACTCTGTGGGAGCAAGCCCGCTCCCACAGTGACCCTTGTTGAACGCGAACGCTGCGGCCGACGAGAACGGCCCGGCATCACTGATTCTGCGTAGCCGGCTTGGCTGGCAGTGCTTTGGGCGCTGCACCGTTCAACCAACCCGCCAGCAGGTGAGTCGACATCGGAATAAACAGATAGACCATCAATGGCGTCAGAATGAGTGTGCTGATCAGCACGCGGCTCATCATTCCCAGCTCACTGAGCAATGGCCCCAGCAGAAAGTTGAACAGAAGCGACACCGGAAAGAACGCGAGCCAGATGGCCACGGCCTGTTTCCAGCGTGGTGGCCGTTGATCGCCGGCGCCAAACCAACCGTCTATACCGCGCACCCTGTGTTCCGAAGGGTGGGCAAACAGCTCGCTGCCTCGCGCCAGCCACGCCGTGCGCGAGGCCGAGTGCTCCCAGGCATGCAGGGTCTGCTCGTCGGCAAAGCGGAAAATAATCTGGAATTCATCGCTCTGAGGCGGTGGCGCGAGTACACCGGAACCCAGGTAGCCGGGAAAGTCGGTGGCCAATTGTTCGCCTTCGCGCAACCAGACGATCAGGTCCTGATAGCGCCCATTGGCGACACGACGGGCAACCATCAAGGTGACGGGTGAGGTAGACATTATGTATCTCCGTAAAACAGGTGCGGTACTCCGGGTAGGAGATTCGCGGGAACGCCCCAGGGTGGTGGGGCGCGTCCGTTCGCCAAAAAGCACGCAAGGTTTATTCCTTCTTGAGTGAAAAGCAACAAAATCGCGCATCAGTGGCGTTTGTTCTTGTCATCCTATGACTCAGAGGGAGTACACTGGGATCCAATTTGCCAGCCGGAATTGTCTGCCAAAATGAGCGTAATCACTGAGGATAACTTCGTTTTCCAGGCAACCACTGCCTTGAGGCAGGAGGAACTGTTCCCCATCCGCGAAGTAGCGCGGTTGACCGGCGTGAACCCCGTGACCTTGCGCGCGTGGGAGCGTCGCTACGGTCTGATTCAGCCCACGCGCACCGAAAGCGGGCATCGCTTGTACTCCGTCGGCGATATCGAAAAGGTGCGCAGCATCCTCGCCTGGATTGAGCGCGGGGTGGCCGTGAGCAAAGTGGGAAAGATCCTGACCAAGACCGAATCGGTGCAACCGGTTTCCGCGCTTATTTCCTCGGATCTGGTGAGAGCCGATTATGCCCAGTGGCAACAACAGGTGGCTGGGGCGGTTGGCAACTTCGACGACATAGAGCTGGACCGTCTCTACGGGCAGATATTTTCCACCTACGCCGTGCCGATCGTATTTCAGGACATCCTGATGCCGGTCTGGCGGCAGTTGCAGCAACGCCAGCAGGAGTTCGGACAAACCAGCGAATGGGTGTTTTTCGATGGGTTCCTGCGCTCACGCATTATCCAGCGACTCCTCCTCAAGCGCGAAGCCCAGTCGCGACGGGTGTTGGTCGTGGGCATTGTCGGTCAATGTCGAGAGCTGGAGTTGCTGGTCACGGCGCTGTTCGTCTCCAAGGCGGAAGTCGGCGTCAGGGTGTTGACCATTGGGCTGCCATTCGACGAACTGACCCTGGTGTGCCAAAAGGTCCAGCCGTTGGCGTTGGTGCTGGTTTCCAACCATGCACCGCCTGCCGAGTTACCTAAGCGCCTGAACAAGTTGGCGATGGGCCTGGACTGCCCGCTGATGCTGGCCGGTGATGCGTCCGATCTGCTTCAGGACAGCCTCGCCGGGTCGTCGATCGGTTGCCTGGGCAGTGAAGGGACCTTGATACATCAGCGGTTGCGACAGCTATTGGCGGGAAATCTGGATACCTGATAACCGGCAGGTCAAGCCGTGCACTAGATGTGCATGGCCGGATGGGTCAGACGGTGTTGCTGAAGGATGTATTGGCGCAGGCGCTCGGTCTCATCCTCGTCATTCTGGCTCAGGTGGTAGGCGTACAGGCCCTGATCGGTTTCCCGTTCCAGTGTGCCGCGCAAGGAAATCCTTTCATAACCTGATGGGCTGAACCACAAGGCAAATTGCTTTGGCGGCTTGGTCCGACTGCGGTTTTGCAACAGGATTCCTTTGCAGGACACCTCATGGGCCCAGAGCGGCCCGGGCAGGCCTTTGGCATTTTCCAGCGCCACCGGCTCGTCAAGCGTGAGGCGCCATGGCCGAATTTTTGGCCCATCTTCGTAGATGCTGGGCACACCCAGACGCAGGTGCATTGCGTGGAATTCGTCTTCCACCAGGTGCAACGGAAAAGTCATTTGCTGGTTTTCGAAGTTGGCTTGCAGCGTCACCTGTTCGTTGGCCGCCAGACGCGTCAGCAAGTCACGAATCTGCGACCCGCCGTTTACCAGCAAGCTCGACGTTACATCCCGCTCGTTGAGTTGCGGGTTGTGCTGCATGGTCCGGATGAAATCCAATTCATCCTGCGTCAGTAGGGCGTCGCGCTGCATGATGTGCTCGAAAAGAGGATTTACACTTTCACTGGTGATTGTAGTGACTGACCGCTAATTCGCCGGTTTGTTTGCGCCGTTCGTCGCTTCGAGTCGGGCAATGGTTGCTCGTGCTTCGGCCAGCTCCTTTTCCAGCTGGGCGACGCGTTGCTGAGCCTTGACCTGAGCGGTCACGTCTTTTTGCACGCCCACGAAATAAGTGCGTCCGTCAGCCTCGTTTTTCACCGTCGACAGAGACAACTCATTCCAGAAAGGGCTGCCGTCCTTGCGGTAGTTGCGCAGAATCTCCCGGCAGGCACCGTTCTGCTTGAGGGCCGTGCGAATCTGCTCCAGGGCCGGCTGGTCGCGATCACCTGACTGCAGGAATCGGCAATCCTGATAAAGAATCTCTTCACTGCTGTAGCCGGTCAGCCGTTCGAAAGCCGGGTTTACATAGATCAGGATATTGTCTTCATCGCCTTCTTTTTCAGCGATGACAATGCCGTCGTTCGAGGCGTTGATGACCAGTTGCATCAGTTGAGCATTAATCATGGGCGACATCCCTTGAACATCCCTGTGTGCGCTGCATTTTAGAAGAACCTACCGCGATGTCTACTGGCCATTATTGGATGTTGAGAGTCAATCGCAGCGTTGCGTCTGAGCCTGCTACTATCGCCGCTCTTTTTATTCAGGTTCAGGATCAGATTGATGAAAGTCGCCATCCTTTCGGGTTCCGTCTACGGGACCGCCGAAGAAGTCGCTCGGCACGCCGCCAAACTGCTCGGTGAAGCGGGTTTTGAAACGCTGCACAACCCGCGCGCAAGCCTTGCGGACATTCAGGCGTTTGGCCCGGCGGCCTTGCTGGCCGTGACTTCCACGACGGGCATGGGAGAGTTGCCGGACAACTTGATGCCCTTATATTCGACGATTCGCGACCAATTGCCAGCCTTTTTTCGTGACCTGCCGGGTGCCGTGATAGGCCTGGGCGACGCCAGTTATGGCGATACCTTCTGCGGCGGTGGCGAGCAGATGCGCGAGTTGTTCGCCGAGCTGGGCGTGCGCGAGGTATTGCCCATGTTGCGTCTGGATGCCAGCGAAAGCGTCACCCCGGAAACCGATGCCGAACCTTGGCTGGAGGCGTTGATCGACGCGCTGCGTCGCTAACGTAATGTGAGGTGAACGGCCACCCCCGGATGACTCGCTCGGCCAGTAAGCTGGCTGCCAATGCAACTACCGACCTCGCGGGAGCTGACTAGACTGGTTAGCTTGTTCATGACTGTTTCAGAACAAGCACCTATAACTAGAAAGCAGAGGTCAGAGCCGTGAGCGTAGCGCCCGTCCCATCGACACTCAGCATCAAGGATCAGGTCAGTGCCGCCGAATGGCAAACTCGCGTCGATCTGGCCGCCTGTTACCGGCTAGTCGCCCTGTATGGCTGGGATGACCTGATTTTCACGCATATATCCGCCAAGGTGCCCGGGACCGATGATTTTTTGATCAACCCGTTCGGGTTGATGTTTCATGAGGTCACCGCCTCGAGCCTGGTCAAGGTCGATCAGGCCGGCAACAAGCTGATGGACAGCCCCTACGAGATCAATCCGGCCGGTTATACCATCCACAGTGCGGTGCATGAGGTGCGGCACGATGTGGTGTGTGTGCTGCATACCCACACGGCGGCCGGCGTTGCTGTGTCGGCACAGAAGCAGGGTGTGTTGCCTATCAGCCAGCAATCGTTGTTCGTATTGTCGAGTCTGGCGTATCACGCCTATGAAGGCGTGGCCCTCAATCACGAAGAGAAGGCCCGCCTGCAGGCGGATCTGGGCGCCAATAATTTCCTGATGCTGCACAATCACGGTCTGCTGACCTGCGGCGGCACCATTGCCGACACCTTCCTGATGATGTTCACCTTCCAGCGAGCCTGTGACATCCAGGTCCTGGCGCTCAACGGTGGGGCTGAACTGATCGCCATCGAGCCGCAGATACTGGCCGGCGCCCGGGCGATGATTGCCGGGGTGACCAAAAGCGCCCAAGGCATGGGAGGCGCGCTGGCATGGCCGGCGTTGCTGCGCAAGCTGGATCAACAAGATTCGGGTTATAGATGCTGATGCCTCTGGTCCAGATTCCCCTGCGTATTTGGCGCCAGCGCGGCCAGACATTGATGTTCCGTGGCCACGCTATCCGGTATTGGGTGGCGGGGCACGGCGAGCCGTTGTTGCTGATCCATGGTTTCCCCACCGCCAGTTGGGACTGGCATTACCTGTGGCAGCCGCTGGCACAGCGTTATCGGGTGATCGCCTGCGACATGCTCGGTTTTGGCGACTCGGCCAAGCCGACGGATCATGCCTACAGCCTGTTGGAGCAGGCTGACCTGCAGCAGGCTTTGCTGGCACATTTGAATGTGAAGCAAGCCGTGCATGTACTGGCCCATGATTATGGTGACAGCGTGGCCCAGGAACTGATCGCCCGTCACTACGAGGCGCGCACCGAACTCGCCAGTTGTGTCTTTCTCAACGGCGGTCTGTTTCCCGAAACCCATCGTCCGGTGCTGATGCAAAAACTGTTGCTCAGCCCCTTGGGCTGGCTACTGGGCCGAGCTTTTTCCCGAGAAGGCCTGGTCAAGAGTTTTCGCCAGATATTCGGCCCCAGGACTGGCCCGACCGAAAGCGAGCTGGACGATTACTGGAGCCTGGTCGAAACCCATAACGGACCGCGGATCATGCACAAACTCATTGCCTACATTCCCGAACGGCGTGTGCAGCGTGACCGCTGGGTGCAGGCCATGCAGCGCGGCGAGGTGGCGCTGCGGGTGATCGACGGCGCGGTCGATCCGATTTCCGGTGAACACATGGTGGCGCGCTACGAGGCGCTGATCCCCAACCCTGACACCGTACTGCTGCCCGACATCGGCCACTACCCGCACACCGAAGCCCCGGTGCAGGTACTCAAGCATTACCTGGAGTTTCGCGAAAACATGGCCGCACCGGTCAGGCAGGTGGTCTGCTCATAACTGTTGAAGGTTGGAGCACTATCGCGAGCAGGCTCGCTCCCACGGAGAGGCGAGTCTACGCAGGCCTGTGTGGGAGCGAGCCTGCTCGCGATGGCAGCGACTCGGTCCCGCCTCTGGTGAGGGTCACGGAGCCCACAGCAGATCCGGCTCGTATCATCCCCTCACCTTATTGGCCACCATTCACTTGCAACCCTGTTGATTGTGACCAACCGCCCTGTGCCCGACACTCGGGGCATTGTCCTATTGCCTGCTGGAGTTCTGCCCATGAGTGAATCTGTGCGCTTCGAAGATAAAGTCGTGATCGTCACGGGAGCTGGCGGTGGCCTGGGGCGAGCCCATGCCCTGTTGTTCGCCAGGCAGGGGGCCAAAGTGCTGGTCAACGACCTCGGCGGCTCTGCCCAGGGAGAAGGGGCCAACGCCTCGGCGGCGGATCGGGTGGTCGCTGAAATTCGCCAAGCCGGCGGCATTGCCGAAGCGAACCACGACTCCGTCACCGATGGCGACAAGCTTGTTCAAAACGCGCTCGACGTGTTTGGCCGGGTCGATGTAGTGGTCAACAACGCCGGGATCCTGCGGGACAAGACCTTCCACAAAATGGAGGACGCCGACTGGGACCTGGTCTACCGCGTCCATGTCGAGGGCGCCTACAAAGTCACCCGCGCCGCCTGGCCACACCTGCGTGAGCAGAATTACGGGCGGGTGATCTTTACGGCCTCCACGTCCGGCATCTACGGCAACTTCGGTCAATCCAACTACGGCATGGCCAAGCTCGGCCTTTATGGCCTGACGCGCACTCTGGCCATCGAAGGTCGCAAGAACAATATTCTGGTCAATGCCATCGCGCCCACCGGTGGCACCCGCATGACCGAAGGCCTGATCCCGCCGCAGGTGTTCGAACAGCTCAAGCCTGAACTCGTCAGCCCGTTGGTGGTGTACCTGGCCAGCGAGACCTGCCAGGAAACCTCCGGGTTGTTCGAAGTGGGCGGCGGCTGGATGGGCAAGGTGCGTTGGGAGCGCAGCCTGGGTGCCGGCTTCGATCCAAACAAAGGTTTCTCGCCCGAAGACGTCGCGGCCCACTGGCAGCAAATCTGTGATTTCGAGGGTGCGGTACACCCCAATGACAACCTTGAAGCGTTGAAGGAAATGATGGCGAACTTGCAGCGCTACACCGTTTGACCTTGCGGCCTCGACCCGTTGCCGTCACGCGCGGCAACGGTGGTCAGGGGACGTATTTCTTCACCAGCGCCGCCAGATTCGCGGCAGTCTCGATGTCCATCACACCGTCGTATTTCGCTGGACGAAAGTGCAGCTGAAAGGCTCGCACCAAACGCTGAAAACCCGCACTTGTGGCGGCTGCCGACGTGTCATACCCATATTTGCGGAACAAGCCGAGCAGTTGCTCGCGAGTCGGCAGGCCGTTGCATTGGTAGGCGCGGGTGTAAGCTTTCTGCGTGGGTTCATCGAACCATGCGCCGATGCCCTTCAGATACAGCGTATGCCAAGGGAACATCGGGCCGGGATCGCTTTTCCTGCCAGCAGCAATATCCGAGTGTCCCACCACATTGACCGGGCTGATGTCCGGATAGCGCTTGAGGATGTTCAACGCCAGGTATTCGATCGCCTCGACTTGCTGAGGTTGATAAGGCGGGAAAGTGAATTGCCCGTGGTTATCGGTGGCCAGGTTGACGATTTCAACACCGATCGAGGTGTCGTTCAGATTCGTGCGACCGCCCCAACTGCTCACCCCCGCGTGCCAGGCTCGTTGGTTCTCGTCGACCAGATTGAAAATCTGCGGTTCCTGGAAACCTGCTTTCAAGTAACTCGGGTCGCTGAAGTCCGGGATGAGGTAGTGGGCGCTGACAGAGGAACCGGTCAGTGCGTTGATGGAGGATGAAAAGTTCGCGGCGGTGTAATGAAAGACTAGAAAACGAATTCTGTTGTTGAAGCCTTTTACCGAGCGATAGCTGTTGTAGTTGATAAGTGTCATAAAAACTCACTGAGGTTTAAAGTCAAAACAGAATGCTGTGACTGACATTCAGCCTAACAGTGAGTTTTTGATGGGGCCGTAGTGGGATTCTTGCTTTGTTGTAGGAACAGGCGTTTGGATGTCCGGGAATTGATCGTTAATGGGAGTAGGGTTTGTTCGCTATTTCTTATGGCGGGCTCTGGCAGTATTGTAGGAATCGAGAAGCTTTAGTTGAGGGTGAGCCTAAATATTAAAAAGTAGCAGTTTAAGTGTGGCGCTGTTTTCGCTGATTAAATGATTCTTCCCGTCTATCTCGCGCAACTCAACATCCAGGCAAAGCGCTCGGCGGACCACTCCTTGCGGTCTGACACTTGGCCATCGCCCAGTTCGATCACCCGCATTACACCGTCTGACCTGAGCGCTATGTCGATCGAGAAAAAAGGACTGTCGATCAGCTGTGCGCATTCGGTCACTAATTCGGGCACTTCATCGGTGGCGCCATAAGCCTGGCCGTGGAGCACAAAGTAGCGACGCTCGGTTTCTTCGAGGTATTCCTCTCGTCGTCTGACACATATACCGCCTTCAATCTGCCCGCGATACTGACGCATGGCCCCAACCAGCGGCGCTATGTCTTCGGGAGTGTCCACCAGGCTGCCTCCACTGGTGTTAAGTGACTTTACGTAGTCCTTGATGAAGTAGCCCGGCCATTGCAACCCTTGGAGGGCCTGATTGAAGTTTGCATCACTGGCCAGTACCACGGTTTCGCTCGTACAGGCAGCCAGCAACGGATACCACTGCGGCAAGTGATGACAATTTTGGTATTGCGTGGCGTTGGTCACCTCAATGGCACCTTTGTCGCGCATGTGCATAGCCAACGCAGCATAAGCATCAGGCGTCAGCATCCACCCCCGGTACAAAATGCAGTCGCCGGGCGTGAGGGGTACAGAAGTCTTGAAAGTCCCTGCTTCGAAATCTTCAAAAGAGAACAGCGCGGTCTGTAGTCCGGTGGTCACTACTGCGTCGTACTCTTCCATGTACTGTTCATCGGGGCGTTTTTTATCAAACGGATCGCTAGGGTAGAGAAGATACATATCGCTTTCTCGATTTACTCAGTGTCGCGTTTTCGGTGGTTTTTGATGTGTCGCTTAGACATCATTGCGTTGATGTTATTGATGTTGTAAATCTCACTGCCCAGGTTTATGTATTGTTTGTGGTGTGTTGATTTTCTTTTCGATACGTGCATTTCAAATGTCCCTGCCAGTACTCACTGTTTTCAGCCGTGCATGTTCATTTATTCGTCACCATCAAGGCGGCGAAAAAGACTATAAGTTCGATTGCATTGGCTGGGCAGGTGAGAGATTCCGACCATGTTGTAGGAATCGAGAAGTTTCACGCAGGAAATCAACCCACATAAAAAAAGGCCGCTGCAAAAAGCAGCGGCCTGAAAATGACGTTGCAAAGGAGCAGAAAACCAACGTCAGTGAACACGGGAGGTGATGGACCGATGCGCCAATCCATCCGAATGACGGTGCGCCGGTCGCGAGGGACGCGATGGCGGCTTGTGCCTGCAGGCCCGTTGCCCTGAAAGCCCGGCCAGCATAGGGATTGGCCATCGTCGGAAACAGCCCGGATCCGGACATGCACCGTTGCAGGGCGCGCAACAGTTAACAGGCCCGATGAATATGCGCGGCGCTGATGACCCATCATCCAGTGCGTCCATGCGCGGCGCAAAGCCCCGTATTCCATGACCTGTAATCCTTTCGGGGTACAGCGCGAATACCTCCTTGGTGCGCTTATCGCCCATGTCGTGCGGCAGTAGGGTGAAGGCTCTGTCACTCACCGGGGAAGACGCATGACAACAATAACAATGCGCGCCATCTTCAAACCGCAGGCGCTGGCCGTCGCGGTGGCCTTGGGTTGCTCTGCCCAGGCGCAGGCCGTTTCATTCAATATTGGCGAGATCGAGGGGCAGTTCGACTCCTCGTTGTCCGTGGGCGCGAGCTGGGGCATGCGCGACGCCGACCGGGACTTGGTTGGCAGCGTCAACGGCGGTACGGGGCAGTCATCCACCGGTGACGATGGGCGGCTGAACTTCAAGAAGGGCGAGACCTTTTCCAAGATATTCAAAGGCCTGCACGATCTAGAACTCAAGTACGGTGATACTGGCGTGTTCGTGCGCGGTAAGTATTGGTATGACTTCGAACTCAAGGACGAAAGCCGCCCGTTCAAGGACATCAGCGACAGCAACCGCAAGGAAGGCTCCAAGTCGTCAGGGGCGCAGCTTCTCGATGCGTTTGTCTATCACAATTACTCCATCGCCGACTTGCCGGGTACGGTGCGTGCGGGCAAGCAGGTGGTCAGTTGGGGTGAAAGTACCTTCATCGGCAACTCCATCAACAGCATCAACCCGGTGGACGTCTCCGCGTTCCGCCGGCCGGGTGCCGAGATCAAGGAAGGCCTGATCCCGGTGAACATGCTGTTCGCCTCCCAGGGCTTGACCGACAAGCTCACCATCGAAGGTTTCTACCAACTGGAATGGGATCAGACGGTCGTCGATAACTGCGGCACTTTCTTTGGCAACGACGTGGTAGCCGATGGCTGCACCAGCGGCTACACCGTGGGCAGCCCGGCGATTGCGCCATTCGTACCATTGACTCAGGCCTTTGGCCAAGGCATCCAGGTGAATGACGAAGGCGTTGTCATTGCTCGCAGCGGTGACCGTGACGCCCGTGATTCCGGCCAGTGGGGCACGGCGTTGCGCTGGCTCGGTGACGACACCGAGTACGGCCTGTACTTCATGAACTACCACAGCCGCACGCCAACCGTGGGCACCACCACCGCCGGCCTGTCTACATTGTCGGCATTGCCGGGAATGGTCGCGATTGCAGAAGGGCTTGCCCCTGGCAGCGGTTCGGGGCTGGCGCAAAGCGTGATGCTGGGGCGCGGTCAGTATTACCTTGAATACCCCGAGGACATCCGTCTGTACGGTGCCAGCTTCGCCACCACGCTGCCTACCGGCACCGCGTGGACCGGGGAAATCAGCTACCGCCCCAACGCACCTGTGCAGCTCAACACCAACGATCTGACCCTGGCCTTGCTCAACCCGATCGCAGGCGGTGCAGCTTCGCCCATCGCGACCTCGCCCGGGGCCGATAACACCGGTTATCGTCGTAAGGAATTGACCCAGATCCAGAGCACCCTGACGCACTTCTTCGACCAGGTGCTGGGCGCTGATCGCCTGACCGTGGTGGGCGAGGCGGCGGTGGTGCACGTCGGTGGCCTGGAATCCAAGGACAAGCTGCGTTATGGCCGTGACTCGGTCTACGGCCAGTACGGGTTTGGCGGTGACACCGACGGCTTCGTCACCTCGACCTCGTGGGGCTATCGCGCCCGGGCAATTCTTGACTACTCCAACGTCGTTGCCGGTATCAACTTCAAGCCCAACGTCTCCTGGTCCCATGACGTAGCCGGCTACGGTCCCAACGGCTTGTTCAACGAAGGCGCCAAGGCCATCAGCCTGGGTGTCGATGCCGACTACCGCAACACCTATACCGCCAGCCTGAGTTACACCGACTTTTTCGGCGGCGACTACAACGTCCTCGAAGACCGCGACTTCCTCGCGTTGAGCTTTGGCGTGAACTTCTGATCTGGCTGACAAGGAAAAACCAATGCGCAAGATGATTCTGCAATGCGGCGCCCTGGCCCTGAGCCTGCTGGCCGCGAACGTGATGGCGGCAGTTTCGCCGGATGAAGCAAACAAATTGGGCACCAGCCTTACGCCGCTGGGCGCGGAAAAGGCAGGCAATGCCGATGGTTCGATTCCGGCCTGGACCGGCGGCATCGCCAAAAACGCCGGGGCGGTGGACAGCAAAGGCTTTCTGGCCGATCCCTTTGCCGGGGAAAAACCGCTGTTCACCATCACCGCCGAGACCGTGGACAAGTACAAGGACAAGCTTTCCGAAGGCCAGATAGCGATGTTCAAGCGCTATCCGCAAACCTACAAGATTCCGGTCTATCCGACCCATCGCAGCGTCTCGCTACCGCCCGAGATCTACGAGTCGGCCAAGCGCAGCGCCCTCAACGTCACCACCATCAATGACGGCAACGGCCTGGCCAACTTCACCGGTAACCGTTACTACGCATTCCCGATCCCCAAGAACGGCGTGGAAGTGCTGTGGAACCACGTCACCCGCTATCACGGCGGCAACGTGCGGCGCATCATCACCCAGGCCACCCCACAAACCAACGGCAGCTTCACCCCGATCCGCTTTGAAGAAGAGATCGCCGTGCCGTTTCTGATCAAAGACGCCGATCCGGAAAAGGCCAGCAATGTGCTGACCTATTTCAAACAGTCGGTCACCGCGCCGGCACGTCTGGCCGGTAACGTGCTGCTGGTGCATGAAACGCTTGACCAGGTGAAGGAGCCGCGCCTGGCCTGGATCTACAACGCCGGCCAGCGCCGTGTGCGTCGCGCCCCGCAAGTGGCCTACGACGGCCCGGGCACCGCCGCTGACGGGTTGCGTACCTCCGATAACTTCGACCTGTTCTCCGGCGCGCCGGACCGCTACGACTGGAAGTTGGTGGGGAAGAAGGAAATGTACATCCCCTACAACAGCTACAAACTGGATTCCCCCAGCCTCAAGTATGACGACGTGATCAAGGCCGGCCACATCAATCAGGATCTGACCCGCTATGAACTGCATCGGGTCTGGGAAGTGGTCGGTACGGTCAAGCCAAACGAACGTCACATCTACGCCAAGCGCCACATGTATTTCGATGAGGACAGCTGGCAGGCGGCACTGGTGGATCACTACGACGGTCGCGGTCAACTGTGGCGGGTGGCCGAAGGTCATGCCCAGTTCTACTACGCCAATCAGAACCCGGGCTACACCCTTGAGGCGCTCTACGACATCATCGCCGGCCGCTACATCGCGCTGGGGATGAAGAACGAAGAGAAGCGCAGCTACGAGTACGGTTTCGAAGCCAGGGCTGCGGACTTCACGCCAGCGGCGCTGCGCTCGACGGGGGTTCGTTAAGACCTGGCGGTTTGAAGCTGACTGTGGCTGCCGTTAGATAATCGTGAGGACCGGCAATCGATTTGCCGGTCTTTTTTTATGGGCGCCAATCAGCGCGCTGAATACTTCTCCAAAGGTGAGCGCCACAGGACTAGGGTGATGAAACAATAATAAACTGGACTTCGCACATGACCGCCATGACCCCGTGTCCGGACCGTCCTGGATTGCTGCCCCGCCTGTCTTCGACCCATGTGCCGCGCAGGTCCTTGAGCGAGCCCTTGTTGGCCTCCGAGGCGCGGGTAAAACTGCTTTGCGCACCGGCGGGCAGTGGCAAGAGTGCGTTGTTCGCTGAGTGTTTCCTGCAGGCCCCCGCCGCTTGCCGGTTGCATTGGCTGCCGCTTGGGGGCGCAACGTTGGACGCGGCGCAAATGTGCGAGCGGCTGGCGCAGACCCTCGGGCTGCCGTTGCTGGATGAAGGGGGGCTGCTGGCTCACCTGGCGGGCTTGCAAGCACCGACCTGGCTGTTCCTGGATGATTACTGTCGGGTACCCAACCCCGAGCTGGATCAGTTTCTCGATCGTCTGTTGAGCATCAGCAGTCCGGCGCTTCACCTTTGGTTGAATGGTCGCCGTCGTCCTCACTGTAACTGGCCGCGCCTGCTACTTGATGACGAACTGCATGAATTCGATGCCCAGGCGCTGGTCTTCACCCATGACGATGTCCAGCAGTTGCTCAAACATTTGCCCGGTCCCCAGGGCGCTCGCACCGCGCGCGAGGTGATACAGCGCAGTGGCGGTTGGTGCGCCGGGGTGCGCATCGCCCTGCTTGAACGTTGTGAATGGGCGCGCAGCCACGCGTCGCCGGGGCGGCCCGGGACCCTGCATGACTACCTTGAATATGAGCTGTTCAGTACGCTGACCCCGGACCTGGCGCAGGCCTGGCGAGTGCTGGCGCATCTGCCGCGCTTCAATGCCCGGCTCTGCGAGCATCTGTTTGGTGACACGGTGGGCGCCGAATGCCTGCCCTTGTTGTTGGACCTGGGCTGTTTTATCGAACCGTGGGAGCAGTCTTCGGACTGGTTGCAGATTTTCCCGGCGCTGGCCCGACTGGTGCGGGACGAGCCCTGGCCGCAGGGACGCTCCTGGCATCGCCGGGCTTGCCAGTGGTTTGCCGCCGAGCAGGATTGGCAAATGGCATTCGAGCAGGCCATGCAAGCGCAAGAGTTCGAGGCTGCCGTCAGTTTCCTGCAGCATCTGAATTTTGAACACGTACTGCAGCGCAGCAACGTGACGCTGTTGCTGAAGCTGCATGATCAACAAGGTGAAGCGCTGACACTCGGTACACCGCAATCGGTGGGGTTGGTCACGGCTGCGTTGCTATTCGCCGGACGCTTCGATCAGGCATCGGTGTGCATCGACCAACTGGCCAGGTTCATGCCGCAACCTTCGGCCTGCCTGCAGCGGCAACTGCTGGCCCGGTGGCAGGTTCTGCTGGGCTGGCTGCTGCACCTTTCGGGGGATGGCGAGCAGTCCCGCGAGCACTTGCTCCAGGCCCAGGCGAGCCTCGACCCAGAGGCCTGGGCCTTGCGCCTGTTGTGCCAGTTGGGGCTGACACAGCAGGCACTGCTCAAGGGGGAACTGGCCACTGCGCAATGGATCAACCGCCAGGCCCTGTGCCTGGCGCGCGCCCAAGGCTCACTGGTCTTCGAGGGCTTGCTGGAACTGGATCACGCCCAAGTCCTGGAGCAACGCGGCGCTCCTCACCGGGCCGATCATCTGTTGAGCGCAGTTCAGGGGTTGCTCGATAAGCCTGGCCAGGACTTTTCTGCCTTGCTGGGACGTATTGCCTTGCGCCGTGGCCGTCTGGCTTTGCGCATGGGGTTGGCCGAGCAGGCTGCCGAGCAGTTCCAGGCGGGCCTGGAAACGGGCCTGCATTGCCAGGACAAACAAGTGCTTTATGGTTTTCTCGGCAAGGCCACCCTGGCGGCCAATGGTGGCGACTATGGCGAGGCTTTCCTGCAACTGCGCGATGCCGAGCGGATCATGCAACAGCGGCACATCCCCGACACGGTGTACCGTGGCGTGCTGTTGCAAACCAGTTGCCAGTTCTGGCTGCAACAGGGACGCCCGGAACTGGCTCACGAGGCCCTGACCCGGGTCTTGCGTCACTTTCACGGGCCGCAGGCCAAGCATGCCCCACCTGCGACCCTGGAGTTGATTCCGCGACTTGAGTACCTGTTGGTACTGACCGAGGTTTATCTGCATCGGGCGCAAGACCCGCAAGCGCAACTCAAGGCAATGATCGACCGGGCACAGCACTGTGAAATGCATGGCCTGGAGACCGAACTGTATCTGGCGCTGGCTGAAGTCGTCTGGCTGTCCGCTGATCGTTCCCAGGCACGATCGCTCGTGCAAGAGGGCCTCAAGCGAGTTGCCTGTTGGCGCGCCCAGCAAGCCTTGTGCGAGTTACGCGCGCCAGCCCGATCTGTTGGGCTGGGCGCAATCGGCTGAGCACATTGAGCAGCCGGCGGTGGCAGTCGAAGACACGTTGTTGAGTCATCGGGAGTTGGAAGTGCTGGAGCTCATTGCGCAGGGCTATTCAAATCAGCAGATTGCCGAACGTTTGTTCATATCCTTGCACACGGTAAAAACCCAATTCGCGGCGGATACACAGCAAGTTAGGCGTTCAGCGGCGCACGCAGGCGGTCGCCAAGGCCAAAGTCATGGGCGTGATGAGATAAAGAATTCCCAAGGGCAAGACGATTAGCTGCCGCCGCTACGTATCACCGCTCACATCAATGGTGTGATCAGGATTGGCCCGTTGGCTGATCCGATCCTGCGCCTGCCTCATACCCCATCCGCCAGCTCACGGCCCGGGTCGCCGCCAGCAGTCGTTGTGCCGCCGGGCCGTTTTCGTCGGCATGGAACAGGGAAGTCGGGCCGACAATGGTCATCACCGCCGTCACTTGGCCGACAGCATTGAATACCGGGGCTGACAGGGCATCCACGCCGGGCATCAGCAAGCCATGCACATGGTGCAGGCCGCGACTGCGTATTTGCTGGCACAGGGTGGCATAGGCCTGGTCGTCGGCCAGGGCGTGGGCGGTGGAAGCGCTCACTTCCTGTTCGCGCAAGCCGATCGTTTCGCGCGTCGGCAGGTAGGCGCTGAACACCAGCCCCGTGGACGAGCTGAGCAGCGGCAATACCGATCCCAATTGCGTCACCACCGTCACTGCCCGTATGGCGGGTTCGATCCGAACGACGGTGGCGCCGTGATTGCCCCACACCGCCAGGAAACAGGTTTCGTTCAAGTCATCGCGCAGTTCGGCCAAGGGCAGGGCGGCCACTTGCAACACGTCCATGCCGTTCAACGCCGCCAGGCCCACGCGCAAGGCTTCGCGCCCGAGGCCGTAGTGGTTGGTGGACGTGTTCTGTTCAGCGAAACCGCTGGCGATCAAGGCCTGCAGGTATCGATGAACCTTGCTCGCCGGCATTTGCACGTGTTCGGCCAGACGCGACAGCGACGTGGAGGGCGACAGTTCGGCCAGGGCCTTGAGGATGTCGGTGCCGACTTCGGCCGAGCGGACTTTCTGTTTACCGTTGCTGAGCGGGGTTTCCATGGAGGCGCTGAGTCCAGAGGCGAATGGGCGTCTTTATAGCTTGACGGTCGCCGTCGAGCAAATTACGTTATGCGTAATTGAATTACGATAAAAATAACCTGTGCGCCTGACGTTCTTCGTGGAACGACGAGGTCGTACCCAGTCCTGTGTTCAGGAGGCTCCATGACCCTCGATTCCACAGTGTCGGACCTGGCCTATCAGTCAGGCTTTGGCAATGAATTTGCCAGCGAGGCGCTGCCCGGCGCCTTGCCCGTTGGCCAGAACTCCCCGCAAAAAGCCCCTTACGGTCTCTATGCCGAATTATTCTCCGGCACTGCCTTCACCATGGTTCGCAGCGAAGCGCGGCGGACCTGGATGTATCGCATCCGGCCGTCGGCCAATCATCCGGCCTTCGTCAAGCTTGAACATCAGATAGCGGGCGGTCCTCTGGGTGAGGTCACGCCCAATCGCCTGCGTTGGAACCCGTTGGATATTCCTGCCGAGCCAACCGATTTCATCGATGGGCTGGTGCGCATGGCGGCCAATGCCGGCTCGGACAAACCGGCCGGTATCAGCCTCTACCATTACCGCGCCAACCGTTCCATGGAACGGGTGTTCTTCAACGCTGACGGGGAATGGCTGATCGTGCCGCAGCTGGGACGGCTGCGGATCGCCACCGAGCTGGGCGTGCTGGAACTGGCGCCGCTGGAAATTGCCGTGATCCCCCGGGGCCTGAAATTTCGCGTCGAGCTGCTTGATCCACAAGCCCGCGGCTATATCGCCGAAAACCATGGCGCGCCGTTGCGCCTGCCGGACCTTGGGCCGATCGGCAGCAACGGCCTGGCCAACCCGCGGGATTTCCTGGCGCCGGTCGCTCATTACGAAAACCTCGCCCGACCGACTGCGCTGGTGCAGAAATTCCTCGGTGAGTTGTGGGGTTGCGAGCTGGATCATTCGCCCTTCGATGTGGTGGCCTGGCATGGCAACAACGTGCCTTACAAATATGACCTGCGCCGTTTCAACACCATCGGTACGGTCAGCTTCGACCACCCGGACCCGTCGATCTTCACCGTATTGACCTCACCCACCAGCGTCCACGGCCTGGCCAATCTCGATTTCGTGATCTTCCCGCCGCGCTGGATGGTCGCGGAAAACACCTTCCGTCCGCCGTGGTTCCATCGCAACCTGATGAATGAATTCATGGGCCTGATCCAGGGCGCCTACGATGCCAAGGCCGAAGGTTTCCTGCCCGGCGGCGCCTCCTTGCACAGTTGCATGAGTGCCCATGGCCCGGACGGCGAGACCTGCACCAAGGCGATCAACGCCGAGCTGACGCCTGCGAAAATCGACAACACCATGGCCTTCATGTTCGAAACCAGCCAGGTCCTGCGCCCGAGCCGTTTCGCCCTGGACTGCCCACAATTGCAAACTGACTACGACGCCTGCTGGGCCTCGCTGCCGGTCACGTTCGACCCGACCCGGAGATAACCCATGACTCAACTTTCCCCTGCCCGTAGCTGGGTCGCCTCCGCCAATGGCCATGCCGACTTCCCGCTGCAGAACCTGCCGCTGGGCATCTTCAGTATCGATGACGGCGCTCCCCGTAGCGGCGTGGCGATTGGTGAGCAGATTTTCGATTTGCAGGCCGCGTTGCAGGCGGGCTTGTTTGACGGCGCGGCGCGCGAAGCCGTCGAAGCCATGAAGGACGGCCAGTTGAATGCATTCTTCGACCTCGGCCGCAGCGCTCGGGTGGCCCTGCGTGAACGCTTGCTGGAGCTGCTGCGCGAAGACAGCTCGCTGCGGGGCAAGATCGAAGCCCAGGGCGCGAAACTGCTGGTCCGCGCAGCCGACTGCCAGATGCATTTGCCGGCCAGGATCAATGACTACACCGACTTCTACGTCGGTATCGAACACGCGCAAAACGTCGGCAAGTTGTTCCGTCCCGACAATCCGCTGTTGCCCAACTACAAGTACGTCCCCATCGGTTATCACGGTCGCGCCTCGACCATTCGCCCGTCCGGTACCGACGTGCGTCGCCCCAAGGGTCAGACCCTGCCCGCCGGCCAGACCGAGCCGATCTTCGGCCCGTGCGCGCGACTGGACTATGAGCTGGAACTGGGCATCTGGATCGGCCAGGGCAACGCCTTGGGCGAACCCATCGCCATCGGTGATGCTGCCGAGCACATTGGCGGTTTCTGCCTGCTCAACGACTGGTCGGCCCGGGATATCCAGGCCTGGGAATACCAGCCGCTGGGGCCCTTTCTGTCCAAAAGCTTCCTGACCAGTATCTCGCCATGGGTGGTGACGGCCGAAGCCCTCGAACCGTTCCGTCGCCCACAACCGGCGCGTCCGGCAGGCGATCCGCAGCCGTTGCCATATCTGCTGGACAAGCGTGACCAGGCCGGTGGGGCCTTCGACATTGAACTGGAAGTCCTGCTGCTGACCGAAGCCATGCGCGAGCAGAACCTGCCGGCCCATCGCCTGACGTTGAGCAACACCCAGTACATGTACTGGACCGTAGCGCAGATGGTCGCCCACCACAGCGTCAATGGTTGCCAGTTGCAGGCCGGTGACCTGTTCGGTTCGGGCACCTTGTCGGGGCCTGAGAGCGGTCAGTTCGGCAGCCTGCTGGAGATTACCGAGGGCGGTAAAAAGCCAATCGAGCTGGCCTCTGGCGAAGTGCGCAAATTCCTTGAGGACGGTGACGAGATCATCCTGCGTGCCCGTTGCAGCCGCGAAGGTGTTGCGTCCATCGGCTTTGGCGAATGCCGGGGCAAGATCCTGCCGGCGCGGTGAGGGACAGGGCATGGAACTCTACACCTACTACCGCTCCACTTCGTCCTACCGGGTGCGCATTGCCCTGGCGCTCAAGGGCCTGGATTACCAGGCCTTGCCGGTCAACCTGATCGCTGCGCCTGGGGGCGAACATCGTCAGCCGGCCTATCTGGCGATCAACCCTCAGGGCCGGGTTCCGGCGCTGCGTACCGACGAAGGCGCGTTGCTGGTGCAGTCACCCGCCATCATCGAGTACTTGGAGGAGCGTTATCCACAGGTGCCGTTGCTCAGCGCCGACCTGACGGTTCGGGCTCATGAGCGAGGCGTCGCGGCATTGATCGGTTGCGATATTCATCCGCTGCACAACGTCAGCGTACTCAACCAGCTGCGGCAGTGGGGCCACGATGAAACGCAGGTGGCGCAGTGGATCGGGCATTGGATCAGCCAGGGACTGGCGGCGGTGGAACAGTTGATTGGGGATAATGGCTACTGCTTCGGTGCAGCACCCGGGGTCGCGGACGTGTATCTGATCCCGCAGGTGTACGCGGCAGAACGGTTCAATGTCTCCCTGGAGGCGTATCCACGGATCCGTCGCGTTGCGGCGTTGGCGGCTGCGCATCCAGCGTTTCAACAGGCGCATCCGGCAAATCAGCCTGATACACCTTGAGCCCCCTGTGGGAGCGAACCTGTTCGCGATGGCGGTGGTTGAGCTTACAAACATGTTGTCTGACACACCGCTATCGCGAGCAGGCTCGCTCCCACCGAAGGAGAGGGGGCGAGCCGTTGGGTTACCACCTCGTCATCCGCGATCTACACCCGCTCAATGCACAATTGAATTGGGCGGCAGATGCCCCAGCCGTTCCGTCAGCCGGATTCGCTGGATCGGGTCTTCGCTGAGCATCAGCGCGTGCTCCAAGTCGAATCGTTCGGCGTTGGGACAGTCGAGCCGTTGGTACAGGCTGGCGCGGGCCAGGTAATCGGCGGCGCTGGCGTTGCCCAGTTCAAGCACCCGTTCGGCGTCGATCAGTGCAGCAATGTAGTCGTCGTTGGTCAGATGCAATTGGCGAAGATTGCGCGACAGGCGCTGGAGCATCTGCATGGGCTCGGCACTGACCAGGTGCTCGGCTTTGAGGGGCATGTTGGCGCCGTATTGGCGTTGCAGCAGTTCCCGACAGTCGTTGGGGTACAACCGGCGTCCGCCACACGGGTCGAGCAGATGATCGGCACCGGGGACCCGCAACAGGAAGTGACCGGGGAAATTGACACCGACCATCGGAATCTCCAGGCCACGAGCCAGCTCCAGGGCGATCAGGCCGAGGGCCAGGGGCTGTCCACGTTTACGCGTCAGCACCTTGTCGAGCAACGCGGCCCGTGGGCGCAGGGGCGTGAAATCGTCCTGGGCGAATCCAAGGTCATTGAGGCGGCGCAGCAAGGGTTGGCCCAGTTCGCTGACGGGCAGCATCGGCAGGTCATGGCTGACACGCTGTTGCAGATCCTTGAAATCGTTCAGCAACGCCGGTACGTCCACTTCGCGATCATGTTCGGCAGCAATCCACAACGCTGCTTCGAACAGCGCCGGTGGGGAGCGGTGCAGGCAATCAAAAAAGGCTTGGCGCGGTGTCATCACAGTCTCCGGGCTATGCCTCGTTTTTAGCTCTGCTGCGGGCTTTCGTCCAGTCTCGTCCGGGGAAGGAATCAGGTTATGCCCAAAAGACTGGCCGTCCGGTCGACTTATTCCGGCGCGCTCCAGCAAATTTTGAGCGCACGCCTATACTGGCGGAACAAACAAAAGTGATTCGGGAGCCTGTCGATGTTTGCTCTCATGCAAAGCTCCCGCCTTGAATCGCTGCACCTGAGCGTAGACCCGGCCACCGGGTTGAAGGCGGTGATTGCCATTCATTGCAGCCGTCCTGGGCCTGCTCTGGGTGGATGTCGTTATCTGTCCTACCCCGACGATGAAAGTGCCGTGGTCGACGCCGTGCGCCTGGCCCAAGGCATGAGCTACAAGGCCGCACTGGCCGGCTTGCCGGTGGGCGGCGGCGTGGCCGTGATCATGCGTCCGGCCCATGTCGAAAGTCGGGCTGCGTTGTTTGAGGCATTTGGGCGCTGCATCGAGCAATTGGATGGCCGCTATATCACCGCCATCGACAGCGGCACCTCGGTGGCGGACATGGATTGCATCGCCCAACAGACCCGTCATGTGACCAGCACCACGGCTTCGGGAGACCCAGCGCCTCACGCGGCGATGGGGGTATTCGCCGGCATCCGTGCCACGGCCATGGCCCGCCTGGGCAGCGACAACCTGGAAAGCCTGCGGGTAGCGATCCAGGGCCTGGGCAATGTCGGTTTCGCCCTGGCCGAACAGTTGCACGCCGCAGGCGCCGAACTGTTGGTCAGCGACATTGACCCTGGCAAGGTTCAACTGGCGATGGAGCAACTGGGCGCGCATCCGATCGCCAACGATGCACTGCTTAGTACCCCGTGCGACATCCTCGCCCCCTGTGGCCTGGGCGGGGTGCTCAATAGCCAAAGCGTGGCGCAACTGCGTTGCTCGGCGGTTGCCGGGTCGGCCCATAACCAGTTGAGCAACCTGCAGGTGGCCGATCAGTTGGAACGGCGTGGGATCCTCTATGCGCCGGATTATGTGATCAACTCCGGTGGCCTGATCTATGTCGCCTTGAAGCATCGCGGCGAAGAGCTGTCGACGATCACCGCGCATTTGTCGAAGATCGGCGCCCGGCTTACGGAAGTCTTTGCCCACGCCCAGGCAGAAAAACGCTCACCGGCCAGGGTGGCCGATGAATTGGCAGAGCGTTTGTTGTACCGATAAAAAAGATCGCAGCTTTCGGCAGCTCCTTGGTGGATTCCATGGAGCTGCCGAAGGCTGCGATCTTTTCAAGGCTTATTCAGCAGGGGCATTGAGCAGTTCGGACAAGGCGTCCGGTTGACTCTTGAACGCCTTGGCGAACACATCGCGATTTTTCGCCATGTAGATGCCGGCTTCCTCAACCTGTTTCTCGCTCAGCGAGGGAACGGCTTTTTGCAATACTTCGGCCAGCAATTCGGCGAGTTCCAGCATTTTGTCATGACGGTCAGCTTCGGCTTTATCCATGAACAAGCGCTCCAGATCTCGGCTGCTGCGGTATACCACTTCGACGGCCATTCACCACCTCACATGCCTTCACATTGGTTATCTTTGTGACTACTGTATTTATATACAGCCAAAAGGATAAGCGAATCCCTTCCCTTTGGATAGTGGCTTTTTAATGTAGACGTATTTGCACATTTGTCGCGAGCGCTGGTGTGGGAGCCAGCCTGCTCACGACAGGGCGGCATCAACATCGTAAAAGTGTCGGGTTGCGGCCCATCGCCATCTCACCCTCAGCCGCTGGCCTTTTTTCTGCATGCAGAACAACCGTCACGTCCAACCCGCATCATCCGGTCGAGTCGACCTAAGGAAACTACATCGTGAAAATCAACTGGGCCGAGAACCTGCGCCAGAACGTACATCAGTTGGCCGAATCCCTGGGCAATCTGTTCGTCGAGACGTTCCATTACCTGGCACTGTTTGCCATCGGAGCGGTGACCGCCTGGGCGGCGGTGATGGAGTTTTTGCAGATGCTCGAGCAGGGGCACATCAAGATCGATGACATCCTGCTGCTGTTCATCTATCTGGAATTGGGAGCGATGGTCGGGATCTACTTCAAGACCAACCACATGCCGGTGCGGTTCCTGATCTACGTGGCGATCACGGCGCTGACGCGCTTGTTGATTTCCAACGTCTCCCACCACAGTCCGCCTGACCTGGGCATCATCTACTTGTGCGGCGGCATCTTGCTGCTGGCGTTCGCGATCCTGGTGGTGCGTTACGCTTCCTCACAGTTCCCTTCGGTGAAAATCGAGCACCCGCACCGCAAGGTTGGCGCGGGTTCCAGCGAGCACGCCGAAGTGGAGAAGGGCGAGATCTAGAAACCGGCGGGGGCGGATGTCGCGCCCTGCGTCTGCGGTGGTGGCAGCTTGACGTTGTCACCGCCGGTCATGGCTTCGAGGATCGCCACAGCGCTGTGGCCCTGCTCGATGGCGATGCCGAACTGGATGCTCTGGACCAGGCGCCGCAGGCGTTCCGGGTCATTGCGTTGCTGGGCGCTGATCATGCGCTTGGCGACGATGCGCCCGGCCTTGGAGAGGGTTAGCATGATGCTGCCGTCCAGGCCCTGGATGCTCAGATTGATTTGATACTGCGGCGCAAAAGCGTCGGTAATGAGCTGAAAAGGGTTGTCCATGATGCGTCACCGCCTGATTGAACGTGCAGTTGTTGACCGGCCGTGATCGGGATTAGTTCGCGATACCGGACCACCGGCCATTCCATGATCGTGCTTCATCCAGAGCCAGGCAGAGGTTGGATCGGAAGATCCCAACCTGCGACCGCTCCAGCAGAGAGGTAGCAAGGGGCATGCCGGAAAAACTGTCGGACAATGATCACGGCGCATAGGCGCTGAAGGCCTTGGCATGCGGCCTGGGAGGCTGCCCGTTTCTGTGCAGGAATGGGCGAATGGTCGCTGACGGTGCAGGGTGAGCGCAGAATTTTCGTGGGGTAAGCAAGGCGAGGCAACTCCCGACATTAACAGCGCTTTTGTCCGTTGTCCGGCTTTATTTGCGTATGAATATTTATCTTTTCGAAGGGGTTGAATTGTTCTGCCGCCAGCCCGACTCTGTATTCAAGGGGTCGTCGCGCTACCGTCGATTGGCCCCTGGCGAGCTAGCCGAAATAAGGGATGAACTATGCAAATCCAAGTCAACAGCGATAACCATATTCAAAGCAGCATCCGACTGGAGGAGTGGGTACGTACTACCATCGAAAGCACGCTCGAACGTTATGAAGAAGACCTGACACGGGTCGAGGTCCATTTGCGGGACGAGAACGGCGACAAGCCCGGTCCCCATGACTTGCGTTGTCAGCTGGAAGCACGGCCAAAGGGTCTGCAACCGGTCTCGGTGACACACAAGGCCGATACGCTGGAACTGGCCATCGAAGGGGCGGCCACCAAGCTTGAACATGCCCTGGAGCATCTGTTCGGCAAACTGCGCGTCAAACGCGCCACCGCTGAGAAACCGACCGAGTCGGTGGCCTTGGCCGATGCGATGCTGGAAGAAGAATTCCTGGAGAACGAACGGGCTGCACTCAACGGCTGAGCCCGATCATTTAAAATTACCCACCGAACAGACGGGCCTGCAATCGCAGGCCCGTCTTGTTTCAGCGATCCATCGCAGCCCCTAATCAGAACGCCACGGACGTCTGCACATACAGCGTGCGCGGTTCCCCTACGTATTTGCCCCGGTTGTTATCGTCGAACGAGCGGGTGAAATACTGGGTATTGAAGATGTTCTTCACACCCACCGCCACGTTCAGGTCCGACAGTTGCGGGCCGAAATCATAGGCGGCGCGGCTGCTGAACAGCATATAGCCAGGGATATTGCCGGTACTGCCGTCGGCGCTTTCGGCGCGGGTATTGGCGTTGTCGGCAAACTGCGCGCTCTGATAGGTGCTGTCCAGGTTCAATTTCCACGGCCCGTCCGTGTAACCCACGCCGAGTGTGCCTTTGTGCTTGGAAGAAAATGGCACGCGGTTGCCTTTGTTCGGTCCGTCTTCCCGAATGGTGGCATCGACGAAGGCATACGTGGCATATACGTCAAAACCGGCCAGCGCCGGACTCAGGCCGTCGAGGGCGTAGTTGATGCTGGTTTCGATGCCCTGGTGGCGGGTTTCGCCACGGGCAATCACCGAATCGTTGGTTTGGTTGCTTTCGTATTGGTTGTCGAAGTTGATCAGGAACGCACCGATCTCCGCCCGCAGGTTGCCATTGTCATAGCGGGTTCCAAGTTCCCAGGTGCGGGCTTTCTCCGGTTTCACTTCACCGCTGCTCACACGGTTGGGCATCTGGCTGTACTGCACACTGCCGAATGAACCTTCGGTATTGGCATACAGATTCCATTCATCGGTCAGGTGGTACAGCACATTCAGCGCTGGCAGGGCGGTGTTGTAGTCGCCCTTGTATTTCACGTTGGTCAGATTGTTTGTCTGCTGCGATTCGATCATTTCGTAACGAATACCGGGCGTGATCGTCCATTTGCCAATATCGATCCGATCATCGATGAAAATTGCATTGGCTTCGGTTCCACCCCGTGTATCGCGGTCGTTTCGGCTGGAGGTTGTCGGCAATTCGTTGCTGGCGATCGGCGTGCGATAGCGCAGTTCATGGCCGGCCTCGTTGATGTAGCGATAGCCGACGCCGACTTCGTGGCTGGTCGGCCCGAGGTCGAAACCTTGGGCAAAACGGGTTTCCAGGCCGCGTACCCAATATTCACGAGGCGACAGGGACAGGAAGGTGCCCTGGTCCAGGTAGCCGCTGCGCAAAGTCTTGGTGAAAAACGTGCTGGCGGTAAATTCGCGTCGATCCTGCTGGTAGCGGTAGCCGAAGTTGACCAGGGTGCGACGGCCCCAGAAGCGGTCATTCTGACGGGTGGACTGATACGGGTTGGCGTCGTAGTCGGCCGCATTCAGGCCGCCGGGCATGTCGGCCTCGCCTTCGTAGTATTGGGCCATGGCATTAAAACTGTTGGCCTCGTCCAGTTGGTAGTTGCCCTTGAGGATCAAGTCGTCGATTTGTGTGTCGCTGTGTTCGCGCCAGTCGCCGCCGCGAGTGCCGGAGTACAACAGGGCACCGCCAAGACCGTTGTCGGCGGTGCCGCCGGCCAGCAGGTTGGCGGATGTCTTGAAGCCGTCGTGGCTGGAAGACGGGCTGGTCTCGGTCTGGAAGCCGCCCTTTACCGTCGGCGCCTCGGGAATCGCCCGCGTCACGAAGTTGACCACGCCACCGACGTTTTGCGGACCGTAGCGCACCGCGCCGCCTCCGCGCACGACATCCACCGCGTCCATGTTGCCCATGCTGACCGGCGCGAACGATAGCTGCGGTTGGCCGTAGGGTGCGAAAGGCACCGGGATGCCGTCCATCAGCACCGTGGAACGTGAGGCCAGGCGAGGATTGAGCCCGCGGATACCAAAGTTCAGCGCCATGTCATGGCTGCCGGTGCCGTTGTTTTCCGGTGCGTTGACGCCAGGAATGCGATTGAGCACATCCCGGGCCTGGGTCGCGCCCTGGCGTTCAAACGCCTCACGACGGATGACGTCTCGGGCACCGGCGTGTTCGAAGACATTGGTCGGCGCGGCATCGCCGAGCCAGTCACCGACCACGGTGGTGGTGCCGATGTCCAGCGCGGTGCTGGCGGCCGGTTGCAGGCTGAAGGCGTTGTCTGCCTCAGGGCGGGCTTGCAGGCCTGTGCCTTCGAGCAGCGCGCTCAGCCCTTGCTCTGGGCTGTAGCTGCCTTCCAGGCCCCGACTCTGCAGGCCTGCGGTCGTCTGTGAGCTGAAGGAAATCAACACCCCAGCCTCGCGTCCGAATTGATTGAGGGCATTTTCCAGTGACGACGGCGCGATGTGATAGGGCTTGGCATCTGCAGCCTGTACGCAAGGCAGTACGACGAAACTCAAGCTGGCCCCCAGGAGCAATTGACGCACGGTACGGGCGAGCGGGGTGAGACGGGTGGGTTGTTGCGGCATGGATGAGAATCCCGAGAAGGTTGTATCGAAGTGCTTTCCTTCTCTGTCACCCCAGGTGTGGAAAACGGCTCACTGGTGCATCACTTTTTTTCAGCTGGGGTGGCCGTGGTTCAGGCTCGAGCTTCGACCGAGATCCAATAGCGGGTGAAACGACGCACTTTTACCGGCAGGCTGACTTCCAGCAGATCGAGGATTCGCTCGCTGTCGTCCAGCGGATAGGTTCCGGAGATCAGAAGGTTGGCGACCGCCTCGTCGCAGTGCAATTGGCCACGTCGGTAGCGGCCTAGCTCGTCGAGAAAGTCTGCCAGGCGCATGTGCGCCGCTACCAGCATGCCCTCTGTCCAGGCGCCGCTGTTGGCATCCAGGGCCGTGGCGGGCCCGGCGCCGTTGATGCCAAGGCTCAGTTGCCGTGACGTCGCCAGCAACAACGCCGGGCCGTGTCGGCTACGAATGTCCACCTGGCCTTCAAACACCGCCACCTGGGTGTGGTCCGGATACTCGCGTACGTTGAACCGGGCGTTGCGGCTTTCCAGCAGGCCATGGGCGGTCAGCACTTGCAGGGGCCTTGGGTCGCGGGCAGCGGTCAATAACAGTTCCCCCTCCAGCAGGTGGATCAAGCGGCGTTGAGCGTCGAAGCGAACGTCTACCGCACTGCCGCTGTTGAGCTGCAACTGGCTGCCGTCATCCAGCGTCAGACGACGCCGTTCGCCTACCGGGCTGCGAAAATCGGCCATCAATGGGGGTAGCAGTTGGCGTTCACGCAGGCTCCAGGTCAACGCTGAACCGGCCCCAAGCACCAACAACATTTTGAGCGCTCGACGCCGCGCAGCGGACTTCGGTGCATTGAGGGCCGCATGGGCCAACGGAGAGGGCACGCTGCGCAGCCGCTGATTGACCCGCTGGATATGCTCCCAGGCGCGGCGATGTTCGTTGTGAGCATTGAGCCATTGCTCCCAGGCTTTCTGCCGGCGAGTATCGAGTGGGCCTTGCTGCATTTCCAAAAGCCAGTGCACGGCCTGTTCGGCCACTTTCGCACTGACATCTGGTGCGCTGTTCATCGCTGGGGTCATAAGGCGAAGTAGCAGCGCATCGCTGCCTTGTTCAAATGACGCTTGACCGTCGCCAATGAAATTCCCAGTTCACGGGCTATTTCGTTGTAGGTCAGGCCATCGACCTGGGCCAGCAGAAACGCCTGCTTGACCGCTCGCGGCAAACCATCGAGCAGTTGGTCCAGTTCCATCAGGCTTTGCAGGATGATTGCCCGTTCTTCCTCCGACGGCACCACCTGCTCCGGCAGTTGGGCGAGGGTATCGAGGTAGGCGCGCTCAAGGTCCTGGCGTCGGTAGTGGTTGAACAGTACGCGCTTGGCAATGGTCGTAAGAAACGCCCGGGGTTCCAGGACAGGCTGCGGGTCGCGCGCAGTCAGTACGCGCATGAACGTGTCCTGGGCCAGGTCGGCGGCACTGTCGGGGCAGCCGAGTTTTCTTCGCAACCAGCCGTTAAGCCAAATGTGATGGGCGTTGTAGAGCACTTCGACGGTGTGTGCAGGCGGCAACGAGGAGCATCCCGACAGCGATGAGCTGTGCTAGAGAACAAGAATTGTTCGCATTGTAGGGGCGCGGCGGTGGCTACGGCAATCGGGATCAGTACCTGCTTGTTTCATTTGACCGGGGCACGCTGATGCCTAGCGCAAAAACGCCTGTCGATACTCGCCGGGTGTCGCGCCGAGGGCCTGCCGGAAACGATTCGTAAAATGGCTGGCGCTGGCGAACCCGCAGGCCAACGCGACCTCACCCAGCGGTTTTGACGTGCTGCGCAGCCAGTGCCGCGCGTGGGCCAGACGTCGTGCCAGTACGTATTGATGGGGCGGCAGGCCGAAGCTTTCGCGGAACATCCGGGCAAAGTGATATTCGGACAGCGCACACAGCGCCGCCAGTTGGCCGAGGCTGATGGCGTCGGCCAGATGGCTGTCGATGTAGTCCACCAGCATTCGCCGCTGGTGAGCGGCCAGCCCGCCCTTGAGGCGAAGCCCCTGGCGCTGGCCGACCTGGCTCAATAGCAGATGGTTGAGCAAGTCATGGGCCAGGCTGGTGGTCAGAAGGCGTTCACCGGGCTCATCCCAGTTCAGGGCGATCAACTGGCGAAAGCGCTGTGCCTGTTGCGGGTCGTCGAGAAAGGTGGCTTCGCGCAGTTGCACTTGCCGCGGCTCGCGATCCAGTAGCGTGACGCAACCGATGGCGAATTGCTCAGGGCTGAAGTACAGGTGCGCGAGGCGAATGTCGCCATTGATGACCCAGGCCGATTCATGCCCGGCCGGAAGGACGCAGAGTTTGCCGGGTGCCCCGGTGGTGTCGGGGCGTTCGCGGCGAAACGTGCCGGTACCACCGGCGATGTAGCACGACAGCGTGTGGTGAGTCGGCGCCTCGTAGTCTTGGGCGTCGTGATGGTTGCTCCACAAAGCGGCCGCCATGCCGTCTCCAAGCTCGGCACTGTGCTCAAGGCGAGCATTGGGCGAACTGTTGAGGGCTTGAAAGACTTGCAGGGTTTGCAGTGTGGGCATGATCGGGTCTCTCCAACGCCTTGCATCCTACTCCGTCGGTCGGCTCATGCCAGCCTGCAAAGCGACAAAACCGCAAGTTTACGCAAGCGCCCGGTGGCGGGCGGCGCAACACTGGCGGTCATTGTCAGGAGTTGCCGTTATGAACCTCTCGTTGTATCTACTTACCGTGCTCATCTGGGGCACCACCTGGATTGCGCTGAAATTGCAGTTGGGCGTGGTCGCCATCCCCGTGTCGATTGTCTATCGCTTCGGCCTGGCGGCGCTGATTCTGTTTGTGATGCTCTTGCTCAGCCGACGTCTGCAAGCCATGAACCGGCGCGGTCATTTGATTTGCGTGGCCCAGGGCCTGTGCCTGTTTTGCATCAACTTCATGTGTTTCCTCACTGCCAGCCAATGGATTCCCAGCGGGTTGGTCGCGGTGGTGTTCTCTACCGCCACGCTCTGGAATGCCCTCAATGCCCGCGTGTTCTTCGGCCAAAGGATCGCCCGCAACGTCTTGCTGGGCGGCGCCTTGGGCTTGCTGGGGCTGGCGCTGCTGTTCTGGCCGGAGCTGGCGGGTCATAGCGCAAGCCCGCAAACGCTGCTCGGGTTGGCCTTGGCGCTGCTGGGAACCTTGTGCTTTTCGGCGGGTAACATGCTCTCGAGCTTGCAACAGAAGGCCGGTCTCAAACCGTTGACCACCAACGCCTGGGGTATGGCTTATGGTGCGGCGATGCTGGCGGTGTGGTGCCTCTTCAAAGGCATTCCGTTCGATATGGAATGGAACGCGCGCTATGTCGGCTCGCTGTTGTACCTGGTGATCCCAGGTTCAGTGATCGGCTTCACCGCCTACCTGACGCTGGTGGGGCGCATGGGGCCGGAGCGGGCGGCGTATTGCACGGTGCTGTTTCCGGTGGTGGCGTTGAACGTCTCGGCGTTGGTCGAGGGCTACCAATGGACGGCGCCGGCACTGCTCGGGCTGGTGCTGGTGATGTTGGGGAACGTGCTGGTGTTTCGCAAACCCCGGCCCGTGGCGACGCAAGCCGCCCTGGGCGCACGCTGAGCCAGGGGATGGCAGGCCCGGCCCCGGCGCCTGCCCGATGGTTTACTTCCAGACTTGCGGGTTGACCAGGTTCTTCGGTCGCTCGCCCAGCAAAGCGCTGCGCAAGTTTTCCACGGCAAGATCGGCCATGGCTTCACGGGTTTCGTGGGTGGCCGAGCCGATATGGGGCAGGGTTACGGCGTTTTTCAGCTGGAACAGCGGCGATTCGGCCAACGGTTCTTTCTCGTAAACGTCCAGCCCGGCGCCGCGGATGCGGTTGTTCTGCAAGGCTTCGATCAGCGCCGGTTCATCCACCACCGGGCCGCGGGAAATATTGACCAGAATGGCACTCGGTTTCATCAGGGCCAGTTCACGCTGGCCAATCAGGTGGCGGGTCTTCTCACTCAATGGCACCACGAGGCAAACAAAGTCTGCTTCGGCGAGCAACTGATCCAGCTCGCGAAATTGTGCGCCCAACTGATCTTCCAGTTCGGTCTTGCGGCTGTTGCCGCTGTAGAGAATCGGCATGTTGAACCCCAGCCGGCCACGCCGGGCAATGGCGGCGCCGATGTTGCCCATGCCGACAATCCCCAGGGTCTTGCCGTGCACGTCAGTGCCGAACAGCTGCGGGCCGACCGTCGCCTGCCATTGGCCGGCCTTGGTCCAGGCGTCCAGTTCAGCGACGCGCCGGGCGCTGCTCATCAGCAGGGCGAAGGCCAGGTCAGCGGTGCTTTCGGTGAGCACGTCAGGGGTGTTGGTGAGCATGATTCCACGCTCATTGAAGTAGGCCAGGTCATAGTTGTCGTAACCCACTGACACGCTGGACACCACTTGCAGATTCGCGGCGCTCTGCAGTTGTTCGCGGCCGAGCTTGCGTCCGACACCGATCAGGCCATGCACGTGGGGCAAGGCTTCGTTGAACTGTGCATTGATGTCGCCGTTCGACGGATTGGGCACGATCACGTCGAAATCCTGTTGCAGTCGTTCGACCATCTTGGGTGTGACACGGCTGAAGGCAAGTACGGTTTTTTTCATCGCAGAAGGCTCATCAGGCAAGGAATACCAAGCACGCTAACATTCTGGATGTGGGTTAGGCGAGAGGGGAGCGTCGATTGAGGCGAGTCAGTGGCAGGAATGGAGTACTTATGGGCAGTACCTATGGGGGAGCATCTATGTTGGATGTGGGAGCGAGCCTGCTCTCGATGACGGCGGCACATCCACCATCACTGCAAACTGATCCACCGCTATCGCGAGCAGGCTCGCTCCCACAAGGGATTTCTATTTCATCCCTGGGGTGTTTACGCCGCCCGCAGCGAAATAAACGCGTAGTTGACCGGTGCCTCAGTGGCAACCCGTGCTCCACTGGCCAGGACCTGGCAGGCCACGTCATCACCGGACAAATGGAACTGCCATTCACTGGCCGCTTGCTCCAGTGGCTGCAAACGGACCTGATCAATGACTGCGGCGAATGCGCTCATGTCCGGCAGGTACGCGGTAAACCCGTCGCCCTTCAGCGCGGTGGTGAGGATGCCCAGCGAAGCGCAGATGCGCTCCTTGATCCGGATTTCCTCGCGATCGGCCTGACGTGAGCGTTCGATCAACTGCGCCAGTTCCCTGTCGACCAGTTCACCGCCGAGTATCAGTTGCGGTCCGGTCTCCCACGACTCTGGCGGGCATTCCTTTACGGCAATGTTGAGCGGGATGTGCGGGTTGATTTCCATCGGATAGATACGGCACACCAATGGGCGGCGCTCGTAGATGCGGCACAGGTTTTCTTCGTCAAGATTGCGGCAGCGCCCGGCGTTATAGGCGGCGAAGGTGATTGCCACCAAGGCCTCGGTGGTGCCGCTGTGGACCCGCGCCGAACGGCGCTCAGCGTGTTCGCGTTGCGCCGCCGGCAGGCCGAGGCCGTTGGGCAGGAAGGCTTCCACCAGGACAATCACCTGGCCGCCGTCGTCAGCCCACATCCGGGCCTCGTCGAGGGTCAGGGGGACATGGTGATCGGTGCAGCATTTGCCACAGCCTACGCAGGAAAACGTTGTGTTCATTGAGCGCCCGGTCAAAAGCTGGAAGGCGGCGACAGAAAAACGCCGCGATTAACCGATGCGAAGCAAGTTGTGCGCCATCACCGGCTGTTGTCGGCGGGGCGGATGGAGTCCCACTCGGTCACGTAGGCGGTCTTGGATTTCTTGCGGTAAAGGCACAGCTCGGTGCCCGTCGCGCCTTTCATGTGTTTCTGCGGATACTGGCCTTGCAGCAACAGCACGGTATAACCCACCCGGTCATCGAACTGCGCGGCAGTGCCCACAGGCTCGGCGTTCTTCAAGCCGCTGGCCTTGATGCAACTGGCAAGCACGGTTTTGTCATGGGTGGCCCAGGCCTCTGGGCTGGAGGCGTGGGCCTGGGCGGCGAGGGCCGTGAAGCCCAAAAACATGAGTGCGTGGATTTTCATCAGCAAGATCCTTGTTCTGGGAAGCCAGGACAGGAGTATGCCTGAGGTGCCGGGATGATCATTCCCCTATACGCATGGGAATGATCATCAGGCATGACTCAGTGGCCTTGCTCGGCAACCGCCTTGGCGGCCGTGATCAGGCACTTGGTCAGCTCCGGTGAGGAGAACTTGGTCAGCACGCCATTGGCCCCGGATAGCCGAGCCTTCTCGCTGTTCATGGCGCTGTCCAGCGAGGTGTGCAGCAACACATAGAGGTGGGCGAAGTCCGGCGTTTCCCGCAGGGTCCGGGTAAGGGCGTAGCCGTCCATCTCCGACATTTCGATGTCGGAAACGATCAGGTTGATCTGCTGTGCAGTGCCTTGCAGGTCCAGCAGGCATTCGATGGCTTCCTTGGCGCTGCGAGCGGTGTGGCATTGCAGCCCGAGGTTGCGCAAGGTGTGTACCGATTGTTGCAACGCCACCTGACTGTCATCGACCACCAGGATCCGCGCGTTGCCCAGGACTTCGGCGTCTTCCATGCTCAGCTCGGTGGGCGCCGTTTCAATCTGCGCCGGGGCGATACCGTGGATGACTTTTTCGATGTCCAGCACCTGCACCAGCGTGCCATCCACCGACGTCACGCCAGTGATGAAGGCGCGTACGCCGCCTGAGCCGAAAGGCGGGGGTTTGATGTCGGTGGTCAGGCAATGCACGATCTTGCTCACCGCCTGCACATGCAGACCCTGTTTGGATCGACTCACATCGGTGACGATCAGGCAGCCGCCATCCGGATCTTCCAGAGGGCGTTCGCCGATGGCGCGGCTCAGGTCGATCACCGACAACGAGGCCCCGCGCAGGGTGGCGATGCCTTTGACGTGCGGGTGCGACTCCGGCAGTTTGGTCAACGGCGGGCAGGGAATGATTTCGCTGACTTTGAGCAGGTTGATTGCCATCAGCTTGCCGCTGCGCAAGGTAAACAGCAGAAGCGAAAGTGAGTCTGCGCGGGCTTTGTTGGAAGACATAAAAACCTTCTGTGGAAAAAGGTGGGGCGAGCGTGAAGAACGCCAAAACAGCTTTTGATATTGGGTTATCGACCCGATGGGGGCTGGCTTTAGGGCGAAACCCACAGACAATCGATTTCAGCTCAGTGGCCTGGGAATGCATACGCTATGGTCAGGCGATAAATGCCCTCGCCGCATGGGGCGTCGGTGGTACAGAAGGTTTATTTGAGTCCCAACCGCTTGGCCATCCGCCCCAGGTTTGCCCGATCCAGACCCAGTTCCCGAGCGGCGCTGGCCCAGTTGTGCTGATGCCGTTCCAGGCAGGCGATGATCAGCTTGCGTTGAAAATCGTCCATGGCTTCACGCAAGTCCCCCGTGACCCCCTCCAGGGCAGGTGCGGGGCTGGCGGATGAAGGTGGCGGGTGTTCTTCCGGGCTGCGGGGCAAGTCCAGGTCCTGGGCGCTGAGGCTGAGGATCTTTGGCCGCACCGGACACCGGCCCAAGGCTTTTAAGGCGCTTCGGCCGATCAGGTGCTCCAGTTCACGTACGTTCCCCGGCCAGTCATACGCCAGCAATGCGGCCTGGGCGTCACTGGTCAGGCGCAGGCTGCCCAGGCCCATGCGCGAACGGTTCTGCTCCAGGAAAAACCCGCTGAGCAGCAGCACATCGCGCCCACGATCCCGTAGTGCCGGCACCAGCAACGGGTACACGCTCAGGCGATGATAGAAGTCGGCTCGATATCGCCCGTTGCGCACTTCTTCAGCCAGATCGCGATTGGTGGCCGCAATCAGGCGTACATCGACCCGATGTTCCTTGTCCGAGCCCAGCCGTTGCAACTGGCCGCTCTGCAGCACTCGCAGCAGCTTGGCCTGCACGGTCAAGGACAACTCGCCCACTTCATCGAGGAACAACGTGCCGCCATCGGCCAGTTCGAATTTGCCGCGCCGGTCGTTCGTGGCCCCTGTGAAGGCGCCGCGTACATGGCCGAAGAGTTCGCTTTCCACCAGGGTATCCGGCAGTGCGGCGCAATTTAGGCTGATAAGCGGCTGCTCGGCGCGCTTGGAGGCCGCGTGTATGGCTTGGGCGACCAGCTCCTTGCCAACCCCGGTTTCGCCAGTGATCAGCACCGTCAGGTCGCTGCCCCCCACCAGGTTGATTTCTTCCACTAATCGCTTGTGGGCCTTGCTCTGGCCGACCATGTCGCGAGGTAGCTGGCCGCTGGCCTGGCGGTAGACCTCGGCGCGGTGATGTTCGTCTTCGGCTTTCAAGGCCAGCCGATCGATGCGTTCGGCTGCGCTGACCGTGGCGGCGGCCAGGCTGGCAAAGGCCTGCAAGGCGCTCAGGTCGATGGGCTCGAAGCGTTCGGGGTTCAGCGCGTCGAGGGTCAGCAGGCCCCACGGTTGCTCGTCGACGAACAGTGGGCAGCCCATGCAGTCGTGGACCTCCAAGTGCTCCTCCAGACCTTCGACCAATCCGTCGTACGGGTCGGGCAGGTCACTGTCGGCGGCAAAGCGAGTGGGCTGCGGGCTGGCCAGCAGTGCCTGGAAGCGGGGGTGTTCGCTAATCCGGAAGCGTCTGCCCAGGGTATCGGTACTCAAGCCATCCACCGCCAGCGGCACCAGACAGTCTCCGTCCAGGCGCAACAGCGCGGCGGCGTCGCAGGGCAACAGGGCTCGCAGCGCGCCAAGCAGGCGACGATAGCGCTCGCCTTCCGGCAACTCGCGGGAGAGGTCGGCCACCAGCGGAAGCAGCGAGGTCAGCAGGGAGGTTGCGGTCATAATGACTCCATGTGGTCCTTAAGACTATAAGGCGTGTCGTGTCTTTATGACTATAAAATTCATAAGATATTGAAAAATATGAATAATTTTTATGGCATGAAACCTGATAGGCATAGGTATCAGTTTTTCGTAATACGCCAGGAGTCACCTTATGCTCAGCCGAGAAGAACGCGCCATCATCCGCTCCACCGTGCCCTTGCTTGAAAGCGGTGGTGAAGCGCTCATTACTCACTTTTATCGCATGATGCTGTCCGAATACCCGCAAGTGCGCCCGTTGTTCAACCAGGCTCACCAGGCCAGCGGTGATCAGCCCCGTGCCCTGGCCAACGGCGTATTGATGTATGCCCGGCACATTGACCAGCTCGATCAGTTGGGCGACCTAGTGGCCAGAATCGTCAACAAGCACGTCGCCCTGCAAATCCTGCCGGAACATTACCCCATTGTGGGGGCCTGCCTGTTGCGGGCGATCGCCGAGGTGCTGGGTGAAGAGATCGCCACGCCGCAAGTGATTGCCGCGTGGGGCGCTGCCTATAACCAGTTGGCCGATATCCTGATCGGTGCCGAAACCGGCATGTACGAGCAGAAAGCCGCAGCGCCGGGCGGCTGGCGGGGCGAGCGTGAGTTCATCCTGGCAGCCAGGGTGCAGGAGAGCTCGGAAATCACTTCGTTCTACTTCGAGCCGGCGGACAAGGGCGCGATCCTGGTGGCCGAACCAGGCCAGTACATCGGCATGAAACTGGTGTTGGATGGCGAGGAGGTGCGCCGCAATTATTCGCTGTCGGCCCTGGCGGACAACGGTCAGTATCGCATCAGCGTCAAGCGCGAGCCGGGCGGGCGCGTGTCCAACTATCTGCACCATCATTTCCCGATTGGCAGCAGCATCCAGTTGTTTCCACCGTCAGGGGACTTCTTCCTGACCCAGAGCGATAAACCGCTGGTGTTGATCAGCGGCGGCGTCGGCATCACCCCGACCCTGGCGATGTTGCAGGCGGCGCTGCAAACCGAGCGGCCGGTGCATTTTATCCACTGCGCACGTAACGGCGGCGTGCATGCCTTCCGTGACTGGATCGATGACCTGGCCCAGCGGCATCCACAACTCAAGCGCTTCTATTGCTACGACGAAGATGACGGCTTGAGCCCGGCGGCTGACAAGGTCGGCTTGTTGAGCCAGGAACAACTGGCGCAATGGTTGCCGCAGCAGCGTGACCTGGATGCCTACTTCCTTGGGCCCAAGGGCTTCATGGCCGCCGTCAAGCGCCACCTCAAGGCACTGGGCGTGCCGGACGGGCAAAGCCGCTACGAATTCTTCGGCCCGGCGGCGGCGCTGGAGTAACGGCGGGGCGAGCCGGGGTGATCCGGTTCGTCTGCATCGCGAGCAGGCTCGCTCCCACAATGGATTTGCGGCGGGCACGATTGGGTGATCAACGCAAAGACAACTGTGGGAGCGAGCCTGCTCGCGATAGCGGCGCCATGTTCACCCCATCCCGCCTGACTTCTCCAAGCAAAATTAATCCGTACTTAACCTCCCTCCTGTTTATTCCCCTCAATGTGGGCGGCAGCCGCTCGTTCTCTGTCATGGTCAGCGTGTAGACTTTGGCCATCCGACAGTGCGCCGGGTTTCTCCAGGCTGCGCGTCGATCCAATGCATACAAAGGGAAACGCAATGAATGAGCAAATGCTGCGCTTAGGCCGTGAACGGCGCTATCTGGTGCTGTTGGGGCTGATCTGTCTGGCGCTGATCGGCGGTGCGCTGTACATGCAGGTGGCGCTCGGTGAGGCGCCGTGCCCGCTGTGCATCCTGCAGCGGTATGCATTGTTACTGATCGCCATTTTTGCCTTCATTGGTGCGGCCATGCGTACCCGTCGCAGCCTGACGGTTTTCGAAGGCCTGGTGGTGCTCAGCGCCCTGGCAGGCGCGGCGGTAGCGGGGCATCACGTGTACACCCAGTTCTTCCCGGCGGTCAGCTGTGGCGTCGACGTGCTGCAACCGATTGTCGATGACCTCCCGCTGGCGAAGATCTTCCCGTTGGGCTTCCAGGTCGACGGCTTTTGCTCCACCCCGTATCCGCCGATCCTGGGCTTGTCCCTGGCACAATGGGCACTGGTGGCGTTCGTCCTCACGGCGATCCTGGTGCCGTTGCTGGTGTCGCGCAATCGCAAACAACTGCCCTAGAGTGCTTCAATCAAACGCCCCGGTTTCCAATGGGAAGCCGGGGCGTTTTGCGTTTCAGTCTTACTGCGTGCCAGCCTTGATCCGAGACAATAATGAGCCGCGACAGCGTGCGACACGTTGTCACACACTTGCTGTCATCCGGCCACTTGCTGCGCGAATAAGCACCTCGTTCTGCAATGAAAAATCAGCCGTTGCAGGCTTCATCCGGCTGACTGCCTCCCCCCCTAGCAGGCATTTCTAACAATCGGGCGTCTTGCCGCTCAGCCCCCGAATGACGGGGGCTCTACGGGCATAAAAACCCTCTTTAATCAACGCAAGCTGTCTAAATCGGGCGTAGTAGACCTACGTTTTCTGGGGTTCTTGTTGAGAATGAATTTCGATAAGATGCCGGCTTGTTTCGAATTCTGCGAAAGATTGTTGCTCGATTTGATGAAAATTATTTCAGGATAAGACATGGTCTCCGGCGTCTCAGCTCACTACAATCGCCCGCACCGAATTTCCGACCCGGCTCAGGCTTGAGCCCGTGAGGTGGTCGAAGGGCTCAAAGCCCCATGCGACCCCAGGTGTCGGTGCCTTCCAACTACCCGCACCAAATGGAATTGGGCTGTAACAAGGCCTTTGACCTACGAATTCGAATAAGAACTCACTGCTGGCCCGGGATGTGTCGAACAGCGTCTGACGCTGCGACGGTCAGCCCTTATTCAATCCAAGAAAAATGCCAACCCTTGGCAGGGTGAAGTGTTGGCGATCAAAACCCAACTGCATTGCGCAAGCTGCTTTAGAGGTCGTGAGATGAGTAAAAACAGGTACCCCCGATTACTAGGCTTGTTGCCTTTGCTCGGCACGTTGTTGCTGGGAGGCTGCAACATGACCTTGCTCGATCCCAAGGGTCAGGTCGGCCTGGATGAACGTAATCTGATCATCACCGCTACGCTGTTGATGTTGCTGGTCGTCGTGCCGGTTATCGTCATGACCTTCCTGTTCGCCTGGAAATACCGCGCGTCCAACACCAGTGCCACGTACACGCCCAAGTGGTCGCACTCGACCAAAATCGAAGTGGCGGTGTGGACTATTCCGGTACTGATCATCATTGCCCTGGGTTACATCACCTACAAGTCCACCCATGCCCTTGACCCGTATCGTCCGCTGGACTCCGACGTCAAGCCGATCACCATTGAAGTGGTCTCGATGGACTGGAAGTGGCTGTTCATCTATCCGGAACAAGGCATCGCCACGGTCAACAAGATCGTGTTCCCGGCCCACACGCCGATCAATTTCAAAGTCACCTCCGACACCGTGATGAACTCGTTCTTCATCCCGGGCCTGGGCGGCCAGATCTACGCGATGGCGGGCATGCAGACCAAGTTGCACCTGATCGCCAACCAGAACGCCGAACTCGACGGTATCTCCGCCAACTACAGCGGCGCGGGTTTCACCGGCATGAAGTTCAAAGCAATCGCCACGACCCAGGAAGAATTCGACGCCTGGGTCAACGATGTGAAGAAGGCACCTAAACAGCTTGAAAAAGCTGAATACGAAGCCCTTTCCAAACCGAGCCAGAACAACCCAGTCGAGCTCTACTCTTCGGTCACGCCGAACCTGTTCCAGACCATCATCGACAAGTATGAAGGGATGAACCCGGGCAAGCCGATGCACCACGAGAAGAACGAAAAGGAAGTGGCCCACAACATGGAAGGGATGGACATGAGTTCGCATTCAGCTGCCGGGGCAGAGGAGTAAACGATGTTTGGTAAATTAAGTTGGGAAGCGATCCCGTTCCACGAGCCGATTGTCATGGTGACCCTCGCCATCATCGCGCTCGGTGGTCTGGCGTTGTTCGCGGGGATTACCTACTTCAAGAAGTGGACCTACCTGTGGACCGAGTGGCTGACGTCGGTCGACCACAAGAAAATCGGCGTGATGTACATCATCGTCGCCATGATCATGCTGCTGCGCGGTTTTGCCGACGCCATCATGATGCGTACCCAGTTGGCCATGGCCACCGAGGGTTCGCCTGGCTACCTGCCGCCTGAACACTATGACCAGATCTTCACCGCCCACGGCGTGATCATGATCATCTTCATGGCGATGCCATTCTTCACCGGCCTGATGAACCTTGCAGTGCCGCTGCAGATCGGCGCGCGTGACGTGGCCTATCCGTTCCTGAACTCCTTGAGCTTCTGGCTGCTGGTTTCCGGTGTGGTACTGATCAACCTGTCCCTGGGCGTTGGCGAGTTTGCCAAGACCGGTTGGGTTGCCTATCCACCGTTGTCGGGACTGCAATACAGTCCGGGCGTGGGGATGGATTACTACATCTGGGCGCTACAGCTATCGGGACTTGGGACAACGCTAACGGGGGTCAACTTCCTGGCCACCGTGCTGAAGATGCGTACCCCGGGCATGAAGCTGATGGACATGCCGATCTTCACCTGGACCTGCACCTGGGCCAACGTCCTGATCGTCGCTTCGTTCCCGATCCTGACCGCTACCCTCGCTTTGCTGACGCTTGACCGCTACATGGATTTCCACATTTTCACCAATGAACTGGGTGGAAATCCGATGATGTACGTCAACCTGTTCTGGGCCTGGGGTCACCCCGAGGTGTACATCCTGATTCTGCCGGCGTTCGGGATTTTCTCCGAAGTCATCTCGACGTTCTCCGGCAAGAAGCTGTTCGGCCACCACTCGATGATCTACGCCAGCGGCGCGATCTCGGTGCTGGGTTTCATGGTCTGGCTGCACCACTTCTTCACCATGGGTTCGGGTGCCAGCGTCAACGCCTTCTTCGGTCTGGCGACGATGCTGATTTCGATCCCGACGGGTGTGAAGCTGTTCAACTGGCTGTTCACCATCTACCAGGGCCGTCTGCGTTTCACCAGCCACGTGCTGTGGACCCTGGGCTTCATGGTGACCTTCGCCATCGGCGGCATGACCGGCGTACTGCTGGCCATCCCGGGTGCGGACTTCGTGCTGCACAACAGCCTGTTCGTGATCGCGCATTTCCATAACGTGATCATCGGCGGCGCTGTATTCGGCTACATCGCCGGCTTCGCCTTCTACTTCCCGAAAGCGTTCGGCTTCAAGCTGCACGAGGGCTGGGGCAAGGCTGCATTCTGGTTCTGGATCTCGGGCTTCTTCGTCGCGTTCATGCCGCTCTATGCACTGGGCTTCATGGGCATGACCCGTCGTCTGAACGCCACCACCAACCCTGAGTGGGTGCCGTACCTGTACGTCGCCATGTTCGGCGCGGTGATGATCGCCGTGGGTATCGCCTGCCAGCTGATCCAGTTGTACGTCAGCGTGCGTGACCGCAAGAAGCCAGAGAACATGTGCGAGCACGGTGACCCGTGGAATGCCCATACCCTGGAATGGTCGACCTCGTCGCCTCCACCGTTCTACAACTTTGCCGTGCTGCCACAAGCCGACGTCATCGACCCGTTCACCGAAGCCAAGGAAAACGGTACCGCGTACCAGACTCCGGCCAAGTACGCGCCGATCCACATGCCCAACAACACCGCGACCGGTGTGGTCATGGGTGCGCTGTTGACCGTGTTCGGTTTCGCGATGATCTGGCACATCTGGTGGCTGGCCATCGCCAGTCTGGTCGGCACCGTGGTGTATTTCACCATTCATGCCGCCCGTGACGATCAGGGCTACATGGTGCCGGTGGATGTCATCGAGCGCATCGAAGCCGAGCAGCACAAACGTCTGGTCGCGGCAGGGAAAGTCCCAGCCACCGCCACCCGTGTTGAAACCTCGTTGGAACAGGCTTAAACCATGTCGAACTTAGTGACCAATGTTGGACACGCCCATGGTCATGACCATGGGCACGATGACCATCACCACGACTCGGGCGAGATGACCGTATTCGGTTTCTGGCTCTACCTGATGACCGACTGCATTCTGTTTGCGTCGATCTTCGCGGTGTACGCGGTGCTGGTTAACAACGTCGCCGGTGGCCCGTCGGGCCACGACATCTTCGAGCTGCCGTATGTGCTGGGCGAGACCGCACTGCTGTTGTTCAGCTCGATCACCTACGGCTTCGCCATGCTGGCGTTGTTCAAGGGCAAGAAAACCCAGGTACTGGGCTGGCTGGCGATGACCTTCCTGCTGGGCGCCGGCTTTATCGCCATGGAGATCAACGAGTTCCACATCCTGATCGCCGAAGGCTACGGCCCTAGCCGCAGCGGCTTCCTGTCCGGGTTCTTCACCCTGGTCGGCACCCACGGTCTGCACGTGACCAGCGGCCTGATCTGGATGGCGATCATGATGTACCAGGTCCACAAAAACGGCCTGACCGCCACCAACAAGACGCGCCTGAGCTGCCTGAGCCTGTTCTGGCACTTCCTGGACGTGGTGTGGATCTGCGTATTCACCGTTGTTTATCTGATGGGGACCCTGTAAATGGCTAACGCACATTCCCACGATGGCCACGACGCCGGCCACGGCAGCGTCAAGTCCTACGCCATCGGTTTCATTCTGTCGGTGATCCTGACGGTTATTCCGTTTGGCCTGGTGATGTACCCGACGCTGCCGAAAAGCCTGACCCTGTGGATCATCCTGATCTTCGCCGTGGTCCAGGTACTGGTGCACCTGGTGTACTTCCTGCATCTGGACCGCTCCGCTGCCCAGCGTAACAACGTGGTCGCGTTTGTCTTTGCCGCGATCGTCATTGTCCTGCTGGTCGGCCTGTCGTTGTGGATCATGTTCAGCATCCACACCAACATGATGGCGCACTGAGGAAAGTCCGGATGTCCTTAAAGCACTTTATCCAAATCACCAAGCCGGGGATCATTTTCGGTAACGTGCTTTCTGTGGCAGGCGGGTTTTTCCTGGCCTCGAAAGGGCATGTCGATCTGGCCATCTTTCTGGCGGCGATGATCGGCACTTCCCTGGTGGTGGCGTCCGGTTGTGTATTCAACAACTGCATCGACCGCGACATCGACATCAAGATGGAGCGCACCAAGAACCGCGCCCTGGTCCAGGGCCTGATCCCGGTGCAACTGGCCCTGGCGTTCGCCACGGTGCTGGGTGTCGCCGGTGTGGCGCTGCTGTACTGGGTGGCCAACCCGTTGGCGGCGCTGTTCGCGGTGATCGGGTTTGTCATCTATGTCGGTTTCTACAGCCTGTACCTCAAGCGCAAGTCGGTCCACGGCACGCTGGTGGGCAGTCTGTCGGGGGCGATGCCGCCAGTGATCGGTTACGTGGCGGTGAGCAACAGCTTCGACATGGCGGCGCTGACGCTACTGGTGATGTTCAGCCTGTGGCAGATGCCGCATTCCTATGCCATTGCGATCTTCCGCTTCAACGATTACCTGGCCGCCTCGATTCCGGTGCTGCCGGTCAAGCGCGGCATCCAGGTGGCCAAGAAGCACATCCTGCTCTACATCCTGGCCTTCCTCGTGGCGACCTTGATGCTGACCTTCAGCGGCTACGCCGGCATGAGCTACCTCGCCGTCGCCGCCGCCATGGGCATGTACTGGTTGTACATGGCCTGGACCGGCTACAAGGCGGTGGATGACACGGTCTGGGCACGCAAGCTGTTCGTGTTCTCGATCTTCACCATCACCGCCCTGAGCGTCATGATGTCCCTGGACTTCAAAGTGCCGAGTGAGTTGTTGCTGACTTACGCGCCTTAAGCTTCAGACGCCACACAAAAAGCCCCGCCTTCGAGAGAAGTGCGGGGCTTTTTTGTGGGTGTTGCTTCGAACTGTCGACATTCCTGTGGGAGCGAGCTTGCTCGCGAAAGCGGTGGGTCAGCTGAGGTGATGTTGACTGACAGGGCGCATTCGCGAGCAGGCTCGCTCCCACAGGTGCTATGGCGAGCACATAATCTGCGAACGCCGCTGATCCATTGTGGGAGCGAGCCTGCTCGCGATGACGCCGGCCCATTCAACATCGATGCAAGCTGAACCACCGCTTTCGCGAGCAGGCTCGCTCCCACAGGTTCTGGCGGCGGGCTGACAACCGCCGAACAAGAAGGCTTATTGCTGGGCGATGCTGTAGCCGTCGAACGCTTTGTGCTGTTGCAGGGCGGTGACGATGCTTTTGCGGGTGACCGGTTGTTCGGTGCCGTCGTTGTCCAGGAAGATGTCGTTTTCCAGCTCGGCCTGGTCGCCTTCGCCGACGAAACTGAAGCCCAGGAATTCGAAGGCCTCGCGGTCGACGTTTGGCTTGGAGCGTGGGGTGCGCAAGGGCAGGGTGACGCTGATGCCGTCCTTGCTGATGACAAACACTTCGGCCTCTTTCTTGGGCCGCGAGGCTTTGCCTTTGCTGCCACTCGGATTGCTGATGGCCTGGTGGGTCTGGTTCAGCACTTTCAGGGCCAGGCCATAAACCAGTTCCTGGAAGGTCGGGTCGTCCTTGTAGCTGGACAGGATACGGCTGATGGGGAAGCGGCTGCTCAGGTCTTCCAGTGCCGCGAAATCGGCGGCTTCGGCGTCCTTGAGCTGCTTGAGCTGGCCCATCAGTTCGTAGGCCTTGTCATCGTCGAACGCGTCATGGGCCTGGCGGATGGCGTTGCGCAGCTCGCGAATCTGATCGCTTTCGCGGTTCGACTGGAACGCATCGAGAACCATCTCACTGATGCTTTTGGCCTGAGGCAGATGCTGTGAAAGATTGATGGAGTTTTCGTATTCCGCTTTGGACGACAGGGTGACTACGGATTCAGCGGTATTGGAATCGGACATTGAAATTTCACTACTTCTGTTAGCTGGATGAGGCGAGAAAGGCGTTGAGCTTTTTTCCGGTCGCCTAATCTATTGGACCCGGGCGGCGTTGTCACGGTTGAACCGGTGGCAGGTCGGCATTTGTTGTTCAGGTACGCATCATTGGCAGATCACATTCTTGCCGGCCACCTTGGAGCGATACAGCGCCTGGTCCGCCCGGTCCAGCAGCATCGTGTGCTGCTCATCCCCACGCCGCTGTACCACGCCAAAACTCATGGTGACCTGGAAATCGCCCACCGGCAGCAGATCGGACAGGCTACGGCGAATGGTTTCAGCCATCAGGCAGGCGTCGGCCAGGGAGGTATTGGGCAAAATCATGATGAATTCATCACCCCCCCAACGTGCGAGCAAGTCGCCGTCGCGTTCGCAGCGTTTAACGGCTTGCACCACTTGTACCAGCGCTGCGTCGCCGAAAGCATGACCGTAACGATCATTGATGTCCTTGAAGTCATCGACGTCCATGGCGATCAGTGACAACGGCTCGCGAAAACGCTGGGCACGCTCGCAGGCCAGCGGCAGGGCCTGTTCGAGACGATAGCGGTTGGCAACCCGCGTCAGGGCGTCGGTTTCGGCAAGCCTGCGGTTTTCGTCGAGCTGGATCTGCAACTGATGGTTGACCCGGGACAGTTCCAGGGTGCGCTCCTGGATAACGGCTTCCAGCGATTTGTTGCGCCGTTCCAGTTGTTCGAACAGACGCTTCTTGTCGTCAATGCTGCGATGGGCGCCGATCATCCGCGCCACCGTGCCGTCGGGGTTACGGGCGATCACATAGCCACGGTCCTCGATCCACATCCAGGAGCCGTCGCGCGTGCGACAGCGGTATTCGGCCTGGTAGTGATGGGAGCGTTGTTGCAGGTGGTCGTCGAACAAAGCCATCACCTGCGGGTAATCATCGGGATGGATCACGCTTTCCCATGTCAGCACGGTGTTATCGAGTGAGTGAGGCGGATACCCCAGCATCGTGTACCAGCCAGGGTTGCGGTAGACGAAACCGGTGTTGGCGTTCCAGTCCCAGATGCCATCGCTGACCAGCTCAAGGATGGTGTGCAGCACACCTTCGTCCAGACCGGACAGGTCGAGGCGCAGCATATCGATGTTCGAGGCGTCGCCCATCGTCGTTTCCTCAATCAGCCTTGATATCAAAATGCTCGTCCAAGGAAGAAGAGTAGCTGATGGGGCGGGGGGGCACTAGCGGGGTTCGCTCTGTTGGGGCGCTGACGAGGGCCGGGGGTGGACGGTCTGTGTGGGACTCAAGCGCTGGGGGGAAGATCGCAGCCTCGTTGCACGCGTCAGCTCCTACTTTGTCATTCGGGTTGGGTTTGGGGTTTGCCCCATTGCTGCATCGCAAATTCGACAAAGCTGCGCAGTTTGGGCAGCCGATAGCGATCCTGGGCATACATCAGGCTCATTGGCCGGTGGGGAAGTTGATAGTCCTGCAGCAGCGCGACCAGATGGCCTTCCTCCAGGTCTTGCGCCACCAGTGCATCGGGCAGCATCACCACGCCCATGCCGGCCAGGGCCGCGCGATGCAGTCCTGAGGAGCTGTTGATCAGCATCGGCCCAGTCACCGGTACTTTGATTTCACCTTCCGGCCCGTTGATGGGCCAGTGATCCTGGGCGAAGCGCCACTCGTCGCCGGCGGAATAGGCGAAGGACAGGCAGTCGTGCTGCTCCAGGTCAGCGGGTTTTTGCGGTGTGCCGCGGCGCGCCAGGTAGGCCCTGGATGCGCAGATGGTCAGGGTGTAGTCCATCAACGGTCGGGCGATCAGCTTAGGGTCGGTGGGGCCGAGACGGATGGCGACGTCGAAACCATGATCCAGCAGGTCCAGGCGTTGGTTGGTCAGCACCACGTCGAGTTTAAGCTGGGGATGGAGCCGGCTGAATTCGGCCAGCGCCGGGGCAAGGCGCTCGGTGCCAAAGGTCAGTGGCGCGGTGATGCGCAAGGTGCCGGTGGGCTCGCCTTGCGTCTGCTCGGCCAGTCGTTCGGAGTCGGCCACCAGCCCGAGTACTTCCAGGCAGCGCTGGTAATAGGAAGAGCCGAATTCCGTCAGGCGCTGGCGCCGCGTCGTACGGTTGATCAGGCGCACGCCAAGACGTTCTTCCAGTGCGCGAAGGTGATTACCCACCATGGTGGTGGACATTTCGCACGCCTGGGCCGCCGCTGTCAGGCTCCCGGTTTCCACCACTTTGACGTAAACCGTCATTGCCTGAAAAAGATCCATTATCAAGCCTGGCTTTAAAATGATTGAAGGAATGTAGCGTTTATCCAGCAAGAGTGGCTAACCATACTGGAAAAAACCACCTGATGGAGCTTGAAGCCATGACCGCCGCCTGCCTGATGACCACCTACCAACCCCTGGCGCTGAATTTTACCCATGGGTTGGGTACGCGCCTGTGGGATCAGGACGGTCGCGAGTACCTGGATGCGGTGGCGGGCGTGGCTGTGACCAACGTCGGCCATTCCCACCCTCGACTGGTGGAGGCTATCAGCGAGCAGGCTGGCCTGCTGCTGCACACCTCCAACCTGTACGGCATCGACTGGCAGCAACGGTTGGCGAAAAAACTCACTCAGCTCTCAGCCATGGATCGGGTGTTTTTTAACAACTCTGGTGCCGAGGCCAACGAAACCGCACTGAAACTGGCGCGCCTTTATGGCTGGCACAAAGGTATCGAGCAGCCACTGGTGGTGGTCATGGAGAATGCGTTTCACGGACGCACATTGGGCACCTTGTCCGCCAGTGATGGCCCGGCGGTGCGCTTGGGCTTCAATCGGTTGCCGGGGGATTTCATCAAGGTGCCATTCGGTGATCTGGCGGCGCTGGAAAATATTCAGCAGGTTCATGGCGAGCGCATCGTTGCGGTACTGGTGGAACCGATCCAGGGCGAAAGCGGTGTGCAACTGGCGCCGCCGGGCTATCTCAAGGCCTTGCGTCAACTGTGCACCCGGCGCGCCTGGTTGCTGATGCTCGACGAGATCCAGACCGGTATCGGCCGCACCGGCCAATGGTTTGCCTTCCAGCACGAAGGCATCGTGCCGGACGTCATGACCCTGGCCAAGGGCTTGGGCAATGGCGTGCCCATCGGCGCCTGCGTGGCCCGGGGCAAGGCGGCCGAACTGTTTACCCCTGGCAGCCACGGCAGCACCTTCGGCGGTAATCCGCTGGCCTGCCGGGTGGGCTGCACGGTGCTGGACATCATCCAGGAGCAAGGTTTGCTGGACAACGCCAGGCATCAGGGTGAACAGTTGCTCAACCGGCTGACGGCCGAACTGGCGGACAACCCGAACGTGCTGGCGATTCGCGGCCAGGGCTTGATGATCGGCGTCGAACTCAAGCAACCGGTCCGCGACCTGAGCCTTTGTGCCGCACGTGACCACGCTCTGCTGATCAATGTCACTCGCGGCAAGACCATCCGCCTGCTGCCCCCGTTGACCATTGATGGGCGGGAAGTGGAGATGATCGTCAGGGGGGTGAGCCGGTGCCTGGCGCAGGATTAAGGCAAGTGCGACACGGCTGGACGGAATTTTTGCCAATTGCCGTGTTCCAACGCCAGCCAGAGTCGATACTGGCACTTCAGAATTAAAATACCAGGAGCACCTTCATGTTCACCTCGCGTCGCTTGATTGTTGTCGCAACCGCTGTGGCCCTGCTGTCCGGCTGCGCGTCGCCTAATCCTTATGACAACCAGGGGCAGGCCTCCACAGAGTCCTCCGGCATGAGCAAGACTGCCAAGTACGGCGGCCTCGGTGCCCTGGCCGGTGCGTTGGCCGGTGCGGCCATCGGTCACGATAACCGTGGCAAGGGTGCATTGATCGGCGCTGCGGTCGTGGGGGCTTCCGCGGCCGGCTACGGTTACTACGCCGACCAGCAGGAAAAGAAACTGCGTGCCAGCATGGCCAATACCGGCGTTGAAGTGCAGCGCCAGGGCGACCAGATCAAACTGATCATGCCGGGCAACATCACCTTCGCCACCGACTCGGCGAACATCGCATCCAGTTTCTACCAGCCGCTGAACAACCTGGCCAACTCCCTCAAGGAGTTCAACCAGAACCAGATCGAAATCGTGGGTTATACCGACAGCACCGGCAGCCGCCAGCACAACATGGATCTGTCGCAACGTCGTGCACAGAGCGTGGCGACCTACCTGACGTCCCAAGGTGTCAGTGGCGCCAACCTGACGGCCCGCGGTGCCGGCCCGGACAATCCGGTGGCCAGCAACGCCGACGTCAATGGCCGCGCGCAAAACCGCCGTGTCGAAGTCAACCTCAAGGCCATTCCGGGCCAGCAATACCAGACAGCGCCGCAGCAGGGGCAGACTTACCAGCAATACCCATAACCGCTGGGCGGTAAATGAAAGGGGGCCCCTGAAAACAGGGGCCCCCTTTTTTGCGGCTAGCGTTTGGACCTTTGTGGCGAGGGAGCAAGCTCCCTCGCCACAACAGTGTTCACTTTAGTAGATAGGTTCAGTTAGCCTCTTTCACCGCACTCAAGAACGCGCACGTGCGCTCCTGCTGCGGGTTTTCGAAGATCTGCGCCGGAGTGCCCTGTTCGTGGATCTGCCCTTTGTAGAAGAAGCACACCCGGTCGGCGAATTCCCGGGCGAAGCCCATCTGGTGGGTCACCATCAGCATGGTCAGGTTGTGCTCGGCCCCCAGTTTGCGGATCACATTCAGCACTTCGCCACACAGTTCCGGATCGAGTGCCGAGGTCACTTCGTCAAACAGCATCACCTTGGGTCGCATCGCCAGCGCCCGGGCAATCGCCACCCGTTGTTGCTGGCCGCCGGACAACTGCGAAGGGTAATGGTCGAGCTTGCTGCCCAGTCCTACCAGCTCCAGTAAATCGGCGGCGCGCTCCCGGGCTTCCTTCGGATTCATGCCCAGCACCTGCACCGGCGCCTCGATCACGTTTTGCAGCGCGGTCATGTGGGGAAACAGATTGAAGCTCTGGAACACCATGCCGATCTTGCCGCGCACACGGCGGATGTGCCGGTCGTTGGCCGGCACCAGCACGCCGTTGCGGTTGGGCATGTGGGTCAGGGAGTCATCTTCGATGCGGATCTGGCCCTGGTCGATGCCTTCCAGGGTCATCAACACCCGCAACAATGTGGACTTGCCCGAGCCGCTGGGGCCGATGATCGCGACTTTTTCACCGGGCGCGACATCCAGGTTCAGATGGTCGAGCACCGTAAAGCTGCCATAGCTTTTGGTCACGTCCTGGAAACTCACGATCGGCCGGGACGGTGTCTGATCTTGCATGGCCGGGGCCTCCTGCTGCGACGCCAGCGTGCTGCGCCGGGACAAATCGGTGGGCGAGGACAGGGGTAAAGTCATTAGCGTAGCTCCATGCGCGTTTCAAGGCGCCGTACCAGATAGGCCAAGGCGAGGCTCAGGGCGAGGAAGAATAGGCCGACCATGGTGATCGGCTCCAGGTAACGGAAATGCTCGGAGCCGATGTTCTTGGCCTGCTGCATGATTTCCACCACGGTGATCGCCGACAGCACCGGCGTGTCCTTGAGCATCGCCACCAGGTAATTGCCCAGCGGCGGTATGATCGGCCGCAGCGCCTGGGGCAGGATGATGTTGCGGTAAGCGTTGTACGGAGCGATGTTCAGTGCCGTCACCGCTTCCCACTGCGCCCGCGGCACCGCGTCGAGGCCGCTGCGATAGACCTCGGCGATGTAGCAGGCGTAGTGCAGGCCGATACCCAGGATCCCCACTTGCATGGCCGTCAGGCTCAAGCCGTAGTTAGGCAGCACGTAATAGAGGAAATACACCTGGATCAGCAGCGGCGTACTGCGGATGAACTCGATCACGGCGGTGGCCGGCCATGACAGCCAGACTTTTCGGCTGCGCCGACCAATTGCCAGGAACAGCCCCAGGACAATCGCGATCAGAAAGCCGATCAGGGTGATGCCCACCGTATTGAGCGAGGCGCGCAGCAAGTCCGGCAGGATCTGTGCGGCGTAGGACCAGTCGAACAAGGTCATGACAGACCTCCACGCATCCGGCCCCGGCTCAGTCGTCGCTCGACATGGCGCATACCCAGGTTAATGGCCTGGGCGAGGATGAAATACATCACCAGCGCCAGGCTGAAGATTTCCAGGGTCTGGAAGGTTGCCTGATCCAGCTGCCGCGCGCGGAAGCTCAGGTCGGACAACGTGATCAACGACACCAGTGACGTGTTCTTGAGCAATTCGATCAGCAGGTTGGTGCCCGGTGGGATCGCCGCCAGCAGGGCCTGGGGCAGGATGATCCGCTTGAAGCGCTTGAAGCCGCTGAAATTCAGCGCCGTGCACGCTTCGTATTGCCCCTTGGCCACCGAGCTGATGGCGCCGCGCATGACTTCGGCACCATAAGCGCCGATGTGCAGGCCCAGGCCGACAATCGCCACAGCATAGGGGCTCAACTCAACGTTGAACGGCGGCAGTGGCAGCACGAAGAACAACCAGAACAACTGCACCAGCAGCGACGTGCCACGAAACACTTCGATGTAGGTGATGGAAAACCAGCGCAGCGCTCGCCACGGTGACAGTCGCCCCAAGGCCGCCAGGACCGCGGCGACGATCGCCAGCAGCGAGCCGAGAAAGGTCACCTGAAGCGTGACCCAGGCCCCTTGAATTAATAACGGAAGTAATTCGCCCATGGTTCAACCCGATATCCGATGAAGCAGGGAACAGGCATCACGCACTGCGCGTCATGCCCGTTTCGGCTATGGCTGAGCGCAGAGCTCGGCCGCGGTTTTGCTGGTCACGTTGGACTTGTCGAAACCGAACGGCGCAACGGCCTTGAGGTGTTCTTCAGAGCCTAGCCATTTCTTCAGCTCGGCATTGACCGCATCGCGCAGGTCTTTGTCTTCGGGGCGGAAGGCGAGGGCGCCGTAGCCGATGTGCGACGGGTCGTCCTTGAACTCGGTCATCGCCTCAACCTTGTCACCGCCCTTGCTGGCCAGGCCCTTCATGGTCAGTTGCGTGCCGACGGCAGCGTCCGCCCGACCGGCGCGCACCGCTTGCAACTGCGCGGTGGTGTCGGGGACCTGAAGGATCTGCTCATCCTTGACCCCGGAATCCCGGGCGTACGCCAGGTTCACCGTACCGGCCATGATTGCCAGCTTCACGTCAGGTTGTTTGGCGATGTCTTCATAGCTGTGCAGTTGCTTGGGATTGCCCTTGGCCACGAGCAGGGCATCGGGCAACTGGTATTGCGGATCGGTGAACAATACCTGCTTGCAGCGCGCCGGCGTGATGTACATCCCGGCGGCAATCACATCGAATCGGCCGGCGCGCAGGCCGGGAATCAGCGAGCCCCATTCGGTGAGCACGCCGTTGACCTGCTTGATGCCCATCTTGGCGAAGATGATCTTGGCGATTTCCGGTGATTCACCGGTAACGGTGCCGTCGGTTTCGGTAAAGGCGAACGGCGTTTCGTTGGCGTAGCCGATCCGGATGCTGCTGTTGCTTTTTACGGTATCGAGGGTGGCGGCGTGAACGCTGCCAGCCAGGCCAAGTACGGCACAAGTCATTAAGAGCCGACGCAGGGGCGCGCATGTGGCGGGAAGGAAATTGCTCATCGGTAAAATCTCCTGTTTCTTGTGGATCCGTCGTTTGACGGCTCTGTGGTAGGAGGCAGTGTTACAAGAGCAAAGCGTACAGCGGCTGATCCGGCCTTGGCCTGGAATCGGGAGCGGCGCCGGTACAGGTCGATCCGGCTTTTTTGTCGGGGTGGTGAACCCGCCTGGATGACAACCTTGGACCGAGCATACAAAAGCCCCGGCACCGATTGTATTGCACTAGGACAATTGCTTTGTCGCCGTTGCCGCGGGATGCTGTGCGCACCAGAACACACGCGGGTTGCAGCGTCATGGAAAAGTGGAAATCAGCCTTGGACGCGGCCCGTAGCGGTGAGTCCAAATACAAGATTCTGGTACAGGCCATTGCTGACGATATCGAGCAGGGCGCCCTGGCCAATGACCAACGCCTGCCGCCGCAACGGCAAGTGGCCGACGCCATGGGCATCAGCGTGCAGACCGTTACTAATGCCTACAAGGAGCTGGAGCGCCAGGGGCTGGTGCGCTGTGAAGTGGGGCGCGGCAGCTTCGTTTCGCGACGTATGAGTGATCGGGTCGCGACCTACATCCTCGACAGCCCCGAGCGCGCGCTGGTGGACTTTTCCATCACGCGAATCATGCACACCCGCGAGCACGACCAGTTCTGGCGCGACACCTGCCTTCAATTGAGTACCGAAGAAGACCAGCCGTGGATTCATGCTTTTCGGCCGATCGCAGGTTTTGAATCCCATCGCGAAGCGGCCGCCCAATGGATCGGCCGCCAGAGGTTGAAGGTTGATCGCAACGACATATTGATCACCAACGGCGCAGCCCATGGGATCTTCCTTGCTCTTGCTTCCCTGGCCGGCCCCGATGATGTGGTGCTCTGCGAAGGGGTGACCGACCACGGGGTGATCGGCAATTCCCAGGTGCTGGGTTTCACCCTCAAGGGCCTGGAGATGGATCGCTATGGCATCGACCCTGAACACTTCGAGGACATGTGCAGCAACGAGCGCATCACCGCGCTGGTGTGCACGCCGAACCTGAACAACCCCACCACCAGCCTGATGCCCGACACCCGCCGGCGGGAAATCGCCGAGATTGCCCGGCGCTTTGGTGTGCACATCATCGAAGATGACGTATACGGTCCGCTGCTGGACGAGCGCCGTGCGCCGCCCATCAGCCACTACCTGCCGGAGCTGTCGTTCTATTGCACCAGCATGACCAAGTCGGTGCTCACGGGGCTGCGCATCGGTTATCTGGTGGTGCCCAAGCGCCTGGCGCTACGCACCGAGAGCATCCTGCGGGTCAACAGCTGGATGGCCACGCCGATGGTCTCGGAGATCGCCGCCCGCTGGATTCGCGATGGCCGCGCCGAGTCGCTGGTGCAGCTGCAACGACGGCTGTTGGCCGGGCGCCAGGCGATGGTGACCGAGTACATGGGCGAGCATCTGCTGGGCCAGCATCCTCACGCCTTGAATGCCTGGATAGGCATCCCACCCCGGTGGGAGGTGGACAGCCTGGTGCGGGCGCTGCGGCACAAACACATCGCCGTAACCTCTCCCGACCCGTTCACCGTGCGCGGCACCCCCAAACCTCGTGCGGTGCGAGTATGCGTAGGCGCCGAATGCAGCGATGAGGAAATGCGCCATGCGCTGATCGGCATGCGCGAGATGTTTGACCAGTATCCGCAGGTGCATGATTTTTAACTGTGGGAGCGAGCCTGCTCGCGATAGCGGCGTAACAGCCAACAGAAACTGTGGCTGTACTGTCCCCATCGCGAGCAGGCTCGCTCCCACAGGGGATTTGTAGTGGTCGAGGATTTGGGGCCGGACAATCATTGATTAAATTGCCCTAGTACATTCATCACCACAATCCAGCCCTCTTAGACTGCGCCCAACACATCAGCTCGGGACGCGGTCATGGCAGTGTTGCAGCTACAGGATGTCTACCTCGCTCGCCAGCGCATCGAATCGCTGGTGCGGCGTACGCCCATGGAGCATTCCCCCAGCCTGTCACGGCTGATGGGGGTGGCGGTGTACCTCAAGCTTGAATCCCTGCAAATCACCGGCAGCTTCAAATTGCGTGGTGCGAGCAATGCCGTGGCCCAGCTCAGCCCCGAGCAAAAGGCCCTCGGCGTGGTCACCGCTTCGACCGGCAATCATGGTCGGGCGCTGGCCCATGCCGCTTCGCAACAAGGCGTCAAGGCGATTGTCTGCCTGTCGAACCTGGTGCCGGCTAACAAGGTCCAGGCGATCCGCGACCTCGGCGCCCAGGTGTGCATCGTCGGTCAGTCCCAGGACGATGCCCAGCGCGAAGCCGAACGCATCGCCAGAGAGCAGGGTGCGACCTTTCTGCCGCCCTTCGACCATTCGGCGATCATCGCCGGCCAGGGCACCCTCGGCCTGGAGATCCTCGAACAACAGCCGGACGTGGCCCAGGTGCTGGTGCCGTTGTCCGGTGGCGGCCTGTTCGCCGGCGTGGCGCTGGCGCTCAAAAGTGCGAATCCGGCGATTCAGGTGCATGGCATCAGCATGGCCCGAGGTGCCGCCATGGGCGCCAGCCTCGCCGCCGGGCATCCGGTGGAAGTCGAGGAGTTGCCCACTCTGGCGGACTCCCTCGGCGGCGGCATCGGCCTGGACAACCGCTACACCTTCGACATGACCCGGCAACTGAGCGATGACCTGCACCTGCTTTCAGAAGCTTCCATCGCCAATGCTTTGCGCCACGCCTATCACGAGGAACGCCTGGTGCTTGAGGGCGCTGCCGTGGTGGGTATTGCCGCTTTGCTCGACGGCCTGATCGAACCGCGTGGCCCCATTGTGCTGGTGATCAGCGGGCGCAACGTCGACACCGAACAACATGCCCGCGTGATCGCCGGGGCCCCTCAATAACCTTCAGCCGCAACGGAGCCAGCCATGAGTGAAGTCACCCTATTGAGCGAAGCGGATCTGCGCAGTTGCGTGGCCCTCGACTTGCCCAGCATCGACGCCATCGAGCAGGCCTTTGTGCTGCTGGCAACGGCAGCCGTGGCGATGCCGCCGATCCTGCGGCTGGACATCCCCGAACATAACGGTGAGGTGGATGTGAAGACCGCTTACCTGCCGGGTCTGGAGCGGTTTGCGATCAAAGTCAGCCCAGGCTTTTTCGATAACCCGAAACTCGGCCTGCCCAGCCTCAACGGCATGATGATGCTGTTGTCGGCGCGCACCGGTTTGCTCGAGGCGCTGTTACTCGACAACGGCTACCTCACTGCCGTGCGCACGGCCGCGGCCGGGGCGGTGGCGGCGCGCTGCCTGTCCCGCCCGCAGAGCCGCAGTGTCGCGTTGATCGGCGCTGGCGAGCAGGCCGCGTTGCAGCTTCAGGCGCTGCGTCTGGTGCGGCCCATCGAGGAGGTGCGGGTCTGGGCTCGCGATGCACAAAAGGCCCAGGCCTTCAGTGCCGAACTGGCACGTGAGACGGGGCTTTCGGTGACACCGTGCGCAACGCTCGACGCCGCGCTGGAAGGTGTGGACATCGCCATTACCTGCACACCCAGTCGTGAGCCGCTGATCGAGTCCCGGCATCTGCATCCCGGCCTGCATATCACGGCGATGGGCTCGGACGCGGAGCACAAGAACGAGATTTGTCCGCAAGCCCTGGCGGCAGTCGACTGCTACGTCGCTGATCGCCTGAGCCAGACCCGCGTGCTCGGCGAATTGCATCACGCCCTGGCGGCCGGTGTCGTCGGCGATGAGTCGGCGTTGCTGGAGCTGGGCCAGGTACTGGCGGGGCAGCGGGCCGGGCGGACCGATGAGGCGCAAGTCACCTTGTGCGACCTCACCGGCACCGGCGCCCAGGACACCGCCATCGCCAACCTGGCTTTCGAGCGGGCGCGGGCGGCAGGCAAGGGTTTCCCATTCGGTCGTTGACCGATCTTTTATTCGTGCGTCATTGATCAGAGGGCAGGTGGATGTCAGAGATAGTCGTCAATCTTCCGTTCCAGCGGGAGGAATACGCCCAGCGCCTGGCGAAGGTCCGTGTGGCCATGCAGGTCCAGGGCCTGGAGCTGTTGCTGGTCACCGATCCGTCGAACATGGCCTGGCTCACCGGCTACGACGGTTGGTCGTTCTACGTACACCAGTGCGTGCTGCTGGCGCTGGACGGCGAGCCCGTGTGGTTCGGTCGCGGCCAGGATGCCAACGGTGCCAAACGCACGGTGTTCATGCAGGCCGAGAATATCGTCGGCTACCCGGACATCTACGTGCAGTCGCGCGAACGCCATCCCATGGACTACCTGTCCCGGGAAGTGATCAGCGCTCGTGGCTGGGGCGCGCTGACCATCGGCGTGGAGATGGACAACTACTACTTCAGCGCCGCCGCATACCTGTCGCTGCAAAAACATTTGCCGCAGGCCAAACTGGTGGACGCGGTGGGCCTGGTGAACTGGCAGCGGGCGGTCAAGTCCCCCCAGGAAATCGCCTACATGCGCATCGCCGCGCGCATCGTCGAGAACATGCACGCTCGGATTCTGGAGCGGATCGAGCCGGGTATGCGCAAGAACGAACTGGTGGCCGAGATCTACAGCAGCGGCATCCTTGGGGCCGATGGTCATGGCGGCGATTACCCGGCCATCGTGCCCTTGCTGCCCACTGGTGCCGACGCCAGCGCGCCGCACCTGACCTGGGACGACTCGCCGTTCGAGAAGGGCGCCGGGACTTTTTTCGAGATTGCCGGTTGCTACAAGCGTTACCACTGCCCGCTGTCACGCACCATCTACCTGGGCAAGCCGCCGCAGCATTTTCTCGACGGCGAAAAAGCCGTGGTCGAGGGCATCGCCGCCGGCCTGGACGCGGCCAAGCCGGGCAACACCACGGGCGACATCGCCGTGGCGTTTTTCAAAGTGCTGGAGAAGTTCGGCATCCACAAGGACAGCCGTTGCGGCTACCCGATCGGTATCAGTTACCCACCGGATTGGGGCGAGCGCACCATGAGCCTGCGCCCCGGCGACACCAGCGTGTTGCAGCCGGGCATGACGTTCCACTTCATGCCCGGATTGTGGATGGACGATTGGGGCCTGGAAATCACTGAAAGCATCCTGATCACCGAAACCGGCGTCGAGACGCTGTGCAACGTGCCTCGTCAATTGTTCGTGAAGGATTGAGCCATGACTGACTTGCCTGCCAATCCCATCAGCGCCACGGTCGATTTCACCCGCGAGGGCGTACAGCACGGTTTCCTCAAACTGCCGTACTCGCGAGACGATTCGGCCTGGGGCGCGGTGATGATTCCCATCACCGTGATCCAGCGCGGCAGCGGCCCGACGGCGTTGCTCAGTGGTGGCAACCACGGCGATGAGTACGAAGGCCCGGTAGCCCTGAGCAAGCTGGCACAACGGTTGACCGCGCAAGAGGTGAGCGGAAGGGTGATTATCGTGCCGTTCATGAACACCCCGGCGTTCCATGCCGCACGCCGGACTTCGCCCATCGACAAGGGCAATCTCAACCGCAGTTTTCCCGGCAAGCCGGACGGTACCGTCACTGAGAAAATCGCCGATTACTTCAACCGTACATTGCTGCCTTTGGCCGACATCGTCCTGGACATCCACTCCGGTGGCCGGACCCTGGACTTCCTGCCGTTCGCCGCCTGCCACGTGTTGCCGGACAAGCAGCAACAGGCCCGTTGCGAGGCGGGGATGCTGGCGTTCAATGCGCCGTATTGCATGCGCATGCTGGAACTGGACGCCGGGGCGATGTACGACACTGCCGCCGAATCCCAGGGCAAGGTGTTTGTCACCACCGAACTGGGCGGTGGCGGCTCATCGACGGCCCGCAGCGTGGCGATTGCCGAGCGCGGTGTACGCAATCTGCTGATCCACGCCGGCATCCTGCGCGGCGAAATCGAGCTACAGCCGTCGATGGTGCTCGACATGCCCGATGCCAGTTGCTTCATCGCCAGCGAACACGACGGCCTGCTGGAAATGTGCCGCGACCTGGGAGAACACGTGACCCTGGGCGAGGTGGTGGCGCGTATCTACGACGCCACTCGCAGCGGCGTCGCCCCCATCGAATACCGCGCCGCCCGCAGCGGACTGCTGGCGGCCCGGCACTTTCCGGGGCTGGTGCAGTGTGGCGATACCTTGGCAGTGATTGCGGATGTGTTGGCGTGAGTCGGGTTGGGCACTGAACTTGTGGCGAGGGGATTTATCCCCGCTGGGTTGCGCAGCGACCCTACAACCTGACACTTCGGTATGGCAGACAGATTGAGTCAGTAACTTGGGGGCTGCTTCGCAACCCAGCGGGGATAAATCCCCTCGCCACAATTGATGTATGCCTTGAGTTTTTAATCACCGGGAGCCCGGCCCATGCACAAACTCGACCGCTATGACCTCAAGATCCTGCAGATCCTCGCGGAGGATGGACGGATCACCAAGTCGAGTCTGGCCGAGGCGATCAACCTTTCGGTGACGCCGGCCTGGGAGCGGGTGCGCAAGCTGGAAATGGCAGGGCTGATCACCGGCTATCGGGCGCAGATCGACTGGGGCGCGGTGTTCAAGCGTCAACAGGTGCTAGTGGAAATCACCCTGGCCCGACACACCGCCCAGGACATGCGTCGCTTCGAGCAGCGCATGGCCACCGCCCCGCAAGTCGCGTTCTGTTACGCCACCGGTGGCGGGGTGGATTACCTGGCGATGATCCAGTCTCCGGATATCGATCACTACCAGCGCTTTGTCGATCAACTGCTGCTCGAAGACCTCGGCATCGAGCGCTATTTCACCTACATCGTCACCAAAACCATCAAGACCGGCGGCGCCTTGCCGGCGGAGTTGGCACCGTTAACCTGAGCACCGCAGAAATCACTTTTACAGCCCCTTGTTTCAGAAAAAACCAAGCAATGACCTACGGCAAACACCCGATTATCCAAGTGCCGCTGCCCTAGCATGGTTTCACGCACACGGTCTGGAGTGAACGTCATGACTTATCAACATCCGCTGCTGTTCAAAGCGCTTTGCTACATCGACGGCCAGTGGGTCCACAGCGACAGCGGCCAGAGCATTGCCGTGCACAATCCCGCCACCCGCACGGTGATCGGCCATGTGCCGATGCTCGATCAGCCGCAGATTGTCGCGGCGGTGGACGCGGCCCAGCAAGCATTCCCCGCGTGGCGTGAACAGAGCCTGGATGCCCGGGGCGAGATTCTACGACGCTGGGCGGCGTTGATCGTCGAACACAGTGAAGACCTGGCGCGCATCCTCAGCCTGGAGCAGGGCAAATCCCTGGCCGAATCCCGCGGCGAAATCGCCTATGCCGCAAGCTTCATTCCCTGGTTCGCCGAAGAAGCTCGGCGCTTGTACGGGCAGAATATCCCCAGCCACATTCCCAACGCCCACCTGGGCACCCTCAAGGAACCGGTGGGCGTCTGCGCGCTGCTCACGCCGTGGAATTTTCCGTCGGCGATGATCACCCGCAAGGCCGCCGCTGCCCTGGCTGCCGGTTGCACCGTGGTCATCAAACCGGCCCACGAAACGCCGTACTCGGCTTTGGCCTTGGCGCAATTGGCCGAGGAGGCGGGTTTTCCTGCCGGGGTCTTCAACGTGGTGTTGGGTGAGCCGCAGGTGACCATGGAAACCCTGGTCAAGGATCGCCGTGTCCGCTCAGTGAGTTTCACCGGCTCGACTCGGGTCGGCAAACTGGTGCTGCAAGCCGCCGCCCATGATGTGAAGAAAGTCGCCCTGGAGTTGGGCGGCAACGCGCCTTTCATTGTCTGCGCCGATGCTGACCTGGCGCTGGCGGTAAAAGTCGCCGTGGAGGCGAAGTTCCAGACCTCGGGCCAGGATTGCTGCGCGGCGAACCGGATCATGGTCCAGCGCCCGGTTTATCAGGCGTTCCTCAGCCGTTTCGCCGCGGCGGTTCGGGCGTTGCGGGTCGGCCCGGCCATGGTCGATCAGCAGGAGCAGGATGTGGATATTGGCCCGTTGATGCACCAGGCTGCATTCGACGTAACTGCCGACCGGGTCGCCGATGCGCTGGCCCTTGGCGCCCAGCGCCTGGTCGGTGGCGAGGCCCATGCCTTGGGCGGGTTGTTCTACCAGCCAACGGTGCTGGCTGATGTCACGCCGCAGATGCGCATCTACCGCGAAGAAAATTTCGCGCCCATCGCCGGGGTGATGCCGTTCGACACCCTGGATGAAGCCATCGAAATGGCCAACGACACCGAATACGGTCTGGCAGCCTATATTTGCTCCAACCGCCTGGACCTCATTTACCCACTGATTCGCCGTCTCGACCACGCCATGGTCGCGGTCAACGGCGTCAAGTTCACCGGCCATCCGATCCCCTTCGGTGGCATGAAAGCCTCGGGCCTTGGTCGCGAGGGTGGCAGCGAGGGCTTCGAGCCCTTCGTCGAAACCAAATACTTTTGCCTGCACCATCAAGGCCAGTTCCCAGGAGAATCCGCATGAGCCAGGAATTCAACACGCTGTTCGAACAAGACCGTGCGCATTTCATGCACCCCTCGACCCACGCCCACGACCACGCCAGCGGTGCGCTCAAGGGCCGGATCATCAAGAGCGCAGCGGGCATCCGCATTCGCGACCATGAAGGCCGTGACTTCATCGACGCCTTTGCCGGCCTCTACTGCGTGAACATCGGCTACGGCCGCACCGAAGTGGCCGATGCCATCTACAAGCAGGCCAAGGAACTGGCCTACTACCACACCTACGTCGGCCACTCGAGCGAGGCGATCATCGAACTGTCCAGTCGCATCATGGACTGGGCACCGGAAGGGATGAAAAAGGTCTACTACGGCCTGTCCGGTTCCGATGCCAACGAAACCCAGGTCAAACTGGTGCGTTACTACAACAACGTGCTGGGCCGGCCGCAGAAGAAGAAAATCATCTCTCGCGATCGTGGCTACCATGGTTCGGGCATCATGACCGGCAGCCTGACTGGGCTGGCGACCTTCTACCAGCATTTCGACCTGCCGGTGGAAGGGGTCAAGCACACCGTGTGCCCCCATTGGTATCGCAAGGCCCCGGCGAGCATGGACGAAGGCACGTTCGTACGCTACTGCGCCGATGAGCTGGAAAAAATGATCCTGGCTGAAGGGCCGGACACCGTGGCGGCGTTCATTGGTGAGCCTTTGATGGGCACGGGCGGGATCATTGTTCCGCCGGCCGGTTATTGGGACGCGATCCAGGCGGTGCTGAAAAAGTATGACGTGTTGCTGATTGCCGATGAAGTGGTCTGCGCCTTCGGTCGCCTGGGCTCGAAGATGGGCAGCCAGCGCTACGGCATGAAGCCGGACCTGATAACCACCGCCAAAGGCCTGACCAGCGCGTATGCACCGTTGTCGGCGGTGATCATCGGGGAAAAGGTCTGGAGTGTGATTGAAAAAGCCTCCCAGACCGAAGGCGCCATGGGGCACGGCTGGACCTATTCAGGGCATCCGATCTGCGCGGCGGCGGCACTGGCCAACCTCGACATTCTCGAGCGGGAAAACCTCACCGCCAACGCCGAGGATGTCGGCGGCTACCTGAACCGCCGGCTGCGTGAGAGCCTCGAAGGCCATCCGCTGGTGGGTGAAGTGCGCGGTGATGGCATGCTTGCGGCGGTGGAGTTCATGGCTGATCGCGAGCAGCGCAGCGCTTTTGATCCGGCGCTGAAAGTCGGCCCCAGGGTCTCGGCCGCTTGCCTGGAACGCGGCATGATCGCCCGCGCCATGCCCCACGGCGACATCCTGGGCTTCGCCCCGCCGCTGATCCTGACCCGCGAAGAGGCGGACCTGATCGTCGACATCACCAAAGGGGCTATCGATCAGGTGGCGGGTGAAGTGTTGGGGTGAGGGCAGGGTGGCGCAGAACCTGTGACACCAGCTCCCACAGGAGATGGGTGCGGGCACAGACTTTGTGAACACCCCAATCAAAACTGTGGGAGCGAGCCTGCTCGCGAAAGCGGTGTGTCTGAAACGGTGATGCTGGATGTGCCGCCGACATCGCGAGCAGGCTCGCTCCCACAAGGCGTCGGAGTCAAAAAAAGCCCGCCCGATCATGCGATCGGGCGGGCTTTTGGGTGTCGCTTGGAGATTACTTCTTCAAACCGTAATGCTCATCGAGCATGCCGGGTGAATTGGGGGCCTTGGGGGCGTAGTCCCGGGGCGGTTCCTGGACCTCTTTTGGCGGGGTCAGGCGTTCCCGTGGCGTCTGCGCCGCATCAGCGTGCAGGGCGGCCAGCAGGCGTTGGCGAGTCTGCTCGTCGAGGGCCAGGCGATTGGCACCCTCGGACAAATGATCCTGGACGTCCTGGTAGCTCTGAGTGAGTTTTTTCACCAGAGAAGCGGTGCTGTTGAAGTGAGTGACCACTTCATTCTGATAACTGTCGAAACGTTCCTGAATGTCGTCCAGCTGACGTTGCGTGCTGTTAGGCACCGCATTGGGCAGCAGTCGGGCAAGCAGGAATCCAATGGCGACACCGGCAACCAGGGCAAGAGTCGGCAACAGCCAAACTAAGAGCGAGTGTTCCACGAGTCCTTCCTCTATAAACGGCTTTGCTTTACGTTAACGGCTCGGACCTGCGCTGTATACCGCGAAGAACATCGCAATCATGCCAGGCACAGACTTTTAGCTAGACGAGTCGACCCTATTCGGGGTCACGGAGTTCTTTCCCTTGCTTATGCGCGAAACCCCTGTAGTCATTGATGGCCCCGTGGGCCAACTGGAAGCCTTGTACCTGGACAGCGAAGCGCCCCGTGGCCTGGCGCTGATCTGCCACCCCAACCCGGTGCAGGGCGGGACCATGCTCAACAAAGTCGTCTCGACCTTGCAACGCACTGCCCGTGATGCTGGCCTGGTTACGTTGCGTTTCAATTATCGCGGGGTCGGCGCCAGTGCCGGCAGCCATGACATGGGCACCGGCGAAGTCGACGACGCCCAGGCTGCAGCCGATTGGTTGCGGGAAAAATACCCGCAACTGCCGCTCACCCTGTTCGGTTTCTCGTTTGGCGGCTTCGTTGCCGCAAGCCTTGGCGGACGTCTGGAAGCCCAGGGCCAGCCACCCAAGCACCTGTTCATGGTGGCCCCGGCGGTGATGCGCCTGGACGCGCAATCGCCCTTGCCGATGAGCGGCGAGTTGACCGTGATCCAGCCGGAAACCGACGAAGTGGTCGACCCCCAGCTGGTTTACCAATGGTCGGACGCGCTCCAGCGCCCCCATGAGCTGCTGAAAGTGGCAGAATGCGGGCACTTTTTCCATGGCAAGCTGACCGATCTCAAGGATCTGCTCCTGCCGCGCCTCTCGAATTGACAGCAGTCTGACAAGCGATAACCCATGACGACTCGTACCCGCATCCTGACCGGCATCACCACCACCGGCACCCCGCACCTGGGCAACTACGCCGGCGCTATCCGTCCGGCGATCCTCGCCAGCCGCGACAGCAACGCCGATTCGTTCTATTTCCTGGCCGACTACCACGCCTTGATCAAATGCGATGACCCGTTGCGCATCCAGCGCTCGCGCCTGGAAATCGCAGCGACCTGGCTTGCCGGTGGCCTGGACGTGGACCGCGTGACCTTCTATCGCCAGTCCGACATTCCCGAAATTCCGGAACTGACCTGGCTGCTGACCTGCGTCGCCGCCAAGGGGCTGCTCAATCGCGCCCACGCCTACAAGGCGTCGGTGGACAAAAACGTCGAGGCCGGCGAAGACCCGGACGCCGGCATCACCATGGGGCTGTACAGCTACCCGGTGCTGATGGCCGCGGACATCCTGATGTTCAACGCCCACAAGGTGCCGGTCGGTCGCGACCAGATCCAGCACGTGGAAATGGCCCGCGACATCGGCCAGCGCTTCAACCATCTGTTCGGCCAGGGCAAGGAGTTTTTCACCATGCCCGAGGCGCTGATCGAGGAGAGCGTCGCCACCCTGCCGGGCCTTGATGGCCGCAAGATGTCCAAGAGCTACGACAACACCATCCCGTTGTTCAGCAGCGCCAAGGACATGAAGGACGCGATCTCGCGGATCGTCACCGACTCCCGCGCACCGGGCGAAGCCAAGGATCCGGACAACTCCCACCTGTTCACCTTGTTCCAGGCCTTCGCCACGTCAGCGCAGTCCGACGAGTTCCGCAGCGAACTGCTGCAGGGCCTGGGTTGGGGCGAAGCCAAGAACCGCCTGTTCCAATTGCTCGACAGTGAACTGGGCGAGTCCCGCGAACGTTATCACCAGTTGATCGAACGCCCGGCGGACCTTGAAGACATCCTGCAACTGGGCGCGAAAAAAGCCCGGGCCGTGGCCACACCGTTCCTCAACGAACTGCGCGAAGCCGTCGGCCTGCGTTCGTTTGTCAGCCAGGTTCAGGTGGCGACCAGCACGAAAAAGAAAGTGGCCAAAGCCGCACGTTTTGTGAGCTTTCGCGAGGACGACGGCAGTTTCCGCTTCCGTCTGCTGGCCGCCGATGGCGAGCAATTGGTGTTGTCGCGCAATTTTGCCGATGGCAAGACCGCGGGCCAGGTCACCAAGCAACTGCAAGCCGGCCAGCCACTGGACGTGCGCAGCGACGAGCTGAGCTTCAGTGTCTGGCTTGACGGCGCCTGTGTGGCCGACAGTCCGGCCTTTGCGGACAGCGCCGCTCGGGATGCTGCCATCGAGGCTTTGCGCGTGGCCCTGACGCCAGTTCAGGACTGAACCGGGGCTATTCCGACCATCGGCTCGAATAAGGGCCGATTGCCATTCCCGCGGGCCGTCGCTACAGTGACGGCCCGTTTTTGTTGCCTTGCTAACGAATATGACGCCCCTAGAACGATATCAAGCTGATCTGAAACGCCCGGAGTTCTTCCACGACGCAGCCCAGGAAACGGCAGTGCGGCATTTGCAGCGCCTGTACGACGATCTGGTCGCCGCGTCGAACAACAAGCCGGGCTTGTTGGGCAAACTGTTCGGCAAGAAGGATCAGGTCCCGGTCAAGGGCCTGTATTTCTGGGGCGGTGTCGGCCGTGGTAAAACCTACCTGGTCGACACCTTCTTCGAGGCGTTGCCGTTCAAGGAGAAGACACGGACGCACTTCCACCGCTTCATGAAGCGTGTGCATGAAGAAATGAAGACGCTGGGCGGCGAGAAGAACCCGCTGACCATCATCGCCAAGCGGTTCTCCGACGAGACCCGGGTGATCTGCTTCGATGAGTTTTTCGTTTCCGACATCACCGACGCCATGATTCTCGGCACCTTGATGGAGGAGTTGTTCAAGAACGGCGTGACTTTGGTCGCCACCTCGAACATCGTGCCGGACGGCCTTTACAAGGACGGCCTGCAACGCGCGCGCTTCCTGCCGGCCATTGCGCTGATCAAGGAACACACCGACATCGTCAACGTCGACAGCGGTGTGGATTATCGCCTGCGTCACCTGGAGCAGGCGGAGCTGTTTCACTTCCCCCTGGACGCCGCAGCTGAAGAAAGCCTGCGCAAGAGCTTCCGGGCCCTGACGCCGGAATGCACCCAGGCGGTCGAAAATGATGTGTTGGTCATCGAGAATCGCCAGATCCGCGCCGTGCGGACCTGCGATGACGTGGCCTGGTTCGACTTTCGTGAACTGTGCGATGGCCCTCGTAGCCAGAACGACTACATCGAGCTGGGCAAGATCTTCCACGCGGTACTGCTCAGCAACGTGGAGCAAATGAGCGTCACCACCGACGACATTGCCCGCCGGTTCATCAACATGGTCGACGAGTTCTACGACCGTAACGTGAAGCTGATCATTTCGGCCGAAGTCGAACTCAAGGATCTCTACACCGGCGGTCGCCTGACCTTTGAGTTCCAGCGAACCTTGAGTCGGTTGCTGGAAATGCAATCACACGAATTCCTGGCGCGGGCGCATAAGCCGTAATCCGGTTCGGATAAAAAAGGCCTGCAATTGCAGGCCTTTTTTGTGCGTGCGAGATCAACGGCGCACCGCATAACGTTGTGGGAGCGAGCCTGCTCGCGATAGCGGTGTATCAGTCAACATCAATGCTGGCTGCCACACCGCTATCGCGAGCAGGCTCGCTCCCACATTGGACTGTATTCAACCCTTGATTCACGCCGCCTGCTGAAATTGCTGTCGATACTGGTTCGGCGATAACTCGGTATGTTGGCGGAACAGCCGTGCGAAGAAGCTTGCATCGTCGTAGCCGACTTCATAGCTGATGGTCTTGATGCTTTTGCGGCTGCCGGACAACAAGCCCTTGGCGGTTTCTATACGCAGCCGTTGCAGGTAATGCAGCGGTTTGTCCCCCGTGGCGGTCTGGAAGCGGCGCATGAAGTTGCGGATGCTCATACCGTGCTCCCGAGCGACGTCCTCAAAGCGGAACTTGTCGGCGAAGTGTTCTTCGAGCCAGTGCTGGATCTGCAGGATGATCACATCCTGATGCAGTTTCTGGCCCCCGAAACCGATTCTTCCCGGTGAGTAGCTGCGCTGCACTTCATAGAGAATGTCTCGTGCCACGGCCTGGGCCACGTTGGCGCCGCAGAACCGTTCGATGAGGTAGATATAGAGGTCGCAGGCCGAGGTCGTGCCGCCGGCGCAGAACAGGTTGTCGGCGTCGGTCAGGTGCTTGTCCTGGTTCAGGTGGACCTGGGGGAAGCGCTCCTTGAAGGCGTTGAAGAACCGCCAGTACGTGGTGGCTTCCTTGCCATCGAGCAGCCCGGCCTCGGCCAGCCAGAACACCCCGGTCGCCTCGCCGCAGAGCACTGCGCCACGGGCATGCTGTTCCCGCAGCCAGGGCAGGACCTGCGGGTAACGTTGGCAGAGGGTGCCGAAATCATCCCAAAAAGCCGGGAGGATGATCACATCGGTATTTTCCAGGCCGCCGTCCACCGGCATGATCACGTCGCTGAAGCTGTTCACCGGTTTGCCGTCGGGACTGACCAGCCGGGTTTCGAACGCCGGTGTCAGGCCGTGGCCCAGTTGTTTGCCGTAGCGCAGGCTGGCCAGGTGGAAAAAATCCTTGGCTTGCATGAGGGTGGAAGCGAAAACCCGGTCGATAGCCAGGATGCTGACGCGCCGCAAAGGCGTGGAGACGTGTTTGGACATAATTGATCTTTATTTTTATAGGGGAAAGTGGTCACCAGACGGCTGGATCGTCTTATTTTTTGTCGGATGTGTCCAGTGTCCTGTCATCCCCCGCAGGCTTAGGCTCTGTTGGATAACCCCATCGAACAATAATGCAAAGGTGTCCCATGATCCCCAGAACCCTGTTCAGTTCCGAACACGAACTGTTTCGCGACAGCGTACGAACCTTCCTCGAAAAAGAAGCGGTGCCGTACCACAGCCAGTGGGAAAAGCAGGGGCATGTGGATCGTCAGCTGTGGAACAAGGCGGGGGAGGCGGGGATGTTGTGCTCGCATCTGCCAGAGGCTTATGGCGGGCTGGATGCCGATTTTCTCTACAGCACCGTGGTGATTGAAGAAATTGGAAGGCTGGGGCTGACGGGCATCGGCTTCTCGCTGCACTCCGACATCGTTGCGCCCTACATCCTGCACTACGGCAGTGAAGCGCTGAAACACAAGTACCTGCCCAAACTGGTGTCTGGTGAGATGGTCACGGCCATCGCTATGACCGAGCCGGGCGCCGGTTCCGACCTGCAAGGCGTGAAGACCACGGCGGTGCTGGAGGGTGATGAGTACATCATCAACGGCTCGAAGACCTTTATCACCAACGGCTTTCTGGCCGATCTGGTGATTGTGGTTGCCAAGACCGATCCGAAAGCAGGCGCCAAGGGCACCAGTCTGTTCCTGGTGGAGGCGGGTACGCCTGGCTTCGAAAAAGGCAAGCGTCTGGAGAAGGTCGGGATGAAGGCTCAGGACACTTCGGAACTGTTCTTCCAGGATGTTCGCGTACCCAGGGAAAACCTGCTGGGGCAGGCCGGGATGGGCTTTGCCTACCTGATGCAGGAACTGCCCCAGGAGCGCCTGACGGTGGCTATTGGCGGCCTGGCGTCGGCCGAAGCGGCGCTGCAATGGACGCTGGACTACACCCGCGAGCGCAAGGCTTTTGGTAAATCCATCGCGGACTTCCAGAACACCCGGTTCAAACTGGCGGAAATGGCGACCGAGATCCAGATCGGTCGGGTTTTCGTCGACCGCTGCCTGGAACTGCATCTGCAAGGCAAGCTCGACGTGCCGACGGCGGCGATGGCCAAGTACTGGGGCACCGACCTGCAGTGCAAGGTGCTCGACGAATGCGTGCAGCTGCATGGCGGCTACGGGTTCATGTGGGAATACCCGGTCGCCCGGGCGTGGGCCGACGCGCGGGTGCAGCGCATCTATGCCGGGACCAATGAAATCATGAAGGAAATTATTGCGCGGTCGCTTTGATGTCGTAGTGACTGTTAGACCGCTATCGCGAGCAGGCTCGCTCCCACATGGGCTCTGTGTCGATCACAATGTTGTGGTCAGACATAAATCCAATGTGGGAGCGAGCCTGCTCGCGATGGGGGCTATGAACTGATCAAGGCGCCGGGTTCGGCTGATCCTTGTGAATCGCCTCGATCCCCGCCAGCACTTCATCGGACAGCTTCAGGTCGAAGCTGGCGATGTTGCTGTCCAGTTGCTCCAGCGTGGTGGCGCCAATGATGTTGCTGGTCACGAATGGTTGTCGGGTAACGAAGGCCAGGGCCATCTGTGCCGGGTCCAGGCCGTGTTCCCGCGCCAGGGCCACATAACGACTGCATGCGGCTTCCGATTGTGGATTGAAATAGCGCATGAAGCGGCTGTAGAGCGTCAGGCGGCCCTTGGCTGGCCGTGCGCCGCCTTCATACTTGCCCGACAGGAAACCGAACGCTAATGGCGAGTAAGCCAGCAGGCCACACTGTTCGCGGATGGCGATTTCCGAAAGCCCGATCTCGAAACTGCGGTTGAGCAGGTTGTAGGGGTTCTGGATCGACACTGCCCGCGGCCAGCCACGGGCTTCGGCCAGGGCGAGGAACTTCATGGTGCCCCACGGCGTTTCGTTGGACAGGCCGATGTGGCGGATCTTGCCGGCCCGGACCTGCTCGTCCAGGGCCTCGAGGGTTTCCTCCAGCGGGGTGAAATCTTCGTCGGCCTTGTGCTGGTAGCCCAACTGGCCGAAGAAATTGGTGCTGCGTTCCGGCCAGTGCAGTTGGTAGAGATCGATCCAGTCGGTCTGCAGGCGCTTGAGGCTGGCGTCCACCGCTTCGACGATATGGCGGCGGTTGTGCTTGAGGTTTTTGTCGCGGATGTAGTCGATGGTGTTGCCGGGGCCCGCGATCTTGCTCGCCAGGATCCAGTCGGCACGGTCGCCGCGGCTCTTGAAATAATTGCCGATGTAGCGCTCGGTGGTGGCGTAGGTCTCGGCCTTCGGCGGTACCGGATACATCTCGGCGGTGTCGATGAAATTGATCCCGGCACCCTTGGCGCGTTCGATCTGGGCGAAGGCCTCGGCCTCGCTGTTCTGCTCACCCCAGGTCATGGTTCCGAGGCACAGGGCGCTCACGTTTAGATCGGTACGGCCTAGCTGGCGATAATCCATCGGGAACTCCTTGGGCAAAACAATCATAAAAGCAGGTTGAATTATTTTTCGCAATCTGCATAATTGCGCACCTCTTTCTGCAGTGGAAGTGATGCGCCGCCGCCGAAGAATCTTGCCGTTGAACGGACGCGCCGACCCGAGCCCCCGAAAGCGTCTGTATCCGGCTGCCTTTGACTTGTCAAAGTACGCACTATTCAGTAAGATCCGCCGTCTAATTTACAGGGCGGCCCCTGAGGCTATAAAGAATGAAAACTTTTACTGCTAAACCGGAAACAGTAAAGCGCGACTGGTTTGTCGTCGACGCTGCTGGTCAGACCCTGGGTCGTCTGGCCACCGAAATCGCGAGCCGTCTGCGTGGCAAGCACAAGCCTGAGTACACCCCTCACGTCGACACCGGTGACTACATCGTCGTCATCAACGCTGAGCAAGTACGTGTTACTGGCGCTAAAACCACTGACAAAATGTACTACTCCCACTCCGGTTTTCCTGGCGGCATCAAGTCGATCAACTTCGAAAAGCTGATCGCCAAAGCCCCTGAGCGCGTGATCGAGACCGCGGTTAAAGGCATGCTGCCTAAAAACCCACTGGGTCGCGACATGTATCGTAAGCTGAAGGTTTATGCGGGCGCTGCTCACCCTCATACTGCTCAGCAGCCCCAAGAACTGAAGTTTTAACGGAATAGTTCATTATGTCGGCGACTCAAAATTACGGCACTGGCCGTCGCAAGACTGCAACCGCACGCGTTTTCCTGCGTCCGGGCACTGGTAACATCTCCATCAACAACCGCTCCCTGGATAACTTCTTCGGCCGCGAAACTGCCCGCATGGTAGTTCGTCAGCCGCTGGAACTGACCGAGACCGTCGAAAAATTCGACATCTACGTCACTGTTATCGGTGGTGGTGTAAGTGGTCAGGCTGGCGCAATCCGCCACGGCATCACTCGCGCACTGATGGATTACGACGAAACTCTGCGCGGTGCACTGCGCAAAGCCGGCTTCGTAACTCGCGATGCTCGTGAAGTTGAACGTAAGAAAGTCGGTCTGCGTAAAGCGCGTAAGCGTCCGCAGTACTCGAAGCGTTAATTTCGCTTTCGCGTTCAAAAGGCGCCCAGTTCCTCACGGAGCTGGGCGTTTTTTTATGCGCGAAAGATTTATGCTGTGACAACTTGCCACATCCGTGAAGCCCCTATACTACAAGGCTTGGCGGTTGGGTCGCTTGGTAATTACCTTGTCAGAACTGGGGCTTTTCATTACCATTCGGCAAAATTTTTATAAGTTCAGATTTTTACTTAGTAGACGCCTGATTTAACAGGCCACAAAGCTGATGGGAGAGGACTGAATGAGCAATGACGGCGTGAATGCAGGCCGGCGTCGCTTCCTGGTAGCAGCCACATCCGTGGTGGGTGCTGCAGGAGCGGTGGGGGCTGCGGTCCCGTTCGTGGGGTCATGGTTTCCCAGTGCCAAGGCGAAAGCCGCAGGTGCACCGGTGAAAGTGGATGTCAGCAAGATCGAGCCAGGCCAGCAGATGATTGCTGAGTGGCGCGGTCAGCCGGTGTTCATCGTCCGCCGTACAGAGGAAATCCTGGGGAATCTGAAAAAGATCGAGGGCCAGTTGTCTGACCCTACCTCCAAGAACTCGACGCAACCGACCTATGTCGATCCGGAGACACGCTCGATCAAGCCGCAAGTCCTGCTGCTGATCGGGATTTGTACGCACCTGGGTTGCTCGCCAACGTTCCGTCCTGAGGTAGCCCCTGCCGACTTGGGCAAGGACTGGGTCGGTGGTTATTTCTGCCCTTGCCACGGCTCCCATTACGACCTGGCGGGTCGCGTCTACAAATCGCAGCCTGCACCTCTGAACCTGCCAGTTCCCCCGCATTCCTATGAGACCGACGACATCATTGTCGTTGGCGTCGATACGGAGACAGCGTGATGAGCAAATTCATGGATTGGGTTGATGCGCGCTTTCCCGCGACCAAAATGTGGGAAGACCATCTCAGCAAGTATTACGCTCCGAAAAACTTCAACTTCTTCTACTTCTTTGGCTCCTTGGCATTGCTCGTTCTGGTCAACCAGATCGTCACCGGTGTCTGGCTGACCATGAGTTACACCCCTTCGGCGGAAGAAGCGTTTGCCTCCGTCGAATACATCATGCGTGACGTCGAGTACGGCTCGATCCTGCGTCTGCTGCACTCCACCGGCGCTTCGGCGTTCTTCATCGTGGTTTACCTGCATATGTTCCGTGGTCTGCTCTACGGTTCGTATCAGAAGCCTCGTGAGCTGGTGTGGGTCTTCGGCATGCTGATCTACCTGGCGCTCATGGCGGAAGCCTTCATGGGCTATCTGCTGCCGTGGGGCCAGATGTCCTACTGGGGCGCCCAGGTGATCATCTCGCTGTTCGGTGCAATCCCGGTCATCGGTGATGACCTGACCCAGTGGATTCGCGGTGACTACCTGATCTCGGGCATTACCCTGAACCGCTTCTTCGCCTTGCATGTGGTGGCCCTGCCGATCGTGATCCTCGGTCTGGTGGTGCTGCACATCCTGGCGCTGCACGAAGTCGGCTCGAACAACCCCGATGGCGTGGACATCAAGAAGTACAAGGACGAAAACGGTGTACCGCTGGACGGCATCGCCTTCCACCCGTACTACACCGTCAAAGATATCGTCGGCGTGGTAGTGTTCCTGTTCATCTTCTGCTCCATCGTGTTCTTCTTCCCAGAGATGGGTGGTTACTTCCTCGAGAAGCCTAACTTCGAGCAGGCGAACGCCTTCAAGACCCCTGAGCACATTGCTCCGGTCTGGTACTTCACGCCGTTCTACGCGATTTTGCGGGCGGTTCCGGACAAGCTGCTGGGCGTCATCGCCATGGGTGCAGCGATCGCCGTGCTGTTCGTCCTGCCGTGGCTGGACCGCAGTCCGGTCAAGTCGATGCGCTACAAAGGCTGGCTGAGCAAAATCTGGCTCTGGGTGTTCTGCATCTCGTTCGTGATCCTGGGTGTGCTGGGCGTACTCGCTCCAACGCCGGGCCGGACGCTGCTGTCGCAGGTCTGCACCTTCCTGTACTTCGCCTACTTCATTCTGATGCCGTTCTACACCAGGCTCGAGAAGACCAAACCGGTTCCGGAAAGGGTGACTGGCTGATGAAAAAGCTATTTTCTGTACTGATTCTTGCTGCTATGCCTGTACTGTCCTTTGCGTCCGCATCCGGTGGTCCTGAGCTGGAAAAAGTCGACATCGACGTTTCCGACAAAGCTGCCATGCAGGATGGCGCGCGTACGTTCGCCAACTACTGCATGGGCTGCCACAGCGCCAAGTTCCAGCGTTACGAGCGCGTAGCTGATGACCTGGGCATTCCCCATGAGTTGATGCTCGAGAAGCTGGTGTTCACCGGTGCCAAGCTGGGCGATCACATGAACATCGGTATGCAGCCGGCAGACGCCAAGACCTGGTTCGGGGCTGCACCGCCCGACCTGACCCTGGTGGCACGCGTGCGTGGCACCGACTGGCTCTACGGTTACCTGCGTTCGTTCTATGAGGATCCCGCGCGTCCTTGGGGCGTGAACAACAAGGTCTTCCCGAACGTCGGCATGCCAAACGTTCTGGTCGGCCTGCAGGGTCGTCAGGTGGTAGGCTGCAAACAGGTTCAAATCGTCGAGGACGGCAAGAAGCAGTACGATCCGCTGACCGGCACCGCTTTGACTCACGAAGCCTGCGATCAGCTGACCGTGTTGCCGAACACCGGCAGCCTGACTGAAGAGCAGTTCGACGAGAAGGTCAAGAATCTGGTGACCTTCCTGGCCTACTCGGCCAACCCGGTGAAGCTGGAGCATCAGCGCATCGGTACTTATGTGTTGCTGTATTTGGCGTTCTTCTTCGTATTCGCTTACCTGCTCAAGCGCGAATACTGGAAAGACGTGCATTGATAAAGCTGTAAACCGTTGCTGTTAATCGTGCGCGCCCAAGGGCGTCTCTGGATGTAACGAACCTGGTCCGCCAGGTGTTACGGGAGGCGCCCTTTGGGCGCGCTCGTTTTTCCGTTTTTCGATAATTTCAACAAGCGAGGAGGATCGCCATGGGCGTGACCAATCGGTTGGCCTGTTACTCCGACCCCGCCGACCACTACTCCCACCGGGTACGCATCGTACTGGCAGAGAAGGGTGTCAGCGCCGAGATCATTTACGTCGAAGCGGGCCGTCAGCCGCCGAAGCTGATCGAGGTGAACCCTTACGGCAGCCTGCCCACGCTGGTCGATCGTGACCTGGCATTGTGGGAGTCGACAGTGGTGATGGAATACCTGGATGAGCGTTATCCGCATCCGCCTTTACTGCCGGTATATCCTGTTGCGCGGGCCAACAGCCGTTTGCTGATTCATCGCATCCAGCGTGACTGGTGCGGGTTGGTGGACCTGATCCTGGATTCACGAACCAAAGAACCTGCGCGGGTCGTGGCGCGCAAAGAATTGCGTGAAAGCCTGACTGGCGTATCGCCGCTGTTCATCGACAAGCCATTCTTCCTCAGTGAGGAACAAAGCCTGGTGGATTGCTGCCTATTGCCAATACTCTGGCGTTTGCCGATTCTGGGTATTGAACTGCCGCGGCCTGCCAAGCCGTTGCTTGATTATATGGAGCGCCAATTTGCGCGTGAGGCATTCCAGGCGAGTCTGTCTGGTGTCGAACGTGACATGCGCTAAGGCTTAGGGAGCCGCTATGAACTCCAGTCGACCTTATCTGGTCCGCGCGCTCTATGAGTGGATTGTGGACAACGATTGCACCCCGCACATGCTGGTCAACGCCGAGTATCCATCGGTGCAGGTGCCGCAGGGTTTTGCCAGCGATGGGCAAATTGTCTTGAACGTATCACCGGCCGCCGTGCGTCACCTGCACATGGACAATGATGCGGTCAGTTTCGAGGGACGCTTCGGGGGTGTGCCACACACCCTGTACGTGCCTATCGCCTCGATCCTGGGGATTTATGCCCGGGAGAATGGTCAGGGTATGGTGTTCGAGCTGGAATCGCCGTTGGATGGCGAAGAAGAGTTCGAGGCTGATGATGACCTGCCGCCACCGGATGACGAGCCGCCGCGTCCTAGCGGGCGGCCTAGTTTGAAAGTGGTGAAATAGCTGGCAGATATGTGCCACAAGGCCATGTAGCCACAGGTTGTGTGAAGGCCTGGCAAGTTGGTTTAGAGAATGCCTGTGTCGCGAGATGCGGGCATTTTTTTTGTGTCGTTGGTGGGTGTGTATATCCGTTTCTGCGGTAACGGCTACTTATGGTTCCGCTCTTACAGCGGCTCACTTTTGAGAAGCGCAAAAGTAAGCAAACGCTTCTGCCCCACCACTCGGTGCCTCGCCTAGGCTCGGCATGCCCGAACGAAGGCATTGCTCCGTGGGCCCGCCACGAAGGGCCATCCATGGCCCAGCGCGGCTATCCCGGCATCCATGCCGGGATGCCCACTGCGCAATACCTGCGTTCGGCCAGCGTGGTTTAACGGGGCGTCGAGATCAAGATCAAAAGCAGAGCAAGAGCAAGAGCAAGAGCAAGAGCAAGAGCAAGAGCAAGAGCAAGAGCAAGAGCAAGAGCAAGAGCAAGAGCAAGAGCAAGAGCAAGAGCGGGGTAGATGCCAGTATCTATTTAGCTGAACTACCGCTATCGCGAGCAGGCTCGCTCCCACATTGATTTGTGTGTGCTCACAGTATTTGCAAGCGACACAAAACCTGTGGGAGCGAGCCTGCTCGCGATGACGCCGGTACATCCAAGCATCACTGCAAACTGACCCTCCACTTTCGCGAGCAAGCTCGCTCCCACAGGGGAAACCCGTTCGCTCCAGAACAGGCCGGCTGTCAGGCCGCCTCGTTTTTGATTTTGATCTGGGGCGCCCCGTTAACCACGCTGGCCGAACGCAGGTATTGCGTAGTGGGCACCTCGGCATGGATGCCGAGGTAGCCGCGCTGGGCCATGGATGGCCCTTCGCGGCGGGCCCACGGAGCAATGCCGGAGTGAGGGCATGCCGAGCCTAGGCGAGGCACCGAGTGGTGGGGCAAAGCGCTTTTGGTTACTTTTGGCGCTCTTCCAAAAGTGACCCGCTGTAAGAGCGGAACCATAAGCAGCCGTTACCGCAGCAACGGATATACACACCAATCACCCCCCCCCCCCCAAAAAAAAATGAAGCCAAAAAAAAACGGCGCTTTCCGTCTCGGAAGAAGCGCCGTTTTTCTTGAGCACCTGAAGTTCAGTATCAGTCAATGTACTCAAACAACTTGACGATCTTCTGCACCCCGGAAACCCCTTGCACCAGATTGGTCGCCTGCGCAGCCTCCTGCTTGGTCAGCAGCCCCAGCAGATAGACGATGCCATTCTCAGTCACGACCTTGATGCGCGAGCCGGGAATGCTGGCGTCGGTGAGCATCTGCGTCTTGATCTTGGTAGTCAGCCAGGCATCGTTCTGACGCGCCAGCAACGAGGAAGGTGGCAGGACCTGCAGTTCGTTGTGCACGGTCTTGACCCGCTGCACGGCACTTGCAGCCTGTTCGGCCTTGGCCTTGAGGTCCGCGCGTGGGGTCTGGCCTGCCAGCAGCACGACACCGTTGAAGCTGGTGACGACGATGTGCGAGTTGTTGTCCAGGTCCGGGTCGGCCTTGGCGATGTTCACGCCTGCCTTGGTTTCGATCAACGAATCGTCGATCTTGCTGCCGAAGGTGCGGGTGCCGCGGTCGTCTTCAATCGGCTTTTCCCGGCTGGCGTTAACCACCGATGTGCAGCCGCTGATGCCGAGGCACAGGGTCAGGGCCAGAAGGCCTAGGCGATTAGGGGTCATTCTTCACTCCCGAACAGTTGGCTGTCGATCAAGTCGCAAAGACAATGAATCGCCAGCAGGTGGACTTCCTGAATGCGTGCAGTGACATTGGCCGGTACGCGAATCTCGACGTCCTCAGGCAACAGCAGTGACGCCATGCCGCCGCCATCGCGACCGGTCAATGCTACGACAATCATTTCGCGATCATGTGCGGCCTGGATCGCCTGAATAATATTGGCCGAGTTGCCGCTGGTGGAGATCGCCAGCAACACATCGCCGGGCTGGCCCAAGGCGCGGATCTGTTTGGAGAACACTTCGTTGTAGCTGTAGTCATTGGCGATCGAGGTGATCGTCGAGCTGTCGGTGGTCAATGCAATGGCCGGCAGGCTGGGGCGCTCGCGCTCGAAGCGGTTGAGCAGCTCCGATGAGAAATGCTGGGCGTCGCCGGCAGAACCGCCATTGCCGCACGAAAGCATTTTGCCTTCGTTGAGCAGGGCGTTGACCATCACTTGGCTGGCTTGCTCGATGTGCGGTGCAAGTACGTCCATCGCCTGTTGCTTGGTGTCGATACTGGCCTGAAAAAGCTGGCGAATTCGCGATTGCATGTCCATCTGTGTGACCTTAAGTAGCGCGGCTTATCGGCACAAGCATGTGCGGCGCGCAAAGCAAAGAGCAAAAATTGGGTGAAGGTGTCCGGCTCGGCTCGTCATGGGTGTTGACGTTCAACTGTCGAAGGCATTCTGCAACCAGTTCAACTGATCGGCGTTGCTGTCGATGGCAACCACGTCGAAGCGGCAGGGATGATCGGCCCAGCGAGACTCGATTTGCAGGAAATACTGCGCGGCGAAAACCAGCTTCTGGCGCTTGCGTGCATCGATGCTGTCGAGCGCGCCACCCCATTGAGTATTTTTTCTGTAGCGGACTTCGACGAATACTACTGTATCGCCGTCAAGCATGACCAGATCAAGCTCGCCACGTTTACACAGCCAGTTCTTCGCCAGCAGCCGCAGACCTTGTTGCTGAAGATGCGCGAGAGCCTGGCTCTCGGCATCCCGTCCGCTTTGCTGGCGAGATCGGTCAGGCATCAGCGCTGAGTGTCTGGCAGGCGCTGCACCTGACCGTTGACGAATTCGGCCCACGGCAGTTGACGTTGCACGCGCTGGGACTGCGACACTGCCAGGCTGCCCGACAACCCCTCGATGCGGGTGTCCGGTAATGTCTTTAGCTGACCCAGGCGCGGAGCCAGACGATAAGCATCCGCTCCCATCGCGTACAACCGACCCAGGCTACCGCCGGCCTGGGGCCACTGGGCGGTGACCTGCTTGCGCAGCGGGTCGTTGGCATCGAGCAGCCACGGGGTTTCGCAGAAGCGCACGCCGCTCATGTCGTTGTACTGATTCTGGTCGCCACTGGCGCTGAACACATGCGAGGTGGCGTACACAGGTACGTCGCCGGCGTACTGGAAGTTCAGGGTCGGCTTGATCTGCTGGGCCTGTTGCGGGGTCGAGGCCAGGAACAGGAATTCGATGTCCTGGCGACGGGACGGCTGGGCCGCGACGGCGGTGTCGACTGTGCTTTGCAGGCGCTTGGCGCGACCTTCGCTCTGGCGCAGATGGAACATGTCGGCAATCTGCTGGGCCAGTTGTACGGGTTGATCGATACGTTCGACAGCGATGATGGTGCCGCCATTGGCCTGCCAGTCCTCGCTGAAGGCTTTGAGGACGCGATCGCCCCATTCACCTTTTGGCACCATGACGGCGGCACGATGCAGGCCGTCAGTACGGGCGCGACGCGATACTTCGCGGGCTTCGTCTTCCGCGGCCAGGCCAAACTGGAACAGCTGGGCCGGGCCTTGCTCGCCTTCGCTGTAATTGAGCGCGAGGGTCGTGATCGGCAGTTGCGGGCGGGTGCTGAGCTGCTTGACCAAAGGTTTTTCCAGCGGGCCGACCACCAGTTGCACGCCGTCGGCCTGCGCCTTGCGATAGAAGTCATCCAGGGAGGTCAGGCGCGAGCTGTCATAAAACTGAATGCTCGGCGGGTTCTGCCCGGCTTGTTGGGCCTGATAGTGGGCAGCCATGAAACCTTCGCGCAGAGCTCTGGCGACCGAGGACAGCGGGCCATCCTGGGGCAGCAGCAAGGCGATCTTGCTCAGGGGCTGGCTCGCCAGTTCCTTGAGCTTGACCAGCGGCGTCGGCAGCTGGAGCGCGGCCGGGTGCTTGGGGTTCTGCTCGCGCCAGCTGTCGATAGCCGCCTGTTGCTGTTCCAGCGTACCGGCAGTTTTTACAACCTGGGCCAAACTCAGCCAGCCACCCAGGTCGTCGGTGGTGGTCGGTTGCAGTTGATCGGTGGGCAGCGAGGCGATCAACGACCAGATCGCCTCGTGGTTTTTCGCCGCCGCTTCGTTTTCAAGCAGGGGCGCAATGAAGATCCGTTCCTTGGCGGCGGCCAGGGTCTGGCCATCGGCCTCGAGGGCGCGGGCGTGGACGGTGCCGGTACGGACCTGCTGTTCCACCGGTAGCTCGCCCAGGTGCTGCAGGCTCGGGTGGCTCAGGGCGCTCAGCGCTGCTTTGGGTTGATTGCGCGTCATTGCCAGTTCGGCCGCCAGAGTGCTGGCGAAAATCTGCTGGCCGGGCTTGAGTTGCTCCATCGGCACCTGTTGCAGGATCTGCGCGGACTGGCCGGCATTGCCCTGGCGGTAGGCCAGGTCTGCTGCACTCAGGCGCAACAGGGCGGCTTTTTCCGGGGTTTTGCTTTGAGTGGCCTGTTCGAGCAACTGCTCGATACTGGCATCCGGGGTCCGTGGAAGTTCGCCAAGGCTGGAGGAGGGCGAGCTGGCGCAGGCCGCCAGAAGGGCAGCGAGGCAGAGGGCGGAGAGCAGCCGCAGGCAAGCGATCATGTAAATGTTCCTGATACGAGATCAAATTAGCGTCGAATTGTACCCAAGCACTGGCCGGGGCGCGATGTTAGTGGCGTGAATCGATCAATTTAGGTATTTCAAATGTTGCGACGCAACACGGCAGGTCGCCGGACAGCGAGGCGCTGCGGGCAGTCGTGACGCACACTACGCGCTACAATGGCGGTTTTACCGATCATGAGGTGTGCGCTTTGACTGCTCCAGGTGCTTTGAATTCCGCTGCCGGCTCGCTTTATGTGGTGGCGACGCCCATCGGCAACCTGGACGATATCAGTGCCCGGGCGCTGAAAATCCTGCAGGAGGTGGCCCTCATTGCGGCCGAAGATACGCGCCACTCTCAACGCTTGTTGCAACATTTCGGCATTTCAACGCCGTTGGCGGCCTGTCATGAGCACAACGAGCGGGAAGAAGGCAGTCGTTTTATCACTCGTTTGTTGGCGGGCGATAACGTCGCGCTGATTTCCGACGCGGGTACACCGCTGATTTCCGACCCTGGCTATCACCTGGTGCGCCAGGCTCGGGCGGCCGGTATCAACGTAGTGCCGGTGCCGGGGGCGTGCGCCTTGATCGCAGCCCTTTCGGCGGCGGGCCTGCCGTCGGACCGTTTCATTTTCGAAGGTTTTCTGCCAGCCAAGGCGGTGGGGCGACGGGCGCGCCTGGAGTCTATAAAGGAGGAGCCGCGTACGTTGATCTTTTATGAGGCGCCGCACCGCATCCTTGAATGCCTGCAGGACATGGAGCTGGTGTTTGGTCCGGAGCGCCCGGCGCTGCTCGCCAGGGAGCTGACCAAAACCTTCGAAACCCTCAAGGGGTTGCCGCTGGCGCAGTTGCGCGCCTTCGTCGAAGGCGATAGCAACCAGCAGCGCGGTGAATGCGTCGTGCTGGTGGCGGGCTGGACGGCGCCGGGCAATGAAGAGACCGTCAGCAGTGAAGCGATGCGCATCTTGGACCTGCTGCTTGAGGAAATGCCCCTCAAGCGCGCCGCCGCTCTCGCGGCGCAGATTACCGGCGAGCGTAAGAACGTCCTGTATCAGGTCGCGCTGGAAAAACAGAAGGGCCAGTGAAACCGGGGCGCGGGGCTGGCCAAGGGCTTTTAGCGCTTGTTCTTCGGCCGCTCTGCCGTTAACCTTCGCGGCGGAGAGTCGATCGGACAGTCGCTGCCCTCTATGAAAATTAGGGGGGGGAGGAAAGTCCGGGCTCCATAGGGCGAAGTGCCAGGTAATGCCTGGGAGGCGTGAGCCTACGGAAAGTGCCACAGAAAATAACCGCCTAAGCGTTTCGGCGCCGGTAAGGGTGAAAAGGTGCGGTAAGAGCGCACCGCACGGCTGGCAACAGTTCGTGGCTAGGTAAACCCCACTTGGAGCAAGACCAAATAGGGTCCCAAGGCGTGGCCCGCGCTGGGACCGGGTAGGTTGCTAAAGATGTCCAGTGATGGCCATCGTAGACGAATGACTGTTCAAGACAGAACCCGGCTTACAGATCGACTCTCCACCTTTTCCCCTCCTGCCAGAATCGCTGGCAGACGCAATTGCTAAGACCAAAAAAATCTTACTCTTAACAAATCACTTTAACTTCTGAGCGCAGCTTCCTGTGTTCGCTGAAGTTGTGGCGAAAAATCCTACGTCAGATTCCCATCGCCCCTCCAGATACGCTCCTAAATCTCCGATCTATAAGGCTTTTCCTTCACTCCGCGCCTTGACGGTGCGGTGGGCGCATTCCTATAGTGTGCGCAAGTGGCGGAAAGTGGCATGAAGTGGGTTTTTTGAGCGTAAAACGCAAAATTTTTGGAGAAACGCTGACGTGTTTCGCGGAGCTAACGCTATCAGTCTCGATGCAAAGGGCCGTCTCGCCATGCCGAGCCGGTACCGTGACGAGCTCGTTTCGCGTAGTTCCGGGCAGTTAATCGTCACGATCGACGCCGTTGACCCATGTTTGTGTGTTTACCCTCTTGATGAGTGGGAAATCATCGAAACCAAACTGCGCGCACTGCCTTCACTGCGTGAAGAAAACCGCCGCCTGCAACGCTTGCTGATCGGTAACGCCGTCGACCTCGAACTCGATGGCAGCGGTCGTTTCCTGGTTCCGCCGCGCCTGCGCGAATACGCCAAGCTGGACAAGCGCGCGATGCTGGTGGGCCAACTGAACAAGTTCCAACTATGGGACGAAGATGCCTGGAATGCGGTCTCTGCCGCTGACCTTGCTGCTATTCAACAACCGGGCGCCATGCCTGATGAACTGCGTGATTTGATCCTGTGACTATTGATAGCGGCTTTAACCACATCACCGTACTGCTTGACGAAGCCGTCGAGGCTCTCGCCGTACGTCCTGATGGCTGCTATCTGGATGGCACGTTCGGGCGCGGCGGGCATAGCCGGCTGATCCTCAGCAAGCTCGGTCCGGACGGTCGGCTGCTGGGGTTCGACAAGGACCCTCAAGCGATTGCCACCGGGCAAGCGCTAGCGGCCGAAGACGGCCGCTTTGTCGTTGTGCAGCGCAGCTTTGCGGAGCTGGGATCGGAAGTCGCCCAGCGTGGCCTGGCCGGCAAGGTCAGTGGCGTCCTGCTTGACCTGGGCGTGTCTTCGCCGCAGTTGGACGACCCTGAGCGCGGCTTCAGTTTTCTCAATGATGGCCCGCTGGACATGCGCATGGATCCGTCCCGCGGAATCAGCGCCGCCGAATTCGTCAATACCGCTGCGGTGGAAGAAATCGCCCGTGTTTTCAAGGAATACGGCGAAGAACGTTTTTCCGGTCGCATGGCCCGTGCCGTGGTTGAGCGTCGCGATATCAAACCGTTCGAGCGCACCGGCGACCTGGCCGAAGTGCTGAAAGTCGCCAACCCGGCATGGGAGAAGGGCAAGAACCCGGCTACCCGGGCTTTCCAGGGTTTGCGCATCCACGTCAATAATGAACTGGGTGATCTGGAGGCCGGCCTTGAGGCGGCACTTGAAGCACTTGAGGTCGGCGGGCGACTGGTGGTGATCAGCTTCCATTCCCTGGAAGACCGTATCGTCAAACTGTTCATGCGCAAGCTCACCAAGGGTGAGGCCGATAACCTGCCGCGCAACCTGCCGGTGCGTTTCGAAGCCTTCGTGCCGAAAATCAAGATTCATGGCAAGGCGCAGTTCGCCTCCGAGGCTGAACTCAAGGCCAACCCCGCGTGCCCGTAGCGCCGTCATGCGTGTTGCGGAGAAGTTGCGGTGAGCAAGCTCTTCGCCAAGCCCCTGCCTGGCGGCAGCTTTTTCATGCTGCTGTTGTTTATCGGCGTGCTCGTGTCGGCCATCGCCGTGTCCTACAGCGCGCACTGGAACCGGCAGTTGCTCAACACCCTTTACAGCGAACTGAGCGTGCGCGACAAGGCCCAGGCCGAGTGGGGCCGGTTGATCCTGGAGCAGAGAGCACCTGGACCGCCCATAGCCGCATCGAAGTACTGGCGACCGAACAGCTGAAAATGCGCATTCCCGGGGCTGCCGAAGTGCAGATGGTGGCGCCATGATGAAGCTCGAAGGGGCACTCTTTCCGTGGCGCTTCCGCCTGGTCCTGGGCCTGCTCGGGATCATGGTGGCGGCCATCGTCTGGCGGATCATCGATCTGCAAGTGGTCGACCGTGACTTCCTCAAAGAGCAGGGTGATGCCCGTAGCATGCGGCACATCCCGATCCCGGCTCACCGTGGCCTGATCACCGACCGCAATGGCGAACCGTTGGCTGTGAGCACCCCGGTGACTACCCTGTGGGCAAACGCCAAGGAAATGCAGCAGGCCAAGGAAAAGTGGCCGGCCCTGGCCGTCGCCCTTGGCCAGGACCCCAAGGCCCTGGCCGAACGCCTTGAAGCCCAGGCCAGCAAAGAATTCATCTATCTGGTGCGCGGGTTGACGCCCGAGCAAGGCCAGAGGGTGCTCGACCTGAAAGTGCCGGGCGTCTACGGCATCGAAGAGTTCCGGCGTTTCTACCCGGCCGGTGAAGTGACCGCCCACATGGTCGGCTTTACGGACATCGACGACCGGGGGCGAGAAGGGGTCGAGTTGGCCTACGACGAATGGCTCGCCGGGGTTCCCGGCAAGCGTCAGGTCATCAAGGATCGGCGTGGCAGGCTGATCAAGGATGTCCAGGTCACCAAAAACGCCAAGGCCGGCAAGCCCTTGGCGTTGTCCATTGATCTGCGCCTGCAATATCTGGCCAACCGTGAGCTGCGCAATGCCATCGTCGAGAACGGTGCCAAGGCCGGCAGCCTGGTGATTCTCGACGTGAAGACCGGCGAGATCCTGGCCATGGTCAACCAGCCCACCTATAACCCGAACAATCGCCGCAACCTGCAACCGGCGATGATGCGCAACCGCGCGATGATCGACGTGTTCGAACCGGGCTCGACCATGAAAGCCGTTTCCATGGCGGCGGCTCTGGAAACCGGGCGCTGGAAGCCGGGGGATACGGTCGAGGTGTATCCAGGCACTTTGCAGATCGGCAAGTACACCATTCGGGACGTCTCCAAGACCGAAGGTCCGGTGCTTGACCTGACCGGCATCCTGATCAACTCCAGTAACGTGGGCATGAGCAAGATCGCCTTCGATATCGGTGGGGAAACGATTTACCGTCTTGCCCAGAAAATCGGTCTTGGCCAGGGCACTGGCCTGGGCTTTCCTGGCGAGCGGGTCGGCAATCTGCCGAACTACCGTGAGTGGCGCAAGGCCGAAACGGCCACGTTGTCATACGGCTACGGTGTTTCCGTGACCGCGATCCAGTTGGCCCACGCGTTTTCGGTGCTGGCCAACAACGGCCGCATGACACCGCTGTCATTGATCAAAACCGACAAGGCCCCGGAGGCTACTCAGGTCATTCCGGAGGACGTCGCCAAGACCATGCAAAGCATGCTGCAACAGGTGATCGAAGCGCCGCGTGGGGTGTACCGCGCCCAGGTGCCGGCCTATCACGTGGGCGGCAAGTCGGGTACGGCCCGCAAAACCTCCGCGGGCGTGAAGGGCTATGCCGAGAATTCCTACCGTTCGCTGTTCGCCGGTTTCGGCCCGATGAGCGACCCGCGCTACGCCGTCGTGGTGGTCATCGACGAACCGAGCAAGGCCGGCTACTTCGGGGGGCTGGTTTCGGCACCGGTGTTCAGCAAAGTGATGTCCGGCACCCTGCGCCTGATGAATATCACCCCGGATAACCTGCCGCCGACCCAGCAAGCCAATACCGCGCCGGTCGTACCCTTGAAAGCCGAAGGAGGGCGTGGCTGATGTCCCTGAGCCTGAACAAGATTTTTGCCCATGCGGGCCACGATCTGCTGATTCGCGAATTGGCCCTGGACAGCCGCCACGTGCGTGCCGGGGATCTGTTCCTGGCCGTACCGGGTGCCCGGTTCGACGGTCGCGCCCACATCGCCGACGCCTTGAAGCGCGGCGCGGCTGCCGTGGCTTATGAAGTCGACGGCGCGACCGTGCTACCGATCACTGATGTGCCGCTGATTCCGGTCAAGGGCCTGGCGGCCCAGTTGTCGGACATTGCCGGGCGTTTTTACGGCGACCCGAGTCGTCACTTGAACCTGATTGGCGTGACCGGCACCAACGGCAAGACCAGCGTTTCCCAACTGGTGGCCCAGGCCCTGGATCTGCTGGGTCAGCATTGCGGCATCGTCGGGACCTTGGGTAACGGATTCCACGGCGCGCTGGAGAGTGGCCTGCACACCACGCCGAACCCGATCGCCGTGCAAGCAACCCTGGCCGACCTGAAAAAGGCCGGAGCCAAGGCTGTTGCGATGGAAGTCTCTTCCCATGGCCTGGATCAGGGGCGCGTGACGGCCTTGGCGTTCGACGTCGCGGTATTGACCAACCTGTCGCGCGATCACCTGGATTACCACGGCACCATGCAGGCTTACGGCGAAGCAAAAGCCAGGTTGTTTGCCTGGAATGACTTGAAGTGTCGGGTCCTCAACCTTGACGACGCGTTCGGCCGGCAATTGGCCGCCGATAAGCGCGAGTCCCGGTTGATCACCTACAGCCTGGAAGATGCCAGCGCCTACCTTTATGTACGCCAGGCGCAATTCGATGACGAAGGCGTGCGCGCGACCTTGGTTACACCTCAAGGCGAACACCACCTGCGCAGCACCTTGTTGGGGCGTTTCAACCTGAGCAATGTGTTGGCCGCCGTGGGTGCCTTGCTTGGCCTGGACTACGCCCTGGATGAAATCCTCAAGGTCCTGCCCAAACTCGAAGGGCCGGCCGGACGTATGCAACGGCTGGGCGGCGGAACGCAACCGTTGGTGGTGGTCGATTACGCCCATACCCCGGATGCGTTGGAAAAAGTCCTGATGGCCCTGCGGCCACACGCCAAGGGCAAGTTGCTGTGCCTGTTCGGCTGCGGCGGTGATCGTGACCGTGGCAAGCGTGCGCTGATGGCCGAAGTGGTGGAGCGCTTGGCCGACGGTGTAGTGGTCACCGACGACAATCCGCGCACCGAAGACCCGTCGCAGATTTTCGACGACATCCGCGCCGGCTTCTCGGCGGTGGATAACGTCACCTTCGTGGCCGGTCGCGGCCAGGCCATTGCCCAGTTGATCGCCGGTGCGTCGGCGGACGACGTCATTGTCCTGGCCGGTAAAGGCCATGAGGACTATCAGGAAATCAACGGCGAACGTCACGCATTTTCCGATTTGGTGGAAGCCGATCATGCCCTGACCGCGTGGGAGGTGGCCCATGCTTAAGGCTTTGAAGCTCAGCGAGCTGACGAATGTCCTGCAGGCGCGGCTGATCGCGGCTGACGCCAGTTTCGATGGGGTGAGCATCGACAGCCGGGCGATTGCCCCGGGGCAATTGTTCGTTGCCCTGGCCGGGCCGCGTTTTGACGGCCACGATTACCTGAACGACGTGGCCGCCAAAGGTGCGGTCGCGGCGCTGGTCGAGCGGGAAGTGACCAACAGCACGCTGGCGCAATTGCAGGTAAACGACACTCGCCAGGCCCTGGGCCAGCTCGGTGCATTGAACCGCGCCGCATACCGCAACCCGGTCGCGGCCATCACCGGCTCCAGTGGCAAGACCACGGTCAAGGAAATGCTCGCGAGCATTCTGCGTACCCGCGGTCCGGTGTTGGCGACCCGTGGCAACCTCAATAATGACCTGGGTGTACCCCTGACATTGCTGGAGCTGGCACCGCAACACAGTGCCGCGGTCATTGAGCTCGGTGCCTCGCGGCTCGGTGAGATCGCCTACACCGTGGGCATGACCAAACCTCACGTGGCCGTGATCAACAACGCCGGGACCGCCCACGTCGGTGAGTTCGGTGGTCCGGACAAAATCGTTGAGGCCAAGGGCGAGATTCTCGAGGGGCTGGATGCCGATGGCGTCGCCGTGCTGAATCTTGACGACAAGGCCTTCGAAATCTGGAAGACCCGGGCGGCTGGGCGCAAGGTCCTGACATTTGCCTTGAGCAATCTGGCGGCGAATTTTTACGCCAGCGACCTGGACCGCGATGCTCGCGGCTGCCCGGCCTTTAACCTGCACAGCCCCGACGGTGCAGAGCGGGTCCAGTTGAACCTGCTTGGCACCCATAACGTCGCCAACGCCCTGGCCGCTGCGGCCGCGGCCCATGCTTTGGGCGTGTCATTGCCGGGCATCGTGGCCGGCTTGAACGCGGTGCAACCGGTCAAGGGGCGTTCCGTTGCGCAATTGGCCAGCAACGGCATGCGCGTGATCGACGACACCTACAACGCCAACCCGACGTCCATGTGCGCCGCGGTCGATATCCTCGCCGGTTTCCCCGGCCGTACCGTGCTGGTGCTGGGAGATATCGGCGAGTTGGGCGAATGGGCGCAACAGGGGCATCACGATGTCGGCGCCTACGCGCGCGGCAAGGTCGATGCACTGTATGCCGTCGGCCCGATGATGGCCCATGCGGTGGCCGCGTTTGGCGAGCACGCACAGCATTTCAGCACTCAGGCCGAGTTGATTCAGGCCCTGAGCGCCGAGCAGGACCCGAACACCACCTTATTGATCAAGGGCTCACGCAGTGCCGCGATGGAAAACATCGTCGCGGCGCTGTGCGGTTCCCGTATGGAGAAACATTAATGCTGCTGCTGCTAGCGGAGTACCTGCAACAGTTCCACAAAGGCTTCGCGGTCTTCCAGTACCTGACCCTGCGCGGGATCCTGGGTGTGCTGACCGCGTTGTCGTTGTCGCTGTTCCTGGGCCCGTGGATGATCCGCACCTTGCAGAACCTGCAAATCGGTCAGTCGGTCCGCAATGACGGCCCGCAATCGCACCTGTCCAAATCCGGTACTCCAACCATGGGCGGCGCGCTGATCCTGTCGTCCATTGGCATCAGTACCGTGCTCTGGGCCGACCTGGCGAACCGGTATGTGTGGGTGGTATTGCTGGTGACCCTGTTGTTCGGCGCCATCGGCTGGGTCGACGACTACCGCAAGGTCATCGAGAAGAACTCCCGGGGGCTGCCGAGCCGCTGGAAGTATTTCTGGCAGTCGGTATTCGGCCTCGGCGCGGCGATCTTCCTTTATATGACCGCAGCCTCCCCGGTGGAAACCACCCTGATTCTGCCGATGCTCAAGGATTACAGTATCCCGCTGGGGGCAGGCTTCATCGTGCTGACCTACCTGGTGATCGTCGGCTCGAGCAACGCGGTCAACCTGACTGATGGCCTCGATGGCCTGGCGATCATGCCGACCGTGATGGTGGGCGGCGCGCTGGGGATCTTCTGCTACCTGTCGGGTAACGTGAAATTCGCTGAATACCTGCTGATCCCTTATGTGCCGGGGGCGGGCGAGCTGATCGTGTTCTGCGGTGCGCTGATCGGTGCCGGCCTGGGTTTCCTGTGGTTCAACACCTACCCGGCGCAGGTCTTCATGGGCGATGTCGGCGCGCTGGCGCTGGGCGCGGCCCTGGGCACCATCGCCGTCATCGTTCGCCAGGAAATCGTCCTGTTCATCATGGGCGGTGTGTTCGTGATGGAGACGCTGTCAGTCGTCATTCAGGTTGCTTCCTTTAAATTGACCGGCCGCCGGGTATTTCGCATGGCGCCGATCCACCACCACTTTGAACTCAAGGGCTGGCCCGAGCCGCGTGTGATTGTCCGTTTCTGGATCATCACCGTGATTCTGGTCCTGGTCGGCCTTGCCACCCTGAAGCTGAGGTAGAACGAGTGTCCCTGATCGCTTCTGACCACTTCCGCATCGTTGTCGGCCTCGGCAAGAGCGGCATGTCCCTGGTTCGCTTCCTGGCGAACCGGGGCGTGTCGTTTGCCGTGGCCGATACGCGGGAAAATCCACCTGAGCTGGCCACGCTGCGTCGTGACTACCCGCAGGTGGACGTGCGTTGTGGCGAGCTGGATGTCGAGTTCCTGTGCCGCGCCGACGAGCTCTACGTGAGCCCCGGCCTTGCGCTGGCAACCCCGGCCTTGCAGGCCGCCGCCGCCCGTGGCGTGAAGTTGTCCGGTGACATCGAGCTGTTCGCCCGTCACGCCAAGGCGCCGATCATCGCCATCAGCGGCTCCAACGCAAAAAGCACCGTCACCACCCTGGTGGGTGAAATGGCTGCGGCGGCCGGTAAGCGGGTTGCCGTGGGTGGCAACCTGGGAACCCCGGCGCTGGATCTGCTCAGTGATGACGTCGAGCTGTACGTGATGGAGTTGTCGAGCTTCCAGCTTGAAACCACCGACCACTTGGGCGCCGAAGTGGCGACCGTGCTCAACATCAGCGAAGACCACATGGACCGCTATAGCGGTCTGCCGGCTTATCACCTGGCCAAGCACCGGATTTTCCGGGGGGCTCGGCAGGTAGTGTTCAACCGTCAGGACGCCCTGACTCGTCCGTTGCTGGGCGAGGGCATGCCATGCTGGTCCTTCGGCCTCGGTGTGCCGGATTTCAAAGGCTTCGGGTTGCGCGAAGAGAATGGCGAGAAATACCTGGCCTTCGAATTCCAGAATCTGATGCCGGTGCGCGAACTGAAGATTCGCGGTGCCCACAACCAGGCCAATGCCCTGGCGGCGCTGGCCCTGGGACATGCGGTCGGTCTGCCGTTCGACGCCATGCTGTCGGCCCTGCGCACGTTTGCCGGGCTCGAGCACCGCTGCCAGTGGGTTCGCGATCTTGACGGGGTGGCCTGGTACAACGATTCCAAGGCCACCAACGTGGGTGCCGCGCTGGCTGCCATTGAGGGCCTGGGCGCGGACATCCAAGGCAAGCTCGTGCTGATTGCCGGCGGCGATGGCAAGGGTGCCGACTTCAAGGACCTGTGCGATCCGGTTGCGGTCAACTGCCGGGCCGTGGTGCTGATGGGGCGTGACCGCGAATTGATCGCCCAGGCCCTCGGCGACGGCGTGCCGCTGGTTCGCGTCGCTTCGCTGGACGAAGCGGTGCAGCAATGCCGCGCCCTCGCACAGTCGGGCGATGCCGTGCTGTTGTCGCCGGCCTGCGCCAGTTTCGACATGTTCAAGAATTACGAAGAGCGCGGGCAGTTGTTCGCCCGGGCCGTGGAGGACTTGGCATGAACCTGATGAACATCATCAAGCCATACCCGTCTCCGCTGATCACCGGGCGCGGCATCGACCTGGATTTCCCGATGCTCGTCGGTTGCCTGGCGCTGCTGGGCCTGGGCCTGGTGATGATCACTTCCGCATCGTCGGAAGTGGCTGCCGTGCAATCGGGCAACACCCTTTATCACATGATTCGTCACCTGATTTACCTGGTGATCGGTTTGGTCGCGTGCATTGTCACCATGATGGTGCCGATCGCCACCTGGCAACGCCTGGGTTGGATGATGTTGCTCGGTGCCTTTGGTCTGTTGGTGATGGTGCTGTTGCCGGGCATCGGTCGCGAGGTCAACGGCTCGATGCGCTGGATCGGCTTCAGCTTCTTCAACGTACAGCCTTCGGAAATCGCCAAGGTCTTCGTGGTGATCTACCTCGCCGGGTATCTGGTGCGTCGTCAGAAAGAAGTGCGCGAGAGCTGGATGGGTTTTTTCAAGCCGTTCATTGTGTTGCTGCCGATGGCCGGCCTGCTGCTGATGGAGCCGGATTTCGGCGCCACGGTGGTGATGATGGGGGCCGCAGCGGCGATGTTGTTCCTCGGCGGTGTCGGGCTGTTTCGCTTCACTCTGATGGTGGCGCTGGCGGTCGGCGCGGTGACGGTGCTGGTGCAGGCGCAACCTTACCGGATGGCGCGTCTGATCACGTTTACCGACCCGTGGGCCGACCAGTTCGGTTCCGGTTATCAATTGACCCAGGCCCTGATCGCCTTCGGTCGCGGCGAATGGCTGGGCGTAGGCCTGGGCAACAGCGTGCAGAAGCAGTTCTATCTGCCCGAAGCCCATACCGACTTCGTGTTCTCGGTATTGGCCGAAGAACTGGGCGTGGTCGGTTCGCTGCTCACCGTCGGGTTGTTCGTCTTTGTCTGTGTGCGCGGCATGTACATCGGTTTGTGGGCCGAGCGGGCCAAGCAGTATTTCGCCGCGTACGTGGCGTATGGCTTGTCGTTCCTGTGGATCGGTCAGTTCCTGATCAACATCGGCGTGAACGTCGGCCTGTTGCCAACCAAAGGCCTGACGCTGCCGTTCCTCAGTTACGGCGGCAGTTCCCTGGTGATTTGCTGTGCCTGTCTGGGCTTGTTGTTGCGCATCGAATGGGAGAGTCGAACCCACCTGGGCAGCGAAGAGATGGAATTCCAGGAGAGCGACTTCGCCGAGGAGCCGACTCATGGGCGCTAACGTGCTGATCATGGCCGGCGGAACCGGGGGGCATGTGTTCCCGGCGCTGGCCTGTGCCCGGGAGTTCCAGGCGCGCGGTTACACCGTGCACTGGCTGGGCACGCCACGGGGCATCGAAAACGAGCTGGTGCCCGCCGCCGGCCTGGAACTGCATCGGATCAGCGCCAGCGGCCTGCGGGGCAAAGGCAAGTTGTCGCTGCTCAAGGCGCCGCTGATGCTGCTCAAGTCGATCTGGCAGGCCCGGGCGATCATTCGTCGGTTGCGGCCGGTATGCGTGGTGGGCTTTGGTGGTTATGTGACCGGTCCTGGCGGTGTTGCGGCAAAACTGGCCGGTGTGCCGGTTATCGTTCACGAGCAGAACGCCGTGGCCGGTACCGCCAATCGGTTACTGGTGCCGTTGGCCGCTCGAGTCTGTGAAGCCTTTCCCGACACCTTTACCCTGTCGGGCAGCCGTCGTACCACCGGTAACCCGGTGCGTACCGAGCTGTTCCTCGATACACCGCGCCCGGCCCTGGCCGGACGCAAGGCGCGTTTGCTGATCCTGGGCGGAAGCCTGGGGGCGGAGCCGTTGAACAAATTGCTGCCCGAAGCCTTGTCGCAGGTCGCTCCCGAACTGCGGCCCGAGGTGTTTCACCAGGCCGGCAAAAACCACGATGAAATCACCGCCGAGCGTTATCGCGCCGCAGGCGTCGAGGCGCAAGTGCAGCCTTTCATCAAAGACATGGCCCAAGCCTATGGCTGGGCCGACCTGGTGGTCTGCCGCGCAGGCGCGTTGACCATCAGCGAACTGGCCGCCGCCGGTCTGCCCTCGATGCTGGTGCCTTTGCCCCACGCCATCGACGACCACCAGACCCGCAACGCCGATTATTTGGCCCGTGAAGGCGCTGCCTTCCTGATGCCGCAAAGAACGACTGGTGCCGCGGATCTTGCCGCGCGCCTGACAGAGGTTTTGATGCAACCGCAAACAATCGAAGACATGGCCCGCGCCGCCCGTCGCCTGGCCAAACCCGACGCCACGGTTCAAGTGGTCGATACCTGCCTGGAGGTGGCCCATGGTTGAGAATCGCAAAGCCATGCCGCAACCGGAAATGCGCCGTATCCGCCGTATCCATTTCGTCGGTATCGGCGGGGTGGGCATGTGCGGGATCGCCGAAGTGTTGCTGAACCTGGGCTATGAGGTTTCCGGTTCCGACCTGAAAGCCTCGCCGGTTACCGAGCGCCTGGAATCCTTTGGCGCGCAGATTTTCATCGGCCACCGTGCCGAGAACGCCGCCAACGCTGATGTGCTGGTGGTCTCCAGCGCCGTGAACACCTCCAACCCGGAAGTCGCCACCGCCCTGGAACGGCGCATTCCCGTGGTGCCGCGTGCCGAGATGCTGGCCGAACTGATGCGTTATCGCCACGGCATCGCCGTTGCCGGTACCCATGGCAAGACCACCACCACCAGCCTGATCGCCTCGGTGTTCGCTGCCGGTGGCCTGGACCCGACTTTCGTGATCGGCGGTCGTCTGAATGCCGCGGGCACCAATGCCCAGCTGGGCACCAGCCGTTACCTGATCGCCGAAGCCGACGAAAGCGATGCGAGCTTCTTGCACCTGCAGCCGCTGGTGGCCGTGGTCACCAACATCGACGCCGACCACATGGCGACCTACGACGGTGACTTCAACAAACTGAAGAAAACCTTCGTCGAGTTCCTCCACAACCTGCCGTTCTACGGTTTGGCAGTGGTGTGCCTGGACGATCCGGTGGTGCGCGAGATCCTGCCGCTGATCAAGCGCCCGACCGTGACCTACGGTTTTGGCGAAGAAGTCGACGTGCGCGCCATCAACGTGCGCCAGCAGGGCATGCAGACGTTCTTCACGGTGCTGCGCCCTGACCGCGAGCCGCTGGATGTGTCGGTGAACATGCCGGGCAACCACAACGTGCTCAATGCCCTGGCCACCATTTGCATCGCCACCGACGAAGGTGTCAGTGACGAAGCCATTGTCCAGGGCCTGTCCGGGTTCCAGGGCGTGGGACGACGTTTCCAGGTCTACGGCGAACTGCCGGTGGACGGCGGCAACGTGATGCTGGTGGACGATTACGGCCACCACCCGACCGAAGTCGCGGCGGTGATCAAGGCCGTGCGCGGTGGCTGGCCGGAGCGTCGCCTGGTGATGGTCTACCAGCCGCACCGCTACAGCCGTACCCGCGACCTGTACGACGATTTCGTCCAGGTTTTGGCCGACGCCAATGTGCTGCTGCTGATGGAAGTCTATCCGGCCGGCGAGGAGCCGATCCCGGGTGCCGACAGCCGTCAGCTGTGCCACAGCATTCGCCAACGCGGTCAGTTGGACCCGATCTACATCGAGCGCGGCGTGGACCTCGCACCGCTGGTCAAACCGCTGCTGCGCGCTGGCGACATCCTGCTGTGCCAAGGCGCCGGTGACATCGGTGGCCTGGCCCCGAAACTGTTGAAAAGTCCGTTATTCGCCGGGGCAATCGTGGCATCCAGCGAGGGGAAACTGAAATGACTGCTGCCTACGCCAACCTGGTTTCGACCCTGGACCCGAAAGCCTTCGGCCGCGTCGCCGTGCTGTTCGGCGGCAAGAGCGCCGAGCGCGAAGTGTCCCTCAAGTCTGGCAACGCCGTGCTGCAAGCCCTGCAAAGCGCCGGTGTCGACGCGTTCGGCATCGACGTAGGCGACGACTTTTTGCAGCGCCTGCTGAACGAAAAAATCGACCGCGCGTTCATCATTCTCCATGGCCGCGGCGGCGAAGACGGCAGCATGCAGGGCCTGCTCGAATGCCTGGGTATTCCCTACACCGGCAGCGGCATCCTGGCGTCTGCCTTGGCCATGGACAAACTGCGCACCAAGCAGGTCTGGCACAGTCTCGGCATTCCCACGCCCCGTCACGCCGTGCTGGCATCCGAGGCCGATTGTATTTCGGCGGCCACGGAACTGGGCTTCCCTTTGATCGTCAAACCGGCCCATGAAGGTTCAAGTATCGGCATGGCGAAAGTGACTTCGCTGCCTGAGTTGACCGCGGCATGGAAAGACGCCAGTTCCTACGATTCGCAAGTGTTGGTCGAGCAGTGGATCACCGGTCCCGAGTTCACCATCGCCACCCTGCGTGACCAGGTGTTGCCCCCGATTGCCCTGGGCACGCCGCACACGTTCTACGACTACGACGCCAAGTACGTGGCCAATGACACCCAGTACCGCATTCCATGCGGGCTGGACAGCGCCAAGGAAAAACAACTGATGGACCTCACGGCCAAGGCCTGTGAGGCGCTGGGTATTGCCGGTTGGGGCCGGGCGGACGTGATGCAGGACGCCGACGGGCAGTTCTGGTTCCTGGAAGTCAACACCGCCCCAGGCATGACCGATCACAGCCTGGTACCGATGGCGGCCCGTGCCGCCGGCCTGGATTTCCAGCAATTGGTGCTGTCGATCCTGGCCGCCAGTGTCGGCTCTCAAGAGCCAAGAGGTTAAGCATGCAAGGCGCATCGCTTCGTCATCAGCCATCCGCACCCGGTCGCAAGCCGGTGCCGCGGGGTGCCAGCCGAATGGTGGCCAAAGAGCCGATGTCGGCGCGCCTGCCGAAAGCCAACTTCGGTTTTCTCAAGAGCCTGTTCTGGCCGGTGTTGTTGGTGGCGTTGGGGTTCGGTACGTACGAAGGGGCTCAGCGGTTGCTGCCCTATGCGGATCGGCCGATCGCCCGGATCAATGTGCAGGGCGACCTGAGCTACATCAGTCAGCAAGCCGTGCAGCAGCGGATCGCCCCATTCGTGGCGTCGAGCTTCTTCACCATCGACCTGGCGGGCATGCGCAAGGAACTGGAGCAGATGCCCTGGATCGCCCATGCCGAAGTACGGCGGGTATGGCCTGACCAGGTATCGATCCGCCTGGAAGAACAACTGCCCGTGGCCCGCTGGGGCGACGAGTCGCTGTTGAACAACCAGGGCCAGGCGTTCACGCCACGGGAACTGGCCAACTACGAACATTTGCCACAACTGTTCGGTCCTCAGCGGGCCCAGCAGAAAGTAATGCAGCAGTACCAGGTGTTGAGTCAGATGTTGCGGCCGCTGGGCTTCTCCATCGCGCGCCTGGAGTTGCGTGAGCGCGGCAGCTGGTTCCTGACCACTGGCGCGGGCAGCTCGGGGCCGGGCATCGAGCTGCTGCTCGGGCGCGGCAATCAGGTGGAAAAGATGCGCCGCTTCATTGCCATCTATGACAAGACGCTCAAAGACCAGATTACGAACATCGCGCGCATCGATCTGCGCTACGCCAACGGCCTGGCTGTTGGCTGGCGGGAACCTGTAGCGCCCACGACGGCTGAACCCGCCGTCGCGAAGAATTAAGAAGAGGCAGGACCCATGGCAAACGTGCAAAGCGGAAAAATGATCGTCGGTCTGGATATCGGCACTTCCAAGGTGGTTGCGCTGGTAGGCGAGGTCGCGGACGACGGCACGCTGGTCATCGTCGGGATCGGTACCCACCCGTCCCGTGGCTTGAAAAAAGGCGTGGTGGTGAACATCGAGTCCACCGTGCAATCGATCCAGCGCGCCATTGAAGAAGCGCAGCTGATGGCCGGTTGCCGGATCCACTCAGCGTTCGTCGGTGTGGCAGGTAATCACATCCGCAGCCTGAACTCCCACGGCATCGTGGCGATTCGTGACCGTGAAGTCAGCTCCGCTGACCTTGAGCGCGTGCTCGACGCGGCGCAGGCCGTGGCGATCCCGGCCGACCAGCGTGTGCTGCACACCCTGCCGCAGGATTATGTGATCGATAACCAGGAAGGCGTGCGGGAGCCCCTGGGCATGTCCGGCGTGCGCCTGGAAGCCAAGGTCCACGTGGTGACCTGTGCCGTGAACGCCGCGCAGAACATCGAGAAATGCGTGCGCCGTTGCGGCCTGGAAATCGACGACATCATCCTCGAGCAACTGGCCTCGGCCTACTCGGTACTGACTGACGACGAGAAGGAACTGGGCGTGTGCCTGGTGGACATCGGCGGCGGCACCACCGACATCGCGATCTTCACCGAAGGCGCGATCCGCCACACGGCAGTGATCCCGATTGCCGGTGATCAGGTCACCAACGACATCGCCATGGCCTTGCGCACTCCGACCCAGTACGCCGAAGAAATCAAGATCCGCTACGCCTGCGCCCTGGCGAAACTGGCCGGTGCCGGTGAAACCATCAAAGTGCCAAGCGTTGGCGAACGTCCTCCGCGCGAGTTGTCCCGCCAGGCGTTGGCCGAAGTGGTCGAGCCGCGTTACGACGAGCTGTTCACGCTGATCCAGGCTGAGCTGCGTCGCAGTGGCTACGAAGACCTGATCCCGGCCGGCATCGTGCTGACCGGCGGTACGTCGAAGATGGAAGGCGCGGTCGAACTGGCCGAAGAGATTTTCCACATGCCGGTGCGCCTGGGCGTGCCCCATGGCGTCAAGGGCCTGGATGACGTGGTCCGCAACCCGATTTACTCCACCGGCGTGGGCCTGTTGATGTACGGCCTGCAGAAGCAGTCCGACGGGGTTTCGTTCTCGGGCATCGGCAGCCGCGACAGCTACAACAGCGACGAGCCGAAGGCGCCGCTTTTCGAGCGGCTCCAGGCTTGGGTGAAGGGCAATTTTTAGCAACAGGTTTAAAGCTTCAAGCGACGAGCCTCTGGCTTGGCACTGGAAGATGCAACAAACGCAGTAGGCGAAAAAACTAGAGAATGAAAGGAGAGGGAAAATGTTCGAACTCGTAGACAACATCCCCGCTAGCCCGGTTATCAAGGTAATCGGTGTCGGCGGTGGCGGCGGCAACGCTGTCAACCACATGGTCAAGAGCAACATCGAAGGCGTCGAATTCATTTGCGCCAACACTGATGCTCAAGCGCTGAAAAACATCGGCGCGCGAACCATCCTTCAACTGGGTACCGGCGTGACCAAGGGCCTGGGTGCCGGCGCCAATCCCGAGGTTGGCCGTCAGGCTGCCCTGGAAGACCGCGAGCGCATCGCTGAAGTCCTGGCTGGCACCAACATGGTGTTCATCACCACTGGCATGGGCGGCGGTACCGGTACCGGTGCGGCGCCGATCATCGCCGAAGTAGCCAAGGAAATGGGCATCCTCACCGTTGCGGTGGTGACCCGTCCGTTCCCGTTCGAAGGCCGCAAGCGCATGCAGATTGCCGATGAGGGCATCCGCGCGCTGAGCGAAAGCGTCGACTCGTTGATCACCATTCCCAACGAGAAGCTGCTGACCATCCTGGGTAAGGACGCAAGCCTGCTGTCGGCTTTCGCCAAGGCCGATGACGTACTGGCCGGTGCCGTTCGCGGTATCTCCGACATCATCAAGCGTCCAGGCATGATCAACGTCGACTTCGCCGACGTACGCACCGTGATGTCCGAAATGGGCATGGCGATGATGGGCACTGGCTGCGCCAGCGGTCCGAACCGTGCTCGCGAAGCCACCGAAGCGGCTATCCGCAACCCGTTGCTCGAAGACGTCAACCTGCAGGGCGCCCGTGGCATCCTGGTGAACATCACCGCCGGTCCGGACCTGTCCCTAGGCGAGTACTCCGACGTGGGTAGCATCATCGAAGCGTTCGCTTCCGACCACGCCATGGTCAAGGTCGGCACCGTGATCGATCCTGACATGCGTGACGAGCTGCACGTGACCGTGGTTGCCACTGGCCTGGGCGCGAAAATCGAGAAACCGATGAAGGTGATCGATAACACCGTTCAGACCTCCCTGGCATCGCAGCCGCAGCAACAAGCAGCCGCTCGTCAGGAACAACCCGCGGTGAACTACCGTGACCTGGACCGTCCGACCGTCATGCGCAACCAGGCTCAGGCCGGTGCTGCGACTGCCGCGAAGATGAATCCGCAAGACGATCTGGATTACCTGGACATCCCGGCATTCCTGCGTCGTCAGGCCGATTGATGAAATGTATCAGGGGGATACGGGTGATTGGTGTTCAGCAAAGGTCTGGTCTGCTATTATCGCCAGCCTTTGTTGATACCAGTTCGCAATTTGCGCTGAAGCGGCCCATGCCATGATTAAACAACGCACCCTGAAGAATATTATCCGTGCCACAGGTGTCGGCTTGCACTCCGGTGAGAAGGTCTACCTGACCCTCAAGCCCGCGCCTGTCGATACTGGCATCGTGTTTTGTCGTGCCGACCTCGACCCTGTGGTGCAGATCCCTGCTCGCGCGGAAAACGTTGGTGAAACCACTATGTCGACCACACTGGTCAACGGTGACACCAAAGTGGATACGGTGGAGCATTTGCTCTCGGCCATGGCTGGCCTGGGCATCGATAACGCCTACGTCGAGCTCTCCGCGTCCGAAGTCCCGATCATGGATGGCAGTGCCGGACCCTTCGTATTCCTGATTCAATCGGCTGGCCTGGAAGAGCAGGACGCAGCCAAGAAGTTCATCCGTATCCTGCGGGAAGTGACAGTGGAAGACGGCGACAAACGCGCCACTTTCGTGCCTTTCGAAGGTTTCAAGGTGAGCTTCGAGATCGATTTCGATCACCCGGTTTTCCGTGACCGCACCCAGAGTGCAAGCGTGGACTTTTCCAGCACTTCGTTCGTAAAAGAAGTCAGCCGCGCCCGTACCTTTGGTTTCATGAGTGATATCGAGTACCTGCGCAAGCACAACCTCGCACTCGGCGGCAGTGTTGAAAACGCGATCGTGGTCGATTCCGATGGTGTGTTGAACGAAGACGGCCTTCGTTATGAAGACGAGTTCGTCAAGCACAAGATTCTTGATGCAATCGGCGACCTCTACCTGCTGGGCAATAGCCTGATTGGTGAGTTCAAAGGCTTCAAGTCCGGCCACGCGCTGAACAACCAGCTGCTGCGCAAGTTGATTGAGCAGAAAGATGCTTGGGAAGTCGTGACGTTCGAAGACGCCAGCACCGCACCAATCTCTTACATGCGCCCTGTAGCGGCCGTGTAAGCATAAAAACCTCTCTAGTTTTTAAAGGCTGCCTTCGGGTGGCCTTTTTTTATGGCTGCTTTCTGGGACGTTTGTGGCAATAGGGGTAATGCTGTTTTTTGAGTTGAGTTGAGTTGGGGTACATATCCGTTTCTGCGGTAATGGCCACTGGCGGTTCCGCCCTTACGGCGGGTCACTTTCGAAAAGCGCGAAAGTAACCAAAGCGCTCATGCCCCACCACTAGGTGCCTCGCTTAGGCTCGGCATGCCCTCACTCCGGCATTGCTCCGTGGGCCCGCCGCGAAGGACCATCCATGGTCCAGCGCGGCTATCCCGGCATCCATGCCGGGATGCCCACTCCACAATGCCTGCGTTCGGCCAGCGTGGTTAACGGGGCGCCGAGATCAACGTCCACCGCGAGGCGGCCTGACAGCCGGCCTGGTTCTTTCGGTCGTACACCTGTCAGATCTGTGGGAGCAAAGCTTGCTCGCGAAGGCGGCCTGACAGCCGGCCTATTTCTTGTGGTAGTACTCCGATCCAATTGTGGGAGCGAGCCTGCTCGCGAAGAGGCCGGCACATTCAACATCCTCATTGACTGAACCACCGTCATCGTGAGCAGGCTCGCTCCCACAGGATGAACGCGGTCATCAAAAAACAGGTCGGCTGTCAGGCCGCCTCGCGGAGGACGTTGATCTCGGCGCCCCGTTACCGCAGCAATGGATACACACCTACCCAAATCGGTCGAATAGCCACATGGAAGGGGCCATTACATCGCACAAACCACACGATTGCGCCCACTGGCCTTGGCCTGGTATAGCGCCTTGTCAGCAGCGAACATGAGCTGCTCGAGTTCGCCATAAGGTCCTTGGGCCCAGGTGGCAATGCCAATGCTGACGGTCATGGGGGCTGCGCCGGTAATGAAGGGGGGCAACTGTTCCACCGCTTCGCGAATGTTCTGGGCCATGGTAAAGGCTCCGGCGGTGGTGGTTTCCGGCAGTACCACCGCGAACTCCTCACCGCCGTAGCGCGCTGCCAGGTCGGCCGGTCGGCGGACATGCCTACCGATCAGATGCGCCAGGGTGCGCAAGGCCTCATCACCACTTGGGTGGCCGTGGCGATCGTTGAATGCCTTGAAGTGATCGGCATCGATCATCATGACTGACAGCGGTTGGCCCGAACGCTGGGCCCGCAGCCATTCCTGTTGTAGCGTTTCGTCCAGAGTCCGGCGGTTGGCCAGGCCCGTCAGCGAGTCGATGGACGCCAGTTGCGCCAGTTCCCGTTCAGCATGGTGGCGCCGCCTAAGTTCATGACGCAGCAGCCAGGTGAGCCAGAGCAAACCGATGCACAATGCCCCCGTAGCACCGCTGACCAGCAGCGCCGTGCGTTTCCAGGAGGCGAAGACTTCATCGGAGGAGAGCGCTACCACCACGATCAAAGGCAGGTCGCCCACTTGGGAGAAGGTGTACAGGCGCGGCTTCTGGTCCTGACCGGATACGCTGGTGAAGCTGCCGTTGCCTTCGCGCAGGATGCGCATGAAGTTCGGGCGGTTGCTGAAATCCTTGCCAATCAGGTCCTCGGCCAGGGGCGGCTCCTGGGCCAACAGAAAGCCTTCGCTGCTCACCAGATTGACTGTGCCGCCATGACCGATGTTCAGGCTCTTGAACAATTGGTTGAAATAGTTCAAGCGCATCGCGGCTTCCGCCACGCCCAGGAACTCCCCTTGTTCGTCGTTTAGTCTGTAGCTGAAACTGATACGCCAGTCCTGCGCGGCACTTCTGGAGCGAAACGGGCGACTGATCATCATGCCCGGGCTTGGGTTATGGACATGGGACTGGAAGTATTCCCGGTCGGCGTAGTTGCCCTTTCGTGGCTCGATCGAGGCGGAGTCGGCGACTACATTGCCGCGCTTGTCGAGCAGCAGGATGTCGCCTTTATAGGGGGCGGCGGTGGCACGGTCGAAGAGGGCCAAGTGGCGAATCGTCGGCGAAACGTCTTTCAGGTCGTTGCGTTGGGCGGCGGCGACCAAACCTTGTAGCGACAGATCGTAGAGCTCCACGTTGCGCAGCACGTCGGCATCAATCAGTTGCACGATATTGGTCGCCGAACGTGTCGCGGCCTGTTGGGCAGCGGCGTATTCGCGGATCAGCAGGAAGGTCACGATGCTCAGGATGGCAATGACAACCAACGAACTGGCCAGTACGAGTACCCGTTCCGAGCGTATCGAAAACGGGGTATTGCCGGGTGTCGCACTGCTCGCGCTCATGGTTCCGATGTCTGCATTTGTCATGTGGCTGGGATCCGTCCCAAAGGGTTGCATAACCGGCAATGCACCAGATGCTGGCCTTTTGCTGATTGTGCTTGGATCGGTGAGAGCGGGCAATCAGTGTTCGCGCAATAACGCGTGAGCGCTGCCGAAGGCGGAGATCTTTTTACTTTGCTTGATATGGCTTTCATCCAGCATTCAATCGCCTGGAATTCATCCCAATACGATCTAAACAGCGTGGGGTGTCAGGCCGGCAAGCGGATCCCGAAGGTATTCACGCCCCGGTCACTGCGCACGAAGACATCCCCGCCGTGCATCAGCGCAATCGCCTTGACGATGGCCAGCCCCAACCCGTGGTTGGCGCCACTGTTGCTGCGGGAGGCATCTACCCGGTAGAACCGTTCGAACAGGCGTGGCAGGTGTTCATCGGCAATCGGTTCGCCGGGGTTGGTGACGGCGAGGGTGATCTGGTCGCCCAGGGCCTCGATGCGCACATTGATCACTTGCCCCGGGGCGGTGTGTCGCACCGCGTTGCTCAGCAGGTTGATCAGTGCGCGGCGCAGGTGGGCGATCTCGATGTTGGCCTGGGCGTCACCGCTGACCCTGACCTGGACCTGGGCGTCTTCAAGGATGAAGTCCAGGTAGTCGAGGGTGGTCGCCACTTCGCCGGCCAGGGAGGTGCTGGTGAGTTTGGTGGCTTTGTTGCCCTGGTCGGCGCTGGCGAGGAACAGCATGTCGTTGATGATCGAGCGCAGTCGCTCCAGCTCTTCGAGATTCGATTGCAGCACCTCGAAGTAATGTTCGGCCGAGCGCCCACGGGTCAGCGCCACCTGGGTCTGGCCGATCAGGTTGGTCAGGGGCGAGCGCAGTTCATGGGCGACGTCGGCGTTGAACGACTCCAGTCGCGAGTACGCCTGTTCGACCCGGTCGAGGGTGGCGTTGAAGGAACTGACGAATTGACTGAGCTCCGGCGCCAACGGTGACATCTGCAAGCGCCCGGACAAGCGCGGTGGTGTCAGGCGTCTGGCCTCATCGGACAGTTTGATCAGCGGCTTGAGGCCGATACGCGCTACCCAGTAGCCCAGCAAGGAGGCCAGGATCACCCCGACAATCGCCAAGCTCACCAGTGCCACGAGCAAATAGTGTTGGGTCTGGTAGAACGTCTGGGTGTCGATGCCGATCATGAAGCGCAACGGTGGACGCTGGTCCTTGGCCGGGAACTGGCTGACGAGCACTTTCATCGGGTATTGCTGGGCCGCCAGTTTCAGGTCGCGCTTGCCCAGCGAACCTTCGGCGAAGGCACGAATCTGTGGATCGGGGTTGCCATATTCAAAGCGTGGATCGCCACTGACGATCCAGAAGTGAATGCGTTTGTCTTCCTCTCCCAGCAGGCGCAACTTGTTATTGATCTTCACCCAGTGCTCGGGTGTGCCGTAGCGACCGACCGTGGATTCGAGCACGCTGTAGCGCGCATCGAGTTCGGCTTCCGGCAGCAGGCCCAGACCCTTTTCGACTTGCTGGTACAAGGCTCCGCCGATCAACAGGAACACCAATGCCGCCACCAGCGTGAACATGCCGCTCAGGCGCAGGGCAATACTGTCGGGCAAAGTCACTCTCTGCTCTCCAGCACATAACCCATTCCACGAATCGTGTGCAGCAGTTTCTGTTCGAACGGCCCGTCGAGCTTGGCCCGCAAGCGTTTGATGGCCACTTCCACCACATTGGCGTCGCTGTCGAAGTTGATGTCCCAGACCATTTCGGCAATGGCGGTTTTCGACAGTATTTCGCCCTGGCGACGTGCCAGGACGCTGAGCAGCGAGAACTCCTTGGCCGTCAGGTCCAGGCGTTGGCCTGCGCGGGTGGCCTTGCGGCTTATCAGGTCGATCCACAGGTCGGCGATGCTGACCTGCACCGGTTCATGACTGCCGCTGCGGCGGGTCAGGGCTTGCAGGCGGGCCACCAGCTCCAGGAAGGAGAACGGCTTGCCCAGGTAATCATCGGCGCCGTCTCGCAAGCCCTTGATGCGGTCTTCGACCCGTTCACGGGCGGTGAGCATGATCACCGGGGTCTGTTTGCGGGCGCGCAGGGCCCGCAGCACGCCGAAGCCGTCCAGGCCTGGCAGCATGACGTCCAGCACGATCACCGCGTAGTCGCTTTCCAGCGCCAGGTGCAGCCCCTCGACGCCGTCCGGCGCCACATCTACGGTGTAGCCCTGTTCGCTCAGGCCGCGATGCAGATAGTCCGCGGTTTTTTCTTCGTCTTCGATGATCAGAACGCGCATGGCCCCGCCTCAGTCTGTGGTCGCCAGCGTCGTCGGCGCAGGTCCGGGCTGCTGGACGGGCCGATGAAACAGTCGCTCGAGCCATAAGTATATGACCGGTGTAGTGAACAACGTCAGCGCCTGGCTCACCAGCAGGCCGCCGACCACTGCAATGCCCAACGGCTGGCGCAGTTCTGCGCCGGGGCCGGAGCCGAGCATCAGCGGCAGGGCTCCCAGCAGGGCGGCCAGGGTGGTCATGATGATTGGGCGAAACCGGGTCAGGCACGCCTGGAAAATCGCTTCCTGGGGCGTCAAGCCACCCTTGCGCTGGGCGTCGAGGGCGAAGTCGATCATCAGGATGCCGTTTTTCTTGACGATGCCGATCAGCAGCACCAGTCCGATCAGCGCCATGATCGAAAAATCCTGGCCCAGCAACCACAGCATGACCAGCGCGCCGAGGCCGGCCGAGGGCAGGGTGGAGATGATCGTCAACGGGTGTACGAAACTCTCGTAGAGCACGCCGAGGATGATGTACACCGCCAACAGCGCGGCGAGGATCAGCCATGGCTGGCTGGCCAGGGAGCTTTGGAATGCCTGGGCCGCGCCCTGGAAGTTACCGGTAATGGAGGCCGGCATGCCGACCTCGTTCTTGGCCTGGTCGAGCATGCGCACCGCATCCCCCAATGCCACGCCGGGCGCCAGGTTGAACGACAGATTGGCGGCCGGGAACATGCCGTCGTGGGCAATGGACAGCGGGCCGTTGGTCGGCGCATCGAAGCGGGCCAGGGCCGAGAGCGGGACCATCTCTCCACTGAGCGGCGAGCGCAGGTAGAAATAGGCCAGGCTCTCGGCCTTGCCGCGTTGCGCGGTGTCGAGCTCCAGGATCACGTTGTACTGGTTGGTTTCAGTCTGGAATTCGTTGATCTGCCGCTGGCCGAAGGCGTCGTACAGGGCCTGGTCGACATCGCTGGCGGTGAGGCCAAAGCGCGCCGCCGCGCTGCGGTCGATGTTGATGTGGGTGATGCTGCCGCCCAGTTGCAGGTCGTTGGAGATGTCCCGGAACGCGGGGTTACCGCGCAGCCTGTCGGTGAGTTTTTGTGTCCAGGTGTTGAGCGTCGGTCCGTCGTTGCTCTTGAGCACGTATTGATACTGGGCGCGGCTCGGACCGGGACTGAGGTTGATGTCCTGCCCGGCCCTCAGGTACAGCACCACGCCGGGGATGCCCAGCAGTTTGGGGCGGATCCGGTCGATGAACGCGCTGGCCGACACGTCACGCTGATCCTGGGGCTTGAGGGCGATCCAGAAGCGACCATTGGCGATGGTCTGGTTGGAACCCGAGACGCCGACAGCGTGAGAAAAGCTCTGCACCGCCGGGTCGGCGGCGACGATCTCGGCCAGGGCCTTGTGTTTGGCCACCATGTCCGGGAATGACACGTCGGCGGCGGCTTCGCTGGTGCCCAGCACCAGGCCGGTGTCTTGTACCGGGAAGAAACCCTTGGGAATGAATACGTAGCCCGCCACTGCCAGCGCCAGGGTCACGCCGAACACGCCGATCATCAGCCTCTGATGGGCCAGGGCCCAGCGCAGTGTCCGTTCATACCCACCCAGCAGGCGTTCGCCGAAACTTCGCTTGCCGTGGGCATGAGGCGTCGGGGCGCGCATGAACAGCGCGGCCAGGGTCGGTGCCAGGGTCAGGGACACCACCACCGAAATCAGGATGGTCGAAGTGGCGGTCAGGGCAAACTCCTTGAACAGACGCCCGACCACGCCACCCATGAAGAGCAGGGGAATGAACGCGGCTATCAGCGAAAAACTGATGGAGATCACCGTGAAGCCGATTTCGCCCGCTCCTTTGATCGCCGCTTCGCGCATGCCATCACCCGCCTCCAGGTGCCGGTGAATGTTCTCCACCACTACAATCGCATCGTCCACCACGAACCCGACCGAGATCACGATAGCCACCAGGGTCAGGTTGTTCAGACTGAAGCCCATCACATACATCAGGGCGAAACTGGCGATCAGCGACACGCCCAGGACCGCTGAGACAATCAGGGTCGCCGAGAGCTGGCGCAGGAACAGCGCCATCACCGACACCACCAGCAGCACCGCGATCAGCAAGGTGATCTCCACCTCATGCAGCGAAGCGCGGATAGTCTGTGTACGGTCGTTCAGTACCTTGACTTGCACGGCCGCAGGCAGCATGGCTTCCAGGGTCGGCAAGGCTGCCTGGATGCGGTCGACGGTGTCGACGATGTTCGCCCCCGGCTGACGGAAAATCACCAGGTTGAGCCCCGGTTGCTCATCGGACCAGGCCTGAATGTAGGCGTCTTCCGAACCATTGATGACTTTGGCGACGTCCTTGAGATGAACCGGTGCCCCATCCTTGTAGGACACGATCAACTCACCATATTCCTCCGGCTGGAACAGCTGATCGTTGGTGGACAGGGTGGAAACGCTCGACTCGCCGTAAAGCGCCCCCTTGGCCAGGTTGAGGCTGGCCTGCTGGAGCGCCACGCGAATGTCGGCCAGGGTCAGACCGATGGCGGCGAGTCGGTCCGCCGAGGCCTGTACCCGGATCGCCGGACGTTGCTGGCCGGTGATGTAGATTTGTCCCACGCCATCGATCTGGCTGAGTTGCCGGGCGAGCAGGGTTTCGACGTAGTCGCTCAATTCGGTGCCGGGCATCAGGCTGGAGCTGATGCTGAGGATCAACACCGGGCTGTCGGCCGGATTGACTTTGCGCCAGGTGGGCAGATTCGGCATGTCCTGGGGCAGTTTGCCGGAGGCGGTATTGATGGCCGCTTGCACTTCCTGGGCGGCGGTGTCGATGCTTTTGTCCAGGCTGAACTGCAAGGTCAGGTTGGTCGAGCCCAGGGCACTGCTTGAGGTCATCTGGGTAATGCCGGAAATGGCGCTGAATTGCACTTCCAGTGGGGTCGCCACCGACGACGCCATGGTTTCGGGGCTGGCGCCGGGCAACAGAGCCCTGACCTGGATGGTCGGGAATTCCGCTTCAGGTAACGGCGCGACAGGCAGGCGAGGAAAGGCGATCAATCCCAGCAGTATCAGGGCGAAGGTCATCAGGACCGTGGCGATGGGATGGTCGATGCACCACGCCGAAACCGAACCGCGGCCCTTCATGGTTTTGGCTCCGACACATTGGCCTGGGCCACTGGGTCACCGAGCACCTGGATGCGGCTGCCCGGCTTGAGCCGTGACTGACCGTCGCTCACCAGTTGATCGCCCGCGCTCACCCCTTTGATGATGTGCAGGTCACTGTCCTGGTAGACCATCACCACCGGTACGCTCTCTACCCGGTCGCCGGTGATTCGGTACACGAAAGGTTGCTCCAGGCCGCGCTGAACCACGGTCGGTGGAACCACCAGGGCGTCCTTGTCGAGTGCGGTCTGGATTTTCAATGTCACCAACTGCCCTGGCCATAGCCGTTGCGCGGCGTTGCTGAATTCAGCCTTGGCCCGCAGGGTGCCGGTGTTGGCGTTGATCTGGTTGTCGATCAGGCTCAGGCGGCCCTCGCCGAGCATTTCACCGGAGGTCCCATCAGCGCCTATGTAGGCCTGGACCAGCGCTTGCTCGGGGGCGGCCATCAACCGTTGCAAGGTGGGCAGCATTTGTTGGGGCAGGGCGAACTCCACTGCGATCGGGTCGATCTGGGTCACGGTGAACAAGCCCTCGGTGTCGCTGGTGCGCAGGAAGTTGCCTTCGTCCACGTTGCGAATGCCGACGCGACCGGTCACCGGGGAGCGGATCCGGGTGTAGGACAACTGCACCTGGGCGGCATCGATGGCCGCCTGATTGCCCTGGGCGGTGGCCTTGAGCTGGTTGACCAGTGCCTGTTGCTGGTCGTAGGTCTGTTTCGATACGCCGTCGTCGACACTGAGCAATTTGTAACGCTTGAGATTGACCTGGGCGACCGCCAGTTGTGCCTGGCTTTCACCGAGTTGGGCCCTGGCCTGGTCAAGGCTGGCGCGGATCGAGCGGTCGTCGATGGTGGCCAGCAGTTCCCCCTTCTTGACCTGTTGCCCTTCCTTGACCAGCAGTTGAGTGAGGATGCCGTCGATCTGCGGGCGGATCACCACGCTGTGCAGTGACAACACCGTGCCGATGCCACTGGCAAAGCGCGGCACATCCTTTTGCACCACGCTGACGACCCTTACCGGCACGGCCACGGGCGCGCCGGGCTTGGCGGTGACAGGCTTCATGACATACCAGAGGGCGACAGCTGCCAGAGCGACCAGGAGCGCGACGAGCAAGACGGTTTTTTTCTGGATGTGCATGGATGTGGGAGGCCGGTTCAGGACAGAGGGATTTTTATCTTTCTTATATAGCGTTGTGAGGTGGTCAGGAAGGTGACGCCTAACTGACGGGCTTGTCAGTTTTGTCCCGACTTGCTGTCAGACGAGTGAAGGGCCGATTGAATCCGCCCTGCGCGCGCTGGTATCGGGCGGGTATACTGCCGACTTCGCGGCTCGCTCTCCGGGCCCGACTTGCACGCATTACCCGGAGCTTTACATGACTTCCCCAACACCTTCGCCCGCGGACGAACGCCCGAACGGCGAACAGGCCGACCGGCCCGACAGCGATGTTTCCAGCGGCGAGAGCGTCAACGCGATCCCGACCTTCAAGTTTCCGTTCAAGCCCGGTGAGCTGGCCGCGGCCAAAGGGGCCGGGCAGCAGCCTTGGTACAAGAACGGCGCGAAGAACGGTCATACCAAGACCCCTGGCGCCGCGCCTCCCGGCACGCGTCGCTCGATGGGCAAGCGCTGATATCACCCTTGGAGCACGGGCGCGAAATCAGTTCGCGACCCGTGCACCGGCCAGACTGCCACTCAACTCATAGGCCGTCAGTTCGGCCTGGTGCGCCGCGAGGATTTCCGGCAGCGAGCCGCGCAGGTACTCGACCCAGGTCTTGATCTTCGCATCCAGGTACTGGCGCGAAGGATAGATGGCGTAGAGGTTCAGTTCCTGGGAGCGGTAGTTGGGCATGACCCGCACCAGCGTGCCATTGCGCAAGCCCTCAATGGCGGCATACACCGGCAACACGCCCACGCCCATGCCACTGGTGATCGCGGTTTTCATGGCATCGGCGGAGTTCACCAGGAACGGTGAGTTGCTGATGGTGACCATCTCTTGGCCTTCGGGGCCGTCAAATACCCATTTCTCCAGCGGAATGACCGGGCTGACCAGGCGCAGGCAGGCGTGGTTGAGCAGGTCGCCGGGTTTCTGCGGGCAGCCGCTGGCTTTCACGTAGGCAGGTGATGCGCAGACGATGCTGTAGGTGATCCCCAGGCGCTGGGAGACAAAGCCCGAGTCCGGCAATTCGCTGGCCAGTACGATGGAAACGTCGTAACCCTCGTCCAGGATGTCCGGCACACGATTGGCCAGGGTCAGGTCGAAAGTCACGTCGGGATGGGTTTTACGATAGCGGGCGATGGCATCGATCACGAAATGCTGGCCGATGCCGGTCATGGTATGGACCTTCAACTGCCCGGCAGGACGTGCGTGAGCATCGCTGGCCTCGGCTTCAGCCTCCTCGACATACGCCAGGATCTGCTCGCAACGCAGCAGATAACGTTTGCCGGCCTCGGTCAGGGCGATGCGGCGGGTGGTGCGGTTGAGCAGGCGGGTTTGCAGATGGGCTTCCAGGTTGGAAACCGCACGCGAAACGTTGGCTGTGGTGGTATCCAGTTGCACGGCGGCGGCGGTGAAACTGCCCGCTTCAGCAACACAGCTGAACGCACGCATGTTTTGCAAAGTGTCCATGGGAGGCTCTCTTGGGAGATGGCAAATTGTGACACGAAGTTACAGCGCCGCGGACCCCGACTAATGGATTATCGCAGTAACGGTAACAAAGATTCGCAGAAAGGTCGGCTTATCGCCGTTCGATGGGGTGCCTAGAATTGCGGCCAATCCTGGATCGCTGATTGCTGTGGGAGCGAGCCTGCTCGCGATGGCGGCATCACATTCCCCTCAATGTGTCTGCCTGGACGCTATCGCGAGCAGGCTCGCTCCCACAGTTGCGTCACCGGGCATTCAGCCTCTTCACGCCTCCCCATCTCAGGAATTTTGCGCAAGTGCCGCGTTGCATCAGCAGAGAGCTGAAGACTCTCAGTGTTTGGCTTTTAACGTTCACCATCAGCGGTTGCATCGGCACGGGAGGGATTGCGCCGCAAGGCCAGGCATTGTCGGCCAATCAACTGGCCACCGATGAAGCGATCCGCGAGGCTGCCCGTGATGCTAACTGGCCCACCGGCCAGTGGTGGAATGCCTATGGCGACCGGCAACTGGATCGCTGGACCGACCTGGCCGTGCATGACAGCCCGAGCCTGGCCCTGGCCGCTGCCCGCGTGCGGCAGGCCAAGGCCATGGCCGGTGTCGTCGAGGCTGCCGAGTCGCTACAGATCAATGGTCAAGCGACCCTCAAGCGCCACAACTGGCCCACCGATCAGTTCTATGGCCCTGGCGAGTTGGCCGACACCACCACTTGGGACAATAACGCGGGCCTGGGCTTGAGCTATGCGCTGGACCTGTGGGGCCGCGAGCGCAACGCCAGTGAGCGGGCCGTCGACCTGGCTCATGTCAGCGTGGCCGAGGCGCGGCAGGCGCAGTTGGAGTTGCAGAACAACATCGTGCGCACCTATATCCAGTTCGCGTTGCACTATGCCCAGCGCGATATCGTCGTGGCGACCCTCCATCAGCAGGAGCAGATTCTCGAACTGGCGCAAAAGCGTCTGGACGGCGGCATCGGCACCCATTTCGAAGTCAGCCAGGCCCAGGCGCCATTGCCTGAGACCCATCGGCAACTCGACGCCCTCGACGAAGCCATTGCCTTGAGCCGCAATCAAATGGCGGCGCTGGCGGGCAAAGGGCCAGGAGACGGGGCGCGGCTGCAGCGCCCGACCCTGGCCCTCGGTGCGCCCTTGAAGTTGCCGTCGGCCTTGCCCGCCGAATTGCTCGGCCAGCGTCCGGACGTGGTGGCCGGGCGTTGGCAAGTGGCCGCTCAGGCACGGGGTATCGATGTCGCGCGTGCCGGGTTTTATCCCAATGTCGACCTGGTGGGCAGTATCGGCTACATGGCGACCGGTGGCGGGGCGCTGGAGTTCTTGACCGGCAAGAAGCTCAACTACAGCGTCGGACCGGCCATCACACTGCCGATTTTCGACGGTGGGCGCCTGCGCTCACAGTTGGGGGAGGCGGCGGCCGGTTATGACATCGCCGTGGCCCACTACAACCAGACGCTGGTCGATGCACTCAAGAGCATTTCCGATCAGTTGATCCGCCGTGAGTCCATGGACAAGCAACACGTCTTCGCTGCTGAGTCGGTGGCCGCCGCGCAACGCACCTACGACATCGCGATGGTTGCGTTCCAGCGCGGGCTCACTGACTACCTCAACGTGCTCAACGCCCAAAGCCTGTTGTTCAAGCAGCAACAGGTGCAGCAGCAAGTGGAGGCGGCGCGCCTGACGGCCCACGCCGACCTGGTGACGGCGTTGGGCGGTGGCCTGGACGCCGGCAAGGACATCCCTGACTTGAGCCATGTTGAGTAGTTCTATTGTGATGTCTTTATTCGCTCCTGCCCGCTGGCTGTACCGCCTCGAATGGCGCCGTGGTTTCTTCGACTGGGCTCGCAGCGACGGTGTGACGTGGGTCTACATTTTCAAAGTGCTGCTCGCCGCCTTCCTGACATTGTGGCTGGCGATGCGTCTGGAGCTGCCGCAACCGCGCACGGCCATGATCACGGTGTTTATCGTCATGCAGCCCCAGAGCGGGCAGGTGTTCGCCAAGAGTTTCTATCGCTTGCTCGGCACGCTGGCCGGCTCGGCGGTGATGGTGGCGCTGATTGCCTTGTTCGCCCAGAACACCGAACTGTTTCTGGGCAGTCTGGCGATCTGGGTCGGCGTCTGTTCAGCGGGCGCGGCGCGTTATCGCAACTTCAGGGCCTATGGTTTTGTGCTGGCCGGCTACACCGCGGCCATGATCGGTCTGCCGGCCCTGGCTCATCCGGAAGGCGCGGCGCGTTCATGGCGGCGGTCTGGCGTGTGCTGGAAATTTCCCTGGGGATTCTCTGCGCAACCCTGATCAGCGCCGCGATCTTGCCGCAAACCGCCAGCGCCGCCATGCGCAACGCCCTGTACCAACGCTTTGGAGTGTTCGCCCTGTTTGTCACGGATGGCTTGCGTGGACGCAGCAAACGCGAGGCATTCGAGGCGCGTAACGTCGGTTTCATTGCCGAAGCCGTGGGCCTGGAAAGCCTGCGCAGCGTGACGGTGTTCGAAGACCCGCACATGCGTCGGCGCAAACGGTCGGCTCAGCCGCTTGAACAGCGAGTTCATGGGCATCACCACCCGATTCAACGCCTTGCACCAGTTGCTCGAACGTCTACGCAGCCGCGGGGTGGATCATGTGGTGAATGCCATTAAACCGGGTCTGCTAACGTTGGCCGAGTTGCTGGACGGTTTTAGCGCCCGCGCCTTGACCGATAAAGACGCCGCGCGCCTGGCGGCGGAGCTGGCAACCTATAAAGCCGATTTGCCGGCACAGGTCCGCAGGCTGCGTGGGGTGTTCGAAGAAACAGATCCGAGCGAAGCGCAACGGCTGGACTTTCACACCGCCTACGAGCTGCTGTATCGCTTCGTCGATGACTTGCACGGTTACGCCCAGACCCATGCGTCGCTGGCTGATCATCGCCACGAACGCGAGCAATGGGACCAACCTTTCATGCCGCAGACCAACGGTCTGGCGGCTGCGGCGTCGGGGTTTCGGGCAGCGTTCATCCTGCTGGTGCTGGGCAGCTATTGGGTCGCCACGGCCTGGCCGAGCGGTGCGACCATGACGATGATTGCCGCCGCCACGGTGGGCTTGTCGGCCGCCACGCCCAACCCCAAACGCATGGCGTTCCAGATGGCGTGTGGCACGCTGCTCGGGGCCTTGATCGGTTTCGTCGAGATGTTTTTCATCTTCCCGCTGATTGATGGCTTCCCCTTGCTCTGCGTGATGTTGGCGCCGGTGATCATGTTGGGCTCATTCCTCAGCTCGCGACCGCAATACGCCGGGGTCGGGTTGGGGTTGTTGATCTTCTTCTGCACAGGCTCGGTGCCCGACAACCTGACGGTCTACAACCCCTACACCTTCATCAACGATTACCTCGCGATGATCCTTGGCATGCTGGTATGTGCCGCTGCCGGGGCAATCATTCTGCCGCCCAACAGTCGCTGGTTGTGGCGCCGGCTCGAACAAGACCTGCGCGAGCAGGTGGTGTTTGCCATCAGCGGCCGGCTCAAGGGCCTGGCCTCGGGCTTTGAAAGTCGCACCCGGGACTTGCTGCATCAGGCTTATGGACTGGCGGCGGGGCAACCTGGGGTGCAGCGGGATCTGTTGCGCTGGATGTTTGTGGTCCTGGAAGTCGGCCACGCGATTATCGAATTGCGCAAGGAACAGGCGATCTTGCCCGTGCATCCGGCCTATGCCCCAAGCCAGCCCTGGCGCCAGGCGATCCGCGTGATGGGGCGGGCGTTGGTGCGGCTGTTTCGTCAGCCCGGCCAGAGCAATCTGGAGCGCGCCCTGCTGGCGGTCGACCATGCCATCAGCCGCGTACAGGCCAGTGACGAACCCTTCGCCCCGCATTTCGACACCTCAGCCCTGCGCCGGGTGAAAAGCTACCTGCATTTCATCCGCACCTCGCTGTTGGACCCGCAATCGCCATTGGCGGCCTACGCCAGGCCGCTGCCCCAGGAACCCGAACATGCCTCGTGAAATCGCCTTCCATGGCGTGTACATGCCCACCATGACCCTGATGTTTTTCATCGCCGCCGCCCTGGCCTGGGCCCTGGATCGTTTTCTGTCGGGGTTGGACCTGTACCGCTTCTTCTGGCACCCGGCGCTGCTGCGCCTGAGTCTGTTTACCTGCCTGTTTGGCGCGCTGGCGCTGACGGTCTACCGTTGAGATCAATGCGATGAAAAAGTTTTTCAGCCTGCTTGCGACGCTGTTGGTGCTGGCCCTTGCCCTGTGGATCGGCCGGGTGTTGTGGGTGCACTACATGAACACTCCGTGGACCCGTGATGGTCGGGTACGCGCCGACATCATCAACGTCGCCGCCGACGTCAGTGGTGAGGTGGTCGAGGTACCGGTGCGTGATAACCAGTTGGTAAAAAAGGGCGACCTGCTGATGCGCATCGACCCCGAGCATTACCGCATTGCGGTGAAACAGGCTCGCTCTTTGGTGGCCTCGCGCAAGGCGACCTGGGAAATGCGCAAGGTCAACGCGCATCGGCGTGCCGACCTGGACAGCCTGGTGATCTCCCGGGAAAACCGTGACGACGCCAGTAACATTGCCGACTCGGCCCTGGCCGATTACCAGCACGCCCAGGCCCAACTGGAGGCCGCCGAACTGAATCTCGCCCGTACCCAGGTCCGCGCGGCGGTGGACGGTTATGTCACCAACCTCAACGTGCATCGGGGCGACTATGCGCGCATCGGCGAGGCGAAAATGGCCGTGGTGGACATGAATTCGTTCTGGGTCTACGGCTTCTTCGAAGAAACCAAGCTGCCCAAGGTGCGGGTCGGTGATTCGGCGCAGTTGCAGTTGATGAGCGGCGAGGTGCTCAAGGGGCATGTGGAAAGCATCTCGCGGGGCATCTACGACCGTGACAACCCCGCAAGCCGCGAGTTGATCGCCGATGTGAACCCGACCTTCAACTGGGTTCGCCTGGCGCAGCGGGTGCCGGTGCGGATCCATATCGATGAAGTGCCGGACGGCGTGCTGCTGGCGGCGGGGATGACCTGTACGGTGGTGGTCGATCCCAAACCGAGCGCTGACGCCCACGGATAATTGTGGGCGCGAGCCTGCTCGCGATAGCGGTGTTTCAGTGGGCAAGGAGGTTGGTTGTGCCGTCGCTATCGCGAGCAGGCTCGCTCCCACAGGGTTTCATGCGTGTTTACCCTGTGTTTTACAGCGACCCACCCAACCCAAACCGCTTCATCAAGCCTTTTTCCAGCAACCCCTTGGGCAGCAAACCGGCCATCAACGGCAACGCCCGGCTGCCATTGCCCAAGCGCAGCAGGCGCGGGGGGCTGGGTTGCTGCACGGCCTTGAGCAGTCCTGCGGCAAAATCGCTGGCCGGGGTCGGGTTGTCCTGGGACGCCTTGGCGCGGCTGCGGATGCCGTCGCGCAGAGGCCACCAGGGTGACTGTTCGCTGATCAGTTGCTCGGCTTCATGGCCGGCATTTTTGGCGAAGCTGGAGGCAATGGCGCCGGGCTGGACTTCCATCACGCGGATGCCGAACGGTGCCAGTTCCATGCGCAGCGCATCGCTCAAGGCATGCACCGCCGCTTTCGAGGCGCAATAGGCGCCGGCAAATGGCGTCACCAGCACGCCGGAAACGCTGCCGATGTTCACCACCAATCCCTTGGCCCGGCGCAGCACCGGGAACAGTGCGCGGGTCACTCCGACGACCGCGAACACGTTGGTTTCGAACTGGCGCTGCATGGCCGGCACACCACCGTCCAACAATGGACCCATGGCGCCGTAGCCGGCATTGTTGATCAGCACATCGAGACCGCCGTGTTGTTGGTTGATGCGTTCGCTCAAGTGTTCCAAGGCCTGGCCATCATTGACGTCCAGTTGTACGGCGGTAAACCCGGCAGCACTGAGCAGCGCCACGTCCTCATCCTTGCGTGCACTGGCCCAAACTTGATAGCCGGCAGCCTTGAAGGCATCGGCGAGGGCGCGGCCGATGCCGCTGGAACATCCGGTAATCAACGCAACGGGCATAGCCATTCCTTATGCAAACAGTGAGAGGGGATCAGTTGGAGAAGCTGCCTTGCAATCGTTCGGCGCGAAACTCCAGGGTTTGTGGGCGGTAGCCGGGACGCAGTGGCGGCAGGGGCAGGCAATCCTGCCAGTCCGCGCCGGGCTGCAACTCGCCTGGGCCTCTGTAACGAGGTGCGGTGTACTGATTGTCGGCCAGGTTGATGGTGTCGCCGGCTGCATACGCCGCGATTCGCCAGCGCAGTTCGATCAGCGGTACATCGTTGCCATTGGTCATGTTCAGCAACAGCGGACGGTCGGCCGGGCAGCGTTCGGGGGCGTAAGTGACGCGCAGATCCAGGCGCGCCAGTTGCCGGGTTTCGCGGCTGTCCTCCCAGAGTACCCACGCGGCCACCAGTCCCAGCCCGACGAACGCCGCCAGGGACACCGGCAACGCCTTGGCCGGATAGCGCAGCAGCAGGATGAGCCAGGTGATGACCAGCAAGACGCCGATAAGCATGGGTGAAGCCTCCGTTACCGTCACACCATCCTACCGGAGGGGGCGGGCCGTGGGTATTCATCCGTCTCGGGCCGTCGGTCGCCGCTGTCATATCTGACAGTAGGCAAGGGTTGTCTGCCCTTGTTAGATGCCGTTTACGACGCAGCGGTGCTACGACCAAGAGGTCTGATTAGATGGGCATGGATCAGAGAACCCCGAGGCTGATGGCCTTTGACCCAAGGAGTTTACCGGTTCGTTCGGTCGACTATTGGCGCAATATCGAGAACGGGCCCACGCAAGAGCGCGTCACTCGCAGCCTTTTCGATGCCGCCGGTCGTTTGGCAAAACAGTGGGATCCTCGATTGTGGCGCTTGCAACCAGACGATCAGTCGGCGCCGGCCAACCTTACGACGGTTTATTCGCTGTCCGCTGCCGCGCTGCGTACCGATAGCGTCGATGCGGGCAGGCAGATCGATCTGCCTGGGCTCGCCGGCGAGGGTTTGCGGGCGTGGGACGGTCGGGGCACGCATCGCGAGGTGGGCTACGACGACCTGCTCCGTCCCGTGGTGGTGCTCGAACAAGGCGCCGGGCAACTGCGTCGGTGCATGGAGCGGTTGAAGTACGGTTCCCCGGGCCGGGGCGATCGCGACCATAACCAGTACGGGCAGTTGATCCGTCACGATGACCCGGCGGGTAGCGTGCTGCTGGAGTCGTTTTCCCTCACCGCGCAAAACCTTGTCCAGAACCGTCGCTTCATCCTTGATGCCGTCACTCCCGACTGGCCGGAGCCGGAAGCCGAGCGCGAAACACTGCTCGAGCCCGGCGAGGGAGCCCGGTCAACCTGGTGCCTTGGCCCCCAGGGTGACGTGCTGGAGCAAATGGATGCCCTGGGCCATCGACAACGCAAGAGACTGACCCGCGATGGCCGGTTGCATGAAAATCACTTGTTATTAAACGGGCAGGACACATGGCAGCCGCTGGTCAGGGATATCCGTTACAGCGCCGAGGGGCAAATAGAGCAAGAAACGGCCGGTAACGGCGTGCAGACCACACTTAGCTACAGTCCCGATGATGGCCGGCTGATGGAACGCCACGCCAGGTGCGCTGATCAGGTGCTGCAAGACCTGTTCTACACCTATGACCCCATGGGTAACGTGCTGAGTATCGAGGACAAGGCCCTGCCGGTGCGCTACTTCGCCAATCAGCGTATCAACCCGATCAGTCGTTTTATCTACGACAGTCTCTACCAATTGCTTGAAGCCAGCGGCTGGGAGGCGGGCGCTGCCAACCAGGGACCGGAGTCCGTTGGTCGCGTCGACCCGGCGGCGGTGAGCAACTACCGGCAGACCTATCGCTACGACGAAAGCGGCAACCTTCTGGAGCTGACCCATGTCGGCGCTCAGAATCATGGCCGCCAGTTGCAAGCGGCCCGCTACAGCAATCGTTGTTTGCCGTACCGCAACGGCGTGCCCCCAACGGAAGATGAAGTCTGCGCCGCGTTCGATGCGCGGGGCAATTGTCTGGAACAGGACGAGGGGCGTTTCCTGGCTTGGGATCTGCGCAACCAGTTGAGTTCGGTCACCCCCATCGAACGCGCCTCAAGGCTTAACGACGGTGAGATTTATGTTTACGACGGCAGCGGTCTGCGCGTTCGCAAATTGCGCACTCTGCAAGCCGGTGCCCGGACGCTGACCGCCGAGGTGCGTTATTTGCCTGGGCTGGAACTGCGTGCCGACAGCGGCACTGGGGAGTCTCTCCAGGTCATCATCGTCCAGGGTGGGCTCAACAGTGTGCGGGTATTGCATTGGGAAAGCCCATCACCTGCGGGGGCCAATGACCTCTATCGATACAGTTTTACCGACCAATTGGGTTCGACCAGTCTGGAGCTTGCCCAGGACGGGAGAATCATCAGCCGCGAGCACTTCTATCCTTTCGGCGAGACCGCGTACCTGGCCGGGGAAGATGTGATCGAGGTCAGTTACAAGACGGTTCGTTACTCGGGCAAGGAGCGGGATGCAACAGGGTTCTATTACTACGGCTATCGGTACTACATGCCCGGTCTGCAGCGCTGGCTGAATCCGGACCCTGCGGGAGATATCGATGGGCTGAATCTGTACGCGATGGTGAGCAATAACCCGCTGACTTTTCGGGACGCCGACGGGCTCAACAAGACTGGCAAGTACGAAATAGAAGTGGGCGTAAAAAACCGACTGAAGCTCACAGCGGCAGCGCTTACGAGCAGGGTTGGCGTGTTCAAGGAAGCCACAGGAAAGTTCAGCGATGTGAATGACTTCAAAGTGGTGGAGGTCGGTGCATTCAATGACTATCTGGTGGGAGGGGATGAGGTCAAACAGAATCTACAACGCTACAAGCAACGCTATAAAGCCCTCTCCAGCGAAACATCGAGTTCGAAGGTCGTTGGGCAACCTTCAAACTTCGGTCTGGGGGCAAGCATTTCCAGTTACATGTTGCGCAGTGCCAATGATGTATTCGTGGACGAGCCGATCGATCCGGACGCGTTGAACAGGCACCCTGATTTCGTCGTTGAGCGGCGCTTTTTCGCGGTCATGAAAAAATCCGACAAGTTGAAACCACCTGAAGAGCGACAGATTTATGGTCTGGCCGAATTGAACGCGTTTACAACGAAGGGAAAAACCGAAGTGGATGTTGTGCAAGTGGTCGTCCACCCTGAAACCCAGGATGGCGGGACCTTGAAGAAAGAGGCGTTGGCGCAGGCCACCTCAGTGGCGCGACTGCCGATCCTGAAGGGGGTGGGTACATTCTTGACGGTGCATGCAATCAAGGCCATTTCGAAGGGCGCGGACATCAGAAAAATCAGAACGGACGCGGTCAATCCGCGCTCGGCCAGGATTGCCGAAAAGTTTGATGCCAAGCGAGTGGTCAATCAATAAAAAAGCCCCCACCCAACCCACTGCGGATAGGGGACGCAGTGGGCTGGACGGGGGCTTCTTGTTCTGCTGATCGTTATTGGGCGATGGTTTTCACCGACACGCCGCGTTCGACCGGGGTGGAGCGACCGTAGATGTCTTCGAAGCGTTCGATATCGTCTTCGCCCAGGTAGCTGCCGGACTGCACTTCGATGATTTCCAGCGGGATCTTGCCCGGGTTGCGCAGGCGATGAACCGAGGCGATCGGGATGTAGGTCGACTGGTTTTCGCAGAGCAGGAACACGTTCTCGTCGCAGGTCACTTCAGCGGTGCCGCTGACCACGATCCAATGTTCGGCGCGGTGGTGGTGCATCTGCAGCGACAGGCATGCGCCCGGCTTGACCGAGATGTGCTTGACCTGGAAACGACCGCCCATGTCCACCGAGTCATAGGAACCCCATGGACGATAGACCTCGCAGTGGTTCTGGGTTTCGGTGCGGCCCTGGGCGTTGAGGGTGTTGACCATTTGCTTGACGCCTTGGACCTTGTCCTTGTGGGCGATCATCATGGCGTCCTTGGTTTCGACCACCACGATGTTGTCCAGGCCGATCACCGACACCAGCTTGCCATTGCCGTGGATCATGCAGTTGCGGCTGTCCTGGACGACGACGTCGCCCTTGGTGACGTTGCCGTTGGCATCCTTGGCGTTGACTTCCCACAGCGACGACCAGCAGCCGACATCGCTCCAGCCGGCCGACAGTGGCACCACGCAGGCGCGCTGGGTCTTTTCCATCACCGCGTAGTCGATGGAGTTGTCCGGGCAGCAGGCGAAAGTGGCTTCGTCAAAGGTGATGGTATCGGCCGTCTGTTCGCTGCGCTCCAGGGTCAGCAGGCAGGTGTCGTAGATGTCCGGATCGTGTTTTTTCAGCTCTTCGAGGAAACGGCTGGCGCGGAACAGGAACATGCCGCTGTTCCAGAAGTAACCACCGGCTTCGACGAACTCGGTAGCGCGCTTGACGTCGGGTTTTTCGACGAAGTGCGAAACGCGGCTCACCCCTTCAGGCAGCAGGGCGTCGTTGGTCGACTTGATGTAGCCATAACCGGTTTCCGGTTTGGTGGCCGGTACGCCGAACAGAACCATTTCGCCACGCTCGGCGGCCACGGTGGCCAGGGCCAACGCACGCTGCAAGGCTTTCTGGTCTTCCAGCACGTGGTCGGCCGGCAGGACCAGCATCAGCTCGTCGCGGCCTTCATTGACCAGCATCATCGCCGTCAGGGCCACGGCCGGCGCGGTGTTGCGCCCGAACGGTTCCATCAGGATGCGCTGGGCTTCCAGCTTGCGGTTGGTCAACTGCTCGTTGACGATGAACCGGTGGTCTTTGTTGCAGACCACGATCGGGGTGTCCATGCCTTCGAACACCAGGCGCTCGAGGGTCTGCTGGAACAGGGTATGTTCGCCGGTCAGGGCCAGGAACTGTTTAGGGAATTGCTTGCGCGAAAGCGGCCAAAGACGTGAGCCGCTACCACCTGACAAGATCACCGGAATCATGTTTGTTACTCCTACAAATCGAAATGGTTTTTAGAGCTACTGCGTTCTGTCGTTTCACTCTCTTGTTGTTGTTCCTGCGGCAGTGGCAAGTCTTGAGCTTCAAGCTGCAAGCAAAAGCTTGCCGCTTGAAGCTGGAAACTTGCCGCTGCTCTTATCGGGTCGACACCGGGCGTTTTACCCACACTGGCGACAGGCTGCTGCCGGAGCCGGTGACGTACAGCACGGCCGCTTCGCCGCGTTCCAGGGCCACGGGCTTGAGGTCGCCGACTTTCTTGTCGCCGTCGAACAGCGCCAGGCTCACTTTCACCGGGTTGATTTCACGCTCGCCACGGCTCTTGGCCGCTACGGTCTTGACCACTTCGGTCTTGCCGTCGGCGGTCTTGAGGGTCAGCGGCTTGTCGCTAAGGTTCTGCACGCGAACCAGGGATTTCTGCTTGTTCTTGAATGGCGGTTCTTCGATCAACTGAGGCTGGCCGCTGGCGTTGTTGACCAGGGTGTAATAGTGATCGGGAGCCAGTTTTACCGGGACGGTCTGGCTGCCGACCTTGGCACTGTAGTCGCCGCCAGGCATGAAGCTGAAGTCGGTGCTGGCCAGTGGTGCTACGTCGCTCAGGTTGGTGCTGCCGACGGTCGCGCTGACTTCGGCGTTGCTGGCGTTGTAGATCCGCACGAAGCTCGACCCTTTTGGCGCTACCGGGCCATACAGGGCCGAGTCACCTCCGGCAAAGGCAGACAGTGAAAGGGCGCTCATGCTGGCAACCAGGGCAACGGCCTTGAGGGAGCGAGCGGCGAGACGGCGAGGAGTTGTAGTGAAAGTCATGGTGGACCTCTCTTTCAGTTTTGCGCCCGGTCGGGCGTCTCGGATGGGGTGTTGGCGGCTACGTTCTGTTGGCGTGCGCCGGCTTGCTTGAGTTCTGCGACCCACTGCGGGTCGGCGTCACCGATTTCGTTGTTCACAGGCAGATAACGTTCAGGAAACTCCCAGATCAGCACCTGGGGCGGGCTGTTCTTGAAGGCGTCGCTCTTGAGGTAGCTGAGCATCGGCAGAATCGGGCCATGGCCGTCTTCGGCGTAGTTCACAACGTCGCTGTTCAGGGCCTGCTTGAGGGCACCGACGAAGTTCCAGGTGGGGTTGGCGCTGTAGCTGGTGCCGATCAGCGCCACCGGCACTTGGGCATCGGCAAACAGCGCGTCGCCTTCGGCCGGCTGGTCGTCGGCTTCGCGGGTGGTGCGCTTGACCAGCGGCTCCTGGGCTGGCATCAGGTTTTCGAACAGTGGGTCCAGAGGCAGGAACTGACGCAGGTCGCCCTTGTGGATGATTTTTTCCGCTGGCGTTGTCACGAAACGTTGTGGCTCGCCGTTGAGTGGGGTGCGCTCGGCAATCGTCTTCGCCAGCTTCTCGGCGGCGACCTGCGCGCCTTCGGGAGTCCAGTGGGTGTCGGTGCGCAGGAACACTTGTTGGCCGCTTTGCTTGGCCTGTTGCATCGGGCCGAGCAGGTCAGGGGCCAGGATCTTGTCTGCCGCCACACGGGCATGGAAATCCTGGTAGAGGTTGGTGTGAATGCTGGACGGCTTCACTTCACCCAAGTGTTCCGGGTAGAGGCGCGCCTTGGCTGGCACGATCGCCATCACCAGGGTGATGCCCTGTTCCTTGAGCTTCTGGCGCACGCCTTCGACCAGCGCGTAGTTGCCCTGCAGGTTTTGCTCTTCGTTGACGATCGGATTGAACTCTTCGTCGCTGTACAGCCACTGATCGCGACCCAGGACCACGCCTTTGCGGCCCTCGTTGAACAGCTTGTAGTCCAGTGCCGCCCAGATGTTGGTGCCCAGGCGCTTGATCGGGAACTCGTCGTCGTAGTGCGTCTCGACGGCTTTGCTCCAACGACCGTTGAGCACGGTCGCATCCGGGTTGGTGCTGAAGCCGAAGAAGCTGCGCACCGACCACAGGCCCAGGACCGTCAAGGTCAGCAGGAACAGTGCGATGTAGAAGATGCGTAATGAGCGGGTCATGTTCAGATCCCTCAGAACTGGAAGTAAAGGAACGGCGAGAAGCTTTGCGCCGAGAGTTTGAGAATCGAGGCGATGAACAGCACCAGCACCAGCGTGCGCATCACGTAGCGCGGCCAGTCAGCGACCCAGTACGCCGGTTGCACCTGGGCTTCGACGCCCACGGTGTAGCCCGGTTGATGAATGCTCGACGGGTTGTCGCCCGGTACAGCCTTGATCAGTCCCGGTTGTGCAGTGGCCGGGCCATCGGCCTCGGTGTTCACTTCAGGCTTGGTCTTGACCGGTGGACGATTGGTGTAGAGATCGCGCAGGCCAAAGAAGGCGAGGGTGGCGTAGGCCACCGCCAGCGTGGCGATTTGCAGGCCGGTGAGGTTGGCACGGGTCAGTTCCGACAGCGACCAGTCACCGAAGCTGAACATGGCGCCATACATGCGGCCGGCCACATGCAGGTTCTCGGCACGGAAGATCACCCAGCCCATCACCACCAGCAGGAACGTCAGTGCCCAACGGATCGGATTGATGCTGCGTGGCGTGGTGTTGATACCCACCGCTTTTTCGATGGCCAGCCACATACCGTGCCAGGCACCCCAGATCACGTAGGTGATGTTCGCGCCGTGCCACAGACCACCGAGCAGCATGGTCAGGAACAGGTTGCGATAGGTCATCAGCGTGCCTTTGCGATTGCCGCCCAGGGTGATGTAGAGGTAATCGCGCAGCCAGGTCGACAGGCTGATGTGCCAGCGCCGCCAGAACTCGGTAATCGACTGGCTGATGTAGGGCTGCTTGAAGTTCTCCATGAAACGGAAGCCCATCATCAAGCCCAGGCCGATGGCCATGTCGCTGTAGCCGGAGAAGTCGAAGTACAGTTGCGCGGTGTAGGCCAGGGCGCCGAGCCAGGCATCGCCCGTGGTCGGGTTCTCCAGGGCAAAGCAATGATCGGCCACCACCGCCAGGGTGTCGGCGATGAACACCTTCTTGATGAAGCCCTGCATGAAGCGCGTGCAGCCTTCGGAGAACTTGTCCAGGGTGTGGGTGCGGTTGTTGAACTGATCGGCCAGGTCGCGGAAACGCAACACGGGGCCGGCGATCAGGTGCGGGAAGATCGCCACGAACGCTGCAAAGTCGATCAGGTTGTGGGTCGCCGGGGTATCACCGCGATACACGTCGATGATGTAGCTGATGGACTCGAAGATGTAGAACGAGATCCCGATCGGCAACAACACGTGGGTCAGGATGAACGGATTGAGACCGAAGCCGGTAATGATCGCGTTGAGGCTGTCCACACCGAAGTTGGCGTACTTGAAGTAGCCCAGGATGCACAGATCCACACCCACGCCGAGCAACAGCCAGCGCTGGGCGGGTTTGGTGCGCACGCCGGCGGCGCCGACTTTCAGGCCGATCCAGTAGTTCCACAGGGTGACGCCGGCGAACAGCGCAAGGAAGTCCACGCGCCACCAGGCATAGAACACATAGCTGGCCAGCAATAACAGCAGGTTGCGATAGCGTTGCCCGCTCAAGTAGTACAAGCCGAGAAAGATCGGCAAGAACAGGAACAGGAACACATTGGATGAAAATACCATCCCGATCTCTCCATGTTGAATCAACAGTCAAGGGCCAGAGCCCCCCCAAACCCCCCCATGAAAACCGGGAGGTTTTATTACATTTCAGACGCTTTGCTCCCACAGCTCCCCTGCCAGGCAGGGGATACGGCATCAGCTACCTTTTTCGCCTTTTTCCCATGACGGGTCGTACACCTTGGTCAAGTCCCCGCCGAGGCGGAACGTCTTGAACGGTTGCATTTCATGCTTGCGTTCCAGCACATCCTCGGGGCATGTGTAGAGGCTGCAGAACGGTTCCAGCCAGGCGAACTTGGAATCGATTTTCAGATCCTTCATGTCCTGCTCATCGCCGTTCTTGTCTTCGAATATCTCCGGGTCTTTCACCCCGGCCAGCACCTGGTCACCCAGGCGCTTGAGGGCGCCGTTGTTTTCCTGGCGCAGGTCCACGCCGTTGACCTGGGCGAAACTGGCGATCATCGCCAGGGGCGGCAGGGCATAGTTGTGATAGGACAGCGCCCGTTGCTTGCGCTTGAGTTCGTTGGGCAAGAAGCCCTCGGCGTCGACTTGGTTGACGCCGACCTTGTATTCCTTGACGGCCCAATCGAACAGGTCGCGGCGGTTGGTCGCCACGGCGGTGGCCATCACCGACCAGGCGGCCCAGTAGGAGTGGTTGTTGATTTTTTTCAGCGGCAGGTTGTCCCAGTCGCTCACCACCTGATCGGCCATCTTGCTGAACCAGCCTTCGATCAGTTGCGCCTGCTCCTGGTGATTGGCCAGTGGGCGAGACTCGGAGAACTTCAGGCGTACGTAGGCCGAAGCCATGCTTCCCAGGGCCCATTTGCGCATGGACTTGCCGGTGTGGTTGAAGTCCTTGGACATCAGCGCATCGGCCTTGGCCCAGGCGGTCAGCCAGTTCAGGGTGCATTCCAGCTGCTCGGGGCGGCCGTCACGCATGAATTGCATCACTTGTTTGCTGACGCCGCGTTCGATCCGGGTGATGTCGGAAGTGGCATCACGGAAGGCTTTTTCCGATTTCACGTTCAGCGTTGCGCGGGCCTTGTCGGAACCCTCGTACTTGCTGCGAAATTGCAGGGCGCCCGTGTAGGGCGTTGGTACTGCCTCGCAGCGCTCGTCAGAGCTGCCCGTCTTGAATTTTTCAATCGGTGCGAAGTAACCCTGGGGCGGGCGTAGCGGGGCCGCGGCCTGCGTCGCGCCGGCGAATATCGCCAGGGTCAGCAGGGACGGCGCCAGCAGCGTTTTCAACGTTCGGGTGCGCATGGTTCTAGTCATGAGACGAGACCTCATTGTCCGATTTGAGCCGTTTGTTGCCCGGCTTGCGGAGATGCGTTGCGTTTGCAGACTTTCGCTTCGATTTGCTGTGGCTCGGCACCGGCTTCAGGTCCCTGGACTTCTACAGCCAGCAGGTTCTGGGAAGCCCAGTCCTCGTCGGTGCGCAATTGGAAGGCGAAACGTCCGTCGGTTTCGGAAGTGTCCGGTTTTTCGATCTTGATATCCTCGTGGCGCCCATTCATGTACCAGAGGGTGGCTTGTAAGGTTTTCACCGACGTATCGGCGAAGCGGATATCGATCTGGTGGCTGCCGTTACGCAGGTCCATGTTCTTGCTGTTGACCATCAATTCGTTCTTGCCGGGCTTGAGAGCAGTCTTGCTGCTCATCAGCGCGGGCTTGCCTTCGCAACCGTTGTTGTCCAGCAGCGCCATCATCTGGCGATAGATGGTTTCCTGGTCCAAGCGATACAGCGGCGAGAATTCCCAGATGAGGATTTTCGGCGGGCTCTTCTGGAATTCTTCGCTGCCCAGGTACTGGATCATCGCGCCTTCCAGACCGCCGCCGGGGAAGGCGACGTTGAGGACGTCGGCGCCGATGGCTTCTTGAAGGAAGCCGGCGAAGTTGTAGTTCTTGCCGCTGTGACTGGTGCCCACGAGGGTGATTTGCGGATCACTGGAGTCGCCGAACAGGTCGCCGTCGCCGGCCTCGCCTTTAGGCTCGGTGGTGAACTGGTCCATGTACTGGACCGCGTAGCTGGTGCCGCACAGCTGGCCGGCCATGTTGTGCAGGGTGCCGGTCTTGCCCATGCGGCCGGACTTCTTGGTCTCGAACTCACGCTTGGGAATGTCGGCAAAGGCCGGGATCTGCTTGACCTTCTCGGCCACGATCTTCGCCGTGCGCTGGGCGCCGTACGGGGTCCAGTGCTGGTCGCCACGGAAGTAGAAATCGTGGGCCGGCAGGGTGTCGGGCAGGTTTTCGTTGGTCAACGGCGACAGGTCCGGCACCACATAACCCATCTGCGCGAAACGCCCGAGCATGCTCTTGTAGTTGGTCAGGGCCTTGTCGAAGTCGTAACTGGCCTTTTCCTGAGGGTTGAGTTTGTTGCGGTTCACCAGGCCCCGGGTCGGTTGATAGACGAGCACCAGCTCAACGCCTTTTTTCTTGAACGCGTCGTGCAGCTGCTGCATGCGCTTGTAACCGGCCGGGGTGGTGTTGAATTCGGTACGCAGGTCTTCCTGGGTACGGAACAGCCAATCGCCCTGGGCCTGTACCAGCGTGGTGAAGTTCTGCTGATAGCGCGTGGTGTAGTTCTTCGCGTCATAAGCAGCCGGGCACAGGTTGCAGCACGGTTCGGCAGTGAACACAGGCGCTGTGGTTTCAGCGGCGCGCGCGCCGCTTGTGGCGGCGAGAATGCCGGCAGTCAGGGCGGACAGGCCCAGAAGTTTGATCATCTGTGGGTTCATAAAGGTCATCCTCAGTCCCGCAATTCAGTCTGGCGTTCGACAGGGTCGATCAGCACGGCTTTCTGCTGGCGCACCAGCAGGTCGAGAATTTCATCCTGGCGCTCGCCCAGGATCCCCGAGAAGCTGATGCCGCTGGATTTGGTCGGCGCGAGCATGGACACGCGGTAGAGCTCAACGCTCAACGGTGAGTCGATGGACAATGGGCCGCTGCCGTTGGCAGCCAGTTCACCACCGACCACGATCAGCGAGACCTGGGCGTCGAACGGGTCGAGCTTGATGTCCCGGTCGGTGTCGGACAGGTCCTTGATGTGGCCGTAAAGACCGGTCAGGCCGTTGGCCATGGACACGTTTTCGTAAAGGCGGATGTTCACGCTGTTACGAATCCGGATGCCGTGGCGCCGGTTGCTGATCACTTTGTTGCCCCACAACAGGTTGTCACCACTCTCGTAAAGCGTGATGCCGTCGGTGTGGTTCTTGTAGATCTCGTTGTAGGCGATCAGGTTGTTCACGCTGTTACGGTCGATCACCAGGCCCGAGAGTTTGTTGTCGTAGCTGCGGTTGTTGAAAATGAAGCTGTCGTTGACCTCACGGGAAATAATGATCCCGTGCTTCTTCTTGGTCCCGTAGACGGTGTTGTCGGCGATGATCAGCCGATGGGAACGGTCGTGGGGGTCAATGCCGTAGACGATGTTGTCCTTGTAGGTGTTGCCCTTGACCACAAAGTCGTTGGTTTCGTAGCAATAGAAGCCGTACCACATGTCCGAGAACTCGGAATCGATGATCCAGCCGGTCGGTTCCGGGCGCTTGAGGACCTTGGCCATGTTGGGCGTGTACTGGGAAATACTGACCCCGTACGACTTACTGTTGGCGTAGCCGAAGCTGGCCATTTTGGTATTGACGATGTAAGTCTCGGTGCCGCCCCAGGACAGCAGGAACGGACGGAATTCGTTGGCCGAGCGGAACGTGGCGGGGCCATTGTCCTTTTCGCGCCAGCCAGTGACCTTGGTGTCGCGGATGAACATCTTTCCATCGTTGACCAGGAAGGAGCCGCCCTCTTGGGACAGGCGCAGTTCCTGGGTCTGTTGGTCGATTTCCAGAATGCCTTTTTCACCCACCACAATCGGAATCCTGGCCAGGAAGACACCTGGCGAGGTTTCCCTGAGGTACTGCTTGGGCACTTTCTTGGCCAGGTCCTTGAGGTTCATGTAGCCATCGTCGATGAAGATGGCCTGTGGGATGCCGTGCTGGCGCACCACCCACTCGGCCATCTTGTTGTCGCCGCCGATGAAGTCCTTCAAGGCGTTTTCCTGCATCATCCGGCGCACGCTGACTTTGCCGGGCTTGCTGCGCACGATCTTGGCCGCAGCCGCTTCGGCGGTGAAGCCTGTGAGGTCGGGCAGGGTCGGCGTAGCCAGCTCCAGTGGAGCGGTCGGCGCGCTGCTGACGGTGTAGGTCTTGGCCTGCTGCAGTTCCTTGACCACGTTGCCCGGTTTGACCACCGGTTCAACGTTGGCGAACGCCGACGAGCCGGCCAGCAGCATCGCTGCGGCCAACAGGCTGATCGAACCTTTCATCGCCTGGCTGTTCCTGAGGTAGCGGTTCATATCGGGCACTCCCATGGTCATTCGCATCAGAAGCGCCAGATCACGTCGACAAAGGCGCGATGCATGTATGAATCGACCTCTTTGCCGTAGGCGTCACCAGGCTTGAACACACCGCCACGAAAGCGCACCAGCGCCGATGGCTCGTCGATGGACTGGCTCAGCGCGGCCGGCAGCAGGCCTTGCTTGAAGTACTTGGTGACCACAAGGTCGACTTCCTGGCCCAGGTCCTTGTTACCGTCGCGCAGTGGCAGGGACGAGGTGGACAGGATTGCGCCGGTCACATCGTCGGTGTTGTTTTCCACCGCGTTGATACCGTTACTGCCCACAGGCTTGTTGCCGTCCACGCGCCAGAACTTGTGGTACACCAGGCTTGCGTCGTATTCGTCACGCAACTGCCAGGAACCGAACAGGCTGGCGCTCTGGGTGTTGGCCATTTCGCCACGGAAGGCTTCACCGAAACGGTGGACCCGCGAGCGGGTACCGGTGTAGTTCGAGCGGTTGCTTTGCAGACCGTTCTGTTCGTAGTCCTCGCTGGCGCGGGCATAGGCCGCACCGACTTGCCACTGCGGATCCAGGCGCAGACGGATGCCCAGGTCGGTGGCCCAGCCATCGACGTCGTCACTGCGCTTGAGTTGCGTGGGGCGCGTGCCATCGGCGTTGAGCGGGTTGACGGTGTCGCGATCGCCGGTCATGCCGGTCAGGCTGGCCCAGTAATTGACGGTGTTGGTGTTACGCCAGTTGTAGGCGTCACTGTTGGCTTCCAGGCCCAGCCAGGACAGGTCACCGTTCTGGGTCTTGTCCAGGGAATCGGTGGCTTCGCCCGGGGTCGGGTAATCGAGGCTGCCATTGTCGTGGGTATGGTGGGCACGGATTCCGGCCCACTGGCCTGGCATCCACTGGTAGCCCACGTCACCGTAGACGTGCAGGCGGTCCTTGTCGTCAGGCGACAATTCCTTGAGGTCGGTGCGGTATTCGCTGAAGCGCTCGGCGACACCCAGGTTGGCCCGCAACAAGGTGGTATCGAAGGTCCAGTTCAGGGCTTCGATGTTGGTGTCGCGCCATTGGCCGTCTTCGTTGCGCAGGCGTTGGCGACCAAACTTCAGCTGTTCGCCCGGGTAAGGGGTCAGGCCCCGATAGCCAATCCAGAATTCGCGCATGGCCAGGTAGTTCTTCTTGACTTCGCGATCACCGCTGTCGGTTTGCGCGGTCGCGTCATCGGACTGTTGCAGGGTGTCGGTCTCGATGGTGTCGGTAGACGTCACGGCCTGGGCCATGGCGTAGGCGCTCCAGGCCCCGCGCTCACCGTAGATCCACGGACGCAGGTCCAGACCGATACCGTTGACGTCGCCGCCGCGCTGGGTGCCGAGGTCGCGATCGTCTTCGGACTGGGCGGTGATTTTCACGTCCAGGCCGAAGTTCTGGTCTTCAGTCAGGGCCGCCAGGGTCGGACAGGACCACAGCAGGGCAAACGACAGGCCAATACCGGCCTGCACAAAAGGATTGAGCTTCAAAGGCTTCATAGAGGTTCCTCGCCGTCATCTTCTTTTAGGGCTTGCAGTTCCAGCGTATCGGGGCTCATGGAGCCGCGAATGGCCTGCTCTTGTTGTAGCAGGCGCTGGGCTTGTGCAAGCTGGTTCGGCGGTAATTGGGCTTCGAGGGTCTGGGCAAGCTCGATGGCTTGCGGGGTGTTCTGGGCCTTGGCCAATTGACTGAACACATAGGCATTGACCGGGTCGGGCTTGGTGCCCTTGCCTTGGGAGAACAACTGGGCAATGGCGAAATCGGCGCTGTTCTGGCCGTTACGGGCGGCCTTGAGCAGATGGTCCAGGGCCTTTTGCGAGTACACCTGGCCCAGGTAACCACGGCGATAGATCTGGCCCAGGTAGTAATCGGCGGCCACTTCGCGGCCAACGGCTTTCTGGAAATGCGCTTCGGCGACCTTGGCGTCAGCCGGCACCCATTTGCCTTCGTAGTACAGCTTGCCCAGCAACAGATCGGCACGTGGCTGATCGGCGGCGCGGCCGTTTTCCAGGTACTGCATCATCTTGTCGACGTCACCCAACTCGGGGAAGTCGTAGAGAATCTGCGCCAGGCTGACCCAGGCAGCGGGATAGCCAGGGGCGATGCCTTCGAGCAACGACTGTGCGGTTTTTTCGTCGGTCTTGCCCAGGCTCGCATCGGCCAGGACACGGGCGACGCTGTCCACACGCTGGGCGGAGACGGTGCCACTCTGGTGACCGGCCTGCATTTGCTTGAGCAACTCGGCCTGCTGTTCAGGCTGGCCGCGTTTCTGATAGACCGTGGCCAGTTCGACGTAGCAGATGTCGGTGGTGGCCAATGCCGCCTTGCAGACTTTTTCCACTTCATCCAGATGCTGGTCGTAGGTCCCCTGGGTGCGATAGAGCAGAATCTGCGCCAGGCCCGCTTCCGGGTAACCGGCGCTGCGCCATTGGCTGATCTGCTGCTGAGCGTTGACGTTCGGGAAGCTTTGGGGATATTGCAGGTACAGCATCGCCAGCGGGATCAGGGTGCCGCCCTGACCGTTGGCGAAGGCTTTCTTCAACAGGCCTTCGGCTTCGTGCTTTTCCGCTTCGCTGGAGCCTGGCTTGGCCACCAGCAGGCGGCCCAGGCGAGCCTGGGCCCGTGGCGAGATATCGGCCGCGGCGCGGTAAGTCGCCTCGGCCTTTTTCATCTGCTCGGGGTCGCGGCTGTCCACCTGGATGTCGGCCAGGCCGACCTGGGCTTCGCTGTAGCCCAGGTCTGCCAGTTGCTGATAGTTCTGCTGCGCCAGCGTCGTGTCACCGCGCTTGAGGGCTTCGTTGGCCAGGCGCTGGTCGGGCAGACCGGCGCAGCCGCTGAGGCCGATTGCCAGCGCCAGCGCACACAACGCATACCCTGTGTGGGAGCGAGCCTGCTCGCGATGCGGGCGGCTCGATACACCAGGCACACCGCTTTGATCCCATCGCGAGCAGGCTCGCGCCCACAGGGTATGCGGCGTCTTGTTGTCTTGTGGAGTCGTCACGAGCATGTCCTCCGCTTAAATACCGACAGCCATGGCTTTGTCGATCAGCCAGTTCAGGTTCGGGCCACGGTCGCTGGTAACTTCTACCGGCCGGCCGGCCAGCGAGCTGTCCAGGGGTTCGTCAGGCTGGATCAGTACGCGGATATCGGACGACAGGTCGGCACTTTTCAGGCTGGTGCTGCTGACGATCTTGCCGGTACGGGTGGTGTCTTCGCCGGCAACCTGGAAGCTGACCGGAGTGCCTGGGCGCACGTCGCCGAACTGGCGATAGGAGAAGCGTGCTTCAACGTTGGCTTCGGTGCCCCGTGGGACCAGTTGGAAGATCACGTCACCCTTGCTGGCGTACTGACCGTCGGACACCAGTTGCTGGGACACGATGCAGTCGCACGGCGAGGTCAGGGTGCCGGTCATTTGCTTGCCGAACAGCTCCTCGACCTTGGCCGGTTGCAGCTGGTTGTCGTCCAGATGGCCCTTGAGCACATCGAGCATGCTGGTGCTGAACGTGGCCAGCGGGGCGCCTTTGGCAGCAACGCCGTCAGCCTTGACCAGACTCTGCACGGTGCCGTCGCGCGGCATGGTGATAGCCATGCCCGGTACGTTCACCAGGCCCGCCTGGGCGTGGCTGACGAAGTACATGCCGTACACCGACTTGAAGATGAAGCCGAATGCCGCCAGGCCGACGATAAAAATCGCCAGGCTGAAGGTCACGGCCCGCAGGCGGCCCAGGGCGGTCATGCCACCGTTGTCGTCCTTCTGCTTGCGCGCCTTGGTGAAGTTGTCGCGTTGCAAAGTCGCCAGCACATCGCCGACGCCGACGATGTCGCCGGCCAGGTGCGAGGTGATGATGTGACGCAGCGTCGAGATGTCCCGAGGCTCCAGATTCTGGAACTGGCAACCGGTACGACCGGTCTGGCGGTCGTAGGAGCGAACCTGCAGTTCCACGTCCATGGCCAGGCCAAGGTTGTCGATCACGAATTGCAGGCGGCCTTTGTACGCTTCGCCGACCTTGAGCGGCATCTGGCCGGCGTTGAAGCACAGGCCTCCGGCCGACAGGTCCAGGACCTTGACTTCCATGGGGGTACGGTCGGGACCGAAGAAGCGCAATTTGGCCGGGATTTTCACTCGGGCGTGTTGGCGCTGGGCTTCGGATTCATGCACTACGTTGACATTCACGGCGGTGTTCATAGGGGCGATTTCCTAGTTAATTCAGGCGAGTTCGGTCAGACCATCATCAGCAGCACGGCAACGAAAACGCTGCCGGCGGAGAAGGTCATGGTCCGAGACGACCAAGTGTTGAACCAACGTTGAAAGCTGGCGAGATCACGGGTCAGATGGGTGGGCTGGCGAGTCCAGGACTGTTGGTCGAGGCGGAAGAACACGTAGATCTTCACCAGCGCGCCAACGATCTGGTTGTAATACAGAATCGCCGGGTAGGCCGGACCGATCCGGTGTCCGGAGCACGACAGCAACAGGGTCAAGAGCAACCGAGTGATGCCGATCCACAGCAGGTACACCAGGATGAACGCGGTGCCGTACTTGAAGCTGGCAATCAGCGCCACGGTCAGGCCCAGCAGCGAGGTCCACATCGACACGCGCTGGTCGAACAGCACCACCGAAGTGAACAGGCCCAGACGCTTCATGCCCAGGCCCAGTGCCCGGGAGTTCTGCCGCAGGTTGTTGCCATACCAGCGGAACATCAGCTTGCGACTGGCCTTGATGAAGCTTTTTTCCGGCGGGTGCTCGACGGTGTTGATCGCCGCATCGGGTACGTAGAACGTGTCGTAGCCCAGGCGCATCAGGCTGAACCAGCTCGATTTGTCGTCGCCGGTGAGAAACTTGAAGCGGCCCAGGCGCCAGTGTTGCAGCGAGTCGCTTTCCACGTCGGCGATGAAGTCCGGGTTGGTGACCACGGTGGCGCGGAACACCGACATGCGGCCGGTCATGGTCAGCACACGCTTGGACAGGGCCATGGAGCACATGTTGATGTGGCGCTGAGCGAAGCGCAGTTTGTGCCATTCGCTCATGATGTAGCCGCCGCGCACCTCGCAGAACTCGTTGGTGGTCAGGCCGCCGACGTTGCCGAACAACTGGAACCACGGCACGGTCTTGCGCACCACGCCTTCGCCGAGCACGGTATCGCCATCGATCACGGCGACCACTGCACGGTCGTCCGGCAAGTGGCGGGAGATGGCGCGGAAACCGAAGGCCAGGCCGTCACGCTTGCCGGTGCCAGGAATGCGCACGAAGTCCAGCTTGACGTGCTCTGGCGGGTTCATGCGGGCCCAGAGGCTCTTGACCAGTAGTTCATCGGACATTTCCACGATGGAGCAGACCACAGTGGTCGGCAGCCCGCAGTCGATGGCTTCGCGGATTACCGAACTGTAGACCTGGGCGGTCGTCAGCGCGTCGATCCGGAAGCTGGTGACCATCAGGTACACGTGGGACGGATCCGCCGCCTTGCCCAGCTTGCGTACCTTGCGGCGCAGATGCGGGTAGACGATGTACAGGAAGATCATGCCGCGCACGAAATGCGTCGCTCCCATGGAGTAACGCCAGATGCCCACGGCGCCGATCAGGAAAATGAAATCCTTGGATTCGGAATCGAACGTGGACGTGGGCAACGCCATGGCGATGCCCATCAATAAACTCAAGTAAAACAGCCAACCGGCGGCCTGAAGCAGGCCGTGCTTTAGCCTGTGCATAATCTGCATCCGTCTCTATCTCGGGCGGGCCTTGTGGGCGGCCCGATGGGTTAAGGCAGGCGAAAGGCCGGCCGGGCCTGGGCCCGGCCGGCAAACAGACTTACCAGCAGATGCCTTCGGTCCGGCCACTCGGGTTGGTGGCCTTGGACATGAAGCCAACCAGGTCGATGACCTGCTTGCCTTCCGGTACGTTCTCGGTCAGCGCGCGGAACTTCTCGTCGCGGTTGCCCAGGATGATGATGTCGGAGCCGTCGATCACCGAGTCGAAGTCGGAGTTGAGCAAGGACGAGACGTGAGGGATCTTCGACTCGATGTAATCCTTGTTCGCACCGTGGACGCGGGCGTATTCGACGTTGCTGTCGTAGATTTTCAGGTCGAAACCCTTGCCGATCAGCATTTCCGCCAGTTCCACCAATGGGCTTTCACGCAGGTCGTCGGTGCCGGCCTTGAAGCTCAGGCCCAGCAGGGCGACTTTGCGCTTGTCGTGGCTGGAAACGATGTCGAAGGCGTTCTGCACCTGGGATTCGTTGCTGCGCATCAGCGAGTTGAGCAGCGGCGCTTCCACGTCCAGGGAACCGGCGCGGTAGGTCAGGGCGCGAACGTCCTTGGGCAGGCACGAGCCGCCGAAGGCGAAGCCTGGGCGCATGTAGTACTGGGACAGGTTCAGGGTCTTGTCTTGGCAGACCACGTCCATCACTTCACGGCCATCGACGCCGACTGCCTTGGCGATGTTGCCGATCTCGTTGGCGAAGGTCACCTTGGTGGCGTGCCAGACGTTGCAGGTGTACTTGATCATCTCGGCGACAGCGATGTCCTTGCGGATGATCGGCGCATCGAGCTCTTCGTACAGCGATTGCAGAACGTCGCCGGAGGCTTTGTCGAACTCGCCGATGACGGTCATCGGTGGCAGGTCGTAGTCCTTGATCGCGGTGCTTTCACGCAGGAACTCAGGGTTGACCGCGACGCCGAAATCGACACCGGCTTTTTTGCCGGAGCAGTCTTCCAGAATCGGGATGACCACATTCGCCACGGTGCCTGGCAGCACGGTGCTGCGAACCACGACGGTGTGGCGGGTGGTCTTGTCGCGCAGGACAAAACCGATCTCGCGGCACACCGCTTCGATGTAGTTGAGTTCCAGATCGCCGTTCTTCTTGCTCGGTGTACCGACGCAAATCATCGACAGGTCAGTATCACGAATCGCTTCGGCGAAGTTGGTGGTTCCGCGCAGACGGCCTGTTTCAATACCTTGTGCCAACAGCTCGCCCAGACCGGGTTCAACGATCGGCGATTTACCGGCGTTGATCATGTCGATTTTGTCTTTGGCGACATCTACGCCAACGACATCATGGCCCCGTGCAGACAGGCAACCGGCACATACTGCACCGACGTAACCCAAACCAAATATGCTAATGCGCATCGCATTTACCTCTGTTTTTCACGCCATTAAATGGCCGGAGTTAATAGTGTTCAGCGGTCATAGTGCACTCGGAAGTGTGGAATGCAGGCGCCACAGTGCCGTGTGCAGGCATACTAAGTTCCGAGTGTCTAAATAAGTGCACTCAAGTTGTGCGCAATGCGGCCTAGTTGTTATGACCTGCCCTGTTATGCAGCCAGTCCTCGTATTCGGGAACGTTCGTGCAAAGGTCCTTCACCTCCGATCCCTGGCAAAAAGCCCACAAAATCAGAAGCTTGTGTGCTCTGGCGAGCACGTTATAGGGGCGCAGCCTTGGCCTTGTAGGGGATAGTAATGGTGCGTTATCTCCTGTCCTTTATAAGATGGATCCAAATAGGCGACCGTTTCGCTAAATTGCCATGACAACTTGGTTACTTGGATCGACGGCCTATGTAAGTCATCTCTTACACGCACGGCGAGAATCGTTACGGGTGGTATGAGCCGTGCAATTTCACATAGTTCCGATCCGCTCATCGCGATTTTCGAAATTTTTCGAAATATTATGAAAGATGGCACTGACCTCATGATGATGGCACTCACCGTTTTGACCTTTGATAACGGGGAGTTAAGGGGGGTAGATATTTTTGTGCCACTACCGAATAAAAAATTTGGTGCCACTACGTAAAAAACTGACAGGTGTCGAGTGAAACAAAAGTTAGCGAGGGAAGGGGGCGATTTATTGGCGTCATGGAACTGACGAAGTGGGCGGGGAAGTTGGATGACGTGTTCGGGTTTGATCAAGGCCCCTGATCAAGGGGCCATATAAAGATGTGCTTTATTCGGGGGCATGGTCACGCAGGAACACCAGTTTGTCCGCGCTCGATTGTTGAGCATTGAAACGGTAGCCCTGGGCATCGAACTGCTTGAGTGCTGCTGGATCGTTGATGCGTTCCTGAATCACGAAGCGGCTCATCAGGCCGCGGGCCTTCTTGGCGTAGAAGCTGATGATTTTGTACTGGCCGTTCTTCAGGTCCTTGAACTCGGTATCAATGACCCGCGCTTTGAGCGCGCTGCGTTTGACCGCCGAGAAGTATTCATTGGAGGCCAGGTTCAACAGTATGTCGTCGCCCTGGTCAGCCAGCGCTTCGTTCAGCCATTCGCTGATGCGTGTGCCCCAGAAGGCATACAAGTCTTTGCCGCGGGCATTGGCCAGCTTCGTGCCCATCTCCAGGCGATAGGGTTGCATCAGGTCCAGTGGGCGCAGCAAGCCATAAAGACCGGAGAGCATGCGCAGATGCTCCTGGGCATAGTCGAAATCGGCTTCGGCAAAGCTTTGTGCATCGAGGCCGGTGTACACATCACCCTTGAAAGCCAGCAGAGCCTGTTTGGCATTGGCCGGGGTGAACGCCGGCGTCCAGCTGCCGAATCGTGCGGCATTGAGACCGCCGATCTTGTCGGAGACGTGCATCAGCTCGCTGATCTGTGCCGGCGAGAGTTCGCGCAACTGTTCGATCAGTTCCTGGGAATGATCCAGGTACTGCGGCTGGGTAAAACGCTCGGTGGCCGGCGGTGTTTCGTAATCGAGGGTCTTGGCGGGGGAAATCACCATCAGCATGCAATCGTCTCCTTCAAAGGTGCGGCGATTCTAGGGGGTTGTCCGGGTGGACTCCAGCTATTGGGGTGATAGGTGATGGATGGGCAAGCCTTGCTCCCACCGAGTCCTCTGACCACAAGGGTATTGCGTCAGGATCGGCTATGATGCGGCGCGGGTTTCGTTATGGAGACATCCCTTTTGCGCATCGTCCTTCTATTGTCGGCCTGGTTCCTGAGTTTCGCGGCCATTGCCGCACCCAGCGACATCGCCACCCTGGACCGCAGCACCTGGCCGGAACAGCTCACCAGCCCGACGCTGTTCGACGTGGCCTCGCGAGCCGAGATCCTGATGTTCGCCCGGGTCCTGCTGGACACCGATGCCATGGACGAAATCGCCCTCAAGCAGCACCTGGGGCTGCGCACAATCAATATGGCGGCGATCGACACCCTGCGCGCGCGGTTGTGGCAGCGACTGCTGAGCAACTACAACTTCGCTCAGCAAAGCTGCGATCAGGACGCTTCGTTCTGTTTTCTGGTGGAAGACCTGGCGACGTTGCGCGAAGAGGCGGGCAGGCTCACGCTCGATGAAAACTCCTACTACATCAAGTGGGCTGAGCCGAGCCGGATCTTCCACGCTCAATATCTGGACGAGTTGCTGCGCAAGGCCGCGTTGTTTCCGCAGACCAGCAGCGAAATTGCGCGTTTCGGCGATTACGAGCGCAACGGTGATGATCTGAATGACCGGCTGTTCCTGCTGACCTTCGACAGCGCGGCCAACATCACGCCGGACAATACCCCGTGGCTGACTGAATACCTGCGCAAGTCGAACATGAACGGCACCTTCTTCGTGCTGGGCAAGGACATCCAGGCGCGGCTTGCAGAGCGCTCGGTCAACCACCTCCAGGCCTTGTATTCGGGGCAATGCGTCGGTGTCCAGGGTTGGGAGTTCCGCTCCCACAGCCATTGGCAGGATTGGCAGGACTCGGTGCGGCGCAGCGTCGATCTGGTCAAGGGCAAGCTGCCGGAAAACTACGTGCCGCTGTTTCGCCCGCCCCAGGGCCAGCGCCGTGGCGATGCCGGCGCATTTTTCCGCAACCAGGGCCTGCAGGTGGCGCTCTGGGATATCGACCCTCAGGACAGCGCCGGCCGGCTCAACCCCGAGCAAAGCGCCCAGCGCACACTGACCCTGATGCTGTTGTGGCGCCGCGGTGTGATCAATTTCAACGTCAAGCAGGATGCGCTGAAAACGGCGCTGCCCTGGCTCATTACGCAAACGGCGCAAAGCGGGATCGGCTGGGAAGATTGTCGGGTCGCGTTTCGCTGATTTGGCCAAAGGCCCGGAAACACTGGGGGAGGAGGAGAATTCGGCGCACTTTCATGACGACCGGACTTCCGACTTTAACGGCGCAACGGCGCAACGCCAAGCGTTATTCGTCACTCTGAAAAATAAACTTCAAAAAAGCGTCAAAGTGCTTTTTCCTGTCATGTGTTTTGGAGTATCAAGAAGTCAGACCGCCGAAACCTGCAACACAGGTGGCGTCTTCCAAGACCCAGTTGTGTGCAGTTCACCTCAAGCCTTGCGGGTGAATTCGGTGGCTACTTCGAGGCGCAGCACTGTCACGGTATTGCGTCGAATGGCCCCCACAAAGGTGACCGAGTATGGATGACCACGGACGTAGCCCTTCCTCCAACCAGCCAATCCTCTATGTACTCGATACCAACGTATTGATCCACGATCCAAACGCACTCCTGAACTTCGAAGAACACCATGTTGCCATCCCGATGACCGTGCTCGAGGAGCTGGACAAGCTCAAGAGCGGGCATCACAGCGTCGCCGCCGAATGCCGGCAGGCGATCCGCCTGATCGACAAGACCCTGGGAGACGCGTCGCCCGAGGACGTTGAACTGGGTGTGCCGATCCAGCGTGGCAAAAGTGGTCCCAAAGGCCTGCTCTCGATCCTGATGAGCAAGCGCACCGAACCCAACCTGGTGCTGCCCGAACACCTGAACGACAACATCATCATCAACCAGTTGATCGACCTGCACGCGCGCAACCAGGATCAGGCCGTGGTGCTGGTGACCAAAGACATCAACATGCGCCTCAAGGCCCGCGCCTGCGGGATCGCGGCGGAGGACTACAGCACCGACCAATTGGTCGACGACGTATCACTGCTGCCCAACGGCTATCACACCATGACCGGCTCCTTCTGGGACCGGGTGAGCAAGGTCGAGACCCGTCAGGACCATGGTCGCACCTGGCACCAGGTGCAGTTGATCGACAATCTGCCGGCGGTGCACATCAATGAGTTCATCATCGACGAACAGGGTTTCGTCGGCTGGATCAAGGAAATCCAGGTCGACAAGCTGCTGATTCTCGATCTGCACCAGGAACCCCTGCTGCATCAGGAGGCCTGGGGCCTCAAGCCGCGGGATATCTACCAGAGCCTGGCCTTGTTCGCCTTGCTCGACCCGGATATCCACCTGGTCAACCTGTCCGGCGCCGCCGGTTCGGGCAAGACCATCCTGGCGCTGGCCGCCGCCATCGAACAGACCATGGTCAGCAAGCGCTACCGGCGCATCATCGCCACCCGTAGCGTGCAGGGCCTGGACCAGGAAATCGGCTTTTTGCCCGGCACCGAAGCGGAAAAAATGGAGCCTTGGCTGGGCGCCATCACCGATAACCTTGAAGCCTTGCACATGGATGACGAAAGCACTCATGGCAGCGTCGACTACATCCTCAGCAAAGTGCCGTTGCAGTTCAAATCCCTCAACTACATTCGCGGCCGCAGCTTCCAGCAGAGCCTGATCCTGATCGACGAATGCCAGAACCTCACCCCGCACCAGATGAAAACCATCATCACCCGTGCTGGCGCCGGTTCCAAAGTGGTGTGCCTGGGCAACCTGGCACAGATCGACACCCCTTACCTGTCCGCGACCAGTTCCGGGCTGACCTACCTGACCGAACGCTTCAAAGACTTCCCCAACGGGGTCCACATCACCCTGCAGGGCGTACCGCGCTCGATCCTGGCCGAATACGCCGAATCTCACCTGTAACTGACCATCAGAACCGGGCGACCTCAAGGTCGCCCGGTTTTTTTATGACTGTACGAAAACCCCTGTGGGAGCGAGCAGGCTCGCGATAGCGGTGCATCAGCCACCTATTTTTATCTGATACACCGCCTTCGCGAGCAAGCCCGCTCCCACAGGAGGATTTGCGGTGATTGGGCAATTGCGCTCGCCACAGGTGCGACAATCAGGCCTGCCGGAATCTGACTCACAGGTTTACAATCGATGCTCCCGATCAGGAGTAACCCTGTGCTGACTCATCTCGATTCCCAAGGTCGCGCCAACATGGTCGATGTGACCGACAAGGCCGTGACGTTCCGTGAAGCCACGGCCGAAGCCTTTGTGCGCATGCTGCCCGAAACACTGCAGATGATCGTCAGCGGTGGTCATCCCAAAGGCGACGTGTTCGCCGTTGCGCGCATTGCCGGCATTCAGGCGGCGAAAAAAACCAGTGACCTGATTCCGCTCTGCCATCCGCTGATGCTCACCAGCGTCAAGGTCGAGCTCAATGCCGAAGGCGAGGACCGGGTGCGCATCGTTGCCCGTTGCAAACTGTCGGGGCAGACCGGCGTGGAGATGGAAGCCCTCACCGCCGCCAGTGTTGCTGCGCTGACCATCTACGACATGTGCAAGGCCGTGGATCGGGGCATGACCATTGAAGGCGTGCGGGTGCTGGAGAAACTCGGCGGCAAGAGCGGCCACTTCCAGGCGGATGCACCATGAAAATTACCGTGAAGTTCTTTGCGCGTTATCGCGAAGCGTTGGGCGTTGATTCGCAGAAGGTCGAGGGCGATTTCTCCACGGTGGACGACGTGCGGATACTGTTGGCCGCGCGTGAAGGTTTCGATGTCTTGAAAGAACAAAACCTGATGTGCGCCCGCAACGAAGACCTGTGCCAGCTCGACGAGCCGCTGGTCGATGGTGACGAAGTGGCATTCTTTCCCACCGTGACCGGAGGCTGAGCCATGGCGATTCGGGTGCAAGCCGATCCGTTCGACCCGGGCGTCGAAGTCAACGCGATGCACGCGGCCAATGTCGGCGTGGGGGCGGTGGTGAGTTTTGTCGGCTACGTGCGTGACTTCAATGACGGCCTTGATGTGTCCGGGATGTTCCTGGAGCACTACCCGGGCATGACTGAAAAAGCCTTGGGCAAGATCGTCGCCGAGGCCGAGCAGCGCTGGCCGTTGCTCAAGCTGGAGGTCCTGCATCGCATCGGTGCCCTGGAGCCGGGCGAACCGATCGTCTTCGTGGCGGCCGCCAGTGCCCATCGCCAGGCGGCATTCGACGCCTGCGCCTTTGTCATGGACTACCTCAAGACCCGTGCGCCGTTCTGGAAAAAAGAAAACACCGCCGATGGCCCGCGCTGGGTCGAGGGGCGCGACAGTGATCATGCGGCGGCGGATCGCTGGAAGCGGTAGATAGCCTGTTGCTGATTCATTGCCTGCCAACCGCTATCGCGAGCAGGCTCGCTCCCACAAGGGATCCAGGTTGTACACAGTATTCGTGTTCGACGCAGGCCTCCTGTGGGAGCGAGCCTGCTCGCGATGAGGCCATTAGCCTCCCATCACTTTTCGCGGTTGCCCCAATTGACGATATGTACATTAAAGTCCAGTATGGATTTATAAGTACATAAAATCCGTCGCTTCACCTTTCTCTGCCAAAACCAACAACAAACCCGCGAGAGATCGATCATGAAAAAGCTCCCCCTCATCACCGGCCTGGCCTTGAGCCTGCTGGCCTCCAGCAGCCTGTTCGCCGCCGACAAGACCTTGCGTATCGGCATTGAAGCGGCGTATCCGCCGTTTGCTTCCAAGACCTCCGAAGGAAAGATCGAGGGATTTGACTATGACATTGGCAACGCGCTGTGCGCGCAGATGAAGGTCAAGTGCCAGTGGATCGAAAGTGAGTTTGACGGGCTGATTCCGTCGCTCAAGGTGAAGAAAATCGACATGGCGCTGTCGTCCATGACCATCACCGAAGAGCGCAAGAAGTCGGTGGATTTTACTCACAAGTACTACTTCACCTCGTCGCGGCTGGTCATGAAGGAGGGCGCTGTGGTCGATGATCAGTACGCCAGTCTCAAAGGCAAGACCGTGGGTGTGCAACGGGCGACCACCACCGACCGCTTCGCTACGGAGGTCTTCGAACCCAAGGGCGTGACAGTCAAGCGCTACAGCAACAACGAAGAAATCTACATGGACCTGGCGTCCGGTCGACTGGACGCGATATTCGCTGACACCATCCCGCTCGAGGATTTTCTGTCGATGCCCCGGGGCAAGGGCTACGCGTTTGTCGGGCCGGAGCTCAAGGACCCGAAATACGTCGGTGAAGGCGCGGGTATCGCGGTGCGCAAGGGCAATACCCAACTGGTGTCGGACTTGAACAAGGCCATCGACGGGATTCGGGCCAGTGGGGAGTATCAGAAGATCCAGGCCAAGTATTTCAAGTCGGATATCTATGGCGACTGATTGATCGTTATCGCGAGCAGGCTCGCTCCCACATTGGATCTCATTGAACACAAATAGCGTGTTCGACACAGACCCCCTGTGGGAGCGAGCCTGCTCGCGATGAGGCCAGGCCAGGCAAGAAAAACCTCAGCCCTTCAACTCCTTCAAATGCTTGTAAACCGTCGCTCGTCCCATGTTCAGCACATTCGCCACATAGTTGGACGCGCTCTTGCCCTTGAACGCGCCTTCGGCATGCAGCGCCAGCACCAGTTCGCGTTTATGGTCGCGGGTCAGCAGGTTCAGGCTCAACTGACGCTCGCGCATCCAGGCGTGGAGGAAGGTGTTGATCCGTTCCTGCCAGTCATCGCGAAACAGTGAGTCCGGTTGGGGGATCAACTTGCCCGGCGACAGGAACAGGTCCAGCGCGGCCTTGGCATTCTCGAACAGCGAAATATTCAGATTGATGCACAGCACCGCCAGCGGGCGCCCCCCTGCATCGCGTAGGACGCTGCTGAGGCTGCGGATTTTCTGCCCGTCCCAATTGAGTTTTTCGTATGGGCCGATGTTCCGTTCGCTGATCTCTTCGCTGAGCATGTCCTCCAGGGACGAGTCATCCCCTATCACGCGCTTGGACAGGTTGTTGGCGATGTAGTCGACTTTCTGCGTACGCAGGTCGTGCAGCACCACTTCGGCGTGAGGGTAGAACAGCGTGGCGATGGCGTCGGCGATGGTGCGGAAATTATCCAGTGTCGGATCAGGTTGCGGGGCGTTCATGACAGGGCTCCAGGCAGTGTCAGCGCCCCGTGAAGCAGGGGCGCGCAGGAGTGTGCCGCAATCGTGGCGATGCGTCACCTGGGTGGGTTCAAGCCAGGCGTGCCGGCGACAGCTGGGTGGTGCTCAGGCCGAAACGGGTCAAGGTCTCGGACAATGGCTCACCGCGCACCAGGGCCGCGCTGGCCTGACCCATGGCCGGGGACGTCTGGATGCCGTAGCCGCCCTGGGCCGCGACCCAGAACAACCCCGGTACCTGGGGATCGAAACCGGACAAGAGGTCGCCGTCGGGGACGAAACTGCGCAACCCGGCCCAGGTGCGGGTCGGACGGCGGATGGTCAGGGTGGTGGCTTCTTCGATCTGGTAGATGCCCATGGCAATGTCCAGTTCTTCAGGCTGCACGTCGTGAGGTTCCACCGGATCGGCATTTGCCGGCGAGCCGAGGAACATGCCGGCGTCGGGCTTCATATAGAACGACTCGTCGAGGCTCACCAGCATCGGCCAGTCATGAATGTCCACGCCCTCGGGGCCGGCAAAAATGAATGCCGCCCGCCGCTTGGGTTGCAGGCCCAGCTTGCGCGCGCCGGCCATTTCGGCAATGTGATCGGCCCAGGCGCCGGCCGCGTTGATCAGCACCGGAGCGCTGAAGGTCTGGCCAGCGGTTTCTACCTGCCACATCCCCTGATCGTCGCGGCTCAGGCCCAGCACTTCGGTGTCGGTGTGCACCTGACCGCCGTTGCGGCGGATACCGCGCAGGTAGCCTTGGTGCAGCGCATCGGTGTCGATGTCACAGGCGGTGGGGTCGTAGATTGCACCATGCACCTTGTCCCGTCGCAGGATCGGCAGTCGCACACAGGCTTCTTCGGCGCTGAGTAGCTGCATCTGCGGCACCGTGGCCTTGGCGCTGAGGTACTGGTTGTTCAGCTCGGCCGGGTCGCCGGTGAAATCCACGGTCATTTCGCCCCGTGGGGTGAGCAGCGGGTGCTCGCAGAAACCGGCCGGTGGGGCGTCGAAAAAGTCACGGCTGGCCTGGGTCAGCGCCCGCACCTGAGGCGTGCCATAGGCGGCGCTGTACAGCGCCGCCGAGCGCCCTGTGGAGTGGTAGCCCGGATGGGATTCGCGCTCGAGCACAATGACCCGACCGTGGGGGGCCAGCCAGTAACCGGTGGAAGCACCGGCGATGCCACCGCCGATGATGATGAAGTCTGCTGAGGTCATGAATCTCTCCTGTGGAGCGCGGTGCCGGGAGTTAGTAAAACCTTGTGGGGAAATTGGCTGTGTCAGTTGTGCAACTGATAAAGCGCATTCGCCAGCGCAACGTCTTCCAACCCCAGGCCGATGGAGCGGAAAAACACATGGCGCTCATAGCCGGGACGCGCTACGTGTTCGCTGAGCAGTTCAGGCAAATCCCCAACCAGGCGTGACGCGTCCCAGCCGTGCTGTTCAGCGGCAATCAACATTTCACCGGCCGAACCGGGGGTGGTCTGACGATAGTCACAGAACACGTCCATGTCGTTGAGGCTCTGGGGGGGCACTTCGTGGGCACGCGGAGCATTGGTGCTGATGGAGGTAATCAGGGCTGGCTTGCTCAGTGTCTGTGGGTCGAGCACTGCCTTGGCGGACGAGGTGCAGAGCATCACCACATCGGCGTCGTGCAGCGCCGCTTCAAGGCTGGCAGCGATTTGCAGGCGCGGATCCAGCTCGGTGAGCGAAGCACGCTCTTGCGCCGATTTATTCTGCAGGCTGGGCGAATAGAGGCTGATGCTTTGCCAATCCCGCAGACCCTTGACGTATTGCACGTGGGCCCTTGCCACTGCGCCGCTGCCGATGACTGCCAAGCGCCGGGCCTGGAATGGGGCAAGGGCATCCACGGCGACGGCAGTGGTGGCTGCGGTGCGGGCGGTCGTCAGTTCGGCGGCGTCGCACAGCAGCAGTGGCTGGCCGGTCTGCATCGACATCAGCAGGGTCCAGGCGGTCACCAATGGACCTTGCTCGCGCACGATATACGGTGAGGTCTTGACCCCGTAGACCTGCTCTTCAGCCAGCACGCCCAGGTAGTTGATGAAATCCCCGGCGCCTTGGGGAAACTCCACAAGTTGCTGGGGCGGTTGGACGGCCTGTCCGGCGGCGAGGTCGTGGAACAGCTTGCGTAAAATCTGCGGTACGTCGACTTGGCCGAGCAGCTCTCGGGCCTGGGCTTGGGTCATCACGTAGGGCGTGCTGGACATCGGGACTCCGGGGTGCTTTGTGTAAACTAATTTGTCCATTATGGACTTATAGTTCTGTTGGGCAATATCCCGGACGAAAAAAAGCGCAGCGTTTGCGGCTGCGCTTTCTGGTTCCTGACGACGGTTAAGGGCGTTTGCGCTCAACCGGCCGAAGTAGATGAGTCGGTGGGGTTTCGCAATTGATCTTCTTCCCCAGCAACGCTTCGATGGACGGCAACTGATAGGAGTCATCCTCACCGGCGAAGCTGATCGATACGCCAGCGGCGCCTGCACGCCCAGTACGCCCGATCCGGTGCACATAGTCATCCGGCACTTCCGGCAGGGTGAAGTTGATCACGTGGCTGATCCCGTCGATATGAATCCCGCGCCCGGCCACATCGGTGGCCACCAGCACACGGATCTTGCCTTCGCGAAAGCCTTCCAGCGTCTTGATACGCTTGTGTTGCGGCACGTCGCCCGACAACTGGGCTGCGTTGACGCCATCGCGTACCAGGCGCTCCTCGATACGGCGTACTTCGTCCTTGCGGTTGGCGAACACCATCACGCGCTCCCAACCGTTGTCGTTGACCAGGTTGTAGAGCAGCTTGTACTTGTCGGCGCCGGCCACAGCGTAGATGTGCTGCTCGACGTTTTCGCTGGCGACGTTCAGCGCTTCGATCTCGACGATGGACGGGTCGGTGGTCCATTGCTTGGCCAGGTTCATCACGTCTTCGGTGAACGTGGCGGAAAACAGCAAGGTCTGGCGTTCGCTTTTCGGTGGGGTCTGGCGAATGATCTGGCGCACTTGCGGGATGAAGCCCATGTCGAGCATGCGGTCGGCTTCGTCCAGCACCATCACCTCGACCATGTCCAGGTGCACATCGCCGCGCTGGTTGAAGTCCAGCAGGCGTCCCGGTGTTGCCACCAGAATGTCGCAGTGACGGGCTTCGAGGTGCTTGAGCTGCTTGTCGAAGTCCATGCCGCCGACGAACGTCATGACGTTCAGTCCGGTGTACTTGGTCAGGTCGGCGGCGTCCTTGGCGATCTGCACCACCAGCTCGCGGGTCGGTGCGATGATCAGCGCCCGTGGCTCGCCCATGTAGCGTTCTTTGGGCGGCGGGGTCTGCAGCAACTGGGTAATGATGGAAATCAGAAACGCGGCGGTCTTGCCGGTACCGGTCTGGGCGCGGCCGATGGCATCTTTACCTGCGAGGGTGAATCCCAGCACCTGCGCCTGGATTGGCGTGCAGTAGGGGAAGCCCAGGTCTTGGATGGCATGCATCAGTTCAGGGGCGAGTTTGAAATCATGGAAGCGGGTCTTGCCTTCCTGGGGTTCTACGACGAAATCCTCGAGCTTCCAGGCGACGACCGGCGGTTTTGGGGCGCGCTCGCGGCGTGGCTTGGGGGCTTCGTTGTGTGGCTGTTGCGGCGCGGGAGCGACAGGCGCGGTGGCCGCGTCTTTTTCTGTGTTCGCAACAGGCGTTGTCCGCCGCGGCTTTTTTTGCACCTCGGCACGACTCGGGCTGTGGGCAGGTGCGCTGGGGCCAGGCACGAGCTGCTCGGCCTCGCTTTTACCGAACATCTTCTTGAGTGCTTTGAGCACGGTCATCTCATCGATTGGTTAAGGAATGTACGCCGGCCAGTGTAATGCAAGAAACGGGCGCGGCGTAGTGTGATCGTCAAGGGGTTGACATGTCCTCACGCCCGCTTAGCGCAACCGCTCGCTCAGCCAGGTGCCGATGTCGCGAATCTCTTCGGGTAACACTTCATGGCCCATTGGGTATTCTTGCCATGTCACGGTGACACCATGCTGTTTCAAATACTCTTTCGCGGTCCGCCCCATGGGGTTGAGTACCACTTCGTCGTACTGGCCGTGTAGCGCCAATACCGGAATGCGCTGCTGGCTGGCCGACAATTGCAGTTCTTCGCTGAAAGTCGGTGCATAAGTGGACAGCGCGACTACGCCCCCCAATGGACCCTGCCATTTCACGAACGCGGTGTGATAGACCACCGCGCCGCCTTGGGAGAAACCTGCGAGGAAAATCCGCGAGGCGTCTATTCCAAGGGCTCGCTGGGCTTCGATCAGGTCGATGACCCGCTGCGCCGACACTTCCAGCTGTTGCTCGTCGATGGCCCGCGCGGGGCTCAGGGCGCGGATATCGTACCAACTCGGCATGGCGTAGCCGCCGTTGATGCTCACCGGCTGGGTCGGCGCTTGAGGCAGAACGAAACGTGTCGTGAGCAGGCTTTGCTGCAGCATTTCGGCCACCGGCAGGAAGTCGTAACGATCGGCGCCCAGGCCGTGGAGCCAGATGACGCACGCGTCGGCGGTGCCGCTGGGCTCGAGAATCAAGGGGTCGGTCATGGTCTGCTCCAAATCTGTGCGGGCGCGCTCATTCAGTGCGTTATTACAGTGCGGGCCCGGTGCCTCAGTTAATTAGATGTCGCAATCTTAAAAGTTTTTGTCTTGACGTGTCTCATAAGGGTCAAGCGCAGCGGTGTGGTACGGCGTTTGCTTTGAGGTAGCTTGAGTGATGATTCTTACGCTGCGCGGTAACACTATCAGCTTGACGCGCCGCATGGGATATCAGAAATCCGGTGATGGATGTTCGCCAATAGCCGCTACGGGCTTCGCGAACGTGAAGGGCTACAGCCCGTTCGGCCGATTGGTGAGAGATGAGGCAGGCGCCCTGTTTAGGGGCATTCTCATTATTAGACTCATAGCGAAGGTCCAGACGTCGGTTGACCCTAAAAAAAGCCAACAAGGGTCGGCAATGCCCCATAAGGGTGCGACAGGGCTCGAGCTCCGACACAACAAGAGCAAAACTGGAGGTTTGAATGAAGTTACTGAAATCCACCCTGGCCGTCGTGACTGCAGCAGCAGTGCTCGGCGTCAGCGGGTTCGCTCAGGCGGGTGCAACCCTGGATGCCGTACAGAAGAAAGGCTTTGTGCAATGTGGCGTGAGTGATGGCTTGCCGGGTTTCTCGGTACCCGATGCAAGTGGCAAGATTCTCGGCATTGACGCGGACTTCTGCCGTGCCGTGGCGGCTGCTGTGTTTGGCGATGCGACTAAGGTGAAGTTCAGCCAGTTGAACGCCAAGGAGCGCTTCACCGCGCTGCAGTCCGGCGAAATCGACATCCTTTCGCGCAACACCACCATGACCAGTTCCCGTGACGCGGGCATGGGCCTGAAATTTCCAGGCTTCATCACCTACTACGACGGCATCGGCTTCCTGGTAAACAACAAGCTGGGCGTCAAGAGCGCCAAGGAACTGGACGGTGCAACCATCTGCATCCAGGCCGGTACCACTACCGAGCTGAACGTCTCCGACTACTTCCGTGGCAATGGCCTCAAATACACCCCGATCACCTTCGACACCTCCGATGAAAGCGCCAAGTCGCTGGAATCCGGTCGTTGCGACGTGCTGACCTCCGACAAGTCCCAGCTGTTTGCCCAGCGCAGCAAGCTGGCCGCGCCGAAGGACTACGTGGTTCTGCCGGAAACCATTTCCAAGGAACCACTGGGCCCGGTCGTGCGTAACGGCGATGACGAGTGGCTGGCCGTTGTGCGCTGGACTGGCTACGCCATGCTCAACGCCGAAGAAGCCGGCATCACTTCGAAGAACGTTGAAGCTGAAGCCAAATCCACCAAGAACCCGGACGTCGCCCGTATGCTCGGCGCTGACGGTGAATATGGTAAAGACCTGAAGCTGCCCAAAGACTGGGTTGTCCAGATCGTCAAACAAGTCGGTAACTACGGTGAAGTGTTCGAGCGCAACCTCGGCAAAGGCACCCCGCTGGAAATCGATCGCGGCCTGAACGCGCTGTGGACCAACGGCGGCATTCAATACGCACCACCAGTGCGCTGATGGTTCTATCACCCGGTGGGCCAACCACCGGGTGATGTTCTGTTCCATTCTTTGCGGGGCACTTCATGCAAAATTCAATCGGCGCACCTAAGCAGAGGCTTAGCCTCAGCGATCCACGCGTGCGTGCCTGGGTATTTCAGATCGTCACCATTGTGGCGGTGGTTTCACTGGGCTGGTTTCTGTTCGACAACACGCAAACCAACCTAGAGCACCGGGGCATCACCTCCGGCTTCAGCTTTCTGGAGCGCAGTGCCGGGTTCGGCATCGCTCAAACCCTGATCGACTACACCGAAGCGGACAGCTATGCCCGCGTCTTTGTCATCGGGTTGCTCAACACTCTGCTGGTGACGTTCATCGGCGTGATCCTGGCGACGATTCTCGGTTTCATTGTCGGCGTGGCCCGACTGTCGAAAAACTGGATCATCGCCAAAGTGGCAACGGTGTATGTGGAGGTTTTCCGTAATATCCCGCCACTGCTGCAGATCCTGTTCTGGTACTTCGCGGTATTCCTCACCATGCCGGGGCCCCGCGCCGCCCATAACTTCGGCGACACCTTCTTTGTCAGCAGCCGGGGCCTGAACATGCCGGCCGCGCTGGTGGCGGACGGGTTTTGGCCATTCGTGATCAGCGTCGTGCTGGCCATCGTCGCCATCGTGCTGATGACCCGCTGGGCCAACAAGCGTTTCGAAGCCACGGGTGAGCCGTTCCATAAATTCTGGGTGGGCCTGGCGCTGTTCCTGGTAATCCCGGCGCTGTGCGCCCTGGTCTTCGGAGCCCCTGTGCACTGGGAAATGCCGGAACTCAAGGGCTTCAACTTCGTCGGTGGCTGGGTGCTGATTCCCGAATTGCTGGCATTGACGTTGGCACTGACGGTGTACACCGCGGCGTTCATCGCCGAGATCGTGCGTTCGGGCATCAAGTCGGTCAGCCACGGCCAGACCGAAGCCGCCCATTCCCTGGGCCTGCGTAACGGTCCGACCTTGCGCAAGGTGATCATCCCGCAAGCCCTGCGCGTGATCATCCCGCCGCTGACCAGCCAATACCTGAACCTGGCGAAGAACTCCTCGCTGGCGGCCGGTATCGGTTATCCGGAAATGGTTTCGCTGTTTGCCGGTACGGTGCTGAACCAGACCGGGCAGGCGATCGAAGTTATTGCGATCACCATGAGCGTGTACCTGGCGATCAGTATCAGCATTTCCCTGCTGATGAACTGGTACAACAAGCGCATTGCGCTGATCGAGCGGTGAGGAAAAACGCGCATGACATCCCATACTTTCAAACCTGACATGCCCCCACCGAGCAGTAGCATCGGCGTGGTGGCGTGGATGCGCGCGAACATGTTCTCCAGCTGGCTCAACACCTTGCTGACGTTGTTTGCGTTCTACCTGATTTACCTGGTCGTTCCACCGATCATCAGTTGGGCGATCCTCGACGCCAACTGGGTCGGCACCACACAGGCTGACTGCACCAAGGAGGGCGCCTGCTGGGTGTTCATCCAGCAGCGCTTCGGCCAGTTCATGTACGGCTACTATCCGACGGACCTGCGCTGGCGCGTGGACCTGACCGTGTGGTTGGCTGTCATTGGTGTGGCTCCGCTGTTCATCTCGCGCTTCCCGCGCAAGGCGGTCTACGGCCTGAGTTTCCTGGTGCTGTATCCGATCATCGCCTGGTGCCTGTTGCACGGTGGTGTATTCGGCTTGACCACCGTGCCGACCAGCCAATGGGGCGGCCTGATGCTGACCCTGGTGATCGCCACCGTCGGTATCGCCGGGGCTTTGCCGTTGGGCATCGTGCTGGCTTTGGGGCGGCGTTCGAACATGCCGGCGATTCGTGTGGTCTGCGTGACCTTCATCGAATTCTGGCGCGGCGTGCCGTTGATCACGGTGCTGTTCATGTCCTCGGTGATGCTGCCGCTGTTCCTGCCTGAAGGCATGAACTTCGACAAGCTGCTGCGGGCACTGATCGGCGTGATCCTGTTCCAGTCGGCCTACGTGGCTGAAGTGGTGCGTGGCGGCTTGCAAGCCATTCCCAAAGGTCAGTACGAAGCGGCCGCGGCGATGGGCCTGGGCTACTGGCGCAGCATGGGCCTGGTGATTCTGCCGCAAGCCCTGAAGATGGTGATCCCGGGTATCGTCAACACCTTCATCGCGTTGTTCAAGGACACCAGCCTGGTGATCATCATCGGCCTGTTCGACCTGCTCAACAGCGTGAAACAAGCTGCCGCCGACCCGAAATGGCTGGGCATGGCCACCGAAGGCTATGTGTTCGCCGCCCTGGTGTTCTGGATTTTCTGTTTTGGTATGTCCCGCTATTCCATGCATTTGGAACGCAAGCTGGACACTGGCCACAAGCGTTAGGAGCGTAGTTTATGAGTGAAGCGATCAAACAGCCTGTGAGCCCTGAAGGCATTATTCAGATGCAGGGCGTGAACAAGTGGTACGGCCAGTTCCACGTGTTGAAAGACATCAACCTGAACGTCCAGCAGGGCGAGCGTATCGTGCTGTGCGGCCCGTCGGGTTCCGGCAAGTCCACCACCATCCGTTGCCTCAACCGCCTGGAAGAACACCAGCAGGGTCGCATCGTGGTCGATGGCGTGGAACTGACCAACGACCTCAAGCAGATCGAAGCGATCCGCCGTGAAGTCGGCATGGTGTTCCAGCACTTCAACCTGTTCCCGCACTTGACCATCCTGCAGAACTGCACCCTGGCGCCGATGTGGGTGCGCAAGATGCCCAAGCGCAAGGCCGAGGAAATCGCCATGCATTACCTGGAGCGCGTACGCATTCCAGAGCAGGCGCACAAATACCCGGGCCAGCTCTCCGGCGGCCAGCAGCAGCGTGTGGCCATCGCCCGTGCCCTGTGCATGAAACCGAAAATCATGCTGTTCGATGAACCGACTTCAGCGCTCGACCCGGAAATGGTGAAAGAGGTTCTGGACACCATGATCGGCCTGGCCGAAGACGGCATGACCATGCTCTGCGTGACCCACGAAATGGGCTTTGCCCGCACCGTGGCCAACCGTGTGATCTTCATGGACAAGGGCGAAATCGTCGAACAGGCCGCGCCGAACGACTTCTTCGATAACCCGCAGAACGACCGTACCAAGCTGTTCCTGAGCCAGATTCTGCATTGATCCGGCCTTAGGCATTGAAATAGACCCGGACTTGTCCGGGTTTATTTTTGCCTGGGATTCAGGGTGTCAGAACGGTTGCCTGTTCCGGATGGCGGGTAGTCAACAACTGCTTCAAATCGGTGCCCTCGCTCAGTGCGAGTACTTCCGCCATCAGGTGGGGATGACGATCGAGCAGGCGCATCAGCATGAACAGTGGTTGCGGTGGGGCGACTTCGCCACGCTCGTAACGGGAAAAGGCGTTGTGTCCGCCGCCAGACAGCAGTTTCACCGCGTCTTTTTGCGTGAGGTGCAGTTTGCGGCGGATGCGTTTCATCTCCGCCGCCATCGCCTGGGCACAATCTTCGAGCAACTGATCGCTCGCCTGGGAATAACGTTGCGCGCTGTCGGTGTCGTGATCAAATTCGATTTCACCACAGACCCGGCACTCCCATCCGGCGATGTCGTGCACCTGCCGTGCTACCTGCTTGTAGTCGATGGTAAAGCTGCGGCCCTCAAAGTGTTGCATGGCGTCTTGAGTACCGCAGTTGACACATTGCTGCGTTTTCATTGGTCTTTCTCCTTGAAGGAGACTACCGGATGCCCACCGCCAGGGCGGTAGGTCACCTTGATGTAAATCTCCCGATCCTGAAATGTGGTGTGATAAACGTCCTGCCAGATTCGATGATCGGCATAGGTCGTCATCGATTTGTGCAACATCCTGTACTCCAGCGAGGCCATGATTTGCAGCATCCGGGCAGTGCTTAACGACATTCTTCGAGCGCCTTGCTGAGCGCTCATTGTGAATGCCTTGTTCCCCAGCCTGAGGACTTCGGCCTTGACGACTGCCAGGTCGTAGTGGGGTGTGCTCTTTTCCATAGAACTGTATGCCTTGTCCTTAAAATTACCCTTAAGGGGTAATTTTGACCAATCGAAAATTTCGCTCCTTTTCCCTCGCATTGACCTTAGGCGGTTGCCGTCCTACAAGAAGCTGACTAATCTGTCAGAAAATTCAACCCATGCTGCCTACCCCTGCGCTCAGCGAAGGCTATCGTGACTTCCCAAGCGTCATCGGCGCGCAGTGGCGCCAGAGCTTCGTCCTCGTCCTCAACCGGTGTTCGATCTGCACATCGAATCCTCGACGCTGTCGAACAACAGGTTCGGCAATGGGCCAAGGCCCTCCGTCGACAGTTGATCAATGAACCCTGAACCAGAGCTTTCCATGTCCCGCGATACGCTTGACCGCATGACCCCGACGACGCCCAAACGCGCCGCAGAGCTTGAACATTTGCTGATCGACGCCGAAACCGACGATGAGCAGACCCAGCAGGCCCCTCCATTGCTGCGCAAACCCTGGCTGTTACTGCTCGGGTTGATCCTGGTGGCGCTGAACCTGCGTCCGGCGCTGTCGAGCATGGCCCCATTGCTTAGTGAAGTTTCAAAAAGCCTTGGTTTGTCGGCTGCCCAGGCCGGCTTGCTGACGACGCTGCCAGTGCTTTGCCTGGGCCTGTTCGCACCGCTGGCGCCGGTGCTGGCGCGGCGCTTTGGAGCTGAGCGGGTAGTGTTGGGAATCTTGCTGGCCCTGGCCGGTGGGATCATTTTGCGCAGTTCTTTCGGCCAGATCGGCTTGTTTGCTGGCAGCATCCTGGCCGGTGCGAGCATTGGTGTGATCGGTGTGCTGTTGCCGGGCATCGTCAAGCGTGACTTCGCCAAACACGCCGGCGCCATGACCGGCGTCTACACCATGGCGCTGTGCCTGGGGGGCGGCGATGGCGGCCGGGGCCACCGTGCCGTTGAGCGAGCATCTGAATCACAGCTGGGCGATGGGCCTGGGTTTCTGGGTGGTGCCGGCGCTGCTGGCCGCCGTGTTCTGGCTGCCGCAAGTGGGCCAGAAACACGGTGCTCATCAGGTGGCATATCGGGTTCGCGGTTTGCTGCGTGACCCGTTGGCCTGGCAGGTGACGTTGTACATGGGGTTGCAATCGTCCCTGGCCTACATCGTGTTCGGCTGGCTGCCGTCGATCCTCATTGGCCGTGGCCTGACGGCCGACCCAGGCCGGGCTGGTGTTGTCCGGCTCGGTCATCGTGCAACTGATCAGTTCCCTGGCGGCGCCCTGGCTGGCGACTCGGGGCAAGGATCAACGCCTGGCCATTGTGATCGTCATGGTCATGACCCTGGGCGGGCTGTTTGGATGTCTCTATGCGCCCATTGAAGGCTTGTGGGGTTGGGCGATCCTGCTGGGGCTTGGGCAGGGAGCAACGTTCAGCCTGGCGCTGACGCTGATCGTGCTGCGCTCGCGGGACGCCCATGTGGCGGCGAATCTTTCCAGCATGGCCCAAGGGTTCGGCTACACATTGGCGTCCATGGGGCCGTTCGCGGTCGGGGTGGTCCACGACTGGACCGGCGGCTGGAGTGCTCTGGGTTGGATCTTCGGTGTGATTGGCCTGGGCGCGATCATCGCGGGCATCGGGGCCGGCCGGGCGCTATATGTCGGGGTCAGCAGCGAAAGAGTCAGTGATCTTCGCTGATGTTATTTTCATGGCGAATGACGATAGTGTTCCTCGCCAGAGCAGATTATCGTGCAGCTCTACTGAAGATTTTCGGAGCTTGTCCATGAGTGATGCCCACAACGCCTTGATCACCCGCTTCTACCAGGCCTTCCAGCGTCTGGATGCCGACGCCATGAGCGCCTGCTACACCGACGACGTGGTGTTCAGCGACCCGGCGTTTGGTGAACTGCGCGGGCGCGATGCCGGCGACATGTGGCGCATGCTCACCACTCGGGCCAAGGATTTTTCCCTGACCTTCGATAACGTGCGCAGCGATGAGCGTACCGGCGGCGCCCACTGGGTGGCGACATACCTGTTCAGCCAGACCGGCAACACGGTGGTCAATGACATTCAGGCGCGGTTCGTGTTTCGCGACGGCAAGATTTGCGAGCACCATGACAATTTTGATCTGTGGCGCTGGTCTCGCCAGGCATTGGGCACCAAGGGCCTGCTGCTGGGTTGGACGCCCCTGGTGCGCAATGCCGTCAGGGCCCAGGCCCTCAAGGGGCTACGGGCGTTTCAGGCCAGTCGCTGATAAGATTGCGGCTTGTTTTCTACACGTCTGCTGAACATCCTGTGACGACCGCCAACCCATCCTCCGACCTGCCAGGGCAAGCAGCAGCCGAACCGGGCAAGCCCTGGTTCGTCTACCTGGTGCGGGCCGCCAACGGTTCGCTGTACTGCGGCATCAGTGATGACCCGGTACGGCGTTTCGCCAAGCATCAAAGCGGCAAGGGCGCGCGCTTTTTTCTTTCCAGCCCGGCGGTGGCGCTGGTGTATACCGAAGCCTGTCGCGACAAGGGCGAAGCCCTGCGCCAGGAGCGACTGATCAAGAAGCTCAAGAAAAGCGCCAAGGAGTGCCTGGTGGCGAGTGCATCGGTGTTCCATCAACCGCGCTGATACGGCGTCATCAGAAGGGTAGGCTGTCGGACCCTGGCACGCTAAGCTGCGGGACTTCCTCCCTGCAGTGGCGAACCTCATGTCAGAGCTGATTCTTCATCATTACCCGACGTCTCCCTTCGCCGAGAAAGCCCGCTTGTTACTGGGTTTCAAGGGCCTGTCCTGGCGTTCGGTGCATATCCCGCCAATGATGCCCAAGCCCGACCTGACGGCACTGACGGGCGGCTACCGCAAGACCCCGGTATTGCAGATCGGCGCGGATATCTATTGCGACACGGCGCTGATCGCCCGTCGGTTGGAGCAGGAAAAAGCTTCGCCGGCGCTGTTTCCCGAAGGCCGGGAGATGATTGCAGCGTCTTTTGCCGCATGGGCCGATTCGGTGGTGTTTCAACATGCGGTAAGCCTGGTATTTCAGCCGGAGTCGGTGGCGGTGCGTTTCGCCAAGTTGCCGCCTGAAGTCATCAAGACGTTTATCAGCGATCGGGCCGGGCTGTTCAGTGGCGGTACGACCAAGCATCTATCTGCCGAACAGGCCAAGCACCAATGGCCCACGATCATGGCGCGTCTTGAGCAACAGTTGCAGCGCGAGGAGGGTGACTTTCTGTTGGGCGATCCATCGATTGCCGACTTCGCCATGGCTCACCCTCTGTGGTTTCTCAAAGGCACTGCGGTGACTTCGCCGCTGGTAGACACCTACCCGGCGATCTCGGCATGGTTGGCGCGAGTGCTGGGTTTTGGCCATGGCGCGTCGCACGCGATGAGTTCCGAAGAGGCTTTGGAAGTGGCTCGCAACGCTGCGCCGGCAGCGCTGCCGGATGAGTCATTCGAGGAACCGAACGGGTTCACGAAAGGGCAGCAGGTGACGATTGCCGCAACCGATTATGGCGTCGACCCGGTGGCCGGAGAGTTGTTGTTTGCCGGTCGTGAAGAGCTGATCCTACGTCGCGAAGACGCGCTTGGCGGGGTGGTGCATGTGCACTTTCCACGGCTGGGTTTTCAATTATCAACTTGATAAGAAGGTCAGGCGCTCGATTAAAGTCGATCTGTCGCCCGGAGCAGGCAATTCCGGGCGTTTATTCCAGAAGCGATCACCCGATATTACAGCTCGCATAGAACCAGGTGTGGCGCATTGGGAGGAATAAGGCCTTGCAGGTCGAAGATCGTTGTGGCGCGGCGGATTGCATCGCTCGTGCTGCTCCCGTTGAAAACGGTGGTGGTCTGTATGACGGTTTGGTTCGGTGGCAGGAAGAGTTGGCAGGTGTATTGCGCGGCAGAGGCGGAACCGGCGTAGATCGCAATGAAAGACAACACCAAGGCGCGGTGGGTGATTTTTATAACGCGGTTTCGGGCTGGGTAGTGCTGTATCGAGTTCATTTTATATGCTCCGTCTGTTCAGGCGTTCTCGCAAGAGGTTCGGCTCAGCGACGGCTTCGGCTGAGGGGGCATATAAAAAATGAACGCTATTTCAGGCATTGATACTGTAGGAGTTGACAGTCCCGACTAATGGGCGCTTACCGTCTACCCAGGGCTTGCGCTCTGACTGGACCACCGCCATCGCGAGCAAGCTCGCTCCCACACTGGATTTGCAGTGGTAACAGGCTTGGCGTCCGCCACGAATCCCTGTGGGAGCGAGCCTGCTCGCGATGAGGCCATCCGATCCAGCATCATCGCTAGCGGACAAACCTATTTCGCGGACAGTGCCTCAAGGATGTTCTGCGGCTCAAAACCACGAATCAGCGTGCCATTTACATCCAGAATCGGGATCCCGCGCCCGCCCAGCGCCTCATAGGCCTTGCGCGCCTGAGCGTCTTTCTCGATATCGAACTCGCGATAGGGCACGCCTTTTTCATCCAGGAACCGCCGGGTCGCCTTGCAGTAACCGCACCAGTCGGTGGCGTACAGCACGACCCGGGCATCGGCCCGGATCTGTTCAGGCAGCATCTGCGAGGGATTGAATACCCGCTCGATCTTGCCCCAGTTCTGGTACGCCACAACCACCAGCAAAATCAGCAGAAACTTCTTCAGAACCTTTGCGAGCATCAGTTACGGCGCTTGAGCTGATCGGTCAGCGACGTGGGCAGGCCCTTGATGATCAGCGTGCCGGCTTCTTCGTCATATTCGATCTTGGAGCCCAGCAGGTGGGCTTCGAAACTGATGGACAAGCCTTCGGCGCGGCCGGTGAAGCGGCGGAACTGGTTGAGGGTGCGTTTATCCGCCGGAATCTCCGGCGACAACCCGTAGTCCTTGTTGCGAATGTGGTCGTAGAAGGCTTTCGGGCGATCTTCGTCGATCAGTTCGGACAGCTCTTCCAGGCCCATCGGCTCGCCGAGCTTGGCCTGGCTGCTGGCGTAATCCACCAGGGTCTTGGTTTTCTCCCGGGCGTCGTCCTCGGGCAGGTCTTCGCTTTCGACGAAATCACTGAAGGCCTTGAGCAGGGTGCGGGTTTCGCCGGGGCCGTCGACGCCTTCCTGGCAGCCGATGAAGTCGCGGAAATACTCCGAGACCTTCTTGCCGTTCTTACCCTTGATGAACGAGATGTACTGCCTGGACTGTTTGTTGTTCTGCCATTCCGACACATTGATTCGCGCTGCCAGGTGCAGTTGGCCCAGATCAAGGTGACGGGACGGGGTCACGTCCAGTTCGTCGGTGACCGCCACGCCTTCGCTGTGGTGCAGCAGGGCGATCGCCAGGTAATCGGTCATGCCCTGTTGATAATGGGCAAACAACACGTGGCCGCCCACCGACAGGTTGGACTCTTCCATCAGCTTTTGCAGATGCTCCACCGCCACGCGACTGAATGCGGTGAAATCCTTGCCGCCGTCGAGATACTCCTTCAGCCAGCCGCTGAACGGGTGCGCCCCGGACTCGGCATGGAAGAAGCCCCAGGCCTTGCCTTGTTTGGCGTTATAGCTCTCGTTGAGGTCGGCGAGCATGTTCTCGATGGCCGTGGACTCGCTCAACTCGGAGTCACGGGCATGGAGCACGGCGGGCGTGCCGTCGGGTTTTTTGTCGATCAGGTGGACGATGCAATGACGGATCGGCATGGATTTCTCGGCTGATGAAAGAGAGGAGGGCGCGCTCCCCCAAAAAGGCCCAGTGTACCGCAATCACTGGTTTTGGAACCCTGCAAAGCCCCTTTCAGACCCGTCCGACACGCCATATGCATTTTTTTACCGTTTTCGCGCAAGAAAGCTGACCAAATGGGTAGCTAGAGGCGGATATTTCACAGGCGTTGTGCTAGTTTTGCCCGGTCTTACGCGAAGTCACTGCGTTAAGCGTGCATTCAGCATTTGTCAGGTCGAACCAAACCCGGTTTTCGGCATCTATTACCCCGATCCGTCGTGGTGATTACCGAGGGTGTCTGATCCTCTGAGATCGGGCTCGATGGCTGACACTGCACTCTGCAATCCATATGAATTTGATAGGGAAGGAACACTACATGGCTCTTACTAAAGACCAACTGATCGCTGACATCGCTGAAGCTATCGACGCGCCTAAAACCACCGCGCGTAACGCTTTGGACCAACTGGGTCAGATCGTTGCCGATCAGCTGGAAAATGGCGGCGAAATCACCTTGCCAGGCATCGGCAAGCTGAAAGTCACCGAGCGTCCTGCCCGCACCGGCCGTAACCCTTCGACTGGCGCAGCCATCGAAATCGCTGCCAAGAAAGTTGTTAAGTTCGTTCCAGCCAAAGCGCTGACCGACGGCATCAACAAGTAAGATCGCGTTTAAAAGAAAACCGTGCTGCGGAGTGATCCGGGCACGGTTTTTTATTGCCTTGGAAAAAGTGGTCTGTGGTCAGGGCATTTGTGGCAGCAAGGCCTTGCTCCCACTCAGCCCTTGCGAACCCAACGCGACTGGCGCCACGCCTGCTGCTGTGCCTCGGTCTGGAAGGTCCAGGCCACAAAGCGGCTCTGCTTCTGCCCCTGGGACATTTCCACCACCTGGCTGTGCAGCGCCCCGGCCTTTTTCAAGGCGGTTTGAATCGCCGGCAGATTCGACGCCTTTGACACCAGGGTGCTGAACCACAGCACCTGGCTGGCCACCTGTGCGCTCTCGCCGATCAGTTGCGTCACAAACCGGGCCTCTCCGCCCTCGCACCACAACTCCGCCGCCTGACCGCCAAAATTCAGCACCGGCAGCTTGCGCTTCGGGTCGGCCTTGCCCAGCGCACGCCATTTGCGCTGGCTACCCTTGGTGGCTTCCTCCAGGGAGGCGTGGAAGGGTGGGTTGCACATTGTCAGGTCGAACCGCTCGGCCTCTTCCAGCAAACCCAACAGGATCTGCTTGCGGTTGGCTTGCTGGCGCAGTTGGATGGCTTTGTTCAGCCCGTTGGACTGGACAATGGCTTTGGCCGAGGCAATGGCCGTCGGATCGATTTCCGAACCGAGGAAATGCCAGCGGTAATCGCTGTAGCCGATCAGCGGGTACACGCAGTTGGCCCCCGTGCCGATGTCCAGCACCTTCACCGCCGCCCCGCGTGGAATCGTTCCTTCGTTGTGGCTGGCCAGTAAATCAGCGAGGAAATGCACGTAGTCCGCGCGTCCTGGCACCGGAGGGCACAGGTAGTCGGCCGGAATGTCCCAATGGGCGATGTCGTAGAAGGACTTGAGCAGCGCCCGGTTGAACACCCTTACGGCTTCCGGGCTGGCGAAGTCGATGCTTTCCTTGCCATAGGGGTTGATGATCACGAACTTCGCCAATTCGGGCGTGGACTTGATCAATGCCGGGAAGTCGTAGTGACCCTGGTGGCGATTGCGTGGGTGCAGGCTAGCTTTCTCCCGCGGCACTTTGGCCTCGATGGCGGGGTTGGGCTTGGAGCGTGCTGGCTTGGGCGTGCGAGGGGCGGTCATGTGCGGGTCGATTCGGGGAGGGTTCAAAAAAGTGGCGGGTATTGTCCCACATCCTGCCCCTGCGAACCCAACTGCAACGATCGGCGCGATCTACTGTGGGAGCGAGCCTGCTCGCGATAGCGGTGGGTCAGCTTGCACCAATGTTGAATGTACCGCCGTCATCGCGAGCAGGCTCGCTCCCACAGGGGGCAAGCGTGTTCACTAGAAAGTACCAGGCATAAAAAAGGAGATCCATCAGGACCTCCTTCTTCATTGCAAATCCCCGTTACAGGCTGGAGATCCGCGCATGTTGCTCGGCCAGCTTGCCCAAGGCCTGTTCAGCCTCGGCCAGTTTGGCGCGTTCCTTCTCGATGACTTCAGCCGGCGCCTTGTCAACGAAACCGGCGTTGGACAGTTTGCCGCCGACACGCTGGACTTCGCCCTTCAAACGCAGGATTTCCTTATCCAGGCGCGCCAGTTCGGCAGCCTTGTCGATCAGGCCGGCCATCGGCACCAGCACTTCCATCTCGCCAACCAAGGCGGTGGCGGACAGCGGCGCTTCTTCGCCAGCGGCCAGGACGGTCACCGATTCGAGCTTGGCCAATTTCTTGAGCAGTGCTTCGTTCTCGTGGAGGCGGCGCAGGTCTTCGGCGCTGGCATTGTTCAGGAACAGGTTCAGCGGTTTGCCCGGGCCGATGTTCATTTCGGCGCGGATGTTACGCAGGCCCAGCATGAAGGTCTTGAGCCATTCAATGTCGTCTTCGGCGGCCGGGTCGATGCGGGTTTCGTTGGCCACCGGCCACGGTTGCAGCATGATCGTCTTGCCTTGGGCGCCCGCCAGCGGAGCGACACGCTGCCAGATTTCCTCGGTGATGAACGGCATGAACGGATGCGCCAGGCGCAGGGCGACTTCCAGCACGCGCACCAGGGTGCGGCGGGTGCCGCGCTGGCGTTCGACCGGGGCGTTTTCGTCCCACAGCACTGGTTTGGACAGCTCCAGGTACCAGTCGCAATACTGGTTCCAGATGAACTCGTACAACGCTTGTGCCGCCAGGTCGAAACGGAACTGATCGAGCTGGCGGGTCACTTCGGCTTCGGTGCGTTGCAGCTGGGAAATAATCCAGCGATCAGCCAGGGTCAGCTCAAAGGCTTCGCCGTTCTGGCCGCAGTCTTCGCCCTTGTCCAGCACGTAGCGCGCGGCGTTCCAGATCTTGTTGCAGAAGTTGCGATAACCCTCGACGCGGCCCATGTCGAACTTGATGTCACGACCGGTGGACGCCAGCGAGCAGAAGGTGAAGCGCAGGGCGTCGGTGCCGTAGCTGGCGATGCCGTCGGCGAATTCTTCGCGGGTGGCCTTCTCGATCTTCTTCGCCAGTTTTGGCTGCATCAGGCCCGAAGTGCGTTTCTGCACCAGGGTTTCCAGATCGATGCCGTCGATGATGTCCAGCGGGTCCAGGACGTTGCCCTTGGACTTGGACATCTTCTGGCCCTGGCCATCGCGCACCAGGCCGTGCACGTAGACGGTCTTGAACGGGACTTGTGGCGTGCCGTCTTCGTTTTTCACCAGGTGCATGGTCAGCATGATCATCCGGGCGACCCAGAAGAAAATGATGTCGAAGCCGGTGACCAGTACGTCGGTGGAGTGGAATTTCTTCAGGAACTCGGTCTGCTGTGGCCAGCCCAGGGTGGAGAAGGTCCACAGGCCCGAGCTGAACCAGGTATCGAGTACGTCGTTGTCCTGTTGCAGAGCTACGTCCGGACCGAGGTTGTGCTTGGCGCGGACTTCGGCTTCATCGCGGCCGACGTAGACCTTGCCTGACTCGTCGTACCAGGCCGGGATGCGGTGGCCCCACCACAGTTGACGGCTGATGCACCAGTCCTGGATGTCACGCATCCACGAGAAGTACATGTTTTCGTATTGCTTGGGCACGAACTGGATGCGGCCATCTTCTACCGCAGCGATCGCAGGCTCGGCCAGCGGTTTGGTGGACACGTACCACTGATCGGTCAGCCACGGCTCGATGATGGTCCCGGAGCGGTCGCCTTTCGGCACTTTCAGGCCGTGATCATCGACGCTGACCAGCAGGCCGGCTGCGTCGAATGCCGCGACGATCTGCTTGCGCGCTTCAAAGCGGTCCAGGCCGGCGTATTCGGCCGGGATCTGGCCGTCGACGCTTTCGTTCAGCGTGCCGTCGAGGTTGAACACCTGGGCCGCCGGCAACACGTTGGCGTTCTTGTCGAAGATGTTCAGCAGCGGCAGGTTGTGGCGCTTGCCGACTTCGTAGTCGTTGAAATCGTGGGCCGGGGTGATTTTCACGCAGCCGGTGCCGAATTCGGGGTCGCAGTAATCGTCGCCGATGATCGGAATGCGCCGGCCAACCAGGGGCAGCTCGACGAACTTGCCAATCAGGGCTTGGTAGCGCTCATCGTTCGGGTTCACCGCAACGGCGGAGTCACCCAGCATGGTTTCCGGGCGCGTGGTGGCGACGATCAGGTAATCCTTGCCTTCGGCGGTCTTGGCGCCGTCGGCCAGCGGGTACTTCAGGTTCCACAGGAAGCCTTTCTCGTCGTGGTTCTCCACTTCGAGGTCGGAAATGGCCGTGTGCAACTTGGTGTCCCAGTTGACCAGGCGCTTGCCGCGATAGATCAGCCCGTCTTCATGCAGGCGCACGAAGGCTTCCTTCACCGCTTCCGAAAGACCGTCATCCATGGTGAAGCGTTCGCGGCTCCAGTCCACGGACGAGCCCAGGCGACGGATCTGGCGGCTGATGTTGCCACCGGACTCGTCTTTCCATTCCCAGACTTTCTCGAGGAATTTCTCGCGTCCCAGGTCATGGCGGTTCTGGCCCTCGGCTTCGAGGCGACGTTCCACCAGCATCTGCGTGGCGATGCCAGCGTGGTCGGTGCCCGGCTGCCAAAGGGTGTTGCGGCCTTGCATGCGGCGGAAACGGATCAGGGCATCCATGATCGCGTTGTTGAAACCGTGGCCCATGTGCAGGCTGCCGGTGACGTTCGGCGGCGGGATCATGATGGTGTAGGAATCGCCCGCGCCTTGCGGAGCGAAATAATTCTCGGACTCCCAGGTGTTGTACCAGGAAGTTTCAATGGCGTGCGGCTGGTAGGTCTTATCCATGCGCGGCGGGACCCTATTGGCATTTATTCAGGAAAAGCCGGGAAGTATAGCGGGCGGGGGAGATGCAAGCCACACGCAGCAAGCGAGAAGCCGGACACGGTTGAACCCTGTGGGAGCGAGCCTGCTCGCGATGAGGCCAGCAGATTCAACATCAATGGGGACCGACAGTCCGTTATCGCGAGCAGGCTCGCTCCCACAGGATGTTCACAATGAGACAGAGGGTGTTATTCGTACTGACTCAGCAATCGCTCCATCCGCGCATCCAGCCGGCGCTTGATCTCGGTCTCGATGTGCGGAGCGAAGTCGTCGATGACGTCTTGCATGATCAATTGCGCGGCGGCGCGCAGTTCGCTTTCCAGGTGCAACAGCGCATCGGGGCCTTTGGCCTCGGCCTTGGGCGCCGGCTTGGGTTCGGGCTGGCCGTTGATCGGCTCGAACAGCAGTGGAATCTGCTCGTCATGCTCGGGCTCGTGCTCCACCGTATCGGTCAACAGCGGTGGTTGCAGGTTGTCGTCGCCGAGCAGTTGGCGGATCGACTCGAGGTCGTCCAGCAGGTGCGTGGGCTTTTGTGGCGGTTTTGGAGTGTCCATCGTGGGCTCAGAGTCGCTGTAAACGGTGGTCTTGCAGAGGATAGCCCTGTTCGCGGTAGAAACGGAAACTCTCCCGCGCGGCTTGCCGGATGCCCGGGTCTTCTACCACCACTTCCGCCACACGGGCGAAGCGCTGGGCAAAAGGCGGCACTTTCAGGTCAAGGTTGACCAGCAAGTCCTGGTGCTGACCGCAGTCATCTCCCAGCCCGAGCACGATCAATCCTTCGGGTTCGTTTTCGGCCGGGCCATGGGGTACGAAGCTCTCGCCCTTGAAGGCCCACAGACGTGCATCGAGGTCATCGCGCTGGGCGGCATCGCTGCAATGCAGGTAGATGCGGTGGCCCATGCGCCAGGCCTTTTCGGTGAGCTTGCAGGCGAAATCCAGCCGCGCCGACGGATCGGCGCTGGGCAGGATGTAGAAATCGACTTTGGTCATTGCAGTTCCTGAGCCGCCATTGGCGCCGCCCGAAGGCGACGCCAATGGCGGTCATCGGTGTCAGGCCTTGGCGCGGTCCAGCAGGTATTGGGTCAGCAGGGGAACCGGCCGGCCGGTGGCGCCCTTGTCCTTGCCGCCGCTGGTCCAGGCTGTGCCGGCGATATCCAGGTGCGCCCAGTTCAGGTTCTTGGTGAAGCGCGAGAGGAAGCACGCCGCGGTGATCGTCCCGGCTTTCGGGCCGCCGATGTTGGCGATGTCGGCGAACGGGCTGTCCAGCTGCTCCTGGTATTCGTCGAACAGCGGCAATTGCCAGGCGCGGTCGTCGGCTTGCTGGCCGGCGCTGAGCAGTTGGCCGATCAGCTCGTCGTTGTTGCCCAGCAGGCCCGAGGTGTGGGCGCCGAGGGCGACGACGCAGGCGCCGGTCAGGGTGGCGATGTCGATCACCGCTTGCGGCTTGAAGCGTTCGGAGTAGGTGAGGGCGTCACACAGCACCAGGCGGCCTTCGGCGTCGGTGTTGAGGATTTCCACGGTCTGGCCGCTCATGGTGGTGACGATGTCGCCTGGACGCGAGGCGTTACCGCTGGGCATGTTCTCGGCGCAGGCCAGGATGCACACCAGGTTGATCGGCAGTTGCAGTTCGAGCACGGCGCGCAGGGTGCCGAACACGCTCGCGGCGCCGCCCATGTCGTACTTCATTTCATCCATGCCGGCGCCCGGCTTGAGGCTGATGCCGCCGGTGTCGAAGGTGATGCCCTTGCCGACCAGTGCGTACGGCTTCTCGGACTTCTTGCCACCGTTGTATTGCATGACGATCAGGCGTGGCGGCTGTGCGCTGCCCTGGCCGACGGAGTAGAACGAGCCCATGCCCAGGTCTTTGATTTTCTTTTCGTCGAAGACTTCGACTTTCAGGCCCTTGAATTCCTTGCCCAACGCCTTGGCCTGTTCACCCATGAACGTCGGGTGGCAGATGTTCGGTGGCAGATTGCCCAGGTCGCGGGTGAAGGCCATGCCGTTGGCGATCGCGGTGGCGTGGGTCACGGCACGCTGAACTTCAGCCTGGGCAGCCTTGATGGTCAGCAGGGTGATTTTTTTCAGGGCGCGGGGTTCGGCTTTCTGGCTCTTGAACTGGTCGAACTGGTATTCGCCGTCCACCAGGGTTTCAGCCAGCAGGCGGTTTTTGCCGTAGCTGTCGCGACCCTTGACCACCAACTCGTCCAGCGCCAGGACGGCATCAGCGCCACCCAGACCCTTGAGGGTGCCCAACACGCCGGCGATGATTTTACGGAACGGACGGTCGCCCAGTTCGGCGTCCTTGCCCACGCCCACCAGCAGCACGCGCTCGGCCTTGAGGTTGGGCAGGTTGTGCAGCAACAGGCTCTGGCCGACTTTGCCAGCCAGGTCGCCGCGCTTGAGCACAGCGCTGATGGCACCGCCGCTCAGGCTGTCGAGTTGGGTGGCGACGACGCCGAGCTGGCGGTTTTCACCGACGGCAACCACCAGCGTGGCGGTTTTCAACGTTTCTGGGCTGACGCTTTTTACAACCAGTTCCATGTCCGGATCCCTGAATGAATGGTCAAGATGCCAGGCGCCGACACAATGGCGCGCTGAGCGAGCTTCTTCTATATAAGAGAAGCGCCGGTGCTTGCCGGCGACAAAGGCCGCAGTTTGAACCCCGGCGCCAGGGCCTGACAACCCCACCGACAGCGCTAAATTGTGGCTTTAAGCACCGGGTTAAAGCGTGCGAAGTGACAGGCGCCCCCAATCACAGGATAATGCGGCTCTTTTTTCGGCGGCGCGCTGTGGCGGGCCGGCTCGATACGTTTGCTTGTTTGGCCGCCTTAGGGTTTGTATGAAAAGTCGCCGAGCGGCGATCAGGCAAGGCGAAAACAGGCGAGGAAGCGGAGTTGACTGGTTGTCAATGAGCATTCCGAGCCTGTTTTCAACGCAGCATGATCGTCGCGCAGGCACTTTTCGTACAAATCCTAGCCTGACAGCCCTGGAGTGTCTGGTGTGATCGTCTTCCGTTATCTATCCCGCGAAGTCCTGCTGACCCTGAGCGCCGTCAGCGCCGTGCTGCTGGTCATCATCATGAGCGGGCGCTTCATCAAATACCTCGCCCAAGCGGCCTCCGGTGCCCTGGATCCAGGCTCGCTGTTCCTGATCATGGGCTTTCGCCTGCCGGGCTTTTTGCAACTGATCCTGCCGCTGGGGTTGTTCCTGGGCATTCTGCTGGCCTACGGCCGGTTGTACCTGGACAGCGAAATGACCGTGCTGTCGGCCACCGGCATGAGCCAGCAACGCCTGTTTCGCATGACCCTCTTCCCGGCCACTCTGGTGGCGCTGGTTGTGGCCTGGCTGAGTCTTAGCCTGGCGCCCCAGGGAGCCAACCAGTTCCAGATGCTGATCAACCAGCAGGACGCCCTGACCGAGTTCGACACCTTGGTGCCCGGGCGCTTCCAGGCCCTGCGCGACGGGACTCGCGTCACCTATACCGAAGAACTCTCGGAAGACCGGGTCGACCTGGGCGGCGTCTTCATTACGCAAAAGAACGTGTCTTCCGACACCAAGAAGGACCGCGGCATTTCGGTGCTGGTGGCTGAGAAGGGGCGTCAGGAAATCAACCCCGATGGCAACCGCTACCTGATCCTGGAAAACGGCTACCGCTACGACGGCAAGCCGGGGCAGGCCGATTACCGGGCCATCAAGTACGACACCTATGGCGTATTGCTGCCCAAGCCCGAGGTCAGCGACGAAGTCACCGACCGCGATGCCATGCCCACCTCCAGCTTGCTGGGCAACAACGACATTCGGGCGCGCACTGAATTGCAATGGCGCCTTTCGCTGCCGCTGCTGGTATTCATCGTGACCCTCATGGCGGTCCCGCTGGCGCGAGTCAATCCGCGCCAGGGCCGTTTCCTCAAGCTGCTACCGGCGATTCTTCTGTATATGGCTTACCTGACCATCCTGATTTCCGCCCGTAGCGCGCTGGAGAAAGGCAAGATCCCGCCCGCGCTGGGCCTTTGGTGGGTGCATTCGATCTTCCTGGCGATTGGCCTCGGGTTGCTCTACTGGGAACCACTGCGCCTGAAGCTGGCCAGTCGTCGCAGCGCGCTGGAGGTGGCCCGTGGTTAAACTCGATCGGTACATCGGCAGCAGTGTGTTCATGGCGATTCTCGCGGTGCTGGGGATCATTCTTGGCCTGGCGACCCTGTTCGCCTTCATCGATGAAATGGGTGATGTCAGCGACACCTATACCTTGATGGACGTGTTGAGCTACGTATTGCTGACCGCCCCACGGCGGCTCTACGACATGTTGCCGATGGCGGCGCTGATCGGTTGCCTGATCGGCCTGGGCAGCCTGGCGAGCAACAGCGAGCTGACCATCATGCGCGCCGCCGGTGTTTCCGTTGGTCGGATCGTCTGGGCCGTGATGAAACCGATGCTGGTGCTGATGCTGGTGGGTTTGCTGGTCGGCGAATACGTTGCCCCGGCCACCGAAAACACCGCTCAGGCCAACCGTTCCCTGGCCCAGGGTGGTGGCGACGCACAAAGCGCCAAGCACGGCCTGTGGCACCGTCAGGGTGACGAGTTCATCCACATCAACTCGGTCCAGCCCAACGGTGTCCTGTACGGCGTGACCCGCTACCGCTTCGACGACCAGCGGCACATGCTGTCGTCGAGCTTCGCCAAGCGCGCCAAGTTTGTTGAAGATCACTGGCAGCTCAATGATGTCACCACCACGTTGTTCCATGACAAGCGCACCGAAGTGGTCGCCGCGCCGCAAGAGCGTTGGGATGTGGCGCTGAGCCCGCAGTTGCTCAGCACCGTGGTGATGGCGCCGGACTCCCTGTCGATTACCGGTTTGTGGGGGTATATCCACTATCTGGCGGATCAGGGCTTGAACAACGGTCGCTACTGGCTGGCTTTTTGGGTCAAGGTGTTGCAGCCGCTGGTCACCGCAGCCTTGGTGCTGATGGCGATTTCCTTCATCTTCGGCCCGCTGCGTTCGGTGACCCTCGGTCAGCGGGTGTTTACCGGCGTACTGGTGGGTTTCACCTTCCGTATTGCCCAGGATTTGCTGGGGCCGTCCAGCCTGGTATTCGGTTTCTCACCGCTGTTTGCGGTGCTGGTACCGGCCGCTGTCTGCGCCTTGGCCGGGCTCTGGCTGTTGCGCCGGGCCGGTTGATCAGCGCACCGATGGCGAGGGGGCTGCGGGGGCAAGGCTGTGTGGGAGCAAAGCTTGCTCCCACTTGCGCGGTGTATCAGGTACAATTCCCGGCTATTTTTCGGCGGGCCATGCCTGCAGCCTTTTTGAGTGTTGATCCGTGAGTGATTTGAGTCATATCCGCAATTTCTCCATCATCGCCCACATTGACCATGGTAAGTCGACGCTGGCTGATCGCTTCATCCAGATGTGCGGCGGCCTGGCCGAGCGTGAAATGGAGGCCCAGGTCCTGGATTCCATGGATCTGGAGCGTGAGCGCGGGATCACCATCAAGGCCCACAGCGTTACGCTCTACTACAAGGCCCGCGACGGCATTACCTATCAGTTGAACTTCATCGATACCCCGGGCCACGTCGACTTCACCTATGAAGTCAGCCGGTCGCTGGCGGCCTGTGAAGGTGCATTGCTGGTGGTCGATGCCGGCCAGGGCGTCGAGGCGCAATCGGTTGCCAACTGCTACACGGCCATCGAGCAGGGCCTGGAAGTCATGCCGGTGCTGAACAAGATCGACCTGCCCCAGGCCGATCCGGACCGCGTGAAGGAAGAAATCGAGAAAATCATCGGCATCGATGCCACCGACGCGGTCACTTGCAGCGCCAAGACCGGCCTGGGCGTGGACGAAGTGCTCGAGCGCCTGGTGACCACCATTCCTGCGCCGACCGGCAATATCGAAGATCCGCTGCAAGCGTTGATCATCGATTCCTGGTTCGACAACTACCTGGGCGTCGTCTCCCTGGTTCGCGTGCGCCACGGCCGCGTCAAGAAGGGTGACAAGATCCTGGTCAAATCCACCGGCAAGATCCACCTGGTGGACAGCGTCGGTGTCTTCAACCCGAAACACACCGCCACCGTTGATCTGAAGGCTGGTGAAGTGGGTTTCATCATCGCCGGCATCAAGGACATTCACGGTGCACCGGTCGGTGACACCCTGACCTTGAGTTCCACCCCCGACGTCGATGTGCTGCCCGGCTTCAAGCGTATCCAGCCTCAGGTCTACGCCGGCCTGTTCCCAGTCAGCTCCGACGACTTCGAGGATTTCCGCGAAGCCCTGCAAAAGCTGACCCTGAACGACTCGTCCCTGCAATACACCCCGGAAAGCTCCGACGCCCTGGGCTTTGGCTTCCGTTGCGGATTCCTGGGCATGCTGCACATGGAGATCATCCAGGAGCGCCTGGAGCGCGAGTACGACCTGGACCTGATCACCACGGCGCCGACGGTAATTTTCGAGCTGCTGCTCAAGAACGGCGAAACCATCTACGTCGACAACCCGTCCAAGTTGCCGGACCTGTCGGCCATCGAGGATATGCGCGAGCCGATCGTGCGGGCCAACATCCTTGTGCCGCAGGAGCATCTGGGCAACGTCATTACCCTGTGCATCGAAAAGCGTGGCGTGCAGCACGACATGCTGTTCCTCGGTACCCAGGTCCAGGTGACCTACGACCTGCCGATGAACGAAGTGGTGCTGGACTTCTTCGATCGCCTGAAATCCACCAGTCGCGGCTATGCTTCGCTGGACTATCATTTCGATCGTTACCAATCGGCTAATCTGGTGAAGCTGGATGTGCTGATCAACGGTGAGAAAGTCGATGCCCTGGCATTGATCGTGCACCGTGACAACGCGCACTACAAAGGTCGTGCATTGACCGAGAAGATGAAGGAACTGATTCCGCGGCAGATGTTCGATGTGGCAATCCAGGCCGCCATTGGTGGGCAGATTGTGGCGCGTACAACCGTCAAGGCGCTCAGAAAGAACGTATTGGCCAAATGCTATGGCGGCGACGTCAGCCGTAAGCGCAAGCTGTTGGAAAAGCAGAAGGCCGGTAAAAAACGCATGAAGCAGGTTGGTAACGTGGAAATTCCACAGGAAGCCTTCCTTGCGGTGCTCAGGTTGGATAGTTAGGTCCTATGTCGCTAAATTTCCCGCTGTTGCTGGTTATCGCCGTGTTCGTCTGCGGCCTGTTGGCGTTGCTTGATCTGTTGTTCCTGGCGCCGCGGCGCCGGGCTGCCATCGCCTCCTATCAGGGCAGCGTCAGCCAGCCTGATGGGGTGGTGGTCGAAAAACTCAACAAGGAACCGCTGCTGGTCGAATACGGCAAGTCGTTCTTTCCGGTGTTGTTCATCGTACTGGTGCTGCGCTCGTTCCTGGTGGAACCGTTCCAGATCCCGTCCGGCTCAATGAAGCCGACCCTGGATGTGGGCGATTTCATCCTGGTGAACAAGTTCTCCTACGGGATCCGCCTGCCGGTGATCGACAAGAAGGTCATCGAAATCGGTGACCCGCAACGCGGCGATGTCATGGTGTTCCGTTTTCCTAGCGATCCGAACGTCAACTACATCAAGCGTGTGGTCGGCTTGCCGGGAGACAAGATTCGCTACAGCGCCGACAAGCGCCTGTTCGTCAACGGCGAACTGGTGGCCGAACGGTTGATCGGCTCCGAGCCGGGCACACTGGGCAGCGCCGAGCTCTACCAGGAAAAGCTCGGCGAGGCCGAACACCTTATCCGCAAGGAAATGAGCCGTTACCGCGCCGCACCGGACCATTCGTGGACCGTGCCGGCCGGGCACTATTTCATGATGGGCGACAACCGCGACAACTCCAACGACAGCCGGTACTGGGATGATCCGAACATTCCCAAGGACATGCTGGGCATGGTCCCCGACCGTAATATCGTCGGCAAGGCCTTTGCGGTCTGGATGAGCTGGCCGGAACCCAAACTCAGTCACCTGCCGAATTTCTCGCGGGTTGGCCTGATCAAGTAATCACACACGGCGCTGTTGAACACAGCGCCGAATGCATTTCTGGAGCCTGCACAAGGCTGCCCGAAGGCATGAAGCCAACGATAGTCAGGACGTCATTTTTGAACACAGCGTTAATTGTCCCAAGCCAACGGCACTTCGCGGCCGTGGTGGTGGAATCCAGCCACGAACTCAGCGTGGGTAAACCGTGAGCGTTTCTCTAAGCCGTCTCGAGCGTCAGCTCGGCTACACTTTCAAGGATCAGGAGCTGATGCTTCTGGCTCTCACTCACCGCAGTTTTGCCGGGCGCAACAACGAACGCCTGGAATTTCTGGGTGATGCCATCCTCAACTTCGTGGCTGGCGAGGCATTGTTCGAACGCTTCCCGCTGGCTCGGGAAGGCCAGTTGTCGCGTTTGCGCGCGCGCCTGGTCAAAGGTGAGACCCTGGCCGTGCTGGCCCGCGGTTTCGACCTGGGTGAGTACCTGCGCCTGGGCTCCGGTGAATTGAAGAGCGGCGGTTTCCGTCGTGAGTCGATTCTGGCCGATGCCCTGGAAGCGCTGATTGGCGCGATCTACCTGGACGCCGGCATGGAAATGGCGCGCGAGCGCGTGCTGGCCTGGCTGACCTCCGAGATCGACAGCCTGACGCTGGTGGATACCAACAAGGACCCGAAAACCCGTTTGCAGGAATTCCTGCAATCGCGCAGTTGCGAGTTGCCGCGTTACGAAGTGGTGGATATCCAGGGCGAGCCGCATTGCCGAACCTTCTTCGTCGAATGCGAAGTGGTCTTATTGAATGAAAAAAGCCGGGGTCAGGGTGTGAGTCGTCGTATTGCCGAACAGGTAGCGGCCGCCGCAGCACTGATTGCCCTGGGCGTGGAGAATGGCAATGACTGATACAACCGTCACCCGCTGCGGCTATGTCGCCATTGTCGGCCGGCCGAACGTGGGCAAGTCCACGCTGCTCAATCACATCCTGGGCCAGAAGCTGGCGATCACTTCGCGCAAGCCCCAGACGACCCGCCACAACATGCTGGGTATCAAGACCGAAGGCGCCGTACAGGCGATATACGTTGATACCCCCGGCATGCACAAAGGTGGCGAAAAAGCGCTGAACCGCTACATGAACAAGACTGCTTCGGCGGCGCTGAAGGACGTCGATGTGGTGATCTTCGTGGTTGATCGCACCAAGTGGACCGAAGAAGACCAGATGGTTCTCGAACGCGTCCAGTACGTGACAGGTCCCTTGATCGTGGCGCTGAACAAGACCGACCGCATCGAAGACAAGGCCGAATTGATGCCGCACCTGAGCTGGTTGCAGGAGCAACTGCCCAACGCCCAGATCATGCCCATCTCGGCCCAGCACGGCCACAATCTCGATGCGCTGGAGCGGGTGATCGCCGAGCACCTGCCGGAAAACGATCACTTCTTCCCCGAAGACCAGATCACCGACCGCAGCAGCCGCTTCCTGGCCGCCGAACTGGTGCGCGAGAAAATCATGCGCCAATTGGGCGCAGAGCTGCCGTACCAGATCACCGTGGAAATCGAAGAGTTCAAGCAGCAGGGCAAGACCCTGCACATCCATGCGCTGATCCTCGTCGAACGCGACGGCCAGAAAAAAATCATCATTGGCGACAAGGGCGAGCGTATCAAGCGCATCGGCACCGAAGCGCGCAAGGACATGGAGCTGTTGTTCGACTCCAAGATCATGCTCAACCTGTGGGTCAAGGTGAAGGGCGGTTGGTCCGATGATGAGCGGGCGCTGCGGTCGTTGGGTTACGGCGACCTGTAAAGCTCTTCCTGAGTGCATGAATTTCCATTGTGGGAGCGAGCCTGCTCGCGATAGCGGTCTGTCAGTCAACATTCCTGTTGAATATCAGTCCCTCATCGCGAGCAGGCTCGCTCCCACAGTGGTTTGTGGTTGTCAGTAATACTGCGTTTACTCATTGAGAGCTGTGATCCCATGCCGCCAACCCAACCCACCGCCCAACCCGCCTACGTCCTGCATTCGCGCGCCTACCGCGAAAGCAGCGCCTTGGTGGACTTTCTTACGCCCCAGGGGCGACTGCGGGCGGTGTTGCGGAGCGCGCGTGGCAAGGCCGGAACGCTGGCGCGGCCGTTCGTGCCGCTGGAAGTGGAATTCCGGGGGCGGGGCGAGTTGAAGAACGTCGGGCGCATGGAAAGCAACGGTGTTGCGGCCTGGCTTAACGGCGAGGCGTTGTTCAGCGGCCTTTATCTCAACGAGCTGCTGATCCGCCTGCTGCCCGCCGAAGACCCCCATCCCGCAGTGTTCGATCACTATGCCGCCACACTGTTGGCCCTGGCCGAAGGTCGCCCTCTGGAACCGCTGTTGCGTTCCTTCGAATGGCGGCTACTGGACGATCTGGGCTACGGTTTTGCCCTGAATACCGACCTGCATGGCGAGCCCATCGCAGCGGACGGTCTGTATCGGCTGCAGGTGGATGCCGGCCTGGAACAGGTCTACCTGCTGCAACCCGGGTTGTTCAATGGCACCGAACTTCTGGCCATGGCCGAGGCCGACTGGAGTGCGCCGGGCGCGCTCTCGGCGGCCAAGCGTCTGATGCGCCAGGCCCTGGCGGTTCATTTGGGCGGTCGGCCGCTGGTCAGTCGCGAGCTGTTTCGCAAGCCTTGATCAACCCGTATGCTGTGGGCCGAATCTCTGTCCATCTCAGGAGCGCTTTTCGTGAGCACCAGCAATCGCATTCTTCTCGGCGTGAACATCGACCATGTCGCCACCCTGCGCCAAGCCCGTGGTACCCGCTACCCGGACCCGGTCAAGGCCGCGCTGGATGCTGAAGAGGCAGGCGCCGACGGCATCACCGTGCACCTGCGTGAAGACCGCCGTCACATCCAGGAGCGCGACGTACTGCTGCTCAAGGACGTGCTGCAAACGCGCATGAATTTCGAAATGGGCGTGACCGAAGAAATGATGGTGTTTGCCGAACGCATCCGCCCCGCGCACATTTGCCTGGTGCCCGAGACACGTCAGGAGCTGACCACCGAAGGCGGCCTGGACGTAGCGGGGCAGGAAGCACGGATCAGGGCGGCGGTGGAGCGTTTGTCGAAGATCGGCGCAGAGGTGTCGCTGTTCATCGACGCCGACGAGCGGCAGATCGAAGCCTCCAGGCGCGTCGGTGCCCCGGCCATCGAACTGCACACTGGCCGTTATGCCGATGCGCAAACGCCCACCGAGGTGGCTGAAGAGCTGCAGCGGGTAGCCGACGGCGTCGCCTTCGGTCTGGCCCAGGGCCTGATTGTGAATGCTGGCCATGGCTTGCATTACCACAACGTCGAGGCCGTCGCGGCCATCAAGGGCATCAATGAACTGAACATTGGCCATGCGCTGGTGGCCCATGCATTGTTTGTCGGGTTCAAGTCGGCGGTGGCTGAAATGAAAGCGCTGATCCTGGCAGCCGCCAAAGTTTGATGCATACGCAGGGCCCATGTGGGAGCGAGCCTGCTCGCGATAGCGGTCTGACATTCACCATTGATGTCGACTGACACACCGCTATCGCGAGCAGGCTCGCTCCCACAAGGGGGCCTCAGTGTATTGGGGATTCAGAGCGGCGGGGTTTCCGGATTTGGCTTGCTCTTGTCGACGCCCGGCACGTGCAGGTTGCCCTCGGCCACCTGGTCGCCTTCGAGCTGCGGCTGTGTGACCCAGGTCAGGATGTCGTAGTAGCGGCGGATGTTTGCCACGAAATGCACCGGTTCACCGCCCCGGGCGTAGCCGTAGCGGGTTTTGCTGTACCACTTCTTCTGGGAAAGGCGCGGCAGGATCTTCTTCACATCCAGCCACTTGTTCGGATTCAACCCTTCCTTGGCCGCCAGTTTGCGAGCGTCATCCAGGTGACCGCCACCCACGTTGTAGGCGGCGAGGGCGAACCAGGTGCGGTCCGGCTCCTCGATGCTCTCGTCCAATTGTTCTTTTATGTAGGCCAGGTACTTGGCGCCACCCATGATGCTCTGCTTGGGGTCCAGGCGATTGGACACACCCATGGCCTGGGCGGTGTTCTGGGTCAGCATCATCAGGCCGCGCACGCCAGTCTTGGACGTGACTGTCGGCTGCCACAGTGATTCCTGGTAGCCGATGGCCGCCAGCAGGCGCCAGTCGACTTTTTCGGCCTTGGCGTAGTTCTTGAAATGCTTCTCATACTTGGGCAGACGCTGCTGCAAATGCTGGGCGAAGGTGTAGGCGCCGACATAACCCAGGACATCAACGTGCCCGTAGTAGCGATCCTTCAGGCGTTGCAGGGTGCCATTCTTCTGCACTTTGTCCAGGTAGGCGTTGATTTCGTTGAGCAGGCTGTTGTCTTCGCCGGGGGCCACGGCCCAGCTCTGGTTGCTGGCATCGCCCAGGTCGAAAGCGACCCGCACGTTGGGGAAGTACACCTGGTTCATTGCCACTTCGTTGGAATCCACCAGCGTCAGGTCGATCTGGCCTTCATCCACCATGCGCAGCAGGTCGACGACTTCTACCGCGTCGGACTCTTCGTATTCGATGCCGGGATATTTCTGTTTCAACTGCGCCAATTGTTCGGCGTGGGTGCTGCCCTTGAGCACCATGATCTTCTTGCCCGCCAGGGCGGCCGGGTCGGTGGGGCGTGATTGGCCGTTGCGGTAGATGATTTGTGGGGTGACTTCGAGGTAGGAGTGGGAAAATCGCACCTGACTCTTGCGTTTTTCGCTGCTGACCAGGCCGGCGGCAGCCAGTACCGGGCCGTTGGGCTTGCCCAGTTGGGTGAAAAGGTCATCGAGGTTGTCGGCGGTCTCGATTTTCAGCTCCACCCCCAAATCGTCGGCGAAACGCTTCACCAGCTCGTATTCGAAGCCGGTTTCACCATTGCGATCCTGGAAGTAGGTGGCGGGGCTGTTTCGGGTAACCACCCGCAGCACGCCATCCTCCTTCACGCGCTCCAGTGTGTTGGGTTTCTCAACACAACCACTGAGCACCAGGAAGAGTCCGGTTGCGATCAGCCACTTGGCGTACCGCGGACGCAAAGCCGTTGGGGAAAACATCTGCGCAGTATACGCAAACGGCCCCGACCGCCATATCTCGACAGCAGAAGGCCAGTCTGCTAGCGGTTGCAAAACGTGTCCGCAACACAGGCGGGCCGGGGGGCGCCGTGTTTTGCCCCGATGAAAAATATCTCGGTACGACCGTGCAAACGGGGGCCGGAAGAGCCATTCCTGCAAAGACCGACATTCGGCCAGCATCGTACGTGCCGTTTCGGGTGCCGTCGCCAGCGGTTTAGGCTAGAATGCACGGCCTCAAAGCACACCCCCTTCCCGAGGCTGTCCCGAAGATGTTGATCCTGCGCGGCGCTCCTGCCCTTTCTGCCTTTCGCCACAGCAAACTCCTTGAGCAACTGAGCCAGAAGGTTCCGGCTGTCAGTGGCTTGTATGCTGAATTCGCTCACTTCGCCGAAGTCACCGGCGGTTTGACCGGCGACGAACAGCAGGTGCTCGCGCGCCTTCTGAAGTACGGTCCCAGTGTTCCTGTCCAGGAGCCGACCGGTCGTCTGTTCCTGGTGCTGCCACGTTTCGGCACCATTTCGCCATGGTCGAGCAAGGCCAGCGACATCGCCCGTAACTGCGGCCTGGCGAAAATCCAGCGCCTGGAGCGCGGCATTGCCTTTTATGTTGCCGGTGAGTTCAGCGAGGCCGAGGCCCAACTGATCGCCGAGGGCCTGCATGACCGCATGACCCAGATCGTCCTGGGCAACCTGGAGCAGGCCGCGGGCCTGTTCAGCCATGCCGAGCCAAAACCGCTGACCGCCGTCGATGTGCTGGGCGGCGGCCGTGCCGCACTGGAAAAAGCCAACGCCGAGCTGGGCCTGGCCCTGGCCGAAGACGAGATCGATTACCTGGTCAACGCCTTCCAGGGCTTGAAGCGCAACCCCCACGACATCGAACTGATGATGTTCGCCCAGGCCAACTCCGAGCACTGCCGGCACAAGATCTTCAACGCCAGTTGGGACATTGATGGCCAGAGCCAGGAAAAAAGCCTGTTCGGCATGATCAAGAACACCTATCAGATGCACAACGAAGGTGTGCTCTCGGCCTACAAGGACAACGCCGCGGTGATCGTCGGCAACGTCGCCGGGCGTTTCTACCCGAACCCTGAGACCCGCCAGTACGGTGCGGTCCAGGAGCCGGTGCACATCCTGATGAAGGTCGAGACTCACAACCACCCGACCGCCATCGCCCCGTTCCCGGGTGCGTCCACCGGTTCCGGTGGCGAGATCCGCGACGAAGGCGCCACCGGTCGCGGTGCCAAGCCCAAGGCTGGCCTGACCGGCTTCACCGTATCGAACCTGCAGATCCCGGGCTTTGAACAGCCGTGGGAAAAGCCCTACGGCAAGCCCGAGCGCATCGTCAACGCCCTGGACATCATGATCGAAGGTCCTCTTGGGGGCGCGGCGTTCAACAACGAATTCGGCCGTCCGGCCCTGACCGGTTACTTCCGTACCTTCGAGCAATCCATCAGCACTCCGCGCGGTGAAGAAGTGCGCGGCTACCACAAGCCGATCATGCTCGCCGGCGGCATGGGCAACATCCGCGCCGAACACGTGCAGAAAGGCGAGATCCTGGTCGGTTCCAAGCTGATCGTCCTCGGTGGGCCGGCCATGCTGATCGGCCTGGGCGGCGGCGCCGCTTCCTCCATGGCCACCGGCACCAGCTCGGCGGACCTGGACTTCGCCTCGGTCCAGCGGGAAAACCCGGAAATGGAACGCCGTTGCCAGGAAGTCATCGACCGTTGCTGGCAGTTGGGTGAACACAACCCCATCAGCTTCATCCACGACGTCGGCGCGGGCGGTCTGTCCAACGCCTTCCCGGAATTGGTCAACGACGGTGGCCGTGGTGGCCGCTTCGAACTGCGCAACATTCCGAACGACGAGCCGGGCATGGCCCCGCACGAAATCTGGAGCAACGAATCCCAGGAACGTTATGTCCTGGCGGTCGGCCCGGCCGACTTCGAGCGTTTCCAGGCCATTTGCGAACGCGAGCGCTGCCCGTTCGCCGTGGTCGGCGAAGCCACTGCCGAGCCGCAACTGACCGTCACCGACAGCCACTTCGGCAACAGTCCGGTGGACATGCCGCTGGAAGTGCTGCTGGGCAAGGCCCCGCGCATGCACCGTTCGGCCGTTCGCGAAGCCGAGCTGGGCGATGATTTCGACCCGTCGACGCTCGACGTTGCCGATTCCATCGAGCGCGTTCTGCACCACCCGGCCGTGGCGAGCAAAAGTTTCCTGATCACCATCGGCGACCGCACCATCACCGGTCTTGTGGCCCGTGATCAAATGGTCGGCCCGTGGCAGGTGCCGGTGGCCGACGTTGCCGTGACCGCCACCAGCTTCGACGTCTACACCGGCGAAGCCATGGCCATGGGCGAGCGCACGCCGTTGGCGTTGCTGGACGCTCCGGCGTCGGGCCGCATGGCGATTGGCGAGACCCTGACCAACATCGCGGCCTCGCGCATCGGCAAGATCTCCGACATCAAACTGTCGGCCAACTGGATGTCCGCCGCCGGTCACCCGGGTGAAGACGCCCGCCTGTACGACACCGTCAAGGCTGTCGGCATGGAGCTGTGCCCGGAGCTGGGCATCACCATTCCGGTGGGCAAGGACTCCATGTCCATGGCCACGCGCTGGAACGATGAGGGCGTGGACAAGAGCGTCACCTCGCCGCTGTCGCTGATCGTCACCGGTTTCGCCCCGGTCACCGACATCCGCCAGACCCTGACCCCGCAACTGCGCATGGACAAGGGCACCACCGACCTGATCTTGATCGACCTGGGCCGTGGCCAGAACCGCATGGGCGCCTCGATCCTGGCCCAGGTGCACGGCAAGCTCGGCTCGCAAGCGCCGGACGTCGACGATGCCGAGGACCTGAAGGCGTTCTTCGCGGTCATCCAGGGCCTCAACGCCGACGGTCATCTGCTGGCCTACCACGACCGTTCCGACGGTGGTTTGCTGACCACCGTGGTGGAAATGGCTTTCGCCGGCCATTGCGGCCTGAGCTTGACCCTCGACAGCGTTGCCGAGTCTACGGCTGAAATCCCTGCCATCCTGTTCAACGAGGAACTGGGTGCGGTGATCCAGGTTCGCCAGGACGCCACCCCGGACATCCTTGCCCAGTTCAGCGCAGCGGGCCTGGCCGACTGCGTCTCGGTGATCGGCCAGCCGATCAACAACGCCCACATCAACATCACCTTCAACGGCGACACCGTCTTCGAAGGCCAGCGCCGTCTGTTGCAGCGCCAGTGGGCGGAAACCAGCTACCAGATCCAGCGCCTGCGCGACAACGCCGACTGCGCCGAGCAGGAATTCGACGCGCTGCTGGAAGAAGACAACCCGGGTTTGAGCGCCAAGCTCAGCTACGACGTCAATCACGACGTGGCCGCGCCTTACATCAAGAAAGGCATTCGCCCACAAGTGGCGGTGCTGCGTGAGCAGGGTGTCAACGGTCAGGTGGAAATGGCGGCGGCGTTCGACCGCGCCGGTTTCAACGCGATCGACGTGCACATGAGCGATATCCTGGCCGGCCGTGTCGACCTGAACGACTTCAAGGGCATGGTCGCGTGTGGCGGTTTCTCCTACGGCGACGTGCTGGGTGCCGGTGAAGGCTGGGCCAAGTCGGCACTGTTCAACAGCCGCGCCCGCGACGCGTTCCAGGGCTTCTTCGAACGCACCGACAGCTTCACCCTCGGCGTGTGCAACGGTTGCCAGATGATGTCCAACCTGCACGAGTTGATCCCGGGCAGCGAGTTCTGGCCGCACTTCGTGCGTAACCGTTCCGAGCAGTTCGAAGCGCGCGTGGCGATGGTCCAGGTCCAGGAATCCAACTCGATCTTCCTGCAGGGCATGGCCGGTTCGCGCATGCCGATCGCCATCGCCCACGGCGAAGGCCATGCGGAATTCGAAAGCGAAGAAGCCCTGCTCGAAGCCGATTTGTCCGGTTGCGTGTCGCTGCGGTTCGTCGACAACCACGGCAAGGTCACCGAAACCTACCCGGCCAACCCGAACGGCTCGCCGCGCGGAATCACCGGCCTGACCAGCCGCGACGGCCGCGTCACGATCATGATGCCACACCCGGAACGTGTGTTCCGCGCGGTGCAGAACTCGTGGCGTTCGGACGACTGGAACGAAGACGCACCATGGATGCGCATGTTCCGCAACGCCCGCGTCTGGGTGAACTAAGGGCGTGTACAAGCTCTGCTTCTTCGTCCCGGCCAGCCACCTGGACGTGGTCAAAAGCGCCGTATTCGCCGCCGGTGGCGGACGGATCGGCGCCTATGACCACTGCGCCTGGCAAGTGCTGGGCCTGGGCCAGTTCCGCCCCTTGGACGGCAGCCAGCCGTTCATTGGCGAAGCGGGGCAGGTCGAGCAGGTCGAGGAATGGAAAGTGGAGCTTGTCGTGGCCGATGAGTTGATTCGTGCGGCGGTGGCGGCGTTGAAGCAGAGCCATCCCTATGAGACACCGGCTTATGAAGTGTGGCGGTTGGAGGATTTTTGATCGTCCGGCCGTTGAATGAGAAACCCGCTGATTGATTCAGCGGGTTTTTTATTGGTCGCGATATAGGTTGAAACACAACTGTGGACACGGACTTGTGGCGAGGGGATTTATCCCCGCTGGGCTGCGCAGCAGCCCTCAAGCCAGGCAATTCGGTATTTCGGGCAGATTGAGTTGTTGGCTTAGGGAACTGCTGCGCAGTCCAACGGGGATAAATCCCCTCGCCACAGGGAACTCATGTGTGGTCGGGCGCTACGGCCGGATCTCGATCATGGTGCCATCCGGCACCAGGTTCCACACCTCGCGCATGTCCACATTGCGCATGGCAATGCAGCCATCGGTCCAGTCCAGGGTGTGGAACAACTGCTCAGGGTTTTCTTCGGAATCCGGGGTGCCATGGATCATGATCATGCCCCCCGGTTCCACGCCTTCGCGGCGGGCGCGGGCGGCGTCGCTGATGTTGGGGTAGGAAATGTGCATCGACAGGTAGAAGCGGTCGCTAGTCTTGCGCCAGTCGATCCAGTAGAAACCCTCGGGGGTGCGTTTGTCGCCTTCGATCAGCTTGGGGCCTTTTTTGGCGCCCTTGCCCAATGAAATGCGATAGGTCTTCAGTGGTTTGCCGTCGTTGATCAATTGCAATTGATGGGCGGACTTGAGCACCAGCACTTTTTCGATGGTCTTGCCGTTGTAGGTTCCCACCGCAGAAGCCTGGGACACCGCAGCGAACGACAAGCAGAACAGGACAAGCAACCAGCGCATTGAAACGATATCCCTAGAGGTGTCGCGGCTATTATGGATTTTTAGGTATTGGCAGGCTGGGCCAGCGGCGGGATCGATTCGGATCGCACCGGGTAGTCCTCGGTTCGCCGGTCAGCATAGAAGTATTCTAGGGTACGGCCCACCGTGCGGAAAGCCAGCTCGTCCCAGGGAATGTCCGCTTCGTCGAACAGTTTCACTTCCAGGCTCTCGGGCCCGGCGGCGAAATCTTCGTCCACCAGCTCGGCGCGGAAGAATACATGCACCTGGCTGATATGCGGAACATCGATCAGCGTATAAATGCTCAGGTTGCGCACGCGGGCGCAGGCTTCTTCGGCGGTCTCGCGCACGGCGGCCTGCTCGACGGTTTCGCCGTTCTCCATGAAACCTGCCGGCAATGTCCAGTAACCGCGCCGTGGCTCGATGGCACGCCGGCACAGCAGCACTTTGCTGCCCCAGGTCGGCACGCAACCGGCCACGATATTGGGGTTCTGGTAGTGGATGGTGTGGCAGGTATCGCAGACAAAGCGCAAGCGCGAGTCGCCTTCGGGGATACGCTGGGTTACCGGGTTACCGCACTGGCTGCAGAATTTCATGCTTGGGTTCCTGAATGCTGCGCCTATCTTGGCGTCTGCGGGCGGCTGTCGGCAAGTTGTCGTTTCGCGACACGTCGCAGTGCGGGGGTTGGGCGGCTTGCCTGATTGGTGCATGATGCAAGGTAGCGAATAAATCGAGAAGTCTCATGCTGGACGAGCTACTGCATCGAGTAAGCAACCATACCCCACGTGATCTGGAGACTGACCGACGTTTCCCTGAAGCGGCGGTGCTGGTGCCCATTACCCGCAGTGACGAGCCGGAACTGGTCCTGACCCTGCGCGCCAGCGGGCTTTCGACCCATGGCGGCGAAGTGGCATTTCCCGGTGGGCGTCGCGACCCGGAAGACCCGGACCTGATTTTCACCGCCTTGCGCGAAGCCGAAGAAGAAATCGGCCTGCCCCCCGGCCTGGTGGAAGTGATCGGCCCCCTCAGTCCCTTGATCTCGCTGCACGGCATCAAGGTCACGCCCTACGTGGGGGTGATTCCCGATTACGTCGAATACCAGGCCAACGATGCCGAGATCGCCGCGGTGTTCAGCGTACCGCTGGAGTTCTTTCGCAAGGACCCGCGCGAGCACACTCATCGCATCGACTACCAGGGCTGCAGTTGGTATGTGCCCAGCTATCGTTTTGGCGAGTACAAGATCTGGGGCCTGACGGCGATCATGGTGGTCGAGCTGGTCAACCTGATGTTCGACGCCGGCATCGACCTGCACACCCCGCCCAAGACTTTCATCAATACCTGAAGCCCCGAGGAACCTCATGAAATACCGCCTGGGTGATGCCCGTGTCGAAACCCACCCACAGAGCTGGGTCGCCCCCAACGCCACATTGGTGGGCAAGGTCCGCCTCGAAGAAGGCGCCAATGTCTGGTTCAACGCGGTGCTGCGTGGCGATAACGAACTGATCCTGATCGGCAAAAACAGCAACGTGCAGGACGGCACGGTGATGCACACCGACATGGGCTTCCCGCTGACCATCGGCACCGGCGTGACCATCGGCCATAACGCCATGCTTCACGGTTGCACGGTGGGGGACTACAGCCTTATCGGCATCAATGCGGTGATCCTCAACGGCGCGAAGATCGGCAAGAACTGCATCATCGGCGCCAACTCGCTGATCGGCGAAGGCAAGGAGGTTCCTGACGGTTCGCTGGTGATGGGCTCACCCGGCAAGGTTGTGCGGGAATTGACCGAAGCGCAGAAGAAGATGCTCGAGGCCAGCGCGGCGCACTATGTTCACAACGCGCAGCGCTACGCCCGCGACTTGGCCGAGCAAGAGCAATGAACCCGCCAGAACGCCCGGTTCCGTCGCCCTGCGTGAACATCTGCGCCCTGGACGATGACGACATCTGCACCGGCTGCCAGCGCACCGTGGCGGAAATCACCCGTTGGAGCCGGATGGACAACGATGAGCGACGCAGTGTTCTGGCGTTGTGTCATGAAAGGGCCAAGGCCAGTGGATTGGTGTGGATGTTGCCGGTGAGGCGCTGACGCCCACACAAGACTCTGTAGGAGCACGTACCTGTGGGAGCAAAGCTTGCTCGCGATGCAGGCACCCAGGTCGTCAGGTGGACCGCGTGATCGTTCATCGCGGGCAAGCCTTGCTCCCACAGGTTTGGCTTCCACAGATGCTGTTCCCCAAAATCTTTATTTCAGCGACGCCACCGATCCAATCCCACCACCCCCAGCGCAATCGCGACAAACCCCGCCAATATCCCTGCGGCATTGATGAGCACCTGTGGATAACCCAGGTTCGCCACGTCAATGAAAGGGTAGGGGTACGCCGCCAGTAATTCCCCCCGCAGCAGGAGCCACGCGAAGTACACCACCGGGTAAATCATCCACAGCCCGATGTGCTTCATGCGCAAGGTGCCCTTGGGCACGCAGAACCACCAGTAGGTCATGAACAGCAACGGCATTACGTCGTGCAGCAATTCGTCGGCCACGAACTGCCAGCCTTCGGGTTGCCACAGATGTCGCAGCAGCAGGTTGTAGGCCAGGCCGACCAAGGTAATGCTCACGGTAATGCCGCTGCTGACCCCCGGCTGCAAGAACCAGCGCCGGGCCGGCGATTCTCGCTGGATCAGTTCCCAGGTCAGCACCACGGCCACCAGAGTGTTGGTCAGCACGGTGAAGAAACTGAGAAAGTTCACCAGGCCGCCGAGCAAGCTCGCGCCCAGTTCCCAGCGACCGAGCAGGATCAGGTACAACTGGATGCTCAACCCCGCCCAGCCCAACAGGGCCGCCACTGACACGAAGCACTGTCGCAGCGCGGGGCGCCGACGGATCTGAATGTCCACGGCTCAGACCGGTCGTTTGGTGCGCATCAGCTTGATGTACAGCCGCTCGACTTTCTCCCGCGCCCACGGCGTCTTGCGCAAAAAGGTCAGGCTGGACTTGATGCTCGGATCGCTCTTGAAGCAACGAATGTCGATGCGCTCGGCCAGACCCGACCATTCGTAGTGCTGCACCAGGGCGTTGAGGATCTGCTCCAGCGTCACGCCGTGCAGCGGGTTGTTGTTGGATTCGGTCATGGGAGGCCTTCGCGCAAAGAGGTGTAAAGCCGCGCACCTTAGCCGAGGTGCCCGCGTGGTGGAAGTATCACTGAAACGCTGCCTGTTTGTTTCGCGGCTTTGCGCAACGCCTACTGTTACCGAATCCGAAATGATTCATGTCAGTAAAAGGCCTTTCTCTATTTGTAACAGGACATTATCCTTGCGCCGCCTGCTGAAACGCTTCTTCTGCCGTGCCAAAGCCCCCGGCGTTCAGCGAATCCCCTAAAAAGATCAAGAATTCCTTCTTTATGTTCGATGTTCAGACTCTGCAAGACAGCGCTGTCCGGCACTGTATTGTCGCCAGAAACACCCTTCACCTGATGGCCGGTCTCGGCGTCTTGGGCATTGCCATCGGCGCTCAGGCCGCTCCCGCGTTCGACAGCGACTCACCCTGGATGCTGGGTGACTGGAACGGCACGCGAAGCGAACTCGCGAAAAAAGGCTACGACTTCAAGTTCGATTACACCGGTGAAATGGGCAGCAACCTGCACGGCGGCTACGACCATGACCGCACCGCTCGCTACAGCGACCAGTTCGCCTTCGGCACGCACCTGGACCTGCAGAAAATCCTCGGTTGGCACGCCGCCGAGTTTCAACTGACGGTCACCGAGCGCAGCGGCAATAACATCAGCAATGACCGGATCAACGACCCGCGCGTTGGCGGTTTCACTTCCGCCCAGGAAGTCTGGGGCCGTGGCCAGACCTGGCGGTTGACGCAGATGTGGTATCAGCAGGCATTTTTCGATGACCGGCTCGATATCAAGGCCGGTCGTTTCGGTGAGGGCGAGGATTTCAACAGCTTCCCCTGCGACTTCCAGAACCTGGCGTTCTGCGGCTCGCAAGTGGGCAACTGGGTGGGCGGCATCTGGTACAACTGGCCGGTCAGCCAGTGGGCGCTGCGGGTCAAGTATCACCTCACGCCTGAGCTGTATGCGCAGATCGGGGCTTATGAACAAAACCCCTCGAACCTGGAAACCGGTAACGGCTTCAAGCTCAGCGGCAGCGGCACCCAGGGCGCCGTAGTGCCGGTGGAGCTGGTGTGGTCGCCCAAGCTCAATGGTCTGCCGGGCGAATACCGCGCCGGTTATTACTACAGCAGTGCCAACGCCACCGACGCCTACAAGGATCGCAACGGCCAGCCGGCCGCCCTGAGCGGCGAGGCGTATCGCAGCGCGTCGAGCAAGCATGGCGTGTGGTTGGGGGCGCAACAGCAACTGACCAGTGTCGCCAGTGATCATTCCCGTGGCCTGAGTGTGTTCGCCAACGCCACGATGCACGACAAGAAAACCAACGCCATCGACCACTATGTCCAGGCCGGTCTCGTCTACAAGGGGCTGTTCGACGCCCGCGCCAGGGATGACATCGGTTTTGCCCTGGCTCGGGTTCACGTCAACCCGGCTTACCGCAAGAACGCCGAGGCCACCAACCAGGCCCGCGCCGTCCAGGGTTACGACAACCCGGCCTTTTTGCCGCCTCAGGACACCGAGTACAGCGCCGAGTTGTATTACGGCGTACACGTGACGAACTGGCTGACCGTGCGCCCGAACCTGCAGTACATCCGCCATCCAGGTGGCGTGGACAAGGTCGATGACGCGCTGATTGGCGGGATCAAGATTCAGTCGTCGTTCTAGTCAGTGCACAAGACCCTTGTGGGAGCGAGCCTGCTCGCGGTAGCGATTTCACATCCAACATTGAAGTCGACTGTCACGCCGCCATCGCGAGCAAACCCGCTCCCACAGCAACCGCTTCAACCCAATTACCTCTTTCAACTGAACCATGCCCCCTCAAGATCGTCATCTACAGTGACTACTTGCGCGGGACTCCTTAAAACCTCACGGAGAATCACACTATGAGCACTGAGGGTGCTATGAGTCGAAGCCGTCTGCTACCGAGCCTGCTCGGCATTCTGCTTCTATTGATGGGCCTGGCCCTGTTGGCGGGGGGAATCAAGCTGAGCACGCTTGGCGGCTCGCTGTATTACCTGCTGGCCGGTATCGGCCTGGCGCTGACCGGCGTGCTGCTGATCATGGCCCGGCGTGCAGCCCTGGGCCTGTACGCGCTGGTGCTGTTCGCCAGCACCGTGTGGGCGCTGTGGGAAGTGGGCCTGGACTGGTGGCAACTGGTGCCGCGCCTGGCAATGCTGTTTGCCTTGGGCATCGTCATGTTGCTGCCGTGGTTCCGCCGTCCACTGTTGACCCCCGACGCTTCGCCCATGGGCACCCGTGCTTTGGGCGCCGCCGTGGTCATTGCCGGCATCACCGCGCTCGCCAGCCAGTTCACCAATCCGGGTGAAATCGAGGGCCAACTGGACCGCGACAGCGTGCCTGGCATGACCAACACCGCCCCGGCGATGCCGGACGGGGATTGGAACTCCTATGGCCGCAGTGCCCATGGTGACCGTTATTCGCCCCTGGCGCAGATCACCCCCGAGAACGTCAGCAAGCTGGAACCGGCCTGGACCTATCGCACTGGCGACCTGCCAGGGCCGAACGACCCGGGTGAGACCACGGCGGAAAACACACCGCTGAAGGTCAACGGCATGCTCTACGTGTGCACGCCCCACAGCCAGGTGATTGCTCTGGAGCCTGAAACCGGCAAGGAAATCTGGCGGTTCGATCCGAAGCTTTCCACGCAGAAAGCGGAAAACTTCAAGGGCTGGGCCCACATGACCTGCCGCGGCGTGACCTATCACGATGACGCGGTGTACGCCTCGGCCGAGCAGAGCCCGACCGGCGCGGCCAGCACCACGCCGGCGAGCACCGTGTGCCCACGCCGCATCTTCCTGCCGACCGCCGACACGCGCCTGATCGCGCTGAACGCCGACACCGGCAAGATGTGTGAAGACTTCGGTGACAAGGGCCAGGTCGACCTGACCGCCAACATTGGCGGCTTCACGGCCGGCGGTTACTACTCCACGTCGCCACCGGCCGTGACCCAGAACCTGGTGGTGATCGGTGGCCACGTCACCGATAACGTCTCCACCGACGAGCCAAGCGGGGTCATCCGCGCCTATGACGTGCACACCGGCGAGCTGGTGTGGAACTGGGACAGCGGCAACCCGGACGACACTACGCCGATTGCCGAAGGCCAGACCTACACCCGTAACTCGCCGAACATGTGGTCCATGTTCAGCGTCGATGAAAAACTCGGCATGCTCTACCTGCCGATGGGTAACCAGACGCCCGACCAGTTCGGTGGTTTCCGTACACCAGAATCGGAGAAATACGCCGCCGGCCTGACCGCGCTGGATATCGCCACCGGCAAGGTGCGCTGGTACTTCCAGTTTACCCACCATGACCTGTGGGACATGGACGTGGGCGGGCAACCGACGCTGATGGACTTGAAAACCGCCGATGGCGTGAAGCCGGCGGTACTGGCATCGACCAAGCAGGGCAGCATCTACGTGCTGGACCGCAGCAATGGTCAGCCGATCGTGCCGATCAAGGAGATCCCGGTGCCGCAAGGCGCGGTAGAGGGTGACTACACCTCGCCGACCCAGCCGATGTCCGACCTGAACTTCGTGCCGCCGGTCCTCCAGGAACGCGACATGTGGGGCGTGACCCCGTTCGACCAGATGCTGTGCCGGATCGACTTCAAGTCGCTGCGCTACGAAGGCATGTTCACGCCGCCGTCGCTGCAAGGCTCGATCGTCTACCCAGGTAACTTCGGTGTGTTTGACTGGGGCGGTATTTCGGTTGATCCGGTACGCCAGATCGCTTTCGTCAATCCGAGCTACATGGCGTTCAAGTCGAAACTGGTTCCTGCGGCCGAAGTGGCCGGCGGTCCGGGGCGCAAGAGCGAGACCGAAGGCGTGCAGCCGAACAAAGGCGCGCCGTATGGCGTGATCCTCGAAGCGCTGCTTTCGCCAATGGGCCTGCCTTGCCAGGCACCGGCCTGGGGTTATGTGGCGGCCGTCGACCTGACCAACAACAAAACCCTGTGGATGCACAAGAACGGCACCGTGCGTGACAGCTCGCCGGTACCGATCCCGCTGAGCATGGGCGTACCGAGCCTGGGCGGCGCCTTCACCACCGCCAGCGGCCTGGCGTTCCTGAGCGGTACCCTCGACCAGTACCTGCGTGCCTATGACGTGAAAAACGGCAAGCAACTGTGGGAAGGCCGCCTGCCAGCGGGTGCCCAGACCACGCCGATGACCTACACCGGCAAGGACGGCAAGCAATACGTGCTGGTCGTTGCCGGTGGCCATGGTTCCCTGGGTACCAAGCAGGGTGACTATGTGATCGCCTATAAACTGCCGGATTAAGCGGGAGTGATCGTTCCCACGCTCCTGCGTGGGAATGCATCCTCCGACGCTCTGCGTCACCGTTTCAGAAGCGGAACGCGGAGCGTCCCTGGCGGCGTTCCCACGCTGAGCGTGGGCACGATCTGGGGTAAACCGGCGCTCATGAAAAAGGCGACACCTTTGCGGGTGTCGCCTTTTTCTTTAGCCCAATGTCATCCCAAGTTAGCTGTGGGAGCAAAGCTTGCTCGCGATGCTGGCGCCCTGGTCTTCAGTTGGACCGCGTTATCGTTCATCGCGGGCAAGCCTTGCTCCCACAGATCACCATGAGGCAAGCGATACTGCTTACAACTCGATCTTGACGGCCTGGGAAGCCCGGGTCGCCTTGGCGCGGGCGGCTTCGATGGACTCGTCTCGCGCCAGGGCCACGCCCAGGCGGCGCTGGCCGTTGACTTCCGGTTTACCGAACAGGCGCAGGGCGGTGTCCGGTTCGGCCAGGGCTGCGCCGAGGTTGGCGAAAGCGGTCTGGGTCGACTGGCCTTCCACCAGGATCACCGCCGAGGCCGATGGGCCGAACTGGCGGATCAGCGGAATCGGCAGGCCGAGGATGGCGCGGGCGTGCAGGGCGAACTGCGACAGGTCCTGGGAAATCAGCGTCACCAGACCGGTGTCGTGTGGGCGCGGCGAGACTTCGCTGAACCACACCTGGTCACCCTTGATGAACAGCTCGACGCCAAACAGGCCGCGACCACCGAGGGCCTCGGTCACGGCTTTAGCCACGCGCTCGGATTCAGCCAGGGCCACCGGGCTCATGGCTTGGGGCTGCCAGGATTCCTGATAGTCGCCTTTTTCCTGGCGGTGACCGACCGGTGCGCAGAAGGTGGTGCCGCCAACATGGCGCACGGTAAGCAGGGTGATTTCATAGTCGAAATCGATGAAGCCCTCGATGATCACCCGGCCCTTGCCGGCACGGCCGCCTTCCTGGGCGTAGTCCCAGGCTTTCTGCACGTCATCGGCACTGCGCAGCAGGCTCTGGCCCTTGCCCGAGGAACTCATCACCGGCTTTACCACGCACGGGAAGCCCAGGGTTTCAACGGCCTTGCGGTAGTCTTCCACGGTGTCGGCGAAGAAATACGGCGAGGTCGGCAGACCCAACTCTTCGGCGGCCAGGCGCCGGATGCCTTCGCGGTTCATGGTCAGTTGCGCGGCGCGGGCGGTGGGGATCACGGTGAAGCCTTCAGCTTCCAGTTCCACCAGCGTGGCGGTGGCGATGGCTTCGATTTCCGGCACGATGAAGTGCGGCTTCTCGGCCTCGATCACCGCGCGCAGGGCCGCGCCATCGAGCATGTTGATCACATGGCTGCGATGGGCCACTTGCATGGCCGGCGCGTTGGCGTAGCGATCCACGGCAATCACTTCAACGCCCAGGCGCTGCAGTTCGATTACCACTTCCTTGCCCAGTTCACCGCTGCCACACAACAAAACGCGGGTCGCGGTGGGCGACAATGGAGTTCCGATACGGGTCATCTGAAGGTCCTCAAACAGGAGCGGAGCATCGAGGGTCGCGCGCCGGGCGAGCTTCCCATGGGGAGAAAGCGCGGCATTTTACATGAACCGCAGGTTTTGGCTTCAGCCGGTGACGGCCTGTTTGCGCAAACGCCAGGCCATGATCAGCCACACTGCCGTGACCCCGGCGAATTTCGAGACCAGCGCGGTGATCACCACGGCCGGTGTCAGGGCATCGATCATGCCGAAGAAAATGAAGGTGTCCAGAGGAATACTCAGGGCCGAACTGATCCACAACCGGTCATGCAGCGGACGCTTGGTGATGGAGAACACCAGCCAGTCAATGCATTCGGATACCGCGAATGCCGTGGCGCTGGCCAGGGCAATGGTCGGGGGTCGGAGGTGACGTAGGACAACACCAGCGCCACCAGCATCGCCACGATGGCGCCGTGGCCGAATCGAGTTTGCACCATGTCGCGCAGGACAAACACCAGCCCGCCCCAGGCCGACCAGATGATGTCCAGGTGCGGCGCGGCGGAAAACGCGAAGTTGATCAGCACGACGCTGCTGATATAGGCGATCAGGAAAAGCATGGATCGGGGTACCTGGTGGGGTGTAAATCAAGTATTCAAGAGCGACGATAGCCCTGTGGGAGCAAAGCTTGCTCGCGATGCAGGCGCCTCGCTTTCTGAAAGACCTCATTGCCTTCATCGCGGGCAAGCCTTGCTCCCACACAGGTTGTGTTCGGTCAGTGGGTGCAGGGTACTTTAGCAGGCCAGCACGCCGCACCTCATTCCTCCTCGCTGTCATCCGCCTTCCAATACCCCACCGCCTTCACAAAATCCTGATCCAACCCTTTCTCCTCCAACAACACCTTGCGAATCTGTCGCGATACCTTGCTCTCGGTGGCGACCCAGGCGTACAGCTTGCCGCCGGGCATTTCCAGGTGGCGCACGGTGGTCAGCAGATTGTTCTGGCGGCCTTCGCGCAGCACCCAAATCACGTGTACTTGCGCGGGGCTGTGAAGGATTTGCTGCTCGGCGCCGTTTTCCACTTCCACCACCACCAGCGCACGCCGGTTGGCCGCCAGGTTTTCCAGGCGACGGGCGATGGCGGGCAGGGCGGTTTCGTCGCCGATCAGCAGGTAGTGGTCGAAGATGTCCGGGACAATCATCGAGCCCCTTGGCCCGGCGATGTTGAGGTATTGCCCGGGCGTCGCTTGGGTCGCCCAGGTCGCGGCAGGCCCATCGCCATGCAGCACAAAGTCGATGTCCAGCTCCAGCGTCTGCAGGTCATAACGGCGCGGGGTGTAGTCGCGCATTTGCGGCATCGGGCCCTGATCCTTGCCAGCGCCGGGGGCGAAATTTTCCAGGGCGGCGTGTTCCTCGGCGTTCTGTGGGAACAGCAGTTTTACGTGATCGTCGCTGCCGAGGCTGGTGAACCCGGCCAGTTCCGGCCCGCCCAGGGTGATGCGGCGCATGCGCGGAGTCAGGTCCTGCACTCGCAACACTTGCAGGCGGCGGCGCTTGATCTCGTGGCTGACTCGGTGAATGGTATTTGGATCGACTTCAGTCATTGGCTGGGCTCCGAAACAGGTGGACGGTCGGGACCGTCGATAATGGCTTTGGCGGTGTTGTTGAGCAGGTCGCGAATCCGCAAAGTTTCTTCCGGGCTCCACCGGCCATGGTGTTTGTGCAGCGCATTGCGCAGGTTATACACCGCTTCGTGGATTTCCGGGGGGCGGTCTTGGCCGCGCAGGGAGCGCTTGCTCGCTTCAATGCGCATGCGTACCTCATTCAGCGCCGGGGTCTGGTCTTCAAGGAATAGACGTCCGGCGTCGGTCACGCTGTAGCGTTTTTTTCCACCTTCGGCGTTGCCTGCGATCAAAACGCCCATTTCCAGGAAGGTCAGCGTCGGATAGATCACGCCGGGGCTGGGGCTATAGGCGCCGTCGAACATGTTTTCGATCCGGCGGATCAAGTCGTAGCCGTGGCAGGGCTGTTCGCCAATCAGCGCCAGCAACAGCAATTTCAGGTCACCGGAGGCGAAGACCCGGGGGCCCCGGCTACCACGCTCACGGCCTGCGGGTCGACGTTCGAAACCATCGTGTTCATCGTGTTTTCGGCTGGGATGGGAAGGGGGGACTGTCATATGCCTGCTCTCCGTTCTGCATAAGATAGAACTGAGATATATCTTTATCCGTAGATATATCTTTGACCCTCGATATATCTTGGAACTAAGATATATCGAAGTTGGGTTCCAATTGTTTGAAAAAGATAAGACCTTACCCGAATCCCTTGCCTGTACGGGCGGCAAAGTAGGCAACTGTCTGCATTTGCAGTTTTAAATCCGGGGTGTGGCTTGCAGGTGTGGGTTGTTTCTTACATCCAAACTTCGGTTTTATATAAAGCAGTGTATTTTTCGTTATTGCGCATGGCGGTTTGGCTACGTGCTTTTGGGAATAGGCCTGCTTATTTTTAATTAAAGAGAGTGGATCATGCTCCGGCGTTGAGGTCAGGCCAGGCTGTAGTGGGTCTGCAACTTCAAGCCTTCTCTTTATGCTATGAACAGGTGTCAAACATGCTCAAACAAATCGTATCCGGTACTGCTCTGGTCGCCGCAGCCCTGAGTTCCTCGCTGGTCTTCGCTCTGGACGATGCCCGCTCTTCTATTCATATCACCGCGACGATTCCCACCAAGCAGTTCCATGTACTGCCACGCAACCCTGACTTCGGTAAGGATGAAGTCATGCACTACAACCCGGTGACCAACTCCTTGAGCCCTTTGCGTCAGACCTTCGACGTGAAGAACACCGACGGTTCGGTGCATGCCTATATCCTGGGCGGCCAGGCTTCGCTGACCAATGGTACGGACGCCATTCCGCTGCTGACCCGGTTCAACAATGTCACCCTGACCGAGTTTCCTCAGGAAGTGGTGACTGACGCGGCATCCACTCCAGGTACCCAGGCCGACATGCTCATCATGGCCGCGGTCGTGCCTCTGGAGAGCCAGGTCGGTCAATACACCGCCGACTTCACCGTGATCTTCGACGCGGTGCCTCGCCCGTAAACCCTTCACTGCCCGATGAGGCTTTTCTCGTCCTGCGGGCATGAACGCAGGTCGGCCGCCCGGCCGGCCTGTACCTGGAACGTCCCGATTGCTGATATGAGAATCCATTGATGTTTGCGATGACACCCATCGTGGGTGCGCTGGCGCTGTTGTTGTGCGCCAGTGCATTGGCTGCGCCGACCGCCCCGGGTACGACGCCCAGAAGTCTGTTGTCCCAGGCCAAGGGGCTGCCGGAGGAGTTTGAAGCCCACTTTTTCGATGTGCCTCTGGCGGTTCGTATGGAACTCGATCAACAGTACCTCGGCGAAGCCATGGTGGTGTTGACACGCGATGATCGTATTACCTTGCTCGAATTCACCGACACCCAGGACAGCCCGATCCCGCCCGTCGAGCGCGGGCAATGGGAGCAACTGCTCAAACAGGGGCGCGCCTTGGGTGCCTGCGAAGCCAAATGCACGGCGGGGCTGCTGGCGGTGCATTACAGCCTTGAACATTCACTGGTGTCGATCCTCACTGAAAAAGTGGAGCGCGGCAGCGTGGAGAAACGTTATTACGATCAGCCACAGGGGGGCAGCCTGGGCTTGATCGTCAATAACCAACTCAATCTCAACGGTGGTCAGGAGCAGGATACGGGCGGGCGTTATGGCCTCAATGCCAGTTCCAGCGTGGGTAACTGGACCCAGTCGTTCGATCTGCAGCTTTCGCGCCTGGGCGGGCCGGACGATAAGCTCTACCACGCCGTTCATGAGTTGCACACCCAGCGCGAGATGCAAGACAGTTTTTTGCGCCTGGGTTATTTCATGCCGGGCTCCGATGGTTTGAACCGTCAGATCCGTTCGTTCGGGGCCAACCCGGATACCGCGCTGGGGGTCATGTACGGCAGTTCCGACAGCCTGGTGATCAATAATCCCAAGCCCAGCGTGTACCCCATTTATGTCACCGCCAGTCGTCAGGCGGCGGTAGAGATCTATCGCAACGGCCTGTTGCTCAATACCCAGGCCGTCAGCGCCGGCTTGCAGAGCCTGGATACCCGGCCATTGCCTGGCGGCATCTATGAAGTGGAAGTGCGGCTGATTGAAGACGGGCAGACCACCGCCACGTCCCAGGAGCTGGTCTACAAGCCCAACAACTGGCGCAGCGCCGATGATCGTTGGCGCTACAACCTGTTTGCCGGCCGTGAAACCAAACTGCTGAGCAACTGGGACGATCAACCCTCGGGCTTCACGACTGCCGGGGTCGGTCTCAATTACTTGCTGCACCCGCGAGTGGTGTTGGGGCTTTCCACGCGCCAGGTGCAGGACAAGCTGCAGTACGGCACCTCGGTGGACTGGACGCTGCCCGCCAACACCAGCTTCTTTGCCAACGTTTACCAGACCGAGCAATACGGCACTGGCATGGACCTGCAGGCGCTGTACAGCTACGGTCTGGGCAGTGTGGTGGCCAGCCATAATCGCAGTTGGCTGGACACGCGCAACACTTACGAAACCCTGCCTGACGGCACCCGTATCCGCCAGCGCGACGTGTTCGTCGGCCAGACCAGCAATTCGTCGCTGTCGGTCTCCCATCGACTGAGCAACAAGTCGTCGATCAACGGGCGGCTGTTCTACAGCGAAGGCAATGTCGAGGGCGCCGGTGTAGACCTGGGATGGACCCAGCGTGGCAAGCTTGGCGGCAGCGATGCCAACTGGCGGTGGTCGGTGTTCGACCGTCCGGGCACCTCCAGTACCGCCGATCGACGAAATCGCGGCGTGGACCTGAGCGTCAGCGTGGCCTTGGGCGGGCCGGGCGAGTATTGGTCAGGCAGTATCGGCACCCGCACATCCCGTGACGGAACGCGGGACAACAATGGGTCGCTGAGCTATCGCCGGGACCTGCAGGATCACGTGCTGCAAAGCGTGTCCGCCACGGTACTGGCCGATACCTATGGCGTGGGTCTGTCCGGCCTCGCCAGTTTCGACACCGATACGGTGTACGGCGACGGTTTCATCCAGCGCTCTTCCTACAACGACAACCTCACCGGTGGCTTGAACCTCAGCAGCACGGTGGCCGTGGGTGGCCAGAAAGTCGCCTTCACCGGCCTGCCCCAGAGTGGCGGCGCGGGCATGATCGTGGATGTGGAAACCGACCTGGACGACATCGTCCTGCTCGCCGACGACCTGACGGGTGGCACCACCACCTTGCGTCCCGGCCGCAACTTCGTGCCCATCACCGCCTATCAGAACAGCCTGTTGACCTTCGACTTCGACGGCGTGCATCCACCGGCGGCCAACATAGAGCCTTCACGCAGCCGCTATCACTTGAACAAAGGGGGCGTGGACTACCGCAAAGTCAGCGTGATGAGAAGCGTGACCGTGCTCGGTCGTCTGCTGGACGCGCAGGGCCAGCCGCTCAAGGGCCATCACGTGATCAACCACGCCAGCCGTGGAGTCAGCGAGGTGGACGGTTTCTTCTCCATGGAGATGAACGCCAGCTCCCCGACGCTTGAAGTGCGCTATGGCAATGACTTGCTTTGCCAGTTCCGCCTCGACCCGGATAACGCCAACAGCGAGGGCGATGTGTTGATGATCGGTGATTTGCGCTGCACGCCAGACACCCTGGCCGACAGCAACAACCCGATCGAGACGGCGGGTTGAACTTGATCCTGGCGCGCCGGCCAGCGCGGTGCGCCCTTCAACATTGCAAGCAGTGTTCCGTGAAACGGTCGCCATCGGCCGCCTTCCACTCATGAGGTTTTAGTAATGAAGCGCTTATTGGTTCTGTGTGGTTTGTCGCTGTTTTCGCTGATGGCCCAGGCCGGGCCGCAGATTAATGTCGGGGTGGTCTACGACTATCTCGAAGGCGACAAGAGCACCTACATGAAACGGATCTTCAACGGCGGAACGTCCACCGCATTCGTCAAGGTCGACATCCTCGAGATTCTTTACAGCGATGACGGCAGCTACTTGGAGGTGCCGCTGCAGGATCAGGACGGCGTACTCGCCAGGAATGGTCTGATGGCCAGCCCGGCACGCCTGATCGTGCCGGCCAACGGCATGCAAGGCACGCGTCTGCTGTTCATGGGCGACCGCAGCAAGGAGCGGTACTTCCGGGTTCGCTTCGTACCGGTGGTGCCGGAGGCCGAGGACGAGTTCGCCGTCAGCACCGAGGAACGCGAGCAATACAAGAAGGAACGGATCGCCGCCGGAGTGAAGGTGCTGGCCGGCTTCGGCACGGTGTTTTTTGTCAGGCCCAAGGAGACCCGTTTCGAGACCGCCATCGATGACAGCGCCGATCGCTACCTGGTGCGCAACAACGGCAACAGCGTGGTGGTGATCGATGAGTTCAAGGATTGCGCTGCGCAAAAAGACAACGATTGCCGGCCGACCACCAAGCACCACGTCATGGCCGGTCGCACCTTTTCGTTCGACAAGGAGCCTGGGCGTGAGTACCGCTTCAGCCTGATCGAAGGTCGCGAGGAAAAAGCCATTGAGATCAAAGGCTGACGGTATGCCGTCACTGAACCGCCGTTGGCGCCACAGGTAATCATCATGTTCAAGACGCTGTTACGTACTCTCCTGTTCACCGCCTTGACGCTGCCGGGTTTGCCCGCGTGGGCAGCGCTGGAGCGGGAAACGTTCGAACTCTTCGTCACCATCCCGACGATCGACTTCCACGTGCTGCCGGTCGACCCGCAACTGGTCGAGCGTGAACAGCCGATGCTGTTCAGCACCCTGACCTCCGGGCTCCTGCCGCTGCGGGCCAATTACGAAGTGAAGAACATCAACGGGGCCATTGGCGCCCGTCTGGGGCAAGAGGCTTACCTGTCCAATGGCCGTGAGCGCATCGACCTGCAGGTGACGTTCAACAACGTCCAACTGACCCTGGATTCGGCCCAGGTGGTCTCGGCCGCCGAGGCCCGGCCCGGTCGGCGTGTGGGGCTGGAAATCATCGCCGTCAAGACCGAGGAGGAGTATGCGCCTGGGGATTATTTCGGCACCGTGCACATGGTGTTCGATGCCATTGCGCCGTAGGGCAATTGCGGTTTATTGGAGTGGATCGAAATGAGTTGTTCAAACATCTTCGGGCGCGGTGTTTCGCTGTGCCGCGTTGCCACGGCTTTTGTCTTGTTGTGTATAGGCATGCCGACGGCCAATGCATTGACCCAGGAGATCAGTGCGCGTTTCCGGCCTGATCCGGCGAAGCCCATGGAGAACAAGTTCACCAATACCACACCGGTGAGTGGGTATTGTTCCCAGCACCCCAGGGAATGTGAAATCACGGGCATGTTCAGTATCCGGATGCCCATTACCTTTGATTCGTCCGCGCCTATTCAGGCCAATCACCCCAGTAGTCGGCAAGGCGCCATGTTCAAGGTGCCCGCCAACTGGCGTCCGGCAACCGTCTTCAATTCAAGCACCGGCGAAAGTGAAGAGGTTGAAGTGCGCGTATCCGGTATCGGTTCGCAATATCGCCTCAACGTGAGTCCTGTCGAGCTGGTGGGAGGGGGTGAGGATCTCAAGACGGCCCATTACAGGCTATGGGGCGGCAGTTGGGTGTATGCGCCTTCGCCGTGCCGCTACAGTGGTGTTGCGACCTACAACACGCTCACGTACGCATTTTTTTGGAAAACGCCGCAAGAAAGCGCCTGCGCCAAACAAGCCAAATACCTGGTGCCCGATATGCGCTACACCTATCTGGATTTTGCCTACGAACTGCGCACCCCCAACCCCTTGAAGATGTCGGCCGGTCATTACACTGGGACGTTGAGCTACAGCGTCGGGCCGGGCCAGGACTTCGACATGGGTGACGTGATGATCCCGAACGATTCGGTGATTGCGCTCAATTTCAATCTCGAAGTCCAACACACGCTCAAGGTCGAAGTACCTCCTGGCGGCAACAAGGTCGTGCTCGAACCCCAAGGCGGCTGGCAGGCCTGGTTGAACCAAGGGCAAAAACCGACCCGGTTGTTCCGTGACCAGACCTTCCATATCTGGGCTTCATCGCGGTTCAAGATGCGTATGCAATGCCAATTCGCCGATACGAGCGATAACACCTGCCTGCTCTGGGCACCCAGCTCCGGCCTTCTGGTGCCGGTGAATGTCAGCGTGACCCTGCCCAACGGCTTGACTGACGCCGCCGGCCAACCGGTCAACCGCCGTCGGCTCTACCTCGACGGCAGCGGCACCGAACTGTTCCAGCCGGGGCACTACATCGACCGCAAGCCGGGCACCCTGCATTTCGAAGTCGGCCGCAATCAGGTTGAGGAAATGCTAGCTGGGGAAGCCAAGAGTTACATAGGCAATGTGACGGTGATCTGGGATTCAGAGGTTTAGGTGATCCCTTGTGGGAGCGGGCTTGCTCGTTGCAGTTTTATTGGAGTGAAAATGAGTCGTTCAAACATCTTCGGGCGCGGTGTTTCGTTGTGCCGCGCAGTCGCGGTTTTTGCCTTGTTGTTGACAGGCGTTCCGACGGCCAATGCGCTGACCCGGGAAATCAGTGCCGTATTCAGGCCAGACCCTGCTAAGCCTCAAGAGAATAAATTTCGCAATACCACTCCGACCACGGGTTACTGCGCGTCATTTCCAAATCAATGCAAGACGATGTTCAGCATTCGCTTGCCTATCACTTTCAGTTCGACCCTTCCTATCGAAGCGAATCATGGGGACGCTCGGCAAGGTGCGATGTTCAAAGTGCCTGCCGGTTGGCGCTCGCTACAAGTAACCCATGCAAGTACAGGTGAAACCGAAGTCGTTGAAATACGTTTGTCCGGCATAGGTTCGGAATACCGACTTCCTGTTAACGCAGCCGACTTGGTCGGTGGAGGTGTTGACGCTTTAAAGGCTCATAACCTGTTATGGGGTTCTAGCTGGGTCAGTGCGCCCTCGCCATGTCGATTCGGCGGTAATGCACCTTATAACGTCAATTGGTACGGTTTTTTCTGGACCACCCCGGTAGAAGGTGTGTGCGCCAAAAGGGCTCGTTACTTGATCCCCAGCATGACTTACCGTTATCTGGATTTTGCCTACGAACTGCGTACCCCCAATCCCTTGACCATGTCGACCGGTCAATACACGGGCTCGCTGACGTATAGCGTTGGTCCGGGGCAGGACTTTGATATGGGCGATGTGATGATCCCGAATGATTCAATAATCGCGTTCAATTTCAAACTGGATGTCGAACACACCCTCAAGGTCGAAGTGCCTCCTGGCGGCAACAAGGTCGTGCTCGAACCTCAGGGCGGTTGGCAGGCCTGGTTGAGCCAGGGGCAAAAACCGACGCGGTTGTTTCGTGACCAAACCTTCCACATCTCAGCCTCGTCGCGTTTCAAGATGGGCCTGCAATGCCAGTTCGCCGGTTCGAGTGATAACACCTGCCTGCTCTGGGCACCCAGCTCCGGCCAGATGGTGCCGGTGAATATCAGTGTGACCCTGCCCAATGGCCTGACCGACGCTGGTGGCCAACCGGTCAACCGCCGTCGGCTCTATCTCGATGGAAGCGGCACCGAGTTGTTCCAGCCGGGGCATTACATCGAGCGTCGGTCGGGAACGATGCACTTTGAAGTCGCCCGCAACCAGGTCGAGGAAATGCTGGCCGGCGATGCCAAGAGCTACATCGGCAATGTGACGGTGATCTGGGATTCGGAGGTCTAGCGGTCCACCATCGCTCCTAAGGGGTTGGATTGAGTCAATGGCGCGCCACCAACGGCTGGCACTGGGTATGGCTACCCGGTTGCAAGTACGGCGAGAGGAACGGCGCCATACCCTTGAGCACCTGCACCGGCAAGGCCGAGGTGAATTTGAAGTTCTGCGCCGAAACCCCCGGCACATAGGCGGTGAGGGTGCCGAAATGGCTGTCGCCGATGTAGAACACAAAGGTCGCGGTGCGGTTGATCGACTTGGAACTGATGACCCGCCCGCCGGCGCCAACGGCTTCGATGCGATTGTCGCCGGTGCCGGTCTTGCCACCCATCGATAACGGCGTGCCATCGGCCAGGGTGAAACTGCCGGCCACCCGTTTCGCGGTGCCGGCATCGACCACCTGGGACAACGCACCGCGCAAAGCCCGGGCCACTTCCACCGGCATCACCCGTTTGCCGTTATCCGGATCGCTGATCAGCCGTGTCTCATAAGGGGTATTGACGGCGAAGTCGAGGCTGTCGACGCGCAGCGCCGGGAGCCGGATGCCGTCGTTGAGGATGGTGCCCACCAGCTCCGCCAGCGCGGCGGGGCGGTCGCCGGAGCTGCCGATGGCGGTGGCCAGCGACGGCACCAGATGGTCGAACGGGTAGCCGACTTTCTGCCAGCGTTGGTGGATATCAAGGAAGGCCTCGACTTCCAGCATGGTGCGGATACGACTGTCGCGGGCGCTCTTGTGCCGGCTTTTGAATAGCCAACTGTAGACCTCTTGGCGTTCGAACCGGCTGGCTTTGACGATCTGGCTGAACTTGGCATCAGGATTGTTCAGCAGATAACCCACCAGCCACAGGTCCAGCGGATGGACTTTGGCGATAAAGCCCTGGTCGGGCAGGTCATAGTTGCCCGGGCCGTAGCTGCTGTAGAGCCGTTCCAGGCGTTCGTCGGTGAGCTTTTCGGCGCTCTTGGCCGACTTGAGGTGCGAACGCACAAAGTGGTTGAAGCTTTCCTGGCTGTCGCCGGGAAAGAAATAGCGGTGCACGGCGGCCAGGCGGATCGCGGTGGGGCGCATGCCGTCGAGGAAGGTTTCGAGACGCTGGCCCGTGTCCTTTTTCTGATACTTCTTCCAGAACTTGAGCAGGAAGGTGGTGCCTTCGCGGTCGGCGAACTGGGCCAGGTACTCCTGGCGGCGCGGATTCTTGTCGTCCTTGAGCAGCTCCGAACTGCTGTCGGGACCCGCGTACGTGGCGTAGCGCACCAGGTCACGCATCAGGCGAATGAATGGCAGGTTGATCGACTCGCGCAGGGCGTCGCGCAAGGTGGGATTACGGCCGTTATCTTCCTTACGGAAATTATTGAAGGTGTGCAGCCCGCCGCCGGTGAAAAACGCCTCGCCGGGGCTGGCTGAATAGGTACGATCCAGCGCCGCCTCAAGCATCGTCGGCAGGTTGCGATCGCTGTGCTGGATCAGGTAGTCGACGGCCCAGCGGGAGAGGCGGTCCTGGTCGGCGATCTCGGCTTTTTTCAATGTTGCCGGGGTTTCGTGGGCATAACGTTCGTGCAGTTCGGCGATGATCTGCAGGTAGGTGGTGAGCACCCGTAACTTGGCGGTGGAGCCCAGTTCCAGTTTGCTGCCTTCGTTGATATCAAAGGGTTGGTCGGTGCTGTCGGTTTGCACGCGCACGCGCGAGCCGTCCGGGGTCAGTTCCAGCAGGGTGAAGCTGTAGCGCACCTGGGCGGTGCTGGTAGGCGTCAGAAGACGTTCGCCCATCAGGCCGATTTCGGCAGCGAACGCCGGGTCCGCCAAGCGCTTGAGGTAATCGGTGGCCTGGGTCTGCAAGTCGTTTTGCAAGGTGCTGGTGGCGGAGAGGTCCAGGCGATCGAGGTCGTAAAACGAGCGGTTGAGCAGCGTGGCCAGACGACTGCGGGCGGCGCTGATGCCCTTGTTGATTTCGTTGGGCTGGATGGTGGGTTGCTGCACCCAGTCGCGATAGCTGACCTTGCTTGCCAGGGTCGCCTCGGCCAGCGAGGCGTCGATCACGCCGTTCTGGGCCAGCAGCCGGACGTGGCTGTCGGTCAGGCGCGCCAGTTCGTCCCGGCCTTTGGACAGGTAATAGGAGGGGCGGCGCTGGGCGATCATCAACGACAGCATTTCCCGCAGGGCCAGGCCTTTTTCCGCGAGGCTGGCGGGGTCTGTCGCGGTGCTGGACAAGCGTTCGTTGGCACGCTTGAAATCGGCGCCGTACCAGACCCGCAAACCTTCGGCCATGCCGTGGACTTCGCCATGCCCCGGCACGGCGGAGAGTGGCACGCTGTTGAGGTAATCACGGATGATTTTCTGCCGGGCCTCAAGGGTCTGTGGGCCTGCCTGATAGGCCCGCACACTGGCGGAAATCATCTGGCGGATTTTCTCCGCCCCCGACCCGGTGAGGCCGTCGGCGGAGTGGCGATACTTTTCCAGCTGCGTCGCCAGTGTACTGCCCCCGGCGGACTGCCCCGGCAGACTCAGGAGCTTGGCCACTTGCGACCACGCCGCCATGCCGAAGCGCGGCCAGTCCACCGCCGGGTTGGCCTGGGGGTGCTTGGGGTCGAGCAAAAAGCGGTTCTCGATAAACAACAGGCTTTGCACCACCACGGGGGGGATTGCCTCGAAGCTGGCGTACAGTTGCTGCGGGTACTTGAACTGGTACAGCGGCGCGACGCGGCAATCGGTGATCGTCAGGCCGGCCTGGATCTTTTCCGCATAGGGGACAAACAGGCCCTTATCGACGTAGTTCATCAAGGCCGGGGAGAAACGTGCCTGGGCCTGGATCACATAATCGCGCTTGAGCAACCGCGGCAGGAATTCATCCAGCGAGCTGTAACCCAACCGCCGGTCGAACGGACCTGCGCCAGGGTAGACGATGGCGTCGCTGGGCCCCGGTTGCACCGAATAGGTCAGAGACGCGGCGTACCGGCTGATCTCCCGGGCCTGAAACCTGGATGTGCGCATTTCCTTGGCCACCGCCAGGCCGACCACCACCACGATAATCAACAGCAACAACCAGAACGCTCGCCAGCCATGCCCTGCGCGGCGTTTTTTTTGGGGTAAAGGTGCTTCTTCCATACGTTCAGTCGGGCCCACAGGTTTACTCGAATCGGTTTGCCATAACGCGCCCATAGTCGACTGATCCATTCACGCATTGATCGGGACTTGTTTGAAGCTTAGACGGTGGCGGCGCGGGCGGCGGGGAAATTGTGGACAAGCCAATGTCATAGGCCGCGCCGACGATCCTCTGTGGCGAGGGGATTTATCCCCGTTGGGCTGCGCAGCAGCCCTTCTGAAGCATTCTCGATCCTCATGATATTGCGACTGCTGCGCAGTCGAGCGGGGATAAATCCCCTCGCCACAGGTGGTGGGAGCTTCAAAGCCATTCAGTGTCCCATAGGGGGTAATCGCCTATGCGTTCCACCAGTCCTGCGCGAAGTGGATTGGCAATGATGTAGCGGGCGAAGGGGAGCAGGTCTTCGTTGTCACGGATCGCACGGTCGTGGAAGCCGCTTTGCCAGAGAGGGCCACAAGCCTCGGTTTTGCTGTTCACGCTATGGGCGCATCGAGCTTTCGTAGCGCCGATGACCCGGCTTAGTTGGTTATCGATGAGTTGCAGCAGCCAATGGAAATGATCCGGCATGACCACCCAGGCCAAGGATTTCACCTGGCCGGAATCATGAGCGCGTTTTAGTTCTGCGACCAACAGTCTTCCAACTGTCCAGTCGGCAAAAACCGGCCGCCGACGATGAATAACGGCAGTCACCAGATAGGCCCGTCCATGCTCCGAATAACGTCCTCGGCGCAAGAGATGGGAATTGGGTTGTGGATGCATTCCTTGCTTCCTTTGATAGAGGGGGTGAATGCAGCTTAGCCATGGCGCTGTCGTTTCGACGCTGAAACGGCTGAACGAATATTCCGAAACTTTCGTAGTTCCTGTGGCGAGGGGATTTATCCCCGCTCGACTGCGCAGCAGGCGCAAAGGGCATGAGCATTGTCTGGGAGATTGAGGAAGCTTCTCAGAAGGGCTGCTGCGCAGCCCAGCGGGGATAAATCCCCTCGCCACAGGGGCTATTCAGCCCAATAACCCTGCGCTAGAGCCATCGGCATGTCTCCGGGCATGACGCTGCACCATCGCTGTGCAATACTCGGCGCCGTTTTACGAATTGGCTGTAATCCCAGGCAATACGTCTCCATAGATGGGTATAGGGATGAGGTTTATCCCTGATTTTCCCTGGTTTTACAGTGAAACTCTCTGCCTCTGGCTTTTTATACTGCACGACCCGCTGATCCTGCGGCGTTTGTTCTACAGGACGGTCTGTCCACAAAACAGACCCGGTTTCGGCAAGGTGGCAGGCCTATCGGCTTGCGGCTTTGGAGACTCGGTGGTCAATCCAATAACAAAACGAGGTTGTATCCCTATGCCTGTCGGCAATCATCTGCCCCATGGCGAGACCGCTCAGGGTGGTCCGCTCAAACGTGAACTCGGCGAGCGGCATATCCGCCTGATGGCGCTCGGCGCTTGCATCGGTGTCGGGCTGTTCCTCGGCTCGGCCAAGGCCATCGAAATGGCCGGTCCGGCAATCATGCTGTCCTACATCATTGGTGGCCTGGCGATCCTGGTGATCATGCGTGCGCTCGGTGAGATGGCCGTGCACAACCCGGTGGCCGGCTCGTTCAGTCGTTATGCCCAGGACTACCTCGGGCCGCTGGCGGGATTCCTGACCGGCTGGAACTACTGGTTCCTGTGGCTGGTTACCTGCGTGGCGGAAATCACCGCGGTGGCGGTGTACATGGGCATCTGGTTCCCCGACGTGCCCCGCTGGATCTGGGCCCTGGCGGCACTGATCAGCATGGGCTCGATCAATCTGATCGCGGTCAAGGCCTTCGGCGAATTCGAGTTCTGGTTCGCCTTGATCAAGATCGTCACCATCATCGCCATGGTCATCGGCGGCGTGGGCATCATCGCTTTCGGGTTCGGCAACGACGGCGTGGCCCTGGGTATTTCCAATCTCTGGACGCACGGCGGTTTCATGCCCAACGGCGTGCAGGGTGTGTTGATGTCCCTGCAAATGGTGATGTTCGCCTACCTGGGTGTGGAAATGATCGGCCTGACCGCCGGTGAGGCGAAGAACCCGCAGAAAACCATCCCCAACGCCATCGGTTCGGTGTTCTGGCGGATCCTGCTGTTCTACGTCGGTGCTCTGTTTGTGATCCTGTCGATCTACCCCTGGAACGAGATCGGCACCCAGGGCAGCCCGTTCGTGATGACCTTCGAGCGCCTGGGTATCAAGACCGCCGCCGGCATCATCAACTTCGTGGTGATCACTGCGGCGCTGTCGTCCTGCAACGGCGGTATCTTCAGCACCGGGCGCATGCTCTACAGCCTGGCGCAGAACGGCCAGGCCCCGGCTGGTTTCGCCACCACCTCGGCCAACGGCGTGCCGCGCCGCGCGTTGCTGCTGTCCATCGCCGCGCTGCTGCTGGGCGTGCTGCTCAACTATCTGGTGCCGGAAAAAGTCTTCGTCTGGGTGACCTCCATCGCCACCTTCGGCGCGATCTGGACCTGGGTGATGATCCTGCTGGCCCAGCTCAAATTCCGCAAAAGCCTGAGCGCTTCGGAACGTGCGGCCCTGAAATACCGCATGTGGCTGTACCCGGTCAGTTCGTATTTGGCGCTGGCGTTCCTGGTGCTGGTGGTGGGCCTGATGGCCTACTTCCCCGACACCCGCGTGGCCCTCTACGTGGGCCCGGCGTTCCTGGTGCTGCTGACGGTGTTGTTTTATACCTTCAAGTTGCAGCCCACGGGTGACGTGCAGGGTTCGATGGATACCGCTTCATAAATTGCCGGCAATAAAACGAAAAGCCCCGGTCGAATGATCGGGGCTTTTTCTCAAGGGGATACCCCTCGTACCGTGGAGGATCCTGTCTCATGCCTGATGGCACTGCCGTCAAGCGGCGGCGACTTCCTGCGGCTCAAAACTGTCCGCCCGCGCCATCTGCCACATCCGCGAATAAAACTCCCCATTGACCTCACCCGTCAGCAATTCCCCCGGTTTCAAGAACACATGCAACTGGGAAAACAGCTTGATTTCAGTGGCGGACATGCGGCGGACCAGATGTTTGGGTTGCAGTTGTGAAGGATGCTCGAGGCCGGCGGCGGCGAGCATTTCGGCCAGGGCCTTGAGGGTGTTGCGGTGGAAGTTGTAGACCCGCTGGGCCTTGTCCGGCACAACCAGGGCGCGCTGGCGCAGGGTGTCCTGGGTGGCGACGCCGGTGGGGCATTTGTTGGTATGACAGCTTTGGGACTGGATGCAGCCGATGGCGAACATGAAGCCCCGCGCGGCGTTGGCCCAGTCGGCACCGATGGCCAGGACGCTGGCGATGTCGAAGGCGCTGACGATCTTGCCGCTGGCGCCGAGCTTGATTTTGTCCCGCAGGTTCAGGCCCACCAAGGTGTTGTGGACAAACAGCAGGCCCTCGCGCAACGGCACGCCAATGTGGTCGGTGAATTCCACTGGCGCTGCACCCGTGCCACCTTCCTTGCCGTCCACCACGATGAAGTCGGGCAGGATGCCGGTTTCCAGCATGGCCTTGGCGATGCCCATGAACTCCCAGGGGTGGCCCAGGCAGAACTTGAAACCCACTGGTTTGCCACCGGACAGTTCGCGCAATTGCTGGACGAACTGCATCAGTTCGATCGGTGTGGAGAAAGCACTGTGGCGTGACGGTGAAACGCAGTCCTCGCCCATGAGGATGCCACGGGTTTCGGCGATTTCCCGGGTGACCTTGTGCTTGGGCAGAATTCCGCCATGGCCTGGTTTGGCGCCCTGGCTCATCTTGATTTCAATCATCCGCACCTGCGGGTTCTGCGCTTGGGCGGCGAAGCGCTCCGGGTCGAAGCGACCTTCACGGGTGCGACAGCCGAAATAGCCGCTGCCCAGTTCCCAGGTCAGGTCGCCGCCGTGTTCGCGGTGATAAGGGCTGATGCTGCCTTCGCCCGTGTCGTGGGCGAAATTGCCGAGCTTGGCGCCCTGGTTCAACGCCCGAATGGCGTTGGCGCTCAGGGAACCGAAGCTCATGGCGGAGATGTTGAACACCGACGCTGAATACGGTTGGGTGCATTGCGGTCCGCCGACCGTCACGCGAAAACCGCTGGGGTCGCTTAACGGAGCCGGGCGCATGGAATGGCCGATGAATTCGAAACCGGTCTGATAAACATCGATCAGGGTGCCGAACGGTTTGTCGGCGCTTTCGTTCTTGGCCCGGGAGTACACCAGGGAACGCTGTGCGCGCGAGAAGGGCAGGGCGTCGCTGTCGGATTCGAGCAGGTACTGACGAATTTCCGGGCGGATGCCTTCGACCAGATAGCGGATATTACCCAGGATCGGGTAGTTGCGACGCACGGCATGGCGGTTCTGCAGCAGGTCGAACAGTCCCAGCAGACTCAACAGACCTGTCACCAGCGTGATCGGCCAGAGCCAGTCGTGTTGCAGAAACGGCAGGCTGGCGAGGGTGAAAACTACGCAGCCGGCAAAGAAGGCGTAACGGCTCAGTAAAGACAGGCTCATGCGGTTTCCTTCGGGTGAGCGATGGGGTGGGGCGGTGCAGGCATTCTGCGCTGGCAGTGAAAGGGCGGGCAACTGTGGCGAGGGGATTTATGCTCGCTGGGGTGGGGGCAACCCCTGCTCGCTAAACAGGCGCCTCGGTTTCTGAAGACCGCATCGCCTCCATCGCGGGCAAGCCTTGCTCCCACACAGCGCGATCTCAGCTCGCCTGTTTCATCTGCCGCACCGGCAACTCCACGCGGAAGGTAGTTCCCACCCCGACCTCGCTGCGCACTGTGATCTCGCCGTTGTGTTTTTTCACGATGCCGTAGGACAGTGAAAGTCCCAGTCCCGTGCCCTGGCCGACAGGTTTGGTGGTGAAGAACGGGTCGAAGATTTTTTGCAGTGTCTCAGGCGGCATGCCCGAGCCATTGTCGGCGACTTCGATCCACACGGTGTCTTCTTCAATGCCGTTGCGCAAGGTGATGGTGCCACGCTCGGGGCCGATGGCCTGGGCGGCGTTGACGATCAGGTTCATGATCACCTGGTTGATCTGCGACGGCAGGCATTCGACTTCCGGCAACGGGCTGTATTGCTTGATCACGTCGGCCTTGTACTTGATTTCATTGGCGACGATGTTCAGCGTCGAATCCAGGCCTTGTTGCAAGTTGGCCATCTGCCATTCCTGGTTGGAGTCGACGCGGGAGAAGTCCTTGAGGTCCTTGACGATCTGCCCGACCCGGCTGATGCCGTCCTTGGACTCTTTGATCAGCAGTGGAATGTCCTCGACGAGGAAGTCCAGCTCCACCTGCTCGCGCAGCTTTCTCAGATTCACTACCAGTTCCGGCGAAGAAATGGCTTGCTCGGCACTGTCATAGGCCTGGAGCATCTCCTGGAGTTTGCCAAAGTAGCCATCCAGGGCCCCCAGATTGGAAGAAATGAAACCGATCGGGTTGTTGATTTCGTGAGCGACCCCGGCGGCCAACTGGCCCAGCGAGGCGAGTTTTTCCGACTGGACCAACTGGCTTTCCAGCATCTTGCGTTCGTCGATTTCCATCTGCAGCAAAGAACTGGCCTGTTTGAACGCCTGGGTCCGCTGCTCCACCAGCTCCTCGAGTTTGCTCATCTGCAATTGCGCGCGGGAAGTCATTTCCCACTTGGTGGTCAGGGTGTTGGCCATTTGCTGGACTTCGATGTTGTCGAAGGGTTTCTTCAGAATCAGCAACCGGTCATGGCCATTGAGGCGGTCCAGCAGTTCGTCCCAGGAATAGTCCGAGTAGGCGGTGCAGACCACCACTTGCAACAGTGGGTCGTGCTTCCAGAGTTCCTCGATGGTTTTGGCGCCATCCCAGCCCTCGGGCATGCGCATGTCGACAAAGGCCAATGCATAAGGGTGCTCCGTTGCCAGCGCTTGCAGCAGTTTGTTCAGACCTTCCTGGCCGCCGTAGGCCGAGTCGAGTTCGAATACGGTGCCGGCCGGTTTCGGTGCGTCGCCGAACAAGGCGTTTTCCATGTCCAGTAGATCGACATTGACCTGATCCTCCGGCGTGAGGATTTTGCGGAAATCGTCATGGATGGCCGGTGTATCGTCGATCAACAGGATGCGGCGGTTGCTCAGATTATTCATGCTCACCTTCTGCGAGTTTCAAGGGCAGTTGCAACACGAACGTTGCTCCTGTGCCTGGTCCCTCACTGTGAGCGGTGAGGTGGCCGTTCATCTCAATGGCCGCGAGCGCGCAACTGTGCAAACCGAACCCGTGGCCTTCCTTACGGGTGGTAAAACCATGGGCGAAGATACGCGTCATGTTTTCCGCCGGGATGCCTTCGCCTTCATCCTTGACACTGATCTGCAGGGTATCGTCATTGATCACCGTGGCCTTGAGGGTCATGTTCCGTGCGTGGTTGGAAACCCCCGCCATGGCGTATTTGGCGTTGCTGATCAGGTTGATCAGAATCAGCAGCAAGCGGTGTTTGTCGCCCAGGATCCGCGGCACGTCGCCGTATTCCTTGAGCACCGTCACGTGGTGTCGGGTCAGGGCGCCGGAGTTCATGCGCAGGGCGTCTTCGAGCAGTTCGCTGACCACCAAAGGCTCCACCAGGCTGTTGGCGCCGGCATAGGATTGCTGGGTGGAGACAATATCCTTGATGTGATCCACGCTCTTGCTCAACTGGGCCAACTCGTCGGTAAGGCCTTGCTGTTCGACCGCGATGGCCTCCACCAACTGGTTCAGATAGCCGGGCAACAGCTTGCCTTTTTCGTCTTCGGTAAGGAAGTGCCCCAGGTCGTGGGGGTGTTCATTGATCAGTTGCATCGCCTTGCCCAGTCCCAGGGCCTTGCTGCTGCGCAGTTTACGGCTGATCAGGTCGGCGGAGATGTTCACACTGTTGAGCACGTTGCCAACGTTGTGCAGCACGTTGGTGGCGATTTCCGCCATGCCGGCCTGACGGGCGGTGTCCATCAGTTCGCTCTGGGTGTCCTTGAGTTGGCGGGTGCGCTCTTCGACCCTTAGCTCCAGCTCGTCGTTGGCGGTTTGCAGGGCGTTGTTGGCGCGTTTGGTTTCGGCGAAGCTGCGCATCAGCCGGATGGCCAGCCAGATCAGGATCAACACCAGGAACGTGGCGAAAACCAGCAGAAGAATATGGTTGCGCTGATGCCTGGCGGCAGCTTTCTCCTGGTCTTTGTCCAGCAGGCTGGTGATGGTGTCCAGTCGGCCGGCCACGGGAACGGCTTCGATTCCCTGCAAGAGGTCATTGACCCTGGGTTGTTCGCGCAAGATCAGCGCGATGTGCCTGCTCAGGATATCGACGGATTTTTGCAGGCCTTCCGGCAGACGCTCCTTGTTGACGTCCAGCCGATTCAGGCCTAGCAGCACTTCGGCGGCTTGCTCACGGGTGGCCAGATGGGCGAACTCCATGGAACTGAGCAACAGGTCGTAGGTATCGATGGCAACGTTTTGCAGCTGCAGTTTGTCGGCGTCCGAAAGCTGGGCGAACTGGGCCTGGATGTCATCTTCGGCGGTGGGCAGGAAGGCGAGGGAATTGCGCAGTACCGCATTGTGGGATTTGAATCTTTCCACCAGGCGGGTTTTCTCCTTCACCGCCTTGAGGTATTCGTCGCGCTCCTGTTCCCAGCTTGACGGTGCGTGGCGAGCCGGTTCCGATTCGATGGCGTTGAGGCGCTGCCACAGACGTGCCATCTCATTGAGGGGCGAAACTAGGGGGTCATAGTTTTGGCTCAAAGCCATCCGGGATTTAAGGACTTCGTTGTCCCAGATGGCGTCCTGCTGTTTGAGCAGGCGGATCAGGTCCCGAGATTCAATGTACGAGGCGGCCTGCTGTGCACTCGACTGGATGTACATGAACAGCAGGATCGACACCAGCAAGAGGCCGACGAATGCCAGACCGAGGCGACGCAGGGCGGTCATAGCGGCTTGCCCTCCCGTTCGCCGGTGAGGGTCTTGAGGAATTCGACGATCAGTTCCGTGTCGTTCTTCAAGGGTTCACGGCCCAACTGGTACTTGAACATCACTTCCACCGCGTTCTCCAGGGTAGGCGCTGACCCGGCGTGAAAGTACGGGGCGGTGATGGCGACGTTACGCAGACTCGGCACCTTGAAAACCTGGCGGTCAGCCTCGTCGCCAGTGACGTTGAAGCGGCCCTCGTCGGCCCGGGTAGGGTTGCCCCGGTCCTGGATGTAGTCGCCCATCACGCCGAATTTCTGGAACATGTTGCCGCCGATGTTCACGCCCTGGTGGCAGGCGATGCAGCCGTATTCCTTGAAGCGCTGGTAACCGAACTTTTCCCGGGGTGTGAGGATGTCGGTGTTGCCCAGCAGGTACTGGTCGAAACGTGAATTTGGGGTCAGCAGGGTGCGTTCATAGTCGGCCAGGGCACCCTGGATGTTGGCCTGGGTCACGCCGTCGGGGTAGGCATCGTTAAAATCCCGGGCGTAGTCCGGGTCCTGGCCGATGCGCTTGAGCACCGTTTCCCAGGTACTGCCCATTTCCGCAGGGCTGGTCACGACGATGTGCACCTGTTCTTCCAGAGTGTCGACGCGGCCGTCCCAGAACTGATGGAAGTTCAGGCTGGCGTTGAACACCGTGGGTGTATTGAACTCCACTGGTTTACCGTCGAAGCCCAGGGAAAACTGTTTGTCGTCGGCGCCACCCTTGTCCAGGCGATGGCAACTGGCACAGGACAGGGTGTTGTTGACCGACAGCCGCGGGTCGTTGAAAAGCCGCAGGCCCAACTGGACGCGCTTGGGGTCCAGGGTCGGAATGGGGGGCAGCGGTTTGAGCGGTTCATCCAACGGCTCGGCGTGAACGGTCACGCTCAATCCCACCAGCAGGCCGAGGGCCAGAATCAGTCCATGTGACGCCATGGGATGCTTTCCTTGAAACTTTTGGTTGATGGAACTCAGGTGTGTTCACGCAAACGGGTTGTGGCGTTGTTCCCACTCGCTCATCCACAGGGCAAAGGCCTGTGGCTCCACGGCCTTGCTGAAGTAGTACCCCTGGGCTTCCTCGCACTGGTGAGCCTTGAGGAACTCCAGTTGCTCAAGGGTTTCCACGCCTTCGGCAATGATGTGCAGGTTCAGGCTCTTGCCCAGGCTGATGATGGTGCTCACCAGCTTTGCGTCATTACTGTCGATGCTCAGGTCGCCGACGAACGACTGATCGATCTTCAACACATCCACCGGAAATTTCTGCAGGTAGCTCAGGCTCGAGTAGCCGGTGCCGAAATCGTCGATGGCCAGCCGTATTCCCAGGCGTTTGACGGCCTTGAGGATGGCGACGGTGGTGTCGACGTTCTGCATCAGCACGCTTTCGGTGATCTCCAGTTCTAACTGTGTCGGGTCGAGACCGGTTTCCTTGAGGGTCCGGGCGATGCCTTCGACGAAACCGCGCTGGCGAAAATCGATGGTGGAGACGTTCACCGACAGGTAGAGCGGGCGCATGCCATCGGCTTGCCAGCGACAGGCCTGCTGGCAGGCTTCCTGGAGCACCCATTGGCTCAGCGGGACGATCAGGCCGCTGTCTTCGGCCACGGGGATGAAGTCCGATGGATAGATCAAGCCGATGTCAGGCCGGTTCCAGCGCACCAGCGCTTCGGCGCCGACCACTTTGCCACTCCTCAAATCGATCTTGGGCTGGTAGTGCAGCACGAACTCCTTGCGTTGCAAGGCCAGGCGCAGGCCCGATTCGATGGTTTGCTGCTGTCGCGCCCGACGGTTCATGTCTTCAGTGAAAAAACGGTAGTCGTTGGGGCCGGTTTCCTTGACGTTGCGCATCGCCGTTTCGGCTTTTTTGATCAACGCCACGGCATCGAAACCGTCGGCCGGATACATGCTGATGCCCAGGCTTGCGGTAACGGTCAGGTCGTGTCCGTCGATGGGGTGGGGCGTGCTGATGGCCGTCAGCAGTTTGTCGGCCACGCCTTTGGTCTGTTGCGAGTCGGTGATGTCTCCCAGTATCACCACGAACTCATCGGAGCCGTAGCGAAACACCGAGTCGGATTCACGCACCACCGTTGCCAGCGCCCGGGCCACCCGCTTGAGCATTTCGTCGCCCACCGGGTGCCCCAGTGCGTTATTGATACGCTTGAAACGGTCCATGCCGATGAACATCACCGCCAGTTGCCGGTCGTGGCGACGGCACTGGGCCATGGCCTGGGTCAGGCGATCACCGAGCAACATGCTGTTGGGTAACTCGGTGAGTACGTCGTATTGCAGCAAGTGGGAGACTTTCAGCAACTCCTGGACCCGTTCCTCGATGGTGCGCTCCAGACTGCGCATTTTTCTCGCCGCATCCTGGGCCAGTTGCCATTTCCAGGTCATGGCACTGGCCATCTGGCGGATTTCCAGGGTGTCGAAGGGTTTCTTCAGGATCAGCAACTGATCGTCGAACTCGATGCGTTCGGACATGGTTTCCCAGGAATAATCCGAAAACGCCGTGCACAGCGCGATTTGCAGCCGTGGGTCGGCCTCCCACAAACGCTCGATGGTTTGCAGGCCGTCCCAGCCCGGCGGCATGCGCATGTCGGCGAACACCAGCGCATAGGGCTGGCCTTCGGCCTGGGCGCGCTTGACCAGTTCCAACGCCTCTTCGCCCTGATAGGCCGAATCGATCTGAAATTGCAGACGGCTGACCTGGGGTGTGCCAAACAGCAGGCTTTCAGTGTCGTCCAGCGAGTCGTCGCTACCGGCGCCCGGGCTGAGGATCTTGCGGAAGTCCTGGTGGATCGCCGGCGTGTCGTCCACCACCAGGATTCGCCTGTTCGCCGGCACCGACATGGGGTTCATGGGTTGCTCTCCGATAACTGGCTGGCAGGCCGGGTCCAATGGTCCGTCACGGGAACGATGGTGCCGGCCTTGAGCAGTTCGCTGGCTTGCCCACTGTCTACGGCAGTGCTGAAGTAATGCCCCTGGGCCTGCATCGACCCGCCGCTGGACATCAGCGTGGTGCGTTGCTCCTGGGTTTCGACGCCCTCGGCAATGATCCCGATGCCCACATCCCGGGCGAAATTGATGATCGCTCGCAGCGTCATTGCGTTCTCGGGGTCGACGTTGGCGCTGTCGAGAAACCGTTGGGCGAGCTTGAGATGGTTGACCCGGTAGGTCTTGAGGTAATCGAACGAGGAGTACTCGGTGCCGAAATCATCGATGGCAATTTGTACGCCCAGTTCGCACAGACGTGGCAGCACGTCGTTGTGGGTCCACTTGGTTTGCGCCAGGGTGGCCTCGGTGACGTCAAAGCGCAGGTCCCAAGGGGCCAGTTCCCAGCGAGCGGTGGTGCGCAGCACGTCATAGATCAGCTCCGGACCGGTCTTGAGTTGCGTCAGGCAGAGGTCGATGGCGATCACCGGGGGCGCCATGCCCTGGTCACGCCACTGGCGCATCTGTTGACAGGCCTGGTCCAGCACCCAATGCCCCAGGCCAACGATGATCCCGGTCTTCTCGGCGGCCGGCATGAACGACGCCGGCTCCAGCCAGCCGCGCTCAGGGTGGTTCCAGCGCACTTGCACGCCCATGCCCAGGATTTTGCCGGTGCCCAGGTCGACCTCCGGCAGGTAGTGCAAATGCAGCTCGTTGTTTTCGATGGCCTGGCGCAGGTCATTGGCCAGGGCGACGCGGTCGGTGACTTCCTGATTAATCTCCTCGCTATGGAAATGGTACTGGTTGCGGCCCTTTTCCTTGGACCGGTACAAGGCCATGTCGGACTGTGCCATCAGGCTGTCGGCGCTTTGGCTCTGGGAGGAATACAGGCTGATGCCGATGCTCACGGAGATCCGCACTTCGTTGCCGTCCAGGGAATAGGGCGCCACCAGGGCATCCCGGATCTTGGCGGCCAGGGCGGCGCAATGGGTCGCTTCGTGGACATCCAGTTGCAGGATGGCGAACTCGTCGCCACCCAGGCGCGCTACCACGTCGTTTTCCCGGGTACAGCCCTTGATGCGTGCGGCGACCTCCTGCAGCAGCAGGTCGCCGATCGGGTGACCCAGGGTGTCGTTGATCCGCTTGAAATGGTCCAGGTCCAGGTAAAACATCGCAAACGGCGCCGCTCCCCGGCGAGCCGCGGCAAAGGCTTGATGCAGGCGCTCGATCATGGTGGCGCGGTTGGCCAGCCCGGTCAGGCCGTCGGTGCGGGCCAGCAGGGCGATTTTCTCCTCGGCCAGCTTGCGTTCGGTGATGTCAAGAATGATGCCTTCCACTTCCAGCAGCAGGCCCTGTTCGTTGCGCACCGGAATGTAGCGGTTTTCCACCCAGCGGAACGTGCCGTCGCCCGTGCGCATGCGGAACTCGATGGACGCCCCCGCCGTGTCGCGGTTCAAGACGCGGACCATGGCGTCGTCGATCTTGCTTTGGTCGTCGGGATGGATCAGGGTTTGCGCCCAGTCCGGCGAGTTGACCAGTTGCGCCGCCGCGTGGCCGAACTTGGTGATGTTGTGGGAAATGTACATCAGCGCGAACGGCGGCTCGCCACGCAGGCGATACAGGATGGTCGGGCTGTTCTGCACGATGATATTGGCGTCGGCCAGTTCCCGCGTGCGCTCCTGCACCGCGCGTTCGAGCATGTCCATTTTCAGCGCCGCGTCTTCGGTCATCTGCCATTTGACGGTCAGGGTACTGGCCATCTGGCGGATCTCGATGGCATCGAAGGGTTTTTTCAGGATGAGCAGGCGGTCGCCCAGTTCGAGGCGCTCGGCGATGTCTTCCCAGGAATAATCGGAATAGGCGGTGCACAGCGCCACTTGCAGCTTGGGGTCGACGCGCCATAGCCGTTCGATGGTTTCAAGGCCGTCCCAGCCAGGGGGCATACGCATGTCGATGAACGCCATGGCGTAGGGTTTGCCCTCGGCCAAGGCAGATTCGACCTTGTTCAGGGCTTCCATGCCCTGGAAGGCCGAATCGAGCACGAAACTCTGGCTGGCAACCGCCACAGGCGCGCCGAACAGGGCTGCTTCAGCGCTGCTCAGGCTGTCCTCGGGGATAGCATGGGGGCTGAGGATCTTACGAAAATCCTCGTGAATCGTCGGAGTGTCATCGACGATCAGGATCCGCCGGTTGGCCCTTTCCGTCGGCAGGCTCATGGCCGTGCACCGTCGCGATGCTGACTGTTGAACCGTGGATACATCTGATATCCCTTCCGTTGGCATGAGTATTCTGGCCTGTACTTGGCCCTTCATGGTCTACAGCATAGCTGTCTCATTGAGATGCGCTCGGCCGGTCAAGGCAAAATCGTGTCTAAATTCACGCAATCTACTAGCCTCTAATTCGGGGGTAGCGTAGAACAGGTGTCGTTAACAGGAGGGGGGTCCAATGGACGATCAATCGCAGGATGTACCGGTCAGGAAGCCGACGGTACTGTTGGTCGATGATGAAGAGTCGATTCTCAATAGCCTGCGTCGGTTATTGCGCAGCCAGCCGTACGAAATCCTGCTGGCTGACAGTGGCGCCAAAGCCCTGGAAATCCTCAAGGAGCGGCCGGTCGACCTGGTCATGACCGATGCCCGCATGCCCAACATGGACGGCGCCACTTTGTTGGCGCAGATTCGCAAGCTTTATCCATCGACCTTGCGCATCCTGCTCACCGGTTATGCCGATGTGGACATGATGACCAAGGCCATCAACGAGGGGCAGTTGTATCGCTACCTCAGCAAACCCTGGAACGACGAGGAACTGGTGCAGGCCCTGCGTCAGGCCCTGGCGCACCAGCACTCCGAAAGCGAGCGCCAGCGCCTCGAAGCGCTGAACCGCGAACAGAACGAACAGCTGCGGATACTCAACACCACCCTGGAAAAACGCGTGGCGTCGCGCACCGCCGAGCTGCAGCAGACCGCCGACATGCTCGACCTGGCCTATGACGAGCTCAAGCGCAGCTATGTGACCGGCACCGAAGTGTTTTCGCTGATCGCCAACCTGCGCCTGCCCAAGGCCAAGCAGACCAACCGGCAGATCATCGAGCTGATCCGGGTCTACAGCAGGCTGCACTTTCTGGACGAGTCCACCGACCGCGACCTGACCATGGCCGCGGCGCTCTACAACATCGGCAAACTGAGCTGGACCGACAACATGATGGTCACGCCCGCCGACATGCTGCACCACACCGAGCTTGATCTCTACCGGGCCTATCCGAAGCAGAGCGAGTCGCTGCTGATGACCCTGGACCCGATGAAAGACGCCGCGCGCATCATCCTCCATCACCAGGAACGTTGGGACGGCAGCGGTTTTCCCGACCATCTGCGAGGCGAGGCCATTCCGTTCGGTTCGCGGCTGTTGAAACTGGCGGTGGACTTCATCGAACTGCAGCGCGGGTTGATCCTGGAGCGGCAGATGAACAGCGACGAGGCGCTGGTCTACATCCGCAAATACGCCGGCAAACTGTACGACCCGGGCATGGTGGAGGACTTCATCAAGGCGTGTGGTGAATACCTGGACGACGTGACCTTGTCGGATCCGACGGTGCAGGTCATGACAACCCGCGACCTGACGGCCGGCATGATCCTGGCGCGCAACCTCAACGCCGACAACGGCATGCTGTTGCTCAACGCCGGCAAGGTGCTGAGCGCGCCTCTGGTGGAAAAGCTCATTGCTTTCGAAGCGATGGAAGGGGCGCGCTACAGCGTGTTCGTCAAAATCCCCGAAGAGGCAGACCCTTCGGTGCCGAAGCCGATGTTGGGGTGATGCAGATCTGACTGAGAGTACAGTCATCCTGTGGGAGCGAGCTTTGTGGGAGCCAAGCTTGCTCGCGATGAACGATGACGCGGTCCTGCAGTTAAACCGCGTCGCCTCCATCGCGAGCAAGCTTCGCTCCGACAAAAACTGCTCCCACAGTGGTTTTGTGTGGCGTCTGAAGGCGGCGCCGGGCTTTGCTCCCGTCGCTGCGCTCTGTACCCTTGCGAGCATTTTTCTGCCCAGGGCATTTCATCATGACCACTCCCATCATCCGCATCGCCGCCGCTCTGTTGATCGGACCGGACGGCCGGACCTTACTGGTGCGCAAGCGCGGCACCCAGGCCTTCATGCAGCCGGGCGGCAAGATCGAGGCCCATGAGCAACCGGTCCAGGCCCTGGCCCGTGAGCTGGACGAAGAGCTTGGGCTGACGATTGATCCGGCACAGGCCCGTTACCTGGGGGCGTTCAGTGCCCCGGCCGCCAACGAGCCGGGTTTTGTCGTGCAGGCTGACGTTTTTTTACTGAGCATCGATGCACCGGTTTCTCCCGCCGCCGAGATTGAAGAAGTGCGCTGGATCGACCCGGCCAGTGACAGCGATCTGCTGCTGGCGCCGTTGACAGGCGAGGTGATCCTGCCGTTTTATCGAGCCAGCCTTCTCGAGACGTGCTGACCCCAGACTCAAGGACTGACGCCCATGATTCCATTGCCGGACCTGCTGATTTTCGCCGCCGCCGCGTTGCTGATGGTGCTCACGCCCGGCCCGAACATGATCTACCTGATTTCCCGTTCGATCTGCCAGGGCCGCAAAGCCGGCGTCACCTCCCTGCTGGGGGTGGTGGCGGGCTTCTTCGTGCACATGTTTGCCGCGGCGGCGGGGCTGACGGCGGTGTTCCTGGCGGTGCCCATGGCCTATGAGGTGTTGAAATGGGCCGGCGCGCTGTACCTGTTGTGGCTGGCCTGGCAGGCAGTCAAGCCCGGCGCACGTTCGCCGTTCCAGGCCCAGCAACTGCCGGCGGACTCGACGCGCAAGCTGATCACCATGGGGTTCCTCACCAGTGCCCTGAATCCAAAGATTGCAGTGTTTTACCTGTCGGTGTTCCCGCAGTTCATCAGTCCGGAACACGGTTCGTTGTTCACCCAGAGCATCATCCTCGGGCTGACCCAGATCAGCGTCAGTTTCAGCGTCAACCTGCTGATTGCCTTGTTCGCCGCCGGCATTGCCTCCTGGTTCGTCCATAACCCCACCTGGTTGGCGGCGCAGCGCTACTTCATGGGGTTTGTGCTCGGCGCGCTGGCGTTGCGCCTGATGCTTGAACAGCGCAGGACGGCGTGAGCATGTGGATTGAGCGTTTGGATGCCAATCACGCCTTGGCCTACCGCGAGCTGATGCTTGAAGCCTACGATCGCCATCCGCAGGCGTTCACTTCCAGTGTGCGGGAGCGGGCGCTGATGCCGTTGAGTTGGTGGGAAGGGCGGTTGACCGGCAAGCTTGATGTGGTGCTGGGTGCGTTCGAAGCAGGAACATTGGCCGGCATCGTTGGCCTGGCTTTCGAACCGAGGGAAAAGGCCCGCCACAAGGCAACACTGTTTGGCATGTATGTGTCGGCCGAATTTCGTCAGCGCGGCTTGGGTTATGAGCTGGTACAAGCTGTACTGGCCGAAGCGCAAAGCCACCCTGCACTGAAACTCATCCAGCTCACCGTTACCGCCGGCAATGAGGCCGCCTTCAAGTTGTACCAGCGCTGCGGTTTCATCCAGTTCGGGCTTGAACCTTTAGCGGTGCGGGTGGGCGAGGATTATTTCGACAAAATCCACATGTGGCGCCAGATATCGATGCCTGAGATCAAGGGCGAAGAGGTCGATTCGCCCTTGTCCTGATAATTGGTCAAGGGTATTTGATCTCTGGCCGTGGACCGGTATAAACGGGCAAATCGGATTCCTCCGCAGGCGCGCTCATGCTTCCTGCTCCACTGTTCAAGCGCACGATTCTTATGTTTCGTATGCCGAAATCGTTGCCGTTACCGCTATCCTGGTCATTGTTTATATACATTCGTACCATCCCTCGTTCGGTGATGGTGAACTCGATTGAAAACAGGTACCAGACTCCATCCTTGGGGACATGACGGGGCACGCCACGCCATTGCGGCATGCCGGTGTCAGGGTAAAGGATCGGGTTGACCAGCCCTGGAATGTGGCTGCTGTCGGCAACATGGGTTCCTTCGAACGTGAATTGGTATTGTCCGGGAATGAAAAGGAAATCCTGATAGAGGATGACCCCGGCGAAGCCGTATGGGGCGCCTTGATCGGTGAAGTTGAAAAACGCGTTTACTGATTGATGGTTCATGACGTGCGGGCGGATAGATCCGGAACGAGCCGCCAGATAGGGAATCCAGCCGTTATAGGAGTCCGCCAGTGAAGTGTAGTGATCCTCCCATTCCACCGGTGCCGTGCCGATGATGATGGAGCTCGTCGTCGATATATTGCTGTTGCGCAACTGATCGACAATCCGGGCACTCACCGGATGGGTGCCGTCGCCGATCTGCTGAAGGTCGGCGGCCGACAACGTGTAAGTGATCGGGTTGGCAGGATGGACATAGGGGATTGTTTTACTCCAAGTCCCCACGGTCAGTGTCACCTCATCAAATTCGCGTGGGTAGCTGCGGGTTAAAGTAAATGTGCCTGGCTGTGCCGGGCTGACGCTGGCCGGATGGCTGACCGTGATCCCGGATGGCGGGTAATGGAACAGCAGGTCCAGGATCGGGGTCGAGTCTTCGTGATTCTGGCTGACCCGGGTCACTCGGTAAAACAGTGTATTGCCGCCGTTCACCAGCCACCCCCATGGCAACTCCATGTCTATGCGGTCGTTCTCCTCGCCTGCCTTGATGACCTTGATCACGGATGTCGGTTTGCCATTGACCCACAGCTCGACAGAATCACCGATATCCATTGGTTCAGAGAGTATCGTCACCGGATCAATCACCATGTACAGGCTGATGGATGGCGAATGAATGGTCAGGGGAATGCCGCCGTGGTAGGCGCCGGTCGGCAGCACGGGTGTCTTCCATCCGGGAATGTACATGGGCAGCAGCTCAAGAGCTGCGTCGGCCTGCGATGAGTTGCGCACGCTGTCCATCTTTCTCCTCGCTACGGTGCCTGAACTGACTCGGGGCTGGCACCATCAGAGCGCGAAAGGAGAAGGGTGTCACCTGTCAGACCTGACAGGTGAGTGTGATATTCAGACAGTTGGTCATTTTGCACACCGAATGAAAAAACACGCTGTGCTTCAGCGCACGGCACTGACGCCGTCGAGGGTCGAAAACGAAGTATCCTTGGCCGTCAGCAGAAAGTCGCGCATGTAGGGCGCATCGAGCATGTCGGTGCGCACCGCCGCATACAGCGTGGCGAACAAACCTTTCTCTCCCAGTCGCTTGGCCTTCACGTAGCCCCGCGAGCTGTATTCATGCAGTGCCCAATGGGGCATGCCGCAGACGCCACGACCGCTGGCCACCAGTTGCATCATCATCACCGTCAGTTCAGACGTGCGCACCTGGGCCGGTTCGATGTCGGCCGGTTCCAGGAAACGGGTGAAGATGTCCAGGCGATCGCGCTCCACCGGGTAGGTGATCAGGGTTTCGCTGACCAGGTCTTCGGGCACGATGTAGGGTTTGTTCGCCAGTCGGTGCTGGTTGGCTACGGCGAGCATCGCTTCGTAGGTGAACAGCGGCACGTAGGTGATGCCCGCCAGTTCCAGCGGGTCGGAGGTCACCACCAGGTCCAGGTCGCCCCGGGCCAGGGCCGGCAGTGGGGCGAAGGCGAAGCCCGAGGCCAGGTCCAGCTCGACTTCCGGCCAGGCGTCGCGGAACTGGTCGATGGTGGGCATCAGCCACTGAAAGCAACTGTGGCACTCGATGGCCATGTGCAAGCGCCCGGCGGTGCCTCCGGCCAACCGACCGATGTCCCGCTCGGCGCTGCGCAGCAACGGCAGGGTGGCGTCGGCCAGTTGCAGCAGGCGCAGGCCGGCACTGGTGAAACGCACCGGTTTGGTCTTGCGCACGAATAACTGCATGCCCAAGCGTTCTTCCAGTTCCTTGAACTGGTGGGAAAGGGCGGACTGGGTCAGGTGCAGGCGTTCGGCGGCTTCGACCAGGCTATCGGCTTCGCGCAGGGCATGCAGAGTCTTGAGGTGGCGGATTTCAAGCACCGTGGGCTCCATGAGTAAAACTCGTGATCAACACGAAAAGGTTGAGTTTGTCTCATGTGGGGCTGGCTGTCGACAATGGCGCCATCTTTTACAGGAGGACACACACCATGGCCCTGGCCCACACCTTAGGTTTTCCCCGCATCGGCGCCGACCGCGAACTGAAAAAAGCCCTCGAAGCCTACTGGAAGGGCGACCTGGCACCGGCCGCGCTGCAAGCGGTGGGCCGTGAATTGCGGGCCCGGCACTGGCAACTGCAGAAAGAGGCCGGCATCGACCTGCTGCCGGTCGGTGATTTCGCCTGGTACGACCAGGTGCTCAGCCACACTTTGACCCTGGGTGCCGTCCCGTCGCGATTCCACAACACCCTCGATGCTCAGGCCAAGCCGACCCTCGACACCCTGTTCGCCATGGCCCGAGGCGCCACCGCTGCCTGCTGCGGAGCTGATCACGGGCAAGCCCAATACGCTCAGGAACTGACCAAGTGGTTCGACACCAACTACCACTATCTGGTCCCGGAGTTTTCCGCCGACCAGCGCTTCGCCCTGAGTTGGGAGCAACTGTTCGAGGAAGTGGACGAGGCCCATGCCCTGGGACATCAGGTCAAACCGGTGATCATCGGCCCTTTGACGTATCTGTGGCTGGGCAAGGCCAAGGGCGAGGACTTCGACAAGCTCGACCTGCTCGAGCGTCTGTTGCCGGTCTACGGTGAAATCCTCAATCGCCTCAAGGCCCAGGGCGTGGAATGGGTGCAGATCGACGAGCCGATCCTCACCCTCGACCTGCCCCTGGCCTGGAAAAGCGCGTTCGAGCGGGCCTATCACATCCTTCAGTATTCGCCGTTGAAAAAGCTGGTGGCGACTTATTTCAGTGGTCTGGAAGACAACCTCGGCCTGGCGGTGAGCCTGCCGGTGGACGGTTTGCACATCGACGCGGTACGGGCGCCGGAACAACTGGGTCAGGTGCTCGATCGCCTGCCGACCTACAAAATCCTGTCGGTGGGGTTGGTCAATGGCCGCAACGTCTGGCGCTGTGAACTGGAACAGGCGCTGGCGCAATTGCAGCCGGCCCAGGAGCGTTTTGGCGACAACCTCTGGGTCAGCACCTCTTGCTCACTGTTGCACAGCCCCGTGGACCTGGAGCGTGAAGACCGACTGGACCCTGAACTCAAGAGCTGGCTGGCCTTTGCCGTGCAGAAATGCGGTGAAGTGGCGGTACTGCGCGATGCGCTCAACGATCCCCAGGCACCCGGTGTGCAACACGCCTTGGCCGACAGCCGTGACGTGCATGCTCGTTGTGCCGGCTCGACACGCATTCACAAAGCCGAGGTTCAGGCCCGCCTCGCCGCGATACGACCACAGGACAGCCAGCGGCGCTCGCCGTTTGCCCAGCGCATGGAGCAGCAGCGCGCCCGTCTGAAACTGCCGGCCTTTCCCACCACCACCATCGGTTCATTCCCGCAGACTTCGGCGATTCGCCTGGCGCGCCAGGCCTACAAGCAAGGCAAGCTGTCGGCCAACGATTATCAGGACGCCATGCACACTGAGATCCGCCATGCCGTGCAGATCCAGGAACGCTTGGGCCTGGATGTGCTGGTACATGGCGAGGCCGAGCGCAACGACATGGTGGAATATTTCGCCGAGCAACTGGACGGCTACGCCTTCACCCGTTTCGGCTGGGTCCAGAGCTACGGTTCGCGTTGTGTGAAGCCGGCAATCATCTACGGCGACATCAGCCGGCCGAAAGCGATGACCGTCGACTGGATCCGCTACGCCCAAAGCCTGACCGACAAGGTGATGAAGGGCATGCTCACCGGCCCCGTGACCATGCTGATGTGGTCGTTCCCTCGCGAGGACGTCTCGCGTCAGGTCCAGGCGCAACAACTGGCCCTGGCCCTGCGTGACGAAGTGCAGGACCTGGAAAAGGCCGGGATCAAAATCGTGCAGATCGACGAAGCTGCATTCCGCGAAGGCCTGCCCCTGCGACGCGGGCAATGGCAGGCGTACCTGGACTGGGCCGTGGAGGCCTTCCGCTTGAGCGCATCGGGTGTAAGCGACGAAACCCAGATCCACACCCACATGTGCTACAGCGAATTCAATGATGTGATCAAGGCCATCGCCGACATGGACGCCGATGTCATCACTATTGAAACCTCGCGTTCGGACATGGAGTTGCTGGAGGCTTTCGAAGTGTTTGAGTATCCCAACGATATCGGCCCGGGCGTCTACGACATCCACTCGCCACGGGTGCCGGACACGGCCGAGATGGTGGCGTTGATGAGCAAGGCGGTGAAGCGGATTGCGGCGGACCGGCTGTGGGTCAACCCCGATTGCGGCCTGAAGACCCGGGCGTGGCCGGAGACAGAGGCGGCGCTGGTGAACATGGTGGCGGCGGCGCGGCAGTTGCGCAGTCAGTTGGCCTGAAGCCCGAATACTCTTACAGGCATGCACCTGACCTGTGGCGAGGGGATAAATCCCCTCGCCACAGGTCAGGGGGAGTGCTCTGCTTTGCTTCATTTGACCGGGTGGAGCGACCATTCGGCAATCTTCATCAAACTGTCACGCAACTGTGGCAGCGCGCTTGAACAAACTTCATCAGACTCGCGCTCTACTGGGGTTCTGCGTTTTGGTGTTTCTTCATGCGTGTATTTATCTTTCTGGCCGCGTTGTTGTTCGGCCTGCCGTCGATTGCGGCTTCTCGATGTGATGTCAACGTTGCGACCCAACGGGTCGATCTGGATCAGGTCAGTCTGGCGTACCAGAGCATCGGCCGTGCCTCCGACCCGGCGTTGTTGCTGGTGATGGGCTTGGGCGGGCAGTTGATACATTGGCCGGACGAGGTGGTGGCGGCCCTGTGCGAGCAGGGCTTTCGGGTGATTCGCTACGACAACCGCGACGTGGGCTTGTCCGCCTGGCGTCAGGCGCCCGGCAGCGCCAACCTGGCCTTTGAAGCCTTGCGCTACAAGCTGGGCCTGCCCGTGGCCGCTCCCTACACCTTGACCGACATGGCCGACGACGGCTTGGGGTTGATGGACGCGTTGCAGGTGCAAAGCTTTCACGTACTGGGGGTGAGCATGGGCGGGATGATCGCCCAGCACATGGCGGCCATGGCGCCGCAGCGGGTGGAGAGCCTGACCCTGATCATGACCAGCTCGGGTGCCGAAGGCCTGCCGGCACCCAGCGAAACCCTGGTGCAGCTGTTGTCCCGGCGCAGTGCGCCGAATCGTGAAGTGGCCCTGGAACAACAGGCCGATCTGCTGGCCGCCCTGGGCAGTCCGATGGTGGTGGATGATCGTCAAGCACTGTTGCATCAGGCCGCCCAGGCCTATGACCGGGCCTTCAACCCCGAAGGCGTGCAACGCCAGATCATGGCGATCATGGCCGAGCCGAGCCGGGTGGCGCTGCTCAATCAACTGCGCGTGCCGACCCTGGTGGTTCACGGCACCGCCGACCCGTTGTTGCCGGTGATGCACGGCGTGCACCTGGCGGCGCACATCCGCGGCAGCCGTCTGAAGCTGATACCGGGCCTTGCCCACCGGTTTCAAGACGCGTTCAAGGAACCGTTGCTGGGGGCGGTGTTGCCCTACTTGCAGCAGCATCGCGAAGACACCTCGCATTGGGCGCAGATCGAGCCGGTGCAGGTGCCGAATCTGCTGTAGCTTTTCCCGTGATAAGGGGACTGATCTGTGGCGAGGGGATTTATCCCCGCTGGGTTGCGAAGCGACCCCAAAACTGGCGCCTCGGTATGTCAGGCTGATCATGTTCGATTGCTTGGGGCCTGCTGCGCAGTCCAGCGGGGATAAATCCCCTCGCCACAGGGGGCTTGCGGTGAAACATCTACCGCGTCTGCGCCTGCTCCACCAACCACTCCATCAGCGCCTGCAACTGCTCCGACGCTCCGGGCTTGCGCGGATACACCAGATGATAGGCCAACCCGGTCCTGACCTTCAGTTCGAAGGGCATCACCAGTCGCCCGGCGTTCAGGTCGTCGCCGATCAGCGACCAGTCGCCAATCGCCACGCCCGTGCTTTGGGAGGCCATGGACATCGCCAGGTCCAGGGTTTCGAAATGCTGGCCTTTGCTGACGTTGCTCAGTTGCACCTGCGCAGCCTCCAGCCAAGCGTTCCAGTCGCGCTCGTCACTGGTGGGATGAAGCAGCAGATGGTGTTGCAGGTCGGCGGGTGAGCGCAGCGGCACCGGACCTTCAAGCAGTGGACGCGAACACACCGGTGTCAGTTGTTCGTCGAACAAGTGCAGGCTCGTCAATGAAGGCGCGGGCGGCGGCCCATAGACCACCGCGGCGTCGAAGGTTTCGCGCTGGAAATCCACGCCGTGGCGGACGGTGGTGGTCAACTCCACCGGTATGTCCGGTCGTACCTTTTGCCATTGCAGCAAACGCGGCATCAGCCAGCGCAGCACGCAGGTCGGCGCCTTGAGTCGCACGCTCTGGCGTTTCTCGCCGATCTGCTCCACCGCTTCCGCGATCAGGCCGAACACCTGTTGCACCCGTGGCAACCACGCCTGTCCCTGCGGCGTCAGGCTCAGGCCCCGTGCCTGACGCAGGAACAGCGGGTAACCCAAATGCTCCTCCAGCCCGGCGATCTGCCGGCTCACCGCGCCCTGGGTGATGTGCAACTGTTCCGCCGCCCGGGTGAAGTTGCAGCACTGGGCGGTGATCAGAAACGTGTGCAGCGCCGGGAGCGGAGGAAGTCGTTTCATTTGGAATCGAGCCATGATGTAGGGACATGGCTAGTATGACTTTTTATCCATTGTTGCGGCTATGGCCTGGCCGTTCCAATAACGCCATTCCCCGAAAACAAGAAGGTCAGTGGCAATGGCGACGTGCGGCGAAGTATTGGTCAAGTTACTCGAAGGTTATGGCGTGGAGCAGGTGTTCGGGATTCCCGGCGTGCACACCGTCGAGTTGTATCGTGGGCTGGCCCGTTCCAGCATCCGCCATGTGACGCCGCGTCACGAACAGGGCGCCGGCTTCATGGCCGATGGCTACGCCCGCGTCAGCGGCAAGCCCGGTGTGTGCTTCATCATCACCGGCCCCGGCATGACCAACATCACCACCGCCATGGGCCAGGCCTACGCCGATTCGATCCCGATGCTGGTGATCTCCAGCGTGCAGTCGCGCAGCCAGTTGGGCGGCGGGCGCGGCAAACTCCATGAACTGCCGAACCAGAGCGCGTTGGTGAGTGGCGTGGCGGCGTTTTCCCACACGCTGATGTCCGCCGCCGAGTTGCCGGGAGTGCTGGCCCGGGCTTTCGCCTTGTTCCAGGCCGGTCGCCCGCGGCCGGTGCACATTGAAATTCCGTTGGACGTTCTGGTCGAAGACGCCGATGCCTTGCTCGCCACCACGCCAGTGAACATCAGCCGTGCCGGGGCCGCGCCGAGTGCCGTGACGCAGATGTCGGCGATGCTGGCGAAGGCCCGACGGCCGCTGATCCTGGCCGGTGGCGGTGCCATTGATGCCGCCCGCGAACTGACCGAACTGGCTGAATGCCTCGGCGCCCCCGTGGCATTGACCATCAACGCCAAAGGCTTGTTGCCGTCCCGTCATCCTCTGCTGATCGGCTCCACGCAAAGCCTGGTGGCCACCCGCGCACTGGTGGCTGAGGCCGATGTGGTACTGGCCATCGGCACGGAGCTGGCCGAGACCGACTACGACATCACCTTCGCCGGTGGCTTCGAAATCCCCGGTGCATTGCTACGCATCGACATCGACCCGGACCAGACCGTGCGCAACTACCCGCCGCACCTGGCGCTGGTGGCCGATGCCCGCAGCGCCAGCCAGGCCTTGCTCGATGGGTTGAAGCAACAATCCCTGACCCAGCGCAACAGCGATTGGGGCCAGGTGCGTGCCGCGCGGTTACGGGCGGATCTGGACCGGGACTGGGACGTCGCGACCCGCGCGCAGACCTTGTTCATCGACACGGTTTTGCAGGCCTTGCCCGACGCGGTATTCGTCGGTGACTCCACACAACCGGTGTACACCGGCAACCTGACCTTCAACCCGGAACATCCACGTCGCTGGTTCAATGCTTCCACCGGCTACGGCACCCTCGGCTATGCCTTGCCGGCGGCCATCGGCGCCTGGCTCGGCGGCATCGATTCGGGTAAGGGGCGCCCGCCCGTGGTGTGCCTGATCGGTGATGGCGGCTTGCAGTTCACCCTGCCGGAGCTGGCCAGCGCCGTGGAAGCAGGCGTGCCAGTGATCGTGCTGCTGTGGAATAACCAGGGTTACGAAGAGATCAAGAAATACATGGTCAACCGCGCCATTGAACCGGTGGGCGTGGACATCTACACCCCGGATTTCATTGGCGTGGCCAAGGCCCTGGGCTGCTTTGCACAGGCGGTCGACGGCGTGGCGCCATTGCGCGCCGCATTGCTGGAGGCCCACGACCGCCAGGGCCCGACCCTGATCGAAATCGATCAGGCGCGCTGGATGCTGGGGGTGGCCCAATGAGTTTCCCCACCACCCAGGACGGCCTGTACATCAACGGCCAATGGTCATCGGGCGATCAGCATTTGCGGGTGATCAACCCGGTCACCGAGGCGCTGCTGACCACGGTCAATGGCGGCGATGAGCGCGCCGTCGATCAGGCCTTGAACGCGGCGACCCAGGCTTTGGCGCAATGGTCGAACACCACCGGCGCCGAGCGCGGGGCGCTTCTGCGCCGTATCGCCGCCGGCGTGCGGGCCGCTCGTGAGCGCTTGATGCATCTGCAATCGAGCAATAACGGCAAACCCCTGTTCGAAGCGGCCATCGATGTCGACGACGTGGTCGCCACCTTCGAGTATTACGCCGAACTGGCCGAAGGGCTGGACGCCCGGCAGGACAGCCCACTGGCATTGCCCAGCGATGACTTCAGGGCACGCCTGCGCCGCGAACCCTGCGGTGTGGTGGGCTTGATCGTGCCGTGGAATTTCCCGATGGTCACCACCGCCTGGAAGCTCGCCCCGGCCTTGGCTGCCGGCTGTTGTGTGGTGCTCAAACCTTCGGAGGTGACACCGCTGCCGGAGTTGGAACTGGCGTCGATCATCGCCGAGTGCGGCTTACCCCACGGCGTGTTCAACCTGATCTGCGGCACGGGGCTGGCCGTGGGCGCGCCGCTGGCGACAGATCCGCGCGTGGCGAAGATTTCCTTTACCGGCAGCAATGCGGTGGGGGTGCAGGTGATGCAACGGGCGGCGGAAACGGTGAAGGGCGTGAGCCTGGAATTGGGTGGCAAGTCGTCGCTGCTGGTGCTGGCCGACGCTGATCTGGAGCTGGCGGTGGAGCTGGCCTGTGGTGGCGGTTTCTTCAACGCCGGACAAATGTGCTCGGCCACCAGTCGCGTGCTGGTCGCCGATGAGCTGGCCGACGAGTTCCTGCAACGGCTCAAGACTCGCGCCGAAGCGATTCGCGTGGCTGACCCGTTTGACCCTGACGTGGAGATGGGCGCGCTGGTCAACCAGGCGCAATACCAACGCGTGCTTGGGCATATCGACCGGGGCTTGAGCGCCGGGGCGACGCTGGTGTGCGGCGGACAACGCCCCGCGCATTTGCCGCGCGGCTATTTTCTACAGCCGACAGTCTTCACCGACGTGCCGGTGGACAGCGAGCTGTGGTGCGAAGAAATCTTCGGGCCGGTGCTGTGTGTGCGCCGTTTCACCTCCCTGGAGCAAGCGATTGCCCTGGCCAATGACAGCCGTTTCGGCCTGGTGGCCAGTGTCGTCAGTCGCGATACCGAAGTTGCCGAACAGGTGGCCAATGCACTGCAGGCGGGACTGGTGTGGATCAACGCCCCCCAAGTGATCTTTCCCCAGGCGGCGTGGGGTGGTTACAAGCAGAGCAGCATGGGCCGCGAGTTGGGGCCTTGGGGGCTGGCGGCGTTTCAGGAGATCAAGCATGTGGTGCGGGAGGTTTGAATGCTAGAAGTGGGCTGTCTTTACTGGCCCCATCGCGAGCAGGCTCGCTCCCACAGTTGATCTGGGTGAACGGAGAATTTGTGTTCAACACAGAGCCCTTGTGGGAGCGAGCTTGCTCGCGATGAGGCCGGCACAGCCAACCCAAAAATCAGCTCAGACGGTCATCCGCAACCGCGCCAGATCCCGCAGCGGCGGCGCGCCGAACAGGCGGCTGTACTCGCGGCTGAACTGCGAAGGGCTTTCATACCCCACCCGATACCCCGCCGCCGAAGCTTCCAGCCCTTCGGCCAGCATCAGTCGCCGGGCTTCCTGAAGGCGCAGTTGTTTCTGGTATTGCAGCGGGCTCATGGCCGTCATGGCCTTGAAGCGGTGATGCAGGGTCGAGACGCTGAGGTTCACTTCCCGGGCCAGGTCATCGATGCGCAACGGTTGCTCGAAATGGCCATTGAGCCATTTGATCGCCTGGCTGATGCGATGGCTCTGACTGTTGGTAATGGCGATTTCGTACAGCCGATAGCCCTGAGGGCTGCGCAGCAGGCGGTACAGAATCTCCCGGCGCACCAAGGGCGCGAGCATGGCGATGTCTTTCGGGCTGTCGAGCAAGCGCGTCAGGCGCAACACGGCGTCGAGCATCGGCGTGTCCAAGCGTTCTACATACAGGCCGCGACCGGTGGGGCGCGTCGGTACGCCGAGGGGGCCCGCGTCGGCAATCAGCGCGGTGATTTCCGCCGGATCGATGTCCAGGCGCAGGGCCAGGATCGGCTGATCGGGCGAGACGCTGGCGATGCAACCACTCAGGGGCATCGAGACCGAGACCACCAGGTAATGGAGCGGGTCGTAGTTGAACAACTCATCCGCCAGGCGCACCTGCTTGCTGCCCTGGGCCATGATGCACAGCGCCGGTCGCGCCAGCACCGGTGCGAATTGATGGGCTTGACTGTGGCGCGACAGATTCAGCGAGTCGATGGCTGTGGCGTAGTTGCCGTCTTCACTGGTATTGCGGGCGATGATCGACGCCAGTTCGGCGCGCTGTTGTTCCAGATACGTGTCCAGCGGGACGTGGGCGTGGTCAAGCGGCGACATGCCGGAATCCTCGGGAAAGGGGGAGCGATGAGCAGAGCTTATGTTTGTGCAAGTTGCAGTGGTAGCCACATCCTGTCGAAAGCTTGCCTGATCCTGCACGGTGCATCGATTCACCATGGCTTAATGTGACAAAAACTTGCTTGAAACCTTTTGTTTCAACTTTCCCGGATCCTCGCGGATGAAGGACCGATTGGGTCCCGCTTTCGCGCAGGATCGTGCAATGGGTCGGCAGGAATCGACTAACGAGCCTGGTGTCGTGACGCTTAACCTTTGATCCTGTCGCAGCCTGTCCCGGGCTGCACAACGGATTACCTGGGAGGGTTGAACATGTCTACACAGATCCCCGTCAGTCATATGGCCTTTGTGCGGGCCCGTTCCGGTTGCTCCAAGCCATTGGGTGCACGCCTGAGTACGCTGATCGCGCCTTCGCGCCAGGCTCCCGGATGCCTGCATTTTGCCTTGCAGCAATCGCAATGCGACGCCGATCTGTGGCTGGTGTCCGGGCTCTGGGTCAATCAACAGGCGATGGATGCTTATTTCAACTCACCGGCCATGGTGATCTTCGCCGAGCTGGTACAGGACCTGGTGGTGAGCAGCCTGGATTTCCACACCTTCCGGGAAGTGTCCGCCGCCCAGGCGACCGAAGGGTGCCTGGCGAAGGTACACAAACTGGCGGGTTGAAGGTTTAATGAGCGTCATTTTCCATCGCCAGGATGCGCAATATGGCACGTAAAGCCTTTGAAACCTTCGAAGCTGTTTCCGCGGTCGTCCCCAAAGAGGGCGGCGGCTACTACGCGGCGATTGCCACCAAAGCCATTGGTGGTTCCGGTGCGCCGCGTTTTAACAAGGTGCTTGAAGATCAGACGTTCAAGACGGCCACTGATGCCGACTCGGCGGCGGCCATTGAGTTGACTCATCTCAAGGGTGTGGGCGATGAGGGCGAGCTGATCTGGAACCCGCGAGATTAACGTTGTGGGAGCAGGGCTTGCCCGCGATGCAGTCACCTCGGTTCAAAAGACAGGCTGCGTTGTCTTCATCGCGGGCAAGCCTTGCTCTCACAGATAAACGCTGTGTCTGTGCACTGCTATTGAGGACGGTGCATCTTGAACAGCGCCTCGGGACCCAGCTGGAAATAATCCGCCGGCCCGCCGCCGCGCAAAATCGGCTCGGCGGCGGCGGTGTCGTATACCCCATCCTTCAACAACCATTTGGCGATATGCACGGCGACCACCTCGCCGAGAATCAGCCAACTGGGCACCAATGCCTTGTCCGCGCGCTGCAACTGGATGATCTGGGTGACCTTGCATTCGAAGGACACCGGGCTTTGCGCCACGCGTGGCACCTGGATCACCCGTGATGGCGCTGGCGTCAAACCGGCCAGTTCGAATTCATTGACCTTTGGCGCGACCATGGCGCAGCTCTGGTTCATCTGCTCGGCCAACGGGCGTGTCGCCAGGTTCCAGGCGAATTCGCCGGTCTGTTCGATGTTGTTCAGGCTGTCTTTGCGCCCGACGCTGCAGAAGCCGATGATCGGCGGAATGTAGTTGAAGGCGTTGAAAAAACTGTAGGGCGCCAGGTTCAGGTGCCCTTCGGCGTCCTGGGAGGAAATCCAGCCGATGGGGCGTGGGCCGACGATGGCATTGAACGGGTCGTGGGGCAGGCCGTGGCCGTGGGCGGGTTCGTAGTAGTGGATGTCGTCGGGCATGAGGCGAGGGTCCTAGGGATGGATTTTGAGGATGTCGTGGATAGTGCAGGGGGCGACTGTTTTTGTCAGCACCTGGCAAGCCTGCTCACTCATTTGCTCTTCAGGGTTCACGGAACTTTCGTCTGCCACACAATCCTGTGGGAGCGAGCCTGCTCGCGATGACGGTGTAGCAGGCGACGTAGGGGTTGAATGTGCTGACCTTTTCGCGAGCAGGCTCGCTCCCACAATTTGTTCTTCAGTGAGACCACGTTTGTGTTGGGCTTGAGGCTGACCGTTTTCCTGTACCCCAAAAACAACTAAGCCCGGCCGAAGCCGGGCTGTGAGAGAGCCTCGTTGGGATTAGCTGAGAGAGGCGGTGTTGGTGCGGTCATAGCCGTCTTCAGCGATAGCGTTCGAGCCAGTGCGGTCGAAGCCGTCTTCAGCGATAGCGTTCGAGCCAGTGCGGTCGAAGCCGTCTTCAGCGATAGCGTTCGAGCCAGTGCGGTCGAAGCCGTCTTCAGCGATAGCGTTCGAGCCAGTGCGGTCGAAGCCGTCTTCAGCGATAGCGTTCGAGCCAGTGCGGTCAAAGCCGTCTTCAGCGATAGCGTTGGAGCCGGTGCGGTCGAAGCCGTCGGCGGCAACGGTGGCAGCGCCGGTGCGGTCGTAACCGTCAGCGGCAATGGCCGACTGAGTGCGGTCGAAGCCATCGGCGGCGAAGGTGTTGGCGGCCAGTACGGACAGGGTCAGGGCGAGGATCAGTTTGGTTTTCATGGTCGTTCTCCGAAGTGGTTGGCGTTGATCGCCTTGGGTGTGGAATTCATATTACGCTTGTTAAATCGATTAAAAAGCGCAAAAAAACGCTCAAACAAATCGTATTTATCGATTGGTTGCTCGTTGTTACTGATCGGCGATAAATGTCATCACCGGCGTACCCGAACAGCGTTTTGGTGAGGATGAGGATGTAGGGCGGGCATTAACCAGAGATTAATGTCGGATAAATCTTCAGACACGAAGCACAAAAAAAGGGGCGAACCCGTACAGGTTCGCCCCTTTCGTGTGTGCGTGTGCGCGGGTCAGTCGGTCAAGATCCGCGAATGCTTGCGGGTGTCTTTCATGGTGATGTAGACCAGCAGCGACACGGCGATGCACGCCGTCACGTACCAGTAGTAGCCGGTTTCCATGCCGATGCTCTTGAACCACAGGGCGATGTATTCAGCGGTGCCGCCGAAGATCGATACGGTCAAGGCGTACGGCAAACCGACGCCCAGGGCGCGGATCTCGGTGGGGAACAGCTCGGCTTTGACCACGGCGTTGATCGAGGTGTAGCCGCTGACGATGATCAGCGCCGCCATGATCAGGAAGAACGCGCCCCACCAGGTCTGGATGGTGTGCAGGGTGGTCAGGATCGGTACGGTGAACAGCGTCCCCAGGATGCCGAAGGCGATCAGGATCGGCCGCCGACCGACCTTGTCCGACAAACCGCCGATCAAAGGTTGCAGGCACATGAACAGGAACAGGGTGGCGGCGGAAATGGTGGTGGAGTCGGAAATGCTCATGCCGACCGTGTTCACCAGGTATTTCTGCATGTAGGTGGTGTAGGTGTAGAACGCCAGGGTGCCGCCCATGGTCAGGCCGACCACAGTCATCAACTCTTTTGGATGGCGCATCAAGGTGCGCATGGCGCTTTCCTTGGCTTTTTCCTTTTTGGTGAACGACTCGGTTTCTTCCATGCCGCGACGCAGGTACAACGCCACTATCGCGCACAACGCGCCGATGGCGAATGGAATGCGCCAGCCCCAGGCATACAGCTCTTCGGTGGTGAGAAACCGTTGCAACACGATCAGCACGCCGAGGGCGATGAGTTGGCCGGAGATCAGGGTCACGTACTGGAAGCTGGAGAAGAAGCCGCGACGTTCCTTGGTGGCCATCTCGCTCAGATAGGTTGCCGAGGTGCCGTATTCACCGCCCACCGATAGGCCCTGAAGCAAGCGGGCCACTACCAGCAGGATGGGGGCACCGACGCCGATGGTTTCATAGCCGGGGCTCAGGGCGATGATCAGCGAGCCGAAGCACATCAGGTATACCGAGGCCATCAGCGCCGCCTTGCGCCCGGCGCGATCTGCGTACAGGCCCATCAGCCAGCCACCGATCGGGCGCATCAGGAAGCCCACGGCGAAGATCGCGGCGGTTTTCATCAGTTGCGCGGTGGAGGACCCGGCCGGGAAAAATACTTTGGCGAAGTACAGCGAGAAAGCGGCGTAGACGTACCAGTCATACCACTCGACCATGTTGCCGACCGAACCGCTGAAAATCGATTTGATCCGGCTGGCAGTGGTTCTTTCACGGGCGGGCGCGGCGGCCGACCCGAGGGGAAGGGCGTTGGAGTTATCCATTGAAGGATCCTTCGTTTAATTGTTTTTGTGGAGCGCGTGGGAACGCAGCCTGCCAGGGCTATAGCAGGAGCTGTGCCAGGTGGGAGAAGGCCGGTCTAGAGGGGTTTTGAGTGCTGGGTGAGCGGATTTGCGCTCATTTTGGTTGTGGAATGAGCGGGAATCCGCTCATTCTGAAGGTCATCATGCTTGGCTGCTGGCCTCATCGCGAGCAGGCTCGTTCCCACAGGGTTCTGTGTATGCAGGTCCACTGTGGGGAGCGACACTGCTCGCGATGGCGCCAGTACCGACACCCAAAGGCTCAGGGCGACGAGGTTGAAGGCGTGAACTCCAGGTTCAGCTCTCCCCGATATTGCCCGGTGTTCTTGTCGATCTGCCGAAACTGTGGTGTCTCCAGGGTGATCGGCCAGGGCGTGCACACGACCGGGAAGGGGACGTTGGGCAAGCGCACGGCGCGGATATCGGCATTGTTGATACCGGTAAAGGTCACCGGTTGACCTGAGACATGCTGCGTCTCGCCCAGGTTGGCGGTGCGGGTGCGTACCCGGTATTCGATACGGTTGCGCTCGTCCGTCCCCCCGGAGGTGTGCTGCACGAAGAAGCGTCCGGCCATGCCGGGTACGGGGTTTTTGTCGGTGACGCGCATCTCGAAACGCTGGCTGTTGGAGTTGTAGCCGTCGTAGAGGCAGGCATCGACGACAGCCTGGCCGGAGACGATACCGCCGGGGCCATTGCTCAACGGGCGGGTGCGCAGGTTCAGGTCCACCTGCGGGGTGCTGATGCCGTGGGCGGGCAGGTAGATCTGCACGTTATTGTGATCGGTCACGTCCAGCTTGAAATCGACGGTGTAGATATGGGCGTCTCCGATTGGCTGCGAGTAGAACCTCCTGAGCTTCATGACCAATTGCGCCGTCCAGATGCCACCGGCAGGCAATTTGGCGAGTTCTGACCGAGGAATCCAGAGGGTGGAGGCCGTGCCCGTCACCGGTATGCCTTCGCAGTTATCAGATGAGGTTGACGTCAGCATCCAGGTGGCGGTCCCCCATGTCCCACAGGGGCTGTTGAGCGGGTGTCTGCGCGTGATGTTGCCTTTGACGGTCAGGACCACGGAGAGTCCGCTGCGTCTTTCCGTGAATCGCAGCAGTATATCGGTGGTGCCGTGCCTTCCTCCGGTGGTGGTCCGACACTGCCCTGTTGCGGGATCGGTGTTGGACAGACAGACAAAATGCATGGTCGTGTAGCTTGAGTGGGGCACAGGCTGTTCGTGCCAGCCGTGGATCATCCGCCGCCAAACGTAATGATCGGCGGGTGGCGCCGAGCGGTCGAAACTGAGCATCTCGGATTGGTAGTAGTTGCCGGGATGGATGTCCCCGAGCGCCGGTAGCGCAGCGAACGCGCCAATCAGTGCGCCAAGGCGACGGGCCCAACGGTGAAAGATCAGATTCATGGCTGGTTTCTCTTGTCTGACGATAACGCGGCGCTGCGGCGCGCGGTCCAGCGTTCCAGTCGGTCGGGGTCGCGCAGGTCTCTGGGCAGAGCGTCCAGGGTGGTGCTCTGGCAGGTCAGCGTGCCGACCTGGCGCAAGCTGCTGCGAGCGGTGGCCGACTGCACGGCGCAGGCATGCACACCGTTCAGGTCCAGGGCGAACAACGGTTGCGGGGGCTTGTTGAGATCGACGACGAAGCTGCCGTCCTCGGCGGTTTCCATCATCGCTGCGTTGAGGATGGCCGCCTGTGCCAGCGGTTGTCCCCGGGCGTCCACCAGGCGTCCGATGTAGGTGTAGCTGAGGCTGGACTCGATGCGCTGCACCGCCAGCTTGCCGGGTGGCAGGAACCAGTCGCGGCTGCCGTTGCCGACATTCACCGAGCTCAGGTTCTGGCGCGAGGCATCGGCATCGCTGATGCGAGTCTGGGAGACCTCGAAGCCATTGATCGGAATCAGCCGTTTCTCGCCGAAGCCGATGCTGGTCTGGGCGCCGTAGCCGCCACTGACCTTGGCCGCGGCGCCGGTGGCGTTTTCCATTGGCGCAGCGACGATGCCGACGGCGGCGCCAGGGCCTGTGCCGCCCTGGCCGGGGCCCCAGAAGAAACCTTCGCGCCCCAGTGCCAGGGAGGAAGAGTGGTTGCCGCTGAGCCCAGGGCGTGAATCATGCCGGTCACCGCCGCGCTGTGACATCGCCAGGCTCGTTTCGCCCCAGCTACGTTCGAGTCGCCCGGCCAGTTCGGCGTCCCAGCGGCCCAGGTCGTCGTAACCCAGCCCGGTATTCATCTCGTTGCGACCTTGCTCGCTGTCCCAGACACGGGTATGGGCCAGGCTGGTCCGGACGCTGTCGCTGGCGGCCTGCTCGCGGCGCGCGTCCAGGCCGACACTGGTCTGCCGGAAGCCACCGGATGTCGAGCGCTCGTTATGGGACAGACTGAGGCTCAGGTACAGGCCGTGGTCGGTCGGCCGATTGCCGCTCTGATTGCGAAACGCGCCCACGCGGTGGGTGAGGTGGAACTGGCCCAGGCGATGCCCGCGGGAGAACCCCACCTGCAGGGTGCGGGCCCAGGTGGCGGTGGTCAGTTCGTCGGTCAGGTCCGGCTCGCCGGGCAACGTGTTCCAGTAGTAGGACGGATTCACCTGGGCATAACGGTTGTAGCTATAGCCGGCGGTGAGGGCGCCGCCGGCCAACGGCAGCGATGCGCTGGCCGTCAGCGATTCGTTGCAGCCACTCTGCTGGTAGGTGCGGCGGTTGTGCTCGCAGGACGGGCTGCGCAGCGAGTAGCGATAGAGGTTCCAGGACAGGCCATGGTTGAACGTGAACTGCTGGCTGTTGCCGCTCGCCCCGTCGTTGCCCTCCAGGAGAGCGGCCGACAGCGACCAACTGCTGGCGCCCAGCGTGCCGGCCCAGTCCAGGCGGCTTTCGTTGTAGAACGCGGTGTCCAGCCAGGTGATCGCGCTGGTGAGCGCCAGGTTATCGAGCAGCGGTACCCGCAGGCCGGTCTGGGCCACGGCGGCGGGATCTTGTTCGTACAGGGAATGCTCGGCCGTGCGCCCACCCTGTAAAAACCATTGCACGGTGTCATCCCCCAGGCCGTTGCCGTCGGTGCGGCTGAAGGGCACGGTTTCGGTACGGGTTACCTGGCCGTTTTCGATCACCCGCAGGGTCACCGGATAACTGCCGTTGGGGAAGGTTCGGGTGTCGACGTTCTGCACACCGGCATCCAGATAAGAAGTGGAGAGCAGTTCTTCGCCGCGAAAGGCATCGACGCGGGCGCGTTGGGTCAGGATCAGGGGGATGGGCGTGCCCTGTCCGACGACGTCGCGATTGAGGTAGGCCAGGGTGGTGCCGACACGGGCGCCGTCGATCCGGCCCAAGGGCAGCAGGCTGAAGTTGAAGTTGCCGCCTTCGGCGCTGGACAGGTTGCTCATGTCCATGCGTCCCGCCTGTGCGTAGTGTTCACGGTCGAAGTCTCGCCGGTAGTAGGCGTTGTTGAATTCCAGGTTGCTGTCACTGCCGCGCTTGTTCTGGTTGGCCTGATAGGTCCAGGTGAACCCCAGGTGACTGTTTTCTCCCAGGCCGAGTGCGCCGAGGCCGCTGGCACCCAGGGCGCGGTAACTGTCGGACTGGGCGATATTGATGTTTTGCCGGTGGACGAGGGCATTCTCTGCCTCGCTCGGTGTATGCAGCCGCAGCGCCGAGGCCTCGTTGGTCGGCAGCCAGTCCTTGCGCAGCAGGACCTGGAGACGGGCGCCGGCCTCGTCGAGAATCACGGCCACTGCCTCGGTTTCGAGATAGCCGCAACTCGCCTCGCTGGCCAGGCCGTAGGAGCAGGCCAACTGGCTATTGCTGGGCAAGGGCTGTGACAGTAATGGCAGCAGTTCCTGAGGCGAGGCCAGTACGCCGGCTTCCACCAGCAGGGCCGCGATGCGCTCAGGTTGCTTGAATTCGATCCGGCCGGGCTGGACCAGCACCGGGTGCACGCCGAGATTGCGGTTGAACAGTTGTAGTTCGAGCTGTTCCACCTGTCCTTCGACCAAGGCTTCGAAGCCGGCCGGCACCTGAGTCAAGGCGTCGGTCGCGGCCCAGGCGCCTTCGGCCAGCGCCCATGAAAGGGAGATGGAGATAGCTGTGAAGTGGCGTTTCATACGTGGCCTTGATGCAGGAAAGGGGGTACGACGACGCCGTACCCCCTTGGGAGGAACGGTTGTGTTTACGGTTGCTGAGTCAGCACCAGGCTGACGATGCCTTCATAGCGGCCAGCGTTTGCGATAGCGCCAACGGTGGTTTGCTTGATCTCCAGCATCTGCTCGATCGAGCCGCTGGTCGGGTCGCCACCGGGGAACAGGTCGGCCGCCGACAAGGCGACGCCGGTGGTGCTCAGCGTTCTGCCACCAAAGGTGACGGACAGGGGAACCGCGGTGGAAGCCGGGTTGGTCATGTTGGCCAGGACGGGGCTGGTGATCAGCCTGATGGTCATGTCCTTATCGGTGTCATTGCTGAAGACCCGCGTGCCCAGACGGGTGGGTTGCAGACCCGCACCCGGCAGGTAGCTCATCTCCATGGAGGGCGGCAGGGCACTGCCATCGGATTGGAGCAACTCCAGCGTCGGATCGACATCGGCATAGACCAGGATGCTTTTCTCAACCGCCAGGGCGGGCATCGAGACCAGTGCGGCCAGTGCCAACGGGGCGAATTTGAGCAGTTTCATGGGGTGTTTCCTCTTTTCTATGGGTGAACAGGAGCCCAGCCATGTGCAGGCACATGGCTCAGATTGAAAAATGTGAGGGGGGAGTGGGTTACGGCAGCACGGCCAAAGTGCGTGGCCGTTTGTCGTCGCTGGTCACAAAGCGCATGAGCAGGTTGCCGCTTGTGCCGGATGCCTGGACAGGGAGCGTGCTGCCCGGATACAAGCTGCGATTGACATCGTTCCAGAGGCAGTCTTTTTCGCCCTTGACGTCGGTGCAGCGTCCGACCTGCAATACACCGATGCGCACGTTGCCGTCATTGCGTAGCGCGTCACCGCTTTGTTGCAAGCCGACGCTCATTTGACGGTCATCGGGCAGCAGCCGCACCAGCGCGCCCCAGATCAGGTTTACGCCGATTCTGGGTTGCGTGCCTTGCGGGTCGTCGTCTTCTGCCGCCAGATCCTGTGGAGCGGCCACTGGCTCGAAATAAACCCGGTAGACGGTTTCCTCGCTGGGCATCGCCTGCGCGATAATCCGTACCGTGCGGCTGGCGCCGGGAGCGAGTACCGTGCGTTGTGGCGACACGACGATACCCTTCGTATCGGCCGCAGACACTGGGCTTTCGTGTTCATCCGGCGTGCCCGGGCGCTGGATCTGGACCACACTGACCTTGATGTACTGCACCTTGTCCGACTTGGAGTGCAGCTGGATCTGTCCAATGCCATCCTGCTCGGCGCCGATCGTGCTGGTCATCGGATAAACCACCAGATTGGCGGTCGCCGGCGACGATAAGCCGAACGCCAGCATCAAAAGCGCCAGCTTGCCCAAGGCAGCCCAACGGTGGGTAAACGTTTGATTCAAATCCATGTCAGACCTCAAGTAAAAAAGCTAAAAACTCAACGTTATTCAATGCGTCTGCTGAAGCGCTCTTGCCTTCGATGAAGGTCGGTGACGAGAGGGAAGAGTCTCACGACTAGAGGCGAGCTATATTTACGACACTTCCTTTTGTGCTACAGATGCTTCTCTGTTCCATGTAGGAAATTTCCAGAGTAGATTCCAGCCCTGACGCTCCGACACGCTTGCTCCCGTGATTTGAGGTGACTTCCCGGGTGTACAGCGTCGGTACGGGCCATGGTGGTGACTCCTGTGAGGCGAAGATGATTGCTGTTTGTCCGAATTATTTTGGTGGGATAGTTACACCATGTCAATAGATTTGGTGGGATATATCCACGTTCGTCTGCGCGAGGAGATTGACCGTTGTGGGTTGTCATTGGCCGCGGCATCCCGTGCCGCTGGTGAATCCAGCCCGCAGCGTTTGAAAGAAGTGGTATCGGGGCGGCAGAAATGCCCGGCCGATCTGGTGGCCAAACTGGTGGTTATCGGCGTGGACGCGCAGTACGTCCTGGTCGGTGAGCGCGCCCAAATCGCCAAACCGCCATTGACGCCTGATGAGGAAATGCTACTGGAGGCCTACCGGGCACTGGACGTGGCCGACCGGAAACGAATGCTCGCCGGCTTGATTTCGGGCTAGCGGGCAGCCTTATCGCGAGCAGGCTCGCTCCCACATTTCAACCTGTGTACACATCACTTCTGTGGGAGCGAGCCTGCTCGCGATGAGGCCAGTTCAGCCGCCACAAAAAACGCCAACCCTACAAAAACATCTCCCGACTCAACCCATGCCGCTGCATCTTTTCATTGAAGGTGCGACGCGGCAGCTGCAATTCCTCGAGCACTGCTTTCACATCGCCCTTGTGCCGCGTCAAGGCGGCGCGCAGGCATTGAGCTTCGAAGGCTTCCTGCTGGGCGGCTAGGGATTGGCCTGGCTCCGTGTCGAGGACGCGGGGTTGATCCAGTCCCAGCAGGTGACGCTCGGCGACGTTGGCCAGTTCACGCACATTGCCGGGCCAGTCGTGGCCGAGCAAATGGCTCAACTGCGCACCGCTCAAGGGCACGGCGGGGCGACCCAGGCGTTCGGCGGCGTTGTGGGTGAAATGATCGAACAACAAAGGAATGTCCTCGCGCCGTTCACGCAATGGCGGCAGGCGTAGCTCGGCGACGTTCAGGCGATAGGCCAGGTCTTCGCGAAAACGTCCGGCGCGGGCTTCGTCGAGCAGGTCGGGCTTGGTGGCGGCGATGATGCGCAGGTCCACATGGATGCTCTGGTTCGAGCCCAGGCGTTCGAGCTTCTGTTCCTGTAGCACCCGCAGCAACTTGACCTGTTGAGCCAGGGGCATGCTCTCGATTTCATCGAGAAACAGCGTGCCGCCGTCGGCGTATTCGAGCTTGCCGATGCGCTTGCCCTGGGCGCCAGTGAAGGCGCCGCTTTCATGGCCGAACAGTTCAGCCTCGAACAGCGGTTCGGGAATGGCCGCACAGTTCAATGCCACGAAGGGTTTGTCTGCCCTGGGACCGAAGTCGTGCAGGCAACGGGCGACCAGTTCCTTGCCGCTGCCGGTTTCGCCGCGGATCAACACATTGACCGGCAGTGTCGCCAGGTCCAGCACCTGGCGACGCAGGTTTTGCAGCGCCCGTGAAACCCCAAGCAGTGTCCCATCGAGCTTGTCCTTGACGTCGGCCTGCTCGTGCAGACGACGGTTCTCCAATACCAGCGTGCGCTTGTCCAACGCCCGGCGCAGGCTGCCGAGCAGGGTTTCGGGCGTGAAGGGTTTCTCCAGGAAATCGTAGGCGCCGTCGCGCATGGCTTCCACGGCCATCGGCACGTCGCCGTGGCCGGTCAACAGGATCACCGGCAGGTCCGGGTCGCGTCGGCGCACTTCGGCCAGCAGCTCCAGGCCGCTGAGCCCGGGCATGCGCACATCGCTGACAATCACCCCCGGGAAATGTCCTGGCAATTGCGCCAGGCATTCTTCGGCGCGACTGAACAACTGCACTTCAAAACCCGACAGGCTCAACCATTGCTCCACGGCGCTGCGAATGCTGGCCTCGTCGTCGACGACGATGACCTTTTTCAATGTGCAAGGGTTAAGCATGCAACTGCGCCTCCTGATCGATCGGCAAGGTCACGCAGAACTGTGCGCCGTTTTCATGGTTGTCCGCCGTCAGTCGTCCACCCGATTCATGAATGATTGCAAAGGAAACCGCCAGGCCCAAACCCAGGCCGTCGCCCACTGCCTTGGTGGTGAAGAACGGATCGAACACCTGGCTCAGGTGTTCCTCGGCGATCCCGGTGCCGCTGTCACTGACCGTCAGGCGCCACAATTGCTCATCGGCTTCCAGGCGCACTTCCAGGCGTTTGAGCGGCTGGCCGGCCATGGCATCGAGCGCGTTGCGCAGCAGGTTGATCAGCACCTGTTCCAGACGGATTGCATCGCCACTCACCCACGCCGGGCGGGTCAGGTGCAGCACCGTACTGACCTGTTCGTCCCGCAGGCGTGTGTCCAGCAGTTGCAGTGCCTGATCCACCACCACCGCCAGGTCGAGGCGTTCGCGCAGGCCGCTGGGGCTTTTGCGGGCGAAGGTTTTCAGGTGGCCGGTGAGTGCAGCCATGCGGGTCAGCATGTCGTCCAGGGGTTTGATGGCTTTGTAGGCATCATCGACCCGGCCATGGTCCAGCAACAGGCGCAGGGTTGCCAGTTGCATGCGCTGGGCCGTCAGCGGCTGGTTGATTTCATGGGCCAGGGCCGCCGACATCTGTCCCAGGGCTGCGAGTTTGGCCGATTGCACCAGTCCGTCCTGGGCGGTGCGCAAATCCCGGGTACGTTCTTCTACCAGCCGTTCGAGTTCTTCACGACTGCGCTGGCGCAGCTTTGCCAGGCGCCAGCGCTGGTTGAGAAACAGCAACAGAAACACCAGGGCCAGCCATAGCCCGGCGGCGGCGAGCCCGGCGTTGCGACGGTCTTCGAAGGCGATCTGCGGGCGGCGCAGCAAGTGCAGCGTCCAGCCTTCGGTGGTCAATGGCAGGGACTCCCACAGGTAATCCACGGCACCGTCGGGGGCCTCGACCCGGGCCAGATGACTGTTGTCGTCAAAGCGTCGCAGCGGCTCGACGGCCAAGGGTTGCAGCGGTTGCTTGTCGTATTGGCGAGTGGCCTTGAGCTCGGCGTGGTCGCTGTCGGTCAACGGCTGCAAGTGGCGATAACGCCAGCCCTCTCGGTTGGCGATGAAAATGATGCCCCGGGCATCGCTGACCAGCAGGGTGTCGCTGCCCTGCCGCCATTCGCGTTCCAGCTCGGGAAACTCCAGCTTCACGACCATCGCCCCCAGGAACTCACCGTTGTCGTCGGTCACTGCGCTGGACAGGAAGTAGCCCGGAATGCCACTGGTCACACCCACCGCATAAAACCGTCCGGTGCCCTGGGTGCGGGTCTGGAGGAAATACGGCCGAAAGCCATAATTGTGTCCGACATAACTGCTGGGCAGGCGCCAGTTGCTGGCCGCGACGGCCAGGCCGGTGTGGTCGAGCAATTCCAGTGTGGAAGACTTTGCGGCGCCGTTGATCTGTTCCAGTTTGCGATTCAGCGCGTCCTGTTGCGCGGTGCTGACCGGCCCCTTGAGGGCCGAGCGCAACTCGGGGTCCAGCGCCAGCACGGCGGGCAGGGCGCGGTAGCGCTCGATCAGGGTATGCAGGGAGTTGGCGTACAACGCCAGTTGCTGGTTCGCACGGCTGGCATCCTCTTCCAGTGCCTGGCGTTCGGCGTGCCGCACGGCCAGGGTTGCGGCAATGATGGCGCCGCTGAGGATCAGCAGGGTGTACAACGACAGACGCAAGGGACGAGGCATTGCCGGCATGTGACTGTTTCAAGGACTGGGCAGGGACAGGCACGATAGCATGCCGTCTGCCCGCGGTGATGCGCCTCGCTCCGGCGTTATCGGAGCATGCTTTGTGTCTTCCTCAAGCGGCCGATGGTTGCTTCCATCTCCCTTCTCAGGCTTTGAGGCGTGTCGCCACTGGACTGGCCGATTACTTTGCTGAGCGGTCGGTAGGTATTGACTGCGTCAAGTTCCGCCTCGGCAAACAGCGTCTCGATGTGGGCCATTTGTGCGTTCAATATTTCCACCATGCCGTTGATGTGCGCATCTGCCCGAGCGATTTTCTCCTCGGTCAGTTCATGGCTTGCGGCGCCAATTTCATGAATGATCTCAATGGTTCCCAAAACAATGCTGGTCACGGCTCCTATTTCGCTGGAGGCCACGGTTCCTGTCGCTTTCAGCGCGATCTTGGTGCCAGTGCTGGTCACTTCCTTTCCCGCTTTCAGGACGTTTTTCTGGGTGGGCGCGCTGACGGCGTGGGCCAGATCCCGGGCTTTTGCCTTGGCATAGTGAAAGAGGTCAAGATTCTTGTATTCGCCTTTCTTGACGATTTTTTCCGGGTCCAGTTTCCGGCTCTTGAAGTTGACCGCTGCGCTCAGGCTCAATCGTTCCAGCGCATAATCCAGGCCAACGCTCACCGCTTTGCTGGTGACGAACCCCAGCGCGGCGCCCATGACGATGCCGGGTGGTCCCGCCACGCTGCCCAGCGCCGCGGCGCCGAAGCCTACCGCGAGTCCCGTTCCGTAGCTGACAACCTGTGCACCGACGTGACTACCCACACGTACCGCAGAGGCCTGGGCGTGCGCTGTTGCCGAGCGATGGCTGGCCAGTTGAGTTTGCGCTTCGCTGGCTCTGCGTGAAGTCAGCTTCATGATGTCCGTGAACTTTTTGATCTCCCTGTCCAGCCGGTTATAGTTTTTCCAGCGTTGCCAATAGGCTGCGCTCTGCGCTTTTCTAGCGTCTCTCTGCGCCGGGGTCTCTAGTATCAACCCTTGGTAGTCGGTCAACGTCATCGGGTTATTGCCGACAAATCCATACAGATTCAACCCATCCACATCCCCCGCCGGGTCCGCACTGACCCAGCGCTGCAACCACGGGGCGTAGTAACGCGCGCCGTAGTAATACAGCCCGCTGCTGTCCATTTCCTTGCCTGAATAACGAAGGGTCTTGTAGTCGACTTCAATTCTGGAACGAGCGGCGTGCCAGGCGGTGCCGCCAAAGGGGTAGTAGTGCTCGAGGCTGATCAAGGCGCCGTGACGGTCCAGCTCCAAGGTGCTGGAACCCAAATGATCGTCGAGGGTGTAGCGCAATTGGTCGGCTTCGATGTCGCTTGGCTGGCCGGCTTCCCAATGCAGGCAACGAACACTGCCATGGGCCAATGCACAGGTGACCACGTGCAGTTGTTCGCCGTGGCTGCTGGTGCGGATTTCAAGGCCTGGCAAATATCGCGTTTCGTGGCGAGTGCTGGCGGTGGTGTGGGTCTTGCTGACCCGTTCGCCCTGGCTGTAGAGGCAGGTTTCGTCATCGTTCAGCAACCCGTTGTCGCGTTTGAGCAACGTGACTTTAGTGAGCTGGTCGCGGGCGTCCCACACCAGCGACTGCGCGCCGCGTTGCAGGTAAAGCTGGTTGCCATGGGCATCGAACAGCGCGTCGAAATCCGGCTCCGGATCGCCTTCGGTCCACTGCACGCCTCGGTTGCTGTGAGGGTCGATGCGCAGTGTCCGGGTGTGATTGTTGCCGTCGCGAACATGGCGCAGTCGGGTCAGGTTGTGGCTGGTGTCGTAGTCATACAGCTGGGTGTAGTTGAAACGGTGGCCGGGGTCGATGGGGACGATCGGCTCGGGTAAGCCGGGATGCAGCTGAGGTGTCTCGCCCTCGAAACCGCTGGCGCTGATCAAACGGTAGAGCGAGTCGTAGGTGAAGTCGCGATGACCGTCTACGCGCTGGTTGGCAAAGTACAGGGGGGCGACGGTATGGTCTTCGATACGCAGCACATTACCCATGGGGTCATGGAAGTACGTCAGGTTCTGGAGCAGGGCTTGTCCGGGTTTTCCGGTCTTGAGGGTGCTCAGTTGATCGTTGGCCGGGTCATAGGTCCAGCGGCTGGTCAAGCCGTTGGCCGTATCCTGGCGCTCGATCTGGCCCGCGGCGTTGTAGCGGGCGTCCAGCAGAATGGGTTGTGGCGTGTCCTGGTCCCTGAGTTGCAGGTCCACCTGTTTGAGTTGCCCGCCGATATCCAGCCGCAAGTAATGTCGGTGGCCAGCGGCGTCGGTCCGGCTCACGGGCGTGCCAAGGGCGTCGAGGGTCTGCTCGCAGATGTGGGGGATGGCATCGGCAAAACGGCGGACCTGGCGTAACGGCTCGCCCGTCAACCCGTAACTGTCCAGCTGCACGGTGCCGGAGGGATCGCTCTGCTCAATCAACTGCCCGCGCAGGTTGTAATCGGCATCGGCCGTGGCATCGGCGTAGGTGAAGGCGTCGACCTCGGCCCGGCCGTTTTCCTCCAGGGCTATCGGGCGCAACTGATGGTCATAAGTCACGCGCCAATGATGGGCGCGTTGATCCCAGCGCTCGCGGGACTCACCCGCCAGGCCCGGTAATATCAGGCGCCATCCGGCATCGACGCTGTCGGTATGCAGCGGCTGACCGGTGAGGCTATGCAGCGTTGTCAGGTTGGGTTTGGGCGCGTGACCGAAGAGGCGAGGGTCCCACTGCTCGACGAGATGGCCGATGCTCTTGTGGTGCTGGCGCGATATCAGCGCGACGGCGGGGGGCGATGCCTGGTTGCGCAAGTAAGTGGTTTGCCGCACAGGCAAGCCACGGCCATCCACGGCAACGACGTCTGGAGTGCGCAAATGCACGGTACTCATGGGGCTCTGGCCTCCAGAGGGGTGTCAGTCTGAACCTTGATGCAACGAGGAACGGAGCTGCCTGGATCACGTGGTCATCCATTTCGGGCGGCCCTTGCCATGGCCGACAGGATGCGCATGCCAACTCGCCCACAAATTGTCCGTCGTGCCCATTTCCTTGTAAGCGGTGATTCCCTGCTGCGCGGCCTTGATGTTGGCCAGGGTGGCTTGGGTTCTTTTGCGCAAGGCGGCGCGACTGATCGGTGCCAGGGCTTCCTTGGACGTCATGAAGTTAACGTTGGGCAGCAGGTCTGCGGGGGAGATGACATCGGAGCCTAACGCATCGAAAGCATTTTCGGCCCAGGCAGCGCGTTGCTCCACAGCCGTTTTCCAGTCGGCGAGCAGCGTTTCGATTTTGCCGATCTTGACGGGGTCGAGGCGGTTTTTGATGTCTTCGCCCTCGATGGCCCGGGCGAACATATTGAGTGTGCCGCCGATGATCGGGATCCACGACCCCATCACCCGGTTCATCACGAAGCTGGGGTTGAGGACTGAGTTGAGCGCCGGGTGGATCACCTCATCTTTCATCTGCCGCCAATTCTTGATGTCTTTAACCGCACCCTCGATACCGAGTCTGCGATCGATCGCCTCAACGGATATTTTTGAGGTCTGCGGTATGAGCGCGCCCACCAACCCTGCGCTATTCACGAACGGATCGGCGATCTCGCCGGCCACATCGCCGCCGACGTTGCCACCGATCAGTCCACCCGTGGTGGTGTAGGGCGTTGTGAAAGGGGCATCAGGCAGCACCAGATCGACCACCTCGCCCCCCAGCACACCTGTCTCATAGCCGAAGACGCCTTTGACCAGCTCTCCCCCCAGATTCCCCATCAGGCTTCTAAACACGCCTTTTTGCTGGATGATGTTGTGAAGCTGCCCGAGCAGTTGGCTGGACTCTCCACTGAGTTCGGAGAGAAAGCCTGAATAAAGCACGATCACGCTCTCGGCTTTTGCCTGCCCGTCCGTATCCACATAACGCAGTGGATTGTTGGCCACGAACGCATACCTGTTCAGCCCGTCCACATCCCCTGCCGGGTCGGCACTGACCCAACGCTGCAGCCACGGCGCGTAGTAACGTGCGCCGTAGTAATACAGCCCGCTGATGTCCATTTCCTTGCCCGAATAGCGCACGGTCTTGTAACTGACCTCTACGCCGGGACGGGCTATCAGCCACGCCGTGGCGCCGAACGGGTAATAGCCTTCGTGACTGATCAGTTGCGCATGCTGATCGAGCTCCATCATGTTTGAGCCTGAGTGGTCCTCCAGGCTGTAGCGCAACTGATCGGTGTCGATATCTGCCGGCTTGCCCATTACCCAATGCAAGCAGCGGACGTTGATCAAGCCCGTGTCGAGGATGATGATGTGCAGTTCTTCGCCATTGTCCCGGGTGCGGATCTCCAGGCCCGGGAGATAGCGCACGTCCTGAAAATGGTCGCGCTTGGCGGTATGGGTTTCGTGACGTTTGTAGACCCGGGTCCCTTGGCTATAGCGGTAATGTTCCTGGTCATTGGCGGCGTTTTCGCGGTCGATCAGGGTGACCATTTCCAGTTGGTCCCGAGCGTTCCATTGCAGGTTCTGCCCAGGCTGCAATGCCAGGAGATTGCCATGGCGATCGAACAGTGTGTCGAATGACGGGGCAGGATCTCCAGGCTGGTATCGCACCCCTCGATTGCTGCCCGGGTCGATGAACATCTGCCGGGTGTAGCCGGCACCCTCACGCACATGTGTGAGCTTGGTCAGATTGCCGCCCTCGTCATATTCATAGGTTTGCAGGTAGTTGAGCCGGTTGTTGGGGTCGGTTGGCTGGGGCAGGCCAGGTATATCCGAGGGCGGGCCATCGTCGTAACCGCTGGCACTGGTCAACCGATAGAGCGAGTCGTAGCTGAAGGCACGATGGCCGTCGACTCGTTGGTTGGCGAAATGGGTAGGCGTATAGGTATGGTCCAGAATGCGGGTGATGTTGCCCATCGGGTCGTGGACATACTCGAAGTCCACCAGTGCGGTGGCCGGGGCTTTTTGTGAACGTTGTCTGAGCAGGCGAGCGCTGGCCGGGTCATAGCTCCAGTGGCTGATGACGCTGTTGCCTGCGTGTTGTTCGATGATTTGCCCGGCGGCATTGTATTGGGCATCGTGCAACACCGTCTGCCAGTCGGTTTGCCCCTTGAGTCGCAACTGCACCTGCTTGAGCTGCCCGGCCAGATCGTAGCGCGACTGTTGCTGGTGTTCACCGGCATCGGTCTGCTCAAGGACAGCCCCCGAAGGCCCGAAGAGACGACGGCTGGTAAACACCTTGCTGTCGTGAAAAATACGCGTCTCACATAACGGCAGGCCGACCAGGCCATAGCTGTCCAGAAGCACAGTACCCGAGGGGTCGACCTGCTCGAGCAACCGACCGCGAAGGTTGTGATCGGCATCGGCCGTGGCATCGGCGTAGATGAAGGTATCGACTGCGACCTGACTGTTTTCCTCCAGAGCCACCGGACGCAGTTGGGGGTCATAGGCAATACGCCAATGACTGCCGCGTTCATCCCAGCGTTGCAAGGTTTCACCCGCCAGGCCCGGTAATGCCAGGCGCCATCCGCCATCGACGCTGCGGGTACGCAGCGGCTGACCGGTGAGGTTGTAGTCGTTGCGCAGGTTGGCCGTGTCCGTACCGTAGAAACGTGGGTCCCATCGGGCGATAAGGCGCCCGGCGACGTCATACGCCTGGGCCGTGACCAGCGTTTGGGTGTCGTCGTTCGGCGATCGGCGCCAGTAGTCCACTCGCCTGACCGAGCCTGCTCGTGCGTCAAGTACCGACAGGACCGGTGTACCGCCATGAGTTAGCCTGCTCACTCGTCAGCTTCCCGGGTCCGTGTCGTTGTAGTCGTGGTCGCACAAGTACCAGGGATGATGCACATGCCAGGCTTCATAGCCCTTGGCATTGATGACCTTGACCAGGCGTCCTGGTGGATCGTAGAACTGCTGGTCGTGGTAGCCGTGCAGACGCAGCGAGGCGTCGTTGATGTAGCGCCAGGCGTCGGCGAAATACGGCCGATAGACCCGCGTGACCAGTCCCTTGTTGTTGTACTCGACCCGTTCGCTGACGCGCCAGCGCGGGTCGGCCAAGTGCTGCAACGGTTGCCCGTTCTGTAGCTCCAGCGAGCCGTCCTCGGCCACGGCATAGGCCTCCCCGGGTTCGACCCGCTGCTTGGTTTGCAAGGTGCGGCCGAATCCGTCGATGGCGCTGAGGGTGATGCGGACCTGTTGCAATGGATCGTCCGGGTAGCGATCGGCGCTCAGCACGACGCTGTGAACCGGCTCTCGGGCCGTGGCCTGGATCAGCGTCCACAACTGTTCTTCGGCGGCGCTGCGTTCGGCCAGCCGCGCCAGGTGAATGCGTGCCCTGGCGCGGACATGGCCGCTGGGCATCAAGTAGCGGGCGCTGATCCACTCGTTGCGCTGCGCAAGGGAGACTTGGGCGAGGTCAAGCGCGCCCATCCAGCTGAACTCGTCGGTGCGCACGGCACTGGCGATTCTGCCCAGGGTGGCTTCGGGGTGTTCGATGGCATAAGCCGGTGTCAGGTCGTCGGGCAGCTCGTAGGTGTCGATGGCATCGAAGCCTGCCGGCAGGCCATTTTCGCTGCCGAAAAACGTAATGCCCAAAGGCACGCCGTCGGGGCCATACAGCGCTTGCTGCACGTTGTCGTTGGCGTCGATGATGCTCTGCGGCAACAGCGAGTGATAGTCGTATTCGATCTGGGTCGTACAGCCGTCCGGCAGGGTAATGGCGGTGGTCATCAGGTGATAGGCATCGTACGTCAGGGTCGTAACACCATGACTCTGGGTTTCTTGCAGGGCGTTGATCTGGAAGAAGCCATCAAGCGAGTGGTAGGTGGCAAAACCGCTCTTTTTCGACCAGAGGTTTTCGGCGGTGTCTTCGTCCGGATCTTCAGGCAGAAACAGCGGCATGGGCTCAAAGCCGATTTCTTCCAGTTGCCCGCGGATGTCGAACGGCGGTGGCACGGCGTCGTAGGCGTCCAGTGCCTGCTTGTCAAACTCGGCCGTCTCCAGCGGGCCGAGCAACGCCTGGAAGGCAATATCGCCTTGGTCGTCACGCAGGTAGTTCTGTTCCTCAAGCGCAACCAATTGCCGTGCGGCTTGCCATTGCGGGGAGTCGTGATGTGCGAGGAAGGTTTCATAGCTGATCTGGCGAGGGTTGAGGCCTTGCGGCAGTTCGCCCTTGGGGCGTTGCAAAGCGTTGGCTCGACTGCGCCAGGGCAGGCCCAGGCGCTGACGCCACCCGGTTTCGTCGAACAGGTGCAGGTGCTCGGCCCGGCTCTCGACAAGGTGGAACACCTGCTGCTGCTCATCATGGGCGTCGAGCCACCAGGTGTTCTCGTCTTCATCGTCGAAGGGGGGCGGATCGAGCGGCGTAAGGCGTCGGGCGTAATGGACGATGAAGCCGTGAACAAGCTGGCCGTAGAGATTCCATTTCAGATTGATGCCGTGCTGGCTCTGCGGGTCATTGGTAAAGCCGTCATATTGATGACTGAGCGCCTCCAGTTCCAATACCAGCAGGCTTTTGTGATGGGGATGGTGCTGGCGCAGCAGATAGCGTTGTTGCGTCACGGTGTAGGGCCGGGCCGTATCGTCCGATTCGGCGGGATGGATTTCTGTGCGTAACACCTGGCCGCCCAAGGCATAAGCCATTTCCCGGGCGGTCTCGGGGTCGGGCACGATTATCTCGTCGGCCTCGTCGCCTTCATGAAAGCAGCTCAACAGCACAGGACCAAGCGGCACGGCGTCATCGTCGCCGTCGAAACAGTCCTTCAGAGGCTGGTTGACGGTTCGGCCGGTGTGGAACCAGGTCTTGACCAGTACCGGCGCGGTAAAGCCGCTTTGCACTTCACCGTCGGGCAACTCGCTGTCCACCTGGTACAACCGAGCGAAGCCCCGGAACTCACGGTGATAGCCGTCGTAGTCGCCCTCGAAATAGGTGAAGCGCTGGGTCAGGCAATTGCCGGTGATTTCATCCAGCTGTTGCTGACGTGCCAACAACGGCAGGGCCATGGGCAGATAACAGGCCAATTGCTCGCCCTGCGCCCGGCGCTGTTGTTTTTCATCCAGCCAGTATTGCGCACTGCTGCGATAGGTCAGGGTGGTGCTGCAGCCCATGTTGTTATGGGTGGCGTTGAGCAGATAGGGCCGCGCCGCGACGAAGTCATAACGCCAATGCCTGGGCTTCATATCGGGGGAGATGTGGGGCACGCTCAGAATCAGACTGGCGCAACCCAGCCCCTGCAGATCGGCCAGGCTGACCTGGCACAGATTGTCGTACCGCACGCCCGCCGGCCATGGCACCTTGACGGGAGTTTGCTCAAGGCCATTGCCGCCGTGGTTGAGGTAAATATCGAAACAGTCGCTGTTAAGGTAGATCAGCGCGGGCGCTCCGGCGCCGTCCAGGTCGGCGATCCGCACCCGGTCAGCGTCGAATTGGCCGTAGCTGAAGGGCAGGGCGCTCATTACAAAACCTTCGCCGAAACGCCCGTGACCCAGGTTCGGCCAGCACTTGATTTCATCGAAGCGAATCCGGCACAGCTCGGTGCTGTCGCTGCCCAGCAAATTGCCGAACAACACCAGCTCGCTGCGCGAGTCGCTGAACAATGGCAGGGGGCTGTCCGGTTCATGGGGCACATTCACCCCCGGTGCGAACCCCTGCTCGCGGAGATTGGGGTACAACCGAACGCTTTTGGGCCCGACCATGGCCAGTGAGCGTAAACCGTCGCCGGTCAAATCGCCCAGTTGCGCGGCGGGGTGCAGGAACTCCGTCGGAAAACGATCAAACGGGGTGAAGGTCGACCAGCTACGGTCCGGGTTGAGGGTATGGAAGCCGCTCATGCCGGGTTGGGCAATGACCCAATTGAGGCGGCCGCTGCCGGTCAGGTCAGTCAGCACCTGCATCACGGCCGGGTTTTGGCTGGCGACCGGGATACTGTCCAGGCGAGACCACGGGCCATAACCGATGGCATCGTCATCGGGCCCGGCGCGCTCAGGCTCGCGGTAGTACCAGGCATCGGTGTAACGGCACAGAAACCCCGGCAGACCTTCGCCATACAGGTCCACGCATTGGTAATGCCGGTTGCCTTCGAGGGCGGGCATTGTCTCCAGATCGAAGAATTTTTCGGGTGTCAGGTTGAGGTCGAAATCGGTGTACTGCAATTCCACCGGAGGGCTGTAATCGACACCGCCTTCAGCGTCCCAGTCCTGATAGTGGGCGGCTGTCAGCAGGCTGTAACCTAGCGCAGTGGCGGTGTATTCCAGCACCAGCCGCCGGACCAGGGCAGGTTCAGTATCGGCCGCGGCAGGGAAGTGGTGGAACATCAACACCTGATGACACAAACGCCGCGTGCCGACCTCAAAACCGTATCGATAGGTGTGAAACGGGTCGCTGCGTAGCAGCCAGGGCGCCTCTTCGGGGGCTTGCCAGGAAGGTTGTTGCGCAAGATCGAGGGTGCGTTGCCCGTAGTCGAACAGCAGGTGCAAGTGCCAGTTGCGCTGCGCCGGGTCGGGCTCTTCAAAGCAGTACAGGGTGTCGCTGGCGCTGGCGTTGCCATAGCACACCCGCCGCAGGTAGCGCTGGGCGCGGTAGTCGTGGGGGCCATCCAGCGCGCCGGGGTCGGCCTGGTACTCATAATAGATGTGCTCGCCTGCCGGGCTGACTTCTTCGAGCAACAACCATTCGGCGATGCGTGGTGGTTTTGGGGGATCGGGCTCGGGTTCGGCTTCAGGTTCGGCAATGCGCGACGCTTCGGTTTTACCGTAGCAATACACATGGCCGTTGCTGCCCTGGACACGCCAGAAGGGTGCCTGGCCGTCGGTGGGTGTCCACAGCTCATAAATATCGAAGCTGCTTTCAGTCCTGGGGTAATAACGCACCACCGAGCACGTTGCACTGCCGGGGCCCGTCAGGGGGCGAATGAGCGGTTCGGCGTTGAATTCGGGCCAGCGGTCAACCCCATCGGCGTCGACCATGACATCCTCATCAGCGTAGTGCGGCACACCTCTGCTGGTTTTGCGCGTGATGCTGGCGATGGAAAGCTGCATGCCGATGCCGAAGATGCCGTTGCCGCCCTGGCTGCTGTAATTCAAGGTCAGCGCCGGCGTCAGGTGGCGGGCGGCGGACAGGGGTAACGGCAGTTCAAAAGAACTTGCCCCTCGCGTACCGACAGGGCCGAGGCTGTTACCGAGGGTGGCGATAGAAGCACTGCCGGCGATGGTCGGGGTCACGATCTGGAGGGGCGCTTGTTCTGCCATCGGGATCATCTCTGTTAGCCGACGCCAGGGCGAATACCCGGCATGACTTCAGGATGCCAAGAGATGGTCCTTGGGTAACCTGTCAGATCTGACAGGTAGGCGGGCATGCCGATGAACGGCTCTACTCACGCCCGGCGGGGAGCATTGTGTGGGAGGCTTGGCTGAACATAGGTCGGGGTCCACTGAAGATCCAGTGTGGGAGCAAAGCTTGCTCGCGATGACTGAGGCACATCCAACATGGATGCAAGCTGACCCACCGCTATCGCGAGCAGGCTCGCTCCCACAGGTTTTCTGCTGATAAAAAAAGGCCGGTGAGTTTGTCGCCCACCGGCCTTTTTTACGGCGTCAACGTGCGTGTTACTGCACTTCTACCGCCAGGCTGTCGCTGATTTTCTTCTGCCAGATCGCCGGGCCGGTGATGTGTACCGACTCGCCTTTGCTATCGACCGCAACGGTCACGGGCATGTCCTTGACCTCGAACTCGTAGATCGCTTCCATCCCCAGTTCGGCGAACGCCAGAACCTTGGACTTTTTGATCGCCTGAGCCACCAGGTAAGCGGCGCCGCCGACGGCCATCAGGTAGACCGCCTTGTTGTCCCTGATCGCTTCGATAGCGGTCGGGCCGCGTTCGGACTTGCCGATCATGCCCAACAGGCCGGTCTGTTCGAGGATCTGGCGGGTGAACTTGTCCATCCGCGTGGCGGTGGTCGGGCCGGCTGGGCCTACCACTTCGTCGCCTACCGGATCGACCGGGCCGACGTAGTAGATGAAGCGGCCCTTGAGGTCCACCGGCAAGGTTTCACCCTTGTTCAGCATCTCGACCATGCGCTTGTGCGCCGCGTCGCGACCGGTGAGCATCTTGCCGTTGAGCAGGACGGTTTCGCCCGGTTTCCAGCTCTGCACGTCTTCAGGTGTCAGGGTGTCGAGGTTCACGCGGCGCGCCGATGGACCGGCTTCCCAGACGATTTCCGGGTAAGCGTCCAACGGTGGTGCCTCCAGCGACGCCGGGCCGGTGCCGTCCAGCACGAAGTGGGCGTGGCGGGTGGCGGCGCAGTTGGGGATCATGCACACCGGCAAGGACGCGGCGTGGGTCGGGTAGTCCATGATCTTCACGTCGAGCACGGTGGTCAGGCCACCCAGGCCCTGGGCGCCGATGCCCAGTTGGTTGACCTTCTCGAACAGCTCCAGGCGCATCTCTTCGATGCGGTTCTGCGGGCCGCGGGCCTTGAGTTCGTGAATGTCGATGGACTCCATCAACACTTCCTTGGCCATGACGGCGGCTTTTTCCGCAGTGCCGCCGATGCCGATACCCAGCATGCCCGGTGGGCACCAGCCGGCGCCCATGGTCGGTACGGTTTTCAGTACCCAGTCCACGATGGAGTCGGATGGGTTGAGCATGGCCATCTTGGACTTGTTCTCGGAACCGCCGCCCTTGGCCGCCACGTCCACTTCCACGGTGTTACCCGGAACGATGGAGTAGTGGATCACCGCAGGGGTGTTGTCCTTGGTGTTTTTACGCGCACCAGCCGGGTCGGCGAGGATCGACGCGCGCAGGACGTTTTCCGGCAGGTTGTAGGCGCGACGCACGCCCTCGTTGATCATGTCGTCCAGGCTCATGGTCGCGCCATCCCAACGCACGTCCATGCCCACGCGCACGAACACGGTCACGATGCCGGTGTCCTGGCAGATCGGCCGATGGCCGGTGGCGCACATGCGCGAGTTGATCAGGATCTGCGCCATGGAGTCACGGGCCGCTGGCGATTCTTCGCGCAGGTAGGCTTCGTGCATCGCCTGGATGAAATCCACGGGGTGGTAGTAGGAAATGAACTGCAGGGCGTCGGCAACGCTCTGAATCAGGTCATCTTGCTTGATCACGGTCATGAGTCGCGCTCCTCTCTAAAGACGGGAACATTCAATAAGGTGCCGTCCGTTTGGGTGCATCGGTCGACGGACGGCACCTCTTAAGGCACGCCGGGCATGCTGGCGCGACACTAAAAAGGCGCGGCAGTATATCGCAGGCGAGCACCCTGTGGGAGCGAGCTGCCTTTGTGGCGAGGGGATTTATCCCCGCTGGGCTGCGCAGCAGCCCTGAAAGTCAGTCACCTCGGTGTGTCAGGTTGTTTGCCTTCAGTCATTTTGGGGCTGCTTCGCAGCCCAACGGGGATAAATCCCCTCACCACAAGAGGACCAGCCAGTCTCGAACAACTGCGTCAATTTAGGCCATTGCTTTGACGCCATTTTTCTGCTCCAGAATTGAATGGTCATTTGCCCTGCACGCCACTAAAGTGGCGTCTGGCCTGTAGCGTAGGACGCCTCCTGTCAGTTCCTTTCCCATGGTGAGTCAACGATTGACCCATAACGCCATTCAACGTCTTTTGCTGAAACGCTTCGCCTTGGCGGCCGCGACTTACGCGCTGGCACTGGTGTTGTTGTGGTTGGCATATTTCAGTGGTCATTACCTCGATTCGTTGCGCGATGTCATCATCGGCAGCGTGTTGGTGGTGTTGTGCCAGGCAGGGCTGTTCGCGCTGTTTATCACCGACCGCAATCTGCGGTTCGCCGACCCCAGTCTTACTGAAATACAGGTACTGATCGGCCTGGGCTGGCAGACCTGGATGATGGCGCATCTGGACCAGGCTCGGGGCGTGTTCCTGGTGTTCTATGTGCTGATCCTGCTGTTCGGGCTGTTCCACTTGTCCCGTCGGGCTTTCGTGCGCTGCGCGATGCTGGTGTTTTTCAGTTTCACCGCCATTACCCTCTGGGACGGTTACTTCTTCAGGCTTCCTGACCCCACGCTGGCCGCGTTACAGGTGTGCGTGCTGTTTATCGTGCTGGTGTGGCTGGTGCTCTATGCCAGTTACGTACAGAACTCGCGCCAACGCATGCGTCAGCGGCGGTTTGCCTTGCAGGCGCATCAGGACACCCTGCGCGGCATGATGCGTCAGCTCGAAGATCTGGTGGCCACGGATGAACTGACCGGCTTATTCAACCGCCGGCACTTCCTGCGCCTGGCGTCCCGTGAGCTCAACACACTCCGGCCCAATGTTGCCCATGGCCTGGCCCTGATCGACCTCGACCATTTCAAACGCATCAATGACCTGCACGGCCACGCCGCCGGTGATCAGGTGCTTCAGGCGTTCGCCAGCATCGCCACGGCCTGCCTGCGCGAAGGTGATGTGCTGGCCCGTTACGGTGGCGAAGAGTTCGTCATGCTGCTGCCGGCCTGCGACCCCTCGCGGCTGACGGCCTGTTGCGAGCGGCTGCGCCTGGCATTTACTGAAGTCGAGTTGATCGGCTTGCAGATCGGCTCCCTCAGCCTGTCGGTGGGCATGACGATGCTGGAGACCGGCGACGATCTGGACAACGCATTGCAGCGTGCCGACCAGGCCTTGTACCGTGCCAAGCGAGACGGCCGCAATCAGTGCGCCGCCGCCTGGGAGAACGTCGATGCCTGAAGTAAAAGTCGCCGACCGGCAGTGGACGGTGGCGGCGGGCAGCAATCTGCTGGACACGTTGAATCAGGGCGGCGTGGCCGTGCCCTACAGTTGTCGCGCCGGCAGCTGCCATGCGTGCCTGGTGCAGTGCGTGAGCGGTGACGTGCGCGACAGTCGGCCCGACGCCTTGAGCCCCGCGCAGCGCGAGCAAGGCTGGCGGCTGGCGTGTCAGTGCCAGGTGATCGAGGATGTGCAGATCCACACCTTTGACCCGCAACGCGACGGCCGTGCCGCCCAGGTGACCGCCGCGGATTGGCTGAGCCCCGACGTGCTGCGCTTGCGCATTATTCCTGAGCGGGCGCTGCGTTATCGGGCGGGCCAGCACCTGGTGTTGTGGGCCGGCGATGTCGCCCGTCCGTATTCCCTGGCGAGCCTGCCCGAAGAAGACCGCTTCCTGGAGTTTCACCTCGATTGCCGCGAGCCCGGCCAGTTCATCAATGCGGCGCGACAGATGAAAGCGGGCGACCCGATTTTTCTCGGTGAATTGCGCGGCGGCGCCCTGCATTACGATCCCGAGTGGCACGATAAGCCGCTGTGGCTACTGGCGGCCGGCACCGGCCTGGCACCGTTGTTCGGTCTTTTGCGCTCAGCCCTGCATCAGCATCACCAAGGCACGATTCGTCTTATTCACGTAGCCCATGATGCCGCCGGGCACTATCTGGCCAAACCCCTGGCAGCGCTGGCGGCCAAGCATCAACACCTCACCGTGGAGCTGCTGACCACGGCCGAGGCGCCGTCTGCGTTGGCGCAACTGCGGCTTGTTTCCCGGCAAACCCAGGCCTTACTCTGCGGCCATCCCGACCGGGTCGAGGCCTTTGCCAAGCGCCTCTACCTGGCTGGCCTGCCGCGTAATCAACTGCTGGCCGATGTCTTCCTGACCCGTGGTTGAGCGCTGATCTTCAGACGCGAGACCGACCATGACCGACACCCTGCTACTTGAGCGCGAACGCGGCCTGTTGACCCTGCGCCTCAATCGCCCGGAAAAGAAAAACGCCCTGACCCGGGCCATGTACAGCCAATTGGCCCAAGCCCTGGCGATGGCTGACGCCGACCCGCAGATCAGTGCGGTGCTGATCTGCGGGTCCCATGACTGCTTCACCGCCGGCAACGATATTGTCGACTTTCTCGAACAGCCGCCGGCCGATCTCGACAACCCGGTATTCGAATTCATGCTCAGCCTGCTCGATTGCCGCAAACCGGTGATCGCCGCCGTGGCCGGGCCGGCGGTAGGCATCGGCACCACGTTGCTGTTGCATTGCGACCTGGTCTACGTCAGCCGGGACGCGCGGCTGCGAACGCCGTTCGTCAACCTGGGGTTGTGCCCGGAATTCGGCTCCAGCCTGATCCTGCCGAGGTTGCTCGGCCAGGCCAGGGCTGCGCAGTTGCTGCTGTTGGGCGAGGGCTTGAGCGGCGAACAGGCGGCAGCCTGGGGCATCGCCACCGAGGCGCTGGACAGTGGCGAGGCGGCGTTGGCCAAGGCGCGGGACGTGGCACTGCGCTTCGAATCGCTGCCGGCTGAGGCGGTGCGCATCAGCAAACAACTGATGAAGGCGCCGGATCGGGAACAACTGCGCGCCGTGATCGAAGAGGAGGGCAGGCTATTCACCCAGCGACTGCGCTCGCCGGAGGCGGTGGCGGCGCTGTCGGGGTTTATCAACAGGCATTAATTTTGTAGCGCATGGGCTGGCGCTATCGCGAGCAGGCTCGCTCCCACATGGAGTTTTGTGTTGGACGCATGATTCATTCACACCACCGATCCCCTGTGGGAGCGAGCCTGCTCGCGATAGCGTCAGCCCAGGCAACACCTTTTTCAGACGGCAAAAACCAAAAAGCCCCGCCATTCACATGGCGGGGCTTTTGTTTTCAGCAACCGGTCACTCAGACCATCGGGTCGCCAACGTGCAGGATTTTCATCCCGTTGGTGCCGCCGATGGTGTGGTAGCTGTCGCCCTTGGTCAGGATGACCCAGTCGCCGGTTTGCACCACGCCGCGCTTGACCAGTTCATCCACCGCCGCCTGGCTGACTTCGCCCGGTTGCAGGGCGGCCGGGTCGAATGGCACGGTGTAGACACCACGGAACATGGCCGCGCGAGCCTGGGTTTCGCGGTGCGGGGAGAACGCGTAGATCGGCACCGAGGAGCGGATGCGCGACATGATCAGCGGCGTGTAGCCACTTTCGGTCAGGGCGATGATCGCCTTCACGCCCGGGAAGTGGTTGGCGGTGTACATCGTCGCCAGGGCGATACTCTCGTCGCAGCGCTCGAAGGTCTTGCCGATCCGGTGGCTGGAGGTCTTGCTGGTGGGGTGCTTTTCAGCGCCGATGCAGATGCGTGCCATGGCCTGCACCGCTTCAAGCGGGTAGAGGCCGGCGGCGCTTTCGGCCGAGAGCATCACGGCGTCGGTGTAGTCGAGCACGGCGTTGGCTACGTCGGACACTTCGGCGCGGGTCGGCATCGGGTTCTGGATCATCGACTCCATCATCTGGGTCGCGACGATCACCGCTTTGTTGTGACGGCGTGCATGCAGAATGATCTTCTTCTGGATGCCCACCAGCTCCGCGTCACCGATTTCCACGCCTAGGTCGCCACGGGCCACCATCACGGCATCGGAAGCCTTGATCAGGCCGTCGAGGGTTTCGTCGTCGGCCACGGCTTCGGCGCGTTCGATCTTGGCCACCAGCCAGGCGGTGCCGCCGGCTTCGTCGCGCAGTTGACGGGCGTATTCCATGTCAGCAGCGTCGCGGGGGAAGGACACGGCCAGGTAGTCGACTTCCATTTCCGCGGCCAGCTTGATGTCGGCCTTGTCTTTTTCGGTCAGGGCCGGCGCCGTCAGGCCACCGCCACGACGGTTGATGCCTTTGTGGTCCGACAGCGGGCCGCCGATGGTCACGGTGCAGTTCAGTTCGGTGGCCGTGGCGGTGTCGACGCGCATCACCACGCGACCGTCGTCGAGCAGCAGCTCGTCGCCCACGCCGCAATCCTTGACCAGGTCCGGGTAGTCGATACCGACCACCTGCTGGTTGCCTTCGGTCAGCGGATGGCTGGTGGAGAAGGTGAAAGTGTCACCAATCTTCAACTCGATGCGCTTGTTGGCGAATTTGGCGATACGGATCTTCGGGCCTTGCAGGTCACCCAGCAGGGCGACAAAACGGCCATGCTTGGCAGCAAGGTCACGCACCAGCTTGGCACGAGCCTTGTGCTCGTCGGGGGTGCCGTGGGAGAAATTCAGACGGGCAACGTCCAGGCCAGCCAGAATCAGCTGTTCGAGAACTTCCGGCGAGTTACTGGCCGGGCCAAGGGTAGCGACGATTTTGGTGCGACGGACGGACATGCAAGACTCCTCAGGTTCAAGCGCCAGCGAAGGCTACTATGCTCTTTGGGTGTAGTCATTGTTCATATGCACTACTTTTTCGTTTCTTTTCGAAATGAACATTCCTGAAAATTTTTGCGCCTCTACGGCTTCACATTCCTTCTGTGGCGAGGGGATTTATCCCCGCTGGGCTGCGAAGCAGCCCCAAGATGGCAGATGCACATTAACCTGAAACACCCAGGTGGCTGGCTTGGGGGCTGCTGCGCAGCCCAGCGGGGATAAATCCCCTCGCCACAAGAGCACTGCCAAGCTGCGTTTTCGGGTTGAAGATTTCCCCACCCAGGTCGATACAGAGCTCAAGACAGGAGAACCTCCCATGCGATTCGTGCTTTTTGTTGCCCTGGCCCTGAGCATCACGGGCTGCACCCGTTGGTCGATGAACCACCACATGAACCTGGCCTACAAGGCTTACGAGCGGGGCAATTGCGAGCAGGTGATGCTCGAGTTGTCCAAGGTCGACCGCGCCAGCCGTGCCCGGCGCTACATGCAGCCGGAAGTCTCGATGATGCGCGGCCAATGCCTGGAACGACAGAAGCTGTTTGTCGATGCGGCGCAAACCTACCAGTTCATCATGACCCAATACCCTAACAGCGAATACGCCTTCCGCGCTCGGGCCCGGCTGGAAACCTTGCAGAGCCTGGGCCATTACCCGCTCCGCAGCGCCCCGGTGATCCGCCCCACCGCGCTCTGATACCGTCCGTCAATATCATGGCCAGGGGCAATGCCTGGCCACCCCCACCTTGTACGATTGCACAGGATGAAACTATCGTCCTGGGGCTGGCTGTCGCCAAACCTTGAGCTATATTTTGTACAAGAAGTGATTAGAGCCAGGTCTCTAATTCAAGAGGCACCTGTGACCGGCAGAAGTAGAGCCAAGGCGCTTGCAAGCGTCTGGCACCGGGATCGGGGAGAGCGGGCCTGTTCGTGCCCGTTCCGAAGTATCGATAGCCCCTGGTAGAGGGGCGTTCAAAAAGCGATACAGGACATGTACAAAAAGAGGCGAATCGAGCGGCATCAGCTGCCGTATTTCCTGCGCGTGTTCAACGGTATAAACGACAAGCCCATCGGCTTTCTGGGCAACGTCTCTGAGGATGGCCTGATGCTGATCAGCCATTTGCCGCTGATGGTCGGCGCGGACTTTAATCTGCACCTCAAGATCCCTAGCGATGACGGACCGCAGATGGACATCGAATTGAAGGCCAGTTGCCTGTGGTGCCACGAAGATGTGACGCCGCAGCATTTCGACGCCGGTTTCAGCCTCAAGTGGGCGCCGCCGGAGTACGGGCAATTGGTGAGTGCGTTGCAGCAGTATTTCAGTTTTCATCCGTTGCCGGAGTCGGCTTGAAACCGCCTCTGCAGGAATCGGCCTGACTTTTGCGGGGTTGCCTCAATCCAACTTGTGGGAGCGGGCTTGTTCACGAAAACGGTGGATCAGCTTGCATCAATGCTGAATGTGCCGACTGACCCAGTGTGGGAGCGAGCCTGCTCGCGATAGCGATCTCAAGTACGCCATCGCGAGCAGGCTCGCTCCCACAGGTTCTTCATCGCATCTACGACATTATTCAGTCGGCTTAACCTTCAGCGTTGAACCTTCGCCTCGTTATCCAGCAACTTCTCCAGCAACAACACGCCCATCTCGCCCATCTGGTGAATCGCCAGGGCCAGGTTGCGTGGGGCGCCTTCCAGGTCTTCCGATAAATCCAGAATCAGCGTGCTTACCGAGCAGAAGGTTTCGTAGGTGTGGGCGAGCATGCCTTCGGGGTCGGCGTCGGGGGCGACGATGAAGTAGTCGAGTTGTCGTTCGGGTTTGTCCGGTTTGTCCGCGTTGGGCTTGAGGTAGTGGTCCAGGGCTTTTTGCGCGGCTTCGTCGAGCTTTTTGGTGTCGAGGGTTTTGTGAGCGGGTTGTGAATCGGTTTTCGGGGGATTGGGAGTTGGCTTGATCATATTCACTTCTCTTTGATAGCGCTGCCACCCGGTTCGCGACTAAACGATGGGTGGCGGCTGGACGCAGGTTAGTCGACCGGTGAGAAGTGAAACCGGCGCGCCCGAGAGCGCCCTGCGAACAGCCACCATCAAGTGCGGGGATAGGGGAGCCCGACTGGATGACGCTTGTGCACATCACTTCATTACCGGGCGACTAAACCCGATCGCTGGTTGTCAGCGACGCGAATCAAATTACGGGGCAAGGCCAAGGCGCACAAGCCGGCGGATTCTGGCGGATCTGTAGTCCGTTGCGCAAGGCGCTGTAGTCACCCGAATTTTCTTGCACCGGGGCCCCCGCCACTCGTCGGTACTGTCAGAACTAACAGGTGTTTAGGTAACCTGATTTGGCATTTACTGCGCTTAAGAAGGCTCTTGGCGTTTCTAACCAGTGCCTTTTTTTGCTTCAGTTAATAGTTGAGGAGTTAGTCATGGGCGCTGGCGACGACTTAGAAGAAAGCGAGCCAAAAGATGCTTCGCAGGGAGATGATAACGAGGGGGCGGTCAGTCACATTGACGATGCTCCTGATTCCGAGGATGTGTCATTTCCTGGTTCCTTAACGGGAGAAGTGTTTCTAGAGGCGATTGGTGGTTCTCTTTGGGCGAATTTTACTGCCTTGTATGCATGGTCGGCAGACGGCAGGTCTTTTCAATTGACGAGGCCGAAATACAGCGCGAAAGATAACGGTCGTAACAAGGGTAATGTTTACATCAAACTTAAGTCGGCAGCCGATACGGGTTGGCGCGAGCTAACTAGCGATAACGGGATTCAAGACGGGAAATGGCATGAAATAAACGCGACTTTAGAGGTGCAGGGAAATGCCAGTTTTGTAGAGGTATGGTTTGAGTACGTGTATGACATATACCTCGGGGACGATCCTCATATCTATGCTGATAAAACCTATAGGTTTGTGCCCAGCGCTCCTACCATCACAGGCCCGTCGGGTGAGATCGCCACGGCATCAATCACTGTTACAGGGTACGGTGGCATACATGGTGTCGGCTGGATCACTGTTCATAATGCTGACGGCGATGGTCTTTTGCGTGCTGCCGAAATCAAGATCGATGGTAGCTGGACCGCCATATTCGACATGCCGAGCGGGTTGGATACTCTGACCTATTACGCGATACAAAAAGTAGATACCGCGACATCCGCTAAATCGAATCAGAAGACCATTTACCGGGCCTCGACGACACTGACAGAGCCCGCAGCGAACGCCATCGTGCGCGCCGACGAGCTTGTCTTCAAGGGGCGAGGAGCTCCAGGCAATCAAATTTGGGCGGTTTTCCCTAACGCCGGCACTGAGCTGTCTGAAAGAGTCTCCGTCAACACCGAGAAAACGTGGGAGGCCCGGGGCAAGCTCCTGGCCAATGGACCCTGGTTAGCACAGGCTGCCTATCAGTCGGGGAGCGGACCCATTAGATATACCGAGGAACACCGTTCCTTCACTGTTTTGGGTAAACCGAGCATCACCCGGTCCACAGCCAATAAGGAGATGAGTTTCACGGTATATGGAAGAGATGGAATAGAGGGCGCCAGCGTCGAAGTGAGGCTCGATGTTATCGGTAGACCGGTCGGCCAAGGCACAGTAGCGTCGAATGGCTCCTGGAATGCCAGGGTTGAAGTACCGCCAGGGACGATTTCGTTGGTGGCGGAGCAAACCTATCAAACCGTCCCGTCGGGACTGAGTACTGCCCAGGCGTTTAAAGTGCGCCCCCCCAAGTTGACCGACGTCACCGTCACCACGCCGACGGACACCTCGGTGAAGTTCGAAGGCAGCGGCTACACCGGTTCAACCGTCCAGATCACGGTTGTCAGCGGGCCCGATGCCCCTGCGCCGGGCCCTGTACCGGTGAATGGAGGCAGCTGGAACACAACCGCAACAAATTGGCCATTTGGTTCTTACAGCGTGAAGGCTGTCCAGCGGTTTCCCGACGGTGACAATGGCTGGATTGACTCGCAGCCGTACACGTTCCCGGTCAACCTGAGACTTCCAGACCCGACCGATATCACCTACACACCGGTCTACCGGCCCGTGTTCTCGGGTAAAGGTTTCAACGGTGCGACGGTGAAGATTCTGAATCCCGACGACTCACCAGCGGCCCCCGAAAGGACGGTGTCCGGCGGTGTGTGGTCGAGCCCCGCCTCAGCGGAGTGGGGGCCGACGTTCGAGCGCCAGGTTAAAATCAGACAATTCAAGGATGGTCAGGAATCGCCAACCTGGCAGGAAATCGAGGTCACCATCCCACCGCTGGCACCGGTCATGAACGTGCCGGTGGAAAATGGTCTCTCGCCCAACCTCAGTGGCACTTGCTGGCCGGAGGCGGTGCTGACACTCACATTCAGTGACAGCGCCACCGAACACCCCATCGAGAACAACAACGGCACCTGGAGTTTCCGGCGCACCGAGCCGTTTGCCCCCGAGGTCACCCACACCGCGACCCTGATCCAGACCGCCGCCCAGCAACCCTCACCGCCAGCGCAAAGGACCTTCACGGTTGCCACACCCATGCGCAAACCGGTGATCACGTATCCCGCTCCCAGTGCCGAGGTCGGTCGCGTGCTGACCGTCCGTGGGCGTGATGGTATGGCCGAGGCGTCGATGCAAGTGCGTGACGCGCAATTTCAAACGGAGCTGGGCGATCCCAAAGTGCTGACCGCCGACGGCGAATGGTCCGTCGAGTTGCCCGTGCTGGAGTTTCGTCCCTACACCATCGACGCGCAACAGACCCTGCGTGGGGAGCCGTCCGAGCGCAGTGAAACCCTGAGGTTCGAGGTGGTGGTGTTGCCACCGGAGTTTGACGTGCCGCAGCCGGGCGGCAACCTGCCCGCGCAGCATGACGTTGTCTGGCACAGGCATGCAGGGCGGGTGGGTTGATATCTGGCTCCAGGGTGCAAGCGAGCCGTTGATCGAAGATGTTTTTGTGGGCGCCGATGGCTGGAGTGCTGACGTGACCCTACCGGTAGGCGAAACCACGATTGTGGCCCGGCAACGCTTCGAAGGTCGGCCCTCCAAGGACACTGCGCCGCTGACCTTCAACGTCGTGCCTGCTGCCCCGTTCATTGAAACCCCGGCCACCGACGAGCCCATCGGCCGGCGTGTGGTGGTGTCGGGTTTCGGTGTGCCGGGCGATACCGTGACGGTAAAACTGGGAGACGCCACGCATGCGGTGCTGGGCAGTAGCCCGGTGGCTGGAGGATCGCACCTGGTCGGTGACGGTGGAGTTCGATCAACCCGGCGGCCTCTACGGCCTGATGGCCGTGGCGTCGAGCGAGGGTTTTGATTCCGCCGATTCGCCGGCGCGGTCGGTGGTACTGGGCACCTATCAGCCTTCCATCGACGTGCCCGTGGTCGGAGGTTGGGTCGACAACCCGGTTCGCTTCGAAGGCGAGGGAAGACCAGGTGTTGGGCAAGTGGTGAGCTGGTTCAATCCGGATCAAGTCTGGGCTTCGGATCTCAACGTCGAAGCGGGTGGTTGGCAGGGCGGGGCGTCGCAATCGCTGGCCGCTGGCGGCCACTGGTGCCGGTTCAGGCAGATCATCACCGACACGGCAGACGGCGCGACGGCCTCCGATTGGGTCGAGAGCGGGCGCTTTGAGGTTCGGCCTCATTAGTTGCCAGGCGGTCTCGTTATCCAGCAGCAACACATTGAGTCACCGCCACAACTCAACCCATTTGGAAATGCAGGTTCGCAAAGATCAATCCGGCGAAGCGTGCAGGCAGACCCACTTCTACCGTGCGGGATTTGGGGGTACTGCTGACCACTATCCCCGCTTCGATCAAGCGGCCCAGCTCTTCCGTTGCAAGCCGATCCTTCAAACCCGTGAACACCTTGAACTCTGCACGCGGCATCGCACCTTGGGTGAGAAGAGCCAACACCGCAGCTGCACTGGTGGGTCTGATACCGGCACGGCGAAGGTCGGGATCGGTTGAAAACACATGAACAACCTGCTCGCGCAGCCTGGCTGGGTTTAGCGACGTCGTCATGTATTCAATCTGGTCGTGGCAGACATCGAGCATGAACTCGATGAAGTTGAAGTAGTGACGCTGTGAGAGTTGTCCGCGCCCGTCATAGTCACCCTCGCGAGGGCGATCAGCCAAGGCCAGGAAGCGATAGTACTCATCTTGCCGGCGAGCCAGGCCACGAGACAGTGACCAGAGGAAAGGTTTTAGCCCAAGGTGAACAAGTTGCAGATGGGTGAGCATCCGAATCACTCGACCATTACCATCAAGGAAGGGGTGGACAAGCGCCACTCGGTGATGGGCTGCCAGGGCAGCGATCAATTGGCGCCGCGGATCCTTTATTCGTCCGTAATGCTGTTGCAGATGCTCAAGCATGGGCAATACAGCTGCGGCAGCTGGAGCGACATGTGCGCCAACCTGGACTTGCTCATTCTCTTCTGCCCGCAATCTGCCTGCTTCCATCATACGACCATCGCCTAAGGTCAGTTCCTCGATTGAAGCGTCCTTGAACAGCCGACGATGGATGGTCGCGATCAACTTGGGATCGAACATAGCGCAGAAGCTATCTGTTGGGCGCATTCGAAGCACCCGCTCCATCACCTCCTGCTGCGTCATGTGTTGCACGGCAAGCTCTTTGAGCTCCTTTCTTTCTCGTTTCGGTATTGTGCGCGCAGCCTGCAGGTCAGCGATCTCAGTTCGATGCCCTTCGATCAGATTCGAGTAGTAGGTATTGGTGATGCGCAACAGGCCCGCCAATTGCTTCGATGTCTCATCGGCGAGCCGTCCGGCAAGAAATTCTGCCTTACGCGGCAACTGATCGGCGGCCTGAATGATCGAGTCGGGCAGGTTTTCTGGCAGTACTGGGTCAAGGTACGTTTTCGAGATAATCATTTTTTTTGCTTCCAGAGAACACAAACGGCTATTTGTTTGGTGATTTCTGCGGAAATTTCTGCGGAAAATAAAACGGCTGATAGCGCCCGTATTTGCTTGGTTTAGTGATGTCGTACGATAGATGATTTCCGGTGCTTTTGCGGATTTTTGTGCGGAAACCCAAGATTGTTTAATCAGCACGTTCCCCAATTGGGACACTTGGAGCTGCCGAGTGCAACGAGGCTGCGATCTTTTTCCAGACGATTGAGTCCTGAACGAAAGATCGTCCGAACGCGGCCCGAGCCTTCGGCAGCTTCAGAGCTGCCTTAGCGCTGAACCTTCGTCTCGTTATCCAGCAACTTCTCCAGCAACAACACGCCCATCTCGCCCATCTGGTGAATCGCCAGGGCCAGGTTGCGTGGGGCGCCTTCCAGATCTTCCGATAAATCCAGAATCAGCGTGCTTACCGAGCAGAAGGTTTCGTAGGTGTGGGCGAGCATGCCTTCGGGGTCGGCGTCGGGGGCGACGATGAAGTAGTCGAGTTGTCGTTCGGGTTTGTCCGGTTTGTCCGCGTTGGGCTTGAGGTAGTGGTCCAGGGCTTTTTGCGCGGCTTCGTCGAGCTTTTTGGTGTCGAGGGTTTTGTGGGCCGGTTGTGAGTCGGTTTTCGGGGGATTGGGTGTTGGCTTGATCATATTCACTTCTCTTTGATAGCGCTGCCACCCGATTCGCGACTAAACGATGGGTGGCGGCTGGACGCAGGTTAGTCGACCGGTGAGAAGTGAAACCGGCGCGCCCGAGAGCGCCCTGCGAACAGCCACCATCAAGTGCGGGGATAGGGGAGCCCGACTGGATGACGCTTGTGCACATCACTTCATTACCGGGCGACTAAACCCGATCGCTGGTTGTCAGCGACGCGAATCAAATTACGGGGCAAGACCAAGGCACACAAGCCGGCGGATTCTGGCGGATCTGTAGTCCGTTGCGCAAGGCGCTGTAGTCACCCGTATTTTCTGGCGCCGGCTCCCCCGCCACTCGTCGGTACTGTCAGAACTAACAGGTGTTTAGATTCGCGAGATGGATATTCAATGAGCCCATGACCGAACTAGTCATATCGCCAGCCTGTTAACCAGAAACTACGGAGTGCGTCATGGACACTGACGACGATACTGAAAACGACGAGTCTGGCGAAAACACACAGGACATGGAGACTCATGATCCTGCGTTTCAAATCTTGTCTCCGTCGGGTTATATCCCAGAATCAACATTTCTTGTTTCAGGTGTCGGCGCCAGACCCGGCATTGGCGTAATGATTCTGGATGCCAGCACGGCCGAGAGCCTGGGCGCGGGTTACGATGTCAATAGTGACGGTAGCTGGACGGTGCACGCCGCCATGCGAAACGAGTCGGACTTAAGGTACGTCGCCGCCCAAACTGCACATGGAATAACGCGGCCAAAGACCGTTGTCAGGCGTCCAACCACCCTCACCAAGCCCCAATCGGCCGGTTTTTTGAATCCCGCTCAGGTTGTTTTCGGAGGGGTTTGCTTTCCGGGTGAAACTCCGATTGATCCCGGCATGGGCATCAGAGTACTCGACGGCACAACTGAATTGGCTTCGATGACTGCCGTAGGGCCAGAGACAACATGGGAAGTCAGGCCATCGGTGCCATTGTCCAGTAAAACTTATACGGTGCGGGCCGAATACAAAGTGCAGAGCAGCCCGGTTCTCAGTTACACCAATTACTTATCTTTCGAAGTGATGGGGCCACCGGTCATCACCGCGTCCACCGCCATTCAAGAGATGGGTTTCACTGTATACGGAACACACGGGAGGCCGGGCGCCAGCGTCGAAGTACGGCTCGATGTCATCGGTGATCCGGTCGGTCCTCCAGGCAGGGTAGAGGCGAACGGTTCCTGGAATGTCGACGTGCAAGTGCGGCCAGGGACGATTTCGTTGGTGGCGGAGCAAACCTATCAGACCATCCCGTCGGGACTGAGTACTGCCCAGGCGTTTAAGGTGCGCCCCCCCAAGTTGACCGCCGTCACCGTCACCACGCCGACAGACACCTCGGTGAAGTTCGAAGGCAGCGGCTACACCGGTTCAACTGTCCAGATCACGGTCGTCAGCGGGCCTGATGCCCCAGCGCCAGGCCCTGTACCGGTGAACGGAGGCAGCTGGAACACAACCGCAACAAATTGGCCATTTGGTTCTTACAGCGTGAAGGCTGTCCAGCGGTTTCCCGACGGTGACAATGGCTGGATTGACTCGCAGCCGTACACGTTCCCGGTCAACCTGAGACTTCCAGACCCGACCGATATCACCTACACACCGGTCTACCGGCCCGTGTTCTCGGGTAAAGGTTTCAACGGTGCGACGGTGAAGATTCTGAATCCCGACGACTCACCAGCGGCCCCCGAAAGGACGGTGTCCGGCGGTGTGTGGTCGAGCCCCGCCTCAGCGGAGTGGGGGCCGACGTTCGAGCGCCAGGTTAAAATCAGACAATTCAAGGATGGTCAGGAATCGCCAACCTGGCAGGAAATCGAGGTCACCATCCCACCGCTGGCACCGGTCATGAACGTGCCGGTGGAAAATGGTCTCTCGCCCAACCTCAGTGGCACTTGCTGGCCGGAGGCGGTGCTGACACTCACATTCAGTGACAGCGCCACCGAACACCCCATCGAGAACAACAACGGCACCTGGAGTTTCCGGCGCACCGAGCCGTTTGCCCCCGAGGTCACCCACACCGCGACCCTGATCCAGACCGCCGCCCAGCAACCCTCACCGCCAGCGCAAAGGACCTTCACGGTTGCCACACCCATGCGCAAACCGGTGATCACGTATCCCGCTCCCAGTGCCGAGGTCGGTCGCGTGCTGACCGTCCGTGGGCGTGATGGTATGGCCGAGGCGTCGATGCAAGTGCGTGACGCGCAATTTCAAACGGAGCTGGGCGATCCCAAAGTGCTGACCGCCGACGGCGAATGGTCCGTCGAGTTGCCCGTGCTGGAGTTTCGTCCCTACACCATCGACGCGCAACAGACCCTGCGTGGGGAGCCGTCCGAGCGCAGTGAAACCCTGAGGTTCGAGGTGGTGGTGTTGCCACCGGAGTTTGACGTGCCGCAGCCGGGCGGCAACCTGTCGCGCAGCATGACGTTGTCTGGCACAGGCATGCAGGGCGGGCGGGTTGATATCTGGCTCCAGGGCGCAAGTGAGCCGTTGATCGAAGATGTTTTTGTGGGCGCCGACGGCTGGAGTGCTGACGTGACCCTGCCGGTAGGCGAAACCACGATTGTAGCCCGGCAACGCTTCGAAGGTCGGCCCTCCAGGGACACTGCGCCGCTGACCTTTAACGTCGTGCCTGCTGCCCCGTTCATTGAAACCCCGGCCACCGACGAGCCCATCGGCCGGCGCGTGGTGGTGTCGGGTTTCGGTGTACCGGGCGATACCGTGACGGTAAAACTGGGAGAAGCCACGCATGCGGTGCTGGGCAGTAGCCCGGTACTGGAGGATCGCACCTGGTCGGTGACGGTGGAGTTCGATCAACCCGGCGGCCTCTACGGCCTGATGGCCGTGGCGTCGAGCGAGGGTTTTGATTCCGCCGATTCGCCGGCGCGGTCGGTGGTGCTGGGCACCTATCAGCCTTCCATCGACGTGCCCGTGGCCGGAGGTTGGGTCGACAACCCGGTCCGGTTCGAAGGCGAGGGAAGACCGGGTGTTGGGCAAGTGGTGAGCTGGTTCAATCCGGATCAGGTGTGGGCTTCGGATCTCAACGTCGAAGCGGGTGGTTGGCAGGGCGGGGCGTCGCAATCGTTGGCCGCTGGCGGCCACTGGTGCCGGTTCAGGCAAACCATCACCGACACGGCGGACGGCGCGACGGCCTCCGATTGGGTTGAGAGCGGGCGCTTTGAAGTCCAGCCGCCCAGCAGCCCGACCCAGGCGCCCAACTCCCGATAGACGGTCATGGAACCTGTCGGTTCTGACAGTAGACGGCTTGGGCTCTCAAGCGCCAAATCACGTTAAGCAAACGCTCGGCCTGACGGCTTCGTCGGGCCGCTTCGGGCCGTTATCGAATTCGAGGACTCGTCCATGGCTGACTCCCGCCCCGCTTTACAGCTGCTAAATCAGGTGTTCAGTGACCAACAACTCACCCACTACGCAACGCTGCACACGTACCTCGAAGAGGGCGGTTCGATCTTTACGTTGGTGGAAAAGGGCGTGCAGGGATTGGTGAGGGACTTTGGCGTGAGCGCCGATGACGCTCGTCAGCTGTTACGGCGCCTCAACAGCATGGCCATTTACCTGCGGCGTCAGTTCATCGAGCACACCCTGTACGGTTCGGCAAAAGAGCAGCGGCGGGCAAGCAGTGGTTTACTGTCGATGGTTCAAGGCCCCAGTTTCGAGCTCTTGTTCAATCCTCAGTTCGACAGCTTGTGCCCACCCCAGGCCCTGGAGTCTTTCGCATCACCCGTGGCGTATTTGATTGAGTTGATGCGGTGGATCGAGCAACGCATCGAAGCGGTTTCAAGCGACGCAAGCAAGTTGCCGTTGCATGACCGGCGCAAAGACCTGAAGCCGCTGAGCATCGATTTCAACGCAGTGCATCAATCGGTGTCGTCGGTGGACATCATCGTCCCGGTGCTGGAAAAGTTTATCGGTCTGCTTCCGGAGGAACTGGAACAGGCCATGATCGAGGCGCGTTATCCCAACGGGCTGCCGTACTTCCAGCATTGGGTCACGGTGGACACCGTTGCCCGCCACCATGGCCTGTCGGTGGGCAGTTTTGCCCAAAGCGTGAGCCCGTCCTTTCCGTATTTTTTCCAGACCCAGGCCTGGTACAGCGATGTGGGCCCGGCCCTGGCCCATGCGTCGCGGCTGGGACCTTATCAGCGGCGGTTGCTCACCGAACCGCCCGTTGCCAGCGCGAACCGCACAGCTTTTTATTTGGAGAACTTCGGGGCTGGGGAGGGGGCGTGGGACGACCTTGATCAGGTGCCTTTCTTCGGTGAGCGAACCAAGCTCGACACCCTGGGGCTTGAGGCGTTGTTGTCAGTACGGGGCTTTGCGCCTGCGCGTTCGGCCAATGTGACCTACCCGTCGCAAACGGTGCCTGAAGAACCGGAAAGCGGGCGCTCCGGTTCGGTTTATCTCAATGCCAATACCCACCCCGCTGTCCATATTACCGGTAGCGAAGAGGGCGATTCGTTTAGTCATGAACTCTCCGTGAGCCCAGGCGACGCCGTGGGGCTTGCGCGTTTCGACCGGATGAATCGCAAGTTGCGCCTGGATCAATGGCTGGCACTGCCCAGCGAACAGGTGGATGCGCTGCTGGTGGCGGCCATCAAGGCTGAAGTGCGCGGTGGTGCGCCGGCAGATAACTGGTGGATCACCGAACAGGTCGTGCATGCCCTCGGGCTGTTTCAGTCCTTGCGCGAGCGCTGTGAATGCCCGGTGAACGACTTTGCCGTGTTTATCGACGAGTTGTCGATTTACGGTCGCGGTGAAGCACTGTCCCAATTCGATCAGCTCTTCAATGGCCAGGGCGATTACCGTGACCCCTTGAAGCTCGACGGCGGAACGTTTCCGATCGTGCCGGCACCTGAGGTGCCCGACCTGACCGTCAGCCAATTGTGCAGCGCGTTGGGCATCGACCTGCAGACCTACAACTACCTGGCCCTGGCGATTGCCAATGCCCATGGCATCGACGGCGACAGTCTGCCGCGTAACCTGGCGATCGTGTCCAGTTTCTACCGCATGGTGAAGCTGCCCCGGCTGTTGGGCATTACCCCGGTCGAAGGCGTGTTGTTGCTGACGGTGTTGGGTGGGGAGCTTTGGCTCGACGGTTTGGCGGGTGTGCCCCGGATCAACTCCACCACAAGCGATAGCCCGGATGTGCTGAACCTCATCCAGGCCATGCAATTGTGTGTGGACTGGTGTGCCGATCACGACCTGCCGGTGCTTTGGATGGTGCAGCAGGTCTCGCCGCCTTCTGCGCTGGACGCTTCCCGGGACGCTGAGGGTCGGCTTTTTGAGCAGTTGCTCAACCTGTTGCCCGGCGCAATGCTCACCCACTCGGCGATCCTGATGGGCGGTGTGCCGGCGATGGCGGGCGCCAGTTGGCTGGAGCTGCTGGGGATGCAAACGACATTGGTCGAGTCCGATGGGCTGGTGATGTCGCGCACGGGAACCGAGGCTCAATACCTGGACTTTGCGCGAAGAGAGCTTGATTACGCCGTGACCATCGGCCTCGGTGAACAATATGAACTGGAGCGCCCCGCTATCGTCGAGAGGCTGCTCGCGGTGGTGTTGGAGGCCAGGGACGCCCAGGTCTCGGTGGTCAAGGAATGCCTGGCTGTTTACACGGGTATCGGTTCCGAGCAAGCGCTCGAGGTGCTGGTGTGGGCCAATTCAACGGTGAGCCGGTTGCTGCGTCTGGTGCTCGAACGTGACCTTTCGCATCTTGAAGGCTCGGTGAAGCGACGCAACGCCTTGGCTGACCCATTGCTTGCGCTGCTGGCCGATGTGCGCCGTCGCAGTGCGGTGGTGGCGAAACTTGAGCTGAGCGCAGAGGTGTTGCGCGACTATCTGGATTACGGCCATAAAGCCTGGCTGGACCAGGACGACAAGCACGCGTTCACGGTGCGCACGCTTTATTACCTGACCACCCTCAACCGTGCGTTCGAGCTGAGCGACCAGCCGGCGCAGACGCTGCTCGACTACCTGCGCGAGGTCAATGCGCTGCCTTCTCCGATAGGGGGGCATGCACTGCGTCTGGCCGAACAAGCGGCGTCCATCCGGCTGGCCGGGTTTTTTGACTGGAGCGTGCAGGAGGTGCGCGAGTGCGTCAGCCGCTTCCAATCTGCGCAAAAAATCCTGAAAAACCTGCCCCAGCTGGATCTGTTGATGCGGGTCCGGGTGCTGGCGGCGCGCACCGGCATGGATGCCTTGACGATTTTCCTGATGGGCGGGCTGCCAGAAGAGATCAACAAACCCGCCTACAAGGCCGCCGCCGAACATGCCTTGCTGAGCCTGTCCGAATCCGATAGGCCGTTGGTGACCTTCACCGGGGATCTGAAGCAGCTCGTTACTGTGACGTGCAATCCGGACAAGTCCACGGTGGTGGCTGGGACTGATGAAACAATCACCTTCACCGTCACCCTTATGGACAGCGACGGGAACCCGTTGAGCGGCGTCAACGTTTACTGGAGCGCTGAACTGGGGACCGTTGAAACCAAGGCTACGGAACCCGACGGCGTGGTTGAGGCCGTGTACAAACCGGGCAAGGTGACGGGGTGGGACACGCCGCAATTCTGGCTCGATCTGTTTGAGCGCGAGTATGCCCCGACCGTCGAGGTCACTATCGATGCTAAACACATAGCCATACCATCACGGTACATGTCACCGGTACCTCTGGAAGCGGTACCTGCCGGTCAGGAAGTCGAACTCTACGCCACCATCAAGGACGTCCATGGAAACATTGCGAAAAACCATCTGACGCGCTGGTTAAGCAGGGACTTGGACGACGGGGGAGGCACGGTGGTTTATCGACCGGATCAGAGCTACACCAACCAGGAGGGCGTGGCCCGAACATTTGTTTCCAGCCCTACTGGCGGAAAGTTCCAGATCAGCGTTGCCCCTGAAGGTAGCGTGTTAGCTAATTTCCCGCCCATCATCTTTGAACGCGAGGAGCAAGTACCATGACTCTGAACACGTTGAGTGACTTGCTCGAAAAACGCCGGACCGCCCTGATCGAATACAGCCTCGGGCACGTTGAAAAAAGTGGTCAGAATCCTCCGTACAACTTCCTGCGGACCCCGGCGGACCTGTTCGAACTGCTGCGCCTGGATCCCCTGGACAGTTACCCGGTGCAAAGCTCCTGGGTCGCCGAAGCGACCAGTTGCGCCCAGCAGTTCATCCACGCCGCCTACCGCAAACTGGAACCCGGCTATGCCGACAACGAGTTCGACAAGCGGGACCTGGCCACCTGGGAGCTCTACAACAACTACCCGGATTGGTCGGCGCTGCAAATGATCGCGCTTTACCCGGAAAACTTCATCAACCCCTTCGTGCGGCAGCGCAAGACCAGCCTGTTCAAGACCCTTGAAAACAACCTCAACCAGGCACACTTGAACAGTGATTCGGTGCAGGTTGCCTTGCAGGAGTACCTGCAAACGTTCGAGCAAACCTGCAACCTGGACGTGCTCAGCAGCTACATGGACAGCGTCTCGCCGGCCCGGGCCGACTACTACTTTGTCGGTCGCCAGCGGGTGCCGCCTTACCAATACTTCTGGCGCAAGGCCGAGGTCGAGCTCTCTCCCACTTGCCCGGCCATCAACCCGGCGGCCTGGAGTGAATGGCTGCCGGTGGACACGCCCACGGGCGTGACGATACTGGATATCCGCCCGGTGTTCTGGAGCGGACGGCTGTGCCTGGTGTGGGCCGAATGGCAGTACAAGGTCGAAAGCGTGGACGAGGACGACGTAAGCCTGCCGCACCGGCTGGACATCAAAGTGGCGTTCATGGCCCAGAATGGCCGATGGTCGGCACCGCTGAGCCTGCACAGCAGCGTGCATGACGACGACCTTTCCCAAGGCGCCCGGTTGATTGCGACGGTGTGGGCCGACCCCTACAACCCCAAGGGCAAGCTGGGCGTTTTTTTGACCAACGCTGAGGACTCCCTCAAGGTGTTTGCGGTGCGTGACGTGTTGTTCCGCCCCGTGGCCTGGGACGATGGCGGCTGGCTGGAACACGCGGCGCTCAAGCGATTTGTCACGGCTGAGACGGTACAACATCCGCTGATGAATCAGCCGACCATGGTCACCTCCGTGGAGAGGACGGGCAGTTTGACACCGTACCTGAGCCTGCAGGCGGTGGTATTTCGCGACGCCAGCACCGACATGGACAAGCTGTTTGTGCAGGGCTATTGCAGGCCAACGGGTTTGACCGGAGAGGCCACCTTTGACCTGACGTTGCAAAATTCGGCCGACGACCCTCCACCCATTTCGGGAAGTTTTCCCTTGGCCGGTGGCTGGAGTACCGAATGGCAGGAGTTTCAGCGTGAGAGTGGCTCATGGCCGGAGCCAACAACGTTTTCGTTCGGGCATACCGCAACCACGGGTGGATATGGCCGAAATAAATTCGAACTGACCATCATCAACGTCACGAAGTTTGCCCCTGTCTCACTGCTCAAGAACAGCCTCGATGCAGCGCAGTTTCTCTCCCTCAACCAACCCGAGCTGACCCTTAAGTACGCCCGCCTGAATTCGCTGTTCGGCCCCGAGCTGGTGCAGCGCTCGAATATCTCCGTCGAGGCGGTGCTGGATTGGGACACGCAGTTTCTGCCGGAGCCGCCCCCGGAAAGCCAAACGATCAGCGAGCCGAACGGAGCCTTCGACGGCGCTAACGGTCTGTTTTTCTGGGAGCTGTTTTTCCACCTGCCGCATCTGGTGGCCACACGTTTGCGCACCGAGGACCGCTTCCTGGAAGCGCAGAAATGGTTGCATTACCTGTTCGACCCGCAAGCGCCGGCCGACCCGGCCAACGACCCTCAGTACCCGAATCCCAAACCGAAGTATTGGCGCTGCCGCCCTTTGAATAGCAACGGCAACCTGGGCTGTGAAACCCAGGCGCCCACCGACCCTGACGCCATCGGCTATTCGGCGCCCCGGCACTTTCAGATTCTGGTGTTCTCGGAGTACGTCAAGAACTTGCTGGCCTGGGGCGACTGGTATTACCGCCAGCTCACCCGTGACAGCCTGGTGGCGGCCAAGCTGTGTTACGTGCAGGCCGAATTTCTGATGGGCAAGGCACCGGCGGTGCGCACGGTCAACCGCTGGGAAACCGACACGGTAGACAGCTTGATGAACAAAAGCAGGTCGCGACCGGCACTTGAGCAGTTCGAGCAAAGCCTGGCGTTCAGCCTCGCGGATTTCCCCGCGGCCGCCGAAGCGCCGCCGCTGCTGGGGCTGTTGGCCAACGAGCCTTTCAAGGCTCCGATCAATGAGCAGTTGCTCGCGCTGTACGACTTGCCCGGCCAGCGCCTGCATAACCTGCGCAACAACCTCACCCTGGACGGCAAGCCACTGGACACACCGCTATTCAGCCCACCCACCGATCCCAACGCGTTGTTGCGTGACCTGGCGGCCGGTGGTGTCGGTGCGCCAAGGCCCATGGGCGGTCGGTTGGTGGTGGGGGCTTTCCGCTGGCGCACGACGTTCGAGGTGGCATTGCGCGCCGTGCAGGCGCTCCAGGATCACGGCGCCCAGGTGCTGCGTCTGCTTGAACAACGGGACCAGGCCGAGCAGCAGGAACTGCAACAGAACCATCTGGTGGAACTGGGCAGCTACGCCCAGACGGTGCAGGAACAGAACATCACTCAGCTCCAGGCGAGCAGGACTGCGCTGCAGCAAAGCCGGGCGGTGGCAGAGGAACGGGCAACCGCTTATGAGCATCTCTACAACGAAAACGTGTCGAAGGTCGAATACGAGGTCATGGAGAGCTTGCAGCTTTCCAAAATCCTGGCATTGACCTCGGCAAGCATCAAACCCGCGGGCGCCGTGATTGCCTCGATGCCCAATATTTTTGGTTTGGCCGCCGGTGGGCATCGTCTCGAGAAAATAGCCGACGCGGTTTGTTTCGGTCTGGATGTTGCTTCGTCGGTGTTGCAAATGGACGCGGACAAACAGGCCACCACCGAAAGTTACCGGCGTCGCCGTGAAGAATGGCTACTGCAACGTAATCAGGCGCAGGCGGAGGTGCGTGCGCTCGATGCGCAAATCACCGCTCAGACCCACGCGGTGAGCGCCGCTCAAACCACGCTGGATCAAACCCTGCTGGCCAACAACCAGGCCTTGACGGTGTACAACTTCATCAAAAAGCGCGCGTCCAATGCCGAGCTGTATGGCTGGCTGCTGGGTCAGTTCAAGGCGTTGCATTACCAGGCCTACGATGCCGTCGTCAGTCTGTGCCTCAGCGCCCAGGCCTCGCTGAGTGCCGAAACCGGTGACTATGATTCGCAGATCCCCTTGCCCCAGGTCTGGCTGGACAACCGCCACGGTCTGACGGCAGGCGAACACCTGCGCGGGCATTTGATGCGCATGGAGCGCGAGTACCTGCAACGCTTTGAACGGCGGTTGGAGCTGGTCAAGACCATTTCCTTGCGCCAGTTGTTCGATGATGCGAGCGACCCGCAGGCCCCCAACAGCAGTTGGGCGAGCGCCCTGGATCAGTTGCGCACCAAGGGAACGCTGGAGTTCAAACTCTCTCAATTGCTGTTCGACCGCGACCACCCGGGGCATTACTGCCGGCAAATCAGCTCGGTCGAGGTCGACCTGCCTGTGCTGATCGGGCCCTATGAACATGTACGTGCCACCTTGCTTCAGATCAGCAGCATGACGGCTACCAAGGCATCCCTTCCAGCGGTGAAGTACTTGCATGATCCCGTGGGTAACGTGGCGCCTTCCGATGTGCAGATCAACCTGCGCAGCGGTCAGCAGATCGCCTTGTCGATGGGGCTTGGCGACCACGGCATGGTGGCGATGAAACCCGATGACAGCATGCTCAACCCCTTCGAAAACACCGGGGTGGTTTCACGCTGGCTGTTGAGTTTTCCAAGGGCGGTCCATGAGCCGCAGAAGAGCACGCTGCTGTCGTTGACGGACATCATCGTGCGCATCCGTTACATGGCCAGGGCCGGCGAGCCACCGTTCGTGCGAGCCGTCGAAGATCAGATCAGCCTGACTCCCCCCTACTCAACCGCCGAAGGAGCAGCTCGCCATGAATAAGCCGATTATCCTGGCCAATGAAAATCTGGTGCTCAATGGCGACTTCGAAAACTGGATCGAGCACTGGACACGGGGACCGATTCCGGGCGACCTGGGCACTGGGAAGGAGTGGTATGAGGGGGAGGAGGAGTTCGTTAGTTTTCTGACCATCGGCGATGAGGCTTCGGTCAGTCAGGCGCTGACGGCGCCCAAGGATCCAGGCGCTCCAGCGCGCTACGTCCTCACCTTTCTGTGCGAGACGAGGCATACCGAACCGGGCAGGCTGGTCATTAGCAGCGATAAACATCCGCAGGAGCAGGAAATCCTGTTGCCGCGAGGAGCAGCCCAGGATGTGGAGGAGGATCAGGCACGGCTGAGGGACGGTCAGCCGCTGGATTACAGACCTATTGCCTACAACGTACCCTTGGACCTGCCGTTCAACGCTCAAGACACCCTCACGCTGAATATTCAAAGCCCGCGAAACGCCCCCGAGGACGACATCGGGGCCATCCGCATTACGCGCATCAACCTCCAGGTGTACCTTGAGCCAGTGCTGATGCAAGCGTTCAAGCTTGACGAGCAGACACTGCCGGCAACCGGGCCTTTGTACGTGTGCCTGGGGGCCTCGGGTGACTTGGCTCATCAGCTTGAATTCAGGCCCGATCCGGACAATGCATGGGCCGGCACCCAAGCCGCGTTGACCAGCGATGACAACCCCCAGGGTGCGGTGCTCGCGACCCCGGCGTGGGGTGTGGATCACCCGTTGGATTCGGCCTGGGCCCTGGACTGCCCGGCGATCGGTGAAGACGGTCCCTATCTGTTTTCGATGGACCTGGTTAACCAGTACGCCGCCGATGCTTATCCGGTGCAGGTGTCCCTGGGGCATCATCGGCTGGCCTTTCGTGGCGTGCTCGAGGCGGCGTATTACCCGGTGCTTGAATACGACCAAAGTGTGCGTTTGGGGGTGCAGGTCACTTCCTATTACACCGGGCAACCCTTGAGCGACCGCACCGTGAACTGGACCTCCACGACCGGGCAGGTCACCGGCGTTGCCGTCAGCCGAACTGACGGCTGGGCCTACTTCGATTTTCAACCGACGCAGGCCGGTGATGTCGAGATCCAGGCGTCGGTCGAGAGCCTGTACTACGCCTCTGGCACGCTGACTCAAACCCTGACGGTGCGGGTGCTGGCCACGGATCCGTGGAAGGATGTGCTGACGGTGGTCGAGGGGGTTGAGTCGCGTTGGGAGGAAAAAACCGGTTACCCCAACCGCGGCTCGGAGTATCCCCTCGACGTGAAACTGCCCGCCGCCAGCCCCTTGCAGGGGACGCAGCTGTCGTTGCATTGGAGTGGTGATTCCCACGAGCAACTGGGGGTGGCCGTCAGCCCGGCCCTTGAAGCTCCGGTGCCGGTCACCGGCGCCGAACTGGCCTGGACCTTGACCAGCGAAGATCGGTCTGACGGTCGGTTCGACCTGCAACTGACCTGTTCGAAACTGTTGCTGCCTTCACCGAAAAAAAACATGTCGCTGGCGCGCAATCTGGTTCGGGTGGGTGAAGTCCGAGAGGCCAACAAGTTTCCCGTGGTGGACGAAAACGAAAGCGTGCTGTTGCGGGTGCAGGTGGTGCACTTCGTGGCCAGCGGCGACGGCGATCCGGTCATCAATGCCCAGGTCGAATGGAAAACCGGGGGCGAGACGCTATCCACCGTTACCACCGGCATCGGCGGTTGGGCCAGTGTGTTGTACACGCCGCAGAGTGCGGGGGACAAAGTGGTCATCGCCAGTATCAAGGCCCATGGCGAGGCCGTGTCGGTGGAGCGCCCGTTTGAGGTGAAGGCGATTGCCACCAGCCCCTGGAAAAACGAGGTCAGTATTCTGCTCGATGGCGAGGTGGTCGAGCGCAATGCACTCGGTGTGCTCTGCCGGCGCGGGCAGACGCACACACTCAAAGTGCTGCCCAATTCCGGCAGCTCGTGGATCGGTAAGAACATCAGTCTGCATTGGCGCGGGACGGCGCCGGATATCGGGCTGGTGCCCAGTGACCTTGGAACGCCCAAGCAGTTGGTGGCAGCCGGTGCGCAATGGACGCTCGCCTCACAGGTCAATAGCAGCACCAGCAGCCTGTTTGAGCTGGAGTTGCGCCTGGAGAGCGTTTCAGTCGTCCGCGAGCTGACGGGGCGATTGATGTCCGAGAATCTGACGGAAGAAGTCAGCCTGAGACTCGACCAGATAACCGCCGCACTGGATGCCCAGGCGCTTTATCCGTGTCTGGGCGCGCTTCATCGTTTTAGCGTTTTACCCAATGCGCTGAGCCCGCTGGTGGGGTTGGAATCAACGCTGGCGTGGTCGGGGACACCCGCCGAGGAACTGGGTGCAACGATTCGCCCTGCGTTGAATCTTGCGCAACCGATCAACGACGGCGGCGCGATCTGGACGCTGGACTTTACCGCCAGTGAACAACCGGGCGAGTTTGCCCTGGCGTGGGCAGTGCCTGCGCTGGACTTCGTCGCCACGGCCAAGCCGATGACGCTGGCGCATAACAAAGTCAGGATCCAGGGCTGGCGCGAATCGCCGGTCGACCCAGTGGTCGGGCAGGATCCTGCGTGGCTGTGGGTCCAAGTGGTTTCCCACTTCACCGGACGTGCCGTGGATCAGGTGCCGGTGACCTGGACAGCGGGCAGTTCAAGCGCGCAACCCACCGACGCCGATGGCTGGTCCGGTTTTGCCGTGGCACCGGCCGCCGCCGGCACCCAGGCAGTGAAGGCCTCGGTGAGCAGTCGTTACGACGGCTACGAAGAGGAACGGCCCTTTGAAGTCACGGCGCTGGCAAGTGATCCGTGGGCGGGGCTGAGGGTCCGGTTTGATGGCGCGCCCGCGCGACCCTGGGGTGAAAAAACCTACTTTCCGCGCCGCAAGGGCGAACATGTTTTTGAGCTGATGGCCTCCGAGAACAGCCCTTTGTTCGAGCGTGAGCTAACGCTTGGCATGACCGGAACCGGGCCCACCGAACTGGGCATCAGCTTTTTACCTGACCCCTTGGGAATGCCTCGCGAGTTTCCCAGCGAGGGCTTGCGTTTCACGCTCAAGGCCGGCGATCTGAAGGACGGCAGCTTTGCCTTGCGCCTGGCGTCCCAGCGTCTGGCCAGCCTGTCCCCGGCGAACGCGATGTCGTTGGGCGAGGGCGAGCAAGTGCTGGAGATCCGCTGGGATAGCGGGGTTCAGCAAATACTGGAGTGGGAGCAGGAACTGGTCGAACAGGTCACCGTGATCTCCTCCATCAGTGGCAGGCCGATTGCCGGGGTGATCGTGACCTGGCGCGGTGATGACCTGGGGGAAGTGACCACCGTGACCGATTATTACGGGGTGGCGCGCGTGCGTTATGTGCCCACCACGCCTGGCGCGGCGCAGTTGACTGCGACGGTGGGGGAAGGGCCGTACGCGGCATCGGTGGCGCTGTCGTACTTCTTGCACCAGCCCCGGGAAATCCAGTCGCTCACCAGCGACCAAGCCAATGGTCATATCGGCGAGCTGGTTTCAGCGCTCGTGACCGTGGTGTCGGCCATGACCGGCGAGCCCTTGGAAGACGTCGAGGTGCGGTGGGAGTACCCCCACATCACGATTGCGCCGACCCGGACAAATGCCGATGGGCAAGCCCCGGTGCAATTCAGGCTGCCTGGCGTGCGGAAGGGGGTGCTATACGCCATTGTCACGGGGGGCTATGCGGGATGGGAGGTGGCAGGTCTGACCTTTGAACTGCTGCCCAATGACATGACCTGGCGTCAGGAATTCAACCCCTCCATCAATGGCCAACCCGTAAGGTGGCCTGACGTGGAACTGAATCTGGTCCCCGGAGAGGTTTGCACGCTGACGCTGGATTATGAATACAGCTGGTTGATCGGCGATCCGGATGCGCAAGTCCTTCTGGAATATAAGCCGGGCGAACAAGCACAGGGTTTGATATTCGATCCGCCGTTGGGGCAGTTGGTGGCGATGGAGGCGGGGAGTACTGCGTTGAGTTGGTCTATCTCCACCCAGGAAACCCAGATTGACCCGTTTGTACTGCAATTCGATATGCCGCTGATGAGCGGGATGCCGAAGTCCCCACCATTGCCGGGAGGGTCTGTCAGACCTGATTACGAAGTGGTGGAGCTGAGTGTTCCTCAGGTCGGTATTCTTTTTAACGAATCCACGAAGGCGCAGGTGTTGGTGCGTCACCGAATCGACAAAACTCCTCAGGCCGGCGTAGACGTGACGTGGGATTTCACGGGGCACCCAACCGTTGTTACCCAGACTGACGCTACCGGTGTGGCCTATTGCGATATTCAGGGCGAACACCACACCGAAACCGGCATTGCCAGGCTGACGGCTTCTGTTTGGAGTCGACCGGGTGATGCTGGAAGCACGTTTATCGAGGTGTGGTTGTTTGATGTAAGCAATGCGCTGCTTCGTGGAACTGAAGTGAGGATCGATGGCTTGCCTTATGTGTGGGCGATAACGTATCCCTACAGATTTGTCAAAAGCGAAGCGACCATCAGCGTGAAGTTTCGCGAGGAGGATGTAGGGCGTGATTGTGCGATCGCCTGTACGCACCCTGGCGTGGTATTCACGCCACCGGCCAATGAGTTGCGACCTGTTCCTGTTACATCCCAGCTTGAATGGAATATCAAGGTCGACCTGCCGCTGAATACCCGATTTGCTTTCTCCGTGTATTGCCTGGGTGTCACTGGCTCTGCCGGCGGTCATTTTCTCTTCGTACCCGGTTCAGTTGAAGGGCAGCGCTAGCGTGGGCTGGGAGGTAGCACCTATGAAAGTTGTATCAGTACCCAATGACATGACCTGGCTTCAGGAATTCAGGCCTTATGTCAACGGCCAGCCGGTAAGGTGGCCTGACGTCGAGGTGGCTTCAGTCATCGGAGAGGTGTGCACGCTGACGTTGGATTATGAATACAGCTGGTTGATCGGCGATCCGCACGCCCGGATTCTTCTGGAATATAAACCGGGTGAAGAGACGCAGGGTTTGGTTTTCGATCCGCCGTTGGGGCAATTGGTGGCGATGGAGGCGGGGACTACCTCCTTGAGCTGGTCTATTTCTACAGACGAGGCGCAAGGCGGCACTTTTGTATTGCAGTTTGGGATGCCTTTAATTGAGGAAATGCCGAAGTCGCCGCCAGTACCAGGGAGAGTAGTGGATGTCGCGCAAGAGCTGAACGTTAAATTCGACGAGTTTGCGCTCACTTTTGGAGAGGGGGCCGCCTACCCTTGCCATGGTGCAAGCCACACTTTTACCGTTTGGCCTGAACCTTCCAGCTCGCTTCTGAATAAGCAGGTAAAGCTGGTGTGGGATGGCGAATCCGCCGTGAGTCTCGGTGTGGTGGTCACGCCTGCATTGGAGCGTGCCCAGTTATTGACTCTCGAGGGTGCCAGCTGGGAATTGAATTGCCTCAACACTACCCGGGATGGGAGTTTTTCCTTGCGCATGGAAGTCGTGGAGTCGGGCGTGACGACGGGGTCACTCGCTATGTCGTTGGGGCATAACCTGGTCAGGGCTGAGCGTTGGACAACGGGACCATTCCCGTCTTTTGATCCATTACTGGATTATTATCTAAAGCATATTCGTGCCATCTCCAGGTTCACGAATGAACCCGCAGCGGGCGTTCGAACACTGCTTAACGGAGCGCCCTACAATCGCACCAACGCTCAGGGCGAGGTCAGTGCGACGCAATTGGAGGGTGATAGCATGTCCTTGTCGATCGTCAATCGCTATGACGCAAGCCATGCCTGATATGCACGCTGATGGCCTACAAATTCCCCGCCTTCTTCCACCCCAGATACAACGTCACCAGCTCGGCCCCCAACTCCCCGGGCCGGGCTTGCAGCACCGCCACCCCATGGGCACTCAAGCGCTCATGCAGTTCGGCCCGGGCGTTTAAATAATCCACTGTCCCGCAATAGGTCAGGGCTTCGGGCAGGGTTTGCACCGGTGTCTGGCGTAAGCGGTCGAGTGCCTCTTCCCGCAGGCTCGCCACCAGAACCCGATGCTGTTGGCCCAGGCGTTTGACGGCGGCCAGCAGCTCCTCATCGTCTTCATCGCGAAGGTTGGTCACCAGCACCACCAGGGCTCGGCGCTTTTGCCGGGTCAGCAGTTGGGTGACGGCGGCCTGGTAGTCGGCCGGGCGTTGGCTGCTGTCCAGGTCGTACACGGTGTTGAGCAACACGTTGAGTTGACCGGTGCCTTTGACCGGTGCGAGGTAGCGTGGCTGTTCGCTGGCGAAGGTGCTCAGGCCCACGGCGTCACCCTGGCGCAGCGCGGTGTAGCTGAGCAGCAGGCAGGCGTTGAGAGCGTGGTCGAAGTGCGCCAGCTCGCCGTCCTGGCTGCGCATGCGCCGGCCACAATCGAGCATGAAGATGATCTGCTGGTCGCGCTCGTCTTCGTACTCCCGGGCAATCGGTGTGCGATGGCGGGCAGTGGCCTTCCAGTCGATCTGGCGCAGGCTGTCGCCTTCGCGAAATTCGCGCAGTTGATGAAACTCCTGCCCCTGGCCGCGCCGTTGGCGCTGGCGGATACCCAATTGGCTGAGCCAGTTGTCCACCGCCAGCAGTTGACCGTCGTAGAGCCTGGCGAAATCCGGGTAGACGCGGGTGTGGTCGAGGGCGTCCAGCAGACGTTTGCCGGCCCACAGGCCCAATGGGCTGGGCAGGCTGATTTCGCAGTGTTCAAAGCTGAAGTGACCGCGCTTGAGCGGGCGCAGGCGGTAGCCAACCTGGCTGTGTTGACCGGGTTGCAGCTCGACCGACAAGGGGAGGCTTTCGAAGTCCAGGCCGTCGGGGACGTGATCGAAGACCTGAACATTCAGCGGCTGCGCAAAGTCATGGCTGATCTGTAGTCGCACTTCGCTCCAGCGACCCAGTGCCAGGCTGCCGGGCATCTGCCGTTGCACCCGGGGCGAGGGCAAGCGCTTGAGGCGTACGGCATCAAGTATTGCCAGGGCCAAAAGGGCCAGCAGCAACCCCCAGTGGATCGACAGCAACATCGATGGAACCGCAACGCCCAGCGCCCGCAACGCGCCCAGCACGATGCCGAGGGCCAGCAGAATGGCGAGCCAGGTCAGCAGTAGGCGCGCGGGTTTCATGGGGGCGTTCCCTTGGAGAAGGTATTTGCTTTGGTAAAAGAGTTTGCCGCCAAGAGGTTTCCTGTGGCGAGGGAGCTTGCTCCCGCTGGACGCGTAGCGTCCCCTTGCGGTGTGCCAGGCAAAACCAGGGGGCTGCTTCGCAGCCCAGCGGGAGCAAGCTCCCTCGCCACAGAAAGCGGTCTTGCCTCAAGAAGTGCTCTTGGCACAGGCCGCCTCCTCACAACCGCGGCGCCGGCACTTGATCGAGCAGTTGCCCCAGCACCTGATCCACCGAAAGCCCTTCGATGTCCAGCTCCGGTGCCAGCCGCACCCGGTGGCGCAGCACGGCCAGGGCGCAGCCCTTGATGTCATCCGGCACCACGAACTCGCCGCCGCGCAACAATGCCCGGGCCCGGGCGCAGCGCACCAGGGCAATCGAGGCACGCGGCCCGGCGCCTAGGGTCAGGCCCGGCCAGCTGCGGGTGGTGCGGGCCAGGCGCACGGCGTAGTCGAGCACCTGATCGTCCATCGGCAGGTCACTGGCGATGCGTTGCAGCGCTTGCACGTCCTTGGCCTGCAACACCGTGCGCAACGGCTGTACATCGAGCATGTCGGCCCGGGTCGAACGGCTGACCTGACGGACCATGTTCAATTCCTGGTCGGCGTCGGGATAGTCCATGCGCACTTTGAGCATGAAACGGTCGAGCTCGGCTTCCGGCAGCGGGTAGGTGCCTTCCTGTTCGATCGGGTTCTGGGTGGCGAGCACCATGAACGGTTGGGCGATGGGCAAGGCGCGACCTTCGAGGGTGACCTGGCGTTCCTGCATGGCTTCGAGCAGCGCCGCCTGGGTCTTGGCCGGGGCGCGGTTGATTTCGTCGGCCAGCAGCAGGTTGGTAAACACCGGCCCCTTGCGCAGCTTGAACTGCTCGGTCTGCAAGTCGTACACCGCGTGCCCGGTGACGTCGCTGGGCATCAGGTCGGGGGTGAACTGGATGCGCGCGAATTCGCCGCCGAAACAGCGGGCCAGGGCGCGCACCAGCAGCGTCTTGCCCAATCCTGGAACCCCTTCGAGCAAGACGTGTCCGCCGGCGATCAGGGCCGTGAGCACATCGTCGATCACCGCGGCCTGGCCGACCACCGCCTTGTGCAGCTCGGTGCGAATAGCCTGGGCCAGTTGACTGGCGCGCTGGCGCTGTTGGGCGGCGTGGGTCTGGCCGCCGGCAGGTTCGTTCTCTTCAGTCATAAGGCATTCCTGAGGGTTTGCAGATGGGCGACCTGACGGCAGAACTCAGCGCTGGACATGCGCTGTTGCGGTCGGGGGCTTAAGGCCTGGCTGATGGCCCGCGTGGGTTGGCGGGTCAGGCGGGCGAGCACTTGCCACTGTTCGGCCACGGCCAGTTGTTCGAAACCGGGATGCAGATGGCGTGCCCGGCGCAGCACGTCCTGTTGCAAGCTGTGCAGCAGATGCTGACGGCCATTGTGTCGTAGATGAAAACCGGCGCTGGCCTGCACGTGTTCCTCCAACTGGCGCCGCGCCTTGGGAGCCGGTTGTTGCAGCGGGCCCTGACGCACCGCCGAACGCCAGAGCCAGAGGGCGATCAAGGCCAGCAGCGCCACCAAGGCCTGGGGGAAATAACGCAGCAACAGGGCCAGCAAGTTGTCATGGTCGATGTCATACAGCAGCGTCACGTGGGTGTCGGCGCTCAAATACCAGAGCAGCCAGGCGTTGTCGTATTGGTCGATATGGTCGTTCTTCCACAGCTCGGCGTCGGTGAGCACGGTGATCGAGCCCAGGCCATGGTTGAGCTGCATCATGTGGGTCGCCAACGCGCTGTTGGCCCAAGCCTGGGCTAGGTTTTGCGGGTCTTCGAGGTGGAAATCGGTGTCGAAGCCGACGTACGCGGGTGCTTCTTCGTCCTCCAGGTACAGCTTGGTCAGCTTGGGGTAGCGATCCTTGATGAGTTCGGGCTCCGGCGTCTTGAGGTCCTTGCTCAGGAATTGACGCAGGCGCACACGGTCCAGCAATAAGTCGCCGCTGCTGGCGGTACTGTTATCCCACAAGGCTTCGGCGACAAACAGCAATCGTCCACCGGCCTGGGCCCAGTTCATCAACTGATCGACTTCCCGTGGGGTCATGTGGGTGCGTTCACCCAACAACAGCAGGCTGCGCTGATCAGGCTCAAGGTTGGGCAGGACGTCCAGATTATTGGCGTGCTCGACGTTTATGCCCTGCCGGCGCAGGAAATGTTCGGCGGCCAGGTAGGGATTGGCCTGGGCCTCGGGGGAGGGGCCGTGATCGATGGTTTCCTGATAGGGCACTGCCTTCAGGAACAGATAGAGGGCCATGACGCAGAGCAGCGCGGCCACCCCGGCGCCGACCAACAGCCCTGCGCGGCGATTCATCGAGACGCCTCCGGCCCGAACAACCCGCGCCAGTCATCGCACAGTTGCTGTTGCAGGTGGGGCGGCGGCGGGCGATGGCCGTATGCAATGTTTTGCCAGTGCTGGGTCAGGTGTTGGCTGAACGTCAGCAGGCGTTCATGCTCAAGCTGTTCGATGCGTTGCAGCACCTGGCCTTCGGTGTCGGCCGGTTTCAAGGGAAGCGCAAAGTCATGATGCAACCGGCTGAGCAAGGCCCGATACAGCAGCCCCAGGGCCTGGCGAGGGGCAGCGGCCCATAGTTGTTCCACGCTGGTGGCCACGTCGTCCGGCAGGCTTTCTTCGCGAATATCCAGACCGAACATCTGCGCCGGCACCGCTCGTGCCACGGGTGGGCGTTTTGTCGGTCGCAGATTCACCAAGGCCCTGAGCTTTTCCCGGTAGCGCCAGGCCAGCCAGGCAATCGCCGCCACCAGGCAGGCCCACAGTACGATCTGGATCAGTGCGGCGGCGATGTCGAAGCGTTGGCCGCTGATCCATTTGAACCATGCCTTGAGCCAGCCCGGCGCTTCGTCGGTCTCGGCCGATTCGGCGGTTTCTTCACCCAGTCGATAGCGGGTGACCGTTTCCGGGTTTTTGAACGGCGGAGCCTGGAGGATCGCCTTGATGCTGTCCCTGGAGGCTTCGCTGGTAAGAGGTTGGTTGAGCAGCCGCGGGCTGTCGGGGCCGGTGTTGTCTTCGGCGGCCCAGGCCGGCGGTGCCAGCGGCAACAACAGCAGTGCCAGCAGCATCAGCGCGGGGGCAGTGCTGCTCAGGCGTTGGCGCAGGCGTCGGAACACCAGTTCAATGTCCCAGGCTTCGAGTATCGTGCGCCGGTTCAGGTAGAGGCTGAAACCGCAGGCGACATACACCGGCTCCCAGACGATCAGCAGCAGGGGATACAGCAGGTTGATCAGATGTTCGAGCCACAACCAGTCGTGCTCGGCGACGGCGATCAGCGTCTGCCAGTTCCATTGCAGTTCGACCTGCTGCGGCACGAGCAGGTAGAACAGGGCCATGAGGCCGAACCACAAGGCGATCTCCAGGTGGACGCCGATCACGGTCAGCCATTGCGCTGCGCCACGGTTGCGTTGCAGCAGCACCCGCAAGCGCTGTTCACGCGCCTCGTCGTCGAGTCCTTCGAGTTGCACCACGGGCATCAGGAAGCTGCGACTCAGGCTCAGCCGTCGCCAGGTCAGGCTTGCCAGCAACTGGGGCTTGAGCAGCGCGGGCCACTGACGCAAGGCCTGTTTCAGCGTCGGTGTTTCGCCGAACAGCGCCTTGGACAAAATGTACAGGGGCAAACGGTCAAAGGCCGGTTTCAACCACCAGAACAGGAACATCGCCAGAGAGGGCGAATCCCACAGCAGCAGGGACAACAGCGCAAACACCGGCAGCGTGATAACGGCCCAGCTGGTCATCAGCAAACGTCGATGCTGCTGGCTCATCAACACGCCCAGGTCCATGGCTTCCCAGGTGGTGCGCGGGCGGATGACCACGGTGGCATCACTCAGACGCATGGCGGGCCCGTCCGGCAAACACCAGATAACTGATCACCAGAAGCCACAACAAGGCGCCGACCGTGTATTTGGTCGCGGCTGTCACGGCGCTGGAGGACCAGTACGCTTCGATGAACGCGGCAATCAGCAGCAACAGCATCACGCCGCCGACCATCAGCACACTTTTGCCGGCGGCGATCCGCAAGGCCTCGCCTCGGGTGAGGCGCCCCGGTGCGATCAACGCCCAGCCCAGTTGCAGGCCGGCGGCGCCGGCCAACGTGATGGCAGTGAGTTCGAAGGCGCCGTGGCCGATGACGAACGACCAGAACGTCCCACCCGAGCCTATCTGGGTCAGGTGCCCGGCCACCGCACCAATGGTCAGGCCGTTGAAAAACAGGAAGAACGCGCTACCCAGGCCAAACATCAAGCCACTGGCGAATGTCTGAAAGGCGATGCCGATGTTGTGCATGATGTAGTAGCCGAACATGACCCAGTCCTGGCTGGCGGCCCGCTCGATCGAACGCCCCAGGTGCCCGCTGGCCGGGTCGTACATGCCACGTATCTGGCTGACTTCCTCGACGCTCAACAGGCTGTAGACCAGCTCGGGAAACAGATAGACCAGCAGCCCGATGCCGATCAGGCTACCCATGAACATCGCTCCGGCGGCCAGTACGAAACGCCATTGTTCCCGCACGAGTCGGGGGAAACCGGCCAGGATGAAAGTCGAAAGGCCGGTCGATGGCCGGCTGCGATCCCGATAGAGTTGCTGGTGACCGCGCAGCGCCAACTGCTGCAGCGTGTCGACCAGCAGGCTGCTGTAACCTCGTGCCTGGGCCAGCGCCAGATGCTGACAAAGCCTGCGGTAGGCAGGAGGAAAGTCTCTGCTTTGGGGCACGTTACGACTGCGCTCCAGTTGATCGAGTTGTCGGGACAGTCGGTCCCATTCGCCTTGGTGGCGGCTTTCGAACAGACTTTGTTTCATGTCGGCCCCAGCAGGCCACGGGCGATGCCATTGAGTTCGGCCACGGCTCTGGGGGCCTGGACGTTCAGTGGCGCGGCCAGGATGCTCGCCAGTTCGTTGACCCGCGCTTCGGACAGTTCAGCCTGGCGTTCAGCGAAACCCAGCACGGCGCGTTGCTCGTTCAGGCTCAGGGTAAAGGGCGGTCGTATCGACTGCGCCAGGGGCAGCGCGGGACGTTTGACCGGTTGCTCGCGATACACCACCAGGGTGCCGGCGGCCAGGTCTCCCAGGCGTTTGAAGGCAGGATGTTGCAGGCAACTGATTGCCCCGAAGGTGTAGCCGAAGGGTAGCATGTCGACAAAACGCAGCAGGTTGCGGATCAGTGAAGCGGACCAGCCGATAGGCCTGCCGTCGTCCTGCACCACTCGCAACCCCATGATCTGCTTGCCGGGGGAGCGCCCCTGGTTCAGCACCTCGAACAGCACCATGTACCACCAACTGACAACGAACAGCAGGATGGAGCCCAGGCCAATGCCCAGCTCACCAAAAAACGCCAGGATGATGAACACCAGCCCCAGGACCAGCCCGCGTATGCCCAGGTCGATGGCAAAGGCCAGCGCACGAGGCATCAACCCCGCCGGGCGCAGCGGCAGGTCGATGCCTTCGGGCGTTTCAACCTGATACCGCGTATCGAGTGGCGGGGGCAGCTTCGCGTTCCTTTGCAGTGCTGGTCTCTCGAGCATGGGCAACCTGAGTGATGGGCCGGTTCGAACGTTCAGTCTCGGTCCCGATGCTAGCAGTCTTCGTGCGGGCAAACGACATAACTATGTATGTCATTTCATGGCTTGCCACAGGATTCAGGACCCGAACACAAAAGCAGAACCCCTGTGGGAGCGAGCCTGCTCGCGATGACCACGGCACATTCAGCATTGCCGTTTCAGGCAGACCGCTATCGCGAGCAGGCTCGCTCCCACAGTTTTGATTGACGGTGTTCACGCATTTTGCACCCGCCACACATCCCTTGTGGGAGCGAGCCTGCTCGCGATGACCGCGGCACATTCAGCATTGCTGTTTCAGGCAGACCGCTATCGCGAGCAGGCTCGTTCCCACAGTTCTGATTGACGGTGTTCACGCATTTTGCACCCGCCACACATCCCTTGTGGGAGCGAGCCTGCTCGCGATGACCGCGGCACATTCAGCATTGCTGTTTCAGGCAGACCGCTATCGCGAGCAGGCTCGTTCCCACAGTTCTGATTGACGATGTTCACGTATTTTGCACCCGCCACACATCCCCTGTGGGAGCGAGCCTGCTCGCGATGACCGCGGCACATTCAGCATTGCCGTTTCAGGCAGACGCCGCGAGCAGGCTCGCCACAGTTCTGATTGACGATGTTCACGTATTTTGCACCCGCCACACATCCCCTGTGGGAGCGAGCCTGCTCGCGATGACCGCGGCACATTCAGCATTGCCGTTTCAGGCAGACCGCTATCGCGAGCAGGCTCGCTCCCACAGTTTTGATTGACGGTGTTCACGCATTTTGCACCCGCCACACATCCCTTGTGGGAGCGAGCCTGCTCGCGATGACCGCGGCACATTCAGCATTGCCGTTTCAGGCAGACCGCTATCGCGAGCAGGCTCGCTCCCACAGTTTTGATCGGGGTGTTCACTGATCCGGTGTCCGCCTCAGATCCCCCTTTGGATTTCAAAACTCAGGCAGCGCTGGCCGCAGGTGGGCTCGAAGGCCTAGACTTCGCCAGTCTTCAACCCAGGAACGCCCCGTGACTTCTATCTTCTGGTACGACTACGAAACCACCGGCATCAACCCGCGTTGTGACCGGCCCTTGCAAGTGGCGGGGATCCGTACCGATTTCGAACTCAATGAAATCGACGAGCCGGTGAACCTGTATTGCCAGCCCAGCGAGGACATCCTGCCGCATCCGGCGGCTTGTGCGATCACCGGCATTACCCCGCAATGCCTGGCCGACAAAGGCTTGACTGAAGCCGACTTCATGACCCGTATCCACGGGCAACTGGCCGCGCCCGGCACCTGTGGCGCCGGTTACAACACCCTGCGCTTCGACGACGAAATGACCCGCTATAGCCTCTATCGGAATTTTTTCGACCCGTACGCGCGCGAGTGGCAGGGCGGCAATAGCCGCTGGGACCTGATCGACCTGGTGCGCGCCGCCTATGCGCTGCGCCCCGAAGGCATTGTCTGGCCGCAAGAGGAGGGCCGCGTGACCCTCAAGCTGGAGCGCCTGACCGCCGCCAATGGTATTGACCACGGCCAGGCTCACGATGCGTTGTCGGACGTGCGCGCGACGATCGCCTTGGCCCGTCTGATCCGCCAGAAACAACCCAGGCTTTACGAGTGGCTGTTCCAACTGCGCAGCAAACAGAAAGTCATGGATCAGATCCGCCTGTTGCAGCCTATGGTGCATGTTTCCGGGCGTTTCTCGGCCGCGCGCAACTACATCGGGGTAGTTTTACCATTGGCCTGGCACCCGAAAAATCGCAATGCCCTGATTGTCTGTGACTTGCACCTGGACCCGCTGGGTTTGCTGGACCACGATGCTGAAACCCTGAGGCAACGTTTGTATACCCGCCGTGAAGAACTGCTCGAAGGCGAGTTGCCGGTGCCTCTCAAACTCATTCATATCAACAAGTGCCCGGTGGTCGCGCCGCTCTCGGTGCTGCGTGCCGAGGACCAGCAGCGGCTGCAACTGGACATGGACGTTTATCAGGAGCGTGCGCTGCGGCTAACTGACGCACAGCAAGTTTGGCAGGACAAACTTCAGGCCATTTATGGTCGCGAGGATTTCACGGCCAGTGAGGATCCCGAGCAGCAGTTATACGCAGGCTTCATCGGCGACCGCGATCGTCGATTGTGCGAGCAAGTCCGCATGGCTGACCCGGCTCAATTGGCTTCAGAGCACTGGCCTTTTGATGATGAGCGTTTACCGGAGTTATTGTTCAGATATCGCGCGCGCAACTTCCCTGAGACCTTGACCGGCGAAGAGCAGGAGCGTTGGAGACTTTTCTGTCAGCAGCGTTTGTCCTCCCCTGAATGGGGGGCGCCTAATACCTTGCAAAGTTTTGATGAGGCGATGGAGGAATGGATGGCCGTTTCCACGCCATTGCAGCGCGAGGTACTCATAGAGTGGCAGGGCTACAGCCAGCAATTGCGTAAACGTTTAAGCCTTTGAGTGGCGATGAAGTGGGTAAATCGCAGGCATAAAAAAACGCCAGCAATCGCTGGCGTTATTCTGTTCGCATAAAGCGGCGCGAACCGGTGAGGCTTAGCCCAACAGGGTTGCCCAACCTTCAACCACGTCACCGCCCCACTTGGCTTTCCACTCTTTCAGAGTCTTGTGGTTGCCACCTTTGGTTTCGATGACTTCGCCGTTGTGCGGGTTTTTGTATTGCTTAACTTTGCGAGCGCGTTTGGTGCCGGTAGTTTTTACGGCGCCACGGGTTGCCTTGCTCGATTTGGCTTCTGGATCCAGCATAGCAATGATGTCACGCAGCGATTTCTGATATTCGCCCATCAGCGTGCGCAGTTTGCCTTCGAATTCCAGTTCTTTCTGCAGCTTGTCGTCTTTGGACAGAGCTTTCAGGCGTTCTTGCAGTTCTTTGATTGCTTCTTCGGTGCTGCGGTATTCATTGATCAAGGACATGAGGACTACCTTATGTAGGACGCGGGTGACAAGGAGACAGTGAGGCAATAGTAATCAGACAGTTTCATCAAGTAAACATTTAACCGATGTTTTATTTAATTAATTAGTGCAGCCTCGCAAAAACGGCGTTGCAGTTAAATACTGAAACACAGTCTTCACATCTGCTCACAAATATAGCGTGTTGCCAAAGGTCCGGCCCATTGCTGCCCGGGCAGACAAATGTGCGCGGCGTGTCATCGATACTGCAGTTTTGCCGCGCAATGGCTAGAATGGCCGCCTTTGTGAAGTTCTGGAGTTCCCCTAATGCGCACTTTTCGGCTGGTGATCGCTTGCCCGGACCGCGTCGGCATCGTTGCTAAGGTCAGTAATTTTCTGGCGTCCCATAATGGTTGGATCACTGAAGCGAGCCATCACTCGGACACTCACAGTGGCTGGTTTTTCATGCGTCACGAAATTCGTGCCGACTCGCTTCCCTTCGGCATCGAAGCCTTTCGTGAGGCGTTCGCACCGATTGCCGAAGAGTTTTCGATGGACTGGCGAATCACCGATACCGAGCAGAAAAAACGCGTGGTGCTGATGGCCAGTAAAGAATCTCACTGCCTGGCTGATTTGCTGCACCGCTGGCACAGCGATGAGCTCGATTGCGACATCGCCTGTGTCATTTCCAACCATGACGCCTTGCGCAGTATGGTGGAGTGGCACGGTATCCCTTATTACCACGTTCCGGTCGACCCACAGGACAAGCAGCCGGCGTTTGCCGAAGTTTCGCGGCTGGTCAAACAGCACGACGCCGAGGTGGTGGTGCTGGCCCGCTACATGCAAATCCTGCCGCCTTCCTTGTGCAGCGAATACGCGCACAAGGTCATCAATATCCACCACAGCTTCCTGCCGTCGTTTGTCGGTGCCAAGCCGTATCACCAGGCCTCGATGCGGGGTGTGAAGCTGATTGGCGCCACCTGCCACTACGTGACCGAAGAGCTGGACGCAGGGCCGATCATCGAGCAGGACGTTGTGCGCGTCAGCCACAGCGACAGCATCGAAGACATGGTGCGTTTCGGCCGTGACGTGGAAAAAATGGTACTGGCGCGCGGCTTGCGTTATCACCTGGAAGACCGAGTGCTGGTGCACGGCAACAAGACCGTGGTGTTCTGACTACAGTGCAAAGGGCCTGGGCGAGTGATCACCAGGCCCTTTTTTCATGAGGTTCGCCATGACCGACCCATTGGACAAAGCCACCTCCCGAGCCCCGGCGACCCTGGGTGAGGGGTGCCTGAGCCGTTACGATCCTGAAGCGTTGAGCCCGGAGGATGGCACGGAGTTTCCCGACGCTGCGCAACTGTGGAAACAAATGCACCCCGAGGACGAACCAGCGCCTGCAAAGCCTGAAAACGGTGAAGTCTAAATAGGAGTCACGCCTGTCGCAGCTTGATCAGTTTCTTGATCAATGGTCGCCCGACCATCAAAAAGAACACGGGTCCACCGGCGACCAGATAAAAGTAATAGGTCACGGCCCGCCAGATCAGAATTGCCGCTGCGGCCGTGGATTTTCCCACCATGGGCGCCAGCAGCGCCGCCGAGGTCAACTCTGCCGCGCCGGCGCCACCGGGCAGCAGGCTGAACTGCCCTGCGCTCAAGGAGAGCATCTGGATCAGAAAGCTCCAGGCCCACTGCAAATCCGCCCCCAGTCCTCTCAACGCCAGATACAACACGCTGTAGCGCAGGGCCCAGTGAAGGCAGGTCAGGCCGAAGACCTGGAACAGGGTCTGACGGGGCAATTTCAGGGTGTCGGTAAATGCCGCCAGAAAGTGCAGGATCTTGCGTCCCCAGCGTTGGCGAGTGGCGGTCTTTACCCGCAGATGTCGCAATAACCGAGCGCCCAGCAGAATCAGTTTGCGGTGGTAGCGGGCCACCAGCACGCAGCCGAACAGTCCGCCAAACAACGAGAAGGCACTCAATGCCAGCATCCATTCGATGCTCTGGCTGAGGTTCTGGAACAAGGCATAAAACAGGATGCCGACCAAGGCGCAGAGGAAAAACAGCAGATCGCTCAACTGATCCATGGCAAACACCGCGCTGCCATGGGCCGGACGCACGCCGTTGCGCGCCAGCAACGCCATCAGCGTCAGCGGCCCGCCACTGCCGCCGGGCGTGGCACACATGGCGAACTCGGTAGACATGACGACGCCAATGCTTTTCAGCCGGCCGACGCGCCCGCGGTGTTCACCCAGCAGCAAACGCAGGCGCACGGAGTTCAAGCCCCAGCACAGGACAATCATGCCGAGCATGGTCAGCAGCAGTGACAAGGGAAAGCGCTGCACCCGCGACCACATCTCCCCGCCACCCATCAACCACGGCACCAGTAGCGCCAAGAGCAAGGCGGCGCCCAGCCATATCAGCCGTTTCATGCCGCGTCGCTGACCCGCAGGCCCTGGGTCGCCAGCCATTGGACCTTGGTCATCGGTACGCGGCCGTCGTTGAGCAGACGTTCGAGGGTGCGCAACCAATAATCCCGGGAGAACCCATGGCGCATGTCGACGGGATGCAGGCCAAGGCGAATGACTGGCGCCTGACGCCAGCGCTGTTCACGTTGATCATTGATGACTTTGGAAAGGCCACGGCGCCAGGCGCTGCGGGCGCTCCATACCAGTCCCGGAGCGTCGATCGGGGTGAAGTCCGGCAAGCGATAGAGATGCTGGGGATCGCTGGTGTAACTCAGTGGCAACTGGCGCAGTGCCTGGCGCGTGCCTTCGCTCATGAGCCAGGCCGGAGCGACGAAACCCTCCAGTGGCCACTGGTAGCGCTGGAAGGTTTCGACACCCGCACGCAGGCGGGCGAGGGCCGCCTCCTCGGACAGGCTGTAAAACTCGCCTTCGTGGGTATATACCCGGCGCATGAACCAGTCCTTGGGATGAGTCGCCGGCGGGCCATCGTCGCAATGGTAGTAGCCGTGCAGCACCAATTCGTCGCCGCGCTCGACCCGGTTGTCGAGCAGGCGCCGAAAACCTGGGTGATCCTCCAGCGCATTGGCGTGGTGGAAGTCCGGCACCACCAGCCAGGTCATTGGCACCTGGCCGAGGGCGTCGACAGCTTCGACGAAGTGCTGGTAGTCGGGCCAGGTTTGCGGCGCCACGTCATGCAGCACCAACAGTAGGCTGGGCGATTGATTCATCGACACGGACTTCACCTCAACCATTGGCCAACAGGGGCAGTTGTTCACCCAGGACGCTGTGGTAGTGGCCCAACAGGCTGTTGACCACCGAGTCCCAGGCGTAGTGACGCTCAACGTGCTGGCGCGCCAGCACACCGCGTCGCTGACAGCCTTCGGCAAACAGCTGCCGCACGGCGTTGGCCATGGCCTGTGGATTGTCGGGCGTGCATAGCAGGCCGCAGTCTTCGTGGACGATTTCGGTGAAGGCCCCGGCCGCCACCGCCACCACGGGGATACCGCTGGCCATGGCTTCGAGGATCACCAGGCCGAAGGTTTCCTGGTCACCGGCATGCACCAGGGCATCGGCGCTGGCCATGAGCCGGGCAACTTGCGGCGCCGGACAGAACTCATCGACCACCGTAACGTTGTCCGGCACCACGGCGGGCATGGACGAACCCACCAGCAGCAGGTGGTAACGTTCGCCCAGGCGTTTCATGCACTTGAGCAGCACCGGCAGGTTTTTTTCCCTGGAACCGCGACCGGCGAAAATCAGCAGGCGCGTGTCTTCGGCAATTCCCAGTTCGGCACGCAGTTCCGGGTCGCGGGCGGCGGGGTTGAAGGTTTGCAGATCCACGCCCAAAGGCTGCACGTAGACGTTCTTGACCCCCAGCCCGATCAACTTGTCGGCCATGACCTGGCTCGGCGCCAGGACCCGGTCGAAATTGCCGTACAACTTGCTGACATAGGCTTCGATGTTGGGCGTGAACCAGTTGCCCATGCGGTTGCTGACCAGCAGCGGCAGGTCGGAGTGATAGAAACCGATCACCGGCACATCGAGCTGGCGCCGGGCATCCAGGGCAGCCCATGCGGTGAGGTAGGGATCGCCGACTTCAATCAGGTCCGGTTGTAAATCACGCAGGACATTGCGCCAGGGCGCCAGGCGAAGCGGGAAGCGGTAGCCCTTGCCGAAAGGCAGGGCGGGGGCCGGGACCTTATAGATCCCGTCGTGCTCGCTCAGATGCGCGCCAGGGATCAACAGACTGTGACGAATTCCGGGCCGATCACTCAGGCGCCGGTGCTTGGCATCCAGATAAGTGCGCACGCCGCCGCTGGCGGGGGCGTAGAACATGGTTATGTCCGCTATGTGCACGATGAACATCCCTCCGGTCTGTATTCTCCTTTGTTGACCTTTAGTAAGAATAGATGTTCGGTTGGGGTTGTGGGCGGTGGAATGTCTGTCAGCAGTGTGTCGTTTGAGAGGGGCCTATCGCTAGCAGGCTCGCTCCCACCATGGATCTGTGTTGTGCACAAAACCCCGTGGAAGCGAGCCTGCTGGCGATGACGTCAGATGCGGAAACTGCCCACCAGTTGCTTCAACCGCGCCGCTTGCTGCTCAAGGTCTGAGCAGGCGCGCAATGTCGATTGCAGGTTCTCCACGCCTTCCTGGTTCAGCGTGTTGATCTCGGTGATGTCCACGTTGATGGATTCCACCACGGCCGTCTGCTCCTCGGTGGCGGTGGCCACTGACTGGTTCATGCCATCGATTTCACCGATGCGCTGGGTCACGCTGTTCAGGCGCTCGCCGGCCAGGTTGGCGATTTCCACGCTTTCCTGGCTGTGGCGCTGGCTGTCGTTCATGGTCGTGACCGAATCCCGGGCGCCGACCTGCAACTCCTCGATCATGGTCTGCACCTGTTGCGCCGATTCCTGGGTGCGGTGGGCCAGGTTGCGCACTTCATCGGCCACCACGGCAAACCCGCGCCCGGCCTCCCCGGCCCGGGCTGCCTCAATTGCAGCATTGAGGGCCAGCAGGTTGGTTTGCTGGGAAATGCTGGTGATCACCTCCAGGATCTGGCCAATGTTCACGGTTTTGCTGTTCAGCGATTCAACGTTGCTGCTTGAGGCACTCAGCAAGTCGGACAAGCGATTCATCGCGGCAATGCTGCGATCCACCACTTGTTGACCATCCTCGGCCAGGCCACGGGCGTCGCTGGCCTGATGGGAAGCTTGCGCTGCATTGCGGGCGATTTCCTGAGCAGCGGCGCCTAATTGATTGATGGCCGCGGCCACGCTGTTGGTGCGACTGGCCTGCTCGTCGGAATTGACCATCGAGGAGTTCGACGCGCTCACCACCCGCAAGGCGACTTCGTTGACGTGTTCGGTGGCGGAGGACACTTCGCGGATCGAATTATGGATACGCTCCACGAAACGGTTGAACGCCGTGCCCAGAATGCCGAATTCGTCCTGATTCTGGATCGTCAGACGTTTGGTCAGGTCGCCGTCGCCATCGGCAATGTCTTCCATCGCCCGGGTCATCACATGCAGCGGTTGGATCAGCAAGCGGATCAACATGCTCAGCAGTGCAATGATGAACGCCACGGCAATGACCGTCGCCACGACGGCCGAGGTGCGGAAATCGCTGAGCATCGAGTAGGCCTTGTCTTTGTCCACCGACACGCCGACGTACCAGTTCACCGAGGGCAGGCCCTTGATCGGCGTGAAGGTCACGATGCGCGTTTGGCCATCGACTTCGACTTCGCTGATCTGGTCGCTGATCTTCGGGGTGTTCGTCGGGTAGGCTTCGGCCAGGGTTTTCATGACCAGGGCTTTATCCGGGTGTACCAGGATCTTGCCGTCGGCGCTGATCAGGTAGGCATACCCCATGCCGTCGAAATTCACGGTCTTGAGGTTGTCCACAATGGTCTGCAGGCTCAGGTCGCCGCCCACGACACCGACATTTTGCGTGGCGTTTTTCGAGGCGCTGGCGATGGAAATGATCAGCCCGCCGCTGGCAGCGTCGATGTAGGGTTCGGTCAGGGTCGAGGTGCTGCTGCTTTGTGCGCCTTTGTACCAAGGACGTACGCGCGGATCGAAACCGTCAGGCATCTTCGCATCGGGGCGAATGATGAAACTGCCCTGGGCATCGCCAAGGTAGGACGCCATGAAGGTCGAGGTCAGCGCTTTCTGTTCCAGCAGGTGGGTGACGCTGCTCGGGTCGGGGGTGACGGCGATGTTCTGGGCCAGGTTCTCGATAAGCAGGATGCGGCCGGTCAGCCAGGTCTGAATGTTATTTGCCGTGACAGCACCCATTTCATGCAGGTAGCTGTCCAGATCGTCACGGATGGCATTGCGTTGCAGGTAATCGTTGTAGGTCGTGAAGGAAGCGAAGGCTGCAATCACGATGAGCGCGGCGGCTATTAGAATTTTATGGCTAAAGCGCAGGTTTTTATTCATGGCACGGGGGTCCGCTAAGGTCTTGATACGCTAAGCGTGCTTATATATAAGCGCGCAAAAATGGCTTCATAGTGAAAAAAAGCTGATATTTCCTCCTCTCCTTAGGGAATTATCCGACCTTGTTTCAGTAGGGTCTGTCGCTTTAGATATCGGCCATGCAAGGCCATAGATTAACCACAGGTGACGAAATGCCTGACTCATCGCAACTTGTTATTGGCGCCGACCTTGCCGGCCAACCCATCGCCCAGGCCCTGCGTCTGGCTAACCGTCATGGTCTGGTGGCAGGTGCCACCGGCACCGGCAAGACCGTCACCTTGCAACGCCTGGCCGAGACGTTCAGCGATGCCGGCGTTGCGGTATTCGCCGCAGACATCAAGGGCGACCTGTGCGGCCTCGGCGCCGCCGGCAACCCCCAAGGCAAAGTCGCCGAGCGTATCGCCGGCATGTCCTGGCTCGGCCACAAACCCCAGGCTTATCCGGTGACCTTGTGGGACATTCATGGCAAGTCCGGTCATCCACTGCGCACCACCCTGAGTGAAATGGGCCCGCTGTTGCTCGGCAGCCTGTTGGAACTCACCGACAGTCAGCAATCGGCGCTGTACGCGGCCTTCAAGGTTGCCGACCGCGAAGGCCTGTTGCTGCTGGATCTCAAGGACTTGAAGGCACTGCTCAATCATCTCAGGGACAACCCTGAGCTGCTGGGGGACGACGCCGCTTTGATGACCACCGGTTCCAGCCAGGCTTTGCTGCGGCGCTTGGCCACATTGGAGCAACAAGGCGCGGATGCGCTGTTCGGTGAGCCGGCCTTGCAGCTTGAAGACATCCTGCAACCGGCCAGCGACGGCCGCGGCCCTATCCATTTGCTGGACGCCAGCCGTCTGGTGCATGAAGCACCAAAAGTCTACGCAACGTTCCTGCTCTGGCTGCTGGCCGAGTTGTTCGAGCAATTGCCCGAGCGCGGCGACGCGGACAAACCGCTGCTGGCGCTGTTCTTCGATGAGGCCCATCTGCTCTTTGCCGATACCCCCAAGGCGTTGCAAGAGCGGTTGGAGCAAGTGGTGCGGCTGATTCGCTCCAAGGGCGTGGGGGTGTACTTCGTGACCCAGTCGCCAGGAGACTTGCCGGACGACGTGCTGGCGCAGTTGGGCCTGCGCATCCAGCACGGCTTGCGGGCCTTCACCACCAAGGAGCAGAAATCCCTGCGGGCGGTGGCGGACGGTTTCCGGCCCAACCCGCAATTCGATGCGCTGACGGTGCTGACCGAGCTGGGTATTGGCGAAGCCTTGGTGGGCACTTTGCAGGAAAAGGGCACGCCGCAAATGGTCCAGCGTGTGCTCGTGGCGCCGCCACAGTCGCGGATCGGGCCGTTGACCGAAGTTGAACGCGCCGGGCTGATCGCCCGTTCCCCTTTGCAAGGGCGTTATGACAAACCCATTGATCGCGAGTCGGCCTATGAAGTGCTGATGGGGCGCAAGGGCTTGGAGCCGCAAGCCGAAGAGGCACAGGGCAAGGCGAGCGCTGAAGAACCGAGTTTCACCGACAAGGCCGGGGAATTTCTCGGTACGGCGGCCGGCCAGGCATTGAAATCGGCGATGCGCCAGGCCGCCAATCAGTTGGGACGGCAACTGGTACGTGGGTTGATGGGGTCGTTGCTGGGGAGCAAAAAGCGCCGGTAACCGGCTCGGCACAGTTCAACATTGTGGGAGCGAGCCTGCTCGCGATGGCGATTCAACAGGCGCCAAATGTACCGACTGATCTGCCGCTATCGCGAGCTGGCTCGCTCCCACAATTGATCTGTGTCGTACACAAAATCTGTGTTCACTGAAGATCTCCTGTGGGAGCGAGCTTGCTCGCGATAGCGATTCAACTGGCGACCTGGAAGTCAATCCTTGGGCCGCGCATGTGCCGCCAACCGCTCCAGCGCCGCCCGCAGGTTGGGGTCGGTGATGCCATCGGCGGTGGCCTGGATGGTGGCGGCTGCGTCGGTGGACAAGTCCAGCGTGTGCCCCTTGACGGCGACTTGCACCGTGGGCGGTTGTACCTTGAACAGAATCCGCGTCAGGCCGGCAAATTCTTCGAACGCCTGCAATTGCCTCAGCAGGCGCTTTTGCTGATAGCGCAAGCGCGTAGCCCAGTGACCGTCCGTGACGATCAGCAGCAGGCTGCCTTCGCGCCAGGAGGCCACGTGGCAGTGCTCGCGAGCGGCGGGCTGTAGTTGGCTGTCCAGCAGGCGCTGCAAGTGACCCAGTCGTTTGGCGTGGCCGAAGATGGCTTTCAGCGGTTTGGCTTCGCGCAGCAGAACGGCGGGAACCTTGGCTGGAAGAGGGCGAAAGGCCATGAACGAATACCGCAAGTGACAGAGGCGCCATGGTAGCAGAAAGCGCCGAGTACGCCGCGACCGCTCGCCGCGGGCGCCCTTGTCCGCGCAATCAATGAATAACTTCTCTCGTTTGTGGGTTGAAGTTCGCGCAAAAGCCCTTATTTTAGGGAGGCCCCGTCACAGCGCTGTGCCAGCATCGTGGAATAACGCCACTTTCCTCACCATCGTTTCCGGGTAGAATGCTCGTTCGCATGCGGCCATGAGGGCTGCACGGGCGACTCACGGGGCCGCCCTCCATCCCTTTAGTGTGGAAGATCCTGCCGATATGTTTGCGCCTTTGTTAAAGAAACTTTTTGGAAGCAAGAACGAGCGTGAAGTCAAACGCATGCTCAAGACGGTACAGATCGTCAATGCCTTCGAAGAGCAAATGGTGGCCCTTTCGGACGATCAGTTACGCGCCAAGACTGCCGAATTCAAGGACCGCATCGCCAAGGGGGAAACCCTTGACCAGCTCCTGCCCGAAGCCTTCGCGGTTGCCCGTGAAGCCGGCAAGCGGGTGATGGGCATGCGTCACTTCGACGTTCAGTTGATCGGCGGCATGACCTTGCACGAAGGCAAGATCGCTGAAATGCGTACCGGAGAGGGCAAGACCCTGGTGGCGACACTGGCGGTATACCTCAATGCACTGTCCGGCAAGGGCGTGCACGTGGTGACGGTCAACGACTACCTGGCCCGCCGTGATGCCAACTGGATGCGTCCGCTGTATGAATTCCTCGGCCTGACGGTCGGCGTGGTCACGCCGTTCCAGCCGCCGGAAGAAAAACGCACCGCCTACGCTTGCGATATCACCTACGGCACCAACAACGAATTCGGTTTCGATTACCTGCGCGACAACATGGCGTTCAGCATGGATGAAAAATTCCAGCGTGAACTCAACTTTGCCGTGATCGACGAAGTCGACTCCATCCTCATCGACGAAGCCCGTACCCCGCTGATCATTTCCGGTCAGGCCGAGGACAGCTCCAAGCTGTACATCGAGATCAACAAGTTGATCCCGCAGCTGGAACTTCACGTCGAAGAAGTCGAGGGTGAAGTGACCAAGGCTGGCCATTACACGGTCGACGAGAAGACCCGTCAGGTCGAGCTCAATGAAGCCGGTCACCAGTTCATCGAGGAAATGCTCACCCGCGTCGGCCTGCTGGCCGAGGGCGAGAGCCTGTACTCGGCCCATAACCTGGGCCTGCTGACCCACGTCTATGCCGGCCTGCGTGCGCACAAGCTGTTCCATCGCAACGTCGAGTACATCGTCCAGGACGGCCAGGTCGTGCTGGTGGATGAGCATACCGGCCGGACCATGCCGGGCCGTCGTCTGTCCGAAGGCCTGCACCAGGCCATCGAAGCCAAGGAAGGTCTGAACATCCAGGCCGAAAGCCAGACCCTGGCCTCGACCACTTTCCAGAACTACTTCCGCCTGTACAACAAGCTGTCCGGCATGACCGGTACCGCCGACACCGAAGCGTTCGAATTCCATCAGATCTACGGCCTGCAAGTGATGGTGATCCCGCCTAACAAGCCGCTGGCCCGTAAAGACTACAACGACCTGGTGTTCCTCACCGCCGATGAGAAATACGCGGCGATCATCGCCGACATCAAGGAATGCATGGCCCAGGGCCGTCCTATCCTGGTGGGTACCGCCACAATCGAAACCTCCGAGCACATGTCCGCATTGCTCACCAAGGAAGGTATCGAGCACAAGGTCCTCAACGCCAAGTTCCACGAAAAAGAAGCCGAGATCATCGCCCAGGCCGGTCGCCCGGGTGCCCTGACCATTGCCACCAACATGGCCGGCCGTGGTACCGACATCCTGTTGGGCGGCAACTGGGAAGTGGAAGTCGCCTCCCTGGAAAACCCGACGCCCGAGCAGATCGCGCAGATCAAGGCCGACTGGCAGAAGCGTCATCAACAGGTGCTCGAGTCTGGCGGTTTGCAGGTGATCGCTTCCGAGCGTCACGAATCGCGTCGTATCGACAACCAGCTGCGTGGCCGTGCCGGTCGCCAGGGCGATGCCGGTTCCAGCCGCTTCTATCTGTCGTTGGAAGACAGCCTGATGCGTATCTTCGCCTCTGATCGGGTGAAGAACTTCATGAAGGCCCTGGGCATGCAGCCGGGCGAAGCGATCGAACACCGGATGGTCACCAACGCCATCGAGAAAGCCCAGCGCAAGGTCGAGGGCCGCAACTTCGATATCCGCAAGCAATTGCTGGAGTTCGACGACGTCAACAACGAACAGCGTAAAGTGATTTATCACATGCGTAACAGTTTGTTGGCCGCCGACAACATTGGCGAAACCATCGCAGATTTCCGCCAGGACGTGCTCAACGCAACCGTCAGCGCCCACATTCCGCCGCAGTCGCTGCCTGAGCAGTGGGATGTCGCCGGTCTGGAAGCTGCCTTGCAGAGCGACTTCGGCGTGGCGTTGCCGATCCAGCAATGGCTGGACGAAGACGATCACCTGTACGAAGAAACCCTTCGTGAGAAGCTGCTGGCTGAACTGATCGCCGCGTACAATGAGAAAGAAGACCAGGCCGGCGAAGAAGCGCTGCGCTCCTTCGAGAAGCAGATCGTACTGCGGGTGCTGGACGACTTGTGGAAAGACCACCTGTCGACCATGGATCACTTGCGCCATGGTATCCACCTGCGTGGTTATGCCCAGAAGAACCCCAAGCAGGAGTACAAGCGCGAGTCGTTCACGCTGTTCTCCGAGTTGCTGGATTCGATCAAGCGCGACTCGATCCGCGTGTTGTCCCACGTTCAGGTTCGCCGCGAAGACCCGGCCGAAGAAGAAGCCCGTTTGCGTCAGGAAGCCGAAGCCTTGGCCGCGCGCATGCAGTTCGAGCACGCCTCGGCCCCAGGCCTGGAAGTTGCCCAGGAGGAGGGCGCCGAGGTGGATGTTGCCTTGGCGACCGCGCCGGTACGTAACGAGCAGAAGCTGGGCCGCAACGAGCTGTGCTATTGCGGTTCGGGCAAGAAATACAAGCATTGTCACGGGCAGATTCAGTAACACCCGTTTCAAGCGCTGAACGACCCGCGCCGCGACCGGCTTTCAGCCGTCGCGGCGTTTTGCCATTTTGATTCGCCGTCTCGATTAGGCGGTGTCGATTTATCTATTTAGGAGCGCATTCATGGCTGTTGGTCTTGGTCCGTTGCCAACGTTGCACCCGGTTGCCGGTTTTGAACTCGGTATCGCCTCGGCGGGCATCAAGCGCCCAGGGCGCAAGGATGTCGTGGTCATGCGTTGCGCCGAAGGCTCGACGGTTGCCGGCGTGTTCACCCTCAACGCCTTTTGCGCCGCGCCGGTCATCCTGGCCAAGCAACGCGTGCAGGGGCCGGTGCGTTACCTGCTGACCAACACCGGTAACGCCAACGCCGGCACCGGCGCGCCAGGCCTGGCCGCCGCCGAACGCACCTGCGCCAAGCTGGCCGAACTGACCGGCGTCGACGCCAGCCAGGTGCTGCCGTACTCCACCGGGGTGATCGGCGAACCGCTGCCGGTCGAGAAGATCGAAGGCGCGTTGCAGGCCGCTCTGGATGACCTGTCGGAAAACAACTGGGCCGCTGCCGCCACCGGCATCATGACCACCGACACGCTGCCCAAAGGGGCCAGTCGTCAATTCCAGCACGATGGCGTGACCGTGACCGTCACCGGCATCAGCAAAGGCGCCGGCATGATCCGCCCGAACATGGCGACCATGCTTGGCTACATCGCCACTGACGCCAAAGTCTCCCGGCAGGTGCTGCAAGACCTGATGCTCGACGGCGCCAACAAGTCGTTCAACCGCATCACCATCGACGGCGACACCTCCACCAACGACTGCTGCATGCTGATCGCCACCGGCAAGGCCGACCTGCCGGAAATTACCGAAGCCAGCGGTGCGCTGTTTGCCGCCCTGAAGCAGGCGGTATTCGAAGTCTGCATGGAAGTGGCCCAGGCCATCGTCCGTGACGGCGAAGGCGCGACCAAGTTCGTGACCGTGCAAGTCAACGGTGGCGGCAACCATCAGGAATGCCTGGATGTTGGCTACACCGTGGCGCATTCGCCGCTGATCAAGACCGCGCTGTTCGCCTCCGACCCGAACTGGGGCCGGATCCTCGCCGCCGTCGGCCGTGCCGGTGTGCCGGACCTGGACGTGAGCAAGATCGACGTGTTCCTCGGTGAAGTCTGCATCGCCAGCCAGGGCGCACGCGCCGCCACCTACACCGAAGCCCAGGGCGCGGCGGTGATGCAGCAGGAAGAAATCACCATTCGTATCGAGCTGGGACGTGGTGATTGCAGCGAAACGATCTGGACGACTGACCTGTCCCACGAGTATGTGAAGATTAACGCGGAATATCGGACTTAACAGTTCGGGACCGAGTTGCTGCCATCGCGAGCAGGCTCGCTCCCACAGGGATTGGTTGGGTGACCTGGACGTGTTCACACCACCGATCCATTGTGGGAGCGAGCTTGCTCGCGATGGCGCCAGTACAGCCTCCACAACACCCCAAGAAAGGATTCCAGACTTGAGCCTGCACCTGATCATCGGCGACAAACACCTTTCCTCCTGGTCCTTGCGCGGTGCGCTGGCCCTGGCGTTGACCGGCGCAAAGTACGCCGAAGAGCTGGTCAGGCTCGACCAACCGGACACCCGTGAGAAACTGCTCAAGTATTCAGCCACCGCCAAAGTCCCGTTGCTCAAGACCGAATTCGGTGTGATCGCCGACTCCCTGGCGATTGCCGAATACCTGGCTGAACAGTTTCCCGATGCGGGCCTCTGGCCCAGGGACGTCGCGGCCCGGGCTCAGGCACGTTCGGCCTGTGCACAAATGCACAGCGGTTTTTTTGCTATCCGCAGCCACATGCCGTTTGACCTGCTGCGCGATGCGCCGCTAGTGCCCATGCCGGCGGAAGTTCAAGCGGAAATCCAGCGGATGCTGGCACTGTGGGCCGAATGCCGTGCGGCGGCTACTGAAGCCGGGCCCTACCTGTTTGGCCGCTTGAGCCTGGCCGATGTGTTCTTCGCGCCGGTGGCCGTGCGCTTGCGCACCTATCAGGTGGCGTTGCCCGAGGTCGATGCGGCCTATGTCGAAACTATCTATCAATGGCCGGCGTTCAAGGCGTGGCAACAGGCCGGCCTGGAGGAAACAGCGCGGTGAAACGAGTCCATGTAGCGGCGGCGGTCATTCGTGACGCTGCCGGCAAAATCCTGATCGCCCGACGGGCCGACACCCAGCACCAGGGTGGCCTTTGGGAGTTTCCCGGTGGCAAGGTTGAGGCGGATGAGTCCGTCGAAACCGCCCTGGCCCGCGAACTTCATGAGGAGCTGGGCATTGTCGTCGCCGCCGCCCGGCCGTTGATCAAGGTGCGTCACGATTACCCGGATAAACAGGTGTTGCTGGATGTCTGGGAAGTCTCGGCGTTCACCGGCGAGCCCCACGGTGCCGAAGGGCAGCCGTTGGCCTGGGTCACGTCCCGGGAGCTTTTGAACCATGAGTTCCCGGCGGCCAACCAGCCGATCATCGCGGCGGCTCGTTTGCCCGGCGAATATTTGATCACCCCTGAAGGCCTCGAAACGCCGCAGTTGCTGCGCGGCATGCAAAAGGCTATCGCCGGCGGGATCAAACTGGTCCAGCTGCGCGCGCCCAATGGCTACGACCCGAAGTACCGCGATCTGGCGGTGGATGCGGCAGGTTTGTGCGCCGGCAAGGCCCAGTTGATGCTCAAGGGGCCTTTCGAATGGCTGGGGGATTTCCCGTCCGCCGGCTGGCACATTACCGCCGCGCAATTGCGCAAGCATGCTGCGGCCGGTCGTCCTTTCGGCAAAGACCGTTGGTTGGCGGCGTCCTGCCACAACGCCGAGGAGCTGTCCCTGGCGCAGCAGATGGACGTGGACTTCGTGACGCTCTCGCCGGTGCAACCGACCCAGACCCATCCCGAGGCCCAACCGCTGGGGTGGGAAGAGGCTTCGCGGTTGATCGAGGGCTTCAACAGGCCGGTGTATCTGTTGGGCGGGGTGGGGCCGGACGAGCGGCAGCAAGCCTGGGCCGCTGGGGCGCAGGGTGTGGCGGGGATTCGGGCGTTTTGGCCTGGGCCTTGATTGGTTGGGATGACTGATCGTTCCCACGCTCTGCGTGGGAACGCCTCAACGGACGCTCCGCGTTCGGCTCTGGAGGGACGCGGAGCGTCCCGGGCTGCGTTCCCACGCAGAGCGTGGGGAACGATCATGCAGGTCATCAACTCTCGGGCTTGGCAGCCGCCACCCACAACACCTCAGCCACCCCTTGCCGCCGGGCAATGACCCGCGCCGCGACGAATAACAGATCCGACAACCGATTGATATACGCCAGCCCCGGCCCGGCCAGTGGCTCCACGGCGTTCAACTGCTGACAACGGCGTTCGGCGCTACGGGCCAGGCTGCGGCAGACGTGGGCCTGGGCGATCAGTGTCGAGCCACCGGGCAGGATGAAGTTCTCCAACGGTCCCACTTCTTCGTTCCATGCATCGATGGCTGCTTCCAGGCGCTCGACTTCCAGCATGTTCAAGGCCTGATAAGCCGGCATCGCCAGTTCACCGCCCAGGTCGAACAGCCGATGCTGACAAGGCGCCAAGACCTCGATCAGCTCCTGTAGCGCCGGATATTCAACTGCCTCTACCGTGAGGCTGGCGAGCAACAATCCCAACTGACTGTTGAGTGTGTCCACCTCGCCAATGGCCTCGACCCGTGGATGGTCCTTGGCTACACGGCGACCATCCCCCAACCCGGTCTCACCTTTGTCGCCGGTGCGGGTGTAAATCTTCGACAGGCGAAAACCCATGTTCAGCGCTCCAGTTGTTTGTGTTCCTGCGGCACCATTGAGGTGCCGGTCAATGGCAGGCGCAAGGTGAAGCAGGTGCCCTGGCCCGGCGCCGACTGCACTTCCATCTGGCCCTTGTGATTATTGGTGATGATGAAATACGACACCGACAGCCCCAGCCCGGTCCCTTGGCCGATTTCCTTGGTGGTGAAGAACGGCTCGAAGGTGCGTTTGCGTACGTTCTCGCTCATGCCGATGCCGTTGTCCTCCACCTGGATCTCTGCCCACGGTGGGTTCAGCCGCGTGCGCAGGATAATGCGCCCGGGTTCGCTGTCGTCCTGGCGTTGATGGATCGCCTGGGCGGCGTTTTTCAGCAGGTTGAGCAGCACCTGCTCCAGCTCGTTGGCGGTGCCGGGCACCGGGCCCAGGTTGGGGTCGAACTGCCGGATGATCGCCTGGCCCTTGAAATCGAAACCGATTGCCAGGTCGAAGTCGTTGCCGGCGATCTCCACCGCCTGGTCGATCAGTGCCGGCAGGTCGCAGGGGGCCATCTGCCGGGTGCTGCGCCGGCTGAAGCTGAGCATGTGGGTGACGATTTTCGCCGCCCGGGCGCCGGCCTGCTGGATGCCGTCGAGCAACTGCGGGATTTCCCGGCTTTGCAGGTAAAGGTTCACCCTTTGCAGTTCGATATTCAGTTGTTCGGCCTGTTCGATGTTCTTCGGCAGCTCCGGCGACAGGCGTCGGCGGATGTTTTGCACGTTGTGCAGGATGGCTCCCAGCGGGTTGTTGATTTCATGGGCCATGCCCGCCGCAAGACCGCCGACCGAGAGCATCTTTTCTGATTGCACCATCATTTCTTCCAGCGACAGGCGTTGGGTGATGTCATCGATGCGGATCACCACGCCGCGTCCGGCGCCGCCCATCAGTGGATAGAAAGTGAGGGCGTAGTGCCGGGCCTCGTCGTCCTTGGTCCAGGTGACGCGTTCGATCTTCGCTACCGTGTGCTGTTCGACCGTTTGCTTGAGCTGCGGCAGGTAAGGCTTGAGCGGTTCGAAGGCGAGGAAGATCGGCTGGTTCAGCGCCTCGTCCAGGCGTGTGCCGGAGAGGGCGCTGGCTTCCTGGTTCCATTGGGTGACGTAGAGCTGTTCGTCGAGGGCGATCAGGGCCGAGGGCATGGAGTCGATAATGCTGTTGAGGTAGTTCTGGAAACCGGTGAGCTTTTTCTCGATCTTGCTGCGCACCTGGACTTCCAGCTCCAGTTTGCGATTGGTGTGACGGGTTTCTTCCGCCAGGCCCTGGGCCTGGTCGTAGGCGGCCTGGGAGTCGTCACGCGCGCGCTTGAGTTGCTGCTCCCGGGCTTCGATCCGCGAGAGCATGGTGTTGAACGCCTCGGCCAGGCTGCCGATTTCGTCGTGGTTGCCGCGGGCGGCGCGCAGGGAATAGTTCTCCTCGCGGGTGACTTGGCGCGACAGTTCCTCGAGCTGATGAATCGGCTGGGTGATCAGGCGTTTGATCTGCTGGGCAATGACCAGCCAGAGCAACACGCTGAAGATCAGGATGCCGAGGCTGGCGGTCAGGGTGCCGGTGTAGAACGCCGTCGGCAGTTCGCTGCTGGCCACCAGCAACAGATGACCCGGCGCCGTCCCCGGGCGGGGCAGGGTGATGACCTGATTGCTGCGAAACTCACTGGCTTGCCACGCCTGCATATGGCGGTAATGGTCCGGCAGCTTGAGCTTTTCGCCCTGTTGCAGTTGCGCCAGGCGTGCGCCCTCGCCGTCATACAACGCAGCGGCCCGCAACGGCGCGTAGCTGTTGAGTTCATCCAGCAGGCGCTGGGCGGTCTGGGGCGACTGCAGGGCATCGGCGATCAGGCTCGGGTTGGCCACCAGCCGACCGATGGTCTGCAGGGCCTGGGGCGCCATGCTTTCCTGGGAAATGTAATAGGCGGCGCTGATAAAGGTCAGGTTGGCCACCAGCAGGACGGTGGTCAACAACACCAGCAGGGCGGCCAGCAGTTTCTGGCCGACCGGGAGGTTTTCAAGGCGCTGGCGCAATGGCATTGGACTCTTCGTTTAAAAGGAACACGAGGGCCAGCGTAGCCGCTGCTCAGTCGCCGGGCAATCCGAGGTTGTTCAAGTGGGTAATCAGTCGCTGCCGCAATTGTTCCAGGTGTGGCACCGGTAACCGGTGGCGCTCGGCAACCTTGCAAGCGTGGCCAAGCAGATAGCTGATTTCGGTGCGGCGGCCATTGGCGACGTCCTGGTACATCGAGGAGTAGTTGGCGGCGGTGGCCTGTATGACCCGTTCGACTTCCGGCTGCAAGTCTTCGGCCGCCATGGGCTGGCCGCAGCGTTCCAGCAGATCCGTGAGTTCCGCGCAGAGGGTCGCCACTTCGCAGTGATGCGCCTGCAGGCCGCCGTTCTTGCAGTGGTGCAGGACGGTCAGAGGGTTGATGGCACAGTTGAGCGCCAGTTTGCGCCAGAGCCGGGTGAGGATGTCAGCCGTCCATTCGTGGGGGATGGCGGCGGCGGTGAGGTCGTCCAGCCAGATCGGTGCCACCGGGTGCGCGGGGTCACCCAGCCAGGTGTAGCCGTGGCCGGCAAACACCACGCGCCAGTCACCGTCGCGGAATGCCCCTTCGGTACTGGAGGCACTGATGCAACGGGCCTGGGGAACACGATTGGCGACTGCGTCCTGACTGCCGAGGCCGTTCTGTAGCAGGATCAGTTCCGCGTCGGCGCTCAGGCGGTGAGCCACAGAAGCCACGGCCGCTTCGGCGTCATAGGCTTTGCAGGCCAGGAGCAGGCGTTTGATCGGCTCGGGGGCGTCGGCTGTTTGCCCGGGTACCGGGTATTGCCGGGCCTGACCCTGTTCCACCAGCGTCAGACCACCGGCGGCCCGATAGGCCTGCAAGCGTTGTTCATTGCGCAGTACCAGCCGCATCGGCAAACCAGCCCGGGCCAGGCGCGTCGCCCACAACGTACCGAGGCTGCCGGCCCCCAGGACATGCCAGGTAGTAGGCATCAGTTTTTTACTCGGTTTGGCGCAGGCATCTGGGGGCTCGCAGTGTCGACAGGAAAAGACCCGTTATAATGAGCCAGATTTTAACCACAAGCCAAGCACGCGCCTTTGTCACGGGCGCGTCTTTTTTATTGGAGAACACTACATGCCGTCATTCGACGTGGTATCCGAACTGGACAAACACGAAGTCACCAACGCCGTTGAAAACGCCGTCAAGGAACTCGACCGTCGTTATGACCTCAAGGGCAAGGGCAGTTTCGAGTTCAAGGAGAAGGACCTGACCGTCAACCTGACCGCCGAGGCCGACTTCCAGCTTGAGGCAATGATCGAGATCCTCAAGCTGGCCCTGGTCAAGCGCAAGATCGACGTTCAGTGCCTTGAGGTCAAGGACGCCTATGCCTCGGGCAAGCTGATGAAGCAGGAAGCCGTGCTCAAGGAAGGCATCGACAAGGAACTGGCGAAGAAAATCGTTGCTCATATCAAGGACGCCAAGCTCAAGGTGCAAGCCGCCATCCAGGGCGAGCAAGTGCGCGTCACCGGCAAAAAGCGTGATGACTTGCAGGAAGCCATCGCGGCGCTGCGGGGCAAGGAATTCGGCATGCCTTTGCAGTTCAATAACTTCCGCGACTGATACCCAGTGCACAGAGGCATTGTGGGGAGCGGGCAAACGCTCTTTCACAATGCTTCGCCCGGTCTTTCGTGGTTATGGCAATAGAAGGAGAGGTAGATGGACTTGAACGCTGAAGTGGACAACTTGATCAAGGCGTCCGAGGCCTGGATCCCCATGATCATGGAGTATGGCAGCCGGGTGCTGCTGGCGGTGGTGACGCTGGCCATTGGCTGGTGGCTGATCAACAAGGTAACCCGCAAACTCGGCGGGCTGTTGGCACTGCGCAATGCCGACCTGGCGCTGCAAGGGTTCATCAGCAACCTGGCGAACATCATCCTCAAGATCCTGCTGATCGTCAGCGTGGCGTCGATGATCGGCATTGAGACCACCTCGTTCATCGCGGCTATCGGTGCGGCAGGCCTGGCGATCGGCTTGGCATTGCAGGGCAGCCTGGCGAACTTCGCCGGTGGTGTGTTGATTCTGTTGTTCCGCCCGTTCCGCATCGGTGACTGGATCGAAGCTCAAGGCGTGGCCGGTACGGTCGACAGCATCCAGATCTTTCACACCGTGATTCGCACCGGTGACAACAAAACTGTCATCGTGCCCAACGGCAACCTGTCGAACGGCATCATCACCAACACCAATCGCCAGCCGACCCGCAAAGTCGTGTTCGATGTAGGCGTGGATTACCAGGCCGACCTGCAAAAGGCTCGCGAAGTGTTGTTGGAGCTGGCCAAGGACGAGCGTGTACTGGCCGATCCAGCGCCGGAAGCGGTGATTTCCACCTTGGGCGACAGTTCGATCACGGTGTCGTTGCGGGTATGGGTCAAAACGGCCGATTACTGGAGCGTGATGTTCATGTTCAATGAACAGGCCCGGGATCGTTTGAAGGACGCGGGAATTGATATTCCGTTTCCGCAGCGGGTTATTCGTATGGTCCACGAAGGGGCTGCGCAGTAACGCTTTGAATGCATGAGCTGATTGTTAGTTAGCTTGCTAATTACGAAGTTGCTTTCAAGTTGACTTGTAATGGGCACAAAAAAACCGCTCACCTGGATCAGGTGAGCGGTTTTTTATTTGTTGCCGGTGTAACTATCGAATGACCGCTGAATTACAAGATGCTCAGAGGGTATTCGACGATGAAGCGGAAGTCGTTGTTGTCTCGGTTGCCACTGGCAGTGGTATAAGAGGAGTTGGTGCGGTAGAACGCGCTACGAACACGGAACGACAGGTCTTTAGCTGGACCGCTTTGCATAACGTACTTGGTTTCGAAGTCCCATTCGTGCTCTTTTGCTTCGCCATCAGCGGTGGAAATGTTGTCGCCGGTGACATAACGGGTCATGAAGCTCAGGCCAGGAACACCGTAAGTTTTCATGTTCAGGTCGTAGCGCGCCTGCCAGGAACGCTCGTCCTGACCGTTGAAGTCGGAGTACTGGATGGAGTTGGCGAGGAAGATAGTACCGCCACCGTCAACGCCATACACATAGCCGGTGTCACCGGTGGAGCGCTGGTGAGCCAGGGTGAACTTGTGGGCGCCGATGGCATAGGCTGCTGCAAGGGACCAGATGCGGTTGTCAACGTCGCCGCTGATCTTCTGGCCTTGGTCTTTGCTGTCATAACCGTTGAAGTCGAAGTTCAGCGACTGATCTTCGTTGATCGGCAACGTGTAGTTCAGGTTCAGGTATTTCTTTTTGTAGTGATCTTCGACGTCGGAAGCCGCTACGCCGGCTACGAAATTGTCGGTGAACTGGTAGGTTGCACCGGCAATGTCAGCGGATTTCAGGCCAAGGCCGTCATCACCCATGCCAGTTTGCGAGCTCATGGCGTTGAAATGACCTGCGCTCAGCTCCAAGCCTTTGATTTCTTTACTGGTGATCAGCGTACCGGTAGCAACTTCTGGCAGCAGACGGCTGTCGTCAGTAGAGAAAACCGGGCTGGTAGTGAACTGGTTGCCGTATTTCAGAACGGTGTCGGACAGACGGAACTTAACCGCGCCGCCAATCTTCGATTGTGTTTCTTCCAGGTTGCCATCACTGTCCTGAGCGAACAGGCCGTTACCGGCGCGACCAGTACCACCGTCGAAACGGGCGGAGCCGAATGCGAAGGCGTCAGCGCCTACACCAACGGTACCTTGGGTAAAGCCCGACTCGTAGATGGCGCGAACGCCAAGGCCGGCTTCTTCACGATAACTTTGACGAGTGCTTGGCTCGTTCTTGAAGTCGCGGTTCATGTACAGCATACGGCTCAGAACGTTCAGGCTCTGATCTTCGAAAAAGCCCTTGGATTCTTCCTGGGAAGAGGCCATTGCGAACTGCGAGGTACTGGCCGAAACAGCCAGTGCGATCATGCTCCACTTCATCACGCGCATCGTGATTTGCTCCTTTGGTTTTTAGAAGAGTCTTGCCGTCCCACCTGTTTTTTTATCTGGGCGGCTCTTTCTTTTTGTGTCGGCGCGAACTTATATCACGACGACATTCATTGGCGATACTTGCCCATCCAATCTTTCAGCTTCTTTACGACCCTGTCGCCAATGGCTCGATCCATGTCGTATTTGGGCTGTTCCGGCGCAATCGGACTCACAACTCGAAGTTGCTTCTTTTTTTCCGGCGTCGGTGTAAAGAGTCCTTTGTTACTGCGCTTGAAGCTCCCTGTGGGCAACCTTGCCACTTTATTTATAGGCCAGCAGGTTTTCGCTTCCGGCGATGCCCTGCAGGCGATATGGGGATGAATGCAACAAGCATGCTCAAACCCGGATTTTGTTCACGTTTTTTTCACATTCTCCATTTTTGTATGGTGAAACCTCATGAAACCGGGCTCCAAAGGCCTTGTTTTAAATGAGGTTGACTGCTGTGGCGCTCTCGTGTTTAGAACCGCTAAACGCTGCGAGACAACCAAAAACGTTACCGGTTCACCCTCTCAGTGAGTAGATCACGGATGCTTCGTGCACTGAGCGTAGACGCGTTGTGCTGTTTTGGTGCAAAAAATCTCTACCTTGTACGAAAATTTTACAGGCTCAGTGCAAGAGGCAGTGCTCGCAGCGCCCGTCTCAGGCCTATGTGTTACCGGCCGCGCTGAGTTGGTGCGCGTACTGGAAAAAAAGCATCGGACAGGGTCATGACAGTACGCAGTGAACCCTTCGACGTTCAAGGGTATGCTGCGGCTCTATGTCCCCCTCAGGCCCGCTGAGTCGGGCAAAAAACGATAACCAGCGAGGAGTGCGCGCGGTGTTTGCTTTAGATCCACAACTGCAACAAGACACGTTAGTCATGGGTGACTTCCCGCTGTGCCGGTTGCTCTTGTCCAACGACTCCAATTACCCGTGGTTCATCCTCGTGCCGCGACGGGAAAATATCAGCGAATTGTTTCAATTGGATGACGCCGACCAGCGGCAGCTGTGGAAGGAAACCACGGCCCTGGCCGAAACCCTCAAGGACTCCTTCAATGCTGACAAGCTGAACGTTGCAACCTTGGGTAACGTCGTCAGTCAGTTGCACATGCACGTCATCGTGCGCAAGCGTGATGACGCGGCCTGGCCAGCGCCGGTCTGGGGCAAACACCCGGCCAGGTCGTATACTGCTGAACAGGTGAAGGTCATTCGCGACCGATTGCGAGCGGCCCTGACCGATGATTTCAAGTTTCTGGAGGGCTGAAACCATGAACCTTGAAGAGCGTGTAACGGATCTGGAAAGCCGCCTGGCGTTTCAGGATGACACCATCCAGGCATTAAATGACGTGCTGGTGGAGCAGCAACGAGTGGTCGAGCGTCTGCAGCTGCAAATGGCCGCGTTGCTCAAGCGCCAGGAAGAGATGGCCGGGCAATTTGAAACCTTCGAAGAAGAAGCGCCTCCGCCTCACTACTGACCGACCGGAACGACAGGCAATAAAAAACCGCGAGCAGCCTGGCTGCATCGCGGTTTTTTTACGCTTGGGATCAGCGGCGCGGTAGCGCGGCGATCACATCTTCGGCCTGCAGGCCCTTGTCGCGGTTCATCACGGAGAACTCCACGCGCTGGCCTTCGACCAGAACGCGGTGGCCTTCACCACGAATGGCTCGGAAATGCACAAAGATGTCATCGCCGGAGTCGCGGGAGATGAAACCGAACCCCTTGGAAGTGTTGAACCACTTCACGGTGCCGGTATCGCGGTTGGACATGTCGTAGTTTTGCGGTGCGGCGGCCGGTGACGACTTCTTGTAGAAGCTGACAGCCAGGTGCAATGCCACGGCGAGCAGTGATGCGGCCAGGCTGAACAGCACGGCCGGTTGACCGGCGATTTGCGGCATGGGTGCCAGCAGGGTCAGGGTTTGCAGGGCAACGGCCAACACCAGCAAGGCGCTGACCAGGTTTTGCAGTTGATGACGTGGGCCTTTGTTCCAGTAGGGGATAACAGGTGCAAGGGTCAGGTTGAGCAGGCCGAAAAAGGCTAGGTAAAGCGCATCGGGATGTTGCAGGTAAGGCGTGGCTTCGGAACCCAGGCTAGGGATGAAGGACAGCAGCAGGGCAGCTGCGCCCATTAGCAAGTGGACGATTTTCAACATTTTGATTGACTCACGGTTAAGACGGATCACAAGGAAGAGCTGATCGGGGCGGTTCGCTTCGGAACAATAGAGAGGCGTTGGACACATTCCCGAATCAGCCTATGCGCCATGCCCGGAAAAATAGGCGTAGCGACACACTGCCTATTTAACAGCAAAGCCTCGACCTTCTCAAACCCGTTACGGGGGGCGGACCGCGCTGTTCGTCGGCGCAAGGTGTCAGGCAAGGGCGTGAAATCTCCCGCCTCGTCGGAACCCTCCGGTGTTGCGGCTTGTCGGTTCAGGAGGGCTGGCGATTTGTCGCAGGCTGGCGGCGGTAACACCGGCTAGAGTGCAAGGGCCGCTGTCGAATTCATCACCGCAGGAGATCAACCAACATGGCCATTGATATCGGGATCAGTGAAGAAGATCGCAAATCCATCGTCGAGGGGCTTTCACGGCTGCTGTCGGACACTTACGTTCTGTACCTCAAGACCCATAATTTTCACTGGAACGTCACGGGGCCGATGTTTCGCACCCTGCACCTGATGTTCGAGGAGCAATACAACGAACTGGCGCTGGCGGTGGACCTGATTGCCGAACGCATTCGTGCCCTCGGCTTTCCTGCGCCGGGCGCTTACGCCGTGTATGCACGCTTGTCTTCTATCAAGGAAGAAGAAGGCGTGCCTGGCGCCGAAGACATGATCCGCCAGTTGGTCGAGGGTCAGGAAGCCGTGACGCGTACGGCCCGTAGCATCCTTCCTTTATCGGACAAGGTCAGTGACGAACCGACCACCGATCTGCTGACCCAGCGCATGCAGGTCCATGAAAAAACCGCATGGATGTTGCGCTCGCTGCTGGAAGATCGGTAAGCGCCGGGCCGGGCGATGACGGAGGGGCTGGCATTATCGCTGGCTCTTTGTGTAGGACGTCGTAATTCGTCGCCTGCCTGCTGCTGGCTTGTCCTACGCCGATGGTCATAAAGTCATCTGGATCTGGCGATGCCGTTGAGCTTCCATAGAGCCACAGATTGGTTGTTCCAATTGAGAGGTTCGTATGGCAAAGGAGTGTCAACGGTATGATTCAAGGAAAGGAACCTGGGGAGGGTGTGCATGGGCGCTTTCAGCCCATTACCATCGACCCGTTCGTCCGGGGGTTCGACATGCAGCTGGCCCGGCCCCTGTCCCGATCGATCCGCCTGAACGGGTTCGCCACCTGTCTTCGGCTCGAGCAGGTCTATTGGGATATTCTCGGTGACATGGCCCAGCTCAACAGCTGTTCCATCAGTACTCTGCTGTCCCATGTGGACCGGGAGGTGCACCTGCGCCATGGCGGGGTACGCAACTTCAGCGGTTTAGTGCGCGTGGTTTGCGTGGTGCACAGTTTGAAGGAGGCAGGGACGGAGGTCGTGGGGCGTCATTGGCGTGATGAATGCGTGGCGCCTGTCAGTGGCTGAGACCGACCGGTAACGGCCTGTGCCGTCTTACGGCTGCACAGGCCGCATTTAATGGATATAATCCCGCTCTTTGCCGCAAAGCCCAGCCTTTGCGCGAGTAACCTGATCGCCGAGACAACCCCCATGCCGATGTACGACTATCAATGTGCTTCCTGTGGTCATCAGATGGAAGCCATTCAAAAGATCAGCGCGGCACCGCTGGTCGACTGCCCTGCCTGTCAGGCGCCGGAACTGAAAAAGATGCTGTCCATGCCAGGTTTCCGCCTCGGTGGCACCGGCTGGTATGAAACCGACTTCAAGACCGGCGCCAAGAAGAACCTGGCCGGTGGCGACAAAGCTGACTGAGTTGAACACGCGCGAGCTCTTGCACGGGCAGGGCCTCCAACCGAATTTCGAATTACGAGAAGTGAAACCACTACCATGATGCGCAGCCATTATTGCGGCCAACTGAACGAAAGCCTGGAAGGTCAGGAAGTTACTCTTTGCGGATGGGTCCATCGTCGCCGTGACCATGGCGGGGTGATTTTCCTCGATATCCGTGATCGTGAAGGCCTGGCCCAAGTGGTGTTCGACCCGGACCGCGCTGAAACCTTCGCCGCCGCCGACCGCGTGCGCAGCGAATACGTGGTCAAGATCACCGGCAAGGTACGCCTGCGTCCGGCCGGTGCCGGCAACGCCAACATGGCCTCGGGCATGATCGAAGTGCTGGGCTACGAGCTGGAAGTGCTCAACGAAGCGGAAACCCCGCCGTTCCCGCTCAACGAATACTCCGACGTGGGCGAAGAAACCCGCCTGCGCTATCGCTTCATTGACCTGCGTCGCCCGGAAATGGCCGAGAAGCTGCGTCTGCGTTCGCGCATGACCACCAGCATCCGTCGTTACCTGGACGAGAACGGCTTCCTCGACGTCGAGACGCCGATCCTGACCCGCGCCACGCCGGAAGGTGCTCGCGACTACCTGGTGCCGAGCCGCACCCACCCCGGTAGCTTCTTTGCCTTGCCGCAATCGCCGCAGCTGTTCAAGCAACTGCTGATGGTGGCCGGCTTCGACCGCTACTACCAGATCGCCAAGTGCTTCCGCGACGAAGACCTGCGTGCCGACCGTCAGCCTGAGTTCACTCAGATCGACATCGAGACCAGCTTCCTCGACGAAAAAGACATCATGGGCCTGACCGAAGGCATGATCCGCAACCTGTTCAAGGAAGTGCTGGGTCTGGAATTCGGCGAGTTCCCGCACATGACCTTCGAAGAAGCCATGCGCCGCTACGGTTCCGACAAGCCGGACCTGCGCAACCCGCTGGAACTGGTGGACGTGGCCGATCAGCTCAAGGAAGTCGATTTCAAGGTGTTCAGCGGCCCGGCCAACGACCCGAAATGCCGGATCGCGGCCCTGCGTGTGCCAGGCGGGGCAAGCATGCCGCGCAAGCAGATCGACGACTACACCAAGTTCGTCGGCATCTACGGTGCCAAGGGCTTGGCGTACATCAAGGTCAACGAGCGCGCGGCGGGTGTTGACGGCCTGCAATCGCCGATCGTGAAAAACATCCCTGAAGCCAACCTGAACGTGATCCTCGATCGCGTGGGCGCGGTTGATGGCGACATCGTGTTCTTCGGCGCCGACAAGGCCAAGATCGTCAGCGAAGCCTTGGGTGCGCTGCGCATCAAACTGGGTCACGACCTCAAGCTGCTGACCTGCGAGTGGGCGCCGATGTGGGTTGTCGACTTCCCGATGTTCGAAGAGAACGACGACGGCAGTTTCTCCGCGCTGCACCACCCGTTCACCGCGCCGAAGTGCTCGCCTGAGGAGTTGGAGGCCAACCCGGCCACCGCTCTGTCACGCGCTTACGACATGGTTTTGAACGGCACCGAGCTGGGTGGCGGTTCGATCCGTATCCATCGCAAGGAAATGCAACAGGCGGTCTTCCGTCTGCTGGGCATCAGTGAAGCGGAACAGGAAGAGAAATTCGGCTTCCTGCTCGATGCTCTGAAGTACGGTGCACCGCCCCACGGTGGCCTGGCCTTTGGCCTGGACCGCCTGGTGATGCTGATGACCGGCGCCCAGTCGATTCGTGAAGTGATCGCGTTCCCGAAAACCCAGAGCGCGGCCGATGTCATGACCCAGGCTCCGGGTGTAGTGGATGCCAAGGCACTGCGCGAGTTGCACATCCGTCTGCGTGAACAGCCAAAGGCTGAGTAAGGCCGACACCTGAAGGCGCATCTTCGGATGCGCCTTTTCATTGGGGTCGATATTTCTGGTTGCCGGCTACTGTGCGAGCGCAGGGCGGGCAATGTTGCAAAGAGAAACCGGAGCGAGTTATGGCAGGTCATTCCAAGTGGGCGAACATCAAGCACCGCAAAGAACGTCAGGATGCCAAGAGGGGCAAGATATTCACCAAGTGGATCCGTGAGCTGACGGTCGCTGCCCGCCAGGGTGGCGGTGATCCAGGTTCCAACCCGCGCTTGCGCCTGGCCCTGGACAAGGCGCTGGGGGCGAACATGAGTCGCGACATCATCGACCGCGCTATCGCCCGCGGCGCGGGTGCGACCGAAGCCGATAATGTGGAAGAGCTGACCTACGAGGGTTACGGCCCCGGTGGCGTAGCGGTGATGGTCGAGTGCATGACCGACAACCGCAACCGCACCGCCGCCGCCGTGCGTCACGCCTTCAGCAAATGCGGGGGTAACCTGGGCACCGACGGTTCGGTGGCGTACCTGTTCGAGCGCAAGGGGCAGATCAGTTTCGCGCCGGGCCTCGATGAAGATGCCCTGACGGAGGCGGCCCTGGAAGCCGACGCCGATGACGTGGTCAGTCATGAAGACGGTTCCTTCGACGTGTTCACCTCGTTCGCCAGCTTCTACGCCGTGCGCAATGCCCTGGAGGCTGCCGGTTTCAAGCCGGCCGACGCGGAAATCGTCATGCAGCCGACCACCAGCGCCGAACTGGACCTGGAGGGTGCCGAGAAGGTGCTCAAGCTGATCGACATGCTCGAAGACCTGGACGATGTGCAGAATGTCTACTCTAACGCGGACATTCCTGAAGCGGTCGCTGAACAGCTTGGCTGATAGCGTTGTTGGTACAGCGATCTTGTTCAGTTATGCGTAGGTGCTTTATGTGGGAGCGAGCCTGCTCGCGATAGCGAGGGTCCAGCTTGCAAAGATGTTGCAGTGATACCCCTATCGCGAGCAGGCTCGCTCCCACAGATTCAAACACTTCATCTCCAAACCGCAGGCGTTATGACTTTAATCCTTGGTATCGACCCCGGTTCGCGCATCACCGGCTACGGCGTGGTTCGTGATACCGGGCGCGGCTGCGTGTACGTCGCGTCAGGCTGTATCCGCACCGGTGCCGGTGAGTTGCACGAGCGCTTGCAGATCGTTTATCGCGGCGTGCGTGAAGTCATCCAGATCTACGGCCCGGTCACCATGGGCATTGAAAAGGTCTTCATGGCGCGTAACGCCGATTCTGCCCTGAAGCTGGGGCAGGCTCGTGGGGCGGCCATTGTGGCCGGTGCCGAGGAAAACCTGGAAATCGCCGAATATACCGCGACCCAGGTCAAGCAGGCAGTCGTTGGAACGGGCGCGGCGAACAAGGAACAGGTGCAAATGATGGTGATGCATCTGCTGAAACTGGTCAGCAAGCCGCAGATCGATGCCTCCGACGCCCTGGCCATCGCCATTTGCCATGCCCATACCCGTTCCAGCCTGTTGCCGCATGGCCTGGGAGCCGCACGCAGTCGTGGCGGGCGCCTGCGTCTCTGATAGCATCAGCGCAATCTTTCGTGAGCCCGAGCATTTTGCGCCTGTGTCGTCGGCCTCCATGCTCTGGCCGTTACTCGCCAGCCCACGGCTGGCCTACGCCCAAGGATCTGAAACGTGATTGGACGCTTGCGCGGCACCCTGGCTGAAAAACAGCCGCCGCACCTGATTCTGGATGTAAATGGCCTGGGTTATGAGCTGGAAGTGCCCATGACCACCTTGTATCGCTTGCCGTCGGTCGGTGAACCGCTGACGCTACACACCCATTTGGTCGTGCGCGAGGATGCGCAGTTACTCTATGGCTTCGTCGGCAAGCGCGAGCGGGATTTCTTCCGCGAGCTGATTCGTCTCAACGGCGTCGGTCCGAAACTGGCCCTGGCCTTGATGTCGAGCCTGGAAGTCGACGAACTGGTGCGCTGCGTGCAGTCCCAGGACACTTCGGCCCTGACCAAGGTGCCAGGTGTCGGCAAGAAAACCGCCGAGCGCCTGTTGGTTGAGCTCAAGGACCGTTTCAAGGCCTGGGAAGCGGTGCCGGCCATGTTCGCGCTGGTGCCTAACCAGCCGGACGCGCCAGCGCCCGCCGTCAGCGCGGAAAACGATGCGGTCACCGCACTGATCTCCCTGGGTTACAAGCCGCAGGAGGCCAGCAAGGCGATTTCCGCTATCAAGGAAAAAGGCTTGAGCACCGAAGACATGATTCGTCGTGCCCTGAAGGGAATGATTTAAGTGATTGAAGCCGATCGTCTGATCGCCGCCACGGGTGCCCCCCGTGACCGTGAAGAAGTACAAGACCGTGCGATTCGTCCCGTCAGTCTGGCCGATTACATCGGTCAGCCGGCGGTTCGCGAGCAAATGGAACTGTTTATCCAGGCGGCCCGCGGGCGCAGCGAGTCCCTGGACCATACCTTGATCTTCGGCCCGCCCGGTTTGGGTAAGACCACCCTGGCCAACATCATTGCCCAGGAGATGGGCGTGTCGATCAAGAGTACGTCCGGGCCGGTCCTCGAGCGCCCGGGTGACCTGGCGGCGCTGCTGACCAATCTTGAGCCCCATGATGTGCTGTTCATCGACGAAATCCACCGGCTGTCGCCGATCGTCGAAGAAGTGCTGTATCCGGCGATGGAGGATTTCCAGCTCGACATCATGATTGGCGAGGGGCCGGCGGCCCGTTCCATCAAGCTCGATCTGCCGCCGTTCACCCTGGTGGGCGCCACGACCCGCGCCGGCATGTTGACCAACCCGCTGCGGGACCGTTTCGGTATCGTCCAGCGCCTGGAGTTCTACAACAACGCCGATCTGGCGACGATCGTCGGCCGCTCGGCCGGCATTCTCGGGTTGCCGCTGGACCCGGATGGCGCTTATGAGATCGCCCGGCGGGCGCGGGGTACACCGCGGATCGCCAACCGGCTGTTGCGTCGGGTCCGGGATTTTGCCGAAGTTCGCGCCAAGGGCCACATCACCAAACCGATTGCCGACCTGGCGTTGAACCTGCTGGACATCGACGAGCGTGGTTTCGACCACCAGGACCGGCGCCTGCTGCTGACCATGATCGAGAAGTTCGACGGCGGTCCGGTGGGCGTGGACAGCCTGGCGGCGGCCATCAGCGAAGAGCGCCATACCATCGAAGATGTGCTGGAACCGTACCTGATCCAGCAGGGCTACATCATGCGCACCCCCCGCGGGCGTGTGGTGACGCGTCACGCCTATCTGCATTTCGGCTTAAACATCCCGACACGAATGGGTGAGATGCCGGTGGTAGACGAATTCCTCGATGCCGTGGACGATTGAACGACCTCTGTGCAGCGACTTTTTTCAGGTTCGTGCTGTCCCAGACGACACCCGGAGCGTCATTGCATTTCGAGAATGAAAAAACAGTTGCCTGGCCGATTGGCAACCTGAGGAGTAAGCACTAGAGTATGCGCGCGCAAAACGGGCTGGAGTCGTTCGCACATCGCTGTCGCGTTTATTACGAGGACACCGATGCCGGCGGCATCGTTTACTACGTCAATTACCTCAAGTTTATGGAACGGGCTCGAACCGAACGGCTGCGGGAACTGGGTTTTGCCCAATCCGCGCTGGTGGGAGAGGACCTGTTATTCGTCGTGCATTCCAGCGAAGCGCGCTACCACGCGCCGGCGCGACTGGACGACGAGCTTCTGGTAAGTGCCGATGTCATCGAATTGAACCGTGTCAGCCTGCGCTTCAAGCAGCAGGTCAGGCGGGCTACGGATAATGCGCTGCTCTGTGAAGGGCAGTTTCTGGTGGCCTGTGTGCGCACCCATAGTTTGAAACCCCGGGCCATTCCCGAAGCTCTACGTGCGGCCTTTGCCGGCGTGAGCGGCGCCGGTACATACTCAGAGCAGGAGATAAAGCGTGGAAGCTAACGTCGTCGACCATTCCTCCATGTGGAGCCTGGTCAGCAATGCCAGCGTTGTGGTGCAGTTGGTAATGCTGATCCTGGTAGCCGCATCGGTGACCTCATGGATCATGATCTTTCAGCGCAGCAATATGCTGCGCGCCGGTCGTCGAGCCCTGGAGAGCTTCGAGGAGCGCTTCTGGTCCGGTATCGACCTGTCCAAACTCTACCGCCAGGCCGGCAGCAACCCGGACCCGGACTCGGGGGTCGAGCAGATCTTCCGTGCCGGCTTCAAGGAGTTCTCCCGTCTGCGCCAGCAACCAGGCGTGGACCCTGAGGCGGTGATGGAAGGCGTGGCCCGTGCCATGCGCGTCGCCATCTCCCGCGAGGAAGAAAAACTCGAGCAGGGCCTGCCATTCCTGGCCACCGTTGGTTCGGTCAGCCCGTATATCGGCCTGTTCGGTACCGTGTGGGGGATCATGAACTCCTTCCGTGGCCTGGCCACTGCCCAGCAAGCAACCCTGGCCACCGTGGCCCCGGGTATCGCCGAGGCACTGATTGCCACCGCCATCGGTCTGTTCGCGGCCATCCCGGCTGTTATCGCCTACAACCGCTTTGCTGCCCGCAGCGAAACGCTGACCAGCCGTTACTACACCTTCGCCGATGAATTCCAGGCGATCCTGCACCGCAAAGTGCACACCAGCGAAGAATAAGCAGGTATTTCCCAATGGCTTTAATCGCTCGAGCCCGAAAAAAGCGCAAGCCGGTTGCCGAGATGAACGTGGTGCCCTACATCGACGTGATGTTGGTGCTGCTGGTCATCTTCATGGTGACCGCGCCGATGCTCAATCAGGGCGTGAAGGTTGATCTGCCCAAGGTTTCCAGTGAAGCCTTGCCGCAGGACAACGACACCCAGGTCCTGACCATTTCGATCAAGGCTGACAAGACCTACTACTGGAACCTTGGCAGCGAAGTCGACACCGAGAAGCAGCAGGACCGGGCCATGACCTTGCCGCAGATGACCGATGCGGTGACCAAGATCATCAACGCCGGCAACAGCAACGGCAAACGCACCCAGGTCTTCATTCGCGGCGACAAGACCGTCGACTACGGTGCGGTGATGGGCGCCATGGGCGGCCTGCAGAAAGCCGGGGTCGGTAATGTTGGCTTAATCACTGAGGCGCCCTGATGCAGCAACAGCGAGAGCCGTCCGCCTCGGAAAGCTACTTCTGGCCTAGTGTCTGGGCAATTGGCCTGCATGTGCTGGTGTTTGGCATGCTGTTCGTCAGTTTTGCCATGACTCCGGAGCTGCCGCCGGCCAAGCCGATCGTGCAGGCGACCCTGTATCAGCTCAAGTCCAAGAGCCAGGCCACCACGCAGACCAACCAGAAGCTTGCCGGTGAGGCGAAGAAATCCGCCGCGCGCCAGACCGAAGTCGAGCAGATGGAGCAAAAGAAGGTCGAGCAGGAAGAGATAAAAGCTGCGGAACAAAAGAAAGAGCAAGCGGCTCAAAAGGCCGAAGAAGCCAGGAAGGCTGACGAAGCCAAGAAGGCCGACGAGGCGAAGAAAACCGCCGAGGCCAAAAAAGCCGAAGAAAAGAAACTGGCTGATATAGCCAAGAAAAAATCCGAAGAAGAAGCCAAGAAAGCCGCTGAAGAAGAGGCCAAGAAAGCGGCCGCTGAAGAAGCGAAGAAAAAGATTGTCGAGGACGCGAAGAAAAAAGCGGCCGAAGACGCCAAGAAGAAAGCTGAAGCTGACGAGGCGAAAAAGAAAATCGCCGAAGACGCGAAGAAGAAAGCCGCCGCCGACGCCGCCAAGAAAAAGGCTCAGGACGCAGCGCGTAAATCCGCCGAAGAGAAAAAGGCCCAGGCCTTGGCAGATTTACTTTCCGACACGCCGCAGCGCCAGCAGGCATTGGCTGATGAGCAGGGCGATGAAGTCGCCGGCAGTTTCGATGATTTGATTCGCGCCCGAGCGGCAGAAGGCTGGGCTCGTCCACCTTCGGCACGCAAAGGCATGACTGTAGTATTGCAAATCGGCATGTTGCCCGACGGTACGGTTACCTCGGTCAGCGTGGCCAAGTCCAGCGGTGATGGCCCGTTCGACGCTTCGGCGGTCGCAGCGGTCAAGAACATTGGGCGATTGACGGAAATGCAAGGAATGAAACCGAGCGATTTTGCTCCCTATCGTTCATTCAAGATGACATTCACACCTGAGGATCTAGCCTTGTGAGAAACCTTCTTCGATCAATGCTGGTCGTTATCTGCTGCCTGGCAGGGATAGCGGTAGCAGAGGAAAAGAACATTCTGGTCACCAGCGGCAGCGATCGGGCGACCCCGATCGCCGTCGTACCGTTCGGCTGGCAGGGCGGTAGCGTCCTGCCGGACGACATGTCGGAAATCATCGGTAATGACCTGCGCAACTCGGGTTACTACGCGCCGATTCCGAAGCAGAACATGATCAGCCTGCCGACCCAGGCCAGCGAAGTCATCTATCGCGACTGGAAAGCCCTGGGCGCCCAGTACCTCATGGTCGGCAACATCGTGCCGGCCGGCGGTCGCCTGCAGGTGCAGTACACCCTGTTCAACGTCGCCACCGAGCAGCAAGTGCTGACCGGTAGTGTGTCGGGCAGCGTCGATCAGCTGCGTGACATGGCGCACTACATCTCCGATCAGTCGTTCGAGAAACTCACCGGCATCAAGGGTGCGTTCTCTACCCGCATGCTCTATGTGACGGCCGAACGCTTCTCTGAGAAAAACACCCGCTATACCTTGCAGCGTTCAGACTATGACGGTGCTCGTGCAGTGACCCTGCTGCAATCGCGCGAGCCGATCCTGTCGCCGCGTTTCGCCCCCGATGGCAAGCGCATCGCCTATGTTTCGTTCGAACAGAAGCGCCCGCGTATTTTCATGCAACACATTGACACCGGTCGCCGTGAGCAAATCACCAACTTCGAAGGCCTGAACGGTGCGCCAGCCTGGTCGCCGGACGGTACGCGCCTGGCATTCGTGCTGTCCAAGGACGGTAACCCGGATATCTATGTGATGAACCTGGCTTCGCGGGCGATTTCTCGCGTGACCAACGGTCCCGGCATCAACACCGAACCGTTCTGGGGCAAGGATGGCTCGACCATCTACTTCACCTCCGACCGTGGCGGCAAGCCGCAGATCTACAAGACCAGCGCCAGTGGTGGCGGTGCCGAACGCGTAACATTCGTCGGTAACTACAACGCCAACCCTAAACTGTCGGCGGACGAAAAGACCCTGGTGATGATCCATCGCCAGGATGGCTTTACCAATTTCAAGGTGGCGGCTCAGGATTTGCAGCGAGGTAGTGTAAAGATCCTCACTGATAGCACTCTGGACGAGTCACCTACTGTTGCGCCCAACGGCACCATGGTAATCTACGCCACCCGCCAGCAGGGCCGGGGAGTCTTGATGCTCGTGTCCATTAATGGACGCGTGAGGCTCCCGCTTCCTACCGCACAAGGCGAAGTCAGAGAACCGTCCTGGTCCCCTTACCTGAACTGACGCGGCGCAATACGTTTTACTTAACACACTGGGGTTCATTAGGAGTTTCACGATGGAAATGCTGAAGTTTGGTAAATTTGCTGCGCTGGCTCTGGCCATGGCTGTAGCTGTAGGTTGCTCGTCCAAAGGCGGCGACAACGCCGGTGAAGGCGCTGTTGATCCAAACGCTGGTTACGGCGCTAACACTGGTGCAGTTGACGGCTCCCTGAGCGAAGAAGCTGCTCTGCGCGCAATCACCACCTTCTACTTCGAATACGACAGCTCGGACCTGAAGCCAGAAGCCATGCGCGCTCTGGACGTTCACGCCAAAGACCTGAAGTCGAACGGTGCTCGCATCGTTCTGGAAGGCAACACCGACGAACGTGGTACTCGTGAGTACAACATGGCACTGGGCGAGCGTCGTGCGAAAGCCGTTCAACGCTACCTGGTACTGCAAGGTGTTTCCCCAGCTCAGCTGGAACTGGTTTCCTACGGCGAAGAGCGTCCAGTTGCTACCGGCAACGACGAGCAGTCCTGGGCTCAAAACCGTCGCGTCGAACTGCGTAAGTAATTCGTCATGCGAACGTGCCGCCGTGCTGTAACTGTTCTGGCTCTCAGCCTCGCGCCGCTTGCGGCGTGGGCTGCGGTTCCCGTGGTCGATAATGATTCCGGCTATAACAATAGCGCAAGCAATTATCCGCCTGCAGGTTACGGTACGAGCGGCGCCTATGCCGGGGGAGGGGTTTCGGCCCCTGTCTCGGCACAGGGCCAGCTGTTCAACCAACTGCAGCAAATGCAAGACCAGATTTCACGCCAGCAAGGCGCGATTGAAGTTCTGCAAAATGAAGTTTCGCGCATGAAGCAGGAAAACCTGGAGCGATACCAGGATCTTGATCGGCGCATAGGAACCGGCGTTGCACCTGCCGCGACTCCTGAGAATTCTCCAGCCGGTGGCGACTTGAACGCCCCTGGCGCAGCCGCAGGCGCGGGAGCAACTGCTCCGGCACCTGCAGCCGGCGGTGAGCCGGCTGATCCGGCGAAGGAAAAGCTCTATTACGATGCGGCCTTCGATCTGATCAAAGCCAAGGATTTTGACAAGGCCAGTCTGGCCTTTGCCGCTTTCCTTCGCAAATACCCTAACAGCCAGTATGCGGGCAACGCCCAATATTGGCTGGGTGAAGTGAACCTGGCCAAGGGCGACCTGCAAGGTGCCGGTCAGGCCTTCGCCAAGGTCTCGCAGCTCTATCCCAAGCACGCCAAGGTGCCGGACTCGCTCTACAAGCTCGCTGACGTGGAGCGTCGCCTGGGCCACACCGACAAGGTCAAGGGCATTCTGGAGCAGGTGGTGGCCCAATACCCGGGTACCTCCGCCGCCCAATTGGCTCAGCGTGACTTGCAGCGTATGTGAGGCTGTTTGATCCGTTTCGAAGAAACCCGCGCTTGTCGCGGGTTTTTTCGTTAGAATTCACGCCCTTTTTATGAAACACGCTTCTTGGGATCTGCGCGTTGGCGGGGTTGCTGGAAGTGCCTGACGGAGGCGGACAGCCTGTTTAGCTGTTACGCCCGTGGCGACTATGCAAGACACATTGAGAATTACCGAAGTTTTTTACTCGTTGCAGGGTGAAACGCGAACGGCCGGGCTGCCCACAGTATTTGTGCGCCTCACCGGTTGCCCGTTGCGTTGCCAATACTGCGACAGTGCCTACGCTTTCAGTGGCGGCACCCTGCGCAGCCTCGACGACATCCTTGAGCAGGTGGCCGGTTTTCGCCCGCGCTACGTCTGTGTTACGGGCGGCGAACCACTGGCGCAACCCAACGCGATCCCCTTGCTCAAGCGGTTGTGCGATGCCGGTTACGAGGTATCGCTGGAAACCAGCGGCGCCTTGGACATCGCACCCGTTGATCCGCGAGTCAGCCGCGTCGTCGATCTGAAGACCCCAGGGTCCAAGGAAGCCCATCGCAATCGCTATGAGAACATCGAACTGTTGACGCCCAACGATCAGGTCAAGTTCGTTATCTGCTCGCGGGAAGATTATGACTGGGCCGTGTCCAAGCTGATTCAATACGGGCTCGACCAGCGGGCTGGCGAAGTGTTGTTTTCGCCAAGTCATCATGACTTGAACGCCCGGGAGCTGGCGGACTGGGTGGTGGCGGACAATTTGCCGGTGCGCCTGCAATTGCAGCTGCATAAATATCTTTGGAACGACGAGCCGGGGCGCTGATATGACTGAACACTCGAACATTGCAGAAAAACGTGCCGTCATCCTGTTGTCCGGCGGCCTCGATTCCGCGACGGTCGTGGCCATGGCGCGTGCCGAGGGCTACCGCTGCTACACCATGAGTTTCGATTACGGCCAGCGCCACCGCGCCGAACTGCACGCCGCCGAGCGGGTGGCCCGGGACCTGGGTGTCGTCGAACACAAGGTGATCGGCCTGAACCTCAATGGCATCGGCGGCTCGGCCTTGACCGACAGCTCCATCGACGTGCCTGAAACTCCCAGCGAAGGCATCCCGGTGACCTACGTGCCGGCACGCAACACGGTGTTCCTGTCCCTGGCCCTGGGCTGGGCGGAGGTGCTGGGTGCCCGTGATATCTTCATCGGCGTCAACGCCGTGGATTATTCCGGCTACCCGGACTGCCGTCCGGAGTTCGTCGAAGCGTTCGAGCGTATGGCCAACCTGGCGACCAAGGCCGGTGTAGAAGGGCAGGGCTTCCGTATTCAGGCACCACTGCAGAATCTCAGCAAGGCCGACATCGTTCGGGCGGGGGTGAAGCTTGGCGTGGACTACGGGCTCACCGTTTCCTGCTATCAGGCTGACGATCAGGGGCGTGCCTGCGGCAAATGCGACAGCTGTCGCCTGCGTGCCGAAGGCTTCGCGGCGGCGGGTGTGAGCGATCCAACCCCTTATTTTTGATTTATTTCAAATTAGGTGTTGAATAGTCCTTAGAAATCAGTATTATACGCGCCACCACACAGCGGGTCGTTAGCTCAGTTGGTAGAGCAGTTGGCTTTTAACCAATTGGTCGTAGGTTCGAATCCCACACGACCCACCATTTTTAGCAGTTTTAAAAGTCTGGAAGGCCCACGAAAGTGAGGATTTCCGGATTTTTTTTTGCCTGTAGAAAACTCGCCGCTTGAAAACCGGAACCACCCGACGATTCGAGTGGTTCCCTGGGTTGTTAAAGCAAGCCGTCCTCGGCGCATACCTTCACGATCTGTTCGCGAAACCAGATGTTGGCGTTGTCCTGGCCGGGTTTCTCGCTCCACATCATATCCAGCGTAAAGTTCGGTAAGCCCACTGGTGGCCTGCGATGGCTGTATTTGCCTTCATCGCAGGTCAACGCCTGGATACGCCGAGGCAACGTCAGGATGAAGTCGGTTCCCGGAATCATATTCAGTGCTGCCACGTAGCTGTTGGCCCGAGCGACAATCTGTCGGTTGTAGCCTTGCCGGGCGAGCCAGCCGTCCACCATGTTGGTGTCGGAGGTCCAAGGCGTCGGAAAAACATGCTGGCAGGCGACGAACGCCTCCAGATCAAATTCCTCCCTGGGCAGTGAAAAGTCTTTATCGACCACGCAGACCAGTTCATCTTCCAGTAATACTTGCGAGCGCAACCCCTTCGCGCCGCGATGAAAGTTGGGGCCAAAACAAACAACCAGGTCGAATCGACCCTCCATCAATTCGTCAACCGGAATGTCTTTGTGAAATTTCGTGATGTTAATGATGACGGGGAAACGGCTGCCAATGAATCGTTTCACTAGCTGGGGAAGTATAAGAAGTTCGAAATACTCCGGGGCGCAAATATTGAATGTTATTTCTTTCTGCGTGGGGTCGAATGTTTGAATGCCGGAGTGGCATATATTTATGGTCTTGAGGATGTTGAGTACATGGCTGTACATGGCCGTGGCTTTGTTCGTGGGCCGCATGCCACTACGGGTATTGATGAATAACTCATCTTCGAAACTTGTGCGCAGCTTCTTCAGGCAGTAGCTCACGGTTGACTGGCTCACACAAAGGGTCTCGGACACCTCGGTGACGCTGCTTTGCTCGTACACCGCGACAAACACCATCAGGTCCTGCATGTCCAGCTTTCTAAGCAAATTACTATTGAGCATAAGATCCTTCTCGGCGCAATCCATCAGCTAGCGTCCCTTGTTTTTATGACAAAGGGGTTTATTTATATATTAGCGGAAGGCATTTATTTTTTAAATGGCTTGTGGGAATTTTCTTAAATATGCTCGCCTCGCTTTTTATAGAAATCCTGCACAAGGACGGAGGAGGACGATATGCAAATTCGCGTCGCAGAAACTAAGACACCGTTATGGGTGCAAGCCACTGAAGTAGTGAAAGAGAAATTTCGCCGTTCTTATTCGGCGTCGGTTGAACCGAATCCACAATACTTTGCGGTCACCCAGGATCCGTCAGACCGTATTCTTGCCTGTGCCGGTATTACATTCGCGGACCACCGCACACTGTTTTCCGAGCAATACCTGGCGCAACCGATAGAAGTGATTTTGTCCCAGCGCCTGGAGAAAACCATCGACCGCTCAAACATTGTCGAGATCGGCAACCTGATCTCCCATCACCTGACGGCCGGCATGATTCTGGTCAACATGATTCCCCTGTTGTCCTGGTGCATGGGTGGGCATTACTTGTTGTGTACGGTGACACCCCGCGTTCGGCAAATGATGGAAAGTTGCCAAATCGATTTCGAGCCGCTGCTGACAGCAGACCCTGCGCGCCTGGGCGAGGAGGGTGGCAAGAACTGGGGGACTTATTACTCCAAATTGCCGGTCACCGGGTTCATCCGGGTAGACCCGCAGCGCTCGCGTTTCGCGGCCATGACGCTCAATACCTCGTTCACCCAACTGCCTGGCGATTCACTGGCGAGGGCGCAGCCATGAGCGGCGGATTTATCCATCACTTGCAAAGCGCGTTGCAAGACAATCGCCAGGCTGTCTGCGCGGTGGACTGGTCGGCGTCGGGCGGCGAGCCGGTGGCATTGACCTATGGCGAGCTGGAACATCGTGCCCTCAATCTGGCCGCCGAACTGCAACGGCGTTTTCCCAGCCCGGCCCATGGCGATCATGTGGTTTTGGGAATTGCCACGCGTAACAGCAGCGACTGGCTGGTGGCCGATCTTGCTTGCTTGTTTGCCGGGATTACCGCGTTACCGTTGCCATTGGCTTTCAGCCAGGCTCAGGCGGAGCACCTGGCCGAGCGTTGCGACGGGTTTGTAGTGGATGCCGCCGGGCAGCGGACACTGGCGCAGCGATGGAAGTTGAATTTCCCTGAAAGCCGTTTGCGCCACATCAGCGAGCCGGTCATCGAACAGCCTTTGTTGCATACGCCCGACGGTGATGAAGACTGGATCTGCAAAATCATTCACACCTCGGGCACGACCAGTCGCCCGAAGGGCGTGCAGTTGAGTACCCAGGCGGTCGGCGCCGTGCTGGCATCGCTGCGTCAACGTATGCCCGCCGATGCTCATCGCCGTTACCTGTCGCTGGTGCCCTTGAGTTTGCTGCTCGAACAGGTGACTGCCGCCTATCTACCGTTGCTGGCGGGCGGAACCGTGCATTTCTTGCCACCGAACGAAGCATTGCTCGGCGAGCCTGGGGCTTCGCCACAGCGTCTGGTCGAGTGGATCCTGCAGGTCCAGCCAACGGCCCTGACAGTGCCGCCGGTGATGGTCAACCGCTTCCTGGAACAAATGGACGAGGGCGGCGAGCAGGGCGAGAGACTGGCGCGCTATCTGCAATCGGGTGCGCATATTACCTGTGGCGGTGCGGCGGTCAGCATCGATGTACTGCGCGGACTGGAAGAACGGGGCATTGCTGTGTACCAAGGCTACGGCCTGTCCGAGAACGCCTCGGTGGTCAGCATGAACACCTTCGAACAGCAGCGCCTGGGCAGCGTGGGCAAACCCTTGCCCCATGTCCAGGTGCGTATCGGCGCCGACCAGACCATTGAGGTCAAGAGCAGCTCACTGTTCAGTGGCTATTCCGGCACGGACCCCAGTGCCTGCTCCATGTCTGCCGATGGCTGGATGGACACTGGAGACCTGGGCATGCTGGACGACGATGGCTACCTCTATGTGCACGGGCGTAAGAAGAACGTGATCTGCCTGCCCAACGGGCGCAACGTCAGCCCTGAACAGGTTGAGCTGGAGTATCGCAAATACCCCGGCGTCAACGATGCCGCAGTGTTTTTCGATGAGCACCATGGCCTGGTGGCGTTGCTGTGTGTCGAGTCGGCCCCCGCGCGCGATGAGCTGGTGGCCTGGTCCGCCCGGCGTTTTTCCGACATCGAAAGACCCAGCCGACTCTGGTTGTTGACCCAGGACGACCCGTTGATCGAGCAGCTTTACACCGTTACCGGCCGGCCAAAACGCGCCGACATCGCCACTGTTTTTTCCACTCTGCAAGGGACTGCATCCAATGACCACGCCTGCCTTTCACTTTGAAACCGCGGACATCTCTATCGTCGAGTCGCACCACTTCGCCAGCCTGGGCAAGAGCGAGCTGTATGAGCTGCTGGGCCATTACGGGGTCGTGCTGTTTCGTAACTGTATCCACAGCGCCGAAGATTTCAGCGCCTACGTCAAACAAAACAGTTCGCGGCTGAGCCTGGATCCGGCCCGCGTCATGGTGGGCGGCGCGGCACAGTTGGTGGACGCGGGACATCAGGCGGTTGGCCTGCACTGCGAAAACGGTAACTCGCCGTTCTGGCCGGACATGACCTGGTTCTATTGTCAGGAAGCACCACGCAAGGGGTCGCAAACGACGTTGTGTGACGGTGAGAAGGTGTTGGCGAAACTGTCTCCAGCCTGCCGCAGTTTTTTTGAAGAAAACCCTATCCGCTACAGCCGTACCGTTGCGGGGGAAAAGTGGCGTCGTTTGGTTTGCCACTATTCGCCAGCGTTGTCGGACCCGGCGGCCGTCGAAATCGAGGACCTGTGGCAAATCATCGGGGAGGACCCGCAGACGGTTATTTCCTTCAACCCGGCCGATGACTCCATTCACTACGCCTTCAGCACTCCGGCGATCCTCACGTCCGCGTTCAGCCAGCGTCCGGCCTTCGCCAACAGCATCCTGGGACCTTCCTTCAACTACGAAGCTCCGGTGATCGACACCGTGGGGGGGCAGCCGATTCCTGCTGGGTTTCTGCGGGAAATTGCCGAAGTGTCCGCCCAGTACACCTGCCCGGTTGGCTGGCGCGATCACGACGTGGTGATGATCGACAACCGTCGGGTCATGCACGGTCGTGAAACCATCGTCGACGAACGTCGACGCATCTTCAACGCCTTGAGCTATCGCTGAGACTCATCATGACGAACAACAACAAATACATTGTCAGCGGACAGTACGAGAGTTATCTCGATGGCGATGGCCGGCAGATTATCGACCTGAGCGGCGGGTTCGGTTTCCAGGTGCCGTCGGTGATCGAGGCGGTCAGTCGCCAAGCGGACATCATGGGGTTATCCAACCGGGTGCTGATGTCCCAACCGCTTATTGCCTTGTGCCGACGCCTGGCCGAGCTGCTGCCTGCGCCGCTCGTCAACTCTTATGTGTGCAGCTCCGGGGATGAGGCGTTCGAGGGCGCATTGAAGTTGTGCAAGGGCCTCAAGCCCAAGGGCAACACCATCGTGTTCATCCAGGGGGGGGATTATGGCGCGCTGACCTACGGACGTTGCCTCAGCGCCGCGCAAGATGATCTGGCCGTGCAGAGTTTTCTAGGGTTCAAGCGAGTGGCGATTCGGCATCTGGCTGACCTGGACACGGTGGACTGGAGCGATTGTTTCGCGGTGTGCCACAGCAACACCCGCGTGGATGCCAGCGGCCGATTGCAACTGCTCGATGCTGCACTGCTCGAGCAATTGCATGCCCGCGCAGCACAGGCTGGCGCGCCGGTCATCGCGGTCGACACCCACAGTTGCCTCGGTAGCCTGGGGACGCTGTTCGGTTTCCAGCGTTATCGTCCTGTCCCGGACATTGTCGTGCTTGGGGGCCCCTTGGGGGGCAGCGCGATTCCCATCGGCACCTATACCTGCAGCGAGCGCATGGCCTGGCAGGTCTATGGGCGCAGCAGTCCGGCCAAACACGGCAGCACCACCGCTGGTAATCCGATGGCGTGTGTAGCGGCCCTGGCAGCCCTGGATTATGTGCAGGCCCACGACTCGCCTCTGCATTGTCTGGAGAACGGTCAGCGGCTGGTGCAAACCCTGGCGCCATTCGGAGCGGTGGCCGTGGGTGGCTGGGTCAGTCTGCCGCTGGCCGATGATCTGCAGCCGTCCCTGCTGTGCGAAGCGCTTTACCAGCAAGGCGTTTATATCAGCCCACCCCGGGGCCGCGAATTGATCTTGCGCTGCCCGATCACTGCACGCCCCGAACAGATTCAACGTGCCGCCCACCTCATCAAGGAGACGCTAAGCCATGTCCTTACTCAGGCCGCATGAACAACTGCTGGATGATTGCCAGCGGCACTGGAGCGCCTCGGCGGCCAAGCTGTATCGCCTGGGCAAGACCAGCGTAGAACAGCAGACCGATGGCATCCATGTCACCGATCACACCGGCAAGCGCTTCATTGACTGCGCGTGCAGCTACGGGGTGTTTATCGTCGGGCATCGCAACCCGACGGTGCGTGAGCAGGTGCAGGCGCAATTGAATCAGTTGGCCTGGGTCCCGGAAGGCCGGCGCCATCCGCTTCAAGACAAGCTGTCCGAGCGGCTTTGCCAACTGGTGCCGGGAGAATGGGGCGACGTGCAATTCATGGTCTCGGGTGCCGAGGCCGTAGAGCAGAGTCTGCGTTATGTGCTGCGGATCCAGCCTCAGCGGCGCAGGATCGTCGTGATGAGCGGCTCTTATCATGGCAAGACTTTGGCGGCGATGAGCATTCTGGGCCAGCAACAGCACCACAGCAGTTATGGCATCGCTTGCCCCGAAGTGACCTGTGTCCCCTACGGCGATTTCGCCGCCCTGCAAAAGGCCGTGGGCGAGGGTGTCTGTGCGGTGTACGTCGAGCCGATTCTGGGCGGCGCTCATCTGCAGGTGCCCCCGGTGGGCTACATGGCCAACCTTCGAGCCTTGTGCGACGCCACGGGCACGCTGCTGGTGGCGGATGAAATCCAGACCGGTTTCGGCCGTTGCGGCAAATGGTTCGCCGTGCAATATGACGACGTGGTGCCTGACATCATGATCCTCTCCAAGGGTCTGACCGGCGGCTACACCTCGTTCGCTTGCGCCATGTACAGCCGGCGCCTGGCCACCCAGTATCCAATCAGCGAAATCGAGCCCGACACGCGAACCAATGGCGGGCATCCGCTAGCGTGTGCCTCGGCGCTCGCGGCCATCGACTACATCGAGCAACACAACCTGGTGGAGCTGTCGCGGGTCAACGGTGGGTTGCTGCGCCACGGTCTGCAACGACTGGCCTTGCGTTATCCGCACATCATCGAGGATGTGCCGGGCGTCGGCCTGATGACGGGCCTGCGCCTGCGTGGTTCGGTCTATGAGGCGCTGATGAGCATGGAGCTGGGCAAGCGTGGCGTCCACGCCGGGCATTCCATGAATGAAAAGGCCGAACGCCCGGTGCTGCGTTTTTATCCGCCGCTGAATATCACGCCCGAAGCCTTGCAGCATGTCCTGGCGATGATCGAAGAGTCCCTGCAAGCCATCGATCGGCGCCCGGCGCTGGCGGTGAAAGCGTTTTCCCTGGTGGTGCGCAACATGTATCTATTGCCCAACAAGTGGCTGCGCAGCAAGGAGGCGTCATGAGCCTGTTCAACCCCGATACGCTGACCCTGCGGGAAATGGCCGGTCTGCTGCGCCGTGGCGTGCTGACCAGTGTCACGTTGCTGGAGTTTTACCTGCAACGCATCGCTGAGCGTAACCGGCACATCAACGCACTGATCCAGCTGGCGCCAGTCGAGGAGCTGCGGCGCCAGGCTCGCGAGGCTGACGAGATGGCGCGCGTTGGCCAGATCAGTGGCCCGCTGCATGGGATTCCCATCACCATCAAGGATGTCCTGCATGTGCGTGGTTTCAAGATGTCCCGAGGGCTGGGGGAGCTGTTGGGCGAACCCAGTGAGCAGGACGCAACGGCCGTTGCCCGGCTTCGACAGGCCGGGGCGATCATTCTGGGCATCAGCAATGTGCCTGAGCTGTGCATGGCCTTCGAAACCGAAAACCTGGTCTACGGCCGGACCCTGAATCCCCACGACTTGCAACGCTCCGCCGGCGGCAGCAGCGGCGGTGAGGCAGCGGCGATCGCTGCCGGGTGTTCCCCGGCCGGGCTGGCGTCCGATGCATGTGGCAGTGTGCGGATACCGGCGCACTTCAATGGCATCTGCGGCTTGAAACTGACCCAGGGGCGGGTGCCGCTGACCGGCCAGTTTCCCAATGACCGTTCCGGGCTGTTCCACATGACCTCGGCCTTTGGCGTGATGGGCCGCTATGTCGATGACCTGGCGCTGCTGGGCCAATTGATCAGCGGTGCCGACGGGCAGGATCCGGACACCGTCGATGTACCGTTCACCGCCAGCGAGCCGCTGGCCAACCTGCGGGTGGCGCTGTTCTCGGCGTCGAGCCGCCCGCCGGTCAGCGCGGCGGTGAGCCAGGTATTGCAGCACGTCGAACGATGCCTGGGTCCGGTGGTGGCCGAGGTGAGCACGGTCGCGCCGCCGATGCTCGATGAGGCCTGTGATGTGCTGTGGCGGGTGTTCATCACCGGCGCTGACGCCGGTCGCGGTTGGCGGCAATTGTTCGAGTCCATGAACAAGCGACGTTTTACCCCGGCCATCGCTCAATTGCTGGACATGAGCGAGGCGGTGGAGTTGACCGTGGATGAGGTCAAACGCGACTGGATCATGATCGATACGTTTCGCTATGAGTTGGCGAAATTCTTCAAGCAGCATGACCTGTTCATCTGCCCGGTATTTCCGGACGTCGCGTTCCGTCACGGGGAGTCCCTGGAGGATCGCGACCGGTATGCCTTCGTGTTCCCGTTCAGCCTCAGCGGTTCCCCGGCAGTAGTGATCCGCGCCGGAACGGACCCGACTACCGGGATGCCTATCGGCATCCAGATTGTCGGGCCTCATTGGCAGGAAGAACGGTTGTTGGCAGTGGCTGCTTTCCTGGAGCGTGAGCTGGAGCGCTGGAGTCCGGTTACGCCCCGTCCGGCATCGACGTACTGACCGCCCTCAAGCCGTGACGGTTCTGGTGTTTCGGCTGCTGAGCACCAGTGCCAGCATGCCGATACCCACCAGGGCAGCACCGAGGATCTCGATCATCAGCGGTTGCTGCCTGAGCCAGAACCAGTGCAGTACGGTCACGAACAGGGTGCTGAGGTAGACATAGGAAACCACCGTGGACGGCGCGATTACCCCAATTGCCCGGTGCAACAGCCAGAAAGTGGCGAGGGTGCCGAACACGGCCAGGTACATCAGCCAGCCGATGTCCAGCGTCGACAACTGCAGAGCGCTGCGCCAGCCGCCGCTGAACAGGCAAAACACCAGCAGAAACAGCGCCCCGAACAGCATGTTCCAGAACGTCATCGTCACCGGGTCGCGGCCTTTCAGCGCGCGGACCTTGAACCGTTGGCTGAGGGGGGAATACAGCGCCATCGCCAGGCAACCGGCGCCGAAAACCAGCACGGGATAGAGCGCCGGCAATTGTCCCGGAGCCGACCCCTTGAGGGTCAGCAACACTGCGCCGATCGCTGCGGTCGACATCGGCAGCAGGCGGGTCTTGAGGCTTGGGTTGGGCAGCAGAAATACCTCGAACAACAAGGTCATCAACGGCACCAGCGTGTACAGCGTCGCGGTATTGACCGCCGAGGTGTAGCGCAACGCTTCGAACAACGAACCGAAGTACGTTGCCAGCAACAGGCCAAGTACGGCATGGGCCAGCAGGCCTTTGCCGGAGACCGGCGAGGTGTTTTTCAGCAGTAACAGCGGCAGGAACATCAGGGCGGAAAACAGCAGTCGCAAGCCGGTGAGCAGGATCGGATCGATTGACTGACTGACCTGCGCCGCGGCAAAGAACGACGCTGCGATCAGGATTGCCCAGATGAGCATGCCCCAGTGAGCGGCTGCGAAACCGACGTTTTTCATCAAGGTTCTATTCCTGCTTTCAAATACCGGAACGTCATGAGGGACAAATCGGCCGGCTGTCATGGTGAGTGTGAAAAACAGGGCCGCAGTCAACTGCAGCCCTTTGACGCCACTAGCTGATGTGTCGCGCGTAGTGTTTGGGATTGAAGCGCAGGACCATCACGATCATCAGCGCCATGACCGCGGTGAGCGACCACCAGGCCCATTCGAAGCTGCCCAACTGATCGCGGATCATCCCGGCAATCAACGGCGAGAGGCCGGCGATCAGGTAGCCGATACCTTGCACGAACGCCGTCAGACCACCGGCCCGACGTGGGTTGTCCAAGTGATCGAGGGACACGATCAGGCTCATTGGGAACAGACCGCCAATGCCCAGCCCCAGCAGGCAAGGCCACAACAGGCTGAAGCGGTCCGGGCTGAGGATCAGGCCGCAGAACCCCGCGATGATCAGGGCCAGCAAAACCGCCAGGACCAGGCGCTTATCCTGGCTGCGGTTGGCAATCGCCGGGGTGACGAGGCCGGACAATACTTCCATCGCGGTGAGGAACCCCAGCAGCAGGCCGGCGTGCTGTTCGCTCCAGCCTTTCTCCACGTAATACGGCGCCAGCCACGCCAGCACGCAGGTGTAGGAGGCGGTGCCGAGGCCGAAGAAGATCGCCAGCAGCCAGGCCCGCGAATTGCTGAAAAACGATTCCTGGCGCTGCGCCGGGGCAGCGGGCAAAGGCGTGACGGCCGCGCGCTGGGCGTACCAGCAGCCCAGGGCGATCAGCGCCAGCAGTGCCCAGATCGCCAGGCCGATACGCCAGCTGCCGGTCTGCTCCAGGACGAACGGTGAAAACGACGCCGCAAGCGCCGCGCCGCCCATGATGGACGTGACGTACAGGCCCATGAACAACGAGACATTGTCGGCGAAGCGCGATTTGATCAGCGCCGGCATCACGGCCTGGATCAGGGCGATACCGATCCCCGCCAGCACCGCGCTGATAATCAGCTCGACGGCGCTGTCCAGGTACAGGCGCGATGCCGTGGCGATGCCGATGATCAGCAGCGACAGCACGATGGTGCGGTGCTCACCGATGCGCAGGGCAATGCGCATGCCCAAGAACATCGCCAGACCCATGGCCATGACCGGCAACATGGTCAGTAACGAAGCGGTGCTGAAACTCAGCGGCACCTCGCCGCGAATGGCTGATAACAATGGCCCGACAGCCGCCATAGAGGGGCGCAGGTTCAGTGCCACCAACACCACGCTGACCATCAGCCAGACGGCGTGGGTGCTTGAAGTTCGAACGTTTTCCATAACAGAGCCTTGCTGGATAAAGCTCCATTTAGGCTGGGATGTGAGGGGTGGGGCAAACTGAAATCTGGTGGGGGGTATTTAAAAATCAGGTGCACTCCAAACCCCTGTTCAGTGGAGTCAGTCGTGCTATTCCATCGCCGGACTCAACGTCCCGAGCCATGCCACCAACGCCAGTATTACCACCGCCACGGACAACTCCAGAGCCATGCTGCGCCGCAGGGCATTGACCGCCACGCTGTGCTCCCCGGTCTGCCGAGCCTGTTCCAGCAACGGGCTCAGATGAAAACGATTCAGCGCGGCAAACACCAGCATCGCCGCGAACAACACGACTTTAAGCACCAGCAATTGACCATAGGTGCTATCCAGCAGCCCGTCGACGCGAGGACCGACGATGAACAGATAGTTCACCACCCCTGTCACACTGATCACCACCACAATCACCGCCCCGGCTGTTTCAAACCCGGTCAGGGTTCGCGCCAGGACCGGCAGCCGGTGTTCAGCACGGCGAAGTAGCAGGGCAAACGCAGTCAGGGCGCCCACCCAGCCGCCCGCCGCCCACAGGTGCAGAAAATCGGTGATGAAGTGCCAGTTACGGCGCAGGCCTTCGTCCATGGCGCCATGCCCGGCCCAGGCCAGTGTCGCCAGGGCCACGGCACCGCTGAGGGTGACCAGCCACAAGCTGACGGTCGGTGCCGGGTGGTTCAGGGCCACAGCAATTGTCGCCAGCAACAGCGCCGCGATCCGAACACTCCAGCTCACACCCACGTCGGTCTCGAACACCATCATTTCAATGTGCGGCAACAGCTCGTTCCAGTCGGTGACGCCGCTCATGGCCCAGGCCATGCACAGCATGGCGGCCACCGACAACAGCACGCCAAACAGCGCTGTGGTCAGCACAAGTGCTTTGAAGTGCACCACCACGCCCGAGATCCGCTCTGGACCGCGCAAGCTATACAGACCGAACGCGGCCAGGCCGAACAACACCATCAGATCCAGGTACAGGGCCAAGCGCAGAACAATGTTGAGCAGGTCAATGTTGATCGAGGCGCTCAAGTCACTTCACCTTGAACGTGACATTGCCGGTGATCGGGTGAGTATCGGACGACACCGCGCGCCACTGGACCTGGTAGGTGCCGGTGGTGAGCGGAGCGTTCGGGGTAATGACCATGGTTTTGGGGTCATCGCTGCCGGAGACCTTGGCCTTCATGGGCATGGGCGAGTGCGCCGACATGCCGGGCATCCCGGTCATGACCAGCTTGGCGCCGGAGAACTTGGTCATCAGGTTCTCGGAAAAATGCAGTTCGATCTTTGCCGGCGCCGCACCTTCAGCACCTTCAGCGGGCGTGGAGGAAAGCAGCTTTGGGTGCGCTTGGGCCAGGCCACTGATCAACAGGCCTGTGGACAGCGCGACGGTGACTACAGCGGTTCTGATAAATGACATGCAAGGACTCCTACAGCTCAGGTTTCTAGTTTTTTAGTTGACTGCGATTACAACCACCCTCAGAACCACATGCGCACGCCCAGCACCAGGCGTGCCTCGCTGCGGTCTTCGTTCTCTTCCCGGGCGTAGTCGGCAGTGTTGCCGTAGACGCGGTTCCAGGTGACGCCGATATAAGGGGCGAACTCACGGCGGATTTCGTAGCGCAGCCGCACACCCACTTCAGTGTCCGACAGCCCGGAGCCGACACCGCGATCGGGATCGTTCTTGCCGTAAAAGTTGGCTTCGGCGGTGGGTTGCAGGATCAGACGATTGGTCAGCAGGATGTCGTAGTCGCCTTCCAGGCGCACCGCACTCTGACCGCCTTCGCCGATGAACGCGGTGGCCTCGGCTTCAAAGTTATACAGCGCCATGCCCTGTACACCGAAGGCGGCCCAGGTTTGCGGGTCGCCCGGCTTGAAATCCTGGCGCACGCCGGCGACCAGGTCCCACCAGGGGCTGACGGCATGTCCCCACAGGGCCTGGAGTTCGGCTTCCTCGGTCTTGCCGTTGGTGCGTTCGCCTTCGGAGCGCAGCCACAAGCGATCGATGTCGCCGCCGATCCAGCCCGAGGCGTCCCAGCTCAGGGCACTGCCATCATCGGCGTCTTGCCATTCCAATTGGTCGATGAGCAAGAATGAATGGATGGCGCTGTCATGCACGGCATGGCCGCCATGGTCTTCGTAGACGGCGGCGCGGTCGGCGTCGGTCAGCTCGGGAATCGGCGTGCGGCTGCTGGTGGGGGCCGATTGCATCGGTTCCATACCCTGCATCGAGTCCATGCCTTGCATCTGGCTATGGTCCATCCCCTGCATCTGGCTGTGATCCATGCCTTGCATGGCATCGCTCGCGGCCCAGGCCGAGCCAGTGGCGCCCAGAGTGAGGCTGGCAAAAAGTGCCAGGGGGTAGTGAAAAATAGTGGTCATGGTCGGCTCCTCATTCCTGCACCCGAACTTCACGGAACATCCCCATCTCCATGTGGAACAGCAAGTGGCAGTGATATGCCCAGCGTCCGAGGGCGTCGGCGGTGACCCGGTAACTGCGTTTGGAGCCCGGCGGCACATCGATGGTGTGTTTACGCACCATGAACTGGCCATTCTCGTCCTCCAGATCGCTCCACATACCGTGCAGGTGGATGGGGTGAGTCATCATGGTGTCGTTGATCAGCACGATGCGCAGGCGCTCGCCGTACTTGAGCAGCAGCGGTGCGGCATCGGAGAACTTCACGCCGTTGAACGACCAGCTGAATTTCTCCATGTGGCCGGTCAGGTGCAGTTCGAGGGTGCGGCCCGGTTCACGCCCGTCGGGGTCGGGGAACGTGCTGCGCAGGTCCGAGTAGGTGAGGACCTTGCGACCGTTGTTGCGCAGGCCCATGCCCGGGTCGTCGAGCTTGGGGCTGACGCTCATGGCCTGCATGTCCACCAGCGGATTGTCTTTTTCGGAGTCTGGATGGGACAGCCCGTCGTCCATGCCTTGCATGGAACCGTGGTCCATCCCCGCCATCTGGCTGTGATCCATGCCCGCCATGCCCTGCATCGATCCGTGATCCATACCACCCATGCCCATGTCGTCCATGGTGACCAGTGGCCGTGGATCCAGCGGCGGCACCGTTGCCGAAAGACCGGAACGGGTCGCCAGGGTGCCGCAGGCGTAGCCGGTGCGATCCATCGATTGGGCAAACAGCGTATAGGCTTCTTCGCTTGGCTCGACGATAACGTCATAAGTTTCGGCCACGGCGATGCGCAGCTCATCGACGCTCACCGGTTTGACGTACTGTCCATCGGACGCCACCACGGTCATTTTCAGGCCGGGGATGCGCACGTCGAAATAGGTCATGGACGAGCCATTGATCAAGCGCAGGCGAAGGCGTTCGCCGGGTTTGAACAGACCGGTCCAGTTCATGTCCGGCGTCTGGCCGTTCATGAGGTAGGTGTAGGTGGCGCCACTGATGTCGGCCAGGTCGGTGGGGTTCATCTTCATTTCGGCCCACATCTTGCGATCGGCCACGGTGGCGGCCCAGCCGTTCTTGCCGACATCGTCAATGAAATCACCGACGGTGCGTTTGTTGTAGTTGTAGTAGTCCGATTGCTTCTTGAGCTTGCGGATGACATCGGCGGGGTCTTCGTCGGTCCAGTCGGTGAGCATCACCACGTAGTCGCGCTCGTACTGGAAGGGCTCGGGCTCCTTGGCGTCGATCACCAGTGGGCCGTAGACCCCGGACTGTTCCTGGAAGCCGGAATGACTGTGGTACCAGTAAGTACCGTTTTGCCGGACCTTGAATTGATAGACGTACATGCCATCGGGCTCGATGCCCTTGAAGCTCAACCCCGGCACGCCGTCCATGTTGGCCGGCAGCAGAATGCCGTGCCAGTGGATGGAGGTTGGATCTTTCAAACGGTTGCGCACCCGCAGGGTCACGGTGTCACCCTCACGCCAGCGCAGCAGCGGGCCGGGGATGCCGCCGTTGATGGTCTGGGCGGTGCGCGGATTGCCGGTGAAGTTGACCGGGCTTTCGCCGATGAACAGGTCGAATTCGGTGCCCGTCAGTACATTGGGTTGGCCGGGGCTGGTGACCGCCCAGACGGGCGCGCGCCACAAGCCCAGGCCAGCCAGGATGCCGCCGGCAGTCAGGCCTTTTACGAAGGTTCGCCGGGAAGTATTTGATTGCATGCCGTTTGAAGTCCGTCAGTCGATTTGCAGCGAGCACAGGGGCGTCCGTGTGCAGGGTTGAAAGAAAGATGACACAGGCGGGAACGCGAAGTGATTACATTTCAGTCAGGTTGACGGGGCTATGGGAGCAAGGCTTGCTTCGCGATGAAGGTCATGCGGTTTTTCAGAAGCCGAGGCGCCAGCTTCGCGGGCAAGCCTTGCTCCCACAGATAGAGCGCTGGCCACAGGGCACAGGTCAGAATGATCTTTTGCAACGGCGGGTTATTCTGTAGCCTTGCCGGCTTCACGCTATACCGTGCCTGATTGATACCCACTTTCCCGGCGGTACCCGAGTGGTCCGGAGCCGGGTGTATACTCGACTTTCGCGCAAAACGCGCCTGCAGGTCTTGCGAACATGACGCAAATTTCCGAACGCCTTCTGGTTCAGGCCCATCTCGACGCCAAACAGCCCAAGCCGCTGACCGCCGAGCAAGAGGCCTGGTACCGCGCCGCCATCGCCGCCGAGCTCAAGGCTCAGGATGCGGTGCTGGTCGCGCACTTCTACTGCGACCCGATCATCCAGGCCCTGGCCGAAGAGACCGGGGGCTGTGTGTCCGACTCCCTGGAAATGGCCCGCTTCGGCAACGCCCATCCGGCCAAGACCGTGGTGGTGGCCGGGGTCAAGTTCATGGGCGAGACCGCCAAGATCCTCAACCCCGAAAAACGCGTATTGATGCCGACCCTGGAAGCCACGTGCTCCCTGGACCTGGGTTGCCCGGTGGAGGAGTTCTCGGCGTTCTGCGACCAGCATCCGGAACGCACCGTGGTGGTGTACGCCAACACGTCGGCAGCGGTCAAAGCCCGGGCCGACTGGGTGGTGACGTCCAGTTGCGCACTGGAAATCGTCGAGAGCCTGATGGACAACGGCGAGACGATCATCTGGGGCCCCGACAAGCACCTGGGCACTTATATCCAGCGCAAGACCGGCGCCGACATGCTGCTCTGGGACGGCGCCTGCATCGTTCACGAAGAGTTCAAGTCCAAGCAGTTGGAGGACATGAAGGCGCTGTACCCGGACGCCGCAATCCTCGTGCACCCCGAGTCGCCAACTTCGGTGATTGAACTGGCCGATGCGGTGGGCTCCACCAGCCAGTTGATCGCCGCGGCCCAAAGCCTGCCGAACAAAACGCTGATTGTCGCCACTGACCGTGGCATCTTCTACAAGATGCAGCAGTTGTGCCCCGACAAGGTCTTCATCGAAGCCCCCACCGCCGGCAACGGCGCGGCATGCCGCAGTTGCGCGCACTGCCCGTGGATGGCGATGAACACCCTGGAGCGCACGCTCAAGAGCCTGCAGGAAGGCACCAACGAGATATTCGTCGACCCGGCGCTGATCCCCCAGGCCATTCGCCCGCTCAAGCGCATGCTGGACTTCACCCAGGCGGCGCGGATGAAGCTGGCGGGCAATGCCTGAAGGTAGCTCCAAGTTGCAAGCTGCAAGTCCAAAGCTTGCAGCTTGCGACCTATTTCTTTTTCTTGGGAATTCGCACCAGCTGCGTATCCGAGTAGATGTCATGCCAGGTGCGCTTGCGCTTGTCGAACAGCGACCAGATGAAGCCCAGTCCCACCAGCAGCAATGAGGCGATCGACACGACAAATCGCAACAGGGCCTGCCACAGGCTGATCGCCGTGCCATCGGCGTTCTGCACGCGAATGCACCACACCTGCATGCCCAGGGTCTGGCCGTTGTGGGTCCAGAACTTGGCGAAGAAGCCGAACAGCACGAAAAGCAGCACGGTGGACAGTAGCGGGTCGCCGTCCAGTGCGCCGGCGTCGGTGAGGGCGCGCATTTTTTCTTCGCCGATGATCGCCATCTGAATCATCTTGTAGACGCCGCCAGTGACGATCAGCAGGGCCGTGCACAGTAAAAAGTCATAGAACATCGCGGCCAGGCGACGGCCCAGGGTGGCGGGAGGGAACTCGCCTTGGGGGATGAGCAGGTGTTTGGGCATGACGGCCTCGGACGAAAAAGAGGCCATTTTACGGATTTACGCCCATAAAAAAGCCCCTGATATCAATCAGGGGCTTTTTTGTTTCTCGAAAGCTTAGCCTTCGGCTTGAACCTCGTCAGCCTGCATGCCTTTCTGGCCTTGCACAGCAACAAAAGTGACTTTCTGGCCTTCTTTCAGGCTCTTGAAGCCGCTGCCCTGAATGGCGCGGAAATGCACGAACAGATCCGGACCGCTGTCAGGAGTGATAAAACCAAAACCTTTCTCGTCGTTGAACCACTTGACGATACCGTTCTGACGCTCAGCCATTTTCTTATTTCCTTTGATGCTAAATTAATGACAGCCTCTTCCACATGAAAGAGTACTGGGGCTGGGTTGCAGGAAAGTAAGAGACGTCGAGCGGGATGTAGCGAACTTCATAAGCTACTGCCCAGGTCACGGTTCCAAGCGACCCATGCAAACACAGTGATCAAACTCTACGCCAACTATGAACAAAAAAACAACCCCCTCTGAAGGCCCCGTATTTACTCAGCATTCTCGCATTTACAGGGGCTGCGGGCAGGGGCTTATTCGATAGGCTAGTTCAATTGTTTTCAACGTTATAGGTGCAATTTCAATATCGAGTAGATGCACCTTTTTATGGCGGTTGCGTTACACATTAGTGCACGTATAACGCAACCGCGTTACGTATAGAAACAGTCAATCAACCGCGGTAGTAGCGTTGTGGAACAAATGGCATTTTGCTTACAAGCAAAGGCACTTTTTTCCCACGCACGATGGCCCAGACTGGCGTATCCAGTGCGACATAGGCGCTGTCCAGGTAACCCATCGCCAACGGAGCGCCCAGGGTCGGGCCGAAACCGCCGCTGCACACCGTACCGATAATCTCGCCCGCTTCGTCGACGATCTCTGCACCTTCGCGCACGGGTGTGCGTTCCTGGGGCAGCAGGCCGACGCGTTTGCGCTTCACGCCGCCCTGTTGCTGGGCGAACACGGTTTCAGCCCCTGGGAAACCACCGGCCCTGACGCCATCGGCGCGGCGGGCTTTAGAGATCGCCCACAGCAGGCTGGCTTCGATCGGGGTCGTTTCGGTGTTCATGTCGTGGCCATAAAGGCACAGGCCGGCTTCCAGGCGCAGGGAGTCGCGAGCGCCCAGACCGATGGCGGCCACTTCCGGCTCTGCCAGTAGGGCGCGGGCCAGCTTTTCGGCCTCGGCGGCGGGCACCGAGATCTCGAAACCGTCTTCACCGGTGTAGCCCGAACGGCTGACAAAGCAGTCCATACCCAGCAGCGTGACGCGCTGGAACTGCATGAAGGTCATCTTCGCCACGTCTGGCGCCAGTCGTGCAAGCACGGTGACGGCGGCCGGGCCTTGCAGGGCGAGCAGGGCGCGGGCTTCGAACAGTGGCTCGATGCTGCACTGGTCGCCGATATGGGCGCGCAGGTGGGCCAGGTCCTGCTCCTTGCAGGCCGCGTTGACCACCAGGAACAGCTCGTCGTTGCCCAGGTTGGCGACCATCAGGTCGTCGAGGATGCCGCCGTTTTCGTTGGTGAACATGGCATAGCGCTGCATGCCCACCGGCAGGTCGATGATGTCCACCGGCACCAGGGTTTCCAAGGCTTTGGCGGCGTTTGCGCCGCTCAGGCGGATCTGGCCCATGTGGGACACGTCGAACAGCCCGGCCTGATCGCGGGTGTGCTGATGTTCTTTCATCACGCCCAATGGGTATTGCACCGGCATGTCATAGCCGGCGAACGGCACCATGCGGGCGCCGAGTTCGAGGTGCAGGGCGTGCAACGGGGTCTTCAGCAATGGTTCGGTGGACATATCAGCTCCTGGGAAAAATGTAGAAGTGAGGCAAGCGCATCAGCATTCGATGATGTTGACCGCCAGACCGCCGCGGGCGGTCTCCTTGTATTTGCTTTTCATGTCGGCGCCGGTCTGGCGCATGGTGCGGATGACTTTGTCGAGGGAAACGAAGTGATGCCCGTCGCCGCGCATGGCCATGCGCACCGCATTGATGGCTTTCACGGAGCCCATGGCGTTGCGCTCGATGCACGGCACTTGCACCAGGCCGCCGATGGGGTCGCAGGTCAGGCCGAGGTTGTGTTCCATGCCGATCTCGGCGGCGTTTTCCACTTGCTGCACGGTGCCGCCGAGCACTTCGCACAGGGCGCCGGCGGCCATGGAACAGGCCACGCCGACTTCACCCTGGCAACCGACTTCGGCGCCGGAGATGGAGGCGTTTTCCTTGTACAGGATGCCGATGGCGGCGGCGGTCAGCAGGAACCGCACCACGCCGTCTTCATTGGCCCCAGGGATGAAGCGCATGTAGTAATGCAGCACGGCCGGGATGATTCCCGCCGCGCCGTTGGTCGGCGCGGTGACGACGCGGCCACCGTAGGCGTTTTCTTCGTTGACGGCCAGGGCATACAGGTTGACCCAGTCCAGCACCGACAGCGGGTCGCGCAGGGCAGCCTCCGGGTTCTTGCACAACTGACGGTGCAGCGCCGCCGCCCGGCGCTTGACCTTCAGCCCGCCCGGCAGGATGCCTTCGTTGCGGCAGCCGGCCGCCACGCAATCCTGCATCACCTGCCAGATCTTCAGCAGGCCGGCGCGGGTTTCGGCTTCGGGGCGCCAGGCACTTTCGTTGGTCAGCATCACCTGGCTGATGGACAAGCCATAGGTGGTGCAGTGGCTCAACAAGTCCTTGGCGCTTTTGAACGGGAAGGTCAGGGGGGTGGCATCTTCGACGATACGGTCGGCGCCGGCAGCGCTTTCGTCGACGACAAAACCACCGCCTACCGAGTAATACTCGCGGCTGCGCACCTGCAGGCCCGCCGCATCGAAGGCGCGGAAGATCATGCCGTTGGGATGAAAAGGCAGCGGCTTGCGAATCATCGCCAGGTGCAGTTTTTCGTTGAATTCAATGCAGTGTTCACCCAGCAGGTTCAGGCGCCCGTTGCTGCGAATCTCTCGCAAGCGGGCGTCGACCGTTTCAGTGTCCACGGTATCCGGGTGTTCGCCTTCCAGACCCAGCAGCACGGCCTTGTCACTGCCGTGGCCTTTGCCGGTGGCGCCGAGTGAGCCGTAGAGCTCGACCTTGACGCTGGCGGTGGTGTTGAGCAGGTCATCACGACGCAGCCCTTCGACGAAACGGGCAGCGGCACGCATCGGGCCGACCGTGTGGGAACTGGAGGGGCCGATGCCGATTTTGAACAGGTCGAACACGCTTAACGACATGGTGTTTCTCCGGTTTCTTTTTATGAGGATCGACGGTTTAAGGTCTGGCATAGATCCTTGTGGGAGCGAGCCTGCTCGCGATAGCGGAGTGTCAGGCAACATCTCTATTGGCTGTTACGCCGCTATCGCGAGCAGGCTCGCTCCCACAGAGGATTCGGAGGGCTGGTAGATCGCCCTCCGCTCAGGTCAAGCGTAGCTTTCGATCGACGGGCAGGCGCAGACCAGGTTGCGGTCGCCGAACACGTTGTCGACCCGGCCCACCGGCGGCCAGTATTTGCCGTCGATCAACGACGCCACCGGGTACACCGCTTGTTCGCGGCTATAGGGGTGGGTCCACTCGCCGACGATTTCCGCGGCGGTGTGGGGGGCGTTTTTCAGCGGGTTGTCGTCTTTGTCCAGGCTGCCGTTTTCCACCGCACGGATTTCTTCGCGGATGCAGATCATGGCGTCGCAGAAGCGGTCCAGTTCTTCCTTGGATTCGCTTTCGGTCGGCTCGATCATCAGCGTACCGGCCACTGGGAACGACATGGTCGGGGCGTGGAAGCCGAAGTCGATCAGGCGCTTGGCCACGTCATCGACGCTGATGCCGCTGCTGTCCTTGAGCGGGCGCAGGTCGAGGATACATTCGTGGGCCACCAGGCCGTTGCTGCCGGAGTAGAGCACCGGGTAGTGTTCTTCCAGACGGCGGGCAATGTAGTTGGCGTTGAGGATTGCCAACTGCGAGGCACGCTTGAGGCCCGCACCGCCCATCATGCGGATGTACATCCAGGTGATCGGCAGGATGCTTGCGCTGCCAAATGGCGCCGCGCACACCGCGCCTTCCTTGCGCGCCATGTTGGCGTGGCCCGGCAGGAACGGTGCCAGGTGGGACTTGACGCCGATCGGGCCGACACCTGGGCCGCCACCGCCGTGAGGAATGCAAAAGGTCTTGTGCAGGTTCAGGTGCGACACGTCGCCACCGAACTTGCCCGGGGCGCAGAGGCCGACCATGGCGTTCATGTTGGCGCCATCGATGTACACCTGGCCGCCGTTGTCATGAATGATCCCGCAGATTTCGCGGATGCCTTCCTCGAACACACCGTGGGTGGACGGGTAGGTGATCATCAGCGCCGCGAGGTGTTCGCGGTGCTCGGTGGCCTTGGCCCGCAGGTCTTCGATGTCGACGTTGCCGCGAGCATCGCAGGCGGTCACGACCACACGCATGCCGGCCATGTTGGCGGTGGCCGGGTTGGTGCCGTGGGCCGACGATGGGATCAGGCAGATATCGCGACGGTCTTCGCCACGGCTCTGGTGATAGGCGCGGATCGCCAGCAGACCGGCGTATTCACCCTGGGAACCGGCGTTTGGTTGCAACGACACCGCGTCGTAACCGGTAGCAGCGCAGAGCATGGCTTCCAGTTCGTCGGTCAGTTGCTGGTAGCCGGCGCTCTGTTCGGCGGGGGCGAACGGGTGCAGGGCGCCGAACTCGGCCCAGGTCACCGGGATCATTTCGCTGGCGGCGTTGAGTTTCATGGTGCAGGAACCCAGCGGGATCATGGTGCGATCCAGGGCCAGGTCCTTGTCGGCGAGCTTGCGCAGGTAGCGCATCAGCTCGGTTTCGGAGTGATAGCGGTTGAACACCGGGTGGCTGAGGACCGCCGACTGGCGCACCAGCTCGGCCGGGATACGGCTGTGCACGGTGGCGGCCAGGGCGGCGAAATCCGGCAGGGCCTTGCCGTCGGCCAACAGGCTCCACAACGTTTCGACGTCCGCCTGGCAGGTGGTTTCGTCCAGGGACAGGCCCAGGCGTTCAGCGTCCACCACGCGCAAGTTGATGCGCTGGGCACGCGCCTTGTCGTGCAGGGCAGCGGTTTGCGCGCCGGTGTGCAGGGTCAGGGTGTCGAAAAAGCTGTCCTGCTCGACAGCCAGACCCAAGGCGCCCAAGCCCTTGGCGAGGATCGCGGTGAGGTGATGAATGCGGTTGGCGATCTGAGTCAGGCCTTTAGGGCCGTGATACACGGCGTACATGCTGGCGATGTTGGCCAGCAAGACCTGGGCGGTGCAAATGTTGCTCGTGGCTTTCTCGCGACGGATGTGTTGTTCGCGGGTCTGCATCGCCAGGCGCAAGGCCGGCTTGCCGAAACGGTCCACGGAAACACCCACAAGGCGGCCCGGCATATCGCGCTTGAAGGCATCCTTGGTAGAGAAATACGCCGCGTGTGGGCCGCCAAAGCCCAATGGCACGCCGAAGCGCTGGGCGCTGCCGATGGCCACGTCGGCGCCGAACTCACCCGGTGCCGTCAGCAGGGTCAGGGCCAGCAGGTCTGCGGCGACAGCGACGAGGGCGTTGGCGGCATGGAAGCGTTCGGTCAGTTCACGGTAATCGAACAGGTCACCGTTGCTGGCTGGGTATTGCAACAGCGCGCCGAAGAAACTGCCGACATCGGTCAGTTCGCGTTCGTCGCCCACGACCACGTCGATGCCCAAGGGCTCGGCACGGGTGCGCAGCACATCAAGGGTTTGCGGGTGGCAATGGCGGGAAGCGAAGAAGGCATTGCTGCCCTTGTTCTTGCTCAGGCGCTTGCAGAAGGTCATGGCCTCGGCGGCGGCGGTGGCTTCGTCCAGCAAGGATGCGTTGGCGATTGGCAGGCCGGTCAGGTCGCTGATCAAGGTCTGGAAGTTCAGCAGTGCCTCGAGACGGCCCTGGGAAATTTCCGGCTGGTAAGGGGTGTAGGCGGTGTACCAGGCCGGGTTTTCCAGCAGGTTGCGCAGGATCGGCGCTGGCGTGTGGCAGTTGTAGTAGCCCTGGCCGATGTAGGTCTTGAACAGTTGGTTCTTGCCGGCGATGGCCTTGATCGAGGCCAGTGCATCGGCTTCGCTCTGGCCGTCGCCCATGTCCAGCACGCTGGTGCCCTTGATGCTTTCCGGAATGACGCTGGCGCTCAACGCTTCCAGGGAGTCGTAGCCCAGGCGCTCGAGCATGGCTTGCTCGTCGCTGGCTCGCGGGCCGATGTGGCGGGCGATGAATTCGTTGGCGGTGCCGAGATTAACGGTCATGTTGCGCTCCTCAGGCTTCGGCGTTGGCTTTGATCAGGCGGTCATAGGCGTCCTGATTCAGCAGTTGGTCAACTTGGGTGGCGTCGGCGGGCTTGAATCGGAAAAACCAGCCTTCGCCCAGCGGATCTTCGTTGACCAGTTCCGGATTGCTTTCCAGGGCCGGGTTCACTTCCAGCACTTCTCCGTCCAGCGGCATGTACACACCGCTGGCGGCTTTCACCGATTCCACGGTAGAGGCTTCGTCACCCTTGGCGTAGCTTTGCAGTTCCGGTAACTGAACATAGACCACATCGCCCAAGGCGTTCTGGGCAAACGCGGTAATACCGACGGTAACGCTGCCGTCGGCTTCAGTGCGCAGCCATTCGTGATCTTCAGTGAAACGCAACTCGCTCATGGAAACTCCTGGGGCCAGATTCGTCTGGTGGACGCGAAGAAAGGCGCGGGGCTTGGCCCGGCCGAATGGTTATATCCTTAGCAAGAATGCGGCCAATGCTGATAAATACTTATATATCAATGGCTTACTCGGTTCTGTCGAGCGCCGGCTGTATTGAGCTGTAGCGAAAACGCTACAGCTATACGCCTGGAAAAAATCGTTGTGGGATCAAAGCCTTGCGCGGCGCAGCTTAGCGCCAAGTGTATCGATATCGTTCCGCTGTAGCGCTTTCAGTACAGGTGGAGGTCGTTTTTGAGCCAGGTTCCAGGTACGCCGCAGGTCCCAATGTGGGAGCGAGCCTGCTCGCGATAGCGGTGGGTCAGCCTGCACGGATATTGACTGATACATCGCTATCGCGAGCAGGCTCGCTCCCACAGAGGGCAGCAGCGTGCTTACGGCTTGCCGGAAATCCCGTATTTACGCAACCGATGGGCAATCGCTGTATGGGAGGTTTGCAGGCGGCTGGCGAGCTGGCGGGTCGAGGGGTAGTTGACGTAGAGGCTTTCGAGCAGATGTTTTTCGAAGGCTTCCACCGCTTGCTCAAGGCTCTCGACTTCCACGTCACCCTGGCGCGCCACAGACGTGCCGGCAATGTCCAGGTCGCCAATGTCCACCAGGCTGCTTTCACAAATGGCCGCGGCGCGGAAGATCACGTTCTGCAATTGCCGCACATTGCCCGGCCAGCGGTTGCCCAGCAGCGCCGGGTAGGTGCCGGGGGCCAAGCGGCAGACCGGGCGCTGGATTTGCGCACAGGCCTGCTGCATGAAGTAGCGCGCCAGCAGCAAGATGTCCTGGCCACGCTCACGCAGCGGCGGTACTTCGACGTTGAGCACGTTCAGGCGATAGAACAGGTCTTCGCGGAACGAACCTTCGCTGACCATTTTTTCCAGGTTGCGGTGGGTCGCGCTAAGAATGCGCACGTTGACCTTGATTTCCCGGTCGCCGCCGACCCGACGGAAGCTGCCATCGTTCAAGAACCGCAGCAGCTTGGCTTGCAGGTAGGGCGACATCTCGCCGATTTCATCGAGAAATACCGTGCCCTGGTTCGCCAGTTCCATCAGCCCCGGCTTGCCACCCCGTTGCGCGCCGGTGAAGGCGCCGGGGGCGTAGCCGAACAGTTCACTTTCGGCCAGATTCTCCGGCAGCGCCGCACAGTTCAGGGCCAGGAACGGCGCGCCGTGGCGGGCACTGATGGCATGGCAGGCCCGGGCCACCAGCTCTTTGCCCGTGCCGGTTTCGCCCTGGATCAGCAACGGTGCATCCAACGCCGCTACCCGCTGGGCCCGGGCCTTGAGGGTGCGGATCGCCGGGGATTCGCCCAGCAACGCGTCAAACCCTTCGGCGTGGTCGTGGTGCAGCGCCGATAGGCGTTCGCCGATGCGGTTTGGCTGATAGAGGGTCAGCAACGCACCGGCGTTTGTAATGGGCGTGGCGTCCAGCAGTAAGGTCTGGCCGTTGAGGGTGATTTCCCGAAGCGGCAGGCGGAAACCATTCTCCAGCAGAGCGACCAACAGGGCTTCGTCACCGAACAGCTCGGCAACGCTTTCCCCGGCCGGTTCACGCCCGTACAGGGCGATCAACGCCGGGTTGGCCAGCAATACGTGGCCGGCGCTGTCGAGGGCCAGTACCGGGTCGGTCATGGCCGCGAGCAGGGCGTCGAGCTGCAAATGCCGACGCTGGCCGGGCAGGATGTCCACCACGGTGACCGCCTGCACGCCCCGCACGCTGAACAGCGCCTCGCGTAATTCGTCCAGCACCTGCGGGCTGAGGGTCGGGGCATCGATGTAGACGTTGGGCGGCACCATCTCCACCGCATCCAGATTGAGATTGCGCCCACCGAGCAGCGCCAGGACTTCCTGGGTAATGCCGACGCGGTCGATGAAACTGACGTGGATACGCATGGGGCGGTTCTGGGTTCTGGAATACGGAGGGTGGCAAGTATGCCTTGGGGCGGGCTATTGGTGAAATCCTGGTGCAGGGTCAAGGATATACACCGATCTCTATTGTGGGAGCGAGCCTGCTCGCGATAGCGCAGGGTCAGTCCACATCTCCATTGGCTGTTGCACCGCTATCGCGAGCAGGCTCGCTCCCACAGGAGGTTGGCGGTGAGGCGGCTATCGTTTACAACCCAATATCCCACTCCGGCCTCTCGGGAAACTTGAGCACCAAAAAATCCAGCAGGCTGCGCAGCGCCGACGGCATGTGTTTGCGTGAGGCATACACCGCGTACATGTTCATCCGGCGGGGTTCGGCGTGGGGCAACAGGCGGATCAGTTCGCCGTTCTTGATGTGGGTGCCGGCCTGGTAGCTGGGCAGCATCGCCACGCCCGCACCGGATATCGTTGCCTGCAGCAATGTGCTGGCTTCGTTGGCGCTGATGTTGCCCTGCACCGGCACCGAGACCTGCTCGCCGTCCTGCTCGAAATGCCACAGGCTCTTGCCGACGTAGGAGTGGGTCAGGCAGTTGTGCCGGCTCAAATCCTCGACCCGTTGGGGCGTTGGGTGTTCACGCAGGTAGCCGGGCGAGGCGCAGATCACCGAGCGACAGACTGTGAGGCGCCGGGCAATCAGGTTAGGGTCCAGGTCGTTGCTCATGCGGATCGCCAGGTCGATGCGCTCGTCCACCAGGTTCACGGTGCGGTCGAGCATTTGCAGGTCGACGCTGACCCCTGGGTAGCGCACGACGAACTCGGTCATGGCTGCCGCCAATTGGGCCTGGCCGAACGAGGTGCTGGCGCTGATGCGCAGCATACCCCGTGGCGCATCGTCCGACGTACTGACGGCGGCCTGCATGTCGCCGGACAGATCCAGCATCTGCCGACAGCGCGGCAGGATCTCCAAACCCGCGGCCGTCAGGCTCAATTTGCGAGTGGTGCGGTGCATCAGTCGGGCACCAACCCAGTCTTCCAGTTCCGCCAGATACCGTGACACCACCGGTCGTGACAGGTCCAGATGTTCGGCTGCTGCCGACTGACTGCCCAGTTCCACCACGGCGACGAACACTTGCATTGCTTGTAGACGATCCATGATTTGCCCGATTTCAGAAACAAACTATGTCCAAGCATCGCATTTTTTGAAACGAGTCAGGTCCCTAAGCTGCGCTCATTCCCAATCGGGCTTATGCACAACGGAGCACAACATGACCGGATCCACCTTATTCAAGCGTCTGCTGCTGACCAGCGCTTCGATGATTTTTGCGGCCAACACCTGGGCAGCCGACCTTGCCCTGGAGGTCTACAACCCTGGCGCGACGGCCGTTTTCCCGGTGACCTCGGTATTGGTCAGTGGGGAAAAAGAAGTGGTGTTGGTGGACGCCCAGTTCGGCAAGTCCCAGGCCGAACAGGTGGTGCAGAAAATCCGCGCCAGCGGCAAGCAATTGACCACGATCTACATCAGCCACGGCGATCCCGACTACTATTTTGGTCTGGAGACCCTGACCGCCGCGTTCCCGGATGCCAAGGTGCTGGCCTCTGCGCCGACCGTCGAACACATCAAGCACACCATGGACGGCAAGTTGAAATATTGGGGGCCGATCCTCAAGGGCGATGCGCCGAGCAAAGCGATCGTACCCCAGGTACTCAAGGGAGACAGCCTGACCCTGGAGGGCAAGCGCTTGCAGATCATCGGTCTTGATGGCCCGCAACCGGACCGCAGCTTCGTGTGGATCCCGTCGATCAAGGCGGTGGTCGGCGGCGTCGTGGTGGCCGAGAACATTCACGTCTGGATGGCCGACACGCAGACGCCGCAGTCCCACAAGGATTGGCTGGCGACGCTGGAGGGCATTGAAAAACTGCAACCGAACACTGTGATTCCCGGCCATTACCTGGGTGATAGTGCCCGGTCCCTGGCTCCGGTGAAATTTACCGCCGAGTACATCAAGGCCTTCGACGAAGAAACCGCCAAGTCCAAGGACTCCGCCGCCCTGATCGCCGCCATGAAGCAGCGCTACCCCGATCTGGGGGAAGACAGCTCCCTGGAGCTCAGTGCCAAGGTGGCCAAGGGTGAGATGAAGTGGTGAATACCGATCTTTGATCAGAGCACCGTTGTGGCGAGGGGATTTATCCCCGCTGGGTTGCGCAGCAACCCCAAAACAGGCGAAGCGCTCCGTCTGATAAACCTCAATGTCAGCTATAGGGCTGCTACGCAGCCCAGCGGGGATAAATCCCCTCGCCACAAGAGCCTGTATTTCAACATCGCTAACCAATGGAGAACATCATGAGCAAAATCGCAATCATCGGCGCCACCGGTCGGGCTGGCAGCCAGTTGTTGGAAGAAGCCCTGCGTCGTGGCCACAGCGTGACGGCCATTGCCCGTAACACGGCCAAGATCGGTAAGAGGGCCGGTGTGGTCAGCCAGCAGTTGGATGTATTGGACAGCGAGGCCTTAATCGCAGCGGTAGCCGGTCATGATGTGGTGATCTGCGCCGCCCATTTCGCCACCGTGCCGGCCGACAAGGTCATCGCCCCAATCAAGGCTGCCGGGGTCAAGCGCTTGCTGGTGGTGGGCGGGGCCGGTTCGTTGCTGCTGCCGGACAATAGCCGTGTGATCGACAGCGAAGGCTTCCCTGAGGAATACCTCGCCGAAGCCAGCGCCGGAGCATTGTTCCTGGACGTGCTGCTCAAGGAACAGGACCTGGACTGGACCTTCCTCTCGCCCTCGGCGGAGTTCGTCGAGACCGAGCGCACCGGTCAGTTCCGTATCGGCAAGGATCACCTGCTGTTCGACGCCGCCGGGCGCAGCTGGATCAGCTTTGCCGATTACGCCATTGCAATGATCGATGAAGTGGAGACGCCGCAGTTTTCGCGGCAGCGCTTTACCGTCGGTTATTGAGCCACTGGTTAGGACAGGCGCTCCTACGGGGTCAGCTGTGGAGTCTCATCCACACGCTGACCAGCACCGTCGCCGCCATCAGCCACGCCACCGCCGCCACGGCCAGCGAAGCCTCCAGGCGCATCCGGTCGACCATCACATACAGCGTCGCCAGGTAGACGAAGTAGGGGATGATCGACCACATGCCAAACACGATGGTGGTTTTCAGATCGTCCACCGAGCGGCCCTTGCCGACAATGTAGTGGGCGATCAGGGCAAAGGTGGGAAACAGTGGCACCAGCCCGGCGATGTAATAGTTCTTGGTCTTGGCGAGCATCGCCAGGATGACCACCACGGCGGCACCGAGCGCTGCTTTGAAAATCAGGTCCACAGGTTTACTGCCCCAGGTTAATGGCTCAGGCCATATTTTTTGACTTTGTCGAACAGCGTGGTCTTGGCCATGCCCAGTTCGAGACTGGCCTGGGTCAGATTGCCACCGCTGCGTTGCAGGGCGTCCACCAGCAGGTTGCGTTCGAAGGCTTCCACCGCTTCGGCGAAGGCCAGGCCCTGGCTGGCGCCGCTGGCCCCCGACTTCTTGAAGGCCGGCAGGCCGAGTGCATAGCGCTCGGCGACGTTGCGCAGTTCCCGCACGTTGCCCGGCCAGTCGTGGCTCATCAGGTTGGACAGCGTCTGGTTGTCCAGCTCCGGCACCGTGCGGTCGAAACGCAGGGACGACTGCTGCAGGAAATGCTCGAACAGTTGCAGAATGTCTTCGCGGCGCTCGCGCAGGGGCGGCAGTTCCAGGGTCACCACGTTGAGGCGGTAATACAAGTCGCTGCGAAACTGCCCGGCCCGGCCCAGTTCGTCCAGGTCGGACTTGGTGGCGGCGATGACCCGGCAATCCACGGCCACACTCTGGTTCGAACCCAGCCGCTCGAGGGTGCGTTCCTGCAACACCCGCAGCAACTTGATCTGCAAGGGCAGGGGCATGCTTTCCACTTCATCGAGAAACAGCGTGCCGCCGTCGGCGTGCTCGATCTTGCCGATCCGTCGTTTGCCGGCGCCGGTAAAGGCGTTGGCTTCGTGGCCGAAAATCTCGCTTTCGAACAGGTTCTCCGGCAGGCCGCCGCAGTTGAGCGCGACGAATTGTTTGCTGTGACGTCGGCTGAAATCGTGCAGGCAGCGCGCGACCAGTTCCTTGCCGGTGCCGGTTTCACCTTCGATCAGCACGTTGGCCGAGGTGTCGGCTACGTTGGCGATCAGTTCTCGCAGGTGCTGCATGGCCGGTGAACGGCCGATGATCCGGCCTTCCAGGGAGTCGCGTTCGGCCAGTTGCCGGCGCAGCGATGAAACCTCCCGGGCCAGGCTGCGTTGCTCCAGGGCGCGGCGGGCGACGTCCACCAGGCGTTCGGGGGAGAAGGGTTTCTCCATGAAGTCATAGGCGCCTTTTTGCATGGCGCCGACGGCCATGGAGATGTCACCGTGGCCGGTGATCAGCACCACCGGCAGGCTGCGGTCCCGGGCCTTGAGGCGGGTCAGCAGCTCCAGGCCATCGATGCCCGGCAGGCGAATGTCGCTGATGACGATGCCGGCAAAGTCATCGCCGACCCGCTCCAGGGCCTCTTCGGCGCTGCCCACGCCGATGCAGGGAATGTCTTCCAGGGACAGGGCCTGCTGGCAACCCAGCAGGACATGGGGGTCGTCTTCGACGATCAGTACGCTCAGGTCGTTATTCATGGCTGCTCGGCAGGTAAAGGGCTTACCAACGGTAAACTGAGGGCAAACGTGGTTCCACCTTCGGCCGGGTGTTCGACCTCCAGATGCCCGCCCGCGGCGGCGGCCAGGCTCGCCGAAAGGGTCAGGCCCAGGCCCAGGCCCTGTTCGCCGGGTTTGGTGGTGAAGAAGGGTTCGAACAAATGCTTGCGCGCCTCGGGATCGATGCCATGGCCGTTGTCCCGCACCCGCAGGCGATATTTGCCATCCGAGGCAGTGCCTTCAAGCCACAGCCGCGGCTCGGGTTGGCTCTGCATGGCGTCCAGGGCGTTGCCGATCAGGTTCACCAGGATTTGTTCAAGACGCGTCTGGTCGATCTGTACCTGCACGTCATCGTAACCGGCATGCACCTGGATCTTCAGGCTTTCGAGGCGGCCGCCCAGCAGTTGCAGCGCGGCTTCGACCGCCTTGCCGAGGCTGGCCCGGCCCTGATCGTCCCCGCGCCGGGCGAAGGAGCGCAGGCTGGCGGTGATCCGGCCCATGCGGTCGATCAGGTCGTTGATGGTCTTGAGGTTGGCGCTGGCGATATCCAGCTGGCCCCGCTCAAGAAAGCGCACGGTGTTGCCGGACAGGGTACGCAGCGCGGCCAGCGGCTGGTTGAGTTCATGGGCGATGCTGGTGGACATCTGGCCAATGGCGGCGAGTTTGCCAGCCTGCACCAGTTCGTCCTGGGCCCGGCGTAACGTCTCTTCGGCCTGCCGCCGTTCGCGGATCTGGCCCTTGAGCCGTTCATTGCTGGCCCGCAGGTCGGTGGTGCGTTCGGTAATCCGACGTTCGAGCTGGTTGTTGGCTTCCTGCAAGGCCTCCCGGGCAGCGAGGCGAGTGGCGATGACCTTGCGCCGCTCGTTCCAGGCGATCAGCAGGAAAGCCACCAGGGCGAAGGCCACGGCCACCAGGATGCCCTGGTTGATTGCCTGGCGACGCAGGTCTTCAAGTGGCGTCAGCAGGGTGAAATTCCAGGGTGTGTCGCTCAGGGGACGGGTCTGTGACAGATAGCTGATGGGCCGCTCGTCGGACACCAGTTCGGCGTTGGCCGGGAAGGTCAGTTTTTCCATGCCTTCGGCCAGGCGTTCCCGAGCCAGGGGAACCAGCTCGTTCAGTGGGAACCAGTAATACTGCAGGCTGCGGGCCAGGCGCTCTTTGGTTTCGTCGCTCAGCGGTCGCACGGACTTGAGCCGCCGCGCCGGATCGCTGGACAAAATGATGATGCCATTCTCGTCGCTGACGAAGGCTTCCAGGCGCGCGCGCTGCCAGCGCTCTTCCATGGCTTCCAGGCGCACTTTGACCACCGCCACGCCGATGATCTTGCCCTGCTGTTCCAGACCATGGGCCAGGTAATAACCAGGCTCGCCGCTGGTGCTACCGATGCCATAGAAGCGCCCGGGCTGACCGCGTACGGCGTTCTGGAAATAGGCGCGAAAGGACAGGTCTTCACCCAGGTAACTGTCGACGTCGCGCCAGTTGCTGGTCGCCATGACCCGGCCTGTGGTGTCCATCACATAAATGGCCCGACTGCGGCTGCGCCGGTTCAGGCCTTCGAGGTATTCGTTGACGGTCTTGCGATGCTCGGGCGTGGGGTCGTCGAGCAGTTGCGATACGCTGGATTCAAGCTCCAGCAGGCTGGGCAGGTAGGTGTATTTGCTGATCTCGCTCTCGACCGCACGGGCGTGCAGCTCCAACTGGCGCTCGCCGTTCTCGCCCAGGCTGCGAATGCCGTAGTGCTCACTGATCCAGAAGCCGAGGTAACCCAGGCCGATCATCAGGGCAATGATCAGCGGCGGCAGGAACAGATGGCGAATCAGACGAGGCTTCACGGCGAGTGATGGCGGCGCGGCGCGATAGAGAGTGGGGTCGCATTTCATCACAGAAGCCTTGGGTCAACCACAACACTTACCGAAGTACCAGCGCAGTCCCTTGTGGGAGCGAGCCTGCTCGCGATAGCGGACTGACATTCAACACCAAGGTTGACCTGTCATGCCCTCATCGCGAGCAAGCTCGCTCCCATAGGGGAAGTGCGTTTTGTTTAGTGCTGCAGGATTTTCTCAAGGAAATGCTGCGCACGTTCGGAGCGGGCGCTGATGTCGCCGAAGAACTCTTCCTTCTCGCAGTCTTCGATGATCTGGCCCTGGTCCATGAAGATCACCCGGTTCGCCACTTTGCGGGCGAAGCCCATTTCGTGGGTCACGCACATCATGGTCATGCCTTCGTGGGCCAGTTGCACCATCACGTCGAGCACTTCGTTGACCATTTCCGGGTCAAGGGCCGAGGTCGGTTCGTCGAACAGCATCACGATCGGGTCCATCGCCAGGGCACGGGCAATCGCCACGCGCTGCTGTTGGCCGCCGGAGAGCTGGCCCGGGTGCTTGTGGGCATGGGCCGACAGACCGACCCGCTCAAGCAGTTGCAGGCCTTTCTGGGTGGCTTCTTCCTTGCTGCGGCCCAGTACCTTGATCTGGGCGATGGTCAGGTTTTCGGTGATGGTCAGGTGCGGGAACAGCTCGAAGTGCTGGAACACCATGCCAACGCGCGAGCGCAGTTTCGGCAGGTTGGTCTTCGGGTCGGCGATGGACGTACCGTCGACCACGATGTCGCCTTTCTGGAACGGCTCCAGGGCGTTCACGCATTTGATCAGCGTGGACTTGCCCGAACCCGACGGGCCGCACACCACCACAACTTCACCCTTGCTGACCTCGGTGCTGCAATTGGTCAGTACCTGGAAGTCCCCATACCACTTGTTGATGTTCTTGATAGAGATCATACGGCGAACCTTTTTTGCAGACGCTTGACCAGCAGCGAGGCGGCAAAGCTGATTGTGAAGTACACGAGACCTGCGATGATCAGGAACTCATGGGAGCGGCCGATGATGTCGCCATTGGCCCGCGAAGCATTGAGGAAATCCACCAGACCGACGGTGTAGACCAGCGAGGTGTCCTGAAACAGGATGATGCTTTGTTGCAACAACAGCGGGGTCATCTTGCGAAACGCCTGGGGCAGGATGATCAGGCGCATGGTCTGGCCATAATTCATGCCCAGCGCCTGGGCGGCGCCCATCTGACCCTTGGGGATCGACTGCACGCCGGCCCGCACGATTTCGCAGAAGTAGGCCGCCTCGAACATCATGAACGCCACGACGCAGGAGCCAAACGCACCGATAGGGGTGTCTTCGCCGGTGATCCAGCGCAGTACGAACGGCACCGCCAGGTAGAACCAGGTGATGACCAGCAGCAGCGGGATCGAGCGGAAATAGTTGACGTAGGCGCCGGCAATGCTGGAGATCAGCTTGTTGTGGGACAGGCGCATCAGCGCCAGGATAGTCCCCAGGATGATCCCGCCAACGACGCCCAGGGCCATCAGCTTGAGCGTCATCACCATGCCGTTCCACAAACCGGGAATGGCCGGGATGATGCCAGTGAAGTCGAGTTCCATTATTTACCCCCCACGGAAATCAGGCCGGGCACCGCGACTTTCTTCTCGACCATGCGCATGAGCAGCATCAGGCTCATGTTCAGGGTGAAGTAGATCAGTGTCGCCAGGGTGAAGGCTTCGAACAGGTTGGCGGAGAACTCGGCGGTCTGTTTGGTCTGTGCAAGCAATTCCATCAGGCCGATCAGCGAGGCCACGGAGGAGTTCTTGAAGACGTTCAAGAATTCCGAGGTAAGCGGCGGAATGATGATCCGGTAGGCCTGGGGCAGCAGGACGTTCCAGTAGATTTGCGGCAGCTTGAAGCCCATGGCCCGTGCGGCGGATTCCTGGCCGCGCGGCAGCGCCTGAATACCAGTACGAACTTGTTCGCAGACCCGCGCGGCGGTAAACAGGCCCAGGCACACGACGACGCTCAGATAGGCCGAGGTCGTGGGGTTCAGGTCCTGCTTGTACCACTCCTGCAGGTCCGCAGGCAGCAAGTCGGGCACCAGGAAGTACCAGATGAACAGCTGAACCAGCAGCGGTACGTTACGAAAGAGCTCCACGTAGCCGGTGGCGATACCCGACACCAGCCGGTTCGGCACGGTGCGCATCACGCCCAGAACCGAACCCAGCAGTAGGGCGATGATCCAGGCCGCGACGGCGATGGCGATGGTCCAGCCCAGGCCGGCCACGTACCAGTCGAGATAAATCTCGCTGCCGATGCCGGTGGACTTGAAGAACACGCCCCAGTCCCAGTTGTAATTCATTAGGGTCTCCCCTCAGATCGATCGATATGCAAATACCCGCCTGGGGAAGCTCCATTCCCACCTGACCCTTGAAGGGCAGGCACACACGATCGGCTCGACAGCCACCGGTTCGAGTGTTTCCAGATATGCCAGCAGGGAGTGACCATCCCCTGAAAGCGCAAAAGCACTTCCAGGGGACAAGGTTAGTCAGGAATCAGGATTTCTTTTCGTCGGCCGCTTTGTCGGTCGGTTCGGCGATCAGTTTCTTGAGCTCTTCGCTCATCGGGAAGTTCAGGTTCAGGCCTTTTGGTGGAATTGGCTGCATGAACCATTTTTCGTAGATCTTGTTGATTTCACCAGAAGCGTAGGTGGCCTTGATGGCGTCATCGACGGCTTTTTTGAACGGCTCGTCGCCCTTGCGCATCATGCAACCGTAGATTTCGAAGGACTGCGGGGTACCGGTCACGGCCCAGTCGCCTGGTTTCTTGGCCTTGGCCATTTCACCGGCCAGCAAGGCGTCGTCCATCATGAAGGCAACGGCACGACCGCCTTCGAGCATGTTGAACGATTCGCCGTGGTCTTTGGCCGAGATCACGTTCATGCCCATCTGCTTGTCGGCATTCATGGACTTGAGGATGCGCTCGGACGTGGTGCCGGCGGTGGTCACGACGTTTTTGCCCTTGAGGTCGTCGAAGTCCTTGTACTTGGAGTCCTTCTTGGACAGCAGCTTGGTGCCGATCTCGAAGATGCCAACGGAGAAATCAACCTGCTGTTGACGCTCGACGTTGTTGGTGGTGGAGCCGCATTCCAGGTCGACGGTGCCGTTTTGCACCAGTGGGATACGGGTTTGCGAGGTCACCAGGTTGTACTTGACCTGCAGGTTCGGCACGTCCAGTTCTTTTTTCAGGGCTTCGACGACTTTCAGCTGAATGTCGTGGGAATAGCCGACCGGTTTGCCGGAGGCGTCCGCGATATAGGAAAACGGAATGGAAGCGTCGCGATGCCCGAGCGTGATGACGCCGGACTCTTTGATCTTTTTCAGCGTACCGGTCAGTTCGGCAGCGAAAACCGGGGTGCTGATCAGAGCGGCAGCAATGGCTGCGCCCAGGAGATGGGGAACGATGCGCATCGATATTTCCTCGACATTGTTTTTCTTATTCAGCCGGTTCGTCGGCCCTGAGTGCTTCGAAGTACCTGGCAGCTCCTGTTGTGTTGGCATGCAGGCATTCGTCTCGAAGGAGTGTAGAGCATGAGTCGTGCCAGACCAGTTGACTCAAATTAACTGTTTGTTTTTAAACGTAATTAATCTTTTTTCTGATTTTTTCCACAGGCTGTTTATCCGGTTGGCCGAATTGACTGGTGAGTCTTGTTCGGAAAACCGAATGCATTCCGGCCTCTCCATGTCTTGTGAGAGCGAGCCTGCTCGCGATAGCGGTCTGCCTGGCGAGACTTATGTTGAAGTTGATGGCCTCATCGCGAGCAGGCTCGCTCCCACAGAGGGCGGCGGTGTATGCCAGATAGCAAAAAGCCCCTGAATCGCCAGATTCAGGGGCTTTCGTATAAGCGGTTAACCGATCAGGCCGCTTCGATCTTGCGACGGTTGTGCTCCACCTTGTCCAGGTATTGCTGCAGCTTCTGCTGTTCGGCCGCGGTGGTGAACAAGCCAAGTTTGCTGCGGCGCCACAGGATATCGTGGGCATCGATGGCCCATTCATCGCTGCACAGGTAGTCGACTTCCCGGGTGTAGAGGCCCGCTCCGATGTATTCGCCCATGTCACCGAGGTTGTGCACGCCTTCAAGCATGCGCCAGGTGCGGCTGCCATAGGTGGTGGCCCAGCGACGGGCAAGCTCGGTCGGCACCCAGTCGAATTTGTCACGAATCGCCGAGCACAGCGCTTGCGGGGTGGTCATGTTTTCGCCGCCGGGGAGGGTAGCCACGGCAGTCCAGCTGGGGCGCATCTGGGTAAAATACGGGGCCAACTGCGCCATGGCCGACTCGGCCAGTTTGCGGTAGGTGGTCAGCTTGCCGCCGAACACCGACAGCAGCGGGGCTTCGTCCGCACTGCCCGACAGCGCCAGGGTGTAGTCCCGGGTGACGGCCGATGGGTTGTCGGATTCATCGTTGCACAACGGCCGAACACCGGAATAGCTGTGCAGGATATCGTCGCGGCTGATCTGCTTCTTGAAGTGCGCGTTGACCACTTTGAGCAAATAATCGGTTTCGCCCTCGGTGATCGCCACTTTGGCCGGGTCGCCGGTGTATTCGCGGTCGGTCGTGCCGATCAAGGTGAACTGGTTCAGATACGGAATGGTGAAGACGATGCGCTGGTCTTCGTTCTGAAGAATGTGCGCGTGCTCGCCTTCGTAGAGTTTCGGCACGATCAGGTGGCTGCCCTGGATCAGACGAATGCCGTAAGGCGACTCCAGCTTCAGGTCGTCGCGAATGAACTTGGCAACCCAAGGACCGGCCGCGTTGACCAGCGCCTTGGCGCGGATCGAAAACAGGCTGCCGTCGGCGCGTTCCAGATGCAAATGCCACAAGCCTTTACTGCGACGGGCGTTCACGCAACGTGTGCGAGTGTGGACATGGGCGCCTTTTTCCCGGGCGGCCATGGCGTTGAGCACCACCAGGCGCGCATCGTCGACCCAGCAGTCGGAGTATTCAAAGCCTTTGGTAATCTCGCTTTTCAGCGCGCTGTCGGCGCCGAATTTCAGGCTTTTGGAACCGGCAAGTTGTTCGCGCTTGCCCAGGTGATCGTAGAGGAACAGGCCGGCGCGAATCATCCAGGCGGGGCGCAAGTGCGGACGGTGGGGCAAGACGAAGCGCATCTGCTTGACGATGTGCGGAGCCTTGGTCAACAGCACTTCGCGCTCGGCCAGCGCTTCGCGCACCAGACGGAATTCGTAATGTTCGAGGTAGCGCAGGCCGCCATGGATCAGCTTGCTGCTGGCCGAGGAGGTGTGGCTGGCCAGGTCATCCTTTTCGCAAAGGAACACCGAGAGGCCGCGACCCGCTGCGTCTGCGGCAATCCCTACGCCGTTGATCCCGCCGCCAATGACGGCGACGTCGTAAACCTCAGCGAGAGGGGGCGTAGGCAAGGTAGAAGTGGGCATCGGCTGGCCTCGGGCTTTTTTTCGAAATATTTGAATTCGAACATTAATGTTCATTTGCGAAAATACTAGCCCATAAACTCGGCAACAGCCAGCAGACTTCGATTGAAAATACTGATCAAAGGAAGCTGAAAGGAAAATTTTCGAACATGAAGCGGGTCGCTGATATGGTCGGAGATGCTTTTGTGGCGAGGGGATTTATCCCCGCTGGGCTCACAGCAGCCCTAAAGCCAGGCGACTCGGTATATGAGGCAAATTGAGTTGACTGTATTGGGGCTGCTGCGCAGCCCAAGCGGGGATAAATCCCCTCGCCACAGGGTTTCGGGGGGAGCTCAGACCACTTCCAACCGAATCTTGTGCTGGCTCAGCAATTGCGCCAGGGCCGGCACGGGTTGCTGATCGGTCACCAGGCAATCGATCAGGCTGATCGGTCCCAGCCTGACCATGGCGTTGCGCCCGAATTTGCTGGAGTCCGCTGCCAGCAGCACCTGCCGGGCGTTGGCGATGATCGCCTGGGAGACCCGCACTTCCTGGTAGTCAAAATCCAGCAGGCTGCCGTCTTCATCGATCCCGCTGATGCCCACCAGGGCGAAGTCGACCTTGAACTGGTTGATGAAGTCGACGCTGGCCTGGCCTACCACGCCTCCGTCGCGTCTGACATTTCCCCCCGCGATCAGGACTTCGAAGTCGTCCTTGGCGCTGAGGATCGAAGCTACGTGCAGATTGTTGGTGATGACCTTCAGGTGGTTGTGATTGAGCAGCGCCCGGGCGATGGATTCGGTGGTGGTGCCGATGTTGATGAACAGCGAGGCATGGTCAGGGATCTGGGCGGCAATGGCTTCGGCGATGCGTTGCTTCTCGTCGCGCATCTGATCGGCGCGCATGGCGTAGGCGGTGTTTTCAACGCTCGAATCATAGGCCGCGCCGCCGTGGTAGCGACGCAGCAGGTTCAGTTCCGCCAATTGATTGATGTCGCGGCGGATGGTCTGCGGGGTGACAACGAATAGCTGCGCCATTTCCTCGATGCTGACGTAGCCGCGTTCGCGGACCAGTTCGAGGATTTGCTGCTGACGGGGAGGCAGATTCATGGGGCTTCCTTTGGGCTGCCATACAAAATTTGCCCATGATGCCGCAGGAATCCCCTCCCGACCAGTTTCACGACCCTCGTCGTACCCAGCTTCGGCTTATTCAGCGTCTTCGTGAGGTTCCCAGTCGCGGGTGCGGCTGACCGCTTTCTGCCACCCGGCGTAGAGTTTTTCCTTGGCCTGCTCGTCCAGTTGCGGTTCGAATTCGCGCTCGATCACGGCCTTGCCGCGCAGTTCTTCCAGGCTGCCCCAGAAACCACACGCCAGGCCGGCCAGATACGCGGCGCCCAAAGCCGTGGTTTCCCGCATTTTAGGGCGTTCGACCCGGGTGCCGAGAATGTCCGCCTGGAACTGCATCAGGAAGTTGTTCGCTACCGCGCCGCCGTCCACGCGCAGGGCCTTGAGGCGTTCGCCCGAATCCTGTTGCATGGCGTCGAGTACGTCGCGGGTCTGGTAGGCAATCGACTCCAGCGCTGCACGAATGATGTGGTCGACCCGCACGCCGCGGGTCAGGCCGAACAGCGCGCCACGGGCATAGGGGTCCCAGTAGGGGGCGCCCAGGCCGGTGAAGGCCGGCACCAGGTACACGCCGTTGCTGTCCTTGACCTTGTTGGCGAAGTATTCGGTGTCGAGAGCGTCATTGATGATTTTCAACTCATCGCGCAGCCACTGCACGGTGGAGCCGCCGTTGAATACCGCGCCTTCCAGAGCATAGGCCACTTCGCCGCGGGGACCGCAGGCGATGGTGGTGAGCATGCCATGATTGGATTTGACGGCTTTGTCGCCGGTGTTCATCAACAGGAAGCAGCCGGTGCCATAGGTGTTTTTCGCCTGGCCTGGCTCCACGCACATCTGGCCGAACAGGGCGGCCTGCTGGTCGCCGGCGATGCCACCGATGGCGATGCCGCTCTTGGTGCGGCCATAGACTTCCGAGGACGACTTCACTTGCGGCAACATTTCGCGAGGGATGTCGAGAATTTCGAGCATCTTCGCGTCCCACTCCAGCGAGTGAATATTGAAGAGCATGGTGCGCGAGGCGTTGGTGTAGTCGGTGACGTGGACTTTGCCGCCGGTAAATTTCCAGATCAGCCAGCTGTCCACGGTGCCAAACAGCAGTTCGCCGTTACGTGCGCGTTCGCGGCTGCCTTCGACGTTGTCCAGGATCCACTTGAGCTTGGTGCCGGAGAAATACGGGTCGGTGACCAGGCCGGTGGTTTCGCTGATGTACGGTTCGTGGCCGTCACGCTTGAGTTGCTGGCAGATCTCGGTGCTACGTCGGCACTGCCAGACAATGGCGTTATAGATCGGCCGGCCGGTGGTCTTGTCCCAGACCACGGTGGTTTCGCGCTGGTTGGTGATGCCGATCGCGGCGACCTGGTCATGATGCAGGCCAGCCTGGGCCAAGGCTTCGACCATCACCGCGCTCTGGGTGGCGAAGATTTCCATCGGGTCGTGTTCGACCCAGCCGGCCTGGGGGTAATGCTGGGCGAATTCGCGCTGGGCGGTGCAGACCACATTGGCGTCGCGGTCGAAAATGATCGCCCGCGAGCTGGTCGTACCCTGGTCGAGGGCAATGATGTAGTTCTTGTTCTGAATGTCGGTCATGTCGATTGCCTTGGGACGTGAATAAGGGGTGAGGCCTGGCGCACGCTTGAGCGGGCAGAGTGTGCGCCGATTGTTTCAGGATGTTCTGGGTTTGCCGTCAATGGCCGGTTTTGCATCCTTTGTAACAGCCACGGCGCTGGGCAGATGGCGGGCAATCAACCCGCGATAGGCCGCAGCGCCCAGGCATGCACCCACGATCGGTGCAAAAATCGGAACCAGGAAATACGGGATGTCGCGTCCACCCGTGAGGGAAATTTCACCCCACCCGGTGAAGAAAGTCATCAGTTTAGGGCCGAAGTCCCGCGCCGGGTTCATCGCGAAGCCCGTCAGTGGCCCCATCGAGCTGCCAATCACCGCGATCAGCAGGCCGATCAGCAGTGGCGCCAGCGGGCCGCGGGGCAGGCCATTGTTGTCATCGGTCAGGGACATGATCACGCCCATCAGAATGGCGGTGATGATCACCTCCACCAGAAAGGCCTGGCCAGTGGACAGCGCCGGGTGTGGATAAGTGGAAAACACCGAGGCCAGTTCAAGGCTGGCTTCTGAGCCACGAATCATTTCCCGGGACTGTTCGAAATCGAAGAATAGATTGCTGTACAGCGTGTAGACCAGCAGCGCGCCACAAAAGGCGCCGGCCACCTGGCAAATAATGTAGAAGGGTAACTTACGCTTTTCAAAGTCGGTGAAAATACACAGCGCGATGCTGACGGCGGGGTTCAGGTGTGCGCCGGAAACGCCGGCGCTGAGGTAGATCGCCATGCTGACACCGACACCCCAGATGATACTGATTTCCCACAGACCGAAACTCGCACCCGCGACCTTGAGCGCTGCAACGCAGCCAGTGCCGAAGAAAATCAGCAGGGCAGTTCCCAGGAATTCGGCCAGGCATTGGCTGGAGAGGGGTGGCTGTTGTAAAGCAATTGTCATTCAAACCTCGGTTTTTGTTGTTGTCTGGCGCGTCAGGTAAAGCCCTGTCGCGCGTTCAGCGCCGAGGCAGGATCCTCATCCTGAACTCGGGGTGTTGGTTGAGACCTGCGTTTCTGTTTTCAGTTTCGAAAAAATATAGACAAGAAACGCTGGTGTCAAAGGTCGAAAGTGAACCATTGGTCACATTTAAACTATTCGTGGTGTGAATGACTGTTTCGCTCACGCTAAGTCACTGGAGTTGGCAGCCCAGTTCCAGCGCCTTTTGGCCGACGATGACTTAGAATCCGGCCACGCTTATTCGAATTTCCTCAGGAGCGATCATGACCCCGGCATTGGATCTGCTTAAAAAGGTGCGCGCCGAGCATCGCATTCACAGTTATGAACACGATCCCAAGGCAGCCTCCTATGGTTTGGAAGCGGCAGAAAAGCTTGGACTGGATCCGGCGCAGGTCTTCAAGACGTTGTTGGCGGCCAGCGAAAAAAACGAGTTGTTGGTGGCGGTGGTGCCCGTGGTCGGCAGCCTGGATTTGAAAGCCCTGGCCCAAGCCGCCGGCGTAAAGAAAGTCGAGATGGCCGACCCCGCGGCCGCCCAGCGTTCGACCGGTTATCTGCTCGGCGGTATCAGTCCATTGGGGCAGAAAAAACGTCTTCGCACTTTTATCGACAGTTCTGCCCAGCCGTTCGCCAGCATCTTTGTCAGTGCCGGAAGGCGCGGGCTGGAGGTAGAGCTGGCGCCTGCGGTACTGGCCGAGCATACCGGGGCGGCGTTTGCGGATATCGGGCGTGCTTGAAACCGGCGCAGGGCGTGAGCAAGTACCGTTGTCATAATGGTGTCGGGCTTAGGCTTGGGTGGCTGCCGGGGCCTTCGTCCTGGGCTGTAGGGTGAAAATTCGTCGGATCTGTCACTGGAAAAGCAGTAGCTGGGCACTCATGCTCATGCATCAATAACAAGGAGAAGTGCCATGCAGCTTGCGTTTCATCAAGTCGATGCGTTCAGTGATCGGCCGTTTGGCGGCAATCCGGCGATGGTCTATCGGCTCGACGCCTGGCTGGCCGATGACTTGATGCAAAGGATCGCCGCCGAACATAACCTGGCTGAAACGGCCTTTCTGGTGCGTGAAGGCCAGCATTGGCATATCCGCTGGTTCACGCCCACCACTGAGGTACCGTTGTGCGGGCATGCCACCTTGGCCAGCGCCCATGTGCTGTTCGAGGTCTATCACGAAACCGTCGAGCGACTGGACTTCATCTGTCGATCCGGGGCGTTGAGCGTCACTCGCGAAGGTGATCGGCTATGGCTGGATTTTCCAGCCATCGTCCCTAGCGAGTTGGGTGCATCCCTTGTGGTCCAGGCTGCCCTGGGCGTGGAAGCGGTGGACGTGTTGAGCTCCAACGAACTGTTCGTCGTGCTGGAGTCGGAGCAGGCGGTGCTCGATTGCAAGCCGGACATGGCGGCCCTGGCGAAGCTGCCGTGGCCGGGCGCAATCGTGACTGCGCCGGGAAGCCGGCATGATTTTGTCTCGCGTTATTTCGCCCCGGCGATTGGCATCAATGAAGATCCGGTCACGGGCTCGACCCATTGCAGCCTGATTCCTTACTGGTCTCGGCGCTTGGGCAAGCTGGGGCTGACGGCTTATCAGTGCTCGGCCAGGGGCGGCGAACTGTTCTGCCGACTTGAGGGAGAGCGGGTGAAGATTGGCGGGAATGCGACGTTGGTGGCCAGTGGGACGTTGATGTTGGGGGGAGCCGGTAACCTCATCTCAAATCTCTGAGGTCAAAATGTGGGAGCGAGCCTGCTCGCGATAGCGTTGGTTCAGCTTGCATCGATGCTGAATATGCCTACGCCATCGCGAGCAGGCTCGCTCCCACAATTGCTTCTAGCTGGCAGTACTGTAGCGCCGCACGCCGCTTTCCACGGGGGGTATATGGGCCGCCGTGCTCCCTGACGCCTGGAACAGCACCAAGTGTTCAGCCGCTACGCGGATGCCGACGTGGTCCCCCACCAGATGGTCGGCATGGCTTGGGAAAATGGATTCCAGCTGCGCTCCGGTCGGCAATTGCAGGCGATACAGGGTTGAAGCCCCCAGGAACGTCTTGCCGACAATCCTGCCTGTGAGCGGACTGTCCGGTGCGTAGACGATATCGTCCGGGCGCAGCAGCACATCCACCGCACCACCGATGGGCCAGGTGTAGGCCCGATTGCCGCGCAGGATACCCAGCTCGGTTTGCACCGATTCCGGGCTGTCGAGCTGGCCGCGAATGAAGTAACCCTGGCCAATGAAGCTGGCGACAAATGGCGTCAGCGGTTCATGGTACAGATTGTAGGGCGTATCCCACTGTTCCAGCCGACCCTCCTTGAATACCCCGACATGGTCGCTCACCGCGAAGGCTTCTTCCTGATCGTGGGTTACCAGAATCGCGCTGGTGCCGCGGACCTTGAGAATGTCCCGCACTTCATGGCTGAGCTTGCGTCTGAGCTCACCATCGAGATTGGAGAACGGTTCGTCGAGCAGCAGCAATTGCGGTTCCGGCGCCAGGGCGCGAGCCAGGGCCACACGTTGTTGCTGACCCCCGGACAGTTCATGGGGAAAGCGCTTGCCCAAGCTCTTCAGGTTGACCAGCTCCAGCAGTTCCTCGACCACGCGGTCCTTGTCCGGATGCTTGCGAATGCCAAACGCAATGTTCTCCGCCACGCTCAGGTGAGGGAACAGCGCATAGTCCTGAAATACCATGCCGATGCGGCGTTTTTCCGGGGCGAGGGTGAAACCGGCGCGGGAGATGGTTTCCCCCGCCAGCTGGATCTCACCTTCCTGTACCGGTTCGAAACCGGCGATGGCTCGCAGCGTCGTGGTCTTGCCACACCCGGACGAGCCGAGCAGGCAACCGATATCCCCGGCATTGAGGTGCAGGTTGAGGTTCTGGACGACGCGCTGGTTTTGATAACCGCAAGTCAGGTTCTGCAGGTTCAGTAGCAGGGTATGGCTCATGCGTGGTGGTACGCCGGCTCGACCAGAAACTCGAGCAAGGCCTTTTGTGCGTGAAGGCGATTTTCTGCCTGATCCCATGCCACGGAGCGTGGATCGTCCAGCAGGTCGACGCTGATCTCCTCGCCGCGATGGGCCGGCAGGCAGTGCATGAACAGCACGTCAGCGTCCGCCAGGTCGAGCAGGGCGCGGTTGACCTGAAGTGGCGCGAACAGTTTCAGACGCTTGGCGGTTTCTTCTTCCTGGCCCATGGAGGTCCAGACATCAGTGCTCACCAGATGCGCGCCGGCCACGGCCTGTTTCGGATCACGGACGATGGTCACCCGGCTCCCGGCCTTGGCCACCAGTTCGGCACTGGGGTCGTAGCCTTCCGGGCAGGCGATGCGCAGTTGGAAGTCGAACTGGATCGCGGCTTCTATATAGCTGTTGCACATGTTGTTGCCATCGCCGACCCAGGCCACGGTCTTGCCCTGGATCGAGCCGCGGTGTTCGAGGAACGTCTGCATGTCGGCCAGCAACTGGCAGGGGTGCAAGTCATCGGACAGACCATTGATCACCGGTACGCGCGAGTGCGCCGCAAACTCAGTCAGCGTGCTGTGGGCGAAGGTACGGATCATCACCGCATCAAGCATGCTCGACATGACGATGGCGCAGTCGCCGATCGGTTCGCCACGGCCCAGCTGGGTGTCGCGGGGCGACAGGAAGATTGCCTGGCCGCCGAGCTGGATCATGCCGGCTTCGAAAGAAATACGGGTGCGGGTCGATGACTTCTCGAAGATCATCCCCAGCACACGGTTTTTCAGGGGCTCGAACAGTACGCCGCGATTACGCAGGTCCTTGAGCTCCACGCCTCGACGGATCACGCCGAGCAACTCGTCGGGCGTGAAATCCATCAGGGAGAGAAAGTGCCTTGCGCTCATGATTGACTACCTTTTGTCACTGATCGCAGATGCTCAAAGCCTTGTTTCATGAAAAAACGGGCGAGACCTGCGGCAAAAGCCGCACGGGGCGACGAAATAGGGGAAGGCGCGATCTTATAAGGAAATGTCGCGTCTTACCAATAGGGCTACAGTTTTAGGGGATTTCAGCGAGGTCATAGCAGGTTGGCGAAGACATGTATGAAGCCGGTTTCCTGACAGCAGCCACCCATTTGTACACCGGCCTTGCGCAGCTTGGCAATCAAACCGGGGTGTTATTGAATGATTTGGCCGGCCTGTTCCTGGGCGTGAATATTTCCTAATGCCAGGGCCTGGGTTATAAATGAACCTCAGACGCAGGAGCCCCGAAATGGATTCGAAAGAGCAACAACTGATGGAACTACTGGGGCTGACAGCGCGCTCCCTGACTCACCTGACCGCCTCGGTGACGTCCATGTCATTCGAGTTGCTGCGCAGCGATGACGAGGTGACCAAGGCAGCAGGTCGACGCATGATCGATCGCATGGCCACCATCAGCAGCGGGCTCGACGAGCATTGGCGATTGATCGGAGAGTTGACGGGCGTGCCCATTGCTCACGAGCAAGTGGAAACCATCGAGGAAATCCAGTTGCTGGCGCCGCCTTCCGAGCAGCCTTGAGCTCACTGCATCGGCGGGCCTGATGCACGGCAATTCACAGGACGAACGTCGCTGGCGCAGGGGTGGATCACGCGCCATAGTTTTGTTCCCGCGGCCGAAAGCGCCCGTTACGAATAAAATAGAGGCTGGCCATGACCAAGACTCTCCACCACCGTGCGTGCCATCTGTGCGAAGCCATCTGTGGCTTGACCCTTGAAACCACCGAGACCGAAGGCCAGGGCCTGGCGATCACGTCGATCAAGGGCGATCCACTGGACAGCTTCAGTCGCGGCCACATCTGCCCCAAGGCGGTAGCGCTGCAGGATATTCAGAACGATCCGGATCGCCTGCGCCAGCCCATGCGCCGGGTCGGTAGCGAGTGGCAGCCTATTGCCTGGGACGATGCCTTCGCGCTGGTGGCCGAACGTCTGGCGGGCATCCAGGAACGCCACGGTCAGAACGCGGTAGCGGTCTACCAGGGCAATCCCAGTGTGCATAACTATGGGCTGATGACCCACAGCAACTATTTTTTGGGCCTGCTGAAGACGCGCAGCCGATTTTCGGCGACTTCGGTGGACCAACTGCCTCACCACCTGACCAGTCACCTGATGTACGGTCACGGCCTGTTGTTGCCGATACCGGACATCGATCACACCGACTTCATGTTGATCCTGGGCGGCAACCCGCTGGCCTCCAATGGCAGCATCATGACCGTGCCGGACGTGGAAAAACGCCTCAAGGCGATCCAGGCCCGTGGCGGTAAAGTGGTGGTGGTCGATCCGCGTCGCAGCGAAACGGCGGCTATTGCCGACCAGCATGTGTTCGTGCGCCCGGGTGGCGATGCCGCTTTGCTGTCTGGTGTGCTCAATACCCTGTTCAGCGAGGGCTTGACCCGTGACAGTCACCTGCCGGTGGATGGCCTGGAAGACGTGCGCCAGGCCGTCGCGACCTTCACGGCTGAAGCGATGAGCCCGCTCTGTGCTGTGCCAGCTACGCAGATTCGGCAGTTGGCCCGGGACTTCGCTGCCGCGCCTTCAGCGGTCTGTTATGGGCGGATGGGCGTCTCGACCCAGGCGTTCGGCACGCTGTGCCACTGGCTGATTCAGCTGATCAACCTGGTGACCGGCAATCTTGACCGGGTCGGTGGGGCCCTGTGTACGGAGCCTGCGGTGGACCTGGTTGCGACCACCTCGGGAGGGCATTTCAATCGCTGGCAAAGCCGGGTGTCCGGGCGTCCCGAGTACGCGGGCGAGTTGCCGGTTTCGGCTCTGGCCGAGGAAATGCTCACCGAGGGCGAAGGCCAGATTCGTGCGCTGGTCACCGTGGCGGGCAACCCGGTGCTGTCCACTCCCAACGGACGGCAACTGGAGCAGGCGCTGGACGGGTTGGAGTTCATGGTCAGCGTCGATCTGTACATCAACGAAACCACGCGCTACGCCGACCTGATCCTGCCATCCACCTCGGCCCTGGAAAACGACCATTACGACACCACGTTCAACCTGTTCGCGGTGCGCAACGTGACCCGTTTCAACCGGGCGATCCTGCCCAAGCCCGAAGGGGCGCTGCACGACTGGGAAATTTTCGTCGGACTGGCCAAGGCTTTCGCTGCCAGAACCGGCAAGGAACTCAAGCCGACCATGCCGCCGGCGCAAATGATCGATTTCGGCCTTCGTGCCGGCGCCTATGGCGATGCCTCGCCGCATAAGCTGTCCCTGGCGACCTTGTTCGACCATCCCCATGGCATCGACCTGGGCGCCCTCAAGCCCAACCTGGCGCCACGCTTGAAAACCGAAAACCAGCGAGTGCAGGCTGCACCGGCGGTCATTCTTGCCGACCTCACGCGCTTTGCCGGGTTGCAGGCACCACAGGCGGATGAGTTGCTGATGATTGGCCGACGTCATGTGCGCAGCAATAACTCCTGGATGCACAATTTCCACCGCCTGGTGAAGGGCAAGCCGCGTCATCAATTGCTGATGCACCCGGAGGATCTGAGCAGTCGCGGGTTGAGCGACGGGCAGCGGGTGAAAGTCAGTTCGCGGGTGGGTATGCTTGAAGTCGAGGTGCAGGGTAGCCTGGACATGATGAAAGGCGTGGTCAGCCTGCCCCACGGTTGGGGCCATGCCCGGCCGGGCGTGCAGATGACCATTGCCAGCGCCCAACCCGGTTCGAGCGCCAATGACCTGACCGATGACTGTCAGCTGGATGAGTTGTCTGGCAATGCAGCGCTCAATGGGGTTCCGGTGAAGGTGGTGGCTGCGTGAATTTGTCTCTCGGGGAGACCGAGCAGCGTGCTCGGCTTTCCGTTACAATGCGCCACCGTGTCGACAACTGAAGTCGCAAAGTTTAAGCCGAGGTGCTCCGTGGATATCATCGAAACGATTAAAGACCAGATTGCCAACAACACCATCCTGCTTTACATGAAAGGCTCGCCGAATGCGCCACAGTGCGGCTTCTCGGCCAAGGCTGCTCAGGCTGTGATGGCGTGTGGCGAGAAGTTTGCCTACGTGGACATCCTGCAGAACCCGGAAATCCGCGCCAACCTGCCCAAGTACGCCAACTGGCCAACTTTCCCGCAACTGTGGGTGGCCGGTGAGCTGATCGGCGGTAGCGATATCATGACCGAGATGGCGGCCGACGGCTCTTTGCAGGCCACGATCAAGGCTGCTGCCGAAAAAGCGGCTGCGAACAAGACAGAAGCCTGATTCACGGACAAACAATGTGGGAGCGAGCCTGCTCGCGATGAGGGCGTGTCAGTCAACGTGTTGTGACTGATAGACCGCTATCGCGAGCAGGCTCGCTCCCACAAAGGTTTTGCGCTGTGGCCTGGAAATCCAGGCAATAAAAAGCCCCGCCTCTGGAAAGAGGGCGGGGCTTTTTATTGGCTTGCTTTTGGGGAAGTTACTCTTCGCCCATCTGCGATTGCAGGTAGTTCTCAAGACCCACTTTGTCGATCAGGCCCAGTTGGGTTTCCAGCCAGTCGATGTGTTCTTCCTCGGACTCGAGGATGTCTTCAAGCAGTTCGCGGCTGCCGAAGTCGCCAACGCTCTCGCAATGGGCGATGGCGACTTTCAGGTCGGCGTGGCCGGCACGCTCGATCGTCAGATCGCACTTGAGCATTTCCTGAGTGTGTTCGCCGATGTGCAGCTTGCCCAGGTCCTGGACGTTCGGTAGACCTTCGAGGAACAGGATGCGCTTGATCAGCTTGTCCGCGTGTTTCATCTCGTCGATGGACTCGTGGTACTCGTGCTTGCCCAGCTTGTTCAGGCCCCAATCCTCATACATGCGCGCATGCAGGAAGTATTGGTTGATCGCGACCAGCTCATTGGCGAGGATCTTGTTGAGATGCTGGATGACTGTAACGTCGCCTTTCATGGTGAGGGCCTGCCCTGTAATAGCTGTGTATAGGGCTGAGTTTGAGCCGCGCACTGACGAGTGTCAAACCTAAGTTATTGAATAATAAATGAAAATTAATCGGAATAAGAATGTTTGTGTTCCGCGTCTAGAGGCTAAGCGCTTGATTTAAAGGCATAAAAAAACCGGACATTGAGCCCGGTTCTTCAAGAAGCTGGATTTAAGCGGCAGTAAATTCTACCGGATAGGGAATCGAGGCCTGGGCCGTTTGCATTTTGGCAAGGGTTTCGCGAACCACTTCCTTGGCCAGGCACGCACATTTGCCGCATTGGCTGGCTACGCCGGTGGCTTGGCGGACTTCGCGGTAGCTGCAGCAGCCTTCATAGATCGCTTCGCGGATTTGTCCGTCGGTGACGCCAGTGCAGAGGCAAACATACATAAGTAAGAACCGTCGCTGGTTGTGACTCAATTGAGACGGATCTTAATGTTAACGAGAATGATTGTCAAAGTGGTTTCTGAAACCCTTGGGCCAGAGCTGACGAACGGTTTTTTATCCAGGGCCAATGAGGGGGCATGCCAAGGGAAAGGATTTTTGGACTCGCCGAAAAACCGTTGAAGACAGTCCAAATTCGCGGTGTATGATGATCGGCCCTTGCAAGCGGGTTCGTGTCACAGGGCTGTCGCCTGAGGGTGGCAGGCTGGCCCGGACCTTGTTTTCACGTTATTCACCAGGAGATATCCAATGAGCGTACTCGTAGGCAAACAAGCCCCTGACTTCACCGTCCCGGCCGTGCTCGGCAACGGCGAAATCGTCGACAGCTTCACCCTGTCCTCGGCCATCAAAGGCAAATACGGCCTGGTGTTCTTCTACCCGCTGGACTTCACCTTCGTCTGCCCATCCGAGCTGATCGCGCTGGATCACCGCATGGACGACTTCAAGGCCCGCAACGTTGAAGTGGTTGCCGTTTCGATCGACTCGCACTTCACCCACAACGCCTGGCGCAACACGGCTATCAACGCTGGTGGTATCGGCCAGGTGAAATACACCATGGCTGCCGATATGAAGCACGAAATCGCCAAGGCCTATGACGTTGAGTCCGAAGGCGGCGTGGCCTTCCGTGGCGCGTTCCTGATCGACGACAAGGGCGTTGTCCGTTCGCAGATCATCAACGACCTGCCACTGGGCCGTAACATGGAAGAGCTGATCCGTCTGGTCGACGCGCTGCAATTCCACGAAGAGCACGGCGAAGTGTGCCCAGCCAACTGGAAAAAAGGCGACAAGGGCATGACCGCATCCCCTGAAGGCGTTGCCGCCTACCTGGGCGAGCACAGCGACAAGCTGTAAGCGCAACAGGCACAAAAAAACCGGCCCTCGATGGGCCGGTTTTTTTATGGGGAAGGATTTATCCCAATTGTTTAAAAACACCAGAAACAGCTGTGGGAGCAAAGCTTGCTCGCGATACAGGCGCCTCGGTATCTCTGGGATACCGTGTCGTTTTCATCGCGGGCAAGCCTTGCTCGCACCGTCCTGATGCTTACTCAGCACATCAGTCGTCGAAATCCTGCCAGCCACCCATTTCTTTCCAGCGATTGACGATGCCACAGAACAGCTCGGCGGTCTTCTCGGTGTCGTAGCGGGCCGAGTGGGCTTCACGGCCATCAAAGTCGATGTCGGCCGCCTGGCAGGCCTTGGCCAACACGGTCTGGCCGTACGCCAGGCCGGCAAGCGTCGCGGTGTCGAAGCTGGAAAACGGATGGAACGGGTTGCGCTTCATATCCAGGCGCGCCACCGCGGCATTGAGAAAGCCCAGGTCGAAGCTGCTGTTATGGCCGACCAGGATCGCCCGTTTGCAGCCGTTGGCCTTCAAAGCCTTGCGCACGCCTCGGAAAATGTCCGTCAGGGCCGTCTCTTCACTCACCGCCATGCGCAATGGGTGATCAAGCTTGATCCCGGTGAACTCCAGGGCTGCCGCCTCGATGTTGGCGCCTTCGAACGGTTCGACGCGGAAGAAATAGGTGTGATCAGGGAACACAAAACCTTTTTCGTCCATGCCAATGGTGGTCGCAGCGATTTCCAGCAGCGCATCGGTGGCGGAGTTGAAACCGCCGGTTTCTACGTCGACCACGACCGGCAGGTAGCCCCGGAAGCGGGCTGCCATGGGGTGACGGGCAGCGCCCGAACCACCGTTGCCGTCCAGCTCGTCGTCGAAATGATCTTCACTCACACACTTTCCTCCAGCAGGCGCCAGCGCAGTTTTTCACCGGCGCGCAGCGGGATAACAGTCAGCTCGCCAAAAGGCAGGCTGGCGGGGGCGGTCCACTCGTCGCGAACCAGGGTAATACGATCGGTGTTCACCGGCAGGCCATAGAAGCGCGGGCCGTGGAGGCTGGCGAAGCCTTCGAGTTTGTCCAGCGCATTGCGCTGCTCGAACGCCTCGGCATACATCTCGATGGCGGCATAGGCGGTGTAGCAGCCAGCGCAACCGCAGGCCGCTTCCTTGGCGTGCCGGGCATGGGGCGCCGAGTCCGTGCCGAGGAAGAACTTGGCGCTGCCGCTGGTGGCAGCGTCGAGCAAGGCTTCTTGATGGGTGTTGCGCTTGAGGATCGGCAGGCAATAGAAGTGCGGCCGGATCCCGCCCACCAGCATATGGTTGCGGTTGTACAGCAGGTGATGCGCGGTAATGGTCGCGCCAACGTTCGCCGGGGCTTCGTTGACGAACTGCACGGCATCACCGGTGGTGATGTGTTCGAACACCACCTTGAGCGTCGGGAAGCGCTCCACGACACGACGCATGTGCTCATCGATGAAGATTTTTTCGCGGTCGAACACGTCGACCACGAGTGACTTCACCGTGGATCAGCAACGGCATCCCGACTTCGGCCATGGCCTCCAGCGCCGGGAAAATCTTGTCGATGCTGGTGACGCCGGAGTCCGAGTTGGTGGTGGCGCCGGCGGGGGGTACAGCTTGGCGGCATGGACGAAGCCGCTGGCCTTGGCCTCGCGTATTTCTTCGGGCTGCGTACGGTCGGTGAGGTAAAGCACCATCAGCGGTTCGAAACGGCTGCCGGCCGGGCGTGCGGCCAGGATTCGCTGGCGATAGCCGTCGGCCTCGATGGCGTTGCGCACTGGCGGAACCAGGTTCGGCATGATGATTGCGCGCCCGAAGGTGCGCGCGACATCGGCGACGGTATGGGTCAACACAGCACCATCGCGAAGATGAATATGCCAGTCGTCGGGACGCAGCAGGGTCAGGCGGTCGGACATTGGGGGGCTTCCAGGCGGGTCAAACTCTGGGGAATGCTACCGGAAAAGACCGATTCAGGCACCCGCTATCAAGTTCTGGCGCAAGTTACCGATAGCTCCTACAGGTGTGCCACGAATCCGTAAGGCGCCCCGGACAGGCGTCATACTCTCAACGTGTGTCGATCTTTGTATAAAAGCCATTGGAGCCGCCCGTGCGCCAGCGTTATTTAGCCTTGCTCAGTGTGTTTGCCAGCCTTCCCGCCATGGCGCTCACTTTCCAGACCCGTCTGGAGAGCATTGAGTGGACGGTCGAAGGCGACAAGTTCGAGTGCCGGCTGAGTCAGCCGGTCACCGATTTCGGCAGCGGCGAATTTGTGCGCCGGGCCGGCGAGCAGGCGATCTTCCGGCTCAAGTCCCATAACCCGATGCTCGGTGGTGGTTCGGCCATCCTGCTGGCGGCCGCCGCGCCTTGGCAGCCGGGACGGGGCGACATCAACCTGGGCTCGGTCAGGCTCGGCAGCGGCGATGTGCTGTTCAACAGCTCTCAGGTCCAGGCGGGCCGCTTGATCAGCGGGCTGATGGAAGGGCGCAGCCCGGTGGTACGGCGTAACACGGGGGACGGGCGGGTTTCGGAAGTCCGGCTGCTGCCCGTGCGCTTCAACAAGGCCTTCAGTGATTACCAGGGCTGCGTGGCAAAACTGTTGCCGAAGAATTTCGAGCAGGTGAAGCAATCCCAGATCGGCTTTCCCGGCGAAGGCGTTGAGCTCGATGCCCGGGCCAAGGCTCAGTTGCAGGTGATGATCGACTTCATCAAAGCCGACCCGACCGTCAACCATGTCGAACTCGACGGTCACTCCGACAATAGCGGCAATCGATTGACCAATCGTGAGCTGTCTCGTCGCCGTGCCCTGGCGGTCCAGGACTTCTTCAAGGCCAACGGCTTTCAAGAGTCGCAGATCACCGTGCGGTTCCACGGCGAACGTTACCCCCTGGTGCCCAACACCAGTGCCGCCAATCGCGCCAAGAACCGTCGTGTGGCCGTGCGCCTGGAGCGTGTGGCGGTGCCTGAAGCGCCGGCACCGCAGGCTACACCCGCCGCGCCCCCTGCCAAGGCTCCGACGCCGACCGCGACACCGGCCCAGCCCACTGCAGCCACCGCCGCGCGGACATCCTGACCCGAGAGGATCGTCGCGCGCTCGACATAATCTGTCGCTTCGTCGTCATAAGCTGTCGCGCCCCTGTAAATTATCCGCGCTGGACGTTAAACTTCCCGGCTTTCCGTACAACCCGTGGAGTGATGGCATGGCGGACGTAAACAAGGTCGTTCTGGCGTATTCCGGCGGCCTGGACACTTCGGTGATCCTCAAGTGGCTGCAGGACACTTATAACTGTGAAGTGGTGACCTTCACCGCTGACCTGGGGCAGGGCGAAGAAGTCGAGCCTGCACGCGCCAAGGCTCAGGCCATGGGCGTCAAAGAGATCTACATCGATGACCTGCGCGAAGAGTTCGTCCGTGACTTCGTGTTCCCGATGTTCCGCGCCAACACTGTTTACGAAGGCGAGTACCTGCTGGGTACCTCTATCGCCCGTCCGTTGATCGCCAAGCGCCTGATCGAAATCGCCAACGAAACCGGTGCCGACGCCATTTCCCACGGTGCCACCGGCAAGGGCAACGATCAGGTGCGTTTCGAACTCGGTGCCTATGCCCTCAAGCCCGGCGTGAAAGTCATCGCGCCGTGGCGCGAGTGGGACTTGCTGTCCCGTGAAAAGCTGATGGACTACGCCGAGAAGCACGCCATCCCGATCGAACGCCACGGCAAGAAGAAATCCCCGTACTCAATGGATGCCAACCTGCTGCACATCTCCTATGAAGGCGGCGTGCTGGAAGACACCTGGACCGAGCACGAAGAAGACATGTGGCGCTGGACCGTCTCCCCGGAGAAGGCTCCTGACACCCCGCAATACCTGGAGCTGACCTATCGCAACGGCGATATCGTCGCGCTGGACGGCGTGGAAATGAGCCCGGCCACCGTGCTGGCGACCCTGAACCGTATCGGTGGCGAACACGGCATCGGTCGTCTGGACATCGTCGAGAACCGTTATGTCGGCATGAAGTCCCGCGGCTGCTACGAGACCCCGGGCGGCACCATCATGCTGCGTGCTCACCGCGCGATCGAGTCGATCACCCTGGACCGCGAAGTGGCTCACCTCAAAGACGAGTTGATGCCCAAGTACGCCAGCCTGATCTACACCGGTTACTGGTGGAGTCCGGAGCGTCTGATGCTGCAACAGATGATCGATGCCTCCCAGGTCAACGTGAATGGCGTCGTGCGCCTGAAACTGTACAAGGGCAATGTCATCGTCACTGGGCGCAAGTCTGACGACTCCCTGTTCGATGCCAACATCGCGACTTTCGAAGAGGACGGTGGCGCTTACAACCAGGCCGACGCTGCTGGCTTCATCAAGCTCAACGCCCTGCGCATGCGCATCGCGGCGAACAAGGGTCGCAAGCTGTTCTGATCCTGGCTCCATGAAAACGGCCTGCCATGTGCAGGCCGTTTTTTTGGGGGACCCTTTCCCCTGTGCTGCTCATTCGTTGTGGCGCTGTTTTGCGCGTTTGGATCGATCGGCCTCGGCCAGGCCTTCCGGTGCCCGGGGGATAACCAAAATGAACAGTCGTCGCTGTTTTTTCTGTGGATGAACAGTGATCAGCCATCCTTTGCCCTTGGGCGCCCGGCGGGAAAACCGTGCGCGCCGACAGCTCGAATCATCCATGATTTTCATGAAGTGTTTGCTCTTGCGAAAATCCGAGGGCGAATATAACGAGCGATAGTTAAAGTTCAGGGTGATAAAAAAAAGAAATAATAGATAGAACGGAAAGCTGATCAGAAACCAAAGATAGTATTCACGGTCCTGATCGTCGAGGAAAGGCAGGGAGATGGCTGCCGAAGTCTCGGACAAAGTTGCGAATATAGCGATTAGCGTCATGGGGTTGGTGATGATTTTCGAAGGTTTGTTCATGGTGGATGCTCATAACATATTCAGGCTCGGTGATTGCATTAGGAAGGTGTGAGTAATTGATGAGTTCGCGGTTAAGGTATTGATCGTGGTGTTTCCTCATGAATAGGATTGAATAAATTTCGCTTATTCCTTATGTGAATTCAATTTTATTTAAATAAAACCTTTGTGGTTGTGTTGGTAAATAATTCAGTTACTTTTTATGAGGCGAGTGTTTTTTTGCTATTGGGGGACGGGGTGGATGCAGAAAAAAGCGCTTGTTTAGAGGGGCGCGGATCCCCTGATGCATCCATTTGCCTCTGTAAACAAATTTATGGCGCATTATTTCCAAGGGGATTTGTAGGATTTTTCTGTATCGCTTGTAGGTTGCGTCTCTCGGTGCGAGCGGTCAGGGGGGGCGGCATGCCAAGGTAGAATTGACTAGGCTATTGTGCGTGCTCTAAAAATTCGAACAGCGAAGTTGGATTTGCCCATGAATAAAGTGCTGATCGTGGATGATCATCCCGTCATTCGTCTTGCTGTACGTTTGCTAATGGAGCGTCATGGATATGAAGTTATTGCCGAAACCGATAATGGCGTCGATGCGTTGCAACTTTCCCGTGAACTTATGCCTGATATCGTTATTCTGGATATCGGCATTCCGAAACTGGATGGACTGGAGGTCATCGCACGCCTGACCGCCAACCCTTCACCTTTGAAAGTTCTGGTGCTGACTTCCCAGGCACCTGGGCATTTTTCGATGCGCTGCATGCAGACGGGGGCAGCCGGTTATGTGTGCAAGCAGCAGGACCTCACCGAGTTACTCAGTGCAATCAAGGCGGTGCTGTCGGGGTACAGTTATTTCCCCAATCAGGCGCTGCATACGGTGCGTTCGAGTCTGGGTAACGCAAGCGAGTCCGATATGGTCGATCGACTGTCCGGGCGAGAGATGATGGTCTTGCAGCAACTGGCTCGCGGAAAGACCAACAAGGAAATTGCCGATGGGATGTTCTTGAGCAACAAGACCGTCAGTACATACAAGACACGCTTGTTGTTGAAGCTCAATGCCCGCTCGCTGGTTGATCTGATCGAACTGGCGCAGCGTAACGGGTTAGTGTGAGTTTTTCCGGCCGCGCGTACTCAGTAAAAAGCCTCCATTCGGGAGGCTTTTACGTGTCAGAGGTCAAAGTCGTAATCGGCCAGTTGTTTCTGCAAGCGGCGCTCTTCCAGCAGATTATCAATCGTGCGACGTTTGCTCAGATTGGTTTTCGCTGTTTCGACGACCACAGGTTCCACATCGTCGGCCTCAACGGCGATGAAATCGTCTTCTACATCCAGTTGTTCTTTGTCAGCACTCATGGGATCGACTCCAGGCTTAAACTGCCATTGGCGCTCCTTATATCGATAAACCACGGGCGGGTAAAAAAGATTTTTTCAATCGACAAATCAATAAAAGCAATAGCGCCTCAATCGTCGGAGGTCTTGTGCTTGTATTCGCATAAGTCCTCGATCCGGCAGCTGCCACAGCGGGGCTTGCGCGCCAGGCAGACGTAACGTCCGTGAAGGATGAGCCAGTGATGGGAATCGAGTAGAAATTCCTTGGGTACGAATTTCATCAGCTTTTTCTCCACCTCCACCACGTTTTTGCCCGGCGCCAGCCCGGTGCGGTTGCTGACGCGGAAAATGTGAGTGTCGACGGCCATGGTCAGTTGGCGAAATGCGGTGTTGAGCACCACATTGGCGGTTTTGCGACCGACCCCTGGAAGCGCTTCCAGCGCTTCGCGAGTCTGTGGGACTTCGCCGTTGTGGCGCTCGATCAGCAGGCGGCATGTCTCGATCACGTTTTTTGCCTTGCTGTTGAACAGGCCGATGGTCTTGATGTACTCGGACAGCCCTTCGACACCCAGCGCGTGAATCGCCTGCGGCGTGTTGGCCACCGGGAACAGCTTGGCCGTGGCCTTGTTGACGCCGACGTCGGTGGATTGGGCCGACAGAATCACCGCGATCAACAGTTCGAACGGCGAGCTGTAGGCCAGTTCGGTCTTCGGTTCCGGGTTGTCTTCGTGCAAGCGACGGAATATTTCCAGGCGTTTTGCGGCGTTCATGGGCGCGGCGTTTCCTCGATCGTTGAAGGGGGGCTGGCGCCCGTCCAGGCCTGGTGCGCTGCCAGCAACAGACCGAGCAGAATAAACCCGCCAGGGGCGAGCAAGGCCAGTGATATTGCGTTGCCAATCAGCTCGCGCAGGGCGCCCAAGCCGATCATCAGCAGGCCGAACACGCCTGCCAGCCTGAGATGTTCGGGCAGGCGTGAGCCGACGAAGATGTCGTCATGCTCCAGCGCCACGCAGCTCAAAGCGATCCAGCCAATGTAAAGGCTCAGCGGCTGATACATTTCCAGCATCCAGGCCTGCGCCACCAGGCCTGCGCAAGCCGTCAGGGTGGCGGCCAGCACAATGGAGGCGAGCAGTCGCTGAGGCGCTGTCAGGTGGGACCGTACCAGCCCCATGGCCAAGCCATGGCCGGCACTGATCAGTACCCAGGCCAGCCATAAGCCCAGCGCGTTTGCCAGCGAATCGCTGGCGCCGACCAAGGGCACGAGCAGCAGGCCGCGGGTCAGGAGCAATGGCTTATTCATCAATGATCACTCCGGTCAGTTGAGCCTGATGCTCGTCGAAGTAACGCAGTGCATCGTGAACAGCCTGCAGGACTGATCGGGACGTGACGGTCGCGCCGGCCAGTTGATCGAACTGCCCCTGATCCTTTTTCAACGCCCAGCCGCTGTCGGTGGGAGCCTGGAGCGACTTACCGTTGAAGGATTGCAGCCAGGGATTTGGCCAGTCAGCGATGGCCGCGCCCAGGCCGGGCGTTTCCGACTGGCGCAGGGTTTTCACGCCCAGCAACCGCCCTTGCGGGTCGATAGCGACCAGCAGTTGGATGCTGCCTTCATAGCCCAGGGCCTGACTGCGTAACAACACTGCGCTGGGCAGGCCGGCGCGAGTGGCCAGGTATCCGCCCAGCAGCGTGCTATGGGCCAAGGTCACCGGGGTCGTTACGACAGGTTGTGCCAACGGCTGATTGTCGTATCGGTCGGTCGGCAGCACGTCGAGCAAGGTTCGGTTCGCAAGGTCTTGTTGCTGACCCTTGATGCGCCCTGCGGTGCTGAGCTGAGTCAGGTAAGTGGCCCCAATGCCGAGACCGATCAGCAAAGCCAGGATGGCAACGCCACGGTAGTTTTTCATAGGGGCTGCGGCCTGTGTCGCGCCTCGGCGAAGCGCTCCAGTGCGGGCACGCCGAGGTTCATCAGCAGCACCGCAAACGCCACGCCGTCCGGGTAACCACCCCAAGTCCGGATCAGGTAAGTCAGCAGTCCCACGCCTGCGCCAAACAGCAGGCGAGCGAGGGGCGCTTTGGCGCCCGAGACCGGTTCGGTCACGATAAAAAACGCACCGAGCAGGGTCGCACCCGTGAGCAGATGAAACAACGGCGAGCCATTGGAGTCGGAGCCCGATCCGTTCCAGCACAACAAGCTGATGATGAACAGGCCGGCGAGCATGCCCACCGGCGCGTGCCAGCTGAACACCCGTTGGTGCAGCAGGAACAGTCCTCCGGCCAGAAACGCCAGGTTGACCCACTCGACGCCGCGCCCACCCCAGCGTCCGAACGCCGGGTTGGCGGCGAACAGCTCATCGATGGTCAGGCTTTTGTTGATTCGCAGGCTGTCCAGGGCCGTTGCTGCTGCCCATCCATCAGGCCCAGGGTGAACCGCGAACACCTGTTGCAGGCCGTCGGACAGGCTCATGCCGTGAAGTGCCGGCCATTGATTGAGTTGCTGGGGAAACGCGATCAGCACCAGGGCGTAGCCGAGCATCGCCGGGTTGAACGGGTTATTGCCGACGCCGCCCCACAGGTGCTTGCCGAACAGCAAGGCGCAAGCCGTGGCTGTGACGGTCAGCCACCAGGGGCAATAGGCCGGCAAGGCCAGCGCCAACAGCGTGGCGCTTACCAGCGCGCTGCCATCGTTGAGTGCCGGTTTGAGCGGTCGGCGCCGTAAGCGCAGCGCCAGTGCTTCGACGGCCAGTGCGCTAAGGCCCGCCAGCAACAGGTTGAACACCACGCCCCAGCCATAAAACCACGTCAACGCCAGAATGCCGGGCAGTGTCGCCAGTAGCACCCGCAGCATCGCCTGCCGCAGCCGTTCGTCCATGGGCTCAGGGAGCGACATGAGCATCCACCTGGCGTTCGGCGTCTTTCACCGCTTGCTCCAGGGGCTCTATTTGTTCATCCGACGCCCCTGCGGCCCTGGCCTTGCTGAGTTCGGCGCGACGCATGGCCAATTGGATCTTGGCCCGTTTCAGCTCGGCACTTTGAGGGGGGGCGGGGGTTGAAACAGTGGGCTGGACCGTCCCTTCCAATTGCGTCAAGGTTTGTTGCGCCGCTTCGAACTGGCGCTGTAGCACGATCAATTGCGACTGTTGTTCGAAGGTCGGCGGGTGGCCGAATGCTTTCAAGGATTTGTTCAACTGCGCCCGGCTCATGGCCAGGTCGACCTTGGCTTTTTTCAAGGCCGCATCGGCGTTGGCGGCTTTTTGCGCCCGTACCCGCTCCAGTGCCGCTTGCACGGGGTCGACGGACTGGGTTTGGGGCTGTGAGGCGCGCTGTGTACGGGCCAGACGCTCGGCGAGACGCTGCTCCTCTTCGCGGCGCAGACGTGCGTTGCGCTGTTCGAAGCGCCGCCGGGCATGGTCGCGCTTGGCGGTGCGCGCTTGCTGCTCTTCGACGCTGAAGGCCAAGCCACCGACCACCGGCACCACGGTTGCCGTGGGCAATGGGTGCATTTCGATGCAGTCGACCGGGCAGGGCGCCACGCATAGATCGCAGCCTGTGCATTCGTCGACCAGGACGGTGTGCATCAACTTCGCCGCACCGACAATCGCGTCTACCGGGCAGGCCTGGATGCACTTGGTGCAGCCGATGCATTCGGCTTCGCGAATAAAGGCGATCTGCGCCGGGGCTGAACCACGGCTGGTATCGAGCTCAAGCACAGGCACTTTCATCAGCTCGGCCAAGGCGGCGATGGTTTCACGGCCACCGGGCGGACACTTGTTGATCGGTTCGCCCTGGGCGATGCCTTCGGCGTAGGGCTTGCACCCGGGGTGGCCGCACTTGCCGCATTGGGTCTGCGGCAGCAGGGCGTCGATACGTTGAATCAGACTCATGCTTTGACCAGCCCGCGCAATCCAAGAAATGCCACCGCCATGAGCCCTGCGCCGATCAACTGGATCGGCAGACCACGAAAGGGTCTGGGGATATCGTTATCGAAGGTGCGCTGACGCAAATCATCGAACAGGCTCAACACCAGCCAGAAACCCAGGCCGGCGCCCAGGCTCGCGGCGACGGTGAGGCCCAGGCCGTGGTCATTCCGGCTGTTGATCAGCGTGATGCCCAGTATGCCGGCATTGCCCAGCAGCAGTGGCCACAAACCATCGAACGGCAGCGTCGGCAGCCAGCGCCCCAGCCAGTGCAGCAACGGTGCAATCAGCAACACACTCAAGGACAGCCATGCCAACAGGCGCAGCGAGGTCAGATTGGCCGGAACCAGCAGCCAGCGATCGATCAGATAACCCAAGGTGCCGACCATCAGCATCAGGCATGTCGTCGCCAGGCCCAGGGCGTGGACTTGCCTTCTTCCATTGGCCGCCAGCAGCGGATTGACGCCCAGCGGCCAATGCAACACAAGGTTGTTGATCAGGGCGGCGCTGAACAGTGTAAGAACGATTTCGGTCATGGGCGTGCTGGAACGAGAACCTGTCGTTAGAGGTTAGGCATTATCCGGCACACCGTCAGGGTGGGCCAGATATGAAAATCCCACAGTCGCCTGCCGGCGACTGTGGGATCGGTACCGCGCGTGGTCGCGTTATTTGATCCGCTGACCCGGCTTGGCGCCGCTATCGGGGCTCAGCAGGTAGATTTCTTCACCGCCGGGACCTGCCGCCATCACCATGCCTTCGGAGATGCCGAAACGCATTTTGCGCGGCTTGAGGTTGGCGATCATCATCGTCAGCCGGCCTTCGAGCTTGGCCGGGTCCGGATAGGCGCTCTTGATGCCGGAGAACACGTTGCGCTGCTCATCACCGATGTCCAGCGTCAGGCGCAGTAGCTTGTCGGCGCCTTCCACGGCTTCAGCCTTGACGATCAGGGCTACGCGCAGGTCGATGGCGGCAAAGGCGTCGAAATCGATCTCCGGCGACAACGGGTCCTTGGTCAGCTCGCCATTGCCGGCCGGGGCACCGGTGTCGGTCTGGCTGGCGGCCAGGTCTTCTTTCGAGGCGTCGGTCATGGCTTGCACCTTGGTGGCGTCGATGCGAGTCATCAGCGGCTTGAACTCGTTCAGTTGATGGTTGCTCAGCAGCGTCTGGTGATCGTCCCAGGTCAGCGGTGCGACGTTCAGGAAAGCTTCGGCATCGGCGGCCAGCAACGGCAGCACCGGCTTGAGGAAGATCACCAGTTGGCGGAACAGATTGATACCCAGGGCGCAGATCGCCTGGACTTCGTCCTGCTTGCCTTCCTGTTTGTTCAGTGACCACGGCGCCTTGTCGGCGATCCAGGCATTGGCGCGGTCGGCCAGGGCCATGATCTCGCGCATCGCCCGGGCAAAGTCACGGGCCTCGTAGGCTTCGGCGATGCTCGGGGCCGCCGCCAGAAAGGCCTCGGTCAGCTCCGGCGCGGCGTTACCGGCTACCAGTACACCGGCGTTGCCTTTGTGGATGAAGCCGGCGCAACGGCTGGCGATGTTGACTACCTTGCCCACCAGGTCGGAGTTGACCTTCTGCACGAAGTCTTCAAGGTTCAGGTCCAGGTCGTCCACGCCACGGCCGAGCTTGGCCGCGTAGTAGTAGCGCAGGTATTCCGGCGACAGATGGTCCAGGTAGGTCCGGGCCTTGATGAAGGTGCCGCGGGACTTGGACATTTTCTGTCCGTTGACGGTCAGGTAGCCGTGGACGTTGATACCGGTCGGTTTACGGAAACCGGCGCCTTCGAGCATGGCGGGCCAGAACAGCGCGTGGAAGTTCACGATGTCCTTGCCGATGAAGTGATACACCTCGGCCGTGGAGTCCTTGCCCCAGAACGCGTCGAAGTCCAGCTCCGGCGTGCGGTCGCAAAGGTTCTTGAAACTCGCCATGTAGCCGATGGGCGCGTCCAGCCATACGTAGAAATACTTGCCGGGCTCGCCGGGGATTTCGAAGCCGAAGTACGGCGCATCGCGGGAAATGTCCCACTCTTGCAGGCCGGAGTCGAGCCATTCGGCGAGCTTATTGGCCACCGCGTCGTGCAACGTGCCGCTGCGGGTCCAGGTTTGCAGCATCTCTTGGAAGTCCGGCAGCTTGAAGAAGAAGTGCTGGGAGTCCTTGAGCACTGGCGTCGCCCCGGAAATCGCCGATTTCGGGTCCTTCAGGTCGGTCGGTGCGTAGGTGGCGCCGCATTTTTCGCAGTTATCGCCGTACTGGTCCTCGGTGCCACATTTCGGGCAAGTGCCTTTGATGAAGCGGTCGGCCAGGAACATTTTCTTTTCCGGGTCGAAATACTGGGTGATCGAACGGGTCGCGATGTGCCCGGCGTCACGCAGCTTCAGGTAGATCTGGCTCGACAGCTCACGGTTTTCTTCGGCGTGAGTGGAGTGGAAGTTGTCGAAGTCCACCAGGAAATCGGCAAAGTCGGCGCTGTGTTCGGCCTGGACGTTGGCGATCAGTTGCTCCGGGGTGATGCCTTCCTTTTCCGCGCGCAGCATGATGGCCGAACCGTGGGCGTCGTCGGCGCAGACATAGATGCACTGGTTGCCGCGATGTTTCTGGAAGCGCGTCCACATATCGGTCTGGATGTATTCCAGCATATGGCCGAGGTGAATCGAACCATTGGCATAGGGCAGGGCGCTGGTGACGAGGATCTTGCGTGGCTCGGACATGGGGCTCGGCTACTTGATGAAACGGAGGTCGGCCACTATAAAGCGCTGGGAAATATATTTCACCCCACTGGCCTGTTTCCGGATGCATTGCTGGGGGCGGTATGGACACAACCTGTGGCGAGGGGATTTATCCCCGCTGGACTGCGCAGCAGTCCAAAATAGAGCACTCTGACACACTGTAGCAGCAGGTTTTAGGGCCGCTGCGCGCCCTAACGGGGATAAATCCCCTCGCCACAAAGGTGTTCGCGCGACAGTAATCAAGTCGCCACGCGGCAGCGTGGGGCGTAGGATAGCGGCCTGTTTTTCAAGTCTTGCTATCGGAGTTGCCCATGAGCGCCGTCAATCGCGCAGCGGTGGAAGCCGTTCTTCGCCAGTACACCGACCCTTACCTGAATCAGGACCCGGTCAGCGCCGGATGCGTGCGCACCATCGACATCCAGGGCGATCGCGTCAGCGTCCAGCTGGAAATCGGCTACGCCGCCGATCTGTTCAAGAGCGGTTGGGCGCAAATGCTGCAAATGGCGATCGAGTCCCTGGACGGTGTAGCCAGCGCCAAAGTCGACGTCACCAGCGTGATCGCTGCCCACAAGGCCCAGGCGCAAGTGCCGGGGCTGGCGAACGTCAAGAACGTGATCGCCGTGGCCTCGGGCAAGGGCGGCGTGGGTAAGTCCACCACCGCCGCCAACCTGGCCCTGGCCCTGGCCCGTGAAGGCGCGAAGGTCGGGATTCTCGACGCGGACATATACGGCCCGAGTCAGGGCATCATGTTCGGCGTTGCCGAGGGCACCCGGCCGCAGGTCAAGGACCAGAAATGGTTCGTTCCGATCCAGTCCCATGGCGTGGAAGTCATGTCCATGGCCTTCCTGACCGATGACAACACGCCGATGGTCTGGCGCGGGCCGATGGTTTCCGGCGCCTTGCTGCAACTGGTGACGCAGACCGCCTGGGGCGATCTGGATTACCTGGTGATCGACATGCCGCCAGGCACCGGGGATATCCAACTGACCCTGGCGCAGAAAGTCCCGGTGGCCGGTGCGGTGATCGTCACCACGCCGCAGGATCTGGCCCTGCTGGACGCCCGCAAGGGTGTGGAGATGTTCCGCAAAGTGAACATCCCGGTACTGGGTGTGGTGGAAAACATGGCCGTGCACATCTGCTCGAACTGCGGACATGCCGAGCATCTGTTCGGTGAAGGCGGCGGAGAAAAACTGGCGAGCCAGTACGGCGTCGAACTGCTGGCCTCGCTGCCGCTGTCGATGCTGATTCGCGAGCAGGCTGACGGCGGCAAACCCACGGTCATTGCCGAGCCGGACAGCCAGATCGCCATGGTCTATCAGGAACTGGCTCGCCACGTCGGCGCGCGGATCGTGCTGCAAGAGGCTGCGTCACCGGCGATGCCGAACATCACCATGAGCGACGATTGAATAAGCCGTAACACAATCCATTGTGGGAGCGAGCCTGCTCGCGATAGCGGTGTATCAGTCACATCAAAGTTGACTGACCCGGCGCCATCGCGAGCAGGCTCGCTCCCACAGTGGTTGTGTGCAGGTTTTTAGATCCGCAACCCGCCATCCATCTCCAGGATCCGGCCGGTGTAATAGTCGTTCTCGAAGATGTACGCCGCCGAATGGGCGATCTCCTCGGGTTTGCCCATGCGCTTGAGCGGGATGCCAGAGGTCATTTTTTCCAGGGCTTCGGGTTTCATGCCCAGGGTCATTTCGGTTTCGATGAAGCCCGGCGCGATGCCGGCGACACGGATACCGTAGCGTGCCAGCTCTTTGGCCCAGGTCACGGTGGCGGCCGCCACGCCGGCCTTGGCCGCCGAATAGTTGGTCTGGCCGACGTTGCCGGCGCGCGAGATCGACGAAATGTTGATGATCGCGCCGCTGTTCTTCAGCTCGACCATTTTCGCTGCCACTTCGCGGGTACACAGGAAGACACCCGTTAGGTTGACGTCAATCACCGCCTGCCACTGGGCCAGGCTCATTTTGCTCATTTCGCCGTCCTTGACCTTGAGCAGCAAGCCGTCGCGCAGGATCCCGGCGTTGTTGATCAAGCCGTGGATCGCGCCGAAGTCCTCGGCGACCCGGGCGACCATGTCGCTCACTTGCTCCTCATTGGCGACGTTGCACAGATAAGCCCGGGCCTCGACACCCTTGGCCACGCAGGCGGCAACCGCCTGGTCGAGTTTTTCCTGATTGAGGTCCACCAGGGCGAGCTTGGCGCCTTTGCCGGCGAAATACTCGGCCATGGAGCGGCCCAGACCCTGGCAACCGCCGGTGATAATGATTACTTTGTCGGTGAGTTGCATTGGCATGTCCAGATTGCAGAGCGGTTGGAGGATGTCCTTTTACTGGCCTCTCGATCTGCGACGGCGTAGCCCGGTTGCACACGAGAACTGCCTAAAGGCGCGCTGGTACTTTGCTCCAGTCGCCTGACCGTTTCCAGACGGATTTGATCAAAGGAGTCATAAATTGAGCGTTGAAGCTGCCAAGCATGCACGAGAATTGCTGCTCAAGGAATACCGTGGAGTGCTCTCCACCCATTCCAAATCCATGCCCGGTTTCCCGTTCGGCTCCGTGGTGCCATATTGCCTGGACGACCAAGGCCGTCCACTGATCCTGATCAGCCGTATCGCCCAACACACCCACAACCTGCAAAAAGACCCCAAGTGTTCAATGCTCGTAGGTGAGCGGGGGGCCGAGGATGTGCAGGCCGTAGGGCGCCTGACTTATCTGGCCGAGGCGCGCAAGCTGGAAGACAACCTCGCCATCGACGCCGCCGCTGAGCGTTACTACCGTTATTTCCCGGAGTCGCAGAACTACCACAAGGCCCATGACTTCGATTTCTGGGTGCTCAACCCGGTGCGTCATCGTTACATCGGTGGCTTTGGGGCCATTCACTGGATCGACCAGATCACCCTGGCCAACCCCTTCGCCGGCAAGGCCGAAGCCAGCATGATCGACCACATGAATGCCGACCATGCCAAGGCCATCGCGCATTACGTCGAGCTGGCCGGTCTGCCCGCCACCGAACCTGCGCTACTGGCCGGTATCGACAGCGAAGGCATGCACTTGCGGATCGGTCAGGCCCTTTACTGGCTGGCGTTTCCAGCGCCTTGCAATACGCCGACACAAGTGCGCGAAGCCTTGGTTTATCTGGCTCAAGCCGAGCAATGGCCAAAAAATGCTGAGGCTGACGCTTGAATTCACGAAAGGGCGACGTCATTTAGGGTTTGATAGCAAGGCATTCTTGCGTTGAGGAACCTTTTGATGCGCCCTTTTTTGTTGCTCTTTCTGCTGTTCCCGGTGTTGGAGCTGTTCGTATTCGTCAAGGTCAGCGGGGCGATCGGGTTTTTCCCGGCGCTGCTGCTGGTCATTCTCGGCTCGATGCTCGGCGTGTTCGTGCTGCGCATCGCCGGCCTCGCCACGGCTCTGCGTGCCCGTGAAAGCCTGAACCGTGGCGAGCTGCCTGCCCAGACCATGCTCGAAGGCCTGATGCTGGCCTTGGGTGGCGGTCTGTTGATCCTGCCTGGCTTCATCAGCGATGTGCTGGGCCTGGTCATGCTGCTGCCGTTCACCCGTCGGTTGCTGGCCAATAAAATGCGCCAGCGTGCCGAAGAACAGGCGATTCGCCAGCGAGCCTTCGCCGACGACCTTCAGCCCCGTGGCGGGCCGCCTCCACGAGAACCTGTGGGCCGCGAACCGGATGTGATCGAAGGCGAGTTCGAGCACCGCGATACCAAGTAAAACCAGCGACACGGCACCTTCGGGTGCCGTGTTCGTTTTCGGCTTCGTGAAGTAAAAAATTTTCTACCCGACCCTTGAAATCGGCTTGTACGCCCTTATGTATGGGTCACCGCAAGGTTTCCGGTGGCGACACTGGACAGACTTCCGCGGTTCGCTTGACGAACCGCATCCGGCTCCGCCGGCTTTTGTTAAACCCGCCGGGACTACACCGGCCGATGAAAACCAAAATTAGGAGAGATCGACAATGAAGCTTCGTCCTCTGCATGACCGCGTCGTCATCCGTCGCAGCGAAGAAGAGAAGAAAACCGCTGGCGGTATCGTCCTGCCAGGTTCGGCTGCTGAAAAAGCCAACCACGGTGAAGTTCTCGCTGTAGGCCCAGGCAAGGCTCTGGAAAACGGTGAAGTACGTGCGCTGGCCGTGAAAGTGGGTGACAAGGTTGTGTTCGGCCCTTACTCCGGCAGCAACACAGTGAAAGTCGACGGCGAAGACCTGCTGGTGATGAGCGAGAACGAAATCCTCGCTGTCCTGGAAGACTGATTCCCCCGCTCATTTTCCCGTTACTACAAAGTATTTAAGGAATATCGATCATGGCTGCTAAAGAAGTTAAATTCGGCGATTCCGCCCGCAAGAAAATGCTCGCCGGTGTCAACGTCCTGGCTGACGCAGTAAAAGCGACCCTGGGCCCTAAAGGCCGTAACGTGATCATCGAGAAGAGCTTCGGCGCTCCGACCATCACCAAGGACGGCGTTTCCGTAGCCAAGGAAATCGAGCTCAAAGACCGCTTTGAAAACATGGGCGCGCAACTGGTCAAAGACGTTGCCTCCCGTGCCAACGATGATGCTGGTGACGGCACCACCACCGCGACCGTACTGGCTCAATCGATCGTCAACGAAGGCCTCAAGGCTGTCGCTGCCGGCATGAACCCGATGGACCTCAAGCGCGGCATCGACAAGGCGACCATCGCCATCGTCAAAGAGCTTAAAGCCCTGTCCAAGCCATGCGCTGATACCAAGGCTATCGCTCAGGTCGGCACCATCTCGGCCAACTCCGACAACTCCATCGGCGACATCATTGCCGAAGCCATGGAAAAAGTCGGTAAAGAAGGCGTGATCACCGTTGAAGAAGGCTCGGGCCTGGAAAACGAACTGTCGGTTGTTGAAGGCATGCAGTTCGACCGTGGCTACCTGTCGCCGTACTTCGTCAACAAGCCGGACACCATGGTTGCCGAGCTTGAGAGCCCGCTGATCCTGCTGGTCGACAAGAAAATCTCCAACATCCGCGAAATGCTGCCAGTGCTGGAAGCCGTTGCCAAAGCCGGCCGCCCACTGCTGATCGTGGCTGAAGACGTTGAAGGCGAAGCCCTGGCGACTCTGGTTGTGAACAACATGCGCGGTATCGTTAAAGTCGCTGCCGTCAAGGCACCTGGCTTCGGCGACCGTCGCAAGGCCATGCTGCAGGACATCGCCGTACTGACCGGCGGTACCGTTATCTCCGAAGAGATCGGCCTGAGCCTGGAAAGCACCACCCTGGAGCACCTGGGTAACGCCAAGCGCGTAATCCTGTCCAAGGAAAACACCACCGTGATCGACGGTGCTGGCGTCGAGGCTGATATCCAGGCTCGCGTTACTCAGATCCGCGCACAAGTGGCCGACACTTCGTCCGACTACGACCGTGAAAAACTGCAAGAGCGTCTGGCCAAGCTGTCGGGCGGCGTTGCAGTGATCAAGGTTGGCGCCGGTTCCGAAGTTGAAATGAAAGAGAAGAAAGCCCGCGTTGAAGACGCCCTGCACGCAACCCGCGCAGCCGTCGAAGAAGGCGTGGTACCTGGCGGCGGCGTGGCACTGGTTCGTGCCCTGCAAGCCATCAGCGAGCTCAAAGGCGATAACGATGACCAGAACGTGGGCATCCAGTTGCTGCGTCGCGCTGTTGAAGCACCGCTGCGCCAGATCGTTGCCAACTCCGGTGACGAGCCAAGCGTTGTGGTCGACAAGGTCAAGCAGGGTTCGGGTAACTACGGTTACAACGCTGCGACCGGCGAATACGGCGACATGATCGAAATGGGTATCCTGGACCCAGCCAAAGTGACTCGTTCGGCTCTGCAAGCGGCTTCGTCGATTGCCAGCCTGATGATCACCACCGAGGCGATGATCGCTGAAATCAAGGAAGACGCTCCAGCTGGCGGCGGTATGCCAGACATGGGCGGCATGGGTGGCATGGGCGGCATGATGTAAGCCAGCCTTACCCCTGTACTGAAAAACCCCGTCTGCGAAAGCAGGCGGGGTTTTTTAATGCCTCGGGTTTACCCCGCTCATTGAATTTGCACCAATCCCTGTGGGAGCGAGCCTGCTCGCGATAGCGGTGTAACAGTCACCCTCAATGTTGCTGATCCGACGCTATCGCGAGCAGGCTCGCTCCCACATTCAGATTGGTGTTCAAGCATTGACGGGTTGGGTTGTCGCCGCTCGCTTCGCTGTAGAGGCCGGCCGGTACAGCACGTAGTAATAACACCCCAGGCAAATCAGCCAACAGAACACCGCTGTCCACGCATTGTGGGAAAAGAAATGCGCCCCTTGCATCATGCGGCTCACGGAGAACAGCGTTCCCAGGGAGGCAGCGAATATGAAGGCCAGGCGGGCCAGGCGAGGGCGGCGGTCGCGCAGTACGAAGAACAACGCGAACAGCGTAAACCCGGTGGCAGCGTGACCACCGGGCCAGCATCGGCCGGGTTTGTCAGTTGCCGGGCGTGGGCTCAGCAGTTCGCTGTAGGTTTGCTTGCCTCCGAACTCCTTCAGGCTCCAGGGGCATTGCACTGCCGTTACGGCTTTCATCGGCGTGACGAATGAAGTAGCCAGCGCCAGGGAGAGCACCAGGCAGCCCAGTTCGCGTTTGAACGGTTTGAGTCGGGTGAGGAAGAACGTGCAGATGAACCCGAGAATCGACAGCACAGAAAACGCGATGACCACCTGTTTGGCCCGGTCATGCAGAATGTCTTCCAGAAAAAAACTGTGCCGACCGATGAACCCGTCGACTGGGTCGTAGAACAGCCTGGCCAGATCCATGTCCAGCGTGGTCAGTTCCAGCAGCACCAGGATCACCGCGATTGCAGCGGGCAGGCCCAGGGCGACCCGGAAATTCAGCGGCCTGGAGACGGGACGGGTGGTGGTGGAAACCATGGCAGTACCTTTGGTGGAGTGTTCTTGAGCAGCGCGTTGCGCGCAGTCTGGTCCGGGCACTGTGGGCGAGGCGTGAATGCCGGGTGAAAAACTCGTCAATGTCCAGGCAATCCACGCGCGACCCTTGCAGGAGCGGGCTTGCTCGCTACGACCGCCGATACAACCCTAGCCGTGATTCACACTTGGCCTTAAGCTGCGCGGGCCACGATGACCGTCCACGTGCGCAGAGGAGATGCCCATGCGAATTCTGTTGGTTGAAGACAACCGTGACATCCTGGCCAATCTGGCCGATTACCTGGGGCTCAAAGGCTATACCGTCGATTGTGCCCAGGATGGTTTGTCGGGGTTACACCTGGCCGCGACCGAGCACTATGACCTGATCGTGCTCGACATCATGCTGCCGGGCATCGACGGCTACACCTTGTGCAAGCGCCTGCGCGAGGACGCCCGACGTGATACACCGGTGATCATGCTCACCGCCCGGGATCAACTGGACGATCGCCTGCAAGGGTTCAAGTCCGGCGCCGATGATTATCTGGTCAAACCTTTTGCCTTGTCGGAGCTGGCGGCGCGGATCGAAGCGGTCATGCGTCGTGCCCAGGGCGGCGGGCGGCGCGCTTTGCAGGTCGGTGACCTGAGTTACGACCTCGATACCCTGGAAGTCACCCGCGAAGGCAAACTGCTGAAGCTCAACCCTGTAGGCCTGAAGCTGCTGGCGGTCTTGATGCAGAAAAGCCCCCACGTGCTGCGCCGGGAAATCCTCGAAGAAGCCTTGTGGGGCGATGATTGCCCGGACAGCGACAGTCTGCGCAGCCATGTTCACCAATTACGTCAGGTGATCGACAAACCGTTCGACAAACCGCTGTTGCACACCGTGCATGGCGTGGGTTATCGCCTGGCCGAGGGCCGAGATGGAGTTTAAGCAGAGCCTTGCCCAACGGATCATCATCGCCTTTGCGCTGATGAGCGCGTTGGTCGCCGGTGCATTCGCCATGGGCATCGTGGCGACGGTTCACTTGGTGGAAGAAAGGCTGATTTCCGCCGGGCTTGGGGGGGACCTGCAACGCCTGCTGCTGATGGACAGCGTTTCGGACTGGAGTCATCGTCCGGAACCCGACCAGTTGTTCTATTTCAGTGGCGGCCCGGGTGACTTCGATTTGCCCAAGGATCTGCGTCACCTGGATCGCGGTTTCCACGAGGTCTTTCGCGCGCAATTGTCGTATCACGCCATGGTCGAGATTGTTGACGGTCGACACTACGTGCTACTGCAGGACCAGAGCGATTTCGAAGAGCGCGAACGGGTGCTGTTCGCCGTGGTGCTGGTGGGCTTCGTGCTCAGCCTGGCGCTGGCGGTGTTCCTGGGTTGGGTCCTGGCTCGCCGGGTGATGGCGCCGGTCGTGCGTCTGGCCCGGCAAGTGCGCCATCGCGACCAGCTCCTCGGGCTGGCCCCGCCGCTGGCCCCTGACTATGCCGCCGATGAAGTGGGTGAGCTGGCCGTGGCGTTCGACGCTACGCTGGGGCGACTGCGCCAGGCCCTGACGCGTGAGCGGTTGTTCACCAGCGACGTAAGCCATGAGTTACGCACGCCGTTGATGGTCCTGGCCAGCTCCTGTGAGCTGTTGCTGGAGAACCCGGCCCTGGATCAGCGCGGTCGCAAACAGGTCGAGCGGATCAGTCGGGCCAGTGAAGAAATGCGCGAGCTGGTGCAAACCTTCCTGATGCTCGCCAGGACCCAGCGCGAAGACAGCGGCATGTCGCCCCGGTTGACGCTAGGGCAGGTGGCCGAGGACCTCGTTGGGCTGTGGCGTGCGCCGATCGAAGCCAAGGGCCTGACCCTGATCTTCGAGCCGGGGCAAACCGCCGACACCCCGTATAACGCCACGTTCCTGACCGCCGTCATGGGTAACTTGCTGCGCAACGCCTTGCACTACACCGATCAGGGCTTCATTCGCCTCACGCTGTCCGCGACCGGCTTCGTGGTCGAGGACAGTGGCGTGGGCATTCCCGAAGAAAAACGCGAGGCGATGTTCGAACCGTTCGTGCGAGGTAACGAAAAGCGCGGCGAAGGACTTGGGTTGGGGCTTTCATTGGTCCAGCGGATTTGCGAGAACCAGGGCTGGACCGTGAGCCTCAGCACCATGGAGCCCAATGGCTGTCATTTTGAGGTTGAATTGCATCCTCGTAGCTGAGCGCTCTGCTCAAGATTGCCTGTTGGAAATATCTTGAAAACCGTCGAGTGCTTGCATGATGAAGTTTTCACAAAGGGATGACTTGGCGTGCACATGTCCATCCCTAACGTGGGAGCCATTACCTCATGGAGGCTCTCGCCAATGTCCAACCCTATCAAGCTCGACTTTTCCGAAAAATATGACGAACAGCACGCTCATCAATACCTGAATAAACATCAGGCTGGCCTGAGTCGGCGTCTTTCCCACCGCCGTGATGAACAACTGGCACGCATGGCTTTGGCGTTGGCAGGTGATCCTGGCCTGGTGCTGGACTTGCCGTGTGGTGCCGGGCGTTTATGGTCTGTTCTGGCCGAAAAACCGAACCGGGTGATCATCGGTGCGGACAATTCCGAAGCCATGCTCAAGACTGCGTTGAACGCTCAACCCGCCGATGTCGTAAAACGGGTACAACCCTTGCACGCTTCTGCGTTCGACATTGCCTTGCCTGATAACGCCGTCGACAGCATTTTTTGCATGCGCCTGCTCCACCACATCGGTGAACCTGCGCATCGACTGGCGATTCTGCGGGAATTCGAACGTGTCACTCGTGATAGCGTGATCGTTTCATTGTGGGTCGATGGAAATTTCAAGGCCTGGAGACGTAAGCGTCTGGAGCACACGCGTGGGCAGAAAGGCTACCAGAATCGATTTGTGTTACCGGCCGCTACAGTCGAGGGTGAATTTCGACAGGCTGGTTTCCGCATTCAGGAACGACTGGACTTCCTGCCGCTCTATGCCATGTGGCGAGTTTATGTATTACGCAAGAGGTAACAGCATGGTTGTGGCAGTAGAGACAACAGCGGTCCCCCGCTGCGGCTTCGAACACTTCTGGAATCAGCAGGGTGAATGGGTGGAACAACCCAATGTGCGTCGTGGTGGTGAAAGCGGAGTGCAGCGGATCAACAACGGCGGCGATCTGCTCTATGCCAAGCGTCAGACAGGGCATATTTACCGTAGCTTGTTGCATCCGTTTGGCCGCCCAACCGTGTTACGTGAGCAAGATGCCCTGCTGGCATTGAGCCGACTCGACGTCAGCGTTCCAAAGGTCATCTTCTGTGGCGCACAGCGGGACCCGATTCACAAGTGGCGTGCGCTGCTGGTGACTCATGCGCTGGACGGTTTCGTGGAGTTGGATCACTGGTATGCCACAGGCGGGCGCGAGCGTCATGGCGAAGCGGGACATGACCGAATTCTCCAGGCATTGGCAGAGAACCTGGCTCGCATGCATAAGGGGCGTTGGCAGCATGGCTGCCTCTATACCAAGCATGTATTTGTGCGCGTGACCGGAGAGGGTGAGTCCGCTCGAGCCGAAGTGGCCCTGCTGGATTTGGAAAAGTCCCGTCAACGCCTGACTTCCCGGACCGCAGCGTCCCATGACATGAAGCAACTGCGACGCCATTCGTCGTTCAGCGATTCAGAATGGGAAAAACTCGTCTACTTTTACAAAGCGGCGTTTGGCAGCGCTATCAAAGGTTTATAGCGATGAAATTAGAAATTGCTAGAGGTTTGTTTCTCGTAGGAGCCCTGGCAGTTACCTCTATGGCGGTGGCGGTATGGGAGCAGCCCCGTTCGCAGATCCTCAGTGCTTCCCACCCGGACGCGCACTGCCCTTTGCCACGTGTGGCCAAGGCCAGCGAGGCGATCCGGCCGGACGACGATCTGTTGCTGTTCATGTTCAGTCTTTCCCAAGGCATGAGGCCCCAGAGTTGATGGACAGGAAGCCAAAAGAAAGGCCTCGCGTATGCGAGGCCTTTCTTTTTTGGATCGCAGCCTTCGACAGCACTTACAGGGCCAGTGGACGCACGTTAGGGTTTGTCCGGCTTGGCCAGCAACGTATACACGCAGGGCAATACGAACAGTGTGAACAACGTGCCAATCGACATCCCGGTGGCGATCACCAAGCCGATGTCGAAGCGGCTCACCGCCCCGGCCCCGGTAGCGAGGATCAATGGCACCATGCCAAATACCGTCGCCGCGGTGGTCATCAGTACGGGACGCAAGCGAATCGATGCGGCTTGCTCCACGGCCTCCCGTGGGGTTAGCCCCTGTTCCCTGCGCAGCTGGTTGGTGAACTCAACGATCAGGATCCCGTGCTTGCTGATCAGGCCGATCAGCGTCACCAGTCCTACCTGGGTGTAAATGTTCATGCTCGACCAGCCGAGGAACAGCGGAATCAAGGCGCCGCAAATCGACAGCGGTACCGTCACCAGAATCACCAGCGGGTCCCGGAAGCTTTCGAACTGGGCGGCCAACACCAGGAAGATGATCGCCAGCGCCAGGGCAAAGGTGACCCACAGCGCGCTACCTTCCTGGACGAACTGTCGCGAAGCCCCTGCGTAGTCGAAAGCGAACCCTACCGGAGCCTCTTCTTGGGCAATCTGGCGGACCGTCTCGATGGCCTCGCCCATACTCACGATGGGAAAACCCGAAATCGTCACCGCGTTGAGTTGCTGGAACTGATTCAACTGCCGTGGTCGCGCCCGATCGCTGACTTTGATCAGCGTCGACAGCGGCAGCAATTCACCCTGGGTATTTTTTACGTAGTAGTTGTTCAACCAGTCCGGATTGTCCCGGAACGGCCGTTCGACCTGGGCGATGACCTTGTAGCTGCGCCCTTCGATGGTAAAACGGTTGATCTCGGCTTCACCCAGCAGGGTGGCGAGTGTGCCGCCCAGGTCTTGCATCGAGACGCCCATCTGGGCGGCCTTGGCACGATCGATGTCCACGACGACTTCGGGTTTGTCGAAAGCCAGGTCAACGTCCATGAAAGCGAACTTGCCGGATTCCAGTGCGCGCTTTTTGACCCGCTCGGCGATCTGCAACAGCGTTGCGTAGTCCTTGGGCGAGTTGATGACGAACGCAAATGGCAAGCCTTCGCCGGTGCCAGGCAGGGAGGGCAGGTTGAAACCGAATATTTGCAGGCCGGGGATGTTCTCCAGCTTGGCCTGGACTTCAGGCAGGATTTCCATCTGGGTGCGGCTGCGTTCGTTCCAGGGTTTGAGCAGGAAGCCGCCGATGCCCGATTGCACGCCGTTGTATCCGTTGATCTGGAACGAGGAGTAGTACTCCGGGAACTCCTTGAAGATGGTGATGAAATGATCGGTGTAGGTGTTCAGGTAGTCGAGGTTGGTCGGCTGCGGGGCATTAGCCATCATGAAGATGATGCCCTGGTCTTCATCGGGGGCCAGCTCGGACTTGGTGAACATGATCAGCACCGGAATCAGCAGCAGCACGATCACCGCGAACACCAGCACCACAGGCCGGGTATTGAGCATGCCGTGAAGCATGCGCTGGTAGCGGTTTTTAAGACGTTCGAAAACCACGTCCAGTCTATGCGCCAGTCCCGAGGGGTTCTCTTCGTGACGCAACAGCAAGGCGCACATCATGGGCGAGAGGGTCAGTGCGACGATCCCGGAAATGACCACCGCGCCGGCGAGCGTCAGCGCGAACTCCTTGAACAGCGCCCCCGTGAGCCCCTCCAACAGACCGATCGGCGCGTACACCGCCGCCAGCGTGATGGTCATCGAGATCACCGGCATAGCGATCTCCCGGGCACCTTCAATTGCAGCGTCGAATGGGCTTTTGCCTTCCTCGATGTGCCGGTGGATGTTTTCCACCACCACGATCGCGTCGTCCACCACCAGACCAATTGCCAGCACCATGGCGAGCAGGGTCAGCAGATTCATCGAGTAGCCCATCAACTGCATGAAGAACATCACGCCAATCATCGACAGCGGGATGGTCACCACCGGGATGGCCACCGAACGCAGGGCGCCCAAGAACAGGAACACCACGACGATGACAATCAGCACCGCCTCGAAGAGGGTTTTGACCACCTCGTCGATGGAAGCCTGGATGAACAGGGTGGCGTCGTAGGCGATCTCGGCCTTGAGGTTGGCCGGCAGTTGGGCCTCCAGATCCGGCATGATCCTGCGCACTTCCTTGATCACGTCCAGCGGGTTCGCGCCGGGGGTGGCCTTGATGCCGATGTACACCGAGGGCGTGCCACCGAAGGAACTGATGGTGTCGTAGTTCTCGGCGCCCATCTCCACCCGGGCCACATCGCGCAACAGCACGCGGCTGTCGCCATCGGTCTTGAGCGGAATCGCCGCGAAGGCCTCGGCGGACTTGAGTTCGGTGTTGGCGTTGATACTGGTGACTACGTATTCGCCTTTCACCTCACCAGCGGCCGAGAGGAAGTTGTACTGGCGCACGGCATCGGTCACGTCGGCGGCGGTGAGGCCGAAACCGGCAAGCTTGACTGGATCCAGCCACAGGCGCATGGCGAAGACCTGGTTGCCGAGGATCTCCGCTTCGGCCATGCCCGGCAATGTCGCCAGCTTGGGCTGGACCACCCGTGACAGGTAGTCGGTGATCTGCGGGTTGTTCAGTTCCTTACTGAAAAAACTGATGTACATCAGTGCCGAGGCATCGGCGGCCTCGCGGCTGAGCACCGGGTCTTCAGCATCTTGGGGTAGCTGGTTTTTGACTTCGTTGGCCTTGGCCAGCAGCTCGGTAAAAAGTCGGTCGCTGTTGGAACCGATGCGGGCGTAGACCGATATCACCGAGAAATTCTGACGGCTGACCGAGGTCATGTAGTCGATGCCCTCGGCGCTGGCCAGACTCTGTTGCATCGGCTGGGTGATATAGCCCTGGATGGTCTCGGCGTTGGCCCCGGGGTAGGCGGTGGTCACCGTGATCAGGGCGTTCTCCATCTGCGGGTACTGGCGCAGGGGCAGCTTGCTCCAGGCCTGGAAACCCAGCAGCACGATCAACAGGCTGACCACGGTGGCGAGCACCGGACGGCGGATGAACGGATCAGTAAAAGCCATGAGGGTTCCTTGATCAGTCCGCAGGGGGCGGGCTGTTCTGTTCGGTCAGGGTCTTGTCGTCGCTGATGGCGATGGGCGTGCCGTTATCCAGTTTGATCTGGCCGGCGATCACGACCTGTTCGCCGCTCTGCACGCCTTTGGAAACCAGCACGAGCCCGTCGCGTCGCTCACCGGTTTCGACGAATCGCCGTTCGGCGATGAGGATCGGCTGGCCCTTGTCATCTTTCTCGACGGTGCCGTCGTCGGCTTTCTTCTGCGTCACGACGTACATGGAGTTGCCGTAGAGGGTGTAGGTCACGGCGCTTTCCGGCACGACGATGGCGTTGGCCTTGTCCGGCAAGATCACCTGCAGGCTGGCGAACATGCCGGGCAACAGCCTGCCGTCGGGGTTGCCCAGGGTAGCGCGTACCAGCACGTTGCGAGTGCTGTCTTCGATCTTGGGGTTGATCGCGCTGATGGCGCCGACGAAGGTCTGGCCGGGATAGGCCGAGACACTGACGTTGACTGCCTGGCCGACCGCGAGCTTGGGTACCGCTTGCTCGGGGAGGTAGAAATCCACATACAGGCTGCTCAGGTTCTGCAGGGTGGCGACCACCGTGCCGCTGGCCAGATAGTCGCCGACGTCCACCTGGCGAATGCCGATGGTGCCGCTGAACGGTGCAACGATGTGTTTCTTGGCCAGCGAAGCCTTGAGCTGGTTGACTGTGGCCTGGTTCTTTTTCAACTGCGCCGCGAGCCGGTCGAATTCGCCCTTGGAGATCGCCTGGCTGCCCACCAGTTGCCGACCCCGGCCAAAATCCAGTTGCGACAGGTTAAGGTCGGCCACGGCGGTTTCCAGCAGCGCGCTTTCGACGTCACTGTCCAGTTGCACCAGTGGCTGGCCGGCCTTGACCTTTTGCCCCGACTGGAACTGCACCTTCTGCACCGTCCCGGCAATTTCCAGGCTCAGGTCTACGCCTTGCAGTGCGGTGAGGCTGCCGACGGTGGGCAGGCGGGTTTGCCAAGGCTGCTCGACAGCCGTGGCCACGGCGACGCTGACCGGCGGTTTGGGGGCAGAAAACATCTGGATCTGCTGGTAAACGGAGAAACCCTTGTAGCCGGCCAGTAGCAATACCACCAGCAGGACAACACCCAACATGATCAGCATGCGGCGTCGCAGCATGTTCCACTTCCTTGGAAATAAGCCGAGAGAAAATACAGACAGGCGGGCACATTACTCCGAGTACGCGATCGATTCAAAACGATGTTCATCGGTAATGTGTAAGGATTTTTCCTGAAGGCCCGCCGCCCGCTTGTCAGATCAAATGCAAATGGTTGTCCCAGAGCCCTGCGGGCAGATCCAGTGGTTTTGCAACCAGTTGTGCCTGCCGGCAATCGTAAAAGCGGCAACGGCCCTGACCCGATGTCACGACGAAACCGTCGGCCACCGCACCCACACCGGCGCAGTCTGGCAGAGGCGCATCCAGGCGTACTTCGCCGCTGTCCAGGTCCCAGATAAAAAAGCGGTTGCCACGGGGCGCTGTCAGGGCCACCAGGCGCAGGTCGCTGTGTACGGCAACGCTGGCGGTGTAATGACCCATCGCCTGCAATTGATGCTCGGCCACCGGGAATGCCTGGAACGGCTGGCCCGGACGCTTGATTGCCAGCAGCTCGGAGGATTCGTGGGCATCGCCCATGAATTGCTGGCCGCAAACGATGGTGCCGTCGCTGGCGATGCCCATGTGGCGCACGCTGTTCATCGATTGGGCGAGGGTTTCCTTGCTCAGCAGTGTGCCATCGCGCTGCATCAGTACCAGGCTCGGCTCCATGGCATTGAGGTTCATCTCGACGCGGCTTTCGGCCTCGGTGCGGATGCCGCCGTTGGCGACCACCAGCGTTTCGCCGTCGGGCATCCATGACACTTGATGAGGGCCGATGCCGTGAGTCGACAGTTCGCCGCTGTGCACCAACCGTTCGCCTTCAAAACGGTACACGCCCAGCAGGCCGCGGCCTGGATCGGTCGTGTCGTTCTCGGTGGCGTACAGCCATTCGCCGCTTTTATGAATCACCGCGTGCCCGTAGAAATGCCGGTTCGGCAATGAGGTGAGGGTCTGCAGCAGCGAACCGTCGCGCAGGTCGATCAGGTAGCTTTCGGTGCCTGGGCGACGAGCGACGAACAGCGCAATCGGTTTTGTCGGATGGTCAATGATGTCGTGGCAGCGCTGCTTGACCTGGGTGGCGAACACCCGGCTGCCGTCCAGTCGATAGCCCACGGCGTAGTGCTTGCCGTCGCTATCGTCCCGTGCCGAAAGCAGGAGCGGATGCTTGTCCTGTTGCTTGAACAGCGTCCAGCCGCCCAGGGTAACGGCGCCGAGCAGCAGGCTGCCCAGTGCCAGAGCCTGACGTCGAAACATGATCAGTCACCGTCGTTGGCATTGAAGCCCAATTGAATGCCCAGCGCCTTGGCCAATTCGCCTTCGTGCAGGCGATGGACAACGTTGAGGCTGTCGTACAGTTCGTTGAGTTGCTGGCGTCCGGCGTCGTCAGCGAGCATTTCGACCAGCGAGCGCTGGCTGTCGGCGAACAGTTTCAACGAGGTGTCGTAGGCCGCGTCGATCTTGTCGGCCAAGGGTTTCTGCTCGCTTGGCAACAGGCTGCGCAGGCCCTTGTTGTCCACGCCGACCCAGACGGTCCTGGCCGCGCTCAGACTGGCTTGCAGGCCTTGCAGCGACGACTGGCTGCGCCAGGCATCGGCCTGGAACGGTTGTGGTACGCCCTTGCTCTGGCGGCCCATCGGCGTGCCAAGTTTCTTCTTCAAGGTGTCCAGGGCAGTGACCTGGACCCGCAGCAAATCGGCGATCGCTTCGTGGGAATCAGCGTAGCGCTCGTTCGGAAACTTGCTCATCTGGGCGAGCATGCCGTCGTTGGTATTCCAGCGCGACAGGATATCTTCGGCCAATTGCTTCTGACGTTCGCCAATGGCGATCAGCAGCGGGCAGTACTTGGCTTTTTGCGCGCTGTCGGCCATGTCGATCCTGGCGTCGAACAGCAGGTACTCATAGGCGGAGAGGCCTTGGACCACAACGCTGGACTTGGCCAGACCGGCAACGTCGATCTGCGGCTGGTTATTGACCAGTTGCTCGACCTGACGGCCCACCAGGTTTTTCTTGTCCGGCCAGAACTGCACCTGCCAGGCGCGATTGCCCTCGGCCAACGGGCCGATCAGCAGTGGTTGCAACTCGGCCCAGGCTTTTTGTGCCTTGAGAAAGTCGGCGCGGGCGGTCTCCAGGTTTTCCTTGCCCTGGCAGAAGGCCAGGGCGCTGGTTGCCAGTTGCCGGTCAGCCTCGACCCAGCGGCTGTAGGTGGGCAGGATCACTTGCTTGGCGATGGCCGCTGAGGTGACCGCTTGCGGATCCTGGGGCGAGCATGCGCCGAGGACGATGGCGGCGAGGCTGGTAAACAACAGCTTGGGACGGAACATGTCGGGCTCCCGTTTTTCGGAGAATGCGATTAAAGGGAATTCAGGAACGCCAGCAACGCAGCGCGTTGCTCGGCATTGAACGCTAGAACTTGTCGCTGCGCCGCTTGCGCTTCGCCGCCATGCCATAGCACGGCTTCGAGCAGGTTGCGCGCGCGACCGTCATGCAAGAACTGGGTGTGACCACCGACGGCTTCGGTCAGACCGATGCCCCACAGCGGTGGGGTCCGCCAGTCACGGCCGCTGGCCTTGAATTCGCTGCGGTTGTCGGCCAGGCCTTCACCCATGTCGTGCAACAGCAGATCGGTGTAGGGGCGAATGACCTGATTCGCCAGTTCCGGTTCGGCAGCGTTGGCGGACGTGGTGTATTTCGGGGTGTGGCACGACTGGCAGCCGGCCTGGAAAAACAGATTCTTGCCGGCCAGCACCTGGGGCGAGTTCACATCGCGACGGGCCGGTACGGCGAGGTTGCGGCTGTAGAACAGCACCAGGCGCAGAATGTTGTCGCTGACTTCCGGCTCGCCATCGGCGCCGTTGCCGTTCGGGGCGCGCTTGCAGTCGACCTGGGCCTGGGTGCAATCGTCGAAGGGGCGCAGGCTTGTCGTCAGGCCCATGTCACCGGAAAAGGCGTGGACGTTCTGCTGATTGAGGTTCGGCTGGCCGGCCTTCCAGCCGAAACGCCCCAATACGGTCTTTTGCTGGACATCGTCCCAGACCTGGTTCGGCCGGCCGACGATACCGTTGTTCTCCCGTGCCTGGGCTTGGGCATTGGCCAGGATAGCTTCATCGGGAATGGCTTCGAGCAGCCCCAGGCCGATCATCGGCGGTGCGACGCGGGCCGAAAAGCGTGTGTCGGGGTGCATCGGGCCATAGCCCAGTTGGGTGATCTGCAGTTGCGGCTTGCGCAGTTCTACGACGGTGCCGTCGTCGAAGCGCACCGGGACTGGCGTGTAATCGACCCGCACCTTGCCTTCGGGGACAACGCCGGGCACGGACATGTCCTGCAATTGCCCGCCATAGGTCGGCTCCGGCACCACCCCCAGTTGTTCAATGACCTTGGCGTAGGCCGGGGCATCGGGAATCGACAGGCGCACCAGCATCGACACCGCGCTGGCCGCGTCCGGTGCCGGCGGATGGCCGCGACCGTCCTTGACGTGACAGTTCTGGCAGGCGTTGGTATTGAACAATGGCCCCAGACCGTCCCGTGCGGTGGTGGTCGAGGGCGCGATCACCCAGGGGCTGCGGAAAAAACTGTTGCCCACGGCGAAGTCCACGCGTCGCGAAGGTGGCAGGTTGGCCGAGGGCAGGGAAAAGGCGTTCTGATCACTCTTGCGTACCGTCGCAGCGCCACCGGACCGGGCTTCGCCGGGTTCGGCCTGGGTAAAACGCGGGGCGTCATCGCAGGCACTCAGGCCCAGGGCCATGAACAGAGCGCATAAGCGAAGAGGCAACGACGGCATCGGACTTCCTGGAAGAGGAGTGAAACGAGGGCGCAAAGTCTAACAGGGCGGGGCGGTTTGAATAAGAGGGATTATCGTTTGGTTTTTGAGCATCACTTTATCCAGATTACCTGGCTGCTTTTCTAAGGCTTGGCTCCAGCGTCCAGTCGTTTTCTCCCGCCGTTCGTCGGCAATCTGCTCTGACCTGTCAATCCTGACAGTAGCCGATCTTCCTTGGCTGGAGTTTGATGGCCCAACGCCGAAAAGCCACGCTACCCTCACTCGCCAGGAAAACATGATGGATACCGAATCGTCTGTCTTGAACCATCCGTTCGAACTATTCCCTGTTTACATCCCGGGATGGAAGACGCCGGTGCTTCCGGAAGGCCTTGCGCACGGCGGCATCCCACAAAGCATTTACGACGGTCGGCCCGAGGGATTGCAATGCGTGATCTATGCATGGACCGAGCTCAAGAGCGGCTCCTGGACAATGGCGGTCCTTGATCGAGTTGACTTGTATGTCAATGGCGAGCTCTCGGGGGCAGGCTTTACCGTCCAGCCGGGAGAGGAAAGTAAGGAGTACTTTCTCCTGGACCTTCCCCAGGGAAAACTGAGAGAAGGGGTCAACAGGCTGCATTACACAATAACCCGTCTCAGCGAAAATCCCGGTATTTCCAATGATTTGAATGTGCTGTACCACTTGCGGGCCCCCGGTGAGCCGGCGCCTCAGGGCCTGGATCTGGTGATCCCGCCGGATGTGCTCGGTGATGGGGTCAGCGCCGAGCGGGCGGCGCAGGGTGTGGCGTTTGGTTTTACCTATTCCTATCCGCGAGATTACGACAGCATCAGATTTTTAGTGGGCAATGTGACCGTTCCTGTTGACGGATTTGATGCCGCCAGACCGGTGACGCATACCCTGTTTACCGACACATTCAGACAGGCAGGGGACAACCCCAATACAGCGCTCCAGTTCACGGTGACTGACCAGTTGGGCAACTCCAACCGGTCGTTGATCAAGTACTTGGATATCCATTTGGACCGCGTGCTGATTGCTCCTACTCTTATCCATGTAAAAAATTCCGCCGGTGAGGAGATTCCCGACAAAGGCGAAACAACCAGCACCACCTTGGTGCTGTCGGGTGAGGCAAGCCATGGCAAGGAGATCGAGGTCTACGATGGCAGCGGTGCTGGTGCCGTCCCCAAGGGCACAGCAACTGCCGATGCGACAACCGGCCTATGGACCAAAGAAATTACCGTCGACGTCGGCGCTCGCCGCCTGTATGCAAAGTCGCTCTACCACCCTACGAACGTCTATTCGAACGTACGTATCCTGACTGTGATACCTGAACCCCTAAGCATCGATACCAGCGACGCGATTCTCGACCAGTTAATGTTTAGAGCCGATAAGTTTCCTGAACGTCCACCAGTAGGGGCGTTCGTAGAGCGGATACCGTCGGGAGGTGTGCCTCCCTATATCTATACTTCCAGCGACCCAGAGGTGGCAGAGCTTTTTTCATCATCGCAACCACGGGTTGTATCGAAGCACTCAGGGACCGCTACGATAACCGTCCGAGATCAAATGGGTGCAAGCGTGTCTTACCAAGTCATTACTTCCAAGGTTTGGCTGCTGTTTGACTTAGGTAAAGACAATGAGTGGCAGACGTATTGGAATTGCTGGGGGGCTGCGTGGAACGCCGGGGGGACGATCCCTGACCTGGTGACTTGGGGAGCGCTTCGAACCATCCATGACGGCGACCCAGGTTTGGGGGACTTGCGTGCATGGTCTGCGGACCAGGGTCCCGGTGAAAGGACTGTGTATACAATCAACCCCACAACAGGAGTCCGAGAGCTACTGTCCCAGGATAGCGACTATGCAAGGGGATGGATGATCAAAGAGGTATGACCTTCCCTTGGCATGGATGCGACGAGACTGGCGACGCTGTTCATTTCAGGTCTGGGGCCTGTGGCAAGGGAGCTTGCTCCCGCTGGGCTGCGCAGCAGCCCTAATAAAGCAGTGAGCTCAATCCTCCTGGCCGAGTTGGCTGGTTTTGGGGGCCGCTTCGCAGCCCAACGAGGATAAATCCCCTCGCCACAGAGCCAAGTTCACTGCGCGACAGCGCAGCGTCGAAGACGCGGCGGGCACTCTCTTGCCACAAGTTACTGTTTGATTTTAGGGTTGCACCACGGCCCCCGGTACCAACGGCAGTTCCAGCGTCGCGATAAATCCGCCATCGGAATGGTTGGCCAACACCAGCGCGCCGCCATGACGCTCGGCGGCGCGGCGGGCGATGGCCAGGCCCAGGCCATGACCTGCAGTGGTCTGGCCGGGGGCGCGGTAGAACGGTTCGCCCAACTGGCCCAGGTGTTCGGCCTCCACCCCCGGTCCGTGATCGCGCACGCTGACCATGATCCGCTCTCCTTGGCGCAGCGCGCGGACTTCGATCGGTTGACCGACCGGATTGAAGCGCTGGGCGTTGCGCAGCAGGTTATCCAGGGCCCGTTCAATCATGGTCGGCCAACCTTTGAGGGTCAGGTTCGGTTCAACGTCCAATTGCATGCTTTGTTCTGGAGAGGCCAGCTGTGTGTCTTTTTGCAGGGTAACCAGCAGATCGTTGAGGTCCACCTCTTCAGCGCTGGCGTTGTCGGCATCGACCCGGGCCAACACCAGGATTTCGCTGATCAGCGCTTCCAGACGATCACATTCGCGGGTCAGGCGCGGCCAGAGTTTTTCCCGCTCCTCGGGGCTGGCTCGTTCAGCCAATGCCAGGGCAATGCGCAGCCGGGCCAGGGGCGAGCGCAGTTCGTGGGATACATCGCGCAGCAGTTGGCGCTGGCTGGCGATCAGGCTTTGCAGGCGCGCGCCCATGCGGTTGAAGTCGGTGGCCAGCACACCAAATTCATCCCGGCGATTGGCCAGTTTGGCGAGGCTGTTTTGCTGGTAGGTGGTCTGCCCCAAATCATGCACTGCACCGCGCAGGCGGCTCAACGGACGGGTAATGGACAGGGTCACCAGCAGGCTGAACAACGTCAGTACCACCAACGCGATCCCCAGCGCACTCAGAGGCCAGAGCAGGCTGCCGCGGTGCCAGGCATCCAGTTCGGGGTGGGGTATGCGGTAGATGAACAGGTAAGTGTCGCCGGTTTTGGCGCTGGTGAACTCGTCGGTCAAGCGCCGCCAGGGCAGGCGTCGGTCGTTGTTGTTCTGTCGCGCCTCGAAGGCCTGCGCCCGACGCGGGAAAGTGCCGCGTACCACCGGGTCACCGCTCTCGTTAAGCACCTGGACGTTGATGTGATACTGATGCTTGCGTTGTTGCAGGATCTGCTCGGCGGCGTCTTCGCCCTGGCTTTCGAAGGTTTGCGTCCACTCTTCGGCCAGGGTGTTGAGGCCCGGATGGCGGCTGAGGATCCAGGCGTCCTGGTTCAGCATGTGGCCCAGCAGAATCGAAAGCCCTGCAACCAGGGCGATGGCCAGCCAGAAACTGGCCAGGATGCGCCAAAAAAGTGAACGCACGATCAATCCTCGAAAACAAAGAAAGCCCAACGGCGATTGGCCGTTGGGCTGGGGTGCTTCAGCGCATTATTGCGCCTTTTGCGGTTGCTGCGCTTTCCAGGCCTTGAACTCGGCCCACTCGGCCCGACGCTCGGCCTGTTTCTTCTGAATGGCGTCAAACTCTTTTTGCTGCTCTGGCTTCAACAACCCACGGATCTGAGCGTCGACTTTTTCGTGCCGAGCGGCCATTTCATCTTTCATGGCTTTCTGATCGGCTGGCGACAGTTTGGCCAGGTACTTTTCTACCAGTTCGCGGCGCTCGTGGCGCTGTTCGCCCATGATCTTGCGGATCTGCTGGCGTTGTTCGCGGCTCAGGTCCAATTGGCTGTACGGACCTTTGTCGTGCATCTGGCCGCCATGACGCGGGCCATCCATCGGGCCCATTGGTCCCATCGGGCCGGCGCCTTCAGGCATGGCCATCGCGACGGTAGGCAGGGCAGCAGCGAACATCAGAGCGATGAGGGTCTTGCGCATGGTGTATCTCCTTGTCTCGTTCCCGGTCAGTTCCGGATGAGTTCAGGTTACGCAGATCAAGGTCAGCGGCGGTCAGGGGTGGGTAAAGCTTGGGTAAAGACGTTTTGGCGCAGGCCTGACAAATCTGCAGGACCGAGCACAAAGCCCTGTGGGAGCAAGGCTTGCCCGCCATGAAGATAACGCGGTCTCTAAAGGAACCGAGGCGCCTGCATCGCGAGCGAGCTTTGCGCCCACAGCCCAGCGGCGCAGCGCTTAAAGGCTGTAGTAATAACCCCGGCTACGCAGAGCCACGATGCGTGGGCGACCGTCGGCGTGCGGGCCGATTTTCTTGCGCAGGTTGCTTACGTGCATATCGAGGCTACGGTCGTACAGGGTCAGCTTGCGTCCCAGGGCGATCTGCGCCAGTTCCTGCTTGTCCAGTGGCTCGCCCGGCTGCTTGAGCAGCGCTTCGAGCAGACGGCTTTCGGAAACAGTGAGGGTCTGCTCCTGCTCATCGATGCTGACCACGCCACGCACCGGGCTGAAGGTCAGGTCGCCCAGTTCGATCTGGCTGGACACCGCCGTCGGATGACTGCGGCGCAAGACCGCGCGCAGGCGGGCGGTCAGTTCCCGTGGATCGCAGGGTTTTGCCAGGTAATCGTCGGCCCCAAGCTCCAGGCCCAGGATGCGATCCAGCGGTTCGCCACGGGCCGAGAGCATCAGCACCGGCAGCTCCGGATGATCGTTGCGCAACTGCTTGAGCAGTTCCAGGCCGCTGCCGTCGGGCAGCATCACATCCAGCACCACCGCCGCCGGGGCGGTTTCGGCCAAGGCCTTGCGGGCGCTATGGCCATCGTGACAGGCCCGGACCAGAAAACCTTCCTGACCCAGCCAACTGCCGAGGAGCTCACACAGCTCCTGGTCATCATCAATCAGTAACAGCTCGCTCATGACTCACTCAATTTAGCCATTGCCGACGTTGTCTACGTCCACCGCTGGCAAAGATACCGCAGAGCAGGGCCAATAGCGCTACCCCGGCACCAATGACGAACCACTGCTGCTGATCGGTCAGCAGGCGTGGCAGGGGGCTGGCCTGGGCTTCCTTGAGTTGCAGCTTCAGACGCTGGTTCTCCTGGCGCAATCGACTCACCAGCGCGCTCTCGCGTTCGCTGTTGGCGTTTTGCAGTTGCTGGGTCAGTTCCTCGCGCATGCGTTCGCTGTTTTTCAAGCGTTGCTGCAATTCGGTGATCTGACTGCCTGCGCTCAAGGACAAGGGCGTCGAATGACTGCCGTCGGTGCTTTCTTCCCCATGGGCGGGAGCCCCGATCACCAACATGACCCCTAACAGGCACAGCGGACCTTTGCGCATTGCAACTCCTGAATTCCAATCGAGATTAGACAGGTTGTCGGCAGGTAAACGAGAACAATGAGCGATTGAGCGCAATGAGCCGCGAAGGCTCATCACGCATCGGGTTGTTAAGGCAGAACTTGCTTGAACGGCTTGACCACGACATTGGCGTAGACACCGGCGGCCACGAACGGATCGGCTTCGGCCCAGGCTTGCGCCGCGGCCAGGGAATCGAATTCGGCGACGATCAGGCTGCCGGAGAAACCCGCCGCGCCGGGGTCGTTGCTGTCCACCGCCGGGTGCGGGCCCGCCAGCACGATTCGGCCTTGGGCCTTGAGCTGTTGCAGGCGCTCAAGGTGTTCAGGGCGGGCGGCCAGGCGTTTTTCCAGGGAATTGGCGACGTCGGTGGCAATGATTGCGTAGAGCATGTCAGTCCTCGGTTTTTGGCGTGGTGGTATCGGCATCGTGCAGATGACGGGACAGGTAGATGCCCTGGGCGATCAGGAACAACAGCGTCATGCCCAGGCTGCCGAAGACCTTGAAGTCGACCCAGTAGCTCTGGAAGGTGAACGCGACGAACAGGTTGGCGGCGCCGCAGAACAGGAAAAAGCCGATCCAGGCGATGTTGAGCCGGGTCCAGATGACGTCCGGCAGGTTCAAGGCGTGGCCCATGATGCGCTTGATCAGCAGGCGATCGCCGACGAAGTGACTGCCGATGAACGCCAGGGCGAACAGCCAGTTGACCACCGGGGCTTTCCACTTAAGGAAAGTTTCGCTGTGGAAGGCCAGGGTCAGGCTGCCGAAGACGAGGCAGGCGATCAGGGTCAGCCACTGGCTTTTCTCCAGCTTGCGTTGGGCCACGAACAGGGCGCCATAGACCACCAGCGAACTGATGATCAGCATCGCGGTGGCGCTGTAGATACCGCCTACAGTCAAGGAGTGACCGGCAATGTCGACGGTCCGTGGGTCAAGTTTGTAGACGATGAAAAACAGCAGAAGCGGGATGAAGTCGATGAATTGTTTCACAGTGGCAGCCAGAAGCAGGATGTGGCGGCATAATAACAAACATCCTTGGCCGCGATAGGGCCAGCTGATTTGAGGTAACAAACTCTCGTGAATGTTGATTTGCACTGCCATAGCACGGCCTCCGATGGCGCCCTGGCGCCTGCGGTTCTGGTGGCGCGGGCGTTCGAGCACGGCGTGCGAGTCCTGGCCCTGACCGATCACGACACCCTCGAAGGCCTCGACGAGGCCCGTAGCGCGGCGACGACGCTGGGCATGCAACTGGTCAACGGGGTCGAGTTGTCCTGCACCTGGGGCGGCGCGACTATTCACGTGCTGGGTTACGGTTTTGATGTAAATGCGCCGTCACTGGTCCAGGCCATTGCGCAACTGCACGACGGCCGCTGGCTACGTTCCGAGGAGATCAGCCGCAAGCTTGCGCTAAAGGGCATGCCTGGTGCGCTTGAGGGCGCCCGGCAGATCCAGCAGGAACTGGGCGACAGTGGCAACGCCCCGGCCCGTCCGCACTTCGCGGACTGGATGGTGCGCGAAGGTTTCGTCAAGGACCGCGCCGAAGCGTTTCGCAAATGGCTGGGAGCCGGCAAGCTCGGGGACGTCAAGCAACACTGGCCGACCCTGGAAGAGACCGTCCAAACCCTGCGATCCGCCGGAGCCTGGGTCAGCCTGGCGCATCCGTGGCACTATGATTTCACCCGCAGCAAGCGCCGCCGCCTGGTGGCCGACTATATTCAAGCAGGGGGCCACGCCATCGAGGTGGTCAATGGCCATCAGCCTGCCGAGCAGGTCGGCAGCCTGGCGATTCTGGCCCGTGAGTTCGGCCTGCTGGTGACCGCCGGCAGTGATTTTCATGGCCCTGGAGGCTGGTCCGAGATAGGCGAATATCGCCCGTTGCCGGAAGATCTGCCACCACTATGGTGTAGATTCAAACATGATCCCGTTACCGCCACCGTCTGAACAGGTAGAACACGTGAGTCAATTTTTCCAGATTCATCCGGAAAACCCGCAAGCGCGCCTGATCAAACAGGCGGTGGAAATCATTCGGGGTGGTGGTGTGGTGGTCTATCCCACCGATTCTTCCTACGCCATCGGCTGTCAGATCGGCGACAAGAACGCTGTAGAGCGGGTAAGACGCCTGCGTCAGCTGGATGACAAGCACAACTTTGCGCTGATCTGCAGCGACCTGTCGCAGTTGGGCCTGTTCGCCAAGATCGACACCGGCACCTTCCGCCTGCTCAAAGCCCACCTCCCTGGGCCTTACACCTTTATTCTCAACGCCACCCGGGAAGTCCCGCGGCTGTTGCTGCACCCGAAAAAACGCACCATCGGCCTGCGGGTGCCCAGCCACCCCATTGCCCTGGCGTTGCTGGCCGAGCTGGGTGAACCGCTGATGAGCGTGACCTTGATCATGCCCGGCGAGACGGAGCCGATGAATGACCCTTACGAGATGCGCCAATTGCTCGAGCATCAGGTCGACCTGATCATCGACGGCGGTTTCGGCGGGATGAAGGCGTCCACGGTGATCAACCTGGCCGATGGCGAGCCGCAAGTGGTGCGTATCGGTTGCGGCGATCCAGCCCCGTTCCTGGTCGAGGCCTGAGTGTCCGCAGTGGAAACCGCCGTTGAGAGCGCCGACAGCCAGGCCGGCGCTCAGCAAGAGCTGCCGTTCGCCATGGTCTATGGCCAGGCGGTCATGGAAATGCCCCTGGACCTGTACATTCCGCCGGATGCGCTGGAGGTATTCCTTGAAGCCTTCGAAGGCCCGCTGGACCTGCTGCTGTACCTGATCCGCAAACAGAACATCAACATCCTCGACATCCCCGTGGCGGAAATCACCCGCCAGTACATGGGCTACGTCGAGTTGATGCAGTCGGTGCGCCTGGAACTGGCGGCCGAATACCTGGTGATGGCGGCCATGCTCGCCGAGATCAAGTCGCGAATGCTGCTGCCACGCTCGGCAGAGATCGAGGAGGAGGAAGACGATCCGCGCGCCGAACTGATCCGCCGCCTGCAGGAATACGAACGCTTCAAGGTGGCGGCCGAAGGCATCGATGGCTTGAGCCGGGTCGGGCGCGATGTGGTGGTGCCCAAGCTCGATGCACCCGAGGCGCGAGCACGTAAATTGCTCCCGGATGTCAGCCTAGAAGAGTTGCTGATGTCCATGGCCGAGGTGCTGCGCCGGGGCGACATGTTTGAAAGTCACCAGGTCAGCCGCGAAGCCCTGTCCACCCGCGAGCGCATGAGCGATGTGCTGGAGCGGCTCAAGGGCGGCGGCTTTGTGCCCTTCGTCGAGCTGTTCACCGCCGAGGAAGGGCGGCTGGGCGTGGTGGTGACGTTTATGGCGGTCCTGGAATTGGTCAAGGAATCCTTGGTCGAGCTGGTGCAGAATGAGCCGTTCGCAGCGATCCACGTGCGGGCACGAGCCGAATAACGAGCAAATCAATGAATCTGACTGAACCCCGCGAGCTGGCGCCGTTGCTTGAAGCTTTCCTGTTGGCCTCGGGAAAACCGCAATCGATGGAGCGCTTGTTCGAACTCTTCGAAGAAGGCGAGCGGCCCGAGCCGGCCGTGTTCAAGAAAGCCCTGGCGCTGCTGGGTAAGTCCTGCGAGGGGCGGGCGTTCGAACTCAAGGAAGTGGCTTCCGGCTACCGCCTGCAAATCCGCGAGAAGTTTTCGCCCTGGGTCGGGCGTCTGTGGGAAGAGCGTCCTCAGCGCTATTCCCGCGCCATGCTCGAAACCATGGCATTGATCGCTTATCGCCAACCGATCACTCGGGGTGAAATCGAAGATGTGCGGGGCGTGGCGGTCAACAGCCACATCGTCAAGACGCTGCTTGAGCGCGAGTGGATCCGGGTCGTCGGTTATCGCGACGTGCCGGGTAAACCGGCGATGTTTGCCACCACCAAGGCTTTTCTCGATCACTTCAACCTCAAGAACCTCGACGACCTGCCGCCGCTGGCCGAACTGCGGGAGCTGGAACCCGAGCCGATGCTGGAATTCGACGACGCCCCGGTGCCCCAAAGCTTGCAAGAGCTGGCCGACGCCAGCGCCGAGCCGGAGGAACCCAAGGAAGAAACCAGTTTCCATTCGTTGTTGCTGGAACTGGACACCATGGAGGAGGGGCTCAAGACCGATTTCGACGATCTGCTGCGTGAGGGGCCGGGGTCTGAAGGCGAAATGGATGAACCCGCGCAACCGGGCAGCGAAGTTGAACTTCAGGTCGAACCTGACCCCGAACCAGAAGAAGACATTCTTGGCGTAGCCGCGGCCCGGGAAAAACTGCTGGCCGCCGTGGCCGCGCTCGAACCACGCGAACCCGAGCCTGAGCTCAGCGATGAAGAAGCCGAAGCCCGCGCCCTGGCCGAAGCGATTGAAAACGAACGACGCCAGTTCGACGATTGATCACGGCTGACACAGCGCCGCCCCATTGTGGGAGCGAGCCTGCTCGCGATGGCGGTCTGTCAGCCAACATCATTTTTGAAGGTGAAATCGCTATCGCGAGCAGGCTCGCTCCCACATTAAGTCATGCGGTGCACCATGAGTTCCACCAAAGACCCCTGCATCAGCCTCTGCAAGTTCGACGACGACATCTGCATCGGCTGTGGCCGCAGCAAGCGCGAGATCAAGGCCTGGAAGAAACTCGACAAGGATGACAAGCGCACGGTGTTGGCCGAAGCGGCCCTGCGCCTGATCAAACTGGGCGCCACCGGTCGGCGGAAAAAGCGCTGAAGGTTCGTCGATCAGCTAGTCTCTGATGCGCAAATGCCTTAACGAGCGTATGATTCGCGACCCTTTGGCGATCCCTTCGTCATAGACCCGTTTTCAAAGTGTCAGGCCACGCCTGACCCGACCACACCGGGAGGTGCCCAGAATGAAAGACCAAGACCAGAACGACAGCCAGGAAATCGGCCCAGCAGGCGAGAAACTGCAAAAAGTCCTCGCCCGTATCGGCGTCGGCTCGCGCCGCGACGTGGAAACCTGGATCACCCAGGGCCGGATCAAGGTCAACGGCAAAGATGCCACCTTGGGCCTGCGTGTCGACATGCACGACGCCATCACCATCGATGGCAAGGTGATCAAGCGCGAAGAGGCCGCCGAAACGGTGCGCCGCGTGATCATGTACAACAAACCCGACGGCGAGATCTGCACCCGTGACGACCCGGAAGGCCGTCCGACCGTGTTCGACAAAATGCCGCGTCCGAAAGAAGGCCGCTGGATCAACATCGGTCGCCTGGACATCAACACCACCGGTTTGCTGATGTTCACCACCGACGGTGAGCTGGCCAACCGCTTGATGCACCCGTCCTACGAGATGGACCGCGAATACGCCGTGCGTGTACGTGGTGAAGTCGACGACGAAATGATCGAGCGCCTGAAGGCCGGCGTCGTGCTGGAAGACGGCCCGGCGCGTTTCACCGACATCAAGCAGGCTCCGGGCGGCGAAGGCTTCAACCATTGGTACCACTGCGTGGTGATGGAAGGCCGCAACCGTGAAGTACGGCGCCTGTGGGAATCCCAGGGGCTGGTGGTCAGCCGCCTCAAGCGCGTGCGTTTCGGTCCGGTGTTCCTCAACTCCGACCTGCCGATGGGCCGCTGGCGCGAAATGAGCCAGTACGAGGTCGACATCCTGGCCGCCGAAGTCGGCCTCAAGCCGGTAGCGATGCCGCAGATGACCGCCAAGAGCAAGGACAAGCTGGAGCGCATGCAGCGTAAATCCTCGCGTCCGATGGGCAAGACCGAGCGCGTGCGTACGCTGCGTCCTGCCGCTGATGGCCCGGCCGCAGGTCCGCGTCCGTCGCGTGAGCCGCAGATCGAAGGCGAACGCCCGGCCCGCAAGCCTGCGCCACGTCAGGACGGCGAACGCGGCCCGCGCACGCCACGTCCGGCCAACGGTCGTACCGAGCGCAACGAAGGTCGCGGTGCTCCGGCCGGTCGTGGTACGCCGGTGGCGGATCGCCCGGCCGACACCAAGCGTCCGGCCAAACCCGCAGCGAAAAAGCGCCCGGGCATCGTCCTGGTCGACCGCGACACGCCATCGGGCAAACGTCGCGGTGCCCCAGCGGGTTCGGGGCAGCGTCCGGGGTTTGGGCGTCGTAAGCCGGAGTGAGGCAGTTGTGAGGTTCTAGCTGCAAGTCGCAAGAAAAAACGCCAACCGTTGGGTTGGCGTTTTTTTTGTCTGGCTTTAGTGATGCAGTGCTGGTGAGTCCGTCATCGCGAGCAGGCTCGCTCCCACACTGGGGCGGTGTCGACCACAAATTGTCTATTCACCAAAGATCAACTGTGGGAGCGAGCCTGCTCGCGATGGGGCCAGCAGCCCCATTACCATCCCAAGGTCGCCCGCCTTTTCTTGCCGCTTGAAGCTTGCCGCTTGAAGCTGCCCCTAAAGCACAAACCGCCCATCAAACATCGGCTCGTTATCCAACGCCAACACACCGCTCTCGAAAATCAGATCCAGATGATGGCTGCCCTTGGCCCCGCCACCCAGCCCCAGGTGCAGGCCGCAATGGCGCTCCTCGAAACCGGCATTGCGGGCATAGAGGCTCTTGACCCCTTCGTTGGTGCCGATGCCCAGTTCCTCGATACGCCGGTTGGACGGGTTGGCGTCCAGGTATTTATTGAAGTCGTGTTCCAGGCCCGGCACATCGCTGGCGATTTTCTGAATGGTGGAGTCTTCGATCCACAACTCCAGCGGCGATTGCAGTACGCCGTATTTGCGGGCGAACGGGATGGTGCTCAGGAAAGTGCCGACGAACTTCACCTGACCGTTAATGGTGTCGCTGTGGGTAGCGATTTCGCCGGGTGCCAGGTCGTAGTTGCCAACACCGTTGATGTCGGTCCATTTCTTGACGCTGTTGAGGGCCGTATCGAAATACGAACCGTGGTCATCCTGAAAACTCAACGTCGTTGCTTGGGACATGCGCCGGATCAGGTGACTGTTGAGCCCGGCGATGCGCTGAGGAATCACGCTGAAGGTGTCGTAGAAATAATCGCCGTAGTCCTTGAACAGCAGCGATTTCTTCCAGTTGTCCGCCATCACGCCTTGCAACGCGCGAACAAAGTCCGGGCCGTCGGGGCGTGGGTTGGGCAGGGTGGAAGAGTCGTAGAAGAAAATGTACAGATCGCTGTCGGCAATCGCCTTGGACAGTCGCTCCGTGGGTTCAAGGTCCAGGCGCATGGTGCTGAACCGGAAGGGTGAACCGCTGCCAGCCTGTTCGGCAATAGCCCCGGTCAGTGCTTCGTAGTCGGCGGTATGGCCGAGCAACACCTTGGCTGGCTGGATGCCGGCCAGGGCGGGATGATGTTCAAGGTAGTAAAGGAAATGTGAGATGGCTCGTTGTGTGTCCATGCTTATTCTTCCCTGACAGTGGTGTTTGGCTTCCCTGAAATCTGCAAAGTGGCGGAGCCGACCGGCCGGATCGCCTCCGCCGGGCGATGCTTACAGAGGCCACATCGCCGTGCCGAACGGAACAACGGCGTCGGCTTGCATCATTTCAACTGCGGCTTCGTGGGTCGGTGCTTCAAACCATTCGTCCAGTTGCAGTTCGGTTTCCAAGTCTTTGTCCAGTGCTTGCATAGTGAATCTCCTAGATGACTTTTACGGAAAATTGCGAAGTCGATTCCGCGATGGAGAACTGACCGGAAGCGGCTGCGCAAAACCTGCCGGCACGACGCCTTGGCAAGTCGCTGAAAACCTAGTCGAGGGTTTTTTGGAATGCAAAAAAATAATTTATTTTTTTCGTTTGAACTTTTTATTCCATTTTTACCGAAGAAATTAGTTATTCAAAAACAGTTGGCTGTGTAGTTTTTTGCTTAGGTAGCTAGCTACCGTCAATTTGCAGTCAGCTTACAGAAAATTCCCACACGGAAAGTTTGCGTTACGGTTTGTAAAGAAATGCTGACGATTTTTGCCTATCAAATCGGTCTATACCGGCGTTTGGCTGCGCTGTAAGAAAAAACTGCCGAGAAGGTCGGTTTGACGGGGTTTCCGACACTTTGCAGCGCTTGTTTCAAACCGGCGGGACGGGTCAGATGCGCGGCAGACCTGAAGTACGGGGTGCGCAGGTGTCTGGTCGCAGTGGGGGAGCGGTGTACAATGCGCCGCGTTTTACTGTGACCCTTCGCGTACCCACGCATTTTCAAGGTTATCCGCCTTGTTCACTCCGCCACGCCACGAGCGTGTCGGGTTCGATTTCGTCACAGATAAAAACAAATAGGTGACGCATGACCGTTGTAGAAAATACGCATTCAGGCGAGCTGAAACGCGGCCTGAAAAATCGACACATTCAACTGATCGCCCTCGGCGGCGCGATCGGTACAGGCCTGTTCCTCGGCTCGGCGGGGGTGCTGAAGTCAGCCGGCCCGTCGATGATCCTCGGTTACGCCATTTGCGGCTTCATTGCTTTCATGATCATGCGCCAGTTGGGCGAGATGATTGTCGAAGAGCCAGTGGCCGGCTCCTTCAGTCACTTTGCCCACAAGTATTGGGGCGGTTTCGCCGGCTTCCTGTCGGGCTGGAACTGCTGGATTCTCTACATCCTGGTGGGCATGTCGGAACTGACCGCGGTCGGCAAGTACATCCACTACTGGGCGCCGGACATCCCGACCTGGGCTTCGGCGGCAGCATTCTTCGTCCTGATCAACGTCATCAACCTGGCCAACGTCAAAGTCTTTGGCGAGGCCGAGTTCTGGTTCGCGATCATCAAGGTCGTGGCAATTGTCGGCATGATTGCCCTGGGCAGCTATCTGCTGGTCAGCGGTCACGGTGGCCCACAAGCTTCGGTGACCAACCTTTGGGCCCACGGTGGATTCTTCCCCAACGGCGTGAGCGGTCTGGTGATGGCGATGGCGATCATCATGTTCTCCTTCGGTGGCCTGGAAATGCTCGGCTTCACCGCTGCCGAGGCGGACAAACCGAAAACCGTGATCCCCAAGGCCATCAACCAGGTGATCTACCGGATCCTGATTTTCTACATCGGTGCCCTGGTGGTGCTGTTGTCCCTGACCCCATGGGACAGCCTGCTGAACACACTCAATGCCTCCGGCGATGCCTACAGCGGCAGCCCGTTCGTGCAGGTGTTCTCGATGCTGGGTAGCAATACGGCGGCGCACATCCTCAACTTCGTAGTGCTGACCGCCGCGCTGTCGGTGTACAACAGCGGCACCTACTGCAACAGCCGCATGCTGCTGGGCATGGCCGAACAGGGCGATGCGCCCAAGGCCCTGGCCAAGATCGACAAGCGTGGCGTGCCGGTGCGTTCGATCCTGGCTTCTGCTGCGGTCACGCTGGTGGCGGTGCTGCTTAACTACCTGATCCCGCAGCATGCGCTGGAGTTGTTGATGTCGCTGGTGGTCGCGACCCTGGTGATCAACTGGGCGATGATCAGCTATTCGCACTTCAAGTTCCGCCAGCACATGAACCAGACCCGCCAGACACCGCTGTTCAAGGCGCTGTGGTATCCGTACGGCAACTACGTTTGCCTGGCGTTCGTGGTGTTCATTCTTGGGGTAATGCTGCTGATTCCCGGCATCCAGATATCGGTCTACGCGATTCCGGTGTGGGTGGTGTTCATGTGGGTGTGCTACCTGATCAAGAACAAGCGCAGTGCCCGGCAGGACATGGCTGTGGCCGCTGCCGCCAAGTAAGCGTCCTTGAAATACAAGAAACCCGGCACTTGGCCGGGTTTGTTGTATTCAGACTCATGCTGATCCCTGTGGGAGCGAGCCTGCTCGCGATGGCGCCAGCACATTCAGCATTGATGCAAGCTGACCCACCGCTATCGCGAGCAGGCTCGCTCCCACAAGGGTTGGTCGCTGTCTTGGGGATTCGCGGTATTCTGTGGGTCCTGATACCGGACCTCTTTTTCCATGCTGGCAATTTCCAACACTGTGCACATCCCGGACGCCGAGATCGAGCTGACGGCCATCCGTGCCCAAGGCGCCGGCGGGCAGAACGTCAACAAGGTGTCCAGCGCCGTGCACTTGCGTTTCGACATTGCGGCCTCGTCCTTGCCCGATTTCTACAAGGAGCGGTTGTTGGCGCTGCGCGACAGTCGCATCACCAGCGACGGCGTGTTGATCATCAAGGCCCAGCAATACCGCACCCAGGAACAGAACCGGGCCGATGCCCTGGAACGCCTGACCGAGCTGATCCTCAACGCCACCAAGGTCGAAAAGAAGCGCCGTCCGACCAAACCGACCCTGGGCTCGAAGAAACGTCGCCTGGAATCCAAGACCAAGCGCGGTTCGATCAAAGCCGGGCGCGGCAAGGTGGATTTCTAGTTTTTCTCCCGCTCCTGGCGATACTTCGGCGCCTGGCGGTACAGGTAGAGACTCAGCAACAACCCGCCCAAGGCCGCCAGCGCGGCGAACAAAAAGATCGAAGCAAAACCGAAACCTGCGGCAATCGCACCGGCCAACGGCCCGGTAATCCCCAGGGACAAGTCAATGAACAACGAATAGGCGCCCACCGCCGCGCCACGGCTGGAGGCGGGTACCAGGTTGACCGCTTCCACCCCCAGCGCCGGGAACACCAGGGAAAAACCGAAGCCGCTCAATGCCGCGCCGGCCAAGGCCCAGTGCGCATCCGGCGCCAGCCACAGCAACAACAACCCCAGGGTTTCCACCGACAGGCAGGCAATCGCCACCCGGAAGCCGCCCAGGCGGTTGATCAAATTACCGAACAGCAAGCGCGCGCCGATGAAGCTGGCGCCGAACAGGCTCAGGCACAGCACTGCGTTGTCCCACTGCTGCGTGGCGTAATACAGGGTGATGAACGTGGCGATGGTGCCAAAACCGATGGAGCCCAGGGCCAGGCCGCAGCCATGGGGCAGGACGCGTCCGAGAACATGCATGAAAGGCAGCCGTTCGCCAGTGACAATGGGCGCCGCCGTTTTCGGCCAGGCCAGCGCCAGCCCCAGCAACGCCAGCAAAATAATGCTGACGCCCATGCTCCACAGCCCCAGGGATTTCACCAGCCACACCCCCAACGGCGCGCCAATCGCCAGCGCGCCGTAGCTGGCGATACCGTTCCAGGAAATCACCTTGGCGGTATTCGCCGCGCCGACCCGGCCGATGCCCCAGCCAATCGATCCCGAGCCTACCAGGCTTTCGGCGCTGCCCAGCACCAGGCGGCCGATCAGCAGGCTGATCAGGCTCAGCGTCGGTAGGTTTGACGTCCAGGCAGACGCCAGCATGAACACACCGCTCAGCCCGCAACCGGCGAGGCCGAACATGACCGCGCGCTTGCTCCCCAGGTTGTCGATGATCCGTCCGGCATAAGGACGACTGAGGAGGGTGGCCAGGTACTGGACGCTGATTACCAACCCGGCGATCACCGCGCCAAAACCCAGTTCGCCGTGGACGAACCCGGGCAACACGGCGAGGGGAATGCCGATATTCAGGTAGCCAATGAAAGTGAACAGAACGATGGAAACGACTTGCAGCGTGACCGCCAAGGGGCGCTGGGTATCTGGCATGGGTAAAGAGTCCACGGAGCAGCAGGATAGATAGGCTGCTTATGATAGCGGTGCCTGCGACCGTGAAGCGTGGAAAAGTAAAACTATTTGCCGGATGGCGCTGGGGTGTCGTCTTGTCCGGCCACCAGGTGTGTGGTGACCAATGCAGCGAGGGCGTTTTCTTCAGTGCCAAATCGTGCCAGCAGGGCGGCTTGTTTCTCTGGGGAAAGGCGCGTCCAGATATCGACCATCTTTTCGGCGGTGCCGATCAGGACGCTGGCTTGGGCTTCGCTGAAGGTAGGGTCATCGGTCATGGGGGGCTCAGGATTCAGGCAGTGTGGAAAGCGCATCTTAGCGCTTTCCACACGGTCTGGTCGTGCGGGTGAATCAGTCTTCGCTGTCGGCCTGGCGGCGTTCAGTGGCTTCTTTGGGCTCGGGTTGCTGGGCGTCTGGTTGCCCCCCGGCTTGTAGCGTGGTCGTCTGCTCAGTTTCGTGCAGGCTAGGGAAGGGGAGATTAGGAATCTCGTGCATATCGCGCTCCTCGCAAAGTCTGTTGGTAGATCTGGTAGATCCGCGCTTTTAAAAAGCTTGGGCAGGATACAGCAGAAGAAATGACAAAAAGACTTTTAAGTTCCGTTGCGGCGACAAAAGGGCTTGTCTGGACAGGACATGTCCAATCATCAAACGCCTGCTACCGGTCGTCGCGAAGGCTCAAGAATACGCCCGGCGGGTCGATGGTTTGTACATATCCCGCATTCGGTTGCGACACTGCAAACCACGAACATGGAGGTCGGGACGTGTCGTCCGTGAGCTTGGCTCTTTCTTCTTTTCAAGAGATTTCCCTCCATGTTTCTACAAAAATCCCTGAGAGCGCAGATTCTCGCCTTGCTCAGTGGCAGCCTGCTGGCGATGTTGCTGATTGCCCTGGCGTCTTTCCATTTCCTCTCCAACGGCGTCCAGAACTATCGCAACCTGATCGATGGCCCGTTGCGTGCGTCGCAGTTGATCGATGAGGCCAACCTGCAATTCAAGGTGCAGGTCCAGGAATGGAAAAACGTTCTGCTGCGCGGCAAGCAGCCGGCAGACCTGGCTAAATACTGGAAGCAGTTCGAAGATCGCCAGCATGATGTCCAGGGTATTCTTGGCCAGTTGATCGCCCTTGAAGGGGTTGCGACACCCATCAAGACTCGGATTGAGGGGTTGCGAGACGAACACCGTCAATTGGGTGCGGCCTACCAGAAGGGCCGTGATGCGTTTGTGACGGCGGGCGGCGATGCGGCGGCGGGTGATGCGGCGGTCAAAGGTGTGGACCGCGCGGCCAGCGAGCAAATGAGTGCGCTGGTGGTGGAGTTGCGCAAACTTGCCAGCGAACAATCGGCGCAGATCAGTGCCGGTGCCGATCGCACGATTATGCTGGGCACCGTGATCATGCTGGTTTCCGGCCTGCTGATCGGGCTGTTCAGCCTGTGGCTGGTCAATCGCAACCTGGTGCAGCCGATCCGCAACCTGATCGAATACGTGACCCAACTGAGTCGCGGCCGTTTCGCCGAGCGGGTAGTCAGCAACCGGCAGGACGAATTGGGTGACCTGGCGCTGGCCGCCAATACCCTGCGCGACTTTCTCGCCGAAACCTTCTCGCGTCTGCAGCGCAGTGCCACGGAACTGGACAGTGCCAGCGGCGAGCTTAATGCCATCGCCAGCCTGATGAGCCAAGGCACCAGCGAGCAATTCGAACGCACCGACCAGGTGGCGACGGCGATGAACGAAATGTCCGCCACCGCCCAGGAAGTCGCTCGCCATGCCGCCGACGCGGCACAGGCCGCCGATGACGCCGATCACTCGGCGCAGCAGGGCGAGAAGGTCATGCAAGGGACCATTCATACCATCACCCGCATGCGCGGTGAAATCGCCAACACGGCCACGGTTATCCGCCAGTTGGAAACCGATAGCGGGCGCATTGGCAAGGTGCTGGAAGTCATCCGCGGTATCGCCGAGCAGACCAATCTGTTGGCCCTCAACGCTGCCATCGAAGCGGCCCGGGCTGGCGAGGCTGGACGCGGTTTCGCGGTGGTTGCCGATGAGGTGCGCAGTCTGGCCCAGCGCACCGCCTCGTCCATCATCGAGATCAACCAGATTATCCAGACCGTGCAAACCGGTGCGGTGGACGCAGCCCAGGCCATCGAGAGCGGTCAGTCGCGCAGTGAAGAAAGTGTGGAGCAGGTGACTCAGGCCGGTGTGATGCTCGAACGCATTACCCAGGCCGTGGAAGCGATTCGCGACATGAATCGTCAGATCGCCACTGCCGCAGAAGAGCAGACCTCGGTGGCTGAAGACATCTCGCGCAACCTGACCGAAATCACCTGCATCGCCAGCACTAACCTGGACAATGTACAGCGCACCGAAGCCGCGAGTCGGAACCTGCACGGTTTGTCAGGGCAGTTGAATGAAGTGACGGCGCGGTTGAGTGCCTGACGGTCGACGGTCGTTAGCGGTAGTTGTCGATAGATGCAAAAAAGCCGCGCAACCCTGAGGTTGCGCGGCTCATTTTAGTGACCAATTAACGGTCTTGCTTGTCGCTCAGGACTTTGCCGGTAGTTGCGTCAAAGTCTACATCCCACTCTGTGCCATCGGCCATTCTCAGTTCAACTTCATATTCATAACCGTTGAAGTGGTTATCCAGGTCGGTGTCGGTGATGGTTGCGCCTGGGTGCAACTTCAGGGCTGCTTGGTTCATCTCTTCCAGCGGCTTGATTTTTCCGCTCTTGACCAACTCAGGAATCTGGTCGACTCGAACATCAGCCTGGGCCAGGCCGGCGGTGAGGGTCAGGGCTGCGGCGGTGAACAGGGCAGTCAAAGTTTTCATGTGTTCTTTCCTTGCTGTGATTAAGGGGTGTGTCGTTTAAGTGGGTTCAGATTAACTGTGGCAACTTAATTCACCCTTAATTCAGTAACCGTTGTTCTCCAGCACCTGCGCCACGCTGCCTGTTTCGGGACGCTTCAAGTATTTGAGCAGTTCGCTGGCGCGGTTGGTAAAGATGCCATCCACTCCGGCCTCCAGCACTTTTCTGAAGTCCACCGCTTCATCCACCGTATAAACGTGCACCAACAAACCCTGGTCATGGGTGTATTGGTTCATCCACGGCTGCACCAGATCCGAATAACTCTGGCTGCCGCCTTGAGTCAACGCGGCGGACGGCCCGGTGCCGATAGCGCCTTGTGCCTTGGCGAATTGAACCCATTGTTCAAACTCGGCGTTGTCCTTGGGCTGCTGTTTGGCGTAATAGGCCGCCTTGTCCGTTTCGCCGGACTCGGCAAACGTCACCTTCGACTTGGCCTCGATGTAGCCATCGCCCACCCACAACAGCAGGACTTTTGGCACGTTCGGCATTTCTTTTTGCAGCAGTTCGAGGCTGCTCTTTTCGAAGGTTTGCAACACCACCTTGCCTTTGCCCTGACCTACACCGGTGGCGCGTTTGGCGAGCTTGGAGCCCGACGGGCTCAACCAGCCGCGGTCATGCAGTTTATCCTTCAAGTCGCGCTCGATGCCGGGGAACAGCTTCGGCTCCTTGGTTTCGATGTACAGCCCCGGTTTGTGCAGCGGGTTGCCTTCGGCGATGTTGATGACTTCATCGAGGGTCAGAATCTTCAGGCCCACGAACGACGGGCGGGCGCGGTCCGGGTAGGCGGTGTTGAACCAACTGCCGGCATCGAGGGTTTTGAGTTCCGCCATGGTGAATTCGTTGGCGGTGCTGTCCTTGCGCTCGGGGAATTTGGTCGCGACATCGGTGGTGCGCAGCAGGCTGTCGTCGTGCAGCACGAACAGTACGCCGTCCTTGCTGCGTTGCAGGTCCAGTTCCAAGTAGTCGGCGCCCAGGTCGCGGGCCAGTTTGTAGGCCGCGGCGGTGGTTTCCGGCGCGTCAAACGAGGCGCCGCGGTGGGCGATCACCGCTGGGTGAGGAATGCCCTGAAGGGCCGCGAGGGACTTGGGGGGCGCGGCTTCGCCGGCCTGTGTCTGGCCGAAGCCAAGCAGCAGGCTCAGCATCAGGGCACTACGGGTGAAGGTGACAGGCATGCTCGAGATCCTTTCGTGGGTTTCGCAAAGACCTATCTTTTAACAACTGAACGTTCCTGGCGCTATCGCTATACCGACATAAAAATGCGCAAAGCAGATTTTTCCCACGCTTTTCCAGGTCGCTTTGCAGTACGCTTGGCCGCACCAGTTTCCCCGGCAGAGGGAAACCCGAAGACAGCATCCAATTGCCCTGCGTGTAAACCATCGATCAGACGTCCTGCGGGACGCATCCATGAGGTTTACCATGCGCACCACTTCGACATTCATCTGCCAGGCCGCCGACCAGCTCAAGGGTTTTGTCGGCCTGAACCGCAAAACCGGCCAGTACATCGTGCGCTTCAGCGAAGATGCCTTTGGCATGGACGTGGCCGACGACGGCATCATCCCCACCTGTGAATTTGTCTGGACTCCGGCGGCAGACGGCACCATGGCCCTGAGTCGCCAGCGCATCCAGTTGCTGCTGGACCAGAACATCGACGACCGGATCAACCTCACCGAACCGCTGCGGGTTTACATGGCCCGTAGCGACCTGCCGGAGATTGTTGCAGTGCGTCAGTTGGTGGAAGGCTAAAGCCACGCCGACTATGAATGGGCTGAAAAAAAACTGTGGGAGAAAGGCTTGCCCGCGATGGCGGCGGCACATTCAGCACTGATGCAAGCTGACCCAGCGCTATCGCGAGCAGGCTCGCTCCCACAAGGGATTTGCGGTGCGCACCGAATCGGTTAGCCCTGAAAAACCACTGTGGGAGCAAGGCTTGCCCGCGATGGCGGCGGCACATTCAACACTGATGCAAGCTGATCTGCCGCTATCGCGAGCAGGCTCGCTCCCACAAGGGATTTGCGGTGCGCACCGAATCGGTTAGCCCTGAAAAACCACTGTGGGAGCAAGGCTTGCCCGCGATGGCGGCGGCACATTCAACACTGATGCAAGCTGATCTGCCGCAATCGCGAGCAGGCTCGCTCCCACAAGGGATTTGCGGTGAACACCGAATTGGGTAGCCCTGAAAAACCACTGTGGGAGCAAGGCTTGCCCGCGATGGCGGCGGCACATTCAGCATGGATGCAAGCTGGCCCAGCGTTTTCGCGAGCAAGCCCGCTTCCACAAGGGATTTGAGGTGGACACCGAATCGGGTAGCCCTGAAAAACTAATGTGGGAGCGAGCCTGCTCGCGATGACGGCGGCACATTCAGCATGGATGCAAGCTGGCCCAGCGCTTTCGCGAGCAGGTTTTGTAGGCTGGCATCAGGTTTGGCGCTGGAAGGCATAGTCCCGTTCGACCTTGCACACCCGCGTGTGGCAATGGGCGTACCAGGTCGAGCGACCGCGTTCGCGGATTGCGCGGTGTTCGGGGTGCTGTTTCCAGGCCAGGATCGCCGCTTCGCTGCTCCAGTAGGACACGGTGATGCCCAAGCCGTCTTCGCCACGGGCCGACTCGACGCCGAGGAAGCCCGGCTGCTCTTGAACCAGAGTCAGCATGCGCTCAGCGGCTTGGGCGTAACCCTGGTCCCCCTCAGTGCGCAGGGAGGTGAAAATCACCGCGTAATACGGGGCGCTCATGATGCTGTCCTCCGGCAAGCCTCGACAAACGCACTGACCAGCGGCGGCACACGTCCTTCCAACGCTGCGCGCTCAGGCTGGAACAGGGTCGCGACAAAAAAAGGATGATCAGCCAGCTCCACGGCCCGTAAATCGCCAGCCGAATCCCGGGCCACGGCGTGCAAGCGGTCACTCAGCAAGTCCCGCTCAAACTGTGGATTGACCCCAAAGCTGCACCGATATCCTTCGAAAACCTTAAGGCGACCATAGGCCTTGGCAATCAACGAATCGGCGTCAAGCTCAAGACAGTCGATGGTTTCGATCAGCGCACAGCTTAACGGCGTCAGCAGTGCCCGTTCAGCCTCGGGAGCTGTTTCGCCATGGGCTGCGTCGGCCCAGCCCTTCACATTGCGCGCGTATTCCAGCACGGTATGCTGAAAACCGCCGCAGGTGCCGAGGAAAGGGCGACGCTGTTCGCGGGCAAAACGAATGGCTTGCAGCGCGCCATTTTCGTTTCGGTAAGGGCTGCCGGGCACGCACCAGACCCCGTCGAAACCATTCAGGACGGCGCTGTCGGTGATGAGGTCGGTGCCCAGCCATTGAAATCCAATGTGATGACCGGTTTGCTTGCTGGCCAGTTCGAGTGCGATGGGGATGGCCCGATGGGCCGTTATTTGAGGGTCATAGTCGCCGACCAGGGCGATGTGCAAAGAACGCTGGTTTTCCATGAGAGGCTCGCCGCTTGTTGATTCCTGGTCGCCACTATAGATTGGCGTTCACGCAATCAATATTGGCGTTTGCCCAAGTGATCAATGCATCGACGCACTATCGTCTGGACTATCCCGATCTGTCCCTGATCCTGGCGCTGGTCCGTGGCGGCTCGCTGGCCCGGGCCGCGCGCTTGCTGCACGTGGATGTGTCCACGGTCTTCCGCTCGGTACGGCGGCTGGAGGCCGCCCTGGGCCAACCCTTGTTCGAAAAAAGCCGTGCAGGGTATTTGCCCACGAGCCTGGCCCAGGCGCTGGCTGAGCAGGCCGAGCGCGCCGAACAAGCGTTGGAGGCGGCGCGTATCGGGGTGGAGCAGGGCGGTGAGGTCGTCAGCGGCACGGTGCGCCTGACCTGCACTGACTCGGTCCTGCAAGCATTGTTGCTGCCGGCCCTGGCGCGGTTCATGCCTGCTTACCCGGCGCTGTTCCTTGAGCTGAGCACCTCGAACGACTTTGCCAACCTGAGCCGCCGCGACGCCGACATCGCCTTGCGACTGACCCGTACGCCGCCGGAACATCTAGTCGGGCGGCATCTGGGTAATGTGGTTTATCGGGCATGTGCCGACACCCGCTATCTGCGTTCGGTAAATACGGATGATCTGGCCGCCATGACCTGGATCGCGCCGGATGACTTTCTCCCCGATCACCCCACTGTGGCTTGGCGCCGTCAGCATCTTCCTGGCGTGGTGCCGGCCTATCGCTGCAACAGCATGCTTTCGGTCACCGAGTTGGTTCGAGCCGGGCTGGGCGTGGCGGCGTTGCCGGACTTTCTAATCGGCGAAAACAAGGGCCTTACGCCCATTGGCGAACCGCTGGCGGGGTATGACACGGCCCTTTGGCTGCTGACCCGGCCCGACTGTCGCGCCTTGCGCTCAGTGGTGACATTGTTCGATGAACTCAGGTGCAATCTGCGCTTGCACTGACTTTTGTCCAACAGGGCGTTGATGGCTCAATCGAGGATGATCTCCCGGCGGTATAGTGACTTGAGCCCCAGCCTCAGGCAGAGAACATCATGATGACAGAATCGTCGCAGCCCACTTCCACAGCACCTGTTGATCACTTGCGTTTTCATCGTCCCCACGCGCATTTGGGGCCGACCTTTGGTAATGACCGCTTTGCGCTACGCGCGGAGGCATTCGCGCGTTTTTTCGGGACACCCATGTTCCTGGGGGCGCAGACCTTGATCGTGTTGATCTGGATAAGCCTGAACATGTTGGGTGTGGTTCATTTCGATGCTTACCCGTTCATCTTGCTGAATCTGGCGTTCAGCCTACAGTCGGCCTACGCCGCCCCGCTGATCCTGCTGGCGCAGACACGCCAGGCCGCGCGGGACAAGGCCCAAGCCGAAGCGGATGCTCAACATCGCGAAGCACTGGCCATTGCCAACAGTGAGCGCCAGGCCCAGGCAGCACAGAACACGGCGCAATTGCTCGAGTTGTTGGAGCAGAACACCCGCCTGACGGAAATGACCAAGGCATTGACCGAGCGCATCGACTGCCTGACTACCGAGATGCACGAGAAATTCGTGAGCAAGCCATCGATGCCGTAATCCGTTTCTGCGGTGGTAGCGACACTCAGACCTGATAGCGGGCCAGGAACATGTCGAGGGCCGATTCAACCACCTGAGTCTGTTCATCCTGGGTCAGGCACGGCTGGCCCATGGAAATTTGAGGCCAGAAGGCGAACGTCTTGATCAGCCCGTGCATCTGTTGCGCCGCAAACGCCGGCTCCACGGCTTTCAACCGACCGTCGGCCTGGGCCTGGCGAATCCACACGGTCAAACCTTCTTCGCGCTGACCCATGCGCGCAACCATATCCTGGGCTCGCTCGGGCGAATGAATCGTCGCGGCAATGGCGATGCGCGCCAGATCGAGAAAATTATCGTCTGCCAGCATGTGCAATTTGGCTTGCAGCAGCTTTCGAAGCTGCTCACGCAGGGGCTGCTCCGGGCTGTAGGCCATGTCCTGTTCGGCGGTAATGCTGTTCCACAATCGATTCAGAATTTCCGCAAACAACTCCTCTTTGCTGGGGAAGTGGTTATACACCGTGCGCTTTGACACACCCGCCGTCGCCGCGATCTTGTCCATGCTGGTGATCTCGAAACCGCTGCTACGGAATTCGGCAATCGCGGCCTGGAGGATGGATTCGCGTTTTCGCTCGGTGAGGCGCTGCGGCGGTACGGTCATGGTTAATCATCATCTGGAGAAGGGAAGTTACACTTGGCAGTTTACTTGCTCTCGGGATTGCTGCAATCTACAAACTACACCGAGTAGTGTAGTTTTCAATCAGGCGGCTGAGCGTGCATGCAACGGCCATTAGCGTCCCACAACGGCGAAGCGCAATTGCGACGACGTCCTTGGAGTTTTCGCATCATGACCATTTTTTCTTCGACTGACAGCCCTGCGGTGCTTCCTTCATCCCAGCAGGAGCAAGGAAAGTACCGTAACCACGCCCCTACACCGCGCCAAGGGCTCGGCCAGATGCTACGCATCATGTGGAACATGATCTTCCACAAACCGCGCAACACCCGTCCTGCGGGCACCATCGAGGTACAACCGCTGACGCGCGCCGACCTGCTGGCCGCGCCGAACAACAGTGTTTTCCGCCTCGGTCATTCCACGGTGCTGCTCAAACTGCGAGACAAGTTCTGGCTGACCGACCCGGTTTTTTCCGAGCGCGCTTCCCCCCTGCAATGGGCTGGCCCCAAGCGCTTCCATCAGCCGCCCATCAGCCTGGAACAGCTGCCGCCAATTGAAGCGGTGATTCTTTCCCATGATCACTACGACCATCTCGATCATCAGGCCATCCTCCAACTTGCCGCCAAGACACGGCATTTCCTGGCCCCTCTCGGGGTAGGCGACACCCTGATCAAATGGGGCATCGACGCCAGCAAGGTGCGTCAGCTGGACTGGTGGCAGAGCACCGAAGTGGACGGCATTGAATTCATCGCCACACCCTCCCAGCACTTTTCCGGTCGCGGGCTGTTCGACGGCAACAGCACGTTATGGGCTTCGTGGGTGATGATCGATGGCGCCACCCGAATCTTCTTCAGCGGCGACACGGGCTATTTCGACGGTTTCAAACGCATCGGCCAGCAATACGGCCCATTCGACCTGACGCTGATGGAAACCGGCGCCTACAACGTCGAATGGCCGCACATCCACATGCAACCGGAGCAAACCCTGCAGGCGCATATCGACCTCAAGGGCCGCTGGTTGCTGCCGATCCACAACGGCACGTTCGATTTGTCGATGCATGCCTGGTACGAACCCTTCGATCGCATCCTGGCCCTGGCCTGGGAGCGCAACGTCTGCATTGCCACCCCGCAAATGGGTGAAGCCTTCAGCCTCGCGCAACCGCAACGTGGCCGCGCCTGGTGGCTGGACGTGGAACCCTCGGCTTATCAAGACCAGCCCGATATGGCCTGACCCTCGACGCATCGATCATTCGATCATTCGATCATTGCGTAGTCTGGCCGCCCCATCGGATCCGGCGTGGCGCCTTTGATATTCATGCCGCGCCCAGGCGCAAAGCCCGGGAAGAACACCAGGCCTTCGGCTTCCAGCCGAAAGGCCAGGGCCAGGCGGGTGACATCAAGTAGCTCGCCCCCCGCTTCGAAGCGCCGGATGGCCTGGGTCGAGACTCCAGACTGCCGTGACAATTCCTCGACACTCCAGCCCAGCATGGCTCGAGCCTGCGCGCTGTGGGCAGGGGTGAATTGATAGACAGCGATGCGTTCCAGGGTGGTTTTGATTGCGAGCGAGGCCATGGGAGTTCTCCAAAGCTGTGGATTCAAAAAATACTGTGTTTTTGTACAGTTGTTTTGAATCCTGATCAATCTCATTTTTTTGATCAATGACCGGTGGTCTTTTCCAGCCAGGCACTCGGTGCGTGACCCAGCACCCGGCGAAACATGGTGGAGAACGCTGCGGGGCTGTCGTAGCCCAGATCCAGGGCAATACGGGTTACCGAATCGCCTACGACCAATCGAGACAGCGCCGACATCACACAGGCCTGTTGTCGCCATTGGCTGAAACTCAACCCGGTTTCCCGGCTGAACAGCCGATTGAACGAGCGCAGGCTGATAGGCAACTGTGCCACCCATTGCACAGGTGAGACGTGGGCGTTGGGGCGTTTCAGAAACTCCTGGCACAGGCCGAGCAGGCGTGGGTCCTTGGGCAGTGGCAGGTGCAACGGCAAATGAGTGCTGCGCAACAGTTCGTGCAGCAACAGATTGATCAGCGCGCCGTCGCGTCCGGCCTCGTCGTATTCCGGCGCAAGCTCCACGGCTTCCAGCAGCAACTGGCGCATCAGGGGCGACACGCTGATGACTTGGCAACGGGCGTCCATGGCCGTCACCGCGGCCGGTTCGATGTACACGCTGCGCGTGCTGACCCCCAGCATCAGCACCTCATGGGCAACCCCGGGCGGGATCCATACCGCCCGTTGCGGCGGCACCACCCAATTACCGTCTTCGGTGCGGACGTGCATCACACCAGTGGCGCCATACAGCAACTGCGCCCGGCGATGATGGTGCGAGGGCAGTAAATGTCCGTGGGGGTAGTCGGTGCCAATGGCGACGACAGCCCTGGGGATCGCATCCAATAAATCGATCGAAGTGTTGCGCATCGAGGGGCTACTCATCATTGGCGTAAACGCAAACATTATTGGCCTGTTTGCTAGAGCGGGCCAAGCTTCGCTTATCTAACGTGGGGCGCCTCCCATTTCACGGATTCGCCTCGATGTTCTATGTATTGCTTGCGTGCTTCGGCTGCCTGAGTGGCGTAACGGCGGTGTTGTTCGGCTTTGGCGGCGGTTTCGTCGTGGTGCCTTTGATGTATCGCATGCTGATGGCCCATCACTCGGGTGACGCCATCGGTGAATCGGCCATGCACATTGCCGTCGCCACCTCGACCTGCGTCATGATCGTCAACGCCCTGGTCGCCACCGGAAAACACCAGCGTGCCGGTCAACTGATTCGTCATTACCTGTGGCCGTTCGGCGTTTTCATTGCGCTGGGGGCGGTTTTCGGCGCAGCGGCCGCCACTTGGCTCAATGGCGAGATTATCCGCTACGCCTTCATGGCTTACCTGGGCCTGACCATCCTGGACTGCCTGCTGCGGCGAGGTTTTCTGACACGCGCCAGCGATGCCGTCCTACGACCTTTGGCGCCAATGGAGACCGCGTTGGGCGGCACAACCATCGGAATCATCGCCACAATGCTGGGCGTCGGCGGCAGCGTCATGACCGTGCCACTGCTGCGCCGTTGTGGCCTGAGCATGTCCCAGGCCACGTCGATGGCCAATCCACTGAGCGTGCCCGTCGCGTTGGCCGGCACCGTCACCTACATGGCCTTGGCCAGCTTCACCGGGACAGACTTCGGCCCGTGGTTTGTCGGTTACGTAGACTTGCTGGCCTTTGTTGTGCTCACACTCGGCGCGCTACTGGGCATCCGTCTGGCAACACCATGGATCGGGCGGATACCGGATCGGCTGCATGCGCGGGTGTATGTAGGGTTGTTGATGTTTGTGATGGTTGGGATGTGGCTGGGGTAGGGTAGCTATTGACCAGCCAACCCCGGCGCTTCCCGAATAATGAAGTGATCCAGGTTCTCGATATTGGCGCTGAACACCCCGAACGTCTGCTCGGGGTTTTTCTTGCTCGGCACTTGTTTCAGCTCCGGCGTCACGCCATAAAAGAAGCAATACAACGGCGCGTCACTCTCGATGGCGTGCTTGATCTCTTCCAGAAACGCTTTGCGTTTGCGGTAGTTGTCGATCAGCTTCTTGCTCAGGTAAACGTTCACCGAGTAAGGCTTCTTCTTCGCCTCGTCCGGTTGCTTGAACCAGACCTTTACTTCGAAGTCGATGCGAAAGCTCTGGGTGTAATCCTTGATCTGCTTGATCTTGCCCCAGTAAATCAGCCCCTTGTTGTCCAGCAGGTACTCGATCTTCTTGAAGAACGATCCATAGGGCGCCGTGTGCTCGCCAATTTTCAGCGGCATGCGCTTGAGCAGTTCCCTGTCCGCGAAGTTCGACACAAAACACTCCACCGGATGGGCGAAGACGCTGGTCTTGTCCGGCGCTGAATCACGGCTCGGGTGCTCGACATGGCTGGCGGCTGAAGGCTCTCGCTCATCGCGCAGAACGTCCGCCACCACCGTCGGGCTGGATGGCTTGCGCACATACTCACGCCGAGTCAGCAATAATTCCGACGGAAAATGCTCCTCCGGACCGTCATCCGTTTCCCCGCCCTCCGTCTCCAGGCCTGATGCCGGAGTCTTCAGGCTGACATAAGGACAACCCTCGATATGCCGCGTGCTGGGGATGTTCTTGAAGTGCGGCGTGCGCACGTAATTCACGTTCTTGGCGTTGAACGTCCCCAACACATTCGCCGCATCAAACGCCACCCGACAGGCATCGTTGGGGCACTGGAACTGTTCCTTCGCGGAATCGAATGCCACTGTCTCGTCGAAATTCAAATCGCGCACGTCATAGATCGACAGCTTGTCGTCGAGGCTGAGGCAGTAGGCGAGGTCGAATTTCATCGGGGCTCGGGTCCAGGAGGGGGAAATGTATTAATAGCGAAGGGCAGGGCCGGTTGCACTCAAAGTTTCAGCACACCACCAAAAACTGTGGGAGCGAGCCTGCTCGCGATGCCCAAAATCCCCCGGCCATCAAGCCTGCCGATAACCTGTGACCTGACACCAACCCGTGGCGAGGGAGCTTGCTCCCGCTGGCTGCGTAGCAGCCCCAATTCCATATCACCAACAAAAAACCGCCGCCTGAACAACGGACAACGGACGACGGCTTCTGATGGAATCTCAAAACCCTCGCAAAATCCGAGAAGCTTTCCGCCACCAATGCGCAACGATTCTGAGTTTTTCCTAGGGCAAAGGTTGCTTGGCTGCCCTGAGTTAAACTCGATATCGGCTCTTATAGAAAACAAAAAACCCCGTTTTCACGGGGTTTTTATTTAAGCGTGCAGCCTAAGATTTTTCTTTCGAATCAATCCCAGCTCAAAGCCCCACCCGTCTGATACTCAATCACCCGAGTCTCAAAGAAGTTCTTCTCTTTCTTCAAGTCCATGATCTCGCTCATCCAAGGGAACGGGTTCGTCGTCCCTGGATACTCTTCCTTCAGACCAATCTGCGACAGGCGACGGTTAGCGATGAACTTGAGGTAGTCCTCCATCATCGCCGCGTTCATGCCCAGCACGCCGCGAGGCATGGTGTCGCGCGCGTATTCGATCTCCAGCTGAGTCCCTTGCAGGATCATCTGGGTCGCTTCTTCCTTCATCTCGGCATCCCACAAGTGCGGGTTTTCGATTTTGATCTGGTTGATCACGTCGATGCCGAAGTTCAGGTGCATGGATTCGTCGCGCAGGATGTATTGGAACTGCTCGGCGACGCCGGTCATTTTGTTGCGGCGGCCCATGGAGAGGATCTGGGTGAAGCCGCAGTAGAAGAAGATGCCTTCCAGAACGCAGTAGTAGGCGATCAGGTTGCGCAGCAATTCCTTGTCGGTGTCCGGGGTGCCGGTTTCGAACTTCGGATCGGAGATCGAACGGGTGTATTTCAGGCCCCAGGCGGCTTTTTTCGCGACCGATGGGATCTCGTGGTACATGTTGAAGATTTCGCCTTCATCCATGGCCAGCGATTCGATGCAGTACTGGTAGGCGTGGGTGTGGATCGCCTCTTCGAACGCCTGGCGCAGGATGTACTGGCGGCATTCGGGGTTGGTGATCAGGCGGTACACGGCCAAGACCAGGTTGTTGGCAACCAGGGAGTCGGCGGTGGAGAAGAAGCCCAGGTTGCGCATCACGATGCGGCGCTCGTCGTCGGTCAGGCCTTCCGGGGTTTTCCAGAGGGCGATGTCGGCGGTCATGTTGACTTCTTGCGGCATCCAGTGGTTTGCGCAGCCGTCCAGGTACTTCTGCCAGGCCCAGTCGTATTTGAATGGCACGAGCTGGTTGAGGTCGGCGCGGCAGTTGATCATGCGCTTTTCATCGACGGCGACACGGGCGGAGGCGCCTTCGAGTTCGGCGAGGCCTTCGGCGACGTCGAGTTTGTCGAGGGCGGCCTTGGCGCGAATGATCGCGGCCGAGTCGCTGGCCGTCACGGCCCGGGCTTCGAGGGCGGCGGCACCGCCGGCGCTGTCGAGGCGGTCCATGTTGGCTTCAGAAGCGTGGCCGGCGTTGGCGCCTTTTACAGCGACTTCGCCGTCTTCTTTGTCGAATTCGTCCCAGCTCAGCATGACGTGTTGTCTCCTGCGTGAGGGCCAGATGCCCGTTGAAGGCCTACTGGCCGCGGTGGATCTTGGAAAATCGTTTGTTGCAGCAGCTGACGCAGGCAATAAACAGAAAAATGTACGGGTCGTTCTGAAGCGGCTGTGAGCGCGAGGAGGCAATGGGCCTCTGCGTGGGCTTCAGGCTGGTTTGACTCCCTGTAAGGGAATATTGCAGGCCCGTTTAAGGCGGCATTATAAGGACTTTTTTGCCTACGTGCTGCGGCGAAATAGCCCACGGAGGAGGTCGCGGGCGGTATATCCGCGTGGGAGCAAGGGTTTACAAGGCTTTGGCCGCTGAAGATTTTTTTTGCATGGGTCGGGTGACGGTATTTTTTGATCAAAAAAACGAGCGTTTTTTGAGGTTTTGCACTACATGTTGTGTTTGCAAGGGCTTTTTGATGGTTACAGACACAACCAAGCCCGATCAAAATCGGGCTATGGAAAATGCCATTTATGATCAACCGATATGTGCCGAACCGGTGTGGTCATAGCCATCTTCAGCGACAGTAGCGGAGCCGGTGCGGTCGTAGCCATCCTCGGCAACGGTGGCCGAACCGGTTCGGTCGTAACCGTCTTCAGCGACAGCGGAGCCGGTGCGGTCATAACCGTCGGCGGCAAAGGTCTGGGCGGCCAGGACGGACAGGGTCAAGGCAAGGATCAGTTTGGTTTTCATGGAGGTTGCTCCTGGTTCGTTTAAGTTGATCAGCCGTTGGAGCAGCCGGTGCCCATGACGCTGTAGCGCAGGATGTGGCGCTGGCCTTTGGAGTCGTCGTATTCCATCTTGGCCGGGACCACTTCGCAGACGTTCGGGATGTCGCTCATGGAGATGACTTTGGCGATGTCCAGGTGGGTGGAGTAGGTGTACTCCTCAATGGCTGGTTTTTGCTGTGCAACGTCGGTCGGGGCCTCATCTGCCATCGCGGTGACGCTAAGGCCAGCGAGGACCAGAACCCATAAAGCTTTCATCTGTTTCACCTTTTTTGAGGTCGAGTGGGGTCACGCAACCTTTTTGGGGCTGCGTGTGGAACAGGTTTTGGGAGTTGGATTAACGGCCTTCGTGGGGGCTGTGTTGCGTTAATCGTGTTTGCCGGTTGGCGAGGTGGATTTTAGGGGGTGGGGGTAATCGCAAAAAGACCGGGTTTTGATAAACACTGTTGGTTGATCTGGTAATAATCGTTGCAGAGTCCGGTGGCTGTCTGTGCCATCGATGTTGGATGTGCCGCCGCTATCGCGAGCAGGCTCGCTCCCACAGGGGAGCGGCGTTGGACACAAAGCAAGCGTTCAGTGGAGATCAATTGTGGGAGTGAGCCTGCTCGCGATGGCGGTGTGTCAGTCAATATCAATGCAAACTGATCCACCACCCTCAGGAGCAAGCCCACTCCCACACAGGAAAAGGCCTGCTGGCAGGGGGTTGCACGTTAGTACCGACATTTTGTAGGGACTTGTTACTACCATCGTCGAATGGTTCTATAGGCTCGCCCCGGCTACAACGGGTACATACAAAAACAACTATGTCACCGAGGTAAGAAAGATGAGTGCGGCTTCTCTGTATCCCGTTCGTCCCGAGGTAGCGGCTAACACGCTGACTGACGAGGCGACCTACAAGGCCATGTACCAGCAGTCGGTGGTCAACCCGGATGGTTTCTGGCGCGAGCAGGCCAAGCGCCTCGACTGGATCAAGCCTTTCACCACGGTGAAGCAGACGTCCTTCGACGATCACCATGTCGACATCAAGTGGTTTGCCGATGGCACCTTGAACGTTTCCTACAACTGCCTCGACCGTCATCTGGCCGAGCGCGGCGATCAGATTGCGATCATCTGGGAGGGCGATGACCCTGCCGAGAGCCGCAATATCACCTATCGCGAGCTGCATGAAGAAGTCTGCAAGTTCGCCAACGCCCTGCGCGGCCAGGACGTGCATCGCGGCGACGTGGTGACGATCTACATGCCGATGATCCCCGAAGCCGTGGTCGCCATGCTGGCCTGCACCCGGATCGGCGCGATTCACTCGGTAGTGTTCGGCGGTTTCTCGCCGGAAGCACTGGCCGGTCGGATTATCGACTGCAAATCCAAAGTGGTGATCACTGCTGACGAAGGTATTCGTGCAGGCAAGAAGATCCCGCTCAAGGCCAACGTCGATGATGCGTTGACCAACCCGGAAACCAGCAGCATCCAGAAAGTCATCGTGTGCAAGCGCACGGCTGGCAACATCAAGTGGAACCAGCACCGTGACATCTGGTACGAAGACCTGATGAAAGTGGCCGGTACCGTTTGTGCGCCGAAGGAAATGGGCGCTGAAGAGGCGCTGTTCATCCTCTACACCTCCGGTTCCACCGGTAAGCCAAAGGGCGTGCAGCACACCACCGCCGGTTACCTGCTCTATGCGGCCCTGACCCATGAGCGCGTGTTCGACTACAAGCCGGGCGAAGTCTACTGGTGCACCGCCGACGTCGGCTGGGTCACCGGCCACAGCTACATCGTCTACGGCCCGTTGGCCAATGGCGCGACCACGCTGCTGTTCGAAGGCGTGCCGAACTACCCGGACATCACCCGTGTGGCCCAGGTCATCGACAAGCACAAGGTCAATATTCTCTACACCGCGCCGACCGCCATCCGCGCGATGATGGCCTCGGGCACCGCCGCTGTCGAAGGTGCCGATGGCAGCAGCCTGCGCCTGCTGGGTTCGGTGGGCGAGCCGATCAACCCGGAAGCCTGGGACTGGTACTACAAGAATGTCGGCAAGGAACGTTGCCCGATCGTCGACACCTGGTGGCAGACCGAAACCGGTGGCGTGCTGATCAGCCCATTGCCGGGTGCCACGGCGTTGAAGCCGGGTTCGGCCACGCGTCCGTTCTTCGGCGTGGTGCCAGCGTTGGTGGACAACCTTGGCAACCTGGTGGAAGGCGCGGCCGAAGGCAACCTGGTGATCCTCGATTCGTGGCCAGGCCAGGCGCGCACGCTGTACGGCGACCACGACCGCTTTGTCGATACCTACTTCAAGACCTTCAGCGGCATGTACTTCACCGGCGACGGTGCGCGTCGTGACGAGGACGGCTACTACTGGATCACCGGTCGGGTGGATGACGTGCTTAACGTCTCCGGCCACCGCATGGGCACGGCCGAGATCGAAAGCGCCATGGTTGCCCACCCGAAAGTCGCCGAAGCGGCGGTGGTGGGTGTGCCGCACGACATCAAGGGGCAGGGCATTTATGTCTACGTGACCCTCAATGCCGGCGAAGAAACCAGCGAGGCCTTGCGTCTGGAACTGAAGAACTGGGTGCGCAAGGAGATCGGTCCGATTGCCTCGCCAGACGTGATCCAGTGGGCCCCGGGCCTGCCGAAAACCCGTTCCGGCAAGATCATGCGCCGCATCCTGCGCAAGATCGCCACGGCGGAATACGATGGGTTGGGTGATATCTCTACCTTGGCTGATCCGGGTGTGGTGGCGCATCTGATCGAGACGCACAAGACCATGAACGTCGCCTGACGGTAGCCCGTAACACCGAAAAGCCCCGCCCGGTTTTGCCGAGCGGGTTTTTTTTATGGTCGCTAACGCCAGAAGAGTTTGACGTGTGGTGCCTTTGTGGCGAGGGAGCTTGCTCCCGCTCGGCTGCGCAGCAGTCGTAAACCGGCCAATGCGGTATGACTGAACGACCGCTGTGCCTGGCTTTGGGGCTGCTGCGCAGCCCAGCGGGAGCAAGCTCCCTCGCCACGGGTTCGATGGATGAATAAATATCGGCGTTTAAAGTAGGAGGGGGCTGAACGTTACCGGTGTTTCGGAATGTGTAACCAAAGGCGCCACAACGGGGCGATGTGAAACGCGAAGCCCCGTTATAGGGCGGTTCCAGGCGTCTTGGAAAACAAGGCGACACGCTGTGCTTGCCGGATTAGAAGGGTTTGCGAATAATGGGCCCGCAATTTGCAGCATAGATCGGTTTCCTTTCTTTTGCTCTTGCATGAATTTGCGGGGCTGTCAATGCGCTCAGGTCGCGTTTTCTGTGCTTCTGTAATTTGTTGTCGCATTGAAGAAATATCGGCTTCGGGCCTGTCGTTAGAATGCCGATCACTCGCTCGTCGTGAGCTGCGTTGAATTGACGCACGCTTTCTTAGGACGCAGCACTAAAGTTCGTTCCACCCATTCGCATATTGGGCTGTTGCTCACTCTGCCGTTTTTGCCCTTTCCCGATGGAGTCCCAAGATGAAGAAACTTGTGCTGCTTGGCGCCCTGGCACTGTCCGTGCTGTCCCTGTCGACATTCGCCGCAGAAAAGCCCCTGAAAATCGGTATCGAAGCGGCTTACCCTCCGTTCGCCTCGAAGGCCCCGGACGGCAGTATCGTCGGTTTCGACTACGACATCGGCAATGCACTGTGCGAAGAGATGAAGGTCAAGTGCGTGTGGGTCGAGCAGGAATTCGACGGCCTGATCCCGGCGCTCAAGGTGCGCAAGATCGACGCGATTCTGTCGTCCATGTCGATCACTGAAGATCGCAAGAAGTCTGTTGATTTCACCAACAAGTATTACAACACCCCGGCTCGTCTGGTGATGAAGGCCGGCACTCAGATCAGCGAGGGCCTGACCGAGCTCAAGGGCAAGAACGTCGGCGTGCAGCGCGGTTCGATCCACGAGCGCTTCGCCCGTGAAGTCCTGGCCCCGCTGGGTGCCGAGATCAAGCCGTACGGTTCGCAGAATGAAATCTACCTGGACCTGTCCGCCGGCCGTCTCGACGGCACCGTGGCAGACGCTACCCTGTTGGATGACGGTTTCCTCAAGACCGACGCCGGCAAGGGCTTTGCGTTCGTGGGCCCGGCCTTCACCGACGTCAAATACTTCGGTGACGGCGTAGGCATCGCGGTTCGCAAGGGTGATGCCCTCAAGGACAAGATCAACGGCGCGATTGCCGCCATTCGCGAGAACGGCAAATACAAGCAAATCCAGGACAAGTACTTCGCCTTCGATATCTACGGCCAGTAACAACGTCCCGCCACTCGTGCGAAATGGCGCAAGCAACAGGATCTCTGCGGTTTGCGCCATTTTTTCATCCCACTCTCGAGGACCTGAATCATGTTGAAAGGCTACGGGGCTGTCATCCTCGATGGCGCATGGTTGACGCTTGAGCTCGCCTTGTCGTCCATGGCCCTGGCCATTGTCCTGGGGCTGATCGGCGTCGCGTTGCGCCTCTCGCCAGTGCGCTGGCTGGCGTGGCTGGGTGACCTGTATTCCACGGTCATTCGCGGCATTCCCGACCTTGTGCTGATCCTGCTGATTTTCTATGGCGGCCAGGACCTGCTCAATCGCGTGGCGCCGATGCTCGGTTATGACGATTACATCGACCTGAACCCGCTGGCGGCCGGCATCGGTACCCTGGGGTTTATTTTCGGTGCGTACCTGTCGGAAACCTTTCGCGGCGCGTTCATGGCCATCCCCAAGGGGCAGGCCGAGGCGGGCATGGCGTATGGCATGAGTGGGTTCCAGGTGTTTTTCCGGGTGATGGTGCCGCAGATGATTCGCCTGGCGATCCCGGGGTTCACCAACAACTGGCTGGTGTTGACCAAGGCCACGGCGCTGATTTCGGTGGTGGGCCTGCAAGACATGATGTTCAAGGCCAAGCAGGCGGCGGATGCCACCCGCGAGCCTTTCACCTTCTTCCTGGCAGTGGCGGCAATGTATCTGGTGATTACCAGTGTCTCGCTGCTGGCATTGCGTCAACTCGAGAAGCGCTACTCGGTAGGCATAAGGGCGGCTGATCTATGATCTTCGACTACAACGTCATCTACGAAGCCTTGCCGCTGTACTTCAGCGGCCTGCTGACCACCTTGAAGCTGCTGGCCCTGTCGCTGTTCTTCGGTCTGCTGGCGGCGTTGCCCCTGGGGCTGATGCGGGTGTCCAAGCAGCCGGTCATCAACATGACCGCCTGGCTCTATACCTATGTGATTCGCGGCACGCCGATGCTGGTGCAGCTGTTTTTGATCTACTACGGATTGGCGCAGTTCGAAGCCGTACGCGAGAGCTTCCTCTGGCCGTGGCTGTCCAGCGCGACCTTCTGTGCCTGCCTGGCCTTTGCCATCAATACCAGCGCCTACACCGCCGAAATCATCGCCGGCAGCCTGCGCGCCACGCCTAACGGTGAGATCGAGGCGGCCAAGGCCATGGGCATGTCACGCTACAAGTTGTATCGCCGGATCCTGCTGCCATCGGCCCTGCGCCGGGCACTGCCGCAGTACAGCAACGAAGTGATCATGATGTTGCAGACCACCAGCCTGGCCTCCATCGTGACCCTGATCGACATCACCGGTGCCGCGCGCACGGTGAATGCGCAGTACTACTTGCCGTTCGAGGCTTACATCACGGCCGGCGTTTTCTACCTGTGCCTGACTTTTATCCTGGTGCGCCTGTTCAAGCTGGCCGAGCGCCGCTGGCTGGGTTACCTGGCCCCGCGCAAGCACTGATAACGCATCGATCCGATCGACTGCTCAACGACTGACGTTTTGTGAGAACCGACCGCATGTACAAGCTCGAAGTCCAAGACCTGCATAAACGCTATGGCAGTCACGAAGTGCTCAAGGGTGTGTCCCTCAAGGCCGCCGCCGGCGATGTGATCAGCATCATCGGCTCCAGTGGTTCGGGCAAAAGTACCTTCCTGCGTTGCATCAACCTGCTTGAGCAGCCCCATGCCGGCAAGATTCTGCTCAACAACGAAGAGCTGAAACTGGTGGCTGGCAAGGATGGCGCCTTGAAGGCCGCCGACCCCAAGCAACTGCAGCGCATGCGTTCGCGGCTGTCGATGGTGTTCCAGCATTTCAACCTGTGGTCCCACATGACCGCGCTGGAAAACATCATGGAAGCGCCGGTGCATGTACTGGGCGTGGCCAAGGCCGAGGCGCGCGAAAAGGCCGAGCACTACCTGAACAAGGTCGGCGTGGCGCATCGCAAGGACGCCTACCCGGGCCATATGTCCGGCGGTGAACAGCAGCGCGTGGCGATTGCCCGGGCGCTGGCGATGGAACCGGAAGTCATGCTGTTCGACGAGCCGACTTCGGCCCTTGATCCGGAACTGGTGGGTGATGTGCTCAAAGTGATGCAGGCCCTGGCGCTGGAAGGCCGGACCATGGTGGTGGTGACCCACGAAATGGGCTTTGCCCGGGAAGTGTCGAACCAACTGATCTTCCTGCACAAAGGCATCGTTGAAGAAAGCGGCAACCCGCGCGAAGTGCTGGTCAATCCGCAATCGGAGCGGCTGCAACAATTTCTTTCGGGCAGCCTCAAGTAATCGCTCCCGTTACGCACCTGATTCAGGTCATGCTGCGCATCGCGCGCCAGATGGTCTAATTTGGTTGCAGCCGCTTTTGGCTTTAACACTGTTTTCGCTTCGGATTGCCCACCATGACTGCCCATCGAATTGGTTTCCTGATTTGGCCCAGCACTAAAGCCTTGACGCTGGCGCTGGCCGAGGAGGCCTTGCGTGTTGCTCAGCGGGTGCATCCGGATGTCGTCTACGAATTGTCGTTTTTGCAGGCCGAGCCGCAGACCGAAGGCGCCTGGCAGCTACCGGGCGAACCCTGGGCCGGCAAGCTTGAAGGTTTCCAGAAGCTGTTTCTGCTGGCTGACGAACCCCCGACCGCTCTTGCGCCACCCCTGAGCAGCGCGCTCAAACAGCTGGTGCGTGCCGGTTGTGTGATTGGCGGTTTGTCCGCCGGTGTCTACCCGTTGGCCCAACTGGGTCTTCTCGATGGTTTCCGCGCCGCCGTGCATTGGCGCTGGCAGGACGACTTTTCCGAGCGTTTCCCCAAGGTCATTGCCACCAGCCATCTGTTTGACTGGGACCGCGATCGCCTGACCGCTTGCGGTGGCATGTCGGTGCTCGATCTGCTGCTGGCTGTGTTGGCGCGCGATCACGGCGCGGAACTGGCCGGCGCGGTCTCGGAAGAACTGGTGGTCGAGCGCATCCGCGAGGGGGGCGAGCGCCAGCGCATCCCGTTGCAGAACCGTCTGGGCTCCAGCCATCCGAAGCTCACCCAGGCCGTACTGTTGATGGAAGCCAACATCGAAGAGCCGCTGACCACCGACGAAATTGCCCAGCATGTGTGCGTGTCCCGTCGCCAGTTGGAGCGGATTTTCAAGCAATACCTCAATCGCGTGCCGAGCCAGTACTACCTGGAACTGCGTCTGAACAAGGCGCGGCAGATGCTGATGCAGACCAGCAAATCGATCATTCAGATCGGCCTGTCCTGCGGCTTCTCCTCGGGGCCGCATTTTTCCAGCGCCTATCGCAACTTCTTCGGCGCCACGCCCCGGGAAGACCGCAACCAGCGGCGCAGCAGCAGCCCATTCGAATTGTCGTCGGTGCCGTCCGAACGGGGCTAGGGCCGGCGCCTCCTCTGTAAGGACGGGGGTATGTAACCCTGTGGCGAGGGGATTTATCCCCGTTGGGTTGCGAAGCAACCCCAAGACAGTCAACCCAATCTATCTGGCACACCGAATTGCCTGCTTTAGGGTTGTTTCGCAACCCAGCGGGGATAAATCCCCTCGCCACAAGGTTTTGCATGCCCAGGGAAATGTAGAAGCCAACGCCTAAAATCCCGCGACAACGTTTAAACTGCGCCTTTGCGACGCTATTTGTCGCATTGCCATAAACCCGCTAAAAACGGGGGTTGGCGCTATAAGAAGTTGTCGCTTGGCGACAAGGCCGGGCTGAAAACTGTCCTTACAATCCCCTCATCGCTCGCCAGTTCCAGGCGGGTGTTCCTCTTCAGGAGACTCCGATGTCCGTTGAGCAAGCCGCCGTACAACGCGCCGATTTCGATCAGGTTATGGTCCCCAACTATGCGCCTGCTGCTTTCATCCCTGTGCGTGGCGCCGGTTCCCACGTGTGGGACCAGTCCGGTCGCGAACTGATCGACTTCGCCGGCGGTATCGCGGTCAACGTATTGGGACACGCCCATCCGAAACTGGTCGCCGCCCTGACCGAACAAGCGAACAAGCTGTGGCATGTGTCCAACGTCTTTACCAATGAGCCGGCCCTGCGCCTGGCCCATAAACTGGTCAATGCAACCTTTGCCGAGCGGGCTTTCTTCTGCAACTCCGGCGCCGAAGCCAACGAGGCCGCCTTCAAGCTGGCCCGTCGCGTCGCGTTCGATCGTTTCGGGAGCGAGAAGTACGAAATCATTGCCGCGCTCAACAGCTTCCACGGCCGTACGCTGTTCACCGTGAACGTGGGCGGACAATCGAAGTATTCCGACGGTTTCGGTCCTAAAATCACCGGTATTACCCACGTCCCTTACAACGACCTGGCGGCTTTGAAAGCGGCCATTTCGGACAAGACGTGCGCCGTGGTGCTGGAGCCGATCCAGGGCGAGGGCGGCGTATTGCCGGCCGAGCTGGGTTACCTGCAAGGTGCCCGTGATTTGTGCGATGCCCACGACGCGCTGCTGGTATTCGACGAAGTGCAGACCGGCATGGGCCGTAGCGGCCACCTGTTCGCCTACATGCATTACGGCGTGGTCCCGGACATCCTCACCAGCGCCAAGAGCCTGGGCGGTGGTTTCCCGATCGCGGCAATGCTCACCACCGAAGCGTTGGCCAAGCATCTGGTGGTCGGCACCCACGGCACCACTTATGGCGGCAACCCGCTGGCGTGTGCGGTGGCCGAAGCGGTGATCGATACCGTCAATACGCCTGAAGTGCTCGAAGGCGTCAAAGCCAAGCACCGCAAGTTCAAGACCCGCTTGGAGCAGATTGGCGAGAAATACGGCCTGTTCACCCAGGTGCGTGGTTTGGGGCTGCTGATCGGCTGTGTGCTGAACGACGCCTGGAAAGGCAAGGCCAAGGACATTTTCAACGCCGCCGAACAGGAAGGCCTGATGATCCTGCAGGCAGGTCCGGACGTGATTCGTTTCGCGCCGAGCCTGGTGGTCGAAGATGCCGACATCGATGCCGGCCTGGACCGCTTCGAGCGGGCCGCGGCGAAGCTGACGCAAGCCTGATTTTTAAAGGCCGGACCTGATCCATTGTGGGAGCGAGCCTGCTCGCGATGCAGGCGACTCGATCTGCCTGATGGGCTGAGGCGATCCTGATCGCGAGCAGGCTCGCTCCCACAGCAAGACCGTTTTACACGTGCGTTGAAGCGCTTGCCGGTCCGGTATTTTTTCTTTGTGTCGACCAATGGGTCGAACCATTTATTTCAAGTAAAGGAGTGACACCATGCTGGTGATGCGCCCCGCACAAATGGCGGATCTGGGCGAGGTACAGCGTCTGGCTGCGGACAGTCCGATCGGTGTCACTTCCTTGCCGGATGACGTGGAACGCCTGAGCGACAAGATCGCCGCGAGCGAAGCCTCGTTTGCCGCCGAAGTCAGCTTCAACGGTGAAGAAAGCTATTTCTTCGTCCTTGAAGACACCGCGACCGGCAAGCTGGCGGGCTGTTCGGCCATCGTTGCCTCGGCCGGTTATTCCGAGCCGTTCTACAGTTTCCGCAACGAAACGTTTGTTCACGCCTCCCGTGAGCTGAAGATCCACAACAAGATCCACGTGCTTTCCCAGTGCCACGACCTGACCGGCAACAGCTTGCTGACCAGCTTCTATGTGGTGCCGGAATTGGTCGGTTCGCCCTGGTCGGAGCTCAATTCGCGTGGGCGCCTGCTGTTCGTCGCCAGCCATCCGGAGCGCTTTGCCGATTCGGTGGTGACCGAGATCGTCGGCTACAGCGATGAAAATGGCGACTCGCCGTTCTGGGACGCCATCGGTCGCAACTTTTTCGACCTCAACTACGCTGCCGCCGAGCGCCTGTGCGGGCTGAAGAGCCGCACCTTCCTCGCCGAGCTGATGCCGCATTACCCGATCTACGTGCCGCTGTTGCCGGACGCCGCCCAGGAAGCCATGGGCCAGGTCCATCCGCGTGCGCAGATCACTTTCGACATCCTCATGCGCGAGGGTTTCGAGACCGATCATTACATCGACATCTTTGACGGTGGCCCGACTCTGCATGCCCGTGTCTCGGGGATCCGCTCGATTGCCCAGAGCCGGGTGGTGCCGGTCAAGCTCGGCGAGCCCGTCAAGGGTGCCGGCCGGCAATACCTGGTGGCCAACGCCCAGTTGCAGGATTACCGCGCCGTTCTGTTGGAGCTTGACTACGCGCCCGGCAAACCGGTGACCCTGGATATGGAAGCGGCCGAAGCCTTGGGCGTCGGTGAGGGTGCCAGCGTGCGCCTGGTGGCGGTTTAACGCCTTACAGCGAAGTTTCGCGGGTGGCGCAAGCGGCCCGTTTGAGGAGATAGCATGATCGTTCGTCCCGTACGCAGCAGCGACTTACCCGCTCTGATTGCCCTGGCCCGCAGCACCGGCACCGGCCTGACCACCTTGCCGGCCAACGAGGAGCGCCTGGCTCATCGGGTCGGCTGGGCCGAGAAGACTTTTCGCGGCGAAGCCGGACGTGGCGATGCTGACTACCTGTTCGTGCTCGAAGACGACGACGGTCGTGTGGTGGGCATCTCAGCCATCGCCGGGGCCGTTGGGCTGCGCGAGCCCTGGTACAACTTCCGGGTCGGCCTGACGGTCAGCGCCTCCCAGGAGCTGAACATCTATCGGGAAATCCCGACGCTGTTTTTGGCCAACGACCTGACCGGCAACTCCGAGCTGTGTTCGCTGTTCCTGCATGCCGACTACCGCACTGGCCTCAATGGCCGCATGTTGGCCAAGGCGCGGCTGCTGTTCATCGCCGAATTCCCGAACCTGTTTGGCAACAAGATCATCGCCGAGATGCGTGGCATGTCCGATGACCGAGGCCGCTCGCCGTTCTGGGAAAGCCTGGGGCGACACTTTTTCAAGATGGAGTTCAGCCAGGCCGACTACCTGACCGGCGTGGGCAACAAGGCCTTCATCGCTGAGCTGATGCCCAAGTTCCCGCTGTACACCTGTTTCCTGTCGGAGGATGCCCGGGCGGTGATCGGCCAGGTTCATCCCGACACGGAGCCAGCGCTGTCGATGCTCAAGAGCGAAGGTTTCAGTTACCAGGGTTACGTCGACATCTTCGACGCCGGCCCGGCCGTTGAATGTGAAACCGGCAAGATCCGCGCGATCCGCGACAGCCAGGCACTGGTATTGGCCATCGGCACGCCGGGCGACGACGCCACGCCGTTCATCATGCATAACCGCAAACGCGAAGACTGCCGCATCACTGCTGCACCGGCGCGCTTGGCCGCGGGCACCCTGGTGGTTGATCCGCTGACTGCCAAACGTCTTCAACTCAACGCCGGCGATCAGGTGCGCGCCGTTGCGTTGTCCGCTGCTCGGGAGTCGAAATAATGAAGTCGCTGTACATCGCTGGAAGCTGGCTGGAAGGTCAGGGTGATCTCTTTGAGTCGTTGAACCCGGTGACCCAGCAAGTGCTGTGGTCTGGCAATGGCGCCACGGCGGCGCAGGTGGAGTCGGCGGTGCAGGCCGCGCGTCAGGCCTTCCCGGACTGGGCCCGCCGTTCGCTGGATGAGCGTATCCAGGTGCTGGAAGCGTTTGCCGCTGCCTTGAAGAGCCACGCCGATGAACTGGCCCACTGCATCGGTGAAGAAACCGGCAAGCCGTTGTGGGAAGCGACCACCGAAGTCACCAGCATGGTCAACAAGGTCGCCATTTCGATTCAGAGCTACCGTGAGCGGACCGGCGAAAAAAGCGGCCCCCTGGGTGACGCCATCGCTGTGCTGCGGCACAAGCCCCACGGTGTGGTGGCAGTGTTCGGCCCTTACAACTTCCCCGGCCATTTGCCCAACGGTCACATCGTACCGGCCTTGTTGGCGGGCAACACCGTGTTGTTCAAACCCAGCGAACTGACCCCGAAGGTCGCTGAGCTGACGGTCAAGTGCTGGGTCGAGGCCGGCCTGCCGGCGGGCGTGCTGAACCTGCTGCAAGGTGCGCGGGAAACCGGTATCGGCCTGGCGGCCAATCCGGGCATCGACGGGTTGTTTTTCACCGGCTCCAGCCGCACCGGCAACCTGTTGCATCAACAGTTTTCCGGGCGCCCGGATAAGATCCTGGCGCTGGAAATGGGCGGTAATAATCCGCTGGTGGTGGATGAGGTGGCGGACGTCGACGCGGCGGTCTACACCATCATTCAGTCGGCCTTCATTTCTGCCGGGCAGCGCTGTACCTGCGCGCGCCGCCTGTTGGTGCCCGAAGGGGCGTGGGGCGATGCCTTGCTGGCGCGCCTGGTGGCGGTCAGCTCGACGCTGGAAGTCGGCGCCTTTGATCAGCAACCGGCGCCATTCATGGGCTCGGTGATTTCCCTGGCCGCAGCGAAGGCGCTGATGGATGCGCAGAACCATTTGCTGGGCCTGGGCGCCGTGCCGCTGTTGACCATGACCCAACCGCAAGCCCAGGCGGCGTTGCTGACACCGGGCATCCTGGATGTGACGACGGTAGCCGAGCGTCCTGATGAAGAACTGTTCGGGCCGTTGTTGCAGGTGATTCGCTACGCGGATTTCGCTGCGGCAATCACCGAGGCCAACAACACCCAATATGGCTTGGCTGCGGGTCTGCTGTCGGATTCCCAGGAGCGCTACCAGCAGTTTTGGCTGCAGAGCCGTGCCGGCATCGTCAACTGGAACAAACAACTGACGGGAGCGGCCAGCAGCGCGCCGTTCGGCGGTGTTGGGGCCTCGGGCAACCACCGCGCCAGTGCCTATTACGCAGCCGACTATTGTGCGTATCCGGTGGCGTCTCTGGAAACCCCAAGCCTTGTCATGCCGGCTGCCCTCACTCCCGGCGTGAGCATGGTGTGAACCCCAATCGCGAGCAAGCTCGCTCCCACAAAGGATTGCGCAAAACCCTGTGGGAGCGAGCTTGCTCGCGATGGCCGCGCTGCGGTTGTTACTTGATGCCTATAAAAAACAGATTCTCGTGGAGCCTCGCTGATGAAATCCTATGAAGTCAACTTTGACGGTCTAGTGGGGCCGACCCACAACTACGGCGGGCTCTCGTACGGCAACGTCGCGTCCCAGAGCAATAGCCAGCAGTCTTCCAACCCCAAGGAAGCGGCGTTGCAGGGGCTGGCGAAAATGAAAGCGCTGATGGACATGGGCTTCCAGCAAGGTGTGCTGGCGCCACAGGAACGTCCCGACGTGGCGGCCCTGCGTCGGTTGGGTTTTGCCGGCAGCGATGCCCAGGTCATTCAGCAGGCTGCCAAAGAAGCGATGCCGCTGCTGGTCGCCAGTTGCTCGGCCTCCAGCATGTGGGTGGCCAACGCCGCCACTGTCAGCCCAAGCGCCGACACGGCTGACGGCCGCGTGCATTTCACTGCCGCCAACCTGAACTGCAAATACCACCGCAGCATTGAACACCCGACCACCAGTCGCGTACTGGGGGCGATGTTTGCCGATCAGCAGCACTTCGCCCACCACGCCGCGCTGCCGGCGGTGGCGCAGTTCGGCGACGAAGGCGCGGCCAACCACACGCGTTTCTGCCGGACCTACGGCGAGGCCGGTGTTGAATTCTTCGTGTTCGGCCGCAGCGCCTTCGATACCCGTTTTCCCGCGCCGCAGAAGTACCCTGCGCGCCAGACCCTGGAAGCTTCTCAAGCGGTCGCTCGTCTGCATGGTCTGAGGGAGGAGGGCGTGGTCTACGCCCAACAGAACCCATCGGTGATCGACCAGGGCGTGTTCCACAATGATGTGATCGCGGTGGGCAACGGCGAAGTGTTGTTCTATCACGAGGATGCGTTTCTCGAGACCGACCGGATGCTGGCCGAGCTGAGCAGCAAACTCGCCAAGGTCGGTGGGAAATTTCAGTCGGTGTGCGTGCCGCGTTCGGCGGTTACCGTCGATGACGCGGTACGTTCCTACCTGTTCAATAGCCAGTTGCTGTCGCGTCCCGACGGCTCGATGCTGTTGATCGTGCCGGAGGAGTGCCGCGGCAACGAACGCGTCTGGCAGTACCTGCAAGGCCTGACGGGCTCTGGCGGGGTGATCGGCGAAGTGAAGGTCTTCGACCTCAAGCAAAGCATGCAGAACGGCGGTGGCCCGGCTTGCCTGAGGCTGCGCGTGGCCCTCAATGAAACCGAACTGGCCGCCGTCAACCCAGGGGTTATCATGACCGCGCCGTTGTACGATTCGCTGACCCAATGGGTCGAGCGTCACTACCGCGATCGCATGACCGAAAACGACCTGGCGGACCCGCAGTTGCTGCTCGAATGCCGGGCGGCACTGGATGAGCTGACACAAATCCTTAAACTTGGCGCGGTTTATCCTTTCCAGATCAATTGAAAGCGCGCGCGACCTGACTACAGTCAAAGCAGGGCGCGTTGCCTTTTTCCCCCGACGAGAACGTAAAAACATGAGCGATACCTTGCAACTGATCCTTGAAGACACCGACGGCACCCAACTGGAAACCTCCTGCACCCGCGTTGCGGTCATGTGGCAGGGCAAAGAGCTGTGGATCCAGCAGGACGGCCGCGGTCAGTTGCTGATCGGTGTCGATGTCGAAGAAGGCGATGAGGAATACGCCAACCTGTTGTTGCGCCCATTGGCGACCAACCTGGTGAGCCTGCAACTGGAAATGGAACCGGCCGACATGGGCGACGATGATCATGTCCATGGCCCGGATTGCGGCCACGACCATTAAGGAGCCGCGCTATGCTCGCCCTCGGCAAATTGCTTGAACTGACCCTCGCCGGCCGTGAACCGGCGGAGAAGACTCAACTGACTGTCGAGGGCGTACGGATGCGCTGGCTGAGCGAGGGCGCGCTGGAGGTCAAGCCGCCCCAGGCCCGGGACAATGGCCAGGACCTGTTGCTGTCAGCCGGTATCCACGGCAACGAAACCGCACCGATCGAATTGCTTGATCGGTTGCTGCACGACATCGCCCGTGGGGATCTCAAGCCACGGGCACGCATTCTGTTTCTGTTCGGCAATCCCGAGGCCATTCGTCGCGGAGAGCGTTTTGTCGAGCAGGACGTCAATCGGTTGTTCAATGGTCGCCATGAGTTGAGCGGCGGCGCCGAGGCGTTGCGGGCGTGCGAATTGGAGCGGTTGGCCGCCAGTTTCTTCAGCGTGCCGGACCGCAGTCGCTTGCATTACGACCTGCACACCGCCATCCGGGGTTCGAAGATTGAGCAATTCGCCCTGTATCCGTGGAAGGAAGGTCGCCAGCATTCACGCCGTGAACTGGCGCGGCTGCGCGCCGCCGGCATGGAAGCGGTGCTGCTGCAGAACAAACCGTCCATTGTGTTCAGCGCCTACACCTATGACCAGTTGGGTGCCGAGTCTTTCACCCTGGAACTGGGCAAGGCCCGGCCGTTCGGGGAAAACGACGGTGTCAACGTCAGCCTGCTGGAAACCCGTCTGCAACAGATCATCGAAGGCAGCGAACCCGAATCGGACGAAAGTCTGGACGGCCTGCAACTGTTCAGCGTCGCGCGGGAAATCATCAAGCACAGCGACAGTTTCCGCCTGAACCTGCCGGCGGACATCGAGAACTTCTCGGAACTTGGAAAAGGTTATGTGCTGGCCGAAGACATTGCCCAGACCCGCTGGGTGATCGAAGAAGAGGGCGCCCGGATCATCTTCCCCAACCCCAAGGTGAAGAATGGTTTGCGGGCCGGGATCCTGATTGTGCCGGCGACGGACGAAAACCTGGCCTGACCTGAATCCCAAACTGATACAAGCCTTTTGTGGGAGCGAGCTTGCTCGCGATGACGGAGTGCCAGTCGCCATTGCTGTCGACTGCTACATTGCTATCGCGAGCAGGCTCGCTCCCACATTTGGATCTGTGTCTGGATTTAGACCGCTACCGCCCGCTGCTCACTGCGCCGCAACGCCCGGGTCTTGTGCAGGGTATCGGCACAGGTCTTCGCCGCTTCCTGGCCCTTGTGCACGAAATGCTCAAAGAAGAACTTCTGATGTTCTTCCCCAGCGTGGAAGTGATGGGGAGTGAGTACGACCGAGAACACCGGCACCTCGGTTTCCAGCTGAACCTGCATCAGGCCGCTGATCACCGATTGGGCGACGAATTCGTGACGGTAGATGCCACCGTCCACCACCAGGCCAGCGGCGACGATGCCGGCGTAGCGGCCAGATTTGGCCAGCAGCTTGGCATGCAGCGGGATCTCGAAGGCGCCGCCGACTTCGAAGAAGTCGATATCGCTTTCCTGATAACCCTGATTGATCATTTCGGCGACGAAGCCTTTACGGCTCTGGTCGACGATTTCCTTGTGCCAGCAGGCCTGGATGAACGCGACGCGCTCGCCCGGATGATGTTTGCTTTTGCTGTCGATTGCGGTGGGTTGCATGTTCTGGTTCCTGTTTGTGTAAAAAACAGGGCGTCATGAATCGAAGGGGATTCGAGGGTGCGTCGCGCGCAGACAGTCGCAGACGGCCCCTGGGTGCCGATCCCGTTCTCTCTTCATCCGGACTATGACCGTCGGCCCCGGAATCACACCGGGTCTGCTGACCTTGACGCTACACCGCAAAAGCCGTGTATCGCCAAGCGCTCGCGGGCTATGCACCTTGCGTGCAATTACCGCCGGTGGGGAATTGCACCCCGCCCTGAGAACGTTTCGCCGCCATGGTTTTTGGCGGCGCAGGATTTTTAACACATAACCCCGGTGGGAGCGAGCTTGCTCGCGATAGCGGTGGTTCAGATTGCATTGATGTTGGATGCGCTGGCGCCATCGCGAGCAAGCTCGCTCCCACAGGTGTTCTGAGTGATCTTCAGGTGCAGGTGATCTTTTCCTTCGACTGGTCTTGATTAATCGTCGCCATGACCGCAGTAATTGACCTTCGAAAGGGAATTCCCCCCACCCGCACCCGAGGCCAGATTCATGAGCGTTATCGATCTTCGCAGCGACACCGTCACCCAACCTTCCGCCGCCATGCTGGATGCGATGGCCAGCGCGCCGACCGGCGACGATGTGTATGGCGAAGATCCGACCATCAATCGCCTCGAGGCCGAACTGGCCGGGCGCCTGGGCTTTGTCGCGGCGCTGTTCGTACCCACCGGCACCATGAGCAACTTGCTGGGGCTGATGGCCCATTGCGAGCGTGGTGATGAATACATCGTTGGCCAGCAGGCTCACACCTATAAATACGAAGGCGGCGGGGCGGCGGTACTGGGTTCAATCCAGCCGCAACCCCTTGACGTGCAAGCGGACGGCTCTCTGGACCTGGAGCAAGTTGCTGCCGCGATCAAAGCCGATGACTTCCACTTCGCCCGTACTCGCCTGCTGGCGCTGGAAAACACCATGCAAGGCAAGGTCCTGCCGCTGGACTATCTGGCCCGGGCCCGGCGTTTCACGCGCGAGCACGGCCTGGCGTTGCACCTTGACGGCGCGCGGCTGTACAACGCCGCGGTCAAGTTGAACGTCGATGCCCGGGAGATCACCCAACATTTCGATTCGGTGTCGGTGTGCCTGTCCAAGGGCCTTGGCGCTCCCGTTGGCTCGGTCCTCTGCGGCAGCGCCGAACTGATCGGCAAGGCGCGCCGGCTGCGCAAGATGGTGGGCGGGGGTATGCGCCAGGCCGGGATCCTGGCTGCGGCGGGGTTGTATGCCCTGGATCATCAGGTCCAGCGCCTGGCCGATGACCACGCCAATGCCCAGCGGCTTGCCGAGGGCTTGCGTGGGGCGGGTTACGAGGTCGAGCCGGTGCAGACCAACATGGTCTACGTGCAGATGGGCGAGCGGGCCGAGGCCATCAGGGCGTTTGCCGCCGAGCGTGGTATCAAGCTCAGCGCCGCGCCGCGCCTGCGAATGGTGACCCACATGGATGTCAGCGCCGCGCAAATCGACGAAGTGATCCGCTCTTTCGTCGACTTTTCCCGTAACTGACCCGCCAAGCGGCCCAATTGACAGTTTCTATCGCATAAACACGCTGTACCCCACGCGAAGGGCCGATATAATGCGGCCCTTTGCCGTTGCTTCGTCTGTTGACGTTTTGCACAGGCCTTTGGCCGCAGCCTCCGTGGAAGAACCTAATGAAAAGCGCAGAAATCCGTGAAGCCTTCCTTCGCTTCTTCGAAGAGCAAGGCCACACCCGAGTAGCCTCCAGCTCTTTGATTCCGGGCAACGACCCGACCCTGCTGTTCACCAACGCGGGGATGAACCAGTTCAAGGACTGCTTCCTGGGCCAGGAAAAACGTGCCTACACCCGTGCCGTCAGCAGCCAGAAATGCGTGCGCGCCGGCGGCAAGCACAACGACCTGGAAAACGTCGGCTATACCGCTCGTCACCACACCTTCTTCGAAATGCTGGGTAACTTCAGCTTCGGTGATTATTTCAAGCGCGACGCCATCACCTTTGCCTGGACCTTCCTGACCTCCGACAAGTGGCTGAACCTGCCCAAGGAGAAGCTCTGGGTAACGGTCTACGCCAGCGATGACGAGGCTTATGACATCTGGACCAAAGAGGTCGGTGTCCCGGCTGAACGCATGGTGCGCATTGGCGACAACAAGGGCGCGCCATACGCTTCCGATAACTTCTGGACCATGGGCGACACCGGCCCGTGCGGCCCTTGCACCGAGATTTTCTACGATCACGGCGCCGACATCTGGGGCGGCCCACCCGGCTCGCCGGAAGAAGATGGCGACCGCTACATCGAGATCTGGAACAACGTCTTCATGCAGTTCAACCGCACCGCCGATGGCGTGTTGCATCCGTTGCCAGCGCCGTCGGTCGACACCGGCATGGGCCTGGAGCGGATCAGTGCGGTGTTGCAGCACGTTCACTCCAACTACGAAATCGACCTGTTCCAGAGCCTGTTGAGTGCTTCGGCCAAGGCCATCGGTTGCAGTAACGACAACCAGGCTTCGCTCAAAGTGGTGGCCGACCATATCCGTTCCTGCGGCTTCCTGATTGCCGATGGTGTGTTGCCGTCCAACGAAGGCCGCGGCTATGTGTTGCGTCGGATCATTCGTCGCGCCTGCCGTCACGGCAACAAGCTGGGCGCCAAGGGCAGCTTCTTCTATCAGATCGTCGCGGCCCTGGTGGCCGAAATGGGCGAGGCCTTCCCGGAACTCAAATCCCAGCAGGCCCACATCGAGCGCGTGCTCAAGGGTGAGGAAGAGCAGTTCGCCAAAACCCTGGAGCAGGGGTTGAAGATCCTCGAGCAGGATTTGGCCGAGCTCAAGGGCAGCGTGGTACCGGGCGATGTCGTGTTCAAGTTGTACGACACATACGGTTTCCCGATGGACCTGACGGGCGACATCGCCCGCGAACGCAACCTGACCCTCGACGAGGAAGGTTTCGAGCGCGAGATGGAAGCCCAGCGAGTGCGCGCGCGTTCCGCCAGCTCCTTCGGCATGGACTACAACAGCCTGGTCAAGGTTGACGTGGCCACCGAATTCACCGGCTACGCCGCCACGACCGGTTCGGCCAAGATCGTGGCTATCTATAAGGACGGGCAGTCGGTCGACATCCTGAGCGAAGGCCAGGAAGGGGTGATCGTGCTGGACCAGACGCCGTTCTACGCCGAATCCGGCGGACAGATCGGTGACAGCGGTTACCTGCAGGCCGGCAACTCGCGTTTCGATGTGCGAGACACCACCAAGACCGGCGGCGCATTCCTGCACCACGGCGTATTGGCCTCGGGCAGCCTGATGATTGCCGCTCCGGTAGCCGCGCATGTCGACGCCGAGGTTCGTCACGCCACCTCGCTGAACCACTCGGCTACGCACTTGCTGCATGCCGCGTTGCGTCAGGTACTGGGCGAGCATGTTCAGCAGAAAGGCTCTTTGGTGGACAGTCAGCGCTTGCGCTTTGACTTCAGCCATTTCGAGGCTATCAAGCCTGAGCAACTCAAGGCGCTGGAAGACATCGTCAACGCCGAGATCCGCAAGAACTCACCGGTCGAGACCGAAGAAACCGACATCGAGACCGCCAAGCGCAAGGGCGCCATGGCGCTGTTTGGCGAGAAGTACGGCGACAGCGTCCGTGTGCTGAGCATGGGCGGCGATTTCTCCGTGGAGCTGTGCGGTGGTATCCATGCCAACCGGACCGGTGACATCGGCCTACTGAAGATCATCAGCGAAGGCGGTGTGGCTTCTGGTGTGCGTCGCATCGAAGCGGTCACCGGCGCGGCGGCCCTGGCGTACCTCAACGCCGCCGAAGAACAACTCAAGGAAGCGGCGAACCTGATCAAGGGCAGCCGTGACAACCTGATCGACAAGCTCTCGGCTGTGCTGGAGCGCAACCGTCAGCTGGAAAAGCAACTCGAGCAGTTGCAGGCCAAGGCTGCCAGCGCCGCGGGCGACGATCTGTCGGCCCAGGCCGTGGACGTCAAGGGCGTGAAAGTGCTGGCCGCGCGCCTGGATGGCCAGGACGGCAAGGCACTGTTGGCGCTGGTCGATCAACTGAAAAACAAACTCGGCCGCGCAGTGATCCTGCTCGGCAGTGTCCATGAGGAAAAGGTCGTTCTCGTCGCAGGCGTGACCAAAGACCTGACTGGCCAACTCAAAGCCGGTGATTTGATGAAGCAGGCCGCTGCGGCAGTGGGCGGCAAGGGTGGTGGTCGTCCGGACATGGCGCAAGGCGGCGGCACCGACGCCGGCGCGCTGGACGCAGCACTGGCCCAAACCGTTGCATTTGTAGAGCAGGGTATTTAAGGCAGTGCTCCGGGGTCGTCGTCTAGTGACGACTCCGGTCGCTGTTGAGTGATTATTGGGCGCCCTTCATGGGCAGAGGCGGCTTTGAAATGGCTTTGATCGTACAGAAATTTGGAGGCACCTCGGTCGGTACTGTCGAGAGAATCGAACAAGTCGCCGACAAGGTTAAGAAATTCCGTGAAGCGGGCGATGACCTGGTGGTTGTGCTGTCGGCAATGAGCGGCGAGACCAACCGTCTGATCGATCTGGCCAAGCAAATCAGCGGCGACCAACAGCCGGTTCCGCGCGAACTGGATGTGATCGTTTCCACTGGCGAGCAGGTGACCATCGCCTTGCTGGCCATGGCGCTGATCAAGCGGGGTGTGCCGGCGGTGTCCTACACCGGCAACCAGGTTCGTATCCTGACGGACAGCGCGCACAATAAAGCGCGTATTCTGCAGATCGACGATCAGAAAATTCGCGGCGACCTGAAGGCCGGTCGCGTCGTGGTGGTCGCCGGTTTCCAGGGTGTGGACGAGCACGGCAATATCACCACTCTCGGCCGTGGCGGTTCCGATACCACGGGCGTGGCGCTGGCGGCGGCACTCAAGGCTGACGAATGCCAGATCTACACCGATGTGGATGGTGTCTACACCACCGACCCACGGGTGGTGCCTGTGGCTCAGCGCCTGGACAAGATCACCTTCGAAGAGATGCTGGAAATGGCCAGCCTCGGTTCCAAGGTGCTGCAGATCCGGGCCGTCGAATTCGCTGGCAAGTACAACGTTCCGCTGCGCGTTCTGCACAGCTTCAAAGAGGGTCCGGGCACCCTCATTACTATTGATGAAGAGGAATCCATGGAACAGCCGATCATTTCCGGCATCGCTTTCAACCGCGATGAAGCCAAGCTGACCATCCGTGGCGTGCCAGACACCCCCGGCGTGGCGTTCAAGATTCTCGGCCCGATCAGTGCCGCGAACATCGAAGTCGACATGATCGTGCAGAACGTCGCGCACGATAACACCACCGACTTCACCTTCACCGTGCACCGCAACGACTACCAGGCCGCTGAAGCGGTGCTGAAAAAGACTGCTGACGAGATTGGTGCCCGGGAAGTGGTGGGTGATACCAAGATCGCCAAGGTCTCGATCGTCGGTGTCGGCATGCGCTCTCACGCAGGCGTGGCCAGCCGTATGTTCGAATCCCTGGCCAAGGAAAGCATCAACATCCAGATGATCTCTACTTCGGAAATCAAGGTTTCCGTGGTCATCGAAGAGAAGTACCTGGAGCTGGCCGTGCGCGCCCTGCACACGGCTTTCGAACTCGACGCTGCTGCCCGACAGGGCGAGTAAGGCGTTGTCTTGGGGCGCGGTTTACCGCGCCCTTTGTTTTTCTGAAAGGCGCGCTCCAAAACTGTTCTTTTGCTCGCGCTGGTCAATACTAGGCTTGTAGGCTGCGACCGTTTCGGTTCGTAGGGCCTACGCCTTTTTTTGCAGACTGTTGTCCCTGAACTGAATTGCGTGAGGAGAAAGGTATGCTGATTCTGACTCGTCGGTGCGCAGAGAGCCTGATTATTGGCGATGGCGAAATCACCGTGACCGTGCTCGGCGTCAAAGGAAATCAAGTGCGTATTGGCGTCAACGCCCCGAAAGAGGTCGCGGTGCACCGAGAGGAAATTTACCTGCGTATCAAGAAAGAGAAGGACGACGAACCAAGCCATTAATTTTTATCGTTTTTTATGTTTGCAAACGGGGATGAAGGTGGTTAATATACGCCCCGTGTTGCGGAGAGCTGGCCGAGTGGCCGAAGGCGCTCCCCTGCTAAGGGAGTACACCTCAAAAGGGTGTCGGGGGTTCGAATCCCCCGTTCTCCGCCATTATTTATTTAGTGCGACGTAATCTGGCTTTATCGGTAAGTTATTGAAATTACTGAAAAAAAGCGCTTTACAAAAAGATTCGGCGACCTATAATGCGCGGCAACAAATGCACTCGTAGCTCAGCTGGATAGAGTACTCGGCTACGAACCGAGCGGTCACAGGTTCGAATCCTGTCGAGTGCACCATTTAAGAGTTTTTTGCAGTGATGCAAATAACTTGGCTTCAACCAGTTGTGATCTGGTATAAAACCACAACTTGCACTCGTAGCTCAGCTGGATAGAGTACTCGGCTACGAACCGAGCGGTCACAGGTTCGAATCCTGTCGAGTGCACCAAACACCAAAAAGCCCGCGTTTAACGCGGGCTTTTTGCTGTCTACGATTTGCCTTTCACGCACCCTTTCTCATCGAACACGATCTCTGCGCTGCGACCTTTTTTCGCTTTGTAGGTATATCGCGTGCTCGAATTCCTGATTTTGACCGAGTCGGGTCTGCCCAGGGCGCTTTCCACGTCCTGCTGGCTCATGCCACTGACGACTCGCTGGTTCATGATCGCTTCGCGGCGTTGCCTGGCATTGAGCAGGTTGCCACAGCGGTCTTCGAGTTGGCCGACAACAGTCGGTTCCTTGCGGTTGGCTTTGTTGCCGAATGTTTGCCGAAACTCTGCTTCGGGCAGCATGGCCTCTGTCATTGGCTCGGCCCTGCCCGGGCTGGTCGGATGGATCTGCTGAAGTGACAGGGTTTCTTCCTGTCGGCAACTCAGGGTGGTAAAGGTCACGTGCCCGGCGGTATTTTCGCAGCGATGCACGCTTTGCCCGGCAGCCCCCAAAGGCAGGCAGGGCAGGGCAGCGAGTAAAAACAGGTAGCGACTGACGAGCATCCTGACGTCCTCCTTGACGGTGAAGAAAAGAAGGTTAGCCGCTACATTTTTACCGGGGCGTGTGTTTTCTTTTCAGGATAAGTCGTCGTAGGCATAGAGGTTCAATCTGCGTTCAGGTATGTCTCGCAAGCGCTTGTTCTTGCCATGATTTTTTAACGTTTTAAAGCGTCAAGCGGTGTATGATTGCGCCCGTCAGCCCCGCCGGGGCTTGTGGAATATCCCATGGACTTACCCAGTAGTTACTCAATATCTCGTTTTACCAATCATGAACTGACTGATTGATCCTTCCGGCGTGCTCCACTGCTGGGAGTGGAGTTCGCCTATGACCGAAATAGAAGTAAAGAAAACGCAGGAAAGCCTTCAGGATCGCCTTGCTCAAGTCGTTGAGCTGCTGCATCGCCAGCGGGTGGTCGAAGACCTGACGCATCGCCAGGAAGGCCCGCATCACGACCTGGTCGAGAACCTGGTCCACCGGCAGAATCTCGTCGAGCTGCAACGCAAGCTCGATGACCTGCACTCCGCCGACGTCGCCTACATCCTTGAAGCCTTGCCGCTGGAAGAGCGTCTGACGGTCTGGCAGTTGGTCCAGGCGGATCGTGACGGTGACATCCTGCTTGAAGTGTCCGACTCGGTTCGTGAAACCCTGATCGCTGACATGGATGATCACGAGCTGCTGGCAGCGGCCAAGGAAATGGACGCCGACGAACTTGCCGACCTTGCGCCCGAACTGCCACGGGACGTTATCCACGAACTGATGGAAACCCTCGACGGCCAACAGCGCGAGCGCGTGCGTTCGGCGTTGTCCTATGACGAGGAGCAGGTCGGTGCGCTGATGGACTTCGAGATGGTGACCATCCGTGAGGATGTCAGTCTTGAAGTGGTATTGCGTTATCTGCGCCGTCTCAAGGAGTTGCCGGGGCATACCGACAAGCTCTTTGTGGTGGACTACGACGGTGTGCTTAAGGGCGTGCTGCCTATCAAGCGATTGCTCGTCAATGATCCGGAAAAGCAGGTAGCCGAGGTCATGGCCAGTGATCCGGTGAGTTTTCATCCGGACGAAGATGCCTACGATGCGGCCCAGGCGTTCGAACGTTACGATTTGATTTCTGCGCCCGTTGTCGACAAGAACGGCAAGTTGATCGGCCGTCTGACCATCGACGAAATGGTCGACCTGATTCGTGAGGAGAGCGAAAGCGAAGTCCTCAACATGGCCGGTCTGCGCGAAGAGGAAGACATCTTCGCCTCGGTCTGGAAGTCCCTGCGTAACCGTTGGGCCTGGCTGGCGGTCAATTTGATCACGGCTTTCATCGCGTCCCGGGTGATCGGCTTGTTCGAAGGCTCCATCGAAAAACTGGTGGCCCTTGCGGCGCTGATGCCTATCGTTGCGGGGATTGGCGGCAACTCCGGCAACCAGACCATTACCATGATCGTCCGCGCCATGGCGCTGGACCAGGTCAGTACCGGCAATACATCGCGATTGATGCGCAAGGAACTGGCCGTGGGCTTGATCAACGGTCTGGTCTGGGGTGGGGTGATCGGCGTGGTGGCGTACTTGCTATACGGCAGTTGGTCGCTGGGAGTGGTGATGACCGCCGCCATGACGCTCAACTTGTTGTTGGCGGCCTTGATGGGGGTATTGATTCCCATGACCCTGGCTCGAATGGGGCGTGACCCCGCCATGGGGGCCAGCGTGATGATTACCGCCATGACCGACAGCGGCGGATTTTTCATCTTCCTGGGGTTGGCGACGATTTTCCTGCTCTGATTCGCGCTTCAAGAAAGCCCGCCAATTTGGCGGGCTTTTTCGTGGGCGCCGGAAATCTCTGTCACCAAATGCCAGGCAAAAAAAAGCCAGCACAAGGCTGGCTTCAATATCTTGGATGCTATCAGGACGCGTCTGCGGTCATTTCTGCGTCATGGGCAATCAGCGAAACGAGAGCGTTTTGCTGGCGATGAGAGAGTTGTCGGAATCGTTGAAGCAGCTCGCGTTCATGCAGTGACAGCTCTGGGCTGTCCAGTCGCATGCTGAGCTCTTCACCCAACGCACCTTCCTGAATAAGGCTTTGCTCAAGGCGCGCGATGATTTCGGAGTTCATGCTGCGGTGATGATTGCGAGCCACCTCGGCAATGCGTTCCCGCATTCCGTCTGGCAGACGTACGACGAACTTGTCAGCCGTACGGCTGGAATAAATTGCCTGTTTCATTGGGCGCATATATTTAACCGGTTAGTTCAGGGGAGCGGTTCTCGGGATTGGCCGCAGGATGTCGATAGGACAAGCCCCTTAGCCAAATGTTCAACCTGAATTGTTAAGAGGCCCGCATCATGCCTCAAAATTGCCAGATCATTGGCGCCAATTCTGTGACAAATATTGATCCGCGTAAAGGCGTTATGCCAGTACCCTTCGTCAAAAATGCGGACTGGTTGGAAAAATTTCCAGGTCCGCATCTTGTGACCACTGCATCGTGTCGATGTGCCATACCGTCTGGCGGATAACCATGACGCAGGCGGCGGCGCGATGCTGTCCTTGTATTGTATAGGATAGTGGCGATTTGCCGATTTACTAGAATGAGCAGGGTGGGGCCAGATGAGCGGCGGTCCGGTCCGGGGGCTACGATGGGAGACTTGGCGAGCGGTACATTTGCCTACACTTAAAAAGCCATGGACGACATGACAAACGCCAGGCTGACCGTTAACATGCACGCCGTCCAACGCACCGCGTTTCTCGTGGTCGACTTGTGTCTCAGTAGCTCAATTGGATAGAGCATCCCCCTCCTAAGGGGAAGGTTGGCAGTTCGAACCTGCCCTGGGACACCACCTTCCAATCCCATGATTCAGCGAAATCAAGGCTTCCTCTCTTGCAGGCCTTTGCGCAAATTATCAATGGCTTGAACTCGCAGGTCAGGCCTTAGGTGGCCGCCTCAACCAATCCCATTTCCTCATTGTTGTGACTGATTCCCCATTTTTCTACGAATCTGTATCAACTAATCCGGCAGTGTGAAACTTATCCCCCCCTTTGCTATCTGACCGTCTCGGTAGTTTGTAGGACTTTTCCTTCGCTACGAGCGGGACGCGTATCTCTTTTTTATTTGAGTCAGTGCACTGCTGTCCCGGCGGGCTGACCCACCGTGCCTTTTATTCCGGCCACAAGGATGTGACATGCACCCAGCAGCATTCTGTCGAACGCTTAAGCCGAGCGCTGCTCGCCGTCTTGAGGGCGCGCCCCGTTCGTTTCCATGTAACCCCAGGAATCTCTCGTTGTTTTTCCTGGCGGCGTGGATGTTGGGGGCGGGGGGCGTTGCACAGGCGGCAGGGCCTGAAGAGGAGTTGCTGCGCCAGCGCGAGCGCGAGCGCGTTCTGCGTGACCAATTGGAGTCTCGGCCGGACGTACGCCTTCAGGCGGCGCCGGTGACCGAGGGGGCCGAACGTTTGCCGGACAAGGAAAGCCCTTGCTTTGCCATCGACGATATCCGTCTGATAGGCGAGGCGTCGGAAAAATTTCAGTGGGCGCTGCGCGCCGCCAACCCCAAGCATGATCCCGCCCTGGGTCGGTGTTTGGGCGGCGCCGGGATCAATCTGACGATGAAGCGCATGCAGAATGCGATCATCGAAGCCGGCTACGTCACCACCCGTGTGCTTGCTGAAGCCCAGGATCTGAACAGTGGAGTTCTGGTACTGACCCTGGTGCCGGGGCGCATTCGCGAGATTCGTTTTGACGAGGGCACCAGCTCCCGCGCCAATGCCTGGAACGCGATGCCCGCCCGCCCCGGTGATCTGCTCAACCTGCGCGATATCGAACAGGCACTGGAGAACTTCAAGCGCGTACCCACCGCCGAGGCCGACATCCAGATCGCACCTGCCCGCGCTGCCGACGCCAAGCCTGGTGAAAGCGACGTAGTGATCGCTTGGAGTCAGCGGTTTCCGGCTCGCGTGAGCTTGTCGGTGGATAACTCGGGCAGCAAGACCACCGGCAAGTACCAAGGTAACGTCTCGTTGTCCCTCGACAATCTGCTGTCGCTCAACGACCTGTTCTACGCCAGCGTCAACCATGACCTGGGCGGTGGCGAGTCCGGGCAGCGCGGCTCCGACGGCAATACCCTGCATTACTCGCTGCCGTTCGGTTATTGGCAGCTGGGTTTTACCACGAGTGAATATGACTACGAACAGTCTGTCGCCGGTGCCACCCAGACCTATCTGTACCGTGGCGAAAGTCGCAACAACGAGTTGCGCCTGTCACGTCTGCTTTACCGCGATGCCGTTCGCAAGACCTCCGCCTGGGGCAGTCTGTGGACGCGTTCGTCGGAGAACTTCATCGACGACACCCAAATCGGCAACCAGAAACGGCGCATGGCCGGCTGGCAGTTCGGGCTGAACCATCGCGAGTTTATCGGCGCCTCGACCCTTGACCTGGGGGCCGCCTATCGTCGCGGCACGGGTGCCCATAACGCGCTCAAGGCCCCTGAGGAAGATTTTGATGCCGGCACTTCGCGCTCGCAGATCATCACCGCCGATGCTCAATTGCAAGTGCCGTTCGTGGCGGGTAACCAGCGCCTGCGCTACATCGGCGGCTGGCGTGCGCAGTGGAATCGTACGTCCCTGGTGCCCCAGGACCGTTTCTCGATCGGTGGGCGCTACAGCGTGCGCGGCTTCGATGGTGAAAACATTCTTTCCGCCGACCGTGGCTGGACATTACGCAACGAAGTCGGCCTGTCGTTGGGGCAGACCGGCCAGGAGCTTTATGCCGGTATCGACTACGGCGAGGTCAGCGGTCAAGCCAGTGAGTTCCTGATTGGCCAGCGCCTGGCGGGGGCCGTGGTGGGCATCCGTGGCGGCTACAAAGGCCTGTCATACGACTGGTCATTCGGCACACCGCTGAAAAAGCCCGATGGCTTCGAGACAGCAAACGTGACCAGTGCCTTCAATGTCATCTGGTCATTCTGAGGTGATCCCATGCAGTTCGAGACGCTAGACATCACGGCCCCCGGCCTGATCGATGAACCCTGGAACGAAGCCGCGGTGTTCGGCTCGGCCACATGGCTGTGGATGCACTCCAAAGCCCATCGCGATGCACCATTACACACTTTGCCAACGCTGTTGTTGCCAGCTCTCAAGCATCGCCAGTTCGTGCTCGGCAGTGAACAGGGCAAACCGGTGTTCTACCTGTCCTGGCTCAACTTCGACGAGGCCGCCGAACAGCGCTATTTGCAGCAGTCGCCGCTGGCGCTGACCGAAGCGGACTGGAATAGCGGCGAGCGTCTCTGGTTGAACGACTGGGTTGCTCCTTTTGGCCATACCGCTGCATTGAGCCGGTTGCTGCAGCGTCATTTGTTCCCCAATCGTTGCGCGCGCGCCCTCTATCACCGAGGTGAAGAGCGCGGCCTGCAGGTCAAGACCTTCCAAGGGATCGGCGTCATCCCTGAACAGGCCAAGGCCTGGTTTGCCGCTCATCCGCTGGCAATTGCACCGTAACCCCAACCTCAGGACTTGCGGGCAGTCACCGCAAATGGAATTGCAATGAACAAGCATCTGTACCGAATCGTATTCAACAAGGCCCGCGGACTGCTGATGGTGGTTGCGGAAAATGTCACGAGCCAGGTCAAGGCACCGGGAACCCGTTCCGGCCCGATCGCAGGCGCGCCGGTGTGCACGGCGACGCTCGGGGCATTGCGCTTTGCGCTGATGACGGCGCTCGGGCTGGTGTCCTTGAGCGTAGCGCCGGCCTGGGCCGGCACCATCGTCGCCGACCCCGGTGCTCCGGCCGGTCAACGCCCTATGGTGATAGAAAGCGCCAACGGCACCCCGCAGGTGAACATCCGCGCGCCTAGCGCGGCTGGTGTTTCGCGTAACACCTACAACCAGTTCGACGTCGACAACCGTGGCGTGATCCTCAACAACGCTGCAGCCAACAGTCAGACGAAGCTGGGCGGCTGGATTGAAGGCAATCCCATGTTGGGCAATGGTGGTGCACGGGTGATCCTCAACGAGGTCAACGCCAGCAATCCCAGTCAGTTGCGTGGCTACGTTGAAGTCGCAGGCCAACGCGCCGAAGTGGTGATCGCCAACCCGTCCGGCATCACCTGCAACGGTTGCGGCTTCATCAACGCCGATCGTACGACCCTCAGCACGGGGCGGGCGCAACTGGAGAATGGTCGTATCACCGGTTATACCGTGCAGGGCGGGACCATCAACATTGAAGGCAAAGGCCTGGATGCCCGAGAGGCTGACTATACGGATCTGATCGCCCGCACCGTGCAGGTCAACGCCGGTGTCTGGGCCAACGACCTGAAGGTCACCGCTGGACGTAATCAGGTCAATGCCGACAACACCCAGGCCACGCCGCTGCCAGGCACCGAGGAAGACAAACCCACCGTTGCCATCGACGTTGCCAAGCTCGGCGGCATGTATGCCGGGAAGATCATGCTGGTGGGCACCGAATCCGGTGTCGGTGTGCGCAACGCCGGGCAGATCGGCGCCATGGCTGGCGAGGTGGTGATCAGCGCCGACGGAAAGTTGCAAAACCAGGGCGCGATCAGCAGCGCAACGGCGACCCGAATCAATGCCACCAGCGTTGACAACAGCGGCACGCTCTACGCCAAGGGCGACCTGAAGCTCGACAGCACCGGTGACATCGACAACAGCGGCACCGTTGCCAGCCAGAACCACACCACGCTCACCGCCAAGACCATTCGCAGCACCACCGCCTCGAGCCTGGCGGCGGGCGTCGGGGCGGACGGCAAGCTGCGCAGCAGTGGCAACCTCGCGCTACGGGCCGCTACGGTCAAGGCGCAAGGCCAGAACCTTGCTGGCGGCGATGTCAGCGTCGAGGCCGCTGACCTGGACTTGAGCAGCAGCCAGACCCTGGGCCGCAACGTTACCCTGACGGCCAGCACTGGCGATGCCAATCTCAGTGGCAGTCAAGTCGATGCGACCCAGGTACTGAATGCCAAAGCGGCCAAGACCCTGCGCACCGATGCGGCCAAGGTCACCGCTGGCAACCTGCGGGTAGGCGCCCGCGATGTTTCCAATGCCGGCGGCGAGCTGGTGCAGACCGGCACCGCCGACACGTCGATCACTGCCGTCGCCACGCTCGACAACAGCGGTGGCCGTATTGCCTCCAACGCCAACAACCTGAAGCTTGGCGCCAATCGTCTCGACAATAGCAAGGGCAAGGTCGAGCACGCCGGCAAAGGCACCCTGGACATCCAGGTCACCCAGTTGGCCGGCAGCAAAGGCACCCTGGCAAGCAATGGCGCGCTGAGCGTCAAGGGCCGTGAGGTGGTGGTCGATGATGGCCTGACCCAAGGCCAACAGATCACGCTCGACACCACGACCCTGTCCAACCAGCGTGGACGCATTCTCCAGACCGGCGCACAACCCCTGCAGGTCACCGCCCGTGAACGCTTCGACAATCAGGCCGGGCAAGTCAGCAGTCCTGGTGCGGTGAACTTGAAGGTCGGCACGTTGAACAACCAGGGCGGCAAAGTCCTCGCCACCGATAACGGTGCGTTGACCGTCACGGCCGACACAGAGGTCAATAACGGCGGTGGGACGCTAGCCGCCAGCGGTACGACTAAGGTCAGCGGCGAGGCACTGGATAACACCCAAGGCACGGTGAGTGCCGGCGGTGAGCTGCACGCAACGTTCGATCGCTTGAACAATATCGGTGGCACACTCGCGGCCACCCAGCGTATGGAGATCATCGCTGGGCAGTTGAACAACACCAATGGCGTGCTGGGTTCGGTGAAGTCCGGCTTGCTGGTCAGTGTCTCGGCCGATGCATTGAACAACAGCGGCGGGCGCCTTGAAGCGCTGGGCGATATCGATCTGTCGGCCCAGGGCCTGAATAACCAGGGCGGGGTGATCAGTGGCCAGGCCCTGGACCTGGACAGCCACGGCCTGCTGATGGACAACAGCCAAGGCACGTTGAATGCCGGTGCGACCCTCGACCTGCGCAGCGGTGAACTGCGCAACGCGGCGGGCCTGATCCAGGCCAAGGGCAAGCTGTTCATCGACACCGGCAGCCAGGCGCTGAACAACCTTCAGTCCGGCACCACCCAAGGCATCAGCGGCCAGGGTGCGGTGGAAATCCACAGCGCCCATTTCAACAACAATGCCGGCTTCCTCGGCGCCAAAGGCGCGCTGGTGCTCAAGGCCACCAACCTTACCAACGGCAGCGGCGGCCAGATCATTGGCGAGAAAACCGTACAGGTCGAAGGCGCCCGGGTGGATAACCGCGGTGGTCAGTTGCAGGGCCTAGGCGATGTCCAGTTGGTGCTGGGGGATACGCTCAACAACCAGGGCGGACTGGTGCGCAGCGCGGGAACGCTGGGCGTGATTGCCGGCGTGCTCGACAACAGCGCCACCCAAGGTGCCAACCAGGGCCTTGAAGGGCGTGCCATGAGCCTGGCGCTCGACACCTTCGGCAACCAGGCCGGTGCCGTGCGCGCCGACCAAGGATTGTCCATCGGTGTCAGCCAAACGCTGGATAACCAGGGCGGCCTGATTTCCGCGGGGGCCGGCCTGACCATCACTGATCGCGATCCGGCGCAACGTCGCCAGGCGGTGCACAACCTCGACGGAACCTTGCTCGCCGGCAGCCTGTTGTCCCTCAACGCCGCCTATTACGCGGGCACCGGCCGGGCGCTGAGCCTGGGCGACCTGACGTTCAGCCTGCAAAGTGGCCTGGACCTGAGTGGCCAGATCCAAGCCAATAACAAGGTGGACCTGAGCACCGAGGGGGCATTCAACAACAGCGGAAAACTACTGGCAGGCAATCTCCTGCTGGTGCGCTCGCAGACCCTGGACAACGCCGTCAACGGCGAGATCAGCGCCGGCCAGGTTCGCCTGACCGTCAACGACAGCTTGACCAACCGTGGCCTGATTGACGGCCAGCAAGTGCGTGTGCAAGCGCTATCGCTCAACAACCTGGGCACCGGGCGTTTGTACGGTGATCGATTGGCGATTGCCACTTCGACACTGAGCAACCACGATGAAAACGGTTTCGCCGCCACCATCGCCGCCCGCGAGTCGCTGGACATCGGCGCTGGCACCCTGGACAACCGCGAACAGGCGCTGATCTTCAGCGCCGGCAACCTGGCCATCGGCGGCGCGCTGGATGCCAATGACAAAGCCCAGAATCGCGCCCAGTTGTTGACCAACGCCAGTGCGACCATCGAGGCCCTTGGCAATCTGTCCCTGAACGTACAGAGCGTGCGCAACACCAATGAACACTTCAGTACCCAGGAGGTGGAAGTCAGCCGCACCGCCCAACAGGAGTTCCAACTCACCGGTTCGACGAACCGTTATCAGGGCGATCAGATATCCCTGAGCCGCGACGAGGTGCTTTACCTGAACACCCCCGAGGGCAGGCGGGACAACTGGAACCGCTACGACTACACCCGCGTGGTGCGCGAAACCCAGATCGCCTCCTCGGCGCCGGCACAGATCCTGTCTGGCGGGACGATGCAGATCAGTGCAGGCGATGTCCTCAACGACAAGAGCCGCATCATTGCCGGTGGACTGTTGCAGGCCGACATCGCCAGCCTGACCAATACCGAATTGTCGGGCCAGCGCACCACTTCCGACAGCGGCACCGCCAGCCACTTCTATCGCATGCAGCGCAAGGGCCGCGACAGGCAGGGAACGACCGTCACGGCCTACACGCCTGCACCTTTGATTCAGGACATCTCCCTGCTGCCCACCGTGTTTGCCCAGAACGCCGCCGGCAACGGTAGCGGCACTCAGATCAGCGCGCGCGCCACTCAGAGCGTCAGTGAGCAGATCGCCGCAACGGGCGCAGTCAGCGCCCCTGTCGGCAGAACCCATCAAGTGGCGCCCATCGTTCAGGTCGCCGCGCAAACCACACTGAACACCAAAGGCGTGGCCGAGCAAATCCGCAGCGGCGGGCCGTCCCTTGAATTGCCGAACAACAGCCTGTTCAGCACCACGCCTAAGAACAGCAACGGCTACCTGATCGAAACCGACCCGCGTTTCGCCAGTTATCGCACCTGGTTGTCTTCGGACTACATGTTGCAACGCTTGCAAGTCGACCCGGCACTGACCCAGCAACGTCTGGGCGACGGGTTCTACGAGCAGAAGCTGATTCGTGAACAGATCGCGCAACTCACCGGTCGCCGCTTCCTCGACGGCTACGCTAACGACGAAATGCAGTACCGGGCGCTGATCGACAACGCTGTCACCGTCGCCAGCCAGTGGCAATTGGTGCCGGGCGTGGCCCTGACCTCCGAGCAGATGGCGCAGTTGACCAGCGACATCGTCTGGCTGGTGCAAAAGCAGGTCACCCTCGCCAACGGTGAAACCCGCAACGTGCTGGTGCCGCAAGTGTACGTACGGGTTCAGGAAGGCGACCTCAATGGTTCCGGCGCTCTGATTGCCGGGCAACAACTGAACCTGAACATCGCCGGCGACCTGATCAACAGCGGCAGCCTGGCCGGGCGCAGCGTCATGGCGATCACGGCGCAGAACATCGAGAACCTCGGCGGACGCATCCAGGCCGACAAGGTATCGCTCGCCGCGCGGGAAAATCTCAACAACCTCGGTGGCCTGATCGGTGCCGTGGACAGCCTGTCGGTCAAGGCCGGGCAGGACATCAACGTCATCTCCAGCAGCCGGGACAGCAGCAGCGCCCAAGGCACCCGCACCAACCTGTCGCGGGTGGCGGGGCTGTTCGTCAGCGGCGCCCAGGGCACGATGGGCGTGAGCGCCGGCAACGACCTCAACCTCACCGGGGCCCAGGTGGTCAATGCCGGCAAGGGCGGCAGTACGTTGCTGGAGGCAGGCAAGAACATCAACCTGGCCACCGTCGGCGAAGCCCACGAGCAAGCGCTGACCTGGAACAGCAGCAACTGGCGCAAGGACGCCAGCCAGACCGAAGTCGGCTCCCTGATTCAAGGGCAGGGCGACGTGCGCTTGAGCGCGGGCCAGGACCTCAACGCTCGCGCCGCCCATGTCACCAGCGAGCAAGGCGCGGTATTTGCCGAGGCCCGTCGTGACGTCAACCTGACCACTGGCCAGAACTACCAATTCGCCGATGAAGCGCACAAGGTCAAAGGCAGCAGCGGGTGGCTCTCCAGCAAAACCACGACGACCCGCGACACCGTCAGCCAGACCCAGGCCGAAGGCACCACGCTGAGTGGCGAGCAGACCTACGTGCAGGCCGGTCGCGACATCAACTTGAAAGGCAGCAATGTCGTATCCACCACCCAGACCGTTCTGGTGGCGGACAACAACGTCAACATTGAAGCGGCCACCGACAGCAGCAACGAACGCCACGACAAGTCGGTGAAGAAAAGCGGCCTGTTCAGCGGCGGTGGTATCGCCGTCACCATGGGCAGCCAGCAACAAAGCGTCAAGGACCTCACCACGCAACACACGGCGGTGGCGAGCACCATCGGCTCGACCACTGGCGATGTACTGATCGAAGCCGGCAAGGGCTATCGTCAGGTCGGCAGTCAGGTGTCGGCCCCGCAAGGTGACATCGACATCACGGCGCAGACCCTCGACATTGTTGAAGCGCGCAACACCAGCCAGCGCGAGCGTGAAACCCTGTTCAAACAAACCGGGTTCACCCTGACCGTGACCAACCCGGTGATCAGCGCCATCCAGACCAACCAGCAAATGAAACAGGCGTCGGAGAAAACCGACGACGGGCGAATGAAGGCCCTGGCTGCCGCCACCGCCGTGCTGGCGACCCACAACGCCGCCACCGCCGTGGCGATGGACCCCGGTGCGGCGGGCGGTATCAATATCAGCCTGTCGCTGGGCACCAAGAAGAACGAAAGCACCACCACCTACACCAGCGATAACGCCGCCAGCTCGACCCTGACCGCCGGCAACGACATCCGTCTGCGCGCGACGGGCGCCGGCGCCGCCAGTGACATCACCGTACAAGGCAGCGATATCAAGGCCGGACGTAACGCCAGCCTGCTTGCGGACGGTGACATCAACCTGCTCGCCGCCCGCAACACCGACAAGCAGGACACCGACAGCAAAGGCAGCAGCGCCAGCATTGGTATCGGCTTTTCCCTCGGTGCTCGCAATGGTTTCACCCTGGACCTGGGCGCGTCCGGCAGCCGTGGCCAGGCGGACGGCGATGGACTCACCCACACCAACACCCACGTCGAGGCGGGCAACCAGTTGCTGTTGTCCTCGGGCGGCGACACCAACCTCAAAGGCGCGGTGGCCAGCGGCAAACAGGTCTTGGCTGATATCGGCGGTGACCTGAACATCGAAAGCCTGCAAGACACCAACACCTACGAGGTCGATGAACAGAGCCTGGGTGTCGGCATCAGCCTGTGCATTCCGCCGTTCTGCTATGGCCTGAGTACGATCAGTGGCGCCAGCGGCAGCTTCGGCGCCACGGATATCGATTCCAACTACGCCAGCGTCACCGAGCAATCGGGCATCAAGGCCGGGGACGATGGTTTCGATATTCGTGTCGGTGGCAACACCGACCTGGTCGGCGGCGTCATCGCCAGCAGCGACAAGGCCGTGCAGGACGGCAAAAATCGCCTGGTCACCGCCAGCCTCACCAGTCGCGACATCAAGAACAAAGCCGAGTACGACGCCAGCACTGTCAGCGTCGGCGGCGGTTATCGCGAAGTCGGCAAGGACCAGCAGGGCAACGCCACCAGCGGCGGCACGCAAACCCCTGGCACCGACCTGCCGAAGAATGAAAATGAGTTCGGCGCCACGATGCCGATCGCCATCAGCGCCAGCGATGACGCCAGCAGCGTCACCCGCAGCGGTATCAGTGGCGGCACGCTTGTCATCACCAACGACGCCGAGCAGCAGAAGCGCACCGACAAGAATGGCGAGCAAACCGTCGCCAGCCTCAATCGCGATGTCTCCAGCGACCGCGACACCAGCAACACGCTCAAGCCGATCTTCGACGAAGACGAAATCCGTGCCGGTTTCGAGATCGTCGGGGCGTTCTCCAACGAAGCCAGCACCTTGCTTGCCAACAAGGCCAAGGAAGTCGATCTCAAGCGCAAACAGGCTGAAGCCGCCGAGGCCAAGGCTCTGGACCCCAACGCCCAGCTCACTGACACCGAACGCCTGGCGCTGATCAACAGCTCCCAGCAGTTGAAGGCTCAAGCCCGCGACATCGCCGACAACTGGGGCGCGGGCGGCACCTACCGGCAGATCACCACCGCGCTGGTGGGGGCGGCCAGCGGCAACATCAGCGGCAGCAATGGCGCCTTCGTTCAGGGGCTGGTCGTCAATTACGTGCAACAGCGGGGCGCCGGTTACATCGGCGACCTGGTGGCGGAGGGCAAACTCACCGAAGGCTCGCCGCTGCACGCCGCCTTGCACGGCATCGTCGCCTGCGCGGGTGCCGCGGCCAGCAGCCAGAGCTGCGGCAGCGGTGCCGCGGGCGCGGCAGCGTCGAGCCTGCTCACCGGCCTATTCTCCGAAGCCAGCCCCGATGAAAGCGAATCCCAGCGCGAAGCCAAGCGCAACCTGATCGTCAGTATCGTCACTGGGCTGGCCGCCAACAGCGCTTCAGTGGACGCCACTACCGCCAACACCGCAGCGGGCGCAGCGGTGGACAACAACTGGCTGGCGACCCAGCAGTTGGTCCAGGCGGAGAAGGAGTACAGCGAGGCTGACCTGGGGGGCAAAGTTCAGGTGGTTGCCAAGTGGGCGTACGTTTACCAAAAACAAGAAGTACTGACCCGATTCGGCATCGGCAAGGGTTTGGCGCAGGCGGGTTGGAGCGATGTCGAAGGCTTGGCGCAATTCCTCCTTAATCCGGTTGAAGGGATCAAAGGTATCAAAGCCTTGATCGACAACCCCGAGGCCCGCCAGAAACTGGGCGACGCCCTGGTCAATGACGCCAACGCCAAAATCGAGCGCATCCAAGACGCCCTGGAACACGGCGGCGACGACCGTGCCGTGCAACTGGGCCAGGATATTGGCGAACTGGTCTGGCAAGTCGGCACCATCGCCACGGGCGTGGGTACGGCGGCCAAGGGCGGCGTGACCCTGGCGAAAGCCGGGATCAGGGTGGGGGCGGAAAGGCTTGAAAAGATGGCCGATATGGCCAAAATTGCCAAAGCTGAAGCGTCGGCTGGTAAGCCGATGGACTGGACCAGCGTGGAGGGGGCGTATAGCAAAAAACTTGAGGGGGGGTATGGCCCTGGGACGACGATCGTTAATGGGAAGGTTGTCGAGAATCCAGCGGATTATAGTGCTGGGATAAAAAAACCTAGTAAAGTGCTACGCGAAGTAGAAATTAACTCCGGTGGTAAGGGCGCATGGTCCAAAGAGCTCAATAAACCTGAACCCAATACAATTTATAGAGTGGATGGGAACAAAATTTATCAAACAGATAGTTTGGGTCGCGTTGAAAAGGTTGAATCTGAACTTTTGCTTGTGAAAAATGACAGGAATACATATCAGCAGTGTGTCGCTGGTAAGTGCGGAGTTGCTGGTGATGAGGGGGGGCATCTAATTGCAAGCATTTTTAACGGTCCTGGTGAAAAGTTAAATTTACTTCCCATGAATGGGAATTTAAACAAAGGTGAGTGGAAGGTGATGGAGAATACATGGGCTTCTGCACTCAAGGAGGGTAAGAGCGTCAGCGTGAAAATCGAGCCTGTCTATACAGATGCTGGCCTCAGACCGGATAGATTCAATGTTAGATACTCGATTGATGGTGGGCGTCCTGTGATTGTTGATTTTAAAAATACACCTAAAGGTGGGAACTGATGAGCGAGCAGGGGCTGTATCAAAAAATTGGCCAGCTTCTATTGGATGCTGGTCCCTCGGAGGCTCAGAAAATAGTTGTTAGAGCTAGGCTTTTTGCCGAGGGCGATGGCGGAAGCTATGAGTTTGATTATTTCGATAAAACAAACCGCTCAAGCTGGTTTGATCCAGACAGCAGGGCTGTGGGAGATTTGACAGAGTTATTGGTTGAGCTCCGGCGCTACTATGTTGAAAATGGATTGTGCCAAAATGGAAAATCTTGGTCTTCGTGTGCAGTTACTTTGGATGTAGAGAAGATGAAAATTAGTATTGACTACAATTATGATGATTAATTTTTTTGCGGGGGTAGGGCTAGGATGTTGCGTCTTAGGAAAAAAGGGGGTTATTTAATTGCTCTGTTCTTAAATAAATCTGTCCCTTTTTCTCGTCAAGCACGCCATTGGAACTGAATACAGTGATCCCGTGGAGATGACGGTTGATCTGGTTGGTGGTCGTACCTATGGTCTTTATGGCACGTCTTCGATGAAGTGGTGGTACTACGAGGTTCGGGATCTTGAGACAGGGCGTTCTGCGAAGGTTATGGATCCGGCTGCTACGGCTGCGCCCAACTAGGCCACTCGGTTTTCAGGATAGCGAAAAAGGGGACAGATTTATTTGTTTGCTCAGTTCTTTAGGGGAAAGGGGGGCGATTTATTTAAATGCTCTGTGCTTAAATAAATCTGTCCCCTTTTCTTTTCTTTTGTCCCTTTTCTTTTTTTCTACTGATTTATTGCCGTCTCTACCAAAAGCTGGAGGGAAGTAAGTATGAGGTCTTTATTGTTCGACTGGTGTGCCTTCTGTGAAGGCAGCGCAGTTTTCGATAAATCTCATTTTTTGGGATTGTTGAAGGTGCACAGTGGTTCCGAGGAGATTCGACGTATACTCAGCTATTTTCCGTTTTCGGATGAGCTGGTTGATAGAACTGAACGCGTTCTTGCTTCTGGAGATATGGAGAGGTCTCTGTATCTCTTGCCAAGACTTAAAGTCGGAGAGGGCGAATTAATTCAGCTAGGCCGCGAGTGGCTCAAGGAGCAAGAAAGAGTATGTGGGGTGCTCGGTGATTCTGAAGTTCTAAAAATTTGTGAAGATGCTCGAGTGCTTTTTGTTGATAGTCACGATATGGATTACTGGTTTCAGCAAGATATTCCTCATTATTGGTTGTTTGATGAGGTTGGGGATGCGATCAGGGGGGGCAAAACTTCTGATAGCGACCAAACTTATGCTCTGTTTGAGGCGTTTTATGGGTTGGCTGCGGATTATTATCTTGCTTGGTACGTTGGGCGGCCATTGTTTGAATTTGATATTGATTTGGAGTCTTATTTCAGGTTCTGGCGAGCTGGAGGGAGGTGTGCTCTCACCGAGAGTGGGTTCTTAGTGGCTAACTAAAGCAGAGCGGAAAAGTGGGGCGGATTTATTTAATTGATCTGTTCTTAACTAAATCTGTCCCCTTTTCTCCAGGTTGTTGGAGGTATTAAATGATTCGGGCACCACTGGGAGACTCCCGCTATTGGTCGGAATGGGTGGAGTATGGTGATGAACGTATCGTAAAAGCGTTCGAGACCGCGCGTACACCTGCAGGCGATCCCGACTACGCACCACAGTACGTCTTTATCATCGCCCAGAACCACTGGCACCAGATGCTAAGTCGCTACTCTGCCGGATGTCCTATTGCCGACCTGTCGCGTTATTTCCCTGGGTTACTCGATGCCTGGGAGGAGGCTGAGCGTCTCGGCGCGTCAGTCTGGACTCCGGAGCAGCAAATCACCCGTCACAGTTGGCGCGTCAACTACGATCATTACATTGTCTGTTTTTGGTTGGTCGGCTTGGGGTTGGCGCTGGAAATACCCGATGATCAATGGCAAAGGCTGCTAGTCCTTATCGGCAACGAAGGAGAGGACGTGCTGCTCGACCGAATAATCGCGAGTCGCAGCCCTGAGCGCAAACTGGGTTCCGTGCTTCTTTACCCAAAACCCTACGCTCGGTTGCTGGCGGCGGTAGACGCTCCGGCGGATTCGCAAGCATCGCTGTCGAATGCATTCGTCAAACATTGGTACACGGAGGTGCGTACCGGTGCCAAGTCTGGCTCTGATCCCCAGGCCGTCAGTTACAGACATCCCTATTGGTACACCTACGGCGATGAAAACTTCGACGGCGGCGCGTATTTCGGTCGTTGGTGCGTAGAGGCGGTGGCGGCGGTCAAGGCTTTTGATATGGACGATTCACAGTGTTTGGGGCTTGAGCATTACCCAGGGGACTTATTGAGGCCCAACGGTCCGAGTACGCACCCGGTAACGCGGCAGGAAGCCGAGCCGCCTGCAACGGTGGCTGCGGAAAGTAAAGTTGGATTTTGGGCGAGGTTGTTGGGGCGGCGTTAGTGATTTCAGGGGCTGCTGCGCAGCCCAGCGGGGATAAATCCCCTCGCCACAGGTTCTGTGTCCGGCAGGTAGCCGATCTGTCCGGCATGAACCACCTCACACAATCTCTTAACGGAACGCCATTTCCTGCCGATACCCTGACGAGCCCTGTTTTCTATCGCGTTTCGGCGCGCGAAAACGGCTAGCAATGCGCGCCACACCGGGCGGTGACACGGCGTCTCGTTGTTTTGCCATTGGGTGCATCTTTTTACTTGCCTGGACATCCTCGATGCTGGCGTACCACCAAAAAAGTTTTCTGATCGTCGATGATTTCTCGGATTTCCGCAGTTCCGTCCGGTCCATGTTGCGTGAGCTGGGCGTCAAGGACGTGGACACCGCTGACACCGGTGAAGTGGCGCTGCGCATGTGCTCGCAGAAGCGCTATGACTTTATTTTGCAGGATTATCACCTGGGCGACGGTCGCAAGAACGGTCAGCAGGTGCTGGAAGACCTGATGGTCGAGAAGCTGATCAGCCATGAAAGTGTGTTTCTCATGGTGACGGCTGAAAGCAGCCAGGCGATGGTGCTCAGTGCCTTGGAGCATGAGCCGGATGCGTACCTGACCAAACCGTTCAACCGCTCCGGCCTGGCCCAGCGGCTGGAACGGCTCGAGCAGCGCAAGACCCTGCTCAAGCCGATCCTGCAAGCCCTGGATCGTGGCAAGCCGATGGAAGTGCTCAATGCCTGTATCGCCCTGTGCAAGCAGGACCCGCGCTACGGGCCGTTGTGTCTGCGTTATCGGGCCGATGCGCTGCGGGACCTGAATCAGAATGAAGCCCTTGAGCGTCTGTACAACACCATCCTGGCTGACCGTCCTTTGCCGTGGGCCTATGCGGGGCTGGGGAAGTTGTTGTTCAAGCGTGGCCAGGTGGGGCAGGCCAAGGATGTTTATGAGAAGGCCTTGAAAGTATTCCCGATGATGCCGGCGTTGTATGACGGCATGGCTGAAGTGTTGGTGGCCGAAGGCGATACGAAGCAGGCGCAACACGTGCTGGAAGAGGCGGTTCGTCTATCGCCACTGGCGGTGCGACGGCAGTCGCTGCTGGGCAAGCTGGCAATGACCAACGAAGATTTCGAGACCGCGTCCAAGGCCTATCGCCAAGCGGTGGGGCAGGGCGCACAGTCGCGCTTCAAGGACCCGGAAAGCAACCTGGGCCTGGCTCATGCACTGATCAGCAAGGGCAGCGAAAAAGGCCTGGATACCCGCACCCGGCTGGAAATCAACACCACCCTCAGCGCCGTGGCCAAGGAAAATCTCAACGATCCTGGGTTGCAGGTGCGTGCGCGGTTGATGAAGGCCACGAGCCTGTTGCTCAACGATGCCGAAACCGCCGAAAAGCTCACCGAGCAGGCCTTGCAGCGCCTCGACGGCATGGAGCAGTTCATGAGCGCCGAGGCCGCGTTGCTGGTGGCCAAGCAGTTGCAAATGCTCGGTCAGACCAGCGCCGGCGAGTCGATGCTCAAGAACTGCGCGGAGATCTATGGCGATGATCCGACGGTGATGCAAGGCATCGCCAAGTTGACCGACGATCCGAATATCCTCAATCAAGGCAATGCCGCCGCCGAGCTGAACCGTGAAGGTGTGCGCGTCTACAAGACCGGCGCGTTGCCCGAGGCGCGAGAGCTGTTCCGTCGAGCCCTGAAGATGCAACCGAAGAACATCAGTATTGCTTTGAACATGGCGCAGTCACTGTTGCATGGCACCGATACCAGTGTGGAGTCGGAGCTGCTGCAGGAGTGCCGCGCCTGCCTGAAACTGGTGGGCATGATGCCCGACACCGATGCGCGTTTTGCGCGTTATCAGAAACTGCGAAGCAAGGCATTTGGCGATGAATGACAGCGAACAGGCTCTCGATTTTTCCACGGTGATCGCGTCTACCGTGCACGACATGAAAAACTCCCTGACCTTGCTCATGCAGGCTCATACCCAGTGGCTTGAGCGTTTGCCCGAATCCGAGCGGCAGACCTCGGAGCAGGGCGTCATGGAGTTCGAGTTCGCCCACCTCAATGGCCTGTTGGTGCAGTTGCTGGGGTTGTACAAGCTGGGGGTCAACCAGTTGCCGCTGCATCCGGCCTATCACGAGCTGGATGACTTTATCGAGGCGCAACTGGCCGGTCATCAGGATGTGTTCCGCAGTCGCGGGATCATGGTCACCTACGAGGTCGACCCGCTGAGCCCCCTGGGTTTTTTCGATCGTGAGCTGATTGCGTCGGTGCTCGATAACAGCATCAACAATGCCATCCGCCACGCGCGCCAGGCGTTGCTGATCAGTGCGAGCGACGAGGCCGGGCAACTGGTGCTGACCATCAATGACGACGGCGAAGGCTACCCGGCCGAGATGATCGAGCGTCAGGCCGAGTATGTGCAGGGCATCAATCACAGCAGCGGTAGCACCGGACTGGGCTTGTACTTCGCCGCGCGGATTGCCGGGTTGCATCAGCGTGGCGGCCTGTGCGGGCGTACCGAGATTGCCAATGGCGGCGCGTTGGGCGGGGGCGTGTTCCGGATTTATCTGCCCTGAGCCTGCCCGGCACTCATAAATCAGTCGACACAACCCCCCTGTGGGAGCGTGCCTGCTCGCGATAGCGGTGTATCAGTCAACTCAGCATTGGCTGACCCGACGCCATCGCGCGCAGGCTCGCTCCCACCCAGTATTCCAGGGCTTGTTGTTTATTGTCTTGGGCCGCTTGATATTCCGAACACCCGAAGCCTATTTTGTACGGGTTGCCGTTAGCGGCTCGCACATAACAAGGATTGCGTCATGACGACCGATGGCCAGTGTTCACTCGCGCAGCGACTGACGGGCATTGATGAGATTGAGTGTGTCACCCCGGATTTGAATGGCGTGCCACGAGGCAAGGTGATGACTGCCGAGGGCTTCCTCGAGGGTCGACGGTTGCAGATGGCGCGGGGTGTGCTGTTGCAATGCATCATGGGCGGTTATCCGCCGTCGCGTTTTTATGGCAGCGACGACGGCGACCTGGCGCTGGTGGCCGACCCGAAACACATTCACCGCTTGCCCTGGAGCGAACAGCCGCGAGCCTTGGCGATTTGCGACGCTGATGAGCTGACTGGTGAAAGCTCCCGGCTCTCCACGCGCGGTCAGCTCAAACAGGTTATTGCTCGTTATGCCGCCCTCGGCCTGGCGCCCGTGGTGGCGACCGAGCTGGAATTTTTCGTGTTCGCCCCCAACCCGGACCCGACCCAGCCGTTCCAGCCGCCTGTGGGCCTGGACGGACGGCGTGAAGACGGTCACTCGGCGTTCAGCATCAGTTCCAATAATGGCCTGCGACCGTTCTTTAAAGAGGTCTATGCATGCATGGCGGCGCTGGGGTTGCCCCGCGACACCTTCATGCATGAAATGGGCGTGAGCCAGTTCGAGATCAATCTGCTTCACGGCGATCCTCTGTTGCTGGCCGACCAGACGTTCCTGTTCAAGCACCTGCTCAAGGAAGTTGCCCTCAAGCACGGCCTGACCGTGGTCTGCATGGCCAAGCCCCTGGCCCATACGCCGGGCAGTTCGATGCATATTCATCAGAGCGTCGTCGAGCTGGACAGCGGCCGCAATGTGTTCAGCGATGAAGCGGGCGAGCCGACGGCGGCGTTCCGGCATTTCATCGGCGGGCAACAGGCTGGCATGGCGGATTTCACTGCGCTGTTCGCGCCGAACGTGAATTCCTACCAGCGCCTGTGTCACCCGTTTGCGTCACCGAACAATGCCTGTTGGTCCCATGACAATCGTTCGGCCGGGTTGCGGATTCCCGCCAGTTCGCCAGCGGCCCGTCGGGTCGAGAATCGCTTGCCGGGTGCCGATGCCAACCCCTATCTGGCGATTGCCGCCAGTCTGGCTGCGGGGCTTTATGGCATCGAAAATCGCCTGGAGCCGAGCGCCGCGATCCAGGGCGAATTCCAAGTGCCGGACAATCTTTCGCTGCCATGTACCTTGCATGCAGCCCTGGAACGTCTGAAGCGTAGTCATCTGGCGAAGGAACTGTTCGGTACGGAGTTCATCGAAGGCTACATCGCTTCGAAGACCATGGAGCTGACCAGCTTCTTTGATGAAATTACTCCCTGGGAGCGGCGTGTTCTAGCGGCCCAGGCATAACCCAACGTCGCATTCGGGCTATCTTCTAAATAGCCCGTACTCATCTCAAGGAGCCGCTCGGAACGCCGATGCGCCAAATCTGGAAACCTTTTCGAGCGCTGTATTTCGCCTCGCTGATGATGTTGATCGGCTCGGGCCTGCTGAGTACCTACCTGGCCTTGCGCCTGGCTGCCGACAATGTCGACAGCCTGTGGGTCGGTGCGCTGATGGCCGCCAACTATTTCGGCCTGGTGCTGGGGGGCAAGATCGGCCACCGGCTGATCGCCCGCGTCGGGCACATCCGGGCTTATTCGGCCTGCGCCGGGATTGTCGGTGCGGCGGTGCTGGGCCATGGCCTGGTGGATTGGCTGCCGGCCTGGATCGTGCTGCGGGTAATTGTCGGCCTGGGCATGATGTGCCAGTACATGGTGATCGAGAGCTGGCTCAACGAGCAGGCCGATGCCAAGCAGCGTGGCGTGGTATTCAGTGGTTACATGATCGCTTCCTACCTGGGCCTGGTGCTGGGTCAGTTGATTCTGGTCATGCACCCGGCCTTGGGGCTTGAGTTGCTGATGCTGGTGGCGCTGTGCTTCGCCTTGTGCCTGGTGCCGGTGACACTCACCCGGCGGATTCACCCGGCGGCGCTGCACCCGGCGCCCATGGAGCCGCGCTTTTTCATCAAGCGAGTGCCGCAGTCATTGAGTACGGTGCTGGGCTCGGGGCTGATCGTCGGTTCGTTCTATGGCCTGGCGCCGCTGTACGCTTCTCAGCAGGGGCTGTCGACCGAGCAGGTTGGTCTGTTCATGGGTAGCTGCATCTTTGCCGGATTGCTGGTTCAGTGGCCCCTGGGCTGGCTCTCCGATCGATATGACCGGGCGCTGCTGATCCGCTGCTTTGCGCTGGTGCTGACAGTCTGTGCGCTGCCGTTGGCGATATTGCCCACGGTGCCGTTGGAGGTACTGTTCGTCGCGGGGTTCTTCTGTTCGCTGGTGCAGTTCTGCCTGTATCCGTTGGCGGTGGCGTTTTCCAACGACCACGTCGAAGCTGATCGAAGGGTATCCCTGACGGCCATGCTGCTGGTGACCTATGGGGTTGGCGCCAGTATCGGGCCGCTGGTAGCGGGGGTGCTGATGAAGATGTTCGGCAGCCAGATGCTCTATGCCTTTTTTGCCTTCTTCGCCCTGGTGCTGGTGTGGCGAATCCGGCCGAAGGCGGTGACCAACCTGCATCAGGTCGACGACGCACCGCTGCATCACGTGGCAATGCCGGACAGCATGTCGAGTTCGCCTCTGGTGGCGTGCCTCGATCCCCGGGTGGACGAACAAGTGGTGCAGGAGCAGATGCACGTCGATCCTGTGCCGACGGAAGAACCGGCCGACGAAGAGCCCGTCATGGAGGAAGTTGTCGCCGAAGAGGCCTGCGACGAGCCGTCGAGCCCCGATTTCACTCAGGCCAGGCCTTGAGCCAGTCATAAAAAAACGGGCAGTCACCGCAAGGGACTGCCCGTTTTTTTACGTGTCGAAAATCAGAGGTCGTCTTTGTCGAAACGACGGGCTTCGCGCTGTAGCTGATACACGAAACGCTCAACCTGCCGTTGCACCAGGCCGCTGATGTTGTGGAAACGTACGCCGGCGAAGGTGGTGTTGATCCTTTCTTCGAAATGCAGATAGCGCAGTTCGACCGGTGCGGTCATGTTGCCGAAGGGCAATGCCGCGATAAAGCGCTCGTAGACCTGGCCCAATTGCAGGCGTGCGGTAATGTCACCTTCGAAACGCAACTTGCAGCCTGTGGCGGAAATGTCCAGCAGCTTGCCGTCAACCGGTGACTTGAGTTTGTCACCGCCCAGCTCGACGCTTACCAGTTGCGCCAGCTTGAGGGCGGCGCGGAAGGCGTTGCGGCGTTGGTGGTAAACCACTTCATCAGGCAAGGCGCCGCGATAGCAGCGGCCGTCGCTGGACTCATCGATGGTCAAAGGGCCGTTGCTTTCCCACGCGATGCGCACGCCATCATGGAAACCCTCGACACGAAACGGCTCGCCCGCCAACAGGAAGCGTTCGCCGTCCCGGGGGATCATTTCGTCCAGGGCGAGGGCGTTACGCTCCCGGTCGACATCGACCAGATAGCTCTGGAAGCGCTGGCTGCGTTCGTGGAAGGTGATGATCAGCGGGTCATGGCTATCTTGCAGCATCCGCAGGTTGCCGGAAATTTCCAGGGGCGTGGCGAGGACCTTGGGCGGCTGCGGAGCATCATCCGCGTTTGAGGCATTGAACACGGTGGGTCAATCTCCAGGCAAAATACGACGAGTAGCCAGCATTTTGCCAGCATGTGTCGCGCGTTGATAGAGCGCCGGCACTGTTCGTTTCATGCCTGGCTGAGCGGGCGGTGCTTGACCATCTTGGCGGTCGAACCGCGAGCGTCATAGAGCGTCGGGATTTCACCGCCGTTGAGAATGCGCAACTGGTTGGCGGTGGCGGCTTGCTGAACCTGGATCGACTGTCCGTTGCGAATGTTGGCGGCCTGGCATTGAGCGAGCAGGTCGTTGAGCACTTCACTTTGGGACAACAGTTGATCGCCCACCGACGACTGGCTGGCCAGCTGCTCAAGGCCATCGCGATTGGCGGGCAGGTTGAGGCTGGCGAGGATCTCGCTGCGCTTGCGGCCATGCTGATCGAGCAGAATGATCAATGCCTGTTTCTGCGCCAGGATATTCTCCAGCGACGGCATGTCGCGACCGTGCAATGCCAGGGACTCGGCCTGCAATAGCTCCAGCAATTGTTGCGCCGGGGCAAAGTCGTCGGTGATCAGTTGCAACAAATTAGTGTCGTGCATGGCTGGCCTTAGGTCTTAAGCGTCCAAAAGCCTGGCGCAGGCGTTGGCCTAGCGCTGGGCTTCGAAGTTGAGCAGTTTGCTGGCTACACGGTTGCTGTCGACTTTATAGCTGCCATCGGCGATTGCTGCTTTCAACTCGGCCACGCGGGCGTTGTCGACGACAGGTTGATCGCGCAGCTTGTCAGTGACCTTCTGCAACTGCTGAGCCTCATTGCTGAGGTGTACCGACTCCCCGTTGCTGACAGTGGCGGCTTGTTCGGCCGGCGCGGATTTGTCGGTTTCGACGGTTTCCTTGCTGGCGTTAGGGCGCGTAGTGCCTGTTAGCGGTGAAGAGCTGTTTAAACGATTGAAATCGATGACCATGGTAAAAAACCTCTGGGTATTTGGACGCTTGCCATGTTTTCGGCCATCCCCAAAAAAACTTTAGGCTCATTTATTCAATGAACGTGCGCACGTCTGCGCTTGCCTTTGCGTAAGGCACAGTCTAGGGAACACCGTGGGCAAGCGCCAGCTCTCTACCCATTTCCACCGATCTCTACATAGCCACTTCCACATGGCCTGGGGCCATTACCTGCGCCTTGATAACACGTTGGGAATTAAGGTTTTTTACCCGAATCTGCTCTCGCATGCCGCCGTTGGACAAAGCCTCGCCCGGCATCCGCACGGCCAGGGTCCCGCTGCGGGCGGTGATGACCACCTGATCGCCCTTGCGCACCACTTCGGCTTGTTCCAGGTGGACCAGGGTAATGACCTGGTCGGCGACCATTGGTCGGACAAGTTTCTGACCGATGGCCTGATCGACGGAGGTGAGGAAACCCTGGTTGATCTGGCTGACATCCCGTTCACGCAGTGTCACGTCCTGAGGCTCGACGATCCCGGCCCGCTTGAGCGGACGGGTGGTGGTGACGATTTCGCGAAACAGGCGCACTTGAGCGGGCACGAACACCGTCCAGGGCGCGGCGCTGTCGCACCGCAGCTTTACCGTGACCCGGCCCAGTGGTCTGGCCGGGCTCTCCAGAGAAGCAGTCAATTCCTTGTCACACATGGGCATGCGCAGGCGCGGGTCGAGCTGGTTGACTTCGATTTCGTAGCGACCTTCGGTTTGACTGGTTGCCAGGTAGTCTTCTACGGTGAATTCAAGAAAGCCCTGAGTGACGCCGATAAGGAGATCAGGCAAGGTAACCGGAACAGCACCAAAGGCAGGGCCGCCCAAAGCGAGCAGGCAGGCAGCCAACAGTGCACCGAGCCAGTGGCGGCAGTGAGTGGTCAGGCGTCGAAAAAATGTCGTTTGTGCGTTCATGCCGGTTCAATAGCAAGCCCCGTGCCGTTTAGTGATGAATGCGCGTCGGACACATTAGCGTTAGGTAGGAGTCAGGGCATGGCGGGAGTAATGGATTCGGTAAACCAGCGCACTCAACTGGTCGGTCAGAATCGCCTGGAGCTGTTGTTGTTCCGTCTCGACGGCCAACAGATGTACGGGATCAACGTATTCAAGGTCCGCGAGGTGCTCCAGTGCCCGAAGCTGACCCTGATGCCCAAGTCCAGCCCCGTCGTGTGCGGTGTGGCCAATATCCGCGGAGCGACCATCCCGATTCTCGATCTGGCGATGGCGACCGGTTCGGGGCGGCTTCTGGATCAGAGCAATCCGTTCGTGATCATCACCGAGTACAACACCAAGACCCAGGGCTTCCTGGTGCGCTCGGTGGAGCGCATCGTCAACATGAACTGGGAAGAGATCCATCCGCCGCCCAAGGGCACCGGTCGCGATCACTACCTCACGGCGGTGACCCGGGTCGATAACCAGTTGGTGGAAATCATCGACGTGGAGAAAATCCTCGCCGAAGTGGCACCGACCCCGGAAACGATTTCCGTGGGGGTGGTCGACGCCGAAACCCAGCACAAGGCGATTTCGCTGCGGGTCCTGACGGTTGATGATTCTTCGGTGGCACGTAAGCAGGTGACCCGTTGTCTACAAACGGTCGGTGTCGAAGTGGTAGCGTTGAACGACGGACGCCAGGCCCTGGATTACCTGCGCAAGCTGGTGGAAGAGGGCAAGAAGCCGGAAGAGGAGTTTCTGATGATGATCTCCGACATTGAAATGCCGGAGATGGACGGGTACACCCTGACGTCGGAAATCCGCAACGACCCGCGCATGCAAAAGCTGCATATTGTCTTGCACACCTCGTTGTCCGGTGTTTTCAACCAGGCGATGGTCAAGAAGGTGGGGGCCGATGATTTCCTGGCCAAGTTCCGGCCCGATGACCTGGCTTCCCGGGTAGTCGAGCGCATCAAGGCTGCAGAATAAAGGTCGGGCGCGTTGTGCGCCCGGCAAGTCAATACGATGAAAGAGGCGGTATTTTGTCTACGGGTAATTTGGATTTCGAACAGTTCCGGGTCTTCCTGGAAAAAGCCTGTGGCATTTTGCTTGGTGAAAACAAGCAATACCTGGTGTCGAGCCGTCTCAATAAGTTGATGGAGCAACAGGGCCTGAAATCGTTGGGCGAACTGGTCCAGCGCATCCAGACCCAGCCGCGCAGTGGGTTGCGCGAGATGGTGGTGGATGCCATGACCACCAACGAAACCCTGTGGTTTCGCGACACCTATCCGTTCGAGGTGTTGAAGAACAGGGTGCTGCCGGCGGCCATCAAGGCCAGTCCGGGGCAACGCTTGCGGATCTGGTCGGCGGCCTGTTCGTCGGGACAGGAACCCTATTCGCTGTCGATGTCCATCGATGAGTTCGAGCGGACCAATATCGGCCAGCTGAAAATGGGCGTGCAAATCGTCGCCACCGATTTGTCCGGAACGATGCTCAACAACTGCAAGACCGGCGAATACGACAGCCTGGCCATCGGCCGCGGCCTGTCGCCTGATCGCCTGCAACGCTACTTCGACCCCAAAGGGCCGGGTAAATGGGTGGTCAAGGCGCCGATCAAGAGCCGCGTGGAGTTCCGTTCGTTCAACCTGCTGGACAGCTACGCCAGCCTGGGCAAGTTCGACATCGTGTTCTGCCGCAACGTGCTGATCTACTTCTCTGCCGAAGTGAAAAAAGACATCCTGCTGCGCATCCATAGCACGCTCAAACCGGGCGGCTACCTGTTCCTCGGCGCCTCCGAGGCATTGAACGGTTTGCCGGACCACTACCAGATGGTGCAGTGCAGTCCAGGGATCATCTATCAGGCGAAGTGATTTGCTTGGGTTGTCAAAAAAAAACGGGAGTCCGCAAAGGCTCCCGTTTTTTTTGCCTGCCGGTTTTTTCCAATGCACCACAGCCTCCTGTGGGAGCGAGCTTGCTCGCGATAGCGGTATTGCAGACGCCATCAATGTTGACTGACACACCGCTATCGCGAGCAAGCTCGCTCCCACATTTGATCCCCATTGCTTGGGTGGAAGCGGCAGAAAAGCGGCAGCCAGCGGAAACCGATTGCCGCTTTTCTGGCATTGCCGCTTTGCCGATGCCCGCAAAGCCCCGGTTTATGGGCTTTTTGAAAGTGGCACGACGCTTGCTATGTCCATCGTACGTAAATTCTGGTCACCCGAAGGTTTCCAACATGAGCATCAGTTTCGATAAAGCGCTCGGCATCCACGAAAAGGCCCTGAGCTTCCGCGCCCAGCGTGCCGAAGTCCTGGCCAACAACATCGCCAACGCCGACACCCCGAACTTCAAGGCTCGGGACCTGGACTTCTCCAAAGTGCTCGCCGAGCAGAACGAGAAGGCCAAGAACGGCCACTTCGCCCTGAACATGACCAACAGCCGTCACATCGAAGCCGAAGGCCTGGGCAATGCCGATGAGTCGCTGATGTACCGCACGCCGATGCAGCCTTCGATCGACCAGAACACCGTGGACGCTCAACTGGAACAGTCCAACTACACGGAAAACTCCGTGAACTTCCAGGCCAGCTTCACCCTGCTCAATAGCAAATTCAAAGGGCTGGTATCGGCCCTGCGCGGAGAGTAAGTCATGTCGATTGCGAGCGTATTCAACATTGCCGGCAGCGCCATGAGTGCCCAGACCACGCGTCTGAACACCGTCGCCAGTAACATCGCCAACGCCGAGACCGTGTCGTCGAGCATCGACCAGACCTACCGTGCCCGTCACCCGGTGTTCGCCACCATGTTCCAGGGCGGCCAATCCGGCGGCAGCGACTCGCTGTTCCAGGAGCAGGACGCCGCAGGGCAGGGTGTGCAGGTGCTCGGCGTGGTCGAAGACCAGAGCAACCTCGACGCACGCTACGAGCCGAACCACCCGGCCGCCGACGCCAAGGGCTACGTCTATTACCCGAACGTGAACGTCGTTGAAGAAATGGCCGACATGATTTCCGCCAGTCGTTCGTTCCAGACCAACGTCGAAATGATGAACACCGCCAAAACCATGATGCAGAAGGTCCTGACCCTCGGTCAGTGATAAGGGGCGAGTCACATGAGCGTCACCAACACCACCAGTGGTTTGAGCCTCAACGAGATTCTGGCCAACTCCTCGGTCAAGACCAACACCACCACCGATGGCCTGGCCTCGGCGACGAATGCGGCTACCGGTTCCAAGGAACTGGGCAAGGATGCGTTCCTGCAATTGCTGGTCACCCAGCTGAAAAACCAGAACCCGCTGGAGCCGCAGGATAACGGCGAGTTCGTTGCCCAGTTGGCGCAATTCAGCAGCCTGGAAGGCATCACCACACTCAACGAAACCGTGAGCGGTATTGCCGGCAACTACAACTCGTCCCAGGCCCTGCAAGCCTCGTCACTGGTGGGCCGTTCGGTCATAGCCCCGGGTAACAAGGCTGTGGTCGATACCTCCAAGAGCCTCAACGGCACGGTGGTGGTACCAGCCTCGGTGTCCTCGCTCGCGATCAAAATCGCGGACAAGGACGGCAAGACCGTTCGTACGATCGAGCTGGGTAGCCAGAATGCCGGTAATTCGGCCTTCATCTGGGATGGCAAGAACGATGCGGGCACCACCCTTGAGTCGGGTACTTACACCTTCACCGCTTCGACCACTATCGACGACAAGCCCGTGTCGCTGATCACCAACCTGCCGGCGACCGTCAGCAGCGTGACGATCAGCCAGACGGGCGGTGAGCTGATGCTCAACCTGGCCGGGCTGGGCAGCATCGCCCTGTCCAAAGTACAAACTATTGGTATGTAGAGCCGACTAAACCGGCAAAAGGAGTGCAACATGTCTTTCAACATCGGCCTTAGCGGTCTCTATGCAGCCAACAAGCACCTGGACGTGACCGGCAACAACATCGCCAACGTGGCGACCACCGGTTTCAAATCGTCCCGTGCGGAATTCGAAGACGTCTACTCGGCCACCAGGCTGGGCAGCGGCACCAAGACCGTCGGTAACGGCGTGCGCCTGGCCAACGTCTCCCAGCAGTTCAGCCAGGGTGACGTCAACAACACCGGCAACGTGCTGGACATGGGCATCCAGGGTTCGGGCTTCTTTGTCCTGAGCAACGACGGTTCCCTGAGCTACACCCGTGCCGGTACGTTCAAGACCGACAAGGAAGGTTTCATCACCAACAGCGATGGCACTGCGCGTTTGCAGGGCTATGGCGTGGATGCCAATGGCAACATCCTCAACGGTATTCTGACCGACCTGCGCATCGACACTTCCAACCTGCCGCCGCAAGCGACCAGCCTGGTTTCGTCGACGATTAACCTGAATTCGACGGCAACGCCGATTTCCCAGGCGGCTCCCTACGTATTCGATCCAACCGATACCGCCACGTTCACCAAGCAATTCACCACCCCTGTCTACGATACCCAGGGCAACCAGCACTCGATGGACCAGTACATGGTCAAGACTGGCGCCAACACGTGGGATGTCTACACCCTGATCGATGGCCGTAACCTCAATGGCAGTGCGCCGGTTGCGCCGAACGCCCCCGTTCCTTCGACGATGACCTTTGACTCGAATGGCAAGTTGGTCCAGGTCAGCACCCCGCCTGCGACCATCAACAACGATCTGGTACTCACTGGCTGGGTGCCTGGCACCGTGACCAACGGTGTGTGGACCGCCAACGGCGCCGGTTCGTCGACTATCACCGTCTCCATGGCCAACACCACCCAGTTCAACGCCGACACCGCGCGTTCGATTCCTGCCCAGAACGGCTACGCCACTGGCCAGATCACCAACCTGACCATCGACGGTAGCGGTGTACTGCTGGCCAACTTCAGCAACAACCAGACCAAGCCGATCGGTCAGCTCGCCCTTGCCAGCTTCACCAACGAGCAAGGCCTGCAACCGGTAGGCGGCAGCGGCTGGAAAGAAACCTTCGCCTCGGGTATCCCGGGCTACGATGCTCCGGAAACCGGCACCCTGGGTTCGATCGTCTCCAACTCCCTGGAAGAGTCCAACGTCAACCTGACCAATGAACTGGTCGAGCTGATCAAGGCCCAGAGCAACTACCAGGCGAACGCCAAGACCATCTCCACCCAGAGCACCATCATGCAGACCATCATTCAGATGGCCTGATATCGATGGTTGCCTGAACGCTGCACAAGAAGCCCCTCGCAAGAGGGGCTTTTTTGTGGGTGGGTGTTTTCGGGGTGGCTGTCCCGGCCTCATCGCGAGCAGGCTCGCTCCCACAGGTGGACGCATTCCAATGTGGTCACTGGCTGAACCAAAGCCGCTCCCACAGGGATTTTCAGTGAGCGCAAATCTTGCGAACGAACCGGAACATATGTGGGAGCGAGCCTGCTCGCGATGGGGTCAGCCCAGTCGCTACTTTTCTCAAGGCAAAAGAAAACCCCCGATAAACCAGCGGTCTATCGGGGGCTTCTTTAGCAAGCGCCTTGCAGCGCCCACCCACTCAGCTTATTGGCAAGCTTCGCAATCCGGCTCATCGATCGCGCAGGCCTTTGGCACGGGTGCCGGGCCGGCTGGAGCCGCCAGGACCGAATCGTCACCGTGGTTGCCGCCGCTGGAAACAGCGTTCAGCTTGCCGGTGTTGATGGTCGACTTCTCGGTGCTGGTGGCGGCCAGGGCACGGAGGTAGTAGGTGGTTTTCAGACCACGGTACCAGGCCATGCGGTAGGTCACGTCCAGCTTCTTGCCCGAGGCACCGGCGATGTACAGGTTCAGCGACTGAGCCTGGTCGATCCACTTCTGGCGACGGCTGGCCGCGTCGACGATCCACTTGGTGTCCACTTCGAACGCGGTGGCGTAGAGCTCCTTGAGCTCCTGCGGGATGCGCTCGATCTGCTGCACCGAACCATCGTAGTACTTCAGGTCGTTGATCATGACCGAGTCCCACAGGCCGCGGGCCTTGAGGTCGCGAACCAGGTACGGGTTGATCACGGTGAACTCGCCCGACAGGTTCGATTTCACATACAGGTTCTGGTAGGTCGGTTCGATCGACTGCGACACGCCAGTGATGTTGGCGATGGTGGCGGTCGGTGCGATGGCCATGATGTTGGAGTTACGGATGCCTTTCTGTACACGGGCGCGAACCGGCGCCCAGTCCAGGGATTCGTTCAGGTCAACGTCGATGTACTTCTGGCCACGCTGCTCGATCAGGATCTGTTGCGAGTCCAGCGGCAACACGCCCTTGGACCACAGCGAACCCTGGAACGTCTCGTACGAGCCGCGCTCGTCGGCCAGGTCGCAGGAAGCCTGGATCGCGTAGTAGCTGACCGCTTCCATGGACTTGTCGGCGAACTCGACCGCAGCGTCCGAACCGTACGGGATGTGCTGCAGGTACAAGGCGTCCTGGAAGCCCATGATGCCCAGGCCGACCGGACGGTGCTTGAAGTTGGAGTTCTTCGCCTGCGGCACCGAGTAGTAGTTGATGTCGATCACGTTGTCGAGCATGCGCACAGCGGTGTTCACGGTGCGTTGCAGCTTGGCGGTGTCCAGCTTGCCATCGACGATGTGGTTCGGCAGGTTGATCGAGCCCAGGTTGCAGACGGCGATCTCGTCCTTGTTGGTGTTCAAGGTGATCTCGGTGCACAGGTTCGAGCTGTGGACCACGCCCACGTGCTGCTGCGGGCTGCGCAGGTTGCACGGGTCCTTGAAGGTCAGCCATGGGTGGCCGGTTTCGAACAGCATCGACAGCATCTTGCGCCACAGGTCTTTGGCCTGGACGACTTTGAACAGCTTGATCTTGTTGTACTCGGTCAGGGCTTCGTAGTACTCGTAGCGCTCTTCGAAAGCCTTGCCGGTCAGGTCGTGCAGGTCTGGAACTTCGGATGGCGAGAACAGGGTCCACTTGCCGTCGTCGAAGACGCGCTTCATGAACAGGTCAGGGATCCAGTTGGCGGTGTTCATGTCGTGGGTACGACGACGGTCATCACCGGTGTTCTTGCGCAGCTCGATGAACTCTTCGATGTCCATGTGCCAGGTTTCCAGGTAGGCACACACCGCGCCCTTGCGCTTGCCACCCTGGTTGACCGCGACTGCGGTGTCGTTGACTACCTTGAGGAACGGTACGACGCCCTGGGATTTGCCGTTGGTGCCCTTGATGTACGAGCCCAACGCGCGAACCGGGGTCCAGTCGTTGCCCAGGCCGCCGGCAAATTTGGACAGCATGGCGTTGTCGTGGATGGCGCCGTAGATGCCCGACAGGTCGTCCGGTACGGTGGTCAGGTAGCAGCTCGACAGTTGTGGACGCAGGGTGCCGGCGTTGAACAGCGTCGGGGTCGAGGCCATGTAGTCGAAGGACGACAACAGGTTGTAGAACTCGATGGCACGGTCTTCACGCTGCTTCTCTTCGATCGCCAGGCCCATGGCCACGCGCATGAAGAAAATCTGCGGCAGTTCGAAACGGATACCGTCCTTGTGGATGAAGTAACGGTCGTACAGGGTTTGCAGACCCAGGTAAGTGAACTGCTGGTCGCGCTCGTGGTTGATCGCCTTGCCGAGCTTTTCCAGGTCGAACTCGGCCAGTACCGGGTTCAGCAATTCGAATTCGATACCCTTGGCGACGTAGGCCGGCAAGGCCTTGGCGTACAGGTCGACCATCTCGTGGTGGGTCGCGCTCTCGGCGACTTCCAGAAAGCTCAGGCCTTCGGCACGCAGGGTGTCCATCAGCAGGCGGGCGGTCACGAAGGAGTAGTTCGGCTCGCGTTCCACCAGGGTCCGCGCGGTCATCACCAGCGCGGTGTTGACGTCCTTGAGTGCGACGCCGTCATAGAGGTTTTTCAGGGTTTCGCGCTGGATCAGGTCGCCGTCGACTTCTTCCAGGCCTTCGCAGGCTTCGGTGACGATGGTGTTCAGGCGACCCATGTCCAGCGGCGCGAGGCTGCCGTCGGCGCGTGCGATGCGGATCGAAGGGTGGGCCTGGACCGGTGCGTCGGCCGGGGAGCGGGTGGCACGTTCCTTGGCGCGCGAATCACGGTAGATCACATAGTCGCGGGCCACTTTCTGCTCGCCGGCACGCATCAGGGCCAGTTCGACCTGGTCCTGGATTTCTTCGATGTGGATGGTGCCACCCGACGGCATGCGACGCTTGAAGGTTGCGGTGACTTGCTCGGTCAGGCGGGCCACGGTGTCGTGGATGCGCGACGAAGCGGCGGCGGTGCCGCCCTCAACTGCGAGAAACGCTTTGGTGATGGCGACGGTGATCTTGTCATCGGTGTAAGGAACGACAGTGCCGTTACGCTTGATCACACGCAGCTGGCCAGGCGCGGTAGCGGCCAGATCCGAGTTCGAATCAGCGGCCAGCGGCGCGGTGCCCTGCGGGTTCTCGCGAGTTGTGTCGGTGTGCATGGGTGTCTCCACATTCTCTATGTTTGTTTGGGCACCATCACGGTGCCCACCGTTCCGTCCTGAAGCACTACAACCGACTGGCGCCGGGTATAACAACTTCGGGACAGTAGGAAGCAGGCCTGAATACCGCTTCCTTCCGAAGTTCTGGGCTTCGAGCCTGGGCTCGAAACCGGATTGCAGAGGTGCCTGCAATGGACTGCAACACCCGTACCGTTCTGGTCGTTTTGACCTTGAAACGATGGCCATCCGCAAGGGGCGGTCTGGTCTTGGGGGAATGCGGTGTTTCAGTCGGACAAAGGCAAGAAAAGCGCTTGAATTATCTGTCCGACTTGTGTTTGGTTTTTGGTCGAAAACCCTACATGTAGGGGTTTTTACGCGACGGGCTACAAGATAATGCGTTTTGGGGGATGAATGCAACGTGCTACCTGTGGATAAGCCTGTGCGTAATTTGTGTGCGAAACGTGGAACAGCTCTGTAGGCCGCGACCTTGCTGGAGTGGACCTTTTTTCATCGTTTTAACGATCCGAAAACAGCCCGATGGTTTTTGCGGGCGCGGACGTTACCATACAAGTCCCGCGCGACCGAACGCATTTGTCCGCTTGTTTTATGCAGGGCCGGCGTTTATACAATCGGCCCGTGCATGGGCATGCTTATCCTCCTTTAACATGACAAAAAGATGGGGGAGGTGCATTCGAAGTGGGTACCACCCTGTGGCGAGGGGATTTATCCCCGCTGGGCTGCGGAGCAGCCCTGAAACGGGCGGCTATGGTGTGTCAGACGGAATGCAGGGGCCGCTTCGCGACCCAGCGGGGATAAATCCCCTCGCCACAGGTAAGTGCTCATCTGATAGTGCCCATCTAGATGCCGATCCCTCCTTATTCTCACAACAAGACGAGGCCCCCCGTGGAACAAGAAGCCTGGCAGGTATTGATCGTCGAGGATGACCAGCGGCTGGCCGAGCTGACTCGCGAGTACCTGGAAAGCAACGGCCTGCGCGTGGCCATTGAAGGCAACGGTGCGGTGGCGGCGGCGCGGATCATTGCCGAGCAGCCGGACCTGGTGATCCTCGACCTGATGCTGCCCGGCGAGGACGGCCTGAGCATCTGCCGCAAGGTACGCGAGCATTACGACGGGCCGATCCTGATGCTCACCGCCCGCACCGACGACACCGATCAGATCCAGGGCCTGGACCTGGGCGCCGACGATTACGTCTGCAAACCGGTGCGGCCACGCCTGCTCTTGGCCCGCGTCCAGGCCCTGTTGCGACGCAGCGAACCGGAACCGGCCACGCCGCAAAAACCACGGCGTCTGCAATTCGGCCCGCTGGTGGTGGATAACGCCTTGCGCGAAGCCTGGCTGCAAGACAACGGCATCGAGCTGACCAGTGCCGAGTTCGATCTGTTGTGGCTGCTGGTGTCCAATGCCGGGCGCATCCTGTCCCGGGAAGAAATCTTCACTGCCCTGCGCGGCATCGGTTATGACGGCCAGGACCGCTCCATCGACGTGCGCATCTCGCGCATCCGTCCCAAGATCGGCGACGACCCGGACCATCCACGGCTGATCAAGACCATCCGCAGTAAGGGTTATCTGTTCGTTCCTGAAGCTTGCGTAGACCCGACGCCGTGAACTCGATCTTCCTGCGCATTTACGGCGGCATGTGCGCGGCCCTGGTGCTGGTGGCGGTACTCGGCGTGCTGGCCCTGCATTTGCTCAACCAGACTCGCAGTGAGCAGTACCGCGAGCGTCTGGCCCACGGCACGTTTTCCTTGATGGCCGATAATCTGCGGCCCATGAACGACACCGAGCGACGCCGGGCCCTGGCGGTGTGGGAACGCCTGCTGGGCATTCCCCTGGCGTTGCAGACTTACGCCCAGACCGATCTGGATCTCGGCCAGCGCACCCGTGTCATGCGCGGCCAGGCCCTGGTGGAGCAGACCGGGCCCCATGCGGCGAAAGTTTATCGGCTGGTCAGCGACGCTGAAAAACTGATGCTGGTCGGGGAGGTCCGTCAGATCAGCGAGCAACTGGCCCGGGCAACTATCTACCTGCTGGCCGATGAGTTGGTGCGTTACCCGGTGGCCGAGCAGCCTGAACGCCTGGCGCAACTCAAGCAGGAAAAAGGCTTCGGGTTTGACCTGCGGCTGATGCCCATTACGCAGGCGGACATGGACGAAGACCAGCGTCGGCGCGTGGCCGAGGGCGACACGGTCATGGCGCTGGGCAAGGGCGGTGACTCGATCCGGGTGTTCGCCGGCATGGTCGGTACGCCGTGGGTGCTGGAAATCGGCCCGTTGTACCAGATGAACCCTTATCCGCCTGAGTGGCTGGTGCTGATCGCGGCGCTGGGGTTGAGCCTGATCGGGCTGATCGTTTACCTGTTGGTGCGCCAGTTGGAGCGGCGTCTGCGTGGTCTGGAATCGGCCGCCACCCAGATCGCCCAGGGCAGCCTGGAAACCCGGGTGCCGGCTCGCGGTGCTGACTCGGTAGGGCGATTGGCCGCCGCGTTCAACGGCATGGCCGAACACTTGCAGCAGTTGTTGGCGATTCAGCGGGAGCTGGTGCGTGCGGTGTCCCATGAGTTGCGCACCCCGGTGGCGCGCCTGCGTTTTGGCCTGGAGATGATCGGCAGCGCTACCACGCCCCAGGCCCGGGACAAATACCTGGCGGGCATGGATCACGACATCGAAGACCTGGATCGGCTGGTGGACGAGATGCTGACCTATGCGCGACTGGAGCAGGGATCGCCGGCCTTGAACTTCCAGCGCGTGGATCTGGATGCGCTGGTCAATCAGGTCATTGAAGAGTTGGGACCGCTTCGGGCCGGGATTACGGTCGAGCGCGGCCTGTGCCTGTCTGCCGCTGATTGCGATGGCGCCTGGGTCGAGGCCGAGCCGCGCTTCCTGCATCGGGCCCTGCAGAACCTGGTGAGCAATGCGATGCGTCACGCCAGCTCCCGGGTGACGGTCAGTTACCAGGTGGGTCAGTTGCGTTGTCGGGTGGACGTCGAGGACGACGGGCCCGGCGTGCCGGAGGCGGCGTGGGAGCGGATCTTCAAGCCCTTCCTGCGCCTGGACGACAGCCGTGCCCGTGCTTCAGGTGGTCATGGGTTGGGGTTGTCGATCGTGCGGCGGATCATCCACTGGCACGATGGCCGGGCGTTGATCGGCAAGAGCAAGAGTCTGGGTGGGGCCTGCTTCAGCTTGAGCTGGCCGCGGCATCAGGACAGGTCTTGAAGGTGTGGCGCCTGTGCGGGCCTTATCGCGAGCAGGCTCGCTCCCACATTGAAATGCAGTCTCCTGTGGGAGCGAGCCTGCTCGCGATAAGGGCCTGAAAAACGCGACAAATCTCAGGCCTTGATCCCCACCAGACTCAACAACTGCCCATCCTTCACACCAAACTGCGCCGACAGTTCACTGCCATGACGCCACTCGGCCGACAGGTCGGTGAGCAACTGCAGCCGAACCTGTCCGCTATGGGTCCATTCCAGCACTTGGGCATGTTCGAAATAAAAGCGCTGCCTGACGATCGGGTACAGCGCCTTGAACAGGCTTTCCTTCACGGAAAAGGTCAGGGTCACCAGCAAGGCTCGGTCATCTTGCGCGGTCGCGGCCATGCGCAGCAGTTCCGGCGGGGTGAGGATTTCACCGGCCAGGCGCTCGGCCCGCTCGGGATCGAGCAGGTTTTCCAGGTCCATGCCCAGCCCTTGCCAGTGGTGTTTTCTGGCGACGATGGCCGCGGCCCGGCCGGTGCTGTGGGTGATCGAGCCACTGACATGGGCCGGCCATACCGGGGCGCGGTCGTCACCGATGGCCGGCACACAGGTCTGGCCGTCCAATTGATGAAGGGCCGCTCGGGCGCAGATCCGCCCGGCAAGAAATTCCGCCTGACGCTTGGCCACCGAACGCTGGATGCTCGCGGGCGGCTCGATGGCACTGTTCGGAAAATCATCAGCGCTTAGCAACAACGGATCGAAGCGGGTGCTCAGCAGCAGGGTATCGGGCAGGGCTTGAGGCAACAGCCATTGATCGTCCAGGGGCGTGCAGCAGGCGGGCAGGGCGGGGAGAGCATTCATGCCCGGCATTTTGCCGGGTTGGCTTGAGGCTGGGTAGTGGGGCATAAAGATTGTGAGCGGGTGAGGCTTTTGTGGCGAGGGAGCTTGCTCCCTCGCCACAGGGGGGTGTTTCAGCTGAAGGATGGGGTTCAGCCAAAAATCTTCTTGAAAAACTTCTGCATGTCCGCCCAGGACTTTTCATCGGCTTGCTTGTTGTAGCCAATATCCGGCCCGCCATGTTCGCCGTGGCCCAGGCGGTCGGCGTCGGGGTTGCTGAAGCCGTGCTTGGCGCCTTCAAGGTTGACGAAGGTGTAGTCGGCACCGGCCTTGTCCATTTCGCTCTTGAACGCGGTGACGTTGTCCGGGGTGACCATGCTGTCCAGCGCGCCATGTTCGACCAGGACCTTGGCCTTGACGCTGCCCGGTGTTGCCGGGGTATTGGTGACCAGCGCGCCGTGGAAACTCACCACGCCGGCCAGTGGAACACCCTGGCGCGCCGCATCCAGCACCACTTTGCCGCCGAAACAGTAACCGATGGCGGCGATTTTGTCCGGGTCGGTATGGGGTTGTTTCTTCAACAGGTCGAGGCCGGCCTGGAACCGCGCACTGGCCGCCTTGCCGTCCTTGAGAGCCGCCTGCATGAACGCCATGGCGTCCTTGGGGTGCTCGGTGTTCTTGCCGTCGCCGTACATGTCGATGGCCAGCGCGCTGTAGCCCAGGCCCGCGAGGTCACGGGCGCGGCGCTTGGAATAATCGTTCAGCCCCCACCATTCATGTACCACCACCACGCCCGGGCGCGGGCCTTTGACCGCGTCGTCGTAAGCGTAGTAACCCATCAGTTTGGTGCCGTCGGCACTGGTGTAGGGAATCTCCTGGGTCTGGATGGCGGCGTGGCTCGCGGCGCTAAAGGCCAGAAGTACAACAGCAAGCAACCTGTGCATGACGGATCTCCTTGATAAATGCAGGGGGTGAGACAGAACACTCTAGCCGATTCATTCAGCGCAGGTTCAGAGAACGTTCAAGGGCCATTCAGGGACGGTTGGTTAACGTGGCTGTGACTTCACAAACCACCCACGTTGCACAGGAGCTTGAACATGACTCACATGAAAACTCTGCTGTTGGCTTTCACGGTGCTGGGCGCCAGCGCCATGGCCCACGCCGATGACAACTTCGCCAGCCTGACACTCGGCCAGACCAGCGACAAGGTCAAGAAGTCCGACGCGCTGAACGCTAACCTCAATCACCCGAACGCCGACGGTATCATCGGCAAGGACACCACCTATGGCGTCCGACTGGGCCGGCAAAACGACCAGGGTCGCTACTACGCCACGTACGACAACGTTTCGGGCACTCACAATGGCATTAAATTGCGCCAGGAAAACCTGCTGGGCAGTTACGATATGTTCTATCCGGTCACCGGCAGCACCAAGCTGTTCGGCGGCGGTACGGCGGGCCTGACCAAACTGACCCAGGACTCCCCCGGCTATAGCCGTGACAGCGATATCGGCTACGCCGTGGGTTTGCAGGCCGGCATCCTGCAGAAGGTTTCACAAAACACCTCGCTGGAACTGGGTTACCGTTACCTGCGCAGCAACGCCAGCACCGAGATGAGCCCCCACGCAGGTGGCAAGGTTGGATCGCTGGACCTGACCAGCAGTGCCCAGACTTATCTCTCGGCCAACTACACGTTCTAAGGCTGGAAGGTGAGCGTGGTCAGCCGGATCGGCCCAAGACGATCCGGCGCCGCTTCTCGTAAACCGATGTGCATGACTGGACTGTTCGATTTGCCTGGGAGAGCCCCATGAAATTACTGGTCGTCGAAGACGAAGCCTTGCTGCGCCATCACCTGCAGACCCGTCTGACCGACAGCGGCCATGTGGTGCAGGCCGTGGCCAATGCCGAGGAGGCCTTGTATCAGGTCGCGCAATTCAATCACGACCTGGCGGTGATCGACCTGGGCTTGCCGGGCATCAGCGGGCTGGAGCTGATCCGCCGGTTGCGCTCCCAGGACAAGACCTTCCCGATCCTGATCCTTACTGCCCGCGGCAACTGGCAGGACAAGGTCGAAGGTCTGGCCGCCGGTGCCGACGACTACGTGGTCAAGCCGTTTCAGTTCGAAGAGCTGGAGGCCCGCCTGAACGCGTTGTTGCGCCGTTCCAGTGGTTTCACCCAGTCGACCATCGTGGCCGGTCCGTTGCTGTTGGACCTCAATCGCAAGCAAGCGTCCCTGGGTGAGGAAGCGTTGGCGCTGACGGCCTATGAATACCGCATCCTTGAATACCTGATGCGCCATCATCAGCAGGTGGTCGCCAAGGACCGCTTGATGGAGCAGCTTTACCCGGATGACGACGAGCGTGACCCCAATGTCATCGAAGTGCTGGTGGGGCGTCTGCGGCGCAAACTGGAAGCCCCGGCCGGCTTCAAACCGATCGAAACCGTGCGTGGCCTGGGTTACCTGTTCAACGAGCGTTGCCAGTGATTCGTTCGCTACGGTTGCGGTTGATGCTGGCCGCCATGACCCTGGCGGTGTTGTTCATGCTGGCACTGCTGCCGGCCATGCAAGGCGCGTTCAGCCTGGCCCTGCAGGAGTCCATCGAACAACGCCTGGCGTCGGACGTGACCACGCTCATTTCCGCTGCCCGCGTGGAAAACAACCGCTTGAAGATGCCGGCGCAATTGCCCGATGAGCGCTTTAACCTCGCCGACGCCCGTCTGCTGGGCTACATCTATGATCGCGACGGGCGTCTGGTGTGGCGGTCCAAGGCCACTCGGGAAGAGAACATCAATTACACGCCGCGCTACGACGGCCAGGGCAATCAGTTCGCGCGTATCCGTGAAGACAACGGCCAGGAGTTTTTCGTCTACGACGTCGAAGTCAAACTGCTCGGTGGCCAGAGCGCGGCGTTCAGTTTCGTCACCCTGCAACCGGTGCGCGATTACGAAGTGACGCTCGACGGCCTGCGGGAAAATCTCTACCTGGGCTTCGGTGCTGCGCTGGCAGTGTTGTTGGCCCTGTTGTGGATTGGCCTGAGCTGGGGACTTCGCGCGTTGAGGCGCTTGAGCCAGGAACTGGACGAAATCGAAAGCGGCAGCCGGGAAAGTCTCAGCACCGAGCACCCCCGGGAGCTGCTGCGCTTGACCGGTTCCCTCAACCGGCTGTTGCATGGCGAGCGGGAGCAGCGCAGCCGCTATCGTGACTCCCTCGATGACCTGGCCCATAGCCTGAAAACCCCGCTGGCGGTGCTGCAAGGCGTGAGTGAAGACATGGCCCGGCGCACCGAAGATCGTGGACAGGCCTGGGTGCTGCAAAGCCAGATCGAGCGCATGAGCCAGCAGATCGGCTATCAGTTGCAGCGCGCGAGCCTGCGCAAAAGTGGCCTGGTGCGCCATCAGGTGCGCTTGCGCCCGGTGCTGCAAAGCCTGTGCGATACGCTGGACAAGGTCTATCGCGACAAGCGCGTCCACGTCAGCTTCGATCTGCCGGAGCAGTGCCATGTGCCGATCGAGCAGGGCGCCTTGCTGGAAATGCTCGGCAATCTGTTGGAAAACGCCTATCGGCTGTGCCTGGGCGAGGTGCGCATCAGCGTGCATCAGACCCTCGGCGGTATTGAATTGTGTGTCGAGGATGACGGGCCAGGTGTGCCGCCGGATCAACGCGCGCGGATTCTGCAGCGTGGCGAGCGGCTGGATCGCCAGCATCCGGGGCAGGGCATTGGGCTGGCGGTGGTCAAAGACATCATCGAAAGCTACGGCGCCCGGTTGACCCTGGGGGATTCAGAGTTGGGCGGGGCGGCATTTCGGATTCATTTTCCGGTGGTTTGACTGCTAACGGATACCTGCTGGAATCAGACCTGTGGAAGCATGGCTTGCCCGCGATGGCAGTCTCAAGGGCACCATCGCGGGCAAGCCAAGCTCCCACATTTTGATCTGAGGGGCGCGCGGGTTGTGTGTCCACTGAAAATCAGCAGCCCCTCCATCAACTCTCCTGCTCCCGATAAGCCCCCGGCGTCACCCCCGTCCATTTCTTGAACGCCCGGTGAAACGCCGACGGTTCAGAGAATCCCAGCTGTTCGGCAATCTGCTGCAACGACAGGTCCGCGCGTCCCAGATGGTAGATGGCGATATCCCGCCGCAGCTGATCCTTGAGTTCCTGGAAGCTGGTGCCTTCCTCCCGCAGATGCCGGCGCAACGTCTGCGGACTGATGTGCAGATGGGCGGCGACGGTGTCCAGATCCGGCCAGCGTGCGGCGTCGCGGCTGAGCAGGCGGCGTAGCTGGCTGCTCAGGCTGTTGCCATCGTCAGGGCGTGACAGCAGGTCGGCGGGGGAATGTTCGAGAAAGTGTTTGAGGGTTCGTTCGTCCTGCAACAACGGCATATTCAGGTAACGACTGTGGAACAACAGGCTGCAACGTTGCGCCTGGAACACCAGCGGGCAGGGGAACAACAGATCGTACTCAGCCCCATGGGCGGGCTTGGCATAGCTGAATGTCGCCTGTTCCAGACCGATCCGCTGGCCGATCAGCCAACTGCCGAGGCGATGCCAGATCACCAGCAGGCTTTCGGCCAGGAAATGGTCGGGGTCGCGCAGTGTCGTTTCATCCAGGTTCAAACGCACCCGTTCCCCTTCGGCCTCAAGCGTCAGGCTCGGGGCGTCGGGGAAGAGGCTGTAGAACAACAACCCGCGCTGAAGTGCCTTGCCCAGGGTCCGGCAGTGGATCAACGCGTGACACATCATGGCAAACGTCCCGGGTTTACTGGGGGCCAGACCAAATCCCAGATACTCGTCCCCCAGTGCCAGCCGCAGGGCCTGCAACAGGCTGGCGAACTGCGCTGGTGCTATGCGTGCTCGCGGCTCGTCCAACAGCTCGGGGCTGATGCCCAGCTGTTGCAACAAGGGAACGTAATCGAAACCTTGCCGGCGCGCACCACCCAGGGCGGCGCGGGCGAAGTGGCTGGCGATGGTGCGTTGGCGCATGGCAGGAATCCGTTTATTGAGCTGCCGATGGTAGCAGGGGCCTTGCGCTCGACAAGGCGGATATCCGCCAAATCCCGGAGCGGGAACGGCCTTGTGGGCGGGAATCCGCCATCTGCGTCTGGCTGTTCAGGTCTGTTTACCCGCGTGTAGCCCTTGTAGCTCAAGGGTTGTAGGCATTTTCCTGAAAATGGCATGGGCCTTGCGATAGGCATCCGCAGGTCTGCCGCCGTGCAGCCGCCAAAACAAATCCCTCCAGTGCAGGAGGGTTCGCAATTGAGGTTTCGTGGACGACAGGTGGATGTTGTCACACGGGACGCTTGAGGAAGGTTTGCCATGACGACTCGTCAGCCACTGTACAAATCCCTGTATTTCCAGGTGATCGTAGCCATTGCCATCGGCATTTTGCTCGGCCACTTCTATCCGCAGACCGGCGTTGCCCTCAAACCGCTGGGTGACGGATTCATCAAACTGATCAAAATGGTCATCGCTCCCATCATCTTCTGTACCGTTGTCAGCGGTATTGCCGGCATGCAGAACATGAAGTCGGTGGGCAAGACCGGTGGCTACGCGCTGCTGTACTTCGAAATCGTCTCCACAATCGCCCTGTTGATCGGTCTGGTCGTGGTCAACGTCGTGCAACCGGGCGCTGGCATGCACATCGATGTGACGACCCTGGACACCAGCAAGATCGCCGGTTACATCTCGGCTGGTAAAGACCAGAGCATCGTGGCCTTCATCCTCAACGTGATCCCGAACACCATCGTCGGCGCGTTCGCCAATGGCGATATCCTGCAAGTGCTGATGTTCTCGGTGATCTTCGGTTTCGCCCTGCATCGCCTGGGTGCCTACGGCAAGCCGGTGCTGGACTTCATCGATCGCTTCGCCCACGTGATGTTCAACATCATCAACATGATCATGAAACTGGCGCCCGTCGGTGCGTTCGGTGCCATGGCGTTCACTATCGGCGCCTACGGTGTCGGTTCGCTGGTGCAATTGGGCCAGTTGATGATCTGCTTCTACATCACCTGTGTGGTGTTCGTCCTGGTGGTGCTGGGCGCCATCTGCCGGGCCCACGGCTTCAGTGTCGTCAAGCTGATCCGTTACATCCGTGAAGAACTGCTGATCGTGCTGGGTACTTCCTCGTCGGAATCGGCCCTGCCACGCATGCTGATCAAGATGGAGCGTCTGGGTGCGCAGAAATCCGTGGTGGGTCTGGTGATCCCGACCGGCTACTCGTTCAACCTCGACGGCACTTCGATCTACCTGACCATGGCTGCGGTGTTCATCGCCCAAGCCACCGACACGCCGATGGACCTGACTCACCAGATCACCCTGTTGCTGGTGCTGCTGCTGTCGTCCAAAGGTGCTGCCGGCGTGACCGGTAGCGGCTTCATCGTGCTGGCGGCCACCCTGTCGGCTGTGGGTCATCTGCCGGTAGCTGGCTTGGCTCTGATTCTGGGTATCGACCGCTTCATGTCCGAAGCCCGCGCCCTGACCAACCTGGTGGGCAATGCTGTGGCCACCATCGTGGTTGCCAAGTGGGTCAAGGAACTGGACGTAGACCAGTTGCAGAGCGAACTGGCTTCCGGCGGTCGCGGCATCTCCGACACCCGTGAAGAAGACGACCTGGGCGTGGCCGAAGGCCCAACCCCTGCTGCTGTGAAGTAACCTTTCGCTGCAATAAAAAACCCGCTTCGGCGGGTTTTTTTATTTGAGGGATTTTTCAGTCGAGGATGCTGTTGCTGAGCGCAATGGTCAGCCAGACTGACATCTGCGGTAATTGCTCCACCGCCAACCCCTGCCTAGTCTTGAGGGCATCATCACGCGGAGATCGCCCATGCAAGGCCCACTGGCATCGCTCAAGGTTCTGGACTTCTCGACCCTGCTGCCCGGCCCGTTCGCCTCATTGTTGCTGGCGGACATGGGGGCCGAGGTGTTGCGCATCGAGTCGCCGACCCGCCCGGATCTGTTACGGATACTGCCGCCCCATGATCAGGGCGTCTCGGCCAGCCATGCCTACCTCAACCGCAACAAGCGCAGCCTGGCCCTGGACCTCAAGCAGCCGGCGGCGCTGGAGGTGATCAAGCAGTTGCTGGGCGACCACGACATCCTGCTGGAACAGTTCCGCCCCGGTGTGATGGAGCGGCTGGGCCTGGGGTACGAAGCCTTGAAGGCGATCAATCCCCGATTGATCTACGTGTCCATCACCGGCTACGGCCAGACCGGGCCCTACAAGGACCGCGCCGGCCACGACATCAACTACCTGGCCCTGGCGGGGCTCGCCAGCCACACCGGGCGTGCCGACGCCGGGCCGTTGCCGCTGGGCATTCAGGCGGCGGACATCGCCGGTGGTTCCCTGCACGGGGTGATCGGGCTGTTGGCGGCGGTGATCGCCCGTCAGCAGACCGGGCAGGGCCAGCATCTGGACGTGAGCATGACCGACTGTGTGTTCAGCCTCAACGCTTTGGCCGGTGCCGGTTATCTGGCCTGCGGCGTGGCACCTGAGTGGGAAAACCAGATGCTCAACGGTGGCAGCTTCTATGACTATTACCGCACCCGGGATGGCCGTTGGATGTCGGTGGGCAGCCTGGAGCCGGTCTTCATGCAGGCGTTGTGCGAGACCCTGGGACGGCCGGAGCTGGCGGCCCAGGGGCTGTCGCCCCATCCAGATCAGCAACGGCAGCTAAAGCAGCAACTGCAGGCTGAATTCGAGAAGCATGATTTCGCTGAGCTGTGCCGGTTGTTTGCGGGGGTTGATGCTTGCGTCGAACCGGTGCTGAGCCTGGAAGAAACACTCAGGCATCCCCAGTTAGCGGCCCGGGATGTCGTGACCCAGGTGCCTCGTGGCGATGGCTCGAGCCAGGCGCAGATGGCCTGTCCGTTGAAGTTCTCGCAGGGCTTGCCCGAGCCTCGGCATATTGGCGCGGAGCTGGGAGCGCACACGGATCAGGTGTTGGGGGAGTTGGGGTTTAGTGTTGAGCGGATTGCGCAACTGCGCGATGCCGGGGTGGTTTTGTAGCGTTCTTTCGGGCCTCATCGCGAGCAAGCTCGCTCCCACACTGGACCTATAGCACTCACAGAATCCCTGTGGGAGCGAGCCTGCTCGCGATGGGGCCAGCCCAGACGCAACAAAAACCTGCTACTCCACCCGAGTCTCCCCACTGAACACCAAGGTATTGCGGCAACTGCGGCACAAATAGCGGCGCCCCTGACGTACCAGGCTGTGACGCTGGGCCGAGAAGGGGAAGTCGCTGCCGTCGCAGGGGCATTTGTAGATGTAGCGGGTCACGCTGCGGCGCTTGATCTCGTAGGTATGGCAGCGGTTGGGCGGCAGTTCGTACACGCCGCGCATGATCAGTTGCCACTCTTCACCATGAGGCTGAATGCGTTCGCCGAATAGCTGATGGGCAATCAGGTGCGCAACCTCGTGGGCGACGGTCTGCTTGAGAAAGTCTTCGGCGTTTTCCCGGTACAACTGTGGATTGAAGCGCAGCAGATTCTCATGCAGGTGCGCGACACCGGCCTTCTGGCCACGCAATTTGAAGCTGACCACGGGACGTTTGAAAGGACGTTTGAAAAAGGTTTCGGCTTGTTGGTAACACTCTTCGACGCGGGTATTGAGTTGCTCAAGCATGCTGTACGGGTCTCCAGAGGCTTGAGTATGCCGCAAGCGCCGGCCGTTGCGAATCGCCCAGACGCCCAGTGGTCGTTTCGCCAGCGCCAAACACAGGAAGGCCGCCTTGCGGCGGCCTGTATTGGCAGATATTGCTTTGTTTTCAGAAGGGAACCCTGAGCGGGTTCGAACCCTTCAGTTGGTATACACCGGACCGACGCCCAGCCCCCAGACAATCACCGTAAACGCCATGATAGCCACCAGCACCACCAGGCCCACGGCGAGCACCGAACTGGAAAACAGAAAACCCTCGTCCTGAGGAATATTCATGAAAGTGGGCAGGCCCACATACAGCAGGTAGACGGTGTAGCAGATCGCTGCCGTACCGACGATCATCCCCAGCCACATGTGCGGATAGAGCGCCGCCAGGCCGCCGATGAACAAGGGGGTCGCGGTGTAAGTGGCGAATGCGACGCAGCGCGCCAGGCTCGGGTTGGCGTCATAGGTACGGGCCATCCAGTGCACGAAGGCGCCCATCACCGCCACACCGCCCAACATGGCGAGGTACGACATGATGGTCATCCACAACGCACTTTCCTGGGTCAGCATCACCGGAGGCCGGTTGCCGATGACCCATCCCACCTGCGTGGTGCCGATAAACGCCGATACCGCGGGAATGGCCGCCAGGATCAGCGTGTGGGTGAGGTACATGTGGCTGATGCTTTCCTCCTGATCGCCACGGATTTCTTTCCATTCTTGATCAGGGTGGGTAAAGAGCCCCACGACATGATGGATCATAGTCAGTCACTCCTTTGTTATTGCCATCGCCCCCCAACGGAGCGCCTACGGGCCAAACGGCCGAGTAAGTACAGGTCTGTAAGTGTGTGCGATCTTATGTCGCAGTATAGAAAGGAGTTCTCGCCAGGGGGATGGGGGGCTTAGAGCAAATCGCGCTGTAGGCGACGGTGTTAATCGCCGATGGGTCTGTGTACATCGTCTTTGGCGAACACACTGGCGTTGTGGCGAGGGGATAAATCCCCTCGCCACAAAAGGGCATGTCATCAGCCTTCGCCGACGGCGGATTTTTTGCGTAAAATGCCGGCCTTTCGTCACACCTCACGGATTTCGCGTCATGGGCACTCTTACGGTCAACCAGAACAAACTGCAAAAGCGCCTGCGCCGCCAGGCCGGTGAGGCGGTCGCTGATTTCAATATGATTGAAGACGGCGACAAGGTCATGGTTTGCCTGTCCGGCGGCAAGGACAGCTACACCTTGCTCGATGTGCTGATGCATTTGCAGAAGGTTGCGCCGATCAAGTTCGACATTGTCGCGGTGAACATGGACCAGAAGCAGCCCGGTTTCCCCGAGGATGTGTTGCCGGCCTACCTTCAATCGCTGGGCGTGGAGTATCATATCGTCGAGAAGGACACCTATTCGGTGGTCAAGGAACTGATCCCGGAAGGCAAGACCACCTGCTCGCTGTGCTCACGCCTGCGTCGTGGCACGCTCTACACCTTTGCCGACCAGATCGGCGCGACCAAGATGGCCCTGGGGCACCACCGCGACGACATCGTCGAGACCTTTTTCCTCAACATGTTCTACAACGGCTCGCTCAAAGCCATGCCGCCCAAGCTGCGCGCCGATGACGGGCGCAACGTGGTGATCCGCCCGCTGGCCTACTGCAGCGAGAAAGACATCCAGGCCTATTCGGACTTCAAGCAGTTCCCGATCATCCCTTGCAACCTGTGCGGCTCCCAGGAAAACCTGCAACGCCAGGTGGTCAAGGAGATGCTGCAGGAGTGGGAACGCAAGACCCCGGGCCGTACCGAGAGCATTTTCCGCGGCTTGCAGAACGTCGTTCCGTCGCAACTGGCGGACCGTAACCTGTTCGACTTCACCAACCTGCGCATCGACGAAAGCGCCACGCCGCGATTCGTCAACGTGGTGAACCTCTGACGAACTCAGCGGCTCCTATTCACGGCGCTCGTGGCCAGGTCACTTAGAGCGCCGTTTTCATTTCCGACCCCAGGAGAGGGCATGCGCGATTACAAGTGGCTGCACGAGTATTGTCTGAACCGCTTCGGTTCGGCGGCTGAACTGGAAGCCCACCTGCCTGTTCCCAAGACCCCGGCCCAACTGCGCAAGATCAGCGACGACCGCTACCTCTCGACCATGGCGCTGCGGGTGTTTCGCGCCGGGCTCAAGCACAGCCTGGTGGACGCCAAGTGGCCGGCGTTCGAGGAAGTGTTTTTCAAGTTCGACCCGGAAAAAGTCGTGCTGATGAGCGCCGAGCACCTGGAGCGGCTGATGCAGGACGCGCGGATCATCCGTCACTTGGGCAAGCTCAAGAGCGTGCCGCGCAACGCGCAATTGATACTGGACGTGGCCCATGAAAAAGGCAGCTTTGGCGCGCTGATCGCCGACTGGCCGGTGACCGACATCGTAGGCCTGTGGACCTACCTGAAAAAGCACGGCCATCAACTGGGCGGTCTGTCGGCTCCGCGTTTCCTGCGGATGATGGGCAAGGACACTTTTGTGCCCAGTTATGACGTGGTGGCGGCGCTCAATGCGCAGGACATCATCGACAAAGTTCCCACCAGCCTGCGGGATCTGGCGACGGTGCAGCAGGCCTTCAACCAGTGGCATGAAGAGAGTGGTGGAAGGCCCATGAGCCAGATTTCGATGATGCTGGCGTATACCGTCAATCATTGAGGCCGCATCGCGAGCAGGCTCGCTCCCACAGGGGATCTGTGAACGCCACAAATCTCATGTGGGAGCGAGCCTGCTCGCGATAGCCATCTATCAGGCGACGGAAATCTCGCCTTCTCCAGCCAACCGCCGGTTCAACTGAAACCTCCAACGCACATACAGCAGCGCCGAGCAGAACACCGCCACGCTCGCCGTCATTTCCAGCAAGCCGAACACCTGTCGGTTCGGGTCATAGGCCGCCAGCGCGCCTTTGATGAAGTACAGGTTCACCACAAAGCACATCCACGAATGCCCGCGGGGGCTGCCGCTGATCATGCCTGGCGCCAGTATCAGCAGCGGCACCAGCTCGATCAGCAGAATCACCCAGGGGCGCGCGCCGTGCAGGTCGGCGATCAGCAGGTAATACACACAGAGCAACCCCACCAGCCCGAAAAAGCACAGCAGGCTCAGGACCCGGGCGATGCGTACCCGCGGTTCCAGCCACTGAATGGGCGGCAGGATTTTCGGCTTCTTAGCCACGGCCGTTCTCCAGCAGTAGGGCGGTTTTTGCCAGGCGCAAGCCCAGTGCCCGGCACAGCGCCACTTCATGTTCGTTCAAGCCGCTTTTACCGTCGGCCCCGGCGTGATGGCTCGGGCCGTACGGCGTGCCTCCGCCCTCGGTTTCGATCAAGGCTGACTCGCTGTAGGGCAGGCCGGTGATCAGCATGCCGTGGTGCAACAGCGGCAGCATCATCGACAGCAAAGTGGTTTCCTGGCCGCCATGCAGGCTCGCGGTGGAAGTGAACACACCCGCCGGCTTGCCCACGAGGGCGCCGGTCAGCCACAGGTTGCTGGTGCCATCGAGAAAGTATTTCAGCGGCGCGGCCATGTTGCCGAAACGGGTCGGACTGCCCAGGGCCAGGCCGGCGCAGTTTTTCAGGTCATCGAGGCTGGCGTACAGCGGGCCTTGTTCGGGAATGTCCGGCGATACCGCTTCGCACTCGGCGGAAATCGCCGGCACCGTGCGCAACCGCGCTTCCAGCCCGGCCTGCTCGATGCCCCGGGCGATCTGCCGGGCCATTTCGTTGGTCGAGCCACTGCGGCTGTAATACAACACCAGAATGTACGGTGTGCTCACGGCAGGATCTCCAGGATCTTCTCTGGCGGGCGCCCGATCACGGCCTTGTCAGCGGTTTCCAGAATCGGTCGTTCCATGAGTTTGGGGTGAGCGGCGATGGCGGCGATCAGTTGGGACTGGCTCAGGTTTTCATCGGCCAGGTTCAGGGTCTTGTATTCGTCCTCACCGGTGCGCAGCAGTTGCCGGGCAGTGATGCCGAGCTTGGCCAACAGGCGTTCCAACTGCGCTTCGTCGAGCGGGGTTTCCAGGTAGCGGACCACGGTGGGCGTCAGGCCACGGGCCTCCAACAGTTCCAGCGCACCGCGGGATTTGGAGCAGCGCGGGTTGTGATATAGCGTCAGATCGGTCATGAGCGGGTCGCATCTTGCGTAAGGTGGCGGCTATTCTACTGTGTCGCGAGGTACCAGGCACCTGAGACGGGCGCGTTCGAAAACGGTGGGCCGCGCCGACGTTCACATTCAATACAAGGATTGGCACATGGCAAGGCGATTGACGACGGCACTGGCATTCATGGGGATTTTATTGCTCGCCGGCTGCGGGAATGACTACGGAGTTGACCAGAACGGCCAGGCTATCGCCTCAAAACGGCTGGACAAACAGTGGGTGGTGCTCAACTACTGGGCCGAGTGGTGCGCACCGTGCCGTACCGAAATCCCCGAGTTCAATGCCCTGGCCGAACAGCTCAAGGGCCGTAACGTGGGGGTGTTCGGGGTCAATTTTGATCAGGTGCAAGGTGAGGAGCTCAAGAGCGCGAGCGAGAAAATGGGCATCCGCTTCACCGTGATGGCCCGGGACCCGGCCGACTTTTTTGATATCCCGCGCAGCGAAGGGTTACCGGTGACTTACATCATCGACAACCAGGGCAAGGTGCGCGAGCAGATGCTGGGGGAACAGACGGCGGCGGGGGTGATGGCCAAGCTTGAGGCGTTGCAGGCGTTCAAATAACCACCTGTGGGGCTAGGGTGGATACCTTGTGGCGAGGGGATTTATCCCCGCTGGCGCGCGCAGCGGCCCATACTTCTGTTTGCCACTGCGGTTTATCAGTCAAGGCGCTCGGGGCTGCTGCGCAGCCCAGCGGGGATAAATCCCCTCGCCACAAGGGATCTCGTCGTAGTTCGGGTCTCAACCTTCCTCCAGCCACCACCGCAGGGGCTTGCCCTGGGCCGGCCAGAAGCGCATTTGCTCGATGGGCGAGATGTCCCAGCGTTCGACCTTTTCCAGGGCCTGCAAAAAGCGCGTCTCCTGCTCCATCAGCGCCGGGGCGCAGAGTTTGCGGGTGCTGCCGATCTTGCCGAAGCTCAATCGGTGGCCTTCCAGGGTGTAGGGCGCGAACCAGTGGTTACAGCCGCCGTTGCCGTAGGCCCGACCGTCGTCCCCGAGGGTGATGGTCAGGTTGCTGTAGTCCATCAAGGGCCGTTCGCCAATCCATTCCAGGATGTAGCTGCGGTTTTGCTGCAATTGCACCGGCTCGGCGGCGCAACCCATCAGGCCGGCGCCGATCAGCGCGGTCAGGGCCAGGCGTTTCATCAGGCGGCTTCCTGGCAGGTCGGGCACAGGTGTTTTTCACCGACGGTGGTCCAGCCCAGCTCGGCAATGCGCGCGGTGGCGGCCGGCTTCTGCGCCTTGACGCCGAGCTTGGCGTCGACGGCAAATTCAAAGCTCAGTTGCTTGGCGCAGCGGTCGCAGTTGACCTGCCAGGTGTGGATCGCCAGCTCCCCGAACACCGGGCCGGTGGTCATGGCGGTCCATTGACCCATGGGCTTGAGCAAGTGCCGAACGGTGTCCACGGTCAGGCGCATGGACAAGTCCTTGCTGCCTTTGAGGGTGACGAGCAGTACATCGTTGGCCTGAATCGAACCGCCGTTGCCGGTGACCTGATAACGGCCCGGCGCCAGGGCGCGGACCTCGGTCAGGGTGTGTTGCGGGTTCATCAGGGTGTAGCGGAAATCGTGTTCGGCCATGGGTCCTCCAGATAGGCGCGATATGCTAGCACGGGCCATGGGTTGGGATGATCCAGGCGACGAAATCCCCTGTGGGAGCGAGCCTGCTCGCGATAGCGGGGCGTCAGTCGACGCCATGCTGACAGGCCCATCGTAATCGCGAGCAGGCTCGCTCCCACAAGGGTAATGCTCAGCTGTCCACCAGGTTTTGTGGGGTGCCGGCGGCCCAGGCGCCGATGTTGTCCAGGGTTGTCGCGGCGATGGCGGCCAACGCTTCATGGGTCAGGAAGGCCTGATGCGCGGTGACCACCACGTTGGGGAACGTCAGCAACCGAGCCAGCACATCATCCTGCAAGGGCAGGTCGGAGCGGTCCTCGAAGAACAGTTGCGCTTCTTCCTCATAGACATCCAGCCCCAAATAGCCCAACTGACCGCTTTTCAACGCCTCGATCAAGGCGGGTGTGTCCACCAGGCCGCCGCGTCCGGTGTTGATCAGCATCGCGCCACGTTGCATGGCAGCCAATGAATCGGCGTTGATCAAATGTCGGCTCTGCTCGTTGAGCGGGCAATGCAGGCTGATGATCTGTGCTTGCGCCAGCAGATCGGCCAAGGGCAGGTAGCGAGCGCCCAGGGCTTGGACCTGCGGGTTGGGGGACGGATCGTAGGCCAATAACCGGCAGCCGAAGCCGGCCATGATCCGCGCGAACGTCGCGCCGATCTGCCCGGTGCCGATCACGCCGACCGTCTTGCCCACCAGATCGAAACCGGTCAGCCCATGGAGGCTGAAATTGCCGTCCCGGGTGCGGTTGTAAGCGCGATGCAAGCAGCGATTGAGGGCCATGATCAGCGCCACGGCATGCTCGGCCACGGCATGGGGCGAATACGCCGGCACCCGGACGATGCTCAACCCCAGCCGTTTGGCAGCGGCCAGGTCGACATGGTTATAGCCGGCAGAGCGCAGGGCGATCAGCCGCGTGCCGCCCTGTGCCAGCCGCTCCAGCACCGGGGCACTCAGGTCGTCGTTGATGAAGGCGCACACCACTTCATGGTGTTCGGCCAGGGCCACGGTGTCGAGGTTCAGGCGTGCCGGCTGAAACTGCAGTTCAAGGCCAGCGGGCGCCGGGGTTTTGCTGAAACTGTCGCGGTCGTAGGTCTGGCTGCTGAAAAGAATCGCGCGCATGGCGGCCTCCTGGCACAAAAGATAAGCCTCTAGGCGTTTAGATTTTCCTTGATCCCGGGTTTTGGGCTATTGCCCTGGATCAGGCGCTGATGCGTGCCTCGTTGGCCAAGCGGTCGATGGCACGTTCCAGTTCCTGCAAAGCGGCCTCGGCCTTGGGGTCCTGTTGTTTGAGCAGGGTCTCGCTGCGCTGGCAGGCGGCGCGCAATTGCGGCACCCCGCAGTAGCGAGTGGCGCCATGCAGGCGGTGGACCCGTTCGATCAGGGCGTTGTGATCATTGGCCTCGCTGGCCTGGCGAATCGCTTCGCGGTCGGCTTCCAGGGACGCCAGCAACATCGCCAGCATGTCCGCCGCCAGATCGGCCTTGCCGGCGGCCAGGCGCAGGCCTTCTTCGTGATCGAGCACCAGCAGTTCGCTGCCGCCCTGAGCGTCGGTGCTCCGGTCCGGCGCCTGGTTACGCAGGGCCAGGCCGGTCCATTTAAGCACCACCTGGGCCAGTTGCCGTTCGCTGATGGGCTTGGTCAGGTAGTCATCCATGCCACTTTGCAGCAGGGCGCGTTTTTCGTTGGCCATGGCGTGGGCGGTGAGGGCGACGATTGGCAGCGGCGTGCAATGACGCTCGCTTTCCCATTGGCGGATCGCCTCGGTGCTCTGGCGACCGTCCATGCCGGGCATCTGGACATCCATCAGCACCAGGTCGAAGGTTTCCTTTTGCACGGCCTTGACCGCCGCATAACCGCTTTCCACCGCCAGCACCTTGGCGCCCATGTCTTCGAGCAGCGTTTGCACCAACAGCAGGTTGGCCGGGTTGTCGTCCACGCACAGCACTTTGGGTGCGCGGCTGCCCACCGGTTCGTTGGGTTCGTTGCGGGGCGGGCGCGGGTTGACCAGGTCGGAAAGCGAGCGGCGCAACTTGCGCGTGCAGGCCGGCTTGGCCTGCAATTGGCTGTGGGGGTTGGGCACGGAGAGGTGGTACAGCGTCTGTTCAGTGGTGGGGCACAGCACCAGTACCTTGCAGCCCAGATGCTCAAGATCCCAGATGTGTTGGCTGAGGCGTTCCGGCGGCATGTCGTTGCTGGTGATGCCCAGCACCGCCAGGTCGATCGCCTGATCGGTCTGGTGGGCGACGGTCACACCGTTGGTCAGGTTTTCCAGGGTGTTGAACGGTGTCACCACCAGACCGCAGTCCTCGAGCTGGTGTTGCAGGGCCTGACGGGCCAGTTCATGGTTTTCCAGCACCGCTACGCGCCGACCCAGTAGCGGCGGGCCAGGCAAATCTTCGGCGTCGTCACGGGTCTTGGGCAGGCGCAGGCTGATCCAGAACTCCGAGCCTTCGCCCGGCGTGCTGTCCACGCCGATTTCGCCACCCATCTGCTCCACCAGCCGCTTGGAAATCACCAGGCCCAAGCCGGTGCCACCCGGTTGCCGGGACAAGGAATTGTCGGCCTGGCTGAACGCCTGGAACAGGGCCCGCACGTCCTGGTTCGACAGGCCGATACCGGTGTCCTGAATGCTGATGCGCAGTTGCACGCTGTCTTCGTGTTCGTCTTCCATCATGGCGCGGGCGATGATGGTGCCTTCGCGGGTGAACTTGATGGCATTGCTCACCAGGTTGGTCAGGATCTGCTTGAGGCGCAGCGGATCACCCACCAGCGACAGGGGCGTGTCCCTGTAGACCAGGCTCACCAGCTCCAGTTGTTTGGCGTGGGCGGCGGGGGCGAGGATGGTCAGGGTGTCCTGCAACAAGTCCCGCAGGTTGAACGGAATGTTGTCCAGCACCAGTTTGCCGGCCTCGATCTTCGAGAAGTCGAGGATCTCGTTGATGATGCCCAGCAGGCTGTCGGCGGATTTTTCAATGGTGCCCAGGTAATCGAGCTGACGCGGGGTCAATTCGCTTTTCTGCAGCAGATGGGTGAAGCCGAGGATGCCGTTGAGCGGCGTACGGATTTCATGGCTCATGTTCGCCAGGAATTCGGACTTGATCCGGCTCGCTTCCAGGGCTTCCTTACGGGCCAGGTCCAGCTCGATGTTCTGGATCTCGATGGTTTCCAGATTCTGGCGCACGTCTTCAGTGGCCTGGTCGATGCTGTGCTGCAACTCTTCCTGGGCATTCTGCAAGGTGCTGGCCATGCGATTGATGCCCGACGCCAGCTCATCCAGTTCCTGGCTGCCCAGAGGCGGCAGACGGGTTTCCAGGTGACCGTCCTTGAGTTGCGCCACGGCTTGCTTGATCTGGCTCAGGGGTCGGTTGATCGTGCGACCCATACGCAACGCCAGCAGTGCGGTCAGGCACAGGCCGGCGCTGATCAACAGCAGGCTGGCGAACAGGCTGCGATAGCCGCGCAGCAACATGCCACTGTGGGACAACTCTAGTTCGACCCAACCCAGCAGCCGATCGGCTTCTTCGGGAATCAGCTCGCCGGCCAGGTTGCGGTGCTTGCCGAATACTGGCAGCAGGTAACGCGTGGCATCGTTGCCGGTGCGTTGCAGCAATTGGGCACTGTTGCCCTCCGGGGCTCGGTTGAGCATCGTCGGGCCGGCGTGGGCCAGCGATGTGCGATCGGGAGCCAGGAAGGTCACGGCGCGCACATCCGCTTGCTCGAGAGACTGGGTGGCGATCCGCTCCAGCAGATCGGTGTCCTGGTGGCTCATGGCCGGGGCGACCAGCGGCGCCAGCTGTTCGGCGATCATCTCGCCACGCTGCAGCAACTGGGCATGCAAGTCCGATTGCTGCATCCAGGTGAAGTAGCCGCCCAGGACCAGCGCCATCAGGCTGGTCGGCAACAGGGTCAGCAACAGCACGCGGCCTTTGATTCCCAGTTTCTTGAGCACACTTTTCTCCTGCATCCAGCGGTCTGTTTGAGCTTTGCGCGCATCCGGCACGCAATACCTGCGCAGTGTAGCGACTTGCGGGCAGGCAATCTTCGTAAAATTCATGTCGCCGTGCATCGGTCTCGCCGGTTGCCGTGCCTCGGCGATCCCTTCAATCAGGATTTCTGAGTGGCAGCTTGCAGCCCACTTTCGTTGCTTATTCCCATAAGCCATAACCACCACACTTTGCGTGATATGGCCGGGCAAGGTTTGCCGGTATGATAGGCGCCCCCGCAGTCCGGATTGCGAATACGCCATGACCGTGCAGTACCCCACTATCGCCGATTGCGTCGGCAACACTCCGCTGGTTCGTTTGCAGCGCCTGCCTGGCGTGACCAGCAATACGCTTTTGCTCAAGCTCGAAGGGAATAACCCGGCGGGTTCGGTCAAGGACCGGCCGGCGCTGTCGATGCTCACCCGTGGTGAATTGCGCGGGCAGATCCGCCCCGGCGATACGCTGATCGAGGCGACTTCCGGTAACACCGGCATCGCCCTGGCCATGGCGGCGGCGATCAAGGGCTACAAGATGATCCTGATCATGCCCGACAACTCCAGTGCCGAGCGCAAGGCCGCAATGACCGCTTATGGCGCCGAATTGATCCTGGTGAGCAAAGACGAAGGCATGGAGGGCGCCCGGGACCTGGCCGAGCGGATGCAGGCCGAGGGTCGCGGCAAGGTGCTCGACCAGTTCGCCAATGGTGACAACCCCGAAGCCCACTACACCACCACTGGCCCTGAGATCTGGCGCCAGACCGATGGCACCATCACCCATTTCGTCAGCTCGATGGGCACCACCGGCACCATCATGGGCACCTCGCGCTATTTGAAAGAACAGAACCCGAACGTGCAGATCATCGGCCTGCAACCGATGGAAGGCTCGGCCATCCCCGGCATCCGTCGCTGGCCCGAGGAGTACCTGCCGAAAATCTACCAGGCCGACCGCGTGGACCGCATTATCGACATGGCCCAGAGCGAGGCGGAGGACATCACCCGTCGTCTGGCCCGTGAAGAAGGCATCTTTTGCGGCGTGTCTTCGGGCGGTGCCGTGGCGGGCATGCTGCGCTTGTCCCAGGAAGTCGAAAACGCGGTCATTGTCGCGATCATCTGCGACCGCGGCGACCGCTACTTGTCGACCGGCATTTTCGACGCGCCCAACTGATGGCCAAGCAAGAAAGAGGTCTGCGCTTCCAGCCCAGCGGCGGAAGCCGGGCCCCGCAGGTGCCCACCGGAAAGAAGCAGCGCTTGACCATCGAACGCTTGGCCAACGATGGCCGGGGCATTGCCTTTCTGGACGGGCGCACCTGGTTCGTGATCGGCGCCCTGGCCGGCGAAGAGGTCGAGGCGCGGGTGCTGGGGGCCCATGGCAAAGTGGTCGAGGCCCGCACTGAGCGAGTGTTCCTGTCCAGTGAACTGCGCCGTGCGGCGCCGTGCGTGCATGCCGGTCGCTGCGGCGGTTGCAGCGTCCAGCATTTGCCCCACAACGAACAGCTCGCCCTGAAACAGCGCATGCTCGCCGAGCAGTTGTCGCGGGTCGCCGGCGTGCAGCCGGATGAATGGGCTGCGCCATTGAGCGGGCCGGAACTGGGTTACCGGCGTCGTGCCCGCGTGGCGGTGCGCTGGGATCAGAAGGCAAAAAAACTCGAAGTGGGTTTTCGTGCCGTCGGCAGCCAGGACATCGTGGCCATCGGCGATTGCCCGGTACTGGTACAACCCTTGCAACCGATCATGAGTCGCTTGCCGGACATGCTCCGTCGCCTGAGCAAGCCCCAGGCGCTGGGACATGTGGAATTGTTCGCTGGCTCGTCCCTGGCGGTGTTGCTGCGGCACGTGTCGCCACTGTCGGCGCCTGACCTGACGATTCTCAAGGATTTCTGCGCCGCCCACCAAGCCCAGTTGTGGCTGCAGGGTGAGGGCGAGCCGCAACCGGTCGAACCGGGACAGACGCTGGGTTATCGCCTTGAGGCCTGGGACCTGGAGCTGGCTTACCGGCCGGGGGATTTCATCCAGGTCAATGCCGGGGTCAACGAGGCGATGGTGGCCCAAGCCCTGGAGTGGCTCGCGCCCCGAGCCGAGGAGCGGGTGCTGGACTTGTTCTGCGGCCTGGGCAACTTTGCCTTGCCCCTGGCCAAGGCGGTGCGCCAAGTGGTGGCGGTGGAAGGTGTACAGGCCATGGTTGACCGCGCGGCGGCCAATGCCGTCAGCAACAATTTGAATAACACTGCCTTTTTTCAGGCCGATTTATCCCAGCCGTTGGCGGCTGCCGAGTGGGTCGGTGAAGGCTTTTCTGCGGTACTCTTGGACCCACCCCGCGACGGTGCTTTCGAGGTGGTGCGCAAACTGGCATCCCTGGGCGCCAGGCGGTTGGTATATGTATCGTGCAACCCGGCAACTTTGGCCCGGGACACGGTCGAATTGATCAAGCAGGGCTACCGGTTAAAACGTGCCGGGATTCTCGATATGTTTCCTCAGACGGCACATGTCGAGGCCATGGCGTTATTTGAAGCGAGCCAGGATGGCTTGTCCGACTGACCCGTTCGTGCCAACCGCCACAGCCCTGGGCGGGGACACGGGCAACGAAGGTCAGCGTTATTGACGCATTGAATCTGCGTCATAGGGAAGGTATGTAAAGATGGTACAGGTGAGAGCACACCAGCCGATCAACACCGACGGCAGTATCAATCTCGAGGCTTGGCTCGATCACGCGGTCAGTATCGACACGGCACTGGATCGCGAAGCCTTGAAAGAAGCCTGCGAGTTCGCGCGTGAAGCGGAACAGCAGCACAACGCGGCGAAGAACCTCTGGTCCGAAGGCACCTCGAGTTTTCAGACGGGCCTTGAGATCGCCGAAATCCTTGCCGACCTCAAGCTCGACCAGGACTCCCTGGTGGCTGCGGTGCTATACCGCGGTGTGCGCGAAGGGCAGATCCAATTGCCGGTGGTCAGCCAGCGTTTTGGCACGGTGGTCGCCAAGCTGATTGACGGCGTGCTGCGCATGGCGGCGATCAGTGCCAGTCTCAGTCCGCGCCAGTCCATGGTCCTGGGCACCCAGGGCCAGGTGGAGAACCTGCGCAAGATGCTGGTGGCCATGGTCGACGACGTGCGCGTCGCACTGATCAAACTGGCCGAACGCACCTGCGCGATCCGCGCGGTGAAATCCGCAGACGACGAAAAGCGCAACCGCGTCGCCCGGGAAGTGTTCGACATCTACGCCCCCCTGGCCCATCGCCTTGGCATCGGCCATATCAAGTGGGAGCTGGAGGACCTGTCCTTCCGCTACCTGGAGCCCGACCAGTACAAGCAGATCGCCAAGTTGCTGCATGAGCGGCGCCTGGATCGCGAGCGCTTCATCACGGATGTGATGACCCAGTTGAGGGAAGAATTGCAGGCCACGGGTGTGGAGGCCGACATCAGCGGCCGGGCCAAGCACATCTATTCGATCTGGCGCAAAATGCAGCGCAAAGGCCTGGAGTTCAGCCAGATCTACGACGTTCGCGCCGTTCGCGTACTGGTCCCGGAAATGCGCGACTGCTACACCGCGCTGGGTATCGTGCACACCTTGTGGCGGCACATCCCCAAGGAGTTCGACGACTACATCGCCAACCCGAAGGAAAACGGCTATCGCTCGCTGCACACGGCGGTGATCGGTCCGGAGGGCAAGGTGCTGGAAGTGCAGATTCGCACCCACGCCATGCACGAGGAAGCCGAGCTGGGTGTTTGCGCCCATTGGAAATACAAGGGCACCGACGTCAAGTCGGGCTCCAACCACTACGAAGAGAAAATCTCCTGGCTGCGTCAGGTGCTCGAGTGGCATGAAGAGCTCGGTGATATCGGCGGTCTGGCCGAACAATTGCGGGTCGATATCGAGCCGGATCGGGTCTACATCTTCACCCCCGACGGCCACGCCATCGACCTGCCCAAGGGCGCCACGCCGCTGGACTTTGCCTATCGCGTCCACACCGAGATCGGCCACAACTGCCGTGGCGCCAAGATCAACGGGCGGATCGTGCCGCTCAACTACAGCCTGCAAACCGGTGAGCAGGTCGAGATCATCACCAGTAAACACGGCACGCCGAGCCGCGACTGGCTGAACCCGAACCTGGGCTACATCACCACATCGCGAGCGCGGGCGAAAATCGTTCACTGGTTCAAATTGCAGGCCCGCGACCAGAACGTCGCCGCCGGCAAGACTTTGCTCGAGCGCGAACTCAGTCGCCTGGGCCTGCCGCAGGTGGATTTCGACAAGCTGGCCGAAAAGGCCAACATGAAGACCGCCGAAGACATGTTCGCCGCTCTCGGTGCCGGCGACTTGCGCCTGGCGCAACTGGTCAACCTGGCCCAGCAACTGGTGGAGCCGGAACGCGGCAACGAGCAGTTGGAACTGATCCCGCGCAAAGCCACCGGCTACAAACCGGGCAAGCGCGGCGACATCCAGATCCAGGGCGTGGGCAACCTGATGACCCAGATGGCCGGCTGCTGCCAGCCGTTGCCTGGGGATGCGATCGTCGGCTACATCACCCAGGGCCGTGGGGTGAGCATCCACCGCCAGGACTGTGCTTCGGTGCTGCAACTGGCCGGCCGTGAGCCGGAGCGGATCATCCAGGTCAGTTGGGGCCCGGTGCCGGTGCTCACCTACCCGGTGGACATCATCATCCGCGCCTACGACCGTTCCGGCCTGCTGCGTGACGTGTCTCAGGTGTTGTTGAACGAGCGGATCAACGTGTTGGCGGTCAACACCCGTTCGAACAAGGAAGACAACACGGCGCTGATGTCCCTGACCATCGAGATTCCGGGATTGGATGCGCTGGGGCGGTTGCTGGGGCGGATTTCCCAACTGCCGAACATCATCGAGACCCGGCGTAATCGCACGCCGGGTTAAGCGCGGTCCAAATGTGGGAGCGAGCCTGTGGGAGCAAAGCTTGCTCGCGATAGCGGTGGATCAGTTCCGACATACGTTGGGGCCACCACCTCAATCGCGAGCAAGCTGCTCCCACAGGCATACTCCCAGTGGATTATTTCCCACAGGGTGATTTGTGATGAGTTGGATTGATGTACAGCCTTGAAGACCTGCTCCATCTGATGAACCGTCTGCGCGACCCGCAGTACGGGTGCCCGTGGGACATCAAGCAGACCTACGCGACCATCGTCCCCCATACCCTGGAAGAAGCCTACGAAGTGGCCGATGCCATTGAGCGTGGCGACTTCGATCACTTGCAGGGTGAGCTGGGCGACCTGTTGTTTCAGGTGGTGTATTACAGCCAGTTGGCGCGGGAGGAAAACCGCTTCGAATTCGCCGGCGTGGTCGATAGCATCACCCGCAAGCTGATCCGCCGCCATCCCCATGTATTTCCTACCGGTGACCTCTACGCGCCCGTGGACATCCCGCGCCTGAGCGAAGAACAGGTCAAGCAGCGCTGGGAAGAAATCAAGGCCGAGGAGCGGGCCGAGAAGGCCTCGGCACCGGAGCAGCTGTCGTTGCTTGACGATGTACCCGTTGCCTTGCCGGCGTTGTCCCGCTCGGCGAAGTTGCAAAAACGTGCGGCTCAGGTCGGTTTCGACTGGCCAGGCCCGTTGCCGGTGCTCGACAAGGTCCGGGAGGAGCTGGACGAAGTCCTCGAAGCGATGGCTGACAACGATTCGGTGGCCATCAGCGATGAGATCGGCGACCTGCTGTTCAGCGTAGTGAACCTGGCCCGGCACCTGAAAATCGACCCGGAAACGGCCCTGCGTGACGCCAATGGGAAATTCGAGCGACGTTTCCGATTTATCGAACAGGCATTGCGCGACACCCACCGTCCCATGGAAGATTGCACCCTCGAAGAGTTGGACGCCTTATGGGGCGAAGCCAAACGTCAGGAAAAGAATTTGCCCAGCTGTGGCTGAGGCTGTTGCCTAAGTGAGTAAGCACCATGAGCCTTTCCCTTCGCGACCAGTTGCTCAAAGCAGGGCTGGTCAACCAAAAGCAGGCCAAGCAGGTCGGCAAAGAGAAACAGAAACAGCAGCGCCTGGCCCACAAGGGCCAGATCGAACTGGATGACTCCCAGCAGCGCGCCGCCCAAGAGGCCATGGCCGAGAAGGTCAAGCGCGATCAGGAGCTCAACCGTCAGCAGCAGGAAAAAGCCGAGCAGAAAGCTCGGGCCGCGCAGATCAAGCAATTGATCGAAGTCTCGCGTTTGCCGAAGCTGACCACTGAGGATTATTACAACTTTGTCGACGACAAGAAGGTCAAGCGCATCTCGGTCAACACGCTGATGCGCAACAAGTTGAGCAGCGGCTCGCTGGCGATCGTCCATCATGCCGGCGGCTACGAAGTGATCCCGCGCGAAGCGGCCCTGAAGATCCAGGAGCGCGATCCCAAGCGCATCGTGCAGCTCAATACCCAGACCGAAGAAGTGGATGCTGATGATCCGTATGCGGCGTATCAGATCCCTGATGATTTGATGTGGTAAGGATGAACTGAACACTAAACTGTGGGAGCGAGCCTGCTCGCGATGGCGGTCTGTCAGCCAACATTGATGTCGCTGATCCACCGCTATCGCGAGCAGGCTCGCTCCCACAGAGATTCTTATCGTTCAGGATTCTGTCATTTCAGCCGAGCGCTGCCTTTCCTGGCATTCCAGCTCGGCTTTGTAGTTATGGGCATCCGTCTCGGAGTGGAACATCCCCACCAGCAGGTCCTGTTGGTGTACATCCCAGATGCGGATACCGGCGGCAATACCTTCGTGGGACATGTGAGCGTCATCGCGTTCAGTTACTTTCACAGTCATCTTGCAAGCTCCAATCTCTGTTATCTGCAGCAAGGCGTGTGCAGGACTTTGTTATAGATTTGGGTAGCCGGCTAAGTAAATGCCTGGGCCTGTTAAGAAAATTTCATGAAAAACTCAGCGATCCCGCAGGTCAGGCAATGCGCGGCATTCGGTCGCAGGGTGTTTTTCATGAAGAAGTTTTCATGTTTCGGGGGGGTGAAATGTCGGGCAGTCACCTTGTGGGAGCGAGCCTGCTCGCGATAACGGTGTATCAGTCAATACCGATGCCGGCTGACCTAGCGCTATCGCGAGCAGGCTCGCTCCCACCGATTCATCTTCCACAGGCTGACTTTGCGCGGGTGCAGTTTTAGTGTTCAGGAAATCCGCGCATAAAAAAGCCCCGCACTGGGCGGGGCTTCTCTTGATATCGGTGTGGATCAGCTGCCTTTGACAGCCTTGCCGTTGACCGTACCGTCCTGGAGCATGATGTTGTACTCCTTGCCGTCGGTCTCGACCTGTTGCAGGCGTACCAGCAGGTAATCCCAATCCTTGGCGAACCAGAGCACCGTGATGCGTTTGCTTTTTGTCGGGTCGCGCACGCGCTCGACCTTGATCGCGTCGATCTGGCCGGCTTTGGTATCGACCTTCTCCGGGCCCAGTACGCGGAAGTCGTAGGTGTCGATCTCGCCATCATCGACAACCTGATAACTCATGCTTTTCTTGCCGGCCGCCACGTCGTGCTGCAGGGCCAACTGATAAGTGGATTTATCGACCATGCCACGGTTGAGTGGCAGTTTGACCGGATCGCCGCGATCGGTGCCGGTGACCATCTTCGTGTTCCAGTCGAAATCCAGGTCGGCTTTCTTGGCCTTGCCCAAGCCGCCACGTTCAAAGTGGTAGGACTGTGGCAGCAGTGTGTCCTTGTCCAGGGTCAGGGTGCTTTCTTCCGTCAGGCTGGCGATCATCATCGAAGCCTTGAAGCTCAGCTTCCAGGTGCCGTTGGCCTCTTTGGTCAGGCTGCGCTCGGCGGTGCCGCTCATGGGCAACTGTTTCCAGTCGGCGGTGTAGCTGGCGGAGAACGGTTGAAGGTCTGCGGCCTGTGCCAGGGGCAGGGCAAGCAGAGCGCAAGCGAAGAGCAGGGCGCGACGCATAAAATCTCCTAGTATCGAATCAAATGGCCGCTGGCGGCGAGCAACTGGCCGTCCAGTGAGGCACCGCGATCGTCGAGGGTCAGCCGGCCTTCGGCAAACCAACGCACGGCCATCGGGTAGATCTGGTGTTCCCGGGCGTGAACCCGTTGGGCCAGGCTTTGCGGCGTGTCGTGCAACTCTACCGGTATTACTGCCTGTACGACCAGTGGTCCGCCATCGAGTTCCTCGGTGACGAAGTGCACCGAGCAGCCATGCTCCGTGTCTCCGGCCTCCAGCGCGCGCTGGTGAGTGTGTAACCCTTTGTATTTGGGCAGCAGCGATGGATGGATATTGAACAGGCGGCCCTGGTAGTGACGCACGAAGCCGGCGCTGAGGATGCGCATGAAGCCGGCCAGGACCACCAGTTGCGGATTGAACGTGTCGATCTGTTCGATCAGCGCGGCATCGAAGGCTTCGCGGCCATCAAACGCTTTGTGATCCAGGACGCGGGTGTCGATACCCGCATCCCTGGCGCGTTGCAGGCCGTAGGCATCGGCGCGGTTGGAAATCACCGCGCGGATGCGGACCGGGCTATCGCCGGTCCGCGTGCTGTCGATCAGGGCCTGCAAGTTGCTGCCGGTGCCGGACAACAGCACCACGACATCACAGGTTGCAGACTTCTGTTCTTGCATCAGTGAGCCTTAAGGTTTTTCAGCTCGACCTGGGCAGCGCCTTCGGCGGCGGTACTGATCTGGCCGATGACCCAAGGTTGCTCGCCGGCTTCACGCAGTACATTCAAGGCCGTTTCAACGTGCTCCTGGGCCACGCAGATCACCATGCCTACGCCGCAGTTCAGCACGCGGTGCATTTCGGTTTCATCGACGTTGCCTTTCTCTTGCAGCCAGTCGAACACGGCCGGACGGGTCCAGCTCGCCACGTCAACCACCGCCTGGGCGCCTTTTGGCAGTACGCGCGGGATGTTGTCCAGCAGGCCGCCACCGGTGATGTGGGCCATGGCCTTGACGGCGCCGGTGTCCTTGATCAGCTTGAGCAGCGGCTTGACGTAGATGCGGGTCGGGGCCATCAGCAGGTCGGCCAGTGGCTTGCCGTCGAGCTGGGTGTTTTCGATGTCGGCACCCGAGACTTCGATGATCTTGCGGATCAGCGAGTAACCGTTGGAGTGCGGGCCGGACGATGGCAGGGCGAGCAGGGCATCGCCAGTGGCGACTTTCGAACCGTCGATGATTTCGGATTTTTCCACGACACCGACGCAGAAGCCGGCCAGGTCGTAGTCTTCGCCTTCGTACATGCCTGGCATTTCAGCGGTTTCGCCGCCGACCAGGGAGCAGCCGGACAGCTCGCAGCCGGCGCCAATGCCGGTTACCACCTGGGCGGCGGTGTCGACGTTCAGTTTGCCGGTGGCGTAGTAGTCGAGGAAGAACAGCGGCTCGGCGCCGCACACCACCAGGTCGTTCACGCACATGGCCACCAGGTCGATGCCGATGCTGTCGTGCTTGTTCAGGTTCAGGGCCAGACGCAGCTTGGTGCCGACGCCGTCAGTGCCCGAAACCAGCACCGGTTGCTTGTAGCCGGCCGGGATCTCGCAGAGGGCGCCGAAACCGCCCAGGCCGCCCATGACTTCCGGGCGCGCAGTGCGCTTGGCGACGCTCTTGATGCGTTCGACCAATGCTTCACCGGCGTCGATGTCTACACCGGCGTCCTTGTAGCTCAGGGAGGGTTGCTTGCTCATGATCCAGGCCTTTAGGGGGGATTTCTGGGTAACGACCGACCGCCGGGGCCATTGAATAACCGTTGTACGAATTATTCCGGGTGCCCAGCCATTGCCGGTCTGCGAAGGCGCGCGATTTTATCAGGCTTGAGGGGCAGCGGCCATCCTCGCGCCGACGGGCAGGGACATATCCTTGGAAAAAAACCGATATTTCTCCTATTGGTGCTGCGCGATGCGTCTGTATAAGGTGTAGCGGTAACCGGCTATGGTTATGACAGTGCGAAACTTCCAGCGGGTGTGTGAATGTTTTGCCAGGTGCTGTGGTCACAGCCATGCTCAATTTTCTTCACACGGCCTGTTCCAGCCGTTATGTCCGGGAATCTTCCATGCGTTTTTTCAAACTCTTGTCTGTGGGCTGCCTGTCGTTGATCAGCGTGGCGAGCCATGCCGAAAACCTCAATAGCCTCTATCAGGTGCTCGAGCCGGTCAGCAGCCAGGCCCCGCAAGAGCGTGACCAGGCGACTTTGCGCGCCCTCGACACGCTGGTGCTGCGCCTGACCGGCGATGCCAAGGCCGCGCAGAATCCCGGTCTGGCGGCGATCCGCAAGGACCCCCAGCAGATCATTCTTCAATATGGTTACGACGCCGGCCCGCCGGAAAGCCTCAAGGTGGATTTCGATCCAGCGAGCACTGACCGGGCCTTGCGCTCGGCGGGCTTGTCGCTGTGGGGCGCGAATCGGCCTGCGATCCTGGGCTGGTGGCTGAACGACTCGGCTGAAGGTTCCAACCTGGTAGGCGATGGCCAGGGCAGTGCCGAGCCACTGCGCCGCGCCGCCCAGCACCGCGGCCTGCCGCTGCACCTGCCCCTGGCGGATTTGAGCGAGCAGATCGTTGCTACCGCACCAAACCTGGAAGGCAGTGATCCGGCCCCGCTGCGCGAGGCATCGCAGCGTTATGGTGCAGACGCCTTGCTGGCGGTCCATGCCAAGGAAGAGGGCGGCCAATGGCAGGCGACCTGGCGCTTGTGGCAGGGTGACCAGCGCGAGCAGGGCAATGCCCAGGGCGCCGACCCTGCCGCCCTGGCTGATGCGGTGATGCTGGCGGTGAGTCAACGCTTGGCGCCGCGTTTCGTTACCAAGCCGGGCGTGGCCACCGAGCAGCTGCTGGAAGTGCAGGGCATGAACCTGGAGCGTTATGCGGCGCTTGGGCGTTTGCTCGAGCCGTTCGGTGGGCAGTTGCAGCGGGTTGAAGGGGACCGGATCATTTATCGGGTCAACGGCAGCGCCGAACAGTTGAAAGCGCAATTGGCCCTGGCGAAACTGCAGGAAATTCCTGCCGGCGAAGCCGTCGCGCCAGTGCCAGTACCCCAGCCAGCCGCTGATGGCTCCATTCCGGCTGCCGCGCCAGCGCCAGCGCCGACCGCCAACCTGCGGTTTCGCTGGTAGTTTTTCTTTCTTATATAGCTAGGAGTGGTTCATGGGCGATACGCGGCGTTGGTTCTGGTTGGGTGGGGTCGCCCTGCTGTTTGTGTTCATCTATTTGCTGCATCCGATCCTCACGCCGTTCCTGGTTGCGTTGCTCCTGGCCTATCTGTTCGACCCACTGGTAGATCGCCTGGAAAAACTCGGCCTGTCCAGGACCTGGGGCGTGGTGTCGGTGTTTGGGCTGATCATCTTGATTGTCATTGCTCTGATGCTGGTGCTGATACCGATGCTGGCCAAGCAACTGATGCGCCTGTACGAGCTGGCGCCGCAGATGCTCGACTGGTTACAGCACACTGCCGTGCCGTGGGTGCAGTCGAGGCTGGGGTTGGCTGAAGGCTTCTGGAAGTTCGACAAGGTCAAGGCGGCCATCAGCGAGCATATGGGCCAGACCTCTGACATCGTCGGTGTGGTGTTGAGCCAGGCCACAGCCTCGGGGCTGGCGTTGATCGGTTGGCTGGCGAACCTGGTGTTGATTCCGGTGGTGGCTTTTTATCTGCTTCGCGACTGGGACTTGATGATGGCCAAGATTCGCAGCCTGCTGCCACGCCATCGTGAAGAACGCATCATGACCCTGACCGGCGAATGCCATGAAGTGTTGGGGGCGTTTGTGCGAGGGCAATTGTTGGTGATGGTGGCGCTGGGCTTCATCTATGCGGCGGGATTGATGCTGGTGGGCCTGGAGCTGGGGCTATTGATCGGCTTGATCGCCGGGCTGGCGGCCATCGTGCCCTATATGGGCTTCGTCATCGGTATCGGCGCGGCGTTGATTGCCGGCTTGTTCCAGTTTGGCGGTGATCTGTACCCGATGGTCGGCATCGTGGCGGTGTTCATGGTCGGGCAAGCGCTGGAAGGCATGGTGCTGACACCGTTGCTGGTGGGTGATCGCATCGGCCTGCATCCAGTGGCGGTGATCTTTGCGATCCTGGCAGGGGGTGAGTTGTTCGGTTTTACCGGGGTCCTGCTGGCGCTGCCGGTGGCGGCGGTGATCATGGTGCTGGTGCGTCATATGCACGATCTGTACAAGGATTCAGACATCTACAGTGGCGTCGAAGACCCCGAGCTATAGCGCCAATGGCGGGCGCGGCGGTTGTCCCAGCGTCAGGGAAACCGTCGCTCCATCGTTCTGTCGCTGCAAACCTTTGATTTTGCTCGTGGTCCGGCGCATTGTGCGGTCCGCGTCACGGGTATAAACTTTGCGCACTTTACACAGAGGCCACTAACGGTTCTTTTGGAACTGTTCAGTCAGCATGAAACCGATTCAGCTGCCCCTAGGTGTGCGTCTGCGTGATGACGCCACCTTTATCAACTACTACCCAGGCGCCAATGCCGCTGCACTCGGCTATGTCGAGCGGCTTTGCGAAGCCGACGCCGGCTGGACCGAGAGCCTGATTTATCTGTGGGGCAAGGACGGGGTGGGGCGCACGCATCTGTTGCAGGCCGCTTGCCTGCGGTTCGAGCAATTGGGTGAGCCGGCGGTGTATCTGCCATTGGCCGAGTTGCTGGATCGCGGCGTAGAGATCCTCGACAATCTTGAACAGTACGAACTGGTCTGCCTGGATGATCTTCAGGCGGTGGCCGGCAAGGCTGATTGGGAAGAAGCGCTGTTTCACCTGTTCAACCGGTTACGCGACAGCGGCCGGCGTTTGCTGATTGCTGCATCGACGTCGCCGCGGGAGCTGCCGGTGAAGCTGGCCGATCTCAAGTCCCGTCTCACCCTGGCGCTGATTTTCCAGATGCGCCCGCTCTCCGATGAAGACAAGCTCCGTGCATTGCAGTTGCGCGCTTCCCGGCGTGGCCTGCACCTGACCGATGAGGTCGGGCACTTCATCCTTACCCGCGGCACCCGCAGCATGAGCGCGTTGTTCGAACTGCTCGAACGTCTCGACCAGGCGTCGCTTCAGGCTCAGCGCAAGCTGACCATCCCTTTTTTGAAAGAAACCCTTGGCTGGTAGAAGTCGCAGCAATAGTGGCTTATAGCCTGTTTCTACCACGGCACAGCCCGCGTCCCTTCTGGGCTGCAGGCTGCAGAGGGTTGAAAACGGTTGGGGCGCTTAGATGTAAACCTAAAACCGAGAAGTCACATTTGCATCGATTGAATTTGCAAATGAGCTTGATAGTGGGCATAGTCTCGCCATCTTTACAACTTCAGCCACGGTCGTGCCCATGCTAAGTCGCTTCGCACCCCTGGTGCCTCTCGCACTCGTTACCCTGTTGTTCGGTTGTGCTGCCCACTCTCCAGTGTCCCAGCAAGCGCAACAACCACAGGTTCAAAATTCCGTTACTGCCCAGTCTTCCTCTGTTGCACTTGAGGAAGAAATGGCCACCGACAAAGAGCTGGCAGACTTCGCCGGCAGCAAGCCTTATCAGCTTCCGGTGCTGGCTGACAGCATCCTGGAGCGGGGCATGTCCTTGATCGGTACCCGTTATCGTTTTGGCGGTTCCTCCGAGGCCGGCTTCGATTGCAGCGGTTTCATCGGGTATCTGTTTCGCGAAGAGGCTGGCATGAGCCTGCCGCGCTCCACTCGCGAAATGATCAACGTGAAGGCCCCGCTGGTTGCTCGTAACGAGCTTGAGCCGGGCGACCTGCTGTTCTTCGCTACCAACGGTCGTCGTGGTCGCGTCAGTCACGCCGGTATCTACCTGGGTGACAACCAGTTCATCCATTCCAGCAGCCGTCGCAGCGGTGGCGTGCGAATCGACAGCCTGGGCGACAGCTACTGGAGCAAGACCTTCATCGAAGCCAAGCGCGCACTCGCGATGGCACCGACCGTGGTCACTGCTCGCAAGTAAGCTCACAGTTTGTAAGGCAAACTTAAAGTCTTACTTGAAGTTTGCCTCATAGCCGCTAGAATCCATGATCATTGATTGATGGCAATCCGCCTGCGTACTCCGCAGGCGGCTTTGTTTTCATGCCCACGGCAGAAAAGCCGCATCCAGATCAGGATTGTTCTGCATATGTCGACGTCGGCCCGCCTCGCTCTCATGCTCCTTGCCGCGCTGCTCAGCGCTTGCGCCAGCCGTACTCCGCCACCTGCGCCAGCGCGGGCTCCGGTGGTATTCGCTCCCGCGCAAAGCTTTTCCCCGGTTGCCGAAGACGTGCTATTCCGGGCGCTGGGGTTGGTGGGGACACCCTATCGGTGGGGCGGCAATACGCCGGATTCAGGCTTTGATTGCAGTGGCCTGATCGGCTATGTGTATCGCGATGCGGCCGGTATCTCCCTGCCGCGCTCCACCCGCGAGATGATTGGCATGCGCGCCCAGAGTGTCGGTAAGGACGCATTGCAGACCGGTGATTTGATTTTCTTCGCCACCAACGGTGGCTCTCAGGTCAGCCATGCGGGGATCTATGTCGGGGAGGGGCGTTTCGTCCATGCACCAGCGACCGGGGGTACGGTCAAGCTCGACAGCCTGTCCAAGGCTTATTGGCAGAAAGCCTATCTGAGTGCCAAGCGTGTGCTGCAACCGGCGCATCTGGCGCGTAATCCCTGACGATTCAAGTTCGCTTTTTGCGCCGGCTCAGCAGAGCTCTTGTGGCGAGAGAACAATCCCTCGCCACAGGTTCCAGTGTTCAGGTCAGCTTCTTCAGCGGTTATTTAGCCCAAACCCGCCAAATCTTGTTCCCCACATCATCTGCCACCAACAGCCCGCCCTGTTTGTCGATCACCACACCCACTGGTCGGCCTTGGGCTTTTTCATCTGCATTCAGGAAACCGGTCAGCACATCCACCGGTTGCCCCACCGGCTTGCCGGCGTTGAAGGGGACGAAAATCACTTTATAGCCGCTGTGGGGTTTACGGTTCCATGAGCCGTGCTGCCCGATGAAAGCCCCTTCGGTAAACGGCGCTGGCAAGGTGCTGCCTTCGGCGAACGTCAGGCCCAGTGACGCGGTGTGGGGGCCGACGGCGTAATCCGGGGCGATGGCCTTGGCCACCAGTTCCGGTTTTTGTGGCTCGACCCGCTTATCGACGTGCTGCCCGTAATAGCTGTAGGGCCAGCCATAGAAGGCGCCGTCCTTGACTGAAGTGATGTAGTCCGGCACCAGGTCGCTGCCGATCTCATCGCGCTCATTCACCGCGGTCCATAGCGCGCCACTGCGCGGCTCCCAGGCCAGGCCGTTGGGGTTGCGCAGGCCCGAGGCGAAGATGCGGTGATTGCCGCTGGCACGGTCCACTTCCCAGATGGCCGCGCGGCCTTCCTCGGCCTCCATGCCGTTTTCCCCGACATTGCTGTTCGAACCGGTAGTGACGTACAGCTTGCTGCCGTCCTGGCTGGCGATCACGTTTTTGGTCCAGTGGTGATTGAGCGTGCCACCCGGCAGGTCGACGACCTTGGTCGGCTGCGCCTTGATTTGCGTATCGCCCTCTTTATAAGGGAAGCGAATCAGTCGGTCGGTGTCGGCCACGTACAGATCATTGCCCACCAGTGTCATGCCGAACGGTGAATTGAGGTTTTCCAGAAAGACCGTACGGGTTTCGGCGATGCCGTCATGATTGGCATCACGCAACAGGGTAATGCGATTGGGGCTGGGCACCCCCGCACCGGCGCGGCCCATGACTTTCTCCATGACCCAGCCACGAATGCCTTTGGAGTCGTCCGGTTTGGGCGGTGCGTTGGTTTCTGCCACCAGCACGTCACCGTTGGGTAGCACGTAGAGCCAGCGTGGATGATCCAGCCCTTCGGCGAATGCGCCCACTTGCAGGCCCTGGGCCGGGGTAGGTTTGGCGCCATCCGGCCAGCCGATAGCCTCGGCAATGTTGACGGTGGGGATCAGGGTCTTGTTCGGTTCCGGCAGTTTTGGCGAGGGGCCAGTGCCGTCGGAAACCTGAAGTGTGGAGGACTCGCCGCAAGCAACAAGCCCTGCGGCCAATGCGACGATCAGAAGGTGTGGTGGCTTGAGCATGCGGGCTTCCCTATGAGTGCATGGTGGTTATTCATAGAGAAGCTTAGACCCGCGATGGTTCAACCGGTCAGCCGTGGGCCTGCTTGAACAGCACGGCGATGCCCGGATGATACTGCCCGGCCTCATTGCGCAACTTGCGATAGGCATAAGGGAAGTACCAGGCCACGGCGCAGGTATTTTCCTTCTGCAGTTCATCGATCATGTCCTGCAGTTCTTCCGGCGTGGCGCTCTGCTGGGCCTTTTGCGGTGCGACGAACAGGCAGCCCAATCGCAGGTCACTGGAATAGCTGATACGTTTGGCGTCGCTGGTGATGTCGAGCAGCGGCTGGGTGAGATTGAGGTTCTTGACCTTCGGCCAGCGTTGAGTGGCCTGGATGAAAGCACGCTCCTCGGTGCCGGCGATGAACAGATCGGCGCTGACGTTGCGTTCGCCTTCTTCATTCTGTTTGCGAGTGGGGGTGTTCTGCAGCGTGACCATCTCGGCCATCCAGGCTGCGGCCGAGAGCAAGCCAAGATTGGCTTTTTCATCGAACCAGTAAGGTGTGTCGTTATCGCCGCGCACGGCGTTGTAACGGTCGATACAGTCAAACCAGCGTTCCAGCACCGGGCGCAGGAATTCCAGTTTTGGATTGCTGATGATCATGCCTTGCATGCTTTTGCCCTCTTGTTATTGTGATATCGGGTCGTGATGCCTATTTGATATCACTTGCCGCAGCATGGCACAAGATTGGCGTCATTTTATTGATCAGGGCCAATGTCCGCTGTTGAACCTGTGCCGGCTTTAATTGACGCTCCACCCCCAACCCTCTAACCTTCGCGGCTTGTTTCAGGTGCTCTGTGACCGGGCGATCGTTGGGTCGACAGAGTGAAACAGGGAAGCCGGTGAGTGCATACGAACCCGGCGCTGCCCCCGCAACGGTAAATGAGTCAACGCTGCGCCTGGCACTACACAGGCCACCAGCCACTGTGTCCGTACGACATGGGAAGGCGCGCAGCCCGGCATCACGCCGCTCATGAGCCCGGAGACCGGCCTGATTCATCCAACGGCATCACGGTGGGCGATGCCAGGCTTGTTGCCGTCTTTTTTGTGCCCGCCCGCCGTTATCCAATCCCAACGGAGAGCTCCCATGACCCACACCCCCGATCGCGACGAACGCCACCTGGCGCGCATGCTGCGCAAGAAAGCCGTGATCGACGAGCGCATCGCCAACTCGCCAAACGAATGTGGCCTGCTGCTGGTGCTGACCGGCAACGGCAAGGGTAAGAGCAGTTCTGCGTTCGGCATGCTGGCCCGGTCCATGGGCCATGGCATGCAATGCGGCGTGGTGCAGTTCATCAAGGGGCGTAACAGCACCGGTGAAGAGCTGTTTTTCCGTCGCTTCCCGGAGCAGGTGCGCTTTCATGTCATGGGCGAAGGCTTCACTTGGGAAACCCAGGATCGCCAGCGCGACATCGCCGCGGCTGAAGCGGCCTGGGCAGTTTCGCGTCAATTGTTGAGCGACCCGTCCATAGGCCTGGTGGTGCTCGATGAACTCAACATTGCCCTCAAGCACGGTTACCTTGACCTGGACCAGGTGTTGAGCGACTTGCAGGCCCGTCCGCCGATGCAGCATGTGGTGGTGACCGGTCGCGGCGCCAAGCCGGAATTGATTGAACTGGCCGACACCGTCACCGAAATGGGCATGATCAAGCACGCGTTCCAAGCGGGTATCAAGGCGCAGAAGGGCGTCGAACTGTGAGCGATGTTCCCTTGGCGAGTCGTCACTGCCCGGCGGTGCTGATCGCCGCTCCTGCTTCCGGGCAGGGCAAAACCACGGTCACCGCCGCCCTGGCCCGCTTGCACCGTAAGCAGGGGCGCAGGGTGCGGGTCTTCAAGTGCGGGCCTGATTTCCTCGACCCGATGATCCTGGAGCGGGCCAGCGGCGCGCCGGTCTACCAACTGGACATGTGGATGGTCGGCGAGCAGGAGAGTCGTCGATTGTTGTGGGAAGCTGCTGCCGAAGCCGACTTGATTCTGATCGAAGGGGTGATGGGGCTGTTCGATGGCACGCCATCGAGTGCCGATCTGGCCCGGCACTTCGGCGTGCCGGTGCTGGCGGTGATCGATGGCACGGCCATGGCCCAGACCTTCGGTGCCCTGGCCCTGGGCCTGGCGCGGTATCAGCCGGACTTGCCTTTCGCCGGGGTACTGGCCAATCGGGTCGGCACCTTGCGTCATGCGCAGTTGCTCGAAGGCAGCCTGACCGAAGGCCTGCGCTGGTACGGCGCCCTGTCACGGGAAACCGGTATCGAGCTGCCAAGTCGCCACCTTGGGTTGGTCCAGGCCAGTGAATTGAATGATCTGGACCTGCGCCTCGACGCCGCCGCCGATGCCTTGGCTGGCAGTTGTGAAGTGGCGTTGCCGCCGGCTGTGGAGTTCGTCGCGCCAGCGGTGATTGCCGCGCAGCCGTGGCTGGAAGGTGTGCACATCGCCGTGGCCCGGGACGAAGCGTTCGCCTTCACCTATGGCGCCAGCCTTGATTTGTTGCGAGCCATGGGCGCGCAACTGAGCTTCTTTTCACCTATTCATGACAGCGAACTGCCGGCGGCGGACAGCCTGTATCTGCCCGGTGGCTATCCGGAATTGCACCATGTTGCGCTGGCGCAAAACGCGCCGATGCTGGCGGCGATCCGCGCGCACCATCAAGCAGGCAAACCCTTGCTGGCTGAATGCGGCGGCATGCTTTATCTGTTGGACTCGTTGACGGATGTGGACGGCACCCGCGCCGAGCTGCTTGGGTTGCTGGCCGGTGACGCGCAGATGCAAAAGCGTCTGGCGGCCCTGGCGCTGCAATCGGTGGAGTTGCCGGAGGGCACTTTGCGCGGGCATACCTATCATCATTCCCTCACCAGCACCGGGCTGGAGCCGATTGCCCGAGGCCATAGCCCCAATGGCGGGCGTGGCGCGGAGGCGGTTTTCCGGCAGGGTCGGATGACGGCTTCCTATGTGCACTTCTATTTTCCGTCGAATCCAAGGGCGATTGCCGCGCTGTTTGCGCCTGATCCTGAGGCCGCTATCGCCAACAGGCTCGCCCCCACCTCCGATCACCTGACCCCTGTGGGAGCGAGCCTGCTCGCGAAGCGGCCATGACAGACACCGCTTTCTCTCAGGCCGAACGCGATGCCGTCTACCGGGCCATCGCCGAACGCCGCGACATGCGCCACTTCACCGGCGGCACCGTTGAGCCAGCGTTGCTGCGCCGCCTGCTGGAAGCCGCGCATCAAGCCCCCAGTGTGGGTCTGATGCAGCCGTGGCGGTTCATTCGCATCAGCGACCGCGCCTTGCGTGGGCAACTCCGTCAACTGGTGGAACAGGAACGCATCCGCACCGCCGAGGCCCTGGGCGAGCGCAGCGATGAATTCATGAAGCTCAAGGTCGAAGGCCTCAACGACTGCGCCGAAGTGCTGGTGGCGGCGTTGATGGATGATCGCGAGCGCTATGTCTTCGGTCGACGAACCCTGCCGGAAATGGACCTGGCCTCGCTGTCTTGCGCGATTCAGAATCTGTGGCTGGCTTCTCGCGCCGAAGGGCTGGGGATGGGCTGGGTTTCTCTGTTCGAGCCCCTGGCCCTGGCCGAGCTGTTGGGCCTGCCCGCAGGCGCCAAACCGCTGGCAATATTGTGCCTCGGGCCGGTCGAGGGGTTTTACCCGGCACCGATGCTCGCTCTGGAAGGCTGGGCGCAGCCGCGTGCGCTGGATGAATTGCTCTACGAAAACCATTGGGGAGTAAGCCCATGAGTGTGGCGTTGCTCAGTGCTGCCGCGGTGGCGCTGGATGCGCTGTTGGGCGAACCCCGACGCTGGCATCCGCTGGTGGCGTTCGGTCGCTTTGCCGATCGTATCGAACAGCGTTTCAACTCCGGCGGGCGTGGCTGGCGCAGCCATGGCGTGACGGCGTGGATCATCGCCGTGGTGCCGTTGACCCTGCTCGCGACGGCGCTGTCCTGGGCGCCGTTGGTGGGCTGGCTGGTGGAAATCCTGGCGCTGTACCTCGCCCTTGGCCTGCGCAGTCTCGGGGAGCATGTCGAGCCAGTGGCCCGGGCTCTGCGCGGCGGGGATCTGGATGAAGCGCGCCGGCGGGTCGGCTATCTGGTCAGTCGCGAAACCGCTGAACTGGATGAGACTGCCGTTGCCCGTGCCGCCACTGAGTCGGTGCTGGAGAACGGCAGCGACGCGGTGTTCGCCGCGCTGTTCTGGTTCGCCGTCGCGGGCGCGCCAGGTGTGGTGTTGTACCGCCTGAGCAATACCCTCGACGCCATGTGGGGCTATCGCAACGAGCGCTTTGAGCGCTTCGGCTGGGCGGCGGCCAAGATCGATGATGGGCTCAACTACATTCCGGCGCGCCTGGTGGCGCTGACTTACGCCGTGCTTGGAAAAACCCGCCTGGCGCTCAAGTGCTGGCGCACCCAGGGCCCGACCTGGGACAGTCCCAATGCCGGGCCCGTGATGGCCGCCGGCGCGGGTGCGCTGGGGGTCGAACTGGGTGGCGCGGCGGTGTATCACGGCCAATTGCATCAACGTCCGCCCTTGGGCGAAGGCGCGCCGGCGAACGCCGACGCCATTGATCGCGGCTGGCAACTGGTCCAGCGTGGCGTATGGTTGTGGTTGCTGATTCTCTGCCTGGGAGCTGAGTTTTATGCTTGAGCACGGTGGGCGCCTGCGCAACGCGGCCCGGCAATACGCGATTGCCGAGGCGCACTGGCTGGATCTGTCCAGCGGCCTGGCGCCCTGGCCGTTCGACGTGCCGGCGATTGCACCGCGGGCCTGGGCACGCCTGCCTGAGACCGATGACGGGTTGGAACAGGCCGCCTGCGATTATTACGGCGCCATGCATGTGCTGCCGGTGGCGGGTTCGCAGATGGCCATCCAACTCTTGCCGCGCCTGCGTCGGGCCGGCAAGGTCGGCGTCCTCTCACCCTGTTACGCCGAACACGCCGAAGCCTGGCGCCGCAGTGGTTACATCGTGCGTGAAGTGCTGGAGCCGGAGGTGGACTTCTTCCTCGACAGCCTTGACGTGCTGGTGGTGGTCAACCCCAACAACCCCACGGGCTTGCTGTTGAGCCCCGAGCGCTTGCTGGACTGGCATGCCCGATTGGCCCAGCGCGGTGGCTGGCTGGTGGTGGATGAGGCGTTCATGGATGTCACGCCACAACTGAGCCTGGCCGCCCATGCCCATCAGGTCGGATTGATCGTGCTGCGTTCGTTCGGCAAGTTTTTTGGCCTGGCCGGGGCTCGCCTGGGATTTGTATTGGCCGAGCGCCACTTGCTCAAGTTGCTCGCCGAACAAGTCGGGCCGTGGGCCGTCAGCGGGCCGACCCGGGTGGTGGGCCAGGCGTGCCTGCTGGACACCGACGCCCAGGCCCGCCAGCGCCAACGCTGCGAAGACACCAGTCAGCGCCTGGCGCTGACGCTCGAACGCCACGGCTTCAAGCCTCAGGGCGGCTGCGGGTTGTTCCAATGGCTGGTCACTGAGCACGCCCAGGCACTTTACGATTTCATGGCCCAGCGCGGCATTCTTCTGCGGTTGTTTACCCATACCAGCAGCCTGCGCTTCGGGTTGCCGGCCGATGACGGTGAATTCCTGCGCCTGGAACAAGCTTTCGAGGCCTACGCCAAGGACATCCAATGACCACTGTAATGGTGCAGGGCACCACGTCCGATGCCGGCAAAAGCACTCTCGTCACGGCGTTGTGCCGCTGGGTCAGGCGTCAGGGGGTGAGCGTGGTGCCGTTCAAACCACAGAACATGGCACTCAACAGCGCGGTAACGGCCGATGGCGGTGAAATCGGCCGTGCCCAGGCCGTGCAGGCCCAGGCGGCCGGTCTCCAACCGCATACCGACATGAACCCGGTGCTGCTCAAGCCCAACAGCGACACCGGCGCCCAGGTCATTATCCATGGCCGCGCCGTCACCACCATGAATGCCGTGGCCTATCACGATTACAAAGCCATCGCGATGCAAGCGGTGCTGGCCTCCCACGAACGTTTGAGCGCGGCGTATCCGGTGGTGATGGTGGAGGGCGCGGGTTCCCCGGCGGAGATCAATCTGCGCGCCGGTGACATTGCCAACATGGGCTTTGCCGAGGCGGTGGACTGTCCGGTGCTGCTGATTGCCGATATCAACCGCGGCGGCGTCTTCGCCCACCTTGTGGGTACCCTGGAGCTGCTTTCGCCCAGCGAACAGGCGCGGGTCAAGGGCTTCATCATCAACCGTTTTCGCGGCGACATCGCCCTGCTGCAACCGGGCCTGGACTGGCTTGAGGCGCGCACCGGCAAACCGGTGATTGGCGTGTTGCCGTACGTGATGGACCTGCATCTGGAAGCCGAGGACGGTCTCGATCAACGGCAGTCCGACAAGGCCGAGCAGGTGCTCAAGGTAGTGGTGCCGGTATTGCCGCGCATCAGCAACCACACCGATTTCGATCCGCTGCGCCTGCATCCGCAGGTCGATCTGCAATTCATCGGCCCAGGCCAGCCCATTCCCGCAGCTGACTTGATCATCCTGCCGGGTTCAAAGAGCGTGCGCAGTGACCTGGCCTACCTGCGCGCCAACGGTTGGGAGACGGCCATCCATCGTCACCTGCGTTATGGAGGCAAGTTGCTAGGCATCTGCGGTGGTCTGCAGATGCTCGGCCAGCAGGTCCACGATCCGCTGGGGCTGGAAGGGGCCGCGGGCTCCAGCACCGGGCTGGGCTTGCTGGCTTTCGAAACGACCCTGGAACACGAGAAGCAGTTGCGCAATGTGCGCGGTCGACTGGCCCTGGAAGAGGCCGAGGTCAGCGGGTATGAAATCCATGCCGGTGTAACCTCAGGCCCGGCATTGGAAAACCCGGCGGTGCAGTTGGATGACGGGCGTTGTGATGGCGCCCAGAGTCTGGATGGACAGATTTTCGGCACCTATCTGCATGGGCTGTTCGAGTCAGCGGCGGCCAGCAGCGCCTTGCTGCGTTGGGCCGGGTTGCAGAATGTGCAGGCGGTGGACTACCACGGGTTGCGCGAGCGGGACATCGAGCGGTTGGCGGATCTGGTGGAGCGGCATTTGGATACCGGGCTGTTGCGTGAGCTGTGTGGGATCTAGGGTGGCTGCACTGGCCTCATCGCGAGCAGGCTCGCTCCCACAAGGGACTTGTATGCATCGCATAACCACTGTGGGGGCGAGCCTGTTCGCGATGAAGCCGGCAGCAACACCGCCAATTTGAAAGGTAAAAAACATGCTGCAACTGATCCTCGGCGGCGCCCGCTCCGGTAAGAGTCGCCTGGCCGAAAAGCTCGCCACAGACAGCCGATTGCCCGTTACCTACATCGCCACCAGCCAACCCCTGGACGGCGAGATGAACGAACGGGTCGCCCAACACCGCGCTCGCCGTCCGGCCGAATGGGCGCTGGTGGAGGAGCCGTTGGCCCTGGCGCGGGTGCTGCGCGATAACGCCGGTTCAGGGCAATGCCTGTTGGTGGATTGCCTGACCCTGTGGCTGACCAATCTGCTGATGCTCGACAACCTCGAGCAGTTGAACGCCGAGCGTGACGCTCTACTGGAATGCGTTGGCGCGCTGCCGGGCGAAATCATTTTTGTCAGCAACGAGACCGGAATGGGTGTCGTGCCGCTGGGCGAGTTGACTCGCCGTTATGTCGATGAAGCCGGTTGGCTGCATCAAGCTTTGGCCGAACGTTGCCAGCGCGTCGTGCTGACCGTTGCCGGCTTGCCCCTGACTCTCAAAGGTACTGCGTTATGAATCATCGCTGGTGGCTGGACCCGTGCAAGCCCCTCGACACCCAGGCCCTGGAGCAGGCCGCGGTTCGTCAGCAACAACTGACCAAACCGGCCGGTTCCCTGGGGCGACTCGAGGCAGTGGCGGTGCAACTGGCGGGTTTGCAAGGGCAGGTCAAGCCGAGCCTGGATCAACTCTGGATCGCAATTTTCGCAGGTGATCATGGTGTGGTGGCCGAAGGCGTATCGGCCTATCCCCAGGAAGTCACCGGGCAGATGCTCCTCAATTTCGTCAGCGGTGGCGCGGCGATCAGTGTATTGGCGCGGCAACTGGGCGCCTCGTTGGAAGTGGTTGACCTGGGCACTGTGACGCCTTCGCTGGCGCTACCCGGTGTGCGGCATCTGAACGTGGGGCCAGGTACCGCGAATTTCGTGCAGGGGCCGGCGATGACCGTGACCCAAGGCGAGCAGGCATTGCTGGCCGGACGTGACAGTGTGTTGCGTGCTGTCGCCGCCGGAACGCAGCTGTTCATCGGCGGCGAAATGGGCATCGGCAACACCACGGCGGCCAGTGCCCTGGCCTGTGCCTTGCTTGACTGCCCGGTGACTCACCTGGTCGGGCCGGGCACCGGGCTGGACGCCGCGGGTGTCAGCCGCAAGGCTCAAGTCATCGAGCGCGCCCTGGCGTTGCACGGTGCACAGCGTAACGATCCACTGCAAACACTGTTCAACCTGGGCGGGTTTGAAATCGCAGCGTTGGCTGGCGCGTATCTGGCCTGCGCCCAGCAGGGCGTTGCGGTGCTGGTGGATGGTTTCATCTGCAGCGTCGCAGCACTGGTGGCGGTGCGTCTCAATCCTCAATGCAGGCAATGGCTGTTGTTCGGCCATCGCGGTGCCGAGCCGGGGCATCGGCACGTTCTGGAAACCCTCGGCGCTGAGCCGCTCATTGACCTGGGCCTGCGCTTGGGTGAGGGCAGTGGTGCGGCGTTGGCGGTGCCGCTGTTGCGCCTGGCGTGTGATCTTCACGGGCAGATGGCGACGTTTGCCGAAGCGGCTGTGGCGGATCGCCCGGCATGACTTTGCACCTGGACCTGCTGCGCCACGGCGAGACCGAACTGGGCGGCGGGCTGCGTGGCAGCCTCGACGATGCCTTGACGGACAGGGGCTGGGAGCAGATGCGCGAGGCGGTCGCGGCGCGCGGGCCCTGGGATCGGCTGGTGAGTTCGCCGTTGCAGCGTTGCGCCCGTTTCACTGAGCAACTCGGCGTCCAGCTCGATGTGCCGGTGCACCTGGACAAGGGTCTGCAGGAGCTGCATTTCGGCGCCTGGGAAGGCTGCAGCGCGGCGGCGTTGATGGACACCGACGCCGAGGCGCTGGGCCGCTTTTGGACCGATCCCTACGCATTCACTCCGCCAGACGGCGAGCCGGTGCTGGAGTTTTCGAAGCGAGTCCTGGCGGCGGTTGAACGCCTGAGGACCGCGTATGCAGGGCAGCGCGTATTGCTGGTCAGCCATGGCGGGGTGATGCGCTTGCTGCTGGCGCGAGCCCGCGGTCTGCCTCGGGAGCAGTTGCTCAATGTAGAAGTGGCTCATGGCGCGCTGTTTTCTCTTCGGGTGTCGCCTGGTTCGGTGTTGAAGGAAGAGGGCTGAAGATGCTGGCGTTCTGGATCGCCTTGCAGTTCCTGAGCAGCCTGCCGGTTCGCTTGCCGGGCATGCCTGAGCCTGCGCAGTTGGGGCGTTCGTTGCTGTTTTATCCGCTCATAGGTCTGTTGTTCGGAGGCTTGTTGTGGGGGCTTGATGCCCTGTTGCTTGGCACGCCGCTGCTGCTCCATGGAGCCCTGTTGCTCACCGCTTGGGTGCTGCTTAGCGGCGGCCTGCACCTGGACGGGCTGGCCGACAGCGCGGATGCCTGGCTCGGCGGTTTTGGCGATCGCGAGCGTACGCTGCTGATCATGAAAGACCCCCGCAGCGGGCCGATTGCGGTGATTACGCTGGTGTTGGTGCTGCTGCTCAAATTCGCCGCATTGCTGGCGCTGATCGAGCAGCGACAAACCCTGGCATTGATCATCGTGCCGGTGTTGGGGCGTGGCGCGTTGCTGGGGTTGTTCCTGACCACCCCATACGTGCGTGCCGGCGGGTTAGGGCAGGCGCTCGCCGACCATCTGCCGCGCCACAGCGGCTGGCAGGTATTGCTGGCCTGTGCGCTGGGGGGCGTGCTGGTGGCGGGCTGGGTCGGGGTATCGGCGCTGGTCATCGCTCTAACGGTATTTATCGGGTTGCGCCAGATGATGTTGCGCAGGCTGGGAGGGTGTACCGGGGATACGGCAGGCGCCTTGCTGGAGCTGCTTGAAATGGTGGTGTTGGTGGGGCTGGTGCTGATCTGGAATTGAGCGCTACCTGTCTGGCTGGGGATTCAGTTTGAAATTTCCTGAATTAAAATTTGCATTCACTTAATCGCGGGTATATACACGCACTATGCTTGCCTCCCAATGTTTGTGCATCAACCTGCGTCGCGCTGCTCGGGGCGTCAGCAGGTATTACGACGGCGCCCTCGACGGCTTCGGGATCAACGTCGCCCAGTATTCCTTGCTGAGCAACCTGGCGCGCCTGGACCAACCGAGTATCTCTTCCCTGGCCGAGGCCATGGGCCTGGACCGCAGCACCCTGGGGCGCAACCTGCGGGTACTGGAAGGTGAGGGGCTGGTGGCGCTGGCCGAAGGTGAAGACTTGCGCAATCGCATTGTCGAACTCACTGAAGCCGGGCATGCCCGGCTGGCGGCGGCGTTGCCGGCCTGGGAAGCGGCGCAACAACGATTGATCGATAAGCTGGGCGCCGAAAAGCGCGCAACGTTGCTGGCCTTGCTGGATGAACTGGCGTGAAGCCGGTTCGTTCGAAGATAAGCGGGTATATACCCGTGACCGGAGAATAATAATGACATCGATGTGGCGTACCTGTGGTTGGGTTCTGGTGGGCGGCGCGCTGATCCTGGCGTTGTCCCTGGGTGTACGGCATGGCTTCGGGCTGTTTCTGGCGCCGATGAGTGCCGAGTTTGGCTGGGGTCGTGAGGTGTTTGCCTTCGCCATTGCCTTGCAGAACTTGATCTGGGGCTTGGCGCAACCTTTTACCGGGGCGCTGGCCGACCGCTTCGGTGCCGCGAAAGTCGTGCTCATCGGTGGTGTGCTGTATGCCCTCGGCCTGGTCTTCATGGGCATGGCCGACTCGCCATGGTCGCTTTCATTGAGCGCGGGTCTGTTGATTGGTATCGGTCTGTCCGGCACGTCGTTTTCGGTGATCCTCGGCGTGGTCGGGCGTGCTGTGCCGCCGGAAAAACGCAGCATGGGCATGGGGATCGCCAGCGCTGCCGGCTCCTTCGGCCAATTCGCCATGTTGCCGGGCACGCTGGGGCTGATTGGCTGGCTCGGCTGGTCTGCCGCGCTGTTGGCGCTGGGGCTGCTGGTGGCGCTGATCGTGCCGCTGGTGAGCATGCTCAAGGACACCCCTGCGCCGCTGACCGGTCATGAGCAAACCTTGTCCGAAGCGCTGCGCGAGGCCTGCAGCCACTCCGGCTTCTGGCTGCTGGCGGTTGGCTTTTTTGTCTGTGGGTTCCAAGTGGTATTCATTGGCGTGCATTTGCCGGCCTATCTGGTGGACCAGCACCTGGCGGCCAGCGTCGGCACGACCGTGCTGGCCCTGGTCGGCCTGTTCAATATCTTCGGCACCTACACCGCAGGCTGGTTGGGCGGTCGGATGTCCAAGCCGCGCTTGCTGACCGGGTTGTACCTGTTGCGGGCGGTGGTGATTGGCTTGTTCCTGTGGTTGCCGGTGACGACTACCACGGCTTACCTGTTCGGGATGGCGATGGGCTTTTTGTGGCTGTCGACGGTGCCTTTGACCAACGGCACGGTAGCGACGTTGTTTGGTGTACGAAATCTCTCAATGTTGGGTGGGATCGTGTTCCTGTTCCACCAGTTAGGTTCGTTCCTGGGGGGCTGGCTGGGTGGGGTGGTATACGACCGAACCGGCAGTTATGACTTGATCTGGCAGGTGTCGATCCTGCTCAGTCTGCTGGCGGCGGCGTTGAACTGGCCGGTGCGTGAGCGTCCGGTGGCGCGGCTGCAAGTTCAGGCAGGTGCGGCATGAGCCGCGTAGGCCCGTGGTTGATTGCTGCCGGTGCCGGCCTGCTGCTGGTGGTCGCCTGGTGGGGGTGGCATCAGGGCGGGCTGGCGTTGATGCAACTGGGTATGGGCACCTGCTGAGCGGTGGACGGCGCCGGGCAGGGGGGAGTAACGTCGGGGTCTGACGTGCTTTCAAGGAGATTGCGACATGCTGATGCGCAGGTTTGCTGTACCCGCTCTGCTGCTGGCTTTGACCGGGCACGTATGGGCCGCTGACTGCCCACCCATGCTGGAGGGCTCGCTGCCCAAGTTGCGGGCCAAGGAAAACATCGATCTGTGCCAGCGTTTCGCCGGCCAGCCGCTGGTGGTGGTCAACACTGCCAGCTTCTGCGGTTTCGCCCCGCAGTTCAAAGGTCTGGAGGCACTCAACCAGCGCTATAAAGGTGACGGTCTGCAAGTGCTGGGGGTACCGTCCAATGACTTCAAACAGGAATCCAAGGACGGCGAAGAGACCGCCAAGGTCTGCTACGTCAATTATGGCGTGACCTTCACCATGACCGAGCCCCAACCGGTACGCGGCGCGGACGCCATCCCGTTGTTCAAGCATCTGGCCGAACAGTCCGGGGCACCGAAATGGAACTTCTATAAGTATGTCGTGGACCGCCAGGGTAAAGTCGTCGCCAGCTTCTCCAGTCGGACCAAACCCGACGATCCTGAATTCATCCAGGCGGTAGAAGCGGCCATCGCGTCCCGCCCCTGATCGCTAGTCACGAAAAAGCCCCGCCTCTTTGCAGAGTGCGGGGCTTTTTTTCGCTTCAGATGGCGAGGGGTTCAGGCCCGCCATGAATCATCAGAAACGGTAGGTTGCACCGACACCGAAGCCATTTGCGCTGTTTTCGTATTCAGCGTTGTAGGACTGGCCCAGAGCGTTGCTGTGATTGACGCTGACTTTCTCTTCCTTGAGATAGGAATACGCCACGTCGATGGTCAGGTCTTCGGTCGGGCTCCAACCTGCACCCAGGCTGAAGATGGTCCGGTCGCCGGTAGGGATGCGTGGCGAGCGGTCGATGTTGTTGGTAGGTGACTGGTCGAAAGTCAGGCCGGTACGCAGCACCCACTGTTTGTTCAACTGGTAGGACGTACCGATGGCGTAGGCCCAGGTGTCATGCCAGTTCTGTTCCTCGGTAATGGTGCCAAGGAACGCAGGGGCCAGTGCACCACCGTTTGCAGGCGTGACGCCTTGGTTGTCCACGGTGATTTCTTTCAAGCGGCTCCAGCGAGTCCAGGTGCTGCCGGCATAAAGGGTCCAGGCATCGTTGAGCTTCTGGGTGACCGAAAAGTCCACCGATTCAGGTGTCGTGATGTCCAGCGAAGCGTCATAACGCGCCCCGCTCAGGAACCCGGCAGGAGTGCCGGCACCCGGGCTTACCTTGGTGTGGCCTTCAAGTTTGTACTTGACCTTGGAGTGGTAGGTCAGGCCAACACGAGTGGTGTCGGTCGCCTGGACCAGCACGCCGATATTGTAGCCATAGCCAATGTCGTCGCCCTTGATCTTCACTTCGCCATCGTTCGGTGAAAGCGGCGTGGTCAGGGTTGATTCCAGTGCGCCGGAAATGTGGTTGATGGTCGGGCCGAAACCGATCGACACCTTGTCGTTGAAGGCGTAGCTGACGGTGGGCTGGAAGGCGACGACTTTCACTTCGCTCTTGCTGCCGAAGTTGCGACCCTGGAAGCTGCTTTCGTAATCGGTGATCAGGCCGAACGGTGCGTATACACCCAGGCCGAAAGCCCATTGATCATCGATAGGCTTGACGTAATAGCCCATCGGAACGGCAGTGAACGGCACCATGTCGCCCTTGTTGGTGCCCGATTGGCTACCGCTGGCGTCGTTGATGTCGGTGGACGCGTCGATAGCGGCCATACCGCCCGTAACTTGCTGGCGCTTGAGGCGCGACATGCCGGCCGGGTTGCCAAACACAGTGCTTGCATCATCGGCAGAGGAAGAACGCCCAGCGAAACCGGTGCCCATGCCACTGATGCTTTGTTCGTTCAAGGCAAAGCCACTGGCGAAAATCTGCGTGGATGCCAAGGTAACGGCAAGGCCAAGGGTGGTTTTGAGCATCATTTTTTTCATTGTTAGAACTCCAGGTGATCACCGGGGCGAAAATTACCAACATTTTCGTTTAAGCGCTATAGGCTGTATGGCTTGATTTAGAGCGGTTTTGTAGGACAATCAGACCAAATTCGCGGCTGTTGTAGGAACTTTCCAGATCTGACCTTAGCAGGCGACCTGATTCAGCGGCGAAACACAACTTTGCCAGGCGCAGGTGAAATCCCGCAGGCGCCCTTGAGGGTGAAATGTCTGGCGCCAGATCCGGGCCATGCCTAACAGGTCATCGGCGTCAGGAAGCGCGAGGTTCTGTTCCTCCACCAAAAGCCAGGCAATGGCGGTGGCGTAACGCAGATTGACGGTCAATTCCAGGTGCGGGCCGCTGAGAAAGGCGTGCTGGCTGGCCAGGCCCCGAACCAGGCTGGCTCGTTCCGGATCCAGAGCCAGGTAATGGTCCCAGAGCGCCCGGTGGCGGGGTTCGGGAATGCGGTACAGGCCGTGCCCGCGACGGTCATGCAGGGCTGATCCCAGGGCGGACTGGCTGGCGGCAATCCCCAGCAACAAGGATTCCGCCGTTGCACTGTGGCGCTCCAGGTACAGGAGCGTCGGGCGGATCACATATCGACACAGTTCGCTGGCAGCGATACCCATAAAACCCTCGAAACGTGAAAGGGGCAGAGCCTGAAATGGGTGTGGGCTTGGCAGCAGTGGTTCGGTTCAGGCTCCGCCGGAAGCGGATCATGCCGCTTGACTTGAAGTGTAGTGTCATATTCCCGCTGTAAAGGACTGTTTTTAAAACATCTTCGCCGAACGGTTATAACCGTTATATCCCCCGGTGCTTAAGCCGTTGCGCTTTATCGAGAAATTCTGGGCAATAAAAAACCCCGCTTTTGGGGCGGGGCCTTAGGGTTTCAGCCTTTGCGGCGTATCAGGCAACCAGTGCCTGACGGGTACGCTCGATCACGGCCTGCAGCGGTTCTGCGCTGGAGTACTGATCGGGGTACAGGCGTTCGCTGTGACGGGCGATGCCATGTTCGTTGACCAGCGTGAAGCTGAAGCAGCCTTTGCGAGCGGCCATGATCAGGCAGTTCATTGGGGCAAAAGCGTTGGTTAGGGTGCGGATGGCATCCTGTGTATGGATTTGAGTCGACATGTTATGGGTGTTCCTACAAATGACACGGTTAAGAACCGTGCAACGTTAAAACGTTCCAGTAACGTCGACCACCATTGGTCGAACGAAGAACCCGACTGGAACAAAGCAGCCAGTTTGAGCGCTATATAAAGTGCGCGCTTGGGCTGGCAGGTAGGTACTTAGGAGGGCAGGCAACACATCAAGGGCAAAGGTTCTGGGCCCGGGGTGAAGATCCTGATCAATTTTGCAGGCTGGTTCGGTCAGAGTAACGAGTCTGGCAACATCCTTTGCAATCGATCAAAGGCAGTGTTGACGCAAGAATTACCTGGAAACCATCGAGGGGGTCGGTCTCTTTTTGTCGGTGAGGCTTCTCTTGAAGAAGGCTGACCGTGGAGATGTATTCGACCCGGAATTGACTTTCAGCTTGGTACTAACGCCGCGGATAGTAACGGATCGAGTGGTCGAAGGGAAGGACGATGGGAAAAAAAGATCCTGCCTGGTCGCCGACTGATCGTTTGTTTGCCCATCGGTGATCGGCCATAGCACAGGAACCGATCAATGGTTTTGCGCTTAGCCGACGGACAACGGCCCGCACGTCGTCAGGTTATCCCCAGGTTTTACCGCGCAAATGAGTCAAAACGGCGCAACCATATAACCATTTCACGTGTTACTTGTGCACACTCGATGCGGTGGTTGTCACCGTATTGTCATGTGGAAACAATCTGGGGTGGGTGCCTGTATCCAAAATTTAAGTCAATGAAAAACATCGCTTTTTTTTACTGGTGAAAAAATCGTCAGTTTGAGCGCAGGCCCCGTTCCACAGGGCTTACGGCGACTTCAGGGGGGGTTGTCCACTGAGTTATCCACAGCTTCTGTGGATTGTCCCAAGCGCTTGCTCTAGCACGGGCGTGCCGGATTTTTTCGACTTTACCCGTGCGAAAAAAGGAGTAGAGTGGCGCGCCTTCCTGATCTGTCCCACAGTGCTTTATGAAGTTTCGCTCAGTATCAAATCCTGTTACCTCCACACCCGCCGGTGTTACCCCACCCAAACGCATTTCGATGCGCGTGGCCGAATGGCTGCTCGACAGCCCGCGCCTTGGGGAAAACACCAGTGTCAAACACTTGGCCGGCCGTTTACTCAAGCAACCAGCCCGGGAAGGCGTGGTAGCTGCGCAAAGTCGCCTCGGTCAGCTGATGTGCCGTGAGTGCGGGAACGCGCGCGATCGCCGTATCGGCCAGGATCTGCTGCGTCAGGCTGCCAGGGCCGGGGATCATCGTGCGCGCCAGGCGCTGGGTGAAATCGAAGACTGAGCTGGGCATCCCCTGGCCGCTTGGTTAACCTGCGGGCTTTATTTCATCGGCGGGAATTGTCATGGCTATGGATTTGACCAGCCTGTTGTTTGGCCTGGCGGGTGCTGCGGTGCCGTTGCTCGCCCTGGCCTGGCACCTGCAACGCCAGGCCAGCGCCGCGCAAACCGAACTCGCGTTAATGGAGGAGCGTCTGGCCACCGCCCACATGGCCCACGACGGTTTGAACGCCCAGCTCGATGCGTGCCGCGATGAAATCAGCGACCTGGGCCAGGCCAACGCCGCCCGGCAAGCCGAGCTTGCCGCCGCTTGTCGCGAAGTCGAGTTGTTGCAGATCGAACGCGACAATGCCCGAGACGCAGCCCACGCCTGGAACTTGGAGCGTGCCGGAAAAGAAGCGGAATTGCGGCGTCTTGATGCCCAGGCGGCTTCGTTGCATGCCGAACTGCGTGAGCAACAGGAAAGTCATCAGCAACGTCTGGACGACCTGCAAGGTTCGCGAGACGAGTTGCGGGCACAGTTCGCCGAGCTGGCAGGAAAGATCTTCGATGAGCGTGAGCAACGCTTCGCGGAAACCAGTCAGCAGCGGTTGGGGCAGTTGCTCGACCCGCTGAAGGAGCGCATCCAATCCTTTGAAAAACGTGTCGAGGAAAGCTATCAAGCCGAGGCGCGGGAACGCTTCTCCCTGGGCAAGGAGTTGGAACGGCTGCAACAGCTGAACCTGCGCCTGAGCGATGAAGCGACCAATCTGACCCGTGCCCTCAAAGGCCAGAAGACCCAGGGTAACTGGGGTGAGCTGATTCTGGAGCGGGTGCTTGAACACGCCGGCCTGGAGAAGGGCCGCGAGTATCAGACCCAGGTCAGCCTCAAGGGCCCGGACGGCGAACGGTTCCAGCCGGACGTGCTGATTTACCTGCCCGGCGACAAGCAGGTGGTGGTGGATTCCAAGGTCAGTCTTACGGCCTATCAACAATATGTGGCCGCCGAGGACGACAGCATCGGCCAACTCGCTCTCAAGCAGCACGTGGTGTCTTTGCGGGCCCACGTCAAAGGTCTGGCCGGCAAGGATTACAAGCGCCTGGATGGTTTGCACAGCCTGGATTTCGTGTTGTTGTTCGTACCGATCGAGGCCGCGTTTTCTGCCGCGCTGCAAGCCGAACCGAACCTGTTCCAGGAAGCCTTCGACCGCAACATCGTGATCGTCAGCCCGACGACGCTATTGGCGACGTTGCGGGTGATCGACAGCTTGTGGAAACAGGAGCGCCAGAGTCAGAACGCCCGGGAAATCGCCGAGCGGGCAGGGTGGCTGTACGACAAGTTCGTACTGTTCATTCAGGACCTGGACGAAATAGGCAGCCGTTTGCAGCAACTGGACAAAGCCTACAGTGCGGCGCGCAACAAACTCACAGAAGGGCGTGGCAATCTGATCAGCCGCAGCGAACAACTCAAATTGCTCGGCGCCCGAGCCAGCAAAAGCCTGCCAGCCGAACTGCTCGAACGGGCAATGACCGATGTCGATGGGCTGCCCGAACTGCCTGAAGAGACCGAAAAGCCTCAGGCTTGATGTAAAAACCTGGGCTTGATGCCAGGCAGTGTGTGCCTGACAGTGGGAAATCGATTCTCTACAACGGCAAATGCCGACTCAACAACGCCCTCAATGCGGCCGGTTTCACCGGTTTGGCCAAGTAGTCCAGACCCGCCGCATGCACCTGCGCCACCGTCTCGGGGCGGCCATCGGCGCTGATCACCACGCCTGGTATAGGTTCACCCATACGGCTGCGTAACCAGGCCATCAGCTCGGTTCCGGTTTCTCCATTGTCCAGGTGAAAATCCACCAGGGCCAGTTGCGGTCGGCCTCCCTCGCTGAGCAAACGCTCGCACTCCTGGCGGTTGCGCGCCGTCCACACCTGGCAGCCCCAGCGAGTGAGCAGGCTGTTCATGCCGATCAGAATGCTGTCTTCGTTATCGACACACAGCACCTGGGCGCCTTTTGGTAAATGACCGTTGAGTTCGGCTGCGGGCTTGGGCAAGGCAGTCTGCGCCTGGGCCAGCGGTACGCTGACGCTGAAGACACTGCCGCGCCCCGGCCAGGAACGCACCCGCAAGGTGTGACCCAGCACGCGGCACAGCCCGTCGGCGATCGCCAGGCCCAGGCCCAGGCCTTTTTCCGCACGAGTCTGATGGCTGTCGAGACGTTTGAACTCTTCGAAAATGACCTGCAGTTTGTCTTCGGCGATGCCCGGGCCGCGATCCCACACCTCCAGGCACAATTCGCCATTGCGACGGCGAACGCCCAGCAGTACCGGGCCTTTGGCATAGCGGAAGGCATTGGTGAGGAAGTTCTGCAACACACGACGTAGCAACTTGATGTCGCTGTCGACCCGTAGTCGTGAGCCCCGCACCCGGAATTTGAGGCCTTGTTCCTGGGCCAGTACCTTGAACTCGGCGCCCAGGGTATCGAACAGTTCGTTGAGGGCAAATGGATTGCGGTCAGGGTTGATCTTGCCGTTTTCCAGGCGGGAAATGTCCAGCAGATCGGTGATCAGGTCTTCGGCCGAGCGCAGCGAACTGTCCAGGTGGTGTACCAGTTGCCGGGCCTCGCTCGGCAAGGCGTCGTGCTGATGGGACAGCGCTGCGGAGAACAGGCGTGCGGCGTTGAGCGGCTGCATCAGGTCATGACTGACTGCTGCCAGGAAACGGGTCTTGGATTGGTAGGCCGACTCGGCGGTGCCTTTGGCTTCGGTCAGGGCCATGTTCAGTTGCGACAGTTCCCGGGTGCGTTCCGCCACCCGTTGTTCCAATCCTTCATTGGCTTCCGTCAGGGCCTGTTCGGCTTCGCGGAAAGCGGTGATGTCGGTAAAACTCATGACAAAACCGCCGCCGGGCATGGGGTTGCCGATCAGCTCGATCACCCGGCCATTGGGAAACAGCCGTTCAGAGGTGTGTGCACGGCCCTGGCGCATCCAGTGCAGGCGTCGAGCGACATGGACCTCTGCTTCGCCCGGGCCACAAAGGCCGCGCTCGGCGTTGTAGCGGATGATGTCGGCGATGGGCCGACCCACACTGATCAAACCGTCCGGATAGTTGAACAGCTCCAGGTATCGGCGGTTCCAGGCCACCAGCCTGAGGGACTGATCGACCACGCTGATGCCTTGGGTGATGTTTTCGATGGCACCTTGCAGCAGTGCACGGTTGAATTGCAGCACTTCCGAGGCTTCATCCGCGATTCGGACCACATCCTCCAACTGCATCTCCCGACCTTCAATCGCGGCTTTTACTACTGCGCGCGTCGACGAAGCCCCCAGCACACCCGCCAGGAGCCGTTCGGTGTGGGCGATCCATTCGCTGTCGGCATTCTGGTTCGGGTTGAAGCCTTTGCCCTGGCGGTAGGCAAAGCGAATGAAACTCTGGCGCGCCCGTTCTTCGCCAACGAAGCGCGCGGCCAGTTGCAACAGGTCATCTATGTGCACCGCCAGCATCGAGCGGGGGTTGGGGCGGGCGCTGATTTCCTGGCCGATGAAGCGTCCGGCCTGCCAGTGTTCCGACACGCGGGTGCGCGACAGCACGGAGATCCAGGCAAACAGGGTGAAGTTACCGGCCAGGGATAACACGACCCCTTGGGTCAGCGGTGAAATCGGCAGGTTCAAGGGGTTGCCATGCAGCCACGCAAGCCCCGGGAAACTGTTCAGCGACCAGCCCAGGCTGTGGGCCGCGATCGGCAACACCAAGGTGTAGAACCACAGGAAAATCCCCATGGCGAGGCCGGCGAACACCCCGCGACGGTTGGCCTGTTTCCAGTACAGCGCGCCGAGCATGGCAGGCGCCAGTTGGGTCACGGCGGCGAAGGCGATCTGGCCGATGGTCGCCAGGCTCGCCGTCGACCCCAGCAGGCGGTAGCTGACATAGGCCAGCAGCAGGATCACCACAATGCTCACCCGGCGAACCGACAGCATCCACTGGCGAAACACTTCAAAGGGCCGCTCGGCGTTGTTGCGGCGCAACAGCCAAGGCAGCAGCATGTCGTTGGACACCATGGTGGAGAGCGCGACACTCGCCACGATGACCATGCCGGTGGCCGCCGAGGCGCCGCCAATGAACGCAAGCACCGCCAGCGCCGGGTGGGCCTGGGCCAACGGCAGGCTGATGACGAATGAATCCGGCAGCACCGAGTCGGGCAGCATCATTTGCCCGGCGAGGGCGATGGGCACCACGAACAACGCCGCCAGGGCCAGGTAGGCGGGGAATACCCACTTGGCCAGGCGCAGGTCCTGGGGCTCGATGTTCTCGACCACGGTCACGTGAAACTGCCGCGGCAAGCAGATGATCGCCATCATCGCCACCCCGGTCTGCACCACCATGGACGGCCAGTTGATGGTTTCTTTCCAGTATTGCTCCAGCCGCGGCGCGAGCATCGCCTGGTTGAACAGATCGTCGAATCCGTCGTAGAGCCCGTACGTGACAAAGGCGCCAACGGCAAGGAAGGCGAACAGCTTGACCAGCGATTCAAAGGCAATGGCCAATACCATGCCTCGGTGGTGCTCGGTGGCGTCCAGGTTGCGGGTGCCGAACACGATGGTGAACAGCGCGAGGATCAGTGAAACGATCAGCGCCGTGTCCTGGGCGCGGGTGCCCGTGGTGTCGGCCCCGGCGCCGATGAGCAGGTTCACCCCGAGCACGATGCCCTTGAGCTGCAAGGCAATGTACGGCAACACACCCACCAGGCAAATCAGGGCAATCACAATCGCCAGGGACTGGGATTTGCCATAGCGGGCGGCGATGAAGTCAGCGATGGAGGTGATGTTTTCCTGCTTGCTGATCATCACCATTTTCTGCAAGACCCACGGGGCCAGCACCAGCAACAGGATCGGCCCGAGGTAAATCGGCAGGAATGACCAGAGTTGTTCGGCAGCCTGGCCCACCGCGCCAAAAAATGTCCAGCTGGTGCAATAGACCGCCAGCGACAGGCTGTAGACCCACGCCCGCACCCGAGGGGGCAACGGTGTGCTGCGCCGGTCGCCGTAGAAGGCGATGGCGAACAGGATGGCCATATAGGCCAGGGCAACAACGGCAATCAGCCCGCTGGACAACGACATGGAAGCTCCTGAACGAAAGACCCCGGGGGCAGTGCCCGGCAGAACAGTCTCGCATGCCCGCTCGGGTTCGTCAGTGTCGACCAAGGTCGAGGCGTGTCGAGGTATCGCCGGTTGCGCTCAGCAATGGGGCATGGGGTGTGCTGGTCGGCCTCATCGCGAGCAGGCTCGCTCCCACACTGGATCTTCGGCGAAGATGGATTTTGTATTCACAACTGCTCAAATGTGGGAGCGAGCCTGCTCGCGATGGCGGTATTACTGGGCCAACGCGATATCCACCAACCGATACAACTCCTCAACCGCCAACGGCGCGGTGGCAAAGAGGATGCGAAACACCGTCGGCGCGACCACCACATTGATCAGTCGCTCGACCCCGGGGTTTGGCTCGTCAGGATAGCGATCCAGGATGGTCTGCAACTGGCCGCTGATGATTCCCACGCAATAGCCCGGGGTGGCGCAGGCCTGAATGTCGCGCATCATGTTGCGACCGGGCTCGGAGCTCATTTCGTCCAGGTACTGTTCGGCCCAGGCGCGAAGATCCCCGCGCAGGCTGCCGGTGTCCAGCGGTGCGCAGTCCGGGCGCATGCGGGCAATCGCGACGTCGCCCAGCAATGCCGGCAGGTCGCCCCAGCGCCGGTAAATGGTGGACGGGGTTACGCCTGCGCGGGCCGCGATTTGCGGCACGGTCAGGGTGGCGCGGTCCTGCTCCTGGAGCAGGCTGCGAACCGCCGAATGAATCGACTCTTGTACCCGGGCGCTTCTGCCGCCGGGACGTAAACCTTCTTTAATAGCCATGGATCGGACCTTAACACAAAGAATTTGCTTTAAGCGCGCGTCGATAGCACACTCCGCAAAAGCAAAAAATTAGCTTTTGTGGATCGCCTTGTGGAGTGTGCCCATGTCCCGTCCAGCTTCGACCCGTGCCAGTCTGATATTCCTGGCGATCACCCTGCTCGGTTTCCTCGCAGCGTCCAGTGCGCCAACCCCGCTGTATCACCTCTACCAGGAACAAATGCAATTTTCCCCTGGGGTCCTGACGCTGATTTTCGGTGTCTACGCGTTCAGTCTGTTAGCGGCGTTGCTGACCGTGGGTTCGTTGTCGGATTATCTGGGACGCAAACCGGTGATTTTCGTAGCGCTGTTTGCTCAACATGCTGGCAATGCTGCTGTTTATCAACGCCGACAGTATCGCCTGGTTGATCGGTGCGCGGTTGATTCAGGGCTTCGCGACGGGCATGGCCACCAGTGTGCTTGGCGCTGCCTTGCTGGACTTCGATCGTCGGCAAGGTCCGCTGATCACCAGCGTCGCGCCCTTGCTGGGCATGGCTTGCGGAGCATTTGGTTGCGGGATGTTGGCCGAGTTCGCGCCGTTGCCCCTGCAACTGACGTACTGGATTCTGCTGGGATTGTTCCTGATCCAGGCCATTTACCTCTGGTTTCTGGCCCGAGAGCGTCAGCCCGCAGCCGGGTGCCTGGCGATCTTTGCGCCCCACCTTGCATGTGCCGATCCAGGCACGGCGCGCCTTGTGGCTGATACTGCCCTTGAACCTGGTGGCCTGGGCGGTGGGCGGCTTCTACTTATCACTGGCGCCGTCATTGGTGCGGGCCGCAACCGGCACCACCTCCAACCTGATTGGCGGCGCGCTGGTGGCGGTGCTGACGCTCACCGGAGCGTTGAGTATCTACACGCTGCGCAACCAGATGGCCGACAAAATGCTGCGCCTGGCCGCCAGCCTGTTGATGGTCGGTCTGGTGCTGGTATTGCTCGCAGTGCACGCTGCTAGCTTGCCGTTGTTCTTCGTCGGCACGCTGGTCACTGGCAGCGGTTTCGGCGCGGGCTTTCTGGGAGCATTGCGCAGCATCATGCCGTTGGCCTTGCCCCATGAACGGGCCGGGTTGATGTCAGCGTTTTATGTCCTCAGCTATCTGGCTTTCAGCCTGCCGTCGCTGCTGGCGGGAAGCCTGACCCGGGTCTTTGGGCTGATCCCGACCACCGATGGCTATGGCGCGGTGTTGATTGTGCTGTCGACCGTCGCCTTGCTCGGGCTGTCGCGTCAGGCGCGGCCAGCGCCTGGTTTGGGTTAACCTTGGCGCCTGTGTGTTTCCTTTGGGGCGATCTGGGTTGAACATCATCCGCAGCAAATCCTTCACCGGCGACCGCGCCTGGGCGGCGTTGGATATCGCCGACATGAACGGCATTACCACGCGCCTGCACTGGACCGATCAGCCCTACAAATGGCACATCAATGAAGGTCAGGAAGTCTTCGTGGTGCTCGATGGGCAAGTGCAGATGTGCTATCGGGAAGACGGTATCGAAAAAGATACCTTGCTGAGTGCGGGGGATATTTTCTATGCATCGGTGGGCACCGAACATCTGGCCAAGCCATTGGGAGAGGCGAGAATTCTGGTGATCGAGACCAAGGGCAGTATCTGATCAATATTTGCATAATCGATAATATATAGAGAAATTACCCGTTATATAGATATTCGATTTGAATCTAGCATGGCTCTATCTCGTCCCAGAGCAGGAGTTCGCCATGCCATGCTGTGCTGCGCCCAACCGTTTGCGCCCACTCAGTCATTTGCCCAGGCCATTGGAAGCCATTCGCCAGTTCACACCTAACTGGTTTGCTGTCGTCATGGGCACCGGCGTATTGGCCCTGGCCCTGGCGCAATGGCCGGGGGATGTCCCAGGCCTGCGCGTCCTGGCCGAAGGGGTATGGTTGTTCAATGTCCTGTTGTTCATGTTGTTCACCGGGCTGTACACCGCTCGTTGGGTGTTGTTCTTCGACGAGGCCCGGCGGATTTTCGGTCATTCAACGGTTTCGATGTTTTTCGGCACCATTCCCATGGGGCTGGCAACCCTCATCAATGGTTTGTTGGTATTCGGTTTACCGCGTTGGGGCGAGGGCGTAGTGCTGTTGGCTGAAACGTTGTGGTGGATCGACGTGGCGATGGCCCTGGCCTGCGGCGTGCTGATTCCGTTTTTGATGTTCACCCGTCAGGAACACCGGATCGACCAGATGACCGCCGTGTGGCTATTGCCCGTGGTGGCCGCTGAAGTCGCCGCCGCCAGTGGTGGGTTGTTGGCACCGCATTTGGCAGACGCTCATTCGCAACTGGTGATGTTGGTCACCAGCTATATCCTCTGGGCATTTTCCCTACCCGTAGCGTTCAGCATCCTGACGATTCTGCTGCTGCGCATGGCCCTGCACAAACTACCCCACGAAAACATGGCCGCCTCGAGCTGGCTGGCCCTCGGCCCGATCGGGACCGGTGCTCTGGGTATGTTGTTGCTGGGAGGCGATGCGCCGCTGATTTTTGCCGCCAATGACTTGCCGGGCTTAGGTGAGGTCGCCGCCGGCTTGGGGGTGGTGGCCGGTATCACCCTGTGGGGCTTCGGGTTCTGGTGGATGCTGATGGCGCTGCTGATCACCGCACGCTATTTGCGCACTGGCATCCCGTTCAACCTCGGGTGGTGGGGCTTTACCTTCCCCTTGGGCGTGTATGCGCTGGCAACGCTGAAGCTGGCGAGCTTGCTGAGCCTGGGTTTTTTTACTGTGTTCGGTTGTGTACTGGTGGCGATGCTGGCGGTGATGTGGCTGATCGTCGGCCGCCGCACGGTGCTCGGCGCCTGGCACGGTGAGCTGTTCGTGTCGCCATGCATTGCGGGGCTGGCGAAATAATCGTTAAAGACAGGTAATGTGTGGCCTGGATCGAAAAACCTCATTCCAATAAGCGACCACGCCACTCAGGAACATGGAAGATGAGTCACCCCTCGCAGTTCACCTTGCTCCGCACGCGGCGTTTCCTGCCGTTTTTCATCACACAGTCCCTTGGCGCGTTCAACGACAACGTGTTCAAGCAGTCGTTGATCCTGGCGATTCTCTATCGGCTGACCATCGAGGGCGACCGCTCGATCTGGGTCAATCTGTGTGCGCTGCTGTTTATCTTGCCGTTCTTCTTGTTCTCGGCACTGGCAGGGCAGTTCGGGGAAAAATTCGCCAAGGATGCGTTGATTCGTCTGATCAAGTTCGGCGAAATCGCCATCATGGCGATCGGCGCGGTGGGTTTCCTGTTCGATCACTTGTGGTTGATGCTGGCGGCGCTGTTCGCCATGGGTACCCAGTCGGCGCTGTTCGGGCCGGTGAAATATTCGATCCTGCCGCAAGCGCTGCGCGAGGACGAACTGGTCGGCGGCAATGGCCTGGTGGAGATGGGCACATTCCTGGCGATCCTCTTGGGCACTATCGGCGCTGGGATCATGATGTCCTCGGCGCATTACGCGCCGGTGGTGGCAACGTCGATTGTCGTTATCGCCGTAGCCGGTTACCTGGCGAGTCGCGGCATTCCGCGGGCGGCGGCAGCTTCACCGCAGATGCGCCTGAACTGGAACATTTTCAGCCAGTCCTGGGCCACGCTTAAACTGGGCCTGGGACAAACCCCTGCGGTGTCCCGCTCCATTGTCGGCAACTCGTGGTTCTGGTTTGTCGGGGCGATTTATCTGACACAGATCCCGGCCTACGCCAAGGACTGGATGCACGGTGATGAAACCGTGGTGACCTTGATCCTGACGGTGTTCTCGGTGGGGATCGCCGTGGGTTCGATGCTGTGCGAGAAGCTGTCCGGGCGTAAAGTCGAGATCGGCCTGGTTCCCTTCGGCTCGTTCGGCCTGACCGTATTCGGGCTGCTGTTGTGGTGGCATTCCGGCGGAATTCCTGGCAGCGCCGAGGGCTACGGCTGGCTCGAAGTGCTCGGTTTCGGCCACGCCTGGCTGGTGCTGATCGACATCCTCGGGCTCGGTGTCTTTGGTGGTTTCTACATCGTGCCGCTGTACGCACTGATCCAGTCGCGCACCGCCGAGAATGAGCGGGCGCGGGTCATCGCCGCCAACAACATTCTCAACGCGCTGTTCATGGTGGTCTCGGCGATTGTCTCCATTGTCCTGCTGGGCTTGCTGGAACTGTCGATTCCCCAGCTGTTCCTGGTGGTGTCACTGCTGAACATTGGCGTGAACACCTACATCTTCAAAATCGTCCCTGAGTTCAGCATGCGTTTCATGATCTGGCTGCTGAGCCATTCCATGTACCGCGTGGAACATCGCAACCTGGATGCGATTCCCGATGAAGGCGCCGCACTGCTGGTCTGCAATCACGTGTCCTTCGTTGACGCGTTGCTGATCGGTGGCGCGGTGCGTCGGCCGATTCGCTTCGTGATGTACTACAAGATCTACAACCTGCCAGTGCTCAATTTCATCTTTCGCACCGCCGGGACGATTCCGATTGCCGGGCGCCAGGAAGACATTCATATCTACGAAAGCGCCTTTACGCGCATCGCTCAATACCTGCAGAACGGCGAGTTGGTGTGTATCTTCCCCGAAGGAAAATTGACGGCCGATGGTGAGATCAATGAGTTCAAGGGCGGACTGACGCGCATTCTTCAGGAAACACCTGTGCCGGTGATTCCCCTGGCGTTGCAGGGATTGTGGGGCAGTTTCTTCAGTCGTGACCCGAACAAGGGGCTGTTTCGCCGGTTGTGGTCGCGGGTGACGTTAGTGGCGGGGCCGGCGGTCGCCGTTGAGGTGGCGGAACCGGCGAAGTTGCAGGCGTTGGTGGGGGAGTTGCGCGGGGCTGTCAGATAACGAGAGACGCCTTGTGAAAGTAGGTATGTGAGAGCAAAGCTTGCTCGCGATAGCGTCGTTGAGACCGCCTCGCGGGCAAGCCTTGCTCCCACAGGTCCAGCCCTACAAGCCTCTGTGTCTACAGATATTGTTCCTGCAGGTGAGTTCAGGCGCTGGCCTTAAGTCCGATCAACCCGGCAACGATCAACGCCACACTGGCTAGCCGAACCAGCGCCATGGATTCACCAAACAGAATGATTCCGGCAATCACCGTGCCCACGGCACCGACACCGGTCCAGATGGCATAGGCCGTGCCCAGGGGCAACTCCTTCATCGCAAGGCCCAGCAGGCCAAGGCTGATAGCCATGGCCGCAACGGTCAATACGGTAGGGAGCGGGCGGCTGAAACCGTCGGTGTACTTCAGGCCGACAGCCCAACCGACTTCGAACAGGCCGGCAAAAAACAGAATGATCCAGGACATCACACACCTCCATCGATGGATGGGGTCGTCCCCGGATTTAGGTCGATCGAGTGGCGGGGTCGTCCCCGCGATGGGCATATAGATTGCCCATTATTGACCACTCGATCAAGTCTGTCTTTCAGTCCGCCGCTTGGCGGGCGAGCAGTTCACGGTCCTGCTTTTCGCTCATACGGCGGAAATACGTCGAGAGCAGCGCCCCGGAAATATTGTGCCAGACGCTGAACAGCGCGCTGGGCACCGCCGCCAGCGGCGAGAAATGCGCACTGGCCAGGGCTGCGCCCAGACCGGAGTTTTGCATGCCCACCTCCAGAGACAAGGTCTTGCGCTGGGCCAGTGGCAACCCGAACAGGCGAGCGGTGAAGTAACCCAACAGGTAACCGAAGCTGTTATGCAGCATAACGATCGCCATGATCAGCAGGCCGGACTCGGCGATCTTCGCCTGACTGGCCGCCACTACCGCAGCAACAATGATCACGATGCTCACTACCGAGATCAGCGGCAGCACTTCCACCGCGTGACGCACCCGCGCTCCCAGCAGGCGTTGAGCAACGATGCCCAGCACGATAGGCAGCAGTACGATCTGCAGGATCGACCAGAAAAGCGCCGAGAACGACACCGGCAACCAGGCGGAAGCCAGCAGCCAGATCAGCGCCGGGGTCAGCAAAGGCGCGAGCAGGGTGGTGATGGCCGAAAGCGACACGGCCAAAGCCAGGTCGCCGCGGGCCAACCAGGTCATGACATTGGAGGAGGTGCCGCTCGGACAGCAACCCACCAGAATCACCCCGACGGCAATCTCCGGTGGCAGGCTGAATACTTGGCAGAGCAGCCACGCCACGCCGGGCATGATGACAAATTGTGCAATCACCCCCAGGACCACCCGCCCTGGATGACGGCCCACTTCGGCAAAGTCCTCCAGCTTGAGCGCCAGGCCCATGCCGAACATCACCAGCCCCAGCAAGGGGACGATGGCGACTTTCAGGTCGACGAACCATTGCGGTAGCAAGAATGCCAGCACGGCAAAAAACAGCACCCAGTAAGCGAAGGTATTGCCGACAAAACGACTCAATGCAGCCAGTGCGCGCATGACCTGATCCTTATTATTAAGTAGCACCACAAAAACACTGTGGGAGCGAGCCTGCTCGCGATAGCGGAGTATCAGGCAACCTGTCGGTAACTGTCACTCTGCCATCGCGAGCAGGCTCGCTCCCACAAGGGTAATCATTGGGCTGTCAGATCCCCTGAGGCATCTCTTCACCACCCAACGCTTCTACCAGCGCCGGCAGGAACTCGCCAAACGTCAACATCATCAGCGTGAAGCTGGCGTCCAGTTGGCCGAGGGCCTCGTCGCCGCCGTCCTGTTCCGCCTGATCCTGCAGCAAGTCTTCGAATTTCAGGCGCTTGACCACCATTTTGTCGTCGAGCACGAAAGACAGCTTGTCCTGCCAGGCCAGCGACAGTTGGGTCACCACCTTGCCGGTGTTCAAGTGCAACTGGATTTCGTCGCTGGTCAGGTCCTGACGCTTGCAACGCACAATGCCGCCATCTTCGTGTGTGTCGCGCAGCTCGCATTCATCCAGCACGAAGAAATCGTCGGCGGCTTTCTGAGTCTTGACCCAGTCGGTCATGATGGCGGTGGGTGCGGTTTTCACGGTCAGTGGGCGCACCGGCAGCGAGCCGAGGACTTCGCGCAGGGTGGAGAGCAGGTCCTCGGCGCGTTTCGGGCTGGCGGAGTTGACCAGGATCAGACCCTGTTTCGGTGCGATGGCAGCGAAGGTGGACGAGCGACGAATGAACGCGCGAGGCAGAAACGCCTGGATGATTTCATCCTTGAGCTGGTCCCGTTCCTTTTTATAGACCTTGCGCATTTGTTCGGCTTCGATCTCTTCGACCTTTTCTTTCAGGGCATCGCGTACGACGCTGCCTGGCAGGATGCGTTCTTCCTTGCGCGCGGCGATCAGCAGGAAATCCTGGCTGATGTGCACCAGAGGTGCGTCTTCGCCTTTACCGAACGGCGCGACGAAACCGTAAGTGGTCAACTCCTGGCTTGCACATGGACGCGCCAGTTTGCTGGCCAGTGCAGTTTCCAACGCCTCGGCATCAAAAGGCAGATCTTGGGTCAGGCGATAGATAAGCAGGTTTTTGAACCACATGGGGTGAGTCTCTCCTTTATACAAAGGGGGGCATTATTCTCTTCGCGGCGCCATAGGCCAACCCTTCGCTAAGCCTTTGGAAGGCCTGAAAAAATTAAATTAAAAAGTGCTTGCCAGCTTTGAGGACGCTCCGTAGAATGCGCGCCACACCGAAAGCGAAGGGTGATTAGCTCAGCTGGGAGAGCGTCTGCCTTACAAGCAGAATGTCGGCGGTTCGATCCCGTCATCACCCACCATTCGCTCCAAAGTGTTACGCGCAGCGGTAGTTCAGTCGGTTAGAATACCGGCCTGTCACGCCGGGGGTCGCGGGTTCGAGTCCCGTCCGCTGCGCCATATTCGGTAATCTGGAACACTGAACGCCAGATCACCACAGAAAGCCCGCTAACGCGGGCTTTTTGCTGTTTGCAGTTCCTGCGGTGCACGTTAATCACATTTTTTGCTGAATAGTTAATTAAATCAGCACGTTACGAAAATTTGTGAGAGAATGCGCCCCGCATCGAAAGTGAAGGGTGATTAGCTCAGCTGGGAGAGCGTCTGCCTTACAAGCAGAATGTCGGCGGTTCGATCCCGTCATCACCCACCAAGCTTTCAATGTTACGCGCAGCGGTAGTTCAGTCGGTTAGAATACCGGCCTGTCACGCCGGGGGTCGCGGGTTCGAGTCCCGTCCGCTGCGCCATATTCGCTTCCACTTAGGCCCACTGAACGCCTGGAAGCTACCGAATAAGCGGCCTTTGGCCGCTTTTTTCGTTTATGGCGTTTCATCGCAATCCATCAGCAGCCCAGCAAACGGCACGGCCGTGATATAGCAGGTGCTGCCCCTCGGCGGATATGAGCATCAAATGGGTATGTGGGTCGTCGACAAGACCTGGCGCAACCCCATGAACGAGCGGATCTGCCGAACACCGGGCAGGTAAAGCAACTGTTCGGCATGCAGTCGATTGAAGCTGTGGCTGTCCTTGGTTCGCAGCAACATGAAATAGTCGAATTCTCCCGTCACCACATGGCATTCCATACAGCCGGATACCTTTTGTGCGGCCGCCTCGAAATCTGCAAAGGATTGCGGTGTGGAGCGGTCCAGTACCACGCCGATCAACACCACCATTCCCGCGTCCAGCGCCTCACTGTCCAGCAATGCGACGATGCCCTTGATCAGGCCGGCCTGCTTGAGCCGTTCGACGCGCCTGAGGCAAGCCGGCGCGCTCAGTTTCACCTTCTCTGCAAGCGCCACATTGGAGATGGAGGCATCGCGCTGCAGGGTCTTGAGAATCGCTCGGTCGGTTCGATCAAGCGGTTGCGGCGCCGCAGCTGTTTCTTCAGGCTTCTTGTGATTATTTGTTGCGCTCATCTCTCTTCCCGAACAACTAAAGTATGTTCTGTAATTGTTTGCGTAAATAATAGTTCTTTAAGTACCTTAAACTTGCAACACATATTTTTCATATTCTTCTTAATATTGAACTCATCGAAGCCCCCCTGAAATAGCCTGGAAGGCAGCCTTTGTCTTTCGGCCTGGTGCTTGGATATTCAATACACAAGGAGCAGAGTCATGAACCTGAATCGTTTCGAACGTTATCCGCTGACCTTTGGTCCCTCTCCCATCACCCCCTTGAAGCGTCTCAGCGAACATTTGGGCGGCAAGGTGCAGTTGTATGCCAAGCGTGAAGACTGCAACAGTGGCCTGGCTTTCGGCGGGAACAAAACCCGCAAGCTTGAATACCTGATTCCCGAAGCGCTTGAGCAAGGCTGCGATACCCTGGTTTCCATCGGCGGAATCCAGTCGAACCAGACCCGCCAGGTAGCCGCCGTCGCTGCTCACCTGGGCATGAAGTGCGTACTGGTGCAGGAAAACTGGGTGAACTACTCCGATGCGGTGTATGACCGGGTAGGCAATATCGAGATGTCCCGGATCATGGGCGCAGAGGTACGTCTGGACGCCGCCGGGTTTGACATCGGCATTCGTCCCAGCTGGGAGAAGGCCATGAGCGACGTGGTCGAGCGAGGTGGCAAGCCATTCCCGATCCCGGCGGGGTGTTCCGAGCATCCCTACGGCGGCCTCGGGTTCGTGGGTTTCGCCGAAGAGGTACGGCAGCAGGAAAAAGAACTGGGCTTCAAGTTTGATTACATTGTGGTCTGTTCGGTGACCGGTAGTACCCAGGCCGGCATGGTGGTCGGTTTCGCTGCCGACGGCCGCTCGAAGAACGTCATCGGTATCGACGCCTCGGCCAAACCGGAGCAGACCAAGGCACAGATTCTGCGCATTGCCCGGCACACCGCTGAGCTGGTGGAGCTGGGTCGGGAGATCACTGAAGAGGACGTGGTCCTCGATACGCGCTTCGCCTACCCGGAATATGGCTTGCCCAACGACGGCACGCTGGAAGCTATCCGACTGTGCGCGAGCCTTGAGGGCGTACTGACAGACCCGGTGTATGAAGGTAAATCCATGCACGGTATGATTGATATGGTGCGTCGTGGTGAGTTCCCTGAAGGCTCGAAAGTGCTTTATGCGCATTTGGGCGGGGTTCCCGCTCTGAACGCCTATAGCTTCCTGTTCCGCAACGGATGATTGCGCTTCAAGTCCGTAAAGCGTTGACGCTAGCGGTGAGTAAGCTGTGGCGGGGAGCAATCTCCCTTGCCACAGGTTCAATGTCGCACTTGCTGAGCAGCGCGGGACCCGGCTCCATCAGGCGCTATAGCGCTCTTGCAAGACACTTTTTGCCAGGTCCCTGGCCACCGACAAGATCTCCTCCACCTGCTTATCCATCGCGGCATCGGTTAACTCGACTTTACCCAGTTTAACGAAGCGCAATGTGTGGCCGCAGACAGATCCCAGCCAAGTCAGGCTGGGCAATGGGCTGACTTCGACATCAAGCAGGTAGCAGCCTTTCGATACTGAGCGCAGCAACTGGCTGGCATGACACAGGCTGGATGGATTCGATTCCGATGCCTCAGACCCGGCTCTGAGCCAGTCGAGCATGAACTCATGCGACTGCTTGACGACCAGATAGGCCACCTGGTCCCAGTCCTTGATCGCCAGCTGCAACGTGTCGATGAAGTATTCGGGCAGTTCGGCACTGGTGACAATAACGACACCCACATCCGTTAATGGCGCTTTTATCCAGACTGCGGATTGCGAAATCGTATGCATGAAAGTACTCCCGGTGATGGGTAGAGGCTAATTGCCTCAACGGTTCTCGCCGACGGCCAGAATGGTTGCCACCAAGGCCTGGGCGCGTGGAACCAGCGTGTCCAGTTCCAGGTATTCACGATCGGTGTGGACTTTGCCACCCACCGGCCCCAGACCACACAGGGTTGGAATGCCCAAGCTGGCGGTGAACCCGGAATCGGCGCAGCCGCCGGTGAATTCGCCCTCGACACTGAAGCCTAGCGCCAGTGCTTGTTGTTGATAGATGTGCAGCAGTTGCTCGCTGTGCCGTGCTTCCATCGGCAGGAAGGTCGTCGCTTCCTTGAGGATGGCGCTCGTGCCGGGCAGTTCCTCTTCAGCGACGATGCCTTGGATGGCGGCGAATATCTGCTCCCAGTGTTGCGACTCGATAAACCGTACATCCAGCTTGGCCGAGGCGTTGGGCGCGACAGTGTTGCTGGAGGTGCCGCCGGCGATCAGCCCGATATTGGTGGTGATGCCTGCGGGGTAATCGGTCAGGGCATGCAGTTTGACGATCTTTCGGGCCAGCGCCTCGATGGCGCTGGCCCCGTCGGCATGGTTGACGCCGGAGTGCGCAGCGCGGCCGCTGACTTCGATGACCAGTGTGGCCCCGCCTTTACGGGCGCTGACCACATTGCCGCTGGCCCGTCCCGGCTCGGTATTGAGTACGGCGCGGGCTGATTTGGCGGCGCTTTCGATATGGCTGCGGGCGCTGCCAGAGCCGATTTCTTCGTCACCGGTATAGAGCACCTGCACCGGGCAGGGCAAAGGACCGACGCGCTTGAGTGCCTTGAGGGCGAAGCAGTTGAGCACCAACCCACCTTTCATGTCGGCTACGCCGGGGCCGTAGGCGAGGTCGCCATCGCGGCTGAAGCCACGGGTGGTGGTCGTGCCCTTGGGGAATACCGTGTCGCGATGGCCCAGCAACAGCACCGGCTTGCCAGCCTCGCCGGGTACTTGGGCAAGCAGTACGTCGCCAAAACCTTCGACCGGCATACGCTTGAGCTCGATACCGTCGGCCTCCAGTTCCGCTGCGAGCAATGCGCCCACGGCATCGACCCCCGCCTTGTCATAGCTGTTGGAATCGGTATCGACCAGACGCTGCAACAACGACTCCATGGCGGGGCGCTGGCCGGCGAGCCAGTCCAGCGCCTGTTGGTGGGTCTCGCTCATTGCGCACGCTCCCGTGCCCGATGTTCCTCGCTCAGACGTGCCGCATCGTTGCCCAGGTCCCAGAACAGCCCGGCCATGATCTGCAGACTTTCTTTGACCACCGGTGCCAGCAAGTGCTCGTTGGGCGCATGTTGTGAACAGGCCGGGTACGAATGCGGCACCCACAAGGTCGGCAGGCCGAGCACGTCGGCAAACACGTCGTTGGGCAAGGAGCCGCCAAGGTTGGGCAGCAGCGCCGGTTTCTTTCCGGTGGTTTGCGTCAACGAGTCGAGCGCCCAGTTGACCCATGGGCTTTGCGGGTCCAGCCGGGTGGCGTGCATGACATCGATGCGGCTTTGCTTGACCTCGACATTGTTGAAACCATGGGCATCCAGGTGAGCGCGCACGGCGGGGATAAAGGTCGTGTAATCGCTGTTTACCACAAAGCGGATATGGCAGTGAGCGTTGGCCTTGCCGGGGATTGCATGCACCGGGGCGTCTGGATTGCCAGTCTTGAAGGCAATGACATCGAGGGTGTTCCAGCCAAAGACTTTCTCGCTCAGCGACAGATCCGGGTGGCCCCAGTTGGCGTCGATTTGCGGATCATCCGGCCCGCCACCGACTTCGATGTCGGCCAGCGCCTGTCGCACCGAATCCGGCAGTGCGCTGGGCTGCAAGCCCTCGACTTTTACCCGGCCATGTTCGTCGATCATGCTGGCGATGGCGTTGGCCAGGATGATGCCGGGATTGGCCAGCAGCCCGCCCCAATTACCGGAGTGGTGTGCGCCTTCGCGCAGATTGACCGCCAGCTCGAAGTTGAACACCCCGCGTGAGCCTAGAAAAATGGTAGGCCGTGTTGCGGCCAGACGCGGGCCGTCCGAGGCGATGAAGATATCCGCCGCCAGCTCCTTGCGGTGGGCGGCACAGAACGCATTGAGGCCGGGGGAACCTTCTTCTTCGCCCATTTCCAGCAGCAGTTTGACGTTGAAGCCGAGCTTGCCTTCGCGGGCCTTGAGGGTCTGCTCCAGCGCGGTGATGTTGATCAGGTGCTGGCCTTTGTTATCGGCGGTGCCGCGCCCGTACCAGCGATCACCTTCGACGGTGACTTGCCACGGTGACAAGCCTTCACGCCATTGTGCCGCATAGCCGCGCACCACATCACCATGACCATAGCTGAGTACGGTGGGCAGCTGCGGGTGTTCAATGCGCGTGGCGATCATGAATGGTCCGCGTTCCGCTACCGGGTTGTCGTAGATTTTTACGCTGAAACCCAGCGCCTCGACATGCGGAGTGATGAACTCGTTGAGGTAGCGATACAACTCAGGTTGGCTGTCTTGCGCCTGGCTTTCGGTGGGCAGGGCGACACTACGTTCGAGCAGGTTGAAAAAAGCACCGTTGTCGAACTGTTCGAGGGTGTTGCTGATGGCCTGGGAACGACTCATGAGTGGACAAGCTCCAGTGTTTGGGTGGGACTGTCGTGCAGGTGGCAACGTACGTTGCCGCCGATAATTGGATCGTTGGCCGGATAGGCCGTTTTGCAACGGTCCATGCAGTTCGGGCAGCGCGGGTGAAAGGTGCAGCCGGTTGGCGGGGACATCGGGTTGGGGAAGGCGCCGTGCAGGCCGATGTCTGGAATGCCCAAGCGCGGATCGGGGGTCAGCACCGAATCGAGCAATGCGCGGGTATACGGATGGCCGGGTTCGGCGAACAGCGACTGGCGGGTGCGTTCTTCGACAATACGCCCCAGATACATCACGGCCACCCGGTCGGCGAGGTGCTCGATAACCGCCAGGTTGTGGCTGATCAGCAAATAGGTCAGGCCGAATTCGCGCTTGAGGTCTTGCAACAGATTGAGGATCTGCGCCTGCACTGACACGTCCAGCGCCGAAGTCGGCTCGTCGCAGATCAACACATCAGGACGCATGACCAGCGCCCTGGCAATCGCCACGCGCTGGCGCTGGCCGCCGGATAACTGGGCTGGATAGCTATCGATCACGCGCTTGGGAAGGCCGACTACATCCAGCATTTGTTCGGTTTTCTTGCGGCGCTCGGTGGCCGTGCCGATGTCGTGGACGATCAACGGCAGGGTGATGATTTCGCGCAGGGTCTTGCGGGGGTTCAGCGATGAATACGGATCCTGGAAGATCGGCTGGATACGCCGGGACATCTCCTTGCGATCTGTCGCTGCCAGATGTTTGCCATTGACCAGCACGTCGCCTTGAGTGGGCTGTAGCAGGCCGAGCAGGATCTTGGCCAGGGTGCTTTTGCCGCAACCGGACTCACCCACCAGACCGAGGGTTTCACCGCGCATCAGGCGCAGTGATACGCCATCAACCGCTTTCAGTGTGGCGGCAGGTTTGAAAAAGCCTTTGCTGATACGGAACTCGCGACGGATATCGCACAGCTCCAGAGCGATGTCTTTTTTCATGAGCGGGCACTCTCTTTAACCAGCATCGGTTTCAGGCCGGAAGCCGCCAGCAGGCAGCGCGCCATATGTCCGTCCTGGTGCACTTCGGGCACATCCCGGGCACACGCCTGGACGGTGTGCGCGCAACGATTGCGAAAGGCACACCCGTGTTGTTCACCCACCAGGCTCGGCACCAGACCGGGAATCGAACCCAGCGCTTCGCCCGGTTTGGTCCGCCCTGGAATCGGGATGCTGGCCAGCAGGCCACGGGTGTACGGATGCCGCGGGTTCTCGAAGAGTTGTCGGGCGGGAGCGCTTTCGACGATTTCCCCGGCATACATCACGGCAACCCGGTCGGCGATGCGGGCCACCAGGCCAAGGTCGTGGGTGATAAAGATCACCGCCAGCCCCAGTTCTTTCTGTATATCGCGGATCAGGCGCAGGATTTGCGCCTGAATGGTCACGTCCAGTGCGGTGGTCGGCTCGTCAGCGATGATCAGGTCGGGCTCGCACATCAACGCCATGGCGATAATCACCCGCTGGCGCAACCCCCCGGAGAGTTGATGCGGGTACTGACGCAGACGCTCGCCGGCATTGCTGATGCCGACCTTTTCCAGCATTTGCGCGGCGCGGGCCAGCGCATCCTTGCGCGACACCTTGCGGTGTCGGGTCAGCACTTCACTGAGCTGGTCGCCAATGCTGTAGGCCGGGTTCAGCGCGGTCATGGGCTCCTGGAAGATCATCGCCAGGCGGTTGCCGCGCAGGTCGCACATGCTTCGCTCGCTCTGGCCGAGCAGGTCGATGCCGTCCAGTGTCAGTCGGCTGGCGGTGCGCTTGGCCTTGCGGGGCAGCAGGTCCATGAGTGCCAGCGAGGTCAGGGATTTGCCGCAGCCGGACTCTCCGACAATGCACAGCATCTCGCCGCGCTCGACCTGAAAATCCAGGCCGCGCACCGCATGCAGCATGTCATCCGCTGTCGGGTTATGGCCCATGGGAATGTCCACCCGCAGGTTTTCAACATGGAGTAGTGCCATGTCCGGTACTCCTCTATCAGTCTCAGTTGCGGCCATCGGGCAGGATCAGATCGCGCAGGCCGTCGCCGACCAGATTGATGCCCAGCACCAGAATCATCAGGGCGATGCCTGGGATGGCGATGACCCACGGGGAAAAGAACATGTAGGGTTTGCCCTCTGCGATCATCAGTCCCCAGGACGGCGTCGGCGGTTGTACGCCCACCCCGAGGAACGACAGCGCTGACTCCAGCAGGATCGCGTGGGCCATTTCCAGGGTCGCGACCACGATCAGCGCGCCAACCAGATTGGGCAGGATTTCACTGACCAGAATGCGCAGGGTCGAACAGCCCAGGGCTTGTGCCGAGGCAACATATTCGGCATCGCGAATTTGTTGCACCGAGGCCCGAACCACCACGGCGAAGCGGTCCCAGAGCAGGCAACCGAGCAGAATGATCACCACCTTCAGCGAGCCGCCCATCAACGAGGCAGAGGCCAGGGCCACCATGACCACAGGCAGCGCCAGCCGAGTGGTGATCAGGTAGCTGATAAACGCATCCACCTTGCCACCGTAGTAACCGGCCAGCAGACCCATGACGGTGCCGATGACGCCGGAAATCAGCGCCGCCGCAACGCCGATAAACAGTGAAATACGGGCGCCGTAGAGCAACCGTGAGAGGTAATCGCGGCCCAGCTTGTCGGTGCCCAAGACATATTCCCAAGTGCCGTTAGCCATCCAGACCGGAGGCTTCATGCGCAACATCACGTCTTGCGCATAAGGGTCATAAGGCGCCAGCCATGGCGCGAACAGCGCACCAGCAAAAATGATCAGCAGCAACGCACTGCCGATGGCGAAGCCGCGGTGGCGAAAGCTTTTGCCAAGCACCCGGCTCAGGCTACTTGGTGGGGGCAGGTAGTCGTTGATCGCGAGGGTAACGGGGGTACTCATGAAGGGCTCCTAGCGCACGCGAATGCGCGGGTCGAGCAGTGCGTTGAGCACATCGGCCAGCAAGGTGAGGATGATGTAGATCACCGCAATCAACAGGACCACGGCCTGGACTACCGGGAAGTCGTCACGGGCGATGGCGTCCCAGGCGAGTTGTCCGATGCCTTGCAGGGAAAACACGGTTTCGATCACCACCGAACCGCCGAGCATGAAGCCGAACTCCACCGCTGCCAGTGCGACGACCGGAATCAATGCATTGCGCAATGCATGCTTGAACAACACCTGCGCAGGGCGCAGCCCCTTGGCGCGAGCGGTGCGGATGTAATCGCAACTGAGCACATCCAGCATGCCTGCGCGGGTCAGGCGCATGATGGCCGGCGTTGCGTAGTACCCCAAGGCAATGGCCGGCATGACGAAATGCAGCATGCTTGAGTTGCCGGAGACTGGCAGCCACTTGAGCGTCACCGCAAACACTACGATCAACATCAGCGCAAACCAGAAGCTGGGCATTGCCTGGCCCAGTACCGCGATGCTCAAGGCCAGTCGATCAACCCAGGTGTCGCGTTTGATCGCGGCCAGTACGCCCAGGGGAATCGCCACCAGCAAGGCGATTCCCAGCGCCATGGCACCTAATCCGAGAGTAATCGGCAAACGGCTGGCGACGAGGTTATAGACCGACTCCTGAAAGAAAAAGGAGTTGCCCAGGTCCAGCCGCAGCAAACCGCCCAGCCAGTTGACGTACTGGGTGGGAAGCGGTTTGTTCAAGCCGTATTGCACACGGATCTGTTCGATCTGTTCGCTGGTGGCTTCCGGCCCGCCAATGGCCGTGGCCAGGTCGCCGGACAGATGCAACAGAGAGAAGCTGATCACCGACACGGTAATGGCGACGCAAAAAGCGATGCCCAGACGGCGTAGAAGGAACCCAAGCATGGCAAGTTTCCTCATGTTCAATGGATGACAGGTGGAGGACGTGGCCGTGGGGGGCTGGCCCACGCGCCACGGAATCGCTCGCTCAATCCGCCCGGTTGCGGATTACTTCCAACTGGACTGAACGAAACGCGGCAGTTCATCCGGATACGGCGTGAATGCCAGTTCGGAGGTGTAGGCGTAGTTCATCGAGTAGTTGAACAGCGGGGCCCAGTACGCCTGTTCGCTGATGCGCTGCAACGCCTTGCGGTAGTTGTCCTTGCGCACTTGCGGATCGAGGGCGTTATCGGCGCTCTGCAACCAGTTTTGGACTTGCGGGTCTTTGATGTTGTCGTCCGGATTGCCCTTGAACCAGGTGCCGGCCGACGCCGAAGTGTCGAGGATCGAGAACGAGCCCCAGGCCTGGAACGACATGGGCACCTTACCGCCACGTTGCTGATCTCGTAGGGCGGCGTACTTCAAGTAGCGCAGCTTGGCGTTGATGCCCACCGCGCGCAGGTTGCCGATGATGGCTTCGACGTAATCACGGTCGCGATAAGCGAATATTTCCGTCTCGAAGCCATTTGGGTAACCGGCCTCGGCGAGCAGCGCGCGGGCTTTGGCCGGGTCAAAGTTGTAGACAGTGGCCGCAGAGGTATCGCAACCGAACTGGCGTGGATAACACGCAACCTGTAAGGGCTTGGCTTCGCCACCCACCAACTGCGTCGCCAGTGCCTCGCGGTTGATTGCATGGTTGATCGCTTGACGCACCTTGAGGTTTTTCATTGGCGAGTTTTCGCTGGAGGTGCCTCGAGCATCAAGAATCAGGAAACCGATGCGCATGGTTTCGGCGCTGGTCACGGTGAGGTTCGGTATACCTTTGAGGTCGATTGCCTGATCCGAGGTGACGCGCCAGATCCAGTCGACACCGCCGGTCATCAACTCGGCCAGGCGAGTTTCTGCATCCGGGATTACCCGAAACTTGAGGTGAGCGATATGTGGCTTGCCTTGTGGGCTGTCCGCAAAGTAGTCCTTGTTGATCGCCATGCTCACGCCTTCGCCGGCCACCACCGACAGGGCCTTATACGGTCCGGTGCCCACTGGCTTGCGACTGAATTCGGCCAGGCCGACCTTCTCGAAGTATTGCTTGGGGAACATCGGAACGGCGTTGGACAGGTATTCCAGCGCAGGAGGGAAAGGCTTCTTCAAATACAGGCGGACACTGTAGTCACCGGTTTTTTCGGCGCTCTTGATCCAGTCTACGTTTTGCACGGTCACGACTTTCGCTTCGGGCGACACCACGTAGTTGAGGGTGAACACCACGTCGTCGGCGGTGAAGGGGTCGCCGTTGTGAAATTTGACGCCTTTGCGCAGCTCAAGGTCGATGGTGGTGTCGTCGACCTGTTTCCAACCGGTGGCCAGCATGGGTTTGTATTCGCCGCTGGTGGGATCGCGGTAGATCAGGTTGTCCCAGATCAGCCGGCCGAGAATCACTCCTTCGCGGAGATCGTTGTGATAGGGGCTGACGTTTTCAGGTTCGCTGTCGGAAGCGTAAACCAGGGTGTCGTTGGCTTTGTCGGCATGAGCCGCAAAGCTGTTGATCAAACCCATCAGCGCGATACTGCAGGCGAAACCTTTGATGCCCATGCCGTCGTCTCCGTTGGCGAGAGTGGTTGAATCAAAGGGCAGCGAATCGCAAATGCGGTAAATGAGGAGGAGAAGCTCAGGCGATGTTTTTTTTGGTCTGGACACGAATGTAGGGAAAGGCTATCAATGCCACAAGTACAATCTTTCGATACTTTCTTTGCCAAAAAGGCAATGCTCGGAGGTTCCGATGCAGCTGTATGGCGTGCAGTCCACGGCATTGCGCTATTTCCTGGAAGTAGCCAGGTGCGGATCGGTCAGTGAAGCTTCGCTGCGGCTCAATGTTGCGGCGTCAGCGGTGAGCCGACAGATTTCCAAGCTTGAGTTGGCTCTGGATGCCAGCCTGTTTGAGCGTCGTGCCCGAGGCATGGTGCTCAGCGAGGCCGGGACGCGATTGGCGGCATATGCGCGCAAGTCGCAACTTGAGGCAGAGCAGGTGGTGCTGGAAATTACCGAGCTGCATGGCTTGCAGCGGGGGCATGTGCATGTCGCCTGCTCGGAAGGTTTTGCATTGGAGTACATGCCCAGGAGCATCAGCGCATTCAGGCGTGAGTACCAGGGCATCCATTTCACATTGGAGGTTTGCGCGCCTGCGCAAGCGACTGAAAAAGTACGTTCCGGCGAAGCCGATCTGGCGATGACCTTCAGCTTGTCACCGCAGAAGGAAATCAAGGTTGAACATGTCTTGAGCGGGGCGATTTTTGCGGTGGTTTCCAATTCCCACCCCTTGGCCGGGCGTGAAGCGGTCAGCCTCGCCGAGTTGCAACCCTGGCCCATTGCGTTGCCCAAGGCCGATACCACGATACGGCAACTGTTCGACATTTGTTGTGGTGTACAGGGGTTGTTGTTCGATCCGGTACTGACCACCAATTACGTGGCCGCGCTTTACAGCTTCGTCCGCGAGGAAGGCGTCATTAGCCTGGCCAGCGAGATGACCTTGCACAAACAGGTGGCGGACAAGCAGTTGCAGTGCCTGCCAATTCTGGATGAAGGGATGCAGGCACGGCGCATCGAACTGCAAAGCATGGCTGGACGCAATTTGCCGGCGGCGGTTTCTGCGTTCAAGGATTTTCTGATTGCAGAACTGGTGAACACCAAGCACGGTTGAAGTGGCGAGGCAACGGCGCAAGGCTGTTCGCTTATCCCCGATGGGCTGCGCAGCAGCCCCAAAAAAAAGATTGAATCCCACGCTCCGTTATTTACTGCTCGGCATTGCGGCTATGACGGTAATCGCTGACCGCCTCATACACCGCTTTGCGCAAACGGTTGATGCCGCCGATGGGGCGATGGGCCTCAATGCCGAACCACGGGTTGAAGGACTGGTTGTCGCAGGCCAGGTTCAGCTTGGGCGTATCGAAATCCTGGGCCGGCACGGTGATTCGCGCCACTGTCTCGAACGGTGCGTCACTTTCTCGCCATTCAATACTGGTGTCTTCGATCGGCATGAACTTGCTCGGGTCCTGGCGCTGGATCTGCAGGACAAAACACGCCGGTATCCGGTCTGTGGATAACTGTTGCGTCAGTGCACTTCGCAAGAAATTCGGCAGTGCCTGGTTTTGTGCGGGCAGGGTGTAGCTCGGGCAGTTATCCGGGTCGGGCGCTACGCGAAATTTCGCGTTGGCCTCGCCAAACTTGTAGGGCGATACCGAAAAATACGTGGTCTGGGTCGGGCTGTCAGGGGCCGGTGAAAGTGTCTCCAGGGCGATGAACAGGTGGCGGATCTGCCAGCTCCGGGGATCCAGGCTCGGAAAGAACGCCATCGCCTTTTTTCCATCGGCCTGGGCGGCTACATTCTGACGATATTCGGCGACATCGCTGACGAAGAAGTTCGGATGATTGAACATCACAAAATCCTGTTCACCTTGTGACAGTCGGTCCCCCAGCAATTGTTTGCCCGGCACGCCCAGCAGCTTGATCGCCATCCCTCGCGCATCGCGCAGGCTGTCGAACTGTGGGTAGGCGTTGCCGTTGGACAAGCGAATCGTCGCTTGCCAGACCTTCCCCGGCTCGGCAAATACACCCTGGCGCAACGGTGCTGGCAGATTGTCCGGCACCTGCACTTGCGCCATGACGCAGCCGTGGGCTTTGGCATGGGCATCACGCAGGTAGCGCGTGCCTTCGCGGTGCTGATCGACGATACGGATGGCGGTCTGGATGATGTCCTGGGTCATGGCCGCTTCGCCGGGTGGAATCTGCTCTTTATCCGAGACCGGCCCGCTGTGTTGCCAGGCGAACCAGGCCGTGGCCAGCGCCCAGCCGAGCAGCCCGATGCCCAGCAACCACAGGAGCGTCTTGCCCAAAAAGGCGCCGAGGCGCAGCCAGAGCGTAATCAGCATGGGTCAATCCTTTTGCCTGAGGGGTTCATCATCACAGTTGCGACTCCAGCGGCCCGCCCAGTACCTTGAGGTACTCCAGCAACGCCCAGCGTTCCTGTGGCTGCAGCAGCCGACCGATCACGCCGTTACCCCGCTCACCAGCGCGAAACTCATGACCACTGTTGTGGTTGCCGGTAATCCGGGTGTCGAACAAAAAGCCATTCGTGAAGGCTTCTGTGCGATAGCCCAGGTGCCGTGGGTCGTATTCGAAGCTGCCTTTATAGAAGGTGATCGCCCGTTCGTCCTGAGGGGACAGCAACTGATAGATCGTCGGCACCGAGCCGTTATGCAGGAAGGGCGGCGTGGCCCAGACGCCAGCCAGGGGCCGGGCTTTGTAGGCGCGCAGCTCGCGCACGCCGATGGGCAGGCCAAAACCGTCCAGCGCCGGACGCTCCAGCGGTGTGACGCCCGCGTCACGGTAAGCCCGCTCTTCCACGAACGCGGTAACGTAGGCCAAGCCTTTGGCGACTGAAACCTGGCTCAAATCCAGCGGCGTCGTCGGGGTCGGATGCAGTTGTACGTCCAGTTTGGCCAGTTCGGCCGGATTCCATTGCAGGCTGGTCAGATCGAAACGGTGGTCGGCAATGTTGTTAGCGGTACCCGGATCGGTGCCGATCACCTTCACCGGCAACATGTTCAGGTGCTGGACGGGCCTGTCAGGACCTTGAACCACGTTGGGGACATGGCAGCCGGCACAGTTTTCGACGAACAGCGCCCGGCCTTGTGCGGCCAACGGCATATCGATAGCGCCAAGCAGTTCCTGAGGCCACTCCGGGGCCTTGAGCAACTGCAGGGTTTCTTCAATCTTGTGCAGATCGCGAACGCGCACGCTGGAGGGGTATCGCGCATCACCTTGCAATGGTTTGCCCTGGGCGTCGAAGAAATTCAACGTGGCGCCGACACCCAGTGCTTCGCCGACGTTGCGGGCCATCGGTTGCTGGGCCGAACCGTTCCACTGCACCCAGTCGAATGTCCATATGTCCCACAACTGCGGGTAATCCACAGGTGCGTTGGCGACCCGGTAATTCTTGTCGGAGATGGCATCGCCGAAGCTGGCATTGGCAATCCGTCCAAAGGCATCTGTACGGCCAGGTCCTTCTTCGGTGGGGTAGAGGCCGCGATGAGTGTCGTTCCAGGCCACGCGCAAGAATGTATCCAAGGAGGCTTTGAATGATTTGCGCAGCTGTTCATGGCGGGCGTCGTAGTCCTGCCCCAGTACCTGGCGGGCAAAGCGTTCGAATTTCCAGGGGTTGTAGTAGGTCGAGGCCAGGCTGGCGACCAATGCTTGTCCGAAACTGCCACCGCGTAATGTAGGAACGCTGGAAGGCAGGACGTGCTGGGCCGAGCCCCCGTCGATCCGTATCGCCTGGCCCTTGAAGCGCAGCTCACCGGTGTGACAGGCGGCGCAGGTGATATCCAGGAACTGGTCGGCGCTGCCCGGATTCTGGTGGCGGGTGAAACCTACGGGCAGATTGCCGGGATTGTCCGCCGAGGGTTTCTGCGCCGGGTCCACCAGAAAGCCGAATCGAGCCAGGTATTCAGGCGAAGCGAAGCGCTGTTGCGAGAACGGCAATTCGAGGGCGGTGAACCAGTCGTAGCGCAGGCCTTTGACTTGAGTGCCCTGAGGGGTGAAATAGTACGTCTGGCGTTCGGCGGCGCTCCATTGATCCAGATAATGCACCTGTTCCACCGGTGTATAGGTCGGCAGACGAGGATTGGCAACGTAATAGAGCACCACGGCCACGGCAATGACGAGCAGCGCAAGGAGCAACAAGAGAAGGCGAGATAGCAGGCGCACAGTAACGTCCTTGTTTTTTTTGATATGCCCTTATGCCTCAGTGCCGCGTGGCCGGCAAGTGGCCATTACCGATGGGGCTGCGGGGGAGTGGCAATTTGTCCCTGTACGTAATAGATGACAGATGCTTCATCCGCCCAGGATTAAAAAGCGTTTGGGACCGTGAACTTATCAGTGCTTTGCTGCTCACATGCCGGTAGCCATTGGTCGTGGCCGCCTGATAAGCTCGCGGCTTTACTCGATTGCCCTTTTGGCGCATGAACAAGGAAATAGCATGAAACAGCATCGGTTGGCGGCGGCGGTGGCCCTGGTTGGCCTGGTACTCGCGGGTTGTGACTCGCAGACCAGCGTAGAGCTGAAAACCCCGGCGCAGAAAGCTTCCTACGGCATTGGTCTGAACATGGGCAAAAGCCTGGCTCAGGAAGGTATGGATGACCTGGATTCCAAAGCAGTGGCCCAGGGCATCGAAGATGCCGTCGGCAAGAAAGAACAGAAGCTGAAAGACGAAGAACTGGTCGAAGCCTTTGCCGCACTGCAAAAGCGTGCCGAAGAGCGTATGGCCAAGATGAGCGAAGAGTCGGCAGCCGCCGGCAAGAAATTCCTCGAGGAAAACGGCAAGAAGGAAGGTGTTACCACCACCGCTTCCGGCCTGCAGTACGAAGTGGTCAAGAAAGCCGACGGCCCTCAGCCTAAGCCGACTGATGTCGTGACTGTTCACTACACCCGGTAAGTTGACTGACGGTAAGGTGTTCGACAGCTCCGTGGAGCGTGGCAGCCCGATTGACCTGCCGGTCAGCGGTGTGATCCCGGGTTGGGTCGAAGGCCTGCAACTGATGCATGTCGGCGAGAAGTACAAACTGTACATCCCGAGCGAACTGGCCTACGGCGCCCAAAGCCCGAGCCCGGCCATCCCCGCCAATTCGGTTCTGGTGTTTGACCTGGAACTGCTGGCGATCAAGGATCCGGCAAAAGAAGACGCAGCCAAGTAACCTCGGCTGCTATAACGACAACGCCTCGCTTATGCGGGGCGTTGTCGTATCCGGGCGTTGGTAAACGGCAAAAAACCGAACGCTCGGCGCGGGTTATAGTCATAGGCAATACAGACGCTGTGCTAGACCCAGTCGGGCCGTCAAGTCAATGAAATATTGGGTTTTTTTATGTGAGTAAAAAACGCCCGATCTGACTGGGGGCCTTATTTGACGGGGGCTTCAGCGCGTAAATGCAGCTCTGTTCACAAGGTTATCCACAATTTGTGTGGATAACATTTCAGTGGGAGAAAACATGAAGGCTCCGTGGAATTTTGCGCGTTTTCTGCCGCTGGCAGGACGACTGCTGGCCCGCGGTCGATTGCCGACGTTGTTGTTTGCCGTCGCCAGCAAAGGCGCCCGAGAGGGCGGTCGGTTAGGCAAGCTCAAGGAGGATCTGCGTTTGCTGCAGGCCCTGTGCCTGGCCTACTGGCGTGGCGAATATCGGGCCGTCAGCGCCAAGTCGCTGCTGTCGATCGTGGCCGGGCTGATGTACTTCCTCAGCCCCCTGGACGCGATTCCGGATTTCCTGCCCATGTTCGGCATGATTGACGATATCGCCGTACTGGCGTGGATCATGAAGACCCTCGACAGTGAACTCGAAGCCTTCCGCGCCTGGCGTTATCGGCAATCCCCCGAAAAGCTCGCTCAAGTCGAGCGGCTTCCCGACACCCCGGAACAGCTCCAGCTCCAAGGGCAGAAAAAGCACTGATCCGGTTGTGTTTGCCTTATGAGATTGATCGCCCCGCGACCTTAGCCGCTATTAGGATTACACTTCCAAGGAAAAAGCTGACTCGCTAAGTGTTGTTGTCCTACGGGGTAGACATGGATATTCAAATAATCACACGCGACGGAGAGCCCGAATACGCGGTTTTACCGTGGGATCAGTACCAGTCGCTATTGAAGGTAGCCGGCATCAATCAAGCTCCGCCGCAGGAAGCCACAGTCCGTCATGCGGCGGCACCCGGCCAGGTTCTTCCTGGTCTGGATCAACTACGCAGTTTGCGCGAAGGGAAGGGCATCGCCATTGAGGCGTTGGCCCGCACAGTAGGTATAAGCCCGTCTTATCTGGCCATGATCGAAAGTGGCGAGCGTCAGCCCGATGCCGCGATTCGGCGCAGTTTGGCCTGGGAGTTGACGGTGCCGGGTTGGAGGGATCAATCGTGAGTGTTCGTATCAGTCGGCAGCATTGGGATGGGTTGTTGGGTGAACTGGATCAGGCGCGTCGCCAGCGCCATTTGTTGACGTACCGGGCCTTGCTGGAGCGTTTGCAGCTTCCCAGCCCGGCCATGCAGACCTTGACTGCGGCCCTTGAACACTTGGCAGCACTGGATGCCCGGGCTGAACAGCCGCTGCGAAGTTCGTTGGTCATCAGCCAGGGGGCAAGCCGGTTGCCGCGTACCGGCTTCTTCGAGTGCGTTGAGCGTCTTGGGCGCTTTTCCGGGCCTTCCGATGGTGTCGCGGCCGCTTCCTGGCACGCCTCGGAAGTGGTCCGGGTATTCGAATACGAGTACCCCGAATCAGCGGAGGCCTGAATGCTCTGGCGCATCAAGGCGCGGGCCGGTTACTGGCTGGCGCGTCGATTGTTTCATTGGTCCTGGTTTGTTCGACAGCCCCGTGGCTGGTCCTGGCTGGAAGGTCAATTTGCCCGCATGGCGAACCTGGGGGACGTCGGCGCGCAAAGTTTCTATGGGCATATCCTGACGTTCCGCGGCCAGGGCCTGGGTGCCCGGGAAGAAGGTGTTCGCCTGTTGCGCCTGGCGGCGCTGGCCGGTGATGGCAAGGCTGCCTATCAAGTCGGTGTGATCAGCCTGGCCGGTTCCGCCAGCAAGGCGCCGGATCCGATAGAAGCGGCGCGCTGGTGGGGTTTGGCGGCAAAAGCCGGCCATCCGTTGGCGGAGGTCAAGCTCAAAGCGCTCGAAGGCTACGACCAGTAGTTTTATCCACAGGCATTTTTGAACCCTTCTTTCCTTTCGGCTGTTCGTTTGTCGAGTGGGGCTATTTAGCGAATCGCCCTACATTCACCGCCTCCTTACCTGACTTATTTCCCCAGGCATCCCCGGCAAAGTCTCGCGCTCCCTGAGTGCTGCGAGACGTCTGCCCATGTTCGATCGTTTTTCCCTGCCGGCCCCTGATCGAGCCGTGTCCTGATGGATCAGGTGCACCGTATCGAGCAGGAACTCGACAGCTTCAAAGACACCCTGACGCTCTACCGCGAGCAGCTCGACCGCTGGTACAGCCAGACGGCGGACCGCGCCAGCCATGCGGCCGACCTGCCTTCGCTGATGGGCATGGAGCGGCTGATTCGTTTCGGTGACAGCAGCTCCGCTGTCAGCATCGGCGATGATGATTTCCTCTCCACCGTTGTCCAGTGCCCCTCGGCCGGGCCGATGACCATCGAGAGCAAACTGGAGTCGGTGTACGACATTCCGCTGGGCGGCATCGTGGTGGATGTGGTGGCCGTGGACAGCGGCGAGGTCACGCCCGTCACCCTGAATGCCGAGGGCCTGGGGACTTTCCAGGGGACGGCGGGTAAGTCCTATCGGGTTCACGTCCAGGACAAAGTATCCCCCCAGACAATCGCCGACCTGTTTTCTTCCTACGACGGCCTGAACAACGATCTGACGCAGTGGCTGCGCGGGCAGTGGCAGGGCTTCAAGCCGCAGTGGGCGCAGCAATCATTGGCGACTTCGGCGGCCGCGGTGGGCAATGGTTTGCTCGCAGGCAGTTGGGCGGCGATTGAGGGGGTGTGGGACAGCATCAGTCTGCTGTCGGACATCCTCAAGAACCCTGGCGAGTTTGTAGACCGGCTGGGCGAAAGTGCGGATCAGCTAAGCGCCATGGCGGAAAAAACGCCGTTGCTCATGGCCAGGCTGCAATTGCTGGCCAGCGACGAAGCGGCGTTGTGCCTGCTGGTGCGCACCGCCAGCCTCTGGCTGGAGATGCTGCCGCCCAGTGAGGTTGCCGGTGAAACCGCTGAAGCGCTCGCTACGGCGGTGGTGCAACTGGTGATCGACTTGCTGATCGGCGTCGTCCTGACCTTCGCCGGGGCGGGGACCGGTGTTGCTTACCTGGCCATGCGTCTGGGCCAGTTTGGCGGGCGTCTGCTGAGCGCCGCGCAGCGATTCATCAACGCGATCTTCGCGGTGGTCAACGGTTTCATCACCTATGTGGACCGCTACAAAACCGTGGCGGCGCGGGGGATCGCGGCTGGAGTGAAGAAGGGCCGGATGCAACTGCGCTGGGACGCGCAGCGCAATACCACACTGCAAAAGGACGAATCCTACGACGACGCCCCCAGCCAATCGAAAAACCCCAACGGTGATAGCGCCGACACCGCGGCCCTGACCCAGACCAGCGGCTGCCCGGTGTCGATGGTCACCGGCGAGGAGCTGCTGACCCTGGACGACGGCACCCTCGATGGCCGACTGCCGTTTGTCTTCACCCGCTTGTACCGCACCAGCGCGGTGGACCTGGACATCGGCCTGGGCCGCGGCTGGAGCCATGCCCTGGCGCATCGCCTGTTGCTTGAAGGCGAGCAGGTCATCTGGATCGACCAGGAAAACCGCCGTACGACGTTTCCGCTGCCCAGCGAGCAACGCCCGGCGATCCACAACAGCCTGGCCCGCGCAGCGATTTACCGGGGGGCCGAGCCGGACGAACTGATCATCGCCCAGTCCGGCGAAGGTGCGCTGTTCCTACACTTTCGCGACGGCCATCTGACCGTCCTCAGCGACCGCTACGCCAACCGCCTGACGATCAAGCGCAACATCCACGGCGACATCAGCCGCCTGGACAACGGCGCCGGACGCGCCCTGCGCTTGCGTTACGCGCAGCGTCACCTGGTCGCCATCGACTACCAGAGCTTCCACCCGGCCCTGACCCTGGACGACGCCTGGCGCACCGAACAGACCCTGGTGGCTTACCGCTACGACGCCCGCTGGCGACTGATCGAAGCCACCAACGCCGCCGGCGAAAGCGAACGCTACGACTACGACGACCAGCACGTCATCCTGCAACGGCAACTGGCCGGCGGCGCGAGTTTCTTCTGGGAATGGCAAGGGGCAGGCCGCGCAGCCCGCTGCGTGCGGCACTGGGCCTCGTTTGCGCAGATGGACAGCCGCTACACCTGGGGCGAGGACGGGCAGGTCACGGTCCAGCACCTGGATGGCAGTCAGGAAGTGTACGTCCACGACGAGCGGGCACGGCTGGTGCGCAAGGTCGAGCCCGATGGCGGCGAGCACCTCAAGGCCTATGACCCCCAGGGCCGGCTGATCGCCGAACAGGACCCGCTGGGCGCCGTCACCGAATACCGCTACGACGAAGCCGGACGGCTGGTGGCGCTGATTCCGCCGGACGAGGAACCGACGTCCTACGAATACCGCCACGGTTTCCTGCACGCCCGCTCGCGCGGCAAAGCCGTGTGGCAATACCGGCGCAACACCCAGGGCGATGTAATCGAGGCCATCGATCCGCACGGCCAGAGCACCGGCTATGACTACGACGCCCAAGGACAATTGCTGGCGATCCGTTACCCCGACGGTGGCGAGCATCGGTTTACCCGCAATCAGCTGGGCCAACTGACCGAAGAAACCCTGCCCGACACGGGGCGCCGGTGTTTTTCCTACGACGCCCTGGGGCGTTTGCTGACCCGCCAGGACGAACACGGCGCCCTCACGCACTACCAGTGGGACGCGGTGGGCCGCCTGCTCGAAACCACCTTGCCGGGTGGTGCGACCCGCGCCTGGCACTACAACGCCTACGGCAAGGTCACCGCCGAGCGCGATGAGCTGGGGCGGACCACCCGCTATGAATACGCCGAGGACCTGCACCTGATCAGCCGTCGCCTCAACCCCGACGGCAGCGAACTGAAGTATCGCTACGACTCGGCGCGGCTGTTGCTGACTGAAATCGAAAACGAATCCGGCGAAAAATATCAGCTGGACTACACGCCTAACGGATTGATCCGACAGCAGATCGGCTTTGACGGCCAACGCACCGCCTACGCCTACGACCTCAATGGCCACCTGCTGGAGAAAACCGAGCACGGCGCGGACGGCGCCCAATGGGTCACCCGCTACCAGCGCGACGGGGCCGGGCGGCTGCTGGTCAAGACCTTGCCCGACGGCCAGGCCATCGAATACCGCTACGACGGGCTGGGCCGGCTGGTCCACGTCAACGACGGCACCGATCACCCGCTGGCCTTCGAATACGACGCCCAGGACCGGCTGATCAGCGAACACCAGGGCTGGGGCACCCTGCGTTATCGCTACGACGCCTGCGGACGCCTCAATCACCTGCGCCTGCCGGACAACAGCCAGCTCGACTACCACCACGCCCGGGGCGGCGCGCTGACGGCCATCGACCTGAACGGCTCGCGCCTCACCGAACACCAGCTCAGCGGCGGGCGCGAACGCCAGCGCCGCCAAGGCCTGCTGCTCAGCCAGTACGACTACGACGAACAGGGCCGGCTCAAGGCCCAGACGGTGTGGCAGAACCAGCAGCAACTGTTCTGGCGCGATTATGCCTACAGCGCCAATGGCAACCTGCAGTCCATTTCCGACAAGCGCAACCGCCGCCATTACCAATACGACCCGCTGGATCGCCTGATCGGCATCGACTATTCCCACAGCGAGCCGCCGGAACACTTCGCCCACGACCCGGCCGGCAACCTGCTGATGCAGGACCGCCCCGGCCCCACCCGCCTCAAGGGCAACCGCCTGCTGATGGAGGGCGACCGCCACTACGACTACGACGCCTTCGGCAACCTGATCCGCGAACGGCGCGGCAAGGCCCAGTGCCTCGTCAGCGAATACCGCTACGACAGCCAACACCGACTGATCGGCGTCACCACGGCGCACGGGCGCGAAACGTCCTACCGCTACGACGCCTTCGGCCGACGCATCAGCAAGACCGTGGACGGCCTGACCACGGAATTTTTCTGGCAGGGCGACCAGGTCGTCGCCGAAAGCAGCCCGCGCCACCACCGCAGCTACGTCTACGAACCGGGCACCTTCCGCCCACTGGCCCTGCTCGACGGCAAAGGCCCGAACGCCTGCCCGTTCTACTACCACCTCGACCACCTGGGCACACCCCAGGAATTGACCAACTACGGCGGCACCATCGTCTGGTCGGCACGCTACAGCGGCTACGGCAAAACCACCGAACTGGTCCACGGCGGCGGCGAACAGCTGGAACAACCGTTGCGTTTCCAGGGCCAATACTTCGACCCCGAAAGCGGCCTGCACTACAACCGGCACCGCTACTACAATCCGGAAACCGGCCGCTACCTGACGCCTGACCCGAGCAAACTGGCGGGTGGCCTCAACGGGTATCGCTACACCCTGAACCCGACGGGGTGGGTGGATCCATTGGGGTTGGTGGATTGTCCGGGGAAGGGTGGGTGCCGGTCGGCGGTTGGTAGTCAGGATCCGGCGGCTAAGGTTGGGTTGAATGAGGGTGAGCCGGCGCTGCCGATGACGGCGGAGCAGCGGCGGGCGCGGATTGACGCGTTTGGGGAGGCAAATGCTAAGAGACGGGTGGTTGCTATGGAAGAAAAATACCGTATGCACACTGTTGAAAAACACAGTTCGGAAATATCAGACGTAGCGCTAAAACAGCGTGCCATTAACGGTGCGAATCCGCACACGGGTGAAGTTCCCAAGGGAGCTAATGGAAGCCTAAGCTCCCAATTCAGCAACTGGCGAATTCATTTGAATGCGCTAAATAAAGCTATGACAAGAGAAAAGCTTGGACTGGATCCGTTTACTGGTGTGGACCACAAAAACGATAGAGTTGTCAGGCAGGAGTTGTCGGGAGCAGGGCGTGGCTACAAACCAAATAAAAAAGATAAGCAAAATCCTAAGTTGAACGAGGATTTAAATTGGTTTGAAGTGAAGTTTAGTAAAGATGGCGTACCTTACACTGGATTTCCTACGGAGAAAAAATGATGCTGATGCACCCTTTTATAAATGAGGAGTTTGTTCCTGATCTGACGTGGTTTATTGGTCAATTTGATGTGTATGACCGTGAAGAAACACTCGGGGCAATACTGGAAGTCTACAATCCTGAGAATAAGCGTGACAGATCAGAGTTGATTGTTAAATATGGCCTGAATTTAGAGTGCCTGTCCTATAGGCATAAATATGTATTGGTGAGGTTTTTGGGTGACAAGCTTAATGATCCGGATTTTGACTTTAAAAGTTTGTTTGAGATAGACGAAGATTGCGCGGGTAGCTGGCCTCGAGGGGAATGGTACAACTTACAAAGTCCTAAAGAATTTCTTCAGGATGTTTATGTGTTGGCAAAAGAAACTTGGAAAGAAGATCTCAGAAAAGCCGCTCTTGAAGATCCATCTACGTGGTAGGCCACAGGGTTAACGCCAAGCGTTCGGGCCGTGGTGAATGGGGAGTCCGCTCACACCGACAACCCCACCACAACCTCCCGCCCAGCCAAACCATCAACCAAGTACACGCTCCCCCCCAAAATCTCCTTGGCATGATGCTTGGCCTGCGAAGCCAGTTCCGCCAATTGGCTGGCATCCAGTTCCCCACAGGCTTCAGCCCGCAAATGCACCACCCCAATCGACAGCGACAGCAAGGCAAATTCCTGTCGAACGCCCTGCCGATTCAGCGCGGTGAAGCAGCCGGCTTCCAGATGCTCGGGGCGGTAGAAGCGGCGGCAGTGGGTCTGGAAGTCGCTCAGTAATTGATTCAGGCGTTTGCGCCAGTCTTCCGGACCGAGGACCAGCAGGAAGTCGTCGCCGCCGATGTGACCGACGAAGTCGCGGCTGGGATCGATGCGTTCGTTCAGGCATTGGGCCAGGCACAGCAGGACTTCGTCGCCGCGACCGTAGCCGTAGATGTCGTTGAAGGGTTTGAAGCTGTCGATGTCCACGTAGCAGATCACTGATTCCTGTCGTTGTTGCAGCAGGCGTGTCAGGCATTGTTGGATCGGCACGTTACCCGGCAGCAGGGTCAGCGGGTTGGCGTAGCGGGCCTGTTGGATTTTCAGTTCGGTGATGAGCTTGAGCACGTCGATCACCCGGCCCAGGCCCAGGTAACTGCCGTTGAGGGTGATGATGAAGTCTTCTTCGATGCGCTGTCGGGCGCGGCTGGTGATGAGGCGGCTGACCTGTTGCAGCGACTGGTTCAGTTCCACCGCCAGGAAGTCATCGCTCATCAGGCGGCTGATGGGTTTGCGGGCGAACAGGTCGGTGGCGAAGGGTTTGAGCAAGGCATCCGAAAGGGAGTGACGATGGACGATGCCGCAGGGCTGGTCCTGATCGTCCAGTACCGCCAGAGAGTTGAGGTTGGCCTGGCGTCGAAACGCCTCAAGCACGCTGGCCGTCGGCGTGTCGTGGGCCACCGCCGGTTGTTCGTTGAGCAGCGCCCCGAGGTCGTTGACTTCGTCGGTCAACGCCACCGCGCCGGCGTCCTGCCGGGGCATCAGCGCCCTGGCGTCACGGGAGGGCTGCTCCTGTGGGCGAGCGAGCAGATAACCCTGAACCAGGTCGACGCCCATCTCTATCAATACTGCCAGTTCTTCCGGCAGTTCGATTCCCTCGGCAATCACCTGGGCGCGGGAAGCCCGGGCGATTTTGAGGATCGAGCCGACAAATTCGCGCTTGAGGGCATCCTGGTGAATACCATCGATGAAGTGCCGGTCGATCTTCACATAATCGGGGCGCAATTCGGACCACAGCCGCAGGCTCGAATACCCGGCGCCCAGATCGTCCAGGGCGATGGAGAAACCCATGGCCCGATAATGATGCAGGGCGGTTTGCAGGAGTTGGAAGTCATCGATCGGCGTTTGTTCGGTCAGTTCGATCACCACCTGGCTGGGCGGGATGCCGAAATCTTGCAACAGTTGCAAGGTGCGTCCGGTCTGGTGGGCGGCTTCGAGCAGGGATTCGGGCGAGACGTTGAGGAACAGCTTGCCCGGCAGTTTCTGCTCATTGAAACGTTGGCAGGCGCTGCGTCGGCAGGCCAGTTCCAGCTCACTGAGGCGTCCGGCCTGGCGGGCCACCGAAAGTAGGGCGATGGGCGAGTGCAGCGGGCTGTTGGACGGGCCCCGGGTCAGGGCTTCATAACCGACGATGCGCCGTTCGGAAAGGCAAATGATGGGTTGGAACAGGCTGTGTAAACCGCTTTGAGCCAGGATCGAACTCAAGGCACTCAGCTGTTCTGTCGTGGTCATGGCAATCTCTGGCGATAAAAAAAGGACTGGGCGCCACCCGTTCAAGGGGGCGCCCGGTCCTGTATTTCACGACAGAATGATGTCAGTTTGATGACGCTCCGGGGAGCGTCAGCATTAAATGGCCATCATGTCAGTGCTTGGCAATCGCCGTGTTGAGTTTCAGGTAATCGATGAGGATACGACCGGTCTCGCTCAGGTAGGCATCGTCTTCCGGTTTGGTTTTTTCCGGCTCGGCGATCAGGTCTTCATCCTCTTTCTTCAGTTCCTTGAGCGGCTCTTCACCCTTGGCCTTGCGCCGCAGGTTTTCCATGGTCAGTTGCTTGGCTTCGATGTCGGCATGCTGTGCGCGACGCTCGGCTTCGTTGAGGGTGACGGTTTTCTCCAGCATCAACTTTTGCGCCAAAGCCAGCTTGTCGCGGATGAAGACAAACTCCGCGTCCTGGGACGTGCGAGCGTCATGATCGGACTTGAGTTGCGCCAGGAATGGCTTGAACGGATCCACGGCCGGCTTGATCGCAGGCCGGATGGTGTCCCACGGCATGGCCTCGGGCAGGGCGCTTTCACCGATTTCCTTGGTGTCGATGATCGACGGGTAATCGATGTCCGGCAGTACACCCTGGTGCTGGGTGCTCTGGCCGGAAACCCGGTAGAACTTGGCCAGGGTCAGCTTCAGTTCGCCATGGTTGAGCGGCTGGATGGTCTGCACGGTGCCTTTGCCGAAGGTCTGGCCGCCGATGATCAGTGCCCGGTGATAGTCCTGCATGGCGCCGGCGAAAATCTCCGAGGCCGATGCCGACAGACGGTTGACCAGCAAGGCCATCGGGCCCTTGTAGAACGCCCCCGGATTTTCATCCTCAAGCACATCCACGCGGCCATCGGCGTTACGCACGAGCACGGTCGGGCCCTTGTCGATGAACAGGCTGGTCAGTTCCGTAGCTTCCTGGAGGGAGCCGCCGCCGTTGTTGCGCAAGTCGATGACGACACCGTCGACTTTTTCCTTCTGCAACTCGGTCAGCAGCTTCTTCACATCGCGCGTGGTGCTCTTGTAGTTCGGATCACCGGCGCGGAAGGCCTTGAAGTCCAGATAGAAAGCCGGGATCTCGATCACACCGAGCTTGTAGTCCTTGCCATCCTGTTTCAGTTTGAGGACAGATTTTTTTGCAGCCTGCTCTTCCAGCTTCACCGCTTCACGGGTGATGGCCACGACTTTGCTGGTCTGGTCGTTCGGCGCATTGCTGGCCGGGATGACTTCCAGGCGCACTACCGAGCCTTTCGGGCCGCGGATCAGCTTGACCACTTCGTCCAGGCGCCAGCCGACCACGTCGACCATTTCCTTGTTGCCCTGGGCGACACCAATGATCTTGTCCGCCGGGCCGACCTGTTTAGTCTTGTCGGCAGGTCCTGCCGGCACCAGGCGCACGATCTTCACTTGATCGTTGTCGCTCTGCAGCACCGCGCCGATGCCTTCCAGGGACAGGCTCATGTTGATGTCGAAGTTTTCCGCATTATCGGGCGACAGATAATTGGTGTGCGGGTCGTAGGACATGGCGAAGGTATTGATGTACGCCTGGAAGATATCTTCGGCGCGAGTCTGGTCCAGACGGGCCAGTTGGTTCTTGTAGCGTTTGGTCAGGGTTTCCTGGATCTGCTTGGAGTCCTTGCCGGCGATCTTCATGCGCAACACTTCGTCCTTGACGCGTTTGCGCCACAGGTCGTCAAGTTCAGCGGTGCTTCTGAGCCAGGCGGCGTCCTTGCGATCCACCTGCAAGGTTTCCTTGGTATTGAAGTCGATCTTGTCGACGCCTTTGTTCAACTCGGCAAGGGTGTAATCCAGACGCGCCTTCACGCGATCCAGGTAGCGCTTGTAGATGATGAACCCGGCGTTCAGGTCGCCGCTCTTGAGGAAATCGTCGAACTGGGTTTTCCACTTGTCGAATTCAGCGATGTCGCTGGCCATGAAATAGCTGCGCGAGGGATCAAGCAGCTTCAGGTAGCTGTCGTAGATGATGACCGAGCGCGCGTCATCGAGCGGCGGCTTGCTGTAATGATGGCGCTTGAGCAATTCAACGACGTTGAGGCTGGCAATCACCTCGTCGCGATCGGGCTGAAGCTTGTCCCAGCTATTGGCTGCGAACGTATCGCTCGACAGCGGCAACAGACCGAGGCCAATGACAAGCGCGAGGGCGGTGCTGGGGAACAGGTGCTTCATGCTGATTCGACGCAGGGACAATTGATAACGCATATTAGGCCGTCTTTGAAGTCGCCGGTTCCATGTGGCCCGGGCGCATAATGCAAGAAAGCCCGGCGTTACAGCAGCGGGCCCAGTCGAGACTCACTATGGAGGCACCGTGAAAGCATTGCAAGGCGTTGAAGGCCAAGTGGTATGGGCAGATGAGCCAAGTCCGACGTGTGATGTAGGGCAAGTCCGCATCCGTGTGGCGGCCGCCGGTCTGAATCGAGCCGATTTGTTACAAAAGGCCGGACATTATCCGCCGCCGCCCGGTGCCAGTCAGGTGCTAGGCCTGGAGTGCGCCGGTGTGATCAGCGAGGTCGGAGCGGGCTCCTCGTGGCAGATTGGCGATCGCGTTTGCGCCCTGCTGGCCGGCGGCGGGATGGCCGAAGAGGTGGTGGTCGATGGCCGGCATGTCCTGCCGGTGCCCGAAGGGTTATCCCTGGCTGAGGCGGCCGCGCTGCCTGAGGTTTACAGCACCGCGTGGCTCAATCTGTTTCAGCTGGCTACACTCAAACCGGGGGAGAAAGTGCTGCTGCACGCCGGGGCCAGCGGTGTCGGTTCGGCCGCGATCCAGTTATGCAAGGCCTTTGGCAACCCGTGCTGGGTCAGCGTCGGTTCGGCTGATCGTCTGAGTTATTGCGAGGCGCTGGGGGCCCAGGGCGGCGTGATACGCACCGATGGCCTCGAGAGCCTGAACGACTTCGCCCCCTTCGATGTGATCCTCGATCCGGTGGGCGCGAACTACGCTGCATTGAACGTGAAACTTTTGTCAGTTGACGGCCGTTGGGTGTTGATCGGCCTGATGGGCGGGCGCTCGACCGAACTCGATCTGGCGCAGGTACTGGGCAAGCGTATCCAATTGCTCGGCTCGACCTTGCGCAGTCGTGACGATCAGTTCAAGGCCGACCTGATCAGTGAGCTGGGGCACCAGGTGTGGCCGCTGTTCACCGACAAACGCCTGAGCCCGCAACTGGCCAGGACCTTTGCGATCAAGGATGCCGAAGCGGCGTTTGCCGAGCTGGCGAGCAACAAGGTGTCAGGAAAGTTGGTGTTGGTGATCGATGAAAGCCTGGGCTGATTCCGGGGAGTCGAACCCAGGCTTTGCGGTACCGCCTGAATGTGGAAAACCACGTGCTGCTAAAGGGTTGACCTAGAGGTTAACCCTTAGGACCTGAGAGAACATCCGTTGCTCGTTGCTGTTTTTACGGACAATCGAGTAGTTGATCAGGACGGTTTTTCCGCTGTTTTCGGATACCCAGGCACTGGGAATGTCAAAAACGTTGGCTTGGCCGGACGTCACATCCTGGTTTTCAGTATCGTGGGTGGTGACACCGGCCCAACGAACCCTGACGGTGTAGCCTGTCTCACCGCCGTAGTTCACGCTAACCTTCAAGTTGGAATAACTCGGTGCCGGTAATGGATCCACCGCTTGCGGGTCGATATGCAGCGTCAACCTGTCTGACTCTATCGTCTCGCCAATCCCTTTTTCCTTGACGGAATAGCCGACCACGACAGATCGACCGATATTGTCGACGACTTCCAGACGAGGAATCGGGATCAGTCTTTTCCCGGGGGGATCACCCACTTCGATAATTGGACTGTTGTAGTTGACCCGACCCTGCCAGCGCGCCCGGATGGTATCGGTAGCATGCATACCGGTGTAGTGAGGTACTTCAACATCCACATACGTGTCGGTGTAGATATCACTCATTTTCAGATGGTCGCCCGCTGCGTTATAGGCTTTGGGAACCTTGGGTTTGAGTTTCCCCGGGGTGATGGGAAGGACAGCCTGGTCCGCGGCGTTATAGACAAACGTGGCATCTGCAGACGGGGTGCCGGGTATGGTCAGACGAATGATGGGGACCACCATGCCCCCGGTGCGGTCGTAATATTTCTGTTGGTCGATTTGGGCATTCGCCAGCCCTGTGTCGATGTAGAAGAAGGCCTGAATTGGCAATACTCCGGGCTCATTTTCAGGCCAGGCTTTGATGCGCAGCTCGTTGTGATCGGCAAAAGCCTCATCGGGGATCAATGAACGAACCCGAATGGCCTGGTTGAAGCCTTGGACTGCTTCTGCATCCAGGCTGCTCGTTACCATAAAGGCGCAGGAGTGCGCGGTTCTATATTGAGAGACCTTTCGATAATGGGCCACCCATTGTTCCGCGGTGGTAATGTTTTGTTCTCGACAAGGCGTGCTGTCAGCAAATACTCGCGGAGGCACGATACTGTCTCTGCATCCATACTGCCCCGCGGCATCGCGATAAAACGTAGCGCCGTCGAGTGGAAAGTAACAGATAACTTCGGGTTTTATTTTTCCGGCGGGGGCGTTGAGATAAGGATAGAAAATCAAGCCATTGACACCATACCAGGGGGTGCGAACAAACTTTGTATCGGCTCTCAAATAAGAAAATGAGACTGCGTCGGTTTTTCTTGAGAAGTCGCTATGATCCCATGGATCGTAATTATTGCTGGTTTTAGTGATGCGTAGCGTTACCCCTGAGCAGAGAAAGGCTGGTGTGGTGGGCGTGCCGCAGTTGGCGGCGGTATTGTGATACGCCGTGGTCAGCTTTCGGGCTGTTTCCTCACCGGAGCGTTCATAACTACTGGAAGACTGAATGTCGGGTGGTGGCGACGGCAGTTGAGTTGCGCAACCAAATAATACGGCGAGCGCGAGGGCCGTAAGTGCCTTTATGCTGGTGTGGGTAAAAATCCACTGTTCAAGGTACTTGTTCATGAGGGCTCCCGTCGCGGGGCGACTGTCGAGTAAAAACAGGGCGTGGAGTTATTAACCTGCGGATACAGCCATGCGTCTACTGTTAGAAATAACAGGTCAAAGGAAGAACAAGCGCCATCTGTCGGTTAGTCTGAGCGACCTGTAAAGTCTGACAGTAGACATCGCATAAAAAACGCTTTAGAGAAGTTTCGAGAGTAATAGATGTCTCTCTGATTAGTGTCCTGACAGAAGAGATGTTGTGATGACTGCAAAGTGACTCCGCATGATCCATGAACATATTGGCTCAGTAAAAAACGCATGCCCCAGCAGGCTTGAATGGCACCCTCATGCCTATCGCCGGAGGCTTCCACCTCTGACCGGCGAACCCAGGCAAACCGACCTTTGGTCGGCAGCCCATAGCCGATGCGCGCACCCTGCTAGCGTTAACTAATGGAGGGATGGGGGTAACCGCAGCTTTCATTTCACCCGCCAGGTGAAGAGGTTGATCATGACCATCGCCGAATGGCGCATGCAGGGCGTCGAATTCATTGCCTGCAACTGCAATTGGGGCTGTCCCTGTCAATTCGACGCGCCACCGACCCATGGCCACTGCCACGCGGTGGCGTCGATGCGAGTGGAACGCGGGTATTTCAATCAAGTGGCGTTGGGAGGCTTGTGTTGGGCCGCCACCTTCGCTTGGCCGGGCGCCATCCATGAGGGCAACGGCAGTTGTCAGGTGTTCATCGATGAACGCGCCGACGAGGCGCAACGCCAGGCCCTGCTGACCATCCTCTCTGGTCTGGAGAGCGACCCCGGGGCCAACGTGTTTCAGGTGTTCAGCAGCACCATGAGTGAAATGTTCGAACCGCAGTTCGTGCCCATCACCCTGTCCATCGATGTCGATCAGCGTTTGGCGCACCTGGACATTCCCGGCGTATTGCAGGCCAGCGGCGAGCCGATCCGCAGCCCGATCGACGGTTCACCTCATCGAGTCCGCCTGTCCCTGCCCAACGGCTTCGAGTTCCTTGAGGCTGAAGTGGCCAGCGGCAGCTACCAGACGCATTCAGCGCTCAAGCTTCAATCCCAGGACAGCCATAGCCACCTCGCCCACGTGCATTTCACCGGTCATGGCATAGAGCCGTAAAGATGGCAGAACCCCAGGCGGCGGCGCAGAGCAAGCGACTGACAGGCGAGCAGTTGTTGTTCCTGCTCTGCCTGCTCGCGCTGACCGCCTTGGCTTGGCTGGTGCTGCTGCAGATGGCCCGTGACATGAGTGCGCCGGGCGGCATGGCCGATGCGGCAATGGCCGGTATGCTCATGCCCTGGAGCCTGGGCGATGCGCTGCTGATGTTCGCCATGTGGGCGGTGATGATGATCGGCATGATGCTGCCCAGCGCCTTGCCCATGCTGCTGATCTACCAGCAGATGCTGCGCAAGCGTATGCCGGCACCGCAGCGACACCTGGCCCTGCTGCTGTTCTGCAGCGCCTATGGCCTGGTCTGGGTTGGTTTCGCCCTGGGCGCCACGGCGCTGCAATGGGCGCTCGAGCGGCTGGCCTTGCTCAGTCCGGGGATGCGCAGCAGCAGTACCGCGCTGGGCGCTGGCCTGCTGCTGGTCGCAGGCATCTATCAGTGGTCGCCAAGCAAGGCGGTCTGCCTTGAGCATTGTCGCGGGCCGCTGCATTTTCTTCTCGGCTACTGGCGCCCCGGCGTGCTCGGCGGCTGGCGCATGGGGCTGGCCCATGGCGCTTACTGCCTGGGCTGCTGCTGGGCCCTGATGGGCCTGCTATTCGTGGTCGGCGTGATGAACCTGCTCTGGGTGGCAGTGATCGGTGCCTTCATCCTGCTGGAGAAGAACCTGCCGCAGGGACTCTGGCTCAGTCGTATCTGCGGTGTGTTGTTGCTCTGCTGGAGCCTGTGGCTGCTGCTGGGCTAGGCTAAACCTGTGTGGGAGCGAGCCTGCTCGCGATTGCGATGGATCAGCAGGCATTGATTTAACTGACACACCGCAATCGCGAGCAGGCTCGCTCCCACAGGGGGCTTATTTCCAGGTATGAATCGGCCACCCGGCCGATTCGGCATGGGCCTTCAACACCGCATCCGGGTTCACCACATGGGGATAATCCACCCGCTGTAGCAGCGGCAGGTCGTTGCGCGAGTCAGAATAGAAACTTGCGCCCTCAAGGTTTTCTTCCTCGGCATCCAGCCAGTCCAGCAGCCGTGCGATCTTGCCTTCGCGATAGGTCAGGGTGCCGACGGTCTTGCCGCTGTACACCCCATGACTCACCTCAAGCTCAATCGCCAGGATCTCATCGATGCCCAGCCGTTCGGCAATCGGCTTGACCAGGTGCGTGCCGGAGGCGGAGATCACCAGGATCCGGTCACCGGCCTTGCGGTGTTCGGCGATGGTTTTGGTGGCGTCGCTGAAGATGATCGGTTCGATGAAGTCTTCCACCCACGGCGTCACCAGGTGTTCGATTTCTTCCGGGGTGCGGCCGATCATCGGTTCCAGGCTGAAGTCCATGTATTCTTCCATGCGCAGCTTGCCGTGGCTGTAGGCGTCCATCAGCTCATTGTTGCGACGCATGAACGACTCTGGATCGACCCAGCCCAGGCGCCCCATCTGCTCGCTCCAGAGGGTGGCGCAATCGCCGTGGATCAGGGTTTCGTCCAGATCAAAAATTGCCAGGGCCATCAGCGCGTTTCCCTTTTAAAAATCAACTTCAAAATCAATAAAGCCATCAGGCTACCTCACACAGCGCCGTCGAATCGATGGAAAGTGACAGTCGTGTGCCATCGGGGTGCAAATCGGCGGCGGAACGATTGAGCACGTCGACCACCAGCTCTACGCCGCGAGCCTCGACCCGGTAGCGGATCACGTTGCCCAGCAGGCTGTGGCTGCGGATCAGTGCATCGGGCTCGCCGCTGCGGCTCAGTTCAATGGCCTCCGGGCGAATGGCGATGCGACCGGTCACTGGCCGTTGCAGCAGTTTGCTGGCGCTGTCGGCGTCCAGCAGGTTGTAGTTGCCGATGAAGCCGGCGGCAAAGACATCGACCGGCGCAGTGTAAAGGGTTTCGGCATCGCCGCTTTGTACGATCTTTCCCTGGTTCATCAGGAAAATCCGGTCGGACATGGTCAGCGCTTCTTCCTGATCGTGTGTGACGAAGATCGTGGTCAGGCCCAGTTCGCGTTGTATCTGTCGGATCTGCTCGCGCAAATGTTTACGAATCCGTGCATCCAGGGCCGACAGCGGCTCGTCCAGCAGCAACAGGCGCGGGCGGGTCACCAGGGAGCGGGCCAGGGCCACGCGCTGGCATTGGCCGCCGGAAAGTTGATGGGGGTAGCGAGCGGCGAAGTCGTGCAGCTCCACCAGCCGCAAAATCTCCAGTACCCGTTGGCGGCTGTCCTCGGTCGCAACCTTTTGCATGCGCAGGCCGAAGGCGACGTTCTGTTCCACGGTCATGTTGGGAAACAAGGCGTAGCTCTGGAACACCATGCCGATCCCGCGTTTCTGCGGGCTCAGCGGGACGATGTCCTGTCCGTCCAAAAGGATCTGTCCGGCATCCACCGCGGTCAGGCCGGCAATGCAGCGCAGCAGTGTGGACTTGCCGCAGCCGGAAGGGCCGAGGAGGGTGACGAACTCGCCCTTGTGGATTTCGCAATTGATGTCGCTGAACACCGGTGTGCCGGCATAGCTTTTTTGCAGGTGTTGGACGCTGACGTAGCTCATTGGCTTTTGTCCTTGTTCAAGATGTTGGCCGCCCAGGTCAGGACCAGTACGAAGAAGAAGTAGGAAATCACCAGCGCACTGGTGAAGTGACCGCTGCTGTTGCGCATGTTGTTCAGGTACACCTGCAGGGTTTCATAGCGGGTGCCGACCAGGATGTTGGCAAACACGAACTCACCGAACAGAAACGAGAAAGACAGCAGCAGCGCCACCATCAAGCCCTTGCGCAAGTTCGGCAGTACCACCAGCAAAGCCGCCTGGAACGTGCTGGCGCCTAGCAGTTGGGCGGCGTCCATGAGGTCGCGCAGGTTGATGGCTTGCAGGTTGTTGGTGATCGCCCGATACATGAATGGCAGGGCAACGGTGAAGTAGCAACCGATCAGGATCCACGGCGTGCCCACCATCGCCAGCGGCCCGGAACCGTAGAGTTGCAACAGCCCCACTGAAGACACTACCGGCGGCACCGCGAAGGGCAGCAGGATGAGGATGTTCATCAGTGCGTCGAGCTTTGGAAAGTGGTAATGCACCACAAACAGCAGGGGCAGGATCAGTACCACGGACAGCACCAGCGCCCCGACGCAGACGATCAGCGATTGACCGAAGGCGTTGAGAAAACGCGGATCGCTCCACAGCTGCACGTACCACTTGAAGGTGAAACCGCTGGGCAGCACGGTGGCCGACCAACTGCTGGCGATGGAGTAGATCAGCGTGCCGGCCAGGGGCAACAGCAGGATGGCGAACAGCAAATACACCACCAGCCGATGATAGAGCCCGGCAGAGCTCGATTCAGCGCGAGACATGGTAGCTCCTCTTGAGCAGCAACTGATGGACGACGGTCACCAGGGTCATCAGCGCCACCAGCACCACGGCCAGGGCGCTGGCCATGTTCGGGTCAAGGGAGATGTCCCCGGAGACCATGGCGGCGATGCGAATCGGCAGGACGTTGAAGTTACCGGTGGTTAGCGCATACACCGTGGCGTAGGCACCGAGCGCATTGGCCAGCAGGATCACGAACGTGCCCAGCAGCGCCGGGGTCAGCACCGGCAAGCCGATGTGCCGCCAGAACTGCCAGCCGTTGGCGCCCAGCAGCGCAGCGGATTCGCGCCAGTCCTCGCGCAGCGCGTCGAAGGCCGGGTAGAGCAGCAGTACGCCCAGGGGAATCTGGAAGTAGGTGTAGAGGATGATCAGCCCGGTTTTCGAGTACAGGTTGAAATCTTCAATGATCCCCGCCTGTTTGAGCATGATCGTGATGCTGCCGTTGAACCCCAGCAAAATGATGAAGGCGAAGGCCAGGGGCACGCCGGCGAAGTTGCTGGTCATGTTGGCGAAGGCGTTGACGAAGTTGCGCAGGCGCGAATCGACCCGACGCAGGGAATAGCTGCCGAGCACGGCGATGATGATGCCGAACACGCTGGACCAGAAACTGATTTCCAGGCTGTGCTGGATCGCTTGGCGGTAGAACTTCGAACTGAAAATCTTGCTGAAATTGGCCAGGCCCCAGCCGAACTCTTCCGATTCCAGGCTGTTGACCAGCACCCAAAGCAGCGGCGCGATCTGGAACACGATGAAGAAAATCGCGAAGGGCACCAGGCACAACGCTGCCAGCCATTTGCCGCGCGTCATGGCATTCACTTGAGCAACTCCTGGCAATAGGGTTTGTCGTGGGCAACGCCGAGCAACTGGCAAATGGTGCCGCACAGTTCGGTCTGTCGGGGTGCGGCGTCGGGGTTGAGGCTGAAGCCGTTGCCCAGCACAAACAGTGGCACTTCCCGTTCTTCAGCCAGCAGGCCGTTGTGGGAGCGGTCGTTGTTCATGCCGTGGTCGGATGTCACCAGCACCTGGTATCCGGCGTCGAGCCAGGCTTGCAGGTAAACCGCCAGGTTGATGTCGGCCGAGCGGGCGCTGTTGCGGTATTGCGGGGTGTCGAGGCCGTGCTTGTGGCCGGCATCGTCGATGTTCATGGGGTGCACCAGCAAAAAATTCGGCAGGTAGCGCTGACGCAGGTGTTCGGCGTCGGCAAACAGATGAGAGTCGGGGTAGTGGTCATTCCAGTAGAAATGCCCGTATTGAATCGGCAGCTCGGGGTTGTCGGTATGACGATCGCGACCGGCCACGAACGGCGAAGCGTTGTACAGCTCGCTGACCCAGTGATAGGCCGCGGCTGCCGTACTCAAGCCGCCTGCGGTGGCGTAGTGGAAGATGCTGCGCTGGTTCGACAGGCGCGAGACATTGTTGTGCACGATCCCGCTGTCGAGGGGCACGACGCCGGTGAGAATGCATTCATAGAGCGGACGGGACAGGGCGGGCAGTTCACATTCCAGTGTGTAGAGCGCCGCGCGTCCTGCGCCGACATAGGCCTGCAAATGCCCCATGGCATGCCGGGCGACCTCGTAGTTGAGGCCGTCGAGCACCACCAGGATGACGTTGTGCTTCATGGGTAGCGGGACTCCGGACAGATACCAGGAAACTCGGATTCACCAGGGACCTGATGTGGAAGCCAGCTTCTGTGGGAGCCGAGCTTGCTCGCGATGAAGGCGACACGGTTCAACTGCAAGACCGTGTCATCGTTCATCGCGAGCAAGCTTTGCTCCCACAGTGCTCGCTCCCACAATTGGATCTCCAGTGGATTTCCAGCGGGAGCTATTGCCTCACTCCATATTGATGATCACTTCTTCCTGCCACTTCTGCGGCAGTGTCTTGGAGGTTTTTTCCCACGCATCCGCATCCTTGATCGGGGTCACGCCTTTGTACTGCTCGTTGGGCAGCAACTTGGCCTTGACCTCTTCAGGCAAGGTCAGGTGCTCGGCGCGGATCGGACGGGCGTTGCCCTTGGCCAGGTTGATCTGGCCGGCATCGCTGAAGATGTACTCGCGAGCCAGTTTGGCGGCGTTCGGGTGCTTGGCGTATTTGTTGATGATGGTGGTGTAGCCGGAGATGACCGAGCCGTCGGATGGAATCAGTACGACGTAATCATCCGGGTTGGCCATCTTGGCCTTGTAGCTCAGGCCGTTGAAGTCCCAGACCACGCCGACCTCGACTTCACCTTTCTCCATGGTGGCGATGGTCGGGTTGGCCATGGACAGACGCCCTTGCTTGGCGATCTCGGCGAACATCAACAAGGCCGGTTGAACGTTTTTCTCGTTGCCGCCATTGGCCAGGGCCGCTGCCAGCACACCGTTGGCGGCTTGGGCGGCGGTGCTCACGTCACCAATGGAAACCTTGTATTTGCCGGTTTTCAGGTCGGCCCATTTGGTTGGCACTTCGGAGCCGTGCAACAGCTTCTTGTTGACGATGAAAGCAATGGTGCCGGTGTAGGCCAGGGCCCAGTTGCCGTCCTTGTCCTTGGCCCAGTCCGGAACCTGTTCCCAGGTGCTCGGCTTGTAGGGTTGAACCACGCCTTGCTTGACCGCGATCGGGCCGAAAGCTGCGCCGACGTCACCGATATCGGCGCTGGCGTTGTCTTTCTCGGCGGCGAACTTGGCGATTTCCTGGGCCGAGCTCATGTCGGTGTCGATGTGTTTCAAGCCATAGATTTTGGCCAGGTCATCCCAGGTGGCTTTCCAGTTCGCCCAGTCATCGGGCATGCCGACGCTGTTCACGGTGCCTTCCGCTTTCGCAGCGGCTTCCAGTGTTTTCAAATCGGTGTCAGCGGCCATGGCAACAGTGCACATGGCAATGGTCGAGCCTAACAGTGATGCCAGGAAAAACTGTTTCATCCGAAGCTCCTATGGGCGTTTTCAACGCTGCGATTGCGGTTGTGTTGGTCTAGGTCAGCAATACCTGAGCCAATGTAGGCGAGCCCTGTGACATTTTGATGTCGGTGCAGGAGATGCCGGCATGTGTCAGGCGGGGGCAAAGTGGCTGCCAACTAAGCGTAGACCATGGTTAACCGGCTGATCTGCAAGGAGTTGGCCGCTAACTTGCAGGGATGGCAATGAACCGTTCGGCGGTTCTGTCATCTATCAGTCATGTGCAGTGCCTAGGCTTGCAAGCATGAGAAACGGATGGATGCTCCATCGATTTCGCCCCGAAAGAGTGCTGGTCTAGTCCAGATAGGTAACGTTGATGCGCATCGAGACAACCAAAGCGGTGACAACCATTGGGCAAGTCCTGCAGGAGCAGCTCGACCATGGCTTGCTGGCGCCCGGTAGCAAGTTGCCGGCCGAGCGCAAGCTCAGTGAATTGTTCGGCACCACACGCATCACCGTGCGCGAAGCGCTGTTACAGCTCGAAGCCCAGGGGCAGATCTATCGCGAGGAGCGCCGTGGTTGGTTTGTCTCGCCGCCACGCTTGGCCTATAACCTGATGCAGCGCAGCCATTTCCACGCCATGGTGACTGCCCAGGGGCGAGTGCCTTCCACTCAAGTGATCTCGGCCCGTCTGCAGCCGGCTTCGGCAGCAGTGTGTGCCTGGTTGCAATTGCCGGCACTGTCCAGTGTGATCCAGATCTGCCGCGTGCGGCGTATCGATGAGCGGCTGGTGCTGTATGTCGAGCACTACCTGAACCCGCAGTACTTCCCGGACATCCTCGAATTCGACCTCAATCAGTCCATCACCGAGTTGTACGCCCGTCATTACGACTTGCACTACGGCCGGGTGAAGTTCGAGATTGTGCCGACCTCGCTACAGCCTGAAGCGGCGGCGGCGTTGAAAGTCTCGGTTGGCAGCCCTGGCTTGCGGATTGCCCGGGTCAATTATGACCAGCATCAGCGGTTGATCGATTGTGACCTGGAGTTCTGGCGTCACGATGCGATTCACGTGGGGGTGGACGTGCCGGAGCAACCGTCGGCTGCCTGAGGTGAGGTCAGATCGACTCGTTGAGTTTGGCCAGGATCCTGAACACCACCGTGGCGAGGATCAACAACATGCCGATCCACATGGCAAACACCCCGACGTTCTTGTCTCGGAAGTTGAAGCCGATGGCCAGCAGGATCATGCCGGCGATGATGGGCACCAGCATGGCATTGAACGCAGACATCGGAATCATGGCGACGGCCTTGTCGGAGGGGATAAGGTCAGTCTAGTTGGGGTTTTGCCGGGGTGTGATGATGTATGTCATGGCTCCCCCCAATCCGGAGGCGAGCACTGTTGTGGCGAGGGGATTTATCCCCGCTCGGCTGCGCAGCAGACGCACTTGGGCCGTTACTGACATGTGAAGTATTGCGGTGACTGGGCAAAGGGCTGCTCTGCAGCCCTACGGGGATAAATCCCCTCGCCACAGGGGTAAGCATTTCCCGGTTCAAACAGGTGCTGCTGTGGTTACGGCAACTCACGACAGGCATAAAACGCGCTCAACACCTTCACCAGGTGCGCCAGGTCATGACTGCCGCACAGCTCGCGGATCGAGTGCATGGCGAAGGTCGGCAAACCGATGTCCACCGTGCGTACACCCAACTGACTGGCGGTGATCGGGCCGATGGTCGAGCCGCAGCCCATGTCGCTGCGCACCACGAAGCTCTGCACCGGTACTTCCTCGGCCATGCACAGGTGACGGAAGAACCCGGCGGTTTCGCTGTTGGTGGCGTAGCGCTGGTTGGTGTTGACCTTGATCACGGGCCCGGCATTGAGTTTCGGGCCGTGGTTGGCGTCGTGTTTGTCGGCGTAGTTGGGGTGCACGCCGTGGGCGTTGTCCGCGGAAACCAGCAGGGATTTCTGGATGGTCCGTACGAACTCTTCACCTTCAGGCAGCAAACGACGCAGGGTTTGTTCCAGCATCGGACCGTCGGCGCCACAGGCCGAGCAAGAGCCGACTTCCTCGTGGTCGTTGCACACCAGCACGCAGGTCTCTTCGGTGTCGGCGTTCAACAAGGCTTGCAGGCCGGCGTAGCACGACAGCAGATTGTCCAGGCGCGCGCCGGCAATGAAATCACCATGCAGGCCGATGAGCGCGGCGCTTTGGGTGTCGTAGAAACTCAGCTCGTAATCGAGCACCACGTCCGCATTCAGGCCGTGTTCGCGGGCCAGTTGATCGGTGAGCACGGCGCGGAAGTCGACGCGCTCATCACCGGCGAACTGGGCGAGAATCGGTGGCAGCTCATTCTGTGGGTTGATCGCCCAGCCCTGGTTGGCTTCGCGATTGAGGTGGATGGCCAGGTTCGGAATCGTGGCGATCGGCGCCTTGAAATCGATCAGCTGGCTTTCGACCTTGCCATCGCGGCGGAAGGTCACGCGCCCGGCCAGGGACAAGTCGCGGTCAAACCACGGCGCCAGCAGCGCGCCGCCATAAACTTCCACGCCCAGTTGCCAGAACCCGTGGCGTTGTAGTTCCGGCTGGGGCTTGACCCGCAGGCAGGGGCTGTCGGTGTGGGCGCCAACCAGGCGGATGCCGTCGTGCAGCGGTGAGTTGCGCCCCAGTTTGAAAGCGATGATTGAAGAGTCGTTGCGCGTGACGTAGTAACGACCGTTGGCCTCGGTGGCCCAGGTCTCGCGTTCGTCAAGACGCTGATAACCCTCTGCCTCCAGACGTTGGGCAAGGCTGGCGGTGGCGTGGAACGGGGTGGGGGAGGCCTTGAGAAAGTCGATCAGGCCTTGGTTCAACTCTTCGCGCATAAATAACTCCAGACAGCAATGCGCGGGAGTTTACCGTATTGGGGGGCGATGAGGAGGGTGGCCAGTGATTGATATACGCGTTGAATGTGCCGTCCCCTTCGCGAGCAGGCTCGCTCCCACAGGGGACTCAGGGTGAACACAAAACTTGTGTAAGCCTGCAATCCAATGTGGGAGCGAGCCTGCTCGCGATGGGGGGGACGCGATGCCTCAGAACGGCGCCGGGCACTCGAAGCGTAGGCGTTCGCCGCTTTGCGGGTGCGTGAAGCTGAGCATGCTGGCGTGCAGGCACAGCCGTGGCCACGCAGCGAGGGCCTGGGGGTGGGCGTAGAGGCCGTCGCCCAGGAGCGGATGACCAATGGACAGCATGTGCACGCGCAACTGGTGCGAGCGTCCGGTAATCGGCGTCAGTTCGACCCGGCACCAGTCGCCGCAACGCTCCAGCACGCGCCAGAAGGTCAGGGCGTGCTTGCCCTGCTCATGATCCACCACGTGGCGCGGTTTGGTCGGCGGGTCGTAGCGCAGGGGCAGGTCGATGCTGCCGCTGTCCAGCTCCGGTTGGCCCCAGCACAATGCTGTGTAGGCCTTTTCGGTTTCCCGGTCATGAAACTGCCGAGACAGTTCGCGATGGGTGTCCGGATCCCGGGCCAGCAGGATGATGCCAGAGGTTTCCCAGTCCAGCCGGTGCACGATTCGCGCTTCCGGATAGCCGTTTTCCTGCAGGCGGGTGATCAGGCAGTCTTTGTTGTCGTCGGCCCGGCCGGGCACGGACAGCAGCAGGGTCGGCTTGTCGACCACCAGGACGGCGGCGTCCTGATGGATGATGCGGATGTTGGACAGGGGCATTCAAACAGTCTCGTAACAAACGCCAACGGCGGCTCGGGCCCTTTTTCCTAACCCTGTGGGAAGGACTTTGGGACCCGGAGCCGCCGTGGGCACCTGCAGGATCGATCAGCGATCCGGCAGGGTGATATTGAGTTCCAGAATCGAGCAACTGCCCTGGCTTTCCAGCGCCACATGCACATCATCGGACCCGATGTTGACGTACTTGCGGATCACTTCCACCAGTTCTTTCTGCAAGGCTGGCAGATAATCAGGGGTACTGCGCTGGCCGCGCTCGTGCGCCACGATGATCTGTAGACGCTCTTTCGCGACCGAGGCGGTACTTGGCTTTTTGTTGGCACGAAAGAAGTCAAAAAGATTCATTACCTACCTCCAAACAGGCGCTCGAAGAAACCTTTCTTCGTTACATCGAGGAATCGATGCTCTACGGTTTTGCCCAGCAGGCGATCGACCGCATCGCTGTACGCCTGACCGGCGTCGCTCTGATCGTCGAGAATCACCGGCACACCCGAGTTGGAGGCCTTGAGTACCGCTTGGGATTCAGGAATCACACCCAGCAGGGTAACAGCGAGGATTTCCTTGACGTCTTCGACGCCCAGCATTTCGCCATCGCTGACCCGTTGCGGGTTGTAGCGGGTCAGCAGCAGGTGCTCCTTGATCGGCTCTTCGCCGTTCTCGGCGCGACGGGATTTGCTCGCCAGCAGGCCGAGCATGCGATCGGAGTCGCGTACCGACGAGACTTCCGGGTTGGTCACGACGATCGCTTCGTCAGCGAAGTACATCGCCAGGTGGGCACCTTTCTCGATACCGGCCGGGGAGTCGCACACCACGAACTCAAAGTCTTCCTTGAGCTGCATCAGCACTTTTTCCACGCCTTCCTGGGTCAGCGCGTCTTTGTCGCGGGTCTGGCTGGCGGCCAGCACGTACAGATTCTCAAGGCGCTTGTCCTTGATCAGGGCTTGCTGCAGGTTCGCTTCACCGTTGACCACGTTGACGAAGTCATAGACCACGCGACGCTCGCAACCCATGATCAGGTCCAGGTTACGCAGGCCGACGTCGAAGTCGACGATGACTGTTTTGTGGCCGCGCAGAGCGAGGCCGGTACCGATAGCGGCGCTGGTGGTGGTCTTACCCACACCACCCTTGCCGGATGTAACCACGAGAATCTTGGCCAAGGTGTTTCACCCCTAAGGAAAAAGGACTTTTTCAGCCCCTGAAAAACATCTCTTGAAACTGCTGCAATTGGACAGGCTTGGCTGGAATCGGATGCGGGACGGGGTCTACCTCCGGTAAACACTGCCTTATCCTTTTTCCTACGTCGTTTAAGCCGTTTTCGCTACGTTTTAGAGATGCTTGGAAAATGCGGCAGTATCCGTTAAAGCCGAATGATGTTCAACACGTCGCCCGACAGGCTGACCTGGACACCGGCCCCCCACAGCGGGTCGCGACGCAGATCCTCGGAAACCTTGTACTGCCCGGCGATAGAGACCAGTTCAGCGCTTAACTGCTGACAGAAAATCCTGGCTTTCGTATCGCCCTTGACACCGGCCAGGGCACGGCCACGCATCGGGCCGTATACATGGATGTTGCCATCGGCCAGAAGTTCCGCGCCCGGGCTGACCGAGGACACCACGACCAGATCGCCACCCTGGGCATAGATCTGCTGCCCGCCACGTACCGGAGAGGTGATGACTCGGGTCGGCTTGATGGTCGGTTCTGGTGGCTTTTCCGGCTTTTTCCTGGTCTCGACCGGGCTCAGTTCCAGCACCCGTTCCCGGGCGCCGGAGGGCGGCAGCACCGGAATGTCCACGGCGATGGCGGCGGCGATGTCTTCGATACGGCTGGCCCGGATCGCCAGGGTGCGCAGGCCGTGCTGGCGACAAACCCGCATCAGGCCCGGCAGATCCACGGCACCTTCGCCGGCCGGCAGTTTGTCCAGCGCCAGCACCAACGGGGCATTGCTGAAGAAATTCGGGGCCTGGGCGACTTTTGCCGCCAACTGTCGGTCAAGGCTCTCCAGGTCGTTGCGGGCCAGCTCCAGCACCGTAATGGCGAGCATGCTGCCCTTCAGCTGGAACACGGGATCTTGGTCTAGCGATTCGGTTTGGCTCATGGTCGGCGTACAACGGCTTGTCACTAAAAGTGCCGAGACTTATAACGAGATCGTCCCCGGGCCGCAAGCCGGGTCGAACGATGTAGAATGCGCGGCCCATGTCTTTATGGAAGCTGTAATGGATCGCCCGCGTTTTCGAGCTGCATTTTTTCATCCGCGTTTCTGGCTGCTGTGGTGCGGTCTGGGGCTGTTGTGGCTGATCGTTCAGCTGCCCTATCCGCTGCTGCTGCGCGCCGGTCGTGTATTGGGTGCGCTGATGTATCGTGTGGCCGGCGACAGACGGCGCATCGCCCAGCGCAATCTGGAACTGTGTTTTCCTGAAAAGTCCGCTGCCGAGCGCAAGCGCCTGCTCAAGGAAAATTTTGCCTCCACCGGTATCGCCTTCTTCGAAATGGCCATGAGCTGGTGGTGGTCGCGCTCGCGCCTGGCGAAGCTGGCCCATGTCGAAGGGCTGGAGCATCTCAAGCAGGCCCAGCGCGAGGGCAAAGGGGTGATCTTGATGGCGCTGCACTTCACCACGCTGGAAATCGGCGCGGCATTGCTCGGCCAGCAGCACACCATCGACGGCATGTACCGCGAGCACAAGAACCCGCTGTTTGACTACATCCAGCGTCGCGGGCGCGAGCGGCACAATCTTGATTCCCTGGCGGTGGAACGCGACGACGTGCGTGGCATGCTCAAGCTGCTACGGGCGGGGCGGGCGATCTGGTACGCGCCGGACCAGGACTACGGCGCCAAGCAAAGCGTCTTCGTGCCACTGTTCGGCATCCAGGCCGCGACGGTCACGGCCACCAGCAAGTTCGCTCGCCTGGGCAAGGCACGGGTGGTGCCATTCATCCAGGAACGCCTGGCTGATGGCAGTGGTTACCGTTTGGTGATCCAGGCGCCGCTGGAAGATTTTCCAGGGGAGACCGAAGAGGCCGATTGCATCCGTATCAATCGATGGGTGGAGGAGTCGGTCAGCAGATGCCCCGAGCAATACCTCTGGGCTCACCGGCGCTTCAAGAGTCGTCCGCCGGGCGAGCCGAAGCTGTATGACAAACGCGGTTAAGCCTGTAGTCCACTTAATGAACACGGAGTGTTGCGATGACCCCACTTGAACCGGTGACAGGTTTGATTCTTTCCGGCGGCGGGGCTCGGGCAGCGTATCAAGTGGGGGTATTGGCCGCGATTGCCGAACTGTTGCCGGACGGGGCGGATAACCCGTTCCCGGTGATTGTCGGCACCTCGGCCGGGGCAATCAACGCGGTCAGCCTGGCCAGCGGGGCGATGGACTTCAAAACGGCCATCGAGCGCCTGACTGCCTTCTGGCAAGCGGTGCGCAGCCATCAGGTGATGCGCAGCGACTGGTGGGGCGTGATTGCCCAGGCGACACGTTTTATCAGCCACAGCCTGCTAGGCCTGGGCGCCCGGTTACCAGTGGCGCTGATCGACAGTTCGCCGTTGCGTGAACTTCTCCAGTCTCAATTCCACGCCTCGGGCATCGAACAGGCGATCGCGCAGCAGCAACTGCGGGCCGTGGCGGTGACTGCGTTCGGTTATGAGTCCGGCCAGGCCGTGACCTTCTACCAGGGCCGCGGCACCATCGAATCCTGGCTGCGGCACCGGCGCATCGGCGTGCCGACCCAGTTGTCGGTGGAACACCTGCTTGCCAGTTCGGCGATCCCCCTGCTATTCGCGCCGGTCAGGATCGGCCCGGAATATTTCGGCGACGGCGCGGTGCGTCAATCGGCTCCCATCAGCCCGGCCCTGCACCTGGGGGCCAATCGCGTGCTGGTCATCGGGGTCAGCGGCAATCCGCGTGGACTTGGTTCGCCAGAGCCGTTGCAGCGCAGTTACACCGGCCAGCAACCGACGCTGGCGCAGATCGGTGGCCACATGCTCAACAGTACGTTCATTGACAGCCTGGAAAGCGACATCGAACTGCTGGAGCGTCTGAATGGCTTCAGTCATCTGCTGCCCGATGACGTGCCGGCTCATGCGCTGGGCGCGGCGCCGGTGGAGGTGTTGGTGATTTCGCCGAGCCAGCCGATCGACGAAATCGCCGCCCGCCATCGCCTGGAATTGCCCCGCGCGCTGCGCATGTTCCTGCGCGGGCCGGGCGCGACCAAGACCAGCGGCGCCGGGGTGCTGAGTTATCTGCTGTTCGAAGCGGGCTATTGCAGTGAACTGATCGAGCTGGGACGCCAGGATGCGTTGGCCCAGCGCGAGGAGTTAAGCCGGTTCTTGCGGGTGACGGCGGGGTGATGCAGTAGCCTCCAGCGCCATCGCGAGCAGGCTCGCTCCCACAAGATTCCCTGAGCATCGAGGATCGATGTGGATCAGAAATGATACTTCAGCAAGAAGCTGGTATTGCTCTGATTGGTCTTGAAGCCTTCGCTGTCTTCGATCCCGTATTTGTTCTTCCAGTAGTCGTATTCCACACCCACATACAACTGTTTGGCGCCCAGCTTCAGTGCCTTGCCCAAGTCATACTTGATCTGCGGGTTGATGTGCAGGTTGGCGTGGTAGGTGCCTTTGGAGTTGCTGTCGTTGTCCACCACCCAGTCGATGAAGCCGTCGATCAGGATGTCGGATGAGCCCACCGGGAGGGTGTAGGCCCAGGTCGGTGTAATCTGCCAGACGTTGTCGCCAGCGCGCGGACCTTCGGTCTGGCGGTTGTAGAAATTCAACTGGAAGTAATCGAAACCGGGAATCGCCAGGTCGAAGCCCGGACCGATCAGGTATGACTCGTTGTCACCCTCACCGAACTCATAGGTCATGGCCAGCAACACATCTTTGATCGGACCCAGTTCCAGCTTCTGGTCGAAGATTTTGCCGAACGACAGGCGTGGGCTGAACTCACCGTAGTAGGTGTTCGGGCCGGAATTGCTGTCGTCCTGGCCGTTGTAGAAAATCCGGTCGAGGAAGAAGAAGTTGTCGCCGTATTTCCAGGCATCGGCGTGCTCGAAGGTCACGGTTTGCTGGATGCGCGGGTTGACCTGGAAATCCTTGCCATAGAGGTAGGTCAGGCTGTTGTTCTGCCATTGGAACAGCTCGTCGGCCATCGCTTGGCCAGCGGTCAGCAAAGATCCCGCAAGTATCAGGCTGGTGCACGTATGTTTCATTCGGTTTGCTCCCAAAGGTAAGTGGTACTGCATTTTTTTTAAGATCAGCGCTCTGGTGTGGCGCTTTTTTCTACGGAAAAACCATCCGTTCGGTCAGCTTTTTGTTTGTGGCAAGCGCTGACAGCAAGAGCTGAGCCAAGACCGGGATAAATCGGAAAAATGGCTTGTTCAGTGGTTTGAAACGCTCGAAAAAGTGTGTTCAGCGCAAGCCGATATCTGCCAACACTGCAATAGTTGGCGTATCGGTCAGGATCTGCTGGTTTTACGCGGCACCGGACTCAAACGGCCGCGCAGGATACGGCCCTGCATTCATGGGCTCAAGTGCCCTGCAACGGCGCATTCGTGGCGAATTTGGGGCGTGATGGCGGGGCTGGGTCATCTGGTGCTTTCCTCTTGTTTTTATTGTTGAGGCGCAGGCAGTCGCTGACGGGCGACCGGTCGTGTGCCGGTCTGCCTGTCAGCGGTATTACGTGTAGCGGGTGATGTCAGGTTTGATGTCGGCGGGACTCAGTTGGTCCGCGCCCCCTGGCTGATCCACGCGCCGATCAGGTCGCGTTCCTGTTGGGTCATCTGGGTGATATTGCCCAGGGGCATGATCTGCGTGGCCACGGCCTGGGCCTGGATGCGCGCGGCTTGTTGCTGGATCTGCTGCGGGGTATCGAACATCACCCCGCCCGGCGCGGCGCTGAACAACGGGCTGGTGGGTTTTGCCGAATGGCAGACCGAGCAGCGCTCCTGAATCACGCTGTGGACCTTCTCGAACGAAGGGCCTTGGGCATTGGCGGTCTGGGCCGGCGTCGATGCCGGTGCGGCCGCTGCCGTCGCCGGTTTTGCGCCGCCGCCCACCGCCGTTTCCGGCAACGGTTGGTACTCGATCACACCAGGGGTTTTGGCGACTTCCGGCGCTGTGGTCATGGGTTTTGGACCCGTGACATAAGCCAGGCAGATCATCGCCAGAGCGCCGACCGGCAGCGTCCAGGCATACTTGTTGCTGTCGTGGCGGGTATTGAAATAGTGCCGCACCAACACCGCCGCCACGGCGATCCCGGCCAGGATCAACCAGTTGTACTGGCTGCCATAGGTGCTCGGGAAATGGTTGCTGATCATGATGAACAGCACCGGCAGGGTGAAGTAGTTGTTGTGGCGCGAGCGCAGCAGGCCCTTGGCCGGCAGCGCCGGATCCGGCGTGCGGTTCTCGGCAATGGCCGCCACCAGCGCGCGTTGGGCCGGCATGATGATGCGGAACACGTTGCCGACCATGATCGTCCCGATGACCGCCCCGACATGCAGGTAGGCACCGCGACCGCTGAACACCTTGCTGAACCCGTAGGCCGCGGCGATCAGCAGCACGAACAGGATCAGGCCGAGCAGGGCAGGGCGTTTGCCCAGGGCCGAGTCGCAGAGAAAGGAATACACGAACCAGCCGACGAACAATGAGCCGATGCCCAGGGCGACGCCTTCGGGCCCGCTCAGGCTGCTGCCCGGTGCCAGCAGGTACAGGGTCGGGTTCCAATAGAACACCAGGCACAGCAGGGCGACGCCCGACATCCAGGTGAAGTAGGCTTCCCATTTGAACCAGTGCAGGTTGTCCGGCATGGACGGCGGCGCGAGTTTGTATTTTTCCAGGTGGTAGATGCCGCCACCGTGGATGGCCCACAAATCACCGGCCAGACCGCTTTTAGGGTTGACGCGATTGAGGTTGTTTTCCAGCCAGACGAAGTAGAACGACGCGCCGATCCAGGCCACGCCAGTGATCATATGAACCCAGCGCACGCTCAGGTTCAGCCATTCCAGCATATGTGCTTCCACAGTCTTTACCTCTCGCCCGTCACGCTTGTTTTCGCGTGATCGGACGCTTCTCTTATTGGTGGGGGGCGAGGATCAACAACTCATCCTCTTTGAAAAAATGCTCATCGCAGTTATTGCCTGTGCCACTGCGATCAACCACCAGGAAGTCATCCCGCTTTTCGATCGTCAGCACCGGGTGGTGCCAGACGCCGCGATGGTAATTAATGCCCTGCCTGCCGTTGGTGACGAAGGCGCGGACCAAGCCTGATACAGGTACATCGCCAAGTGGCGCGACCACGATCAGAAAGGGGTTGCCGAGCAGCCCGATGAAAGCCTGGCTGCCCAGCGGATGGCGCTCCAGCATGCGTACGGTCAACGGCATCTCCAGCGCCTCGGCGCGGAAGATGCTGATGATCGCCTTGTCGTCCGGCTCGGCGGTTTCAACCGTCGCCAGGCGATGGAAGCGCATGGTCGAACCATTGTTGATCATGAAGCGATCGCTGCCGTCGGTTTCGATCACGTCACCGAACGGGGCGAAGGCTTCTTTGGTCAACGGTTCGATCTTGAGTGTGCGCATGCTGGTCTTCTTACCTTGAATTCTGTGTTGTTTGTTGTGCCGCCATCGCGAGCAAGCTCGCTCCCACAGGGGAATGCATTTCAAATGTGGGAGCGAGCTTGCTCGCGATTCGGGTTCACTCTTATTTCGACACCTTGCCAAGCACCCGCAGGCGACTCACCCCACCATCCGGAAACACATTCAGACGGATGTGGGTGATCGGCCCCAACGCCTTGATCTGCTCGGCGAAGGTGTGTTCGGCGTGCATCTCCAGTTTCTGGCTGGGCAGTAATTCGCGCCAGAACAGCGACTGGGTTTCGATCTGGCTGTCGGTGCCGCCCTTGACGAATGCGCCCTGGATCGAGCAGCTGTCCGGGTAGTTGCCCTTGAAGTGCAGGGTGTCGACGATGACTTTCTCGACCTCGCCGGCATGGCCTAGGGCGACGATCACCCAGTCATTGCCCGGGGTGCGACGTCGGGCGGTTTCCCAGCCGTCGCCCATGTTCACCCCGCGACCGGGGTTGAGGATGTTGCTCATGCGACCGAAATGTTCGTCGGAACAGGCCAGGGCGCGACCGCCATTGAGGGCCGCGGCGAGGTCGATCTGTTCGTTGTCGCCCACGGCCGACCAGTCGCGGTACGGAATGCCGTAGACCCGCAGGCGGGCCACGCCACCATCGGGGTAGATGTTGAAGCGCAGGTGGCTGAAGGCCTGGTCATTGCTGATTTCATGGTAGTGGTGGCTGTTGCCTTGCAGTTCCACGGCCGACAGCACTTCAGTCCATTGGGTATGTTCGTCTGGCTCGCCGGAGGCCAGGAAGCAGGCTTCCAGGGACGCCGAAGGCGGGTAGTTACCGGTGAAGAATGAAGTGTCGATGTCCACGCCTTTGATCGAACCCGGCACGCCCAGGCGGATCACCGCGCTGTCGTAGCCTTCGAAGCGCTTGCGGCGCGACTCCCAGCCGTCCATCCACTTGCCGTTGTCATCGAACACGCCCTCCTTCCATACGGCCGGAGTCGGCTGGAACAGACGGTTGGCGTCGGCGAACCAGTCATCGGTGACCGAAATGATCTTGGTGCCCAGGCGGGCGTCGGCCAGGTTGACGAACTTCTCGAAGGGTACGGCGTAAGCTTTCATTCTTCTTGTCTGCCTTTAATAAGTTGGCTGGGGATGCTTGCAGGGGCCTGGGCCTCAGGGCTGCTTGCTAAAGAGTCAGTAATCGGAACAACGCGATCTTGTTGATCTCTGCCAGCGCGCATTTGAACTCGGTATCTGCCGAGTGGTGAATGCGCGTTTCGAACGCCGCGAGGATCTGATGCCGGTTGCTGCCTTTTACCGCCATGATGAAGGGAAACTTGAACTTGGCTTTGTAGGCCTCGTTCAGCTCGGTGAAGCGTTGGAACTCATCGCTCGAGCATTGGTGAATACCGGCGCCAGCCTGTTCGTTGGTGCTGGCCTCGGTCAGTTGGCCCTGGACGGCGGCTTTACCGGCCAGGTCCGGGTGTGCGTTGATCAGCGCCAGTTGGCTGGCGTGATCGGCGCACAGCAGGATGTCGCTCATGCGCTGGTGCAGGGTTTCGATCTGGTCGATCGATGGGTCCTGGCCCAGGTCGAAAGCCTTTTCGGCCACCCACGGCGAATGTTCGTAGATGTCGGCGAAGGCTTTGACGAACGCTTCGCGGCTCAAGGTCGAAGGCTTGAGGGTCTGGAATGCGGTCATTTCGAAGCCCCTGATTTCAAAGCGCCCGGATGTGGGTGGGTCTGCTGCCAGTGGCGGGCGATGTCGACGCGACGGCTGAACCAGACCTGCTCATGACCCTTGGCGTATTCAAGAAACCGCTTGAGGGCCGCGAGACGGGCAGGCCGGCCGATCAGGCGGCAGTGCAGGCCGATGGAAAGCATCTTCGGCGTCTCGCTGCCTTCGGCATACAGCACGTCGAAGGCATCCTTGAGGTATTGGAAAAAATCGTCGCCCTTGTTGAAACCCTGGACCTGGGTGAAGCGCATGTCGTTGGTGTCCAGGGTGTACGGAATCACCAGGTGCGGCTTGCCGGTGGGGGTGTTCGGTTCCCAGTAGGGCAGGTCGTCGTCGTAGGTGTCGCTGTCATAGAGAAAACCGCCTTCTTCCATGACCAGCCGGCGGGTGTTGGGGCCTGTGCGGCCGGTGTACCAGCCCAACGGACGTTCGCCGGTGATTTCGGTGAGGATACGGATCGCTTCGAGCATGTGCTCGCGTTCCTGGGCTTCATCCATGTATTGATAGTCGATCCAGCGATAGCCATGGCTGCAGATCTCGTGACCGGCGGCGACCATGGCACGGATCACATCCGGGTGGCGCTGGGCAGCCATGGCCACCGCGAAGATCGTCAGCGGAATATCGAATTCCTTGAACAGCTTGAGGATCCGCCAGACACCGGCGCGGCTGCCATATTCGTAGAGCGATTCCATGCTCATGTTGCGCTCGCCCTGCAGCGGTTGCGCCGAAACCATTTCCGAGAGAAACGCTTCGGACTCCTTGTCGCCATGCAGCACGTTGCGCTCGCCGCCTTCCTCGTAGTTGAGCACGAAGGACAGGGCGATACGGGCGTTGCCCGGCCACTGAGGGTGGGGAGGGTTACTGCCGTAACCGATCAGGTCGCGTGGGTAGTCAGCGCTCACTGCAGTTTTCCTTCTTGTTCGAACCATGTAGGTGGCGCCTGGGCGATGAATCACAGGCTGGCGTCACAGCGATGGGTTGATTGTATACAACTTTATGCGCACTTTGTAAGCCTGATTTTTTGCATTTTTCACTGCTGCCTCTGGCGTGTCTACACTGCAAGAAACCTGCCCATTTGGTCAGCTAAGGTATGACAATCCTGTGTGTCTGTTGGTTTTATTACTGATCGGGTCTGAACCCTTCTCGAATATGGCAGGCGATAAATTTCTGTTTTTTATTGTGTACAATTTTCATTTAAAGTGTCTTAATTCGCTCATCGCCGCAGCGTTTCGTGCTCCGAAACGGTGCGGCCTGTCTTTCAACTGATTCAGGAGGCGTCGGGCCGAACTGCTTGCAGCGAGGCGCGCACAATCAATGGGACGTTTGACTACTCACGTTTTGGATGCCGCGCACGGCTGCCCGGGCAGCTCGATCAAAGTCGAGCTGTACCGCGTCGAAGGTACGCAACTGCAATTGGTCGCCAGCGCGCTGACCAACAGCGACGGCCGTTGCGATGCACCGTTGTTGCAAGGGGATGACTACCGTAGCGGCGTCTATCAGATTCAATTCCATGCCGGCGATTACTACCGTGCCCGTGGCGTCCAGCTGTCCGAGCCGGCGTTCCTGGATGTGGTGGTGCTGCGCTTCGGCATTTCGGCCGAGCAGGAGCATTACCACGTGCCCCTGCTGATTTCGCCCTACGCCTACTCAACGTATCGAGGCAGCTGATCCCCCAAGCAGTTGCCTTGTCCTGGAAGCGACTGCGCATGTAGCTTCTTTGGTTTTTCGCCCGCTCACACTGCGGGCTTTTTTTTGGGCCATGTATTTACAGCCTGGAATTGTCATCCCGGATGATAAAAATCGTGTCTGCAACGCCGGGACGGATTTCAGTACCGCCCTTGAGCCAGATGATTTTATTGGCACTGTGGGCATCGTTGACGGCTTTCGCAGCGACTCCGCCAACCTGGGTTTCCAGGCGCAGCTCGGCTGTCTTGGGATCCATATACATGGGGAGGGAAATCTTCGGAATTCTGGTGCGGTGCAGGCTCATGAAAAATACATAGTCATGCCCTGTGCGGCGAAATACCAAAGCGGGAAAACTGTTGAAAGAGTTGGGCTCAATGACTGTATAGCCATTACGCGTCAGAAGGGCGGCCATAAAGCGTTTGAATTCCACTGGCGAGTACGACGTCAGATAAAGAAGCCACTGTCGCTGGAACCGCAGGGGATCAAAATCCAACCGATTCAATATTCCTGTTGAGAAGGGGTTAGGCAAGGCTATCGAGCGGGCAGCGCCTCGGGACGCCGAAGAGGTTGGAAGAATCGGAAGCATCAACAGTGGATCGGACCATTGCGGATGTGGCGAGTGGGTCGCGTTTTCCCAACTGCTGTAAATCTGCCGGAGTGCGGTCAAACCCGCAGAGTCGGCGAACGGCGAATCATTGCTGAGTTCAAATTGCCTTCTTGCGATATTTTCCAGGGTGACGGTCGTGACTTCTGGAAAAAAATCCCTGACGTAGGCCGTCAGTGTTTTTTCAAAGGGTAGCCTGGCGTCAATTTCCCAATGGTTGTCCGGCGGAACTTGTATTGCGCCTCGGGGTTGCTCGTCAGGCAGATGCCTGAGGGTGGCTTCCAGCAAGTCAAAATCATAGATGGGATGAGCGGGTGATTGAATGTAGGTGATCGGGGATTCTCGCGCGTCGGAACGTGTCACCACCTTATAGTGAACATTGTTTATGGTGATCAATTCGGACAGCGTGAATCTTGGGTCAACCCCCCAGTTTTTCCTGAATGCCCGTGTAGGCGGGAGATTGAAGTCGCCCTGCTGCGTCTCACGGTGTGCAAGTCGACGCCATAGGAGGCTGCCCTCCACTTGTTCCAGGCGTGGTCCGGAGGCAACAAGTTCAGTGCCTGATCGGGCTCTGTAGTTCTGTTCGGAATCGCGTCCAAGCAGCACCGTCCCTCCCTCTGCAAGCTCAACGTAGGTGCGTGTCTTGAACGTGCGGATCCCAGAGGTTGCGTCCGGCTCCGATAACAGGGGCACCAGCTCGGGTGAAAGGTAATAATTGTCCAGCGATACCGACAGGGAGCCATCACTGATGGCTGTTGCGGATGCGATTTCGGATACCTGAACGGTCGGGCGCCGCGATTCAGTCGCTTCAGTTTGGCGTCCGGTTGGCGAGCCGGACGCCTGATCGGTTTCTGCGCCTCTCAGGGGATTGCCGAGCATTGTGTCCAGTGACGTATCGCGACTGGAGTGAGGCGTATCAGGGGACGACTTTGTAAGCGTGGGTCGGGTGTTTCGTCTTGGACTCATTGAAAATGTCTGCTCTTGAGTTTGAATATTGATGATTCAAGTAGGTATCAAGCTAATGGCCTGTCGTAGAGCCGGAGGCTGACAGGCCCTGGGTTCCAGGATGTTCGTGGAAAACCAGCAGACAGGTGCACTACATATGTATGGCGTGTGAAAGAAACCGTCGAAGACGTTCTTCAAGGTCAGGTAGGTTCGGGAGACGCCTCAGCCAATGAGAGGAACCAGCTCAATTGCGAGAGCCTTATGCCGAAGACCGCGCTCAGCGCTAACGCCCGCGCAAACATCACTGAGTTGTCCAAAGTGAAGCCTTCTATCAGCTCCACGCATTTTTCCCGCAACAGACGAAGTGTGTCATCACTCAGGGGCGGCGTCTGATTGAGCCCCTCGCGGGCCAGATCCTGATAGATCTTGAGGGCGTGGTCACACAGGTCCGTTTTTCTCAGGTTCGCCGCCTCAATGACTCGGGACTTATCGGTGTCAAGGATCCATTTACGGGTTCTGAGGTTGTAGCTCAGTGTGCCGGGAGACCCATCTTTGACAGCAACGTGAAGAACCTTCAGTTCTTCGGATGTCAGGCTCGACAGTTCGCTGGGCAATGGGATGTTGGGGTCAGTGAGCGGGGCAAAATACCGGCCATCAAGCGCTTCTACATAAACCCGCTCAAACAGGCTGTCGACAGCATGAACAACGCCTTGTGCAGTGATGACTCGTATCGGGTCGACAAGGTCATCAGCTTCATAGACGGGAAGATGGATGGTCGTTCCACCTATTTGCAGCAGGTTGGAGGACAGTTTTATCTCGACTTGGCCCAGGCGCGTGGCATCCAACTCCCATAGGGAGGCACGGGGTAACCGAGGATTGGCGCCGGCCAATGCACCTGGCGTGGACAGGCGTAACGTCATGTTCGGGCTCAGGTGAACCAGGTAGGTGGCGCCTTCGCCAATCAGGACTTCGATACCCGTTTGTTCCGTGGGCGATGTCAGCAGGGCGCAGGTTGCCCAACTGCGCATGTAATAAGGTTTTTTGTCCAAGGGTTGTAGATAGGCGTACTTCTTTTTGGTAGGCGTCAATGGCAATGGAACGTCTGTTTTCCATTCCACCGGATCTTTCCCTATGAATGTTTCGTCCAGCAACAGGCCATAGTCGGGCGAGGGTTGGACCATACGGTACGACGAGCCGTCGTTCAGGGTGAGGATAAAAGTATGATGCGAACCGAGGGCGGAAAATGCACGCCGACCGGTCTTCGCGTTTTGCGCGCTATAGCGCTCATCGGAACTTGCCAGATTTTTCAATACGACTTGGCGAACACCAAAGTGCAAGGTCAGGCCACATTCGCCATATTTGATGCTGTCCCCTTCATCTTTCTGAGTGACATGAGCCTTGTAGTAGGCCTCGATACGGGTCAGCTCGGCGTTGGCGTAGTTAAGATGAAGGGTGGTGGAAAATTCGCTTTTTTGTTTGACCTTGAGTGTGGTCAGTTCATTGAGATGTGAAACATAGTAGCTGGTGTCTTTGTCATGGCTGATCGGCTGCTCGCTTCGATCAGGCAGGATAGCCGGGTTGCGGGGTGTGCCTGGCTGCACCACAACTGTTTCAATGTCGAGCGGGCTGCTGGATTCGATCGTATCGGGCAGGTCGGGTACCAAATGGTAGCCATCCTGGGTGATGAACGTCAGTCTGTTGTTTTGTAAGGCTCTTGGAAAAGCAGAGTCTTCATAGACTTCCCTGATGGTGACTTTGCGAAACTCCCGGTCGCTTGCATCAAAGCATGAAGTAATGACCAGATGACCGTCTTCAATTCGCCAGCTTTCAATCAGGTCAGCTCTCCAGTCCAGTGCGATGACGCTATTGTCCACACCATTTTCGGTGATGGAAACGTGGCCGGGTTTATGAGCGATGGCATAGATATCCTCACCCGGTCCGCCGTCTGCGTTGCGGTTATTTCCATTGAGAATGAAAATTCGGTCATCTCCCGCGCCGGCGTCGATTGAATCGTTGCCGCGGGACCTGATGATGTTTGGGCCGGCTGTCCCCTTGATGATGTTGGCACCACCCTCGGGAATTTCTACGTTTTCAATGCTTTCAAGGTCCGCATGGCGATGAGGCTTGCTCTGCGTGTCATGACTTTTTTGAGTGATGATGGACACTTGCCCGGCGTCCAGGTCGACCTGGTAACCCAGACGCGGCTCCTGATGACTGCTGCTACGGCCCGACAACACCACGGTGTCGTTGCCCAAGCCACCCACCAGGTTATTTGCTGACGTTTCACTGAGGGTTTCCGTGGAGCCTTCAAAGATAAACACGTCGTCTTTTGTGCCCCCGGTCAGTTTTTTAACGCCCGCCCCGTAGTGAAAGACGTTTGGCTTGTTTTCGACGCCTTCAACGATGTCGTTGCCGCCGCCGATGTACCAATGGATAGCTTTATGTTCGGCCGACGTTTCAATGACTGCGCCGGGCGTCTGAGCCGTAACGCCTTTACGCGCATCGATCCGGTCGTCGTTGTCTTTGATCTTCGGACGGACTGTCGTCGCCCGGTACCTGGCACCGGTCCACCAGTTCCAAGTGTTGTAGGGCACCGGTTCAAGCTCCACGGTGAATGTACCGTTTACGATTGCCTCAGTGCTGTCTTTCAGTGGGCCTTTGAGCAAGTGCGAGGCATTGGCCTGCAGCAGCTTTGTATGTTCGGCGGTAGCCTTGGCGATGGTGTAGCGATCCTGGATATCTTTATCAGGGCCCATTGCCCAGAAGGCCAACCAACCAGTGCGCAGACGCTCGTGTACGGTGAGTTCTATGTAGTCGTCGATGTCATCGACTTGACGAACCGCGCCCCAGATTTGTGAGCCAACCACCAGGATAAGTCCGGCGGCAAGGCCCGCAGGACCGGCTGAACCAAACCCCGCCAGCGCCGCTATGCCAATGGTTAAGGTCATCGCGGCGCTGGTGACGCTCAAGGCTGCGCTGACATAGTGGTCGGTGGCTTCTTTGCCAGTGGCGTGGGCAGCCGCCTTGAAAGAATCGACCGCGGCGATGATATCGAAAGGAAGTGTCAGGACGCTGGCAATCAGCCCACTTCCACGGGCGAGGCGCGTGGCAAAGGTCGTTTTGGCAAAGCCCTCGAGGGAGCGTTGGCCGGCCCTGATCATCTGAGAGGCTTGTCTGGTCACCGCAGCTTCGACACCGATTGAAGCGACTTCGGCGGCCACGCTGGTCCCATTGAAAATGGTCTGGTAGGAGTCCTTGTTACGGATGGCGTCTTGCAGGCCGCGCAGACCGCTATAGATTCCGAAGGCCTGAAGTCCAAGCCCTGTAGGGATGAGGATATTGCTCTTGGTTGTATTTGCCCAACTGAATGCTCCATGGCTAAGCCCTTGTATATCGAGCCTTTGGGCCGATTTCAGGAGTTTTTCCAGCGTTCTCCGATGGCTGGCGGGTTCGGCCTGTGTTTCAGGCGTTTGCCTCAATAATGGGGGCGCGGCGGGTGAGCGCTGGCTCGCCATTTCAAACAGCAACGTGGGCAGCCGATAGTCGTTTGCGTCGGCGGTCAGTTTGAGCCGTGTTTCAATATTGTTTGCGTTGAACTGTAACGAGTTCACGAAAAAACGATTGAGGCTGCGGAAAAAAGTATTGTCGCCGTTCAGCGGCTGTCCATCGGTGGTTGCGCCTAACGTATCCAGGGCTGAACGGGTGACAGTCACGGAACCGATGTGCAGCGGGCCGTAAAGTTTGTCGACGATTTCGAGTTGGGCTTGTCTATGTTTGTGCTCCGAACTCAGCTGCGTCCCATCGGCAGTCTTGAAATCGAGTGTTTCGATGGTGTGCTTATTTGTAGGCACGCCTAAGTCGGTAATGACTACGGCATAGTCGTCGGGCACCGGGCCGGGCTGGAAAATCTGGGCCATTGTGAACGTCCTTGTTCAACGATGATTGAGTGGCCCTATATGTAAGATGCTTCCTGGCGGGGTGTATATCGATGGGTTGTTTCTACGTTTTGCGAAAGCCTCGAGTAAAAGATGAGGCTGTTTCGCAAAGTCAGGGACTCAGTGAGTGGACATCAAAGAGGCCGCGCCCGCACTGCCAAAGAGTCCTGCGCTGATGCGGTTGAACCAACTCTGGCCTTTACCCGTTCGCAGATACCGCGCCGCGCCGTGGGCGCCGAGACCGTAAGCCAGCTTGCAGAGCAGGTCAAGAACGGTCCAGGTGGCGATCATGATCAGCAGTTGCGGCAGGAACGGTTGTTCGGCGCTCAAGAACTGCGGCAGGAAAGCGGCGAAGAACAGAATGTCCTTGGGGTTGCTGGCACCCAGCACGAATGCCCGGCCGAACAGGGCGCGAAAGCGCGGGATGGCTGCGGCCTGGGGCACTTCGGCACCCTGGGACGGCTGGCGCGATTGCTGCCAGCTCTGCCAGGCCAGGTAAAACAGATACAACGCGCCGACCATCTTCAGGGCGCTGAACAGTTGCTCTGACGCCAACAACAGTGCGCCGAGGCCCAGCGCCGATGCGCTCAGCAGGCAAATCGAGGCGATCACGCCACCCAGAAACGCCGGATACGAACGGCGCAGGCCATAGTTCAGGCTGTTGCCGATCATCAGCAACGACAGTGGGCCGGGGATGAGGATCACCACCAGAGCGGCGCCGCTGAACAACAGCCAGGTTTCCAGATTCATTGCTTTGCTCCTGATGCAAGAACGCCTCACCCGACGGGGTGAGGCTGATGAATAATCCCGCCTACAAGAAGATGAACTTGGCGATGAAGATCGCGCAGAGCACCCACAGACTGACAGAAATTTCCTTGTGTTTACCCGTGCCGGCCTTAAGCACCACATAGGTGATGAAGCCCAGCGCAATACCGTCGGCGACCGAAAAGGTCAGGGGCATCATGATGGCCGTGACGATGGCCGGGATGCTGTCGGTCGCTTCGTCCCATTCGATGTGGGCCATGCCCCCCATCATCAGCATGGCGACATAGATCAAGGCCCCCGCGGTAGCGTAGGCGGGGATCATCCCGGCCAGGGGTGCGAAGAACATCGCGGCAATAAATAGCACACCAACCGTCACGGCGGTAAGCCCTGTACGGCCACCCGCCGCGACACCGGCGGCGCTTTCCACGTAGCTGGTTACCGGCGGCACGCCGACCATGGCGCCGAACACGCTGGAGGCGCTGTCGGCTTTCAACGCCTTGGACAGGTTCTCGATCTTGCCATCAGGTTTGACCAACCCGGCACGCTGGGCAACGCCCATCAGGGTGCCGGCGGTGTCGAACATGTGCACGAACAGGAAGGCCAGCACTACGCTGATCATGCTGACGTTGAATACGCCGACCACATCCATCGCCATCCAGGTGGGCGCCAGGCTCGGAGGCGTCGACATGACCCCGTTGTATTGCACCAGTCCCAGGCCCCAACCGGCCAGGGTCACGGCGATGATGCTGATCAGGATCGCGCCGAACACGCGGTGATAGCTGAGCACGGCGATCATCAGGAAACACACCGCAGCCAGTAACGGGCCGGGCTCGTGCAGGGAGCCGAGCTTGATCAGGGTAGCGGGGCTGTCCACGACGATGCCGGCGGTCTTCAGGCCGATCAGTCCGAGGAACAACCCGACTCCCGCACCCATGGCATAACGCAGGCTCACCGGAATGCTGTTGAGCAGCCACTCACGCACCCGCGACAGGGTCAGGAACATGAACAGCACCCCGGAAACAAACACCGCGCCCAATGCGGTTTCCCAGTTGTAGCCCATGGTGCCGACCACGGTGTAGGTGAAAAACGCGTTCAGGCCCATGCCCGGTGCCAGGCCCACCGGCCAGTTGGCGTACAGGCCCATCAACAGGCAACCCAGGGCGGCGGCGATGCAGGTCGCGACGAATGCGGCGCCGTGATCGATGCCGGCGTCGGCCATGATGTTGGGGTTGACGAAAATGATGTAGGCCATGGTGATGAAGGTCGTCAGACCGGCAATCAGCTCGGTCTTCACCGTGGTGCCATGCAAGCTGAGTTTGAAGATGCGCTCCAGCCAGCCAGTGCGTAGTGGCGGCGAGAGGTCCAGCGTCCGGGCTTCGGGTTTGCGGCTTTCCACAGCGAGTACTCCTCAAGAGTTTTATTGTTATTTCCAGCACGCCCGCCCCCTGAGGGTGGCGGCGTTGCTTTGAGGCAGGTAAGGCCGGCGAGGTTTTTTGACCTTATGGTCAAGAACTCGCACGAAGCGAATTATGCTTTTGTATACAAATAAAGCAAATAATGTTTTCTATGTTGTCGACGAAAAGTCTGGGAGGTAGGGATATATCGACTGTGAAGACGCCATCGCGAGCAGGCTCGCTCCCACAGGGGAGCTGCGTCGTTCACAAAATTTGTGCGCATGGGGGATCCATTGTGGGAGCGAGCCTGCTCGCGATGGCGCCGGTTCTGACGCTACAAATCCCTCAGCTCGCCGAACCCTTGCCCAATCCCAGGTTCACCGCCAACCACCCATCCACCGCCTCCTCCCCAGCCTCGGCAAACACCCGCTCGAGCAATTTCACCTGCTCGCGACGCAACGCCTGTTCGAAGCGCTCGCCCTCGGCCGTCAGTTCCAGCAGCCGCTTACGCTTGTCGGTCTCGGACGCGACGCTGTTCACCAAATGCATTTCCATCAGCTGCCGCAACGGCATGTTCAACGCCTGTTTGCTCACGCCGAGCAGCGTCAGCAATTCCTTCACGCTCAGGGATGGGTAACGGGCGATAAAAAAAACGATGCGCTGATGCACCCGGCTCAGCCCGCGACGCTCAAGCATTTCATCGGCCTTGGCGGTAAACGCCTGGTAACCGAAGAAGAACGCTTCCATGGCCATTTGCTGGGAGGCCGGGTTTTTAAGGTCAAGCATGTTGACGTATCCAGAGAGGTCGGAGTAATTTCGGTCAACTAGTTTGACTCATTTTTCCAGTGACCCGCTACAGGTGACCCCCATGGCTTTTTCCGAACGTGTCTCGCGCCTCAAAAGTTCTTTGATTCGAGAAATCCTCGCCGCCGCGCAGCGTCCTGAAGTGATGTCGTTCGCCGGTGGCCTGCCGGCCGAAGCCATGCTGCCGAAAGTCGAATGGGCGGCCATGCCGGTGTCCATGGGCCAATACGGCATGAGCGAAGGTGAACCGGCCTTGCGCGAAGCCCTGGCGGCACAGGCGCGGTCATTGGGCCTGGCGTGTGAAGCCAGTCAGGTGCTGGTGGTCAGCGGCTCCCAGCAAACCCTCGACCTGGCGGCCAAGCTGCACATCGATGTCGGCACTCAAGTCATGCTGGAAGCGCCGACCTACCTGGCCGCGTTGCAGATTTTCCAGCTGTTTGGCGCCGACTGCATCACGGTGCCCCTGGAGGCCGATGGGCCTGATCTGAAACAGTTGCGAGCCCGACTGGAACAGTATCGCCCCGCGTTTATCTACCTGATTCCCACCTTCCAGAACCCTTCGGCGGTGCGCTACAGCGAGGCCAAGCGCGATGCCGTGGCGGCGCTGCTGGATGAGTTCGGCGTGACCTTGGTGGAAGACGAGCCCTACCGCGAGCTGACCTTCGACGGCGGCAGCGCCACGCCGATTGTCAGTCGCTTGAAGAAGGCCAGCTGGATCTACACCGGCACTGTGTCGAAAACCTTGTTGCCCGGGCTACGTGTGGGTTACCTGATCGCCAGCCTGGATCTGTTCCCACACCTGCTGCGGCTCAAGCAGTCGGCGGACCTGCACACCAATCGCATCGGTCAGTGGCAGGCATTGCAATGGATCGGTACCGAGCAGTACCAAAGCCATTTGAGCGAGTTGAGGGATTTTTACCGGGATCGTCGGGACCGGTTCCAGGCGGCGCTGCAAACACATTTTTCCGATATCGCGCATTGGAACGTGCCTCAGGGCGGGCTGTTTTTCTGGCTGACCCTCAAGCAACCGCTGGACACCCGCACCTTGCTCGACGCCGCGCTGGCTGCCGACGTCGCGTTCATGCCGGGAGAGCCGTTCTTTCCCGAGCCGGACAAGCATCCGGGGCACCTGCGGTTGAACTTCAGCCACATTGACCCGGCGCGGCTGGATGAGGGGCTTAAGCGGTTGGCGGGGGTGGTGCGGGAGGCTTTGGCGGTAAAAGCAGCCTGACTTATGTGGTGACTGGACTGGCCCCATCGCGAGCAGGCTCGCTCCCACAGGGTTCAGAGTCGATCACAAAACCCAGTTATCCACAGTTCCATTGTGGGAGCGAGCCTGCTCGCGATAGGGCCCGCAAATACACCATAAAACTATCAGACTGCCGCAAACCGCTTATCCAGATAATCAATGATCACCTTGGACTCATACATCCAGGTGGTCTCGCCGTTCTCTTCGATGCGCAGGCACGGTACTTTGATCTTGCCGCCTTGCTCCAGCAGCGTCTGGCGATCCTGCTCGTTGTTTTTTGCATCCCGCAAGGCCACCGGCACGTTGAGGCGGTGCAGGGTGCGGCGGGTCTTCACGCAGAACGGGCAGGCGTGGAACTGATAGAGCGTCAGGCTGCGGGCGGCCTGATTGACTTGCGCCTGGGCTTCGGCCGGACGTTGCTTCTTGCCGGGGCGGGTGATGAAGTCGATGAAAATAATCAGCTGGCCCAGGCCAACTCGCAGCGCTTTGACGATCACGGTATTAAGCCTCACGACAGGGAAGAAGAGGGCGCGCAGCTTACCTGATTTTTCACGGGCGAAAAAAAACCGGCGATCAATGCCGGTTTTTTTCATGCGGGGGGTTACTTGATCAGGCTGAGGAACTCGCTGCGGGTCGCGGCGTTTTCGCGGAACTCGCCAAGCATCACCGAGGTGATCATCGAGGAGTTCTGCTTTTCCACACCGCGCATCATCATGCACATGTGCTTGGCTTCGATCACCACCGCCACGCCCAGGGCACCGGTCACCTGTTGGACCGCGTCGGCGATCTGGCGGCTGAGGTTTTCCTGGATCTGCAGGCGACGTGCGTACATGTCGACGATGCGTGCGACTTTCGAAAGCCCCAGCACCTTGCCACTCGGAATGTAGGCCACATGGGCCTTGCCGATGAAGGGCAGCAAATGGTGCTCGCACAGCGAGTACAACTCGATGTCCTTGACCAGCACCATTTCGCTGTTGTCGGAGCTGAACAAGGCACCGTTGGTGACTTCTTCGAGGGTCTGTTCGTAACCGCGGCAGAGGTACTGCATGGCCTTGGCAGCGCGCTTGGGCGTGTCGAGCAGGCCCTCGCGGGAAACGTCCTCGCCCAGTTGGCCGAGAATCGCGGTGTAATTCTGTTCCAGAGACATGAAACTACCTGTGGGATTTTACGCAAAGGGCAAGGGTACGGTGGCGGACACGGCGCTGCAAGCTCGGCAATCGGGTGCTACTCGTCGCGGCCTTCCATCATGGTGCGCTTGAGCATCACGTACACCGCCCCGGCGCCACCGTGTTTCGCCTGGCAGGAGGTGAAACCCAGCACTTGCGGGTGCTGGCGCAGCCAGGTGTTGACGTGGCTCTTGATCATCGGCCGCTTGCCGTCCAGCCGCACGGCCTTGCCGTGGGTGACGCGCACGCAGCGGATTTCGAATTTGGTGGCTTCGGCCAAGAAGGCCCAGAGGGTTTCCCGGGCCTTTTCCACGGTCATGCCGTGCAGGTCGAGGCTGCCTTCGAAGGGAATCTGGCCAACCTTCAGCTTGCGCATCTGGCTTTCCTGAACGCCGTCGCGAGCCCACATCAGCTCGTCTTCAGGACCTACGTCGATCACGAACTGGTCGGACAAGCCATCCACGGTGGTGGCGTCGGTGCGCACCGTGGCGGCCTGGCGCAGCTTGGCGATTTGTGCGCGATCCGCCTTGGGTTTGCCGGTTTCGGCACGGTCGTGCTTGATCGGTTTAACACCCTGGATCGCACTTTTGAACAGGGAAAAGTCGTCGTCTTGCATGTCAGCCTCCGCGAAGGCCGGCCAGTTTACCCAACTCCTGCGGGATCCGGCGCGACAAAACGTCGGGCGGCGGGTCAGTCGTGCTTTTTCATCAAGTGCGGAGCCATGGCCAGCTCCAGGGATTGGCGGGCCCGACGGCGGCAAAGACGCCACAGCCACACGCCCAACAGCAGTACCAGCAAGCCGATCACCAGAATGATCGTTGAGCCGAGCGGGGTTGCGTTCAACTCGCCCAGGGCGGGCGGGCGACCCAGCAGGCTGGCGGCGCCGGCCATCGACAGCAGTACACCGAGCGTTGCCAGGAGCGCCGCGAGCGCGGCACCGAAACGCAAGCGCCAGTTGCTCGGGCCTTTGGGCCGCAAGCGACGTGCGTCAAAACCATCGGATAACTTCATTCCGACCTTCCTCAATGGGTATCGGCCCTTCGACCGGAAGATGTTCGGGTTGTTCCTGACACTACGGCAATTGCGGCAAATGAGAGGCTTTTGCGGATAAGCGGCGCAACGGGCCGCTTATCGAAGGGGTGTCAGATGAAATCGCGGGTCAGGGCCAGGGTGGCGAAGTTGTCCGCCATGATCGCCATTTCGGTCTGGTGCACGTGTTCGGCGCTCAGGACTCCGCCCTTGTGCGGCAGATCGCGAGTGGCGCAGGCGTCTTCGACCAGGGTGCAACGAAAGCCCAGGTTCTTGGCGGCACGCACGGTGGTGCTGACGCTGGAATGGCTCATGAAACCACAAACGATCAGGTCCAGGGGGCCGAGGTCCTCCAGGCGCTTTTTCAGTTCGGTGCCGTGAAACGCGCTGGGCAGCAGTTTTTCCACCACGGTTTCGTCCCCCTGGGGTTCCAGGCCGCTAATGAACTCCCCGCGTTCGCCCTGTGGGTCGAACAGCCCGCCATGGGTGCCCAGGTGACGCACATGCACGATCGGCCGGCCGGCAGCACGGGCCGCGCCGAGCAATTGCTTGATGTTCGCGACCGCCGCATCCATGCCACTCAACGCCAGGGGGCCGGCGAGGTATTCTTTCTGGGCATCGATGATGATCAGCGTCGCTTGACTCAGATTGGCCGCCGCGTAACCGCGACCGCTGAGTTGAAACATCGTTTTTGGAACGGACATTCTGGGGCTCCTTCGAGTGGGGCTTTTGCGACATTCTCCTCTGGCTGAGCGGTTCTGTGAATCGCTTCCATCGCAAGGGCCGTCGTTGCTGGCCTACAGCCTTGTCAAGATGTCTGTCTTGTTCAATAGTCAGCGCGAAAAACGGATAAATCCTACATCTGCCCCGTCCTTTTTCGTGCGTGTTTGAGGTGTGTTTGAGGCGTGCTTTGGTGAGGGGAGTGTTTGGCTGGTAGACTCGCCAGTCGTTTTTTCTGGAGTTTGCCGCCGTGATCACTTCCCGTCTCCGTACCCTGCGCGACCATATACGTTGGGCCGTCAGTCGTTTCCATGGAGAGGATCTGTTTTTCGGCCATGGCACCGACAATGCGTGGGATGAAGCCCGGCAACTGGTGTTGGGCGCGTTGCATCTGCCGTGGGAGATTGCCGATAGCTACCTGGACTGCCGTCTCGAAGATGAAGAGCTGGTCCATGTGCAACGCCTGCTGCGCCGACGCATCGCCGAACGCATCCCGGCGGCCTACCTGCTGGGTGAAGCCTGGTTCTGCGGAATGTCTTTCATCGTCGACGAGCGCGTGCTCATTCCACGCTCGCCCATTGGTGAACTGATCGAAAACCGTTTTGCGCCCTGGCTGGGTCAGGAACCGGCACGGATTCTCGACCTCTGCACCGGTTCCGGCTGCATCGGCATCGCGTGCGCTTTCGAATTCCCGGAGGCGGAGGTGGTGCTGGCTGACCTGTCGTTCGAAGCGTTGGAAGTGGCCAACCAGAACATCGAGCGTCACGGCGTCGACGAGCGCGTGTTCACTGTCCAGGGGGATGGTTTCGAGGGCTTGCCGGGCCAGCGTTTCGACCTGATCGTGTCGAACCCGCCCTATGTCGATGCCGAAGATTTCGCCGACATGCCCCAGGAGTATCAGCACGAGCCGGAGCTGGGCCTGGCCTGTGGCGATGATGGCTTGAACCTGGTACGTCGGATGCTGGCCGAGGCCGCCGACCATCTGACCGAGAAGGGTTTGTTGATTGTCGAGGTGGGCAACAGCCAGGTCCACGTCGAGGCGTTGTATCCGGAAGTCGATTTTGCCTGGCTGGACTTCGAACGCGGCGGGCATGGTGTGTTCATGCTCAGTGCCGAACAGTGCCGTCAGCATCAGGCGTTGTTTGCTTCGCGGGTTTGACGACAATTGATCTGACGGGCGCGCCCGGGTCTGTCACCGAGGATGCAAACCTGTGGGAGCGAGCCTGCTCGCGATGAGGGGGTGTCAGTCAGTTTGAAGACTGCTGACACGACGCCATCGCGAGCAGGCTCGCTCCCACAGGGGTTAGGCGGTGTTCAGTCTTAGCTACGCGTCGCAATCCAGATCAACAACCCGGCCTGGAACATGGCAAATGCCACCAGGCAGGTGATGGTGAAACGCAGGCCGTTGTCTTCGCGTTTGAACTTGGCGACCTTTTCTTCCTGCTGCTTGAGTTTGACTTCCTGCTCCGCCAGGTTCTGCTCGGCTTGCTGGAGCATTTGCGCGGCTTCGAGAATTTCCACGAACTGCAGTTTTTCGGTGTTCCAGTCCCCCAGCAGATTGCCAACCTGGGCTGGCTTGACGCTGCCTTTGAGGTGCTGGGCGTCGGCGTAGACCACTTCGAAACCATGAGCTTTCAGGAAGTGGTCGCGGCGCAGGCGGGTGTCTTCGTTCAGCGCGTCCTTGTTATTCAGGTCGCTGCCATCGACCCGGTAGCTCGACCAGCGCTTCTTGGCCCAGGTAATGCCCTGTGCGGCGAGGAAGCGGCCAATGCCACGGTTCAGCGGCTCGACCTGCAAGCTGTCCGGGGAAAAATACAGGCGTTTATCGACGTGGTCGGCCCAGACGTCCAGGTGATTCTGTTCCTTGCGCACCCGCTGGCCCGGCAACTGGATGCTCATGCGCAGCAAACTGCGCTCCTTGCTGTGGCGCTCGGCATAGCTGAATTCGACAAACCGCAGCGGCCGCGCACCCGTGGCACGGTCGGTCTTGAGCGGTGCCAGCCGGAGCATTTTATGGTGCTCGGCCTGCACATCCGCCCAAGGCAGCTCCGCCGCTGGAGCGGCGGGCGTTTCGGCGGGGGTGTCGGGTGAAGTTTGAGTGTCAGTCATAACGGCAAAATCCTGTCCAGGCCGGCCCGTCGGCAGCCATGGCGCTGTCCGACACCGGTCTATCGGCCGTTTTTGCCAGGACTGGAGGGGAAAAACCGCTTATCGAGCGGGTAATGAGCTAATAAAACCCAGAATGTGTGTGCCCAGTTCGGCCGCCAGGGGCAGGTTTGGATTTTTGTAGGAGGCCAATTGCAGCTCCATGTCGTTGGGGACGATGCGCATGACATGGTTCATGCCCTTGATCAGCGCCAGCTCGGCGTCGGGTTTGGCGGCTTGCAACTGCCTGGCGTCATCGACGCTGACTTGAATGTCATGGCTGCCCTGGATAATCAACGCTGGCATCTTCAGCGCCGCGAAAGCCTGGGCCGGCGTCTGGCGGAACAGCGAGATCAGGTAGGGCTGCACGCTAGGGCGAAAGATGACCTGCAGTTGCGGCGGGACATTTGGGTCGAGCCGACCGGCCTTGAGGCTGTCCAGCAGCTCATTGGCGCGCACCATCAGGGGGGGAGGGAGGCGGCTGCTCAGTTGTTGACGCAGCACCTGGTCGATCGGCCGGGCACTGCCGGACAGCGAGATGACCGCAGCTGCATTGGCCTGGGGCGCGGCGAGACTGGCGATCAGTGCGCCTTCGCTATGACCCAACAGGATCAATGGACCCATTCGCGGATCGGCAGCCAGTTTGCGGCTCCAGGCCACGGCGTCGGCCACGTAGGCTTCGACGCTCAGGTTGCGTTCGTCCGGGGTCGCCGCAAGGCTGGCGGCCACCCCGCGTTTGTCATAGCGCACGCTGGCGATGTTGTGCTTGGCCAGCACCCAGGCCAGGCGCTTGAGGCTATCGTTGCGCCCGCCGTCGGGGTTGTTTCCGTCACGGTCGGTAGGACCCGACCCGGAAATGATCAGGACAACCGGCACCGGTGCGTCGGATTTGGGTAACAGCAGCGAGCCGAAAAGCTCGCCGTTGCCGGTGTCGAGGCTGATCGGTCGTTGCAGGACGGTGGCCTGGGCCAGGCTGGAAAGCAGGCCGGTCAACAGGGCAAGGCTCAAGGCAAGCAGTTTTAACATCATCACGCCATTAGTTACGAAGGTGCCGGTTGGACTGACAGGCATCGATAAGGTTCGAGGATGAACTCGTCGGGGAGCCTGCGTATACTGGCGCCCACTACGAATCCAAGGTTGAGTCTCTCAGCGTTTTTCACGGAGCACCCTGCATGTCCGGCAATACCTACGGCAAGCTGTTCACCGTTACCACCGCGGGCGAAAGCCATGGCCCGGCGTTGGTCGCCATTGTCGACGGCTGTCCGCCGGGCCTGGAGATTACCCTGGACGATCTGCAGCGTGACCTGGACCGGCGCAAGCCGGGCACCAGCCGCCACACCACCCAGCGCCAGGAAGCCGATGAAGTCGAAATCCTCTCCGGCGTGTTCGAAGGACGCACCACCGGCTGCGCCATTGGCCTGCTGATCCGCAACACCGACCAGAAGTCCAAGGACTACTCGGCCATCAAGGATCTGTTCCGCCCGGCCCACGCCGACTACACCTACCACCATAAATACGGCGAGCGCGACTACCGTGGCGGCGGCCGCAGTTCGGCCCGGGAAACCGCCATGCGCGTGGCGGCCGGCGCGATTGCCAAGAAGTACCTGGCCAGCCAGGGCATCGTGATTCGTGGCTATATGAGCCAGTTGGGTCCCATCGAAATCCCGTTCAAGACCTGGGAGTCGGTGGAACAGAATGCCTTCTTCTGCCCCGACCCGGACAAGGTGCCGGCCCTTGAGGCCTACATGGACCAATTGCGTCGCGACCAGGATTCGGTCGGCGCGAAGATCACCGTGGTGGCCGAAGGTGTGATGCCGGGCCTGGGCGAGCCGATCTTCGACCGGCTCGACGCCGAACTGGCCCACGCGCTGATGAGCATCAACGCGGTGAAGGGTGTGGAAATCGGCGCCGGTTTCGCTTGTGTCGCCCAGCGTGGCACCGAGCACCGCGACGAGCTGACCCCGCAAGGTTTCCTCAGCAACAATGCTGGCGGCATCCTCGGTGGCATTTCCTCGGGCCAGCCGATCGTGGCGCACCTGGCATTGAAGCCAACCTCCAGCATCACCACGCCGGGGCGCTCCATCGACATCCATGGCAACCCGGTGGACGTCATCACCAAGGGCCGTCATGACCCGTGCGTCGGCATCCGCGCCACGCCAATCGCCGAGGCGATGATGGCGATCGTGCTGATGGACCACCTGCTGCGTCATCGCGGCCAGAACGCCGATGTGCGAGTCAGCACCCCGGTGCTGGGCCAGCTTTGATGGCTGACCTGCCGACCGCCGTGGCCTGACGACCATGGCGGCTCTGCCGTACTGGCGGCTCTCCAGTTTCTATCTGTTCTATTTCGCGCTGCTTGGTTCGACGGCGCCGTTTTTGGCGTTGTATTTCGATCACCTGGGGTTCAACGCGGCGCGCATCGGCGAGCTGGTGGCTATCCCCATGCTGATGCGCTGTGTGGCACCGAATATCTGGGGCTGGCTTGGGGATTACACCGGTCAGCGCCTGGCGATCGTGCGTTTTGGCGCCATTTGCACGCTGCTGACGTTCTCGCTGATCTTCATCGACCAGAGCTACGCCTGGCTGGCGCTGGTCATGGCGCTGCACGCGTTCTTCTGGCACGCGGTGTTGCCGCAGTTCGAAGTCATTACCCTGGCCCACTTGAGCGGGCAAACTTCGCGCTACAGCCAGATCCGCCTGTGGGGCTCCATCGGCTTCATCATTACCGTGGTCGCGCTTGGCCGGCTTTTCGAATGGTTGAGCCTGGACATTTACCCGGTGGCGCTGGTGCTGATCATGGGCGGCATCGTGCTCGCCAGCTTCTGGGTCCCCAATGCCCAGCCGACACAGGGGCCGCGAGTCGCGGGGGAAGGTTTTCTGCGGCAACTGCGCAACCCTGGGGTGCTGGCGTTTTATGGATGTGTGGGGCTGATGCAGGTCAGCCACGGGCCGTATTACACCTTTCTGACGCTGCACCTGGAAGGCCTGGGTTACAGCCGCGGGTTGATCGGTATGCTCTGGGCCATTGGCGTGGTCGCGGAAGTCTTGATCTTCCTGCTGATGAGCCGGATCCTGGCGCGGTTTTCCGTGCGTCGGGTGCTGCTGGTGAGTTTCCTGCTGGCGGCGTTGCGTTGGCTGCTGCTGGGCTCACTGGCCGAATTTCTCTGGGTCCTGTTGTTTGCCCAGGTGCTGCACGCGGCGACCTTCGGCAGTTTTCACGCCGCTGCCATCCATTTCGTGCAACGTAGCTTCGGCCCACGCCAGCAAGGCCAGGGCCAGGCGTTGTACGCCGCCCTGGCCGGCATGGGCGGGGCGTTGGGCGCGTTGTATTCCGGCTACAGCTGGAACGCCCTGGGTGCCAGTTGGACTTTCAGCATCGCCAGCCTCGCAGCCTTCGCTGCAGCCGTTATCATTGCCACACGTATGCAAGAGGACAGGCCATGAGCCTTACCCGTGAACAGCTCGCCCGGGAAATCATCGACGCCGGGCGTTTTTTGTATGGCCGCGGCTGGTCCCCGGCCACCAGCAGCAACTATTCGACCCGGCTTGCCCCTGATCAGGCCTTGCTCACCGTGTCCGGCAAGCACAAGGGGCAACTGGGCCTGGATGATGTGCTCGCCACCGACCTGGACGGCAACAGCCTGGAGCGCGGCAAGACACCCTCCGCCGAAACCCTGCTGCACACCCAGCTGTATCGCTGGCGCCCGGAGATCGGCGCGGTGCTGCACACCCATTCCGTGAATGCCACGGTGTTGTCGCGCCTGACCCACCAGGCTTTCATCGACTTTGAAGACTACGAACTGCAAAAAGCCTTCAGCGGTGTGTCGACCCACGAATCCTGTGTCCGCGTGCCGATTTTCGACAACGACCAGGACATCGCGCGCCTGGCCGGCCAGGTGCAGCCGTGGCTCGAGGCTCACCCCGATTGTGTCGGCTACCTGATTCGCGGGCATGGCCTGTATACCTGGGGGCCGAGCATGAACGATGCCCTGCGCCAGATCGAAGCGTTCGAGTTCCTGTTTGAGTGTGAGCTCAAGACCCGCGCACTCCTGAACCGTTAATTTGCTGGAGCCCTAACCATGAGCAGCCTGTCCGTCTATCACGTCTCAAGCCCCGACATTCCGAACAAGGTGCTGACCCATTTCGAAGACATCGCCGCGACCCTGGCCGATAAAGGTGTTCGCTTCGACCGCTGGGAAGCGGCAACGAAAATCCAGCCAGGCGCCGGCCAGGACGAAGTGATTGCCGCCTACAAGACCCAGATCGACCGGTTGATGACCGAGCGCGGCTACGTCACGGTCGACGTCATCAGCCTCAACAGCGATCACCCGCAAAAAGCCGAACTGCGGGCCAAATTCCTCGATGAACATCGCCATGCTGAAGACGAAGTACGATTTTTCGTCGCCGGTCGTGGCCTGTTTACCCTGCACATCGACGATTACGTCTACGCCGTACTGTGCGAAAAGAATGACCTGATCTCGGTGCCTGCGGGCACGCCGCACTGGTTCGACATGGGCGAGCATCCACATTTCGTTGCCATTCGCCTGTTCAACAACCCGGAAGGTTGGGTCGCGAAGTTCACTGGCGACGACATCGCCAGCCGTTTCCCGCGCCTGGAGGACTGAGCCTGTGTCGATCAAAGCCATTCTCACTGACATCGAGGGCACCACCAGTGCGGTGAGTTTCGTGTTCGATGTGTTGTTTCCCTATGCCGCCAGGCATCTTCCGGATTTCGTTCGTCAGCATGCCAACCGCGCCGACGTCGCCGAGCAATTGGCAGCGGTGCGGCAGGACAATGGTGAGCCGGGGGCTGACACCGAGCGCGTCATCGCGATTCTGCTGGAGTGGATCGCCGAAGACCGCAAGGCCACGCCGCTCAAGGCGTTGCAGGGCATGGTCTGGGAGCAGGGGTATCAGGCGGGGCAGTTGAAAGGGCACGTTTACCCGGACGCGGTGCAGTCACTGCAGCGCTGGCATCAGCAAGGTTTACGGCTGTTCGTTTATTCCTCGGGCTCGATCCAGGCACAGAAGCTGATTTTCGGCTGTTCCGAGGCTGGCGATCTGTCGCCGTTGTTCAGTGGTTATTTCGACACCACATCGGGACCCAAGCGGGAAGTCCAGTCCTACCAGCGCATCAGCGCGGCGGTGGGCGTAGCCCCGGAGGAGATTCTGTTTCTGTCGGACATCGTCCAGGAACTGGATGCGGCCCGTGATGCCGGCATGGCTACGTGCGGAGTGGCGCGCGAGGGCGGTGAGCTGCAAGGGCATGTCACGGTGGACAGTTTTGCCCGGATCGATCCTGCGCGTTTTTGATAGAGGACTGTGGGAGCGAGCAAGCTCGCTCCCACAACACGATCAGGCGCTGTGATAGGTCGGCAGCGCAAAACGATGCTGGCTTTGCAGCATGGCGATCTGCGGCAACTCGCTGGCCTGTTCCGCCAGGTCGCGACGGATTGCGCTGATTGCCCAGGACAGTTGGTCCCCGGCGTGCAACTGGGCGTAGGAAATTGTGCGTTTAAACAGTTTGCCTTCGCTGTTGCGCAAGGTCAGCAGGATACCGCCATCCGGGCGGGCCTGAGTGGTCACTTCGTAGTTGGAGAAGAGGGACGCAAACTTTTCTTGAATCATGTTCATATTTGACTGCTCCATGGTGGTGGCAAACCGTGGAGAGGTAGTTGCAGTGTCTGTGCCAGCGTTGGGCTTGATTAAAAAACGTTATAAAACAATCAGTTAACAATTCCTCCTATTTTTGCTTTCGTGCAACTTGCATGAATGGCCATCGTGCATCCTGCATTTTGCGTGGTCGGCTGATCTTTTGTTGAACCAAATGGATTTCTGGCGCTCATGCTCCGCCTGTCCGGAACGGTGGATACAAAACATTGCAAAAACCGCATGTACAGCGCCGGAATCGCTGGCGTAATTTCGAGCGCAATTGAGCTCCAGCCCGACAACAAGAACCCAGACCCACGAGGTCGAACGGGAGTGACCATGAGTCGTACATCCAGCGACGCCATTACCTGGGGCAAGATGCTGCGCAAGCTACCCACTATTGCCAGGGCCATTCCCCGTATCGTCAAAGGCATGAAGCTCGCCAACGTCCAGGACCCGACCCAGCCTTGCGGCCTGGGCTGGTGTTTCGAACAGGCCACCCAGCGCAATCCCCAAGGGCCGGCGTTGTTGTGTGGCGACACGGTATTGAGTTACGCGCAGGCCAACGAACAGGCCAATCGCATCGCTCATTACCTGTTGGCACAGGGCATCGGCAAGGGCGACTGCGTGGCGATTTTCATCGAGAATCGGCCAGAGATGCTGGTGACGGTGCTGGCGGTGGCGAAGGTCGGGGCGGTCAGCGCCATGCTCAACACCTCGCAGACCGGGGACGCGCTGGTGCACAGCCTGGCGTTGGTCACGCCTGTCGCGGTGGTGGTCGGGGCAGAACGGGTCGCGGCCTTCAACGACGTGCGAGCCCGCACCTCACTGTCCGGCCACCGAACCTGGTGGGTAGCCGACCAGGACGGCGCCGCCGCCCCTTCCGATTACCTTGACCTGATAAGTAGCAGCGCCAGCCATCCAGGTGACAACCCGGCCAGCAGTCAGCAGGTTTTTTTCAACGACCCATGTTTTTATCTCTACACCTCGGGCACTACCGGGCTGCCCAAGGCCGGGGTGTTTCGCCACGGGCGCTGGATGCGCACTTCCACCAGTTTCGGCCTGATCGCCCTGGACATGCAGCCCGCGGATGTCTTGTATTGCACGCTGCCGCTGTACCACGCCACGGGCCTGTGCGTGTGCTGGGGAGCGGCGATCTGCGGCGCCTCGGGGTTTGCGATCCGGCGCAAGTTCAGCGCCAGCCAGTTCTGGAGTGACGTTCGCCGTTACCGGGCCACCACCCTGGGCTATGTCGGTGAATTGTGTCGCTACCTGGTCGACCAGCCCGCCAGTGCCGAGGACCGGCGGCACGAGGTCCGGAAGATGATCGGCAACGGCTTGCGCCCCGGGGCATGGTCGGCCTTCAAGACGCGTTTTGGTGTCGACCATATCTGCGAGCTGTACGCGGCCAGCGACGGCAATATCGGCTTCACCAATGTGCTGAATTTCGACAACACCGTCGGATTTTCCCTGATGGGCTGGGAATTGGTGCAGTACGACCATGACAGCGGGGCGCCGTTGCGCAACCTGCAAGGCCGGATGCAGAAAGTACCCAAGGGAGAACCGGGCCTGCTGATGGCGCGCATTGACGACAAGGCGCCGCTGGACGGTTACACCGATCCGGCCAAGACCGAAAAAACCATCTTCAAGGACGTCTTCGTTCCTGGTGACCGTTACTTCAATACCGGTGACCTGCTGCGCAACATCGGCTTCGGCCATGGGCAGTTCGTTGATCGCCTCGGTGATACCTATCGCTGGAAGGGCGAGAATGTCTCCACCACGGAAGTTGAAAACGTATTGCTACAGCACGCGCAAATCGCCGAGGCGGTGGCTTATGGCGTCGAAATCAATGGCACCAATGGCCGCGCCGGCATGGCGGCGATTACTCCGTCCGAATCCCTGGCTACCCTGGATTTTGCTGAGCTGTTGCAATTTTTGCAGTGCAAGTTGCCGGCCTATGCGGTGCCGTTGTTCTTGCGCATCAAGGTAAAAATGGACACCACCGGCACCTTCAAATACCAGAAAAACCGCCTCAAGAGCGAAGCCTTCGACCCGTGCGCCACGGACGATGAGCCGGTCTACGCCTGGCTGCCCGGCACCGCGACCTATGTGCGGGTCGACCGGCAACTGGCGGCGCAGATTCAGCAGGGACAGTACCGTTATTGATTCTGACTATGCACGGTGCAGAGAAAAAAGGGATGACAGGCCTGGAGTCCCTCGGGAAACTAGTCGCTTTGCGAAGACTTAAGTGGAGTTTCCCATGTCCGATACAAGCCGCCAGATGACCCCGGAAGAGGCTGCGGAGTTTGCCGAACAGGTGTTCAATGTCGCACGCCAGGGTGACGCCGCCATGATGGCCGCCTTGCTGAGCAAAGGTTTGCCCCCCAACCTGCGCAATCACAAGGGTGACACCTTGCTGATGCTGGCCGCTTACCACGGGCATGTGGAGACGGTGAAGGTATTGCTGGAAAACAAGGCCGATCCGGAAATCCGCAATGACAATGGCCAGAGCCCGATTGCCGGTGCGGCGTTCAAGGGCGACCTGGCCGTGGTCACCGCGCTGGTAGACGGCGGGGCGCAGGTGGAAGGCTCGTCCTTCGATGGTCGCACCGCGTTGATGATGGCGGCGATGTTCAATCGTGTGGAGATCGTCGATTACCTGATCAGCAAAGGCGCCGACCCCAAGGCCAAGGATGCAAACGGCGTCTCGGCGCTGGATGCAGCCAGGACCATGGGCGCGGTGGATACCACGGCGCAGTTGGAGAAGTTGTTGGGTTGATCCCTATCTTTTAGGGCTGCTTTGCAGCCCAGCGGGGATAAATCCCCTCGCCACAAAAGCTCCCAGGCCACAGCTTTCTGACTCAATCAATGTGATGCGCTATCCTGCGCGCCCTCAAAACCCAATCGCCACAGGATTTTCCCCATGAAAGCCGCACTCGTCGAACTCATCAGCAAAATAAGCTCCGGCTGCCTGGGCGATGCGGACGTTGCGAAAATCGCTGACGAAGCGGCCCAGGCCTACGCCGACCCGGCGGCTTTTCTGGCGGCCAACCCGGACATCAACTACGACGACAGCTTCCCGATTCCACTGGGCGAGTGGGTGGTGGTGGGTAGCCTGCCGGACACCGTGTTGTTTCAGGCCGACACTTATGTAGAGCTGTTCGAACAGATCGTTGCCTCGTTCGGCCCCGGTGTGGCCTTCAACCTCAAGCCCAAGCAACTGGCGAAAACCGAAGCCCTGACGGCGCTCAATCGCATCCAGATCCAGATGAGCAGTCTGAACAAGGAAAACGGCGCTTATGTGCTGATGAATTTCAGCCAGTTGCTCGACGATGAACTGCAAATGGTTCTGGTGTATGGCAACGACGTGCCGCGCGTGCTGGAGCTGTGCGCCGAAGTCGGCATCGCCGCCGCGCCGGCCCTGGAAGCGTTGAAGGTTGCGATCCACGTCTGACGCAATAAAACGGAACCCTCGCCGGGCCCCCGCTATCCTAAGTGGGCATATCACCATCTGGGAGCGACACCATGGGTTCCACCTTCAACGGCCTGATTGGCCTGATCATCCTGGCGCTCGATATCTGGGCGATCATCAATGTGCTCAAGAGTGGCGCGGGAACGGGGGCAAAAGTCCTGTGGGTGCTGTTGATCCTTCTGTTGCCGGTGCTGGGCCTGATCATCTGGGCGATTGCCGGGCCGCGAGGCAACGTGCGGATCTGACCGCTTTTTGATGTTGCCCGGCAGGCCTCGGCCGCCGGGCATTGCGACCCTGTCGCGACGGTATCAGGCCGTCGCCAGTGCGTGTTTTTTCGAGGTCTTCAGGAAACTCAGCAAGGCCAGCAGCGGGAAGCCGCTGCCGACGATCACCACCCATAACCAGCCGCCGCGCTCGTACACCGCGCTGGCAATCGATGAACCAAACGCGCCGCCGACGAAGATGCTGGTCATGTACAGCGCATTGAGACGACTGCGGCTTTTGGCATCGAGGGCATAGATGGTGCGCTGGCCCAGGACCATGTTCATCTGCACACAGAAATCCAGCACCACGCCCGTAACCGCCAGGCCGATGACGCTGTAGAGCGGATGGATGAACGCTGGCAGAAAACTCAGGCTGGCCAACAGCATTGCCAGCAACGAAGCGATGCGGGTATGACCGGCATCCGCCAGGCGACCGGCAATGGGCGCGGCGATGGCGCCAATGGCACCGACCAGGGCGAACAGGGCGATTTCAGTTTGCGACAGGCCATGATTGCGCGACAGCTCCAGCGGCACGGCGGTCCAGAACAGGCTGAAGGTGGCGAACATGCAGGCCTGGTAAAAGGCTCGTTGGCGCAACAATGGCTGCTGGCGCAACAGGGTGCCGAGCGAGCCCAGCAGCTGGCCATAAGAGGCGCTGTGGTCGGGTTGGCGCTTGGGCACGGTCAATGCGAGGACGATGCTGATCGCCGCCATCAAGGCGGCGGCGATCATGAACATCGCCCGCCAGCCGAAGTGATCGGCCACCACGCTTGAGATCGGCCGCGCCAGCAGAATCCCCAGCAGCAGGCCGCCCATGATCCCGCCCACGACCCGCCCTCTGGACTCTTCCGGGGCCAAGTGCGCGGCCAGCGGGATCAGGACTTGCACCGACACCGAACTGAACCCCACCAGCAGCGAGACCAGCAGGAACACGTTCGGCTGGTCGGTGAACGCTGCCGCCAACAGACTGGCAATCGCCACAACGGTGGTGAGGATCATCAGGCGCCGGTTTTCCAGCAGGTCCCCCAGTGGCACCAGGAAAAACAGGCCCAGGGCATAACCGATCTGAGTCAGCGAGACGATCAGGCTGGCCATGGTGCTGCTCAGGCCGACGTCGGGTGCAATCAGTTCGATGATGGGTTGGGCGTAGTAGATGTTGGCGACAATGGCGCCGCAGCAGAAGGCGAAGAGCAGGACCATGCCGCGAGTCAGGCTTGTACCGGCGGGCACGGAGGAGGGATGGGCACTCATGGCAATCTCATTAGTAGCTTGAAAGGATGGCGTGAGGCTAAAGAGTTAGCGGGCTCTGGAACAGGCTTTGTGGCTGATATCGGACATGCTTGCTATTGATGATGAAACAGGCGTGATCGTTCCCACGCGGGGCCTGGGAACGATCAAATGTGGATAGGACGTTATTGCCCGCTGTAGATCTGGTCGAAAACCCCACCGTCATTGAAGTGAGTCTTCTGCACTGTGCGCCAGTCGCCGAAGGTTTTTTCCACGGACAGGAAGTCCACTTTCGGGAAACGGTCGGTGTATTTGGCGAGTACCGCAGGGTCCCGTGGGCGCAGGTAGTTGGCGGCGGCGATTTCCTGGCCTTCGGGCGACCACAGGTACTTGAGGTAGGCCTCGGCGGCCTCGCGAGAACCTTTCTTCTCAACCACTTTATCGACCACGCTCACCGGTGGCTCGGCTTCGGCAGAAACGCTCGGGTAGATCACCTCGAACTGGTCGCGGCCAAATTCGCGGGCGATCATCTCGGCTTCGTTTTCAAAGGTCACCAGTACGTCGCCGATCTGGTTGGTCATGAAAGTGGTCGTCGCGGCACGGCCACCGGTATCCAGTACCGGCGCCTGCTTGAACAGTTTGCCGACGAAGGCTTTGGCCTTGTTCTCGTCACCGCCATTCTTGAGCACATACCCCCAGGCCGACAGGTAGGTGTAGCGACCGTTGCCGGAGGTCTTTGGGTTGGGCACGATCACCTGCACGCCGTCCTTGAGCAGGTCGGGCCAATCTTTCAGCGCTTTCGGGTTGCCCTTGCGCACGATGAACACGGTGGCCGAGGTGAACGGGGCACTGTTGTTCGGCAAGCGGGTGACCCAGTTTTCGGGCACCAGTTTGCCGTTATCCGCCAGGGCATTGATGTCGGTGGCCATATTCATGGTGATGACGTCAGCTGGCAGCCCGTCGATCACCGAGCGTGCCTGCTTGCTGGAACCGCCGAAAGACATCTGCACGATGATGTTTTCGTTGTGCTCGGCCTGCCAGTGTTTCTGGAAAGCCGTGTTGTAGTCCTTGTAGAAATCGCGCATCACGTCATAGGAAACGTTGAGCAGGGGCGGGGCGGCGTGGGCCAGGCTGCCAAAGGTCAGGCCAGCGGCGAGAAGGGAGGCACCAAAGAAGTTCTTCACTGCGAATTCCTTTTTATTTGAAAGGGGTTCCGGGCAATTAGCCGGCACACTAGCGGCAAGCCAATAGGCCATCAAGCATTAAAAAGTGCTTTGCTTATTCCAATTTCTTAAACAGCGCATTGCCGCAACGGGAGCAGAACGCAGCTCCATGATCGTGGTTGTTTTTGCTGCAGACCGGACAATCATGCTTGAGCTGGTCACCGCGCATGGCCGTGGCCAGCTCAGCGGTGAAAATGCCCGTCGGCACGGCGATGATCGAGTAACCGGTGATCATCACCAGGGACGAAACCACCTGGCCCAATGCCGTCTTGGGCACGATGTCGCCAAAGCCCACGGTGGTCAGTGTGACGATGGCCCAATAGATGCCCTTGGGAATGCTGGTGAAACCGTTCTCGGGACCTTCGATGACGTACATCAAGGTGCCGAACACGGTCACCAGGGTCGAGACGCTGACCAGGAACACGATGATTTTCTGCTTGCTGCCCCGCAGCGCCGCCAGCAGGTAGTTGGCTTGCTTGAGGTAAGGGCTGAGCTTGAGCACGCGGAAAATCCGCAGCATGCGAATGATGCGAACGATCAGCAGATACTGGGCGTCGCTGTAGTACAGCGCCAGGATCCCGGGCACGATCGCCAGCAAGTCCACCAGGCCGTAGAAGCTGAACGCATAGCGCAGGGGCTTGGGCGAGCAGTACAGGCGCAGGCCATATTCGACGATGAAGATGAAGGTGAACCCCCATTCGATGGCGGCCAGCAGGGAGGCGTAGTTCTGGTGCACGCTGTCGATGCTGTCGAGCATCACGATCACCAGGCTGGCGAGGATGATCAACAGCAGTGTGCTGTCGAAGCGCCGGCCGGCCACGGTGTCGGTCTGGAAAATGATCACGTAGAGGCGTTCACGCCAGTTGCTGCTATCCATAACCTTCGCCTGAACCAATAGTCAGCGAAGCCTAGGGTGATTGCCCCGCAAAGCGCAAGGCGCAGTGTCCCGACTGGCCTGTTGCCACACGCGGTGGGTGGCATGAACCAGCCAGCCGGCCAGGATGAAGGGCGCGGTCAGCGGCGCCAGACCGAGGGCAAGAAAGCCCGGTGTGAGCATGACCGCCAGCACAATACCCGCCAGCGGCAACCATCGCTGGCGGCGTTGTTGGCTGAGGGCCAGCGCCACCAGGGCCGGGTTATAACCGCCGAGCCCCGACAGGGCTTGGGTCGTGTCGTGATGCAGCAGGGAGAACGCCAGGCCTGCGGCTGAACCCAGCATCGCCCACCCGGCGGCGCGTGGATTGGCAATCAACAATCCCACAGCGATCAGCGCACCGGCGAATGGCTGGTCGAGAAACATGACCTGACCGAGTCCGCTCCAACAAGCGGCCAGCAAATCGGGCATCGTCAGTTCAACTGAAATGGGTGAGGGCTGTGCCGGGGCAAAACTCAGCAGCAACCAGCCCAGCGCCACGAACGGCGCGGTGTAGGCGGGCAGGCACTGAGGGCCACGGCTGCGCTTGAGCCATTGCTCGGTCAACATCGCGCTGAGGCCGCCGCTGGCAATAATCAATGGCGGCAACACGGCTGACCAGGGTAACGCGAGGCTCAATAACAGGCCCAGCAGGATGCCGTTGTAACTGAACAGTCCGGCCTGTCGATCAACCTTCGCATAACCGCGTCGCTGGGCGGTGAGCAACCCGGCCACGCCGCCGAGCAACGCACCGCCAAACAAGGCGGGTGCGGTGAAGAGAATCGCCAGCAGGCACAGCAGACCGCACAGCGGATGACGCTGGAGGAAAATCTGGCTGAAGCCGTTGAGCAGGGCTGTGGCCCAGTCGGGGCAGTGGGTGTAGGGCATGGCTAGGCGTGTCTGAGAGACCGAGTGGGTTTCATCGCGAGCAGGCTCGCTCCCACACTGGATCTGTGGTGTTCACAAAACCCCTGTGGGAGCGAGCTTGCTCGCGATGAGGCCAGTACAAACGCTAGATCAACGTCTCGATGCGCAACGAATTGGTCGACCCCGGCTGCCCGAACGGCACGCCGGCTGTGATCAGCAGGGTGTCGCCACGCTGGGCCATGCCCTGGGCCTGGGCAATTTCCAGGGCGGTGGAACAGACTTCATCCACTTGCTTCAACCGGTCATTGACCACCGAGTGCACGCCCCAGGCCACGGTCAGACGGCGGGCTGCTTGCAGGTTGGGCGTGAGGTTGAGGATCGGCACCGTCGGCCGCTCCCGCGCCGCCCGCAGGCTGGAGCTGCCCGATTCGCTGTAGTTCACCAGCACCGCTACCGGCAGTACATTGCTGATACGCCGGATTGCGCAACTGATGGCGTCCGACGCCGTGGCTTCGGCCTTCGGCCGGCTGACATCCAACTGCGCCTGGTAATCCGGGCCGTTCTCCACCTGGCGGATGATCTTGCTCATCATCTGCACGGCTTCGAGGGGGTAATCGCCCGACGCGGTTTCCGCCGACAGCATCACTGCATCGGCCCCTTCAGCCACGGCGTTGGCCACATCGGTGACTTCGGCTCGGGTGGGTGCGGGAGAAAAACGCATGGATTCGAGCATCTGCGTGGCCACCACCACCGGTTTACCAAGGGCGCGGCAGGTGCCGATGATGTTCTTCTGGATCTGCGGCACGCTTTCGGCCGGCACTTCGACACCCAAGTCACCCCGGGCAACCATGATCGCGTCGCTCAGTTCGGCGATCTCCCGAAGCTGGGTCACCGCCGACGGTTTCTCGATCTTGGCCATCAGGAATGCCTTGTCGCCAATCAACGCACGCGCCTCGCGGATGTCCTCGGGGCGCTGCACGAACGACAGCGCCACCCAGTCCACGCCCAGCTCCAGGCCAAAGCTCAAGTCGCGACGGTCCTTGGCGGTCAGCGGGCTCATGTCGAGCACGGCCTGGGGCACATTCACGCCTTTGCGGTCTGACAGTTCGCCGCCGTTGAGCACTTGGGTGTCGATGGCATCGGCGTGTTTGGTGGTCACACGCAGGCGCAGCTTGCCGTCGTCCAGCAGCAGGTCCATGCCCGGCTCCAGGGCCGCGATGATCTGTGGGTGGGGCAGGTTGACCCGCTGTTCGTCGCCGGGCGTGGCGTCCAGATCCAGGCGCAGGGCCTGGCCGCGTTGCAGCTGCACTTTGCCGTCGGCGAATGTGCCTACTCGCAGTTTCGGGCCCTGCAAGTCCATCAGAATGCCCAGTGGGTAGTTGAGTTGCTGCTCGACGTCACGAATCCACCGGTAGCGCTGGGCGTGGTCGGCATGCTCGCCGTGGCTGAAGTTCAGGCGGAAAATATTCACACCGGCCTGCACCAGTTCACGGATGTCATCGATCCCACGGGTTGCGGGGCCAAGGGTCGCGAGGATCTTGACCTTTTTATCAGGCGTCATGTTTAGGGTTCTCAAGAATCAGGATGGCGCGAAAGTCGTTGACGTTGGTACGCGTGGGCTCGGTGACGATCAACGCCTCCAGCGCGGCGAAGTAGCCGTAGCCATTGTTATTGTCCAGCTCGTCGCTGGCGCTCAGGCCCAGTTCGGCGGCTCGGCGATAGCTGTCCGGGGTCATGATGGCGCCGGCGTTGTCTTCGGAACCGTCGATGCCGTCCGTGTCACCGGCCAGTGCGTAAATGCCGGGATGGCCCTTGAGGCTGTCGGTCAGGCTGAGCAGGAATTCTGCGTTGCGTCCGCCCCGGCCATTGCCGTGCACGGTGACTGTGGTTTCGCCGCCGGAGAGGATCACGCATGGCGCCGCCAGAGGCTGGCCGTGCAGGGCGATTTGCCGGGCGATACCGGCGTGGACTTTGGCCACTTCCCGGGATTCGCCTTCCAGGTCGCCGAGGATCAACGGGCTGAAACCGGCCTGGCGGGCTTTCACCGCCGCCGCTTCCAGTGATTGTTGGGGACGGGCGATCAATTGGAAGTGACTGCGGGCCAGGCGCGGGTCGCCGGGTTTGACGGTTTCCGATTCCGGGCTTTGCAACCAGTTGCGCACCGAGGCCGGTACTTCAATGTTGTAGCGCTTGAGGATCGCCAAGGCTTCGGCCGACGTACTGGGGTCGGCCACGGTGGGGCCGGAGGCGATGACCGTGGCGAGGTCGCCGGGCACATCGGAAATCGCGTAGGTGTAGACCGTCGCCGGCCAGCAGGCCTTGCCCAGGCGCCCGCCCTTGATTGCCGAGAGATGTTTGCGCACGCAATTCATCTCGCCGATGGTGGCACCGGACTTGAGCAAAGCCTTGTTGATCGATTGCTTGTCGGCCAGGGTGATGCCAGCTGCCGGCAGCGCCAGCAACGCCGAGCCGCCGCCGGACAGCAGGAAAATCACCCGGTCGTCTTCGTTGAGGTTGCTGACCAGCTCCAGCACCCGTTGGGCCACCGCCAGGCCCGCCGCATCAGGCACCGGGTGAGCGGCTTCCACTACTTCGATCTTCTGGCAAGGCGCGCCATGGCCGTAGCGGGTCACCACCAAACCGGTGACGTCGCCCTGCCAGCAGCGCTCGACCACCTGCGCCATCGCCGCGGCGGCCTTGCCGGCGCCGATGACGATCACCCGGCCGCTGCGATCGCTGGGCAGATACTGTTCAAGGACATGCTGCGGATGGGCCGCATCGATGGCTGTGGCAAACAGCTCGCGCAGCAATTGTTGCGGATCGACCGACATGGCGGACTCCCGATTTTTATTATTGGATGAAGCGACTCGATTCCCTGTGGGAGCGAGCCTGCTCGCGATGGCGTTAATCCAGTCACTTTATGTGTTGAATGTAAGACCGCTATCGCGAGCAGGCTCGCTCCCACAGGGGTTAGTGCAGGTTTACTTGTCGCGAATCGAGAAATTCGCCATGTGCTCCAACCCCTTGATCAACGCCGAGTGATCCCAGTTGCTGCCGCCGATGGCCGCGCAGGTGCTGAAAACTTGCTGGGCGTTGGCGGTGTTGGGCAGGTTGATGTTCAGCTCCTTGGCGCCTTGCAGGGCCAGGTTCAGGTCCTTCTGGTGCAGGCTGATGCGGAAGCCCGGATCGAAGGTGCCCTTGATCATGCGCTCGCCGTGTACTTCCAGGATCTTCGAAGAGGCAAAACCGCCCATCAACGCTTCGCGAACCTTGGCCGGATCGGCGCCGTTTTTCGCGGCGAACAGCAGGGCTTCGGCCACGGCCTGGATGTTCAGCGCGACGATGATCTGGTTCGCCACTTTCGCGGTCTGGCCGTCGCCGTTGCCACCCACCAGGGTGATGTTCTTGCCCATGGCCTGGAACAGCGGCAGGGCGCGCTCGAAAGCGCCGCTGTCGCCGCCGACCATGATGCTCAGTGTGGCGGCTTTGGCGCCGACTTCACCACCGGACACGGGGGCATCGAGGTATTGCGCGCCTTTTTCATTGATCCTGGCCGCGAACGCCTTGGTGGCGGTGGGGGAGATCGAGCTCATGTCGATGACCACCTTGCCCGTGCCCACGCCCGCCGCGACGCCATCGGCGCGAAACAGCACGTCATCGACCTGCGGGGTGTCCGGGACCATGACGATGATGAACTCGGCTTCCTGGGCGACTTCCTTCGGGTTGGCCAGCGCCACCGCGCCGCCGGCCAGCAGATCGGCGGGGGCCGGGTCGTGGTGCTGGCTCAGGAACAGACTGTGCCCGGCCTTTTGCAGGTTCATTGCCATGGGGTGGCCCATGATGCCGGTGCCGATGAATCCGATTTTAGCCATGAGAAAATCCTCTTGTTTTTATTGCCGCTTCAGCAAATGAGACTGCTTTTCTGTGGGAGCGAGCCTGCTCGCGATGTCGGTTTCACATTCAACGAATAGGTTGGCTGGACTACAGCTATCGCGAGCAGGCTCGCTCCCACAGGGGATTTTTTGGGTCAGACTGCGTTATGGCTTTTCAGCCACCCCAGACCCGCTTCCGTGCTGGTCAGCGGCTTGTATTCGCAGCCGACCCAGCCCTGGTAACCGATGCGGTCCAAGTGTTCGAACAGGAAGCGGTAGTTGATCTCGCCGGTTCCCGGCTCGTTGCGTCCCGGGTTGTCGGCCAGTTGCACATGGTTGATCTGACCCAGGTGCGCCGACAGGGTCCGGGCCAGGTCGCCTTCCATGATTTGCATGTGGTAGATGTCGTATTGCAGGAACAGGTTGGCGCTGCCCACCTGCTCGCGGATCGACAGGGCCTGGGCGGTGTTGTTCAAGTAGAAACCGGGAATGTCGCGGGTGTTGATGGCTTCCATCACCAGCTTGATGCCTTTGGCCTGCAGCTTCTCGGCAGCGTATTTCAGGTTGGCGACGAAGGTTTTCTCCACCAGGGCCTTGTCGCAGTTCTGCGGACAAATGCCGGCCAGGCAGTTGACCTGGGTGTTGCCCAGCACCTGGGCATAAGCGATCGCCAGGTCAACGCCCGAGCGGAACTCTTCAACCCGGTCCGGCAGACAGGCAATGCCGCGCTCGCCCTTGGCCCAGTCGCCGGCCGGCAGGTTGAACAACACCTGGGTCAGGCCATTGGCCTGGAGCAGCGCCTTGAGCTCGGCGGAGCTGTAGTCATAAGGGAACAGGTATTCGACACCCGTGAAACCGGCCTTGGCGGCCGCTTCGAAACGGGCGAGGAAATCCTGCTCGGTGAACAGCATGGACAGGTTGGCTGCAAAACGCGGCATGGTGGTCTCCTATAAATAGTTGGCAGGCCCCCTGTGGGAGCGAGCTTGCTCGCGATAGCGGTGTGTCTGCTTGCATCCATGTTGAATGTAGCGCCGTCATCGCGAGCAAGCTCGCTCCCACAGGAGTGCGTCGGCATTCAATCGAGCAACGAAATCGCTGTCGGCGCATCGTTGCCCACCAGCGCCAGGTCTTCGAATTCGTTGACTGCGTTGATCTCGGTGCCCATGGAAATGTTGGTCACCCGTTCCAGGATGATCTCGACGATCACCGGCACCTTGAACTCCTCGATCAACTCCTGGGCCTTGCGCAGCGCCGGCTGGATGCCGGACGGTTCGAACACCCGCAGCGCCTTGCAACCCAGGCCCTCGGCCACGGCGACGTGGTCCACGCCATAACCGTTGAGTTCCGGGGCGTTGAGGTTGTCGAAGGACAGTTGCACGCAATAGTCCATGTCGAACCCGCGCTGGGCCTGGCGGATCAACCCCAGGTAGGAGTTGTTCACCACCACGTGGATGTACGGCAGCTTGAACTGCGCGCCTACCGCCAGCTCTTCGATCATGAACTGGAAGTCATAGTCGCCCGACAACGCCACGACCTTGCGGCTCGGGTCGGCCTTGACCACCCCCAGTGCGGCCGGAATGGTCCAGCCCAACGGGCCGGCCTGGCCGCAGTTGATCCAGTGGCGCGGTTTGTAGACGTGCAGGAACTGCGCCCCGGCGATCTGCGACAGCCCGATGGTGCTGACGTAGCAGGTGTCCTTGCCGAAGACCTGGTTCATTTCTTCGTACACACGCTGGGGTTTGACCGGCACGTTGTCGAAGTGGGTCTTGCGCTGCAGGCTGGCCTTGCGCTGCTGACAGTCCTGCAGCCAGGCGCTGCGGTTTTTCAGTTTGCCGGCGGCTTGCCATTCGCGGGCGACTTCGATGAACGCCGTCAGTGCCGAAGCGGCGTCGGACACGATGCCCAGGTCCGGGGTAAACACACGGCCGATCTGGGTCGGCTCAATGTCCACATGAATGAAGGTGCGGCCTTCGGTGTAGACATCCACCGAACCGGTGTGGCGGTTAGCCCAGCGGTTGCCGATACCCAGCACCACGTCCGATTTGAGCAGCGTCGCATTGCCATAGCGGTGGGAGGTTTGCAGGCCGACCATGCCGACCATCAGCGGGTGATCGTCAGGGATGGTGCCCCAGCCCATCAAGGTAGGGATGACTGGGATGCCGGTCAGCTCGGCGAACTCCACCAGCAGCTCGCTGGCATCGGCGTTGATGATCCCGCCGCCGGCCACCAGCAAGGGGCGCTCGGCCTGATCGAGCATGGCCAGGGCCTTTTCGATCTGTACGCGGTTGGCGGCGGGTTTGGCCAGGGGCAGCGGTTGGTAGGCGTCGATGTCGAATTCGATCTCGGCCATCTGCACGTCGAACGGCAGGTCGATCAACACCGGGCCCGGGCGACCGGAGCGCATCTCAAAGAAGGCTTTCTGGAAAGCGTACGGCACCTGGCCCGGTTCCAGAACGGTGGTGGCCCACTTGGTCACCGGTTTGACGATGCTGGTGATATCCACAGCTTGGAAATCTTCCTTGTGCAGGCGGGCGCGGGGCGCTTGGCCGGTGATGCACAGGATCGGGATCGAGTCGGCCGAAGCGCTGTAGAGCCCCGTCACCATGTCGGTCCCCGCCGGCCCCGAGGTGCCGATGCACACGCCAATGTTACCGGCCTTGGTGCGGGTGTAGCCCTCGGCCATGTGGGAGGCGCCTTCAACGTGGCGAGCGAGGACATGATCGATGCCACCCACCTTTTGCAGGGCAGAGTACAGCGGGTTGATCGCGGCACCCGGGATGCCGAAGGCGGTGTCCACGCCTTCACGGCGCATCACCAGAACGGCGGCTTCGATTGCTCTCATTTTGCTCATTGTTTTGTGCCTCTTACGTTTTGTAATTGTATACAAGTGGCTTTGCGCTGAGTGTATTCACGGCGGACGGCGCAGGTCAATCCATTTCCTCAAGCACCTGTTTCATTCGTCGGAAGGCCGTAAATGCTGTGGCTTTTCGTCGATAAGGTTACGTTGTTGGATTTATTGTATACAAAAAATATTATCATTGTGTTCTATTGTTTGCATCTGGTTTTGCCAAAGGCAATGCCAGGAACGTTTCCCACAACAAAGAAAGGACAGCACCCATGAGCGCTTTAACCTTGAAAGTCGCCGTCAGCCTGACGGGGCAAGCCCTTGCCGCAGGCCGTGAAATCAGCGCTGCACCGCTGACCATTGCGGTCCTGGACAGCGGCGGCCATCTGATTGCCTTGCAACGCGAAGACGGCGCGAGCCTGCTTCGCCCTCAGATCGCTTTCGGTAAGGCTTGGGGCGCCATCGCCCTGGGCAAGGGCTCACGCTTGCTCGCCCAGGACGCCCAACAACGCCCGGCGTTCTTTGCCGCTTTGAATGGGTTGGGCCAAGGCAACGTCGTACCGGCCCCGGGTGGGGTGTTGATCAGGGATCAGGAGGGGAGGGTGCTGGGCGCCATTGGCATCAGTGGCGATACCTCGGATGTTGATGAGCAGGTTGCGATCAGGGCCGTGGAGGGAGTGGGGTTGATGGCGGATGCGGGGGTGGCTTGATTTTGTATTGACTGACCTATTGCTATCGCGAGCAGGCTCGCTCCCACAGGTGGACTTGGGCGGACACAATATGTATGGGCACCGCAAATCCCCTGTGGGAGCGAGCCTGCTCGCGATAGCCATCCAGCAGACACATCCAGCTAAAAGTTTGCCTCCTATCCAGGCATGCACAGATCTAGCCTTCTTCATGAGTCAATCATCAAAGGGGCAAGGAATGCCTGGTTCACCTGCTTCACATAGACTGCGCCTCGGTCGCTACGCCGAATCCAGTCGGGTCTATTTACTGACCACCAACACATTTGGCCGCATACCAATTTTTAAGGACGTTATCCTGGGTAGATTGGTCGTTGAGCAATTTCGAAAAGCTCAGGAGCAAGGCTGGGCCGACTCATTGGCTTGGGTGGTCATGCCTGATCATTTCCATTGGTTGATCGAGTTGCGAAGGGGATCTTTGAGTGAGTTGATGCAAAGGATCAAATCATTGAGTACCAAAGCTGTAAATCTGCGCCTGGGTAATAAAGTCAGCCTTTGTCAGCAAGGATTTCATGACCGCGCACTGCGGCGGGAAGACGAGTTGATCATAATGGCGCGCTATGTCGTCGCTAACCCGTTGCGGGCAGGTCTCGTGAAGCGGCTTGGCGATTATCCGCTGTGGGATGCCATTTGGCTTTGACTCGAAATCGAGTTGCCGCTATCGCGAGCAGGCTCGCTCCCACAAGGGATTTAGGTTGCTCGCAGAATCTACATTCACAGCAGAACCCTGTGGGGCGAGTCTGCGCGAGAAAGCCCGTTCCCACAGGGTTTATGTGATGGACACAAAATGTCTGAACACAGAAAATCCCCTGTGGGAGCGAGCCTGCTCGCGATGGCCGCGGCACGGTTCTGAGCCTAGCGATCCACCTCACACCCCTTCAACACCAACCGAATAATCGTCTGCGCCGCCGCTTCGTAATCCGCCTCAACCAGCTTCGCCTTGCCGGTCACGGCGCTGATCTGCCAGTCGAAATCGGCATAGGTCTGGGTGGCCGCCCAGATGCTGAACATCAGGTGGTTGGGGTCGATGGGGGCGATCTGGCCGCGGTCGATCCAGGTCTGGATGCAGTCGATGTTGTGCCGGGCCTGGGCGTTGAGTTGTTCCACCAGGTCGGCGCTCAGGTGCGGGGCGCCGTGCATGATTTCACTGGCGAAGACTTTTGAGGCGAAGGGCAGGTCGCGGGAGATGCGGATCTTGGAGCGGATGTAGTGGCTCAGCACTTCGCCGGGCACGCCGTCGGCGTTGAACGGGGTCGAGGCCTGGAGGATTGGCTCGATGATACTTTCCAGTACCTCGCGATAGAGGTTTTCCTTGGATTTGAAATAGTAGTAGACGTTGGGTTTTGGCAGGCCCGCCTTGGCCGCGATATCGCTGGTTTTGGTCGCCGCGAAGCCCTTGTCGGCAAACTCTTCGCTGGCGGCACGCAGGATCAGTTCTTTGTTGCGCTCGCGGATAGTGCTCATAAACCCAGGGGTTCCTTGCCTGTTCTGGCGGTTGCGCATGGTAGCACCGGCCTCGCGAAGCGCTCAAGAATGCCCCGCGGCCACGTCGGGCGCGCTATGCTGCGCAGCATTATTGTTCAAGGAGTTCCTCCATGGCCGGAAGCAGTTTGCTGTTACTGATCGACGATATCGCCACAGTGCTCGACGATGTTGCATTGATGACCAAGATGGCCGCCAAGAAAACCGCCGGCGTGCTCGGCGATGACCTGGCGCTCAATGCCCAGCAGGTGTCAGGCGTGCGTGCCGAGCGGGAAATACCGGTGGTCTGGGCGGTGGCCAAGGGGTCGTTCATCAACAAACTGATCCTGGTGCCGTCGGCGTTGGCCATCAGCGCTTTCGTGCCCTGGCTGGTGACGCCACTGCTGATGGTGGGGGGCGCCTACCTGTGCTTCGAAGGGTTCGAGAAACTGGCCCACAAGTTCCTTCACAGCAAGGCGCAAGACCAGGCCGAGCATGCGCAACTGGTCGAGGCCGTGGCGAATCCGGCGGTCGATCTGGTGGCCTTCGAAAAGGACAAGATCAAAGGTGCGATACGCACCGACTTCATCCTCTCGGCGGAAATCATCGCCATCACCCTCGGCACCGTCGCTGATGCACCGCTGACCCAGCAGGTGATCGTGCTGTCGGGTATCGCCATCGTCATGACCGTCGGCGTCTATGGTTTGGTGGCCGGGATCGTCAAGCTCGATGACCTGGGGTTGTGGCTGACGCAGAAGCCGGGGCAATGGGCCAAGAGCGTCGGTGGCGCCATCCTGCGCGCCGCGCCCTACATGATGAAAGGCCTGTCGGTGATCGGCACGGCGGCGATGTTCCTGGTGGGCGGCGGCATCCTGACCCATGGCGTGCCGGTGGTGCATCACTGGATCGAAGGTGTGACGGCCAGTGCTGGCGGCGCCGGGTTCATTGTGCCGTTGCTGCTTAATGCGGTGGCCGGGATTGTGGCGGGGGCGCTGGTGTTGGCGGGAGTGATGGTGGTTGGCAAGGTCTGGAAGGCGCTGAAAAGCTGAATCTGACAACACATGACAACTGTGGGAGCGAGCCTGCTCGCGATAGCGGTCTACCAGCCAACATAAATGTTGAATGGCAGGCCCTCATCGCGAGCAGGCTCGCTCCCACAGTGGGTTTTGGGGTGGCCGGGAGTTACTCGGCAATCTGCAACTTGCGCGACTCGGTATACACGTAACGCACCTTCTCATATTCGAATGGCGAGTTCAGTTGGCCATAGCGGAAGCTGGTCTGGTGGCGCTTGTCCACGGCGCGCAGGAGCAGCAGTTCCGGGTGGTTGCCGCTGACTTCTGAAACGTTGAGGAAGTTGATCGCCGATTCAGCCGTGTAGTCCACCAGCAATCCCGAGGTGTCGCGAAGGTTCGAAGGGCCGAAGATCGGCAGTACGAAATACGCACCGCCGGGCACGCCATAGAAGCCCAGGGTCTGACCGAAGTCTTCGCTCTGGCGCGGCAGGCCCATGGCGGTGGCCGGGTCCCACAGGCCGGCGATGCCGACGGTGGTGTTGAGCAGCAGGCGTGCCGTGGTTTCCATCGAACGCTTGCCCTTGAATTGCAGCAGGCTGTTCATCAGGTTCGGCACGTCTCCCAGGTTATTGAAGAAGTTGCTCACCCCGGTGCGCAGGAAACCTGGCGTGATGTAACGGTAACCATCGACGACTGGCAGGAAGACCCACTGATCGAATCGATAATTGAAGTGGTAAACGCGGCGGTTCCAGGACTCCAGCGGGTCATAGACGTTCAGGGCGTTGAGGGTCGAGCGCTCGAATTCGCGCTGGTCCAGCCCGGGGTTGAACTTGAGCTTGCTCAACGGTTCCTTGAAACCGTCGGAGTCCACCACCACAGGCGCGTTGGCCTTGCTGTTATCGGCGTGGACCATGCCAGCACTCATTAACGCGGCGATAAGCAGGAGATATTTAGCCACGGAAGAACTCCAGCATGGCGTCGCTGTTGACGCGGTAGTTTAGGTTGCCGCAGTGGCCGCCCAATGGGTAAACCGTCAGGCGGTCGCCAAAGGTCTTGCGCAAGAAGCCCAGATCGCCCGGGCCGAGGATGACGTCGTCGGCGTTGTGCATGACGGCAATCTTCGGACTGTCGTGCAGGTAATCCTTGAGCGCATAAAGGCTGACCTGATCGATCAGTTGCAACAGGCTGCCGCCGTCGGTGCGCGCGCGCCACATCGGAATCACCTGCTCGGTGAGATAGCAGTCGAAATCGCATTGCAACGCGCGCTTGAGGAACGGCGTCAGGCTGGTGCTTTCGGTAATCGGGAATTTGGGCGGGATGATCAGGCCGCGACGGTTGATCAGGTCCGAGGTGAATGCAATGTCGGCCGCCGAGAAGCGGAACGAAGTGCCGATCAGCATCGCCATCTGCTCGTTGGTCAGGTGTTGCTTGGACTGCTGGAAGTCATAGAGCAGGGCATCGTTGAGATCGATGTAGCCTTTTTGCTGGAAGTAACGAGTCAGCTTGTTGAGCACCAATTCATAAAAAGTGGTGGTGTTGTTGATGCCCTTGACCTCGGTCTGGACCAGTTTGTCCAGGTTGGTGATCGAGGTATAGAGGTTGACCGGCGGGTTGAGCAACAGCACTTTCTTGAAGTTGAAGCTGCGTCGGGTTTCGTCCAGATGGGCGACGAAGGCCGCGTCCAGGGCGCCGAGGCTGTAGCCGGTGAGGTAATACTCGGTCACGGGCAACTTGGGGTTCTGCGCCCGCACGGCCTGCATCACCCGGTACATGTCTTCGGCGTCTTCCTTGGTGATGCCGGGTGTGGCGAAGCGCGAAGCGGCACTCATGAAGTCAAAGCTGGTGGGCGACGACAGCTGCACCACGTGGTAACCCGCCTTGTAATAGAGGCGCTTGAGGTATTCGTTGAGGCTGCTGTCGTATCGCGCGCCGGTGCCGGCGATCAGGAAGATCAGCGGCGCGGGCTTGTCCTGGGTCGCCATGCGGTAGGTGAGGCTTTTCACCGGCCAGAAATTGTCTGGCAGGATGAACTCGCGTTCCGGGCGCAGGGTCAGGCTGTGGTCCGCCTGGTCGATATCTTCGATCGGGGGCAGTTCCGGGCGCAGGTCCGGTGGCGTAGTGGCGATGGTCGCCTCGAACGGGTTGGTCAAGGGGTAGCCATAGCTGGCGGCATCGATGTCCACCGCCAGCGCGGACGCACTCAGAATAAGGCCGCCGGCGAGGGCAGCGAAGCGCAAGGAATGGAGCATGACTGGATCCCTTAAAGGAAGATGCCGATTGAAGTTCGCAGGCTATGACCGCCGAAGTGAAGCCAAGTGCCATGATTGGCACAAAACAGGCACAAACGGGGCGCGATAGTAGCGCGAAGATACACGTTCACGCGTGGTAGCGGCTAGTTATCTGGCGGTTTGCCGAATTCGGGCGTGACCGGCAGGAGAGCATTTTTGTTGGCCCGAATGGCGCAGGCAGGTAGCTGGCGTTCTGATGTCGTTTCTCGTTGCTTCAACGTCGCAGGCAGAGCAGGTTCCAGATCGGCGCAGGTTGATGATCAACGAGTCAGTACTCCACTGACGTTCGAACCGGTTTTGCAGGCGAGCGTGATGGGGGCGCTGTGCACCATAACAATACGTTGACGCCGCTCGGCATCCGTCGGGCGCAGCACTTTCGGGGAAGTAACGATGAGAATGCGACGACTCTTGGGCGCAGGTGCCGCACTGGTACTGGCGATCAGCTCCACACTGGCCAGCGCCGAAACCAAAACCCTGAGCATCGGTTATGTCGATGGCTGGTCCGACAGCGTCGCGACCACCCATGTGGCGGCCGAAGTCATCAAGCAGAAACTGGGCTATGACGTGAAGCTGCAAGCGGTTGCGACCGGGATCATGTGGCAAGGCGTAGCCACTGGCAAACTCGACGCGATGCTCTCGGCCTGGCTGCCGGTGACCCATGGCGACTACTGGACCAAGAACAAGGATCAGGTGGTCGATTACGGTCCGAACTTCAAGGATGCAAAAATCGGCCTGATCGTGCCGGAGTACGTCAAGGCCCAGTCCGTGGCCGACCTCAAGACCGATGACAGCTTCAAGAACCGCATTGTCGGTATCGACGCCGGTTCAGGTGTCATGATCAAGACCGAGCAGGCCATCAAGGATTACGACCTGACCGGGTATCAACTCAAGGCCAGTTCCGGCGCCGGCATGATTGCCGAGCTGACCCGTGCCGAGAAGAAAAAAGAATCCATCGCCGTCACCGGTTGGGTGCCGCACTGGATGTTCGCCAAGTGGAAACTGCGCTTCCTGGAAGACCCGAAAGGCGTTTACGGCGCGGCTGAAACCGTGAACAGCATCGGCAGCAAGGAGCTGGACACCAAGGCGCCGGAAGTGGTCGCGTTCCTGAAGAAGTTCCAGTGGAACTCGAAAGACGAAATCGGCGAGGTCATGCTGGCGATTCAGGAAGGCGCCAAGCCGGACGCCGCTGCCAAGGATTGGGTTGCCAAGCACCCGGATCGCGTGAAGGAGTGGACCGGCAAGTAATCCGCCCGGTTTAACATCCTCGAAACCGCATGACGTGGCGTCATGCGGTTTTTTTATGCCTGCGTTTTTTAGCCTCGCCCACGTCCTTGTGGGAGCGAGCCTGCTCGCGATGACGACGGTACATTCGACAGGTGCACCCACAGACCCACCGCTATCGCGAGCAGGCTCGCTCCCACAAGGGGTAACGGTGCTCGTCATCAATCGATAAACGTCATGTCGTTCTAATACTAAGGTCGTCTGGAACCTGGCCTTCAGCCGCATAGAGTAGAGCTGTTCCAATTAAATCTGTGCTGCGAGGATAAAAACAATGAACGACAGCATTTACCTCTCGATTCAAAACAGCCCGCGCTTCAAGGAGCTGGTGAGAAAAAGAGAAAAGTTCGCCTGGATTCTCTCGGCGATCATGCTTGGGTTGTATTCAGGCTTCATTCTTCTGATTGCCTACGGGCCGCATGTTCTCGGGGCCAAGATTTCGCCCGAGTCCACCATTACCTGGGGTATCCCCATAGGTGTCGGCCTGATCGTCTCGGCCTTCATCCTGACCGGTATCTACGTGCGACGCGCCAACGGTGAGTTCGACGATCTGAACAATGCGATTCTCAAGGAGGCTCAGCAATGATCCGGCGTCTAATGGCTCTGTTGAGCATCGCAGCTTTCGCACCGGGGGCCTGGGCGGCTGAAGCCCTGACCGGTGCCGTGCAGAAACAACCGCTTAACGTTTCGGCCATTGTCATGTTCGTGGCTTTCGTTGGCGCGACCTTGTGCATTACCTACTGGGCGTCCAAGCGCAACAACTCGGCAGCCGACTACTATGCTGCGGGCGGGCGGATCACCGGTTTCCAGAACGGCCTGGCGATTGCCGGTGACTACATGTCGGCCGCGTCCTTCCTGGGGATTTCCGCGCTGGTGTTCACGTCTGGCTACGACGGTCTGATCTACTCCATCGGCTTTTTGGTCGGCTGGCCGATCATTCTGTTCCTGATCGCCGAGCGCCTGCGTAACCTGGGTAAATACACCTTTGCCGACGTGGCGTCCTACCGCCTGGGGCAAACCCAGATCCGCACCTTGTCTGCCAGCGGCTCGCTGGTCGTGGTGGCTTTCTACCTGATCGCGCAGATGGTGGGTGCCGGTAAGCTGATCCAGCTGCTGTTCGGCCTGGATTATCACGTTGCGGTGATTCTGGTCGGTATCCTGATGTGCCTCTACGTGCTGTTCGGCGGCATGCTGGCCACTACCTGGGTACAGATCATCAAGGCGGTGCTGTTGCTGTCGGGCGCTTCGTTCATGGCGCTGATGGTCATGAAGCACGTCAACTTCGACTTCAACATGCTGTTCTCCGAGGCGGTCAAGGTTCACGCCAAGGGTGAAGCGATCATGAGCCCTGGTGGCCTGGTCAAGGATCCGATCTCGGCGTTCTCCCTGGGTCTGGCGCTGATGTTCGGTACCGCTGGCCTGCCGCACATTCTGATGCGCTTCTTCACCGTGAGTGACGCCAAGGAAGCTCGCAAGAGCGTGCTGTACGCCACTGGCTTCATCGGTTACTTCTACATCCTGACCTTCATCATCGGCTTCGGCGCGATCCTGCTGGTCAGCACCAACCCGGCCTTCAAGGACGCGGCAGGTGCCTTGCTGGGTGGCAACAACATGGCGGCGGTGCACCTGGCTGACGCGGTGGGTGGCAGCATCTTCCTGGGCTTCATCTCGGCCGTAGCCTTTGCCACCATCCTGGCGGTAGTGGCGGGTCTGACCTTGGCCGGTGCCTCGGCGGTGTCCCATGACCTGTATGCCAGTGTCGTCAAGAAAGGCAAAGCCAACGAGAAGGATGAGATCCGCGTGTCGAAGATCACCACCATCGCCCTGGCGGTGCTGGCGATCGGCCTGGGCATCCTGTTCGAGAAGCAGAACATCGCGTTCATGGTGGGCCTGGCGTTCTCCATCGCGGCAAGCTGCAACTTCCCGGTACTGCTGCTCTCGATGTACTGGAAGAAGCTGACTACCCGTGGCGCCATGATCGGCGGCTGGCTGGGCCTGGTCAGTGCGGTGGGCCTGATGGTGCTCGGTCCGACCATCTGGGTGCAGATCCTGGGGCACGAGAAGGCGATCTTCCCGTATGAATACCCTGCGCTGTTCTCGATGGCCATTGCCTTCGTCGGCATCTGGTTCTTCTCCGTCACCGACAAGTCGGCTGAAGGCGTGAACGAGCGTGCACTGTTCTTCCCGCAGTTTGTGCGTTCGCAGACTGGTCTGGGGGCGAGTGGGGCGGTTAACCATTGATGTAGCGAGAAGTGCTTGAAGAAATACCCCGGTCGAGAGGCTGGGGTATTTTTTTGTGCCGGGTTTAAGGATGGCAGGGCTGCCGTCATCGCGAGCAAGCTCGCTCCCACAGGGGATTTTCAGTGAGTACAGGTTCTGTGTTCACAACAGGTCAACTGTGGGAGCGAGCTTGCTCGCGATGACGTCGGACCTGTCAATGCCGCTTCTGGATCAGATGAAAAGAGGCACAAACAAAACAGCCCCTGCTCTTATATAAGAAGCAGGGGCTGTTTCGGTGCAGCTCAAGACCTCATTGCAAGGCAGGTCTTACTTGCGGTCTTCCAGCTGGGTGATGTCACGCGACTCGTAGCCGGTGTACAACTGGCGCGGGCGGCCGATCTTGTACGGGCTGGAGAGCATTTCCTTCCAGTGGGAGATCCAGCCCACGGTCCGCGCCAGGGCGAAGATCACGGTGAACATGCTGGTTGGAATGCCAATCGCTTTGAGGATGATCCCCGAGTAGAAGTCGACGTTCGGGTACAGCGAGCGCTCGATGAAGTACGGGTCGGTCAGGGCGATCTCTTCCAGGCGCATGGCCAGTTCGAGTTGCGGATCGTTCTTGATCCCCAGTTCCTTGAGCACTTCGTCGCAGGTCTGCTTCATGACGGTGGCGCGCGGGTCGCGGTTCTTGTAGACCCGGTGACCGAAGCCCATCAGCTTGAACGGATCGTTCTTGTCCTTGGCCTTGGCGATGAACTTGTCGATGTTCGAGACATCGCCGATTTCATCGAGCATGGTCAATACCGCTTCGTTGGCACCGCCGTGGGCTGGGCCCCAGAGTGCGGCGATACCGGCGGCGATACAGGCGAACGGGTTGGCACCCGAGGAGCCGGCCAGGCGCACGGTGGACGTGGAGGCGTTCTGCTCGTGGTCGGCGTGGAGGATGAAGATCCGGTCCATGGCCTTGGCGAGCACCGGGCTGATCGGTTTGATCTCGCACGGGGTGTTGAACATCATATGCAGGAAGTTTTCTGCATAAGTCAGGTCGTTGCGCGGGTACATCATGGGCTGGCCCATGGAGTACTTGTAGACCATGGCTGCCAGGGTCGGCATCTTGGCCACCAGGCGGATCGCGGAGATTTCGCGATGCTGGGGGTTATTGATGTCCAGGGAGTCGTGGTAGAAGGCCGAGAGGGCGCCGACAACGCCGCACATGACGGCCATCGGGTGGGCATCGCGACGGAAGCCGTTGAAGAAGGTCTTCAACTGTTCGTGAACCATGGTGTGGTTCTTCACGGTGCTGACGAACTGGGCCTTTTGCTCTGCGGTTGGCAGCTCGCCGTTGAGCAGCAGGTAGCAGGTTTCCAGGTAGTCCGACTTTTCAGCCAGTTGTTCGATCGGGTAGCCGCGGTGCAGCAGGATGCCGTTGTCGCCGTCGATATAGGTGATTTTCGACTCGCACGAAGCGGTCGACATGAAACCCGGGTCAAAGGTGAAACGGCCCGTGGCCGTCAGGCCCCGTACGTCGATTACATCGGGACCAACGGTGCCGGTTAAAATGGGCAGCTCGACGGGGGCTGCGCCCTCGATGATCAACTGCGCTTTTTTGTCAGCCATGTGGCCTCCTATTAATGCTTGGAATCATCAGACAGACCCCCCACGCAGGGCCCGCACCACTATAGTGAGATAAATTCGAATGTCAATTTGCCTAAAGTCTTGCTCCAGAAGGCTTTAACCGGACTTTTTCCGCGAAATTGCCTGCCGTTTACGCCTTTTGCTTCATATGTGCAATGCGCTATTAGGGGAAGGTGAACGCGTTGTCATTAGTAGCCTAACTGTCTATACTCGGCCACCGACCGCCAGGGGCTTTTGGGCCTGCTTTCTTGGGGGTCGTCACTCCCTGGGTGGTGAGTACCTGACCAGTGCGCGCCCCAACAACTTTGCCCTGATTGTTAGGGGCTCTTCAGTGTGAAAAAAAGCCGTGAAAAGCCAACGACCTGTAAACCTAGACCTAAGGACCATCAAACTCCCAGTCACTGCTTACACGTCCATTCTTCACCGTATCTCCGGTGTCATTCTCTTCGTCAGCCTGGCCATCATGCTTTATGCATTGGACAAGTCGCTCGACTCGGAAGAAGGCTTCGGTCAGGTGAAAGCGTGTCTGACCAGTCCGCTAGCCAAGCTAGTGATTTGGGGCATCCTGTCCGCCTTGCTGTATCACCTGGTTGCCGGTGTGCGCCACTTGATCATGGACATGGGCATCGGTGAGACGCTGGAAGGCGGCAAACTGGGCTCGAAAATCGTTATCGCCGTTTCCGTGGTGGTAATCGTTCTGGCAGGAGTCTGGATATGGTAACCAACGTCACGAACCTTTCCCGTTCGGGCCTCTATGACTGGATGGCGCAGCGTGTGTCTGCGGTCGTTCTCGCGGCTTACTTCATTTTCCTGATCGGATATGTCGTAGCAAACCCTGGCCTTGGCTATGCCCAATGGCACGAACTGTTCGCAAACAACTGGATGCGTATCTTCAGTCTGCTGTCGCTTGTCGCACTGGGCGCTCACGCCTGGGTCGGCATGTGGACCATCGCGACCGACTACCTGACGCCGATGGCGTTCGGCAAGTCGGCGACTGCCGTACGTTTCCTCTTCCAGGCAGTATGCGGCGTCGCGATGTTTGCGTACTTCGTCTGGGGTGTGCAGATTCTTTGGGGTATCTGATTCATGGCTAACATTCCTACGATTTCTTTCGACGCCATCATTATTGGTGGCGGCGGTGCCGGCATGCGCGCTGCGCTGCAACTGGCACAGGGCGGTCACAAGACTGCCGTGATCACCAAGGTTTTCCCGACCCGTTCGCACACTGTTTCCGCCCAGGGCGGCATCACCTGTGCCATCGCTTCGGCTGACCCGAACGATGACTGGCGCTGGCACATGTACGATACCGTCAAGGGTTCCGACTACATCGGTGACCAGGACGCTATCGAATACATGTGTCAGGAAGGTCCGGCTGCGGTTTTCGAACTGGACCACATGGGCCTGCCGTTCTCGCGTACCGAAACCGGCCGTATCTACCAGCGTCCGTTCGGCGGTCAGTCCAAGGACTACGGCAAGGGCGGCCAGGCTGCGCGTACTTGCGCGGCGTCCGACCGTACCGGTCACGCACTGCTGCACACCCTTTATCAGGGCAACCTGAAAGCCGGTACCACGTTCCTGAACGAGTACTACGCCGTTGACCTGGTGAAAAACCAGGATGGCGCTTTCGTCGGGGTGATCGCGATCTGCATCGAAACCGGCGAAACCACCTACATCCGCGCCAAGGCTACCGTGTTGGCGACTGGCGGTGCCGGCCGTATCTACGCGTCCACCACCAACGCCCTGATCAACACCGGTGACGGTGTCGGCATGGCGCTGCGTGCTGGCGTGCCGGTACAAGACATCGAAATGTGGCAGTTCCACCCGACCGGCATCGCCGGCGCCGGTGTACTGGTCACCGAAGGTTGCCGCGGTGAAGGCGGTTACCTGATCAACAAGCACGGCGAGCGTTTCATGGAGCGTTATGCTCCGAACGCCAAAGACCTTGCCGGTCGCGACGTAGTTGCCCGTTCGATGGTGAAAGAAATCATCGCCGGCAACGGTTGCGGTCCGAATGGCGACCACGTGATGCTCAAGCTCGACCACCTGGGCGAGGAAGTGCTGCACAGCCGTCTGCCAGGCATTTGCGAACTGTCGAAGACCTTCGCTCACGTCGACCCTGTCGTTGCGCCGGTTCCAGTAGTTCCAACCTGCCACTATATGATGGGCGGCGTTGCCACCAACATTCACGGCCAGGCGATCACCCAGAACGCCGAAGGCGTGGACGAAATCATCCCTGGCCTGTTCGCAGTGGGTGAAGTGGCTTGCGTATCGGTTCACGGTGCCAACCGTCTGGGCGGCAACTCGCTGCTCGACCTGGTGGTATTCGGTCGCGCTGCCGGCCTGCACCTGGAAAAAGCGCTGACCGAGGGTATCGAGTATGACGATGCCACCGACGCCAACATCGAAGCCGCCCTGGCGCGTCTGTCCGCTCTGAATGAGCGTACCGAAGGCGAAGACGTGGCGACCCTGCGTCGCGAGCTGCAAAACTGCATGCAAAACTACTTCGGTGTGTTCCGTACCGGCGAGTACATGCAGAAGGGTATCGCTCAGCTGGCTCAATTGCGTGAACGAATCGCCAACGTGAAGATCAACGATAAGTCGCAGGCGTTTAACACTGCACGTATCGAAGCGCTGGAACTGCAGAACCTGCTGGAAGTGGCCGAAGCCACCGCCATCGCGGCAGAAGTGCGCAAAGAGTCCCGTGGTGCCCATGCCCGCGAAGACTTTGAAGACCGTGATGACGAAAACTGGTTGTGCCACACCTTGTTCTTCCCGGGTGAAAAACGTGTCGCCAAGCGTGCGGTGAACTTCTCGCCGAAGACCGTTCCGACGTTTGAACCCAAGATCCGGACTTACTAAGGGTGGCCGCCATGTTGCAAGTCAGTGTTTATCGCTACAACCCTGATCAGGACGCCGCGCCGTTCATGCAGGATTTCCAGGTCGATACCGGTGGTAAAGACCTGATGGTGCTGGACGTGCTGGCCCTGATCAAAGAGCAGGACGAAGGTTTTTCCTACCGTCGTTCCTGCCGCGAGGGCGTTTGCGGCTCCGACGGCATGAACATCAACGGCAAGAACGGCCTGGCGTGCATCACGCCGCTGTCCGCCGTGGTCAAGGGCAACAAGCTGATCGTTCGTCCGCTGCCAGGTTTGCCGGTTATTCGTGACCTGGTCGTCGATATGAGCATCTTCTACAAGCAATACGAGAAGGTGAAGCCATTCCTGCAGAACGATTCGCCGGCTCCGGCCATCGAACGTCTGCAGTCCCCGGAAGAGCGTGAAAAGCTCGACGGTCTGTACGAGTGCATCCTGTGCGCCTGCTGCTCGACCTCGTGCCCATCCTTCTGGTGGAACCCGGACAAATTCCTGGGCCCGGCCGCTCTGCTGCAAGCGTATCGCTTCCTGGCAGACAGCCGCGACACCAAGACGTCCGAGCGTCTGGCTGCACTGGATGACCCGTTCAGCGTATTCCGCTGCCGCGGGATCATGAACTGCGTCAACGTCTGCCCGAAAGGCCTGAACCCGACTAAGGCCATCGGTCACGTACGTAACATGCTGCTGCAAAGCGGCGTGTGATTCAGCTGCTGTACCCGTAGAACCGCTGTACCCGTACAGGTCGGGGCGTGGGCTTCAACCCGCGTCCTGGCTATAACCAGAACCGCCGCTCACAAAGCGGCAGTTCTTATTTTGAAGAAATGAGACAAGCAGGGGCATCCGGGCTGGTACCCGGACTATCAGCGTGATCCTAAGTGGCTTGTTTTGGTCGCTGCATTCGGACTTCTGCAAGTTTGCTCGGTGTTTTCGCCGATGGTGTTCCCCAAATCGAGGGTGACCAAGCATGCAAGAAAGCGTGATGCAGCGCATGTGGAACAGTGCCCACCTCTCCGGTGGTAACGCTGCCTATGTGGAAGAGCTCTACGAGCTCTACCTGCACGACCCTAACGCTGTGCCAGAAGAGTGGCGCACCTACTTTCAGAAGTTGCCGGCTGACGGTAACTCTGCCACTGATGTTTCGCACTCGACAATTCGCGATCATTTCGTGCTGCTGGCAAAGAACCAGCGCCGCGCTCAACCGGTGTCTGCCGGCAGCGTGAGCAGTGAGCACGAGAAGAAGCAAGTTGAAGTGCTGCGACTGATCCAGGCCTACCGGATGCGCGGCCACCAGGCAGCCCAGCTGGACCCGCTGGGGCTGTGGCAGCGTCCTGCACCTGCAGACCTGTCGATCACTCATTACGGCTTGACCAATGCCGATCTTGATACGACCTTCCGTGCCGGCGACCTGTTCATCGGCAAAGAGGAAGCGAGCCTACGCGAAATTCACGAAGCGTTGCAGCAGACATATTGCCGCACCATCGGTGCCGAATTTACGCACATCGTCGATTCCGAGCAGCGCCAGTGGTTCCAGCAGCGTCTGGAAAGCGTTCGTGGCCGTCCGACCTTCTCCGCTGACGTCAAGAGCCACTTGCTCGAGCGCGTCACTGCCGCCGAAGGCCTGGAAAAGTACCTGGGCACCAAATACCCGGGCACCAAGCGTTTCGGCCTGGAAGGTGGCGAAAGCCTGATCCCGCTGCTGGACGAACTGATCCAGCGCTCCGGTTCCTACGGCACCAAGGAAGTCGTCATCGGCATGGCCCACCGCGGCCGTCTGAACGTGCTGGTCAACACCTTCGGCAAGAACCCGCGCGAGCTGTTCGACGAGTTCGAAGGCAAGAAGAAGGTCGAGCTGGGCTCCGGTGACGTCAAGTATCACCAGGGTTTCTCGTCCAACGTGATGACCACCGGTGGCGAAGTTCACCTGGCGATGGCCTTCAACCCGTCCCACCTGGAAATCGTTTCTCCGGTGGTCGAGGGTTCGGTCCGTGCCCGTCAGGATCGTCGCAACGACCCGACTGGCGAAAAAGTCCTGCCGATTTCCATCCACGGTGACGCTGCATTCGCAGGTCAGGGCGTGGTCATGGAAACCTTCCAGATGTCGCAGACTCGCGGCTTCAAGACCGGCGGTACCATTCACCTGGTGATCAACAACCAGGTCGGCTTCACCATCAGCAACCCGGAAGACTCGCGTTCCACCGAGTACTGCACTGACGTTGCGAAGATGATCCAGGCGCCGATTCTCCATGTGAATGGCGATGACCCGGAAGCCGTGCTGTTCGTGACCCAGTTGGCCATCGACTACCGCATGCAGTACAAGCGTGACGTGGTGATCGACCTGGTCTGCTACCGTCGTCGCGGCCACAACGAGGCCGACGAGCCAAGCGGCACCCAGCCTCTGATGTACCAGCAGATCGCCAAGCAGCGCACCACCCGTGAGCTGTATGCCGAGCGCCTGACCCAGAGCGGTGTGCTGGACGCTGAGCGCGTCCAGGAAAAAGTCGATGAATATCGCAATGCCCTGGACAATGGCCTGCATGTTGTAAAAAGCCTGGTCAAAGAGCCGAACAAAGAGCTGTTCGTCGACTGGCGCCCGTATCTGGGTCATGCCTGGACCGCTCGTCACGACACTCGTTTTGATCTCAAGACCTTGCAGGAACTGTCCGCCAAGCTGCTGGAAATTCCGGAAGGCTTCGTGGTTCAGCGTCAGGTCGCGAAAATCTACGAAGACCGGCAGAAGATGCAAGCCGGCGGCCTGCCGATCAACTGGGGTTATGCCGAAACCATGGCATACGCGACCCTGGCGTTCGAAGGTCACCCTGTGCGCATCACCGGCCAGGACGTAGGCCGCGGCACTTTCTCGCACCGTCACGCGGCGTTGCACAACCAGAAAGACGCCAGCACCTACATCCCGCTGCAACACCTGTACAAAGGCCAGCCACGTTTCGACCTGTACGACTCGCTGCTGTCCGAGGAAGCCGTCCTGGCGTTCGAATATGGCTACTCCACCACCGAGCCGAATGCGCTGGTGATCTGGGAAGCCCAGTTCGGCGACTTCGCCAACGGTGCCCAGGTGGTTGTCGACCAGTTCATCACCAGCGGCGAGCACAAGTGGGGCCGTCTCTGCGGTCTGACCATGCTGTTGCCACACGGTTATGAAGGGCAGGGGCCGGAGCACTCTTCGGCACGTCTGGAGCGTTACCTGCAGCTGTGCGCCGAGCACAACATCCAGGTGTGCGTACCGACGACCCCGGCTCAGATCTACCACTTGCTGCGCCGTCAGGTGATTCGCCCGCTGCGCAAGCCGCTTGTAGTGCTGACACCGAAGTCATTGCTGCGTCACAAGCTGGCGATCTCGACTCTGGAAGATCTGGCCGAAGGCTCGTTCCAGACCGTTATCCCGGAAATCGACGCTCAGGATCCGGCCAACGTCGGTCGCGTGGTTCTGTGCAGCGGCAAGGTCTATTACGACTTGCTGGAAAAACGCCGTGCCGAAGGCCGTGACGATATCGCCATCGTGCGTCTCGAGCAGCTGTACCCGTTCCCGGAGGACGACCTGGTCGAAATCCTGGCTCCGTACAAAAACCTGAAGCACATCGTCTGGTGCCAGGAAGAGCCGATGAACCAGGGTGCGTGGTACTGCAGTCAACATCACATGCGCCGCATCATCAGCGCTCACGACAAGTCGCTCGTACTTGAGTACGCCGGCCGTGACGCTTCTGCTGCACCTGCTTGTGGTTATGCATCGATGCACGCCGAGCAGCAGGAACAACTGCTGCAAGATGCCTTTACCGTTTAATGCCTTCGCGCACCTGAAACCGAATTTAAGGAACCACAGATAATGGCTATCGAGATCAAAGCCCCCACTTTCCCGGAATCGGTTGCCGATGGCACGATTGCCACCTGGCACAAAAAACCGGGCGACGCGGTCAAGCGCGACGAACTGATCGTCGACATCGAAACCGACAAAGTTGTCCTGGAAGTGTTGGCCGAAGCTGACGGCGTCCTGGGCGCCATCGTCAAGAACGAAGGCGACACCGTTCTGTCGGCCGAAGTGCTGGGCTCCATCGAAGCGGGCGGCGCTGCTGCCGCTGCTCCGGCTGCTGCTGCCGCACCGGCCGCCGCTCAGGCTGCTGCTCCTGCCGCTGGCGGCGAAGACGATCCAGTCGCCGCTCCCGCTGCTCGCAAGCTGGCTGAAGAGAATGGCATCAACATCGCTTCCGTTGCCGGCACCGGCAAGGGTGGTCGTGTGACCAAGGAAGACGTGGTTGCCGCGGTTGCCGCCAAGAAAGCCGCTCCGGCCGCTGCGCCAGCCAAGGCTGCCGCGCCTGCCGCTGCCGCTCCGGTGTTCGCTGCCGGTGATCGCGTTGAAAAACGCGTTCCGATGACCCGCCTGCGCGCCAAGGTTGCCGAGCGTCTGGTTGAAGCCCAGTCGAACATGGCGATGCTGACCACCTTCAACGAAGTCGACATGACCGAAGTCATGGCCCTGCGTTCGAAGTACAAGGACCTGTTCGAGAAGAGCCACAACGGCGTACGCCTGGGCTTCATGTCGTTCTTCGTCAAGGCTGCCACTGAAGCACTCAAGCGCTTCCCGGCCGTCAACGCGTCGATCGACGGTTCCGACATCGTTTACCACGGTTACGCCGACATCGGTGTCGCGGTCTCCAGCGACCGTGGCCTGGTGGTTCCGGTCCTGCGTAACGCCGAACTGATGAGCCTGGCTGAAATCGAAGGCGGCATCGCCACCTTCGGCAAGAAAGCCCGTGACGGCAAGCTGTCCATCGAAGAGATGACCGGCGGTACGTTCACCATCACCAACGGTGGTACATTCGGTTCGATGATGTCGACCCCGATCGTCAACCCGCCACAAGCGGCGATCCTGGGCATGCACAACATCCTGCAACGCCCGATGGCGATCAATGGTCAGGTCGTGATTCGTCCGATGATGTACCTGGCATTGTCCTACGATCACCGTCTGATCGACGGTAAAGAAGCCGTGACTTTCCTGGTAACCATCAAGAACCTGCTTGAAGATCCGGCTCGTCTGCTGCTGGATATCTGATTCGCCGCAAGGGCCGGTCGGTTGACCGGCCTCTTGCTGAAATAACCGGTTTCGTCCCACGACGGTCTCCACAAGTGACCGTCCGGTTTGATTCGAGAAGGAATGACTCATGACTCAGAAATTCGACGTGGTAGTGATTGGTGCGGGCCCTGGCGGCTACGTAGCGGCCATCAAGGCTGCGCAACTGGGCCTCACCACTGCCTGCATCGAGAAATACACCGACAAGGAGGGCAAACTGGCCCTCGGCGGTACTTGCCTGAACGTCGGTTGCATTCCGTCCAAGGCGCTGCTGGACAGCTCCTGGAAGTTCCATGAAGCGCAGGATGGCTTGGCCATCCACGGCATTGGCGGTGTCAACCGCGAAAACGTCACCATTGACGTACCTGCCATGGTTGGCCGCAAGGCCAACATCGTCAAAGGCCTGACCTCTGGCGTTGCCACCCTGTTCAAGGCCAATGGCGTGACCTCGATCCAGGGCCACGGCAAGCTGCTGATGGGCAAGAAGGTCGAAGTGACCAAGCCAGACGGCTCGGTTGAAGTGATCGAAGCCGAGAACGTCATCCTGGCACCGGGCTCGCGTCCGATCGACATTCCGCCGGCTCCGGTGGACCAGAACGTGATCGTCGATTCGACCGGCGCTCTGGAGTTCCAATCCGTGCCAAAACGCCTGGGCGTGATCGGCGCGGGTGTTATCGGTCTGGAGCTGGGTTCGGTCTGGTCGCGCCTGGGCGCGCAAGTAACCGTCCTCGAAGCACTGGACACCTTCCTGATGGCCGCCGACACCGCGGTTTCCAAGGAAGCGCTGAAAACCCTGACCAAGCAAGGCCTGGACATCAAGCTGGGCGCTCGCGTGACCGGCTCCAAGGTCAACGGCGAAGAAGTCGTGGTGAACTACACCGACGCCAACGGCGAACAGACCATCACCTTCGACAAACTGATCGTTGCGGTTGGCCGTCGCCCAGTGACCACTGACCTGCTGTCCGCCGATTGCGGCGTGACCCTCGATGAGCGCGGCTTCATCGCGGTTGACGAGCAATGCGCAACCGACGTTCCGGGTGTCTACGCCATCGGTGACGTGGTACGCGGCATGATGCTGGCGCACAAAGCGTCCGAGGAAGGCATCATGGTGGTCGAGCGCATCAAGGGCCACAAAGCCCAGATCAATTACGACCTGATCCCGTCGGTTATCTACACCCACCCGGAAATCGCATGGGTTGGCAAGACCGAGCAAACCTTGAAAAACGAAGGTGTTGAAGTTAACGTCGGCACCTTCCCGTTCGCAGCCTCCGGCCGTGCCATGGCAGCCAACGATACCGGTGGTTTCGTGAAAGTCATCGCTGATGCCAAGACGGATCGCGTATTGGGCGTTCACGTGATTGGCCCAAGCGCTGCCGAGCTGGTACAGCAAGGCGCGATCGGCATGGAATTCGGCACCAGCGCTGAAGATCTGGGCATGATGGTCTTCTCCCATCCGACCCTGTCCGAAGCCTTGCACGAAGCGGCCCTGGCCGTAAATGGCGGTGCCATCCACGTGGCCAACCGCAAAAAGCGTTAATAGACAATAAGAAACCACGGCGGTATGGCCCGTCGTGAGCCTTGCGAGCAAGACTCACCGCGGAATATCCGCTGGACGCAGCCTTGCGTAGCGGCACCGGTCAACCGGAACGCTACGCAAGCAGCAGTCACAGGTGGTGCGGCACCATAACGGTGCAGCACCGAATGCGCAGTACCTAACGAAGACGGTAATAAGCATGAATCTTCACGAGTATCAGGGTAAGCAGCTGTTCGCTGAGTACGGCCTGCCAGTATCCACCGGCTACGCGGTAGACACCCCGGAAGCGGCAGCAGAAGCTTGCGACAAAATCGGCGGCAGCGAATGGGTTGTCAAAGCCCAGGTTCACGCCGGTGGTCGCGGTAAAGCGGGCGGCGTCAAGCTGGTTCGCAGCAAAGAAGACGCCAAAGCCTTCGCACAGCAGTGGCTGGGCAAGCGTCTGGTGACCTACCAGACTGACGCCAACGGTCAGCCAGTCACCAAGATCCTGGTTGAATCGTGCACTGATATCGCTAAAGAGCTGTACCTGGGCGCTGTCGTTGACCGTTCGAGCCGCCGTATCGTGTTCATGGCTTCCACCGAAGGTGGCGTGGACATCGAGAAAATCGCTCACGATACCCCTGAGAAAATCCTCAAGGCTACCATCGATCCACTGGTTGGCGCCCAGCCATTCCAGGGTCGCGAGCTGGCATTCCAGCTGGGCCTGGAAGGCAAGCAGGTCACTCAGTTCGCCAAGATCTTCGTAGGCCTGGCCAAGCTGTTCCAGGACCACGACCTGGCGCTGCTGGAAGTGAACCCGCTGGTGATCAAGGCCGACGGCGATCTGCACTGCCTCGATGCCAAGATCAACATCGACGCCAACGCCATGTACCGTCAGCCTAAGCTGAAGACTTTCCACGATCCGTCGCAAGACGATCCGCGCGAAGCGCACGCTGCCAAGTTCGAACTGAACTACGTGGCCCTGGAAGGCAACATCGGCTGCATGGTCAACGGTGCTGGCCTGGCCATGGGTACCATGGACATCGTCAACCTGCATGGCGGCAAGCCAGCCAACTTCCTCGACGTGGGCGGTGGTGCTACCAAGGAACGCGTAACCGAAGCGTTCAAGATCATCCTGTCCGACACTAACGTCGCTGCAGTACTGGTCAACATCTTCGGCGGCATCGTTCGTTGCGACATGATTGCCGAAGGCATCATCGGCGCCGTGAAAGAAGTCGGCGTGAAAATCCCGGTTGTTGTTCGCCTCGAAGGCAACAACGCTGAGCTGGGCGCTAAAGTACTGGCAGAAAGCGGTTTGAACATCATCGCTGCTACCAGCCTGACCGACGCTGCTCAACAAGTCGTTAAAGCTGCGGAGGGCAAATAATGAGCGTCCTGATCAATAAAGACACCAAGGTTATCTGCCAGGGTATTACCGGTTCGCAAGGTAGTTTCCACACCCAGCAAGCTCTGGAATACGGCACCAAGATGGTTGGTGGCGTAACGCCGGGCAAAGGCGGCACCGAACACCTGGGCCTGCCTGTCTTCAACACCGTCAAAGACGCTGTTGCTGCCACTGGCGCCACCGCCAGCGTGATCTACGTTCCAGCTCCTTTCTGCAAGGATTCCATCCTTGAAGCAGCGTTCGGCGGCATCAAGCTGATCGTCTGCATCACCGAAGGCATCCCGACCATCGACATGCTGGAAGCCAAGGTCAAGTGCGACGAGCTGGGTATCACCCTGATCGGTCCTAACTGCCCAGGCGTGATCACTCCAGGCGAATGCAAGATCGGCATCATGCCAGGTCACATTCACTTGCCAGGCAAGGTCGGTATCGTTTCCCGTTCCGGCACCCTGACTTACGAAGCCGTCAAGCAGACCACTGACGCCGGTTTCGGTCAGTCGACTTGCGTCGGCATCGGCGGTGACCCGATCCCGGGCTCCAACTTCATCGACATCCTGAAGCTGTTCCAGGAAGACCCGAAGACCGAAGCGATCGTCATGATCGGTGAGATCGGCGGTTCGGCTGAAGAAGAAGCGGCTGCCTACATCAAGGCTAACGTGACCAAGCCGGTTGTTTCCTACATCGCGGGTGTGACTGCTCCTCCGGGCAAGCGCATGGGTCATGCTGGTGCAATCATCTCTGGCGGCAAAGGCACTGCGGACGAGAAATTCGCCGCTCTGCAAGACGCAGGCGTGAAAACCGTGCGTTCGCTGGCAGACATCGGCAAGGCCCTGGCCGAGCTGACTGGCTGGGAAATGAAGAAGTAAGCTTCGGCTGACTTTTTTGTTCCAGCAACAAAGGCCACCTTCGGGTGGCCTTTGTCGTTTTCGGATGAGGGAATTGCAATCAGCAACCCATTTAGATGCAAAAACGCGACACGGAAATGTCGTGTATCGGATAGTTCGCCCTGTAACAGTGCGTTATTCGCACTAATTCGTTAGGCTAGCCGCCATTTTTGCGACTGTGGCTCACAAGGACGCGGTGCGCTAAACGGGTTGGTCTTATACGGATCGGCAGCATTTCCCTCCACCCTCAAGGGAAGTCCCTCTCTAAATTCCGATTCAGCAGTGTGGTTTCCTTAAAATGAAAGTGTTGAAAGGCCAGGACATCCTGGCGCTTGGTTTCATGACCTTTGCCCTGTTCGTCGGGGCTGGCAACATCATCTTCCCGCCGATTGTCGGTTTGCAGTCCGGGCCCCATGTCTGGATGGCGGCGCTGGGCTTTCTGGTCACGGCGGTCGGGCTACCGGTCATCACCGTCGTTGCGCTGGCCAAGGTCGGTGGGGCGATGGATGCCTTGAGCAGTCCTATCGGCAAGGTGGCCGGTGGCCTGCTGGCGGCTGTGTGCTACCTGGCCGTCGGGCCGCTGTTCGCCACTCCGCGCACCGCCACAGTCTCCTTCGAAGTCGGGCTGGCGCCGTTGACCGGTGAAAGCCCGCTGGCGCTGTTTCTCTACAGTGCGGTGTATTTCCTGCTGGTGTTCTTCATCTCGCTCTATCCCGGTCGCTTGCTGGACACCGTCGGGCGATTCCTTGCCCCGCTGAAAATCATCGCCCTGGCCGTGCTGGGCATTGCCGCGTTTGCCTTGCCCGCCGGCGATATCGGCGTGGCGACACCGCAATACGTGGCCGCGCCATTCTCCCAAGGGTTCATCAACGGTTACCTGACCATGGATACCCTGGGCGCATTGGTGTTTGGCATCGTCATCGTCAATGCGATCCGTTCCCGGGGCGTTGAATCGCCTGCCTTGATCACCCGCTACGCCATCATCGCCGGGCTGATCGCCGGGGTCGGGCTGGCGCTGGTCTATGTCAGTCTGTTCCGCCTGGGGTCTGGCAGCCATGAAGTGGCTGCGGGCGCGACAAACGGCGCGGCTGTGCTGCATGCCTATGTGCAACACACGTTCGGCAGCCTGGGCAGCGGTTTCCTCGCAGTGCTGATTTCCCTGGCGTGCCTGGTCACTGCAGTTGGCCTGACGTGTGCCTGTGCCGAGTACTTCAGCCGTGTCTTGCCGCTGTCGTACAAAACATTGGTGGTCATCCTGGCGGCGTTTTCGCTGCTGGTGTCGAACCTCGGACTGACCAAGCTGATCGCTTTCTCGATCCCGGTCCTGACCGCGATTTACCCACCGTGCATTGCCTTGGTGGCCCTGAGCTTCTGCAAGGACTTCTGGCATGAGCAGGGGCGCATTGTCGGCCCGGTCATGCTGGTGTCGTTCCTGTTCGGCCTGATCGATGCGCTTAAAGGCGCCGGACTGGCGGATTGGATGCCGACGCAAATGGCCCACCTGCCATTGAGCGAGCAGGGCCTGGCCTGGCTCGTGCCGTCGGTGATGACCCTGGCGGTTGCGTTGGTGTGTGATCGTCTGCTGGGCAAGCGCAGCGAAGCCTTGGCCTGAGTTGCCGCGGCCTGCCACGAGTGGGCCCACCGGTAAAAAACCAATGCCCCGTATCCATCGATACGGGGCATTAATGAGATGGTCACCCCCACACCCTGCGAGGGCTACGCTTTCGCAGGGTGTTTTGTTTTCGGAGGCCATCATTATGAGCGAGTCAGCGCTGATCGGGATCGATCTCGGTAAACACAGTTTCCACCTGCACGGCCAAGACAAATTGGGCCGAGAGGTGTTTCGCAAGAAGTTCTCGCGTCAACAGATGATGACGCTCTTCGGCAATCTGCCGGCCTGTACCGTGGTGATGGAAGCTTGTGCCGGGGCGCATTTCGTCGCTCGCCAGCTGATGGCCATGGGGCATGAAGCCAAACTGATTTCCCCGCAATTCGTCCGCCCCTTCGTCAAAGGCAACAAAAATGACTTCGTGGATGCCGAAGCCATTTGCGAGGCGGCTTCGCGTCCATCGATGCGCTTCGTTTCGCCTAAAACCGAGGCACAGCAGACGCTTTCCGTTCTGCATCGCCTGCGCGAGTCGCTGGTACGCGATCGCACCAAAACCGCCAATCAAATGCATGGTTTCCTACTGGAGTTCGGCATCAGCCTGCCCAAGGGCCTGGCGATCATGAAGCGGTTGGCGAGTATTTTGGCTGAGCATGAGTTGCCCGTTCGGTTGACAGTGCTGTTACAGCGCTTGCATGAGCATTTCTGTTATCTGGATGAACAGATCAAGGCGCTGGATAAAGAGCTGGCAAGCCAACTGGCCGACGATGATCTCGGCAGCCGCTTGCTGAGCTTGCCGTGTGTCGGGCCGATCACCGCCAGCCTGCTGGCTGTAGAGATGGGGGACGGCAGGCAGTACCGATGCAGCCGTGACTTCGCCGCCTCCGTGGGCTTGGTGCCCAGGCAGTACAGCACCGGCGGCAGGGCTAATTTGCTGGGTATCAGCAAGCGCGGCGACAAGCACCTCAGGCAGTTGCTGGTTCAATGTGCTCGGGTCTATATGCAGAGGCTAGAACACCAGAAAGGGGCTCTGGCCGACTGGGTGCGCTCATTGCTTGGGCGACGACACTCGAACGTGGTGGCCTGCGCCCTGGCTAACAAGCTGGCGCGGATCGCGTGGGCGCTAGCGGCTCACCATACGCAATATGAAGCAGGGCCAGACGCGCTGAACGCCTGACCCTGCGGTTGTTGCAGTACCACGAATCACCCTTCAGGTTTTGCGATAGCTGAACAACGGATGACGTGAACGGCCCACCGGCCTGACGAAGAACCTGACATAAAAATCGGCTTCAGAAGCCGCGGCATTTTTCAGGATCGTCAGGCGCGACTCTCATCGTGGCGCGGGGCATGCCCTGGATCGACGCCGGATAGATTTAAGCAAGCCAACCACTTCACCCATTAATCAGTATTGCAAAAATGGGGGTGACCATAGATTTTTATGGCGCGAGTGCAGTGTCTTTTTCCTTGGACTAACGTCGAAGCATTGTCTTGAAAGGCTTGTGCCGGCCCTGTGGACTGAGCAAGGTCAATCGCAAGCTGCTCCATGTTCTTCGTCAGATAAGGAATTACATGTCATTCATCCAAGCCAATCTGATCCATCTTCTGGCCGCGGTCTGGTTCGTCGTCTGCTGGGGCGGCTACACCCGTTATGCGTCGTTGAAAGCTCGCGATACGGCCTGTCTGGCCAGCGTCATGCACTTGTATCGCGAAGACTGGATGCGCCGCATGTTGCTGCGCGAAAACCGTATCGCCGACGCCAGCGTGATCGGCAACCTGGAGCGCAACGCGTCCTTCTTCGCCTCCAGCACGCTGATCATCCTGGCGGGCATCCTGACGGTGCTTGGGGCGTCCGATCGTGCGGTGTCGTTGTTGGCCGACTTGCCGATGGTGCAGCAGGCGTCCCAAGGCATGTCCGAGGCCAAGTTGCTGTGCCTGGCGCTGGTGTTTGTGTATGCCTTCTTCACCTTCAGCTGGTGCATGCGCCAATACAACTTCGCAGCGGTTCTGGTGGGGTCGGCGCCGATGATCGGTGAGCGACATGTAACGGCGCAGGAGCGCAAGGCCTTCGCGCTCAGGGCGGCGCGGGTGATCTCCATGGCGGCCAACCAGTTCAATTTTGGCCTGCGCGCTTATTATTTCGGCATGACCATGTTGGCGTGGTTCGTCAGCCCCTGGTTGTTCATGTTGATGAGTGCAGGCGTGGTGTTGGTGCTGTACCGCCGGGAGTTTCACTCCGACGTGCTGCAGGTCATGGTTTACACCCCCACCGAGGCGCCATTGCCTGATGTAGGCAAGGACCCGGCCTGACAGAACGGTTACTACCAAATCGCAGACAAAAGAAAACCCGCGCTAGGCGGGTTTCTTTATATGCCCAAACCGTATTAGTTGGTTGCCGGTGCGGTGGCGGGCGCTGTTGCAGGTGCTTGTTCCTGTGTAGCAGCTTCGTTCGATTCGGCCTGATCTTTGGCGGCTTCGGCGTTTTCTTTCGCTGCGTCGTTCACTTTATCCTGTGCTTCGCTCATTTTTTCCTGAGCTTGCTCAGCGTGTTCGTTGGCATCTTGAGCTTTGTCCTCGGATTTTTTATCGCAGGCAGCGAGACCGAGGGAGGCGGCCAACATCAAGGCAATAGCTAAAGTCTTACGCATGGGGTGTTTCTCCTTATGGAAATAACTACTGGCCTTTTGAACGCCCCCCCTTGGATTAAGTTCCTCTTTTGCTACAGATATATAACTTTGTATGGGAACGGAACTTTACAGGGCATGCTTGTTACCGCGACTGCTCATTAATAAAGGCGTTAAATCCAATGGCGCAAGACCCCGTTTTTGAGCGTGCGACACGCTTTCTGTCCGCACTGCGACATTGTCAGGTGCTGGGCTTGAAGTTGCACAGTGCCAGTCCCGAGGGGCTGACTGTGATCCTGCCTTACAGCCCCCAGATCGTCGGCAACCCCCTTACGGGCATCATCCATGGTGGCGCGTTGACGTCGTTGATGGACACGGCGTGTGGCATGTCGACGTTGTGTGTGTTGCCGCAGTTCGAGGTCTGTCCGACTTTGGACCTGCGCATCGACTACATGCACGCCGCTGAACCGAACAAGGATGTCTATGGCTTTGCCCAATGCTATCGGGTCACTCAGGACGTGATCTTCAGCCGTGGATTTGCCTATCAGGACGACCCCGAACAACCCATCGCCCATGTGGTGGGCACCTTCATGCGCCTGGGCCAGCACGCCAAGGGAATCAAAAGGGGTGGCCCGCTGGCTGCCGTAGACAAACCATGAGCGATATCACTCAGGAACAACTGCGCCAAGCCTGCGAGCGGGGCGACTACGCGCTGCTGCTGGCCTCGATTCCTTATGCGCGGTTGATCGGCGTGGAATGCTCGCGTCAGGGCGAGGAGCTGCTGTTTCGCCTGCCGGCCAACAAGGACAACATTGGTAACCCTTTATTGCCGGCCATCCACGGCGGCGTCATCGCCGGTTTCATGGAGTTGTCGGCCGCGGTGTATCTGTTGATTGCCACCCGTGCGACGGGCGTGCCGAAAATCATCGATTTCTCCCTGGATTACCTGCGCGCCGGGCAGTTTCGCGACACTTTCGCCAGATGTCAGGTCTGGCGGCAGGGGCGCCGGGTAGCCAATGTTGCGATCACCGCCTGGCAGGATCTTGAGGCCGAACCCATTGCCACCGCCCGGGCGCATTTCAAGATTCAGGAGTCTTCAAAAGCGCATAGCCCTTGAAATCATCAGCGTTGCCCCCACCTTGAGGACATCCCGCCGCCAATCTCAGCGAGGCGGACACCACCATCCACTTGGAGTTTGATGACCATGAGCGTGGAAACTCAAAAGGAAACCCTGGGCTTCCAGACCGAGGTGAAGCAACTGCTGCACCTGATGATTCACTCGCTGTATTCGAATAAGGAAATTTTCCTTCGCGAGCTGATTTCGAACGCCTCTGACGCTGTCGACAAATTACGTTTCGAAGCGCTGTCTAAGCCAGAGTTGCTGGAAGGCGGCGCCGAACTGAAAATCCGCGTGAGCTTCGACAAGGACGCCAAGACCGTCACCCTCGAAGACAACGGCATCGGCATGAGCCGCGAAGAGGTGATCACTCACCTGGGCACCATCGCCAAGTCCGGCACCGCCGATTTCATGAAGAACCTCTCCGGCGACCAGAAAAAAGACTCCCACCTCATCGGCCAGTTCGGTGTCGGTTTCTATTCCGCGTTCATCGTCGCTGATCAGGTCGAAGTGTTCAGCCGCCGTGCCGGCCTCGCTGCGAGCGAAGGTGTGCATTGGTCGTCCAAGGGCGAGGGCGAGTTTGAAGTCGCCACCGTCGACAAGGCTGATCGCGGTACCCGCATTGTGCTGCACCTCAAGTCCGGTGAAGACGAGTTCGCCGATGGCTGGCGCCTGCGCAACATCATCAAGAAGTACTCCGACCATATCGCGTTGCCGATCGAGCTGCCGAAGGAAGTCGCCGCTGCCGAAGGCGAAGAAAAGCCCGAAGTGGAATGGGAAACCGTCAACCGCGCCAGTGCCCTGTGGACCCGTCCGCGCACTGAGGTGAAGGACGAGGAATACCAGGAGTTCTACAAGCACGTTGCACATGATTACGAGAACCCGCTGAGCTGGAGCCACAACAAGGTCGAAGGCAAGCTGGAGTACAACTCACTGTTGTACGTGCCGGCCCGTGCGCCGTTCGACCTGTACCAGCGCGAAGCACCACGCGGCTTGAAGCTGTACGTGCAGCGTGTATTCGTGATGGACCAGGCCGAATCGTTCCTGCCGCTGTACCTGCGTTTCATCAAGGGCGTGGTCGATTCCAATGACCTGTCCCTGAACGTTTCGCGGGAAATCCTGCAGAAAGACCCGATCATTGACTCCATGAAGTCGGCGCTGACCAAGCGTGTTCTGGACATGCTGGAAAAACTGGCGAAAAACGAGCCCGAGCAGTACAAGAGCTTCTGGAAGAACTTCGGCCAGGTGATGAAGGAAGGCCCTGCCGAGGACTTCGCGAACAAAGAAAAAATCGCTGGCCTGCTGCGCTTTGCTTCGACCCAGGGTGATGATGGCGAACAGATCGTTGGCCTGGCCGATTACCTGGCCCGCGCCAAGGAAGGTCAGGACAAGATCTACTACCTGACCGGTGAAACTTATGCACAGGTCAAGAACAGTCCGCACCTGGAAGTCTTCCGCAAGAAAGGCATCGAAGTGCTGCTGCTGACCGACCGCATCGACGAATGGCTGATGAGCTACCTCAGCGAGTTCGACGGCAAGAGCTTTGTCGACGTGGCCCGTGGTGATCTGGACCTGGGTAACCTGGACTCGGAAGAAGACAAGAAAGCCGCCGAAGAAGTCGCCAAGAGCAAGGAAGGCCTGGTTGAGCGGATCAAGACTGCCCTGGGCGATGCCGTCAGCGAAGTGCGGGTTTCTCACCGCCTGACGGACTCCCCGGCGATCCTGGCCATCGGTGAACAGGACCTGGGCCTGCAGATGCGGCAGATCCTTGAAGCCAGCGGCCAGAAAGTCCCGGACTCCAAGCCGATCTTCGAATTCAACCCGGCTCACCCGCTGGTGGATAAGCTCGACAACGAGCAGAGCGAAGAGCGCTTCGGCGACCTGTCGCACATCCTGTTCGATCAGGCCGCCCTGGCGGCGGGTGACAGCCTGAAGGACCCGGCGGCCTATGTGCGCCGCCTGAACAAGCTGTTGGTTGAACTGTCAGCTTAATCAAGTGCAGGAAAAACCCGCTTCGGCGGGTTTTTTCATTTCTGGTGTTCCGTTTCAAGAGGAGTCCGTCATGAGTCAGGTTACGGTTAGTTCGCTGGAGTATCAGATCGATGGTCGAACCTATGAGGGCCGCCTGGCCTTCGACGTTAGCCAGCAGGGCTCGCGCCCGGGTTTGCTGATGGCGCCCAATTGGATGGGCGTAGGGGCGGGGGCCGAGGAAATCGCCAGGTCGGTGGCGGCCAACGGCTATGTTGTGTTGATCGCCGATCTTTACGGCCAGGACGTGCGCCCGACCAATGCCGATGAAGCCGGGGCTGCGATGATGCCGCTCAAGAATGATCGTGCCTTGTTGCGCAAGCGCATGCAGGCGGCATTCGAGCAACTGCAAAGTCAGGGTGAGGCGCAGGTCGATGCGTCGAGACTTGCTACGTTCGGTTTCTGCTTTGGCGGCTGCTGCTCCCTGGAGCTAGCACGCACAGGCGCACCGTTGAAGGCCGCTATTTCGTTCCATGGCACCCTGGACACACCCAATCCGGCGGATGCGCAGAACATCAAGGGGGCGGTGCTGGTCATGCATGGCGCCTCGGACCCATTGGTGCCCAAGGAGCAACTGCCGGCTTTCGAAGACGAAATGAACGCCGCCGGGGTGGATTGGCAACTGCTGAGCTACGGTGGTGCGGTGCATTCGTTCACCGATCCACAGGCCAATGTCCCGGGCAAGATGATGTACGACGCCAAGGTTGCCGCACGGGCGTTCAGGTCGATGCATAATTTGCTGGATGAAGTGCTCAGGGGCTGAGATCGGGCCTGGTGCTGAATAGGCTGTCGCCTGCCAGACTGCTATCGCGAGCAGGCTCGCTCCCACATTTGACCGAGGTGTTCGCGCCATTTGCGAATGGCAACGATCCAGTGTGGGAGCGAGCCTGCTCGCGATGGCGGCCTGTCAGACACCGCTGAATTCAGGGCAATTCGATCCGCTCACTTTCCCCCGGCACGGTCGGCCAGTCCCCGGCCGCCCAACGCTGGCGGGCTTCGTCTATTCGCGCCGGATCGCTGGAGACGAAATTCCAGTTGATCCGACGTGGCCCATCCAGCGGCGCGCCGCCGAACAGCACCGCATGGCAGTCGCTGTCGGCGAACAGTGTCATTTGTTCCCCGGCCGGGAGCACCACCAACGAGTGGCGCTCCAGCGGTTCACCGTCCAGCTGCGCCTCGCCGCTGAGCACATACAGTGCCCGCTCTTCATGCTCGGTGGGAATCAGCAGGGTCGTTGCGGTTTGCAGGTTCAGTTCGGCGTACAGGGTCGGGGACAGCGTCGGCACCGGTGATTCCAGGCAAAAACCCGACCCGGCGATCATCCGGATCTTTACCCCCAGGTTATCGCTGACCGGCAGGGTGTGCGCCGGATGATGGCTGTAGTGTCCAGGCCCCTGTTCGTGGGATTGGGGCGAGGCCAACCAGACTTGCAAGCCGTGCATGACGAAGTCGCTGCCCAGCAGTGATTCGGGCGTGCGCTCGACATGGGCGATGGCGCTGCCCGCGGTCATCCAGCTGACGTCCCCGGCGTCCACCACTTGATCGGAGCCAAGGCTGTCCTTGTGCTGGAGCTGCCCTTCGAACAGATAGGTGAGGGTCGACAACCCGATATGGGGATGCTGACGAATGTTCATGCCTTGACCGGCTTTGTAGGAGGTTTGCAGCATGTGGTCGAAAAAAACGAACGGTCCGACGCTGCGACACTTGGCGGACGGCAGCGGGCGAAGAATCGGCTGGCCTTCCACATCTTCTGCGCGTGGGCGAATGGTCAGGGGCGTGATCATGATGTCTTCCAGGTTGAGCAACGGATGGGCAAAGCATAACCCGCCGTGACAACTGACGGCACATGCGCCGTGAACCCGGACGCGACGGTCGGGGTCTATCCTGTTCATAACTTTCTGGAGTCCGCCCGTGCCCATGACCCGTCTGATCTTCGCCTGGCTGCTGGCCGTTTCGAGCAGTGGCGTCATGGCCCGCGAATATGCCTACAGCGATGCACACCTGCATTACGTCGATTTCTTTCAGGAAACCGCCGGCATGCCCGAGTTACTGAAGGCGATGGCCGACAATCGCATCGAGCATGTGATGATTTCAGGCATACCGGTGGCCAAGAAATGGCATGAGGATGAGCCCAAGCGCCCGCGTTACTACGCCGGTGACGATGCGGACGCCTATTGGTACAGCGCCACCGATGTGATTGTCGCGGCGGCGGTGAGCAAGTTGACCGCTGAACAGCGCCAGCACTTTCATCCTTTTTTGTCCGGTTTCAACCCCAACGACAAAAACTCCGCCATGCACATCCAGCGCATGCTCGATCTGTATCCGGGTTTGTGGCAAGGCATTGGTGAGGTGTTCACCCGCCATGACGACCTGACGGCACTGACGTCGGGGGACACCCCGCGGGCCAACAACGAGGCCATGACGCGGATCTATCACCTGGCGGCGGAGAACGATCTGCCGGTGCTGCTGCACTCCAACATCACCTCCAAGCGTGAGAAAAACGCGCTGTATTTGCCGGAAATTGAAGAGCCGTTGCGCAACCATCCCCACACGCGGTTCATTTGGGCCCATGCCGGCACCAGCATGGAGATCCATCGTCACCAGACGCGGCTGGATTTTCTGTTGCCGACACTGACCCGGATGCTGGAGACCTATCCGAACCTGTACATCGACCTGTCCTGGAGCGTGCTCACGCCTTACCTGCTGGACGAGGCGGGCAAACCCCGCGAGGCGTGGCTCAAGCTGGTGGAGCGCTTCCCGGAGCGTTTTATGTTGGGGTCGGATGTAGTGGGGCGTTTCGACAATGTCGGTAAGGAATTACGCAGCTTCGATCCGTTCCTGGATGCGTTGCCGGAAGAGGTGGCGAAGAACGTAGCTCGGGATAATTTCCTGGCGGTGTTGTGTGGGAGCAAGGCTTGCCCGCAATGAAGGTATTGCAATTTCGCAATTGAGGGCGCCTGCAGCGCGAGCAAGCTTTGCTCCCACAGAAGCTCTCAGTGCACAAGGTGACCATCGCCTTGTCATCAGCCTGTCACCGCCGCGTCATACCCTCGCGCTCATCACAATCAAGGAGCGCACTATGCACCTCACCCGTTCAAGCGCACTGGTCGCGCTGTTGTCGGTCTGCGGCCTGGCCCAGGCGGAAGTCCGTGTCGAAGGCCCGGTGGAGTACGGTATCTTCGAAGGGCCCCAAGCCGAACTGCAATCAGGGGAGCGGGTTCTGCGCCGCAGCAACGAGCAGATCCGGCAGACTGAAAGTGTACCGGCCAAGCTGGGCACCAAGTTCGGTCTGCGCTACCGCTTGGCGGACAAGGTGGCTGACGACCAGCCATTGACCTTGTTGTATTTCACCCCAGGCATTCGCACCCCCGATGGCGTGCGCCACGATAAATTCGAAGTCACCCAGAAACTGGTGCCCGGTGCACCGCAGGATGTGATGGCCTACGAGTTCACCGAAAGCCACGAAGTGGTGCCGGGGGAGTGGCGGTTCATGGTGTTCCAGGGCGATCGATTGCTGGCGCAGCAACGGTTTGTCGTGCGCTGAATCTGTGAGAGCGAGCCTGCTCGCGATAGCAATCTGTCAGCCAACATAGATGTTGAATGTCAGGGCCTCATCGCGAGCAGGCTCGCTCCCACAAGGGAATTATCCACAGGGAATGTGGTGTGCAGAGCAGACAAAAAAAACGCCCCGAACCAGTCGGGGCGTTTTTGTGTGTGGCGTTGCGGCGGGGCTTACTTGCCCTGCCAGCGCTTCAATACCAGGGTGGCGTTGGTGCCGCCGAAGCCGAAGCTGTTGCTCATCACGGTGTCGATCTTGGCGTCTTCGCGAGTCTTGGTCAGGATCGGCAGGTCGGCCACTTCCGGGTCCAGTTCGTCGATATTGGCCGAGCCGGCGATGAAGTTGCCTTCCATCATCAACATGCAGTAGATCGCTTCGTGAACGCCTGCGGCGCCCAGGGAGTGACCCGACAGGCTCTTGGTGGAGCTGATGGCCGGGGCGTTGGCACCGAACACTTCGCGCACGCCTTTCATTTCCGCGACGTCACCGACCGGGGTCGAAGTGCCGTGGGTGTTCAGGTAGTCGATGGGCGTGTCGACGGTGGACATGGCCATCTGCATGCAGCGGATGGCGCCTTCGCCGCTTGGAGCGACCATGTCATAGCCATCGGAAGTGGCGCCGTAGCCGACGATTTCCGCGTAGATTTTCGCGCCACGGGCCAGAGCGTGTTCCAGCTCCTCGACCACCACCATGCCGCCGCCGCCAGCGATGACGAAGCCGTCACGGTCGGCATCGTAGGCGCGGGAAGCTTTTTCCGGGGTGTCGTTGCGCTTGCTGGACAGGGCGCCCATGGCGTCGAACAGGAACGACTGGCTCCAGTGTTCTTCTTCACCACCGCCGGCGAACACGACGTCCTGCTTGCCCATCTGGATCTGCTCCATGGCGTTGCCGATGCAGTGCGCACTGGTGGCGCAGGCAGAGGCGATGGAGTAGTTCAGGCCCTTGATCTTGAACGGCGTGGCCAGGCAGGCGGAAACGGTGCTGCTCATGGTCCGAGTGACGCGGTACGGGCCGACGCGCTTGACGCCTTTTTCGCGCAGGATGTCCAGCGCTTCCATCTGGTTCAAGGTCGAGGCACCACCGGAACCGGCGATCAGGCCGGTGCGCGGGTTGGACACCTGCTCTTCGGTCAGGCCGGAGTCAGCGATGGCGTCCTTCATGGCCAGGTAGGCGTAAGCCGCCGCATGGCCGACGAAACGGTAGATCTTGCGATCGATCAGCTCTTCGAGGGGAAGGTCAATGGAGCCGGAAACCTGGCTACGCAGACCCATTTCGGCATATTCCGGATTGAACCGGATGCCAGGGCGACTTGCACGCAGGTTAGCGGAGACGGTCTCTTTGTCATTGCCCAGGCACGAAACGATGCCCAGACCAGTGATAACGACGCGGCGCATGCGGATAACCCTTAGAAGTTGTCAGTGGAGGTGAAAACGCCGACCCGAAGGCCTTCGGCGGTGTAGATCTCGCGACCATCCACAGCCACTGAACCATCGGCAATGGCCATGTTCAGCTTGCCCTTGAGGACGCGTTTGATATGAATGTTATAGGTAATCTTCTTCGCGCTCGGCAGAACCTGACCGAAGAACTTCACTTCGCCCGAACCCAGGGCGCGACCGCGGCCCGGCAGGCCTTGCCAACCGAGGAAGAAACCGACCAATTGCCACATGGCATCCAGGCCCAGGCAGCCCGGCATCACCGGATCACCTTCGAAGTGGCAGGCGAAAAACCACAGGTCAGGAGTGATGTCCAGCTCGGCGACCAATTCACCTTTGCCGTACTTGCCACCCTCTTCGCTGATATGGGTGATGCGATCCACCATCAGCATGTTCGGGGCGGGCAGTTGCGCGTTACCTGGGCCGAACAGCTCACCGCGACTGCAGCGCAGCAGGTCTTCCCGAGTAAAGGCGTTTTGTTTGGTCATGCGAGCTCCTCAATAGTCCCATGCGGCAGGGTGGGGCAAATCTTCCCGGCCGATCGAAGCGTTCATGCCTCGAATCGACAGCCTACTCATAGACTATTGCGTTGTAGTGAAAGTCACAGCACACGGGAAATGAATGTACACCTGTGCACTGAAATTTTTATTCAAGCCCCAATCGGGACTTGTTCGGGTGGTTAAGACTGCCGCACTTTCGCCTTTCACGCCAGTCGCAGATGGTCGAAACGCCTGCACTAACGCACCCAGCGCTGCAGAATTTGCTGCAGGTCAGCTCTTTTGAACGGTTTGGCCAGGTAATCGTTCATGCCCGCCGCGAGACAGGCTTCGCGATCGCCCTGTAGCGCATTGGCCGTCAGAGCGATGATGGGCACCTCGCCGCAGCCGGGTAACTGGCGGATCTGTCGCGTGGCTTCGTAGCCATCGATGATGGGCAACCGGCAATCCATCAGAATCGCCTCGAAAATCAGACTTTCGGCACTGCGGATGGCTTGGGCGCCGTCGGCGGCGATGCTGACGGTGAAGCCCAGGCTGCGCAGCATGGCTTCGATCACGGTCTGGTTCACCGGATTGTCTTCTACCAGCAGCACGTTGCGGCCCTCGCCATGACCGCTGCCGATGCCGTCGGGGAGCTTTGGCGCCAGGGCTATCGGTGCCTTTTTCGACAGGGCCAGAGGGATCTCCAGGGTAAACACCGACCCCTGGCCTTCTTCGCTCTGGGCGCGCAATGTGCCCCCCATGCGCTCAGCCAGGGTGCGGGCAATCGGCAGCCCCAGGCCGGTGCCACCGTAGCGCCGGGAAATCGAACTGTCGGCTTGCTGGAAGGCATCGAACATGCGCTCCAGGCTTTCGGTCGCGATCCCGATGCCACTGTCGCGCACCGTGCAGGTAAACCACAGGAGTTCGTGATCCAGTGCCTGCCACTGGCATTGCACGGTGACGCGGCCTTGTTCGGTGAATTTCAGGGCATTGCCGATCAGGTTGACCAGGATCTGCCGGATCCGCGTCGGGTCGCCTTGCACCTGCAAGGGCTGCATGTCATCAGGGATCAGCAGGTCCAGGCCCAGCTTGCGTTGCGCGGCGCTGTGCTGGAACGACTGGGCGCAACTGGCGACCAGCTCCGCCAGATTGAACGGGATGTGTTCCAGTTCCAGGGCCGAGCGTTCGATGCGCGAGAAGTCGAGGATGTCGTTGATGACTTTCAGCAGGTGCTCGGTGGATTCGCTGGCCAGCGCCGTGTACTCGAATTGCTCCTCCGTCATTTCGGTGGTTTCCAGCAGTTGCAGCATGCCCAGTACACCGTTCATGGGGGTGCGCAGTTCATGGCTCATCATCGCCAGGAATTCGGACTTGGCGCTGTTGGCCTTCTCCGCTTCTTCCCGGGTTTTGATCAACTGCGCCATGGCCTGGTGCTGTTCACGGCTGGCTTGCTCGAGACCGTCGGCCAGATTGTTGATATGCCGCGACAAGGCCCCCAGTTCGGCATCGTCGACGATGGGCAGCGGCGTGCCGTAGTCGCCTTGCTGGATCGCCATGACTGCGTTGCCGATGTCGCGGATCGGCCGGGACAGGTTGGACGCCAGGCGACGCGCCACCAGGAAGGTGAACAGCAGGGCGAACAGCGCCAGGATCGCGGCCTTGAGGAGGATTTCCTGCTGCCGCTGGCTGAAGGCGTCACTGGACATGCCGACGATCACCCGGCCCAGGTAATCCTCATCGGGCGCCTCGATGGTCATGCTGTTGCCTTGCAGGAAATCATTGTTCAAGGCAATGCGCTGCAAGCGAACCGGCGCCTGGAAAACTTCGATCTGCTGGGAATGCTTGCGGCCTTGCGCGGGCTGCTCGACATACACCACAACCCGGTCCGTGCTGTCTTGCACCTCCAGAAAACGCACATGAGGCGTGGCCAGGGTGGCAGTGAGCAGATTTTCCAGCACCTCGTTATTGCCCGATATCACCCCATATTCCGTGGCCGGGGCCAGTTGGTTGGCGATCAACTGCCCGGTGTGGTTGAGTTCCTGGCGCAGGTCCTGGATTCGCACGAAGGTAAAGAAGCTGATCAACAGCACCGTCAGCAGCAAGGCCGGGCCGAGGGCGATAAGCTGGGTGCGGGTATTGATGTCCCAGCGGCGACGCAAGGTCATGGGCGTTGTTCTCCTTCGGCCAGCTGTGCAGCGACGGATTCGGCGTCAATCGGCTCGATCCCCAGTGAGCGGGCGACCTGCTGGTTGCTCAGGACTTTGAAGCGGGCCGGATACAGGGTGCGGGGCCAGGTGGCGGCGGGGCGGTCCAGCAAATCGTCGAGAATTGCCAGCCAGTCCTCCTGGTCGCTGTAGGTGCTGGCCAGGCTGCCGGCCTTGACGAAAGCGGCGTTGGGCCCGATCAGCGCACGTTGCCGGGCGTAGCTGCTGAGCAACAGATTCTTTACCGTCTTGGGGTTGTACAGATCGGGGTCGTCGAGCCCCAGCAGCACATCGCTGCGGCCCAACAGCTTTTGCAGAGGGCGACTGTCACTGGTGTCGTCCCAGCGTTCACTCACGATCTCCAGCCCCAACGGCGTCGCTGCCTGGCGGATTTCCTTGAGCAGGAACTCGCTATGCCCGTCGAACAGCACGCCGACCCTGCGCATTTGCGGAAGGATCGCGCTAATCAGGCGCAATTGCCGCGTCAGCGGCGGATCGCTCCACAACAGGCTCAGGTGATCGGGCGTTGTCTCGCCCAGGCGGTCCCTGGCTTGTTGGCGGCTGATTCGCAGTACCAGGGTGGCGGGCCCGTGGGTTTCCTGCAGGCGCCAGTCAAGGCTGGGCAGGTCAAGCAAGATCAGGCGGACATTGCGGGGCAGTTTGCCGGGCGCCGGCAGGCTGGCCAGCGGAGTAAAGCTGACGTTGTCCTCGGGGCGCAGGGCCTTCAGGGCCTGGGTGAATGACTGAGCGCCAGGGCTGTTATGGGCACCGGTCAATAGAATGTCGGCGGCGCGGGCCTCGATCGTTGCCAGCCAGCCTGCAAACACCAGGCACAGCGCCAGCGGCAGGCGGCCACGAAAGGGCGTCTTGCGCGATTGACCCCGGAACATCTAGAACGACAACTCCGCAGTGAAATACAGGACGTGACGGGAGTCGTAGTGGTTGTCGACAAACGTAGTGGGCTGGTTGTCGAGACGCTGCTGCAGGATGCCCGCCAGTTCCAGGTTGGCCTTGCCCAAAGAAATGCGTTTGGCCAGGCGGGTGTCGACTCGTTCAAAGCGATAGCCGTTAAGGTCGTCGGCGCCATAATAGAACACCGCACTGTTCCAGCCTCGGCCCCAGTCTCGCAGCCAGCCGGCCGAACCGCTATTGCGGGCGGTCGGCTGTTCGTCGAGGGCATTGCTGGCCAGCGCATCGACGTAGGCATAGGTCAGGCGCAGGCGGTCGGCGCTGGTGATGCGCCAGTCGAACTGGGTTTCGGCCCCGGAAAACTGTGATTCATTGGCGTTGCTGGCAATGTACTGATTGTTGCGCAGGGGTTCGCTGATCATGCCGGTGATTTCGTCATGGAACAGCTTCACATCGACGCTCAGCCCCAGGTTCATGAAATAACCGTTGTAGCCCAGTTCCCGGGAGCGCATGTGCTCCTGGTCCAGGTTTCCCGGCCCTCGGGTCTGGACAAAATAACGGGCACTGCTCTGGCCGAAGGCGGTGGGCTTGAGGTTGGTGACCTGATAACTCCAATTGACATTGTTCTCGAACATGTCCGGCGAGCGCACCGCCTCGGAGTACACCGCCCGCAGGCCATGGCGTGGCGTGATCAGGTAGTTGACCGCCACCCGCGGCGTCAGCGAGCTGCCGGTCAGGTGGGTGTCTTCGAACATCGCACCGCCCTGTACCAGCCAATGTTCGCTGGCCCGCCACTCCAGTTGGCCGAACAGGCGCCAAGTGGTGTCGTCCAGCGTGCCGTTGAAGTACGTCTCGGAGTCGGCCCGGTCGTAGCGATAGTTTGCCCCGGTGACCAGTCGCAGGCTGTCGGACAGGCTCAGGGTGTCCTGGATTTCCAGGTCGTAGCGCGACTCACGGGCGCTCTGGTCGATATCGCCGCACAGGGTTTGCGAGGCGCCGTTGCGCCATTGATCGAGCACCTGATTGGCCAGCGCCTGTTCTTGCGGGGTGCCGGGCGGCGCACCGGTGCCGGTGAAGCTGGGAATATTGCGCGCCAGCTTCTCGGCGTAGTTAGGGTTGAGCAACCACAGATCGGTCAACTGCGGGCTGAAGGAGACCTCGGCATCGCAGGCGCGCCAGGTCTGCTGGCGATCCCAATGCTGGAGCGAGCCTTGTACATAAAGGCTGTGGTTGGGGTTCAGGTCCAGGTTCCAGCGCAGCGAACCGGCGTAGTCCTTGGCGACGACATCGGAGTTATCCCCGGCGGCCGTAATCCCGGCGAACACTGGACGGTAGGTATAAGGCCGCTGATTGGTCCCGTCCTTGGCGTTCAGTTGCCAGTCGATGCTCTGCTGTTCGTTCAGGGTCTGGCTGACGGACAGGTTGAAACGGTTCAAGCGTCGACTGTCGCGGTAATCGGCGCCGGTGCGGTTGCTGTCAAAGCCGTCGTCTTCCTGGCCGGACAGTGACAGCCGCAGGTCACCGCTCTCCCAACCGCTGCCCTGGCTGGCGTACCAGTCGCTGATGCCACGCTGGCCTCGGGTGATTTTCAGGCGGGTGCCGTGGCTGTCGGCCGGAGCGCGGGTGATGATATTGACCACCGCCATCAGTGCATTGGCGCCGTAGCTGACGGTGTTGGGGCCGCGGAAAACTTCGATCCGCTCGATGTCTTCCATGGCCACTGGAATATCGCTCCAGTCCACCGTGGCCAGGCCGGCGCGATACACCGAACGGCCATCGATCAGCACCTGCATGCGCCGCGCTTCGGTGGCGTTGGTGCCGTGGTAGTTCACGGCGGCCTGGTTCCCGCTGATATTGCCGACCATCATGCCCGGCACCAGGCGCAGCAGTTCGCTGATGTCCCGGGCGCCACTGGCCTTGATCAATTCGCTGTCCAGCACGGTCATGCTGCCGGGGACCGCCGCCGGCGATTGTTTCAGGCGCGTGGCCGTCAACACTTGGGGCAGGGGCTGACTGTCGACGAACAAGTCGTCGGCCAGCACTGGCGGGCTGATGAACAGCGCCAACACGAGCGACGAACCTGAACGGGAAGGGCCAACGAACACGGCACAGCCTTTGATTAGGGAAAGGATGGCCGGCATGTTAACCGAGGTGAGCGACTTTTCCATTCACGTTGACAGCATTTTCCTAGGAATTGATGGTCAGCTTCCTACAACTGCCGGTAATTGTAGTCGGGGCTGGTCGCGGTGTGGCCGCTCCGTATAATGCCCGGCATTGCCACTTGGTATGGATGAACGGATTGCATATGACTGAACAGCGCCCGATTGCGGTCCTGGGGGGTGGGAGTTTCGGTACCGCCGTGGCCAATCTGCTGGCCGAGAACGGCCACCCGGTGCGCCAATGGATGCGTGACCCGGAGCAGGCCGAGGCCATCCGGGTCAATCGCGAGAACCCGCGTTACCTCAAGGGCATCAAGATCCGCCCTGAAGTTGAACCGGTGACTGATTTGCAGGCCACCTTGCAGGACTGCGACCTGTTTTTCGTCGCCTTGCCGTCCAGCGCCCTGCGCTCGGTCCTGGCGCCCCATGCCGAACGCTTGAGCGGCAAATTGCTGGTGAGCCTGACCAAGGGGATCGAAGCCCAGACCTTCAAGCTGATGAGCGAGATTCTCGAAGAAATCGCCCCAAAGGCTCGAATCGGTGTGATTTCCGGGCCGAACCTGGCGCGCGAGATCGCCGAGCATGCGCTGACCGCCACCGTGGTCGCCAGTGAAGACGAAGAACTGTGCCAGCGGGTCCAGGCCGCGCTGCATGGGCGAACCTTCCGGGTCTACGCCAGTGCCGACCGTTTCGGTGTGGAACTGGGCGGGGCGCTGAAGAACGTCTATGCCATCATCGCCGGCATGGCGGTGGCGCTGGGCATGGGGGAGAACACCAAAAGCATGCTGATTACCCGGGCGCTGGCGGAAATGACCCGTTTTGCCGTCAGCCAGGGTGCCAATCCGATGACCTTCCTGGGGTTGGCCGGGGTCGGCGATTTGATCGTCACCTGTTCCTCGCCTAAAAGCCGCAACTACCAGGTCGGTTTCGCCCTCGGTCAGGGGTTGAGCCTGGACGAGGCTGTGTCGCGCCTGGGTGAAGTGGCCGAAGGAGTGAATACGCTCAAGGTGCTCAAGGCCAAGTCTCAGGAGTCCGGGGTCTACATGCCACTGGTCGCGGGGCTGCATGCGATTCTGTTCGAAGGGCGCACGCTGGAGCAGGTGATCGAACTGTTGATGCGCGGCGAGCCCAAGACCGACGTCGATTTCATTTCCACCAGTGGCTTCAACTGAGCCTCTATTGATCAGAAGCGGGAGCAAACCATGAGCGATCCAAAAGAGCAGGCCCGATACGAGTCCATCCTGCTGCGTGTGTTGTGGATGGTGATTTATCTGCTGGTCTGGCAGGTGGCGCAGTTCATCCTGGGCGCGGTGGTATTGGTGCAACTGATCTACCGGCTGATCTATGGCGCGCCCAGTGCCAGCCTGATGAACTTTGGTGACAGCCTGAGCCAGTTCCTGGCGCAGATCGGCCGTTTCGGCACCTTCCACAGCGACCAGAAACCCTGGCCATTCGCTGACTGGCCCACCCCGCGCACGCCGGAAGGTGAAGCGCCGCACGTGGTGGCGCCGGCTCCGCATCCGGTCCGGGACGAGGAGCCCAAGCTATGAAATTGTGGGTATTGCGTCATGGGGAAGCCGAGCCATACGGTGCCCGTCCCGACCCTGAGCGGGCGCTGACCGCTCACGGTCGCGAAGAAGCACTGCGCAGTGCCGCCGCGCTGATCGGCCAGCCGCTGAGCGCCATTTATGCCAGCCCGTACCTGCGCGCCCAACAGACCGCCCAACTGGTGCGCGAAGCCTTGGGCTTCGCGCCTGAGTTGATCACTGTTGATTGGCTCACGCCGGAAACCCGCCCGCAAAAAGTCCTGGAACAGCTGGTTGATCAGGGCGACGTGCTGCTGGTCAGTCATAACCCGCTGGTGGGCAGCCTGCTGGGCTTTCTGCAACACGGTCACCTGCAACAACCCGAACAGGTTAAAACGGCTGGCCTGGCCGAGCTGGAGGGTGACCTGCCGCTGGCCGGGGCGATGCAGCTCAAGGGCATTCAGCATCCCTGAGAGGTCTCTGGTCGCAGGGTTGAGCACAACAAAAAACATAAAGGAAGGACAACGATGAGTCTGTGGCGCACCACCCCCAACATCGAGCAACTGAACGCCGCCGGTAAAAACACCATCAGCGAAGTGCTGGACATTCGTTTCGAATCTTTCGACGACGAGTCCCTGACCGCCAGCATGGTGGTCGATCACCGCACCCACCAGCCATTCGGCCTGTTGCATGGCGGTGCATCGGTGGTGCTGGCTGAAACGGTCGGGTCCATGGCGGCCTATCTGTGCGTGGACACCAGCAAGTTCTATTGCGTGGGCCTGGAGATCAATGCCAACCACTTGCGCGCTGTGCGCAGCGGTCGGGTGACGGCCACGGCCCGGATGGTCCATCTGGGCCGCACCACCCAGGTCTGGGATATCCGCCTGACCAACGACGAAGGCAAAGTCAACTGCGTGTCGCGCCTGACCATGGCCGTGGTGCCGCTGGGTGAACAGCCGCCGGCGCGTTGACGCTCTAGCTGGACGCAATCCTGCGGTGAGGGATCTTCTGTGGGAGTAAGGCTTGCCCACGATGGTGTCGACGCGCAACACCTGATCCACCCCAGCGCCTGCATCGCGGGCAAGCCTTGCTCCCACACGTCTCCTTCGCCACATGGGGCAGTGCTTACAGCTAGATAGCCTCATAGCCCAAGCCCGACTGTCATCATTGCTGTCAGTTACGGTCATTGCCGCGCCACCGGGATGTGCGGACAATCGGTTCCAGTTTCCCCATGGATCCACTGTCATGTCGCAACAGGTGTTTTTCGCCCACGCCAATGGTTTTCCCTCGGCCACTTACGGCAAGCTGTTCGCCGCGTTGGCGCCGCAGTACGAGGTCGCGCATCTGGAATTGCACGGCCATGACCCGCGTTTTCCGGCAGACGATAACTGGCACAACCTGGTGGACGAGCTCATTCATCACCTGGAACAACAACCTGAACCGGTGTGGGGCGTCGGCCATTCCCTGGGTGGCGTTCTGCATCTGCATGCCGCATTGCGCTGTCCACAGTTATATCGTGGCGTGGTAATGCTCGATTCGCCGGTGCTGACCCGCGCCGATCAGTGGGTGATCCTGGCCGCCAAGCGCCTGGGGTTCATCGATCGTCTGACTCCAGCGGGACGGACGTTGGGCCGGCGTGAAGAGTTCGCTGACCTGGAGTCGGCCCGGCAGTATTTTTCCGCCAAGACGCTGTTCCGCGGGTTTGACCCGGAATGCTTCGACGCCTACCTGCAACATGGCTTGCAGCAAGTCGGCGACCGCTTGCGGCTGCGCTTCGATCCGGCCACGGAGATCAGCATTTACCGCGGCGTGCCGCACACCAGTCCCGGCCGGGCCCGTATGCTCAAAGTGCCGCTGGCGGTGGTGCGCGGTCGGCAGAGTCGCGTGGTGATGCGCCATCACACCCGTTCGGTGGGTCGAATGCCCCATGGTGAATCCCTGAGCATGCCCGGCGGCCACATGTTTCCCCTGGAACGTCCGCAGGACACGGCCAGGTTGCTCAAGGATCTCTTTCAGCGCTGGGAAGGGCGCAGCTTATGAGTGGGGTTGAAGAAGTCCGTCTGAGCCTGCCCCACATTGAACTGGCGGCCCACCTGTTCGGGCCGGAGGATGGCCGGCCGGTCATCGCCTTGCACGGTTGGCTGGACAATGCGAACAGCTTCGCCCGGCTGGCTCCACGGCTTGAGGGCCTGCGGGTCATTGCACTGGACATGGCCGGTCACGGTCACTCCGGGCATCGCCCACCCGGTGCTGGCTATGCCCTGTGGGACTATGCCCATGATGTGCTGCAAGTCGCCGAACAACTGGGCCTGGCGCGTTTCGCCCTGCTGGGGCATTCCATGGGCGCCATCGTCTCGCTGGTGCTCGCCGGAGCCTTGCCCGACCGGGTCACGCACCTGGGGCTGATCGACGGGGTGATCCCTCCCACGGACAAAGGCGACAACGCCGCCGAGCGCATGGGCATGGCCCTGCAGGCGCAGCTGGATTTGCAACAAAAACGAAAACCGGTCTACAAAACCCTCGACCGGGCCATTGAGGCCCGCATGAAAGGCCTGGTGGCGGTCAGTCGCGAAGCCGCCGAATTGCTGGCCCAGCGCGGCCTGATGCCGGTGCCGGGAGGGTACACCTGGCGCACCGACAATCGCCTGACCTTGCCATCGCCGCTTCGCCTGACCGATGAGCAGGCCATGGCCTTCGTGGCGCGGGTCGCTTGCCCCGCGCATCTGGTGGTGGCTGCTGACGGCATGCTTGCCCGACACCCCGAGTTGCTGGAGCGTCTACCCTTCAGTCATGAACGGTTGCCCGGCGGTCATCATTTGCACCTGAACGACGAGGCTGGCGCCGCGCTTGTAGCAGACTGTTTCAATCGGTTCTTCACCGTTTCTTGACTTGCGCCTGGCAACTGTCGAGGCTGGGCGGGTTGAAAAAGGGAGACAACCATGACAGATCTCTGTTTAGCGGCCTCGCAGTGCATCGATGACACCGGCCTCACCCCAGAGACCCAGGCCATGCCGATCCGATGAAATTATCCATTCATTCACTCGCCTTGCTTACGCTGGCCTGCTTCAGCCCGGCATCGTTTGCCGCCGATGTTCCCGGCAGCCGGGACCTGGAGCGGGTGCCCCGCATGCCCGACGCGCAAATTGTCGATTACCGGCAAACCACTGACCTGGAACGAATTTATCCCCTGGGTTCGATCCGCAAGATCAGCGGCCAGTTGCGCTTCGATGGGCAGGTCGATGCCCGTGGCAACACCACGTCGGTGACTTACGAACTTCCGCCGGAACACTCCGCCATCCAGGCCTTTACCGCTGCCCGCGAAGCCTTGCAGAAGCAGGACGCGCAACTGTTGTTCTGGTGCCAGGCTCGTGATTGCGGCGAAAGCAGCCTGTGGGCCAACGAAGTGTTCGGCAATGCCAAGCTCTATGGTGCCGATAACGGTCAGTCTTATCTGCTGCTGCGCCTGGCGCCGCCCGCGGATAACACACTGATTGCGCTGTATGGCATTACTCGCGGCAATCGTAAGGCTTACCTGCATGTCGAGCAGTTCGAGGCAAACGCCTCGCTGGGGAACCTGCTGCCCACATCGGCCACGCTGTTGCGCCAGCTCAAGGACACCGGCGTGCTGGACTTGCCGCGTCTGGTCGGCGAACCGGACGAAACCTGGTTGCGCCTGCTATCCCGGGCGCTGAACCTGGACACGGGTCTTCGAGTCACTGTCGCCGGACCCCAGGCCGAGGCCTGGCGGCAAGCATTGATCGATCAGGGTGTCCGGGCGGCGCGAATGGAGGCCGCCAGGGGCGATGCGGCGGGCCTGCATCTTGAGCTGTTGCGTTAAGCTGTTTCGGGTGACGTGCTTCACGCCGTCAGCCCGGCCCTGTTTTTTTTTCGAGACCTGACATGCTCAATAACGATCGGCTGTTGGTGCAGATCCTGCTCCTGGTGTTGTTCGGTGCAAGCTTCTGGGTGATGGCTCCGTTCTGGTCGGCGCTGTTCTGGGGCGCGGTGCTGGCGTTTGCCAGTTGGCCGCTGATGCGCCTGTTGACCCGCTGGGTCAATGGTCGTGAGTCGCTGGCGGCGGCTTTGCTGACCGTAGGCTGGATGGTGCTGGTGGCGGTGCCGCTGGTGTGGCTGGGCTTCAACCTGGCTGATCATGTACGCGACGCCACGGCATTTATCAAGAACGTGCAGGTCGATGGCCTGCCTGATCCCCCGGTATGGCTGGCGGGCTTACCGCTGGTGGGGGGGCGGTTGGTGGGCATCTGGAACAGCATCGATCAGCAAGGTGCAGCCATGATGGTGTCCGTCAGGCCGTACCTGGGTCAGGTCGGCAACTGGCTGCTGGCTCGCAGTGCCCAAATCGGCGGTGGCATTCTCGAACTGACCCTGAGCATTGTGTTTGTGTTCTTTTTCTACCGTGACGGCCCGCGTCTGGCGGTGTTCGTGCACGGGTTGCTGGAGCGTCTGATCGGCGACCGTGCCGGTTACTACATCGAACTGGTGGCCGGTACGGTGCAGCGTGTGGTCAACGGCGTGATCGGCACCGCGGCGGCCCAGGCGGTGCTGGCGCTGATTGGTTTCCTGATCGCTGGCGTACCGGGGGCATTGGTGCTGGGCATCGTCACCTTCCTGCTCAGCCTGATTCCCATGGGGCCGCCCCTGGTCTGGATCCCCGCCACGGCGTGGCTGGTGTGGAAGGGCGAATACGGGATGGCGGTGTTCCTGGGGATCTGGGGCACCTTCATCATCAGCGGTGTGGACAACGTGCTCAAACCCTACCTGATCAGCCGTGGCGGAAACCTGCCGTTGGTGATCGTATTGCTGGGGGTGTTCGGTGGCTTGATTGCCTTCGGCTTCATCGGACTGTTCATTGGCCCGACCCTGCTGGCGGTGGCCTACAGCTTGCTGACGGACTGGAGCAAGAGCCAGGCGCGATAACCCCACTCCTGAGACCAGCAGCAACCTTTTTGTAGTGAGGGGATAGATCCCCTCGCCACCAATGGGCTTCGATCCAGCAGGCAAGCCTGGCTCTGAAAAACCAGGCTTGCCGGTCAATCACGTCGCCACGTTCAGGTATTTCCCCACGGGGGCGACATCATCCAGCGAGTATTGTCGACTGAGGTTGGCGATCATCCTGTTCAGCGCTTCACTGACATTGGTCTGGTCGGTGGAGCTGTCGCTGGTGCGGTTGGCCTGTACCGCGCTGGTCAGTTCGCTGGTGCCGGTGTTGCTCTGACCATCGGCGTCGAGCTGGCTGAACAACGCCTCACTGGAGGCCTGTTGTGGCGGTGGCGGGGGGAGGCTGGCGGCGAGTTCGTCGAGGCTGACGGTACCGTCTTCATTCTCGTCCAGGGCCGAGAACAGTTCCTGGCTGTCGGCAGTGCTGCCGGCGCTCGCCAGACCATTGCTCAGCTCCTCGCTACTTACCTCGCCATCACCGTCGGCGTCCAGGGCGCTGAGCAGCGCATCGGCCAGTTCGGTCGTCGGCGCCTGGTCCCGTGGCGGCGGAGGCGGTGGCGCCATCGCGGCTATCTCATCACTGCTCAGGTCGCCGCTACTGTCGCTGTCCAGGTCGCTGAAATTGTCGCTCAGGCTGACCAGGATGCCGTCGTCACTCTTCTGCGACAGGGCCGTGCTCAATTCTTCCTGATCGACCGAGCCGTCGGCGTTGCTGTCGAGTTTGCTGAGCAGCTCCTTTTGAAACTGCTGGCTGCGGGCACTGCTGGTCGCGGTACTGCTGGTGCTGGTATAGGGCGAGTAACTGCTGACGCTACCGATCATGGGCGCTCTCCTTGGGCTGGAATGCCGGTGGGTGCACCGGCTTATGCAGCGTCGGCGGGGCAGTTGTCGTGGGTGTGTGGAGTTTGTACCGGCGGGTGTACAAACTCAGCCCCCGACGCGGCTCCCACATGGGATTGAGGTGGTTTCAGGCGCGGGGCAAACGGATCACCGCCGTCAATCCGCCCCCTGGCGTTTCTTCCAGGCTCAATTGCCCGCCCAAGCGTTCGGCGGCTTCCCTGGCGATGGTCATGCCCAGGCCGACACCGCCGGAGTTGCGGTTGCGTGAGCCTTCCAGGCGATAGAAGGGCTCGAACACTGCTTCGCGTTTATCCGCCGCAATCCCGGGGCCGTGGTCAATCACCCGAATCACTACCTGGTCGCGCTGGTCTTGCAGCGTAATCAACGCATGGCCGGCGTAGCGCAAGGCATTGTCCATGAGGTTGTTGATACACGAGCGCAACGCCATCGGCTGCACCTGTAACGGCGCGCAACCACCGCTGGCTTGCACGTCGGCACCCTGGTCCTGGGCGTTTTCGCTCAGCGATTCCACCAACGCCTGCACGTCCATCCATTGCAGCGCTTCGCTGGTGCGTTGCTCGTGCAGGTAGGTGAGGGTGGCGTCGAGCATGCCAATCATATCGTTCAGGTCCTGACGCATCTGGCCCTGCAGCTTGATGTCATCGATCTGTTCCAGGCGCAGCTTGAGTCGTGAAAGCGGAGTGCGCAGGTCATGGGATACCGCACCGAGCATGCGCGAACGCTGCTGCACCTGCTCGCGAATTCGCTGTTGCATGAGGTTGAACGTATGAGCAGCCTGGCGGGCCTCCCGAGGGCCGGTTTCTTCCAACGGTGGGCTGTCGAGGTTTTCGCTCAGGCGTTCGGCGGCATCGCTCAGGCGCTGGATAGGCCGGGTCAGCAGTTTGGCGCCGTACCAGGCGGCGACGATCAGGCACACAAACTGAAACGTCAGCGGTACCACCGGCCCACCGAACCATGGGCGCGCAGGGCGGTTGGGTGGGGGCCCCGTGGGCCCAGGGTGCTGGCCTTGCCGGGAAAATTCGGGGGGTGGCCCCAAAGGCGGTTTGTCGTATTGAGAAAACCAGGCAAAGGCCAACAGGTGCGCCAGGACGATCGCCAGTAACAGCACGCCAAACAGGCGGCCGAACAAGGTGTCGAGGCGCAAGCGCATCAGCCGATGTCCCGGGCGTCGAACAGGTAGCCTTCGCCGCGCACGGTCTTGATCAGTTGCGGCGCCTTGGGGTCGTCACCCAGCTTTTGGCGCAGGCGCGACACCAGCAGATCGATGCTGCGGTCGAACGCCTCGATGGAGCGCCCACGGGCGGCGTCCAGCAACTGTTCGCGGCTCAGTACCCGGCGCGGTCGTTCGATGAATACCCACAACAGCCGGAACTCGGCGTTGGACAGCGGCACCACCAGTCCGTCGGCGGAGATCAACTGGCGCAGTACGCTGTTGAGTCGCCAGTTATCGAAGCGAATATTGGCCCGTTGCTCGGTGCGGTCGTCGCGTACCCGGCGCAGGATCGTCTGGATCCGCGCCACCAGTTCCCTGGGTTCGAACGGCTTGGCCATGTAATCGTCGGCGCCCAGTTCCAGGCCGATGATGCGGTCGGTGGGCTCGCACCGGGCGGTGAGCATCAGGATCGGGATGTCCGATTCGGCGCGCAGCCAGCGACACAATTGCAAGCCGTCTTCGCCCGGCAGCATCAGGTCGAGCACAACCACGTCGAAATGCTCGGCCTGCATCGCCCGGCGCATGGCCGCGCCATCGTTCACGCCGCTGGCGCGTATGTTGAAACGGGCCAGGTAGTCGATCAGCAGCTCGCGGATCGGCACATCGTCATCGACGATCAACGCCCGGGTACTCCAGCGCTTGTCATCGTCGGGCACTTTTTGATCGTCAGAATTTGCAACAGGGGTGTTCTGCATGGATGCATCATCTGCCAGATAGGCTGCCAACCGCAAAGAAGGCGGCGAGGTTGAGGCTTCAGCATAGGCTTCGTGCCGCTAGGCGTGAAGCGCTGAAAGGACGGGGGTGCGGCGCCAGACGGTAGCGTGCCGGCGTGTTGTGCGCGTGTCATGAGTGTATCGACTTCGACACAAAGGCCGGCATCGTCCATGCTGTCCGGGCGCGATGAGGATTTACCGATCATCGGGTCCCGCACGGGCGCTGGTTCCGCTACAATGCGCGCCGATTTCGACTTGCCTGAGAGCCCGCTCATGTCCGCCTGCCAGACGCCCATCATCGTTGCCTTGGATTTCCCTACCCGTGACGCCGCCCTGAAGCTGGCCGACCAGTTGGACCCCAAGCTATGCCGGGTCAAAGTCGGCAAGGAGCTGTTCACCAGTTGCGCTTCGGAAATTGTCGGGACCCTGCGTGACAAGGGTTTTGAAGTATTCCTGGATTTGAAATTCCACGATATTCCCAATACCACCGCCATGGCCGTCAAGGCGGCCGCCGAAATGGGGGTGTGGATGGTCAACGTGCATTGCTCCGGCGGCCTGCGCATGATGGCGGCCTGCCGTGAAGTGCTGGATCAGCGCAGCGGGCCGAAGCCGTTGCTGATCGGCGTGACCGTGCTGACCAGCATGGAGCGCGAGGACTTGGCCGGTATCGGCCTGGATATCGAGCCTCAGGAACAGGTGCTGCGCCTGGCGGCGCTGGCGCAGAAGGCTGGCCTGGACGGTCTGGTCTGCTCGGCCTTGGAGGCCAGCGCCCTGAAAGCGGCGCACCCGTCGCTGCAACTGGTGACGCCGGGGATTCGCCCGGCGGGCAGCGCCCAGGACGATCAACGCCGCATCCTGACCCCGCGTCAGGCACTGGATGCCGGTTCCGACTACCTGGTGATCGGCCGACCGATCAGCCAGGCGGCTGATCCGGCCAAGGCACTGGCGGCCGTAGTCGCCGAACTGGCCTGATCAGACCTGAAGATCCCTTGTGGGAGCGGGCTTGCTCGCGAAAGCGGTGTGTCAGTTGGCAAAAATGGCGCCTGACAATCCGCCTTCGCGAGCAAGCCCGCTCCCACAGGTGTTTTTGTGACTAGACCTTCAATACCAACTTCCCGAAATTCTCCCCACTGAACAATTTGGTCAGCGTCTCGGGGAATGTCTCCAGTCCTTCAACGATGTCTTCCTTGCTCTTGAGCTGCCCCTTGGCCATCCAGCCGGCCATTTCCTGCGCGGCGGCGGCGAACTGAGAGGCGTAGTCCATGACCACGAAGCCTTCCATGCGCGCCCGGTTGACCAGCAGCGACAAGTAGTTGGCCGGGCCTTTCACCGCTTCTTTGTTGTTGTACTGGCTGATGGCACCGCAGATCACTACGCGAGCCTTGAGGTTCAAGCGGCTGAGCACCGCATCGAGGATGTCGCCGCCGACGTTATCGAAGTACACATCCACGCCTTTGGGGCATTCGCGCTTGAGACCGGCATGGACGTCTTCATTCTTGTAGTCGATGGCGCCATCGAAGCCCAGTTCATCGATCAGGAATTTGCATTTGTCGGCCCCGCCGGCGATGCCCACCACGCGGCAACCTTTGATCTTGGCGATCTGCCCGGCGATGCTGCCCACCGCACCGGCGGCGCCCGAGAGCACTACTGTCTCGCCGGCCTTGGGCGCGCCCACGTCCAGCAGGGCGAAATAGGCGGTCATGCCGGTCATGCCCAATGCTGACAAGTAGCGCGGTAATGGCGCCAGTTTCGGATCGACCTTGTAGAAACCTCGCGGCTCGCCGAGGAAATAATCCTGCACACCCAGCGCACCGTTGACGTAGTCACCGACCGCGAAGGCCGGGTTGTTCGAGGCGACTACCTGGCCTACGCCCAAGGCGCGCATCACTTCTCCAATGCCTACCGGCGGGATGTAAGACTTGCCTTCGTTCATCCAGCCGCGCATGGCCGGATCCAGGGACAGATATTCGTTCTTCACCAGAATCTGGCCGGCTGCCGGCTCGCCGACCGGTACTTGCTGATAGGTGAAAGTCTCGCGGGTCGCAGCGCCTACCGGGCGTTTGGCGAGCAGGAACTGGCGATTGGTCTGGGCAGTCATGGCTGGCACTCAAGATGAATGAAGCCTTGTTGATAGACCTTCGAAGCGTTTGTCGCAAGGTTTGCTGATGCAGCGAATGCAGTTTGATCGAGCCCAGTGATAATGGCGCCGGGGCTGTTATCACTGGCACCCATGAATACTCAAACGGCAATTGGATAGTGCTGCCGCATCGTCCGGACCTGTGACTAGACTGGCGTCATCTCCCGCACTCTTCGAGGATTTGACAATGAGCATGACGTTTTCCGGACAGGTCGCCGTGGTCACGGGCGCAGCCGCGGGCATTGGCCGTGCGACCGCCCAGGCATTTGCGGCAGAGGGCCTGAAAGTGGTGGCGGCCGACCTGGACGTGGCGGGCGGCGAAGGCACAGTGCAGTCGATTCGCGAGGCGGGCGGTGAAGCGCTGTTCGTGCGCTGCGACGTAACGCTGGAAAGCGACGTGCAGAACCTGATGAGCGAAGTAATCAATGCCTATGGCCGGCTTGATTACGCCTTCAATAACGCCGGGATCGAAATCGAAAAGGGCAAGCTGGCCGACGGCACCCTCGATGAGTTCGACGCCATCATGGGCGTCAATGTGAAGGGCGTCTGGCTGTGCATGAAGTATCAATTGCCTTTGCTGCTGGCCCAAGGGGGCGGTGCCATCGTCAATACCGCCTCGGTAGCGGGTCTGGGGGCGGCGCCGAAGATGAGCATTTATGCAGCGTCCAAGCACGCGGTGATCGGCCTGACCAAATCGGCGGCGATTGAATACGCCAAGAAGAAAATCCGCGTGAACGCGGTTTGCCCGGCGGTAATCGACACCGACATGTTCCGTCGTGCCTATGAAGCGGATCCGAAAAAAGGTGAGTTCGCCAACGCCATGCACCCGGTAGGACGCATCGGCAAGGTCGAGGAGATCGCCAGCGCGGTGCTGTATTTGTGCAGCGATGGCGCTGCATTCACCACCGGTCATTCATTGGCGGTGGACGGCGGCGTCACGGCTTTCTGAAGAACGTTGTATTTAGCGTGTAGGACTAGGCCCGCACTCGTTGTGGGCTTTTTCTTTGGGGGTTAAAAATGCCCCGTGTCAGCCCCTGAATGTGTTTCAAAGGGTGAGAATCGACCGTTTTGGCGACGTTGTCGTACATCGTCCAGAGACGGCCTGTGCTTAACTGTTTCCAGAGATAAAACAGTTGCTTAGGAGCTTGGTTACTCATGGAGTTGAGAATCGACCGGCAGGCCCTGGTGCCTGTCGTGCAGCAAATTGTCGACGCGCTGGCCGGCTGGATTCGACAGGATGCGGTGCAACCGGGAACCCGACTGCCCTCCATTCGCCAATTGGCCCGGGAGAATTTGCTCAGTCAGTCCAGTGTCAACGAGGCGTGTGAACGCCTGGTGGCCCAAGGGGTGTTGGCGGCGCGCCATGGTTCGGGTTTTTTTGTCGCGCCGCCTCCGTCGTCCAGCTACGAGCCCTCCGACAAAGACTGGCTGGAAGACACGCAGATCACCCAGGAAAGCGTGCCCCATAGTTCGCAGTGGGAACTGACGCTGGGCTGTGGCGGGCTGCCCGAGAGTTGGCGCGAAAGCGATGATCTGGGCTACGCGATCCGTCAGGTCACCCGCACCGATATGGCAGGGCTGTTCAGTTACAGTACGCCGATGGGGCTGCCCGCTCTGCGGGAGCAACTGTCCAGGCGCCTGAAACAATTCAATATCCACGCCGATAAAAACCTGATCCTGACCACCACGGGCGCGACCCACGGTCTGGACCTGATTGTGCGCACACTGCTTGAGCCTGGATGCTGCGTTGTGGTGGAGAGTCCGGGGTATTCGAAGCTGTTCGACCTGCTCAGGTTTCATGGCATCGACATGATCGAACTGCCCAGGACTCCGCGCGGCCCGGACGTCGATGCACTCCAATGTCTCTTGGCGACGCATCGGCCCAGCGCTCTGTTCGTCAACAGCGCCTGCCACAACCCGACCGGCAGCAGCCTGGCCCCGGTCGTGGCCCAGCAACTGCTGCAACTGGCGAAAAAGCACGCCATGTTGGTGGTCGAAGACGATGTCTATGCCGACTTCCAGAACTCAACCCGGACCCGACTGGCAGCGCTGGATACCGACGTGGTGTACGTGGGCAGCTTCTCGAAAACCCTGAGCAGCTCATTGCGAGTCGGTTTCGTCGTGGCCGGATCGTCTGTCATCGCACGCTTGAGGGACGTCAAGGGCATTACCAGCATGGGCAGTTCACGCTTCTGTGAGTCAGTGCTGGCCAATCTTCTGGCCAGCGGCGCCTATCGCAAACTGGTCCAGCGTCAGCGCCAGCGTTTGAGTGCCGACATGGCAGCGGTGTTGCAGGTGCTGGAGGATGCGGATTGGGAAGTCTTTGGCCGGCCGGCCGGCGGACTGTTCATTTGGGCGCGTCCACCGTTATGCGACTACGCTGCATTGCAGCGCTTGGCCAAGCGGTTCGGTGTGGTGCTTTCTTCTCGTACAGCGTTCAGCCCGTCGGGTGCTGTCAGCGACTGGCTGCGGATCAACGTGGCCCACGCCTGCGATTCGAGGGCCCAGGCATTCTTCCGCGCGGCGGCTCTGGATCGACCTCAATTGTCCTGAAAACGACGGCGCTGTAGCTTTTTGCCATTATTCCGACGCCAGCATCTTGTGTTACAGGGCATCTCGTTGCGAATCTGCAATCAACACACACTGGCAGAGGACTGGGCGCAATGATTTCGGCCGTGCAAAGACGTTTTGCCAACCTGGGTATGGCAAAGAAACTGGGCCTGGGGTTTGTCCTGGTGCTGCTGCTTACCGCCGTGGTGGCGGCCATCGGTGTCTGGTCCCTGCAGACCATCAGCTATCGTTTCGATGGCCTGAAACAGATGTCATCCCTCAATAGCGGCTTGCTCAAGGTCCGCCTGCTTGAGCAGGAATACGCCTTGCGCTCGGACCCGAAAACGGTCGATGCCTTGCGGCTGGGCGTGGACGGACTGATTGCCCAGGCCAACGAGCTCAAGGCGCAATCGGCGGCCAACGTGCCGGTGATGAACGACGTGGAGCAAGCCTTGGCGGCTTATCGCAAGGCGTTCGACGAATTCGTCGAGTTGAGCCAGAGCAAGGATCTGGCACTGGAAATGGCCAGTTGGTCAGTGTCCAGCGTTGCCAATAACCTGGATGTGCTGCAAGCGGGCCTGGCAGATGATGGCGCTTATACCCTGAAAGAGTCCGAAGGCAAGGAGGGCGGCGATTTCATCGAGCAAGCCAATCAGGTCAGCGAAGTGTCACGGTTGATGTTGCAGGCCATGAACGAAGCGCGGGTACGCCTGGATCAAAGCCGCAAAGGTTCTGAAGAGGGCGGCCAGGGCACTATCGAACAGGCCGAGCAAGCCATGAAGCAGGCCGAGGTGCTCAAGACCACCGTCAAGGACCCGGGATACCAGACCGTGCTTAACGAAGTGGCCGGGCATATCGCTGGTTTCAACGAAAAACTCGCTGAATACACCGGCCTGCTGGCCCAGGAGAAAATCGTCTACCAGCAACTGCACGAGCGTGCCTCCCAGGTAGTGGAGCGGGTTGACCAGGCTTACACCGCCGAGGACGGTGCCATGCAGACGGAACTGAAGAAGAATTCGCTGCTGATCATCGGCTCGTCGGCCCTGGCGCTGCTGGTGGGACTGATTGCGGCCTGGGTCATTACCCGGTTGATCGTCGGGCCGTTGCGCAGCGTCATCCGTGTTGCACAGCAGATTGCCTCGGGCGACTTGAGTGCAACGGTGCAGGTGACGCGCCAGGATGAGATCGGTCAACTGATGCTCGCCATGCAACAGATGGGGGCGGGCCTGAGCAGTATCGTCAGCGGTTTGCAGGCCGGTATCGAACAGTTGGCCAACTCTGCCCAATCGCTGTCGGCCGTGACCGAGCAGACCAACCTGGAGGTCAGCAGCCAGAAGGAGGAGACCGAACAGGTCGCCACGGCCATGAACCAGATGACCGCCACCGTGCACGACGTGGCGCGCAATGCCGAAGAGGCGGCCCAAGCGGCCCAGACCGCCGACGATAAGGTTGAAAGCGGTCAGCAGGTGGTGCGTCAGAGCATGGTGCGCATTGAACAATTGGCCGACTCGGCCACTTCAGCCAGCAGCAGTATCGAAAGCCTCAGCGCTGAGATCCAGAACATTGGCACGGTGTTGAGCGTGATCAAGAGCGTGGCTGAGCAGACCAACTTGCTGGCGCTCAATGCGGCCATCGAAGCGGCCAGGGCCGGTGAGCAGGGCAGGGGCTTTGCGGTGGTGGCCGATGAAGTGCGGGCCTTGGCCAAGCGCACGCAACAGTCCACCGAGGAAATCGAACGCCTGGTGAGCGCCTTGCGCTCAGCAGCCCAGACCTCCGTGCAGCAGATCCAGAGCAGTGGCGAGCTGGTGAAGATGGCGGTCAGTGATGCCCTGCAAACCGAAAGCGCCCTGGGGAGCATTGCGGCGGCGGTGTCGCTGATCCAGCAGATGAATCAGCAAATTGCCGCGGCGGCCGAGCAACAGAGTTCGGTGGCTGAAGAGATCAACCGCAGTGTCACCAGCATCCGCGCCAGTGCCGATCAATCTTCCCTGGCGATGCAGGGCAATGCCGCGTCGAGCATTGAGCTGGCGCAGCTAGGGGTTGAGCTCAAGGGGATGGTGGGGCATTTCAGGCTGTGAGCTGTCGACAGACCCTGTGTAGCGAGGGGATAAATCACCTCGCTACACAGGAGTCAGGCTTAAGAGCCCAACCCGAATATCAGTCGTAAACCTTCTTCTTCTTCCACTCGTCGTTTACTTCGGCGTCCTTCAGCCCTTCGGTCAACTGGTTGACTTCGCCTTCGACCGGCTGGGTGCTGGCCAGAACCATGGCATTGGCGCGGGCCAGGAGTTTTTCCAGGTAGTCCAGTTGTTCGGCATAGACCTGCGGTTCCTGTTGCTTGCGCAGGTACTGCACACCCCGTTCGAACGCCAGGCGGGCCTGCCCCGGTTGTTCTTGCTGCAAGGCGTGTTGGCCGAGATTATTGAAGAACTCGATGTGCAACAGCACCAGGATGTGTCGCACTTCGCGGATCCAGCGCTTGGCTTCGTTGGGCGGCAGGAAGCCATCCTGGGCGGCGCGGGTAATCTGACCGTGAAGGGCCTCGAGCAGAAACCGCACATCCTTGGCCTTGGCTTCGGTCTGGATCGGTGCCGGTGGGTTGTTCACCGGAATCGATTCACCCTGGGCGGCGAGTGCATTCAGTTCGTCCAGGCGCGCCTTGACCGCCGTATTGGTTTTCTCCAGGTTCAGCAGGCGCTGACAGACGTTGATCTCAAGACGCGTGATCAACAGCTTCAGGGCCGGGGTCATCAATTGTCCGGGAAAGGTCTCGGTGAGCTCGCCACAACGACGTAAACGGTCGTTGAGTTCAATCTTGGTACGGGCCTTTTCCAGCTTGTTGTTTTCCACCACATGGTTCATGTAGCCAATGGCGATCAACAGTGCGATCCCGGCTACGACGAGCAGGGTGATCATGAGTGGTGTCACCGGTAAGACCTCTTTATTGGGGTTCGCATATCAAGAGTGTAGTGGCTTGGCTTTTAAGCGCATAGGCCTGCGCGATGCGATTAGACAGGCGTGGCGCTGCGTATGGAAGTGCGGCGAATATGGATGCACATTGCCACTATTTGTCGGACACGACTATAACGTCTTGGCGGATGACAGAATATAGGCGCCAGAGACTGGACGGGCAAAATGTGCGAACAGCCCCTAAACCGGGCGAAGTCATTGATTTAAATAAATTTATATCTGGGGGTTGACGACCCAGCAATCCATCCATAGAATGCGCGCCACTTACAGCGTAAAGCACTTAGCCAAACGCGATAAGCAGTGAATGTTGTACGTGTGTCCCCTTCGTCTAGTGGCCTAGGACACCGCCCTTTCACGGCGGTAACAGGGGTTCGAGTCCCCTAGGGGACGCCAATGCGGGAATAGCTCAGTTGGTAGAGCACGACCTTGCCAAGGTCGGGGTCGCGAGTTCGAGTCTCGTTTCCCGCTCCAATTTTAAACAGCGTTGCCTTCGGGCAGGGCTGAGTGAAACCAGAACCGATATCTTCGGGTACGGATCTGGGCACTGGAACACACACCATGTGTTCCGGGCAGCGTGTCCCCTTCGTCTAGTGGCCTAGGACACCGCCCTTTCACGGCGGTAACAGGGGTTCGAGTCCCCTAGGGGACGCCATTTGCGGGAATAGCTCAGTTGGTAGAGCACGACCTTGCCAAGGTCGGGGTCGCGAGTTCGAGTCTCGTTTCCCGCTCCAAATTCAAAAAAACGCCGCTCATTGAGCGGCGTTTTTTTTCGTCCGTGAAAAAGCGCGCTTCAATCTTCGAGGCTCTCCACCAGGCTCTCAAGTGCGTCTGCACGCTCGTTTTCCGGCAGATCGGGAGCGGGAATCATTGTTCGCATCTGCCGCGCCAGGCGGTATTCACTGGGTGTGCAGTTGGCGTACTGCTTGAAGGCGCGGGCGAAGTAGGAGGGATCCTTGAACCCTGCCTCATAGCCGATGCTGGTGATAGGCATCTGGCTATTGTCGAGCAGTTCCTTGGCAAAGCTCATGCGTTTGTTCAGCACGTAATCGGTGAAGCCAAGCCCGTTGGCTTCCTTGAACACACGGCTGAAGCGAAACGTGGTCATGCCGCATCGCTTGGCCAGGTCCCGCTGATCGATGCTGTCGCGAAAATGCTGGTCGATGTACAGCATGATATGGCTCAGGGCCTGGTGTTTCTGGTGCCCCGAGGTCAGGCGGATGCTGTCTGGCAGGGTTGGCGCGTGGTCGATCAACGAAGTCTTGCGCGGGCCACAGGTGTGGCGGCGTAACTCGCATAATTGCACCAGGGCAGTCAGGTAGCGCTTCCTCTCTGTGGCTGACAGGGGCAGTACCATGTATTCCCACACACTCGAGCGCATGGCCCAGACGGCCAGTTCTTCGGAGTGCTGCACGGTGAACATGGTGATGGGAGTGGCAGGGACGGTGCGTTTGATCTCCAGCAACCGCCTCAGGCCCGGCGTATCCGGGCGATCGAAATGGATGCAGATCATGTCCGCCTGTTCCCCGCCGGGCAGCAGGGCATCTTTTGCCTGGGTGCAGTCGCAAGTGTCCTCGAACTGGCTGACAAGTTCCGGGGTGGACCGATCGTGAGTCAGATCGAACCACAACAGCTTTGGCTTTCTAGTCAGATTCGATGGCATGTGCTTACCACTCAGCGTTGCGACTGCCCTTAAGCTAGCAGTATTGCCAATGTGCCATCACTTCGCCGAATAATTTTTTATAAAAAGCCGGTTTTTTAAGCGCCGTATGCTCAGAACGCCAGAGCGCGAATCGTTGCGAGTTGCAATCGCAAGGCATGCCTGGCTCCCCCCGCAAAATAATCCTAGCGATGTGCAAAATCCTCCTAACGGCTATCCCCACCCGCTGACTAGGGTTGCATCAGGCAGTTGCAAATGTACTGCCTCTGAAAACAACCCTGATGAGGTGCGCAAAATGACTCTTCAAACAATCAAGGCTTCGGTGCTGAAGTTCGCCAAAGATGAAGACGGCCTGACCATTGTGGAATACGCCGTGGCCGGTGGGTTGATTACGGTGTTGGTGGCCGCCGCCTTCGTTCTTCTGGGCGGTGCCGTGAATACCAAGATCCGCGCGCTGTGCCAGGCCGTCAACGGCAACGTTGCCTGCTGATAGCGATAACTGCGCGGGGACACGGCCGCTTTCAAGGAAGCCTCGCTTGCGACTCTTTTGCTGTGAGTACAACGATACATTCAAATGGACTTGGCGTTGTCCCCGACAACTCAGTTCATGGCGTTACAACCTTTATTCAAAGGTGAGGTGAAAAAAATGACTCTGCACACAATAAGAACTTCGATCAGCCGGTTCGCCAAAGATGAAGATGGCCTGACCATTGTTGAATACGCCGTCGCGGGAGGTTTGATCACGGTGTTGGTGGCGGCAGCCTTCGTTCTTCTGGGCGGCGCGGTGGACACCAAGATCCGTGCGCTGTGCCAGGCCGTCAACGGCAACGTGGCCTGCTAACGATAACTGCAACAGGGAGACGCGCCATGTCCATGGAATTGCTGGTGTCGACGGTGCTGCTGCTAGGACTGCTGGGTGTGGCGGTGGTGAGCGATTTGCTTCGCCACCGCATCCCCAACACGCTGGTCCTGTTGGGCCTGGCCTTGGGTTTGGCCGGTCAGACTTATACAGGCGGGATCAGCGGAACGGGCGACAGCCTGCTGGGCATGCTGGTCTGTTTTGCGCTGTTTTTGCCCATGTATGCGGTGGGTGGCATGGCCGCCGGAGACGTCAAGTTGATGGCCATGGTGGGCAGTTTCCTGCCGGTTCATTACGCATTGTGGGCTGCGCTGTTCAGTCTGATTGCTGGTGGCGTGTGCGGTTTTCTGATCGTGCTGGCCCGCGGTCAGTTGCTCCAGACCCTCCAGCGTTACTGGCTGATTGTGCGGGCCCAGGCTTACCTGGCACCTACCGCGGATGAAGTGGCCGGCAAACCTTTTCCTTATTCGATCGCGATCCTGATCGGCACCTTGAACAGCGTCTACTGGCAGCTGATTGCCGATGGCTGGGGAGTCTAGTCATGCACGTCATCAACGATAGTGATGCCTACCCCAGTGAACGGGAAGCGGTGCAACGCCTGGCACCTCAGCCATGCACGATTCAAGACACCGGCCTGACCGACAGTTTTCTCGGCGAGCTGGTCTGCAAGCATCTGCACGACGCCGGTGTGTTGGACCTGCCGCGGCTGGTGGAACGCCTGGCGCTGACCGGCGCGGTACTGGAAGAAGTCCTGGCGTTCCTGCGCAAGGACGGTCGTGTCGAAGTGCTCGGCCAGCTCGGGCAAACAAGTGTGCAGGCCTTGCGTTACGGCCTGACCGAACGTGGCCGCAGTGCCGCCCGCGATGCCCTGTCTCGCAGTGGCTATATCGGTGCGGCACCTTTTCCGGTGAGTAGCTATCGGTCCCTGATCAAGATCCAGACCATTCACCATGGGCGTATCACCGCCACCGACATGCAACGGGCCCTGGCCGGCATGGTGCTGTCGCAAGGCATGCTCGATCAGTTGGGCGTGGCACTGAATTCAGGGCGGGCGATCATGATTTACGGCCCGGCGGGCACGGGCAAGACCTATGTCAGCAGTCGTCTTATCCGGCTGTTCGCCGAGGCCATCTGGGTGCCCCATGCCATCGTCATCAATGAGTCGGTGATCGAGATCTATGACCCGCAAGTGCATCAGCGCCTGGATGACAAGAGCCAATCGAACAATCTGATGCTCAACGAAGGCATCGACCGTCGGCTGCTGTGCTGCAAACGCCCGATTGTCATCACGGGCGGCGAGTTGAACATGGAGCAGCTGGACGTTCGCTATGACCCCTTTACTCGCCAATACCAGGCCGCGTTGCAGCTCAAGGCCAGCAACGGCCTGTTCATCATCGATGACATGGGACGCCAGCGCATGGCCCCGGCCGAATTGCTCAATCGCTGGATCGTGCCGATGGAAGAGAAGCGCGACTTCATCAACCTGGGCGGTGGTCGCCATTGCGAGTTGCCGTTCGATCTGGTCCTGGTATTTTCCACCAACCTCAACCCCCTGGAACTGGCTGACGAGGCCTTTCTGCGCCGCATTGGCTACAAGGTGCAGTTCGGTTACCTCAAGCCCGAAGAATACGAGCGCATCTGGCGCCAGGAGTGCGAACGTCTGGGCATTCCCCATGACCCGCTGCTGGTGCGCTATGTGCTGCAGCAGCTTTATGCCGGCGAGGGCATGCCGCTGGTGCCTTGCCATCCCCGTGACCTGTTGAACATGGCGCTCGACCGCCAGCGTTACCTTGGCGGTTCCGGGCCCCTGTTGCCGCAAGAGCTGGAATGGGCCTGGCACAACTACTTCGTTCAGCTCGACTTCCTTTGAATCGGAGATACCGACATGAGCTCTCGTACGCTTTCGCTGATTGGCGTTTCCCTGGTAATGGGCCTGGGTGCCGCATGGATGGCTGACTCCTGGCTGAGCGCACGACTTAACGCCAAACCCGATGACCACTTGCGAAGTGTGGTGGTCGCCACCGTACCAATTCCCTTCGGGCAGATGGTCGAGGCCCAACAGGTCACGACCGTGCGCATGCCCATGGATACGATCCCGGACGATGCCTTTGACTCAAGCGAACAGGCCGTGGGCAAGATCGCAACGTTCGACATTCTGCGCGGTGACATCGTGCGGGGCGCGCGTCTGAGTGAGCACCTGGGTGGCAGCACCCTGGCGTCTCTGATCGATCCTGACAAACGCGCCATATCGGTACGGGTCGATGATGTGGTCGGTGTGGGTGGGTTCCTGTTGCCGGGGAACCGGGTCGACGTGCTGGCAACCAAGACCACCAGCGCCGGCAGTAACAACGCCGTGTCCCGGACCATTCTTGAAAACCTGCGGGTGCTGGCGGTGGATCAGACGGCGGGCACCGACAAGACCCAGCCGGTGGTGGTAAGGGCCGTGACGCTGGAAATGTCGGCCACTGAAGCGGAGGCCCTGGTGACTGCGCAGACCGAAGGCAAGTTGCAACTGGCCTTGCGTAACCCGCTGAACCTGGAGAAAAAAACCGTGGTCGTGGCGCCCCCTCCGGCTCCGGTGATGGCGGTGGCGACTGCTGCGGTGCCAAAGCCCGTGGTGCAGCGCAGCCCCAAAGCGCAGGCCAGCGGGATCACGGTGATCCGTGGAGTTGAAAGCAGCGTCGTCAACGTTCACTGAAACGCGTAGAAAAATGCCTGGTCCCTTCGGCCATGGCGATGCCGATCCTCACGTGTCGGCAAACGAGGGCTCGATCATGAATCCCAGTATCCGGCAGCCTGTCACTGCGACGTCTCGGCGCCAGGAAGGAGCAGTGAGTGTATTGATGGTGATCGCGTTAATGGCGATTTCCATGATGGCGGCATTGGCCCTGGATGGCGGACACATGCTGCTGAACAAGACCCGTCTGCAAAATGCCGTGGATGCCGCGGCCCTGAGCGGCGCCAAGACCCTGAGCCAGGTGACGGGAGGGCTCAACATGGCCAGCACGACTCGGGCCGCTGCCCTGGACACGCTGACACGCAATGCCGACGCTGCGGGCAACGCTGAACTGGCAACCGCTGTCGCCGGCAACCCGGCTGCGTTCGCCGCAGTGGAGCTGGCCAGCAGCGTTTATGGCCCGTTCTCCTATCCTGGGCCGGCGGATGCCAAATACGTGCGAGTGTCTGTGTCCAGCTATCGGTTGAGCGGTTTTTTCTGGAGTTTCGTTCAAACGATGGGTACTGCCGGCCTGGGCAACAAGGCCGTGGCGGCGATCGCCACCGCAGGCCCCAGCCCGACGGCTCCGTGTGATCTGGCGCCCTTGATGGTCTGCGGCGACACCAGCCAATACGACCCGGCTGCCGGGAATTTCTGGAGTTACCGCTTTGGAGACCTGACGGTGCTGAAGACGGCCGCGGGCAACACGTCGCCCATTGGCCCGGGCAATTTCCAACTGCTCGATTTCGGCTCCGGCGGCAGTGCCGTGCGCGAAGACCTGGCGGGCGGCGGTTCGGTCTGCCGCAGTGTCGGGGACAACGTCCAGACCGCACCGGGCAACAAAGCCGGCCCGACTTCCCAGGGCTTGAACACGCGATTCGGTATCTATAACGGTCCGGTCAGTTCTTCGGACTATCCACCCGACCTGGTCACCACTTCGAGCAACCCGGCGATGACCTATAACGATTCGCTCTCCCAGGCGCAATACAAAGGACAGCCCATTACTTCGAGCAGCGGTGATCTCTCGGCCGGCGGCGAGGCAATACTGGACTACAACGACTGGCGAACAGCAGTTGCCGCCTGTGTGGCCGGAGCTGGCAATGGCTGTGAGAGCAACGGGGTTTTCGAACGGCGGATGCTCAAGATCGTGATCGGTGACTGCACCGGCAAACTGAGCGGTTCTACCTCGATTCCCGTCCTGGGTTTTGGCTGCTATTTCGTCGTGCAACCGGTGAATGGCGGAGGTTCGGACTCCATCATCTTTGGCCAGTTCGTCCAGGAATGCGAAGGCGATAATGTGCCCGGCCCCACGCCGGTCAGCGATACCGGGCCGCAGGTCATTCAGCTCTACAAAACCTATCTCAACGGCAGCGGCACTCCGAGCACCGACTCGTAGGAGGCGTCATGAGACTTGCCCATTTCAAACCCGCGCAGGCCCAGCAAGGCGTGGCGCTGGTGGAATTCACCCTGGTGCTGCCGTTGTTGTTGCTGCTGTTGCTGGCTTTTGGCGAGTTCGGCCGCATGCTCTTCCAATACAACGTGCTGCTACAGGCCAGCCGTGATGCCAATCGATTCGTCGCCAGCCAGGCCTGGAATACCACCCTGGGCACCATTGCCCTGAACAACACGCTGCAGACCCAGACGAAAAACGTCGCGGTGTATGGCACCCCGAGCCAGGCCGGCACCGCTGTGGTGGCCGGGTTGACCACGGCTAACGTGGAGGTCGCGGCGGTGGGGGCTGACCATGTGCGTGTCACCATCACCTACACCTTTTGCCCGGTGATTGGAGCGGGCAATTGCGGCGGAACAATTCCCGGTTTTTTCGGCAGTGCCATTGCGCTGGGTATCCCACTGGTCGCGACCACCGTCATGAGGGCGTTGTGATGAACAACAAGCACATGCAAGGCACCTATATCGTGGAGTTCGCCTTCGTTGGCCTGCTGGTGTTCATCCTGCTGTTTGGCGTGGTGGAGATGGGCCGGCTGTATTTCACCGCCAATGCCTTGGATGAGGCCGCGCGGCGCGGCGCGCGTCTGGCGGCGGTGTGCAACATCAACGATCCGGTGGTGTTGCGCCGGGCCATCTTCAACGCCGCGACGGACGCAGGCACCAGCCAACTGATCAGCAGCCTCGCCACCTCGAACCTGGCGCTGACCTATCTGGATGTGAACGGCGCGGTGGTGGCGAGCCCCGCCGACACGGTCAGCGCCAACGGCTTCCGCGCTATCCGTTACGTCCAGTTGAGCGTGCAGAACTTCGTTTTCAATCTGTTCATTCCTGGGTTTGGCGTGCCCATTACCTTGCCCACATTCAGGGCGACCTTGCCACGCGAAAGCCTTGGGCGTCATTCCGATTCCGGGGAGATCACACCATGCTGAATACCAGGGAAACTCCACTGTCGACCGTCACCGGCAAAGCCGGGCTGCGGTTACTGATCAGCAGCCGTGACGCTTCGTCCCTGCGCGACTTGCAATGCGTCTGCCAGCGCATGCCTTGCCTGGAAGTGAGCACGCGCCTGGTGAGCAACGGCCATGTCGATCCGCTCTATGGCCTGGAGCGGATGCCCGATCTGCTGTTGTTGCGGGTCAGTCACTTGTGGCGCGAAGAGCTGGCGGCGTTGCTGCAGCGGCCTGCCCATGAGCGTCCACCGATGCTGGTGTGCGGTCTGATGGGCGAGCAGGAAGGCATGCGGCTGGCAATGCAGGCCGGTGCCCGGGACGTGCTGCCCGAGCCTTTCGCCGAGACGGAACTGGTGGCCGCCCTGAATCGTCTGGTTGCGGAGGTCCGTGTCGGCCATGGCGCCGAAGGCAAGCTGGTCGCCGTGATCGGCGCCAAGGGTGGTTCCGGTGCAACGCTGGTGGCCTGCAACCTGGCCCAGCAACTCAGCGCCCAGGCAGGTACCACTCTGCTGCTGGATATGGACCTGCAATTTGGCAGCGTGACCCACTATCTGGATGTGGCCCAGTCCCATAGCCATCTGCAAGTGCTGCAACAGGTCGAGGACCTGGACAGTATCGCCCTGCGGGGTTTTTGCAGCCACTTCAGTCCGACCCTGCACGTGCTGGGTGGCCGTAGCGGCGAGTTGTGCCTGCCACAGGACGCCCAGCCGGAACAACTCGACGCCTTGTTGCAATTGGCCCGTGCCAGCTATGACTGGGTGGTAGTGGACCTGCCGCGTCAGATCGACCACCTCACCGGCTCTGTGCTGGAGCAGGTCGACCGGGTCTACGTGGTGGTTCAACAAAGCGTCAGCCATCTGCGCGATGCCAGCGCCCTGGTGCGGATTCTTCGCGAGGACCTGGGCGTGCGCGGGGACCAGTTGCAGGTGGTGGTCAACCGCTATGACAAGGCGGCTGCGGTCAGCCTCAAGGATGTCGCAGAAGCCCTGCGGTGCACCAATCTGTCGAAATTACCCAATGACTTCAACCTGGTCAGCCAGAGTCAGAACACTGGCGTGCCGTTGGGGCTGCATGCGCCGAGGGCGGCCATCACCGTTGCCCTGCGCGATTTGACCGAAGACCTGGTCGGTCACCAGATGGCCGCAGACAAAGGCCTGCTCAAACGTGCCTTCAACCGTTTTTTCGGGGGATGACCCATGATCAGCGACTTCCGCAACCGCTTGCGTAAACAGTCCGGTAAACCGGCCATTGAACTGGCTGGCGACAGCCTGCCGGATCCGACAGAGCAATTGATGGCCTGGGAGCATGCCATCCCCGACGTGCTCTACGAAACCCGTAGTCAGGTCACCCCGGTGGAAGCCCAATGGCGGGAAAAAATCTACCAGCAACTGCTCAAGGTCATGGACCTGTCCTTGCTCGACTCCCTCGAGCAGGCCGAGGCGGCGAGGCAGATACGCGATATCTGCCAGCGTTTGCTCGATGAGCATTCGGCGCCGGTAAGCTCCGCCAGCCGTCAGTTGATCATCAAGCAGATCACCGACGAAGTGCTCGGGCTGGGGCCTTTGGAGCCGTTGCTGGCCGACCATAGCGTGTCCGACATCCTGGTCAACGGTTTTGCCTCGGTCTATGTCGAGCGCTTCGGCAAGCTGCAAAGAACCGACGTGCGCTTTCGCGACGACCAGCATCTGCTGAACATCATTGATCGCATCGTCTCCAGCCTGGGCCGGCGTATCGACGAGTCGTCCCCTTTGGTGGACGCCCGGCTCAAGGACGGCTCGCGGGTCAACGCAATCATCCCGCCACTGGCCATCGACGGTCCGAGCATGTCGATCCGTCGTTTTGCGGTGGACCTGCTCAACACTGACAGCCTGATCCAGGTGGGCACCATGACCCCAGCCATTGCCTTGTTGCTCAAGGCGATTGTCCGTGGGCGCTTGAATGTGCTGATTTCCGGCGGCACCGGCAGTGGCAAGACCACCATGCTCAACGTACTGTCCAGTTTCATCCCTCACAACGAACGCATCGTTACCATCGAGGACTCGGCCGAACTGCAACTGCAGCAACCTCACGTGGTGCGCCTGGAAACCCGTCCTTCGAACATCGAGGGGCGCGGCGAGGTCAGCCAGCGGGAACTGGTGCGCAACAGCCTGCGGATGCGTCCGGACCGCATTGTCATCGGCGAAGTGCGCGGCGCCGAAGCGCTGGACATGCTCACCGCCATGAACACCGGCCACGATGGCTCGTTGACCACAATCCACGCCAATACCGCGCGCGATGCCTTGGGGCGAATCGAGAACATGGTGTCGATGACCGGCGCGACTTTTCCGATCAAGGCCATGCGTCAACAAATTGCCTCTGCCATCGATGTGGTGATCCAGCTGGAGCGTCAAGAAGACGGCAAACGTCGTGTGGTGAGCATGCAAGAGATCAACGGCATGGAAGGGGAGATCATCACCATGACCGAAATTTTCTCTTTCACTCGCCAAGGCATCGGGGAAAACGGCGAGGTGCTGGGGGATTATCGGCCCAGCGGCATGATCCCGGCCTTTCGCGACGTGTTGGCCAGGCGCGGCATCGAGTTGCCGCTGACCCTGTTCCGCCCTGAGTGGATGGAGGCTCGGACGTCATGAACAACATCCCCAGTGAGTTCATCCTGATTTTTCTCGCCATGGTGTTCATCGCCGTCTTCCTCCTGTCCCAGGGCGTGGTGGTGCCGGTGTTCGGCGAGGCCGGCAAAATGCGCAAGCGCATCCGTGGGCGCCTGCATGTGCTGGAGAAAGCCAACCATCTGCCCAACATGCAGACCGTGTTGCGGCAGAAGTACCTGACACGCTTGTCGCCCCTGGAAGCCCGGCTTGAACAATTGCCGTTCATGGCCAACCTGACCCAGTTGATCGAGCAGGCCGGCCACGAATACCGGGCCTATCGGGTAATGGCGCTCGGCCTGGCCCTGGGCGTAGCGGCCGGTGCCGTGGTGTTGATGTTCTGGCCGGTGTGGTGGATGGCGCTGCTGGCGGCCTTTGCGGTGACCTGGCTGCCGGTGCTGAAGATCATGCGTGATCGTAGCAAGCGCTTCGCCGCCTTCGAGGAAGGCTTGCCGGATGCGCTGGACGCCATGTGCCGGGCCTTGCGCGCCGGGCACCCGTTCAACGAAACCCTGCGCCTGGTTGCCGAGGAGCACAGGGGGCCGGTCGCCCAGGAGTTCGGCATGACCTTCGCCGACATCAACTATGGCAACGATGTGCGCCGGGCCATGCTCGGGCTGTTGGAGCGCATGCCGAGCATGACGGTGATGATGCTGGTGACCTCCATACTTATCCACCGCGAAACCGGCGGCAATCTGACCGAAGTGCTGGAGCGCCTGAGCCGCTTGATCCGCGGACGCTTCCGCTTCCAGCGCAAGATCCGGACCTTGTCGGCGGAAGGGCGCATGTCGGCCTGGGTGCTGGTGGCGATCCCTTTCGTGCTGGCGATCGCCATTGTGCTCACCAGCCCCAGCTACATGCCGGTGCTGATCAACGACCCTATAGGCCACAAGCTGATCATGTTCGCGTTCGGCGCCATGTTGCTGGGGATTCTCTGGATCCGAAAAATCATCCGGATCCAGGTTTAAGCGCCCTTGCGGCGAGAGGTATCAGTCATGGATTTTCTGCTCGGGTTGTTCAGTCGGTTTACGGGAAACGAGGAGGCGGCACGGCTGTTGTTCATCGCCGTGATCGGTCTCAGTACGGTACTGGCGGTCGTCGCCATGATCTTGCTGATGCTCGGCCTGCAGGACCCGGTGCAACGGCGTCTGGCGCTGATCAAACGGGGATATTCCGGCAGCACGCAAGGGCAGGAGGCGCCAGGTAACCTGCAACTCTTGCTGGAGCGGGTCGGCCAGCGGTTCGCAGCGACTGACCCGGCCCAGGCCAGCGCCACCCTGACCCTGCTCACACACGCCGGCTACCGTTCCGCATCGGCGGTGCAGATGTACTGGGCCGTGCGCCTGATGCTGCCGTTGCTGCTGCTTGGCGTTACGTTACTGCTGCTGCCGCTGATCAAGGTGTCCTTGATTGTCGGTTTGCTGGTGGCGACCTTGATGGCGGGTATCGGATGGTTGCTGCCGGCGCTGTACGTCGGCAAGCGTAAGCAGGCGCGACAAGCGCGGCTGCGGGCGGCATTTCCCGATGCGCTGGACCTGATGGTGGTGTGCGTCGAGTCAGGCCTGGCTCTGCCCACCACCATAGAACGGGTGGCCGAAGAGATGTCGGTCAGCCAGGTTGAGCTGGCCGAAGAGCTGGCCCTGGTGAACGCGCAGATCCGCGCGGGTATCACCAGCACCGACGCTCTCAAGCAACTGGCCCTGCGCACCGGCCTGGATGATATCCAGGGCCTGGTCAGCCTGTTGGCCCAGAGCATCCGCTTCGGCACCAGCGTGGCCGATACCCTGCGTATCTACGCTGATGAGTTTCGTGACCGGCGCACCCAGGCGGCCGAGGAGATGGGGGCCAAAATCGGCACCAAGCTGATCTTTCCGCTGATCTTCTGCCTCTGGCCAAGCTTCTTCCTGGTCGCCATCGGCCCCGCCATGATTGGCGTGTTCAGGGCCTTTGGAAATATGTAGAGGGACATACGGTCCCGGTTGTACAAGCCTGTGGCGAGGGAGCCTACTCCCGCTCGAGCAGCGCTGCAGCCCCGGTTTGCGGCTGCTGCGCAGCCCAGCGGGAGCAAGCTCCCTCGCCACGATAGTGACAGTCTGAAAGCCAACACTCAGCCAGGGGTTATTTTTGATCGTTCCCACGCTCTGCGTGGGAATGCATCCCGTGACGCTCTGCGTCACCTTCCAGAAGCGGAACGCGTAGCGTCCCTGGCGACATTCCCACGCAGAAGCGTGGGAACGATCGAAGTCCATACCCAACCGAACTCCAACGCCCGTGGCGAGAGGGTTGATCCCCGCTGGGCCGCTTAGCGGTCCTGAAACCGGGGATTGGCGTCTCACCCATTGGCCGGACCTGCGCAAGACTCAGTTCGCATGGGCGGTTGTTTCCTGAAGGGCTGCGCAGTCCCGCGGGGATAGGGTCTCGCGCCACAAACAGGCGCGTTCAGCTTTATGCAAGGCAGAGCAAAAGATCGCAGCCTTCGAAAAGGCCTACACCGGATCGGATGTAGGCATTGTCGAAGGCTGCGATCTTTTGTTTTCCACTGTGTTTCAGTTGCTGCTGGTGATTTCCCCACCCGAGTCCTGTTCGAAGAATTCCGGGATCGGGTAATTGAAGCTATTGAGCCAGCGCTGCATGGCCAATTCCCGTTCGGTGGCCGAGGCGGTTTGCAGGTGGGTTGAGGCCACCACCCCGCGAATCTGCAGCTGCATCCAGCTCTCCGTGCCCTGTTGCGCAGCCGAAGAGGGGCCGGGTTCAATGGCCCAGGCGGTGGCGGACAGGCAAGTCATGCACACGATCAACAGTTGTCTGGTTTTCATCTCTTGGACTCCTCGTAAGGCGCTACTTGACCGCATCGGATGAGGCGTCGGCCACATCGCTCAAGCGGTTCGCGGGGGATGTCGCCCCGGCAGGGGCCGAGCCTCTGATTTTTTCCGCCCGGGCTTGAGCATCTGCCACTTGTTTGGGGCTCAGATTGGCCATGTTTGCCAGTTCGGCTGCCTGCTTCCAGTTGTCCTGGTAAATCAGCAGCGTCACCATGTTGAAGGCGGCCAGCGAGTCTGACTGTCTGAGCTCCATGGCGGTCATGAACTCGAAGCGGGCTTCAGGGATCCGTCGCTGATTGAGATAGACAACTCCCAGGTCATTGCGGATTTTTCCTTCGGTGGGGGACATTTTCACAGCGCGCTCAAGGTGTTCGGTGGCGCCAGCATGATCATGCCTGGCGGCAGCCAACTGGCCGAGGCCATGCTCGCCATCAGCGGCCAGGCAAGTGCCGAGCAGGCTCTGGTACAACGGCTCTGCCTCGTTACGTCCCATCAGACGCAGCACTCGCGCCTTGCGCAGGCGGACCTGGACCAGATCCTCCGGCAGACCTTCGAGGTTCGCCAGGCTGGCATACAAACGTCCGTCATTGGCCATGTCATCGGCCAGGTTCAGCGCCAGTTCCTGATCGGAGCCTGGCTTGGCGCAACTGGTCGGACGTGAAGCCACGCCGTTGCTGGCGCAGCCGACCAGCAGCACCGTTGCGGCTATCGCGATCACCGCTTTCATTGAATGTCCCCTCGTATCAGGTTGAACACGTGGACGCTTGCACTTCAGGCCCCGGCTCATTGGGACAGCCCGTTACGGTTGTCGAAATCGCCGTTTTCAAGGAAGTACATGCGGTAGAAATTCGGGTCGTAATTGCGCAGCTGTTCGCCCGGCAACGTCGGCAGTTGTGCGTCGGCGGCCAACGGTTGGACCAAGTGCGGCGTGACGATCATCAGCAGCTCGCGTTCTTCGCGATTGATGGAGTTATCGCGAAAGAACGCACCGAGAATCGGAACATCGCCCAACCCCGGTAATTTGTTCACCTGAGAGGCATTACGCGTGCTGATCAGGCCGCTGATGACAAAGCTTTCGCCATCGGCCAGGGCAATACTGGTATCGGTACGGCGTACGGTGAGCGCCGGAACCAGCGTGCCGGCGATGTTCACCGCGTTGGTGAAATCCAGTTCACTGACTTCCGGTGCCACCTTGAGCATGATGCGGTTGGTTCCGACGACGGTGGGCGTCAAGGTCAGACGGATACCGAATTCCTTGTACTCAATGGACACGTTGTCGCTGCCGGCACTGGGCACCGGGATCGGCACTTCGCCGCCGGCCAGGAAGCTCGCGCTCTGCCCGCTCAGGGCCACCAGGCTCGGCCGCGCCAGGGTGTAGGCAAAGCCACTGCCTTCCAGCGCATTGATCATCAGCAGGGTTTGTCCGGTGGCAAAGGACAGGTTGAACATGTCGTTGTTGACCGGCAATGAGGGCCGCACCACGCCACCGATGGTGGGCAGGGTTCTCGGCGCGCCGAACAGGAAGTTGCCACGGCTGCCGAAAATAGAGGTTGAAGCTTCCTTGAGCTTGGTCCGACTGACTTCGACGAAACGGATGTCGGTCTGCACCTGGGCAAGCAGCATGGGGTCTTCGGAGGGTACGCTCGCGGCGCTGGTCAGTGCCGAGGTGGCTCTGCCTTTGACGAAGATCATGCTCTGGCGGGGGATTTTTGAGCAGGCCGTCCAGACCATCAGGCTGGTGGCCCCGGGCGCCAGGCCCGTAAGGATGAAGGCATCGCTGCCGCTGGGTTGCACGTCGGCAATTTTCGGGTCGCCCACTGCCAGCTTCGTTACGGGGGCCAGGATACGCAATTCGTTCTGAAGCCCTTGGCCAACCTCGAAGGTCGCCGGCAAATTGTCCAACTGAGCACAATTTGCCGTTGCGGCCTGGGCCGCTTCCAGGCCAAGGCCCATCCAGAACAGACCATGGATCAAGTGCTTTAAAGCGGGCGGGGTACGATAGCTCATGAAGTGATCCTCGACAGAGAGGCCGTCCCTAGGCTTAACAAATGCCTCGGATCACTTAAGGGGCCCGGGCTGCCCCTTGTATTGCACCAGACCATTGAGCGGCGGTGGTGAGCGCCTCGTCGCTACAAGCGAGCGAGCGCATCCCACCGGCCTGACTGAATGGCAGGCAGCTTTCGAAAAAACTGTTTGAGCCCCGCGATACCGGGGTGACGAGCAGGGTGACCGGTGTTGATCGGGTCGCCCTAGGGGTGATTTATTCACCGCCGTGCCCGCTTCTTTTTGAAGGTAGTTCATGCATGGCAAAGCGCCACGCCATAAACAAAAAAAACGACTAAAAAGTGACGGGAGGGAAATTCTCGGCAAAGTCGCCGTCAATAATTTGTCTTTTGTGCGATTTCGGGACGTATTTACAGCGAAAGGATCAACCGTCCGGCAAACAGAATCAGGATGACGCCCATGGTCCGTTCGAACCAATGACCCATGCGCATGAACACTTCCCGTACCCGGGCGCTGGAAAAAAACAACGCGACGACGACAAACCACAGGGCATTCACCAGGCACATCCAGACCCCGTACAACGCCTGGATCTGCAGCGGTGTGGTGGTGCTGATCAGGGTGGTGAAGATGGCCAGGAAAAACAGCGTGGCTTTCGGGTTGGTGGCGTTGGTCAGAAACCCGGTGACAAACGCTTTGAGTGGCGTTTGCCGGGCAGCGTTTTGAGCGATGGGGTGTTCACCTTCAAGCGTGGATTTGGGTCTGCTGCGCAGCAGGCTGACGCCCAGGTAAAGAATGTAGGCACCGCCCACCACCTTGGCGACCATCAGCAACCAGGGGAAGGTGTGCATCAGCGCACCCACCCCGAGCAAGGTGTAGATCACATGCACCGAGATACCGGCGCCTATGCCCAACGCTGTGCAGATCCCGATCCAGCGGCCAAAACGGACGCTTTGACGGATCGTCACCGCGAAATCAGGGCCGGGTGCGACCACCGCAAGAAAATGAACGGTGGCCAGGGCCAGGAATTCGCCCAGGTAGCTCGATAGCATTTCAACTCCGAACGGTCAGGGGCGCGGCAACGCGGCGCTAACCGATTAAAAAGAGAAAAGGCTCAGGTGCGGATATTCCATACCCGCATCGGAATGTGTGCGGGATTATAAGTTGTGTGTAAATTGATGATAATCCGTTCAAATTTCACAGGGCTTTTGCTCCATGAGCACAAATCAATCACTGGCCTTGCTCGCCGAAATGGCCATTTTCGTCAAGGTTGTGGAGACCGGCAGTTTCTCCGAAGCGGCCAGGCAATCAGGCGTGTCACCGTCGGCTGTCAGCCGAAGCATCTCGCGTCTGGAAAAAGCCTTGGCGACCCGATTGCTGCAACGCACCACCCGCAAGCTGCGCTTGAGCGATGGCGGGGAAGAAGTGTTCAAGCGTTGTCGGGAAATGGTCGCCGCCGCCCGATCGGTGATGGAAATCAGTGGCCAGTTCGCCCATGAAGCCGAGGGGCGGATCCGGGTCAGCGTGCCCAAGGCGGTGGGGCGCTTTGTCATTCATCCCCACATAGCCGAGTTCTTGCGTCGTTACCCCAAGGTCGATGTGGAGTTACTGCTGGAGGATCGACAGGTCGATCTGATCGACGATCACGTTGACCTGGCGCTGCGGATCACCGACCAGCCGCCGGTCGGGCTGGTGGGACGTCAGTTGTTGACCATTGACCACCTGCTCTGCGCCACGCCGCGCTACCTGGCCGAGCACGGCATCCCCGAGCATCCCCACGACCTGCTGGAGCACAGCTGCATCTACCTGGGAGAAACCCCACACGACGCTCGCTGGAAATTCAAGAAAGGCACCAAGTCCGTCCATGTGGGCGTGCGCGGACGTTATGCCGCCAATCATACGGGCGTGCGGTTGGAAGCTGTCTTGCAGCACATTGGCATCGGCAGCTTGCCGTACTTCACCGCCCGTCATGCGCTGGAGCAAGGCTTGATCGTGCAGGTGCTGGCGGATTGGACGTTCCTGGCCTCTTACCAAGGTGGTTTGTGGCTGCTGCATTCGCCCACCCGTTACCTGCCGCCGAAGTTGCGGGTGTTCATTGATTATCTGGTGGAGTGCCTGGAGAAGGAGCCCACTTTGAACAAGGCGGGCCACAAAAAAGGCCCGCCGGATTAACCGTGCGGGCCTTTGCATGACTGATCGCAATCAGTGCTTGCTGTCCTGATCCGACATCGCCAGCAATTGCTTTTCCTGGTTCCAGTCGAAGGGTTCGTCATTTTGCTCGGCTTCGAAACGACGTTCTTCCAGAGCCTGGTACAAGGCGATTTCTTCATCGGGCATGTAATGCAGGCAGTCACCGGCGAAGTACCACAGCAGGTCACGAGGCACCAGGTGGGCGATCTGTGGATAACGGACGATGACCTGGCACATCAGGTCCTGGCCCAGGTACTGGCTTTCGATCGGATCAACGGGCAACTGCGCGCGCAATTCGTCGAAGCGCTCCAGAAACAGGGCATGGCTTTCTTCGGGAACCTGGTCTGCCTCACCCACGGCGACCAGGATGCTGCGCAAGTGGTCAAGCAAGACAAGGTGATCGGCAACGACGTTGGACACGAGATAAGTCCTCAAGAGCAAAACGGGCGCAGGAGTATAAAGCGCTTGCGCCCGTTTTTACATGGCACAGAGCACAGGGTCGCCAGGATCAGCGGACCTTGTCCTCGGCGAGCGTGAGTTCCTCCTTGTCGAAATCATCCACGTCGATCACTTTACGTCGGGCCGTTTCGGCCTCGCGCAGGGTCTGGGCTTCGCCGGCCTGTAGCACGCCGGCTTCGAGGGCTGCGTCGATGACCTGTTCGCCAGGGGCGGGGTTGAGCTGACCCTGTTTGAGCGCGCCGTGCAGTTTTTTGTGCAGCGGATGAGCCGCGGCCAGCAGGTCGCAAGCGTGCTGCAGCGCGCCCACCGGATCGTCGACCGATTGCGGGCGATAGCAACCCTGCAGCAGCTCCTCGAGGGTCGGGTCGCCTTTGCCCCGGCCGATCACTGCAGCCACTTCAGCGTCCAGCCTGTCGCTCGGACCTTTGTGGCGACGACCGAAGGGGAACACCACCACGCGCAACAGACCACCCAGCACCCGGTTCGGGAAGTTGTCCAGCAGTTCGTCCAGGGCCCGCTCAGCCTGGCCCAGGCTTTCTTCCATGGCCCAGGTGAACAGCGGTTCCATATGGTCCGGCGAGTCCAGGTCGTGGTAGCGCTTGAGCGCGGCGGAGGCGAGGTAGAGGTTGCTCAATACATCCCCAAGGCGCGCCGACAAGCGTTCGCGACGTTTGAGTTCACCGCCCAGCAGCATCATGCTCAGGTCCGCCAGCAGGGCGAATGCCGCCGCCTGCCGGTTGAGGGCGCGGAAATAACCCTGGCTCAAGGCGTTGCCGGGGGCTCTTTCGAAACGCCCCAGGCCCAGGTTCAGCACCAGGGTGCTGGCGGCGTTGCTGATGGCAAAACCGATGTGTTTGAGTAGCAACCCGTCGAATTCGATCAGCGCCTGGTCTTTGTCTTCACGCGTGGCCAAGGCCATTTCCTTGAGCACGAACGGATGGCAGCGAATCGCACCTTGGCCGAAGATCATCAGGTTACGTGACAGGATATTCGCGCCTTCGACCGTGATGAAGATCGGTGCACCTTGCCAACTGCGTCCCAAGTAGTTGTTGGGCCCCATGATGATGCCCTTGCCGCCGTGTACGTCCATGGCGTGGCTGATGCATTCGCGACCGCGCTCGGTCAGGTGGTATTTGAGGATGGCCGACAGCACCGAAGGTTTTTCTCCCAGGTCCACCGCGTTGGCGGTCAGCATACGGGCGGCGTCCATCATCCAGGCGTTGCCACCGATACGGGCCATGGCCTCCTGAATACCTTCGAAGGCCGACAATGGTACGTTGAACTGCTCGCGTACCTGGGTGTACTGGCCGGTCACCAGGCTGGTGAACTTCGCCGCCCCGGTGCCCACAGCCGGCAGGGAAATCGACCGACCGACCGACAGGCAGTTCATCAGCATCATCCAGCCCTTGCCGAGCATGGGCTGGCCGCCGATGAGAAAGTCCAGCGGGATGAACACGTCCTTGCCCCAGTTCGGTCCGTTCATGAAAGCGGCGCCAAGGGGCAGGTGACGACGGCCGATATTGACGCCAGGGGTGTCGGTGGGAATCAGGGCGAGGCTGATGCCCAGGTCTTCTTCATCCCCCAGCAGGTGATCGGGGTCATAGGCCTTGAAGGCCAGGCCGAGGAGGGTGGCCACCGGTCCCAAGGTGATGTAGCGCTTTTCCCAGTTCAGGCGCAGGCCCAGGGTTTCCTGACCTTCCCATTCGCCCTTGCAGATGATGCCGGTGTCGGGCATCGCCCCGGCGTCGGAGCCAGCCAGTGGCCCGGTCAGGGCGAAGCAGGGAATATCGTCGCCACGGGCCAGCCGTGGCAGGTAGTGGTTGCGTTGTTCGTCGGTGCCGTAGTGCAGCAACAGTTCGGCCGGGCCGAGGGAGTTGGGGACCATCACGGTGGAAGCCAGATCGCCGCTACGGGTGGCCAGTTTCATCGCCACCTGGGAGTGGGCATAGGCGGAGAAGCCCTTGCCTCCATATTCCTTGGGAATGATCAGCGCAAAGAACCCGTGCTCCTTGATGTGTGCCCAGGCGGCGGGTGGCAGGTCCATGGCCTGACCGATCTGCCAGTCGCTGACCATGGCGCAGAGTTCTTCGGTGGGGCCGTCGAGGAAAGCCTGTTCCTCCTCGGTCAGTTGCACCTTGGGATAGGCCAGCAGCGTGTCCCAGTCCGGCCGGCCACTGAACAGTTCACCGTCCCACCACACCGTACCGGCGTCGATGGCGTCGCGCTCGGTTTCTGACATGGGGGGCAGGGTCTTCTGGAACCAGTTGAACATCGGCGCGCTGAAATACTTGCGGCGCAGGTCCGGCAGCAGCAGTGGAGCCGCGACGGCGGCGAGCGCGATCCAGAAGATCAGCATCAGCCAACCGGGAGCGGGGCTGAACAGGCTCATGGCCAGCAGGTAGGCTGCGATGATGCCCAGCGCGGGCAGCGGGGCGGTACGCCGATGCGCCAGCCAGGCTTTCCCGACAACCAGAACCAGTATCCACAACAACAGCATATGTAATCCTCCGTGAACCAGGGCAAAACCGACCCTCAGAGCTTAGACGGCATCTGCAAAACCGGCGGTCGGCGCGATGTGATTGATTTCGTGGGAAACCCTGGATGCATTGCGCCAGTCTGGTTGGCAACATCCGTGGGAAATCGTTCGTTAACAAAGTGAGAAAGCGCCATTGTTTGGCGTAAACGCCGTTATTACCGAGGGTGGGCTTTGGATAGACTCGAAGCAAGCCCTATAGGCGCTGCCGAAGGTGCGGGCCGCGTTCGGACGATCTCTTGATCTGTCTATCTTTCTCTCAGGGCTCGATGGTCCGGGAAAGATCGCCGCCTCGTTGCACTCGGCAGCTCCTACGGACGCAGGCGTTTTCCGTGAGGTCCTGACCATGCAGCAATACCTGAACCCCAGCCGCTTCATCGACAGCGATCACCCTGCGGTCATTGAGTTCGCCGAAACTCATCGCGGCACTGATCGCGACCCGCAGGCACAAGCAATCAGCCTGTATTACGCGGTGCGCGAGGCCGTGCGCTACAACCCCTATACCTTCAGCCGCGATCCGCAGACCCTGCGTGGCAGTTACGCACTGGCCTGCGGTGAAAGCTATTGTGTGCCCAAGGCGACCTTGCTGGCCGCTTGCGCCCGCCATTGTGGTATCCCGGCGCGCATCGGCCTGGCGGATGTGCGTAATCACTTGTCCACTGCACGCCTGCTGGAGTTGCTCAAGAGTGACGTGTTCGCCATGCACGGTTATACCGAGTTCTATCTGAACGAGCGCTGGGTCAAGGCCACGCCGGCCTTCAATCAAGGCTTGTGTGAGTTGTTCGATGTGGCACCCCTGGAATTCGATGGCCGCGAGGACAGCGTTTTCCACCCGTTCAATCGACAGGGCGCCAAGCTGATGGAGTACGTCACCGACCACGGCCAATTCGCCGATGTGCCCGAAGCGTTCTTCTTCGAGCACCTGGAAAAATGCTACCCGCACCTGTTCGGCGAGCAACTGCCGCCCCTGCTTGGCGACATGCAGGGCGATTTGAGTCGCGGCTGATCCGGCGTATGCTGCTGCGGCATTTATCCATCGGAGCAAGCCGTGATGCTGAAGATCTGGGGTCGGAAAAACTCATCGAATGTGCGCAAGGCGCTGTGGTGCGCCGAGGAGCTGGGGCTGGCCTACGAGGCCATCGACGCAGGGGGTGCGTTCGGCGTGGTGGACACGCCCGAGTATCGCGCCAAGAACCCCAACGGCCGTGTCCCGATGATCGAAGATGACGGTTTCGTGCTCTGGGAGTCCAACACCATCGTGCGTTATCTGGCGTCTCGCCATGCTCCGGGTTCTGCCTGGTATCCGGCAGATCCCCAGGCTCGCGCCAGGGCTGAAAAATGGATGGACTGGACCACCTCCTCGTTTGCCGATCCGTTTCGCACCGTGTTCTGGGGCGTCTTGCGCACTCCCGCCGAGCAGCAGGACTGGGCGGCCATCCATGCGGCGATCAAGGTCTGCGATGGTTTGTTGGCGATGGCGGACCAGACGTTGAGCGAGCAACCCTACCTCTCCGGGGATGAAATCGGCATGGGCGATATTCCCTTGGGCAGTTTCATTTATGCCTGGTTCGAGATGCCCATCGAGCGGGCTGCGCTGCCTCATCTACAGGCCTGGTACGCCCGGCTGCAGCAGCGTCCGGCGTATCGCAAGGCGGTCATGACCGCGTTGACTTAATACTTACTATCGACACGCTTGACTGTACTTGTGCGGCGACGCCACGCACCATTGCCTTCGTGCGCCGTGGTTGTATTGCTCGCCGTGCGCCCTTATCTAATTGTTTCTTCCCCTTCTTGGTGCGTAATCCGATATGAGTTCCGCTCTGTCCATCCGGCAGCTAACCAAAACCTACGGCAACGGTTTCCAGGCCTTGAGTGGTATCGATCTGGACGTCGCCGAAGGTGATTTTTTCGCCTTGCTCGGCCCCAATGGAGCCGGCAAATCCACCACCATCGGCATTCTTTCAACCCTGGTGAACAAAACCAGCGGTACGGTGAATATCTTCGGTCATGATCTGGACCGTGAGCCCGCCGCTCTCAAGCGCTGCATCGGCGTGGTGCCCCAGGAGTTCAATTTCAACCAGTTCGAAAAGACCTTCGACATCGTCGTGACCCAGGCGGGTTACTACGGTATCCCGCCGAAGATCGCCAATGAGCGCGCCGAGAAATATCTGACTCAACTGGGTTTGTGGGACAAGCGTGATGTGCCGTCCCGTTCATTGTCCGGCGGCATGAAGCGGCGCCTGATGATTGCCCGTGCCCTGGTCCATGAGCCGCGCCTGCTGATTCTCGACGAGCCGACCGCGGGTGTCGACATCGAGTTGCGTCGGTCGATGTGGACCTTTCTGACCGAGCTGAACCAGAAAGGCATCACCATCATCCTCACCACCCATTACCTGGAAGAGGCCGAGCAGCTGTGCCGCAACATCGGCATCATCGACCACGGCACCATCGTCGAGAACACCAGCATGCGACAGTTGCTCAGCCAACTGCATGTGGAGACGTTCCTGCTGGACCTGAAAAACGATCTGAAGGCCGCGCCGCAACTGATCGGCTATCCGGCCCGGCTGGTGGACCACCACACGCTGGAAGTCCAGGTGGATAAAACCGTCGGTATTACCGGCTTGTTCTCCCAACTGGCGCTGCAAAACATTGAAGTGCAGAGCCTGCGCAACAAAACCAATCGCCTCGAGGAGTTGTTCGTGTCTCTGGTGGAGAAAAATCTGGCGAAGGTGGCTGTATGAGTTCCGAACTGCGACCCAACCTCATCGCCCTCAATACCATCGTTTATCGCGAAGTCCGACGCTTCATGCGGATCTGGCCGCAGACCCTGCTGCCGCCGGCCATCACCATGGTTTTGTACTTCGTGATTTTCGGCAACCTGATCGGTCGGCAGATCGGCGACATGGGTGGCTTCACGTACATGGACTACATCGTACCGGGGCTGATCATGATGTCGGTGATCACCAACTCCTACGGTAACGTGGTCTCGAGTTTCTTCGGCAGCAAATTCCAGCGCTCGATCGAGGAACTGATGGTCTCGCCGGTTTCGCCCCATACGATCCTGATCGGCTACACCCTGGGCGGTGTATTGCGCGGGTTGGCGGTGGGCTTGATCGTGACCTTGCTGTCACTGTTCTTCACCGATCTGCAAGTGCACCATTTGGGCGTGACGATATTGGTGGTGGTGTTCACCGCCACGATCTTTTCGCTGCTGGGGTTCATCAATGCCGTGTTTGCGCGCAACTTCGATGACATTTCCATCATCCCGACGTTCGTGCTCACGCCACTGACTTACCTGGGCGGAGTGTTCTACTCGATTTCCCTGCTGCCACCGTTCTGGCAGACCGTGTCCCTGGCCAACCCGGTGCTGCACATGGTCAACGCGTTCCGCTACGGCATCCTTGGGGTGTCGGACATCCGGATCAGCGTCGCGATCACCTTCATGCTGGTGGCAACCGTGGTGCTCTATGTGGGATGTGCACGGCTGTTGGTCAGTGGGCGAGGGATGCGTACTTAGAACTCGGCAGGCGTGCTGACTGGTATACCGCTATCGCGAGCAGGCTCGCTCTTACATCGAAATGCAAAAGGCCTCCATTCACTGGAGGCCTTTTTGCATTTCACATCCGGCTTTTCTTGCGCCGTTTCCATTGCCGCGCCACCCACCAGCGCCAATAGATCATGGTCATGAAATAGGCGAGGGCGCCGAGCACCAGACCCGTCACCACCGACCCCAGCAAAAACGGCTGCCACAAGGTAGACAACTGGGTGGTGATCCATTCCCAGGTCAGTTCATCCGGTAACGTGCGGGCAGGCACATCCATCAACCAGGCCCCGGTCTGGTAGGTGCAGAAAAACACGGCGGGCATGGTGATGGGGTTGGTCAGCCAGACCAGGCTCACCGCAATCGGTATGTTGCCGCGTACGGTGATGGCCAGTGCCGCGGCCAGCAGCATCTGCAAAGGAATCGGCAAAAAGGCAGCGAACAGACCAACGGCCATGGCGCGTGCCACGGAGTGTCGATTGAGGTGCCAAAGGTTGGGGTCGTGCAGCAAGGAACCGAGAAAACGTAAGGACTTATGTTCCCGAATACTCGCTGGGTCAGGCATGTAACGTTTGAAAAGGCGCCGGGGCATAAGGCTTCTCGGTCGGTTCAAAGCGGTGAGGCCGCAAGTATGTCCGCATTCTACGGCTGACTGATTCAGACTTTGTGACAATTGTTAACGCGCACCGTGCCGTAGACCGACTATGCCTGAAGAGAAGACTCTCAAGGACAGGCTTATGCGCACAGGGATGGTCGCGCTTGCACTCGGGCTGCTGACCCCGGTTTTTTGCCCGGCGCTGCCGCCGCTGTGGCTGATTGCGGTCATGCCTGTGCTGGCGCTGATGGTTTTGCCGTTTCGAACTCATCCGCTGGGTTTTTTCCTGATCGGGCTGGCTTGGGCGTGTCTGTCGGCGCAACTGGCCCTGGACGATCGGTTGCCTGCCGCGCTGGATGGAGAAACCCGCTGGCTCGAAGGGCGCGTCGTCGGTTTACCGCAATATAACGAAGGTGTGGTGCGCTTTGAACTGACCGATGCCCATTCCCGCCGCACACGGCTGCCGTCGTCGATGCGCCTGGCCTGGTTCGGTGGACCGCCTGTGAGCAGCGGCGAACGTTGGCGATTGGCGGTAAAGCTCAAACGCCCCACCGGGCTACTGAACCCCCATGGCTTCGATTACCAGGCCTGGCTGTTGAGCCGCGGCATCGGCGCGACTGGCACGGTCAAGGACGGTCATCTCCGGCAACCTGCCCAAGGTGCCTGGCGCGACGGCGTGCGTCAGGCGCTGGCGCAAGTCGACGCCCAGGGCCGCTCCGGGGCGCTGGCGGCATTGGTCCTGGGGGACGGAGCTGGGCTGAGTCGTGATGACTGGCAGGTACTGCAAGACACCGGTACGGTCCATCTGCTGGTGATCTCCGGGCAGCACATCGGCCTGCTTGCCGCACTGGTGTACCTGCTGGTGGCAGGTGCGGCGCGCTATGGCATGTGGCCGGTGCGTCTGCCGTGGCTACCTTGGGCCTGCGCTCTGGCCTTTATCGCAGCCTTGGGTTACGGCTTGCTCGCCGGCTTCGAGGTGCCGGTGCGGCGCGCTTGCGCGATGATCGGCCTGGTGCTGCTGTGGCGTTTGCGTTACCGGCATCCGGACCCCTGGTGGGCGTGGCTGCTGGCTTTCAATGGGGTGCTGGTGTTCGATCCATTGGCCAGCCTGCGGCCAGGGTTCTGGCTGTCGTTCGCCGCGGTGGCGATCCTGATGTTTACTTTCGGCGCACGCTTGGGGCCCTGGCGCTGGTGGCAAACCTGGACCCGTGCCCAATGGTTGGTGGCAGTCGGACTGTGCCCGATCCTGTTGATATTGGGTTTGCCGATCAGCCTCAGCGGGCCTCTGGTGAACCTGGTGGCGGTGCCTTGGGTCAGCCTGCTGGTGTTGCCGCCGGCGCTGCTCGGTACGGCGTTGTTGCCGATGCCGCTCGTGGGTGAAGGGCTGCTTTGGATCGCCGGCGGGTTGCTCGATCTGCTCTTCAAGGGGCTGGCGCTGGTGGCCGGGCGAATACCGGCATGGGTGCCTGCGGCTATCCCCCTGTGGGTGTGGTGCATGGCCGCTCTGGGGGCTTTGTTACTGTTGCTGCCCAAAGGCGTGCCACTGCGGGTACTGGGATGGCCCATGGTACTGCTGGTGGTTTTCCCTCCGAGGGAGGATGTGCCTCCGGGGCAGGCCGAAATCTGGCAACTGGACGTGGGTCAAGGGTTGGCGGTGCTGGTACGCACCCGTCATCATGCCTTGCTTTACGACGCGGGGCCGCGCTTTGGCGAGGCCGACGCGGGTGAGCGCGTGGTGCTGCCGACCCTGCGCAAGCTGGGTGTCGCCGGGTTGGACCTGATGCTGCTCAGCCATGCCGACGCCGATCATGCCGGCGGCGCCCAAGCCGTGCGCAATGGCTTGCCAACGGTCCGGGTGGTCAGTGGCGACCCCGCCGCGTTGCCTGCCACCCTGCAGGCAGAGGCGTGCGACAGTGGCGCGCGCTGGGAGTGGGACGGGGTCAGGTTCGAGCTGTGGCAATGGTCATCTGCCCTTGAAAGCAATCAGAGGTCCTGCGTTCTGCTGGTCGAGGCCGGCGGTGAGCGGTTGTTGCTCACCGGAGACATCGATAGCCATGCCGAGCGCGCGTTGCTCGACGGGCCCCTGGCCGTGCCGGTCCAGTGGCTGGCGGCGCCCCATCACGGTAGCCGCAGTTCATCGTCGATGTTGCTGTTGTCACGGCTCAAACCCCATTCGGTGTTGATCTCCCGAGGGCAGGGCAATGCATTCGGCCATCCTCATCCGCGAGTGCTGGCTCGTTATCGCCGCTTGGGCATGGCGATCTACGACAGTGCCGAACAGGGTGCCATTCGTCTGCAACTGGGGGCTTTCGAAGCACCGCGCCTTCAGGCCGGCCAACGGCGCTACTGGCGCGACCCGCCGTCTGCGGGACCATGGCCGTAACCTTGACCCGGGTCATCCTCGACGACGGTGTTATCGGCGGGGCGGGCCTGCAAGGCGAGTCTGTATGATAAAGTGGCGCACTTTTTCGAGGGGGCTGTCACTGTGTGGGAATTGGTCAAATCCGGCGGCTGGATGATGTTGCCGATCATTCTGAGTTCCATCGTGGCGCTGGGAATCGTTGCCGAACGCCTGTGGACCCTGCGGGCCAGCCGCGTGACCCCGGAGCATTTGCTCGGGCAGGTCTGGGTCTGGATCAAGGACAAGAAACTGAACAAGGAGCGGCTCAAGGAGCTGCGGGCCAGTTCACCGCTGGGTGAAATCCTCGCCGCGGGGCTGGCAAATTCCAAGCATGGTCGCGAGATCATGAAGGAATGCATCGAAGAAGCCGCCGCCCGGGTCATCCATGAGCTGGAACGCTACATCAATGCCCTGGGCACAATTGCCGCCATGGCCCCGTTGCTGGGCCTGCTGGGCACGGTGCTGGGCATGATCGACATTTTCAGTTCGTTCACCGGCGCCGGCATGACCGCCAATGCCTCGGTGCTGGCAGGGGGGATTTCCAAGGCGTTGATCACCACGGCCGCCGGGTTGATGGTGGGGATTCCTTCGGTGTTTTTCCATCGCTTCCTGCAACGGCGCATCGATGAGTTGGTGGTGGGCATGGAGCAGGAGGCCATCAAGCTGGTCGAGGTGGTGCAAGGCGACCGTGACGTGGACCTGGCCGAGGGCAAGAAGTGAAATTCCGCCGCAAACCACGGGAAACCGTCGAGATCAACCTTGCGTCGCTGATTGACGTGGTGTTCATCCTGCTGCTGTTTTTCGTCGTGACCACCACCTTCACCCGGGAAACCCAGCTCAAGGTGGAACTGCCGGAAGCGGTCAGCGGCTCGCCTGCCGAAGACCAGCAACTCAAGAACCTGGAAGTCACGATCAGTGCCGAAGGGACGTTTTCGGTGAACAATCAATTGCTGCCCAAGAGCGACCTGGCGAGCCTGATCGATGCGTTGCAGAAGGAGTCCGGCGGCGACACCAGCTTGCCGCTGTCCATCAGCGCCGACGGCAAGACCCCTCATCAATCCGTCATCACCGCCATGGACGCGGCCGGCAAGCTCGGCTTCAGCCATCTGCGCATGACCACCGTCGAGGCGGCGCCGGCACCCTGATGGCCATGTCCGATCGATTGCTCGCCGCCTGGTACGAAGGTCACCCGGCCCTGACGCTGTTGCGGCCACTGGAGTGGTTGTACCGTCGGGTGGTGATGGGCAAACGCGAGCGCTTTCTGGCGGGCGAGGGTGAGATTTACCAACCGCCCGTGCCGCTGGTGGTCGTGGGGAACATCACGGTTGGCGGCACCGGCAAGACCCCATTGATCCTGTGGATGATTGAGCATTGCCAGCGCCGTGGCCTGCGGGTCGGCGTGGTAAGCCGGGGTTATGGCGCCAAACCACCCCATTTGCCCTGGCGAGTCGAAGCCGGGCAGGGCGCCGACATCGCGGGTGATGAGCCACTGCTGATTGTCCAGCGCAGCGGCGTGCCATTGATGATCGATCCGGATCGCAGCCGGGCGGTCCAGGCGCTGCTGGAGACTCAACCGCTGGACCTGATCCTGTCCGACGACGGCATGCAACATTACCGCCTGGCTCGGGATCTTGAATTGGTGCTGATCGACAACGCCCGCGGCCTGGGCAATCGACGTTGTCTGCCTGCCGGTCCGCTGCGTGAACCCGTGGAGCGTCTGCAATCGGTCGATGCCGTGCTATTCAACGGCGCCAGCGCCGACCGCGAAGACGGCTTTGCCTTCGAGCTGCGACCCACAGCCCTGGTGAACCTGGCCAGCGACGAACGGCGGCCACTGGACCATTTCCCACCCGGCCAGGCCCTGCATGCCGTGGCCGGGATCGGCAATCCCCGGCGTTTCTTCAACACCCTCGAAACGCTACACTGGCGACCTATACCGCACGGGTTTGCCGACCACGCCCAATACAGCGCCCAGGCATTGAATTTCACGCCATCGTTGCCGGTGGTCATGACGGAAAAGGACGCGGTCAAATGCCGTGCCTTCGCCGAGCCCCATTGGTGGTACCTGGCGGTGGATGCCATGCCGTCGCCAGCCTTCGCGGACTGGTTCGATACCCAGTTGATGCGCCTGTTGCCGGATCGGCTTTTGCCTTAAACCATTTATCCAGGGAAATGTTCATGGACACCAAACTGCTCGACATTCTGGCCTGCCCGGTCTGCAAAGGCCCCCTCAAGCTCAGCGCCGACAAAACCGAGCTGATCAGCAAAGGCGCCGGCCTGGCCTATCCGATTCGCGATGGCATTCCGGTGATGCTCGAAAGCGAGGCCCGTACCCTGACCACCGACGAGCGCCTGGATAAATGACCGCAGCCTTTACCGTTGTCATTCCGTCGCGCTTTGCCTCGACGCGCCTGCCCGGCAAACCGTTGCTGTTGATCGCTGGCAAACCGATGATCCAGCACGTATGGGAACAGGCCTGCAAAAGCAGCGCCCAGCGCGTGGTAGTGGCGACCGACGATGCGCGCATCGTGGAAGCCTGCAAGGGCTTTGGCGCCGAAGTGGTACTGACTCGCGAGGATCACAACTCCGGAACTGATCGCCTGGCGGAAGTCGCCGCCAAGCTGGGCCTGGAACCCGACGCCATCGTGGTCAATGTGCAGGGCGATGAACCGTTGATCCCGTCCAGTGTGATCGATCAGGTTGCAAACAATCTGGCAGCCCATCCCGAAGCGCGCATGGCCACCCTGGCCGAGCCGATCGAGGATGTGCAAACCCTGTTCAACCCCAACGTGGTCAAGGTCGTCAGCGATCTCAATGGCCTGGCGCTGACCTTCAGCCGCGCCACCTTGCCCTGGGCTCGTGATGCATTCGCGCAAAGTCGGGACGTCATGCCTGACGGCGTACCGTACCGCCGCCACATCGGCATCTACGCTTACCGCGCCGGTTTCCTCCAGGATTTCGTCGCCTGGGGCCCGTGCTGGCTGGAAAACACCGAATCCTTGGAGCAACTGCGTGCCCTGTGGCACGGCGTGCGAATCCATGTCGCCGATGCGCTGATTGCTCCGCCGACAGGCGTCGACACCGTGGAAGACCTCGAGCGCGTTCGTCGCCTGCTGGAGGCCTGATGCGGGTTCTGTTTGTCTGCCTCGGCAACATTTGCCGATCACCCACCGCCGAAGGCATCCTGCGGCACAAGCTGCGCGAGGCCGGGCTGGCCGAGCAGGTGGAAGTCGCCTCCGCCGGTACCGGTGACTGGCACGTCGGCAAGGCCCCGGACAAGCGCAGCCAGGCTGCGGCCCTGCGACGCGGCTATGATCTGTCGGCCCAGCGTGCCCGCCAGGTCAGCCGGGCCGATTTCGCCACTTATGACCTGATCCTGGCGATGGACGGCAGCAACCTGCGCAATCTGAAAGCCCTACAACCGAGCAATGGCAGGGCCGAACTGGATCTGTTCCTGCGCCGCTACGAGGCTGAACTCGATGATGTGCCGGACCCGTACTACGACGGCGAACAGGGTTTCGAGCAAGTGCTGGACCTGATCGAGCGGGCCACGGACCGCCTGGTGATCGAATTGAAGGGGCGGCTATGACCTTGCAGGTGCGGGCCGGCGTCAGCCTCAAGCCGTTCAACAGCTTTGGCGTGGACGTCACTGCCCGGTTATTCGCCGAAGCTCACAGCGACGCCGATGTCCGCCAGGCGCTGGCCTATGCCAGCGCCAATGACGTGCCGTTGCTGGTGATCGGAGGCGGCAGCAACCTGCTGCTGACCGGTGATATCGACGCGCTGGTGTTGCGCATGGCCAGTCAAGGGATTCGTCTGCTCAGCGATGATGGCGAGCGGGTGCTGATCGAAGCCGAAGCAGGCGAACCGTGGCACCCCTTCGTCCAGTACACGCTGGCGCAAGGCTGGTCGGGGCTGGAGAACCTCAGCCTGATCCCAGGCACGGTGGGGGCCGCACCGATGCAAAACATCGGTGCCTACGGTGTGGAGATCAAGGATGTGTTCGCCGGCCTGACCGCCCTGGATCGGCAAACCGGCGAGCTGCACGATTTCACCCTGGAAGAATGCCGTTTCGCCTACCGCGACAGCCTGTTCAAGCAGCAAGCGGGTCGTTGGCTGATCCTGCGGGTGCGCTTTGCCCTCAGTCGCGCCGCGCATCTGCACCTGGAGTACGGCCCGGTCCGCCAGCGGTTGGCCGAACTGGGCATCGAACAGGCGACTCCCTCGGATGTCAGCCGGGCCATCTGCAGCATCCGCAGTGAAAAGCTCCCTGACCCGGCCGTGCTGGGCAATGCCGGCAGTTTCTTCAAGAACCCGCTGGTGCCGGCTTCGCACGTTGCGCAACTCAAGCTGCAATACCCGGATCTGGTGGCTTATCCACAACCCCAAGGGCAGATGAAAATTGCCGCCGGTTGGTTGATCGAGCGGGCCGGCTGGAAGGGCTTTCGCGAAGGCGACGCCGGGGTGCATAAGTTGCAGGCGTTGGTGCTGGTCAACTACGGCTGCGCCACCGGGCCGCAATTGCTGGATCTGGCCCTGCGTATCCAGAAAGACATTGCCGAGCGTTTTCAGGTCAATCTGGAAATGGAGCCCAATCGGTACTGAACCTGGCTTTCACCGAGCGCCCTGCACAACCTCGCACAAGGATCATTTGTGCAGGATTGTGCAGGGCGTTTTGCTTAATCCTGGGTTAATTTAGTGAGCTAACGATGCGACCATCGCATCATTGAAGGCCCGGTGCAGACGTCTGCGTGTTTGCACAAGAGAGCCCGATTAGCCTGAGTCAGTCTGCGCCAACCGAACCGTTGTCCAAACGGCAGATTGCTCGACCCCATAATTCGATCACCGTGCGGGCGTGCCCATGATTACCTTGAAACTCAATGGAAAAGATCACCAACTGGATGTGACCGAGGACATGCCGCTGCTCTGGGCCATCCGAGATGTGGCCGGTTACAACGGCACCAAATTCGGCTGCGGCATGGGCCTGTGCGGCGCCTGTACCATTCACATCGACGGCGCCCCGGCGCGCAGTTGCATCACCCCGATTGGCTCGGTGAAAGGCCAGAACGTCACCACCATCGATGCCCTTCATGTCGACCCGGTCGGGCAAATTGTCCAGAAGGCCTGGCTCGATACCGCCGTGGCCCAGTGCGGCTACTGTCAGGGTGGGCAGATCATGTCCGCGACCGCCTTGCTCAAGACCAATCCCAACCCGAGCGATGAGCAGATCGAAGAGGCCATGGTCGGCAACATCTGCCGTTGCGGCACTTATAACCGGATCAAGACTGCGATCCGCCAGGCTTCCACCCACCTGAAGGAGGCCAAGGCATGAGCCGCTTGCCCAATGATTTTGTGCTGAGCAACCTCAGCCGCCGTGGTTTCCTCAAAGGCGCGAGCGCCACGGGTGTGTTGGTGCTGGCCGCCAGTTGGGGCCTGCCGGACGCTTTTGCCGAGGACAAGAAGTTCGGCGGTGAGGGCATGCCCAATGGTGTGATCGACGACCCGCAGGTGTACGTGAGCATCGCCACCGATGGCAGCGTGACGGTGATCTGCAACCGTTCGGAAATGGGCCAGGGGGTGCGCACCAGCCTGACCATGGTGGTGGCCGATGAACTGGACGCTGACTGGGCGCAGGTCAAGGTGCGGCAGGCACCGGCGGATGAGGTGCGCTTCGGCAACCAGGACACCGATGGCTCGCGCAGTATGCGCCACTGGTACGAACCAATGCGTCGTTGCGGGGCCGCTGCCCGGACCATGCTGGAGCTGGCCGCCGCTGCTCAGTGGAATGTCCCGGCGAGTGAGTGTCGTGCTCAATTGCACAAAGTCGTGCACCAGCCTTCCGGTCGGGAACTGGGGTATGGCGCGTTGGCCGCCGCGGCCAGTGCCTTGCCAGTTCCCGCCCGTGACAGCCTGCGCCTCAAGCAACCTTCGGAGTTTCGCTACATCGGTAAGGAGTCGAGCCGGGCCATCGATGGCGAAGACGTCGTCAACGGGCGTGCCGTGTTCGGCGCCGATGTACATTTCGATGGCATGCTCTATGCCGTCGTGGCTCGCCCGCCAGTCTATGGTGGCAAGGTCAAGCGCGTGGACAGCAGCGCGGCGCTGAAAGTACCGGGTGTGGTCAAGGTGCTGCAGATCGAAGGACGTCCGTTGCCCTCCGAGTTCCAGCCTCTGGGCGGCGTGGCGGTAGTGGCGAAAAACACCTGGGCGGCGATCAAGGGCCGCGAGGCGCTGAAAATCGAGTGGGATGACGGCCCGAATGCCGGCTATGACTCCGTCGCCTATCGCAAGGAACTGGAAGCCGCGGCCCTCAAGCCCGGGAAAGTCTTGCGCAACACTGGTGATCTGGACGACGCGCTGGCCAAGGCTGACGCAACCCTGGAGGCGTCCTATTACCTGCCGCACCTGTCGCAGTCGCCGATGGAGCCGATGGTCGCCGTCGCCCGGTTCAAGGATGGCCAGTGCGAAGCCTGGGCACCGAGCCAGGCGCCGCAGGTCACCCGTGAACGCGTCGCCGAACGGTTGGGGATCCCTTTCGACAAGGTTACCGTGCACATCACGCTGCTGGGCGGTGGTTTCGGGCGCAAGTCCAAACCCGATTTCGTCCTCGAGGCGGCCGTGTTGGCCAAGGAGTTTCCAGGCCAGGCGGTGCGGGTGCAATGGACCCGCGAAGATGACATCCATCATTCGTATTTCCACACCGTATCGGCCGAATACCTCAAGGCTGGCCTGAACCAGGACGGGATGCCGTCCGGCTGGCTGCATCGCACCGTAGCCCCGAGCATTACCGCACTGTTTGCACCGGGCATGACCCACGAAGCGCCGTTCGAAGTGGGCATGGGCGTGACCAACATGGCCTACGCAATTCCCAACATGCGCCTGGAGAACCCCGAAGCGGTGGCCCATACGAGGGTTGGGGCTGGTACCGCTCGGTGTCGAATATTCCCCACGGTTTTGCGATTCAGAGTTTCATCGACGAATTGGCCCACAAGGCCGGCCAGGATCCACTGGCGTATCACGTCAAATTGCTTGGCCCGGACCGTAAGATCGATCCGCGCACCTTGAATGAAGAATGGAACTACGGCGAATCCCCCGAGCTTTATCCCATCGATACGGCGCGGATCCGCACCGTGCTGGAAACCGCCGCCAAGGCCGCCGGGTGGGGCCGCAAACTGCCCAAGGGCCGTGGCCTGGGGCTGGCGGTGCACTACAGCTTCGTCACCTATGTGGCGGCAGCGCTGGAGGTGGAGGTCAAGGACGATGGTACGTTGATCGTGCACAAGGCCGATATTGCCGTGGACTGCGGCCCGCAGATCAACCCCGAGCGTATCCGTTCCCAGTTCGAAGGCGCCTGCGTCATGGGCCTGGGCAATGCGGTGGTGGGGGAGATCAGCTTCAAGGACGGCAAGGTCCAGCAAGACAACTTCCACATGTACGAAGTGGCGCGCATGTCCTTGGCTCCCAAGGAGGTCGCGGTGCACTTGGTCACGCCGCCGGGCGAGGTGCCGTTGGGCGGTGTGGGTGAACCGGGTGTGCCGCCGATTGCGCCGGCGCTGTGCAACGCGATTTTCGCCGCCACCGGCAAGCGCATCCGCGAGCTGCCCGTGCGTTATCAGTTGCAGGGCTGGCAGCAGGCCAAAACCTGATGGACAGCGTTGATCTGAACGTCCTGCGCAGCGTGCTTCAATGGCGCCGCGCCGGGCAGCGGGTGGTGTTGTTCACTGTGGTCCAGACTTGGGGCACGGCGCCGAGGCCGCCGGGGGCGATGCTGGCCCTGCGTGAAGACGGCGTGGTGATTGGCTCGGTATCGGGCGGTTGTGTCGAGGATGACCTGATCGCCCGGCTGCACGACGGGCGTATTCCGGCGGACGGTCCGCCGGTGCAGCTCATCACCTATGGCGTGACTCGTGAGGAGGCGGCGCGCTTCGGCCTGCCGTGCGGCGGTACCTTGCGCCTGACCGAAGAACGGGTCGGCGATCCGCAATGGGTCGCGCAACTGCTGGAGCGCTGCGATGGCCATGAGATTGTCGCCCGTGAGCTGACCGTCGGCACAGGCGAAGTGCTGCTGACGCCGGCCAGCAAAACCGAAGCGCTGGTATTCGACGGTCAAGTCCTGCGGGCCATCTACGGCCCGCGCTGGCGGCTGCTGTTGATCGGCGCGGGGCAACTGTCGCGTTATGTGGCAGAAATGGCCCGGTTGCTGGATTTCGAGGTGTTGATCTGCGATCCGCGCAAGGAATTTGTCTACGGTTGGGAAGAGCAGCATGGCCGCTTCGTTTCCGGCATGCCTGACGAAGCGGTGTTGAGCATCCAGACCGACGAGCGTACCGCCATTGTCGCCCTGACCCATGATCCACGATTGGACGATATGGCGCTGCTCACGGCCCTGGATTCCAAGGCGTTTTATGTCGGGGCCCTGGGCTCTCGGGTGAACAGCCAGAAGCGCCGGGATAACCTGGCTCAGCTAGGCTTGTCTGCACAGGCTATCGAACGGCTGCATGGGCCGATCGGTTTGCACATCGGCAGCCATACGCCGGCGGAAATTGCCTTGTCTTTGCTGGCTGAAATCGTGGCGATCAAGAATGGCGTCGAGTTGCGTCAGAAAAAGCCGCTGTAATCGACGGGCGAGGAGACGGGATGACTGAATCGATTGGTGTGATCATTCTCGCGGCAGGATCGGGCAGCCGTTTCCGTCAGGTTGCAGGCCAGGACAAAGATAAGCTGCTGGCCGATTGCACGGGGCGTGACGGCGCCGTCCGATCGGTCATCGAGCAGGTGCTGGTGAACTTGCCGCCTTCTCTGGAAAAACGCGTGCTGGTGACCCGTGAGGACCGTCCACAGGCTATTCGCATGGCCCAGGCTTACGGGTGCGATTTTGTACAACTGGACTCGCCTGGGCTGGGTGACAGTATCGCTGCGGGTGTCCAGGCTTGCCCGGACCTAGATGGCTGGTTGATCGTGCTCGGTGATATGCCGTTCATCCTGCCGTCAAGCATCGAGCAGGTAGTGGCGCAGATCAGCGAAGAGGGCATCAGTGTGCCGGTCCTGGCGGGTGAGTATGGGCATCCCGTGGGGTTCGGTCGTGCGTTTGGCCCGCAATTGATGGCATTGACCGCTGATCGCGGCGCCAAGGGGTTGTTTACCGGGGCGCGGGTGGTCGAGGTGGCAGTGGACGATCCTGGGGTGGTTTGGGATGTGGACGTGCCTGAAGCGCTGATCTTTAAGTAACAGCCGACGCGGATTCCTGTGGGGCAGGCAACATTGATACAAGCCGGGCCCGCGCTATCGCGAGCAGGCTCGCTCCCACACTGAATTTCGATGGTCGCCAGATTTATGCCCGCCGCCAATCTCCTGTGGGAGCGAGCCTGCTCGCGATAGCGCTGCGTCAGCTTGCATCAAGGGTGGACGCCGGGCCATGTTCGCCAGCAAGCCCGCTCCACACCATCCAGCTTCCAACACTCATGTAACTAAGTCTGAAGACATAAAAAAGCCCCGCCTGGCGTCAACCAGGCGGGGCTTTTTACTGGGCGGTGGAATCAGGCGTGAGGTTTAGGCTCGTGCTCTTTTTCCAGGGCTTCAGTGTGGCGAGGTGCGACTTCTTCAGCGGAGTGCTGAGGTTCGTCGATCACCGGCGCCGATTCAGCGGGAGCGGGTTCGCTGGTGGTTTCAGCGACCGGGGCAGGGGCTGCCTCGATTGCTTGCTCCACGGGTGCTGGCTCAGCGGCAGGCGCTTGAGCAGCGGCAGCGGCAGCTTGTTCGGCTTCCTTCTGCAGACGCTCGGCTTCACGCTTGCGACGACGCACTTCACGCGGATCGTTCGGAGCACGACCGTTGGGGGTCAGGGCGCTGGCAGGGGCAGGCGCCTCCACCTCTACCGGGGCTGGAGCTTCGGCAACCACAGGCGCTTGAACCGCTGGAGCTGGCTCGACCACGACCGGCTCGGCTGCTTTCACGGCTTCTGCTGCCGGCTCGGCTTCGACGACGGCTGGCTCGGCGTGCCAGTTGAACGCGGTCTGTTCTTCGCGAACCGGCTCCGGCGCTTTTTCCTCGATCACAGCTTCGATCACAGGTTCAGCGGCAACCACAGGTTGCTCGATGACAGGTGCAGGCTCGGAAACTGCTTCTGCCTGAGGCTCGGCTTCACGAACCGGGGCGAGTTCCACTTCTGGCGAAGCGGTGGTTTCTACCGGGGTAGTGGCTTCGACCACAGGCGCTTCAACCGGGGCGTTTTCCACCACGGCGGTAGCGCGTTCGGCCTGTTCGTGAGCCTCGGCTTCAGCGGGGGCGCTGATCGAGCTGCTGGCAACCGCGGCGGTGACGGCCAGGCCGGCAGCCAGGTCGGCAGCGCTTGGCGCTTCGGCGTTCTCGGCGGATTCGGAGGCTTCCGAACCTTCGATCACATTGCCGTTGGCGTCGCGTTGACGCTCACGACGGTTGCTGCGGCGACGCTGCCCACGGGAGCGGCGGCGTGGACGATCGCCTTCGGCGTTGTCCTGACCGTCTTCCTGCAGTTGCTCTTCGCTGTTCAGTACTTCCTCTTCGCTGGCAACGGCAGCCTGCTCGGCGCGTGGTTGACGCTCTTCACGTGGCGGACGCGGTGCGCGCTCTTCGCGAGGCTGACGGGCCGGACGCTCTTCAGCGGTGGCGGCAGCAGCGGCGGGAGCGGCATCCAGCGGTTCGCGCAGCTCGCGAACACGTTCTTCACGCTCGCCACGTGGCTTGCGATCTTCACGAGGCGCGCGGGGTTGGCGCTCTTCACGCGGCGGACGCGGCGCGCGTTCTTCGCGGGCTACGGCTGGCACTTCCTCACGGGCTTCGCGAGGCTGGCGTTCTTCACGTGGCTCACGTGGTGCGCGCTCTTCACGCGGTGCACGCTCTTCACGGGGTTTGCGCTCCTCGTCACGACGACCGTTGCGGTTGCGGGTCTGCTGACGACCATTGCGACGTTCTTCGTTGCGGGCTGGACGCTCGGTAGCCGCTGGCTTGGCGACAACGGTCGGCGCAGCCGGCTCTTCCTTGGTGGCGAACAGGCTGACCAGGGATTTCACAAGGCCTTTGAACAGGCTTGGTTCAGGTGCGGCGGCAGGTGCCGGTGCCGGCGCGGCTGCTTCGGTCGGAACCGGTGCATTGGCGCGGGCTGGAGCCGTCTTGACCGCAGCTTCCTGGCGAACCAGGGTGCGAGTGGCAGCAGCCGGCTGCACTTCTTCCACTTCGGCAGCGGCAGCAGCGATTTCGTAGCTGGACTGATTGGTGTGGGCTTCCGGGCTGTCATCACGCAGGCGCTGCACTTCGAAGTGCGGCGTCTCGAGGTGATCGTTCGGCAGGATGACGATACGGGCGCGGGTGCGCAGTTCGATCTTGGTGATCGAGTTGCGTTTTTCGTTGAGCAGGAACGCAGCCACCGGGATCGGCACCTGCGCGCGAACTTCGGCGGTGCGGTCTTTCAGGGCTTCTTCTTCGATCAGGCGCAGGATCGCCAGGGACAGCGACTCGACGTCACGGATGATGCCGGTGCCGTTGCAGCGCGGGCAGACGATGCCGCTGCTCTCGCCCAAGGAAGGACGCAGGCGCTGACGGGACATTTCCAGCAGGCCGAAGCGCGAGATGCGACCGACCTGTACGCGGGCGCGGTCGGCTTCCAGGCACTCACGGACCTTCTCTTCCACGGCGCGCTGGTTCTTGGCCGGGGTCATGTCGATGAAGTCGATGACGATCAGGCCGCCGATGTCGCGCAGGCGCAACTGACGGGCGATTTCTTCGGCGGCTTCAAGGTTGGTCTGCAGGGCGGTTTCTTCGATGTCGCTGCCTTTGGTGGCGCGCGCCGAGTTGATGTCGATGGACACCAGGGCTTCGGTCGGATCGATGACGATGGAGCCGCCGGACGGCAGTTCTACGACGCGCTGGAACGCGGTCTCGATCTGGCTTTCGATCTGGAAACGGTTGAACAGCGGAACGCTGTCTTCGTAGAGTTTGATCTTGCTGGCGTACTGCGGCATGACCTGGCGGATGAAGGTCAGGGCTTCGTCCTGGGCTTCAACGCTGTCGATCAACACTTCGCCGATGTCCTGGCGCAGGTAATCGCGGATCGCGCGGATGATGACATTGCTTTCCTGATAGATCAGGAACGGCGCGGAGCGATCCAGCGAGGCTTCCTTGATGGCGGTCCACAGTTGCAGCAGGTAGTCGAGGTCCCACTGCATTTCTTCGCTGCTGCGGCCAAGGCCGGCGGTGCGAACGATCAGGCCCATGTCGGCTGGGGCAACCAGGCCGTTGAGGGCTTCGCGCAGTTCATTGCGCTCTTCGCCTTCGATGCGGCGGGAGATACCACCGGCGCGAGGGTTGTTCGGCATCAGGACCAGGTAACGGCCCGCCAGGCTGATGAAGGTGGTCAGGGCTGCGCCCTTGTTGCCACGCTCTTCTTTTTCGACCTGGACGATGACTTCCTGGCCTTCGCTCAGGACGTCCTTGATGTTGACGCGGCCTTCAGGGGCCTTCTTGAAGTATTCGCGGGAGATTTCTTTGAGGGGCAGGAAGCCGTGGCGCTCGGAGCCGAAATCGACAAAGGCAGCCTCAAGGCTTGGTTCGATGCGAGTAATCCGGCCTTTATAGATGTTGGCCTTCTTCTGCTCGCGTGCACCGGATTCGATATCCAGGTCGTAGAGGCGCTGGCCGTCTACCAGTGCAACACGCAACTCTTCGGGTTGAGTTGCGTTAATCAGCATTCTTTTCATGTAGTACCGTCGGTTTCCGGGCTGCCGGAAACGGCGTTCGGCACACACGACTTCTCACGGTCGGTGTCAGGTGCGTCATGGAAGTGGCCGGGCCATTCCAGTGTCCAGCGAGTTCGACCCAATGATGGCGAAGTCGCGACGGACGCGTCCTGCTTGCTGGCTGTTCAAGCACTCAGTCAGGAGGAGGAATCAACCGGCGCCTGTGGACGAGATGAAGCGTCTAAATATAAGCCTAGTGCTACACAGTCCGACGGTTGTACATCTCCACCCTACACGTATCCCTGATAATCGGGTGCTGCCGCGCGCAGAATCCGCAGCGGGTTGGCATTTACCGTGAGCTCCGAAAGGGGAGGTCACGCATCATGGCTAATTTAGGCGTTGTTTCCGAAGCTCTCGCTCGGGGTCGTCTACCGGTGACTGCACTTTGTGAACTGGCCGTGAATGTGGCGCGCAAGGCGAGTCAAAACTCTGCTTTGCCGCGTATTTCAGGCCTCATGTCACCTGCGCTCGTTACACCTGCAAACTCTGCCGTTATCTAGCAAAAGCCCCGTAGGACGGCCTCTCGTCCTCGTGAATTGCGTTGGTCAGGGCCGGTTTTTGACCGTTAGTCCGCTGTCCGGCCGCTTTTGGCGGCGTTCGCGACTATAGCAGCAATGATTAAGTGCTTCAATTCCATAAAAAATTGTTATCATCGCCGCCATGACGACTACTGCCCCTTCGACCCCTGGCGTTCAACTGCTCGAGGTCTCGCCGGAATATGCCGGCCAACGAATCGATAACTTCCTTCTAGCCCGACTCAAAGGCGTGCCCAAGACCTTGATCTATCGCATTTTGCGCAAGGGTGAAGTGCGGGTGAACAAAGGACGGATCAAGCCCGAATACAAGCTTCAGGCGGGCGATATCGTGCGCGTGCCGCCGGTTCGCGTGCCCGAGCGCGATGAGCCCGTGCCCCTGGCCCAAGGCCTGTTGCAGCGCCTGGAAGCCTCGATCGTCTTCGAAGACAAGGCGCTGATCGTGCTCAACAAGCCTGCGGGCATTGCGGTTCACGGCGGCAGCGGCCTGAATTTCGGCGTGATCGAGGCCTTTCGTCAGTTGCGCCCCGACGCCAAGGAGCTGGAGTTGGTCCATCGCCTGGATCGCGACACCTCCGGCCTGCTGATGATCGCCAAGAAACGCAGCATGTTGCGGCATTTGCATGAGCAATTGCGCGGCGATGGCGTCGACAAGCGCTACATGGCGCTGGTGCGGGGACGTTGGGATACCTCCATCAAGCAAGTTCGGGCGCCGTTGCTCAAGAGCAACCTGCGTTCCGGCGAGCGCATGGTGGAAGTCAACGAAGAAGGCAAGGAGGCCTTGACAGTGTTCAAGGTCCTGCGCCGCTTCGGTGATTTCGCCACCATGGTCGAAGCCAAGCCGGTGACTGGCCGCACCCACCAGATTCGCGTCCATACGCTACATGCCGGGCATTGCATCGCTGGGGACAGCAAGTACGGCGATGACGACTTCACCCGGGAAATCCGTGATCTGGGTGGCAAGCGCCTGTTTCTCCATGCCTACATGTTGACCGTGCCGTTGCCCGATGGTGGTGAGCTGAAATTGCAGGCTCCCGTGGATGAAATGTGGGCCAAGACCGTGGAGCGGTTGAGTGCATCCTGAATACAAGCTGCTGATCTTCGATTGGGATGGCACTCTGGCGAACTCCATCGGTCGGATCGTGGAGGCAATGCATGCCGCCTCTGATCGTGCGGGTTTTGCCAGGTGTGATGATTTTGCCGTGAAGGGCATCATCGGCCTCGGCTTGCCGGAAGCGATCCGCAGTCTGTACCCGGAGATCAGTGACCCTGAGCTGCTGGTTTTTCGCCAGTATTACGCTGATCACTACATTGCGCTGGAGGCTGAGCCTTCGCCGTTGTTTGACGGTGTGGTAGACACTCTTGAAACCTTGAGGGGCGAGGGGTATCGCTTGGCTGTCGCCACCGGCAAGGCGCGTCGCGGGCTGGATCGAGTGCTGAAGTCCCATGGCTGGGACGATTATTTCGATATCACCCGGGCTGCGGACGAAACGGCGAGTAAGCCGCATCCGTTGATGCTTGAGCAAATACTGGCTCACTGCGGCATGCAGCCGGAGCAGGCGTTGATGGTGGGGGATTCCTCGTTCGACCTGCAGATGGCGCGCAACGCCGGCATGGGGTCGGTTGCGGTGAGCTACGGCGCGCAGACGATTGCGGCGCTGCAAGCCTTCGAGCCGCAGTTGGCGATCGATCATTTTCCTGAGTTGCACGCCTGGCTGAGCCGGCGGGCCAATTAAGTTTTTGCTGGGGATACTTGCATGACCGACGAATGGAAGGCACCGGCCAAGGCGAGCGCCGAGAACGGTGACGACAAAAGCTGGAAGCTGTTGGAGAAGACCTTGCTGGCCGGTGTGCAGGAGCAGCGTCGTTCCCGCCGCTGGGGCATTTTCTTCAAGCTGCTGACGTTCGTTTATCTCTTTGTCGCGCTATTGCTGTTCACGCCCCTGTTCGACATGGAAAAAAGCGCCGTGCGGGGTTCTGCGTACACCGCATTGATCGACATCGAAGGCATGATTGCCCATAAGGAGCCTGCCAGCGCGGACAACATCGTCGGTAGCCTGCGGGCTGCTTTCGAAGATCCCAAGGTCAAGGGTGTGATCTTGCGCATCAACAGTCCGGGTGGCAGCCCTGTGCAGTCGGGTTATGTCTATGACGAGATCGTCCGGTTGCGCGCGTTGCACCCGAACACCAAGGTCTACGCGGTCATTTCCGATCTGGGGGCTTCCGGTGCGTACTATATTGCCAGCGCGGCCGATCAGATCTATGCCGACAAGGCGAGCCTGGTGGGCTCCATTGGCGTGACGGCGGCTGGCTATGGTTTTGTCGGGACGATGGAGAAACTGGGCGTGGAGCGCCGGGTGTACACCTCCGGCGAGCATAAGTCGTTCCTTGATCCGTTCCAGCCGCAAAAACCTGAAGAAACCGCGTTTTGGCAGGGTGTGCTCGACACGACCCATAAGCAATTCATTGCCAGCGTCAAAAAAGGCCGGGGTGAGCGCCTCAAAGACAAGGAGCATCCCGAGCTGTTCTCTGGGCTGGTCTGGTCTGGGGAGCAGGCCTTGCCGCTGGGCTTGATCGATGGCCTGGGCAGCGCCAGTTCGGTGGCGCGGGACGTGATTGGCGAAAAAGAGCTGGTGGATTTCACCATCGAAGAGTCGCCGTTTGATCGCTTCTCGAAGAAGCTGGGAGCGAGCATTGCCGAGCATCTGGCGATGTGGATGGGGTTCCAGGGGCCGGCATTGCGCTAATTCGTTGGTTTGCGCGATCCCCTTTGGCTTGGCTGTGGGGGCAAAGTTTGCTCGCGATGAGCGATAACCCGGCTGGTCTGCATCATCGCAGCGCCTGCATCGCCGCGGGCAAGCCTTGCTCCCACAAATAAATGCCCTCGCTACACGTTGTATGTTGGCTTAGGGAACCTGCACGCCCTCGGCCAGCAACATATCCACAAGGCGAATCAGTGGCAGGCCAACCAGGCTGGTGGCGTCTGGCCCTTCCGTGCTCTGGAACAGGCTCACGCCAAGCCCTTCGGCCTTGAAGCTGCCCGCGCAGTCATAAGGTTGCTCGGCCAGCAGGTAGCGTTCGATGCGTGCAGGGTCCAGCGTGCGCATGTGGACGGTAAACGGAACGCAATCGACCTGGCAGGCGCCGGTCTGGCTGTTAAGTACCGCCAGGCCGGTCAGAAAGCTGATCCGGGCGCCGCTGGCGGCCAGCAGTTGTTCGCGGGCGTTCTCGAATGTATGGGGCTTGCCCAGGATGCGCTCGCCGAGCACGGCCACCTGGTCCGAACCGATGATCAGATGCGCCGGATGGCTGCTCGCCAGGGCCTGGGCTTTTTCCCGGGCCAGGCGTTTTACCAGGTCGAGTGCTGGCTCGTCAGGTCGACGGCTTTCGTCGATGTCCGGTGAGCTGCAGACGAACGGTAGCCCCAGACGGGCAAGCAATTGCCGGCGATACACTGAGCTTGAGGCGAGTAATAAAGGCAGCATGGGCATCTCCAAAAGGCAGGGGCGAATTCTAGCGAGGCGCGCAAGTGACGGACAGGGCTGAATTTCCTTTGACATGGCCGGGGGCATCCCTATAATGCTGCGCCTATGTTGAATGACCCGATTCCACCTCACGTTGACCCGCGCAAATTGGCTGACCGTGGCACCACCCTTCAAGGTGAACTGCTGCTGGCCGATTTGAAGAGACTCTGCGACCCGCTTTCCGACGATGTCGGTACGGTCCAGGCCAAATTCGTTTTTGAACGAGATGAACGTAAATCTGTGGTAATCCACAGCTTTATCGACACTGAAGTCAAAATGGTTTGCCAGCGTTGTCTTGAGCTGGTCACCCTGCCGATCCACAGCGAATGCAGTTACGCCGTGGTGAAGGAGGGTGCGAATACCCAGTCGTTACCGAAAGGTTATGACGTGCTGGAACTGGGCGAAGATCCATTGGATCTGCAGTCACTGATCGAGGAGGAGCTTCTGCTCGCCTTGCCCATTGTGCCTGCTCATCATCCGGAAGAATGCCAGCAGCCGGCGGGAGCAGATGAGCCCGAACCGAGCGAGGACGAGGTAACGCGGTCCAACCCGTTCAGTGTATTGGCGCAGTTAAAGCGTGACCCAAACGTTTAGGAGTTAATCAATTATGGCTGTTCAGCAGAACAAAAAATCCCGCTCTGCCCGTGACATGCGCCGTTCGCACGACGCTCTCGAGGCTAGCACCCTGTCTGTAGAAAAAACCACCGGTGAAGTTCACCTGCGTCACCACGTATCGCCAGAAGGCGTATACCGTGGTCGTAAAGTGATCGACAAGGGCGCTGACGAGTAATCCTTGTCCGCTCAAGTCATCGCGATTGACGCAATGGGCGGGGACTTCGGTCCCCGCAGCATTGTTCAGGCCAGCCTTGCTTGTCTGAATGCTACACCCTCGTTGCACCTGACCCTCGTCGGTCAACCCTCCCTTCTAGAAGAAATGCTCAACGGCCAATCGGCTGTGGATCGTTCGCGCCTGACGATCGCACCTGCGTCCGAAGTCATCACCATGGACGAAAAACCTGCCCAGGTCCTGCGTGGCAAGCCTGACGCCTCGATGCGTGTAGCCCTTGAGCTGCTGCGCGATGGCAAGGTCCAGGCGTGTGTCAGTGCAGGCAATACCGGTGCACTGATGGCGCTGTCGCGTTACGTGCTCAAGACCTTGCCGGGCATCGACCGGCCGGCGATGGTCGCGGCCATCCCCACCCAGCGTGGTTTTTGCCAGCTCCTTGATCTGGGCGCCAACGTCGATTGCAGTGCCGAGCATCTACTGCAGTTTGCAGTGATGGGCTCGGTAGCGGCTGAAACCCTGGGTATCGTGCGCCCTCGTGTAGCGCTGCTGAACATCGGTACCGAAGACATCAAGGGTAACCAGCAAGTCAAGCTGGCAGCCACGTTGTTGCAGGCTGCGCGAGGTATCAATTACATCGGCTTCGTTGAGGGCGATGGGTTGTACCGGGGTGAGGCGGACGTGGTGGTGTGTGACGGTTTTGTCGGCAATATTTTGCTCAAGTCCAGCGAAGGCCTGGCGACCATGATCGGCGCGCGTATCGAGAAGCTGTTCAGGCAGAACCTGGCCTCGCGGATGGTCGGTGCCCTGGCGTTGCCGTTGATGCGTCGGTTGCAGGCGGACCTGGCGCCGGCGCGGCATAACGGTGCAAGTTTTCTTGGGCTGCAGGGCATTGTGATCAAGAGTCATGGTTCGGCGGGCGTGCAGGGGTTTCAAAGTGCGATCAATCGCGCGCTGATCGAAATCCAGGAAAACCTGCCGGAGCGTCTTCATGGGCGCCTCGAAGATTTGTTAACTTAGGCGTTTTCGTCTGACAATGCTTAAATGTGACCGGTCGGTTCAAGCCGCCATCCAACTGTCAGTTTCCTAGCGCCCCCTGGGGCGTCAATTTTTGACGACAAGATCATTAGGGGCTTTGTTTTCATGTCTGCATCTCTCGCATTCGTCTTTCCTGGGCAGGGTTCGCAGTCCCTCGGCATGCTTTCCGAGCTGGGCGAGCAATACCCGTTGATCCTCGAAACATTCAAAGAAGCTTCCGATGCTCTGGGCTATGACCTGTGGGCACTGACCCAGCAAGGGCCGGAAGAGCAACTCAATCAAACCGACAAAACCCAGCCAGCCATCCTGACCGCCTCGATCGCACTCTGGCTCCTCTGGCTGGCCGAGGGCGGTGCGCGTCCGGCGTTCGTTGCCGGACACAGCCTGGGCGAATACAGCGCTCTGGTGGCTGCTGGCAGTCTGAGCCTGGGTGACGCGGTGAAGCTCGTGGAGCGTCGTGGCCAGTTGATGCAGGAGGCCGTTCCGGCCGGGCAGGGCGGCATGGCTGCGATTCTCGGCCTGGAAGATGCCGATGTGCTGGCAGCCTGCGCCGAAGCCGCGCAAGGCGAAGTGGTCAGCGCTGTGAACTTCAATTCACCTGGCCAGGTGGTGATTGCCGGTGCCAAGGCTGCTGTGGAGCGCGCCATTGAAGGGTGCAAGAGCCGTGGTGCCAAGCGTGCCATGCCGTTGCCCGTCAGCGTGCCGTCGCACTGCGAACTGATGCGTCCGGCCGCTGAGCGTTTTGCCGAATCTATTGCTGCCATTGACTGGCAGGCGCCACAGATTCCAGTGGTACAGAACGTCAGCGCCGATGTGGCTGCGGATCTTGAGACCCTCAAGCGTGATCTGCTGGAGCAACTCTACAAACCGGTTCGCTGGGTCGAATCGGTGCAGACCCTGGCGGCCAAGGGCGCGACCGAACTGGTCGAGTGCGGTCCTGGTAAAGTGCTGGCCGGTCTGAACAAACGCTGCGCCGAAGGCGTATCGACTTCCAATCTCAATACCCCAGATGCTTTCGCTGCCGCCCGTGCAGCGCAGGCCTGAACAGGAGAAGCTTGCATGAGTCTGCAAGGTAAAGTTGCACTGGTGACCGGTGCAAGCCGTGGCATCGGCCAGGCCATTGCCCTGGAACTGGGTCGTCAAGGCGCCATCGTTGTTGGTACCGCGACTTCCGCTTCGGGCGCCGAGCGCATCGCCGCTACCCTGAAGGAAAACGACATCCAAGGCACCGGTCTTGAACTGAACGTCACCAGCGATGAATCCGTTGCGGCGGTGCTGGCAAACATTCAGGAACAGTTCGGTGCGCCGGCAATCCTGGTCAATAATGCCGGCATCACCCGCGATAACCTGATGATGCGCATGAAAGATGACGAATGGTTCGACGTGATCGATACCAACCTGAACAGCCTGTACCGGCTGTCCAAGGGCGTTCTGCGTGGCATGACCAAGGCTCGCTGGGGTCGAATTATCAGTATCGGTTCGGTTGTGGGTGCCATGGGCAACGCAGGCCAAGTAAACTATGCTGCGGCCAAAGCCGGTCTGGAAGGTTTCAGTCGTGCGCTGGCGCGTGAAGTGGGTTCGCGCTCGATTACGGTAAACTCGGTAGCCCCGGGTTTCATCGATACCGACATGACCCGTGAACTGCCGCAAGCGCAACGTGAAGCCTTGTTGACACAAATTCCGCTGGGTCGTCTGGGGCAAGCTCAAGAAATCGCGTCCGTGGTCGCTTTTCTTGCGTCGGATGGTGCGGCATACGTGACTGGGGCTACAATCCCGGTAAACGGCGGGATGTACATGAGTTAAATGTGACGGATTGCTTCAAAAAAATGTCATACGAGCTGTCTAAAATCCGTTATAAAGCTGCAATCTATTTATAGGCGGCGGGCTGCTGGGTTTGAGGAGTGAAGCTTTCGGTTGAAAAACCGAAAAGTCTTTCTATACACTTACCCACCGGCCAGCTGCCTGAATTTGTCCATTAGGAGTGAAAACAAGGTATGAGCACCATCGAAGAGCGCGTCAAGAAAATCGTTGCCGAGCAACTGGGCGTCAAAGAAGAAGAAGTGAAGAACGAAGCTGCCTTCGTTGAAGACCTGGGTGCCGACTCCCTTGACACCGTTGAGCTGGTGATGGCTCTGGAAGAGGAATTCGAGACCGAAATCCCTGACGAAGAAGCTGAAAAAATCACTACTGTTCAGCTGGCTATCGACTACATCAATAAGCATCAGGCTTAATTATTTTTAGTCGTCGCTAGCTGTCATGGAAAAACCGCACTGCCATCATGGCGTGCGGTTTTTTCTTTAGGCCTGATGCAAAGTCGTCATTAGAATAAAGGAGAGTGCTGTGTCGCGTAGACGCGTCGTAGTCACCGGTATGGGTATGTTGTCGCCACTGGGCACGGATGTGCCGAGCAGTTGGCAGGGCATTCTGGCTGGCCGTAGTGGCATTGGTCTGATCGAACACACCGACCTTTCTGCCTATTCCACCCGTTTTGGCGGCTCGGTAAAGGGTTTCAATGTCGAGGAGTACCTGTCGGTCAAAGAGGCCCGCAAGCTCGACCTGTTCATTCAATACGGCCTGGCAGCCGGATTCCAGGCCGTACGTAATGCCGGTCTTGAAGTCACCGATGCCAACCGTGAACGTATCGGCGTGGCCATGGGGTCGGGTATTGGCGGCTTGACCAATATCGAAGAAACCAGCCGTACGCTGCACGAGTCGGGGCCGCGACGGATTTCTCCGTTCTTTGTGCCGGGCTCGATCATCAATATGATTTCCGGTTTCCTGTCCATCCACCTGGGTGTGCAGGGGCCTAACTACGCTATTGCTACGGCGTGTACCACGGGCACCCACTGCATTGGCATGGCTGCGCGCAACATCATGTACGACGAGGCCGACGTGATGATTGCCGGCGGTGCCGAGATGGCGGCCTGCGGGCTGGGCATGGGTGGCTTCGGCGCATCCCGTGCGCTGTCGACCCGCAACGACGAACCGAGCCGCGCCAGTCGGCCGTGGGACAAGGGCCGAGACGGCTTCGTATTGTCCGACGGTTCCGGTGCGCTGGTACTCGAAGAGCTGGAGCATGCCAAGGCGCGCGGCGCGACCATTTATGCCGAGCTGATTGGCTTTGGCACCAGTGGCGATGCCTACCACATGACCTCGCCACCCGCCGACGGTGCCGGTGCTGCCCGCTGCATCACCAACGCACTGCGTGACGCGAAGGTCAACGCCGAGCAGGTGCAGTACATCAATGCCCATGGCACTTCGACCCCGGCGGGCGATCTTGCCGAGGCCCAGGCCATCAAGACCGTGTTCGGTGAGCACGCCTACAAACTGGCGGTCAGCTCGACCAAGTCCATGACCGGCCACCTGCTGGGTGCCGCGGGCGCGGTGGAAGCGATCTTCAGCGTACTGGCGATCAACAGCCAGGTCGCGCCACCGACCATCAACCTTGACGAGCCGGACGAAGGCTGCGATCTGGACTTCGTGCCACACACGGCGCGTGGCATGGACATCGATGTGGTGCTGTCCAACTCCTTCGGCTTTGGCGGTACCAACGGCTCGCTGGTGTTCCGCCGGTTCGCTGGTTGATGGAAAGCTGGGTCGACGGTCAGCCTGCCGACGTTCTGTCGCTCAAGGACCGCGGCCTGGCTTACGGCGATGGGTTGTTTGAAACCATCGCTGTGCGCAATGGCAAACCGGTGTTGCCTGAGCGTCACCTGCAGCGTCTGGCGCTAGGTTGTCAGCGGTTGACGCTCCAGGTTGACATGGGGGCGTTGGAGGCTGAGTTGCGCGCCTACGCGCAATGCCTGGGTGACGGCGTACTTAAGTTGATCGTGACCCGCGGTGATGGTCTTCGCGGTTATAGCGCTGATCCCTCGGCGCCGTCCCGGCGCATCCTGCAGGGCAGTCCGCCGGCCGCCTATCCTCTAGTGCATGCCGAGCAGGGCGTTCGCCTGTTTCCCTGTGCCACCCGCCTGTCCGAGCAACCCTTGCTGGCCGGTCTCAAGCACCTCAATCGTCTTGAACAAGTGATGGCCCGCGCCGAATGGCGCGATGCCGAGCACGCCGAAGGCTTGATGCTGGACACGTCCGGGCGAGTGATCGAAGGCGTCTTCAGTAACCTCTTTCTGGTGCGCGATGGTGAATTGGTCACGGCGGACCTGAGCCGTTGTGGCGTGGCCGGCGTGATGCGGGCCGAATTATTGTATCAAGCCGAGTCTCAAGGCATCGCCACGCACATCACCGACATCCGCCTCGAACAGCTGCACCAGGCCGACGAAGTCTTCGTCTGCAACAGCGTTTATGGCGTATGGCCGGTACGTGCATGCGGTTCGGCGCGCTGGTCGACCGGGCCGCTCACCCGTAAACTGCAGACCCTTGCCCGCACGCTATTGGATGTTTGATTCGTGAGACGTAAATTCTTGCTTCTGCTGGAAACCGGACTGGTTCTGGCGGTGCTGCTGTTGGGCACTTGCGCCTGGAAAATTCATTCGGCGTTGCAACAACCGCTGAACATCACCCAGGAAGAACTGCTGGACGTCCCCAACGGGACCACCCCCACCGGAACCCTCAAGCGCCTCGAAGCGGACGGCCTGATCAAGGACGCTTTCTGGTTGCGCGTCTATTGGCGCTTCAATCTGGCCGGCCAACCGTTGCATTCCGGTGAGTACCGGATGGTGCCGGGCATGACGATGGAAAGCCTGATCGAGGTCTGGAAGCGCGGGGAAGTGGTGCAGTACAGCGTCACCCTGGTGGAGGGGTGGAATTTTCGCCAGGTTCGTGCGGCGCTGGCCAAGGATGAAAAACTCCAGCAGACCCTCGCCGGTCTGAGTGACAGCGAAGTGATGGACCGCCTGGGCCATTCCGGGATATTCCCCGAGGGACGGTTCTTCCCGGACACCTATCGCTTCGTGCGTGGCACATCGGACGCTGACCTGCTGAAAATTGCCTACGACCGGCTCGAAGACGTGCTTGCCAAAGAGTGGGCGCAACGCGCCGCCGATTTACCTTACTCCCAGCCCTATCAGGCGCTGATCATGGCATCCCTGGTGGAAAAGGAAACCGGCGTGCCTGAGGAGCGTGGGCAGATCGCCGGTGTGTTCGTGCGCCGTATGCGCCTGGGCATGCTGTTGCAAACCGACCCTACCGTGATCTACGGGCTGGGCGAGCGCTACAACGGCAAACTCACCCGTGCTCACTTGAGGGAAGAAAACCCCTACAACACCTACCTGATTCCTGGCCTGCCGCCGACACCGATTGCGATGGTGGGGCGCGAGGCGATTCACGCCGCGTTGAACCCAGTTGCCGGCAACAGCCTTTACTTCGTTGCCCGTGGTGATGGTAGCCACGTGTTCTCCGATGACCTGGATGCGCACAATAACGCCGTGCGCGAATATCAGCTCAAGCGCCGAGCCGATTATCGCTCCAGTCCGGCCCCGACTGTGCCGGACGAGGAGTCTGTCGACGAACCGAATGCCAGCGAGCCGCCGCGCTCGCAATGACTTTGTTTAAGGATCGCCCGTGACTGGCTTGTTTATAACGCTGGAAGGCCCTGAAGGCGCCGGCAAGAGCACCAACCGCGAATACCTGGCCGAACGCCTGCGAGCCGCCGGCATCGAGGTGGTGTTGACCCGCGAGCCCGGAGGTACACCGCTGGCCGAGCGGATTCGCGAGGTGCTGCTGGCGCCGATCGAAGAAGTCATGAACCCTGACACCGAGCTGTTGCTGGTGTTCGCCGCCCGGGCACAACACTTGGCCGAAGTGATTCGCCCGGCGCTGGCCCGTGGCGCGGTGGTGCTCTGCGATCGTTTTACCGATTCGACCTATGCCTATCAGGGCGGTGGAAGGGGCTTGTCCCTGGAGCGCATCGCCGCGCTGGAAACCTTCGTCCAGGGTGACCTGCGGCCGGACCTGACCCTGGTGTTCGATCTACCGGTGGAAATCGGCCTGGCCCGCGCCAGCGCCCGGGGCCGGCTGGATCGTTTCGAACTGGAAGGCCAGGCGTTCTTCAACGCGGTGCGCAATGCCTTTTTGAGTCGGGCCAAGGCCGATCCGGCGCGTTATCTGTTGATTGATGCCGCTCAGCCGTTGGCGCAAGTCCAGCAGGCGCTGGACGGTTTGTTGCCGCGTTTGTTGGAGCGTGCCCGTGGCTGAAGCCTATCCCTGGCAGGACGGACTCTGGCAACAACTGGCCGGAAGGGCACAGCATGCCCATGCCTATCTGCTGCACGGCCCGGTCGGTATCGGTAAGCGGGCGTTGGCCGAGCGTCTGATGGCCAGCCTGCTTTGCCAGCGCCCGGGTGTCTCGAACGCGTGCGGTGAGTGCAAGTCTTGCCTGTTGCTCAAGGCTGGCAGTCATCCTGACAATTACGTGTTGGAACCGGAGGAGGCGGACAAGGCGATCAAGGTCGACCAGGTCCGGGATCTGGTCAGCTTCGTGGTCCAGACCTCGCAGATGGGCGGGCGCAAGGTGGTGCTGATCGAGCCGGTGGAATCGATGAACATCAATGCCGCCAACGCCTTGCTCAAGAGCCTTGAAGAGCCTTCCGGCGATACCGTGCTGTTGCTGGTCAGTCACCAGCCGAGCCGCTTGCTGGCAACCATCAAAAGCCGTTGCGTACAGCAGGCCTGTCCGTTGCCCAGTGAGGCGATGAGCTTGAAGTGGTTGGCCGAGGCCTTGCCTGACAGCAGCGACGAAGAACGCGTCGAGTTGCTGACCCTTGCCGCCGGCTCGCCGTTGGCGGCCGTCAGCCTTCAGGCCCAGGGTGTGCGTGAACAACGGGCGCTGGTGGTGGATGGGGTGAAGAAGCTGCTCAAGCAGCAACAGTCTCCCACGCAACTGGCAGAAGGCTGGAACGCCATCCCGCTGCTTCTGCTGTTCGACTGGTTCTGTGACTGGTCGAGTCTGATCCTGCGCTACCAGCTCACCGAGGACGAAACCGGGCTGGGACTGGCGGACATGCGCAAGGTGATTCAGTACCTGGCGCAAAAAAGCAGCCAGGATAAAATCTTGAACATTCAGGACTGGATTCTTGCCCAACGTCAGAAGGTGCTGAGCAAGGCGAACCTCAATCGGGTGCTGTTGCTCGAGGCGCTGTTGGTGCAATGGGCGAGTTTGCCTGGTCGAAACTGACAGACACTGCCTAAACTCAGCTCAATCGCAGCGGAGATCAGCATGAACGAACCTGTCAGTCCCGGGCCACGCAACGGCATCCTGTCCCTGACCATCAAGGACAAGTCGGTGCTCTACGCCGCCTACATGCCCTTCATCAAGAACGGCGGCCTGTTCATCCCCACCAACAAGAATTATCGCTTGGGCGATGAGGTGTTCATGCTCTTGAGCTTGATGGACGAAGCGGAGAAGATCCCGGTCGCCGGCAAGGTGATCTGGATGACGCCCAAAGGCGCCCAGGGTAACCGGGCTGCCGGTGTCGGTGTGCAGTTCAACGACGGCGACCATTCAGCCCGTAATCAGATCGAAACCCACCTGGCCGGAACCCTGAAATCCGACCGTCCCACCCATACGATGTAGCCCGGCCCTTTATGCTTGTAGATTCCCATTGTCACCTTGATCGTCTCGACCTCGCCGCCCACGACGGCTCCCTGGATGCTGCACTGGATGCCGCCCGCCAGCGTGGTGTGGGTCACTTCCTGTGCATCGGCGTCAGCGCCGACAATGCCGCCGACGTCAAAGCCCTGGCCGAACGCTATGCAGATGTCGATTGTTCAGTCGGCATCCATCCTCTGGACGTCCAGCCCGACGCTACGCCTGCCCTGGATTGGCTGTTGCGCGAGCTCGACCATCCACGGGTGGTCGCCATTGGCGAAACCGGCCTGGACTATCACTACGAACCACAAGCCGCCGAGGTCCAGCAGGCTTCGTTCCGGCTGCATCTGGAGGCTGCGCAACAGACTGGCAAACCGGTGATCATCCACACCCGCGGCGCCCGGGCCGACACCCTGGCCTTGTTGCGTGACGCCGCGTTGCCCCAGGCGGGGGTGCTGCATTGTTTCACCGAAGACTGGGACATGGCCAAGACCGCGCTGGACATGGGCTATTACATTTCCTTGTCCGGCATTGTCACGTTTCGCAATGCCGACGCGCTGCGGGATGTGGCCAGCAAAGTGCCGGCAGATCGCCTGTTGGTGGAAACCGACTCACCGTACCTTGCGCCGATTCCGTATCGTGGCAAGCCGAACCTTCCGCAATACGTGCGGGAAGTGGCGGAGTTCCTGGCGATGTTGCGGGGCGAGTCCTACGAGCGATTTGCCGAGCAGACTACGGAGAACTTCAAGCGGCTGTTTCCGCTGGCCCATGTCCGCGCGGTGTCTGCCTGAGTTTCAGGCAAAAAAAACCCGGGTTCTGGGGGGTGAATCCGGGTTAAGACCATTAGGAGTAAAACAAAGGCACGCGGTCCGTTGGTACCTTTACCGGCGCGTCACTTGGGGGAGATGTCGCGCCGACAGTTCAAGTATTGATCAGTATGCTGACGCGTCCAGTTTAGCCGGGCTGGTTTTTAAACAAATTTGGAATACGCTCGCTTCGGATAAGTTCTCACTGCCGTCAAAGCCAGTCGTTACGGTGCGGCGAAGCGAATGACAGGAAGCTGGAGCTGCACGGTTTTGTGAAGAACTGTGGTTGGGAACGGATGATCCGTGCATTTTTGCGTAAGTTAGGCATAATACTCGGCTTCGAATTTTGACCCTTCAGACCTTTTTCTTATGCACAAAGAACCCCGTAAGGTCCGTGAGTTTCGTCGCCGCGAGCAGGAAATTCTCGACACCGCGCTCAAGTTGTTCCTCGACCAGGGTGAAGACAGCGTCACCGTCGAGATGATTGCGGATGCCGTGGGTATCGGCAAAGGCACGATTTATAAACATTTCAAATCCAAGGCGGAGATCTACCTGCGCCTGATGCTTGATTACGAGCGCGATTTGAATGAGCTGCTGCATTCGGCCGATGTGGACAAGGACAAGGAGGCCCTGTCCCGGGCCTACTTCGAATTCCGCATGCGCGATCCGCAGCGTTATCGCTTGTTCGACCGCCTGGAAGAGAAGGTGGTCAAGGGCAACCAAGTGCCGGAGATGGTCGAGGAACTGCACAAGATCCGCGCCTCGAACTTCGAGCGCCTGACCCTGCTGATCAAAGGCCGGATCAGTGAAGGTAAGCTCGAAGACGTGCCGCCCTATTTCCACTACTGCGCCGCCTGGGCGTTGGTGCACGGTGCGGTGGCGCTGTATCACTCGCCGTTCTGGAGCAACGTGCTGGAAGACCAGGAAGGCTTCTTCCAGTTCCTGATGGACATAGGCGTTCGCATGGGCAACAAGCGCAAGCGTGACACCGACGTTCCGAGCAGCTAAGTCATTCAGCTGCCTGATTGCGCCATGTCCGCTTACATGGCGCAGTGTCCCAGGAATATACTCAGGCTTGGGCCTTGCGAAAACTTGAGTTCTGGGTCAAGTTTCGTAAGTCCGATTCTTCTTTCGCCGGAGTGATCCATGATCGTTGACCGTCAAGGCAGGCGTTTCCGCAATTTGCGAATCAGCCTGACTTCAGCCTGCAATTACGCCTGTACCTACTGCGTGCCCAACGGCAAGCGGCTGGTGGCTGCGCAGGATGAACTGTCGGCCGAGGCCATGGCGCGCGGTGTGGCCTACCTGATCGAAGCTGCCGGTATCGAGCGGCTGCGCATCACCGGCGGCGAGCCGCTGGTCAGCCCCAAGCTTGAAAGCTTCATGACGGCGGTGGGGCAGATGGGCCTGGAGGACATCAGCCTGACCACCAATGGTCAGTTACTGGCCAAAAAGTTGCCTTTGCTGGTAGATGCCGGCATTCGCCGCATCAACGTTTCCCTCGATACCCTGGACCCAGGGGCGTTTCGCAGTATCGCCCGCGGTGGCGATCTGGCAACCGTGCTCGACGGGATGGATCAGGCCCGTGCTGCGGGAATGAAGATCAAGGTCAACATGGTGCCGTTGCGCGGGCAGAACCTGGATCAGGTGATGCCACTGCTCGAGTACTGCCTGGAGCGCGGCTATGAGCTGCGCTTCATCGAGCTGATGCGCATGGGGCACCTGGCCAGCGACTCCAACGCGTTCCTGCAGCAATTCGTCAGCCTTCAGCAGTTGCTGAGCCTGATCGGCGACCAGTACGAGTACCTGCAAGCCGACGCTCCAGTGGATGCCACCGCAGTGCGCTATGAAATTCCGGGCCTAGGGCATTTTGGCGTGATCGCTAACGAAAGCGTGCCATTCTGTCGTACCTGCTCACGGTTGCGGCTGTCCTCCACGGGTTGGCTGCATGGCTGCCTGTCGTCGAGTAACCGACACTTTGTCGGCGATCTGCTGGACAAACCCCGTCATCAGGCCTTGCCGGCTCTGCAGCGCTTGCTGGTCAAGGCGTTGGGGGATAAGCAGGAAGTGGCGTTCTCTGGCGGCGCAACCATCATGAAAATCATCGGCGGTTGACGAATGCTATCGCGGGCAAGCTTTGCTCCCAGGTGAACACCGTACCTGTGGGAGCAAGGCTTGCCCGCGATAGCAATTTCCCCTTCACTTGGATGTGTCTGACACCTCCATTTCGATGAGCTGGCGCAAAAGCTGCATCCAATGGCCATTCGCCGGTTTTCCGTCACCGGTTTTTGGAGGGTAGGATGCGTAGCCTGGTTTTGCTGCTGGCCGTTTTGGCGCTCGGTGGCTGCATGAATGTCAGCGACATGGGGGAGGGCGTTCGCTACCACATGAGCGACGCCGGTTTGCTGGACCACAGCGACAGCCGGCGTGTGAATAACCTGCGCATCCAGCCGGATTCGTTCATCTACATTGCTCAGGGTGCCTTCGCGCCTCCCGGCAGTGCCTACCCGCGGCCCAATGTCGTCGCCGAAGAGGCCTTCAACGGTTTCATCGAGTATTTCCCCATGGTGCGTCGTGCCCGGGTTCCCGAGGGTCTGGACCAGGCCATGGGCGAAGCCCGAGCCGCCGGTGCTCACTACTTGCTGTATACGCGGTTCGCCAAGGCCGACAACCGTATCGGCAACACCGACGAATGGCTGGATGAAGAGGCCGTGGACCGTTTGGGTGTCGACACCAGCGTCATTCAAATCATGTTGATCGAGACCAGCACCCAGTATTTGATTGATACTGCACGCATCAAGAGTCGTGGCGGTTTACTGACGTTGCACGACAAACAGCCAGAAGACCTGATCGCTCCCCCTTTGCGCGAGTATGCCCGCAGCCTGTTGGGAGTGAGCGACCAGTAACATTCAAGGAGTCACCATGAGCGGACCGCAAAAAGCCAATGACCTGCTGGGGCAGATCCCCAAGACCAAAGGTTTGCCGCCAGTCCACTTGTGGAATCCTGACTTCTGCGGCGATATCGACATGCGCATCGCCCGTGATGGCACCTGGTATTACCTGGGTACGCCAATCGGGCGCAAGCCGATGGTCAAGCTGTTCTCCACTATCATCCGCCGCGACGGCGATGATTACTTCCTGATCACTCCTGTGGAAAAAGTTGGCATCAAGGTCGACGATGCACCGTTTGTGGCGGTGACCCTGGAGGTTGAAGGGCAGGGTGAGCAGCAGCGACTGCGCTTCACCACCAACGTCGAGGAAACCACTGAGGCCGGCGGCGAACATCCGATGCGGGTGGTGATCGATCCGCAAACCCAGGAACCCGCGCCCTACGTGCACGTACGCAGCAACCTCGAAGCGCTGATCCATCGCAATGTGTTCTACCAGTTGGTGGAGCTGGCGGTCAGTCGCGAGATCGACGGGCAGAGGTGGTTGGGGGTATGGAGTGGTGGGGTATTTTTCCCGATAGGCCTGGAACCCTGATCCCTGTGGGGGCGAGCCTGCTCGCAGCATGGCCAACCTTGTCTTAACTGATCCACCGCTATCGCGAGCAGGCTCGCTCCCACCCGGGTGAAGCCGTAAAATTCAAATTGACACCCAATCATATGATGATTAGTTTGGGCCTCTATAGAAAGTGGCCCCGGGGTGTTCATGTCCAGCAGTTTTCACGCATCGACCGTCGATTGGCTGGGGGGCTGGATAGCCGCCGGTCAGGTCAAGCCTGGGCAGACCATCAAGGTTGAGGCCGACCTCGGCCAGCAATTGGGCGTCAGCCGCACGGTGATCCGCGAAGCGATCAAGACCCTGGTGGCCAAAGGCATGCTGGAAGTCGGCCCGAAAGTCGGGACACGGGTGCTGCCGGTGCGTCGCTGGAATCTGTTTGACCCGCAGGTGGTCGGTTGGCTGTCGCGCAGTGGGCTGCCGGAAAATTTCGTCGATGACCTGCTGGACCTGCGGCGTACCATCGAACCGATGGCGGTGCGCTGGGCCTGTGAGCGCGCGACGGCCGATCAGGTGCAGGCGATCCGCCTGGCCTACCATGCCCTGGAGCGGGCGGTGGACAGCGGGGCCGATTACAACCGTGCCGACCAGTTCTTCCATGAGTGCATCCTCGCTGCCAGCCATAATCAATTTATTGAGCAAATGGTCCCGGCCCTGGGCGCGCTGCTGGCGGTGTCGTTCGAGGTGTCCGCCGCCGACCCGGATGAGCTGCGCCGCACGTTGCCGATCCACAAGGATATCGCCGAAGCCATCGCTGCCCGTGACGCGGCGCGGGGCGTCTGGGCCTGCATGACCTTGATCGATAACGCTGACCTGGCGATCAAGCGTTTTTACCCTAACGTCATGGCCGGGCGGACAGAGATTGCCGGGCAAGCAGGAAACAGGAGTGTTCAATGATGTGGACGGCTGTGACGGAACACCGGGCGATATTGGGAGAGGGTCCCTTCTGGGACGAGCTGACCCAAGCACTGTATTGGGTCGACATTGCTGGTAAACAGGCGCTGCGGCTGATCGGCGCGAATGTGCAAATCTGGCAGATGCCCGAGCATGTGTCCGCTTTCATTCCGACACAAAGCGGCGACGCCTTGGTGACCCTGAGCAGCGGTGTCTATCGACTCGATCTGGATTCGCCGGGACTGGAACCGAGCCTGAAATTGCTGTGCGTGGCCGATCCCCGGCCAGGGAATCGCGCCAACGAGGCTCGTTGCGATGCCCTGGGCCAGCTCTGGCTCGGCACCATGCAGAACAACATCGGCGAAAACGCAGAAGACCTGCCCATTGAAGGACGATCCGGAGGGCTGTTTCGCATTGGCGCCGATGGCCGGGTTCTGCCGCTGCTGCGCGATCGGGGCATTCCCAACACGCTGTTATGGAGTCCTGACGGCACTACGGTGTATTTCGGCGAAAGTCTCGACGGCACGCTTTACCGACACTTCATCTATCCCGACGGCAGCCTGGCCCCCGCCGAGGTCTGGTTTGGCCCTCACCCGCGTGGCGGCCCCGACGGCTCGGCAATGGATGCCAGGGGCTATGTCTGGAATGCTCGCTGGGACGGTAGCTGCCTGCTGCGACTGGACCCGCAAGGTCAGGTTGATCGGGTGATCGAGCTGCCCGTCAGTCGTCCCACCAGCTGTGTGTTTGGTGGTGAGGACCTCAAGACACTGTACATCACCAGTGCGGCGAGCCCACTTAACCATCCACTCGACGGCGCGGTGTTGTCGATGCGAGTCGATGTACCCGGTGTGGCTTGTACGCGGTTCGCGGGCTGAATCCCAAAATATGGGATGTAAATATATATATTGAGATTATTTGACGAGCGGGTTTATAGTCGGTCCCATCAGCGACACGCACTCACACTAAAAAAACAAGACAGGTGAAGTGATGCAACGATCTTCCTCCGTACCGCCCGACGGCGTACGCGATTCCAAAAGCCTTTCGACCGGCCATCTCTGGATGTCCGGTTTTTGTCGTGCTTGCGGACAGGAGTCTTGAGTCATGGCCCACACCCTGTCCTTGTTACCGATGCCCGAACCCCCGAAAGGCGAACGCCTGAAAAACAAAGTGGTGCTGCTGACCGGGGCTGCCCAAGGCATTGGCGAGGCGATTGTCGCCGCGTTCGCCTCGCAGCAGGCACGCTTGGTCATCAGTGATATCCAGGCCGAGAAGGTTGAGACAGTCGCAGCCCTCTGGCGTGAACGCGGGGCGGATGTGCAGGCACTCAAAGCCGATGTATCCAACCAGCAGGACCTGCATGCCATGGCCCGTCGTGCCGTCGAGCTGCACGGTCGCATCGACGTTCTGGTGAACTGCGCGGGCGTGAACGTATTTCGTGACCCGCTGGAAATGACCGAGCAAGATTGGCGGCGTTGTTTCGCCATCGACCTGGATGGCGCCTGGTACGGTTGCAAGGCTGTGTTGCCGCAGATGCTTGAGCAGGGCGGGGGCAGCATCATCAATATCGCCTCGACTCATTCATCCCACATCATTCCCGGCTGTTTCCCTTACCCGGTGGCCAAGCACGGACTGCTCGGCCTGACCCGCGCATTGGGTATCGAATACGCGCCCAAAGGTGTGCGGGTGAATGCCATTGCGCCGGGTTACATCGAAACCCAATTGAATATCGACTACTGGAACGGCTTCGCCGATCCACATGCCGAACGCCAGCGTGCGCTGGATCTGCACCCGCCACGCCGAATCGGCCAGCCGATCGAAGTGGCAATGACGGCGGTGTTCCTGGCCAGCGATGAAGCACCTTTCATCAACGCCTCGTGCATCACCATCGATGGTGGACGTTCGGTCATGTACCACGACTGAATATTTCGGGATTTCAGTCGGAAACTTCGCCTGTAATCCAATCATCATACGATATGACTATTTGGACCTATGCTGTACAGCAACATGTTTGACCGCCCAGCCTGCGCATTTCCACTGATGTTGGAGCAGGGCCCTGGACGTTTTGGCTTTCAATAAAAAAAACAAGGAGACAGCTATGAATCATCGTCGTGGGATCCGTTCCCTGTGCCGTGCCGCCCTGGCGGTTACTGCCGTCAGCCTCAGCAGCACCTTGCTGGCGGCCGAAGAAGTGAAGATCGGTTTTCTGGTCAAGCAGGCCGAAGAACCCTGGTTCCAGACCGAATGGGCGTTCGCCGAAAAGGCCGGTAAGGACCGGGGCTTCACGGTGATCAAGATCGCCGTGCCCGACGGCGAGAAGACCCTCTCGGCCATCGACAGCCTCGCCGCTAACGGCGCCAAGGGCTTCGTGATCTGCCCACCGGACGTGGCTCTCGGCCCGGCCATCGTGGCCAAGGCCAAACTCAATGACATGAAAGTGATTGCCGTGGATGACCGCTTCGTCGGCTCCGATGGCAAGTTCATGGAAGACGTGCCGTACCTGGGCATGGCCGCGTTCGAAGTGGGCCAGAAGCAAGGCGACGCGATGGCCGCTGAGGCGAAAAAGCGCGGTTGGGACTGGAAAGACACCTATGCCGTGATCAACACCTACAACGAGCTGGATACGGGCAAGAAACGTACCGACGGTTCGGTCGACGCCCTGAAGAAGGCCGGCTTTCCAGACGATCACATCCTTTATACCGCGCTGAAAACCCTCGACGTGCCGGGCAGCATGGACGCCACCAACTCGGCCCTGGTGAAACTGCCCAGCGGGGCGAAAAACCTGATCATCGGCGGCATGAACGACAACACAGTGCTGGGCGGCGTGCGCGCCACCGAAAGCGCCGGGTTCAACGCGGCCAATGTGATCGGGATCGGCATCAACGGCACCGACGCCATCGGCGAACTGAAAAAACCCAACAGCGGTTTCTTCGGTTCGATGCTGCCAAGCCCGCACATCGAAGGCTACAAGACCGCCGAGATGATGTACGAGTGGATCACCACCGGCAAAGAGCCACCGAAGTACACCGCCATGGACGAGGTGACGCTGATCACTCGGGAGAACTTCAAGCAAGAACTGGAGAAGATCGGCCTGTGGAACTGATGGTCGGTTGATTCAAAAGCGGCCCTGGCCTGACGAGTGCCGGGGTCGCTTGATCTCTGTGAGTTCGAGGTGGTTATGCAAGCGCAAACAGCGACACAGCAACACAACATGGGCGGCAGCTTGCGGTTCAACGGGATTGGTAAATCCTTTCCCGGTGTGCAGGCGCTGGCCAATATCAGTTTCGTTGCTCATCCGGGACAGGTCCATGCTTTGATGGGCGAGAACGGCGCGGGCAAGTCCACGTTGCTGAAGATCCTCGGCGGTGCCTACATCCCCAGCAGCGGCGACCTGCAGATCGGCGAGCAGACGATGGCTTTCAAAGGCACCGCCGACAGCATTGCCAGCGGCGTGGCGGTGATCCACCAGGAGCTGCACCTGGTGCCGGAAATGACCGTTGCCGAAAATCTGTTCCTTGGGCATTTGCCGGCCCGTTTCGGTCTGGTCAATCGTGGGCAACTGCGCCAGCAGGCGTTGGCGTTGCTCAAAGGCCTGGCCGACGAAATCGACCCCCAGGAAAAAGTCGGTCGCCTGTCCCTCGGCCAGCGCCAACTGGTGGAAATCGCCAAGGCCTTGTCCCGTGGCGCCCATGTCATTGCCTTTGATGAACCTACCAGCAGCCTCTCGGCGCGGGAAATCGACCGCCTGATGGCGATCATCACCCGCCTGCGGGACGAGGGCAAAGTGGTGCTGTATGTCAGCCACCGCATGGAAGAGGTGTTCCGCATCTGTAACGCGGTCACGGTGTTCAAGGACGGCCGTTATGTGCATACCTTCGAGAACATGAGCGAGCTGACCCACGATCAGTTGGTCACCTGCATGGTCGGTCGCGACATTCAGGACATCTACGATTACCGTCCCCGCGAGCGCGGCGATGTGGCGTTGCAGGTCGAGGGGCTGCTCGGCCCGGGCCTGCGGGAGCCGGTGAGTTTCCAGGTGCATAAAGGTGAAATCCTCGGCTTGTTCGGGCTGGTGGGTGCCGGCCGTACCGAGTTGCTGCGGTTGCTCAGTGGGCTGGAACGCCAAACTGACGGGCGGCTGGTTCTGCATGACCAGCAGTTGAAACTGCGTTCACCCCGGGATGCCATTGCCGCGGGCGTATTGCTCTGCCCGGAGGATCGCAAGAAGGAAGGCATCATCCCGTTGGGCAGCGTGGGCGAGAACATCAACATCAGCGCTCGCGGCGCTCATTCCACCCTGGGGTGCCTGTTGCGGGGCGACTGGGAACGGGGTAACGCCGACAAGCAGATCAAGGCGCTGAAAGTGAAGACGCCATCGGCGGGTCAGAAAATCATGTACCTGTCTGGCGGCAATCAGCAGAAAGCGATTCTCGGTCGCTGGCTGTCGATGCCGATGAAAGTCCTGTTGCTGGACGAGCCCACGCGCGGTATCGACATCGGCGCCAAGGCCGAGATTTATCAGATCATCCACAACCTGGCGGCCGATGGCATTGCGGTGATTGTGGTGTCCAGCGATCTGATGGAAGTGATGGGCATATCCGACCGAATCCTGGTGCTCTGCGAAGGGGTTATGCGCGGCGAGCTGCCGCGTGACCAGGCCAACGAATCCAACCTGCTGCAACTGGCGCTGCCACGCCAACGCGTTGCCGACGCGGCGAACTGAGAGGTAAACATGACCATTCAAAACAATGCACTGCCAACGGCACGCAAACCCCTGGATCTGCGGCGCTTCCTGGACGACTGGGTCATGCTGCTGGCGGCTGTCGCAATCTTTGTGCTCTGCACCCTGATGATCGACAACTTCCTGTCACCCCTGAACATGCGAGGCCTGGGCCTGGCGATTTCCACCACGGGCATCGCGGCCTGCACCATGTTGTATTGCCTGGCTTCCGGGCACTTCGACTTGTCGGTGGGCTCGGTGATTGCCTGTGCCGGTGTGGTCGCGGCGGTGGTGATGCGTGACACCAACAGCGTGTTCCTCGGCGTCAGCGCCGCGTTGGTGATGGGGCTGATCGTCGGGCTGATCAATGGCATCGTCATTGCCAAGCTGCGGGTCAATGCGTTGATCACCACGCTGGCGACCATGCAGATCGTCCGGGGCCTGGCCTACATCTTTGCCAATGGCAAGGCGGTGGGCGTGTCCCAGGAATCGTTCTTCGTGTTCGGTAACGGCCAGATGTTCGGCGTGCCGGTGCCGATCCTGATCACCATTGTCTGCTTTCTGTTTTTCGGCTGGTTGTTGAACTACACCACCTACGGGCGCAACACCATGGCCATTGGTGGCAACCAGGAGGCGGCGTTGTTGGCAGGGGTGAACGTTGATCGGACCAAGATCATCATCTTCGCCGTGCATGGTGTGATCGGTGCCTTGGCGGGTGTGATCCTGGCCTCACGCATGACCTCGGGCCAACCGATGATCGGCCAGGGCTTTGAACTGACCGTGATCTCGGCTTGCGTGTTGGGCGGGGTGTCGTTGAGCGGCGGTATCGGCATGATTCGCCATGTCATCGCCGGGGTGCTGATTCTGGCGATTATTGAAAACGCGATGAACCTGAAGAACATCGACACCTTCTACCAGTACGTCATCCGTGGCTCGATCCTGTTGCTGGCGGTGGTGATCGACCGAATGAAACAACGCTGAAACCTGCCCCGACCGGGCTGGACCCAATCGCGAGCAGGCTCGCTCCCACAGGATTTGTGCCGGATTCCGAACCCGAGCACGGCGCAGATCCCCCTGTGGGAGGTTCCGAACTCCGGCACAGCGCAGAACCCTGTGGGAGCGAGCCCGCTCGCGATGGCGTCATTCCTGACGCCCGCGATCAACCGACCTTGCGCAGCGCTTCAACCAATTCCTGCTTACGCATTTTCGAACGTCCGGGAATGTTCTTCGCCCGGGCCTCTTTCATCAGGTTATCCACAGTCTGGGTCGCGCGGGAGGCCTTGCTGGTGCGCGGCTGACCTTCGCGGGTCTTGGCTGCGCGACGGGCCGATTCCTTGCGGTCGGTTTTCTTTTCTGCTGCCGGTTTTGTCTTCCCCGACCCACCGGAGCGTTCGCCACCGCCAGACTGCTTGTTGACCGTCGCCCAAGCACGAGCCTCGGCCTTGTCCTCGGATAACCCCTTTTTCTCATAACTTGCTTCAATGTGTTCGGCTTTGCGCTTTTGCTCGGCTGTGTATTTGTCTTTGCTTCCACGAGGCATGGGAATCTCTCCTCAAGTGTGTGAGCAGAGCCACCCGCCAGGAGCGCGTCGCTCGCTCCCTGGGGGGTTACTGGCTGGCGCCGCCCTCGGAACCCGACCCGCCGGTGGTGGTTTTCGAGCCCGTGCCGGTTTCGGCGTTATCGGGGGTATTGGAGTCCGGCGTATTCATGCCGCCCTGACGACCCGCATCATTGCCCTGCACCCGCGGATCGGTGCCGTTGGCGGGAGGCTGACCATTGTTCAGGCCGCCACCGGTGCCATCGGTGTTCAGCTTGGGCATGCCTTCGGTTGCGGGGGAATTGGGCGCCTGTACCGGATCGGTCGGACCGGTGCCGTCGGTGGTGGCTGCGAAAGCCGCCGAAGACAGCAGCGTGGCGAATGTGAATGCAGTCAGCCTTGATGAGATCATGGTGTCGCCTCCATTTTTTAGAATGCTTGCCTGATTTTGGGCTGTCCTGAATCCGGGTTGGTGCCTGACAGGCGACGAATGGTGCCGTAGGGACCGTCACTCAAAATTTGTCTTCGAGGTGTGACGAGCGCAGCGTGGCGGCTTAGTATGGCGCTTTCAATTGGCTACAAGGCCCGTTCATGTCGATCCAGATTCGTCCTGCGCAACCCAGCGATGCGCCTCAAATCCTTGCCTTCATCACTGAACTTGCCGATTACGAAAAGGCCCGCCACGAAGTCATCGCCAGCGTGACGGACATTCAGCGCAGCCTGTTCAGCGAGGGCTCCACTGCCCATGGACTGATCTGTCTGCGTGATGGCGTGCCCATCGGTTATGCGGTGTTTTTCTTCAGTTATTCCACGTGGCTGGGCAGCAACTGCCTGTACCTCGAGGACCTGTACATCACGCCTGACCAGCGCGGCGGCGGGGCAGGGAAGACGCTGCTGCGTCACCTGGCGAAAATTGCCTGCGACAACGACTGCGGTCGCTTCGAGTGGAGCGTGCTGGACTGGAACACGCCGGCGATCGAGTTCTACAAGTCCCTCGGCGCGCAACCCCAGGAAGAGTGGGTGCGCTACCGGATGGACGGCAAGGTGCTACGGGATTTCGCTAACGGCAATTGAGCACTTCATGAGTGGGCGTCGGATGCCCACTCGGCAAACCCCGGTCGTGGTTCGAGTCGTTTGCAATATGCGGCCACGGCCGGGTAGTCCGGGCGTTCCATGGGCGTCTGGCGCCAGCGATGCACCGACAGACCGATGAGCACATCCGTGAGGGAAAAATCCGCACCGGCCACGTAGGCGCCAGTGCGGCTCAACTGATCCTCCAGCAACCCCATCTTTTCGTTCCAGCCTTTGACCCCGGCGGCGATGCGTTGTGGGTCCTGAAACTCCGGGTTCTTGCGCACCAATGCATGAAACGCATAGCCCCATGACGGGTTGAGTTCGGTCGCTTGCCAGTCCATCCACTGTTCGATTCGGGCGCGCGCGGCCGGTTCGACGGGCAGTAGATCGTTGCCTCCATGCTTGCCCACAAGGTAGCGACAAATGGTGTTGGACTCCCACAGCACACCGTTTTCATCAATGATCACCGGCACTTGGGCGTTGGGGTTGAGCGCCAGAAACTCGGGGTCATGGGTCGAGGCAAAGCCGATGCCCCAGTCTTCGCGCTCGTAGGCGATCTCCAGCTCCTGACAGGTCCACAACACTTTTCTGACGTTGATCGAAGAAGTGCGGCCGAGGATTTTCAACTGTTGTCCCATCCCTTTTTCCCTGAGTTGTTTGGCGTCCGATCAGAAACGTAGCAGGGTCTTGGGCGAATGGCGATTGGCTTTGTCGTCGATGTATTTAATCCCAATATATGGGAGTGATATTTATATATTGAGATTTTGTTGCGCCCAGGTTTATAGTCCGTGCACTCACTGCCAAAAAACAAAACAGGTGAAACGGATGCAGGCGCAATTGATTGCGCTCGATTGGGGGACCACCTCATTACGGGCTTACAAACTCGCCGCCGGGGGCGAGGTGCTCGAACAGCGTTCGCTGTCGTCGGGGATCATGCAGTTGCCCTCCGGGCCGCGAACGGTGGCCGGTCAGGTGTGCATCGACGGTTTTGAACTGGCCTTCGACGAGGCGTGCGGCGATTGGCTCGACGCCCAGCCAGGCCTGCCCGTGATCGCCTGCGGCATGGTCGGCAGCGCCCAGGGCTGGCGCGAAGCGCCTTACTGCGACACACCCGCCAACGTCGCCAATCTCGGACATTCCCTACAAATCATTCGTAGTCTTCGCGGTGTCGATGTGCACATCGTGCCGGGGGTGATCCAGCGTTCGCGGTTACCCAATGTCATGCGCGGCGAAGAAACCCAAGTGCTTGGCGCCTTGCACAGCCTGCCGGATGAAGCGGTACTGATCGGCTTGCCCGGCAGCCATTCGAAATGGGTGGAAGTGGCCAACGGTTGCATCGTGCATTTCGATACGTTCATGACCGGCGAGATCTTCGCCGTGCTCAGTGACCACAGCATTCTGGGCCGCACCCAGCAACGTGGCACGGCGTTCGATAGCCTGGCTTTTGATCGCGGCGTGCAGGTGGCGTTGTCGGTGGACGGCCAGATCGGCCCGTTGTCCACCGTGTTCAGTGCCCGCAGTCTGGGCTTGACTGGCGAACTCAGTGGCAGCGCCCAGGCGGATTACCTTTCCGGCCTCCTGATCGGTCATGAGCTGACGGCCCTGGCTACCGTGCAACGCCGACGGCGCGACACCATTCATCTGCCGACGGTGGTGTTGATCGGCAATTCTCAACTCTGCGTCCGTTATCAACGGGCCCTCGATGCCTGCGGTTTTGCCCGGGTGTCCCTGGCCGAACAGGCCACCGAACGTGGTTTGTGGCAACTGGCCGTGGCGGCCGGGCTGCTCGATTCCACCGCATCGCGTTAAACGACTGGAGGTCTGACATGCTCACACAAGCACTGGCGCACAACGGGCTGATCGCAATTTTGCGCGGTCTGCGTCCGGAGGAGGCCGCCGCTATCGGCGAAGTCCTTTATGGCGCCGGATTTCGCGTCATCGAAGTACCGCTCAATTCTCCCGAGCCGTACGAAAGTATCCGCATCCTGCGCAGTACCTTACCCGCCGATTGCCTGATCGGGGCCGGCACGGTGCTCACGCCGGAACAGGTCGAGCAAGTGAAAGCCGCCGGCGGTCAAGTCATCGTTATGCCCCATAGCGATCCTAAGGTGTTGCGGGCGGCGAAAGCCGCGGGCTTGTACCTCTCGCCCGGCGTCGCCACGCCCACCGAAGCCTTTGCTGCACTGGCCGAAGGTGCCCATGTGTTGAAGATGTTTCCTGCCGAGCAAATGGGGCCGGCGGTGGTCAAGGCGTGGCTCGCGGTATTGCCGGCCGGAACCGTGCTGGTGCCGGTGGGCGGGATTACCCCGGACAACATGGCGGTGTTCGTCGAGGCCGGCGTCAAGGGGTTCGGCCTGGGTTCCGGGTTGTTCAAGCCGGGCCTGACGGCTGACGAAGTGGCGGTGCGCGCCAAGGCCTACGTGGCCGCGTGGAATGCCTTGAACTGACGACTTTTCCAGCGCCCCGCGCGCTGCATCTGATAAGAGAGACAACAAGATGAAAATCACCAAACTGACCACGTTTATCGTTCCGCCGCGCTGGTGCTTCCTCAAGGTCGAAACCGACGAAGGCGTCACTGGTTGGGGCGAACCCGTGGTTGAAGGCCGCGCCCACACGGTGGCGGCCGCCGTTGAGGAATTGTCCGACTACCTGATCGGCAAAGACCCACGCAACATCGAAGACATCTGGACCGTGCTGTATCGCGGCGGCTTCTACCGCGGCGGGGCGATTCATATGAGCGCCCTGGCCGGTATCGACCAGGCGTTGTGGGACATCAAGGGCAAGGCCCTGGGCGTGTCAGTCAGCGATTTGCTTGGCGGGCAGGTACGCGACAAGATCCGCGTGTATTCGTGGATCGGCGGCGACCGCCCGGCGGACACCGCCCGAGCGGCGAAAGAAGCCGTGGCGCGGGGTTTCACGGCGGTGAAGATGAACGGCACCGAAGAACTGCAGTTTCTCGACACCTTTGAAAAGGTCGACCTGGCCCTGGCCAATGTCGCGGCGGTACGGGATGCAGTCGGGCCGAACGTCGGCATTGGCGTGGACTTCCACGGTCGGGTGCACAAGCCGATGGCCAAGGTGCTGATGAAGGAGCTCGATCCGTACAAGCTGATGTTCATCGAAGAACCGGTGCTCAGTGAGAACTACGAAGCCCTGAAGGAATTGGCGCCGCTGACCAGCACCCCGATTGCCCTGGGCGAGCGGTTGTTCTCGCGCTGGGATTTCAAACGGGTGCTCAGCGAAGGTTACGTGGACATCATCCAGCCGGATGCGTCCCACGCCGGTGGCATCACCGAAACCCGCAAGATCGCCAACATGGCCGAGGCCTACGACGTGGCGCTGGCACTGCACTGCCCGCTGGGCCCGATCGCCCTGGCGGCGTGCCTGCAACTGGATGCGGTCTGCTACAACGCGTTCATCCAGGAGCAGAGCCTGGGCATCCATTACAACGAGAGCAACGACCTGCTGGATTACATCAAGGATCCGCGGGTGTTCGACTATGACAAGGGTTTCGTGAAAATCCCTAACGGTCCAGGCCTGGGCATCGAGATCAATGAGGAGTACGTCATCGAACGCGCCGCCATCGGCCACCGCTGGCGCAACCCGATCTGGCGGCATGCCGATGGCAGTTTTGCTGAGTGGTGAGTGGGTTCTGATTTCACCCGATCCCCTTGTGGGAGCGAGCCTGCTCGCGATGGCGATTTGTCCGCTGCACATGAGTCAACTGACACACCGTCATCGCGAGCAGGCTCGCTCCCACATTTGATCTCCCCTGCTGGGAGATCCGCTCAACGTCCCCGATTCCTCAATAAACATAAAAAGAGGCACCTCACATGCAAGCGCACACCCTGAGCGCGCAAGCGTCGTTGGTGACGCCCAGCCGCAAGCGTTTTTTCATCATGGTCCTGCTGTTCATCACCGTGGTGATCAACTACCTGGACCGCAGCAACCTTTCGATCGCCGCCCCCGCGCTGACCAGTGAGCTGGGCATCGATCCGATCCACGTCGGGCTGATTTTCTCGGCGTTCGGCTGGACCTACGCCGCCATGCAGATCCCCGGCGGCTGGCTGGTGGATCGGGTGCCCCCGCGTATTCTGTATAGCGTTGCACTATTGCTGTGGTCGGTGGCCACGGTGATGCTCGGTTTTGCCGCCAGCTTCATCGCGTTGTTCGTCCTGCGCATGGCGGTTGGCGCCCTGGAGGCACCGGCCTACCCGATCAATAGCCGCGTGGTGACCACCTGGTTTCCTGAGCGCGAACGGGCCACGGCCATTGGTTTCTACACCTCGGGGCAGTTCGTCGGGCTGGCCTTCCTGACGCCGGTATTGGCGTGGCTGCAACACGCCTTCGGTTGGCACATGGTATTTGTCGCCACGGGCGCGGTGGGCATCATCTGGGCGGTGATCTGGTACGCGGTGTATCGCGAACCGCGGGATTTCAAAGGGGTCAACGCCGCCGAGATCGAACTGATCCGCGAAGGCGGCGGGTTGGTGGATATCCAGGCCGATACAGCCAAGGCCAAGGCCAAGTTCAGTTGGGCGGACCTGGGTATCGTCCTGACCCAGCGCAAGCTGTGGGGCATTTACCTGGGCCAGTTCTGCCTGAATTCCACACTGTGGTTTTTTCTGACCTGGTTCCCGACCTACCTGGTGAAATATCGCGGCATGGACTTCATCAAGTCCGGCCTGTTGGCGTCATTGCCGTTCCTCGCCGCGTTTGTCGGTGTGTTGTGTTCCGGGTTCTTCTCCGACTGGTTGATCCGTCGCGGTTCCACGGTGGGGTTCGCCCGCAAACTGCCGATCATCGGCGGGCTGCTGATCTCTACGGCGATCATCGGCGCCAACTTCGTTGAGTCGACACCGCTGGTGATCGCTTTCCTGGCCCTGGCGTTTTTCGGCAATGGCCTGGCGTCGATCACCTGGTCGCTGGTCTCGACCCTGGCGCCCGCGCGGTTGCTTGGCTTGACGGGCGGGGTGTTCAATTTCATCGGTAACCTGGCGGCCATCGCCACGCCCATCGTCATCGGTTTCCTCGCCAGCGGCGATTCGTTTGCCCCAGCCATCACCTATATCGCCGTGCTGGCGTTGATTGGCGCGCTGTCCTACATCCTGCTGGTAGGGAAGGTCGAGCGCATCGAGTTGTAGTCCGACGGGGCGGGCGACCATAATGCCGCCCGTTCCCCGCTCACTGTTGAAGGCCGGATATGCAGCAAGACGATCCAAAAATCACCAAGGACGCGGCGCCCACAGGCACCCAGACACTGCTGCGTGGTCTGGGTGTGGTCCAGGCGGTCGCCAGCGGCGCCCGTGACCTGAAGGAAATCGCCCGGTTGATCGGCACCACTCGCAGCACCACCCATCGTTTGGCCAGTTGCCTGGTGGATGAGCGCTACCTGCGGGTGGTGCCGCAAGTGGGTTATCTGTTGGGGCCGAAGCTGATCGAGCTGGGTTTTCAGGCCCGGGAAGAGTTGCCGCTGGTGAGCCTGGCGGGGCCGTACCTGGACGAGTTGTCGGCGCTCACCGGTGACACTGTTCACCTGGCGATTCGCGAGGGCGACGAGGTGTTGTACCTGCTGAAAAATCCAGGGCGCAATGGCCCGGAAATGCGTTCGCGCGTGGGCCATCGCATGCCGCTGGCGCGTACCGGGATCGGTAAGGCGCTGATGCTCGATGATTCTCAGGAACAATGGAAAAGGCTGTATGAAATCAGCTTGCCGGCGGGAGGGAAGAATCAGTTCTGGCCCCAGCATCAGGAGCAATCCTGGGAGCAGTTCCAGCAGCGGATGGTGGAGTATGTAGCGGGTGGTTATGCCTTCGATCTGGAAGACAACGAGCCGTCGATTCGTTGCGTGGCGGCGCCGATCCGCGACGCCGGCAAGCGCATCGTCGCCGGTATCAGCATCGCCAGCACCGTACCGTATATGCCGCTGGAAAAAATGGCCGAGCTGATTCCCCTGGTCAAAGGGGTCACAGCCCGGCTGTCGGCGGAACTAGGCGCGAAGGTCTGACGAACGTCAGGCTTTGAGCGTCGCCATGTCGATGACGAAGCGGTACTTCACGTCGCCTGCGATCATGCGGCTGTAGGCCTCGTTGATCTGGCGGATGTCGAGCATTTCAATGTCGCAGCTGATGTTGTGTTCGGCGCAGAAATCCAGCACTTCCTGGGTTTCGGCAACACCGCCGATCAGCGAGCCGGCCAGGACCCGACGGCCCATGATCAGTTTGGCCGCGTGTACCGGCGGATCGATCGGCTCGACCAGACCCACCAGGATATGCACGCCGTCGAAACGCAAGGTGTCGAGGTAGGGATTGAGGTCGTGCTGCACCGGAATGGTGTCCAGCAGGAAGTTGAAATGTCCGGCGGCAGCAGCCATCTGTTCTGCGTCGGTAGACACGATCACGTGGTCGGCGCCCTGGCGTCGGGCTTCCTCAGCCTTGCTCGCCGAGCGGGTGAACAGCGTCACTTCCGCGCCCATGGCCTTGGCGAACTTGATGCCCATGTGGCCGAGGCCGCCCATGCCCAGCACGCCGACCTTGTCACCGGCTTTCACGCCATAGTGCTTGAGGGGCGAGTAGGTGGTGATGCCAGCGCAGAGAATCGGTGCGGCGCCGGCCGGGTCGAGGGTTTCCGGGATGCGCAGCACAAAGTGTTCGCTGACCACGATGCTGTTGGAGTACCCGCCCATGGTGTGGCCGCCGCTGATACGGTCCGGGCTGGCGTAGGTCTGCGTCATGCCTTGGTAGCAGTATTGTTCCAGGTCAGCGCGACAGGCTTCGCACTCGCGGCAGGAGTCGACCATGCAGCCAACGCCCACCAGGTCGCCAATCTTATAGCGGGTGACATTCGCACCAACGGCGGTGACTTTTCCGACGATCTCATGGCCGGGCATCAACGGATAAACGGCAATGCCCCATTCATTGCGGGCCTGGTGGATGTCGGAATGGCATACGCCACAGTAGAGAATGTCGATCGCCACATCGTCGGCTCGCGGGCTGCGGCGTTCGAACTTCATTGGGGCGAGGGGAGTGGTGGCCGATTGGGCGGCATATCCGATAGCAGTGTACATAATGGACCTCGCTAAGCAGTGAACGGTGAGGTGGACCATTGTGGGAGTCATGTCGCTTCGCGGCGATGGCGATTCCTACGCGTGTCGTGCCTATTCCTCCGACATTGACTATGGTTTGATCCTACGAAGCATTAGACCTGCGATGATGCTTTCATCCCTTTTTTCGTGAAGTTTTTCCCATGTTGTTGACCCGTCATCTTGATGCCAATGCCCCTTTGGTCTCGCTGATTGAACCCCTGGCGACCCGCGACGGATTCTTGCCCACGCAGTTGCCGGGCGTACAGGTGCTCAGGGCCAGCCAGGACGTTGCCCGTGGTCCACAGCTCTACGAGCCGAGTCTGGTGATCATTGTCCAGGGCAGCAAACTGGCGTTCCTGGGGCCACGCACGCTGGAGTACGGTGCGGGGCATTATTTGATCCAGGCGCTGCCGGTGCCGTTCGAATGCGAAACCTACGCCATGCCCAATGCTCCGTTGCTGGGGGTTTCCGTGGCAATCGATCGGGCGATACTGGGGGAGCTGGTGCTGGCCATGGGACTGGTGCCGGGGCGCAGCCTTGCGCCGCAGACCCCGGAGTCGATGACGTGTGCGGTGCTCGATGACGCCATGCGTGGATGTGTCGAGCGCTTGTTGCACTGCCTGCACGATCCGTTGGAATGCCAGGTCATGGGGCAGGCGCGGCTGCGGGAGCTGCTGTTTGTCGCCTTGCGCGGGCCCCAGGCCGACGTGCTGCGCGCGCTGGTGGAGCAGCAAGGACAGTTTGCCCGGATTGCCGCTGCCCTGAGCCATCTGCACGCGCATTTCACCGAGCCGTTGAACGTCGAGACGCTGGCCAGCTGCGCGAACATGAGTGCTTCGACCTTCCATGAACATTTCAAACGCAGCACGCTGTTGTCGCCGGTGCAGTACCTCAAACGACTGCGTCTGCTCAAGGCTCAGCGGTTGCTGCTGATCGAGGGCATGGGCGTGGCCCAGGTTGCGCACCAGGTGGGGTATCAGAGTTCGTCGCAGTTCAGCCGGGAGTACAAGCGTTACTTCGAGCGCAGTCCCGGGGAAGAGCGCGTCGCTTGATCACTCAGGATTCCTTGTGGGAGCGAGCCTGCTCGCGATAGCGCCTTGTCATTCAAGATGAATGTCGACTGACGCGCCGCTATCGCGAGCAGGCTCGCTCCCACATGGGTTCGGTATGGTTGACAGAATCGCAGGCAACAAAAAGGCCCCCATGTCGGGAGCCTTGATGTTCAGCGAATCGGCTTACATATTCGGGTAAGTCGGCCCGCCGGCGCCTTCCGGCGAAACCCAGGTGATGTTCTGTGCAGGGTCCTTGATGTCGCAGGTCTTGCAGTGAACGCAGTTCTGGGCGTTGATCTGGAAGCGCTTCTCGCCGTCTTCCTGGGTCACCACTTCGTACACCCCGGCCGGGCAATAGCGTTGGGCCGGTTCGTCATACAGCGGCAGGTTCTTGCTGATCGGGATGCTCGGATCGGTCAGCTTCAGGTGGCAGGGCTGTTCTTCTTCATGGTTGGTACCGGAGATGAACACCGAGCTGAGTTTGTCGAAGCTGATCTTGCCGTCCGGTTTCGGGTAGTCGATCTTCTTGCAGTCAGCCGCCAGTTTCAGGCAGGCGTAGTCCGGTTTGGTGTCATGCAGGGTGAACGGCATCTTGCCGGCGAAGATGTTCTGGTCGAGCCAGTTGAAGCCGCCGCCGATGATAGCGCCGTACTTGTGAATCGCTGGGCCGAAGTTACGACTGGCGAACAGCTCTTCGTACAGCCAGCTGTTCTTGAAACTGTCGACGTAGGCGGTCAGTTCATCGCCGCCTTCGGATTCGGCGAACAGGCGATCGGCCACCGCTTCGGCGGCGAGCATGCCGGACTTCATGGCGGTGTGGCTGCCTTTGATCTTGGCGAAGTTCAGGGTGCCGAGGTCGCAACCGATCAGCGCGCCGCCCTTGAAGACCATTTTCGGCAGCGAATTCAGGCCGCCCTTGCAGATGGCACGCGCACCGTAGCTGACGCGCTTGCCGCCTTCCAGGTACTGCTTGAGCACCGGGTGATGCTTGAGGCGCTGGAACTCGTCGAACGGCGACAGGAAAGTGTTGCTGTAGGACAGATCGACGATCAGGCCGACGACCACCTGGTTGTTTTCCAGGTGATAAAGGAAAGAGCCCCCGGTATTTTCGGTGCCCATGATGTCCAGCGGCCAGCCGGCGGTGTGCACCACCAGGCCCGGTTGATGCTTGGCCGGGTCGATTTCCCAGATTTCCTTCAGGCCGATGCCGTAGTGCTGGGCGTCGGCGTCGCTGTCCAGGTTGAAGCGCTTGATCAGTTGCTTGCCGATATGACCACGGCAGCCTTCGGCGAACAGCGTGTATTTGCCACGCAGTTCCATACCAGGGGTGTAGAGGCCTTCTTTCGGCTTGCCTTCACGGTCGACACCGAGGTCGCCGGTAATGATCCCGCGTACGACGCCGTTCTCGTCGAACAGCGCTTCCTGGGCGGCGAAGCCCGGGTAGATTTCCACGCCCAGGTTCTCGGCCTGCTGGGCCAGCCAGCGGCACAGGTTGCCCAGGGAAATAATATAGTTGCCTTCGTTGTGCATGGTCTTGGGCACAAAGAAGTCAGGGATTTTGCTCGCGGTCTCGGCGTTTCTCAGGACAAAAATGTCATCGCGCACGACGGGCGTGTTCAACGGTGCGCCGAGTTCTTTCCAGTCCGGGAACAATTCGTTCAGGGCGCGGGGTTCGAATACCGCACCGGAGAGAATGTGCGCACCGACTTCGGAGCCTTTTTCGACCACGCAGACGCTGATTTCCTTACCGGCTTCGGCGGCCTTCTGTTTCAGTCGGCAAGCGGCAGACAGGCCAGCGGGGCCGGCACCGACGATGACCACGTCGAATTCCATGTATTCGCGTTCCACAGGCTATCTCCTACTCAAGGCTCAACAGTTTTTTCTAATTGGAGGTTTGGCGTTGCATCCACGATCTGCTTCGCGAAATCGACGAAAGCGGCAATGAATGACCCGCGGTTCTCTCTTAAGCGGCGCATTATATCTACACCACTCTCAGGGTCCAATACAAACGTTTGTTTGAAATAGCCGCAGGCCAGATAAATCACTGACGTACGGCTTATGACTGACCATTTTGCCGTATTGACCGGAATGGGCGTTCCGGTCAAGATACGGGCGGTTTTGCGCTCGCCGTAGGCTGACTGTTGGTTCCAAGAGCACCTCTAAAGACAGGGCGAAGGCAGCACAAAGTGACGTATTGCGTGGTTCGGACGCGCAGTTTACACGCCACGATAATGAATGACTCGTCGGTCATCACTGACGAACGGTCTTCACTCCCGTGAGCAAGGTCATGTGTGGTTCATGCCGGCGTTTTTAGAGGTGCCCTTGCGCCCATGAGCATCAACCGCCAGGTTCGCCTAGGCGACTTTCTTTTCACCGGAGAGTAACGAGGAATCCATGAAGGTTCTTGTAGCTGTCAAACGAGTGGTCGACTATAACGTCAAGGTTCGCGTCAAGGCGGACAACTCCGGCGTCGACCTCGCCAACGTCAAGATGTCGATGAACCCTTTCTGCGAAATCGCCGTAGAAGAAGCCGTACGCCTGAAAGAAAAAGGCGTGGCGACTGAGATCGTCGTCGTCTCCATCGGCCCGACCACTGCCCAGGAGCAACTGCGTACCGCGCTGGCGCTGGGTGCTGATCGCGCCATCCTCGTCGAATCCGCCGAAGACCTGACTTCCCTGGCCGTGGCCAAGCTGCTCAAGGCCGTTGTCGACAAGGAACAGCCACAGCTGGTGATCCTCGGCAAGCAGGCCATCGACAGCGACAACAACCAGACTGGCCAGATGCTCGCGGCATTGAGCGGCTACGGTCAGGGCACGTTCGCGTCCAAAGTTGAAGTGTCCGGCGACAGCGTTGCCGTGACTCGCGAAATCGACGGCGGCGCGCAGACTGTTTCCCTGAAACTGCCGGCCATCGTCACCACCGACCTGCGTTTGAACGAGCCGCGTTATGCGTCCCTGCCAAACATCATGAAAGCCAAGAAGAAGCCGCTTGAAGTGCTGACTCCGGACGCTTTGGGCGTTTCCACCGCCTCCACCAACAAGACCCTCAAAGTCGAAGCGCCGGCTGCACGCAGCGCGGGCATCAAGGTCAAGTCGGTGGCTGAACTGGTCGAGAAACTGAAAAACGAAGCGAAGGTAATCTGACATGACTATCTTGGTAATCGCCGAACACGATAACAAGGCGTTGGCTCCGGCCACGCTGAACACCGTTGCTGCCGCTGCGAAAATCGGTGGTGATGTCCACGTTCTGGTGGCCGGTCAAGGCGTTGGCGCCGTGGCTGAAGCCGCTGCGAAAATCGCGGGTGTGGCAAAAGTGTTGTCGGCCGACAACGCTGCCTATGCGCACCAGTTGCCGGAAAACGTTGCACCGCTGGTGGCCGAGCTGGGCAAGGGCTACAGCCACATCCTGGCTGCCGCCACGTCCAACGGCAAAAACATCCTGCCGCGCGTTGCCGCTGCGCTGGACGTCGACCAGATCTCCGAGATCATCTCGGTGGAAAGTGCCGACACCTTCAAGCGCCCGATCTATGCCGGTAACGCCATTGCTACCGTGCAGTCCAATGCTGCGGTCAAGGTCATCACCGTACGTGCTACCGGTTTCGACCCGGTTGCCGCCGAAGGTGGCTCCGCTGCTGTTGAAGCGGTGGCTGCTGCTCACGACGCCGGTATCTCCAGCTTCGTCAACGAAGAACTGGCCAAGTCCGATCGTCCGGAACTGACCGCTGCCAAGATCGTCGTTTCCGGCGGTCGCGGCATGCAGAACGGCGACAACTTCAAACACCTGTACGCCCTGGCCGACAAGCTGGGTGCTGCCGTCGGTGCTTCCCGCGCCGCGGTCGACGCAGGTTTTGTACCTAACGACATGCAGGTCGGCCAGACCGGCAAGATCGTTGCGCCACAGCTGTACATCGCCGTCGGTATCTCCGGCGCGATCCAGCATCTGGCCGGCATGAAAGACTCCAAGGTGATCGTCGCGATCAACAAGGACGAAGAAGCGCCGATCTTCCAGGTGGCTGACTATGGCCTGGTAGCGGACTTGTTCGAAGCCATCCCTGAGCTGGAGAAGCTGGTCTAATCCGGCGTCTTCACTTATAAAGAGCCCGGCCCTTTGGCCGGGTTTTTTATTATCTGCACGTTGTTGTCACTGCAAGGGGAGCATATCGCCATGGATCTTCGCCGTTTGGCTGGCGTGTCGTTGCTGTGGGCGCTGGCCGTCGTGCCAGGTCTGTCTGTCGCCGCCGGCAAGTGTGAACGTCTGATCGCCACCGGTAGCCCGGATGCGCCGCCCTACCTGTGGCAAGACCCCCAGGATCCCAAACACCTGATCGGTGCCAGCGCCGACCTGCTGGCGCAAGTGGCGACGGAGCTGGGGATCAAGATCGAATTGCTCTATGCCGGCAAGCGTGCTCAGGCCCTGGACGAAGTGCGCAGCGGACGCATGGACCTGCTCGTCGACGCCGCGCTGACCATCAGCGAGCTTGAAACCCTGGACTATGTTCATCCGCCCTTGCTGAATAACGATTACCTGGTGTGGACCCGCAAGGATTCGACATTGGTGATCGCTCAGCCCGAGGACCTTCATGGTCATCCCGGGGCATTGTCGCAAAAGGCGCGAATGACCCAGGCATTTGGCGTATTTGCCGAGCAGCAATTGTCCCTGACCCGTACCCCCAACCTGACTGAAGCCTTTCAGAAACTGCTGCTGGGGGAGGTGGAGTATGTCCTGGCAGGGCGTTACTCGGGCCTGGCGATGGCCCAGACATTGGGCATGGCCAATGACCTGCAGGCCGCGCCGCAACCAGTGGATACCCCGGGGCTGTTCCTCGCGGTTTCCCATAACTCCGCCTGCAATGACCCATGGTTGCGCGGACAGCTGGCGCAAAAGATGACAGAATTGGCCGCGTCCGGCCTGACGGAGGCTGTGTTGCAGCGCAATATCGAGCGTTGGAAAACACAGTTGCAGCCACCTGTTGGTGCCCCAAAACAGTAGGGAACATTAGTGACTATTCGACCTCTTTTCGCTGCCCTGGCCGTACTGGCTCTGGCGGGTTGCGCAGCCGATCCGGCGCCGAATGAACAGATTCGCCTGACTGAACAGGCGCTGGAGCAAGCCCGCGCCGTGGGCGCCACATCCGAAGAAGTGCCCGAGTTGAAACTCGCCGAAGAAAAGTTCGCCCGCGCCCAGTCCAACATGGCCGACGAGTCGTTCAAGAAGGCCCGCATGCGCGCTGAGCAAGCCGAACTGGATGCACGCCTGGCCGAAGCGAAGGTGCTGACCCTCAAGGGCGAGGAACACCTGAACGTGCTTAACACCCGCATCGAGCGCTTGCGCAAACAGTTGAGAGATGATGCCCAATGAAGCAGTCCCAAGTATTTGGCGGCCTGATTCTCGCGGGCCTGGCCAGCTTGTACGGTTGCGCGGGTCAGCGCAGCGAAGTGGCGCTGGAAAAGGCAGGTGCCGACTTCCAGAAGGTCAAGGAAGACTCCAACGTATTGCGAGCCGCGCCCAAGGATGTCATCCGCGCCGGTGAATCCCTGGCCCGGGCCGATCGCTTGTCCAGCTACTGGGGCAGCAGCGAAGATGTGCTGCATTACGCCTACCTGAGCCAGCGTTACAGTGAGATTGCCCGTGAGCACAGCAATCAGGTGCTCAATGAAGAGCGCGCGGCGAAGCTCGAACTGGAGCGCCAGCGCCTGCAATTGGCCCTGCGCGAGTCCAAGTTGCTGAGTGTCCAGCAACAGGGCAAGTGGCTTGAAGAGCAGATCATGGCGATGGCGACCACCCAGACCGATCGCGGCCTGGTGATGACGCTCGGTGACGTGCTGTTCGACACCGGCCAGGCGCAGTTGAAGAACTCGGCAAACCGGGTGGTGCTCAAGATCGTGCAATTCTTGCAGCTCAACCCCAAGCGTGTGGTGCGCATCGAAGGTTACACCGACAGCACCGGCGGCAAGCAGGAAAACCTCAAGCTGTCCCATAGCCGGGCCCAGGCGGTGGCGGACGTGCTGGTGGACCTGGGGATCGACGAAAAGCGCATTCAGGTCGAAGGCTACGGTGATGAGTTCCCGGTCGACGTCAACGCTTCCGAGCGTGGTCGGGCACAGAACCGTCGGGTTGAAATTGTGTTCTCCGACGAGAAAGGCCAGCTCGGCGCCGCCCGCTAAGGGCTGCGTTGCTGGAAAACCCGGCCCCTTCAGAGGCGCCGGGTTTTTTTGGGCCTGCGAATCAGTGATTCATGAGTACAGTTGGGGGCTGTCACTGCCCTCTAGGGTCGGGTAATCTGGCAACTGTCCCAGTACACTTCTAAACTGTTCCGGTACTATCTCTCACAAAAATAAAATGCCCGTGAAATCGAGTGCTGCGTCATGACCAACCTCTTGCTCTATCAACGTATTGCCCAACAACTGGCTGAAGACATCCGGCGCGGTGTGTATCAGCCCGGCGAACGTGTGCCTTCGGTGCGCAAGATGAGCTCGCAGCTCAACGTCAGCCATGCGACGGTGCTGCAGGCCTACGCCAACCTTGAAGATCAGGGGCTGATCCGTGCGCGGCCGCAGTCCGGTTACTACGTGCATCAAACCCCGGCCCTGACGGCGCCGACGCCGGACATCGCGCGGGTCGAGCGTCCGGGGCTGGTTACGCGCAGCAGCATCATCCAGCAAGTGTTGGTTGAGTCGCGCCGCGAAGGGGTATTTCCCCTGGGCGCGGCGGTGCCGAGCGTCGACTACCTGCCTGTACGAGCGCTGCACCAGCAACTGGCCAAGGTCACGCGCTTCCACAGCCCGCGGGCGTTCAGCTACATGTTCAGCCCGGGCTTCGAACCCTTGCGCCGCCAAGTGGCGATTCGCATGCGCGATGCCGGGGTCGTGGTGGATCCCTCCGAGGTGGTGATCACTCACGGTTGCGTGGATGCGCTGCAAATGTCCTTGCGGGTGCTGACCCGGCCAGGAGACCTGATCGCCGCCGAGTCGCCGACCTACTACGGCTTGCTGCAACTGGCGGATCTGCTGGGCCTCAAGGTCATCGAGATCCCCAGCGACCCGGTCACCGGCATGAGCCTGGAAGCCCTGCAACTGGCGGCCAATCAGTGGTCGATCAAGGCGCTGGTGCTGACCACGCGCTTGAGCAATCCCCTCGGTGGGACGATGCCCGAGGAGCGGCAAAAGCAACTGTTGCGCCTGGCCTCGGATTTCGACATCCAGATCGTTGAAGACGATATTTATGGCGAGTTGATGTTCGAGCAAGGACGCACCAAGGCGCTCAAGGCCTATGACCGGTTGGACCGAGTCATTTACTGTTCGAGTTTTTCCAAGACGTTGTCACCGGGCGTGCGCATTGGTTGGATGATTGCCGGTAAATTCCAGCAGGAAATCCAACGGCTCCAGACCTTCAGCACGCACTCGGCATGCAGCGTCACGCAGATGGGCATCGCGGCGTACCTGGAAAATGGCGGCTATGATCGGCACTTGCGTTATATCCGCCAGGAGTACCGCAAAAACCTCAGTGCCTTTCAGTTGGCAGTGCAGCAATACTTTCCCGAAGGTACGCAAATGAGCCGGCCTAATGGAGGCTTCATTCTGTGGGTCAGTCTGCCGGGGCGGGTCAACACCCAGGAGTTGCATGTACGGGCGTTGCAGCAAGGTATCAGCATTGCACCAGGGCTGATTTTCAGTAACACCGAACAGTTCAACCATTGCATCCGCCTCAATTGCGGTACGCCTGGGAACCGCGAAGCTGAACGGGCCTTGATGACGCTCGGCTTGCTGGCCACCCAACTGTGCCAGGAGACCACCAGCGGTTTTTGATAGAAACTGGCGGCTCCTGCCTGATGTGCTTGTCAGCGGCTGAGTAACAGGCGAGCATGGGGATCTCTGCCGTAAGTGCCGTAGTGTCTATGAAAGCCATTGCTCCTGCCGCCTGGGTTTTGATCGGCCTGTTGACTGCCTTCCCTTCGGAAGGTGTCGTGGCTGCGTCGGCGCAGGAGAAACCGGCCGCCAGTGCCACTAAAAGCGCCTCGAAGAAAAAACCGGCAGTTGTTAAAAAAGCGCCGGCTAAAAAAGCTGCGGTAGCGAAGAAAAAACGGGCCCCTGTCGCCTCCAAGAGTCAATCTGCCCGCGAGGTCGCCAAAACCCGGTTACCGCCGGCCAAGCTGGATTTGAGCCTGCCTCAAGACATGGTCGAGGATCTGCAGCCTCCGGGGGCGGTGCCGTTACCCAAGCGTGAGCCTTTGTTGCCCTCCATGTTTGGGGAAAAACCGGGCCCGTTCCAACTCAATGGCCGTTTGCTGAGCAATGAAATGCAATTGCCGTTGCGCAATCAGGAGCGCAATGAAGTCGAAGGCGCGGCGTTGGATTTCGAATTCAAGCAGTAATCCTCCCATCTCGCCGCTGACTGTAGGGTCATCCTGGCGTACAAGAAAAAACACACGGACGGTAATTTAAAACGAGTGTTTTAGCCGTTACTCTGTGTTCTGTTACCAATCATTACTTGTCGTGAGGATGTTGTCGTCATGAAATGCCGCGAAGGCTGTGGCGCCTGCTGCATCGCCCCTTCCATCAGTTCGCCGATTCCTGGCATGCCCCACGGCAAGCCGGCGGGCGAACGTTGTGTGCAGCTGTCAGTCGATAACCTGTGCCAGATCTTCGGCCAGCCGGAGCGGCCGAGGGTGTGCTCGGCGTTCGAGGCCGACATCGAGGTCTGCGGCAACAGCTCTGAAGACGCCATCCGGCTGATCGGTTGGTGGGAGCAAATCACGGCAGCGTAATGGGCCAGTTCGGAACTTCGATAACAAGGAAAAAACTATGGGTTCGCTGCATCGTATGGCTGTGTTGTGTGGTTTGACCGTGCTGCTGGCAACGGCTACCGCCCAGGCAGAAGACTGGAAAGTCGCCAAGGAAGAGGATGGCATCAAGGTTTCCCTCAGTGAAGTGGCCGGTTCCAAGTACAAGGCCTACCAAGGCGTGACCGTCATGAAAACCACCATGGCCAAGCTGCAAGCGCTTCAGGAAGACGTTTCGGCTGCCTGTGCCTGGATTCACGAATGCAAGAGCCAGGAGCTGCTCAAGCATGAAGGGGACCAGAGCTGGACCTACACCCAGTTCAACACGCCCTGGCCGGTTACCCCGCGGGACTCGGTGTTGCAAGTGACCACCGTCAAAGGTGCCGATGGCAGCCTGACCCGCAACCTCAAGGGCGTGCCAACCTACCGGCCTGAAAAAAAGGGTTTTGTGCGGGTCACTCAAGTTGAAGGCTTCTGGAAATTCACGCCCAAGGACGCCGGTCAGGTCGAAGTGATCTATCAGGTCCACACCGAACCAGGTGGCGATGTTCCTTCCTGGCTGGCCAACAAGTTCGTGGTGGATGCGCCGTTCAATACGTTGAAAGCCTTGAAAGCACGTGCCGAGAAATAATCGCCGACGCTGCATGAAAAACCGCCCGTGAGGCGGTTTTTTTTATGGCAGCCGTCCAACGACTGAGCGGAACGATTGTTCAGCCCTGAATGTCGAGATAGAGGTAAGCCAGGCCCTGAATTGATCGAGGAGACACCGATGCAAAAGTGGGAAATCACTTTCGTTGATGATCACGGCGAAGCCATCGCCGAGCGGTTCGACTATGAACAGGAGCCCACGATGGAGCAGGCTGCGCAGTTGATTCGCCAAAAGCTGCTCCCCGTACCCGCCAAGCTTGATCTCAATGACCTGGAGGGCCGCACCGCAGACCCTACGGTCAAGAATCTCAAATCCCAGCACAGTATCGAAATCATCAGCATTACACCGATTTCATGAAGTCACTGCCTGGCCCCGCTTGGCAGTGACCACTACTTGCAGCTACTCTGCAATTGAGATCAGCGAAAGGATCGCTTAGGTCCGGTCTTGTCAGCTACATGCTTGTGTCCCGACGGTAATTTGATGCCGTATCGCTGCAACCCAAGGGTTGCCCGCACGGGAAGACGGAAAGTCTATCCATCGGTTTGAGGAGGACGTTTCATGAGCACAGCCTATCAAGAAGACATCAGCACCAGTGTGCTTCGCCGCATGAAAGAAGGCGGTTTCGATTTCTCACAATTCCATCCCATCGAGTTCTACGCCATTTTCCCGGATGAGGAGCGGGCGCGCAGGGCGGCAGGTCAATTTCGGGGTGAGTCATTGAATGCACAGATCAGCGCACGGGATGACGGCGCCTGGTCATTGGAGTTGAGCCGGGTGATGTACGCCACCTACGATGACATTGGAGACTTCGAACAAAACTTCGAGGCGGTAGTGGAACCTTTGGGTGGCATCATCGAGGGGTGGGGCGTCAAACAGGAAATACGGCGCCTGCACGCCTGACCGTTCATTCACGCAACCCGAGCAACGGCTGACCCATGTGTCGGCCGTTTTCATAGGTGTGCTCCCACCGGGTCACCTCAGGCACAAAACCGACTTCATGGGGCCAACGGCTGTTTACGCCCCGCCATGTGCTTGAGATACCCCACCAGCAGATCCAGCTCCGCATCCGGCAGCACGGTGGCCGAGAACGCCGGCATCTTCCCTTGGGGCCAGCGACGCAGGCTTTGTGGGTCGCGGATATAGCGCTTGAGGAAATCCCCGGAAAAGTACTCGGTAGGATTGAAGGGGATGTTCAGGTCCGGGCCAAACTGCGCGTCGCCTGCGCCGTTGAGCCGATGGCAAGCCAGGCAGTTTTTCTGGAACAGTTCAAAGCCCTTATAGACCGGGTCATCCTGGGTCACCGTGGGTGCTGGCAGCAGGGCAGGGAAGCGCTCGGCTACCGCTGACAGGCGCTTGATGGTCGCCACCGCGTACGGCCATTGTTCGGGGCTGATGTGACCTGCCTGGGGGTTGGTCCAGACCAGATAGAAGGGCCCGGCGCTGCCCTTGCCTTCACCCAGTGGGGGCCAGGGGTGGGCCGGGTCTTCGATCGCCAGCCAGGCTCGCGCGCCGTTTGTGTTGAGTAACGGTGCTGCGGGCAATTCGGCGGCAAATCCGTCCAGCGCCACGGCCTGGAGATGGTCGTCGGGCTCGACGCCAGTCAACAGCGCTGTCAGCGGCACGGCGCGATAATTCATCGGTTTTTTGTAGGAAACGTCTTCAGCGATCTGGATCGTTCGAGCGTCAGGATGCTGGAGCAGTTCTTCGGTCTGCCAGGTGCGGGCAGTCGTGCCCAGCTCCAGCACCAGCTGCGCGGCAAACAAGGGCGTGCTGAGCAGCAGCGCGCCGAACACAATGAGAACTTTCACGAGGGTCGTCTTCCATGTCGAGGGAGTGCCGCAAAGGTTGGCACAGCCACCGCGACTCGAACAACGAACTCGTCACATTTTTTGATGATACAAGCGCTACCGCTTGCCGATGGTACAGGCACCCGCGCGCCGGATTCAGCCGATCACCTTGGTGATATTCGGCACAATCAACAGCAGCGTCGTGGCGAAGAGAATGAGTCCGGCTTGGCGAACTTTCGAATGTTTGAACATGGCTGACCCGCCTTTTTTGTTATTTCCTGAGGCCAGCCTGCATATCTCCTGACGGCTGGCGTTGCACTTCCTGTCTGACAAGCGCCTCGGCAAAACCCGACGACTATCTTGTACAAGGATTACATTAGGGGCCGCAGCCGCCTTGGCTTAGATCCAATTCGTATTAGTTTGCTGCCGTCCGCTCTTAAAGTGATATGAGGCCTAGTGCCACCTTCGTGAAGGCCCTTTTGCTAGACACTTTGCTCACCTGAATCGGTTAACCCGATAGCATGCTACCGTTCGTCTGAGCGTGGCCGTCAACGTCGTTGAGCACTGCGGTCATTGAATCTCGGGCCGCTGGGCTTATGGTTGGAGCCATTGCATTGTCCCAGTGGTTTGAGGATGTCATGACCGAAGCTTTGATTTTTGACGCATTACGCACCCCCCGTGGCAAGGGCAAGGCCGATGGCGCTTTGCACAGCGTCAAGCCGGTGAACCTGGTGGGCGGCCTGCTCACTGCCCTGCAGCAGCGCATGGGCCTGGACACCAGTCAGGTTGACGATATCGTGCTCGGTTGCGTGACGCCGATAGGTGATCAGGGCGCCGACATCGCCAAGACCGCCGCGCTGATCGCCGATTGGGATGTCAGCGTGGCAGGCGTGCAGCTCAACCGGTTCTGCGCCTCGGGCCTGGAAGCGGTGAACCTGGCGGCGATGAAAGTGCGCTCCGGGTTCGAGGATCTGGTGGTGGCCGGAGGTGTCGAATCCATGTCTCGCGTGCCCATGGGCAGCGACGGCGGCGCTTGGGCGCTGGATCCTCAATCCAACCTGCAGGGCCACTTCACACCTCAGGGCATCGGTGCTGACCTGATCGCAACCCTGGAGGGCTTCAGCCGCGAGGACGTCGATGCTTTCGCGCTGCACTCCCAGCAAAAGGCCGCCCGGGCCCGGGCCGACGGTTCGTTCAACAAATCCCTGGTGGCGGTGCGGGACCAGAATGGCATCGTGCTGCTGGATCACGACGAATTCATCCGTGCGGACTCGACTCTGGAGGGCCTGGGCAAGCTCAAGCCGAGTTTCGAAGCCATGGGCCAGATGGGCTTCGACGCTACGGCGCTGCGGGTCTACAGCCATGTGGAACGGATCAATCATGTCCACACGCCGGGCAACAGTTCCGGCATCGTCGATGGGGCGGCGCTGATGCTGATCGGTTCCGAAGCCAAGGGGCAGGCGCTGGGGCTGCAACCGCGGGCGCGGATCGTCGCCACGGCTGTCACCAGCACCGATCCGACCATCATGCTCACCGGCCCGGCGCCGGCTACCCGCAAGGCTCTGGTCAAGGCTGGGCTGCGGGTGGAGGACATCGACCTGTTCGAAGTCAACGAAGCGTTCGCCTCAGTGGTGCTCAAGTTCATCAAGGACATGGCCATCGACCCCGCCAAGGTCAACGTCAACGGCGGCTCCATCGCCATGGGGCATCCCTTGGGGGCTACAGGCTGCGCAATTCTCGGCACCTTGCTCGATGAGTTAGAGGCGCGTCACCTGCGCTATGGCCTGGCGACGCTGTGTGTCGGCGGCGGCATGGGCATTGCCACCGTTATTGAACGTCTCTGAGCCCCGATTTCAAGGAATACTTTTCATGAGCGATGCCATCCGTTACGAAACCGGCCAGGACCGGATCGTCGTCCTGACCCTGGACATGCCAGGCCAGAGCGCCAACACCATGAATGCGACGTACCGCGAGGCCATGGCTGCCTGCGTCGCTCGGTTGACCGCCGAAAAAGACTCGATTGCCGGGGTGATCATTACCTCGGCCAAGAAGACCTTCTTCGCTGGCGGTGACCTCAACGAACTGGTCAAGGTCGGTAAACCCCAAGCCAAGGCATTCTATGAAATGGTGCTCGGCCTCAAGGCGCAACTGCGTGCCCTGGAAACCCTGGGAAAACCGGTGGTGGCGGCCATCAATGGCGCGGCCCTGGGCGGCGGCTGGGAAATCTGCCTGGCTTGCCATCATCGTGTGGCGCTGGATCACCCGTCGGTGCAGATTGGCTTGCCGGAAGTCACCCTGGGCCTGTTGCCAGGTGGCGGCGGGGTGGTGCGGATGGTGCGGTTGCTTGGCTTGGAGAAAGCCTTGCCGTATTTGCTCGAGGGCAAGAAGGTGCGCCCGCAACAGGCACTGCAGGCCGGTCTGATCGATGAGCTGGCGGTGGATCGCGAGGACCTGCTGAGCAAGTCCAGGGCCTGGATTCTCGCCAACCCCAGCGTGGTCCAACCTTGGGATGCGAAAGGCTATCAGATCCCGGGTGGCACGCCGTCTCACCCGAAAGTCGCGCAAATGCTGGCGATAGCACCTTCCATCCTGCGCAACAAAACCCAGGGTTGCCTGCCCGCGCCGGAGAAAATTCTCTGCGCGGCAGTGGAAGGTGCCCAGGTGGATTTCGACACCGCCCACGTGATCGAAACCCGCTACTTCACTGAGCTGACCACTGGCCAGGTGGCCAAGAACCTGATCGGCACTTTCTGGTTCCAGCTCAACGAAATCAAGGCCGGCGGTTCGCGCCCGCAGGGCTTTGCACCTTATCTGACTCAAAAAGTCGGGGTGCTCGGCGCTGGCATGATGGGGGCTGGTATCGCCTACGTCAGCGCCATGGCCGGGATTGCGGTGGTGCTCAAGGACGTCAGCCTTGCCGCCGCCGAGAAAGGCAAGGCCCGTACGGCGGCGCTGCTGGATAAGAAGGTCGCCCGCGGGCAGCTCACCGTCGAGCAGTGCGAAGCCACGCTGGCGCGGATTCAAACCACTGACAGCGACGCGGACCTGGCCGGTTGCGATCTGGTCATTGAGGCGGTGTTTGAGGATCGCGCCCTGAAAGCCAGCGTCACAGCCGCTGCCCAAGCGGTTGTTGGGGCGGACGCGGTGCTCGCCTCCAACACCTCGACCCTGCCCATCACCGGTCTGGCGACGGCTGTACCGGATCAGACGAAGTTCATCGGCCTGCATTTCTTCAGCCCGGTGGAGAAAATGCCTCTGGTGGAAATCATCAGGGGCGCCCGTACCAGCGGCGAGACCCTGGCACGAGGTTTCGATTTCGTTCTGCAAATCAACAAGACGCCGATCGTGGTCAACGACAGTCGTGGTTTCTTCACCTCTCGGGTATTCGGCACCTTTACCAACGAAGGCATCGCCATGCTGGGTGAGGGCGTGAGTGCGCCGATGATCGAGACCGAGGCGCGCAAGGCCGGGATGCCGGTGGGGCCTCTGGCGATCTCTGACGAAGTTTCCCTCAGCCTGATGAGCCATATCCGCGCGCAAACCGCCAAAGACCTGCAAGCGGAAGGGCAAACGCCGATCGAGCACCCGGCGTTCGCCGTGATTGACCTGCTGCTCAACGAATACAAGCGGCCAGGCAAAGCCGCCGGGGCCGGTTTCTACGAGTATCCGGCCAACGGGCAGAAACACCTGTGGCCGGAGCTCAAGCATCGTTTCGAGAAAGCCGACGGGCAGATTTCGCCTCAGGATATCCGCGATCGCCTGCTGTTCATCCAGGCTCTGGAAACCGTGCGCTGCGTAGAGGAGGGCGTGCTCACCTCCACGGCGGACGCCAACGTCGGCTCGATATTCGGTATCGGTTTCGCCGCCTGGACCGGCGGTGCGTTGCAGTTCATCAACCAGTACGGCCTGCGGGATTTTGTCGCCCGCGCTCAGTATCTGGCCGAGCAGTATGGCGAGCGATTTTCACCACCGGCCTTGTTGCTGGAGAAAGCCGCCAGGCAAGAACTGTTCTGACTGACAGGGGAAGGGGCTTGCCTTGGGACGGTATTTCAAGGCACGCTCAGGGGGTGTGCAATATTCCCATCATCGTGTCAGGTATTTTTTATGTCGCTGCGCATCTGCATTTTGGAAACCGATACCCTGCGTCCGGAACTGATCGACCAATATCAGGGTTACGGGCAGATGTTCCAGCGCCTGTTTTCACAACAGCCCGTCGCGGCTGAGTTCATTGTGTACAACGTGATGCAGGGGCAATACCCCAACGATGATGAGTCGTTCGACGCTTACCTGGTAACCGGCAGCAAAGCCGACTCCTTCGGCACCGACCCCTGGATTCAAACCCTCAAGACCTTCTTGCTGGATCGCTACCAGCGAGGCGACAAGTTGCTGGGCGTGTGCTTCGGTCATCAACTGCTGGCGCTGTTGCTGGGCGGCAAGGCCGAGCGCGCCACTCAAGGCTGGGGCGTGGGCACCCACCGCTACAAGCTCGCGGCCAAGGCGCCATGGATGAGCCCGGTGATGGAAGAGCTGACCCTGCTGATCAGTCACCAGGACCAGGTCACCGAGCTGCCGGAAAACGCCACGGTGATCGCGTCCAGCGATTTTTGCCCGTTCGCCGCCTACCACATCAACGATCAGGTGCTGTGCTTCCAGGGCCACCCGGAATTCATCCACGATTACTCCCGGGCGCTGCTGGAGATCCGCCAGCAACACCTTGGCGAGCAGATCTACCGCCAAGGCATGGCCAGTCTTGAACAGGCGCATCACGGCACCACGGTGGCTGAATGGATGATGCGTTTCGTCGCGCACAAGCCTGAAACCGCAGCGGCCCAAGACTAAAACACCATCGCCCCCACACTTGATAGACAGGTAATCAAGTGTGGGAGCGAGCCTGCTCGCGATAAATGTCACGCCAGCCTCAACCGCCTACAAGCGCGCTTACAACCACCCCGAGCGCTTGAAGCTCCCCCACAACGCGGTACAGCCCACCGCGATAAACCCCAGCACCAGAAAGTACCCGTAGTGCCAGGTCAACTCCGGCATGTTCTCGAAGTTCATCCCATAGATTCCGGCTACCGCCGTGGGGAACGCCAGGATCGCCGCCCACGCCGCGAACTTGCGCTGCACCACGCTCTGGCGCGACGCTTCGAGCAGCACGCCGACTTCAATGGTCTGGCTGGCGATGTCCGCCAAAGTCGCCAGGTCTTCCATCTGCCGCGTGACATGAATCTGCACATCGCGGAAGTACGGGCTCATGTTTTTGTCGATGAAGGGAAAGTCCAGTCTTTGCAGTTCTTCGCTGATTTCCACCATCGGTGCTGCATAACGGCGCAGGCGTAATACGTCACGGCGCAAGCTGTGCAAGTTCTGAATATCCCGCTCGTTCAGGGAGCTGCACAGTACGTTGCGCTCCAGCTCATCGATCTCGGCGTGAATGGCTTCACCCACCGGCTGGTAATTTTCAATGACGAAATCCAGGATGGCATAGAGAACGAAGTCTTCCCCGTGCTCCAGCAGAATAGGCCGCGCCTCACAGCGTTGTCGCACGTGGGCGTAGGACGCCGAGTGGCCATTGCGGGCGGTGATGATGTAGCCGTTGCCGGCGAAGATATGAGTCTCGATGAACTGTAGCTTGCCGTCCTTGCGCACCGGCGAATACGTGACGATAAACAGTGCATCGCCAAAGGTCTCCAACTTGGGACGACTGTGCTTCTCCATCGCGTCTTCAATCGCCAATTCATGCAGGTTGAATTGACGTTGCAGGTTGGTCAGTTCCTGGGCACTGGGCTCTTCCAGGCCGATCCATACAAAGTGGCCCGGTTTGGCTGCCCAGGCGCTGCCTTCGTCGAGGGTGATGTTGGTGACTTTCTTACCGGCGCTGTAAACCGCAGCAGCAACGACTCTACCCATGATGGTGGTTCACTTCTTCTTGGAAATGGCAGTGGCAGGCAATCTGTAGCTTAGTGTGCCCTGCTGCTTGAGAGTCAGCAAAATCCACCGAGTTCGCCGGTAGAGTCAAATGCCCTACAGGTGGAATCAGAATCGTGCGGGCTTTTGTGGGGAGGGGATAAACCCCCTCGCCACAGGGTTATGTGCCCGGCTGGCTATTGTTTAACGGGCTCGTTAAACAGCCTGCACCTGCCGGTCCATCACCGCGATGCACTCGCGCATTTGCTCACGGCACTGGGCGATGAGCTGGGGCATGTCATCCAGGCTCAACCCCGCCGTGGGAATGGCCGGTAGCGAGCGTATGAGGATGTCGCCGCCTCGCCAGCGATTGAGGCGCATGTGCTTGATGTAGCTGCTGACGCACACCGGAACAATCGGCACCCCGGCGGCGATCGCCATCTGGAACGCGCCTTTCTTGAAGGGCAGCAGATCCTCGCCAAGATTGCGCGTGCCTTCCGGGAATACCCAGATCGATGTGTCCTCGTGCTGCAACGTGTGAGTGGTGGTCAACATCGACTGGCGCGCCTTGATCGCGTTACCCCGGTCAATCAGCACATTGCCCGCCAGCCAGAACAATTGCCCGAACAACGGCACCCACTTCAGGCTCTTCTTACCGATGCACACGGTGCGGTAGGGCACCACGTTACCGAACATGAACAGGTCATAGTTGGACTGGTGGTTGGCAATGATCACGCAGCTCTGGGACTTGTTTACCAGGGTGTCGACCTCGGCCTTCACCCGCAGACGCAAAATGCACATGGCGGGCCACGCATACAATCTGGCGCATAAACGGCTGTTGTCTGGATTGAACGGCCGACACAACCCCAGGATCACCCCGAGCACACCCGCCAGCACAAAATGCACACCCATCAACAACATACGCAATAAAAACAGCATCTACAGGCCCCGTCGGGACAAAAGGTGGCGCAGTGTACGGATGTGCACTGTTTTCGGCAATTGCCGCTATAGAGGTAGGAGATGGGCGATGTTTGAGCGCATGTTTCCGATTAACGTGTCAGAAGCAGGCTAGAGCGGTTGTCGGTTTTTAAACGGAGCATGTAAGAAAAAGCCCGACACAGCGGTCGGGCTTTTCGTTTTGCGCTGAGGCAAGTTAACCCATGTGCTCCTGATCCAGCAGGATTGCACTGTCCAGCGTCTCCAGTAGGGCCTTGCGCACTTTCAGCTTGGTGTTCTTGTGGGCGGTCATGTTGATTTTCTTCAACTGACGCGCGGCCTCCAGCGCCGCACCCTGCAGCTCATCGGTCGACACCACCTTGTCGAGGAAGCCGGCGTCCACCGCGCTCTGCGGGTTGAACATCTCTCCATTGATCACCGAGCGATGAAACGCGGATTTGCGCAGGCGATCGCGGGCCAGCTCGATACCGGCGTGGTGCATGGTCATGCCGATCTGCACTTCGTTCAGGCCAATGCTGAACGGTCCATCGACACCGATGCGATAATCCGCCGACAGCAGCAGGAACGCTCCCTTGGCCACCGCATGCCCTGGGCACGCGACAACGACGGGGAAGGGGTGCGACAACAGGCGACGGGCCAGGGTCGAGCCGGCCGTGACCAGACTCACCGCTTCCTTGGGACCGGCGGTCATCACCTTCAAATCATAACCACCGGACAGAATCCCCGGTTGCCCGGTAATGATCACCACCGCCCGATCCGTCACAGCCTGATCCAGCGCAGTGTTGAACGCGGCAATCACATCCGGCGAGATGGCATTGACCTTGCCGTTGTTCAAGGTCAGGGTCGCGATACCGTCTTCGAGATGGTAGGCAATCAGGTCGCTCATGGCGCTATTCCTTGTAAGAGAAGTGACGCAGACGTTACCCACCGCCGCAGGCCAGGTAAAGCGCTGTGACTGACTCACCGGTCAGCCCCCAGCCCCGACAAACCGCCTGACCGCCCCATCGCCCGCGCCTTGCTCCATGGAACACTGCACACACAAACCCGAAGATTGGCCGGTTTGCCATGCCCGGACGCGTTTGAAATGCCCGACCACCTTAACCGCATGAAAATTCTGAAAAAAACCTTTGCCATCGGAAAAGCTTTCGACTACATTAGCGCGCCTCGACAGACTGAACAGTTTGCCGAGACACGGTGAAGTGTCCGAGTGGCTTAAGGAGCACGCCTGGAAAGTGTGTATACAGGAAACTGTATCGAGAGTTCGAATCTCTCCTTCACCGCCACATTCTGCAAACACAAACCCCTGATTTTCCTAGAGAAAGTCGGGGGTTTGTGGTTTTTGGCGTCTGGAAAAAGGCGATATGGGACCGGCGGGCGACTACCCGCGTGCTGGCGGCAACCCGGCATAGGAGCCAGGCTCAGGTGCCCACGCCGTTCCACCAAACAGCATCGGGCAATCTCACAGCAGTATCGAGCAAAAGCTTCCGAGCCCATGCCGTTAAGGTTCCTCTTGAAGAGGTTCCTATCAACGTATTGTTGTGAGAGAAAGATCATGACCCCATGGATGAGTTTGGCTGTGCGCCTTCAGGCTGTCGCGCTGTGTTTGGTGCTTTCAACGAACACGGTTTCAGCGTCGCAAGCCGCTGACCAAAACATCAATACCGACCTGGTGCGCCAAGCATTTACCCACTGGCAACAAGGCCAAGGCACGGTTTTCGATCTGCTGGCGCCCGACGCAACGTGGACCGTATCTGGATCAAGCCCGGTTTCTGGTGTGTATAACAGCAAGACGGATTTAATCGAACGAGCCGTACGACCGATCACCGCTCGGCTGGCAACGCCCATTTCCCCTACCGTGCAAAGCATTGTGGCTGAGGGCGATGTCGTAGTGGTTCTCTGGAAGGGAGAGGCCATGGCCCTTGACCGCAAGCCCTACAACAACACTTACCTGTGGCACATGACACTCAAGGATGGCCAGATCACAGAGGTAACAGCCTTTCTGGACACCTACGTGTTGAATGACCTTATGCGTCGGGTTGATCCTGTTCGGTAATAGCCCGCAAAAAGACGGCTCGTTGAATAAACGAGCCGTTTTTTTATGCCGGTGTTATCAAGGCAAGGGGCTGGCTATCAAAGATGATCCGCATCAATCACAGCCTTGGCAAACGCTTGCGGATCTTCCTGCGGCAAGTTGTGGCCGATGCCGCCGTTGATCAACCGGAATTCGTATTTGCCGGTGAAGCGCTTGGCGTAATCCTCGGGAGCTGGGTGCGGCGCGCCGTTGGCATCGCCTTCAAGGGTGATGGTCGGCACGCTGATGGGAGGCGCCGTCGCCAGTTTCTGTTCCAGGGCGTCGTATCGGGTCTCGCCCTGGACCAAACCGAGACGCCAACGGTAGTTGAATACGGTGATCTCGACGTGGTCGGGGTTTTCCAGCGCCTTGGCGCTGCGGTCGAAGGTGGCGTCATCGAATGCCCATTTGGGCGACGCCAGTTGCCAGATCAACTTGGCGAAGTCGTGGGTATTTTTCTCGTACCCGGCGCGGCCACGGTCGGTGGCGAAATAAAACTGATACCACCACTGCAACTCGGCCTTGGGTGGCAGCGGGTTCTGACCGGCGGCCTGGTTGCCGATCAGATAGCCGCTGACCGCGACCAGCGCCTTGACGCGCTCCGGCCACAGGGCCGCGACGATGTCCGCCGAACGTGCGCCCCAATCGTAGCCACCGAGCACGGCTTGCTTGATTTTCAGCGCATCCATGAAGTCGATCACGTCACTGGCCAGCGCGGCTGGTTGACCGTTGCGAAGCGTTTTTTCGGACAGGAAATGCGTATCGCCGTAGCCCCGGGCATACGGCATCAGCACGCGGTATCCCTTCGCTGCCAGCAAGGGCGCGACTTCGTCATAGCTATGAATGTCGTACGGCCAGCCGTGCAACAGAATCACCACCGGCCCATCGGCGGGGCCGGTTTCGGCATACGCCACGTCCAGCAGACCGGCCTTGATATGCTTCAGCGCACCGAACGGGGAGGGCGTTGTATGCGTGACGCCGGACTTGTTCGCGGTTGGCTGCGCGGCGCTGGTGGATTGCCCGTGGGCTACCCCGAGCGCGCCGAACAGACTGAGAGCGAGGATGGATGAGCCGAGCAGGCGGCGATGGGTTTTACCGGTTTTGCTGTGCTGCAGTGCCGTTTTCATGGTGATGCCTCCATTGCGAGCCATGGGTCAGGGGCTCTGGTTGATGCCCTTGAAACCTTGGGTGCATTTGAACGGGGCAACGTATCCGGGCTGTGTCGAATGGGAGGTAAAAGTGCAAGGTTATGTAGCGATGTATCCTCGGGATACACGAGGATACATCGCAGTAAGATTGTCGGTGGCTAACGATTTTGGCCAGCTGCAGGACCATTCTGTCGCAGATAATAATTGTCGAACTCGCCGCTTTCGATGAGTTGGAAACCGTGGCGGATGTAGAAGCGATTCGACGCGCTTTCTTTGAGAGCGCCCACTCGTAATGGCAGCGCAGCGGCATCCGCCTCTTTGAATATTTGGCTGAGAACAGCAGAGCCTATTCCTGATCCCTGCGCGTCCGGGCGCACGTACAAGTGGTCAAGCAAGAGTTCATTGCCGTGACGTTTGATGACTACGAACCCCACCCTCTGTCCTGTTACCACGATGTGGCGTGTGCAGTCTGGTTTAAAACCGCCTAGAAATCGCTCGCGTGCGCGCACGGGATCAAATCGCCCGACACGCTCAAGACTTTCGCGCATGGCTTCGATTCTGACGGCTACCAGATCGTCCAGATCGCTGTTTTGAGCGGGGACCAAGGTGACAAGCGAATGGGGTGTGAGGGGCATTATTTCGTGCTCTATCATTTTGCCGAAAGACGTTGATCAGTGTGAGATTGTTGCCTGACGAGTGCGGCATCCTGGGCGCGCGAGGGGCCGGATAAAAACCGGGATCAGGCATATCCCGGTGGAAGCCGGGTCGCCACATGGTTCCAGCATCTGGCGATCTCCACGGCAATACTGCCGCTGGGTTTTCGGACCTCGAGTTGATCATTTATCGTGAGCTGCTCCAGCAGCCACTCATCCGTCCATCCCGCCCATTCGCCTGCGACGGACCTGAGGTTGGCTTCCAGGACCGGGAACACTTCATTCCATAGGATGCTGTGGATTACCTTAGGTGAATAGCCGGTTTCAAGGATCACGCGAGCGATGTAGTCGTAGGTTAATTCGTCGATCTCGGTGTCGAGAAACAGTGATGAAAGGGCTTGCCAGATTTTCAGGCGATTGGGGTCAGCGGTTTTCATGCTTTGACTCTTTTTGTTGATGGCAAGGCTGGGCGTGTTCGTTTGAGTAATCGGCAATAGCATCCGTGGTTCAGCCTTCGGCCTGGACGTCTTGAAACTATCTTTCTGTCGTGGTTTCTGTCCATTGTCATGCGTCTATGATCACTGATCACCCGGAGCGAGAACTTGAAATGGATGCCTACATTCGCCTCGCAACAGTCGAGGACGCGCAAGCAATAAGCAACGTTGTGATCAGCGCTCTGCGTCAGTCCAATACGAAAGATTATCCGGCCGATGTAATCGCCCGGGTAGAGCAGAACTTTTCTCCACTGGCGATTGAGCGATTGATGGCGCGGCGTCGGATGTATGTGGCATCTGTCGATCAGCGTGTCGTCGCGACTGCTAGCCTCGATGGAGATGTGATCAGAAGTGTTTTTGTAGCGCCGCGGTATCAAAGAGCAGGCCTTGGCAGACGGCTAATGTCGGTCATTTGTTCAGCCGCTCTCGACATGGGTCTGGTCACTTTGCATGTGCCATCCTCCATCACGGCAGAGAGCTTTTACACAGAGCTGGGATTTCAGAAGGTACGTGACGAATTTGACGGTGCTGAACGCACGATCATCATGCGTAAATCCATGATGGAAACCACCCCCACGATTCAGACCCGCCGTCTTATCCTCACGCCTTTACAACTGGCCGATGCACCGGCTATCCAACAGCTGTTTCCTCATTGGGAAGTGATGCGTTATCTCGACAGTCGCGTGCCATGGCCCTATCCGGAAGACGGCGCGCTGACGTACGTTCGCGACCATGCGCTTCCCGCCATTGCGGCCGGGCGCGAGTGGCATTGGATGATCCGCACTTGCGAAGATCCGGCACATTGCATCGGCAGCATCAGCCTGTACGATCAACCGGGCAACAACCGAGGCTTTTGGCTGGCGCCTCAATGGCAGGGAAAGGGCTACATGCGCGAGGCCTGTGAGGTTATCAACGCCTATTGGTTTGAAACCCTGGGGCGTCCCGTCATGCAAGTCCCCAAGGCGGTGGGCAATCATGCTTCGCGTAAAGTTTCGGAACACGAAGGCATGCGCATGATTGCAACACGGCAGGGCGATTTTGTCTGTGGGTCGTTGCTAAAGGAAGTTTGGGAAATGACGCGTGGAGATTGGCTTGAGAAAAAGGCTGCGCTGGCGTCGCGTTGAGCAGAACTCCAATGGGCCAGGTCGCCTTTGAACGTGAGTCACTTCATTCCTCAGGATCTATTTATGCCCTTGAACTTTCACAAAATGCACGCCAATGGCGATGATTTTGTTGTCGTGGACGCGCGAAACTCAGCCAACCCCATAACCAGTGCCCTGGCCCGGCGGATGGGTGATCGCAACCGAGGCATCGGTTTCAATCAACTCGCGGTGATGCTCGATTGTGAGGATGCAGACGCACGCCTGATGTTCTGGAATGCAGATGGCTCCACGCTGGACGTTTGCGGCAGCGCGACGCGGGGCGCTGCGGATCGGCTGATGCGCGAATCGAATGTGACTTCGATAACGCTGCGCACGAACCGCGGTCTGCTCACGTGCGAACGAATTTCAACCGGTGCAATTTCCGTCAACATGGGGCAGCCGCTTTTCGGCTGGTCGGACATTCCCCTGGCTGGGGACCTGGACAGCGCTGTTCTGCCACTGGCGGATAGCCCGATAGCGTGCAGCATGGGCAACCCACACTGCACTTACTTTGTGGACGATCTGGCCGACGTTGATATCGCGACAGTCGGACCGGCAATTGAAACCAGCGCGCTGTTCCCGCTCAAGACCAACGTGCATTTCGTTCAGGTCATCAATCGAAAGCACATTCGTTTGCGCATATGGGAACGGGGCGGTGGCATCGCACTGGGCTCAGGTTCCTGCTCTTGCGGCGCCGCTGTGAACGGGATTCGTCGTGGCTTGCTGGATCATTGTGTTGAGGTTGAATGTGATGGTGGAAGCGTGACGGTTCAATGGGATGGCCGGGGACCGGTGTTTCTCATCGGACCGGTAGAGGCAACGTTTTCGGGAACTATCCCCGATAGTTTTCAGCAAATCTCCACCTGATAGCGAAAAGTGTCGGCTGCGCCGCGCGACAGTCGGTATTCCAGGGGTTGACGGTCGTAGCCCAGGGCCACCCGTTCGACTACCACCACTGGGCTGCCGGCGCTGACTCCCAGCGTGGCGGCCAGTGGCTCATCGGCCGAGGTGACGGTGAGGGTTTCCCGGGCTGATGCGACGCGCATGCCGCAGCGTTCTTCGTAGAAGGGGTAGAGCAGGGTGCCGAAGTCGTTCAGGTCGGTGTCGAGCAGGGCGCCGAATTGAGCGGCCGGTAGCCAGATCTGCTCGTGGAACAGCGGCCGGCCGTTCATGAGGCGCAGGCGCTCCAGGCGGATGGTGGCGTCGTGCTCGGTCAGATTCAGCGCCTGGCGCACGTGGGCGTCCGGGGTCTCCTGGGTGCGACTCAGGATGCGGCTTTGCGGCACTTGCGATTGACCGCTGGCATCGACCTGTCGAAAGAAACGAAACAGTGAACCGTCGAAGTTGGGTCGGCGCACGAACGTGCCACGGCCCTGGACGCGCAGCAGTAACCCTTCCCCGACCAGCGTTTCCACCGCTTTGCGTACCGTGCCTACCGCAACGCCGTAGTGGCGGGTCAGTTCTGCCTCGGTGGGAATGGCTTCACCGGGCAGCCATTCGCCTGCGGCGATTTTCGCCAGCATCTCTTCACGCAATCGTTGATAAAGCGGCAGTCGCTCGTCATGTCCAAGGTGTGTAAGGGCCATACCGTCAATCCAAATCCAAGCAATGCGCCACTTTACCTCACTGGGCGCGTTGACAGGGATGGTTGTTTATAGATATGGTCATCCAGTCATCTATATGAATTTCAGGTCTGTAATCACCTTACATGCCTGGCGGGCTCCCACAAAAAATCAACAAAGGCAGCTTCCTGATGTCCCTGTCGTTCGAAGGCATAGATACTCACGCCCACATATTCCGACATGACTTGCCCATGGCGAGTGATCGTCGCTACAGCCCTGATTACGACGCCTTGGCCGAGCACTATCTGGGGCATCTGGATCGCTGCAGCCTTGCCCAGGGCGTGCTCATCCAGCCGAGCTTCCTGGGAACCGACAACCGTTTCATGGTCGAGGCCCTGCAACGTTATCCGCAACGTTTGCGAGGCATCGCGGTGGTCGAACCGGACATCGAGGATGCACAGCTCCAAGCTTTGGCCAAGGCTGGCGTGGTAGGCATTCGCTTGAATCTGATCGGCAAGGCGCCGCAGGACTACATCGATGCACGCTGGCAGACGTTTTACCAGCGACTGGCCCGACTTGGCTGGCAGGTTGAAATCCAGTGCGGCTTCGACGCCTTGGTCCTGGTTGTACCGTTCGTTCTGGCGAGCGGCGTCACGGTGGTCGTGGATCACTTCGGTCTTCCGTCCAACGGTATCGACCCGAGTAACCTCGCCCATCAGGGCTTCCTGGCCTTGCTCGGCGAGGACCGGCTGTGGGTTAAGTTGTCTGCCGCCTATCGCAGTCAGTCAGACCTGCCCCGCGCGGCTTGCGTGTTGGCGCAATTGCGCCAGGCATGTGGCGGTATCGATCGTTTTGTCTGGGGCAGCGATTGGCCCCATACCCAGTTCGAGTCGCGCACCGGCTATGACGCGCAATTGGCCTTTGTGCATGCCTTGTTTCCCGACCCGGTGGAGCGCCGGCAGGTGTTGGTGGATAACCCCACAACCCTGTTCGGCTTTGCTGCGTCGACGCGTTGAACTCCCCATAACAAAATAATACGGAACACACATCATGATGAGCCTGTACGTCGTCGCCGCGATCGTTCTTGCTGTCGCGCTGGGATACACCACCAAAATCAACATCGGCCTGTTCGCCATCGCCTTTGCCTATCTACTGGGCTGTTTCGGCATGGGCTTGAGTCCTTCCGAAATCATCGCCATGTGGCCGCTGAAGATTTTCTTCATCATCTTCTCGGTCTGCCTGTTCTACAGCTTCGCCATCGTCAACGGCACGCTGGAGAAACTGGCCGAACACCTGCTCTATCTCTGTCGTAACGTGCCGCACCTGCTGCCTTATGCGGTGTTCCTGACCGCTTGCCTGATTGCCGGGCTCGGCGCGGGTTACTACACGGTGCTCGCTTTCATGGCCCCGCTGACGCTGCTGCTGTGCCAGCGCACGGGCATGAGCCTGATACTCGGTGGCATGGCGGTGAACTACGGGGCCCTGGGCGGTGCCAACTTCGTGTCCAGCCAGAGCGGTATCATTTTCCGAGGCCTGATGACCGGCCTGGGTGTCCCTGAAAGTGAAGCCTTCATCAATGGCCTGGCCATCTTTGCCAGCACCATGGTCATTCCGCTGGTGGTCATCACTGCGTTCGTATTCTTCGCCGGCCACGGCCGTGCGCTGAAGAGCGCGGCGGTCGCGATCGAGACGCCGAGCCCGCTCAACCGTGAGCAGAAAATCACCTTGTGGCTGACCTTGCTGATGATGCTGATTGTGTTGGCCGGTCCTATCGCGCACATCCTGTTCCCGGACAATGCTACGGTGACGTTCGTCAACTCGAAGGTGGACATTGGCCTGATCGCCAGCGTGTTCTCGGTGATTGCGCTGGTGCTCAAGCTGGGCGACGAGCGCAAAGCCATCGCCTCGCTGCCTTGGGGCACACTGATCATGATTTGTGGTGTGGGCATGCTGATTTCGGTGGCGATCAAGGCCGGCGCTATCGACGCTTTGGCATCGTGGATTGGCGGCAATATCCCACCGGTGCTGGTAGCCCTGGTGTTCGGTGTCGTCGCTGCGCTGATGTCGATTTTCGCCAGCACCTTGGGAGTGGTTACACCCGCGCTGTTCCCCATGGTGCCGCCGCTGGCCGCCGCCATGTCGATCGACCCCATGGTGCTGTTCATCAGCATCGTGGTTGGCGCCCAAGCCACCTCTATCTCGCCGTTCTCCTCCGGCGGCAGCCTGATCCTGAGCTCCTGCGCCGATGAGCAGAGCCGAACCCGGCTGTTTCCCCAATTGCTGCTGCGTGCCGCGCCCATCGGCTTCGTCGCGGCCATGCTGTTTAACCTTGCGCTGACTTTTATCTGAAGAGTTCGTTTTGGTAGGTCTGGGAAGTTGATCGTTCCCACGCTCTGCGTGGGAATGCATCCCGTGACGCTCTGCGTCATCTTCCAGAAGTGGAACGCGGAGCGTCCCTGGCGACATTCCCACGCAGGAGCGTGGGAGCGATCGAGGTGCAATTCACTCAAGACCTGCCTGAACCACTGTGGCGAGGGAGCTTGCTCCCGCTGGGCTGCGCAGCAGCCCCACTTTCACCGCCATTGCTGATGCGACTGGCGCTTAAGATCGAAGACTCAGCTCTCAGGGGTTATGACTGAATCCGGAGCGGGTTCGGCAGCCAGCTTCAATCGGTCAGCCTTGCTGATGTATTTGGATTTCTTCGGCGGGGCCAGTTTGGCACTCGCCTTTTTTGCGTGAGCTTTCAGTAACTGATTTATTTTTTTACGACGATTCATACTTCTCTACTCGGTTTGCAAAGTCTTGGATGATGGTAAAAGTTTGGGTGTGAAACCAAGCATTGATTTTGCGCTTCCCAGCCGGCCCTGCTACCCAGAAACCTACCCCCAACCCTCAAGCCGCATGGTTGCACGTACCAGGCGTTGCTCTTCCTGTTCGATTTCCTTGAGGTTGTCGCGGATGCTGTGGATGTGTTCGCGCGCAGCGCGCTGAGCTTGTTCTGGCAGGCGCTCGATGACGGCGTGATAGAGCCGGGTGTGCTGGCGGTCGATCTGGCGTTTTTGCATCGGGCGATGGTAGAGGTTGTTGACCGAGGCGAACACCGTACTGAGCATCAAATCGGTCAACGACTGCAGGGTGTGCAGCAACACCGGGTTGTGCGAGGCCTCGCAGATCGCCAGGTGGAAGGCGTGGTCGAGGCGGGCATGTTCGCGCGGCTCGGCAGGTACGGGTTGGCTGTGGGCGGCGAGCATTTCTTCGTAGCGCCGGGTGAGCAGGACAAAGTCTGCATCGGTGCCGCGCAAGGCGGCCAGGCGTGCTGATTCGGCTTCCAGCAGTGCGCGCACTTCCAGAAGATCAAACAGGGTGCGCGGCTGCGAATTGAACAGGTGCATCAGTGGGCTGGCATCGCGGTTCCCGTTCAGCGTGGCCACCCGTGAGTCACGGCCTTGGGCGGTCTCGATAATGCCGCGCCCGCGTAGCACTTTCAGCCCTTCACGCAGGGCCGAGCGGGATATTCCCAGTTTCTCGCACAGGCGGCGCTCCGAGGGCAGCGCCTGGCCCACCTTGAGCACGCCATCGACGATCAATCGTTCGATCCGCTCGGCGACCACATCACTGACCTGGCGGCGAACGGCGGATGTTTCTTCGAGCATGTCAGGGGCCTCGGCTAACTGGTAGTACCAGTTTTATATGGTCATTTACGCTGCGTCCAATATAGCCACTAACCCCTTTATAAGTAAGGCCCTTGGCAAAGACGGGTTAGAGGCGGGCTTGAATAAACTGGTCATACCAGTTCATCCGGTGATAGACGACCACCCTGCAAGGCTCTACATATAGCGCATAACAAGCAGCCCGGCTCGCTACCGGCGCGGCACAGAAGAACAATAAAGCGAGAAAGCCTGCCATGAGTATTTTGTACGACGAGCGCGTTGATGGGGCGCTGCCTGAAGTGGACAAATCAGCGCTGCTGGCGGAACTGCGCCAGCAGCTTCCTGATCTGGAAGTGCTGCACACCCAGGAAGACCTCAAACCCTACGAGTGCGACGGGCTCTCTGCCTACACCACCACGCCGATGCTGGTGGTATTGCCTGAGCGCATCGAACAAGTCGAACGCCTGCTCAAACTCTGTTACCAACGCGGTGTGCCTGTGGTGGCACGCGGGGCAGGGACGGGCTTGTCCGGTGGTGCGCTGCCATTGGTCCAGGGGATTTTGCTGGTGATGGCGCGCTTCAAGCACATCCTTGAAGTCAATCCAGAAGGGCGCTTCGCTCGCGTTCAGCCGGGCGTTCGTAACCTGGCCATCTCCCAGGCGGCCGCCCCTTACGACCTGTATTACGCACCGGACCCATCCTCGCAGATCGCCTGTTCGATTGGCGGTAACGTCGCCGAGAACGCCGGAGGCGTGCACTGCCTCAAATATGGCCTGACCGTGCACAACCTGCTCAAGGTGGAAATCCTCACGGTTGAAGGCGAGCGCATGACCTTGGGCAGCGAGGCCCTGGATTCGCCCGGCTTCGACCTGCTCGCCTTGTTCACCGGCTCCGAAGGCATGCTGGGGATCATCACTGAAGTCACGGTCAAGCTGCTGCCCAAGCCGCAGGTGGCCAAGGTGTTGCTGGCCAGCTTTGATTCGGTGGAGAAAGCCGGGCGCGCGGTGGGTGAAATCATTGCGGCCGGCATCATCCCCGGCGGCCTGGAGATGATGGACAACCTGGCCATTCGCGCCGCCGAGGACTTTATTCACGCCGGTTATCCGGTGGACGCCGAGGCCATCCTGCTGTGCGAACTGGACGGTGTGGAGGCCGACGTGCACGACGACTGCGAGCGTGTCCGCTCGGTGCTGGGCGAGGCCGGCGCCACCGAAGTGCGCATGGCCCGCGATGAGGTTGAACGGGTCAAGTTTTGGGCCGGGCGCAAGAATGCCTTCCCGGCCGTCGGGCGTATCTCGCCGGACTATTACTGCATGGACGGCACCATTCCACGTCGCGAACTGCCCGGGGTGCTCAAGGGCATCAGTGAGCTGTCCGAGGCGTTCGGCCTGCGTGTGGCCAACGTGTTCCATGCCGGTGACGGCAATATGCACCCCTTGATTCTGTTTGATGCCAACCAACCCAGCGAGCTGGAGCGGGCAGAGTCCCTGGGCGGCAAGATTCTCGAACTCTGCGTCAAGGTGGGCGGCAGCATTACCGGCGAACATGGTGTGGGGCGCGAGAAGATCAATCAGATGTGCGTTCAGTTCAACAGTGACGAACTGACCCTGTTTCACGCGGTGAAAGCAGCCTTCGACCCGCGCGGCCTGCTCAACCCCGGCAAGAACATTCCGACCCTGCACCGCTGCGCCGAATTCGGCGCCATGCACGTGCACCACGGCCAACTGCCCTTTCCTGAACTGGAGCGCTTCTGATGGTGATGCAGCACGACTGCGACGCCAGCGAGGCGTTGCTGGAACAAGTCAATCACGCCCTCAACAGTGCTACGGCGTTGCGCATTCAGGGGGGTAACAGCAAGGCGTTTCTCGGTCGCAAGGCCGAAGGCGAAGTGCTCGATACCCGTGCCCACCGCGGCATCGTCAGCTACGACCCGACCGAGTTGGTGATCACCGCCCGCGCCGGCACGCCGCTGGTTGAGCTGGAGGCGGCGCTGGACGCGGCCGGACAGATGCTCACCTGCGAGCCTGCGCAATTTGGTGGCGCCGCGACCCTCGGCGGGATGGTTGCGGCAGGTCTGTCGGGCCCGCGCCGGCCCTGGTCCGGCGCGGTTCGTGACCTGGTTTTGGGCACCCGCTTGATCACCGGAACGGGCAAACACCTGCGCTTTGGCGGTGAGGTGATGAAGAACGTCGCCGGCTACGACCTGTCGCGGCTGCTGGCCGGTAGCTTTGGCTGCCTGGGGGTGATTACCGAGGTGTCGCTCAAAGTGCTGCCCAAGCCGCGTCAGTGCCTGAGTCTGCGGCTGGAGATGGATGCCGCGCTGGCTTTGCGCAAACTGGCCGAGTGGGGTCAGCAACCCATTTCGCTGAGCGCCGCCAGCCATGATGGTCAGGCTTTGCACCTGCGCCTGGAAGGTGGTGAAGGCTCGGTCGCAGCGGCCCGCGAGCGTCTCGGCGGTGAGCTGCTTGAGAGCTCGTACTGGGTTGACCTGCGCGAGCAACGCCTGGATTTCTTCGCAGACCCGCGCCCGCTCTGGCGATTGTCGGTGCCGACCAACACCGACGTGTTGGCGCTGCCCGGTGAGCAACTGATCGACTGGGGAGGCGCCCAACGCTGGCTCAAGTCCGATGCCGATGTCGCGCTGATCCGCCAGATCGCCGCCCAAGCCGGTGGCCACGCCACCTGTTTCACCGCCGGCCACTGCGACAGTCCATTCCATCCGCTGGCCACCCCGTTGCTGCGCTACCACCAACAGCTCAAAACCCAGCTTGACCCCCAGGGCATTTTCAACCCTGGCCGAATGTATCGCGAGGTGTAGTTGTGCAGACCCATCTGAGTGAACAGGCCAAGCACCTGCCGCGCGCCGAGGAAGCCGAACGCGTCCTGCGCAGCTGTGTGCATTGCGGCTTTTGCAACGCCACCTGCCCGACCTACCAGCTTATCGGTGATGAGCTGGACGGCCCGCGCGGGCGCATTTACCTGATCAAGCAAGTGCTGGAAGGCAACGAAGTCACGGCCAAGACCCAACTGCACCTGGATCGCTGTCTGAGCTGTCGCAACTGTGAGACCACCTGCCCGTCGGGCGTGCAGTACCACAATCTGCTGGATATCGGCCGCGCGGTAGTCGATGCCGCCGTTCCGCGCCCGCTGGCTCAGCGCGTATTGCGTCAAAGCCTGCGTGCCGTGGTGCCTCATGCGCGGCTGTTCAAAGGGCTGATTGAGGTTGGCCAGGTTTTCCGTCCGCTGTTGCCGGCCAGCCTCAAGGCCAAATTGCCGCGTACTGCCAGTGCCGCCAAACCCCGCCCCGAGCCACGCCATGCACGCCGTGTGCTGATGCTTGAGGGCTGTGTGCAGCCTGGCCTGGCACCTAACACCAATGCCGCCACGGCGCGGGTGCTCGATCGCCTCGGCATCAGCGTCACGCCGATCAATGAAGCCGGTTGCTGCGGCGCAGTGGACTACCATCTCGACGCCCAAGAGCAAGGCTTGCAGCGTGCGCGGCGCAACATCGATGCCTGGTGGCCCGCCATCGAGCAGGGTGCCGAGGCCATTGTGCAGACCGCCAGCGGCTGCGGCGCCTTCGTCAAGGATTACGGCCATCTGTTGGCGCAGGACCCGGCCTACGCCGAGAAAGCCAGGCGCGTCAGTACGCTGGCCAAAGACCTGGTTGAAGTGCTCAGCGTCGAACCTCTGGAGCAACTGGGTGTGCATGCCGACAAGCGCGTGGCTTTCCATTGCCCCTGCACTCTGCAGCATGCGCAGAAGCTGGGGGGCGCCGTGGAAAGCGTGCTCGCTCGCCTCGGGTTCGGTTTGACGGCTGTGCCCGACAGTCACCTGTGTTGCGGCTCCGCCGGGACCTATTCGTTAACCCAGCCGCAGCTGTCCAGGCAGTTGCGCGACAACAAACTCAATGCCCTGGAAAGCGGTAAGCCGCAGGCGATTGTCACCGCCAACATCGGCTGCCAGACCCACCTCGACGGCGCCGGTCGCACCCCTGTGCGGCATTGGATCGAACTGGTCGAAGAAGCCCTGAATTAACCGGAGAACAGCATGCTTAGCAAAGCCGTATTGAGCCAGACCGAAGTCAGCAAAATCCTCGCCGCTGCCCGCAGTGAAGCGGAGAAAAACCACTGGGCCGTGAGCATCAGCGTGGTCGACGACGGCGGGCATCCGCTGGCCCTGGAGCGCCTGGATGGCTGCTCACCGATCGCCGCCTACATCGCCGCCGAGAAGGCCCGCAGCGCCGCCATCGGGCGTCGTGAAACCAAAGGTTATGAAGACATGGTCAATGGCGGGCGTAGCGCGTTCCTGTCCGCGCCGCTGCTGACTTCGCTGGAAGGTGGTGTGCCGGTGATTGTCGACGGCCAGGTGATTGGCGCGGTGGGCGTTTCCGGGGTCAAGGCCGATCAGGACGCCCAAGTGGCCAAAGCCGGTATCGCCGCATTGGGCTGATTACAAGGGCTAGGCGCCTGTTCAGTGAGCCGCGCTGACACCTGACGTCGGCCACCTACTGTTTTTTTGGAGAGTGAAAATGACTGATCGCGTGAACTGCCAGCGCCTGCAAGTGGCCGTCAACCTGCAACGTTTCGTCGACGAGCAAGTGCTGCCCGGCACCGGGATTGAACGCGAGGCGTTCTGGGCCGGCTTCGACGTCCTGGTGCATGACCTGGCGCCGCACAATCGTGCGCTGCTGGCCGAGCGCGATGCGCTGCAGGCGAAGCTGGACAGCTGGCACCGCGCGCACCCAGGCCCGATCAGCGACATGCCGGCGTATCGCGATTTTCTCGAGTCCATCGGCTACCTGTTGCCGCAGCCTGACACGGTGCGGGTCAGCACCGCCAACGTTGACAGCGAGATCACCCACCAGGCCGGTCCACAGCTGGTGGTGCCGATGATGAATGCCCGCTACGCGTTGAACGCCGCCAATGCGCGCTGGGGTTCTTTGTACGATGCGTTGTACGGCACCGATGCCATCGCTGAAGACGGTGGTGCTCAAAAGGGCCCGGGCTACAACCAGGTGCGTGGTGACAAAGTCATCGCCTTCGCCCGCGCGTTTCTCGATCAGGCCGCGCCTTTACGCATGGGCTCGCATGCCTACTCGGTCAATTACCGAGTCAGTGAGGGGCAACTGCAGGTGACCCTGGCTGACGGCACCCAGACCGGTTTGGCCCAGGCCGACAAGTTCGTCGGTTATCAGGGCCAGGCCAGCGCGCCGACAGCGGTGCTGCTGAAAAACAACGGCCTGCACGTGGAAATCCAGATCGATGCCGGCAGCCCGATCGGCGCCAGCGATGGCGCAGGGGTCAAGGATCTGCTGGTGGAGTCCGCGCTGTCGACCATTCTCGACTGCGAAGACTCCGTCGCGGCGGTCGATGCGGCCGATAAAGTGCTGATCTACCGCAACTGGCTCGGCCTGATGAAAGGCGACCTCAGCGAAGCGCTGGAAAAGGGCGGCAAGTCTATCGTGCGCCGTCTCAACCCGGACCGCGAGTACACCGCTGCCGCTGGCGGTGCGTTGAAGCTGCACGGCCGTTCGTTGCTGTTTGTGCGCAACGTCGGGCACCTGATGAGCAACCCGGCGATCCTCGACGGCGAAGGCCACGAGATCCCCGAAGGCATCCTCGACGGCGTGATGACCAGCTTGATCGCCCTGCATGACCTCCAGCGCCACGGTAACTCGCGTACAGGCAGTATCTATATCGTCAAGCCGAAGATGCACGGCCCGGCTGAAGTGGCCTTTGCCGATCAGTTGTTCACGCGCATCGAAGACCTGCTGCACTTGCCCCGGCACACCCTGAAGATGGGGATCATGGACGAAGAGCGCCGCACCAGTATCAACCTCAAGGCGTGTATCGCCAGCGCGGCGGCGCGGGTGGCCTTCATCAACACCGGCTTCCTCGACCGCACCGGTGATGAGATGCACACCGCCATGGAGGCCGGCGCGATGCTGCGCAAGGGCGACATGAAGAGCAGCGCCTGGATCCAGGCCTACGAGCGCAACAACGTGCTGGTTGGCTTGAGCTGCGGTCTGCGTGGTCGGGCGCAGATTGGCAAGGGGATGTGGGCCATGCCGGATCTGATGGCCGCCATGCTCGAGCAGAAGATCGCCCATCCCCAGGCCGGCGCCAATACGGCCTGGGTCCCGTCGCCGACCGCCGCCACCTTGCATGCCTTGCACTACCACCAAGTGGATGTGCAGGCGGTGCAGCGCGAGCTGGAAGCCATCGACCTCAACAGTCAGCGCGACGACCTGCTCAATGGCCTGCTCAGCGTGCCGGTGGTGGCCGAGCCTGACTGGAACGCCAGCCAGATCCAGCAAGAGCTGGACAACAACTGCCAGGGCATCCTCGGTTATGTGGTGCGCTGGGTCGAGCAGGGCGTGGGTTGCTCCAAAGTGCCGGATATCCACAACGTCGGCCTGATGGAGGACCGCGCCACCCTGCGTATTTCCAGCCAACACATTGCTAACTGGCTGCACCACAACGTCGTTAGCCAAGCTCAGGTGCGCGCAAGCCTTGAGCGCATGGCCAAGGTGGTCGATCAGCAGAACGCTGGCGATCCGCTGTATCGCCCGATGGCCGATGACTATGCCGCCTCGATGGCGTTCCAGGCCGCCTGCGACCTGGTGTTCAAGGGCCGCGAGCAACCCAGTGGCTACACCGAACCGCTGCTGCACGCCTGGCGACTGCGGTTCAAGCAACAGGCCTGAGGGAGGCACGCTCTTCAATCGTCGAGGGTGCTGCGGTGTACATCGTGACCGCAACCCCGAAAGCCCCTGCTTTAGCGGGGGCGTAATACAACAGGCCCCGACAGCCCATGGCTGCCGGGGCCCTTGAGCATGAGCGCGGCGATGGGTGATCCCCTGTCGACGCGGTTCGCGGAGCACCTGTGCTCTGGATGCGTGGCGCCGGATACCCCCGGCAAACTGTGGTTCACAACAATAAAAAGGAACCAAAACCATGAGTCAAACACTGCTGTCCATCCTGGCCTTCGTGCCGCTGGTACTGGCGGGCGTGTTACTGATCGGCTTTCGCTGGCCAGCCAAATACGCCATGCCCGTGGTCTTCGTACTGACGGCGCTGATCGGCCTCGGGGCCTGGGACATGACGTTGAATCGGGTCCTGGCGTCCTCGCTGCAGGGCCTCGTCCTGACGGCGGCGATTCTGTGGATTGTTTTCGGTGCCATTCTGTTGCTCAACACCCTCAAGCATTCCGGCGGCATCAGCTCCATTCGCCGTGGCTTTGCCAATATCAGCCCGGACCGTCGGGTCCAGGCGCTGATCGTGGCCTGGCTGTTCGGCTGCTTCATCGAGGGCGCTTCGGGCTTTGGCACACCTGCGGCGGTAGTCGCGCCGTTGATGGTCGCGCTGGGCTTCCCGGCCATGGCCGCGGTGGTACTCGGCATGCTGGTGCAGTCCACGCCGGTGTCTTTTGGTGCCGTCGGCACGCCCATGGTGGTCGGGGTCACAGGCGGCCTTGACCAGACCGGTCTTGGCGCGCAACTGGCTGCTGTGGGCAGCAACTGGGACGTGTTCTTCCATTTGATCGTCTCGCGGGTGGCGATCATCCATGCCCTTTGCGGGATTCTCATGCCGCTGATCATGATCAGCATCATGACCCGCTTCTTCGGCAAGAACCAATCCTGGCGCGAAGGCCTGGTCATGGCGCCGTTTGCGATCTTCACTGGCCTCGCCTTCGTCATCCCTTACGCCGCCGCTGGGGTGTTCCTCGGTCCGGAATTCCCTTCGATGATTGGTGCCCTGGTGGGCCTGAGCATTGTGATCCCGGCTGCCAAAGCGCGCTTCCTGTTGCCCAAGACCACCTGGGATTTTGCCCCGGCCAGCGAGTGGCCAGCGGAGTGGATGGGCAGGATCGAGATGAAGCTCGACGACATGGCCGGCAAAAAAGCGATTTCCGTCCCCATGGCCTGGGCACCCTATGTGCTGCTGGCCGTGTTGTTGGTGCTGTCGCGCAACATTCCACCGCTCAAGGCCTGGCTGCTGTCCCTGAGCTTCGGGGCCAAAGACATTCTGGGTGAGACGGGCGTGTCCGCCAGCCTGGAATTGCTCTACCTGCCAGGTGGTTTGCTCTGCGTGGTGGCGCTGATGACATTCTTCTTGCACCGCATGCGCGCCAGCGAATTGGTAGCGGCCGTGAGCGAATCGAGCAAAACCTTGCTGGGCGCCGGTTTCGTGTTGATCTTCACCATCCCGATGGTGCGTATCCTGATCAACTCAGGGGTGAATGGATCGGACCTGGTGTCGATGCCGGTGGCAATGGCGCGTCTGGTCGCAGACAGTGTCGGCAGCGTGTACCCGTTCTTCGCCCCGGCGGTGGGCGCACTGGGCGCATTCATCGCCGGCTCCAACACCGTGTCCAACCTGATGCTGGCGCAGTTCCAGTTCAATACCGCGCAACTGTTGGGCATCTCTGGCGCGCTGATGGTGGCGTTGCAATCGGTAGGCGCGGCGGCCGGTAACATGATCGCCATCCACAACGTGGTGGCGGCGTCGGCGACAGTCGGCCTGCTGGGTCGCGAAGGCATCACCCTGCGCAAGACCATGCTGCCGACGCTGTACTACATCGTCCTGGCCGGTATCATCGGCATGATCGGCTTCTATCTGCTGGGTATCAGCGATCCGCTGACGAAGTCCTGAAACCTGCAGGCTGCCCGCCGATGGGGCGGGCAGCCTCGGTCAGGCGAGTCCACCGGAGCTAAACCAGCGCATCTGTTGACAGGTTGTAAATGAAAGCCCCTGATTCGTGATGAATCAGGGGCTTTGTAGTGTCTGGCGTTTTATAGAAGGGTACCCGCTGGCGCCGCATCCAACCGCCTTGCAATCACATCCATCACGTCGCAACGGTCACGCAGCGGAATGCAGTAAAGCTGTGCCTAACCCCATCGCCATTTTGGGCGACGCTCAGACTATAGGCGCCACCACAAAAAATACGCAAGGGATTGATAGCGCGGAGGTTTCCCAATGACATGTGGGATATTTCCGTAGCTCAATCAGCCAATTCCGCCATTCCACCCCCATTTACAGCCCTACACGTCCCACAATCCAATCGCGCATTCCCCTCCGGCGCGGGATAATACGGCCCGGCTTGGGGTCACAACCGCTTCCCCCTGATTGTATTGGCGGCTGAGAAGGATCGATCGCAATGACAGACTGGCTGCAAAGCTATGGAGAGATGGCTGAACGGGTGCGCGGCCACGATTGGGACGCCAGCCCGCTCGGGCCGCCGAAACAGTGGCCCGATGTGCTGAAGACCACCGTAGCGTTGAGCCTCGCCTCGCATTTTCCCCAGGCCATCGTGTGGGGGCCGGACCTGATCACGTTGTACAACGATGCCTTCGTGCCCATCCTCGGCAATAAACCCCAAGCGCTGGGTCGGCGGTTCGATGAGGTGTGGAAGGAAGTCTGGAGCGACATCGGCCCGATTGTGCGGGCGGCCTTCGAGGGGCAGGCGACTTATATCGAGAATTTCCCCCTGATCATCGAGCGTGGCGGCGGCCTGGAACAGGCGTATTTCACGTTCTGCTACAGCCCCATCCGTGATCAGTTCGGCAAGGTCGTGGGCATGCTGGACACCGTCACCGAGACCACTTCCACGGTGTTCATGACCCAGCGCCTGGCGGTGCTGGATGCCATTGGCAATGCCGTGGCGAATGCCACCGACCCACAGGCCATCATGGCCACCACCACGCGGATTCTGGCGGCGCACCTGAACCTGTCCAATTGCGCCTATGCGGATATGGATGAGGACGAGGATGGCTTCACCATTCGCGGTGATTGGGCTCGGGCGGGGTCACCCAGTATTGTCGGGCATTACCGACTGGCGGATTTCGGTCGGCTGGCGGTTGCCAACCTGCGGGCTGGCAAACCCCTGGTGGTCAACGATAACCTCAAGGAGCTGGCGCCCGAGGAAGCGGCGACGTTCCAGGCGATCGGTATCGCCGCGACCATTTGCGTGCCGCTGATCAAGAACGGACGTTTGACCGCATTGATGGCCATCCACGACAAAACGCCGCGGGTCTGGTCCAGCAACGATCTGGCGCTGCTGATGGAAGTGACCGAACGATCCTGGGCTCACATCGAGCGGACCCGCGCGGACGCCGCCGTGCGTGAGGGGCTCGCGGCCCTGGCGGAACTGAACGCGACACTGGAGGAGCGGGTCGAGGAACGCACCACGCGCCTGAAACAGACCGAAGCGGCCCTGCGCCAGTCGCAGAAATTGGAAGCCATCGGCCAGCTCACCGGCGGCGTGGCCCACGACTTCAACAACCTGCTGACGATCATTCGTTCCTCCGTCGACTTTCTGCGCATGCCTAACCTCTCCGATGAGCGGCGCAACCGCTACATGACGGCGGTTTCCGAGACGGTGGAGCGTGCCGCCAAGCTGACCAGCCAGTTGCTCGCCTTCGCCCGGCGTCAGCCGTTGAAACCGCAAGTCATCGATGTGGGCAAGCAGGTGCAAAGCCTCGGCGACATGCTGCAGACCGTCACGGGGGCGCGGATTCAGGTCAAGGTCGAGCTGAGCGACCGGCCTTGTTACATCCGCGCTGACTTGAGCCAGTTTGAAACGGCGCTGATCAACATGGCCCTCAATGCCAGGGATGCCATGGATGGGCAAGGCACGTTGTCGCTGCGGCTCATTGGCGGTGCTGGCATGCCGCCGATCCGAGGTCACGCGGGAGCCGGGCAGTCTTTTGCCGCCATTGCCCTGGCGGACACCGGCACCGGCATTGCGGCAGAAGTCCTGGAGCATATTTTCGAGCCGTTCTTTACCACTAAGGAAGTGGGCAAGGGCACCGGGCTGGGGTTGTCCCAGGTGTTCGGTTTTGCCAAACAGTCTGGCGGCAACGTGGATGTTTCGACCGTGGTCGGGGAGGGGACGGTGTTTACCTTGTACCTGCCGGAAGTCGAGCCCGAAGAGATTGATGAGCCCAACCGGGAGGAAACCACGCCCCTGCTGCTGGAAAAGGGCAAGCGTCGGGTGTTGATCGTGGAGGACAACCTGGAGGTCGGGCGTTTTGCCAATCAGATCCTGCAGGATCTGGGCTACGAAACGGCCTGGGCGACCAACGCCGAGGAGGCTCTGGATATGGTTGGCCCGGATGCGATGGCGTTCGACGCGGTATTTTCCGACGTCGTCATGCCCGGCATCAGCGGCATTGCCCTGGCCAAGGCACTGCGCCGGCGCCGCCCGGATCTGCCGGTGGTCCTGACGTCGGGTTATAGCGAGGAGCTGGCCCACCGTGGCCATGAAGATTTCGAGTTTCTATCCAAGCCCTATTCGGCCGATCAGGTTTCCCGGATCTTGAGCCGCGCGATGGCGGGGCGGATTGAATAAAGCGGTCCGTGGGCAAGTCACGCAGCTCCATTCGTCGGCCAGACGCTTGCCTGAATAATCAGTCCTTTGATGACCGACTAGTCTGAAAGTCGTGAAGGCCTATATTTTTCAGGCAACGGGTTGTTGCCGGTGTGGGCCTCGACGAAAAGGGGAAAGGCGATGGGAGCACCGTACAGCGAGGATAACGGAGCCGCATATCCGATCAATGAAGGTTTGCAGTGTGGGCAATCGGCCTATAGGGCGGACTTTGGCGACGAGCCGATCAAATCCATCAGGACCAAGGTGTCCAAAGTGCCGCGAGGGGAAAAGGCCAAGTTCCTGCCCAGGGTCCCGGTCAGGAAGTAACGTTGCAACTCTACAATTCAGTCCTGTCATCGTGGCGAGGGAGCAAGCTCCCCGCCACGACACCATTCCAGCCTCTGGCATAAATATTCTTCATCTTTTTTTTCACGACGGTTTCTTTCACGTTTCTTTCACAAGCGGGCGCGTAATCTTGGCTCATCCGTTAGAAAGCAGTAACCGCAGTACCTGCCCGTTTCCCCAGCGGGCTTTTTTTTGCCTGTCATAAAACTACCCCTCCGTTTGTTGTCCAAGTGACATGGCCCGACGCTATCTGGCGTAGACTGACGCCCGCGCGTACCGGCCATCTTTCCCCGATGCGGCATTCTTGAGGTTTCTATCATGCGTTTGACTTTATCCACCTTGGTGCTTGGGCTTGTGGTTGCTCAAGGCGCGATGGCTGCCGGTGACGGTACTGCTGCGGTTGGCGGTGGTCTGGGCGGTGCGTTGGGTAACGTAGTCGGCCAACAGATGGGCGGCAGCACAGGCGCGGCCATTGGCGCCGGTGTCGGTGGTGCAGCCGGCAGTGCGGTGGGGGCGCGTAAGGGCAGCCGTACGGAAGCGGCCATTGGCGGTGGGTTGGGGTCGGCCGGCGGTTCGATTGTCGGCAATAGCCTGGGCGGCTCGACGGGCTCCACCATCGGCGCAGGCATTGGTGGCGCGGCGGGTGGTGCATTGGGTAGCAACCTGTCCAATGACAACGATGGTCATTCGGGTGGTAAGAAGCACAAGCACAAACATAAGAACAAACATCGCTAAGCGCATGTTTGGATGAGAAAGACCCGGCCTTGAGCCGGGTTTTTTGTTCGCCATGGGTTTGCGGCTTATCTGCTCACAGGGTTGTCTGGCCACAGGGCTGTCCGGCGTTTTCTTTACCGGGTTATTTACCCGGAACGTTTCCCCTCTGCGCACCTCGAATTCATACATCCATCAGCAATTGCGAGGTGCGTCATGACGCCGGAAACCGAAGGTACGGAAGAAAAAGGCCCGTCGGGCGTTCCTTTCGTCAATGATCCGGGCAATGAAGACCCCGGCTCACTGATGGACGACGCCCAGGTGCCCTTGATCGAGGGTGAAGAGGTGGAAGACGCTGAGATCGAGGACGAGTCCTACGATTGAAGTCGCTCAAGCTGACCGCCCGTGTTCTCAAAACTGCATGACGTGTTGTCCCGTCATCAGGAGGTTGCCATGACTGCCGATTCGCCTGTCCCTGACGACGATGAAACCCCGGAATACCCTCTGCCCTCGCCAACCGACTCGCTGAGCCGGGACCAGCGTCCGCCTGACGACGACGCCGGGGTAGAGCAGGTGCCGAGTGAGGATGTGGATATCGAGGCGAGCCCGGACGATCCGGACATTGCCGGTAACGACGCCTCCGGCGAACCGAGCTGATTACCGGCTCCGCCCGTCGATTTATCGGCACCATCGGCCAGTCACGATTGCCACACTTCAGGTAGGTAACCTTAAAAGGGAGACTCACCATGATGAAATCAAATGTGACCGCGCTGACCCTGGCCGGGATTCTGTCGGTCAGTTCCATGGCGGTTTTCGCCGAGTCTTCGGGCGGCAATCCCCCCGTAGACAAGGGCGGGATGCCACCTTCCACCGAGATGGAAGCCGGAACCCCGTCTGGCACGGGAGGCGCGTTGCCGCCGGGTTCCGTGGAGGGCGGTAATGGCAGCGACGCCAGTGGTAGCAGCACCAGTCCCGGTACGGGCAGCGGCTCAATGAGCGGCGGCAGTTCCATGGGGGGCGATGCCTCCAGCAGTGGAACCGGGGCCGGAACCAGCGACAGCGGTGGTAGCTCCGATGACGGCGGTTCGAGTGGTTCCAGCCAATAACGCATTGCTCATCATCCGAACCTGATCCTTGTTGCGGCGAGGGGGCAAGTGCCCTCGTTGCAACAGTCGCCCACACAGATTTCCCGTTGCCTGTGCCAAGCCACTCTCGTTATCCTGCTGAATCCTTTAAGGTGAACACTTGCCCTGGCCAAACCTGAGCCATCTCTGGAACCTTGTGATAACGGATCAGATGCGATGAAAGCACCGCTGCAAGAGTTTGGCCCGATCAAAGCTGTGATATTCGACATGGATGGGCTGTTGCTGGACACCGAGGGTATTTACACCGAGGTGACCTCCATCATCGCCGAGCGTTACGGGCGCACGTTTGATTGGAGCGTCAAGCAGAACATCATCGGACGTGGGGCCGGGGATCTGGCCCGCTATGTCGTTCAGGCGCTGGAGTTGCCGATCACCCCGGAAGAGTTCCTGGTGATCCGCGAGCCCTTGATGCGCGAACGCTTTCCGCACGCCCTGGCGATGCCCGGTGCTGAAGAACTGGTGCGGCATTTGAAGGCCCATGACGTTCCGATTGCGGTGGGCACCAGTTCGTCGAGCCAGTCGTTTGCACTGAAAACCACGCTGCACCGGGACTGGTTCGCGTTGTTCGATTTCATCGTCACAGCGGATGACCCAGAGGTGGGCGCGGCGAAGCCGGCACCGGATATCTTCCTCACTGCCGCCCGACGCCTGGGCGTTGCACCCCGCGATTGCCTGGTATTCGAAGATTCACCGTTCGGGGTGACCGCGGCGAAAGCGGCGGGAATGACTGCCATTGCCATTCCGGATTCGGCCATGGCCGACGAAAAATACGCCCATGCCGACGCGATCATTCGTTCCCTGAAGATCTTCCAGCCAGGCCTGTGCGGTTTGCCAGAGCTGGAGTGGGCCTGACGACACATCGCGGCACAACAGAACGCCGTTCATGGTATTACCCATGAACGGCGTTTTTTTATGGCCTGGATCAGGCGCCGCCCCCCCCATCGCGAGCAGGCTCGCTCCCACATTGGTTTTGTGGCGACCGCACATGTTGCGACCACCCAAAATCCCTGCGGGAGCGAGCCTGCTCGCGATGGGGGCGATGTGATTCAGAGCTGTGAATTCACCGCCCAAACCGCCCCGGCCAGCCAATAATGGTCTTGGGCCGAGGCGTGGCATAGGTGCGCACTTTCGAGGTGGACAAGCCCAACCGCACCAGGGCTTCGGCAATGGTCACCGCCGCCGTCACGCCATCGACCACCGGCACCCCGGTGCGCTGGCGGATCTGCTCATCGAGCCCGGCCATGCCACCGCAACCCAGGCAGATTACTTCGGCTTTGTCCTGACTGACTGCCAGTTCTGCCTGCTGCACGATGGCTTCCACCGCCCGTTGCGGATCTTGCTCAAGCTCCAGCACTGCCAGGCCACTGGCGCGTATCGAGGCGCAGCGATCGAACAGGCCGGAGAGCTTTAGGCGGTCCTCGATCAGCGGCACGGTGCGGTCCAGGGTGGTGACCACCGAATAGGCGTGGCCCAGGAACATCGCGGTGCTGGCGCCCGCGTCGGTGATGTCCACCACCGGTACATTGAGCAGTTCCTGCAAGCCTTCGCGCCCATGTTCGCCGTAACCGGCTTGGATCACCGCATCAAACGGCTGATCGTAGGCCATCACCCGATCCATCACCGCGATGGCGGCCAGGTAGCTTTCGAAATTGCCTTCGATGGAGTCGGCGCCGAAGTACGGCGTGAGCCCGACGATCTCGGTGCCCGGCGCGGCCACGGCCTGGGCTTGTTGGGCGATGGCCCGGGTGATCGATTCGGTGGTGTTGACGTTGACCACAAGAATTCGCATGAGCTGTCCTCTTCCATAAGCGCAAACAGGCGGCCCGGTCTGGCGGGCCGTTTTTACAATCAACGGCAGATGTTATCCATAGGAATGGACAAAATGGCAGGTTCTTGCGGTCCGCATGGTTTTTATAGGCGCTGTGGTTTTTTTCAGGCCTTGGATTTGCTGATGATATTGCCGGCGTGCAGCCCGCATTCTTTCTGCGTGGCTTCTTCCCACCACCAGCGGCCTTCGCGTTCGTGCTGGTTCGGCAGCACCGGGCGGGTGCAGGGTTCGCAGCCGATGCTGATGAAGCCGCGTTCATGCAGGCTGTTGTAGGGCAGTTCCAACATGCGGATGTAGCCCCAGACTTCTTCGCTGGTCATCTGCGACAGTGGGTTGAATTTGTACAGGGTGCGTTCCGGAGTGGAAAATGCCGTGTCGATTTCCAGTGCGGCCACCTGGCTGCGGGTGCCGGGGCTCTGATCGCGACGCTGGCCGGTGGCCCAGGCGCGGACATCGGACAGCTTGCGCCGCAGCGGTTCGATCTTGCGAATGCCGCAGCACTCACCGTGACCGTCCTTGTAGAAGCTGAACAGGCCTTTTTCCTTCACGAAAGGCTCGAGTTTCGCAGGGTCCGGCGAGATCAGTTCGATATCGATCTTGTAGTGTTCGCGCACCTGTTCGATGAACCGATAGGTTTCCGGGTGCAGGCGACCGGTGTCAAGGCTGAACACCTTGACGTTCTTGTTCAGCTTCCAGGCCATGTCCACCAGCACCACGTCTTCGGCGCCGCTGAAAGATATCCACAGGTCATCGCCGAATTCGGCGAAGGCCAGTTTGAGGATGTCCTGTGGGGACTTGTTGGCATAGGTCGTGGCGAGTTCCACGACGTCAAACGATGGGCTCATCAGGGCGGCTTCCTACAGGTCGGTGGCGCTGGGCGCTCTATATGGGGCTGATGGTAACAAAAGCTGTCGGGGCTGGCGCGCTCCTGTGCGTTGCGCAGGCATCGGCGAATGGCTAGAGTCGGCAGTCCTTTTGTTCGCTCAACCGATAAACATCAAAAAAATGGGAGTGTCTTGTGGAAATTGCCTGTCTCGACCTGGAAGGTGTGCTGGTCCCGGAAATCTGGATCGCCTTCGCTGAAAAAACCGGTATTGAATCCCTCAGGGCGACCACGCGGGACATTCCCGACTACGACGTGTTGATGAAGCAACGGTTGCGCATCCTTGATGAGCATGGCCTCAAGCTCTCCGATATTCAGGAAGTCATCGCCACCCTCAAGCCGCTGGACGGCGCCATCGAGTTCGTCGACTGGCTGCGCGAGCGCTTCCAGGTGGTGATTCTTTCCGACACCTTCTACGAATTCTCCCAACCCCTGATGCGCCAACTGGGTTTCCCGACGTTGCTCTGCCATCGTCTGATTACCGATGACAGCGGACGGGTAACCGGATACCAGCTGCGTCAGAAAGATCCCAAGCGCCAGTCGGTATTGGCCTTCAAGAGCCTGTACTACCGGGTGATTGCGGCGGGGGATTCCTACAATGACACCACGATGCTGGGTGAAGCCGATGCCGGGATTCTGTTCCATGCGCCGGATAATGTGATTCAAGAGTTCCCGCAGTTCCCGGCAGTGCACAGTTTTGCTGAGTTGAAGCAGGAGTTCATCAAGGCTTCGAATCGAAATCTAAGCTTGTAAACCCAATCCCCCTGTGGGAGCGAGCCTGCTCGCGATAGCGTTGGTCAGCAGCATTTGAGCCAACTGGCACACCGCTATCGCGAGCAGGCTCGCTCCCACAGGGTTCTGGGCCTGGTCAGGGGCTTGCCCTCGATGCTTTTAGAGGTTCTGCAAAGTTTCGAGCAACACCCGCACCTTGGTAATCGACTCCTGATACTCCGCCTGCCAATCCGAATCCGCGACAATCCCGCCGCCGCCCCAGCAACACACCTGTCCATCCTTGACCAGCAAGCTGCGGATGGCGATGGAACTGTCCATCTCTCCGCGTACGTCCAGGTACAGCAACGAGCCGCAATACAGCCCGCGCCGGGTCGGTTCGAGTTCGTCGATGATCTGCATGGCGCGGATTTTCGGTGCGCCGGTGATCGAGCCGCCGGGAAAGCTGCCTGCGATCAAGTCCAGGGCGTCCTTGGCGTCGGCCAGCTCGCCGGTCACGCTGCTGACCAGATGGTGGACGTTGGGGTAGCTTTCCAGGCTGAACAACTCCGGCACGCGCACCGAGCCGATACGGCAGGTACGGCCCAGGTCGTTGCGCAGCAGATCGACAATCATCAGGTTTTCCGCCCGGTCCTTGGGGCTGGCCAGCAACTCGGCGGCGTGTGCGGCGTCTTCGTCAGGGGTTGCGCCGCGTGGACGGGTGCCCTTGATCGGGCGGGTCTCCACATGACCTTCGCTGACTTTGACGAAACGCTCGGGTGACAGGCTCAGCACCGCGCCGCCGTCTGGCAAGCTCTGGAAACCGGAAAACGGCGTCGGGCAAGCCGTCCGCAGTGCCTGGTAGGCAGCCCAGGCATCGCCTTGGCACGGGGCGCGGAAGCGCTGGGCAAAGTTGACCTGGTAGCAGTCGCCGGCCTGGATATACGCCTGGATCCGTTCGAAGGCCTGGCGATAGGCATCGCTATTGAGGTCGGGCGTCATGGGCGCTTCAAGGCTGAAGGCGGTCACAGGCGCTGAGGTTGGCTGGCTGAAGAGCGCAATCAGGCGCTGGCGTTCGCTGTCGGCGCAGTGAGGGTGAAACACCAACTGGCTGGTCCCGGCCTGATGGTCGGTGACCAGCGCCCAGTCGTACACACCGAACCGCGCGTCGGGCAGGTGCAGATCGTCTTTGGCGTGGGACGGCAGGGTTTCGAGATGTCGGCCGAAGTCGTAGCTCAGGTAGCCGATCAGGCCGCCAGCGAAAGGCAATTGCACCGAGGCCGGCAGTACAGCACTCCCCAGTTGCGTCAGATGAATACGCAAGCGTTGCAGGAAATCGGCACCGGTCTCGTCTGACAGTACCGCCAGATGCTCCAGCGGCCAGGCACTGAGCAAATCATAGCGTCCGCGTTCGGCACTCGGCCGGCCGCTGTCGAGCAGCACACTGCCCGGGGCATGGCGGATCACCGCGAAATACTCGGCGGGGTTGGCGCGGTAAGGCAGCGGGTGTACAGAGCAGGTTGACATGGGCGGGGTGGGTCAGCCGTTCAGGCGGGGTGGCGATTGTAATCCCTCTGTAGGATTTGCTCCTAGAGGGATGTCGGAGATGAGTAAGTATGGGGCCATCGAAACATTTGGCTGTGAACACCTTGTGGCGAGGGGATTTATCCCCGCTGGGTTGCGCAGCAACCCTAAAACTTACCACCCCGGTGTATCAGGCTGACTGCATCTGCCTGTTTGGGGCTGCTTCGCAACCCAGCGGGGATAAATCCCCTCGCCACAGGGGTGTTTCAACCCTCAACCCTCAACCGGCGGAATATGCCCAAACAACTCCTGGGCAAACGCTACGCGCTCCTCGACGGTTTCAACCACGCCACGGGCCTTGAGCTCCTCCAGGCGGGCTTCCACCGCGTGGGTGCGCAGAGTCAGGCCGCAGTCGTTGGCGATCTGGATGTTCAGACCCGGTCGGGCGTTGAGCTCCAGGATCAACGGACCTTTTTCCTGGTCCAGCACCATGTCCACGCCGATGTAGCCCAGCCCGCACAGTTCATAGCAACCGGCGGCCAGTTTCATGAAGCCGTCCCAGTAGGGCAGCTGCACGCCGTCCACCGCGTTGGTGGTGTCAGGGTGTTTGGTGATGATGTTGTTCAGCCAGGTACCGCGCAGGGTCAGGCCGGTGGCAAGGTCGACACCCACGCCGATGGCGCCCTGGTGCAGGTTGGCCTTGCCACCGGACTGGCGGGTTGGCAAGCGCAGCATGGCCATCACCGGATAGCCCATCAGTACGATGATGCGAATGTCCGGCACGCCTTCATAGCTGATGCTCTTGAAGATCTGGTCCGGCGTCACGCGATACTCGATCAGTGCCCGGTCCCGGTGGCCACCCAGGGAGTACAGACCGGTAAGGATGCTGGACACATGGTGTTCGATTTCTTCGTGGCTGATGATCTTGCCGGACACCGTGCGATAGCGGCCCTCGAAGCGGTCGGCAATGACGATGATGCCGTCGCCACCCGCGCCCTGGGCCGGCTTGATCACGAAGTCGGTGCGCCCTCCGATGATCTCGTCGAGCTTGTCGATTTCCTTCTCGGTGGAGATCACCCCGTATAGCTCCGGCACATGGATGCCGGCAGCGATGGCCCGTTCCTTGGTGATGATCTTGTCATCGACGATCGGGTACAGGCTGCGCTTGTTGTATTTGAGCACATAGTCGGCGTTACGCCGATTGATGCCCATGATGCCCCGGGCCTCCAGGGCCTTCCAGGTCTTCCACAGGCCGAACATTATGAGTCAGCCTTGACGAAGGCCTTGAACCGTACCAGCTCGGTCAGGCGGTAGCCGCGGTAGCGACCCATGGCCAGCATGAAACCTACCAGAATCAGCAGGATGGCCGGGAAGGTGAACACGAAGTACACCAGCTCCGGCACGCTCATGATCAGGTGCGCCAGGGCGGCGGCGAACAGGGTGCCGATGGCCACCTTCATGGCGTGGCTGGCGCCGCGTTCTTCCCAGGTAATGGACAGGCGTTCGATGGTCATGGTCAGAATCACCATCGGGAACAGCGCGACCGACAGCCCGCGTTCCAGGCCCAGCTTGTGGCTGAACAGGCTGATGGCGGCGATCAGCACCACCACGAACGTCAGCACCACCGAAAGCCTTGGCAGCATTTGCAGCTTGAGATGTTCCAGATAGGAGCGCAGTGACAGGCCCAGCGTCGTGATGACTGTGAACAGGATGATGCCGAAGCCCAGCTGGGTTTCGCGGAAGGCCAGGGCGATCAACACCGGTGTGAACGTGCCCAGGGTCTGCAGGCCGATCAGGTTGCGCAGCACCAGAATCACCAGCACGCCGATCGGGATCATCACCATGATCATGAACGTCTGCTGGGTTTGTAGCGGCAGGCCGTAGAGCGAGTATTCGAGGAAGTTGGCGTCGGTGTTTTCGTCCGTCAGCTTGGCCAGGCGAATGGCGTTCATTTCGCTGTTGTTCATGGTGAAGGTGACGGTGGCTTTTTTGCCGCCATCGACGGTGATCAGGTTTTCATCACCGGTCCACCACAGCAGACGGTCGCTGGGCAGGCCCCGCTCAGCGGTATCCGGGTTGAAATACAGCCAGTCGGTGCCGTTGAAACTGCGCAGCCACAGTTCAGGCGACTGCGGTTGGTCGGCAACCAGGCGGATGGTATGGACCTTCTCCACCGGCACGTGGGCGATAGACAGCACCAGTTCGACGACTCTGGCCTTGCTGGCTATGGACGGATCACCAGCCAGCAGCAACTTGACGTTGTCGTCGTTGGGGTTGTTGACCCGTTTGATCGCTTCACTGATGAAGGTCTCGACGTCGGCCGAGTGCTGGCGGATCGGCGCGAGCAGGGCTTCGGCGGCCAGCTTCTCGGGGCCCTCGACGGCGATGCTGTCGCGGAAGGTCGGGCCCTTGATCTTGGATTTTTCCGAGGTGTAGCGCTTGGTCAGCACCAGGCGGTAGTACAGGGTCTGGTTGCCCTTGGCCCGACGGGCCGACCACGTGACCTTGCGGTTACCGTCCACCCGGTTCACCGCCACACCGTAGTTATTGGAGATGAAGCTCTCGTTGAGGCTGACGTAGTCCATGCTCAGCGGCGGCACGAACATCTGGATCTTCACCGGATCCTTGGCATTGGGGACGAACTCGATCTTGGCGTCGATGTTCCACAAGTCGTCGGTGGCGTCTTCGGTCACCGGAATGCCGAGCACGAAAATCTGATAGGCCGTCACCGACAGGCCCAGCACCACCAGGATGGCGATCAGCATTTTCAAATGGAGGGTAAGAGAGCGCATTGGAATTACTCTGCGGTTTGAGCGGCATTGGCGCAGGCGGGTTTGCCGGCAGCGTATTTGAGACTGGGGTCGACCAGCGCGTCGAAGCGTTTGAGGGCTTCGGAGCCGATCAGTAGCGGGTATTGGAAAGCGCTGCGGTCGGTGAGGTTCACTTCGATGCTGCGCAGGGCCGAGCCCATGCAGATGTCCAGCTCGATGACCGGCCGAGCCGTGTAGTTCTTGCCTTCTTCGGGGTCATAGTCACCGGCGCGGCGTTTGATCTTGCTGACCCGGGCCAGCGGACGTTCGATAGGGTGCGAATGCGCCGCGTCGATGGCCAGGTAAAAACGCACCCAGGATTCGCCATCGCGTTTGAAGCGCTTGATGTCCCGGGCGCTGAGCGAAGCGGTTTTGGCCCCGGTGTCCAACTTGGCGGCAACCTCCAGGTCGATGCCCTGCAGGGCGGCGTATTCATTGAGGCCGTACACGGTCTTTTCACCCGCCAGGACAAGCCCCGGCAGGCACGTGAAACAAAGGACAGCAGTTAAGGGCTTGAGTGTCATAAATCCTGATGCACAGTGTTCCGTTCGTCGGTTCAGGCCCTGGCATTGCTGCACAAGCTCCCTGGGTTGCCTTCTCTTAATAGATGCAGAGCGGCAAATTGCGGCGGCATTCTAGCACGGTGGTTTTCTGACGCCACCGCCGCCCGGACGCAACTGCTTATCCGACGCACTTGGTTATGGAGGAGGCCCTTATTAGACAATTGTCGACAATGTCTAATTTTACTTTGACGAAAGCGCCGTGATTGGTTAGTTTTTGCCTTATAGATTTATAAGGTGTCGACAATATGCTCGATCAGCTCGAATCACCGGTCTTGGCCCAAGAGGAATCGGAAACCCTTTCCGAGAACGTCTTCCGGCGTATCCAGGCCGCAATCGTGCGAGGCGATATCGCGCCTGGCAGCAAGATCTCCGAGCCCGAACTGGCACGCACCTACGGCATCAGCCGCGGCCCGCTGCGCGAGGCCATCCATCGCCTGGAAGGCCAGCGCCTGCTGGTGCGGGTGCCTCACGTGGGCGCCAGGGTGGTGTCCCTGAGCCACGCCGAGTTACTGGAACTCTATGAAATCCGCGAGTCCCTGGAAGGCATGGCCTGCCGTCTGGCGGCCGAGCGCATGACCCTGGAAGAAATCGACGAGCTGCGCCGGGTCCTGGAAACCCATGAGCGCGACGCGGCGTTCCAGGCCGGTGTCGGCTATTACCAGCAGGAAGGCGACTTCGATTTCCATTACCGGATCATCCAGGGCAGCGGCAACCGCACCCTGACGCAAATGCTCTGCGGCGAGCTGTATCAGTTGGTGCGCATGTACCGCATCCAGTTTTCCACCACGCCCAATCGTCCGCGCCAGGCCTTTGCCGAGCACCACAGGATTCTCGATGCCATCGCCGACCGTGACGGTGAACTGGCTGAATTATTGATGCGCCGGCACATCGGCGCTTCCAAACGCAACATCGCGCGTCATTTCCAGGACAGCGCCGCCACTGAACGAGGTGAGTCATGAGCAACAGCACTCCAGGCCAGCGTTTTCGCGATGCGGTCGCCAACGAGCATCCGCTGCAAGTGGTGGGCACGATCAACGCCAACCACGCGCTGCTGGCCAAACGCGCCGGTTTCAAGGCGATCTACCTGTCGGGCGGCGGCGTGGCGGCCGGCTCCCTTGGCGTGCCGGACCTGGGCATCACCGGCCTGGATGACGTGCTGACCGATGTGCGCCGTATCACCGACGTCTGCGACCTGCCGTTGCTGGTGGACGTGGATACCGGGTTTGGCTCCTCGGCGTTCAATGTGGCCCGCACGGTCAAGTCGATGATCAAGTTCGGCGCGGCGGCCATTCATATTGAAGACCAGGTCGGCGCCAAGCGTTGCGGTCACCGTCCGAACAAAGAGATCGTCTCGCAACAGGAAATGGTCGACCGCATCAAAGCCGCCGTCGACGCGCGCACCGATGACAGCTTCGTGATCATGGCCCGTACCGACGCCCTGGCCGTGGAGGGCTTGGAATCGGCCCTGGACCGCGCCGCCGCGTGCATCGAGGCCGGTGCCGACATGATCTTTCCGGAAGCCATCACCGAACTTGAGATGTACAAGCTGTTCGCCAGCCGGGTGAAAGCCCCGATCCTGGCCAACATCACTGAATTCGGCGCGACACCGCTGTACACCACCGAACAACTGGCGGGCGCCGACGTGTCCCTGGTGCTGTACCCACTGTCGGCCTTCCGCGCCATGAACAAAGCGGCCGAGAACGTCTATACCGCAATCCGCCGCGACGGTACGCAACAGAACGTCATCGACACCATGCAGACTCGCATGGAGCTTTACGATCGCATTGACTACCACACCTTCGAGCAAAAGCTCGATGCGTTGTTCGCGGCGAAAAAATGAACAGAGCGCAGCCTCTACAAATCTAAAAAAATGGAGACAGCAAATGGCCGAAGCAAAAGTACTCAGTGGCGCCGGGCTCCGTGGCCAGGTGGCCGGGCAAACCGCATTGTCCACCGTAGGCCAGTCAGGAGCCGGCCTGACCTATCGCGGTTACGACGTCCGCGAACTGGCGGCTGACGCGCAATTTGAAGAAGTGGCTTATCTGCTGCTGTACGGCGAGCTGCCGACCCAGGCGCAACTGGACGCCTACACAGGCAAACTGAGCCAATTGCGGGACTTGCCCCAAGCCTTGAAAGAGGTGTTGGAGCGCATTCCCGCCGACGCCCACCCAATGGACGTGATGCGCACCGGCTGCTCGTTCCTGGGCAACCTGGAACCGGAGCTGAATTTCTCCGAACAGCATGACAAGACCGACCGCCTGTTGGCCGCGTTCCCGGCGATCATGTGCTACTGGTATCGCTTCAGCCACGAAGGCCAGCGCATCGAGTGTGTGACCGACGAAACCTCCATCGGCGGCCATTTCCTGCACCTGTTGCATGGCAAGAAGCCGAGCGAGCTGCACGTCAAGGTGATGAACGTCTCGCTGATTCTGTATGCCGAGCACGAGTTCAACGCCTCGACCTTCACGGCGCGGGTGTGTGCCTCGACCCTGTCTGACCTGTTTTCCTGCATCACCGCCGCCATCGGTTCGCTGCGCGGCCCGTTGCATGGTGGGGCCAACGAAGCGGCGATGGAGATGATCCAACGCTTCCAGTCGCCGGAGGAGGCGATCAAGGGCACCCTCGGGATGCTCGAGCGCAAGGACAAGATCATGGGCTTCGGCCACGCGATCTATAAGGACAACGACCCGCGCAACGAGGTGATCAAGGGTTGGTCGAAAAAACTTGCCGACGAGGTGGGTGACACGGTGCTGTTCCCGGTTTCCGAGGCCATCGACAAGACCATGTGGGAGCAGAAAAAACTGTTTCCCAACGCCGATTTCTACCATGCCTCGGCGTACCACTTCATGGGCATCCCGACCAAGCTGTTCACGCCGATCTTCGTTTGCTCGCGCCTGACGGGCTGGGCCGCCCACGTCTACGAACAACGTGCCAACAACCGCATCATCCGACCGAGCGCCGAATACACCGGCGTCGAACAGCGCAAGTTCGTGCCAATCGAACAACGCTGAACTGGAGGGCGCTGACGCTGCAACTGAAGGAACCGAAAACCATTGTGGGAGCGAGCCTGCTCGCGATAGCGGTGGGCCAGACGACATCGATGTCGGCTGCGACTCAGTCATCGCGAGCAGGCTCGCTCCCACAGGGGAACAGGTTCACTTCAGTAGCTGCGCCAACCCCTTCTGAAACCACCGTGACCCGAGTGCTGACGATGAACACAGAATTTCGCAAACCGCTGCCCGGCACTTCGCTGGATTATTTCGACGTTCGCGGGGCCGTGGATGCCATCCGGCCTGGCGCTTACGATGGCCTGCCGTATACCTCCAGGGTGCTGGCGGAAAACCTGGTGCGTCGCTGCGATCCGGCGACGCTGGGCGAGTCGCTGCTGCAACTGATCGAGCGCAAGCGCGATCTGGACTTCCCATGGTTTCCGGCCCGGGTAGTGTGCCATGACATCCTCGGCCAGACCGCCCTGGTAGACCTGGCCGGCCTGCGCGACGCCATTGCCCTGCAGGGCGGCGATCCGGCGCAGGTCAATCCGGTGGTGCCGACCCAGTTGATCGTCGACCACTCCCTGGCGGTGGAAAGCGGCGGGTCCGATCCCCAGGCGTTCGCCAAGAACCGCGCCATTGAAGACCGGCGCAACGAAGACCGCTTTCACTTCATCAACTGGACCAAGAAAGCCTTCAAGAACGTCGACGTGATCCCGCCGGGCAATGGGATCATGCACCAGATCAACCTGGAAAAAATGTCACCGGTGATCCAGCAGCGTGACGGCGTGGCGTTCCCCGATACCTGCGTGGGCACTGACAGCCACACCCCCCACGTCGATGCCTTGGGCGTGATCGCCATTGGCGTTGGCGGCCTGGAAGCCGAAAGCGTGATGTTGGGGCGTGCCTCGTGGATGCGCCTGCCGGAAATCATTGGCGTCGAGCTGACCGGCAAGTTGCAACCGGGCATCACCGCCACCGACATGGTGCTGGCGCTGACCGAATTCCTGCGCAAACAAAAAGTCGTCGGTGCCTGGCTGGAGTTTTTCGGTGAAGGCGCCAGCGCCCTGACCTTGGGCGACCGCGCGACCATTTCCAACATGGCCCCGGAATACGGCGCCACGGCGGCGATGTTCTACATCGACCAACAGACTATCGATTACCTGAAGCTCACCGGCCGCGAAGACCAGCAGGTTCAACTGGTCGAGACCTACGCCAAGCAGGCAGGCCTGTGGGCCGACACGCTCAAGGGCGCGCAATACGAGCGCGGCTTGACCTTTGATCTGTCGTCGGTGGTGCGCAACATGGCTGGTCCCAGCAACCCCCACGCCCGCGTCGCGGTGTCGGATCTGGCCGCCAAAGGTATCTCCGGTCAGTGGGACGATGTGCCCGGGCAAATGCCCGACGGCGCGGTGATCATCGCCGCCATCACCAGTTGCACCAACACCAGCAACCCACGCAACGTGATCGCTGCCGGCCTGCTGGCGCGCAACGCCAACCGCCTGGGCCTGACCCGCAAGCCATGGGTCAAGTCGTCCCTGGCGCCGGGGTCGAAAACCGTGGCGCTGTACCTGGATGAAGCCGGTCTGACCAAAGAGCTGGAGCAATTGGGTTTTGGTGTCGTGGCCTTCGCCTGCACCACCTGCAATGGCATGTCCGGTGCGCTGGACCCGCTGATCCAGCGGGAAATCATCGACCGCGACCTGTACGCCACCGCTGTGTTATCGGGCAACCGCAACTTCGATGGGCGCATCCATCCGTACGCCAAACAGGCGTTCCTTGCCTCGCCGCCGCTGGTGGTGGCCTATGCCATCGCCGGGACCATCCGCTTCGACATCGAGAAGGATGTGCTGGGCGTGGTGGACGGTCGCGAGATCCGCCTCAAGGACATCTGGCCGAGCGACGAAGAAATCGATGCGGTGGTCAAGGCCTCGGTGAAGCCGGAGCAGTTCCGTCAGGTGTACATCCCGATGTTCGCCATCCAGGAGGACACCGGGCCAAAAGTGACGCCGCTGTATGACTGGCGCCCGCAAAGCACCTATATCCGTCGCCCGCCGTATTGGGAAGGAGCGCTGGCCGGTGCGCGGCCGCTCAAGGGCATGCGTCCGCTGGCGGTGCTGCCGGACAACATCACCACCGACCACCTGTCGCCATCCAACGCCATCATGCTCGACAGTGCCGCTGGCGAATACCTGGCGAAAATGGGCCTGCCGGAAGAAGATTTCAACTCTTACGCAACCCATCGGGGCGACCATTTGACCGCCCAGCGTGCGACCTTCGCCAACCCGAAACTGTTCAACGAGATGGTCCAGGAAAACGGCAAGGTCAAGCAGGGTTCTCTGGCCCGGGTCGAGCCGGAAGGCCAGGTCATGCGCATGTGGGAAGCCATCGAAACCTACATGGAGCGCAAGCAGCCGCTGATCATCATCGCCGGTGCCGACTACGGCCAGGGTTCGTCCCGGGACTGGGCGGCCAAGGGCGTGCGTCTGGCCGGTGTCGAGGCGATTGCCGCTGAAGGTTTCGAGCGTATCCACCGCACCAATCTGGTGGGGATGGGGGTGTTGCCGCTGGAGTTCCAGCCGGGCACCGATCGCAAGACCCTGGGCATCGACGGCAGCGAGGTCTATGACGTGATCGGCGAGCGCACCCCGCGTGCGACGCTGACTCTGGTCATCACCCGCAAGAACGGCGAGCGCGTCGAAGTGCCGGTGACCTGCCGTCTCGATACCGCCGAAGAAGTGTCGATCTACGAAGCCGGCGGCGTATTGCAGCGCTTTGCCCAGGATTTCCTGGAATCGGCGGTTGCCGTCTAAATCACAGCTGCGGGCACCCTTGCGGGCCCGCTTGAGGAGCATCATGGCTCACGCACCGCAAATCAGAATCCCCGCCACTTACATGCGTGGTGGCACCAGCAAAGGCGTGTTCTTCAGCTTGCAGGACCTGCCCGAAGCGGCCCGCGTTCCCGGCTCGGTCCGGGATGCTTTGCTGCTGCGGGTGATCGGCAGCCCCGATCCATACGAGAAGCAGATCGATGGCATGGGCGGCGCAACGTCGAGCACCAGCAAGACCGTGATCCTGTCCAAGAGCACCCGAGCCGATCACGATGTCGATTACCTGTTCGGCCAAGTGTCCATCGACAAGCCGTTCGTGGACTGGAGCGGCAACTGCGGCAACCTGTCGGCGGCGGTCGGTTCATTCGCCATCAGCAGTGGTTTGGTGGACGCCAGTCGCATCCCACAAAACGGCGTGGCCGTGGTGCGGATCTGGCAAGCCAATATCAGCAAGACCATCATCGCCCATGTGCCGATCACCGACGGCGCGGTGCAGGAAACCGGTGACTTCGAGCTCGACGGCGTGACCTTTCCGGCGGCTGAAGTGCAACTGGAATTCATGGACCCGGCGGCCGAGGAGGAGGGCGGTGGCGGCTCGATGTTTCCCACCGGCAACCTGGTGGACGACCTTGAGGTGCCTGGTGTTGGTACCTTCAAGGCGACCCTGATCAACGCCGGCATCCCGACGATCTTCATCAATGCCCGGGACGTTGGTTATACCGGCACCGAATTGCAGGGCGCCATCAATGGCGATCCCAAGGCCCTGGCCATGTTCGAAACCATCCGTGCCCACGGCGCCTTACGCATGGGCCTGATTCAGCATCTGGACGAAGCCGCCCAGCGCCAGCACACGCCGAAGGTGGCGTTTGTCGCACCGCCGGCGGACTACATCTCCTCCAGCGGTAAAGCCGTGACGACGCGGGACGTCGATTTGCTGGTGCGAGCACTGTCCATGGGCAAACTGCACCACGCGATGATGGGCACCGCGGCGGTCGCCATCGGCACGGCGGCGGCGATCAGCGGCACGCTGGTGAACCTGGCGGCCGGCGGCATCGACCGCAACGCTGTGCGCTTCGGCCATCCCTCCGGCACCTTGCGCGTCGGCGCCGAGGCCAGCCAGGTCAATGGCGAATGGACCGTGAAAAAAGCCATCATGAGCCGCAGCGCGCGGGTATTGATGGAAGGGTTTGTGCGGGTACCGGGGGATGTTCTGAACTGACACTTGACCCAGGCAAACCCGTGGTGAACGCGGCGTCTGCGAGCATCCGCGATCAAAACTGTGGGAGCGAGCCTGCTCGCGATAGCGATGGTACAGCCCGCAAAGAGGTTGGATGTGCCGGCCTCATCGCGAGCAGGCTCGCTCCCACAGTGGATTTGTGGTGAGCACAGAATCTGCGAACATCCGCGATTGAACCTGTGGGAGCGAGCCTGCTCGCGATGAGGCCGGCACAGTCAGCATTGATGTCGCCTGATACACCGCTATCGCGAGCAAGCCCGCTCCCGCAGGGGCGCGCATTCCTGCAATCAGCCCCCTGTCAACGCGGTGACGACCAGGTCCACATTGCTCTCCAGCTCCGCCACCGGGTCGGCGGCGTCGGTGCTCAGGACCAGTAACTGACTGCCGCCCTCAGTGATGGCTGCTTTCACGGCATTCGCGGGCTGGCGATGATGCAGCACCCGCTTCACATCGTTGTCTTTCAACGTGGCGGTCAATTGCTTGAGGGCTTCGGGTGTCCATTCGGCGTCGGGCCGGGCATCGGTGCTGATCCCGTCCAGATTCAAGCCGCTGATCAAGTAGCCAAAATGCTCGCTCAGGCTGACCACGCTCAGGTTGTCGGCACTGGCCAGGCGCTTTTCACTGTCGGCGCTGAGCTTGAGCAGGCGCTGCTTGAGCGCCGCCAGGTTGGCGTCGATCTTCGGTTTGGCCGTTGGTGCCAGGCGCACCAGGTCGGCGGCAATGACATCGGCCATCCGTCCCAGGTTATGGCTGGCCATCCACGGTTGGCTCGCCAGGCCATCGACCGATCCCGGTTGCACGGCGATGCCGGGCAGGGCGCCGTCCACCGGGCGGGCGGCATCGACTTCGACGATGCGGATATTGCTGCGGCGGGCCATGGGGTACAGCGGATCATCCGGCCACAACGAACGCAGCCCGATCACCGCGTCGGCATCGCTGGCCAGCTTGCTCAGGGCCGGCGCGCCACGGCCGCTGAAGTAGGCATTCTGGCGCGTACCGGGCAGATTGGCCGGCGCGGCGCGCTCCAGGCTGACATCGGTGCCCTTGAGCAACGCTTCACCCAAGCCGTAGGTGACCGGCAACGAAGCAAGCAGGCGCACCGGTGTGCCTTCGGCGGCGAAAGAAGGGCTGTTTACCAGGCCGCACAGGGCCACGGCCAATGCCAGTTGTCGCAATGAAAAAACCATTTATCCAAGATTCCCTTTGAGGCTGGGGACAACACCCCGGGCAATGGCGGCCAGGGCAAATGCGATGCCGGCCACGAGAATGATCGCGGCACCGGACGGGATCGGCAGGTCGAAGACAATCGGTGCGAGAATCCCGCACAGGGTGCTGACGGTTGCGATCAGCACGGAGCACCAGAAAAACCCTTTCAACGACTGGCTGAGCAGACGCGCCGCTGCTGCCGGAATCACCAGCAAGGCCCCCACCAGAATCGCGCCGATGACTTTTACCGCCGCCACGGTGATCAGCGTCACCAACACCACGAACAGGTAATCCAGCGTCTTGACCGCCACCCCGCGCACCGCCGCCAGTTGCGGGTTGAAACTGGCGAGCATGATGCGGTTGTACAGCGGCAACGCCAAAGCCATCACCAGTGAGCCGACCACCGCCAGCACCAGCAGGTCATTGCCATTGACCGTCAGCACCGAGCCGAACAGCACGTTTTCCAGGATGTGCACGTTGATCTTGCCCGCTAGGATCAGCAGCAGGCTGGCGCCCAGGGCCAGGGACACCGAGAGGAAAACGCCGATCAGCGTGTCCGGTGCCAGGCCGGTGCGGTTGCGCAGGTAATTGAGCAGGATGCCGAACAGCAGGCAATAGCCGAACAGGCTGCCGTAGGGCCCGGTGTAGGGTTCGCCGAGCAGGATGCCGACCGCCACGCCGGTCAGCGCCGCGTGGCCCACGGCTTCAGAGAAAAACGCGAAGCGCTTGACCACCACCAGCGTGCCGAGGCCACCCAGCACCGGGCCGATCAGCAGCCCGGCCAGCAACGCATTGACCACAAACCCGTAAGCCAGCGCTTCGGGCAGATAGCCGGACGACGCCCAGCCCTGGACCATCAAACGAAAGGCTTCGTAGCTCATCAGGCGGCGCTCCCGTTCGTGCGTGGATGGGTGGAAAACAGCGTCAGCAAGCGCTCCGGCGTCAGGGTCTGGCACGGCGGGCCATCGAACAGCACGCGGCGGTTCAGGCCGGTGACGCGGTCAGCCAGGCGTCCGACGGCTTCCAGGTCATGTTCGATCCACAGCACTGTGATGCCGGCCTGGCGCCAGTCTCGCAACAGGTGTTCAAAACACCTGGATGCCGGCCTCGTCCAGCGCCGACATCGGTTCATCCAGCACCAGCAGTTGCGGCGCAGGAATCAGCCCCTGGGCCAACAACACCCGCTGGCGTTCACCGCCGGACAGCGCGCCCATGCGACGCTTGCGTTTGTCCTGCATGCCGACCCGTTCCAGGGCCTGGCCGATAGCGCCGACGTAATGCTTGCTCAGGCCGAGAAAGGCCGGCCGGCGTTGGCACATCGCTGCCATGAAATCATCCACGGTCATAGGCAGGCCGCGGTCGAATTCCAAGGCTTGGGGCACATAGCCGATGACACCGGGCTCACCCGGCCATTGCAGGCTCAAGCGTCCCTGGTGGGGCATCTGCCCGAGCAAGGTCTTGATCAGCGAACTCTTGCCTCCGCCGTTCGGACCCACCAGCGCATGAATGCTGCCCGGCTGCACCTGGAAGGCCACGGCGTCGAGAATCGTGGTGCGGCCCAGGTCCAGGCTGACATCGTCGAACTCGATCAAGGGGCCGACGTGTTGCAAGGTGAGCGTTTCCTGGACAGTCATGCGCCGGACTCCTGAATGGCCCGGACCACGGTGTCGAGGTTGCCGGTCATTTCCTTTTCGTACTTCTCGGCGCTGTAGTCGCCGTAGGAAATGTGCGAGAGCGGGTACAGTTTTACCCCCGACTCCCGCTGGATGGTGTCGACGTAGGTGGACGGAAAGTCCATCTCCGAGAAGATCACTTTCACGTCCAGTTCGCGCAGTTGGTCGATGGTCTTCTTCAACTGGCTCGGGCTTGGCTCGATGCCATGGGCCGGCTCGACCACGGCGGTGACCTCCAGGCCGAATTCGCGCAGAAGGTAATCGTAGGCGGCGTGGACCGTGGCGACCCGCAACTCGGCATTGGGGGCCTGGGTCAACTTTGCCAGGGCCGCGGCACGCATTTGTCGCAGGCGCTTGCCATAGGCGCGGGCGTTCTGGGTGTATGCCTTGGCGTTGTCCGGATCAAGCTTGCCCAGCTCCCGGGCGATGTTATTGACCTGGGCAATGGAGGCGCTGATGGACAGGAAGGTATGCGGGTTCACGACCTTGCCGGCGCCCCGGGCAGCGATCCCGGTGGCAGCCAGCAGCGGTACGTTTTCATTGGCTTCGATCACGTTCACGTTCGGGGTTTCGCTGGCGGCGATCATCCGGTCGGCGAAATCGTCATGACCCACACCGTTGAGCACGATCACATCGAGCCCACTGATGCGCTTGATGTCCTCGGCACGAGGTTCGTAGGCGTGGGGGTTGAAGCCGGCCGGGATCAGCGGTACCACTTCGGCCTTGTCGCCGACGATGTTGGCCACGTAGCTGTAATAAGGATGCAGGGTGATGCCAATACGCAGGCGCTTGGCCGCTTCGGCGCTGGCCAGTGGTGTGAACAGACAGGCGAGCAGGCCGATCAGCAGGCCCAGCAAAGGGCGGCGTTGAAATGCAATAGACATGGGCAAACGGTCTTCTCTCGAATGAGGACGTGGGGTCAGTGCCGGTGCTGGCGGGTTACGCCGGCGTCGAACTGCGCGACGATCTGCTTCCAGCCGGCGGCGGACAAAGCGGTGTCGTCCAGATCGCTGGAGACGGCGACGCTGTTGCCGCGATTGAGCCAGATGTCCGGGACGGCGTCGGATGCTTCGCCGATGCGCATCAGAAATGAACCGGCGACGGATGGATTTGCACTGGCGCCGAAGTAGGCCCGGTTCTCCACCTGCTGCCAGACATGTCCGCCTCGGCTGACGGAACTGGCATCCTGAGCGAACGGGGCAAAGCCCTCTTCGGCCAGGATTTGCGGGGTGGGCAGGGACTGTTGCTCTTCGCGTAGCAGACGGATCTCATCCAGGGTCACCCGCAGGTCGGCATAGATGCCTTGCTCGGCAGCGCTGAGATCGCGGCGGGCGTCAACTTGATGGGCAGGCACCTCGCTGACGTCATGGGTTTCGCCGTGCCAGGCCACCACCGATCCGGCCACCAGAATGATGATCAGGCACAGCAGCAACACATACAGGGTTTCATGGCCGGCGCCGGCGGGACGGATCACTTGGGTGGTGGGATTGCTCATGGGGCCTCGATATCGGCTTGGTCGATTTCCACCACGTGGCCGGGGCCGGCGTCGAAGAGTACGTAGAACTCGGCGTTGGGCTTCTTGAATGTCAGCGTCGAATCGGCGCCGAGCTTGCCCGGCACCAGGATGGTTTCGTCGTAGCCGATCACATCCAGGGTCACGCCGGGCGCGCCACTGCCGTCGGAAAAACCGCCGGTGCACTGGATCTGCTCGGCGTCGATGGCCTTGCATTCACACATCGGGTTATGGGCCAGGGCGTTGCTGCTGGCACCTGCGCAGAACAGCAGCACCAGGCTGTTGAGATAGCCGCGGGCAGTCATGGTTGGGCTCCTTGGGTTTTCAGCCAGGCGATGGTGGCCGGCGAGGCCTGGCTCAGGGGTATGGAAGCCTGGTGCATCGAGCCGTCCCAGCCTTCAAGGGTGATCCACAGTTCGGCGTCGAGCCGGGTCTTTTGCGGCACCGGCAACAAGGCGCCCATGCGATAGGGCGAGCCGAAGAAAATCACCCCGGCGGCCCGCAGGCTGCGAGGTTTGCCGATACGTAGATAAGTAGCCTTGACCTGGCTGATGCAGCTTTGGCACAGCGCTGCGTTGAAGTGCTTCATATGGCCTGCCGGTCCATCGAGACGTGGCGCTTCGTCGCGAAACTCTGCAAGGCGCAGGCTCCAGGGGCCGACCTGGACTTCACCGACCTCCCGCTCACCCAGCCCGGCATCACCGCGGAACAACGCGGCTTCGGAGAAGTACTTGGGCATGAAACCCAGTGGGATCAGCAATAGCAGAACGTTGAGGTGAAAGCGCCATTTTTGCCAGAACACACTTAAACGCGATGGCTGCGCGGTGGTGGACGGGGTCACAGGTTGCCCTCCGGCGATTCACGGTGGATGGACGGCTGCAACAACGGCGCAGTTCGAGCTTGCCGGGAAGGTTTTTGGCTGCGCTTGAAGGCATTCGCGGTAGCCAGGGCGGTGCGTTTGGTCCAGATCAGCAGTCCGCTGAGGACCATCATGCTCATGATCAAACCGAAGAAGAACCAGATGAGCTTGATCCAGAGGCCGCCGAAGTCCCCGGTGTGCAACGGACGCATGGATTCGGTGACGAATTCCAGCGCTGTGCGGTCCGACAGCAGTCGCGAGGCGGCGACCTCACCGTTATAGGGATTGATGGTGGCGGTCTGGAACATCAGCGGATACCAACCGCGTCCACCGATTTCCAAGTGGCTGTAAGCGTTGCCGGGCAGGCTGACGAAGCTGGTTTCCAGGCCAGGGATTTGTTGGCGGGCGATTTCAATCGCGCGGTCCAGGTTCAGTTGTGATGGCGCGGTACCGTCGGCTGACAGTGGGACACTTTCACGTGACACCACCGGAATGACCGGTGCGCTGGAAATGGAAATCTGGTTGTCCGACAGCAACGCCTCGATCAGGAACCAGGTGCCGGTAATGGAAATGACCGCGATGAACCAGATCGACCAGATGCCGCTGAGCCTGTGGAAATCGCCCCAGAAAATGCGTGCGCCGTGGCGGATCCGCAGGGTCGGACGGAAAAAACCCTTCCAGAAACGCTTGTAGACCACCAGCCCGGTCACCAGGGATGCCAGCAGCGGCAGGCCGAGGAGTGACACCAGGTACCATCCCCAGCTGTAACCATTGGTGAACGGTACCAGCCACCAGCCATGCAGGGCACGGGTAAAACCTCTGAAATTGAACGTCGGCGCCGAGCCCTGGACGATGCCGCTGTATGGGTTGACGTAGATCTTGTCGGGGCGCCCGTCGGGGTAGGTCACGCCGACCTCCAGGGCAAAATGCGACTCATCCGGGCGTACGATGCTCTGCACCTGGGTTTGCGGCTGGGCTTGCTTGATGGCGGCGACGACCTGGTCGTAGCTGAGCAGCGCTGCGTCGTCCGAGGGTTTGCTGGCGCGCATCTCGGGATTGACCAGCCAGACGATCTCCTGGCTGACCACCGCCAGCGTGCCGGTGACGCAAACGATGAGGACGAAAAACCAGATGGGCAGTGCCAGCCAGCTATGAACCAGAAACCAGAGTTTGGAGCGGGATTTCTTCGACATGATTTGAACGTCTTGATTCGATGAAAGGCTCGGTATTACGGGCTTCGTAATCCCCTGAACCCTGAAAAGCCGGCCGTGGCTTTTGCCGACGCGACCTGCTGCATCTAATTAAGACGAACGAGCGATGGAAATCCCGAAGCGAAAGATGAAAGAAAATGTTTCGCGTTTGCGAACCGGATGTATTTCCCGCCCTGGCTCAAGCAAACCGCATGGACGGAAAACGCAAAACTGTGGCAAGGGGATAGGTCCCCTCGCCACCAGAGCAGGTCAGCCCTGCTGTTGAAACATCTCCCTGGCCCGCTGTTCAATCTGCTCCTGAGTCAGATCCTCCTTGTGCGTAGCCAGAAACCACACATGCCCAAAGGGGTCTTTCAAGGTGCCGCTGCGATCACCATAGAATTGATCCTTGACCTCGGAGATCACCGTGCCACCGGCGGCAATCGCTTGGGCGAACGCATTGTCCACATCTTCGACATAGAGATGCAGGCCTACCGGCACCGATTGCTCGGGGTTACCCAACGGCCCTTGATCACAAGGCGTGCCGAGCATGATCGGGCAATCGCCAATCCGCAGCTCGGCATGACCGACGCCCCCGTCCGGCATGTCCAGGCGCATGACCTCGGTGGCATTGAAGGCTTTTTTGTAGAACTCGATGGCTTCAGCGGCTTTTTGAATGCCCAGGTAGGGCGTGATGCTATGGAAACCTTCAGGAATGGCTTTGACACCCATGACGTTTCTCCTTGTTGTTATGGGGAGGCGAAGAGGGCCTCGCCGATTTGCGCCCATCCACTATAGGACAGCGACTTGGGGGCGGCGCATGACCCGACGAACGTTTCACGGCGCGTCCAGCAGATGCGCTCCCGGCCCGCGCTTGCCCAACACATCGCCCTGGTTACGCAGCGGGCACCCTTCCATCGACAGGCAGCCGCAACCGATGCAACCGTTGAGTCGATCGCGCAGCGCCATCAAGTGGTTGATGCGCTGATCCAGCTCGCGGCTCCACTGGGCTGAGAGGATCTTCCAGTCGTTCGCCGTTGGGGCGCGGTCGTCGGGCAAGGTTTTCAAGGCGCTGCCGATTTCGGCCAACGCAATGCCAAGGCCTTGGGCGACCTTGATCAGCGCCACACGTCGCAACACTTCCCGTGGATAGCGGCGTTGGTTGCCCTGGTTACGATTACTTTTGATCAGCCCCTTGGATTCATAGAAGTGCAGGGCGGTGACGGCCACGCCACTGCGGGCGGCCACTTGGCCGACGGTGAGTTCCTTGTGGACGTTTATCTGTGTCATCGCCTGCATTCTCTGCTTGACCTTGAGTTAACTAGAGGTTTTACCCTGCACGCCATCGGACCGCAAGATCCGCCCTACGTACAGCGAGGACCTTTCATGCAATCACCAAGGAACAATCAGAGTTTTACCCAGTTGATGGAGTTCGACATCGAACCTCAATGGCAACAGGCGCTGGTGACGGCCCTGTCAGAGCAGACCGAGCGGCTGGCCCGGGGGCATGCAGGATTTCTGAGTGCCAGTATCCAGGTCAGCGAGGACGGACGACGGGTTCTCAACTATTTGCATTGGCAAAACCGCGAGGCGGGCGAAGCGGCGTTTCAGAGTTTCGAGCGTGGTGAGCAGGATTTCTGGCGGCTGATCCAGGCCCACAGGGCCAAGGCCGTGACATTCGGCTCGTTCCAGGTGTTGCGCAACATCGAACGCAGTGCCGACAACGCCCTGCATTGCCAGTTGGTCGGTTAAGCGCAGCGGACGATCCGAGCCAGCAATACCCACTATCAAACGGGTTGATTTCTGCCGCGTGAAGGCGGCGGGTAGCCTTTGTTCATCGCCCCACTTCAGAACATTGGATACTTGCCATGAATCGGACTTTTGCTGTTTTGCTGCTGTTAACGGCCACTGTGTTGAGCGGCTGCGCCTCTTCGTCGCCGGAGTTGCGCCCCTACACCGCCGAAGAAACCCGTGAACTGGCCCTTGAAGCCTTGAATCGCCGGGGCCTGTCGTTTGAGGAATATCACGCGAAAAAAGCCGAGTTGCTCGGTCCTTCGCAGAAAAACGTGGGATTCGACGACCAGGGGCAAATGAGCGCCGAGCGAGCCATGAAGCGGTCTGGGCGGCCGAGCTGAGGACTGTACTGCTCGAAGTTTTGCCTAACTGTCCATGGGTTTGGCTCAGGACGTGGGGTAGGGTCATGACTTGACTGACCGTCCCATTGGATATGCCTGCCATGACCCTTTCGCTTGACCTGTTGCTGGGCTTCGCCCTGTTTGCCCTGGTGACCTCGATCACCCCCGGTCCCAACAACACCATGTTGCTGGCCTCGGGCGTCAATTTCGGTTTCAACCGCACGATTCCTCACATGCTGGGCATCACCTGCGGCTTCTTTTCCCTGGTGCTGGCGGTGGGGCTTGGCCTGGGCGCGGTGTTCCAGACCTACCCTCTGCTCTACACCGTACTGCGCTACGTGGGTGCGACCTACCTGTTGTACCTGGCGTGGAAAATCGCCCACTCCGGGCCGGTCTCTGAAAACCGGCCAGGGGACAGCACGCCCATCAGCTATTGGGGCGCGGCGGCGTTTCAGTGGGTCAATCCCAAGGCCTGGATCATGGCCATCGGCGCCATCAGCACCTACACGCCGCTTCAAGGTTATTTCTTCAATGTGCTGGTTATCGCTGCGGTGTTTGCCCTGATCAACCTGCCGAGCGTGAGCCTGTGGGTGGTGTGCGGCAGCCTGTTACGCAATCTTTTGCGTGATCGTCGCTGGCTGCGCCTGTTCAACTGGGGGATGGCGCTGTTATTGGTCGCCTCGTTGTATCCGTTGCTGCTCGAAAGCATCGGCTAAGGGCTGAGCTTGGGGCGGATGCCTGTTAAGCTCGCTGATCAGTCGCTGTGGTTGATATCCAGAGCCCTTGGTGCAAGCGAACAACACTATTTTACGAGCAGGAGAAACGATGAGTACCGAGCCTTTGACCCATGGACTGGTTCCCCAGCGCCTGGCCCGAATCCGCCAATTGATGAATCGCGAAGGCATTCACGCATTGCTGGTGCCATCGGCCGACCCGCATCTGTCGGAATACCTGCCGGGCTATTGGCAAGGACGGCAATGGCTGTCAGGGTTTCATGGCTCGGTTGGGACTCTGATCGTCACGGCGGACTTCGCGGGCGTCTGGGCGGACAGCCGTTATTGGGAGCAGGCCACCAAGGAGCTTGAAGGCAGCGGTATTGAACTGGTCAAGCTCATTCCCGGTCAGGCTGGCCCGCTGGATTGGCTGGCCGAACAGACGCCTGAAGGCGCAGCGGTGGCGGTTGATGGCGCGGTCATGGCTGTGGCCTCGGCCCGGACCCTGAGCGACAAGCTTCAGGCACGCGGGGCGCGGTTGCGCACCGACATGGATCTGCTCAAGGAGGCCTGGAGCGACCGCCCAAGCCTGCCGAGCCAACCGGTTTATGCCCATCTGCCGCCGCAGGCGACCGTCAGCCGGGTCGAGAAACTCGCCAAGCTGCGGGAAACCCTCAAGGAGCGCGGTGCCCAGTGGCATTTCATCGCCACGCTGGATGACATCGCCTGGCTGTTCAACTTGCGCGGTGCGGATGTGTCGTTCAACCCGGTATTCGTTTCCTTTGCCTTGATCAGCCAGCAACAGGCAACGCTGTTCGTGGCCCTGGATAAGGTCGATGCGTCGCTGCGTGCCGTTCTTGAACAGGACGGCGTGACCCTGCGTGATTACAGCGAAGCGGCGGCCGCATTACGGGAAGTGCCCAGTGGCGCGAGCCTGCAGATCGATCCGGCGCGGGTCACGGTCGGTTTGCTGGATAATCTGGACAGTGGCGTGAAGCTGGTCGAGGGACTCAACCCTACGACGCTGGCCAAGTCTCGCAAAAGCCTGGCCGACGCCGAGCACATTCGTCGGGCCATGGAGCAGGACGGTGCGGCGCTTTGCGAGTTCTTTGCCTGGCTGGAAAGCGCCTGGGGTCGCGAGCGCATTACCGAACTGACCATCGATGAGCACCTGACCGCCGCCCGTACACGCCGGCCGGAATTTGTCTCACTGAGCTTCAATACCATTGCCGCGTTCAACGCCAACGGCGCGATGCCCCATTACCACGCCACGGAGCAAGCCCACGCGGTCATCGAGGGCGATGGCTTGCTGCTGATCGATTCTGGCGGCCAATACCTGGGTGGTACCACCGATATCACCCGTATGGTGCCAGTCGGAACGCCTACCGTGGAGCAGAAGCGGGATTGCACTCGCGTGCTCAAGGGTGTGATTGCCTTGTCTCGCGCCAAATTTCCACGGGGCATTCTGTCGCCCTTGCTGGACGCCATCGCTCGCGCGCCGATCTGGGCCGAGCAGGTGGATTACGGGCACGGCACTGGCCACGGCGTCGGTTACTTTCTCAACGTTCATGAAGGCCCGCAGGTGATTGCCTATCAGGCCGCCGTCGCGCCGCAAACAGCGATGCAGGCGGGCATGATCACCTCTATCGAACCGGGCACTTATCGTCCGGGCCGTTGGGGGGTACGCATCGAGAACCTGGTGTTGAATCGCGAGGCGGGGAGCAGTGAGTTCGGCGACTTCCTCGAGTTCGAAACCCTGACCCTGTGCCCGATCGACACGCGTTGCCTGGAGCCGTCCTTGCTGACCCAGGACGAAAAAGACTGGTTCAACGCCTACCACGCCGAGGTTCAGCGTCGATTGAGCCCGTTGCTGGAAGGCGACGCGCTGCAATGGCTGAACACGCGGACGCTGGCGATCTGACCTAAGGCATCAGCCCAGGGCTTCACGGACGAAGTCCAGCCGATCCTGACCGAAGAACAGCTCGTCGCCGACGAACATGCTCGGGGCGCCGAACACGCCCCGTTTAATCGCTTCTTCGGTGGTGATCTTGAGTGCTTCCTTGACCTGCTCGTTGCTCGTCAGGGCCAGCACATGATCGGGATCAAAATGGCCCTGGTTCAACACCTCCGCGACTGTTGCCGGGTCGTTGAGATTGCGGCCGTCCACCCACAGGGCGCGAAACAGGCAATCGATGAAGGCCTCGAATCGTTCCGGATGGTGCAGTTGCATGCCGGTCACGGCGCGCATCAGTAACAGCGTATTGATCGGGAAGTGCGGATTGAGCTTGAAGTCAACGCCGTAGCGGTTGGCGAAGCGATTCAAATCCTTGAATAGATAAGGCCCCTTGGCCGGCACGGTAACCGGTGACGCATTGCCAGTCGCCTTGAAGACGCCGCCAAGCAGCATCGGACGGTAGATCAACTGGCTGTTGGTTTGCGCGCACAGGGTCGGTAGTTGGGTATAGGCCAGGTAGGTGGTCGGGCTGCCGAGGTCGAAGAAAAACTCCACGGATTTGCTCATGGTATCTGCGCTCTTGTTATTGTGAGGGGGGCGGTTTACCAGCGTTCGCTCCAGGGCCGCAGGTCCAGCTCGAAGGTCCAGGCGTCGCGGGGTTGGGCGTGCAGATACCAATAGTTGTCGGCGATGTGTTCGGGATTGAGAATGCCGTCCGCATCCTTGGTTGCATATTTTTCCGGAAAGTTATCGCGGATGAAGTCGGTGTCGATGGCGCCGTCCACCACCACATGGGCCACATGAATATTCATCGGCCCCAGTTCACGGGCCATGCTTTGGGCCAATGCGCGGATGCCATGTTTGGCCCCAGCGAAGGCGGCGAACCCTGAAGCCCCGCGCAATCCCGCCGTGGCCCCGGTAAACAGAATCGTCCCGCGCTGGCGCGAGGCCATGCGTTTGGCCACTTCCCGAGCATTGAGGAAACCGGAAAAACAGGCCATCTCCCAAATCTTGAAATATTTGCGCGCGGTCTCTTCAAGGATGCTGCAGGGCACGTTGGCGCCGATGTTGAATACAAAGGCTTCAATCGGACCGATCTGGCTTTCGATTTGCTCGATCAGCGCGACCACCTCGTCTTCCTTGCGCGCGTCACAGGCAAAACCATGCGCATCACCGCCCTGAGCCCGAATTGAATCGACCAATGGCGCGAGTTTGTCAGCGCTGCGGCGGGTAACACAGGCCACGAAACCTTCCTGCGCAAAACGTTTGGCTATTGCGCCTCCGGTGGCATCGCCTGCGCCAACAACCAGTACGACCTTCTTGTTATTCATGATTAGCCTCATTGGTAAACGATCGTTAGCTAAACGGACGTTATGCTAAGATCCGGCAAGCGTCAAGGTGGGCAATCAGAGGCCAGATATATGCGTTATTCAGCCAATCACAAATTGGAGACCCGAGAGAAACTGCTCGCCAGCAGTGCCATGTCCGCCAAGAAATCGGGGTTTTCCACTGTCGGTGTCGATGGCCTGATGAAGGCGATCGGCTTGAGCGGCGGGGCGTTCTACAGTCACTTCTCATCCAAGGATGAGCTTTTCAAGACGATCGTCGAGCGAGAGTTGGCGCAAAGCCTGGAGCGCTTGAGTGGTGAGAAGGTTCTGGACTCACAGAAACTGGAGCGATGTCTCAAGCAGTACCTGAGCATGAGCCACGTCGAACAGCCGGAGGCGGGGTGCGCGCTGCCGGTGCTGGGCGCTGAGATCGCGCGGTCCGACGTGCAGGTGAGGGAGGCGGCGCAAACATGGATCTGTCGTTTGCATGGAAGCTGGGCGCGGATATTGGGAAGCGAAAGCCTGGCCTGGGCCATTCTGTCGCAATGCGTGGGCGCGTTGGTTGTCGCCCGCATGCTGGCCACGCCAGAGGTCCAGCGTGATGTCCTCAAGTCCAGTCATGATGAGATCAGTCGTCGAATAGCCCAGCAGCGGCCGGACTGACCCGCTGCCTATTTACAGATGACGATCATGCTGCGACTGGTATAGCCGGCGGGGTTGAGTCCGAAAGGATAATCCCCCGGCTCCTCGACAGCGTCGCCCGACTTTGCGATCACCCTGTAACCTTTGGGGGCGCATGAGTTGGCGGCGCTGGCGGCGCATTGTTCCCAGGACGAGGACAAGCCGGAGCAGTTGATGTGCAAACCCTTTTTACCGCGTTTGACTTCAGTCTTTGTTGTCGCTGCGCAGCCCGCAATTGCAAGCACAACGATCAATATCAAAATTCGTTTCATTCCCGTCCTTATCACCGCCGCGGATCTTATGTCTGCTTGCGATTGTGTTCGCTTTTGCTTTAAGCGTTCGTGACGTCCTGTATGAAAATTCCATGTCTGACATTAGGTTACGGGCTAAACATGGCCTAAATGTGCGGTAAATACCAGAGCTTCGTTAAATCCTGCCTCAATCAACCGCGATGGCGGGCTTCGCGGCGCTACCCATCGTCAGCGTTGCGCCGACTGACGCCAGGATGATGCAGCCAATGGCGGCCCATTGAGCCAGGGATAAGTATTCCTGAAGAAACACCAGTCCTGAGAGCGCACCGAAGGCGGGTTCTATGCTCATGAGTGTGCCGAAAGTACGGGCTGGCATCCGTGTGAGGGAGATCATCTCCAGCGTGTAGGGCAGGGCAGTGGACAGAATGGCGACGCCAATGGCGATCGGAATCAGGCTCGGCGTCAGTAATGCGGCCCCTGCGTGGACGATACCGATGGGCGCGACGAAGAGGGCCGCGATCATTACCCCCAGTGCGGCGGTTTGCACGCCGTTGTCCGCGCCAGCCTTCTGGCCAAACAGGATGTACAGTGCCCAGCAGAATCCCGCACCCAGGGCATAACCGGCGCCGACCAGGTCAATACCGCTGCTGGTGGCTCCAGTGGGTATCAATAGAAGCAGGCCGGTGATCGCCAGGGCAATCCAGAGAAAATCGATGGCTCGCCGCGAAGCGTAAATGGCAACCGCCAGAGGACCGGTAAATTCCAGTGCCACGGCAATTCCCAGCGGAACCGTTTGCAGCGACATATAGAAAAGAAAGTTCATGCCGCCCAACGCCATCCCGTAAACGATCACGGTGCGCAGGGATTGAGCTGAGAGTTTGGCGCGCCATGGTCGCAGCAACAACAGCATGATGAGGCTGGCAAAGATAAGCCGCAGCGTCGTGGTGCCCTGTGCGCCCACAACCGGGAACATGCTTTTGGCAAGTGAAGCTCCCGACTGGATGGATGCCATGGCAATCAATAGAAGGGCGACCGGGTAAAGAGTGGTTGCCAGGCTGCGATGTGGGAGAGTCATTGCTAAGCGTCGTCCAAGATAAAAGCGGGGGGGAAGGCTGGTTTGCGCAATATACTGCGCAATCGCAGCGATTCCGTCTATATATAAGGAGGATTTCAGCGAGGTGCTTCTGGCTGGATAGAAAAATCAAATTAAGGGTTGACGGCAAATTCTGGAGGTCTATAATTCGCCCCACTTCCGGCGCAGTCGAAACGAAAACTCCTTGAGTTTCAATGAGTTAAACGATTTTAGGCAGCGCAGGGCTTCAGGTTATCGAAGCTTGGGAAGCAGTTAGTGGGGCGGTTTTTCTGGCTCCGTTAACGATTCGATCTTCTCGATCGAAAGCGGTCAAAAAGAGGTGTTGACAGCAGCGAGTAACGCTGTAGAATTCGCCTCCCGCTAACGAGAGATCGGAAGCGCAAGTGGTTGAAGTTGCAGAGGAAACTTTGAAAACTTCTTAAAATAACCGCTTGACAGATACACCGGGCGCTGTAGAATGCGCGCCTCGGTTGAGGCGAAAGGCTCAATCCACCGCTCTTTAACAACTGAATCAAGCAATTCGTGTGGGTGCTTGTGGAGTCAGACTGCTAGTCAACAGATTATCAGCATCACAAGTTACTCCGCGAGAAATCAAAGATGTAACCAACGATTGCTGAGCCAAGTTTAGGGTTTTCTCAAAACCCAAAGATGTTTGAACTGAAGAGTTTGATCATGGCTCAGATTGAACGCTGGCGGCAGGCCTAACACATGCAAGTCGAGCGGTAGAGAGGTGCTTGCACCTCTTGAGAGCGGCGGACGGGTGAGTAAAGCCTAGGAATCTGCCTGGTAGTGGGGGATAACGCTCGGAAACGGACGCTAATACCGCATACGTCCTACGGGAGAAAGCAGGGGACCTTCGGGCCTTGCGCTATCAGATGAGCCTAGGTCGGATTAGCTAGTTGGTGAGGTAATGGCTCACCAAGGCGACGATCCGTAACTGGTCTGAGAGGATGATCAGTCACACTGGAACTGAGACACGGTCCAGACTCCTACGGGAGGCAGCAGTGGGGAATATTGGACAATGGGCGAAAGCCTGATCCAGCCATGCCGCGTGTGTGAAGAAGGTCTTCGGATTGTAAAGCACTTTAAGTTGGGAGGAAGGGCATTAACCTAATACGTTAGTGTTTTGACGTTACCGACAGAATAAGCACCGGCTAACTCTGTGCCAGCAGCCGCGGTAATACAGAGGGTGCAAGCGTTAATCGGAATTACTGGGCGTAAAGCGCGCGTAGGTGGTTCGTTAAGTTGGATGTGAAATCCCCGGGCTCAACCTGGGAACTGCATTCAAAACTGTCGAGCTAGAGTATGGTAGAGGGTGGTGGAATTTCCTGTGTAGCGGTGAAATGCGTAGATATAGGAAGGAACACCAGTGGCGAAGGCGACCACCTGGACTGATACTGACACTGAGGTGCGAAAGCGTGGGGAGCAAACAGGATTAGATACCCTGGTAGTCCACGCCGTAAACGATGTCAACTAGCCGTTGGGAGCCTTGAGCTCTTAGTGGCGCAGCTAACGCATTAAGTTGACCGCCTGGGGAGTACGGCCGCAAGGTTAAAACTCAAATGAATGACGGGGGCCCGCACAAGCGGTGGAGCATGTGGTTTAATTCGAAGCAACGCGAAGAACCTTACCAGGCCTTGACATCCAATGAACTTTCCAGAGATGGATTGGTGCCTTCGGGAACATTGAGACAGGTGCTGCATGGCTGTCGTCAGCTCGTGTCGTGAGATGTTGGGTTAAGTCCCGTAACGAGCGCAACCCTTGTCCTTAGTTACCAGCACGTCATGGTGGGCACTCTAAGGAGACTGCCGGTGACAAACCGGAGGAAGGTGGGGATGACGTCAAGTCATCATGGCCCTTACGGCCTGGGCTACACACGTGCTACAATGGTCGGTACAGAGGGTTGCCAAGCCGCGAGGTGGAGCTAATCCCACAAAACCGATCGTAGTCCGGATCGCAGTCTGCAACTCGACTGCGTGAAGTCGGAATCGCTAGTAATCGCGAATCAGAATGTCGCGGTGAATACGTTCCCGGGCCTTGTACACACCGCCCGTCACACCATGGGAGTGGGTTGCACCAGAAGTAGCTAGTCTAACCTTCGGGGGGACGGTTACCACGGTGTGATTCATGACTGGGGTGAAGTCGTAACAAGGTAGCCGTAGGGGAACCTGCGGCTGGATCACCTCCTTAATCGACGACCGCAGCTGCTTCATGAGCTCCCACACGAATTGCTTGATTCATTGAAGAAGACGATTGGGTCTGTAGCTCAGTTGGTTAGAGCGCACCCCTGATAAGGGTGAGGTCGGCAGTTCGAATCTGCCCAGACCCACCAATTTCATGGTGTTCCCTGTAGAAATACGGGGCCATAGCTCAGCTGGGAGAGCGCCTGCCTTGCACGCAGGAGGTCAGCGGTTCGATCCCGCTTGGCTCCACCATTACAGATTGGCACCAACGTTTAAAGCTTAGAAATGAGCATTCCACCAAGACGGTGCTGAATGTTGATTTCTAGTCTTTTGATTAGATCGTTCTTTAAAAATTTGGGTATGTGATAGAAAGATAGACTGGACGTTACTTTCACTGGTAACGGATCAGGCTAAGGTAAAATTTGTGAGTTGCTCTTAGAGCATGCGAATTTTCGGCGAATGTCGTCTTCACAGTATAACCAGATTGCTTGGGGTTATATGGTCAAGTGAAGAAGCGCATACGGTGGATGCCTTGGCAGTCAGAGGCGATGAAAGACGTGGTAGCCTGCGAAAAGCTTCGGGGAGTCGGCAAACAGACTTTGATCCGGAGATGTCTGAATGGGGGAACCCAGCCATCATAAGATGGTTATCTTGTACTGAATACATAGGTGCAAGAGGCGAACCAGGGGAACTGAAACATCTAAGTACCCTGAGGAAAAGAAATCAACCGAGATTCCCTTAGTAGTGGCGAGCGAACGGGGACTAGCCCTTAAGTGGCTTTGAGATTAGCGGAACGCTCTGGAAAGTGCGGCCATAGTGGGTGATAGCCCTGTACGCGAAAATCTCTTAGTCATGAAATCGAGTAGGACGGAGCACGAGAAACTTTGTCTGAATATGGGGGGACCATCCTCCAAGGCTAAATACTACTGACTGACCGATAGTGAACTAGTACCGTGAGGGAAAGGCGAAAAGAACCCCGGAGAGGGGAGTGAAATAGATCCTGAAACCGTATGCGTACAAGCAGTGGGAGCCCACTTTGTTGGGTGACTGCGTACCTTTTGTATAATGGGTCAGCGACTTATTTTCAGTGGCGAGCTTAACCGAATAGGGGAGGCGTAGCGAAAGCGAGTCTTAATAGGGCGTCTAGTCGCTGGGAATAGACCCGAAACCGGGCGATCTATCCATGGGCAGGTTGAAGGTTGGGTAACACTAACTGGAGGACCGAACCGACTACCGTTGAAAAGTTAGCGGATGACCTGTGGATCGGAGTGAAAGGCTAATCAAGCTCGGAGATAGCTGGTTCTCCTCGAAAGCTATTTAGGTAGCGCCTCATGTATCACTGTAGGGGGTAGAGCACTGTTTCGGCTAGGGGGTCATCCCGACTTACCAAACCGATGCAAACTCCGAATACCTACAAGTGCCGAGCATGGGAGACACACGGCGGGTGCTAACGTCCGTCGTGAAAAGGGAAACAACCCAGACCGTCAGCTAAGGTCCCAAAGTTATGGTTAAGTGGGAAACGATGTGGGAAGGCTTAGACAGCTAGGAGGTTGGCTTAGAAGCAGCCACCCTTTAAAGAAAGCGTAATAGCTCACTAGTCGAGTCGGCCTGCGCGGAAGATGTAACGGGGCTCAAACCATACACCGAAGCTACGGGTATCACTTAGGTGATGCGGTAGAGGAGCGTTCTGTAAGCCTGTGAAGGTGAGTTGAGAAGCTTGCTGGAGGTATCAGAAGTGCGAATGCTGACATGAGTAACGACAATGGGTGTGAAAAACACCCACGCCGAAAGACCAAGGTTTCCTGCGCAACGTTAATCGACGCAGGGTTAGTCGGTCCCTAAGGCGAGGCTGAAAAGCGTAGTCGATGGAAAACAGGTTAATATTCCTGTACTTCTGGTTATTGCGATGGAGGGACGGAGAAGGCTAGGCCAGCTTGGCGTTGGTTGTCCAAGTTTAAGGTGGTAGGCTGAGATCTTAGGTAAATCCGGGATCTTAAGGCCGAGAGCTGATGACGAGTTACCCTTTGGGTGACGAAGTGGTTGATGCCATGCTTCCAAGAAAAGCTTCTAAGCTTCAGGTAACCAGGAACCGTACCCCAAACCGACACAGGTGGTTGGGTAGAGAATACCAAGGCGCTTGAGAGAACTCGGGTGAAGGAACTAGGCAAAATGGCACCGTAACTTCGGGAGAAGGTGCGCCGGTGAGGGTGAAGCACTTGCTGCGTAAGCCCACGCCGGTCGAAGATACCAGGCCGCTGCGACTGTTTATTAAAAACACAGCACTCTGCAAACACGAAAGTGGACGTATAGGGTGTGACGCCTGCCCGGTGCCGGAAGGTTAATTGATGGGGTTAGCTAACGCGAAGCTCTTGATCGAAGCCCCGGTAAACGGCGGCCGTAACTATAACGGTCCTAAGGTAGCGAAATTCCTTGTCGGGTAAGTTCCGACCTGCACGAATGGCGTAACGATGGCGGCGCTGTCTCCACCCGAGACTCAGTGAAATTGAAATCGCTGTGAAGATGCAGTGTATCCGCGGCTAGACGGAAGACCCCCCGTGAACCTTTACTATAGCTTTGCACTGGACTTTGAATTTGCTTGTGTAGGATAGGTGGGAGGCTTTGAAGCGTGGACGCCAGTTCGCGTGGAGCCATCCTTGAAATACCACCCTGGCAACTTTGAGGTTCTAACTCAGGTCCGTTATCCGGATCGAGGACAGTGTATGGTGGGTAGTTTGACTGGGGCGGTCTCCTCCTAAAGAGTAACGGAGGAGTACGAAGGTGCGCTCAGACCGGTCGGAAATCGGTCGTAGAGTATAAAGGCAAAAGCGCGCTTGACTGCGAGACAGACACGTCGAGCAGGTACGAAAGTAGGTCTTAGTGATCCGGTGGTTCTGTATGGAAGGGCCATCGCTCAACGGATAAAAGGTACTCCGGGGATAACAGGCTGATACCGCCCAAGAGTTCATATCGACGGCGGTGTTTGGCACCTCGATGTCGGCTCATCACATCCTGGGGCTGAAGCCGGTCCCAAGGGTATGGCTGTTCGCCATTTAAAGTGGTACGCGAGCTGGGTTTAGAACGTCGTGAGACAGTTCGGTCCCTATCTGCCGTGGACGTTTGAGATTTGAGAGGGGCTGCTCCTAGTACGAGAGGACCGGAGTGGACGAACCTCTGGTGTTCCGGTTGTCACGCCAGTGGCATTGCCGGGTAGCTATGTTCGGAAAAGATAACCGCTGAAAGCATCTAAGCGGGAAACTTGCCTCAAGATGAGATCTCACTGGGACCTTGAGTCCCCTGAAGGGCCGTCGAAGACTACGACGTTGATAGGTGGGGTGTGTAAGCGCTGTGAGGCGTTGAGCTAACCCATACTAATTGCCCGTGAGGCTTGACCATATAACACCCAAGCAATTTGCTGACCCGATACAGGGCACCAGATTGCGGTGTGTGAAGACGCTATGAACCGAAAGTTCGCACAACACACAAAGCTATCGCATACCCATTTGCTGGAACGTGACCGCAAGGCACGCGCTGGCTACCGAATTTCTTGACGACCATAGAGCATTGGAACCACCTGATCCCATCCCGAACTCAGTAGTGAAACGATGCATCGCCGATGGTAGTGTGGGGTTTCCCCATGTGAGAGTAGGTCATCGTCAAGATTAAATTCCGAAACCCCTATCTGCTGACGCAGGTAGGGGTTTTGTTTTTGTGCCGAAAAAAAAGGATGACCTGAAGAGGTCATCCTTTTTTTGCATCAATGGTTAAGCCCCAGGGACCGGGCAGCTCAGATCACCTTCTTCGCACTTGAGGTAGGTCTTGAGCGTCTCGACCCGGGCCTTGGTTACGGCTGTGGCGCAATTGCTGTGGACCAGCGGATAGACGCTACCCCCTTCGACTCCGGAGGCAGAAAAATTGCATTCGGCGTCACGGAAGCTGATCCAGGCCCGCTGTGCCTTGACCAGTAGCTGCTTGGCCTGCGGGTCATCTTTAAGGCGTGCAGTGATCTGCTTGTACAGACTGTTCAGCTCGTCGTCAGCGGCTTTGTTCTCTTGGGCTGCGCACTGGTTCATTGCTCCCTGGGTGCTAGCATTGGCGCAGTCATCGGCTTGGACAATACTGATAAAAAGCAGCGGCGTCAGGCCCAGAAACAAGCGTGGGAACATGGTCGATCTCTCCTTGATGGGATTTCTAAATGCCGAAGGAGTGTACCCAAACGCTGGGTCGATACAACTTTCTGGTTGGCCTCGTGGTCTTACAGGCCTAGGGTTGAACACAGGAGGTGACTCATGCATTCATCTGATCGCATCGAAAGAAAAATTCTGCTCAAGGCGCCGCGCTCTCAGGTCTGGCGGGCCTTGGCCAATGCCGAAGCCTTCGGTCAATGGTTCGGCGTCGCGCTTGAAGGCAGACGATTTGTCGCGGGCGAGCGTACCCAGGGGCAGATCACCTATCCTGGTTATGAACACCTTATCTGGGACGTTGCGGTAGAGCGGGTCGAGCCGGAGCGGGTTTTTTCGTTTCGCTGGCATCCGTACGCCATTGAACCGCAGGTGGACTACTCTCAGGAACCCGAAACGAGGGTTCAGTTCGAACTTGAAGACATGGATGGCGGCACCTTGCTCAAAGTGGTGGAGTCGGGCTTTAACGGTATCCCGGAGGCGCGTCGGCTTAAGGCTTTTCGTATGGACAGCCGTGGTTGGGACGAGCAGATGGCGAATATCGAAGCATTCCTGGCCAAGGCCTGATCCTCAGTGCCCGTGCATCTAAGGGTTTACGGAAGGGCTGCTATAGCGAATGTCTTACACGCCATGGTTGCTATATCGTCTGTTGCGCTTTGGATCCGATGCGTAATCTGTACTCAACCACTGAAGCACAGGGAGTGCTTCAGGATCAGGGACGATCGACCTTGCAAGGATGGCTATCGACAGGGAGTCGTGATGGTCTTGGAAAAACCCGCCTCGGCGGGTTTTTTTTCGTCTGCAGAAAAGCCGACCTATCAAGCCAGGCGTCGCGCCATGGTACGGTCGGAACCATCAGCGGCAAGTGCCTGCCCAGGTGTGCGGTCGGAACCATCAGCGGCAAGTGCCTGCCCAGGTGTGCGGTCGGAACCATCAGCGGCAAGTGCCTGCCCAGGTGTGCGATCCGAACCATCAGCGGCAAGTGCCTGCCCAGGTGTGCGGTCCGAACCATCAGCGGCAAGAGTCTGCCCAGGCGTGCGGTCCGAACCATCAGCGGCCACAGGCTGCTGATATCCGAGCGTTTGCGTAAAAAAACGGTCCTGCTGCTGGCTGGGCAGGGCAAAGGCACTGACGCTCAGGACGAAAGTGGTAACGGCGATCAAGGAACTGAAAGTTTTCATGGCGATGACTCCGGTCATATCAAAAGGGGTTGAGTGCCGGGTCGTCCAGATGTCGCGATCTGCTGAACCCGTTGCAGCCCGGACGGTAGTCTTGCTGCATGGGTTCAGAGTAGGGGCGAGGAGGGGGACGCCGTTAGACGGATACTGCCCTTGGTTTGCCTGATCCTGTTTGTGTGCAGGATCAGGCGCGACTCATCTGCAAGGCCTCGGCACGTAGCCGGGCGATGTCCTTGCTCGGCGAGGCCCCGAATAGACGGCTGTATTCGCGGCTGAACTGCGAGGGGCTTTCATAGCCCATTTTGTAGCCGATTGACGAAACGTCGCTGTTCTCCGCCAGCAGCAGCCGTCTGGCTTCCTGCAGGCGCAGCTGTTTCTGGTATTGCAGCGGGCTCATGGCGGTCACGGCTTTGAAGCGATGGTGCAATGCCGAAGGGCTGAGATTGATCATTTGTGCCAGGCTATCGATGCTCAGCGGCTCGGCATAATGGTTGTTGAGCCACTCGATTGCGCGACTGATACGGTGGGTTTGCGTGTCGGGGATGGCAATTTCGTGCAAGCGCTGGCCCTGTGCACCCCGTAGCAGGCGGTAGAAAATTTCCTGTTGGGCCAAGGGCGCGAGCGTGGCGATATCGTCCGGACTCTCCAACAGCCGCAGCAAACGCAACACCGCATCGAGCAGCGGCGCGTCGATGCGGTCCAGGAATAGTCCTCGATCGGTCCGTTGGGCCGGTACCCCAATGGGGCTTGCGTCGGCGATCAGACGGCAGATCTGCGCCGGGTCGATATCCAGGCGAATGCACAGGTAGGGGCGCTCGGGGCTGGCTTCGATCACCTGACCCGCCAGCGGCAGGGTGACCGAGACCACCAGGTAGTTGAGCGAATCATAGACGTAGCATTCATCCGCCAGCCGAACCTCTTTGCGCCCCTGGACGATCACGCACAAACCGGGCTTGTGGATCGTGTGCAGGGCTTCGGTGGGCTGGTCGCTACGGATCAGGTGCAAGGTCTCGATGGCGGTGGGATGAACGCCGAATTCCGGGGCGAAGCGCTTCATCAGTTCCGCCAGTTCGGTGCGGCGCTGGTTGACGCCGTCCTCAGGCGTTACGTGTATGGACGTGGATACCGACATGCCGATCTATCTCCCTGGCCAAATGGGTGGACCGCGCTAGTAAAGCCGATTGTGCGCCCGGCGACCAGAGGCGGTTTTATCGCTACAGGATCGTGCAAGGGCGCAGGAGGATCCGGCTAACCCAGACACGGATCTGCTCCCTAATCTGGACCTGTCAAAACGCTCCCATCGGGGGGCCATACATCCAGACGAGGAAACCATCATGTCCGCTATTCAAAACAAAGTTGTGGTGATCACCGGCGCCAGCAGCGGTATTGGCGAAGCCGCCGCACGGTTGCTGGCTGCCCGGGGCGCACGAGTGGTGCTGGGTGCGCGACGCGTCGATCGCTTGCAGGCGCTGGTGCAGGAACTTGAAGCCGACGGCCAGCAGGCTGCTTGCAAAGCCGTGGACGTGACGCGCCGTGATGATGTGCAGAGCCTGATCGACTTCGCTGTCGAGCGATTCGGCAAGGTCGATGTGATCGTCAACAACGCCGGGGTCATGCCGCTCTCCAAACTCGAGGCGCTGAAAGTTGACGAGTGGGATCGCATGATCGACGTCAACATTCGTGGCGTACTCCACGGCATCGCCGCCGGTTTGCCTTTGATGCAACGCCAGCGCAGTGGCCAGTTCATCAACATTGCTTCCATTGGTGCCTACACGGTCAGCCCGACGGCGGCGGTGTACTGCGCCACCAAGTTCGCCGTGCGAGCGATTTCCGAGGGGTTGCGCCAGGAGGTCGGTGGTGACGTGCGGGTGACGGTGATTTCTCCTGGCGTAACCGAGTCGGAGTTGGCCGAAAGTATTTCCGATGAAGGTGGGCGCGCCGAGATGCGCGAGTTTCGCCGGATCGCCATTCCCGCCGAGGCGATTGCCCGGGCGATTGCCTACGCCATTGAACAGCCGGACGATGTGGACGTCAGCGAACTGGTGGTGCGCCCGACGGCCAGCCCGTTCTGAATTGAATCGATGCGGCAGGAGATTCTTCATGTCTTGTGTGGTGAGGGGATAAAACCCCTCACCACCTTTTTTTGGGGGACTGATTGGCGTTAATCGTTATTGCAGTGCCAATCGCGCCGCTGCCCGTTGAGTAATCTGCGAGCGCACTCGAAACGACTCTGCTGCACGTCGGTTGGCTTCTGCCAACACTTGGGACGGTGCAGTGTCCGGGCCGCCGGCGGTGAACGGCGGGGCCGGGGCGTATTCAAGCTGTAGCTGGACCAGCTCGGCGGTGTCCTGGTCGAACAGTTCGGCCGCCAGGGTCAAGGCAAAATCTATCCCGGCGGTGATGCCACCACCGGTGAACAGGTTGCCGTCCCGTACCACACGGTCCTTGACCGGTGTGGCGCCCAAGGTTTGCAGCAGACTGTGATAAGCCCAATGGGTGGTGGCCCGTTTACCCTGCAATAAACCCGCCGCGCCAAGCACCAGCGAACCGGTGCACACGGAGGTGATGTACTGCGCGTGGGCCGCCTGTTGCTTGATGAACGCCAAGGTCTGCTCATCTTCCATCAACGGCCCGACGCCGCTGCCGCCTGGGATGCAGATCACGTCGAGCTTGGGGCACTTCTCGAACGTGGTGGTCGGTAGGAGTACCAACCCGGTGCTGGCGGTGACTGGGGCCAGGTCTTTCCAGATCAGGTGCACCTTCACGTCTGGCAGCGAGGCGAGCACGTCATAAGGGCCGGTGAGGTCCAGTTGTTGAACCTGGGGGAATAACAGAAAACCGATCTGCAACGCCATGGCGCTTTCTCCTGAAGTGATGCCTGAGGGGTGGACGGTTTAACTTTAGGCCCGTAGGCTCTGGCGTATACGCCAATAAGCCCACGAATTACGCCAATATGCCAAACCCACCGAAAACCGTTCATGTACTGGCCTTTGCCAACGTGCAGGTGCTAGATGTCACCGGGCCCTTGCAGGTCTTTGCTTCGGCCAACGACCTGGCACGCCAGCAAGGCTTGCCGTTGCCTTACGCACCCACCGTGATTGCTGCCGGTGGCGGGGCGGTGATGTCGTCGGCGGGGCTCGCGCTTATGGCCGAGCCGCTGCCGAGCGAGGGTAGCGACACATTGCTCATCGCCGGCGGTTGGGGAGTGTACGAGGCGGCGCAGGACGCGGCGCTGGTGGCCTGGGTCAGGGGCCATGGTCTGCGCTCGCGGCGCGTGGCGTCGGTGTGCACCGGGGCGTTCCTGCTGGCCGCCAGCGGTTGGTTGGACGGACGCCGAGTGGTCACGCACTGGACCCGTTGCGAACAACTGGCCCGGCAGCACCCGCAACTGCGGGTCGAACCCAACCCGATTTTTATCAACGACGGCCCGGTCTGGACTTCGGCGGGCGTTACGGCCGGCATCGACCTGGCGTTGGCCCTGGTGGAGGACGATTTGGGTCGCGCCATCGCCCTGGAAGTCGCCCGGCAACTGGTGGTGTTCCTCAAGCGCCCGGGCGGTCAATCGCAGTTCAGCGTGACCTTGTCATTGCAGAATCAGGGCAGTCGTTTTGACGATCTGCACGCCTGGATCGCGGAAAACCTCACCCAGGACCTGGGCTTGCCGAATCTGGCGGCAGAGGCGGGGATGAGCGAGCGCAGTTTCGTGCGTCACTACCGTGCCGACACCGGCCAGACGCCGGCGCGGGCGGTGGAGCTGATTCGCGTGGAGACCGCGCGCCGGCTGCTGGCCGACACAGCACTGCCGATCAAGCGGGTCGCGGTGCAATGCGGCTTTGGCAGCGAAGAAACCCTGCGCCGCAGCTTCCTGCGGGCCATGGGTGTGACGCCCCAGGCGTATCGCGAGCGTTTCGCGGTCAGCCCTCAAGCAGATCCAGCAACGCCCTGAGCGTGGCCTGGGGGGCTTCCTGGGGAATGTTGTGGCCGACACCGGCGAGCACTCGACGCTCGTAGACACCGCTGAAATGTTCGGCGTCTTCGTCGAACTCAGGTGCAGGTCCAACGCCGTCATCGGCACCGCACAGGGAGATGCTCGGCACGCTGATGGCCGGTTGCGCGGTCAGTCGTTCCTCCATCCACTCCAGCGTCGGGTCGCCCGGTGCGTACATGAAGCGATGACGGTAGGAATGAATCACCACCTCGACGAAATCCGGGTTGTCGAAGGACGGGGCACTGAGGGGATACAGCGCTGTGCCGCGTGTCCAGGTCGGTGACCACAGGCGCCAGAGCAACTGGCACAGTTCGCGCCGGTTCTGCGTCAGGCCCTCGACGCCCCGGGCGCTGTGGAAGTAATACTGGTACCACAATCTGTGCTCGGTCTCAGGGTCCAGCGGCTGAGTCGATCGGGGAATGTCCTGCACGTTATAGCCATCCCCGGTCACCAGGCAGCGAACCCGTTCGGGCCACAGCGCCGCCACGATGCACGCGGCCCGCCCGCCCCAGTCGTAGCCGCACAACGCTGCTTGGGGAATGGCGAGTGCCTGCATCAGGTCCAGCAGATCCTGGGCCAGCGCTGCTTGCTGACCGGAACGCAGGATGCTCGGGTTATTGAACCGGGTCGTGCCGTAGCCGCGCAGGTACGGCACGATGACCCAATAGCCGCGCTGGGCCAGGGCCGGTGCGACTTCATCAAAGGCCCTGGGGTCGTAAGGGAAACCGTGCAGCAGGATCACTGGGGCGCCGCTGGCGGGGCCGTGCTCTTCGTAGGCGATGCGCAGCAGAGGCGTCACCGCGAAGTTGATTCTGGGCGCCTGGTTCATGTCGGTCTCCTGCACGGCTCGGTTGCCGTTATGCGGGGTCCTGATTCACATATTTGGCCCGATCCGGCGTGAAGGTCACGATCATGTTCGTGCTGGAGCAGGTCAGGGTGCGGTCCTGGGACAGATCGATGTCCAGGTCTTCACCGCGCAGGCCCTGCCATTGGGCGAGGTACTTGAGGCAGCCGAACTTTTCGTTTTTCTTCAGGCTGCGACTGACACCGCCTTTCCAGCCGAGCACCGGCAATTCACCGGCCAGGCAACGCTGCGCCAGCTCGGGAAACTTCAGCGCCCGGTCGCGGCCGATTTCCCAGCACTTGATCAGGCCCTTGTCCTGGCCTTCCCAGAGGTCTTCCCGGGTCAGGCCTGTTCGGGGCGGGGTGGTGATAGAGCGTTTTACATGGGTCATGTCAGATCCTTGAATCGGGTTTTGTCGGGCAGCTCCGCTGCACCCTTGAGTGCATCGATCTTAGGAGGGGTTTACAGGGCTGGCAACCTGAAACCGGCGGCAGCGATAGATGGAGAAATGTTGGTGCCCGCTTCTGTGGCGAGGGGATTTATCCCCGCTGGGCTGCGTAGCAGCCCCGAAAACGGTCAACTCGGTCTGTCTGGCAAATTGGATTGGCCCATGGACGGGCTGCTACGCAGCCCAGCGGGGATAAATCCCCTCGCCACAAGGGTGTGGAGTTCCTACAAAAAAATAGGTGAACCGGAATTTTCCGACGAGTCGTGGCGGTTGCCGGTTCGGAAACGGCGGGGCTAGGCTGTGCCGGTCGCTGCAAAATCAGCGATCGGGTTTGGTCACCCGTCCAATGTCAGGCGCACACGCGCCAACCTCAGCATGTCGGCGCTTTTTTGTGTGCTTGTCGGTATGCTTTGCGGTGGGCTGTGCGCGGGGCACTTTCGAGTGCGCCGGGTGCCTGACTTCCCGGTTGACCAACCTGCGTATAGCCCACCACCCCTCGTTTGGTCACGAGGTGAGTGGGCTCAATTTCAAGTCAGGAGCTTCACAAATGGTCAAGATCACCCCCAACCCTCCACGCGCCGAAAACCTGTCCGCCTACACCACCCTCGACACCAAAAAACTCCGCGAAGCCGCTGACCGGGCGCTGAATGTCCACTTGTCTCCCCCAGCCAAACCCGACACCCAGGACGGCCAGATATTTTCAGTGGTCCCCGGCCTCAACACCGAATCCGTGCTGACCAGCCTCAGCGAAACCCTGGCTTCGGCCAACGCCATGGTCAGTGACCTGGCATTCGAGCTGGAAGGTTCCCGGCGGCATGTTGCGCTGGGGATTCAGCAGTTGATTGAGCTGGGTACGTTGCTGGCCAATCGAGCGTTGGATGATCTCGAACTGGCTGAGTCGGCGCGGTAGCAGATACACCACTTGTTGTACTGAGCTTTGGTGGTGCAGGGTGGGAGCAAGGCTTGCCCGCGATGAGGGCGACTCGATTTCACGACCGCGTCGCCTTCATCGCGGGCAAGCCTTGCTCCCACAAAAGCCCGTGCACAGCGGGGAATACGTTCACTCGCCAGCCCGGCTCACGGCTGCCAATGCGTTTTGTCCCCGCTCAATTTGCGGTCCAGGAAACTGGCGGCGCTGATCAGCGCCAGGTGGGTCAAGGCCTGGGGGGTGTTGCCCAGGTGGTAGCCGTGGCTGTCGAACTCCTCGGCGTACAAGCCCAGCGGGTTGGCGTAGCGCAGCAGTTGTTCGAACTCCAGCTGGGCTTTTTCCACACGGCCGGCGCGGGCCAGGCATTCGACGTACCAGAACGAACACGCGGCGAACGAGCCTTCAGTGCCCCTGAGGCCGTCGACGGGGCTTTCGTCGTTGCGGTAGCGGTAGACCATGCCATCGCGCACCAGGTCTTTTTCAATCGCATCGAGGGTCGAGAGCCAGCGCGGGTCGCGCGCGCTGACGAAGCGCACAAGCGGCATCAACAACATCGAACCGTCGAGGGCGGTGCTGCCCAGGCGCTGGATGAAATGCTGCCGTTCCTCGCTCCAGAAATTTGTCCAGATGTCTTCATAGATGGCCTGGCGAGTCTGGTCCCAGCGGGCGAAAGGCGCGGGCAAGGAGCGTTTGACCGCGAGGCGGATGGCGCGATCGACGGCGACCCAGCACATCAGCCGCGAATGCAGGAAGTGGTGCTTCTCCCCGCGCATTTCCCAAATACCCACGTCTTTGTCCTGCCAGATATCACAGACCTGATCGACCACATTGACGACGTGTTTCCAGCCCTGATGGGAAATGGCTTCGCCGTATTTGTTGACCAGGTACACCGCGTCCATCAATTCGCCGAAGATATCCAACTGCACTTGTTTGTAGGCCAGGTTGCCGATGCGCACCGGCTTGGCATGACCAAAGCCGCTGAGGTGTGGCAGTTCGACTTCAGGTAGCTCCAGCCTGCCGTCCAGGCCGTACAGGATGTTGAGTTTGATCGGCTGATCGCAGCAGTCGCTGACCCGGCTCCGCAGAAAACGCATGTAGGCGTTGGCTTCTTCAACGAAGCCCAGGCGCATGAACGCGTAAACGGTGAAGGACGCGTCGCGGATCCAGGTGTAGCGATAGTCCCAGTTGCGCTCGCCGCCACGGGTTTCCGGCAGGCCGAAGGTCGCGGCGGCGAGGATGGCGCCGTGTTTGCGTGAGGTCAGCAGTTTCAGCGCCAAGGCCGAGCGGTTGACCATCTCCCGCCAGCGCCCGCGATAGGTGGATTGGCCAATCCAGCCGCGCCAGAACGCCAGGGTTCGCTCCAGGCATATTGCGCTGATGTCATCCTGAAGCCGCGGGTCGTCAATACCGCCCAGCAGGAACTCGGCGCTCTGGCCTTGTTCCAGCCTGAACTCGGCCACCGCCGCCCGGTCGTCCAGGGTCATGAGCTGATCGGAACACAAACGCAGGCCAGGTTGCCCCGGTGCTTCGAAGCAGATGTGATCGCCGTCACGGCGTGCGCTGGTGAGGCTGCGGGCGTAGTCGTGGCGTACCGCGCAGCGCATGCGAAACGTCGCGCTGCCGAGGGTCATGCTCACTTTGCGGATCAATACCGGCAGGTCATCCTCGCTGTCGCCGATGGGCAGCAGGTCGGTTATTTCCACCACGGCGTCATCACTCAGCCAGCGGGTTTGCAGTACGTTGGTGTCAGGCAGGTAGATCTGCTGGCGACGGGCATTAGGCAGGTCCGGCGCCAGTTGAAAGATCCCCGCGTCCGGCGTGTCCAGCAGCGAGCAGAAAATTGATGGGCTGTCGAATTCCGGCCAGCAGAAAAAGTCGACACTGCCTCGGTCATTCACCAGGGCAGCACTGCGCATGTCGCCGATGATGCCGTGGTTCTCGATAGGGCTTTGGGTTTCGTGATAGTCAGCCATTGCCGTGGAACCCCGGATAAAGGCTCATCCCGCCATCGATGAACAACGTGGTACCTACCACGTAATCGGACAAGTCCGACGCCAGCCAGACCACCGCGTTGGCGACATCTTCCACATCGCCGATACGCCCGTAAGGAATCAGCTCCAGCAATTTCTGCTCCTGTTCGCCTTCAGTGACCTCGCGGTTGATGGCCGTGCGGATCGCGCCGGGCGCGATGCTGTTGATGCGGATGCGCTGGTGGCTGATTTCCTGGGCCAGACTCTGCATCAGCAGATGGACGCCGCCCTTGGAGGCAGCGTAGTTGATGTGACCGGCCCAGGGGATGCGCTGGTGCACTGAGCTCATGTGGATGATTTTGCCGGCGGCCCGGGACACGCCCTGGCGAATGCCCTGCTGATTGAAAATCCGCAGGGCGGCACGGGCGCAGAGGAACTGGCCGGTCAGGTTGGTGCCGATCACGGTGTTCCAGTCCTCCAGGCTCATGTCGACGGCGGCGGCGTCTTTTTGCAGGCCGGAGTTGGCGACCAGGATGTCCAGCGTGCCAAAGGCTTCGATAGTCTGGGCGAACAGTCGCTCGACATCCGGCTCCTTCGACACATCGGCACCGACGGCGATGGCGCGTCCACCGTTGGCGTTGATTTCACGGGCCAGGTCTTGCGCCGGGCCGGCGCTGGAGTGGTAGTTGAGCACCACCGCGGCACCGGCGTCTGCCAATGCCCTGGCCGCGCCTGCACCAATGCCGGAACTGGCGCCGGTGACCAGGGCAACCTGTCGGGCGAGGGATATCTGCATGGTCTAGCACCTTGAGTTGAGGGCTTTACCTGCTGACTGGTATGAGGTGCGTGGAGTTCATTTGGGTGAAGCAGTCTTCACGATGGAATGAACGCGCCACCCATGGCGAACACAAAACCTGTGGCGAGGGGATTTATCCCCGCTGGGCTGCACAGCAGCCCCAGAACCTGGCAACGGTGATGTGGCAGACAGTTTGAATGGGGCCGCTTCGCGCCCCAGCGGGGATAAATCCCCTCGCCACAAAGGCCGCTCGCCTCAAGTCAGCGCTCACCAACCCCGCCCCGAATTCACCCAGAAGTTCACTGACAACGAAGTGGACACCGACTCCACCTGATGGAACCAGCCTTCAGGCAGGAACAGCAGATCCCCGGCCTCCAGCGTCACCCGCAGGAAGGTCACGTCACGGGCGCGGGGGAAGCGCTGGTAGTCCGGCGCGTCCGGGTTGAAATCGCAACCGTCCAGGCCGCCTTGGGGCGCCGTGGACCAGGTGCCGAGGGCTTCGCGGTGATGGGGGGCGGCGAGGGTGAAGATTTTCTGGCCCCAGACCTGGGCGAACAGGTTGTCGGTGTCGTCGCGGTGCAGCGGGGTGAGGGTGCCCTTTGGGCCGATCCAGATGCGTGGCGGGATGAACAGCGACGGGTCGAAATAGGGCGGGTAGTTGATTTGCTCCATCAATTGCGCCGGCAGGATGTTGTTGCCCATGTAGGCCGGCGGTTCACCATCGGCGCCCTTGACCGCCGGGCTGTCCAGAGAAGCAATGAAATCGGCCATGGACGTGGAGCGGAAGTCCCGCTCGGTGGAGAAGGTTTTTTTCACGTAGTCGCCGTGGCGGGTGATGCCTTGCAGCTCGGCAAAATGCACCAGGGATTCTTCGCGACTGAGCTTGAACAACGGCCAGTCCTGCAAGGCATTGCTGATGACCACCGGAATGCCATGGGGCAGGTAGCGCGCTTGAAACTCTTGCACCGACAGCTCGCTGCGCGGGCGACGTTCCACGCTGCGCTGGGTCGGCAGGCTGGCGGTGAGCTTTTCGCTGAAGCGCGGCGGGGTGGGATAACGCTTGTTCATGTCGACCTTTTCCACCGCGCCACTGCCGTGGCGGGCATGCTCGATGATCTGCGGCAACAACGTCGCCAGGCCCATGTTGCCGCCGATCTTCAGGCGTCCGCTGGCAAACAGCTCCTCGACATTGGCCAGGCCGGCCATGATCCCGAGAAAGTCCTTTTCCGCCACTTCAATGGTCACGTCGGGGCTGCTGTGGCGACCGGCCTGGGTGCGGCTGCTGGTTCTGACCTCCGACCAGTACGCCTGCTGGGGGCCGAACACGAATTGGAAAACACCTTCGATACCAACGGCGCCCGCGTTGGCGAACAGTTTGCCCAGAATGGTTTGCAGGTCCACGGCGGTCACTCTTGTGGGTATTGGTCTGAGCAGGTAACGAGGGCCGGGACCGGAAATTTAACCCTCGCTGCTCTAGCGGGTCGCGACCATGAACACACGGGGAAATGGCAGCAGCACCGTTCCATCGTCCATGGCCGGATAAGCCTGTTCAACGGCGTTGAGATACTGTTGCAGGTATTGCCCGCGTTGCACCTCATCCAGCGGGTCGAGAAACGGCCGCAAGCCGCTGCCCTTGAACCACTCCACCACGCCGGCGGCGCCCCCGGCCAGCGGGTGATGGTAGGTGGTGCGCCACACGTCGACACGGGTGCAATGGGGCTTGAGGATCGAGTAGTACAGGCTGGCATCGGCCACTTCCGTGCGCGTATCGGCGGCTCCGGCCAGTTGGCTGGCCCAGGGCCCATTGGCGGCGATTTCCCGCATCAAGCGGTGGGACGGCTGGTGCAGGGTGTCGGGCATCTGGATCGCCAGGTTGCCACCCTCGGCCAGTTTGCTGACCAGTGACGGCAGCAGGGTTGCGTGGTCAGGCAGCCATTGCAGCACCGCGTTGGCGAAGATCACATCGAAGGGGCCGGGTTCGTCCCATTGGCCGATGTCTGCGGTGTCGAAGGCCACTTCGGGCAGGCGCTGACGGGCGGCCTGTATCATGTCGCTGGAACTGTCCAGGCCACGCACCGTTGCCCCGGGAAAGTGCTCCACCAATAATTCTGTGGAATTGCCGGGGCCGCACCCCAGGTCGATCACCGAGCGCGCCTGCCCCGGCGGGATGGCCGCCAGCAGGTCCCGGGCCGGACGGGTGCGTTCCTGTTCAAACGTGACGTATTGCTTGGCAGACCAGGTCATGGCGTTCTCCTTTGCGATGGGGCGAGCCGAGATGCCGCCAGTATAGGGGGCGTGTGAGGCCATGGGGCAGGTACGGCGACACTGACTAATTCAGACTGTCGCCAGTTCGTTATCTTCCATACACAACTGATCGGAGAAAACCGCAGTGACCCAACTGACCTTGCTATGCCTGCCGTATTCCGGCGCCAGCGCCATGGTTTACAGCCGCTGGCGGCGCAAGGTGCCGCAATGGCTGCAGGTGCAGCCGGTTGAGCTGCCGGGGCGCGGGGCGCGTTTCGGCGAGCCGCTGCACACCGACATGGGCCCGTTGGCGATGCAACTGGCCCGGGAGCTGCGCCCCACGCTCCAGGCCCCTTATGCGCTGTTCGGCCACAGCCTGGGCGCATTGCTGGCCTGCGAAATCGCCCATGCCTTGCGTGAGCTGGGCTGCCCGGAACCGGTAGCGCTGTTCGCCTCGGGCACCGCAGCGCCGACGATGCGCGCCGATTACGACCGCGGTTTTGCCACACCGAAAACCGATACCGAATTGATCGAACAACTGCGCACCCTCAATGGCACCAGCGAAGAAGTCCTGGCCAATGAAGAATTGATGGCCCTGACCTTGCCTGTGCTGCGGGCGGATTTTCTGCTGTGCGGGCGTTTCCAGCCGCGAACCCGAACGCCGCTCAAATGCCCGGTGCACGTGCTCGGCGGCACCACCGACAAGGCCAGCACCGAGCAACTGATCGGCTGGAGCCGGGAAACCTCCGGCAGCTTTTCGGTGGACATGCTGGCGGGCGGGCACTTTTTTATCCATGAGCACGAGGCCAGGGTGCTGCGCCTGATCAAGGATCAGTTGAGCGTGCATCATCGACGGTATGGGTTGGCAATCAGCGCCTGATGCATTGATTCACAAACAATCTGCTTTTGTGGCGAGGGAGCTTGCTCCCGCTGGGTTGCGAAGCGACCCCTACCAGGCGTCGGTTCTTTTGCGGCCGGGAGCTTCTGCGACTGCTGCGCAGTCGAGCGGGAGCAAGCTCCCTCGCCACGGATTTCCCTCTTTCCTGACCTCTATTCTCAAGCGCTAATTTTTCCGGTCTGCATTCGTTTTATAGGGACGACATGCCTTTGTGCCTTGTGCCCACTGATTCCGGATACCCAGAAATGAATGCTGAAGACGCCTTGAAACTTGCTCGCCGGTTTATCGGGTTGCCCCTGGACAAGCGCCGGATGTTCCTGGCGGCGCTGGACAAGGAGGGCGTCGAGTTCAGCGGTTTCCCCATCCCCCAGGGCGTTGAAGCCGAAGATCGCCAAGCCTTGTCCTACGCCCAGCAGCGGATGTGGTTCCTCTGGCAACTGGAGCCCGGCAGCGCGGCCTACAACCTGCCGGGGGCGGTGCGGCTCAAGGGCGCATTGAGCCTGACGGCGCTGGAGCAGGCCTTCGCCAGCCTCGTCGCGCGTCACGAAACCCTGCGTACGGTGTTCCAGCGTCAGGCGGACGATAGCCTGTTGCAAGTGCCGACCTGCGCGCCGCTGCTGATCGAGCAACAGGATTTCAGTGCCTTGCCGGCCGCCGAGCGCGAACAGGCGGTGGCCGAGGCGGCGCAGCAACAGTCACTGCTGCCGTTCGATCTGGCGGTCGGGCCGCTGCTGCGGGTCAAGCTGCTCAAGCTCGACGAGCAGGAACACGTGCTGTTGCTGACCTTGCACCACATCGTTTCCGACGGCTGGTCGATGAACGTGCTGATCGACGAATTCATCCGCTGCTATGACGCCCATGAGGCGGGGCAGTCGCCGCAACTCGCGCCGCTGCCGATCCAGTACAGCGATTACGCCCTGTGGCAGCGCCGCTGGCTCGAAGCGGGCGAGCAGGCGCGGCAACTCGAGTATTGGCAGGCGCAACTGGGCAGCGAGCATCCGGTGCTCGAACTGCCGACCGATCACTCGCGCCCGGCCATGCCGAGCTATCGCGGCAGCCGTCATGAGTTTGCCATCGATGCCGCTTTGGCGGAGCACCTGCGCAGCACCGCCCAGCAGCATGGCATCACGCTGTTCATGCTGTTGCTCGGCGCGTTCAACGTGCTGTTGCATCGCTACAGCGGCCAGTCCGATATCCGCGTCGGTGTGCCGATCGCCAACCGCAATCGCGATGAAATCGAAGGCCTGATCGGCTTCTTCGTCAACACCCAGGTGCTGCGCACCGAACTGGACGGGCAGACGCGGGTTGCCGATTTGCTGCGCGCAGTCAAAGAGACCGCGCTCGGTGCCCAGGCCCATCAGGACCTGCCATTCGAGCGTCTGGTCGAAGCCCTGAAGCTGGAACGCAGTCTCAGCCATACGCCGCTGTTCCAGGTGATGTACAACCATCAGCCGCACGTAGCCGACCTCACCACGGTCAGCACCGCGTCCGGGCTGGAACTCGGCATGCTCGACTGGCAGGGTCGCACCACCCAGTTCGACCTGACCCTGGACACCTACGAAAAGGCCGGCAAGCTGCACGCCGCGCTGACGTACGCCAACGACCTGTTCGAAGCGCCAACCATCGTGCGCATGGCCCGGCATTGGTTGCGTTTGCTGGCGGCGATGGTCGCCGATCCGTCGCAACGCATCGGCGAATTGCCGCTGCTCGACGCCGATGAGCACAAAACCCTGGTGCACGGTGGCAATGCCACGGCCCAGCGCTATCCGACCGACCGCTGCATGCATCACCTGATTGAAGCCCAGGTGGCGCGCACCCCGGATGCACCGGCGTTGTTGTTTGGCGAACAAAGCCTGAGCTACGCGCAACTGGATGCCCGCGCCAACCGCCTGGCCCATCTGCTGCGTGAGCGCGGTGTGCGGCCGGACACGCTGGTGGGGATCTGCGTCGAGCGTTCGGTGGAAATGGTGGTCGGTCTGCTGGCGATCCATAAAGCCGGCGGCGCCTATGTGCCGCTGGACCCGGAGTACCCGCAGGATCGCCTGGCCTACATGATCGAAGACAGCGGCATCGCCTTGCTGCTGACCCAGCGCTCGCTGGCGGCGGAGCTGCCAACTGATGGCGTCAGCGTGATTCTGCTCGATCAGCCGAGTGGCTGGCTCGACGGTTACAGCGAGCGTCGCCCCGAGGTGACGGTTGATCCGTTGAGTCTGGCCTATGTGATCTACACCTCCGGTTCCACTGGCAGACCCAAGGGCGCGGGCAACAGTCACGCGGCCCTGGTCAACCGTGTGTGCTGGATGCAGCAGGCTTACGGCCTGGATGACAGCGATGCGGTGTTGCAAAAAACGCCGTTCAGCTTCGACGTGTCGGTGTGGGAATTCTTCTGGCCGCTGATGGCTGGTGCGTGTCTGGTGGTGGCCGCGCCGGGTGCGCACCGCGACCCGCTGCAATTGATCGATATCATCAACCGTTACCGCATCAGCACGCTGCACTTCGTGCCGTCGATGCTGCAGGCGTTTATCCATGAGCCGGGCGTGCAAACCTGTGAAGGGCTAAGGCGCATCGTCTGCAGCGGCGAAGCCTTGCCGCTGGATGCGCAGAAACAGGTCTTCGCCAAACTGCCGAACGCCAGCCTCTACAACCTGTACGGGCCGACCGAAGCGGCCATCGACGTGACCCACTGGACATGCGTCGACGAAGGTGCCGATTGCGTGCCGATCGGTCGGCCGATCGCCAACCTGCGCACCCACGTGCTCGACGCCCAATTGGTGCCGGTGCCGTACGGCGTGCCTGGCGAGTTGTACCTGGGCGGAGCGGGGCTGGCGCGCAGTTATCACCAGCGCCCGGCGCTGACCGCCGAGCGTTTTGTGCCGTGCCCCTTCCATGACGGCGCGCGCCTGTACCGCACCGGCGACCGGGTGCGCCAGCGTGCCGACGGGGTGATCGAATACCTTGGCCGCCTCGACCATCAGGTCAAGCTGCGTGGCCTGCGCATTGAGCTGGGCGAAATCGAAACCCGCCTGATGCAGCACCCGCTGGTGCGCGAGGCGGTGGTGTTGGTGCAGGACGGCAAGCATCTGGTGGGTTATCTGGTGCTGGAAAACACCCACCCGCACGAGCAGTGGCAGCAGGACCTCAAAGCGTGGCTGCTGGGCAGTCTGCCGGAATACATGGTGCCGACCTACCTGATGCCGTTGGCCAGATTACCGGTCACCGCCAACGGCAAACTGGACCGCAAGGCCCTGCCGCAACCGGACGCGGCGCCGCAGCAGGCGTTCGTCGCGCCGCAGGATGCGCTGCAGATCGCGCTGGCTGAAATATGGCAGGACGTACTCGGGTTGGAGCGGGTCGGCCTCGAAGACAATTTCTTCGAGCTGGGCGGTGATTCGATCATCTCCATTCAAGTGGTGAGCCGTGCGCGGCAGGTCGGTATCGGCATCAATCCGCGTGATCTGTTCCAGTACCAGACCGTGCGCAGCCTGGCCCTGGTCGCCAGCCTCGACCATCACAGTGCGGTGGACCAGGGGCCTATCACCGGCGCGGCTCTCCTCGGGCCGATCCAGCAGCAGTTTTTCTCGCGGCCGATGAACGCCCGTGAGCACTGGAATCAGTCGCTGCTGCTGACCGCTCGCGAGCCCTTGAATGGGCAATGGCTCGATGCGGCGCTGACCTGCGTGATCAATCATCACGATGCCCTGCGCCTGCGCTTTGTGCCGGGCGCGGACGGCTGGCAGCAGAGCCACGGACTGCTGCGGCAAAGCGCTGATCTGTGGTTGCGCGATGCCCAATCCGCCGAGCAACTGAATGCGCTGTGCGACGAGGCGCAGCGCAGCCTCTCCCTGCAAGAAGGGCCGCTGTTGCGCGCCATGTTGGTGAATCTGGCCGACGGCAGTCAGCGGCTGGCGCTGGTCATCCATCACCTGGTGGTAGACGGTGTGTCGTGGCGGGTGTTGCTGGAAGATTTGCAGCAGGCTTACGAACAACTGGCGGCGGGTGGCGGCGTGACCTTGCCGGCCAAGACCAGCGCATTCCAGAGCTGGACCGCGCGTCTGAACGCCGAAGCGCCGCGCTTCGACGATCAGTTGGCCTACTGGAAAGCCCAGCACCAAGGCGCGCTGGACCTGCCGTGCGATCGGCCCCAAGGCAGCCTGGAAAATGCCCACGGCGCGAAGATCGAATGGCGTCTGGATGCCGAACTGACCCGACAATTGCTGCAACGGGCGCCTGCCGCGTATCGCACCCAGGTCAACGATCTGCTGCTGACCGCGCTGGCCCGCACCATCACTCGCTGGAGCGGGCAGCCGGACACGCTGATCGAACTGGAAGGTCATGGCCGTGAAGCGCTGTTCGATGACATCGACCTGACCCGGACGGTGGGTTGGTTCACCAGCCTGTTCGCGGTGAAACTGACGGCCAGCGACGATCTCGGTGGGTCGATCAAGGCGATCAAGGAGCACCTGCGCGGCGTCCCGGACAAAGGCCTGGGTTATGGCGTGCTGCGTCATTTGGCAGCACCTTCGGTGCGCGCCGAACTGGCGGATCTGGCGCCACCGCGCATTACGTTCAACTATCTCGGCCAGTTCGACCGGCAGTTCGATGAGGCGGCGTTGTTCGTGCCCTCCAGCGAAGGCAGTGGCGTCGCCCAGGACCCGACGGCACCCCTGGCCAACTGGCTGACCGTGGAAGGTCAGGTCTATGGCGGCGAACTGGCGATGAGCTGGGGTTTCAGCCGTGAGATGTTCGACCGCGCGACCGTGCAGCAACTGGTCGATCGATACGCCATTGAGCTCAAGGCGCTGATCGAGCATTGCGCCAACCTGGTCACTCCGCAAGCCACACCGTCGGATTTCCCGATGGCGTCTGTCACTCAGGCGCAACTCGACGAGCTGCCGGTGTCGGCCGGCCAGCTCGACGATCTCTATCCACTGTCGCCGATGCAGCAGGGGCTGTTGTTCCACACCCTCTACGAGCAGGCCGCCGGTGAGTACGTCAACCAGTTGCGGGTGGACGTGCAAGGCCTGGACACCGAACGTTTCCGCGCCGCTTGGCAAGCCACCGTCGATGCGCAGGACATCTTGCGCAGCGGCTTCATCTGGCAGGGGCAATTGCAGCAGCCGCTGCAGATCGTCCATAAAAAGGTGCAATTGCCGTTCACGGTGCTGGACTGGCGCGAGCATAGCGATCCGTCGCAGGCCCTTGCCGTGCTGGCCGATAGCGAGCGCGCGCAAGGTTTCGATCTGAGCCAGGCGCCGCTGTTGCGCCTGGTGCTGGTGCAGACCGGCGCCGGGCAATGGCATTTGATCTACACCTATCACCACATCTTGATGGACGGCTGGAGCAATTCGCAGCTGCTCGGTGAGGTGATGCAACGCTACAGCGGCCGCACGTCGGCCAGCGCCATCGGGCGCTATCGCGATTACATCGCCTGGCTGCAACGTCAGGACGGGCAATTGAGCGAGGCGTTCTGGAGCGCTCAACTGGCGACTTTGCAGGAGCCGACCCGCTTGGCGCGAGTGATGTCCGCCAGTGAAATCCACAGCGGTCATGGCGATCACTTCCAGACCCTGGATGTCCCGCGCACCCAGGCCCTGGAACAGTTTGCCCGCCAGCAGAAAGTCACCCTCAATACCCTGGTGCAAGCGGCGTGGCTGTTGTTGCTGCAACGCTATACCGGTCACGACTGTGTGGCCTTTGGTGCCACCGTGGCCGGGCGTCCGGCGGACTTGCCGGGCATAGAGCAACAGGTCGGCCTGTTCATCAACACGTTGCCGGTGATCGCCGCACCGCGCCCGGATCAGTCGGTCGGCGCCTGGCTGCAAGCGGTGCAGGCGCAGAACCTCAGCCTGCGCGATTTCGAGCACACGCCGTTGGCCGACATCCAGCGCTGGGCCGGGCAGGGCGGCGAAGCGCTGTTCGACAACATCCTGGTGTTCGAAAACTACCCCATCGCTCAGGCCCTGCAAGAAGGCGCCGGGCAGGGCGTGGTGTTCGGTGAGGTCACTCACCAGGAGCAAACCCATTACCCGTTGAGTGTTGCGGTGACCATTGGCCAGAGCCTGGCGCTGCACTACAGCTTCGACCGGGCGCATTTCAGCCCGGCGGCCATCGCCGGCATCAGCGAGCACCTGTTGCAACTGCTGGAACGCTTCGCCGAATCGGCGCTGCGCAACCTGGGGGAAATCGCCTTGGCCGGCGCCGAGGAGCAGGCTCGGCAACAGGCGGCCAACCATCCGCAGCCATACCCGACCGACATTGCCGTACACCAGCGCATCGCCCATCTGGCAGCGCTAAACCCACACAGCACGGCGGTGATCTTTGACGGTCAGCGTTTCAGTTATGGCGACATCGAGCGGCGGGCGAACCAATTGGCCCACGCACTGATGGCCCATGGTGTGGGCCCGGAAACCCGGGTCGGCGTGGCCTTGCCGCGCAGCGAAGGGGTGATTGTCGCGCTGCTGGCGGTGCTCAAGGCCGGCGGTGCTTATGTGCCGCTGGACACCGGCTATCCCCGTGAACGCCTGGCGTACCTGATCGAGGATTCAGGGTTGGCGTTGTTGCTCACCGACTCCCGGGTGTCGGCGCAGTTGCCGTTGGAAGGCGCCGCCCAGGTGCTGGAGCTCGATCGCCTGGACCTGAGCCTGCAACCGCTGAGCGCACCGTCCGTCCAGATCGACCCGCAAAACCTCGCCTATGTGATCTACACCTCCGGTTCCACCGGAAATCCCAAGGGTGTGAGTGTGGCCCATGGTCCGCTGGCGATGCACTGCCAGGCCATCGGCGAGCGCTATGAGATGCACAGCAGCGATTGCGAATTCCATTTCATGTCCTTCGCCTTCGACGGTGCCCATGAGCGCTGGCTTACCAGCCTGACCCACGGTGCCTCCTTGCTGATTCGCGATGACAGCCTGTGGACCCCGGAACAAACCTACAACGCCCTGCGCGAGCACGCTGTGACGGTGGTGGCGTTCCCGCCGGTGTACCTGCAACAACTGGCCGAACACGCCGAGCGCGAAGGCAACCCGCCGAAGGTGCGGATCTATTGCTTTGGTGGCGATGCGGTGGCCAACGCCAGTTTCGAACGGGTCAAGCGCGCCCTGAATCCAGATTTCATCATCAACGGCTACGGCCCGACCGAAACCGTGGTCACGCCGCTGATCTGGAAAGCGGGTCGTGACGAGGTGTGCGGCGCCGCGTATGCGCCCATCGGCAGCCGCATCGGCGACCGCAGCGCTTACGTGCTGGACGCCGACCTGAACCTGCTGCCCCAAGGCATGGCCGGTGAGCTGTACCTGGGCGGCAGCGGTCTGGCTCGTGGTTACCTCAACCGTCCAGGCTTGACGGCCGAGCGGTTTATCGCCGACCCGTTCAGTGCTGGTGGTGGCTTGCTGTACCGCACCGGCGACCTGGTGCGCCAGCGCGCCGACGGCACGTTCGATTACCTGGACCGCATCGACAACCAGGTGAAGATTCGTGGTTTCCGTATCGAACTGGGAGAGGTCGAAGCCAGCCTGCAAGCCCTCGAGGGCGTGCGTGAAGCGGTGGTGGTCGCCCAGGAAGGCAGCGCCGGCAGCGGCAAGCGTCTGGTGGCTTATGTGGTGGCCGATGAATCAATGGCGCCGCGTGCCGATTTCACCGAGCACCTGCGCGATCAACTCAAGGCTACCCTGCCGGCGCACATGGTCCCGGCCTATCTGCTGCTGCTCGAACGCCTGCCACTGACCCCCAACGGCAAGCTCGACCGCAAGAACCTGCCCAAGCCTGACGTCAGTCAATTGCAGCAACGCTACGTGGCACCGCGCAGCACCCTGGAGCAGCAACTGGCGTCCATCTGGCAGGACGTGCTCAAGCTCGGCCAAGTCGGCCTGCGGGATAACTTCTTCGAACTGGGGGGCGATTCCATCGTCTCGATCCAGGTGGTCAGCCGCGCCCGTCAGACCGGTATTCACTTCACCCCCAAAGACTTGTTCCAGCACCAGACCATCGAAGCGTTGGCGGTGGTGGCGCGTTCGGGTGAAACCACGCACGTCATCGATCAAGGGCCGGTGAGCGGTACGCTGACCCTGTTGCCGGTGCAACGGCTGTTCTTCGGGCAGGCGATCCCTGAGCGTCAGCACTGGAACCAGGCGGTGATGCTCAAACCCACGCACGCTCTGGATGCCCGCGTGCTGGCGCAAGCCTTGAGCGCGCTGGTGGTGCACCACGATGGCCTGCGCTTGAGCTTCAGCGAACGCAGCGAGGGCTGGCAGGCCACTTACCGGTCCCCGGCCAGCCACTGCGCAGAGCTGCTTTGGGCGGTGGACGTGCCTGACGCCCAGGCGCTGGAAAACATTGCCAACCGCGCGCAACGCAGCCTGGACCTGCAAGACGGGCCGCTGCTGCGGGCGGTGCTGGCGACGTTGGCCGATGGCAGTCAGCGGCTGTTGCTGGTGATCCATCACCTGGTGGTGGATGGCGTGTCGTGGCGGATTCTGTTCGACGATCTGCAAAGCGCCTACCGGCAACTGGCCGACGGCGGGATGCTGCAGTTGCCGGCGAAAACCACCTCGGCACAGGTCTGGGCCGAACGTTTGCAAGGTTATGCCCGCAGCGCGTCGTTGCAGGAAGAACTGGCCTACTGGCAGACCCGGCTGGAGGGTGTCGATGGGCGGTTGCCGATGGACAATCCCCAGGGCGGCCAGCACAACCACCTCGCGCTGACGGTACGCACCCGGCTCGATGCTTCATTGACCCGCCAACTGCTGCAAGACGCGCCCAAGGCCTATCGCACCCAGGTCAATGACCTGCTGCTTACCGCTTTGGCCCGGGTCATGGTGCGCTGGACCGGCACCGACAGCGCGTTGATCCAGCTCGAAGGCCATGGCCGCGAAGCGTTGTTCGATGACGTGGACCTGACCCGCACCGTCGGTTGGTTCACCAGCCTGTACCCGGCCAGACTGACGCCGTCGATGGACCTGGGGACCTCTCTCAAGCAGATCAAGGAGCAGTTGCGCTCGATCCCCAACAAAGGCCTGGGTTTCGGTGCCTTGGCTCATCTGGCGGATAACCCGACGCAGGCGATCCTTGCCCGGCTGCCGGTACCGCAGCTGACCTTCAATTACCTGGGGCAGTTCGATGCCAGCTTCAGCGAAGCGCAAGGTGCCTTGTTCGTGCCGGCCAGCGAAGGCGCCGGCGATGAATTGAACGCCCAGGCTCCGCTGTCCAACGTCCTGGCGCTGAACGGCCAAGTGTTTGGCGGCGAACTGAACCTGGGCTGGACCTTCAGCCGCGAGCAGTTCAACGAAGCCACCGTTCAGGCCCTGGCCGACGATTACGCCCGCGAGCTGCAAGGCTTGATCGAACATTGCTGCCACGGCGAGCATGGCGGGGTGACGCCGTCGGACTTCCCCCTGGCCCGCCTGAACCAGCAGCAACTCGATGATTTGCCGGTGGCGACGGCGCAGATCGCCGACCTGTATCCACTGTCGCCGATGCAACAGGGGATGCTGTTCCATAGCGTCTACGGCGACGCCACGGGCGACTACATCAACCAATTGCGCCTGGACGTTGAAGGCCTGGAGCCGCAACGTTTCCGTCAAGCCTGGCAGGCGGCGCTGGACGCCCATGACATCCTGCGCACACGGTTTGTCTGGCAGGGTGACCTGCCAGATCCGGTGCAGATCGTCAGCAAGCAATTGGACTTGCCTTACCGCTTGCATGATTTGCGGGACGATGCGCAGCGCGATGAAACCTTGCAGGCCCTGGCCGAAGCCGAGCGTCGGCAGCTGGACCTGAGCGCGCCGGCCCTGTTGCGACTGCTGATCGTGCGGCTCGATGAGCAGCGCTATCAGTTGATCTACACCCATCATCACATCCTGATGGACGGCTGGAGCAATTCCCAGTTGCTGGGGGAAGTGTTGCAGCGCTACAGCGGCCAGAGCGTCACGGTGCACGGCAGTCGTTACCGCGACTACATCGCCTGGCTGCAACGCCAGGATGGCGCCGCCAGCGAAGCGTTCTGGAGACCTGCGCTGCAACGTTTGGAGGCCCCGACGCGGCTGGCCGATGCCGTTGCTTCGCCGACCCAGACCGGCGCCGGTTATGGCGATCACGTGCAGGTTCTGGACGAGACGCTGACCCGCCGTCTGGAAGCTTTCGCCCGTGCCTCGAAAGTCACCGTCAACACGCTGGTGCAGGCCGCGTGGCTGCTGCTGTTGCAGCGTTACACCGGCAAAGACACCGTGGCCTTCGGCGCGACGGTGGCCGGTCGTCCGGCGGACTTGCCCGGTATCGAGCAGCAGATCGGCCTGTTCATCAACACCCTGCCGGTGATCGCCAGCCCTCGGGCCGAGCAGTCCCTGGACAGTTGGCTGCAAGCGGTACAAGCACAGAACCTGGCGCTGCGCGAGTTCGAGCACACCGCGTTGCTGGACATCCAGCGCTGGGCCGGGCAGGGCGGTGAAGCGCTGTTCGACAGTTTGCTGGTGTTCGAGAACTACCCGATTGCCCAGGCCCTGGAGCAAGGCGCGCCGGATGGCCTGCGCTTTGGTCCGGCGGCCACCCAAGAGCAGACCAACTACCCGTTGACGCTGTTGGTGGGCCTGGATCGGCAACTGTCGGTGCACATGAGCTACCAGCGGGCCAGTTTCGAACCCGCCACAGTGACGCGACTGGCGACCCATCTGGCTCAGTTGCTGGGACAGATGACCGATGGCGGCGAGCGTTGCCTGAGTGAACTGTCGATGCTGGAGTTCGATGAGCATCAGCGCCTGACCCACGACTGGAATCCGCTGGACGCGCCGTTCGAGCAAAACCTGTGCATCCATCAGATGATTGCTCGCCAGGCCGAGGCCACACCGGATGCCCTGGCGGTGACCTTCGCCAATACTCGACTGAGCTACAGCGAAGTCGATGGCCGCGCCAATCGTCTGGCTCACAAACTCATCGAAATGGGCGTGGGCCCGGAAGTGCGCGTGGGCGTGGCGATGCCGCGCTCCGAGCACCTGCTGATCGCCTTGCTGGCGGTGCTCAAGGCCGGTGGCGCCTACGTGCCGCTGGACCCGGATTACCCGGCCGAGCGCGTGGCCTACATGCTCGACGACAGCCGCGCGCGGGTATTGCTGACTGAACAATCGGTGGCGGCAACGCTGAGCGTGCCGGCCGAAACCGCTGTGCTCATGCTGGATCAGCTCGACCTGGCGCACTACCCATTGAGCGCACCCCACACAACCGTGACGCCCGACAACCTCGCCTACGTGATCTACACCTCCGGCTCCACCGGCCAGCCCAAGGGCGTGGCGATTGCCCATCGCAACGTGCTGGCGCTGATCGACTGGTCCAGATCGGTCTACAGTCGCGATGACATTCAGGGCGTGCTCGCTTCGACCTCGGTGTGCTTCGACTTGTCGGTGTGGGAGCTGTTCGTGACCCTGGCCAACGGCGGTTCGCTGATCATCGCCCGCAACGCCCTGGAGCTGCCGCAACTGCCGGCCCGCGATCAAGTACGGCTGATCAACAGCGTGCCCTCGGCCATTGCCGCGTTGCAGCGCAGCGGCGAGATTCCGGCCAGCGTGCGCATCATCAACCTGGCCGGGGAACCGCTGAAGCAAAGCCTGGTGGATGCGCTGTATCAGCACCCCATCGGTGGGAGCGAGCCAGTGGAAGCAAAACCAGTAGGAACAGAGCCTGTGGGAGCAAAGCTTGCTCGCGATAGCATCCTATCGGCTGGCCCATGTGTAACTGACCCACCGCCATCGCGAGCAAGCTTTGCTCCCACAGACTGTGCTTCCACAGGAGTGCTCCCACAAGGGATTGAGCACGTCTACGACCTTTACGGCCCCTCGGAAGACACCACCTATTCCACCTGGACCCGCCGCACTGCCGGCGGCACGGCGAACATCGGCCGGCCCGTCAAGCACACCGCCAGCTACCTGCTCGACGCCAACCTGCAAGCGGTGCCCCAGGGCGTTTCAGCCGAGCTGTACCTGAGCGGCGCGGGCATCACCCGTGGCTACCTCGGCCGCGCAGCGATGACCGCCGAGAAGTACGTACCCAACCCGTTTTCCACAACCGGCGAACGTCTGTACCGCACGGGTGACTTGAGCCGTTATCGCGCCGATGGCGTGCTCGAGTATCAGGGCCGCATCGACCATCAGGTGAAGATCCGCGGCTTCCGCATCGAGTTGGGAGAAATCGAAGCACGGCTGCTGCAACAGCCCCAGGTGCGTGAGGTGGCGGTGCTGGCCCAGGACGTGTCGGGCGGCCAGCAACTGGTGGCCTACGTGGTCGCTCCGTCCCTGAATCTGGATGACACCGAGGAGCAACGCGCACTGCGCGATGAACTCAAGGCCAGGCTCAAGGAGCACCTGCCCGACTACATGATCCCGACCCATCTGCTGTTCCTCGATCAATTGCCGCTGACCCCCAACGGCAAACTCGACCGCAAGGCCCTGCCGGCTGTGGACACTGGCTGGTTGCAGGCCGGTTATGTCGCTGCGGTCACTGAACTTGAGCAGCAGGTCGCGGCGATCTGGGCACAGGTGCTCACGGTGCAGCGCGTGGGCCTGAACGATCACTTTTTCGAGCTGGGCGGCCATTCGCTGCTGGCAGTCAATGCCGTCTCGCGCATGGCGCTCGAACTGGGGCTGACCCTGACCCCGCAACTGCTTTTCCAGCACCCCGTCCTGAGGGATTTTGTCGCGCAACTGGACACCGGGGATGCGCCAATCAATGAACAGAAACTCAGCAAGCTGCAAGCCCTGCTTGATGAAATGGAGGAAGTCTGATGGACAAGAGTGTTGCTTTGACGATTGCCAAGCGCTTTATCACTCTGCCGCTGGACAAACGTAAGCTGTACCTGGAGAAAATGCTCGAAGAGGGCGTCTCGCCGGCCAATCTGCCGATTCCCCAGGTCCGTCTCGGGCTCGAACACATCCCGCTCTCCTACGCCCAGGAACGTCAATGGTTCCTCTGGCAAATGGATCCCCACAGCTCGGCTTACCACATCCCCAGTGCCCTGCGCCTCAAAGGGCAGTTGGACGTGCCGGCCCTGGAGCGCAGTTTCAACGCACTGCTCGAGCGCCACGAAAGCTTGCGCACCACCTTCGGCGAGAACGGCGAGCAAACCGTGCAGGTCATCCACCGGCACATGCCCCTGGGCATCGCCGTGCAGGCCTTGACCGCCGCTCCGTCGGCCAGCGAGGACGACGCCATCAAGGCGTTCGTCGAGGCTGAAACCGCACGCCCGTTCGATTTGCGCCAGGGGCCGTTGCTGCGGGTTTCGCTGTTGAAAATCGCCGAGGACGACCACGTGCTGGCGCTGATCCAGCACCACATCATTGCCGATGGCTGGTCGATGCAGGTGCTGGTGGATGAGTTGGTGCGTCACTACGCGGCCGACACCGCCGGCCAGCCGTTGGCGTTGCCAGCGCTGAGCGTGCAATACGCCGACTATGCGATCTGGCAGCGTCACTGGCTCGAGGCCGGTGAGCGTGAGCGGCAGTTGGCCTATTGGGTGCAGACCCTGGGCGACGAACAACCGGTATTGGAGTTGCCCCTCGATCATCCGCGCCCGCCCGTGCAGAGTTTTCGCGGTGCGCGCCTGGACCTGAACCTGCCGCCGGAACTCGGCGCGGCGCTCAAACAGTTGGCCCAGCGCGAAGGCGCCAGTCTGTTCATGGTCTTGCTGGCCTCGTTCCAGGCCTTGCTGCATCGCTACAGCGGCCAGCCGCAGATCCGCGTCGGCGTGCCGGTGGCTAACCGCAATCGGGTCGAGACCGAGGGCCTGATCGGCTTTTTCGTCAACACTCAGGTGCTCAACGCCCATGTGGATGGACAACTGCCGTTCGACCGTTTGCTCGCGCAGGTCAAGCAGTCGGCCATGGCGGCCCAGGCTCATCAGGACTTGCCGTTCGAGCAGTTGATCGAGGCCCTGCAACCTGAACGCAGCCTCAGCCACAGTCCGATCTTCCAGGTCATGTTCAACCACCAGACCGCCAGCGACACCCAGGACCGGCAACAGCAACTGCCGCACTTGAGCGTCGAAGACCTGGTGTGGGAAGGGCGCACCGCCCAGTTCGATCTGACCCTGGGCACTTATGAAACCGGGCAGGGTGTCGCGGCGGAGCTGACTTACGCCACCGACCTGTTCGAACCCCACACCATCGAACGCCTGGCCCGCCACTGGCAGAACCTGTTGCAAGGCATCGTCGATGCGCCGCAGCAGCGCATCGGTGAGTTGCCGCTGCTCGACACCGCCCAGCAGCGCCGCACACAGCAAGACTGGCACCGTGTGGTCGACCATGGCAGCGATGCCCTGTGCGTGCACCAGCGCATCGCCGAACAGGCGCGGATAACACCTGATGCACTGGCGCTGAGCATTGATGGACAGACCTTGAGCTACGGGCAACTGGAGGCCCGCGCCAACCAGCTCGCCCACCGCTTGATCGGCCTGGGCGTGACGCCGGACCAGCCGGTGGGCATCGCGGTGCAGCGCAGCGCCGAGATGCTTGTCGGCCTGCTGGCGATTCTCAAGGCCGGCGGCGCTTATGTGCCGCTGGACCCGGCGTACCCCGAGGATCGCCTGGCCTACATGATCCAGGACAGCGGCATCGAGTTGCTGCTGACCCAGGCCCGCTTGCAGGCTCAACTGCCGATCCCGGCGACCCTGCGCACCCTGTTGCTGGACCAGCCGGACGCCGCGTGGCAGGCCGCACCGTCCACATGCCCGGCGGTGCCATTGACCACCGAGCACCTGGCCTACGTCATCTACACCTCCGGTTCCACCGGTAAACCCAAGGGCGTCATGGTCCGCCATGGCGCGCTGAGCAACTTCGTCACCAGCATGATCGCCCGGCCAGGCATCACGGCCAGCGATCGCATGCTGTCGCTGACGACGTTTTCCTTCGACATTTTTGGCCTGGAAATCTACGGGCCGTTGTCGGCCGGGGCCAGCGTGGTGCTGACCGGCCAGGACGTGCATCAGGATCCACAAGCGGTGCTGGCGCTGATCGAGCGTCACGATGTGAGCGTGCTGCAAGCCACACCTTCGAGCTGGCGCATGTTGCTGGATCATGAGCACTCGGCGGTGCTGGCCGGTCGCACGTTCCTCTGCGGCGGCGAGGCGTTGCCCCTGGAGTTGGCGCAACGACTGCTGGCGCTTTCGCCGAAGGTCTGGAATCTCTATGGCCCGACCGAAACCACGATCTGGTCGGCGGTGCATCCGCTGAGTCTGGAAAACAGCCGTCCGTTCCTGGGCAAGCCGCTGGACAACACCGCCCTGTACATCGTAGGCAGTGACCTGACGCTCAACCCTCCGGGCGCCCCGGGTGAGTTGCTGATCGGCGGCGACGGGCTGGCCCGCGGCTACTTTCAACGTCCGGCGTTGACCGCCGAACGGTTTGTGCCGGACCCGTTCTCCACCTCGGGTGAGCGGCTGTACCGCACCGGCGACCTGACCCGTTATCGGGCCGAAGGCGTGGTCGAGTACATCGGACGCATCGACCATCAGGTCAAGATTCGCGGCTTGCGTATCGAGCTGGGTGAAATCGAAGCCGCATTGCTGGCCCAGGACACTGTGCGGGAAACCGTGGTGGTGGCCCATGAGGCCCCGACCGGTGCGCAACTGGTGGGTTACGTGGTGCTCGCGATCGGTGAAGCAGCGGACGAGGCTTCGTTACGCGCTTCGCTCAAGGCCGCGCTCAAGGCGCAATTGCCCGAGTACATGGTTCCGGCGCACCTGGTGTTCCTGGTACAACTGCCGCTGACGCCCAATGGCAAGGTCGATCGCAAGGCGTTGCCGGCGCCGGATGTGGGCGATGTGCAGCGGCTTTACGTGGCGCCCCGCAGTCAGCGTGAGCAACAGGTGGCGGCGATCTGGCAGGAGGTGCTCAAGCTTGAGCGAGTAGGGCTGGAGGACAACTTCTTCGAATTGGGCGGGCACTCGCTGCTGGTCACCCAGGTGGTGTCTCGGGTCCGTCGAGCGTTGGCTATCGAAGTGCCGCTGCGCAGCCTGTTCGAACACAGTACGTTGCAGGATTTTGTCAATGCCCTCGACGCCGGCCAAGGCGAACTGGCGCCTGCGATGGTGCCGGTGTCGCGTGACGCACCGCTGCCGCTGTCGTTTGCCCAGGAACGCCAGTGGTTCCTGTGGAAAATGGACCCTGACAGTGCCGCCTACAATATTCCGACCGCGCTGCGGATGCGCGGTGCGCTGGACAAAATCGCCCTGCGCCTCAGTTTTGAAGCGCTGCTGCAACGTCACGAAAGCCTGCGTACAGCGTTCGTGGAGGACGATGGCCGCACCTGCCAGGTGATTCGCCCACAGGGGCAGGTCCACTTCGTCGAGCAACGCCTGGCAGTGGCTGACGAGGCCAGTATTCAGGCGTTCCTCGAGCAGCAGACGCAACGCCCGTTCGATCTGCTGAGCGAGGCGCTGTTGCGCGTGGCGCTGCTGGAGTTGAGCGAGCAGGAGCACATTCTGGTCCTGACCGTGCATCACATCGTTGCCGACGCCTGGTCGTTGCAGGTGATGGTCGACGACCTGATGAGCCTGTATTCGGCGTTCATTCAGGAACAGCCTGCGCAGTTGCCGCCTCTGGCGGTGCAATACGCCGACTATGCCGTCTGGCAGCGACAATGGATGGCCGCCGGCGAACGGGAGCGACAACTGGCCTACTGGACCGGGCAACTGGGCAGCGAGCAACCGCTGTTGGAGCTGCCCACGGACCATCCGCGCCCGGCGCAGCAAAGCCTGCGCGGCGCGCGTTTGCCGATTGTGCTGGATCGCTCGCTGAGCGACGCCCTCAAAGCCCTGGCCCGACGGGAAAACGTCACGCTGTTCGTGCTGTTGCTCGGTTCTTTCCAGGCGCTGCTACATCGCTACAGCGGTCAGGCCGACATCCGCGTCGGGGTGCCGATTGCCAACCGTCATCGCCTGGAAACCGAGCGGTTGATCGGTTTCTTCGTCAATACCCAGGTGCTGCGGGCCGAATTCCACCGTGATCTGACCGGTGCGGATTTGCTGCAACAACTCAAGCAGACAGCCATGGCGGCGCAGATGCATCAGGACCTGCCGTTCGAGCAATTGGTCGATGCCTTGCAACCGCAGCGCAACCTGAGCCACAGCCCGTTGTTCCAGGCCATGTTCAACCACCGCAACGAAACCGGTGCGGCACTGGCCAATGCCTTGCCAGGCCTGGCGGTCGAACCGCTTGGCTGGGAACAGCGCACCGCACAATTCGACCTGAGCCTGGATACCAGCGATAGCCCGCAAGGCCTGCACGCCGCCCTGACCTACGCCACGGATCTGTTCGAGCCGGCCACCATCGAGCGCATGGGCCGGCACTGGCTCAACCTGTTGCAAGGCCTGGTGCAGGACCTGCATCGGCCCGTTGCGCAGTGGGCGCTACTGGACGCTGACGAACGGCGGCGGATGCTGCTCGACTGGAACGCGACGACGGCGCAATACCCCCTCGATCGCAGTGTGCATGGGTTGATCGAAGAGCAGGTGCGGCGAACCCCGGACGCCCCGGCGCTGGTTTTCGGCGAGCAACGCCTGACGTATGCCCAGCTCAACGCCCGGGCCAATCGCTTGGCTCACCGGCTGATCGAGCAGGGTGTCGGTCCGGATGTGCTGGTGGGCATTGCCGTGGAACGTTCCGTGGAAATGGTGCTGGGGCTGTTGGCGATTCTCAAGGCCGGCGGTGCCTACGTGCCGCTGGACCCGGAATATCCGCAGGAGCGCCTGGCCTATATGTTCGAAGACAGCGGCATCGGTTTGCTGCTGACCCAAAGCCACTTGCTCGAACAATTGCCGATCCCGCCGGGGCTGCGCAGCCTGGTGCTGGATCTGCCCGATGACGAGCTGCAAGCAGGCCGCGACGCCAATCCGCACGTCAAACTCGACGGCGAAAACCTGGCGTATGTGATCTACACCTCGGGTTCCACTGGCAAGCCCAAGGGCGCGGGTAATCGTCATTTGGCGTTGGTCAATCGGCTGTGCTGGATGCAGGACGCGTATCGGCTGGAGGCGGACGACAGCGTGCTGCAAAAAACGCCGTTCAGTTTCGACGTGTCGGTCTGGGAGTTTTTCTGGCCGCTGCTGACCGGCTCGACACTGGTGGTGGCCGCGCCGGGCGCTCATCGCGACCCGACACAACTGATCGAACTGATCACCGCGCAGCGCATCACCACGCTGCACTTCGTGCCGTCGATGTTGCAGGCTTTCCTGCAAGACCCACACGTGGCCGAATGCACCAGCCTGAAACGCATCGTGTGCAGTGGTGAAGCCTTGCCGGTGGATGCGCAGCAGCAGGTGTTCGCCAAACTGCCGAACGCCGGCCTGTACAACCTCTACGGTCCGACCGAGGCGGCCATCGACGTGACCCATTGGACCTGTGTCGAGGAGGGGCGCGACAGCGTGCCGATCGGTCAACCGATTGCCAACCTCGGCACCTGCATCCTCGATGATGAACTGTCACCGGTGCCAGTGGGGGTGATCGGCGAGCTGTACCTGGCGGGCGAGGGCCTGGCCCGTGGTTACCATCGACGTCCGGCGCTGACGGCCGAGCGGTTCGTGACCGGCCCCTTTGGCAATGGTCAGCGCCTGTATCGCACCGGCGACCTGGCGCGCTACCGCGCCGATGGCGTGATCGAATACGCCGGGCGGATGGATCATCAGGTGAAGATCCGTGGCCTGCGCATCGAGTTGGGTGAAATTGAAGCGCGCCTGGCCGAGCACGACGACGTGCGCGAAGCCGTTGTCATCGCTCAGGACGGGAGCTTGCTGGTGGCCTACGTGGTGCCGGCGCGCGCCGAGTTGCTGGCCGCCGAAGACATCGTTCGCCAGACACTGCAAGGTCATCTCAAGGAGCATTTGAGCCAGGCCTTGCCCGACTACATGGTGCCGCAGCACTGGTTGTGGCTGGAAAAAATGCCCGTCAGCCCCAATGGCAAACTGGAGCGCAAGGCGCTGCCCAAGGTCGATATCACCGCCAAACCCAAGGCTTACATCGCACCGGTCACCGCCATCGAACAGGCGTTGGCCGGTATCTGGCAAAGCGTGCTCGGGCGCGGGCAAGTGGGGCTCAGCGACAACTTCTTCGAGCTGGGGGGCGATTCGATCGTCTCCATCCAGATGGTCAGCCGGGCCCGTCAGGCAGGCATCCATTTCAGCCCCAAGGATTTGTTCATACATCAGACCATCCAGGGTCTGGCCAGCGTGGCGACCCTGGGTGACAGCGGGCTGGCTATCGATCAGGGGCCGGTGACGGGAGAGACGCTGCTGCTGCCGTTCCAGCAATGGTTTTTCGACCAGCCCATGGCCGAGCCTCATCACTGGAACCAGTCGGTGCTGCTCAAGGGGTTGCGGCCTTTACACGCCGGGCATCTGGAGCAGGCGTTGCAGGCATTGGTTGTCCATCACGATGCCTTGCGCCTGGCCTTCAGGCGTGAGGACGACGCCTGGACCGCTCGCCATCAAACACTCGCTGAACAGCAGGCGATCTGGCGTCGCTCACCGCTGTTGTGGACGGCTGAGGTGGCAGATGCCCCGGCGCTGGAGCGCCTGGCCGAACAAGCCCAGCGCAGCCTGGACCTGGAAAGCGGCGCGTTGTTGCGCGGTGTCCTGGCGAACCTGGCCGATGGCAGCCAACGGCTGTTGCTGGTGATCCATCACCTGGTGGTGGACGGGGTGTCCTGGCGCATTCTGCTGGAAGACCTGCAACAGGCTTATGAACAATTGCAGGCCGGCCAGACCCCGAAACTGCCGGCCAAGACCAGCGCCACCCAGGCCTGGGCGCAACGCTTGAAAACCCATGCGGGCAGTGCAGCGTTCCAAACCCAGATGGCGTACTGGCAAGGGCAACTTGAGGGCGCTCGCGGCGATTTGCCCTGTGACCGGCCGCAGGGCGAACTGCGCAGGTGTCATGGGGCGCAGGTCCAGACGCGTCTGGATAAAAACCAGACCCGCCAGCTCTTGCAGCAAGCGCCAGCGGCCTATCGCACCCAGGTCAACGATCTGCTCCTGACGGCCCTGGCCCGGGTGATCGGTCGCTGGACCGGGGAGGACTCGACCTTGATTCAGTTGGAGGGCCATGGCCGCGAGGCTCTGTTCGACGACCTGGATTTGAGCCGCAGCGTCGGCTGGTTCACCAGTCTGTTTCCGGTCCGGTTGACACCGGCCGCGACCACCGAGGATTCGATCAAGGCCATCAAGGAGCAATTGCGCGCGATACCCGACAAGGGCCTCGGATTCGCCGTGCTGCGCTACCTGGGTGATGAGCCGACGCGGTGTGCCCTGCAGGCGTTGCCGGTGCCACGCATCACCTTCAACTATCTGGGCCAGTTCGACAGCGGATTTGCTGATGACGCCGCTGGGCTGTTTGTTCCGGCCGGCGAATCGGCGGGCGCGCCACAGAGCCCGCTGGCGCCGCTGGACAATTGGCTGACGCTCAATGGCAGCGTCTACGCGGGTGAGTTGAGCATCGACTGGACATTCAGCACGCAGATGTTCGATGAGTCGACGATCCAGGCGCTGGCCCTGGATTACGCTCAGGAGCTGCAGGCGTTGATCGAGCACTGCTGCCAGACCCGGCATCAGGGCTTCACACCGTCGGACTTCCCGCTGGCCGGGTTGACTCAGGCCCAGCTGGACACGTTGCCGCTGGCTGCGCGGCAGATCGAAGACATCTATCCGTTGTCGCCCATGCAGCAAGGCATGCTGTTCCATACGCTGTATGAGCAACAGGCCGGCAATTACATCAATCAACTGCGTGTTGATGTCGCAGGCTTGGACGTCGAGCGCTTCCGCCAGGCCTGGCAGGCGGCCATGGACACCCATGAAGTGCTGCGCAGCAGTTTCGTCTGGGACGGTGATTTCAAGCGGGCGTTGCAGGTTGTACACAAGCAGATGGAGGTTGCATTCCTGTTCCGCGATGGAGGCGCCGCAGCGAATCCATCCCAGGACCTGGACGCCCTGGCGTTGGCGCAGCGCCAGCAGGGTTTCGAGCTGGATGCGGCGCCGCTGTTGCGCTTGCTGGTGGTGCGCGTGGCAGAGGACCGCTATCACCTGATCTACACCAGCCATCACATCCTGATGGACGGCTGGAGCAACTCGCAGTTGCTGGGGGAAGTGTTGCAACGCTACGGCAGCCAACCCGTCGTTGCATCTGGCAGCCGCTACCGGGACTACATCGCCTGGCTGCAACGCCAGGATGGCGCCGCCAGCGAAGCGTTCTGGAAGCCCGCGCTGCAACGTTTGGAGGCCCCGACGCGGCTGGCCGACGCCGTTGCATCACCGACCCAGACCGGCGCCGGTTATGGCGATCATGTGCAGGTGCTGGACGAGACGCTGACCCGCCGTCTGGAAGCTTTCGCCCGTGCCTCGAAAGTCACCGTCAACACGCTGGTGCAGGCCGCGTGGCTGCTGCTGTTGCAGCGTTACACCGGCAAAGACACCGTGGCCTTCGGCGCGACGGTGGCCGGTCGTCCGGCGGACTTGCCCGGCATCGAGCAGCAGATCGGCCTGTTCATCAACACCCTGCCGGTGATCGCCAGCCCTCGGGCCGAGCAGTCCCTGGACAGTTGGCTGCAAGCGCTACAAGCACAGAACCTGGCGCTGCGCGAGTTTGAGCACACCGCGTTGCTGGACATCCAGCGCTGGGCCGGGCAGGGCGGTGAAGCGCTGTTCGACAGTTTGCTGGTGTTCGAAAACTATCCGATTGCCCAAGCCTTGGAACAGGGCGCACCGGACGGTTTGCGCTTTGGCCCGGCGCTCACCCAGGAACAAACCAGCTACCCATTGACGCTGTTGGTGGGGTTGGATCGGCAACTGTCGGTGCACATGAGCTACCAGCAGGCGAGCTTCTCGGCGGCCACGGTAGAACGGCTGGCGACCCATCTGGTTCAGTTGCTGGGCCAGATGACCGATAGCGGCGAGCGTTGCTTGGGTGAACTGTCGATGCTGGAGTTCGATGAGCATCAGCGCCTGACCCACGACTGGAATCCGGTTGATGCGCCCTTTGAACAAGCGCTGTGCATTCACCAGATGATTGCTCGCCAGGCCGAGGCCACACCGGATGCCCTGGCGGTGACCTTCGCCAATACCCGATTGAGCTACAGCGAAGTCGATGGCCGTGCCAATCGCCTGGCTCACAAACTCATCGAAATGGGCGTGGGCCCGGAAGTGCGCGTGGGCGTGGCGATGCCGCGCTCCGAGCACCTGCTGATCGCCTTGCTGGCGGTGCTCAAGGCCGGTGGCGCCTACGTGCCGCTGGACCCGGATTACCCGGCCGAGCGCGTGGCCTACATGCTCGACGACAGCCGCGCCAAAGTGCTGCTGACCGAACAGGCGGTAGTGGCAACGCTGAGCGTGCCGGCCGAAACCGCTGTGCTCATGCTGGATCAGCTCGACCTGGCGCACTACCCATTGAGCGCTCCACGCACAACCGTGACGCCCGACAACCTCGCCTACGTGATCTACACCTCCGGCTCCACCGGCCAACCCAAGGGCGTAGCGATTGCCCATCGCAACGTGCTGGCGCTGATCGACTGGTCCAGATCGGTCTACAGCCGCGATGACATCCAGGGCGTGCTCGCGTCGACCTCGGTGTGCTTCGACTTGTCGGTGTGGGAGCTGTTCGTGACCCTGGCCAACGGCGGTTCGCTGATCATCGCTCGCAACGCCCTGGAGCTGCCGCAACTCCCGGCCCGCGATCAAGTACGGCTGATCAACAGCGTGCCCTCGGCCATCGCCGCGTTGCAGCGCAGCGGCGAGATTCCAGCCAGTGTGCGCATCATCAACCTGGCCGGGGAACCGCTGAAGCAAAGCCTGGTGGATGCGCTGTATCAGCACCCCATCGGTGGGAGCGAGCCAGTGGAAGCAAAACCAGTAGGAACAGAGCCTGTGGGAGCAAAGCTTGCTCGCGATAGCATCCTATCGGCTGGCCCATGTGTAACTGACCCACCGCCATCGCGAGCAAGCTTTGCTCCCACAGACTGTGCTTCCACAGGAGTGCTCCCACAAGGGATTGAGCACGTCTACGACCTTTACGGCCCCTCGGAAGACACCACCTATTCCACCTGGACCCGCCGCACTGCCGGCGGCACGGCGAACATCGGCCGGCCCGTCAAGCACACCGCCAGCTACCTGCTCGACGCCGACCTGCAAGCGGTGCCCCAGGGCGTTTCAGCCGAGCTGTACCTGAGCGGCGCGGGTATCACCCGTGGCTACCTCGGCCGCGCCGCGATGACCGCCGAGAAGTACGTACCCAACCCGTTTTCCACAACCGGCGAACGGCTGTACCGCACGGGTGACTTGAGCCGTTATCGCGCCGATGGCGTGCTCGAGTATCAGGGCCGCATCGACCATCAGGTGAAGATCCGCGGCTTCCGCATCGAGTTGGGAGAAATCGAAGCACGGCTGCTGCAACAGCCCCAGGTGCATGATGTAGCGGTGCTGGCCCAGGACGCTCCGGGCGGTCAGCAACTGGTGGCCTACGTGGTTGCTTCGGCGTTGCAAGCGGACGAAAGCAGTGCGCGCGCCCAGCTCAAGGCAGGCCTCAAGGAGCATCTGCCCGACTACATGATCCCGACGCACCTGTTGTTCCTCGAACACCTGCCCCTGACCCCCAACGGCAAACTCGACCGCAAGGCCCTGCCAGCCGTGGATACCGGGTTATCGCAAAGTGGTTACGAGGCACCCGAGGGTGAGCTGGAGCAACAGATTGCCGGTGTCTGGCAAGAGGTGCTGGAGCTGGAACAGGTCGGTCGCAACGACCACTTCTTCGAGCGCGGTGGTCACTCATTGCTGGCGACCCAGGCCGTTTCACGCTTGCGCAAGCTGACCGGCTATCCGCTGAGCCTGCGTGACCTGTTCGATCATCCGCAGCTCAAGGCGCTGGCGGCGCTGATGGCCGGCACCGTCGATGGACCGGTCCGGGCGGGCGATTCCCGTGGGGTGCGGCTCCAGGCCCATGGGCCACGCCGTTCCGCGCCGCTGTCGTTGGTGCAGCGACGTTTGTGGGTCGCCGAACAATTGTCCGGCGGCACTTCGGCGTATGGCATGCCCATGGCGCTGCGCCTGTGCGGCGAGTTGTCGGTGGAGCGTCTGATGAGCAGCTTTGCCGACGTGGTACGCCGTCATGACGTATTGCGCACTGCGTATCGCCAAAACGAAGAAGGGGATCCGGTGGCGCTGATTGCCGATGAGGTCCGACTGGACTTCCCGGTGATCGACCTGTCTGGTCTGTCGCCCAGTGCCCGGCAGGAACAGGTGGCCCAGGCGACGCTGGAAAATGCCCGCACCCCGATCGATCTGGAGCAGGCACCGCTGCTGCGCGGGCGGATCCTGCACCTGGGGCCGACCGAACATGTGTTGCTGTACGCCATGCATCACATCATCTCCGATGGCTGGTCGATGGGGCTGCTGATCAACGAACTGGTGCAGGTCTACGAGGCATCCCTCAAGGCTGAGGCGATGCCGCTGGCGCCCCTGGAGATTCAGTACCATGACTTCGCCTTGTGGCAGCAGGCGCTGGAAGAGCAGGGCGTACTGGCGCGTCAGGCTGACTACTGGAAACACCGGCTCAGTGGCTACGAGGGGCGCCTGAACCTGCCGCTGGCCCGCCCTCGGGGCCAGACCGCCTCCTATGACGGCGATGCGCTGCAGTTCCAGCTTCCCACCGGGCTGACCGGTGCCTTGCGCCGGTTGTCCAGCGAAGCCGGGGTCACGCTGTACAGCACGCTGCTGGCGTCCTTCCAGGTGTTATTGCATCGGCTCTGCGCTGCGCAAGATCTGGTGGTTGGCGCCGACGTGGCGGGTCGTGAACAGCCGGAGCTGGAGCGGCTGATCGGTTTCTTCGTCAACGTGCTGCCCCTGCGTTCGCGTCTGGACGCCGATGCCTCGTTCGCAAGCTTTTTGGCGCAAACCCAGGACAACCTGCTTAGCGCCCTGGAGCATCAGGACTTGCCGTTCGACCAGATTGTCGAGGCCTCGGGCGTGCCACGACACAAGGGCATGAATCCCTTGCTCCAGGTGTTGTTCGTGATGAACAACGTGCCGGTGCGCACCCGCTCCATAAAGGGGTTGAGCGTGGAATTGCTGCCGGCGTTGGAGACCCATTCTAAATTCGACATGGCGTTGTTCGTTGACGAAGAAGAAGGGCAATTGCGCGGCACTTGGCAATTCGCCACAACCCTGTTCGGACATGAGCACATTCAGCACCTGATTCAGGCCTGGACCGCCCTGTTGGAACAGATCGTCGCTGATCAGGACATTCAATTGGGAGCTATCAGCATGCCAGTCGACAACTTGGCGGCCGCCGCCAAGCCTGCCACCGTCCCGGGGCCCAAGGCCGATAAGCTGGGCAAGTTTCTCAAACGCTCGGTGACACCGCTCGCCAAGCCTCGACCGGCGCGGGTGCGTGAATCACTAGTGGCAGCACCGCAGCGATTCCCGTTGATGCTGGAGCCGGGTGAACCCCAGCTGGATGTCATCGAGTGGATTCATCAGAACCGGCCGCTGATCGAGCAAAAGCTGGCCGAACATGCGGGCATTCTGTTCCGCGGTTTTGAACTGGATGGCATCCAGGGCTTTGAAGCGTTCGCCGAAGCGATCCAGCCCGGCCTTTATGGTCAGTACGGCGATTTGCCGAAGAAGGAAGGGGGCAAGAACAGCTACCGTTCCACGCCGTACCCGGAGCGCAAGATGATTCTGTTCCACAACGAAAGCTCCCATCAGGACCGCTGGCCGCGCAAGCAGATGTTCTATTGCGAGCAAGCCGCGCCTGTGGGCGGTGCGACTCCCGTAGTGGATTGCCGGTTGATGTACGAAAAACTGCCGTCGGACCTTCGCGAGAAGTTCGAAGACAAAGGGCTGCTGTATGTGCGCACCTTCACCGACAAACTCGACGTGTCGTGGCAGCACTTTTTCAAGACCGAGGACCGCCGCGAAGTTGAGGCCCGGTGTCGGGCGGGCGGTATCCAGTGGCGCTGGCTCGACAACGACGAGTTGCAGACCCGCACACCGGGGCCGGCGATCATCACGCACCCGATCACCGGGGAGAAGTCGTTCTTCAATCAGGTGCAATTGCATCACATCTATTGGCTGGAGCCGGATGTGCGGGAGGACCTGCTGTCGATGTTCGGTCTGGAGCGCATGCCTCGGCATGTGTATTACGGCGATGGCACACCGATTGAGGATGAGGTGATGGCGCGCATCGGTGATTTGTATGAAGCCTGTGCGGTGCGTTTCGACTGGCGCAAGGGCGACGTGATCCTGCTGGACAACATGCTGGTGGCCCACGCCCGCGACCCGTTCGAGGGCCCCCGCAAGATCGTGGTTGCCATGGGCGATATGTATGAGCGCAGCGCGCTGGAGGGCCAGGTCGATGCCGGGGCCGCCATCCAGGGCATCCGCAACCTGGAGGAAACCGGAGCATGAACGAGGTATTGATGGACCAGCAGGACCCCGGCTTTGCCTTGACCCCCGAGCAACAAGCGATGCTCGAACAACTGTCGAGCACGGCGACCTGTGGCGAAGCATTGCGTTGGCTGAATGTGGTCATCGACGGCGATCTCGATCCGCAGCGATTGCAGATCGCGTTCAATACGCTCCTGGCACAGCAGCCAATGCTGCTGGCGCGGCTGGACAAAGTGGCCGGTTTCCACGGCTTGCGTCAGGTCGCCAGCGACGCCGCTCGTTTCCCGCTGACGATACAGGCAGGCGAGCAACGGACCGAGGATGTCCAGGCGCAGATCAAGGATTCTCTGGGCTGTGCTTTTGTGGTGGGCGAATCGCCAAACGTCCAGGCCGTGCTTTATCGTCTGGCGCCGCAGCAATGGCAACTGGTGCTGGGTATCGCTCGCTACAGTGCCGATGCGCAATCGCTGAATCTGCTGCTGGAGCAAGTCCAGCAAGCGTACGCCGCAGTTCAGGCGTCGGAAGACGAAGCACCGGGCGAGTTTGCCCAGTACCTGGAATGGCGCAGTGAGGTGGTGCTTGATGAAGATGCCGCCACCGGACGAACCTATTGGCAGCATTACCTGCAAGGCGTGCAGACGGACATCGCCACACCGTGGTTGGCTGCGCGCAGCGCCGGCAGTGAGACGGGGGCCGCTGATACCTGTGTGTCGCTGACCCTGGAGCCGGCCCAGCGCGATGGGTTGCAACGGTTGGCCGAGCAGCTCGATCAGCCGCTTGCCACGCTGCTGCAAGGCGCATGGTGGGTGTTGCTGGGACGTTTGAGCGGCCTTGAGCAGGCGCTGGTGGGCGTGCGTCATGACAGCCGTGGCGACTATGAATACTTCGCCAATGCTGTGGGCGTGTTCGAGAAAACCCTGCCGCTTAGCGTTTCATTGCCCGCGACGGTGTCGTTCAGCGAGTGGCTGGACGAGCTGGCGGCGCGCCTGGAAGCCCATCGCACCTGGCAGGAATACTGGGCGCCGGAACTGTCGCCTGAGGCGGCGCGCCCGGCCTACGGCTTTACGCTGGGGCAGGCTAACCGGGCCGGCAACAGTGGCGGCCTTAACTGGGCTGTTGCAGAGTCCGTGCGGGTGCCGGCAGATCCATTCGAGTTGCTGTTGCAGGTGCAATTGAACGCTGCCCAGCAGCTTGCCGCGGTCAATCTGCATTACGCCAGCTCGCGTTACTCGCCGGCCTCGGCCAGCGCCGTGTTGGAACAGTACGGCGTGCTGTTGGCGTCGATCCTTGCCGCTCCACACACCGCATTGGCGCGGCTCGATCTGTTGAGTCGCACCGCAGAGCAGCGCTTGCTGGCAATCAACCCCGCCATGCACGCGTTAGCTGATGGCCGTTATCTGCCGCAGCGCATCGCCGATCTGGCGTCGCATACACCGAACGCCATTGCCCTGACCGACGCCCGTCAGCAAATGAGCTACGGCCAGTTGCAAGCCCGGGTTGACAGCATGGCGCAGGGCCTCAAGCAGCAAGGCGTGGGCGCCGGTTCGATGGTCGCGCTGGCGTTGCCGCGCTCGGTGGATCTGGTGATTGCAATGCTGGCGAGCTGGCGCCTTGGTGCGGCGTATCTGCCCCTTGATGTGCAGTGGCCCCAGGCGCGTCAGGCGTTGATGCTGGAACAGGCCGGCGCGGCGTTGTTGTTGACCGATGCGGCGCATCTGCCGGCCTGGCAGGATCAGCCGTATAAGGCGCTGACCGCGGCTGAGCTGAGCCATCCGGCTACGCCAATGCCGGCGCTCGCCACCCAGGGCAACGATATCGCCTATGTGTTGTTTACCTCCGGCTCCACCGGTGTGCCCAAAGTCGTGGTGATCGAGCATCGGCAACTGCTCAATTACACCGCCCAGGCCAGTCAGGCGCTGGGGCTTGCCCAGTGCAAGAACGTCGGTTTCAGTTCCAGCGTGGCGGCGGACCTGGGTAATACGGCGTTGTTTGGCGCGTTGTTCAACGGCGCGACCCTGCATGTGGCCAGCGATGAGCAGATGCAGGACGGCGTGTTGTTTGCCCAGTACCTGCAACAGCAGCAGATCGACTGCCTGAAAATCGTGCCCTCGCACCTCGCGGCGCTGCTCGACAGTGAGCGGGCGCTGCTGCCGGGCACCCTGGTGCTTGGCGGTGAGCCGATTGCGCCGACCTTGGTCGAGCGCATCGCCCGGTTGCGCAGCGATTGCCGGGTGTTCAACCACTACGGGCCGACCGAAGCCACGGTGGGGGTAATGATTCATCCGCTGTCACTGAATGGCGCGGCCGGCGACTGTTCGGCGCTGACCCAGGTGCTGGGCAACAACCAGGTTTACGTGCTGGACGCCGATCTGCGTTTGGCGCCGGTGGGCGTGCTGGGTGAGGTGTACCTGGGCGGAGCGCAGTTGTGCCGGGGCTATCTGAATGCCGAAGCCGATGCGCAGGCGTTCATCCAGAGTCCCTTTGATCCGGCGCAGCGGTTGTATCGCACCGGTGACCTGGCGCGTTATCGGCCGGACGGGGCGATCCAGCTATACGGACGGCGCGATCAGCAGGTCAAGGTGCGTGGGTTCCGTATTGAACTGGCGGAGATCGAGGCCGTGCTTGTGCGCATGCCGCAGGTGGCCGAAGCATTGGTGTTGCCGGCAACGTCGGCCGAGCAGGGGCTGTTGGCCTTTGTCGTGGCGCAGCAGGGACTGTCGACGGGCTTGCTCGACGCCGCGCGCGCTGAGCTGAGCGCCCGCTTGCCCAGCGTGATGGTGCCGCAGCACGTGCATCTGATCGAACGATTCCCGCGACTGGCCAACGGCAAGATCGATCGCCACGCACTGCAGCAGTTGGCGGTGGCTACAGCGGACGATGAAGACGCCGCGCCACGCGATGCGCTGGAGCAATTGCTCGCCGCGCGCATGGCGCAGTTGCTTGGACTTGAGCGATTGGGCATCGATCGCGACTTCTTCGCCGCCGGAGGTCATTCGTTGCTGGTGATCAAACTGGTGGCCGGTATTCGCAAGTTGTTGCAGTGCGAAATTCATCCGGGACTGGTCTTCGATCATCCGACCGTGGCGTCCTTGGCCCTGGCCCTGCGGGCTCTGGAGAGCAGTCCGGGGCAACTGGAAAAAATGGCCCAGGTGCGCTTGCGCATGGAGGCGATGAGTCCCGAGGAAAAGGCTCTCCTGACCGAACAGGCTCGGCAGCTGCAAGCCGCCAAGGCGGCCCAAGGCAGCTGACATGGCATGAACAAAAAGGCCTTTTTTAAGTTCTCGTTCCCCCGCTCTGCGTGGGAATGCATTCCGTGACGCTCTGCGTCACCTTCCAGGGGCGGAACGCGAAGCGTCCCTGGCGGCATTCCCACGCGGGAGCGTGGGAACGATCGAAAGGCAGCTGACACTCGCATGAAACAAAAGGCCGGCGCCCCTCTGCGCCGGCTTTTTTTTAACTTTTTTCACGAATGATAAATAAACTCATTCCGGTTTTTGGCAGGTGCTGCGTCTTACTTAGGTATGTGGACAAATCGGGTCGGGCAGGACGCTCAGGCACCGGATGTGTTCAGCAAAAATTTCGCCGTCGTCCAGCCGGATGACCGTGCCCGGGGAAGGGCCGGTCGGCCCCGCACTGACACATTGCCCTTGGGGCAATCGACCGTGCGGGTTCTCTCGTGCTGGCGAGCGGCGGGCCCTTCGGCCCCATGGACTTTTACTTCTACCAATAATAGAGAGCACGATGTCATCCATTCATGAGTTGAAACCTCTGTTCAAGGCACTCGTCATGTCCCGCGGCCTGCGTTCGCGTCGGGTGTTGACCGGTCTGGGGCTGGTCTGCCTGCTGCCACTCAGCGCTCAGGTGATGGCTGAAGACGTCAGCATCGACATCCCTGCGCAATCGCTGCCCCAGGCACTGCAAGCGTTCGGTCAGCAGACCAACCAGCAAGTGATCTACAACGCCGGCGATATGGCCGGGCTGAAAAGCAACCGCGTCAGCGGCAAGATGAGCCCGCAGGCGGCCCTCACCGAATTGCTCAAGGGCACGGGGGTGCGGTACAGCGTTGAGGGCAATACCCTGATGCTGCTGCGCGGTTCTGCCACTGGGTCCCTTGAGCTGGGCGCGACCACCGTCAAGGCACAGGAGCTGGTTGCGACGACCGAAGGCAGCAAGTCATACACCAGTAACGCCGTGACCATCGGCAAGGGCACCCATACCCTCAAGGAAATTCCTCAGTCGATCACCGTGATGACGCGTAAGCAGATGGATGACCAGAACCTGGTCAACCTCAAGGACGCCGTCAACCAGACCACCGGCATCGTCGGCCTGCAGGGCGTTGGCCAAGGCATGATCCTGTCGTCACGCGGCTTCCAGATCGACGATTGGCAATACGATGGTGTGCCGATCCTGCGTAACAATTATTCGCTGGGCAACTGGGCGACCCAGGACCTGATCTTCTTCGACCGCCTGGAAATCATGCGCGGCGCCTCCGGCCTGCTGCAGGGCACCGGCAGCCCCGGTGGTGCCGTCAACCTGGTGCGCAAGCGTGGCCAGAACGCACCGACCGTGACCCTGACCGGCAAGGCCGGCTCCTGGGATCACTACGGTCTGCAACTGGACGCCGGCGGCCCGCTGAACCAGGCCGGCAACATCCGCGGTCGCATCGTCGTCGACGAAGACCAGAGCAATTCATTCGTCGACCATGCGTGGAGCAAGACCCATTCGCTATACGGCGCGCTGGACGTCGACCTGAGCGAAGACACCACCCTGGGTTTCGCGGTCAGCCAATCCAACGGCGAATCGCGGGGCAACATCCGCGGCCTGCCACGCTACGCCGATGGCAGGATGCCGGACGTGTCGCGCTCGACCTACACGGGGGCGCGCTGGAACCGCTCCGAAATCGACGTCACCACCCTCTACGCCGATCTGGAGCACCGCTTCAATGAGGATTGGGCGTTCAAGGTCGGCGCGGTGCACATGAGCGAAGACAACCAGGCGAAAAACCAGCGCGTCCAAAGGGGGGGTGGTCTCCTGCCTGATGGCAGCGGCGTGCAATATGCCGACTTCCTGACCGATTTCCAGTCCACGAAGGTCGGTCTCGACATGAACCTGACCGGCAAGTTCGAAGCCTTGTCGATGGAGCAGGAAGTCATGCTGGGCGGCAACTACTCCCAGCTGGAAACCGATGACCGCTACGCCCGTACATTCAACAACACCAGCGACTCCATCTTCGACATCGACAATGACCGTCCGGACATCAGCTACGACAGTTTGATCGCCGCGGGCGGCCAAGGCACCCTCAGCAAATACGATATCCGCCAGAAGGGCGTGTACGGTACCTGGCGCGTCAAGCCGGTGGACGATCTGACGCTGGTGCTGGGTTCCCGGGTCAGCTGGTATGACTACAGCTACAAGTCGAAGACCGAAAACTCAGCCGGTATCACAGGCAACGCGCCAAGCACCGGAACTGAAACCGGAGTGGTCACGCCCTACGCGGGCATCATCTATGACCTGAGCCGCGAATGGGCCGTGTATGCCAGTTATACCGACGTGTTCCAGCCGCAGACCAATCGCGATGCCAACGGTTCGGTGCTCAAGCCGATAGTCGGCACCAACTACGAAGTCGGCCTCAAGGGCGAGTTGATGGACGGTCGGGTCAATACCTCCCTGGCAATCTTCCGCTACGACCATGAGAACCGTGCCATCAACGACGGTGGTTCGGGGTGTGGCGGCTCGGGTTGCTCGGTAGCCTCGGGCAAAGTGCGCAGCCAGGGTATCGACGCCGAAATCAGTGGTGAAGTGATAGACAACCTGCAGCTGTTCGCGGGTTACACCTACAACACCACCAAGTACCTGGAGGACCCGGACAATGAAGGGAGTATTTTCAGCACCTGGACGCCGAAACACATGCTGCGCGTGTGGGGCAACTACCAGTTCACCGGCGACTGGAGCCGTGTCAGCACCGGCTTGGGCTTCACCACCCAGAGCCACACGATGGTTTACGACTACGATCGTGAAGTCCCGGGTTATACCGTATGGAACGCCCGCGTCGGCTACCAACTGACGTCGGAAATCGCCTTGGCGGTCAACGCCAACAACCTGTTCGACAAGACGTACATTACGTCCGCCTACAACCAGCTCAATGGCAACAACAACTTCGGTGATCCACGCAACCTGATGTTCAGCGTGACGTACAAACCGCAGTTCTGATCCTCGCGGGAATGAATAGACCTGCCTTGTGGGTGGTGCTGTTCACTTAAGGAAACGGCGCTTTTCGAGACGGGAAAGCGCCGTTTTTTTGCCGAGGTGCCCACTGCGCAATGCCTGCGTTCGGCCAGCGTGGTTAACGGGGCGCCGAGATCAACGTCCGACGCGAGGCGGCCTTATAGCCGACCTGTTCTTACGGGGGAACTCAATCCAATTGTGGGAGCGAGCTTGCTCGCGAAAGCGGCGGGTCAGCTTGCGAGGATGTTGGATGTGCCGACGTCATCGCGAGCAGGCTCGCTCCCACATGAGTTTGCTGGTGTCCTCAGCATCTGCAAACGACACAAAAACCTGTGGGAGCGAGCTTGCTCGCGAAAGCGGCGGGTCAGTTTGCGTTGATGTTGGATGTGCCGACGTCATCGCGAGCAAGCTCGCTCCCACATGAGTTTGCTGGTGTTCTCAGCATCTGCAAACGACACAAAAATCTGTGGGAGCGAGCTTGCTCGCGAAAGCGGCGGGTCAGCTTGCGAGGATGTTGGATGTGCCGACGTCATCGCGAGCAGGCTCGCTCCCACATGAGTTTGCTGGTGTCCTCAGCATCTGCAAACGACACAAAAACCTGTGGGAGCGAGCCTGCTCGCGAAAGCGGCGGGTCAGTTTGCGTTGATGTTGGATGTGCCGACGTCATCGCGAGCAAGCTCGCTCCCACATGAGTTTGCTGGTGTTCTCAGCATCTGCAAACGACACAAAAATCTGTGGGAGCGAGCTTGCTCGCGAAAGCGGCGGGTCAGTTTGCGTTGATGTTGGATGTGCCGACGTCATCGCGAGCAAGCTCGCTCCCACATGAGTTTGCTGGTGTTCTCAGCATCTGCAAACGACACAAAAATCTGTGGGAGCGAGCTTGCTCGCGAAAGCGGCGGGTCAGCTTGCGAGGATGTTGGATGTGCCTGCGTCATCGCGAGCAGGCTCGCTCCCACATGAGTTTGCTGGTGTCCTCAGCATCTGCAAACGACACAAAAACCTGTGGGAGCGAGCCTGCTCGCGATAGCGGTGGTTCAGGCGCACCGAGCCTAAGTGAGGTGCCGAGTGGTCGGGCAGAAGCGCTTTGGCTACTTTCGCCTGGGCCGGCTTGCGGATTTTCGAAAGTGACCCGCCGTAACGGCGGAACCCTAAGTGGCGGTTACCTCAGCAACGGATATACACCGACCCCAAGCGCTATTCCCCTTCTATCGTACTGGCCCAAAAAGCCTCGACCAACGAATCAAGCAACCCATCATCAAAAATCATACTGCGGTGACGCAACGGCGAATGCATCGAGCATTGCAACTCCCCGGTCAGGCTGTAGCTCTTGATCAAACCTTCGCAGAATGCCAATTCTTCCGGGGTTTTTTCTACCTGCGTCCACCAGCAGCTAGGCCGAACCCGTACCGGTTTGAAGGTGAACCCGTCGAAGGCTTCCAGCAAACGATCATGCACCGAGAACGCCTGGGCGTTCATGACTTCATCCTTGACGCTCTGCACGATCGCCAGCAAGTCGCCTCGTCCCGGCTCGATCTGGCTGGCGGCCCACTCATGGAAGGCCTTGACCGTGCTTTCGGGTTGCTCACGCCGATAAGTCGCCGTGCGTTCCGTGAGGGTCGGAAACAGCAGGTCGAAGTACTCGATGGCCTCCAGCAGATCCTGAGAGGCCGGGTCGGCTTGTTCAGCGCCTGGTAAATGCCGATGACGCGACAACGTTGTCGGATATAGATGCTCCGGGATCGTGCTATCCACCAAACCGAGAAAACTCACGGTGTGGCCCAGGCTTTCCAGCGTCGCGGCGATGTCCAGCGCAATGGCGCCGCCCAACGACCAGCCCATCAGGTAATAGGGACCTTGCGGCTGGGCCTTGACGATTTCCTGGCTGTAATCGGCGACCATCTCGCGCCAGGCGTCAGGCCCGGCATGCGGTTCACTGAAGCCGCGATGCATGACGCCAAAGGTGCGCGCTCGCTGTTGGAGTTTGCGCGCCAGTGGCTGGTAACAGAACACGATGCCGCCGCTGGGGTGCAGGCAAAATAGCTGCGGTGCGCTGGCCGGTGCGTTGTTCAGTTCGACCAGGCATTGGGTCTGTTCCCGATGTTTTTGCGAGATGAACAAGGCCAGCTCGGCGACGCTCGGGTTGGCCAGCAACTCTTGCAGCCGCACGCTGATATTCAGGCGTGCCTTGAGGTTGGCAATCAGTTCGATCGCCAGGATCGAATGCCCGCCCAGTTCAAAGAAGCTGTCGTTGACACCGACGCGCGCAACCTTGAGGGACTGTTGCCAGAGCTGTGCCAGGGCTTCTTCCAGCTGAGTGCGAGGCGCCAGGTAATGGGAATGCCAAAGACCGGCGTCGGGTTCCGGCAAGGCCTTGCGGTCGAGCTTGCCATTGGCATTGAGCGGGAAATGATCGATGAACAGCAGGTGGCTGGGCACCATGTAGTCCGGTAACTGCGCTTTGAGTGCGCTCAACAAGCCTTCGCGTAACTCGGCCGTGGCCGCTTGGGCGGCAATCACGTAGGCGACCAGCTGCAGGCCGCCTGGGCCTTCATGGGTCAACACGACACCGTCTTGCACCGCCGGCAGCGTTTGCAGGCGCGTCTGGATTTCCCCCAGCTCGATGCGGAACCCGCGAATCTTGACCTGATGATCCAGGCGTCCGATGTACTCGATGCTGCCGTCGGTGCGGTAGCGGGCCAGATCCCCGGTGCGATAGAGGCGGCCACCCGGCAGCGGGTCGAACGGGTCGGGGATGAAGCGGGTAGCGGTCAGGTCGGCACGTCGGTGATAGCCGCGGGCCAGGCCGGCCCGGCCAACGTATAGCTCACCGATGCAACCCTTGGGCACCGGGTTCAGATGAGCGTCGAGCAAATACCAGGACAGGTCGACGATGGGTTCGCCGATGGGGCTAGCAGCCTCGCTGTGCAAGTCACTCATCGACAACGGCCGCCAGGTGACATGCACAGTCGTTTCCGTGATGCCATACATATTGATCAGTTGCGGCGTCTGGTCGCCGAAACGTTCGAACCAGGGGCGAAGACTCTGTACATCGATCGCTTCGCCGCCAAAAATTACCTGGCGTAACCGGTGGGCAAGAGGCTGCCCAGGCTCGCAGGCGACCTGCAGCAACGCTTTGAACGCCGAAGGCGTCTGGTTGAGCACCGTGACGTTTTCCTGGCAAAGCAGGGCATGGAAATCCTCCGGCGAACGGCTCACGGCGTGGGGCACGATGACCAATCGGCCACCGTGCAGCAGGGCGCCGAAGATCTCCCACACGGAAAAGTCGAAGGCATAGGAATGGAACAGGCACCAGACATCCTGATGATCGAAGCTGAACCAGTGGTCCGTGGCCTGGAACAATCGGCTGACGTTGTGGTGCGCCAGCAGTGCGCCTTTGGGTTGGCCGGTCGAGCCTGAGGTGTAAATCACGTAGGCCAGGTTATCCGGGTCCATCGGCACATTCGGATTGTGCTCGGGATAGGGACTATTGGTATCGACCGAATCCAGCAGCAGACAGTTGATGTCGGCGGGCAACGCCAGCGATTCCCGCAGATGAGCCAGGGTCAGGATCTGCGTGACGCCGCTGTCCGCGACCATGTAAGCCAGGCGGTCGGCGGGGTAGGCCGGGTCCAGCGGCACGTAGGCGCCACCGGCCTTGAGGATCGCCAGCAGGCCGATGATCATCTGTGGCGTACGCTCGACGGCGATGCCGACCAGCACATCGGGCCCGACGCCTTGCTCGATCAGCCGATGGGCCAGTTGGTTGGCCTGTCGGTTGAGTTCGGCATAGCTCATGTGCTGCCCTTCAAAGGTCAGGGCGATGGCGTCGCCTGTGCTGGCGGCGTGGGTTTCGATCAACCGGTGCAGACATTGTTCGCTGCGCAGTTGGGTCGGCTGACGGTTCCAGTCGCCCAGGGTTTTTCGGTGTTCATCGGCGCTCAACAGTTGCAGTTCGCCAAGCGCGCATCCAGGCGTCTCGACCAGGCCCCGCAGCAGGTTCTGCCAGTGGCCGGCCATGCGCTCAATGGTCTCTGCGCGGTACAGATCACGGCTGTATTCGAACGTTGCCAGCACCTGTTGCTGGGAATAATCGACATCCAGCGACAGGTCGAACTTGGCCTGGTTGTCACCGGTACTGAGAAACTCCAGCGTCAGTTGACCCAGGTTTGGCGCCGACGGTGAGGACGACCCGGTGCGCCAGTTGAACAAGACCTGGAACAGCGCACTGGCGCCCTGTGCGCCGGGACGTTGCAACTGATCCAGGATCAGTTCCAGCGGGTAGTCGGCATGTTCCAGCGCGGCGAGCGACTGCGCGCGCAGGTCCCGGAGGAAATCCAGCGCGCTGCGGGTCGAGTCGATCCGCGCCCGATACACCTGGCTGCTGACGAAAAATCCCACCAGCTCCTGGCTCTCGTGGCTGTTGCGGTTGGCGTTCGGGACGCCGACGGTGAAGTCGTTCTGGTTGCTGTACCGAGCCAATAACAATTGCCAGGCCGCCAGGGCCAAGACAAAAGGCGTAAGCCCCTCCCGCTGACAGAACGTATCCAAGGCCTGGACCATTGCCGGGTCAAGTGACACCTGCACGCGTCCGGCCATGTGTTGCTGATTGGCGGTGCGTGCAAACTCCTGAGGCAGTTCCAACGCAGGCAGCTCATGGCCCAGGTAGTCGCTCCAATAGGCACCACTGCGCTGGCAGGCCGGGCTCTGCACATAGTCGCCACGTTGCCAGCTCGCGTAGTCGGCGTATTGCAGGGGCAACGACGGCAGTGTTGACGGATCGCCCAGCAAGGCCTGGGCATAGGCCATGGTCAGGTCCTGCATGAGGATCGTGTTGGACCAGGCATCGGAAACGATGTGATGCATGTTGAGCAACAACACATGCTCGTCACTGCCCAGCCTGAGCAACGTTGCCCGCATCAGCGGCGCCTGGGTCAGATCGAACGGTTGTCGGGCGTGCTGTTCGATGCGCTGTGAAAGCGCCAGCTCCCGTGTTGGCTGATCGAGCGCGGCGAGGTTCTCCCGGTGCACGATCAGGCTGGCGTTACGCTCGATCACCTGGGTGGCGGCGCCGTCGATTTCAGTGAAGGCGGTGCGCAGTGTGTCGTGCCGGTCGATGACGCGATTCAATGCCTGTTCCAGGGCGTCGGCATTCAGTTCGCCGGTCAGGCGCAGGGCGCGCGGCAGGTTGTAGGCCGAACGGCTCGGGTCGCGCTGTTGCTCCAGCCACAAACGCTGCTGGGCGAAGGACAAGGGCGCGCGGTCCGGCCGGCTGCGGCTGGAGCGGGCTTGCACGGCGTCAGCGTCCTCCTCCAGCAGTAGGGTCAGCAGGTCATCATCTAGCAATGGGTTCATGGTGTTCTCGCGGTTCAGGCAAAGGCGGCGGGGGCTTTCTCACTGATGACCTGACCGGCCTGCATCCGGACCAGTTGATCGGCTATGTCGAAATAGCGGTCGTCGTGGGAAATGACGATGATGGTTTTGCCCAACGCCTTCAGCTCCGGCAGCAGTTCGGTATAGAAAACCCGTCGGAACACCGGGTCCTGGTCGGCGGCCCATTCGTCGAACACCAGCACTGGGCGCTCCTCAAGCCAGGCGTTGAGCAACGCCAGGCGTTTGCGCTGGCCGGTGGAAAGATCGGTAGTGCTGAAGGCGCCGTCCTGAATGCGAACCTTATGAGCGATTTCCAGGCGCTCCAGGTAGCGGTTGGCGTCGTCAGGCACCTGCTGGTCACCCTGAACCAGGTCATCGAACAGGTAATAGTCGGCAAAAATCGTGGTGAACAACTGGCGATAATCGTCCCGTTGCGCGGCCCCTACCGGCGCACCGTCGAGGAGGATTTCGCCGCCCTGGGGGAAATAGAGGCCCAGCAGCAGTTTGATCAGCGTGGTCTTGCCGCCACCGTTTTCACCGACGATGAACACAATGTCGCCCTGGGCGATGGACAGGTTGATCGGTCCCAGGGCGAAGGGTTGGCTGCCTTCGACCGCCGGGAAGGCGTAGTGCACATCACGCAGCTCAAGCTGCTGGAGCGCTGGTCTGGAAACGCTCTTGTCGTCCAGCAGCAGGTGCGGCTCCGGTGAGGAAAACTGCTCGTCCAGCTCGGCGATGCGCTTGAAGGCAATGTTTGCCCGGCTGATGACCGGCAAGGTCATCACCAGGTATTCCAGCGGGCCCTTCATGTACAGCAGCACCAGCACGAAGCCGCTAAGCACGGCCTTGTCGGTGCCCAGCCACAGCGATTGCAGGGCCAGCACCAGGCCAATGACCACAAAAAACAGCATCGAGCCGAAGGTCTTGGCCACCACGAAAGTGTTGACCGCGCGAATATTGGTGTCGCAAATATTATCGGCGGTGGCTTCGATGCGCTGGCTGAACATGCGCTGGCGGCGTGGGCGATGAATGCGCAGTTCCTTGGCGCCGGCGGCGATCGCGCTGTAGTGTTTTTGCAGCGCGTCTTCGGCCTCGCGGGCGGCTTCGAACCCCCTGATGCCACGAGCCCGGGCCAGGTATTGCACGACCGTGCCGATCACCAGCGCCACCAGCAGCAGCAAGAACATCGGCAGTGACAGGTAGGCCAGATAACCCAGGCAACCGAGGGTCACGGTGAAGGCGATGGCCAGCGGTGCGAACGAAAACGCGAAATTGCTGACGGTGTTGACGTCGTGGGTCAGTACCGGGATGAGCCGGTGGCTGCGATAACGTTCGATCTGTTCGATGGGCGCCAGCAGCACCTTCTTGCCCAGGGACTTACGCAACCCGGCGATGATGTTCTGACCGACGTGGTTGCTACCGATGTCCGAAAGAATCGAGGTCAGCAGCGCCACCGCGCAGAGCACCACGAACGTTACCAGCGTCTGGGCTGTGGGTTTGGCCGCGGCGTTCAGGGCGTCGTTGATGGTCGCCAGCAGGGCGGTGATGCTCAGGCCGCCAAGCATGCCCAAGAGGATGGAGCCTACGACAATCAGCCGGAAGGGTTTGAGCAGGATGAACAGTTCATTGATCACCCCGCGTGTTGGTTGGCTCATGGAGGTTTCCCTGCTTGATGAAAAGGGCGAAGGCCATCGCGGGTGGTCGCCGGGAGGGCTTTAGGACGCAGGCACGCTGGATTGGGTTGTGCCCATCTTTAGAACGATTGGAGGGCAGGGGAATTTATCCTGTGGGAGCAAGGCTTGCCCGCGATGAAGGCGACGCGCTTTTCTGTGAAATCGAGGTGTCTGCATCGCGAGCAAGCTTTGCTCCCACAGGGGCCGAGCTGTGCTCGGCCTACATATCCCGCGCCACCCGAAAACCAATCCAGTCACCCCGATTGCCCGGCACCAGCGCGTTGCGGTTGCCGGAGCGGGAGAACACCGGTGCCTCGCCCCAGTCGTTGCCGCGGATACGCTTGAACTCGCATTTGCCGGTCAACCAGGCGCTGCCATCGCTCGGGGCGCCGATGTAGTTTTCGTTATAGCAATCGGCCGTCCACTCGTAGACGTTGCCGTGCATGTCGTACACGCCGAAGGCGTTGGGCGCGAAGCTGCCGGCCGGGGCGGTGAAGTTGTAGCCGTCGGCCGCGCCATAGGTGTTGGCGTGTTGGGCGATGCTGTATTCCTTGCCCTCGTCGAACGGGAAGGGGAACGGGCCGCTGGTGCCGCCGCGTGCGGCGTACTCGCGCAGGGACTCGCTGACCAGGCGGTATGGCTTGCCGGTTTTTTTCGACAGCCAGGCCACGTAAGCGTTGGCCTCTTCGAAATTCATGCACACCGCCGGATGCCGGTCAGTGTATTGCTTGCGCGGGTCACTGCCCTGATAGTCCGGGATGCCGGCCTTGCACGCGCGGCCGGGACGTTTATCGCCGTCGGGCATCGAGTAGCCGGTGTCGCGCAGGTAGGCGAACCATTCGCCCTTCAAGACCTGGAAGCGGCTGATCGCCAGCGGTTTGGCGAAGGTCACCGGGTGCATCGGGCCTTCGTCGGGCTCGCGGCCCACTTCATCTTCCGGGGTGCCCATCTGAAAGGTGCCGGTGGGCAGCACGACCATTTCCGGGCAGTCCTTGCAGTCGCGAAAGACCTGGCCCGGTTGTGACGCCTGGGCGCCGGAGGGCAGCAGGGCGGCGAGGGCCAGTGCCGGGAATAGCTTCAACGAAAAACTGTTCATCCATCTCTCTCGATAAAGTCAGGTTCAGAGTGTCTTGCCCAGCAAGCCCATGAAGCGATCGATCTCGGCTTCGGTGTTGAGCAGGCCCGGCGCGGTTCGAATGACAGGCCCGGCGTCGCGATGCACGGCGTCGGCGATCACCCGGTTCTGCATCAGGTAGGCGGCGATCTCGTCGCTCTTGCGGCCCTTGACCCGGAAGAAGGTGAAACCGGCCGACACGTCCGGGCTCATGGGCGTGACCAGCTCGATTTGCGGCAACGCCAGCAGCTGTTTTTTCAAGTAGGTGTTGAGCGTGTGAATGCGCGCCTGCACCTCGGCCTTACCCAGTTGCAAGTGCAGCTTGAACGCCTCGTCCGCCGCCCAGCGATGCTCGAAGGCGTGGTAGCCGCCGGGCGTCATGGTGGTGGAAAACGCCGTGGCTTCGGAGAAGGTCGGGATGATCGGCGTGACGTACTTGAGCTCTTCGCTGCGGCTGCACACCAGGCCGGTGCCGCGGGGGCCGAACATCCATTTGTGGGTGCCGGCGATGAAGAAGTCGCAATTCATCGCTGGGAAGCTCAGGTCTTCAACACCGAAGCCGTGCACGCCGTCCACCACGTAGATGATACGTTGCGCATCGCTGCGGGCCTGGTTGTGCTTGTCCACCAGCGCGCCGATCTTGTCGATCGGCAGCTTCACGCCGCTGCCCGAATGCACCCAGGTCATGCCCAGTACGCGGGTTTCAGGACGGATGTTGCGGTCGATGGCGCGCAGGATTTCATCGTGGCTGGCGTTGTGGGCGTTCTCGAACAGTTTGATCTTGCGCACCCGGGTGCCGTCGCGTTGGTTGCGCAAGTCAAGGATGGTATGGGTGGCGTAATGTTCGTGGGTGGTGCTGAGGATTTCCTGGTCGGCTGCCACATGGACGCCGCCGTAGATCATCGCCAGGCCCTCGGTGGTGCTGCCGGTGAGGGCGATCTGCGCAGGGTTTGCTTGCAAGTAGCGGCCGGCCCAGGCCCGCACGTTTTCCTCGCGCTCCTCGGTGACGCCCAGGTCCCAGTCCATCAACAGTCCCGGGTTTTTATCCAGCGCGGCGCGATGCCGGTCGATGGCCTCACGTACCGGGCGCGGGTGGGTGGTGACCAGGAAATTGGAGAAGTGCAGATAGTCCGGGTCCTGGTTGAACAGCGAGCGCAACTGCGCCCATTTGTCCCGGGGCAATGGCGGCAGGGGATCGGCAATGGCCGGGGCGGGAAGACTGGCGGCCAGCGGCAGGCCGGCGGCAAGGATCCCGGCGTGCTTGAGAAAGGTCCGGCGCTCATTCATGGCTGGACGGCCCCCCGGGTCGAGGCCACGGCAGGCCGCGCGGCTTGCTGGACCTGATCCCAGACCCGCAGAAAGTTGCCGCCCCACAGTTTGGCGATGTCCGCTTCGGAGTAGCCGCGGGTCAGCAGTTCGGCGGTGACGTTGCGGATCTCGCCCACGTCTTCCCAGCCTTTGACTCCGCCGCCCTCGTTGAAGTCCGAACTGATGCCGACATGGTCGATACCGATCTTGCGTACGGTGTAATCGATGGCGTCGCCCAGGTCCTTGAGGCTGGCCTTGGGTTCCTCCTCCAGAATGCCATAGAGCTGGCCGGCGTATTCACCGAATTTCTGTTCCGGCCACGCGGCGATGATCGGATCGCCCGGCATCAGCGCCATGGCCAGGTTGGGCAGCGGTGGCAGGTCGAAACGCTTGCGCAGGTCGTTGAGTTTGTCCTGGGTTTTTTGCGTCAGCGGGCGCAGGTATTGGGAGAAACCGACGACCTGTACCACGCCACCGCTGGCCTTGATCAGCTGCATTTCTTTGTCGCTGAGGTTGCGCGGGATATCCACCATCGCCCGGGGTGCGGAATGGGAGGCCACCAAGGGTGTGCGGCTCAGTTGCGCAACTTGCTCCAGGGCCTGGGTCGACATCTGCGAGACGTCGATGATCACGCCCAGGTCGTTCAGGCGCGTCACCGCTTGCTTGCCAATGTCCGATAGGCCGCCGAGGGCGTCAGGTGAGTCGTTGAAGAACGGCAGAGGGCGCGAGGAGTCGGCCCAGTCGTTGTTACCGATGTAGCTGAAGCCGAACATGCGCATGCCCCGCGCCGTCCACAGATCCAGCAGGCTCAGGTCATGGCCCAGAGGATAGGCGTTGAGCATGCTGATGAAAATCGCGAACTTGCCTTCGCCGTGCAGGCGCCGGAAGTCATCCGGGGTGTAGGCGATGGCGACCTGGTTGGGAAAGTCGCGGACCATGCCGGTGATGATCTTGAAGCGCACTTCCTGCTGATTGCGCGCTTCCTCGACGAAGCCGGCGGTGGGCTTGTGCGGCGCGTTGGGGCCGTTCCACAGCTCCGGCCAGCCGAAGATCGTCAGGGCCGCGCCGGACAGGTGCCCGCGGTTGGCTTTGACCAGATCGAACTGGCCTTTACCGTCTTTGTCCGCCTCGTGACCGGCGGTGCCGAAATTCAGTGGCACGGAGATGTGGCTGTCGAAGGACAGCAGGCGCTCGTGCAGTTCCCTGGCCTCTTTCATCACCTTGACCGGGTAGCCAGGGTTGTCCCGCCACCAGTGGTCCCAGGCCGCCAGGCCGCCACCGACCGCCAGTGCAAGGGCCAGGGGCACGCCGATGAAGAGAGCTTTTTTCGAACGTGGTGTTGTCATTGCCGATCTCAGTCAGGTTCGCTGCGGGGGGCTTTGCTATCTGGGGAGAACGAGTGATCGGCGGGGAAATTTAGGTGCGGCCAATGGCCCTATCGCGAGCAGGCTCGCTCCCACATTGAACGCGCTCACCTGTGGGAGCGAGCTTGCTCGCGATAGCGGTCTGACGGTCGACCGATCTCTCGCGGATGTACCAGATCCATTGTGGGAGCGAGCCTGCTCGCGATGAGGCCCTCGCAGCCCCTATAAATTTGTCAGTCCCCCCATCGTTCTAGCTTGGATAAAGCCCGCTCCAGGGCCGAACACAGGTAAGGCAATGACGATTTCTCGACGATGGTTCATGGCGGGCCTGGCGCTGACCGGTGCCGCCGTGCCTGCGGTGTATTACGGGCATCGCGAACTGACCCGGCCGGACCCCACCATCACCCCCGGCGAGGCCTCATTCGATGTGGCGGACGTGGCGGGGCAGCGCCGGGCCGATACGCTGCGGGGTATCTGGACGATCCGTTTTTCAGGAAGCGACGCGGGCCTGGACGGTTTGCCCGGCGACGGTCTGCAAGTGTTCCTCGACATCGCCCACAAGGGCCGTGGGCTGGTGGGCTGTCTCGACACCGCCGAGCGGTTGCGCGCCGATGATGAGCCGCGTTATCGAGTGCTGGGCGACTTGGCGGGGGATGACAAGAAACAATTGAGCTGGCGCCTGATCGGGACCCGGCAGGACGCGCCGGTCTACGAATTCATCATGACCCTGGACGAAGTCTGGGCCGGCTTCGGCAATGCCGGCACTGCCACCCTAAGCGGTCGCGTGTTGCGCCTGGATCGCCCGCTGGCGCTGCCGGAACTCGACAATCAGTTCATCGCCCGCAAGCTGCCGTTCCCCGAAGCCCGGGAACGCACGCCGCTGAGCCCGCCATTGCTGGCCTGGCTGGTGTCGCCGGAGCATCGGTTGTTCCATCAGCTCTGGCACGCCTCGCGGGACAAATGGCACAGCCTGGACGAAGACAAGCGCAATGCCTTGCGAGGCATCGGCTGGCAGCCCGGCCCACGGGACCATGAACGTGACGCTCGTGGCAAGCGCAAGGATCGCAACGGCTCGGGCGTGGATTTCTTTTTCATGCACCGGCACATGCTCGGCACGGCCCGTTCGTTCCAGCCGCTGCCGTCGTGGCCGCGCTTCCCGTTGCCGCAACCGGAGCTGGAGCGTGATCGCCTGGGCTTTGCCCGGTATTTCGATAACCACGATGGCACAGCTTTGCCGCCCACCTGGCTGGCCAGCGGCGACGAGCAGTACGCCCAATGGGTGAGTGACATCAAGACTGCCGAGACCTATCACAGCAACTTCCAAGTCTGGGAATCGCGCTACCGCGACCCGCGCTACCTGTCGAAACTGACCCTTGGCCAGTTTGGCTCGGAAGTGGAACTGGGCCTGCATGACTGGCTGCACATGCGCTGGGCTTCGGTGCCCCGCGATCCTTCCAACGGCCACCCGGTGCCCTTCGCCCGCGACCCGGCGGACTTCGCCCAGCGCTGGTACGCCCCGGAAAACGACTTTCTTGGCGACCCGTTTTCCTCCCATGTGAACCCGGTGTTCTGGGCCTTCCACGGCTGGATCGACGACCGCCTCGAAGACTGGTTCCGCGCTCACGAACGTTTCCATCCGGGTGAAGTGAGCCGGCTGGAAGTCAACGGCGTGCCTTGGTTCGCCCCCGGCCGCTGGGTGGAAATCGCCGACCCCTGGCTGGGCCCGGTCACCCACGGCTGCAGCACCACGCCGGGTTTGCAGCCCGGACGTTCGGTGGAAATGGACCCGGAAACCATGAAACTGGCCCTGCGCATCACCTTCGGCAGCGACGACAAAAAACTCTCCGAACTGTTCCGCCGCGTGCCGCAGCGGCCGTGGTATGCGCGTAATCTCAAGAGTAAGCCGGTGTAAAGCGTCGCTTCCCAAAGAAAACCAAAGCGAACGCTGTTGTGGCGAGGGGATTTATCCCCGCTGGGGTGCGAAGCAGCCCCTTTAGCCGGCACCTCGGTGAGTCAGTTGCTTTGAGTGCGCTGGTTTGGGGCTGCTTCGCACCCCAGCGGGGATAAATCCCCTCGCCACAAATATCACTTGGCTTGAGAGGGCATGCGCCTTTAACGCGGCACTGCGATGTCCAGGGCGCGGTTCGCCAGCAGCTCACTCAGCTCGACCATCTGCTGGATCCCCAAGGCAAAACTCCGTCGCGCGCCGTCCAAATCAAATGCCAGGTCGCTGGCCATGACATTGACTGACGCAAGGGTTTCGCTGAGGTTGGCCAGCAGGCATTCCAGGTCCGCGCCTTCCGCAACGGTGAACAACTGGCCCGGCGGTGGAGTGGGGTTTTCAGGTTTGGGGTCGAGGTAGTAGGAGAGGGCGCGGTCGGCGGCTTCATCGTTCCTACGCTCTGCGTGGGAATGCAGCCAGGGACGCTCCGCGTCCCAAAGAGCAGAACGCAGAGCGTCAGTAGAGGCATTCCTTTGCTGCGCGTGGGAACGATAGAAACGTGTGTTCGACGCTCACATCACCCGCCAACCCCCACCCAGCGCCCTGTACAACGCCACGCTCGCCTGCACCCGCGCCAATCGCAATTGCACGTTCATGTCCTGGGCGGCGTACAGCGTGCGTTGGGTTTCCAGGACCGTGAGCAAATCTTCGGCGCCGGCCTGATAACGGCTCTGGGCGATGTCGAAGGCGCTCTGGGCCTGGTGCAGTTCTTCGCTTTGCCATTGTCGCTGCTGGTCGAGCCCGTGGATGCCGTTCAGGGCTTTTTCGACGTCGGCGAAGCCGTTGATGATGGCGGCGCGGTAGAGCTCCAGCAGTTCTTCCTGGCGCGCGGTGGCTTGGTCGCGTTCGGCCTTGAGGCGGCCATTGTTGAAGATCGGCGCGGCCAAACCTGCGGTGAGGTTGTAGACGTTGTTGCGCAGCAACTGCTCGGCAATGTCGGCGCCGGTGGCGAGGCTCAGGCCCAGGGTCACGGAGGGCAACATGGCCGCGCGGGCTACGCTGATGTCGGCCTGGGCGGCGGCGAGGCGGGCTTCGGCGGCGGCGATGTCGGGGCGGCGACTGAGCAGGTCGCTGGGCACCCCGGCGTCGATGGCGGGCCAGTGCAATCGGTCGAAATTTTCATCGTCGAGTGTGACCGACTGCACCGGTTGCCCCAGCAGCGCCGCCAGGCTGATCAAGGCTTCCCGGGCCTGCTGCTGCACTTGAGGCAACCTGCGCTGTTGCGCCGCCACCAGGCTTTTTTGCTGGGACAACTCCAGGGCCGTGGCACTACCGGCGTCGTAGCGGGTCTGCACCAGATCGAGTACACGTTGGGCGTTGTCCAGGTTCTGTTCGGCGATGCGCTGTTGCTCGCGCAGGGACAACGCCTGGGTGTAGCTGTTGGCGACGCCGCTGAGCAGGGTCAATTCCACGGTCGCCCGATCGAACTGGCTGGCTGACAGACTGCTCAGCGCGCTGTTCCGGGCCGCCCGTTTGCCGCCCCAGAAGTCCAGCTCATAGCTGGCGCTGAGGTGGGCGTCGTAGTAGTCGATGGTGCGGTTGTCCCGATTGACGTCCAGTTGGCTGTAACCCTTGCCCCGCAACAACTCTTGACGAGTGCCGTTGAGTCCGGCCGTGACCGCCGGCAGCAACGGCGCGCCGGCGATCACTGCGCTGGCCTGGGCCTGGCGCACCCGGGCCATGGCGGCAGCGAGGTCGTAACTTTCCCGGCGCGCCTGCTCGATCAAACGGTTCAATTGCGGACTACCAAAGTGCGTCCACCATTGCTGGTTATCGGTTCGAGCGGTGGCGGTGTCGAAACTTTGCCAGGCCGGTGGCGGCTGGATGCCGCTGTCCGGCGTCGGCGCGGGGGTGCCGCAGGCCGCCAGTAACAGGCCTGCGGCCAGGAGGGTCAGGTGCGCTTTCATAAGGTGAGGTTCATTCACTGGTGAGGGCCGCGACCGGGTCGAGGCGAGCCGCCTTGCGGGCCGGCATGAAACCGAAGACAACGCCGGTGACCAGGGCGCAGCCGAAAGCGCCGAACACCGCCAGCCATTCGAAGGCCACGGCGATCTTGCCTAGCAGCAACGCACCGCCCACCAGCAAGGCCAGGCCGATCCCGGCCAGCCCACCGACCACCGAGAGCATCACCGCTTCGGTGAGGAACTGGCGCAGGATGTCCCGCTGGCGCGCGCCGGTGGCCATGCGAATGCCGATCTCGCGGGTTCGCTCGCGCACGGTCATGAGCATGATGTTCATCACGCCGATGCCACCCACTAGCAGCGAAATCGCGGCAATGGCCCCGAGCATCAGCGACAGTGTGCCCTGGGTGCGCGCCTCGGCCTGGATCATCGCGGCGTTGTTGGTCAGTTCGAAATCCTGCTTGCCGTCATGCAGGCGCAACAGGGCGCGGGAGATGGCCTGTTCGGCCTCCCTGACCTTGCCCGCGTCCCGGGCGGCGATCACCACGTACTCGGGATGCCGGCTGCCGAACAAACGCACGCTGGCGGCGGAGTAGGGCACGGCGATGCGGTTGTCGGCGTCCGAATCCCCGGAGCTGGCACCTTTTTCCGCCAGCACGCCGACCACCTGAAAGGGCACGTTCTCAATCAGGATGTAGCGGCCGATGGGGTCGTCGACCTCCTTGAGTAGCTTGTGCCGGACCTTGTGACCGATCACTGCCACTGCCGCCGCACTGCGTTCATCGGCATCGGTGAAGTAGCTGCCCTGGGCCACCGGCCAATTGAAGATGGTCGGAAAGTTCGTATCGTTGCCGCCGACGTAGCTGGTGTGGTCGAGGTTGCCGAAACGCACGCTGGCGTCAGCGCCGTTGACCGGCATGATGCGCTGCACCTCGGGCAGGGCGGCGAGGGCCGCCAGGTCGTGTTCGCTGATGATGCCCTTGGCGGCGCGCGGGGTGGGCGCGGTGCCGTTGAGGTAGATGATGTTGGAGCCGAAGGCGCCCATCTGGGCCATGACCTGACGTTTGCTGCCTTCGCCCACGGCCAGCATCACCACTACCGAGGCCACGCCGATGACAATGCCCAGCAGCGTCAGGGCGGTGCGGAAGCGGTTGATCCACATCACCCGCCACGCCGCTTGCACGGCGTCGAGCAGTTCGCCTTTCCAGGCGCCGTTGTGTTCGCTGCCGGCGCTCAGGCGCTGGCGCAGGTCCACCGCTTGCAGTGCCTTCGGATTGGCTTGCACGTGGTGCGGCAAAGCGCCGGCGTTGTCGCTGATGATCAGCCCGTCGCGAATCTCAATGATGCGCTTGGCCCGCGCCGCCACCTCGCAGTCGTGGGTGATCAGGATCACCACATGACCCTGGCTCGCCAGTTCATCGAGCAACGCCATGACCTCGATGCCGCTCTGGCTGTCGAGGGCGCCGGTGGGTTCGTCGGCGAGAATGATGTGGCCGCCGTTCATCAATGCCCGGGCAATCGACACCCGTTGCTGCTGACCGCCGGACAGTTGATGAGGGCGGTTGCCGGTGCGGCTGGCCAGGCCCAGGCGTTCGAGCAGGGCGCTGGCCCGGGCGTGGCGCTCGGCGGCCGAAGTGCCGGCGTAGATGGCCGGCATCTCGACGTTTTCCTGGGCAGTGCCGGACGGGATCAGGTGATAGCCCTGGAACACGAAGCCGAAGGCTTCGCGTCGCAGCCAGGCCAGTTCGTCACTGCCCAGGCCGGCGACGTCTTCGCCGGCAAACCGGTAATCGCCGCTGGTGGGGCGGTCGAGGCAGCCGAGGATGTTCATCAAGGTGGACTTGCCGGAGCCAGACGCTCCGACAATCGCCAGGAATTCCCCGGCGTGAATGGACAAGTCGATGCCGCGCAGTACCTCCACCCGAGGGCTGTCGCCACCGCCGTAAACCTTGCGAATGTCCCGCAGTTCGATCAGGGGCGTGTCCATTCAGCCTCCGCTGCCGACGGCCGGACCGATCAGCACCCGGTCGCCTTCACTCAGGCCGTCGAGAATTTCGGTACGCAGCCGATCGCTGACGCCGGTGCGAACAGTGCGCGGCTGGACATCGCCATTGTCGGCCACCACCTGCACTTGCCTGGCGTTGGCCTGCAACGCAGCGCTGGGCACGGTCAGGACATCGCGTGCCTGGGCGGCAACAAAAAACACCTGGGCGGTCATTTCCGTCATCAGGGCGCGGTCGGCGTTATCCACATCCAGCAACACGGTATAGAGCACCACCCGTTCGCTGCCACTGCGCCCGCCCGTGAGGCTGCCGCCCTGGCTCGCTTCAAGCGGGCGCGGCGGCACCGGCAGGATCTGGCGCACGGTGCTGCTCCAGCGCCGGGCGCCGCCGGCCAGGGTGGTGAAGTAGGCGGTCATGCCCGGTTTGACGTGGCCGATGTCCGCTTCCGAAACTTCGGCCCAGACCGTCATTGGCGACAGGCGTGCGATGCGCAGAATCAACGGGGTTTGCTGCTGGGCGTTGAGGGTCTGGCCTTCCCGGGCACCGACGGCGACCACGGTGCCGCTCATGGGCGCGAAAATGCGCGTGTAACCCAGCTCGGCCTCGTCACTGCGCAGGTTGGCCTGGGCCTGGCGGATCTGGGCCTGGAACATGTCGATGCGCGCCTGGGTCGCCCGCACTTCGGCCTGGGCGGTCTGCACGTCTTCCTCGCGGGTGGCGCCGCCGGCCTTGAGTTGCTGCTGGCGGCGGAATTTCTGCTGGGCCAGATCGTGCTGGGCTCGTTGTTCCTGGAGCTGGGCCTTGAGGTTTTCAATGGAGAAGCGTCCGGCGTCCAGCTTGGCCTTTTGTGTGGAGGGATCGATCTCAACCAGCAATTGGCCTTCGCGAACTTCGTCGCCGGCTTCTACATGAATCTTGCGGATCTGCCCGGACGCCTGGGCGCCGACGTCCACGTAACGCCGCGGTTGCAGGGTGCCGAGGGCGGTGACGCTGTTTTCGATATCGCCACGGGTGACGGGGGCGGTAATAAGCGATTCACGGCTCGGGGCCACCGCTTGCCAGGCGGCAAAGGCCACGGCTGGAAGCAGGGCGAAGGTTAAAAGCCAGGCGCGTCGGGTAGGGCGGGGACGTTTCATGCAGGGTTCCGGCCGGTGGTGTCGGGCCCGTTCCATGAGGGGCAGGGACGGGAGGCTGTCTTGGTAAACGAGCGCTTCGGACGGGAATTTACTGTGTGAAACACTTGGTAGCAGGATGGCGGATGGGCAACGCAACAACCAAGACAGGTGATGTTGTGGCGAGGGGATTTATCCCCGCAGGGCTGCGCAGCAGCCCCAAAACCTGCTACTCAAAACATCTGGCACACCGAGTTGTTGGCTATGAGGGGCTGCTGTGCAGCCCAGCGGGGATAAATCCCCTCGCCACAACATCAGTGTCGGTGCCAGTAGAAATGAACGAATCAGCCTTGATACAAACCAAAGCTTTAAATCTATATGAGAATTACTATAAATTACGCGATGAAATCTGCCACTATCGTGCCATTGCCGATTTCAGGCACGCCGATCTGGCACAGGGATAGCTGTCGCAGCCATTGCGCAGGGGAGTCATGTTGGAAAACTACTATCGCGAGCTGGTGTGTTTCCTGAACGCCAGGCTAGGCAACCGCCAGGCGGCCGAGGATGTGGTGCATGACGCCTATGTGCGGGTACTTGAGCGCGCCAGTGACACGCCCATCGAACAGCCCAGGGCGTTCCTGTACCGCACCGCGTTGAACCTGGTGATCGACGGGCATCGGCGCAATACCCTGCGCCAGGTCGAATCCCTGGAGGTGCTGGACAGCGAAGAGCGTTTCTTCACGCCATCGCCCCATACCAGCCTAGACCACGGTCAGCGCCTGGACCTGCTCCAGCGCGCCCTGGCCGAATTGCCACCGCTGTGCCGGGAGAGTTTCCTGCTGCGCAAGCTCGAAGGCCTGTCCCACCCGCAAATCGCCGAACGCCTGGGCATTTCCCGGGCGCTGGTGGAAAAGCACATCGTCAACGCCATGAAGCATTGCCGCACTCGTATGCGGCAGTGGGACGCGCATTAATCCGTCCACGCCGGTCGCATCGCGGTAAATTTTTTTTCACTGTCCTCGTTCCTCTCAACAGACGACTTGCCGGCTTGCCAAAGATCGGTCGGGTCACCCCAGGCTTTTCGCGCCCTGTTGAGGGGCCCTCCAGAGGACACTGGACATGACACAGGCAATTGCTTCGCCCAACGTTCACGACTTGATCGGTATCGGCTTCGGCCCCTCGAACCTGGCGCTGGCCATCGCGCTGCAGGAGCGGGGCCCGGTCCAGGGCGAACTGGATGTGCTGTTCCTCGACAAACAGGCCGACTACCGCTGGCATGGCAATACCCTGGTGACCCAGAGTGAGTTGCAGATTTCTTTCCTCAAGGATCTGGTGACCCTGCGCAACCCCACCAGCCCGTATTCGTTCGTCAATTACCTCAAGCATCACGGCCGCCTGGTGGACTTCATCAACCTTGGCACGTTCTACCCGTGCCGTATGGAGTACAACGACTACCTGCGCTGGGTGGCCGGGCAGTTCACCAGGCAGAGCCGCTACGGCGAAGAAGTGCTGCGCATCGAGCCGGTGTTGCACAACCAGCAGGTCGAAGCCTTGCGGGTGATTTCCCGCGACAGCCAGGGCGAAGAGCTCGTGCGCAGCGCCCGCTCGGTGGTGGTCAGTGCTGGCGGTACGCCGCGTATCCCCGACGCGTTCACCGCCTTCAAGGAGGATGCTCGGGTGTTCCACCATTCCCAGTACCTGGAGCGCATGGCGACTCAGCCGTGCGTGAACGGCCAGCCCATGACCATCGCCATCATCGGCGGCGGGCAGAGCGCGGCGGAAGCCTTCATCGACCTCAACGACAGTTTTCCTTCGGTGCAGGTCGACATGATCCTGCGCGGCTCGGCCCTCAAGCCTGCCGATGACAGCCCGTTCGTCAACGAGGTGTTCTCCCCGGAATTCACCGATCTGGTGTTCCAGCAGCCCCACAGCGAACGCGAACGGCTGGTCAACGAGTACCACAACACCAACTATTCGGTGGTGGACATCGACCTGATCGAACGCATCTACGGGATTTTCTATCGCCAGAAAGTCTCGGGCGTCGCCCGTCATGCCTTCCGTACCCTCACCACGGTGGAGAAAGCCACGGCCACCGATGCCGGCGTGGAGCTGGCGGTGCGCAACAACGCCACCGGCGAGTTGAGCGTGCGCCGTTATGACGCGGTGGTGCTGGCCACCGGTTACGAACGGCAGATGCACCGCACATTGCTGGCGCCACTTGAGCAATACCTGGGGAATTTCGAGGTAGATCGCAACTACAAGTTGATCACCGACGAGCGCTGCAAAGCGGCGATCTACATGCAGGGCTTTTGCCAGGCCAGCCACGGCCTGAGCGATACCTTGTTGTCGATCCTGCCGGTGCGCGCCGATGAGATCGCTGGTTCGCTGTACGAGCACAGCAAGCATCGCGGACAGAGCCGTTCGGTGCGCGACCTGAAGCTGGCCACGGCGTAAGCAATCGGCAGTCTCGCCAGGAAATTCTTCAGAAACTTCCTACACTCACCTCACGTGTCCTGTCTTTCAGGCAGGCGCGTTGACGGTTCGCTGTTCCCTCGCTTTGGCAGTCTGAACCCATCAGCCGGTCTCCCTGACTTGACGTGAAGTCGGGGGTGTTCCGGGCCGACTACGCCAAACGAAACAACCTGAGCCAAATGACGCTGTTCTTACGCACAGGCCTGGTGGCGCTGTTGCTGGGCTTATCAAGTGTGACGCCGCAGGTTGGCGCGGCACCTGAGTCGCTGCAAGTGCTCGGGCGCTCCAGTGTGAGCGACTATTCGGTATCCCTGGGGGAGGCCGACTGGAACTGGCTACGCGGCAAGGGAACGTTGCTGTTGGGTGCCTCGGCGCCGGATTACGCACCGTTCGGTATCACCAGCAATGGCCGCGACTATGAAGGCCTCACTGCTGACTATGCCCAGTTGCTGGGGCAGATGTTGCACGTCGATGTGCGGGTGCAGCGTTACGCGTCACGGGAGGCATCGCTCCAGGCGCTGCGCAGCGGTGAGATCGACATGCTCGGCACGGCCAACGGCTTCGAAGCCAGCGACCCGGCGTTGGCGATGTCCCAGGCCTATGCCGATGACCTGCCCACCCTGGTGGCCCGCGTCGCGGATAGCCAGGACTTGCCCACGGACCTGGCGGGCATGCGCGTGGCGATGCTGTATCACTATTTGCCCACCGAGACAGTCAAGGCGTTTTATCCGGATGCGGCCTTGCAGTTATACCCCTCGACCTTGAGCGCTATCGGCGCTGTGGCGTTTGGGCAGGCCGACGTTTACCTGGGGGATTCGATCAGCTCCAATTACCTGATCAGCAAGAACTACCTGAACAACGTCCAACTGGCTGATTTCTCACGCATGGAAGTACAGCCGTTCGCCTTTGCGGTCAGCCGCGAGAACGCACGCCTGCTGCGCATTATCAATGCCGCGCTACAAGCTATCCCCGCCAGTGAACGCATGAGCATCCTGCGGCGCTGGAGCGCTGGCGGTGCGAGCATACCCGGTCAGCAACCCCTGCATTTCAGCGTCAAGGAACAGCGTTGGCTGAATGCACATCCGCGGATCACAGTGGCCGTCAACCAGAACTTCCCGCCACTCACGTTTATCGATGAACAAGGCCATTTGCGTGGTATCAGCGCCGATGTGCTGGCCCGGATCAGCCTGCGCACCGGCCTGAAGTTCGATATCCAGCGGGGTAACTCGCTTCATGATGTGATCGGGCGCGTCAGAAGCGGTCGGGCCGACGTACTGGCCGCCGCTCCACCGAGCACCGAGCTTGAGGGGGCGTTGCGTTTTACCCGGCCCTACCTGAGCAATCCGTTCGTGCTGGTGGCACCCTTGAGGGGCAAGGTCCCGTTGACGTTGGACCAGATGGAGGGCAAACGCCTGGCGCTGATCCGGGGCAATGTGCTGCGTGAGTATCTGCTGGAACAGTTTCCCCGGGTGCACCTGGTGCCGGCTGAAAACGCGGCGGATGCGATGTCCATGGTCGCCGCCGGCACAGTGGACGGCGCGGTCAATTCGCTGATCAGTGCCCGCTATATGATTTCCCGCCAGTACCGCGGCAAACTGCAAATCACCAGCACCGTGGGAACGTTTCCGGAGAGCGTGGCCCTGGCGACTCATCGTGATGCGCCGGAGCTGCATTCGATCCTGGACAAGGCGCTGCTGAGCATTTCTCCCGAAGAAATGGACGAGCTGACCAATCGTTGGCGCAGTGAAGTGGTGATCGACGACAACTACTGGTTGCGCAACCGCACCACCATCGTCCAGGGGTTCGCCATCGCCGCGCTGCTGTTGCTGCTGGCATTGGGGTGGGTCGTTTACCTGCGGCGTCTGCTGGAACAGCTGCGCGTGGCCAAGCAAAGCGCCGATGATGCCAACCGGGCCAAGACCACTTTCCTGGCGACCATGAGCCATGAAATCCGCACCCCCATGAACGCGGTGATCGGCATGCTGGAGCTGGCCCTGAAAAAAGCTGACCAGGGTGTCATGGACCGGTTCGCCATCGAAGTCGCGTCGGGCGCCGCTCGCGGCATGCTCGACTTGATCGGTGACATCCTCGACATTGCCCGCATCGAGTCAGGCAGGTTGTCGCTGACCCCGCAGCGGGCCAACCTGCGGGAACTGATCGAGTCGGTGGCACGGATCTTTGAAGGCCTGGCCTGGCAGAAACAACTGCACTTACAGCTTGAACTCGACGCCGCGATCAACCGCGACGTATTGATTGATCCGTTGCGTTTCAAGCAGATCGTGTCGAACCTGCTGAGCAACGCCATCAAGTTCACCGACCAGGGGCAGGTGCGCTTGAGTGTGCGAGCCGCACCGGGCGATGACGCGCAGTGCCTGCCGATCCGCTTGCGCGTCGAAGACACCGGCTGTGGTATTTCGGCCGAGGATCAGCGCCGCCTGTTCAGCCCCTTTACCCAGGCCAGCAACAACACCCAGTCGGCCCGCAGCGGCTCCGGGTTGGGGCTGGTGATCAGTCGCACGCTCTGCGAAATGATGGGCGGCACCCTGACGTTGAGCAGCGTGCCGGGGGAGGGCACGCAGATTGAAGTTCTGCTGAGCTTGCCGGCGCTCGATGCCTTGGCTCAAGCGCCGTCGGCGCAAGTCGAGGCGCTGGCACCGGTGCGGGCGCTGAACATTCTGGTGGTGGACGACTACCCGGCCAACCGTTTGCTGCTGTCCCAGCAACTGAGCTATCTGGGCCATCGCGTCCGCGAAGCCGACGATGGTGTCCAGGGGGTGCGCGCCTGGCGTGCTGAACGATTCGATGTCGTCATTACCGACTGCAACATGCCGTTGATGAGCGGCTACGAACTGGCCCGGGCCATTCGCGAGGCGGAGCGGGCCGAGGGTTTGTCGCCGGGGGTGATCCTGGGTTTCACGGCCAATGCCCAGCCCGAGGAAAAGGCCCGCTGTGTCGAGGCCGGCATGGACGATTGCCTGTTCAAACCCATCAGCCTCAAGGAACTGAACACCTGCCTGGCTTCGGTCACGCAGGATTGCGCCGCAGTGCCCGATGAGCGGGTGCCTGCGCCGACCACCGGCGACATCGACTTGAGCAGCCTTGAACTATTGAGCGCAGGTGACACGGGCTCAATCAAAAAACTGCTAGTGGAAATGGTCAACAGCAATGCCGAAGACCTGGCGCAATTGATGCGTCTGCTCGCCCGACAAGACCTGCCAGGGCTGGCGGATCTGGCGCACCGGGTCAAGGGTGGCGCGCTGATGATCAGGGCCCAGCGGCTGATTGCCGCTTGCGAAGCCCTGGAAAGTGCCTGCCGTGGCGGCGACCGGTCGTTGCTCGCCGCCGCGGTGGATGACGTGCGCCAAGCCATGGAGCACCTGACTGAACGACTGGAGGCCTATGTGGCGGGGGAGCTTGCTCCCGCTGGGGCGCGAAGTGGTCCCCGCGGGTCTTCTCATGGATAAGCGAGCCGCGTAGTCATCCCGAAGCTACATGCGAAGTACCTTTTTCCTCCCTTTTTTGGGATTCGTCCTACAGCGCCTCTCAAAAGCTTCCTCTAGCCTGACGCCCCTTAACGATTGGGATGCCTGTCATGCCGAACAAAGCATTACGTATCATGATTGCCGACACGCAACATGCTCATCGAATGAGGCTTGAGCACCTGTTCAATCAACAGGGTTATTTTCGGATCGCCCCCGTGAGTGGCCTGCAGGAGCTGTTGACGCTGGTGGAATACGGCAGCGAGCCGTTCGACCTGGTCGTGGTCAATGCCGGCCTGGCCAAGGGCGCGCTGAACCTGCACGATTTCATTCTCGATAACCCCCAGCTTCGTCACGCGATGATTTACAACACACCACAGGTCGGCCTGTCCTCGGCGGCGGTCGCGCGGCGGCCGGGCATGCACTTGAGCCCGGCCCAGTTGCCTGACCTTGCGTCACTGGCAAGTCTGATGGAGCGGATTGATCCCCAGGCCAGCGAGTTGACGCGACCCTGGCTTCGCCCTCTCAGGCAAGGTCACGCAGGGTGAAGCTGCACCGTTGGTCGGCACTGTCAGACCTGACAGGTGGCATGGCCCGGCGCCTGTGCAACAGTCCGAAGCAGTCATGGCATCGGCGCCGTTTGCATTTACGTGGGGAGTTGCCTTGAAAGACGTATTGATCGTGGATGACCACCCTGTCATACGAGGGGCATTGCGGCTCATTTGCCAGAACGAGGGGTTTACCGGAGTCAGGGACGCGAGCGGTGTCGCCGACGCCAGGGCGTTGATCAAGGAAAAGGCCCCAGACCTGGTGATTCTGGACCTGGTGATGAACGGATTCGATGGCATGGATCTGTTGGTCTGGATCATGACCCAGTTCCCAGAGTGCGGGGTGCTGGTATTCACTTCCCAGGACGCGCAGCACTTCTGCAACCGCTGCATCTCGGCCGGAGCCAGGGGCTTTGTGACCAAGAAAAGCGACCTGAAAGAACTGATCAAGGCCATTCATGCGCTGAAATCCGGCTACTCCTATTTCCCTCAAATGCCAGTCAGGCTGGATTTTCAACAACGCACTGAACAGCAGACCCTGGAAAGTCTCTCGACCCGCGAGCTATCCATTCTGCGAATGCTGGCCATGGGAATGCGCGGCAAGGACATCGCCGAGGCCTTGTTCCTGAGTCCGAAAACCGTCAGCACCTACAAGACCCGTCTGCTGGAAAAACTCGGACTCAAGACGCTGGTGGGTCTGTCGGATTTCGCCAAGCGCAATCATTTGTGATCCCTGTGTGCGGGCTCATTGCAGCCCCGTGCGATGGCATATCAGTGAAGTTGGGGGGCGATCGTTCTCTCTATAGAACGCTAAGACTGATTTTTGCAGTCTAGTGCGGCTGCGTTCGTGGTTTTAATCTGTGTCCATCGAATCGCAACGTCTGATTCGCAACACGATTGGAGCCACCGCATGAAAAACATCATCGGCGTCTACACCAGCCCCCGAGCCCATTGGGTCGGTGACGGCTTCCCGGTTCGCACGCTGTTTTCCTACGACAACCTGGGCAAGCACATCAGCCCGTTCCTGCTGCTGGACCACGCCGCTCCCACGCAATTCGAACCCACCGCCGAGCGTCGCGGTGTTGGCCAGCACCCTCATCGCGGTTTCGAAACCGTGACCATCGTCTACCAGGGCGAACTGGAACACCGGGATTCCACTGGCAGCGGCGGCAAGATCGGCCCTGGCGACGTGCAATGGATGACGGCGGCTTCCGGGATCATTCATGAAGAGTTCCACTCCGAGGACTTCGCTCGGCAAGGCGGGTTCATGGAGATGGTCCAGCTGTGGGTCAACCTGCCCGCCAAGGACAAAATGGCCCCAGCCGGCTACCAGACAATCCTCAAGAGCGACATTCCGAGCATCGACCTGAAGGACAACGCTGGCAGCCTGCGCTTGATTGCCGGCCGCTTCGAGGGGCATCAGGGCCCGGCGAAGACGTTTACGCCCATCGATGTCTGGGACATGCGTTTGAATGCCGGGAAAAACCTGACCCTCGACGTACACGAGGGCCACAACACCGCACTGGTGGTGCTGCGAGGCACGGTTCAGGTCAACGGTCGCGAGCGGGTCGAGGCCGGGCAACTGGCGTTGTTCGACCGGGCCGGCGAGCAGTTGCACCTGCACGCCAATCACGACGCGGTGGTGTTGCTGCTCAGCGGCGAGCCCATCGACGAACCCATCGTCGGTCATGGCCCGTTCGTGATGAACAGCGAGCAGGAAATTCACCAGGCCTTCAACGATTTCCACTCCGGTCGTTTTGGCGCGATGGACGACTGACCAGAGACAAGTCCTGTGGGAGCGAGCCTGCTCGCGATAGCGGTCTGACAGTCGATGCATCATTGACGGATACGCCGCAATCGCGAGCAGGCTCGCTCCCACATGAGTTTCTGCGGTGCTCTCTACGCCGTGTTCAATTTGTGCCAATCTTCGCCCCATGACCTTCCTGGAGCTGTCGCGATGCTGTCTCTGATCTCCGATCACCCACTGCTGAGTGCCTTGGTGCTGTTGGTGCTCGACATTCTGCTGTGGCGGCTGGTCAGCGCTGATCGGACTTATTGGAAGATCGGCGGGCGGCTGCTGATTTTTTCGTTGTTCAGCGCGCTGCTGTTCAACGAAGGCCTCAACCCCCTGCAACCGGCGCAGTGGGTTGACGACGTGCCACGCCACTTGGCGGCCACCGGTTTACAAATTGCCTGGTGGCTGTTCGCTGCGCGGACCCTGACGGTGATGATCGGCGCGGTGATGATGCAACGGGTGGGTCATACCGGGCGGCTCTTGCAGGATTTGATCGGTGCGGTGATCTTCCTGATCGCCGTCATCGCTGCCCTGGCGTATGTGCTGGACTTGCCGGTCAAGGGCGTCCTGGCAACCTCCGGTGCGATGGCGATCATCGTCGGCCTGGCCTTGCAGAGTACCCTCAGTGACGTGTTCTCCGGGATCGTGCTCAACACCACCAAGCCCTATCAAGTCGATGACTGGATTTCCATCGATGGCACCGAAGGCCGGGTCACCGACATCGACTGGCGCGCCACGCGGTTGCAGACCGCCCAGGGCAGCATGGCGGTGATTCCCAACTCCTTGGCGGCCAAGGCCAAGATCGTCAACTTCAGCCGGCCCAGCGATGTCCACGGGTTATCCATCAGCATCCCGGTCAGCCCGCATGCACGGCCACAAACCGTGATCGATGCGCTGGAGCGGGCGATGATTGGTTGTCGTTCCCTGCTTGCCAGCCCGGCTCCCTGCGTGACACTCAAGAGCACCGGCAGCACCGGGGCGGAATATGAAATCAGCGGGTTCGTCGCGTCCATGGGCCAGAAGCGCGAGGTGCGCAATCAGTTGTTCGACCTGGCGTTCCGGCATTTGCAGGCATCGGGCGTAAGCCTGTTGTCCACCAGCGAAAGCGCGTCCACCAATGGCGTGTCGCGGCCCCGTGCGTTGCTGGAAAGCTCGAGCATTTTCTCCACCTTGCGCCAGGATGAGAAAGACACCTTCAGCCAGAACATGACCCTGCAGACCTTCCGCGCCGGCGACATGATCCTGCCGGCCGGGGAGGTCAGCGATCATTTGTTCATCATCGAGTCCGGGGTGGTCAGCGTGACCTTGTTTCGTAACGGCCAGCCGTTCGAGGCCGGACGCATGGGGCCGGGAGAGGTTATTGGCGAAGCCGGGATCGTTTCCGACCAGGCCGCGCTGGCGAACTTTTCCGCCAAGACCTTCTGCACCCTTTATCGCATCGAGAAGAGCTACCTCAAACCCTGCCTGGACGCTCGCCGCGACATCAATGACGCGATGAAGAACCTGCTGGACGTGCGCATGCACCTGGCCCAGAACCTGACCCGCGACGTTCCCAAACCGGTGGCCAAGAAGCGCTTCCTGCAATGGTTGCGCAGTCGGGCCTGAGCAAGTATCAAGGGCGTGCATTGGCCCCCCGAACTTCCCAATAATTGGCTATTTGTACCGCGCCACCGCGAGGCTAACGTAGCGCCACACCCAATTGTTCTGGAGTTCACCATGCAACCGCGTATCGATTTCTACACTGCCTCCCCTGAAGCTTTCAAAGCCATGCTGGCGTTCGAAACCGCTGTTTCGAAACTGGGCCTGGAAAAATCCCTGCTGGAACTGGTCAAGCTGCGTTCCTCGCAAATCAACGGTTGCGCCTTCTGCATCGACATGCACACCGCCGATGCCCGCAAGGACGGCGAGACGGAGCGTCGCCTGTATGCCGTGACCGCCTGGCGCGAAGCCCCGTTTTTCACCCCTCGCGAACGCGCCGCGCTGGCCTGGACCGAAGCGCTGACCCGCTTGAGCGACACCCATGCGCCAGACGCCGACTACGAACTGCTGAACCAGCATTTCACGCCCAAGGAAATGGTCGACCTGACCGTGGCAATCAACGCCATCAATGGCTGGAACCGCTTGGCGGTGGGCTTTCGCAAGATGCCTGAGGCGTGAGTCCACCGGCAATCAATCCAGATAGGTCCTCGGTGTACGACCGGTCATGTGCTTGAAATAGGCGATGAAAGCGCTGTCACTGGCAAAGCCCAGTTCAAAGGCGCTGTAGCTCAGGCTGCGACCAGTGGCGAGCAGTTCAATGGCGCGCATCAGGCGCCATTGCTGGCGCCACTGTTGATAACCCATGCCGGTTTCCCGTTGAAAGATCCGTCCGATGGTTCGGCCGCTGGCACCGATCTTTTGCTCCAGCACCGCCAATGTTGGTGGCAGGTGGTCCAGGGTTGTGAGCAAAGGCGCGAGGCGTTTGTCCTGAGGCAGCGGTAGCAGCATCGGCTGTTCTGCCGCCTCACGGATTTCGTTCAGGCACAACCCCAGCAAGTGCAGGTTGCGACCTTGGGTCCAGTCGCTGTCGAACGCCGCGTCGGTGATCGGCTCGAGTACAGCGTGCAGCAGCGGCGAGACCTCAATGACGCAAACGCGTGAAGGCAGGTCCGCGCACAGCGTCGCCGTCAGGTAGATCGATCGGTAATCCACGCTCTGCTGCATCACCGCCCGATGGGGCGTCAGCGGTGGAATCCAGGCAGCTCGCGACGGGGGCAGCAGGCACAGCTGTTGCGCCAGTGTGATGCGCGCGCAGCCCTGTCGCGTAAATAGCAGTTGCCCGCGTTGATGCTGGTGTAGGCCAGAATCGTGGTGCCCCAGCGTCGCTGCAATGCCGATGACCGGCGCGCTATGACAGTCGGGGTCGAACCGGGCGTGAGCGCCGAGCCAAGCCATAAGTTGTCCGATTTCAAGGATCAGTTGTCAGGCTTTGGATAATACGACAGTCCTGGCTTCGTAGACTGCTCGTCGTTTTTCTAACGAGCGTGCCCATGACTTCTCGTCCGTTCCTCGGCCTGGCGATTGCCTTGGTGATGTTTCCGCAAATTGCCCAGACCCTCTATAGCCCTGCATTGGCAGACATCAGCCTGACCTTTGCCGTCAGCGCCGAAATGGCGGCGCAGATGTTGTCCGTATTTTTCCTGGGATTCGCCTTGGGTGTGGTGGTGTGGGGGGGCGTCTGTGACCGCATCGGCCGAAGGCCCGCCATGCTGGGTGGGTTGGCGTTGTATGCGCTAGGGACGGTGCTGGGCCTGAACGTCGACACCTTCGACGCATTACTGGCCGTCCAGGCTCTGGCTGCGTTTGGTGCGGCGGTCGGTTCGGTGGTCACCCAGACGATTCTGCGTGATCGCTACCAGGGCGCGGAACTGGGCAAGGTTTTTTCGATGATTGGCATTCCCCTCGCGGCCAGCCCGGCGATCGGTTTGTTCAGCGGTGCCAGCCTGGTTCGCTTCTTTGGCTATCAAGGCACACTCGGTGGCCTGTTGATGCTGTCGCTGATTCTACTGTGGTGGAGCGCGCGATCCTTGCCCGAGACGCTTGAGGGCAGTGTCCCGCCGCAACCCTTGTTGACGACTCTGTGGCGCATGCTGAAGGACCCGGACATCTGGCGCTCGTCGTTTTTGGTGGCGGCATTCAACGTCGCCCTGTTCAGCTACTACAACCTCGCTCCGTTCCAGTTCGAACGGCTCGGGTTGAGCCCTGAGCTGTTCGGCTACAGCGGGGCGATTCTGGCGTTGGGTTCGGGTCTGGGGGCGTGGCTGAACAAGCGTCTGCTTGCACGGGGTTTCGACGGCTCTCAGTTATCGGCTGTTGCGGCGATCGTGCTGCTGATGGGGGGGATAAGCGTTCAGGGCCTGCTCGACAGCGCTGGTTTTGTTGTGGCGATGCTGTTGATTGTCCTGGCGTTTGGCATGGCGATACCCAACGTGCTCGGTGCGGCATTGGTACGCTACGGTGATTGCCTGGGCACCGCTGGCGCGCTGTTTGGCCTGTTCTATTACTTGCTGATAGGAGGCGCGTTGATGCTAGCAGCCTGGTTCCAGGCGCTGGGCTGGACCCTGATTCTGTGCGGCTCACTGGCGGTGTGCCTGACGGTTCACCTGATGTGGGAGCGAGCCTGCTCGCGATGACGGTGTATCAGTCAACATCAATGTTGAGGGTCAGTCCGCAATCGCGAGCAGGCTCGCTCCCACAGGATTGTCTTAAGTTTGAAAGCTTCGGACGACAGGCACTGCAATAGGTTTGCTTCGGCTTAATAGGAAGCATTACTATTCACGCTCCGTCCTTACAGCGCAGTGCGATGACCCCCAAGCCGCCCCGCAGACCTGGCTTTTTCGAGCATTACGAAGAGTTGATCGGCACCTGGACCCGTCGTCTGCGCAATCGCCAGCAGGCCGAGGACCTGGCTCACGATACTTTCGTGCGGGTGCTCGAGTCCGATTCGGCTGATGTCCAGCAGCCGCGGGCCTATTTGCACCAGACGGCGCGCAACATTGCAGTGGATGGCTATCGGCGCGAAGATCGGCGGGGCGCCATGGAGGAGGTGGCGCTCGATCACAGCCAGTCGCTTTCGGGCGACCCGGAGCACTACATGCACGCGATCCAGTTGGCGGACTCCATCGAAAGGGCACTGGCCGAGCTGCCGGCCAATTGCCGTACGGTGTTTGTCTGGCAGAAGATCGAAGGCTTGACCCAGGCGGAAATCGCCGAGCGCCTGGGCTTGTCAAAAAACATGGTGGAAAAGTATATGATCCGCACCCTGCGGCATCTGCGCGATCGTCTGGACGGGGCTGGCCAATGATCCGTCGTTATCTTCCACCCGAGCCACAGGACCTTCCATGATGGATAACCGTGAATGCCCGTGCGGGCAGAACCGGGTTCGCGACGAGGCGGCGCAATGGTTCGTACGCTTGCAAGCTCCCGTCATGGGTGTCGATGAGCGCCAGCGTTACGAAGCCTGGCTGGACGAACATTCTAATCACCGCGACGAAATTCTACTTCTGCAGGGGATCTGGAGCGCCACGGATCTGCTGCCCAAGGAACGTCTGCAAGCGTTGTGCGAACCACCCGCCAAACGTCCCCAGCGTCGACCGCTGCTGCGCTTCGCCGTGGCCGCCGGGCTGTTGGCGATGGCGGTCGGGCTGGGGTTGTTCAGCGGCTTGGGTGCTTCCAGCGATTACAGCGCTGAATTTGCTACGGCCCTGGGCGAGCGCCGGCACATCGCGCTGCCGGACGGTTCGGTGATCGACCTCAACAGCCACAGCCGCGTGCGTGTTCAGTTCGTCCACCATCAACGGCGCGTGGAACTGGCCGAAGGCGAGGCGTTGTTTCGCGTCGAGCATGACGCTGGCCGGCCGTTTACGGTGGAGGCGGGCAACGGCCGGGTGACGGTGACCGGAACGCGCTTCGATGTGCGCCGCGATGCCGACTCAACCCGGGTGGCGGTGGAGCAGGGCAGTGTCAAGGTCCAGGGGCGCGACGCGGCGCAGGCCGAGTTCGTCAGCCTCACGGCCGGCCTTGGTACCCGTATCGATGCGCAGGGCAAGGTCGCCGCACCTTATGGCATCAACGCCGATGAACTCACCGCTTGGCGCCACGGCAAACTGGTGTTCAACAACGCTCCCTTGAGCGAAGTCGTCCAGGAGGTTTCCCGTTATCGCGCTAAACCCCTGCGCGTCGGCAGCGCGGCGGTGGGCAACTTGCGCCTGACCAGCGTGTTTCGTGCCGATAACCCCGAGGCGCTGCTCAAGGCTTTGCCCAACATCCTGCCGGTGGCCGTGCGCACCCTGGATGACGGCAGCCAGGAAATAATTGCGCGGTAAATTCAGGTTTTTTTCGAGTTCTTCGTCTTCTTGTCCAACTGCAACTGGTTTGCATTAACAGACGCGTATTCTTGCGATTCAACAGGACAAGGTTCGACGTGAAAACCACCTTCAAAAACAACAACCGCGCCCCCGCCCGCTGGCTGCCGCTGGCCCTGACCCTGGCCGTCAGTGCCGCATTGCCCCAGGCCTTCGCCGATCAGGCGGCCACGTCCATTCACATCCAGGCGCAGCCGCTGGGCCAGGCCTTGAGCCAGCTCGGCCAGCAGACTTCTTTGCAGGTGTTCTTCAGCCCGGAGCTGGTGGCCGGCAAGCAAGCCCCGGCGGTGGACGGCAACTTGTCCCCAGAAGCGGCCCTGGGCCAACTGCTGCAAGGCAGCGGCCTGCAATACCAGATCAATGAAGGTTCGGTGACCGTGCTGCCGGCGCCCTCGGCGTCCACTGGCGGCCCGCTGGAACTGGGGGCCACCGACATCCAGGTGGTCGGTGACTGGCTCGGCGATGCCAATGCCGAAGTGGTGCAGAACCATGCCGGCGCGCGCACGGTAATCCGCCGCGAAGCGATGGTGGAGCAGGGGGCCATGAACGTCGGCGATGTGCTGCGGCGCGTGCCGGGGGTGCAGGTGCAGGATGCCAATGGCACCGGCGGCAGCGACATCTCCCTGAACGTCGGCGTGCGCGGTCTCACTTCGCGCCTGTCGCCCCGTTCCACGGTGCTGATCGACGGCGTGCCGGCGGCGTTTGCGCCTTATGGTCAGCCGCAACTGTCCATGGCGCCGATTTCTGCGGGCAACTTGGACAGCATCGACGTGGTGCGCGGCGCCGGGTCCGTGCGTTACGGGCCGCAGAACGTCGGCGGCGTGATCAACTTCGTGACCCGCGCGATTCCGGAAAAAGCCACCGGTGAAATCGGCACCACCCTGGAAACCTCCCAGCGCGGCGGCTGGAAGCACATCGACAGCGCTTTTCTCGGCGGCACGGCCGATAACGGCATGGGCGTTGCGCTCCTGTATTCGGGGGTCAACGGTAATGGCTATCGCCGCAGCAACAACGACAATGACATCGACGACGTCATCCTCAAGACCCATTGGGCGCCCACCGAGGTGGATGATTTCTCGCTGAACTTCCATTACTACGACGCCAAGGCTGACATGCCCGGCGGCCTGACCCAGGCGCAATACGACGCGGACCCGTATCAGTCCGACCGTGACTGGGACAACTTTGCCGGCCGGCGCAAGGACGTGTCGTTCAAGTGGATCCGCGAGATCAGCGAACGCACCCAGGCCGAAGTGCTGACCTATTATTCCGACAGCTACCGTGGCAGCACCATCGCCTCCCGGGACCAGCGCAACCTGGCGTCCTACCCGCGTACTTACTACACCTTCGGCATCGAACCGCGGGTGTCCCATGTGTTTGACCTGGGCTCGACCACCCAGGAAGCCAGCGTCGGTTATCGCTACCTCAAGGAAGGCATGCACGAAGAGGCCAGTCGCCTGGCGCTGCGCGATAACCAGCCGGTGGTGCGGCCGGGGTCCGATGGTCACGTCTATCAGGACCGCACTGGTGGCACCGAAGCCCATGCGGTCTACATCGATGACAAGATTGATGTCGGCAAGTGGACCATCACCCCGGGCATCCGTTTCGAACGCATCAGCACCCAATGGCACGACCGCCCGGTGCTCGACACCGACGGCAGTCCGGTACAGGAAAAACGCCGCAGCATCGACAGCAACGAACCGCTGCCGGCCTTGAGCGTGATGTATCACCTGTCCGATGCCTGGAAGCTGTTCGCCAACTACGAGACGTCGTTCGGCAGCCTGCAATATTTCCAGCTCGGCCAGGGCGGCGACGGCAACAACACCGCCAACGGCCTGAACCCGGAAAAAGCCAAGACCTACGAGATCGGTACCCGCTACAACGATGACGTGTGGGGCGGGGAAGTGACGCTGTTCTACATCGACTTCGACGACGAGTTGCAGTACATCAGCAACGATGTGGGCTGGACCAACATGGGCGCCACCAAGCACCAGGGCCTGGAAGCCTCGGTGCGCTACGACATGGCCGCGCTGGACCCACGCCTGGAAGGCCTGAGCGCCAATGCCGGTTTCACCTACACCCGCGCAACTTATGAAGGTGATATTCCAAGCTTCAAGGGCCGTGACCTGCCGTTCTACTCGCGTCAGGTGGCGAACCTGGGGTTGCGTTATGAGATCAATCGCTGGACTTACAACCTCGGTGCCTTTGCCCAGTCCAAGCAACGCTCACCCGGCAACAGCGTGAACCCCGACGGCAGCTTCAGCGACGATTACATCACCGACGGCAGCGCCGATGGACGCTACGGTGACATGCCGGGTTACGTGCTCTGGAACGTGCGCGCTGGCTACGACTTCGGATCGCAACTATCGAACCTGAAGGTCGGCGCCGGGGTGAAGAACCTGTTCGACCATCAGTACTACACCCGCTCCAGCGACAACAACTCGGGCATCTATGTCGGCGCACCGCGTACGTTTTTTGTGCAGGCGAGCGTGGGGTTCTGATGAAAAACCAGGATTGACGCGTACTCCTGTGGCGAGGGGATTTATCCCCGTTGGGCTGCGCAGCAGACCCAAAGCGGCAGACTCAATCTGCCTGACACACCGAGTTGGTGATTTTAGGGCTGCTTCGCAGCCCAACGGGGATAAATCCCCTCGCCACAGATAAATCTCCTTTCCACAGAGAGGGGTGTAACGCCTCAAACCTTCAACACTTTCCCACTGACCGCCACCGCCACCAACGACAGCGCGATCAACCCGAACGCAAAGCTCAGGCTGCTGCCATGGGCGACGAATCCGATCAGCGCCGGGCCTGCGAGGATGCCGGCGTAGCCGATGGTGGTGATGGCCGGTACGGCGATCGCTTCAGGCATCAGCGTCTGCTTGCCGACCGCGGTGTACAACACCGGCACGATGTTCGAACACCCGGCCCCGACCAACGCATACCCCAACAGCGCCGCCTGCCACATCGGCGCCAGGGTCGCCAGCAGGAACCCGGCCGCAGCGGTCGCGCCGCCGTAGATAATCACGCGTCTGGCGCCCAGGCGATGCACCACCGAATCCCCCGTCAAGCGGCCAACGGTCATGGTCAGCGCGAACGCGGCATAACCGAGCCCGGCATAGGCGGTTTCCACTCCACGCTCGGCCGTCAGAAATACCGCGCTCCAGTCCAGCACCGCGCCTTCGGCCAGGAATACGATGAAACACAAGATGCCGATAAACAGCACCACGCCGTGGGGAATGGCAAACGCCGGGCCCGAACTTTCACTGCCATAGGGCAGCAGATGCGGCGCCGCCTTGAACAGCGCCACCAGCAACAGTGCATTGACCACCAGCGTCGCCCCCAGGGGCGAAAGGCCGAGGCCGAGCAGCGCGCTCACACCGGCCGCGCCAATGATCCCGCCGAGGCTGAACATGCCGTGAAAACCCGACATCATGGTCTTGCCGCTGGCCCGCTCGACGATCACCGCCTGCAGGTTGACGGTCGAGTCCACGGTGCCGAGGCCGGCGCCAAACAAAAACAAGGCTGCCACCAGCCAGGGCAAAGACGTCATCGTTGCCAGCGCGGGCAAGGCCAGGCAGATCAGAATCGTGCCGCCACTGAGCACCCGCCGGCAGCCAAATCGCGCCGCCAGTGCGCCGGAAATCGGCATCGCCAGAATCGACCCCACCCCAAGGCACAACAGCAGCAACCCGAGAGTGCCTTCGTCCAGGTTCGCCCGCACCTTGGCGTACGGCACCAGCGGCGCCCAGGCCGCGATCCCGACACCGGCGATGAGATAGGCAATGCGGGTGGACATCTGTTCCAGGCGTCCGGGGATGAAGGTTGGCGGTGGGGGAATGGCAGTCATGAAACGTCCTTGGTTTGGCGAGGCGATGGTGCGGGCGGGCCCTATGCTTGCACATCCACTGACCGCGCCGCGACCTCAAGGTGCCGAAGAGATGCGTGGGTGGCAAGCACGCTTTGCCTGCACAGCCTTGGCCGGAATAAAGTACCGGCTTTCGCTGGCTGAATCCGGGTCTGGTCCATGACGCAGTTCTATGATGCACGGGGCAATATTTATGGCGTGGTCTCACCGCAGCAGGTCCGTGCCCAAGGCATTGACCTGCCGCCGACAGCCGCCCAGGCTGCCCAGGCCCGCCAGGCCTGGACCCGCGCCGCAGTGCAGGCCTTCTGTAGTTGGGCGCCGGGTCAGGCGCCGCCGGATGCCAAGGCCCATTGCAGCGATGGTCTGCTGATCGGCCCGTTCCAGAATGAGCCACCTTTTGACCTGTTGATCGTCAACACCGACGGGACCCTGGCCGAGCGCAGCGGCAATGGCCTGACGATTTTCTCCCAGGCGCTCAAAGAGCAAGGTTTGATGCCGAGCGACGGCGAATGTGTGCTACAGGTTCATCACGACAAACGTGAAGGCGTGTCACCGCTGCAAACGGCGGTCCGCGTAGCGGAGTTCGAAGGTCTCTCGGGTTTCTGGCTGGACTTGGGAAAACCACTTTTCGGCCCCGGCGCTGTCGCGGCTCAAGGCGTGCAAAGCGTGATCGTCAACCAGCGCGAAGTCAGCCGTGTGGCTGCGCTTCATGCTTTGAATCCGGCCTGGGGCAGCAGTCAGTTCGTGAACATTGGCAACCCGCACTGCGTGACCCTGGTGGACAGCGCCGAGGCGTTGCCAAGTAACCCGCAGATGCGTGCCCCAGCGTTGGCCCAAAGCCTGACGCGCATTGCCTATGCGCCGCCCGGTGGGTCCGGGATTCCCTGCCCGGCGGGGGTGAATCTGCAGTGGGCCTGGCGCCAGGCCGAAGCAAGCATTGCCGCGCGGATTTTTGAACGAGGGGAAGGTCCCACCGCTTCTTCGGGCACCAGTGCCAGTGCGGTGGCGTGCGCCGCGTGGCGAGTGGGTTGGGTGACGGCGGGGGCGGTGAGTGTGGTGATGCCGGGTGGCACTGCACCGATTCTGCTGGAGGAGCAGGCGGGTGAGCTGCTGCGGGTCAGGTTGTTTGGTGTTGCGCGGTCTGTGTCATAGACGATCTGCGCCGCAGCCAATGACGCCATCGCGAGCAGGCTCGCTCCCACATTCGATCTTCAGCGGGCACAAAAATGCGCGTACGGCGCCGCTCCACTGTGGGAGCGAGCCTGCTCGCGATGACCTCAACCTGGCTGAACCGCAAACTCCACCATCGGCATCTGCCGCTTCATCAGCACTTCGCCATTGCGAATGGAGTAAAGCGGTAGGCCCTGGCTGCGGATCACTTCGTAGTCACTGTCGGCCGAGAGGATCAGCAGATTCGCCGGGCGCCCGGTTTCCAGGCCGTAGCGCTCGCCCAGGGCCATGGCCTTGGCGCTGTTATCAGTGACCAGGTCCAGGGCGCTTTGCAGGTTGCGGTAACCCAGCATGTGGCAGATGTGCAGGCCAGCTTCCAGCACCCGCAGGATATTGCCGTTGCCCAGGGGATACCACGGGTCGACGATGGAGTCCTGGCCGAAGCACACGTTCATCCCCGCTTCGAGCAATTCGTTGACTCGGGTGACGCCGCGGCGTTTAGGGAAGTTATCGAAACGTCCTTGCAGGTGGATGCTTTCGGTGGGACAGGAAACGAAGCTGATGCCCGAGTGCCCGAGCAGGCGAAACAGCTTGGCGCAGTAGGCATTGTCATAGGAGCCCATGGCCGTGGTGTGTGGCTGGCGGTGACGCGGGCGCCCATGTCGCGGCTGCGGGCTTCTTCGGCCAGCACTTCGAGAAAGCGCGAGTGCGGGTCGTCGGTCTCGTCGCAATGCACGTCCACCAGGCAACCGGTGCGCTCGGCCAGGTCCATCAGGAATTTCACCGAGCTTACGCCTTGATCCCGGGTGTACTCGAAATGCGGAATGCCGCCCACCACGTCGGCACCCATTCGAATTGCTTCCTCCATCAGTTCGCGGCCGTTGCGGTAGGACTCGATGCCTTCCTGGGGAAACGCGACGATCTGCAGGTCGATCAGGTGACGACTTTCCTCACGCACTTCAAGCATGGCTTTGAGGGCGGTGAGGTCAGGATCGGTGACATCGACATGGGTGCGCACATGCTGGATGCCATGGGCGGCCAATGCCTGGATGGTTTTTTTGGCGCGGGTCTTGGTGTCTTCCTGGGTGATGGTGGCCTTGCGCTCGCCCCAGCACTCGATGCCCTCGAACAGCGTCCCGCTCATGTTCCAGCGGGGTTCGCCGGCGGTGAGGGTGGCATCCAGATGAATGTGCGGTTCGACGAACGGCGGCACCACCAGATTACCGCCGGCGTCGAGGTCTTGCGAGCCGAGGCTCGGGGCTTCGGTCTGGCGTGCAATGCTGGCGATCAGGCCGTTTTCCAGGTGCAGTTCATGCAAGCCTTCGCGGTTGCGCAGGCGGGCGTTGATGATGTGCATCAAGCGAGTCCTTCTCAAAGATCTTGGAGGGGGGTATCGGTGGCGCGAATTCCCAATAGGCCGATCAATATCACATACGTTAGCGCGCCGGTGGCGATTCCTACCAGTGGCGCAACCCAAGGCGAAGTGAACGCCGCGAGGGTGCCTGCGCCGTACGCAAACAGCCCCGGCCAGTTGAAGGCTGGCAGCTGCGCTTGGGCCAGACGCGGATAGCGGCCGCGCCAGCGGAAGAAGAAATCGGCCATGATCACTCCGCCAATCGGCGGGATCACCGTGCCCAGCAAAATCAGGTAAGGCACCAGCAGATCGTACATGCCCACCAGGGCCAGCAGTGTGCCGATCGCCGCGCCGCCCAGGGTCACGGTTTTGCGCCGACGGGTGCGCAGCAGGTTGCAGCCGGCCACGGCAAAGTTATAGATGGTGTTGTCCTGGGTGCTCCAGATGTTGAGCAGCAGCATCGCCATCGCCGCCATGGCGAAGCCTTGCAACAGCAGCACTTCCACCACGTCCGGCTGTTGATAGACGATGGCTCCGTAGGCGCCGATCAATACCATCAGGCCGTTGCCGATGAAAAAGCCGATCAGGCTCGCCAGCACCGCGATCTTCGCCGAGCGGGAAAACCGCGTCCAGTTGGTCGCCTGGGTGGCACCGCTGACGAACGTGCCGAACACCAGCGTGATGGCGGTGGACCAATCGAGGCTGCCCGTCGGCACCACCGCCAGCAACCCATCCAGGCCACCGACCTTTACCGTCGCGACCCACATCGACAACATCAGCAACAACATCATGGTCGGCACGGCGATGTACGACAGGATCTCGAGCCCGCGATAACCAATGTAGGCGGTGACGCAGAACCCCAGGCCGAACAGCACCATCAGCCCCAGCACGGTGCCTTCGTTCAAATGAAAATACTTGCCCAGTACCACCGCCGCCGTCGCCGTGCCCCAGGCGTACCAGCCGATCTGGGTGAAACCCAGGATCAAGTCGCTGAGCTTGCTGCCCACCTCACCGAAACAGAAGCGACCCATCAGCACCGAATTGAGCCCGCTCTTGAAGGCGATATAACCCAGGCCGGCGGCGTACAGGCCCAACAGCAGATTGCCGATCACGATGACCGTGAGCATTTCGGCAAAACCGAACGCTACCCCCAGCTTGCCACCGGCAAACATCGTGGCGGTGAAAAAGGTGAAGCCCAGCAGCACCATGGCCGTGGAGGCCAGGCCCTTGCGGGCATGCATCGGGACTTCGCTCAAGGGATAGTCGTTGCCCGGATCGTTTTGAGTCATGCGGAGGTCCTTGCGCAGGAGGAAGATGTCGCAAGCGTGCAGCGCCCGTGCCAAGCGAGTGATCGCGAGGTTATTTATAGCCAATCCGTGGGATTGGGTAAGTGAAGAGAACGAAAGCGGTGCGGCGGTGGTTCAAGTTGGAACACAGTTTCCACTGCCTATGCGGTTTCTTCAGGTGGGAGAGTGCAGCGCTAGAAACCGCAACACTGCCGCGACGATGGCCTCCGGCGCGTCTTCCTGGACCAAATGCCCGGCATTGGGAACGGGATGAAACTGTGCGCCCGGTATCATCCGTTGCAACGCACGACCGCGTTCGATGGGGATCCACTGATCGTCCTCTCCCCAAAGGATCTGCGTCGGGCAGCGCACGGTTGCATACAGCGGTTCGACCTCGCGGGTATAGCGTTCGTCCATCTGCGCGATCTGCCGATAGAGCGCGGCCTGGCCGGTCTCGCCAAGCCAGGGCTGCACGTACGGCGCCAGTTCTTCATAGGGGATCTGCCTGTTGATCGCACCCCGGATATAGGTCGGTACGATGGCCCGCTGAATGTAATCGGGCAGGCCGCTGAACGCCGCTTCGTACTGGCGCACATGCTGGACAAAAGGTGAACCCCAGGGCGACAGCGCCACCGGATCGATCAGGGTCAGGCTGCGGTAGTGCTTGCCGTTGAGAAGGTGCGTGCGCAGGGCGGTTGCGCCACCAAAATCGTGGGCCACCACGTCCGGGCAATCCAGGCCCCAGTGGTCCAGCAACTGTGCGAGCAACTGGTTTTGCACACCGAGGGAAACGTCGGCGTCCGGTTGTGCGGATTGGCCGTAACCCAGCAGGTCAAAGTAATGCACCTTGCGAGTGGCCAAGAACAGCGGGGCGATTCGGTGCCACACGTAGGAAGAGAAGGGCGTGCCGTGGACAAACACCAGCGGCGGGCCGTCGCCGTGGACGGCGTAACGGATGCGGTGTCCGTTGAAGTCGTATTCGTGATCCAGGGGCCAGTGGCTCATGGTCGCGTCCTCTTGGCATGTTCGAGCCAAAAAGCATAGACACAAAAAAAGCCAATGCCACAGGTCCCTGTGGCCCGCTTACTCGCCGCGGTAGATGCAACCGCTGGTGCAGGTCTCATGGATGCGAATGGCACTGAGTTCCGGCAACAATGGCTTCAACTGTTCCCAGATCCACTTGGCCAGGACTTCGCTGGTGGGGTTTTCCAGGCCGGGGATGTCGTTGAGGTAGTTGTGGTCCAGGCGCTCGTAGAGCGGCTTGAAGATCGCCTTGATCTCCGAGAAGTCCCGAATCCAGCCGGTGTGCGGGTCGATGTCGCCGCTCAGGTGAATCGCCACTTTGAACGAGTGGCCGTGCAGGCGGCCGCACTTGTGACCGTCTGGCACGTGGGGCAGGCGGTGGGCGGATTCGAAGGTGAATTCTTTGAAAATTTCCACAGGTTCAGGCTCTTTAAGGTAGCGGTCGCGAGGCAGGCGGCGGAGTTTATCAGTTTGGTTCCGGCGTTGCGCGACCGTGCTGACTAAAGGGTCAGCAAACGCCCGCCCAGCCCACCGTTGGCCGCCAGTTCAAGGAACTCGTCACCGAGCCGGCGGCTTTCGTCCATCGCCGTGCGCCAGTATTTGCGGCGGCTGGTGTCATCGCCCATGAAACGCTTGAAGTCGTTACGGTCCGGCAGCTTGCCGAAGGGCAGGCGCGCCAGGTATTCACGGGACGGCGCCAGTAACAGCACGTCCTGCAGGCGCTCGACGTTCCCCCGGCGCCATGGCAGGCCCTTGTCGAACCAGCCGGGAATGACCCGGTCGGTGAAGTGCGGATACAGCACGATGTCTTCGCCGCTGTAGGGCAGGTCCAGGTGGTAGTCCAACAGGCCGCCGTCGCGGTAGGTGCCAACGCCGGCGCCGGGTAGGTCGCGCACGCCCTCCATCACCAACGGGATCGAGCCGGATGCCAGCAGCGCCTGGCGCAGATTACCGGCCTCCAGAGCGACGAAGCGTGACGGAAAGTCGTTCAACGGGTGCAACGGCGGCGCCCGGCGTGGGTCGTGGACGATCAGCCGTTCGAAATGCCGCGACAGGCGCGCTCGGCCCCGCAGGTTGTCGGCGATCACCGACGACAATCCCAGGCCGAGCCGCCCGCGATGATCCTGGGCCAGCAAACCGTGACTTTTGACCACCATGATATTGAGCCGGTAGTGCGGGTTTTCGAGGATCGACGTGTCGCGGCCCTGGAGCAGATCATCGAGCATGCGCTGCGAACTCTGGCTCACCCCGGCCATAGTCACGCCTTTGGCAAAGCTTTGCTCGTTGTACAAGGTGCCCAGGCGCCGGATCCCCTCGGCGGCATCCGGCAGGCAGGCGCTGGCGAAGCGCCAGGAGCCCACCGAAGCACCGATCAGCGAGCGCTCCCGGGGCGCGGCGGGCAGCCACTCGCCAAACAGCGCCAGGTCCAGCCCCTGAATGCCCAAGGCCTTGGGGCCACCGGCGGCGCCCGGCAGAATGCCGACATCGGCAGCGTTCAGGCCAGCCTGGCGAATGCGTGCCAGAGCACGAGGGCCGGCCTTGAGGGTCAGGGCAGGGAACTTGATGTGGATGGCGGTCATACCGGTCTCGAATGCTGCAACGGATAATTTAACGGCGTCAGCCCTGTGGCAGCGAGCAGGCTCGCTCCCACATTGATCTGTGTTCAATGATGGCAATTCAGTTTCAGTTAAGTTCGCCCCGATACAGTTCCCTGGTGAAGATTACAAAAAAAGGAGACAACCCATGAACCGCCTGACTGCCTTTTTCATCGTTACCCTGATGGCCATCAGTGGCCTGGCCAGCGCACGAGACCTCACGGCCGACGAAGCCCAAAAGCTGCAGGACGCTGGTACCATTCTGTCGGTTGAAAAACTCAACGCCACTGCCTTGTCCAAACACCCTGGCGCCACCTTGACCGATACCGAGCTGGAACAAGAATACGGCAAGTACATCTATCAGGTGGACTTGCGCGATGCCCAGGGCGTTGACTGGGAACTTGAATTGGACGCGGTTGACGGCAAGGTACTCAAGAATCATCAGGATCTGTAATGAAGCTTAATTTACGCCCCCGCAGCCGTTGGGGGCTGGCGCTGCTGGTGTTCTGTTCACTGGCCGTCGCCCGAGACCTGGACCAGGATGAGGCCCTGCAATTGCGGCAGCAGGGCGTGATCCTGCCCCTGGAACATTTGCTGCAACAGGCGCTGGATCGCCACCCCGGCGCCAAACTGCTGGAGGCCGAGCTGGAAGAAAAACACGGCGTCTATATTTACGAGGTCGAATTGCTGGCTACCGACGGCGTTGTGCGCGAACTGGACCTGGAGGCCGCGACCGGCCGTTTACTCAAAGATGAGGAAGACTGATGCGCCTGCTTCTGGTGGAAGATCATGTTCCCCTGGCCGACGAAGTGATGGCCGGGCTGACGCGGCAGGGTTACGCCGTCGACTGGCTCGCCGATGGCCGCGACGCGGTTTATCAGGGCAGCAGCGAGCCTTATGACCTGATCGTCCTCGATCTCGGCTTGCCGGGGGTGCCGGGGCTTGAAGTGTTGGCCCAATGGCGCGCGGGCGGCCTGAGCACGCCTGTGCTGATCCTGACCGCCCGCGGTTCCTGGGCCGAACGCATCGAAGGCCTCAAGGCCGGGGCCGACGATTACCTGACCAAACCCTTTCATCCCGAAGAGCTGCACCTGAGGATCCAGGCATTGCTGCGCCGCTCCCATGGCCAGGCCAACCAGCCGACGCTCCAGGCGGCCGGGCTGCATCTGGATGAAGGTCGCCAGTGTGTGAGCCGCGACGGCACCGAAATCCAACTGACCGCGGCCGAATTTCGCCTGCTGCGCTACTTCATGCTTCATCCTGAGCAAATCCTTTCCAAGAGCCATCTCGCTGAACACCTGTATGACGGTGAAACCGAGCGCGATTCCAATGTGCTGGAAGTCCATGTCAATCACTTGCGGCGCAAGCTGGGCCGCAGCGTGATCGAAACCCGTCGCGGCCAGGGTTACCTGTTCGGCGGGCAGGCGCAGTGAGATCGATCCAGCGGCGTCTGAGCCTGGGCCTGATCGGTGTGATGGTGGTGGTCGGCCTGGTTCTGGCGCAGACCAGTCTGTGGTTGTTCGAGCTGGGTCTGCAGCGGTATCTGGAGGCGGGGCTGCGCAACGACAGCGAGAACCTGCTAGTGGCCCTGGTGCGTGGTCCGCAAGGCCTGCAACTGGATGAACGACGCTTGTCGCCGGCTTATCTGCGACCGTTTTCCGGGCATTATTTCCGCATCGATTTTGCCGATACGCATTGGCGCTCCCGCTCCCTTTGGGACCAGGAGTTACCCCATCTCGACCATCCGGGGCTGCACAGCAACCTGCAACTGGGGCCTGAAGGTCAGAAACTGCTGGTCCTGCGTACCGACTATCGGCGTCTGGGCCAGGCGATTTCCATCAGCGTGGCCCAGGACTACACGCCCGTGCGGGACAGCTTCCTGCGCATGCAGCAGATCGGCCTGGGACTTGGGTTGGCGGGGTTGCTGTTGATTCTGTTGTTGCAACGCATCACGGTGCACCGCGCCTTGCGCCCGCTGGAAAAAGCCCGGGAGCAGATCGCCCAGTTGCAGCGCGGGCAGCGTTCGCAACTTGACGAACAGGTGCCGCGGGAACTGGAACCGCTGGTGGCGCAGATCAACCATCTGCTGGCCCACACCGAGGACAGCCTCAAACGTTCACGCAACGCCCTGGGCAACCTGGGTCACGCCCTGAAAACTCCACTGGCGGTGCTGCAAAGCCTGGCCTCGAATGAAAAACTCGACCCTTACCCCGAGCTGCGCAAGCTGTTGCTCGAACAACTGGAACAGGTCCGTCAGCGCCTGAACCGCGAACTCAACCGCGCCCGACTGTCCGGCGATGCCTTGCCCGGTGCCCATCTTGACTGCGACGCGGAACTGCCGGCGTTGCTGGCCACGCTGAACATGATCCATGGTGAGCACTTGCACTTGGCTTACGTCGCGCCGCCCGGCCTGCACCTGCCCTGGGATCGTGAAGATCTGTTGGAACTGCTGGGCAACCTGCTGGACAACGCCTGCAAATGGGCCGACGCGCAAGTGCGCCTGACCGTGAGCGAGACAGCCGAGGGGTTCAGCCTGGCGGTGGAAGACGATGGGCCAGGCATTCCCGCAGACCGCCGCGATCAGGTCTTCAGCCGCGGCACGCGGCTCGATGAGCAGACCGACGGCCACGGCCTGGGGCTGGGCATCGTGCGGGACATCGTCGACACCTGGGGCGGGACACTGGCGCTGGGCGACAGCGAGTGGGGCGGGCTGAAGGTCACGATCGGATTGCCTAAGCGCTGATCTCTGGTGGGAGCGAGCCTGCTCGCGATAGCGCCGGGTCAGCCACTTCAATATCAACTGACAGACCGCCATCGCGAGCAGGCTCGCTCCCACATTGTTTTGGGGCTGGACTCAAGATATCGGTGCGTTCCCGCTCTCATGCGGATATAAAACCCGCCGCATGACCCTTGCAGCTTCTCGCCGCTTCCTGCAAAGTCGCGACCTTTTTGTCCGGTGGCTCTCCATCGCTGTGCTTTGAGGTAATGATGATAAATGCAGTAATTGCCGCGGTTGGCGTGATGCTGGTGCTCAGTCTGTCCCGCGTGCATGTGGTGATCGCGCTGATTATCGGCGCTCTGGTGGGCGGTCTGACTGGCGGCCTGGGCATCGACGCCACGCTCAAGGCGTTCAATGCCGGCCTCGGGGGCGGGGCAACCGTGGCGTTGTCCTACGCTTTGCTGGGTGCTTTCGCCGTAGCGATTGCCAAGTCCGGCATGGCTCACGCCCTGGCCGACAAAGCCCTGGCCATGGTGGATCGCCAGGACGTCGCCGGTGGCTCGGGGGTCAAATGGGTCCTGATCGGCTTGCTGGGAACGGTAGCGGTCGCCTCCCAGAATATTCTGCCGATCCACATCGCCTTCATCCCGCTGTTGGTACCGCCGCTTCTTTATGTACTGACCAAGCTGCAGCTGGACCGCCGGTTGATTGCCTGCGTCATGACTTTTGGCTTGATCACGCCCTACATGTTCCTGCCGGTGGGCTTTGGCAACATCTTCCTCAACGAGATCCTGCTGGCCAACGTCGCCCGCAGCGGCGTGGACGTCAGTGACATCAACATCACCCATGCCATGGGCATTCCGGCGCTGGGCATGGTGTTTGGTTTGGTCATGGCGTTTTTCACGTATCGCAAAAAACGCATCTACGACCTGAAAACAATCGCCAGGGCCGAACAGGTGACCGTGCGCTACAACCCGTTGAGCCTGTTGGTGGCGGGACTGGCGATCGCGGCGGCGTTTGCCATTCAGCTCCTGCTGGATTCGATGATCATCGGTGCCCTGGTCGGGTTCCTGATTTTCTCGGTATCGGGGGTGGTGCGCTGGCGTGAAACCGACGACCTGTTCACCGAAGGCATGAAGATGATGGCGATGATCGGTTTCATCATGATCGCCGCCTCAGGCTTTGCCGAAGTGATGAAGGCAACAGGTGAAGTCCAGAGCCTGGTGGAAACCTCGGCGGCCTGGATCGGCCACAACAAGGGCATCGGCGCCCTGTTGATGTTGCTGGTGGGCTTGCTGGTGACCATGGGCATCGGTTCATCGTTCTCCACGGTGCCGATCCTGGCGACGATCTTCGTGCCGCTGTGCCTGCAATTGGGTTTCAGCCCGCTGGCGATCGTCTGCATCGTCGGCACCGCCGGAGCCCTGGGCGATGCCGGCTCGCCCGCTTCGGACTCGACCCTGGGCCCGACCTCCGGGCTGAACATCGATGGCCAGCACCACCACATCTGGGACACCGTGGTCCCGACCTTCATCCATTACAACTTGCCGCTGCTGGTGTTTGGCTGGGTGGCGGCGATGGTGTTGTAATCCGGGACCCAGTCGCCTTCATCGCGAGCAGGCTCGCTCCCACAGGGGTGTTCACAGGATATCCAATGTGAGAGCGAGCCTGCTCGCGATAAGGCCCCCAAAATCCAGCACCTCTTTAGCTGACCACTCGGCGCAAGCCCTTCACCTTGTCCTACAGTTTTCCCGCGCCGTGCCGTTAACACAGTTAACCACGCCATAAAACCGATAAGAGTGAACAGTATGCGCCTGAGCCTGAAGGCTAAAGTTCTGTCCTTGGCAATACTGCCTGTATTGCTATCCGCCGCTATTATCAGCCTGACCACGGCCTTCATTCTGAAGGAACAGGCCGGCAAAGAGGTTCAGCAAACCCGCGAGCGCTTGCTCAGCGACGCCAAGGCCACCCTGCAGAATTACGTCGCGGTGGGGCTTACTGCCATCAAGCCGTTGTACGACGCGTCGGCGCCCGGGGATAACGCCGCGCGGGCCGAGGCTATCAAGCTACTGTCGAACGTCACCTACGGCAAGGACGGCTATTTCTTCGGTTACGACTCCGAAACTGTTCGTCTCTTCAAGGCCAACAGCCCCGACGGTGTGGGCAAAACCTTCAAGGACAACCGCGATCCCAACGGTGTCTATGTCAACCGTGACCTGGTGAAAGTCGCCAAGGACGGGACACACTATCTGGAATACAGCTCGCCACTGCCAAACAGCAACGAACTGGTGCCAAAGCTCGGCTACACCGACTACTTGCCCAAGTGGGACATGGCGGTCGGCAGCTCGGTCAACCTGGACGGCATTGAAGCTCAGGTAGCACTGGTTGAGGCCAAGGTTCAAGAACGTCTGCAAGGCGTTCTGCTGAGCATCGTGGGTATTGCTGTGGTGGTATTGCTGGTGATTGCGGTGGTGGGCATGTTGCTGGCCAATGCCATCCTGCGGCCGCTGCACCTGATGAAAGACAACCTCGATGACATCGCGGCGGGCGAGGGCGACCTGACTCGCCGCCTGGCGATCACCAGCCAGGACGAACTCGGCCAACTGGCCGGCTCGTTCAACCGTTTTGTCGACAAGATCCACGGTCTGGTACGGCAGATCACCGAAATGACCTCGCAGCTGACTGGGCTGGTGGCGCAGGTTTCCGAGCAGGCACAGCGCTCCGAGCAGGCCATGGAGCGTCAGCGTCACGAAACCGACCAAGTCGCCACGGCGATCAACGAGATGTCTTCGGCCGCCCAGGAAGTGGCTCGCAGTGCCCAGGGTGCCGCCGTCGCGGCCCAGCAGACCGACGAAGAAGGCCAGTCCGCCAAGCGTGTGGTGGCCGGCAGCATCCAGCAGATTCATGCACTGGTGAACGATATTCGCAGCAGCGGCTTGTCCCTGGACAGTTTGCAACAGGACGTGGCTTCGATTGTCAGCGTGTTGGGGGTGATTCGCTCGATCGCCGAGCAGACCAACCTGTTGGCGCTGAACGCCGCCATCGAGGCCGCTCGCGCCGGGGAAGCGGGCCGCGGTTTTGCCGTGGTGGCTGATGAAGTGCGGGCCCTGGCCAGTCGGACCCAGCAAAGTACCCAGGAAATCCAGGGCATGATTGATCGCTTGCAGTCGGGCACCCACGCAGCGGTAGAAGCGATGCGCCGCTCCAGCGAAGCGGGCGATGGCACGTCGGTGCAGGCCAACGAGGCCGGGGCGTCCCTGGACACCATGGCGCAGTTGATCGGCACCATCAATTCGATGAACGCCCAGATCGCCAGCGCTGCTGAAGAACAGACCGCCGTGGCCGAGGAAATCAACCGCAGCGTGCACCAGATCGCCGTGGCGGTGGATAGCGTCGCCGACGAAACTCAACTCGGTGCCCAGACCTCCCGCAGCCTGGCCGATCTGGGCCAACGCCTGGGCAAACTGGTGGGGCAGTTCCGCATCTGAGTCGTGCAGCAGGAGCTGCCGAAGGCTGCGATCTTTCGTGCTCGATCCGGATGTTTCGCCTGGGCAACCGGGCCCTATCGGGAAAGGAGGATCGCAGCCTTCGGCAGTTCTTGCCGGGCGAAGGCAAACACGACCTTGTGGGAGCGAGCCTGCTCGCGATGGCGGTAGATCAGTCAATGACGATGTTGACTGTGAAGGCGCTATCGCGAGCAGGCTCGCTCCCACAATTGTTTGGCGGTGTCTGCATGATTGGGGAGGCCGTGCAGGTGCTACGCTTCTCGCACATCGCGCATCAACAACCCAAACCGCAAATCCACCGCATCCGGAATCGGCACGTACACCACATGCCCGTCTCCCGGAGCCACGTCGATGCCCTGGCCGTTGACGTTCTGCAGTTGATGCAGGTCGAAGTGAAAGTTGCCCTTGGGGGTCATCAATTCCATGTGATCGCCCAGGCCAAAGCGGTTCTTGACCCGGACTTCGGCCAGACGCTCGCGCCGCTGGCCGGTCAATTCACCGACGAACTGCTGGCGCTCCGACACTGAGCTGCCGTTCTGATAGTTCTGGTACTCATCATGAACATGCCGGCGTAGAAAACCCTCGGTGTAGCCGCGCTGGGCCAGGGATTCGAGATCGGTCATCAGGCTGCGGTCAAACTCCCGGCCGGCTACGGCATCGTCGATCGCCCGGCGATAGACCTGGGTGGTGCGTGCGCAATAAAAGTGCGACTTGGTCCGGCCTTCGATCTTCAAGGAATGCACGCCCATGCGGGCAAGCCGTTCCACGTGCTGTACGGCCCGCAGATCCTTGGCGTTCATGATGTAGGTGCCGTGCTCATCCTCAAAGGCCGGCATCGATTCCTCCGGGCGGTTCGCTTCCTGAAGCAGGAACACCTGGTCGGTGGGCGCGCCGAGGCCCAGGGTCGGTTCGGCTGGCCAGGTCTGCACGATATCGCCCACCGCGTTTTCCTGCGCCGGTTGCGCCGAATATTTCCAGCGACAGGCGTTGGTGCAACTGCCCTGGTTGGCGTCGCGCCGGTTCAGGTAGCCCGACAGCAGGCAACGCCCGGAATAGGCCATGCACAGCGCCCCGTGAACGAACACTTCCAGCTCCATGGCCGGCACCTGCTCACGGATTTCGGCGATTTCCTCCAGGGACAGCTCCCGGGACAGGATGATGCGGCTCAAGCCCTGCTGTTGCCAGAACTCGACGCTGGCCCAGTTCACGGTGTTGGCCTGCACCGACAGATGAATCGGCATCTGCGGGAAATGCCGGCGCACCAGCATGATCAAGCCGGGGTCGGACATGATCAGCGCGTCCGGTGCCATGGCAATCACAGGCTCCAGGTCTTTGAGGAAGGTGCGCAGCTTGGCGTTGTGGGGCGCGATGTTCACCACCACATAGAAGCGCTTGCCCATGGCCTGGGCCTCGCCAATGCCCAAGGCCAGGTTGGCGTGGTCGAACTCGTTGTTACGCACACGCAGGCTGTAGCGCGGCTGACCGGCATACACCGCGTCGGCGCCGTAGGCGAAGGCATAACGCATGTTTTTCAGGGTGCCGGCGGGGGCGAGCAGTTCGGGGGCAACGAAGGGCATGGTGGCGTCGGATCGCAAAAAGCGCCGAGAGTACGCCACGACGGGTACTGTGCAATTGATCTGGATCAACACCGGATGCAAAGGGAAAGGCACTCCGGCGAATCCTGGCTGACTAACGTTTATTGCGCCAAGGATATGGAAAAGAAATGAACCGAAAGACCCTGCAAGACAAGTCCCAGATGCTGATGTTGATTCTGGTCACCATCGCTTTCATCTGGATCCTCCTGCCGTTTTATGGCGCCGTGTTCTGGGCAGTAATCCTAGGGATCGTCTTTGCCCCGATGCAGCGCCGCCTGCAACTGAAACTCGGCTGGCAGCGCAACCTCACTTCGCTGCTTACATTGAGTATTTGCGTGGTGATCGCGATCTTGCCGGTGATCGTCATCAGTACGTTGCTGGTCCAGGAAGGGGCGGCGTTGTACAAGAGCCTGGAAAGCGGAGAGTTGGACATTGCCGATTACCTGGCCCGCTTCCGGGATGCCTTGCCGCCTTACTTCCAGAACCTGCTCGACCGTTTTGGCCTGGGTAACCTGAACGGGCTGCGAGAGCGGATCGTCAAAGGCGCGATGCAAGGCAGCCAATTCTTCGCCACCCAGGCGTTCAGCTTCGGCCAGGGCACGTTTCAGTTCCTGGTGAGCTTCTTCGTCATGATTTATCTGTTGTTCTTTTTCCTGCGTGACGGCCCTGAGCTGGTGCGCAAGGTCCGTACCGCCGTTCCCCTGGCGGAGTACCAGAAACGTCGCCTGCAGTTGAAGTTCAACCGTGTGGTGCGAGCGACCGTGAAGGGAAACCTGCTGGTGGCCATCACCCAAGGGGCGTTGGGTGGGCTGATTTTCTGGATCCTGGGGATTCCCACGGTGTTGCTCTGGGCGGTGCTGATGGCCTTTCTGTCGCTGTTGCCGGCGGTGGGCGCGGGCCTGGTCTGGGCGCCGGTGGCAGTGTATTTCCTGCTCTCCGGGGCCATCTGGCAGGGCGTGGTATTGACCCTGTTCGGGATATTCGTCATTGGCCTGGTGGACAATTTCCTGCGCCCCATCCTGGTGGGCAAGGATACGAAGATGCCCGACTACATGGTCCTGGTCTCGACGTTGGGCGGGCTGGCGGTGTTCGGGCTGAACGGATTTGTGATCGGCCCGCTGATCGCCGCGCTGTTCATGTCGTGTTGGGCGCTGTTCGTCGAAAGCAAGCCGCGGGTGCGGTTGCCCTAGGCGGTCAGCAGATAAGGGCCGATGCGTTGTGACAGGGCTTGGGCGGCGGGCAGAGAAGTCAGCGGACCGCTGATAGTGACGCCGTCCTGCACCAGATACCAGCAGGCCAACAGACCACGCTCCCTGAGTGGGGTGGGCACGGCGCTGCCAATGACAGACATGATTTGAACCTTGGGCATGGGAACCTCCATCAATCGATGGAGTTACCTTACGACTCAGCAGGGGGGAGGAAAAATCAACCGCTTCAATAGTAGGAATCGATGCTGCTCAATCGACGACCAGATCGAGCATGTGCACCACTTCCTGCTCGTTGAGCAAGCCCTTGCGCACCAGGTGTTGCGTCAGCAGCGAAAGGAATTTGGCGCTGCGGTGGCCTTCCAGGTGCTTGAGTTCAGTCAGCGCGGTGTACACCTTGCTGGAGGTACACAGATCATTGTTGCGGTGCGGGTGTTGCGTGGGCATGTCTTCGTCCTTGTTGTTATGGAGATGTTTGTTGGCGGACAACGCCAGTTTGCGACGTCCTCATGACGTGCACGTGACGGTCGGGCCTGGCAAATTCAAGCAGGATTCAGACCATGATGCCTGTTCGGGCCTGACTGATTGTTCCGCCAGCGACATCGGCAAGCCTTTTCAATCAATCAGCCCTTTCTTTCGCCAACAAAAAAGCCCCTGAATCTTTCAATTCAGGGGCTTGATTTGCTGCTGTCTGGCTCCACGACCTGGACTCGAACCAGGGACCCAGTGATTAACAGTCACTTGCTCTACCAACTGAGCTATCGCGGAATGACGCGTATGTTACTGATTGGAAAAGAGAAGTCAAGCTTCTCTTGCCGGCCGGCACATTCCTCAGGTCCGTTGGCGATTAATCGGCGATTGGCGGTTACCGCAACGGCAGGAGAGGGCTACCATGGTCCCCCGGAAGTGGCTGAACGCGCTACCGGCCATTCGCCAAACAAAGGTTTGCGCCATGAATCATCTGTTACCGCTTCACACAGGCAACCACACTGAGGTGCGCCTATGAGTACCGCCCAGATCAGCTTGCCCAAGGGCGTGGGACCGCACGCGGAGAAACTCTACGATGCCATCACCCAGGCCAGCACCGCTGACGAACTGAACCGTGCCGGTGGCAAGGCCGAGGGTTTTGTCCTGGGGCTGGAAAGCACCAAGGCCATCAAGAGTCAGATTGCCGAGTCGTTGTATGTGATCTACGACGATGCCGCGAGTCAGCGGGCGACGGAGCTGTAATTTCGACGAGTTGCTTTTGTGGCGAGGGAGCAAGCTCCCTCGCCACGGGGTCAGCGTGAACGCAAAAAAAGGGAAGCCTTGGCTTCCCTTTTTTCATTCCGGCGGCCTTCAGATCACCTGAACAATGGCCTTGGTCACTGCATCGATGTTGTTCTGGTTCAGCGCGGCCACGCAGATGCGGCCGGTGTCCAGGGCATAGATGCCGAACTCGTTGCGCAGGCGCGTCACCTGTTCAACGGTCAGGCCGGAGTAGGAAAACATCCCGCGCTGGCGTGCGACGAAGCTGAAATCCCGGTGCGGAGCGGCTTTAGCCAGCATGTCCACCATCTGGTTGCGCATGCCGCGAATCCGCAGACGCATTTCGGCCAGTTCTGCTTCCCATTGGGCCCGCAGTTCCGGGCTGTTGAGCACGGCTGCGACAATGCTGGCGCCGTGGGTCGGCGGGTTGGAGTAGTTGGTGCGGATCACGCGCTTGACCTGGGACAGTACCCGGGCACTTTCCTCTTTCGATTCGCTGACGATCGACAGGGCGCCAACGCGCTCGCCGTACAGGGAGAACGATTTGGAGAACGAGCTGGACGCAAAGAAAGTCAGGCCCGACTCGGCGAACAGGCGCACGGCGGCGGCGTCTTCGTCGATACCGTCGCCAAAGCCCTGATAAGCCATGTCCAAAAATGGAACGTGGTTCTTGGCCTTGACCACGTCCAGTACGTTTTTCCAGTCTTGCGGGCTCAGGTCCACGCCGGTGGGGTTATGGCAGCAGGCGTGCAGCACGACGATCGAGCGGTCGGGCAGGGCGTTGAGGTCTTCCAGCAGGCCGCTGCGGTTCACGTCATGGGTGGCGGCGTCGTAGTAGCGGTAGTTCTGCACCGGGAAACCGGCGGTTTCGAACAGCGCGCGGTGGTTTTCCCAGCTTGGATCGCTGATGGCCACGACGGCGTCAGGCAGCAGTTGCTTGAGGAAGTCGGCGCCGATCTTCAGTGCGCCAGTGCCGCCCACGGCCTGGGTGGTGATGACGCGGCCGGAGGCGATCAACGGCGAGTCCTTGCCGAACAGCAGGGTCTGGACCGCCTGGTCGTAGGCGGCAATGCCGTCGATCGGCAGGTAACCACGGGAAACGTGTTGGGCCACGCGGATCGTCTCGGCTTCGACAACGGCGCGCAGAAGTGGAATGCGCCCCTCCTCGTTGCAGTAAACACCCACGCCCAAGTTGACCTTATTGGTACGGGTGTCGGCGTTGAATGCTTCGTTGAGGCCCAGGATGGGGTCGCGTGGTGCCAATTCGACAGCGGAAAACAGGCTCATTATTGCGCGGCTCTGAATGGAGTGTGAGGGGACGTGTAGCGCTCCAGCCGAATGCACTAGAGCGGTGCACAAACGGGGAGCTAGTATAGAGGCCATCACCGGGCGCGGCGACAGGCGATTCGGTTTTTAAGGTAAGTATTTTCGTTTTTTTTCGACCGTTAGTCCCCTGGCGGCGTCAAAGACTTCAAGGCGTGTAGGACGTTCGTCTTGAAAGCGAAGGCATTCACCTCCACATTGTATGCATCCCAGTTTTTTCCTCGGGCGACATCAGTCGTTTCGGTCTTTCTCGTTCCTGTTGGCTGGCCGACAGGGGTGAACCCAGAGGTTATGTTATGTCTGAATTCCAGCTAGTCACCCGATTCCAGCCCGCCGGCGACCAGCCGGAAGCCATTCGCCTGATGGTCGAAGGTATCGAGGCCGGACTGGCGCACCAGACGCTGCTCGGTGTGACAGGCTCGGGCAAGACTTTCAGCATCGCCAACGTGATTGCCCAGGTGCAGCGCCCGACCCTGGTGCTGGCACCGAACAAGACCCTGGCGGCGCAGCTGTATGGCGAGTTCAAGGCGTTTTTCCCCAATAACGCGGTGGAGTACTTCGTCTCCTATTACGACTACTACCAACCCGAAGCCTACGTACCGTCTTCGGACACCTTCATCGAGAAGGATGCTTCGATCAACGATCACATCGAACAGATGCGGCTCTCGGCTACCAAGGCATTGCTCGAACGCAAGGACGCGATCATCGTCACCACGGTGTCGTGCATCTATGGTCTGGGTAGCCCGGAAACGTACCTGAAGATGGTCTTGCACGTTGATCGCGGCGACAAGCTCGACCAGCGAGCCTTGCTGCGCCGCCTGGCGGACCTGCAATACACCCGCAACGACATGGATTTCGCCCGGGCAACGTTCCGGGTCCGTGGCGACGTGATCGACATCTACCCGGCGGAATCGGACCTGGAGGCGATCCGCATCGAGCTGTTCGATGACGAAGTGGAGAGTCTTTCGGCGTTCGATCCGCTGACCGGCGAGGTGATCCGCAAGCTGCCGCGCTTCACCTTCTACCCCAAGAGCCACTACGTTACGCCCCGGGAAACCCTGCTGGGCGCTATCGAGGGGATCAAGGTTGAATTGCAGGAGCGCCTGGAATACTTGCGGTCGAACAACAAACTGGTGGAAGCCCAGCGGCTGGAGCAGCGGACCCGATTCGACCTGGAGATGATCCTGGAGCTGGGTTACTGCAACGGCATCGAAAACTACTCGCGCTACCTGTCGGGTCGCCCGGCGGGCGCGCCACCGCCTACGTTGTATGACTATCTGCCGGCCGATGCCTTGCTGGTGATCGACGAATCCCACGTCAGCGTGCCCCAGGTCGGCGCCATGTACAAAGGCGACCGGTCTCGCAAGGAAACCCTGGTGGAATACGGCTTCCGTCTGCCTTCGGCCCTGGATAACCGGCCGATGCGTTTTGACGAATGGGAAAGTGTGAGTCCGCAGACGATTTTCGTCTCCGCCACCCCCGGCAACTACGAGGCCGAGCATGCCGGCCGGGTGGTCGAGCAGGTGGTGCGACCCACCGGGCTGGTCGATCCGCAGGTTGAAGTGCGCCCGGCGCTGACTCAGGTCGATGATCTGCTCTCGGAAATCTCCAAGCGTGTGGCGGTGGAGGAGCGGGTGCTGGTCACCACGCTGACCAAGCGCATGGCCGAAGACCTGACTGATTATCTGGCCGACCACGGTGTGCGGGTGCGCTACCTGCACTCGGACATCGACACGGTGGAGCGGGTCGAGATCATCCGCGACCTGCGCCTGGGTACGTTCGACGTGTTGGTGGGGATCAACCTGCTGCGCGAAGGCCTGGACATGCCGGAGGTGTCACTGGTGGCGATTCTGGACGCCGACAAGGAAGGTTTCCTGCGCTCCGAGCGTTCGTTGATCCAGACCATCGGTCGGGCGGCGCGTAACCTCAACGGCCGGGCGATTCTTTATGCCGATCGCATCACCGGTTCCATGGAACGGGCTATCGGCGAGACCGAGCGTCGTCGCGATAAACAGATTGCCTTCAACCTGGCCAACGGCATCACGCCGAAAGGGGTGTTCAAGGACGTCGCCGACATCATGGAAGGCGCCACTGTGCCCGGCTCGCGCAGCAAGAAGCGCAAGGGCATGGCCAAGGCCGCCGAAGAGAGCGCCCGTTACGAAGCCGAACTGCGCTCGCCGAGCGAAATCAGCAAACGTATCCGTCAGTTGGAAGAAAAAATGTACCAGCTGGCCCGGGACCTGGAGTTCGAAGCGGCTGCGCAGTTGCGTGACGAGATTGGCAAGCTGCGCGAGCGGTTGCTGACTGTCTGAGGTTGTGTGGCCACGGTAATGGCCTTATCGCGAGCAGGCTCGCCCCCACAATGGACCGCGTCCAGTCCGGACAACTTGGTTCCCTGTGGGAGCGAGCCTGCTCGCGATTGAAGGTGCCTCGGTCTGACAGGTGCCACACAAATCCCCCTCTCACTGGAGCCCGCCCACCATCGCCTGTTACCATTCGCCCCCTGTTTCATCTTCGCTTTTATATTCTTTCCGAGACATGCCATGACCACCGTCCGCACCCGCATCGCGCCTTCGCCCACTGGCGATCCCCATGTCGGCACCGCTTACATCGCTTTGTTCAACTATTGCTTTGCCAAGCAGCACGGCGGTGAGTTCATCCTGCGGATCGAGGACACCGACCAGCTGCGTTCGACCCGCGAGTCCGAACAGCAGATCTTCGACGCCCTGCGCTGGCTGGGCATCGACTGGAGCGAAGGTCCGGACGTTGGCGGCCCGCACGGTCCTTACCGCCAGAGCGAGCGCGGTGACATCTATCAGCAGTACTGCCAGCAACTGGTAGACATGGGGCACGCCTTCCCGTGCTTCTGCACCGCCGAAGAGCTGGACCAGATGCGCGCCGAGCAGATCGCTCGCGGCGAGACCCCACGCTACGATGGCCGCGCGCTGCTGCTGTCCAAGGAAGAAGTCGCCCGTCGTCTGGCCGCCGGTGAGCCCCATGTGATCCGCATGAAGGTGCCGAGCGAAGGCGTCTGCGTGGTGCCGGACATGCTGCGCGGCGATGTCGAGATCCCGTGGGATCGCATGGACATGCAAGTGCTGATGAAGACCGACGGCCTGCCGACGTATTTCCTGGCGAACGTGGTCGACGATCACCTGATGGGCATCACCCACGTCCTACGCGGTGAAGAGTGGCTGCCGTCGGCGCCGAAACTGATCCTGCTCTACGAATACTTCGGCTGGGAACAACCGCAGCTGTGCTACATGCCACTGCTGCGTAACCCGGACAAGAGCAAGCTGTCCAAGCGCAAGAACCCGACGTCGGTGACCTTCTACGAACGCATGGGCTTCATGCCTGAGGCGATGCTCAACTACCTGGGGCGCATGGGCTGGTCGATGCCGGACGAGCGCGAGAAGTTCTCGCTGCAGGAAATGGTCGAGCACTTCGACCTGTCGCGGGTGTCGCTGGGTGGTCCGATCTTCGATGTCGAGAAACTCTCCTGGCTCAACGGTCAGTGGTTGCGTGACCTGCCGGTGGAGGAGTTTGCTGCGCGTGTACAGAAGTGGGCATTCAACCCTGAGTACATGATGAAAATCGCTCCCCATGTGCAGGGCAGGGTGGAGACGTTCAGCCAGATCGCACCCCTGGCCGGCTTCTTCTTTGCCGGCGGCGTGACGCCGGATGCGAAGCTGTTCGAGTCCAAGAAACTTTCCGGTGATCAGGTGCGCCAATTGATGCAACTGATCCTGTGGAAGCTCGAAAGTCTGCGTCAGTGGGAAAAGGACAGCATCACCGCGACCATCCAGGCCGTGGTCGAATCGCTGGAGCTGAAACTGCGTGATGCCATGCCGCTGATGTTCGCCGCCATTACTGGCCAGGCCAGCTCGGTGTCGGTGCTCGATGCCATGGAGATCCTTGGCCCGGACCTGACCCGTTTCCGTCTGCGCCAGGCCATCGATCTGCTCGGTGGTGTGTCGAAGAAGGAGAACAAGGAGTGGGAAAAACTGCTGGGCGCGATTGCCTGAGTGCTCGATGAGGCAGGACATACCCCGGTTTTCCGGGGTTTGTCGGTAAGTGATTGTTATCCCGGCAAAAAACTTTCAAATTTGTTGAAAATAAATTTGACAGCCCTCGGATACGCCCTTAAGATTCGCCCCGTCCTCAGCGATGAGGGGCTATAGCTCAGCTGGGAGAGCGCTTGCATGGCATGCAAGAGGTCGACGGTTCGATCCCGTCTAGCTCCACCAATTTACACTTCAAGGCCTGGCCACACCGGTCTTGAAGCGATCAACACTCAGCGTTGATCAGTTGTATAGAAGGGTTTGCGTCCCCTTCGTCTAGTGGCCTAGGACACCGCCCTTTCACGGCGGTAACAGGGGTTCGAGTCCCCTAGGGGACGCCAGTTTTACAGAAGCGATGTTGCAAGATGTCGCTCCGCCGCGAGGCGAAAAATCCGGGGCTATAGCTCAGCTGGGAGAGCGCTTGCATGGCATGCAAGAGGTCGACGGTTCGATCCCGTCTAGCTCCACCAATTACAGGTTCAAGGTTTGGCCACACCGACCTTGAATCGATCAGTTCTCAGCGCTGATCAAGTTAGAAGGTTTGTGTCCCCTTCGTCTAGTGGCCTAGGACACCGCCCTTTCACGGCGGTAACAGGGGTTCGAGTCCCCTAGGGGACGCCACGATTACCCGCTCTGCGGGATTTTATAAGGGTCATTCAATTCTTGAATGGCCCTTTTGTTTGTCTGGCGTTCGGCCAATCTTCAATTCCTTTAACGATGCTTCTGACCAGCGGTCAAAATTTCCGCTTGCGGAAAATTATTACATGGATAATATTTCAGTCGTAATATTCGGAGGTAACGATGAGCGATAAAAAAGCGCAAACCCGCGAACGCATACTCAAGGCCGCCAGTGCTGCGCTGATTCAGCGGGGTCCGGCCGAGCCGAGTGTCGGCGAAGTGATGGGCGCCGCCGGGCTGACAGTGGGCGGCTTCTATGCCCACTTCGAAAGCAAGGATGCCTTGATGCTCGAGGCATTCAAGCAACTGCTCAGCCAGCGTCGTGGCTTGATCGCTGACATGGATGCCGAGCTGAGCGGTGAGGAGCGGCGAACCCTGGCAGCCGCGTTCTACCTGTCGCGCAAGCACCGTGATACCACCGATCTGGCCTGCCCGATCCCGGCATCGGTCGGCGAGCTCGGGCGGCTGCCGGATGAGTTTCGTGAGGTGCTCAATGAGCATATTGAGCTGATGGTTGCGCAGTTGGCGGCCAGCCCGGAAGACGCCGACAAGGCCTTGGCTGACATTGCCCTGATGGTCGGCGGCCTAGCCTTGGCGCGAGCGTTGGGCCCGGGAGAGTTATCGGATCGGTTGCTGCGCGCTGCCAAGTCGGCGGTGCGATGAGCTAAGGCGCAAGCCCTGGAGATGAGCGATGAACAGGTTTAGCTGGATTCGTGGCGTCAATGGCACGCTGGGATGGGTGGCTCCGGGCCTGGTGGCGAAGAAGATGCGATCGCTGTTCATGCGTCCCCGGGACTTGCCGCCAAGGGATTGGGAGCTGCCATTGCTGGCGACCTCCGAGCGCATCACCTTACGCTTCGGTCTGTCCGCCTTGCGTTGGGGCAAAGGTCCGACCGTCTTGTTGATGCATGGCTGGGAAGGGCGACCCACGCAATTTGCCGCGCTGATCACGGCGCTGGTAGGTGCCGGCTACACGGTGGTGGCGTTGGACGGCCCGGCCCATGGCCGCTCACCTGGGCGCGAGGCCAATGTCCTGCTGTTTGCCAGGGCCATGCTCGAAGCCGCGGCGGAGTTACCACCTCTGCAAGCCGTGGTTGGGCATTCCATGGGTGGTGCCAGTGCCATGCTCGCGGTTCAGCTGGGGTTGCGGACCGAGACTCTGGTCAGCATTGCGGCGCCTGCGCGCATTCTTGGCGTGCTGCGTGGGTTCGCCCGGATGATGGGGCTGCCGCCCAAGGCGCGATCGGCCTTCATTCGCCAAGTGGAAAACGATGTGGGCATGCCGGCTTCGAGGATGGATGTCGCCCATTACCAACTGGACGTGCCCGGGCTGATTGTCCATGCCGAGGACGACACCTTCGTTTCGGTCAAGGAATCGCAACTGATTCACGAAGCCTGGTTCGACAGCCGCTTGCTGCGCTTGCCGCAGGGCGGCCACCAGCGGGTGCTGGCCGATCCTCGCGTCATTGATGGCGTGTTATCCCTGCTGGCCGGGCGCAGTCTGCAAGCACGGCAATCGGCTTGATCTGTGGGAGCAAGGCTTGGCCGCGATGGCGATCAAGCTCGGATCCGTTACACTGGCCCCCACCAAATTCGACCGGGAGAGGGGCATGGGCTGGGATAGGGCAACGCCGTTCATTATTGATCTTCAGGTAAATGCCGAAGACATCGACGGGCTGGGCCACGCCAATAACGCGGTATACGTCACCTGGCTTGAGCGCTGTGCCTGGCGCCATTCCCAGCGCCTGGGGCTGGATCTGGTGGAGTATCGGCGGCTGGACCGGGCCATGGCGGTTGTGCGTCATGAGATCGATTACCTGGCGGCGGCCTACGAAGGTGACGAGCTGCAACTGGCTACCTGGATCGTCGACTGGGATCAGCGATTGAAGATGAATCGGCATTTCCAGCTGATTCGCCCCAGCGACAACACCACGTTGCTGCGCGCCCAGACCACCTTTGTTTGCATCGAACTGTCCACTGGCAGACCCAAGCGCATGCCGCCGGAGTTCATCGAGGGTTATGGTCCTGCGCTGATGACATCCGGCATTCTCATAGACTGACCCAGCGCTATCGCGAGCAAGCTCGCTCCCACAGGGATCTGTGGTGGATGCAGAATCTGTGAACACGCGGGATCCAGTGTGGGAGCCGAGCTTGCTCGCGATGACGGCCGCACATTCGGTATCAATGCAAGCTGACCCAGCGCTATCACGAGCAAGCTCAACTCCCACAGGGGATTGGTGGTGAATTCCGATGTTGTGGGCAAAATCCGGTAAACTGCCGCACGTTTTTCGTTGAGTGTGTTTTTCCATGCAAATTGCCCTGGCGCCCATGGAGGGGTTGGTTGACAACATCCTGCGGGACGTTCTGACCCGTGTTGGCGGTATCGACTGGTGCGTGACCGAGTTCATTCGCATCAATGACCGTCTGCTCACACCGGCCTATTTCCACAAGCTTGCCCCTGAGCTGCTGACCGGTGCCCGGACCGCTGCCGGCGTACCGCTGCGGGTGCAATTGCTGGGTTCCGATCCGGTGTGCCTGGCGGAGAACGCCGCATTGGCCTGCGAGCTGGGTTCGCAGGTTATCGACCTGAACTTCGGCTGTCCGGCCAAGACTGTGAATAAATCACGGGGTGGGGCGGTGTTGCTCAAAGAGCCGGAGCTGCTCAACGAAATTGTCGAGCACGTGCGCCGCGCGGTGCCCAGGCACATTCCCGTTACCGCCAAGATGCGCCTGGGTTTCGACAGCCCGGATGGGGCGTTGGTCTGTGCCACGGCATTGGCCGAAGGTGGCGCGGCGCACATTGTGGTGCATGCGCGGACCAAGACCGACGGCTATAAACCACCGGCCCACTGGGAGTGGATCCCACGGGTTCAGGAGGTGGTCAAGGTCCCGGTATTCGCCAACGGCGATATCTGGAGCGTTGAAGACTGGCGCCGGTGCCGCGAGATCAGTGGTGTGGAAGACATCATGCTCGGCCGCGGCCTCGTTTCCCGTCCTGATTTGGCCCGGCAGATCGCTGCGGCCAGGGCCGGTGAAGAGGTGATCGAGCTGTCCTGGGCCGAGTTGCAACCGATGCTCCAGGACTTCTGGGTGCAGGTGGTCGAGCAATTGACCCCACGCCAGGCGCCCGGCCGGTTGAAGCAGTGGCTGGCGATGCTGACTCGCAATTATCCCGAAGCGGTGGAGCTGTTTACCGCCCTGCGCCGGGAAACCGACTTGGACGCGGTAGGCCATTTGCTCAGCGTGCAGCGCACCGAAGCGGCCTGAAAAAAATTTCAAAACAACCTCTTGAAAAGTTTTTGGCGGTCCCTAGATAGGGATTACGCGATGCCGAATTCGGGTCGCGGAGACAAAAAACCTTGCTGAACTTTTCAGGAGATTTGAATCATGAGTACTGCATTTTCCCTGGCCCCTCTGTTCCGTTCCTCGGTGGGCTTCGACCGTTTCAACGACCTGTTCGAAACCGCCTTGCGCAACGAACCGGGCAGTAGCTATCCACCCTACAACGTGGAAAAACATGGCGATGACGAGTATCGCATCGTGGTTGCCGCCGCCGGGTTCCAGGAAGACGACCTGGACCTGCAAGTGGAAAAAGGTGTGCTGACCATCAGCGGTGGTAAGCGCGAAGCGAGCAACGACAGCGTGACCTACCTGCACCAGGGTATCGCCCAGCGTGCGTTCAAGCTGTCCTTCCGGTTGGCCGATCATATCGAGATCAAATCCGCCGGCCTGAGCAACGGTCTGTTGAGCATCGACCTGTTGCGAGTGATCCCGGAAGAGGCGAAAGCCAAGCGCATCCCGATCAACGGGGCGCAGCAACAACCCGCGCTGCAAAACTGATGCATCGCAACTAATGAAGAAGGGCGCCATTGGCGCCCTTTTTCATTTGTGGAGCCCTCATTGCGGGCTCCTTTGTCAGGGCAACAGTCGCTCAAACGCGTCTAGCGGCAACGGCCGACTGTGCAGGTAGCCCTGGTACAAATGGCAACCCAGCCCCTGCAGGAAACTCAGTTGTTCCGGGGTCTCGACACCTTCGGCAATCACCTCCAGCTCAAGGCTGCGGGCCATGGCGACGATGGCGCGGATGATTTCGGTATCGTTGGGGTCGCTGGTGGCGTCGCGCACGAATGACTGATCGATTTTCAAGGTGTCCACCGGCAGACGTTTGAGGTAGGTCAGCGACGAATAACCCGTCCCGAAATCGTCCATGGCGAAGCTCACTCCCAATTTTTTCAGGCGACGCATCTTGGCGATGGTGTCGTCCAGGTTCTGGATCACGATGCCCTCGGTGATTTCCAGCTTGAGCATGGCGTAAGGCAGGCCATAGGTGGCGAGGCAGCTTTCGATGCGCTCGACGAAGTCGCTCTGGCGGAACTGCCGTGGGCTGATATTCACGCACAGGCTGAATTGCAGCGGATCGATCTTGCCCTTGGCGATCAGTTGTTTGAAGCCGTTGCAGGCTTCATCGAGAATCCAGGTGCCAACTTCCAGGATCAGCCCGCTGTCCTCCAGCACTTTGATGAATTCATTCGGTGATTGGGCGCCCAATTCGGGGTGATGCCAGCGCACCAGCGTTTCGGCGCCGATGATGCGGTTGTCCCGGGCGTCGACCTGAGGTTGGAAATGTACGCTGAACTCCCCGCGAGCCAAGGCCTGGCGCAGGTCGGTTTCCATGCGCAGCCGTTCGCTGGCGGCTTTTTGCATGGTGGTGTGGAACATCTGCGAGGTGTTGCGCCCCGAATCCTTGGCGCGGTACAGCGCAATGTCGGCGCGCTTGAGCAGGTCGGTGGGGGTAGAGCCATGGTCGGGAATCAGCGCCATGCCGATGCTCGGCGTGACCTGCAACCGTTGGCCATCGAGAAACATCGGCTCCGACAGTAATTCGCGCAGAGTGTCGGCCAGGTTCTGTACCTGTTGGCTGACTGCGCTGCGGGTGCCTTCCAAGCCGCTGAGCAGCACCACGAATTCGTCGCCGCCCAGCCTCGCCACGGTGTCTTCCAGGCGCACGCTGGCTTCCAGGCGTGCGGTGATGATTTTCAGCACCGTGTCGCCCACTGGGTGGCCCAGTGAGTCGTTGATGTGCTTGAAGTGGTCCAGGTCCAGAAACAGCAGGGCGCCCCGCAGGTTATGGCGCTTGAGCAAGGCGATCTGCTGGCTCAGCCGATCCATCAGTAAGGCGCGGTTGGGCAGGTTGGTCAGCGGATCGTGATAGGCCAGGTGGCGGATCTGTGCTTCGGCATTGCGCAACAGGCTCACGTCCCGGGCGGTCAGCAGCAGGCAGGCCGTCTCATTGAGCATGATCGGTTCGACCGAGACCTCCACCGTGAGGATCTCTCCGCGTTTATTGCGCCCGAGCATTTCCTGGTGATGCACCCGGCCCTTGAGCTCCAGTTCGGCCAGCAATGCCATGCGTTGTTTTTCTTCGGCCCAGATACCGACCTCGTAGACCGTATGCCCGATCACTTCGTCGGCGCGGTAGCCGGTCAGGCGGCAGAAGCCGTCATTGACTTCGAGGTAGCGGCCGCTGTCGCGTTCGGTGATGGTGATGGCGTCAGGGCTGGAATGGAAAGCCTTGGCGAATTTCTCCTCGCTGGCCTTGAGGGCCGCTTCAGAGCGCTGCTGCTGGGAGATATCCCGCAGGGTGGTGACAATGCAGGGCTGGTTGCCGACGTTGATCTGGCGACTGGAAATCACGCATGTCAGCGGCTGGCCGTTTTTATGGTGGACGACGACGGCCACGTTGTTCAGGGAGCGCTCGCGTATCACCCTTTCGATGCGTTGCAGGCTGCTCCCCGAGGCGTCCCACAGGCCGATTTCGTCGGCGCTCAGGCCGATCACGTCGGTGGCTGACCAGCCGAAGGTCTGGGTGAAGCTGGAATTGATTTCGAGGAACCGGCCACTATCCTGATGAGTTACGCAGATCGGGTCGGGGCTGACCTGGAACAGGGTGGCGAATTTTTCTTCCGACGCCGCCAGGCTCTGTTCGCGTTCTACCTGGTCAGTGATGTCCAGCAAGGTACCGGCCATGCGCAGCGGGCTGCCGTCGTCATTGCGATAGAGACGTGCGCGGCTTTCCAGGTATCGGGCGCTGCCGTCCGGCATTTGTACGCGGTAGGTCAGTTGATAATTCCCCGCCGGGCCTTCCCGCAGGCTGCGGTAGGCGTTGCGCATGTTGTTGCGCTCGTCATCGGGCACCCCTTCGAAAAACGCATCGAACGACTCGTGGAACGGCTTGGGCTCCAGGCCATGCAACTGCGCCGCCCGGGCCGAGCCGTAGAGCATGCCGCTGGGAATATGCCAGTCCCAGGTGCCCAGTTGCGCCGAATCGAGGGCCAGATCAAGGCGTTCCTGGCTGTCCTTGAGGGCCTGTTCGGCGAGTTTGCGTTCGGTGGTATCGAGGAAGGTGCTCAGCAGATAAGGTTGGCCTTCCAGCTCGACCTTCTGGGCGCTGAGCAGGCCGCTGTGGATCTGACCATTGCTGGCCTGCAGTTCCACCTCCATGCTCGCCATTTCGCCGTTGGCCTTGATGATCTCCACCAGTTTTGCCCGCTGTCCGGGGTCGACCCATAGGCCCAGTTCCAGCGTCGTGCGGCCGATGATGTCGTGCAGCGGCCAGCCAAACAGACTTTCGAAATACTGGTTGGCCTCGATGATCAGCCCGTCTTCCTGGCGGGTCAGCAACACCATATTCGGACATAGGTGAAAGAGCGTGGCGAAGCGTTTTTCCGAGTTGCGCAGTGCCTGCTCCCGTTCGCGCTGGTGCGTGATCTCCCGGATTACTCCGATCATCCGCGGGCGGCCGTGTTTGTCGGGTAATACGCTGCCGTTGATTTCCAGCCAGTGCAGGCTGCCGTCGGGCCAGACGATGCGATGGTGCATGGCCTGTTCCAGCGGCGCACCGGCCACAGCCGCATGAAAGGCGCGGATGGCCTTTGCTCGGTCTTGGGGGAGCAACAGGTCCAGATAGTCCACATCCGCCGGCAATGGCTGGCGCGGATCGAAGCCGAACAGCGCCTGGGTGCCCCGTGACCAACTGATCCGCCCGGTATCAATGTCCCACGACCAGGCTCCCAGGCGCGCGCCGTTCAAGGCGGCCAGCAACTGGGGGGCGCTGTCCCAGCTTTGCTCGGACCGTTTCGGGTCTAGCGCCTGAATGCGCGGCAGGGGCGGGAATTGGTCAGCGGATTTGGGCATTATCTCGCGAGCCTTGGGCAATTTGGGGCGTTGGGCGCAGGCGTTTCGGCTCTATAGGAGTAGCACAACCTATGCCCTTTTCCCTGGCAGATCGATTTGTGCATCCAGTAAGGACATGAAAGCCCGTGCAGCATTCGACAGCGTCCGTTCGGTGTGCAAGATATAGCCTAGCTGGCGACTGAGCTGTATGCCCGGCAAAGGAATGCGTGCCACCTGTTCATCGAGCATGGTGCGCGGCAGGACGCTCCAGGCCAGGCCGATGGAGACCATCATTTTTATGGTTTCCAGATAATTCGTGCTCATGGCGATGTTCGGCGTCAGGCCCTGGGCTTCGAACAGGCGTTGAACAATGTGGTGGGTAAAGGTATTGCCGCCGGGGAAAACCGCCGGATGCAAGGCGATGTCTGCCAGGCTGACCGGGCCGTTGTCCAACAGCGCGTGTTCCGGCGCCACCACGAAATCCAGGGGGTCGTCCCACACCGGCGTGGCGCGTACCAGCGTGTGCGGTTCCGGGGCCAGGGTGATGACCGCCAGCTCCGCCCGGCCGTGGAGAATTTCTTCGTAGGCCACTTCCGAATCGAGGAACTGAATATCCAGCGCCACCTCAGGGTAGCGTCGGGTGAACTCCCTCAATAGAGGTGGCAGCCGATGCAGGCCGATATGGTGGCTGGTGGCGAGCGTCAGGCGTCCGGTCACTTCGCCGGTCAGGTTGGTCAGGGCGCGGCGGGTGTCATCCAGCACGTTCAGAATCTGATAGGCCCGTGGCAGAAGGGCTCGGCCAGCCTCGGTCAGGCCGACTTCTCGACCGAGCCGATCGAACAGACGCACTTTGAGCTGTTGCTCCAGCCCGGCGATACGCTTGCTGATGGCCGGCTGGGTCAGGTGCAGGCGTTCACCGGCGCCGGAGAAACTGCCGGTCTCGGCGATGGCGATAAAGGCGTTAAGGCTGGCGAGGTCCATGGTCGTCCTGGTCGAATTCCAAATGGTTATGCAAAGCATGAAAAATATGAATTTGAGTTATTTAATGTAGCCTCATAAGATCAGCCTCACAAGCCAAGGGGTTATTGATTCACTCAAGACCCGGGGCATAGAAACAAGCTGATGAGGAACCGTCTGATGGCCGGCAAAACGCTCTACGACAAGCTCTGGGATTCGCATTTGGTCAAGCAGCGCGACGATGGTTCGGCGCTGATCTACATCGACCGTCACATCATCCATGAAGTGACTTCGCCGCAAGCCTTCGAAGGCCTGCGTCTGGCCGGGCGCAAGCCGTGGCGCATCGATGCCAATATCGCGACCCCGGACCACAACGTGCCGACCACACCGGAGCGCAAGGGCGGCATCGAAGCCATTGCCGATCAGGTGTCGCGCTTGCAGGTGCAGACCCTTGACGATAACTGTGACGAGTACGGCATCGTTGAATTCAAGATGAATGACGTGCGCCAGGGTATCGTCCACGTCATTGGCCCGGAGCAGGGCGCGACCTTGCCCGGCATGACCGTGGTCTGCGGCGACTCCCATACTTCCACCCATGGTGCGTTTGGCGCCTTGGCCCACGGCATCGGCACCTCCGAGGTCGAGCACGTGCTCGCTACCCAGTGCCTGGTCGCCAAGAAAATGAAAAACATGCTGGTGCGCGTCGAGGGCAAGCTGCCGTTTGGCGTGACCGCCAAAGACATCGTCCTGGCCGTGATCGGCAAGATCGGCACTGCCGGTGGTAACGGCCACGCCATCGAGTTCGCCGGCAGCGCCATCCGCGATTTGTCCGTGGAAGGGCGCATGACCATCTGCAACATGTCCATCGAAGCCGGCGCTCGTGTCGGGCTGGTGGCCGCCGATGAAAAAACCGTGGAGTACGTCAAGGGCCGTCCGTTCGCCCCCAAGGGCGCCGAGTGGGACATGGCGGTGCAAGCCTGGAAAGACCTGGTTTCCGATGCCGACGCGCAGTTCGACACCGTGGTCGAACTCGACGCGACGCAAATCAAGCCGCAAGTCAGCTGGGGCACTTCCCCGGAAATGGTCCTGGCCGTGGACCAGAACGTGCCCGATCCTGCCAAGGAGATGGATCTGGTCAAGCGAGACTCCATCGTCCGCGCCCTGAAATACATGGGTTTGAGCGCCAACCAGGCGATCACCGACATTCAGCTGGACCGTGTGTTCATTGGCTCCTGCACCAACTCGCGGATCGAAGACCTGCGCGCAGCGGCGGTGATCGCCAAGGGCCGCAAAGTCGCCTCGACCATCAAGCAGGCCATCGTGGTGCCAGGCTCGGGCCTGGTGAAGGCCCAGGCGGAAGCCGAAGGTCTGGACAAGATTTTCCTCGAGGCCGGTTTCGAATGGCGTGAGCCTGGGTGCTCGATGTGCCTGGCGATGAACCCGGACCGTTTGGAGTCGGGCGAGCATTGCGCCTCCACCTCCAACCGTAACTTCGAAGGCCGTCAGGGCGCCGGTGGCCGTACGCATCTGGTCAGCCCGGCCATGGCCGCCGCCGCCGCCGTCAACGGCCGTTTCGTCGACGTCCGTGAATTGATCTGAAGGAGCGCAGCATGAAAGCTTTTACCCAGCACACTGGTCTTGTCGCGCCTTTGGATCGTGCCAACGTCGACACCGACCAGATCATCCCCAAGCAGTTTTTGAAGTCGATCAAGCGCACCGGCTTCGGCCCGAACCTGTTTGACGAGTGGCGCTACCTGGATGTGGGCCAGCCCTACCAGGACAACTCCAAGCGCCCGTTGAACAAGGATTTCGTGCTCAACGCCGAACGTTACCAAGGCGCCAGCGTGTTGCTGGCCCGCGAAAACTTCGGCTGCGGCTCCAGTCGCGAACACGCGCCATGGGCCCTTGAAGAGTACGGCTTTCGCAGCATCATTGCGCCGAGCTACGCCGACATCTTCTTCAACAACAGCTTCAAGAACGGCTTGTTGCCGATCATCCTGAGCGACGCTGAAGTAGATGAGTTGTTCCAGCAGGTCGAGGCCAACCCCGGCTATCAACTGCAGATCGACCTGGCGGCCCAGACCGTGACCCGTCCTGACGGCAAGGTGTTGAGTTTTGAGATCGATGCATTCCGCAAGCACTGCCTGCTCAACGGTCTGGACGACATCGGCCTGACCTTGCAGGACGGCGAGGCGATTGCCACGTTCGAGGCCAAGCACCGGGTGAGCCAGCCTTGGTTGTTTCGGGATGCTTGATCTTGTGTAAGGCGTGAAGATGCCATCGCGAGCAGGCTCGCTCCCACATTGGATTTGCGGCGCTGACAAAATCCCTTGTGGGAGCGAGCCTGCTCGCGATGACGCCAGAACAGACCCAGCCAAAAGGAAGTCCCCATGACCAGCACCGCCCACAGTCAGGTCGTACAAAAGCAATTCGGTGAACAGGCTTCGGCCTATCTGAGCAGTGCCGTGCACGCCCAAGGCACTGAGTTCGCCCTGCTGCAGGCTGAGCTTGCCGGGCGCGGCGAGGCCCGTGTGCTGGACCTGGGCTGCGGCGCTGGACACGTGAGTTTCCATGTGGCGCCGCTGGCCGGTGAAGTGGTGGCCTACGACCTGTCCCAGCCAATGCTTGACGTCGTAGCTACGGCGGCAGCGGATCGTGGCCTGAGTAACATCACCACGGTGTGCGGCGCCGCCGAACGCCTACCGTTCGCTGACGCTGAGTTCGACTTCGTGTTCAGCCGCTATTCGGCGCATCATTGGAGCGACCTGGGCTTGGCGTTGCGGGAAGTGCGCCGGGTGCTCAAGCCGGGTGGAGTGGCGGCGTTCATTGATGTCCTCTCACCCGGCATGCCGTTGTTGGACACGTACCTGCAAAGCGTTGAGGTGCTGCGTGACACCAGCCATGTTCGCGATTATTCGGCCGGCGAGTGGTTGCGCCAGGTCAGCGAGGCGGGGTTGCATACCCGCAGCACCACGCGCCAGCGTCTGCGCCTGGAGTACCAGTCGTGGGTCGAGCGCATGCGCACCCCCGAAGTGATGCGTGGGGCGATCCGTGAGCTGCAGCGATCGATGGGTGTTGAGGTGCGTGAATATTTTGAGATTGAGGCCGATGGTTCGTTCAGTACAGACGTACTGGTGCTGTGGGCCGAGCGATAGCACTTTTTCCGGCCAGTCCAAGCGCGGGCCGACAGAGCAAACGAGGAAAACATGAGCAAGCAGATTCTGATTCTCCCAGGCGACGGTATTGGCCCGGAAATCATGGCCGAAGCGGTCAAGGTCCTGGAACTGGCGAACGACAAGTACGGCCTGGGCTTTGAACTCAGCCACGATGTGATCGGCGGCGCTGCGATCGACAAACATGGCGTCCCCTTGGCCGATGAAACCCTGGATCGTGCGCGTGCCGCCGATGCCGTACTGCTGGGCGCCGTGGGCGGCCCGAAATGGGACAAGATCGAACGCGACATCCGTCCTGAGCGTGGCCTGCTGAAGATCCGTGCGCAACTGGGCCTGTTCGGCAATCTGCGTCCGGCAATCCTCTACCCGCAACTGGCCGACGCTTCGAGCCTGAAGCCGGAAATCGTTTCGGGCCTGGACATCCTCATCGTCCGTGAACTGACCGGCGGTATCTACTTCGGCGCCCCGCGCGGCACCCGTGAGCTGGATAATGGCGAGCGTCAGGCCTACGACACCTTGCCGTACAGCGAGAGCGAAATCCGCCGTATCGCCCGGGTCGGTTTTGACATGGCACGGGTGCGCGGCAAAAAGCTGTGCTCGGTGGACAAGGCCAACGTCCTGGCTTCCAGCCAGCTGTGGCGCGAAGTGGTCGAGCAGGTGGCCAAGGATTACCCGGACATCGAACTGAGCCACATGTACGTCGATAACGCCGCCATGCAACTGGTGCGCGCGCCCAAGCAGTTCGACGTGATCGTCACCGACAATATGTTCGGTGACATCCTGTCCGATGAAGCCTCGATGCTCACCGGCTCCATCGGCATGCTGCCGTCGGCCTCCCTGGATGCCAACAACAAAGGCATGTACGAGCCATGCCACGGTTCGGCGCCGGACATTGCCGGGCAGGGCATTGCCAACCCGTTGGCAACCATCCTGTCGGTGTCGATGATGCTGCGCTACAGCTTCAGCCTCAATGACGCGGCTGATGCCATCGAGAAAGCGGTCAGTGTGGTATTGGATCAAGGTTTGCGCACGGGCGACATCTGGTCGACCGGTTGTACCAAAGTCGGTACGCAGCAAATGGGCGATGCAGTAGTCGCCGCGTTGCGTAATCTGTAATCTTTGCGGCCCACCGCTTCGACGGTGGCCCACTTTTGTATAGGTGTAGTTGCGATGAAACGTGTAGGTCTGATCGGTTGGCGCGGCATGGTCGGTTCCGTGCTCATGCAGCGAATGCTGGAAGAGCAGGATTTCGATCTCATTGAACCGGTGTTTTTCACCACCTCCAATGTCGGTGGCCAGGGCCCGTCCGTGGGCAAGGACACCGGTGCGCTCAAGGATGCCTACAGCATTGACGAGCTCAAGACTCTCGACGTGATCCTGACCTGTCAGGGTGGCGACTACACCAGCGAAGTCTTCCCAAAACTGCGTGAAGCCGGCTGGCAGGGTTACTGGATCGACGCCGCCTCCAGCCTGCGCATGCAGGACGACGCCGTGATCATTCTCGACCCGGTGAACCGCAAGGTCATCGACCAGCAACTGGACGCGGGCACCAAGAACTACATTGGCGGCAACTGCACCGTCAGCCTTATGCTGATGGGCCTGGGCGGCCTGTTCGAGGCCGGTCTGGTGGAGTGGATGAGTGCCATGACCTATCAGGCGGCCTCCGGGGCCGGCGCGCAGAACATGCGTGAACTGATCAAGCAAATGGGTGCGACCCACGCCGCTGTCGCCGATGACCTGGCCAACCCGGCCAGTGCCATCCTGGACATCGATCGCAAGGTCGCCGAGGCGATGCGCAGCGATGCGTACCCGACCGAGAACTTTGGCGTGCCGTTGGCCGGCAGCCTGATCCCGTGGATCGACAAGGAACTGCCGAACGGCCAGAGCCGTGAAGAGTGGAAGGCCCAGGCCGAAACCAACAAGATCCTCGGTCGCTTCAAGAGCCCGATCCCGGTGGACGGCATCTGCGTGCGTATCGGTGCCATGCGCTGCCACAGCCAGGCGCTGACCATCAAGTTGAACAAAGACGTGCCGATCGCCGACATCGAAGGGCTGATCAGCCAGCACAACCCTTGGGTCAAGCTGGTGCCGAACAACCGCGAAATCAGCATGCAGGAGCTGAGCCCGACCAAGGTCACCGGCACCTTGAACGTACCGGTGGGTCGTCTGCGCAAGTTGAACATGGGCTCGCAATTCGTCGGTGCCTTCACCGTCGGCGACCAGTTGCTGTGGGGCGCGGCCGAACCGCTGCGTCGCATGCTGCGGATTCTGCTCGAGCGTTGATCGGTCACTGCTGTGAAAGAACCCGTGCCTTGTGAGAGGTGCGGGTTTTTTTATGGGAACGGTGTCGTCCGTGACATCGCCATCGCGAGCAAGCTCGCTCCCACAGTGGATCTTCAGTGGCCACAACACCTGTGGGAGCGAGCTTGCTCGCGATGGGGCCAGTACAACCACTGCAAACTCCCCTGCCAATTGCCTGCATACCCCCCACCCGGTAAAGTGCCGCTCCCCACGTTTTACCTGAGGTAGACCCATGAGCCAGTCCTTTGATATTGCCGTGATCGGCGCCACCGGTACTGTCGGCGAAACCCTTGTCCAGATTCTCGAAGAGCGTGACTTCCCGATCGGCAACCTGCACCTGCTGGCCAGCAGCGAGTCGGCAGGAAGCTCGGTGATGTTTCGCGGCAAAAATGTGCGGGTGCGCGAAGTCGACGAATTTGATTTCGGCAAAGTCCAACTGGTGTTTTTTGCCGCCGGCCCGGCGGTGACCCTGAGCTTCGCCCCGCGTGCCACGGCGGCCGGTTGCGCGTTGATTGACCTGTCCGGCGCCCTGCCGCCTGAGCAGGCGCCGCAGATCGTGCCGGAAGCCAACGCCGGGCTGCTGGCGGGTCTGAGCAAGCCGTTTCAAGTCAGCAGTCCCAGTGCGTCGGCGACCGCGCTGGCCGTGGTGCTGGCGCCGCTGCGCCAATGCCTGGCGTTGCAGCGTATCAGCCTGACCGCCAGTCTCGCTGTGTCCGCTCAGGGCCGCGCCGCCGTCAGTGAGCTGGCCCGTCAGACTGCCGAGTTGCTCAATGCACGTCCCCTTGAGCCGAAATTTTTCGATCGGCAAATGGCGTTCAACCTGCTGGCTCAGGTGGGTACCCCGGACGAGCAGGGTCACACGCTGCTGGAAAAGCGTCTGGTGCGTGAATTGCGTCAGGTGCTGGAACAGCCTTCGTTAAAGATTTCCGTCACTTGCATTCAAGCCCCGGTGTTTTTTGGCGATAGCTTTAGCGTGACTGTGCAGGCAGCCGGCGCCGTCGACCTGGCGAAAGTCAACGCAGCCTTGGAGGCGGCACCCGGCATCGAGCTGGTGGAGGCGGGCGATTACCCGACCCCGGTGGGCGATGCGGTAGGGCAGGATGTAGTCTACGTTGGACGTGTGCGCGGGGGGATCGATGACCCGGCGGAACTAAATATGTGGCTGACGTCAGATAACGTACGCAAGGGCGCGGCGCTCAATGCTGTGCAAGTGGCTGAGTTGTTGATAAAAGACCTGCTGTAAAAGATACTTGGCAACAATTTGTCGAATGATTCTAGCTGGGCGCTATGCTTGGCCAGAGTGCTGAAGGCGAACCTCCCTCTCGGGGCTTTCCCCGAGCATGAGTGAAACGATCGCGCGCGCCGTTGCTTCGGGGGGCGCGCAATGCCTTACGGCAGCGGCATCAACACCTTCTCGCTGGCCGAGGAATGTTCAAACAAAGGAAGAGGCTATGGTTCAAGTTCGCAAACTGGTGTTAGCAATAGCGGCCGCCTCGGCGCTGTCCTCCGGTATGGCGCAAGCACTCGGGCTCGGGGAATTGACCCTGAAGTCGCCGCCGAACCAGCCTCTGGTCGCCGAGATCGAGCTGCTCGACGTCCAGCAATTGACCGCCGCCGAAGTCGTGCCGAGCCTGGCCTCGCCCGAGGAGTTTGCCAAGGCCGGAATCGACCGCCAGGCGTTTCTCAATGACCTGACCTTCACCCCGGTAATCAATGCCAATGGCAAGAGCGTCTTGCGGGTGACTTCCAGCCAGCCGCTGTCGGAGCCGATGGTCAAGTTTCTGGTGCAGGTGATGTGGCCCAATGGCCGTCTGCTGCGCGACTACAGCGTGTTGATCGACCCTTCCAAATTCTCCCCCCAGGCGGCTGACGCCGCCCGGACGAAGCCGTCCCAGGTCGTCTCCACGCCGGTGACGGGCGCCACCAAGCCTTCCCAATACACCACCACGCCGCGCGATACACTTTGGGAAATTGCCGCCAAGGTGCGCAACGGCGGATCGATCCAGCAAACCATGCTGGCGATCCAGGCGTTGAACCCGGACGCATTCATCAACGGCAACATCAATTTGCTCAAGACCGGCAAGGTATTGCGTCTGCCGGACCCGGTGCAAAGCACCGCGTTGCCGCAGCCCCAGGCTATCGCTGAAGTGGCTGCGCAGAATGCCGCCTGGCGTCAGGGGCGGCGGGGCGTTGCGCGTTCCGGCCAGCAGCAGTTGGACGGTACCAAGCGTGGTGGCAGTCAAGCTGCACCGGCCCAGGCGGCCGGTCGCGATAATCTGAGTCTGGTCTCCGCCGAGGCCGCGAAGGCCGGCGCCAAAGGCGCTGCCGGCGATGCCCAAGCCCTGAGCAACCAGCTCGCGGTCACCCAGGAAAGCCTCGATTCGGCTCGCCGCGACAATGAAGAGCTCAAAAGCCGCATGGCGGATCTGCAGAGCCAACTGGACAAGCTGCAGCGCCTGATCGAGCTGAAGAACAATCAGCTGGCCAAAATGCAGGCTGATGGTGTCGCCGTACCGCCGCTCGATGAGTCGGCCCCGGCGATGTCGGCAGAATTGACGCCGGACCCAACGGCACAAGCTCCTGCGCCCGCGCCTGAAGCGACGCCGCCCGCGACTCCCGTGGAGCCAGCTCCGGCAGCGTCCAGCGAACAAAAGTACAACGATCTGCTGACCAATCCGATCCTGTTGGGTCTGGTTGGCGGTGGCGCGTTGATCCTGCTGTTGTTGCTGCTGTTGCTGGCCCGTCGCCGCAAGGCGCAACAGGAAGCCGAGAAGCACTTGCGCATGGCCCGAGCCCTAGAGGAGGAGGCTGATTTCTCCCCGGAGCTCGATCTGCCCCCGAGCAGCTTCGAGGGCATTGAAGTTCCACCGCCAAGCGTAAAGCTCGAACCAAAACCCGCTCCTGCGCCAGCGCCCAAGCCAGCCCCGGTGATTGCGCCCGTGATCGTCACGCCGCCGATCGCCGCGCCATTGGTGGCTCCGGCTGCCGAGCGTTCCGACGATGTGCTAGGTCAGGCCCAGTCCCACATTGATCGTGGTCGTTTGAATCAGGCGGCCGATCTGCTTGAGCAAGGCATTAAGGCCGAGCCTCAGCGCAGCGACCTGCGCCTGAAACTGATGGAAGTCTACGGTCAGCAGGGCGACCGCGATGCTTTTGTTGCCCAAGAGCGCCAATTGGTGGCCAACGGCGAAAACTATGCCCAGGTCGAACAGCTCAAAAGCCGTTTCCCGGCCATGGTGGTCGCCACCACTGCCGGTCTGGCCGCCGCGGCAGTCGCTGCCGAGCTGGACGCCCAGTACGTCAAGGATTTGCTGGAAGATACGCCGCCCACCGATGAGGAGCTCGACAGCGCCTTCGACCTGAGCCTTGAGGATCTGGAAGCCGCACCGGCAACGCCTGAGCCAGAGCCTGTCGTCGAGCTGGATGCATTCCCGTCCGATGATGACCTGGACTTCGAATCGTTGCTCAAGCAGCAGACCGAGGCCAATGAAAGCCTGGATGACCTGTCGGAGTTCGACCTTGACCTGGGTGCCGACGCCCCGGCGCCGACGCCGGCCCTGGCCGACGAAGACTTCCTGCTGGACCTGGATGACGACCTCAAGGGCCTGGATGAGCCTGCCGTCCAAACCCCTGCGGTGGCCGACACCCCGTCTGACGACCTTGAGCTGCCGGAAGATTTCGACCTGTCCCTGGCCGATGAAATGGACGAGCAAGACAAACCCAAGGACGCCTTCGAGTCCGAACTGGACGATGTCAATGCCGAGCTTGAGCGCCTGTCCGACAGCCTCGCTCAGCCGACTTTTACTGCTGAAGACGCGTTGGCCAGTGCCGACGATGAGCCGGATTTCGACTTCCTCAGCGGTACCGATGAAGTGGCGACCAAGCTCGATCTGGCCCAGGCCTACATCGACATGGGTGACAACGATGGTGCCCGGGATATCCTCGGCGAAGTCCTCAGCGAAGGCGATGCCACGCAAAAGAGCGAGGCGCAGGAAATGTTGTCGCGCCTGGCCTGAGGTGATCGGGTAAACAAAAGCGGCAGCCGGTGAGGCTGCCGTTTTTGTTTGGGATGGAGTTTAGGGTGGCTGGCGGGCCTCATCGCGAGCAGGCTCGCTACCACAGAGGTTCTCGGGTATTCATAAATCCTGCGCCCAGCACAAATCCCTTGTGGGAGCGAGCCTGCTCGCGATGGCGCCAGTACATTCAACACATGACCACCGGTTGGACTGGCATCCCATCCCGCCGGCCTTATAATGCCCGCCTTTGCGTACTTCAGCAGGCTGTAATTCCTTGGCAAACATAGACAACCCGGCCGCCGAAATGGCGGCCGACGGCTTTTTCCGGATCGCCCTGGGCGTTGAATATAAAGGCTCGCGCTATCGCGGCTGGCAGCGCCAGGCCTCCGGTGTGGCGACGGTGCAGGAAACCCTCGAAAACGCACTGTCCAAAGTCGCTGATTCGCCCGTGTCGCTGCATTGTGCCGGCCGTACCGATGCCGGCGTGCACGCCTGCGGCCAGGTGGTGCATTTCGACACCCAGGTCGAGCGTTCGATGAAGGCCTGGGTCATGGGGGCCAACATCAACTTGCCTCACGACGTCAGTGTCAGCTGGGCCAAGGCAATGCCGGCGCATTTCCATGCACGCTTCAAGGCCATCGCCCGGCGTTATCGCTACGTGATCTACAACGACCAGATCCGCCCCGCGCATCTGAACGAAGAAATCACCTGGAACCACCGTCCGCTGGACGTCGAGCGCATGGCTGAAGCCGCGCAGTACCTGGTCGGTGTTCATGATTTCAGCGCCTTTCGCGCCGGCCAGTGCCAGGCCAAGTCACCGATCAAAGAGCTGCATCACCTGCGGGTGACCCGCCACGGCAAAATGATCGTGCTCGATATCCGCGCCAGCGCCTTCCTGCATCACATGGTGCGCAACATCGCGGGCGTGCTGATGACCATCGGTGCCGGTGAGCGGCCGGTGGAGTGGATCAAGGAAGTGCTCGAAAGCCGCATCCGGCGTTCCGGCGGCGTGACGGCGCACCCGTTTGGCCTGTACCTGGTGCAGGTCGAATACCACGATGAATTCGAGCTGCCGCAGCGTTACATCGGGCCACATTTCCTCACGGGCTTCTCGGAACTCGACGGCTGACGCCCTGCGCAGCATTTGCTACCATCCGGGACTTTCACGGATTTGCCTGAGGTTTTGACGACATGCCGGCCGTTCGCAGCAAGATTTGCGGGATCACCCGCGTCGAGGACGCGCTGGCGGCGGTGGAGGCTGGTGCCGATGCCATCGGGCTGGTGTTTTATGCCAAGAGCCCGCGCGCGGTGACGGTGCAGCAGGCGAGGGCGATCATCCGGGCCTTGCCTCCGTTCGTGACCCCCGTCGGCCTGTTCGTCAACGCCAGTCGTTGTGAGCTGGGCGAGATACTCGACGCGGTGCCGTTGGCCCTGTTGCAGTTTCACGGGGACGAGACGCCCGCCGATTGCGAGGGCTGGCATCGTCCGTACATCAAGGCGTTGCGGGTCAAGGCCGGTGATGACATCGCGGCCAGTTGCGATGCCTTTGCCGGTGCCAGTGGCATACTGCTGGACACCTATGTGGAAGGCGTTCCCGGTGGGACCGGTGAAGCATTCGACTGGTCGCTGGTGCCCCAGGGCCTGAGCAAACCGATTATCCTCGCCGGTGGGTTGACGGCGCAAAACGTGGCCGAAGCCATCCGTCAGGTTCGCCCTTACGCGGTCGATGTCAGCGGTGGGGTAGAGCAAAGCAAGGGCATCAAGGATCCGGCCAGGATTCGTGCGTTCATGGCCGCTGTACGCAGCAGCCAGTAGTCAATGTGACGGCTGGCAGACTGCCGCCGTCCATACCAGCACTGTACAAAGCAGGCAGGCGCCGCCTCCGGGTGGGCCGATAGCGTAGTGGTAGCCGCGGTGCCGCGGTTGCCGGGATGGCTGAGGAGGTTGGGCTGCCGCAGGTCATGCTTCGCGCTGATCGTGGTGGTCCCTCGACCCTCGCCGCACAATGAATTTAGCTCAAGGGCATACGCGGGGCCGCGAACCAGAGCGTTCGGGTCACCGGTACTGGAGAAAGAAAGCATGAGCAACTGGTTGGTAGACAAACTGATCCCTTCGATCATGCGTTCCGAGGTGAAAAAAAGCTCGGTGCCTGAAGGTCTGTGGCACAAATGTCCATCCTGCGAAGCGGTGCTGTACCGCCCCGAGCTGGAAAAGACCCTGGACGTTTGCCCCAAGTGCAACCATCACATGCGCATCGGTGCGCGTGCCCGTATCGACATCTTCCTGGATGCCGAAGGCCGTGTTGAGCTGGGTGCCGACCTGGAGCCGGTGGACCGCCTGAAATTCCGCGACGGCAAGAAGTACAAGGATCGCCTGACCGCGGCCCAGAAGCAGACCGGCGAAAAAGACGCCCTGGTGTCCATGAGCGGCACCCTGCTGGGCATGCCGGTGGTGGTTTCGGCCTTCGAGTTCTCCTTCATGGGGGGCTCCATGGGGGCCATCGTCGGCGAGCGCTTCGTGCGTGCCGCCAACCATGCCCTGGAAAACCGTTGCCCGATGATCTGCTTTGCCGCTTCCGGTGGTGCGCGTATGCAGGAAGCGCTGATCTCCCTGATGCAAATGGCCAAGACCTCCGCGGTGCTGGCGCGTCTGCGTGAAGAAGGCATTCCGTTCATCTCGGTGTTGACCGACCCGGTCTACGGCGGCGTTTCCGCCAGCCTGGCGATGCTGGGCGATGTGATCGTTGGCGAGCCGAAGGCGCTGATCGGTTTTGCCGGCCCGCGCGTTATCGAGCAGACCGTGCGCGAAAAATTGCCGGAAGGCTTCCAGCGCAGTGAGTTCCTGCTGGAGCACGGCGCCATCGACATGATCATCCACCGCCAGGAGTTGCGTCCGCGTCTGGGCAATCTGCTGGCGCAACTGATGGGCCTGCCGACCCCGAAATTCGTCGCCGCCCCCATCGAGCCGATCGTGGTTCCGCCGGTGCCAGCGAACATATGACCCAACGTACCCTGGGCGATTGGCTTGCCTACCTTGAGCAGTTGCATCCGTCAGCCATCGACATGGGGCTGGAGCGCTCGCAAGCGGTAATGTCCCGCATGGGACTGGCCAAGCCGGCGCCCCGGGTCATCACCGTTACCGGCACCAATGGCAAGGGTTCGACCTGCGCCTTCGTGGCCTCGCTGTTGCGGGCCCAGGGGTTGAGCGTAGGTGTCTACAGTTCGCCGCACCTGTTGCGCTACAACGAGCGGGTGCAGATCAACGGCGTCGAAGCCTCTGACGCCGAGTTGTGCGAAGCCTTTGCTGCGGTGGAAGCCGGGCGGGGCGAGATTTCCCTTACCTATTTCGAGATGGGCACCCTGGCGGCGTTCTGGCTGTTCGCGGGTGCCGGTCTTGATGCCGTGGTGCTTGAAGTCGGCCTGGGTGGCCGGCTCGATGCTGTCAATCTGGTGGATGCGGACGTTGCGCTGGTCACCAGCATCGGTGTGGACCATACCGATTACCTGGGTGACACCCGTGAGTCCGTCGCCTTCGAGAAAGCCGGCATCTTCCGCCCGGGCGCGCCTGCGCTCTGTGGTGACCTCAATCCCCCTCAACCGTTGCTGGACAAGGTCCGCGAGTTGAGCTGCCCGTTCTTTCTGCGCGGGCGGGATTTCGACCTGGCAATGACTGAGCAACATTGGCAATGGCGGGGCAGTGACGCCCGGGGCAATCCGGTGGAGTTGCGCGATTTGCCGCTGCTGGAGCTGCCGATGGAGAACGCCGCGCTGGCGCTCCAGGCCTACCTGTTGCTGGACCTGCCATGGCATGCCGGGCAAATTATCGAAGCGTTGCAAGCGACTCGCGTCGTCGGTCGTCTCGATCGCCGCCAGTTCGATTGGCACGGCAAACGCCTGAATCTGTTGCTTGATGTCGGCCACAACCCTCATGCGGCGCAGTATCTGGCCGAGCGCCTGGCGCGGCGGCCGGTAGCCGGGCGCCGCCTGGCGGTGTTTGGGCTGCTTGGCGACAAGGATCTGGATGGCGTTGTCGATGCGTTGGGTGCTAGTGTCCAGCATTGGGCGGTAGCACCGCTGGATTCTCCGCGCTCGCGCCCGGCTGCCGAACTACGGGAAGCCTTGCAGCGTCGCGGCGCTTGCGTAGAGACTTATGACAGCGTGGCCGCAGCGCTGGAAGGGCAGTGCGCCCTGGCGACGGTCGACGATGAGATCCTGCTGTTCGGATCATTTTTTTGTGTTGCCGAGGCCCTTCAATGGCTGGCCCGGCGCTCCACGGAGGAAGCTGCAGATGGCATTGCTGGATAAAGCGTACAAGCAGCGCATGGTCGGGGCCCTGGTATTGGTGGCCTTGGCGGTGATTTTCCTGCCGATGCTGTTTTCTCGTCAGGATGAGCAGCGCCAGGTTACGGTCGACGCTCCGGCTGCCCCCCAGGCGCCGTCTGTCGCGCCCGTGCAGGTCGAGCCGGTGCTGGTGCCTGAACCTGAAGCGCTACCCCAGGAACCCGTTCCGAGCGACGAGGAACTGGCCGAGCAACCTGCGCCTTCCCTGCCGATCGAGCCTGCGCCGGCGGCGCCCGCCACGGCAGCGCCGGCTCCGAGCAAGCCGGCAGTCGCTCCAGCCCCGGCAGCACCGGTGGCCAAGCCGGCCCCGACCCAACCGATTACCCCAGCCCCGGCCAAGCCGGATACCACGCAAAGCCGCGTGGACGCCAACGGTCTGTCGGTCAGTTGGTCCGTTCAGTTGGCCAGCCTGAGCAATCGTGAGAGTGCCGAAAAACTGCAGAAAACCCTGCGCAGCCAGGGCTACAACGCCTATATCCGCACCGCCGATGGCAAGAATCGCGTATTTGTGGGGCCGCTGATCGAGCGTGCCGAGGCTGATCGGCTGCGGGACCTGCTCAGCCGCCAGCAGAACCTCAAGGGTTTTGTGGTGCGTTTTCAGCCTGAGCGCGGTTGACGGCGGTTTGCCTGATTTGAATCACACTGACAATCGCAGCTTACCGACAGCTCTGGCCTCTGCTAAAATGCGCCGCCTTATCCGTCTGTAGGCTGCACCGTGCCATTTACCTGGGTTGACTGGGCGATCGTTGCAATCGTCGCCATCTCCGCATTGATCAGTCTGAGCCGCGGCTTCGTCAAGGAAGCCCTCTCGCTGCTGACCTGGATCATCGCGGGGGTCGTAGCCTGGATGTTTGGTGGTTCGTTGTCCCAGTACCTCGCCGGATACATTGAAACTCCGTCGGCCCGCGTGATCGCGGGCTGTGCCATCTTGTTTATCGCCACCTTGCTGGTCGGCGCAATGATCAACTACCTGATCGGCGAACTGATTCGCGTCACCGGGCTTTCCGGGACGGACCGGTTCCTGGGCATGGCCTTCGGCGCGGCGCGTGGCGCGTTGCTGGTGGTCGTGGCTGTCGGGCTATTGAGCCTGGGGCCGGTACAGCAGGATACGTGGTGGCAGGAGTCCCGGCTCGTGCCACAATTTCTATTGGTCGCAGACTGGTCCAAGAACCTGATCCTGGGTTGGAGCAGTCAGTGGCTTGCCAGCGGTATCAGCGTACCCGCTGAAATACCGTTCAAGGAACAACTCTTGCCGATGGCCAAAACGCCGCAGTGAGTGTTGTTCAGTTCAGATCCATTAAGTAGGGGTTGTGTCGCATGTGTGGCATCGTCGGTATCGTCGGTAAGTCGAACGTCAATCAGGCGCTGTATGACGCGCTAACCGTGCTCCAGCACCGCGGCCAGGACGCTGCCGGTATCGTGACCAGCCATGACGGCCGGTTATTCCTGCGCAAGGACAACGGGCTGGTGCGTGACGTGTTCCATCAGCGTCACATGCAGCGCCTGGTCGGTCACATGGGCATTGGCCATGTGCGCTACCCAACAGCGGGCAGCTCGACTTCGGCCGAAGCCCAGCCGTTCTACGTCAACTCGCCGTACGGCATCACGTTGGCGCACAACGGCAACCTGACCAACGTCGAGCAGTTGGCCAAGGAGATCTACGAATCGGACCTGCGCCACGTCAATACCAACTCCGACTCGGAAGTGATGCTCAACGTCTTCGCCCATGAACTGGCCCAGCGCGGCAAGCTGCAGCCTACCGAAGAAGATGTGTTCGCCGCTGTGACCGACGTGCATAACCGCTGCGTCGGCGGCTACTCGGTCGTGGCGATGATCACCGGTTACGGCATCGTCGGTTTCCGCGACCCCCATGGCATCCGCCCGATCGTGTTCGGCCAGCGTCACACCGACGAAGGCGTCGAGTACATGATTGCCTCGGAAAGCGTGTCCCTGGACGTGCTGGGCTTCACCCTGATTCGCGACCTGGCCCCGGGCGAAGCGGTCTACATCACCGAAGACGGCAAGTTGTTCACCCGTCAGTGCGCGACCAACCCGAGCCTGACTCCGTGCATCTTCGAGCACGTCTACCTGGCGCGCCCGGACTCGATCATCGACGGCATCTCGGTCTATAAGGCCCGCCTGCGCATGGGCGAGAAACTGGCCGACAAGATCTTGCGCGAGCGGCCGGACCACGACATCGACGTGGTCATCCCGATCCCGGACACCAGCCGCACCGCGGCCCTGGAGCTGGCGAACCACCTGGGCGTCAAGTTCCGCGAAGGCTTCGTGAAGAACCGTTACATCGGCCGTACCTTCATCATGCCCGGCCAGGCCGCGCGGAAAAAATCGGTACGCCAGAAGCTCAACGCCATCGAACTGGAATTTCGCGGCAAGAACGTGATGCTGGTGGATGACTCCATCGTGCGCGGAACCACGTGCAAGCAGATCATCCAGATGGCCCGTGAAGCCGGTGCCAAGAACGTATACTTCTGCTCGGCGGCGCCGGCCGTGCGTTATCCGAACGTCTACGGCATCGACATGCCGAGCGCCCACGAGCTGATCGCCCACAATCGCACTACCCAGGAAGTGGCCGACCTGATCGGCGCCGACTGGCTGATCTATCAGGACCTGCCGGACCTGATAGAAGCGGTGGGTGGTGGCAAGATCAAGATCGAGCAGTTCGACTGCGCAGTGTTTGACGGCAAGTACGTCACCGGTGACGTCGATGAGGCCTACCTGAACAAGATCGAGAACGCTCGTAACGATGCGTCCAAGGCCAAGACCCAGGCGGTCAGCGCGATCATCGATCTGTACAACAACTGAGTGACAAGCCGGCCCTGAGGGGCCGGTTTGCGTTTAATGACTACAGGAGCGACAGCATGAGTCAGGATTGGGATGCCGGTCGGCTGGACAGCGACCTTGAGGGTGTAGCGTTCGATACCCTGGCGGTCCGCGCCGGTCAGCACCGCACGCCGGAAGCCGAGCATGGCGATCCGATGTTCTTCACGTCCAGCTACGTGTTCCGTACCGCTGCCGATGCGGCGGCCCGGTTTGCCGGCGAGGTGCCGGGCAACGTCTACTCGCGCTACACCAACCCCACCGTGCGGGCTTTCGAAGAGCGCCTCGCTGCTCTGGAAGGTGCCGAGCAGGCTGTGGCCACCGCCACCGGCATGGCGGCGATCATGGCCGTGGTCATGAGCTTTTGCAGCGCTGGCGACCACGTGCTGGTGTCGCGCAGTGTCTTCGGCTCGACCATCAGCCTGTTCGAAAAGTACTTCAAGCGTTTCGGCGTGGAAGTCGATTACGTGCCCCTGGCGGACTTGTCCGGTTGGGATGCGGCAATCAAGCCCAATACCAAGATGCTGTTTGTCGAATCGCCGTCCAACCCCCTGGCCGAGCTGGTGGACATCGCCGCGTTGGCGGAAATCGCCCACGCCAAGGGCGCCATGCTGGTGGTCGATAACTGCTTCTGCACGCCGGCGTTGCAACAGCCACTGAAGCTGGGTGCCGACGTGGTGGTGCATTCGGCGACCAAGTTCATCGACGGCCAGGGTCGTTGCATGGGCGGCGTGGTGGCCGGTCGTGGCGAGCAGATGAAAGAAGTGGTGGGCTTCCTGCGCACCGCCGGGCCGACCTTGAGTCCGTTCAACGCCTGGATCTTCCTCAAAGGCCTGGAAACCCTGGGCCTGCGTATGAAAGCCCATTGCGCCAACGCCCAACTGCTGGCTGAGTGGCTGGAGCAGCAGGATGGCATCGAGAAAGTGCACTACGCCGGCCTCAAGAGCCATCCGCAACATGACCTGGCCGCGCGTCAGCAGCGCGGTTTCGGTGCGGTGGTGAGCTTCGAGGTCAAAGGGGGCAAGGAGGGCGCCTGGCGCTTCATCGACGCCACCCGGTTGATTTCCATCACCGCCAACCTGGGTGACAGCAAAACCACCATCACTCACCCAAGCACCACCTCCCACGGTCGCCTGACGCCCCAGGAGCGTGAAGCAGCGGGCATCCGCGACAGCCTGATCCGCGTCGCGGTGGGTCTGGAGGACGTGGCTGACCTGCAAGCCGATCTGGCCCGTGGGTTGGCCGCCTTGTGATCGAGCTGGCAACGCCGCACGGCGGCACTCATGGCCGGGTAGCTCTGGTGACAGGCGCCGCGCGGGGTATCGGCCTGGGGATTGCTACCTGGCTGATCTGTGAGGGCTGGCAGGTGGTGCTGACTGACCTGGATCGTGAGCGCGGCTCCAAGGTCGCCAAGACGCTGGGGGAGAACGCCTGGTTCATCACCATGGATGTGGCGGATGAGACGCAAGTCGCCACGGGAATCGCCGAGGTGTTGGGCCAGTTTGGGCGGCTTGACGCGCTGGTGTGCAACGCGGCCATCGCCGATCCCCACAACATCACCCTGGAAAGCCTGGATCTGGCCTACTGGAATCGGGTCCTGGCGGTGAACCTGGGTGGTCCCATGCTGCTGGCCAAGCATTGTGCGCCTTACCTGCGTGCCCACAATGGCGCCATCGTCAACCTGGCCTCGACCCGTGCCGCACAATCAGAACCCGACACCGAAGCCTATGCGGCGAGCAAGGGCGGCTTGCTCGCCCTGACCCATGCCTTGGCGATCAGCCTTGGGCCGGAGATCCGGGTCAATGCTGTCAGCCCCGGCTGGATCGACGCACGGGACCCGTCCCAGCGTCGCGCGCAGCCGCTCAGCGATGCCGATCATGCTCAGCATCCGGCAGGCAGGGTAGGCACGGTGGAGGATGTAGCGGCGATGGTGGCGTGGCTGTTGTCGCGCAATGCCGGTTTTGTCACGGGCCAGGAGTTCGTGGTGGACGGTGGCATGACCAAGAAAATGATTTATGAGTGAGAGCGGTTGTGCGTGCCGCTTGAACTGTTTTGAAAAAACTTCAACCCTGCTATTGACTTAGCTTCGGTACCTGCGTAAATTTCGCGGCCTCAACGAAGCAAAGGGTGATTAGCTCAGCTGGGAGAGCGTCTGCCTTACAAGCAGAATGTCGGCGGTTCGATCCCGTCATCACCCACCATGTTTTACGAGAGTTTTGCGAAAGCAAGACGGAAGCTGTCAAAAGCCTCCACCGACGCGCAGCGGTAGTTCAGTCGGTTAGAATACCGGCCTGTCACGCCGGGGGTCGCGGGTTCGAGTCCCGTCCGCTGCGCCATATTTTCCGAAGCAGGTTCGCCTGGTTCGAGATCCAAACCCAAGAGGTTGGATCAGACGAGTTAACTGGACGCAAGTCCATAGCGATACGCAGCGGTAGTTCAGTCGGTTAGAATACCGGCCTGTCACGCCGGGGGTCGCGGGTTCGAGTCCCGTCCGCTGCGCCATATCTGCTTCGAGGCCCACTGAACGCCTTGAAGCTAAGAAGAAAGCTGAAAAGCTACTTCTAGTCGATAGCAAAGACCCTGGTCGAAAGACCGGGGTTTTTTGTTTTCGGGATAATGACACTGAAAGGTTGGAACGCGCCCGTGGCGAGGGAGCTTGCTCCCGCTGGGCTGCGCAGCAGCCCTTTTCTATGAAGTCGTCCGACGAGTCTCAGAACCCAAGCCTATCCCGCAGCCCGTAATACCAAGCCCCCATCGCCGCAAACGGCGTGCGCAACAACTGACCGCCGGGGAAGGGGTAGTGGGGCAGGTCCGCAAACGCATCGAAACGCTCAGCCTGGCCACGCAGCGCCTCGGCCAGGACCTTGCCCGCCAGGTGCGTATACGTCACGCCATGGCCGCTGCAGCCCTGGGAATAATAAATGTTGTCCCCCAGGCGCCCGACCTGCGGAAGGCGCGATAGCGTCAGCAGGAAGTTTCCGGTCCAGGCGTAGTCGATCTTCACGTCCTTGAGCTGCGGGAATGCCTTGAGCATCTTCGGACGAATGATCGCTTCAATATTCGCCGGATCCCTCGCGCCATACACCACGCCGCCGCCGAAAATCAGACGCTTGTCGCCCGTGAGTCGGTAGTAATCGAGCAAGTAGTTGCAGTCTTCAACGCAATAGTCCTGAGGCAGCAGGCTGCGAGCCAGCTCATCGCCCAGCGGCTCGGTGGCAATAACCTGGGTGCCGCAAGGCATGGATTTGGCTGCCAGTTCGGGCACCAAATTGCCCAGATAAGCATTGCCCGCCACGATGATGAACTTGGCCCTGACCTTGCCCTGCGGTGTATGCACAACCGGGCTGGCGCCACGCTCGATGCGCACCGCCGGCGACTGCTCATAAATCACCCCGCCAAGAGACTCCACCGCCGCCGCCTCACCGAGGGCCAGGTTCAGCGGATGAATATGCCCACCGCTCATGTCCAGCATCCCGCCCACATACTCCTCGCAGGCCACCACCTCGCGAATACGCCGCTGATCGAGCAACTCAAGCTGGGTATGCCCGAAACGCTCCCACAAACGCTTCTGCGACTCCAGATGGCCCATTTGCTTGGCGGTAAGGGCAGCGAACACTCCGCCATCCTTCAAATCACACTGAATCTGATACTTCGCCACCCGCTCGCGAATGATCCGACCGCCCTCGAACGCCATATTGCCCAGCAACTGCGCCTGCTGAGGCCCGACACTGCGCTCGATCACGTCGATGTCGCGGCTGTAACTGTTAACGATCTGCCCGCCATTACGACCTGAAGCGCCAAAGCCAACCTTTGCCGCCTCAAGGACCGTGACCTTGAAACCGTTCTCCAGCAGAAACAGCGCAGAGGACAGGCCGGTGTAACCAGCGCCGATCACGCAAACATCCGTTTCGACATCATCCTGCAGGGCAGGGCGAGCTGGAACCGGATTGGCCGACGCGGCGTAATAAGATTCTGGATACGGTGTGTTCGCCATTCTGCAACCTCTGTTTTATATTTTTTACGAATGCGCCGATCCTACCCGAGATAAAAATCAGCCGCCAGCCACCGCCAAATCTTCGGCGCTTTGGCGAAATTAAATATTTTGCATATTCATAGGGTTAGGTGAAAAAAAGGTATTGACACCCCTTCGGAATTCCGTAGAATGCCGCCTCACAGCAGGCACGTAGCTCAGTTGGTTAGAGCACCACCTTGACATGGTGGGGGTCGTTGGTTCGAGTCCAATCGCGCCTACCAAACAAAATCCGCTCTGCTGGGCGGTCTAGAAGGGTCAACCGAGAGGTTGGCCCTTTTTTGCGTCTGGGGTTTGGGGAGGCTTGTTATAGTGGAAGCCACTGATAGCCGATACGCGGGCTTTGTCGCTACTCAACGGCCATTGGCGATATCTGCTTCGGCCTCGCCAATCAGATCGTCGAGAGATACTCGAACAGGTGTTTCGTTGGCGTCGAGACGTGCCTTGACCAGGTGTACGAGTTCCACTTCGTCCAGGCGCTCGACCATCGCCTCATAGACATTCGCCGGGACCATGTAGCCCACAACGCGGTTGTGGTTCAGCACGGCCACAGGTAAGCCATTGGTGCTGCTCAAGGCGGAAGATGGGTTCTTCATGAGTTCAGATACGCTGACGGCCACATCGGCCAGAATATTTTGCATGGATATGACTCCTGAATAGGTCTTTATTCTGGTCTTTTTATTCTGGAGTGACCACTGCCCAGAATCTCCATGCGAGGCCCAAGTCCAGTCAAACCACGGGACATCGCTCAGTCCGTCGTGCGTATGCCGCTGGCGTATTTGCTCCGCTACCTTCTTCACCAGTGAGCATCCCGACGCTTAGTTTTCGTCCTTGCTGATTTATGTCAAAAGCGGGCGACTTATGAGTCGCCCGCTTTTTGTAGGTCTCAGTTTCTAAAAGCAAGGACTCGGTCCGATTGTCTACCGCTTGCGCTGACATCAATCCGCAGTAGAAAAGGGGACAGATTTATTTTTACTTCGCTGCGCTGAGAGTTTTCATCGAATGTATTCGCTTGGATCAACTGGCAGCCGGCTAGAAAATAAATCTATCCCCTTTTAGCCCGTCCCCTTTCAGCCCTTCGCACGGCCCGGCCCAGCGCCGAGCTTCTTGTTTGTGGTGAGTACCTACTCTGCTATCGTGGTGCCCCTAGATCGAAATGGAAGCATCAAAGAATGGATTCATGGATGACTGTGGCCGTCGCCATCATGGTGTCGATCAGCGCTCAAGCGGTAGCGGAAGATAAGGGCTCGTATCAAAACTCGATGATGATGATAACGCTGGCACCTACCTTCCTTCTTGCAGGAACGACCGGGCTCTCTCTGCAGGCTACAAAGAACTTCAAGCCTGCCAAGGCTGATGCGCTCGCGTTTATGGGTTCAGATGGCGAGATCCGCGGTGCACAGTTCGAACAGGCTTGCCGATATTACCGCGCGACCTACACGTCACCTCTGATGTCTGATATGCAACTTGCTCAGGCAATCGCGACGTCCTATTGAAGAAAGATTGGGAAGAGCTGCACAGTTGTTTACTAAAGCGGACCTGGTTTCACTAACGATATGGAAATCTCATGAATAAAGTCATCACAATTTTCGCTATCTTCGCTCTTACCGGCTGTGCCTATCAGAAATCCCAGTACGTGCTGGACATAGAAAACGCGCCAGTGCCGACGACTCCTGAAGCAACGACCAGCGAGTGTGCTCGCATCTACGATGAAATCGATAAGAATAACCAAGCTATGGCTCGCAGCTACCAAGACGGTAGCTTCACCATGAAGGCTCAGAACGAAAAGGATGCGCGTAACGAAGCGTTATCCATTCGGACATTCAAGATAGGCTGTCCTCGACGGTAACGGCTTTCTCCTGAACCCCAGCTTTGAAGTGGAGGAAACGGGACATACCACGATTATGAATCGGGCCGATTACAAGAGGCCCCAAAACCGTGGCCTTTTCCCAGTTTTACCCCTGACCCTATGGCAAAGGGCAAGCCCTGTTATGCGGCTCGTAGTGGCGAAGTAATGGTGCTAAATTCTATGCATTCAGCATGTATGAATCGCCTGACGAGGCGGGGAGATATAGGCACCACGATCTACTCGCGTCGGTCAGCCAAATCGGCACAACCCAGGAACTCGCAATCACAGGAAGTGGACCATGAAAATCATCACCCTAGTACTGGCAGCAATTATTGCAGTCACCTCTGTATCCGCAATTGCTCATGGTGGCCGTACGGACAAGCAGGGCTGTCATAACGACAAGAAAGCTGGAACACGCCACTGCCATTGACCCGAACAGCACCGGGATCTGAAGAGGCTGCGGTCTTCTCAAGTGGATGGGCGTCGATCTGATCCCGTCTGTCGCGCGAATGTCGGAAGCCGGGCAGGAAAGACGAGGCCAATTGGAAAAGGGGGGACAGATATATTTCGCCGCGCTGAAAACCCTTTGTTTTGGTTGGTTCGGGAAAAAACTGGCTGCCGTTAAGTTTTCGGAAACCAGGCGGAAGACGGGACCCGCGAGTTGACCGCGACCGCTGCCAGTTTTCAAGAATTGTGCGTGCATCCTGCCTCCGGCATAGGAATCCTCGAGATTGTGGAAAAATGTGCATTGATCAACTACAAGTAAATAGTTGGACAGTTACGTTTAACGTATGGATTGATCGATTGGCTTTCCAATGAAAGGGAGTTCATATGGCATATGAAGGTGTCACTCGAGAAAAGTTTTTTTGTAACCGTCCGGGCAACACACCTTCCTGATGCCATCGCTTAGGGCGATGGTGTCCACCTAAAATTAAGTGGACACCATTTTTAGCCTTTTTAAGCGGACGCCCATGCCACAAGAACGCCGTTCCTATTCCAAGTCCTTTAAGGCCCAGGTCATCGCCGAGTGTGCGCAGGCTGACACCTCGATTGCCAAGGTCGCCTTGACCCACAACCTCAATGCCAACCTCGTCCATAAATGGATTCGGGTGCATGGGCAGAAAAACCTGGCACTGCAAACTGCCTTTATTCCGGTCAAGCCATTGTCTTCGACAGCAGCCCCTCAAGTTCTTCCGGCCACGATTCGAATCGAAGTGCCTCATTCAAAAGGCGTGGTCGTGGTGAGCTGGCCAGCAGAAAATGCAGCGACATGTTCCGCTTTCCTGCGAGACCTGCTGCGATGATCCGCATCGACACCATCTGGCTCGCCATCGAGCCCATGGACATGCGCGCCGGCACTGAAACCGCGCTGGCGCGAGTTGTCGCGGTGTTCGGTGCGGCGAAGCCGCACTGTGCTTATCTGTTCGCCAACCGCCGCGCCAATCGTATGAAAGTGTTGGTGCATGACGGCGTGGGGATTTGGCTTGCAGCCCGGCGCTTGAATCAAGGGCGCTTCTTTTGGCCGGGCGTGCGGCACGGCTCTGAAGTCGAGTTGGATGCAGAGCAACTTCAAGCCTTGGTGCTCGGTTTACCTTGGCAACGCGTCGGTTCCGGAGGAGCCATCACGGTGCTCTAACTCGTCGCCATGGCGCGCTTGCCAGCGCAAATGGCCCATCCGTCTATCGCCGCCACTAGCCCTCTCTGGCAAAATCGGCGGCATGACTTCGCATCCGAATCTCGATCAATTGAACCCTGAAGAACTGCGCGCCTTGGCGGCGCAGTTGATCCAGCGCGTCGAGACGATGGACAAGCAAATCACTCATCACAAGTCGGTCAACGAGAAGCTGGCCCACGAGATCGCGCTGCTCAAACGCTTCAAGTTTGCCAAGCGCAGCGAGCAGCTAAGTCCGGATCAAGCCAGCTTGCTCGACGACTTGATCGACACCGATATTGCCGCCATCGAAGCTGAGCTTGAAGCACTGCAACCGATGTCTGTCGAAGCCAAAATGCGCCAGCAGCCCAAGCGCGCTTCGCTGCCACCGCAGTTCCCTCGCACGCTAATCCATCACGAACCGGAAAACAGCCACTGCCAATGCGGCTGCGCCCTCAAGCGTATCGGTGAAGATGCCAGCGAAAAGCTCGACTACACACCGGGCGTCTTCACTGTCGAGCGTCATATCCGTGGGAAATGGGCCTGCGAGCAGTGCGAAACACTGATCCAGGCGCCGGTACCGGCGCACGTCATCGACAAAGGCATACCGACAGCGGGCCTGCTGGCCCACGTCATGGTGGCCAAGTTTGCCGATCATCTGCCGCTGTATCGGCAGGAGAAAATCTTCGGCCGCGCGGGGCTGCCTATTGCTCGCTCGACCTTGGCGCAATGGGTGGGCAACTGCGGCGTCCAATTACAGCCTCTGGTCGATGCACTGCGCGAAGCTGTGCTGACGCACGGTGTCGTCCATGCCGACGAGACGCCAGTACAAATGCTGACGCCTGGGGCGAAGAAAACTCATCGCGCTTACGTCTGGGCCTATGCCACCAGCCAGTTCTCCGATATGGCGGCGGTCGTTTACGATTTCAGCCCGAGTCGCGCTGGCGAACACGCCCGAAACTTCCTCGGCCACTGGAACGGTAAGCTGGTCTGCGATGACTTTGCTGGATACAAGGCAGGCTTTGAACTGGGCGTCACGGAAATCGGCTGCATGGCCCATGCACGTCGAAAGTTCTTCGATTTGCACGCGACCAGCAAGAGCCAGATCGCCGAAAAAGCGCTGCACTACATCGCGGCCTTGTACGAAGTTGAACGAGAAGTCCGCGAGCTGGAACCGGGTGTTCGGCAACAAATACGGCAGGAAAAAGCTGGGCCAATCATCGACGCACTTCATTCTTGGATGGTCGCCCAGAGACTCCTTGTGCCTGAGGGATCGGCCATTGCGAAGGCATTGGATTACAGCCTCAAGCGCTGGATAGCGCTAACGCGCTATCTCTATGACGGTGCTGTACCCATCGATAATAACTGGTGCGAGAATCAGATCCGACCGTGGGCTCTTGGACGCTCGAACTGGCTGTTCGCGGGCTCGTTACGCAGTGGTAAACGTGCCGCAGCGATTATGAGTTTGATCCAATCGGCACGGCTCAATGGGCATGATCCATATGCTTATCTGAAGGATGTTCTCACGCGGCTGCCGACACAGCGGGCGTGGGATATTGCAAACCTGCTACCGCACCAATGGGTGCCCCGGTAACCAGGCAAGGTGTTTGAGCAAATCTAGGTAAGCTAGAATGCCGGATGTATAGACCTCAAGGACGCGCGATGATATTGCAACACAGGCCAGTGAAGGCTGATGACATCAAAACTATCTGTAGCTTTCCCCTGAACGCTCGGGAACTGTTTTATATGTTCCCGAAAGCTCAATACCCTCTGACTGACGCTCAGCTGTCTAACGCTATTGCTCAACGATTCGACTCGACGGTTGTTGAGACCGAGAACAGCGTCGTCGGCTTTGCTAACTTTTATCGGGCTGAAACGGGTGGGGTGTGCTGTATCGGCAATGTCATCGTTGCCCAAGAGGCACGAGGAAAGGGGGTGGCGACCTTCATCGTGGAGACGATGACAGCTCTGGCGTTCGACCGCTACGACGCCACAGAGGTGCAGATCTCGTGCTTCAACGAAAATACAGCAGGCTTGCTGCTTTATCCAAAATTGGGCTTCTTACCATTTGCTGTCGAAGAGCGAATGTCCCTGGATAGTCGTAGATCAGCACTCATCCATATGGCCCGCAGGAGAGCGGCCCGACCATAACTCACATTGAAAGCCCGCTTAATGCAGCTGCTTTCAGGTATTCGGTTGGTTGCTTTGGTTCAGGTGCGTCAGTGCTGAATGGGCAGCGCTGTGCAGCCTAGGGATCTAGGGGTGGGATTACCGGACGCTTACGTTTTTTTCTATTTTTCCTAAGCTTGAGATACAAAAGGTGAGTCATAGTTGCTGGGCGGCGAGCTTTTCAGTGCTTATGCGATTAAATGATGTTCAGGTCTCGGAGCAGGCTGTAATTGGTTTCTATCCTGAATGGGTTCACGACGGGATAACTTTTCATCAGTTAGAAGAGCTGGCCAAATATTACAATACCTATCACTTTTCAAAGGAGACTGGACTTGTGCATGGGGCAAGAGAGCTTAAAGCTTATGCAAAGCTGGAGCCTATTTTGCAGTATGCAAGCCAATATTCAGGGTTCTTGGTGTTTGTTGAATCTCACTACGTGGTCGTATTGGGATATGATGATTCTGCTAATACAATCGATTATTATGACCCTAGGTTGGGCGTTATTGAGACGTGTGCCCTAGGATATTTTTTGGCATGGGGTACTCAGCAAACATTAGTTGTTGCAAAAGATTGATTCTTTCGTAATCAAAGCGAATAACGGGGCAGGTCACGATTTGAGACAGGTGGGTGATCAGAGACGAAGAATTGTGGTCTGGCCCTCCAGTTCTCTCTCCTTCGCCAAGAGGCAGGAGCGGCAGTTCTCCATTTTGAAGCAGGTGTTCCGGTTGGCGAAGTATTCGCATTGAAGCTGATGCAACACGCCCTGAGGAAGGGTTAACCAATGCCAAAGAAACATCAGGAAAGCAAAGCAGCGACGGCTGCTGACATTGAACGCTCTATCCAGGCACTGAACAAAATGGCTGAACGCCTCTGGGGTGATGGTCGGGAAGCTGAGGCCAAAGCTCTGCTCGATGCCTTGGATGCTTTAAACCGGGCGCTCGATAGGATCAGGATTGGGGAGAGCCGCAGGGTTCTTCATTGAGGCGTGAAGGAAAATGGGATACCTCCCACAATATGAAACGGGACGATTCCAAGGGTCCAAATCGTGGTCGGTCCCCGGTTTTCTACCTGACGCATTAATCGAAGGATATGGAATGCTCATCGTCTTCAGCGGCCTTCCCGGCACCGGAAAAACGACTATCGCCAATGATCTCGCCGCGACAACAGGCGCCATGTACCTGCGGATCGATACTATTGAGCAGGCGATTCGAAACTCGGGCGCTCTTGCGCAAGATGTGGGGCGCAGTGGCTACATGGTCGCCAATGAGCTTGCGCGGAGTAATCTTCGTTTGGGCCGCACGGTCATTGTTGATTGTGTCAATCCCGTCCTCGAAAGCCGGATCGCGTGGAGCGAAATCGCCTCACAGGCCAGTGTCCGATTAGCAAATATCCAAGTGGTCTGTTCCGATAAAGATGAACATCGACGCCGGGTCGAAACAAGGATGGTTGATGTTCCAGGGCTGACTCCACCAACCTGGCAATCGGTACTGGATCATGAATATGAGCCATGGCATGAAGCTTCGTTTTGCATAGACACAGCCTTGGTCTCTCCGGTGCAAGCGGTCTCGATGATCATCGACCGATTCCTGTCCCGTGAGTAACGTCGGCGCGCGGCGCAGTCCACTCAGAACTCCGTGTCCAGCGCCAACGCTCCCTGAATCCACCGATCCAAACTCCGTTTTTTCTGTACCTGCCGTTCATCCATTGCCCGGCACTTGCAGTTGCCCAGACATCTCTCATGTTTAAGCGTGGAAATCCCTCGCGTCAGAACGGAGAGCCATCATGGAAATCGACGAGAATGCCCCTGGGAACAAATCCCAGCAGGACGTAACCCGTGGCACGGATAATGAAACAGGCCACGATCCCAAGAAGGACGGCCCCGAGGTTCCATTGCCGGCGGATGATGAGGCTCCTGTCGAGGAGGATATGTCTGATGTGGAGGCCGCCGATTCGGTGGCCAGTGAGCATCCCGACGCTTAGCTTTCGTCCTTGCTGATTTATGGCAAAAGCGGGCGACTTATGAGTCGCCCGTTTTTTGTAGGTCTCAGTTTCTAAAGCAAGGACTCGGTCCGATTGTCTACCGCTTGCGCTGACATCAATCCGGGGATCTGCTTGATCTTGCGCGAAAAAATGATGCTGGTATGGTGGCGCCTCGTTTAAATCAGCGTTCAAGAGGGATCTTCTATGCACTCATTTTTCGCAAGACCTTTTGGGGGTCTTACTACCAGCTATTACATCCGTCAGTTCCTTTTTGGGCTGGTGTTCGCTGTGATGATCATCTCTTTGGCGGCCAATGGCCCTGGAGGAATCGGTGCCAAGCCTGGGCTGATTGTGTTGGCGGTCATCAACTCATTGCTCTATCCGTATTCTCGGTTCGTCTACGAAAGCGTTGTTGGCTACATCATGGGTAACAACGTTTTTTTCGTGAATGCGCTGTTCATGCTGATAGTGAAGGTTTTCACCATGGCGATGTGCTGGTCGTTGGCGATTTTCATAGCGCCGGTGGGGCTGGCGTATCTGTTCTGGCGTAACAGCCGGTCGGCGGTTGAGTAAGTCAGCAGTTCAGTGCGCTCGCAGTGATAACTGACGAGAATGGCTAAAGGAAGCCCTACATTGAATCGTAGGGCTCCCCATGACTTCTTTGCTGACACGGTTCCTGTCTTGCGGCCCTGGGTTGTTCAAGTGACGCAGCAAATATTTTAAGAGGCCATCTCTTGTCGAACGTAGAATCTCGTCTGCATGAACTAAAGCTCCATCACATCTACGACGGCTTCAAACAGCTGCTCCCCATTTCTCTGTTCGTCGTTGTATTCGGCGTCGCCTTTGGCCTGGCCGCAGCGCAGTCAGGGCTGAGTGATGTTTCAGCCGTGCTCATGAGCACGCTGGTATTCGCCGGCGCTTCTCAATTTGCTGCGCTGGATCTGTGGGGCCAACAGGTCCCGGTCGTTCCGTTGATGATCACCGTCTTTGCCATCAACGCCCGGCACCTGTTGATGGGCGCCACGCTCTACCCATGGCTACGGGAGCTGCCGGTTGCCAAGCGTTATGGGGTGATGCTGGTGGTCTCGGACGCCAACTGGGCCATGGCGATGCAAGCGTTCAGCCGTGGAAAACCTGGGCTGGGGCTTTTATTTGGCGGTGGCATCGCGCTCTGGGTCGCCTGGATCCTGGGCAGTTGGCTGGGGCTGCACTTTGGCAGCGCCATTGAAGACCCGGTCAGTTTCGGGCTCGACATGGTGATGGGGTGTTTCCTGTTGGCGATGGTCGTGGGCGGGAAGAAGAACCTGCGCATGCTCATCATCTGGACGGTGGCGGCCTGTTCATCGCTGTTGGCCTACTGGTATCTGCCGGCTAACAGTCATGTCGTGGTGGGGGCTTTGGCGGGAGGTATTCTGGGCGCGTTGTGGATGGAGAAAAAACAATGAATATCGACACGGCGGGCCATGGCACCCTGATGATCATCCTGATCATGGCCATCGTGACGTTGGCGACCCGCTGGGGCGGTGTTTTCGTGATGTCGTTCGTGCCGATCAACTATCGGGTGCAGCAATTCATCACGGCAATGTCCGGCTCGGTATTGGTGGCCGTGCTTGCCCCGTTGGCGATCGAGGGTGACAACGGCGCGCGCCTGGCTTTGCTGAGCACCGCTATCATCATGGTGATCGTGAAGAAACCTCTGCCGGCGATTGCGGCCGGGATACTTGCAGCCGCTTTGGTCAGGCAGTTCTGAAACCATGTCGCCCGCTCACAAGCGGGCGATGAATTCCAAGTAACACAGGTCAGAAGTTCAGGGTCAATGCCTCCCCAAACGAGTGGTCCTGAACGCCGGCCATGAAGTGCAGTGGCATCTTCTGTTTCGCCTCGACCGGCGCAATGTCAAAACTACCGACTATTTGACTGTGAAGTGCACGTAGCCGTATCGACTCTTCTTCCTTTGCCTTTGCCATTCTCGCGTGGTTCGCTGCGATTTCATTGAGAGTTGACACGGTACATCTCCGGTGACTGACCAGCAGTGATAAGACGGCCGCCGCGTCAGGGTTACGTCGCCCTGGGGCTGCCATGACAAGTCGGTGCAAACCCTGAGCCAGACGTGGCGGCGAAATGCGCGTCACCTTCCATTAGCGACGAATGGTGGGCACCGGGAAACTCTAACCGCCCACAGATGAATATTTAAAGACGCGGGGGACTTCTCAAGCGTCTGTGTCGGCGCCATAGCCGTCCGGCATGCCTGCCGTCTTGCTGAAGAACGCGACCACGGTGATGCCGATCAGGCTGGTGGCAAGCGCCAGCAGCAGGATCACCTGCTGCGTTCCGACGGGCGCTGCCAGCAGCGCGACCAACAGCCCCGCCAAGGGCTGTGACAGGTTGTTGAGCAGGGTAATGACGCCGACAGTCTTGCCAAAATCCCTGGCTGGAATGACCTGCTGGCGAATGCTGCGTATGTAGACGTTGAACATCTTGTCGAAGCCGACGATCAGCAGAAATCCGACGATGTAACCCCATACTGTCGGGCTGAGTGCTGTGATGAAGGCGCCGGCGGCGATCAGCGTGTAAGACACGCTGCCCAAGACTCTCAAGGGCAAGGTCACCCGCGCCAGGAAGAACAGAATGATGATGGTGGTCACGGCCCCGGCTGCCTGTAACCAGGCGTAGTAGTCCTTGCCGGCGCTGTACTCGCCGATCACCATGGCCGCCGAGGTGGCGAGGGTGACGCCGATGATCAGGTTGACCCCTACGGCCAGGCCGATGATTTTTTTCAGCTCGGCCAGGTTGCGGATGTGACCGAAGGCAATGCGCAGCGGGTTCAGCCAGACGTCGTGATGTTGTTCGAAGGTTTCCAGCGTCACCGCGCTGGTCCGCTGCCAGAACAGCATCGCCAGGTCCGCCAGCAGGAACAGTACGGCAATCGCCAGCACCACCCAGTGCCAGGCCCATACCTCCAGCATCAGCGCGGCGATCAGCGGGCCTAGCACCAGCCCGGTCTGGTCGGCGATCTGCGAGTACGACAAGGTCTTGGTGTAGGTGTAATGCTTGAAGATGTAGGGCATCACCACCTCGCGAGCCATGATGCCCTGGGTGGTCAATACACCGCAGACCGCCGAGAGGGCGACGATCCAATAAATGCCGCCAAAAATCATGAAGAGCACCACGGCGGCGATGCACATCACGGCGCGATAAACCTGGCTGATGTGTAGGATTCGAATGGGCGAGAACTTGTCGCACAGCGCCCCGCAGATCGGGAACGATAGAAAGCGTGGCAGGGATTCGACGAAGAAAGCCAGGCCCGCCCAGGAGACGCTTTGGGTGGTCTGGAAAACAATCAGCGGGACGATGAACAGCAGTATCTGGTCGGCCAGCCGTGAGAGGAACATTGAAACGAAAAAGGCCAGGTAATCCTTGCGCATGGAGCTCCTTGAAAACGTCGTTGTACGGTATCGGGCCTTGCTGTCAGCGCGCAGTATGATATGGAACTAATATCACTGTTAGCCTCTATATTCACAGGGATGTTCCCTTTTCAGTGAGAACCACCATGTTCAAATCGCGCTCGTTGATTGTTGCGGTTACCTGCTTCGCCCTCGTGGCGGGTTCTACCGCTGTAGTGGCGAACCCGGGTAACGACAAAGGGAACGCCAAATTCGATCAAGGCCAGGGTCAAGGACAAGGAAACAAAGGCGGGCAGGGCAACAAGGGCGGTCAAGGCAACCCAGGTAGCAATCAGGGCGGCAAAGGTAACCAGGGCGGCAAGGGCAACCCATCGGGTGGTGATTGGCACAACGGCCCCAGCATCGACCGCGGCGGCATTCTCGGCCTGGTGAGCGGTCACCGTGATTATTGGAGCCCCGGTCCGCCACTGCCGCCGGGTATCCAGAAAAACCTCGCCCGAGGCAAGCCGTTGCCACCGGGCATTGCCAAGAAGCTGGATGGGCGTTTGTTGGGGCGCCTGCCGCACTATGACGGGTACGAATGGCAGCAGGTGGGCACGGACCTGATTCTGGTGGCGATTGCCACCGGCATCATCTATGAAGTGCTTAACGGTGCGTTCGACTAAAGCGCCAATGGAATAAATAGCAGCCTCATTCGGAGTGATGCCAGTCAGTTAAGCGAATCGCCTGTGGGAGCGAGCAAGCCCGCTCCCACAGGTTTTGCATCAGCTTTCAAGTTGTCGCAGGCGCTTGTACAAGGTGTTGCGGCTGACCCCCAGCCGCCGCGCCAGGTGCGAAATGTTCCCGCCCACCGCCTGCAACTGGCGGTTCAGGTCCTCGACATCGTTCAGGTCGACCATCAGCGGCTCCGGTGTTTCCACCGGCTCCATTTCAAGATCAATGAAGAAGTCGTCTGGCAGATGTTCCGGGCGGATCGGCTGCTCTTCGGCCATTGCCAGGGCCACTTGCAGCACGCTGCTGACCTGGCGCAGATTGCCTGGCCATGGATGGCGTTCGAACAGATCCAGCACTTCGCGGCTCAGGCCGGCCCATTGTGTGGGTTCGCGGTGGTGTTCCCAAAGACGTTTGAACAGGGCCTGTTTGTCATTGCGTTCGCGCAGGGGCGGCAGTTCCAGGGTCAGGCCGCCGATGCGGTAGTACAGGTCTTCGCGGAACCGGCCCAGTTGCACCTGTTCGCGCAACGAGCGGTTGGTGGCGGAGATGATACGAATGTCCACCGCAAACAGCTCGGCGCTGCCCACCGGTTGCACGCAACGCTCTTGCAATACTCGCAGCAATCGGGCCTGGGTCGGGAGGGGCATGTCACCGATCTCATCGAGGAACAAGGTGCCGCGGTCGGCCTTGCGGATCAGGCCGATACTGCCTTTTTGATTGGCGCCGGTGAAGGCGCCTTTTTCATATCCGAACAGTTCCGATTCCACCAGCTCGGCGGGAATCGCCGCGCAGTTGACCGCAATGAACGGCTGCTTGCTGCGGGAGCTGGCCTGGTGAAGGGCTTTGACGAACACTTCCTTGCCGACCCCGGTTTCGCCGTGGATCAGCAGTGGAATGTCCTTCTCCAGCAAGCGCTCGGCCTGGCGTACGGCTTTTTCCACGCGGCTGTCGCCGAAGTGCAGGGTATTGAGGCTGATCACGTTCGCGGCGGGGGCGGACGAGGGCGCTGGCTCGCTGAAGACCCGGGCCTTGACCGTCACCTGTTGCGGGCGTCTGAGCAAACACTGGAAGCGATTGCTCCCCGACGCTTGCAGGGCGAACGGCAGGCCGTCGGGCTGGTTCAGCAGCTCCAGCAGCGAAACCTTGAACAGGCTTTCGATGCTCACCCGTGACAGGCGCAGGCCCAGCAGATTGTCGGCGCGGCGGTTGGCGGAGAGCACCTGGCCGGTTTCATCGAAAATCAGCAGCCCGGCCCATTGGCTGTCGAGGTTGTTCAAGCCGGTGTTGAAGGTCAGTTGGAAGTGTTCACCGCGAAACAGGTTGAGGATCAGCCGGTTTTCCACGGTCTGGCTCATCATCTTGACCATGCCCAGGGTGTGGGAGGGCGGCAGGTAGCTGTCGCTGGAAACGTCCAGCACTGCGATGACCTTGCGCTCGGCGTCGAAGATCGGCGCGGCGGAGCCGGTCATGAAGCGGTTGGCCTTGAGGAAGTGTTCATCGTGTTCAATGTGCACCGCCTGTTCACAGGCCAGTGCCGTGCCGATGGCATTGGTGCCGCTGCAGCGCTCCATCCAGCTCGCCCCGGCGCTGAAGCCATGGGCCAGTTTCGGTTCGATAAAGCGCTGGGTGCCCCACGAGGTCAGCACCTGGCCCTGGTTGTCGGCCAGCATGATCAGGCAATTGGAGTTGCTCAGGATATTCTCGTAATACGGCAGGACTTCCTGGTGGGTGGTCTGCACCAGCGAATGCTGGCTTTCCAGCAACTGGGCAATGCCTTCGGCGGGCAATTGATCGAAGGCAGGCACACTCTGGTGATTCAGGCCAAAGGCGCGGCAGCGGGACCAGGAGGCCTGGATGATGGCTTCGTGGGACAAGGCTGGAGCAGGTGCGGCCATGGGGCACTCTCGCAGATGTTGTTTTTATTGTTGTGATAAGTCTCGCACATCCTCCTTGTGCTGGGGCATGCCTGAATGTCACTTGATACACGAAACCTGTGGGAGCGAGCCTGCTCGCGATAGCGTTTGATCAGTAGCATTGATGTGCCTGACACAAAGCTATCGCGAGCAGGCTCGCTCCCACAGGATCGAAGTCAGGCCGGCCGAAAACCTTTATTCAGTGTTGTTCAAAATTGTTCATTGTCAACCAGCAATCTGTTCAGTTGTTCAGTCAGGTTGTTCATTTTCGTTCATCAACGAACGTTCTTTTCTGAAGGATAAGAGAAAAAATCAACAGGATCATGAGCTTGTGATTTCTGGCACGGCTTTCGCTTTTAGACTCGGGTCGCTTGACTCCAAATAATAAAAAGGCCGAGCCATGTCATTAACGCTTGAGCACATTTGTCGCACCGTCGAAGGCCAGACCTGGATCGACGATGCCAACCTGAGTTTCGAACCCGGATCGTTCAACGTTCTGCTGGGCCGCACGCTGTCCGGCAAGACCAGCCTCATGCGCCTGATGGCCGGTCTGGACAAGCCCGACAGCGGTCGCATCCTGATGAACGGCGTCGATGTCACCCAGCGCCCGGTGCGCCTGCGCAACGTGTCGATGGTCTATCAACAGTTCATCAACTACCCGACCATGACGGTGTTCGAAAACATCGCCTCGCCGCTGCGCCAGGCCGGTGTGTCCAACGAGGTGATCCAGAGCAAGGTGCTGGAAACCGCGAAGATGCTGCGCATTGAGAAGTTCCTGCAGCGTCACCCGCTGGAGCTGTCCGGTGGCCAACAGCAGCGCACCGCCATGGCCCGGGCGCTGGTCAAGGACGCCGAACTGATCCTGTTCGACGAGCCTCTGGTGAACCTGGACTACAAGCTGCGTGAGGAACTTCGCCAGGAAATGCGCGAACTGTTCCAGGCCCGCCACACCATCGCCGTCTACGCCACCACCGAACCCAACGAAGCCCTGGCTTTGGGCGGCACCACGACGATTCTGCATGAGGGCCGGGTGATCCAGAGCGGCAAGTCGGCCTCGGTGTATCACCAGCCGCAAACCGTACTGGCCGCCGAGCTGTTCTCCGAGCCACCGATCAATCTCATGCCGGGCCGCATCGCCGGCAATGAAGTAAGTTTCGCCAATTTCGTGCACTTTCCGCTGAACGTCGATCTGCGGCCGGTGGGCGAGGGTGAGTTCCGCTTCGGTGTGCGGCCCAGTCATATTTCCCTGGTGCCGAGCAACGACGACGACCTGGAACTGGCGGTGACCGTCGAGGTGGCCGAGATCAGCGGTTCGGAGACATTCCTGCACGTGCGCAACGAGCATTTCCTGCTGGTGCTGCACTTGTCCGGCGTCCATGAATACGACGTGGATGAGCCGATCCGCATCTACATTCCGACCCACAAACTGTTTGTCTTCGATGCCCAGGGCAAGCTGGTCCAAGCCCCAGGCCAGCGTATTGCGAGGGTTGCCTGATGGCTGAAATTCGTTTGCAGAACCTCGCCCACAGCTACACCAGCACCCCGGCGGGCCCAGAGGATTACGCGATCCGCGAGATGAACCACATCTGGGAGCAGGGCGGCGCCTATGCGTTGCTCGGGCCATCGGGCTGCGGCAAATCCACCTTGCTCAATATCATTTCCGGACTGCTGAGTCCCTCCGAAGGCCAGGTGATGTTCGACAGCAAAGTCGTCAACGACCTGACCCCGGAGCGTCGCAACATTGCCCAGGTGTTCCAGTTCCCGGTGGTGTACGACACCATGACGGTGTTCGACAACCTGGCCTTCCCGCTGCGTAACCAGGGCATGGCCGAGGCGAAAATCCACACCAAGGTGCAGGAAATCGCCGAGGTCCTGGACCTGCAGAACCTGCTGGACAAAAAGGCCCGTAACCTCACCGCCGACGAAAAACAGAAGGTCTCCATGGGGCGCGGGCTGGTGCGCGACGATGTGTCGGCGATCCTCTTCGATGAACCGCTGACGGTGATCGACCCGCACCTGAAATGGAAACTGCGGCGCAAGCTCAAGCAGATCCACGAGCAGTTCAATATCACCATGGTCTACGTCACTCACGACCAGTTGGAAGCTTCTACCTTCGCCGACAAGATCGCGGTGATGTATGGCGGTCAGATCGTGCAGTTCGGTACGCCTCGGGAGTTGTTCGAGCGTCCGAGCCACACCTTTGTCGGCTATTTCATCGGCAGCCCGGGGATGAACCTGATCGAGGTCACGGCACAACCCGGCGGCGTCGGTTTCGCTTCCACCCACTTTCCGCTGTCCGAAACGTTGCAACGCGGTATTGCCCAGGCCGAAGGCAAAAGCCTGAAGGTCGGTATTCGTCCTGAATTTGTCCATGTCTGGGACGGGCCTTACGACGATGCGATGCGGGCCGATGTGGTCCACGTCGAGGACCTGGGCACCTACAAGATCCTCACCCTCAACCTCGATGGCGCGCCGATCAAGGTGCGCCTGGCCGAAGACAAACCGGTGCCCGAAGGCACTGCGTACATCAGTTTTCCGGGCCAATGGCTGATGGTGTATGCCGATGAATACTTGCTGGAACCGTTGAGCGAGGTGCAGCCATGAACAAGGTGCAGAACAACAAGGCCTGGTGGCTGGTGTTGCCGGTGTTCCTGCTGGTGGCGTTCAGTGCGGTGATCCCGATGATGACCGTGGTCAACTATTCGGTGCAGGACATCTTCGACCAGTCCAGCCGCTATTTCGTCGGTGCCGATTGGTACAGGCAGGTGCTGCTCGATCCACGGCTGCACGACTCGTTACTACGCCAGTTCATCTATTCGGCGTGCGTACTGCTGATCGAGATTCCGTTGGGCATCGCCATCGCCCTGACCATGCCGACCAAGGGCAAATGGTCGTCCCTGGTGTTGATCATCCTGGCGATTCCGCTGCTGATTCCATGGAACGTGGTGGGCACCATCTGGCAGATTTTCGGCCGCGCCGACATCGGCCTGATGGGCTCCACGCTCAACGCCATGGGCATCAACTACAACTATGCGGCCAACACCATGGACGCCTGGGTCACGGTATTGGTGATGGACGTCTGGCATTGGACGTCCCTGGTGGCGCTGCTCTGCTATTCCGGGTTGCGGGCGATTCCGGACGTGTATTACCAGGCCGCGCGAATTGACCGGGCCTCCAACTGGGCGGTGTTCCGGCATATTCAGTTGCCGAAAATGAAGAGCGTGCTGCTGATCGCGGTGATGCTCCGCTTCATGGACAGCTTCATGATCTATACCGAGCCGTTCGTGCTCACCGGCGGCGGGCCGGGTAACGCCACCACGTTCCTGAGCCAGACCCTGACTCAGATGGCCATCGGTCAATTCGACCTGGGCCCGGCGGCTGCGTTTTCCCTGGTGTACTTCCTGATCATTCTGTTGGTGTCGTGGCTGTTCTATACCGCCATGACTCATTCCGACGCCAACCGTTGAGGCCCGCGCCATGAGCAAGAGAAAGCTGATTCCGTTGCTGATCTACATCCTGTTCCTGCTGGTGCCCATCTACTGGCTGCTGAACATGTCGTTCAAGAGCAACACCGAGATCCTCGGCACCCTGACGCTGTGGCCCCAGGATTTCACCTTCCAGAACTACAAGGTGATCTTCACCGACCCGAGCTGGTACACCGGTTACCTGAACTCGTTGTACTACGTCAGCCTGAACACGGTGATTTCCCTGGCTGTGGCGTTGCCGGCGGCCTATGCGTTTTCCCGCTACCGGTTCCTGGGGGACAAACACCTGTTCTTCTGGCTGCTGACCAACCGCATGGCGCCGCCAGCGGTGTTCCTGCTGCCGTTCTTCCAGCTGTACTCGTCCATCGGGCTGTTCGACACTCATATCGCTGTGGCCTTGGCCCATTGCCTGTTCAACGTGCCGCTGGCGGTGTGGATCCTCGAAGGGTTCATGTCTGGGGTGCCGAAAGAAATTGACGAGACTGCCTACATTGACGGCTACAGTTTCCCCAAGTTCTTCGCGAAGATCTTCATCCCGTTGATCGGCTCCGGCATCGGCGTCACGGCGTTTTTCTGCTTCATGTTTTCCTGGGTCGAACTGTTGCTGGCGCGCACCCTCACCTCGGTGAATGCCAAGCCGATCGCGGCGGTCATGACCCGTACGGTCTCGGCATCGGGTATCGACTGGGGCGTGCTGGCGGCGGCGGGGGTGTTGACTATCCTGCCAGGCATGCTGGTGATCTGGTTCGTACGCAACCATGTGGCCAAGGGCTTTGCCCTGGGCCGGGTCTGAGGAGACGATGATGGAATGGATGAACTGGACCGGCCCGACGGCGGCCTTCTTTGGTGTCATCGCCTTGCTGCTGGCAGGCATGACTACGTGGGAACTGCGTTCGCCGAGTATCCCTCGGCGCGGTTTCCTGCCGATTGCCACCACCCGTGGCGATCGGTTGTTTATCGGTCTTCTCGGTAGCGCCTACCTGCATCTGCTGGTGATCGGCGCCACCGACTGGAGCATCTGGATAGCGTTCGCGTTGTCTTTGGTGTGGCTGTTGGCAGTGATGCGGTGGGGCTAGTCGAAGGTTCGACGATCAGGCTCTTAAACCCAAACAGGAGGTCTCTATGTTCGATAAAAACAATAAGCTGCGACATAGCGTTTCATTGGCAGCCGTGCTGGCACTCAGCGGGTTGAGCGCTGCGGCCTGGGCCGACGCCTATGAAGACGCGGCGAAAAAATGGATTGGCAGTGAATTCAAGCCGTCTACCCTGACAGCCGAACAGCAGCTCGAAGAGCTCAAGTGGTTCATCAAAGCGTCCGAGCCATTTCGCGGCATGAAAATCAACGTGGTGTCGGAAACCATCGCCACCCACGAATATGAATCCAAGGTGCTGGCCAAGGCCTTCAGGGACATTACCGGGATCGAGCTGACCCACGACCTGTTGCAGGAAGGCGACGTGGTGGAGAAGCTGCAGACCCAGATGCAGTCGGACAAGAATATCTACGACGGTTGGGTCAATGACTCGGACCTGATCGGCACGCACTTTCGCTACGGCAAGACCGCATCAATCACCGATATGATGGCCAACGAAGGCAAGGCCTACACCTCGCCGACCCTGGATCTCAAGGACTTCATCGGCACTTCGTTCACCACCGCGCCGGACGGCAAGCTCTATCAACTGCCGGACCAGCAGTTCGCCAACCTGTACTGGTTCCGCGCCGACTGGTTCGAGCGGGCCGACCTGAAGGCCAAGTTCAAGGAAAAGTACGGCTACGAGCTGGGTGTACCGGTGAACTGGTCGGCTTATGAAGACATTGCCAAGTTCTTCACTGAAGACGTCAAGGAAATCGACGGTAAGCGCGTCTACGGTCACATGGATTACGGCAAGAAGGATCCGTCCCTGGGTTGGCGCTTTACCGATGCCTGGTTCTCCATGGCCGGTGGCGGCGACAAGGGCCTGCCCAACGGCTTGCCGGTGGACGAGTGGGGGATTCGCGTCGAGAACTGCCATCCGGTCGGCTCCAGCGTGACCCGTGGCGGCGACACCAACGGCCCCGCGGCTGTGTTCGCCACCACCAAATACGTGGACTGGATGAAGAAGTACGCGCCACCGGAAGCGGCGGGCATGACCTTCTCCGAATCCGGCCCGGTGCCGTCGCAAGGCAACATCGCCCAGCAGATCTTCTGGTACACCGCTTTTACGGCCGACATGACCAAACCGGGCCTGCCGGTGATGAACGCCGATGGCACGCCGAAATGGCGCATGGCGCCGTCGCCGCGCGGACCGTATTGGGAAGAGGGCATGAAGCTGGGCTATCAGGACGTGGGCTCCTGGACGTTCCTCAAGTCCACGCCTGAGAAGCAGAGGCTGGCCGCCTGGCTCTATGCGCAGTTCGTGACGTCCAAGACCGTATCGCTGAAGAAAACCATTGTAGGTTTGACGCCGATTCGTGAGTCGGACATCAACTCTCAGGCCTTGACCGATCTGGCGCCGAAACTCGGTGGGCTGGTTGAGTTCTATCGCAGCCCGGCCCGTGTGCAATGGACCCCGACCGGGACCAACGTGCCGGACTATCCACGCCTGGCTCAGCTGTGGTGGAGCCACATCGCCGAAGCCGCCAGCGGCGAGAAGACTCCGCAACAGGCACTCGACGGGTTGGCCAAGGATCAGGACGCAATCATGACCCGCCTGGAACGCTCCAAGGCCCAGGCCACCTGCGCCCCGAAAATGAACCCTGAGCGCGACGCGCAATACTGGTTCGACCAACCGGGCGCACCGAAGCCGAAACTGGCCAACGAGAAGCCTAAGGGTGAAACCGTGAGCTACGCCGAGCTGCTGAAATCATGGGAGGCGGCGCGTAAATAAGCTGGACCTGCAATGAATGAACGGCACCGCAAGGTGCCGTTTTTTTTTGCGGCCGGCCCCTCGACGCGCAAAACGGTGGGAGCAAGGCTTGCCCGCGATGGCGGTGGCACATCCCGCATTAATGCCAACTGACCCGCCGCCATCGCAAGCAGGCTCGCTCCCACAGGGGGATTGGGTGGCGGAGTTGAATCAGCCCGCCTTGGCCGGGCTGGTAGGAGGGTGTCCGGCCACTGGCGATGGCCCGGCTTTCATCAGGGCCTCCAATGCTTGGCGGTAGGTGCTGCCCGCCAGGTTCATACTGTTGTTGTGGGTTGCGCCTGGCACCAGCAACAGACGCTTTGGCTCCAGGGCGGCGTTGAATAATTGTTCGCTCAAGCGTGGCGGGACGTAGCGGTCGGCGGCGCCGTGCACCACCAGCAAGGGCATGTTGATCTCGCGGATCTTGTCGATGGAGTCGAACTTCTGCGACAGCAGCCAGCGCACCGGCAGGGAGGTGTTCGCCATGGCGGTGGCGACATCGCCCAGGGAGGTGAACGTGGATTCGATGACCAGACCTCGGGCGGGCACGAGGCTGCCGTCTTTCGCCGCCTTCTGGCCAAGCTCCGCGGCGAGGTCTACCGCGACGGCGCCACCCAGTGAATGGCCGTAGATCAGCCGCAGGGCCGGGTCCGGTTGCAGCACTTCAAGACGCTGCCAGGCAATGCGCGCATCTTCATAGACGCTGGCTTCCGACGGCAGATCGCCCAGGCTTTTGCCGAAACCACGGTAATCGATGGCCAGCACCGAAAAGCCCAGGGCCCTTAACTGCCGAATACGAAACAACTGACCGGTCAGGTTCCAGCGCACCCCGTGCAGGTACAGAATCGCCGGCGCGTTCTTGCGTTCGGCCGGCCACCACCAGCCGTGGATATTTTCCCCGGCCTTGAAGCTCTTGGGCTTGAGGTCGAACTCCTGCACGTCGCCCGGCAAGCCGCTGAACCAGGTTGCCGTACCTGGCTCGATCCGAAACACCAGTTCACGTTCCTTGTGCTGCAACACGCCACAGCCCACCGGCAGCCCGACCACCATCGCGCTCATGCACAGCAAAGCCAGCCAGCGTCGCCCAAGGCGGGAGAGTAAAGATGAAGGCATCGACGGGATTCGCTACTCAAGGCATGAAGGTGCTTTTTATCAGATTCGCTGGAAGGGTGGAGGGATTTCGGATGGCTTGTTGTCGCGTATCCTAAATCACTGCACATCCCCATATTGGGTCAATATCAAAGCCTTCACCGCCGCGCCGTACGCCACCCTAGGTACGCCCGCCAGGCGTTTATGCAACACTTGGGTCAGTGAGTCCCCTGGCATCAGGCTCGCGTCGCCAAAGTCTTCATCCAGGTGCAGTGGATGAACGATTACCTCAAGCGAGCCGTGGCCTGGCGGCGCGGCGTGGTGCAGGTCGGCGGGTGTGCAGACGTAGTCGGCTGTCGCGCCGCACAGGCTGCGCAGGCGACGGTTGAGCATGGTCTTGAACAGGCGCTTGGGCAGGTTGAGATTCGCCCCCAGGTTACGCGCCAACCGAATCGGCACGCCGTGTCGGGCGGCAAAGCGGGCCACCAGCTCTCCAATGGGCCAGATGTTATGTACGTGTTGATGAGAATCGAGGTGGCTGGGCCGCAGGCCGTGGTCCAGGCAGCGTTGCCATTGGGCATCAAGCTCTTCCTGTACCGCGCGGAGGTCCTTTGAACCAAGGCGCAGGCAGTAGCGCGAGAGGTTCAGGTCGAACTCGCCGTTCGTGTCGCAAAACGCCGGTCGCGAAGCAATGGTCTGGCTCAGCGGGCGGCCGAAGCTGAGATTGAAATGCAGGCCGATTCGGCCGTCGAGTAGCGGTTTGCGGGCCATTTCACAAGCGTGCTCGAAAGCCGGCATGTTGGCCATGGCCGTGGCCGAACTGATCACGCCAGCCTCGAAGGCCCGCAGAATCAGGGAGTTTTCGTTGAGATCGAGTCCGAAGTCGTCAGCGTTGACGATCACTTGGCGTGGCATTCACATTCTCCTGGCGCTTGGGGGTAGATGACGAAGTCGCTGTCGCGCTTTGGCCGGTCGGGCGCTTGCGCAGTAACGGTTTCAGGCTTTTCCATAACCGCAAGGCGAGCCCCAGTACCAGGCCATCGGGCTGCCATGAATAAAAACTCCAACGCCAGTGCTCCAGTTGTCCGGTCATGCGTTCATGCAGTTGATGGCTCGAGTTCTCCAGGCTGACCCGCGAGGCATCGATCCAGCGCCAGTTGTCATCCAGCCCCCAGCGAATCCACTCCTCGAGCAGAACCCGACCACTGCCCAGGTCGGCATGCTGTGGCAGGAACGCCAGGTTGTAGTCGTACAGTCGTCCCTGATCCAGCAGGCCGAGGCGATAACTGATGCAGCGACCGTCCAGTTCCAGTATCACCACCCGCACCATGCCCTCGGCGGCGAGCGCAGTGAAGGCGTGATTCATCCATTGCCGACGGCTGGGGTCGGCGAAAATGCCGACACCTTCTTCTCCTTTCCAACTGGCTGCCTCGACTTCGGCAAGGTCGTGCAGCAGCAGCCCCATGCTGATGGCATCGGGTGTCACCCGGCGGATTTGGGCACCGCATGCGGCGATCCGCTTGCGCGCCCGGCGTAACTTGTAGCGCGGATCACCGGATATCTCCTGGCGGTCGCTGTCGCTGATCAAATGCACCGGCACCCGGCAACTGAGTCGCCGTTCCCCGGTCGAGCTCAGGGCCATCCAGGCACTGAGGACGCTTCCTTCACCCACCGGTTCGGTCACTTCATTCAACTGTAGTAACGCATGGGGCAGATGTTGGCGGATCTGCATCAGCGCCTCTGCCATACCCTCGGCGTCCAGACGTATCAGCGGCGCGATGCGGTCAGCCAATGGATAGCCCAAGTGACGCAATACCCGGAAACGCAGCCCACAGATACGTTCGCGCCCCGAAATGAGCGGCAGACACAGGCACAGTGTCTGATCCTGCCAGCCAAGCAGTATGTTGAGCTGCTGATCTGGCAGCAGCGCAAATTCCGCCGCTTGCAGCCAGGCCAATGTGTTGAACGGTGTAGTGTCGGGCACCAGGGTTCGCAGCTGTTCATAAGCTGTTGCAGGGAACTGCGCCGCGCCCAAGGAACGGCACCATTGGAACCTGATCGCCATGGACATCAGGCCGCCGCAGTGGTGGCGGACGGCTGGGCCGGTTTGCGAAACGGGTCCAGTAGTGAGCCGCTATAGAACGTGTCGCGGAAAAAACGCCAGCGGCCAAACAGGCAATACACGTGGGTGATTTGTCCGCGCTCCTGATAGTCCATGCGCAGGTGCAGTTTTACGGCTGGAATGTTCTCCAGATCGCAGACGTCGACTACTTTGTCGCTGCCTTTGTCGGCCATGGTCTTCCAGAGATCCAATTGCACATCCACCGACAGCTGACTGCCCCAATAGGCGCGGATCATTTCACCGCCGAACTCGAAGAACTCGCCCGGCTTGACCGGGAACCAGCAACCATAGAAATGGCGGTCGAAATAGTCGCGTTGACTGCCCCAGATGAAACCGACGGTGTCGCCCTTGTCGTCCAGGTACATCAGCCCGGTGTGGCCTTCGGCAGCCAATTCGCGCATGGTCTCGACACGGTCGCCGAAGTGAGTGGCGAAAGCGTCGGCGTTGCTGGTAGTGATGACTTCCCTGCGCAAAGGTGGATAAGGCTTAAGTTTGCAAGGCCGCACAGGACTGACCAGATCCCGCTCCATCCATATCAGTTGGGAGTGAAAAAACACGTAGCGTCTGCACAGCTTTTTGAGCACGGTGCGCAGGCCTTTCTTCTGAATGCGATCACGCAATTTTTGCAGAACGTTCATAGTGCCTCCTGACGGGTGGCGGGTTGGGAAATGGCCCCCATCGCGAGCTTGCTCGCGATGGGGTTTGGCTGACGAGCGCACTCATGCTGATGTCCCCATCAGCCTCCGGCGCATCGGCAGCCAGTCGCTGGGCAGGATGATCTGTGTCTGCCACGGCGCCACACCGCTGGGACGGCAAGGAGCGACACCATTTGAGCCGGATCGCCATGGACATCAGGCCGCCGCAGTCGATGCAACCGGCTGATCCGGTTTTTGAAAAGCGCCCAGTGCCGAGCCGCGGTAAAACGTGTCGCGGAAAAACCGCCAGTGACCGAACAGGCGATACACGTGGGTGATCTTGCCGCGCTCCTGGAAGCCCATGCGCAGGTGCATCTTGATCGCCGGGATGTTTTGCAAGTCGCAGACATCGACCATCGTGTCGCAACCTTTGTCAGCCATGATCTTCCAAATTTCCAACTGCATGTCCGCCGACATCCTGGAACCCCAGTAGGCACGGATCATCTCGCCACCGAACTGAAAGTACTCGCCAGGCTGGATCGGGAAGTTGCAGCGATAGAAATGGCGGTCGAAATAGTCTCGCGTACTGCCCCAGGCGAAACCCACGGTGTCGCCTTGAGCATCCAGGTACATCAAGCCTGTGTAGCCCTCCGCCGCCAGCTCGCGCATGGTTTTGACGCGGTCGCCGAAGTGCCGGGCAAACGCGTCGGCATTGCTGACCGTGATGAACTCCAGGCGCATTGGTGGGTAGGGTTTGAGGTTATGCGGGGGAAGCGGGGTCCGCACATCGTGCTCCAGCCACACCAGTCGGGAGTGGAAATACACGTAGCGCCTGAACAGCTGTTTGAGCACAGCGCGCAGGCCTTTCTTCTGGATGCGATCACGCAATTTTTGCAGGGACTTCATGGTGCCTCCTGACGGGTGGCGTGGTGGGAGAAACGAGGTGTGTTCCAGTCCATGGCAAAACAGGGTGTCCCCGGGCAGGAGATACCCGATCTGAGGGGTTTGCATAAGCTCCGGGCCGACCCCATCGCGAGCAGGCTCGCTCCCACATTGGAGGTGTAGCGGCCGCAGCTCTTGTGTTCGGCGGCGAGCCACTGTGGGAGCGAGCCTGCTCGCGATGACGATCTGCCTGACGACGGCGTTCATGCGGATTTCCCCATCAGCATCTGCCGCATCGGCAGCAGGTCACTGGGCAGGATGATCAGCGTCTGCCATAGCGCCACGCCACTGAGGCGGCAGTACATCGTCAGTAGCGCGACGGTCACGGCCATATAGGCGATCGAAGACGCCGCGGCGGCCCCGACGATGCCGTAACGCGGAATCAGGATCAGGTTCAATGCCAGGTTCAATAACGCTCCCACACCCATCAGCAGTGAAACCGTGCCGGGCCGGTTCTTGCCCAGCAAATCCAGGCGCAGGATGCTCGCGTAGCACAATCCGAACAGCCCCGGCAGCAGCGCCAGCAAGGCGGGATACGCTGGTTGGTAGGCCGCGCCGAACAGCGTGACGATCAGCCATTCACCAATCAGTGCCATGCCCAGGCAGGCGCCGAGCATGACCGTGGCGGTCAGGCGCAGGGCCAGAGGCGTCAGGCGTTTCATGTCGGAGTCCTGCTGCAGCAAACGCTTCATCAGCGGCGTGGTGACCGCCTCAGGCACAATCAGCAGCAGTTCGGCGGCGGCGCTGGCCATGGCGTAATGGCCCAGGGCAGTGCTGCCCAGCAGGGCGCCGATGAACAGGTAGTCCGAGCGCAGTACCACTTGCTGGAACAGTAAATCGGGGTGGCTGCGGGCACCGTAGCGCAACAGCTCCTTCTGGTTGGAGCGATCCCATTGCAGGGTGAACCTGTGGTCCCGCCGCAGCCAGACCCAACCGGCCAATACCACCAGGCTCAGACCCGCCAGCCAACTGATCAGTGCGGCCTCCAGGGCGGTGTCTTTCCACATCCAGAACAGCGCCAGAAACAGCAACAGCGGCGCCAGGGATTCCATCAGCCGCAGGGCATTGAAGGCGCCAACGCCGCCGGACGCATTGTGCAGTGTCAGCAGGCCGCTCTTGAGCACGGTCAACGGCACGGCCAACAGCAGCAGCCACGCCAACAGTCCCAACTGTGTGGTGATGTCCAGTTCGCCGCCGAATTCGCGCACCAGTGCCACCACCAGCACCGTCAATAACCCGGCCAACAGGCAGCCGAAGACCAGCACCTGGCTGAGCAGCAGGCCCATCGAGCGTTGTTGAGCCGCTTGATAGCCCACGGCCGAATTCAAGCCGCCACTGGTGACGGCGCTGATCAGGTCCGGCAGGGTGCTTAGCAGGGCGAACAGCCCGCGTTCACTGGGCCCCAGGATCGCCAGCAGCACATTGCGCAGTAGGCGCAGGCCGATCATCGCCAGGCGCGTGCCCATGCTCAGCGCCAAGTGCTTGAGGTAGTGGCCGCGGCTCATGGGCGTGTCCCCCCGGCGAATGCGCCAGGCCAGCAATTCAGGGTGCTGGGCATTGCGTTGGCTGACGCCGAAGCGTGGCAGGTTCAATGGATCGCCGTCGGTGCGATACAAGCCGGTTTCGGTGCCCAGGGCAAATGGGAAACCGTGGGCTGCCACCTGTTGACGCACGCGCTCATCGTGATCGCCGTTGGGGTAGCAATACACCGGCAGCGGCTGGGCGCAACCGTTCTCCAGGGCCGCCCGACTGCGGCTCAGCTCTTCGTGCAGACGCTGATCATCCAGCGCGGTGAGAATCGCGTGGCTGGCACCATGGGGGCCGAAGCGGATGAGCCCGGAATCTTCCAGCATTCGTACCTGGAACCAGTCCAGGGCCTGGGGCTGGGCGCCCGTGGGACAGGCGTCGGTGAGGTCGTTCAAGACCTGCGGGTCAAGGCTCTTGAGGCTCTGCAGATAGTGCATCAGCGACAGGCTGCGGCGCTGCTCATCCAAGTCATCGAGCATCACCGGCAATGGCCGGCCGGCGTGCTGCAAATGCTCGATCAACGAGTGTCGCGCCACTTGGCCATGGCTGCCCCACAGGGTTTCGCCGATGCTTTCCCACCAGAAGTGCTGGCGGCTGCCGATGAAGTCGGTGGACAGGAAAATACTCGCCGGCACCTGGTATTGGCGCAGCAAAGGAAAGGCATTCATCGCGTTGTCGCGCCAGCCGTCGTCGAAGGTCAGCGCCACTCGCGGGCGATTCGGGACGCTTTCAGGATCGGCCAGCAGCAGGCTCATCAAGGGCACGCACTCGAAATAGCGTTGCAGCCAGATCAGCAAGCGCTCGAAAGCCTCAGGTCCCACGCACAATTCGTTGCGATGGGGCAGCTCGGCGGCGCGGTCATTGTTAAGGACCCGGTGCAGCATCAGAATCACGCCGGCGCCACGCAACGGACCACGGCCCAGGGACGTGTTCAGGTACAGCCAGCCGCCGGTGCGCTTGCAGACTTGTTTGATGGACATGGGCCGTCTCCTTAGCGGTTCTGCTCGGGGTTCCATTGGCTATAACGATGACCTCGCAGAAACTGCCACAGCCCGATGCTCATGCCCGCCAGCGTCACCAGCACGAACGCCGCCAGGCGAAAGGGCCTGGGCAATCGGTGGCCTACGTCCAGTAAGCCGATCATTGCAATGGCGTAGCCGAGCAGTTGCGCCACCAGGCTCAGGCGATAGAACAGATGTTCATTCCACAGCCAGGCGTTGCTCAGCAGCAGCGGCAATAGCAACACCGGCGCCAGACGGCGGATCAGTTTGTGACTGATCAGGCCGATGGCGTAGAGCCCGTGACGAAGAGGGTTGAGCAACTGCCGGCGCTGGGCCAGGCTTTGCAGGCCGCCAACGGTGACCCGCTGGCGACGGCGAAACTGTTTGTCGGCTTCGTCCACGCCTTGGTCGGTGACCCGGGCCAGTGGCGCATACACGATGGACTTGCCCGCCGCCGGCGCACAGGTGCTGAGGAAGAAGTCGTCGTTGACCTGCGCCGGTATGGGTTCAAACAGTTCGCGCCGCAGGGCCAGCAAGGCGCCGTCGGCCGAGACCATGCAACCTGTGCGGCTCTCTACCTGACGCAGCCAGCCTTCGTAGTGCCGATACAGGCTATCGCCCAGGCTCAGGCCTTTGCCCGGCACGGGGATTTCCATGTGCCCGGCACAGGCGCCGACTTGCGGATCGCCCAGCGGGGCCAACAGGTGGCCAAGGGTATCGGCGGCCCATTGGTTGTCGGCGTCGGTGAACACCAGGATCTCTCCAGTGCTGTGGGCCACGCCGGTATTCAGGGCGGCGGCCTTGCCCTGGCGCGGCAGGTCGAGCACGGTGATGCGCGGGTCGATGACCCGCCGAGCGCAGGCCACTGTGTCGTCGGTGGAGCCGTCGCTGGCCAGGATGATTTGCAGCGAGCGCGCCGGGTAGTCCTGGGCCAGCAAGGTGCGCAGTTTCTCTTCGATGTGCCGTGCCTCGTTGTGGGCGGCAATGACAATGCTGACGTCCATCGGCAACGCCGGCCCGTAGCGCCGGAGCGGAAAAAGTGGCGCCAGCAGGCTCAGCATCAACGGATAACCGAGGTAGGCGTACACCGGCAGCAACAGGCACGACCAGTAAAGAAATTCAGCCACGGGCAGGTCTCCTGACGTTCCAATGACATAGGTTGAGAAGCAATGCGGCGCCGGTCAGGTGCAAGCGCACCCCGTGCAAGGCCCACAGTTGCAGCGTCAGGCGCAGGTCACGCCCGCTTTGACGCAGACTGAGGAACAACGCGGGCAGAGAGGTCAGCAACAGCAGCATCAGCGCGATGCGCGGCTGGCCCTGGAACAGAGCGACCAACGCCAGAAAGTCCAGGCCCCAGGCACCGATGGACAGTGCCGGAAAACGCAGCAGGCGCAGACTCGGCCCATGGCTGCGCAGCAACTGCAAATGGCTGCCCTGGCGCCACAGTTCCTTGCTCATCCACTCCCGCCAACTGCCTTCGTAACCCCAATGCAGGGCCACGTTTTCATTGACCAGCAGCAACTGCGCCCCGGCGTTGCGCAGGCGCAGGGAAAAATCCTTGTCTTCGCCCGTGCGCAGGGTTTCGTCGAACCCCCCGACCTGCTCAAACCACTGGCGACGCAACAACAGGTTGGCGCTGGGCAGCCACTGCACCCGGTGCAAGGGACGCGAGCCTGGGCGTTGGCTGCGGCGTTGCCAGGCTTGAGCGAACCAAGGCGCCTGAGCGGGGGTGTCCAGGTCCAGGCCCAGCACATCGCCCTGGCCTTGGAGTTCCAGCAGCAGCTTGAGCCAGTTGGCCGGCATCTCGATGTCGGCGTCGATGAACGCCAGCCATTCCCCATGGGCGATGGCCGCACCGCGGTTGCGCAGGGCGCCGATGTGCACGCCGGGCACGATCAGCACGCGCGCCCCCAGTTCGTTGGCAATGCGCGGCCCATGATCGTCCGAGCCGTTGTCCACCACGATCAACTCACAGTCCAGTTGCGCCTGGCGAGCGGCTTCCTGCGCCGCCAGCAACGTACGGCCAATGTGTCGGGCCTCGTTGAACATCGGGATCACAATGCTGATGCGGCTCATGGACGGGCCTCCTGCGGTGTTGCCTGTTCGGCGTCGTAGCGCAACACGCTGGTGATGGCGAGCATGATCCACAGCAACTTATGGTTGGGGGCGCTGAGGAACATCAAAAACAGCGCCAGCGACAGGAAACTCATGCCCAGGTGCGTCAGCAGGTCCGCCTGCACCCAGTCCCGACGTTGCAACCAGAGCTGGCGGGCGCGCCACAGGTTGTAGAGGCCCAGGCCGATCATGCCGACGAACATCAGCCCGCCAGGGATGCCGATCTCGCTGAAGATTTCCAGGTAAGTGTTGTGGGCCCGGCGATACAGATCCCCCAGCTTGCGATTGGCCGAGAACGCCTTGGCGTAGCCCGTGGGGGCGTAGTGCAGCGGGAACGTGCCCGGGCCGCTGCCCAGCACCGGGTTCTCGCGGATCATTTTGCTGCCGACCACGATGTACGAGGCACGACGGCCCAGGGATTCGTCTTTGTGGGCACTGGCGCCGGCGCTGAGGATGCTCAGCGACTGGATGCGCGCCACGTAGCCGGCCGGCATCACCGCAATCACCAAGGGAATCAGGATCGCCAGCCCGAGCATGGCGAAGCCCAGGTGTCGCGGGCGGATGCGCGGCATTTGGGCACGATAGTGATAGAGACCAATCACCAGGCTAAGCAACAGCACCACCAGCCCCGAGCGCGATTCGGTCTTGGTCATGCCGCCCAGCAGCAGGATGAAACAGCCACCCCAGAACAATCGGTGCAGCAGGTTCGGGCTGCGCAACACCAGCAACAACGCCATCGGCACGGTAAAGGCGATCAACAGGGCAAAGGCGTTCGGGTCTTCCAGCAGGCCGGATGCGCGGCCCTGGTCCTGGTATTTGACCGAAAACATTGCCAGCACGCAGGTGGTGGTCACGCTCAGGGTCATCAGTCGGCAGAACAGGTCCAGGTTCAGCTCGCGCCCGATCAGCAGGGTAATCACGAACAGAATCAGCCCTACCATCAGTTCGCGCAGATGGGTCATGGACAGGCCCAGGTTCTGCGACAGCATCAGGCTCAGGCCATAGAGCATCATGAAGGCGATCAGCGGCCGCCAGATATTGCTGCGCAAGCGTGATGAGGGAATCTGGCGCAGGGCCAGTTGCAGCATCAGGATCAGAATCAGCGCCACGCCGAAGAATTTGCTGCCCGAAAAAGCATTCTCCTTGAACAGACCTTCGAACGGCACCAGCGCCGCAATGCCCAGCAAGCCCCAGCCGGGTTTGCGGTACAGCACGGCGACGCCCACCAAGCCGAGCACCGCTCCCGGCGCCAGGAAGGGATAGGGGCTGGCCAGCAACGCCAGGCAAACCAGGCCCAGCAGACTGACGATCGAGAGCGGGACAATCATGGACGAGCCTCCCGTGCCGTGCGGATATAGAGCTGCGACCAGCGTTCGGCCAGGGTGCGCAGGTCATAACGGTCCCGTTGGGTGCGGCGCGCGTTATCGGCCAGAATCCGCGCCAGGGGCGGTTCGCCAAACAGTGTTTCGATCTGCCGGGCCAGTTCGGCGCTGTCGGCCGGCGTCGCGAGCAGGCCGTTGTGGCGATCCTGCAGCACATCGGGAATGCCCCCCACTCCGAACGCCACCACCGGCACTCCGGCCTGCATCGCTTCGAGCAGAATCATCGGCGTGCCTTCGGTGCGCGAACTGATGACCAGCGCGTCGAGCTGACTCCACCAGGGGTTCATGTCGGTCTGATAGCCGGGCAGCTCGATGCGAGTAGCTAGGCCCGCGTCGGCAATGCGCTTGAGCAAGGCCTGACGTTCCGGGCCGTCGCCGAGCATCATCGCGTGCAGCGATGCATGCCGCTGGCACAGGGGGATCATGGCGTCGAGGAACAGGTCCGGGCCTTTCTCGTGGCTCAAGCGACCGACGTAGCCGACCCGCCAGCGCAGCCGGTCGTCACGATGAGGCAGCGGTGCTGTGATCGACGGCAGGCCGTTGGGGATCACGTCGAGTTTTTCCGCGCGCACGCTGGCCTGGCGGTGCAGCACGGCAATGCTTTCGGCCACGCAGACCACGCGCTTGACCGAGGCGGTGCGGCACAGTTGCAGGCTCAGCCACGTGTAGAACCGTTGCTTGGTGCTGCGAGGCGTAAAGCCGTGCTGAGTGATGACCAGGGGCAAGCGCAGCAGCGTGGCCGCAGCCCAGCCGAACAGCAGGCCCTTGAAGTTATGGGTGTTGATCAGCGGCTGCTCGTCCCGTCGCTGGCGCAGGTGCTGCAACAGCTCGGCCCAACTGGCGCAGTGGCGGCAATCGACCCCGGCCTGGCGAAAGCGCGTGATCAAGGTCGGCGGCGCCGCCAGGAACAGCACCTGGTGCTGCCCTGGCGTGGCCAGGCAATGATCGAGCAACATCCGCTCGGCCCCGTAGAAGCCGCCGCTGTCGAGCAAATGAATGATCGGCAGGGCGCTGCTGCGGCAGGTCGGGCCAATCGGCGCGTTCAATTGCGCACCCAATGGACAAGGCTGGGCAGGCTCCAATTGCGGTGCGGGTTGACCTGTTCGGGGTTCTGCTCGTTGATCACCAGCAACACCGGTACATCCAGTTGCTGGGTAATCTGGGCAGGGTGCTTGAAGCGATGGTCGAAGAACTCACGCACATAGACCAGGGCGATCGCCAGGAGCAAGCCGCTGAACAGACCGAACGCAATAATCAGCATCGGCTTGGGAAACGCCGGGGCGGTCGGTTCGAACGGCGGGCTGAGGACGCGAGCATTGGACAGGTCGTTGTCCAGCGCGCGGGCGGTGCTGCTCTCGGCGAACCGCTGGGCGTAGGTGGAAAATGCCGCATGCAGGGCATTGATCTCGGTGTCCATCTGCCGCAGCTTGCTCTGGGTTTGCTGCAACTGATGGATACGCTCCTTGAACTCGGCGATGCGCGCGGTTTTCTGGTCGATCACCGAGCTGACGACTGCCAGGTCGTTAGTGCGTTCCTGGATGCGGTTGCTCACCACTTTGAGAAACTGCTGGCGGGTGCGCGCGATCTGCTCCCGAGTCAACAGCATCGGCTCGCTGCCGGGCTGGAAGATCGCCAGATCATTCATGTAGCGGCTGACCTGAGTGGTCAGTTGCTCGCCCAGTTGTTTGATTTCCCGGTCTTCGAAGGCGATGTTGTCCATGGTGGTGGTGAAGGTGAACGGGAAGGTGTAGTCGTTGAACCGTGAGTTGTTCGCCGCTGCCAGGCTGGTCTTGAGGTAATCCAGCCAGCGTTGGCTTTGCAGCAGACGATCGCGGTACAGGTTCAAGGCCTGTTCTTCGGTGTTGATGGCGTTCAGGCGGAAGGTGATCTCCTCTTTGGGATCGGAGGAGCTGACGTCTTCAAGCAGCGCCAGGCGGGTGCCCTCCAGTCCGTCGAGGCGTGTCTGGTACTGGGTTTTCTTCTGCTCATAGAAGGCTTGCGGCAGCTCGATCGATTGCAGGTCCTGGCGACCGGAGAGGTAGTTCTCCAGCAGTTGCGCCACGAACCGGGTGCCCTGGGCCGGGTCGCCGAAGCTGTAGACGATGGAGATGACGTTGGAGCCTGGCAGGGTTTCGATTTTCAGGTTGGCGATGGCTTCGTCGGTCAGCATGTCGAGCGTGGTATCTCGCACCGGATCGACTTCCAGCCCCAGGCCGTCGCGCAGCGGGTTGACGACGTACTCGCGCAGCGGCGTGGTGACATAGTGCTTGAGCGGCTCGCTCACCCATTTGTTGAAGATGCCGGGGCTAGGGGTGTACTCGCCCTGATCGCGCAGGGTGCTGATGGTCTGCCGGATCAGGGCCGGCGAGCGCAGGATATTGCTCTCGGTTTCCATGTCCGCCAGGGACGGTGGAATGAAGGTGGCGTCTTCCTGGTTCAGCGACGTGGTGGCGTCGCCCTGGGAGAGTTTTTTCGACTGGACGATGACCTGGGCGGTGATGTCGAAGCTCTGTTTGAGCATCAACGGCAGCGCCAGGGCGATCACGGCGAAGATCAGGAAGACGCGCTTCACCCACTGCTTGTTGGCGAAGAAAATCCTGAAGAACTCATGCAGATAGTTTTCCTTGGGATTCATGATCAATTACCTGCTGCAGAAGTGTTGGACCTGCCGTTGTCGCCTTTGCTGTCAAGGCGGTAGCCGAAGCTGACTCCCATGCCCTGGAACAGCACCACGTCGGCCAGTTGCCGAGCCATTTCACCGGCTTTGGCCAGCCCGGTCTTGGGCACGAAAAGCATGTCTTCGGGCTGCAGGTAGGCGATCTGCGAGGCGTCACCGCTCAGGGCTTTTTCCACGTCATAGTGGCGGGCTTCGACCTGATTGCCGTTGCGGCGCATGATCACCACCGAGTCGAGTCGGGCCTTGACGTTGGTGCCACGGGCCAGGGTCAGGGCCTCGAGGACCGAGATCGGCCGGCGGATCGGGTAGGAACCGGGCTGGGCCACTTCCCCGAGGACATAGATCTCGTTGCCAGCGGTGGATTTGAGCAGCACATCGACGGACATGCGCCCCGGCAATTGGGCGTAGCGCTCGTTAAGGTAGGTTTCCAGTTGATTGACGGTCATGCCTTGCAGCGGCACGGCACCGATTTCGGGGAAGCTTGCGTAACCATCCCGGCCCACGGTGATCTCCCGACTCATGCCGGTGCCCGGGTGGGTCAGGGTGTTGCGCAGTTTTGTCTCGTTGCTCAACGGGCTGGTGACATGCACCGTCAATTGATTGCGGTTGGGCTGGAACAGCATTTTGCGGTCATAGGCACGCTGTACCTCCAGGCGTGCTTCATCCGTGGTCAGCCCGGCGATTTTTACCGAGGTGTTGGCCCCCGGCAGTTCGATACTGCCGTCGGGCATTACCTGTTGTGCGCCGTTGAGCTGGCTGGCGGCGGTGAAGTTCAAGGCCACCTGGTCACCCGGCTGGACCCGGTAGGCATCCGGCCCGCTGGTGCTGATGTGAAAGATCACATCCAGCACATCCTGGGGACGCAGGGTCTGTTCGACCCGGGGCATGTCGGTGGCCTGGGCGTTGGCCGGTGCCGCCGTAAGGATCTGCACCGGCATGGAGCGGGTTTCGGTGTGGCTGGTGCAACCGGCAAGCGGCAACAGCAGCAGGACAAGCAATCTGGCGTTCATCTCGTCATCCTTTTTGCAGGCTTACAGGTTGTTGTAGAGCCACTTGGGCATGTAGTACTTGCGGCGGTTGAACACGCTGCCCACCACCTTGGCGCCGGCCTGGGTCAGACGCAGGCGAGCGGCCTGGGCCACCTCCCAGCGGGTGTCTTCACCGCGCACCACCAGCACCACACCGTCCACCTGGGTGCTCATGACCAGGGTGTCGCAGGCCGAGTACACCGCGTCAGCGTCGATCACCACAAAGCGGTACTGCCCGGCCAGTTGCTTGAACAGCGGGCGAAGCTGCTCGGGGTTCAGGCGCTCGGCATTGCGCCCCAGACGACCGTTGGGCAGCACGTCGAAGGGCAAGCTGGAGGTCTGCACCACGCAGTCCTGCAACAAGGGCGGTGCGAGGCTGTTGAACAGCAGGTCGCTGAAGCCGCGCTCCTTGTGCAGCGACAATTGCTGGCTGAGGTTGCGCGGCGACTGGCTGGCGTCCACCAGCAGTACGCGGCCGCTGCTCATCTGCGCCAGTTGAGCGGCCAGGGCCATGGCACTGGTACTGGTTCCGGTGCCGGTGTTGGCGGCCGTCAGAAGCAGAATCCGTATGGATGGGTCAAGCACGGTTGAGGTCAGGTTGGTCTCGCTCGGGCTTGCGATGCTCAGGATATTGGTTGAACCGTCCATTTAACTCGCTCCGTGGCCGCTGAAAACTTTGAAAGGGGTGATCATCAGGATCTTCAAGTCCAGCAACAGGCTTTGTTCGGCGATGTAGCTGAGGTCCAGTTCCACGCGCTGGTCGAAGTCGATGTTGCTGCGCCCGGAGATCTGCCACAGGCCGGTCAGGCCGGGGTAGATGCTCAGGCGGACAAGATGGTTGTCCTTATAGCGGTAGGCGTTGAACGAGGTCGGCCGCGGGCCGACCAGGCGCATGTCGCCGGTCACCACATTGATCAGGTTGGGTAACTCGTCGAGGCTGCTGCGTCGCAGGAACCGGCCGACGGGGGTGATGCGCGGGTCGTTGTCGATCTTGAAGTCGATGGCATCGGCACCGTGTTTGTTGAGGTGGCGCAGTGACTCCTTGAGCGCCTCGGCATCAGCAACCATGGTGCGGAACTTGTACATGCCAAAGACCCGACCGCGGTATCCGGTGCGTTTCTGCACAAACAGCACTGGACCGGGGCTTGAGAGCTTGATCAGCAGTGCCAGGCCCAGCAGCAGCGGGCTGAGCAGTACCAGGATCGACAGCGCGCCGAGACAGGCCACCACCCGATTGGTGCGCGAGACCGTCCAGGGTCGACCGCCGTCGCGACCAGTCAGCCAGCCGCGGCCCTGACGATGGATGGCCGCGTCCAGGCGTCGGCGGTGTTCGGGATCGACACGCTTGTCGCCCCCGCGGGCGGTGATAGGGATGCATTGCTCATGTCGGGTCATAGACTCCTCCGCTGAAGGTTGGTCGCATGCGTTGGGCTGCAAGCGGTGTCGGCGATAGGCAGGGCGTAGTAATCGAGGAACCAGGCAATGAAGCGCCCCAGGCCCTCGTCCAGCTCGATGCGCGGCTGAAAACCGGTGGCCCGCGCCAGGCCGCTGGCATCGGCGCAGGTGTTCAACACGTCCCCTGGTTGCAGGGGCAGCAGTTCGATCCGGGCGGTTTGTCCCAAGTGCTTTTCCAGCAACGCCACATAGGTGCGCAGCGCTACCGGGTGCTGCCCGCCGATGTTGTAGATCCGCCAGGGCGCTGCGCTGGTGGCCGGGTCCGGTTGATCGCGATCCCACTGTGGCGTGGCATGGGGCGGGCGTTCGATCAGCCGGGCGATGCTTTCGACGATGTCGTCGATGTAGGTGAAATCGCGCTGGTGCTCGCCATGGTTGAACAACTGCAACACGCGGCCTTCGGCGATGGCGCGGGCGAACTGGATCGGCGACATGTCCGGCCGGCCCCAGGGGCCGTACACCGTGAAAAACCGCAGGCCGGTGCATGGGATGCCAAACAGATGGCTGTAACTGTGGGCCATCAACTCGTTGGCTTTCTTGCTGGCCGCATACAGCGACAGCGGATGGTCCACGCCGTCCTGTACTGAGTAAGGTGTGCGCTGGTTGGCGCCATACACGGAGCTTGAGGAGGCGTAGATCAGGTGCTTGACCGGATGGCGACGGCAGCTTTCCAGAATGTTCAGGAACCCGCTGAGGTTGCTGTCGACGTAGGCCCGTGGATTCTCCAGGGAATAACGCACGCCGGCTTGGGCGGCGAGATGAATCACCACGTCGGGGCGGTGTGACTGGAACAACTCATCGATGGCCGAGGCGTCGGTCAGGTCCACCCGGGCCAACGCAAAGTCCCCCGCCTGGTCCTTCACCCACGCCACGCGGTCGTGCTTGAGCTGCGGGTCGTAGTAGTCGTTGAAATTGTCCAGCCCCCACACCTGATGGCCGTCGCGCAGCAGCCGCAGCACGCAATGGGCGCCGATGAAACCGGCCGCGCCGGTCACCAGAATGTTCACGCCCGTGGCCCCTGGGTCAGGCTGCTGGGCACGGTGTGACGCAATCCGATGCCGCGATACAAGAGGCCGGCGGCGGCCAGGTGTTCGGGGTTGTACAGGTTGCGGCCATCGATGATGACCCGGGCGCGTAACTTGTTGGCCAACAGAGCGAAATCCACGACCCGGAAGTTCTTCCACTCGGTGCAGATCACCAGGGCGTCTGCATCCTCCAGGGTGTCGTCGCGGGTGGCGCACAGGTTCAGGTCTTTGCGGTAGCCGTAGAGGCGGCGGCATTCGGACATGGCTTCCGGGTCGTAGGCATGGACCCGAGCGCCTTCGCGCCACAGCGCTTCCATCAGGTAGCGGCTGGGGGCTTCGCGCATGTCATCGGTGTTGGGTTTGAAAGCCAGGCCCCAAATCGCAATCGACTTGCCGGCCAGGCCGCCGGAGAACTGTTGCGTCAGTTTCTCGAAGAGAATGTGTCGCTGGCTGTCGTTGACGTCGGTGACACTGCGCAGCAGGCGCAGGGGCATGCCGCTCTGTTCGGCGGTATGCAGCAGGGCGCGCAGGTCCTTGGGAAAGCATGAACCGCCGAAGCCGCACCCGGGGTAGATGAAGTGATAGCCGATACGAGGGTCCGAACCGATGCCCTTGCGTACCGCTTCGATGTCGGCGCCCAGCCTTTCGGTGAGATTGGCCAGTTCGTTCATGAAGCTGATGCGGGTGGCGAGCATGGCGTTGGCCGCGTACTTGGTCAGTTCGGCGCTGCGGTTGTCCATGAACATCAGTTTTTCGCGGTTACGGCAAAAGGGCGCGTACAGCTCGCTCATCTGATCGCGGGCCAGCGGGTCGGCGGTGCCGATGATGATCCGGTCCGGGCGCATGCAGTCGGCCAGGGCGCTGCCTTCCTTGAGAAACTCGGGGTTGGACACCACTCGCACGTTCAACTGTTGCAGGCCCCGGCGAGCCAATGCCTGATGGGCACATTCGGCGACCTTGTCGGCGGTGCCGACCGGCACCGTGGACTTGATGATCAAGGTGCGGTCGCTGTCCATGAAGTCCGCGATCTGGCGGGTGACCGCCAGTACATGGCTCAGGTCTGCCGAACCGTCTTCATCGGCTGGCGTGCCGACGGCGATGAAAATCAGTTCGCCGTGATTGACCGCATCGCTGGCCTGATCACTGAACAGCAGCCGGCCACTCTTGATGTTCTCTTCGAGCAGTTCGGACAACCCAGGCTCGCTGATCGGTGGCACCGCTTGCTGCAGCTGACGGATCTTGTTGGGGTCAATGTCGATGCACAAAACACGGTGGCCGACGTCAGCCAACGCAGCCGCTTGAATCAATCCCACATACCCCGTACCAAATACGCTCACATCCATTTTTGGCGTGCCTCGCAAGACGGTTGATGTAACTCGGATGAAACTGTTTAGAGGGGTATAGCGCAGCTTCAGAAAAGCGTGTCAGCAAAATGACAGTTGTCACTGTTGGCAAACTCGACAGAACTTGGCCTTTTGATATCAAGTCATTGACTGGTTTAGAAAAGTGCCGTTTTTAAAGGGCTGTAACGGCTTTTAACTAGGCGATGAACGGTATTTATCCATAGATTTTTACGTTTAACTGGCTTCAAGTGTGTCATTTTTGGGCTAACTTTTTTTTGACGCATTGGCCGTTCGTCCCTTTTCTTGCGCTTTGCAAAGCCGCTGCTAACGTGCAGAAAACGACCCTCTATCCAACGCCGCCCTATCGCCGAGAAACACATGCTCCGATACCTCAAGGAACTGTTGCTGGTGCTGTACCTGATCAGGGGATATGACTATTACCTTGATCGTCTGAATGCCTTGGGTTTGGGATTCGCCACGTTGCTGTTCGGCGCGATGTTCGTGTTGTTGGTGGTGGCGCTGTGGATGAGTGCGTACATCCGCCAGACCTTCGTGCGCCACTTGTTTGCCTTGGCGATGTTTGGTTCGGCGGTGTTTTTCGAGGTTTACACGAGGGTGACCGATAGCTATCTGACGTACAGCCAGTTTGTGTCGCTGGTGTATTCGGGTGGTTTTATCGGGGAGGCGGCTTCGCAGTACCGCGAAGTGATTGTCAGCGCCGCCACCGGTGGCCTGTTGCTGCTGCTGGGACTGGGTCTCAAGCCTCGGCGGTCGGTGTCATTGCCCGGTTATTTGCCAATCGCCGCACCTGTGGTGGGCGTGTTGTTGCTCAGTGGTGTTCTGTTCGTCCGGGCGGGCGAGGGCGCACGGGGGTTGCCGGTGATGTACACACCGCTGGCCTATCTGAATCTGTTCGTTTACGAAGCCCTGCACAACACCGTCGGTCCTCGGGAGCCGATCCGCCTGACGCGGCCAACATCGCCGATCGAGCATGATATTGTGCTGATTATCGATGAAAGCGTCGCTGGGAATTATCTGGATATCAATACGCCGTTCGGCGTGCACACCGGCCTCAAGACCCCGCCCGATGGGGTGCAGGTGTTCAATTTCGGTTACGCGGCTTCCATTGCCAACTGCAGCGCCGACACCAACGTCACCTTGCGTTACGGCGGCACCCGGGCCGATTACGTGCGCATCAACAGCACGTTGCCGTCGATCTGGCAGTATGCAAAAAACGCCGGGTTGCGCACGGTCTATATCGACGCCCAGCGTACCGGTGGTCACCTTCAGAACCTGATGACCGACACTGAAAAAAACGATATCGACGACTTCGTGCAGTTCGACCGCACCCCGGTGTTCGAGCGAGACATGGCGGTTGCCGCGCAACTGATCGAGCGGCTGGGCAATGACCGGGCCGAGCTGGTGGTGGTGAACAAGCTCGGTGCGCATTTTCCCGTGCACGACAAATACCCGGATGAGTTCATGAGCTATCGTCCCGCACTGCCGCGTGGGCGCTTTCTCGAAGTCGCCGATACCGGCCAGCGTGACGGTTTTGATGGCCGGACCCATGACTGGGAGCTGTACCGCAATGCCTACCAGAACACTTTGCTGTGGAATGTCGGAGAGTTCTTCAGGCGGATCTTCCAGCAGGCCGATTTAGGCAACGCCGTGCTGATCTACACCTCCGACCACGGCCAGGACCTTCACGAGCGCGGCAACCCTGGGCTCAATACCCACTGCGGCGGTGACCCGGTGGCGGAGGAAGGGCTTGTGCCGCTGGTGGTCATAGAAGGCGCGCGCTTGCAGACCCTGGATTGGCAGCGGGCATGGGCACAGAACAAGGACCGCTCCAGCCACTACAACATCTTCCCGACGCTGTTGCAGTTGATGGGGTACGACCCGGCCGGTGTTGAAGCGACCTATGGGAAATCCCTGAGCCAGCCGACCGAAGATGCCTTTACCTTCAACTACCGCTTCAATGCGCGGCTGGGGGCGATGCCTGAATGGAAACACATCGACCTCAAGCACATTGTCACACCAGGCCCGGTTCAGGCCGAGATGGCGGCGGGTCAGGCGGGATCGATGTTGAATGTGCCGCCGTCATCGCGAGCAGGCTCGCTCCCACAGTAGTCCGAGTTGTCCGCAGGCCTTGCATGCCGCCGAAAATCCCTGTGGGAGTTGTCCGCAGGCCTTGCATACCCCCGCAAATCCCCTGTGGGAGCGAGCCTGCTCGCGAAGGCGGTGTGTCGGTCGGAATCGATGTTGAATGTGCCGCCGTCATCGCGAGCAGGCTCGCTCCCACAATAGTCCGAGTTGTCCGCAGGCCTTGCATGCCGCCGCAAATCCCTGTGGGAGCGAGCCTGCTCGCGAAGGCGGTGGGTGGGCTTGCAGCATAGAATCTCCCACAGTAGTCCGAGTTGTCCGCAGGCCTTGCATGCCGCCGCAAATCCCTGTGGGAGCGAGCCTGCTCGCGAAGGCGGTGGGTGGGCTTGCAGCATAGAATCTCCCACAGTAGTCCGAGTTGTCCGCAGGCCTTGCATGCCTCCGCAAATCCCCTGTGGGAGCGAGCCTGCTCGCGAAGGCGGTGGGTGGGCTTGCAGCATAGAATCTCCCACAGTAGTCCGAGTTGTCCGCAGGCCTTGCATGCCTCCGCAAATCCCCTGTGGGAGCGAGCCTGCTCGCGAAGGCGGTGGGTGGGCTTGCAGCATAGAATCTCCCACAGTAGTCCGAGTTGTCCGCAGAACTTGCATACCCCACAAACCTGCGGGGAGGGGGCTCACTGGGTTGTGGCGATCGGGCCGAGTCGGGCCGGGTCGTGCAGTAGGGAGAATCCCAGCTCGCGCAATGTGCGGCCGATGAAGCGTGAGCCCACGTCATTCAAGTGTGCGTCATCGCGGTACAGCAACTGCCCGTCCATGATCGGGCTGCATAGCCCCGCTGGGCAGATCACTTGATTGGGGTCGATAAAGCGCACCTGGGGCAGTCTGGCGCGTATCCCCTCCCAATACGGCGCGGTGACGTCCAGCGGGGCCGAGCATGAGCGATCGGTGCCGAACATCAAGCGGCGCACGGGGCAGGTCGCTGCATTGTCGATGTTCTGGTTGCGCAGAATCACGATGACCTGGCCGGTGTTGTTCGCCACGTGCTTGATGCTCGCTTCGATAATGTGCGCGGCCGCCGCATCCTTGGGCCAGGCGCCGGCCAGCACGACGTATGGGTAGTGGTTCTGCTTGATCAGCTCGAACACCCGGTCGTTGCGCGCCATGCAACGGTCGCCATACGCCTCGGACACCTCGGTGGCATAGCCGAAAATCGGCGGGCAGGCGTCCAGTGTGTAGTCCATTAATCTGATGCCGTTGGGTTTGGCCAGGATATCGACCATGCCCGTGAAATGATTGGCGAACGAGTCACCCACCATCATTCCGTCCAGTTGCTCCTTGTGTGCACCGAGCTGGCAATCCGGATCAGGTTCGGCGCTGTACCGCGCACTGGGCATATGGCAACCGCTGCGAAGCCTGTTCGGTTTGCTCAGTGCCATGGCCTCGAGCCTCGACACTTCAGGCGCAAAACGCTGTGGGAAGCCGTTCCATTGCAGGCTCAAGGTCGCCAGGACGGCCAGCCCCAGGGCCGGGGCTATGAATCGGCGGACCAGTACGCGGGGAAACTGCAATTGCGCGCCAGTGCGCCGAAAGGGAATTTCGACATACCGCCAGGACCACCAGGACAACAGAATCGACACCAGCGCCAGGGACATGCCCACAGAAAGGGTTATCTCGATGCCCAGGTAATTCAGGTAGGCAATCAACGGCCAGTGCCATAAATACAGCGAATAGGAAATCAGGCCTATGAACACCATGGGCCGGTTGGTCAGCAGGCGGGAGCGGGCTCCACCGCTGCCGGCCAGAATCAGCAGCGCCGCGCCCAGGCAAGGTATCAACGCATTGACGCCGGGGAAGGGGGTGTCCCGGCTCAGGGCAAACAAGGAAAAACCAATCAGCCCATACCCCGCCGCTGTATAAGCCAGCACTTCTATCCTGCCGAGTGTACGTGGCTGATAAAGATAGATACCCAGTGCTCCGCCCAGCATCAGCTCGAAAAACCGTGTGGGCAGCAGGTAATAGGAAGCCGTGACGAAGACGTTCGTGGCGTATTCAGAAAGCCCCACCGCCGCCACGATACCGACGGCCAGCACCGGCAGGACATAACGCGGCGTCAGGCGATAGAGCACCAGGATCAGCAGCGGCCAGATCACGTAGAACTGCTCTTCAATCCCCAGGGACCAGGTATGCAGCAGCGGCGCTTCGCTGGCATCGGCGGCGAAATAGTTGCCGTACTTCATCCAGATATAGATATTCGAGACCCCCAGCAGGGAGAACAGCGCACTGACGTTGAGCCGCGTCAGGTCGGCGGGGGAAAGGATGAAGGCCCCTGCGATCACGCTCGCCAACAACACAGTGACCAGTGCGGGCACGATGCGATTGATGCGCCGCTGATAAAAGCGCTTGAGCGAAAAGCTGTTGCCCTTGATCTCGGAAAACACCTGGGAAGTGATGAGGAAACCCGAGATGACGAAAAAAATATCGACCCCCACGAACCCGCCTGGCAGCAGGTCGGCGTTGAGGTGATGGATGAGTACGGCCAGCACTGCAATACAGCGAAGCCCATCGATATCGAGGCGATATTTTGTTTGAGGCATGTCGGCGATCGTCCTTGAATAGGAGGCAATCCAGGTGCGTCATGTTTATGACGAATTGGCCGACTGCATGTAAACGGCACGTATTAGTCATTGATTGATAGCTGGAAATTTATGCTTTGCAAGGCGTCGGGCAAAACCAGGCGGGGCAGACGACCAGCGGTGTTTGCCCGTCGCCTGAGCGCATCCTTGGTCTGCCCGTCACCCAACTCCGCTATCCTGAGCCTCACGTTTACCCATGAGCCTTTTCATGCTTGAAGTTCGCGACGTATTTAAGAGCTATGCCACGCCGCAAGGGCCATTGCCGGTGCTGCAAGGTATCGACCTGACGTTGGCCCCTGGCGACAGCCTGGCACTGATGGGTGAGTCCGGCAGCGGGAAAAGCACCTTGCTGCATCTGGTTGCCGGTCTGGACAAGGTCGACCGTGGCAGCATTCGCTTTGGCGAGCGCAGGCTCGACGGCATGAGCGAAAGCCAACTGGCAAGCTGGCGCCGTACACAGATCGGCCTGGTGTTCCAGCAGTTCAACCTCATTAGTAGCTTGCCGGTGGAGGATAATCTGGCGTTCCAGGCGCGTCTGTGCGGTCGCTATGACCCTGCCTGGCAGACCCATCTGGTGCAACGGCTCGGCCTTTCGCAACTGCTGCACCGCTATCCCGAACAACTGTCCGGCGGCCAGCAGCAACGGGTGGCATTGGGGCGGGCACTGGCCTCCCGGCCGCCCTTGTTGCTGGCCGACGAACCCACCGGCAGCCTCGACGAAGCCACTAGCGACGAGGTGTTGCAACTGTTGCTGGAGTTGCTGGACGGCAGCCCGACGAGCCTGCTGATGGTGACCCACAGTCCCCGGGTGGCGGCCCGTCTGAGCCGTCGAGTGGTCTTGCAGGGCGGACGTCTGGCGAAGGTGGCCCTAGGGTGATGATCCTTCGCCAGACGCTCAAGGCTTTGCTCAGCCATTGGCGCCAGCACCCGGTGCAGTTTTTCAGCGTCCTGACCGGGCTCTGGCTCGCCACCAGCCTGCTCACCGGCGTGCAGGCGCTCAACAGTCAGGCCCGGGACAGCTACGCACGAGCCAGCCAGTTGATTGGTGGCGAACCCCAGGCCAGCCTCAGTGCGCCCGGCGGCGGCACCTTCACTCAACAATGGTTTGTCGATCTGCGTCGCCTGGGATGGCCGGTGTCCCCCGTGTTGCAGGCTCGGGTGACGCTGCAGGGGCACGAGGATCAGCGCCTGCAGTTAATGGGCATCGACCCGGTGTCTTTGCCCCCCGGAGCGGCAGTGGCGGGGCAGGTCCGGGAGATGGCAGACGTGGTGGAGTTTTTCACTGAGCCTGGCCGCACCTGGATCGCTGCGCAGACCTTGCAGGCCTTGGGGCTGAGCGAGGGGGACCGGCCCCGGACGGTCGATGGACAATCCCTGCCATCGTTGCTTGTCCAGGCGGACATGGCGCCCGGCGTGCTGCTGATGGACATCGGCTTCGCCCAGCAGGTGCTTGGACGGCCGGACCAGCTGTCGCGCTTGCTATTGCCTGCCACGTTCAACGCGCCCTTGCCGACGGCGTTCAACGGCCGGCTGCAGTTCAAGCGCGCCGATGAAGAAAACAATCTGTCACGCCTGACCGAAAGCTTTCACCTGAACCTCGACGCCTTGGGGGTGCTGTCCTTCGTGGTGGGGTTGTTCATCGTTCACGCCGCCATTGGCCTGGCGCTGGAACAACGCCGCAGCTTGCTGCGAACCTTGCGGGCCTGTGGCGTCAGTGCGCGGTTGCTGGTCACCAGTCTGGCCCTCGAACTGGGCGCCTTGGCCTTGCTCGGCGCAATCGCAGGAGTGCTCAGCGGCTACTGGCTGGCGAGTCTGTTGTTGCCCGATGTCGCGGCGAGCCTGCGCGGCTTGTACGGCGCCGAAGTGGCCGGCCACCTGAACCTCAGCCCGTGGTGGTGGCTCAGCGGCGTGGGCTTGGGCTTGCTCGGTGCGTTATTGGCCGGCGCCGACAGTTTGCTGCGGGCGGCGCGCCTGCCGCTGTTGGCGCTGGCCAATCCCCAGGCCTGGCATCAGGCCCATGCCCGCTGGCTGCGGCGCCAGGGGTGGGTGGCGACATTGGCGGGGTTGCTCGCGGTATCGGCGTTGATCTGGGGTGACAGCCTGGGCAGCGGTTTTGTCTTGATGACGGCGTTGTTGCTGGGCGCTGCCCTGGCTTTACCGGTGTTGCTCAGTGGCACGCTGAAGTTGCTGTTGCGCCGCAGTCGTTCGGTACTTGGGCAATGGTTTCTCGCCGACTGCCGTCAGCAATTGCCGACGCTGAGCCTGGCACTGATGGCGTTGCTACTGGCTCTGGCGGCGAATATCGGTGCCGGCAGCATGACCGCAGGTTTTCGCCAGACCTTCAGTAACTGGCTCGAGCAACGTCTGACCGCCGAGCTGTACATCAATCCGCAAACCCCGGCCCAGGCGGGCGAGCTGCACGTCTGGCTCAAGGAGCAGCCGGCGATCAGCACGATATTGCCCAACTGGCAGGTCTCGATTCCTTTGCAAGGCTGGCCGACGGACATCTACGGCATCATCGATCACAGCGCCTATCGTCAGCATTGGCCGTTGCTGGAGTCGGTTTCCGACAAGCCTTGGGAGCAACTGGCCGGGGGTGACACGTTGATGCTCAGCGAACAACTGGCCCGGCGTCTCAACGTGAATATTGGCGATCGATTGACGATCCCGACGCCCCAGGGACCCTGGACGCCGCGCCTCGTCGGGATCTATGCCGACTACGGCAACCCCAAGGGCCATGTGCTGGTCAATGCCGACCACTTGCTGCGGCATTGGCCGCAACTGACGCCGAACCGCTTCAACCTGCGCATCGAACCCTCCGCGATCCCTGCGTTGCTGACGGCGTTGCAGGCCCGGTTCAGCCTGGATGACAGCCGAATTGTCGATCAGGCGCGGCTCAAGGGCTGGTCGACGCAAGTATTCGAACGCACCTTCGCCGCCACCGCCGCCCTCAATAGCCTGACGCTGGCGGTGGCCGGGGTGGCGTTGTTCATCAGCCTGCTGACCCAGAGCCAAAGCCGCCTCGGCCAGTTGGCGCCGCTGTGGGCGCTGGGGGTAACGCGCCGGCAGTTGATGTTGCTCAATCTGGGCCAGACCTGGCTGTTGGCGCTATTGACCCTGGTACTGGCCTTGCCACTGGGCATCGCCTTGGCCTGGTGCCTGGACGCGGTAATCAATGTGCAGGCCTTCGGCTGGCGCCTGCCGTTGCGGGTATTCCCGTGGCAATTGGCGCAGTTGCTGGGCCTGGCGATGCTTGCCACGCTGCTGGCATCGGCCTGGCCGCTGTATGCGTTGTACCGCACGCAACCGGCGGATTTGCTGAGGACCTTTGCCCATGAAGATTAAACTGGGCTTGATGCTGATAGCGCTACTGCTCTGCGGTTGTGATAACCGGCAACCGCCGCCGAAGGGCTTCGCCGGCCTGGGTGAGCAGGCCGGCGCATTCACGCCCGTGGTGCCGGGGCGGGTATTCAGTTTTCCCGCCGATCATGGTGTTCATGAGGGGTTTCGCATCGAGTGGTGGTACGTCACTGCCAATCTCAAGGATGCCGAGGGCCGCGATTACGGTGTGCAATGGACGCTGTTTCGCAGCGCCCTGAACGCCGCGCCCCAGGCCAGCGGCTGGCGCAACCAGACGATCTGGCTCGGTCATGCCGCGGTCACTTCCAGCGCCGTCCACCATGCCGCCGAGCGCTATGCACGGGGCGCAGTGGGGCAAGCCGGGGTGCAGACGACTCCTTTCGACGCCTGGATCGATGACTGGCGGTTCGCTACACAAGCGTCGGGGGCCGATCCATTGGCGGACATGCAGCTCAAGGCCAGTGGCCCACACTTCAGTTATGAGTTGCGCCTCACGTCGACGCGTCCGCTGGTGCTACAGGGCGATAAGGGGTTCAGCCAGAAATCCGAACAGGGCCAGGCGTCGTACTACTACAGCCAACCGTTCTTCCAGGCCAGCGGCCATGTGGAAATCGATGGCCAGCGTTATACGGTCAGCGGCCCGGCCTGGCTCGACCGCGAATGGAGCAGCCAGCCACTGACTGCGAACCAGACGGGCTGGGACTGGTTTTCCCTGCACCTGGACAGCGGCGAGCATGTGATGCTCTACCGCATGCGCCACAAGGAGGGGGCGCCATACCTCACGGGCACCTGGATCGATGCCCAAGGCCAGGCGCAGACCCTGCATGCCGGGCAGATCAGCCTTGAACCACTGGACACCGCCGTGGTTGCCGGGCGCTCGATGCCGGTGCGCTGGACGATCAAAATCCCCGGCAAGCGACTCGACATCACCACCGATGCCTTGAACCCCAACGCCTGGATGAACCTGCGCATTCCCTATTGGGAAGGGCCGGTGCACCTGAGCGGCAGCCACAGCGGCAACGGTTACCTGGAAATGACGGGCTACTGAGAATCGCCGGAACTCCCCGGGAACGTCGACCCTCATACCTTATGAATGCCTTTGAGGAGTCCGTCATGAGTGATGACCTCACACTTCCCTCGCTGGCCGACTGGCAGCGCTTGTTCGACGACAAGACCTACTGGCAGCAGTCGCCCGACGTCCATTTCACCGAGCTGATGCGGGTGGCCGATGACCTGTTCGGCCAGGGCGCTATCGACCTGGCACAGTGGCAGGAACTCAAGGTCAAGGCCGAACAACTGCACCATCGTTCACCCGACGCCAACGTCGCTGAAGAAGTCGCCGATCCTGACGCCTGACGCGCAGGCCCGAAAAACCAAGGAGTTCGCCATGAAACCCAGTGATCAAACGTCGCACAATCCAGACGAGCCGGCGATGCCGGGTGAGGTGGAGCGTGACAACGACGCCCTGCGCCCCAACGATCCGGCTAAACGCAAACAGCAGGAAGGCGATACTGAAGCGGGGGAGACGGATGCACAAAAGACCGCGCGACGGGGCTGAGGATTGATAGACCGCGCGGTCTTGAAAACGCATTTGTTAATGCTGCTTTACTTGCCCGGTCTTGTTCGGCGTAGCGGATATGTTTTTTTATACTGCTGTTGGATTTTGTTTAGCTGTTTGTATAGCTGTTATTGATTGGGCGTTAATAATGACGACTAAAGATAAATAATTATTTAAACAAGCTCCCGGACATATTTTGCAAGTTCCACTATTATTATGCCCGTTCGCCCAGTGTCAGGCTCTTTACCAGTGCATGGAATGCCGAGGCCGTCGCACTGGGCGAACACCATCCTGAATCAATATCTATCGACGACTATCCGGCGACCGGTGAACGCCAGTCATCGGAGCCCGACGTGCCGCTGACTTCGTGGGTCCAGGTGATCTTGCGGTAGGTGAAGTGCACATCTTCCAGATGGGTGAAGTGCGCGTTCGCCGGGTCCTGGCAGTTGAGCATGTAGTCCTTGATATCGACGATGATCGCGTCCTCCAGAGTGGTGGTGTAGTAATGCTCCTGGGTGCCGGCCGCCGAGGTGCGGTACCACTGGATCTCGACTTTGGTCAGGCGTTCTCCGCAGGTCAGGGCCGCCAGCAGCAGCGGCGAGGCCTTGTCGAACACCTTGGTGATGACCAGGGGTTTATGCACGCGCTGGCCGGTTGGCTGACCCGACTGAGGATCGCGGGGGATGATGACCTGGTGCTCGAAGCCTTGCACCATGACTTGATCTTCATGACCTTCCTGGTAGGTGTTGCCCACCGAGTCGGCCGTAAAGGCGCCAGCAGTGATCAGACCTTGTTTGGTGCCTTCGATGGACATGTAAGCGGGGGTAGCCAATGGATGCTCTCCTTGCGGGATAACTAAAGGGACCTGGGAAGGGAATCGTCCCCAGGTGGCCTGACGGTTATCAAGAGCTATGCCATCTTCTATAAAAACTATGTATATCAATAAGTTAGGATCAGGCGTCGATCCATGAGCGCTCCGGCTACAGAGGAATGCGCGCGGGGAGTTGCGTAGTTGGCAAGCCGGATGCGCAACTTCTTACGCATTCGGCTTTCCGGTTTTTCCTACATTCCCAGGGCGGACATGCACTCATCCATCGAGCGCTGTTGCGTTTCGGCATACAACTGCAGCTCATCGATGGTCGGTTGTCCCAGCGCTTGCTCGAATGCCTGGCGATTGGACTGTCCGGCGTAGTGAATTTGAGCGGCATCGCCGAGGTTCGATTGGAAGATGCCGGCGGCGCTCACGGGCAGGAAGTCCTCGTACACCAGGGGTTCGGCGCGCAGGTATTGCGCTTCCAGCAAGCGTTCCAGCGAGACCGGTTGCTTGATCGTGCCTTTGGCAGCGAGGCCCTTTGGCGTCACGAAATAGCGAAAGTACGCCAGTGCCTGCCGACGCAGCTCATCGTGGTTGTCAGGGAACTGGGCAAAATGCTCGGTCATCAGTGCGTTGTAGCGTTCGGCGTTGGCTTCGTTGGGAAACGCCCCCAGCGCATCCCGAGCGGCGTTCAGCAACTGATCGTAGAGTGCGCGACCTTTCGGGGTGAGGGCGGCGCCCCGTTGCTCGATTTCGCCGAAGCGGGCGCTGTGGCTGCCTTGGGAGTGGGGCTGGTCGGTGAACGCTACAGGTTCGTCGAGCGCCTTGAAGCTGGTCTGCCGCAGCAGGATCGGGCAATGCCGACGGGGCGGGCCTTCGACGACTGCCTTGGGGGTGATGCCGTGCACGGGCATCTGGGCCTGCACGATGTCGATGTCCAGGGTGCGTGGCGTCAGGTGATTGATGTGCGGGCCCTTGAAAGCCACCACGTCGGCGATCAGCCGATGCTGGGCGCTCAGTTGCCGATATTGCTCGGCCGTGACGGTGGCGCTGTGGTGCCAGCGAAAGGTTTCCAGGGCTTGCAGGACGAAGTCATCAGCCTGTGGTTCGGTCAGACCCCCTTGGCGTTCGGCGAGGTCGATGAGCTGGAGCGCCTCGGAGGTGAAGATCTGGCGCTTGTTCAGTACCGATTCGGCAAAGGCCCGAAGCTCGGCGTTTTCGATCAGCTCCAGACGCAGCAACGAGGTAAACACCCGGAACGGGCTGACCTGCAAGGCGCTTTCATGCACGGCTCGAAATGCCGTGGAATGCACAGGCACCCCGGCGGGCGTGAGGTCGTAGTAGCCCACCGGGTGCATGCCCATGACCGCGAACAGACGCCCCAGGGTTGCCAGTTCTGCGGCGGTGCCGACACGGATCGCGCCGTGGCGCTCCAGGTCCAGACGCTGGAGTTCACCGGTACTGCGCAAGTGTTCGGCCAAGTGCGGGTCGTTGACCAGCACCTGGGCATTGGTCTGTTCCACCAGGTTCATCAGTGCCCCGTACAGCGGCACCTCGTCGCGGTACATGTCGGACATCGCCTTGGAGAAGCGTTGGCGGATCAGGTCGGGACTGACGAAGCTCATTGTGAGAATTCCTGGCGCAAGCTGTGGGAAAGTGGAAGGAAAGATCGCAGCCTTCACCAGCGTCGACAAACGAAGAATCTTCAGGACTTCATTCTGTCAGGGACTGATCCGCCTCCTTCACCGTGGCTCAGGCAAGCCTTGAAGAGCGGCATCAAGGTCACTGGCCCAGGCCCTTGAGAAAGTCGCGATACAGCGCGGCGGTTCTCCCGGGGCGCTCGACCATGGGCATATGGCCTACCCCCTCCCAGATTTCCACACGCAAGTCGGCGATGCCCTTGCTCCATACGGGCACACTGCTGACGTCAATCAGCCGGTCCTTGCGACCCCAGAGCAGCAGCGAAGGCGCGCGGATGTCGGGCAGGCGCGGCTCCATCGGCGGGCTGGCGCGAAAATCCACGAAGATCTCTTCCAGTTCATCCCGGCGCTGCTCATAACGCTCGGCCAGCGCCGCCAGCACCACACTCGGCACCCACGGCGGCGAGGCCATCGTCATCGCGTAGAACGGAGCGAAGTCGTCCCGCGAGCGCACCAGAAACGGGTTGTGGCCGGCTGCCAGGTGCCGCTCCATGTCGCTGGGTTCGGGCGCGGTGACGCCGGCCGGGTCGATCAGGGCCAGGGTGAGTATCCGGTCCGGGGAAGTCGCCGCCAGCCAGGCGGCGAGATGACCGCCCATGGAGTTGCCGATCACATGGACCTTGTCCAGGCCGCAGGCATCCAGCAGTTCGATCACCCGTCGGGCCTGGGTCGGGATGTCATAACCGCCGCCGGCCTTGAAGCCGGTTTCGCCATGACCGGCCAGGTCAGGAATCACCACCCGGTAGTCGCTGACAAAATGCCGGGCAAAACGCAGCCAGAGGTTCTTGTCGGCGCTGTAGCCGTGCAGCATCAATATGCTGCCGGACGCTTCGTAGGGCCCGCCTTGCCAGGTCGACACGGTCATCTCGCTGATGGGCACCGTGATCTTGTGCAGTCGGTACAGACGCGCTTCCAGGGCCATGCCCATGTCGTACAGCACATGGCCGATGCCTGGATACGTCAGCCAGCTCCAGGCGATAAACACGGCGAGGACTACCCACAACACCAACATGCTTTGCCCTCCAGGGTCAGGACAGAATGTGATCGGCCAACCGGAGCCGACGAGTCAGATAGTGATAAGTGAAGCTGAAACCGGGGAACATCGCGACGACGTGGCCGCTTTTGCTTTGATACCAGCTGTGACAGCCGCCGGATTTCCATACGGTGCGTTGCATTTCCCGGTGGATCATTTCGGTGTAGCGCTGTTCGGCGGCGGGCTGCACTTCGATGCTGCGCAGGTTTTGCCGGTTCAGGGTGCGGATGCAGTCCAGGATGTAGTTCATCTGCGATTCGATGATGAACAGTGCCGAGGTGTGACCGATGCCGGTGTTGGGCCCGGTCACGATGAACAGGTTGGGGAAGTCCGGCAGGCTGGTACCCAGGTAGGCGCGCGGGTATTGGGCCCAGACGTCGTACAGTCGAGTGCCGTTGCGGCCGGTAACGGGATAGGAAATCACCCCGTCGGTGGCGTCAAAGCCTGTCGACCAGATGATCAGGTCCAGTGGGATGTGCTGGCCGTCCCGGGTGATGATGCCGGTTTCATCGAGGGCGGCGATGCCGTGCTCCTGGCCATGCACGCTGACGTTGGCCCGGCACAGGGCCGGATACAACGTACTGGACAGGATGACGCGCTTGCAGCCGATCAGGTAGTCAGGGGTCAAGCGACGACGCAGAACCGGATCCGGCACTTGGCGTTCAAGCATGTTCAGGGCCTGGCGCTGGACCATGCGAACCGCCGGCCGTGAATATTTGAACGCAATCACCCGGGTTTCGAATTGCCAGTAGATCGACCAGCGCAACAGGGTGCGCATCGGCGCCAGGCTCAGCAACCAACGTTCGAGACGGTTGAACGTGCGGTCGCGGCGTGGCAGTACCCAGTGGGGCGTACGCTGAAACACGTGCAGATGGGCGACTTCTGGCGCAATGGCCGGGATGACTTGGGCGGCGCTGGCGCCACTGCCGACGATGGCAACGCGTTTGTGGCGATAGTCGTAGGTGTGGTCCCAATCATTGGTGTGAAACGTCTTGCCCTGGAAACGATCCCGGCCTTCGAAATCAGGGATCACCGGTTGGCTGAGGGGGCCTGTGGCATTGATCAGGAATTGCGCATGAAAGGTCCCTAGGCTGGCGGTGTCGACGATCCAATGTCGGGCATTGTCGTCCCATGCCACCCGCTGCACATTCGCGCTCAGTTGTACCTTGTCCTGCAGGGCGAAGCGTTCGATCACGTGCCGGGTGTAGCGGTGCAGCTCCTCCTGGCCGGCGAACATCCGGCTCCAGTCGTAAGCGGCGAATGAGAGCGAATACAAGGGCGACGGCACGTCTACCGCCGCGCCGGGGTAGGTGTTCTGGCACCAAGTGCCGCCGAAGAAATTCCGTCGCTCCAAGAGCAGGAAATCCGTTATGCCCTCTTTGAGGAGATTGATTGCCGCGCACTGGCCCCCGAACCCGCTGCCGATGATCAACACCTGATAGCTGCGCATGGGCCTCCTTTCTGGTGGTGGTTGCCGATTCCCTTTGTCATGTATAGCCAAAATCCGAGCGGAGCCGTGCATTTGATGGCGAATAAATAACCCTTCATCGATGGTGGCTATTTGATGCTGCCCTGATAGACTCCAAATAACCCTATCCCACAACCCGGGAAGCCCTCGGTACAGAGGCCTCTATGCAAAGAACGGGACGAAAGGGACTGTCATTGGCCAGGAGGCTTTACACCTCACGAATCCTGGGCCTGATGCTAGGGTTGTTGTTGGTGAGTGTCGCCGTCTATCCCCTTGACCCGGCACCTTGGGTCTGGTGGGCCATGCTGTTCAACGGCTTGTTATGGCCGCATGTGGCCTATCAGTGGGCCCGTCGCGCGGCGCAGCCGTACCAGGCTGAACGCCGAAACTTGCTGATTGACGCCTTTCTTGGCGGTTTCTGGGTCGTTGCGATGCAATTTAATCCGCTGCCCACGGCCGTTACGCTGGCAATGATGGCGATGAACAACGTCTCCATCGGGGGCTTGCGTTTTCTGTTCGCCGGGGCGGCGGTCCAAGTGACGGGCATCGCCCTGGGCTTGGCGATCTTCCCGTTGACCAGTGTGCCGATGACCAGTTCGGCGCAGCTCTATGCCAGTTTGCCTCTGTTGTGCATATATCCGCTGGCGTTGGGCTGGATCTGTTTTCGCCAGACCGCCATCCTGGGCCGGCAAAAGCGCGAGTTGTTGGCCCTGAGCCGTACCGACAGCCTGACCGGTCTGCTCAATCATGGGGCGTGGAAGGACCGGCTTAACGAGGAGTTCCAGCGCTGCCTGCGACAGCCACACGATGGGGCTGGTCACGGCGTGATTGCGCTGATGGACATCGACCACTTCAAAGCCATCAATGACACCTATGGCCATGGCGCTGGTGACATCGTGTTGCGTCAGCTGGGCAAGATGCTCAAGCAAAACCTGCGGGCCACCGACATTGTCGGACGTTATGGGGGGGACGAGTTCTGCGTGATTCTGCCGGACCTGACGTTGCACAATGCCGTGCTGGCCATGGAGGCCCTGCGTGAGCGGTTCGCCCTGCTCGGCTACGAGCAGGCCCCCGCGCTAAAGGGCAGTCTGAGCATTGGCCTGGCCGCCTTCAACCCGGCCTATGGCGACGCCACTCTCTGGCTCAACGACGCCGACCAAGCGCTTTACGAGGCCAAGACCGGCGGGCGCAACCGGGTCGTTTGCCATCGGCAGTGCCAGATGCTCGAGGAACCGGCGGTTTCTTTCTGACCCAACCGAGGAAGAGGGTTTATTTGTGCTAAACACAAACAAGTCCTGTTCCAGCCGCACTGTGTTCCGGCCTGAACTATCCCCCTAGGATTGCTTCACTCAACCACTTGTGAAGGAATCCCTCATGCAACGTTTTACCCGTCGTTTGCTCACCGCTTGTGCGTTCTCCGGTATTGTCGCCAGCACCGGCGCATTGGCTGATGCCCATCCCACCATTCGAGCCATGGCTGGCGCGGAGCCGGTCAACCAACTCCCGGCCGGTAAAACCGCGTTACTGGTAATCGATTTCCAGAACGAATATTTCACCGGCAAAATGCCCATCCCTGACGGCGCTGCTGCGTTGGCCAATACTCGCGAACTGATTGATTTCGCCGATGATCACCACATGCCGGTGTTCCATATCCAGCACATTGCGCCGGCCGGTTCGGCGGTGTTTGCCGAGGGTGGCGAAACCGTGAAATTCCATCCGGACATGCAGCCCCGGGCCCAGGATGTTGTCTTGCAAAAGACTACTGTCAGCGTCTTCGGCAGTACCGACCTGGACAAGCGTTTGAAGAGCGCTGGTATCGAAAACCTGATCATCTCCGGCCTCATGACCCACGCGTGCGTGGCTGGTGCTGCCCGTGATGCGGCGCCGCTTGGCTACAATGTGTTGGTCGCCTCCGATGCATCGGCTACCCGTGCGATCACCCGGGTCAGTGGCGAAGCGATCGACAAGGACGCCTTGCACAAGGCCGCACTGGCCGAGGTCGAGGATACTTTCGGTGATGTGATGACCACCGCCCAAATCATCAAGCTGCCGGTACGCTGAAAATGAATCAGATGCTCGCCATGCGCGTGTTTCGCTGCATCGTGGAGGCTCAGGGGTTTTCAGCCGCGGCCGAACGACTGGACACCACTCATTCGTCGGTGTCGCGCAACTTGCAGCAATTGGAGTCTGTGCTGGGCGTGCGTCTGATCAATCGCAATACCCGACGCATGAGCCTTACGGCAGCAGGCGAGCGCTACTACGCCGCTTGCGTGGATATTCTGGATCGCGTTGATGCCGCGTCCCAGGCGGTGACCCTGGAACAGGAACGGCCCTCCGGGCTGCTGCGCATCAGTTCACCGCTGGTGATCGGTACGCTGGAGCTGGCCCGTTGGTTGCCGGGGTTCCAGGAGCGCTATCCGGACATCCAGGTCGATCTGTCCTGCTCGGATCCGCTTGTCGATCTGGTAGCCGATGGGGTCGATGTGGCGTTACGGATTTGCGGGCCGCTGGCCGACAGCAGTCTTGTCGCGCGCTTGCTCAGCGTTTCGCCGCTGGTTCTGGTGGCGGCACCGGCCTATGTCTTCAAGCGCGGGCTGCCTCGCGGCGTTGCTGAACTCAACGACCATCGGCTGCTGACGTATGCCTCGGCCACGCAGTGGGTGCTGGTGGGGGAAGCAGGGGAGTCGAGCACGGTGGATTGCGCCAGCAGCTTTCATACGGACACCATCACTGCCTTGCACGCCTGCGCTCTGGCGGGCGGGGGCATTGCCGCGTTTACCCTGGCGACGGTGCAGGATGACTTGCTGACGGGAAGACTGGTGCGGATTCTGCCTGAGTACACGCTTGGGCAGCGGCACTACTATGCGCTTTACCCGCATGCGCGGAATTTGCCGGCCAAGGTTCGAGTGTTTGTGGATTACATGGCGCAGTATTACGGCGCCAGGAACTGATGGACCTTGGACTGAACAGCGCCGGGGCCTGAAAAGCCCGGACAACGTTGCGACGATTTGAACGATGTAGCTGAGCCGTGGCGAGGGAGTTCCCTCGTCACAATGGGGCAAGCCACAATGAATCAAACAGCCTTGGTGTGATCGGCTGGCCCGCGCAACGTCGCAATATCCCGCTTGGGCGGCATGCCAAACAAACGGCCGTACTCACGGCTGAACTGCGAGGGGCTTTCATAGCCCACTTTGAAGGCCGCACTCGCCACGTCCATATGTTCATTGAGCATCAAGCGCTTCGCTTCGTTCAACCGTAGCCACTTCTGGTACTGCAGCGGACTCATCGCGGTGAGCTGGCGGAAGTGATGGTGGAAGGTGGGGGGGCTCATCTGCACACGCGCCGCGAGGTCCTCTACGCGGATGTGTTCGGTGTAATTCAATTTCAGCCAGTCGATGGCTTTGGCGATCCGGTAGCCCTGGCTGTCCACGGAGGCGATCTGACGCAGCCGCGAAGCCTGGTCGCTCATCAACAACCGATAATGAATTTCCTGTTGGATCAGCGGCGCCAGTACAGGGATCGCGTCAGGCTCATCCAGCAGCGCCAACAAGCGTGCGAACGGCGCCAGAAGCTCAGGTGTTGCTGTACCAATGCCTGCGCCAATTCCGATGGGCCGGTCTCGATACGGCGTCATGCCGCTCTGGGCGACCAGATCGGCGACCATGCGCAAGTCGAGCTTGAAGACCAGGCCCAGGCAAGGTTGCTCCGGGCTTGCCACCATCACTTCAGAATTGGCGGGGATGTCCAGCGAAGTGATGAGAAATCGTGTGGTGTCGTATCCATACGCCTTGCCACCTACCCATACCTGTTTCACGCCTTGGGCCACGAGCACGATGCTCGGTTCGATCATGCAGATGACGGGACGCGCCGGGGCTTCACGTCGAAAGAAACTAAGGCCGGCCACCGGCATATCAAAGTCCCCCGTCTGTGGGGTCCGGGCGTCAATGAGGCTGGCGAGCGTCTCTTGCAGGGATTTGCGTTGGGTGATCATGGCGGGTTCGGGGGTTGTCCAGGGCTGATAGCTATAGGCAGAACATTAACTCGCCAAGCGAAGCGCTGCCTACATGAAGTGGGCGAACTCATAGGATCGGGCAAGAAAAGCAGCGCAATGCGCTACCTGAAATCCGGGTTGGGCGCTGAGAATTTGATCCGACCTGACTCAGGAGATCATTACTCAATGCATGTTCGAGCCTACGCGGGCGACACCCCTCGAATCACTCAAACAGAAGGACTATCCAGTGAAAAGAATGCTGCTTGCCCTCGGTCTGCTTATCGTCTCTTGCTCATCCATGGGGGCTGATATGTCCAACGGTGCTGACAACTTCTACAAAAGTGACAAGGTGACAGTGGAAAAGGTCGCCTTCAAGAATCAATACGGGATGGAGGTGGCAGGTAATCTGTTTGTCCCAAAGGGACTGGACCCGAAGGCGAAGAGCGCCGCCATCATCGTGGGTCATCCCATGGGCGCGGTGAAGGAGCAGAGTTCCAATCTGTACGCGACCAAAATGGCCGAGCAGGGTTTTGTTACGCTCTCCCTGGATTTGTCGTTCTGGGGGGAGAGTGAGGGTACGCCGCGCAATGCAGTGTTGCCGGACATGTACGCAGAGGATTACAGCGCTGCGGTGGATTTTCTCGGCACCCGGCCGTTCGTCAATCGCGAGCGCATCGGCATCATCGGTATCTGCGGCAGCGGCGCTTTCGTCATCAGCGCAGCCAAGATCGACCCGCGCCTGAAGGCCATCGCGACGGTCAGCATGTACAACCATGGCGACTTGTACCGCAAAGGCTTGGGTAACTCGACAACGGCGGAACAGAAAAAGCAGTTCCTGGCCACGGCAGCCGAGCAGCGCTATGTGGAGTTTATCGGTGGGAAAACCGCGTACACCTCTGGCTCACCGCTGAAATTGACGGGCGATGCCATCGCGGATGAGTTCTTTGACTTCTACCGGACCCCGCGTGGCGAAGTCACTCCCGCCGGCGCTTCGCCGCAGACCACGACCATGCCCACGCTGTCCAGCAACGTCAAGTTCATGAACTTCTACCCGTTCGATGACATTGAAAGCATCTCGCCGCGTCCTTTGCTGTTTATCACCGGCTCCGAGGCGCACTCGCGTGAGTACAGTGAAGATGCCTACAAGCGGTCTGCGCAACCCAAAGAGTTGCTCATCATCCCGGGAGCCAACCATGTGGACCTTTACGACCGGGTGAACCTGATCCCGTTCGACAAGTTGGCCGGGTTCTTTCGCAACAATCTGAAGTAACTCCCTCAATCACGCCATCACTTGGCACCTCTTGTCCTGCGGCAGCGATCTTCGGTGCCGCAGTTCGTCCCCTCGAGTCTTCAGTGGACCCGACGCTCAAGAAACACAGGATTCATATCCCATGACCGATAGCGTATTGCCCATCTCCCAAGACCGCCCCACGTGGAGCGCGGTGCTTGCCATGTCCCTCGCTGCGTTCGCCCTCGTTGCATCGGAGTTCATGCCGGTCAGCCTGCTCACGCCCATTGCGGCCGATCTTCACATTAGCGAAGGGCAGGCCGGTCAAGGCATCGCCGTGTCTGGCGCCTTCGCCCTGATCACCAGCCTGTTCATTGCATCGATTGCCGCTAGGGTGGACCGTAAAAGTTTGCTCCTGCTGCTGACACTGTTGATGATCATTTCTGGAACCGTGGTCTCATTGGCACCCAATTACGCGGTATTCATGGCCGGACGCGCACTGATCGGCGTAGCGATTGGCGGCTTTTGGTCATTGTCAGCCGCCACGGCCATGCGGCTGGTGCCGGATCACCAGATCCCACGGGCCCTGGCGATCGTCAATGGCGGCAACGCGTTGGCGACGGTGGTGGCGGCGCCGCTGGGCAGTTTTCTTGGGCAGATAATCGGTTGGCGTGGCGCGTTCTTTTGCATTGTGCCTGTCGCCGCCACCGCTTTGGTCTGGCTGCTGTTACGCCTGCCCTCCATGCCGGCACAGACGAAGCAGGGTAGCGCCAACGTGTTCAAATTGATGGCGCGAGCCCCCATAGCCTTGGGCATGCTGGCTGCCAGCGCATTCTTCATGGGTCAATTCATGTTGTTCACCTATCTACGACCGTTCCTTGAAACGGTGACGCAGATGAGCGTGTCTTTGCTTTCGTTTGCATTGCTGGTGATTGGCGTGGCCGGTTTGCTCGGTACCTTTGTGATCGGTGCGTTCTTGAAAAATGGCCTGTATCGGACGCTCATCGTCATCCCGTTGCTGATGGCAGCGATTGCACTTGCCCTGGTGGGGTTCGGGGCGTCGGCAACCATCACGATTATCCTGCTGGGGCTTTGGGGTTTAGTGGCCACCGCTGCCCCCGTCGGCTGGTGGACCTGGCTGGCGCGAACGCTGCCAGATGATGCCGAAGCAGGGGGTGGATTGATGGTCGCGATCATTCAGCTTGCGATTGCGGCGGGTGCCACGGTGGGCGGCATCCTTTTCGATCTGAGCGGCTATCAGGCGACTTTCGAAGCCAGCGCGGTTGTGCTGGGTGGTGCAGCCGTTCTCGGCATCCTGGCTGCACGGGCCGCGGTTCGGGATTGCCCAGACATCCGCGCCCGGGCGCAAGCCAAGGCCGTTTGAGCAGATGACCGTTGAGCGCCTGCGGTTGGTGGCACATTGATATATTGGTAGGCTAGGGGCTCGTTACCTATCGAGTGGGTCAGTGTGACTACCGAGCGAATTTTCCAGTTGGAGCAAGCCCTTATGGCCGTGATCGCTGCGGCGGGAAAGATGGGGGTCTGCAGTGATGAACTGTGCGCGCAGGCGGTGGGCGGGTTGATGTTTGAACACCATTGGAGCTGGGCAAACGCACAGTACGCACAAGGGGCGGCCGACGAGATCGACAACGCGTTGAGCCTTCTCGTAGGGAAACCGCCGGTGGAAAACAGGTCGCCGGCGATTGAGACCGGCGCCAATGCGTTGCTCAATCCGCCAGCTAATTCGCGGTCTGTCAGTTTTATTTGATACGAGTGGGCGCCCATTTGCGTGTGCGCCCTCATCGCGAGCAAGCTTTGCTCCCACAGGGTAAATGCTTGGAGGTTAATGCTGCGAGCGATATTCCGGCGCGGCTTCCAGCGAGGTCTTGTGAGCGTTTTCCTTGGACGTTTGCCCCTGCGTATCGGGTAGCGAGGCGACATGAACGGTACGGGCCGGGATCGCAAATCGCACACCGATTCTGGCGAATTCTTCCATCATGCCCAGGTTGATCGCCTGTTGGACATCCATGTAAACGTTGTAGCTGGGGTCCAGCACGATGTACACCGTTTCGAATTCCAGTGCGCTCTCGCCGAAACCGCGAAAGTGCGAGCGGTCGAAGCGGGTCTTTTCCTGAGCCTTGATGATGTTTTCGACGATGACCGGCACTTGCCTTAGCTGTTCTGTCGAGCAGTCATGGGGCAGGGCGAATTCAAAGACGATCCGTCGTTCCTGAAGCCGTTTGTAGTTCTGAATGGTGGTGCTGATCATTCCGGCATTGGCCATCACGATCTGCTCGCCACCCAGGCTACGGATCCGCGTGGTTTTCAAGCCGACATGTTCCACGGTGCCGGCCAGGGAACCCACGACAATGAAGTCGCCGACCTCGAACGGTTTGTCCACGGCGATGGACAGCGAGGCGAACAGATCACCGAGGATGTTCTGCACCGCCAGCGCCACGGCGATACCACCGACCCCGAGGCTGGCGATAAAGGCGGTGATGTTCACGCCCAGGTTGGAGAGCATCGCCAGGAGCACCACGGCCCAGAGAAACACCTTCGCGCCCCACAGGCTCAGGGTGGCCAACGCGCTTTTCTGGTGGATGTCGGAGTGGCTGTGGCGGGCGAAATAGTGCAGCAACGCCAGGGCAATTGCCCGGTTGGCCCAGAGCCCCACCTGCAAGGCTGCGACCACGAACCAGAGGCTGCTGACCCGGTCAAGCCAACGCTCCGGCAGGTCCAGGACGCCGACGCCAATGAGGATGGAGGCCAGTAACAACAGCGTATTGCTGGTGCTGGACAGGACCTCGACGGCGATGTGGCTGACATACGCATCGGGTTTCTGTGCCCGGGCCTGCACTTTTCTCAACAGCAAGCCGATACCGGCCCTGACGATGATAAAACTCACCACCATCACACCCAGGGCCAGGAGCCAGTTGGCGATGGAGATGCCGAGTAATTGGGTATCGGTAAGGAACTGAAGAGAGCTTGAGTCCATGTGAACGGTCACCTGTGCCATTGCTGTTCAGGTTTTGGCCCTTGCCGACTTTGGTGTGAGAACCTGGGCAGGGCATGAACCTGGTTAGTTCGCGCAAAGCACGGGCCGTTCAATTTTGTTCTGCGCCAGCAGTTGCGTAGGAGAGTGCTGGCGGCGTAGTTTCCTGGGCAGAACCTCTGTCAGAGCAATGCCATGCACATGACCGAACTGAGCAATGAGGAGTTGGAGCCGTTGCGCCAGGCGCTGATCCTGGCGGGTCTGCCTGTGGACGACCTGAACCAGCAGGGCCGACGTTTTTTCAGCTTCAGGCAAGCAGACGCTCAGACAGCGTTTGGCGGGATCGAGGGGGAGGGCGCGGACCGATTGTTACGCTCTCTGGTGGTCCCTGAGGGGCTGCGGGGGCGCGGCATAGGCGCAGCGATGCTGGTCGCTCTGGAAGACTTTGCGAAAAACCAAGGTGTGGAGCGCCTTCACCTGCTCACTGCCAGTGCTGCTAGCTTCTTTGTCGCCCAGGGGTATCAGCCGCGTGACCGTTCGCTGGCGCCGATGTCGATCAGCGAAACGGCCCAATTCAGATCATTGTGCCCGGCCTCGGCGGCCTACCTGAGCAAATGCCTCATCTAACGCAGTAGATGCACGGCCAGGCCGGTCAGTCCGCATCCCAGTAGCACCTGGATGACGCCGCGTTTGTAGCGAAACAGCGCAATGGCGGCGGCGAGCGCGATGATTGCCGACGGCCAGTCCAGCGCACCGGAAAAACCGCTGGGCCAAAGCACGTGGTAACCGAAGAAGCAGGCCAGGTTGAGGATCACCCCGACCACGGCGGCAGTAATCGCCGTCAGCGGTGCGGTGAATTTCAGCTCGTTATGCGTCGACTCCACCAATGGCCCACCCGCGAGGATGAACAGGAATGAGGGCAGGAACGTAAACCAGGTCACCAGCGTGGCGGCAACCGCGCCAGCGAGGAAGGCCTGTTCAGGGCCGAACACCTGCATCACGTAGCCACCGACGAAGCCGACGAAAGCGACCACCATGATCAACGGGCCGGGAGTGGTTTCGCCGAGGGCCAGACCATCGATCATCTGTGTCGGGGTCAGCCAGCCGAAATGTCCGACAGCGCCTTGATACACATAGGGCAGAACCGCATAGGCGCCACCAAACGTCAGCAAGGCCGCCTTGGTGAAGAACCAGGCCATTTGCGTCAGGGTGCCTTCCCAGCCGAACAACAGGGTCAACACACCCATCGGCAAGGCCCACAGCAGGGCGCCGATGATCGCCAGCCGGGCCAGTCGCAAGGCGCTGAAGCGGGCATGCTCCGGGGGCGGGGTGTCATCGTCGATCAATGCCGGGCCAAAGGATTGATGCGTGGCGTTGTGGCCGCCCAGGCTGAACTTTTCCGGTGCCCAGCGGCCGCCGAAGTACCCGATGACCGCCGCTCCCAGCACGATCAGCGGGAAGGGGAGATTGAAAGCGAATATCGCGGTGAACGAGCCGGCGGCGATGGCCCACAGCCAACTGTTCTTGAGCGCGCGCGAACCTATCCGGTGGGCGGCATGCACGACGATCGCGGTCACGGCCGGCTTGATGCCATAAAAAATCCCGGCCACCACCGGCACTTCGCCAAAGGCGACATACAGCCAGGACAATGTGATGAGAATGAACAGCGAAGGCAGCACGAACAGCGCCCCGGCAATGATCCCGCCCCAGCTGCGGTGCATCAGCCAGCCCAGGTACGTCGCCAATTGCTGCGCCTCGGGGCCTGGCAGCAGCATGCAGTAATTGAGGGCATGCAGAAAGCGTCGTTCGGAAATCCAGCGTCGGCGCTCCACCAGCTCCTGGTGCATGATCGAGATTTGTCCTGCCGGCCCACCGAAACTGATAAAGCCCAGCTTGAGCCAGAACCAGAACGCCTCGCGCAAGCTGATGGCCGAGGGGCTGGACAACGGGTCGTCGACGGTCGGGATGGGTTTATTCATGGTCGGCCGGTGCTTGAATGGCAAAGGCGACCTACGTTATGGGGCGTTACGCAATTTTGATAGCCCTGGCAAAGCGATTCATGAAAAAAACCGGCTTTCCGGGATTGTCGCCATTGGGGGGGATTTTCCGGCCAGAACGGGTGAATTTGACAGGGCCATGCGCAGGATTTTGGATCCATTGAGCCACCCATCGGCTATGCCACACCGGCAAATTGCCGCCCCCCCAGGCGGTAGGCTAAGCTCACGAATATTGGGGGCTTTGAGGGTTTCGCTCATGCTTTGCCCCCCTCAGGAATTCGCTTGCCTATCCCCCATTTTGATCCGTTCCATGTCCCCGGCGGTGCCCTCAAGCGCCTGCCGTTGCTCAAGGCAGCGGTGGCGTTTATCGCGGCGGTCTGCCTGTGCCTGTGTGGCCTGCTTTTTTTGCAACTGGAACAGTCTCGTCGCTACGATCTGGAGTCGGCGCGCACCGCCTCAGCCAACCTCACCCGGGCCATGGCCCAACAGGCTCAGGACACGTTCCAGCAGACAGACCTGGTCCTGACCAGCCTGGCGGACTGGATAGAGAGCGACGGTTTCGATCCGGCGCTGCAACCACGTCTGCAGAAAACCTTTGCCCGGCGCGTGCAAGCACTGGAGCAATTGCATGGCCTGTTCCTGTTCGACAAGCACGGTCAATGGGTCATTACGTCCTTTGAACAACTGCAGAGGGGCCCAGGGGTGGCAGATCGGGACTACTTTACGTTCCATCAGCAGAACACCGCCCTGATCGCTCATATCGGGCCGGCTATCCGCAGTCGACAAAATGGCGAGTGGATCATCCCGGTGTCGCGGCGCTTGAATGATCAGGACGGCAATTTCCAGGGCGTATTGTTGGCCGGGATCAAGATGTCGTACTTCGATCGATTCTTCGAAAGCTTCAGCCTCGCTGATCAAGACGAGATGGTCCTGGCCTTGTCCGACGGGACCTTGCTGGCCCGGCGCCCCTTCGACGAGGCGAAAATCGGTCGATCCCTGGCTGAGGAACCGGTCTTTCAGCATGAGTTGTACAGCGAAAGCGCCGGTACCGCGACCATCCGCTCCGCTGCCGATGGCGTCCTCAGGCTCTATGACCACCAGCATTTACAGGCCTATCCGCTGGTGGTTACCGCCGCGATGTCCGAACAGGCGATCCTGGCGGGGTGGCACGACAGAGCCTTCAAATCCAGTCTCATCGTAGCGTTGGTGGTGTTGGGTATCTGCCTGTTCGGCTGGGTATTCGTGCGCCAGTTGCGCAACAGCGAACGGATCGAAGCGGACCTGCGCAAGGCCCAGGAAGCGTTGGAGCTGATTGCCACCCATGACAGCCTGACTGGGCTTGCGAACCGTCGGCTGTTCGAGCGGGCCCTGGACATCGAGTTCGGCCGGGGCGCCCGCCAGCGTAGCCCCTTGAGCCTGATCATGCTCGATATCGATTTCTTCAAGCGTTACAACGACACCTACGGCCACGTGGCCGGGGATCATTGTCTGGCAGAAATGGCGAAGGTGCTCAAGGGTTGCTGTCATCGCAAGGCTGACCTTGCCGTGCGTTATGGCGGCGAGGAGTTCGCGGTGCTGCTGCCCGATACCAACCTGCAAGGGGCCTTGGCCCTGGCCGAGCAGATCCGCCGCAGCGTTATCGACCAACACATCACCCATGCCGGCTCTCCTACCGGCTACTTGACGGTGAGCCTGGGCTGCTACGCGTTTGTGCCCAGCAGTCTGGACAGCATTGAAGTGTTCCTCCAGCGGGCCGACGCGGCGCTTTATCAGGCCAAGCACAGCGGGCGCAACCGAGTGGCGGCGTTATCGATGGAAGACGGGTTTGATACGCTGGCGCGCTCGGATCGTTGAGGTCGCAGAAATCATCAAAATCGATGGCCGGGAGATCGTAAGTCGTTGCAACCACCACGGTGGCTTGTCGGTCACAGCTAGTGTCCTGGATCTGGAGCCCTGGCCCGATGAAAAACCTGCGCATAGCGACCTTCAATATCAACGGCATCCGGGCCCGACTGCCCAATCTGCTGGAGTGGCTGGAGCGGGAGAAACCCGACATTGTCTGCTTGCAGGAACTCAAGGCAGCGGACAAGGATTTCCCCACAGCGCAGCTGGAATCGGTCGGTTACGGATCGCTCTGGCACGGCCAGGCGTCCTGGAATGGCGTTGCGATCCTGGCCCGTGATGCGCAACCGCTGGAGAGCCGCCGTGGTTTGCCCGGTGGTGACGATGACCGCCACAGTCGTTACCTGGAGGCTGCGGTGCATGGCGTGCTGGTGGGTTGTCTTTATCTGCCTAACGGCAACCCGCAACCTGGGCCCAAATTCGATTACAAACTGGCCTGGTTCGAACGGCTGATCGCTTATGCCCAGGGGCTGCAGGCCAGCGATCATCCGGTGGTGCTGGCGGGTGATTACAACGTGGTGCCCACCGACCTGGACATCTACAACCCGCGTTCCTGGCTCAAGGATGCCCTGCTGCAACCCGAAAGCCGCGAGTGTTACCAAAGGTTGCTCGACCAGGGTTGGACCGATTCGTTGCGCCATCTGTACCCGGACGAGCGGGTATACACCTTCTGGGATTATTTCCGTCAGCACTGGCAAAAGAACTCCGGGCTGCGCATCGATCACCTGCTGCTCAACCCGGCGGCCAGTCCTTACCTGAGCGAGGCGGGCGTGGACGCATGGGTCAGGAATCAACCACATCCCAGCGACCATGCTCCGACCTGGATCCGGCTCGCTTCGCGAAAACGTCGGTGAGGGAGCGAGGTCTGCGGTCGGTTATTGTCTCGCAAAGGCGAATGCCTTATATCTGCACCCCAGCAGCGGACTTTTTGTAAGCCCTGCACTGGACAGGAAAGGACATCCTCATGAGCCAAACCCGACTGAATGATTCGGGCCGTTATCTGCAACGCCTGGGCTTCGACACACCGCCAGCCCCGACCCTCGACACCTTGCGCCTGCTTCAACGACGCCACACCGCCGAGTTCCCCTTTGAAACCCTTTCGACGCTGCTGGGCCAACCCGTCCCCATCGACCTCGAATCAGTGGAGCGAAAAGTCTTCGAACAAGGCCGCGGCGGCTACTGCTATGAGCTCAATCAATTGTTCCTGGCGCTGCTGTTGGAACTGGGCTTCGAAGCCCGAGGCATCACCGGACGGGTGGTGATGAATGCCCCCGAGGGTGCCTGGCCCGCCCGCACCCACCGCCTCAGCCTGGTGACGCTTGACGGCGTGCGTTACACCACCGATGTCGGCTTCGGCGGCATGGTGCCTACTGCGCCGCTGCTGCTGGACAGCCGTGACACCCAGGCCACTCCCCACGAACCCTATCGCATCGAGGCTCACCCGGACGGCTATCTGCTGCGTGCCTGCGTGGCCGACGAATGGCGGCCGATGTACCTGTTCGATCTGCAGCGCCAGGAAGACATCGACTACACCGTCGGCAATTGGTACGTCAGCAACCACCCCGAGTCGCCATTCATGGGCCGGTTGATGGTGGCTCGCACTGGCGATGGATTGCGCAAGACCCTGAACGGCAACAGCTATGCCTTGCACCGGATAGGCGAGCAAAGCGAGCGCCGGACAATCACCGACGCCGACGAACTGATCGACCTGCTGGAAAACGAGTTTGGTCTGCGCGTACCGCCACGTGAGCTTTTACGGCCCGCCGTGGTTGGGCTTCTGTAACGAAGTGGGGTAGCAGGGGAGGCGCAAGGATCCGCGGGAGAGGATGGCTGTGCGCAACAAGTTGTATACAACTCTATGGACATTTGTCCTGAGTTTTGAATACAGTGTGCGCATAACAAAAAACAGGGAACTCCCGAACCATGAAAACGCCCCATGTTTCACTCCCACGGCCCGAGGACGAAAACCTTGGCGTCGGCGCGAATATGGCTTACGGCCTGCAACATGTGTTGACCATGTACGGTGGCATCGTCGCTGTGCCACTGATCATCGGTCAGGCCGCCGGTTTGTCACCGGCGGACATCGGCCTGTTGATCGCGGCGTCATTGTTCGCGGGGGGGCTTGCAACATTGTTGCAAACCCTTGGCCTGCCGTTTTTCGGCTGTCAGTTGCCTCTCGTGCAGGGCGTTTCGTTTTCCGGGGTCGCGACCATGGTGGCGATCGTCGGCAGCGGCGGAGAAGGGGGGTTCCAGGCCATCCTCGGAGCGGTGATCGCCGCGTCCTTGATCGGCTTGCTGATTACTCCGGTGTTCTCGCGAATCACCCGGTTCTTTCCGCCGCTGGTCACTGGCATCGTCATCACCACCATTGGCCTGACCTTGATGCCGGTAGCTGCTCGCTGGGCAATGGGCGGCAATAGCCATGCCGCCGATTTCGGCAGCATGGCCAATATCGGTTTGGCCGCCGTCACCCTGGTTCTGGTGCTGCTGCTGAGCAAAATGGGCAGCGCGACGATCTCGCGGCTGTCGATTCTGCTGGCAATGGTCATTGGCACGGTCATCGCCGTATTCCTGGGTATGGCGGACTTTTCATCCGTCAGCCAAGGCCCGATGTTCGGTTTCCCCACACCTTTCCACTTTGGCATGCCGACTTTTCATGTCGCGGCCATTCTGTCGATGTGCATCGTGATCATGGTGACATTGGTGGAAACGTCCGCCGATATCCTCGCGGTGGGCGAGATCATCGATACCAAAGTCGACTCCAGGCGGCTGGGTAACGGCTTGCGGGCCGACATGCTGTCGAGCATGATCGCGCCGATCTTTGGCTCTTTCACCCAGAGCGCCTTTGCCCAGAATGTCGGACTGGTGGCGGTGACGGGGATCAAGAGCCGTTTCGTGGTGGCAACTGGCGGGGTATTTCTGGTGGTACTCGGGCTGCTGCCGTTCATGGGCCGAGTGATCGCGGCGGTGCCGACTTCGGTGTTGGGCGGTGCCGGTATTGTGCTGTTCGGCACCGTGGCTGCCAGCGGCATCCGCACGCTGTCAAAAGTCGACTACCGCAACAACGTCAACCTGATCATCGTCGCCACCTCTATCGGTTTTGGCATGATTCCCATCGCCGCGCCGAATTTCTACGATCATTTCCCGAGCTGGTTCGCGACGATCTTCCATTCGGGCATCAGCTCTTCGGCGATCATGGCAATCGTGCTGAACCTGGCCTTCAATCACTTCACCCGGGGTAACTCGGATCAACAGTCTGTATTCGCCGCCGGTACCGAGCGGGTGTTGCGTTATCAGGACCTGGCGGCGCTGCGTGAAGGCGACTACTTCAGTGACGGCAAGCTGCACGACTGCGATGGTAACGAGATTCCGGTGGTGTCGGAGGCAGCCCATGCTCCGGTAGAGCATGGCCCGGTACGATTGAAAAGCAGCGAGCACGTCTAGCCTCGTGACGACGGCGCTTGCTCGGCTTTATGTCTCTTAATAAGGAAAGGCCTGTGATCGAGGATCACAGGCCTTTCTTTTTGCCTCAGAGACTGATCACCAGCGCCCGTAATGACCGCGCGGTGGGCCGTAGTAATAGCCCCGTGGTGGCCCGTAATACACCGGCGCCGGACGATAGTAGACAGGGCGCTCGATGTAGACCGGCTGTGGCTGGTAGTAGACCGGTGGCGGCTGCTGCACATAAACCGGTTGTGGCTGGACGTACACCGGTTGCTGCACGTAGACCGGACGATCACGGTTGATGATCGCTGAGCCGACGATGGCCGAACCAACGATTGCGCCAAACACGGCGGGCCCCTCCCAACCACCTCGACCATGGGCGGATGCCTGGCCGGTGACCGCGAGTGCCCCCATGAGCAGGGCGATGATGGGGAGTTGACGGTTCATAACGATTCCTCGTTTTGGCCCCGGCGCCTGTGGTCTGCAACAGACCCGAATGAGGGTCGCGGGGATACTTGCTCTGACAGCGATTTTTTCAGAATTTGCCGTGCCGTTGGGTAAATATTGTGTAAGGTCTGTAGCGGTTTCTTTACTGCAAGGAGTCACGCATGCAGATCAACCCCAACAAAGACACTCAACTGTGCATGTCACTATCGGCGCGCCCTGGGAACTTCGGCCTGCGCTTTCACAATCACCTGTATGAGCAACTGGGGCTGAATTTCTACTACAAGGCATTCAGCAGCCAGGACTTGCCCGGTGCTGTAGGCGGCATCCGCGCCTTGGGCATCCGCGGGTGCGGGGTGTCGATGCCGTTCAAGGAAGACTGCATCGCCCTTGTCGACGAACTCGATCCTTCCGCCGCCGCGATCCAGTCCATCAATACCATCGTCAACACCGATGGCCATTTAAAGGCCTACAACACCGACTACATCGCGATCGCCCAATTGCTGCAAACCCATGCGGTGCCCAAGGATTCAACCTTTGCTCTGCGCGGGTAGCGGCGGCATGGCCAAGGCCGTGGCCAGCGCCTTGCGCGACGGTGGTTACTCAAACGGTTTGATCGTGGCCCGCAACGAAACCGCCGGGCGAGCCTTGGCCGGCTCCCTGGGTTACGAGTGGCAGGCTGAACTGGGGCAGCGACGGCCGCAGATGCTGATCAACGTCACGCCGATCGGCATGACCGGTGGCCCGGAAGCCGATCAACTGGCGTTCGAGCCCAACACCATCGCAGCGGCCGAGACGGTGTTCGATGTGGTGGCGATCCCGTCGCAAACGCCGCTGATCGTGCGCGCCCAGGCTGAGGGCAAACGGGTCATCACCGGGCTCGAAGTGATTGCGATCCAGGCCCTGGAGCAGTTTGTCCTGTACACAGGCGTGCGGCCCAGCGCGGAACAATTCAAGAAGGCCGTGGCGTTCGCTCGATCCTGATTACTCCAGTCGCGCCAGCCGTTCTTCCAACGCCGCGATCCGCGCTTCGAGTTCTTCGATGCGCTCCAGCGACACGCCGCTGCCGGCACCACGCTCCACGGGATGCTGGCGGGCGGCGAGGATCGCTTCGATATCCGCCGGGTCGCCCATGGCGTGCATGTAACGGTCTTCCCGCTGGCCGGGCTGGCGCGGCACCAACAGCGCCAAGCCACGGGCGATCAGCCGTTCAAGCTGATGCACCACCTGTTCGGTGTCTTCGAAATCGTGCATCCGCCCGCTACGGGTCAGCAGTTCATTGACTGTCTGCGGGCCGCGCAAGAACAGCAACCCCATCAGAATCACTTGGGCCGGCACCAGCTCCAGGGCCTTGTCGACCCGATGCTCCCAGCGGTCGGCGCGGCTGCCCATCACCAGTTTGGTAAAGCCGCGACCTTCCAGCGCACGCAGGCTCTGGCCGACCTGGCCCGGATTGAGGTTCATGACCGGCTCACGGCTGGTCTTCTGGTTGCAGGCCAGCACCAGGGCGTTGAGCGTCAGCGGGTAGGTCTCGGGGTTGGTGGCCTGCTTTTCGACCAGCGCGCCGAGAATGCGGATTTCCGTGCTGTTGAGCCGCGGTTCTTCGGCCGGGCTTTGTTCTTCGATACTCATCGCGCGTTCCCTATGCTGTGGAAGCCGCCTAGCCTAATCCTTGCGCAATAAAAGACAAGGTGCGCAACAAGGCGTGGCTATAATCGCACCCGTTTGATTTGTCCTTTCCTGCCACCTGCATGAGATCGCCATGACTATTTCCCTGTACGCCGCTTCCATCCCGGTTTTCAAGCAGATGCTCAACGCCCTGAGTGATGTCCTGAACAAGGCTGAAGCCCACGCCACTGCGAAAAACATCGACCCTAACGCGTTCCTGCAAGCCCGCCTGTACCCTGACATGTTCCCCCTGGTACGCCAGGTGCAGATCGCGGTGGACTTCGCCAAAGGCGTGTCCGCGCGTCTGGCCGAGCTTGAAGTGCCGAAATATGACGACAGCGAAACCACCTTTGCCGAACTGCAAGCCTTGATCACCAAGGTATTGGCGTTCATCGACGGCATCAGCCCCGAGCAGATCGACGGCAAGGAAGGCATCGAAATCGTCACCCGTCCGGGCACGCCGAAGGAAAAACGCTTCACCGGCCAGAACTACCTCCTGACCTATGGTCTGCCGCAGTTCTTCTTCCACGTCACCACCACCTATGCGCTGCTGCGCCACAATGGCGTGGAAGTGGGCAAACGCGACTACATGGGCGCGTTCTAAACCCGCCAGCATGAAAAAGCCCGGGACGGTGTGGGCCGTCCCGGGCTTTTTTGTGGCGGTCTGTTTACACGGTGGCTGTGCCATCGCTATCGCGAGCAGGCTCGCTCCCACATTGGATTTGTATCTGCCACAAACCCTGTGGGAGCGAGCCTGCTCGCGATGACGGTCATACCTCCAGCGCCGCTGTCAGGCCACGCGTTCGCGCTTCTCTTCCTCACCCAAGCAAGCCGCCGCGGTGAACAGCACATCGGTAGAGGAATTGAGCGCAGTCTCCGCCGAATCCTGCAGGACGCCGATAATGAAGCCCACGGCGACCACCTGCATGGCGATGTCGCTGGGAATACCGAACAGGCTGCATGCCAGGGGAATCAGCAACAGCGAACCACCGGCCACGCCGGACGCGCCGCAGGCACAAATGGCCGCGACGACGCTCAGCAGCACGGCGGTCGGCACGTCCACCACGATACCCAGGGTATGTACCGCCGCCAGGGTCAGTACGGTGATGGTAATGGCGGCGCCGGCCATGTTGATGGTCGCGCCCAGCGGGATCGATACCGAATAGGTGTCTTCGTGCAGGCCCAGGCGTTTGCTCAGTTCCAGGTTCACTGGGATATTCGCCGCCGAACTGCGGGTGAAGAACGCGGTAATGCCGCTCTCGCGCAGGCAGGTAAAGACCAGTGGGTACGGGTTGCGACGCAGCTTCCAGAACACGATGAGCGGGTTCATCACCAGCGCCACGAACAGCATGCAGCCAATCAGCACGGTCAACAGGTGAAGGTAGCCCAGCAACGCGCTGAAGCCTGAGGTTGCCAGGGTCGAGGCCACCAGGCCGAAGATCCCCAGCGGGGCGAAGCAGATGACCACGCGCACGATCACGGTCACGCCGTTGGACAGATCCCCGAGCACGGTACGGGTGGTTTCGCCAGCATGGCGAATGGCAATGCCCATGCCGATGGCCCAGGCCAGAATGCCGATGAAGTTGGCATTCATCAGGGCGCTGACCGGATTGTCCACCACGCTGAGCATCAAACTCTGCAGTACTTCGCCGATGCCGCCGGGGGCGGTGACGGCGACGTCATGGGACACCAGGACAAGGCTGGACGGAAACAGGGTACTGGCAACCACCGCGACCACTGCGGCGGCGAAAGTGCCGAGCAGGTACAGGAAGAGAATGGGCCGGATATGGGTTTCCTGACCGTGCTTGTGGTTGGCGATCGACGCCATGACCAGCACGAACACCAGGATCGGTGCCACGGCCTTGAGCGCTGACACAAAGACCTTACCGATGAAAGCGGTGGACTTGGCAAGGTCCGGTGCCAGCCACGCCAGGATGATGCCGGCGATCAGACCGATGACGATTTGCGTCACCAGGCCGGTGCGTTTGAGGCGGTGTAGAACGGAAGGAGACAAAGCAGTCATAACGGCATCTCTGATTTTTTTTGTGTGCAACGGTCGACCCCTCAGGGCAACAGGCGGGCAGGCCACGTGAGCGGGACCGAAAAGAAAGTACAGCGTTTGCAGGCCGCGGACTTTATCACAGCCCGCGGAAAAACCTGACGGACCTGTGACGATCCGTCGCTTGGGCGTTCACACGCGTTTGTCTGAGGGGCGCATTCTGTTAGGCTTTGGGCCAATCCCCTTTCTACTCTGCCAGCGACCCTTTTGGGCTGACGCTGGTGTCGTTGTTTTGCTGGAGTTCTGCATGTTGTCTGTTTTTCTGTTGTCGGCGGCTGGTTTTACAGTGCTGACCACCGAATTCATCATCGTCGGCCTGTTGCCATCCATTGCCCGCGACCTGCAAGTCACGATTGCCCAGGCCGGGCTGCTGGTCACGCTGTTTGCATTTACCGTGGCGGCATTCGGGCCGTTCCTGACCGCCTGGTTCGCCCGCTTTGAGCGGCGCAAGCTGTTTATCAGCGTGTTGGTGATGTTTGGTCTGGCCAACACACTGGCGGCGCTGGCCCCCAATATCGGCGTAATGGCCGTCGCCCGATTGATCCCAGCCTTGGGGCTACCGGTGTTCTGGGCATTGGCCAGCGAAACGGCAGTGGACATTGTCGGGCCGCAGTTTGCCGGGCGGGCCATCGCCCGGATCGGGTTCGGCATTGTCTGTGCCACGGTGTTCGGTATTCCGGTAGGCACGCTGATTTCTGATGCGTTCGGCTGGCGCAGCGCCTTTGCCATCCTGGCGTTCGTTGCGTTCGCCAAGGCCTTGCTGCTGTTTGTCTACCTGCCCAAAACCAATCTGCATCAGCACCAGGTCAGTTTGCGCTCGCAACTCAAGATATTGCGCAGCCCGTTGATGCAGGGCCATGTGCTGCTGTCGATCCTGGTGTTCAGCGGCATGTTCACCGCGTACACCTACCTGGCCGATATCCTCGAGCGCCTGGCCGGGTTCGACGGCACACTGGTGGGCTGGTGCCTGATGGGCTTCGGGGCCGTGGGGCTGGTGGGTAACTCTCTGGGCGGCCGCGCGGTGGACCGACACCCTTTGATCGCCTCGATGGTGTTTTGTCTGTTCCTGATCGGCGGCATGGTGGCGCTGGTGCCGAGCATTCATTCGACCGTCGGGCTGGCGGCAGCGATGGGCATCTGGGGAGTGACCCAGGCGGCCCTGTTCCTGGTCAGTCATGTACGACTGATGAAGGCCGCGCCTGAGGCTCCAGCCTTTGCCGCATCGCTGAACATCGCCGGGGCCAATCTGGGAATCGGCCTGGGGGCGATGGTCGGTGGGCGCGTCATCGATACCCTGGGCCTGGGCAGCGTTGGTTTTGCCGCGTCCGGGTTCATCCTCATATCGATCCTGCTGGCGTTGTTGCTGATGACCTTCAAGCCCCGTGCCGCCTGCGCGCAGTCCTAAGCGCTGAACAGCTCGCGTCGGGCACCTTCGGCGATGGCGACGATGCCCGGATGGCTGACCTTGCGCTCCACGGAAATGGCATAGAACGACTCGCTGACCGCATCGGTCTGGCCGATCACCTGTACGCCGTACTGACGCTGAACTTCTTCGGCGATCACGCTCGGACCGATGAAAATTCCGCTGCCTGATTGCCCGAAGGCCTGCATCAGCGCGCTGTCGTCGAATTCGCCGACGATGCGTGGCTGGATCTGTTGCTCGGCGAACCAGCGTTGCAAGCGGCTGCGTACCACGGTTTCGGCACCTGGAATCAGCAGCGGGGCGTCATTCAGGCTGCGGGGGAAATCCTGCCCATAGCGCTCGGCCAGCGCAGCGGTGGCAAAGAAGCTGATCCCGCACTCTCCCAACTTCTGGCTATAACCCTTGATGTCCAGGTGGGTCGGCATCGGGCTGTCGGAAATCACCAGGTCCAGGCGCTGGATCGCCAGGTCCGCCAACAGCCGCTCGAGTTTGTCTTCGCGGCAGGTGATGCGCAGCGGCTCACTCAGCTCCATGGTCGGCGCCAGCAGCCGATAGACGATGGACTTGGGCACCACATCTGCCACCCCGACCCGGAACAGCGTCTGCTGCTCATTGGGTTGGGCCCGGAGCATAAGCTCCAGTTCGCCACCCAACTGGAACATGTGTTCGGCATAGGGCAGCGTCTGGCGGCCAGCCTCGGTCAGTTCCAACTGTCGCCCGACGCGGCGAAACAACTTGATGTTAAAGGTTTGCTCAAGCAGCGAAATCTGCCCGCTGATGGTTTGTGGTGTCAGGTTCAGTTGCTCGCAGGCCCGCACGATGCTGCCGGTCTTGGCCACCACCCAGAAGTAATGCAACTGTCGGTAATTGAGCATAAGGCACACCGATTCGTAAAAATCGAAGTATAACCGCTGAAAATACGAATTTTCCTGAAGTATTCACCTATCTAGAATGCCGGGCCATCGGTGAGCCACCTTTGGTGCTCTGTTTAACCCTGAGAGGCATTTATCCATGACGTACAAAACCCTGGGTTTGGCGGCCTTGTTGGCAGTGTCTTCAATCGCCCTTGTTGGCTGCGAACAGGCCGAAAAAAGTGCCCAGCAGTTGATGGGGCAAGCCGCGGAAACGGCCAAGCAGGCAATCGATGACACCCATAAGGCTGCCGAACAGGCGATCAGCGAGGCCACTGGCGGGTTGATCAGTCCCAAGAAGAAGCCGGCGGATGAGGCTGAAGAATCCGAAACCTCCACCCAAACCATTTAACCCGTCATATCGAGTCAGGACTGACCCATGGATTATCTTTTACAACTCGCTGCCAGCCCCACTGCATGGATCGCGCTGGCGACTCTGGTCGTCATGGAAATCGTGCTCGGCATCGATAACCTGATCTTCATTTCGATCCTGACCAATAAACTGCCCGAACAGCACCGCGCCAAGGCGCGGCGTATCGGCATTGGCATGGCGCTGATCCTGCGCCTGGGCTTGTTGAGTACCATTGCTTTCATCGTGCAGTTGACTGAGCCGGTTATCGAAATCCTTGGTCAGGCATTCTCCTGGAAGGACATGATCCTGATCGCCGGCGGCCTGTTCCTGCTGTGGAAAGCCACCACCGAGATCCACCACAGCATGGACCCGGCACCGAATGATCCGAAGTCCGCCACCTCCGGCGTGACCCTCGGATTTGCCGCTGCGATCGGTCAGATCCTGATGCTGGACCTGGTATTTTCCATCGACAGCATCATTACCGCCGTGGGCATGACCGAGCATCTGCCGATCATGATCATCGCTGTCGTGATCTCGGTGTTGGTGATGTTGCTGGCGGCCGAGCCACTGGCCAAGTTCATCAACGACAACCCGACAGTGGTCATGTTGGCGCTGGGCTTCCTGATCATGATCGGCATGACGTTGATCGCCGAAGGCTTTGGTGCTCATGTGCCCAAGGGCTATATCTACGCAGCCATGGCGTTCTCGGCAGCGATCGAGGTGTTGAACATGATGTCGCGTCGCCGTCAGCAAAAGGCGTTGGCTGACAAAGCCTGATTACAGGCACTCAAAAGCCGCCCGGGTCCATGCCCGGGCGGCTTTTTTTTGGATTTTTGAAGGGCGGCGGGACGGTCAGTGTGCGGCGGCGTGGCGCCTGGCCGGTTTTGGTGCTTTTTCCGCCCGCGCTGGTCGTGGCGCAGGATGATGGCGGCGTGCAATGCGCAAAACGCCCCACAGCATGGCTGTGGCGACGCTTAACCAGCCGAATATCAGCATCAGGATTGTTGTGGTCAGGCTCATCTGTGCCTCCTTCTGCCCAAGTTCAGGGCGACGCACTCGTTACAATGGACAGTCTAGTCGCTAAAGTGTTGCAGGGAATCGATCGGTATTGATGACAGACGGACCGCTTCGTTCTATCGCCGCGATGGGACTGCTGTTTAAGGCTATACCCACGTCTGTCTGCACCTTATGATCGACGGCCCTTGCCTGGCCCGATGTCGGGTGCCTTAACAAGAGAGTCCTAATGTTTCCGGTAATTTCCTCTTTTCGATCACTGGTACTGGTGACGGCCTGCCTGGCGGCCCTGGCGGGTTGCGCAGGCAGTGTGTCGCCGCAGATTCAGCGCCTGCCCGAGCGGGTGGAACTCAACAGCGTGCCGTTCTTTCGTGGCGAAATGTACCAGGGTGGCCCCCAGTCGCTGGCCAGCCTCTTGACGCTGCAAGGCACGGTAATCACCCCGGGGCTGCTGGAGAAGCCTCTGCATCTGCCGGAAGGCGAGGCTCATTTGCAGCAGAACCTGCAGACCCTGGCGCGAGAATATGGGCTGGTGGTATACCCCCTCGACAGCGAACTGCCGGCACTGTTGGAGCAAGTCGCGGCAGGTTATCCCGTGTTGGTGCGCTATACGGAGGGGTCGGCTTTCTGGTCTGGGCCCAGGTACGGCATTCTCGTCGGTTATGACCGCCAAAAGCAGACGGTCTTGCTGCGATCGGGGATGAACCGGCGGCTGCTGATGAGCTTCAGTGGGTTTGAGTCGGCTCTCAAGGATGCTGGAGGCTGGGCGGTATTGGTCCAGCGACCTACGCAGCTCCCGGCCAAGGTAGACTCTCAGCGCTGGCTGAAAGCTGCGGGCGAACTGGCCGGGGCAGGGCAGGAGCAGGCAGCGGCCCGGGCGACTCAAGCCCTGAGCGGCGCACACTGATCTCACCCCCCGTTCGTCACTTGTCGGGCACCACCCGCCATGCCAGAGGCTCCTAACCTCAGGGCCGGAATATCCGGCCCATGCTTGCGAGGAGAAAAGCATGGCACAGTCGAAAACACCTACGGGGCCACATTCTTCCGAACATTCTTCAGGCGATGATTTGGGATTTGATCCCGATTCGCCGGATCTCGGCGATCCTCAAGTCGATCCGATAGGCCCCGCCAAGGCGCCTCTGGACGAAGAGGATGAGCAGGAAGAGCCCGGTTCCAGAGCGTATGACCCGTTGGGTGATCTAAAACCTTGAATAAACAAAGCCCCGATGAGTCGGGGCTTTGTTTGCCTGGTTAATTAATTCGACGCTTCGACTACACCGGTTTGGCGGCTCTTGAGGTTCTTGGCCGCCTTGTATTGAAGGGCCGCGGCAGGGACGCTGGCGCTTTTGCCGGTTTCCACCCAGCTACGGATCCGGCTGGCATCGGCGAAGTGGGTATATTTCCCAAACGCATCCAGCACCACCAGGGCCATCGGTCGATTGCTCATTTTCGTCACCAGTACCAGGCAGTGGCCGGCCTGATTGGTGAAGCCGGTCTTGGTCAGCTGGATGTCCCAGCCAGCCTTATGGACCAAGTGGTCGGTATTGCGAAAGCCCAGGCTATAAACCGGTTTGCGGAAGGTTACGGTCTTTTCCTTGGTGGTACTCAGTTCGCTCAGCAATGGATATTTGCGTGCCGCGATCAGCAGTTTGGTCAGGTCCCGGGCGGTGGATACGTTGTGAATCGACAGGCCTGTGGGCTCGACATAGTGGGTGCTGCTCATGCCCAGCGCCTTTGCCTTGGCGTTCATGGCCGCGATGAACGCTGCGTACCCGCCCGGGTAGTGGTGGGCGAGGCTGGCGGCGGCGCGGTTCTCCGACGACATCAGGGCAATCAGCAACACGTCCCGGCGTGACAGTTCGCTGTTGAGCTTGACCCGGGAAAATACCCCCTTCATCTCCGGTGTATTGGCGATGGTCATGGAGATGTATTCATTCAGATCCTGCTTGGCATCCAGCACGATCAGACCGGTCATCAATTTGGTCACCGAAGCGATGGGCACCACTACGTCGGGATTGCTGGCATAAACGACTTTATTCGTCTGCAAGTCCAGCAGTATCGCGCTGCCCGAGGCGACTTGCAGTTTTGAGGTGTCTCGCGGGGCGGCGATGGTTTCCTGCGCCTCGACATTCTGCGTGATAAAGGTACCTGTGAAAGCGATGAACAGGCTGAGGATAGAAAGACGGATTTTCACGCGAGTAGACTCGATAGAGTTGAAGGTGCCGTGCAGCAATGGCTTGTTAAAAAAGCGCTGCATTTTATGAGTATGGGCGACGACAGCGCCATATGCCTGTACCGCCGGGGCTTGCGATTAAATAAAGTTTAATGAAGGGCGCAAAAACTCCTGTGGGAGCGACCCTGCTTGCGATAGCGGTGTGTCAGTCAGCATGGATGAAGGCTGAGACAAAGCTATCGCGAGCAGGCTCGCTCCCACAGGGATTGGAACTGCGCTGAAAAGGCGTATCAGCTATGCAGCGTTTCCGCCGCATACAAGGTGTTTTCCAGCAGACAGGCACGGGTCATCGGACCTACGCCGCCAGGGACTGGAGTGATCCAGCCTGCACGGGGCAGGGCGGTTTCGTAGATTACGTCGCCGACCAGCTTGCCATCGTCCTGGCGGTTGATACCCACGTCGATCACGATGGCGCCTTCCTTGATCCACTCGCCCTTCACCAGGCCAGGCTTGCCGGCGGCAACGACCACCAGGTCGGCGCGGCCGACGTGTCCAGCCAGGTCCTTGGTAAAGCGATGGGTCACGGTGACGGTGCAGCCGGCCAGCAGCAACTCCATGGCCATCGGACGGCCAACGATGTTGGACGCGCCAACCACCACGGCATCGAGACCGTACAGGTCCACGCCGGTGCTTTCCAGCAACGTCATGATGCCTTTGGGGGTGCAGGGGCGCAGCAGCGGGATACGCTGGGCCAGGCGACCGACATTATAAGGATGGAAGCCGTCGACATCTTTGTCCGGGCGGATACGCTCCAGCAGTTTGGAGGCGTCGAGGTGTTCAGGCAGGGGCAGTTGGAGCAGAACGCCGTCGATGTTCGGGTCGTCGTTCAGGCGATCAATCAGATCAGCCAATGCTTGCTGAGTGGTTTCGGAAGGCAGGTCGTAGGCCTGGGAAAGGAAGCCGACCTCTTCACAGTCTTTACGCTTGTGCGAGACATAAACCTGAGAGGCAGGATCGCTGCCGACCAGGATCACCGCAAGGCCGGGCGTGCGCAGGCCTTGCTGGCGACGCTCGGTGACTCGTTGGGCGATCTGCTGGCGCAGGCTGGCGGCGATCGATTTGCCGTCGATAAGTTGTGCAGTCATTGCGCGTGGTTAACCATCGAGAGGGGAAAAAAAGAGAACGCATTCTCGCATGCCGAGGCGTGAGGGCAAAGGCGCTTGGTCTGCAAATTCCCCTAACCCCTTTAATTAAATGAATTTTTTTTAAAAAAGAGTTGACGACCTATCAGGCCGTCTATAACATTCTTCGCACTTGTCGGGCACAGCCTAGCACTGGTTAAGAAGGTGGAGCAGAGTTGGTTGGTTTAACTCGGTAACACTGAAAGCACTTAGTTTGTAATCGTCCAAGAATACAGATTAAAAAGGCGCCCGTAGCTCAGCTGGATAGAGCATCCGCCTTCTAAGCGGATGGTCGCAGGTTCGAGTCCTGCCGGGTGCGCCAATTAGGCAGCTTTGGCACAAGTAAGGCAACAAGGCAATATGGTGGGCGTAGCTCAGTTGGTAGAGCACGGGATTGTGACTCCCGTTGTCGTGGGTTCGATCCCCATCGTCCACCCCATATTCTAGAAAGGCGCCAGATTAACAGTCTGGCGCCTTTGCTTTAAAAGCTTGATACGCGGATGTGGTGGAATTGGTAGACACACTGGATTTAGGTTCCAGCGCCGCAAGGTGTGAGAGTTCGAGTCTCTCCGTCCGCACCATACAAGTCGCTATTTAAATAGCAGAGAACGGCGCAGTACCTGAAGAGGGCTGCGCCGTTTTTGTATTCATGATTTTTTGTCGCCGACCCTGGTTCAGGGTTGTGCGGGGTGCCCGGGTCATCACGATTGTGTTTCCTGATGATGCGCGGCATGCCCGTTGGTCTCCTCGCGAGACCGGATGCCGGGCGCGCGGGTTTGCTGCTCCTATATATAGAAGCATTGACCCAGAGCCTTGCAGCGACCGACTGTATTTGCAATCCGGGCGAGGCATGACCGTATGTCCGCTCCTAAATTCGGCGCCTGTTTCCAGCCCTTTTTCAGTAGGGTGACTTCTTGAGTTTGACCTACTAGAATGCATGCCCTTGATTCTGGGGTCGGAAACGCCCGGCCAACGTCTGTGCAACGAGGAATATCCATGCAAGTTTCTGTTGAAAATACTTCTGCTCTTGAGCGCCGCATGAGCATCACCGTGCCGGCTGAGCGCATCGAGACTCAGGTCAACAAGCGTCTGCAGCAGACTGCCCAAAAGGCCAAAATCCCAGGTTTCCGCCCAGGCAAAGTGCCAATGAGCGTGATCCGTCAGCGTTATGAAGCTGACGCACGCCAGGAAGCCGTGGGCGATGTGATCCAGTCTTCGTTCTACGAAGCGGTCGTCGAGCAGAAGCTGAACCCGGCCGGCGCTCCGTCCGTCGAGCCTAAAGTGCTGGAAAAGGGCAAGGACCTGGAGTTCATCGCCACGTTCGAAGTGTTCCCTGAGTTCACGGTTGCCGGTTTCGAGTCCATCTCCGTCGAGCGTCTGAGCGCCGATGTTTCGGATGCCGACCTGGACAAGATGCTGGATATCCTGCGCAAGCAGAACACCCGTTTCGAAGTGGCCGATCGTGCTGCCCAGAACGAAGATCAACTGAACATCGATTTCGTCGGCAAGGTCGACGGTGAAGTGTTCGCCGGTGGTTCCGCCAAGGCTACTCAGCTGGTGCTGGGCTCTGGCCGCATGATCCCTGGCTTCGAAGATGGCCTGGTTGGCGCCAAGGCCGGTGAAGAGCGCGTTCTGAACCTGACCTTCCCTGAGGACTATCAGAACCTGGACCTGGCTGGTAAATCCGCCGAGTTCACCGTGACCGTCAACAGCGTTTCCGAGCCGAAACTGCCAGAGCTGAACGAAGAGTTCTTCGCCCAGTTCGGCATCAAGGAAACCGGTCTGGAAGGTTTCCGCGCCGAAGTTCGCAAGAACATGGAGCGTGAGCTGCGTCAGGCCATCAAGTCCAAGGTCAAGAACCAGGTCATGGACGGTCTGCTGGCCTCCAACCCGATCGAAGTGCCAAAGGCTCTGCTGGACAACGAAGTGAACCGTCTGCGTGTACAGGCTGTTCAACAGTTCGGCGGCAACATCAAGCCGGACCAACTGCCCGCTGAGCTGTTCGAAGAGCAAGCCAAGCGCCGCGTTGTGCTGGGCCTGATCGTTGCTGAAGTGGTCAAGCAGTTCGAACTCAAGCCTGACGAAGCCCGCGTTCGCGAGCTGATCCAGGAAATGGCTTCGGCCTATCAGGAGCCTGAGCAAGTCGTGTCCTGGTACTACAAGAACGACCAGCAACTGAACGAAGTCCGTTCGGTTGTGCTGGAAGAACAAGTTGTGGATACTGTTCTGCAGAAAGCTAGCGTGACCGATAAAGCGGTCTCTTACGAAGAAGCGGTCAAGCCGGTGGAAGCTCCACAAGCCGATTGATCGTTCTGCGGTAAGAAATACACACCCATAAGCCAGCCTTCGCGCTGGCTTATGCGTATTCAAGACATAACTATTTGGGAGTGACTGCGAGACATGTCCCGCAATTCTTTTTATCAGCAGAGCTCTGACATCCAAGCCGCAGGCGGCCTGGTCCCGATGGTTATCGAGCAGTCTGCCCGTGGCGAACGTGCCTATGACATCTACTCGCGTCTGCTCAAGGAACGCGTCATCTTCCTGATCGGCCCCGTTGAAGACTACATGGCCAACCTGGTTGCGGCGCAACTGCTGTTCCTTGAAGCGGAAAACCCGGACAAGGATATCCATCTGTACATCAACTCACCTGGTGGCTCGGTGACAGCAGGCATGTCGATCTACGACACCATGCAGTTCATCAAGCCTGACGTTTCCACCATCTGCATCGGCCAGGCCTGCAGCATGGGCGCATTCCTGCTCGCCGGTGGCGCAGCGGGCAAGCGTCACTGCCTGCCTAATTCGCGCATGATGATTCACCAGCCGTTGGGTGGTTTCCAGGGGCAGGCGTCGGATATCGACATCCATGCCAAGGAAATCCTCCACATTCGTTCGCGCCTGAACTCGCTGCTGGCCCATCACACCGGCCAAAGCCTCGAAACCATTGAGCGTGACACCGAGCGTGACAACTTCATGAGCGCTGAGCGTGCGGCCGAATATGGCCTGATCGACTCCGTGATCAACAAGCGTCAAATGCCTGCCTAAGCCGCTCAAAATGCAGGTGGTTGGGATGACCGGCCGCCTGCGGGCTTGAAAAAGCCCGCAATTGCCTTCATCTTGTGTTGCAAGCCTATCGGATTTGGATCGATCGAATGACTGACACCCGCAACGGCGAGGACAACGGCAAACTGCTTTATTGCTCCTTCTGTGGCAAAAGCCAGCATGAAGTACGCAAATTGATTGCCGGCCCCTCGGTCTTCATTTGCGACGAGTGCGTCGACCTGTGCAATGACATCATCCGCGAGGAGGTGCAGGAAGCCCAGGCCGAAAGCAGCGCGCATAAGTTGCCTTCGCCTAAAGAAATCAGCGGCATCCTTGATCAATATGTCATTGGTCAGGAGCGCGCGAAAAAGGTACTGGCCGTAGCGGTGTACAACCACTACAAGCGCCTGAACCAACGTGACAAAAAGAATGACGAGGTCGAGCTCGGCAAGAGCAACATCCTGCTGATCGGCCCGACAGGCTCGGGTAAAACCCTGCTTGCCGAAACCCTGGCCCGTTTGCTGAACGTTCCGTTCACCATCGCCGACGCAACCACCCTTACCGAGGCGGGTTATGTGGGTGAGGATGTCGAGAACATCATTCAGAAACTGCTGCAGAAGTGCGATTACGATGTGGAAAAGGCCCAGATGGGTATCGTCTACATCGACGAAATCGACAAGATTTCCCGCAAGTCCGACAACCCGTCCATCACCCGGGATGTTTCCGGTGAGGGCGTGCAGCAGGCCTTGCTCAAGCTGATCGAAGGTACCGTGGCTTCCGTTCCGCCTCAGGGTGGTCGCAAGCATCCGCAGCAGGAGTTCCTGCAGGTCGACACGCGTAACATTCTGTTCATCTGCGGTGGCGCGTTCTCCGGCCTGGAAAAGGTTATTCAAAACCGTTCCACCCGTGGCGGCATTGGTTTCAACGCCGAAGTGCGCAGTAAGGAAGAGGGTAAGAAGGTCGGTGAATCCCTGCGTGAAGTCGAACCTGATGATTTGGTCAAGTTCGGTCTGATCCCGGAATTCGTGGGTCGCTTGCCGGTCCTGGCGACGCTGGATGAGTTGGATGAAGCTGCACTGATGCAGATTCTGACGGAGCCGAAGAATGCCCTGACCAAGCAATATGCCAAGCTGTTCGAAATGGAAGGTGTAGACCTGGAGTTCCGTTCCGACGCGCTGAAATCGGTTGCCAAACGAGCCCTGGAGCGTAAAACCGGTGCCCGTGGGTTGCGCTCGATTCTGGAAGGCGTATTGCTCGACACGATGTATGAGATCCCCTCGCAGTCTGAGGTGAGTAAAGTCGTGATCGATGAAAGCGTTATAGAAGGTAAGTCCAAGCCTTTGTATATCTACGAAAACAAAGAGCCGGCTGCCAAGGCCGCGCCGGACGCTTAAGCGTCCCGGTGCCGGAATAAAGAAGGGGCCTTCGGGCCCCTTTGCTTTTTGCGCGTTTTAGACGTGTCTTTGCGCTTGTTTTTTTTCAAGGCTGCCCCCATCTTGGTTTCAAGCTTACTTCCATCTGTTTCCGGCCTTGTGGCCGCCGTAGAGGCGAAATCATGAAGACAACCATCGAATTGCCTCTCCTGCCATTGCGTGATGTCGTGGTTTATCCGCACATGGTTATCCCGCTGTTCGTGGGGCGCGAGAAGTCTATCGAAGCCCTCGAGGCTGCGATGACGGGTGACAAGCAGATTCTTCTGTTGGCGCAGAGAAATCCTGCTGACGATGATCCCGGCGAAGACGCACTTTATCGCGTAGGCACAATTGCAACAGTTCTGCAGCTGCTCAAGCTGCCCGACGGCACCGTCAAGGTCCTGGTCGAAGGTGAGCAGCGTGGCACGGTCGAGCGTTTCAGCGAAGTGGACGGCCATTGCCGGGCCGAAGTGTCGCTGATCGACGAAGTGGACGCGCCCGAGCGTGAGTCTGAGGTGTTTGTCCGCAGTCTTCTGTCGCAGTTCGAACAATACGTGCAGTTGGGCAAGAAGGTGCCTGCTGAGGTCCTGTCGTCGCTTAACAGCATCGACGAACCTGGGCGGCTGGTCGATACGATGGCGGCCCACATGGCCCTCAAGATCGAGCAGAAGCAGGAAATTCTCGAAATCATCGATTTGTCTGCCCGTGTCGAACACGTGCTGGCACTGCTGGATGGCGAAATCGACCTACTGCAGGTCGAGAAGCGCATTCGTGGTCGCGTCAAGAAGCAGATGGAGCGTAGCCAGCGCGAGTACTACCTGAATGAGCAGATGAAGGCCATTCAGAAGGAACTTGGCGATGGTGACGAAGGGCACAACGAAATCGAAGAGCTGAAAAAGCGCATCGATGCTGCGGGCCTGCCCAAGGATGCACTTGCCAAGGCCCAGGCCGAGCTGAACAAGCTCAAGCAAATGTCGCCTATGTCTGCCGAAGCCACTGTGGTGCGCTCCTATATCGACTGGCTGGTTCAGGTGCCTTGGAAGGCGCAAAGCAAGGTCCGTCTGGACCTGGCCCGCGCCGAAGATATTCTCGATGCCGACCATTACGGTCTGGAAGAGGTCAAGGAACGTATCCTCGAATACCTCGCCGTGCAAAAACGCGTGAAGAAAATTCGCGGGCCGGTACTGTGCCTGGTGGGGCCTCCCGGGGTCGGTAAAACATCGCTGGCAGAGTCGATTGCCCACGCGACCAATCGTAAATTCGTGCGCATGGCCCTCGGTGGCGTGCGCGATGAAGCGGAAATTCGGGGGCATCGCCGCACTTATATCGGGTCGATGCCAGGAAGATTGATTCAAAAGATGACTAAGGTTGGCGTGCGCAATCCGCTGTTTCTTTTGGATGAAATCGACAAGATGGGCAGCGATATGCGCGGCGATCCCGCTTCTGCGCTGCTCGAAGTGCTCGATCCGGAGCAGAATCACAATTTCAACGATCACTATCTGGAGGTCGACTACGACCTGTCGGACGTGATGTTCCTCTGCACCTCCAACTCCATGAACATTCCGCCAGCACTGCTGGACCGGATGGAGGTGATCCGTCTGCCGGGCTACACCGAAGACGAGAAGATCAACATCGCCGTCAAATACCTTTCGCCCAAGCAGATCCAGGCCAACGGCCTGAAAAAAGGCGAGCTGGAATTTGACGAGGAAGCGATTCGCGACATTATCCGCTACTACACTCGCGAGGCGGGTGTGCGTGGTCTGGAGCGGCAAATTGCCAAGGTCTGCCGCAAGGCGGTCAAAGAGCATGCGCTGGAAAAACGCTTCGCGGTCAAGGTTACTTCGGACCTGCTGGAGCACTTCCTGGGTGTTCGCAAGTTCCGCTACGGCCTCGCCGAGCAGCAGGATCAGATTGGTCAGGTGACTGGCCTTGCGTGGACTCAGGTCGGTGGCGAGTTGCTGACTATCGAAGCGGCCGTAGTACCGGGCAAGGGTCAACTGATCAAGACCGGTTCGCTAGGCGATGTGATGGTCGAGTCGATCACCGCAGCGCTGACGGTCGTGCGCAGCCGCGCCCGGAGCCTGGGCATCCCCCTGGACTTCCACGAGAAGCGCGACACCCATATCCACATGCCTGAAGGGGCTACGCCCAAGGACGGCCCGAGCGCCGGCGTAGGCATGTGCACGGCCCTGGTATCCGCGCTGACCGGCATTCCTGTGCGCGCCGACGTCGCCATGACGGGTGAAATCACCCTGCGTGGCCAGGTATTGGCCATCGGCGGTCTGAAGGAAAAACTGCTGGCGGCTCACCGTGGCGGGATCAAGATCGTGATCATTCCCGAGGAGAATGTCCGCGATTTGAAGGAGATTCCTGACAACATTAAGCAGGATCTTCAGATCAAACCGGTTAAATGGATTGACGAGGTCCTGCAAATTGCGCTGCAATACGCGCCGGAGCCCTTGCCGGATGTGGCTCCGGAGATAGTCGCGAAGGAAGACAAGCGAGAGTCTGACTCTAAGGAAAGAATTAGCACGCATTAATACGCATTTGCCTGGGGGGCTTCCTTGACAGTTTTTTAGAGCCCTTGTTATAAAGCGGCTCTTAAGTGTCTGTAGGCCATTCAGCACTCGTTTTTGCTTTCACCAAAAAAACTTAGAATCATCTCAAATAGATATAAGGGGACTTAGAGTGAACAAGTCGGAACTGATTGATGCTATCGCTGCATCCGCTGATATCCCGAAAGCTGCTGCTGGCCGTGCGCTGGACGCTGTAATCGAATCCGTCACTGGCGCTCTCAAGGCCGGCGACTCCGTAGTTCTGGTTGGTTTCGGCACCTTCTCCGTGACTGATCGCCCAGCGCGTACCGGCCGCAACCCGCAGACCGGCCAAACGCTGGAAATCCCTGCTGCCAAAAAGCCTGGTTTCAAAGCTGGCAAGGCATTGAAAGAAGCTGTTAACGACTAAGGTTTCACCGAGTTTATCCGGGTCGGGGTCATGCCTGGCTTGGCAGCGGAGCGGTCATACAGCCGGTTTGTAGCCGGTGTGTCACGCCAGGACTCGCGGGTTTGAGTCCGGTCCGCTCCGCCAGTTACGAGAAGGCGCATCCTCGGATGCGCCTTTCTTCTATCCGGATTCTACCCACGCTCCACGGTTGCCTAAATTTGAAGTTCAACCGTTTCTGGGGGACGCATGCTGCAGAATATCAGGGACAATTCACAAGGCTGGATTGCCAAAACCATCATCGGGGTCATCGTCGTATTGATGGCGTTGACCGGTTTCGATGCCATTTTTCAAGCTACCACCAACAGTAATGACGCAGCCAAGGTCAACGGCGAAGAGATCAGCCAGAACGAGCTGAGCCAGGCGGTCGACATGCAACGCCGCCAGCTCATGCAACAGCTGGGCAAGGATTTCGACGCTTCGTTGCTGGACGAAAAAATGCTGCGCGACTCAGCGCTCAAAGGCCTGATCGATCGCAAGCTGTTGCTGCAAGGCGCGCAAGATTCGAAATTCGCTTTCTCCGAAGCGGCGCTGGATCAAGTGATCCTGCAAACGCCTGAGTTTCAGGTCGATGGCAAATTCAGCGCCGAGCGTTTCGATCAGGTGATCCGCCAGCTGGGTTACAGCCGCATGCAATTTCGTCAGATGCTGGCTCAGGAGATGCTGATCGGCCAGTTGCGCGCAGGTCTGGCGGGGAGTGGTTTTGTCACCGACGCCCAGGTGTTGGCCTTCGCCCGTCTGGAAAAACAGACCCGGGATTTCGCCACCTTGAATATCCAGGCCGACTCGTCGACGGTCAAACTGACCGATGATGAGGTCAAGGCTTACTACGATAAGCATGCCAAGGAATTCATGACGCCCGACCAGGTGGTCATCGACTACCTTGAGCTGAAGAAGGCTTCTTTCTTCGATCAGGTCAGCGTCAAGGATGAAGACCTGCAAGCGGCCTATCAGAAAGAAATCGCGAACCTGTCCGAACAGCGTCGTGCTGCGCACATCCTGATCGAAGTGAACGACAAGGTCACCGAAGCCCAGGCCAAGGCGAAGATCGAAGAGATTCAGGCTCGTTTGGCCAAAGGCGAATCGTTTGAGGCGTTGGCCAAGGAGTTCTCCCAGGACCCAGGTTCGGCGAACAGCGGCGGCGATCTCGGTTATGCCGGTCCGGGTGTCTACGATCCGGAGTTCGAAAAGGCTCTGTATGCGTTGAGCAAGGATCAGGTATCGGCACCGGTGCGTACCGATTTCGGTTTTCACCTGATCAAGTTGTTGGGAGTCGAAGCGCCTGAAGTGCCAACGTTTGCCAGCCTCAAGGACAAGCTTGTTCGCGAGCTGAAAACCCAGCAGGTTGAGCAGCGTTTCGTGGAGGCGACCAAGCAACTGGAGGATGCCTCTTTCGAAGCCTCCGACCTGGCACAGCCGGCTCAGGACCTGAAACTGACCGTCCACACTTCGGCGCCGTTCGGCCGTGAGGGTGGGGAGGGGATCGCGGCCAACCGCGCCGTGGTGAGCGCCGCGTTCAGCCCGGAGGTACTGGATGAGGGTGCAAACAGCACCGCCATCGAGCTGGACCCGGAAACCGTGGTGGTGCTGCGTGCCAAGGAGCACCGCAAGCCCGAGCAAATGCCACTGGAAAGCGTGGACGGGGCCATTCGCGCTCAACTGGCGAAGGAACATGCCAGTGCGGCGGCCAAGACCCGGGCCGAGGAGTTGATTGCCGGTTTGCGCGATGGCAAGACGGCCCTGGATCAACCTGTCGACGGTCAGAAATGGAAGGTCATCGAGGCGGCGACTCGAAGCCAGGAAGGGATTGATCCGGCGGTGTTGCAGGCATTGTTCCGGATGCCTAAACCCGAATCGAAAGACAAGCCGACGTTCAGCAGTGTGACGTTGCCCGATGGCAGTCTGGTCATCGTGCGCTTGAACGGCGTGAACGAAGCGGCGGCACCGAGCGATGAGGAGAAGGCGCAATACCGCCGTTATCTCGCTTCTCGTGTCGGCCAGCAGGACTTCGCTGCCTATCGCAAGCAGTTGGAGAGTGAGGCGGACATCGAGCGCTTCTAAGTGCTCTGATGGTTTGCCCCACAACGACCCGGCCGAAAGGCCGGGTTTTTTGTGTCTGCTTGTTGCATCGGGCAGTATCTTCGTCGCTCCACCGAATTCGCGTCTTTTTCCCGCAAATAACCCCCAGTAGACTTGTAACCCGTTTGAGACAAGATTAGCCACGCGGCCTGGCAGCGTTCTGTTGCACAATACGCCCCGGATCGTTTTCCTCAGGATGTTCAATGTTCAAATCATTCCCTATGCGCACCGTCGGGCTGGCACTGGTGCTGGCCGCTGCAGCCGGTTGCTCGTCGAAGAAAACAGCTATCTACGAGCATGAAAACTTCGATGACTCCGGTACGTTCTCGCGTTCCTATTCAGTGAATGATGCGGCGACCTGCGAAGCCGGGCGCCGGGCATTGCTCAGCCAGGGCTACATCATTACCAGTAGCGATCCGAAGCTGGTCAGCGGTCACAAGAGTTTTCAGCAGACCGGCGAAACCCATATGGAGATCAGCTTCAATCTGGTCTGTGCGCAAGACAGTGGTCCCGGACACCGTGCGACCATGTTTGCCAACGCCTTGCAGGACCGTTATGCGCTGAAGAAAACCAACAACTCCGCCAGCTTGGGCGTGGGGGTGCTGGGATCGGTGTCGATGCCGATCGGCTCGTCCGATGATTCGATGGTCAAGGTCGCCAGCGAAACCGTGTCGTCGGCGAAGTTCTATGAGCGTTTCTTTGCCCTCGTGGAGTTGTTCCTGCCTCCCGAGGCGAAGAAACCCGTGGAAGAAACCGAAAAACCCAAGGCTGAGCTTGGCGTTCCGGAACCCCAGGTCGAGCCGGCGGCGTTGTCACCGGTTTCTACTCCGGAGCCGACACCGATGCCTGTTCCTGCACCAGAGCCGGCACCGATTCCTGTACCTGCTCTTGCTCCAGAGCCGGAGCCGGCTCCCGAATCGGCTCCCGAACCGGCACCAGCGCCAGTCGCGCCGGTGGAGGAGGCCACGCCCGCGCCTGCCGAGACTTCTCCGGCCAGTTCGGAGCCGGTCGCGCCGCCGGCAGAGCCCGCGCCCATCGCACCCAGCGAGCCTCAACTATCAGAGCCTGAGTCGTCGACGCAAGCCATTACACCGCCACCCTCCAGCGCCTTGCCGGCCCCCTCCGAGCCGATCCAGCCGCTTCCCGCCTCTTGATGCTCAGTGGCAAGGGTGGAAATCCCTTGCCACACCTGCACGCAGTAATTTCCCAGCGCTGTGCTACGTTTAATTCATGAAGCTTTTGCTTCATGTTTTGTTCATAAAGCGGCTTTATGCTGATTCCAGCGCCATCAGGCATCGGTTTCAACGTTACGTTATGGGAAGGATTCAAGATGGATGATTATCAGGAAGAGCTGCTGGAATATCAGGCGTATGAGCTTGATCCCCTGGAACCCGCCGAGGATGCGACAGAGCTGTAAATCCGCTAAAAACGGCACGTTATCAGCGGCAGGTTTGCAGCTTAACTGCTTCTACGACTGCGCCGAAACTCGCCCGGAGTCTGGTTGTTCCAGCGCTTGAAGGCGCGTTGAAAGGCTTCCGCTGAGGCGAACCCCAGCAGGTACGCGATTTCACCGAACGCCAGTTCAGTGTCGCGAATGTAGGTCATGGCCAGGTCGCGGCGAGTGTCGTTGAGGATTGCGCGAAATTGCGTGCCTTCTTCGGCCAGTTTGCGACGCAGTGTCCAGGTCGGCAGCTTCAGACGCGCCGCCACTTCTTCCAGGTCGGGTTCCCGACCGCCGTTGAGCAAGGGCCCCAGCAGTTGGATGATGCGCTCGCGCAGGCTGCGGGTGCGCGTCAATTGCTCCAGCTCCCGTTCACACAACTGAACCAGGTGTCGCCAGGTGCCGGGGCAATGTTGGGGGTTGCGTTGGGCGAGACTGTCGAGTCCCAGGCGTAGCTGATTATGTTCGGCACCGAACTGGATCGGGCAGTCACCGAGCGCGCGATAGGCCTCCAGGTATACCGGTGCTTCGAACTCGATTTCCACACGTTCAGCCCTCAACGCGACAGCACTCACGCAGGACAGCTGCGCCAGCCAGCCGGCGATGATCGAATCCACGACGAAGCGGTTGTAGGCGTTATAGGGGCTGATGGAATAGAACCGCAGCCACGCGCCTCGGGCATCTTCATGAAAACTCGACTGACCGCGATAGTTGGAGCCGTACAGCGGCTCGAAGCGGATCATGCACCGCGCGGCTTCGCGCACCGTCGGTGCCTGAGCCGCCGTCACGCCTGCCAGCCCGGCCTGGCTCAAGCGGCTAAGTTGGCCCATGCGCAAACCCAAGGCAGGGTCCTGGGTCTGTTGGATGGCGGCGTGCCCCAGGCGCATGTAGCGCGGGATCGACAGACGAGCCCCGGGCTCGGCCAGGCGTGCCGCATCCAGACCGTATTGTTCAAGCAAAGGCTGGGGATCGTGGCCATGGCTGGCAACCGCATCGGCCAGGCTATGGACGAAGCTGACTGACAAGTCTCCCAGTCGCATCGGTTGCGGTTTCATGGTGTTACAGCCACAGGTTCAGCAGACGGGCGCCACGAGCTTCACCGTCGGGAAAATGCTCGCCGTCATGGCTGATGAAACTCTGCCCGGCGCTACCGTTGTCCCAGAACTGACCCCGCAGGAAGACACTGACGCCGCCCCTGGCCTGGCTGCTGGGCGGCTGGCTGGTCAGTGTCAGGCGATGCCAGGCCTGGCCTTCACTCACTTCCCCAGGCTTGAGGCTGACTTCGCTCGGTGTGGACAGGCCCCTATAGCCACCCCAGGGTTTTTCCCAGGTATGGCGACCGTTGACAAAGGCAGGCACTGCCACCAATTGCGCACCCTGTTCATTCAACTGCCGATAAAGAACCGGGTACCAACTGTCGCTGCCGATCAGCACGCCCAGGCGACCGGCAGGGGTGTCGACGACGCTGATTGTGTCCGGATGGTCTGGCCCCAGCACGCCCTGTTGCTCGAACATGGGGTGCTGTTGGCGCTGTGGCTGGCCCAGCGGCCGACCGTCGCGGCCGAACACCACGCTACTGTTGTACAACGGGCCCCGGCCAACTTTCAGTTGGCCATCGCTGACGCTTGGCTCGGGCAGCACGATGGAGCCGGCCACCAGAGTCACGCCGAACTCCTTGGCGAGTCCGCCGAACAGTGCCTGGTAGTCACGGGCCATGGTGTCGGCTTTCATGCGCAGGTAAGCATCGTCCAGCCGGTTGTCACCTTTTGCGCTGACCAGCGCCTGGATGAACGCCAGCGGGTTGCTGACCGCCAGCCAGTTCATCGCTTCCTTCAACGTGGCGGCCTGATACAACTCGTCTTTTTCCCCGGCGACCATCAACCAGGTGCCAATGTGCTCGGGCAAGACCACCACGGTTTTGTCATTGAGCAAGCCCAGGTCACGAGCGGTTTGCAGATAGGCCGCCAGTTTGCGGTGCAGGCGTTCGGGGCTCTGGTAGTCGGTGGGGAACAGTTCGGGCTGGATGCCCAGCAAGTTGCCTTGATCGGCAGGGGTGCCCTGGTTCACCGCCAGGTTGATGCGAAGGTCTGACAGGTAATGACCCGCCGGACGATCCACCGTCCACAGCGCGTAGGTGATCAGGGCGGCAATCAAGGCCAGTGACAACAGCAGGTACAGAAATTTGCGCATGGGAAACAGTCAGCGGCCGTGTGCGGATTCACTGACTAGGGTAGGGCCCACGATGGGGTGTTGCCAAGGGGCGTTGCGCATTTGGATCATTAAGTTGTCAGTTACGGCCATTGAGCACGCAGCTTCCCGCTCTTAGGCTGTCTGGCATGACTGATGGAAGCCGCAGAGCCTCCGCATTTTTTTCCGTGATCGCCCGTTGTGGAGTTATCGATGACCACCCCTCATTACCCGCACCTGCTGGCCCCGCTGGACCTGGGTTTTACCACGTTGCGCAACCGCACCCTGATGGGGTCGATGCACACGGGTCTTGAAGAAAAGCCCGGTGGTTTCGAGCGCATGGCGGCGTATTTTGCCGAGCGCGCGCGTGGCGGCGTGGGGCTGATGGTCACCGGCGGAATCGGGCCAAATGACGAGGGTGGCGTTTACTCCGGCGCGGCCAAGCTGACCACCGAGGAAGAAGCCCTCAAGCACCAGATTGTGACCCGTGCCGTACATGAGGCCGGTGGCAAGATCTGCATGCAGATTCTCCACGCCGGGCGCTATGCCTACAGCCCCAAGCAGGTGGCGCCGAGCGCGATCCAGGCACCGATCAACCCGTTCAAGCCCAAGGAGCTGGACGAAGAGGGCATCGAAAAGCAGATCAGTGATTTTGTCACCTGTTCGGTCCTGGCCCAGAAAGCCGAGTACGACGGTGTCGAGATCATGGGCTCGGAAGGTTATTTCATTAACCAGTTCCTGGCGGCCCATACCAACCACCGCACCGATCGCTGGGGCGGCAGCTATGAAAACCGCATGCGCCTGCCGGTGGAAATCGTGCGTCGGGTGCGTGAGGCGGTCGGTCCCAACTTCATCATTATCTTTCGCCTGTCGATGCTCGATCTGGTGGAAGGTGGCAGCAGTTGGGATGAAATCGTTCAGTTGGCCAAAGCCATCGAGCAGGCCGGGGCGACGATCATCAACACCGGTATCGGCTGGCACGAGGCGCGGATTCCTACCATCGCCACCAAGGTTCCGCGGGCGGCGTTCAGCAAGGTCACAGCCAAACTGCGCGGCTCAGTGAGTATTCCGCTGATCACGACTAACCGCATCAACACCCCGGAAGTGGCCGAGCAGATCCTGGCCGAAGGCGACGCCGATATGGTGTCCATGGCGCGGCCTTTCCTGGCCGATCCGGAGTTCGTCAACAAGGCTGCCGCCGGGCGCGCGGATGAAATCAACACCTGCATCGGCTGTAACCAAGCCTGTCTGGACCATACCTTTGGCGGCAAGCTCACCAGTTGCCTGGTGAACCCGCGGGCGTGCCATGAAACCGAGCTCAATTACTTGCCGGTCACCCAGGTGAAAAAAATCGCTGTGGTCGGTGCCGGTCCGGCCGGTTTGTCCGCTGCTACCGTGGCGGCCGAACGGGGTCATCAGGTGACGCTGTTCGATTCGGCCAGCGAAATTGGTGGCCAGTTCAATATCGCCAAGCGGGTGCCGGGCAAGGAAGAGTTCTTCGAAACCCTGCGTTATTTCAAGCGCAAATTGCAGACCAGCCATGTCGAGCTGTGTCTCAACACGCGGGTGGATGTGGCGCAATTGGTCGCGGGCGGTTTTGACGAGATCATCCTGGCCACCGGTATCGCACCGCGGGTGCCTGCGATTCCCGGGGTGGAGCATGCCAAGGTCCTCAGCTACCTGGATGTGATTCTGGAGCGCAAGCCAGTGGGCCGCAGCGTCGCGGTGATCGGAGCCGGCGGTATCGGCTTCGACGTGTCGGAGTTCCTGGTCCATCAAGGGGTTGCCACCAGCCAGGACCGTGAAGCGTTCTGGAAAGAATGGGGGATCGATACCCTGCTCCAGGCGCGCGGCGGTGTGGCGGGTATCAAAGCCGAGCCCCATGCCCCGGCGCGGCAAGTGTTCCTGTTGCAGCGCAAGAAATCCAAGGTGGGCGACGGCCTGGGCAAGACCACCGGCTGGATTCACCGCACGGGCCTGAAGAACAAGCAGGTGCAGATGCTCAACAGCGTCGAGTACCTGAAAATCGATGACGAAGGCTTGCACATCCGCATCGGTGAAACCGGCGAGCCGCAGGTGCTGGCCGTGGATAACATCGTGATCTGCGCCGGCCAGGATCCGTTGCGTGAGTTGCAGCAAGGCCTGGAAGCCGCAGGGCAAACCGTCCACCTCATTGGCGGTGCCGACGTAGCGGCAGAACTGGACGCCAAGCGGGCGATCAATCAGGGTTCGCGATTGGCGGCGCAGTTGTAAAGACCGAATCTTCGGGGGCTGAGCCCCTGTGGGAGCGAGCCTGCTCGCGATAGCGATGAGTCAGTTGCATGAGTGTTTACTGACCCACCGCCATCGCGAGCAGGCTCGCTCCCACAAGGGGTTGCAATGAACACAGGCACTGAGGTCATCCGCGACCTAGCTGTTAAACTTGCGGCTCGTCCCGATTCGGCCTGCTGCAATGTTGCTTTCCTGCCTCGACTGGCACCCCCAACCCCGCCTGGAACTCCTTCATCTGGACTGGCTCACCCGTGCCGGAGTTGAAGTGGCGGTGCTGCGTCTGGACCAGATTGACCCCCTGATCAGCGGCAACAAGTGGTTCAAGCTGGTTCACCATGTGCGCGCTGCCCATGAGGCCGGTGCCAAGGGGATCATGAGCCTGGGCGGTGTCTATTCCAACCATCTGCATGCGCTGGCGGCGGCTGGCAAGCGCTTCGGGTTCCCAACGGTCGGGCTGCTGCGCGGCCATCCCCAGGAAACGCCGACGGTCCTTGACCTCAAAGCGTTCGACATGGATCTGCACTGGCTGGGTTATGGCGGATACCGAGGGCGGCACGCCGCGGATTTCTGGCAACCCTGGCAGGCGCAATACCCGCACCTGCATCCGGTGCCTGAGGGCGGTTCAGGATTGTCCGGCGCGCAGGGTTGCATGGATTGGGTGGCCGGGGCCCGTGAACAATTGGCGGCGTTGGGCTGGGTGGATTACCACGGCTGGTGGCTGGCCTGCGGTACCGGAACCTCCCTGGCGGGGCTGGTATTGGCTGAAGCGGGGGAGCACCCGGTCTACGGCGTGTTGGCTGTGCCTGCGGATCACGGCGTGGCGCAGCAGGTCGAAAGCATCGTGGGGCAAGCAGGTCTTTGCAACCCGCGTTATGAGTTGTTCGACGGCAGCCGTGGCGGCTTTGCCCGGATCGACGCCGAACTCGTCGCCTTCATCCACGCCACTGGCGCCATCGAACTGGAGCCGCTGTATACCGGCAAGGCGTTGATGCTGCTCAAGGCCCGGGTCGAGGCCGGACAGTTTAGCCGCGGCACCCGCTTGATTTTCGTTCACACCGGCGGCTTGCAAGGCCGCCGAGGGTTTGAATAACGGGCGTCAGCCGCGTTTGGGCATCATCCGCAGCAGGGTGTTATCGCGCACGATGTAGTGGTGGTACAGACCCGCCAGGGCATGCAGGCCAATCAGCCAGTAGCCAATGGTGCCCCCCAACTCATGCCAGCCCTCCAGTTGTTTGGCAAAGTCTTTGTCCTGATCGATCAGCAGCGGCAAGTCGAAACCATAGAACATCACCTGATGCCCTTCGGCACTGGTGATCAGCCACCCCAGCAATGGCATGGCGATCATGAACAGGTACAACGCCCAGTGCATCAGGTGGGCAAGGAAGGTCTGCCAGGCAGGCGAGGCGGGAAAGATGGCTGGAGTCTTCCCCATGCTGCGGGCGAACAGGCGTAGCCAGACCAGCGCAAACACGGTCAGGCCGAGCATGAAGTGAGCTTCTTTGATCAGGGTCCGGCCGTCACTGCCTTTGGGGAATATCCCTCGCAGTTCGATGCAGGCATAAACCACGGCCAGCAGAATCAGCATCAGCCAATGCAGGGCGACCGTGACGGTACTGTAGCGGTTTTCCGAGCTTTTCCAGGGCATGCAGGTATCTCCAGTCATCAGGTAGAGCACCGTCTTATGCGGCGTAGTGCTCCTACTGTAAGCCCGTTTTTTCGGGTTCGCTTGAGCCAGATCAGTTTCGCCAGTATGGACAACCCCGATCAATGCATTCACAGGATGGCGGCTGTTGCGCCGCCGCGCGGGAGTAAGCGCCCTGGTCACGCAAGGAGGTCAGGGTGTCAGGTCTGGCGGATTCAGGAGCCAGTCCAATAGCAGCCTTGTGTCATTTTGACCCTGCACCGGTTTCGTTTGTATGGCGGGCTGCCCACCGCCGACATCGCCTACCCCCAGGCACAGCACCGGTCGGTCGGGGTCACCATCGAGAAAGCTCACCAGCACTACGCTGCCGATCCTCAGGACGGGCCGTTCATTCAGCGTCAGGCGTGACACCGGCAGCGTGATGCCTTCGTTATCCGGGGTCCACAGGCTGACCGTGACACGGCCGCGTTGATCGGGGCGTGTCGGCTGATCGCCAGGGTCGAGTACGTACGCGAGGTGATAGCCGGGGATGCAGGGTCTTGGATGCTTGAGGGCAGGCCTGAATACGGTGGACCATGGGATGGCCGAAAACCGGTTACGGTAATCGCGGGTCGCCGGTATGGGCGACAGGTTGGTTTCAAGGATGGAAAATTGCCGCCCGCGATGCTGGATATCGGTGATCAGCCACTGGTCGTTGAAAGTGGACTCCGGGTGTTCACTGATCTGCACGATATGGCCGCTGCGCAGGAAGGGCTGGTGGCTCTGGCCCTGGATTTCCCGCTGTCGACAGCGCAGCCGCTCAAGTCTGCGGCGGCCGGCCTGGTAGCGATGAGCCAACGTCGGACTGCTGCGTATCGTCTCGTGATTTTCACCTTCGAAGGCGTGATTGGCCGCGCTGTCCCCGGCTTGGCTTGTGTCGCGATCACTGAAGCCGGCCGGCAGGCCATGGGTCATTGCGCAGTGTCGCTGGTACACCTGCCTGATGGCTGGTTGCTGGCCGGGATCAGGGCGCAGGTTCAGTTCGATCGGACGGGCGGGAAAACTTTTCGGGTCTTCGGCGAACACCAGGACATGGCCATGAACGGTGTGTTCGAAGTGGTAATGAATGCCTTCTTCTTCACACAACCGGTGCAGCAACTCCAGATCGCTCTCCTCGTACTGGATACAGAACGGGCGGCACGGGTACTGCCCATGGGGCAGTTCAAAGCGGTAGCTGTGGGCCGGCAGCGCATTGTCTTCCAGCAGTCGATGCAGGATCTGCACAGCGCTAAGCCGGTAGAATACCCGTCGCCGTGGGCCCTGTTCCAGGCGCTGGAGGTACGGCACCAGCGTCAAGCGATAGCCGATGCGCTGTGGGGCATGGCTCGTCACGCCGACGCTGTGCACAACGCCATGCACACCGCATTCGCCATCGAGGCGCAGGAAGGCAGGCTGGTCCAGCAACGTGTCGGGATTGATCGGCGGCGACAGCCCGATCAATTCAAGGTCGAAACGGTATGGCTGATTAAGCGCTTCGCGACCGTTAAACCTCAGGACTTGCAGGCGCAAGTCGCTTTGCGTGAGGGTCAGGCTGAAAGGACTTTCCGATTCGTTGCGCATCGCGGTTCTTACTGGCAGGGGAGATAAGTTCACGAGAGTACGAAACCGCAGGAGGAAAGGGGGCCCCAAATCGCCATTTCAGAAACTCCCTACAGCACGTCGGGGAAATGTTGATTCATCGGCGGTGATTTTTTGGTCGATCAGCCGGTTTAGGCCGTATAAACTTGCGCCACAGCGCCGGCCAGCAGATGTCTCGGCGCGACAGACAAGAGAGTGAGTAATGGGCGCACAGTGGAAGGTTAAACACAAAGAAGCGGCTGCCAACGCCAAGGGCAAGATCTTCGGCAAGCTGGTGAAGGAAATCACCATTGCCGCGCGCAACGGCGCTGACACTGCCACCAATGCGCATCTGCGACTGGTGGTCGAGCAGGCGAAAAAGGCCTCGATGCCCCGCGAGACCCTGGAGCGCGCGATCAAGAAAGGCTCCGGCCAGCTCGGCGAAACCGTGCAGTACCATCGTGTGACCTACGAAGGCTTCGCACCGCATCAGGTGCCGCTGATCGTCGAATGCGTGACCGATAACATCAACCGTACCGTCGCCGAGATTCGCGTTGCGTTTCGCAAGGGCCAACTGGGCGCCTCGGGTTCGGTCGCGTGGGACTTCAACCATGTCGGCATGATCGAAGCCGCCCCGGACAGCCCCGACGCTGATCCGGAAATGGCCGCCATCGAGGCCGGCGCCCAGGATTTCGAACCGGGCGAAGACGGCGCGACGCTGTTCCTCACTGATCCTTCCGACCTGGATGCGGTGCAGAAGGCGCTGCCGGAGCAAGGTTTCACTGTGCTGTCCGCCAAGCTCGGCTACCAGCCGAAAAACCCGGTCAGTGGCTTGACGGACGAGCAGATGGCCGAAGTCGAGGCGTTCCTTGAGGGCCTGGACAATCACGACGACGTGCAGGACATGTTTGTCGGGTTGGCCGGTTAAGCACCACAACCCCCTGTGGCGAGGGAGCCTGTTCCTTCGCCACAGTCGCGCAGTAAGCCTTCAATCTCCTCAAACCCCGGCCGCCCCAGCACCTGCGGCTGACAGCAGCGCGCCTGCAGATCCTGCAACGTTGCCAGTTCCTCAGCACTGAGCCCCGGTTCGATCCGCGCCAGCAGTTCCCCCAGCAAAATCCCGAACGCCCGCACTTCGATGCGTTGTAACGCACGGGTTTGCACCGTGTCGGCAGTGGCATGGAACGACGCCGCGCCAAAGTCGCCCAACAGACAGTCGCCCTGGTCATTGCACAAAATATTGTGCCCGTACAAATCACCGTGGGTAATGCCCTGGCGGTGCAGGTGCGCCGCCACCGAGGCGATGCCCAGGGCGATGCGCAAGGCCACGGGAGCGCTTAAACGCAGTGCGTCGGCATACACGTCGCGGGTGCAGGACTCCAGGCTCGGCAGCCCCGCCAGGTTGCGGTAGCTGGGCGCGATCAGGTCCATCACCAGTCCGGCCTGTTGCTCGGGGTGCCCGTTGATCTGGCCCAGCACGTCGATAAGGTTCGGATGACGACCTGCGGTGATGCAGGCGTGCATTTCATGCAATGGCGAGCCGTCGCTGGTCATCTGGCCTTTGTACAGTTTGAGCGCGACGTGTCGCGCGACCTGACCCGGTGGTTGCCATAGCGCCTGATGAATCACCCCCGAAGCGCCTTCGCCTAATTGTTGATGCACGTTCAGTTGCGACCAGTCGATGGGCGTCGTCCTCGCCAGGAGGTCGGCGTTGGCCTGGGTTTCCAGCGGGTTGCCGGCATAGGCCAGCCAGCTCAGGCTTGGCAACTCGAGCAACCATTGCGGCAGCTCGGTCAATTGGTTGGCGGCGATGCGCAGCAGTTCGAGACGATGGCACTGCCCCAGGCTCGTGGGCAACTGCTGTAATCGGTTGCCGGCCAGCATGAGCTTTTGCAAGTGCGGGCGTTGGCCGAGCTCTTGCGGCAACTGACTGATGCGGTTGTCCGTCAGGATCAGCCAACGCAATAGTGGCGGCAGGGCAGTGCCGGGCACGCGTTCGATGCGGTTAGCCTTGAAACCGACCATGGTCAATGCCGCGCAGCGGCCCAGGCATTCGGGCAATTCAATGAAGTGGTTGTCCGAGCAGAACAACACCCGCAGGTGGGGCAACCGATGCAGATCATCGGGCAGCGCAGTCAACTGGTTGCCGCTGAGATTGAGGACTTCGAGCGAGTCGGCCAGGTCGAAGATTTCCCGGGGGAACTGTGTCAGGCCGCAGGACAGATCCAGCCGTTTGATGCCCGACAGCTGGCCGGCGCGCAGTTGAGCGAGGGTGTGCATGAGAGGTTCGCTGCTGATCAAGGGGCGGGCATCAAGCCCGAAGCCGCACAGTTAACCAATAATCAGTTCAACACAACACCCTGTGGCGAAGGTTTTATCTGTGGGAGCAAGACTTGCCCCCACAAAGTCCCCTCGCCAGCGTCGAAGGTGTCTAGCGCTCGACGCTGCGGTTCCATCGTGCGTTCCAGGCCGGGCGTTGCTCGTTGACCTGGTCCCAATCCACCGCAATCGCCGTTTCCAGGTACTGCTTCATCGCCTCTACCTGGCCGCGGGTTTTGTCAGTGGTCGGTGTGGTGGGGTTGGACGGGATCTGGTCGCCTTCTTCCAGGGCGATGGCCTGGGCTTCGGGCGTCAGCAGGAAGGCGGCGAGCTTTTGCGCCAGTTCAGGCTGGGTGTTCTGGGCAATGGCGCACTCAGCGACATTGAGCACCACCGCGCCTTCTTTGGGTTGCGCGTACTCGACCGGCATGCCCTTGAGTTTGAGCGCGGTCACTTGGGTCGGCGTCAACGGGAACAGCGCGGCTTCGTCGGTTTGCAGCATTTCGGAGATCTTCGCTGAGCTGGGGATGTATTCCAGCACGTTGCGTCCGACGGTGTTTGGCCAGGCCTTGAAGCCCGGTTCGACGTCAGTTTCGCTGCCGCCCTGGATCCGGTTGAACATCAGAAAACCGTGCAGGCCGAAGGTCGAGGAAGCCAGGGACTGGAACACCAGTTTGTCCTTGAAGCGTGGATCGGCCATGTCCATCCAGGAGGTGGGCGCACTCCAGCCATTTTCCTTGAACAACCGTGTGTTGTAGGCAAGTCCCGTGACACCGAGGCTGACGGCCACGGCTTGATCCTTGATGCGGCCCTTGGCCGGAATCTGGGCCAGGGGTGGGCTGTCTTCGAGCTTGTCGCACAGCCCCATGGCGATGGCGCGGTACATGATGCCGTCGTCGAGGAACATCACGTGCATTTGCGGGTTGCCTTTACTGGCCTGGACTTTCGCCAGGATGTCGGCGGAGGTGCCGGGCACGATCACCACTTTGACGTTGTTGGCTTTTTCGAAGGCCGGCAAGACCTTGTCGGCGTAAAGCCGCTCCATGGTCCCACCGTTCATGCCCAGATAAAGCGTCGGCTCGGCCATCGCCTGGCTGACGGGGAGCAGGGCGCCCAGGCAGGAGAAACCCAGCGAGCAGAAACCGAACAGTGCACTGCGTTTGACGTTATTCATTGGCGCGACCTTCCTCTATCAAGCAACGGAGATGGAGTGAAACCGGGTGATTGAAAACGCATCCAGCGACGTTTTTGACGCGCCGCAGCAGATGATCTCGGTGAGCGCCTGGCCCACCGCGGGACCGATCTGAAAACCTGCGCCGGCAAAGCCGAACGCATGCAACAGGCCGGGTTGGGTGCTGCTGTGGCCGATCACCGGTTGGCGATCGGGCAGGTAACCTTCGGTGCCGCTCCAGGTGCGAATCGCCTGGGCACCTTTCAAAAAAGGGTAGAGCTCGACGGCTTGGCGCAGGATGTCGATCACTGCGTTCTGGCCGGGGCGGGCGCGGGCATTGTCCAGGGCGAAACCTTGGCCGCCCCCCAGCACGCAATTGCCACGGGCGACCTGGCGGGCGTAGATACCGCCGCCCTCCACGCCAGTGCTGGCATCCATCACCAAGGGTAATGGCTCAGTGACCAGCATCGCTGGATGCCCGGCGTGCATCGGCACCGCTTCGCCAAATTGCGCGGCAAAATGGCTCGCCCAGGCGCCCGCGCAGTTCAGCAGCCAGGGGGCCTGAAGCACCAGGCCCGTTTCGGTACGCACACTAAAGTGCTGACCGTCATGCTGCACATGGCTGACTGCGCATTGTTCAAAGACCTGTGCGCCATGCCTGCGGGCCGCCTGGGCAAATGCCGGGGACACCAGTCGCGGATTGGCGTGGCCGTCGTCCGGGCAGAGGGATGCTCCGACTGCAACTGCACCGACCCATGGGAAGCGGGCGCGCAACTGGTCACGGTCCAGCAGTTGCAGATCAAGGCCGAAGCCCTGGCTGTTGGCGGCATAGTCGTGCAGGGCTCGCAAGTCGTCGGGGCTGCGGGCCAATTTCAGGTGACCGCTGCGCTGGTACTCCCCGTCGATGCCGATCAACTGCGGCAACTGGCTCCAGATTTCATGGGCCCGTTGCGACAACGGCAGTTGTGACAACGGTCGACCCTGGCGCCGCACGCCGCCGTAGTTGACGCCGCTGGAGTGCGAACCGCAGAAGTCTCGCTCCAGCAATGCCACCCGGCGTCCGGCTTTGCTCAGGAACAACGCGGCCGAGGACCCGACGATACCGCCGCCAATGATCACGACATCCACTTTGATCATGGCTCGACCTCCAGGCCAAACGGTACGGGTTTGACCGGTGCCTGTGCCCGCATCCGGCCGATTTCGCCGACCGGACGCCCGCTCTCGCTGGCAATGATTTCCGCCGCTGCCGCACCGCACATTCTCCCTTGGCAACGCCCCATGCCGACCCGGCAATGGGCCTTGACCCGGTTGATTTCCCAATGGCCTTCACCCACTACCTGGCGGATCTCGCCTGCGCTGACTTCTTCGCAGCGGCAGATCATCAGGTCGTCAGCGGCGTGGGCGGCCCAATCCGTGGGAAAGACAAAGGCGCGCTCCAGGCCCTGTCGGAAACGGCCGATGCGTTCCAGGGATTGTTCCAGTTGGGCGCAACGCTGCGGGTCGACCAGGTAGCCGAGGTCTTCGAGCAAAGCCAGGGCCGCACGTTCGCCGGCGATTTCCGCGGCGTCGGCACCCATGATTCCGGCCCCGTCGCCTGCCAGGTAGATCCCCGGCATGCTGCTGCGACCGGCAGGATCACGCTGCGGCAGCCAGGCGCGGTTTAGGGGGCTCCAGGAAAATTCGCAGCCCAGCAGGTCAGCCAGTTGGGTTTCGCTGCGCAAGCCGTGGGCGAAGGCCACCGCGTCGCAGTCGAGCGATTGCAAGCCTTTTGCATTGCGCCACTGCAATGACTGGACGCGTCGTTCTCCGTCGATACGCGACAGGCTCGCACCCTGATGCACAGCAATGCCGTGGCTGCTCAGCCAGGCGCGATAGTAGAGCCCCTTGGCCAGTGTGGCCGGTTGAGCCAGCAGGCCGGGCAGGGCGCGGGCCTGGGCGCTCAAGGGCGAGCTGTCGAGTACCGCGACCACCTTGGCGCCGGCCTTGGCGTATTGATAAGCCACCAGATAAAGCAAAGGGCCGCTGCCGGCGAACACCACCCGTTCGCCGATGGCGCAACCCTGGAACTTCAGGGCGATCTGCGCCGCGCCCAGGCTGTACACACCTGGCAGAGTCCATCCCGGAGCGGGAAGAATTCGGTCAGTGGCGCCCGTTGCGACGATCACGCTGGCGTACTCCAGGCGCGCGGCGCGGCCTTCATGCAAGGTATCCAGCAGGCCCGACTCGGCGTTCCACACCAGTGTGTCTGGCCGGTAATCGAGCTGTTCGCGCAACGCGTCGAAGGTTTGGTGCAGGGCGCTGGCTTTGTGCGCCTCAAAGCCATACAGCTTGGCCGGCGAGCGCTTGAAGTTGGCCGGTTGTTGCCGATAGATCTGTCCGCCACCGCGTGCGGCTTCGTCCAGCAGGACGGGGTATACGCCGTGGGCGACCAGGGTCTGGGCGGCGCGGATACCCGCCGGGCCGGCCCCGATGATGACTACCGGTTTCATAGCCACCTCGCAGGCGATGCTGTGGGATTTATGCTGCTATCGCCGCCGCCGTCGCGAGCAGGCTCGCTGCCACAGGGGGACGGTGGTGATGCTTGCTGCAAGTCCCTTGGGGCAGCGAGTCTGTTCGCGATGGGGCCATTCCAGACGGCATTGTTCATGGCTGGCGCCCCGGTTCGCGGGTGATCTGCTGGCCGGCTTCAAGTAGCGTCGAGCAGGCGCGCACGCGGCGGCCGTCGCCCAGCCGGACCCAGCAATCCTGGCAGGCGCCCATCAGGCAGAAACCGGCCCGGGGCTCGGCGCTGAAGTCGCTGCCGCGCAAGTGTTCACTGCAGGTCAGCACAGCGGTAAGCAGGGTATCGCCCAGCAGACCGATGGCCGGTTTGCCGTCGAGGATAAAGTCCAATGCCGGGCGGTCGCCTTCGGCCAGTCGTTTCAACAGAGCCATGGCGCCCTCATTGTTTGCCCACCAGAACTCGATCCAGGCCATAGACCCGGTCGAGCAGAATCATGGTCAGCGCCGTGAGCGCGATGACCAGCGCCGACACCGCCGCCATCATCGGGTCGATGGATTCGGTGGCGTAGACATACATGCGCACCGGCAGGGTTTGCGTGGCCGGTGAAGTGACGAAGATCGACAAGGTTACCTCGTCGAAGCTGTTGATGAACGCCAGCAACCAGCCTCCTGCTACCCCGGGCAGGATCATCGGCAAGGTGATTTGCCGAAACAGCGTGAAGCGCCCGGCCCCTAGCGATTGCGCGGCCTGCTCGGCGCTGCGGTCCAGGCCGATGGCCGAGGCCAGCACCAGACGCAGTACATACGGTGTAATCACCAGCACATGGGCGAAGATCAGCCAGGTGAAGCTGCCGTTCACGCCCATCAGCGCAAACAGCCGCAGCAACGCCACACCCAGTACCAGGTGTGGAATGATGATCGGCGACAGGAACAGGCCATTGAAAAAATCCCGGCCAGGGAATTCGAGCCGTGTGATCGCCAGCGCCGCCGGCACCGCGATCAACGTCGCCAACGACGCCGCACTGAATGCCAGGATCAGGCTGTTGTAGAACGCATCGATAAAGTCGGCGCGTTCGAACACCGCACGGAACCAGCGCAGGGAAAACGCCGTGGTCGGCAGGCTCAGGGTATTTTCCGGGGTGAAGGCAACAAGACAGACCACCACCAGCGGCGCCATCATGAACACCACCACCAGGGCATGAAACAACAGGGCGAAAGGACCGTTCCTGGACATGATGAGTTACCCCAATGACTTCTTGTAGCGGCCTTCGATCATGCGGTTCCACGACAGCATGATCAGCAGGTTGAGCAGCAGCAGCGCGACGGCAATGGCCGCGCCCATCGGCCAGTTCAGCTCCGACAGGTACTGGTCGTAGATCAGCGTGGCGACCATTTTCAGGCGGCGCCCACCGAGCAGGCCGGGAATGGCGAAGGAGCTGGCGGCGAGGCCGAAGACGATGAGGGTGCCGGACAAGACGCCGGGCATGATCTGCGGCAGCACGACCTTGCGCATCACCGTCAACTGGCTCGCGCCCAAGGACAGCGCGGCCTGTTCGGCGGCCGGATCGAGCTTTTGCAGCGAGGTCCAGACCGGGATGATCATGAATGGCAGCATCACATGCACCAGGGCGATGACCACGGCAAACGGCGTATAGAGCAGCTTCATCGGTGAGCCGCCGAAGGCTTGCAGCGTCTGGTTGACCAGCCCGTCGGCACCCAGCAGCAGGCTCCAGCCGAAGGCCCGCACCACCACCGAAATCAGCAGCGGCGTGAGAATCAGAATGAGGAAGATCGAGCGCCACGGCGCGCCCATGCGGCTGAGGATATAAGCCTCGGGCACGCCGATCAGCACGCACAAAATAGTGGTGAGTGCGCTGATCCAGAATGTGCGCAAGAAAATCTCGTAATAGTACGGGTCGCTCAGCAGGCTGGCGTAGTGGTCGAGGGTGTAGGCGTCCCCGTCGATGCCCGTGCCGTAGTCGAAGACATTGAACGACAGCACCAACGTCAGCCCCAAGGGAATGACCAGCAGACCCAGGTACCAGGCCAGGGCGGGCGCGGACATCAGATAGCCTTGCCTTCCCCGGCGCATTGCGTCGATCAGCTTCATGCCGGCACCTCGTCCACGCTCAGCACCCGCAGCAGCGCCGGATCCCAGTCAAGACCTACCGCTGTGCCTTCGGTCATCGGCGCGCAGCCGTCGTTGCGGCGCACCACGCTGAGCTCGCCCAGGTTGGTCGAGACGCCGTACAGCCATTGGCTGCCGAGAAAGAAGCGGCTGACGATGACGCCTTGCAACCGACCCGAGCCGGCTTGGCACAGATCGATTTTCTCTGGACGCAGGCTCAAGACCAGTGGGCCGTGGCCCTGGCTGCAAGCTTGAACATTGCCCTGGCCGTCGCGCTCGCCGGGCAGCAGGTTGGCTTTACCGACGAAGCCGGAAATGAATTCGGTGCGCGGGTGTTCGTAGAGGGTGTACGGCGCGTCGATCTGAGTGATTCGCCCGGCCTGCATCACCACGACTCGGTCACTGATGGACAGTGCTTCGGATTGGTCGTGGGTCACCATCAATGTGGTGATGCCGACTTCCCGCTGAATGCGGCGGATTTCGTACTGCATCTCCTCGCGCAGGTTGGCGTCGAGATTGGACAGCGGTTCGTCGAGCAGCAGCACTGGTGGTTCGATCACCAGCGCCCGGGCCAGTGCCACGCGCTGGCGCTGGCCGCCCGAGAGTTCCCGCGGGTAGCGCTCGGCGTGCTGGTCCAGACGCACCAGCTTCAGCACCCGATCCACCCGTTGTTGCAGCTCGGCGCCGGGCACTTTGCGCATGCGCAGGCCGAAAGCGACGTTGTCCTTGACGGTCATGTGGGGGAACAGCGCATAGCTTTGGAACACGACGCCCAGGCCCCGACTGGCGGGCTTGGCATGGGTGATATCGCGACCGTCCAGCAGGATGCGCCCACTGCTGACTTCGACGAAGCCGGCGATCATTTGCAAAGTGGTGGTTTTGCCGCAGCCGGAGGGGCCCAGCAGCGAGACGAATTCGCCTTTTTCCACCGAGAGATGGGTGTCCACCACGGCATCGATGGCGCCGTAACGTTTGCCAAGTCCTTCAAGTTGCACAAAAGCCATGATTGCGCTCCACCTGAGATTGTTATGCGTCGCCACAAGGCGCGCTTTTTTGTATGGGCAGATACGAAGGGATGCTGCGGGGTGCGTTGGCGCTCGACGTCAAGTCGGCTGCCGCTGTTGTTCGAATCGCCCCTGTATGGACGCAGAGTAGGACGAAGAATAGGATGGGCTCAATGGACTATTTCACTGAGACGATGACTATTTTCATTTTCCTTCAGTGAGTAAATTTAACCAGCGAGAAACTTCATGTCTGATTCCACTGATCGGAATATCGAAAAAAACGAAGTCGGGGTCGGCGCGGTCTCTCGACTGTTTGCCGTGTTGCGCAGCCTGGGTGACACCGTCGAGGGCGGGGAGCGGGTCACGCAACTGGCTCAGCGCATCGGTCTGTCTCAACCCACCACACATCGCATGCTGCGCAGCCTGATGGACGAGGGCATGGTCGAGCAGGATGCGCGCAGCAAACGCTATCGCCTGAGCCTGGACTTTTTTGCCTTGGCCGCGCGTGCCGGGAACACCGGCAACCTGCGTGAGTTGACGCGCCCTGCCATGCTGCGGCTGTCGGCGTCCCTGGGGGATTCGTTGTTTCTGCTGGCGCGCAGTGGTTTCGATGCGATCTGTCTGGACCGCAGTGAAGGTCCTTTCCCGATCCGCACATTCACCGGCGACATAGGCGGTCGCGTGGCGTTGGGCGTGGGGCAGGGCAGCCTGGCGATCCTGGCATTCCTGCCGGAAGAAGAGCGCGACACGGTGATCCAGTACAACCTGCCACGGCTCAAGGATTTTCATTTGTACGATGAAGTCTTCCTGCGCACGGAAGTGGAGAGCGTGCGTGCGCTGGGTTACGCCGGACGCAACACCGGGGTGTTGCAAGGCATGGCCGGGGTGGCTGTGCCAATCCTGGACCGGGAGGGCCGCGCCGTGGCGGCGTTGAGCGTGGCGACCGTGAGTGATCGACTGGGGCCCGACCGGCTGCCGACGGTGGTGGAAATGCTCAAGCGCGAGGCCGCCCTGATCGGACCGCGAGTCAACCCGTTCGACCCGCTGCTGCGCAGACCTTCGCAGGTGTTTGGGCAGGGTTGAATTTCACGGGCATCCCCGACCTCTGTGGGAGCGGGCTGCAGCGCTCAGAAATTCAGGGTTTGCTTGAGCTTTTGCGCCGCTGGCGTATCACTGGGTATGACCATCGCATAGTTGTATCCCGGTCCGGACCAATACTCGGCTTGCAACTCGCCGTCACGACGGCTGCCGCGCGGTAGCAGGAAATTTTTCGGGCCTGGTGGACGCACGTAGAAGCTGATCTTCTGGCCGCTCGGGTCCTGATAAACCACCATCGCCGCCGCGCCTTGCTCGGTGCTCAGCAATCGCCCGCTGACCGGCTTGAATCCTGCCGCCGACAGATCTGGCAGGCGGTCGGCCCGCGTGAAGTAACGGTCGAGCCAGCCTTGCATGGTGCTCTCATCGCCGCCTTGGTAATCGGCCGGCAGGATGCCTTGCTGGGCAAACAATCGATACGCCTGCAAGGCGTCGCTCATGGGCAGCATAGCGCTGACGAGCGTCATCTCCCGGGCCTTCCAGCCGCTCAAACCGCCGACACTGACGGCCAACACCAACACTGCCGCGCTGGCCAGATGGCGATGGAACCGATGTTTCAGGCGTTGGCGGATCGCTGTCGGGTCGAGGTCCGGATTAGGCGCGTGTTGCAGGCCTGCGTTCAGAGCCGCGCGCAAGTGTTGTGCGTCCTGTTGCCAGGCCTGGACCCGGGCGGCGACTTCCGGGTGATTGGCCAAGTAGTTTTCCATCAGACGCTGGTCGGCTTCGCTCAGTTGACGATCGACGAAGGCGTGCAAGTCGTTGTCGCTGGGGGGCATGCTGATCATTTGAGTATCCGCAGGGCAGGGCGGGTGATTTCGCCGTCGCTGAGTTGGCGCAGGGCCTGGCGGGCGCGGGATAGGCGCGACATCACGGTGCCGGTCGGCACGTCGAGGATGTCGGCCACTTGTTGGTAGCTCAAGCCTTCCACCGACACCCACAGCAACAGCGCACGTTGTTCGGTCGTCAGTCGATCGAAAGCCTCGAGGGACGATTGGGCGATCACGCTGCGCTCGGCTGAAGGGTGAGCATCATCGCGACCGGTGAAAAATTCCAGCATGCGTGCATAGCGTCGGGAACGACGATGGCTATCGAGAAACTGTCGATAAAGAATCGAAAACAGCCAGGCCCGAAGGTCACCATCGGCCCGTTTGTCATTCCATTTTGACAATGCCCGCTCCAGGCACGCTTGCACCAGGTCGTCAGCATTGCTGGGGTTGCGCGTCAACGACACGGCAAAACGCCGTAGTCGGGGGATGAGCGTGCGCAACTGTTCGTCGAGTTCGTTCATGGCTGTGCTTCTTTGGCAGTCACTGCGCCGGGAGTGGAAAGACGACTCGCGAACGAGATTATTCCAGCCTGGGAAAAATAAATACGAAGTGTGGGAATAAAACCCTCTGGCTTTCGTCTGACGGGTCCTTTAGTACAAACGGCCTTGGGCCTTGGAGCTTCGTCATGGTTGACCCTTCCTTTGAACCGAGCCGGCCGCCGTTGAGTGCCGCCAGCCTGGCGCTGCGCCTGACCGGCATTGCTGTGATTGTTGCCGCGTTGGCCGGGACATTTGCCTACGTCAACGGAACCCTTGACCCACAACGCCTGACACCGAATGCGCTGGTCAACGTGCTGGAAAAGAACAACGGTGTGCACCCGGGCTTTCGTCGCAATCACTCCAAAGGGGTTTGCGTTGCGGGCTATTTCCAAAGCAGCGGTGAGGCTCGCCCCTATTCCAGTGCCCAAGTCTTCCTGGAGGCGCGCACGCCGGTCGTCGGGCGGTTTGCCTTGCCCAGCGGCAACCCCTACGCGCCGGACAACAGCGTGCCGATCCGCAGCCTGGCGCTGCGCTTCACCCAAGCCAACGGGCAGCAGTGGCGTACCGGCATGAACAGCATGCCGGTGTTTCCGGTGGGCACGCCCGAAGCGTTCTATCAGTTGCAACAGGCACAATCGCCGGATCCGGCCACGGGCAAACCCAACCCTGCGGCCGTACCCGCCTTCTTTGCCGCGCACCCGGAAGCCAAACCGTTCCTGCAATGGATCAAGACGGCCAGGCCATCGGCCAGCTATGCCACCGAAACCTACAACGGCATCAATGCGTTCTATCTGGTCAATCCTGCGGGACAACGCCAGGCGGTGCGGTGGGGCGTGGTGCCAGTGGCTTCGGATGGCACGGACGTGACGCCACCCCAGGGCGCTGACTTTCTGGAACAGGATCTGGTCAAGCGCCTGGCTGCGGGGCCGTTGCGCTGGCAGCTGAATATCACGTTGGCCAATCCGGGCGATCCGGTGAACGATGCCAGCAAAGCCTGGCCCGAAGATCGAACGGTGCTCAACGCCGGTACGCTGGTGCTGGAGCGCACCCAGTCACAGGACGACGGCGAATGCCGCGACATCAACTATGACCCGCTGATTCTGCCGAGCGGCATCGAAGGTTCAGATGACCCGCTTTTGGCGGCGCGCTCTGCCGCGTATGCCAGTTCGTACTTGCGGCGCACCAGCGAAGTCAGTCAATTGCCCGCCAACCAGGAGTCCCGCCCATGAGCGCCCCTCGACACTTCGCACCGCTGGCTCGACTGCTGCACTGGTTGATGGCATTGATGGTCATTGCCATGCTCTTTATCGGCGCGGGCATGGTGGCCTCGGTGTCCGAGCGCCATGAATGGCTGCTTCAGTTGCACAAACCCTTGGGCATCGCGATTTTGCTGCTGGTGATCGTACGCCTGGTGGTGCGTTTTACGACACGCCAACCACCATTGCCGGCCGATCTGCCAGGCTGGCAGGCGTTGGCGGCCAAGGCGTCCCATGCTCTGTTGTATGCCTTGATGTTGATTCTGCCCCTGTTGGGCTGGGGCATGATTTCAGCGGCGGGAGACCCGGTGATGCTCAGCAGCTCCCTGCAATTGCCTTCCATCGTACCGGCGGATGCCCAGACTTTCGCACTGTTGCGCAAGGCCCACGGCTACCTGGCTTATCTATTGTTCCTGACCGTGCTGGTGCATCTGGCGGCGGCACTGTTTCATGGTTGGGTGCGTCGGGATGAGGTGTTGGACAGTATGTTGCGAGGACGGGATTGAAGTCCCCGCTACCTGTCGACAAACGATAACTTGTGGCGAGGGAATGAATCCCTCGCCACCGAGTGCCCACCACGGGGAGAGCGTTGGATGATGGAGCGTTAGCGCAGCTCGTCGACCATGTCCGCTATGGTGCTCAATACATCCTTGCCCAGTTGCATCGAACGCTTGCCGGACCAGCCGGTGCGAGGATCCGGGTGGTCGTCATGATCCTTGAACGGCATCTCCAGGGTCAGGGACAGGCAGTCGTATTTCTGGCCGACCGCGTTACAAGCCAGGGTCATGTTGGCCAGGCCCGGTGCGTCGCGGGTGTAGCCGTGAGCGGTCTGAAAGTCTTTGGTCTGGTGCTTGAGATCGCTGCGAAAGCGCTCTTCGAGTTCGGCAATGCGTGGCGTGTAGCCGGGGTTGCCTTCGCAACCGGCAGTGAAGACGTGAGGGATTTCCTCGTCACCGTGAACGTCCAGGAACAAATCTACGCCGTATTTTTCCATTTGCTGCTGTACGAAAAATACCTCAGGACTGATTTCCGGACTGGCGTTCTGCCACGCGCGGTTGAGATCCTGACCCATGGCATTGGTACGCAGATGGCCGTGGAAGGCACCGTCAGGATTCATGTTGGGCACCAGATACAGATCGGCCTTGGCAAGCAGTCGGTTCAAGCGCGTGTCGTCCTGATGCTGCAGGCGTTCGATCACGCCCTCCATGAACCACTCGGCCATGTGCTCGCCGGGATGCTGCTGGGCGATGATCCAGACTTTGCGTCGACCTTCGGCACCGCTGCCCTTGCGCAGTAGTTGAATGTCGCGGCCTTCCACGCTTTTGCCGACGGCCAGCAGTTCGGTCCCGGCCTTGTGCAGTGCCTGCTCGATCAACCAGTCGTGACGACCACGGCTGTAGGGTTCGAAATAGGCAAACCAGGCATGGGACTGTTCGGCTTCCAGGTGAAAGCGCAGGGCGTCGCCTTCGAACTGTGTGGGAATACGGAACCAGTTGACGTGATCATAAGAGGCAACGGCCTGGTAACCCGTCCATGCCTTGTTGTAGGACGATTGACTGGCATTGAGCAAACGAAAGGAATATTCCTGGCCGACATGCAAGCCACTGGCCTTGAAGTGGAACCACTGGAAGTGGGCGCTACGGGTGTCGGGTCTGATCTTCAGCAGTGATTGCAAAGGATTGCTGATGTCGACGATCTCGATGTTACCGCTGTCGAAATTGGCGCTGATATCAAAGGAAGATTTAGCCACGGTCACGATTCCTGTGATGGATTTTATGACCGTTACTTTACACGCAAGGAGGAGGATGTCGGGACGATTTGCGTGACAGAAAAGAGGGGGCGTCCTCCCTGGACGCTATTGGAGCTTAGTGAGTCCGCGATTGATTCTCAAGTGCTGCCTGTCGATAGTTTTCGTCGGTATGGCGTGGAGTGCTTGAAAAGGGATATTCATTTGCTATCATCGCCGCCATCGAATGAGCGACACCCAAAAGACTTCATTAGCCTGAAGCCATAAGCCGAAAAATCGGCAAAAAAAGACCCGGCAAAAAGCCGGGTCAAAAACCGTGATTAGCCTGATGAGGAGATATTCCAGAAGTCCGACCTAAGGTCTTCTGGCCTATCGACTGATCTCGCGACCAGCTGATGCAATAATAATCATTATCATTTGCAAGTCAAATGTTTTTATCCTGCCTATTGGAAAATATTTTCCTGGTCCCGCATTCGCGGTGCCATTCCCAAGTGTTACGCCTAGCGAGTAGGGTAGCCATCCAGTGACCGGTCAAGCATCACCTTGACCAGATCAATCATATGCACCACTGAAAAAGCCAGGTCGCGGCTCGACCCTTGTAGTCGACTGGCGGATTCCTGGGCGGTGGCGGCCGCACAGCGCAGCAGGTCGCAAGCATGAACCAAGGCCTCTTCTGCGCTGATGTTGCGGTTTACGTCGAAGAAGCGATGTTCTGCAGGCGCTTCTGACATACCCGGTTTCAAGTAGTAGTCCAGAGCGCGTTGGGCCGCCGGGCAGTCCTTCAGCGAGGTGAGTGTACTGTCGAAAGGGCGGGTGGGCTCATCGTTGTTGAGTCTGTCCATGGTGTCTAGATTCTCCGTGTAGGGGCTGAAATCCTGAATCCAGAATAGTACCTATCGTAATTGTGACGATAATTTAAATACTACATTTTGTGTTTTGATGGTCGGAGCCAGCCAAGTATCGTGCCGCTCATGGATAAATGGATAGAGTTGGTCAAGGCCAAGATGAAGGAGCTGCGCATCACGCAAGTGGTGCTCGCAGAACGTTTGGGGATGTCCCAGGGCGGCGTCGGCCATTGGCTGACCAAGCGCCGGCAACCCAGTGTCGACGACATGAACCGGGTCCTGCGGGAGCTGGGGCTGGAGTTTCTGGAAGTGGCGATGGTGATCCGCGAGCCGGACACCTCCACCGAGGAAGGCATGGCCCTGGCGCAGAAGTACAATCCGTACTTCCGCTACCCGGTAAGTGATTGGAGCGAGGTAGGCGGGATTCGCGAAGGCGATCTGGCGTCCTACAGCCAGGCGCGCTATGAGCTGACGGACTATCACGCTCAGGGGGACGCATTCTGGCTCGTGGTGGTGGGAGATGCGATGACGTCACCCAGCGGGTTGAGCATTCCCGAGGGTATGTCGATCCTGGTGGACCCGGCCATTGACGCGGTGCCAGGCAAACTGGTGGTTGCCCAATTGCCTGACAGCAGTGACGCCACCTTTCGCAAGTTGATTGAAGAGAGCGGGCAGCCTTACCTGGTCCCGCTCAATCCCACCTACCCGAAAACCCTGTACACCGAGCAATGCCGCATCATCGGTGTGGTCGTGCAGGCCACCATCAGGTTCTGACTGGATCGGCCCGTGGGAGCGGGCCGATACTTACTCTTCGAACTCCACCAACGCGCAGCCCTCGCTGACCATTTCACCTTCCTGGCAATACAGTGCCTTGATCACACCGGCTTGGGGCGCGCGAATGCTGTGCTCCATTTTCATCGCCTCCAATACCACCAGTTGCGCCCCGGCTTCCACCGTCTGACCGGCGCTCACCAGCACCCGAACGATACTGCCGTTCATGGGGGCGGTCAGGCCGCCTTGGTGGCTGTGGCTGGCTTCGGCGGCGGCCAGCGGGTCGTACACGTCGACTCGGTGCAGGTCACCTTCCCATTGCAGATACAGGCTGTCGCCCTGGCGAATGGCGCGATGCCTGCGCCGCAGGCCATTGTGCTCGGTCACCAGTTGCTCACCCCGGAATTCTGTACGACCAGCCGTGACGTCCAGGGTCAATGCTCGATCCTGGCCCTCACAGCTAAGGTGCACAGTGGTCTGTCTTGGCAGCCCCAGACGCAGTCCGGCGGTGTTGGCCCAAGGTGAGTTGGCGTCATCGGACCGTGCATGCGGCGTCAGACTCAAGGCGAAGCCATGGGCCGCCGCGAGCCAGAAGTCGTCATCCAATTCGCCGGGCTCTGGCAATAGTTGCGTCTGGTAACGTGGGATAAATCCAGTGTCCAGCTCCGCCGCCGCAAAGGCGGGGTGGGCCACGATGCGTCGTAGAAATCCGATGTTGGTTTTCAGCCCGCCGATGGCAAACTCATCGAGCATGCTCAAAAGCCGCAACCGCGCCTGTTCACGATCCTCGCCCCAGGCAATCAGCTTGCCGAGCATCGGGTCGTAGAACGGTGAAATCTCATCGCCTTCCTCCACGCCGCTGTCGACCCGACGACCCGGTGCCGCACTCGACTCGCGATACAACGCCAGGCGCCCGGTAGCCGGCAGGAAGTCGTTGGCCGGGTCTTCGGCGTACAGGCGCACTTCGATAGCGTGGCCCAACAGGGGCACTTGCTCCTGTGTCATGGGAAGCCGCTCGCCACGTGCCACGCGAATCTGCCATGCCACCAGATCGAGGCCGGTAATGGCTTCGGTGACCGGGTGCTCGACTTGCAGGCGCGTGTTCATCTCCATGAAGAAGGAACTCACCGCGTGCATCCAGCAAAAACTCCACGGTACCGGCACCGACATAACCGATGGCTTGAGCCGAGCGCACGGCAGCTTCACCCATGGCACGCCGCAGTTGTGGGGTGAGGCCGGGGGCAGGGGCTTCTTCCACCACTTTCTGATGCCGACGCTGGATCGAGCAATCACGCTCATTGAGGTACAGACAGTTGCCGTGCTGATCGGCAAAAATCTGGATTTCCACGTGCCGTGGCTTGAGCAGATATTTTTCCACCAGCATCCGCGAATCGCCAAACGACGATTGCGCTTCACGCTGGGCCGAAGCCAGGGCTTCGGCCAGTTGGCTGACGTCCTCGACCACTTTCATGCCTTTGCCGCCGCCACCGGCAGTGGCCTTGAGCAGTACCGGATAGCCAATGCGTTCGCAGGCGTCGCGGAAGGTCTCCAGGTCCTGGGCTTCGCCGTGATAACCGGGCACCAGAGGCACACCGGCGGTTTCCATGAGGGCTTTGGCGGCGGACTTGCTGCCCATGGCATCAATGGCCGAGGCGGGCGGGCCGAGGAAGATCAAGCCGGCGTTTTCGATGGCCCGGGCGAACCCGGCATTTTCCGAAAGAAAACCATACCCGGGATGGATGGCCTGGGCGCCGCTGGTCTTGGCCGCGTCGATCAGTTTGTCGATTTGCAAATAGCTGTCAGCGGCCTTGCTACCGCCCAGGTCAACGCGGATATCGGCTTCACGGCTGTGACGGGCATCGCGGTCGGTGGCGCTGTGGACGGCCACTGTGGTCAGCCCCATGGCCTTGGCGGTGCGCATCACGCGACAAGCGATTTCACCACGGTTGGCCACCAGCAACGTGGTGAGGATGGGGACGCTCATCAACGCGGCTCCTTGTTGTTCGATTCGGCCTGCCAGCTGGGCGAGCGCTTTTGCAGGAACGCTCGTAAACCTTCCTGGCCTTGCGCACTGACGCGGATGCGGGCGATGGCGTTTTCGGTGTAGCGCCGCAATGCAGGTGTGAGGGCGCCGTTGCCGACTTCACGCAACAGTTCCTTGCTGGCGCGCATGGCCGCCGGACTGTTGAGCAACAGGTTGTCGACCCATTGTTCGACCTGCTGGTCCAGTGTTTCGGCCGGGTAACTTTCCGACAGCAGACCGATTTCTTTTGCCCGTTGTCCGTCGAAGCGTTCCGCGGTCAGGGCGTAACGCCGCGCGGCCCGCTCTCCGATGGCTTGCACCACGAACGGGCTGATCACCGCCGGCGCCAGGCCAATGCGTACTTCCGACAGACAGAACTGCGCTTGATCAGCGCCAATGGCCATGTCGCAGGCGCTGATCAGCCCCAGCGCACCGCCAAACGCTGCGCCCTGGACCACCGCCACGGTAGGAATTTTCAACTTGGCGAGGTTGTACATCAGCTCCGCCAGTTCCCGGGCGTCGTCCAGGTTGGTGTGGTAATCGAGTTCGGCCGACTGCTGCATCCAGGCCAGGTCGGCACCGGCGCTGAAGTGTTTACCGCGACCACGGATCAGCAGAAAACGCAGGTTCGGATCACTGCTGACATGGTCCAGGGCAAGGATCAGCTCGCGGATCATTTCGGCGTTGAACGCGTTGTTTTTCTGCTCACGGCTGAGCCACAAGGTCGCAAAGCCGCGGGGGTCGCTGAGCAGTTCGAGGGTGTTGAAGTTATCCATGTGCATTCCCCGTTTACATCCGGAACACGCCGAAGCGGCTCGGTTCGATGGGCGCGTTCAATGACGCGGACAAGGCCAGGCCCAGTACATCGCGGGTCTGGGCCGGGTCGATGACCCCGTCGTCCCACAGCCTCGCGCTGGAATAGTAGGGGTGGCCCTGCTCTTCGTACTGATCGAAAATCGGTTGTTTGATTTCAGCTTCTTGGGCGGCGCTGAACGGATGGCCGCTACGTTCGGCCTGTTCGCGCTTGACCTGCACCAGTACGCCGGCGGCCTGTTCGGCACCCATCACGCCAATCCGCGCATTCGGCCACATCCACAGGAACCGTGGGTCGTAGGCGCGGCCGCACATGCCATAGTTGCCGGCACCAAAGCTACCGCCGATGATGACCGTGAATTTCGGCACCTTGGCGCAGGCCACCGCCGTCACCAGCTTCGCGCCGTGCTTGGCGATGCCGCCGGCTTCGTATTTTTGCCCGACCATGAACCCCGTGATGTTTTGCAGGAACAGCAGCGGGATACCGCGTTGACAGGCCAGCTCGATAAAGTGCGCGCCTTTTTGCGCGGCTTCGGCGAAGAGGATGCCATTGTTGGCGAGAATCGCGATCGGGTAGCCGTGCAAGTGAGCAAAACCGCAGACCAGCGTCGTCCCGAACAGCGCCTTGAACTCATCGAACACCGAACCGTCCACCAGCCGCGCAATCACTTCACGCACGTCAAACGGCTGCTTGGCGTCCGCCGAAACCACGCCGTACAGCTCGTCGCTCGAATACAGCGGGGCGATGGGGGCACGTTGCTGCACTTCGCCGAGCTTGTGCCAGTTGAGGTTGGCAATGCTGCGGCGGGCAATGGCCAGGGCGTGTTCATCGCTGTCGGCGTAGTGATCGGCGACGCCGGAGATCTTGCAGTGCACATCGGCACCGCCCAGGTCTTCAGCACTGACCACCTCTCCGGTGGCCGCTTTCACCAGCGGTGGGCCGGCCAGGAAGATCGTGGCTTGCTGGCGAACCATGATCGCTTCGTCGGCCATCGCCGGCACATAGGCGCCACCGGCGGTGCAGGAGCCCATGACCACGGCAATTTGTGGAATGCCCATGGCGCTCATGTTCGCCTGATTGAAGAAGATCCGCCCGAAGTGCTCACGGTCGGGAAACACTTCGTCCTGGCGCGGCAGGTTGGCGCCGCCGGAGTCCACCAGGTATATGCACGGCAAACGGTTCTGTTGAGCGATGGTCTGCGCGCGCAGGTGCTTTTTCACGGTCAGCGGGTAATACGAACCACCTTTTACGGTGGCATCGTTGGCGACAATCATGCACTCGACGCCTTCCACCCGGCCGATCCCGGCAATCACGCCAGCGGCCGGCACGTCTTCGCCATACACCTCGTAAGCTGCCAATTGGCTGATCTCAAGAAACGGCGAACCCGGATCGAGCAAGCGATTGATGCGCTCACGGGGCAGCAGTTTGCCCCGCGAGGTGTGGCGCTCCTGCGCCTTGGGGCCGCCACCTTGTTGAACCTGAGCGAGCAGGGTGTGCAAAGCGTCGACCTGTTTGAGCATCGCCTCGCGGTTGGCAATAAATTCCGCTGAGCGCGGATTGTGCTGGGTATGCAGCGTGGCCATGGACAGCTCCGTTTAGCGGGTTTCGTTGAACAGTTCACGACCGATCAACATCCGGCGAATCTCACTGGTACCAGCACCGATTTCGTACAGCTTGGCGTCACGCAGCAGGCGACCGGCGGGGAATTCATTGATGTAGCCGTTACCCCCCAGAATCTGGATCGCGTCGAGGGTCATCTGCGTGGCGCGTTCGGCGCTGTAGAGGATGACCCCGGCGGCGTCCTTGCGGGTGGTTTCGCCGCGCTCGCAGGCTTGGGCCACGGCATAGAGATAGGCTCGGCTGGCGTTGAGCTGGGTGTACATGTCCGCGACTTTGCCCTGGATCAACTGGAATTCGCCGATGCTCTGGCCGAACTGCTTGCGGTCGTGGATGTACGGCACGATCAGGTCCATGCAGGCCTGCATGATCCCGGTAGGGCCGCCCGACAGCACGACACGCTCGTAATCGAGGCCGCTCATCAACACTTTCACGCCGCCGTTGAGCACCCCGAGGATGTTTTCTTCCGGGACTTCGACGTCATCGAAAAACAACTCGCAGGTGTTGGAGCCGCGCATGCCGAGCTTGTCGAATTTGTTGCTGCGACTGAAGCCTTTCCAGTCGCGCTCGACGATGAAAGCAGTAATACCGTGGGGGCCTTTTTCCAGGTCAGTCTTGGCGTAGATCACGTAGGTGTTGGCGTCGGGACCGTTGGTGATCCAGGTCTTGCTACCGTTGAGCACGTAGTGGTCGCCGCGCTTGTCGGCCCGCAACTTCATCGACACCACGTCAGAGCCGGCGTTGGGTTCGCTCATGGCCAGTGCGCCGATGTGTTCGCCGCTGATCAGCTTGGGCAGGTACTTGGTTTTCTGTTCGTGATTGCCGTTGCGGTTGATCTGGTTGACGCAGAGGTTGGAGTGGGCGCCGTAGGAGAGGGCGACCGAGGCCGAGCCGCGGCTGATTTCTTCCATTGTCACCACGTGGGCCAGATAACCCAGGCCAGCGCCGCCATATTCTTCCGGGACGGTGATGCCCAGCAGGCCCATGTCGCCGAATTTGCGCCACATGTCGGCAGGGAACAGGTTGTCGATGTCTATCTGGGCGGCCCGTGGCGCTAGCTCAGCTTTGACGAAGGCCTGCACCTGATCACGGAGCATGTCGATGGTTTCGCCGAGGGCAAAGTTCAGGGATGGGTAGCTCATGGGACACCTTTTGGATTTTTTGTCGGGTGTGGAGAGGGGGGATTGGCTCTCACCTTTACGTTAACGTAAGCCTGTGACGAATGGCTGTCAATCACCCTTTACGTTAACGTCAACTTACGCCAAAGTAAGTGCGCTTGAGTCAGCAGGTTCACCGATACACCCACTAATAAAGACAAGAGGGGTCATCATGGATCAACCCGGTTCGCAATCGCAGCTCAGCTACACCCGTGGCTCTCAGGACAAGACTCTGCTGGCGCACACCATCGGCGAGGCCTTTGATCAGACTGTGGCCCGGTATCCCGATGGCGAGGCGTTGGTGGTTCGCCATCAAGCGCTGCGTTATACCTGGCGCCAACTGGCCGAAGCCGTCGACTTGCATGCCCGAGCCCTGTTGGCGCTGGGCTTGAAAGCCGGCGACCGTCTTGGCGTGTGGGCCCCCAACTGTGCTCAGTGGTGCATCAGCCAGTTCGCCAGTGCGAAGATCGGTGTCATTCTGGTCAACATCAACCCGGCGTATCGCAGTTCCGAACTCGAATACGTGCTCAAGCAGTCAGGTTGCCAATGGCTGGTCTGCGCCGCAGCGTTCAAAACCTCGGATTATCACGCCATGGTGCAAGCGCTCGCGCCTGAACTGGCGGAGCAATCGATAGGCCAGTTGCACAGCGAGCGTCTGCCGCTGCTACGAGGCGTGATCAGTCTGGACGCCCAACCACCGTCAGGCTTTTTACCCTGGTCACAACTGGCAGCCCTTGGCGCTGCGGTTTTGCCTGAGCAACTGGTCGAGCGCCAGGCCAGCCTGCATCATGATGACCCGGTGAATATCCAGTACACCTCCGGCACCACCGGGTTCCCCAAGGGCGCGACCCTCAGCCATCGCAACATCCTCAACAATGGTTACATGGTCGGCGAAAGCCTGGGTCTGACGGCGAGCGACCGGCTGGTGATCCCGGTACCGCTCTACCATTGTTTCGGCATGGTCATGGGCAATCTGGGCTGCATGACCCACGGCAGCACCATGATCTACCCCAACGACGCCTTCGATCCGTTGCTGACCCTGCGTACCGTGGCCGAAGAAAAAGCCACGGCGCTGTATGGCGTGCCCACCATGTTCATCGCCATGCTGGACCAGCCGCAACGAGGCGATTTTGATTTGTCCAGCCTGCGCACCGGGATCATGGCCGGGGCCACTTGCCCTATTGAGGTGATGCGCCGGGTCATCAACGAGATGCACATGGCCGAAGTGCAGATTGCCTACGGCATGACGGAAACCAGTCCTGTGTCGTTGCAGACCGGTCCTTCAGACGAACTGGAATTGCGCGTGACCACCGTTGGCCGTACCCAGCCGCAGTTGGAGAGCAAGATCGTCGACGAGGCCGGCAATATCGTTGCCCGTGGCACCATCGGCGAGTTGTGTACCCGTGGCTACAGCGTGATGCTCGGCTACTGGGACAACCCTAGCGGCACTGCTGACGCCATCGATCAGGACGGCTGGATGCACACTGGCGACCTGGCGACCATGAACGAACAGGGTTATGTCTGCATCGTCGGACGCAACAAGGACATGATCATCCGAGGCGGCGAGAACATTTACCCGCGTGAGCTGGAAGAATTTTTCTTCACCCACCCCGCAGTGGCTGATGTGCAAGTGATCGGCATTCCGTGCTCGCGCTACGGTGAAGAAATCGTCGCCTGGATCAAGTTCCATCCCGGCCACAGCGCCACCGAGCAAGCCTTGCAGGCCTGGTGCAAAGAGCGCATTGCCCACTTCAAGACGCCACGTCATTTCAAGTTCGTCGAGGAGTTCCCGATGACCGTGACCGGCAAGATCCAGAAGTTCCGCATGCGCGAAATCAGCATTGAAGAACTGCGCGAAAAGGAAAGCTGAGAAAAATCCCCTGTGGGAGCGGGCTTGCTCACGAATGCGGTGTGTCAACCAAGGTGATATGGCTGACACATCGCCCCGGAAAACCCAAATCCCAGATAGCACAAAGGGGAGCCGAAGCTCCCCTTTAATTTTGTCGTTACGTGCTCTTTTTTTATTATTGAGGGGCGGCCTGTTGTTGTTTTTAGTAGCCGTGACCCTTTACCGCTGTTTTGGTGATCCCCATCCGGGATCAAGAGCAAACGTATTTTTTTGAGCGCTGACCTGCTTTTTCGCTTCGCGATCCAACCGATTCGGGGGCTACCTGAAGGTAGTTTTATTGTTCTCTGTCCGGTTGCGGGTTGCTCCTGAAAGCACCCTGAAAAGCCCATCTTCTCCAAAAAAATCTGTTAGCTGCGCCTCTGTCGTGTTGTTTTTGTTATGTCAGAGTCGTTTCGTCTTGTTTTTATTGGGTGTATCGCATTTTTTATTTTTGTTATGCCAAAGGTATAGCAGAGTGCGTGCCAACTTTTATGAATGCTTTATAAATCAATGACTTGGGCTTTTTGTCGGAAATATCCGCCCGTCCAGACCTGACAAATTGTTTCCGTGTTACTCGTTTCGTAGCTGTTACACCGGGAGCGGTAACACCTCACTGTGCGGCGCGCGCCTTGGCTACCCGCGAACCGGTAGGGCGACCCAGTACGTCACAGATCTGCCGGCCGGCAGCCATCAGTGCGTCCAGGTCGACGCCAGTTTCAATGCCCAGGCCATTGAGCAGGTACAACACGTCTTCGGTGGCAACGTTACCGCTGGCGCCCTTGGCATACGGGCAACCGCCCAGGCCTGCGACAGAACTGTCGAACACGGCGATGCCTTCCAGCAGACTGGCGTAGACGTTGGCCATGGCTTGGCCGTAGGTATCGTGGAAGTGCCCGGCGAGCTTGTCCCTGGGTACTTCAGCCGAAACCACCTCGAACATCTTGCGTGTGGCGCCAGCGGTGCCGGTGCCGATGGTGTCCCCCAAGGACACCTCGTAGCAGCCCATTGCGTACAGTTCGCGGGCGACCCACGCCACTTGTTCGGGCTTGACCGCGCCTTCGTACGGGCAGCCCAGCACGCAGGAGACGTAACCGCGCACGCTGACACCGTTCTGCCGGGCGGCTTCCATGATCGGCGCAAAGCGCTCAAGGCTTTCCTTGATGGAACAGTTTATGTTGCGCTGGGAGAACGCCTCGGACGCGGCGGCGAACACGGCGACCTCTTTCACGCCGGCCGCCAGCGCGTCTTCAAAACCCCGCAGGTTCGGCGCCAGGGCGCCATAGGTGACGCCGGGTTTGCGCTGTATCTGCGCGAACACCTCGGCGGAGCCGGCCATTTGCGGCACCCACTTGGGCGAGACAAAACTGCCGACTTCGATATAACCCAGGCCGGCGGCGCTCAGGGCGTCCACCAGGTGCACCTTGTCGGCGACACTGATGGGTTGTGCTTCATTCTGCAGGCCGTCGCGAGGGCCAACTTCAATCAGGCGTACAAAGGAGGGAAGGGACATGGGGATTGACCTGTAGTGGGCTGCCAGTATCAAGAGGATGACGATGATTACTGCACGGTTTCCTGACCTTTGATCGTCTGCTCCAGGGCCTGGATGCAGCGTTCTTCGGCGGTGTCGAGTTCTAGCTTCATCTGTTCGATGTCCAGCAGTTGCTGTTCGAGCTGTTCCCGACGTTCGGTGATCTTCGCCAGCATGCTGTGCAGTTGTTTCTGATTGCCGCTGGTGGGGTCGTAGAGTTCGATCAGTTCACGGCACTCGGCCAGGGAAAAACCGATGCGCTTGCCCCGCAGGATCAGCTTCAGGCTGACCTTGTCCCGAGGCGAATAAATGCGTTCCTGGCCACGTCGTTCCGGGCTCAGCAGGCCTTGCTCTTCATAGAAGCGGATGGCCCGGGTGGTGATATCCAGTTCGCGGGCGAGGTCGGAGATGCTGTAGGTCTGGCTGCTCATGGAAGCGCTCGAAACGAAAGGGGCTGGCGCTAAGCTAATGGCAGGTTGACGTTCACGTCAAGCAATCAGATCCCAATGCAGACACACCCCTTGTGGGAGCGAGCCTGCTCGCGATAGCGGTATACCTGTCAGCATTAATGTTGACTGACCCGGCGCCATCGCGAGCAGGCTCGCTCCCACAATTTTGATTGCCTAAACCTTGTCGAGCTTCTTCTCATGCGCCGTCACCTGCTGGCACAGCTCGATCATCTGTTCGCGCATCCAGCGATTGGCCGGGTCCTGGTCGGTGCTTTCATGCCAGTAGAGATGGGTTTCCACGGGGGGCACATCGTTGACCGGCAACACGAAGGCATGCAGATCGTGACGACGGGCAAAGCGCTCGGGGACGGTCATGACCATGTCGGTCTGTTGCAACACCTGGGACGCCATCAAGTAATGCTGGGAGCGTAGGGCGATCTTGCGCTGGATGCCCATCTTGCCCAGGGCCAGGTCGACATAACCCAGACCGTTACGGCGGCTGGAAATATGCACATGAGTCTGGGCCAGGTAATCATCGAGGCTGATTTTTTCCTTGCCCGCCAGTGGGTGCCCCTTGCGCATGGCGCACACGTACCGGTCTTCCATCAGCTTGACGTGGCGCACTTGCGGGTCGGTATTGAGTGGCGCGTCGACGGCGAAGTCGAGGCGACCGGCGGCCAGTTCCTTGGTGGTTTCACGGCGCTTGGACAGGAAGCTCTCGATGGCCACGGTCGGCGCCAGGCGTCGCAGGCGCTGGAACAACAGAGGCAGGATCACGCCTTCGGTGAGGTCGGTCATGCTGATGCGGTAGGTCTTGACCGCCTGCAGCGGATTGAAAATCCGGCTTTCCTGCACCGACACTCGCAGCAACGATAAGGCATTGCGCACCGGGCCAATGATGTTCTGGGCCATGGGCGTGGGCACCATGCCCTGGGCCGTGCGCACGAACAGCGGGTCATTGAAGGTCTCACGCAAACGCGCCAGGGCATTGGACACCGCCGGCTGAGTGATGCCGACGATCTGTCCAGCGCGGGTCAGGTTGGCTTCGGTGTAGATCGCGTCAAAAACGATAAAAAGGTTGAGGTCGACCTTGCTCAGATTCATGGCGCTGCACTCTTGTTCTTGGGCTTGTTGTGAGGTGCCGGGTGGCGATGCAAATCAGTGAACCATATATCGGTGATGAATGTTAATACACGCCGAGAATAGGTTAGGTAAATTTTCGTAGCTGAACTAGCATCGATTTCATGACCTAAAAACAACCTCTGCCAAGAAGGTGCTTCTCATGGATTTTGCGTATTCCCCCAAGGTTCAGGAACTGCGTGAACGTGTCACCGCGTTCATGGACGCCTACGTATACCCGGCTGAAGCAGTGTTCGAACGACAAGTGGCCGAAGGCGACCGCTGGCAGCCCACCGCCATCATGGAAGAGCTCAAGGCCAAGGCCAAAGCCGAAGGGCTGTGGAATCTGTTCCTGCCCGAGTCTGAGCTGGGCGCTGGCCTGACCAACCTCGAATACGCGCCGTTGGCAGAGATCATGGGCCGTTCGTTGCTGGGGCCGGAGCCGTTCAACTGCTCGGCGCCGGACACGGGCAACATGGAAGTGCTGGTGCGTTACGCCAATGAAGAACAGAAACAACGCTGGCTGGAACCGCTGCTGCGCGGCGAGATCCGTTCGGCCTTCGCCATGACCGAGCCGGACGTTGCTTCTTCGGACGCCACCAACATGGCCGCCCGCGCCGAGCGCGATGGCGACGAGTGGGTGATCAACGGCAAGAAGTGGTGGACCTCCGGGGCCTGTGATCCGCGCTGCAAGATTCTGATCTTCATGGGCCTGAGCAACCCCGACGCGCCGCGTCATGCCCAGCACTCGATGATTCTGGTGCCGGTGGACACGCCTGGGGTAAAAATCGTACGTCCGCTGCCGGTATTCGGCTACGACGATGCGCCCCACGGCCACGCCGAAGTGCTGTTCGACAATGTGCGGGTGCCGTACGAAAACGTCTTGCTGGGTGAAGGGCGCGGTTTTGAAATTGCCCAGGGTCGCCTCGGCCCGGGCCGGATCCACCACTGCATGCGTTCCATCGGCATGGCCGAGCGTGCATTGGAGTTGATGTGCAAACGTGCCGTCAGCCGCACCGCCTTCGGCCAGCCGTTGGCGCGCCTGGGCGGCAACGTCGACAAGATCGCCGATTCACGGATGGAAATCGACATGGCGCGCCTGCTGACCTTGAAAGCGGCGTACATGATGGACACCGTCGGTAATAAGGTCGCCAAGAGTGAGATCGCCCAGATCAAGGTCGTTGCGCCGAACGTGGCCTTGAAGGTCATCGACCGGGCCATCCAGATCCACGGCGGCGCCGGGGTTTCCAACGATTTCCCGCTGGCCTACATGTACGCCATGCAACGCACCTTGCGCCTGGCCGACGGCCCGGATGAAGTGCACCGCGCCGCTATCGGCAAGTTCGAAATCGGCAAGTACGTGCCCAAGGAGATGTTGCGCAGCGGGCGCTAGGAAGTTAGCCCACTACGAGCCTTTGTGGGAGCAAAGCTTGCTTCCACAGGCTCATCTTGTGGGGGTGAGCTCGCTTACTCCTTGACGCTCATATATTCCTCGGCCCAGCGGATGTAATCCTCGGGCTGGGTGTAAGTGTGGGTCAGCTCGGTGGCGCTCAGGTCTGACGCCTGGGTGAAGATCTGCCGCTGTTCGCGCAGGCTGTCATAGGTGGCCTTGATCGCGGCGAAGTAGGCACCGTGACCATCGATGGTGACGCGCACGCCGAGTTCCGCCAGGCGTTTGTCGTCACGCAGCAACGGATTGCCATAGGTGACGAGCATCAACGGCACGCTCAGGTTTTCGCTGATCTGCGCCAGATGGTCGAAGTCCTGCACCCCCACCATGCAAATCCCGTCGGCGCCGGCACGTTCGTATTGCTGGGTCCGACTGATGATTTCCTGGACCGGTAGGATCCCGGCGTTGGTGCGGGCAATGATCGCCATTTCCGGGTCGACCCGGGCTTCCAGTGCTGCGCGAATCTTGCCGACACCTTCGGCGACGCCGATCAGGTCGGTGGATTTGCGCCCGAACTGGGCCGGCAGCAGCGTGTCTTCGATGGTCAGGGCCGCCACACCGGCGCGCTCGAGTTCGATGATGGTGCGCATCACGTTCAGGGCGTTGCCATAGCCGTGATCGGCGTCGGCAATTACCGGCAGTTGGGCTACGCGGCCAATGCGCGTGGCCTGCTCGGCGAATTCGCTGAGTGTGATGAGGGCAAAGTCCGGCGCCCCCAACACTTGCAGCGACGCGACCGAGCCTCCCAGTATCCCTACTTCAAAACCCAGGTCGGCGGCGATGCGCGCTGACATCGGATCAAACACCGAGGCGGTGTGGTAGCAGGTTTCGCTCGCCAGCAGTTGGCGAAAGTTGCGACGCAAGTCTTGATGGGAAAGCCTGGGCATATGAGTTCCACCATTGGAATGGAAAGGCTTGAGCAAAAGTGTCAACGCCGAAAGATCCAAAGGCTATCACGCGCAAGGCTTAAAGATGATGACGAATGTGCATGGGCTATGTGTGTGCCGGATTGCAGAGGATCCCGACAGGCTGTCAGCGATGATCGAGCTGACCAAGGTGCAGGCAAAGGGGGCGGAGGCTAATGCGTGTCAGTGGGTAAGGTATTTGTGCTCGAGCCCAGCCTATGCCGCCGCCGCTTGCCGCCCCTGTTGAAGCAACGCCACGGCGCGCACCGTGTCACCTGGTTGCATTTGCAGACGTTTGGCCGTGAGACGGTCCACCAGCAGGCTGTGACCGTGCTGGTGGGCTCGGGCACTGGTTACGCGGCAACTCGCCAGCCGTCGGTTATGGATCAGCCAGACCGGTGCCTGTTCGTCCGGCATACCGATGGCCAGGGTCAGCGACTGGCTGTCGCGCACGGTCCGGATTTTCGCCACTGGCGCTTCGATCACCGGGCCGCCATCGAAAATGTCGATGTAGCCTTTATGGGTAAAACCCTCGGCGCCGAGGATTTTCAGGGCCGGCTCGGTATTCGGGTGGGCCCTGCCGATAGCCGCCTGGGCCTGTTCGGTGAGCAGGCAGGTGTACAGGGGCTGGCGCGGCATCAGCTCGGCGATGAAGGATTTGTTGCCCATGCCGGACAATTGGTCGGCGTAGCTGAAGTCTTTCTGAAAGAAGTGCCGGCCCAGGCTGTCCCAGAACGGTGAGCAGCCGTGCTCGTCGGCGTGCCCTCGCAACTCGGCGATCAGTTTTTCACCGAACAGCTGGGAAAACTCGGCCACGAACAGCAAGCGCGCCAGTGACAGCAGGCGTCCGTTATGGCCGCGGCGGTGTTCGGGATGCAGGAACAAGGAGCAGATCTCCGATTGCCCGGTCATCTCATTGTTGAGGAACAGCGTGGGTATCTGTCGCTGGATGCCCAGTTCAGGTGCGGAGCTGACGGTGACCCCGACCCGATAGTTGTACCAGGGCTCACGCAGCCCGACCGCACCGGTCAGGGCGCTGATACCGACCACTTGCCGGTCATCGTCCTCGAGCACGAACAGGTAATCGGCATCGGCGCGTTCGACTTGTCCGGCAAAGGTGCGCTGGGCCCAGCGCACTCGATGAGCCAGGCGTTCTTCGTTGGCCGGCAGGCTGGTGAACCCGGGGCCCGCGCAATGGGCCAGGTCCAGCAAGGCGGGCAGATCCGTCAGAGCGACCGGGCGCACAATCATGATGCAGCTCCTTCATCGTGCCAATCGGGGCGCTGATGCCAGGTGAGGAATCGCGTCAGGTTCATAACGCAACCACCCGGGCCCGCTCGCCGTCGGTGATACCCAGTGCTGCCAGCATCTGCGGTGTCAGGGACACGGTGCCCTCGGCACTGACGTCAAGCTCGGCCACGATGGCCCGGTAATTCTCCAGGCCGTCGTTGCTCAGCAGGAAGCGGCCGCCGAGGTCAATGTCTGAGCATTGTCGGGCCGTGGCTATACGGCTTTGGGTGATCGAGCGGATGTTCGCCACACGAGCATGCAGTGTCGGCCCGCCGTCGAAGATATCCACGTAGCTGTTGGTTTCGAAACCCTCGCGTTCCAGGATGTCGAAGGCTTCCTGGCCGTCGGGATGCACCCGGCCGATACAGGCTTGGGCCGCCTGGGACAGCATGGGTACATAAATCGGGTATTGCGGCATCAGTTCGGCGAGAAAGGTGCGGCTCTGCAGACCGCACAAGCGTTCGGCTTCGGCGTAGGGCAGGTCGAAAAAATGCTGGCCGACGGCATCCCAGAACGGCGACTGACCGTCATCGCTGCTGAAACCAACGATCTCGGTGATCACTGATTCGGCAAAGCGTTGCGGATGGGCGGCGATGAACATCAGCCGCGCGCGAGACAGCAACTCCGATTCCGGCGTGCGTACCCGTCCGGCGTCGATATGAAAACCGCGCAGCAGCGTCTGGCCATTGAGGTCCTGGCACAGCGACAGCGCGGGTACGCCGTGCTGGATGTTCAGTTCCCGGGATTCGCTGGTAAACGGGCGATGACGCAGGCTGTAGAACGGTTCATTGCAGCCGGTGCTGGCGAGAATCTCGGAACAGCCGGTCAATTGCCCGGATGCCAGGTCCTCCAGGACGAAGAAATAATTCTCTGCGCCAGGGCTCTGCACGTCGGTCTCGAACGAGGCACATGAATCGAGGATTTTGTCCCTCAGGCGTTCGGTATCGTCGGGAAGCGATGTGACGCCCACCAGACTGTCACGGGCCAGTTGCTGCAATTGCGGCAGGTCGCTTAATTGAACTGGACGTAAGGCCAGCATGGATTGCACTCCTTTTCCAAAGAGCCCGGTGACATGCACCGGGCTTGACGATCACTGTCGATGTCCACGCATTGTGACGACGGCTGGTCGAACCCCTTCGACCGCCGATCCTCACTGTCCCGCAGGGTCAGGCAGGGCAGTATCGGTGCCGAACTTATTGAGCACGGCCAGATAGACCAGGCCTGCGGCAATCCATATCAAGCCGAGCTTCTGCGCATCCACGCCCATGTTGTACATGATGGCCGCGACGATGGCGAAGCCGATCAAAGGGCAGATCAGGTGGCGAATCACTTGGCCGGACCGCTGGCGGCGCCAGTGATGGTTGATCACGGTGATATGCAACAACATGAAGCCGCTCAAGGCGCCGAAATTGACCAGGGAAGTCAGGGTGTCCACGGCATCGATGAACAGGTAGCAGATCAGCAGCGACAGCACCGCTACCAGATAGATGCTCAAGTATGGGGTGTTGTGTTTCGGATGGACCTTGGCCAGCACCTTGGGGAGCTTGCCGTCCCGGGCCATGCCGAACAACAGCCGCGACACCGCCGCTTGCGAGGTGATCGCCACAGCCACGCCCCAGGCCAGCGCCGTGGCGACGGCGGTCAAAGTGGCCAGCCAACTGCCGGCCGCCAATTCGGCGATTTCATAAAACGCGGTATCGGCGGACTTGAAGCCCATGCCGGCCGCCAGGTCGGTGGCAATCCAGGTTTGCACGACGAAAATCACCCCCATCACCAGCAGTGTGATCAACGCCGCCTTGCCCACGCTGCGCCCCGGATCATTCTTGATTTCTTCGGCCAGGGTGGAAATGGCATCGAAGCCCAGGAACGACAACACGGCGATAGACACGGCCTGCATCAACAGCGCGAAATCAAAACGCTCCGGGCTGTACAGCGGCGCCAGGGTCAGTTGGCCGTTACCGGCGCCCCCCTGCAAGGCATTCCAGGCGTAGAACAGGAAAATGGCCAGCACCATCAGTTGCGCCAGCAGGAAAATGATATTCATCCGTGCGGTGAAGGTGATGCCCCGCAGGTTGACGAAGGTCGCGCTGACCAGGAATGCCAGAATGAAACCGACCTTGGGAACGTCCGGGTACAGATGGTTCAGCGCCATGGCGGCGTAAACATAGAGCAGGGGCGGGATCAGCAGGTAGTCCAGCAGCATCAGCCAACCGGCGATGAAGCCCACGTGTGGGTTAAGGCCCCGTTGCGCATAGGAATAGACGGAGCCGGCCACCGGAAAAGCTCTGGCCATGCTGCCGTAGCTCAAGGCCGTGAAGAGCATCGCCACCATGCCGATGATATACGCCAACGGCACCATCCCCGGCGCCTCGGCGTTAACGTAGCCATACACGCCGAACGGTGCGATGGGGATCATGAAAATCATCCCGTACACCACCAGGTCCGTCAGCGACAGGCTGCGCTTCAATTCCTGTTTATAGCCAAATGCCTCGATACTCATAAGCCGTTCTCCTTCTCAGCTGTGTGGGTGTGCTCTTGCTTGTCGCTTGCCGCTCGAACCTTGCCGCTGCTTTCCTACAACAATGGCGCCAGGTAAGCGCTCCAGGCCTGCACCGCTGTCGGGCTGCGTAGCAGGTCGTTGCGCACTTCGATCAACACCGAATCCAGGCCGCGTCCATCGCCATGTACCGGAACCGTCATATCGGTCGAAGGGTTGATCTTGTACGGCTGGTTGCCGGCTACCCGCAGCGAGTGCCGGCTTAGCCCGTCGACGATGCGCTGGGCATAGTCCTTGGCCTCGCCGAACAGCACGCCCGCTTCCAGGGCGCGCGGTTGGCCGTAGAACACTGGCGTAAAACTGTGGATGCCCACCACCCGCACCGTCCGGTTGTCGGCCAGGCGCTGGTCGATCAACGCTCGCAGTCGATCATGGAAGGGATGGAACAGGCACCGCTGGCGATATTCACGGGTGGCCTCATCCAGGGACTGGTTGCCCGGAATCTGGTAGATCTCGCTCTGGTGCGGGATGCTGTCGGCGACGTGAAGGGGACGGTTCAGGTCGATCAGCAGCCGTGAATAGTTGGCCGCGAGCAAGGTCGCTCCAAGGGTTTCGGACAGTTGTTCGGCCAGCGCCAGGGCACCTATATCCCAGGCAATGTGCTCCTGGGCCGCCGTCTCATCCAGGCCAAGGTCGTTCAACGCGGCGGGGATAAAACGGTCGGCGTGTTCACACACCAGGATCAACGGGTGTTCGGCGTCTTCCCGGATCAGGCGATAAGCCGGCCCGGTATAAAGGCCCGATTCAGCACATTCAATAGATTCGCGCATAGTGCTCACACAGCTCGGCAGGTGACAGCGCCTGGGTCAAGGCCAGCTCCTGGGCCTTCAAGGCGAAATAGGTTTCGACCAGCGGGCCGGGCAGGGCTTCGAACAGCGCCCCGCTGTGGCGCAGGCAATCCAGCGCCTGGGCCAGGGTCGTCGGCAGGGCGATAATGCCACGGGCACGACGGTGTTCTTCGTTCAATTCATCGGGTATTTCATCGGTGACCGCCGTGAGCGCCAGCCGTTGCTCGATGCCCAGTCGCCCGGCGATCAACAGCGCCGCCAGCGCCAGGTGCGGCGAAGCGGTGGCATCCATGGCGCGAAATTCCAGGTTGTACTGGGTCGCCACCGGTTTGCCGCTCACGCTCACCGTCGGGCAGATGCGCAGCGCCGCTTCGCGGTTACGTTGCCCCAGGCAGGCGTAGGACGCGCTCCAGTGATGGGGTTGCAGGCGTTCATAGGACACCGGTGTCGGCGCGGTGATTGCGCACAGGGCGGGCAGATAGTGCAGCACCCCCGCGGCCCAGTGCTGGCCCAGGTCCGACAGCCCGTTGGCGCCGCCAGCATCATGCAGCACGGGGACGCCGTCCAGGTCTTGCAGGCTCATGTGCAAATGCACGCCGTTGCACACGGCATGTTCCGAAGTCTTGGGGGCGAAACTCACATCCAGGCCCATCTGCCGGGCGATCTCCCGGGTGATTTCCCGCACGTTCACCGCACGGTCGGCGGCGGCCACGCCCAGGGTCGGGCGGCAGGTGATTTCATACTGATGCTTGCCGTATTCCGGCAGGAACATTTCCGGTTCCACGCCGCCTGCCCGCAATGCGCTGAGCAACCATCCGGCGAACCCGGCCTGCTGGCGCTGGGCCTGGAGGCTGAAGGCCAGGCGATCCGGTTGGGGTTGAGGGGTATCGAGGCTGAATTCATGCTCGAACGCGGCGAACACCTGCAAGCCCAGCTCGGCGCGATAACGTTGCACTTCGTCATGCAGCAAGGTGCGAGGGCAAGCGGCCCAGGGCCGACCATCGGTTTCCCGCACATCGCAATGAATGAAATCCAGGGCAGGTGCCTGGGTATCCGGGCCATTGTCGACAGTGACCCTGCTGGCCAGGTCCGGGATCAGTCGCAGGTCGCCATAGGCCCCCCAAGGGTTGGCCGCTGCAATGATGTCCTGGGGCGTCAGCGCACTGTTGGCCGGCACCCAGCCACAACCGGCGTCGACGTAGTGGGGCAGTTCATCACTGGGGAACGAGCGGCCGCGGGTCACGCCGATCAGGTCGGTGCAGACCAGCGTGGACACGGGCAGCGGGGTCAGCGGCGTTGCGGTATCGAGACGGCTCACGGCTGCATCTCCTGCAACCGACCGAGCACGGTGTCGGTATCGGTGATCCAGCAATAACCTTTGATCGCGTTCAGGCAGGCCAGATGACGTTGTTCGCTGTAAGTGGCGCAGGCATCTTCCACCAGCGTGACCAGGTAGCCGCGGTCGGCGGCGTCACGCACGGCCATGTCGACACACTGGTCGGTGACGATGCCGGCGATGATCAGATGACGGGTCTGCAGATTGCGCAGCACGTAGTCGATGTTGGTGGAGTTGAAGACCCCCGAAGACGTCTTGGGCAGCACGATCTCGTTTTCCCGCGGCGCCAGCTCGGCGATGATCTGGGCTTGCGGGCTGTCTTTGGGCAAATGCATGTCCGACAGCTTGTGGTCCAGCGAGCGATCGCGACCATCGGCAGTCAGGCTCTGGATGTGGGTGTGCAACACGTTTTGCTGCGCCGCCCGCACCGCTTCGAGCAGGCGCTGCTGATTGGGGATCACCTGTTGGCGGGCACGGCGGATGAAATAGTCGGCCTCGGGCGTGGCCAGGTGGGCATCGAATTGCGGTTCCAGCCAGGCGCGTTGCATGTCCACCAGCAGCAAGGCGGTATGGTCGCAGGTGAATGGCAAATCCCGAGGGGAGTGGTGAGGGAGCGAGAACATCCTTATTTTTCCTCCAGCAGGTGCGTGTTGAACGCCGTGCGCAAGGTGTCGATACCTTCCAGGCGCTCGGCCAGATCAGGGCATTGCAAGGTCAGGCAGGCGATAAGCGCTTCGACCTGGGCCAGCGCCGGCACCAGGCTGTCGAAGGCCGAGATCGATTCCACCGGAGCGCTGATGATCAGGTCGGCCAGTTCCCGTAGCGGTGAGGTGTAGACGTCGCTGAACAGTACGACCCGCGCGTGGCGCTCCTTGGCCGCGCTGGCCACGCGTTGGGCCTGGGCCTGGTAGCGACGATAATCGAAGATCAGCACCACATCCTGGCGCTGCACGTCGAACAACCGGTCGGGTAACTGGGCGTTGTCTTCCAGGGCAAAACAACCCGCACGCAGCAAGCGCAAGTGGTTGAGCAGGTATTGGGCGAGGAAGCTGCTGAAGCGCCCGCCAAAACAATGCACCTGATGCCGGCTGTCGAGCAGCCATTGCACGAGAATACGCACGTCTTCGGGTTGAGTCAGGGCCTGGGTGTCGGTGAGGATGCGCTGGCTGGTTGCCAGGTACTGGCTCCAGGTGTCGCCTTGCTGCAATTTGGCCCGCGGTTGCAACAGGGTGCGAGGGGAGCGCAGGCGATGGTCCATGTCACTGAGCAGCGCATCCTGGAATTCGGCATAACCGCCAAATCCGAGTTTTTTCACCAGCCGCACGATAGTCGGGTCGCTGACCCCGGCATGATCGGCCAGGCGCGACATCGGCCCGAGGCCGTTGCGCGGGTAATGATCGAGCAGGGCCCGTACGACCTTGCGTTCCGACGGCGTCAAAACCAAGCCCGGATCGGTAATCAGGTCTCGAAGAGGCGGCATCCGTGCTCCTTGCCTGGATGGGTGTTGGATTTCTTTCATAACTCCTGAAAATAGTATTTATGTAGCGGGTACTACATGTCCAGTGGTTTTTACGTTCTGTTTAAAATGCACGAAAGTAGTGCGAAAGCCTTGTAGGACGGGGACTTGATCGCATAGATCCGATATGTCAGTTGATGCCTCTGTCGGTGTAAGACATAACGCCTTTTTGTCTCAGTTATTTGATTTCATATAAGGTGCTGTACAAGAAAAAGCCGGAGTATCACCTCCATGAAACCCGTTCGACTGTCTGAGTACCGTGTGTGCAAGCCACTCGCCTGACCCTGATCTGCCATGCCCGCACCGTCGCCCAGAAGCAGGCGCGTTTTGGCCTGGATGAACCGCTGGATGCCGACTGGCTGGGCAAACGCCCGGAGCCGGGCCACGGCTACCGAAATGTCCGGCAGTTGCTCTGCGGGCCGGAGTTGCGCACCCGGCAGACTGCCGCCCTGTTCGGCGACGACGCCCAGGTGGTCGCTGACCTGGCCGATTGCGATCTGGGTCGCTGGCGTGGCTTGTCCATCGACCAGTTGCTCAAGGTCGAACCGCAACCCCTGCAAGCCTGGCTCGACGATCCCGATGCGGCTCCCCATGGCGGCGAATCCGTCACCCGCTTGTACCATCGTGTCAGCGACTGGTTGGCCAGCCTGGAAGGCCGGCCAGGGCATGTGTTGGCCGTCACTCATCCGTTCGTGATCCGCGCGGCCGTGGTGACCGTATTGGGCTGTCCGGCAGCTGCCTTCAACCGTCTCGACATCGAACCGCTGTCGACTGTCGAGTTGCGTTTCAACGGTGTGTGGCGATTGCGCACCGAGGGTCCCGGCCAGGAGTCACTCGAATGAAAAAACTGTCAGTCATCGGTATTGGTGCCGGCGATCCGGATTACCTGACGATCCAGGCAGTGAAAGCCTTGAATCGGGTGGATGTGTTCTTTCTCATGGACAAGGGGCCTGCCAAGCAGGCGTTAGTGGATCTGCGGCGGGAAATCTGCCAACGCTACATCGTTGATCGTACCTACCGTTTCGTCGAAGCCTACAGCCCCGAGCGACAACGCGGCGACGTGGACTACGCCGCCAGTGTCGAAGATCTGAACCGGGCGAAGCAGGCTACCTTCGAGCGGTTGATCGAAGAGCAGTTGTCTGACGGGCAGTGCGGCGGTTTCCTGGTCTGGGGCGATCCGTCGTTGTACGACAGCACCGTGCGTATCTTGCAGTCGATTCTCGACGCGGGTCGCTGCGCCTTCGAATTCGAGGTGATTGCGGGCATCACCAGCGTCCAGGCCCTCGCGGCGCAACATAAGGTGCCATTGAACAGCATTGGCGGTTCGCTGGAGATCACCACGGGCCGCCGGCTGGCGGCAGGGCAGGTCGGTGACTCGGCAAGCGTGGTGGTGATGCTCGATGCTGAAGATGCGTATCGCCAGGTATCCGATCCGGATACGCACATCTACTGGGGGGCCTATGTGGGCACACCGGATCAGATCCTGATCGCCGGTCGGCTGGAGGAGGTGGCTGAAAGCATCGAACGCACCCGCAAGGCCGCACGGCAGGCGAACGGATGGATCATGGATACTTATTTGTTGCGCAAACCTTGATAACTCAAACCTTGATACGTCAGACCCCAATGTTCGACAGTTTCCACGTCAACTGACCGCCTTCGCCCCACGTCCAAACCGCTCCCGGTACACCGACGGCGCCAGCCCCACCACACTGCGAAATGCCACGCGAAAGCTTTCCACCGAGCGGTAGCCGCACAGCTGGGCGATGTTGTCGGTGTTGTCTTCGGTGCTTTCCAGCAACTCGCGAGCCCGGGCCAGGCGCTCATGTTGCAGCCAGGCCTTGGGCGACAGGCCGCAGGCCTGGGTGAAGTGCCGCAGGAAGGTTCGCTCGCTCATGGCCGCCTGGCTGGCCAGTTCGCGCACACCGAGCGGTTCGTGCAGGCGTTCGCGGGCCCAGTGCATGACGCCGGACAAATCGCTGCGTGGCGTGCGGCTGACCGGTGAAGGAATGAACTGCGCCTGGCCGCCCGTGCGTTGTGGTGACATCACCAGTCGCCGCGCCACGGCGTTGGCAACCTGGGTGCCGAAATCCCGCGCCACCAGGTGCAGGCAGGCATCAATGCCCGCGGCGCTGCCGGCCGAAGTAATGACTTGCCCCGAATCCACGTACAGCACATCCGGGTCTACCAGGATGGCGGGAAAACTTTTGGCCAGTTCATCGGTGTAGCGCCAGTGAGTGGTAGCGCCCAGTCCATCGAGCAAGCCGGCGGCGGCCAGCACGAATGCCCCTGAGCAGATCGACAGCAGGCGCGCGCCCCGGGCATGGGCGCAGCGCAATGCCTCAAGCAGCGCCGGCGGCGGTGGTTCGTCGCGACTGTGCCAGCCGGGCACCACGATGGTTTGCGCCGTTTGCAATAATTCCATGCCGCCATCGGCCAGGATCTGGAAGCCGCCCATGGCCCGCATCGGGCCGTCATCGACGGCAACGATCCGATGTTTGTACCAAGGGAAATCGAACTCAGGTCGGGCAAGGCCGAATATCTCGATGGCGATGCCGAATTCGAAGGTGCACAGGCCGTCGTAGGCGAGGATGGCGACCAGACCGGGATTGGGCTGCATATGGCGGAAAATTCCCACAGAGTGTCTTGTGCGCCACTGTAGCGGTAAGCATCGGCCGGATAAAGTCTGCTCACCCCCTCATTTGTCTGTGGAGTACACACTCATGACCAGCCTGGTTCGCCAAGTGCCTGCTGCCCCGTCCGACCTAGCCCTGCAACATTTCAGCCGGCGTCTGACGTTCGAAACCGATTGCTCCGACGTTCACGCCAGCCAACAGGCTGGAGAAGTCGATTTCGTGCTGGTGGACGTGCGCGGGCCACTGGCTTTCGAGCGCGGGCATGTGCCCGGGGCGATCAACCTGCCAACCCGCTCGCTGACCGCCCAGGCGCTGGCGGCTTATCCCAAGACCGCGCTGTTTGTGGTCTATTGCGCGGGCCCGCATTGCAATGGCGCGAACAAAGCGGCAGTGCGTCTGGCGACCTTGGGTTATCCGGTCAAGGAAATGATTGGCGGTGTCATGGGCTGGCTGGACGAAGGCTTCCGTCTGACTGGCGCAGTGCAATGCGCGGCGGACCAGGCTGTCGGTTGCGACTGCTGATCCTTTCCAGCCAGCAGGGTGCAATCCCTGTGGCCTGGTTGTTTCTATAAATATTTGTCGCCTCAACACAATTCGCCTCCTGAGTGCCCCTCTAGACTGCCGGCCACTTCGGTTTTTAATGACCGAACGCTGCCTAAGAATCTGCCGATAACCCGCTAATAAAAACCTGCGCACTCAGGAGCAAAAATGAACAAGCTAGCAATGTTTGGTGCCTTGGCACTGTCCGTGTTGTCCTTGTCGGCCGTGGCCGAAGACGCCAAGCCGATCCGCCTCGGAATCGAAGCCGGTTACCCGCCGTTCTCGATGAAAACCCCCGACGGCAAGCTGACGGGTTTCGATGTTGATATCGGCGACGCGCTGTGCGAGCAGATGAAGGTCAAGTGCACTTGGGTCGAGCAGGAATTTGACGGCCTGATCCCAGCGCTGAAAGTGAAGAAAATCGACGCGATCCTGTCGTCCATGACCATCACCGATGATCGTAAGAAAAACGTCGACTTCACCATCAAGTACTACCACACCCCGGCGCGTTTCGTGATGAAGGAAGGCAGCGACGTCAAGGACCCGCTGACCGAACTCAAGGGCAAGAAAGTCGGTGTGCTGCGTGCCAGTACCCACGACCGTTTCGCCACCGAGGTGCTGGTGCCCGCCGGTATCAATCTGGTGCGTTACAGCTCCCAGCAAGAAGCCAACCTGGACATGGTCGCCGGTCGTCTCGACGCCATGCTCGCCGACTCGGTCAACCTCGACGACGGCTTCCTGAAAACGGACGCCGGCAAAGGTTTTGCCTTCGTGGGCCCGACCTATGAAGATGCCAAATACTTCGGTGGCGGCGCCGGCATTGCGGTGCGCAAGGGGGATAAGGCCCTGGCCGAGAAATTCAACGACGCCATCACGCAAATCCGCGCCAACGGCACGTACAAGAAAGTGCAGGACAAGTACTTCGCTTTTGATGTCTACGGGCATTAATCGCTGAAACCAAGGTGGCCCGCCGTTGACCCGGTCGGCCACCTTTTTCATGGGCGAGTGTTTTACCCCAGCGCCCGTCGAAATACCGTTATTGGGAGTTCCTCATGCAACGCATCGACCATACCCTGCCATGGAGCCACCTGGGCACCGAGCGCCGGCTCAGTGTGTTTCGTTACGGCCACGGTCCACGCAAGGCGTATATCCAGGCCAGCCTGCACGCCGATGAATTGCCCGGCATGCGCACGGCATGGGAGCTGAAACAACGACTCAACGAGCTTGAGACCCAAGGCTTGCTCAACGGCGTGATTGAACTGGTGCCCGTGGCCAACCCCATCGGCCTGGACCAGCATCTGCAGAGCGCGCACCTGGGGCGTTTCGAGCTGGGCAGCGGCAAGAACTTCAATCGGTCTTTCGTGGAACTCAGCGCGCCGGTGGCCCAACGCATCGGTGATCGCCTGGGCGACGACCCGGCCGCCAATATCACGCTGATCCGCCAGACCATGGTTCAGGTGCTGGACGATTTGCCGGCGCCGCCCTCACAACTCGAGGCCCTGCATCGCCTGCTGCTGCGCCATGCCTGCGACGCCGATGTCACCCTGGACCTGCATTGCGACTTCGAGGCGGCGATTCACCTGTACGCCTTGCCGCAACACTGGCCGCAGTGGCGCTCCCTGGCCGCGCGGTTGAAGGCGGGCGTGGCGTTGCTGTGCGAAGACTCTGGCGGCAGTTCCTTCGACGAGTCTTGTTCCTCGCCCTGGTTGCGTCTGGCCAAGACCTTCCCCGAGGCCGCGATCCCGCCGGCCAACCTGGCGACCACGCTGGAACTGGGCAGCATGGGCGACACTCGGGTGGATCAGGCCCAGGCCAATTGCGAAGCCATTCTCGGGTTCCTGGCCGAGCAGGGTTTCATCGGTGGTGACTGGCCGCCCGCGCCAGCGCACTGTTGTGAAGGTTTTCCGTTCGAAGGCACTGAGTACCTGTTCGCGCCGCATCATGGGGTGGTGAGCTTCCTGCGCGAGGCCGGTGAGTGGGTGGAGCAGGGCGATCCGTTGTTCGAAGTGGTCGATCCGTTGAACGATCGGGTTACTACTGTTCGGGCCGGCACCAGCGGCGTGTTGTTTGCGCTGGACCGTGGGCGCTATACCCAGCCTGGAATCTGGCAGGCGAAAGTGGCCGGGCGAGCGCCGATTCGCGCGGGGAAATTGATCAACGACTGATAACTGCTGTCTATCTCAGCGCACGCGCGTTGCCGTGCGGCTATCGAATGATGGAGGAAGACTGATGTTCAAAGCGCTCGCCCTGTTGCTGTTGGTAGTGTCTTGCGGTTTGCAGGCTCAGCCTGCGCTGCACACCGATTTGCCCCTCAATTACCTGGCCCATGCCGATGAGCAGGCCAGAAACCGGCCGCTGGTGATCTTCCTGCATGGCTCCGGCGGCAGTGAGCAAGACCTGTTCGACCTCAAGGATGAGTTGCCCAGTGACTACAACTACCTATCGGTACGAGCGCCCAAGACCGTGGAGCGGGGCCAGTATCAATGGTTTGCCAAGAAGGGCGAGGGCGCCTACGACGGTGATACCGCGGACCTGAAGGCCAGCGGCCAGATGCTGTTGGATTTCATCGAGAAGGCCCGGGTCAAGTACCCGACCGATGCGAGCAACGTATACCTGGTCGGTTTCAGCCAGGGCGCGATGATGAGTTACGAGGTCGCCCTGCGCCATCCCGAGGCCGTCGGTGGCATTGCCGCGCTGGGCGGGCGGGTGCTGTCGGTACTGCGGGCCGAACTGACACCCGACGAGTCGCGCCGGACGCTGGCGGTATTTATCGGTCATGGTACGGCGGACTCGGTGATCCCATACCACGACGGCACCGAGGCGGACAGCTTCCTCAAGACCCTGGCCCTGGAGCCCGAATTCCATGCCTATCCGGGCGTTGGCCACAGCGTCAGTGCCATGCAGGTGCGGGATCTGCGCGCCTGGCTGGAGCGGCTTAATCCCTGATTCAGTGACAGAGGTGTTGAGTGTGCCGCCGTCATCGCGAGCCGGCTCGCTCCCACCTTTTTCCCGAGTTGCTCCCAGAAACGGGATTGCCTCCAGTCCTGTGGGGGCAAAGATTGCTCGCGATGAATAGCAGATTGGATATCAAGATTCATGTCGCCCCAGAATCTCTGTGGGAGCGAGCCTGCTCGCGATGAAAACCACCCGGTCCATCAAGTCACTGACCAGCGACGATCTGCTTCACCAGCGCCTCATGCCCGGCCTTGTCGCTGGCCCGGGAAATGATCTGTACCACTGCCATGCGCATGCCTGAGGCGCCCAGCAACGTGGTATCGAGGGTCGGCCCACCGCCTTGGGTCGCCTTGGTATCGAGCTGGCGCAGACCCAGGCCGGTACCTTTTTGGGTCAGGCTTTTCTCGCTCAGGATCTTGGCATCCGGCAGGGCCTTGATTTTCTGGACGGCGAAGTCGGCCATGGTGGCATCGAGGAATGTGCTGTCGTCGTCTTTCACATTCGAGCCATCGATGATGGTGTTTTCAGCCGTGATCACCACGGTTTTGCTGGTGGCATTGCTGTACATCGTCCCCTTCGCCCCCGCCGTGCCCTGAGCGGCATCGCCGGCCGGAAGCGGTGTCGCAGTGAAGCCCTTGGGCAGGGTGAAGTTGAACTTGCTTCCCAGCAGGGAAACCTTTTGTACCTGTGCTGCGCCGCCGGTTTTGGGCTGGGCGGCATAAGCAGGCACCACCACCAGACTGGCGATGACCGTCAGCATCAGGGCAGCGGCTTGTTTACTTACCAATGACATTGAAACGCTCCACAGAGGGGTGTGCTTGAGCGCGATCATCCCATGGGCGTCCAACCGGCTCCAGCGCCGGTCACGAGTGCGCCACATCATTGGCCCGTGGGGCAGAGGCGCGCACCAGCAGGCGGCGGGTCACCAGCAGCATGACCACCGACACCGCGACACTCACGACAAAGGCCGGCATGCCGAGCAGCGGCAGGGTGAGGGCCAGGGTCAGGCAGAACGCGGTGAAGCAATACATGCCAGTGGCCGTGGCCCGCAGCAACGCGGCGGTGAAGGCCGCGCCCCGGGTTTGCTGGGAGAACACTGCCATGACGCTGCCCAGCACCGGGAACACCGCCAGTAGCCCGCTCCAGCGTTCACCCACGGTGCTGGCCAGCAGCGTCACCGCCAGGGTCAACAGCGCGCCGGCGACCATGCGTAGCAGCAGCTTGTCGGATTTGGGAGCCGGGCTGCTCATCACCGGTCGAACCGTCGGGAACAGATAAGGCGCGGCCAGCAATGCCACAATGGCGATCACGCTCGACAGCGGCAGCGAGGCCGGCAACCAGGACAGCACCATCGCCACCAGCGCCCAGACGCCCAACGCGATACCCAGCGCCCAAGGCCAGTCACGATGCTGGGCGACCCGGGCGTACACCACACAGAATGCAATCATTGCAAACATGGCCGACAGCGCCGCTGTCGCCGACTGAGCGGCAAACGCCTCGCCCTGTTCCAGGGCCAGGAACAACAGAATCGGACCCACCACCACCGGCAACCCCGACAGCCAACCGGCCACGCTCGGTCCCCAACGCCGGCCCGCCAGGGAAATCAGCAGCAGGAAAGCGGGAATCACCAATAATTTGAGCAGCAGCACGGGGTTATCCTTGTCAGGCGACGGGTCGACACGTTAGCACCGACCTCGCAGTTTCAGCGATCCCAGTAAGGTACTTCGCCAAAACACTGTAGAAAAAAGTCAATCACGGTACGCACTTTCACCGACAGACGTCGGCTGCCCGGCCAGAGAATGGCGATCTGCTGGGGCTCAAGGCTGTTGGAGGCTTCGTAGTCGCGCAATACCGGCACGAGGGTGCCGTTGCGCACGGCTTCGCCGATCAACCACGACGGAAACATCACCAGCCCCAGGCCTTGTTCGGCCGCCTGGGTCAGGGTGTCGGCATGGTTGCCGGTGATCGGCCCTTTGACGCTGTAGGGCGTCCAGGCCTGACCCGGACGGCGAAAAAACCAGCGTTGCTGGCCGGCCACGCCCTTGTAGGCCAGACACTGATGGTTCGCCAGGTCCTGGGGTTTGAGCGGCGTGCCGCAACGCGCCAGGTACGCGGGGCTGGCGGCGATCTGAAAGCGGTGCGGGGCGAGGATTCGCGCTTGCATGCCTGAATCGTGCAGCGGGCCGATGCGAAACAGCAGGTCCGCGCCTTCCTGCAGCGGGTCGACGTAGCTGTCGGTTTGCTGGATGTCCAGTTGCAGCTTCGGGTAGCGCTCACACAATGACCCCAGCCACGGCGTCAGATGGCGCTGGCCGAACACCACCGGGGCATTGATCCGCACCAGTCCAGCCGGCTCACTGTGTTGTTCCTGCAGCGCCTGTTCGGCTTCTTCCAGTTGCACCAGCAACAGGCGTGCATGATGACCCAGCAGGCGGCCGGCTTCAGTGGGCGAAACAGCGCGGGTGTGTCGATACAACAACTGCTGGTTGAGGGCCTGTTCCATCAACTGGATCTGCCGGGAAATCGACGACGGCGCCAGGCCTTCGCGCCGGGCCACCTCCGAGAAGCTGCCGTGGTCGAGCACGGCGACAAACAACCGCAGGGCCTTGAAGCCGAGTTCATTGAGACCGTGCATGGACTGCTCCGCTGTGCGAGTTGCGCAAAAGTGTTGTCTGGATGCTCCCATTTATCGCACAGCTGCGCCAGCCGATAATCCCGCTCATTGTTCTTCTCAGAGGTTCTGATCATGCAAGCGTCTTCACTCAACGCCGCCGCCCCGGCGGCTGCCTCCAAACCACGAGTGCTTTTGCGCTGGCTGTTGCTGCCCCTGGTGATCCTGGCTGGCATGGGCCTGTCGGTAGAGGCCGGTCTGCTGGGGCCGCTGGGGGTTCAAGTGGGGCATCTCTGGGCAACCCTGAGCATATTCGGCGTCGGTTCGGCGATTCTATTTCTGCTGTTGCTGCTCAGTGGTCCGCAACAAGGCCCCGCCTTGAATGAGTTGCCGCGCTGGCAATTGATCGGTGGTTTCCTGGGGCCGATCTACGTGGTCGTGCTGACGCTTGCCACGCCCCACATCGGCATTGCCATGACCATGGTCGCAATCCTTTCCGGGCAAGTGGGTAAAAGCGTGCTGATCGACCACTTCGGCTGGTTCGGTGCAACCCGCAAGCGGGTCAACGGCGAGCGCTGGCTCGCCTTGGCGCTGATCGTCGTAGCCCTTGTCCTGATTGCCCGAGGTTGAATATGAATCTGTTTTTGCTATTGCTGCTGGTCGTTGGGGCCGGTGCGGTGTTGAGCGTGCAGGCGGCCATCAACGGTCGCCTGGGCCAGACGGTCGGTGTGCTGCGCAGCAGTCTGCTGACATTCGTGGTGGGCACGGTGGTCACCGGGTTACTGATCGTGTTTTTTGAACCCGCTCACGCCGTCAGCCTGCTGGACGTGCCGAAATGGCAACTTGGCGGTGCCTTGTTTGGTGTGGTGTACATGATGGTCATGGTCGGCGCGGTGCCAAGGGTCGGCACCGCCGTGGCGACCGTGGCGGTGATCCTCGGGCAGTTGGCCATGGGCATGCTGATCGACAATTTCGGCTGGTTGGGCAACCCCGCTATTGAGTTGTCCGGGAGTCGGGTGCTGGCGATGGCCTGCCTGGCACTGGCGCTGGTATTCATGTATCGCAGCAGTGCACGGCAGGCCTGAGAACCTCAGTCGGGCTCGACTTCCAGTCGCAGGCTGCCATCGTCCAGACGCTTGGCAAGCCGGACAATACCGCCAATGTGCCGGCCTTCGGTGCTGAAGACCACGATCTGGGCTTTTTCCAGATCATCCGGCAGCGGTGGCTGAACGTGCAGGGCGAACCACACCGGTTCACCGTCATCCAGGCGTTGGACATCGTAGCGGCAATCGACGCTTTGGGTCTGGCGACCAAACAGCGTGTCGAGGCCATACTTAAGGTCGGTGCTGTCGTCGGCAGCGGGGGCGAGGGACATCGGCGGTCTCCTGGGATGAATGCTCGGCTGGTCTTCTAGTGATTCCTCTGGTGGGGGAAAATTCAATGGGTTCGCGCCGGCACTGAACCGGCGGCGTTGCTGCTAGAATCGCCCACCTTGACTTACGAGAGGTATGCCCATGAGCGAGCCGATTCGCCTGACCCAGTACAGCCACGGCGCCGGTTGCGGCTGCAAGATTTCGCCACAGGTGCTGGAAGTGATCCTGGCCGGCAGCGGTGCGCAGAACCTTGACCCCAAGTTGTGGGTTGGCAATGCCTCCCGGGACGACGCTGCGGTATACGCCATCGACGAGGAGCGCGGGGTGGTCTCTACCACCGATTTCTTCATGCCGATTGTCGACGATCCTTTTGATTTCGGTCGCATCGCCGCCACCAATGCCATCAGCGACATCTACGCCATGGGCGGTGATCCGTTGATGGCGATTGCGATTCTCGGCTGGCCGGTCAATGTACTGGCCCCGGAAATCGCTCGCGAAGTGATTCGCGGCGGTCGTTCGGTATGTGACGAAGCAGGCATTCCCCTGGCGGGCGGCCATTCGATCGATGCGCCCGAGCCGATTTTCGGCCTGGCGGTCACGGGCCTGGTGCAAAAGCGTCATATGAAGCGCAACGACACCGCCACCGCCGGTTGCCGTCTGTACCTGACCAAGCCCTTGGGCATCGGCATCCTCACCACCGCGGAAAAGAAAGGCAAGCTGCGCGCCGCCGATGTTGGCCTGGCCCGCGACTGGATGTGCACCCTCAACAAGCCGGGCAGCCGCTTCGGCAAGCTCGATGGCGTGGCGGCGATGACCGACGTCACCGGTTTCGGCCTGCTCGGGCATTTGGTGGAAATGGCCGATGGCAGCCAGTTGACGGCGCGTATCCGCTACGACGCGGTGCCGCGTCTGCCGGGCGTCGAGTATTACCTTGACCAAGGCTGCGTGCCGGGCGGTACGCTGCGCAACTACGACAGCTACGCCAGCAAGGTCGGGCGCGTGCAGGAACTGCACAAGCGAGTGCTGTGCGACCCGCAGACCAGCGGCGGACTGCTGATCGCCGTCACGCCCGAGGGCAACGAAGCGTTTCTGGCGGTCGCCGCTGAACTGGGGTTTGCACTGGAGCCGATCGGTGAACTGGTCGAGCGACAGACCTACGCGGTCGAGGTGTCTTGATGACCCATGACATCACCGATTACCGCGATATTTTTCTCAATGACCGACCGATGATGGACACCCGTGCCCCCGTCGAATTTCTCAAGGGCGCATTCCCCGGCGTGGTCAATCTGCCGTTGATGACCGACATCGAACGGCAACGGGTCGGTACTTGCTACAAGCAGCAGGGCCAACAGGCGGCCATTGTCCTGGGGCATCAATTGGTGTCCGGCGACACCAAGGCGCAACGCATCCAGGCCTGGGCCGAGTTCGCAACAGCCCATCCTGATGGTGTGTTGTATTGCTTCAGGGGAGGCTTGCGCTCACAGATCGTCCAGCAGTGGCTCAAGGACGAGGCGGGCATCGACTATCCCAGGGTCGGCGGCGGCTACAAGGCCATGCGTACATTCCTGCTCGACACCGTCGAGCAGGCGGTTGCCCAATGCGACTTGGTGTTGCTGGGCGGCATGACCGGCACCGGCAAGACAGAAGTGCTGACTCAACTGGGCAACAGCCTGGATCTGGAAGGTTACGCCAACCATCGCGGTTCGAGCTTCGGCAAGCGCGCCACCGGGCAGCCTTCCAATATCGATTTCGAGAACCTGCTGGCCGTGGATGTGCTGAAAAAACGTGCCGCTGGTATCGAACAGTTCGTGCTGGAAGATGAAAGCCGCATGGTCGGCAGTTGCGCCTTGCCGCTGTCTTTGTACCAGCGCATGCAACAGGTTCCGATGGTCTGGCTTGAGGACAGCCTGGAGCGGCGGGTCGAGCGGATCCTGCGCGATTACGTCATCAACCTGTGCGGCGAATTTGTCGCAGTCCATGGCGATGAAGGATTCTCGCTGTTTTGCGAGCGGTTGCTGGCAAGCCTCAATAACATCCATAAGCGCCTGGGTGGCGACCGCCATCGACGTTTGCTCCAAATCATGGAAGCGGCCCTGGCCGAGCAGGCGACCAGCGGCGCCGTCGACTTGCATCGCGGCTGGATCGAAGGCCTGTTGCGTGAGTATTACGACCCGATGTACGTGTTCCAGCGCGAGAAGAAGGGCGGGCGGATCGAGTTCGCGGGTGAGCAGGTGGCGGTGCTGGAGTATCTGCGTGAGCGAGCGGCCCGCAAAGGGTGATCGCTGCCCACCGCCAATCCCCTGTGGGAGCGAGCCTGCTCGCGATAACGGTGGGGACCAGTGGCGGTGATTGAGGAGGTATTGTCGAAAGTAATGTCCGCAGCCTATGTCGGACAAGTTTCCTGCCCGTTGTCCAGGCCTTGCTTGTAGTTCTGGCTGGTGAGACTGGCCTTGCCGTTGTGCCAGGTCAGGGTCAGCACGTACAGCGAATCGAAATCCCCCGATTCCCAATCATCGGTAATCGTCTGCTTCTTGCCCATCGCGTCGCTGGCGACCTGGTTGATCAGCTCCGGCAGGTAGCCGTGCGACCAAGCGGTGTAGATGATCGAGTTGTGGTACTTGTCGTGCAGCAGTTCGTCAGCCAGGTCGCTGGTGTCATTGGCTGAATACTCGATGTTTACCGGCAGCCCGAGTTTGATGGCGCTGGGGCTGATGGTCATCAGTGGGCGGATGTAGCTGTAGGAATTATCCAGCTCGCCCTCTTCGACGTTGCGGGTAGGGTTGGCCGCGAACACATAGTCGGCCTTGCCGAATTTCTCCGGTAGCAGGGTGGCCAGGTCGATGGCGCGATTCAGCCCCTGGCAATTGAGCTGGCCCAGGCCGCCGGCGGGTTTCTCGGCGTGGCGCAGGAACACCAAGGTCTGGATACCGTCGGCCGGTTGGGCGCGACTGACGCTCGACTCCAGCAACAGCGCCAGGCCACAAGCGACAAGCAGCGTAGGCAACATCAGCCACGGTCGGCGCTTGAAGCGTTTGGCGAAATTCAGTGGGTTCATCATTGAATAATATTCTTCGGCTCTCTCAAGTCAGGCTGACAAACCTGGGCACCAGGAAGTTTTTGGCTTCCGGTGTTTTCCTTGTCGTGATGCCGCTTCGATTTCTCGGGGCATTGCTCAGAGTCTTCTGGCGCCCTTTGGTTCGATACCGACCGATTCCGTGCACTGTAAGGCCTCCTGCCAGGAGGTAGGGCGAATGTTAGCGACAGGATGTTGCGGATTTAAGAATGGGGCGTGCGAGTTTCGTGACGCGTTCATTTGGGTTTTGTATTTAAAGAATCGCCTTACACCTGCCGTCTCCTCCTCTGACTTATTTTCCCTGCCGTCCTCGGCAAAGTCTCGCGTCCGTCCCCGCACCGCGAGATTCCCGCATGTTCGCCCCCGACAAACTCCTGGCTTTGAACAACGTCATCGGCTCGCTGGTGATTGCGGCCATGGACCCCGAGCAGCCGGACATCGAAGCGGTGCTGGCGGACTTCCGCACTTGCCTGAACGACTACGACGCCTGGGCTGAAAGTTTCTGGACCGGCTGGGCGCTGGATATCGAGCAGGTGTTCAAGGTCGGCAACGAAGTGTCCCTGGCGGCACCGAAGGACCTTGATCAACCTGTCAGCGCCACGGTGGTCGCTTGTCCGGCGGAGGGGCCGCTGACGCTGGTGCACATGTTCCAGGCGGCGCGCTTCGTGCCGATTGGCGACACACCGGTGATGCTGGAACCGATCACCGGGGGCGAGCCGGGGAAAGAAACCTTCGGCGAACCGGTTCATCACGTGATCGGCCCCAGCGGCATTCTGGAAGTCCCCGACTGCTGGCGGGGCCAGCGTTATCGCATCACCTTTTTTCCCCATGTGACGGCCGAGCATGTCAAGGCGCTGTACGCGTCCTACCGTGACGTGATTGCTCAACTGGAAGGTTGGCTGCAAGCGGAGTGGGATGAATTTCAACCGCAATGGGTAGAGTTTTCCGACAGCGGATTTCTCGAGCGCTACAGCGCATTGCAGCAAGCTGATTGGCGCGGGTTCACAGACGCCCTGCATCAGTTGTGGGACGACGTCAAACAGGTCTTCGAACTGCTGGCGGACCTGCAGGCCAACAGCGAGAAGTTGTTGGAGTACCTGACTCAAGCCGAGCTTGAGCAGCTACTGAAGGCGTCCTCCGAGGCAATCGCCAAAGGGTTGATGGTGTTGAGCGACGAGCCGTTGCTCTTCGTGCATATGGCGGCCTTCGCCAGTTGGCTACGGATGTTGCCGCCCCAGCACGTTGCTGAAGTCGTGGGCGAGATGCGCGCCTCGGTGCTGATCAACTTCCTGCTGATGCGTTTGACCGGGGGGCTGGGCCTGGGTCTGCGCATGAGCGGTAAGGTGCTGGGCCGGGTCCGCTCGGAGCGGGCCCGGGAGTGGTTGCTGGCATCGAGCCTGAGATTGGGCCAACTCACCCCCGACCGGCTCGATCAACATGCCGATGTGCTCAAACCGTTGGTGGTCAGTCAGCGTGCGCCTTTAAAACCGACGCCTGTCGGACCTTTGCACATTACCCCTGAGAATTCTGCGCCAGTATCCGTGAGCAATCCGGCCGCCGTGGCGCGGGAAAAAACCCAGGGTTCCACGCGCCTGAGCCAGTTCGAAGCCCACGACGACGCCCCCAGCCAATCGAAAAACCCCAACGGTGACAGCGCCGACACCGCGGCCCTGACCCAGACCAGCGGCTGCCCGGTGTCGATGGTCACCGGCGAAGAACTGCTGACCCTGGATGACGGCACCCTCGATGGCCGGCTGCCGTTTGTCTTCACCCGCTTGTACCGCACCAGCGCGGTGGACCTGGACATCGGCCTGGGCCGCGGCTGGAGCCATGCCCTTGCGCATCGCCTGTTGCTTGAGGGCGAGCAGGTCATCTGGATCGACCAGGAAAACCGCCGTACGACGTTTCCGCTGCCCAGCGAGCAACGCCCGGCGATCCACAACAGCCTGGCCCGCGCGGCGATTTACCTCGGAGTGGAACCGGACGAACTGATCATCGCCCAGCCGGGCGAAGACGCGCCTTTCCTACACTTTCGCGACGGCCATCTGACCGCCCTCAGCGACCGCTATGCCAACCGCCTGACGATCAAGCGCAACATCCATGGCGACATCAGCCGCCTGGACAACGGCGCCGGACGCGCCCTGCGCTTGCGTTATGAGCAACGTCATCTGGTCGCCATCGACTACCAGAGCTTTCACCCGGCCATCACCCTCGACGAAGCCTGGCGCACTGAACAGACGTTGGTGTCCTACCGCTACGACGGACGTTTCCGACTGATCGAAGCGACCAACGCCGCCGGCGAAAGCGAACGCTACGACTACGACGACCAGCACGTCATCCTGCAACGGCAACTGGCCGGCGGTGCGAGTTTCTTCTGGGAGTGGCAAGGGGCAGGCCGCGCAGCCCGCTGCGTGCGGCACTGGGCCTCGTTTGCGCAGATGGACAGCCGCTACACCTGGGGCGAGGACGGGCAGGTCACGGTCCAGCATCTGGATGGCAGCCAGGAGGTGTACGTCCACGACGAGCGGGCACGGCTGGTGCGCAAGGTCGAGCCCGATGGCGGCGAGCACCTCAAGGCCTATGACCCCCGGGGCCGGCTGATTGCCGAACAGGACCCGCTGGGCGCCGTCACCGAATACCGCTACGACGAAGCCGGACGGCTGGTGGCGCTGATTCCGCCGGACGAAGAACCAACGTCCTACGAATACCGCCACGGTTTCCTGCACACCCGCTCACGCGGCAAGGCCGTGTGGCAATACCGGCGCAACGCCCAGGGCGATGTGATCGAGGCCATCGATCCGCACGGCCAGAGCACCGGCTATGACTACGACGCCCAAGGACAATTGCTGGCGATCCGTTACCCCGACGGTAGCGAGCATCGGTTTACCCGTAATCAGCTGGGCCAACTGACCGAAGAAACCCTGCCCGACACGGGGCGCCGGTGTTTTTCCTACGACGCCCTGGGGCGTTTGCTGACCCGCCAGGACGAACACGGCGCCCTCACGCACTACCAGTGGGACGCGGTGGGCCGCCTGCTCGAAACCACCTTGCCGGGTGGTGCGACCCGCGCCTGGCACTACAACGCCTACGGCAAGGTCACCGCCGAGCGCGATGAGCTGGGGCGGACCACCCGCTATGAATACGCCGAGGACCTGCACCTGATCAGCCGTCGCCTCAACCCCGACGGCAGCGAACTGAAGTATCGCTACGACTCGGCGCGGCTGTTGCTGACTGAAATCGAAAACGAATCCGGCGAAAAATATCAGCTGGACTACACGCCTAACGGATTGATCCGACAGCAGATCGGCTTTGACGGCCAACGCACCGCCTACGCCTACGACCTCAATGGCCACCTGCTGGAGAAAACCGAGCACGGCGCGGACGGCGCCCAATGGGTCACCCGCTACCAGCGCGACGGGGCCGGGCGGCTGCTGGTCAAGACCTTGCCCGACGGCCAGGCCATCGAATACCGCTACGACGGGCTGGGCCGGCTGGTCCACGTCAACGACGGCACCGCTCACCCGCTGGCCTTCGAATACGACGCCCAGGACCGGCTGATCAGCGAACACCAGGGCTGGGGCACCCTGCGTTATCGCTACGACGCCTGCGGACGCCTCAATCACCTGCGCCTGCCGGACAACAGCCAGCTCGACTACCACCACGCCCGGGGCGGCGCGCTGACGGCCATCGACCTGAACGGCTCGCGCCTCACCGAACACCAGCTCAGCGGCGGGCGCGAACGCCAGCGCCGCCAAGGCCTGCTGCTCAGCCAGTACGACTACGACGAACAAGGCCGGCTCAAGGCCCAGACGGTGTGGCAGAACCAGCAGCAACTGTTCTGGCGCGATTATGCCTACAGCGCCAATGGCAACCTGCAGTCCATTTCCGACAAGCGCAACCGCCGTCATTACCAGTACGACCCGCTGGATCGCCTGATCGGCATCGACTATTCCCACAGCGAGCCGCCGGAACACTTCGCCCACGACCCGGCCGGCAACCTGCTGATGCAGGACCGCCCCGGCCCGACCCGCCTCAAGGGCAATCGCCTGCTGATGGAGGGCGACCGGCACTACGACTACGACGCCTTCGGCAACCTGATCCGCGAACGGCGCGGCAAGGCCCAGTGCCTCGTCAGCGAATACCGCTACGACAGCCAACACCGGCTGATCGGCGTCACCACGGCGCACGGGCGCGAAACGTCCTACCGTTACGACGCCTTCGGCCGACGCATCAGCAAGACCGTGGACGGCCTGACCACGGAATTTTTCTGGCAAGGTGACCAGGTCGTCGCCGAAAGCAGCCCGCGCCACCACCGCAGCTACGTCTACGAACCGGGCACCTTCCGCCCACTGGCCCTGCTCGACGGCAAAGGCCCGAACGCCTGCCCGTTCTACTACCACCTCGACCACCTGGGCACGCCCCAGGAACTGACCAACTACGGCGGCACCATCGTCTGGTCGGCACGCTACAGCGGCTACGGCAAAACCACCGAACTGGTCCACGGCGGCGGCGAACAGCTGGAACAACCGTTGCGTTTCCAGGGCCAATATTTCGACCCCGAAAGCGGCCTGCACTACAACCGGCACCGCTACTACAATCCGGAAACCGGCCGCTACCTGACGCCTGACCCGAGCAAACTGGCGGGTGGCCTCAACGGGTATCGCTACACCCTGAACCCGACGGGGTGGGTGGATCCATTGGGGTTGGTGGATTGTCCGGGGAAGGGTGGGTGCCGGTCGGCGGTTGGTAGTCAGGATCCGGCGGCTAAGGTTGGGGTGGATGAGGGTGAAAAATCGCTACCCAAACCTACCTACCTTTATCGTGGAGATTTGAGGGGGCCGGAGGTCATTTTTAAAGAAGGTTTTATGAGCTTGGGAAAAAGTACTGACCTACTGCTTCATATTTGGGATAACAGAAATCCACCGAGTAATTTTGTCAGCACAACAACTAGCGTTGAAGTGGGGCTTGATTTTGGAACAAAATATGGAACGCGGAAAGGGTATCTGTATGTTCTGAAAAAAATTCCTGGGCGTGATGTTAATAAGGAGCTTCCGCCAGAGGACGTTCCCTATAGCTATGAGTATGAGATTGCAATTCCAGATCGAGTAAGAACGGAAGATATTATTGGCGTTACGCCGCTTAAAAGAGATGGTTCCTACGTAGGGTATTCTTTGCCCAACCCCCAGAGGAAATAACACATGAAAAGACAGCTTGTTCCAGTTATTAAAGATGGCCAAAGGGAAGAGGTGGTGCTGGACGTGAACGCACAAAAATCCACTATTCTGCTGACTTTTAAAAATGGCTGGTCAAAGAAATACTCGGGAGCGGATGTGTATGAGTGTCTAGGGAAAATTATTAAGGAGCATACGGATATAAAATTTTTGTGCAAAGGAGCCAAGCTTAGTGTGCGTCCTTCAAGTATGTCCTCGCAAATGTCATCAGGAATAGCGGCTTATGAGCATGTTCTAGGTAAGCGTGCATCGAGAGCAGATCTAGTTAATATATTTGATTATGAGGATCGGGATATAGTGAGTGATCCTCAGCTGCAGAAAGATTATTTTTTTCTATGGCTGGAATCTATAAAAAATGTGGATGAGTAAGTTGTGGTCGTATGGGAAGTTAGGCCTGCTTGCAGCGGGGTGGTTCATGTAGATGCTTTCCTGATGTCACGGCAATCATTCTGAACTATGCTCCGCTTTTTTCTTCCCCCTCTGGAGTCCGCTCCCATGCCCAACCTAACCCCATTCCCCATCACCCAAAAATGGCCCGCCCAGTTCCCGGAGTGGATCCAGCTCTACTCCCTGCCGACCCCCAACGGCGTGAAAGTCTCGATCATGCTGGAAGAAATCGGCCTGCCCTACGAACCCCACAAAGTGGACTTCGGCAGCAATGACCAGCTGTCCCCAGAGTTCCTCTCCTTGAACCCCAACAACAAGATCCCGGCGATTCTCGACCCCCATGGGCCGGGGGATCAGCCGTTGGCGTTGTTCGAGTCGGGGGCGATTCTGATTTATCTGGCGGACAAGAGCGGGCAGTTGCTGGCTCAGGAGTCGGCGGCGCGCTACGAGACGATTCAATGGCTGATGTTCCAGATGGGCGGGATCGGGCCGATGTTCGGGCAGTTGGGTTTCTTCAACAAGTTTGCGGGCAAGGACTATGAAGACAAGCGACCTCGTGATCGTTACGTCGAGGAAAGCAAGCGCCTGCTCAAGGTGCTGGATGGTCGTCTTGAAGGCCGGGACTGGATCATGGGCGAGCGCTACACCATCGCCGATATCGCCACGTTTCCCTGGGTGCGCAACTTGATCGGTTTTTATGAAGCGGGGGATCTGGTGGGTATCCAGAATTTCCCGAATGTAACGCGGGTGTTGGAGCGTTTCCTGGCGCGGCCGGCAGTGGCACGCGGGTTGAAAATTCCGGAATGAGTGGATTGATGACGAGCTGTTTCAATTTCAAGCAATTGGACGTGTTCAGCGAAGTGCCGCTCAAGGGGAATCCGCTGGCGGTGGTGCTCGGGGCAGACGAGATCAGTGACGAGCGCATGGCCGCTTTTGCCAACTGGACCAACCTCAGCGAAACCACTTTCCTGCTGGCGCCGCAGCATCCGGAGGCGGATTACCGGGTGCGCATTTTCACCACCTCGACTGAACTGCCGTTTGCCGGTCATCCGACTTTGGGCAGCTGTCATGCCTGGCTGGAGGCCGGAGGCGTGCCGAAAGGGCCGCAGATCGTGCAGGAATGTGGCGTTGGCCTGGTAAGAATTCGCCGCAGCGATTTCGGGTTGGCTTTTCAGGCGCCGCCCTTGCTCAAGTCCGGCCCGCTGGAGGCTCAAGTGCTGGAGCGAGTGCGCAAGGGACTGGGGTTGCAGGCCGAGGCGATTGTCGAGACGCAGTGGGTTGATAATGGTGCCGGCTGGCTGGCATTGATGCTCAAGAATCGCCAGCAAGTGTTGGCACTCAAGCCCGATTACCAGCAGTTGCGGGATCTGGCCGTGGGCGTCATCGCGCCGTGGGAACCGGCCGTGGATGGCGATGAGGCGCAATTTGAAGTGCGCGGTTTCATTGCCGGTGACGGCATGCCGGAGGATCCTGCCACCGGCAGCCTGAACGCCGGGCTGGCCCAGTGGATGCTGGCCAAGGGGCTGGCACCGTCGCGCTATGTGGTCAGCCAGGGCTTGACCATGGGCCGGGCGGGGCGGATTCATGTTGAGCAGGTGGGCGAGGACGTCTGGATTGGTGGTGCGGTGGTGACCTGCGTCAATGGCTCACTGACCTTGTAAGCCGATTATTGCCCGGCCGGTAAAACTCTGTTTTCCGGTCGGCGTTTGTGCCCAGGCGGGTGAGGGCATAAGCTTTGGCCCCTGCGATCGAGCACCCATTTTTCAGGAGTCCCATGTCCAGTCAGTTCCCCGAAGCACGTCCACGCCGTCTGCGTCGCAATGCGAGCCTGCGCAGTCTGTTCCAGGAAACCGAGTTCACCCTGAACGACCTGGTGCTGCCGATTTTCGTCGAAGAAGAAATCGATGACTTTGTACCGATCAAGAGTATGCCGGGCGTGGCGCGCATTCCTGAATCGAAACTCGCCGGTGAGATCGAGCGGTATGCCCGTGCCGGTATCAAGTCAGTAATGACCTTTGGCGTGTCCCATCACCTGGACAGTGATGGCAGCGACACCTGGAGCGAGCGCGGCCTGGTGTCGCGCATGGCCGGGATCTGCAAGGACGCGGTGCCGGAAATGATCGTGATGTCTGACACCTGTTTTTGTGAGTACACCGATCACGGCCATTGCGGGGTGCTTCACGGGCATGAAGTGGACAATGACCGGACCTTGCTCAACCTGGGTAAACAGGCCGTGGCGGCGGCCCGTGCCGGGGCTGATGTGATCGCGCCGTCCGCCGCCATGGACGGGCAGGTCCAGGCCATTCGCAAAGCCCTGGACGAAGCCGGTTTCAGCCAGACGGCAATCATGGCGTATTCAACCAAGTTCGCTTCAGCGCTCTACGGTCCGTTCCGCGAGGCGGGCGGCAGTGCCTTGAAAGGCGACCGCAAAAGCTACCAGATGAACCCGATGAACCGCCGCGAAGCACTGCGCGAGTCCTTGCTCGATGAGCAGGAAGGGGCCGATGCACTGATGGTCAAACCTGCCGGCGCGTACCTGGATATCATCCGCGATATTCGCCAGGCTTCGAACCTGCCCCTGTCGGCCTATCAGGTCAGCGGCGAGTACGCGATGATCAAATTCGCCGCCCAGGCCGGCGCCATCGACGAAGCTCGCGTCGTGCGAGAAAGTCTCGGCGCGATAAAACGAGCAGGGGCGGACCTGATCTTCACCTATTTTGCGATGGATCTGGCGCTAAGCGGGATCTGATCGACGCTGGATTTCCTGTGGGAGCCTGCTCGCGATAGTGGGGGGCCAGTTGGTATCAATGTCGGATGTGCCGCCGTCATCGCGAGCAGGCTCGCTCCCACATTGGACTTGTGGCGTGGACTGAAACTGTGAGCATCCGCGGTCAACCCTGTGGGAGCGAGCTTGCTCGCGATAATGGTAGGCCAGCTGGTATCAATGTCGGATGTGCCGCCGTCATCGCGGGCAAGCCTTGCTCCCACAGACACCCACCCAAAATCTACTGTGGAGTCTTGCTACCACCCTGATGGTGTTAGGCCACCCATCTCTCACGTCAGCTTTTTGCTGCTGTCGAGCCTTCTTTGCTCTCAAGACCCCTTTTGGCTCTGATGAACAGAACATAGCCTGTACCGGCTTTTGATCGTATGGTTGCTGCGCAATAACAGACTTGATGGAGCAACATGCAACTCAATCGATTGATGATCAGCCTCACCGCGTTGTTGACCCTGGCCGGTTGCGGCAGCCGTCAGGCCCAGGAACCGGAACGCCAGCCTGCCGAGGTCAAGGCGCAGATTGTGCGGTTGTTGCCGGCCAAGACTGTGGATCGCGAGGGCTGGGCGACGGATATCTACGTGGCTTTTGCCGCTCAGCAAATCTCACCCACGACGCAGAATATCTGTTCCGTCCTGGCGGTGACCGAACAGGAATCGACGTTCCAGGCTGATCCGGCGGTACCGGGGTTGGGCAAGATCGCCCGGCAGGAAATCGATCGTCGCGCGGCAAAGATGCACATTCCGGGTCTATTGATCAGCGGCGCCCTCCAGGTGCGTTCGCCCAATGGCAAAAGCTACAGTGATCGGCTCAATGCCGCGCGCAGCGAGAAGGAGTTGAGTGCGATTTTCGATGACTTCATTGGCATGGTGCCCTTGGGCAAGACACTGTTCGGCAGCTTCAACCCCGTGCACACCGGCGGGCCGATGCAGGTCAGCATCGCGTTTGCCCAGGCCAATGCCCGGGATTATCCCTATGCGGTGGATGGGTCGATTCGTCGGGAGGTGTTCAGTCGTCGCGGCGGGATGTATTTCGGTATTGCGCATCTGCTGGGGTATCCGGTGAGCTACACCGAACCGCTGTATCGTTTCGCCGATTTCAATGCCGGATGGTACGCCAGCCGCAACGCGGCATTCCAGCATGCAGTGAGTCGTGCCTCAGGCATTCCCCTGGCTCTGGACGGCGATTTGATCTTGCATGGTTCCATCATGCCAGGCAGCACCGAGTTGGCGGTGCGCACCTTGGGCCGGTCGTTGGGGATGCGCAACCCGACCATTCGCGACCAGTTGGAGCAGGGCGACAGCCTGGCGTTCGAGGACAGCAAACTGTACAAGCGGGTCTTCGAATTGGCTGAGAAGGCCGAGGGCAAGCAATTACCTCGGGCGGTGTTACCGGGAATCGTGCTCAAGAGCCCGAAAATCACGCGCAAGCTGACCACGGCGTGGTTCGCCAAGCGAGTGGATGAGCGTTACCGGCGTTGTATGACGCGCGCTGCGGGACGCTAGGCAATCGGTGGGCAATGAAAAAGCCCGGCGGATAAGGCCGGGCTTTCATGGTGATGCGTTAGGTTCCAGAGGTGTTTGAAGCATTGTGGCGAGGGGGCTCCTTCGCCACACATTGAGTTGGGTTTCGTCACGCATTTGGATTGAACAACTCATACACGGTTCTGGGTCAGACGATCGGAACCACCTTCAGCAACGCGGTTCTGTTGCAGACGATCGGAGCCACCTTCAGCAACGCGGTTCTGTTGCAGACGATCGGAGCCACCTTCAGCAACGCGGTTCTGTTGCAGACGATCGGAACCACCTTCAGCAACGCGGTTCTGTTGCAGACGATCGGAGCCACCTTCAGCAACGCGGTTCTGTTGCAGACGATCGGAACCACCTTCAGCGACGCGATTCTGTTGCAGGCGATCGGAACCACCTTCAGCAACGCGGTTCTGTTGCAGACGATCAGAGCCACCTTCGGCAACGCGGTTCTGGATCAGACGATCAGAGCCACCTTCGGCAACGCGGTTCTGGATCAGGCGATCGGAGCCGCCTTCGGCAACACGTTTTTCGATCAGTCGATCAGAACCACCTTCGGCAACGACCGGGTGGGAGGAGGCGGCGAATGCGTTGGCTGCCAGTACCGAGAAAGCGAGGCTGAGGATGATTTGGCGTTTCATGATGGTGTGCTCCGGGGATGCAGTGGGTTGGTGTGGAGCCATTGTTGTCCGGAGCGACAATCAAGAGAACTTCATTGGCCTGATGGTGAATATCGACGGCGGTGATACCTCGCCGAGCGGTTGGCAAGCAATATTGATGTTGACTGATCCGCCGACATCGCGGGCAGGCTCGCTTCCATGGAGAGTGCGTGTCGTCTGCCGGGTGGAACACTGGCGGGCCCGCGGGTTCTACCGGCTACCCCCCAAGCGCAGGAGGCAAGTTCATGTATCAGTTATTCGGCTACCGGCAATCCGGCTCTTCGGCTGTGGAGATCGCCCTGTGCCTGTGTGGCGTGCCTTATCGCCGTATCGATGCCTATTCGACCGAAGACAACGAGGCGTCGAAAGAGCTACAGGCATTGAACCCTCAGAAGCAGGTCCCGACCTTGCAATTGCCGGACGGTTCGGTGCTGACCGAAGCCGCGGCGATTCTGATCCATCTCGGGCTGGTGTTTCCTGAATCGAAGTTGCTGCCGGACGATCCGACCCAACGTGCTCAAGCCATACGGGGCCTGGTCTATATCGTCGCCAATTGCTACACGCCCATCGGCATCATCGATTTTCCAGAGCGCTGGCTGGTCGACGCGGATGAAGCGACCCGGCAGCAATTGGTGTCGGGCACCCGACAGCGGCTACATCGCAACTGGGCGCTGTTTGCCGACCAGTTTGCGGCTCGTCCTTTTCTCAGCGGTGCCGAGCCGGGAGCGCTGGATATCCTGGCCGCCGTGGTCACGAAGTGGGAAGACACGCGGGAGGCCATGCTGAATGCCCGACCGCCGTTCTACGAGCTACTGGAGCGCATCGACCGCCATCCGCGCATTGCGCCGGTGCTGTCGCTGCACTGGCCCTTGTAGGCGCTGTCGAGCGCAGCGAGGCTGCGGTTTTTCCGAGTAGCAAACGAAAGATCAAAACAGAAAGATCGTCCAAACGCGGCCCGAGCCTTCGGCAGCGCCTACGGGTCAAGGGCATGTCATTTTGGTGGCGGCTTGCTCAACGAGGCCGACAAACTGTCGGACATTCTGCTGATGGGCCGTCACCAGCTCATCGATGCTGCTCCCCGCCGGCGTTTGCAGGCTGTTACGGCAGGTCAGGGTATGGGCTTCGTTGCCCAGCTCGCGCAGGCGCCACTGCACGTCCATGCGGGCATATTGGCCGGGGATCGAATCGAAGCGCTGCACATCCACCCGCAGCAGTAGCTTCGCTGCGCCTGGGTTGCTCAGTTGTTCGTCCAGGCTGCTGCGCAGTTCATCGGCCAGACTGGCGCCCCACCATTGCGTTTCCAGGATCGCCAGCCCGCTGTTGCCTTGGCGGATGACCATTTGCGCGCGGTCCACCTGAGGCGGAACGCTCACCTGCTCGAGCTGGATGTCCATGTTCGTGCGTGGCTGGCCGGCAGGTTGAGCCGGGCTTAGGGTGTGGTACTGGATCGGATCGCCGCGGCAGGCAGCAAGCAGCAGCACCAAGGCAACCAGGGGGAGTTTCAGCATCAGCGGCATGGGGCGTGCTCCTGTGGTCATTCGTTCGCCGGCAATGTGAGGTTCTGCGCCGGTGCATCCTTGGGACGGCCGCGAAGCAGTGATTCGGGATGGCGGCTCAGGTAGTCGGACAGCTCGCGCAACGAACGCGACATGCGCCCAAGATCGTCCAGGGTCTGCGTCAGTTGTTCGCGTTGCGGCGAATCTTCGGCCAGGGTCGAGTTGGCCGATTGCAGGGTCTTGCTCACGTCCTGCAGCGTGTTTTGCACGCTTGGCAGGGTCTTGCTGTTGAACTGGGCCAGGCCTTTGCGCAATTCCACCAGGTTGCCGTTCAGGTTGTTGGCAACGCTTTCCAGGGGCAGCTTGTTGATTCGCTCGACCATCGCCTGCAGTTGTTCCTGCAGTTGCTGGAGACTGCCTGGGATGGTCGGTATACGGACCGGGCGGGCGTTGGCGTCGAAAGTGACTTTTTCGGCCTTGGGGTAGAAGTCCAGCGAGATGTACAACTGCCCGGTCAGCAGGTTGCCGCTACGGGCCTGGGCACGCAGGCCGCGTTCAACGAAACTGCCGATCAGGCGAGCGCCGGCAGCTTCGTCATCCGGGTTGTGATTGAGCGCCTTGAGCAGTTTTTCATGGGCCTTGCCCAGGCGCTGAGGGTAGAACACCACGCCGACATTGACCGGGAAGCTGCGCAGCTTCTCGTCGAAATCCAGATTGATAGCTACGACCCTGCCCACTTCGATGCCCAGGAATTCGACCGGCGCTCCGACCCGCAATCCGCGCAAAGCCTGATCGAAGCGTAAAGCCAGGTATTGCGCCTTGCCATCCGGCGGGGCCAGGGCGCTCTGCTGGTCGGCAAACAGCTCGAACGTCTTGTCCTCGCTAGCGGGGCTGTCGTTGGGGCTGTATTCCGGTGCCCGAAATGCGATGCCGCCCACCAGCAGCGCCGAGAGTGACTCGGTCTTGACCGCAAAGCCGTTGGCACCGACGTTCACGTCCACGCCGCTGACGTTCCAGAACCGGGTGTTTTCGGTGACGTAGACATCGTTGGGCGCATTGACGAATACGTCGATGTTGACCCCTTTGCCATCGGCATCCAGCGCATAGGACACCACTTGGCCCACCGGAATCTTGCGCAGGTACACCGGCGAGCCGATGTCCAGTGAACCGAGGTCCTGGGAATGCAGGGTGAAGCGCTTGCCCGGTTCACCGTAGGTGATCGGTGGCGGGGCTTCCAGGCCGGTAAAGGACTTGGCACGAACCTTCGATTGACCGGCGTCGGCCCCGATGAAATCCCCTGACAGCAGGGTATCGATCCCGGAAATTCCGCCGGCTCCGATACGCGGGCGTACGACCCAGAACACCGAGTCCTCGTGCGTGAAGGTCTCCGCCGTCTTGGCCAGCTTGACCGTGGCGGTGACGTTCTTCTGGTCGTCGCTCAATTGCACGTCGGTGACCTGGCCGATGACCACGTTGCGATATTTGACCGGTGTCTTGTTGGCGGTCAGGCCCTGGCCGGTCTTGAAGGTGATGGTGATGGTCGGACCTTCCTGCAGCCAGTTGTTGACCACCAGGGACAACCCTACCAGCACCGCGATGATCGGCACTATCCATACCAGCGACACCGTCCAGCGGCGGCTGGTGACATGGGCGCGACCTGGTGCCGGTTGCTGCCCGTCAGTGGCTTGCGACTTCATCCATGGCCTCCTCGGATGGTTGGGTGTCCCAGATCAGGCGTGGGTCGAAGCTCATGGCCGACAGCATGGTGAACAGCACCACGAGGCCGAAAAACAGGATGCCCGGTCGCGGCTCGATATCGCTCAGTGCCTGGAATTTCACCAGCGCCGCGACCAGCGCCACCACCAGCACGTCGAGCATCGACCAGTAGCCGATGACTTCCACCAGCCGATACAGTTTCGCCCGCTGGACCTGGGCCCAGGTGCTGCGCCGCTGCACGGTGACCAACAGCAAGGTCAGTACCACGAACTTGATGCCTGGTACCGCGATGCTGGCGATGAAAATGATCAGGGCGATGTCCCAGGCGCCGCCCTGCCAGAACTCGATGACGCCACTGATGATGGTGCTGTCGGCGCCATCCCCGAGCATCTGGGTATTCATCACCGGCAGCAGGTTGGCCGGAATGTAGAACACCAATGCCGCCAGCATGTAGGCCCAGGTACGGGTGAGGGTGTCGGGTTTGCGCCGGTGCAACGGGGCGTCGCAGCGGGGGCAGGTCTCGGGCTCGTCGCTCATGTCACAGGCCAGGCCACAGCTGTGGCACAGGCACAGGTTCAGGTCGCGGGCCAAGGGCGGGGGAGGCAACGGTTCGCGGTTCATAGGTTGTCCCACAAATCGCGCACATCGCGTCCGGCGATGCGGATCATCAGCAGGCTCAGGGCGGCCAGGGCAAACAGGCCGATGCCCGGCAGCACGTCCAGCAGCCCGGCGAGTTTGATCACCGCCACCAGCGCACCCAACAGGCACACCTCCAGCATGCTCCACGGCCGCAGTGCTTCCAGGCTGCGCATGCACAGACTGAACCCCGGCGCCCGTTGATTGGCGTAGGCGTAGGCCAGCACCCAGATCAGCAATACCAACTGAAAGACCGGGGCAATGATGATCGCCACCGCGGCCACCAGGGCGATGAAGGTGATGGGGCCCTGGCTCAGGGCCACGATGGAATCCCACAGCGTCGCGCTGTTGCTCAGCCCCTGGAGACGGATGCTCATCACTGGATAGATGTTGGCGAAAGCCCACAACACCGCTGCCGTCACACTCAAGGCCAGGCGCTGTTCAATGGTCAGGCCGTTGTAGCGCTGAATCACCGCGCCACACCGCACGCACGAGGCTTTCTGATGCGCAGCGAGCACCATCGGCTCGTACACCGCATCACAATGTTCGCAAATGATCAGTCGGTCGGTATCGGCCATCGGGATGCTCGGCAGGACAACTCCTTCAATATAGAAGGAGGTTGGGATTGAGCAACCCGCCCGAACGGGTCATTCGCCGCGAATGTATTGCTCCAGTTGTCGGATCAGGTCCGCCTGCTCGGCAATCGCTTCCTTGACCAGGTCACCAATGGACAGCAGACCGACGAGTTTGCCGTCTTCGACCACCGGCAAATGCCGCAAATGTTTTTCGGTCATGATGCTCAGGCAGGTTTCGACATTCTGGTGGGGGTCTATCGTAATCACGGGTGACACCATGATGTCGCTCACTTTGGTGCCTACTGAGGAGCGGCCATGCAAGACCATTTTGCGCGCGTAGTCGCGCTCACTGATGATCCCCAGTACTTCGCCGTTCTTCACCACCAGCAGGGCACCGACGTTTTTCTCGGCCATGCGCATCAGGGCCTGCAGCACCATGTCGTCCGGTGAAATGGTGTGCACTTGCTGGTTTTTCTCGTCTTTGATCCGGAGCAACTGCGCGACGGTTTTCATGGGGAAGCCTCAGGTGTTGTTTTTGCAGGTGGTTTAAGAATCGTAGACCCAACGGCGCAGAGCAAGCGGTAAAGCGGCAGTCAGTCGTCCAAAAACGTCATTGTCGGTGAGTTCACCACCGAAGTGAGGCCATGCACTGTTGGGGCGAGGGATTTATCGCCACTGTGGGGGCAGGCCTTGCTCCCACAGATAAATCCCCTCACCACAGGTAGAATCGTCGCTTACGCAAAAAATCGAGGTTGCAGCGGTGGATCTACAGCAGGGCTTCGTCCTGACCCGGCATTGGCGCGATACCCCGGCCGGCACCGAAGTCGAATTCTGGCTGGCGACCGACACCGGCCCCCGGCGCGTGCGCTTGCCGGTGCAGCCGTCGGTGGCATTCGTGCCACAGATTCAGCGCGGTCAGGTCGAAGCCTTGCTGCAAGGGGAGAAGGACGTTGAATTGCGACCCCTGGACCTGCTGGATTTCGAGCATCGACCGGTGCTGGGCCTGTATTGCCGGCAACATGCCCAACTGATGCGCCTGGACACCACCTTGCGCCGTGCCGGCGTGGAGGTGTTCGAAGCTGACATCCGTCCACCGGAACGCTACCTGATGGAGCGTTTCATCACCGCGCCGGTCTGGTTCGGTGGCACAAAGGCCGCTGAGGGCCTGCTGCTGGACGCCCAGATGAAACCGGCGCCCGAGTATCGTCCGCCTTTGCGTCTGGTGTCCCTGGACATCGAAACCACCGCCCAGGGCGATTTGTACTCCATTGCCCTTGAAGGCTGCGGCGAGCGTCAGGTGTATATGCTCGGCCCGCCCAATGGCGACGATACTGCCGTGGATTTCCAGCTCGAATATTGTGAATCGCGCACTTTGCTGCTGAAGAAACTCAACGATTGGTTCGCCCGTTTCGACCCTGACGCGATCATTGGCTGGAACCTGGTGCAGTTCGATTTGCGCGTGCTGCATGAGCACGCCCGGCGCCTGGCCGTGCCGCTACGCCTGGGGCGAGGCGGGGAGGAGATGCAGTGGCGCGAGCATGGCGCGCGCAACAATCACTTTTTCGCCTCGGCGGCAGGCCGGCTGATCATCGACGGCATTGAGTCGCTGCGTTCGGCGACCTGGAGTTTCCCTTCGTTCAGCCTGGAAAATGTCGCCCAGACGTTGTTGGGAGAGGGTAAGTCCATCGACAACCCGTACCAGCGCATGGACGAGATCAATCGCATGTTTGCCGAGGACAAACCGGCCCTGGCCCGTTACAACCTCAAGGACTGTGAGCTGGTGACGCGGATCTTCGCCAAGACCGAGCTGCTCAAGTTCCTGCTGGAGCGGGCCAGTGTCACCGGTCTGCCGGCGGACCGCAGCGGTGGTTCGGTGGCGGCCTTCACACACTTGTACATGCCACTGATGCACCGCCAGGGTTTCGTCGCGCCGAACCTTGGCCAGCGCCCGCCCGAGGCCAGCCCGGGTGGTTTTGTCATGGATTCCCAGCCGGGGCTCTACGAGTCGGTGCTGGTGCTGGACTACAAGAGCCTGTATCCGTCGATCATCCGCACCTTCCTGATCGACCCGGTAGGCCTGATCGAAGGCCTGCGCCACCCGGACGAAAGCCAGTCGGTGCCAGGTTTTCGCGGGGCACGTTTCTCCCGCACGCGGCATTGCCTGCCGGCCATTGTGGCGCGGGTAGCCGAAGGCCGGGAAACCGCCAAGCGGGAACACAATGCACCGCTGTCCCAGGCATTGAAAATCATCATGAACGCCTTCTATGGCGTACTCGGTTCCAGTGGCTGTCGTTTCTTCGATCCGCGGCTGGCGTCCTCCATCACCCTGCGCGGTCACCAGATCATGCAGCGCACCCGGCAGTTGGTCGAAGCCCGGGGGCATGTGGTGATTTACGGTGATACCGACTCCACGTTCGTCTGGCTGCGCCGGGCCCACGGCCAGGAAGAGGCGGCGTCCATCGGCCAGGAGCTGGTGGCATACGTCAATCAGTGGTGGCGCGAACACGTGCGTGATGAGTTCGGGCTGGAGAGCGCACTGGAGTTGCAGTTCGAAACCCATTTCAAACGTTTTCTGATGCCCACCATTCGTGGCGCGGAAGAGGGCAGCAAGAAGCGCTATGCCGGGTTGGTAACCCGCGCCGACGGCAGCGACGAGATCGTCTACAAGGGCCTGGAAACCGTGCGCACCGACTGGTCGCCGCTGGCCCGGCAGTTCCAGCAGGAGCTGTATGGGCGGATCTTCCACCGCAAGCCTTACCAGGATTATGTGCGCGATTATGTGCACCAGACCCTGGCCGGAGCGTTCGATGATCGGCTGGTCTACCGCAAGCGCTTGCGCCGGCCTCTGGAAGACTACGAACGCAACGTACCGCCGCACGTGCGCGCCGCGCGGCTGGCTGACGAATTCAACCAGCGCCAGGGCCGTGCGCGGCAATACCAGAACGGCGGGTGGATCAGCTACGTGATCACTGTCGCCGGCCCTGAGCCGCTGGAAACCCGCAGCGCGCCGATCGATTACGACCATTACGTGACCAAACAGCTGCAACCGGTGGCGGACGCGATTCTGCCGTTTGTGGATGACGATTTCTCGACCCTGGTGGGGGGCCAGATGGGCTTGTTCTGACGGATGCGCCAGTGTTGCGGGCGGGAGGCTCTTGTGGCGAGGGCGCTTGCTTCCGCTCGGTTGCGCAGCAACCGCCAGAAGGGGCCGCTACGCGCCCCAGCGGGAGCAAGCTCTCTCGCCACAAAAGCGCTTTGCTCGTGAGAACTAGACCATCGCCAAGCGCTGCTTGCCTTCGGGCTGCGGGAATATCAAATCCAGCGCCGCCAGATCCTGGGGTGCGAGCTTCAGGTTGGCCGCTTCGGCGTTCAAGCGCACATGTTCGCTCTGAACGGCTTTGGGAATGGCAATGACATTGTCCTGACGCAACAGCCAGGCCAGGGCGATCTGCGCTGGGGTTGCGCCATGGCGTTCGGCGATCTGGCCCAAGGTGTGGTCCTTGAGCAGTTGCCCGCCCTGGCCGACCGGGCAGTAAGCCATGACTGGCATGCGCTGCTGTTGGCACCAGGGCAGCAGGTCGAATTCGATGCCACGCTCCTGCAGGTTGTACAGCACCTGGTTGGTGGCGCAGGCCGGTGAAGCCAGTTCTTCAAGGTCCGCGACATCAAAGTTCGACACGCCCCAGCGGCCGATCTTGCCTTCTTCGCGCAGGCGTTCGAACGCTTCGACGGTTTCTTCCAGCGGGTATTGCCCGCGCCAATGCAGCAGATAGAGATCGATGTAATCGGTGTCCAGTCGGCGCAAACTGCGTTCGCAGGCAAGCGCAATGCCTTTGCGGCTGGCATTGTGGGGATACACCTTGCTCACCAGGAAAACCTGGTCCCGCAGGCCGGTGATCGCTTCCCCAACGACCTCTTCGGCGCCGCCCTCGGCGTACATCTCCGCCGTGTCGATCAGCGTCATGCCCAATTCAATGCCCAGGCGCAGGGCCGCCACTTCCTTCTTGTGAAGCGACGCTTCTTCACCCATGCGCCAGGTGCCCTGGCCAATCACCGGTACGGCCTCGCCAGCCAGTTCCAGAGTCCTCATGCCTACCTCCTGTTTGCAGAACATTAGACGTGTGGCAGCAGGATAGACCAGGTGTTCAAGGTTGATCGTCCCCACCGCCGTGGGAACGATCTTTTCGAAGGGCAGGATTTATTGCGCGGAGAACTTCAACACCATGGTCTGGGTGTAGGTCTGGCCGGGGTCAAGCCGGGTCGACGGGAAGTTCGGCTGGTTTGGCGAGTCGGGGTAGTGTTGGGTTTCCAGAGTGAACGCGCCCCAATGCGGATAGACCTTGCCGTGCTTGCCCTTGATCGTGCCGTCGAGGAAGTTGCTGGTATAGAACTGCACGCCAGGCTCGGTGGTGTAGAGCTCCAAGCGCCGTCCGGACTGTGGGTCGTAGACATCAGCGGCCAGTTTGCTCACGTCACCCTTGGCGTCAAGCGCCCAGTTGAAATCGAAACCGCCCTGTTTGGGTTCGGCGAATTTGAGCTGCGGGTGATCGGCCTTGATATGGGTGCCGATGGCGGTGGGCTTGGTGAAGTCCATCGGCGTACCGGCCACGGGGGCCAACTCACCGGTGGGGATAAGCTTGTCGGTCACCGGGGTGTAATGGGCGGCATGCAGGGTCGCGACCTGTTTGAGTATGTCGCCGTTACCGGCACCGGCGAGGTTGAAATAGCTGTGGTTGGTCAGGTTCAGCACCGTGGGTTTGTCGGTGGTGGCCTGGTACTCGATACGTAATTCGTTCCGTTCATTGAGGCTGTAGGTGACATCTGTTTTCAGTGCGCCTGGGAAACCCATCTCGCCATCCGCCGACAGGTAGGTCAGGGTCACGCCCACCGAGTCCTTGCCGTCATGGGGTTCGGCCTTCCAGACGCGCTTGTCGAAACCTTGCGGTCCGCCGTGCAGGGAGTTGCTCTTGTCGTTCTGCGGCACCTGGTAGCGCTTGCCGTCCAACTCGAATGCGCCGCCAGCCAGGCGATTGCCGAAGCGGCCAATGGTTGCGCCGAAATACACATTGCCGTTCTTCTGGTAACCCTGCACATCGTCGAAGCCCAGCACAACATCGGCGGCCATACCGTTCTTGTCCGGCACGATCAGTGACTGGAGGATCCCGCCGTACGTGATGACAGTAGCCTCCATGCCGTGGCTGTTGCGCAGGACGAATTTTTCCACCGCGGTACCGTCGCTGGTCTTGCCGAACGCTGCGCGTTCATTGCTCAGGCCGGCGGCCTGGGATGCAGAGGTGGCGATCATCAGAGACACTCCGAGAGCCGTGAGCAGATGTCTGGATTCAAGCATGGTGTGACCTTCCTTCCTGTCTTGTTGTTGTTTGGAACGCGGGTCGAGTCCGGTGTTTAGTCGGACAGCGATGAAGGTATATTTGGTTAGTAGTCTTTCTATTTGAAAGGCTAGAAGGGATTTATAGCCATTAATCGCGATTAATCAATTAAAAAGTCATACTAATTGAGCGGGGCGGATCTTCCCCATCTGTGTGGTTTTCCCTCGTCCATCGCACTTTTACGTTTTTTGCCGCTCTATCCATGGCCAGGAAGCGGCGACCCCCACCGCCTCCCCAAGCCCAGACCGAGACTCGATGGCCGGTGTTTTTCATTTCGTGATGGTGTCGCGACGTCGCTGTTCAGCGCTGTTGGTCGGCGTGTTGATGTTGCTTGGCGGCGGTTGCAGTCATCAGCAGGGGCAAGACATGGTCACTCAGTTCAGCAACACCAGGCCTCAGGAACTGCTGCAGACCAGCGTTGACCGCATGGCCACACTGGCGATGCATGACAACCTGCAAAGCCTCTATCTGCTGATGAACAAGCTTTATCTGCGCAACCCCGAAGAGTTGCGCAAGTCCGGATTTCTCGACGCCCGTGCCGCGGAAAAGCAGGTGCGCCTGGCCATCGAGCAGCAACAGCCGTTACCGACCCTTGGCGGCAAGAAGGACCTGGCCGCCCTGAGCTATGCCATGAGCCCTGAGTTCCTGGGGGATCGGGTGGGGGCGTTCATCTACGCCATTGGCAGCATGCTGGTCACGGCCCATGGCAATCGTCTCGAGTTCTACATGACCGACGCGATCGACCCGCGCTTTGTCAGCAACGCGGCGCGCAACATCGAAAAAGCCACTTGGATACTCAGCCAACGACTGGACAAAGACGGCAAACCGCTGCTGTTTTCCAATGAGATTTCGGAGGAGGGCAGCAATCTCAGCTTTGCCGTGGAGTTTGGAAAAATCGTTGCGCGCCTGGACCTGCTGACCCAAATGCTGGACGAGCGCTACCGGCGGATCGGTCTGAACTATGCCCAGAGCCTGCTCTTTCTTAACTTCCTGCCGGTTCAGTAATGTCAGAGGAAAAGGGAATAAAGATAGATCACATTGGTATAGGTGGTTATAAGAAAAATCGCTATGCTCGCGCCCAGATTTTATTTCATGCGGTCGCGCTTAATGGATTTCGGTAATGTCGGTTTAGTCATAGCGGGCTTGGTTGTCGGTTTTATCGTCGGGATGACCGGCGTGGGCGGCGGTTCGCTGATGACCCCCATTCTGTTGTGGTTTGGTATCAACCCTGCAACCGCAGTGGGTACCGATCTGCTGTACGCGGCGATTACCAAGTCCGGCGGTGTATTGGTTCACGCCAAGAACCGCAACATCGATTGGGCCATCACCGGCTGGCTGACCTTGGGCAGTGTGCCGGCGGTAGGATTGACGCTGTGGTTTCTCAGCAGTCTGCACAGTTCGCCCGACGCCATGAACGCGATCATCAAGCAAGCCCTGGGTTTTGTGCTGTTCGCCACCGCCCTGGCGATTCTGTTCAAGAAACGCCTCCTGCAATTTGCCCATGATCGTGCGGGCGGCCACTACAATCCCACCGGCTCGCGGCTCAATGTACTCACCGTCGTCACTGGCCTGATATTGGGCGTCATGGTCGCACTGACCTCCATTGGCGCTGGCGCACTGGGCACTGTCGCACTGTTCATTCTCTATCCATTCCTGGTCACCAAGCGCCTGGTGGGCACTGAAATCGCCCACGCCGTACCGCTGACCCTGGTCGCTGGCCTGGGCCACGCCAGCATGGGCAACATGGACTGGCACATCCTGGGTTACCTGCTGGTCGGCTCGTTGCCGGGCATCTACCTGGGCAGTCACTTGTCGGGCCGCATTTCCGATGAGGTGCTGCGCCCATGCCTGGCAGTGATGCTGGCGATGATCGGGTTCAAGTTGGCGTTCTAACTAACCTGCGCACCAATCAATGTGGGAGCGAGCCTGCTCGCGATGAGGCCGGTACAGCAGAACATCTGCTTGATTGACTGTGCGCCATCGCGAGCAGGCTCGCTCCCACATAAGTTGTGCCCGACTCCTGTCACGAAATTGTTCATCTCCCACGCCACGGTTGCGCAATGACCCCTCTGGCCTAAGCTTCAAGGCAGGCAGGCGCGGTATTGGGCGACTGTCGCGGAACAATCGCCGCCATGCGCAATCAGTACAGCGTAGATATCAAAAGGAGAGGCGCATGCTCATTCGGTCGTTGACCTTCGCTACCTTGTTGGCCATTGCAGGTCCCTTGTTCGCCGCGGATGGCGACTCACCCTTGGCCGCGGACAAGGGCAAATCCCGCCCCTTGATTGTCATCGCGCCGAGCACCGTCGATCCTGCATGGGTCAGCCTGAAAAAAGCATTGGAGGAACCGGCCGGCAAACAGGGTTTTTCCGAGCGCAACCTGGTGCTTTACACCGTGCTCAACACGATGGGGCAGCGCGATGGCAAAGACCTGGACCCGCAAAGCACCATGGCGCTGATCCGTTCACTCAGGTTGGGGGCCGGTGCCCAGACCAAGATCATCCTGGTGGGCAAGGACGGAGAAAAGAAGCTTGAGCACTCAGGTGCGATTGAGCTGAAGGATATCTTCGACACCGTCGATAAACTGCCTCCAGCAGAAAAGGAAGCGGCGGCGCCAGCCCCGACTCCCGCGCCTGAAGCTGCGCCGGCCCAGGAAGGCAAGGGTGCCAAGGCAGGCAAGACGGGCAAACCGGTGACTGCGCCGAAGCCGCTGGAGGATTGATCGGGCAGGCGATGAGCTCCCTTTGTGGCGAGGGAGCAAGCTTCCTCGCCACAGTAATTTGCGTAGCCTATTGTTTCTCCAGCGCCGTCAGGATCTTGTGCGCGGCCTTCACCCGTTCCTCGATCGGGTAGTTTTTGTTTGCCAGCATCACGATCCCCATATCCTTTCCAGGAACGAACGCCGCATAGGCACCAAAGCCACCGGTCGAGCCAGTCTTGTTGATCCAGCTGTCGGCCGGCGCAGGCAGGGGTGGGTTGAGCGGCTCCACTTTTTGTGGCATCAGGGCCATCTGCGGTGCATTGCCGGCCAATAGTGCGTCAAGCGTGACGGGGTAGGGGTAGAACTCCCAACCCAACCCTTGGGTCATGCCATTGGCCTTGTAGAACCCGGTATGCGTCGTGGCGATGGCCTGTCGCAGATCGGCGTCCAGCTTTTCAGGCCGCAGGTTAGCCTCGATGAAGCGGATCAGGTCCGATGAACTGGTTTTCACGCCATAGGCCTCGGCGTCCAGCGCTCCCGGTCCGACCCGCACTGGCTTGCCGTCCTTCGCGTAGCCTTGGGCGTAACGGCTCAATTGATCCTTGGGCACCCGTACATAACTGTGCTTGAGGCCTAATCCCGGCATCAGTGTCTGTTCCATCACCTCATCGAACGGTCGTTCCAGGCTGCGGGCCGCCAGGTAGCCGAACAGGCCGATGCTCGGGTTTGAATAGAGCCGCTGGGTACCGGCCGGATAGAGTGGTTTCCAGGTCTTGTAGTAACTGAACATCCGGTCCGGATGGTCCGCTTCGCCAGGAAACTGCAACGGCAGGCCGCCCGGCGTGTAGGTGGCAAGGTTGAGCAGGCTGATGCCTTGCAGGGCGCTGCCGCTCAGCTCGGGGGCGAAGCGACCGGCCGGGTCCGACAGCGACAGCTTGCCTTGGGCCTGGGCGTAGGCGCCGAGGGTGGCGGTGAAGGTCTTGCTGACCGAGCCGATTTCGAACAGCGTCTGGTCGGTCACTGCCTGCTTCGTGTCCTTGGAGGCCACCCCGTAATTGAGGTAATGACGTTCACCGTTGTGAGTGATTGCCACGGCCATGCCGGCGATGTCCTGTTGTTTCATCAAGGGCTGGATCACGGCATTGACGGTGTCTTCAACGCGCTCCTGGGCAAAGCCCGTTGTCGTGCCGCAGGCGATGAAAAAAGCGCCCGTAAGTATCGATTTGGCAATGTGCATGTCTGACCGTTCTCCATGAGTCCTGAGGGTGCCAGCCGCTCTGCCAGCAGCTTTGGGGGCACCCAATCTAGGGAGTTTTCCGATGTCCGGCAATCGGGATCCTTGCAGTTCGAACCGGGTTCCGAGTCATCTGACCGGGTTGCAAGAGACTTCCTACGAAAATCTTTAGCGTCCTGGCCTTCGACAGCCCATGGCAAACCACACAAACCACTGGTCGCCGGGTAAACTTGCGCTCTTTCTAAAGGAGTCCACATGAGCTACTACCAGCCCGGCATTCTCGCCACCCCTGTTCCGCCTCAGGCCCGTCACTTGTTTTTTGCCCTGGAATCGGTCGAGGCGCTGCCGGCTGCGATCGATAAGCTTTTGTTGCAAGTCGATGATCGAGTAGTGATCGGCCTGGGCGAGTCGCTGGTCCAGGCGCTGGGTGCGCAGGTCGAAGGCCTGCGGGCGTTTCCGGCCCTGGCCGGCGTGGGCGTGGACAACCCTTCGACCCAGCACGCGCTGTGGTGCTGGCTACACGGCGAAGACCGTGGCGAGCTGCTGCACCGCAGCCGTGCCATCGAGGCCGCTCTGGCCCCGGCGTTGCGCCTGGTGCAGATGAACGAAACTTTCCGTCATATGACCGGCCATGACCTGACCGGTTATGAAGACGGCACTGAGAACCCTCACGATGAAGCGGCCATCGCCGCTGCCCTGGCTCAAGGTGTCGATGGAGTGCGCGGTGGCAGTTTTGCGGCGATCCAGCAGTGGCAACACGATCTGGATGGTTTCGCCGCCATGCAACCCCATGAGCGCGACAACATCATGGGCCGACGCCTGAGCGACAACGAGGAAATCGACGATGCCCCGGAGTCGGCCCACGTCAAACGCACCGCCCAGGAAAGCTTCGCCCCGGAAGCCTTCGTCGTACGCCGTTCCATGCCGTGGATTGAAGGGGATCGCGCAGGCCTGATGTTCCTGGCGTTCGGTTTCTCCCTCGACGCTTTCGAGGCTCAACTGCGGCGCATGAGCGGCCTGGAGGACGGTATCACCGACGGCCTGTATCGCATGAGCCGGCCGATCACGGGGGGCTACTACTGGTGCCCGCCGTTGCTGGATGGACGTCTGGATCTGCGGGCCTTGAGCCGCTGAGGCCGGCGCCACGCGCAACGGCTTGTGCAAAAGCGCAGCGTGAACGCTATTCTTGGGCCGGACGTCTATCCGTGCAATGGGGAGAGCAAACGTGGATAAAGTCATCGTTATCACCGGTGGCGGCCGCGGGATCGGGGCGGCCACGGCGCTGTTGGCTGCCGACCTGGGCTATCGGATCTGCATCAATTACCAGTCTGATGAAGGCGCCGCGCAGGATGTGCTCGGACAGGTCCGGGCCAAGGGCGCCCAGGCGATTGCCGTGCGGGCGGATGTCAGCATCGAAGACGAAGTGGTCGCGCTGTTCGATCGTGTGGACGCTGAGTTGGGTCGCGTCACCGCTTTGGTGAACAACGCCGGCACGGTCGCCCACAAGTCCCGACTCGACGAAATGTCCGAGTTCCGCATTCTCAAGATCATGAAGACCAACGTGCTGGGGCCAATCCTCTGCGCCAAGCACGCGGTGTTGCGCATGTCGCCCAGGCATGGCGGGCAAGGTGGCAGTATTGTGAACGTCTCCTCGGTGGCCGCCCGCCTGGGCGCGCCGGGCGAGTATGTCGACTACGCGGCCTCCAAAGGCGCGCTGGACACGTTCACCATTGGCCTGTCCAAGGAAGTCGCTGGAGAAGGTATCCGCGTCAATGCGGTTCGCCCAGGTTATATCTACACCGATTTTCATGCCCTCAGCGGCGACCCGGACCGGGTCAGCAAGCTGGAGTCGGCAATTCCCATGGCCCGTGGCGGCCGTCCCGATGAAGTGGCTGAAGCGATTATCTGGTTGCTGTCGGACAAGGCTTCGTATGCGACCGGGACGTTTGTGGATTTGGGGGGCGGGCGCTGAGCTTTGAAATATCAGTTGTCTGTTCTGCCGCCATCGCGAGCAGGCTCGCTCCCACATGAGATCTGCTGAGTAGCTGAGAGATTCGTCTCGCCGCAAACCCACTGTGGGAGCGAGCCTGCTCGCGATGGGGCAATAACAGACAACCCCATATCAAAACGACCGAATAATCCGCCCCAACGTCTCCATGGCCTTCTCTGACACTTCGGTCCACGGGCTGCCGTAGTTCAAACGGATGCAATTGCCGAAACGCCGGGTCGGTGAAAAGATCGGCCCAGGAGCGATGCTGATGCCTTGGGCCAAGGCCATCTGGAACAGTTTCAGCGAGTCCATCTGCTCCGGCAGTTCCAGCCACAGGAAATACCCACCCGCCGGCTGGCTGACGCGGGTCTGTGCGGGGAAGTAGCGGGCGATGGCGGCGAGCATGGCGCTTTGCTGTTCTTCCAGGGCGTAGCGCAGTTTGCGCAGATGACGATCATAACCACCGTGTTGCAGGTAATCGGCGATGGCCGCCTGGGCCGGCATCGAGGCGCACAGTGACGTCATGAGTTTGAGCCGTTCGATCTTCTGTGCGTAACGCCCGGCGGCGACCCAGCCGATGCGATAGCCCGGCGCCAGGCTCTTGGCGAACGAACCGCAATGCATCACCAGCCCTTCGGTGTCGAACGCCTTGGCCGGCTTGGGTGCCTGCTGGCCGTAATAGAGTTCTGCATACACGTCGTCCTCGATCAGCGGCACCTGATGACGGCGTAGCAACTCCACCAACGCCTGTTTTCTTTCCTCGGGCATGGTCGCGCCCATGGGGTTCTGGAAACTGGTCATGCACCAGCATGCTTTGATCGGGTGGCGCTCCAGCGTCTGCTCCAATACATCCAGATCGATGCCGTCGCGTGGGTGCACCGGAATTTCCACTGCCTTGAGCTTGAGCCGCTCCAGCACTTGCAGGCTGGCGTAGAACGCTGGCGCCTCGATGGCCACCAGGTCGCCGGGCTCGGTGACGGCTTGCAGGCACAGGTTCAAGGCTTCCAGGGCGCCATTGGTGACCAGCAGTTCTTCCATGGGCAGCATCAGCCCGCCGACCATGTAGCGCAGGGCGATCTGTCGGCGCAATTGCGGATTGCCCGGTGACATGTCCGTGACCACCATTCGGGGGTCCATATCCCGCGTTGCGCTGGACAGCGAGCGGGACAGTCGTTGCAGGGGAAACAGGGTCGGGCTGGGGAACGCCGAGCCGAACGGTACGGTGGCTGGATCCTTGATCGAGTCCAGCACCGAAAACACCAGCTCGCTGACGTCGACTTCGGTGCTGTCGTGCACCTGGGTGCTGATCACCGGCTCGGCGAACGGATTCGGTGCATGGGCGTTGACGAAGTAGCCGGAGCGCGGACGAGCCCGGATCAGGCCACGACGCTCCAGCAGGTAGTAGGCCTGGAACACCGTGGACGGGCTGACGCCGTAGGTCTGGCTGGCATAACGCACCGATGGCACACGCTGCCCTGGGCCCAGCACGCCGGAGCGGATCAGCTCAGCGATGTCGTCGGCGAATTTCTCGTAGCGTTTCATAGCGGGCCCGCTCTTGAACAATTCAGGGGGTAACGCACGGCTTGCGCAGTTACCTGTGGGAGCGAGCCTGCTCGCGATGGGGCCGGTACATTCAATGTTGATATTGTTTGACCGTCCGCCATCGCGAGCAGGCTCGCTCCCACAAAGGTTCGGCATCTTAAGCCTCAACGATTTATCGGCGCCACAAAGCGGCTCGTGGCCTCACTGAAAGTCCCAGGCTCGTCACTGTCGGCCACCTTGAAGACCATTTCCCGGGAGCCGCTACGGGGCCGTTCGCTGAGCATTGCCACCGACACCGGTACGTCGAGGATTTCCCCCGGCGCCAGGCTCAGTTGCGTTTTGCCCTGCAGGACAAAACCTTCGGCGTCCGCCAAGGACAGCTGATAATCCTGGCGCTGCTGGGTCTTGTTGATGATTTTCAGGCTGTAGATGTTCTCGATCTGGCCCAGACTGTTTTCGCGGAACAGCCCACGGTCCTTGGTCACGTCCAGCGACACCATGGGGCGTTCTGCCAGCGCCACGGCCAAGGCCCCGATCATCACCAGCAGCACGGCGGTATAGCCAATCAACCGCGGTCGCAGCAGGCGAGTCCTGCCACCTTGCAACTGATGTTCAGAGGTGTACTTGATCAGGCCACGGGCATAACCCATCTTGTCCATGATCGAATCGCAGGCATCGATGCAGGCGGCGCACCCGATGCACTCCATTTGCAGGCCGTCGCGAATGTCGATGCCGGTGGGGCAGACCTGCACGCACATCTGGCAATCGATGCAATCGCCCAAACCCACATTGGCCGGGTTCACTTCGCGCTTGCGCGGGCCCCCGGATTTCGCCACGTGCGGTGTCATAGGAAATGGTCAGGGTGTCTTTATCGAACATCACGCTCTGAAACCGTGCATAGGGGCACATGTGCATGCACACCGCTTCACGCAGCCAGCCGGCGTTGAGGTAGGTGGCGCCGGTAAAGAACAGCACCCAGAACAGACTGACACCGGCCATTTGCAGGGTCAGAAGTTCTTCGGCCAGTGGGCGGATCGGCGTGAAATAACCGACGAAGGTCAAGCCGGTGAGCAGGCTGATTGCCAGCCACAACGTATGTTTGGCTGAGCGACGCAGCAGCTTGTTCAAGGTCCAGGGCGCCGCCTGCAGCTTGATCCGCTGGTGCCGTTCGCCTTCGGTGATTTTCTCGCACCACATGAAAATCCAGGTCCAGGAACTCTGCGGGCAGGTGTAGCCGCACCACACCCGACCGGCAAATACGGTGATCGCGAACAGGCCGAAAGCGGCGATGATCAGCAGTGCCGACAGCAGGATGAAATCCTGGGGCCAGAAGGTCGCGCCAAAAATGTGGAATTTGCTTTCGGCGAGGTCCCAGAGCACCGCTTGGCGGTCGCCCCAGTTCAGCCATACAGTGCCGAAAAACAGCAGAAACAGAAGCCCTGCACCGCTGATGCGCAAGGTGCGGAACAAGCCGGTGAAGCTGCGGGTGTGGATCAGGTTATCGGTGGTCCGGGCCTTTATCTTCGTCGGCGCGGGTTCGAAGTGCTGTATCAACTGGACGGGGATTCTTTCGCTCATGGTCGGTCGCTCCTCAGCCTGTAACTGGCCGGCGCACTATGACCATCGAACTGTTTTCATAACAGACTCAGGTATCACGATAAAAACCGGATCAGATGCCGTGAGGCCCTGGCCCTGCGACACTTTGATGCATCCAGATCAGGCGAACAGATCTCGTTGGCGAAGACCGCAGTGGGAGCAAGGCTTGCTCCCACGCAGCCTCTCTGCACAGAGGACGATTTTCTCTTCAATCAAAGGGACAAAGGGATTCAGATCACCGAATCGCTATCAGTCGCCTTGAGGTTCTTACGCCCATCGACCGCCCCGGCCACGGTCAGGGCATCGGCTTGCGCCTCGGTGATGTACACCCGGCCGCCGTTGAGATCCACCGCCGACATGGCTTTTTCCGCATCAGTGATAACGGTCAACTCGTTGGCGGGCCGCTGTTCGTTGAACTCTTCGGTGTCGAAGGTGCAGATTTGGTTGCTATCGATATTGAAACTCATGGTTAGGTTTCCTTCTGGATGTCCTGAACGTTAGGCGTCGGCCCGCAGCCGCGGTTCGTTGCGTCTGATCAGCGGTCGAGCGCACCTCTGGCCTGGCTTGCGGTCCATCGTTTATCGACTGGAAAGAGGACCGTTCATGGACGCCTGGTGGCATGAAGTCTGGATAACCCTGCAATCGGAATTCGCCGATATCACCGATGCGCAGCAGATGACGCGGGTAACCGTACGCCTGCTGATGGCTGCGTTGTTGGGCGGCATCCTGGGTTTTGAGCGTGAACACAAGGGCAAGGCCGCCGGGGTCCGGACCCATATGCTGGTGGCCTTGGGGGCGGCGCTGTTTGTGCTGGTGCCGCAGATGTCCGGCTCCGAGGCTGACGCCATGAGCCGTGTGGTGCAGGGTGTTATCGCCGGCATCGGTTTCCTGGGCGCGGGCACTATCCTCAAGGGCAACGATAGTGACGAAAGCCATGTAAAAGGCCTGACCACCGCCGCCGGCCTGTGGATGACCGCCGCCATCGGCGTCGCCGCCGGGCTGGGGCGCGAGTCCACGGCAGTGCTCAGTACGGTATTGGCGCTGGCGATCTTCAGCGTAATGCCGCTGATTGTCCGGGCGCTGGAGAAGGAGGAAAAGCCGTGACTGCGATCTCCAGCCAGAACACATAATCCTGTGTGGAGCGAGCAAGCCCGCTCCCACAGGTTTTTTGTTATCCACTAGGCTGTTGGTTCAAACCCGCTCCGGCGGCGCCTCGCTCGGCGGGTCGCCCAGAGGAGGCTGGGGATCAAGCGGCGGGTCTTTTTCCGGGATCGGTTCCGGCTCGGGGCCGGGTGGCGGCAGGGTGGGGTCGTCAATGTTGGGGTCGGGTGTTTCAGCCGGGATGGGAATATTCATCAGGACGGGTCTCCGTGACGCACATGGCTTGAGTCGTGCTTAACCTTGTTGACCACCCTGCGCCTGGTTTGATCCCGCTGCCATCGGGGCAAATCACTCTGAACTTTTAACCGTCGGTTCGGTTCGGAGTTTAAGTGAGTTTTTTCAGGGATCCATCCTTTCAAGGACTACTGGGCCTTTACCGCCACAACGTCCATGGGGCGTAAAAGGAGCGATGCTCGATGACTGCTGAACAACACCCGACTGACCTGTCGTACAACCCGCATTTGCCATTGTCCCAGGCCCTGTTACTGCCGCGTATTGCCATTGAAAGCACCATGCCGGTCATCGAAGGCGGGCAATTCGCCGCCAAGGCCGTGGCCGGGCAGGACGTGACGGTGACCAGCAAAGTCTTCGCCGACGGTCATGACAAATTGGCCGTGCATATCCTTTGGCGGGAGCTGAAGGATGAGTCCTGGAACAACGCGGTCATGACCGAGCTGGGCAATAACGGCTGGCTAGGCCAGTTCAATGTGCCCGAGCAGGGCTTCTATGTGTTCCGCATCGAGGCCTGGATCGACCAGTTCGCCAGTTTCCGCTACGAGCTGGAGAAAAAATTCGCGGCCGGCGTGCCCATCAGCCTGGAATTGCAGGAAGGACGCAATCAGGTGCAGATGGCGGCCGAGCGCAGCGAAGGTGAGCTGAGGGAGCAATTGACCGCGTTGCACCATGAGCTTTCCGGCCTGTTGCCAGCCGAGCAGGTGGCATTGTTCCTGGCACCCCGCAGTGCCGGTCTCATGTCCCAGGCCGATCATCGCCCCTATTTGAGTATCAGCCCGCAATACCCTCTGGACGTCGAACGCAAGTTGGCCGAGTTCGCCAGTTGGTACGAGCTTTTTCCCCGCTCGATCACCGATGATCCCAAGCGTCATGGCACCTTCAATGACGTGCATTCGCGTCTGGCGGTGATCCAGGACATGGGGTTCGATGTGCTGTACTTCCCGCCGATCCACCCTATTGGTCGCAGTTTTCGCAAGGGCCCGAACAACTCCCTCACCGCCGGCCCCGACGATCCGGGCAGCCCTTATGCCATCGGGAGCGAGGAGGGCGGTCACGAAGCGATTCACCCGCAGTTGGGCTCGCGCGAGGATTTTCGGCGTCTGGTGGCCGCGGCGGCCGACCATGGCCTGGAGATTGCCCTGGACTTTGCTATCCAGTGTTCCCAGGACCACCCGTGGCTCAAGCAGCATCCGGGCTGGTTCAGCTGGCGGCCGGACGGCACGATCAAATATGCGGAAAACCCGCCGAAGAAATACCAGGACATCGTCAACGTCGATTTCTACGCCGCGGATGCGATTCCCAGCCTGTGGCTGGAGCTGCGGGACGTGGTGGTGGGGTGGGTCAATGAAGGCGTGAAGATCTTCCGTGTCGACAATCCCCACACCAAGCCGTTGCCGTTCTGGCAGTGGTTGATTGCCGATGTGCGGGCCCAGCACCCTGAAGTGATGTTCCTCGCCGAAGCCTTCACCACGCCGGCCATGATGGCGCGCCTGGGCAAGGTCGGTTATTCCCAGAGCTACACCTATTTCACCTGGCGCAATACCAAGACCGAACTGGCGACGTATTTCACCGAGCTCAACGAATCTCCGTTACGCGAGTGCTACCGGCCGAACTTTTTCGTCAACACGCCGGACATCAACCCGGCGTTTCTCCATGAGTCGGGGCGCGCCGGGTTTCTGATCCGCGCGGCCCTGGCGACCATGGGCTCGGGCCTGTGGGGCATGTACTCGGGGTTTGAATTGTGCGAATCGGCGCCAGTGCCGGGCAAGGAGGAATACCTCGACTCGGAGAAGTATGAGATCCGCCCCCGGGACTTCACCGCGCCGGGCAACATCATTGCCGAAATCGCCCAGCTCAATCGCATCCGCCGGCAAAACCCGGCGCTGCATACGCACTTGGGCCTGACGATCTACAACGCCTGGAACGACAACATCCTGTACTTCGGCAAACGCACCGCCGATGGCAGCAATTTCATTCTGGTGGCAGTGAGTCTCGACCCGCATACCCCGCAGGAAGCCAATTTCGAGTTGCCGCTGTGGGAGATGGGGCTGCCGGACGATGCCCAGACCCAGGGCGAGGATTTGATGAGCGGGCATCGTTGGACGTGGTATGGCAAGTACCAGTTCATGCGTATCGACCCGGCCTACCAACCGTTCGGGATATGGCGGATCAGCGTGGCGTAAGGCTGTGGGAGCAAGGCTTGCCCGCGATGAAGTTGACGCGCTCTTCAGGGGAATCGAGGCGCCTGTATCGCGAGCAAGCTTTGCTCTCACAAAGTGAGGATAAATCCCCTCGCCACAAAAGGCCCCACGACACAAAAAGACCTTACAAGCCTGTTTCAGCGGCTTTACAGAATTTCTCAGGAGTTGCAAATGGCGAAGAAACCCCGGTCTGCCACCTTTATCAAAGACCCGCTCTGGTACAAGGACGCGGTGATTTATCAGGTCCACGTCAAATCCTATTTCGATTCCAATAACGACGGGATCGGTGACTTTCCCGGATTGATCGAAAAGCTCGACTACATCGCCGATCTGGGCGTCAACACGATCTGGCTGCTGCCGTTCTATCCTTCGCCCAGGCGCGATGATGGCTACGACATCGCCGAGTACCGAGGTGTCAGTCCCGACTACGGCACCATGGCAGATGCGCGGCGTTTCATCGCCGAAGCCCACAAGCGTAATCTGCGGGTGATCACCGAGCTGGTCATCAACCACACCTCCGACCAGCATCCATGGTTCCAGCGCGCGCGCAAAGCCAAGCCGGGTTCGAAGGCGCGGGATTTCTACGTCTGGTCCGACGACGACCACAAGTACGATGGCACGCGGATCATTTTCCTCGACACCGAGAAATCCAACTGGACTTGGGATCCGGTAGCCGGCCAATACTTCTGGCACCGTTTCTATTCCCACCAGCCGGACCTCAACTTCGATAACCCCCAAGTGATCAAAGCCGTACTGTCGGTGATGCGCTACTGGCTGGACATGGGCATCGACGGCCTGCGCCTGGACGCGATCCCGTACCTGATCGAGCGCGACGGCACCAACAACGAGAACCTGCCCGAGACCCACGACGTCCTCAAGCAGATCCGTGCCGAGATCGATGCCAATTACCCCGACCGTATGCTGTTGGCCGAGGCCAACCAGTGGCCGGAAGACACCCAGCTGTACTTCGGCGATGTCGACGCCCAGGGTTTGAACGGTGACGAATGCCACATGGCATTCCACTTCCCGCTGATGCCGCGCATGTACATGGCGCTGGCCCAGGAAGACCGCTTCCCCATCACCGACATTCTGCGGCAGACCCCGGAAATTCCGGCCAATTGCCAATGGGCGATTTTCCTGCGCAACCACGATGAGTTGACCCTGGAGATGGTCACCGACAAGGAGCGCGACTACCTGTGGAATTACTACGCGGCCGACCGTCGGGCGCGGATTAACCTGGGGATCCGCCGACGTCTGGCGCCGCTGATGGAGCGCGACCGCCGCCGTGTCGAGTTGCTCAACAGCCTGCTGCTGTCGATGCCCGGCACGCCGACCTTGTACTACGGCGATGAAATCGGCATGGGCGACAACATCTACCTGGGCGACCGCGACGGCGTGCGCACGCCGATGCAGTGGTCGATCGACCGCAACGGTGGTTTCTCCCGCGCCGACCCGGCCAGCCTGGTACTGCCGCCGATCATGGACCCGCAATACGGTTACCAGTCGGTCAACGTCGAGACCCAGGCCGGCGATCCTCATTCATTGCTGAACTGGACCCGGCGGATGCTGGCGGTGCGCAAGCAGTCCAAGGCCTTTGGTCGTGGCACGCTGAAGATGCTCTCGCCAAGCAACCGCCGGATCCTGGCTTATACCCGCGAATACACCGGCCCCGATGGCAAGCACGAAATCATCCTGTGCGTGGCCAACGTGTCTCGTAGCGCCCAGGCCGCCGAACTGGACCTGTCGGCCTATGCCGGGATGGTCCCGGTGGAAATGCTGGGGGGCAATGCCTTCCCGCCCATCGGCCAGCTGAATTTCCTGCTGACCCTGCCGCCGTATGGGTTCTACTGGTTTGCCCTGGCAACAGAAAACCAGATGCCGAGCTGGCATGTGGAGCCGGCCCAGAGCTTGCCGGACTTCACCACCCTGGTGCTGAAGAAACGCCTGGAAGAACTGCTTGAAGCACCGTCGCGCACCACGCTGGAGCAAACCATCCTGCCGAGCTGGCTGCAGAACCGTCGCTGGTTTGCCGGCAAAGACAGCGCGATCGAGAAGGTCAATATTGTCTATGGCGTGCGTTTCGGCGATCCGCAGCACCCGGTGCTGCTCAGCGAAATCGACGTCACTAGCGCTGGCCAGACACTGCGTTACCAACTGCCCTTCGGTCTGCTGGCCGAAGACCAGGTGGGCGCGGCGTTGCCGCAGCAATTGGCACTGTCTCGGGTTCGCCGGGTTCGTCAGGTCGGTTTGATCACCGATGCGTTCAGCCTGGAAAGTTTCGTGCGGGCGGTTCTGCAAAGTATGCAGGCCAATACGGTGCTGCCTTGCAGCGAAGGCGAGCTGCGGTTTGAACCCACCGAAGGCCTGGCCCCATTGAACTTGGGAGACGAGCCGGAGGTGCGTTACCTGTCCGCCGAGCAGTCCAACAGTTCGGTGGTGGTGGGCGGCAGTCTGGTGCTCAAACTGATCCGCAAAGTGGCGTCGGGCGTACACCCGGAGCTGGAAATGAGTGCCTACCTGACAGCCGCAGGTTTCAGCAATATTTCGCCGCTGCTCGGTTCGGTGATTCGCCGTGACACCGAGGGCGAAGATGCGCTGCTGATGATCGCCCAAGGCTACCTGAGCAATCAGGGCGACGCCTGGGAATGGACCCAGAACAACCTCGAACGCGCCCTGCGTGATGAGCTGGCCGATGCCGTGTCCGAGCAGGAACAGCACTACAACGCCTTGGGCGAACTCAAGGACTTCGCCGGCATGCTCGGCCAGCGCCTGGGGGAAATGCACGAGGTACTGGCTCAGGCCACCGATAACCCGGACTTCGCGCCCCAGGCCACCAACGCCAAGGAGGCCCAGGCCATCGGCAAGGATGTGGCCGCGCAGGTTGAGAACGCCTTGCGCCTGCTCAAGCAGAACCAGGGCCAATTGAACCCGGCGGACCAGGCCTTGGTCGCCCGCTTGCTGGAACACAAGAAGACCGTTCTGGCGCACATCCAGGAACTGGCCGGCAAGGCTGTCGGTGGCTTGCGCATCCGCGTCCACGGCGACCTGCACCTGGGGCAGGTACTGGTGATCAAGGGCGACGCCTACCTGATCGACTTCGAGGGCGAGCCGGCACGACCACTGCATGAGCGCCGCGGCAAGCACAGCCCGTACAAGGACGTCAGCGGCGTGCTGCGCTCCTTCGATTACGCAGCCGCCATGGCGATCCACCTGAACACCGTCGACAGCACCGCCGACGCCGACGCGGCGCGGCAACGGGTGGCTGATCGTTATTTGAAAGAGGCCCGTCAGGCATTTGTTGAGGCATATCGGCTGGCGGCAGCTAGTCTTGCCCATGAGTGGAAGGATGCTGAAGGCGAAGACGCCGCACTGGCGTTGTTCGGCCTGGAGAAGGCGGCCTATGAAGTGGCCTATGAAGCCGAGAATCGCCCCGCCTGGCTGCCCGTGCCATTGCACGGTCTGTACGGGTTATTGAGCGGGCTGAAACCCTTTTCCGACATAGCCGGACCGATTTAGTGGAGAGAATCATGAGTGTCTCGAACAAAGAACCACAGGGGCAGGCCAAAGAGTCGTTGCTGCCGTCCCCCCATGACATCGACGCGCTGGTGCGCGCAGAACATCAGGACCCGTTTTCCATCCTTGGCCCTCACGGCGATGGTGCCGGCGGACAGTTCATCCGGGCGTATCTGCCCGGCGCCTTGAGCGTGCAAGTGTTGGCCCGCGAAGGCGACGAAGTCCTGGGCGATTTGCAGCTCAGCGAAACCCCGGGGCTGTTTGTCGGCCATTTCGACCGCGCCCAACCCTACCTATTGCGCACCCGCTGGGCCGGCGGTGAGCAGGTGGCCGAAGACCCCTACAGCTTCGGGCCACTGCTGGGGGAAATGGACCTATATCTGTTTGCCGAAGGCAATCATCGCGACCTTAGTTCCTGTCTGGGGGCGCAGTTGACCACTGTCGATGGCGTCGACGGCGTGCGCTTTGCCGTATGGGCACCGAATGCGCGACGAGTCTCGGTGGTGGGCGATTTCAACGTCTGGGACGGGCGCCGGCATCCAATGCGCATCCGTTATCCGTCCGGGGTATGGGAGTTGTTCATCCCGCGGCTTGGCGCGGGCGAGGGTTACAAATATGAAATCCTCGGCGCCCACGGCATTTTGCCGCTCAAGGCTGACCCGGTGGCGCTGGCCACTCAAATGCCGCCGGATACCGCTTCCAAGGTCGCCGCGCCGCTGAAAATCGAGTGGCAGGATGGGCAATGGATGCAAGATCGTCGCGAGCGGCAGTTGCCTGGCGCACCGCTGTCGATCTACGAATTGCACGCCGGCTCCTGGCAGTGCGAAATCGACGAGGCGGGAGAAGTTGCCCGGCAATACACCTGGCACGAAATGGCCGAACGGCTGATTCCGTACGTCAAGGACCTGGGGTTCACCCACATCGAGCTGATGCCGATCATGGAGCATCCGTTCGGGGGGTCCTGGGGTTACCAGCCGCTTTCACAGTTTGCCCCGACGGCGCGTTTCGGCTCGCCGGACGATTTCGCGGCGTTCGTCAATGCCTGTCACCAGGCCGACATCGGCGTGATTCTCGATTGGGTGCCGGCGCATTTCCCCACCGATACCCACGGTCTGGCCCAGTTCGACGGCACCGCGCTGTACGAATACGGCAACCCGCTGGAAGGCTTTCACCAGGATTGGGACACCCTGATCTACAACCTGGGACGCACCGAAGTCCATGGTTTCATGCTCGCTTCGGCGCTGCATTGGCTGAAGCACTTCCACATCGACGGCCTGCGTGTGGATGCCGTCGCCTCGATGTTGTATCGCGACTATTCACGCAAGGCCGGCGAATGGGTGCCCAATCGCCACGGTGGACGGGAGAACCTGGAAGCCATCGACTTCCTGCGGCACCTCAATGACGTGGTGGCGCTGGAAACCCCCGGTGCGTTGGTTATCGCCGAAGAGTCCACCGCCTGGCCCGGCGTCAGTCAGAGCACGCAACAGGGCGGCCTGGGTTTCGCCTATAAGTGGAACATGGGCTGGATGCACGATTCGCTGCATTACATCCAGCAGGACCCGGTGTACCGCGCTCACCATCACAACGAACTGAGTTTCGGCCTGATGTATGCGTGGTCCGAGCGCTTTGTCCTGCCGATTTCCCATGACGAAGTGGTGCATGGCAAACGCTCGCTGATCGACAAGATGCCGGGCGATCGCTGGCAGAAATTCGCCAACTTGCGCGCCTATCTGAGTTTCATGTGGGGCCATCCCGGCAAGAAGCTTCTGTTCATGGGCTGCGAGTTCGGCCAATGGCGCGAGTGGAACCACGACCAGCAGCTGGACTGGTACCTGTTGCAATACCCGGAGCACCGTGGGGTGCAGAAGCTGGTGAGCGACCTGAACCGTCTCTATCGCGAGGAGCCGGCGCTGCACGATCAGGACGACGCGCCTCAGGGGTTCCAGTGGCTGATTGGTGATGATGCGGTGAACAGCGTCTACGCCTGGTTGCGTTGGAGCAAGGAAGGTCGACCGGTGCTGGTGGTTGCCAACTTCACGCCCGTGCCGCGCGCGGCATACCGCATCGGCGTGCCGTTCGCCGGGCGCTGGGTGGAATTGCTCAACAGTGACGCCGACACCTATGCCGGTTCCAACTACGGTAACAGCGGCGGTGCCTTCACCGAAGAAGTGCCCAGCCATGGCCAGGCGCTTTCGCTGGAACTCAACTTGCCGCCATTGGCGGTGTTGATTCTGCGGCCGGAGGGTTAGGAGCAGGTCCTATCATGCACTAACCCTGTGGGAGCGAGCCTACTCGCGATGCGGTTGCGATGTTGGATGTGCCGCCTTCATCGCGAGCAGGCTCGCTCCCACCTGGATAGGTGCTCAGCCAGAAGGTTCGTTCAGCGCACCAGGCACGGCTGCTTGTTGTTGAACGTCCAGCCCGGAATCAGATACTGCATTGCGACCGCATCATTACGTGCGCCAAGCCCCATCCCTTTGTACAGTTCATGAGCCTTGGCCAATTGGTCGGTGTCCAGCTCGATCCCCAGTCCCGGTTTTTTCGGCACCTGCACGCAGCCACCCTGGATCTGCAACGGAGCCTTGGTCAGCCGCTGCCCATCCTGCCAGATCCAGTGCGTGTCGATCGCCGTGATGTCACCCGGTGCGGCCGCAGCTACGTGGGTGAACATCGCCAGGGAAATGTCGAAGTGGTTGTTGGAGTGCGAGCCCCAGGTCAGGCCCCATTCGTTGCACATCTGCGCCACTCGAACGGAACCTTGCATGGTCCAGAAGTGTGGGTCGGCCAGGGGAATGTCCACCGACTGCAAGGTGATGGCATGGCCCATTTCGCGCCAATCGGTGGCGATCATGTTAGTGGCGGTTTTAAGACCGGTGGCGCGGCGGAACTCGGCCATCACCTCACGGCCCGAATAACCGTTCTCGGCACCACAAGGATCTTCGGCGTATGCCAAGACCTTGTGCTGGTCCCGGCAGAGGCGGATGGCCTCCTTGAGTGACCAGGCGCCGTTCGGGTCCAGGGTGATACGTGCCTGAGGGAAGCGTTCGGCCAGGGCGGTGACGGCTTCGATTTCTTCGTCGCCCTTGAGCACGCCGCCCTTGAGCTTGAAGTCCTGGAAGCCGTAACGCGAATGAGCGGCTTCGGCCAGGCGCACCACGGCGTCGGCGTCCAGGGCTTTTTCGTGGCGTACGCGGAACCAGTCGTTGTCGGCGTCCGGCTCGCTGCGGTAGGGCAGGTCAGTTTGCTGGCGATCACCCACATAAAACAGATAACCGAGCATTTTCACTTCATCACGCTGCTGGCCTTCGCCGAGCAGGGCGGCTACCGGTACATCCAGGTGCTGGCCCAGCAGGTCCAGCAACGCCGCTTCCAGGCCGGTGACCGCGTGGATGGTGATGCGCAGGTCGAACGTCTGCAAGCCACGACCACCGGCATCCCGGTCGGCGAAGGCCTGGCGTACGGTGTTGAGAATCTTCTGATAGGTGCCGATGGGGCTGCCGACCACCAGCGAGCGGGCGTCTTCGAGGGTCTGGCGAATGCGCTCGCCGCCGGGCACTTCGCCCACGCCGGTGTGGCCGGCGTTGTCTTTGAGAATGACGATGTTGCGGGTAAAGAACGGGCCATGGGCGCCACTGAGATTCAGCAGCATGCCGTCATGACCGGCCACCGGCACGACCTGCATGCTGGTGATGATGGGGGCTTTGGTGGCTTCTTGGGTCTGCATGTTTTTCCCACTCGTTGTTTTTATGCGGGGCATCGCAGGAGGGCGATGTTGATAGACATCATATAACTTGATTTTTTTATCTTACAAGGGAGGCTGGTCGGTTTTTTTGGATGGTTTGCCTTAAAAAACTCGGAAATACCTTTATTTGCTGGATTTTTTAGCAAGGAAAAGAAACATGGGGAAGATCAGTTTAGCGCTGGCGGAACCGTTCGATGACTGAGATGATTGCACTTGTCATACAAGCTAAGGGCCGTGGAGTTTTTACCTCACGGCCCGCCTGCTCCGTTTCGAGGACCCACGGCCCATGCACCCAGACATCGAGGCAACGCCGCGCAAACGCACCCACAACCTGGCCCATGACCTGGTGGCGAAGCTAAGCCAGAGCATTTTGCTGGGGCAGTTGAAACCGGGGGAAAAACTGCCGTCGGAAGGTGCCATTGTGCAGGCCCATGGTGTCAGCCGCACGGTGGTGCGCGAGGCGATATCCAAGCTGCAGGCCTCGGGGCTGGTGGAAACTCGCCACGGCATCGGCACCTTTGTGCTGGAGCAGACCGGTGAGCCGGGCCTGAGGCTCAATGTCGACACCGCCGCAGGTGTGCGGGGGATCTTGGAACTGCGCCTGGGCCTGGAAACCCAGGCAGCGGCCCTGGCGGCCTTACGGCGCAATGAACGCCAACTGCAGCAGATGCGCCAGGCCCTGGATGATTACCAGCGGTTGCTCAGCAATAACGACAGTTGCGTCGACGCCGACCGGCGCTTTCATTTGCTCATCGCTGAAGCCACGGACAACACCTGTTTTGTCGAAATCATGCAGCACCTGGGCAGTGCGATGATTCCCCGAACCCGGGTGAACGTGGTCGAACGCGGTCAAGCGGACCTGGGGAAACTGGCGCAGTTGGCTAATTTGGAGCACGAGGCCATTTTCAATGCCATCAAACGCCAGGACCCGGACGCCGCCCGCGCCGCCATGTGGCTGCACCTGACCAACAGTCGCGACCGGTTTGGCGCGGGGGCCTGAAGGCTCATCGTCGCCTGACCCACCGCCATCGCGAGCAGGCTCGCTCCCACAATGGATCGGTGGTGGACGCCAATCTTGCAACCGCCCGAGATCCCTGTGGGAGCGAGCCTGCTCGCGATGAGGCCGGCAGATCATGCTCAAAACCAGCAGGCAAAAAAAACCGGCGCAACCCAGGTTGCGCCGGTTGTGTTGCCAGTGGATGGGCGGATGTTCGTGGGTCCGCTCAACCACTGTTGAACCCTTTGCCGGTTACGCTCGTTCCAGCGCCAAGGCCACGCCTTGACCGCCGCCGATGCACAGCGTGGCGAGGCCTTTCTTGGCGTCGCGCTTGATCATTTCATGGAGCAGCGACACCAGCACTCGGCAACCCGAAGCACCGATCGGGTGGCCCAGGGCGATGGCGCCGCCATTGACGTTGACCTTTTCCATGTCCCATTTCAGCTCTCTGGCCACGGCCAGTGACTGGGCGGCGAAGGCTTCGTTGGCTTCGATCAGGTCCAGTTGGTCCAAAGACCAGCCGGCCTTGTCCAGGCAGCGGCGGGTAGCCGACACCGGGCCGATGCCCATGATTGCCGGGTCTACCCCCGCATTGGCATAGGCGCTGATTTTCGCCAGTACCGGCAAGCCCAATGCCTTGGCTTTTTCCGCGCTCATCAGCAGCACGGCGGCGGCGCCATCGTTCAGCGACGAGGCATTGCCGGCGGTAACGCTGCCGTCCTTCTTGAACGCCGGCTTGAGCTTGCCCAGGGATTCAGCGGTGGTGCCGGCCCGGGGTTGTTCGTCGGTGGCGAAGGCCACAGGATCGCCTTTGCGCTGGGGAATCAGGATCGGCGTGATCTCATCAGCAAACCGGCCACCTTCAATCGCCGCCACGGCCTTCTGCTGGGAAGCGGCGGCAAAGGCGTCCTGCTCCTCGCGGCTGATCTCGTACTTGTCCACCAGGTTTTCGGCGGTGATGCCCATGTGGTAATCGTTGAACGCATCCCACAGACCATCGGTAATCATGCTATCGATCATCTGCGCATGGCCCATGCGCAGGCCAGTGCGGGCAGCCGGCAGTACGTACGGAGCCAGGCTCATGTTTTCCATGCCGCCGGCAATGATCACCTCGGCATCGCCACAGCGGATCGCCTGGGCACCCAGGTGCAAGGCCTTGAGCCCCGAGCCGCAGACCTTGTTCAGGGTCAGCGCCGGCACCGCGTGGGGTAGGCCGGCGAGGATCGACGCCTGGCGCGCCGGATTTTGTCCGGAACCTGCGGTCAGCACTTGGCCAAGAATCACTTCATCGACCTGCTCGCCGGACAAACCGGTCTGTTCCAGCAACCGACGAATCACCGCGGCACCGAGTTGCGGTGCGGGAATGGAGGCCAGCGAACCCTGGAAACTGCCAATGGCGGTACGGGTGGCGGCGACAATCACGACTTCTTGCATCGAATCTCTCCTCACTGGGCAGCGAACTGCATTTCAGGCACGTGGTCCGGCACGATCAGTTTGCCGGCAGTCTTGGCGACGATTTCCTCGACGCTGACGCCTGGGGCACGTTCTTTGAGAATGAAGGCGCCGTCCTGGATTTCCAGGTAGGCCAGGTCGGTCAGCACGCGCTTGATGCAACCGGCACCGGTCAGCGGCAGGCTGCACCGGGGCAGCAGTTTCGACTCACCGTCCTTGGACGCGTGAGTCATGGTGACGATGATGTTCTCGGCACCGGCCACCAGGTCCATCGCGCCGCCCATGCCCTTGACCAGCTTGCCAGGGATCATCCACGAGGCAATGTTACCTTCCACGTCTACCTCGAAGGCGCCCAGCACGGTCAGGTCGATGTGCCCGCCACGGATCATGGCAAAGGATTCTGCCGAAGAGAAGATCGAGGCGCCGATACGTGCGGTGACGGTCTGCTTGCCGGCGTTGATCATGTCGGCATCGACCTCCGCTTCGGTAGGGAACGCGCCCATGCCGAGCAGGCCGTTTTCCGACTGCAGCATGACTTCCATGCCTTCGGGGATGTAGTTGGCGACCAGGGTCGGAATGCCGATGCCCAGGTTCACGTAGTAGCCGTCCTGCATTTCGCGGGCGACGCGTTGAGCCATTTGTTCGCGGGAAAGTGCCATGTTGTTATTCCTTCATTCGGGCCGGGGGCAGGGGATCACTTACGCACGGTGCGCTGTTCGATGCGCTTTTCGAACGTGCCGCAAATGATCCGGTCGACGTAGATGCCTGGGGTATGGATCTGCGTCGGGTCCAGCTCGCCCGGTTCGACGATTTCTTCGACTTCAACCACGGTGATCTTGCCGGCTGTGGCCGCCAACGGGTTGAAATTCTGGGCGGTATGGCGATAGACCACGTTGCCGAAATGGTCGGCTTTCCAGCCTTTGACGATGGCGAAGTCGCCGGTGATGGATTCTTCCATCAGGTACTGGCGGCCATGGAATTCACGCACTTCCTTGCCTTCGGCCACTGGCGTGCCGACCCCGGTGGCGGTGAAGAAGGCCGGAATGCCCGCGCCGCCGGCGCGCATTTTTTCGGCGAGGGTGCCTTGCGGGGTGAGCACGACTTCGATTTCGCCGCTCAGCAGCTGCTTTTCGAAAAGAGCGTTTTCGCCGACGTAAGAGGCAACCACCTTGCGGATCTGCCGATCTTCCAGCAATACACCCAGACCGAAACCGTCGACGCCGCAGTTATTGGAAACCACGGTGAGGTCGCGGATACCCTTGCGCTTGATCTCGGCGATCAGGTTCTCCGGGGGATGCCGCAGAGGCCGAAGCCGCCAGCGATCACCGTCATGCCGTCTTGCAAGCCTTCCAGCGCTTCTTCGTAGCTACTCACACGTTTGTCGAAACCTGCCATAGACACCTCTTTTATTCTTGATGGGGTCGCAATGAAACGCAGTGTTGCGCCAAGTCATATATTTGTTAAGTTGATTTTTAGGTTGGATTGATTGATAAAACTCACTAATTGCCGATATCCGTTTGCGGCTTGAAACTGACCGCTTGCCGCCGGGAGCACAGCGACCCATGACCCTCAAGCAAATCCGCGCTTTTCTCGCCGTGGCCCAAAGCCTGAGCTTCGCCGTGGCCTGCGAGCGGCTGCACCTGTCCCAGTCGGCCCTGAGCCTGACCATCAAGGCCTTGGAAGAAGGCTTGGGCGGGCGTCTGTTCAGTCGCAATACTCGCAACGTGGCGCTGACGCCTGAAGGCGAATCGCTGCTGCCCCTGGCCCGGCGCCTGGTTGCCGATTGGGACAACGCCGAGGATGAAATGCGCCAACGCTTCACCTTGCAACGCGGCCGCGTCACCTTGGCGGCAATGCCGTCCTTTGCCGGCAACCTGCTGCCGCCGATCCTCAGGACCTTCCGCGCCCGCTATCCGAATGTCAACGTCACGGTCAACGATGTGATCAACGAACAGGTGCTGGAAATGGTTCGTGATCGGCACGTTGAACTGGGGGTCGCGTTCGAGCCGATGCAGAGCTCGTCGCTGGCCTTTACCCCGTTGTATCTGGACCGCTTCGTCGCGGTGGTGCCGCTGGACTCGCCACTGGCGCAGCGCAGTGAGATCCAGTGGCAGACGCTGCTGGAGCAGCCGTTTATCACGCTGCAAAGGCCCTCCACCGTGCGGGTGATGCTGGAGGAGCATTTGCAAAACCGAGGCATGAAACTGCCGGTGGAATTCGAGAGCCATCAGTTGGCGACAGTTGGACGGATGGTCGCCAGCGGGTTGGGGGTGAGTGCGGTCCCGGCGCTGTGTGTCGGGCAGATGCATGAGCTGGGCGCCCGCTGCATCACCCTCAGCGATCCAGTGATAGAACGGGCCATCGGTGTGCTGACCAAGCCGGGGCATGAACTGTCGGCGGCGGCGCAGGCGTTGTTCGATACGCTCAGGGATCAGGACATCGGTGCGCAGTTGACCACGCGGTAAACCACGGTTCCCTTGTGGGAGCGAGCCTGCTCGCGATAGCGGCGGCACATCCAGCATAGAGGCTAGTTGAACCAGCGCAATCGCGAGCAGGCTCGCTCCCACAGGGGGGCTGCGGTGCTGTTAGAACTGGCGTTGAGTCAGCAGCGGCAGCAGTTGCTCACAAGGCTCTTCAAGCTTGAGATCCAGCAACTCGTCGGCCCGTGTCTTGCCCCGGTTGATCGCCAGCAGCGGCTTGCCCCGTTCCTTGATCGCCCGGCACAGGCGAAACGCCGACCACGCCATCAGCGAGGAGCCCACCACCAGCAGGCCGTCCGCCTGTTCGACGGCTTGCATGGCGCGAGTGGCGGTGACGGCGGCGACGTTTTCGCCGAAAAACACCACGTCGGGTTTCAAGCGCTCGCCGTCGCAATGAGGGCAGCGGGGCACCTGGAAGCGCGCCTCGAACGCGGCATCCAGCAGGGTATCGCCGTCCGGCGCCTGAACCGCGTCGACACCGGCCAGGTAAGGATTCTGCGCTTGCATCAACAGCTGGATCTGCTGGCGCTCACTGTGCTGCTCGCAATCGAGGCACACCACCCGATGCAGGCTTCCGTGAAGTTCGATTACGTCGTGGCTGCCAGCCTGGTCATGCAGGGTGTCGACATTCTGGGTGATCAGGCCGCTGATGCGTTGGTGCGCCTGCAACATCGCCAACGCCTCGTGGGCCACGTTCGGCCGGGCCTGATGGACCCGCGGCCAGCCCAGCATCGCCCGCGCCCAGTAGCGCCGCCGTGCTTCGGGTTTGGCGAGAAACTCCTGGTACATCATGGGTTGCCGACCCCGTCGCACACCCTCGCTGTCCCGGTAGTCGGGAATGCCCGAAGGGGTGCTGATGCCGGCACCGGTGAGCACCAGAAAACGGCGCCCGGCCATATGCTCCAGCAATTGATCGATCGGTTGACGGTGAAAGTCGTCGGGCATAGAGGTCGCTCCGCTGGCCTGGAGTCGTTGAGGTTAGCATCGTGGTTCGTCGAGAGGGCGGTGGGAATGCCTTTCGTCGCACAGCGTTGTTGTTTCTTCAAACTTTCCCCGGTTGCGCGACATCCACCTCTATGAACGGCACTCAAAACTGTCGTGTTGCAATGCTGTGTCGACCCCAAGCGCTGAGTGTGAAAAATGCTGCCGCTGACGTGCTTCGGCATTTAACGCACCGAGAAGAGGAGGCGTATGAAACAGACCACCGGTGAAGTACGGGCCATCAATCGACAGAGAGCAATGGTCGGTGTGTACGTCGAGGAGGAAGACAACCACACAGTCCTTGAGCTCGATTCCGCCAACGACATCGATATTGGTGACGTCATGGAGTGGGACAGTGGCAAGGCCTTGGGCACCCAGTCTTATCGCAACCTGACCAAAGGCTGGACCGCCGAGGTTTATGTGGCGAACCATGGCGTTGCGGCGGCGAACCTTGAGGTTCAATTGCTGGTGTGATCCTGACGACAGCTTTAAAACCGGAACCCAGGAGAACGAACATGAGCGAGTTAAAGTGCGGTTGCCCCGATTGCCAATGCGATGTGGACCCGCAACAGGTGTTCAATCGCGATGGCGAGGCCTATTGCAGTCAAGCCTGCGCCGACCAACATCCAAACGGTGAACCTTGTCCGGCACCGGATTGCCATTGCGAACGCAGCGGCAAGAATGGCGGGCCAGACATGGATGGCAATTAACGGGATGAAGCGCTGGAGGACACCTTTGCGCCCAGCTATCCCATTTCATCCTGAATATAAACCGAGATTGCGGCCCGCTAACGATGGGTATCGCTCAAGTTGAGTAGTTGAATTCATTATTGGGCGTCATTTCTTTGAAAGGCCGTTGTAACTCGACGCCGCAGTGAGAGTGTGGGATTGCATGAGCCGTTCGTCGCTGTTTTCAAGATGTGTTTAAAACCTTGTCGGCGCCAGACTTTCAGATTGTTAGGAGTCAGCAGGTTCGCAACATCAACTAACGAGGTGAATGAAATGGCTAACACAGGAAATAAGAATCCTGGCAATTTCGCTAACGATCGTGAAAAGGCATCGCAAGCGGGGAAGAAGGGCGGCCACGTGTCAGGTGGTAACTTCGCGAATGATCCGCAGCGCGCATCCGAGGCCGGGCGCAAGGGGGGGCAAGCTTCGGGCGGCAATTTTGCCAATGACCCGGAACGAGCCGCCGCCGCCGGCCGAAAAGGTGGCCAAGCCTCGGGTGGCAATTTTGCCAAAGACCCTGAGCGGGCCTCCGAGGCCGGTCGAAAGGGCGGTCAGGCATCCGGCGACAACGTTACCAGCGACCGCTAGACAGTTTCCGAAACAAGTCAAAAAGGCCCTGGAAACAGCCAGGATCATGGGCGCAACTCTGAATACTCAATGACGTTACGGGCCCTGTGTTAATCGCATGGGGCCTGTCGGATTTATATACAACGGGATCGCGGCAAGGAATGTCTTCAAGCGTGAGGGGAGGGTAAGTTGTTCAGTTACCTGGCATTTCTGCAAGTGCGCCTTACCGATTACCGTTCGTCTCGTTTATTAAATAAAAGATAAATTTTAACTGTTTAACTTCTTCAGATTTTCTGTGGGCCTGCTCCCGGCAGTGTCCCTTTGGCTTGTGTCCTGAACGAGGAGTTTCATCATGTTCTTACATAACAAAAGACTGCAGTACACCGTACGTGTCGCCGAGCCTAACCCAGGGCTGGCTAATCTGTTGCTTGAACAGTTCGGCGGTGCCCAGGGCGAGTTGGCGGCGGCGTCGCGCTACTTCACCCAGGCCCTGTCCGAGGATGATCCCGGCCGCAAGGATTTGTTGATGGACATTGCCACCGAAGAGCTCAGTCATCTGGAGGTGATCGGCTCGATCATCGTGATGCTCAATAAAGGCGCCAAGGGCCGAATGGCCGAGGGTGTGGAAAAGGAAGGCCAGCTGTACCGGGACATCAACGGTGCCGGCAACGACTCTCACATCACCAGCCTGCTTTATGGCGCCGGTTCCCCGCTGACCAATTCGGCCGGTGTACCTTGGACAGCCGCTTACGTCGACACCATAGGTGAGCCGACAGCGGACATGCGGTCCAACATCGCCGCCGAGGCACGGGCGAAAATCATCTATGAGCGCCTGATGAATCTCACCGATGATCCTGGGGTAAAAGAAGCGCTGGGCTTTTTGATGACCCGTGAAATCGCGCACCAGATGTCCTTCGAGAAAGCCCTGCACTCGATCCAGCCGAATTTCCCTCAAGGTAAACTGCCAGGCATGCCAGAGTTCACCAACGTGTACTTCAACATGTCCCAAGGCGAGCCTTCGGTGCGTGGCCCATGGAACCAGGGCGATGAGTGGGAATTCGTCGAGAACCCAACGCCGGCGGTGGATGGCGGCGATGGTCTGGCGAGTGTGCAACTGAGCAAGAAAGACGAAGCGCTGCTGATGGACATGAAGGCGCGGACCATGTCCAACCCGGAAAGCGACCCCATGACAGGTGCCGACTTGGGTTCAGGGATGCAAGGTGACAAACTGTAGGAAACCGGCGAGGGGGCCTGGCTCCTTCGCCTGAAAATTGCGTTTGAGCGGACCCCTCGTTGGGGGAACGATCAGACATGACCTGGCGCAAAACCAGTAAGGATATTCGATGGACCAGCCCACCTCCCGGATCCGATCACCCTGGCGTACCTGGCTGGATCCTGTGCAAAACAACCTGCTGCTGGGGGTAAGCTTCTGGCTGGGGCTGGCGGTGATCGCCGCGCTGTTGCTCTACAGCGGTTACAACGCATTGGTGGGGGCCGACCGGCACAACCTGGGCTACGCCGTTCTGGGCGGCACCGCCGGTTTCGCCGCCACGGCGCTGGGCGCGTTGATGGCGGTGGTGCTGCGTGATATCTCCTCGCGGACCCAGGACATCATGCTCGGTTTTGCCGCGGGCATGATGCTCGCCGCCAGTTCGTTTTCGCTGATCCTGCCGGGTATCGAAGCGGCACAAAGTATCGTGGGCAATCAACTGCTCGCCGCGTTTGTCGTTGTGGTCGGCCTGGGTCTGGGCGTGCTCCTGATGATCGGCCTTGACCGTTTCGTGCCCCACGAACATGAAGTGAGTGGCCGGCGCGGTCCGCAATCGGAACGCATCAACCGTGTCTGGTTGTTCGTGCTCGCCATCACCTTGCACAATTTGCCCGAGGGCATGGCCATCGGCGTCAGTTTTGCTAACGGTGATCTGCGGGTCGGCATGCCCCTGACCACTGCCATTGCGATCCAGGACATCCCCGAAGGGCTTGCCATCGCCATGGCGCTGCGAGTCACCGGGATCAGTGCGCTGCGTGCCGCGCTGATCGCGGTGGGCTCGGGGCTGATGGAGCCACTGGGCGCGGTGATCGGGCTGGGCATGTCTTCGGGCGTGGCCGTGGCGTATCCCATTAGCCTGGGGCTGGCGGCGGGGGCCATGATCTTCGTGGTGTCCCACGAAGTGATTCCGGAAACCCACCGCAACGGCCACGAAACGCCAGCCACGCTGGGGTTGATGATGGGGTTTGCGGTGATGATGTTCCTCGACACGGCACTGGGTTAGCAGGCCGTCGAGCACTGAACCACGAAGGGTATCAGCAGGATCGAAATCGGGCCTGGCGAATGCGCCAGGGCCCGATTTTTTTGTGCCCGCAGACAAACCAGCGGCCTGTGATACCGCACGGCGTCCCGCAGTGAAACTCGTTTGAACTACGCCTCAACCTGCTCCGTCATCTGTACTGAGAGGCACGTAGTCGGGCACCCCTCGGGGCTTCCCGGTATCGAGTATTCATCACGGAGGCGATGGGCAGACATGACTATCCCGGACAACAACCCCGAGCGAGAAAACGGCACGTCGGGCCAGGCCCGACCCGAGGATCACCTGAACCACATCAAGGAGGACGTGAGCGAGGCCATAGGCAGCGCTCGTGAGCAGGCCGATGCGCATTTCGGCCAATACCGCGATACGGCAGCGGATCAGATCGATGCACTGGCGCGTGGTGCCAAGTCAGCCGTGTCGGAAATCGAAGCCAACGACACCCTGGGCCTGTCCCACTATCTGGCAGACATGGCCGATTCGATGAGCGGCCTGTCCAGCAAATTACGCCACATGAGCGCCGAGCAATTGCTGCACGATGGTTCTCGACTGGCTCGGGAAAACCCGGGTCTGTTCCTGGTCGGCAGCGTAGCGGTGGGGTTTGGCCTGTCGCGGTTTCTGAAGGCCGGCAGCTCGCCTGTCCCGGCCGAAGTAGTCGATCCCGCCGCCGGCCACTCAAGCCCGCCAAGCGGAGGATTTGCCGCCCGTGGACCCTTTGATCCGAACCCGGATCCTATCGCACCGGGCGTCAATTCTGCCGGCGGCCACGCCACCGCCAGCACTCCCGCTGCGTCCGGCACCCAGGACCAGCCCAGTGATGCCACTACCGGCTCGTTGCCCGGTTCGGCCAATACCCGAGGAGAATTGCAATGAACCGACCAGACCCAGATATTCAGCGTCCCGTCGGGACGTCGGTGCCCGATAACGATGCGTCAGTGATGGGGCTGTTAAAGCAATTGACCCATGAAGTCCCATCGCTCTTTACCAAGGAGCTGGCGCTGGCCAAGGCCGAATTCCAAGCGAGCCTGAACACTTTGAAAGCGGGTATCGCCGGGGTGGCCGGTGGTGCGATGGTGCTGCTGGCCGGTTTCATTATCCTGCTGATGGCGGTGGTCTACGGCTTGAGCACGATCATGCAGCCCTGGCTCGCAGCGTTGATCGTCGGCGCAGTGGTCATGATCATTGGTTTCATCATGGTGCAGTCGGGCAAGAAGCAATTCGAACCGTCCCACTTCAAGCCTGAGCGAACGCTCGATGCGTTGAACAAAGACCAGGAAGCCCTGCGGAGGAAAGTCTCATGAAGGATGAATTCAAAACCGAATCCCAGAAGAGCCCGGAAACCATCGAGCGCGAGATCGACGAGCAACGGGCCCACATCAGCCATATCGTCGACGCCCTGGGCAGCAAGTTCACGCCGGGGCAGATGCTCGACCAGGCGCTGACCCTGGCCAAAGGCAACGGGTCGCAGTTTTTTGGCAACCTGGGTACCACCGTGCGCAACAACCCAGTGCCCACCGTGCTGACCACCGTGGGGCTGTGCTGGCTGATGCTGGGTCAGAACCGTCCGCCACGGGTCGGTTATCGCGTCGGGCCGGACCAGGATGCCAGCGGCTGGAGCGAAGGGCTTGCCGGTGGCCTGGACAGTGCCAAGGAGCATCTGCACAGCACCACCGACTCGTTGCGCGACGGGTTTCATCATCTCAAGGACAAGGCTTCGCATCTGGCCGACGGTTTGGGCGCCAGCGCCAGCCATGCCCGGAGCAAAGCTCACGAGACGGGTGAGCGCGTGGCCCATGGCTCGCAGGACCTGGGTGATCAATTCAGCCGTCTGCTCAAGGAGCAACCGTTGATGATGGCGGCCGCGGGAATCGCGCTGGGCGCCATGCTCGGCGCCGCACTGCCCAGTACTGCCACTGAGCAGCGGGTGATGGGCAAGACCAGCGCCGATCTGGCCGACAAGGCCAGGCAAGCGGCACGCGAGGGGTATGCAACGGTGCGCGATAGCGTGAGCAAGACCACCGAGCATCGTGACGAAACTTCACCGCGTGCTCAGGCGCGTTCCGGTACGGACCTGTCTGAGGGGCTGGGCACGTCTTAAGTTGAACGCGGTCCACGGCGCAGGGCCGGCAACGCCTGCGCCGGGTGCCTGTCGAGCCTGACAGTAGCCAAAGTCCGGTGACCGGTATTTCATGGCTCCATCGTCAACGTTCCGGGGAGACTGCACATGAAGCACCGGGTCAGGTTTTCGGGCCATCTGATCTTCATCGGATTTGGCTCCATTACCCGGGCCACGCTGCCGCTGCTGTTGCGGCAGGATCACGTCCCGGTCAATCAGATCACGGTCATTGCGCCCGTGATCGAGAAAAATATCTGGTTCAAGGAGCGGGGCATTTGCTTTGTCCGCAAAGCGCTGACTGAACACACCTTCACGCAGACCCTGGACCGCTTCATCAAACCTGGCGACTTCATCGTCAACCTGTCGGTGGAAGTCAGTTCGCTGGCCCTGATGACTTATGCCTTCGGCAAGGGCGCGCTGTACCTGGATACCTGCATTGAGCCTTGGGCCGGCGGCTACGATGACCCTTCATTGGATTTATCGCATCGCACCAATTACGCGTTGCGCTACCAGATGCTGGGCCTGCGCAAAAAACTGGGCCATGGCCCGACCGCCGTCGTGGCCCATGGCGCCAACCCCGGTTTGATCACTCATCTGCTCAAGGCTGGCCTGGTGGAACTGGCCGTGCAATTGAACCATCGCTTGCCACAGAACCGCGAAGGCGTGGACTGGGCCAGGCTGTGCATGGAGACCGGCATCAAGGTGATTCATTTTGCCGAGCGCGACACTCAGCGCTCCAGCCGCCTCAAGCAGGACGATGAGTTCGTCAATACGTGGTCGGTGGAAGGCTTGATCAGCGAGGGCCACCAACCGGCCGAGTTGGGCTGGGGCACCCACGAGCGCACCTGGCCAACGTCTGCCAGGCGCCACCGCTTCGGCAGTCGCAATGCCATCTACCTCGAGCGCCCGAGCGCCACTGTGCCGGTCAAGACCTGGACACCGTTGGGCGGGCCGTGCCTGGGGCTGATGATCACCCATCACGAAACCGCCTCTACAGCGGATCTGCTAACACTCAAGGACCAGCAGAAACTGATCTATCGCCCCACACTGCATTACGCCTATCACCCGTGTAACGATGCCTTGCTGTCGATCCATGAGTTGATCGGTCGAGACTGGCAGAGCCAACAGCAGCAACGCATTCTCAACGGTGAAATCGACAGCATCGGAGCCGATGCGCTGGGCGTCTTGCTGATGGGGCATGAACTCAATGCCTACTGGTTCGGCTCGGTATTGACCATCGATGAAGCCCGGGCGCTCTTGCCCTTCAACAATGCCACCAGTTTGCAAGTGGCGGCGGGGGTTTTGTCGGGGATTGTCTGGGCGGTGGAAAACCCGGATCGCGGCATCGTCGAGCCAGAGCACATGGACTACGAACGTGTGCTGGAAGTGGCCAGGCCTTACCTCGGTACCTTGGTGGGCAAGCAGACCGACTGGAGGCCGACCGGCGCGGTGCACACGTGTTCCCTGGACGGGGCGGCGGATGATTGGCAGTTCGAGCATTTCACGCGGTTTTGAGCCGCCATCGCGAGCAGGCTCGCTCCCACATTGGTTTGTGTTTTTCCTCCAGGCCCGTGTTCCTCGCGACCTATACTCAACCCCGTGGATGACTTGACCTCGGGATGGCGCAATCGTGCGGCGTTCACTGATGCTGGCCGTTTTGTTGGTTCTGGCGGGGTGCGCCACGTCGCCGCGCGAGCAGCAGGTCGCCACCGTGGCGGTTTCCCAGGATACCTGGCGGCAGGTTGACCGGCAGATCGTCGCCGCGTCGAAAAGCGCTATCGAACAGGCCGGGCTCTACGCTCGTGGTTCGATGGAGCATTGGCGCCGGCTCGTGTATGAACGGACCGAGATTCAATTCATCCCCTGGTTCAGCAGCTACTGGACCCAGGAATGGCTGGCGGTGAAGGTCAGTTGGTATGCCGCCAGTGCCGAAGGCGAAGAGGACTCCGCGGCCAGACGTCTGGCGGTTTATCTGCAAGAGCAGTACCGCGAGCAGGTGCTGGCACCTGTGGCGGTGGAAATCGACCCCGAGGCGATCAGGGCCAACGCGACGGGCTACTACGTGCGCCTGCTCAATCAACAGGTCCAAGTGATTGCCCGCCAGCACCGAATCCCGCCGGAGCTGATGAGTCGGCGCCTGCACGGCATTCCTGCCATCAGCCTGGGGCCGCCAGCGGCGCGTAACGCCTCGTTGTATGAGATGGCGCATACCGAGCCCCTCAATACATTGCCGGCGTACGCCGCGCTGATCGACCACGTCAACAAAGCCGCTGTGACAGGTTCGGGGCCATCGGATGCGGTGATCGCCACGGTGGCACAACGCACCAGTGAAAAAATCGAAGCGCAATTCGCCACGCGAGGTGCGGCCGGTGCGGCGGCAGCCGTGGCCGGGAAAGCGGCGGGGGCGTTGATCTCAGTTGGCGTGGCGGGGATTCGCGCGATCATTCATGAGGGCGAGCGTCCGGAAATGGAGACTCAAATCCGCAAGAGCCTCAGCGCAGCGTTCGACGAAGCCTGGTTCCAGTCGCTCAAGCATCCCCTCAGCGGGGTGATGGCACCGGTGTACTACCTGGCCGAGGAAATCGAAGGCAGCCTGGTGGCGGCGGACCTGGCCAATCGCGCGGTGGAGTTGCCAGCCATCAAACCGTGACGGACGGTTCATTCTGCCCCGAGGGTGACGCGGCAACCCTTGCGATGACGGATCTGTTCGTCCGAGGGCCGCTCCTTGATGAATTCGAAGCGCGGCTCTCCTTCGCTGTAGATCACCAGCCAGCCCCATTCCAGCTCACTTTCATCTTGACCGGGTCTGGGGGGCGAGGCCCACCAGGGTTCCTTCTGCATGATCTGTCGCATCGATGTCTCCTGCCGATTGATCCCTTCAACTATAGACCGCTCGATTGGATGACAAGCGCCCATGAAATCTCTTGAATTCTGTGGGAGCAAGGCTTGCCCGCGAAGCAGGCGATTCGGTTCCAGAAAGACCGCGTGAGCTTGATCGCGAGCAAGCTTTGCTCCCACGGATCGCCTCGCAACAGATGTTGCTGGTCTATTGAGTGTGCTCTGATCGCACCCATCAGCGTCTAGCGTCTGTATCCCCGCACTCGAACGGGGAATGATTGGACCCATGCGCATATGCAAGCATTGTTGAACGAGATCCTCGATGCGGTTCGCCCCCTGATCGGTCAGGGCAAGGTGGCCGACTACATTCCCGCCCTTGGCACCGTTGCGGCCAACCAGTTGGGCATTGCCGTCTACGGCAACGATGGCGAAATGTATTGCTCAGGTGACGCTGAAACGCCGTTTTCGGTGCAGAGTATTTCCAAGGTTTTCAGCCTGGTGCAGGCCATCGGCCATTCCGGCGAGGCAATCTGGGAGCGTTTGGGCCATGAGCCCTCCGGCCAGCCCTTCAATTCTCTGGTGCAGCTGGAATTTGAACGCGGTCGGCCGCGCAACCCGTTCATCAACGCCGGCGCCTTGGTGATCTGCGACATCAATCAGTCGCGTTTTGCCGCGCCAGCGCTTTCGATGCGTGATTTCGTACGGCGCCTGTCGGGCAATCCACAAGTCATGGTGGACGGCAAGGTCGCTGAGTCGGAATACCAGCACCGCGCCCGCAATGCGGCGATGGCCTACCTGATGCAGTCCTTCGGTAATTTTCATAACGACGTGGAAGCGGTGCTGCGCAGCTATTTCAGTCACTGCGCGTTGCGCATGAGCTGCATCGATCTGGCCCGGGCGTTCTGCTTCCTGGCCAACGACGGCTTCTGCAAGCACAGTGGCGAACAGATCCTGAGCGCCCGCCAGACCCAGCAGGTCAACTCCATCATGGCCACCAGCGGGCTGTACGATGAAGCCGGCAATTTTGCCTATCGCGTTGGCCTGCCGGGCAAGAGCGGGGTGGGCGGCGGGATTGTTGCCGTGGTGCCGGGGCGTTTCACGGTGTGCGTCTGGTCGCCGGAACTCAATGTCGCGGGCAATTCCCTAGCAGGCATGGCGGCGCTGGAATTGCTCAGCCAACGAATCGGCTGGTCGGTGTTCTAACGCCCAAAAAAAGGGCCCGTTCCAATCAGGAACGGGCCCTTTGTTTTAAGCGCGATCAGCAGAGGCGGTCGATGACCCGAACTTCAGAGGTGTTCTGCATCGACTGCCACGCCTGGGTCAGCGTTTGCAGCACGCGACCCATGAAGTCTTTGTCGGCCGCGGCCTTCTTGCCGACGTAGCCCTGGCCACGACGGTACATCTTCAACCGGGCACACAGGTCCTGCTGATTCTTCTCGAATTCGTCTTCCTGGGTGAACGGCGACAGGCAGTCCATATGGACCTGGCCATTCTTGCTGATCCACAGGATATGGCTGTCCAGGGTGTCTTTGTGTGCTGCGAACATGCGAGCCAGTTCATCAATAGATGGTTGATTATTCAGATTCATGTGTAAGCCCCTTGACCATTTGGTTGATCTGTCTGGTGGTTCGCAAAAACTTCGCTTCTTTCGGTAAGTGCCTGTCCAGTGCTGCATGGCTAGCACCGAAACCAGGCCGTCAGCACCCGGCCGTCTGACTTCGACGGGGTCGTGCATCGGTTGTGTAGTGTTATCGAAGGGCTGCTACGCAAATGCGCTACAACGAAGAGAAACAGCGAAGAACCTTCAGGCATTGTCAACTTTCGAGGGTCGACCACGCGCGTCATGAGGATCGTCGCCGACGTTTCTCGTCCTTGTCACCGGACGGTCATGCCAGGTCAGCACCTTCAATCTGCCTTGTGGGCAGTCCCTTATCCAAAAAACAGCTCGGCGGTCAGACGAGCTTGCTCAAGCATTTACCTGTACTCCCGATCGGGGAGACGTCTGCATCATGCAAGGCCAAATCGGAGGCGTCAACGGTTTTGTAGTGATTATTTTTGGTCACTACATATTGTCGGACAAAATGGTTTTGTTATGAAAATTCTGGATCAGGGCAGATATCCCTGTGGGAGCGAGCCTGCTCGCGATGGCGGTGTATCAGTCGGTATCCATGGTGACTAACATAACGCTATCGCGAGCAGGCTCGCTCCCACAGGGCGACGCGTCGAACATGTATTTATCAGGTCGTCTTGGCTTTGCTCGCCTTGCGAGGTGTACCGCTGGCCTTGCGCTTGGCCGGCTTGCGTTTGCTTTTCCATGGGGTGGCCCCACGGCCGGCAGGGCTGGCAGGGCCGTTGATGGTCAGGTTCATGCCCTGGCAGCGGGCGATGTGCTTGCTCATCCAGGCGGCCTGGCGGGTCACGAACTCTTCCAGGCTCATCTCTCCGCTTTGCACCATGTCCAGCGCCTGCTCCCAGATGGCGGTAGTGCCTGGATCGGCGATGGCGCGGGGCACCGCATCGATCAGGCTGAAGGCCGCCGGTGTGGCAGACAGGGCCTTGCCGTTTTTCACCAGGTAACCGCGGTCGAGCAGGCCCTGGATGATCGAGGCCCGGGTCGCTTCGGTGCCGATGCCGGTGGTGTCCTTGAGCTTTTGCTTGAGCAGCGGATCCTCCACCAGCCGGGCAACGTTCTTCATCGCCTTGATCAGGTCGCCCTCGGTGAACGGTTTGGGGGGCTGGGTCCACAGGTCCTTGAGTTTGACCTCGTCCACGGCGCAGTCGCGACCTTCGACCAGGGCCGGCAAGGTTTGTGGTGCCGGTGCTTCACGGCCTCGTGCCGGAGCCAGCGCTTCGGGCAGGGCGCGTTTCCAGCCGGGTTCGACGATTTGCTTGCCCACGGCCCGCAATGCCTGGGCGGCGCAGTCGAAGTCGGCCTGGGTCCGGTCGTATTCGTGGTTGGGCAGGAACTGCGCCAGATACCGCGCCCGTATCAGCGTATAGACGGCCCGCTGCTTGCCGGCGAGCTTGTCGAGGTTCTTCGCCGCAGCGGTAGGGATGATGCCGTGGTGGGCGCTGACCTTGGCGTCGTTCCAGGCCCGGGATTTGCGTTGGGGCTGCAAGTGCTCGCGCAGCGGCGCAAGACCCGGGTCGGCCTGGGCGAGGGCGGCGAGGATGGCCGCAGCTTCGCTGTGCTGGCTCAAAGGCAGGAAACCGCAATCGCTGCGCGGATAGGTAATGAGCTTGTAGGTCTCATAGAGCGACTGGGCAATGTCCAGGGTTTCCTGGGCGCCGAGGCCGAGTTTCTTCGAGCAGACTTCCTGCAGGGTGCCCAGGTCGAACGGCAACGGCGCCGCTTCGCGCAAGCGCTCGGTGCGCACTTTCATCACCCGGGCGGTGGCAGCGTTGCCCATGGCTTGGGCGGCGTCCTGGGCGAGGGCCTGGTTCAAACAACGTTCCTGATCGTCGCAGGCATCCGGGTCGGCGCGCCACTGGGCGGTGAACACAGTGCCGTCGTGGCGCAGTTGCACGTCGATGGCCCAATAGGCGACCGGTACGAAATCCGCGATGCTGCGGTCGCGATCCACCACCAGGCGCAGGGTGGGGGTCTGCACGCGGCCCACCGGCAGCACGCCCTGATAACCGGACTGGCGCCCCAGCAACGTGAACAGGCGGCTCATGTTCATGCCGATCAGCCAGTCGGCCCGGGAGCGGCCGAGGGCCGAATGGTAGAGGTTGAAGGTTTCGGCGCCCGGCTTGAGTGCGGCCAGGGCCTTGCGGATCGACGCTTCGTCCAGGGCCGACAGCCACAGACGCTGGATCGGTCCACGGTAGCGGCAATGCTCCACCAGTTCCCGGGCAATCATTTCGCCTTCACGGTCGGCGTCGGTGGCGATGACCAGCGTCTTGGCTTCCCCCAACAGGCGCTTGACCGCCTTGTACTGGCCCGCGGTTTTCGGCTTGACCGTCATTTTCCACTGCGTCGGCACGATAGGCAGGTCTGCCAGTACCCAGCGCTTGTAGCGGGCATCGTAGGCGTCGGGCGGGGCGGTCTCCAGCAGATGGCCGATGCACCAGGTGACTGTGATGTTCGCGCCCAGCCAGCAACCGTCACCGCGGCGCGTGGCACCGAGCACGGCAGCGATGTCTTTGGCCTGGGACGGTTTTTCACACAGGTACAGCTGCATAGCGCCCTTTTCCTAAGCAGATTTCATGGGGCTGTAGCATGGTCATGGATGGGCGTCGGAGCAAGTTTTATCTGTATGGATATACAGATAAAGCGTTGCGATGCGTTGCTCCAGGGCGGTTATCGCAACGTTTGGCGGTGTATTTGCACGCAGAATGAATTTCTCGCAAGGGCATCGCTCATAACTTGCAGAGCGGTTGAAACCGCAAAGAACGTTTATGGGGTCAAGGAGAGTCACTTACATGAATTCGATGCCAAAGGGCAACGGACAGGCGGCCGCGCGTTTGATTCTCGTCGTTGAAGATGATCAGACCATTCTGGAGTTCCTGTGTGAGATCCTGCAAGACGAGGGCTTTGCCGTGGAGCCCCGGGAAAGCGCCGACGCGGCGCTGGAATTCCTCAAGCAGAGCGCTGACGATGTGGACTTGTTACTCACCGATATCACCATGCCCGGCAAACTGAACGGCGCGGACCTGGCCAATTTGACCGGCGACCGGTGGCCACAGATACCCTTGTTGATCATGTCCGGTTTCGAAACCCCGGAAAGCGCCGGGATCAAGCATCATGCCTCGTTCATCGCTAAGCCCTGGGCGCTGGGGCAGATGCTGGATCTGGTGGAGAGCACGGTGAAAAATCACTCTGTGCATTGAGCAATGCCAAGAGGGTGAGGTGGCAGGCCTGGGACTGTGCATGTTTGGGTTGCAAGCGGCGATGCGCTCCATGACAATGCGAGTCATTATCAGTCGCGAATTATTCCATTGCCATGCCCGCCAACGATCTGTCCTTACGCAGTGCCGTCGACGTTCTGTACAGTGATCATCACAGTTGGCTCCAAGGCTGGCTGCGCAAGCGTTTGGGCAATGCTTTCGATGCCGCGGACCTGACCCAGGATACCTTCGTGCGTGTCATTAAGGCTCGCTCCGCGTTGGATATTCGTGAGCCGCGACCGTACCTGTCGATGATCGCCAAGGGGCTGTTGATCGATCTGTTTCGCCGCCGTTCGTTGGAACAGTCCTACCTCGAAGCCTTGGCCGCCATGCCGCAAGAGCAGCACCCGTCGCTGGAAGAACAGGCCATCCTGCTCCAGGCCCTGATGGAGATCGACCGCTTGCTGCTAGGGTTGGGGCCGCGTGTCAGGCAGGCGTTCATCCTGTCGCAGTTCGACGGCCTGACTTACCCGCAAATTGCCGAGCGCCTGGGCGTCAGCGTACGCACGGTGAATAACCACATGGCCAAGGCCATGGAACATTGCTGCCTGATGCAGATTCAATTACAACTTTCATGAACCTGCCAGCCGAAGAGTTGCAAGCCATCCGTGTGGCGGCGCAGTGGTACGCCCGGCTTCACTCCGGCATCACGACCGACGCGGATCGAGCCGGGTGGAATGCCTGGCTGAGTGCAGACCCGCTGCATAGCCAGGCCTGGCAACGAATGACAGCGGTGGCTGAACAGATGGCGAGTGTGCCGGGCGCCCTGGCGGCACCGACCTTGAGCGAACGCCACAATCGATCCCGTCGCCAGGTATTGCGCAGCGTCTTGTTGCTCACGTCCGCCAGCGGCCTGGGTTGGTTGGGCTGGCGCAGCCAGGCTACGCAGAACCTGCTTTGCGATTACCGCACCGCAGTGGGCGAGCGCCGCGAGTTTCAGCTGGCGGACGGCAGCACCGTGCTGCTCAACACCGACACCTCGGTCAATGTTCGTTTCGATGGGCGCCAGCGGCTACTGGAGCTGTTGTGGGGGGAGATCCTCGTCACGACGGCGATCGATCCCTTGCAGCGGCCTTTCAAGGTCATCACCGGTCATGTCGAAGTGCTTGCGCTGGGCACGCGTTTTATCGTCCGAGGCCAGGCGCGGGGCGGTGAGGTGGCGGTGCTTGAAAAAGCGGTCGAGGTGAGTCTCCCGGCGATTGGCTCGAGGATGCGCGTCGAAGCCGGCCAGCGCCTGGATTTCAATGACCGGTCGCTGGGTACGCTGCGCGGCAACGATGTGTCGGTCGGTGCCTGGCAGAAGGGAAGCATCATCGCCATTGACCGTCCTCTGGCGGTGCTGCTGGATGAACTGTCGCGTTACCGCAACGGCGTGTTGCGTTGTGATCCGGCCATTGCCGACTTGAAGGTTTCCGGCGTGTTTCCCGTCGATAACACCGATCTCGCCCTGGCGGCGCTGGAGAGTGGCTTTTCGTTACGCGTGACCCGCTACAGCCGATTTTGGGTCCGGGTATCGAGCGGCGATCAGCGCTGACGTGGCGGCGCGATAAAAAAGAACACTGTCCTGCACTTTTTATCTCCATCGTTCGGCTCTTCCTCAGTGAGTTTTTATCGACCGTTTGGGGGAGGGGAAGCATGTCTTGGGTAAGCGCGCCAGGTCGTCTGGTGTTTGCAGTGAAAATCGGCTTGCTGGCAGCCGTGACCGGCAGCGTCGGGGTCGTGAATGCCAGTCCGGCTCCAGGTGCCTCGGCGCAGCAGCGTTCGGTGCAGGCCTACGATATCGGGGCCGGCAGCCTGGTGGATGTCCTGACCCGGTTCTCCAGTGCCGCCGGTGTCGCCATTTCGTTTGATGCCCGGCAACTCCAGGGCCTGCAATCGCCCGGCCTGAGAGGTTCGTTCGGCGTGGGCGATGGATTTGCCCGCATTCTTGGCGGTAGCGGCCTGCAAGCCGACCGCCAGGCCAACGGCACGTACGTGCTGCGCTCCGTGCCCGCCAACGGTTCGGCCATGCAACTGGGAGCAACCACCATCGAGGCGCAGATGCTCGGAGCGACCACCGAGAACAGTGGCTCCTACACGACGGGGGCGGTCACGATCGGCAAAGGCGAGCACTCCTTGCGCGAGACGCCGCAATCGGTGACAGTGATCACTCGCAAGATGCTCGATGACCAGAACCTGAACACCATCGATCAAGTGATGGAAAAAACGCCCGGCATTACCGTCTACGACTCGACCATGGGCGGCAAATATTTCTACTCCCGTGGGTTCCGGATGTCCGGTCAGTATCAATACGACGGTGTTCCGCTGGACATGGGCAACAGCTATGTCCAGGCCGACAGTTTCAGCAGTGACATGGCGTATTACGATCGGGTCGAAGTCCTGCGCGGTGCCGCCGGGATGATGAAGGGCGCCGGCGGCACGTCCGGTGGCGTCAATTTCGTCCGTAAACGCGGCCAGGCCACGGCCCAGACCGAACTCAGCCTCTCGGGCGGCACCTGGGACAACTACCGCGGGCAGGTCGATACCGGTGGCCCGCTGAATGATTCCGGCACCCTGCGGGGCAGGGCGGTGATCGCCGAACAGAGCCGGCATTATTTCTACGACGATGCTCGGCGCAAGGACCAGATTTACTACGGTGCCCTGGACTTCGACCTGACGCCCGACACCACCCTCGGCCTGGGCCTGGCCTATGAGGACGTCGATGCGAGTCCTTGCTGGGGCGGGCAGCCGCGCTACAGGGATGGCAGCGATTTGAAACTCAGTCGCTCTACTTGCCTGGATCCGTCGTGGAACACTTGGCGTAGCCAGCGGACCACGGTGTTCAGCGATCTCAAGCATCAACTCAATGACGACTGGGCCGTGAAGGTGGCCGGTGTCTATACGAAAAACACCCAGGACATCAAATACGCCTTTGCATCCGGCTCGGTGACGCCGGGTGTCTCGACCACCAATGTGCTGGGCAGCATGTACGACTATGACCAGGTCGATTACGGCCTCGACGCCTATCTGGACGGCAAGTTCGACGCCCTCGGGCAGCAGCATGAATTGATCGTCGGCTTCAACGCCAGCCGTTCGGACAAGGACGATTTTTTCTCGGTCGCCTTCCTGCCGCAGCAACAGAACGTATTCGATCCGGATCGACACATTCCGGAACCGGATGACAGTTACTTCATCGAGAACTCGACGCGCGGTGGCCCGGTGAAAACCGTCACCCGGCAACAAGGCCTGTATTCGACCCTGCGCCTGAAACTGGCGGACCCATTGACCTTTGTCGTGGGCAGCCGGGTGAGTTGGTACAACTCCAAGACCGACTCGGTGTTCCTCACCGGCGGTTCGGAACACGCCAAGAGCACGGAGACAGGCCAGGTCACCCCGTTTGCCGCTGTGTTGCTGGACCTCAACGAACACCTGACGGCCTACGCCAGTTACTCGGACATTTTCACGCCCCAAGGCAACTACCGTTCCGAAAGCGGTTCGGCACTCAAGCCCCTGGTGGGTGAAAGCTATGAGCTGGGGATCAAGGGCGAATGGTTCGAGGGACGCCTGAACAGCGCCTTCAACCTGTTCCGCACGTTGCAGAAAGACCAGGCCCAGACCGACTACAACTCAAGCTGTGCGTCCTCGGACGGTTACTGCTACGAGAACGCCGGCAAGGTTCGCGCCCAGGGTTTCGAAGCCGAGATCAGCGGTGAAGTCATCGAGCGCCTGCAACTGCTTGCCGGTTACACCTACACCCAGACCAAGACCCTGAACGACATTGATACCAGCCTCAACGGCGGCTCGTTCAACAGCTATGTGCCGCGTCATGTGCTGCGTCTGTGGGGCGATTATGCCCTGGGTGGGGCGTTCGAACGGTTCAGCGTCGGTGCGGGGGTCAATGCCCAAAGCGACAATTTCCGGGTATCGCCGGCGACGGGGGAGAAGATCACCCAGGCCGGTTATGCCGTGTGGAATGGTCGGGTCGGCTACCGCATTGATGACACCTGGTCGCTGGCCCTCAACGGCAACAACCTGTTCGACAAGCGCTACTACAGCACCATCGGGACCGAGAGCTTCGGTAACTATTACGGTGAGCCGCGCAACCTCACCATGACTCTGAAGGCGCACTTCTGATCCGCTGGCGAGGGAACAAACGCCCTCGCCACGGTTTTGCCCTCAGTTTTTATCCAGGTCCACGTTCCGGGTTTCCCGCAGGCAAATCATGCCCACCACCAGGCTCACCCCGGTGATCATCACCGGGTACCACAGCCCGTAGAAAATGTCCCCGGTGTAGACCACCAGGGCAAACGACACGGTGGGCAGGAAACCGCCGAACCAGCCGTTGCCGATGTGGTAGGGCAGGGACATGGAGGTGTAGCGGATCCGAGTGGGAAACAGTTCGACCATCAGCGCCGCCAGTGGGCCGTAGCACATGGCTGAAATGATGATCAGCGCCACGATCAGTGCCACGATCATCGGCCGGTTGATCTGCTGGGCATCGGCCTGTTGTGGGTAGCCCGCCAGGGTCACCGCGCCGCGCAGGGCGGCTTCGTCGTAGCCTTCAAGCTTCACATCACCGACGCTGACCTGCACATCACTGCCGGCCGGCGCCGCGACACTGCTGTAGGGCAGGCCTTGCTTGACCAGGAAGGTCTTGACCTTGTCGCATGGGCTATCGAAACGGGCCTTGCCCACCGGGTCGAACTGGAAGGTGCACGTGGCCGGATCGGCGATCACGGTGATCGGCGCCTGACGGCTCGCCAGGTCAATGGCCGGGTTGGCGTAGTGGGCCAGTGTCTTGAAGATCGGAAAGTACAACGCCGTCGCCAGCAACAGGCCAATCATCAGTACCGGTTTGCGCCCGACCTTGTCCGACAGCCAGCCAAAAAAGATGAAGAACGGTGCGCCGATGACCACGCTGACGATCAGCAGGCTGTTGGCCAGGGCCGGATCCATTTTCAGGAACTGGGTGAGGAAAAACAGCACATAGAACTGCGCGGCATAGAAGGTCACCGCTTGCCCGGCGTTGATGCTGAACAGCGCGATCAGCACCACCTTGAGATTTTCCCACTTACCAAAGGATTCGCGGATCGGCGCCTTGCAGCACTTGCCTTCTTCTTTCATTTTCAAGAAGGACGGCGATTCATGCAGGCTCAGGCGGATCCAGGTGGAGATGCCCAGCAACACGATCGACAGCAGAAACGGAATGCGCCAGCCCCAGACTTCGAACTGATCGCCCGTGAAATAACGACAGCCCAGTACCACCAGCAGCGAAAGCAGCAGCCCGAGGGTGGCGGTGGACTGAATCCAGCTGGTGTGGAAACCGCGCTTGCCCATCGGCGCGTGTTCGGCGACGTAGGTGGCAGCACCGCCGTACTCACCGCCCAAGGCCAGGCCCTGGAGCATGCGCAGCACCACGAGGATGATGGGCGCGGCAATGCCGATGCTGGCGTAGTTGGGCAACAGGCCGACGCAGAACGTCGCCAGGCCCATGAGTACGATGGTGGCCAGGAAGGTGTATTTGCGTCCGATCATGTCTCCCAGCCGTCCGAACACCAGTGCGCCGAAAGGCCGCACGATGAAACCGGCGGCGAATGCCATCAGGGCGAAGATGAATGCCGTGGTGTCGTTGACCCCGGCAAAGAACTGCTTGCTGATCACCGCCGCCAGGGCGCCATAGAGGAAAAAGTCATACCACTCGAACACCGTCCCCAAGGACGAGGCGAAGATGACTTTCTGGGTTTCCTGGCTGGTGCCGGCGCTGCGCGTGGCTTCCAGGGACTGAACATGTTCAGACATTTGGGTATCCCTCACAGTGATTGTTTTTGTTGTTCCACTGTCGACGCCGGTACAGCGTCTCCTGTTTTGCTGCATACCTTGAATTCAAAGGGTTCTCCTTGTGGGAGCGAGCCTGCTCGCGAAAGCGGTATGCCGGTCGACATCATCGTGAGCTGATACACCGCCTTCGCGAGCAGGCTCGCTCCCACAGGGGGATTCTGTTGTTCTTCAGACCGTGGCAGGTTCCTTTTGGGGCGTGGTGCTGCGGATGTCCGCCTCGAGGATCATCTGCGCCGCCTTCTCGGCAATCATCAGCGTCGGCGAGCAGGTGTTGCCCGAGGTGATGCGCGGCATGATCGAGGCGTCAACGACGCGCAGGCCGTTGATGCCGTGAACCCGCAGTTGCGCATCCACCACTGCGTCGCGGTCCTGGCCCATGCGGCAGGTGCCCACCGGGTGGAAAATCGTCGTGCCTATACGGGCGGCGGCCTGGTGCAGTTCTTCCTCGGTTTGCAGGCTTGGTCCCGGCAGGTATTCCACCGGCTTGAAGGCGCTCAACGCCGGGGCGGCGACGATGCGTCGGGTCAGGCGGATGGCGTCGGCGGCGACCCGCAAGTCTTCGGGATGGCTCAGGTAGTTGGGCTGGATCAGCGGCGCCTCGTGCGGGTCGGCCGAGCGAATGTCCACCCGGCCACGGCTTTGCGGACGCAGGTCACAGACCGACGCAGTGAACGCCGGGAAACTGTGCAGTGGTTCGCCAAAGCGTTCCAGCGACAAGGGCTGCACGTGGTATTCGAGGTTGGCCGAGGTCTGTTCCGGCCCCGAGCGGGCGAACGCGCCGAGTTGGCTGGGGGCCATGGACAGCGGGCCGCTGCGATCATAGAGGTAGCGCAGCCCCATGCCCATCTTGCCCCATAAAGTGCCGGCGATCTGGTTCAGGGTACGGGCGTTTTCCAACTGGTAGATCAGCCGCAGTTGCAAGTGGTCCTGCAAGTTGCCGCCCACGCCGGGCAGCTCATGAACCACGCCAATGCCCAGGCGTTGCAACAGGTTGCGCGGACCGATTCCCGAGCGCTGCAAAATACCCGGCGAGCCGACGGCGCCGGCGCACAGCACGATTTCCTTGCGCGCCTTGAACGTCATGCTTTTGCCTTGCCAACGGGCGCTGACGGCGTGGGCCCGGTTGTCACGCAACAGCACGCGGTCGACTTCGACATCGGTCATTACCGTGAGGTTGGGGCGCTGGCGAACCGGTTTGAGGAAGGCCTTGGCCGCGTTCCAGCGCACCCCGGCTTTCTGGTTGACCTGGAAATAGCCGCAGCCTTCGTTGTCGCCGCCGTTGAAGTCGTCGACGCTGGGGATACCGCTCTGCTCGGCGGCGGTGCGAAACGCATCGAGAATCGGCCATGACAGGCGCTGGCGTTCGACCCGCCATTCCCCGGCGGCGCCATGGAGCTCGGAGTCTCCGGCAAAGTGGTTTTCGCTCTGTCTGAACAACGGCAGCACGTCTTTCCAGGCCCAGCCAGGGTTGCCCTCGGCGGCCCAGCTGTCGTAATCCGCGGCCTGGCCGCGCATGTAGATCATGCCGTTGATGGAGGAGCAGCCACCCAGCACCTTGCCCCGTGGGTAACTCAGTGCGCGCCCTTGCAAACCCGCTTGCGCCTCGGTCTTGAAGCACCAGTCGGTGCGCGGGTTGCCGATGCAGAACAGGTAGCCGACCGGGATGTGAATCCACGGATAGTTGTCGCGCCCGCCCGCTTCAAGCAACAACACCCGGTGCTGCGCGTTGGCGCTAAGCCGGTTGGCCAGCAGGCATCCGGCAGGGCCGGCGCCCACGATCACGTAATCGTATTCATCGACGACAGGTTGCATTCGCGACCTCATTTTTGTTCTTGTGGGATGCATCCTAGTTGTTAGGTTTCGTCAAAAGAATGTTAGTTTTTGCGCAACCACTGTGCGTTTTTAAACAGTCCTGCCTTCAGGCGTGTTCAAGGATGGCCCATGTTCGACTGGAATGACCTGCGCTACTTTCTGGAACTGCAACGCAGCGGCCGTTTGCTCACGGCCGCACGACGCCTGAACACCACCCATGCCACTGTGGCCCGGCACATCGAAGCCATCGAGAAAAGCCTGGGCACCGCGTTGTTTGTCCAGCATGCCCAGGGTTATGAACTGACCCCCGCGGGCGAATCGTTGCTCAAGCACGCCGAAGCCATGGAAAACGTGGCGCTACTGGCTCAGGAGGACATCACCCAGTCCAGCGCGCCCTTGGGCAAGATCCGCGTGGGGGTGACGGAAGGGCTGGGCATCATGTTTTTAGCCAGCCGCATGGACGGTCTGTTCCAGCGCTATCCGGGGCTGGAGGTGGAGTTGGTGGCGGTGCCGCGTTTTGTCAGCATCCTCAACCGCGAAGTGGAAATCAGCATTCACCTCGAACGCCCGGTGGCCGACCTGCTGGTGACCCGCAAGCTCACCGACTACAGCCTGGCGCTCTACGCCAGCCAGGCCTACCTGGACCGCTCGCCACCGTTGCGCAGTCGCGAAGACCTGGCCCGCCATGCCTGGATCGGGTATGTCGACGACCTGCTGTTCAGCCAGGAACTGATGTTTCTCAACAGCTTTTGCCGCAACCCTCGGGTGGTGTTCCACAGCACCAGCGTCATCGCCCAGCAACAGGCTGCACGCTCGGGATTGGGGATTGCCGTACTGCCTTGCTACATGGCCAGCAGCGACCCGGCCCTGGTCCCTTTACTGCCCGATGAAACCATCCGCCGCAGCTACTGGATCAGCACCCGCCGCGAACTGCACAAATCCGTGCGCCTGCGGGTGCTCTGGGATTATGTGGTGCAGTTGTGCGAGCGCGAGCAGGGGCTGCTGCTGCCCTGATCGCCAATGTCCCTGGCCATCGATCATCCAGCGCTGGCCGCGCAAGTCCCCTTTTATGGCCCCCAATGACCTCAAGCCAACGCGCGGGCGTGCCTTAGTGTGAGTCTGTCTGACCCAACACAATAAAGGCGTGCTCATTGCGCCACCAAGAGGGGCCCCATGTCGGTACCAACGTCTTCAGCCTGGACTCACGCCGCGGCGATTCTTTCGCTTGGCGTATTGCTCGCCGGTTGCGGCGAAGAGGCCAAAACGAGCCCGCCCAGGGCCTTAACGAGTGTGCCCGCCGACGGAGCGCTGGCACAAATCTACGACAGCAGTTGCAAGCTCTGCCACGCCAACCCCGGCGCCGGAGCGCCCCTGACCGGCGACGCCAACGCCTGGGCGCCGCGAGTGGCCCAGGGCAGCGACACCCTGCTTGATCACACGATCAACGGCTACAACGGCATGCCGCCGATGGGGCTGTGCATGCACTGTTCCGAAGAGCAGTTCCTGGCCCTGATCGGCTTCATGTCCGGCCAGCCATTGCAATGACCAACAGGGGAACGACGGCATGACGATGGACTATTCACGGCGCCAGTGGCTGCAACGGGCCGCCGCTGTCGCGGCCTTCACGGCGCTGGGCAGCCAGGGCGCCCTGGCCGAGTTGATGCGCGCCCCGCGACTGATTCCGTGGCGCAATTGGTCCGGTGCGCAAAGTTGCCTGCCGGGAGCGCGTCTGGCTCCCAAGAATCTGGATGAACTGGTGCAAATCGTGGCCCGCGCCGAAGGGCGGATTCGTCCGGTGGGTTCAGGCCATTCCTTCAGCGCCCTGGTGCCCACGGACGGGACTTTGCTGTCGCTGAGTTTTTTCAGCGGTCTGCTGGATCACGATGTCGCCAGCCTGCAGGCTGAGTTCGGTGGCGGCACGCCCATGTCGCGCATGGGCACAGCGCTCAAGGCCATCGGTCAGGCGCTACCGAACATGGCCGACGTGGATTACCAGACCCTGGCCGGGGCCATCGCCACCTCGACCCACGGCACCGGCAAGGCATTCGGTTCGTATTCGGCGCAGGTGGTCGGGCTGCAACTGGTGACGGCCGGCGGCGAGGTGCTTGATTGCGATGCCAACCGCCATCCCGAAGTGTTCAAGGCCGGGCGGGTGTCACTGGGTGCGCTGGGGCTGGTGACCCGTGTGCGTTTGCAGAACCGTCCTGCTTATCGGCTGCGCGAGCGCCAGTGGGTGGCGAAAACCGAAGAGTTGCTCGAGGACCTGGACACCAACACTCGGGACAACCAGCATTGGGAAATGCAGGTGGTCACCCATTCCGACTATGCGTTGTCGATTGCCTTGAACGAAACCACCGATCCGGCCACTGCACCGGTGAGCCCCGAGGAGGAGGGTGGCAACGAATTCGTCACCCTGATCGAAAAGCTCGACAAGTATGGCAGCGACTTTCCGACGATCCGGCGCACGTTGCTCAACAGCCTGCGACTGGTGGCCGACTTCGAGGATCGGGTTGGCGATTCCCACGACATCTACGCCAATGCGCGCACCGTGCGCTTCAACGAGATGGAATATTCGGTGCCAGCTGAACACGGTCCGGCGTGCCTGCGGGAAATCCTCAAACTGATCCGCGACAAAGACCTGCGCACCTGGTTTCCCATTGAGTACCGCTACGTGAAGGCCGATGACATCGCCCTGAGCATGTTCGAAGGCCGCGACAGTTGTTCGATCTCCGTGCACCAGCATTACCAGATGGACCATCACAATTTCTTCGCCGCCATTGAGCCGGTCTTCTGGAAATACCAGGGGCGCCCGCATTGGGGAAAACTGCATTCCTTGAACGCCAGGACGCTCCAGGCGCTCTACCCACGCTGGAATGAGTTTGCCCAGGTGCGCCAGGCCCTGGACCCTGGCGGAAAATTCCTCAACGGGCATCTTTCAACGATTCTGGGAGCGAGCTGATGGGTTTCAATCGTCGAGGGTTCCTGGCTGGGACGGTGGGCGCCGGACTGTTGCTGGCCGGCGCGTCGGTGCCTGGCTGCGACCGCCGGGACCAGGGCGGGCCGTACAGCGATTATTTCCGCCAGTTGAACCGGGAACTCAAGGCCCACGGTCCCATGCGACCAGTGATGCTGATTGACCTGGACCGACTCGATCACAACATCGACGTGGTAATGGCCTCGGTCCGGCGCGCCGGCAAACAGCTGCGCTTGGTGGAGAAGTCCCTGCCATCGCCGGGGCTGTTGAACTACATTGGCCAGCGAGCCGAGACTCGACGGTTGATGTCGTTCCACCAACCGTTTCTCAACCACGATGCGTTGCAGTTTCCCACGGCTGATATTTTGCTGGGCAAACCTCTCCCAGTGCGCAGCGCCGCGTTGTTCTATGAGCTTCACAAAGGACCCTTCGATCCGTCACGCCAGTTGCAGTGGCTGCTGGACACACCTGAACGGCTTGAGCAATACCGGGCCCTGGCCCAGGGGCTTGGTACTCGCTTGCGGATCAATATCGAACTGGATGTAGGCCTGCACCGGGGCGGAGTAGCCGACGATGCCACGCTGGAGGCGATGCTCAAGCTGATCCGGGCGAACCCGACGCACTTGGAATTCACCGGGTTCATGGGCTACGACCCGTTCGTGGGCATGGGCGTGCCCGAGCTGCTGGCAACCCCTCAGGAGCTGCTGGCGCGGGTCATGGCGATCTACACCGCACGGGTGGATTTCGTGCGTCTGCGCTACCCCGACCTCTGGCATCCTGGCCTGACCCTCAACACCGCCGGCAGCCCCAGCTATCGCTTGCACGAACGGGAGAAACTGAGCAGTGAAGTCTCGGTGGGCACGGCCATGCTCAAACCCAGCCACTACGACCTGCCATCGTTGAGCGAGCACGTTCCGGCGGCCTACATCGCCACGCCTGTCTTGAAGCGCACCGGCCCGGTCAACATCCCGGCACTGGACGACAAGTCGCGGATTTTTTCCTGGTGGGACGTGAACCAGCGCGGGACTTTTTTCATCTACGGCGGCAACTGGATGGCCAATCTCGAATCACCCTCAGGCTTGAAGCACAACGACCTCTACGGTCGCAGCTCCAATCAGGAAATGGTCAATGGTTCTGAAACGGTGGGGCTGGCGGTGGAGGACCAGGTGTTCCTACGACCGACCCAGAGCGAGTCGGTGCTGTTGCAGTTCGGTGATCTGCTGGCCGTGCGCGGAGGGCGGATAGTCGAGATGTGGCCGGTCTATAACTGACGACGGATCCTGTGGGAGCGAGCCTGCTCGCGATGACGGCGGTACATTCAGCATCAATGTAGGCCGATCCACCGCTATCGCGAGCAGGCTCGCTCCCACAAGGGATTGCTGGTGAGCCTGCCGGAACCGAATAGAGCGTTCACAACGCAAACGGAATACTGATCTTGGCCCAGAGCATTTCGCCTTCGGGGCGGTTCTCTACGTTGAACTCCTTGGCCCAGCGGATCTCGGCGCTGGCGTATTTGAGAAAGGTCAGGTGCAGCGCCGGACCGATGGCGAACACCTGGCCGCGCACGCCGTCATCCACGTCCTGACCGGCGAACTGCACGGTGCGGCCGTATTGTTTGTCGTCGGTGGTCTGCTTGAGGTAGTAACCGTTGAGCCCCAGCATCACGTTGTCCGTCAGCCGGTAACTGGCGGAATAATCGAAGTGGAAAATCTGCCCTGAGCGGTAGTCGGTGTCCTTGTTCTCGCGATTGAAACTGTAAGTGCTTTTCATCGACACCTCGGTGTTTTCCGTGGGCAACCAGGTGAAGGAAAACAGCGGCTTGTAGGTGTAGAAATTGGTGCTGGTGTTGGCCAGGCGGTCGGTGCTGTATTCGCCGGTCGGCACGGTGATTTCCAGTGCGGCGGCCAGGGTCAGGTTTTTGCCCATGTCCCACAGCACGATGGGCGAAATGGTGGTGTCGCCCATGCCTTCGCGAGTGTCCTGCAGGCCGAACACCGAGATTTCCTGTTTGATCCAGGGCTGGCCAACGTAGATACCCAGGCGTCCACCGGCCACCCGCAAAGGGCTCAGGTAATCGATCCGGGGGACCACCGCCGTGGATTCGATTTCGACATCCGGGACTTCGCCGCCCAACGAACTGATGTTGAATTTCCTGGCCTTGTAATGGTTGTAGTAGAGGTTGAACGCAAACATGTGGTCGGGAAGGTTGTCGACGTCCAGCGGCAACACGAAGAAACCGTCGGTGCCGGTGCCGATGTTATCGACTCCGGTTTCGGTGGCCAGGGCCGGCAGGGCACAGGCCAGGCCGAGGGTCAGTTGCAAGGCGAATGTCGTGCGGGTCGGGTTCATGCGGGGGCTCATTATTATTGTTGGAAATGCACCAAAGGTCCGAGCCATACAAATAAGCCGTTCGCCGCCGGTAGGGCAGGGTATTGGCGGCCACACAGGGGACATGGGCGGCCAGATTTTTGTGCCCCTCTATACGCTGGGTCATGCTAACGTTTATGAAACAACCGGTTACAAAAACGCCGCCTAACGTACCCCGGAACCCGCCCATGCAGATGAAAGTCATCGACCCGACCTATGAACTGGCGCTGGTGTCGCCGTTTCTTTTGCAAACCTTGGCCGACGTGGTGGCAGACCAGGGTTTCGATGCCGCCAGCCTGTGTCGCGGCCTTGGTTTCGGGCTCGACGATCTGCAGGATCCTGCCCAGCGGATTTCCTATCGCCAGGCCGTGGTCATGATCCAGCGGGCGCTCAAGCTGTTGCCTGATCGGGGCCTGGGCTTGTGGGTTGGCGATCGCAATGTATTGGGTACCCTGGGCCTGCTGGGCCACGTGTTGTCGCTGTGCGAAACCCTGCGCGATGTCTTTGCCCTGGGGATTCGGTATCAACACACCACCGGCGGTATCGCAGTCTCGAGTGTTGAAGAGGCCAGTGACCGGATCATGGTCGAGGCGACTTGCCGCCTGCCTTTTGCCGAGGTCCAGGTCTTTGCGGTCGAAGAGTTTTTCGCCAGCCTGATGGTGTACGGCAGGGCGTTGGCAGGGCCTGACTTCAGGCCCCAGGCCGTGGAGTTCATGCACGCTGCGCCGTCTTATGCCCAGGAATACCAAAGGGTCCTGGGGCCGGATGTGCGTTTCGGTTGTCGTCACAATCGCATGCTGATCGATGCCTGCTGGCTCGGCGTACGCCTGCCCAACCATCACCCGCTGGCCTTGCGTCAGGCCCTGGCCTTGCTGGAACAGGAGGCCACTGAGGTCCATCGCAAGATCGATCTGATCCAGGCGGTGGAGCGGGCGATTGCCCGGGACCTGACCCGTGGCAGCCACATCGAGAAAATCGCCAGCGACCTCAACATGAGCAGCCGCACCCTGCGCCGACGCTTGACGGAGCACAACCTGACCTTCGAAGCCTTGCTGGAACAGGTGCGTCGTGGCCGGACCCTGAACCTGCTGGCCAACCCCGACTGGTCCATCGAGCGCATCACCGAAGAGGTCGGCTACAGCGATGTGCGCAGTTTCCGCCGGGCGTTCCGGCGCTGGACCGGGATGAGCCCGAGCGCGTTTCGGACCGAGGGGTCGACACCGGCTTAGCCGGGACGGTCAATGGTCGGCTCCCTGTGGTTGACTGACTGGCGGTGCTTGTCAGAAAAAACCGACAAGAGTACAAATGTACTCCATGACGACTCTCACCCCCCGCCGTACCGCCATCCTGACCTTCATCCGCGAACGCATCGCCGAGCAGGGCCAGCCCCCCAGCCTCGCTGAAATCAGCGAGGCGTTCGGTTTCGCCTCCCGCAGCGTGGCGCGCAAGCATGTGCTGGCGTTGACCGAAGCCGGTTTCATCGAAGTCAATCCGCACCAGGCCCGGGGTATTCGCTTGCTGAACCAGCCGCCGCGTCCCGAGCTGCTGGACGTACCGGTGCTGGGGCGGGTGGCCGCCGGCCTGCCGATCGGTGCGGATGCCGAGGTCCACAGTCGCCTGATGCTCGACCCGGCGATATTCACCAAGGCGCCGGATTACCTGCTACGGGTCCAGGGGGACTCGATGATCGAGGATGGCATTCTCGACGGCGACCTGGTGGGCGTGCAGCGTACGCCCCAGGCCTCCAACGGCCAGATCGTCGTGGCGCGCCTGGACGGTGAAGTCACCATCAAGCGCTTCGAGCGAATCGGCGAGCGGATACGTTTGCTGCCGCGCAACCCGGCCTACCAGCCGATCATTGTCGAAGCCGACCAGGACCTGGCCATCGAAGGCGTGTTCTGTGGCTTGCTGAGGCAAGGCTGATGGGCGCTGTCGTTGCGCTGGACACGCTGTTCAACGGTGGCCAGGTCTGGAAGGGCCGGCCCGCGCCCCCGGCTGCCAGCCCGCAGCCCACCGGTCATGCGGCCCTGGACGCGGCGTTGCCCAGCGGTGGCTGGCCGGAAGCGGCGCTGACGGAACTGCTGGTCGCCGCGCCGGGCGTGGGCGAGTTGCAACTGGTCTGGCCAACCCTGGCGCGGCTGACGGCGGCGGGGGAGCGGATCGTGCTGGTGGCACCGCCATTCGTGCCCTATCCCCAGGCCTGGCAGAACGCCGGGGTGGACCTGCGCCAGTTGTCAGTGATCCGGGCCGATGAGCGCGACGCCTTGTGGGCCGCCGAACAATGCCTGCGTTCGGGCAGTTGTGGCGCGGTGCTGTGCTGGCCCCGCCAGGCTGATGATCGCGCCCTGCGCCGCTTGCAAGTGGCGGCGGAAACCGGCCAGACCCTGGCGTTCGCCTGGCGCTCGATTCAGGAAGCCATCAACCCCTCGCCGGCGGCCCTGCGCATCGCCATCGATGGCCGGCCAGGGCAATTGCGAGTGCTCAAGTGCCGGGGCGGGCTGGCCCGTTCGACGCCGATTGCCTTCGCCACGCTCAGCACACCGACCGAGCATTGAGGTTGCGATGCGCTGGGTCTGCATACTCTTCCCGCAACTGGCGCTGGACGCCGCGCTGCGTCAGCGTCCCGATCCCGACGAGCCCTTGGCGCTGTTGACCGGTCCGGCCCAGCGCCGGGTCCTGCAAGCGGTCAATGACCCGGCACGGGCCCTGGGTTTGCGCCCCGGCCAGACCATGACGGCCGCCCAGGCCCTGAGCAAAGGCTTTGCCACGGCCGAATACGATGCGGCGCAGATCGAACACTGGCAACAGTTCCTGGCGGCCTGGGCCTACCGTTTCAGCTCCCAGGTCAGCGTGCATTACCCGCGCACGGTGGTGTTCGAGATCGAGTCGAGCCTGGGCCTGTTCGGCCCCTGGCCGGTGTTCGAGAAGCGCCTGCGGGCCGAGCTGACGCAACTGGGATTCCGGCATCGCATTGTCGCCGCCCCCAACCCGGTGGCGGCGCGGGTGTTGGCCAATGCCTACGACGCCCTGGTGGTGCCCGATATTGAAACCCTGCAAGCCTGCCTGGGGCAGATGCCGGTGGAGCGTATCGGCCTGGAACCCGACGTCGCCACGGCACTGTCACGCATGGGGCTGCGCCAGTTGAGCCAGGTCCAGGCCTTGCCCCGACACACCCTGGCGCGGCGTTTTGAGGCCCAGGTGCTCAAGCATCTTGACGCGCTGACGGGCAGCCGCACCCTGGCGCTGTCGTTTTACCTGCCGCCGGACCGTTTCGATGTGCGCATCGAGCTCAATTACGACGTGCAATCCCACCAGGCGTTGTTGTTTCCGTTGCGCCGGTTGACCGGTGATCTCTCGGCTTTCCTGTGCGGTCGCGACAGCGGCGTGCAACGCTTTGACCTGCACCTGGAACACGCCGGGTTGCCGGACACGCTGATCAAGGTCGGCTTGCTCAGCGCCGAGCGGGATCCTGCGATGCTTTTCGAACTGGCTCGTGGTCGGCTGGAACAGGTGCAGGTCGAGGCACCGGTACGTGGCTTTCGCTTGTGTGCTGAAGACCTGCCCAGTTTCGTGCCCCAACGCCTGGAGCTGTTCGACGAGCGCCCCCAGCAGTCCTTGCCTTGGGAGCAATTGCGCGAGCGGCTGCGGGCCCGGCTGGGGGACGACGCAGTGCAGGGCCTGGGGTTTCGCGATGACCATCGGCCTGAATGTGCCTGGCAGATGACCTCTCAACGCCAGGCCCTGGCATGTCCGGTGCGCGAGGGCGTCCGGCGTCCCGGCTGGCTGCTGGACGAACCCCAGGCCTTGCAGGAGAGCCAGGCGCGAATCCTCATGGGCCCGGAGCGCATCGAGTCCGGCTGGTGGGACGGCGCCGACGTGCGCCGGGATTACTATCTGATCGAAACCCGCGCTGGCCAACGGGGCTGGGCCTATCGACCGGTGGGCGAGGGTGGCCCGCTGTGGCTGCAGGGCTGGTTCGCATGAACATCGAATATGCCGAGCTGCATTGCCTGTCGAACTTCAGTTTCCAGCGCGGTGCCTCCAGCGCCCTGGAGCTGTGCCGTCGTGCGCAACAACAAGGTTACAAGGCCCTGGCAATCACCGATGAGTGCACCCTGGCCGGGATTGTCCGAGCCTGGCAGGCTGCCAGGGAGCTGGACCTGCACTTGATCGTCGGCAGTGAGATCCAGATCGAGAACGGTCCGAAACTGGTGCTGTTGGTGGAGAATCTGCAAGGCTATCAAGCCTTGTGCCGGCTGATCACCCGCGCCCGCCGCCGCAGCGAGAAAGGTCGCTATCGCATCGTGCGAGAAGACTTCGACGAGCCCTTGCCGGGGTTGCTGGCGTTGTGGGTGCCCGGTGACAACGATTCCGAAGAGCAGGGGCGCTGGTTGCGGAAGATATTCGCCGAGCGCTTGTGGCTGTCGGTCCAGTTGCATTGCGGGCAGGACGACCGGCGTCGGCTGGCGGACTTGCTGGCGCTGGCCGAGCGTTTGGACCTTCCGGCCGTGGCCACGGGAGACGTGCACATGCATGTGCGCGGCCGGCGCGCCCTGCAGGACACCATGACCGCCATCCGACACCACGTCACGGTGGCCGAGGCCGGCCAGCGCCTGCACCCCAACGGCGAGCGCCACCTGCGCAGTCTCCCGGCCCTGGCCGAAATCTACCCGCGCGCCTTGCTCGACGAAACGTTGAACATCGCCCGGCGCTGTACGTTCGACCTTGGCCAACTGCGTTATCAATACCCCCGTGAACTGGTGCCTGAGGGGCATGATCCAGCGTCCTGGCTGCGGGAATTGACCGAACGCGGTATGCGCGAGCGATGGGCCAAGGGTGTGGAAGACAAAGTACGGGTACAAATCGATAAAGAACTGACTCTGATCGCCGATCTGGGCTACGACAGCTATTTCCTGACCGTACAGGACATCGTCAGCTTCGCCCGCAGCCGCAATATTCTTTGTCAGGGGCGTGGCTCGGCGGCCAACTCGGCGGTGTGCTACGCCTTGGGGATCACCGAAATCGACCCGAGCCAGACCAGCATGCTGTTCGAGCGATTCCTGTCCCGGGAGCGCAACGAACCGCCGGACATCGACGTCGATTTTGAACACGAGCGTCGCGAAGAAGTGCTGCAGTACGTGTTCCAGCGCTATGGCCGCCATCGTGCGGCATTGACGGCGGTGGTCAGCAGCTACCACGGTGCCGGCGCGGTGCGGGACGTCGCCAAGGCCTTGGGCTTGCCGCCGGATCAGGTCAACGCGCTGGCCGACTGTTGTGGGCGCTGGAGTGACGAGGCACCGCCAGTGGATCGCCTGCGCGAAGGTGGCTTCGACCCGGACAGCCCGGTGTTGCGCCGGGTCCTGAGCCTGACCCAACAACTGATCGGTTTTCCCCGGCATCTGTCCCAGCACCCTGGCGGCTTCGTGATCTCCGAACAGCCTCTGGACACTCTGGTGCCGGTGGAGAACGCCGCTATGGCCGAGCGCACCATCATCCAGTGGGACAAGGACGACCTGGACGCGGTCGGGTTGCTCAAGGTGGATATCCTGGCCTTGGGCATGCTCAGCGCAATTCGTCGCTGTTTTGATCTGATCGCGCAGTACCGCGGCCAGCACTACACCTTGGCGACGTTGCCCAAGGACGACGCGGCCACTTACGAGATGATCACCCGCGCCGACACCATTGGCGTGTTCCAGATCGAGTCGCGCGCACAGATGGCGATGTTGCCTCGGCTCAAACCCGAGTCCTTTTATGACTTGGTTATTGAAGTGGCCATCGTGCGACCGGGGCCGATCCAAGGCGGGATGGTGCACCCGTATCTGCGGCGTAAAAACAAGGAAGAAGCGGTGACTTACCCCTCCAAAGCGTTGGAAGAAGTGCTCAAGCGCACCTTGGGCGTGCCCCTGTTTCAGGAGCAGGTCATGCAGATCGCCATCGTTGCGGCGGATTACAGCCCCGGCGAAGCTGACCAGCTGCGTCGTTCCATGGCTGCCTGGAAACGTCACGGCGGCCTGGAACCGCATCGGGAACGCCTGGCGGCGGGGATGGCGAAAAACGGCTACACCGCCGAATTCGCCGCGCAGATCTTTGAACAGATCAAGGGGTTCGGCAATTACGGTTTTCCCGAGTCCCATGCCGCCAGCTTCGCCTTGCTGACCTACGCCAGCAGTTGGCTCAAATGCCATGAACCGGCGGCGTTCGCCTGTGCCCTGATCAACAGCTGGCCCATGGGGTTCTACAGCCCGGACCAGATTCTGCAGGATGCCCGCCGGCATCAGTTGCAGATCCGCCCGGTGGACGTGCGCGCCAGTGACTGGGATTGCAGCCTCGAACCCATGGAAGGCCGACAACCGGCGCTTCGCCTGGGTTTGCGCATGATCAAGGGCTTTCGCCAAGAGGATGCCCATCGTATCGAAGCGGCCCGCCGGCATCGGCCCTTCAGTGACGTGGCCGACCTTGGCGAGCGCGCGCAACTCGATGCCCGGGCCCAGGCGCAACTGGCCGACGCCGGTGCCTTGCGGGGCTTGGCCGGTGATCGTCATCGCGCTCGCTGGGAGGTGGCCGGGGTACAGAAACAGCTGGGCTTGTTCGCCGGTTTGCCCAGCCAGGAAGAACCGCCCGTGGACCTGCCAAAACCTACGGTGGGGGAGAATCTGTTCGCCGATTACGCCAGCGTCGGTACGACACTGGGCCCCCATCCACTGGCTTTGCTGCGCCCCGAACTGCGCGCCCGGCGCTGTCGCAGCTCGCGGGAGCTGCAGGATGTGGAGCATGGCCGCAACGTCAGCGTCGCCGGGCTGGTCACCGGCCGCCAACGGCCAGGTACGGCCAGCGGCGTGACTTTTGTCACCCTGGAGGATGAGTTTGGTAACCTCAACGTGGTGGTCTGGCGCGATCTGGCCGAGCGCCAACGCAAAGCGTTGGTGGGTTCGCAATTGCTCAGGGTCGACGGGCGTTGGGAAAGTGTCGGTGAGGTTCGTCACCTGATCGCCGGCCGCCTGAGCGACCTGACCGAGTTGCTGGCGGGTATCCAGGTGCATAGCCGCGATTTCCGCTGAACCCGGCTGCCACACAGCAAGCATGTCGCCAGCCCGGACAGGTTTGCATCATGACCTGCCCATGAAACCAAACGCCAGCGCAGCGCTCGAAGCTCTGAGCACAAGGGACTTGTGGTATGCCGATTCCCTGCTGGCATTTTCGAGGTTCAGAATCGACTCATGCAGTTCTTATCCCAGAATCATGGATGCCCCGGTTGGGGCGGTGAAATGGCCGGGCGTATCCGGTCGTTCGATTGGAGCCAGACCGAACTGGGTGCCATCGAGCACTGGTCCGCCAGTCTGCGCAGCGCAGTCCAGGTGCTGCTGGCGTCGCCTTTGCCGATGGTCATGTTGTGGGGCCGTCAGGGCTTCATGATCTACAACGATGCTTATGCCGAGTTCGCCGGCGGGCGCCATCCGTACCTGCTGGGCTGCGCGGTAGAGTTGGGCTGGCCGGAAGTGGCCGAATTCAATCGTCACGTACTGGATGTCTGCCTGGCCGGTGGCACCTTGTCCTATCGCAGCAAAGAGCTGGTACTGCTACGCAATGGCAAGCCTGAAGATGTCTGGATGGACCTTTATTACAGCCCGGTGCCCGACGATGATCAGTCTCCGGGCGGCGTTTTGGCGATCGTCGTGGAAACCACCGAGCTTGTGCTGACCGAGCGTGCCCGCCAGGAGGCCGAACGCAGCTACCGCGCCGTCAACGAGCGCATTCAGTTGGCCCTCTCGGCCGGGCCACTGCTGGGGTCGTTTGTCTGGGATATCCAGAACGACACACTTTCCGGCGATGAGCGTTTTTCCCGCACGTTCAATTACCCGCCAGACACGCCTCTGGATGCACTGCCTGTCGAGATTGCCCGCCAGAACATCCACCCCGATGACCTGGAGGAGGTGAACCGGCGGGTCGAACTGACCTTGCGTACCGGAACCCCCTACAACGCTGAGTATCGGGTGCGTCGACTCGGCGGTGATTACCTGTGGGTGCTGGCCAGCGGCCGATGTGAATTCGATACGTTGGGCCGGCCGTTGCGTTTCCCCGGTGTGCTGATTGATATCAACGAACGCAAGGCGGCTGAAGCCTCGCTGCTCAAGTTCACCCGTGATCTGGAGCAGCGTGTCGCCGAGGAAGTGCATGCGCGGTTGACGGCCGAAGAGCAGTTGCGCCAGTCGCAGAAACTCGAAGCCATTGGCGGACTCACCGGCGGTGTGGCTCATGACTTCAACAACTTGCTGCAGGTGATCGCCGGCAACCTGCACCTGTTGGCTCGCCACGAACCGCACAACGCCAATGTGCAGCGGCGGGTCAGTGCCTCCATTGAAGCGGTGGAACGGGGCGCCAAACTGTCCTCGCAATTGCTGGCGTTTGCCCGCCGCCAACCGTTGTCACCGGCGGTCTACAACCCACGACGAATCTTCGACGGTCTGGGCGAATTGTTGCAGCGGGCCTTGGGCGAAACCATCCAGATCGAAGTGACCTTGCCCGCCGAGCCCTGGTGCATCCACGTCGATCGCAATCAGCTTGAAAACGCTTTGCTGAACCTGGCGATCAATGCCCGCGATGCCATGTGTGGAGAGGGCACCATCGGCCTGATCGGCGAAAACATCGTGCTCGACGAATCGTCCTGCGCCGGTAAAGACATTCCGGCCGGTGACTATGTGCGCCTGTCGGTGATCGACCGCGGCGCGGGCATGCCACCCGATGTCCTGGACCATGTGTTCGAGCCGTTTTTCACCACCAAGACTGACGGCCAGGGCACCGGGCTTGGGTTGAGCATGGTGTTCGGGTTCGTCAAGCAAAGTGGCGGGCATATCGAGATTACCAGTGACGTGGGAGAGGGCACGCGAGCACAGATGTATTTCCCCCGCAGTCGGCAACCTGAAACAGGTGAAGAGGCCCCACACAGCCCGCTTCTGACTGGTGGGCAAGAGACGATTCTGGTGGTGGAGGATAACGAAGAGGTGCGCAGCGCGTCGGTGGAGCTGCTGGAACAGTCCGGTTATCGGACCCTCACGGCCGCCAATGGTGACGAGGCCATGAAACTGCTGCTGGAGGGTGTCGTGGTGGACCTGATCTTCACGGATGTGGTCATGCCCGGGCTGATCAAGAGTTCCGACCTGGCCGCTTGGGCTAAGGTGCAGTCACCACCGGTACCGGTGCTGTTCACCTCGGGCCACACCCGGGACATCATCTCCCGCAACCACCAGTTGAGCCCCGACACTCATTTGCTGAGCAAACCCTACGGCTCGGACGCGCTGACCCGGATGGTGGGAACCGTGTTGGGGCGCTGAGCGCGGCACCGTAAACAAATGGAACCGAAGCCGCCATGCCACCTTCAAATGACCATGACCGGTCATCAATCCGGCCTGTCATGAATGAGGTGCCTATGAACCAAGATCCTGCAAACACCCAGCAACAAGGCCAGACGCAGGCCCCGTCACCGCGCAATGATCCGGCTATCGATCCTCAGGTTCCGACCGAGCCCGCGGGCACCCAGCCAGTAAGCCCGGCTGGGGCAGGCCAAGCCCAAAGCGCCGACAGCGAAGTCGATCAAAAAAATCACCACCAGGACAACGACAACACCTTCAGCCCTGGCTTCAAGCCTGACCCGGACCGCCCGGAATCCGGTGAGAGCACTGACGCCGATATCGACACCGATGGCGGCTAGCAGAGCCTAGAAAAAGCCCGACTCGATGGTCGGGCTTTTTCAGGTTTCAAGCTTTATTTGCTCGGATGGGCTGCCTGGAGTTTCTTGGCCATCTGCAGATGTTTTTCCAGGTCTGGAAGCATTTTCTGCGCGAACGCCTTCAGCTCGGTGTTGCCGGGCTTCTTGTCGTCAGTGACGGTCTCGGCTTCTTTCTTGAACAGGGCAATGGTTTCTTCGTGGGCCATCACCTGGTTGTTGGCGTAGGCCGCATCAAACGATTCCTCGCGCATATCGAGAATCTTGGCCTTGGCCTTTTTCACCAGCGTGGTTTCGTCCGGCACTTCGATATCGTGTTTTTTCGCCAGCGAGATCAACTCCTCGTTGGCTTTGGTGTGGTCGGAAATCATCATGTTGGCGAATTCCTTGACGTCCGCCGAACTGCTTTTTTCCAGGGCCAGTTTGCTGGTTTCGATTTCCGCGATACCACCGGCCGCCGCGTTGTCGACGAAGTCGCTGGAAGTCGCGGCCCAAGCCATTCCCATACTGGTGCTCAAGGCAACTGCCAGGCCGAGTTGACGCAGGTTGAATCCGTCCATAGGTAAGTCTCCACACAGGTTGTACAAGGGACTTGTGTCGTCCTGTTCAATGGAGAGCGGCGGGCGGACAAAGGTTTGATTGCAAAGCGGTGCGGTACGACGAACGGTCACCGCTGGTCGGATTGACGGTCGACAGAACCCCGTTGGCGAGGCCATTCTGATAGTCGACGAGCGCCGTAGAAGGCGTTAGCCATCGTTCTACCAAAGGAGGTGTTCCATGCCGGTGATCCACGATTTGTGCCAGGATCTCAACTGCACAAAAGACGACATCCAGCAAAAGCGCAGCGAGAATCCCAGGCTCGACTCGTTACTTCTCAAGTATTCCCAAATAGATGCCGAAGTGGTCGACGCCGAGAAACCGTCCTCCGCGGCACTGTCCGATGTTGCCCTGAAGACGCTCAAGGAGAAACGTTTGCAGGTCAAGGACGAGATCGCGCAGTACTTGCAGGGATAGTCCTAGGGCCGGGCTGTCGGTGAGGAGCCCTCTGCTTGCAGGAGGGCTTTTTTCGGCAGACTCGTCAGGTCAGCGGGTCCCAGCGCTGGGACCAGTCGCTGCCGGTCGTGACGATCTGGCGCAGCACTTCGAACGCTTGCTGCAACGCCGCCGAATCCCGATCCCTGGAGTACACGAGGTAAGTCGGGTAGTTGAATTCCGGCGCCTTGGGCACCCGCTCCAGGATGCCGCTGTCCAGATAGCTCTGCACCACTCGGGTCCGGAAGTAGCCGCTGCCGCCGTTCTCCAGGATGTACTGCAGGGCCAGGGGGCCGAGGTTGAACGTCACGGCCGCCTTGGCCTTGTCCGGCAGCGCAGTGTCGTGCTGACGACGGAAGTCGGCACTCCAGTCGATGTACACGTAGGGCTCTGGACGGGTCGCCAGGCGCACCAGGATCAGTTTCTCTTCCAGCAACTGTTCCACTTGCAGCCTCGGCCAGTATTCGGGCTGATACACCACGGCGGCATCCAGCAGGCCCAGTTCCAGTTGTTGCAGCAGTTTTTCGCCATCGCGGATGTCCATGCGCAGGGCATGGCCGGGGATTTTATGGCGCAGTTCCTCGGCCCAGGCGAGCATCAAGGGGTTGCATAGACTGACCTCGCCACCGAGGTGCAAAACGTTGCGAAAGCCTTCGGGCAAGGGCAGGTCTCGGCGGGCCGCTTCCCAGGTCTGCACCAGTTGATTGGCATACACCACGAACGTTTCACCGTCGGCAGTCAGGCGCGCGCCGGCACGGTTGCGCACAAACAGCACGCAGCCAAGCTGGCTTTCAAGCTTCTGGACTCGCGCCGTGATAGCCGTCTGGGTGACGTGCAGCTTGTCGGCCGCGGCGGCGAGGCTGCCGTGGCGGACGATTTCCAGAAAGGTGCGGGCGAGGTCGATGTCCATGGTCAGGCCGATACGGGGAAAGCGGGGATTGTACGATACCTGCGAACTACCGCAGGGTCCTTTGCTGAATGTACCGGCGCTATCGCGAGCAGGCTCGCTCCCACAATTGCTCCGGGTGATGAGGATTGAGCATCGCCCCAGATCCCCTGTGGGAGCGAGCCTGCTCGCGATAGCGATGGACCGGCCAGTGGAAATGCTCAAGTAAAAACACAAATCCCGCCACAGAGGCGGGATTTGTTTGCAGCCAAGGCGCCCGTAGAAAGGGCAAGCAGACTCAGGCCGGGAACAATTCGGACAGCTTCATCGACAGCATCATGTCGCCTTCGACGCGCAGCTTGCCGCCCATGAACGCTTGCATGCCGTCGGTATCGCCGCTGACGATGCCCTTGAGGGTTTCGCTGTCCATGATCAGCGTGCAGTTGGCGTTCTCATTTTCGCCTTCTTGCAGCTCACAGGTGCCATCCTTGACGATCAGGGCGTAGTGCTTGTCTTCGTCAGTGATGTTGAAACCAAATATCAAGTCCAGGCCGGTAGCGGCGTCTGGGTTGAACTTGGCTTTCATGGCTTGTACGGCGTCGGCTACGGAGGTCATGGTTTCGATCCTTATTTGGGTTATACAGCAAGGGTCTACAGTGATCCGGACTCAGCGAAAGGTGATGAGGTCCGGGGCCTTCAGCAGTTGCAGGTGGGCATGACTGTTGAAGGAAGCCAGGGCCACCTCGCGGCCCCTGAATTTCAGGTGGTTGAGCGAGGTGTTGACGATTTGCCAGTTCAGTTCGAAGGCCTGCCGCGCAGGCATCTGGGTGATCAGGTGGAGCAGGGCGGTGATGGTCCCGCCGGAAGTGAACACGGCGATTTTCTGGGAATTGTCGGCTTGCTCCAGAATGCGCTGCAGGCCGGTCTGCACGCGTTCGACGAAACCCAACCAGCTTTCCAGTTCGGGCGGGTCGTACTGGCCGCTGAGCCAGCGCTCGATGATCAACGCGAAGATGCGCTGGAACTCGGCGCGGTTCTGTGCGGCATTGCGCAGGATGTACAGGGCTTCGGGTTCCTGGGGCAGCATGTCCGGCAGCAGGGCGCGGATCACCGCGTCGGCATCGAACTCATTGAACGCCGAATCGATCTCCAGCCCGGGAACCGGCAGCCCGGCGGCGGACATCTGGCCCAGCGCACCTGTGGCGGTATCCTGCTGGCGACGCAGGTCGCCCGAGAGGCAGCGATCGAACACGACACCCAGTTCGGCCAGATGGCTGCCCAGCACTTGTGCCTGGCGTACACCGTTTGGCGAAAGGACATCGTAGTCGTCCGCACCAAAGGAGGCCTGGCCATGTCGAATCAGATAGATACTGCCCACGTCCGCGTCATCCCGGTACGTTGAAGGTTTGGCGAGGTTATGAGGATGGCGGTGAGCTGTCAATGAAAAAACATACGCTTGTTTGAAATGCCCGTTACAGCCTTGTCCAGCTACGCTCCCGTTAAGGTAACCACAGGTTTCACGGCTGGTCGTGGCGCAGGCGCATGGGTATGCTGAACGTGTTGAGTGCCCGCCCTTGAGCGGCGTTTTGAATTTATTAGGAGCCATCGTGGAGTTTTTCATCGAATACGCCAGTTTCCTGGCCAAGACCGTGACGCTGGTGATCGCCATCCTGGTGGTGCTGGCCAGTTTTGCTGCCCTGCGCAGCAAGGGCCGGCGCAAGTCTGCCGGCCAGTTGCAGGTGAGCAAACTCAACGACTTCTACAAGGGACTGCGTGAGCGCCTGGAGCAGACGCTGCTGGATAAAGACCAGCTCAAGGCCCTGCGCAAGACCGAAGGCAAGGCTGAAAAGGCCGCCAAGAAACACAAGGACAAGCCGGCGGCCAAGCCTCGGGTATTCGTGCTGGATTTTGACGGTGACATCAAAGCCTCGGCCACCGAGAGCCTTCGTCATGAAATCACCGCATTGCTGACCCTGGCGACCCCGAAGGATGAAGTGGTGTTGCGCCTGGAAAGCGGTGGCGGCATGGTCCACAGCTACGGTCTGGCCTCCTCGCAACTGGCCCGGATCCGTCAGGCCGGCGTGCCGCTGACGGTGTGCATCGACAAGGTCGCGGCCAGCGGCGGCTACATGATGGCGTGCATCGGCGAGAAGATCATCAGCGCGCCTTTTGCCATTCTTGGCTCCATCGGCGTCGTGGCCCAGTTGCCAAACGTCAACCGTCTCCTGAAGAAGCACGACATCGATTTTGAAGTGCTGACGGCCGGTGAATACAAGCGCACGTTGACGGTGTTTGGCGAAAACACCGAGAAGGGTCGGGAGAAGTTCCAGGAAGACCTGGACATCACCCATGAGTTGTTCAAGAACTTCGTGTCCAACTACCGTCCGCAACTGGCCATTGATGAAGTGGCGACTGGCGAAGTCTGGCTGGGCGTCGCAGCATTGGACAAGCGCCTGGTGGACGAGCTGAAAACCAGCGATGAATACCTGGCCGAACGAGCCAAGAGTGCCGAGCTGTACCACTTGCACTACGCCGAGCGCAAAAGTTTGCAGGAGCGTATTGGCATGGCGGCCAGTGGTTCGGTGGACCGGGTGCTGCTCAGTTGGTGGAGCCGCCTGACCCAGCAGCGGTTCTGGTAACGGCTAACCCTGTGGGAGCGAGCCTGCTCGCGATGACGGTGGTTCATCCAGCATCACCTGCTCAGGCGAGCCGCTATCGCGAGCAGGCTCGCTCCCACATTGGGTTCAGGGTGAGCTGAAGATCAGGTTCCGCACCAATCATCCATCCATAAAAAAGCCCTGAACCGGAACACCCGGATCAGGGCTTTTTTTGTATCAGGTTTCAGCGACGACGAAACAACGGCAACGGTTCGTCAGTGGCAGCCTGGTAGGTCACCGAGAAATCCTTGAGGCTTTCGAGGGCTTCAAAGGGGTCCTTGTCGGCGCGCAAGGCAAAGGCGTCGAAACCGCAACGGCGCATGTAGAACAGTTGGTCGCGCAGCACATCGCCAATCGCCCGCAATTCGCCCTTGAAGCCATAACGCTCACGCAGCAGGCGAGCGTTGGAGTAGCTGCGCCCGTCGGTGAAGGCCGGGAAGTTCAGGGCGATGACCTGGAACTGATTGGCGTCATCACCGATTTCCTCCGCCTCTTCGTCGGCGTCCAGCCACACACCCAGGCCGCCATCGCGGGCCTTGAGGGCGTGAGCATGATCGCGCCACAGGGCCAGGGGCACGATCAGGTCGTCGCAGTTGGAAATACCATCGAGGGTCGCGTCCTTGGGCAGCAGGTGCCAGGTTTCGTCGATAACCTCGTCGTTCTTAATTATTCGCTGCATAGACGCGTTCCTTGAAGAGGTCGATGCCGATACGTTGATAAGTGTCGATGAAACGCTCGTCTTCGGTACGTTGTTCGATGTAAACGTCGATCAGCTTCTCGATCACGTCAGGCATGTCGTCCTGGGCAAACGATGGGCCGAGGATCTTGCCCAGGCTGGCGTCGCGGCTACCGCTGCCGCCCAGGGAGACCTGGTAGAACTCCTCGCCTTTCTTGTCCACGCCCAGGATGCCGATGTGGCCGACGTGGTGGTGACCACAGGCGTTCATGCAACCGGAAATGTTCAGGTCCAGCTCGCCGATGTCGAACAGGTAGTCCAGGTCGTCGAAACGACGCTGGATCGACTCGGCGATAGGGATCGACTTGGCGTTGGCCAGGGAGCAGAAATCGCCGCCCGGGCAGCAGATTATGTCGGTCAGCAGGCCGATGTTCGGCGTGGCGAACCCTTGCTCGCGCAACTCGCCCCACAGGGTGAACAACTGGCTCTGTTCAACGTCCGCCAGGATGATGTTCTGTTCGTGGGAGGTGCGCAGTTGACCGAAGCTGTAGCGCTCAGCCAGGTCGGCCACGGCGTCCAGCTGCTTGTCGGTGATGTCGCCCGGCGCGACGCCGGTCGGCTTCAGGGACAGGGTCACCGCGACGTAGCCCGGTTTCTTGTGGGCCAGGGTGTTGCGAGTGCGCCAACGGGCGAAGCCCGGATGTTCTTTGTCGAGCGCGGCCAGCTCGGCGTCCTGGTTGCTCAGGGCCTTGTAGTCCGGGTCGACGAAATGCTTGGCTACGCGATGGACTTCGGCTTCGGTCAGGGTGGTCTGGCCGCCGCGCAGGTGAGCCATTTCGGCTTCGACCTTTTCGGCGAACACTTCTGGCGTAAGGGCCTTGACCAGGATCTTGATCCGCGCCTTGTACTTGTTGTCACGACGGCCGTAGCGGTTGTACACCCGCAGGATGGCGTCGAGGTAGCTCAGCAGGTCCTGCCATGGCAAGAACTCGTTGATGAACGCGCCGACCACCGGCGTACGGCCCAGGCCGCCGCCCACCAGCACACGGAAGCCCAGCTCGCCGGCGGCGTTGTAGACCGTCTCCAGGCCGATGTCATGGACTTCAATGGCCGCACGGTCCGAGGTCGAGCCATTGATGGCGATCTTGAACTTGCGCGGCAGGTAGGCGAATTCCGGGTGGAAGGTGGTCCACTGGCGAACGATCTCGCACCAGGGGCGCGGGTCGATCAACTCATCGGCCGCGACACCGGCGAATTGGTCGGTAGTGACGTTGCGCAGGCAGTTGCCGCTGGTCTGGATCGCGTGCATCTGCACGGTGGCCAGTTCAGCCAGGATCTGGGGCACATCTTCCAGGGCCGGCCAGTTGTACTGGACGTTCTGGCGGGTACTGATGTGGGCATAGCCTTTGTCGTAGTCGCGGGCAATCTTGGCCAGCATGCGCACCTGACGCGAGGTCAGTTGGCCATAGGGCACCGCTACGCGCAGCATCGGGGCGAAGCGCTGGATATACAGGCCATTCTGCAAACGCAGAGGGCGGAATTCTTCTTCGCTCAGCTCGCCTGCCAGATAGCGTCGGGTCTGATCACGGAACTGCTTGACGCGGTCCTCGATGATCCGCTGATCGTACTCGTCATATACGTACATATAAGTCTCGTTCTCAGGCTTGGGCCGATCAGAAACAGCTGCGTGTTGGCTCGCTGGAATCGGATTCTGCCTCGGCAATTCTGCGCGCACGGCCGCGCACTCCTACAGGAGCCGGTGCAAGATACCTGTTTTGAGTTATGCGCAAAAGTGATGTTTGAGTATATGTAAAGAACCAAATCGACTAATGGGATTGATTATTGCCTAACCCACATTTGTCGTGCGGGCAATCATCGTCTTAACTGTGGTCGAGTCCCTATGCAATCACCTACAAAACCGACAAGAGGCGATGCAATGAGCAATCCGACCAAAGCAAGGAAAAGCGACAGTACTGTTGATGCCTGGGCCATTTTGTTCCTGATTATCCTGGTGGTGGGCACCGCGGTGTTCTGGGTCAGTCACCAATAGAGTGGTGGTGAAAAAACTGTGGGAGCGAGCCTGCTCGCGATAGCGGTGGTTCAGTCAGCCATGAGGTGACTGACAAACCGCTATCGCGAGCAGGCTCGCTCCCACAGGGGGGTTATGTGTGTCGTAGACAGATTTACAACCCCGCCAGATGCACCACCAGCTTGACGATGCCAAACAGTGTCAGGGCGAAGATCACCGTGAAGGCGATGCCCAATACCACGAAGTGACTCGGCTTGCCGTGGGTGAAGTCACGGGCGCGATTCTTGCCGCTCTGCACGCCGAAGGCGGCAGCCAGCACACTGTGCACCATCTGCCACAGGGTCGGCGGCTTGTTGTCGATCGGATCGTCCATAAATCCCTCGTCTGCCATGGGTTTGGAACAAGCATAGACAAAAGATCGCAACCTGCGGCAGCCCCTACATCAATACACAAAACCCTGTAGGAGCCTGCGATCCTTTAAGGCTCTTAGTTGTCGTAACCCAAATTCGGCGCCAGCCAGCGCTCAGTCACGCTCAAGTCCTGGCCTTTGCGCGCGGTATAGCTCTGGACCTGATCCTTGTCGATCTTGCCCACGGCGAAGTATTGCGCCTGGGGATGGGCGAAATACCAGCCGCTGACGGCTGCCGCCGGGAACATGGCGTAATGCTCGGTGAGGAATACGCCGCTGCGTCCAGCTTTCAGTTCGCTGGCCTCGGGGTCGAGCAGGCGGAACAAGGTGGCCTTTTCGGTGTGATCCGGGCAGGCCGGGTAACCGGGGGCAGGGCGGATGCCGGTGTATTGCTCCTTGATCAGGGCGTCGTTGTCCAGGCTTTCGTCCTTGGCGTAGCCCCAATGCTCCTTGCGCACCTGCTGGTGCAGCCATTCGGCGCAGGCCTCGGCCAAGCGGTCGGCCAGGGCCTTGACCATGATCGAGTTGTAGTCGTCGCCGGCTTCCTGGTAGGCCTTGGCGACTTCTTCGGCGCCGATGCCGGCGGTGGTGATGAAGCCGCCCACGTAGTCGGTCACACCGCTGTCCTTGGGCGCGACGAAGTCGGCCAGGGAGAAGTTCGGCTTGCCATCGGTCTTGATGATCTGCTGGCGCAGGTGATGCAGGCGGGCCAGTGGCTTGCCATCCTCGCCATAGACTTCCAGATCGTCGTCATGCACCTGGTTGGCCGGCCAGAAGCCGAACACGGCGCGGGCGCTGATGAGTTTCTCGTCGATGAGCTTGCGCAGCATCGCCCGGGCATCGGCGTACAGGGCAGTAGCCGCTTCTCCGACCACTTCGTCGGTGAGGATGCGCGGGTACTTGCCGGCCAGGTCCCAGGAAATGAAGAACGGTGTCCAGTCGATGTATTCGGCCAGGACGTTGAGGTCAATGTTGTCCAGCACCTTGGCGCCGGTAAAGGTCGGCTTGACCGGCTGGTAGCTGCTCCAGTCGAACTGCGGTTTTTTCGCCACGGCGGCCGGGTAGCTCAAGCGTTCGGTACGGGCGCTGCGGTTGGCGGTGCGCTCGCGAACGTCGATGTACTCCAGGCGGGTTTTCTCGACGAATGCCGGCTTGAGTTCCTTGGACAGCAACTGGGTGGCCACGCCCACGGCGCGCGAGGCGTCGGTGACGTAGATCACCGCGTCGTTGCTGTACTTGGGTTCGATCTTCACTGCCGTGTGGGCCTTGGAGGTCGTGGCGCCACCGATCATCAGGGGCAGGTGGAAATCCTGGCGCTGCATCTCGCGGGCCACATGCACCATCTCGTCCAGGGACGGAGTGATCAGGCCGGACAGCCCGATGATGTCGCACTTCTGCTCCTTGGCCACCTGCAGGATCTTCTCTGCCGGCACCATCACGCCCAGGTCGACCACGTCATAGCCGTTGCAACCGAGCACCACGCCGACGATATTCTTGCCGATGTCGTGGACGTCGCCCTTGACCGTGGCCATGAGGATCTTGCCCTTGGCTTCTGGCTTGTCGCCTTTTTCCGCCTCGATGAATGGAATCAGGTGGGCCACGGCCTGCTTCATCACCCGGGCGGACTTCACCACTTGGGGCAGGAACATTTTGCCGGCGCCGAACAGGTCGCCGACGATATTCATGCCGGCCATCAACGGGCCTTCGATGACTTCGATCGGGCGGGCGAACGACAGCCGCGATTCCTCGGTGTCTTCGACGATGTGCGTGGTGATGCCCTTGACCAGCGCGTGTTCCAGGCGCTTGTTCACTTCCCAGCCACGCCACTCTTCGGTTTCCGCTTCCTTGACGCTGCCGTCGCCCTTGTACTTGTCGGCGATGGCGAGCAGGGCGTCGGTGCCTTCAGGCGTGCGGTTGAGGATCACGTCTTCCACCGCGTCGCGCAGTTCCACCGGGATCTGGTCGTAGATCTCCAGTTGGCCGGCGTTGACGATACCCATGGTCAGGCCCGAGCGGATTGCATAGAGCAGGAACACCGAATGAATCGCCTCGCGCACCGGGTTGTTGCCCCGGAACGAAAAGGACACGTTGGACACGCCACCCGAGGTCAGCGCATAAGGCAGTTCGTCGCGGATGTAGGCGCAGGCGTTGATGAAATCCACGGCATAGTTGTTGTGCTCTTCGATACCGGTGGCGACGGCGAAGATGTTCGGGTCGAAGATGATGTCTTCCGGCGGGAAGCCGACTTCATTGACCAGGATGTCGTAGGAGCGCTTGCAGATTTCCTTCTTGCGCGCTTCGGTATCGGCCTGGCCGGCTTCGTCGAAGGCCATCACCACCACGGCGGCGCCGTAGCGTTTGCACAACTTGGCGTGATGGATGAACTGCTCGACGCCTTCCTTCATGCTGATGGAGTTGACGATGCCCTTGCCCTGGATGCACTTGAGGCCGGCCTCGATCACTTCCCATTTCGAGGAGTCGATCATGATCGGCACCCGGGAAATGTCCGGTTCACCGGCAATCAGATTGAGGAAGGTCACCATGGCCTTCTTCGAATCGAGCATGCCCTCGTCCATGTTGATGTCGATCACCTGCGCGCCGGCCTCGACCTGCTGCAGGGCCACTTCCAGGGCTTCGGTGTAGTTGTCTTCGCGGATAAGGCGGGCGAACTTGGCCGAACCGGTGATGTTGGTCCGCTCGCCGACGTTGACGAACAAGGAGCTGCGATCGATGGTGAACGGTTCCAGGCCCGACAGGCGGCAAGCCCGCGGGATCTCCGGAATCTGGCGCGGTGCGTAGCCGGCCACGGCCTTGGCGATGGCTTCGATGTGCGCCGGGGTGGTGCCACAGCAGCCGCCGACGATGTTCAGGAAGCCGCTTTGGGCAAACTCTTCGATGACTTTGGCGGTGTCCACCGGCAGTTCGTCGTATTCACCGAATTCATTGGGCAGACCGGCGTTCGGGTGCGCCGATACGTGGGTGCTGGCCTTGTTCGACAGTTCTTCGAGGTACGGGCGCAGTTCGCTGGCACCGAGGGCGCAGTTCAACCCAACGGAGATCGGCTTGGCGTGGGCGACGGAGTTCCAGAAGGCTTCGGTGGTCTGGCCGGACAGGGTGCGGCCGGACGCGTCGGTGATGGTGCCGGAGATCATGATCGGCAGTTCGACGCCTAATTCCTCATATACCCCTTGCACGGCGAAAATCGCTGCCTTGGCATTGAGCGTGTCGAAAATGGTTTCGATGAGGATCAGGTCGGCGCCGCCTTCGATCAGGCCCTTGGTGGCCTCGGTGTAATTCTCCACCAGCTCGTCGAAGGTCACGTTGCGGTAGCCGGGGTTGTTCACGTCTGGCGACAGCGAGCAGGTGCGGCTGGTCGGGCCCAGCACGCCGGCTACGAAGCGCGGCTTGTCCGGTGTTTCCAGGGTCTTGGCGTCGGCGACCTTGCGGGCCAGGCGCGCGCCTTCCAGGTTCAGCTCGTAGGCCAGGCCCTGCATGCCGTAGTCGGCCTGGGACACCTGGGTGGCGTTGAAGGTGTTGGTTTCCAGAATGTCGGCACCGGCATCCAGGTAGGCTTTTTCGATGGCGCCGATCACATCCGGACGGCTCAGGACCAACAAATCATTGTTGCCCTTGACGTCGCTCGGCCAGTCGGCGAAACGCTTGCCACGATAGTCCTGTTCCTCAAGCTTGTAGCTCTGGATCATCGTACCCATGCCGCCGTCGAGGATCAGAATGCGTTCCTTGAGGGCCTGCTGGAGAAGATAAAGGCGAGCGCTGCGATCGGACATAGGACTACCTGGAAAAAGACCATTACGAAGGCGGGGATGATAGCAAACCTGTACAGGATTTGATCATGGGTGGCTTTTGCATGAATCCTGCTCATGTTTGCATCGCGATGGCGGCCCGGTAGAATCGCCGGATTATCTCTTAGGGACCCGAGACATGCCGTACCGCGTCTTATTCGGCAGTCTGTTGCTGCTGTTGTCTTTTCACTCAGTGGCAAAGGATCCCGCCCCGGCGATTTCCTACACTCGCGATATCCAGCCGATCTTCACGGAAAAATGCGTCGCCTGCCACGCCTGCTATGACTCTGCGTGCCAATTGAACCTGGGCAGTGGCGAAGGCGTGTCCCGGGGCGCGAGCAAGCTGCCAGTCTATGACGGTGAACGACGCCAGGCTGCCGAACCCACCCGTTTGTTCTATGACGCCTCCGGCCAGCGGGCCTGGCAGCGCAAAGGCTTCTATTCCGTGCTGGATGCTCAAGGCAGTCAGGCCGCGCTGATGGCGCAGATGCTCGAACTGGGCCACAACACACCGTTGCAGCCCAACGCCAAGCTGCCCCAGGACATCGTGCTTGGGCTTGAGCGTGACAACAGCTGCCCGATGCCGGGGCAATTCGACGAGTACGCCGCCGCGCATCCCAAGGAAGGCATGCCTCTGGCGGTCACTGGCCTGACCGACCAGCAATATCAGACCTTGCAGCGCTGGCTGGCCGCGGGTGCACCCATCGATCAGCAAGCGCTGGCGCCGAGCGCCGCCGAAGCCTTGCAGGTGGTGCAGTGGGAAAACCTGCTCAACGCCCCTGGCGCCCGGGAAAGCCTGGTGGGCCGGTGGTTGTTCGAGCACTGGTTTCTGGCGCACATCTATTTCAAGGATGGCGAGCCGGGGCATTTCTTCCAGTGGGTACGTTCGCGCACGCCTACCGGCCAGCCAATCGATCTGATCAACACCCGCCGCCCGAACGATGACCCTGGCACCCGTGTGTATTACCGGCTCTGGCCGGTACAAGGGGTGATCGTGCACAAGACCCACATTACCTACGGGTTGAGCGCGGCAAAAATGGCGCGGATCAAGAGCCTGTTCTACAGCGGCAGATGGCAGGTCACTGCGTTGCCAGGGTACGGCCCGGAGCGCCGGGCCAACCCGTTTTCCACCTTCGAGGCGATCCCGGCCCAGGCCCGCTATCAGTTCATGCTCGATAACGCCGAGTATTTCGTGCGCACATTTATCCGCGGCCCGGTTTGCCGGGGCCAGATCGCCACGGACGTGATTCGCGACAACTTCTGGGCGTTGTTCCAGGCCCCGGAACATGATCTGTACATCACCGACCCCAATTACCGCGGCCAGGCCACACCGTTGCTGGCGATGCCGGGGCAGAATGACGATGTGGGCAGCGTCCTGAGCCTGTGGCTGGACTACCGGGACAAGCGCAACGAGTACGAAGCCTTGCGTCGCGACAACTACGCCGACCTGCCTGCGCCCAGTTGGTCGACGCTGTGGGCCGGCAACGACAATGCCTTGCTGAGCATTTTCCGGCATTTCGACAGTGCTTCGGTCACCAAGGGCCTGATTGGCGAGGTGCCGCAGACGATGTGGCTGTTCGACTTTCCATTGCTGGAGCGCACTTATTATCAGTTGGCGGTGAACTTCGACGTGTTCGGCAACGTGTCCCACCAGGCCCAGACGCGACTGTATTTCGACCTGATTCGCAACGGCGCGGAGCAGAACTTCCTGCGCCTGATGCCAGCCGACTCCCGTGAGGATTACCTCAACGATTGGTATCAGTCGGGCGGAAAATTCAAGATGTGGCTCGATTACGAGGCTATCGACGACGATAAACCCACCGCTCTCAAGCTTGACGAAGATGACCCCAAGCGCGATTTCGTCCAGCAATTGCTGGTTCGTTATGGTGACTTGAACGCGCGGCCCGATCCGATCAACCGGTGTGATGGCGCCTATTGCTCACGTCCGAACATTGATCCGGCCTTACAGAACGCCGAACAGGCCCTCAGTCGCCTGGCTTCCAGACCGGCGGCGGGCCTGAGCGTCATCAACCAGTTGCCGGAAGCGACCATGCTGCGCGTCGAAACCGTCAGCGGTCGCCGTGAGGTCTACAGCCTGCTGCGCAACCGCGCTCACAGTAACGTGGCATTTTTGCTCGGCGAGGCGCTGCGATACCAGCCGGGGCTGGACACCTTGACGGTCTATCCGGGCGTGCTGAGCAGCTACCCGAACTTCATCTTCAACATTCCCGCCGAGCAAGTACCGGCCTTTGTCGATGCCATGGAGGGCGCCCGGGACGGGCAGGCGTTCGAGCGGATTGTCGAGCGCTGGGGCATTCGGCGCAGTCACCCGCAGTTCTGGCAGTACTTCCATGACCTGAGCCACTACCTGCAGGAGACGGAGCCGCTGGAAAGTGGGGTGCTGGACATGAATCGCTACCAGAACCTCTGACCAGGATATCCGGGCGCTTTCCTGACAAAAATACTAGGACTTTGTCCGGCGCGATGATTGGCGTAAACTGCCGACAAGCCTGCGAGGAGTTTCCATGACCGCCATTACCATTACCGATGCCGCCCACGATTACCTGGCCGACCTGCTGTCCAAGCAGAACACCCCAGGTATCGGGATCCGCATCTTCATCACCCAGCCCGGCACCCAGTACGCTGAAACCTGCATTGCCTACTGCAAGCCGGGGGAAGAGAAACCTGAAGACACCGCGCTGGGGCTCAAGAGCTTCACCGCGTACATCGACTCGTTCAGCGAAGCGTTCCTGGACGACGCGGTGGTCGACTATGCCACCGACCGCATGGGCGGCCAGTTGACCATCAAGGCGCCGAACGCCAAGGTGCCGATGGTCAATGCCGACAGCCCGGTCAACGAGCGCATCAATTATTACCTGCAAACCGAAATCAACCCGGGGCTGGCCAGCCACGGCGGCCAGGTATCGCTGATAGACGTGGTGGAAGACGGCATCGCCGTGCTCCAGTTCGGCGGCGGTTGCCAGGGCTGCGGCCAGGCCGACGTGACCTTGAAGGAAGGCATCGAGCGCACCTTGCTTGAGCGTATCCCGGAGCTCAAGGGCGTGCGCGACGTGACCGACCACACGCAGAAAGAAAACGCCTACTACTGATAGGTGTTCGCTGCGGATAGAAAAAACGGCGCCCGTGAGCGCCGTTTTTTATGGGTGGATCCGACATCCGCGCAAGCTGATCCACCGCTTTCGCGAGCAAGCCCGCTCCCACATTGGGGCGGCGGTGATGTTCGATTTTTTAATCGCCGCAAATCCCTGTGGGAGCAAGCTCGCTCTTAAAGTTGTATTTTCAGGGCCTGTAGAGATGCGCGTGCCCGGCGCGGTAGAGCGACGACTCACTGAACACATCATTACCCAGCACGCGTCCCACCAGGATCAGCGCCGTGCGTCGAAAGCCCTTGGCCTGGACCTTTTCGGCAATGTCAGCCAGCGTACCCACCACCCAATCCTGATCCGGCCATGTCGCCCGGTGAATCACGGCAATCGGGCAATCCGCGCCGTAGTGGGGCAGCAGTTCGCTGACGATTTTTTCCAGATGATTGACGCCCAAGTGAATCGCCATGCTCGCCCCGTGCTGCGCCAGGCTGCCCAGTTCTTCGCCGGCGGGCATCGCGGTTTTGTCTGCGTAGCGGGTGAGGATCAGGCTTTGGGACACGTCCGGCAAAGTCAGTTCGGCGCCCAGCAGGGCGGCGCAGGCGGAGGTCGCGGTCACGCCGGGGATGATCTCGAACGGGATGTCCAGTTCCCGCAGGCACCGAATCTGCTCGCCAATGGCGCCATACAGGCTCGGGTCGCCGGAGTGCACCCTGGCCACGTCCTGGCCCTTGAAGTGAGCGGCCTTGATCAACTCGATAATCTGCTCCAGGTGCAGCTCGGCGCTGTTGACCACCTGTTCGGCGCTGTGGCCTTCCAGCACGGCTGTGGGCACCAGGGAGCCGGCGTAAATGATCAGCGCGCAGCTGCGGATCAGTCGCTGACCTTTGACAGTGATCAGTTCCGGGTCGCCAGGGCCGGCGCCAATGAAATAAACGGTCATGACCGGTTCCTAAAGGTGAGTGGGCGACCCTTTGAATGAAGATCGCTCATGATCCAGGGCGTGAATTATCGGGTTTTACGACGTCACCGCCAATGCCAGCGTGGCGCTTGGGGTCTTTTGGCGAGGAATCAACAGCGTCGCAGGTGTCGCGCCCAACCGGTCGGCCAGGGCCAGGGCAGCGCTTTCGGCGATGCCATAGCAACCGGTGCGTTCAAAAGCGATCTCGGAGCGGTGACTGAGCCGCTGCTGGTAGCTGGACAATTGCTCGGCATTGAAACAGGTCAGCGGCAACTCCAGTTGCTCGGCCAGCTCCAGCAGGCCCGGCTCGTCACGCTTGAGGTCGATACTGGCCAAGGCGCGAACCTCAGAGAGCTCGATGCCGTGTGCCCGCAAAGTCTGATCAAGCAGTTCTCGCAGCGTGCTGGCCGGGCAGCCGCGTTGACAGCCCAGGCCGACCACCAGGATCGGCCCGGTGCTCATGCGTCGTGCTGAGCCTGGTCGCCACGCCGGAACAACCATGCGCTGACCAGGCCCAAGGCCAGCCAGAACGCGACGTTGGTCAATTGCGAGGCGAGCTTGAACTGGCTTTCAAGTGCTTCGGGCGCCAGCATCGAGTGGACCTCAGGCTGCGGCGCACCGATGACATGGGGCAGCAGCAAGGTCGCCACGCCCAACAGTTTGAGCAACCAATGCCTGCCGAAGACAATCAGGGCGATACCTACCGCAGTGGAGGCCGCCGTGCCGATCCACCACATCTGCCGTTGGGCCAGATCGGCCGCCGCCGTACCAGGCAGCTCCGGTGGCAGGCCGAGGGTGGGGGCCAGGACAAACGTGGCATAACCGGCCAAACCCCAAAGCAATCCCTGGGACGTGCGAGTCGGCGCCCGCAGGGTGTACAAGCCCGCCAACATCAGGGCGAAACCCACCGCGACTACCAGATTGCCGCCGGTGGTGGAGAGCAGTCGTTGCCAACCGTCTTCCGGCTCCCACGCTTGGGCATCATGGGAGTGAACGGCCCCAGCGGCGTGCTCATGGTGCTCGGTAGCCGGTGCGCTTTCGTAGGTTTCGGCCTGCAGAATCAGCGGCGATACCCAGAAACTCTGGAGGAGGGTTAGCAGCAGGGCGGCCAGCAACCCGCTGAAACCGGCGGTTTGCGCGATACGCTTGATCATGTCGTCAGGTCTCAATGGCACGGGAATGCGGCGCTGTGGCGGGTGTCGTGGGCCGCGTTGTGCACCGCTTCGATGTGGGAGAAACCGGCGAAATAGACCAGGCCTGCACCGAGGATCGAGGCGAAAATCGCCGCGCTCAGGCGCTGACTCAGGGTCGTGGGGCTGCTGGCGGTACGGGCGGTGCTGCTGATGGTCGACATGGCGCTTCCCTATGGTCTCTTGTCATCGGGTGAAGCGAGCGCAATGAAACCCCGGGCGCAGGCCCGCCAAGGTTCGAACAGCGCCCGCCCACCGCGGGTTTGTTGATGCATGTGTCATGGGCCGGTCTCCGGGCTCGCGAGGGGCAGGGCTTGTGCCTGGCCGACAAGCGTCACCTTCCCATGCCGTGAGGCACAGTGGATCTGACGCTTCTCTCGCTTACCGTTGCGGGGGCAGCACCGGACTGACGTGGCCTTGAAGTAAAGCACACGATTCACCGGTTTCCCGTTTCACCCTGTGAAGGGCACCCGTAACTAGGCGCACAGGAGAGCATGGGCGGGGGCGGGGCGTCAATTGGCTGATACCCGTTGCGCCCATCGCGAGCAGGCTCGCTCCCACAGTTGAGCTTTGTTGAACATGAATTTTGTGATCGGCGAGATTTACTGTGGGAGCGAGCCTGCTCGCGATAGGGCCCGCAAGACACCACAGAACTCACCTGCGAACATTGACCCGCCCCCACACCCTGCGTAGCCTTGCGCCTTCGAGGTTCTTCGGCATTGGCCGAAGCTAAGAAGGGAACGCGGTCCAAGCCGCGGCTGCCCCCGCAACTGTGAACGGTGATGTTTCTGCAAGGCCACTGTGCATGCTCTTGACCAAGGGTGCACGGGAAGGCGCAGTCACTGCCAGTCGAATGACTGGCCCGCCGTCAGCCAGGAGACCTGCCTCGACACAGATTCTCACTACAACCGGGCGGGGTGATCCGGTGGCGAAATCTTCCGCGTGCGCCCATGCGTGCGGGTTGTCGTCCCGTTTGCCCGCCACCTTGCCAAAGGGCATCCGATGAAAACACTGGCCAAACTCCCTGTCACCATCGTCACCGGCTTCCTCGGCTCGGGTAAAACCACCTTGCTGCGGCACATGCTCGACAACGCCCAGGGCCGCCGCATCGCCGTGATCGTCAATGAGTTCGGCGAGCTGGGCATCGACGGCGAGATCCTCAAGCAGTGCTCGATCGGCTGCACCGAAGAAGAAGCCAACGGTCGCGTCTATGAACTGGCCAACGGTTGCCTGTGCTGCACCGTGCAGGAAGAGTTTTTCCCGGTGATGCGCGAGTTGGTGGCGCGGCGCGGTGACCTCGATCACATCCTTATCGAAACCTCGGGCCTGGCCCTGCCCAAACCGCTGGTCCAGGCTTTCCAGTGGCCGGAAATCCGCAGCGCCTGCACCGTCGATGCGGTCATCACCGTGGTCGACAGCCCGGCCGTGGCCGCCGGCACGTTCGCCGCGTTCCCGGACCAGGTCGATGCCCAGCGCAAACTTGACCCCAACCTGGACCACGAATCACCGCTGCACGAGCTGTTCGCCGATCAACTGGCGAGCGCCGACCTGGTGATCCTCAACAAAGCCGACCTGATCAGCCCTGAAGACCTGGCCAAGGTGCGCCTGGAAGTGGCCGAAGAACTGCCGCCGGCGGTCAAGGTCATCGAAGCCAGCAGCGGCCGCTTGCCTTTGGAAGTGTTGATCGGCCTGGGCGCCGGCTCCGAGGAGCACATCGATAGCCGCCACAGCCATCACGATCATCACCATGACGGCGACGATGATGATCATGATCATGACGCGTTCGACTCCATTTCCATCGAACTGCCCCAGGCCGACGAAAGCCTGCTGCTGGACGCGCTGACCCAGCTGGTGGTCCAGCACGGCGTGCTACGGGTCAAGGGGTTCGCGGCCATTCCTGGCAAGCCGATGCGTTTGCTGATCCAGGGCGTGGGCACGCGCTTCGACAAACATTTCGACCGGCAGTGGGGCGCCGATGAAGCGCGGGTGACCCGTCTGGTGCTGATCGGCCAGGCGCTGGATGCCGGGCTGCTCGAAGCGCAATTGCGCGCCGCCCTCAGCGTCTAAGCCATGCACCTGCTCAGGACCCAGCCCGGCGGTTTCGTGTCGGACGACAACATTGCCGATCTCGGACAAACCCCCGCCGAGCTGGTGATCCTGTGCAGCGGCGACTCCAGCCTGGCGCTGCTGGCCGAAGCGGCGCGGCAGTTGCCGGACGACTATCCGCAGTTTCGCCTCGCCAACCCGATGCAGGTGCAAAACCACGCCTCGGTGGATCTGTATTTCGACGACGTGTTGCGTCACGCCAAGGTCATCCTGCTTTCCCTGCATGGCGGTATCGGTTATTGGCGCTACGGCATTGAACGTCTTATGGAACTGGCCGAGCGCGGGGTGAAGCTGATCCTGGTGCCGGGGGACGATCGACCCGACCCGGAACTCAGCGACCTGAGCAACGTGCCCAATGAGGATCGGGACCGGCTCTGGCAGTTCCTGCGCCAAGGCGGTTTGGGCAATGCCCTGGACCTGTTCCATAACCTGGCCAGCCAATGGTTCGGTCGCGACTATCCTTGGGGCGAACCGCAAACCCTGCCGCGCACGGCGATCTACCATCCGGAACGAACCAACGCCAGCCTGAGTGATTGGCAAAGCGACTGGCGGGCCGGGCAGCCGGTGGCGGCGGTGCTGTTTTATCGCTCCCACCTGCAAGCAGCGAACACGGCGTTCATCGACGTGTTTTGCCAGCGTCTGCAAGCGGCGGGGCTCAATCCCTTGCCCATTGCCGTGGCGAGCCTCAAGGAGCCTACTTGCCTGGCCTTGGTTGAAGACTGGCTGGATGAGGTGGCGGCGGGGGTGATCCTCAACACCACCGGTTTCGCCCAATCGAGCCCCGAAGCGCCGCACTTGCGACCGTTTCGCCGCAATATCCCAGTGATCCAGGCGATCTGCGCCCAGGACAACGAGCCTGGCTGGCGCGCCAGTGAGCAGGGTCTGGGCCCGCGGGACCTGGCGATGCACATTGCCCTGCCAGAACTGGACGGGCGGATCATCAGTCGCCCCATCAGTTTCAAGGACCTGGCCTGGCGCAGCGAGCGCAGCCAGAGCGATGTGGTCTGCTACCGGGCCGTGCCCGAGCGCATGGATTTTGTCGCTGAGCTGGCGTGGCGCTGGACTACCCTGGCGTGCCTGCCCAACTCGCAAAAGCGTGTGGCGCTGATCCTCGCCAATTACCCGACCCGGGATGGGCGCATCGGTAACGGCGTCGGCCTGGACACCCCGGCGGCGGCAGTGAATATCCTGCGGGCCTTGCAGGCCGAGGGCTATCCGCTGCCGGCTGAACTGCCTGCGAGCGGCACCGCGCTGATCCAGCAGTTGCTCGGCGGGGTAAGCAACGACTTGGACAGTCTTGACCAGCGGCCCTGTCACCAGAGCCTGGCGCTGGATGCTTACCGGGCCATGTTCGACGCATTGCCCGAGGCCAATCGCCAGGCGGTGCTGGAGCGCTGGGGCGCGCCCGAACAGGACCCGATGTTCCGCGATGGCCGGCTGATGATCGCGGGTGTGCGCCTGGGCCTGACGTTCGTCGGCATCCAGCCGGCTCGAGGCTATCAGGTCGATCCGAGCGCCGTGTACCACGACCCGGACCTGGTGCCGCCCCACGGCTACCTGGCGTTTTATTTCTGGCTGCGCAACACCTACGGGGTTCACGCGCTGATTCATGTCGGCAAGCACGGCAATCTCGAATGGCTGCCGGGCAAGGGCGTCGGGCTGTCGGAAAACTGCTGGCCGGATGCGCTGCTGGGACCGTTGCCGAACATCTATCCGTTCATCGTCAATGACCCGGGCGAGGGCGCCCAGGCCAAACGTCGCACCCAGGCCGTGATTATCGATCACTTGATGCCGCCGCTGACCCGGGCCGAAACCTATGGGCCGCTGCGTAACCTTGAGCTGTTGGCTGACGAATACTACGAAGCGCAACTGCTCGACCCACGCCGCGCCCGGGAACTGCAGCGAGACATTCTGAATCTGGTGCGCGAAACCCACATCGACCGCGAGTTGCAACTGGACGGCGACGCTGACGTGGCAATCTGGCTGCCGCGCCTGGACACTTACCTGTGCGATCTGAAGGAGTCGCAGATCCGCGACGGCCTGCACATTTTTGGCGAGTCGCCCACACAACGGTTGCGCATCGACACCTTGCTGGCGTTGCTGCGCATTCCCCGGGGGGATGGCAAGGGCGCGCAGTCGAGTTTGCTGCGGGCGCTGGCCAAGGCCTTTGCACTGGGTTTCGATCCGCTGGATTGTGCGCTGGCCGAACCTTGGACCGGCGCGTGTCCCGAAGCCTTGGCTCGGCTCAGCGACGAACCTTGGCGGACCGCTGGCGATACTCGTGAACGTTTGGAATTGTTCGCCGGGCAATTGATCGAGCAGGCCCTGGAGGGCGTGGTCGCGCAACTTGAGGCGCCGGGTTGGGAAACGGTGAACAGCATTATTGAAAACCTGCGCGGCGTCGTGGCTCCGCGTCTGGATGCTTGCGGCCCGGCGGAAATGCGCGGTTTGCTCGATGCCTTGAGCGGGCGTTTCGTGCCGGCCGGCCCCAGCGGTGCGCCCAGTCGCGGGCGCCTGGATGTGCTGCCCACCGGGCGCAACTTCTTCTCGGTGGACGTGCGCAACCTGCCGACTACCACAGCGTGGCGCATCGGTTTTCAGTCGGCGTCCCTGATCCTTGAGCGGCACTTGCAGGACCACGGCGATCACCTGCGTCAATTGGGGCTTTCGGTGTGGGGCACCGCCACCATGCGCACCGGCGGTGACGACATTGCCCAGGCCATGGCGTTGATGGGCGTGCGTCCGGTGTGGGCCACGGGCAGCCAACGAGTCGACGATTTCGAGATCCTGCCGTTGAGTCTGCTGGACCGGCCTCGGGTCGATGTCACGCTGCGGGTCTCCGGGTTCTTCCGGGACGCCTTTGCCAATCTGATCCGCCTGTTCGATGCAGCGGTGCAGGCCGTCGCCGCCCTCGACGAACCGGACGACATGAACCCCTTGGCGGCGAAGGTGCGCAGCGAGCGCCAGGCCCTGTTGGAATCGGGCCTTGAACCCGAGGTCGCGGCCCGTCAGGCCGGGTGGCGGATCTTCGGCGCCAAGCCCGGCGCCTACGGCGCGGGTGTGCAGGGTGCCATCGACGGCCGCCTGTGGCAGAGCCGCGAAGACCTGGCGCAGGTCTACCTGAATTGGGGTGGCTACGCCTACGGCGCCGGCGATGAAGGCACTGCCGCCCGGGAGCAGTTCTCCCGGCGCCTTAGTCAGGTGCAGGCGGTGTTGCAGAACCAGGACAACCGCGAACACGACCTGCTCGACTCCAACGATTACTACCAATTCCAGGGCGGCATGCTGGCGGCGGTGGAGACGCTTGGCGGCGCAACGGCGGCCAGTTACCACGGCGATCACAGCCAGCCGGACTTGCCCAAGATCCGCACGTTGAAAGAAGAGCTCAACCGCGTCATTCGTTCCCGGGCGGCTAATCCGAAGTGGATCGACGGGATCAAGCGCCACGGCTATAAAGGTGCGTTTGAACTGGCGGCGACGGTGGACAACCTGTTCGCCTTCGACGCCACCACGCAGTTGATCGACGATCACCAGTACGCCTTGCTGGCCGAGGCTTATCTGCTCGACCCCGATACCCGCGATTTCGTTCGCCAGCACAACCCCGATGCTTTGCGCGACATGACCGAGCGCATGCTCGAAGCGCAGCAGCGCGGAATGTGGCAGGAGCCCGGGGAGTATCGAGAGGCGCTGGAGAACTTGTTGTTGGACATAGAAGAAGACAGCTGACTTGCCCATTCGACGGGCTATACACAACCCCTGTGATGGGTTGACCTGTGGTGAGGGAATTTATCCCCGCTGGGCTGCGAAGCGACCCTCTTGTCCACATTGGGAGGCCTGCTTTGCAGTCCAACGGGGATAAATCCCCTCGCCACAAGTACTCTGTTCACATCGACGTTACCGACCACCTTTGAGAATTAGATATGACCGACACCCCTCATTTCCCGCTCTGCGCCGTGGTCGGGGCCGATGACCTGAAACTTGCCCTGTGCCTGGCTGCGATCGATCCGAAAATCGGCGGTGTGCTCATCGAAGGCCCACGGGGCATGGCGAAGTCCACGCTGGCCCGGGGGCTGGCGGACCTGTTGGCCAGCGGCCAGTTTGTCACCTTGCCTTTGGGCGCCACTGAAGAGCGGCTGGTGGGCACCCTGGATCTGGACGCGGCCCTGGGGGAGGGGCGCGCGCAGTTCTCTCCCGGCGTTTTGGCCAAGGCCGACGCCGGGGTGTTGTATGTCGATGAAGTGAACCTGCTGCCCGACCACCTGGTGGACCTGTTGCTGGACGTGGCCGCCAGCGGCACCAACCTGATCGAGCGTGACGGCATCTCACACCGGCATTCGGCGCGTTTTGTATTGATCGGCACCATGAACCCGGAAGAGGGTGAATTGCGTCCGCAGTTGCTCGACCGTTTCGGCCTGAACGTGGCGCTGGACGGCCACACCGCACCGCTTGAGCGCGGGCAGATTATTCGTCGGCGGCTGGATTTCGACAGTGATCCGGCGGCGTTCTGCGCGGAATGGGAACCGACCCAGCGGCAGTTGCGCGAACGCTGCCAACAGGCTCGCGACCGGTTGATGCAGATTCCTCTGGATGACCAGGCGCTGGCGCAGATCACCGAGCGTTGTTTTGCCGCTGGGGTCGATGGCTTGCGCGCGGACCTGGTCTGGCTGCGGGCCGCCCGCGCCCATGCTGCGTGGCGCGGGGCGGATGCCATTGCCGTTGAGGACATTGATGCGGTCGCCGAGTTTGCATTGCGTCATCGCAGGCGCGAGCCTTCGGCCCCTGCGCCGTCCCAGGCGCCGCCAGCCACCGCCGATCAAACCGCCAGGCCTGACGAAGGCCAGGGCCAGTGGGGTGACCTGCCGGCCCGGGCATTGCCCATCGGCACTCGGCGTGACGTGCCGAGCTGGCCAAAAAAGCCCTAGGCATTCGCCCCCGTTCGCCCGCGGGGGTGAATGCCAGACCCCGTGCGGGACGGTTGGACCAGGGGCGCCAGGGCCGCAGCAAAGCGGCGGCCAGCGGGGCGGTGAACTGGCCAGGCACCTTGCTCGCTGGCCGTCCACGCCTGCGTGAAGACCTGCGTTTTCAGCAACGCCATCGTTCGCCCCATGAACTGTGGCTGGTCATCGTCGACGCCTCGGCCTCGACTCGTCGTCATCAAGCCTTGAGCGATGGCAAAGGCCTGCTGGCGCAACTGTTCGATGACGCCTACCGCCAGCGCGCCCGGCTGGCCTTGCTGACGGCCAGCGGCAGCGCACCAGCCTGGCAGGTGCAAGGGCTCAAGGCCTCGGCGGGGCTACGGGACTGGCTCGACGGCCTGGGCGCCGGCGGCGGCACGCCGTTGCTGGCGGCGCTGAACGAGGCCGGACGCTGGTTGACGGCCCGGCGCAAGCGCTACCCGACCGAGCAACAGCGGGTGTTGCTGATGACCGACGGGCGAGTCAAACAGCAGCTGACACTGCCGCCCCTTGATTGCCCAAGCCTGTTGATCGACATCGAACGCGGACCGATTCGCCTGGGCCGGGCCCGGCAATTGGCGGGGCAGTTGGGGGCGCAGTATCGGCATATTGATGAAGGACTACCGGGCTCGGATGTTCGCTGACTGACATGGCCTCATCGCGAGCAGGCTCGCTCCCACATTTGTTCTGTGGTGAACACTCGATCGATGAATCCCCTGTGGGAGCGAGCCTGCTCGCGATAGCATCGCCCCGGTGTCAGATCCGCACGCTCAATAAGCATCGCTGTTCTATGCTCAGCCAGACCTCACAGGAGTGAACCATGCGCGTACTCGTCACCAACGCCCAGGACGATTTTCGGGTCAAGGCCTACGCTGGCACCAACGGTGTATTGCTCGCCATGGACCTGGCCGAACCCCGGCGCAAGGGCTTGCTCGGCTTTGCCATCGAGAAGCAGCACGGCGCCAAGCCCTGGCTGTTCCTGTTCAACAGCCTGACCTTCCCCGACAAGGTGCACACGTTCCCGCAATTTCGCGCTACGCCGAGCGATAAAGCACCGTTGCAGAAATTTCGCTGGGCCGACTACGCCATCAACCCAGGCGTGGCAATTCACTACCGTGTGCACCTGGCCTATGGCAGCCCTGACGCGCCGCAACTGGGGGAATCACTTGAGGTGTCAGTGACCAGTGACGATGGTCAGCCAAGCAACCAGGGGGTCATCTTCAATCGTGCCGTGGCCGCGAGCCAGGCCTTCCAGCGCAAATTTCCCGAGCTGGATGCGCTGATCGACGCCAACAAAAACCTGTCCATCGATGCTTGGCCCGACGCGCCGCGCCGCTGGCTGGAAAACGGTTTGCTAGGGCGCTTGACCGGTTTTATCGACCGGGCCCTGAACGCCAGTTGGGCCCTGGACGTCGCCATCTATGAATATGAACTGCCGGTGATCGTCGAGGCTGTGAACGCCGCTTTCGCACGGGGGGCGCGGGTACGGGTGCTGTACCACGCTGAGCCGGGAGACGACGGCACATTGCGCAACGAAGCCAGTCTGGCAGCGCTGCCGGCGGCCAACAAGCGCGGGCGCGTCACGCACAATATTTTCCACGACAAGTTCATCGTGCTGAGCAAGGTCGACGACACCGGTTCATTTCACCCCGAGGCCGTGCTGTGCGGCAGCACCAATTTCACTGCCAACGGCGTCTACCGCCAGGCCAACGTTATTCATGTGCTGGACGACGCGCGGGTCAGCAACAGCTATCGCCAGGTGTTCGAGCAGATCTGGGCCGCACCCGAGGACGTCGGGGCCACGCGGCAGTGGATCAACCGGAACAACCCCATGGTCCCCGAGGAGCCATTGTTCACCGGGTTCTCGCCGCGTACGGGAGAGGGCGACCTGGATCGCTTCGTCGATATCATCAATGGCGCTCGCAAGGACCTGCTGTTCGTCACGGCCTTCGCCTTGCCCGACCGGATCCTCGATGCCTTGCTCGGTCAACCCAACGACGACGTGCTGCGTTACGGCCTGCAGAACACCACCAGCCGCATCACTGGCTTTCATGCCGACCGCACCGCCGAATTCGCCGCCACCGCGCTGCTCAATACCGGCCTGGAGGGCTGGCTCAGGGAAAACATGAAAGGCCAGAAAGGCAATCTGCTGGTGCACACCAAAGCCGTCGTCACCGACTTCACCAGCGACACGCCGACCATCATCAGCGGCAGCCACAACCTGAGCGCCGCGGCCAGCAGCGGCAACGACGAGAACTACCTGATCATTCAGGGCGACACCGACCTGGCCGACCGCTACGGGCTTGAGCTGCTGCGCTTCTACGAGCATTACCGCTTTCGCTATTTCGCGAAAAAACTGGCGCTCAAGCAGGTCAAGCCGCTGGCGGTGGATGACAGCTGGACGGACGATTATTACCGCGACGGGGATTTGCGGATGTTGTCCAGAGTGAGGTTTTGCGGGCGCTAGGTGCAGTAAGTTACCCAGTGATGGCATGGGGCTGTTTATCGGCCAGGAAGCTGTCATGAACCTCTGTCACGGAAGGTACAACACTGCCTGACACTCCGCCATCGCGAGCAGGCTCGCTCCCACAGGGTACTTATTTGCCATTCCAAGAAACACGCCGTTATCCAAGCGTTGCTCGCAACCTTACAAGCTCCCGTGCCCGGCGGGTGGTGCACAAGGTTCGCAGTTGCTCGTGCAACCAGTGCAAGTCACGGCGAGGCGAACGACGCGGCCGTCTGGGTTTGGTTCGGCCGATGTGTTCGGCAAAGTTCTGGGTCAGCGAGGCCTGATCACCGACGCCCTTGAGCTTGCGGCGTAACTTCCCATCCTTATAAAACAGCACCGTGGGTGTCCCGGTAACGTCCGGGTGTCGGGGCGATTCGCTGGTACTCAATTTGTAGATCACCGCCCGATCCTTGAATGTCTCGGCAACGCTGCAAAACAGCGGCTCGGCCCAGCTACAGGCGTAGCAGTGGGGGTGGCCGAAATAGAAAACTACCGGGCGCCAGGTCTTGAGAGCCGTGCGGTAGTCCTTCGATGAGGCGATGTGAGTGATGAACGAACTCATGGCGGGCCTCCCTTCATCGACAGAGCGAGTGTTTGCCACCATAAGCAACACGGCCGGGCATCGCTACTGTCAGAGTTGACAGTAGCGTGGCTCCGTTTTGGTGCGCAAAAGCGTCGCTTGCTCCCTGTCTGGGGCCTTGCTACCCGAGGCTGTAGCCAACAGTAGCAGTCCCTGCGCAGATGCCCGCGTTCCTATTGAAACGTCTGGGCGTGCCATCCTTTTGATTTCATTGGTTTTCCATTTTCCTTATCCATACACCGCATGCCTGTGGCACACTTTCTGCTGTCTATTCCGTTGTTACATACTAAGTTCCGGTATAGCGGAATAAACTGACTCAGGAGTGCTTGCCATGCATCGCCGACCTTCCTTGTTCAAAGCGTGTGTTTTTATCTTCGCGGCCACGACGGCTGCCATGGGTGTCGCTCAGGCGGCGGACAGCAAGCTCGATAGCGTGCTGCAGCGCGGGAAATTGATCGTGGGCACGGGCAGCACCAATGCGCCGTGGCACTTCCAGGGAGCGGATGGCAAGTTGCAGGGTTTTGATATCGACATCGCACGGATGGTGGCCAAGGGTCTGTTCAATGACCCGGAGAAAGTCGAGTTTGTGGTGCAGTCGTCCGATGCACGCATTCCGAACCTGTTGACCGACAAGGTCGACATGAGCTGCCAGTTCATCACCGTCACCGCCAGTCGTGCCCAGCAAGTGGCGTTCACCCTGCCGTATTACCGCGAAGGCGTGGGCCTGCTGCTGCCGGCCAACAGCAAGTACAAGGAAATCGAAGACCTCAAGGCCGCCGGCGATGACGTCACCGTGGCTGTGCTGCAGAACGTCTACGCCGAGGAATTGGTGCACCAGGCGCTGCCCAAGGCCAAGGTCGATCAGTACGACAGTGTCGATCTGATGTATCAGGCGGTGAACTCCGGCCGCGCCGATGCGGCCGCCACCGACCAGTCTTCGGTCAAGTACCTGATGGTGCAGAACCCTGGTCGCTACCGCAGCCCGGCCTACGCCTGGAGCCCGCAAACCTATGCCTGCGCGGTCAAGCGCGGCGACCAGGACTGGCTGAACTTCGTCAACACCACCTTGCATGAAGCCATGACCGGCGTGGAATTCCCCACCTATGCGGCATCGTTCAAGCAATGGTTCGGCGTCGAGCTGCCGTCGCCGGCCATCGGTTTCCCCGTCGAATTCAAATGATCCCGTGAGCCCGGGGCGCCCTTGAGGGCGCCCCGTTGAAGGTACTGCCGACCATGAATTATCAGTTGAACTTTGCCGCCGTCTGGCGCGATTTCGACACCTTGCTGGCGGGGCTCGGCCTGGGGCTTTCCCTGGCGCTGGTGTCGATCGCCATCGGTTGCGTGATCGGCCTGGCGATGGCGTTCGCGCTGCTGAGCAAGCACCGCGTGTTGCGGGTGCTGGCCTCGGTGTATGTCACGGTGATCCGCAATACGCCGATCCTGGTGCTGATCCTGCTGATCTACTTCGCCTTGCCAAGCCTGGGTATTCGCCTGGACAAAATTCCCTCGTTCGTCATCACGCTCTCGCTGTACGCCGGGGCCTACCTGACCGAAGTGTTCCGCGGCGGGCTGTTGAGCATTCACAAGGGCCAGCGTGAAGCGGGGCTGGCCATCGGTTTGGGCGAGTGGCAAGTGAAGGCCTACGTCACCGTGCCGGTGATGCTGCGCAACGTGTTGCCGGCGTTGTCGAACAACTTCATTTCGCTGTTCAAGGACACCTCACTGGCGGCAGCGATCGCTGTGCCGGAGCTGACTTATTACGCCCGCAAGATCAACGTGGAGAGCTACCGGGTGATCGAAACCTGGCTGGTGACCACGGCCCTGTATGTCGCGGCCTGTTACCTCATTGCCATGCTGCTGCGTTATTTCGAGCAGCGTCTGGCGATCCGCCGTTAGGAGTCTTTCATGTACGAATCCCCCAGTTGGTTGCATGAGTTGTGGGTCGCCCGGGAGACGCTGTGGGCCGGGTTCCTGACCAGCGTGCAGTGCTCGGTACTGGCGATTTTGTTAGGCACGCTGATCGGCCTGTTCGCCGGGCTGGTGCTGACTTACGGTCGCTTCTGGATGCGCGCGCCGTTTCGTTTCTACGTCGACGTGATTCGCGGCACTCCGGTGTTTGTGTTGGTGCTGGCCTGTTTCTACATGGCCCCGGCCCTGGGCTGGCAAATCGGCGCATTCGAGGCCGGTGCCTTGGGCCTGACACTGTTTTGCGGCTCCCATGTGGCCGAGATCGTGCGCGGTGCCTTGCAGGCCTTGCCCCGTGGGCAGATGGAGGCAAGCCAGGCCATCGGCCTGACGTTCTTCCAGGCGCTGGGTTACGTGCTGTTGCCCCAGGCACTGCGGCAGATCTTGCCGACTTGGGTCAATTCCTCCACCGAAATCGTCAAGGCTTCGACCCTGTTGTCGGTGATCGGCGTTGCCGAACTGCTGCTCAGCACTCAGCAGATCATCGCCCGGACCTTCATGACCCTGGAGTTTTACCTGTTCGCCGGTTTTCTCTTTTTCATCATCAACTACGCCATCGAATTGCTCGGGCGGCACATTGAAAAGCGGGTGGCCTTGCCATGACTGATGTTTCGACCTCTACCAATGCTCAACCGCTGCTGGACATTCGCGGTCTGCGCAAACAATACGGCCCGGTGGAAGTGCTCAAGGGCGTGGACCTGAGCATGCAGCGCGGCAATGTCGTCACCCTGATCGGCTCCAGCGGCTCGGGCAAAACCACGTTGCTGCGTTGCGTGAACATGCTTGAGGAGTTCCAGGGCGGGCAGATCGTGCTCGATGGCGAGGCCATCGGCTATGACGAGGTGGGCGGCAAGCGCGTGCGCCACCCGGAAAAAGTCATCGCCCGGCATCGGGCCATGACCGGCATGGCCTTCCAGCAATTCAACCTGTTCCCGCATTTGACGGCGTTGCAGAACGTCACCCTGGGCCTGCTCAAGGTGAAAAAGCTACCCAAGGACGAAGCCGTGGCCCTGGCCGAGAAATGGCTGGAGCGGGTCGGCTTGCTGGAACGGCGCAATCATTTTCCCGGTCAGTTGTCCGGCGGTCAGCAGCAGCGTGTGGCGATCGCTCGGGCGATTGCCATGAACCCCAGCCTGATGCTGTTCGACGAAGTGACCTCGGCCCTGGACCCGGAATTGGTGGGTGAGGTGCTGAACGTGATCAAGGGGCTGGCCGAAGACGGCATGACCATGCTGCTGGTGACCCACGAAATGCGTTTTGCCTTCGAGGTGTCCGACAAGATCGTGTTCATGAATCAGGGCCGCATCGAAGAACAGGGCCCACCGAAAGAACTGTTCGAACGGCCACAGTCGCCACGACTGGCTGAGTTTCTCAAGAACACCCGTTTTTAATTTTATTGAACCTCTGATTGATACAGGCAAGGAGAAACACCCATGAGCATTACGCGCTACGGCACCGGCAGCACCGCAGGCGGCGGTCAGCCACGGCCCTTCGCCCGAGCCGTTGAGGCCGACGGCTGGCTGCACGTGTCCGGTCAGGTGCCGGCGGTCAACGGCGAGATTATTGTCGGCGGGATCGTCGAGCAGACCCACCAGACCATGAAGAACCTGATCGCGATTCTTGAAGAAGCCGGATACGGCCTTGAAGATGTGGTGCGCTGCGGGGTATGGCTGGAAGATCCGCGGGATTTCTGGAGTTTCAACAAAGTATTTAGTGAATACTTCAGCCCCGAACATGCCCCTGCCAGGGCTTGTGTGCAAGCGAACATGATGGTTGATTGCAAGGTTGAGATTGATTGCATCGCCTACAAGAAAAAGGCCTGAGTCACTGAGGACTCATCGCGGGCACGCCTTGCTCCCACAAGGCAATGCAAACTCCTGTGGGAGCAAGGCTTGCCTGCGATAGCAATCTATCAGGCGGTGCAGCACTCTGGTTAAACTCCCGGCCAATTGAATGGGAACCCAAGACATGACCGAAGACACCATCAAACGCCGGGCCCGAGGGTTGGACCGGGCGTTCGATATCCTCGACTTCCTCAAGGAAATCGGCCAGCCGTTGCGCCCCAATGACATCGCCAGCGGCATCGGCAGTCCCAAGTCCACGGTCTACGAGCTGGTGGCGTCGCTGCTGGAGCGACGCATCCTGGAGCCGGTGGGCAAGGACGGCCACGTCTATCTGGGCCGCCAGTTGTACTTTCTCGGGCAGGCGCACCTGCGGCATTTCGACCTGAGTCGCGAGGCCGATCACGCCTTGCAGGAAATCGTCAGCCAGACCCGGGAAACCGCCCAGATGTGCCTGCTCAACGGGCGCAAATACACGGTGGCGCTGATGAAGGAGGGGGAGCGGCATTTTCGCATTTCCTCGGACATCGGCGAGAACGCGCCGATTCCCTGGACCGCTTCCGGACGCCTGCTGCTGGCGCATCTGAGTGACCAGCAGATCGTCGACCTGATCGACCCCGACGACTTCATCCTGCCGGACGGCGAGCGCCTGCCCCTGGAGCGGTTTCTCGCGGAGATCCGCCAGGCCGGGCTCGATGGATTTTTCTCCTTCGACAGTGTGGCCGACACCTTCACCCACTGCTTCGCCGCGCCGGTCAAAGACGCCAATGGCGTGGCCATCGCGACCCTGTGCATCGTCGCCCCACGGGCCGACGCCAAGAACAACTACGCCGACTACCGCCGGGTGCTGATCGAAAGCGCCAACAACCTGGCCCGTCGCATCAATGAATAGACAGCCGCGGCTGTGTGAGGAGTGTGAACATGTCTTCTGCCATTCATAACGCTGCCGTGGAGAAGGGGGCCGCCCAAGCGGGCGATCACCTGCTGCGCGACATCAGCCTGCCGGCGCTGGTGCTGCATCGCCAAGCGTTGGAGCACAACATTGACTGGATGCAAAAGTTCGTCACGGACAGTGGTGCCGAACTGGCGCCCCACGGCAAGACCAGCATGACCCCGGCGCTGTTTCGCCGCCAACTCGAGGCCGGCGCCTGGGGACTGACCCTGGCCACCGCAGTGCAGACCCGTGCCGCTTACGCCCATGGCGTGCGCCGGGTGCTGATGGCCAACCAATTGGTGGGCACGCCAAACATGGCGCTGATCGCGGATCTGCTGGCAGATCCAGCGTTCGAATTCCATTGCATGGTCGACCATCCCGACAACGTTGCCGAGCTGGGCGCGTTCTTTGCCTCTCGCGGTGCGAAGTTGAACGTGATGATCGAATACGGTGTGGTGGGTGGTCGGTGTGGCTGCCGGACCGAGGCCGAGGTGCTGGCCCTGGCCGAGGCGATCGGGGCGCAACCGGCGCTGGCGCTGACCGGTATCGAAGGCTACGAAGGCGTGATCCATGGTGACCACGCCATCAGTGGCATCCGTGCGTTTGCCGCATCCCTGGTGGGGCTGGCGGTGCAACTGCAGGACAACGGTGCGTTCGCCATCGACAAGCCGATCATCACCGCCTCGGGTTCAGCCTGGTACGACCTGATTGCCGAGTCTTTCGAGGCGCGGAACGCCCACGGACGTTTCCTCAGTGTGCTGCGTCCTGGCAGTTACGTGGCCCATGACCATGGCATCTACAAAGAGGCCCAGTGCTGCGTGCTGGAACGGCGTAGCGACCTGCACGAAGGTCTGCGCCCGGCCCTGGAAGTCTGGGCCCACGTGCAATCGCTGCCTGAACCCGGCTTTGCGGTGATCGCCCTGGGTAAACGCGACGTGGCCTATGACGCCGGGCTGCCGGTGCCGCTCAAGCGTTACCAACCCGGCTCCGACTCCATAGCGGGGCAGGACCTGGCCGGCTGCAAGGTCACGGCGGTGATGGACCAGCATGCGTTCATGACGGTGGCGACCGGGGTGGAACTGCGGGTAGGCGACATCATCTCGTTCGGTACGTCGCATCCGTGCCTGACTTTCGACAAGTGGCGGGTGGCGTGCCTGGTGGATGAGCAGTTGCGGGTGGTCGAGAGCATGGAGACTTGTTTCTAGCCTTGAAACCGAGTCGCGGCTATCGCGAGCAGGCTCGCTCCCACAGTGGGGGCGGTTGTGAACAGAGGATTTATGTTCACCAATATCCCCTGTGGGAGCGAGCCTGCTCGCGATAGCGGCCTGGCAGACACTATCGAAATATCAGGATCGCCCATGAGCTACCCCAACCCAAAACCTCGCATCGCCCTGATCGGCGAGTGCATGATCGAACTGCAGCAGCGCGCCGATGGCAGTCTGCAACAAAGCTTCGGCGGCGATACCCTGAACACCGCTGTGTACCTGTCCCGCGCCCTGGGTGACAAGGGCGCGGTGGATTACGTTACCGCCTTGGGCGACGACAGTTTCAGCGATGCCATGTGCCAGAGTTGGGCCGCCGAAAATATCGGCCTGGATCGGGTCCAGCGCCTGCCCGGTCGTTTGCCGGGTTTGTATTGCATCCAGACCGACGCGGCGGGTGAGCGGCGGTTTTTGTACTGGCGCAACGAGGCGGCGGTGCGTGATTGCTTCACCACCCCGGCCGCCGCACCGATTCTGGCGGCGCTGCCGGATTACGACGTGCTGTACTTCAGCGGCATCACCCTGGCCGTGCTCGGTGAGCAAGGTCGTGGCAAGCTCATCGAAACCCTGATCCAGGCCCGCCGGCGCGGGGCCGAGGTGGTGTTCGACAATAACTACCGGCCAAGGCTCTGGGCATCAGTGGATGCAGCCCGTGCGGCCTATCGCAGTGTATTGCCTTACGTGGAGCTGGCGCTGCTGACGGTGGACGACGAGCAGGCGCTGTTCGGTTATGCCGACAGCGCTGAGGTGTTCGCCGCGTACGCGCAGTTGGGCACTTCGGAAGTGGTGCTCAAGCGCGGTGCTGAGCCCTGTCTGATCTGTTGTGATGGTGAGTCTTTCGAGATTCCGGCCCAGCGAGTGGAGCGGGTGGTGGACACGACGGCGGCGGGGGATTCATTCAGTGCTGCTTACCTGGCAAGCCGCCTGCTCGGTGGCAGCCCGGTGGAGGCCGCCCAGGCTGGACATCTGTTGGCGAGCCGGGTCATCCAGGTGCCGGGGGCGTTGATGCCCAAGGACTGAAGGGGCCGGGAAGCACCTGTGGGAGCGGGCTCGATCATTAGTCCCGGTAGAACACCTGCACCAGGTGATAGCCGAACTTGCTCTTGATCGGCCCATGCACCACCCGCAGGGGCTTTTTGAAGATTACCGTATCGATCGCACCGACCATCTGCCCGGGCCGTACTTCACCCAGATCACCGCCGCGTTTGCCCGAGGGGCAGGTGGAGTATTTCTTGGCCAGTACATCGAAGGCTTCGCCTTTGGCGATGCGTTGCTTGAGCTGTTCGGCTTCTTCGGCGGTTTTCACCAGGATATGGCGGGCTTGGGCTTTCATTGCAGCAGTGACCTGAACGGTGCGACGGGGCGGCGATTATGCCTCAAGTCAGGCGCCATGGTTGATCATCGTCCGAATCTTGTTCGCCAGCAGATCGAGGCTGAAGGGCTTGGCAACCATATCCATGCCCTGCTCGAGAAAGCCCTGGCGCTCGGTGGCCTTCTGCGCATAACCGGTCATGAACAGCACCTTCAGATCGGGCCGATGCTGGCGGGCGATTTCCGCCAGTTGCCGGCCATTCATGCCTGGCAGGCCGACATCGGTCACCAGCAAGTCGATGCGCTGGCTGGACTCCAGTAGCCCAAGGGCAGCCTTGGCGTCCTGGGCTTGAAGGGTGGTGTAACCCAGGGCGTCGAGCAGATCGAGCACCAGCATGCGCACGGCCGGTTCGTCTTCGACCAGCAACACGGTTTCACCGGCGACGGCGGCCGGTGCATCCAGCGCTACCGGCGCCGCAGTCTGCTGGACAGACGCGACGTACAGCCGCGGCAGGTACAACTGCACCCGCGTGCCCTGGTCCGGCACACTGTCCAGGCTCAGCAGGCCACCCGACTGTTGGGCAAACCCGTAGATCATCGACAAGCCCAAACCGGTGCCCTGGCCGATGGGTTTGGTGGTGAAGAACGGATCAAAGGCCTTGGCCAGCACGGATGGGGTCATGCCGCTGCCATTGTCGCTGACGGCAATCATCACGTAGTCACCGGCCTTGACCGGTTCCAGGGCACTGAGGTCATTCCCGTCGAGGTAGACGTTGGCGGTTTCGATGGTTAATTCGCCACCCTCAGGCATGGCGTCCCGAGCGTTGATCACCAGGTTGAGCAGGGCGTTTTCCAGCTGGCTGGCATCGGTGCTGACCGGCCACAGTTCATCGGCCAACTGCAGGCGCAGCACGATGTGATCGCCGGTGGTTCGGCTCAGCAAGTCTTCAAGTGAACGCACCAGGTCATTGGGGTCCAGCGGTTTGCGGTCCAGCGACTGGCGGCGGGAAAACGCCAGCAGGCGGTGGGTCAGGGCCGCCGCACGATTGGCCGAGGACACGGCCGCTTCGGTGAAACGACCGATCTCGGCGGTGCGACCGCTGGCAATGTAGCGCTGCATCAGGTCGAGACTGCCGAGAATGCCGGTGAGCATGTTGTTGAAGTCATGGGCAATGCCGCCAGTGAGTTGGCCCACGGCCTCCATTTTCTGGGCGTGTCGCAGCGCCTCCTCGGCACGTTCGCGTTCGAACATCTCGTTTTGCAGGCGGTGGTTGGCTTCGGCCAGTTGCTGGGTGCGGGCGATGACGCGTTCTTCGAGCGTCTCGTTGAGGTTGCGCAGGGCCTCTTCGGTTTTCTTGCGCTCGGTCTCGTCGATCACAAAGATGTAGAAACCGTTCACCGCACCATCGGCCCCACGGCGCGGCAGGTAGTTGATCAAGGCATGGCGGGGACGGCCGTCGCGGTGATCCGATTGCACGGTGAAACTGCACGGCTTGCCTGCCAGGGCGTCGGCGATCTGCTCGGCGCGGGCGGCGTAGGCTGAATCGCCAAGCACTTCGCGAATGGTCTTGCCATACAGCTCTTGGGGCGTCAGGCCATACCAATCCAGATAGGCGCTGTTGTTGAGGCGAAAACGTTCTTCCCGGTCCACATAGCTGATAAGGATCGGCATGGCGTTGATGATCAGTTGCAGTTCGGTCTGGCTCTGACGCAGGGCCTGCTCGGTACGCTTGCGATCGGTCAGGTCCAGGGCCGCGCCGAGAAAGCGTTTGGGCCGGCCATGGCGATCCTTGTAGCAACGACCGCGCACGAACACCCAGCGCAGTTCGCCGTCAGGCCGCAGGAGACGGTACTCCTCGGCGTATTCAGTGCTGTGGGTGATGCAATGCTTGATGCTGCGGGTGACCATGGCCCGGTCTTGGGGATGCACGCCTTCAAGGTAAGCGCTGATGGGCAACTGGCGCGACAGGTTCGGGTCGACGCCATGCAGCACCGCGAAGTGCTCGTCGGCAACAAAGCGGTCTTCGCTGATGTCCCAATCCCAGGTGCCTAGCGTATCGGCAGCGGCCAGGGCCAGTTGCAGGCGTTCCTCGCTTTCCTGCTGGGCCTTGAGGCTGGCTTCTGAGCGTCGCTCGAACTCCAGGGCCAGGCGTCGTCGTTCACCGGTCTCGATGGCTGTGACCAGAATACCGGCCACGGCGCCGTCTTCATCGCGCACGGGGCTGTAGGTCAGGTCCAGCCAGACATCGCAGAGGCGACCGGCGAAGGGCACTCGCCATTGCTGATCGCGACAGGTGTGCCCGTGGCCTTGCAACACGCGGTGATAAATCGGCCCGCTCAGGTCTTTGAGTTCGGGCCATGCTGAATGGGTCGGCTGGCCGAACGCCTGGGGGTGTTTGTCGCCCGTCAGGCGGGTAAAGGCGTCGTTGTAGAAATGAATCAGCTGTGGCCCCCACAGCAGGGACATCGGCAGCGGCGAGTGGAGCACGATGTCCAGGGCGGTACGCAGGCTCTGGGGCCAGGTTTGGGCAGTGCCCAGCGGGCTGTTGGCCCAGTCACGTCGGGCGAACAGGCTTTGTATGTCAATGCCGGTGGGTGTTGCGTTCATCACGCAAACCCTGCAAATCGTGTCGCAGCCACGGTGTCTACTATCCTCTGAAGAAGGTAAGCGCGGGTTGGTCTGAAAAGTTTGCTCATCGGGTCAGCTTGTTTCATTGAAGTCTCGCGGAAGTCAATCAGGCCATGGAAATCGATCCCTTGTTACGCATCCTGGCGAGCCAGGATGGCTCCGACCTCTATATGTCCACCGGTGCGCCGCCGTGCGCGCGTTTCGAGGGGGTGCTCAAACCCTTGAGCAACCAGCCCTTCAAGGTGGGCGACATCGCCGGGCTCGCCGAGTCTTTGATGGACGCCGAACAGCGGCTTGAGTTCGATCGAGAACTGGAAATGAACCTGGCTATCTCCCTGGCTGGGGTCGGGCGGTTTCGCGTCAATATCTTCAAGCAGCGCAATGACGTGTCCATGGTGATCCGCAACGTCAAGCTCGACATCCCTCGGTTCGAGGACCTGAAACTGCCAAATGTGTTGCTGGACACCATCATGCAGAAACAGGGGCTGATGCTGTTCGTCGGCGCGACAGGGTCGGGCAAGTCGACTTCCCTGGCGGCGCTGATCGATTACCGTAATCGCAACAGCAGCGGCCATATCATCACCATTGAAGATCCGGTGGAGTATATCCATCGACACAAGAAATCGATCATCAATCAACGGGAAGTCGGTGTCGACACCCGCAGCTTTCATGCCGCCCTGAAGAACACCTTGCGCCAGGCACCAGACGTGGTACTGATCGGCGAAATTCGTGATCGCGAAACCATGGAACATGCCCTGGCCTTCGCCGACACCGGGCACCTGGTGATCTCCACCCTGCATGCTCACAATGCCAACCAGGCGCTGGACCGGGTGATCAATTTCTTCCCGGAAGAACGCCGGCCGCAGCTGCTCAATGATCTGGGCAACAACCTCAAGGCGTTCGTGTCGCAACGCCTGGTGCGCACTCGCACCGGCCAGCGCCGGGCCGCGGTGGAGGTCATGCTGGGCTCGCCCACGGTGGCCGACCTGATCCGCCGCAATGAGTTCGGCGGGCTCAAGGGCATCATGGAAAAGTCAGAAGAACTCGGGATGCAAACCTTCGATCACGCCCTGTACAACCTGGTGGTGGAGGGTGCTATCGATGAGGAGGAAGCCCTGAAAAACGCCGATTCGGCGAACAACCTGCGGTTGCGCCTGAAGTTGCATGCCGAGTCGGGGGCAGCGGTGCCCCCGGCCGATCCGGCGGCGGGGGAGTGGGGGTTGATGGATTGATGGTTCTACAGGCATACCGCGTTGTCGTTCATCGCGAGCAGGCTCGCTCCCACAGGGAATCGATGGTGATTGCCAATCCTGTGTTCACCACCGACCAATGTGGGAGCGAGCCCGCTCGCGATGAGGCCAGATGGCCCATACGGCTTTAACCTCAGGTGGTCAGTTCCAGCCGATCCCTGAACTGCTCCAGCGCCTCGGGATTGGCCAGGGCATCGGTGTTTTTCACCACCTGCCCATGCACCACGTTGCGCACCGCCAGTTCCACCACCTTGCCGCTGATGGTCCGCGGGATGTCGCTGACTGCCAGGATCTTCGCCGGCACATGACGCGGTGTGGTATTGGCGCGGATCACCTGGCGGATCTGTTGCTCCAGGGCCTCATCCAGGGTCACGCCGTCGCGCAGGCGCACAAACAGTACCACGCGCACATCACCCTGCCATTGCTGGCCGATAGCAACGCTGTCCAGCACCTGCTCGACCTTTTCCACCTGCCGATAGATTTCCGCCGTGCCGATGCGCACGCCACCGGGGTTGAGCACTGCATCCGAACGCCCGTGGATCAAGAAACCGCCGTGAGGCAGTTCCTCGGCGTAGTCCCCCTGGGCCCACACACCGGGGAACTGGCTGAAGTAGGAGGCCCTTAGCTTTTCCTGCTGCGGATCATTCCACAGGCCAATGGGCATGGCCGGGAAGTGCCGGGTGCAGACCAGTTCACCTTTCTCACCGATGACCGCCTGGCCTGCCTCGTTCCAGACCTGCACCGCCATGCCCAGACTCTTGCCCTGCATCTCGCCACGGCGAACGGCGGACAACGGATTGCCATTGACGAAGCACGACACAATGTCGGTGCCACCGGACATCGAGGCCAGGCACACCTGGGTCTTGAAGTCGCGATACACGTAGTCGTAGCTATGGGGCGCCAGGGCCGAGCCGGTGGACAGGATGGTTTTCAGGCTGCCCAGGTCATGGGTCTGTCGCGGTTTCAAACCCTGGCTTTCCAGGGCCGCCAGGTATTTGGGGCTGGTGCCGAATACGCTGATGCGCTGCTGGTCGATCAGGTCCAGCAGGCGCTTGGGGCCAGGGTGAAAGGGCGAGCCGTCGTAGAGCACCACCGCACTGCCGACGGCGAGGGCCGACACCAGCCAGTTCCACATCATCCAGCCACACGTGGTGTAGTAGAACAGGCGATCTTCGGGGCCAAGGTCTACATGCAGGCCATGTTCCTTGAGGTGTTGCAGCAATACGCCGCCGGTGCTGTGGACGATGCACTTCGGCACGCCGGTGGTGCCACTGGAATAGAGGATGTACAGCGGATGATCGAACGGCACGTCAACGAACGCCGGTTCGCCGCCACAGCGGTAGAAGTCGCTCCACAACGCGACGCTGGCCGTTGTCTTGAAGTCTTCGGCGCGGGCGTCAGGGCATGCGTAGGGCAGGATGATCAATTGCTGCAGCGAAGGCAGGCGCTCGAGGATTTCGTTGACCTTGGCTCGCTGGTCGATGACCTTGCCGGCGTAGCGGTAACCGGCGCAGGTAATCAGCACCTTGGGCTCGATCTGGCCAAACCGGTCGATGACCCCGTGGGTGCCGAAGTCAGGCGAGGAGCACGACCAGATCGCCCCCAGGCTGGTGGTGGCGAGCATGCCCACCAGGGTCTGCCAGGTGTTGGGCATGCACGCGGCTACCCGGTCGCCCTTGCTCACACCTGCCGCTTGCAGGCTTTTTTGCAGGCCAGCGACGTGGGCGGCAAGTTCGGCCCAAGTCAGTTGTTCTTGCCCGCCACTTTCGTCGAGGGCAACCACGGCCACGGCGTCATCGCGCCGGCGCAGCAGGTGTTCGGCAAAATTCAGTGTCGCCCCGGGAAACCACCGGGCGCTGGGCATTTGCTCACCTTCGACCAGCACATCGCTGGGCGCCTGGTGAAAACGGATCTCGAAGAAGTCGACGATGGCCTGCCAGAAGGCTTCACGCTGGTCGATGCTCCAGGCGTGCAGCGCCGGATAATCGCTCAGTTGCAGCTGATGCCGTTCGTTGATGAACCGGCGAAAGGCGTCCATGCGTGACTGGGCGATGCGATCGGGGGTGGGTTGCCAGAGGATGTCGGACATGGGGTGCCTCTTTTTCTTTTATGTACACACAAACTATAGAGCGACCCAATCTTGTGGCGAGGGGATTTATCCCCGACTTGTGGGAGCAAGGCTTGCCCGCGATGAACGAAAACGCGGTTTAGCTGTTAAACCGCGGTGCGGCCATCGCGGGCAAGCCTTGCTCCCACAGATAAATCCCCTCGCCACAAGGGATCGCAAGAAATTTACTGAGCCAGCCACCCACCATCAATATTCCACGCCGCGCCACGTACCTGGCTGCCGGCTTCGCTGCACAGAAACAGCACCAGTTCCCCCAGTTGCGGCGGGGTGACGAATTCCAGGGAAGGCTGTTTTTCGGCCAGCAGGTCATGCTGTGCCTGTTGCGGGTCGATGCCCGTGGCAATGCGGTCGTCGATCTGTTTCTGCACCAGCGGTGTCAGCACCCAGCCAGGGCAGATGGCGTTGCACGTCACGTTACTGGTGGCGGTTTCCAGGCCGACCACTTTGGTCAGACCGATCACCCCGTGTTTGGCCGCGACGTAGGCGGCCTTGCCCACCGAGCCGACCTGGCCGTGCACCGAGGCAATGTTGATGATCCGCCCCCAGCCCTTGGCGCGCATGCCCGGCAGGCTCAAGCGCGTGGCATGGAACACCGAGGACAGGTTGATGGCGATGATCGAGTCCCAGCGCTCCACCGGAAAATCTTCCACGGCGGCCACATGCTGGATACCGGCGTTGTTCACCAGAATGTCCACGCCGCCGAACTCCCGTTCGGCGTAAGCGAGCATGTCGGCGATCTGCGCCGGATCACTGACATCGGCCGGATGATGGCCGACCTTGCCGCCGAACTGTTTCACCTCGGCGATCACCGTCGAGGCATCGCCGAAGCCGTTGAGGATCAGGTTGGCGCCGGCCTTGGCAAGGCTCAGGGCGATGCCCAGGCCGATGCCGCTGGTAGAGCCGGTGACCAGGGCGGTCTTGCCCGAAAGAGGGGTTGTCATGGGGAGCCTCACACAATGCCAGTGGCGTAGAACACAGCGATCACGAAGAACACCGCGAGGGTCTTGATCAGCGTAATGCAGAAAATGTCTTTGTAGGCTTCACGGTGGGTCAGACCGGTCACCGCCAGCAGGGTGATCACCGCGCCGTTGTGGGGCAGGGTGTCCATGCCGCCGCTGGCCATGGACGCGACCCGGTGCAGCACTTCCAGAGGAATGTTGGCGGCGTTGGCGGCGCTGATGAACGTTTCGGACATCGCCGCCAGGGCGATGCTCATGCCGCCCGAGGCTGAACCGGTGATGCCCGCCAGCAGCGTCACGGTCACGGCTTCATTGACCAGTGGATTGGGGATGTTTTTGAGCCAGTCGGCCAGCACCAGAAAACCCGGCAAGGACGCGATGACTGCGCCAAAACCGTATTCCGAAGCGGTGTTCATTGCCGCCAGCAGCGCACCGCCCACCGCGCTCTTGCTGCCTTCGGCCAGCTTGCTGCGAATGGTGCTGAAGGCGAACAGCAGCACCAGGACAATGCCCACCAGCAACGCGGCCTGCACGGCCCAGATCGCGGTGAGCTTGGCGATGTCGCTGGTCACTGGTGTGGTCATGCCCGGCAGCGCCAGGCTGTGGGTCTTGCCATACCACTGGGGAATCCACTGGGTGAACAGCAGGTTCATGATCCCCACCGCCAACAGCGGCGAAATGGCGAGCCAGGGATTGGGCAGTTTGATGTCTTCGGCAGTCTCCGGCTCGTTGCGCAGTTCGGTGCCGTAGCCTTCGCCTAGGCGCTGGGCCTTGTTGCGCTGGCGTTGCAGGAACAGCATGCCGAAGCTGAACACGAAGATCGTGCCGATCACACCCAGCCAGGGCGCAGCCCAGGCGGTGGTGTTGAAGAAGGTGCTGGGGATGATGTTCTGGATCTGCGGCGTGCCGGGCAGGGCGTCCATGGTGAACGAGAACGCGCCAAGGGCAATGGTGGCCGGGATCAGTCGCTTGGGAATATTGCTCTGGCGGAACATCTCGGCGGCGAACGGATACACCGCGAACACCACGACGAACAGCGACACGCCGCCATAGGTCAGCAAGGCGCAGACCAGCACGATCACCAACATGGCCTGGCGCGTGCCCAGCAGGCGAATCGCCGCCGCGACGATAGAGCGGGAGAAACCCGACAGCTCGATCAATTTGCCGAACACCGCGCCGAGCAGGAACACCGGGAAATACAGTTTGATGAAGCCGACCATCTTCTCCATGAACACCCCGGTGAAAGCAGGCGCGACGGCGGAAGGGTCAGTGAGCAGGACGGCGCCGAGGGCGGCGATGGGGGCAAAAAGGATAACGCTGTAGCCACGGTAGGCGGCCACCATCAGCAGCGTGAGGGCTGCCAAGGCAATGATCACACTCATGGTGTGTCTCCTGGATTGTTATTTTTGTGGTGAAGCGGTGCGGAGGGCTTTAGCGAGTTTTGTGCCAGGTATGTAATTTATTGAAATATAAGGAAATTATTGATTTTTGTGCGAGTGGTTGGAGGGTTTTGTCTCCGCTTGGAGATTTTCAGGGGCTGTGCTGGCCTCATCGCGAGCAGGCTCGCTCCCACAGGTTGACCGAGTTCGTCAGGAAAGTACGGCCACTGTGGGAGCGAGCCTGCTCACGATGAGCGCGAAGCGCTCAAAAGGAGCTGTCTATATCTAGAGATATGCGTCTCTTTATTGAGACTCTGCAATCCCCAGCGCCACCATTTTCTTATACAAGGTCGACCTCCCCAGCCCCAACCGCTCAGCCGCTTCAACTACCTTGCCGCCGCATTGCGCGAGGGTGGTTTCGATCAAGTGACGGTCGAATCGTGCCCGGGCCTGGCTGAAGGTTTCTTGCGGCAGCGGTTCCTGATGTGGATTCAACGCCCGGGTGACCGGCGTGAAAGTCCCAATGGCCGCTCGAATATCGGCGGCAGTGAGCAGCAGGTCGTCGCTGAGCAGCGCGGTTCGTTCCAGCACATTGCGCAACTCCCGGATGTTGCCCGGCCAGGCGTGTTGCCCCAGCAGGTCGAGTGCGTCGCGGTCCAGTTCGTGCTGGCTGCGCAGTTCTTCGAGGATCGCCTCGCTCAGGGCCGGCAAATCATCCAGGCGTTCGCGCAGCGGCGGGACCTGGATCGGCAACACATTGAGGCGGTAATACAGGTCGGCGCGAAATTCTCCGCGTTTGATCGCCGCTTCCAGATCCATGGACGTGGCAGCGATGATCCGCACGTCGCTTTGCAGCACCTCGTTGGAGCCCACGGGTTCGTATTCTTTTTCCTGCAAGACCCGCAGCAGTTTGCTTTGCAGCGGCAGTGGCATGTCGCCAATTTCGTCCAGGAACAGTGTGCCGCCCTGGGCGATCTGCAGCTTGCCGGCGCGGCCTTTGCGGTCGGCGCCGGTGAAGGCGCCCGGGGCGGTGCCGAAAAACTCGGCTTCCAGCAGGGCCTCCGGGATCGCCGCGCTGTTGATGCTGACGAACGCCTTGTGCGCCCTCGGCGAAGCACCGTGGATTGCCTGGGCCAGCAGTTCCTTGCCGGTCCCGGTTTCGCCGAGCAACAGCACCGGCGAATCGGCGCTGGCGCTGCGCCGGGCACGACGCTTGACCTCCAGGCTGGCGCTGCTGGTGCCGATGAAGTGGGCGAAGTTGTACCGAGTCTGCCGTGCCCGCAACAGCGAGCGGGTGGAGGCCAGTTCCTCCTGCATGCTCAGGTAGCGCTTGAGCATCGGCGACAGACTGCGCAATTCATCGAACAGGGCAAAACCGATGGCGCCGATCACCGCGCCCGCGCTGTCGTGGATCGGCAGGCGCATCACCACCAGCGGCTCCTTGGGCGTGTCCTGCATGTCCAACAGAATCGGTCGGCCAGTACGTACCACTTCGCGCAGCAGGCTGCTGGGGATCACGCTCTCGCACGCCCGGCCGATGGCTTCTTGCGCTGAGTTCAGGCCGAAGCGCCGGGCGTAGCGTTCGTTCATCCAGACGATGTTCGCGTCACGGTCGACAATCACCGTGCCTTCGCTGGACTGTTCGATGATCTCGAACAACGAACGGATCGCCAGCGTGCGCACGCGCTTGTAATCCTTGAGGCTTTCGGTGGGGTTCATCGGGCATTTCCAGAAGGTGGGATTTGCCGGCATCCTCCGATCAAAGGGGTTGCCAAAGAGCGGCATTATGCCGGGAGGGGCCGGCCGAGCACTACTCCGCCCGCATTCTTTGCCGTGGCGTATCAATGGCAAACCCTAAGCCTTAGTGGATCTGCTCAGTGGTGGGCAGTCTGATAAACTTGTACAGTTTTCACTAATATGTACATTTTTCTGAGAGCGCTCATGAATAAATTCAACCCTCGCAAGCTGCAGCTCTCCAAATGGACGGCCTGTGCGCCGACTGATCGGGAAAAGCATTTTCTCGTCACCAAGCTGCTCTGTGATGAGGAGGGGACACCCATTCAGATTGAGCTTGAGGCTGTATACAGCGCTCGTGTGACGTTGCTCGACTGGCGCGAGTTGCGCGACAGCAAGCATTGGAAAATGGGCTGGTGCTGAATGTCTTGGGCTGTGCCATAGAGATCCGTATGACTTCTGATAGTTATACATAATAATAAAGTTGTACAAGTTTTCCCGCGATGGTGGCTTAATGCAGCTACCTAGCGATGGCATCTCTGCCTTCGTGTGGCTACAGCCACGCATTCACGCCTCCGGGAGCGCCACCCATGTTCATTCGTACTCGCAAGCATCAGGACGCCTTGCACGAAATCCAGGCCAGGCAGGCTTTTCTCGAAGCCGAACGGACGGCCTTGCAGCAATGCATGGCGATCATCGAGTTCACCCCGACGGGCGAGGTGCTCGACGTCAGCCCGGTTTTTTTGAAAATGATGGGGTATTCACTCAGCGAAACCCTCGGTCAGCATCATTCGATGTTTTGTGAGCCTGCCTATTCACGCAGTGCCGAATGCTCGGCGTTATGGCGGCAGTTGGGGCAGGGTTCTCCAGCCGACAGCCAGTTTCTGCATTTGCGGCGTGATGGAAGCTGGCTGTGGGTGCACGCAAGCTACGTCCCTGTGCTGGATCACCATGCAAAGGTGCAGCGCATCATCCTGATTGTTCGCGATATCAACGAGCGGGTGTTGCGCGCCCAGGCCGAAACCAGTTTCATGCAAGCGATCGACCGTTCCATGGCGGTTATCGAATTTGATCTGAGCGGTCAGGTCGTGAATGCCAACGAGAATTTCATGAACGTCATGGGGTACCGCCTGCAAGAAATTCGGGGCCAGCATCACCGGATTTTCTGCAAACCAAGCGAGGTCCAGAGTGAGGCTTATCGTGGCTTCTGGGCCGGGCTCAATCGCGGTGAATACAGGACCGGCCTTTTCGAGCGCGTCGACAATCGAGGCGCGACTGTCTGGCTGCAGGCTACCTACAACCCTCTCTACGATGCACGGGGGCGCTTGTATGGCGTGGTCAAGTTCGCCACTGACAGCACTCGCGAAGTCGAGCAACGCCAAAGTGAATCAAAAGCCGCCGGACTTGCTTTCGAGACGTCCCGGCAGACCGATGAGCAAACCCGGCTTGGCACGTGTGTGGTTCAGCAAACCGTTACGGTGGTGCAAAGCATCGCCGATGAGCTTCAGCAGGTGTCAGCCGGGATAGGTGCCCTGAGCGCGCAGTCCGAAGAAATCGGCAGCATCGTCGATGCCATCCGGGGCATTGCCGAACAGACCAATCTGCTTGCCCTCAATGCCGCCATCGAAGCGGCTCGCGCCGGGGAGCAGGGACGCGGTTTCGCGGTGGTGGCCGATGAGGTGCGCAATCTGGCGCGTCGTACCAGCCAGTCAACTGTGGCCATTACTCAGGTCGTCGCCAAGAACCGTGAATTGGCCAGGCAAGCGGTGAGCAGCATGCAATCGAGCACGCTCAAGGCAGAGCAGGGCGTGAAACTGGCTAACCAGGCCGGCACTGTCATTCTGGATATTCATCGAGGCGCGCAGCAGGTGGTGGAGGTGATGGGTGAATTCGCTCAAGCGCTGGATCAACGACGTGGCGCCTGAGCGAACCCGGGATTACTGCGGCTGCGCCGCCGCCAACAGCTCCTTGGTGTAGGGATGCTGGGGCGAGTCGAACACTTCATGGCTGGCGCCGTGCTCCACCACTTTACCGTCCTTGATCACGATCATGTCGTGGGCCAGGGCGCGGACCACCGCCAGGTCATGGCTGATGAACAGGTAAGTCAGGCCATGCTTTTCCTGAAGCTGGCGGAGCAGGGCGACCACTTGCTTTTGCACGGTGCGGTCCAGGGCTGAGGTCGGTTCGTCCAGCAGAATCAGGGCCGGCTTGAGCACCAATGCCCGGGCGATGGCGATGCGTTGGCGCTGGCCACCGGAGAATTCGTGGGGGTAGCGGTGGCGGCTCTGCGGGTCGAGGCCGACTTCCTGCAGCGCCTGGATCACCTGCGCTTCACACTGCTCGGAACTGGACGAGCTGTGGACCTCAAGGCCTTCACTGATGATCTGCTGCACCGACATGCGAGGGCTGAGGCTGCCGAACGGGTCCTGGAACACCACCTGCATCTGCTTGCGCCACGGTCGCAGGTCTTTCTGCGACAGATGATCGAGGGCTTGTCCCTGGAAGCGGATGCTGCCTTCGGATTCGATCAGTCGCAGGATCGCCTGGCCGAGAGTGGATTTGCCGGAACCGGATTCACCGACGATGCCCAGGGTCTTGCCGCGCTGGATCGTCAGGCTGATGCCGTCCACGGCGCGCAGGTATTCCTTGCGCCGGAACAGCCCGCCGCCCAGGGCAAAGCTGACGCGCAGATCCTGCACTTGCAAGACGTCTTCGCGTTCGTCACGGGGCAGGGCTTCGCCTTCCGGTTCGGCGTGCAGCAACTCGCAGCTGTAGGGATGTTTCGGCGCGCTGAAGAGCGTTTCGCACGGCGCCTGTTCGACGATTTCCCCGGCCTTCATCACGCACACCCGTTGCGCGATGCTGCGCACCAGGTTCAGGTCGTGGCTGATCAGCAGCAGTGACATGCCGAGTCGTTGCTGCAGGGACTTAAGCAGCAGCAGAATCTTGCGCTGCACCGTCACGTCGAGCGCGGTGGTCGGTTCGTCGGCAATCAACAGTTCCGGTTCGCAGGCCAGGGCCATGGCAATCATCACCCGCTGTCGTTGGCCGCCGGAGAGTTGATGCGGGTAGGCCTTGAGGCGTTCGGTGGGTTTCTGGATGCCCACCAGGGCCAGCAACTCCAGAATGCGCTGGCGCGCGGCCTTGCCGCCCAGGCCCTTGTGCAGCATGAGGGTTTCGCCAATCTGCTTTTCGACGCTGTGCAGCGGGTTCAGCGAGGTCATGGGTTCCTGGAAGATCATCGCGATCCGGTCCCCGCGCAGTTCGCGCAGGACCCTGGCCTCGGCGCCCACCAGTTCCTGGCCGCGATAGCGAATGCTGCCGGTGGTACGGCTGCCGGTTTGCGGCAGCAGTTGCAGGATCGAATGGGCCGTTACCGACTTGCCGGAGCCTGACTCGCCCACCAGGGCCAGGCATTCGCCGGGGCGGATATCCAGGCACAGGTTGCGCACCACGGTTTGGTCGTTGAAGGCCACGCTCAAGTCGCGGATTTCGATCAGGTTGTCGCTCATCTCAGGGTTCCGCTTCATGGCCGTGGATCAGGATCGGGGGTCGAATGCATCGCGCAACGCCTCGCCAATGAACACCAGCAGAGAAAGAATCAGCGCCAGGGTGAAGAACGCCGTCAGGCCCAGCCACGGCGCTTGCAGGTTCTGTTTGCCCTGGCCGATCAACTCGCCCAGCGACGCGCTGCCCGCCGGCATGCCGAAGCCGAGGAAGTCCAGGGCGGTGAGGGTGGAAATCGCCCCGGTGAGGATGAACGGCAGATAACTCAGGGTGGCGTTCATCGCATTGGGCAGGATATGCCGCACGATCACCTTGCGGTCGGACAGGCCCAGGGCTCTGGCGGCCTTGACGTATTCAAGGTTGCGCCCGCGCAGGAACTCGGCGCGCACCACATCCACCAGGGCCAGCCAGGAAAACAGCGCCATGATTCCCAGCAGCCACCAGAAATTCGGCTCGACGAAGCCGGACAGAATGATCAGTAGATAGAGCACCGGCAGCCCGGACCAGACCTCCAGCAGGCGTTGCCCCAGCAGGTCCACCCAGCCGCCGTAATACCCCTGCAAAGCACCGGCGCTGATGCCGATCAGCGCGCTGATGGCCGTCAGGGCCAAGGCGAACAGAATCGACACCCGTGCCCCGAAGATCACCCGGGCCAGCACGTCCCGGGCCTGATCATCAGTGCCCAGCCAGTTCACCGACGAGGGCGGGCTTGGGGTCGGCTGGTTCAGGTCGTAGTTGGGCGTGTCGTCGCTGAACGGGATCGGCGGGAACAACAGCCAGCCGCCGTCCTTGTGGATCAGATCCTGCACGTAGCTGCTGCGGTAATCGGCCTGGAACGGCAACTGCCCGCCAAACTCCTGTTCGGTGTAGCGCTTGAACACTGGGAAATACAGCGACCCCTGGTAACTCACCAGCAACGGCTTGTCGTTGGCGATCAATTCGCCGCCCAGGGTCAGCATGAACAGGCCGATGAACAGCCACAGCGACCACCAACCCCGGCGATTCTTCTTGAAACGCTCAAAACGCCGGCGGCCCAAGGGTGACAACTTGAACATCAGGCGTTCCTCGCGGCGAAGTCGATACGCGGGTCCACCAGGGTGTAGCACAGGTCGCCGATGAGTTTGATCAGCAAGCCGAACAGCGTGAAGATGAACAGCGAACCGAACACCACCGGATAGTCCCGGGACACCGCGGCTTCATAGCTCATGCGTCCCAGGCCATCGAGGGAGAAGATCACCTCGATCAGCAAGGAGCCGGCGAAAAACACGCTGATGAACGCCTGGGGAATCCCTGACACCACCAGCAGCATCGCATTGCGGAACACATGGCCATACAGCACGCGTCGTTCGCTCATACCCTTGGCTCGCGCGGTGACCACGTACTGGCGGGTGATTTCGTTGAGGAACGAGTTCTTGGTCAGGATCGTCAAGGTGGCGAAACCGCCAATCACCAGCGAAGTGACCGGCAGGACCAGGTGCCAGAAATAATCGGTGATCTTGCCCAGTGTCGACAGCGACTCGAAGTTGTCAGACACCAGCCCGCGCACCGGAAACCAGTTCAACGACGTGCCGCCGGCAAACATCACGATCAGGAACATGGCGAACAGAAATGCCGGCATGGCGTAGCCGATGATGATCGCCGTGCTGCTCCACACATCGAAGGCCGAGCCATGGCGCACCGCCTTGCGGATGCCCAGGGGAATCGACACCAGGTAGGTGATCAGCGTGGCCCAGAGCCCGAGGGAAATGGTCACCGGCATCTTCTCCAGGATCAGGTCGGTCACCGTGGCGCCGCGAAAGAAACTCTTGCCGAAGTCCAGTCGGGCGTAGCTGCTGAGCATCAACCACAAACGCTCATGGGCCGGTTTGTCGAAGCCGTATTGTTTTTCAATGTCCTTGATCAGCTGTGGATCGAGGCCGCGACTGGCTCGCGAACTGCCGGTCATGGCAGTGCCCGAACTGCCGACGCTGGCGCCGCCGATGCCTTGCAGTTGGGCGATGGCCTGTTCCACCGGCCCGCCCGGAGCGGCCTGCACGATGACGAAGTTCACCAACAGGATGATGACCAGCGTCGGAATGATCAGCAGCAAGCGCCGCGCGATATAGGCCCACATCAATGCCGCCCTCCAGGGGAGCCGCGTTTGAGGCGTTCGGCGGCCATCTGCTCGTTGGTCAGCGGTGTGGTGCTCATTTCCCACCAGCTCTCGATGGCTTCGTCATTGCTGGCCTGCACTTTGGGTCTGCCAAAGCGGTTCCACCAGACGGTCGAACTGCCCGGCGGGTAGTAGTTGGGGATCCAGTAGTAATTCCATTGCAGCACCCGGTCCAGGGCGTGGGCATGGCGGAGCATGTCGCGCTGGGTGGTGGCTTTGACCAGTCCGTCGATCAGGGCATCGACGGCCGGATTCTGCAAGGCCATGTAATTGTTGGCGCCCGGATCGTTGGCCGCCGCCGAGCCGAAATAGTTGTAGAGCTCCATGCCCGGCGAAGTGCTGACGGGATAGCCGGTGATGATCATGTCGTAGTCGCGACTCATCAGGCGATTGACGTATTGGGAGGCGTCGATGCGCCGGATGCTCATGTCGATGCCGATCTGTGCCAGGGTGCGCTTGTAGGGCAGCAACAGCCGGTCGAGGCCGTTCTGGCTGATCAGGAACGTGAAGCTCAGCGGTTCCCCCTCGGCATTGACCAGGCGGTCGCCGTCGGGTTTCCAGCCGGCCTGTTGTAGCAGCGCCAGGGCTTGCAGTTGTTTGTCACGGATCACGCCGCTGCCGTCGGTTTTCGGTGCGTGGAAGACCTGGCTGAAGACTTCCTCTGGGACTTTGCCGCGCAACGGCTCGAGAATCGCCAGTTCGTCGGCATCGGGCAGTTGCCGGGCGGCCAGGTCGGTGTTGGAGAAAAAACTTTGCTGGCGCACATAGAGGTTGCGCATCATCTGGCGGTTGCTCCACTCGAAATCCCAGAGCATGGCCAGGGCCTGGCGGACGCGCCGATCCTGGAACTGCGGTTTTTGCAGGTTGAACACGAAGCCTTGGGCTGTTTGGGGAGCCTCGGTGGCCAGGTGGGCCTTTTGCAGGCGACCGTCATGCAGGGCCGGGCTGTCATAGCCGATGGAATAACCGGTGGCGGAAAACTCGCGATTGTAGTCATAGGCGCCGCCACGCAAGACCTGCCGCGCCACATCGGTATCGCCGAAATACTCGATGCTGAAATGGTCGAAATTGTAGAGCCCGCGACTGACCGGCAGGTCCTTGCCCCACCAGTCGGGGTTGCGCTCGAAGGTGATGCTGCGTCCCGAGTCGATCCGGCCCACCCGATAGGGGCCACTGCCCAGCGGGGCTTCGTAGCCACCTCCACTGGCAAAGTCGCGGGTTTTCCACCAGTGCTCGGGAAAGACCGGCAGTGTGGCGATGTCCAGAGGCAGGGTACGGTTTTCGTTGTTCTTGAAGTCGAAGCGAACGGTGCGCTCGGATTCCACTTCGACGCCTTTGACGGCGGCGAACTGGGTGCGATACCGCAGGCTGCCCTGGGTCATCAACAGCTCGAAGGTGTAGCGCACGTCCTCGGCGGTGATGGGCTTGCCATCGGCAAACCGGGCCTTGGGATTGAGGTAGAAGCGCAAGGACAGGCCATCGTCGGCGCGTTCCATCTTCTGCGCCACCAGGCCATAGACGGTGTAGGGCTCGTCCAGCGAGCGCTGAGCCAGCGGCGAATACAGCATTCCATCGATCTGGCTGACGCCGATGCCTTTGTCGATGTAGGGCAGGACGTGGTCGAAATGGCCGATCTCGATGGCCGAGCGGCGCATGGTGCCGCCTTTGGGGGCCTGGGGATTGGTATAGGCGAAGTGGCTGAAGCCCTGGGGGTACTTGGCCGGTTCGCCATACACCGTCAGGGCATGTTGCGGTGTGGCATCCACACCGGCGGCACCTGTCAGCAGGACCACGGCAGTGAACAGCAGTGAAGGGAACGCCAGTCGCATTGTCAGCCTTAAAGCCGGGTGATAGATGACCACGATTTGTACGCGAGCTACGCCTTGATCGCTAGCCCCTTGGCCTGACACAAACACAACGGCCCACCGAAGGGCGGGCCGTTATGTCGATAAGCCGGGATCAGTCCTGGCGGCTGGTCACTTCCAGCAGGTGATAGCCGAACTGGGTCTTGACCGGACCCTGCACCACATTGATCGGGGCGCTGAATACCACGGTGTCGAATTCCTTGACCATCTGGCCTGGACCGAACGAACCCAGATCGCCGCCCTGACGGCTGGACGGGCACGAGGAGTTGGCTTTGGCAACTTCAGCGAAATCGGCGCCGGCTTCGATCTGAGCCTTGAGTTCGTTGCACTTCTCTTCGCTGGAAACCAGGATGTGGCGGGCAGTGGCTTTGGCCATGGGTAAAATTCCTTTCAATAGCTTTAAAGGTGTTGAGCCTACCGGAATCACTGACCGGTTGTTGTCAAAAATGCGTCAAAACCTTGAGTCTGTCGATCAAAGGCCGGCTTTGCGCAGGCGTTCGGCGTGGCGCACGTAAAGCTCCACCGGGTCTGTACCCTTGCGGCTGCAACCGGCTGTCTGGTTGATGGCGTCCATGTGGTCCAGTGGATAGTCAGAGCGAATAACCTTGCCCAGGTGCGAGCTGAAGCGTCCCACCAGGCCGTCGTTCTGCCCGGCTTCGGTGATGAAATACTCGGAAAAGGCCCGGCAGAAACCCTGCAGTGGGTCCATCGCATTGCACGCTCCGTTCTCGGAGTCCGGCAACGTGCCGCTCCATGAGTAGTAGCGCACCCCGTTGACCCTTTGTGCTCCGTTGCCGCCCCAGTGTTTGGGCAGGCCTTGGGGGTATTTGTCATTGAACGCGCCTACGCCTTCGGTGGTCAGCGCCGTCAGTGCTGCGATGGCTGCGTGTGGCAGTTGCGCCTGGCCGCCCAGCAGCGAGATGAAGTCAGCAAAAAGCGTGGCGACTTTATCCGCCACATGCTCTGGCAGACGCCCCGGGGTCAGGGCTTTGTAGAGGAAATCAATCAGTTCGGAGCCATGATTGGGGCCGCTGACCGAGGTCACCGAGGCCACCCTGTCGGGGGCAACAGCGCCGGCGTATCGGGCGGCCAGCGCGCCCTGGCTGTGACCGATCAGGTTGACCCTGGTGGCGCCGGTGCCGCTCAGGATCCGATCGATCTGTGCCAGCAGTTGTTCACCACGGGCTTCATTGGAATGTGTCGCTGACAAATAGGGGATGAACACCCGGGCACCGGCGGCGCGTAATGCCTGTTTGATCCCGTGGAAGAGTTCGAAGCCGCCGACCCTGTCAAACCCGAACAACCCATGGACCAGCAGGATGGGAAATTGAGTGGTTGCATTCCGTTGCATGTTCGTACCTTTTTCGAAGAGGTTCCTGTTGAATTCGCGACGTCACTCTAATGCAGGCTTGTGCTGGACGGTGTAGGAAGAAACCGCAGTGCTCTGCTGAAAACGGAATAGAAGAAGTGGGAAGGGTCGGACTGGAGCCGGACGGATCTGAGCGTATCGGGATACTTCCGATTGCCCTTGGCGCTTGCGGCTACAACTTCACCGGCACCAGGCCACTCCCGTGGTCGTCTTGTCTGACTGTGGGTTTGGGACGGCCGAGGTTTAATGGCTTCATCGGGTGCCGCGATATGAACGCGGTGCCTTTATCCAAGGACTGGAGCCTATGTATGACCACTTACCCATCTGCCCCGCGAGCCCGGCTCGCACCCCTGACGAAATTGCCGGCCCCGTTTCTGGCAGCGGCCACGGCAGGGGTGATCAACCCCGCTTGGCGCAAGGTCGTCATCACCGTCAAGCCATATCCAATGATGACGTGCGGAGATGAGGTGCTGCTGTTCTGGCACGGACTCAATTCAGACGCCGAACCCTATCGGCATGAAGTGCGAAGGTTCATCACTGAGCGACATGTGGGGCGAGATGTCGTTTTTGTTGTGCGCGAGCCGCATATCGCCGAGCTGGACGGCGGCTCGCTGGAGATCAGCTACCAAGTGACGAGCAAACGGCTGCCGGCCACGCTGGTTTCCCAGCCTTTGCAACTGGATATCGGCGATGTTTCCTTGCAACTGCCGGCCGCCGTTGCCAACGATGCCGTGGGCGGCAGCCTGGACCCGGCGCGGGTGCCCGAAGGAACGTGCGTGACCATCAAACCCTATTCCAGAATGGCCGTCGGCGACCGGTTGATCCTGATTGCCAGCAACGATTCCAGGGCCGTTTGGCGCGATGTGCTGGATATCGAGGCTCATGCCGTCGGCCGCGAGGTAGCGTTCTGGGTCGATCATGCGCTGATTGCCCCTCATGAGGGTCAAAGCCTGAGCCTGACCTATGTCGTCCGGCGCGGACATTCGGTGCGTCGCGCCGAGCCCCTGTCGTTGCACTTGGGGCCTTTGCGACGTCCTGCTCTGAAAGCGCCGCGGATTGCGGGATTGAACGCGGGCGGGCTGGATGTCGACGGGTTACAGGAAGGGGTGAGTGTCGTCATCGACGATGCCGGGCTTGAGGCTGGCGAGCTGGTCTGGCTGCAGTGCAACGGCAGTTACGCGCATGTCGCCGAGCGCGAAATCACCGCGGCGACGGCAGGTCAAGCGCTGACCTTTGTAGTGCCTGCGGCGTTCTGGCAGGACCAGTGCGGCAGATCGGTGCACTTGTTTTATCAGGTCGAGCGCCTGGACGATGTGAGCCAGCATTCGGAGTGGGTCACCGTCCAGGTTCGCTCCGAGACAAAAAGCTGAGCGCCCTCGCTGGGGAGGGCGCTTTCAGGATTCAGGCCGACACCAGTTGACGATGGGCCTGACGCAGCAGTTGCTCGGTGGTCGCCCAACCCAGGCAGCCATCGGTCACCGATACGCCGTAACGCAGCGACGGGCCCAACGACTGGCAACCTTCGAACAGGTGGCTTTCCAGCATCATGCCGATGAGGGAGTGGTTTCCTTGCAGGCGCTGTTCCAGGACGTCGTTGAACACCTGAGGCTGGCGCAACGGGTCTTTGCCACTGTTGGCGTGGCTGCAATCCACCATGATCCGGGTCGGTATTTTCAGGCGGGTCAGGTCATTGTGTATCTGTGTGACGCTCTGGCGGTCATAGTTCGGCCCGCGATGGCCGCCGCGCAGCACCAGATGAGTGTCGGGGTTGCCCTGGGTCTGGATGATCGCCGGATGCCCCTGGCTGTCGACGCCGAAATGCCGATGAGGATGGGCTGCCGAGCGCATGGCATCGCAGGCGATGCCAACACCGCCGTCCGTGCCGTTCTTGAAACCGACCGGCATGCCCAGGCCGCTGGCCATTTCCCGGTGGATCTGCGATTCGGTGGTACGCGCGCCGATGGCGACCCAACTGAGCAGGTCATCGAAGTAGTTGGCGGCCATGGGTTGCAGCAGTTCGGTGGCCACAGGCAGGCCCAACTGGAGCATTTCGCGCATCAGTTCCCGGGACAGCGTCAGGCCGCCGGCCATGTCATCGCTGCCATCCAGGCCAGGGTCGTAAGCGAGGCCTTTCCAGCCTACCGTCGTGCGGGGTTTTTCCACGTAGGCGCGCATCACCAGCAGCATGCTGTCGCTGACTTCATGGGCCACGCGCGCCAGGTTGGCAGCGTATTCGAGGGCCGATTTCGGGTCGTGGATGGAGCAGGGGCCGACAACGACCAGCAGGCGGGAGTCCTCACCGTCGAGAATCGCGCGGATTGCCTGGCGATGGACATTGACCTGTTGGCTCAGCGCCGAACTGAGGGGCAACTGTTGCTTGAGTTGCAATGAGCTGGGCAGACGCAGGGTCAGGGCTTCATTGGCGGGGTTGAGCGTGGACAGCGGCAAAGCAGAGACGGACGAATTCATGATCTGGTTTCCTGGGCGGGCAGCGGGTTCATTCCCGCGCGCCGGCCCTATTGGGGTGTTCGACAATTGGCCGTATTGGCCCGCAACTGAGGCTTGCCACCGGTAGGTGACCGATCGGAGGCGGCAGGCTGTCCCGAGCGGTGGCTGGTAAATCGCCAGGCGGAAAAACTGTCGTAACGGTAATAAGTGGCGTAGTTCATGGCTCAATCCTCAAGTTTGTCTGGTGTCGCAAAAATGTGTGGGGCTGAAAAAACAAAACCCCCGGTCGGGAGGCCGACCGGGGGTTAGAAAACTCTGGAAGGCGACCCGTTTAAATTGGGCGCCGGTTGGGTATCAGGCGCGCCAGTGGCTAAACCAATACCCAAAATAAAAGCTGACCGGAGTCTGAACACTGTTCTCCCAGGCAGCCGCAACCGAGCGCGGGGCGCTGGCGGTTTGAAGCGATGCGAGGGCGTTGAACATGGTCTGTCTCCGATGAATGGCCCTGAGCTTACTAGAGCAGGGCGGGCCGGTTCAATCAGAAAATTCTATCGTGGGCATGTGATTGTTCATCCTGGCTTGAGTCCGGCGGGCTTTATGACAAACTTTGGGTTTGCACCTTCTCTCGATCTGGCTTTCGGCCTGAGCGAGTTGTGGTGCCCGACGGTTATCGGGCCCAGTCGTATGGGTGACCATTCTTTGAAGAGGTACACATGAGTTTCCAGTGGCGTGCGGCAACGGCCGAGGACATCGCCTTTGCCCGGCAACTGACGTGCATCAACATGCTTCCCTATTACTTGCACCATGATTTGTTATGGCAGGACGAAGCATTCGATCTGGCCTGGATCATTCGTCAGAACTGGATCATCTGCCGCGAGGGGCAAGCGTTGGGTTTTGTGAGTCTGAGTCGTGATGCCCGGGCGTTGTATATCCGGGAGCTACAGATTGCCGAGGCGTTTCGGGGGCAGGGCGCCGGCACCTGGGCGATCGGTCAGGTTTGGGACATGATGATGCAGGAGCGTCGCCCGGCGTTACGCCTGACGGTTTTCAAGAACAATCCGGCCAGGGTGCTCTACGAGCGCATGGGGCTGCAGGTGGTCGGCGAGGATGAATGTTTCCTGAGGATGGAACGGGCCGCCAGGGCTTGAGGCCTCGGATTGCGTGCCTGTGAAAGACGCGTTGTAACTTTTATATGTCCCTTTGCGCTAGGTCTGCCGGATGGTTTTTGCTAAGGTGTTGGGCAACCCAAATAAGACCAAATCGTGAGGTGTCTGCTTGATTAGGGTGTTAGTGGTCGACGACCATGATCTCGTCCGTACGGGCATTACACGAATGCTGGCTGATATCGACGGTCTGCAGGTGGTTGGTCAGGCTGAATCCGGGGAAGAGTCCCTTATCAAGGCGCGTGAACTGAAACCCGACGTGGTACTGATGGACGTCAAGATGCCAGGCATCGGCGGTCTTGAAGCCACGCGTAAACTGCTGCGCAGCCACCCGGACATCAAGGTGGTCGCGGTGACCGTGTGTGAAGAAGATCCGTTCCCGACCCGCTTGCTGCAGGCGGGCGCTGCGGGTTATCTCACCAAGGGCGCCGGCTTGAACGAGATGGTCCAGGCCATTCGCCTGGTATTTGCCGGTCAGCGTTACATCAGCCCGCAAATTGCCCAGCAGCTGGCAATCAAGTCGTTCCAGCCGACCAATGAATCGCCCTTCGATGCGCTGTCGGAGCGGGAAATCCAGATTGCCCTGATGATTGTCGGTTGCCAAAAGGTGCAGATCATCTCCGATAAGCTGTGCTTGTCGCCTAAAACCGTCAACACCTACCGTTACCGAATCTTCGAGAAGCTGTCGATCAGCAGCGATGTCGAGTTGACGCTGCTGGCGGTGCGCCACGGCATGGTCGATGCCAGCGCCTGATAATGACTGAACTGTTTGATCCAAGTGCTTTCCTGTCCACATGCAGCGGTCGCCCAGGCGTCTATCGCATGTTCGACAGCGATGCGCGTCTGCTTTACGTCGGTAAGGCCAAGAACCTCAAGAAGCGTCTGGCCAGCTACTTTCGTAAAACCGGCCTCGCGCCAAAGACCGCCGCCCTGGTGGGGCGCATCGCGCAAGTCGAAACCACCATCACCGCCAATGAAACCGAGGCCTTGCTGCTCGAGCAGACGCTGATCAAGGAATGGCGGCCGCCGTACAATATTCTGCTGCGTGACGATAAGTCCTACCCGTACGTGTTCCTGTCCGACGGGGCATTTCCGCGCCTGAGCATTCACCGCGGGGCCAAGAAGGCCAAGGGCCGGTATTTCGGCCCTTACCCCAGCGCCGGGGCGATCCGTGAAAGCCTGAGTCTGCTGCAGAAGACCTTCTTCGTTCGCCAATGCGAAGACAGCTATTACAAGAACCGTACCCGACCATGCCTGCAATATCAGATCAAACGCTGCAAGGCGCCTTGCGTCGGGTTCGTCGAACCCCAGGTCTACGCCGAAGACGTGCGCCACTCGGTGATGTTTCTTGAAGGTCGCAGCAATGCGTTGACCGACGAACTGTCGGCGGCGATGGAGGACGCGGCGGTCAATCTTGAGTTTGAGCGGGCTGCCGAGCTGCGTGACCAGATCGGGCTGCTGCGCCGCGTGCAGGATCAGCAGAGCATGGAAGGTGGCAGCGGCGACGTTGACGTGATCGCCGCGTTCATCAACCCGGGTGGCGCCTGCGTTCACCTGATCAGCGTGCGCGGCGGTCGGGTGCTGGGCAGCAAGAACTTCTTTCCCCAGGTGGGTATCGAGGAAGACGTGGCCGAAGTCATGGCGGCGTTTTTGGGCCAGTACTACATCAGCAGCCCGGAGCGCGACCTGCCTGCCGAGTTGATCGTCAATGTGGTCCACGAAGACTTCCCAGCCCTGGTCGAGGCCATTGACAAGCTTCGTGGTCGTGAACTGACCATCAGCCATCGCGTGCGTGGCACCCGGGCGCGCTGGCAGCAACTGGCCGTGACCAACGCCGAACAGGCCCTTGGCGCACGCTTGGCCAACCGCCAGCATGTGGCGGCACGGTTCGATGCCTTGGCCGATGTCCTTAACCTGGACGAGCCGCCGCAGCGGCTGGAGTGCTACGACATCAGCCACTCCAGTGGCGAAGCGACCGTGGCATCTTGTGTGGTGTTTGGTCCGGAGGGCCCGATCAAGTCCGATTACCGACGCTACAACATCGAAGGCGTTACCCCGGGCGATGATTATGCGGCGATGCATCAGGCGCTGATGCGCCGGTTCGGCAAGCTCAAGGACGGGGAGGGCAAGCTGCCGGACATCCTGCTGGTGGACGGCGGCAAAGGCCAGCTGTCCATGGCCCGCGACGTATTGAACGAGCTGATGGTCCCCGACCTGATCCTGCTGGGCGTGGCCAAGGGCGCAACCCGCAAGGCCGGTTTCGAGACCTTGTACCTGAACGATGCGGCCCATGAGTTCACCCTGAAAGGGGATTCGCCGGCGCTGCACCTGATCCAGCAGATCCGTGACGAAGCACACCGTTTCGCCATTACCGGACACCGCGCCCGCCGGGGCAAGACCCGCCGTACATCGACGCTGGAAGGTGTGGCAGGGGTCGGCCCGACGCGACGTCGCGATCTATTGAAACATTTTGGTGGATTGCAGGAGCTGTCTCGTGCCAGCATCGAAGAGATAGCCAAAGCTCCCGGTATCAGTAAAAAGCTCGCTGAGTCGATTTATGCAAGCCTGCATAGCGAGTAGAATGCCCGTCAACCTCGCAGCCAGTTGTGCCGATGAATATCCCAAATCTGATTACCGTACTCCGCGTCCTGCTCATCCCGATCTTCATTTTGCTGTTCTATTTGCCGTACCACTGGAGCTATGTGGCCTCCGCCTCGGTCTTTGCCTTCGCCGCCGCCACCGACTGGCTGGACGGCTACCTGGCCCGACGCCTGGAGCAGAGCACGCCTTTCGGCGCCTTTCTGGACCCTGTGGCCGACAAGCTGATGGTCGCGGTCGCCTTGGTACTGCTGGTGCAGGAGCACGGCAACCTCTGGCTGACCCTGCCGGCAGCGGTGATCATCGGCCGCGAGATCGTCGTATCGGCACTGCGCGAATGGATGGCCGAACTGGGCGCCCGTGCCCAGGTAGCGGTATCGAACCTGGGCAAATGGAAAACCGCCGCGCAGATGCTGGCGCTGGTGATCCTGCTGGGCAACCCGGCCAACTTCAATTTCTGGGTGCTGTTGGGCTATGCACTGCTGCTGATCTCCGCAGGCCTGACATTGTGGTCGATGGTTCAGTACCTGCGCGCCGCCTGGCCGCATCTGCGCACTGACGTAGACCCGAAATAAAAGTTTTTTGAATCAAAGGGTTGACGGCGTAATCTGAATCTATAGAATGCGCCACACCAAGACGCGGGAATAGCTCAGTTGGTAGAGCACGACCTTGCCAAGGTCGGGGTCGCGAGTTCGAGTCTCGTTTCCCGCTCCAAGATTCAGAAAAAAGCCACTCAGATGAGTGGCTTTTTTTTGTGCCTGTGAAATACAGGCCCAATGCAAGCTCGCCACAGTTCTGAGTCCTGGGCGGCAAAGCATGTTGGCAATAGCTTGCGGTGGGATGAGAATTAGCGGTTTTCAGAGAATAATCCTACGCGCAACTCAGTTGCGCCTAGGATCTTCGTACTTTCAGTACGCGGCCACCAGACCATCCTTCCGGGGATCAGTGCCACCCACATAGCCATGAGTGGTGCGCTGGATAATCTGCGCGCCGCCAAAGGCGAATACGCCGTTAGGTTCTTCGATAACTATGTCGTGGCCTTTGGCACGCAAGGCTTCGACCACCTGTGGGTCGAATGCACGTTCCACTGCGACTTTCAGGCCAGATTCGAGCCTCCAGCGCGGTGCGTCTGCGGCGGCTTGCGGGTTCTGTTTGTAGCGCAGGATGCGCATCATCATCTGCAAGTGACCCTGTGCCTGCATCGGGCCGCCCATCAGGCCGAAGGACATCAACGGCGTGCCGTCGGCGTTCATCACAAAGCCGGGGATGATGGTGTGGAACGGACGTTTGCGCGGTGCAACGTAGTTGACGTGCTGCGGATCCAGGGAGAAGCCCGCGCCACGGTTTTGCAGGCTGATGCCGGTGCCAGGCACCACGACACCTGAGCCGAAGCCCATGTAATTGGACTGGATGAACGAGATCATCATGCCGCTTTCATCGGCCGCCGACAGGTATACAGTGCCGCCCGGTTTAGGCGAACCATGCCCCGGATTGGCGGCCTTGTCGGTGACGAGACCGGCGCGCTCCATCAGGTAGGTTTTGTCCAGCAGATGCTCGGAAGGCACGCGCATGTGGTCGTTATCCGCCACGTGTTCGTTCAGGTCGGCAAGGGCCAGCTTCATGGCTTCCAACACTGGGTGCACGGTTTCCAGGCTGTCCACTGGATGCTCGCCGACGCCCAATGCTTCGAGCATAGTCAGGCCGGACAGGGTAGCGATGCCCTGGCCATTAGGTGGCAATTCATGAACGACGGCGCCGGCGTAGGGCACCGACAGGGTGTCGATCCAGTCCACAGTGTGGGTCGCCAGATCGTCGAGGCTCATGACGCTGCCATTGGCGTTGGCATGGGCGATGATGGCTTGGGCCAGTTCGCCGCGATAGAACGCTTCGCCTTTGGTTTGGGCGATCAGCTCCAGGGTGCGGGCGTGATCCTTGAGCCGGATTTTGTCCCCGGCCTGTGGTGCTTGGCCGTCGGGCAGGAAGCACTCGGCAAAACCCGGCTGATCCTTGAGCCGTTCAGCGCCGAGCTTCCACAGCTGGGCTATGATCGGGGTGACTTGGTAGCCATCCCGAGCATAGCCGATGGCCGGTTCAGCCAGGCTGGCGAAAGGCAGTTTTCCGTAACGCTCGGACAGCTCGACCCAGGCCGAAACCGCCCCCGGCACAGTCACCGCTGGCCAGCCGCGCTGGGGCATTTTGCTCTGCCCGGCGAAAAACTCAGGGGTCCAGGCTTGCGGTGCGCGACCGGAAGCATTCAGTCCCTGCAACTTGCTGCCGTCCCAGACGATAGCGAAAGCGTCGCTGCCGATCCCGCAACCGGTGGGCTCGACCACGGTCAGGACCATGGCGGCTGCGATGGCCGCGTCGACGGCGTTGCCGCCCTTGCGCAACATGTCCAGCCCGGCCTGGGCGGCCAATGGCTGGGAGCAGGCGACCATGCTACTGCCCATCACTGGCGAGCGTGCCGAAGCGTAGGGTTGGCTGTAATCCAGATCATCAAACATTAGCGTTTCTCTTTGGCAGAAAAAGTTAGCCCTTGGGGTCCAGCGCATCACGCAAACCATCCCCCACCAGGTTGAAACACAGGACCGTAATGTAGATCGCCACGCCAGGCGCAATCGACATCCAGGGTGCCTGCTCCATGAAGTTTTTCGCGGTGTTGAGCATCGATCCCCAGGAAGGCGAGGGCGGTTGCTGGCCCAGACCGAGGAACGACAGACTGGCTTCAGCCAGAATCGCCGAGGCGATGGTCAAGGTGGCTTGCACAACCAATGGCGACATCACGTTGGGCAGCACGTAGCGCAGGATGATCCAGCGATCCGGCAAGCCAATGGCACGAGCACCTTCCAGGTAATCTTCGTGTTTGATGGCCAGCACCTGACCACGGGTCAGTCGGGCAAAGATCGGCATGGCTGACAGGCCGATGGCGATCATTGCGTTGGTCAGGCTCGGGCCAAGGAAGGCGCCCAGCGCAATCGCCAATACCAGAAACGGGCAGGACAACAGCGCGTCCATGACACGGGAAATCATCGCTTCGAGTTTGCCGCCGAAATAACCGCCCAACAGGCCCAAAGGCACGCCGATGGCCATGGCGATGACCACCGAAACACCACCGGCCAGCAACGAACTGCGAGCGCCCCAGAGCAGGCGGGAAAACAGATCGCGACCCAGTTCGTCAGTGCCCATCCAGTAGATCAGCGATGGTGCCTTGCGGACCGCGAGAAAGTTGGCTTTCAGCGGGTCATGGGGCGCAATCCAGGGCGCCAGCAAGGCCGCCAGGATAAACAGCAGCAACACCGCCGCGCCGAGTACCGCGCCTTTGTTGGCGAGGAATTTCTTCACGAACGGCGAGCGACTGCGGGGTGCGATCACGCTATGAGGGAGGCTGGAAATAGCGGTCATGAAGCAGTCCTCAGACGCGGATTAATCATCCGGTACAGCACGTCGGCGAGCAGGTTCAGCAGCAGGAAGCCAATTGCGATGCACAGCACCACGCCTTGCACCACGGCGTAATCACGATTGAACACGGCGTCGACAATCATCTTGCCGAAGCCAGGGATGCTGAAGACTTGCTCGGTCAGCACTGCGCCGCCGAGCAGTTCACCAAACAGCAGGGTGGTCAGGGTCACAATAGGCATCAATGCATTGCGCAGGGCATGCTTGAGGATCACCGTGCGCGGGCGCAGGCCCTTGGCCCGGGCGGTGCGCACGTAGTCGGTGCGCAACACTTCAAGCATGGCGCTGCGGGTATGGCGCATGAGAATCCCCGACAACCCTGCGCCGAGCACGAAGGCCGGCAGGATCAAGGTCTTCAGGTTTTGCCCGAAGTCCTCGCCCACGGGCACGAAACCCGAGGCCGGCAGCCATTGCAGTTTCACGGCGAAGACCATGATCAGCAGGATCCCCAGCCAGAAGTGCGGAATCGAGATCCCCGACAGCGCGATGACATTGGCCCCGTAATCCACGACGGTGCCTTTGCGTACGGCCGAGATAATTCCAGTGGGGATGCCGATCAGCAGTGCGATCAACAAGGCCAGCACTGCCAGCTCCAGGGTCACCGGCAACTTGGACGCCAACAGCGTGGTCACCGGTTGCTCGGTGCGCAGCGAAGTGCCGAAGTCGCCGGTCAGCACATTGCCGACCCAGTTCAGGTACTGCACGGGGATCGGGTCGTTGAGCCGATACTTGTCGCGCAGGTATTGCATCACCGCCGGATCGCGCTCTTCACCGGCCATGGCCAGCACCGGGTCACCCGGCAACAGTTTCTGCAGGGTGAAGACGAAGAGCGAAACCAGGATCAGTGTCGGGATCGCACTGAGCAGGCGTCGCAGGATAAACATCAGCATGCCGGACCCTCGTTTGTGCGGTGATCATTCACAGTCATGGCTTGAACGCGACGTTGTTCAGACGAATCAGGCCATCCGGGCTTGGCACGAAACCCGTCACGTTGTTACGCATGGCCATGATTCGCGGATCGAAATACAGATACGCGGTCGGCACTTCGTCAGCCAGCAAACGCAGGGCTTCGTTGTACAGGGCCTGGCGCTGGGCAACATCGTTGACAGTGCGGGCCTTATCCAACAGCTCGTCGAGTTTGGCGTTGCAGTATTTGCCGTCGTTCTGGCCGCCCTTGCAGGTCACGAACTGGTGAATGTCGCCATCCGGATCAGGACGGCCCGACCAGGCGCTCATGCCGATCTGGAAGTTGCCGCTTTGCTGTTCGCTAAGCATGGTGGCGTATTCAGTGGCAATCAGATTGACCTTGAAACCCGCTTCTTCAGCCATGGCCTGAATGATCTGCCCGACCTGTTGTGCGATAGGGTTGTTGGCGACTTTCAGGTCCACTGCCAGTGGCAGCTTCACGCCTGCTTCGGCCAGCAAGGCCTTGCTCTTTTCCACATCGCGGGTCGGGATCGGCAGATCCTTGTCGTAGTACGGGCTGTTTTTCGGAAACGGCTGGGCGCTTGGCGCATACAAGCCTTCGAACACCACCTGGTTGATCGCATCGCGGTCGATGGACAGCTCGAATGCCTTGCGCACGCGCTTGTCTTTGCCCATCGGCGAGTTGGCCTTTTCGCCGTTGTTGATGTTGAACATCAACTGCATGTAGCCAAGCCCTGGCGTGTTATAGACCGCCAGCTTGCTGTCCGCCTTGGCGGTTTTCACGTCGGTAGGGGCAACCCGTTCGATGATGTCCAGGTCGCCGGAACGCAGGTTGGCCAGACGCACCGAGGTGTCCGGAATCGGCAGGAAAATCACCTTGTCGAAGTGATAAGCCTGCTTGTTCCAGTAGTTGTCGAAGCGCTCCAGCACAATGCGATCCTGCTGCACGCGCTGGACGAATTTGTAAGGGCCGGAGCACACCGGTTTGGAGGCGAACTCACCCTGGGCGGCCTTCGGCGCAAGCATCATTCCGGCGCGGTCCGAGAGTTGGGAGACCAGGGTGGCGTCCGCTTGCTTGAGTTTGATGGCAACGGTTTTGGCGTCGATCACTTCAACACTGTCCACCGAGGCCAGCTCGCTCTTGCGCAGGGAGTCGGGCAGGGTGCGAGCGCGGTCCAGGTTGAACTTCACCGAGGCAGCATCGAACGCTTCGCCATCGTGGTAAGTCACGCCTTCGCGCAGAGTCATGGTCAGGATCTTGCCGTCTTCGCTCCAGTTCCAGGCAGTGGCCAGTTGTGGGGCGAAGGTCAGGTCCGGGTTCACATCCACCAGCTTGTCGCACAGTGCGGTATAGACCAGACGGCCCGCATAGGTACGCGAACGATGCGGGTCGAGCCCATCAGGATCGTCCTGAATGCCGATGCGCAGGGTGGATTCGGCAAAGGCGGCGTTGGCGGCCAGCAATAACAAGGTTCCTGTCATGACGCGTGCAATTTTCATGGCTGGCTCTCCACTGCAAGGGATTGATGGTTCTTGAACAGATTCAGGCGCTGGGTGTAGGCAGCGCTGGGTGTCGGCAAAATCAGGGTGCCTGCACCGGCATTGGCGATTTCACGCCAGAAGTGGCACGCCACCTGACGCTCGGCCTCGACGGTTTCCATCACCGGCACCACTTCTTTGCACAGCGCCCGGGCGTGCGGGCAGCGGGTATGGAAGCGGCAACCCGATGGCGGGCGGCTTGGGCTCGGCATGTCGCCGCCCAGCAATGGGCGCGGCCGGCGCAGGTCCGGGTGGCTGACCGGCACGGCGGCCATAAGCGCCTGGGTGTAAGGGTGCAGAGGGTTTTCAAACAGGCCGTTGACCGGCGCCAGTTCGACGATTTCCCCCAAATACATCACGGCTACTCGGTCGCTCATGTGGCGGATCACGGCGAGGCCGTGGGCGACAATCATCAGGGTCAGACCGAATTGATGCTTGAGGTCCTCCAGCAGGTTGACCACTTGCGCCTGCACCGAAACGTCCAGCGCGGACACGGGTTCGTCACCCAGAATCAAACGCGGGTCAGACGCCAGGGCTCTCGCAATGCCGATGCGCTGACGCTGGCCACCGGAGAACTCGTGAGGGTGGCGGCCGCCGTGCTCGGGCGCCAGGCCCACGGTGCGCAGCAACTCGGCGACTTTGGCCTGGCGGTCGCTGCGGCTGGCATCGCTGTGCAGCCAGATAGGCTCACCGACGATGGACTCCACAGTCATGCGCGGATTGAGCGAGGCAAACGGATCCTGAAAGATGATCTGCAAATCACGCCGCACTTGGCGCAGCTTTTCCGGGGTCAGATTGGCCAGGTTGCGGCCTTCATAAATGATGTCGCCCGCCGTAGGTTTGAGCAGGTTGAGCAGTAGACGGCCGAGGGTTGATTTACCCGAGCCAGACTCGCCCACCAGCGCCAGGGTTTCCCCTTTGCGCACCGACAGATTGACCTGATTGACCGCTTGCACCGGCGGCTTCTTGCGCTGGAACAAGCCGCTTTCCACCCCGAAGTGTTTGCTCAGGCCGATGCCGTCGAGAATGATTTCAGGGCTTGCACGCTTAACTATTTGGCGTTCAGAAAGGCTCACGCGCTGACTCCCATATGCTGTTCCAGTGGCGCACGAATGCACGCGGCGAAATGTCCGGGGGAAAGCTCAAGTAGCGGCGGGCGCGCCTCGCGACATGCCTGAATCGCAAAAGGGCAGCGCCCGGCGAATCGGCAACCGGTGGGCATTTGCGCAGGCGTCGGGACGCGACCATTGATGGTTGCCAGGCGACCTTCACGTGGGCCAATCGATGGCATCGAACCCATCAGGCCGATGGTGTACGGGTGCTGCGGGTCATCGAACAGGGTTTTTACCGGGCCGCTTTCCACCACTCGCCCGGCGTACATCACCATCACGTCGTCAGCGACTTCGGCGACCACGCCCAGATCATGGGTGATCAAGATCATGGCCGTGCCGGTTTCAGCCTGCAGATTGGCGATCAGCGACAGGATCTGCGCTTGAATGGTCACGTCCAGAGCAGTGGTGGGTTCGTCGGCAATGATCAGCGCCGGATCGTTGGCCAGGGCCATGGCAATCATTGCCCGCTGCCGCATGCCGCCGGACAGTTCATGGGGGTAGGCGTCCAGGCGTTGCGCAGCGTCAGGTACGCGGACCTTTTCGAGCATTTGCAGGGCGCGCTGACGGGCGTCCCTGGCCGACAGACCCTGATGGCGGATCACGCTTTCGGCGATCTGCTCGCCAATGGTGAAGACCGGGTTCAAGGAGGTCATGGGCTCTTGGAAAATCATCGCCATGCGGTTGCCGCGCACATCCAGCAAGCGCTCGTCGGGCATGCCCAGCAAGGCTTCATCGAGAAGGGCGGATGTACGGGCGGCGATCTTGGCGGTGTCGGGTAGCAAGCCCATCAGCGCCATGGACGTAACGCTTTTACCACATCCGGACTCTCCGACGATGGCCAGGGTCTTGCCGCGCTGGACCGAGAACGAGACGCCGTCCACGACATTGGCGGGCGCGCCTGCAAAGCACACGGTCAAGTTGCTGACACTCAATACCGTGTCGGTGGCCTGAGTTGTGGTGCTCATAAACTTGCCTCCAGATCTTGATTGATGACGTTGTCCAGCGCTTGTTGCAGCGCGCGCAAATGGCCACGCATGGCCGTGGCGGCCTTGATCGGATCACGGTTTTCGATAGCGTCGACAATGTCGTTGTGGTCGTGGCTGTAGGTGTCGAGGCGATCGGCGTTGCGAGCCCGCTGACGCAGCTCACGCCAGGCCGGGTCGAGCCGGATCGCATCGAGCATTTCAAAGATATCCAGCATCAGGCGGTTACCTGCGGCCTCGGCGATCCCGCGATGCAGGGCGCTGTCCCACAGCTCAATGCCCTCGGCATCGGCAGGCTCGGCGGCCTGTTGGTGTCTGGTGCGTTCGGCAAGGCGGCGCAAAATTGCTATCTGGTCGCCGTTGGCTCGAACCGCCGCTAGGGACGCCAGTGCCGGTTCCAGATGCAGGCGCGCTTCCATAACCTCGCTGAAGTTGGTCCGCCCGGACAACCGTGCAAAGCTCATGGCCGCACTCGGTGGCGTAGGGCCGACGAAGGTTCCTTTGCCTTGGCGCCGCCAGATCTGCCCTTCGGCTTCCAGCACCGCCAGCGCCCGCCGGATGGCCCGGCGACTGAGGCCAAAATCGGCGGCCAGATCCCGCTCGGTCGGCAATGCCCGGTGCGGGAAGGCAGCATGTTGCGCAACCATCTGCCGCAAGGCATCCAGCGCTAGTTTCGAAGTGTTGTCGATGGGTGTGTCAGGGTCGAACCTTTGCATTGTGGTACTCGCGCCAGAGTATAAAAAACGGCTCCGAGCTGACTGTGTGCAGGAGATCGAGGCAAAAGGGTAAGTGCAAGCGCGATGCCAATTGAAATTGGTTCGCCTCGGGATTAGCGCTATGTGCTTAGCTATTACTCAGGGGCAGCGGCGGCGGGGGCCGATAAGCAAGGGTTCGTCGGGTTGGTTCAGGGGATTAAAGAGGATTGGTTCGTGGATGATTGAACCAATTTCCGCCGCTTATGCAGATTGTGCATCGATTCGTGCGTAGTGCGCCGGGGTGGTGCTTGGTATTGATCACGGTGTGCGGCTTAGGTCGGTTGCAGTTTCAGAATCAAGTTCATTTGAATGGGCGGATGATGCCGGCAAGCTTGTGCTCGCGGGGGGCTATCTGACCACCGTGATGTCGCCCTGATCTTCTCGGGCATCAGTTGGGCCCGTTCATTGGAGCACTGTCAGCCACCCATCGCGGTCAACGCGTTCAAGGCATCGAGCGTGGTGAGTTCTGATGCTCCTGCTGGACTGCAGTGTAGGAAGGAGCTTCCGATTGGAAGATGAGCGCAGCGCTTCTTCTTTCAAACTCCCTGTCTCTAAGCGCCGCCCCCTAAGCCACCGCCCACGCCGCCGATACCCTAGATCACGAATCCGAGACCTCGAAACAAACATCAGTAGCTCGTGAAACGGGTGCACACTGAGATATCCAGACTGCATTTTAAGAACCAGCTGCACAGACATGACTTCCAACAGCACGAAATTCAGGGTCGGCAACTTACCAGCAGATAGGAAATGATTCCGACCTACGACGACCCACGGTGTTGCGGTGGTGGTTCTCTAGCAACCCCTTCGAGATTTCCATATGAAACCCAATCCTCCAATCGATAACGCACTACGCGTCGCGTTGGTTACAGGATCCACTTCCGGTATCGGCGCAGCCATTGCACGTACACTGAGCCGGGCAGGCTACGCGGTGGTCCTCCATTCGCGAAACTCTGCGGATACGGGTCGCGCTATGGCTGCCGAAATGAAACAGGCTATCTACGTGCAAGCTGATCTTGCTTTTGAAGCTGACAGGGTCAGGCTTGTTAACGAGGCGATCGCCGCGTGGGGTCAGCTCGACGTATTGGTCAATAACGCCGGCATCAGCAGAGTTATTTCGCACAGCGACCTTGCCTCGGCCACTTCGGCGGTGTGGCACGAACTTAACGAGATAAATGTGGTGGCGCCGTTCCACCTAGTCGCACTGGCCGAATCGGCATTGCGCGATGCCGCCCGCTACCGTCGAGCAGGTAGCGTCGTAAACATCAGTTCGCATGCTGGTGTCCGTCCTAAGGGCGCATCCATCCCCTACGCGGTGAGCAAAGCTGCGCTCAATCACATGACCCGCTTACTCGCGGTATCACTTGGGCCAGACATTCGCGTAAATGCTGTGGCGCCTGGCTTGGTCGACACGCCTCTGACCGCAGAGTGGACAGGTGCACAAGAGTTGTGGCGAGATCGAGCCCCAATGCGCAGGGCCGCTAGCCCAGACGATATTGCAAACGCTGTTGAAATGTTGGTTGATTCGGACTACTTAACCGGTGAGATACTCCTGTCAGACGGCGGATTAAATCTGACCTAGGTTTAGCGCACTCCGCAGGGACGGCGCGAGAAGACGAGTTACTTTGCTTTGCCGACGGGCTCAAACGCCGGACGGATACGATAGCTTTGGAGGGCGGGCTAGATGACTTTGCCGGACGGGTACGAAAGTCGAACGCCCTTGTTTTTCATCTCGCACAATGATGGCCAAGTTGACGGTGCCCGCCGTATAGCGGGCACCGCTTCCTACATGGGGATAAGGCTTACACGCCTGCTTACCAGCTGTAACTCACCTTGGCGGTAATCTCGCGACCCGGGTTGTAGAAGTTCGCTGTGCCGGAACCGACCACGTGCTGCTCATCCAGCAGGTTGCTGACGTTCACCGCAAGGTCGGTGCCCTTGGCGATCTCGTAGTTGAAGGCGGCGTCGAACAGCGTGGTGCCATCGCTTTTGCCGGAGTTGGCTGCATCGAAGTAATAAGAGCCGACGTAGCGCGCACCCAAGCCAACGCTGACATCAGTGCCAGGCACGTCGTAATAACTCCAGAGCGAAGCGGAATGCTTGGGTGCCGTGGTGAACTCATTACCCTTCAGGGAGCTGCCGTCGTACAACGAACCGCGCAGTACCTCGGACTCCATATAGGAGTAGCCACCAATCAGGCTGAGGTTCCGCGTCACCTGCGCCTTGGCCTCCAGGTCGAGGCCACGCGCCCGCGATTCGCCCACCGTTTGTTGTTCAATGATGCCGCTCGGCAGCACCACGGCGATGGTGACGTTTTCCTGGGTCAAGTCATAAACGGCTGCGGAGAACAGTGCGTCCATTCCCATCGGCGCATACTTCACGCCCACTTCGTACTGCCTGCCCGTCTGCGGTGTTACGCCAACCTGAGGCGGCGAGACGGATTCCACCATGCTCACATAGGTGGACACCTCATCGTTGACGATATAGGTCAACGCACCTCGGTAGGAGGTTTCGGAGAAGTTGTCCTTCTCAGTGGATTGCAAGCCTTTGCTGGTAAGGTCCATCGAGTCGTTGCGCATACCCGCGGTGACGATGAAACGCTCGTAGAACGATAGGTTCTGCTGGAGGAACACGGCCTTGGTGGTCGCGTCTCGCTTGTTGACGGCATACGGCGTGATTGAGCGTGGAACGCCAGTAAACACGGGATTTGCAATGTCAATCGGGGTCGTCAGGGCGTAGACCGAGCTTTCCTTGGTGGTCGAATCGAGGTACTCCACGCCCACCAGGCTGCTGCTGTCGATGTTCTCGAAGCGGGCATCGTATTGCAGCATCAGATTGCCGTTGAACTGGTCGGCCTCACTGTCCGTTCCAAACAGATACCGGTCAACGCTAGTACCGACACGTGCGGCGCTGTCGCTGATGTAAACGTAGCCAAAATCATCGGTCAATTTGCTGTAACGCAGATTGCTGCGCAGTACGAAGCCGTTGTCGAAGTCATGGGTGACGTTACCGCTGAGGCTGGTGCGCTCGACATCGTGAAAGTTGTAGCTGGGCTCACCATAAAACTTGCTGCGGTCGTATTCCTTGTCCAGCGGATAGCCGCCACTGTTGGGCGAACTTTCAGTTTTCAGATAGTCCAGAATCACGGTGGCTGACGTGTAATCCGTGGGTGCCCAGGTGAGGCCACCCATCACCAACCGATTGTCGTCCTGTGAGTGATCGTACTCGCGGTCGCTGTTTTGGCCTTTGGCAGTAAAGCGGCCAGCCAAGGTTTTCTCGTCGTTCAGCGCATCCCCCACATCGATGCCTGTCTCGACATGGTCAAACGAACCGTAGGTCACATAGCCTTGGCCAAACTGCTCGAAGCGCGGCTGTTTGGTCACGAAATTCACCGAACCGCCCGGGTCCGCTGGACCAAACAGCGTGGAGTTGGCGCCACGCAGAATCTCTATGCGTTCATAGGCGAATGGATCTTCGCGTACGCCGCGCATCGAACTCAGGGTCAAACCGTCACGGTAGGTAGTAGCCTGGAAGCCCCGGATCTGGAAATAGTCGTTGCGGTCATCCGTACCATAGAAGTCACTGACCACGCCCGGCGTGTATTGCAGCGCCTCTTCCGTGGTACTGACGCTGCGTTGCTCCATTTCCTTGTTGGTAACAACCGACACCGAGGCCGGTGTATTGAGAATGCTGGTTGCCACCTTGCCGCCAACCCAGAGCTCCTTGGCGACCACCGAGTTGGCGTCGTCGTCGGCACTGACCCTGACCTTGGCATTGATGATGAGGGGGGCAAGGCGGTAGTCCTCGACGTCTGTTGCGTCGAGCTCCAGAGGGCCGGCGGGCTTTGGTTGAGGGAACAGTAGATAGGCATTCGGACCTTGCTGTTCGATTTTCAATTCGCTCCCCTGCAGCAACGATGACAGCGCTGCCGACGTATCGAGCGTGCCATTCACGCCAGCAGTGGTGCGGTTCACTGCACTCGATGCGTCGAAGGAAAGACTGATGCCAGCCTCGCGCGCAAAGCGGTCAAGCGCTGGCGCCAGTGGGCCGGCAGCGATGTTCCACTGTTTCACTTGATTGCTGTGGTCAGCGCTCGACGTTTGCGCCAGCGATGGCAATGCGTAGCTGCTTACGATCAAACCCAAAATCGCACCGTGCAAGGCACGATTTAATGGATGGCGCTGTGAAACAGGGGACGAACTCATTTTCTCGCTCCAAGAAAGGACATCGGCAGACTGGCCTGTATTCCGGCCTTCCTTAGAGGTCGAACGAGAATGAGAAGCTACCTCATTATTTTTCAGGTAGCACAAAGTTCTGATGGGCTCAGGTGGCAGCGGTCACGGTCACCCAATAACGGGTCCGATAATCAATGTGCAAGTGCAGTGACTGCGCGATCAATGCCAGGACCTGATCGTTGTCGGCGAGCTGGAAGGTGCCGGAAACGCGACGATCAGCGACCCCTTCGGCGCAGCGCAGTACCCCGGGGCGATAACGCGACAACTCCGCGATGAAATTATTGAGGCGCATATTGCGCGCACTGATCACCCCGTCACCCCAGCTCCATAGATCAAGGCCGTTGTCCCTGAACATTCGGGCGCCACTTGATGTGAACAGCAGGTGATTTCCTGCCTGGACGCTGCGGCTCGCAGGAGTTTGACCGGAGCCGGGGAAAACCGTGACTGATCCTTCCTGAGCCGCGACCAGAGTGCCATCGTCCAGCTCGCGTGCCAGAAAGCGGGAACTCTGAGCGCGGATGAGCCCGTCACGTGATTGCACCCAGAACGGTCGTGCTCGAGGCGAGTGTTGATCCGCGCCGACATTCACGATGATTTCCCCACGTCGCAGGATTATCAGGCGTCGCTGGGCGTCGAAATCGCTGTCGACGGCGCTATCGCTGTTGAGCTGGATAAGGCTGCCATCATCGAGTTGGAAGCGTCGTTGCTCGCCGGTACTGCTGCGCTGCTGCGCAAGCATGGCGGGTACGGGTGTATAGTCCCGGCCGAGCCAGGCTGCAGCGCTAACAGTCGCCAATATGCCCAGTAGCTTCAGGCTTTCCCGCCGCCGCATTCCATGATTGGTGCCATTAAGGGTTTGTCGGGCCAATTGAGTTGGCACGCCTGCGAATTCATCCCCAAGCGTTTCCACACGCTGCCACGCCACCACATGCTCCGGGTGCTGCTGCAGCCAGTGCTCAAAAGTGCGCTGTGTCTGTTCATCGGCTTGATTGAAGCGAAGGCGCACCAGCCATTGGATTGCCTGCTCAACAATGGCCGGATTGAGCGCCTGCGGCTCACGCCTCGACATAACGCAAGCGATAGCAGTGTTGCAGGGCCGTGGCCAGGTCGCGTTCCACCGTCGCGCGGGAAACACCCAGCTTTTCGGCTATTTGCGCGCAGGTTAGACCGTCGAGTCGGGCAAATAAAAATGCCTGGCGAACTCTTGGTTTAAGCATACCGAGCATGCGGTCTATGCGCTCAAGCGCATCAAGAATCATCAGCCGGCTTTCTTCCGAGGGAACCTCATGTTGAGGCAGCAACGTGATGCTTTCCAAGTACGCACGTTCGAGTTCGCGACGACGATACTGATCAATCATCAGTCCGCGGGCGATACTGCTCAAATAGGCGCGTGGTTCGCGCAAGGGGCTGGACTGACGGGATTTGAGCAGACGTACGAAGGTGTCCTGCACCAAATCTGCAGCGTTGTCGCGACATCCAATGCGTCGGATTAGCCAGCCGTGTAACCACGAGTGGTGGGTTCGATAGAGCAGCCCTAGATCTGCAGTACCTAGTGTTTCATCGCTACGCATCGGAATCCCGGCAAATACATGATTGATAATTAATCGCATTCTACTCACGCGATAGGCCTTAGGCAAATACGTGGTGCTCAGTGTCCGCTTTTGGGTGAAGGCGATCATTCTGTAGAGGCTGCGAGTGAAAGAATGCATCCAGCGTTTGGAAGATTTGAACGCTAGCCACCGAGCACTTTTGAATTTCAAAGTGCTTTTATTCCGCCGGCTCCTCCACGACTCCCGCTCGGCTTCAATAAACAGCGGACCGCCTCGACTGACGACTTAATCCAGGCGTCTTGCCCGTAATGCGCTTGAATGCGCGACTGAACGCGGCCTGAGAGGTATAACCCAAGCGCTGCGCCACCTCTTCAATCGGCAGCCTTTCGAGCGTCAACCACTGGCTCGCAAGCCGCATCCGCAACTCAGTCACGTAGCGCAGTGGGGCCATGCCAATAGTCGCCTGGAAACGGTCTGCGAAGACCGAGCGAGAGGTATTGCATTGCTCCGCCAACTGCGCAACGGTCCAGTCGCGTCCCGGTTGTTGATGGAGCGCGAGAAGCGCGCTTGCCAAGCGTGGGTCGCGTAATGCAGCGACCAGGCCAGAGGCATTACCGCAGGCGCACTCCACCCAACCGCGAACGACCATGGCGGCCACCACATCGGCCAAACGCGCGAGGATACCGGCGAAGCCGACACGGGCGGCGCTGACCTCGCGTTCCATGGTGGTCAGGATAGGCACGAGACCGGGGTAACGCTGGCCGCCGGCATCAATCAGCATCAGGCCCGGCATCAGCCTGCCAAGGCCATGAATACTGCCCAGTTCAAACTCCATGCAGCCACTGAACAAAATGGTGGTCGGCGTGGCGCTGGCATCGGTTCCGGTATCCACCGCGCTGACCGTATCACCGAGGGGGGCGCCGTCTAAACGGTCGATGTCCTGAACAGGCACGTCCGTATGGGAAAGCAGTTGATGGGCTGCGCCATGGGAGATGAATACGGCGTTGCCGGCAGACAGCGCATACGTTGTCCCGTCCTCCATCCGCAGCACCGCATTGCCGATCGCCAGGAAGTGAAACCAGGCATGCCCAGGTTTGTCGGCGAAGCTCAGGCCAAAGGCTGGACCGGCTTGGATACGCCGGTACTCGACGCCACGCAGGCGCATGCCGCGCAACAGTTCGTTGATGAGATCCGAGGAGAGGGCAAACTGATCGGTAGGCATTGTTCGGTGTTTTAGTCAAAAAAACGAGGTTTTCGATCATAGATCATCCAGCTTCTCGCGCCTAGACTGCGGGTCGCAATGAAGATTGGGAGATCCGTGCAATGAATGACTGTGTTTGTAATGCCATATCCAACAACCGTCCCGGCGCCGCGCTGGATATGGAACCTGCGGCCCCTGCGTGGATGGCAGTCTTCTCGTTGGCAATGGGCGTGTTTGGATTGCTCACCGCTGAGTACCTGCCGGCCAGCCTGCTGACGCCGATGGCTACCGATCTGGGGGTGTCCGAAGCGCTGGCTGGCCAGGCGGTAACGGTGACAGCGGTGGTGGCACTGTTCGCTGGCTTGTTGGTGCCAGGCCTGACCCGCGGTATCGACCGCCGCTGGGTGCTGCTGGGTTTTTCCACGCTGATGATCGCATCCAATCTTTTGGTCGCCGTTTCCTCCAGTTTTGCGGTGCTATTGGTAATGCGTATCTTGCTGGGCATTGCCCTTGGCGGGTTCTGGAGCATGGCGGCAGCGGTGGCGATGCGCTTGGTACCGGGGGCTTTGTTGCCCCGAGCGCTCTCGATCATTTTCAGCGGCATTGCCGTCGGGACGGTGGTTGCGGTCCCGCTGGGCAGCTACTTAGGCGGCCTATATGGCTGGCGCAGCGCGTTCTTTGCAGCGGCGGCGGTAGGTCTGGTGACCCTGGCTTTCCAGTCGTGCACGCTGCCGCGCCTTGCGCCGCGCACGCCGGCACGCCTGCGCACCGTACTTGAGGTGTTGCAGCGCCCGGGCATCGCCATGGGGATGTTCGGTTGTGTGCTGGTGCACAGCGGTCACTTCGCGATGTTCACCTATGTTCGGCCATTCCTTGAGGGTACCACCGGCATCGGTCCGCAAGGGCTGTCGCTGATGCTGCTGGGTTTCGGTGTGGCAAACTTCGGCGGCACGCTGTTGGCCGGGTGGCTGCTTGAGCGTCACCCGCTGGCCACTCTGGTGTTGATGCCCGCGCTGGTGGGCGTTGCAGCACTGGCGTTGGTGCTGTTGCCGGCCTCGGTGCCGGGGCAGGCGGTGCTGCTGGTGATCTGGGGCCTGGCTTTTGGCGGTGTGCCGGTGGCGTGGTCGAACTGGGTCGCCAGCGCAATACCTGATCAGGCGGAAAGCGCCGGGGGCATGGTGGTGGCTTCTGTGCAGTCGGCCATCGCAACGGGCGCAGCCGCTGGCGGTGCGATGTTCAGCCTCGGTGGCAGCGCAGGCGTATTCGTAGCGGCGGCCGTGCTGATGCTGCTGGCCGCGTTGCTGATTGCGTTGCGTGTCCGGGTCCCTTCTGCCCATGGCAGTGCCCAGGCCGGGCAAGCGCTGCACCTTTGATCCGGCTCCCCAGCCGCCCCGATTCCATCCTAACCCGGAGATAGACATGAACAATACGACGTCTCACCAAGGACGCCTGAAATCCTTGCGCGCGGCAGGTATAGGCAATGCGCTCGAGTGGTTCGACTGGACGCTGTACGCAACCGCCACGTGCGAATGGGTACATGGGCTTATGCAGGCAGACATTTACACCGTGATGATCACAAAAAACGTGCTCGATCGTTTCTTGCGCAATACGTAGAAGGTTCGCCGATGTCCATGATAGGCGGTTGATGCTTTGGAATAACGTCAAGCTGCGATGCTCTAGGATTTCTCCGTGCATCACCAAGCATGCTTGGCACTTGGTTAGGCGGCGTAGTACGGCGTGAACGCGTCCAGCAGCGAAGTGAAGTCGGCTCAAATCACTGAGCTGACCACTGTTGCCAAGACCGAGTTGGATTCGTCTAAGCAGCGTCCGCAGAACTGATTAAATGCTATCGGTCAGCCTGGCCCCTGCTGGCTGATCCCCTGCCTACCGTCCGCCTCCCTCCGAGCGCATTCTGCCCTGACCAACAGCCCTGCAAAGATGGGGGCGCACGCTCTATTGGAACACCATCAATGGCGGTTTATGTCAGTGCTAAGTCAAGGTTATACGTAACGAAGTCTGGTCTTCAGGCAAGTATTACATTGCAAGATACACGCAGGATATTGGCGGCATTGCATCTGGATGAGTGCGAGGGCAGGGGCTTATAAGTTCAATGCGAACGCTGAATAACTGATCTTAAGTAGGGGGGAGCCAATAATTATAAGATAGTGGTGTGCCGAGGCGGCATATTGATATCAATTTAAAAGTGCAGTGAAAGCGTCATGCAAACTTAATGTGAGCGTTTTTCATGCTGTAACACTCTCCCGTGATACTCCTTTGATGATGCTGGCGTATGCAGAGCTAATCATCCAGTTAATACCAAACTAATGGCACCTCTAAGCAGGCGTATTTTTGCTGGCTGATCTGCTGCAGTTGTTCAGCCTCTGCGCTTGTCCATACCCTAGAAAAAGGAGTCTTTCATGTCCGTTCAAGATGTCAGTTTTGTAGGCATAACTTCTAAGCCGCAAGACCCTAAACTTGCCGAAGCCTGGGACCAGGCGATCAAGCAGGCCAAGGACGCGGGCATTGAATGGGAGCGGCCAAAAGGCGACGACCGCTCGGCCCAGGACATCATTAACGACACGCCGGTGCTCAAGAACCTGGGTAACCAGAGCGATGTGAAGGATAACCTCAAGGACCGTGTCGGCGATTTTGAGACTGACCCCGATGCGGCCTACCGTGCCAAGCAGGTGCTGGAGCACGTGGAAAAATATGATGAAGGTGGTGAACGGATCGCCAGCAAGGACATCGATAACGGCCGGGTCGACGGCTTCACAAAGGGCGGCGACGCCAAGCATGGCACTGAGGCGGGTCGCCTGCAGGACTTTGGCCGGCAAGGGTTCTCGCACCTCAAAGGCGAGCTCAAGGATCTGTCCAAGCCCGGCGATGATCCCAAGGTACGCGAACAAGCCGAGGCCTTGGGCATCAAGTGGGAGCGCCCTGAAGGCGATGATCGCTCCGCGCAGGACATCATCGATGGCAATGCCTTGCTCAAGAACCTCGGCAATCAGAGCAGTGTCAGGGACATGCTCAAGGAGCAGATCGGCGATTTCGAAAATGATCCGGACGCCGCTTATCGGGCGACCCAGGTGCTCGAGCACATCGAGACCCTCAATGGCGAAGGAGGCAAGATTGCTGGCAAGGACGTAGGCAACGGTCGTGTCGATGGTTTCACCAAGAGCGGTGAAGCGAAGCATGACACCGAAGCCGGTCGCCTGCAGGACTTCGGCAAGATGGGGTTTTCTGCCCTCAAGGGTGAAATCAAGGATTCGTCGTCGGCGGGCGACAACAAGGAAGCCCGCGAGCAGGCGGAAAAGGTTGGCATCGTCTGGAAGCGTCCGGAAGAGGATAAGCGCTCGGCCCAAGACATCATTGAAGACAACCCGCTGCTCAAGAACCTGGGCAACCAGAGTGGCGTCAAGGACATGCTCAAGGACCAGGTCGGCGATTACGAGAACGACGCCGACGCCGCCTACCGGGCTGCGCAGGTCTTGGATCGCATCACGATGTTCGATGACAAGGGCAATGCCCAGTCCGGTGGTGATGTGTTCAACAGCAGCGTGGACGGTTTCACCAAAAGTGGCGAAGCCAAGCACGGCACCGAGGCGGGGCGGCTGCAGGACTTCGGCAAGGGAGGCTTTTCGACTCTGCCGGAACTCAAGAAAACCGATGATATCGCCAGCTACAAGGATTACCTCAAAACCAACAAAGATGCCGATCCGGCGTCGCAGCAGATCGCCAAGTACGCAGCGATCCTCGATGAAAACTTTGAGGCGATCAAGGGCAAGACCGGTGCGGGCAAGTACCTGACTGCTGATGACATCAAGGAGTACAGGAACCAGAATTCACAGCTGAACGAGGAGACCAAGCAGGCACTGGATTTCTGGTCTCAGCCAGGTGCGTTCAAGGTCATCGATAACGCCAAGAACCCACTGGACAAGAATCCTGATGGTGAACTGAGCAGGGGTGATGTCCAGGGTTGGCTCAAGAGTGCCAACGTGCCCAAGGATGCGACCTCCGTGACCGCACTGCTTTCTGGTATCGCTGGCAACAATGCCTTGGCCAGGGTCGATACCGCAGGCTTGAACAAGGACGTGTTCGATCACCCGGAGAAATACTCGGCAGAGGAAAAAGCCGCTGTTCTTCAGGATCTCAAGGCCGCCCAGCAGTTGATCATCCAGGGCAGCGCCGCCGGGATGTGGAGGGATGACAAGTCGCAGGTCACGATTGCCAATAAGGTGCGCAGCCATCCCGATGCCCAGAAGCTGCTGGACGATGTCAACAAGCACATTGGTATCTTGGAAAGTGACCCTGCGGTCAGTCAATACATGAGCGAGCACGGCTCCAGTGAGCTGACCAAGCTGGTGGACGACAACAAGGGGCTCAAGGAGTCCCTGCAAAAAACCTACGATGACGAAATCAAGTCCGGCAAGTCACTCGATACCCTGTGGGAGACCAAGTCCAAGGATGGCAAGACGACTCACACGGAAATTCTTGCCGAGTTCTTCGGTACGGCGCAGACCCTCCAGGGCGCGCTGGGCATCAATAATGCCGGTGAGATCCAGGCCGCCGTCAAAGGCTCCAAGGCGAATGCCGAGTTGGAAAGCTTTTACGAGAAGTCGCTGGCTTCAGGCGATCGCCTGAATGAGTTGCTCAAGGAGCATACCCCTGACGAAGCCATGAGTGCCTTCAGCCTTGAAGTCGCGCTTTACAACTCGGCGCTGGACCCCGAGTTCACCGGCAAGTTCGACACACAACTCAACGATAACTTCACCAGGATCGCCAAGAACAATGCCTTCAAGGATGCGTCCTTCGACGACATGAAGGCGGCCTTCGGCGTCAATGGCGGAAGTGAGCTGGACGAGGAGAAGGTCAAGAAAATCATTGAGCAGATCAGCAAGGAAAACCCGCAGATGCTGGTCAATGCCGACGGCACCGTCGCCACGCCAGACCAGATCCTTGCTAACTTCAGGGGCGACTGGGACCTGCTTCGCCAAGGCACCAAGACCCTGGATGCGTTGGATGTATTCAGCAAAGACTCCTCGATCAAGGACGCTGCCAACAAAGGCGTCCTACACGGTGTGAGTGGGCTGTTCATGGCCGGCGTTACCATCGCCAAAGGCGCCAACAACGCCGGTAAGCTGACCGAGCGGCAGATCGTCGACATCGCCACCGGCTCAGTGCAGGCCGCCACGCTTCTGGCTGAAGGGGGCCTGAAAAACTATCAGGATTACCTCAAGGATGTGAAAGGCAAGCTGACAGGTGATCGGCTCGGCGATCTGGGCAAAAAGCTGGACGATCCGCTCAAAAGCGTGACTGCCAACCTCAAGGGTATGGAAAACGCGGCTAAGGGGATCGGTGGCATTGCCGCTATCACTGCCGGTGCCTACGGCATCTTCGATGGCGTCAAGGCGCTCAGGAAAGGCGATACGGTATCCGGTGGCATGAATATCACGGCCGGTTCGCTGGGGATCATGGCGGGCTTGGCTTCGGTGGCTGAGGTGGGCGCCAGCGCGATGAGCGTTTCGGCGATTGCCGCTTCGCGTATCTCGATGATAGCCGGTGGCCTGGGCTTCGCGGCGGCGGGTGTGGCCGCGCTGGCACTGCTCGTCCCGGGCTTGATCGAGGAAGGCAAGCAGGAGACCCGGGTGGGCAAATTCTCGGATGCCTTGAGCGATTACCTGACCCAGTACGAAATCGACGGTGTGCCGCAAGGCGATATCTGGGATATCCCTTACGAGGAGTGGCCGGGCGAAGATAGCACCATCGCTTCATGACGCCGGGCCAGTCGACCGCTGATGCGGCATGACGTGTGGAATAACCCCCGGGCGATTGCCTCAAGGCATCGCTCGGGGCAATCAGGGCACTGGCGAGTGTGCGCGTGTAAAAGACCGGTGCTATCCGGGCAGTAAAACGTAACTGAATTTGTGTGAAGTTGATTGCAACTGGCCATCAATGCTGAGTTGCGTGGTGTTTACTCGGAAAAAGTTCCGTAGATATTTATTTTATTTTATCTCGAGCTTTGAATGTCGGTGTAAGCGCTGTTTATGCCGTCTGCGTAAAGCCTGTAAGTAGTTGTTCGCCAGAGGTGTCAGGTGGCGTACTGATTTGAGCGGTGGTGCGGTTTAGCCTAATTAATGCAGGGCTTGCGACAGTCTCTGCACGCCCTGATCTAACTTTCCTCTGCCAAGCAAAATATTCCCCAAGTGTGATGCAGTTCTTGTTTTTCATTCGGCCAATATAGTGAGGGGGGCTGAGATTAAAACACGTGTTAGACGTTGAACTGTAATGTTTGGCCCTTACTCTTCGCTTGGCAACATTAGTTGGCCGCTTGGCGGCTCAAATATTTCTTACGTTAGGAGAAACAACATGAGCACAACTCCCCCAGTAAGTTCCGGCAATGCTGACTCGGCTATCGCTAAGATGGAAGCCACCTTCAACATGGCGATCGAGAAATCGGCCAAGATCACCGAGCTGTCCACGGCCAAGAAAGCTGAGCTCGACGCTACCAAACAACGGCCTCAGAACTGATGCCGTCATGCAGGCAGCCCGACGGCTGCCTGCATGCTTGTTGGTTGCGGTGCTAAATCTGGAAAACGACAGCTTCACCTGTGCCTCACGGGTGCCTCTCCGCATGCCTTATTCCGGTAATACACCATGACAGCCCTGACTTTTTTCGCCACGACTCCAGTCGTCGCGGCCACGGACAAGGCTCTGCCAGTGCTGAGTATCACCCACGGTTTACATCAGGGGGTTTGCCTGTCCCTGGAGAAGCCCGCCTACCTGCTTGGCAGCGCCGCCAGTGCTGATCTGCTGCTCAGCGACGCAGGCATTGTCGAGCGTCATGTGGCGCTACGTTTCACCGACGGCCAAGTGGCCGTTGAGGCAATGGGCGGCGATGTGTTCGTGCGTGGTCCCCATGCCCGGGAAATTCTGATTCCCACAGGCAAGGGGCATCGAGCGCACTTGCCCGTGGATATCCGCATCGGCAAGGCCCGCCTGACCCTCAGCCACGGCACCGCGAGCCTGGAGCCGATAGCGGCTGCGATCACATCGCCCCCCCAGCACAAGACACGGTGGTTCATCGCGTTGCTGCTGATGTTCCTGTGCGTGGGCGCTTTTGCTTTTCGGGACGAGTCGGTTTCGCCGTTGGCGTTGAGCACCGCCGACAAGGTCGCTCTGCCGACCGTGCACCCTGAATCGACGAACACCGTCGCGCAGGCCAGGGCTTGGCTCGAACAGCAGCTTGGCACGTTGGGCCTGCGCCACATCAAGGTCGGCGAAATCGATGGTCAGCTAAGTGCCCATGGTTTTTATGGCCCGACCCAGAAGAGCCAGTGGCTGGGTCTGCAGCAAGCCTTCGATAGCCGCTTTGGCCAGAAGGTAATGTTGCTCCCCGAGGTGGTGGCACGTAAAGAAATCGCCAAGCCTCGCGTGCGTTTTCAAGCGGTGTGGTTCGGCGATAACCCTTACGTGATCAACGACAACGGTGAACGCCTGTATCCGGGGGCCGCCCTGACCGATAACTGGATGCTCGAACGCATCGAGAACCATGAGGTGGTTCTCGCCCGCGGTGAAGAAAGGTTCACGTTAACCTTATGAGAATTGATCCTGGTGCTCCCTTACCGGCAACCGCCGAAAGAACCGCTGCGGTAGAAAGCCTTCAGCCGGCCAAGGCGCGCCAGGATGGACGCTTCGATGCGGTGCTGGGCAAGCGCGCGGTGTCGGCACGTCGTTCGCTGCGTGCCGACATTGAACAGTCGGGCATCGTTGAGGGCATGACCGCAGAGTTGTTCGGCAGTCGCCGCTCGATGGAGATTCTCGAATACGTCTTGGACAACGTGATCCCCACCCTCGATGCGGAGCCCGAGATCAAAGCGTTGGCCCATGAGCTCATCAGCGAAGAAATCGACCTGCGTCGTTTACTCGAAGAACAACGTGCCCAGGTGATCGAGTCATGAATCGCCAAGAGCAGGACTGCGTCGATCTGCTCAAGGGCATGGGTGAGCTCTATCGCCGTAGTGGCCAGTCGCAGCGTGCCTTGGTGCTGCTGTTGATCGCCGTCCAGATGACGCCCGCCGACACTGCGCTGCTGCGCAATCTGGTCATGGCCTTTACCGACAGCGGCCAGGCCGAGCGTGCCCTGTCGGCGCTGGATCGCCTGCTCGAACTGGAAGGCGAGTCCAGCGGCCTGTTGCTGTTGCGCAGTCGTGCGCTGTGGAGCGGTGGCCGCAAAGATGAGGCGCGTCAGTGCTTCAAACGTTATCTGACCGCCCGCAGAGCCGCGCAATAATGTTCCTCGACCGCCTCAACGCATTGGCCCGCATGGCCGCCCAGCGCAGTGACGTGATCGTTGTCGCCTTCATGCTGATGGCCATCGTGATGATGATCATTCCACTGCCCACCTGGTTGGTGGATACGCTAATCGGCCTGAACATCTCGCTGAGCATCCTGATCCTCATCGTCGCCTTTTACATCAAGCACTCGGTGGAGTTCTCGGCGTTGCCGCCGTTGATTTTGCTAAGCACCTTGTTTCGCCTGTCCCTGTCGATCACCACCACGCGTCTGATTCTGCTCGATGGCAACGCCGGTCACATAGTCAAGGCGTTCGGCGATTTCGTCATCGCCGGCCAGGTCGTGGTCGGTCTGGTGGTATTTCTGATCATCACCGTGGCCCAGTTTGTGGTTATCACCAAAGGTGCCGAGCGCGTGGCCGAGGTCGCGGCGCGCTTCACTCTGGATGCGATGCCAGGCAAGCAGATGAGCATCGACAACGACTTGCGCAACGGTGATATCGATCAGCATGAAGCCCGCCGCCGACGCTCGCGTCTGGAGCGGGAAAGCCAGATGTTCGGCGCAATGGATGGCGCTATGAAATTCGTCAAGGGCGATGCGATTGCCAGCCTCGTTATTCTGGCGGTCAACCTGCTGGGTGGCATGATGATCGGCATGGTCGAGCGCAATATGTCGTTTGCCGATGCGGCGCACACCTATTCGCTTCTGACCGTCGGTGACGGCCTGATCGCGCAGATCCCGGCGCTGTTGATCTCGGTCGCGGCCGGTATGGTGGTGACCCGGGTCAACAGTGGCACGACCGAAGGCAACCTGGGCAACGAGATCTTCCATCAGTTGGGATACAGCCCCCAGGCGTTGGGCTTGACCGCGTTTATCCTGCTGGGCGTGGCGTTGTTGCCGGGCTTTCCGGCCATCGTGTTTATCGGGCTGTCGGCCTTGCTGGGCGTTGCCGCGTTCATGATCTACCGCCGCGACAAAGCGCCCCGGGAAGAGGTGGTCGAAGGCGCCAGTGAAGTCGCGGCGCTCGAAGACGAACCGCTCGAACAATACGAAACCCTGGCTAAGCCACTGGACAGCCGCGTGCTGCTGAGCATTGGCCTGGCGCTGGCCCAGGCTGCGCCAGAACTGCCGTTGCGCCAGCGCATCGAAGCCTTGTGCCATGAGATTCGCGGCGACCTGGGGATCGACGTGCCGGTGCCGGACATCTACATCGACCGCAGCCTGCCCGCCAACGGCTTTTCGGTCGAACTCGAAGGCGTGCCCATCAGCGAGGGCGAGATACCAGTTGATTGCCTGATGCTCAAGGACGATCTGGTGCACGTTCAACTGTTGGAGATTCATGCGTTGGAGGCGCCGTCGCCGTTGCACAGTCGCCCGGCGCAATGGATTGAACGCACTCACCAGCCGCTGCTGGAGGAGGCCGGTATCGGTTTTCTCAGCGCCGCTGAAGTCCTACGGGCCATCCTCGAGCGCAGTCTGCGCCGCAATGCCGCGACCTTTCTGGGCATTCAGGAAACCCGCAGGATGCTGGAGCGCATGGAAGCCAGCTATGACGAGTTGGTCAAGGAAGTCGCGCGCAGCGTGCCCTTGCAGCGTCTGGCTGAAACCCTGCGTTTGTTGGTCGCCGAGGGTGTATCGATTCGCAACCAGCGTGCCTTGCTCGAAGCCATGGTCGAGTGGGGCGCCCGCGAGCCGGATGCGGCGCGCCTGGCCGACCACTTGCGCGCCAGTCTGGCGCGGCAGATCAGCCATCAGTACGCCGACCGCAACCGGGTCATCACCGCCTTCGTGCTGACCCCCGCGGTGGAAGAACAATTGCGTGCTTACCTGCGCCGTGCCGATAACCCTCGCGAGTTGCTCAATGAGCATGCCAGCCGTTCATTGCTGATCCAGTTGCGTGCCGTTTGCAAGGACTTGGCCGAGGGGGATCGCACCGTCCTGTTGGTGCATCCCGAGTTACGTCGCAGCCTGCGTCGACTGGTGGTGCGGGGCGAGCTGGAGCTGGCGGTGCTGTCATTCCGTGAGCTGGCCGGCGAATACAACCTGCAGGCCATCGGTTCCATCAGCCTGACTGAAACGACCGGCCGCCGGACAGCCGACGGCGCTTCCCTTACTTCAATGGCGACTGCTTGATGATGTGTTTTGCGCTGTTTCGCGTCCCTGTCTATGTCGGCTTCTGGATCGCTGCCGCGTCATTTGTACTGCTGGCGCAACAGGCCAGCGCACAGTCCATCGCTCCGGGCAGCCGGGCCACGCTGGACCTGGCCCAGGGCGAAGGGCGGATTCTGCATTTCCAGGATCCGGTCGAGTCGGTGCTGGTCGCAGACCCTGGCATCGCCGATCTTCGGGTGGTTTCGCCTGGCGTGATCTACGTGTTCGGCAAGGCGCCCGGACAAACCAACCTGATTGCCTTGAGCGCCGAGGGTGAGGAACTGGCCAGCCTGAGCCTGGCGATCGACAGCGGCACCCAGGCCGTGACGCGGTCCATGAAAGACCTGCACCCCGCAAGCAATGTCCAGGTGAGCGGTGCCGGCAATCGCATGGTGGCCAAGGGAATGGTCCAGAGTGTCGGTGAAGCCACCGACCTCAACAGTCTGCTCAACACCGAAGGCCAGGGCTTGGGCTCGGCCCTCAACACGGCCTCCTACGTGGGCTCGGCCCAGGTGAACCTGCGGGTGCGCTTCGCCGAAGTCTCGCGCTCGGAGTTGCTGCGCTACGGCGTGAATTGGAATGCCCTTTTCAACAACGGTACCTTTTCCTTTGGCCTGTTGACGGGCGGTGCCCTGGCCTCCAGTGCGGCGTCTGGTGCCTCCAATGTGGTTAGCGCCGGGCTGACCTCGGGCAATGTCAACATCGATGCGATGCTTGAAGCATTGCAAAGTAACGGCATTCTGGAAATCCTCGCCGAACCCAACATCACCGCCATGACCGGCCAGACAGCCAGCTTCCTGGCCGGAGGCGAGGTCGCGGTGCCTGTTCCGGTCAACCGCGACACTGTCGGGATCGAATACAAACCCTATGGTGTTTCGCTGCTGTTCAACCCGACCCTGCTACCCAACGGGCGCATCGCCCTGCAAGTGCGCCCGGAAGTCAGCAGTCTGATGGGCTCCAGCACTGTGGACGTGAGCGGCTACCAGGTGCCCTCGTTCCGCGTGCGGCGTGCCGATACCCGCGTCGAGGTTGGCAGCGGCCAGACCTTCGCCATTGCCGGGTTGTTTCAGCGCGAGAGCACCCAGGACATCGAGAAAGTGCCGATGCTGGGCGAGATGCCCATCCTGGGCAATCTGTTTCGCTCCAAGCGCTTCCAGCGCAACGAAACCGAACTGGTGATTCTGATCACGCCGTACCTGGTGGAACCGGTTCGCACCCGCAGCGTGGCCACGCCGCTCGATGCTCAGCCCGAGGGCGCGACCCATGCGTCTGGTGGGCCGCGCAGCAGTGACATGTTCGGTTTCTACATCAATTGAGCCAGGAGCGAGCATGAACCCTAAATCGTCCCATCTGTCCCTGGTCGCTGTGGCGTTCGGCGCGCTCGTGCTGTTGACCGCATGCAACACCCAGTTTGAACCGGTGAGTTATTCACCGAACTACCAGGCGTTCACCCACGCCGATGGGCGGATTGAGTGGGTGCCGGTGGCTTGCTTAGAGCCGCCGGTCGAAGACAACTTCTATACCGATGATGCGCGTTACGTGCGCCGGCTGCCGCCCGGTTGTGCGAATAACCGGACGCTGCTGCAGATGGTGGAGCAGCGCTCGGATGTGATCGAGGGCCGGGCAACCGGCCCAACGATGGCCGCGCCGGTGGGCCGGGCGGCCCAGGTTTACATCGAAGGTTATGACCGTGAGGAGCTGCGTCGCCGGCTGGCCGAACAGCAGGCCAAGGCCGACAAGCAGGAGGGCCAATGAAACCTTTTGGCTCAGCGACTGCCGACCAACCCCAGCTCCCGGGCCTGCATCGCAGGGTCCCGAATGGCCTTGATGCGTCGGGCCTCTGTCAGCAACCGGGCGTATTGCTTGGGCGTGATGTCTTCCAGGTTTTGAGTCTTGAGGTCCTCTTCGCGGCCGGCCAGCACCATGACCAGCAGGGCGTTGCGTTGGTGACTGGCTTGGGCGCGGGGCGAGTCGCGAACCTCCTTGATGGTTTGCAGCGCCTGTTGCGACTGGCCGCCCAAAGCGTAGGCCAGTGCCAGGTTGCATTGAGTGTCCAGGTTGGTGGGCGCCAGGACCAGACTTTGGCTGAATGCCACCTGGGCCGCTGCTGGCTCACCCCGCAGCATCTGCGCCACACCCTGGCGATTGAACGCTTCGGGGTGGTTGCCCGCGCTGGCCTGGGTCAGGGAAGTCACCGCTCGATCCAGTTTGCCCTGGTGCAGTTGGGCTGTGCCCACACCGAGCAATGCCGCGGCATTGTCGGACTGGCGTTCCAGCGCTTGCTGGTAGGCGCGCTCGGCGGCCCGCGCATCGCCGCTGGCCAGGCGCGCTTCGCCCAGTTTCAACCAAGCGTCGATCCGGGCGTCCGGTTCCTGGGTGGCTTTTTCGTACAACGTTGCGGCAGATCCCGCATCACCACGCTTTTGCAGGTCGCCGGCCAGTTGCATGTAGCGCTGGTAGCTGCCATCGGAGGCCGGTTGGTGGGCGCAGGAAGCAAGGGTGATGCTGGCAAACAACAACGATGTGCAGGCAAAACGATTTGGCATGAACAGAGCTCTTTCGGCGAATTTTGCAGTGGGCAAAACCAAGGAGTGTTGACCACTCAGACCGGACAGGTTGACCGACGTTTAAGTCATCTTCTTGACATCATCCATAAGAGTGCCCGTTTTTTGTTCGGGGCGTGTCTTCAGGCCGGCGGCGGAGGGCGATTTCATGCATAAGGTGTCGCGGGCGGCGATCGGCGTGGCGCTGATGGTGATCGCGCTTAACCTGCTGGCCGCCAATCAAACGCAAGTCGACGATGCCAACCCGCAGCCGGACTGGTTCGTTCGGCCCTATGCCTATGTGCTGGTCGAGCAGGACGTGCGCGCCGCGCTGCAAGAGTTTGGCCAAAACATGGGCCTGAGCGTCGTCATGTCGGACAAGGTACGCGGCAAATCGCGCAGCCGGATACGTGCCGAGTCCGCCGGCGACTTCCTGACGGCGCTGTGCGACTTCAACGGCCTGACGTGGTACTTCGACGGCAATGTGCTTTACCTCTCCGCCGACTCCGAAACCGATACGCGACGCTTCAAGGCCCAGGGCCGGCAGTTGGAGCAGTTGCAGGATTACGTCACCAGCCGGGATGTCTACGGCACGCATATGTCGGTGCGCACCGGACCCGATGGCGATGAGTTGCTCGTTTCCGGGCCGCCGGCCTGGCTGGCCATGATCGAGCAGCACTTCGACCAGCAGCTTACGCCGACGCCGACGCCGACGCCGATGGCGACGACTCGCGAGCGCGGCGTGCGTGTATTCAGGGGCGGTGCGGTGACACAAGAGTGAAAGCACTCGCCTGTAGGCTCCATTAACCGATCGATCTGTCATCAACCCCGTCAAGGAGAACCACCATGTCAGTCACCCCCATCAGCGAAAATTCCGCTGTCACTGCCAACTCCGAAGCGCAGTTCAACGCAGCGGTGGACAACGCCAAGAGCGAGCTGAGCGATGGAGAACTCACCGAGGCCCTGATCACCCAGGCCGTCACGATTGGTGGCCAGTTCATCATCATGCCGCGTGCCCAGGAAATCCTGAACGAAGCCCAGTCGGACGATGATGAATAGGCCCACGCCATGACGGTAAGTCTCGGAACAACAGCCACGGCGGCGCTGCCGCCGTCAGGAGGGCAGGTCGATTTGCAGGCCTCCCAGAACTTGTTCGAACACATGACAAACAGCGCCAAGGGCATGCCTGCCGGCGCCAGTCCGCACCAGATTGGCGAAGGCTTGATGGAGCGCCTGAACGGTTTCATCGACCGTTCGCAAAACTTCGCCAAGCGTGCCGATGCGCTGACCAATGGGCCGACGGCTGGCAACGTTGTGGCTCCTCCCGGCACGCAATCGCTCGCCTCACTTCCTGAGGGGGCGGCGGGCGAGTCGGGGAAAAAGGTCGGCGATCAGCAGGTCGACCAGATCGTCCAATCGTTGGGCCGCATGTTCGATTACTCCATTGAAACTCAGATGGTCGTTCGTGGCGCGACGCAGATTTCCGGCGCAGCCAACACGCTCTTGAAAGGTCAATAAAGCCATGTTCCGCCGTTGCCATGCCGTGCGCCTGATGATTGTCCTCGCCTTTGCCTGCATGCTGCAGGGCTGCGATATCGACCTGTACACCAACCTCAGCGAGCGTGAGGCCAATGCCATGGTTGCAGTGCTGCTGCGTGAGGGTGTGCCGGCCTCGCGCAAGGTCCAGGAAAACGGCCAACTCACCGTGGTGGTGGACGAAAAACGCTTTGCCGAGGCCATGAGCCTGCTCGACGAAGCTGGCTTGCCGGGCCAAACCTTTTCCAACATGGGCGCCGTGTTCAAGAGTGGTGGCCTGGTGTCTTCTCCCGTGCAGGAAAGGGCTCAGATGGTCTACGCGCTCAGTGAAGAACTCTCGCACAGCGTCTCGCTGATCGACGGTGTGGTTTCTGCCCGGGTACATGTGGTGCTGCCCGACAATGACCTGCTCAAACGGGTGATTTCCCCGTCGTCGGCTTCAGTGCTGGTGCGCTACGACCCCAATACCGACATCAACCCCCTGATCCCGCAGATCAAAACCCTGGTGGCCAACGGCATCTCCGGCTTGAGCTACGAAGGGGTGTCGGTCACGGTAATCAAGGCCGCCACCGGCAGCGGCCGGGCCAACGCACAGCCGCGCCTGGCCAGCTTCCTGGGCATATGGATGCTCGAAGACAACCTGCCCCGTGCCCGGATGCTGTTCGGCGTCCTGCTGCTGGCCGCGCTGTCGATGGTCGGTGTGTTGGGCTGGCAGTACTGGCAACGACGCGCCTCCCGCGCCTTGTATGAGCTGGAGGACGTGAAATGAGTGCCGCCGCTTTGCCGCAGTGGCAAAACCTGCTCGAGCAGCCGCTGGATTTCGTCGGCACGCAGCCTCTTGCGGCGTGCTTCCCCGAGACCTCCGGCAGTGCGCTAAGCGAATTGCGCAAACAGCCGCGCTTCCAGGCGCGATTGATACGCTTGTTGCTCAGCCGTCATGAGCTGCAGGCTCCCGGTAGCCTGCCACTGCCCGATGTCGACGATCTACCGGTTCTGATGCTGCCTCCCGAGGCCTTCAAGCGCCTGCCGCGTCTGTGTGGCGCGATTTTGCATAGCACCACCCTGAGTCGCGAGATCCGTGGCGATGTGGTCAACCAGTTGCGCTATTTGCTGGGCAGTGATGTGTTTGCCCTGGCCCTGGCAAACCGTGCCCTGGGCAGCGGTGCCGACTTGCTGCGCCAGCCGGTCGAACTGCTTGAAGCCATCGACCATGATGGCGCCCGCTGCATCACCGCTTGGCTGAGCGCCCAGCCAGCGCCACTTCGGCCCTGGCTGCGCCTGCGTTTTGCCGAGCTTCCAGTTGAGAGCGGACCGGTAAGTGCCACACCTGTGGCCAATGCCTTGGCCATCGTGCGCAGCGCCGCCTCGAACCTTCCACAGCTTGAGGAGCAGGGGACCCGATGAGCGAGCTTCCGACCCGTCCTGCCGCCCGTATTCTGCGTGCCGAACAGGCAGACCTGTGGATAAACGGCTACGCCTTCCTGCAGGCTGCCCGTGACGAGGCTGAGGCCATCAGGCAAGACAGTGAGCAGTGGCTGCAACAAGCCCATGCCGAAGGCTTTGAAAGCGGGCGCCGGGAGGGTGCCGAACAGGTCAGCGCACTGCTGGGCGAAACGTCGTTGAGGATCGATGCCTGGCTGGCCGGGCTGGAAACGTCCCTGGCCGATCTGGCGCTGGGCATTGTGCGCGAAATACTCGATGACATGGACGATGCCGAGCGCGTGATGCGTTGCGCCCGCAAGGCATTGGGGGCGTTCCGCCAGGATCAGGCCCTGACCCTGTTCGTCTCCCGTCAGGACGCCGAAGCGGTGCGTCAGCAACTCAAACTGCAAGAGGACGGCTTGCCGACGATTGCCGTGGAACCGGACGATCGGTTGCAAGGTGGTCAGGCACGGCTGAGCAGTCCGGTGGGTTCAGTGGAGCTGGGGCTTGAAGCCCAGTTGCTCAACCTGCGCCGCAACCTGCTGCCGTTTGCCGACGAGGCACAGCCATGATCACGATCCCCCACGACCTGCTGCCGCGCCTGACCGAACGTCTGGCCAATGCCCGACCGCGCCCCATGAAGGGCACCATCCGCAGTATCCGCGGAGTGCTGCTGCGCGCTAGCGTCGCCGGTGTGCACATCGGTGAACTGTGCCAGTTGCGCGAACCCGGAAGCGGCCGCAGCCTGGCTGCCGAAGTCATTGGTTTTGAAGATGACGAAGCGATCCTTTCGCCCATCGGTTCGATGGACGGCCTGTCGACCCGCACCGAAATCATCGCCACCGGCGAGACCCTGGGGGTAAGCGTCGGCGATGCGCAGCTGGGCCGGGTGATCAGCCCCATGGGCGAATTTCTCGATGGCAGCCCGCCGCTGGGCGTGTTGCAGCGTTACCCCTTGCATGCCGAGCCTCCAGCGCCGTTCAGCCGCCAACTGATTGCCCACCCGATGTCCTTGGGGGTGCGCAGCATCGACGGCCTGCTGACCTTGGCCCAGGGCCAGCGCATGGGCATCTTCGGTGAACCGGGGGTGGGTAAGTCTTCGCTGCTGGCGAGCATCGTGCGCAATACCAGTGCCGATGTCATCGTGATCGCCCTGATCGGTGAGCGCGGCCGTGAAGTGCGCGAGCTGCTCGATGTGCAGTTGGGCGCCGAGGCCCGGGCGCGTACCGTGGCCGTGGTCGCCACCTCCGACCGTCCGGCTGCCGAGCGGGTACGCGCCGCCTTTGTTGCCACTGCGCTGGCCGAATATCACCGCGACCAGGGCCGCAACGTGCTGCTGTTGATGGATAGCCTGACCCGCTTTGCCCGGGCCCAGCGTGAAATCGGCCTGGCGGTGGGCGAGCCGCCGACCCGTCGCGGTTACCCACCCTCCTTTTTCTCCGCCTTGCCGCGCCTGCTTGAACGCGCCGGCCCCGGCGAGACCGGCAGCATCACCGGGTTGTATACCGTGCTCACAGAAGGCGATGCCTCGATGGACCCGGTGGCTGAAGAAACCCGCTCAATCCTCGACGGGCACATCGTGCTCAGCGCCGAACTTGCGCAACGCAACTTTTTCCCGGCGGTGGATGTGCTGCAAAGCCGTAGCCGGTTGATGGACCAGGTGTGTGGCGACGAGCAACGCCACCTGGCCATGCGCATGCGCGAGCTGATGGCGCGGCGCAACGAGATCGAAATGCTCATCCGGGTCGGCGAATACGCCGCCGGGAGCGACCCACTGGCCGACGAGGCGATTGAGCGGCATGACGCCATTGAAGCGTTCTTGCGCCAAGGGGCCAACGAGCCAAGCAATCCCAACGAAACCCTGCAACACATGCGCAGGGTGATGGCATGACAACCATGGAGGTCTTATGAAAACCAGTGACATGCGTAGCCTTCAAGCGTTGCGCAAGTTGCGTGAGCAACGTGCGTCCAGCCAACTGGTCGCTCAGCAGCGACGCTGCCGGCAGACCAACGTGGCGCTGGATGACGCCAAGGAAAACCTGCGCCTGCATCGTGAGGCCCTGGCCCGTGAAGCCGAGCGCATCTACGGCTCGATCAGCGAAGGCATGTCGATCAGCGACTGGCGTATGGCCCAGGAGCATCTGGAGGAGCTGTACGAGGGCGGGCAGCGAAAGCTGGAAGTGAGCGTCAGTGAAGTGGCGCGCACCCTGGAAATCCACGAGCACGAGCGCGAAGTGTTTCGGGTTGCCCATGTGGCTCGACAGCGCCAGGCGCAAGCCTGCGACACCTTGCTCGAAGGCCGCGAGCGCGTCGAGCGCCTTGTCGACGAACACCGTTTGGAGGCCGACGAAATTCCTCGCGCTGCTATCGGAGGCCGTGCGTGAGCTGTCACCAGAACCCACTCTGGACACCCTTTGCCGAACAATTGACGCCTGTCGACCCCCAATGGGTGGACCTGCACAATCGCCTGCATCGTAGCCGCGAAACCTGGAAGGGAGAATGCGCAGGCCAGGTGATTGGCGTGCGCTGGGGCTCCGTTGCCGAACCTGACGTCACGGCAGTTGAGCTGTTGCTGGGGCTGGGCGAGGAGGGCGACGCGTCGGCCATCAGGCTGCACCTGCCAGCGCAGGCGCTGCACGCCCTGGGTGTGCCCGTTGCCCTGGACTTTCAAACCTTGCCTGGCGCGATGCTGCTGGAGCTGGCCCTGCTGAGCCTGATCGAACCGTTGGAGCGCCTGACCGGGCAATCGATGCGTTTCATTGACCACGCCGACCCGGTTCACGCCGCCCTGGCCGCGCAACCTTGCCCGTTGCGCCTGGTCACCCAAGTCCAGCTCGACGGCTCGTCCATGCTCGTTGTGCTGCACTTGAGTGCCAATGCTGGCGAGCAGGTCGCGCAGTGGCTCGATCGGTATGCACCGCCGGCTCCCCATGCGCTAACAGACCTGCTCCTGTGGCTGGCGGTCGAGGCCGGCGAAGCCGAGCTGAGTGTCGGCGAGCTGCGCAGCCTCAATCCGGGCGATGTGGTGATGCTCGATCCTTGGCCCATGGGCCAGGTGCGGCTGGTGGTGAACCATCGTTTGCACGCCCGGGCCGGCCAGGACGGCACCAGGCTGACACTGCTTGAAACACCGATGAGCATCAATCTTTCCAAGGAATTTTCTGTGAACGAAGCACCCACCATGAGTGAAACCGCTGACGGGCGAAACCTGGATTCGCGCTTGGACGAACTGCCACTGAAAATGGTTTGCCAGGCCGGCAGTGTCGAGTTGACCCTGGCGCAGCTGCGCGAACTGGGGGAGGGCAGCCTGCTGTCGTTCACCGAGCAACGCCAGGACAGCGTCGACCTGATGATAAACGGGCGTCGCGTCGGCCAGGGGCAATTGGTCAGGATCGGTCCAGGCCTGGGCGTGCGCGTGTTGAGCATCGCCGCGTCATGAATGGCTACCAGCCCAACCTGATTGAAATCATTGTGGTCGTCGCCACCATCGGTCTTATTCCGCTGGCAGTGGTGACCCTGACCGGTTTCATGAAAATCTCCGTGGTGCTGTTCCTGATTCGCAACGCCCTGGGCGTGCAACAGACACCGCCTAACATGGTGCTGTACGGCATCGCCCTGATCCTGTCGGTCTACGTCACCACGCCGTTGCTGGGCGACATGTACCGGCAGGTGCAGGGCCGTGATCTCAACATCGAGAGCATCGAGCAACTTACTGCCTTCGGGGACGCACTGAGGCCGCCATTGCAGGCGCACCTTTCGCGTTTCGCCAACGAAAGCGAGCGTGGTTTTTTCATCCAGGCCACGGAGACCATCTGGTCTCCTGAAGCCCGGGCCGATCTGCGCGACGATGACTTGGTGGTGCTGGTGCCGGCGTTCGTCAGCTCCGAACTGACCCGGGCGTTCGAAATCGGTTTTCTGCTGTACGTTCCCTTTCTGGTGGTGGATTTGCTGGTGGCGAACGTATTGATGGCCATGGGCATGTCCATGGTTTCACCTACGCTGATTTCCATACCGCTGAAGCTCTTTCTGTTCGTCGCCTTGAGCGGCTGGTCGCGCTTGATGCATGGCCTGATTCTTAGCTATGGGGGCACCTGATGGGCCAGGATGTATTTCTTTCGTTGATGAATCAGGCGCTGATGACGGTGCTGCTGTTGTCCGCCCCGGCACTGGCTGTTGCGATCATCGTCGGCCTGGGAGTGGGGTTGCTGCAGGCACTCACCCAGATCCAGGACCAGACCCTGCCGCAGGCGGTCAAGCTGGTGGCGGTGCTGCTGACGATCGTGTTCGTGGGGCCGCTGCTGGCGAGCCAGGTGGTGGAACTGGGTAACCAGGTGCTGGACAACTTCCCGTTGTGGACGCGCTGAATGGCATGAATATCGAGCTTGCCAACCAGTTCATCGAAGTCGCCTATCCGGTCATCAGCTCGGCGGCACTGTCCGCCAGCCGCGCCATGGGCGTGGTGGTGATTACCCCAGCCTTCAACCGCCTGGGCCTGACCGGCATGATCCGCAGTTGCGTCGCGGTGTCCATTGCCATCCCCATGTTTATTCCGGTGTATGGCGCTTTCACTGCACTGCCAGAACATGGTGGGTTCTTCCTGGCCGGCCTACTGATCAAGGAATTCCTGATCGGTATCCTCATCGGACTGCTGTTCGGCATCCCGTTCTGGGCGGCGGAAGTGGCCGGCGAGTTGGTCGATCTGCAACGCGGTTCGACCATGGCCCAGTTGGTGGATCCCTTGTCATCGGGCGAGTCCAGTGTCATGGCCACCTTGCTGACGGTGATGTTGATCGCCCTGTTCTTCATGTCCAGCGGCTTCATCATGATGGTCGACGGCTATTACCACAGCTACCTGTTATGGCCGGTGACCGAGTTCACACCGTTGTTTGCCAGTTCGGCGTTGATGGCGGTGCTGCGGATTCTCGACCAGGTGACCCGCATCGGCGTGATCATGGTCGGGCCGCTGATCATCTGCATGCTGGTCACTGACCTGATGCTCGCTTACCTGTCGCGCATGGCGCCCAACTTGCACATTTTCGATCTGTCGCTGCCGGTGAAAAATATGTTCTTCACTGTATTGATGGTGGTCTACATCAGCTTCCTGATTCCGGTGATGATCGAGCAACTCGGCGAATTCCGCGGTACGGTGGAGCTCCTGAAGACGCTGGCCGATTCGGTATGACTTCCCTGTTTCGGGCGAAGCGTCCATGAGCGATAGCAGCGAAGAGAAATCACAGCCGGCCACCAGCAAGAAGCTCAGCGAGGCGCGCAAGAAAGGCCAGGTGTCCAAGAGTCAGGACCTGGTCTCCGGCATGGTCATCCTGTTTTGCACGCTCTGTATCTCGATCATGGTGCCCAAGGCCCAGGCACAGATCACCGCGTTGCTGGACCTGATCGCGCTGATCTACATCGAACCTTTTCACACCGTCTGGCCACGGGTGCTGGACATCGCCGGGCAGTTGCTCATCAACCTCACCCTGCCGGTGGTGGCCGTGACGGTGGGGGCGGTGATCCTGACCAACATCATCAGCATGCGCGGCGTGGTGTTCTCGGTCGAACCCCTCAAACCGGACATCAAACGTATCAATCCGATCGATGGCTTCAAGCGCATTTTTTCGATGCGCAGTTTCGTTGAATTCCTCAAGGGCGTGATCAAGGTCGTACTGCTGGGGCTGGCGTTCTACGTGATCGGGCGTGGGGCGTTGCAGGCGCTGATGGAGTCGTCGCGCTGCGGCGCCGGCTGCATCGAATCAACTTTCTACCTGGTACTCAAGCCTCTGGTGTTCACCGTGCTGGCTGCCTTTCTGCTGGTCGGGGCGGCAGACGTGATGATGCAGCGCTGGCTGTTCGGCCGTGACATGAAAATGACCCGCAGCGAACAGAAGCGTGAGCGCAAGGACAGTGACGGCGATCCGGTGATCAAACAGGAACGCCAGCGTCAACGTCGGGAAATGCAAGCCCTGGCCACCAAGCTGGGCGTGGGGCGTGCATCGTTGATGGTCGGCTCCGACCCTGGTTGGGTGGTGGGTATACGTTATGTACGCGGCGAAACTCCGGTACCGGTGGTGGTGTGCAAGGCCGAGCGCGAGGACGCGGCGCAGTTGCTTGCGCAGGCCCGGGGCCTGGGGATTGCCCATAGCCTCGATACCGTCCTGGCCAAGGACATCGCCCGACGGGCAGTGCCGGGGGACCCTGTGCCGGATAACACCTTCCAGGCAGTGGCGGATATCCTGGTGGCCGCTCGGTTGATTTGAGCGTACCTGCTGGTGAGTGCCTCACAAATGGACGGAGCGAGTTTGAAAGTCCCTGTAAACCGGCATGACGTTTGGTCGTCCAACTGCTCTCCCGATCCATCGGGTCTTTTGCGCGTTTAAGGTTGCGATTCGAGCCGAGTCATTCCCCTGCAATGTTCAATGGTCAAAGTTGATTCCTCTAGCGCTATCGGCGCCATTGTCAGGAGGACGTCCCCTTGCGAATCGACAGCAATGCCCGCCCCACAGATAGCCAATCCCCTGATTTTGAAGCGGGTCAGCGCTTTGAGAAAATGCTTGGCGCGGCCCGCATGCAAATCAGCGATAAAAAGCCTGACCCACGCGGTGCGGCAGACAAAGAAGTTTTGCCGTCCCTGCCTGAGAGCGTGCTCTTGGCGTTGCGAGAAGCGGGCGGCGCCATCGCAGAAACGCTGAAGCAGTCAGATGGACGTACGTTACGCAACGACGAAACCGTACCGCTCCAGGATCTCGAGATTTTCATGGGGTGGTGGGTGGATGGCGAGGTGACGGCGTACTCCGCGCGGGACAAAGAGGGCAATGAATTCACCATCAGCAAAGAGGCGACGCCTGATTACTTCGCCAAGGTTGATGCGTTGCAAAAAGGTAACGACGAAGGCTTTTTGTTGCGCGCAGATGGCGCGCTTCTATCAGCAGAAGCACTGGCGAGCGCAGAAATTTTGCCCCCGGATGAACACACTGGTTTTATCCGCCTGACGATCAATGGCGAAAAGATCCATGTCTCGAAGGACGTGACGCCCGACCTCTACAACCAGGTGGTCTGGAAACAGGAAGGCTACCAGAGCAAGTTTTACGAGCAGAACAGCGAGATCATCGACACGATCCGTGATCGATGGGATGACTGGAACGCCTCCGACAGCATTGTCAGTGACAAGGATTTGAGGAAGTACGCTGCCGATGAAAATCGAAGCGCAGAAGATCGCGAGGCGGCGCAGTTCCTGCTCGATAACAAAGGATTTTTTGACCTGCTTGATACCAAGGCACACAACAACAAGGCTGACGGCAAAATCAGCAGCAACGACCTGAATGCATGGCTACGACCTGTTGCTGTCAAAGCCGAAGACATCGGTGCCTATAACGACTTTCTGAAAGCCTCCCCGAATGCTGACGCAACCTCTCTAGAGCTTGCGAAGCATTCGGCGCTGCTGCTGGAGAACTTTGACGAGATCAGCGATCGGACCGATAGCGGTAAACACCTGTCGCGCGAGGCCTTGCAGAAGTACCTGGATGAAAACCCGAACATCAGCGATGACTTGAAGCAAGCCCTGACTTTTTGGTCGCAGACGGGGGCGTTCGAAACGCTTGAAACCAGTGGGAAACCATTGGAGAGCAAACCCGATGGTAAGCTCGACAAGCGCGACATCCAGAATTGGTTGAAGGCCTCCAGCCCCAAAACCGCTGGAGACGCTCTGCTGTTCATCAACCAGGTAGCGAATGCCAGTGGGGTCTCCGGCATTGATACCGGTGACCTGGGCAAGGACGTCTTTGAAAACCCTGGCAACTATTCCGCCGAACAGCGGGCTGCGGTGTTACAGGATCTGCTCAAGGCGCGACAGTTGATCATCGACGGTGCGGCTGCCGGTCTGTGGAGTGATGACTACGGTAAGGTGTCCATCGCCAACGCTGTGCGCAGCCATCCAGATCCCAACAAGCTGCTTGCCGATGTCAACAGCCACATTGAGCAGCTACAAAGTGATCCCGAGGTGGTCAAATTTCTTAATGAAACCACCTCGACGCAGATGGCCAATCTATTTGAGGCAGTTCCTGGGTTAAAGGACTCGGTGCAAAAAAACTACGATGACATCAAGTCCGGTGCAGCTCTTGATGCGCTATGGGAAAAGCATACGAAAGACGGCAGCACCGACCAACAGGCGGTGCTGGCCGAATACTTCTCGACGGCAACGCTTTATCAGGAAGCGCTCGGCATCAATGATCGGGCAGAAATTCAGAAGGGGCTCGCTGCCTCTCAGCATGCCCAGGCGTTCCAGGATTATTACGAGCAGTCGCTTGCTTCCGGGACGCGACTGGAAGAACTGATGAAAACGGGCACCTTCGAAGAAGCGGTCGGCACCTTCTCCGCGGAGGTCGCGCTCTACAACGCGGCGCTGGATCCCAGCGTCACCGCAGGTTTAGACCCGCAGTTGAACGACAATTTCAGCCGGATCGGGCGCGACAACGCCATGAAAGACGGCACTTTCGAGGATGTCAAGCAAGCCCTGGGTATCAATGGCGGTGACGAGCTTGACGAGGCAAAAGTCAGGACGATGGCCGAGACGCTTATCCAGTCCAATCCAGAACTCGTGACCAATCCGGATGGCACCGTCGCAACGGCCGATCAGATCGTCGCGGGTGTCCGTTCGAATTGGGACATCCTGCGCCAAGGCACAAAGTCGCTTGCGGAATTGAAGTCGTCCTGGCTCAACCCCGACCTCAAGAACTTGTCTGACAAAGGGGGACTGCATGGCGTTAGCGGCATCTTCATGGCTGGCGTGACGATCGCCAAAGGCGCTCAGAATGGCGCAAACCTGACCGAACGAAACATCATAGACATCACCACCGGATCGGTCATGACGACGACCCTGCTCACCGAGGGTGGTGCCAAGAACCTGAAAAGCTACCTGAAAAACAAAGGAAACATTGATCTTGATCCGAAAATCAGAGCCTTTTTCGACGACCCCATAAAATCTCTCACTGGCACTGCCGACAAGTTTGAAAGCGGTGCCAAGGGTATCGGCGGTTTGGCCGGCATGGTTGCGGGTGCGTACGGAATCTTTGATGGCGTTCAGTCGATTCGCAAGGGCGACCCCGTCAGTGGTGGTATCAGCATCACTTCAGGCGCACTGGCGTCATTGTCAGGCCTGGCATCAGCGATTGAGGGCGGCGCAGGCCTTTTTGGCCATCTGGCAGTCAGGGCGGCGATGGCCCCGCTGGCTGGAGTCCTAGGCACCGTGGCGGCAGGCGTCGGCGCGGTTGCCCTGTTGCTTCCGGGCCTTATTGCGGAGGGCAAACGGCAGACTCAGCAAGACCACTTCGGCGACCTGCTTGGCGACTATCTGACACAGTACGAAATCGATGGCGTGGAGGGCGGTGATTTCAGTGACGTTCCCGACGAGGACTGGCCGCAAACCGATTGAGGGCTGTGCTGGCTTGCGGTAATTCGCGGCATGATCGAGGCATCAGCGATGCGCAGTTTATCGATGCCATATACGCGCAGTTGATGGTCGACCACCGATATGTGTCTCGGCCCATTTTCGCGGAGCAGGACTGGTGCCAGGGGGCGTGGGCGCGCCTTTACCTTGTTCGCCGCTGGTTTGCCCGGTCTCTGGCGCGAAGGCGGCGACATACACCAGCGCGCTGACCTTCGGATCGCTACCGGCCTCGGTAATCACGGTGCCACCCCAAGAGTGCCCGACTAGAACCACCTTGCCCTGCTGGTTGTTCAAGGCGCGGCGCGGCGCGGCAACATCGTCGGCAAGCGAGGTGAGCGGGTTTTGCACAACCGTAACGGCCACCCCCTTGGGCTTGGAGCAGTGGCACCACTTTGGCCCAATCGGAGCCGTCGGCGAACGTGCCGTGTACGATCACCACGGAGGGCGTTGTATCCTGCGCGTGGCTGGCGCTTGCGGTGAAGGTACCGGCCAGGGCAAAAGCGACGGTAGCGATTTTCGATTTGATTGTTTTCATTGGATGAGCTCCTGTTCGGGAGTTCAAATTCCGCTGACCGGCCTGCGATGTGGGCATCGGTCAATTAGCCGACCCCGGGACATTTTTCATGGATAGTGAGTTGCAACTGGACATCTCCCTGGGTGGGGCACTGGCGACGATCGCCCAGGTCGGTGACCTCAGCATGGGACAACCTCTCGGTCATTCCCGGCGCGTTGCCGCACTGGCGCGGATGCTTGCGCAGGCCCAGCACGGCGACGGTGAGCACCTGAGGGTAGCGGAACAGGTTGCCTTGCTGCGCTGGTCCGGTTGCACCGCCAATGCCGAAGGCTTTGCGGATCTGCTGGGCGACGACGTCGATGGCCGCCGCGCGATGCTCGATTTGACGCTGGGCAATGAGCAAATGAACGCGGTGCATCAGGCAACCCCGCTTGCCGTTGTGCACTGTGAGGTGTCTGGAGCCATCGCCAAAACCCTCCAGCTCGGTGCCGCCGTCGAGGCGGGCCTGTGTCGCGTGTTCGAAACCTACGACGGCACTGGCCGGCCGCTGGGTCTGACCCATGAGCACATTCCGGAGGTCGCCTATCAGGTAGTACTTGCAGGTGATCTGGATATTCTCAGTCGTGCACACGGTCTGGATGCGGCGCTACGCTGGATCAGAGAACAGTCGGATCGGCGCTATCCAGCGTCGCTGGTATCGTTGCTTCTGGACAACGCAAAGGACTGGCTGGCGGATCTGGAAACGCTGTGGAAAACCGTTGACCACGGGCATGAGCAGCGTTGCGTCTCACTGACGTTGGTGGGAGACATAATCGACTTGAAGCTGCCGTGGTTGGCAGGGCATTCGCGGCAGGTCGCGCATGTCGCCGTGGAAGCTGGACGCCTGTGGGGGCTGCGTGAACCGACTTTGACAGACATTGGCAAGTCCGCGCTCATCTACGGTCTCGGCCGGGCAGCCGTTTCGAACCACCTGTGGAATACCGCAGGAACGCTGCCATACAGCGCTGCGGAGCGGGTGCGCCTTGTCCCTTACTGGACGCAACAGGCGCTTAGACCTATCACTGAACTGGCTGTGCCCGCAGAGATTGCAGCCCATGCCTATGAACGGCTCAACGGCAGTGGCTATTTTCGAGGCGTGGCGGGTGATGCGCTGAGTGCCGAGCATCGCCTGTTCGCCACATCGGTAGCCTGGGTCGCGCTAAGGGAAGCCAGGCCATGGCGATCGGCTTACGGCGAAGCGGATGCAGCCAGGCTGCTCAAACAGGATGCTGGCAATGGCTTGTTCGACAACGATGTTTGCGAAGCAGTCATTGCCGCCGCAGGTGGCGAGCGGCGGATGCGGCAACCGAAGGCTTCGTTACTCACGTCTCGCGAGTGCCGCATCCTGCTGGAGATCAGCCGTGGCGCCAGCAACAAGGAGGTGGCGCGGCTGCTGGACATCAGTCCGAGCACGGTTCGCACGCATATGGAAAGCATCTTTCGCAAACTGGAATGCTCGACCCGGGCAGCCGCTACCTTGAAGGGGCTGACACTGGGGTTGATTGCCTGAGCCAGGTCAAGGTCAAGCCTGAATCAGGCGAGCCCGTCCAGTTTGGCTTGACTGGCGCGTGCCAGGTCGATGAATGCCTTGGCTGCCGCGCTGGGGTTGCGGCGGTTCGGGTAGTACAGGCACAGCTTGTCTCTGGGCGGTGTCCAGTCTTCGAGAGTCCGCACGAACTGTCCGGTGCGGATTTCGTTGTGAACGTCCTGCTCCATGAAAAAACCGAGCCCCATGCCTTCCTGCACCGCCACCTTGACCACGCTGGATTCATCCAGCGTAAGCGGCCCGTTCACATCGAGGCGAGTCACTTCCCCGTCCCGCTCGAAATGCCACGGGAAAATCGCTCCATTCGGTAGTCGAACGCGGATGCAGCGATGCTGGAGCAGCTCGGATGGCGTTCGCGGTTTACCGTGTTTTTCGAAGTACGCCGGCGAACCGACCACCGCGTACCGTTGCGGAGGGCCGAGCGGGACGACAATCACGTCGTTCGGAACGAGGCTTGCTGAGCGCACGCCGAAATCGAAGCCGTCAGCCACGATATCCACCAGACGGCCTTCGGTGACGAGGTCGATGTGTACTTGCGGATGATGCTGCAAGAACTCCATCACCAGTGGCAGGAGCGCCGATCGGGCAGCGCTGGCGAACGCATTGATACGCAGCGTGCCTGAGGGCCCGGCGTTATGCGATCGCACTGCATCGAGTGCAGCACGCAGATCCTGCAAGGCTGGCCCCACCTGCTCCAGAAATATCTTGCCGGCTTCGGTGATGGCCACGCTACGGGTCGTGCGATTGAACAGCCGCGATTCGAGGCGGGTTTCCAGTTGCGCGATGGTGTTGCTCAGCGCGGTGGTGGAGACGTCGAGATCGATAGCGGCTTGCCGAAACGAGCCCCTGCGTGCGACCGCTATAACAGCGTCCAGCTCACTGAGGCCTAAACGATCTTGTGGCATGGATTGTCCTGAATTTCGGGATTGGTCATAAAGGTTTGTCCCAGTTGAACAAACTATCCGTCAGGCAGCAAGATTGCTCCAGGACATTCATCCAGGAGATCGGCAAATGACCCTTCAGCTTCCCGACGTCGTGCAGACGTACTTTGCAATCAGCAATGGTGGCGATACAGCGCAACTTGCGAGCTGCTTCCGCTCTGACGCCACGGTTTGCGATGAAAGAAAAACGTACGAAGGAACGGCTGCCATCGAAGCCTGGCAACAGGAGGCACGCAGAGCCTTCATCTATCAGGTCCAACCACTGCAAGCCCTGCAAGGGCAGGGCGAGCTGACTGTCATTGCGCGCCTTGTTGGGAATTTCCCCGGTAGCCCGGTTCAACTGAGTTACCTCTTCACACTGGAAGACGGTCTAATCCGTTCCCTGGAGATCACGCCATGCTGAATCTAGGTTTGACTGGCAAGCGGGTCCTCGTCACCGGTGGCACCAAAGGCATCGGCAAGGCTGTCGTCGAGTTGTTACTGGCCGAGGGTGCGAAGGTCATTACCTCGGCCAGGCAGGTGGACGTGGAAATGCCGGGCGCTCTTCTGATTGCGGCTGATCTTTCGACCCGGGAAGGTTGTGATGTACTGATCGCCGCGATCCAACAGCGGCTGGGTGGCGTGGACATCATGATCCACGTCCTGGGTGGTTCGTCGGCACCCGGCGGCGGTTTTGCTGCGCTGGACGAGGAACAGTGGCAACGAGAGCTCAACCTGAACCTGTTGCCGGCGGTGCGCCTCGATCGCGCCTTGCTCCCGGGTATGCTGGAGCGCAGGGAAGGGGTCGTCATCCACGTCACCTCCATCCAGAGTCGGCTGCCACTGCCGGAGGCTACAACAGCTTACGCGGCGGCCAAGGCCGCGCTTTCGACGTACAGCAAAAGTTTATCGAAAGAGGTTTCGCCCAGAGGCGTCCGCGTGGTTCGGGTTTCGCCGGGCTGGGTTGAAACCGAAGCGTCGGTCGCATTGGCCGAGCGACTCGCGCAGGAGGCAGGTACTGACTACCAAGGTGGCAAAGAGATCATCATGAAAGCACTTGGGGGTATCCCGCTCGGCCGCCCATCGACGCCTTGCGAAGTTGCTGACCTGATCGGTTTCCTGGCTTCGCCGCGAGCGGCATCTATCACGGGAAGTGAGTTTGTGATCGACGGCGGAACAGTACCAACGGTTTAGCCCGGAGGTAGATCCGACAGGCATAAGCAGGAAGGCCGTGCCATCAAAGACCGAGCAGGTTGTACCGCCAGCCCATCAGCTTTAGGTATTTTCCGATGTCACAATCTGCAGCGGAATATGCACCCGGTGACGCACAGGATCGAACTGCTGCGCAGTCTGCAATTCCACCAACAGATTCACCAGCGCCGTTGCGGTCTGGCGCGGCTGAGAGTCGATCACCACGTCGACCAAACCCTGAGCCAGGGCTTGGCGTGACAGCTCGGTGGACTCCTGCAAAATGCAGCACAGCGTCGGGCGCTTGGGCAGTTGCGCCAACGCGTTGATGATCCCGTCGCCACCGCCGCCTACCACGCATAACCCGCGCAAATCGCTATGCCGAACCAGCAGGTCGAGGGTTGCTTCCTCGGTGATGTCGCAGTTATCCAGATTGATCAGCGGCTCCAGCGGGCGCAACCCAGGTGCGTGTTCGGCCAAGTAACTGTGCAAGCCTTCGACCCGCTCCTGGTGGCCAAGAAAGCGATGGCCACCGAGCAGAATGCCGATGCTGCCTTTGCGCGCGCCACAGGTGCGGGCCAGCAGCCACCCCATCGTGCGCCCGACTACTTGATTGTCCTGGCCGACATAGGGCTCGGCCGCCGCCTCATGAATGCCCGACAGCAGTGCCACCACGGGCACTCCGGCCCCGCGAATCTGGGCAAGGGCGGCGTTGATCAGCGGGTGGGCGAAGCTGACCACCGCCAGGCCGTCGCATTGCACTGCCAACTGTTCGATCTGGGCAATGATGGCGCTGGGGGTGCGATCAAAAACGTATTCGAATTGGCAGGTCAGGTTGGCTCCGGCCTGGCGCTGCGCGGCCTCGGTGATGGCTTGGGCCAGGTTGGCGTAGAACGCCTGGGCGGTGCCCAGCAGCAGGATGCCGAAACGGTACGTGGGGCGACGTTCGAGAATGCGTTGGCCGATCAGCCGCGCGGCAAAATAACCCACGGCTTCGGCGGCCTGAAGCACCTGTTCGGCAGTGGCTGGATTAACCGGGGCGCGAGCGTTGAGCACGCGGTCGACGGTGGCGACACTTAAGCCTGCGTGTTCGGCGACCGTGGCGATGGTGGGGCGTTTATTGTTATTCATGATGAACCTTCAAAGCGTCTTGATAGAAAACTATCAAGCCCCGCAGGAGCTGGATGATAGCTTGATAGGGAATGTATTCAAGCCCTTGAGGGGGGCTTCCACGCTCTCTATATTTTCTTACGCAAAGCACCTGACATCTCACGCTTGCGGAGAACAATAACAATGTCTCAAGACAACACCGCCTCTACTCGGGACTATCGCCTGACCGGCCCTGAAGCCGCACGCGCGGCTGAAAAAGGCCTTGTATCGGCCAGTTGGTACCAGTCGCCCATCTCCCGTCAACGCATGAAGCAACTGATGCAGCGCCGCGACGGTCCGGCCTTGCTCGACACCGCCATCTGGCTGCTGGCCCTGCTGACCACCGGCTTCGGCGGCTACTGGTTCTGGGGCACTTGGGCTTGTGTGCCGTTTTTTCTAGCGTATGGCGTTCTGTACGCCACCGCCTCCAACCCGCGCTGGCATGAAACCGGCCACGGCACAGCTTTCAAGACTCACTGGATGAATGATGCGCTCTACCAGGTGGCGAGCTTCATGTGCATGTTCGAGCCCCATGTGTGGCGCTGGAGCCATGCCCGGCACCATACCGACACCATCGTCGTCGGCCGCGATCCGGAAATCGTCGAACCGCGTCCACCGAGCTTGTTCATGATGCTGCTGAGCCTGTTCCAGATCCCGTTGCTGCTGAAGACGATGGGGGGCGTGTGCCGGCACGCGGTTGGCAAAATGGATGCGCAGGAACAGACGTTCATTCCTGAGTCCGAATGGTCCAAGGTGTTCCTGGCGGCCCGTATCTGGCTCGTGATTTACGCGGTTATCTTTGGCGCGGCGCTTTACCTGCACAGCTGGTTGCCGCTGATGTATATCGGCCTGCCCATCCTGTATGGCGGCTGGTTGTCCTACCTGTTTGGCCTCACCCAACATGTAGGCCTGGCGGAAGACGTGCTGGACCACCGCAGCAACTGCCGCACCATCTATATGAACCGGGTACTGCGCTTTCTGTACATGAACATGAATTATCACCTTGAGCACCACATGTACCCGATGGTGCCGTACCACGCCCTGGCGCAACTCCATGAAGAGATCCGCCACGACTGCCCGCCGCCTTACGCCAACATAGGTGAGGCCTTCAAGGAAATCATTCCGACCCTCTTGAAGCAGCGCAAGGACCCGACGTATTTCGTGCGCCGCCCCGTCGGTAGCTCAAGGCCTGCCACCGACGCTCATCCACAGGCTGAAGCCACCCTGGGCTGACACCCTCCGGCTGTATCCCGAACAAGAGAAAACGCCATGAACGATCAATGGATCGATGTATGCGCCGTGGGCGAAATCAATGAAGAAGACGTCATTCGCTTCGACCACGGTCCGCATACCTATGCCATCTACCGCTCTGCTGACAACGAGTTTTTTGCCACCGCTGGCCTGTGTACTCACGAGTCGATCCACCTGGCTGACGGCCTGGTGATGGACCACGTCATCGAGTGCCCCAAGCACAACGGGCGCTTTGACTATCGCACCGGCAAAGCCTTGGGGGCGCCAGTGTGCGTCAACCTCAAGACCTTTCCGGTACGGGTCGACGCGGGGCGAGTTCTGCTCGCCATTTCGGCTTGACCGCCAGGAGTGCACGCCATGAGTGCTCCACTGATTATCGTCGGCGCCGGCCATGCCGGTGGCCGCGCGGCGCTGACCTTGCGCGAGCAGGGTTATACCGGTCGGCTGATCCTGATCGGCGATGAACTCCATTTGCCGTACGAGCGTCCTCCGCTGTCCAAGGGCTTGCTGCACGGCACGATGGAGCTGGACGATTGCCGCCTGTGGAGGGATAGCCGGCTCACTGAACTGAACATCGAACACCTGGCGGGCAACCCGGTAAAAAGCCTGGATCCGCAGCACCACCGCCTGCAATTGACCGACGGACGTTGGTTGCCCTACAGCCGATTACTGTTGGCGACCGGGGGCAGAGCGCGTCGCTTGTCCCTGGTGCCTGAACCTCTGGCCAACGTGCTTTACCTGCGCACCCATGACGACGCCCTGGCCCTGCGCAGCGCATTGATACCCGGCACGCGCCTGGTGATCATCGGCGGTGGCTTTATCGGCCTCGAAGTCGCGGCAACGGCCCGAACCTTAGGCTGTCAGGTGACGTTGCTGGAAGCCGGGCCACGACTGGCCGGGCGAGTCTTGCCTGAAGCTGTGTCCCAGGCCTTGTTGGAATTGCATCGGCAACAGGGCGTAGACGTGCGGCTGAACGTAGCGCTTGAAAGGGTACAAGGCATCGAACGCGCTGAGGCGGTGCAACTGGTGGACGGCCAGGTGTTGCCCTGTGACTGGGTGGTAGTCGGTATCGGCATGCAACCCAACATCGAATTGGCCGCGGCGGCGGGGCTGGAAGTGGGCCAGGGGATTCGAGTCGATGCCCAGTTGCGCACCAGTGCACCAGACATCTTTGCTGCCGGCGATGTGTGTGAGTTTCGCCTGCACGCCGATGCGTTATTCCAGCGCCAGGAAACCTGGCGCAATGCCGAGACCCAGGGCCGTCACGCGGCATTGAATCTGTTGGGCGGCGAGCTGCCGTTCGAGGGTGTTCCCGGCTTCTGGTCTGATCAGTACGACTGGGGCTTACAGACGGTGGGCGTGATCCCACCGACGCCACCTTCGGCTGTTCGCACCTTGGCAGGCGGTGGTCTGCTGCTGTTCTACCTGGACACCGAGCAACGTCTGCAAGGCGCTTGCGGCTGGGGGCAGGGCAACAGCGTTGCCAAGGACATCAAGTTGTGTGAACGGCTGATTGCCAACCTGACTCCACTCTCTGTGGACGCATTGGCCGACGCCGATGTCTCGCTCAAACATCTGCTAAGGCCCTGACATGCGTGAATTCCTGGTATTTCAGTCCCTGTGGGCCATGCAAGATCACCGTGGTCAATGCGATCTTTGCCTGGAGGCGCAGGTGGAGAAGATTGCCGCTGCTGGCTTCGATGGGGTCACCGACCATTTCTGGGTCGCGCCACAGGCCGAACGTCTGCATGCCGCTGCCAAGGCGCAAGGCCTGCAAATCGAAGGTCAACTGTTCCCCCGCACCGTGAATGACTTGGCGCAAGCACTTGAGGTGGCCTCCCGTTACGGCTGCCACCACCTCACGCTGCAAGCCGACGTCCGGCCGCGCACGCTGGCACAGGCGATCACCCTGATCGAAGGCTGGCAGCGTCTGGCCGAGCAGGTGGACTTTCCGATCCTGCTGGAAACCCACCGCTATCGTCTCACCAGTGACCTGTTGTTCACCCTCGACTTGCTCGCGCAGATGCCCGACCTCAAGTTGTTGGCTGACTTGTCCCATTACGTCGTGGGCCGCGAATTGCCTGAGCCGGCCGCGGCCGAAGACGACGAACAGATTCACACCATCCTACGACACAGTTGGGGGTTTCACGGGCGAGTCGCTAATAGTGAGCAGGTCCAGGTGCCCTTGACCTTTGCCCAGCATCGCCCCTGGTTGGACCGGTTTCTGGGCTGGTGGCGCTACGGAATCAAGGATTGGCTCGCGCGACCGAACACACCCACGAGCCTGTCCTTCACCTGTGAACTTGGCCCGCCACCCTATGCGATCACAGGGAGTGATGGGCGCGACATAACGGATCGCTGGAGCGAGGCGCTGCTGCTGAAGGAACTGGTGCGGGGTGTTTGGGGTGAGTGTCAGCAGGGACCAGGTGCGCCCATTCCTTCAGGGCATGATCGGTAGTTCAATGAGATTCGGGCAGCCTGAGCGAATACCTTCTTCGACAGCTCCTGCAATATCGCCGGCGCGCTCGATCCTGCGGGAAGGGATCCCCATGGAAGAGGCGAGGGCCAGGAAATCGATCGCCGGGTCGCAGAGGTCCATGCCGATGAACCGGTGAGTGCTTGCACTCAGATAGTGCGCCTGGCTACGAGCGTAACTCTTCAAAATATTGTATTCGCCGTTGTTCATGACAACGAACGTGATCGGCAGCCGTTCATGCGCCGCCGTCCAGAGTGCTTGCGGTGAGTACATTGCCGAGCCATCACCGACCAGACAGACTACCGGGCTGCGGTCCAGGCCAAGCGACGTACCGACAGCCGCCGGCATGCCCCAGCCCAGGATGGCGCTGCGGGTAAAAAGATACTGGCGGGCCGAATGGGAGTCCAGGCAGGCACGGACATGAGGAATCGTAGCAGGTGCTTCGTCGACGATCCAGGCGTCCGGCCCGATTGCCCGGATAGCCTCGTGGGCAGCCACGAAAGGCGTTGTCACCGGCGTGTTGAATTCGCGACTGACGCGAGCGACGACGTCGGCACGACGTGTATCGCGTTCTTGGCCTGCGACGTTTCGCAGCGTTGCGATTGCCTCGCTGTGTGGGACCAATTTCTTGTCCAGTATCGGCAACAGCGTTTGCAAGGAGAGTCTTAAATCTCCGATCAGCCCTAGCGCTGTCTCGTGGACTCTGCCTAATTGGTGTCCATCGCCGGTCAATTGGATAAGGCGACAGTGAGATGGAATAGCGGGGCCCTGGGAATATTGATAGCTGATCAACGAATGGCCGCCGAGCAGGAAGACTGCGTCGAAGTCAGAGAGCGTCTCTCTGATATCGGAAGCCTTCGCAGGCAGCGTTCCCCGCCACTGCGGATGAGCCGTCGGAAACGGAATATGCCCGGGCCAGGATGGCCCGTAGACCGGCGCGCCGAGTGCTTCGGCGAGCTTCACGGCTTCAACTTCCGCGCTCGACTGGAACACTTCCTCTCCAACGATAATCGCCAGACAACCGGGGGTAATTGCCGCTAAGGCAGCGGCCAATTCCTCAATCGCCCCGGTCACGGCACCGCGCTCGATTCGCGATGGCGGGCCGGCCGTTACATCCGTGTGTTGCTCCATCACGTTTATCGGCAGGGAAAGGAAAACCGGGCCGGCCGGCCCCGTGCGACAGTCTTGAAACGCACGACGCAGCAGCATCGGGATGTGTTCGAGATGATGAATTTCTTCCGCCCATTTGACGCTCGGTCGGGCGAGAGCGACGAGGTCTCCGTGGAGCAGCGGGTCGGTCACGCCATGTCGCGTATCTTGTTGGCCCGCCGTGACGACAAGCGGCGTATTCGCCATCTTCGCGTTGAGAATTGCGCCCATTGCATTGCCGAGTCCACCGGCCGTATGGAGGTTGACGAAGCCGGGGCGACCGGATGCCTGCGCATAACCGTCGGCCATCGCTACGACTGAGGCCTCTTGGAGGCCGAGGATGTATTGGATGTCTGAGGCGCCTGAGAGGGCGTCGAGCAAAGGCAGTTCGGTTGTTCCCGGATTGCCGAAGACGTAACGTACCCCCTCGCTGCGAAGCACTTCTACGAACAGGTCCGCGCCGCGTTGCCCGCGGCTGTTGAAAAAAACATTGGATCCTGAAGGCATGGCGCAGAACCTCATCTGATCTGGAAGCTTTAATTTAGCTGGCTTGCTGTGGCGACGGTTAGCTGGCTCCGGACCGAACCGTTACCCGTGGCCTTCAAAATCGCATTGCACAAGGCCCGGGCGACAGGTGCGTAACTGGTCTGGCTGGGCTGGCCGGCTTCGGGAGCCCCGGTGGGTTTGATCAGGTGCACCGCGATCTGTCCTGGCAGCCATGAGACGAGTGGCCAACGGGTGCGATAGGCAGGTTTAGCCCGGGTATCTCCGAGGGTCGGCTCAAAATCGCAGGATGTCACGAACGCTATCCCTATCAGGCAAGCGCCTTCGAGCTGCGAGCGCACGCGACCAGGATTTTTCAAGAAACCCAAGTCCGCGACAACGACCGCGTCATGAATGATCAAGCGGCCTTCGTCGCTCACTTCGATATCGAGAACGACCGCCATGCAGGTCTGCGCGTCATAGTGGGCAGCGATGCCTTGCGCCCGACCATGTCTTGGGGGCTTGCCCCAATGAGCTTTCTTTGCCGCTTCGGTGATGACGCTCTGCATTCGATGGCCGTCGACGCTTGATGAGTGCCGAGTGCCATCGTTCACCGTCGATGCCGGATCAATCAGCGAAAGCAGATAGTCCCTGTGATCCAGCTTGCAGGTTCGCACCTGCGCGGCCATGAATCGCTGTTCGGCGAACAGGCGGAGCAACAGGCCTTTTCTGTCCAGATTGCTGTCGAGCGTCGATTGCCAAGTAAATGGATCAAGAGCACTAGCGTGCGCATCAGGATGGCTCATTGCGTTTCTCCTTCCGGCGGATGGCAAGAGGTCCAGCTAAAGCGATGTGTCCTTGGTGCCTGTAACGCTGGCACCGTAGGGCAGTCATTGGGGGTACTTTAGGGGCAAGGATCTGACGTCAGAGTGACCGGAGGCTGACAGGAACATGTCAGGCGTTGGGCTGGTCGGCTTTGGTCCAGGCGTCGTTAGGAAACGCACGATAGACGTGCACCGGCGTCCCGGGTTCACGCACCAGGTCGATGTTAGTTCATGGATTTCTGAACTAACTATTTGCTACAGCCTATTCAATCATTTGTCACGATGGCCTTAGGATCCTCCCCACGGGACCGCCGCCATCAGAGCAGCGGCCCGCAGCAGCCCCTTTTCGACTGCCCAGCAACGCCACCAGCCCAATCCGCCAGTGGCCCGACGCAGTCGAGAGGAATGCATGAAGCTAGAGATTTTCCGTACTTTATGGGGCTATACCGCCGGCCATTCATCCGCCCTGGATGAACTGCTCGCCGCCGGTTTTGATGGGATCGAAGCACGCCTGCCACTGCCGGCCAATGAGCGTGGCGAGTTCGGCGCTTTCCTGCGTAGCAATCACGTCCCCTACATTTGCACCCTGTTCAGTGCTTACGATGTCTTGCCTGATCAGCGCGCCACGCCTGCCCAGCACTTGGTCGACATCGATCGTAAGCTCGGCTGGGCCTCGGAGCTGACACCCCGTTTCGTCAATCTGCTTGCAGGCAATGATCGCTGGCCTCTGGCGCAGCAGGTCGAGTTCTTCGGTCAGGCCCTGGAGCTGGCCGCCAGGCATGGGGTGTTCTGCAGTTTCGAGACTCACCGCGCCCGCTCCCTGTATAGCCCTTGGGTGACTCTGGAACTGATTCGCCAACTGCCGGAACTGCGTTTCACCAGTGACATCAGCCATTGGGTGGTGTGCTGTGAGCGGTTACTGGACGACCCGGCCGACGATCTGTCGTCCTTCGTCGAGCGCGTTCATCACATTCAAGCTCGGGTCGGTTATGACCAGGGCCCGCAAGTTCCCCATCCCGCCGCCCCGGAATATGCCCGTGAACTGGTGTTTCACCAGCGCCACTGGGAGGCGGTCTGGGCTTCTCAATTTCAGCGCGGCTATGCAGTCAGCACCCTGACCCCGGAGTTCGGTGCCGACGGGTATCTGCATCACTTGCCCTTCACCAACATGCCAGTGGCCGATCTCTGGACCTTGAACCAGTGGATGGCGCGAACCGAGCGCGAACACTTCAACCGTTTTACCTGTGAAGGAGCCCACCATGAATAAGACTTCGCTGACCCAGGCCAACTTCAATCGCATTCCGGTGGTGAACATCGCCGGCCTCTTCAGTATCGAACTGGAGCATCGCCTTGCCGTGGCCGAGCAACTGGGTCGTGCCGCCAGCGATGTGGGGTTTCTGTACATCACCGGACACGGTATTGATCCGGCACTGATCGAGGGTCTGCGCCAGGCGAGCGAGGATTATTTCGCGCAGCCCCTGGAGACCAAGATGCGCCATTACATTGGTGCCTCGGAAAGCCACAAGGGCTTCGTGCCCGAAGGTGAGGAGGTGTACTCCAAGGGCAAGCCGGACCACAAAGAGGCCTTCGACATCGGTTTCGAAGTGCCGGTGGACGATCCGCTATTCCTGAGTCGAACGCCGCTGCTGGGCCCGAACCACTGGCCCGACGTGCCGGGTTTTCAGGCTGCAGTACAAAATTACTATCAGGCCGTGTTTGCCCTGGGCCGCCGACTGTTCGATGGCTTCGCCCTGGCCCTGGGCCTGGAAGAGGGCTACTTCGACGCACTGGTCACCCGGCCGCCTTCCAAGCTGCGGCTGATCCATTACCCCTTCGACGCCACTGCTGTGGATGCTCCCGGCATCGGCGCGCATACCGACTACGAGTGCTTCACCATCCTGCACGCCGATCAGCCGGGGTTGGAGGTGTTAAACGACCAGGATCAGTGGATCGATGCACCGCCAATGCCCGATGCGTTTGTGGTGAACATCGGCGACATGCTGGAAGTCATGACCGCTGGGACCTTTGTGGCCACCGCTCACCGAGTGCGCAAGGTGGCTCAGGAGCGCTATAGCTTCCCGCTGTTTTACGCCTGCGACTACCACACGCTGATCAAGCCGTTGCCGGCATTCATCAATGACGCTCAGGTCTACGAGGCGTTGACGATTGGTGAACACATGTGGAGTCAAGCCCTGCAGACCTATCAATACCTGCGCAAACGCGTCGAGAACGGCGAGCTTGAACTGCCGTCCCGAGCCCGCAAGCCATCGAGCTTCGGTCGCCTGAAAAACACTGCCACTCATTCCTAAAAAAACCAACGGAGCTTCCCAACATGAAAACCCCCTACGCCTTGACCCGACTGAGTCTGCTCGCCGCTAGTCTGTTCTGTGCCAGTGCCGCCTTCGCCAGCACCGCGACCCCGGGTGTATTGAAGGTCGGTATGGAAATCACCTACCCACCGTTCGAGTCCTATGACGCCAACAAGAATGTGGTCGGCTCCGACCCGGAGTTGGCCCATTCCCTGGCCAAGGCAATGGGCGTCAAGGCCAACTTCGTCGATACCAAGTTTCCCAATCTGCTCAATGGCCTCAACGCCGGGCACTACGACGCAATCATCTCCGGCATGTACATCACCCCGGAGCGCCAGGCCCAGGCCCGGACCATTGCTTATGCCAACACCGGCGCGGCGATCATGGTGCCCAAGGGCAGTGAGTTGAACCCGCAGGTTCCTGAAGACCTGTGTGGCCTGAAAGTCGGGCTGGAGCAGGGCACCACCTGGGTCGGCAAGTTCCGTCAGTTGTCCAGCGACTACTGCGTCCCGAACAACAAGGGTGCCATCACCGTCAGTGAGTTTCCCTCGGCACCCGAGGTGACGCAGGCGCTGCTGTCAAAGAACATCCAGGCTCAAGTGGAAATTGCCGGCGCCGCGCACATGATCGCTCAGCGTACCAACGGCCGTGTGATCGTCAGCTCGCAGAAGTTGGTTTACCCGCAAACTTTGGGCATCTACGTTAAGAAAGACGCCGACGCGACCTATCAAGCGCTGGTCAAGGCGTTGGCTGAGAGTAAGGCCAACGGCGAGTACGCCGCCATTCTCAAGGCGTATGACCTGGAACCAGTCTCTGAGTAATGCCTGAAATCGCGCCCTCGATCGGGGGCGCGGCTTGCGCGAGGTGTCTATGCAATTCGATTGGGCTTACTTTTTTTCGCTGTTCTCCATGGCTGACTTCTGGGCGGCGAGCCTGACCGTCATCGAACTGAGCACCCTGGCCTGGTTTCTGGGCATGCTGCTGGGTTTCGTCCTGGCATCGGCCAAACTGTCGAGCGTGCGCTGGCTGCGCATACCCGCATCACTCTACATCTGGTTCTTTCGCAGCATTCCGCTGCTGGTGCTGGTGGTCTTCGTCTACAACCTGCCGCAGTTGCTGCCCGGTGCCGGGCCGGTGCTGTCGGTGCCATTTTATTCCGGCCTGTTGGCGCTGGTGGTCACTGAGGCCGCCTACATGGCAGAAATTCATCGTGGCGGGCTGATTTCGATCGCCAAAGGCCAGAAGGAAGCGGGCCGTGCCCTGGGACTCGGGCTGCTTGGCGTGCAACGGCTGATCGTTATTCCTCAAGCGTTTCGTATCTCACTGCCGACGTTGATTAACGAATACATCACGGTGGTCAAACTGACCTCGTTGATCTCGGTGATTTCACTGACCGAACTGCTGACTGTCGGCCAGCGCCTGTATGCCCAGAACTTCCTGGTTATGGAGACCCTGGCGGCTGTGGGCGTGTACTACGTGCTGATCGTTACAGTGTTTGGCTTTGCCTTGCAGCGTCTGGAACGTTACCTGGACCTGAACCTGCGTACACCGCAAACCCTGGAGAGCGCCTCGACACAAGTGCTGCGTGACAGTCTGGCACCTAGGGTATCGAGCAAGGTCAGCCTCCCAGCCAAAGGTGCGGCCCCGGCCCTGCACCTGCAGGACGTGCACAAACGCTACGGCGATCATCATGTGCTCAAAGGTATCGACCTGAAGGTGCAAAGCGGCCAGGTGATTTCCATCATCGGCCCGTCCGGCTCCGGCAAGACCTCGTTGATCCGCACCATTAATGGCCTGGAACGCATCGATCAGGGTGAAATCCTGTTGTTCGGGGAGGGCTTCATTAATGCCGAGGACAAACCGGATGGCTCTCGGGTTCGTCAGGGCGTGCAGCGCATCGGCATGGTGTTCCAGAACTTCAACCTGTTTCCGCACCGGACACTGTTGGACAACATCAGCCTCGCCCCTCGTTATCATGGCGTCAGCCGCACACTGAGCGAGCAACGGGCCTGCCAGTTGCTCGACAAGGTCGGCCTGCTGGCCCACGTTCACAAATATCCGCATCAACTGTCTGGCGGCCAGCAACAACGTGTGGCGATCGCCCGGGCCATGGCCATGGACCCGGACATCCTGCTGTTTGACGAACCGACCTCGGCGCTGGACCCGGAACTGGTCGGCGAGGTACTTACGGTGATCGCCGACCTGGCTCGCGAAGGCATGACCCTGCTGATTGTCACTCACGAAATGGAATTTGCCCTGTCGATCTCTGACCGGGTGATTTTCATGGAAAACGGCAACGTGCAGCTGGATGCCTCGCCACAGGCAATCCGCGAAGGGCATGGCGCCCAACGGGTGCGACGGTTTATCGGGTTGGAAGAATCAGAGGAGGAGCGTTGCCTGTTGATGAGCTGAATTGAGCGCGTTTGGTCGCATGATCCGCTTTATGCCGTGGGCTTTTGACCGTCCCATGGGGGTGTTTGGCCTGCCGGTGCAAGTTCATTGCGGTCGTGGCTGCCAATGCGATAAGGAGATTGCAAAGCCCAGATGAGCCGGCGATGAAAGCTGCCGGCTCTTTTGGGTCACTCGGTTTTACGATATCGGTCGCAGGTAGATACCGTTGCTCAGATTTTGCTTGAGCTGCTGGCTCGTCTCGTCCGCCAACACTTCCGGCTGGTCGTTGGCAACGCCATCCAGTGCGCGCTGGACCACATCGTGAGGGTTTGCCTTTGGCACGCCTTCGATACCGCGCGTCATGTCGGTGTCCACGAACGCAACATGCACGCCCACGACCAGGGTGCCCTGACTTGCCAATCGCAGGCGCAGGCCATTGGTAAGCGACCAGGCCGCCGCTTTGCTTGCCGAATAGGTAACGGTGGTGGGCAGGTTGATCCAGCTCAGGGCCGAGTGCATGTTGACGATTGCACCACCGCCGTTGGCGGCCAGGATCGGTGCGAAAGCCAGGCTGATGGCGAGCGGGGCGACCGCGTTGGTCTCGAACTCGTGGCGAAGGGTTTCCAGGCTGATGCTATCATGCGCTTCGCCGCTGATGCCGGCGTTGTTGATTAGCAGCGTGAGGTCGTGTGCCTGTTCAGTCGCCGCCGCGATATCTTCGGGACGGGTCACGTCGAGTTTGATTGGCACCACGTTGGCCTGGGCTTCGAGAGTGGCGGGGTCACGTGCCGCGGCATAGACCTTCGCGGCACCCGCCGCGAGCAGTGCTTGCACGAAGGCCTTGCCCAACCCACGGTTGGCGCCGGTCACCAGCGCCACGCTACCTTTGATCTGCATGTTGATTCTCCAGTTGTTGGTCATGACGCAAACAAGAAACGACGCCTCAGCGCTTTAGCGTGTTTATTTCGCGAGACTGCCCCGTAGAAGGAACAGCGCCAGTGCGATCAGGCAGGCTGTCGTCTGGACACCGCCCAGTGCTGTAACCGGTGCAAGCGTCAGCACCGAGACCAGCCAGGTTGTCAGTGCAGCCGCCCCCATGGAAACAAAGCCCAACAGGGCGGAAGCCATCCCGGCTTCCTTACCAAAAGGTCCCATGGTGATGGCCGTGCCCAGCGGATTGGCCAGGCCCATGCCCCAAAGAAACGTGACCATTGAAAGGGCATACCACCCAAGGCTCGGATCGGCCGGGCCTGCGAGCAGGAGCCCTCCGCCCGCCATGGCACAGGCAATGCCCAGCGTGGTAATGAGTCTTGGGCCGTAGCGGTGCGCCAGGCGCGGGGCCGCCATGCCGGCTGCGAACACAACGAACACCGTGCAAGCGAAGTACAGGCCGGTCTGCAACGACGTCAGGCCGATCCCTTTCATCAGAATAGCGGGGGCGGCGGCGAACGATGCGAACAGTCCGCTCATCAGCAGGCTCATCGAAAGGGCAGGCAGGATGAAGCGCTTATCCAGCGTCAACCGCCGATACGCGAGCACCACGCTCTTGGCTGAATGCGGCGCGCGGCGGTCGGCGGGATGGGTCTCGCCAAGGCCGCGAACGTAGAAGAAGGCGAGCGCAACGGCGGCCAGCCCTACCAGGATAAAAATCGCCCGCCATCCAAGCGTGACCGACAGCAGGCTACCCGCCAGTGGTGAAAAACCTGGCGCAGCGGCGGTGGCAATCATGGTCAGCGACAACGCGCGAGCGAGTGCTTCTCCCTCAAACAGATCCCGTGCAATTGCGCGCGACAGCACTGAGGCGGCACACACGCCCAATGCCTGGATGACGCGTCCTGCAATCAGCGTATCGAGGGTGTTGGCAAGGCCTGCGATGACGGTGCCCACCACGAAGATCGCGAGTCCGCCCAGCACCAGCTTCTGGCGCCCGTAGCGGTCAGCCAGCGGCCCGACCACCAACTGGCCCAGTGCGAAGGTGATGAAGAAGCTGGACAGCGTCAGGCCAAGCGCGCGGGCGTCCACTCCCAGGTCTTCACCGATGACGGGGAATGCCGGGAGGATGATGTTGGTGGAGAGCATACCGATAGCAGCCAGGCCAGCGAGCAGTGCCACGATTTTTCCGGTCAATGGCTGGATGGCCTGGACGGGGGCATTCACAAAAGTTGTCGTCATGGATTTACATCCCTTGGCGCTTATGGAAGCGGTAGTCGTGGAATTGGCCGTCAGGCGGAAGTCGGCCCGCACTCTGGCTACGGCGTATGATGGTTGTCATATTTTTAGCCAAGCATGATGATCATCATGTTATTCGTCAAGCATAAATATCGAGGTCCACCGATGAGATATCCTGCAAGCCAGACTGCAGAACGGCGCGAGAAAATCCTTGAGGAGGCCTCCCGGTTGTTTCGCGGCAAGGGCATCGCAGGGGCGAGCATTGCGCAGGTCATGAAGGCATCGGGCCTGACTCATGGCGCGTTCTATGGGCACTTCGATTCGAAGGATGCGCTGGCTTGTGCCAGCCTTGAACATGCGATGGACCAGTTGGCGCTACGGCTGCGCGACACTGTCTCCAGCAGCGATACGCCCAAGCAAGCCTTTCTGGACAGGTACCTGAGTCAGGGTCACCGCGACCACCCGGAAGCAGGCTGCGCAATGCCTGCGTTGGCCATTGATGTCGCACGGGAACCGGGGATGCGGCGTTCGTTCACGGGCCGGGTCGCCGGAATGATCGAGTCGTTCAGCGCCAGTCTTCCCTGGCGGCGTGACCGATCCAGGGAAGACCAGGCGATCGGTTTCATGTCGGCGATAGTCGGCGCCATGGTGCTCGCCCGAGCGGTCGACGATCAACCGCTGTCCGACCGCATTCTTCAAGCGACACGTGACGAACTGCTTGCGGGTGAGCAGGCTGGGGCAGCAGCACAGGCCTTGGACAATATCCCCGACATCAGCCGACCCGTAGCCCGGAAAATATCTAGTGAGCTAGATAATGTTGAGCTACAAAAGCGAGTTCTTGCCAAAAAGGCTGTCGTGCAGCGGGAAGTCGGAACCCAACTGTCCTTTGCTCTGTACGGTGCCGCCAATCGGATGATTCGCCTGCACAAACCCTTGCTGGAGCCCCTTGGGCTGACGTTCCCCCAGTACCTGGTCATGCTGGAACTGTTCACGGACGCGCCCAGGACCGTGGGCGATCTGGGCGCTGCACTTGGGATGGATACCGGGACGATCACGCCCTTGCTCAAGCGTCTTGAAGTGTCGGGCATGGTGACTCGAGCCCGCGACAAAAGCGACGAACGCCGCGTGCTGATTGCGCTTACCGACGCTGGGGAATGCCTGCGCGAAGAGCTTTGGGCCGTCACGGACAAGATCAAGACCGCCTGTCAACTGACTGAGGATGGGTTGGAAGCTCTTCGCGGCACGCTTAAGGCTTTTGCGCGTCCCGCTGGCGAATGAGGGCAGCCCTCCGAAGATAGACTGGCAAGTGCAGTATCGATGTACCAGCGCCATCGTCGCTGCCGGTTGCCTGGAAGATGTGACCCTCAAGATAAGCCCTCCTGAATCCACCACCTGATTGCGCATGCTGCCACGCCCTCAGCGTGGCCGCCTTCGCGATGGGAGTGTCGCTCGCGCACACCAGCACAGCGCCAAGGCAGGACTATGCCACGATCCGATCCGCGCTCTCGGCCCAGGGGATTACCGTCCGCGCTGGAGTTGAGGGTGTCAGGATGCTTGCGGTATCGAGGCGACTGATGTGCTCGGAAGAAAGCTCAAGCGACAGCGCACCGAGGTTGTCGGTGAGCTGAGTCATTGAGCGTGGTCCGATGATCGGCACTGCCCCGTGGGTGCCTGCCCAGGCAATGGCGACCTGACCTGCACTGGCGCCGATCTCGCCCGCGATGGCAATGACGGTGTCGAGGATTTTTGTACGCTGCGCCGAATTCTCCGGCTGGAACACCCGGCCGCCCAAACCTTCGGCGCGACCTTTCTCCCCTTGGCGGTACTTGCCCGTCAGCATGCCGCCGCCCAGCGGCGACCAAGTGACGATACCAAGGCCCAGCGCGTGCGATGCCGGGAACAGGTCGGCTTCGGGCTCGCGATGAACCAGACTGTGCTGGAACTGCGCAGCCGCGATGGGAATGGTACGAGTAAGTTCGGCCAAGGTCACTGTGCGGGAGAGTCGCCAGGCGGCGAAGTTCGAGAGGCCCGCATAGAGGATCTTGCCCGCGCGAGCCAAGTCCTCGAAGCCACGGACGATTTCCTCGGCCGGCGTGACGCCATCGGGATGATGCACCCAGTAAATGTCAATCCGATCCGTCTTGAGTCGCTTCAGGCTCGCTTCCACGGAGGCGATCATGGCCCTGCGGCTGTTGCCGGTGACCAGCCGATTGGCATTCGGCTGCGCGCCGCTGCTGTACTTCGTCGCAATGACGAAATCTTCGCGCCGCCCCTCCAGCAGGATGCCGATCTGTTCCTCCGATTGTCCGAACTGGTAGACATCCGCTGTATCGATGAAATTGCCTCCAGCCTCGGCATAGGCGTTGAAGATCGCTTTGCTGGTATCGGGATCGGCGCCATGGCCCCAACCCGTGCCAAAGTTGCCCGTGCCGAGCGCCACCTGCGAAACCCGCAGGCCGGTTTTGCCAAAGGATGTGTATTTCATGACTTTCTCCATTGATCCAGGAGCGATGATATTGCCGCTGTTGGACGACTCGGAACCACGAGGTTGCCTACGAAAATCTGCACGACTTGCCCGTCCTGATTCAGCGCGTCTTGCGCATCTTGATCGGCCCTTGCTCCGGTCTTGATCTCGACGGGCACACCTTCAGGATTTTGCTTTCCACACTCAGTTCATCGCAGGGGTGTCTTTCTGCGATGCGCCATGCGTGCCGATCGGGGCCGGACCGCAGCGCAGAGAACAATGTCAGGCTTGCTCATGTGGACTCCTCGGAGAAGGGGCAGGGAAATCGAAGATCAAGCATGTCGTAGTGGCGTGCGCGTACAGCTTGCCGTCTGGGCCAACGATTCGGCCTTCGGCAGTGGCAATCCGACTTCCTGCATGGATCAACTTCCCCTCTGCGCGTACTAGCGGTACCGCGTCGGTCAAGGCGCGGACCATGTTGACTTTCAGCTCCAGCGTAGTGAAGCCCTTACCCGCGGGTAAGGTCGAATGCACGGCGCAACCTACCGCCGAATCGAGCAGCGTGGAAAACCAACCGCCGTGCACGGTTCCCAGCGGGTTGTAGTGCCTTCGTTGCGGTCGACCTTGGAAGATCGCTGTGCCTGGTTCCATGTGAATGGGCAGGAAATCGAGCGTATCGCCGATTGGGGCGGGCGGGAGTTCCCCAGCAAAAATTGCCTCGAACAACTCCATGCCTGTCAGGCTGGTGATCTGTTTCTGCGTCGCGGTGTGGGAGGTGTTCCAACGGGCACGAATCGCTTTTTCCTCTTCGTCCCACCGCGCAACGACCTGGTCAGCCTGCATCACGAACTCCTTCCTCATCCTCAATACTTGTATATGCAATACTTGTAGATACAATCTATAACATGAAAAATATGACCAAGCCACAGGGTTGCACCAATCTGAAGATTCGCCAGCTCAATCGCATGGTGACGCGTCACTACGATCGCTATATCGCCGAGTCCGGATTAAAAAACACGCAGTACTCATTGTTGTCACACGTCGTCAGACTGGGGCCCATTCGGCCGAGCGACCTGGCTCGGCGAATGCAAATGGAGGCTTCGACGTTGACACGGAATATGCAGCCACTGGTCGCTCAAGGCTGGTTGACGGTCGGGGCAGGTGGCGACGCGCGCAGCCGCCTTGTCCAAGTGACCGAGGCAGGACTGGAAAAGCAAGCCGAAGGGCGCCGCGCCTGGAAAGAGGCGCAATTGGCACTTAATGAGCGACTCGGCGTGCATCGCGTTGCGGCGCTCCATGAGTTGCTGGATGCATGCATCGAGTGCCTTGATGATGAGCCTGAAACGTGTACGGACTGACTGGTAGGCGATTGGCCGTTTCCCAGAAAACGCTTTCAGCTCAGTTTGGTCAGATATTCCGGCACCTGTTGCTCAGGTAGCACGGACAGAACTTTCAGCCGCTGCAACATGCGTTGGCGGGCGCGGTGGAGGTGTTCCTTGAGGTTCAGAGCTGCTGCGTCGAATGCGCCATGCAGTAGCAGCTCTAAAATCAAACGGTGCTCGGCCAGCATGGCTTCGTCGGGGCCGAGGCCCAACTGACTGTAAAAAATCCGACTGATGATCCTGGGACTCTGGGCCTGCCGGATCAGCGTAGCGATCTTGCGATTGTTTATTCCGGCGAGGCAGTGGTAATGCAGGTCTTCTTCAAGTTGCTCAATGCATGCCAGGCTGCAATGTGGGTTGCTCTGTGCCTCATTAACCCGAGCCAGCATCGCTTCAAGGGATTCGCGACTAAGCCCTGGTGCGCTCTGGCGTAACGCCTCAGGTTCAAGGCACGCGCGCAACTCGTAGTCTTCGGTGACCTCCCTGGCGGTGAGGGGGCCGGCTAGCCACTGGGAGTAGGGTTCCTTTTCCACCAGGCCGCGGTCACGCAGGCGCATCAATGCCTCGCGTATCACCGCCCGACTGACGCCGTAATGCTCGGCGGCCATTTGCTCGTCGAGTCGATAGTGTCCGAAAGCAATACAGGTCGATAAAGCCGAGCCAATCTCGTCGAACATCCGCTCGCCCAACGGCCGGGTATCGACCAGTTCTTCGCTGCTATCAAGGCCGAGTTGCTTGTGGGTAACGGCCAACCGCAGGGGCTCCACTTCCACCCCTTTCGGGTTGACCAGATAACCGCGGCCATCGAATCGACTGATCAAACCTTCCTTATGCAACAGGTCCAGCGCTTTGCGCACCGGTACGCGGCTGGTTCCGAACAGGTCGGCCAGAGGTGCTTCGAGCAGGACGAGCCCTTGAGCCACCTCCCCATCAACGATGGCGTCACGCAGGACCTGGCGGATCATGGCGTAGCGGGATGCAGTGCGGTAATCCTCGGCGGTCATCGATCTCATACGCTTCTCGAAAGGCGGGGGGAAGATTCTCGCACAAGTCTGTTGTCACCGTGGACCACGTCATTTGTGCGCGTTCGTAGGGCCGTTGTTACTGTTCTGCACCAAAACGGATATTTGTTAATTAATACATTATTGGTGTTGCTGCCTGGCCCTGCCTGGAAGGCTCCGCAAAATAGGAACATCAACCCGCTCGGAAAGGTGTCTAGTCCGAGTGATAGACGCAGGCCGCTTGCTCAGGTTTGCCGCTCTGGCATGCCTTCAGTATTCAGTTTGGCACGCTATCTGCTCTGTAAAACGTACATTTTAATAATGAATACGTTTATTGGTGAATCAGATGTCCTACTCCAGTCCTCGATTAGCCCTTGAAGCCGATGCTTTGGCGATGGCGGATGCATTCGCCTCGGGCAGCAGCGACCCGGTCAAGGCGTTGGAAGAAATGCTGGCCAGGGTGGCGGAAGTCGATGACGTGTTCATCTCTCTTTGTTCGGCGCGTGCCTTCCGCGAAGCCCACTCGTCAGCCGCACGCTGGAAGGCCGGACAGCCGGCAAGCGCACTGGACGGCGTTCCCATAGCTTGGAAAGACATGTTCGACGTCGCCGGCAGCCCAACTACCGCAGGCGCATCCGTACGCCGCGACATTTCGCCAGCGCTGCTCGACGCCAATGTCGTAGGTCTACTGGCGCGAGCCGGGATGGTCAGTGTCGGGAAAACAAATCTTAGCGAATTTGCTTACTCAGGCCTCGGACTCAATCCCCATTTTGGCACGCCGCATAATCCCGTAGGCCTCGACCAGCCACGCATTCCGGGCGGCTCGTCCTCAGGCTCAGCGGTCGCCGTCGCGGCGGGAATCGTGCCGATCGCCATGGGCACGGACACCGCTGGCTCCATCCGAATTCCAGCGGCCTTCAACGGCTTGGTGGGATTTCGAAGCAGTTGCAGACGCTACAGCCGTGAAGGCGTCTTCCCGCTCGCGCATACCCTCGACAGCGTGGGGCCTCTGACGCGCAGTGTGCGCGACGCCTTATCCATCGACGACATTCTGCTTGGGCGCGCCAAACCGACATCGCTTGTCCCCCGAGATTTGGCTGGGCAGCGATTCTGGGTCGATCAGGCAGTCATTGATGATGAGCGCATAGAGCCTGCGGTACGCGACAACCTGCTGCAATGCTTGATCGTGTTGAAAAATCACGGTGCGCTGATTGACCTGCGACCTTCGCCAGCCTTTCAGGCGGCACTTCAGCTCATTGAGCAACAAGGTTGGCTCGGTGCTTCTGAGGCTTTTGCCCTGCATCAGTCTCTGCTGGACAGCGATGCCGCCGCACGACTCGACCCCCGTGTGCGGCGCCGTCTGGAAGCGGCACGTGCATTCCCCGCCAGCCAGTTGGTCAACCTCTACGGGGCACGTAAACGCCTGCAGCAACAAATCACCGATGAACTTGATGGCGCGTTTTTGATTACCCCAAGCGTGGCCCATGTGGCGCCGCCGTTGGCGGCACTGGAAGCCGATGACGAGCTGTTCGCGCAGACCAACCTCGCTACGTTGCGCCTGACGATGCCCGGCAGTTTGCTGGATCTGCCGGGTGTGTCATTGCCCAGCGGTTGCGATGCGCTCGGTTTGCCCACCGGCATGCTGATAAGCGCGCCGCCGGGCGAAGACTCTCGATTGTTGCGAGCTGCGCTGGCAGTGGAAGCCGCGTTGCGCCACCACCAAAACACCCACGATTGATCTGATAAATCCGCAGGAGAACAATGATGGCTAAAGAAATTCTGTGCGCCTTCGGCGTCGACGTAGACGCCGTGGCAGGCTGGCTGGGCTCTTATGGTGGTGAGGACTCACCCGACGATATTTCCCGTGGTCTGTTCGCTGGCGAAATTGGTGCTCCGCGTTTGCTCAAATTGTTCGAGCGTTACGGCTTGCGTACCACTTGGTTTATCCCCGGCCACTCGATGGAAACCTTTCCCGAGCAGATGAAGGCGGTGGCCGACGCCGGCCATGAAATCGGCGTGCATGGCTACAGCCACGAAAACCCGATTGCGATGACCGCCGAGCAGGAAGAAATCGTGCTGGATAAGTCCATCGAGTTGATCACCCAGGTCACCGGCAAACGACCCACCGGCTACGTCGCGCCGTGGTGGGAATTCAGTAAGGTCACCAACGAGCTGCTGCTGAAAAAAGGCATCAAGTATGACCACAGCCTGATGCACAACGACTTCCACCCCTACTACGTGCGCAAGGGCGACAGCTGGACCAAGATCGACTACAGCCAGCACCCCGACACCTGGATGAAACCCCTGGTGCGCGGCGAAGAAACCGATCTGGTGGAGATTCCGGCCAACTGGTACCTCGACGATTTGCCGCCGATGATGTTCATCAAAAAGGCACCCAACAGTCACGGTTTCGTCAACCCGCGCCACCTCGAGGAAATGTGGCGCGACCAATTCGACTGGGTCTACCGCGAACACGAACACGCGGTGTTCACCATGACCATCCACCCCGACGTGTCCGGCCGCCCACAAGTGCTGCTGATGCTTGAGCGTCTGATCGAACACATCCAGAGCCATGCCGGCGTGCGCTTCGTCACTTTCGACGAAATCGCCGACGACTTTATCCGCCGCCAACCGCGTACCTGACACCCACCCATCCTTCGAGGCGCGATTCATGTCTATCTACAACAAGCTTGACCTGACTGGCTGGAAACCCCGGCAATTGACGTCCCAGGAAGTACGCTTCGCCACCTGGATCGCCTTCTTCGCCTGGGTGTTTGCGGTGTATGACTTCATCCTGTTCGGCACCTTGCTGCCCGAGATCGGCCGGCACTTTGGTTGGGGTGAAGTGGAGCAAGCTGAGATCGCGACCTGGGTGGCGGTGGGTACCGCCGTCGTCGCCCTGGCCATCGGCCCGATTGTCGACAGGCTGGGGCGGCGCAAAGGGATTATCCTCACTGTGGCCGGTTCCGCGCTGTGCTCGGCGCTCACCGCGATTGGCGGGGCGTGGGGCAAGTCGCCGCTGATTCTGATCCGTTCGTTGGGTGGCCTGGGCTATGCCGAAGAAACCGTCAATGCCACTTATTTGACCGAGTTGTATGGCGCCTCTGAAGACCCACGGCTGACCAAACGTCGCGGCTTTATCTACAGCCTGGTGCAGGGCGGCTGGCCGGTCGGTGCGTTGATCGCCGCCGGCTTGACCGCGCTGTTGCTGCCGATCATCGGCTGGCAGGGTTGCTTCATCTTCGCCGCAATCCCGGCCATCGTGATTGCGATCATGGCGCGCAAGCTCAAGGAGAGCCCGCAGTTCCAGATCCACGAACGCATCAGTCAGTTGCGTAAAAGCGGCGCCGTGACCGAAGCGCAAAACGTCGCCGTGACCTACGGCGTGGACTATGACGAACACAGCAAGGCTGGCCTCAAAGCCGCGTTCCGTGGCCCGGCCCGTCGCGCCACATTGGTGATTGGCGCCGCCCTGCTGCTCAACTGGGCGGCCATCCAAGTGTTCAGCGTGCTCGGCACTTCAGTGATCGTCAGCGTGCACCACATCTCGTTCGAGAACTCGCTGATCATCCTCGTGTTGTCGAACCTGGTGGGTTACTGCGGCTACCTCAGCCACGGTTGGATGGGCGACAAGATCGGCCGTCGCAACGTGATTGGCTTGGGTTGGATGCTCGGCGGCCTGTCGTTTGCCGGGATGCTGTTCGGCCCGAGCAATATGCCGATGGTGGTCGGGCTGTACAGCCTGGGCTTGTTCTTTCTGATTGGGCCGTACTCGGCGGCGCTGTTCTTTATCAGTGAAAGTTTCCCTACCAGCATCCGCGCCACCGGTGGCGCGATCATCCATGCCATGGGCCCGATTGGCGCGGTGGTCGCAGGTTTTGGCGCCACCCAGGTGTTGTCCGCCGGCAGTGACTGGCAGACCGCCGCACTGTGGTTCGGTGCGCTGCCGTGTTTCCTGTCCGGTGCCCTGATGTTTGCCGCACGCCATGTGCGCCCGGAAACCGTCCAGTAAGGAGTTATCGATGAGCCGTAAAGTCGCCTTGATTACCGGTGCTGCCAGCGGCATCGGCCAAGCCCTCGCCGTGGCCTATGCGGGCAGCGGTGTGGCAGTCGTCGGCGGGTATTACCCGGCCGACCCCCATGACCCGCAAACAACAGTGGCCCTGGTGGAAGAAGCCGGTGGCGAGTGCCTGATGCTGGCACTGGACGTGGGCGATACCGCCTCGGTGGATGCGCTGGCCGAGCAAGCGGTGCAGCATTTCGGCCGCCTGGATTACGCCGTGGCGAACGCAGGTTTGCTGCGCCGTGCGCCGTTGCTGGAAATGACCGATGCGCTGTGGGACGAGATGCTCAACGTCGACCTGACGGGGGTGATGCGCACCTTTCGCGCGGCGACTCGGCATATGGGCGAGGGCGGTGCGTTGGTGGCGATTTCGTCGATTGCCGGCGGCGTATATGGCTGGCAAGAGCACAGCCACTACGCAGCGGCCAAGGCCGGCGTGCCGGGGTTGTGCCGTTCGCTGGCGGTGGAGTTGGCAGCAAAGGGCATTCGTTGCAATGCGGTGATCCCAGGGTTGATCGAGACGCCGCAGTCGCTGGATGCGAAGAACTCCCTGGGGCCGGAAGGCCTGGCGAAAGCTGCGAGGGCGATTCCGCTGGGGCGGGTAGGGCGGGCGGATGAGGTGGCGTCGTTGGTGCAGTTCTTGACCAGTGATGCATCGAGCTACCTGACCGGGCAGAGCATCATCATCGACGGTGGGCTGACCGTGCGTTGGCCCGACTGACTGTACTCAATCCAAACGTGGGAGCGGGCTTGCTCGCGAATGCGGTGTTTCAGATAAATCAGTTTCGACTGACAGACCGCATTCGCGAGCAAGCCCGCTCCCACAGGGAACCTGTGTTTGCTTCAGGAGATTCTACATGCCTCAACTTACCCACCGCCGTGCCGTCATCACCGGCGCTGGCAGCGGTATCGGTGCCGCCATCGCCCGTGCCTATGCGGCTGAAGGCGCGCGTCTGGTGCTGGCCGACCGCAATGCTGTCAGTCTTGCCGAAACCGCGATCATCTGCCGCAACTTCGGCGCCGAAGTGGTGGAGTGCCTCGCCGATGTAGGCACCGTCGAAGGCGCCCAGGCCAGTGTCGACCGTTGCGTCGAGCACTTCGGCGGCATCGACATTTTGGTCAATAACGCTGGCATGCTCACCCAGGCGCGCTGTGTCGACCTCACTCTCGAGATGTGGAACGACATGCTGCGCGTTGACCTCACCAGCGTATTCGTGGCCAGCCAGCGCGCCTTGCCGCATATGCTCGCCCAGCGTTGGGGGCGGATCATCAACGTGGCCTCGCAACTGGGCATCAAGGGCGGCGCCGAACTCACCCATTACGCTGCGGCCAAGGCCGGGGTCATCGGCTTCACCAAGTCCTTGGCGCTGGAAGTCGCCAAGGACAACGTACTGGTCAATGCCATCGCTCCGGGGCCGATTGAAACGCCATTGGTCGCTGGGATCAGCGATGACTGGAAACGCGCCAAGGCCGCCGAGTTGCCCCTTGGCCGGTTCGGCCTGGCGGACGAGGTGGCGCCCACCGCTGTGCTGCTGGCCAGCGAGCCGGGCGGCAACCTGTTCGTTGGCCAGACCCTCGGCCCGAATTCTGGCGATGTCATGCCATGAGTGAGGTGTAGCCATGTGTGGACTCTGCGGTTTGCTTGGCGAAGACCTGCACTGGAGCGATCCCCTGGGCGATGAGCTGCCCAGGCGCCGCGAACGCCTGCGCCGCATCGCCGCGATCAATCAGGTATTGGCGGTGTTCCGGCTCAAGGTCGAAGATTTTCAGGGCGCCTCTTATCTGCTGCTCGGCGCGACCGGCAAGCAAGAGCTGGCGAGTGGCCTGGATCAGCTCTGGCGAGCGGCTGAAACCATGCTCGGTCGCCCGTTGGATCCCCTGGACCCGCATCTGTTGGATCACTTGGAGTCAGCCGTATGAGCATCGCTCTCAACGTCATCACCGGTTTCCTCGGCAGCGGCAAAACCACTTTGCTCAAGCGCCTGCTGCAAGGCGAAAGCCTCGGCGATACGGCTTTGCTGATCAACGAATTCGGTGACGTCGGCATCGACCATCTGCTGGTGGAAGAAGTCGCCCCGGATACCGTGCTGTTGCCCAGTGGCTGCGTCTGTTGCTCGATTCGTGGCGAACTCAAAGACGCGTTGCTCGCCCTGTTGCGACGCCGTGAGCGCGGCGAAATCCCGGCGTTCAAACGGGTCATCCTGGAGACCACCGGCCTGGCCGACCCGGCGCCGATCCTCGCCACATTGAACAATGATGTGCAATTGCGCGGGCGCTTGCATATCGGCCTGGTGGTCACCTTGGTCGATGCCAGCCACGCCGCGCTGCAAGAGCACCTGCATCCGGAATGGCTTGCCCAGGTCGCCGCCGCGGACCGCTTGCTGTTGAGCAAGACCGACCTGATGGAGGACTGCGCCCCACTGCGCACGCACCTGCAAGCGCTCAATGCCGGTACGCCGATCCTCGATACATGCGACGTCCACAGCGGCGATCAGCTGTTGCTGGGTGAAGGTTTGCGCAGCGCCGAACCGACAGAGGAAGTCCGTCGCTGGCAACTGCATCGCAGTACCAGCGCCACCCACGGCGCAGCGCAAGTGTGCAGCCTGACCTTCGACCAGCCGTTGGATTGGGTCGGCTTCGGGGTTTGGTTGTCGATGCTGTTAAGATGCCACGGCGAACGAATTCTACGTGTCAAAGGACTGCTTAACGTGAACACCAGTAACGCCCCCATCGTCATCCATGGTGTGCAGCATTGCCTGCATGCCCCGGTGCACTTGCCTGCCTGGCCGGGCACTGATCGGCAGTCGCGCCTGGTGTTTATCCTGCGTGGTCTCGACCCCGCGCTGCTGCGGCGCTCCTTTGACGTGTTCTCTCAGCGGTTCGCCGCATGATCACACTCCGCGTCCTCGGCACCTCAGTGACCTTGCTCGAATGCCTGCGTGTACGTGCTGAACAGGAATTGGGCATTCATCTGGTGTACCAGGTGCACGATGTCGAGCAGGCCCAGCGCATCGCGGTGATGCAGCCGGACAGCTATGACCTGTACGACCAATGGTTCCACAACGTCGACTTCGTGTGGCCGGCCCGGGCGATCCAACCCATCGACACACGGCGCATTGCGTTGTGGCATGAGATCAACGACCTTCCCAAACGCGGCCGCCTCTCCGCCAACGATCGGTTGGGCAGTGGCAGCGTGCCGAGTGAGCGCTTATTCGTGCAGCACGATGGCAGCCTCGGCAGCACCGTCACCGAGCGCATCAGCATGCTGCCCTTGACCCATAACGCCGACAGTTTCGCCTACCGCCCCGAGCGCCTGCCTGAGGGTTTTCGCCACGACAATGAAAGTTGGGGTTGGTTGCTCGACCCTGCGTGGCGCGCGCGCACCGCACTGCAGAGCGATGCCGCGATCGGTGCCCTGGATGCCGCGCTGGCGGTGCAGGGCGCGGGACTGGCGCGCTTTAAGGACATCGGCAATATGAGCATCGAAGAGATCGATGTGCTGGCCGATATTCTGGTGCGCAAACAGAAGGAAGGTCACTTTGCGGCGTTCTGGTCCGATGACGAGGAGGCCGCGCAGTTGATGCTCAGCCCGAGCATCGATATCCAGAGCCTTTGGTCGCCGACCTTGATGCGCCTGCATCGCGCCGGGGTGAAATACCGTCTGGCGGTGCCTCGCGAGGGCTATCGCGCCTGGTTCGGCGGTTTGTCATTGTCGCGCCACGCCCAGGGCCCGGTGCTGGACGCGGCCTACGCCTACCTCAATTGGTGGTTGTCCGGCTGGCCCGGCGCGGTGATGGCGCGCCAGGGTTACTACATCGGCAACCCGGCGCGCAGTCGCGACCATCTGAGCAGTGCCGAGTGGGACTACTGGTACGCCGGTCAACCTGCGCGGGAGGAGTTGCTGGGCAGTGATGGTTTGCCGCTGATTGACATCGGTGATGTGCGCGATGGTGGTTCCTATGAGCAGCGCATGGGGCATATCGCTGTGTGGAACTCGGTGATGGATGAACACAATTATCTGGTGCGTCGCTGGGGCGATATTTTACGGGCGGGGGCGAAAAGCTCTCGCAGGCCATGAGTTTCTGAAATAGGCTCTGCGTTCGTCAGGGATATTCCACTATCCGGTATCCCATAGCGCTAATGCCTTCACTCATGGCCACAGGCTGCTTTCGGCTAGAAGCAGGCACGCGCTCCAGTCTGTGAAACCGCTGGCAATCCGAACCCCGAAATTATTCTAACCTTTCGTATTGACATATCGGTAAATCTCGATATCCTGAGCGCATGGAACTGATCGAAATATTCAAAGCCCTCTCGAACCCTACGCGTCTTCAAATCCTGAAAGGTTTGAAGGATCCCGTAAAGAACTTCCCTCCGCAGGATGAGGGTGACGTTCTCACGGTCGGCGTCTGCGTCAGTAGTATTCAAGAGGGTATCGGACTGTCGCAGTCAACGGTGTCTGGCTATCTTGCCACGTTGCAACGAGTGGGCCTGGTCGAAGTCAGGCGTATCGGTCAGTGGACCTACTACAAGCGCAATGAAGCAACTATCAGCGCGCTTGCCGAGGTCATAGGGAAAGATTTGTAATTTTTTTACCGCAATATATCGAGATATCTCGATATGCCATTTTATAGATATGAGGATTTACCATGAAAGCGATGATACTGAAGTCATTTGGCGGTCCTGAGTCGTTCGAACTCCGCGACGTGCCCAAGCCCGTGCCGGGCGCGGGACAGGTCCTGGTCCGGGTACACGCAACCTCGATCAACCCGTTGGATTATCAGGTTCGACGTGGCGACTATGCCGACCTGGTGCCACTGCCGGCCATTACCGGACACGACGTATCGGGCGTTGTCGAAGAAGTCGGGCCGGGTGTAACGAGCTTCGCTCCGGGAGACGAAGTCTGGTACACCCCGCAAATTTTCGACGGCCCAGGCAGTTATGCCGAGTACCACGTTGCGGCCGAAGGCATCATCGGGCGTAAGCCGCAATCACTGAGCCACCTTGAGGCAGCAAGTCTGACCCTGGTTGGCGGGACGGTGTGGGAAGCACTGACCGTGCGAGCGGCGCTCAGAGTGGGGGAGAGCATTCTGATACACGGCGGCGCGGGAGGCGTAGGGCATGTCGCGATCCAGGTGGCAAAAGCCATTGGAGCGCGGGTCTTCACGACCGTGCGCGAAGCAAACTTTGAGTTCGCACGCAGCCTGGGTGCCGATGTGCTCATCGATTACGAAAAGGAGGATTACGTCGACGCGATCATGCGCGAAACCGGTGGTCACGGCGTGGATGTGGTGTTCGACACCATCGGCGGCAACACACTGACGCGTAGCCCCGACGTGCTCGCCCAACTCGGCCGCCTAGTCTCGATTGTGGACATTGCCCAGCCGCAAAACCTTGTTCAGGCGTGGGGCAAGAACGCGAGTTATCACTTCGTTTTTACCCGACAAAACCGCGGCAAACTTGATGAACTGAGCGCATTGGTAGAGCGCGGTCAACTGCGCCCGCACGTTGGCGCGGTCTATTCGCTGGCCGACATTGGGCTTGCCCACGCTCGACTGGAGAGCCCCAACAACGGCCTTCAGGGAAAAATCGCGATTGCAGTCGAGCCATCGCTCATCTCGTGAGTGCGTACTTTTAATCAACTGAGCTTGTTGGAGGAATGCCATGATTTATGAAATCGCTCTGCTCCCCGTTCACAAAGAACGCATTGAAGCGTTCAGACACGCATTTGCCGAGGTCGCCCCTTTGCTCACCCGCGCAAAGGGTTACGGCGGCCACTTGCTAGCGCAAGGGATTGAAACCCCCCAGCAATTCAACCTGATCGTGCGCTGGGCCTCACTTGAGGATCACACGCCGGGCTTCGAAGCGAGTGAAGACCATCGGCTGTTCATGATGGGCTTGGAGGAATATTTTTCGGAAGAGCCGACGGTCTACCATATTGAAGGGGGGAGCTTTTAGGACTGACGAACATGATGCTTCCAACAATACCGTCGGCATGGATGCTGCCGGCACCTTGAGAGTCTTGAACCGGGACTAGGTGCCGGGTTTGAAGTCTTCTATGAAAGGCCCTAGATGTTTAGATTTAGACGTTTGAGCTGACCATCGTCCGCTTCTAGCCGAAAGCCGGCTCTCACCAATCGCACCGGCCAATCTCGGCTATAGCTCCCGATTGTTCCAGTCAGGCAAAACTCCCACAGCATTACGAGCATCCGGAAGGGGCAGGTGACGTTACCCGTTTACATCCGGTGATGTTCCAGCAAGAAGTCCACGAATAACCGCACCCGCGCCGGCATTGCCGAACCACCTACGAACACCGCATGAATCGGCTCCCGGTCTCCGGGGTTCCAGGCTTCCAGCAGCGGTACCAGATCCCCGCGCCGCAGGTCCTCGGCTACGGTGAAATCGCCGATACGCGCGATGCCAGCGCCTACCCGTGCGAGTTGTGCCAGCGCTTCACCACTGCTGCATTCGATGTTGCCGCTGACCTTCAGGGAAAACTCATTTCCCTCGCGGATGAACGGCCAGTTGGGTTCGGCACGCCGGAAGTTGAAGCGCAGGCAGTTGTGCCGTAGCAGGTCTTCCGGTTCCCGGGGGATGCCGTGGCGCTGCAGATACTCGGGCGATGCCACCACGACCTGGCCGGTGTCGCCGATCCTTCGTGCGGTCAGGGGGCTGTCGGGCAGATGGCCAAAGCGTACCGCCACGTCGGCCTGGCCGCCGAGAATGTCGACCACTTCGTCGCCGAGGGTGAGGTCGACGACGATGTTCGGGTAGCGGGCGCTGAATGCTGCCACCAAGGGAACGATGGTCTGGCGCCCATGGCCGAGGGCGGCACTGACCCGTAAACGGCCCCGGGGCACGCCCTGGTCGGCGATGGCTTCTTCGACCTCGGCCATGTCGGCCAGGATACGGCGGGCGCCGCGCAGGTAAGCCTCGCCCTCGGCGGTGAAGGTGATCGCTCGGGTGGTGCGCAACAACAGGCGAGTGCCAAGACGTTGTTCAGTACGCGCGATGATCCGACTGACCGCCGAGGGGGTCAGCCCCAATGCACGCGCGGCGGCTGACAGGCTGCCTTCCTGCGCCACGGTGGCGAACACGCTCATTTCACCTGATCTGCCGTTGAAGTCCATTTGTGCTCCGTACGCAAAGGTGATTGCCAGAAATGCTATCTACCGCCTGAAAAAGTTGGATCGTAGCATTGGCGGCATAGATAAGGAGCCTTCCATGCATATCAATCCACCGCTTGTCGCACTCGCCATTGGTGCCTTTGGCATCGGCGTTACCGAGTTCGCCCCCATGGGCATGTTGCCGGGCATCGCTGCGGATCTCGGCGTATCCATTCCCGCCGCAGGTTTGTTGGTCAGTGCCTACGCCTTGGGCGTATTGCTCGGCGCGCCGCTGATGACCCTGACCACCGGCAGGATTCCCCGGCGCTATCTGCTGATCGGACTCATGGCGATTTTTACCCTGGGTAATCTGATGTCAGCCCTGGCTACCGATTACTACAGCCTCATGGTCGCCAGAGTGGTGACCTCACTGAACCACGGTGCGTTCTTTGGCGTCGGCTCCATCGTCGCCGCTAGCGTGGTCGCCCCAGAGAAACGCGCCGGGGCGGTTGCGGCCATGTTCTTGGGCCTGACCCTGGCCACCATCGGCGGTGTGCCGCTGGCCGCCTGGTTTGGCGGACTGTTCGGCTGGCGCACCGCATTCTGGGGTATTACCGGACTCGGCGTGGTAACCATGGCCGCGTTGTGGTTCGCGCTACCAAATCTGCAAGCGCCACAAAGCGTCGGTGTACTGGCCGAAATTCGGGTGCTGGGCCGTGGACCGGTGCTGGGGGCGTTGGCCCTGACCGTAGTCGGCTCGGGTGCAATGTTTACCGTCTTCACCTACATTGCGCCGATTCTCAGCAGCGAGACCCATGCATCCACCGGCTACATCACCGCCATGCTGGTGCTGTTCGGTGTGGGGTTGACGCTGGGCAACATGTGGGGCGGCAAGGCCGCCGACCGTTCGATAGATCGCACCCTGATCGTTTCGCTGAGCGTGCTGATTCTGGTCTTGTTGGCATTCACCGTATTGATGCGTTGGCCGCTGCCGGCCGCCGTTGCCATCCTGATATGGGGGATCGCCAGCTTCGCCCTGGTGCCGCCGCTACAGATGCGCGTCATGGAAGCCGCCAAGGACGCACCCAATCTGGCCTCGGCGGTGAACATCGGCGCCTTCAACTTGGGTAACGCGATGGGTGCGGCGCTGGGCGGAGCGGTGATCAATACCGGGCTGGGTTATCCGGCGATTTCCCTGGCTGGAGCGGCAATGGCGGGTCTGGGGCTGCTGATGGTGTTGGCTTTTGCCTGGCGTTCCAGAACGATTGCAACTGCGGTGGTGTGACGATGATGTGAGGGGGGCTCCCTTTAGCTGCGGGCCCTTTTAGCTGAAAGCAACTGGCGCTTGACTTAGAGCGCACTCTAACCAATAGCCTCCTTGTTGCACCGCCAATACGGCCAGGTCCGTTGCGCGGCTTAAACAAGGAGACAGGTCATGACATTTAAAAAACTGAGCGCTGTAACCGGGCTCGTGCTTTCAGCAATCGCAATTCCGGCGTCGGCAACTGAACCGGATAGTCGACGAGTGAAAGGGGTCGAGACCCTGGAAAGAATCACCGGGACCACCGGCAACAACGTGGTCAAGTCGCTTAGCGATATCTCGCCCGAGCTGGGTGAATGGATAGTCGATTTCGCCTATGGTGATGTGTTTTCCAGGCCTGGTGTCGCTCTGTGCACACGCGAGTTGGCAACCATCTCGGCCCTCACCGCATTGGGGAACGCGCAACCTCAACTCAAGGTGCATATAGAGGGGGCGCTGAATGTGGGTTGCAAACCTGAGGAGATCGTTGAAATCATCATCCAGATGGCGGTGTATGCTGGTTTTCCCAGCGCGTTGAATGGCATCAGCGCAGCGCGGGAAGTGTTTGCCAAACGAGGCATCAAAGTTGTTGCCGCACCTCCCGAGTGAGCGGGACGGGTGCATTACCGAACACCGATGGCCAAGGATTGTGCTTATGAACGCCTACCAGACGATTGACCAGGTCGCCAAGCGCACCGGCCTTACGGCCTATACCCTGCGCTACTACGAACGCACCGGCCTTACGGCCTATACCCTGCGCTACTACGAACGCATCGGCCTGTTGGCACCGGTCGCCCGTGCGGCCGGCGGGCAACGGCTTTATGCGCCGACTGATATGGCGTGGCTGGAGTTTTTGCTGCGTTTACGCACCACTCACATGACCATCGGCAAAATGCAAACATTCGCCAAGCTGCGCAGCGCTGGGGACTCAACGATTGCCGAACGCCGCCAGATGCTGGAGAGCCATTTACAGGATGTACAGGCCGAAGTTGCTGCCATGCAAAAGGCCGTTGCTGCACTGCAAGTCAAGATTGACCACTACCGTGCGCTTGAGGCCAAGGAGGAAGGTTAGGATCTGCTCTGTTGGTCGACTCCCGCCCATCACGACAAGCAGAGTCTCGCTGAAATCCTTCATGGCCGCGAGCGAAGTGGGCACCTTGAGACTATGCTCAGTGTCACTGCAGGCAATGTACTGATTTCGGTTTTCAGCCGCCAAGGAAAGGAGTCTGTATGTCTCTGGTTCTTCGTGCCCGGTTCTATGATTGGAATGACCGAATGAGCAATCCGGTAACCGGTGCCCAGGGGCGCAGCTTGCTCAATGGGCAATATCTCCTCAGTTCGTGAGCGTTTGGGCGCTTCATTCACAGGGTCGACGATCTCCAATCTGAAGGCCGACTTCTCCAACCAGGTCGAGCAGTCGATCCAGACTGTCGGCAAATGCAGGTGGATTACTTTTGGTAAATCCCAAGGAAATGGAGAGCCGCATGAACACTAAACCACTCCACACAATCTTATGGCGCCTCGCCGGCTGCGTGACCGGGCTGGCGATGGTTGTCGCCAATCCAGCCCAAGCTGCCGATGGCGGCATCGCCGGCGGCCCTACCTCAAGCTATAGCATTGCCTTCAGCAACTCCTACGCGGGCAGTGATTTCCGCAAAGTGATGGTGCGCAACTGGCAGGAGGTGGCGGCCCAAGCACAAAAGGATGGCTTGGTCCGCGAGGCTCCGGTGGTCAGCGCCAATAACTCCGCAGCGGAACAGGCGGCCCATATCCAGGACATGATCGTCAAAGGCGTGAACGCCATCGTCATCCTGGCCGCGTCCGACACGGCCCTCAACGGGGTGATTCGCGATGCATGCAACGCTGGCATCGTGGTGGTCGTCATGGCCAGTCTGGTCACCGAAAGCTGCGTCTATACCGTGGACTACAACTGGTCCGCCATGGGCCGCGTGGAAATGGATTATATCGCCGAGCGTCTCAAGGGGAACGGAACACTGCTGGAGATCCGCGGCATTGCCGGCGATGCCACCGATAAAAACATCAGTGACGGCATTCGCAAAGCCGCCAGCGACTACCCGGGCCTGAAGTTCGCCAAGACCGTGTACGGGAACTGGACGGCGTCCGTCGCACGCAAGGAGGTGGCGCTGGCACTGCCGTCGCTTCCCAGCATTGATGCCGTCGCGACTCAGGGGGGCGACGGCTACGGCGCGGCCATGGCGTTCAAGGCGGCGGGGCGCCCTTTGCCGATTATTGTGATGGGGAACCGTCAGGACGAACTTGCCCTGTGGAAGCAGGAGCGCGATGCCAATGGCTACGAGACCGTCTCGGTCTCCGCCTCCCCAAGCGTCTCCCAGGTGGGGTTCTGGGTGGCCCAGCAGATTCTGGCGGGCAAGCAAGTGCCGAAGTTCGTCGAGGTGCCGCTGGTACGCATCGATGCGAAGGACCTGGACGCCTGGCTCGCCACTATGCCGGTGGGCGGCGCCGCCAATCCTTTCTACAGCCAGGCTTCCGTTGCGGCGATGATCGACGCGGCCGTCAACCATACGGCGCCGCCGACGCCTTTGCCGGAGGTGACGAAGCAGTAGTGGTGGGCGGGGAGCGAGGAGGCGAGGCGCGGTGCTGACATTCAGGCCCACCACAGACAGGCCCATTGCCGTCAGGATCGGGCTGGCAGTCGCCGCACTGGTGTTTCTGATGCTGGCGGTGTCGCTAGTCAACCTCTATGGCCTGCGAGGCATGGTTCGTTCGGTGGATTCGGCCAGCCATTCCGCAGAAATTCTGGCCTCGGTCAACGGGGCCACCGAGCGGGTGGAAAACTTCATCGCCACCCGCGACCAGGAAAGCCTCTCCCAAGCCGAAGGCATGGTGGCGACCGCTATTGCCGGCCTTACCGCCATTGCGGTGGCAGAGGCGCAATCGCTCAAGGGCGGTCTGGACAGGCTCGCCGCGGCGATCGCCGCTTTGCGGGCGGCGACCCTGACCATGGATGGCGAAACGGAGAACATGACAGCCCACTACGGCCGGATGCGAGAGGCGACGATCCTGGTCGAACAGGGCATCGCCGATGGGCTGAAGGGGCTTGACGCCCGCACCGCTGAGCACCAGGCGCAGGTGAGCAACATTGAAAGCGCCCATCGCATCCTGGATATCCTGCGCAACGGCGAACGGATCATCATCGCCAATGTGGCCAAGATGCTGGTGACCGGTGATGGGGCGGCCGCGGCGCACAGCGCTTGCGCGGCACTCCCGCCGGTGGTCGAGCAATTGCGCGAGGTGATGGGGGAGCCGCAGGAGAGAGAGCCCCTGGACCAGTTGGCAACAGCGGTCGTTGCTACCTGCGTGACGGTAGAGCACCTTGGCGAGGCGCCCAAGTTGCGGGGAGGCGAGGCGTTGCGGCAGCTCGCCGTCGTCGGGAATGTGGTCGAGCACCTCGAGGCAATGTTGAGTGAGGTGGATGGGCGCGTTGCTCATGATGCAAGCGACATTCAGGCAGCCACCGGCTTGCTGCACAATGCCGCCGCGTTGTCCAAGCGTTTCGCCGAGCGTGTTGCCACCCTGGAGGCGCAGACCCTGTCGTTTCGCCTGTCACCGTCAGCCGAGGTCGCCAGCTCTGTCGGCCACATCCTTGATGAACTTTCCCGTCTCGCGCGCGTTCTGCCTTCGTCCGTGGGGCCGCAAGCCAAGGCTACGCCTCTGACGGTCAGCGATCAGATTGCCGGCTACCGGGCGGCATTCGCCAGGTTCCATCAGGCAAGCAACGCTTTGAGCGATGCACGCGATCAGGTTCGCGACGAGGCTCGCAGCGCCGGCCAGTTGGTTGCGCGCTTCGCTGGAGAGGCGCGCTCCGACGCCTTGGTCCACAATGATCGCGGCATGCTTGCGACGATAATTGCAGGTACCGTCGCCATCCTGCTAGCCGGCGCCATCGCCTGGAGCACGTCGCGATTTATCGCACAGCCCATCGTGGCCCTGGCCTCGGTCATGCGCAGGCTTGCGGCCGGCGACCTGAACGCCGAGATCGCCAGTGCCGGACGCGGTGACGAGATTGGAATCATGACCCGCGCCGTACGGGTGTTCCAGGAGAATGCCCTGCGCATCCGGGTGCTGGAGGCTGAGGCTGAAGCCGAACGACAGCAAGTGCAGGCCTCCTTGGAGAGAATGGTCGCCGAACGGACCGACACGCTGCATCAACAGACCGAGGTGCTGGAGGCGCAGGCCGTCGAGCTCATTCAGGCGCGCAACCAGGCCGAGACGGCCAACCAGGCAAAGAGCGATTTCGTCGCCACGGTCAGCCACGAACTGCGCACCCCCCTGACCCTCATTCTCGCCCCCCTGGAGCAGCTCTCGGCGGCGACCATCCCGCCGGCGGACTGGCATGTGCAAATCGACCGCGCCCAACGCAACGCACTGCGCTTGATGAACCGGGTGAATGACATTCTCGATTTCTCCAAAGCCGAAGCGGGCAAGTTTGAGGTGTGTCCGGCGCCAATTGACTTGAACAAGATGGTGGGTGTGCTGGCCGAGGATGCCGCCATGGTGGCCGAGGGCAAAGGCTGCACCCTGACCTGCAGCATCGATCCTGCGCTCGGCACGGTGTTCCTGGACCCCCGACACTTCGAGAAGATTCTTCTCAACCTGGTGAGCAATGCCATCAAGTTCACGTCCGCTGGCGGCACCGTGCACCTGGCAGTGACGCTGATTGATGGCGAGCGTTTTGAACTCGCGGTGCAAGACTCGGGGATCGGCATTGCGCCTGACAAACTGCCGTTGCTGTTCCAGCGTTTTTCCCAGATCGACAATTCCGCCACGCGCCACTACAGCGGCACAGGCATCGGTCTGGCCCTGGTCAAGGATCTGGCCGAACTGATGGGGGGCGAAGTGGGCGTGAACAGCGAGCCTGGACGGGGTTCGTGCTTCTTTGTTCGACTTCCGCTGGGGGCCGAGCAAAACACCGTGCCGAGCGAAGCCAGCAATATGCAGGAGCGATCGTCATCGAGCACAACAAGCACTATTGAGCAGCGCCACTTGCGTTTCGACGACGGCCACCAAGGCAGTCGCAACGACCAAGTCGTGACGCAAGGCGCAGGCGACGAGCAGCACCCGGAACACGCCTTGCGATCCAGAGTGCTGGTGGTCGACGACAGCCCGGAAATGCTCAGCTATCTCAGAGAACTTTTGCAAAACGATTACATCGTCGCCACCGCAGTTGATGGCGAGCAGGCCTGGGCACTCCTGCAGCGTCGACCCATCGATGTGGTCGTTTCGGATGTGATGATGCCGAAACTCGATGGCTTTGGCCTGACAGCCAGAATCAAAGCCAGCGCCGGTTTTGCCCATTTACCGGTGATCCTGGTGACCGCCCGTGGCGGTAGCGAGGCCTGCGTCTCCGGGCTGGAGAGTGGCGCCGATGACTATATCGCCAAACCCTTCTCGCCGCTGGAGCTCATGGCTCGCGTGCGCGCGGCGCTCCGCATGAGTCACGTGCAAACCGAACTGCATGCAAAATCCCGTCAGGCGGGCATGGCCGAAATCGCTACGACTGTGCTGCACAACGTCGGCAACGTCCTCAACAGCGTGAACGTATCGGCAGAACTGGTCAGCAGCCTGATGCGCACCTCCAAAGCCCAGGGGCTGGGCAAGGTGGCTCAGATGATGAACGAACACGTCCATGACTTGAGCGATTTTCTCACCACAGACCACAAAGGAAAGATGTTGCCCGGCTACCTGCTCAAGCTGGCGGAGGTGGTGGCGATAGAGCAACAGGGCATCATCGAAGAGCTCGGACAACTCACCAAGGGCATTGACCACATCAAAACCATTGTCGCTGCCCAGCAGTCCTATGCCGTTGCCGTCAGTATCGTCGAGACAGTACCGGTCCCGGAGTTGATCGATGATGCCTTGCGCATGAGTGCTGGATCACTGGCGCGCCAGGAGGTGACGGTGGTCAAGGACATTGCCGACTTGCCCTTGCTGCCGCTGGACCGGCACCGGATGCTGCTGATTCTGGTGAACCTGATCCGCAATGCCAAACAAGCAATGAACGGCGTGATCGATCGCAGCCCGTGCATCACGTTCAGCGCCTTGCTGGCTGACGGGCCAGCATTGCGTATCACCGTGACCGACAACGGCAATGGGATTGCACCAGAGCATCTGGCGCGGCTCTTTTCCCATGGCTTCACTACTCGCAAAGACGGTCACGGTTTCGGCCTGCACAGCTGCGCGCTGGCCGCGCAGGAAATGGGGGGCAGCTTGACCGTGCACAGCGACGGGGCTGGACAGGGCGCAACCTTCATCCTTGATGTTCCGCTCGATGGTCCGCAGACGCAGTGATGAGCACCAGATGTCAGGAAATCATTTGGAAGCGAGTCCCAGATAGACCCAGTACAGCAGGGCAGTTGCGCCGATGGCAGCTCCTGACATGCAAACGGCTATCCAGCTAAATCGCCAGATATGTGACTTAATTACAATGTGGTCACAAGTTGTCAACCGCCTTTGAGGTGAGTAAGCTGACCGCATGAACCAGCCAATATCCCCCAGCGTCCGTGGCCCAGTCGACCATGACATCCGAGACCAGATTGTCGCGGCGGCCAATGAGCATTTCAGTCAATACGGTTACGGCAAGACCACGGTGTCCGACCTGGCCAAGGCCATCGGGTTTTCCAAGGCTTACATCTACAAGTTCTTTGATTCCAAGCAGGCAATCGGCGAAGCCATTTGCAAAAATTGTCTGGCGCAAATCGTTGCCGCCGTGGAGCAGGCCATCAACGTGGAAGGCCTCTCACCTACGGAGCGCTTTAGACGCATGGTCAAAACACTGATGGTCACGGGCGCGGACCTGTTCTTCAACGACCGCAAGCTTTACGACATCGCCGCGTTCTCGGCCTCGGAGCGTTGGCCAAGCTCGCAGGTTTATAATGCCCGGATCAAAGACTTTGTTCTGCAGATCGTACGAGAGGGGCGAGAGCTCGGTGAGTTCGAGCGCAGGACGCCACTGGACGAGACGGTAGACGCGATACATCTGGCGCTCCAGCCTTTCGTCAATCCTTTGCTATTGCAGTACAACCTCGATCGCATCGAGGATGCCCCGACGCTCACCTCCAATCTCATCCTGCGTAGCCTCATGCCCTGAGCTTCGGCTGAGGGTTGCATTGCCGTTGCAACCTATTCCCGCGTGGTCCCTGCGATTTTACCTTCTGAGTGAAGGTATCTATTTGTCTGAATTGTGACTGTTGACACAAATGGTCACATGAATAAGTATGGCGCATCTGTTCTCAAGAGATCGCCATGATCCAGCGCCGCCTTCAGCTTAGGTCTTCACCGATTCCATCCACCCGTTTCGATTGGGTGGGGGCGACGCCTGCGTGCTGCTTGGTGGGGATCACGACCGGTCAGTTCAGGGGAGCGTTGATATGACCAGCTTTGCCCAGATGCTGCAGCAATTCGATCCGGATTCGCCTTTTATTGCACCACCCAACTGGTTGCAGGGGCGCACGGTCTTTGGCGGTCTGTCTGCGGCGCTGTCGCTGCAAGCGGTTTTGCGTGAGTGTCCGACAGATTTTCCGCCGTTCAGGTCAGCCCAGGTGTCGTTCATTGGCCCTGTCACACAGGCCCAGACATTCGAAACCAGCGTGTTGCGTCAAGGGCGGTCAGTCACCTCGGTAGCGGTCGACTGTATGTCGGGCGATGACCTGGCACTGCGCACCACGCTGTTATTCGCTCAGCCGCGCGCGAGCAAAATCACCCACAACTCCTGGGGAAGACCGCTTGTAGAGGGGCCATCCAAATACCCCACGCTGGTTCTGGATAGCAACGTCGCACCGGCTTGCGCCCATAACTTCGAGATGCGCGTGGCGGGCGGTTCATTGCCAGTATCTGGCGCAGAAAATCCCGAACTGTTGATGTGGGTGCGCCACCTGGATGCACAGGGCGTGGACCCCGCCGTCGCCTTGGTTGCGCTCGCTGACAGTTTGCCGCCGGCCGCCATGACCTGCTTCACCGAGCCCGCCGCCATCAGCTCTGCGTCCTGGATGATTGATCTACCGCAGCCGGCCGGTGCTGGTGAATGGTTTCTCATCAGTTCTTTCAGCCAGCAGGCTCTGGAAGGTTACTCATTGCAAGATATGGAAATCTGGGACGAAAGCGGTCGACGAGTGCTTTGGGCGCGTCAGACCGTGGCAATTTTCACATAACACAACCACCCGCTTCATTCACCTCAGCTACTGCTGTAAGAGTTCTAATAATGAAAAAAATATGGCTCAAGACCCCGCTAGGTCTCGCTGTTGCGCTCGCCACTTCTCATGTGCTGGCGAGCGGTTTCGCGCTCAATGAGCAAAGCATCAGTGGGATGGGATCCGGGTTTGCCGGTCGCTCGTCTTCTGCTGAAGATGCGAGCACCGTTTTTGGCAATCCGGCGGGCATGTCTCGCTTGAAGAGGGAGCAGGTCAGTCTGGGGGCGGCGACGCTTTTCGCCAAGTCCGACATCAGCCAGACTCGCAGCACCTTCGGTGGCCAGCAGGACGGCGATATGGTGCCAGCGACCACGGTGCCGATGGGTTACTACGTCAAACCCATTGATGAGCACTGGGCGTTCGGTATTGGTTTTTATGTTCCTTTCGGCCTGATTACCGACTATGGCAGCGGTTTCGCCGGGCGTTATTACGCCAACAAAAGCGAGGTCACGACCCTCACGTTCCAGCCCACTATCAGCTATGCCTTTAACGACAAAGTGTCGATCGGGTTCGGTCCTACCATCAACCGTATCAGCGGTGAGTTGTCCGGGATGGTGCCCAATCCACTCAGCCCTGGGCGCAATGATGGAAAACTCAAAAGCACCGGCGACGACACGGCCCTGGGTTTCAACGCGGGGATCCTGGTGCAAGCTACTGACCGAACCCGCTTAGGTCTGACGTACCACTCCAAAGTCAGTTACCACTTGGACGCCAAGACTAAGGTTACTGGTGGAGTCTTCAGCTTGCTGGGCGTCAGCGGCCAGAGCTATGACGCTTCGCTGGATGTGGATACACCGGAGTCGGTGGACTTCTCGGTGACTCATCAGCTCAACGATGACTGGACGCTTTATGCAGGGACCACCTGGACACGCTGGAGTCGCTTCAAGGAACTGGTCATCCAGAACTCGGGTTTGCCTCCTTTGCTCAGTGGCTCGCTGGGCACCGTTGCCGAAGAGCAGAACTGGCATGACACGTGGGCCCACGCCATCGGTACGGCGTACCGGTTGAACAACCAGTGGGTGCTTCGCGCAGGCTTGTCGGTCGACCAGTCGCCCGCCAACAACACCGACCGCGGGCCACGTATTCCTACGGGCGACCGGACGGTGATCAGCTTCGGTGCAGGCTGGACGCCGGTGGACGATGTCACGATCGACGTTGCCTATTCTTATCTGTGGGAAGAGAGCGTGCAGGTCAATCACACCTCAGCGACCCGGGGCGCCTACAGCTCCACGTATAAGAACAGTGCCAGCGGCCTCGGTGCCTCTGTCAGCTATCGCTTCTGATTGATTGCCGCTTTACGATAACGAAAAGGCCGGGAGCACAGGTTGCTTCCGGCCTTTTTGTAGGCATTCCTTTCCCTTCGGGAAGGCCTTCACATCGCCCACTCAGACGCCCATGACGTGCGCCATGATGCCTTGGTGAAACCGGCGAGGCGTGGCCCAGGTCAAGACCGTAATCGCTTTGTTGCCAAAGCCTGGCACGACACTCATGCGTCCGGCTTGCAGCGCACGGATTCCCGCAGCGACAACGGGCTGGGGCTGCATCATCACCATTTTCAGGGCCGGTGTGAGCTTTTGCCTGGCGCTTTGTGCAAATCCGGTGTCCGACATCCCGGGGCAAAGTGCGGTCACGACGACGCCGTCGGTTTTGAGTTCACGATGAAGCGCGTCAGAGAAACGAAGCACATAGGCCTTTGCGGCAGAGTAAACGGCGAAATTCTTCACGCCCTGGAAGGCCAGCAGGCTGGCAACCATCAGGATATGTCCGCGTTTTCGGGCCCGCATGTCAGTCGCGAAGAGGCGCGTCAGGGCTGTCAGGCTGGCGATGTCCAAATCGATCATGGCCAGGGATTGTTCTACGGATTGATCCAGAAAGGGCCCTTGCAAGCCATGACCGGCATTGTTGATGAGCACATCGATCACGACACCGCGCTCGCTCAGTCGCTGATACAGTTCGATGATCGCCGGAATCGAGGACAGGTCGACTTGCTCGACGAGCACCTCAACGCCGAAGCGTTCGCGCAACTGCGCCGACAGCGCCTGAAGTTTATCCAAGCGGCGTGCTACCAGGACCAGCGATTTCCCTTGTGCTGCGTACTGCCGGGCAAACTCCTCGCCAAATCCGCTCGACGCGCCCGTGATGAGCACCCAAGAGTTATCGTTCGTTTTCATATTGCTGTTCTCTGCTGGTTTTAGCTGAAGGAGGAGGGCGCGCAGGTGGTGCCACTTCACCTGGTTACGTCATCGACTTGCCACAGGCTCGGCGTGAGAAGGCTGCCAGCCACCACCCAGTGCCCTGAACGCGGCGACCGCCGCTCGTGCCGATTCGGTTCGCGCTTGCGCTCGGGCATCGGAAGTTCGCAGCAGTGTTTCGTCGGCTTGCAGGACGTCGATGAGACTGGCGGTGCCTTTCTCATAGGCAATGAACGAGGATTGACGAGCCTGAGTCAGAGCTGTCTCTGCTGCGGTGAGGGTGGTTGCCTGGGCTTCGCGATTGACCAACGAGGAGAACGCGTTCTCGACATCCTCGCTGGCGCGCAGCGCGGACTGGCGATAAGCGGCCAGGGCCTCGGCTTCCTGCCCCTTGGCTTGATCGATCTGTGCGTTGATACGGCCAAAGTCGAAGAGCCTCCAGCGCAGTCCCAATACACCCGCCGACTGGCTGGCGCCGCCGGTAAAAAGGTTGCCGGCGGATACGGCGGTGGCGCTACCGAGCAGCGCGCTGAGGGAGAATTTTGGATAGTACTCAGCAACGGCCTCTGCGATGCGTGCATTGGAGGCCGCTAGACGGCGCTCGGCCACGATGAGATCGGGCCGGCGGCGCAGCAGATCGGCAGGCGTTCCCATGGCGGTTATCTGGGGTGCCAGAGGAATGCTCCGCGCATTGGCCAGTTGTGTGCGATGCGTGCCGGGCGGCGTGCCAAGCATGATGTCCAGTGCGTTCATCGCAGCATCCAGGCCAATTTGCAGGACCGGCACTGTCGCTTGGACCTGTGCCAAGGCGCCCTCGGTCTGGCGAACCTGATAGCTGGCGGCGAGGCCCTTGCTGTAGAGCAGTTGGACCTTCTCCAGCAGTTCCTGTTGTGTTTTGACCTGTTGGTTCGCAATGCCCAAACGGGTCTGCAATCCGCGGACAGTGATGTAGATGTCGGCGGTCTGCGCAGCGACGGCCAGGCGGGTGGCCGTGGCGCCCGCTGCGGACGCCTGGTATTCGGCCAGGGCGGCCTCGCGTGACCGGCGCAGGCTGCCAAACAAATCGACCTCCCAGCTGGCCCCGAGGTTGAGTTCGTAAGCGCTTCCATACCGATCATAGCCAGGCGTTGAATTCAGCACCTGGCCGAGTGGGGTTTCGACTGACTGATAGGCTCGCGCGGCCTGGCCGCTGATATTGCCCGAGGGCAGCAAAGCAGCATTGGCCGCACCCAGGCCGGCCCGCGCCTGCGCGACGCGCGCCGAGGCCTGCGCCAGGTCCAGGTTCTGCTCAAGTGCCTTGGCGACGAATTCGGTCAGCGCTGGGTCATCAAAGCCTTCCCACCAAGCTACGAGACTGGCCGGCATCGTCGCGGGCCGCTGTTCGACAGAGGGCTGACCGAGGAAACGGTCCGATAGCGCAGTGTCCGGACGGTGATAGTCCGGACCAACGGCGCAGCCTGCCATCAAGCTGGCACCCAGTATCAGAGCAGCGGGGTGGAGTGGCGACATGGAGATTCCTGAAGTGGAGATTGATGTGTGACCATATTATATATTGGTCACTTTCTGTCAATGAACTCCTCATGGGTGGGTGCTCTCGCTGGTGGCTATAGTCGCAATAAGTGTTGAGAGAATTGTAATTTAGTCTCTGGCCGCAATAGTTGTGACCATTGACAGTAATGGTCACGCGCCAGAGAATGTGACACCTGTTTCTATTCTTCAAGTAGGGAATCTATGCGCCGGCTTCGACCTGTCACCCTTGCCGCTTGCTTGTTGCCTCTCGTCCTGACGGCGTGTGGCGACTCTTCCACCGTCCAAGATCCGCGCACGCTCGCTCCTTTGGTGAGGGTCTCTGAAGTTCAGGATTCGTCCGGCCTCTGGCGTTCATTCACCGGAGTCGTGGCGGCTCGCGTCCAGAGTGACTTGGGTTTCCGAGTGTCGGGCAAAGTGCTTGAGCGTCTGGTCGATACCGGGCAGACCGTCAAGCGTGGTCAGCCGCTCATGCGTCTGGATCCCATCGACTTAGGCTTGCAAGCACGAGCGCAGCAAGAAGCTGTCGCTGCCGCCAAAGCCCGAGCCAAACAGACCGCAGATGACGAGGCTCGTTATCGTGAGCTGGTGGCCGCGGGCGCCATTTCCGCATCGGGCTACGATCAGATCAAAGCCGCAGCCGATACCGCGAAAGCACAACTCAGCGCCGCGCAAGCTCAGGCTGACGTGGCCCGGAATGCGTCGGGCTATGCCGTACTGCTGGCAGACGCCGATGGCGTTGTCATGGAGACGCTCGCCGAACCCGGGCAGGTGGTCAGCCCTGGGCAGCCGGTGGTTCGACTGGCACGGGCCGGTCAGCGCGAAGCCATCGTGCAATTGCCAGAAACCTTGCGTCCGGCCGCAGGGTCCACCGCGCAGGCGACGCTTTACGGCAACACCTCGGCTGCTGTCACTGCCAAGCTGAGGCTGCTGTCGGATTCGGCTGACCCTGTGACACGCACCTTTGAGGCGCGGTATGTATTGGCGGGCGGGCTCGCCAATGCGCCGCTGGGTTCGACCGTCACCCTTCGGATCGCCGAAGACGCCGCGCAAGGGCCGGTCCTGCAAGTTCCGATCGCTGCCCTCTATGACCCGGGCAAGGGAACCGGTGTGTGGGTCATTGCCGGCGAACCGGCGAAAGTCAGCTGGCGGCCTGTTCAGGTCCTGGGCTTGAGTGACGACGCTGCCCGAGTTGCAGGTGAGCTCAAGGTTGGCGAGCGCATTGTCGCGCTGGGCGCGCATCTACTGCGCGATGGCGAGGAAGTGCGACTGAGCCCACAGGGTGACGTGAAGGTTGCCGGGGGCCGTCAATGAGTCTCAATTTATCGGCACTCGCCGTTCGCGAGCGCTCCATTACCGTGTTCCTGATCTTTCTGATTGCCGTCGCGGGTACCTTGGCGTTCTTCCAGTTGGGGCGTGCCGAGGACCCGCCGTTTACGGTCAAGCAGTTGACCGTCATCACTGCATGGCCGGGTGCGACTGCCCAGGAGATGCAGGACCAAGTCGCCGAGCCGCTGGAAAAGCGCCTGCAAGAACTGAAATGGTACGACCGCACGGAAACCTACACCCGTCCAGGTCTGGCTTTCACCATGGTCTCGCTGGTCGATCGCACGCCACCCTCGCAAGTGCAGGAGGAGTTCTATCAGGCGCGCAAGAAACTCGACGATGAGGCCACTCGGCTGCCGGCGGGCGTCATTGGGCCGATGGTCAATGACGAGTATTCGGACGTTACCTTCGCGCTGTTCGCCCTGAAGGCCAAAGGCGAACCGCAGCGCCTGCTGGTGCGAGATGCCGAAGCGTTGCGCCAGCGCCTGTTGCATGTGGCGGGCGTGAAGAAGGTCAACATCATCGGTGAGCAGCCCGAGCGAATCTTTGTGTCGTTCTCCCATGATCGACTGGCGACCTTAGGCGTCTCGCCCCAGGATATCTTCGCCGCGCTGAACAGCCAGAATCTGCTCACGCCTGCTGGCTCGATCGAAACCAAAGGGCCGCAAGTCGTCCTGCGGGTGGACGGTGCCTTCGATAAATTGGCGAAAATTCGCGATACACCGCTTGCGATCCAGGGGCGCACGCTGAAGCTCTCGGACGTCGCGACAGTCGAGCGCGGATATGAAGATCCGGCCACTTTCCTGGTTCGCAATAACGGCGAAGAGGCGCTGCTGCTGGGGATCATAATGCGCGAGGGCTGGAACGGCCTGGACCTGGGCAAGGCACTGGACGCCGAGACAACCAAGATCAATGAAGGCATGCCACTGGGCATGACGTTGACCAAGGTCACCGATCAAGCCGTGAACATCGACTCGGCCGTCGGTGAGTTCATGGTCAAGTTTTTTGTCGCGCTACTGGTTGTCATGCTCGTTTGCTTTCTCAGCATGGGCTGGCGTGTAGGCGTTGTGGTCGCAGCCGCCGTACCGTTGACGCTGGCGATAGTGTTTGTGGTGATGGCGGCCACCGGAAAGAACTTCGACCGGATTACCCTGGGTTCGCTGATCCTGGCGCTTGGGCTGTTGGTGGACGACGCGATCATCGCGATCGAAATGATGGTGGTAAAGATGGAGGAGGGCTACGACCGGATCAAAGCGTCCGCGTATGCCTGGAGCCACACCGCCGCGCCGATGCTGTCCGGTACCCTGGTGACGGCGATTGGCTTCATGCCCAACGGCTTTGCGCAATCGACCGCCGGCGAATACACCAGCAACATGTTCTGGATCGTCGGCATCGCCCTGATCGCCTCCTGGGTCGTCGCGGTGGCTTTTACCCCTTATCTTGGGGTGAAGCTATTGCCGGATATCAAGCCGGTCGAGGGCGGTCACGCGGCTATCTACAACACGCGTCATTACAATCGCTTTCGCCAGCTCCTGACCCGCGTCATCGCGCGCAAATGGTGGGTGGCCGGCACCGTGGTCGCGACATTTGTCGTGGCGATTCTCGGCATGGGCCTGGTCAAGAAGCAATTCTTCCCGACCTCAGACCGTCCCGAGGTGATGGTCGAGGTGCAGATGCCCTATGGAACCTCCATCGAGCAGACCAGCGCCGCCACGGCCAAGGTCGAGGCCTGGTTGCAAAAGCAGGATGAGGCGAAAATCGTCACCGCCTATATCGGTCAAGGTGCGCCACGCTTCTACCTGGCGATGGCGCCGGAACTCCCTGACCCGTCCTTCGCCAAGATTGTGGTGCTGACGAGCAGCCAGGAGGCCCGTGAAACCCTCAAGTTCCGTCTTCGCGAAGCGGTCGCCGAAGGGCTTGCCCCGCAGGCGCGGGTGCGAGTGACTCAACTGGTGTTTGGTCCGTATTCGCCATTCCCCGTGGCTTACCGGGTGATGGGCCCCGATCCGTCAACGTTGCGCGAGATCGCCGGTCGGGTACAGGACGTCATGCAAGCGAGCCCGATGATGCGGACCGTCAATACCGACTGGGGGCCACTGACGCCGACGCTGCATTTCAGCCTGGATCAAGATCGTTTGCAGGCGGTGGGCCTGACCTCGAATGCCGTCGCCCAGCAGTTGCAGTTCCTGCTCACGGGGGTGCCGATTACGGCGGTTCGCGAGGACATCCGTTCGGTGCAAGTAGTTGGTCGCGCTGCCGGCGATATTCGACTCGATCCCGCCAAGATCGAAGGTTTTACCCTGGTGGGCGCTGCGGGACAGCGTATTCCGCTGTCCCAGGTCGGCGAGGTGGATGTGCGCATGGAGGACCCAATCCTGCGGCGGCGTGATCGCACGCCGACCATTACCGTGCGCGGCGACATTGCCGAAGGCTTGCAGCCACCGGACGTCTCGAGCGCAATCCTCAAACAACTGCAGCCGATCATGGACACCCTTCCTGACGGGTACCGGATCGAGCAGGCGGGGGCCATCGAGGAGTCGGGCAAGGCCGGCCAGGCGATCGTGCCGCTGCTGCCGATCATGGTTGCCCTGACGCTGCTGATCATCATCCTCCAGGTACGCTCGATCTCGGCGATGGTCATGGTGTTCTTCACCGCGCCGCTGGGATTGATTGGCGTGGTGCCGACCTTGCTGATCTTCCAGCAGCCGTTTGGAATCAACGCCCTGGTCGGGCTGATCGCGCTCTCGGGCATTTTGATGCGCAATACGCTGATTTTGATTGGGCAAATCCACCACAACGCGCAAGAAGGGCTGGACCCGTTCCACGCGGTGATCGAGGCCACCGTGCAACGGGCCCGGCCGGTGCTGCTGACGGCGCTGGCGGCCATCCTGGCATTCATCCCCCTGACGCATTCTGTCTTCTGGGGGACGCTGGCCTACACGCTGATCGGAGGGACCTTCGTCGGCACCATCATGACGCTGGTGTTTCTGCCGGCGATGTATTCCATCTGGTTCAAGATCCATCCTGACAAACAGGTCCAAACTGAAACAGCGAGGCTGGCGTAAGTCAGCAGACGCATGCTGTTGTCAGTGGATGTCGACTGAGAAATGAAGAGGTTTTTATGATGACTGCCGAAGGTCAAAAGCGAATCGTCGTCACAGGCATGGGCATTGTCAGCCCCCTGGGTTGTGCAGTGGAAGCAGTCTGGCAGAGGTTGCTGGCGGGACGTTCCGGTATCCGTAACCTGTCTGGCGATATCACCGAGGGTACCGGCGTTGCGGTGGGCGGCCAGGTGCCGTCTCTGCAAGAGGATGCCGTTGCGGGGTATGACCCCGAGCGCTTCATCTCGGTCAAGGATCGCAAGAAGATGGACCGTTTCATCGAGTTCGCCCTGGTCGCTGCCGATGAAGCCCTGGCGCAGGCAGGCTGGCATCCGACGCAAGCCTCAGACCAGGAACGCACCGCGACGATCATTTCATCGGGCGTCGGTGGCTTTGGCGCAATTGCCGACGCTGTACGCACCACCGATGCGCGTGGGCCGCGCCGCTTGTCGCCATTCACCGCGCCGGCCTTTCTCGCCAACATGGCGGCCGGGCACGTTTCCATCCGGCATGCGCTCAAGGGGCCTCTCGGTGCGCCTGTAACGGCTTGTGCCGCCGGGGTGCAAGCCATTGGAGATGCGGCCAGGCTCATCAGAAGCGGTGAGGCGGATATCGCTATATGTGGCGGTACCGAAGCGGCGATAGACCGTGTGACCCTGGGCTGTTTTGCCGCCGCCCGCGCACTGTCCACGGGCTTTGCCGAGCACCCTCAGGAGGCCTCGCGTCCCTTTGATCGCGATCGTGACGGTTTCGTCATGGCCGAAGGGGCCGGGCTGCTGGTGATCGAGTCGCTGGAGCATGCCTTGGCTCGAGGTGCCAAGCCCCTGGCCGAACTGGTCGGCTATGGCACCAGCGCCGATGCCTATCACCTGACCGCAGGCCCGGAAGACGGCAGCGGCGCACGGCGCGCCATGCAGCAGGCTCTGCGCCAGGCGGGGGTCAGCCCTGCGGACGTGCAGCATATCAATGCCCACGCGACCTCCACACAGGTGGGCGATAACGGGGAGTTGGCAGCGATTCGCTCGGTGTTCGGGGCTGACTCTGGCGTGGCTATCACCTCGACCAAGTCCGCCACCGGGCACCTTCTGGGGGCGGCGGGGGGCATTGAAGCGATCTTCACCGTGCTCGCGCTGCGTGATCAGGTCGTACCGCCGACGCTGAACCTGCTTCATCCCGATGAAGCTGCAGAAGGGCTCGATCTGGTCGCCCTGAATGCCCGGAAGATGTCGATCACCCATGCGCTCTCAAATGGATTCGGGTTCGGCGGCGTTAACGCCAGCGTCCTGTTTCGTCGTTGGGGTGCTAAATAGAGACGACGAACTCACACCGGTTGCTTCACCTTCCGATGCACCCACCGTGCTTCGCTTTGCAGCTCCAGGACTTGCCAATGGAAGCGCTCAAGCGAAGCATTGTGGCCGACGCTGATCAGGATCGTTTCTGGCAGCGTCTCTTTGAGCAGTTGATAGCAGCGCGCCTCGTTGGTTGAATCCAGTGCCGAACTGCTCTCGTCGAGGAACAGCACCGTCGGGCGGGCCAGCAAGGCCCTGACGAACGCACAGCGTTGCTGTTCGCCGACGCTGAGGGTCTGCGCCCAGTCCCGCTCTTGCTCCAACAGATCGCTCAGGTGCTGCAGGCCAACTTGCTCCATGGCCTGGCGCAGCGCGGCATCTTCTTCGCGACGGGGTGGGTTGGGGTACCACAGCGCTTCACGCAGACTGCCCAACGGCAGGTAGGGTTTCTGCGCAAGCGTCAGGGCACGCTCCCGGTCATAACAGCTTGAGCCGCGAGCGTGATGCCAAAGCCCGGTAATCGTGCGGATCAGCGTTGATTTGCCGTAGCCGGACGGCGCGCGGATCATCAGGCTGTCACCGGGCTTGAGCGACAGATTGAAGTCTTTGAACAACGGCCGGCCGTTCGGCAGCCAGATGTCCAGGTCCTTGATATCGAGACCGTGGGCCTGTTGTTCGAGCCTGACCTGGGACTTGACCTCAACGTTATCCAGGCGCTCCTGGAAGCCGATCAAGCGGTCAATCACCGACTTCCATTCCGACAGCTCCGGGAACACGCTCACCAGGTAGGCGATGGCGGCGTGCACTTCGCCGAAGGCCGCGCTTATCTGTGTCAGGCGGCCGAGGGGAAAGGCGCCGGCAAAGAACTGTGGCGCCATGATGAACATCGGGATGACCGTCGCGCTGCGCAAGTAGAAGGTCGAGTAGCCCATGATCAGCTTCTGTTTTTTCACCAGCGCCCAGAAGTTTTCCAGCGCCGCCTCCAGGCGGTGGTTGAAGCGTTCGTTCTCTACGACTTCGCCGCGGTATTGCGCTACCGAGTCAGCGTTCTCCCGCAGGCGGATGAGCGAGAAACGAAAATCCGCTTCACGTCGCTGCTGCATGAAATTCAGGCTGGGCAGCGCGCGTCCCAGCCAGAAGGCCAGGCCGGTGCCCAGGAGCGCATACACCAGGGCGATCCACACCAGCAGTCCCGGAATGATGATGGACTGGTCGTTGAACGGCACGCTGACCAGGCTTGAGGCCTGCCAGAGGATATGCAGGAAGGAAAACAGCGACACCACCGAAGTCAACAGGCCCAGGCTCAATTTGAGCGACTTGACGATGAACAGGTCGATGTCTTCGGCGATCCGCTGATCGGGGTTGTCGACCTCGGTTTCTGTCAGCTTCAGCTTCTGGTAGCGCTGGCTGTCCAGCCATTGATCAAGCATGTTGCGGGTCGCCCAGCGCCGCCAGCGGATGGTCAGCTTCTGCTGGAAGTGGAACGCGCCCACGGTGAAGGCGGCCGTGCCGATCTGCAGCAGGATGAACTGCAGGCTGCCGATCAGGAAACCGTGGTAGTCCAGGGCCTGCAAGGCATTATAGAAATGCAGGTTCCAGAAGTTGGTGAGGATGTTGACCCCGACCAGGCACAGGGTCATCAGCACGGTGGCCAACAGCAGCAACAGGGCCGGGTACTTTTCCTCGGATGCCCAGAAAGGCCGCGCGAGACGCCAGAAATTGCGGAGTGTGTGCATGTGGTCTTGGTGAGCCTGGTCGCTAACGACGTTGAGTTTGCAGGGGAGGGAGGATAGGATCAGCCAATGCTAATCGTTTGCATTAATTAGGGAAAGCCACGGGAGCCCCGTTATCGAATTTCCAGAATGGCTTAACCAGGCCTGGCCGCCGATACAGCGGGTCATTCGGCAGGAACCTGGTGATCAGCCTGCCATCGCGTTGAGCCAGCTTGCCGACCCTGGCGTACTGCAACCCTTGCTGGCCCGGTTTGCCTTGCGTTACCCAGGGGTGAACCGCGCCGCCGTGGTTTCGCAGTGGTCGATGAACTACATGAGTATCGTCCTGCCGGCCACCCTGGCCTGTGTGCTGACGCGTCGCTGCGCGATCGAGTTCTGGGGCGAGGACGCATTGCTGTTGCACGACGACGGCCAACCTGCGGCGCTGGGCCTGGCCGCCGGACTGTCAGCCTTGGACGCGGACGGCCGTGCGGTGTACTGGTCGCGGTTGATCCACGAGCACCTGGCGCCGCTGTTCAGCACATTGGCCACCGCCGGTGGCCTGGCCCCGAAAATATTGTGGGGCAACTTCGTTGCTATCTGGGACGGTGCCTTTGCCAGGATGGACCCTGACCTGTCCAAAGACGGTTTTGCCGAGGCGCACCAGTGGCTGGAACAGGTCACGGTGAACAACGGACGCTTGAAGCTGCGAGGCCTGCAACGCATGGTCGAATCACCGGCGCCGCAGATTTGCCCGTGCTTGCCATTGCGCCGGCATTGTTGCCTGCATTACCAACTGCACGAGCCGGTCGAAGGCCAACCGCCGGTGCTCTGCGAATCCTGCCCCAAGCTGCACCGCCTGCCGCTGGCGGAGCAGGTGAGCTATTTGCATTACATCTATGAGTAGGGTTGGGCGCAGGTTTTGAACAGCATCAAGATCAAGATCAAAAGCGAGGCGGCCTGATAGCCGACCTGTTTCTGGCCGCTGTACTTCGATCTGACTGTGGGAGCCTGCTTGCGAAGGCGATGTCACAGTCGTTGAAGATGCTGAATGGTCCGACCTTTTCGCGAGCAAGCCCGCTCCCACAGGAGAAACGCGGACTCACTAAGAACCAGGTCGGCTATCAGGCCGCCTCGCGGTGGACGTTGATCTCGGCGCCCCGTTAACCACGCTGGCCGAACGCAGGTATTGTGGAGTGGGCATCCCGGCATGGATGCCGGGATAGCCGCGCTGGGCCATGGATGGCCCTTCGCGGCGGCCCACGGAGCAATGCCGGAGTGAGGGCACACCGAGCCTAAGCGAGGTGCCAAGAGGTGGGGCAAAAGCGCTTTGGTTACTTTCGCGCTTTTCGAAAGTGACCCGCCGTCAGGGCGGAACCCTAAGCAGCTGCTACCGCAGCAACGGATATGCACACTACCCGTCTGGAAAAAGGCGAGTAGATTTTTCAAAAAAACAAAAAAACGGCGCTTTTCATTTCTGAAACAAGCGCCGTTTTTCCTAAGTGAACAGCATTACCCACAGTGTTCAGGGTTCCTCAAGACAGCATTTGCGCCACGGACGGCGCGTCGGCCTCGACGGTGACTTCACTGAGCTTGCCATGTTCGATGCGGATTAGCCGGTCGGCCAGGCCGAAGTAGGCGTCGTCGTGGGAGATGACGATCAGTAGTTTGCCGCGTTCGCGCAGGTCCGGCAGGATCCGGGTGTAGAAGAAGTGCTTGAACACCGGGTCCTGGTCGGCCGCCCATTCGTCGAACAGGTAGCAGGGGCGATCATCCAGGTACGCACTGAGCAGCGCCAGGCGCTTGCGTTGCCCGGTGGACAACGCCAGCGTCGTCAGTTTGCCGTCCTCGATTTGCACCTTGTGGTCCAGCTGCAGGTGCACCAGGTAGTCCTGTGCCTGTTTCACCAGGTGCGGATCGTCGCCATCGAACAGGTTTTCGAACAGGCAGAAGTCGGTGAAGATCGCTGAGAAGTGCTGTCGGTAATGGTGATTGTCATTGCTCGAGGACACTTGTTCGTCGAGCATGACGTCGCCGCTTTCCGGCCGGTACAGCCCTGTCAGCAACAGCGCCAGGGTGGTCTTGCCGCTGCCGTTGCCGCCGGTGATGAACACCACTTCGCCGGCATTGAGGGTGAGGTCGATGGGCCCCAGGGTGAAATGACCGTCCTCGCGCTCGCGGTAGTAAGTGTGGGTGACCTGGCGGCACACCAGGCTGCGAACCTGGGTCGGCGAGATCGTCTCGACGGTTTCGTCGGCGGTTTGCATCTCGCCTTCCAGGGCGCGGATCTTGTTCAGGGCCACGCTGGCCCGACCGAGGGTCGGCAAGGCGTGCATCAGCTCCGACAACGGCGTGATCATGTAGAGGATCGCCAGGATATAGCCGGTGACCAGGCTCGCGCTCAGGTCGATGAAATGCGGCGCGGCGAACAGCACCACACCGATCAGCATGTAGAACACCGCATTGCCCCAGTTCAGGACCAGGGCGTAGATGCTCATGCCCCGTACAAAATCGCGGCGGTATTGCTGGCTCACCGGTATCAGCAGGCGGGTGAAGAAGTGCTGCCGGCGCGGATGGTTGAGTTGCAGTTCCTTGCTGCCATCGGTGAGCAGGCGGTACTGATTGAACAACTGGTCCTTGAGCTCGCGAGCACGGGAGATCGAGGTCAGCGCCCGACGTTGCGGCCAGTGAAAGCTCAGGCTGCCCAGGACGATCAGCAGCAGCGTCAGGCCGAGCAATGGCATGCTGAGCCAACCCAGGTAGCCGAGGCACGCGGCGATGATCCCGACGTTGACCAGCAGGATCGGCACCAACTCCACCGCCTGGCTGATGGTCTGCGTATCGTCGGTGAGCATCGCCAGCAGGCGATGCTTGCCCAGGCGCTGCAATTGCGCGTAGGGCGTGTCGATCAGCTTGGCGCTCAGGTGCAGGCGCATGTCGTTGACCGCAGCCTGGCCCAGTCGCAACAGGCTGATGTCGGAGATGATCCGCGACACCGCGACCAACACCACCAGGCCGGCGAAGAGCAGGCCATCCACCGGGCGCAGCTTGTCGAACACCTCCAGGCTGTGGTTGATGTTGGCGATCAGGCCGGCAGCCGCGAGGCCGCAGATCAACCCCGTCAGGGTCGCCACCAGCAGTGCGCGCCAGGAGCGTTTAGCCATGAGTAACAACAGATCCATTTCAAACCGCTCCGTGTGTAGCAATGGCCGTGAGACGCGCCGCCAATTGTTCGTGCAAGGCGCGTTGCTCAAGGATGGTCAGGTGTTGCGCCGTGATGACCTCGCGGGTCAACGGCCCGCTGCTCAGGTCTTCCCAATGCGGGTCGGCGAAGTCAGCCTGGGCCAGGGTGTCGCTGGCCCACCAGACATGCACCGGGCAGCTTAGCCGGGCAGGCTTGAAGGTCGCCAGCAGATGCTGCGTGTGCTGCTGGTAGCGCAGCCGCGTTTGCAAATGCTCCCAACTGTCGCCATCGAGTTGCAGGCCTTGCTGGCGTGCCCACTGCACCAGCTCTGGCAGGCGTGCCGCTGGGGGCAGGGCGTCCAGTTGCTCCAGCAATGCGGCCATGATCGGTGGTGGCAACCGGCGCATCACGCTCTGGCTGTCCGGTGTCAGCGCTTGGGAGGCTGACTCCAGCAGCGCCTCGACACTGTCTTCTGGCGCTTGATGCTGGTACTGCGAGTCGATGATACCGAGAAACGCCACTGCTTGGCCCTGGCTTTCCAGGCGCGCGGCCGCGGCAATCGCCAGCAGACCACCGAGGGAGAAGCCCAGCAGGTGGTACGGCCCCTGGGGTTGCTGTTGGCGCAGGTGCTCGACATAGAGCGCGGCGAGGCTCTCGATATCGCCGCCCAGCGTTGTGCTGTCGTCGCTCAGGTACGCCGCCTGCAAGCCCCACAGATGCCAGGCCGACAGCGGCGCCAGCAGCGTGCGGTAATCCCACGTGGCCGGTGGAGGGGTGGAAGCAGAACAGGTTGGCGGCTTCGACAGCGTTTGGCGCCGACAACCGCACCAGTGGCGAGAGTTTGAGCTCGGCCTGCACCAATGCTGCAAATGCCGAGACGCTCGGGGGCGTTGAACACCGCATTGACCGTCACCGGTGCCGACAGCGCGGTCTGCAGGCGACTGGCAAGCGTCACTGCCGCCAGGGAATGGCCGCCCAGCTCGAAGAAATCATCGTCGATGCCCACTCGCTCCAGGCCCAGCACCTGTGCCCAGACCTCGGCGAGCAGGGCTTCCAGCGGCGTGCGTGGCAAGGCACTGCCGACCGTGTCGAGGACTTTGTCAGCCCATTGCTGCAAGGTCTTGCGGTCGAGCTTGCCGTTGCCCATCAGGGGCAAGGCTTCGACGATCCGCAGGGTGGGCAGCATGTAGTCCGGCAAGCAATCCTGGGCCTGGCCATGCAGCCTGGCGACTGTGGTCGAATGCCCGGGCGCCAGGGTCATGAAGGCGAACAGTTGCTGGCCGAGCTCGCCGCGAGGGATGCATTCCACCGCGGCCTGGGCCACACCGGGAAGGCTGGTCAGCTGCGCCTGGATCTCGTCGAGTTCCACGCGGAACCCACGAATTTTCACCTGACGGTCGGCCCGCCCGGTGATCTCCATGCTGCCGTCATGGCGATAGCGGGCCATGTCGCCGGTGCGATAGAGGCGTTCGCCCGGCCGATGTGCCAGCTCGATAAAACGTTCGGCGCTTTGTTGCGTGTCCAGATACCCGCGGGCCAGTTGCGGGCCGGCGATATACAGCTCGGCGCTTTGCCCTGGGGCGGCCAACGCTTGCTGCTCGTCGAGCAGGTACAGGCGCATGCCGTCGAGGCGGTCGCTGAGGGGCAGGCGACGATAATCCACGCTCGGATCGGCTTTGTGCATCACCACCCCAACGGTGGTTTCGGTCGGGCCGTAATGGTTGAAGACCGTTAGCGCCGGAGCAAGGCTGCGAATGCTTTGCAGCAGGCGCCGCGAGCAGCTTTCGCCACCGAGGATCAATTGCTTGCGCGGCAACACGGCAGCGCTTTGGGCGTGAATCAACCAGGCGTCGAGCAACGACGGCACGATCTTCAGGTGATCAATCGGGTACTGCGCCTGCCAGGCTGCCCAGGCCTGGGCGTCCATGGCCGTTTCCTTGTCCAGCAGGTGCAATTCGCCGCCGCTGAGCAGGGCCGGGAACAGCAACGTGTAGCCCAGGTCGGCCGCCAGTGAGGTGACCACTGCACTGCGTTCGCCTGCGGCCAGTTGCAAGCGCCGGGATACGCTGGCGACATAACTGGCCAGCTGTTGGTGCTCGACGATGACGCCTTTGGGTGTACCGGTGCTGCCGGAAGTGAACAGCACGTAGGCCGCGTCCTGTCCTTGGATCTCGACGTTGGTTGCAGTCGTTGGCGCTTGCTGCCAGGCCGCTTCCTCGCGCAGGTCGAGGCTGCCGATGCCCGGCAACGCAGGGGCGCTGCCGGCCGAGCCGCTGAGTATGAAGGTCGGCTGGGCTTGTTGCAGGATCGCCAGCGAGCGTTGTGCCGGCTGATGCACATCCAGGGGAACGAACGCCGCGCCGCTCTTGAGCACGGCGAGCATGGCCAGGACCATCTGTGCCGAGCGATCCAGGTACAGCGCCACGCGATCTTCGCGACCCACGCCCTGGGCGCGCAGGAAATGCGCCAGTTGGTTACTGCGGGCCTGCAGTTGGGCATAGCTCAACTGCCCATTGGGGTCGCGCAGGGCCAAATATTCGGGAAACTGCGCGGCACATTCATCGAAACTCGCCGGCACGCTGGTAAACGGCAGTGCCGCAGCGTCGGATGGCGCCTGCAGGGCGGTCAGCGTTGCGGTAAAACTCGGCGCCTGCACTGACAGTTCGGCCAGGGGCTTGCCTGGGTTGGCCAGGGCATCGAGCAGCAGCGATTGGAGTTGCTCCAGCAGGACCAGGGCGGCCTGTTCGCTATAGCGGCCCGGCAGGTGGCAGAGGTTCAGGCGATAGCCGCCAGCGGTCGTTTCGGCCACCAACAGCAGCTCCATGCCCGCGGGGATGGCCTGTGCGTCCAGCACCGTGAGCGTCGACGCCATGCTGCCCAAGGTGTCGAGTCGATCGGGCAACTGCCCACCCCACTGGAAGCCGTACTGCAAAGTGTCGGCCGGCAGTGCAGCGCTGACGCCGCAGTATTCCTGCCATTCGGTGGCTTGCTCGTAGAGCACCTGCAGGTTCGCCAGCGCCTGGGCAAACTGGCTGTCCGCCGCCGCTTGCCAGCGCAGGGGCAGGGGCTTGGCGAACAATCCCCAGCAATCGGCGAGTTCTTCATAGTCGTCACGGCAATCGTGGACCCAGTTCAACGTCAGTGCCGGGCTGTCGCCGCTACTCAGGCGCTGCAACAGCACGCCCCAGGCCGTCATCAGCACTTGTTCGGGCGATGCGTCGTGACGCTGGCAAAAGCTGTCCAGGGCCATGCTCAACTGTGGGTTGGCGCTCAAGCGAGTGGTCACCGGGGCGTCGGAGCGGTCGCTGCGAACCTCACGGTAGAGCAACTCGCTGGCGGCCGCTTCGTCCAGGGCCTGGCTGGCCCAGAAACGCCGGCCAGGCTCGGCGTCTTCATCGGCCTGCAACTCGTAGAGCCAGGCGCTGTACTGGGTATAGGTCATCGCCTCGTCATCCACCGATGGCGCCTCTATCGAGCCCAATGCCTGCGCCAGGCGCAGCAAGGTCCCGCGATCCGCGCTCAGCGCCGGCAGTTGCAGCGTGACCCGCTGCCGATCGCCGTCGAGCGCTTGCACCTCGACGCTGATGGCGTCCGTGGCCATGACCGTGGATTCAACCACTTGCAAGGGCATCAGCAAGCCTTGCTCTGGCCGTACCCTCAGGCGCAGGGCCTCGTGACACACGCTCAGGGCGGCGAGTCGTTGGTGCAGACGCTCCAGGGCCAACGGGCCTTTTATTTCCAGTTCCAGGCGCGCCGCTGGCAACCCCGCCAACCACTGGCTGCGTTGTTGGGGCGAGAGGGCGAAGGCTTCTTCGCGAGTTTCAAAGGCGCTCATGCCTGCACCTCCGCAGCCAGCGGCGGCTGTGCTTCGGGCAGGCAACCGGTCAATTGTTCGCGACGCATCATCTGGCCCATGGCGACACAGATCTTGCGCTCACCCTCGAAGGGATCCCGGGCGTGGGCCACCAACATATTGTCCAGCATCACCATGTCACCCTTTTGCCAACTGAAACGTACCGCGCAGTCTTCATAAGCCTCGCCGATCACTTGCATCACCGCGTCTTCGATCACGCTGCCATCGCCGTAGTACACGTTGCGTGGCAAATGTCCGGGGCCGAACAGGCTGATCAGGTTGCTGCGCACTTCCGGCTCCAGGCAGGCGGTGTGGTGCAGTTGCACCTGGTTGAAGAACGACAGTTCCAAGGTCTCGGGATGCTCGACGATGGCCGGGCAGTGCTGGGCGATCCGCAGGTTGTCGGCTCCCAGCCATTCCCAGCGCATGCCCGACGCCAGGCATTGGCGCTCGACTTCCTCGCGCTGTTCGGTCTTGAAGAAGTCCTGCCAGCGCACATCCAGCTTGTCGGTGAAGTGCCGCACGTACAGCAGCCCCAGGGCCTTGAAGCGAGCGACGATGTCCTCGGGCAAGCGCGCCAGCACCTGCCGGCAATCGACGATGGGCGTGCAACCGCCCCGCGGCGCCGGCGTTTCGCAATAGAACCACTGCTTGCGTGGCCACTGCGGCAGATGGGAGCTCTCGTTGTGGAAGAGAATCATGTGCTGTTCCGGGTACGGCGTGGAGTGGTAGATGTTCTTGCCGGACTTGTTTTTCGGCAGGTCACCGTAGGTCCCGTAGAGGTCGGGTTCGATGGCCTGGGCGAACTGTTCGAAAGCGCTGGCATCCGGCAGGTTGAAACCCCGGAACAGCAGGCCGCCGTGGGTCAGCAGCTGTGCATTGATCCATTCCCGCGCTTGCAGCGCCCAGTGCACCGGGTCCAGGTCGCCGAGCAACGGCTCAATCACCAACGGCAAGGCTTGCCCGGCGCTGAGGGTGCGGGTACGGACCTGCTCATGGGCCACCTGGCTCACAGCGGTTGCACGGGTCTGCTTGAGCTTGCTCAATTTGGACTGCTTGCGCGCGCTGCGGGCCGTGGCTTCGTCGAGCGACGAATCCGCCAGGGACGCTGCGCTGGCGTTGCCACCCTCAAGGCGCCACGACCAATTGTCCAGCGCTTGTCCCGGAGGCGAGACGATCTGCTCCAACAGGCTCTCGAAGCCTTGTTCGAGGCGCTGGATGGTCGGCTCGTGCAACACGCTGGTGCGATACACCCAGCGCACGTTCAGGCCTTGATCTTCGTCCTCTTCGACAAACACGGCGAGGTCGAACTTGCTGTTTTCCTGGCGTGATACCAGGTGTTCCACCTCAAGGTCCGGCAGGCTGGCATTGCCGCTGGGGGTGTTCTGCATGACGAACAGCACCTGGACCAGGGGATTGATCCCTGGTGTACGCGGCGGTTGCAGCTCCTCGACCAGTTTGTCGAACGGCACCTGTTGGTGCTGGAACGCCGACAGGCAATCCTCGCGCAAGCGTTGCAGACGGGCGTCAAAGCTTTCGCCCTCGCTCAGGCGGGCACGAATCGGCAGCACGTTGACGAAGAACCCGATGAGATGTTCCAGGGCCGGATGTTCGCGGTTGGCCAGGTCGGTGCCGACGATAAAGTCGTTGGTTCCGGTGGCCCGTTGCAACAGGCTGTTGAAGGCATTGAGCAGGACCATGAACAGCGTCGCCCGCTGCTGTTGAGCATAGGCCTTGAGCACCTGGGCCTGGGCCGGTGTGAAGCGTTGCTCCAGGGCCGCCCCCTGATAGTCGGGACGCGCCGGGCGTGGCTGGTCAAGCGGCAGCGGGATCAGCGTTGGCGCGCCGTCGAGCTGGCGGCGCCAGTAGTCGATGGCCCGTGCCAGCAGGCGCTGTTGGGTTTCGCTGCGTTGCCAGTAGGCATAGTCGGCGAACTGGATCGGCAACACCGGCAGCACCGGTGTCGAACCGCTGGTACGAGCCTGGTACCCGACGATCAGCTCCTGCATGAGGATGCCCATGGACCACGCATCGGTGGCGATATGATGCAGCACCAGTTGCAGCACATGATCGTCGGTGCCCAGGCGCAGCAGGCTGGCGCGCAACATCGGCGCCTGTTGCAGATCGAACGGGCGTGCCGCCTGTTCATTGATCAGGCGTTGCAGGGTTTGCGCCTGTTCCTCGTGGTCGAGGTGACTCAGCTCGGTCGGCGTCAGGTCAACCCGCGGTGCCGGGCTGATGACCTGGCAAGGCTGGTCGCCGTGGAGATGGAACGCCGTGCGCAAGGACTCATGGCGTTCGAACACTGCCTGCAACGCCGCTTGCAGCGCTGCGACGTCCAGCGCACCACGCAGCCTGATGGCGGTGGTCATGTTGTAGGCGGCGCTGGGGCCTTCGAAGCGATCCAGGAACCACAACCGTTGCTGGCTGTAGGACAGCGGCAATGGCTGGTTGCGTGGCGCCAGGGCAATCTCGCTGTTGCCGTCGGCCTCGGTCTGGGCGTCGCGTTGCTGATCGACCGCTTCGGCCAATTGTTCCAGGGTGCCACGCTCGAACAGCGTGCGCAGCGGCAGGTTCACGTTCAACCGTCGGCGAATCCTCGACAACACCTGGGTGGCCAGCAGCGAGTGACCGCCGATGGCGAAGAAGTCGTCGTGCACACCGACGGTGTCCAGGCCGAGAATTTCCTGCCACAGCTCGGCCAGGACCTGCTCGGTCGGCGTGCGCGGTGCCAAACATTGCGCCTGCGCCGTTTCGTCCTGGGGCACACCCAGGGCGGCGAGGGCGCGACGGTCGACCTTGCCATTGGCGTTCAGCGGCAATTGCGCAAGGGCCAGCCAACGGGCTGGAACCATGTAGCTTGCCAGTTGCTGGCCCAGGTAAGCGCTCAAGACCTGTTGCGCGGACTCGCCGCCCAGGTTGGCCGTGTCGTCGAGCACATACCAGGCCACCAGTTGCAACGCCCCGCGCGCGTCGGGCAGTGCCAGCACCGCCGCGCTGTCCACCGCTGGGTGTTGCATCAGGCGGTTTTCGATCTCGCCCAGTTCGATGCGGTGGCCACGAATCTTCACTTGCTGGTCGCGCCGCCCGAGGTATTCGATCACGCCATCGGCGCGCATACGGCCGATATCACCGCTGCGATACAGCCGCGCATCGGCCTGGAACGGGTGCGGAACAAAGGCTTCGCGGGTGCGTTGCGGGTCGCGCAGGTAGCCGCGACCGACGCCGACACCACCAATGCACAATTCGCCGGGTACACCGACAGGGACCAGGCGCAGCGCCGAGTCGAGAACGAACACCTGGTTATTGGCGGTCGGCTTGCCGATGGGCATGTGCAGGCAGTCGTCGGCGGGCGCTTCGGTGATGGGGTAGAAGGCAACGTCGTCCGAGCATTCGGCGGGACCGTAGGCGTTCATCAACGGGATCGCCGGGAAGCGGGCGAACCAGTCCCGCGCCAGGGCCGGCGGCAATGCCTCACCGGTGGGCAGGAGCCAGCGCAGGCTCGCCAAGGTGTGGTGCGCCTGGCTTTCCTGGAGCATGCCGCGAATCAGCGCCGGCACGGTTTCCAGCAGTGTCAGTTGCTGCTCTTGAACCGCATCGAGCAGAGCCACAGGGTCGTGGGCCTGGGCATCGGGAAGGATGTGCACGGTGGCGCCGAACAGCGGCGCGGCGAGGAACTGCCACACGCTGATATCGAACGCCGCCGAAGCCGTCTGGGCAATCCGGTCGTGCTCACCCAGGCCCAGGCTCGGGACCTTGCCGAACATGTTGTTGAGCATCCCGCGTTGTTCAACCATCACGCCTTTTGGCGTGCCGGTGGAACCCGAGGTGAAGATCACGTAGGCCAGTTGATCCGGGTTGTGCGCATAGGTGACCGGCGGCTGTTCGCGGCCTTGCCAGAGCGCTTGGGCGATCAGGCAGGTGGGTTGCTGGCGCATCTGCGGCAGGACGTAGTCCAGCGTCGAGCTTGCGTGCTCGCAGACCAGCAACAGCGGTGCTTCGCCCAGGTCCAGCAGCTCCGCCAGACGAGCATGGGGCTGTTGGATGTCCAGGGCCTGGAACGCCGCGCCGACCTTGAGCGTGGCGATCATCATCGTCAGCAAGGCCAGGCCTCGCTCAGCGAACAGCGCCACCAGGGTTTCCGGGCCGGCACCGGCCGCTTGCAGCGCATGGGCGATGCTGTTGGCGCGGTGGTCCAGTTCGGCGTAGGTCAGCGATTGCCCCTGGCATACGGCAGCGAGGTGTTGCGCACGGTTGCGAACTTGTTCGGCGAACAGCGCCGCATAGCCGCGCTCCAGCGGGAAGTCGACGTCGCTGCGGTTGCAGTCGATCTGCAACTGCCGGCGTTCCGCCTCGGGCAGCATGTGCAGGCTGCCCAGTGGCGCTTGCGGCGTCTCCAGCATGCCCGAAAGCAGCTGCACCAGATGGCCGAGCATGCGCTGCACGGTGTCAGTGCTGAAACGCATGCTGTCGTAGGACAGGCGAATGCCCAGGCGGTCGCCGGGGTACAGCACCACCGTCATCGGGAAGTTGGTGTGCACCCGGTCTTCATAGATGTCGATGCTGAAGGCATCCAGTTTCACGCTGCTGATATCCAGCGGCGCGTTCTCGAACACCACCAGGCTGTCGAACAACTGCTGGCCGCGCGGCACTTGGCTGCAACGCTGGATGTCCACCAGCGAAGCGCTTTCGTGTTCGCGCAATTGCGCGTTGTGGGACAGCAGCGCCTGCAACCAGTCGGCCACTGGCACCTCGGGATCGACATCGATGCGCAGAGGCAAGCTGTTGATGAACAGCCCGACCATTTCTTCTACGCCGGCAAGGTCAGTCGGGCGGCCGGCGACGGTCACGCCGAACAGCACATCGCGGTTGCCGCTGTAGCGCGACAGCAACAGCGCCCAGGCGCCCTGGATCCAGGTGTTGGGGGTCAGTTGGTATTGCTGGCACAGCTGCTGCAGCCGCTGGGTCTGGGCGATGCTCAGGGTCTGGTCGAAATCGCCAACCTGTTCCGGTGCCTGCTCCGGACGCGCCACGGGGCTGTCCACATGCAGCGGTGTCGGTTCGCTGAAACCGGCCATTTCGGCCTGCCAGAACGCATGGGCGGCGGCCATGTCATGGCGTTCCAGCCAGCTCATGTAGCCGCGGAAGGAGCGCAGGCGTGGACGGGCCACCGGCTCCTGGCGCACGATGGCCTGATAGATCGCCAGCAGGTCTTCCATCAGCAGGCCGAAGCACCAGGCGTCGGTCAGGATGTGGTGGAAACTGCGCACCACGGCGAAGCGTCGCTCATCGAGTTGGAACACCCGCAGGTGGGTCAGCGGCGCACAGGCCATGTCGAAACCTTGCAGGCGCTGTGCTTCGAGGGCCTGGTCCATCGCCAGGCGCTGCTGTTCTTCATCGAGGTGGCGCAGGTCCTGCCAGTCGAACGCCCGATGAGTTTGGCGGTATACGCATTGCAGCGGCTCATGATCGTCCTGCCACCAGAAGGCAGTGCGCATCATGGGGTGGCGCTCAAGGAACAACTGCCAGGCCGCTTCCATCGCCGGGCGCTGCAGTACCCCGTCCCAGCTGTAGCGTTGCTGCATCAGGTAGATGCCGCTGTGGGGTTGCAGCAGGGTGTGCAACAGCATGCCCTGTTGCATGGACGACAGCGGGTAGACGTCTTCGATGTTCGCCCAGTCCAGCGGTTCGGATGCCAGGGTTTTCGCTTGCTTGTGGCACAGCGCAAATGCCTGGCTGGCGGGGCGCAGGTCGGCTGCGCTGGCCAATCCGGCGAGTTCGTTCAAGCGTTGTGCAAGGCGCGGTGCCCAGTCGGCGGCGAGGGCGCCGTGGCTGCGCAGGTGCAGGCAATCGTCCTGCCACCAGGCGTCCAGGGTCAGCGGGCAAGGCGAAGCTGTCGCGGGGCTTGCGGCTTCGACCTGGGCCAGGATGCCACGCTCTTCGCGATGGCTGTCGAGGTTGCCCAGCCAGCGAATGGCCACCGATGCCGCCGGCAGATCACGCAGCGGTTCTTGCAGGTAGGTGTTGTCCGACAGGAAACGCAGGGCGCCATAGTCGACGCCGTGCTGCGGGTAGGCGCGCATTTGCGCGGTCAGGGCCTGCAAGCGTTGCAGCAGGCTGTCGCCTTCGGGCTGGAGGAAGTACGGCACCGCCAGGGCCAATGGTCCCATGATGCGTGCCGGGTCGAGGTCGGCCACGGCAATCGGCGCATTTACCGGCAGACGCTCGGCGCTTGGACGGGCATCGTGCACGCTCAGCGCAACCAGGCCATTGCCGCACAGTTCACGGCACTGTTCGACCACGGCAGCGGCCAACAGGCTGTTCCAGTCCAGTTGCAGCACTTCGCCCAAACGCTTGAGCTCACCTGAGGTGGCGGCCGGCAGGGTCTGCTCGACCACGCTGGCCGGCTGCTGGCTGTCCGGCAGTTGCAGCGTTTCCGTGCCGGCGTATTGCAGCCAGTGTTCCCAGGCGTCGTCCAGGGCATCGCCCTGTGCATGGGCCTGCTGGTGCCGCGTCCACTGGGTGAAATCGCCACCGGTGTAGGACAGGCGCACCGGCCGCTGATAGCGCAGTTGCGCCAAGGCCAGGTTGAGGTCGGTCAGCAGCAGCGCCCAGGATGCCTCGTCCAGACACAGCGGATGAGCGGCCAGCAGCAGGGCGTGTTTGCCGTCCACCTCCAGCAGGCGGGCATGCAGGGTTTGGCCGGCGTCCAGTGCCAGCGCGTCGACACCGGCCTGGGCCAGGGCTTGCAGTTGCGCCGGGGCGCAGGTCTCCAGTTTCTCGGTGGCGATGACCGGGGCCTTGGCCGCGACCAGTACCCGTTGCTGCCACTGGCCCTCCGGCAGGGCCTTGAGCGCCAGGCGCAAGGCCTGGTGGTGTTGCTGCAAGGCGATGATGGCCTGGGTCAGCAGCTCGCTATCGAGCGCCTGGCTCAGCACCACGCAACGCCAGGTGGCGTGCAACGGCCCTTGTTGCAGGCGCGCCAGTTGCCCGGCGGCCAGCGGCAGGTCATAGCCATCGGCAATCTCGTGTGCCACGCCATGGCTGGCATCGGCGCCCAGCACCCGGGCGATATCGGCGATGGTGCGATTCTCGAAGAGCTGGCGGGGCGTGAGTTTCAGCCCTTGCTGGTTGGCGCGGGCGATGATCTGCAAGTTGATGATCGAATCGCCGCCCAGGGCGAAGAAGTTGTCGTGCACGCCGACACGTTCCAGCTTCAGGACTTCCTGCCAGATGGCGGCCAACTGCGCTTCGACTTCATTGCGCGGCGCGACATGGGTGGCGCTGTCGTCCGTGGGTTTTTGCGGGAGCGGCAAGCGCTGGACATCGACCTTGCCGTTGCGGGTCAGGGGCAGTTCGTCGAGGGTGATGAAGTGCGCCGGCACCATGTAGTCCGGCACCCGCGCACCCAGGTCGTTACGCAGTTTCGTGGCGGACAGCGACTGGCTGGCGACCAGGTAGGCCACCAGGCGCAAACTGCCGTCCAGTTCCACGGCACGGACCAGCGCCTGTTCGATCAGCGGCGACAGGCGCTTGAGCTGCGCTTCGACTTCGCCCAGCTCCAGGCGGTTGCCGCGGATCTTGACCTGACTGTCGACCCGACCGAGGAACGCCAGTTGGCCGTCCACTTGCCAGCGCACGCGGTCGCCAGTGCGATACCAGCGTTGCTGATCGGCGTCGAGATGGAAGCGTTCGGCGGTCAGGTCCGGGCGGTGCAGGTAACCCCGGGCCAGGGCGCCGTTGATCAGCAGTTCGCCGGATACCCCGGTGGGCACCAGGCGGCCGTTGGCATCGACCACTTGCAGTTGACGGTTCGGCAGTGGCCGGCCGAGGGCGATGCTGCGCAGGCCCGCCGGCAACTCGGTGGCAATCGCCCCGACTGTCGCTTCGCTCGGCCCATAGTGGTTGAACACCCTGAGCCCTGGCGCCAGGCGGTTGACCTGTTCCAGCAGCGCCGGGCTGAGGGCGTCGCCGCCGAAGACCAGCAGGGCGCGGGGCAGCAGGCGGGCATCGGGCAACGCCTGCAACAGGCCGGCCAGATGACTGGGGGTGATCTTCAGCACATCCACCGGGTGTTGATCGAAGAGTTCGGCCAGTGCCAGGGGGCTGAAACCGCTGTCTTCATCCACCAGCAACAAGCTGGCGCCGCTGCACAGGGCGCCGAACAGTTGGGTGTGGCCCAGGTCGGCGGCGATGCTGGACAGCAAGCCGTAGCGAGCCGCCGGTGGCGGGTTGAGCACTGCGTGCACCGCCGTCAGGTAATCGACGATGGACTGGTGCTCGACCACCACGCCCTTGGGGGTGCCGGTGGAGCCCGAGGTGTAGATCACGTAGGCAGCATCGGTCGGGCTGTGGACCACGACCGGTGGCGTGTCTGGCTGGGAGGCGATGGCGTCGGTCTGTTCCGCCAACCACAGCGTGGGCGTGTGCTCGGCCAGGTCTTTGAGCAGGGGTGAAGCGGCGGCACCGATCAGCAGTGCGGCGCGGCTGTCCACCAGCACGTCGGCCAGGCGCCCGGCAGGCTGCTTGAGGTCCAGCGGCAGATAGGCGGCGCCGGCCTTGAGGGTGGCCAGCAGGGCGATCACGAACTCGGCGCTGCGTTCCAGGGCCAGTGCCACCACGCTGTCGTGGCCGATGCCCTGGGCACGCAAGTACTGGCTGAGGCGGTTGGCCTGCTGATCCAGTTCACGGTAAGTCAGTGCGCTCTGGCGGTCGCGCACCGCCAGCTGTTGCGGGTGGGCGGCCACCTGTTGTTCGAAGCGCTGGTGCAGGCACGTAGCGGCTACCGGCAGTTGCACGCCGCGACCCTGCACGAGCAATTGTTGGCGTTCTTCAGGGCTCAGCCATTCAAGCTCGCTGACCCGGCACTGCGCGTGCGCCGTCATCGCCAACAGGATCGCGCGCAATTGGGCCGACAACACCGCGACCTCGGCATCGCTGAAGCGACTGCGGTCGTAGCTGATCAGGTAGTGCAGTTGTTTGTCCGGCACCACGATCAGCGACAACGGGAAGTGGTTGCGGCCTTGGGTGAGGGTAATGCCATCGGCCTGCTGGTCGCTGCTCGGGGCACTGAAACTCAAGCCACCGGTGTCCTGGTTGAGTGCGTCGGTGACCGGGAAGTTCTCGAACACCAGGATCGAGTCGAACAGCGCCTGTTCAGCGGCGATGCGCGTCATCGACTTGAGTTTGCCCAGGGGCAGGTAGGCGTGGTGGCGCAGATCGCTGTTGGCTTGCTGCAAGTGTTGCAGCCAGTCCACCAGGGTCGGCTCGTCGGCCCATTGCACGCGCAGCGGCAAGGTATTGATGAACAGCCCGACGGTGCTGTCCACCGCCGCCAGGTTCTCCGGACGCCCGGCGACGGTGACGCCGTAGACCACGTCGTCACGCCCGGCGTGTTGGCCCAGCAGCAGTGCCCAGGCGCCCTGGATCAGCGTGTTGATGGTCAGGTCATGCTGACGGGCGAAGTGCGCCAGTTGCTCGGTTTCGCTGGCGGCCAGCAGGCTTTCCCGTTCGGCGAACGGTGCCCCCGCAGGCGCTGGCTGGCGTACGGCGAAGCTGGGCAGTGGGGTCGGCTCGCTCACGTCCTGCAACTGTTCGCGCCAGAAGCTTTCGGTGGCGGCCATGTCCTGTTCCGCCAGCCAGGCGATGTAGTCTCGATAAGGGCGGGTCGGCGCCAAGTGGGCGGGGCGGCCATGGGCTTGTTCGTAGTACAGCGCCAGCCATTCCTGCACGGCGATGCCGACGCTCCAGCCGTCCATAAGGATGTGATGGAAGGTCCAGATCAGGTGCCAGCGCTCGGGGGCCAGGCGCACCAGGCACACGCGCATCAGCGGTGAGTCATTCAGCTCCAGGGGTTGCGCCCGCTGTTCCAGTGCCAACTGTTCCAGCGCGGCCTGCGGCTCGGCGCGGTCCTGCCAGTCCAGTTCAGTCAAGGGCAACTCAACGTCCTGTTGCACCACCTGATAGGCATCGTCCAGTTCTTCCCAGAGAAACGCACTGCGCAGCACCGCGTGACGCTGCATCAGCGCCTGCCAGGCACCACGAAAAGCGCTCAATTGCAGCGGGCCGTTCATGTCCAGGCTCAACTGCTGGTAATACACCCGCGAATCCGGTTCGTAGACGCTGTGGAACAACAGGCCGTGCTGGGTCGGCGAAAGGGAGTAGATGTCTTCGATGTTGTTCATGCTTGTTTGGTCCATTTCAAAGTCTTGAAAACTCAAGTGAGTCGATCAGGGCGCCGCGCCGGTCCGAGACCTGCGCGGGCGCGGCGTCGCTCGCTAGCTTTGGGAATTGGGTTTGGTCTTGAGTTTGCCCAGCAGCTTGTCCAGGGACTTCTGGTTCAGCGCCTTGGCCAGCGGGAAATCCGCTGGCATCAGCGAACCGGCCTGCGGGTCGAGGCAGTGCTCGACCAGCGCCTGCAAGTGTTCCAGCAGACGAGCGGGCAAACGGCTGTCGGCGTTCGGCGTGACGCTGTGCCATTCGACACGCAACACGCCGTCCTCCAGCCAGGCCACTACTTCACGGGCATGGGTCACTCGGTTCACCGGGGCCATCTCCGGCGGCGGGGTCAGGCTGCTGGCGCGCAACCAGCCCTCTGGCGTTTGCTCATGCCCCAGGTAGTTGAACAGCACATCACCGTGGCTGGCCGGCAACTCGCCGCGCTGACGCAGCAAGCCGTAGCCAAGGCCTTGGCCGGGTACGTCACGCAAAGCTTGCTTGGCGTTGCGCACCTGCTCGCCCGCGGCACCGCGGGCGTTCACCCGCAGTGGGTACAGCGTGGTGAACCAGCCGACGGTGCGGCCGACGTCCAGCCCGGCAAACGGTGCGTCACGTCCGTGGCGCTCAAGGTCCACCACGATATCGCTGCGCTGTTCGACCTCGGCCAGAGTCGCGGCGAGGGCGGCGATCAGCAGTTCTTCCGGTTGCGTGCGGTACGCCGCGTGGGACTCGGTCAGCCATTGCTGCGTGCGGCTGGCATCCCAGCGGGCCGCCAGTGTCTGGCGCTCGGCGACCGTGGCCATGGGCGGCCGGTTCGTGCCGACCTGGGCACTCCAGTAGCGATGCTCGGTAGCAGCCTTCGCGGCATGGGCTTGCAGGTGCTCGGCCCATTGACGATACGAGGTGGTTTTTGCCGGCAACGTCGGCTGCTCTCCACGTTCCAGGGCGGGGTACAGCTGTTGGAAGTCTTCCAGCAGCGGCGTCCAGGACACCGCATCGACCACCAGGTGATGGGCCACCAGGTACAGGCGCTGCGGCGTGCCCTCCAACAGGGCTGCGGCAAACAACGGGCCGTGTTGCAGGTCCAGGCTCTGCGCGACGTGCAGCAGTTGTTCCGGGTGTTCGCAGCGGGTCAGTTGGGCCGGGGCCACCGGCGCGATGTGCGCCTGCCATTGCCCGTCGATGTTGCTGAAACGCAAGCGCAGGGCGTCGTGGTGGGCCACCAGCCGGTCCAGCGTGGCTTGCACGATGGCCGGTTCCAGGCGACGGTCGCTGTCGGCCAGCACCGCTTGGTTCCAGTGGGCGGCCTGGACCTGCTGCTGGTCGAAGAACCATTGGTGCAACGGCATCAGCGGCATCGGCCCGCTCACGTCGCCTTGCTCGGCCTGGGTCAACAGTGTCGTGGTCACGTGGGCCAGCGCCGCCGGGGTCGGCGAACGGAACAGGTCCCGTGGCGTGAGCGAATAGCCCTGTTCACGCAGGCGCGAGATCAGTTTCAGGCCGAGGATCGAGTCACCACCCAGGGCAAAGAAACTGTCCGAGGTGCCGACTTCACGGCCGCCGGTCAAGGTGTCGCCGAGCAGTTCGCCGAACAACTGGCAGAGCAGGCGTTCCAGCTCGTTGCGCGGTGCCGCGTAGTCTTTCTGGGTGCTTGGCAGGGGCAGGGCAGCCAGGGCCTTGCGGTCGATCTTGCCGTTGGTGCTCAGGGGCAGGGCCGGGATTTGCACCCACACCGCCGGCACCATGTACGCCGGCAGTTCGGCCGCAAGCTGGGTGTCGAGGTCCGACTGCGCGGTGCTACTGCTGTAGAACGCCACCAGGCGGTTGTCGATGACCAGGGTGCAGGCGCCGGTGATGGCCGGCAGGTTAAGCAGCGCTGAGTCGATTTCCCCCAGCTCGATGCGCTGGCCGCGCAATTTCACCTGATGGTCGAGACGCCCCAGGTACTCGATGTTGCCATCGGCCAGGAAGCGGCAACGGTCACCGGTGCGGTACAGGCGATCACCGGCCACGAATGGACTGGTGAGGAAGCGTTCCTCGGTCAGGTCCGGGCGTTTCAAGTAACCACGGGCCACGCCGACGCCACCGATGTACAGCTCGCCGATGCTGCCAATCGGCAACGGCTGCATAGCCTCGTCGAGGATGTACAAGCGCAGGTTGGCGATGGGCTTGCCGATCGGCACGATTGCATCGCCCTCCGAGCAACGCCAGACCGAGACGTCGATGGCTGCTTCGGTCGGGCCGTACAGGTTGATCAGGGCGGCCGGGTGCTGGCCCATGAAGCGCCGCACCAGATCCACCGGCAGTGCTTCGCCGCTGGCAAACACCTGGCGCAGGCTGTGGCAGTTGACCAGGCTCGGTTCTTCGACAAACGCCCGCAGCATCGACGGTACGAAGTGCAGGGTGGTGACCTGTTCCTGCTGGATCAACTGGCTGAGGTAGGCCGGGTCGCGATGCCCGTCCGGACGCGCCACCACCAGGGTCGCGCCGGTGATCAGCGGCCAGAAGAACTCCCACACCGAGACGTCGAAGCTGTACGGGGTCTTTTGCAGAACACGGTCGTTCGGGCCAATCGGGAAGGCGTCCTGCATCCAGTGCAGGCGGTTCATCAAGGCGCCGTGTTCGTTCATCACGCCTTTGGGTTGGCCGGTGGAACCGGAGGTGTAGAGCACGTAGGCCAGGTCGTGAGCTTCAACGCTGATCGGCTCGAACGCTGGAGCCTGGGGCAGAGCGTCGAGGGTCCAGGCTTGATGTCCGGTTGGCAGGCGCGACAGCCACTGCGCCTGGGTCAAGGTGACCTTGGCATCGGCATCCTCAATCAGGAACGCCAGGCGTGCAGCCGGCAATTCCGGGTCCAGCGGCAACCACGCGGCACCGGCATGGACGATACCGAGCAAGGCCACGACCATCTCCACCGAACGCTCCATGCACAGCGGCACGATGCTGTCAGTGCCCACGCCGGCGGCGCGCAGGGCCCGGGCAACGGTTTGCGCCCGTTGATCCAGTTCGGCATAGCTCAGGCGCTGACCTTCGAACACCAATGCCGGGGCGTTGGGGCTCAGGGCGGCTTGTTGGCTGAGCGCGGTGTGCAGGTTGGTCGGGCCGCTGTAGTGACGTTCGGTGGCGTTCCAGCGATCCAGTTGCTGCTGATCCTGCTGTTGCGGGAACAGTTCGACCAGCGTGCGCCCAGGGGTTGCCACCAAGGCATCAAGCAGCGCACACCACTGCGCGCTCCAGCGTTGCATCGTCGTTTCGTCGAACAAGGCCGATTGGTATTCCAGCGCCAGCGTCATGTCGCTGCCATCGTCCTGGACTTCCCAGCTCTGTTCGAACTTGGCGTCGATCACCGGCAGCATCTGCTCTTCGACGTTCAGCCCCGGCCATTGGCTGCTGTCCACCCGGCCATAGTTGAGGGAGAACAGCACCTGGAACAGCGGTGTACGGCTCAGCTCGCGGTTTTGCGAGACAGCACCGACCAGGGTGGCGAAGGGTAGGTCGGCATGGGCCTGGGCTGCGCGCAGGTCGGCCTCAAGGCTGGTGAGCAATTGCTCGGCCGGAGCCCGTTGGTCGACGTCGCTGCGGATCACCAGGGTGTTGACCAGACAGGCCAGCAGTGTCTGGGCTTGCGGTTGATCACGCTGGTCCGCCGGGGTGCCGAAGCGAATCTCCCGTTGACCGCTGTAACGCGCCAGCAGCGCGCTCAAGGCCGTGGCGAGCACCACATAGGTGGTGGTGCCGCGCTGACGGGCGAACTGACGGATGGCTTCGGCGCGCTGGGTGCCGAGACGGAGGGTCAGTTGCCGGGCGCGACGATTTGCTTCGGCGCCACGCGGATGGTCGATGGGCAGGTCGAGTTGGTAGTCTTCCTGGCCCAGGTGGTTTTTCCAATAGTCCAGGCTGTCACTGCGTCGGGCCTGGGTGTCCGGGTGTTGTTGCCACAGGGCGAAATCGACGTAGTCGATCTCCAGCGGCGTCCAGGCCGGCGACTGCCCGTTGAGGCCGGCGGCGTAGGCCTGGGTCAGTTCGTCGATGAGCAACTGCATGGCCCAACCGTCGGTGGCACTGTGGTGCAGGCACACCAGCAGCAGGTTTTCGTCGCTGCCCTGACGTTGCAGCAGATGCGCGCGCCAAGGTGCGGCGGCGGCCAGGTCGAACGCTGTCATCAGTTCGTCCTGGGCGTTGGCGCAGGCCGAGGCCCAGTCCTGGGTCGCGACGTCAGTGACCGCGAGCGCCGGTCCGTGGTCGTCGATCAGCAATTGCGGCTCGCCGTCGACTTCGACAATCCGGCTGCGCAGCACCAGATGGCGCTGGCTGAGCTGCTCAAAGGCCTCGCGCAAGACCTGGACCTGCAGCTCACCGCGCAAGGTCAGGGCAAACGGCATGTGGTACTCGCGGGATTCCGGCACCAGGCGACTGAGCATCCAGAATCGGCGCTGGGCCAGACCCAGGGGCAATTGCGCCGGGCGCGGTTGCGCGCTGATCCATTCACCGGGGATGGCCGCGCGCAGATGCTCGGCCAGGGCCGCCACCGTTGGTTGGGCGAACACCAGCGGCAAGGGCAGGGAAACCCCAAGGCGCTCACGGACCCGACTGACCAGGCGGGTGGCCAGCAAGGAGTGGCCGCCGAGTTGGAAGAAGTGATCTTCGATGCCGACTGGCGAACAACCCAGCACTTCGCCGAACAGTTCGCAGAGTACGCTTTCAGTGGCGTTGCGCGGTGCTGTGTGCGGCTGGTCGCTTTGGCTCTGTGGCAGCGGCGTGGCGGCCAATGCCTTGCGGTCGAGCTTGCCGTTGCTGTTGAGCGGCAGGCTGTCGAGCTGCACGAACAGGCTGGGCTGCATGTGCGCGGGCAGGCTGTCGCTCAACTCGGCACGCAGGGTCGCCTCATCGGTGTCTCCGCACCAGAAACTCACCAGGCGCTGGTCGAGCAACAAGGTGGCGGCATCGCGAACACCGGCCTGCGCGAGCAGTGCGGCGTCGATTTCCCCCAGTTCAATGCGCTGGCCGCGCAACTTCACCTGATGGTCGAGACGCCCCAGGTACTCGATGTTGCCATCGGCGAGGAAGCGGCAACGGTCGCCGGTGCGGTACAGGCGGTCACCTTCGATGAATGGGCTGGCGAGGAAGCGTTCCTCGGTCAGGTCCGGGCGTTTCAGATAACCCCGGGCCACGCCGACACCGCCGATGTACAGCTCGCCGATGCTGCCAATCGGCAACGGCTGCATGGCCTCGTCGAGGATGTACAAACGCAGGTTGGCGATGGGCTTACCGATTGGCACGATCACGTCGTTGGCCGAGCAACGCCAGACCGAGACGTCGATGGCTGCTTCGGTCGGGCCGTACAGGTTGACGAGGGCCGCCGGGTGCTGGCCCATGAAACGCCGCACCAGATCCACCGGCAGTGCTTCACCACTGGCGAACACCTGGCGCAAGCTGTGGCAGTTGACCAGGTTCGGTTCTTCGACAAACGCCCGAAGCATCGACGGGACGAAGTGCAGGGTGGTGACCCGTTCCTGCTGGATCAACTGGCTGAGATAGGCCGGGTCGCGATGCCCGTCCGGACGGGCGACCACCAGGGTCGCGCCGGTGATCAGCGGCCAGAAGAACTCCCACACCGACACGTCGAAGCTGTACGGGGTCTTTTGCAGAACACGGTCGTTCGGGCCAATCGGGAAGGCGTCCTGCATCCAGTGCAGGCGGTTCATCAAGGCGCCGTGTTCGTTCATCACGCCTTTGGGTTGGCCGGTGGAGCCGGAGGTGTAGAGCACGTAGGCCAGGTCGTGAGCTTCGACGCTGATCGGCTCGAACGCCGGGGCCTGGGGCAGGGCGTCGAGGGTCCAGGCTTGATACCCGGCGGGCAGGCGCGACAGCCACTGCGCCTGGGTCAAGGTGACCTTGGCATCGGCATCCTCAATCAGGAACGCCAGGCGTGCAGCCGGCAATTCCGGGTCCAGCGGCAACCACGCGGCGCCAGCATGGACGATGCCGAGCAAGGCCACGACCATCTCCACCGAACGCTCCATGCACAGCGGCACGATGCTGTCGGTGCCTACACCGGCGGCGCGCAGGGCCCGGGCAACGGTTTGCGCCCGTTGATCCAGTTCGGCATAGCTCAGGCGCTGGCCTTCGAACACCAGCGCTGGGGCGTTGGGGCTCAGGGCGGCTTGTTGGCTGAGCGCGGTGTGCAGGTCGGTCGGGCCGCTGTAGTTGCGCTCGGTGGCGTTCCATTCGACCAGTTGACGCTGACGTTCTGCCGCCGGCAACGGTGACCAGTCGCCGAGACGGGCCTGCGGTGCTTCGAGCATGGCTTCCAGCAGCTGTTGCCACTGTTCCAGCCAATGCCGGGCCGTGGTTTCGCTGAACAGCGCGGCGCGGTACTCCAGCAACACCGACAGCACCTCGCCGTCGTGCACTTCCCAGTTCAGGTCGTACTTGGTGGCCTGGGCGGTCACCGCCCGTTCGCTGACCTGCAACTGCGGCCATGGCTGGCTCGACGAATCGGCGTTCTGCATGGCGAACAGCACTTGGAACAGCGGCGTCTGGCCGAGGCTGCGCGAAGGTTTCAGGTGCTCCACGACCTGGTCGAACGGCACGTCCTGATGCTGCTGGGCATCCAGCACACGGTTGCGCACCTGGCCCAGCAAACCTTCGAAATCCAGCGTCGGATCCAGATCGGTGCGCATGACCACGGTGTTGACGAAGCAGCCGATCAGCGGTTGCAGCTCGGCGAATGGACGCTGGGCCACCGGGCTGCCGACCCGTACGTCGCGTTGGTTGGCGTAGCGCCCCAAGAGCAACTGCGCCGCACCGAGCATGAGCATGTACAGCGTGGCGCCGCGTTGCTGGGCGAACTGCCGCAGGCGTGCCACCAGGGCAGACGGCAATTGCAGTTGCACTGCGCCGGCCGCTGGGGCGAGCTGGTTCGGACGGCCCTGTTCGGTCGGCAGGTCCAGCAGGTAGTCGCCGTCCTCCAGTTGGTTGCGCCAGTATTCCAGTTGGCTGCTGAACATGGTCTGTTGACTGGGCTCGCGCTGCCAGAGGGCATAATCGGGGTATTGCAGCGCCAGCGCCGGCAGTGCCGCCGGAGTGCCCTGGCACTGGGCGGTGTAGAACTGTCGCAGCTCATCCAGCAGGTTCTGGCTGGAGGCGTCATCGGTGGCGCAGTGGTGCAGGCTGAGCAACAGCAGCGACTGGGCGCCGCCGCTGCGTTGCAGCAGTGTGGCACGCAAGGGCACTTCGGCGGCGAGGTCGAAACGGCGGCCAGTTTGCGCGTGGATCGCCGCGTCGGTCAGTTGTTGCCACTGCTCGTCGCTGGCGGCCTGCAGTGGCGTGACTTGCAAGGTGATAGCGACTTGCGGTTCGACGATCAACGCCAACTCGCCGTCGGTATCGCGCACGATGCGGCTGCGCAGAATCTCGTGGCGCTGGACCACGCTGTCCAGGGCCGTTTGCAGGGCCTGGACATTGAGTTCGCCGTCCAGTTGCACGGCGCTGACCACGTTGTATTCACCACCGCCGGCGCTCAGTTGTTCGAGGAACCACAGGCGTTGCTGTTCGAACGACAGCGGCAGGCGTGCCGGACGTGCCGGTGCAGCGAAGGTCGCCGCCGGGGCTTGCAGGGGATCGCCCAGCAGCGCGGCCAAGGCTTCAAGGGTTGGGTGTTCAAATACCGAGCGCAACGGTGGCACGCTGGTGAACTGTTGACGCAGGCGGGCAAACAGCGCCGCCGCCAGCAGCGAGTGGCCGCCGAGGTAGAAGAAGTGGCTGTCACGGCCGATCTGCGACGACGGCACGTTCAGCAACTCGGCCCACAGGGCAGCCAGTTGCTGTTCGGCGACGCTGCGCGGTGGCTGCAGAGCGTCTGGTGCGGCTTGGATGTCCGGGGCCGGCAAGGCCTTGCGGTTGAGTTTGCCGTTGTCGGTCAGTGGCAACTCATCGAGCAGCACGAATGCCGAAGGCACCATGTAGTCGGGCAGGGCGGCGCCAATGGCGTTGCGCCAGGCGTGGATGTCGGCCTGCTGGTCGCAGGTCACGTAGGCCACCAGACGCTTGTCGCCGGGCACGTCTTCACGGGCTAACACCACGGCCTGGCGCACGCCCGGTTGGGCGCCGATCAGGGTTTCAATTTCCCCCAGTTCGACGCGGAAGCCACGAATCTTCACTTGATGATCGATGCGTCCCAGGTATTCGAGCTGGCCGTCGGGCAGCCAGCGCACCAGATCGCCGGACTTGTACATCCGCGCACCGGGCAGCGACGAGAACGGGTCTTCGATGAACACCTTCGCGGTCTGTTCGGCACGGTTGAGGTAGCCCAGGGTCACGCCGGCACCGCCGATGTGCAGTTCCCCCGGGACGCCCACCGGCATCGGGTTGAGGAACGCATCGAGCACGTAAGTGCGCACGTTGGCGATCGGCCGGCCAATGATCGGCCGCAGCGGGAAGTCATCCACCGCGCAACCGGTTGCATCGACCGTGCATTCGGTTGGGCCGTAGGTGTTGAAGAAGCGGCTGCCGGCAATCGACGGCAAGCGTTGCCATAGCTGTGCATCCACCGCATCGCCACCGAACAGCACGAAGCGCGGCAGGTACACCTCGCCACGGCGAACACCGTCGCTTTCAAGCAGGGCCTTGAGCTGTGCCGGGGTGCACTCGAAGGCTTCCAGACGGGTGTCGCGGAAGAACCCGGCCAGGGCCTCGGGGTCGTAGCGCACGTCTTCCGGGGTCAGGTACAGGCTGTGGCCGTCGAGCAGCAGGATCAGCTCGGCCACCGAGCTGTCGAAGGCGAACGAGTAGTTGAAGCTGGTGCGCATCGGCTGGTCGGTGTAGCGGCGATACAAGCCATGGATGCGCGCCCAGGCCAGGTTGACCACCGAGCCGTTGGTTACCAGGGTGCCCTTGGGCTTACCGGTCGAGCCGGAGGTGTACATGATGTAGGCCAGGTCTTGCGGGCCGGCGAGCGGGGCAGGGTTGCTGTCCGGCTGGTTGGCGAACAGCGCTGCGTCGCTGTCCAGGCGCAAGCGTGGCAGTTCGGCGCCCAGCTGTTCCAGCAGGCCTTGCTGGCCGAGGAACAGTGCCGGCTGCGCGTCTTCAAGCATGTACGCCAGGCGATCCACCGGGTAGGTCGGGTCCAGCGGTACATAAGCGCCGCCGGACTTGAGAATGCCCAGCAGGCCGACCAGCAGTTCCAGCGAACGCTCGACACACAGCGCCACCGGGCGGTTGGCACCGACACCACAGCTGCGCAGGTAATGCGCCACCTGGTTGGCGCGCCGATTCAGTTCGCCGTAGCTCAGGCTGCGGCCTTCGAAACACAGGGCGTCGCGTTCCGGGGTGCGCTCGGCCTGTTGTTCAAACAACTGGGCAAAGGTCAGGTGCGTCGGCACCTGCATCTCGGTGCGGTTCCACTCGACCACGGTGCGTTGCCACTCCGCGTCCATTAGCAGCGGCAAGGCGGCGACCGGGCGCTGTGGCTCGGCGAGCATGTGTTCGAGCAGATGCTCCAGGCGCGCGAGAGTCTGGCGGGCGCTGTCGGCGACGAACAGGTCGAGGGCGAACATCAGCTCTAGCTGGATCGGCGCATTGGCCGGGCACAGCACGTGCAAGTCCAAGTCGCATTCGGAGTGCCGCAGCGGCGTGTCCAGGGCTTCGAATTCCAGCCCGGGGAAGCGCAACCGCGACTCCATGGCCAGTTGCTGGGCGACCATCACCTGGTACAGCGGCGCATGGCTGAGGCTGCGCGGCAGTTGCAGGCTGTCGACCAATTGTTCGAACGGCAGGTCCTGATGCAGCAAGCCACTGCGCAGACGCTCGGCCACTTGTTTGACCAGGGCGGTGAAGTCGGCTTGCGGCTCGAAGTCGGCGCGGATCGCCAGGTTGTTCAGCAAGATACCCAGCAGACCTTCGGTGCCCGGTTGTTCCCGGTGGGTGACCGGGGTGCCGACCAGTACCGTGGCGTCGCCGCTCAAACGGTGCATCAGCACGGCAAAACCGGCGAACAGGACGGTGAACGGCGTGGTGCCGAGGCGACTGGCAAAGGCTTGCACTCGACCACTGAGGTCGGCGCTGAGTTCACGCTGCACGATCCCGGCGCGGTAACTTTGCACCGATGGCCGTGGATGATCGGTGGGCAAGGCCAGCAGCGGGCTGGAGTCGTTGTCGCGACGGTCCAGGGTGGTGGTCCAGTAATCGAGTTGGCGCTTGAGTTCGGCGCCTTGCAGGTGTTCGCGCTGCCAGAGGGCGAAGTCAGCGTATTGCAGTGGCAGGGCCGGCAGGGCGGCGGGCGCGCCGTTGCAACGGGCTTCATAACCCAGGGCCAGCTCGCGCAGGGCGATGGTGGCCGACCAGGCGTCCGAGACCAGGTGATGCAGGGCGATGCCGAGCACATGATCGTCCGGCGCCAGGCGCAGCAAGCGCGCCCGCAGCAACGGAGGGCAGGTCAGGTCGAACGGTTGCTCGAAGGTGTCTTGCAAGGCATTGAACTGCGCGCCGGCGCGGGCGGTGGCGGTCAGGCTCGACAAGTCTTCGAAGGGCAGCGCGATATCCAGGGTTGGGCTGATGCGCTGGCACGGCACACCGTCGATGCTGTGGATGCCGGTGCGCAGGATTTCGTGGCGCACCAGCAGGTCGTTCAGGCTGGCGTGCAGCGCCTGGACGTTGAGTTCACCCTTGAGGTGCAGGGCGAACGGGATGTTGAACAGGGTGGTGCCCGGCGTCAGTTGTTCGATGAACCACAGACGCTGTTGCGAGAACGACAGCGGTAGCAGCGGCGGACGAGGCTGGGCCTTGGGCACGCTGAGCGCGTTGGCGTGTGGTGCGGCGGCCTCGGCCTGGCGGGCGGCGATGGCTTCGGCCAGCAAGGCCACGGTCGGCTGTTCGAACAACACCCGCAACGGCAGGTCGAGCTTGAATTGGGTGCGCAGGCGGGCCACGATCTGGGTCGCCAGTAGTGAATGCCCACCGAGGGTGAAGAAGTTGTCTTCCACGCCTACTGTGTCGCGCCCCAGGACCTCGGCCCAGACAGACGCCACGCTGGTTTCCAGCGCGTTGCGCGGGGCGATGCTATGCTGGGTGTCGGCCTGCCAGTCCAGCTCACGGGCGGCGAGGGCCTTGCGATCGACCTTGCCGTTGTTGTTCAGGGGCAGCTTGTCCAGGCAGACGAAGGCCGCCGGCACCATGTACGGCGGCAGTTGCGCGCGCAGGTGCTCGCTCAGGCCGTCGCTGCCCAGGGCCTGGTCATGGGCCGCCCAGTACGCCACCAGCCAGGCTTCGCCGACGGTGTTTTCCCGCAGCAGGACTGCGGCTTCCCGCACGTTCGGGTGCTGCGCGAGACGGTGTTCGATTTCCGTCAGCTCGATCCGGTGCCCGCGCAGTTTGACCTGCTGGTCGCGGCGGCCGAGGTATTCGATCACCCCGTCTGCACGCCAGCGTCCCAGGTCACCGGTGCGGTACAGGCGACCTTCGAGTTGAGGATGGTCGATAAAGGCGTCAGCGGTGCGTTGCGGGTCGTGCAGATAGCCGCGGCCGACGCCGACGCCCCCGACACAAATTTCCCCGGCCACGCCAACCGGCACCGGGCGCAGGGCTTCGTCCAGCACATACAGGCGGTTGTTGGCGGTCGGCTGGCCGATGGGCATGTGACTGACTTCGGCCCCCGGTGCTTCGAAGATCGGCTGGAAGGCCACGTCGTCGGCGCATTCGGCCGGCCCGTAGGCGTTCATCAAGGCAATGTCGGGGAACCGGGCGAACCAGTCGCGGGCCACGGTCGGCGGCAGGGCTTCACCGGTGGGCAATACCCAGCGCAGGTCCGGCAGTTGCAAATCGCATGGGCACAGTGCGAGCAAGGTGCGCATCAGGCTCGGGACGATTTCCAGCACGTTCAGGCGCTCGCTGGCGAGCACTTGCAGCAGGCGTTGCGGGTCGTGGGCGACCTCATCCGGAAGAATGTGCACGGTGGCACCGAGCACCGGTGCGGCGAGGAACTGCCACACCGAAATGTCGAACGCCACCGAGGCGGTCTGGGGAATCCGGTCGGCGGCGCTGAGGCCCAGGGCCGGTACTTTGCCGAAGATGTTGTTGAGCATGCCGCGCTGTTCGATCATCACACCCTTCGGAGTGCCGGTCGAACCGGAGGTGAACAGCACGTAGGCCAGGCTGTCCGGACCGGCGAGCACCGGCAGAGGCGCGTCGTTGCCCGACGTCCAGCAGGCCTCGGCGAACAGCGCCTCAGGCCCCCGGTCGAGGTCGCTGAGCAGTTGATCGAGCAGGCCGCTGCAGGCTTCGCTCGCCACCAGCAGAGGCGCGCGGGACAGCCCGAGGATTTCCCGCAGGCGCTCGGGCGGGTGATTGACCTCAAGGGGCAGCATCGCTGCGCCCGCCTTGAACACGGCCAGCATCATGGTCAACAGCGCCAGGCCACGAGGGGCCACCAGCGCGACCAGTTGATCTGCACCGGCGCCGGCCTCGCGCAGGGCATGAGCCAGGCGCGTGGAACGCAGGTCCAGCTCGGCGTAGGTCAGTGACTCACCGGCGCAGATCGCGGCGACATGATCACCGCGCTGGGCGACCTGGGCGGCAAACAGCTCGGCGTAGCTTTGATCCAGCGGGAAATCGTGGCGGTTGAGTGCCCACTCGCCCAGCAACTGTTGGCGCTCCTCGGCGGCCAGCAGTTCGAAGCTGGCCAACGGCGCGTCGGGGGCGGCGAGCATGCTGCGCACCAGGCTGGCGATGTGGCCCAGCAGGCGCTGCACGGTGGCGGCCTCGAAACGTTCGCGGTCATACGACACGCGGATGCCCAGCTGTTCCCCCGGCAGGATCACCACGGTCAAGCCGTAGTGGGTGTGCACGCTGTGGTCCATGCCTTCGAGGCTGAACTGGAAGCCGCCTTCGAGGATCTGTTCGTCGATGGGGGCGTTTTCGAATACCAGGATGCTGTCGAACAGGGTCTCGCCCCGGGGGAAATCGCTCCAGCCCTGGATGTCGGTCAACGGCGTGTGCTCGAAGTCACGCATGTCGACGTTGAGCTTTTGCAGGTCGCCCAGCCAATTGCCGAGCGTGGCATTCGGGTCCACCGACACCCGCAGTGGCAGGGTGTTGATGAACAGGCCGATCATTTGCGCGACGCCGGTCAGGTCGGCCGGACGCCCGGCCACGGTGACGCCGAAGACCACGTCCTGTTGCCCGCTGTAGCGCGACAGCAGCAGTGACCAGACGCCCTGGAAAAACGTGTTCGGGGTGATCCGCCGATTGCGGCAGAACGCCGCCAGCGCCTGGGTTTCCTGCTCGTTCAGGTGAATCAGTTGATCGTCCACCAGCACCGCATCGGTGTAGCGGTCGCGGGTCACGCCGTTGTCCACGGTCAGTGGCGTGGGCGCGTTTAGACCTTGCAACTGGCTGCGCCAGAACTCCTCGGCCTTGCCCGCATCCTGGCGTTGCAGCCACTGGATGTAATCGCGAAACGGCCGAGGGCTTTTCAGCTCCGGCGTGCGGTCGTTGCACAGTGCTTCGTAGACTTTGAGGAAGTCCACAGTCACCAGGGAAATGCACCAGGCGTCCATCAGGATGTGGTGGAAGCTGCGAATGAATTCGTAGGACTCATCAGCCAGGCGCACCAGCCGGAAGCGAATCAGCGGTGGCTTGGACAGGTTGAAGCCGACTTTCTGCTCGTCTTCCAGCAGGGTGCGAATCCGCGCTTCCTGCTCATGGGGGGCGAGCCCGCGCAAATCGAGGGTGTCCAGCGGTACCTTGACCTGACGATGGATCACCTGCACCGGTTGCTTCTGGCTTTTCCACTGGAAACTGGCGCGCAGGGAAGGGTGCAGCGCTACCACCTGGCGCCACGATTCGAGGAACGCGCCTTCATCGATGGCCCCGCCGATGCGGTAGCGATCCTGCATCAGGTACACACCGGAGTCTTCGTGCAGCAGGGAGTGGAACAGCATCCCTTGTTGCAGCGGCGACAGCGGGTAAATGTCTTCGATCGGGTTACCGGTGGTTTTTTCGCTGGTCATTGAAAGGATCCTGCGTAAATAGGGGCGACGGTGATGGCGTGGTGACGAGAAGAACCGCTCACAGGTCGGCCTCGTCCAGTTCGGCCATCAGCGCTTGCATTTCGTCATCGGACAGGCCCGAGGCGCTGAATTCGGTGCTGTCGGCTTGCGGCTCGGCGGCGCTGGGATCCAGCGGTTGCGCGACCTCGGCCATGGCTGCGACGGTCTGGCGTTCGAACACTTGCTTGGCCGACAGTGCGATGCCTTGCTCATGGGCCTGGGCCACCACTTGCAGGCTCAGGATCGAGTCGCCGCCGATGGCGAAGAAGTTGTCGGTGACGCTCACTGTCGAGAGTTTCAAGACCTTGGCGACGATGGCTTGCAGGGTGGTTTCCATGGCGTTGCGCGGCGCCACGTGGGCGCTTTCGTCGAGCTGCTCCGGGTCGGGCAACTGGCGGGTGTCGAGTTTGCCGTTGGGCGTGCGCGGAAAGCTCGTCAGGGTCAGCACCAGGGCCGGCACCATGTACGACGGCAGACGCTCGCCGAGGAAACGCTTGATCGCCTCCGAGTCCGGTGCGTAGCCGTGGGCGGCCAGGACATAGGCGAGCAAGCGCTTGCCGGCGGCGTGTTCCTGGACAATCACGGCCGCTTCGCGCACGTCGCTGTGGCTGCACAACTGGCGTTCGATTTCGCCCAGTTCGATGCGGTAGCCGCGCACCTTGACCTGATGGTCCTTGCGCCCCAGGAATGCCAGGCGCCCGTCGGCCAGCCAGCACGCCAGGTCGCCGGTGCGGTAGGCGCGAGTGCCGTCGGCCAGGGTGACGAAGGCCTTGGCGGTTTCTTCGGGTTTGTGGCGATAGCCGCGGGCCAGGGTGGGGCCGGCGAGGACGATTTCACCCGGTTCGCCAATGCCGCAAGCCGTGTCGAATTCATTCAGCAGGCGCAGGTCCATGCCGGCGATCGGACGGCCGATGCTGACGTTCCGGCTTGGGTCCAGCACCTCATAGGTGGCCCAGACGGTGGCCTCAGTGGGGCCGTATTCGTTCACCAGATGTGCGTGTGGCAGGGTCTTGCTGTGTTGCGCGATCAGCGACGGCGGGCAAGCCTCACCCGCGACGATCCAGCAGGCGAGGCTGTCGGTTCCCCCGCTGCGCTGCAATTGATCGAGCAGGGCTTGGTACAGCGACGGCAGCGACAGTCCGTGGCTGACCTGGTGCTGGGCAATCAACTGCGCCAGGCGGGCCATCTCCAACTCTTCGCCTGGGGCGGGCAATACCAGGCGTCCGCCTTGGGCCAGGGTCCAGAAAATCCCGGCGACCGAACTGTCGAAGGCAAACGACGACAACAACAGGTAGGCGCGCACCGGAGTCTCATAGGCCGCCATGCGCACTTGGGTCGAGAAACTCAAGGCGCCGTGGCTGATTTCCACGGCTTTCGGCGCACCGGTAGAGCCGGAGGTGTAGATCAGGTAGGCGAGGTCGTTGGCGTCCGGCAAGGGCAGTGCCGGACAGTCGCCGAGGTCCTGTGTTGTCAGCTCATCCAGCACGAAGCGTTGCAGGTTGGCCGGCACGCTGTCGGCCAGTTCGGCGCTGACCACGATGTGGGCGATGGCACTGTCGGCGAGCATGTAGGCGCGGCGGTCGGCGGGGTAGGTCGGATCGACGGGCACGTAGGCGCCACCGGCTTTCAAGACGGCGAGCATGGCGACAATGGCTGCGTTGCTGCGGGCGAACAGGATGCCGACGGGCACCCCTGGACCGATGCCGGCGGCGACCAGTTGATGGGCCAGTTGCGTGGCGCATGCGTCGAGGCGGCTGTAGCTCAGGTCACCGTCCTGGTCGCTGAGGGCGATGGCGTTCGGTTGTTGGCGAACCTGACGGGCAATCAATTCCACCAGCGTCACCGGTTCGATGGAGGGTGCGCTCGCGCCGGCACCGATCAACTGCGATTGCAGCGCGCCACCCAGGGGCAATTGGGCCCAGCCCCGTTGCGGTTCGGCCAGGGCGCCGTGCAGCAGGTGCAGCCATTGTTCGGCGAGGCAGCCCACAGCGTCGGCGCTGAGGACATGGCGGTCGTAGACCACCTGCGCGTGCAGGCTGTCGGGCAACTGGCGGACGTTCAGGCAAGCCTTCAACGGGTTCATGACCGCACTGGCGTGGCGCTCCCGGGCATCGCCGGAGCGCCAGGCAAAAGCGTATCCGGCGTGGTGGTCGCCGGTGTAATAGTCTTGCCAGCCAATCAGCCGTTCCAGGGTGGCGGCCACTTGCGTGCTTTGCTCCAGCAGAGTCGCCTGGGCATCCAGTTCGATGCTCACGGGCAGGCACTGTTCGAACAGGCCCAGGGTGTTCTCCAGTTCCGCGCCGCGACTTTCATGGATCAGAGTGAGTGGCACCTGTTGCTGGCCGGCCAGTCGTCCCAGGACCGCTGCCCATGCCGCCAGCAGCAGTTCCGGGGTCAGGGCCGGGTGACGGGCGAGGTCGGCCGGCAGCGTCAGCTCCAGTCGGGTCGGCGCAAATCCACCATCGAGGGGCGATTCCAGCGGCAGCTGCAAGGTGGCCTGTTCGGTGTCGCCCGCAGGTTTCCAGAAGCTCACGCCCGGATGATCCGGTGCGTCTTCCACCAGGCTCCAGCGCCATTCGGCGTAATCGGCGTACTGCAGGGTTTCGGACAGGTCCGTGGCAGTGTCTTGCAGCAATGCAGCGGCCAGCCATTTCAGGCTGGCGAGGTCGAAGTGGCTGCTGGCCGCCGCGAGGTCCAGCACGCCTTGCTCATCGGACAGGCGCACCAGGGTCACCCACAGCGGGGTTGTCCAGTCACGGGGCTGGGTGGCGAGCTGAGCGAGCGCGGCGTCCTGATCGGCGCGGCTGTGCTGGCGCAGGTCCTGGAGGTTCACCGCCAGTGAGCCGGCTTCGTCAATCACCTGCACCGGGTGGCGCAGGCCTGGCACGGGCATCAGGTGTGTGCGCAGGATTTCGCTGCCGGCCACCAGTGCCTGCAGGCGGTTGTTCAGTGCATCGACGTCCAGCGGTTGTGACAGCGACCATTGCAAATGACAGCTGAACGGGTGCTGCGCTGCGCCGTGGGTGTGGGGGTAAACCGATGCCTGTTGCGGGGAAATACGAAAACCTTGAAGTCCGCTCATGTTCATCTCGACTGGAAAAGGGCTTGAGCCTGGATCACCGCACAGACGTCGGGGCTTGCTGGACTCGTGTCAGGCAAGCCGCCTGCGAACGGCGGGTGGACCCGTTGAATGTCAGACGGCAACGTCGCTCGACAGCAGGGCTTCAGCCATGCCGGTCATGATGGCGCGCTTGCCGGTAAAGGGTTCGCGACCGTGCACGGCGAGCATGTTGTCGATGAACAACACGTCCCCCTGCTGCCAACTGAAGCGCACCAGCGAGTCGAGGTAGGCCGCGCGTAGCGATTCCAGGACCTGCGGCTCGATCGGTTGGCCATCGCCGTAAAAGGTGTTGGTGGGCAGGTCGAGGTCGTTGAAGTTGCTTTGCAGCGAATCGCGGATTCGCTCGGGCAGGGTGCTGATGTGGAAGAACGTGGCGTGGTTGAACCAGACCTCTTCGCCGGTGCGCGGGTGGCGCACCACGGCCGGCCCGCGTTGGCGGGTGCGCAGGCGATTGTTGTCTTTCCATTCCACTTCGATGCCGACGCTGGCGCAGTAGGCTTCCACTTCGCGGCGGTCTTCGGACTGGAACACGCTCTGCCACGGCAGGCCGAAACCGTCGCCGTAGTTGCGAACGTACAGCACGCCTTTTTCCCGGAACCGCGCTTCGATCTGCGGGCTGATCCTGGCCTTTACGGCGCGGGTCGAGCCGATCGGTGTTTCACCGCCGGTCTCGGACGGCAGTTGGCAGTAGAAGAACAACCGCAGCGGGAAGCGCGGCGAGTAGGAGTGCTCGTTGTGGGGAAAAATCATCTGGTCGGCCGGGTAGTCGGTCGAGGTGTAGATGTTGCCGCCGACCCGTGTCCGGGGGGACGCGCGGAACATGTATTCCAGCGCTCCGGGGGAGAGGGCGGCGATCACCTGGTCGAACTGCTCGACAGACGCGACGTTGAAGCCGCGAAACAGCAGGGCGCCGTACTGCAGCAGTTTCTTTTCCAGCGACTCGCGTTCCCGGGCGGCCCAGGCGATCAGGTCAACGCCGCTGACCGCTGGTTCGATCACCAGGGGCAGCGCGTGGTCCGGACTGAGCAGGCGCTCGGTGACCAACTGTTGTTCCGAGACGTTCATGGCTTTGCGACGCACGGCGCCAAGGGCGCGTGGCGATGGGGGCACGATAGACATAACGGCATCCGACTCGGTTAAAGGGACAAGGAGCGACGTTTGGCTTGCATCATCTGGCTGCGACCGGCCAGCGCCTGGGACTGCTGTCGCTCCCGGGTAAAGGCCTGATCCCAGCTGTCGATGCGCTCGGCCAGTGCCGGCAACGGCTCGTCCAGCAGGCTGTGCATCTGCTCCAGCAGGCGCGTCCACAGGTGTTGCAGGCGCAAGGCACGGTCCCGGTCGAAGTATTCGCCGCGATACTTGAGGGTCGCGGCGAGGCCTTCGTCGCCGTGCACCAGGTCGAGCACCAGGTGGAAGTCCCCCGGTGCCTGGGCCACCTCCAGCGCGGACAACTGCGCGCCAGCGATGGCAGTCGGGGTCACCCGTGACGGTTGATAGTTGAGCTTGACCTGGAACAGCGGCGAGTGACCGGGGCGGCGCTGCGGCGCGAGTGCCGAGACCACCAGATCAAAAGGCAGGCCTTGATGGGCATAGGCCAGGCGCGACTCATCGCGAACCTGCTCAAGGAAACCGGCCAGGGTCGCTTCGCCGCGCAAGTCACAACGCAGGGTCAACTGGTTGACGAAGAAACCGATGACGTCGTTGTGCTCTGCCAGCGGTCGGCCGCTGACGTCGGTGCCCAACAGGAACTGCGGCTGGCCGCCCAGTTGCTTGAGGACCAGTTGGTAGCTGGCCAGCAACAACATGAACAACGTCATGCCTTGTTCGCGGGCCAGCGCTGCCAAGCGCTCACAGCCGGTCTGCGGCACGTTGAAGTCCAGGCTGTATTCGCCCGGGGCCTGGCCGCTGCCACCCAGTTCCAACGTTTGCGGCATGCCGGCCAGGTGTTCGCGCCAGAAGCCTTGCTCGGTGGCGATTCGCTGTTCGCTCCAGTGCAGGGCTTCCCATTGGGCGAAAGCCAGGTATTGCCCCGGCAGCGCGGCCTCCGCCGAACCCGCCAGTTCTGCCAACAATAGTTGCGCCGAGCGTCCGTCGAAGGCGATGTGGTGCAGCGTCAACAGCAGGTCATGCTGTTGGTCATGGCGGCTGAGTAACTGCGCTCGCAGCACTGGGCCGGCTTGCAGATCGACAGGGGTGGTGTGTTCTTGGGCCAGGCTTTCGTTCAACGTCTGCTGTTGCTGCGCTTGGTTCTGCTCACGCACATCATGATGGACCAGCGCTACAGCCGTGGCCGGCAACACCTGTTGTTGCGGGCCATCGACACTGTCGCGGTACACCGTGCGCAACACGCCGTGACGCTCGACCAGCGTGTTCAGGCGCAGGGCCAACGTCTCGATGTCCAGCGGACCTTGCAGGCGCAGGTGCAGTACCAGGTTGTGGCGGGTGTCGTCCGGGTTCAGTTGGCGCAGGAACCACAAGCGACGCTGGGCGAACGACTGATGCCCCTGACTGGGGTTGGTCTGCTCGGTGGGAGCATCGGCCGTTGGCGTTGGATCATTGAGGAAAGCGTGCAGGGCCAGCGCCCATTGCCCCAGGGTGGTTTCCCCGAACAGGCTTTGGGTATCGAGGTTCCAGCTCAGGTCCCTGTGCAGGCGCGCGGCAAAGTCGGCCACGCCGATGGAATCCAGGCCCTGGCCGATCAGGCTGAGGTCGAAGTCGGCGGAAAAATACGGGTTGACCGCGTGCAGCGTCTGTTCCAGCCATTGGCGGCAGGCGGCTTGGGCCTGTTGCGACGTTTCGGTCGCCAGGTTTTTGAGCTGGGCAAGGTCAAGGGGCTCGTCGTTCGAGGCCAGCGTTCCACCGCTCTGGGCGATGATGCTCAACGTGCCGGCGGCCAGTTGTTTGCGCGCACCTTGGCGGGCGATCTTGCCGCTGGTGGTCATCGGGATGGTGCCGGCTTGCACCAGCACAATCTGGTCAATGCCACAGTCGGCGGCTTCGCGCACAGCGCTTTGCATCGACGCGAACAGCGCCGGATGATGCGCCGGGTCGACGAACTTGCGCTGCGGCTCGGCGACAATCACCAGTTTCTCGCGGCCCAGTGCCGGGTCCATTTGCGCGAAGGCGGCGATGCGTCCGGTACGGATGCCCGGCTCGGCGTCGGTAATGGCGAATTCGATGTCGTGGGGGTAAAGGTTGCGCCCATTGAGAATCAACAGGTCCTTGAGCCGCCCGCAGATCACCACCTGGCCTTCGTGCATGAAGCCCAGGTCGCCGGAGCGCAGGTAATGCTCCGATGAGCCGACAATCCGTGCCTCAAAGGCCTCACGAGTGGCTTCGGGATTCTTCCAGTAGGATTCGGCGTTGCTCGGGCCCTTGAGCCAGACTTCGCCGATGCGATTGGCGGCGCAGCGCTCGAAGGTGTGCGGGTCGACGATGGCGATGCTGTGCAAGGCTTGCGGATAACCGCAGGCGACGAACTCCACCGCGGCGGCATCGGCAGCGGCCAGGGCCACGCGACCGCTCTCCAGCACGGCTTTGTCCAGGCGCAGCACCACCGGCAGCGCATCGGCCGGCGTGGCGCTGACGCACAGCGTTGCTTCGGCCTGGCCATAACCGGGGCTGATGGCCAACGGGTTCAGGCCGCAGGCGGCAAAACGCTGGGCGAAGGCTTCCAGGGTGCCGGGATGGATCGGCTCTGCGCCGTTGATGGCGTGTTTCCAGTTGCTCAGGTCCAGCTGTGCGATCAGGTTGTCGCTGACCACGCGGTTGCACAGGGCATAGGCGAAGTTGGGGGCGAAGCTGGCGGTGGCCCGGTAGCGACTCAATGCCTGCAGCCAGGTCGACGGCGCATTGACGAAGGTCTGGGAAGCCATCAGGTAGCACGGCATGCCGCTGTAGAGCGGAGCCAGCATGCCGCCGATCAGGCCCATGTCGTGATACAGCGGCAGCCAGTTGACCATGGCGCCGTGCTCGTCGAAATCGTACGCCTGGCGCATCAGTTCGACGTTGGCGATCAGGTTGCGCTGACGCACTTCGACGCCTTTTGGCGAGCCGGTCGAGCCCGAGGTGTATTGCAGGAAGGCTACGGTCGAACCGTCGATAGCCGGGCGTTGCCACTGGCTGGCCGGTGGTGTGCCCAGGTGCTGGACGGTCAGCACCTCGACGCGGCCCTCCACCAGTTCCTGCAGGCTTTCGCAATGATCCGCCGGTGCCAGAATCAGCGCCGGCTCGGCATCCACTACCACGTTGCGAACGCGGTCGAGGTGGCGCGGTTTGCGCGACGGTGGCGGAAACAACGGCACGGCAATCAGGCCCGCATATAGGCAGGCACAGAAGGCGCGGGCGTAGTCGAGGCTGCTGGGCAGCATCAACAGCACGCGATCACCCGGCGCATAACGCGCTTGCAGCGCGGCCGCCAGGGACTGGGACTGCTCGTGCAGTTGGGCAAAGGTCAGGGTTTCGCCGATGTTTACACCGTCCGGCAAGAAATGCAGGGCAGCACGCTGAGGGAAGTGCTGGGCGTTGGCTTCCAGCACCTCGATCCAATGTTTGAATGAAAACATGTGCAATTCACGCCATGGCCACGATGACTTTGCGGTCACCGGTGAAAGGATTGCGACCGTGTGCCACCAGTCGGTTGTCGAGCATCAGGATATCGCCCGGTTGCCAGGGGAAGCTGATGGCAGTCTCGCGGTAAACCTCGCGCACGGTGTCGAGCATGTCGTCGGCAATGGCCGAGCCGTCGCCGAAATAGACATGGCGCGGCAGGTTCTCTTCACCCACCGCTGCCAGCAGGCTGGCGCGTACGCTCGGTTCGATGGCCGAGACATGGAACAGGTGCGCCTGGTTGAACCAGACCCATTCACCGGTATCGGGATGCTGCTGCACGGCGGCGCAACGTTGGCGAGTGCGCAGGTCGCCATCGGCTTTCCATTCCCACTCGATGTCGTTGTCCCGACAGTAGCGTTCGACCTGGGCACGGTCCTGGGTGTTGAAGACTTTTTCCCAAGGCAGGTCCAGGGCGCCGCTGTAGTTGCGTACGTAGAGCAACTCGCGGCTGGCGAACAGCTCGCGGATCTCGGCGGGCATGCGCTGGTAGATCAGGCGGCTGTCAGCAATCGGGGTCTCGCCGCCGGTTTCACTGGCCTTGATGCAGTGAAACCAGATGCGCGAAGGCCAAGGGCGGGTGTAGGCCTGCTCGTTGTGCAAGGGTATGAATTGATGGGCCGGGTATTCCGTAGAGCTATAAACCCCGGCGAAGACCTTGCTGCGTGGCGTGGAGCCGAATTCGTAACTGGCCAGCGGCGTACCGAAGCTGGCGGCGAAGCGCTTGAAGTCGATGGGCGTGGCGACCGTGAAACCGCGAAACAACACGCCGCCAACCGTGGTCAGGGCATGAGCCAGGCTGTCGCGAATCGAGGCGTCCAGATCGTGGATCGACTGTCCCGATGCCCCCTGCACCAGCAGGGGTAGCGACTGGGCGCTTGCATCCGTGGGCGCCATGGAAAAAAGCTCGGAACGCCCGTTCAGGTGTTCGATTGAGGTCATCCTTGTACATCCTCTTTTGTCTTCTTCGACCAGTCACAAGACCTTGAAAGCAGGGCAGCGGTCGGTTGTGTAGGACTCGTCTGTAATGTATTCAAATCAATACAAGACGTCATACTAGGTACAAATGAGATGGATTATCAATACTATTTATTTAATTTTTTTTTTGGATTAGACTCCGCTCCGCTGGCGCCACACAGCCTTCGGCCAGCTCAAAAAACCTAAAAATATCTGTCGCAGGGGAGCGGGGCGTGAATTTCAAAAAGAACACAATTGCGTTGGCTGTAGGGTCGGCCATAGGCCTGAGCAACGCTGCATGGGCGGCCGAAGAAGCCGGCACGATGGAGATTGCTCCGATCACCGTGACAGGTGAAAAAATCGACCGCACGCTTGAGCAGACCCAGTCCAGCGTCGTGGTCGTCACCGACAAGAATCTGCGTGAGCACGGCGACAAGGACCTGGTGGATGTGTTTGCCCGCACACCTGGCGTCTATAGCCAGGCCGGCAATGAGAACTGGGGTATCCGTGGTGTTCCGGTGTCCGGTTTTGACGATCAGGGCCCGGCGGCCCTCAATGGTGCGGTATCGGTGTATGTCGACGGTGCCGTGCAGCCCAACCGTGCGCTGACCCTCAGCCCGGTCCCGCTCTGGGATGCCGAGCAGGTCGAAGTATTCCTTGGCCCGCAATCCACCACCCAGGGCCGTAACTCCCTGGCCGGCGCGGTGGTTATCCGGACCAAGAACCCAACTTTCGAACCGAGCTTCTCGGCACAAACCAATGTGGGCAATTACGGCGAGCGCGGGGCGGCGGTGGCCGGTGGTGGTTCCATCGTCGACGACAAGATCGCCGGGCGTATCGCCGTGGACTATGGCGAAGGTGACGGCTACATCCGCAACACCACGCTCAATGACGACGCCAACCCGCGTCGCACCAGCAACACCCGCGGCAAATTGCTGATCCTGCCCAACGACGACACCGATGTCCTGCTGACCTACGCCCACAGCGAGCACCGCCAGGGCGACCGTTCAACCATGCGCGTCAACGGCAAGCCGAGCTATTACGATATCGCGTCCAACACCAAGGCTTTCGACAACCTCAAGCAGGACACCCTCAGCGCCAAGGTGGATTATCGTCTGAACGATGCCTGGTCGCTGACGAGCATGACCGCCAATACCAGCACCGATTACAGCAACCGTCTGGACTTTGACCAGACGGCGTTGGCTGACGAGGTCGTGCTGCGTAAGCAAGACGGTAACCTGTTCAGTCAGGAGCTGCGCCTGAATTACGCCTCAGACACAGTGAAGAGTTTTGTGGGTGCGTACTATGGCCACAACACCAACGCTTTCCACGACCGGTTGTTTTTCGATGACGTGCTGGTTCGTACGGTCAAAGGTGATACCAAGATTGAAAACAAGGCGGTGTTCGGTGAAGTCAACTGGACGTTCGCACCGCGCTGGACGTTGATCACCGGTCTGCGTTACGACCATGAGACGAACGATACCGATATCGAAGAGGACGGCCGCTTCGTTCCCGAGAAAATCAAGAAGTCGTTTGATGCCGTGCTGCCGAAACTCGGCATCGACTATGAACTGGCAACGGACCAGTACCTCGGTTTCATGGTGCAGAAGGGCTATCGCGGTGGCGGCGTCAACCTGCGCTCCGGTAGTGGTCACCAGGCCTACGACCCGGAATACACCACCAACTACGAGCTGTCTTATCGTGGTTCGTTCTTCGACAAGACCCTGCGCACCCGCGCCAACCTGTACTACACCGACTGGAAAGACCAGCAGGTCAGCGTTCGGCAGAACGGTAGCGCGGTCATTGATATCTACAACGCCGGTCGCAGTGACATCAAGGGCCTGGAAGTCTTCGTCGAAAAAGACATCACCGAGCAACTGACCCTGAACGTCGGCGCGGCCGTGACCGATAGCAAATACAAGGACTTCGTCTCTGACAGCGGTCAGGACAGGAGCGGTGAGTCGTTCCTCTTCTCGCCTAAATACAAGGCCTCTGTGGGGGGTGTCTATCGCTTCGACGACCGTCTGATATTCGGCACGGACGTTGTCTATCAGGGCACCGCGCCTTCGGAGTATGAGTTCGATTCAAACGGCAAAGTCACTGGTGAGCGTAAGAGCGACGCCTATGTGCTGGTGAACTTCAACACCGAGTACAAAGTCACCAAGAACGTCGCTGTGTCCGCTTACGTCAAAAACGCCTTCGACAAGGAATACGTCACCAACAATCGTAACGACGACATCATCGACGTCGGCGCACCGCGCACGGTGGGCATGAGCCTTCGTTACGATATGTAAGCGACGACATGTAAACCCAAAGGCGCGGGGAGGCAATCTCCTCGCGCCTGTCCTGCAACGTATCGGATGTTTGTTTCCAGGCTGTTCGTTCCCTTCCAAACCCAGCCTCCATGGAGGAAATCATGAGTGCTTTTTCGAATGTCACAGCGGGTGGCGCGCAACAGCTGCGCCTGTTGCACACCGGCCTGTCGAGTCCTTACTGCCTCGATTCGACCCCACTGCTGGAACGTCAGCAACAGCAGGAATCCAACGCCCGCAGTTACCCGCGACGCATTCCGCTGGTGCTTGAGAGGGCCCATGGCATTTATGTGCAGGACAGCCGGGGGCAAGTGTTTGTCGATTGCCTGGCCGGTGCCGGCACCCTGGCGCTAGGCCACAACCATCCGGTGATTATCGAAGCCATCACTCAGGTCATGGCAGCCGGTGTGCCGATGCACACCCTGGACCTCATGACCCCCGTGAAGGACGCATTCGTCCAAGAGATTTTCGCTTGCCTGCCTAGCGAGTTCGCTCGCCATGCACGCATCCAGTTCTGCGGCCCGAGTGGGGCCGATGCGGTCGAGGCCGCGCTCAAGCTGACCCGCACCGCCACGGGGCGGCATTCAGTCCTGGCGTTCGAAGGGGCCTATCACGGGATGACCCTGGGTACGCTGGCCATCAGCGGCAACCTGTCACCGAAAAATGCCCTCGGCGCATTGATGCCAGGTGTGCAGCGCCTGCCGTTCCCGCACGATTATCGTTGCCCGTTCGGGGTGGCCGGCGATCAGGCAGTCACGTTGAACGTGCGTTACCTGGAGCACTTGCTCAACGACCCGGAAAGCGGGGTGACCGCACCGGCGGCGCTGATCCTGGAGCCGATTCAAGGGGAGGGTGGGGTCATTGCCGCGCCGGACCGCTGGCTGCAGGAACTGCGCCGATTGACCCAGGCCCACGGCATCCCGCTGATCGTCGACGAGATCCAGTGCGGCATTGCCCGCAGTGGCCGGATGTTTGGCTTCGAGCAATCGGGGATCACGCCGGATGTCATCACCCTCTCCAAAGCCATCGGTGGCGGGTTGCCGCTGTCGGTCATGGTCTACCACGAGTCGCTGGACGTCTGGCAGCCGGGTGCCCACGCCGGCACGTTCCGCGGCAATCAGTTGGCGATGGCGGCCGGTACCGCGACCTTGCGTTTCATCCGCGATGAAGGCCTGGTCCAGCACGCTGAAAAGGTCGGCGCTTATCTGCAAAAACAACTGCAGGCGCTGCAAAACGAGTTCGCCTGGATTGGCGATGTACGTGGTCGCGGCCTGATGCTCGGGATGGAAATCGTCGACCCGCAGGGCACCCTTGATGTACAGGGCCATCCGCCGGTGGACACAGCCCGGGCCAAGGCCTTCCAGCAGGCTTGCCTGAAGCACGGCTTGATCGTCGAGCTTGGTGGGCGCCATGGGGCGACGGTGCGCTTCTTGCCGCCGCTGATCATCACTGAGCAGGAGATCGATTTTGTGGGGCAGATCCTGTTTCAGGCAGCAAGCACGCTCAGCGAAGGCTCCGCACAATAATCATTTGATCCGCCGATGCGCGCCCGCCGTAACGGATTGTGCTTTGCCGGCGTTGAGATTGAGCGACGGCTACCGCCTAATCTGGCGGTGGCCGCGCGATTCAGCAGTTCGATAGTCAGGCTGTCATTGCACGATTCGTGGCAACAATTTGCTCATGTGTAAACTGACCACCGGGAGCCATGAATCTGGCCAGAAGTGCGTCCCGGTTTTGAGGCGCCCTGATTTTATCAGCCGCACACAAGGCCGATTTTAGCTCCGGCAGGGTTAGTTCGGTGCAGTATGCAGGCGTGCCTGGTTGCTGATGCCATGAACTCTCAAGGCTGCCAGCGGCAAGCGCGGTGAACCCGGTATCCTCGACAAGATCCTGCGCGATTGCCTCGGCATAGGGGTCATCCCCAGCCACGGGTAAGGCGATGCGTGTTGAAGACCCGGCTGGTTGGCCTTTGTCGGCAAGAGTCGCTGCGAGAACGGCGTTCCATGCCTTGACGACCGGGCGACCAATCTGCTCGCTTACCCAGATGCTCTCGGGCTTGCCGTCGTCTACCTCCTTGATCGCCCCGTCTCGTCCCGGATAGTAATTGGACGTGTCAATGACGACGACCTTCTCGGGAACATGACTTAACGTTTGGCGCAGATCGGGGTACTTCGCGAAGGGGATCGAGAGGATAACCGCATCCACATCCGACACAGCGTCTTCCTTGGTCACCGCCCGTACACCGATTTCGTTGGCGAGGTCCTGAATACTCTGAGGGCTCTTCGAGTTGGCCAGTTTCACTTCATGGCCGCATGCAGCGAGCTTACGGGCAAGAGTAGCCCCAATGTTGCCCGCGCCGATAATTCCGATTTTCATGTCAATAACCTCCTCGCATACAAACAATATTCAATTACCGTTGCCTGGGTGTGCGAACGAATTAAGTGTGTGGCGAAGATCCAGCAATACTTCAGGTGTCATCCGCACGGTTGAGATCATTCTGTCGGTGGTTTGTATCCCGCAAGCATTTCGAGTACCTCAGCATGTGAACCGTTCGCTTCAGCAAACCGTAGTGGCTTGGCGCGCTCGACGACCAGTTCTTGTGGGGTCGGAGCGATCTCGAGCAGTGCGAAGATTTCATTCAGGAACTCGTCCAAGGGCATGGCGTGTTCGTCATTTTCCTGTCCAAGCAAAGTGGTACGCACTCCCGGTGGCGCAAGCTCGATGACCTCGACTGATGAGTTCTCCAGCTGCACTCGAAGACTTTGAGTGAATGAATGAACTGCCGCTTTGGTTGCGCAGTAGGTCGGTGTCGCAGGCAGCGGGACGAATGCCAACGCCGAGCTGACATTGATGATCGTTGCACTGGGCTGCTTGATCAGTTGGGGAGTCAAGGCGTACACCATGCGAATCGTGCCAAGCAAGTTCGTTGTCACGATATCTTCGGCTGTGCTCAGGTATTGGGAATCAGTCAGATCCTCCCAGTGCATGATGCCCGCGTTGTTTATGAGCACGTTCAGATTGGGGTGACTGATCGCAAGCGCTTCGCTGGTGCGCTGGATGGATTGCGGATCGCAGACGTCCAGCACTACCGATTCAATGCCTGGATGTTCCGACACGATCTTGTCGAGCAGAGCCTTGCGCCGTCCCGCGATGATTACGTTGTTTCCCGCCTGGTGAAGCCTTAGCGCCAGACCAAGGCCTATGCCTGAGGTGCTGCCGGTAACCAGAATCGTGTTGCCCGTGCTGTTCATAGTAAACTCCAGTAAGAGAACAAAAGCGGACAGCTGTCCACTTGTGTTAAAAATTACCGGACAACTGTCCGCTTTGCAATGCAGCGAAGGAAATAACTTTGCCCAGGAATGACGAAGTGGCGATGCGTTCTGACGCCAAGAAAAATCGAGAACGAATTCTGAAGGTCGCTGTGGCAGAGCTGACGCTCGATCCTGCGGTCCCGCTGAGTGCGATTGCGAAGAAGGCTGGAGTGGGACAGGGCACGTTCTATCGCCATTTCGCCAACAGAGAGGCGCTGGTATTCGAGGTCTACCAATTCGAAATGCAGCAAGTGGCCTCGTTGGCCGAACAGCTACTCGCCACAAAACCCCCTAAGGAGGCCCTCCGAGAGTGGATGGACTGCCTCGTTGAATATGCAATGACCAAGGCGGGACTTGCGACCGCGATACGGCAAGCAGCCTCTACTTACGAATTTCCTGGGAAGTCGGGATACGCGCCGGTCCAGGCAGCCGCCGAGTTGCTTTTGAGGGCTAATGAAAAGGCCGGAACGATTCGTAGCGGGGTTACCCACGACGACTTTTTTCTAGCCACTGCTGGAATATGGCAAATAGATTCCCAGAGCGAATGGCGCCCACGTCTCGCCAGATTGATGGACTTGGTGATGGATGGTCTATGCGCAGGTAGCCCTGAAAGCCTGAAGAATAACGTGTAGCTTTCGTCCAAACGCAAACCACTACCGGTCATGCCGTGGTTTAAACGGAATGACCGGAGCGCCTTACGGATTATTTTTGCGCCAGCAATGCCTTTCTTGTCGCCTTTTGGTGTTTCATGGCGGCGATCTCACGCTCGCAGGCCTCGACATCGAACGAGTTGTCCCACTTGGCAATGGCGATGGTGCCGATACCGTTACCGATCAGGTTGGTCACGGCTCGCGCTTCGTTGAGGAACCGGTCAATGCCCAGGAGCAAAACGAGGCCGACCAGAGGAATGGAGTGAATGGTTGTGAGCGTTGCAGCCAGTGTCACAAACCCCGCACCCGCCACCCCAGCCGAGCCTTTTGAAGTCAGCAGGAACACGCCTAGCAGAATCATCTGATCCACAAAGGTCAGTGGCGTATTGGTCGCCTGTGCGATGAAGATGGCGGCCATGGTGAGATAGATACAGGTGCCGTCCGCATTGAAGGTGTACCCCGTAGGCAACACCATGCCCACTACCGATTTTTTGCAGCCAAGCTTTTCAAGTTTCACCATCATTCGTGGCAGCACGGCTTCGGTTGAGCAGGTGCCAAGGGTGATGAGGATTTCATCTTTGAAATAACGAAGAAATTGCAGAAGCGGCATGCCCGACCATCGAGCAACCGTACCCAGCACGACCACGATGAAAAACAAGGTCGTGATGTAGAGCGCGACCAGCAACTGGCCGAGTGACAGCAAGGTGCCAATCCCGTATTTGCCGATCGTGAAAGCCATGCCGGCACCCGCGCCAATCGGCGCCAAGCGCATGACCATTGCAACGATCTTGAACAGGCCTTGCAGGAACAGGTCAAGGGTGTTGATCAGTGGCTTGCTGGTTTCACCCATTTGAACCAGGGCGACACCCATCAATACCGAAAGCAGGATGACCTGAAGCATGACGCCATTGGAGAATGCGCCGATGAAGGTTTGCGGGATGATATTGAGAAAGAAATCAATGGTGCCGCCTTGCTCACTGGCAGCTTGGCTGTATTTGCTAATGGCACCTCCATCAAGCGCGCTGGCGTTGATGTTCATACCGACGCCAGGCTTCACGATGTTGACCACAATGAGGCCGACGACCAGGGCGATGGTTGAAAGAATCTCGAAGTAGATCAGCGCTTTCACGCCAATCCGGCCGACTTCTTTGATATTGCCCATCTTTGCGATACCCACAACGACCGTACCGAAAATAATGGGCGCCAACAGCATTTTGATCAGTTTGATGAAGCCATCGGCAAAGGGTTGCAGCTTGGCTCCGATATCAGGCACGAAGTAACCGATTGCTGCACCGATCACGATGCCGATCAGCACTTGCACATACAGCTGGCCATACCAGCGGGACTTGGAGATTTCCACGGAAGCACCTCATTTTATTGTTGTGATGGGCATGTGGCTCGGCGTCAGTGGGTGACGCCGGGGGCTGCGGCCTCTTTCAAAGAGACCGCAGATCGAGGTTGATCAGCCTTCGCCCAACTCACGCATCACTGCGTACAAAGCGGACTTGGCCTCGAAGCCAACACCTGGAATATCCGGCAGACCGACATAGCCGTTTTCCACGCGGATGCCGTCAGCGAAGCCGCCGAACGGCTGGAACACATCCGGGTAAGATTCGTTGCCGCCCAGGTGCAGACCCGCTGCGATGTTCAGGGACATCTGGTGACCGCCATGGGGCACTACGCGGCGGGAAGACCAACCCATTTCTTCCATCACCTTCAGGGTGCGCATGTACTCCACGAGCCCGTAGGACAGAGCACAGTCGAACTGGAGGTAGTCGCGATCGGGGCGCATGCCACCGTGGCGCAGCAGGTTACGGGCATCCTGGTGAGAGAACAGGTTTTCACCGGTAGCCATGGGCAGTTCATAGTGATTGGCAAGCTCGGCCTGGAGTGCGTAGTCCAGCGGATCGCCAACCTCTTCGTACCAGAAGAGGTTGTACTTCTTGATGGCTTCAGCGTACGCGATACCGGTCTGAAGATCGAAACGACCATTGGCGTCGACCGCCAACCGACGGCCGTCGCCAACCACTTCAAGTACCGCTTCGATGCGACGGATATCTTCGTCCAGCGGTACCGCACCAATCTTCATCTTGACGACGTCGTAGCCACGATCCAGATAGCTCTGCATTTCTGCCTTGAGCTTGGTCTGGTCTTTGCCAGGGTAGTAGTAGCCGCCCGCTGCATAGACCCAAACCTTGTCATCGGCCACGCCGTTACGGTAACGGTCGGCCAGCAGGCGATACAGCGGTTTGCCTTCAATCTTGGCGACGGCATCCCATACCGCCATGTCGATGGTGCCAACGGCGACAGAGCGCTCGCCATGGCCGCCTGGCTTTTCGTTGGTCATCAAGGTTTTCCAGATGGCGAACGGATCCAGGTTGTTGTTTTCATGGTCGACGAGCGTGTCTGGATCCGCTTGCGTGATACGCGCCAGGAAACGATCACGCATCAGTGCGCCCTGGCCATAGCGACCATTGGAGTTGAAACCGTAGCCAATGACAGGCTTCCCATCACGAATTACATCAGTGATGACCGCGACAACCGAGCAGGTCATTTTCGAAAAATCGATGTAGGCGTTAGCGATGGGGGAGGCAATGGAAACAGTTTTTTCACGAATGTCTACGATGCGCATGACGGGGTCCTCTTGTTGTTTGTAGGCCCACGTTAGGCTTTGCGATGGCACCCGCCCAATGCTATTAATGCCGCACCCTATGCACAGGAGGCATGGCCCTTGGAACTCGTCTGGCTTGAAGATTTTTCAGCGCTTGCGGAGTACGGCAGCTTTGTTCGGGCGGCTGAAGCGCGGCACGTTACCCAGCCGGCATTCAGCCGCAGAGTGCGCTCGTTAGAGAGTTGGATGGGGGTGCAGTTGTTCGTTCGAACGCCTCAAGGAGCGACGCTTACTGAAGCTGGCAGGCAAATTTTGCCAAGTGCCCAAGAGGCTGCCAGGCGCTTGTACAGAATGCGCAACGAGGCTCAAGAGGTTGCTGGAATGGCCGCCAAGTCGCTTCAATTCGCGGCAACTCACTCCCTGTCGTTTACATTTTTTCCCAAGTGGCTGCGAAGCTCAGAGAACGGTGCCCCCATTGAGGCTGTGCAACTGCACTCAGACAGCATGGCTGCCTGTGAGCAGATGCTGATACATGGCCAGGTTCAGTTTCTGCTCTGCCACCGCCATCCCGATGTTCCACCGCTACTGGCCCCTGATCAGTTCATCGGCAAGAAGGTGGGTGAAGACGTTCTCGTTCCTCTTGCGAGTGCCTGCGCTAACTTCGGCACCTCGCCTGCGGCATTGCCGTACCTCGCTTACACCCATGAATCCGGTTTGGGGCGTATCGTCGCGCACAGACTGCGTGGCAAAGAAGATTACCTTCACCTCAAACCACTTTTTAGCAGCCACCTTGCAGCGGTGCTAATGTCCATGGCCCTGGAAAGCAAAGGCGTGGCCTGGTTGCCCAGGAGCCTCACCGAGCAAGAAATACTGGATGGGCGCCTGGTCAGAGCGCTCGACGAAAGCTGGGATATACCGCTGGAAATTCATCTGACCCGTCCAGTAGCGCCACTCAGTCCATCTGCCGAAGAATTCTGGGCCAGGGTGGGGCAGTGACTCGGCGGGTTTTATATGACGCGCTGTGTTGCTCAATAGGGTTTGGGGTTGTGAATCGCCGCTGATCCCTTACCGGGATCGCGGCGAAGCGTTGAGCGTATCCGCTACTTGTAATGTTGCTCAAACACCGCCAGTTGCTCGGGCCTGATCAGCTGGAAGGGCACCCAGACGTCCGGTTCTACCGCTTCTCCCTTGATCATCTTGAGTGCTGCTTGTACCGCGCTGCTCGCCTGGGCCTTGGGGTCCTGGAATACCGAGGCGACCAGCATCCCGCGCTTGATTGCCGCCAGGCCGTCAGGCAAGCCGTCGATACCGACAATCGCAATCTCGCCCTTGGCTTTGCCGGCCTGTTGCAGCGCCATGGCCGCACCGATGGCCATCTCGTCGTTGTTGGCGACGATGGCATCGAAACGGCTACCCGCCAGCAACCAGTTACTGGTCAGGTCCATCCCTTTGCTGCGCTGCCACTCGGCACTTTGCTGCTCGACAACCTTGATCCCGGGATAATCCTTGAGCACCTGTTTGACGCCTTCGGTGCGGTCGTGGGTAGCGTTTTGCGCCAGGTCGCCCATGATGATCGCGAGGCTGCCCTTGCCGCCGAGCTTTTCGGCCAGATAGCGCATTTGCAACTGTCCGGCCTCAATGTCATTGGACGCCACGGTGACGACGCCTTTGGGCAAGGTACGCTCGTCGGGGTGACGGTTGACGTAGACCAATGGTGTCTTCGCTTCGACCGCGGCGCGGGTGATGTTGGCCGTGGCGGAGGTGTCCACCGGCAGGACAATGACCGCATCCACTTTCTGATTGATAAAACCCTGGACCTGGTTGAGTTGGCGCACCACATCGCCTTGGGCGTCCTCGAATTGAATCTGCACGTTTTCCTTTTTCGCGGCCTCGTCCAGGCCGTTACGCACGTAGGTCATGAAGTTGTCGTCGACCCTGGCGATGCTGACGCCGATGCGATAGTCGGCGACGGCCCATTGGCTCAAGAGCAATAGCAGGGTGGCGAAAAGCAGTGTGCAACGACGCATGATGGTTTTCCTTTTGTTGTTATGAGTTGAACGTCACCAAGAAATTTGCCGCGGGCTTTAAATGAATCCAGTGCCGGCCTCATCCATCAAGCGTGAAGGCCTGTCTGAAACGCTCAAGCGCGACTTCGCTGTCACCGCTGGCCCAGCCTTCGAGGCCGACGACACCGCTGTATCCCATGCCGAACAACGCCCTGGCAATGGCGCGATAGTGGATTTCGCCGGTGCCGGGCTCCATGCGGCCAGGAACGTCGGCGACCTGGATTTCGCCGATGGCGTTGCCGGCGCGCTGGATCAGTTCGATCAGGTTTCCTTCACCGATCTGTGCGTGATAGAGGTCCAGGTTCATCTTCAGGTGCGGGCTGCCCACGGCCTCGATCAGTGCCAGGGTATCGTCAGCGCGGGCGAAAGGCGTGCCCGGGTGGTCGACTTCAGTGTTGAGGTTTTCCAGCAGGAATACCCGGCCCGCGTCTTCGCCCAGGCGGGCTATTTTTTCCAGTGTCTTGCAGGCGCTCAACCACATGCGGCCGGTGGTCTGGGCAACGGGTTTGACTGGCAATCCTTGATCACCCAGGCCGGTGCCGTGCAGGTTCAGGCACGGGCAACCCAATTGGGCTGCGACGGCTAGAGATTCCTGGGCGCTGTCGAGCAGTTGCTGGATACCCTCGGGATCGGTCAGGTTGCCCGAGATGTAGCCGGTCATGGAGGTGAAATCCGCGCCAGTCGCGACGAGAGCCTGGATGTCTTTGGTCGTCCAGTTCCATATCTCGACGCTGAAGCCCAGCGCGTGGATGCGTTTGACCCGCTCGGTAAAGGGCAGGTCGAGAAAGACCATCTCGGCGCTGATCGCCAGTTTGAACGGTATGAAACTCATGAATGAGCTCCTTGTACGCGCACCGGTTTGCCCAGTTGGAAGGACTCGATACAAGCGCGAGCAATGGCCAGTGCCGCCCGGGCGTCTTCACCGCTGGCCAGAGGTTTTTCGCCACTGCGCACGCAACTGACAAAGTGGTTGAGCTCAGCCACATAGGCATCACGCAGCAAGTCAGTGTCCATGCGCTGGGTGTCGGCCTGAACCCCATTGGCCAGGTAGCGCAGCAGGTCGGAGTCGTTGACGTTGCCCATGGTCAGCATGCCGGCGCTGCCGAACACTTCGCCGCGGACATCGTAGCCATATACGGCCTGGAAATTGGCCTCGGCCGTGGCGATGGCGCCATTGTCGAAACGGATCGTGACCACCGCCGTGTCGAGAAATCCTTTGGCCTTGTAGTCCGGTGCGATCAGGGCATCGGCCATCACAAAAACTTCAACCGCCTCGGCGCCCGGATTCAGGTAGCGCAGGGTATCGAAGTCATGGATCAAAGTTTCGAGGAAGATCACCCATTGCGGTGACGCGGCGGGGTTGTTCAGCGCCGGGTCGCGGGTCAGCGAGCGCAGCAGTTGTGGCGTACCGATCCGGCCGGCAACCACGTCCAGATGAGCGGTGCGGAAACTTCTGGCAAAGCGCCGGTTGAAGCCGACCTGGAGTGTCACCCGTGCATCGGCAGCCGCAGCTATGGCGCGATCGGCTTCGTCCAGGGTGATCGCCATCGGTTTTTCACAGAACACACTTTTGCCGGCCCGGGCCGCACTGATCACCAGTTCGGCATGGCTGCGCGCCGGGGCGGCAATCAACACGGCGTCGATGTCCGGGTCATCAAGCAGTTGCTGTGGATCGGCATAGACCTTCTGCACGTCCAGTTCTGCCGCCAGGCGCGCGGCCTGGCCGGGAGTAGGGTCGGCGATGGCAGCGAGGCACGCGCCGGGGATGTGACGGGCGGCGGTGAGGCCGTGAAAACTGCCCATGCGGCCGGCGCCGATAAGGCCAAGGCGGATGATCCTGGATGTACTCATGAACATGACTCCCTTTATTGTTTTTACGACTCGGCGCTAAGAATGTCCTCGTCTGGATAAGCAGGGAGCAAGCGCTGTGCCAATAATCAACTCATTGATATTAAACAGATTTTATTCATTGTCGTTTGTATTCATGTTCATTTTGATTACATGTCTATACTGACATGTCGAAAATATGAACATATGGCCGAATAATGAATCAGCAACCTGCCGCCTTGAGCGCCGAAGACCGCGATTACCTCACCGCGCTTGGCCCAGCGTCGTTGAACGAAGGGCCCGGCACTGCGCTGGATGAGGCCTGGCGAGCGTGCTTGCAGGGGGTAATCGATCGCCCTGCCGGAATCAGGCGGGTGATTTGGGAGTCCTGGTTGCGCAGCGTCCATGCCGGCCTTGATCCAGAAGACGGTGAGTACCGTTTTGTCGCGCCCGACGACCTCGCCGCGACACTGGCAGCCAACCGGGTGCTGATCGCCGCAGCGGCGCAGGTCATGCGCGGTTTGCTCGCCTACAACCCCAAGGGCCATATCAATCTGACCGATACCCAAGGCACGACTTTGTACTTTTGTGGCCTGGACCTTACCCCCATAGGCAGTCGCCTGCTGGAGTCGGTACAGGGCACCAATTGCACCGGGCTGGCGATCGTCGAAGACCGTTTGGTCTATGTGCTGGCCGAGGAGAACTTCGGGCTTGGCCTGCGCCAGCGCCGCATGCATTGCGCCGCCGCGCCTATCCGGGATGCCCAGGGCCGAACCTTGGGTATGTTGACCTTGACGGCAGAACCAGGCTGGTTTCATTTCCATACGCTGGGCACTGTCCAGGCCGCGGCCGAGGCGGTCTCGAGGCAGATGGCGCTGCAAACCTTGCTGGAAGAGCAACAAACCGTGCTTGAAGTGCTCAACGAGGGCTTGGTGGTATTGGATGAGCAGGGCTGCATCAAGGCGCTCAACCATTACGCCCGGCAGTTGTTCCGCGTGGGTCATGACCTGCTCGGCAGTCCGTTCAAGAGCCTGGGACAAAGTGAGCTGACCGATGCCGTCCTGCTTGCCAGCGGGGAGGGCGTACGGGACCTGGACTGCACCTTTGAACTGCACGACCACAGCCATCTGGCATGCCTGGTGTCGGTCTGCCCGCTGGAACAAGGCGGGCGGATTGTTTCGTTGCGCGAAAACCGACGCATTCGGGAAATCACCCGGCGGATCATGGGCACCCAGGCCAGCTACACCTTCGAAACCATCCTCGGCCATTCACGGGCGATTCAGGATGCAGTGCACCTGGCACGGATCGCCAGTCGCAGTGATTCGACCACGCTGATCCTCGGCGAGAGCGGCACAGGCAAGGAGCTGTTCGCCCAGGCGATCCATAATGCCAGCGACCGTTGTGGCGGTCCTTTCGTGGCGGTCAATTGCGGCGCCATTCCCCGTGACCTGGTGCAGAGCGAACTGTTCGGTCATGTCGAAGGCGCTTTCACCGGATCGGCTCGCGGTGGCTCGGCAGGCAAGTTCGAATTGGCCGATGGCGGGACGATCTTCCTCGACGAAATCGGTGACATGTCCTTTGATGCGCAGGTCAGCTTGCTGCGCGTCCTGCAGGAAGGCGAGGTGACACGGGTGGGGGCAAAAAAATCGCTGCGGGTCAACGTTCGCATCATTGCCGCCACTCACCGCAACCTGAGCCAGGCGGTGGCCGAGGGCGCCTTTCGTGAGGACCTTTACTACCGGCTCAACGTCCTGAACCTGACCGTGCCGCCACTGCGAATGCGCCGCGAAGACGTGCCGTTGCTGGCGCGGCATTTTCTCGCGCGTTGTGCCCGGTCGCTCCGCAAATCGACGCAGGACCTTTCTCCCGTGGCACTGGATATGCTTGGCGCCTACGATTGGCCGGGCAATGTTCGCGAGCTGGAAAACGTCATTGAACGGGCGACCAACCTGGCGATGAGCGAACTGATCCAGCCGAGCGATCTTGCGCTGGAGATCAGGCAGCGAGGGCGACTATCGACGTGGGGGAGTGCCCCTGAACCTCGGACGGCGCCGGACCTTGGCACCCATGAAATGAATGCAATCATTGCCGCCCTCACAGACACGCGCGGAAACATCCGCCTGGCGGCTCAACGGCTGAATGTGTCGCGTGGGGGGTTGTACAACAAGATGAGTCGGTATGGGCTCAAGGTTGATGCGTTCCGTTCTTAGCCGGTGGCGCAACGCTGGCGATGAAACGGACGACCAGTCTCCGCTCGAGGGTGGTTTTATGCATCCTTCATGCTGGCGAGACGAGAAACGCCCGGTCAAAAGGAGCCGGGCGTCTCTGTCACTTGCGATAGAGCACCATCCCGGCGTGGTAGAGGACGCCGTCCCGAAACGTTCCATCGGCAGTGAAGCCCGTGTCGTCCCAGTAGCGGATGTAATCGCCTTCCACCTCGTAACGCCCCTGATAAGCGCTTTCGCGATTTCCGCGAGCCTCGTCGTAGCGCCCATTTGGCAACAGCTCATGGCGAATATTCCCATCAGCGGTGATCCACATGCCGGCGTAGGGGTGACTGGCGGTAGTAGGTTGAATACGTTGCATGTTCCATTCTCCTTCTGCGGTTAGATCAGCCGAGACGACAACGGCGCTCAAAGCGGTACCGATCAACAATTGGCTGATACTTTTCATGTTCTGCCCTCACATTTGAACAGCGAGTTCGGATGGCCCTGTCCGGGCCGTCCGGTGTCATCCGTTTCGTGAGTCCAGAGTAGGGAGTGGATCCGCTTGGCCGTTATGTCAAAAATGTCGCGGGTTTGCCTGATCCTGTATGGCGTAACCGACACCGAACCGGCTTATCGATCCAGACCAAAGTCAACAGACACCGGCCGAGGGCATCCTTGCCCGGGGTGTGCAGCGACAACGCCGTATTAGCCCGCGGTGACGGTCATGCCACCATCGGCCATAACCACCGAGCCGACCATGAAACTCGCGCGGTCCGAGGCGAGGAAGGCGACGATTTCGGCAATTTCCTCCGGCTGCGCAGCGCGGCCGATGGGTGCCGCTTCGCCGTGCTTGGCCAGAAAGCCCGGGCCGTCGTCGACCACGTCATTAAGGATGTTGGTCACCACATCGCCGACGCCGATGGCATTGACGCGGATGCCATGCTCGATCACTTCGAGCGCCAGCGTGCGGGTCAACTGGGCCAGCGCGCCCTTGGACGCGGTGTAGGCTGCGATCGTCGGAAAGGCGAAGTAGGATGCGTAAGAGGCGATGTTGACGATTGCCCCGGATCTGTTGGGAATCATCGCTTTCACCGCCTCGCGGCAATGCATGAAGGCCGCGGTGGCGTTGACTGCCTGAATGCGCTCCCAGTCTTCACGGGTCATGTCGATGACAAGCTTGTTGATGATGATCCCGGCGTTGTTGACCAGGATATCCAGCCGGCCGAACTGCTCGACGGCCAGGCCGACCGCGCGCTCGGCGGCTCCGTCTTCGCTGATGTCCGCCACCAGCGGCACCAGCCCGGGACGGGCGAGCTCTTCGACGGCGGGGTTCAGGTCTTCAGCAACGACCTTGGCGCCACGAGCGTGCAGCAACAGTGCGATGGCTTTGCCGATGCCACTGGCCGCGCCGGTGACCAGCGCGACTTTGCCTGCGACTTCGTGGGGGATGCTGTAGGTGATATCAGTCATGATGCTCTCCTGCGTTGCGAGCCGAGGAGACATTCGCCGGCTCCGCGCCCGTGAGGCGCTGTCGTTATCGACGGCTTCACTGTCTCTCAATGTGCATGTTCGGGCTTTCGCAGGCTTGCCTGGACTGTTGGGGTTTTGCTCCAGCATGCGAGGCTCCGGCGCACACGGTCTGTCGCGCAACCTTGCTCATGGCCGCCGCCGCGTTATCCTGTTGGCACCAGTCCTCGTCAGAGGGCTTTGTCGATGGAGCATCCTGTGCACCAACCCGATCCGCAAAACCTCGCCAGCGATGCTCAACGCATTACGGGCGAATCGATGCTGCACTATTTGCCGGGAACGCCGCAGACGTTACCGCCGCGCCCGCAGATGCAGGACGTGGTGATGTTGCGGTTCAGCCATCACAGCATCGTCGAGCCCATCCTGGTGCCCGCGGTGGTCGAGCCTCTGCTGGTGTGGGTGCTGGCGGGCGCGGCTCGGGTCGAGGAGCGCGTTCTGGGTGGGGAATGGGTCGCGTCCGACGTCAAGACCGGCGACTTCTTTCTCACCAACACTGGCGAGCCCTACGAGATGCGCTGGCAGACCCAAGGCTGCGACGCTTTTGAGGTGATGCACCTGTATCTCGGCCTGCCATTGATTGATCAAGCCGCGCGCGAGGTACTGGGCGAACACGCCGACCCGGTCAGCTTCCTCGATGTTTCCGGTGACCGGGATGAACGAATCAGTTTCCTGTTGGAGCAACTGCGCCAGGAACTCATCGACGAGCGCCAGCCCAGCCCCTTGTTTGCCCACAGCCTGGCTCAGGCGCTGGCCGTGCATTTGGTGCGGCGCTACCTTGACCCAAACCGCAGTGCCCGGCGCAACAACGCGTTGCAGGCCTACAAACTGCGCCGCGTTATCGAGGCAATGACCGAGGGGCTTGCCGCCGATTTCAGCCTCGCGAACCTTGCGCGGGTTGCGCAACTGAGCGAGTACCACTTCAGCCGCATGTTCAAGCGCGCCACCGGGCTTTCACCCTCTCAGTACTTCATTCGCTTGCGCATGAGCCGCGCCCGGCATCTGCTGCTGGAGACGAACCGAAGCATCATCGATGTCGGGTTGGAGGTCGGCTATTCGAGCCCCAGCCATTTTTCCCAGGTGTTTCGCCGCGAAGTGGGCGTCACGCCCAGCGTCTATCGTCGGGCATGACGGCTGTTTAAGCGTTTCTGCGGTTTGCAGTGTTCATTCGGATGGTGTGAAAGGCTGCGCCGTTGCTCCGAGTGATCCATGGCTGAAGCCGCAACGGCCTGCCAAAAAAATAATTGCGTCAGGCTGTCGATTTCGACCCTTGCCATTCGATTAGTCCGTAGAGCCACCACAAGGGCGGCTTAATCCATCCACTCTCAGGAGACAAGCGCATGCGATTTATGGTGATCGTCAAAGCCAGTCCGGAATCGGAAGCCGGACAAATGCCCAGCGAAGAATTGCTCGCCGCCATGGGCGCCTACAATGAAGAATTGCTCAAGGCCGGGGTGATGCTCGCCGGAGAAGGGCTGCATCCCAGTGCCAAGGGTGTGCGCGTGCAGTTTTCCGGCAAGAACCGGACCGTCGTCGAGGGGCCTTTTGCGCAAACCAGGGAATTGATTGCCGGCTTCTGGATCTTCCAGGTCCAGTCGCTGCAGGAAGCCATCGACTGGGTCAAACGCTGCCCGAACCCGATGATCAGTGACAGTGAAATCGAGCTCCGCCAGATCTTCGAAGCCGAGGATTTTGGCGAGAGCTTTACCCCCGAGTTGCGCGAGCAGGAAGAGCGTCTGCGGGCGCAGTTGTCCAATCAATCGTGAGCCGACTACAGGAGTTGCGAGCATGAAAATCATCCCTTACCTGACCTTCAACGGCCGCTGCAAGGAAGCCTTTGCGTTGTACAAGGACGTACTTGGCGGCGAGCTGTTTTCCATGTCCTTTGCCGAGGCGCCGGAGGACGTCGGCATGCCCAAGGACGCCGACCTGATCATGCACACCTGCCTGACCGTGGGCAATTTCAGCCTGATGGCTTCCGACTGCCCGCCAGGCCAGCCGTATCGCCAGCCGCAAGGCGTGTCGGTTTCCCTCAACGTCGACAGCGTGGAAGAGGCCGAACGGCTGTTCAATGGCTTGAGTGCAGGTGGCACCGTGCAGATGCCCCTGGCGAAGACCTTTTGGGCGGAACGTTTTGCGATGTTCGAAGACCGTTTCGGGATTGCCTGGATGGTCAACTACGAGGGGGAATAAGCTGCATTGACGTGCGTGAGCCGTGACAGGCAGAGCGCGTTATGCGCCGAAATTCTCGCAGAATTCGGCTACGGGAGCGAAGAACTTGAAGCGTTGCGAATAGCGGGGAGGCGTCAACGGTGATCAACGGTTTCGGGATTGGCATAACCAAGGCGCGTTCGACCTGGAAACAAGGATGATCGACTCCAAGGCTTTACGCGCAACGGTTGGGTTTGTGTCATTTCATGTCTCTGGCCTGCACCCACAGCACTGCGTCTTGCGACAGGGCTTTGCCTTTGTGGGTTTTCGTTGTCCCGATGTCGAGTGCTGCGATACCCCACCACCCGGCGCGGGGCAGGCCAATGGTCACGATGCCTTGGGAATCCGAGTAGGTGCTAAGGGCTCTGAAGGAAGCCTGAGGAGCCGTTATGTAGTCCTGCTCGCCGAAGGCGTTTTTCTCGACATCAACGGAATGGTTGAGGTATTCGATTTCGATCTCGGCGAACGGGACGGGCTTGCCGTCGGCCAGCACCAAGGCGCGGAATACTCCGCCGGTCCAGTTGGCATAAGGTTTGTTCAGGGGCTGGATCTCAACCGGCAACCCTTGTGGTTCTGCCCAGTGACCGGGTACTCCACCCACGTTCACGATCAGCTTGGTGAATTGCTGGATGTAGACACCTTCTTCGGTTTCCAGATAAGGCTCGGGCTCGAGTACGAAGATATGGTCACCCAGTGAGCGCACCAGCTCACGTGGGATCGATGCTCGATAGGCCGTCGACCGGTTATCGCGACTCTGCCACTCGACTGGACGTAAGTATTCGAGCAGATTGATTTTTTCCCCGCCGTGCGCGCTGGTGTGGTTAAAGGCCCGGGGTTCATCCATGGCCATGGTGGGGCCGCCGGAGAAGGGATGAGTGAACACTAGCGCGAACTCCAGTTTTTCCGCACGCTGCAGCGCTGTTTCCTCGAGGTAGAGCATCTGGAAGTGCGCCTGTGCAGCGCCGGTCAAGCCACTGAATGTAGTCGCGGCAATGGCTTGGAGCAGTTTTCGTTTGAACGTCATGGTCATTTTCACCTTGATATGTCGGAGGACTGAATGGTTACGTCATGGCCGGCTCCACCGAGGAACACCACGGAATAGTTTCCGGTGGGGGGCTGGAAGGTGTAGGTGTTGTCCTTGCCGACCTCGCCTTCGAGCAACACCTTGTCGCTTGGGTTTTGGATATGGATTTTTCTGCCGGCGGCCGAGCTGCCATCGGTGAACCCGGCCTCGCACTTCACCTGGTCATCGCGCTCGATGTAGCAGTCGAGCACGGGCCCATGGGCCAACGCTGTCTGGCAGAGCAAGAGGGTGCCTGCCATCGATATTCGAATGGTTGAAGTTATGTGGCTCATAGGATCTTTGGTCTCAGCGCACGAGGTTGATCATGGGATGGCGATTGATCATCGCCGCTTGTAGTGTCGTTGCCAGCCGGGGAGAAGGCCGCCAGCAACGCCTCCAGATTCGAGCGCAGAAGTGCGATGTAGTCGCCGGCTGCGTCGGCGAGTTCTCCCGGGTTGCCGGTGTCCAGTAGCAGCAACCGTGCGCCGCCGTCCTGGATGGCCCTGGCGATCTTTTCATCCGGTATCCACTTGTGGACCACTACGCGGATGTCACGCTCGCGCAGGTATCGGGTCAGTGCGGTGCGATCGGCGTCGCTCCAGTCAAGGTCCTGGCGCACGAACCAGCCGTCGACAAAGATGCCGAACTCGCCAAACAGGTAGGTGAACTCGTTCGCCAGCGACAGCACGCGCACATCCGGCAGCGCTACCATCCGCGCGCCGTAGTCGGCCTTGAGCCGGCGCAGGCGGCTTTCAAGTGCGGCGAGGTTGCTCTCGATTCGAGGCGCATCGGCGGGGGACAGGCGTGTCAGGTCGGCAGCGATCAGCGCCGACATGCGCATGCCGTTGACGGGACCGAGCCAGGCGTAGGCCGACGGGCCGCTATCGATGTTGCTCGCGACGGCCCAGGGCACGTCGTTCGGTGGCACGCGCATCACGGCCACGCCGGGCTTGATCGTGTCCCATGAACGCGAGGCATCGATCTCGATGATGCGCAGGTTGTGGCGCCGGGCCGTTGCATACAATGGGTCCGCACGCCAGAGATGACTCAGGGTCACCACGGCGTCGGCTTGCTGGAACACGGCCGGATCGAGACGCGACAGCGCATTGGCCAGGCTCTCCATGGGTACGGGGCTGTCCGGCGGTAGCCGCATGACCTGGATGAGCGTGCCTTCGCTGAGCGCCGACGTAAGTGCGTACACCGCCGGCAGCGCAACGAGCACCCGCTGGCGGCCGGTATCGGCAAAGACCGGGAACTGGGTGCCCAGCAGCAGGGCCAACACCGCCAGCCAGGATCCACGTGACAGGCAAAGCCATTTCATACGCTGGTCCCTCTGAATCGCGACGAGGTCGCACGGATGATGGTGGTCAAGACAAACACCAGAGCGGCGACCAGCACGATCGCACCGCCGGTCGGCACCGGGATGTGGAATTGCATAGGCGCCAGGATGCCGACCACGCAGGAAAACGTCGCAATCAGGATGGCCAGCGTGACCAGTGCCGCAAGTGAGCGGGTGACGTTGCGGGCCGCCGCGGCGGGTATCAGCAGAAGGGCCTCGACCAATACCGCACCGATGATTTTCAGGCAGGCCACCGTCACCAGAGTGACCAACACCACAAACAGGTACTCGACGCTGCGCACCGGCACGCCGCGCGCATGTGCCAGGCTCGGATTGAGGCTGGACAGCAACATGCCGTTGTACAGGGGCAGCCCGATGAGGGCGCAAATGACCGTTACGCCGAGCAGCACATTCATGTCGGTGTGGTCCACGGCCAAGATGGAGCCGAACAGCACGCTTTCCATCACGTGGGTGTTGATCTTCGCCGACACGAACAGCAGCAACGAGGCGCCGACTGCCAGCGAAATGGACAGGAACACCCCGATCAGTGTGTCGTTGGCCAGCGTCGTGCGGTGCTGGGTGTATTTCAGCGTCAGCGCAAACAGCAGGCAGAAGCCGAACATCGACAGGTAAGGAGAGGTATAGGACTCGCCAATCAGCACGCCAATGGCAACGCCAGTCATCGCAGCATTGCCAACGGACTGGCTGAAGAAAGCCATGCGCTTGATCATCACCATTGAGCCCAGCACACCCAACAAGGGTCCGATCAGAACGGCGCACATCAGCGCATTGATCACGAACTCGTATTCGAACGGTTGCGGCAGCATCTGGCGCGCGGCGAGCGTCTGGAGGTGATCGCGGATGAAGTCGTACAAGGCACTCATCGAATATCCTCCAGTCGGCAGTCGATCTGATCGGCCGGGCCATGAAACAGCACCCTTTGATTGATAACGGTCACGGACTGGGCGATACGCCTGACCTGTTCGAGATCGTGGTTGATCCACAGGACGGTGACGCCGCAGTCGTGCAACTCGGCCACCAGTGCTTCCACCAGGCGCACACCGGCTTCGTCGATACCGGCGGTGGGTTCATCGAGGACCAGCAGCCACGGCGCGGGGCTGATCGCCTGGGCCAGCAGCACGCGCTGGCGCTGCCCACCGGACAGGCTGCCAAATGGTTTTGTGCCTATTCCGGCCACACCGGTACGCGCCAGGGCCTCGGCCTGCGCCGCCCTCGCGGAGCGACTTGAGCCCAGGAAAGCCGGCCGGCGTTGAGTGAGCAGTGCCATCACATCGTTGACCGTCATCGGCACGTTGCGGTCGAAATCCAGCAGTTGCGGCACGTAGCCCACCGGCTTGGCGACACCCTCAAAGCGGATAACCCCGGAATGCGGCATCTGGCCCAGCAGCGCGCGCACAAGTGAGGTCTTGCCCCCTCCGTTCGGGCCGACCAGGCAGTGCAGCGCACCGGCTTCCACCCGAAAGCTCACCGCATCGAGCACCTGTGTACCGCCCAGTTGCAGCGAGACGTTATCGAACATCACGGCAGGTCCGCGCATCGCTTGATCCTTCTTCATCGTTGCGTGAACTCGACGGCTTCGGCCAACGTTTCAAGGTTTTCGCCTATGGCTACCTCGAATTCGTCCGCGCTGTAGGTGCTGCCGGTGATGTGGGACAGGGTGAAGACTTTTACTCCGGTGGCTGCTTCAATCGGTTTGGCCAGATCCATGGAAAAGTTCTTTTCGGCGAAAAGCACCCTTACATTGGCCTTCCTGATGGTGTCGATCGTGGTGGCCAACTGGCGCGCAGTCGGCGCCACACCGTGACGCGGCTCAATCACGGCGCTCACAAACAGGCCGAACTCTTGCATCATGTAGTCGTAACCGCCGTGCAACGTCGCGCAACGAAACGGCGAAAGATCCAGCGCGGCAAAGCGACTCATGAAGCGCGCGCGCAGGGCGCGGATCCGTCCGGCATACGCCAGGGCGTTCTGCCTATAGGCCGCCGCGTTGTCCGGATCGCGCTCGCCCAGGCGGCGGGCGATCTCGAACACCTGTTGTATCGCCGCCGTGGTGGAGACGAAGGTATGTGGGTTCACCACCTTGACGCCGCCCTGGTCGCCGCCGATGGGAATGAGTGCCACCGAGGCATTGGCCTGAATGATCGGCAGCGTCTCGCGACGGCCGGCGGCCTTGATGATCTCGAAGGCCCATTCATCGTGGCCAATGCCGTTGACTACCAGCACATCGATGTTCATCGCGCGGGTAATGTCGTCGGGTTGCGGCTGGTAATTATGCGGATTGGCCTGCGCCGGGATCAGCGCAACGACGTCCGCCCGATCACCAACAATGTTGGCCACGAAGCTGTAGTAGGGATGCAATGTGACGCCGACTTTGAGCCGCTTGCCGGCGGGGTGTTCCGGGCTGGCGCAGGCGATGGCGGGGATCAGCAGCAGCAACGCCAGGCAACGGCGCAACAGTGTGCGGTGTTTTATAAAGGCATTCATGGCTGGGTTCCTTTTACGCGTTCGATTTCACTGGTGCCGTCGTAAGGAATGACTTGTCGCCAGCCGTCGCCGACCAGCGACTCGGCCTTGACGATGGAGGGGTAGGGCGCGTTCGGATTGGGATGGATCCAGATCGTCGCCTGGTTGGCCCACATCACCCCGGCATGGGCATGACCGATGACGAGCAGGTAGGCGCTCTGGCCCGGCACACTGCCGCCGGAGCCGTAATAGACCGTGGCGCCCTGGCCCTGAGTGGCTTGCGACACCTCGCTGGAGGGGAGAGGCGCGGGAACCGCGGCGGCGTCGGCATGGGCGTCGTTGTCGGTGTGTTTGTCGGCAGACTGCCTGTGGGACAGGTGGGTGCCGGGCAGGATCAGTTGCCAGTGCACCTGACCATTGGCCTTCCAGAAGGCGTCCCGATAGAAGGGCGGCAGCACAAGCTCTTGGGCACGATCCAGGGTGATCCAGCCGCCGGTGTCGTTGTTGTTCCAGATGATTTCTTCACCGGCAGGCAACAGCGCACTATGGATGGCCTGATCGACCGAACTCAGGCCATCGAAGGAACGCACCTGCCAGCTCAGCGCGGTGGGTGGGCCGACTTTCTGTGGCCGCAACAACATATAACCGGCCACGCTGGCGATGATGATCAGTGCAGCAAGCAGCATGCCCGCGGTTTCCCATCGGCCGGAGCGCGGGTGCACAAGCGTGAATGCACTGCTGGCGGCATCGCCGGGTGTGCCGTTGGGGTGGTGCCTGCGTGGCGATAGCCGGGCCATCAGATAAACGCAATCCAGCGGCCAAGGCAGATCACGCCGATCCACAACGCCATCGAACTGAACCCGGCGATACGCGCCTGGCCGGGGGGTGGCAGCACGGCGTCCCATTCGTCGATGCGGCGAAAGGCGCCCAGATGGAATATCACCATGTTCAGGCCCGCCAGCATCAACACGCCCATCTTCCACAGGAACACGGAGTTCTGCGCATAGGTGATGGCATTGGCGGCAAACATGAGCGAACCGGTGATCACGCACGCCACGAAGGCAGCCCAGGTGTACGGCAGCAGCTCCCGGATCAGCCTTCGCGCGCTGCTGCGGTGGGAGGCAATGCCGAGCAGGCGCAAGTCCACCACTGCGATACTCCCGAACACCAGGGCGATGCCGATCACATGCACCGATTCCAGGGCCGGAAAAGCCGTGTCCGATTCACGGACAAAGGTGGCGAGCGAACTGGCCTCGATGGCTTGCAGTATTGATTGAATGTCCATGACGGATACCTGAGAACTGGGTTGAAAACGTTTAGATCGAGTAGGCGATCCAGCGACCGCAGATGATCACGACGCACCACAAGGCGATCGACAGCCAGACCAGCGCCTTGACCGGCGGCTTGTCGTCGTCACTGTGTGCAGGGACGGCAGGGCGCAGAAAGGGTCGCCGCAGCCGCCAGGCCAGGGTGAACGCGCCGATGACCAGGGCCATCTTCAGCCAGAACGTGTTGTTGAGGAGAACGCGGTCCGGTTCGCCGATGGCCATGATCAACCCCGTGGCAAGCAGGACGACAAGCGCATTGCGCATCCACGGGTAGTAGCGTTGAACCACGCCGCGCAAAGGCTCGTCCGTGGCGAGTACGCCGGCCAGGCGCAGGTCGGAAATGACGGCGGAGCCGAAGATCACCGCGATGGCAATGATATGAATGCTCTGCACAGTGGGCACCACCCAGAGCAAGTCCCTGATGGCGGTGCTCACCGGTGTCGCATAGAGCCAGGCAATGACAGGTATGGAGGACATTTGTTGCTCTCCCGCAGGGTCAGAGGGTTAGAAATCTTCAGGTGTTGCGATCGTGTGCAGGCCTGCCGCATCTTCCGGCAGCAGATACCCTTGCTTGATCGACACGCCCTTGGCGTCTTCGAATGCCTGTTGGTAGTGGCTGAAACTTCCATAGCGCCGGCGCAGCGCATCCTGCGAATAAGCCACCTTCGTGTCGTAGATCAGGCCGCAGCCGGTTTCTTGATCGGTGAGGTAGGTCGCACTCGGCACCTGGACCCACGGCGGGCGTACGCCCCCTTGCAGATTGCCGGTAGCAGGGTCGCGCGCTGCCACCTTGCCGTCGCGCACGACCCTGGGTGCCTTTGGCATCGGCTTGCCCTCGCGTACCCATTTGTCCATGCCATCGAGTAACGCCGACACCACCATTTCCACCGGCTCGTCGTACAGCGTCCGGCACTGTGTGTCATCGCCTTTGCCGATGTCGGCAGCGAGGTGCTCGGTGTGCTCGGTGCCGAGGTCGGCCAGGCGCAAATGCGGCATGCCGGTCACTTCGTAATAACGCAACTGCGGGCTGTCGGTGTCCGGCGGCAGGTCGATGCCTTCGATCACGTCGTGCATCAGTTCCGACTGGCTGTAAACGGTCACGAACGGCACGCCGTCGGGCATCTGGCGCGGCACTCGAATGACGTCGCCGCCCACTTCGCCGTAGGCCATGCGACCGGTCATGTAGCCATCGATCAGCGCGCTTGCGTCGGGCATTCGCCATTGCTGGTGCCGGCCCTGGTCGAGGTAGTCCATCCAGACTTGGGCGGTGACGGCCCAGCTGTCGACATACACGCGTTGCACGTCCAGACCTGCCAACGGGCCTTGTGGCCCATTGCTCTTGAGTAATAGCGCCAGCTGCGCACCGATGCCCTGGGATTGCGGCGCGAACGGGTCCGGCGCGTCACCGCGGATGAAACGTTGCGGATCGTAGTAGGCGCCCAGCGGCGCATAGCGGGCGTAGTCGAAGCGGCGCATGAACTCGAAGTTCACGATCCGCCCGTACTGGGCGATCTGCTCGGCCTCGGCGGCCGGGGTGTCTGAAAGGAACTTGGGATCGACTGGCGGTTGGTTGATATTCAGCGTGTACCCGACATACGCGTAGCCGCGTCGCAGCAAGTAATCGCGGGTCAGGATCCAGCCGGCAGCACGCTCGCCGAACCAACTGAACGGCTCGATCACGACGGTGCCGTTGAAGCGTGCCGGGTCCGTCGGCTTGCGAATCAGGATACGGGTGGTATAAGGCGCCTCGAGCAAAGGCTTGCCCGCGGCAGTGATTGCCGGGGCAATGCCTTGCAGGTAGAACTCCTCCTCGACGTAACCGTAGCGGTCGAGGTCGCTGTGTTCGGTGCCCGCGCGCTCTGCCGATGACAGAGGCAGTTGGCCGGACGGCGGCACCGCAATGGCCGTGGGCATCCGGGGCACCTCGGCGGACGCGCTGGAGATCAACACGAGTGACAGAAAGGCGCTTTGCATCGACGGCCGCAGGATGCTGATTGTGATCAGTCGTTCCATTAGGTCACCTCCAAGTGGTTATCGATGAGGGCATCGGTTCAGTCGCGTTTGAGGCTCGTCTTGCCCTCGCTGTCGATCACGATCTGGTTGTTCTCGCAGACATATTCGTGAATGCGGTAGTCGGAGCGCTTGTAGTCGAACGTGAAACGGTAAGGGCTGTTGAGTACCTGCGGGTCCTCGATCACTACCTGGTTCTCCAGGCGATCCGGCGCCTTCAGTCTGATGCGCTCGGTGATTTTCATTTCCTTGCTGTGCGGAACGTCGTAGAAGGCCACATCTGTGCGCACGCCTTGTGTTTGCACCACCAGCGTGTCGCCCTCCCAGCGGCCGCGCGAGTAGCCCTGGTAGCTGGGGTCCAGCGTATCCAGCGCAGGCATGGCTTCGTTGAGGATGATGCGGCGCACTTGCTGGAGATATTCGCCGAGCACCACCACTTGCTTATCGTCATGAATGAGTTGGATGGGGAAGAGCGCCGCCATCAATACCGGCATGCCTTCGGGCAGGCACATGGAGCTGGTGGTGGCCAGTGGCGTGCCGGCCTCGTTCGCGGCGGCCTGGCGCTTTTTCAACGCGACGTATTCGCTGGCATAGGGCTCCTTCAGGTCCATCGGGCCACCGGGGTGCACCGGATTGTCCGGGTCCTCTCCGAACCAGTCGTCCGGAGTCCGCTCCCACGTGCCGCTGATGTCGGGGCGTGTGCCCGCGCCGTGTTTGGCGTCCTGGGTTTTAGAGGCAGCGCTGCTCACCCCGGCGACAGTCATGAGTAGCACGCCCAGGAAGAAGCTTGTCAGGTTCAAGGTTCGTGTCGGTTTCATTGAAAGCGTCTCCATCCCGTTGGTCTGTTCATTCAGGTCTCATGGCGTAGGAATGCGGTTTCTCAGCCTCCACCGGACAGCACCACGTCACCGATCTTGATCTCCACGAGCAGCCCGCCCGGATCACCGTTTTTCAGCGGCTTGAAGGTGATCTCGGCGGCATCGCCGGCCTTGATCAAGTCGGACTTCCAGCCGGTGCGGCTTAAGGCGTTGACACTGCCGGTCTCGATCTTGAATTGCTGAGGCGGGGGGCCTGGCGAATCGAAATAAATCGAGACGTGGGGGTTGCTCCAGACGAAGCGTCCGACCACGCCCTTGAGCGTGATCGTTTTGGTCTGGTCGAAAATCGCGAACGAATGGTGGGCAGAGACCACGGAGGGTAGGGCGATGCAGGCGGCAATGGTCAGCAGACCAAGCCCCTTGCGTAATAGCGGGGACGACAAAGGTGTCATGGCGAGTGCCTCGGTTTTTATACGTTCTTATGGGCCCAGCATAGGGGGGTGGGAGCAGGGGCCGTAGCCCAAAACGGCAACTGCTGCCCGTCGTGGAAATGTTTATTGCGGAGAAGGGATAACGCGCACGAAGAAACGGGCATCGAGCCCCTGCAAGTGCTGATTTGGGTTACCGCTTGCGCAACCCAGGCGGAACACTCGCGCCTCGCCTCATAAATATAAAAACAGGAGAGACGTCATGCGCACCCCCCCTTACGCCCCATTGCTTTCGCTGGTCGCACTCTGTGCGTTTGAGCCCCAGGCTCATGGCTACGAGCTCTACAATGAAAATGACGGTGCCACCGTGCTGAACGCCGAGCTATGGGCGGGATTTGGCTGGTTCGGCAGCGAAAAGAACTACATCGGCGACCCCGAAGCAGAGCCCGGCAGGATGCGATGGCAGGAAGGCTTCGCCAAGTATGGTGTAAACGGCACGACGGATAAGATCGGTGCAGGTTCGATCTACGGCGGGTTCAGTCTGATCAGTACGGGATCATGGGGTGATGGGGACGCAGGATCACTCACCGCCGGGAATGAAAGGGAAACAGCCGTGGAAGACGCCTACCTGGGCTGGAAGTCGGGTGATCTGATTCCGGCGCTGGGCATGGACGGCGTTGATTTCTCCTTTGGCCGACAGGTCGTTACGGTGGACGGCTTTCTGATCACCGATGATGGGTTCGCCCCCGGAAATGCCTTCAACCCTATCGAGGGCGTAGCGGATGGCCGGTTCAATCGCGGCGGAGCCTTTTACCTGGGCCCGCGATTGGCGTTCGGGAACACCGCTGTCCTCAAGGTGGGTGGTACGCAGGGCCTTCACGGTAGCCTGATATGGTTGAAATCGGATAATCCCGGGCAGTCGAAGACCGAAGTGGCGGCCGCCACCATCGACTACACGACGCCCATTGGCTCGATCGGTTCGACGTACGTGCGTGGCCTGGATGTCGAAGAGCGATACGTTTTTGCCGATCGGGGTGAGCGCAAGGGCATGGATATCTACAGCATCCGTGGCCAGGGCAATGCTGGCATCGAGAATGCCGACTTCGCGTTCGAGGTGGCGCGCCAGGAAAAACGTTCGGGCTCACAGCGGGCGATGTTCTTTGATGCGGGCTACACCTTCGCCGATGTCAAATGGCAACCGACGGTGAGCTATCGCTACGCGCGTTACTCCGAAGGGTGGGACTTCCTGTTTCAGGGCGGCTACCGCAAACGTTACCAGGGTGAGATCGGTGTGAACTACGCCGGCTCAGTCACCTCGAACATGCGTATCAGCGACGTGCTGCTCTCAGTCAACCCGACCGATAAGTTGACCCTTAACGCAATGTACTTCGACTACCATCAGCTCTCTGATCGGCAAGATCAGGATTACAGTGCGCGCGAGGTCAATCTGTTTCTGGATTGGATGGTGACGGATAACATCACGCTCTCGCCGCTCGTTGGTTTCTACAAGCCTGACAAGTGGCTCGGCAACGGAGGCAACCAGAGTGGTAGCGCATCGCTCAACACCTACTTCCAATTCATTGTTTGGGTCGCATTCTGAGCTGCTGTTTGCGACGTAAGAATAGTTAGACCAGGGGGCGTCACCAGCGGTGGCGCATCCCTGCATTCACCGAGTCGTGATTCAGTCACAGCATGCGGCGCAGGACGTCGTTGCGAGGGTCGCTATCGAAGAACCGATGCTTGAGTGCACCTGCGACGTGCAACACGATCAGCGCCAGCAGGGTATAAGCCAGCACTTTGTGCAGCCATTGGAACACGACGAACAAATCGTCATTCTTCGCCAGCAGCTCCGGGAGGTTCACGCCAAAAAAGAACACGCCGTCGCTCATGGTGTAACTGCTCGACATCGAATAGCCCATCAGCGGTACGGCCACAATCAGTACGTACATGGAACGTTGCACAAAGCGCGACAGGAATCGCTCATGCCCGGCCAGTGTTTGCGGTGGTTGCGGAAGCGTGGGGGTGCGCCAACGCAGGGCGATCTGGACCAATACCAACAGGAATGCCAGCACCCCGAAGGATTTGTGCCATGGGTAATAGAGCTCATACTTGCTCGCCACTTCATCATCGAGCCCGGTCATATACCAGCCGGCCCAGAGCAGGCCCGCTATGACGATGGCACGCACCCAGTGCAGCATGCGCAGGGAGGTCGGATACCGATCAATTGTCGCTTGTTTTAAGGTGTTCATCGCAGTCTCTTCATTGATCATCAAGGCATCGAAAATGCACGATTCATACCCCCTCGGGACCCAAGGCCCTGAGAGGGCAGGTGCAGTGAGTTTTCTCAGGTGGGCAGTAGCACGGTGATGACTTTCTCCTCGGTGTAGGCCAGCGCACCGGCAAGCCCACCTTCACGACCAATGCCGCTGGCCTTGACGCCGCCCCATGGCAGGTTGGCGTCCAGCGGGCTCCAGCAGTTGACGCCGATGGCGCCGGCCTTTACCGCAGCGGCCACGCGGTGCGCACGTACCAGATCGGTCGTCCAGACCGTGGCCGCCAGGCCGTAGGCGCTATCGTTGGCCAGTGCCACAGCCTCTTCTTCGCTGTCGAACGTGATGACCGTGCCGACGGGGCCGAAAATTTCGTCCTGGGCAATCGTCATGTCATTGCGGGCGTTGGCGAAGATCGTCGGTCGCACGAACCAGCCTTGCTCCGGGGTGGATACACCGCCGGCCAACAAAGAGGCGCCTTGGTCGATACCCATCTGGATGTAACGGTTGACGCGATCGAACTGCGCTTTCTTGGCTACCGGCCCCATCTGTACGCCAGGCTCGCGAGGGTCGCCTACCTTGACCGCGCGCGCGGCCTCGGCAAGCGCCGCGGCGAAGCGCTCAGCGAGGCTGCGGTGTACCAGGATGCGCGAGCCGGCGGCACAGATCTGCCCCTGGTTGACGAACAGGCCCAGTGAGCAGCCAAACAGCGCGTCATCGAAGGGCGCATCGTCGAACACAATCTGTGGGCTTTTGCCGCCCAGTTCCAGCGCCACGCGCTTGAACAGCACCCCGGCGGTGCGCTGGATCTCGCGTCCGGCCTCGGGGCTGCCGGTGAAACTGATCTTGGCCACGTGCGGGTGTTCGCACAAGGCACGACCCACCTGCGCACCGTAGCCGGTGACCACGTTGATCACGCCGTCAGGAAAGCCCGCTTCTTGAGCCAGCGCTGCCAGGTGCAGGGCCGATTGTGGGGTTTCTTCCGAGGGTTTGATGACCACGGTGCAGCCTGCCGCCAGCAAGGCGGCGAGCTTCCACACGGTGATCATCAGCGGTGAGTTCCACGGCACGATGGCACCGACCACACCTACCGGCTCACGTACGGTGTACGAGAGGGTTTTGCTGCCGAAGTAGCCGCCGGTGGGAATGGTGCGCCCTTCAAGCTGGTTGGCCCAGCCGGCGGCGGCGCGCAGGTTGGCGATTGCGTTGGGCAGGTCCATCCGGCGTGGTTCGAGCGGTGAGCGACCGATGGCGTTGGCGTCCATATCGGCCAGCAATTCGCTGTCGCGCTCCACCAGGTCAGCCAGTTTCGACAACAGGCGACCGCGCTGGGCGCCGTCCAGGCGGCTCCAGGCGCCCCCCTCAAGTTGGGCGTGCGCCGCTGCCACAGCGCGGTCCACATCCTCGGCGGTACCGCTTGCGCAGCTACCGTTGACCTGTTCCGTCACGGGGTTGATAAGAGGAATGCGCCCTCCGTCGCTGGCTTCGAAGGGCGCGCCCTGGATGAAGTGTTTCAGGTACTGAGTCATGTAGGTGTCCATGCGTGATGGGGAATGGTCGGAGGTGCCACACCTCATGCCTTGAGGGAGGCCAGGGCGTCGCCGAAGATGTCCAGGGCCTTGAAGAACAGCGAGCGCGGGATCGTCAGCGAGGGCATCACGCGCATCACGTTGCTGTAGCGTCCGCACGGGATCATCAGCACACCGTGGTTCATCAGGTAGCCCATGAGCTGACCGATCTTGGCGCCTTCCAGCGGTGTCTTGGTGATGGGGTCTTCGACGAGTTCGATACCGATCATCAGGCCGCGGCCGCGGACTTCGCCAACGAACGGGCTGTTGAAGCCACGGATACGTTCCTGCGCCTCCAGTCCCAGGGTGTGGGCGCGCTCGAGCAGACCAAGTTCCGGGTCCTGCAGGATGCTGATATTGGTCAGCGCCACGGCCGCGGACAATGAGTTGGCGGCGAAGGTATTGGGCATTGACCCGTCGGGAATCAAGGCCGCGAGGTCCGAGCGCATGATCAGCCCTGCCATTGGCAGGTCGCTGCCGATGCCTTTACCGAAGGTCAGCATGTCGGGTTTCACGCCGGAATGTTCGACTGCCCACATCTTGCCGGTACGCCCGGCGCCGGACTGTACTTCATCCACGATCAGCAGCGCGCCGGCGCGATCGCAGGCCTTGCGCAACAGTTGCAGGAACTCTGGCGAGGGCGGCACGTAGCCGCCTTCGCCCTGTACCGGTTCCACGATCACGGCCGCCACGTCATCGGCGGCGGTGTAGGGGCTGTTCAGCAGATAGTCCACGTAGTCGCCGGCGATCTGCTCGGCGCTTTTGTGCGTGGTGTCGAAGGGAAAGCGGTAGGCATAGGGGTAGGGCGCGTGAATCACGCCGCCCATCATCGGACCGTAGCCCTTGCGGTAGGCCGTGCCGGTGGTCAGGGCGCCGGAGGCGTTCCACACGCCGTGGTAGCCGCCGTGGAAGGCAAGGATCTGGTGGCGCCCGGTGATGCGCTTGGCGAACTTGATCGCGGCCTCCAGCGCATCGCTGCCGCTTTGCGTGAAGAAGGTGATGCAGTCGCCGCGCAGGCCGTCGGGAGCGATTTCCGAGAGCTTGGCGGCCAGTTCGGTGCGCCGGGTGCTGTTGATTTCCAGGGCATGCATCAGCACCTCGGACTGTTCGCGGATCGCTTGTACCACCTTGGGGTGGCAGCGGCCTACGCTGCTGACGCCCACGCCTGCGGACAGATCGATATAGGTGTTGCCATCCGGGTCCTTGAAAGTCGCGCCGAACGCGCGGTCCATGGCGATGGGCATACGGCCGCCGCCACGCGCCATCGACTCGGTACGCGCCGATAACGCCAGGGCCTCGCGGGTCAGGGGGCCGGGCAGTGTGCTGGAAATAATCCGCGGGGCATCCGCGAAGTGTAAGGATTCTAGTTTGGATTCACTCATGACGAACTCTCTGGATGGCGTTTTCAGTGTGCCGATCATTCTCATGGAGCGTCCCTGGCCGTTATCCCGAATCGGCAAATAGACGAGCCGACCCCACCCGCCGGTTTCGACGAGTGGCAGATACGAGAATTAGCTATGCGATATTTTATCTATGTGCGAATATCGCAAAGAAATGCGAGCAAAAAACAATAATATCGGCCGAGGTTTTCGCGCATCATGAAAAACCACCAGATCAGCCATTTTCGCGATATCCATGTCCATGCGGCCACCATTCAGGAGTGGAACCAGGACTACAGCCAGTTAACCGCCGGCCTTGCCGATAGTTCTTTGATGCAGCTGAGCACCGCGCGTTGCCACGTGTTCAGCGAGCAGATCAACCAGCGTGTGGTGCAGCACGGCGTGGCTCCGCGCGGCAAGATGTGCTTTGCCGTGCCGATCAACGTGCCGGGTTCGACGCGGATGCAAGGTCGCGAGGTGGACGACAGCAGCCTGTTCTTTCTGCACGGCGGCGAGGAGTTCATGTTCCATATGCCGATGGGCATGGAACTGTTGTCCATCACATTCGAACGCGAATGGTTCGAGCAGGCGCTGGAGCAAACAGCGTCGGCCAGGGAAATCAGCCGGTTGCTGCGCCAGCCGGTGATCCGGGTGTCCGCGCAGCGCTTCGCCCAGGCCCGGCGTCGATTGCTGGCGGTGCTCTCTCTGGCCATAGGCGACGAGGCGCTCGACAGCGCGGGCGAGCAGGGGCTGGAGCAGGCAATGCTCGGTGAGTTGCTGCAGCTGCTCACCGACCCGGCCTGCGACAAGCAGCAGCGCAGCCCCAGCTCCACGCGCAGCTTTATTGTCGAGAAATGCCACCGTCTGACGACTGTCGAGATGCTCAATGTGCCCAGCGTGATCGAGTTGTGCCAACGCCTCCAGGTGAGTCGGCGCACCGTGCAGAACAGCTTCCGCTCGGTGGCCGAGACCACACCGCTGAACTATTTGCGTTCGGTTCGGCTCAACGGAGTGCGCCGCGCCTTGATGTCTACCCCGGCCTCCCATCTCTCGATCGGCGATGCCGCCGCCCAATGGGGGTTCTACCACCTCAGCCATTTTGCCGAGGAGTACCAGGCGTTGTTCGCAGAGTTGCCCTCCCAAACCGCCCGTGCTGCCATCCCTGTCTGCGCGCGCGCCTGAACCAAAACCCCGCTGTACCCGGCGGGGCAGCTGTCACTTCATCAGGATCTCAAGAAAACATGAATAGTCTTCGCCGCCTGCTTCAGGTCTTCGACCTCTTTCGCCCGGAGCAGCCGCTCATCGACGTGGAGATCATTTGCCGGGAGCTTGGCTACACGCCCGCCACTGCCTACCGCTATCTGCGTGAACTGGGCGATGCCGGCTTGTTGAAGCGCTTGCCGCGTGGTTACGCGCTGGGCCCGCGAATCATCACGCTGGAGCATCAGATGGCGAACTACGATCCGCTGCTGGCGTGCAGTCGGGACCTGGTCGACAAACTGGTCGCCGACACCGGCCTGGATGCGTTGGTCAGCGAGTGGCATGGCGACTCGGTGGTCAACGTGCTGATCCAGCGTGGCTCCGATGCTGGTCCGGTCGGAGGTGGCAAGGGACGACCGATCGACCTTTTCCACAGCGCGACCTCCCGGGTCGTATTGGCTTATCTGCTGCCACGCCAGATACGACGCCTCTATGATGCCCACGCGAACCAGGACCAATTGCTGCATCTGGGGCTGGAATGGAAGCCGTTTACCAAGAGCTTGCTTGCCATTCGCAAACAAGGTTATTGCATCAGCGAAAGTGAGCTGTACCCGGGACGCAGTGGCGTCGCGGCGCCGATCTTCGACGAAAAGCGACGAATACTCGGGAGCATGACCCTGGTTGGGCGCAGTGAGCGGTTCCACGCGTTTCAGCGCAGCTACCTGTGTGACCTGGTGATGGGCGCGGCGGCGCAGCTGACGACACGTATCGCTTTGCAATGAGGTGATAAAGGCCGGGTGGATGGCTGGCTTTTTTGAGGCGAGTTCTGCGAGTTACCGATTTGGGATAGTGGGGTGCTCATGGGCGGGCATAGGATCGAACCCAGCGTGCGATAACGCGACAAGCTATTGGGTGACGGTAGCGGTTGACCTCACCGATCTCACAGCGGCTGCCTCATACAAGAAGGTCAATAACATGAGTGTATTTACCCCGGTCAATAGCTCCACGGAGCTCAAGCGTGGCGCCCTGGGTGTCGGCTTCATCATCTTCTTCGTGGTTTCGGCGGCGAGCCCGTTGAGTGTCATCGCCGGGGGCTTCCCCATAGGCATCATGCTAGGCAATGGTGCCGGGACACCGGCCTTGTTGCTTCTGGCTCTGCTGGTGTTACTGGCGTTTTCAGTGGGCTACACCACCATGTCCCGACATCTCACCAACGCCGGTGGTTTCTATGCGTTCACCTCCCGAGGTCTGGGGGGCATGGCCGGAGGAGCGGCCGGGGTGCTGGCGATGTTTGCCTACAACATTCTCCAGGTCGGTCTGTACGGCATGTTCGGCGGCGTGGTCAGCGGCACGATGGCCAGCGTCTTCGGCCTGGAGTTGCCCTGGTGGTCCTACTCATTGATGGCGATGGCCAGCATTGCGATTCTGGGTTATCGCAAGATCGACCTGTCGGCGCGGGTGCTGTCGGTGGTGGTCATTGCCGAGTACCTGGCAATCCTGACCCTGGATTTCGCCATTCTGAAAACCGGTGGCGACAGCGGCATCAATCTGGACTCGTTTGATCGCAGCCATGTGTTCAGCGGCACGCCGTCCATCGGCTTGCTGTTCTGCTTCGCAGCGTTCATCGGCTTTGAGGCCACGACTATTTATGGCGAAGAGGCCAAGAACCCGCAACGTACCATTCCGATTGCCACTTACTGCTCGGTATTGCTGATTGGTGGTTTCTACGCGCTGTCGGTCTGGGCGATGGTAGTGGGCGTAGGGGCGGACAAGATTGTGCCCACGCTGCAGGCCTTGCAAGACCCGACGACGTTCATTTATGGCATGTCCGACCATTTCGTCGGCCCGTACCTGACTCAGATTATCCGGGTGCTGTTCATGGTCAGTATCTACGCCGGCCTGCTGGCTTTTCATAATGCAGCGGCGCGTTATTTCTACGCCATCGGGCGTGACGGCCTGTTGCCGCGTCAGTTGGGGACTACCCATCGCGTCCACCAAAGCCCCCATATGGGGTCGGCATTGCAGAGCCTGATCTCTGCCGTGGTCGTGCTGATTTTCGCCGCCATGGATGCCGATCCGATTCTGCAACTTTTTGCCTGGTTTTCCAGCCTGGCGACGCTTTGCGTGATTTTACTGATGGCGATCACTTCGGCAGCGGTATTGGTCTTCTTCCGACGCCACCCTGAGCTCAAGCTGGGCGTTTGGCGTGGGCGGATCTTCCCCGGTTTTTCTTGTCTTGCCCTATTGTCGGTGCTGGTCATCGCGGTCATGCACTTCGATGTGTTGACGGGCGCCAGCAAGGCCTTGTCATACGGTCTCTGCGCGATTATTCCCATGGCCCTGTTGGCGGGTGTGTTTTTGGCGGCCCGACTTCGTAAGGCGTCACCGCAGCGGTACCTGGCATTGGGTAGTCACAAGCTCTGAGTCCCCACGCAGTCCGTTCAACTGAATCTCTGGGCGCCTTGCCATGGATGGCCTGCGACCTTGCAACCAAGCTTGCCGAATAGGCACAAATCACCGGTGCTGGATCATCTACACTGCCTCTTCATCCTCCTGTCCGGGACTGGCAGCCTATGCGGATTTGTTTTTTTGACGGGGCCGATCGCATTGAGCTGGGTACTCGATCCAACCTTGCTGATGGCCAGTCCGCGCTGCGAGAGGGAAGCCCGGCGACCAGGATCGATGTGCGTGAACCGTGGCAGGCAGAGCGCTTTATTCGCCGACATTTTGCCGGGAGCGGTGAAGTAGCCCGTCTGCGCGCGCTATTGTCCGCCCAGGGGATTCTGGTCCATCTGCTGGACGATGACGAGATTCGCCGTCAGGTCGCGGGCAAGCTGTCGAGTGGCGAGTTGTGTGCTTACGTGTCTCCACATCAACGACCGATGCCCGTTCGCCTACCGGCCTCGGGCGCTGTGGAAGCGGTTGTTGCACCGGTGTCCGCCGCGGCTCACAAGCGTGCGCGGGTAAAAGCCTCGTCCGAGTCCGTCAATCCACTTGAGCCGGTTGCGCTGACCTTTGTGGAGATCGAGTTACTGGATATGCAGGGGCAGCCCGTCAGCGGGGAGCCCTACGTCATTGTGCTGCCCAATGGGACCCAGCGCAGCGGTGTGCTTGACGAACTCGGCCGGGCGAGAGCGGAAGGGGTTGATCCCGGCAACTGTCAGGTGACGTTTCCCAAACTCGATCAGCGTGCCGTCGAGCGATGCCGCGGCTCATGAATTGGATCGCAAACGAATGTGCTTCCACGCGGCGTCCAGGTCTTGGGGCATGCCGGCGCGCTTGCGCAGCCCGGTGGCCTTTGGCGTGATCCAGGGCTTCGGCGGGGCTGGCAATTCAAGTGGCGTCACTTCTCGGGGAATGTCGCCCGCTTTCAGCTTGGCGACGGCGTTGGCGATTTTCGTCAGCGTGGTGCGCATTTCAGTGGTGCTGTTGCTGGCATCTTCGTTCCCACAGGCTTGGCAACGGCGGTCGAGCTCAGCGGTAAGCTGTTCAGCATCCTGTCCTATCTTGACCACTTCGTTGCACCAGGGCGCTGTCTGAGTCAGGTTTCGATCCTGGTCGAACGCTTGCGTCACCACCTTGAGTCGGGCGACGACCTGATTGCAATGGGGCGTGAGGTCTTCTGCGAGATCCGGCCCGTATCTATTGAGGTTTCGCCTCATCGCGTCTATCGCATTGCTCCACGTACTCTTGTCGCACTCATAGGTTTCCAGGGCGTTGTAGACATCCAGGAAGTTGCGTTCGTGGGTCAGATAGCCGGCGACGAAAGCCGGGTCGTAACGGGTATAGTTCTTTTGCCACAGGAAAAATTGGGCGTGTTCAGCCATGACTTTTTCCAGGCGATCCCGGCAGACGTATTCGATGTGCGTTTGCTCAAAGCCGGCATTCCATAGCGGAGCATACACCTCAAGGGTGTCGCGCAATGCTTGCAGCGCCTTCATGTCCGCCTTGTAGGTAGCGAGGATGGTCGCATGCAGACTGAGCCGGGGGAGTTCGTGGACGCTGCGGGTGGCCGGGGCTATCCCGCTTTGTGCGGCCTGCAGTTGAGTGATGTGCTCGCGCAACTGCATCACGTGCCGGGCCAGTTCCAGGCTCCAGCAGGCAAAGGCGTCCATTGCCAATCCAGAGAACGGTGCCTGGGGCGTTGTCGAATAGAACAAAAACTCGATAGCGCAGCGCGTTGGATTGTCCGATACCTGATAAGCGTCGGGGTATTTCACCAGGTGGCGCAATGTCGGTTCCTGCAAGGTCTTGAACCACTCTTCTCCACGTTGCCATTTCAGGAATTCGATCGTCAGGTCGAGGCTGTGGGTCATCTCCAGAAAAACCCCTCGCAACATTGTCAGATGCCGCATGCGGGCGAACACAAGCTCCTTGCGGTTCAGACCGAGCACAAGGATATTCTTGCCACCCCTGTCGCTGGTGGGCTGCATTTGTTGGTTGAGGTCATTCAGAGGGGCGGGGATGGCCAGTCCTGTCGCGCAATTGAAGTTGATGTGCTCGCGGGGATTCTCGGTGACAGGATTGATCAACACCGGTTTCTCGGCGTTGTGCGGGTCGTCCCACGCGTCGTGGCGCGGTGGCCTGAACCGGCCCCATTCGCCAATGGCGTCCCAGAACTCATCCTCGGTGTTGAAGTCTTCCAGTCTCGGCGGCGGTTGCGCCAGATTGTCCGGTATCACGTCAAAGTAGTTCTTCTTGTAGGTCTCGTTGCACTCCTTGCATGACCACAAGTGGTTGCTCCAGTCGTACACGTACTGAAAATAACCGAGGTTATCCATTGCCTTGTCGTTCACTGGAACGAAACCGTCGTGGCGTTTTTTCGGCCGGAAATGTTCAACATCCCCGCCTGCGGTGTCCATGAAGCGTGCCTCGCAAAAGGCGCACTTGCCATATTGGTCGACCTTGAGCAGCGCTTTGGCGTGGGGCGGTTTGTATTGGTCGTCATCGATGACGACCTTCACCGAGCCTTTGGGAACACTTTTTGTTTTGGCGGTGTTGGTGCCTTTGGTGCAGAGGACCACCGAAGCGCCAGCCTGGACAGCCTGCAGGACGTTGTTTTTCATGGCATCGTGCGAGCGCTGTAGCGCGGGAGGGGCCGTAGGCGTTTTGCGAACCCTGATCATACGGGGGCCTCGCCGTGGTAGCCGTGGAGCGCGGTGCGTACGGCATCGCTGAGTAAGTCATTGTCGTCGGGCAATCCGGCCTGCATCTTGAACGCACCGATGGCCACACGGGTCGCGTCATCCATCTGACCATCGCAGTCGCCGTTGAAGTAGCCAAGGCCACGCAGGCGCTGCTGCACGCCTTTGAGGGTACTGATCGGGTCGAGCGCGCGCAGCCTTAGATGATAATCGCGGGAGAAGCCGTCAAAGGTTACGCGCACGGTGATGTCGTCGGCGGTGGGCTCCAGAGGCCAGACGATATCGCCGTTGGCTTCGGCTTCGCCACTGCCCAGCAGCGTGTCACCGCGCAATACCTGAAAGTGCCGGGCCAGGCCCTGTCCGGCGAGGGCATAAGGGCGAAACCTGAGCATGGCAGGGGTGTTCAGTACGCGGAAGGTGTGTCTTTGCCCGGTGGCGTTCTGTTCGAAGGTCGCTTTCACACGCGGCGGGACGAACAACGAATCACCCGCCGCGAGCGCCGTCCCGTCCGGGTGTTGACGGCGCAGATCGGCATTGCGCGGGTGATCCCAGAGTGTCTCGCGCGCATGCCCGTAGGCGTAGGCCACACTGTCGACGCTTTCGGTGGCCCCCAGTGTAATGACGATGCCGTCACCGCCCGGGTCCGATCTGGCATTCATACGGTTTCTCCTTCCCTGGAAGTCGCACTGTGGTCATCTGAAGGCAATCGCGCCGATTCAGCAGGCGATTAAAACCTTAGTAGGTTATGGGCGTTTTGGAAGGAGTTCTGACTTGATGAGGTGCCGGTTGTCATTTTGTAAGCGTTTGGTCGCGGTAGGGCTTCTGGCCGATGGCCAGGCTAGCCGACGCTTAACGTCGGATAGCCAGCTGCTCACATCCTGGCGGCACGGTAGTGGGGCAACGAACAGGCGGCCCTCGTCAGTGAGAGTGGCGCGGCTCACCACTGCGGGCAATCACTCTGAGATGCAACGTGGCAGGCTCAAGGCAGCCCCCCGTGGATAGCTGGCCCACCAACTGCCGATACAGCTCCTGCCAGGGCGTTTGCGAAGGCGGGATATTCGGTGTCCATTCGAGTCGGCGCCGGGTCATCTCGGCTTCGTCGATCAGCAGGTTCACGGTTCGTGTGTTCAGATCCACTTTCAGGCGGTCGTTGGTTTTCAGCAAGGCCAGGCCACCTCCCACCGCTGCCTCAGGGGACATGTTGAGGATCGACGGGCTCGCCGATGTGCCGCTCTGGCGCCCATCACCGAGGCAGGGCAGGGAGTCGATGCCTTGTTTGATCAGCGCGGCCGGCGGGGCCATGTTCACCACTTCGGCACTGCCGGGGTAACCCACGGTGCCAACACCGCGGATGACCAGGATGCAGCGTTCGTCGATGTCCAGCGCCGGGTCGTCGATCCGGGCGTGGTAGTCCTCCGGTCCTTCGAACACGATGGCGCGGGCTTCGAAGCTATCCTCGGCACCAGGTTCGGACAGGTAGGTCTTGCGGAACGCTTCGCCCACCACCGACATCTTCATGATCGCGCTGTCGAAGAAATTGCCGCTGAGCACGATGAATCCGGCACGGTGCTTGAGCGGGGTGTCGAATGGGTAGATTACATCGGTGTTGCTGGTCAGGCTGCTGCGCACGATTTCGCCGATGGCCTTGCCGCTGACCGTGGCGCAGTCTTCGTGCAGCCGCCCGGCTTTTTGCAGTTCATGCATGACCGCTGGGACGCCGCCGGCCCGGTGGAAACCTTCACCCAGGTACTTGCCCGCCGGCATGCAATTGACCAGCAGCGGCACGTCCTCGCCGATCCGTTGCCAGTCATCCAGGCTCAGTTCGACGCCCATGTGCCGCGCGATGGCGATCAGGTGTGGCGGACAGTTGCTCGAAGCGCCCAGTGCCGAGGCGACGGCAATAGCGTTCTCGAAGGCCTCGCGGGTCATGATCTGCGAAGGGCGGACGTCTTGCAGCACCAGTTCGCAGATACGCTTGCCGGTGGCATAAGCCATTTGCCCACGTTCGCGGTAGGGCGCTGGAATGCTCGCACAACCGGGCAGCGACATACCCAGGGCTTCGGCCAAGGCGTTCATCGACAAGGCAGTGCCCATGGTGTTGCAGTGCCCCACCGACGGCGATGCCGCAGTGGTCATTTCCATGAAGCCTTCGTAGTCGATCTCGCCGGCGGCCATCAGATTGCGCGCATGCCAGAGCACGGTGCCGGAGCCGATCAACTCGCCTTTGTGGTGACCGTCGAGCATCGGCCCGCCGGACAGGACAATCGCCGGCAGGTCGGTTGTTGCCGCGGCCATCAGGCAGGCCGGGGTGGTCTTGTCGCAACCTGTGGTGAGCACCACGCCGTCCAATGGATAACCATGGAGGATCTCCACCAGCCCCAGGTAGGCCAGGTTCCGGTCCAGCGCCGCAGTGGGGCGGCGCGACTGCTCGGCGATCGGATGCACCGGGAACTCCATGGGAATGCCGCCGGCATCACGAATACCGGCTTTGACCCGTTGCGCCAGCTCCAGGTGATGACGGTTGCAGGGCGTCAGGTCGCTGCCGGTCTGGGCGATGCCTATGATCGGGCGTCCCGATTGCAGCTCTTGGCGGGTCATCCCGTAGTTCATGTAGCGTTCGACATACAGGGCGGTCATGTCGGCGTGGGCAGGATCATTGAACCACTGCTCGCTGCGCAGTCGGCGTTTTGGCGTGTCGGTCATGATTCATTTCTCTCTTGTAATTAGGCGAATCGGCAAACGGTTCTGCGTCAGCGGGCGAGCAACCCCCGGGAGGCGAGATTGCGCAGCAGAGCGCTGACGCCAAAGGTCCAGGGTGCGGCGTCAGAGCTGTGGGTCACCTGGTTATGCAGGCTGCCAAGCAATGGGCTGCTGATACTGACCCGGTCACCCAGTTTGTGGGTAAACCCGCCACCGGCATGATCACGGTCTTCTGTGGGGGCGAACAGGGTACCGAGAAACAGCAGAAAACCGTCCGGGTATTGGTGATTGGCGTTGAGCGTCTGGCCCGCCAGGTCCTGCGGGTCGCGGCTGATCTGGCTCATGGAGCTCGATCCATGCATCCGGTAACCGTCTTCGCCTTGTACCTGCAGATCGACCACGCAGGCCCGCACATCATCCAGGCTGAAGTGCTCGTCGAACAGGCGAATGAACGGCCCGATGGCGCAGGAGGCATTGTTGTCCTTGGCCTTGCTCAGCAGCAGCGCGCTACGGCCTTCGAAGTCCCGCAGATTGACATCGTTGCCCAAAGTGGCGCCGTGGATCTGGCCACGGCTGTTCACCGCCAGCACCACTTCCGGCTCCGGATTGTTCCATTGGGAGCCGGGATGAATGCCGATGCGGCTGCCGCTGCCGACGGCGGCGAGAACCGGTGCCTTGGTGAAGATTTCCGCATCCGGGCCGATGCCGACTTCCAGATACTGCGACCACATGCCCTGTTCGATGAGCAAGGCCTTCAGGCGCATGGCCTGCTCCGAGCCTGGCACGATCGAACGCAAGTTGTCGCCGATCACGCTTTGCACGGTGGCGCGTATGGCTAGGGCTTTCGTTGAGTCGCCGCCGGCCTGTTCCTCGATCACTCGCTCGATCATGCTGGCGGCGAAGGTCACGCCGGCGGCCTTGATGACTTGCAAATCCAGGGGTGGCAACAACGACGGTTTGGACGGGTCGGCGTCGAGGCCGGTGTTGGCCAGCAGGGCCTGGACAGTGGTGATGAAGGTACCGGGTGTCTGCCGCACCGCAGCCAGTGGTGATTCTGTTTCCAGCAAGTCACTCAAGGTCGCAAAACGCTCCGACAGATCAAACACCCCGTCGCTGCGCAGCACAATGGGCGAAGGCCCGGCAATCCGGCCCGGCACCCAGGCGCGACCAATCAGGGTGCCGGCCACGCCATCGACCGGCAGGGTATTTTCGGGAGTAAGCAGTAGCGACATGGAAAGGTTTCCTGATTCGTAAAGCCTTCACGCTAGGGTGGGTGGTCGATAAACTCCAATGAGATATATTCAGTATTTGATAACGTCAGGTTATTGCTGATCCGAGGAACGCCCATGTCAGATCTGTCCTTTTCCAGCGTCTGCGGCTGGCTCAAATTTCGCCACCTGATGTTGATCGATACCTTGGGGCGCACACGCAATATGCATTTGGCTGCCCAGCAGATGAACCTGAGTCAGCCGGCCATCAGCAAGATGCTCAAGGAAATAGAAAGCCTGCTGGGCTTTGCATTATTCGAACGGCTGCCCCGAAGCATGCCGCCCACGGCGCTGGGGGAGCATGTGTTGCGTTATGCGCAAATCGCCTTGAATGATGCACGTTCGTTCGTTGAGCAAATCAGCAGCCTGCGCGAGGGCGGTCACGGTTATCTCAAGGTCGGCGGGATTTTCGCCGCCACGGCGGTGGCCTTGCCCGAGGCGATCCTGCAGATCAAGCAAAGGTGGCCGCTGCTATCGATTGAAGTCGTTGAGCAGACCAGTAACCATTTGATGGAGATGCTCGAAGAAAAAACCCTTGATCTTGCGGTGGCCCGCTTTACCGATCAAAGCCAGCAGCAACGCTATGACTTCCAGGCGTTGGCCCCGGAGCCGTTCTGCATCGTGGTCAACAGCCGACATCCGCTGGCAAACGCGGGGCCCACTTCCTTGCAGCAACTGGTGGACCTGCCCTGGATTCTCTACCCGGTAGGCACACCGATTCGTGCACGCATGGAACTGGCCTTTGCCGAGGCCGGGGTGGGGATGCCGCGCAACACTATCGACACCATCTCTATGCAGACTTTCCTCCAGGTTCTACAACGCGGACCCATGATTGGCATGCTGCCCAATGCCATGGTCAACCCGCTGCTGGAAAGCGGCCAGTTGATAACCCTCGATACGCCCTTGCACCTGGTGCCGCAGGATTACGGCATCCTCACGCGCAAGGGTGAGCAACTGGTGGGGGCGGCGCTGGAGTTCGCTGACATTCTCAAGGAAAACGCGCGTCTGGCTGCCACATCGTCCACTCAAGAAAGTCGGTGAATCTGCGGGAGCAAGGCTTGCCCGCGATGCCGGCGCCTCGTACTCGCTGACCGCGTCGTCTTCATCGCGGGCAAGCCTTGCTCCCACAGATAAATCTCCTCGGCACAAGTTCGGCACCGGCCGAGGGTTATCTCGATAACGACTCGTTATCAGTTAATCCAAAAATGCCATTGGGAAAGAATCAATTCCCGACAGTAGAGTGACCCACTCAATAAAAACAATCAGGCATGCCCACATGCCCAGGGGTGACCTCATGCAAACCGTATCCGAGCATTTACCCGCGCAGTCGCAAGCCAGTGAACTCGATTTTGAGGACCGGACCTACCGCAAGGTTATCTGGCGCATCCTGCCGGTCCTGCTCTTGTGTTACATGGCTGCCTACCTCGACCGGGTGAACATCGGTTTTGCCAAGCTCGATATGCTCAACGAGCTGCAATTCAGCAACACCGTGTATGCCTTGGGCGCCAGTATGTTCTTCTGGGGCTATTTTCTCTTCGAAGTGCCCAGCAACCTGTTGCTGCATCGCTTTGGCGCACGGTTCTGGATCGCCCGGATCATGCTCAGTTGGGCGGTGATCTCCATGGCCGTGGCCTACACCGTGCCGCTGGCGGCCTTCTTCCACCTCGAATCGAGCACGATGTTCTACGTGCTGCGTTTCCTGTTGGGCATCTGCGAAGCGGGCTTTTTCCCTGGCGTGATTCTCTACCTCAATTACTGGTTTCCGACCCACCGGCAGAGCCGGGTGATGTCCGGCTTCCTGCTGGCACTGCCGGTCAGTCTGACCTTGGGTGGCATTCTCTCCGGTTGGCTGATGAACAGCATGCAAGGGGTGCAAGGCCTGTCCGGCTGGCAATGGATGCTGCTCATTGAAGGCATCCCTTCGATCATCATGGCGTTTGTGGTGATCGTCTGTCTGGCCGACAACATCGATAAAGCCAAATGGCTTAGCGTCGCGGAAAAAGCCATGCTCAAGGCCAATCTGCAAACTGACAACCAGGGCAAGGCCACACGGCTGAGCGAAGTGTTTTTCAACCCTCGGGTGTGGTTGCTGGTGCTGATTCTGCTGACCTTCAATACCGGCTTCTACGGCCTGGCGTTCTGGATGCCCTCGATCATCAAGAGCACCGGTATCACGAACAGTTTGCACATCGGTTTGCTGACCGCCATCCCGTACTCGGTGGCAGTGGTGGCGATGCTGCTCAATGCCCGGCACTCCAACCGCACCGGTGAGCGGCGCCTGCACGCGGCGATCCCGGCGTTCATTGGCGGCGTCGGCTTGATCCTCAGTGCCTTCTTCGCTGACAACCTGGTGTTGTCCGTGCTTTTCCTCAGCGTCTCCGCCTCGGGAATCCTCAGCTTGATGCCGATTTTCTGGACCTTGCCGGGGACCGTGCTGTCGGGCGTCGCCGCCGCGGCCGGCATCGGCATGATCAACGCCATCGGTAACCTGTCGGGGTTCACCGGTTCGATGATCACCGCCGTGGCGGAAACCCTCACGGGCAACATCAACAACGGCACCTATGTACTCGCCCTGTGTCTTTTGGTCAGCGGCGGACTGATCCTGGCCATCCCTGCCTCGATGCTCGGCAGGACTCCCAAGCACGCCGACACGGCAGTGCAACTGGAGACTGCATGAATCTGCAAAATAAGCGGGTGTTGGTGACGGCAGCGGGGCAGGGCATTGGTTTGGCCAGCGCCATTGCTTTCGCCCGAGCCGGGGCCGAGGTGTTCGCCAGTGACATCGATATCCATGCCCTCACTGGCATTGAAGGGATTACTGCCATCAACCTGGACGTCACGTCGACCGTTGCCATCAGCGCTGCCTGCGAGCGTATCGGTGGGCTGGACGTGCTCTTCAATTGCGCCGGTTACGTTCACAGCGGCAACATCCTGGAGTGCGACGAAGCCGCCTGGGCGCGTTCGCTGGACCTCAACGTCACGGCCATGTACCGGATGATCCGCGCATTTCTGCCAGGCATGCAGGCGCGGGGCGGCGGTTCGATCATCAACATGTCGTCGGTGGCCTCCAGCATCAAAGGCGTGCCCAACCGTTTTGCCTATGCGGCCAGCAAGGCGGCGGTAGTGGGCTTGACGAAGGCTGTGGCTATCGACTTCGTCACTCAGGGCATCCGTTGTAACGCCATATGCCCTGGTACCGTGGACTCGCCGTCGCTCCGACAGCGCATCGCGACCCAGGCTGCGCAACAAGGTGTGGATGAGACACAGGTTTATCGGCAGTTCCTCGAACGTCAGCCCATGGGCCGTATCGGCAGTACCGAAGAAATCGCGCAGTTGGCCGTGTACCTGGGCAGCGATGCGTCGAGCTTCACCACCGGTGGCGTGCATGTTATCGATGGCGGCATGAGTATCTGAACCCGGTTTTCACTTTGAATCTGAACAGGAGAACTCCATGAAACTGTTGCGTTACGGCGAAAAAGGTTCGGAGAAACCCGGCCTGCTGGATGCCGATCATCAGATCCGCGACCTGTCGGGCCATGTGCCGGACATCGCCGGACAGGCCCTGGGCCCGGACAGCCTGGCAGCGCTAGCAGCCCTCGATCCGTACAGCCTGCCCCTGGTTGCCGGCCAGCCTCGGATCGGTGCCTGTGTCGGGCAGGTCGGCAAATTCATCTGCATCGGCCTGAACTATGCCGACCATGCGGCCGAGTCGAACATGGAGGTGCCGAAAGAGCCGATCATCTTCAACAAGTGGACCAGCGCCATCTGCGGACCGAACGACGACATCCAGATCCCGCGTGGCTCACTCAAGACCGACTGGGAAGTCGAACTTGGCGTGGTCATCGGTAAAGGCGGTCGTTACATCGACGAAGCCAACGCCCTGGAGCATGTCGCCGGTTATTGCGTCATCAACGACGTGTCAGAGCGTGAGTGGCAACTGGAGCGCGGCGGCACCTGGGACAAGGGCAAAGGCTTCGACACCTTTGGCCCTCTTGGACCGTGGTTGGTGACCCGGGACGAAATCGCCGACCCGCATACGCTGGATCTGTGGCTGGAGGTCGACGGGCACCGCTATCAGAACGGCAATACCCGGACGCTGATCTTCAGCGTGCCGCAACTGATTGCCTACCTGAGCCGCTGCATGAGCCTGCAACCCGGCGACGTCATCTCGACCGGCACACCCCCCGGTGTAGGCTTGGGCATCAAGCCCAACCCGGTGTTCCTGCGGCCGGGCCAGACCATGCGCCTGGGGATCGAGGGCCTGGGTGAACAGCGTCAAGTCACGGTGCAGGCGGACTGACGGCTGGGCTCGCTGCCGTCTTCGCGAGCAGGCTCGCTCCCACAGGGGGAACGCGGTCTCACCAAGAAACAGGTCGGCTGTCAGGCCGCCTCGCGACGGACGTTGATCTCGGCGCCCCGTTAACCACGCTGGCCGAACGCAGGCATTGTGGAGTGGGCATCCCGGCATGGATGCCGGGATAGCCGCGCTGGGCCATGGATGGCCCTTCGCGGCGGGCCCACGGAGCAATGTCTGCGTTCGGGCATGCCGAGCCTAGGCGAGGCACCGAGTGGTGGGGCAAAAGCGTTTTGCTTACTTTTGCGCTTCTCAAAAGTGAGCCGCCGTAAGGGCGGAACCCTAAGTAGCCGTTACCGCAGCAATGGATATGTACTCGTGAACAAGGCCAGCTGTAAGGCCGCTATCGCGAGCAAGCTCGCGATAGCGGTGCTCCGGCCCAGCCTCACTTGGAATCAACTCGCCTGACACGCTTCATCACCACCACGAAAAACACCGGCACGAACACCACCGCCAGCGTGGCGGTGATCATCCCGCCGATCACCCCTGTGCCGATGGCCTGCTGGCTCGCCGAGCTGGCACCGCTGGCAATCGCCAACGGCACTACCCCAAGGATGAAGGCCAACGAGGTCATGATGATCGGCCGCAGGCGCAAGCGTGCGGCCTCAAGCGTGGCGTCGATCAGGTCGTGGCCGTCGTCGTACAGGCTCTTGGCGAACTCGATGATGAGGATCGCGTTCTTTGCCGAGAGACCGATGATGGTGATCAGCCCGATCTTGAAGAACACATCGTTGGGCATGCCGCGCAACGACACGGCCAGTACCGCACCGAGCACACCCAGCGGCACCACCAGCAGCACCGAGGTCGGGATCGACCAGCTCTCGTACAGCGCCGCCAGGCACAGGAACACCACCAGCAGCGACAGGCCCAACAGGATCGGCGCCTGGCTGCCGGACAAACGTTCCTGCAAGGACAGCCCGGTCCATTCCTGGCCCAGGCCTGTCGGCCCCTGGGCCACCAGCCGTTCGATTTCGGCCATGGCTTGCCCGGTGCTGTAGCCCGGTGCCGGTTCGCCGGAAATGCTCACCGCTGGATAACCGTTATAGCGGGTCAGTTGTGCCGGTCCCTGGGTCCAGCGAGCCTGGACGAATGCCGATAACGGGACCATCTTCCCGCTGTTGTTGCGCACGTGGATCTTCAGCAAATCCTCGACCTGGCTGCGCTGATCACCCTCGGCCTGGACCACCACCCGTTGCATGCGGCCCTGGTTGGGGAAGTCGTTGATGTAGGCCGATCCCACCGCCGTGGACAACACGCTGCCGACATCGGCAAAGGAAATGCCCAGGGCATTGGCTTGCTTGCGGTCGACCTCCAATTGCACTTGCGGCGCTTCGGCCAGGGCGCTTTCGCGCACATTCATCAGCATCGGGCTTTTCTCGGCGGCGGCGAGCAATTCGCTGCGGGCCTGCATCAAGGTGGCATGGCCGAGGCCACCCCGGTCCTGCAAACGGAACTCGAAACCGCTGGAAGTGCCCAGGCCATCCACGGGCGGTGGCAGCACCGAGAAGGCCATGGCGTCCTTGATTTGACCCAGCGCCAGGTTGGCACGGTCGGCAATCGACGCTGCCGAATCCTCGGCACCGCGTTGCGACCAGTCCTTGAGGGTGGTGAAGGCCAGCGCCGCGTTCTGGCCACTGCCGGAGAAGCTGAAACCGAGGATGATCGTGCTGTCGCCGACCCCCGGCTCGCCGGCGTTATGGGCTTCGATCTGCTCCACCACCTGCACCGTACGGTGTTTGCTGGCACCCGGCGGCAGCTGGATGTCGGTGATGGTGTAGCCCTGGTCTTCCACCGGCAGGAACGAGGAGGGCAGGCGACTGAACAGCAGGCCCATGCCCACCAGCAGCACGCCGTAGATCAGCAGATAACGGCCGCTGCGTTTCAGCGCATAGGCCACCCAGCCTTGATAGCGGTCGCCGAATCGATCGAAGCCACGGTTGAACCAGCCGAAGAAACCGCTTTTGGCGTGGTGATCACCTTTGGCGACTGGTTTGAGCAAGGTCGCGCAAAGCGCCGGGGTCAAGGTCAGGGCGAGAAAGGCCGAGAACAGGATCGACGTCGCCATCGACAGCGAGAACTGCTGGTAAATCACCCCCACCGAGCCCTGCATGAACGCCATCGGAATGAACACCGCCACCAGCACCAGGGTAATGCCGATGATGGCACCGGTGATCTGCCCCATGGCCTTGCGCGTGGCCTCCTTGGGCGACAAGCCTTCCTGGGCCATGATCCGCTCGACGTTTTCCACCACTACGATGGCGTCGTCCACCAGGATGCCGATGGCCAGTACCATGCCGAACATGGTCAGCACGTTGATCGAGAACCCCAGCGCGAGCATCGTCGCGAAGGTGCCCATCAACGCCACCGGCACCACCAGGGTCGGGATCAGGGTGTAGCGGATGTTCTGCAGGAACAGGAACATCACCGCGAACACCAGCAGCATCGCCTCGCCGAGGGTATAGATCACCTTGGTGATCGAGACTTTGACGAATGGCGAGGTGTCGTAGGGAATCTTGTATTCCACCCCAGCCGGGAAGTAGCGCGACAGCTCGTCCATCTTGTTGCGCACCAGGGTCGCGGTGTTCAAGGCATTGGCCCCCGGCGACAGTTGCACGGCCACGGCGGTGGACGGCTTGCCGTTCAGGCGCGTGGAGAACTGGTATTCCTGGCTGCCGATTTCCACCCGGGCCACATCGGCGATGCGCACCGTCGAGCCATCGGGGTTGGCCTTGAGCACAATGTCGGCAAACTCCTGGGGCGTGTTGAGCTGGCCTTTGACGACGATAGTCGCGGTGATTTCCTGAGTGCTGCGGCTCGGTAATTCTCCCAGGCTGCCCGCCGACACCTGGGCGTTCTGCGCCACGATGGCGGCATTGACGTCGGCCGGGGTCAGGTTGAAGCCGACGAGTTTCTGCGGATCGATCCAGATCCGCATGGCTCGCTCGGCCCCGTACAGCTGGGCCTTGCCGACACCGTCCAGGCGCTTGATCTCGTTCATCACGTTACGCGCCAGGTAATCGCTGAGCGCCACGTCGTCGAGCTTGCCGTCGCTGGAGGTGAGGGTGATCAGCAGCAGGAAGCCAGCGGAGACTTTGTCCACTTGCAAGCCCTGCTGCGTGACCGCTTGCGGCAGGCGCGATTCCACTGCCTTGAGGCGGTTCTGCACGTCGACCTGGGCCAGTTCCGGGTTGGTACCGGGTTGGAAGGTTGCCGTGATAGTGGCGCTGCCCAGGCTGCTTTGGGATTCGAAATACAGCAGGTTGTCGGCGCCGTTGAGTTCCTCCTCGATCAGGCTGACCACGCTTTCGTCCACGGTTTGCGCCGAAGCGCCCGGGTAGACGGTGTAGATCTCGATTTGTGGCGGGGCCACGACCGGGTACTGCGCCACCGGCAACTGTGGAATGGCCAGGACACCGGACAACAGGATGAACAAGGCGACGACCCAGGCGAACACCGGACGGTCGATGAAGAATTGCGGCATGGCTTAGTGTCCTGCCTGTGGCCCGGGAACCTGGGCGAGGGGGAGTGGGGAATCGTCGATCCGGACGTGCTCGCCGGGGTGGGCGTGTTGCAGACCTTCAATGACGATGCGGTCGCCGGATTTCAAACCCTGCGTGACGACCCAGCGATCGTTTTGCGCGGCGCCCAGTTGCACCGGTTGCAGGCTGACTTTCTGCTCGGCGTCCAGCAGCAACACCTGGGCGACTCCGGCGCTGTCGCGCTGAATGGCCCGTTGCGGCACGGTGATGCCTTGGTTGTTGATCGCCTGTTCGAGGCGCACACGGATGAAACTGCCCGGCAGCAGGTCCAGGTCCGGGTTGGGGAACTCGCTGCGCAGGGTGATCTGGCCGGTGCTCGGGTCGACGCTGAGGTCGGTGAACAGCAACTTGCCGGGCAGCGGATAAGGGTTGCCGTCGTCCTGGATCAAGGTGGCCTTGGCCTGGTCCTGGCCGACCGCTTGCAAAAAACCTGCGCGAAAGGCGCGGCGCAGGTCGTTGAGTTCGCGGGTCGATTGCGTGAGGTCGGCGTGGATCGGGTTCAGTTGCTGGATCAACGCCAAAGGCGTGCTTTCGTTTTGCCCGACCAAGGCGCCCTCCGTCACCAGGGGCGCGCCCGATGCGCCCGGAAATCGGCGCGGTCACCGTGGCATAGCCCAGGTTCAGTTTCGCCCGTTCCACCGCAGCCTTGCTGGCAGCGACGTCAGCGGCGGTCTGGCGCACGCTGGCCCGGGCGTTGTCGTAGTCCTGGCCACTGATCGCCTTGTCATCGATCAACTGCGCGTAACGCTGGGCTTGCAAGCGGGCCTGGAACGCATTGGCCTCGGCCTTGCGCAACGCCGCCTCGGCACTGTCCAGGTCAGCCTTGAACGGCGCCGGATCGATGCGAAACAGCACATCGCCCTGCTTGACGTCGCGGCCCTCATGAAACACCCGTTGCAAGACCACGCCGGCCACCCGCGCCCGGACTTCGGCAACCCGTGGCGCGACGATCCGGCCGCTCAGCTCGTTACTGATCGACAGGGGCCGGGCCTGGACGGTTTCGACACGCACACTGGGCAGCGGGGCGGCGGCTTGCGGGGTCGAGGCGCTATCACAGCCACTGAGCAGCAGTGCCCCGACCAACAGGCCCAGTGTGACGAAAGGAATCTTGGACATGGTACTTCCCCACTATTGAGCCGCCCATGGTAGGGATCCAGGCTCATGGCAGGGGTGAAGCTTTGTAGGCGCTCTGTGAAATTGTGTAATCACTTAAATACGAAAGTGCCCCACCAACTGCTGTTGATGGTTGGCCATGGCATGCAACGAGTGGCTGGCCTGTGAGGCTTCCTCCATCCGGCTACTCAAGGTCTCGCTGATCCCGCGAATGTCACTGACGCGATGGCTGATGTCTTCCACGACAGTGCTTTGCTCCAGGGCCGCGCTGGCGATCTGTTGGTTCATGTGTTCGATCACTTCCACGGCGTCGGTGATGCGCTGCAGCGCCACATGGGTCTTTTCGACTTGAGTGACGCTGTCCCTGGCCTGTTCTCGGCTCAGTTGGGTGCTGTGCACGACCTCCTGGCTCAATTGTTGTAGCGCTTCGATCACCGTGCGTATCTGCTCGACCGAGTTCTGGGTGTTGCTGGCCAAATGACGAACTTCGTCGGCTACCACGGCGAAGCCGCGTCCCTGTTCACCCGCCCTGGCCGCTTCGATGGCGGCATTCAAGGCCAGCAGGTTTGTCTGTTGGGCAATGGCGCAGATCACGTCCAGCACTTGGCCGATGTGTTGGCTGTTGCCGGCCAGCGCCTGCACTTGTTCTAGGGTGGTTTCCAGGCGTCGGTCGAGGCTGTCGATGCTGTTGACCGCGTTGGCGAACAATTCCCGTCCCGATCGACTTGCGTTTTCGGCGACGGCGGCGGCATCAGCGGCCTGGTGGGAATGACGGGCTACTTCCTGGGCGCTGGTGCTCATTTCATGCAGGGCGGTCGCTGCCAGTTCGACTTCCCGGTACTGCGTATGCATCCCCGCACTGACTGCCCGGGCCACCTGCGCCGACGTATCGGCGGTGTTGCGGGTGTCCAGGGAGGCTTGCTGGATATCGCGGATAATGGGCTGCAACTTGTCGAGAAAGCGGTTGAAGCCCTGTGCCAGATGGCCCAATTCATCGTGACGGTCGTTGGGCAAGCGCTGGGTAAGGTCACCGTCGCCTTCGACAATCGCATCGAGCATATGCGCCACCCTCAGCAGCGGCCGGGTCACGCCGTAAGCAGTGAGCCAGATGAGCAACAGTCCCAAGCCGGCAGCCAGCAATCCCAGGCTGAGGTTGAACCAGTTGGCCTGGCGATGCTTGTCGTCCAACTGGGCCTGCATGTGCAGGGCTGGCGCTTGTACAAGCGTTTCAGGCACGCGTATCTGCAATTGCCAGGGCGCATTGGCGGGAACGGTTTGCACGGCTTGCCGAACGTCGACCGAGGTGCCGTCAACCGCGCCGCTGTGGCCGGCAATTTGCCCGGATGGGGAAAGAATGTTGATTTCGCTGTGACCGGGGTACAAGTCGTTTGCAAGGCTGGCGGCGAGTTGCTGAAGGGTATCGAGGCTGATGTCCATGCCGACGACACCGATGACTTTGCCCTGGTCCAGCAGCGGTATGGAGATGCTGCTCATCAACGTCTTCTGGCCTTCGACCTCAATTGCGTAGGGCTCTGTTATGCAGGTGCGCCCCTGGGTCTGTGGGCAGACGTACCAGGCGTTTGCCGGCTCGCTGCCCGGTGGTGCGGTGTTGGCGCTGATCTGGGCTTCGCTGAGCACCTCTTGCACCAGGTGGCCGGGTTGGCTTTGCGACCAGTACAGGGCAAAGCGCCCTTTTTCATTGCCGGCCAGATCGCGTTGGCTAATGAAACCGGCATCTTCACCGACCAGTGCGTCGGGAAGCAGCACCACGTAGAGGCCGAGGACTTTTTCACGGTTCTGAAGGGCCTGGCGGGTCGTGGCGATCAGGTCCCGGCGCAACTGCGCTGGCGTCAGTCGCCCGTTCCACGCCTGGGCGCGCAGTTGCAGGACCTGCTGGGCGAAACCTTCCCCATAGATCGCTGTTTCGCTGAAAAAGCGCTCCACCCGCTGACCATGGGCCAGAGCCTGTGCCTGCAGGCCTTCCAGGGCCGAGCGCCCCAGTAGTTGACTGCTTTGCTGCTTGAGCAGCGTGGCGCCTTGCTGGTTCTGATACAGGGAGGCACCGGTCAATGCCCCGACGACGGCCAGCAGGCACAGCCCACTCAGGAGCGTGATCCGCCATTGGATAGAGAGACGAGCGAAGAACATGCTGAAGTTTTCCTGCGCGTGGGGGCTTTTATTGTTTTGGGCCCAGCGCTGTCTGAACGGTGGGCGAGGTTATCTTGCGGCAGGAAGCGCTTGCCCGTTATCCCGAATCGGCAGCCGTTGTGCTCCGGCATGGGGCTAATGCGGTTCACTTGGGGCAACGACATACCTGTGGCGAGGGGATTTATCCCCGCTGGGGCGCGAAGCGGCCCTAATACAAACAACCCGATGTATCTGACAGATTGAGTTGACTGCTTAAGGGGGGCTGCTGCGCAGCCCAGCGGGGATAAATCCCCTCGCCACAGGTATGTCGTCGGCCTTAATGGGCTGACCTGTTTTAGGGCGCGGCTTCGGATGCTGCCGTTTTGGGATAGCGAAGGGTTTTGGCAAGGGCCTAGCATCGAATCCAGCGTGCAACCAAAACAATAAGCATCTGGACAGCGGTGAAGCTGGCCGCGCCCCGATCCTACAGCGACTGCCTCATACAATAAGGTCAAGAGAAATGAGTGTGTCTTTCCCGATCAGCAGCTCGACGGAGCTGAAGCGAGGCGCCCTGGGCGTTGGCTTCATTATTTTCTTTGTGATTTCGGCGGCGAGCCCCTTGAGCGTCATCGCCGGCGGTTTCCCCATTGGCATCATGCTAGGCAATGGCGCCGGCACACCGGCTTTGCTGATCCTGGCGCTACTGGTGTTACTGGCCTTCTCGGTGGGCTACACCGCCATGTCCCGGCACATGACCAACGCCGGTGGATTCTATGCGTTCACCGCTCGCGGTTTGGGTGGCTTGGCCGGTGGTGCGGCGGGGGTGCTGGCGATGTTTGCCTACAACATTCTCCAGGTCGGTCTGTACGGCATGTTCGGCGGCGTGGTCAGCGGCACGATGGCCAGCGTCTTTGGCCTGGATTTGCCGTGGTGGACGTATTCGCTCCTGGCGATGGCGAGCATTGCGATTCTGGGTTATCGCAAGATCGACCTGTCGGCCCGGGTGCTGTCGGTAGTGGTCATTGCCGAGTACCTGGCGATCCTGACGCTGGATTTCGCCATTCTGAAAACCGGTGGTGACAGCGGTATCAATCTCGATTCCTTCGACCGCAGCCATGTGTTCAGTGGTACGCCGTCCATCGGCTTGCTGTTCTGCTTTGCAGCGTTTATCGGCTTCGAGGCCACGACTATCTATGGCGAAGAGGCCAAGAATCCGCACCGTACGATACCCATCGCAACCTACAGCTCGGTGCTGCTGATCGGTGCTTTCTATGCCCTGTCGGTCTGGGCGATGGTGATTGGCGTAGGAGCCGACAAGATCGTGCCGACCTTGCAGGCACTGCAGGATCCGACCACGTTCATCTATGGCATGTCCGATCATTTTGTCGGCCCGCACCTGACCCAGATCATCCGCGTGCTGTTCATGGTCAGCATCTACGCCGGGCTGTTGGCGTTCCACAACGCCGCGGCGCGTTACTTCTATGCCATCGGGCGTGACGGTTTGCTGCACAGCCGGTTGGGCACCACCCATCGGGTGCACCAGAGTCCGCACATGGGCTCAGTCCTGCAAAGCCTGATCGCGGCGGTGGTGGTGCTGATCTTCGCCGCGCTGGATGCCGATCCGATCCTTCAGTTGTTCGCTTGGTTTTCCAATCTGGCGACGCTGTGCGTGATCTTGCTCATGGCCCTGACCTCTGCAGCGGTATTTGTCTATTTCCGCGCGCACCCGGAACTGAAGCTGGGACTCTGGCGCGGTCGGATTCTGCCGGGTTTTTCGTGCCTGGCATTGGTGGCGGTCCTGGTCCTTGCAGTGATTCATTTCGACGTGCTGACCGGCGCCAGCCAGCTCTTGTCCTACGGTCTTTGCGCGATCATTCCCGCCGCACTGATCGTCGGCGTGTTCCTCGCCGCCCGATTGCGCAAGGCCTCGCCCGAGCGGTTCATGGCGCTGGGCAGCCACAAGCTCTAGGGCGTCCGCGACATCGTCAAACCCCACAAAAAACAACTGCGCTGTCGTTCGGGACGGTCCGACAGCGCGTGAAAGGAAGGTGTCATGCACGATTATCAAATGCTCATCAATGGGGCCGGGGTCGACGGCGATAACGGTCACTTCGATGTGGTCAATCCGGCGACCGGTACGGTGTTCGCCCGGTGCTCGGCAGGTTCCCTGGCCCAGCTGGACCTTGCCGTCGAAGCGGCGCAGTCGGCCTTTGTCGAGTGGCGCCACAGCACCCACGAAGACCGCCGCCAGCGCCTGCTGAGCATCGCGGCGCAGATCGAGCAGGACGCCGAGTCGTTGGCCCGACTGATTGTTCTGGAGCAGGGCAAGCCGCTGGAACTGGCGCTCTTTGAAGTGATGGGCGCGGTGGCCTGGACGCGCTACACCGCCGAGCAGCAGATCCCCGTGGAGCTGGTGGAAGAAACCCTGAGCCAGCGCATTGAACTGCACCGCAAGCCGTTGGGTGTCGTCGCGTCGATCACGCCCTGGAACTGGCCGTTCATGATTGCCGTCTGGCACATCATGCCGGCGCTACGTGCCGGCAACTGTGTGATCAGCAAGCCGTCCAGCCTGACCCCGTTGAGCACCCTGCGCCTGGTGGAGATCATCGCGCGCCATGTGCCTCGGGGCGTGATCAATAGCGTGACCGGTGAGCAAGGGTTCGGCAGTGCGATCACCGCGCACGCCGGTATCCAGAAGATTGTCTTCACCGGCTCGACCGCCACCGGCCAAAGCGTGATGCGCGGCGCCGCCAGCAACCTCAAGCGTCTGACCCTGGAGCTGGGCGGTAACGATGCCGCCATCGTGCTGCCCGGCACGCCGGTCGAGGAGGTCGCCGATGACATTTTCCAGGCGGCCTTCCTGAACATGGGGCAGACCTGCGCCGCCCTCAAGCGTTTGTACATCCACCAATCCCAGTACGAGGCCTTTGCCGAGGCCCTGGCTCTGATCGCTCGGCGTCAGGTGGTAGGGGATGGTTTGGCGCCTGGGGTCACGTTTGGACCGGTGCAGAACCTCGAACAGCTAGCGCTGGTGGAGGAACTGGTGGCGGATGCCCGTGCCCATGGGGCGCGGGTGTTGTGCGGCGGTGCCCGCCTGGACCGACCGGGCTTTTTCTATCCGCCGACCCTGGTCGCTGACGTGACCGACGGACACCGACTGGTGGACGAAGAACAGTTCGGTCCGGTGCTGCCCCTGATTGCCTACCAGGATGTCGAGGACGTCCTGCGCCGCGCCAACGCCAGCGACATGGGGTTGGGTGGATCGGTCTGGGGCCCTGATGTCGAGCAGGCACAGGCATTGGCCAGTCGCCTTGAAAGCGGCGTGGCCTGGGTGAATTGCCATGCACAAATTCAGCCCAATACGCCATTTGGCGGCAGCAAGATGTCCGGATTCGGTGTCGAGTTCGGCCTTGAAGGGTTGTTGGAATTTACTGGCCAGCAACTGCTGTACGTACGCAAGCGTGAAACAGAATGAGGACTGCAACCATGTACGAGCAATACAAGACAGCACAGAAGAAGTTCTGGCACCCGATGAGCTCTGCGGCGCCAGCCAATCGCTCCAAAACGTTGATCATCGCCCGTGGCGACGGTAACTACATCACCGATATCGAGGGCCATCGCATGCTCGATGGAGTCGGCGGCCTGTGGAACGTGAACGTGGGCCATAACCGGGCTTCAGTGAAAGCGGCCATCGCTGCGCAACTGGACGAGCTGGCTTATTACCAGACCTTCGACGGCATTGCCCATCCCCGGGTGTTCGATCTGGCCGAGCGACTGACGTCGATGTTCGCCCAGGAGAACATGGCGCGGGTGTTGTTCAGTTCCGGCGGTTCCGATGCGGTCGAGACGGCACTGAAAATGGCCCGCCAATACTGGATTGCCAGCGGCGAGCCAGGGCGCACGCGCTTTCTGTCGTTGCGCAATGGCTACCATGGCGTGCACGTGGGCGGTACATCGGTGGGCGGCAATGGGGTCTATCACTACAACCACGGGCCGCTATTGGCCGGCTGTCATCTGCTCGATACGCCCTGGCTGTACCGCAACCCCTGGGACTGTCGCGATCCGCAAGAGTTGACCGCTCATTGCATTCGCCAGTTGGAAGACCAGATCGCGTTGCTTGGCCCACAGACCATTGCCGCGCTGATTGCCGAACCGGTACAAGGCGCCGGCGGCGTGATCGTGCCGCCCGCACACTACTGGAAGCAGCTGCGCGAAGTCTGCGATCGCCACGGCATCCTGTTGATCGCCGATGAAGTGGTGACCGGCTTCGGCCGCACCGGCTGCATGCTCGGCAGTCGTGGCTGGGGTGTCGCGCCCGACGTACTGTGCCTGGCCAAGGGCATCACTGCCGGCTACATCCCCATGGGCGCCACGGTCTTCAACCAGCGCATGGTCGATGCCATCGAGAATGGCCCGGGCTTCAGCAGTGTGATCATGCACGGCTACACCTACAGCGGTCATCCAACCGCATGTGCCGCGGCCCTGGCGGTACTGGATATTGTCGAAGCCGAGGACCTGCCGGGCAATGCCGGAAAAGTCGGTGCCCAGTTGCTGGAGCAACTACAACCGCTGACCGAGCGTTATGCGGTGGTGGGTGAAGTGCGTGGCAAGGGCTTGATGATTGCCGTGGACCTGGTGGCGGACAAGGTTACGCGCGAGCCGCTTGACCCGGCCAACGGCCTGGCCTCGCGCATTGCCGAGCAGGCGCGCCGGGCCGGCGTACTGGTGCGCCCGATCGGCAACAAAATCGTGATGTCGCCACCGCTGACCCTCACCAGCGACGAGGCCGCCCTTATGGTCGGCGCGTTGGACAGCGCGCTCGCCGACTGCCGCTAGCCTGTTCGCCGGCGCAGTGTCTTGCGCCGGCTCCTGAATACAAAGACAGCCTTCAAAGGCGCACCACAAGGAGCTCCAGCCATGCGGTCTCTATCGCGTATGGATTTTTTCGGCAGTGGCCTTGCCTGTACGCTGGCGCTTTGTGCCACGAGTCAGGTCCAGGCCTATGAGTTGTATGCCGATGAAGACACTCATCTCAACGCCGACATGCTGGCGGTGTTCGGTCATTTCAACAGTCGCAAGAACTACGACGGCAGGTCCGGTGGTTCAACCTGGCGCGAAGGCTTCATCAAGTATGGCGTCAGCGGCGACCAGGGCCTGGCCGGCCGGGGCATCGCCTACGGTGCGTTCAGCCTGGTCAGTTCCGCTACTTGGGGCGATGGCGACCCTTCCGGGAATACGCTTGGGAGCGAGCGCACGACGAAGATTGAAGACGCTTACCTGGGCTGGCGTTCCGCGGATCTTTTTCCCGCGTTGGGACAGGACGGTGTCGATATCTCTGGCGGACGCCAGGTGGTCAAGGTGGGGCGAGGTTTCCTGATCAACGATGACGGGCCAAACCTGGGCAAGGGGCCTGCCGATGGCCGCTTGAATCGAGGGGGCGCCTATTACCTGGCGGCTCGGCACGCGTTCGATCAAACCGCCGTTCTGCGTCTGGGTGGGCAGGACGGCATGCATGGCAGCGTGGCGTGGCTCAAGTCCGATAACCGCGCCCAGGCCGAAACCGAACTCACCGCCGCTACGCTGGATTACACCGCCAAGGCCGGTACGTTGGGCCTGACGTGGATACACGGCATCGACGTTAATGACCGCTGGGCCAGCGATTTCCAGAAGCAGCGCAAGGGTATGGATGTCTACAGCATTCGCGGTGAAGGCGATGCGGGTATCGAAAATGCCAGCCTGGCATTTGAATACGCCTGGCAAGACAAGGACGCCGGACCTGAGAAGGCCTGGTACGCCGAGGCCGGATATACCTTTGCAAGCGTTGCCTGGGCGCCGAAGCTGACTTATCGCTACACCCGCTATTCGCAGAAGTGGGACTCATTGTTCACCGGGCAAAGTACCGGCTATGGCACCTGGTTCCAGGGCGAAGTCGCGGGTAACTATGCCGGGCCCTTCAACAGCAATACGGGGATCCACCATGTCGGTCTGAAGGTCACACCATTGGAAACCCTGACCCTCGGTGCGTTGTACTTCGACTACAACACAGTGCGTAAAAGCAATGCCCTCAACCTCGACGCCCGTGAGCTGGATGTTTATGCCGAGTGGGTCGTCAATGAGCACTTGATCGTCACCCCGCTGGTAGGTCTCTACAAACCGGATCGGGACGCCACGACGGGGGGCAATCAAGTGACAGGCAATGGCACTAACGTGTACAGCCAGGTGAGTGTGGCCGTGCCGTTCTGAAACAGGGGTTGTTCGGTAAACCCTGTGGCGAGGGGATTTATCCCCGCTAGGCTGCGCAGTAGCCCCCCATACAGCCAACTCAATCTATCTGACACACCGAGTTGTTTGGCTTTTAGGACTGCTGCGCAGCCCAGCGGGGATAAATCCCCTCGCCACAGAGGCATCGTTTCCCTTTAGTGAGCCGCGCCTGGCTTTTAGCCGACTGCAGGCGGATGTTGCATCCGCTCGGCAATCCTCCGGGTGGTGTCCATCACCATTTCAACCACGGTTTCCTGGCGCAGTAGCTTGAAGCTGTCGGTGCTGCCCACGGCCGAAAGGCTGCCCACCACTTCGTCGAGCTCCGGGTTGAAGATCGGCGCTGCGATACCGGTGAGCCCCAGGTTGAGTTCGTCGTGGGTCATGCAATAGCCGTCTTTGCGGATCTTTTTCGCGGCCTTGGAGAAGCTTGTCCAGTCATGGCCGCTGTCGGGGTCGTGGGCCAGGTGTTCTTCGAACAGGCGTTGCAGGCGCCGACCCTTCTGGAAGGCGATCAACACCTTGGATTGCGCACCGCGAAAGAACGGCAACGGTTGGCCGCGGCCGAATGAAAACTGATAGGTGTCACTGGGTTCGGCGATGTAGGTGTTGATGATGCGCCCGTCGTAGAAAACGCTGGCGAACACCGCCAGGCCGGTGGCATCGGACAGCTCGTGCATCAGCTCGCGGCCTGCCACCAGGATCGGGTCGTACTGGCGCATCATCCAGTCCAGCTCAATGATGCGTGGCCCCAGGCCGTAGCTGCCGGCATCCACCCGCACCAGCAGGCCGGCATCGCACAAGTCCTTGACGTAGCGGTACACGGTCGCCCGTGACAGGCCCATGCGCTCGGCGATGGTATCGGGGTCGATCTTCAGTGTGGCCGGGCCGAACAGGTCCAGGACACTCAGCATTTTGCTCAGACTGCTCATTTCGCTCCTAAAGGGGGGAATGGCGCGTAGGGGGCGTTGGGTGAGCACTATAGGTAGCCGCGGCGGTGATGAAAAGCCCGCGTGCTCGCTCAGGAGCGCCTTGTCACGGTAATCCATTGCTTGAGAAATATGAATGGATTTCCAATATTTTGATCTGATAAAAACTGCATTAATCTCAAAATATGATTTTAATGCAGAAAAACAGCTTGTTTTGTCGATCTTCATGTGTGATAAATCTCAGCCACTGCAAACGCTCGAGCGAGAGGGCTGGAAATGAATGGTGCGCAACTGATAGTGAAGGCGGCGGTGGCGAGCGGTATCGAATACTGCTTCGCCAATCCCGGAACGACCGAAATCCCCTTGGTGGCCGCCATGGCCAGCGCACCTGCCCTCAAGCCGGTGTTGTCCTTGTTCGAGGGGGTATGCACCGGTGCTGCGGACGGCTACGGCCGGATTGCCGGCAAGCCGGCGATGACCCTGACCCACCTGGGGCCTGGCTTTGCCAATGGTATTGCCAACCTGCACAACGCCCGTCGCGCCAATACCCCGATCGTTAATGTCATCGGCGATCACGCGTCATGGCACGTCAATTACGATCCGCCGCTGGCCAGTGATATCCAGGCGCTGGCCGGGAGTGTTTCCGGGTGGGTGCGTACATCGCGCACCGCGTCAGGTGTGGGGGAAGATTTCCAGGAAGCCGTGCGTGCGGCCTGGCAAGCCAAGGGGCAGATTTCCAGCCTGATCCTGCCGATGGACTTGCAAGCCAACGAGGTGGAGCGCGAGCGCGCCTTCACCGCGTTGCAGGCCCCGGTTCGTCGTTTTGCCGGTGACCGGATCGAAGCCGTGGCCCAGGCACTGCGCAATGGCCAGCGCCTGGTGTTTATCGTGGGTGATCAGGGCTTGTCCGTCGCTGGCCTCGAAGCGGCGGGGCGTTTGGCCCAACTGCCGGGTGTGCGGATGTTCGCCGAAACCTTTCCGCGCCTGAGCTATCGCGGTGGTGGTTTGCCTGATCTGGATCGCTTGCCGTATTTCCCCGAGGTTGCCATTGAGATCCTTGACCAATACGACGCCGTGGTTTGCGCCGGGGTCCCGGATCCGATCAGTTACTTCGGTTACGAAGGCATTCCTTCGCGCCTGGCGGAACGTGATCGCCTGCTTTACCTGGCAGAAGTAGGGGACGACGTTGCGGGTGCGCTCACTGCGCTGGCCGATGCGCTTGAGGCTCCGGCTTATGTGTCCACGTCGCGGGCTATCGAGCTACCAGCGGGCAGTGCCGAGCTGACGCCGCAGTCGATCGGGCAGGTGTTGGCCGCCTCGCTGCCGGACGATTGCATTGTCTCCGTGGAGGGTGGGACCTGCGGTTATCCGTTCTTCACCGCTTCGGCCCATGCCGCACGGCATCGGGTGTTGACCAACACCGGTGGGGCCATCGGCCAAGGTATCCCGGTGGGATTTGGCGCCGCCCTGGCGGAGCGCGGCAATACGGTGTTCTGCCTGCAATCGGACGGCAGTGCCCAGTACACCATCCAGACTTTGTGGAGTATTGCCCGGGAGCAACTGCCGGTGGTGATTCTGATTGCCGCCAACCATCGCTACGCGATCCTGCAGAACGAGTTGCGCCGCTTCGGTATGACCGAGCTGGGCCCTGAGGCCCTGAGCCTGACGGTGCTGGACCGTCCTCGCATCGATTGGAAAGCCCTGGCCAAAGGCTACGGCCTGCCGGCCAGCACCGTACACACCAATGCTGAATTGCAGCGCGCCCTGGCCAACGCCAAGGCCGATGGCGGTCCGTGCCTGATTGAAATGGCGCTGTAAAGGAGGAGCTATGAGTCAGATCCAATTGTTACCTGCCGTCGAACAATTCCTGTCACAACCTGGGCGCCTGTTTATTGGGGGCATATGGCAGGACGCCGCCAATGGTCGCCGGTTTGCCGTGGAGAACCCGGCCACTGAACACACCCTCGCTGAAGTTGCCGAAGGCGGCGAACGCGATGTGGATGCCGCCGTCGCTGCCGCCCGCGCGGCCTTTACGGGGACTTGGGCGCAGCAGTCGCCGGCCCAGCGCGGCCTGCTGTTGTTTCGTCTGGCTGAACTGCTCGACCAGCACCGCGAGGAGCTGGCGCAACTGATCACCCTGGAAAACGGCAAGCCGATCGCCGCGGCCCGGGGTGAAGCGGCCAGCGCGGCCAACATCATCCGTTACTTCGCTGGCTGGCCGACCAAGATCGAAGGCAGCACGCTCCCGGTATCGCCCTCCAGTGGCGCGCCGATGCTCAATTACACCTTGCGTGAGCCGGTGGGTGTCTGCGCGTTGATCGTGCCGTGGAACTTCCCGTTGACCATGTGCGTGTGGAAGCTCGGTCCGGTGTTGGCGACCGGCTGTGTCGCGGTACTCAAGCCCGCCGAACAGACGCCTCTGGTTGCGATTCGCCTGGTGCAACTGATCGAAGCCGCTGGTTTTCCGGCCGGGGTGGTCAACCTGATCACCGGCCTGGGCGTGCATACCGGCGGACCGCTGGCCCAGCACCCGGACGTGGACAAGATCGCCTTCACCGGCTCGACCCAGGTGGGGCGGCTGATTGCCCAGGCGGCCACCGGCAACATGAAGAAAGTGTCCCTGGAGCTGGGGGGCAAGTCGCCCAACATCATCTTGCCGGACGCCGATATCGTCCGTGCGGCCAAAGGCGCCGCCGATGGCATTTTCTACAACCAGGGCCAGGTCTGCACCGCCGGCTCGCGCCTGTATGTGCACGCCAGTGTTCTTGACCAGGTACTTGAAGAACTCCAGCGCCATGCCGCCGCCCATGTGCTGGGGCCAGGGCTGGATCCGGCCAGCAGCATGGGCCCGCTGGTCTCGGCCCGGCAGTTGGGCACGGTGCGTGGCTACCTGCAACGGGGCCAGGAAGAAGGTGCCGAACTGATTTGCGGCGGCGACCGGCCGGCCCATCTGGAGCGCGGCCACTTCATCCGCCCCAGCGTGTTTCTCGACCGCGCCGAGCGCGCCTGTGTCGCCCGGGAAGAAATCTTCGGCCCTGTGCTGACCGTCATGAGCTGGACCGAAATCGATGAACTGGTGCTGCGCGCCAACGACTCGCCCTACGGCCTGGCGGCCGGTCTGTGGACCCGCGACTTGCGTTCAGCCCATCGCGTGGCGGCACAACTGAAGGCCGGATCGGTGTGGATCAATTGCTGGAACGTCGTAGACCCGGCCTCGCCGTTTGGTGGTTACAAACAATCCGGATGGGGCCGGGAAATGGGTAAGAACGTGATCGATGCCTACACCGAAACCAAAAGTGTCTTCGTCGATCTCGCCTGAGCCGAACAATCACAAGAGGAACTGCTATGGATCTGGAATTGCAAGGCCGCGTGGCGATCGTCACGGGCGGTGGTATGGGCATCGGCAAGGAAGTCGCGCGTTTTCTGTCCCAGGAGGGATGCAAGGTGGTGATCTGTGCGCGGCGCATGGAGTATCTCCAGCAGGCCGCCGAAGAAATCAGCGCACAGACCGGCAACGAAGTGCTGCCGCTGTTCTGTGACACCAACCAGATGTCGGCCGTGTCCGACATGGTGGAAGCCGCCCATAAGCACTTTGGCCGCATCGACATCCTGGTCAACGGCGCCGCCGCACCGTCCGGCGTGGTGCGCAATGACATTGAACATGCGGGCGACGATGAGTTGCTCTCCGACCTCAACACCAAGGTGATCGGGTATTTCCGGTGTGCCAAGGCGGTGACCCCGCACATGAAGGCCGGGGGCTTTGGTCGCATCATCAACATCGGTGGCTTGACCGGGCGCGGCAGCAAGGTCCTTTCGGGCATGCGCAACCTGGCCATCGCCCACATGACCAAAACGCTCTCCGATCAACTGGGCCCTTCGGGCATCACCGTCAATCTGATTCACCCCGGTGTGGTGGATACCCCGCACATCCAGGAGCTGTACGAGCGCGAAGGCGTCAAGCAGGGCAAGACGCCGGAGCAGGTGGAGCAGGGCTACATCGACGCAACGCCGATCCGCCGCACGTTGGCGCCCATCGAAATGGGCTGGCTGATCGGTTTCCTGGCGTCGCCCAAGGCGGGCGCCGTGACGGGAGAGTCCATCGGCATCGATGGCGGCCTGACCCGTGGCATCTTCATTTGAGGAGCAACAGTGATGAGTAACGGAACCCTTTTGGTCGCCACTGTGGGACAAGCGGTGATCCGCAGCGCCGACGATGGTCATACCTGGCATCGCCTGGGTCTGGGACAGGATCTGGAGTTTGATGCAATCACTCGATCCCTGAGCGTTCATCCCGATGCGCCTGAAGTGATCTATGCCGGGACCGACGTCGGCCTGTGTGTCAGTCATGACACCGGAGGCCATTGGCAGCGAGTGGATTCGCCATTCAACGGGCAGACCGTGTGGAAGGTTGCAGTGGATCCACAGGATGCGCAGCGCATCTTCGTCGGTACTGGTGCACCTTCGCGCGCCGTGCTGTGGCGCACCCTCGACGCCGGCCTGAGCTGGGAGCGCGCGCCGGTGGATATTCCGGAGTTCTGCGAAGGTGTCAGTCGGCCGCGCTTGCTGGCTTTCGCTTATGACCCGACTGATCGCGACCAGCTCTGGTTCGGCCTGGAGGAGGGCGGGTTGTTCCACAGCCGTGATGGCGGTGATTCCTGGACCCGTGTCGATGATCGGCTGCTGTGGGACTTCAACTCGGACGTCCACAACATCCTGGTCCTGCCCAACCATGGCCAGAAGGTCATCGTGGTGGTGTGCGTCAACGCCGTTTACCGCAGCCTCGATGAAGGGCAAACCTGGACTGGCATCATTGCCCGGGAAACATTCGGCCTGTACTACGTGCGCGCCATGAACGCACCGCTGGGCAGTGAAAGCACCCTCTACCTGAGTATTTCCGACGGTACGCCTGGCACGACCAGCAAGGTACTCATCTCTCGGGATGCGGCCCTCAGCTGGGAGGTGCTGCCGCTGTCACAACAACCCAACTCGTGTGTCTGGGCCATTGCCTTCAACCCTGGCAACCCTCGTCAGATCGTTGCCGGGACCAAATACGGACACCTGTTCACCTCCGAGAACGGTGGGGACGGCTGGCAGAAGCAGTGGCGTGAGTTCAGTGAAATTGCTGATGTGCTCTGGACGCCCGCCGTGGCGCAGATCAAGTCCGGGCATCAATCCATCGTCAAACAGAACTGAGGTATCGCACGATGAAAATCGAGGTCGTTCGAACTCACCTGTCGCTGTTTGTCAGCGACCCTGAAACCTCGGCACGTTGGTACGCCGATGTTCTGGGTATGCACGAAAGCGCCCGGGGTGATAGCTGGGTCATGATGGCGTTTGGTGCCAAGCATCACGATATCGCTTTGATCCGCGCAGAGCCGGGGGCCCATCAGGGCGGCCTGGGCTTGCAGCACTACGGACTGGAAATCGCCGGCGACATGACCACCCTGCGCCAGCTCTACGGCATGTTGCTTGCCAAAGGCGTTGAGGTGGTGAAGATCACCGATCACGAAATCGGTAACGGCGTGTACTTCAACGACCCCGATGGCAATCGCATGGAATTTTTTCTCGAGACCGAACATGACGACGCGCGAGGCAAGGCCCGTTTCAAGGCTGCCGGAGCGCCCAGCCGAAATTTTGATCTCGACCCACTTTGAAAGAGACCTGTCCGATGAAAACCGCAAATTTCGCCAGTTACCACATCCGCAAATGGTATAGCTTCGTCGAGGAAACCCTGGCCAACGAAAGTGGCCAGTTGGCCGACGGTGAACCGTTGTTCAAATACGCCATTGGCGCCGTGATCGCCAATCCCTATGCCGGGCGCTACAGCGAAAGCCTGGCCGAGCTGGTCGAGCCATCACCTTTGTTGGGGCAGGAGTTTGGTCGTCGCATCCAGGCACTGGCTGGCCAGCGTGAGATTGTCAGTTATGGCAAGGCGTGTCTGGTGGGCAGCCAGGGCGAGTACGAACATGGCAATGCACTGCTCACCAATCCAGCAGCGGATCCGATTCGGGTGGCATTGGGCGGTGGCAAATCCTGGGTGCCTTCCACGGGCAAGCGTGGCGGGCCTGGCGTGACCATCGATGTCCCGCTGGCCCATAAGGATGCGCTGTATGTCCGCTCGCACTACGACAGCATTTCGCTTTCGTTCGGTGATGGCCCCTCGGCGGACGAGTTGATCATCATCTGGGCCTTCGCCACTCGCGGGCGTTTGCATGCGCGCCTGGGTGGTCTCCAGGCTGCCGACATCAAGGGCAATGATGGCCTGCATTGAGGTGGGTTGACCGTGGAGACCAAACGAATGTCTGCAAACAGCCACTTCTTCACCAATCGCTCGCAGATGCGCCTGCACTATCTGTCGTGGGGCAACCCGTCGGGCATCGCGGTGGTGTTGTTGCACGGGCTGCGCTCCTATGCCCAGACCTGGGATGGCCTGGCTAATGCGCTGGGGGAGCAGTACTGTTGCTATGCCCTTGACCAGCGCGGTCGCGGTTACAGTGACTGGGCGGATCCCTCCAGTTACCGAACCGAAGCTTATGTCAGTGATCTTGAAGATCTGGTGGCGCACTTGGGACTGCAGCGTTTTGTCCTGGTGGGGCATTCCCTCGGCGGAACCAATGCACTGGAGTATGCGCGACTCAATCCGGGCCGACTGCAAGCCTTGGTGATCGAGGACATCGGTCCGGGCTCGTCGGTCAGTGGTGATGGTGCCGAGCGCATTCGGCGCGAGATGAGCCAGACACCGCTGGTGTTTGCTGACTGGGAGAGTGCCGCGCAATTCTGGCGCCAGGCTCGACCTGGCCTGTCGCTGGAGGGGCTGGCCTCCAGGCTGATGTACTCCATGAAGGAAACACTGGCCGGAATCGAATGGCGTCACGACCAACAGGGCATTGCCCAGGCGCGCCTGAGTATTGCTCCGACTGACCTTTGGCCTGCGGTACGGGCACTGGATTGCCCGACGCTGTTCATTCGAGGCGCGCGTTCCGATTTCCTGCCCTTGGCGACCCTTGAGGCAATCAAACAGACCAGTCCATGGGTGCGGGCAGAGGAAATCGCCGACGCCAGTCATTACGTCCATGATGACCAGAGCGAAATGTTCAACCTTGTCGTCATGGATTATTTGTACGACCAACGCCTACAACCACAACAACAAAGCGGTGAATAGCGATGAAGCAGGAGAAAACCCAGGTTGTCATCGTGGGTGGCGGCCCGAACGGGATCACGGCTTCCCATTACATGGGGCTGTACGGAGTCGACTGCGTCGTCCTTGAATTGGCTGACGGCGTCCTGCCGTATCCGCGCGCGGTGGGCATGGATGACGAGGCGCTGCGTGTGTTGCAGGGCATCGGCATCGCCGAGTTGGCCGCGCGCGACATGATCTGCAACGTGCCCTTGCGTTACTACAATGCGCGAGGCGTCTGTTTTGCCGAGGTCAAGCCGAGCACGGCAAACTATGGCTGGCCGATGCGCAATATCTTCATGCAACAGTTGCTTGAAACGACGTTGCGCGAACAATTGGGCAAGCACGCCAGTGTCGAGTTGCGCCAGGGCCATGAAATGCTCGACCTGGAGCAGGATGCCGAGGGCGTGACCTTGCAGGTGCGCGATGCCGGGGGCGAGCTCTATCAATTGCAGGCGCAGTACGTGATCGGCGCCGATGGCGGACGTTCCAGCGTGCGCAAGAAGCTCGGTATCGAATTGCTGGGGCTGACTCATCCACGCAAATGGGTGGTGATCGACACGGCCAACGACACCCTGGATGCACCTTATACGGCCCTGCATGCCGACCCTCAGCGGCCCTTTGTCTGCATCTACCTGCCATATCAGCAACGGCGCTGGGAGTTCATGCTCCTGGAGGGCGAAGACGAGACCAGGATGTGCGAGGAGGCAACGATCCGGGACTTGATCCGTGGGCATATCGGCGATGCGGTCGATCAACTGGAAATCATCCGGATCCGCGCCTACACCCATAACTCCCGGGTCGCGGCGCGCTTTGTCCAGGGCCGGGTGGCACTGGTGGGGGATGCGGCGCATATTTCCCCGCCATGGGCCGGGCAGGGGCTCAATTCGGGCTTGCGAGATGTCGCCAACGTCACTTGGAAGCTTGCGGCGATTCTCCAAGGGCGAGCGTCGCCGGCGATTCTTGCCAGTTACGATCAGGAACGCCGTGGGCATGCGACCGATCTCATCGCGTTGGCCGACAACATGGGCGCCGTCCTGGGGCTGACCAACCCGCTGATGGCCGGTGTCCGGGACTGGTTGTTCCAGGCCGTCAACAGCGTCGACAACCTGCGTTCGCACTTGTTGGAGTTCAAGTTCAAACCCAAGGCGACCATCACCAAAGGCCTGGTGTATCACGAGCGCGCCGAGCTGCATGAGGATGATCTGGTCGGGCAGTTGTTCATCCAACCCTCTATCGAAGATGCCCAGGGCCAGCGCCGGCGTCTGGACGAGGTGTTGGGGCATTCCTATGCGGTGCTGGGGTATCGGGTCAATCCGAGCGAACCGCTCAGCGAGCAAACCGCTGCCTATTGGGCGCGCTGGGACACGCGCTTCATCCAGATCAATCGTTCGCGCAGTGGCGTGGGGCGCAACCAACCCTTGTCTGCCAATGGTGCCCTTTGCGTCGAGGACGTTGATAACCGCCTGGGCGAGTGGTTTGCCAAGGTGCGTGACTGCATCGTGGTAGTGCGGCCGGATCGTTTTGTCGCCGCGATCACCACACCCGAGCGGCTCGAAGGCGTATTGCGCAAACTGGCGGAGCAACTCTCATGAGGCGTGAAGATGATCTGCTGGTCCGGCTTCACGATGCCGCACACGCCGTACACGCCTTGCCTTCGTTGGAGCCTCAGGCCTTCGACCTGTCGGCGGGCTACACTTTGCAGCGCGAGGCATTGCGCCGACGCCAGGTCGCTGGTGAGCAGTTGACCGGATGGAAGGTGGCCTTCGCTGGCCGCGCCGCCCAGGACCGTTTCGGTATTGATGAACCGGTATTGGGCGGGCTGACCGATGCCATGGCGGTGGAGCCCGGCAGTACGGTGCCGCTTGCACGGCTGATCCAGCCCAAGCTGGAAATCGAGTTGGCATTTGTCCTGGGGCGTACCCTGGAGTCAGGTTTTTACAGCGACGAGGACATTCTGGCCGCCGTGTCCGAGGTCGCGCCGGCGTTCGAGATTGCCGATTGTCGCTGGCAGGGCTGGCGTTTCGGTGTCGGGGCGTTTCTTGCCGACAATGCCGCCGCGGGACTTTATTGCCTTGGCTCGCGGATCAGGTTTCATCCTGAGCTATTGGCCCACGTGACCTATCGCCTGGAATGCGACGGGGCGCCCTGCGGCGAAGGCGATGCCCTGGCGCGCGAGGACACGCCCCAGACAAACCTGTGCTGGCTAATCCGGCGCCTGCTGGCCGACGGGCAATGTGTTGAAGCGGGTCAGGTCGTGCTGTCCGGAGCGTTGTTGCCACCCATGGCTATCCAGGCGGGCGAGTACCGGTTGCATATGCTTGGCACGGAACTGGCTTTGGCTTTCCAGGCATAAACCCCAGCCATCGTCAGGGAGGATCGAGCCATTTAAGACAGGCCGACAATAAGAACAGCGCCTCTGAGGAACGATGACCATGCTCGCCGAAGTCCGTACCTTCAATGATCCCCAGCAACACGCCGGTTCCATCCTGGGCTGGCAACAGGTCTATGACCAGCTTGGTCGTGGATGTCTTTCCAGTGAGCTGCGACAGATTTGCGCCGACCGTTTTCAGATTTTCCAGGAAGTGTTGGATAAACGTGTGGTGCAGCGAGGTTGCGCACCAAAAGGGCGATTGTGCATTGCCATGTCGCTGGGCAGCGCGCCGGTGGTCCAAGGGCATCAGGTGGGCGCCCACAGTGTGGTGCTGCTGCGAGATGGAGAGGACTTTGTCTTGCATGCCCCGGAAGGTACGCACTTCTTTGCGGTCAACGTCGACACTGTTCGTTTCGCCAAACTGGCGGCTTACGAATTGTCGGGCGAACAGCTCAAGCGTTTGAAAAGCGAATCGCAGATCAGCGTGGATGAGGCGGTGTTGCTGAGCGTGCAGCAAAGGATCCATCCGTTGTTCCGTCACCTTCTGGAACAAGCGGACGCCATCACTCCAGCCTCGGAAAAAATGTTGGAGGAGGTCCTGCTTAACGCATTCCTCGATCTGTTCAGTCACGCCTCTGACGAGGTTCGTGGCCGTCGCGGCAACGTCGCTGTAAGTGCCTATCTGGTCAAACGTTGCCAGGAACTGGTCGTAGACAGTGGTGACACATCGCTGAGCATTCTTGATCTGTGCGAGCAATTACGGGTGAGTCGCCGGACCCTGCAGAACAGTTTCCAGGCGGTAACCGGGATGCGTCCGGTCGAGTACCTGCGTAACTTGAGGCTCAATGCCGTACGGCGGCGCTTGATCACGACCCGTGCGACCACGCTGAATGTCGGTGAGATCGCCGTTGCCATGGGCTTCTTCCACCTAAGCCACTTCGCCGCTCATTACCGAGCGCTGTTTGGTGAGTCACCTTCGGACACTCCCAGGGCTGGCTGATTGAGTGTTACCCGGCTACCACTGTGCACACTAATGGGCGTCGCTTGAGCCATTTTGGTAGCACGTCTACCCAATTGACGCCGGGCCCGTGCACGCCCCATAGCAAGACCCTTTCCTTCAAATCAATCACTTGCACATCGATCCATTCAGTTGGCACGCATTCTGCTCTTTTGAATTTATGGATAATTGGATACAAAAATTCAAAAGGTGCTGCCATGCAATTCGCTCCGAGTTACGTTGGGCGCCCGCCGATGACGGCCGAGGAGGAGGCTTACAACTTCCTGCTGGACGCCATTTGCGGGGGACGATTGCGCAAGGGTGACCGGCTGATCGCTGAAGACATCGCCAGCGAGATCGGTATGAGCCGGATGCCGGTGCGCGAGGCGTTCCGTCGATTGGACGCCCAGGGCCTGGTGACCCTTAGGCCCAATCGCGGGGCCGTTGTCAGTGGCCTGGATATCGATGAGCTGCACGAAGTCTTCGAGATGCGCAGCGTCCTCGAAGGCCTGGCGATCCGTGTCGCGGTAGCCAGGATAGGCGAGCGCCAATTGGCAGCCTTGGAGCGTCTGCTGGACGAGATGGACGATTACCGCGAGGAAAGCGCCGAGTGGGTCAGCCGGCATCGCGCCTTTCATGAATACCTGTGCAGCCTCAGCGGTCGTCCCCGGTTGCTGAAGCAGATCAGTGCCCTCTATTCCTTGATCGAGGCGCCCATGCGCCTATGGCTTGAGCACGTGGAAAAACCGCTGAGTGCGCGCCAGGAACACGCGGTGATTCTCGAGGCGATTCGTACTGGCGACGCCGATAAGGCCGAGGCAGTGGTGCGTGCGCACATCGAAGGCACCGTTCCTGAGTTGATCCAATTTCTGCAATCGAAAAAATAACCAGTGCGGGCCCCGAGCCTGCCGTTGTTTTGACTTTGAGTACTGCCCGTTACTAACTGAACTGGAGTGTCTGGTCATGCATAAGCCTCGCCTGTTGGTTGCCGCCCTATCCTTGGGATTCTGTGCTCAGTGGGCGGTTGCCGCGCCCGTTGTTCCGGAGCGCTTGCTCAAGGTCGAAAAACTCGTCTATTGCTCAGGCATGGATTCGCCGCCCCTGGTGTCCTTCGATGAAGCGCAGAAACCCAGGGGCTTGACCGTTGACCTGGGCCTGGAAATCGCCAAGCGGCTGGGCGACAAGAAAGTCGAGTGGCGGGTGATTCCCTTTTCCGGGCTGCTCCCTGCTTTGCTCGCCAAGCAGTGCGACATGATCGTCGACCAGTTGTTTGACAAGCCCGAGCGCCGTGAGGTGATCGATATCGTCAACTACATGTACTCCAGCCAGGCGGTGGTCGTGCCCAAGGGTAATCCGAAGGCAATCAAGACGCTGTCGGACCTGTCCGGGCATAAAGTTGCGGTGCTCAATGGCTCCACCATCAAGACGCTGCTCGACGCCGAGAATGAAGCGCTGATCAAGGCTGGCAAGCCTGGAATGAAACTGGTGGTCTACAACACCGACACCGATGCATTCCAGGCCTTGCGCATCAGCCAGGTCGATGCCTACGGCACCACGGTGGAAACCGCCGGTTATTACGCCACCATGGCCCCCGATTTGTTTGAGGAAGGGGTGCCTGCCTTCAGCCGGATTCTTACCGGACTGGGTATTCGCAAGGACGACACGCAACTGAGCGCCGCAGTGCAGCAGGTGATCAACGACATGCGCAGTGATGGCAGCTACAGCCAACTGCTCAGCAAATGGCATGTCGCCAGTGACACTCTTGATTGAGGTGAGCGTTGATGAACTTCAATTGGGATGTGTTTTGGCAGTACCTGTTGCAGCCCAGTGATGTTTACCTCACCGGGCTCTGGCTGACCTGCGTGATCAGTGTGTTGGCGATGCTGCTGGGCTGCTTCCTGGGACTGGCCGCGGCGTTGATACGGTTGTCGAGCAATCCGTTGCTGCATTTACCGGTGCGTTTTTATGTGTGGCTGATGCGCGGCACGCCGTTGCTGGTGCAGATTGTCTTTCTCTATACAGCACTGGCGGCAGGGGGGATTTTCCGCTTCGAAGACATCGATCTGTTCGGCCTGGTGATTCCCGGCAATATCCAGGCGGCGATCATTGCCCTGGGGCTCAACGAAGGTGCCTATATGGTCGAGATCATCCGGGCCGGCATCGGCGCGGTGGACAAGGGCCAGTACGAAGCCGGGCGTTCCCTGGGCATGACGTTCGCCAAGCTGATGCGCCGCATTGTCTTGCCCCAGGCGTTCCGGGTCATCGTCCCGCCACTGGGCAACGAGTTCAACGTGATGCTCAAGAACACCACGTTGGTCAGCGTGATCGGCGTACAGGAACTGTTGCTCAGTACCCAAATGGTCACGTCGGCGACGTTTCGGGTGTTCGAGTTGTACCTGGTGGTGGCGATCTATTTCCTCTTGTTGACCACTCTCTGGGGCTTTTTCCAGCGCTGGCTGGAAGCCCGTTTCGGCCAATCGGACCGACCCTCGTCACCACCGCCGGCGTCGACGCGGATGTTCGGTCGCAGCACCCTGAACCTGTTGAGGGCACGTTAGCCATGGCGCACAAAAGTGAAGAGCTGATCATCGAGGCGCTGGATGTGCACAAGTCCTTTGGCGAGCTACAGATCCTCAAGGGCATATCCCTGCAAGTACGGCGCGGCGAAGTGGTGGTGCTGATCGGTGCCTCCGGCTCGGGCAAGACCACCTTTATCCGCTGCATCAATCTGCTGGAAGACATCCAGGGCGGGCGCATCCGCGTCAATGGCCGGGCCATGGGCTATCGCGAGCGGGCTGACGGCAGCCTGATGCGTGAGTCGGAGCGCAACATCGCCCGCCAGCGCCGGGACATCGGCATGGTGTTTCAGCGCTTCAACCTGTTCCCCCACATGACGGCCCTGGAGAACATCATCGAGGCGCCGATCCAGGTGCTCGGGATGCCTCGCGCTGCGGCGCTGGAACAGGCCCGCAACCTGCTGGAGCGGGTCGGTCTGGCGGACAAGGCCAACCACTACCCGTCGATGCTCTCCGGCGGCCAGCAGCAACGGGTGGCGATTGCCCGGGCGCTGGCGATGAAACCTCAGGCCATGCTGTTCGATGAACCCACCAGCGCCCTCGACCCGGAAACCGTTGGCGAGGTGCTGCAAGTGATGAAAGCGCTGGCAGAGGAGGGCATGACCATGGTCGTGGTCACCCATGAAATGGGCTTTGCCCGCGAAGTGGCAGACCGTGTGGTGGTGCTGGACCAAGGTGAACTCATCGAGCAAGGCCCGCCGGAGCAGATCTTCAGCCATCCCACGCACCCGCGAACCCGGGCTTTCCTCAGTCGCGTGTTATGACCGTTCCGGGGTGTTCGCCCTGAGTCCCGCCAATGAATCCTTGTGTTGAAGAGTCTTTGCCATGCTGAAATTTTCTGCTCACGAGTACCCTTATCCGTCGCAACGCCAGAGCGTTTTTGCCCGCCGGGGCATGGTCGCCGCGTCCCAGCCTCTGGCTGCCCAAGCGGGCATCGAGATCATGCAAAAGGGCGGCAACGCCATTGATGCGGCCATCGCCACGGCGGCGGCGCTGACGGTGGTCGAGCCCACGGGTTGTGGCATCGGTGGCGATGCTTTTGCCTTGGTCTGGTGCAAGGGCCAGTTACATGGCCTCAACGGCAACGGCCATGCACCGGCGGCCCTGAGTATCGAGGCGGTCAAGGCGGCCGGCCATGAACGGATGCCGCTCTATGGCTGGACGCCGGTAACCGTCCCGGGTTGCCCATCGGCCTGGGCCGAGTTGTCGCAACGCTTTGGCAAGCTGCCCTTTGCCGTGTTGCTGCAGCCGGCGATCAGCCTGGCGCGGGACGGTTTTGCGCTGTCGCCGGTGGTTGCCCATCAATGGCAGATCGCTTTGAACGAATTCACGCCTCATCGTGATCAGGTCCTGGATGCCTGGTTCCAGACTTTTCTGATTGACGGTCGCGCGCCACGGGCCGGGGAGATTTTCCGCAACCCGGCCCAGGCCCGAACCCTTGAAGAATTGGCTGCCACCCGCTGCGAGAGCCTGTATCGCGGCGCCTTGGCCGAACGCCTGGATGCCCACTCCCGGGCCAGCGGCGGCTACCTTCGCGCCACGGACCTGCAGGATTATCGCGCCCAATGGGTGGCACCGATCCACGTCAACTATCGAGGCGTCGATGTCTGGGAAATCCCGCCGAGCGGACAGGGGCTGGTGGCCTTGATGGCGCTGAAAATACTGGAGGGCTTCAGCTTCGATCACCGCGACAGCCAGCAGACCTGGCATCGCCAACTGGAGGCCATGAAGTTGGCCTACAGCGACGGCCTGCACTACATCACCGACCCTCTGCACATGCGTGTGGCGGTGACTGACCTGTTGAGCGAGGAGTACAGCGCCTGCCGTCGCGCCCAGATCAGCGAACAGGCCCAGGCACCCAAACCCGGCGATCCCCACGCCAGTGGCACGGTGTACCTGGCGACTGCTGACGGGGAAGGCAACATGGTCTCGTTCATCCAGAGCAACTATCACGGATTCGGCTCCGGCGTGGTGCTGCCCGACAGCGGGATTGCCTTGCAGAATCGCGGACAGGAATTCAGCCTGGATCCGAGCCACGCCAATTGCCTGGTCCCGGGCAAGAAGACTTTTCACACCATCATCCCTGGTTTCCTCACCCAGAATGGCCAGGCCCTTGGCCCTTTCGGCGTGATGGGCGGTTACATGCAGCCCCAAGGCCATGTGCAGATGGTGATGAACCTGGTGGACTTCGGCCTGAACCCGCAAGCGGCGCTGGACGCTCCGCGCTGGCAGTGGCTTGGTGAGATGAAAGTTGGCATCGAGCAGGGTGCCTCCGGCGACTTGGCCAATGCCTTGGCGCGGCGCGGTCATGAAGTGCAGATCGCCAGTGACCGGACTGATTACGGACGAGGCCAGATCATTCTCCGCGACCCGGTCAGCGGTGTCCTGTGCGGCGGCACCGAGCCCAGGGCGGATTCTCATATTGCTGTGTGGTAGGCACGATGAACCGGCCGTGCTTGCAGGGACTCCCGGGGGCGTATGGTTGAGAACCCGGGAGGACGAGCGCCGCCGCAGGCAACACTCCATGACCGATGAAACACTCATTGCGTCGTGATAGCACTCAAGTGAATAAAAACGATTGAAAAAACCCTCTGGACGCTATACACCGAAGGCTCACTGGCATATTGCCCGGCAATCAGTCATTCAATCTCGCCACTGTGGCGCAGGGAGCGCTGATGAGTTTTCGCCCATTGAGCGATCCCCCGCAGCCATCGAACCATTACGGTGTGGCAATTCACCTGCAAGAAAACCCGGATGCGGCCGGCATGGCATACGTTGGCAACGAAGACGCGATCGAACAATTGCTGGAATCAGCGCGCACCTGGACCCACACCACCCAGTGGGTGGTTTATCGCGCCGGTGAACAACTGCATCTGCTGGGGCAGGGCGACCCAGGGCAACAGTGGCCGGCCAGCGTTGCGAACGCAGAGTTCGAGACCTTCTGCCGGACCAGACGGTTGTGCCGCTGGCCGACCGGTCGGGGCGAAAGTGTGCTGGGTTGGCTACTGGCGCCAGTCACCGATACCGAGGAGCCGGCCCTCGCCGAGTTTGCCCGATGCCTGGGCATCCAGGTACAGACCAATACCCTGGCCCGGGCCCAGATTACTCAGCGTGTGCTGTATGAAATTACCTACCTGGCCAGCTCCACCCGCGACCGCTCCGTGTTCCTGGTGGGGGTTCACCGGCTGCTCGCCAGCCTGATCGATGCCGAGAACTTTTATCTCGCGCTGTATGACCCCCACAGCGGAAAAATCGACTACCCGTACTACGTCGACATCATCGACGTCGATGCCGTGGAGTCCCAACACTACGAATACCTTGACCCTTCACGTCTGTCGTTGACCGGCCAGGTGCTGACCTCGGGCCAGCCGTTGCTGATCGATGCCGCGGGCATTTGCGCCGCTCAGGCCGAGGGTCGTTTCTATTGCGTGGGTGATCGTCCCGAATTCTGGATGGGCGCTCCGCTGAAAAATGCCGCCGATGAAGTGTTTGGCATGCTTGCCATGCAGGTCTACGACGTTGCACGCACCTACAGCGCCGAAGACCGCGCGCTGTTTCTGGTGGTGGCCCGGCACGTGGCCATGGCGCTGGACCGGATTCTGCACCGTGAGGGCATGGAAGAGACGGTGATGCGTCGCACGCTGGAACTGTCGGCAGTCAATGACGCGCTGAGGCAGGAAGTGGCAGATCGAGAGCGCGCCGAACACCTGCAGAGTGCGCTATTTCAGATTGCAGAACTGTCGAGCCAGCCTGGCGACATGGCGGAGCTGTTCCAAACCTTGCATGGCATTGTCGGGGATCTGCTGTTCGCGGAGAACTTCTACATCGCGCTGTTCGACGACGCGATCGGTGAAGTGACCTTTCCGTATTATGTCGATGAGCGCAAAACCACCCTGCCTGAGGCACGCCGTGGGTGCCGGGGCCTGACTGAGTACGTTATCCGCCAGCGTCGTCCTTGCCTGATTGATCCTTTCGACGCGGATCGGTTGTCTGCACAGGGTGAACTCGAAGTGGCCTACGAGTCGGTCCGCTTCCATTCCTGGCTGGGCATTCCGTTGTTCGATGGCGATGTGGTACGGGGTGTGCTGGCGGTGCAAAGCTATACCTCCCAGGTGCGCTACACCTTGCGCGACCAGGAACTGCTGACGTTCGTGTCACGGCACATTGATACGGCATTGTCGCGCCGCACGGCCGCAGAAGCGATCCATGCCGCCAACCTCAAGCTCGAAGCCAGGGTGCAGGACCGCACCCGCGAACTGGATCACGCCAACGCCAAGCTGCAACACGAAAACGCCCATGATGCGCTGACCGGGCTGCCGAATCGCTCCTACCTGCAGCAGCGCCTCAATGTGGCCTGGGCGCGGTTCGAGAGCGAAGGCGGGCAACTGTCGGTGATGTTCATCGACCTCGACCGTTTCAAGATGGTCAACGACAGCTTCGGCCACCATTTTGGCGATTTGCTGTTGATGCAGGCCGCCCACCGCTTGCGCAGTTGCCTGCGTGACACCGACATGCTGGCCCGCCTGGGGGGCGATGAGTTTTCAGTGCTGGCGCCCGAGGCGACACTGGAGGTGGTGATCGAAATCGCCGAGCGGATTCTGTCGGTGTTCGACCTGCCGTTTTTCATCAATGGCCACGAAGTGTTTTCGTCGTGCAGTATCGGTATTGTCAGCGCCGACAGTCAGTTTCACCACGAACCCGCGGACTTGCTGCGCGATGCCGATGCGGCGATGTACCGGGTCAAGAATGCCGGGCGCGACAGTTACGCGGTGTTCAACCAGGAAGTGCGTCGTGAAGTCTCGGACCAGGTTGAGCGTGAAGGGCACCTGCGCAATGCGCTCAAGCGTACCGACGAACTGCTGCCGTATTTCCAGCCGATTGTCAGCGTCGAAAGCGGCGAGCTGGTGGCCCTTGAAGCGCTGATCCGCTGGCATCAACCGGGTGGCCGGATCATCGCGCCGGGCGAGTTTCTGCCCGATGTCGAGGGGTTGCGTCTGATCGGTCGACTGGATCTGTACATGCTCACCAGCATCGTGGCGATCCTCGCACTACCGCAACACGCCAATTGGCCACCGGTGCATGTCAATTGCTCCAGCTACAGCATGACGCGCCCGGATTTTGCCGATGATGTGCTGGCACTGTTGGCCCGTTACAACGTCGCGCCGTCGCGGATCTGCCTGGAGTTGACCGAAGGTGCGCTGGTGGCCGAGCCCGCCATTGCCCGATTGACCATGCAGCAATTGGCCGACAACGGCATGTCGGTGGTGCTCGATGACTTTGGCGCAGGATTTTCATCCCTGAGCTATGTGCATCAATACCGTTTCAGCGGTTTGAAGATCGACAAGTCGTTCATTTTCGAACTGACCACCAGCCCCCGCAGCCGGGCGATCGTCCGGGCGATCGTGCGTATGGCCGAATCACTGGACCTTAGCGTGGTGGCCGAAGGTGTCGAAGATGAAGCGACGTTGCTCTTGCTGCGGGAGATGGGGGCAGGGCAGGCCCAAGGTTATTATTTCGCCAAGCCGATGGGGCTGCAGGCATTGCTGGCGACTTCGCTGGTTGGTGGCTAGGTGCGTGGAACGGGCGGTTATTTCTGCCTGAGGGCGGCGATGGACAGGCCTGAGACGATGAAGGTCAATCCCGCGCCCAGGTTCAGTCCGTTGGCAAGGCGAGGGCGTTGACAGATGTATTGCGACAGGCGCGTGGCGAAGACCCCCATCAACGAGAACCCCACGGCCGTCAGCAGGGCGAACCAGAACCCGTAGACCAGCATCTGTACGGTGACCGAGCCGAGCGCGGGGTTGATGAATTGAGGGATGAACGCCAGGACGAACAACCCGGGTTTGGGGTTTAGCGCCGCCGAAAGAAAGCCTGCAAGCAAAATGCTTCGCAGTGGCTGTCGTGCGGCGGGCGCGAAGGTTATCAGGCTTCTGGAGCGCAGCACCTTGATCCCGAGCCAGACCAGATAGGCCGCCCCTACCAATTTGACGACCCAGAAGGCAACCGTCGAGGTCTGGATCAACAGCGTCAGCCCCAACGAGGCGGTGGTGACGTGAAACAAAATGCCCAGCCCAGACGACAGGCCGGACACGATGGCGGCCAGGCGACCCTGGCTCAGCCCCCGTCCTATGGCCAGCAGATTGTCAGGACCGGGTGACAAGACCAGCAGCACGCAGGCTGCGGTGTAGGTGAACCAGATATCCATCGGAAACACGGTGAAGCTCCCTGTGAGGTATGAATGGGGTCAACGGATGATGCCCGCGAGGCTGTCCTGGATTGTGGCGCTGGCAGAGACAAGGCCAAGGTCTTTCATTTCTAGCAGCGGTGAACCGGTTCGGCAACTCAATAACGGGCCCCGAACTCCTCGGCAGCGGGGCTGATGGGGGGAGTAACGCTGGGATCAACGACCGTTTCATGAGGATTCGCTTCACCCACTTGAACGTCTACTACCACGCGGCCTCTGACGTAATGCAGGGCGAACATACGCCGCTCATTCCGACTTGGAGGATAGGTTTACATGAACATTCTAATGGTCCTGACATCCCACGATCAGTTGGGTGACACCGGCAAGAAAACGGGGTTTTGGCTGGAAGAATTCGCCGCGCCCTATTACGTGTTTGTCGACGCCAAAGTGACGGTTACGCTCGCCTCACCAAAGGGAGGGCAACCGCCGCTGGACCCCAAGAGCGACGAGGAACAGGCCCAGACGGACGCCACTCGCCGCTTCAGCGCCGATACCCGGGCCCAGGCAGCGTTGGCCGACACGGTGCCGCTGGGCGAAATTGATCCCTACGACTTCGATGCCGTGTTCTATCCCGGAGGTCATGGGCCGCTGTGGGATCTGGCCGAGGACACTGATTCCAAGACCCTCCTCGAAGCCTTTTACGCCGCGAATAAACCCATCGCGGCCGTCTGTCACGCGCCTGGGGTGCTCAAGAACGTCAACGCGCCGGATGGCCATCCAGTGGTCAAGGGCAAGAAAGTGACCGGGTTCACCAACTCTGAAGAAGAGGCCGTGGGATTGACCCAGGTGGTGCCATTTCTGGTGGAGGACATGCTCAAAGCCAGAGGTGGCGAGTATTCAAAGGCGGCAGACTGGGCGAGTTACGTGGTCGAGGATGGCCATCTGATCACCGGCCAGAACCCGGCTTCTTCCGAAGCCGCCGCCAACGCGCTGCTCAAGCGCTTGCAGCAAGAGCAGAAGGCTTGAGTCAGCTCAAACAAGGGCCGGATCGCAACCGACGCGTCGGCCTTGAGGCCGTCGCGCGTTCACCTCGCAAGGGCGCATGCCGTTATGTTCGAATGCACAGTCGCGGACAATCAATGAGACTCGCGCAAGACCTCGATGAAGGCCTGCAAGCCTGATGGGATATAGCGGTGCCCCGGATAATACAGAAACAGCCCAGGAATCCTGGGGCACCAATCCGCGAGGACCTCGACCAGACGAGCGTCTGCCAAAGGTTGCGATACCGTCTGCTCTGGCACGTAAGCGATGCCGAGCCCGGATATGGCTGCATCGACCATGATTTCGGCATTATCGAGGGTTAGCTGTCCTTTGGGCTCGATGACCAAGGATTGTCCGTTCCTGGAGAATTCCCATCTATAAGGTTTACCACTGGGCATCCGGATGCAGATGCATTGATGTCCTGGCAGATCATCCGGCGTAAGGGGGACAGGATGAGTCTTCAGGTATTGGGGGGACGCCACGGTAATAAATCGCGTATCCGTTCCTATCGGCACGGCGATCATGTCTTGGGGGATCGCTTCACCTAAACGGATACCGGCGTCGAAGCCCTCGGCCACGATATCGATCAGACGGCCCTCGGTCACGAGGTCAACCGACATCTGGGGGAAGCGTTCCAGGAATATCGGAAGGGCAGCTTTCATCAAAACGCGCGCGGCCTGTTCGCTGGCATTGATCCGTAAAGTGCCGCTGGGAAGATCCCGGTATTCATTGACTTCCTCAATCGCCAGCTCGAATTCGCGCAACACAGGCGCCAGTCGTCTTAGCAGACGCTCTCCCGCTGCCGTCGGTGAAACGCTGCGCGTGGTGCGGTGCAGCAAACGCACCCCAAGACCGGCCTCCAGCGTTTTCATCATATGACTCAGGGTAGAGGCTGACAGGCCCAACTCATCGGCCGCTTTACGAAAGCTGCGATGAGCAACGATGCGGGTCAGCGCGCGTAAATCGGCAAGCGAAAGGGGCAATTGATTCATGGCTATATTTCATTAGCTCATCCGAATTCTGCCCCATAGTAGCAGCAGTCCGGCTGACGTAGTTTGGTCTCACATCGATGGCAACTCACCCTTCATTCGGAGATCAAGCACATGAGCAAAACTTGGTTAGTGACTGGAAGTTCGTCCGGCATTGGTCTGGCGGTGGTCGAACAATTGCTGGAACGGGGGGACCGTGTGGCGGCTACTTTGCGTAAGCCTCAGGCCTTGAGTCACTTGAAGACACGCTACGGCGAGCAACTGTGGACAGCGTTGCTCGATGTAAACGACGCATTGGCCATCCGCGCTGTGGTTCATCAGGCGTTCACCGAGCTAGGACGTATTGATGTTGTGGTGAGCAGTGCGGGCTACGCGTTGTTTGGTGCGGCGGAGGAAGCCAGCGATGAACAGATCGACCAGCAGTTGCAAACGAATCTGCTCGGTTCTATTCAACTCATCCGTGCCTGCCTACCGTTTCTGCGCAAACAGGGGGGCGGTCGAATTCTTCAAGTGTCCTCGGAGGGCGGGCAGCTCGCTTACCCGAACTTCAGCCTTTACCACGCAAGCAAATGGGCCATTGAGGGATTCGTTGAGTCGGTCGCTCTGGAGGTTGCGCCTTTTGGGATCGAGTTCACCCTGGTAGAGCCGGGCCCGACACGAACTAATTTCGGCGCCGCGCTGGTTCGTCCGCCCGCGATGGCTGAGTACGAGCAAACGCCTGCCGGTGAAGTGCGTAAAGCAATCGCCGAGGGTACTTTCCCGCTTACCGGAGACCCGCAGAAAATGGCCAGGATCATGCTCGAGATTGTCGACGTCGATCCCGCACCCAGGCGTCTACTGCTAGGCAGCGGGGCTTACGAGCGTGTTCGCAATGCCCTGGTCCAACGGCTGGCTGAGCTGGAGCAATATCAAGCGCTTGCAATGAGCACGGAGGTTGACTGAGATCGGCCCGTTTCTCATCCAGTCCTGATCATGGACCCCGAAAAATCAGTGTTCCCATTGTTCAAGCAATATCGAGACAAATTTTTCCGCGGCCGGGGAGAGCGATGCGCCCCTTCGATAGACCAGGCCCAGCGATCGGTTTACCACCGGATCAATCAACGGCACGCTGACCAGTGTCGGATGATCCTCGGCCGGCATTGCCAGGCTGGGCATGGCCGACACCCCAAGGCCGGCCTCGACCAACCCCAATGACGTAGACAAGTGCTGCACTTCGTAGAACCACTGCGGACGCCAGCTCAAACCCGATAAAGCATGGTCAAGCAGCATTCGATTGCCGCTGAGACGACCGACACCGATCAGTCGGTAATCGCTGAGCTCAGACCAGCTTACCGAGCTGCGTCTGGCCAGTTCATGGTCGCGTCGACAAGCTAAAACGAAAGGTTCGTTGACCAATGGCACGAACTCGATATCCGGGTGCTGGCCACTCATCATATTGATACCGAAATCGGCTTCGCCACGCAGTACCGCCTCGAGCCCTTCGTTTGCGCTGAGGTCGAGCAGGCGGATGCGGATTTTGGGGTAGCGCTCGTTATAGAGGCGGATCACCGAAGGCAGGAAATAGAAGGCCGCGGTGGGGATGCAGGCCAAGGTCACCCGACCGATCTGGCGCTCCGCCAGTTCGCGAATATTGAGAATCGAGTCGTCGAAATCATCCAGCAAGCGCCGCGCCTTGGGCAGGAAATCGCGCCCGACGCTCGTCAGGCTGACCTTGCGGGTGGTGCGATCCAGCAAGGCGGTCCCCAGGCCTTCCTCGAGTTTTTTCATGCGCCGGCTCAGGGCCGGTTGAGAGAGATGCAACGCATCGGCGGCTTCATGAAAACTGCCTAGTTCAGCGATTTTCACGAAAGATCGTATGTCCTGAAGCTCGTATTCCATGTTCTTTCTCACCGGGCAAGAGCGATGCGCTGGGAAATCATCGTAAATTAATTAATTCGTGAAACGCAATAATTGCTCTGATCTTTGCATTGGAAACACTTTTAGAACCCTGCCACTCTTGTGTCCAGAACATCAATTATCCAGATTGATCAACAAGAGTTAGTGTTCATGCAGCGAATTCCTTGTGTGCTGATGCGCGGTGGTACTTCCAAAGGGCCCGTATTTCTTGCCTGGGACCTGCCCAGTGCCATCGCCGAACGTGATGAGCTGCTGCTCAACCTGATGGGGTCCGGCCATGAGCTGGAAATCGACGGCATCGGTGGCGGCAGCCCGCAAACCAGCAAAGTGGCAATCGTCAGCCCATCGTTGCACCCGGACGCGGATGTCGACTATCTGTTCGTCCAGGTCATGGTTTCCCAGCGCCGGGTCGATACCGCGCCCAACTGCGGCAATATGCTGTGCGCCGTCGGCCCGTTCGCCATCGAGCAGGGGCTGGTCAAGCCTTCCGGCGATCTGACCCGCGTGCGGATCCGCAACCTCAATACCGGGACCTTCGTAAATTCAGAGGTGCAAACCCCTGAGGGCAAGGTCAGCTATGAAGGGGACACCGCCATCGACGGCGTGCCTGGCACGGCGGCTCCGGTGCAACTGACCTTTCTGGATGCGGCTGGCAGCAAGACCGGCAAGCTCTTCCCGACGGGGCAATCGCTGGACCTGATCGATGGTATCCCGGTGACCTGTATCGACATGGCGATGCCGATGCTGATCGTCGAGGCCAGTCAGCTTGGCAAGCGCGGCGATGAAAGCCCCGCTGAACTGGACGCCGATAAGGCGTTCCTGCAACGCCTGGAGTCCCTGCGACTCAAAGCCGGCCTGGCCATGGGCCTGGGTGATGTCAGTGACAAGGTCATCCCCAAGCCGGTGCTGGTGTCTCCTGCCAAGTCGGGCGGGACGGTCCAGGTGCGCTATTTCATGCCGCACAACTGTCACCGTGCCCTGGCCATCACTGGCTCCATCGGTCTGGCCACCGCTTGCGTGACGCAAGGCAGCGTAGTGGCGCAGTTGCTCGGCGGCATCAGCGAGCCGCGTCTGCAGCAGGTTCGTATTGAGCACCCAAGCGGTGGTATCGACGTCGTACTGTCCTACACCGGCGAAAAGGGTGAGACCATTCGTGCCTCGGTGGTGCGTACCGCCCGCCGGCTTTTCTCAGGTTTCGTCTACGCCACCGCTTCACACCGGCTGGCCGGATAGTCCAGGCAGTCATTGTCGTTTGCATCAGAACAATTCTAAAAATGGGTGATGCCATGAAAGTTGTTAAATCGCTCTACTTCCAGATCATCTGCGCCGTGCTGCTGGGCGTGCTGGTCGGGCACTTCTGGTCGCAACAGGCGATTGCCTTGAAGCCGCTGGGTGATGCTTTCATCAAGTTGATCAAGATGATGATCGCACCGGTGGTGTTCTGCACGATTGTCACCGGCATCGCCGGCATGAGTGACAAGCGCTCGCTGGGGCGCTTGTTGAGCAAGACCATGCTGCTGTTCCTGGCGCTGACGGTGATCAGCCTGATCATTGGCCTTGTGTCGGTCTACCTGTTCAAGCCCGGTGCAGGCATGAACATAGACCCGACCCAGTTGAGCACCCAGGGCCTGTCGCAATACACCGACTCCGCTGCGAAGCTGAGTGTGGTGGACTTCTTCATGCACATCATTCCCGACACCTTTATTGGCGCTTTCAATAAAGGCGAGGTGCTGCCGGTGCTGTTTATCGCAGTGCTCTGCGGCTTTGCCCTGTCGTCCTTGGGCGAGCGCGGCAAGCCGGTGCTGGATGTGCTGGAATCAGCTTCGCACATGGTGTTCAAGATATTTTCCTACCTGATGCGTTTTGCTCCGATCGGCGCTTTCGGAGCCTTGGCCTTCACTGTCGGGCAGTACGGCATCACGTCGCTGGGCTCGCTGGCCAAGCTGATCATGACCCTGTACGTCGCTTGCGCCTTCTTCGTCTTCGTTGTGTTGGGCAGCATTTGCCGTGCACACGGCTTCAGTTTGTGGAAGCTGTTGCGTTATCTGCGCGAGGAATTCCTGGTGGTGCTGGGCACTTCTTCGACTGAACCGGTGATGCCGCGGATGTTGGAAAAGCTCCAGGCCCTGGGTTGCAAGAAGGGCGTCGTGGGGCTGGTGCTGCCAACCGGTTACTCGTTCAACCTCGATGGCACGGCGATCTACCTGTCGCTGGCGGCCATCTTCATTGCACAGGCCTGCAACATCGACCTGACGCTGACCCAGGTCATCACCATGCTGGCGATCATGTTGCTGTCTTCCAAGGGCGCCGCAGGTGTTACCGGCAGCGGCTTTGTCGCGTTGGCCTCGACCCTGACCGTCATCCACGATATTCCTCTGGCCGGTTTGGCCCTGTTGATCGGGATCGACCGGTTCATGTCCGAGGCGCGGGCGCTGACCAGCCTGGCGAGCAACGCAGTGGCGACCGTGGTGATCTCCATCTCGGAGAATGCCTGCGACCGCGATGTGCTGTTGCAGACCCTGGATGGCAAACCCTCCCCGAGGCACATCCAGGCAACGGAGCACGCCTGGGACGACACAAAGGTCGCGAATCACATCTAACCGGTCACGGCTGACCCGACATCACCGCGTTATCTTCCTGAATACCTGCGCCAGGCAATCATTCGAGTGTCGCCTGGCGAGTGGGATGGCGTGCGCCTGAATGTCGGCCAAGCTACTCATAACAACAAGAGATCTGACTTATGCTCGCTTTACTTGGCTTGGCCATGGTGGTGGTCTTCACCTTCCTGATAATGACCAAACGTTTGTCACCGATCGTCGCCCTGACGGTGGTGCCAATAGTCTTCGCGGTGATCGGCGGGTTTGGCGGTACCACCGGCAAGATGATGCTGGACGGCTTGAAGATGGTCGCGCCGTCGGCGGCGCTGCTGTTGTTCGCAATCCTGTTTTTCGGCCTGATGATCGATGCCGGTCTGTTCGACCCGCTGATCCGCAAGATCCTCAAGCGAGTTAACGGTGATCCGATGAAAATCGCCGTGGGCACGGCGCTGCTGTCGCTGTTGGTGGCGCTGGACGGTGACGGCACGACCACGTACATGATCACCTGTGCAGCGATGTTGCCGCTGTACAAGCGCATCGGCATGAACCCGATGATCCTGGCGACCATTTCCATGCTCTCGTTGAGCATCATGAGCGGCATGACGCCCTGGGGCGGCCCGGCGACCCGTGCGATCGCAGCGCTGGGCCTGGACGCCGGTGAGTATTTTGTGCCTTTGCTGCCGACCATGATCGGCGGTGCGATGTGGGTGGTGTTCACGGCGTTTCTGCTGGGGCGTGCCGAACGCAAGCGCATCGGCAACACCCATCTGCAAAGCGGTGGGGGTAATTGCTACATCAAGGCGATTATTGAAGACACGCCGCACAAGCGCCCGAAACTGGCCTACGTCAACCTGCTGCTGGTGACGGCGGTGATGGTTGCGCTGGTCATGGGCCTCATGCACTCGGCGATCCTGTTCCTGATCGGTTTTGTTCTGGCGTTGATGATCAACTATCCGCAACTGGATATTCAGAAAGAACGAATTCTCGCTCATTCGGGCAACGCCATGACCGTGGTTCTGCTGGTGTTTGCCGCGGGTATCTTTGCCGGGATCTTCTCCGGGACGAAAATGGTCGATGCGCTGGCGCAAACCCTGGTCGACTGGATTCCGCCATCCTGGGGCCATCTGTTCCCGCTGGTGGTTGCCATTACCAGCATGCCGCTGACCTTCGTGTTGTCCAACGATGCCTACTACTTCGGTGTCGTGCCGATCCTGGCCAACGCCGCAGCGGCCTATGGCATTGATCCGGTCGAGATTGCACGGGCCTCCATTCTCGGCCAGCCGGTGCACCTGATGAGTCCGTTGGTGGCCTCGACCCTGCTGCTGGTCGGCATGGTGGACCGTGATCTGGGCGACTTCCAGAAAGCCACCGTCAAATGGGCGGTGCTCACTTCCCTGGTCGTGACTGCGTTGGCCTTGCTGACTGGGGCAATCAGTCTGTTCTCCTGATTCTCCAAACCTCTTTGACACCTGACGCCCCATGCCAGTGGGGCGGACGGTCAGCTGCATTCCAAATAACAACAATGAGTAGTTTGATATGACCTCTGTTTATAACCGTGGAGCTTTATTGACTCTCCTGGCTTTGTTGCCGCTGGCCAATGCCAATGCGCAAGGCTTTATCGACGACAGCAAACTCAAGCTGCAATTGCGCAATGTTTACATCAATGAAAATTTCCGCGATGAACATGGGATGAGTGCGCGAGCGGCAAATACCGCCAAGAGCGAGCGCACCGAATGGGGCCAAGGCTTTTTGCTTGATTATCAGTCGGGATTCACGACCGGCAGCCTCGGTTTGGGTATTGATGCTTTGGGCCTGCTGGGGGTCAAGCTCGACTCCGGCCGCGGTCGTAGCGGCACCGGTCTGCTGCCTGTGCATGATGACGGTCGTGCCGCCGATGAATTTGCGAGCTTCGGGATGACCGCCAAGGCTCGATTTGCCAAAACCACCGTCAAGTACGGTACGTTGCTCCCTAAAACGCCGGTGCTCATTTACAACGATGCCCGACTGCTGCCTCAGACCTACCAGGGCGGCCAGTTCACTAGCACCGACATTGATAACCTTAGCCTGACGGGCGGCTATCTTGATCGTTTCAAGTTGCGAGATTCGAGCGACAGTATGCCCATCGTGCCAGACGGCTACAGTGGCGATAAGTCAGGGGACTTCAGTTACCTCGGTGCCGATTACAAGTTGGGCAAGACGATTCGCCTCAGCTACTTTCATGGCGAACTGGAGAACTTCTATAGGCAGAACTTTGCGGGTGTCCAACATGATCTGCCGCTCGGCCCAGGCGTGCTGACCAGTGATCTGCGCTACTTCCGCAGCGTTGATAGCGGTTCTGCCTATGGCGGTAAAATCGACAACCATATGCTCAGCGGCCAGCTGACTTACGCTGTCGCAGGCCATACCGTAGGCGGCGGCTATCAAACACTGAAGGGCGACGCCGGGCTGCCCTACATCAGCGGCGCGTCCGTTTATTCTTTCAGCAACGCCGGCATAGGCAAGTTCGTAGAGGAAGACGAGAAGACATGGATGCTCAACTACGGCTACAACTTCGCGGCCCTGGGCGTCCCCGGCCTGACGTTCTCCACGCGTTACCTTAGCGGCGACGATGGAGAGTCCAACACCACCATCAAAGAGTGGGAGCGCGATGCTGAACTGGCTTATGTGGTGCAGCAAGGTTCCTTCAAAGGGTTGGGCGTGAAGCTGCGCAATTACGTCTACCGCTCTGAATTCTCGAGGGGACGGGACAGTAACCGGATCTACCTTACCTACGATATCGCCCTTTGGTGATCGTTCGTCGCCCGCCTGATGGCGGAGGGGTGGGCGGTCATCGTCGATTTTCCAGGGCCGGGCAGGGTGGCCCAGCAAGGGCCACCAAGCCTGCAACGGTCTACTCCTGAACGCCCACCGCGTGTTGCTGTAGCCAGAAAAATGGCAAACAGCAGCACGAGGTTGATCCAGATCAAACGGCATTCGTTGATCGGCGCCATTCTTTTGATAAGCATGGGGCAGAGATACGGTCATGACAAACAACAGACCCATCAGCGGGGCGCAGGTGGTTCAGGACCGGAGCAAATCCGCATTGCCCGGGTTTTTGCATCTTCGGGGCACACGCTCGAGAAAACGTCAGGCAGCCATTTTGCTGTCGATTCTGGCGGTGCTGACCTCGGGATATTTCACGGTGTCGTATTTCGCGACCCATGCGATGCAGGATCTGGCAGACACCTGTACCGAGCGTTATGAGCTTGAGCTGGAGAATGCCGATATAGGCCCGCTGCCAGAGGCGCTGCCGCGCTCCTTGTGTGAATGTCTGGCAAGTTCGCTTCTCGACAAAAACGGAATCATGCGTCTGGCATTGGTCGACAGAGGCCTGCTTGAACCGCTGGCCCTTGAACCTGTGACGCAGAAGGACGCTTCGGCCTGCATTGATGCCCTGTGGGTGCCGAATGTCGAACTGGCCACGGGCTTGCCCCATGAATGAAGTTCAACAGGACTAAAAAGCCGCTCTATGCGGCACCTGTCCACCCAAGCAGGAATGCGCAGGGACGCCATTTTTATCATCGGATGCCGAGGTGTGAAATGACTCATCCATTGCGTTTACTGTTTCTTGCCCCCCCTCAGGCAGCTCACTCTCCCGGATTGGAGTATGCCGGCGATCTGGCACGCGCCCTGGGCGTGCCACTGCACGTGGCGATGTTCACTGAGCCCCACGGTGTAGAGCCGCCCGGCCATGCAGTCACCGAGAGGCCCGACATCGTGCGCGATAACTTAATGTCGTCGCGTCGCAAATGGCTGGAAAGTGAAAGTGCGCACCTGCAGGAAAAAGGCGTGGATGTCCATCCAGAGCTGGTATGCGCCAGTTCCTCGGCAGTCGAATGCGTTGCCTATGCGCAGCGTGTTGAAGCGGACTTGATCATCAAGGACATCCAGGAACGCCCAGGCCTGGCGCAGCGCGGTTTGTCAGCACTGGACTGGGAACTCTTGAGCGTCAGCCCGATTGCCGTGCTTTATGTGTTGCCGGGCCCGATTCAGACACCCAGCAAGTTTCTGGTAGCGGTTGACATGGAGTCACAGGCGAAAGGAAACCGCGACAATCATTCGCTCATCGAGGCGGCCAGGCACTTGGCAAACGCCTGCGGTGCCTCATTGCACGTGATCAGCGTTTACGACTGTGCCGCTGCCAGCCACGGTGACCTGTCCCTCTATGAGGCCCAGGTACAGGCGTTCGATGCCTTGGCCAGCCAGCATGGTATTGCCAGCCAGCATCGGCACTTCATTCCCGGCGCTCCGGCGAATGCAATTCATGCTTATCTGCAGCGCAATGCTTACAACCTGTTGGTCATCGGTGCGGCCGATCATCATACGCAGGCCTCTGATATCGGCTTGACCGCTGAAGGGATACTCGAAGACCCCATGTGCAGCGTCCTGATGATCAAGTTGCCAGCCGACGCAGCGCCGCAGCAGGCCAAACGATACGGTTAGACCGCTGCCTCTATGCCGCTGTGGCCTGCCGGCGGCGTGAAGAACGGCAGCCTTGCTCCGGTTGATATTTATCAACGTCAGGCATCTTCCGACGGCGCAGTCTGAAATGACGCTGGTGCCCGATCCGGCGCAGATGTCACGGCTGAATGTGTAGCTGGCAGTGGCAGAGGTTGAGTTTCACCTGTCTGGAGGCAGATCATGGGCCGGTATCAACAGCTGTTACTCATCACCCACCTGGCCCTGCGCCATTCTCCGGTGATCGACCATGCCGCAGCGCTTGCCAAGGCCAGCGCTGCACGCTTGCATATAGCGGCGTTGATTCCTGCCTTGAACCTGTTGTCGCTGCTTGAAGAGGGTGACCGTGAAAAGACACGCGAGCGTTACCTGCAGGACCACCGCGACTGGTTGGGGGAACAGGCGAAAAAGCTACATGCCAGAGGGGTCGATGTGACCACCGAGCTGGCGTGGGCTGATGACATGGAAAAGGACATCCTGGACCACTTCAGCGAATTGCAGCCTGACCTGTTGATCAAGGAAATCCAACATGAGTCGGTGCTCAAGCGTGCTTTTTTCACCCCGTTGGACTGGCACCTGCTGCGTTACTCACCGGTACCGGTGTATCTGGTGGGCGGGGTTCGACCTGCCTTGCCGTGCAAGGTCGTGGCGGCGGTAGAGGCGTCGCTGGCCGAGCCTGGACAAAATGAACTCAATGATCGCGTTATTCGCCAGGCCTGCAGTCTCGCCGAACAGTGTGATGCTGAACTGCACTTGCTGTATGCCTACGACATATCCCAAGACTACCAGGCGTCAGACACAGGCTTAACGCTGTCGGAGCTGACCCGATGGCAGCGCAAAGCGTTGGAACAATCGTTTCTGAAACTGGCCAGTCGATACAACGTTCCGCCTGGCCGCAGGCATTTCGTTCTGGGACACCCGGTTGCGGCGCTGAGTGAGTTTGCCAACACACATCACATGGACGTCATCGTGATGGGCAGAGTCCAGGATCCAGGCGGAGAGAAACTGCTTGGCAGCACCACCGAGCATATCTTGTATCAGGTGCCTTGCAGTGTTTTGGCGGTCTAGCGCAACTGCATCGGGCTCACCCCGAGCCGTTGCTTGAACGTGGTTGCCATGTGCGCCTGGGAATTGAACCCGCAGGCGAGGGCGATTTCCGACAGCCTGGCGGTGGAATCACGCATCAGTGCCCGGGCCTTGGCCAGACGCCGGTCGATCAGGTAGCTGTGCGGGCTTTTGCCCGTGGCGAGCTTGAAGGCCCGCATGAAATATCCTTCGGACAACCCCAGCAGACCTGCCATCGCTGACACGCCCAGCGGCCCTTCAAGATTTGCTTCGATAAACTCATCAAGCAGGCGCATGCGCCGGGGAGTGATAGCGCCTTGGTCCGGTGTCGACAACGCGCTATCACCGGTTGCCCGTTGCGCCAGCGCCAAGGCCCAAGTTTCCCAGTCATCTTCCACGCAGGCACGTAACAGCGCGCCGCGCATTCGCAGCGCGAGGTCAATGGCCTGTTGATCGATGTGATTGTTGAATGGGTGATCCCCGCTCAGGGGGATACCGTCGGTCCGCGTTACGCGCAGGTATTCACCGCCCATGAGCGACTCGGAGAACACGTCGCAGCCGGCGGGAACGAATGCCAGGCCGTTGGGCATGGCCTCGAAAGGATGCACCCGGTCGCTGCCCAAGGCGTGCAGGCCGCGCTGGCTGTCGAAGGCAAACCCGATGGAGGCCTGGGCCGCCACATAGCGGGTCGAGTAAGCGGCGCTGGGCAACAATTCGATCGCCCAGGACCCAGTCTCGACACGGCGGACCGGTTCAGACAAGGGCGATGGCTGTAGGCGGTTTTGATGGTTCATGAGCGCCATAGTAGTGAAGAAGCGGCGCAAAAGTCAGGTCGGTTTTTTGAAAGCCGACCCACGGCGGCGATGCCTAGACTGGCTAACCACTCAGGGAGATAACTTCATGCACCGACTGACTCGTGACGATATTGAACAGGCGGCTCGCCATGTCTACCAGGTGATGCCCGCCACCGCCCAGTATGCCTGGCCCTTGCTGGCTCAGCGGCTGGGTTGCACGGTGTGGGTCAAGCACGAGAACCACACCCCCACCGGCGCTTTCAAGATACGCGGCGGCATCACCTTCATGCATTGGCTCAAACGTGAACATCCCGGTGCGAAGGGCATCGTCACCGCCACCCGCGGCAATCATGGCCAGAGCCTGGCGCTGGCTGCTAGCGCGCTGGGTTTGAAGGCGTTGATTGTCGTGCCGCAGGGCAACTCGGTGGAAAAGAACACTGCCATGCGCGGCTTTGGCGGCGAAGTCATTGAGTGTGGGCGAGATTTTGATGAGGCCCGTGAAGAGGCCGCCCGTTTGGCGCAAGCGCATGACCTGTTCCTGGTGCCACCGTTTCACACGGAACTGGTCAAAGGCGTGGCCACTTACGCCCTGGAACTGTTCACTGCCGCGCCGCATCTCGATACCGTCTACGTGCCGATTGGCTGCGGATCGGGCATTTGTGGCGTGATCGCCGCCCGCGACGCACTGGGCCTGAAGACCCAGGTGGTGGGCGTGGTGTCCCGTGAAGCCGCGGCGGCAAAGTTATCTTTTGAGGCGGGCGAAATACAGGAAACCGCTTCGGCAAATACCTTCGCCGATGGCCTGGCCGTGCGCAAACCGATCCCCGCAGCTTTTGCCCTCTACGCAGCCGGGGCCGCACGGATCGTAGCGGTCAGCGAACAGGAAATTGCCGAGGCCATGCGCGTCTATTACACCGACACCCATAACCTCGCCGAAGGAGCCGGGGCCGCCGCCTTGGCGGCGCTTATTCAGGAACGTGAAGCTCGGGCGGGGGAGACAGTGGGGGTGATTCTGTCGGGTGGCAATGTCGATCGATCGGTGTATGCGGGCGTAATCGGTTAGTGGCCGTCAGCCACCTTGCGCTCGATCTCCGCGATTTTTCGACTGAGTTCCTCTGCTTCCTGCTCCTTGGTTTGAGTTGAGGGGGGCGTAGCGCTGTCCTCAAGATTCTTATCAACCGGTTTGCCAGACGTATCGGTCGACGGGATGCTCGAGGTTGCTTCTGATTCGATGCCGTTATCGCTGTTCATAATCGCGTTACCTCTGTTGATCTACACATTAGAGGCAGGGGTATGGAATGAGTTCGAGATTATTGCAGACGATAAAGCCAGGAATTGACGCCTTTGAAACAGCTTCATCTTGAGCCCCCACAACAGCACCTGTTTACCTACGCCGTTCGGATGGCCTCAGGCCTTGGCCTTATTCATCGACACGTTCAACGAAGTCGAGCGGGCAATGACGCTGATGATCGTCAATGCTGCAATCACCAAGCCGGGCGAGGTAGCCAGCAAGACACCGGTGGTGCCGGCTCCGGCCGCCAGAATCTGCCCGGCCGCCAATGGCCCGGCCACCGAGCCCAAACGACCGATCGCTACCGCTGCGCCGACGCCGGTGGCGCGCACCGACGTTGGATAGGAGGGCGGGGCCAGGGCGTAAAGCACCAGTTGCGCAGCCATCACAAACAACCCCGCGGCAAAACCGGCGATGGCCATGGGGATGATGCCCACGGACAGGCCAACCCCGCCCAGCGCTGCCAGCAAGCCGGTGTACACAAACAGCACCACCTTGATGCCGTTGCAGCGATCCAGCAACACTCCGCCGAGCAGGGAGCCGAGGGCGCCGCCGATATTGAAGAGCATCTGTACCAGGCCTGCCTGGGGTTTGCTGAAACCTTGTTCCAGCAGTAACGAGGGCAGCCAGTTGAGCAACATGTACATCACGGTCAGGGTGAAGAAGTAGCTCAACCATAACGCCAGGGTAACGCTGGCGCGGCCTTCGCCGAACAAGGCCTGGCCGGTTGAAGTGCGCGTCGGGTTGACGCTGTTTTGTTGTTGGCGAAAGGCGTTGGATTCAGGCAGCAGCACCATCATCAGTGGCACCACCAGCAATGGGGCAAGGCCGCCGATGATGAAGGTCGTCTGCCAATGTTCGGGAAACAGCATGGCGACCACCGCCGCCAGTGCCCCACCCAATGGCACGCCGGCATACATGATGCTGATGGCCGTACCGCGACGTTGCTCTCCCACGGCTTCGGCACACAGGGCGATCAGGTTGGGCAGGGCGGCGCCCAGGCCCAGGCCAGTCATGAAACGCACCAGCAGCAGGCCGGAGAAAGAGCTGACGTAGGCGGTGCTGAGCGAGAACACGCCAAACAGCAGCACCGCTGCGATGAGGATTTTCTTGCGACCGATGCGATCGGCAATCCAGCCACCGAAGAAGGCGCCCGGCAGCAAACCGATGATGCCGGCACTGAACACCCAACCCATCATTTTCGGGTCCAGGGCAAAGGTCTGACGCAACCCTGCGGCGGCAGTGCCGGCAGCTTGCAGGTCAAAGCCTTCAATCAGAGCGACGATAAAACACAGGGCAATAGTCAGCGTCGTGCGACGTGATGGAGTGTCCATGGCAAACCTCTTTATTGTTTTTGTGAGTGTGCTGACGGGCGCACGCAGGCTTGCTCGCATCCAGCAATGCAAAGCCGCAATTAAGATTAACAAAGATAACTAAAAAGTGAACGCTAACGGAAAATGTCCAAATGCATCGACATAAACCTATTCAAATCAACGGGATGTCATGTGTTTTTTAGGTTTTCTTGGAAATAGATACGAATATTAATGTTCGATTATCGGCCATTGTGGATTGACGGCACCTCCGGCTTTTCCCACTCTCTGGCCCGAGATCGCGGCTGGATGGCTGGCGATCACGTTCAAAAAAACAACAACAATAAGTGGACATAGGACATGACGAATTCACCCCGGGGCGTCCTTGCGACGACCTCAGACTTACCTCTTTGCGCACGCGGTTTCGTCCTGTTGGGCTTATGTGCGGTCACCACTCCAGCGCTGTCGGAAGGTTTCATCGACGATAGCCGCGGCACATTGACCTTACGCAATTTCTACCTGGACCGGGATTACAAGGATGAGGGGGCGAAAACCGCGGCCCGGGAGTGGGCTCAGGGTTTCATCATGAATGCGGAGTCGGGTTTTACCCCGGGCGCTGTCGGCTTCGGCCTGGACGCCCGTGCATTGATCGGGGTCAAGCTGGACTCGTCACCGGACCGCAGCGGCACCGAATTACTGCCGGTATCCAGCAGCGACAAGCGCGCGGCGGATGAATATTCGCGCCTGGCCATGACTGCCAAAATGCGCTTTGCCCAAACCACGGTGAAGACCGGCGATGTGTCGATTTTCCTGCCGTTCGCCTTTGCCAGCCCGTCGCGGTTGCTGCCGCAGACTTTTCGCGGCACCACACTCAGTTCCAAGGACATTGACGGACTGACGCTCAATACCGGCTATATCGATCGCATCAACAGGCGTGACTCCACTAACTACCAGTCGATGAGCATCGCTTCGCCGAACGGGCGTTTCAACGGTGCGGCCACCTCATCGCACATGGCTTATGTCGGTGGCGATTATCAGGTAAACAAAGACCTCAGCCTGCGCGGCTACCACGCCGAAGTGGCCGACCTGTACCAGCAGAACACCCTGGCCTTGCTGCATAACATGCAAGTAGGCGAGGGCACGCTGACCACTGATCTGCGCAGTTTTTTCAGCGACGAAGATGGCAGTGCCAAGGCTGGCAAGGTGGACAACCGCAACCTGTCGGCGCTGTTCGGCTATCGCCTTGGCGGGCATCACCTGAGCCTGGGTTACATGCACGCCAGCGGCGACACAGCGACGCCTTATGTGTCAGGCACTGAGTTGATGGGCATGAGTGAATTGACCATGAGCTCGGACTTTCTCAATGCCAAGGAACGGACCTGGCAGGCAATCTACGACTATGACTTCGCCGCCGCCGGGGTGCCCGGCCTGAAGAGCCGGCTGCGTTACGTGCGCGGTGACAATATCGCGCTGGTGGCGCTCAATGCCGACGACCGCAAGGAGCGGGAGTTCCAGATGGAGCTGGGGTATGTGATCCAGAGCGGTCCGCTGAAGAATGTCGGGTTGATGGCGCGCAAGTCGATCTATCGCAACGACTTCCCGAGCGGCGCGGCATTTCGTGATGAAAACCAGACCCGCTTCCTGGTGCTCTACACGGTGCCGATCTGGTAAGCCGTGGGGCGAGTGGATATCAGCAGTGCGCAAGCGTGGGCTGAGCAGTGCTCAGCCCACTCATGAACTGAGTCGGCCCCGCAGGGCTGCTCGCGATGTAGAGTTACTTTACCCGCTCCCAGATGATGTGAACCTTCGTGCCATCGGGGCGCTGGAAGTTTTCCACCATCCGGTTGCCGTCGACTTTCAGTTGCAGGTCATCTTGAGTACGTGTCGCACCCACCCAATTCGGGAACGTAGATCCTTCGACGGTATTGCCGGTGAACTTGCCGTTCTGGTCGACGGTATATCGTCCGAAAAAACCGATGCTCCCAGCCATCGCTGCCCGGTTTTCCTCATCGGTTCCTTCGCCCCGAGCGTTGGATCGAAACGCGGGCACTCGCGGATCGGTGAGCACCTCGACGAACGTCAATTCTTCAGTGAACACCAGCCATCCATGTGGGTTGGGGCCGTACGCATCCGACCGGCTGCCCTGACGTTCAATGGTTGCGCTGACCATTTTCCATGTTCCGACCAGCGGGCTTTTCATGGCGGAAAACGCTGCCGTGCAAACCGAAAGGGCCATGATCGCACCTACCGTCAGTAGCGATATTTTCAGGGTCATTGGAATCACCGTTGTTGGTTATCTGAACACTGTTGTAGAGAGTTAAAAACATCACGCATTCATCAGGGCAACCAGGGCAGGCACAGACAGTACGGCTGTGTAATAGCCCATGAACTGCACACCGATGTTGAAACCCAAAAAGCGTGAGAGGAAACCGCCCAGCAGGCCGATGGTGACGATCACCAGCAACCCCAGCAGGCCACCTTCCCAGATGCCGATCACCAGGATCAGGCCAACAAAGGTCGAGATCACCGCTTCGTGACTGATCTTGCGCGACACGTAGGATGCGGCTCTGTGGGCGTAATTCATGGTGAAGGGGTAAGCGATCAGGATGGCCACGACCACCGCCAACACGCCGTAGCCAAAAAATTCCCAGGTGCTGAGCAATGAATGCAGGTTGTTCACCTGGCCTGTCGTCGCGTCGACGCTAAAGCGCGGCGGGGCGTTGAACAATGGCGCTGCCGGGCCTGCTGCGACAGGGCTCAGGGGCAGGCCGAAGGCGATCAGCGGGATCAATGCTTCGGCCAGGTAGGTTGACTCCGTAACGCCGTTTCGAGCGGTGATGACCGTGGTCAGGCGATGGTAGACATGCTTGACCCTCGAACCGACGAGCTCGCCCATGATCACGGTCATGGCCACCGGGCTGAACACAAAGGTCGCGCTGGAGATCACCGCCGTAATGGCCGTCCACATGCTCTGCTTGCTGTCCAGCACCTTGAGCGGATTAGGAAAGAATCCACCCCAGCTTTTTACGTCGGGCGACAGGGAAAACGTGCGCACTTGCTGGCGTCGCATGGTGTCCCGTTCGGCGGGCGCGAGCAGCGAGAACAGCGCGGCGATCAACGGGCCAATCGCGATGCCCAGAAAGTAACTGACACTGAGCTTGACGCCGAACTGCGCGGTCATGGTTTGCAGGCCAACAATGATCATGACGAACGGGATCAGCGTCAGCACGGCCGCCAGACGGCCTTTGGAGAACCACGCGATCGCCACCGCGGCAAGCAGGAACACCCAAGGCGCAGCCTGCTTGATCATGTCGCCGAACGGCGCGAGCATCAGCGCGAACAATACGGCCATTGGCACCGCGATCAACGCAGCAATGACCGCCCCGGAAATCATCTTGCGCAGGGCAATGTGGGGCACGCCCAGATTGCGCAGAAAATTGGCCTCGCGCATCAGTGGTGTCGCCATGGTGTCGCCAGGAATACCCAGTAGCGCCGTCGGTACGGCGTGGGTCATATGTTTGGCGACGGCGCCGGCGAGAAAGAATGTCAGCACGCCGGGGGCAGGTACGCCCAGCAGGACGACCAGCAAGGTCAAGGGGGCGAGGGTGGTGGTTTCATCGCTCCCTGAGATCAGCCCGATCCCGGCGAAAATCACCGCCCCCAGGATCCCCATGCCCAGTGCCATCAGGACCTGATCCATCAGTGGAACGATCATGATTGACCTCCATTGCCACTGACTGCGCGACTGACTGCACCGACGCCAACAGTGGGTGTTGCAGCCGGGCTTTTCTCAGGAGCGACAAGGCCTTTCTCGTAATCGGCGAACAGCTCATAAAGATCCATTTCCCGCAGTTCCGCGATCGTGGCCGGCGGCAGATCAGCCAGACTGCCCAGTGGGCCGTACTCGTTCTGCAACTCGATGAGGATTTTTGCGCGCCAGGCCGGATCAGCCAGATGTTCTATGACATTGCGCTTGGGTTTGAAAAGCAGCGCACTGATGGCGCCACCTGCCAGGCAGCCGACAATACCTACCAGCATCGCGTAGGCGCGGGCCATCTGCACGGAATCCACCCAGCCGACAAACAAGTGCTGGGCGATAAAAAAAGCGCCGAGGCTGACGGCTGCACCGATGCCTATGGAGTAGAGCAGGTGGCGACCGTCAACCGTGTCGCCCCATACTTCGAACAGTTCGGGTTTCATAAGGATTCTCCCACCTCCCCTGAGGGGTTTTATTGTTATGAACGTGAAGAGATGTGGTTGAGTTCGTGACTACGAGCCCGACTCCTGCGCGCGTTTTTGCTCAAGCAGCTCAGCGGCTTTGTCCGAGCGCACGTCCCGGGCTTCGACCATCTGCGCGACCAGCCAATTGACCTCGTCGCCCCTGGCCCCCGCTGAAAGCGCAATGTTGCGTGCATGCAAAGCCATGTGCCCGCGTTGTATCCCCTCGGTCGACAGCGCCCGCAATGCGCCCAGGTTTTGCGCGAGGCCGACCGCTACCGCTATCTCGGCAAGTTCCTGGGCGCTCTTCACTCTCAGGATGCGTAACGACAGTTGCGCCAGCGGGTGAGTCTTGGTCGCGCCGCCGACCAGGCCGACGGGCATGGGCATTTCCAGCGTTCCCACCAGATGGCCCTTGCAATCTTTTTCCCAGGTCGTCAGTGAACCGTAATGCCCGTTGCGACAGGCATAGGCGTGTGCCCCGGCTTCCACCGCGCGCCAGTCGTTGCCGGTGGCGACGATCAAAGGGTCGATGCCGTTCATGATGCCCTTGTTGTGAGTGGCTGCACGATAGGGATCGACGACCGCAAAGTTGTAAGCATCGAGGATGCCTTCAATGACGTCCTCGCCCTTGTAGGCCTTGGTGGTGAGATGTTCAGGTGCAATGCGGATCTGGGCCCGGGCAAGCCGCAGGTCGGCGAGGTTCGACAGAATGCGCAGCCGTACCTTGCCGCCGGTAATCTGCTCCATCAGCGGGGCCACCGCTTCAGCCATCGTGTTCACGGTATTGGCTCCCATCGCATCGCGTACATCCACGATAAGGTGGGCGACCAGCATGGGGCCGCGAGGGCTCTGGGCGAAGGTATGCACTTCGATGTCGCGGCAACCTCCACCTAGCTGGCTCAGCAGTTGATCCTTGCGGTTGGCCAGTTCGATGATTTCGTCCTTGCGGCGCAACAGACTCAAACGGGCATTGAAGGGATCGTCGATTTCCACGATCTGCACTTGCGCGCGCATCAGCGGCAGCGAGCTGGAGGTCTGAAAACCACCGGCTTCGCGCGCCAGTTTGGCCATGAACGAGGCGGCGGCGACCACCGAAGGCTCCTCGACGACCAACGGCACGATGACGTCGCGTCCATTGATCTGGAAGTTGCTCGCCACAGCGTAGGGCAACTCAAATTTTCCGATGACGTTCTCAATCATGCCGTCGGCTATTTCCAGGGGCAGGGCGCCTGCGTCGCGGAGCAGGGCAACGTCATCTTCTGCAAGCTCAAGCACTTGTTGCAAGTGGCTCAGGCGTTCGGCGGGCGACAGGCTGCGGAACATCGGGAGGCGGGAGTCGATACTCATGGTAGCAATCCAGTTGCAGTTATTGTTTTCGAATGCCTGCCACCCTATGCGTATGTGTCCTGGCAAAAAAGGTACAGTTTGGACAGACAGTACCTAAGCTGTACCCTCTGCGAATAATTCATCCAGGACTTCGTACAATGGCGCGACTGACGCTTGCCCAAGAGCTGACGGCCTCCTTGGTGACGCAGATCGGTAACGGTACTTATCGAGTGGGTGACCGTTTGCCGTCCCTGCGCGAGTGCATGCGCTTGTTTGGTCATTCGAAAAACACAGTGATCAACGCTTATGAATCGCTGGCCTCCCAAGGACTGGTCGAGGCGCGTCACGGGCAGGGTTTTTTCGTGACACGAGGCGCCCCGAGCAGCAGCGAACCGGAAGAGCCGCTGCCCTTTACCCGGGCGATGGACACCATCTGGCTCATGCGCCAGCAATTTGTCCGTGAGCCGGGTCACTCGCCGCTTGGGGAAGGTTTTCCGCCCGTAGAGTGGCTGATGGATCTGCGATTGGACAAGTTCACCCGTCAGATCATGCGCATGGGGGTGACCACGCTCTTTCGCTACGGCAACCGGCTGGGCAATGCTGCACTTCGTCAACACCTGGTGCAAAAACTGGCGAGCTATTCGATTACCGCCAGTGCTCGGCAAATCGTCACGACCCATGGGGCCAATCACGCACTGGATCTGATCATCCGCCGCTTCATTGCCCCCGCAGATTACGTTTTCGTCGAAGACCCGGGTTATTACCCGCTGTTCGGCAAGCTGCAACTGCAAGGGGCGCGAATGTTATCCGTACCCCGATTGCCGGACGGGCCGGACCTGCAAGTGCTGGAGCAGCATCTTCTGTTGCACAAACCGAAATTGTTCTTCCTTCAGTCGGTTGGGCACAATCCGACGGGCTCCGATATTTCCCCCGGCAAGGCTCATCGACTGGTGCAGTTAGCCCATGAGCACAACTTCATTCTGGTGGACGACGACGCTTTGGCAGATTTCAAACCCGCGTCGGCCATCAAGGTGTCTGCGCTGGATCAGTTGAACCGTTCACTGTACGTGGGCAGTTTTTCCAAATCGGTTTCTGCGGCATTGAGGGTGGGGTTTATCGCCGGGAGCAAGGACGTCATCGATGAACTGGGTGATCTGAAAATGCTCCTGCATACCAGCACCTCGGAGCTGTGTGAGCGAACCATTGATGTCATCCTGACCGAGGGGCATTTTCTGCGACATCAGATCCGCCTCCAGGAGCGGCTCAAGAGTGCCACTGCGGCAGGTTTGCAGATGCTCGATGAGATAGGCGCCGAGGTGTTCTTCCGACCAGAGCAGAGTCTGTATTTGTGGGCCAGGTTTGCCCACATTGACGACGCCCGGGAACTGACCCGGCAACTACTGCCGAAGGGATTCATGATTGCTCCCGGCCATATTTTTTCACCGGAGCAGTCGCGTATAAATCCCTGGACCAGATTGAATGTCGCCTACCTGAATGACCCGTTGCTTAAAGCCGAGTTGAGTGGCTGAGGGCTCACCACTCATGCTGCTAAGGCTGGGTTTGCGTTCCGGTCGAGACCACGCTTTCGTGCCGATTCACACCGCGCGCCTCAACAGGCACCCATAGGCGTTCACTGCGACATTTGAATTTCACGCCTTTGCGCGGCGCCATCGTCCTGGCTGAGTCCATGCACACAGCCCTGGACGCGTAAGTCGGCCCCGGCTTTCGCTCTTCTACACAACCTTCCACGCCGCTGCAGATAGCCATAACCACAAAATAAACAGTCATCATCCTGAATGCTCCTATAGAGCGATGCGATTAATACATCTGCGTCAGGCCTGAAAATGCTGGCTGTGACAGACGGATGATGAGCCTGCATTCAAATCCCCAGCAATGGCTTGCACGGGCCAATCGTCGGAAAAATGTCGTTAGTTCAGGTTTATTCAGATTTGGATTTTTCGACGCCAATTCGTTGGCGTTTTTTACCGCTTCAGTGGGTATTCCCTATGGGAAATGCTGCGTGGCAAAGGAGCGTGAGCGGGAGAGCGGCTCACTCGAAAAGATTGTAATGGGAACAATTCGCGTTTAAGGTGCGCGCGTCCGTCATGTTCAGTCATGGCGTTTTTCGTGTTTGTCTGCCTGAGGCGTTCCATGTCGCTCCATGAAACGGATTCGATCGTTTCCCTCGATAATTTGTACGGCACCCATCGGGGTTGGCTGCTGGGTTGGTTGCGGCGCTCGCTGGGGTGTTCGCAGCAAGCGGCGGATCTGGTCCAGGACACGTTTTTGCGTTTGCTGGTGCGTGGCCAGCCCATCAGCGCGCGCGCTCCGCGTGCATTGCTGGTGCGTATCGCCCGTGGCCTGGTGGTCGACCACTGGCGGCGCGATGCGCTGGAGCGAGCGTACCTTGACGCACTGATGCAGATGCCCGAGGCGAGTCATCCATCCCCTGAGGTCCGGCATGAGGCGTTGCAATGCCTGGAGCGTATTGCGCAGTTGCTCGACGGTCTCAAGCCGGCAGTGCGAGAAGCCTTTCTGCTGTATCAGCTCGGTGACCTGAGCCATGTGCAAGTGGCCCAGCAGCTTGGTGTGTCCAGCCGTACCGTGGAGCGGCATGTGGCGAGCGCGCTGTTGCATTGCTACAAGGCGTGCTTCGAGGCACCGCAGTGAGCGCCGCCGAGGCCTTGCCGGAGGGTGTCATCCGCACGGCCATCGAATGGCAGATGCGATTGCGCGCCAATGCCAACAGCGCTGAGCTGCGCAGGCAATTGAACGACTGGCGACGCCAAGACGCCCGCCATGAGCTGGCCTGGCAACGCTTGCAGCAAGTCGGCGGATTGTTCAAGGCCAGTCCATTGCCCGATGCCGCCCGTACCATTCCTCTGCTGCGCCAGGCCGAGGCCGATCTGAGTCGCCGTCGCACCCTGAAGTTGCTCGGCCTGGGGTTGGCTGTTGGCGGTGCGACGCTGCTGACCACGACAGCGCCTCCCACCTGGCGAAGCGACTTTGCCACGGCAACTGGCGAGCGTCGCCGGCTCGATCTGGGCGCTGGTGCCGAGCTGATGCTCAATACAGGGAGTGCAGTGGACGTGCGCGGCCACGAATGGGTGCTGCGTGCGGGTGAGGTATTGGGCGATGGCGCCGACTGGCGTGTGCGTTGCCGTTTTGCTGAGTGTGAGGGGCGGCAGGCGAGGGCGGTGCTCAGGGAGCGGGACGGGTATAGCGAAATCCACGTCGCGCGCGGTGAAGTGTTGATTTCCACACCGTTCGGGCAACGGCACTTGCAAGCCGGTCATGCAATGGCCATTGCCGCGACGCGGATGACGGCGTTGGGCCGCGGGCCGCTCGACCCTTTCGCGTGGGCCCGTGGCCTGCTGATCGTCAACGACATTCGCTTGGTCGACTTCCTGGCCGAGGCCGGACGTTACCGCCAGGGCTGGTTGGGCTGCGACAGCGCCGTGGCCGACCTGCGCCTGTCCGGGGTTTTCCACCTCGATGAACCTGCGCTCATGCTGCGCAACATAAGCCACTTGTTGCCCGTACAGGTGGTCGAGCGCACCCGCTGGTGGGTGCGCATCACGCCGCTGGCATAAATAAGTTGTCGGACTTTTGCGCTTCGTCCGGTTAGGAGTGATCACTTCCTCAATGGATACCGTCATGTTCCTTGCCAGACTGTCTCTGCGCGCCATCGCGCCGTTCCCGACCCGAACCTTGCCAGGCGCTGTCTGCCTGGCGTTGACCTTGCTCGTCGGCACGCCGAGCCTGCCGGTCATGGCCGCATCATCAAGCGCTGAGCAGGTGGCGCCGAGTGTACCCGCCGGGCAGTTGCAGCAGGCGCTGAGCATCTTTGCCGAGCGCGCCGGTATCACCTTGTCTTACTCCCCGGAAGCGGTGCGTGGTTTGAGCAGTCCAGGTCTGCCCGGCGGCGGCTCACTGGAACAAGGTCTGGCGACGCTGCTGGCCGGCAGCGGCCTGGTCGCGCAAAAGACCTCGTCCGGCTACGTGGTGCTGCCAGGCAAGACCGACACCCGCTATGAGCTTGAGCCCACCAACATCAACGCATCCGCCGTTCAAAATGCTTTTGCGCCGGTGGAGGGTTATTTCGCCAGCAATGCCAGCACGGCCAGCAAAACCGATAAGCCAATCCTGGAAACCGCCCAGAGCGTCAGCGTGGTGACGGCTGAGCAGATTGCCGACCGAAAGGTCGACCGCGTCGAAGACGCCGTGGCCTACAGCTCGGGGGTGCGCGTCGGCAGTTCGGGGCTGGATCCGCGGTTTGACATGATCAGTGTCCGTGGTTTCGAAACCACCATCGGCGCTGACTTTCTCGATGGGCTGCGCCAGCCGGGCAGTGGATGGTTGTCGTTATACTCCACCGAGGCCTACAACCTGGAGCGCATTGAGGTGCTCAAGGGACCGGCATCGGTGCTGTACGGCCAGGTCAGCCCTGGCGGCATGGTCAACCGGGTGAGCAAGCGCCCGAGTCTGCTGGCGAAAAACGAAGTACAGGTGCAGGCGGGCAACTACAACCACCAACAGGCGCAGTTCGACGTCGGCGGTCGTCTGGATGAGGCGGGAGACGTGTTGTTTCGCACGGTGGGCGTGTACCGCGATGCAGAAAACTATATCGACCAGTTAAACAACGACACCCGTCTGCTGGCGCCTTCACTGAGCTGGCAGATCGACCCCGATACCCACCTGACGCTGCTGGCCCAATATCAGGAGCGCGAGACCGGTGCGTCGCCGATGCTGTATCAGGAAGGCGACCACCTCACCGATTTCTGGCAGGGTGATGAGTACTTCGACAAGCTCGAGCAACGGCAGTGGACGCTGGGCTATGAGTTTGAACACGCTTTCAACGATACCTTCAGCGTTCAACAAAACCTGCGCTACGGTCAGGTGGACACCACCAATCAGTACCTTCAACCCAGCGACGCCGGCGATGGACATACCCTCAATCGCTCGGCGATCGGGGTTTACGAGGACATGTCCTCGCTGTCCACCGATACGCGCCTGGTGAGCCGCTTTGCCACCGGGGATCTGCAGCACACCCTGGTCACCGGGATGGACTATGCCTGGATCGATACATCGCTGCTGTACGCCATGGGCGATGCGCCGTCGATCGATCGCGACGCGCCGGATTATCACCAACACGTCGATCGGCCCACGACGCCGCTGGCGGACGAGAACGGGCTGGAGCATCGCAGCGGCGTGTATGTGCAGGATCAAATCGAATTGAATCAATGGCGTTTGTCCGCCGGGCTTCGCCGTGACTGGGTCAAGGTTCGTCGAACGAACAACCTGAGCGACGTCAACAGCAGGACCAGCGATTCGGCGACCACGGGGCAGGTCGGTGCACTCTACCTGTTCGACAATGGCCTGGCGCCCTATGCCAGTTACGCGACCTCGTTCCTGCCCGAGAGTGGCACGAACGCCAGTGGCGAGCCCTATAAACCAACCAAGGGCGAGCAGTACGAAGTAGGCCTCAAGTATCAGCCGCCGGGCTCCAGTACCTTGCTGACGGCCTCCCTCTATCACCTGACACAAACCAATGTCCGCACCCGTGACCTGTCGAACCCCCTCAACAGCATTCAGACCGGTGAGCAGGTCTCGCGCGGTCTGGAGTTGGAGGCGGTGTCGGACCTCAGCGACCGCATGAAAATGACGGCCAGTTACAGCTATAACGATCCCGAAGTCACTCGCAGCAACGACGGCAATGAAGGCAAGGAACCGATGAACGTGCCCCGTCATCTGGCGACGTTCTGGCTGGATTACCGCCTGCCCATGGGCCTGGGCATGTCTGTAGGCGCGCGCTACACCGGCAGTAACTACGGTGACGCGGCAAACACGGTGAGAAACGAGGATTACACCTTGGTCGATGCCGGTGTGCACTACGACTTCGGTGGCGGGCTGGACGGCGTACGCCTGGCCTTGAATGGTCGCAACCTGTCCGACAAACGCTACATCAACTGCCAGGAAGGTTACTGCTACCGGGGTGAGGCGCGCAGCGTCGTCACCAGCCTGAGCTATCGCTGGTGAGGAGTGAGACGATGATGGGTATTTTGTTCAAGTATCTGGGCGCCATGCTGCTGATTGGCTTGTCCTTCGCCCATGCAGAGCCGGTGACACTGGATGGCACCGAGCAGTGGATGATGAAAAGCGCGCAAGGGCGTGATTACCGCATCATGATCAGCCTGCCTGAAGGTGACGTGCCTCACACCGGCGGCTACCCGGTGATCTACCTGCTTGACGGCAACGCCTATTTCCCGGCTTTCCATGCCGCCAAGCGCGCGCAGGATCGGTTGCGTGGTTCGATTCTGGTCGCCATTGGCTACCCGAGCGACACGCCGCTGGATTTCGTGCGTCGCGCCTTCGACTTGTCGCCTCCCGTCCCGCAGGAGCGCAACAATCCGCCACAAGGTGGCCAGGATCTGTTCCTCGACTTCATCGAGCAGCGCCTGATGCCGAGGGTGAACGAGCGCTTCAAGGTCGATCAGGATCAGCGCAGTTTGGTAGGGCATTCTTTCGGTGGCATGTTTGGCATCTACGCGCTGTTCACCCGTCCGGCGCTCTTTCAGCATGTTGTGGCGGTGAGCCCGAGCCTGTGGTGGCTCGACCGTTACCTGTTGGCGCCCGAACGCGCCTTCACAAAGCGTGCGCACGCCGGGCAAGTGGACCTGACCCACAGCAGCCTGACGTTGCTGTTGGGCGAGCGCGATATGGTGCAGGAGATCCAGGACGCCCGAGCTCTTCAGTTACGCCTGCAGGCGCTATCGCAGTATGGGTTGCGTAGCGATTTCCAGATCGAACCGGGCGAGGATCACATGTCGGTGCCGTTTCGTGTCCCCACTCGGGTGCTCGATGAGTTGCTCAGTACCAGGCGCTTCTGAACGGCAGCCAATCAAGATCGGGTCGGGTCAGGGATCTTGATGGCCCCCTTACCTGATCCGCGTTCACGATTTTGAGTACGTGTGGCATCTATGTACCATGGGCACATGATTTTTGAGCGGCCACGAGGTATTGATGACTGCATTGTCGTTGTCGCCAGTGACCGAGTCGCAGGGGACGGTAAAGGCCCAGGCTTGATCCAGGTAGGGATGATGAACAGGAGCAGCCGTTGAACGAACAGACATTGTCCCAGCGCCTGGAGCGTGTGGCCGCGCATATACCCGCAGGTGCGAGCCTGGCCGATATTGGCTCGGATCACGGCTACCTGCCGGTGGCATTGATGCGCCGTGGTGTGATCGCAGCGGCGGTGGCTGGCGAGGTGGCGTTGACGCCGTTTCGTTCGGCTGAACGCACCGTGCGCGAGAACGGTTTTACCCAGCAGGTCATTGTCCGCCTGGCCGACGGCCTGGCGGCGATCGAGCCAGGAGACGGGATCACGGCAGTCAGCCTGTGCGGCATGGGCGGCGAGACGATCCGCGACATTCTCGCTGGCGGCCAGGCGCACCTGAGCGGTGAGGAACGGCTGATCCTGCAGCCCAACGGCGGCGAGCAGCCACTGCGTCAATGGCTGATGGAAAATGGTTATCGCATCTGCTTCGAAGAAGTGCTGCGGGAAAATCGCTTCTACTACGAAATCATCGTCGCCGAGCGCGCCGGGCCGGTGACGTACACCGCGCAGGAGCTGTACTTCGGGCCATTGCAGATGCGCGCCCGCAGCCCGGCGTTCCTGGCCAAGTGGCAGCGCATGCTGCGCCTCAAACAGCGGACCCTGACTCACTTCGCCCGGGCGCGACAAGTCGTGCCCGAGCAGAAGGTGCTGGACATCGCTTTGCAAACCCGCTGGATCACCGAGCTGCTGGGCTGAGCCCGGTACTCGGGAAATAACGCGGCGATCATCCCTCGTCGCCCCCCGTCACCGCTTCGGGAAAACCTCGATATGAGCGTTAAGCGGTCGCAAGGGCTTGCCCCTGTCATGTGAACCTTCCGCCCCTGCAGCGCTCACTTGTTAAGTCGCCGCGTTGAGTGATCGCGCTGTCTCATTGCCGATAAGGAATTCGCATGCACCCAACTTCGCCAACCATCGCCCTGGATTACCCTGTCGAACGTGAGCTGAGCCTGCGAGCGGTCAGTACGGGAATCGTGATTGGTGTCTTGTTGACGCCTTCCAATGTGTACGCCGGCCTCAAGATTGGCTGGTCGTTCAACATGTCGATCATTGCCTTGCTGATCGGCTATGGCATTTGGCAAGGCCTGGCCAAGCGTTCGGCCGCTCAACTGCCCTGGACGCTGCACGAAAGCAACATCAACCAGACCGTGGCCTCGGCCGCAGCGTCAATCATTTCCGGTGGGCTGGTTGCGCCCATCCCGGCCTACACCTTATTGACCGGTCAACAGTTGGACGTCATCCCGATGATCGCTTGGGTGTTCTCGGTGAGCTTCCTGGGGATCTGGATCGCCTGGTACCTGCGACCCTCGCTGCTCAATGACAAAGCGCTGAAGTTCCCCGAAGGCATGGCGACCCTGGAGACCCTTCTGCACATCTACAACCAAGGCCACGAAGCGGCGAAGCGCTTGAAGGTGCTGCTCAGCGCTGCGCTGCTGTCCGGGCTGGTCAAGTGGGTCGATACCTTCATCTGGGCTTTCCCGCGCTGGTCGCCGACCCCGCAGTTGGAACGCCTGACGTTTACCGCGGACCCTTCGCTGTTGTTGGTGGGTTTCGGCGGGATCATCGGGATTCGCGTTGGCCTGACCCTGCTGCTTGGCGCCCTGTTGGCGTGGGGTGGATTGGCGCCGTGGCTGCTGGAGCAAGGCTTGGTGCAACTGCCGCCGGACAGCAGTGGCCCGCAGTTCGCGGCGTTGGTGGAGTGGCTGCTGTGGCCGGGCGTGAGTCTGATGGTCTGCTCGACCCTGACCTCTTTGGCGATTCGCTTGTGGGCATTGCACAAGTCCACCAAGGCGGGCGGCGGGACGACTTGGGTGGTGCCCAAGACCGGACCTGCCAGCGGTTTCCTGGTGGCTATCGTGTTGGTGGTGAGCCTGCAAGCGCTGTTGTTTGGTATCAACCCCTGGATGGCGTTGTTGACCATTCCCTTGGCCATCTGCCTGGCCGCCGTGGCCGCCCGGGTGGTGGGGGCCACGGGCATTGCGCCCATCGGCGCCATCGGACAATTGTCCCAACTGAGTTTTGGCATCGTCGCCCCGGGGCAGGTGCCGATCAATTTGATGAGCGCCAACACCGCGGGCGGTTCGGCTGGGCAATGCACGGACTTGATGAACGACTTCAAGGTGGGCCGTGCGATTGGCGCCACGCCGCACAAGCAGTTGATCGCCCAGACCCTGGGGATCTTCGTCGGAAGCATCGTTGGGGTGTTGGCCTACCTGGCCCTGATCCCGGACCCACAATCGATGCTGCTCACCCAAGAGTGGCCGGCCCCGGCGGTCGCTACCTGGAAAGCCGTGGCGCAAACCCTGACCCTGGGGCTGGACTCGCTGTCAGCAAGCATTCGCTGGGCGGTCATCATCGGCGCCGTGGCCGGCTTGTTGCTGGGGATTCTCGACAGCGTACTGCCCACCCACCGGGCCCGTTATTTGCCAAGCACGGCGGCTTTGGGCCTGGCGTTCGTCTTGCCGGCCTCGGTGTCGCTGATGATGGCCTTCGGCGCGGTACTCACCTGGCTGGTGAGCTGCCGCTGGGCGAGCCTTACAGAACGCTTTGCCATCACCGCGGCGGCGGGGTTGATTGCCGGGGAGAGCATTACCGGGGTGGGGGCGTCGTTGTGGCAGATGGTTGGAAATGGGTGAGGGAAGTGGAGTACGGGCGACCGGTCTTTCAAGACCCATTAATCAAAAGGCAGCGCGGTATGCAAGGTATATGCATGCAGCCATGCCCCCACGCTTGTCGCACCTGAAATGTAGTTAACCCCAATGGACGTCTCTGCCCAATGCTAGACATTATTGCAATATTCCTCTGCATCACAGCAGTACTCGCTTACCTCAATCGGCGCTACGTAGGGCTACCCCCGGCCATTGGCGTGATGGGTATTGCCTTGGGCTTATCGTTATTGAACATGGCCTCCGATGCACTGGGCTTTCACTCCCTGCACACGCTTGAGCAATCACTGGTGGAGTCCATCGATTTCTCCGAGTTGCTGATGGAGGGCATGCTGTCATTGCTGCTGTTCGCGGGGGCCCTGCATGTCGACTTGTCGCAACTGCGCGCCTATCGATGGCAGGTGGCGTCCCTGGCTGTGGTTGGCACGACTGTATCGACGCTGTTCATCGGCTTCGGGCTATGGTGGCTGCTGTCTTTTACCGACCTGGAGTTGCCGCTTGCCTACTGCCTGGTGTTCGGTGCGCTGATTTCACCCACCGATCCGATTGCGGTCATGGGCATTCTGAAATCCGCCGGTGCTCCAAGTAGCGTGGAATTGGTGATTTCTGGAGAGTCGCTGTTCAACGATGGGGTCAGCGTTGTGCTGTTCTCACTGATTCTGGCGATGATCGCCAGTGGCGACGCGCCCTCCGTTACCGGCGTTTCGCGGCTCTTGCTGGAGGAGGCGGGCGGCGGTGCGCTTTTGGGCGCGGTTGTTGGGTACGTCACGTTCCGCATGCTCAAGAGTATCGACAGCTATCAGGAGGAGGTGCTCATCACCCTGGCCGCTGTGCTCGGCGGATATGCCCTGGCCACTCATTTGCACGTGTCCGGCCCGCTGGCGATGGTGGTGATGGGGTTGATCGTCGGTAACCATGGACGCTCTTATGCCATGTCTGAGCAGACCGAGAAAAACCTGGACATGTTCTGGGAGTTGATTGACGAAATACTCAACGCGGTCCTGTTTGTACTGATCGGTCTGGAAGTGATTCTGATCCACTTCACCAGCCCGCTCATTGTCACGGGCTTGATGGTGATCGTGCTGACCTTGTTCTCGCGTCTGTTGACGGTAGGCGTCCCGATAGCGGTCCTGGGGGAGCGTTTCCGGTTACCTGAAGGCTCCTGGAGCGTGCTGACGTGGGGTGGGCTGCGCGGCGGGATATCGGTGGCCCTGGCGTTGTCGTTGCCACCGGGGGATGCTCGCGATGTCGTGGTTGGCATGACCTACCTGGTCGTGGTGTTTTCGATTCTGATCCAGGGTATGACCATCGGTAAGCTGGTCAAGCGCGTGATTCCTTGCTCGGGCGAATAGCGCTCATGCAAGTCGTGGACGTGGCTCCTTGACTTGCATGATTCTGCGTCGCTGCTGCGTTGAATGTTTCTAGGGCTGCGATGTGGTCAGAAGCTCGGCGCTCACGGTTGAGCGCCGATCAATGCGTGCCACGACATAGGCACACACTCCAAGTACCGCAGGGCATAGAGCCAGTACTGCGAAGCTTTTCACCACGGGCATGCCGCTGTTGAGCACGTAGGCCCCGAGTAACGGCCCGCATACAGAGCCGATCTTACCCATTGACGCTGCCCATCCGGCGCCGTTGCCGCGAATGGCACTTGGGTAGAAAACCCCAGCGATGCTGGTGATGCCGTAGTGGCTGCCTTTGACGAAAATAGCGCCCATCAGGCTCAGTGCAATAAAGGCGTCTCCTTGCAGTTCGCCAATGCCCAGGACTAGCAGAAAAGGTAATGACAGCAGGGGATAGATCATCACGGCGTAGGGCCCCCGGGTGTCGACCACTCGCATCAATACGAGCCCGGCCATGGCGCCGCTGAACGAGGCGAAGGAGCTCACCCATGATGCAGTCGCCCGGTCGAAGCCGGCGTACTGGTACACCAGCGGGCTCCATGACGCGAGAAAATACATGGCCATGGAGCTTGCTCCAAAGCCAATCCAGATCATGGGAGTGATCCATTTCAGTTTGCCGATGAACAACTGTCCGACACGGAAAGGTCGGTGACCGATGTCGATTTCATCGGCAAGAAAATAGCGGTCCCCGGCGCGAAGATCGATGTCCGGATCCAGGCGCCTGAGGATCCGCGCCACGGTTTCGGGGCGTCTTTGCTTGCTCACCAGAAATCGCACCGATTCTGGCAGGGTGAAAAACAACAGCACACTGGAAAGCAACGTTGCGATGCCGCCCAGCGCGAACACACTGGCCCAGCCATAGTGGGGAGCCATCCACACGGTTAGAGGGCCGGCAACCGCGCCACCCAGGCTGAAGCCAACCATGATGATTGTGATCACGGTTGCACGGTAGCGCTTGGGCACAAACTCGATATTCAGCGCCCAACAGAGTGGCAACATGGCGCCCAAGGCAAAGCCATTGAGAAAGCGCAAGATCAGCAGCGAGGCGTAGCTATCGGCCAAGGTGAACAGCAACGTCATCAGGCCAAAGGCGCTGGTGGACAGGATGATGGTCGGGCGACGGCCGATCCGGTCACCCAGATAACCGAAAAAGAATCCACCCAACATCATGCCGAACAAACCTATGGAAAAGATGTTGCCCAGTTGCAACTTATCCAGGCCAATGTCCTCGGCCATGTAGGCGGCGGTGTGGGAGAGCATCAGCAAGTCGAAGCCATCGAGGAAGGTGATCAGCACCGACACACAGATGATCAGATAGTTGAAACTCGACAGTCTGCGCCCCTCAATCAAGGCGGCGACGTCAATTGCGCGTGACGGGATCATGATTGCTCTCCGCACAGTAAGATCCAAGTGAGCGTGTTCCGGCTTGCCGGACTCACCACAGTTTCCAGGTGTAACCGACGATCAAGCGATTTTCATCGAGCTGCTGGGTCAGACCATCCCCCGACCGGTACGTGACGTTGCGCCAGCGCAGGTTCAGGCCCTCCAGGGCACCGCTCTGGAAGACGTAGGTCAGGTCGGTGTCACGTTCCCACTCACTGCCGTCGTTGACCGTACGGGTGCGGATATCGCTGCCTTTCACATAACGGGTCATGAACGTCAGGCCCGGTATCCCAAGCGCGGCGAAGTCATATTCGTAACGCAATTGCCAGGATTTTTCGTTGGCTTTGGTGAAGGAGTTGTAGGTGACGAGGTTCGCCACATACGGAGTACCGGTGTCGATCACGGGGAACACACTGTCTCCGGATAGGTGCTGGAACGCGGCGGCGAATCGCTGGGCCCCGACGGTCAAAGTGAACATGCCATTGAAGTTGCGGTTATCGATCTTCCCGGCTTTTGCCGCGCCTGTGTCGCTACTGTCGACGTAGCGCAAATCGGAGCGCAGGCTCATGCCTTCCCCCAGTGGCAGGACGTGAATCACTCCGGAAAAGTGCTGGCGGTAGATGTCCTGCAGCTCACCCTGGTGGTAGCGCAGGGTCAGGTTCTTGCCCAGCGTATAGTCGCCGCCGAGCAGGTCCAGATGATCGCTGCTCTGGCCGGCATAGCTGATGTCGTCATTACTGGAGGAGTCGCGACCGTTAGCCTCTGTCAATCTCGCTGCGGTGACGGTCAGGTTCTCGACTTCGCTCGACGTCAGGTAGGCACCGGTGAAGGTCGAGGGCAATAGTCGGGTGTCGCTGTAATACGCCAGCGGGTGAATCGGCATCAGGGTTCCTACCTTGAGCCGGGTCTGGGACAGACGCATTTTGGCGGTCAGCCCCAGTTCGCTGTACTCGTCGACAGGCTGGTTGCTGTCGGGCCCGTAGGGCAACAGTGCTGTGCCCCGTCGACCTCGGCCCGAGTCGAGCTTGATCCCCAGTTCACCCAAGGCGTCGAGACCAAATCCAACGGTACCTTCGGTGTAGCCAGACTGAAGTTCGGCGAAGAAACCTTGGGTCCATTCTTCGGCCTTGGCCTGGGGCGCGCCACTCTGGCGAAAGTCGCGATTGAGGTAAAAATTGCGCGTGGTCAACGTTGCGCTGCTGTCCTTGAGAAAGTCTGCCTGGGCGTAGCTGCCGTGGCAGAAGAGTGCAAGCGCGGTGAAGAAGGCTAGATTCCTGTTCATTTTTTTATTGCTCTCAGGAGAGGGAAGACGATTATTCAGGGCGAGTTTTGCCTGACCGCGTCGGTGACGACGCGGCGCAGCAGGCGTGGCTCAAGGTGTTGTGAATCAGAGGCAGGCGGTCACGTCTGTGACGGGGCGGGCAACGGATCCACCGCAAGGTCGTGGCGGGTCAGGTGACCGATTGCGAATGCACAGGCGGCCAGCATTGCCGGACATATGGCCAGGACCAGGAAGCTCTTGACCACTGGCATTCCGCTGTTCAGTACATAAGCGCCCAGCAATGGGCCGAGGATCGAGCCGATCTTGGCGATCGAGGTGGCCCAGCCCGCGCCATTGGCGCGGATAGCGCTGGGGTAGAAGACCCCGGCGATACTGAGGATTCCATAGTGGGAGCCTTTGACGAACACGGCCCCGACCAGGCTCAGCATCAGGAACGCGGTGCCCTGCATGCCGGTGATGCCCAATACCAGCAGGAAAGGCAATGCCAGCAGCGGATAGATCATCACCATGTAAGGGCCGCGGGTATCGACGAAACGCATCATCGCCAAGCCCGCCATTGCGCCGCTGAACGAGGCGATCGAACTGACCCACGAAGCTGTCGCGCGGTCAAAGCCTGCGTACTGATAGACCAGTGGACTCCACGAGGCGAGAAAGTACATGGCCATGGAACTGGCGGAGTAGCCCAGCCAGATCATCGGGGTAACCCATTTCAGGCGGCCGATAAACAGCTGGCTGACCCGAAATTCCTTGCGGCCCAGATCTGGTTCGTCCAGTAGGACGAAGCGGTCGCCCGGTCGCACATCCAGGCTCGAATCCATACGCTTGAGCGTTGCCGTGATTTTTTCCGGGCCTTTGCGTTTGCTGGCCAGAAACCGCACCGATTCGGGCAGGGTGAAAAACAGGAGCACGCTGGCGGCCATGGTCAGTACACCGCCGAACACGAACACGCCCTGCCAACCGATATGCGGCGCCAGCCAGACGGTGATCGGGCCGGCCATCGCGCTGCCCAGGCTAAATCCGACCATGATGATGGTCACCACCGTCGAGCGATAACGCTTGGGAACGAACTCAATGTTCAAGGCCCAGCACAACGGCAGCATGGCACCTAGGGCGAAGCCGTTGAGAAAGCGCAGGACCATCAGCGATTCATAGCTGTTGGCCAAGGCAAACAGCAAGGTCAACACGCCAAATGAGCAGGTGGAAAGAAGAATGGTGGGACGCCGCCCGATTCGGTCACCCAGGTAGCCGAAGAAGAATCCACCGAGCATCATTCCCAGCAGGCCGATGAGAAAATCTCACCCAGCTGGATCTTGTCCAGACCGACCTCATCGGCAATGTAGGAGGCCGTGTGCGACAGCACCAGCAAATCGAAACCATCGAGGAAGGTGATCAGAACCGAGACCAGAATCACCACGTAGTTGAAGCGTGAAAGTTTGCGACCTTCTATAAGCGCCGCTACGTCCAGGGTGCGGGACTGTGACATGTGCGTTCTCCACTGCATTTTTTATTTTTGTTGGAGTGGCGCCCCCCTATGGATGGTGTGGGCGCGTCGAACTGCTTTAAGCACTATTCCAGATTGAACGCCAGCCGCTCGCGCAATGCCGGGGCAGGTATATCACTCAACCTGCCATCGGGGCCCGCGAGGTCCAGCGCGTGGGCCGCAGCGGCCCCCATTGCGATACAGGGGCCCATTACACGGACACTCGACAGCGCGGCCGCATCGGCGTCGATGCAGCGACCGGCCACGACCAGGTTATCGCTGCCTTGGGCAAGCATGCTGCGCAACGGCACACTGTGAACGTGATCGTCACCAAAGGGCTCCCACTGGTAACCGCTGGTATTGCCGTGCAATTCCACCGGCCAGGAGGTGCGAGCTACCGCATCCGGGAATATCGTCGCCGCCCGCACTTCGTCAGTCGTCAGATGGTGATGTCCGACGATCCAGCGGGTCTGGCGAATACCTGGCAGCGCGTACGCCCGTACCTTGGCCTTGCTGTAGGCCTCGGGGTATTCCGACTTGAGGAAGTTGATGACCTGGTCCACCTGCTGGCGTCCGGCGATCGCGACATGGGAAGCGGCCACCGGATCCAGAGGCGTTTCGATGTGAGTCATGTTGAAGGCTGCGGTGCCACGGCCGGGGAACTGAAAGAACAGTCCGTCGTCGCGTTCGATACCGTAGCTTTTGGCTTTTTGTTTGACCCGTTCGGTGAACTGCGCGCGGGTGGGCAAGTACGCTTCATTGATATGCTCAAGGACGAACATCTGGGTGCCATAGATGGGGGTGTCCGGCTCGCGACAGGCAAGTCCGGCATTCCAGGCTAACGCCGCGTCTCCGCTGGCGTCGATAAAGCCGTTGGCCGCGACACGCACATCGCCGTAGCGGGTGGCCAGTTCCACTTCGCGGATTCGCGGACCTTCGCGCACGACATCGCGTAACACCGCACCGAGCACCACGGTGATCCCGGCGTCGAGCACTTTCTGGCCAATCCATCGACCCAAGGCAACTTCGTCGTAGTAAACAACAGTCGTCAGGGGGCCAATGGCCTGGTGAAGGTCCCCCGAGGCGCCCAGGTCACGCAGGATATCGTCGGCGATTCCGTGGGTCAGCAACCGGCGGTTCGGACCATTGGAGAACAGCCCGCAGAAGGTCCCGATAATTGAGCCGACCGCCTGGCCGCCGAGCATCGGCAAGGCATCGAACAGCACTACGCGTTTGCCGAGCGCAGCGGCCTCCAGAGCGGCGGAAATACCGGAGATACCCGCGCCGGCAATGCATACGTCGACCTGCAAGCGTTGAGCGGTGGGGGCGCTGGTACGGCGTACCGTGCGAATGACATGAGCCATAAAACTACCTTTGAGATGTAAAAAGGGCAGCCGATCCCGAGCCCGATGACCAAGGGTCACGGGAGCGGTTGTTGCGGCTGGCAGATTCCGGTTACGACAGGTCTCGCCTTCGCTCCGACCCGGTCGGGTGTTGCGATACGAACTGATCGGTTTGCAGCTGACGCGGAGTCACTTCAACGGTCCCGGCGTCGGCGTCGACGCGAACCCAATCCCCGGTTTGAATCCGGCTCAACGGGTCTTCGGTGAAGTCGGTCATGGCGGGCGCATGGACGACCACGGCGCCAAGGCCCATTTTTGCGGTCATTTCGTTGAACAACATGGCGCCAGGGGCTACGCCGGCGAGACGGGCGATATGGAACTGCGAGGACCAGCCGGACGAACCTTTGGCGCCGGGAAACACCAGCACTTTGCCGGCGAAACTGATGCCCTTGAGTTCGTGACGGGTCTCGATGACGGTGCCGCTGCGCGGGTCGATACCGCCCCAGCCGGAGATGCGGTCCCGGGTCACCAGGGCCTCGCCTTCGAAACAGCCGCCGACGACCTTGCGGCCTTTGAGGGTGAAGGTTGTGCTCATCTCAATACTCCTTTCCAACGGCCCTCGATGGCGGCCTGGACGCAATCGGCGGTGCTACCGAACCACGCCTGGATACCCATGATCGCCGGCAGGTAGTGCGCCTGTTTGGCCGAATCGACCGCCGCCACCCGCGTGCCCGTGGGAAGTACCTTGCCAATGGCTGAGCAGGTATCGGTCATCAGATGCCCGCCGGCCTGTTCGATGATGCGGGTGTAGCCGGCGACGTCGGCCAGTTGTTTGATCGACGCCGCCGTAAATATCCAGAGCTCGGTATTCGGACTCAGGCGTTGGCCTTCCAGCAATTGGCAGACCTCCCAGATCTGTTCGAGGCTGTAGTGCGGGCAACCGAGCATCACGAAGTCAATCTCGTCATCGCGAGCGGTGATATTGACTTGCTCGTAGGCCCAGCGCCGTTCGGCCTCGCCGAAGCGCATTGCGGCCAGGGGAGGGGACGCGCCAAACGCCTGCTCGCTGGTTTGGGCTTCAGGCGTCACCCCAACCAGGTGATACATCTCCACCCCACCGCTGGAAGCCGCCGCCGCCCCGAAGTGCTTGAGGCGAGCCAGGTTGGGTTGGTGACTCACGCCTTGGATGACCGGGATGCGGTCCTGCACCTGCTCGCCGACCCAGTAGCCGAGCAATCCCCAGTCCGCCGTGGTACTCACGTCTATGTCCAGCTGGATCAGGTGGGTACCGCGACGGTTTTCCTCGATGTGCAGGCCCCAATAGGGGATCTTGCCGGTCAGCATCGCCGCGCCCGTGCTTTCCCGGCCTTCGGCATTGGTGCGGGCACCGAGTACCGAGTTGATATAGATCACCGCAGAGGATTCCATCCATGCGCAGTGTTCGCCTTTTACCGGCACGTTGCCGACCTGATAGGGCGTACAGGTATTCAGGGGTTGTACCCCCAGACCGCTGCTGTAAGCCTGACCTGTTTCATAGATGCGGACCACGTCTGGCGAGATGCCTTGGCGTACAGCATGCCGGGGGTCGATGCCTTGCTGCAGGTGGCTGCTCGGGACCTTGACCCGAGGAATCTTGACCAACTCGGCGCTGTCGAGGTTGAACTCGCTGAACACCGCATCCATGCCGCCATTTTGGTCTGCGTACTGACGCAGAAAGGGCGTGGTGGCTCCGATGGTACCGGCGACATTGCGCGTATCCACCAGACATTGAGCGTCCAGGGCTTCGCCATAGCGCACCAGCAACTCCATGGCTTTTTGCACCGCCGGACCTTGATCGCCAGCGAGCATGGCTTTTTCGTCGTCGCGCAACTTCATTGCGGTTGCTCCCCGGGATGGGTGATATCCAGTGGCTTTATCAACACCGCACCGTGTTCCATGGAGGACACATTGTGGCGGTATATATCCAGCCAGCCACCACCGAACTGGGGGGCCGCAGGTATCCAGCGGGCGCGTCGGGCTTGCATTTGTGTTTCGCTGATATTGGCGTCAAGGGTGTTGAGATCCAGGTCGATGTCGATGATGTCCCCGTCTTCCACCAGTGCGAGGGGGCCACCGACGGCTGCCTCAGGAGCCACCTCCGCCACGACCAGGCCTTTGCACACCAGCCCCGAGAGGTGACCGTCGGTCAGCATTGCCACGTGGTCACCCAGCCCGGCCCCGTCAATGGCGAACACTACCTTCGAGGCGCCACCGCCCATGGCGGGCCCGCCCTGTACACCTGCGCCCCGCATGACCACGACATGGCCGGGCTGAATGCGTCCATCCTGCAACGCTTGGATGGCATCGGCGGAGCGCTCGAAGCAGATCGCGGGGCCCTTGAACTGGCGTGGCTTGCGCGGGTCGATGCCGTATTTGACGATGCCGGCCTGCGGGGCAATGTTGCCGCGCAGCATCACGATGGCCGGTTGCGTGGCAAAGGGAGCGTGCAACGGGCGGATCACCTCGTCGTCACTGACGGTCACCCCCTGCAGGTTTTGCGTCAGGGTTTTGCCGGTGACGGTCAGCACGTCACCGTGCAACAAAGGTTCAAGGCGCTTGAGCAGCCCACGGCCACCCCCCGCTGCTTCCATTTGCTCAATGCTGTGTTCGCCCACTGGTCGTACGCCGACCAGCACCGGTATCTTTTTTCCCAGTTTCCTGAAGAGTTGGTACACGTCCACGTCAATGCCACCTTCAGCCGCCACCGCCTGCATATGTTTGATGGTGTTGACCGAGCCTCCCGCAGCAAGAATTGTCGCAACGGCGTTGGCAAAGGCAGCAGGCGTCAGGATGTCGCGAGGTTTGAGATCTTCCTCGATCATTTCCACAATGCGCTTGCCTGCCTGGTGAACGAAATCGAACATCTGCGGGCTATTTGCTGCAATAGGGGAGCTACCGGGCAAGGCCATGCCCAAGGCTTCACATACCAGATGCATGGAGTTGGCGGTGCCCATGCCCGAACAGACCCCAGGCCCTCTGATGGCGTTGCGTGCCATGCCAGCCAGTTCCTCGACGGGCAGTTTGCCGGTGACCACGTGCATGGAGCTGATGAATACATCTTCGATATCGACGTGCTGGCCATTGTATTCGCCGCTTGGCTGATACCCGCACACTACGATCAACGTCGGGATGTTCAGCCGGGCAGCTGCCATCAACTGACCGGGTACTGTTTTGTCGCAAGAGGCCAGGCAGATCATGCCGTCGAGCTGAGCGCCTTCGACCGCGACTTCGATGTCATTGGTGATGAGGTCTCGGGCGGCGAGCATATAGGCGCCTCCCGCACCGGCACCGGTGATGAAGTCACTGGGCGCGGCCGTACGAATTTCGAAGGGCAGCGCACCGGCATCGCGTATCGATTGCTTGAGGCTGGCAGCGATACCATCCAGATGACTGAAGCAAATCGCCAGGTTCGAGGACGAGTTCACGATGGCGATTTTCGGTTTTTCCAGCTCGCTCTCCTCAATGCCCAAGGCGCGCCACTGGGCGGCGCGCACAGCCCACAAGTAGGATCCGTAGGGGAAATTACTGCGTAGCTTCTTGGGCATGATTCGCTCCGTTGTTTTTATTAGATGTCGATTCGGTTAATTACCTTAACGATCTTGTACCGAGTCTAGGCTTCGACCTAGAATCCGAAAACCTTATTTTACTTATAGATAAAATCCAAAATATGGATATCAAGGACGTCGATCTCAACCTGCTGAAAGTCTTCGATGCGCTGCGCAAAAAGCAAAGCGTGACCCTGGCCGGTGATCTCATGGGGCTTAGCCAGCCAGCCATGAGCTTCGCGTTGGCCAAGTTGCGCACGCTGTTCGATGACCCATTGTTCATTCGCACTTCACGTGGCATGCAACCTACGGCCAGGGCCCTGCAGATCGCTGAACCGGTGCAACGGATTCTGGAGATGGTCAGCAGCGAGGTGTTGCCATCCACCGGTTTCGTTGCCGAACACTCCGAGCGACAACTGGTGCTGTGCATGTCGGATATCGGCGAAATGGTGTTCCTGCCCAGGTTGATGCGGATGCTCGACAGTAAGGCGCCCCAGTTAAGAATCCGTACCCTGGCGTTGTCCTCGGAGCAGTTGGAGGAGGGGCTGGATGCCGGCGAGGTGGACGCGGCAATCGGCTATTTTCCGCGCTTGCTCAATACCTCGATCCGGCATCGCGCGTTGTATCGCCATTCGTTTGTCTGCATCGTTCGTCGTGATCATCCCACCATCGGTGACAGCATGAGCGCCGAGCAATACCAGAGCGCAATGCATGTCGCGGTCCAGCCTGACGGGCGTGGAATGAGTGGACTGGATCGTGAGCTGGCGAGCCACGGCATCACCCGTCGAGTGCGTTTCAGCCTGCCACGGTTTATGGGCGTGCCATTTCTGGTGGCCGAGTCCGACATGATCGCCACTGTACCCTTGGCAGTCGGACGCAGGTTTGCCGACATCACCGATGTGCGCCTGGTGCCGCTGCCTTGGGATATTTGTGGATACGACATTCACCTTTACTGGCATACGCGGTTCCATCATGACCCGGCGAACCGCTGGTTGCGACAATCCTTCATTGAATTGCTCGATGACTTTTCTCCCGCAGACCAGATACAGATTTAATAGGTATCGGAAATAGTTAATTGACATAACTAATATGGCCGGTTAGTTTTTTGCTCACCTTCAAGTTCGCAACAAGAGAGCAGAAGCCATGGAACTCAGGGCGTGAGCAGTGCAGGGCAATATTCAGCCTTTGTCGATGTAGCGATTTTCGATGCGGTGCGCACCCCCTGGGTTGATCTTGGTGGTGCCCTGGCCCAGGTTTCGCCTATCGATCTTGGGATCAAGGTTGCTCGTGAGGTGCTGGCCCGGGCCGGCATCGATCCTATGGCCGTAGACAACGTGCTGGCCGGCTCCATGGCCCAAGCCAGCTTTGACGCCTATTTGTTGCCGCGGCACATCGGGTTGTACAGCGGCGTGGCGCAAACGGTTCCTGCGCTGGGGGTACAGCGCATCTGCGCCACCGGCTTTGAGCTGCTGCGCCAGTCTGCTGAACAGTTGCGCGATGACGTTCAGTTAGCCTTGTGCGTGGCCAGTGAATCGATGTCACGCAATCCGATCGCCGCCTACACCCACCGGAACGGGTTTCGTCTCGGTAGCGAGGTGCAATTCAAGGATTTTCTCTGGGAAGCCCTGTACGACCCGGCCCCCGGGGTGGATATGATCGCCACCGCCGACAACCTGGCGCGACGCTATGATCTGTGTCGCGAGGCGGTGGACCGTTATGCGTGCGACAGTCATCAGCGAGCCTTGCAGGCCCAGCGCGCAGGTGCCTGGTGTGAGGAAATCGTCCCCATCGATAACCAGGTGTTCGAACTGGAAGGCTATCAGCCAAGGGGCATCAGCCTGCCGCGCGGCACCGGTATCGTCACCCAGGACAGCCATCCACGACCTACTGACTTCTCGGCTTTATCGCGCCTGCGGGCGTTACATGTGGGGGGTGTACAAACCGCCGGTAATAGCTGCGCAGTCGTCGATGGTGCGGCGGCGGCCCTGGTAGGACGAGGCTCGGCCTGCACGCGTGTGCCCCTGGCTCGCTTGCTGGCCAGCGCGGTGGTCGGTGTGGCCCCGGAGTTCATGGGCATCGGCCCGGCACCAGCGATCCGTCTGTTGCTGCAACGCAGCGGATTGAGCCTTGATGACATTGCCCGTTTTGAGATCAACGAAGCCCAGGCGGCCCAGGTACTGGCTGTCGCGCAGGAGTTGGAGCTGGATCATACGAAGCTCAACGTCCAGGGGGGCTCTTTGGCCGTCGGGCATCCACTGGCTGCTACCGGCCTGCGGTTGGTCATGACCCTGGCCAGGCAGTTGCGCCAGCACAATCTGCGCTACGGGATAGCCGCAGCATGTGTCGGTGGTGGCCAGGGCATGGCGTTGTTGATCGAGAATCCGACCTGCCACACCTGAGTTTATGCCCGCCCGCAGTGGTGGGGCGGTCTGTTTTATATCCTGACGAGGTGACTTATGTGGAGCTACCAGGCGCCTCTGCGCGATATGCAATTTGTGTTTGAGCATTGGTTGCAGGCGCCCGCCACATGGCGTCGCTGTCAGGCGTTCGATGCGCTTGATCTGCCGTTGGCGATGCAGGTGCTGGAGGAGGCGGGGCGCTTCACTCAGAACGTGCTGGCCCCGTTGAACAGCAGTGGCGATCGTCAGGGTTGCCGTTGGAGGGCAGGCCATGTCAGTACCCCGGACGGCTTTGCCAGTGCCTATCAGGCCTACGTTGACGGTGGCTGGCCAGCGCTGGCTTGTGGCGAGGCGTTGGGTGGACAGGGGTTGCCGCAATTGCTCGATGCCGCGCTGCAAGAGATGCTCTATGCCAGCAACCATGCCTGGGCCATGTACACCGGCATCGTCTACGGTGCGTACCTGTGCCTCAAGAGCCATGGTGCTCCTTGGCTGCAAGAGCGCTATCTGCCCGAGATCGTCAGTGGCCTAACCCTGCCTACCATGTGTTTGACCGAGCCCCAGGCAGGCAGCGATGTCGGCCTGCTGCGCTGTCGCGCCGAGCCTGGCGTAGATGGCAGCTATCGCCTGCATGGTAACAAGCTGTTTATCTCCGGCGGCGAGCACGACCTTACGGAAAATATCCTGCACTTGGTCTTGGCACGCTTGCCCGATGCGCCGTCGGGCAGTCGCGGCATCTCGCTGTTTCTGGTGCCCAAGCGACTGGACGATGGCCAGGCCAACGGTGTGCGCTGCGACGGTCTTGAACACAAGATGGGTATCAAGGGAAGTGCCACTTGCTCCCTGGTGTTCGATGGCGCTCAAGGCTGGTTGATCGGCGAAGCCAATCAGGGCCTGGCGGCGATGTTCGTGATGATGAATTCGGCGCGCTTGCATGTCGGCCTGCAAGGCTTGGGGCATACCGAAGTGGCGTGGCAGAACGCGAGGAAATATGCCGCCGAGCGCTTGCAGATGCGCGCACCGCTGAGACCCGAAGGGGTGCAAGCGCAGGCTGCCGACCCGCTTCACTATCATCCGGCCATGCGCCGGGTGTTGCTGGAGTTGCGCGCTGCCAGCGAAGGCATGCGAGCCATCGGCTATTGGGCCGCCCATTTGCTGGATCAGGCCGAACATGCCGTGGATCCACAGACCCGACAGCATGCCAGTCAACTGGCGCAGCTGTTGACGCCGATCATCAAGGCGTTCTTTACCGAACAGGGTTTCCGCCAAGCCAGCAGCTCCTTGCAAGTGTTCGGCGGTTACGGCTATGTCACCGAGTTCGCCATTGAGCAGACCTTACGTGACAGCCGCATTGCCATGATCTATGAGGGCAGCAACGAAATTCAGGCCAATGACCTACTGCTGCGCAAGGTGTTGGGAGACCATGGCCAGGCGTTTGGCTTGCTGCTGGCGCAGCTGCGCGAAGAGGCGCGGCTGGGTGGCGACTGGGTTGAGTGCCAAGGGTTCGCCGCGGCCCTGGAAAATCTCTGCAACTCGCTGGCGGCTGTGGTCGAGGACGTGGTCGAACGGACACGAGAAGACCGCGAATACCCCTATCGAATCGCAGGGGATTTCCTCCAGTTGTGTGGCGTAACGCTGCTGGCCTTGTCCTGGGCGCGGGCAGCACGGGTCTCCAGGGCATTGCCTGAAACGGATCCGCTACGTGCCGGCAAGTTGCAAAGCGCGGGGTTCTTTTTTGACTACCTGCCGTCCAGGCTGGCACAGCATCTGGCTGCTATCGTTGATGCTCGGTCTACCCTGGCGTTTATCTGAGGGGCGAGGGCGGGGTGTTCGCCCGAGCGCGAGTACTCAAACCCGGATAGGGTCAACCAACCGCTGCGGCCAAGACAACTCAAACAGCAGGCCCGGCTCCGCGCGCTTTGCAGACAGCATCCAGCCATGGGCCCGGGCAATTTCCTGGCAGATCGTCAGGCCAAGCCCCGCGCCATGATCACGGCGATGTGGCCCACGCCAGAAGCGCGTGAACAGGTGCCGCAATTGCTCGCGATCAACGCCGGGGCCCCAATCGCGCACCCTGAGTGCGCCCGCGCTGACGTGCATCCTGACCTCAGTACCGCGGGGGGCGTGTTGAATGGCATTTTCCAGCAGGTTCTTGAGCAACGTGAAGAGCGCGCTTCGATCGGCCTGCCATTGGCCGCCTTCAGGCGTTTCGTCAACCAGAACAAGACGTACGTCGACGGCCTCGGCCATACGCTGCAGATAGCCGCAGGCTTCCCTGGCGACATCGGCTATTTCCACTGTGGCAAAACTGTAATTCTGAACCTCACTGGCTTCGGTCAGGAGCAGCAGTTGCTGGACTTGCCGTGTCATGTGCGCCACATCATCGAGCAGGGCATTGTGCGCGTGACTGTCTTGCATCAGTTCGATTTGCGCGCGAATCAGCGCCAGCGGTGTTTTCAACTCGTGCGCGGCGGTTGCAAGAAACTCCTGCTGGACACGATAACCTCGCTCCAGGCGCGCAAGCGCCTGGTTGAAGCTGGTGACCAGCGGCTCGACCTCGGACGGCACGGTTTTTACCTGCAACCGCGAGTGCAGGGAGCGAGGGGAGATGGCCGCCGCTGACTCCGACACTTCACGCAAGGGTTTGAGGGTGTAGCCCAACGTGAAATAAGCGCAGGCGCCGAAGACGAACAGCAGCACCAGGCTGAACAGCGCGATCCCGGCCCCCATGAATGGCAAGGCAAATCCCCCATGGAGCAAATCCATTAGCCTTTCGCTGGCGGCAAATTGCAGATACCAGGTCTTGCCTTGGTCCTCGACAGCCGCGGTGGCGGCGTACATGACGATGCCTTCACGTTCGAACTTGAATCTCGGTTGTTGCGATGGAGGATTCGATGCGACTGAAGACCAGAACGTCGCGTCGGTGGAGGTCAGGACCACATTGCCCGTTGAATCCAGCACGCGGTGGCCGATTTCCCGCCCCAGGCTATCGAAGGTCCAGACTCGGTCACCCTCGCTGCTGTCGAAGCCGTTGGGCCGGCCAGTGGCATCGAACTGGAGCTTGCCGGCCAGTTCATGGGTGCGCTCGGCGACGTCGGTGGTCAATAAAATATCGCTCTTTGAGGTGACGAGCGCGAGCACCCCTAATGCAATCAGCAGAATACTCAACCCCACGCCGACCACGTAGGCGAGCAGCACCTTGAAGCTGATGCTATTGCGCCACGTCCTCTTGACGAAGGGCATAACCGAGACCTCTGAGGTTGATGATTCGTTGGCGGGAGCCGATGGCAAGCAGCTTGCGGCGGATCCGGTGAAGGGCCACATCCAGTGCGTTAGGCGTCACGGCTTCGCTCAAGCCCCAGCCTGCCGCTTCTATCGCGGCGCGACGCACGATTTCTCCTGGCTTTCGCAACAGCAACAGCATGATCTGCATTTCCGCCGGCGCGAGAGGAATGCTTTGGCCGGCACAACACATGACGCCGGTATCGGGTTGCAGGCTCAGGTCACCATGACTCGGCGCGAGTGGACGACAGTCCACGGGACGCCTTAGCAACGCCCGCACACGCGCGACCATCTCATCCATGGCGAATGGCTTGGGCAGATAATCATCTGCTCCAGCATCCAGGCCTGCGACACGGTCGTGCAGCGCGTCGCGCGCCGTGAGAACAAGGCAGGGCAAGCCATGCCCGGCGTTGCGCAAGCGCTGCAACAAGACGAGCCCGTCGCCGTCCGGCAAGCCGCGATCAAGAATCAGCGCCTGGTAGGGGACCCGCCCGATAGCCGCCCACGCGCCATCGATGCGGTTGACCACATCGACGGCGATGCCGGCGCTCGCCAGGCCTTTGCACACCAGATGCGCCAATCGCTCGTGGTCTTCGACCAGCAGAATACGACTCATCAGAAGCGGTACAGGTAGCCGAAGAGCACGCTGTTTTCAGTAGAACGGTCTACCAGCGGGCTGTCCTTGATCTCATCGGCGAGGCGGGTGGCCTTGACGTCAAGGAACACGGAATGATGGTCATCGAACATATAGTTTCCACGAACGCCAAGTTCGGTATTGAGGCCGGATTTTCCATCATAGGCCGCTCGATCAATGCGAGCTTCACTTTCGCGAACACCAAAATAATAATCAACGTACTTTTGGTCCTGCCATATCGTCGCCACTCGTGGCGTGAGGGTGAGGTGTTCACCCCATTGCCAGGATCTCTCAAGACCCAGGGTGAAGCGCTGGCCCTTGCTGTTGCCCGATACGTCCGCCAGCCACTGGGCGCTGACATCGGCCAAAGGGTTGCGCCACTGCACCTTGGCGCCCGCCCAGAAACCGCCTTTACGATCACTCATGCCATCCAGGAAGCGGGCATCGTCGTCGTCATAACCACTGAAGTCGTATTCACCGACGATGCTCAGATCCAGTTGCTGGGAGTCGTTGATAGTGAAACCCGGCAGCTTGATCTCGGCGGTAGGACCGAATACTCGCACGTAGTCATTTTCAAAGTAGATCAACGGTATGGCCTGACTTTCACGGTCGACGCCCCTGTACGGCTGCTGGCTGCTGACCGCCCCCATGCCAAGTCCCCAGGATGACGTCGACTCGGCGTTTGCTGACTCAGCGGCGAGTGCGGCCATGGATGAGCACAGACCGAGCACCAAGGCTTGGGTGGTGGCAGTCAACCGGGTCGCACTTGAAACGGTAGACGGGGGCGTGCAATGCATGGGGTTCTCCAGATCAATAGGATGAAAGCGACCCTATCGTCGAAAAGTTCTTCTTACTGGACACTTACCCATCAACCGACATCGATCCCTTCCTGGTAAGAGTCGCCAAAGATTCCCTATCCGATAGTGGGCACCGGTGCCCTGCAGCCCTTTGAACAGGCTTGTCAGCCGATTCTGACAAGAATGTCAGCAAGCGGTCAGTTTGCGGACACCTTGATTGTCTAGACTGGCGGAGGGTAGCTACAGGCTACTTTGCAGGCCGTATGCAAAAATAACGCAAATTTGGGTTCCTGTTTGCCCGGTTGTCCCGCTTCCCGAGAGGAGTTACCTGATGCGCTTGCTCATCGTCGAGGACGAAGAAAAGACGTCCTCCTATGTGCATCGTGGCCTGAGTGAGCTCGGCTACATTGTTGATGTGGCGAGTAACGGCATCGATGGGCTGCACTATGCGCTGGAAATGGACTATGACGTCGTGATCCTGGATGTCATGTTACCGGGCAAGGACGGTTACAGCGTGCTGGAGGGTTTGCGCCAGCAGAAGAAAACCCCGGTCATCATGTTGTCGGCCAGGGGGACGGTGGATGATCGCGTTCGCGGGTTGCGCGAGGGCGCTGATGACTACCTTGGCAAACCCTTTTCCTTTGCCGAACTGGTCGCCCGCGTCCAGGCATTGATCCGTCGTCGCACCGCAGACACGGCTGACCTGACCCATCTGCGCATCGACGACCTGGAGGTCGACCTGCAAGCGCGCAAGGTGACCAGGGCCGGGCTGCGGCTGGATCTGACGGCCAAGGAGTTTTGTCTGTTGAGCCTTCTGGCGCGGCACCAGGGAGAGATTCTTTCCAAACTGATGATTGCCGAGCAGGTCTGGGACATGAATTTCGACAGTGACGCCAACGTGGTCGAGGTTGCGATCAAGCGCGTCCGGGCCAAGGTCGATGTGCCTTATTCGCGCAAACTGCTGCATACGGTCCGGGGCATGGGCTATGTACTGGAAAGTCGTGAAGCCGATGCCAGTCAAGGCAGTACCCGGTGATGAAGGGGTCGATAGCCAAGCGGCTGGCATTGATGTTTGCGCTGGCGGTCTTGCTGATCATTTCCATCAGCGCGACGCTGCTGCGCTGCTCATTGAAGACATCGCTCGAAGATCAGATGCAAAACGAGTTGATCCTGCGCCATTCCGTACTTGATCCCGTGCTCACAAAATACGATTCACCGGCATTCTGGGTCGGTTTGCGTGAAAAGCTCGATGGCCTGACGCCCACGGATCAGCGGGTGCGTTATTGGGTCCTGGTTGACGACCCGGCCTACAGCTATGGCGGAGCGATGCCGGACGGCCAGGATTGGTCGAAGCGCCCGGATGGATTTTTCAGCATGGCGATACCTGAACGGGATCGTCCCATGGTGCTGCAAGTCAAGACCATCTCTGCCATGGGTAACCGCCCGGAGTTGCGCTTTATCGTGGGGCTCGATTCAACGCCGTTCATGAAGACCCTGGACCATTTCACCAAGACGCTGATCCTGACTTCGGCGCTGGGCATCGTACTGGTCGCACTGCTGGGTTACTGGATCGCGCGTTTCGGCCTGGGGCCGGTCAGGCGCCTGAGCCGTCAGGCCAACAGCCTGCCGCCGGGTGATTCAAAGCAGCGACTGGACACCGAGGCACTGCCCGACGAGTTACAGGAACTGGCGGTGTCGTTCAACGGGGCCCTGGCTCGCCAGGAGGCCGCCTGGTGCCAGCTCGAAGGGTTCAATGCCAATGTCGCCCATGAGCTGCGAACGCCGCTGACCAACCTGATCGGGCAGACCCAGGTCGCGTTGGCCCACGGGCGTGATGTGGCTGAGCTTCAGGATCTGCTGCAATCGAATCTGGAAGAGCTTGAGCGCATGGGCACCATCGTCAATGACATGCTGTTCCTGGCGGGTGCCGAAAGCGGGCAGCGTGCGACCGAGCTCAGTGATGTCTCGCTCTACGAGGAGGCGTCCAAGACGGTGGAATACCTGGAGCCCGTCTTGCACGACAAACAGTTGGACGTGGTGATCAAAGGCGACATGCGCGTATGCATCGACCGACGCCTTTTTCACCGCTCTTTGGCCAATCTGCTGCAAAACGCGGCGCGATACGCGGTGCCGCAGAGCACCATTACTGTAAGCCTGGAACGTCTTGGCGCGCAGGCCAAGGTAAGTGTTTCCAATGCGGGTGAGCCCATTGACGATGTGCACCTGCAGCGCTTGTTCGAGCGTTTCTATCGCGCCGATGTCGCCCGGGCGCGAAGCGACGCACACCATGGCCTGGGGCTCTCCATTGTGCGAGCTGTGGCGTCCATGCACGGTGGCCGTGTGTTCGCCCACAGCAAGGATGGCTTCAATACCTTCGGATTCTCCCTGACCAGCCAGGCAGCCCGTTAGTCGCCGTCAACCGATGGCCGGCGTGGCTCGCCGGCGTTTGACATCTTCCTGTCAGTCAGCAGTCACCTTGACGTCAGTCACCTCCCCCTAGAGTGCTACGACCATCCCGGTAAAGGACAGTCGTGGAGTCCACTATGAACATTCAAAACGTGTCGATCGCCAGTCTTCTGGCATTCATCACTCTGAGCGGTTTGCCTCTGTTCGCCGAAGAGAAGGCGGATGTGCCTGCCTACGAATATGGCATGCCGCTGGATATCGCCAGGGTCATCCGCATTGAAGAACCGGAGTCGCGGGTGTGCGAGGTCGTGCGCGCAAAGATGACCTACGTGAATACACAAGGGGTCACAGAGCGCGTCAGCTTTCTGAAGCAGTCTGAGGTGTGCGTGCTCCAGTGACCGTTCGGCAGTGCTGGTTCTTCATCCAAATAGAGAGCTCAACCATGTGCATCAGAACAGCAGCAACCGAAACGGGCCTTTCAAATAACCTGAGCCGACTGGTGAAGCTGGCTCGAACACTGACCGTTGGCGCCGTGCTGCTAAGCGCGGTCAGTATCGATGCGTCCAGTCGCGTCGCGCCGAAACCGGACTGGTCGACCCGCGACATGCCTTCCCAGGAAGGTCGAATCGTCCTGATCACCGGCGGCACGAGCGGCATGGGGTACGAGGACGCACTGGCACTGGCCCGGGCCGGCGCCGACGTCATCATTGCTGCGCGCAACCCGGAGCGTGGCGCGCAGGCCATCGCGCAAATCAAAACGTCCGTACCCGACGCCAAGGTGCAGTTCGAGGCCGTGGACCTGGCCAATCTTTCATCGGTGCGCAGCCTGGCCCAGCGTCTCAATCAGAGACTGCCGCGCCTGGATGTGTTGATCAATAATGCCGCCGTCATGGCGCCTCCTGAGCGGGGTACCTCCGCGGATGGCTTCGAGCTCCAGTTGGCGACCAACTACCTGGGGCACTTCGCACTGACCGGCCTGCTGGTGCCGTTGTTACGGCAAAGCCAGGACGCTCGCGTGGTGAGCCTTTCGAGCATCGCCGCGGCTCGCGGAACAATGAACTTCAACGACCTGCAGGCTGAGCAGCAGTACCAACCTTTGGCCGCCTACGCGCAGTCCAAGCTGGCCATCCTGCACTGGACTTTTGCCTTGCAGCAGCGCAGCGAGGCCGCAGGTTGGAACATTCGCAGCATCGCTGCGCATCCAGGCGTCGCCGTCACCGAGTTGGTCGCGCGTGGTCCGGGTCTGAACAGCGAGTTCGGCCAGCGATGGGCCAAGGATCGCGACGTATACCATTCAGCTGCCCAGGGGGCGCTGCCCACGCTGTATGCCGCCACCGCGCCTGAGGCGGTTGGCGGTGCCTACTACGGCCCCACCGGCGACGAGGAAAAACGCGGCCCATTGGGCTTCGCCAGGATGCCGCCGGCCGCCACCCATGAGGCGGATGCCGAACGGCTCTGGACCGTCTCCGAGCGACTGACCGGCGTCACCTACCGCTGATCATGCCTTGGGCACGGCAATCCGTTGCGTGCCCACTCTCTTGCCTGTTGTCGCCTTCCAGGAGTCTCCATGAGTGCGCCTTCCTACTTGCATCGACTGAGCCTTGCCGTGAACGCCCGTGACGATGAGCTGCGTCCGGCGCTGTGCGGGTTCTTGTTGTTCCTCTGCCTCTTTACCGGCTACTTCATGCTGCGCCCGATACGTGAATCGATGGGCATCGCGGCGGGCGTGGAGAATCTGCAATGGCTGTTCACTGCCACGTTCCTGGTGATGCTGGCGGCCGTTCCGTTGTTTGCCTGGGTCAGTTCCCGGGTCCCGCGCCTGCGCCTCGTTGATTGGGTGTACGGCTTCTTCGGGATCAACTTGCTGATGTTCGTTGAATTGTTCGAGTTTCAATCGGACAGCGTCTGGCTCGCCCGTACTTTCTACGTATGGATATCGGTTTATAACCTCTTCGTGGTGTCCGTGGCCTGGAGCCTGATGGCGGATGTATTCGACAGTGAACAGGCCAAGCGGCTGTTTGCCTTCATCGCTGCCGGCGCCAGCATCGGCGGTCTGCTGGGGCCGGCCCTGAGCGCGGCGCTTATTGAGGCCATTGGTGCCTCGGGCTTGATGTTTCTGGCCGCGCTGTTGCTGGGTGTCACATTTGTATTGAAGCGGGCGCTGATGGGCTGGCGCGAAAAGGGCGGGGCTGGGCGGCCTGGTGCGGCACCGACGCAAAGCCCCGGGCAGCCACTGCAGGGCAATCCGTTCAGCGGTTTGACGGCGGTGCTCAGGTCACCCTACCTGTTGGGGATCGCCGGGTTCGTCGTGCTACTGGCGACGGTCACCACCTTTCTCTACTTCGAGCAGGCGCGCCTGGTGGCCGAACATTTTCCGAGTCGTGAGGCGCAGGTCCGGGTTTTCGGCACCATTGACTTCATCGTGCAGGCTGGCGCTCTGGTGTCTCAGCTGTTCATCACCGGGCGCATTGCGCCGAAGCTGGGGGTGCGTGCGTTACTGGCGATCGTGCCGCTGCTCATGTGCATCGGGTTCGTGGGTCTTGCGCTGGCCCCCGGCTTCGCACTGCTTGCCGCCCTGATGATCGTGCGGCGAATCGGTGAATACGCGTTCGTCCGGCCGGGCAGGGAAATGCTCTTCGCACCCTTGGATGCCGAGAGCAAGTACAAGGCCAAGAACTTCATCGACACCGTGGTTTATCGCGGCGGTGATGCGCTGAGCGGTTGGGCCAAGAGCCTGCTCGACATGCTGGGGCAGGGCACTGGCCTGGCGGCTCTGATCGGCGCGGGCTGCGCGCTGCTGTGGGCCTATCTGGGATGGCAATTGGGACAGCATGCCGATAACCAGCAGCAGGCACGGGGAGTGGCCGCCAGCGCCAGCGCCGTCGAAACATAACCCGGAGTACACAAAAGGCCACGCGGCGGGAGTGCGCGGGGTGGTTCATCATCGCATGAGTCCTGCCGGTCATCGCGTTCCCGGAATGCGCTGGAGATCAAAGTTTTATTCTGAAAAGTGTGCAGGCTCAGACGAACTTTCAGCGGTGTTGAACTTAATCGATAAAAGTATATTTCGGTCAGCGAATTAATGGAGGCGAATGCTCGGAAAGAATGCCCGGCAACCCATTGGGTAACGGGCCTATATTGATAATTTTTGTCCACTTGTCAACACGATTACAGCCCTTATTATTGCCTGACTGAGTGAATCGGAAGAGGGTTTTATGGGGCAGGTATTTGAAGGTTGCGTCAAAGTGATCGTTCCTTGTGGTTCATTAGGGGCGGGCGTTCGTGAAGAAGAAATTACTTATGGACTGGTGGCCGGTGCGCAAGCAATTGCCACGGACGCCGGTTCTACCGATAGTGGAGCAGCGTATCTCGCACTTGGAAAATCGAAGAATAACCGCGGGGCGGTCAAACGCGACTTGACGATATTAATGAAGGCGCAGGCCTGGTCCGGGGTGCCGATAATTGTCGGCACGGCAGGACAGGCCGGTGGCGATCTCAACCTGGACTGGACGCGCGATATAGTCCTGGAGGTTGCAGGAGAGTTGGGCGTCACACCAAAGATTGCGCTCATATATTGTGAACAGGACAGGGATACCGTTAAGCAGCTGAACGCACAGGGGCGTATCAAACCGCTGCCGCCTCACGGTGAGCTCGATGACGCTACGGTGGACAGCTGTGAACACATTGTGGCGGCGCTGGGTGTAGAACCGTTCATTGCCGCGCTTGAAACAGGCGCCGATATCATTTTGGCGGGTCGTTCGACCGACACGGCGGTCATTGCCTGTTATCCGATCTGGAAGGGCGCGCCCTGGGGGCCGTCCTGGCATGCCGGCAAAACGGGGGAGTGCGGTGTCCAGTGCGCCGTTAACCCGACATTGGGCTCGGGAATATTGCTCAGCGTTGATGCGCAGGGTTTCGACGTTGAGCCATTAAGTAAAGACAATCAGTGCACGCCCCATAGCGTCTCTGCACACATGCTTTATGAAAATAGCGACCCGTTTCGATTGGTGGAACCCGGCGGTATCCTGAACGTCGCACAAGCGCGCTACCAGAAGCTGAACGAGCGAGCCGTTCGTGTCGTAGGGTCTGAATGGGAGACGATGCCCTACACAATGAAGCTGGAGGGCGCCGCGGCCGGTCTCTATCAGACAATCATGTTAGTGGGTATCCAGGACCCCGATGTACTCAATGATATTGATGGGTTTCATGACCGCCTGCTGGAAGCCCTGTACACCCGGACCCGTCAATCCATCCCGCCGCAGGAGTTGGGAGAGTTTCATATCTCGCTGCGAATGTATGGCTGGAACGGCGTCACCAGCGTAAAACCCCCCGTTGGAACTTTGCCTCCGCCGGAAATAGGCATGCTATTTGTCGCCACAGCAGCGACTCAAGAAATGGCAAATACGATTGCCCAAGCATGCAACCCCTACTTTTTTCACTACCCCAGCGTAATGGGCAAGGAATTGCCTTCTTACGGCTTTGCTTTCACCCCAGCTGATATACCTCGTGGTCAGATTTATGAGTTCAAGTTAAATCACGTAGTGCAATTGGAGGACCCATTTGAGTTGGTGCGTATTCAATGGATCGATCTTTCCGAGTCAACATTGGCTGTGAAGGAGTTGAGTTAATGGTTAAGTTGCGTGATGTATGCCGACATGTTCGATCCAAACAAGCCGGACCGTTCTGGATTACCTTCGATATATTTTTTGACGGGCGTGAAAACTTTGAGCGTTACTCACAAAGTGCAGCACTTTCATCGGCGCAATTCGCAAGGCTCTATGGCACCGATCCGGCACGGGTGAAACATATTCCCGTTGCTGACCTGGAAATGGTCAAGATTTCCTACCCTCGCGCTACGCCGCAAGGCGGGATGGTGGAGCGCGACATGCATGCCGGCCAGCAATACGTACGTTTACTCGACGTCATTCTGGACTGAGAACCGCACGCGTCACCTGGCAACAGGTGATGCCGTCGCCGCCATCGGCGCAGACCCAACCCTGGTGCAGAACAGAGGCAACCATGAGCAATACGACTATTGCGCTGCAACTTGCAGAGTACGCGCATAAATTCAGGCATCAGCGACTGCCCGAAGAGATCATCGCGTTGGTGCGACAGCGCTTCATTGACAGTCTGGCGTGCATATTGGGGGCCTACGGAGCGGCGCCTGTGAATGCCTCTGTGTGTTATGCGGTTGCCAATCCCGCGCAGGCGTCCAGCGTGTTCGGAACAACTGTCCAAACAACGCCAGAGATAGCGGCGTTTGCCAATGGCGTGATGGTCCGTTTCCTGGACTACAACGATGGTTATATGGGGCTGGAGCCGGGCCATCCGAGTGACAATATTCCGGCCTGCCTGGCGCTAGCAGAGGCCGAGGGGGCCACCGGGGCAGAACTCATTTCGGCCATTGTGCTGGCCTATGAGATCCAGATGCGACTGCAGGACGCGGCCAGCCTGAACAAGCGCGGCTGGGACCACGTCAATTACATAAATGTGGCGATGGCCGCGGCGGCTTCCAGTCTGATGAAGCTGGATGTGGCGCAGACCGCACAGGCAATCAATATAGCGTTGAGCGCTCATCTGGCCATGCGCCAGGTTCGCAGTGGATCCCTGTCGGACTGGAAGGGCTGCTCGGCCGCAAACGCTGCACGTAATGCGATCTTCGCTGCCCAGCTGTCGCGTCACGGCATGACCGGCCCGTCGCCGGTGTTCGAGGGGGACATGGGATTCTTTAAATTGGTCTCAGGCCCGTTCGACCTGGATACGGATCGTTTTGGTACGCCCGAGAATGGTGATTACGCTATACGGCGCTCCCTGACCAAGACCTTTCCCACCAACGGTGAGTTGCATACTGCGGTGTGGGCAGCCCTGGATATACGTGCTCGGATTGACGATCTCGACGATATCGCTTGCATCGTTATCGAAACGTCCGAGTTCAATCGTCGAGTGTTGGCAGACACCCCTGAAAAATGGTTGCCCAAAACGCGAGAGACGGCGGATCACAGCTTGCCCTACAACGTGGCCCGGGCGCTGCTCGACGGTGACATCACCATAGACTCTTATTCGCCGGAAAAGATGGCTGATCCCATGGTGGTTGCCCTGATGGGCAAGATCAGCGTGGTGGAGGATGGCGCGCTCACCGCGTTGTTTCCGCGTCATCTTGCCAACCGGGTCAGCGCCACGCTGGTGTCAGGCGAAATCGTCGTAAGCGAGATGATCAGCGGGCCCGGGTCCGTCGAAACACCGATGACCGATAGCGATTTTGAACGAAAATTCAGGAGGATGGCCTCACCTCATCTTGAAGAGTCGGCGCAGGCCAAGGTGCTTGGGTATGTGGCTGAACTTCAACACCAACCCGAATTCACATCGCTGTTTGCGGCCATGGTTGCTTCTGTCTAGTCACTGGCGAGGTGGGTCGCTCGTGGCAGAGTTCCCGTGTACCGAGCGCGGGGGCGAGCGTCATGATGCTGGTTGTATTGCTCGCTGGCGTGGGCTATCCAGCCGATCAATCTTCCGACACCCGCCAGTGCGATTTCCTGCCGATGCAACCCAAGCTTTCTACCGATGAAACTCACCAGGAGAATGAACTCCGGGGGGTATGCGACGAGTTCCGAGGCGACCGAAAAAGCTTTCTGCAACTTGGCAAATTCGGGGTCGCCCTCGAAGGCAGCGGTCAACGCTTTCATCAGATTGGTAGCACGTGGGTCACTGACTGAGTGGACATTAGGTCCGAACCCGATGATGTGCCCCTCCTGACTGTACCGTTGCAATATCGGTTGGGTGGGATCGGTAGCTGTACAGATTTCCTCGATCATCCTGCTGGCGGCTTCGTTTCTGCCATAGGCGATCTTATGACCCCTGGCGGCCGCGAGTCCCGCGATCGCTGCGTAGTAGGGGGTGGCGCCGGTCGTGGCGGCAACGCGAACGCTGTGAGTGGCGTGGTCCAGTTCATGATCGACGCTGAGGATCAGAAGACGCCTGATCAGATCGGCGTGGGCTGGCGGGGCTGCGCAGGCCTGGGTAATGAATTCGTGCAAGGGTTGTGTGCTTGGTTGGGTCGCGCCCACGACCAACGCGGCAAACCATCTCACAACATCGGCGCCGGTGCGTGCATAGCTGTCGATGGAAAGATCGAAGGCTTTGGGGTTCTCCCTTTGAACCAGGGGGAAAAGTGCAATTGCCTTCTCCGGCGCTGACATGTGCTCATAGATCTTCAGCAGTTTGACGCTATCCTTCGGCGCGCGCGGCAGCGACGGTCCGAAGGCCGATGGCACCTGCCACATCAATCCGGCGACCTCCTCGACCGTGGCGTGGTCGGCGAGCTCGACGACGTCGTGCCCCCTGTAGAAGAGGCCGTCATCGGTGATCAATGTAATGGCGCTGTCCGATGACGACGAGCGCTTTGCAGCGTGCCCCGCGGGGCTTTTCACCAAGCGCTGGATGTCTTCGGCCCAATAGCGACGCTTGGGCGTGTTGGCGATCTTGACGGACCGAATGTTCTTCCGGCTGACGTAGGCATAAAGGGTTGGAAGGCTGACCCCCAGCATTCCAGCCGCTTCTTCTGCCGAAAGGTAAAGGTCTTCTTGATCAGGCATGACGGATCCGAACAGGTTGATGGGGGTTTGTACATATTCATTAAATATACCTGCCTTGCGTCAATGTCTACCAGGATATCCATTCCGTCGTGTTTTCAAAGGGAGTCAGCAATGGACGGTCTACACAGAGGGACCGACGGATGTGGGCATTGAAAGCCGACCAGCGTCCCTGAGATATCTTTTCACGAGCACGTTTGCCCCAGTATTTGCGGGATGTTGACGAAAAAAATCAAGATTTACAGGGTTTTCTCCCCTATGTAGATTCCTCGGGAGTGGCCGGTCGTTCACATTGATTTGCTACGACATTGATAAAAAAAACAAGAAAAGGTGATAGGCATGGCTTGGTTAGGTTTCGCAATGGTCATCACGTTTATGGCGTTGATCATCAGCAAGCGACTTTCTGCTGTGACAGCGCTCATCCTCATCCCGATTGCTTTCGGGCTGGCCAGCGGCGCAGGACCGGAGTTGGGCGGCATGGTGATGGAAGGCGTCCAGCAAGTGGCGCCAACGGCATTGATGTTGATGTTTGCAATCCTGTATTTCGCAATCATGTTCGACGCGGGGCTGTTCGAGCCCGCGGTTCGCCGGATTCTGCGTTATGTGGGAAATGATCCCCTTCGTGTGGTGCTCGGCACCGCTTTGCTGTCGTCGGTCATCTCCTTCGATGGGGATGGGGCAACGACGGTGCTGATCGTGACAACGGCGTTTTTGCCGCTCTACCTTCGCCTTGGGATTAACCCGCTCATCCTTGCACTGATGCTTCTGTTGACCAATACGGTCGTTAACATCATCCCTTGGGGTGGGCCGGTAGCGCGGGCTGCCAGCGCGCTGCATCTGGATGTCAGCGAGATATTCCTGGGCCTTGTACCCGCCATGTTTGCAGGTCTGGCCTACGCGTTTATCGTGGCAGTGTGGATAGGCCGCAAAGAGCGACGCCGTTTGGGGTGGACGCCCATGGCAAAGGACACTGTGTCTGAAGAGCTGCCTCTACCCCTTATCGAATCGGCCACGCAAAACCCCAGGCTGTTCTGGGTCAACTTGGCACTCACGGCCGCGCTGATGTACGCCATGGGTACAGGACTGGCACCGTTACCCCTGGTGATGATGGTGGGGTTTTCCCTGGCGTTGCTGATCAACTATCCACGTTTGGCGGAGCAGAAAGCGAGAATCGCCGCTCATTCCGACAGTGTGTTGACGGTCATTGCCCTGATATTCGCTTCAGGGGTCTTCACTGGCATTCTATCCGGCACGGGAATGGTCGATGGGATGTCGGCGCGGATCGTGCAGATGATTCCTGATGGCGGCGGGCAGTACTTCAGCATCATTACCGCCCTTGTCGCGCTGCCGCTTAATTTCCTGCTTTCCAATGACGCGTTCTTCTTTGGGATCTTGCCGGTGCTTGGCGCGGCGGGCGCGGAATATGGTATTGACCCGATGCATATCGCCCGCGCCTCGGTGCTGGGGCAACCGGTTCACGCATTAAGTCCACTCGTTGCCGCTGTTTATCTCATCAGCGGGATTATCCAGCGGGACATGGGCGAGATGCAAAGATACTGCTTGTTGTGGGCAATCGGCAGCAGCCTTACGCTCATAGCAACGGCCATCGTTACAAGAGCAATTATTTAAAGATCCACCTGTATTTCTGCCCTGCTTGTTTAAAGCAGTGCCAGCTCACGCCTGCTCATTGAGAAAATAAAAATAATAATTGAGGTGATCATGAAATCGACTAAAGCCGTCGCAATGACATATCTCGCTACGCTGTTTGCATCGGGCAGTTGTTTTTCTGCGAGTATCAGTTATCCGGATAGATTTCAGCATGAAGGCAAGTTGAATGCTTATCTTCGATCCGCGTACATCAATACGCGAATATCCAACGACCTGATTGAAGACCGCTTCGGCGGGTTCTCGACCGGCTCGGAGTTGGGTGGGGTAGGGGTCGGCGCGATCCTGGACTACAACTCAAACTACTGGGGAGGCTTCGTCGGCTTTGATGCGTCTCTTTACGGTGTGGCAATGATCGATGCCGAGCAGGACAGCCGTGACTTGTTTGATAATGACGATGGTTCTAACGGTGGCTTTGCAAAAGTCGGGCAAAGTTACTTGAAGTTGCGCCACGTCGGCGAGGGATGGAACGCAGACTCACAAATAGGCCGAGGCCGATTTGACGCGGGCACCCTGGTCAGCAATGACACGCGACTCGTGCCGGGTTCCTATCAGGGCGCGCGAGCCCATTTCAACCTGACTGACGTGGGCATCGGCCCGCTACCCGGAACGATGGCTTTCGAAGCAGCTTATATCGATCGAAGTTCTCCGCGGGACAGGCAGGCGTTCGGAAAGCTGCTAAGCCAGTCGGGTGAGGAAATAAGCAACGTCTACACCTATGGGGTCAACTACGATCTAAAGGCCGTTGAGTTGAGCTATGCCCGTGGTGTGTCAAAGGACTTCAATGAAAATACCCGTTATGGCTTGACCCTGCAGGCACCTATCGGTGAAACGGCAGGGGTCATTTTAGACACCCAGTATTATCAGTTCCAAAAAGCGGGACGGCTGTGGGAGCAAGATTGGTCCGCCGGTGACGCGGCCTATGATAAAGAGGCCACGTGGTTAAACGTCAATCTTGGTTTATTGCTCGATAAGTTGCGCCTGGGTGTTTCTTTCTCCGAGACACACGCCGAACTGAGTAATGGCAACCTTGGCTACGCCTACTTCGATCACGCGGATAACGTGGACGGGAGAATGGATGCGTGGACCCGTTCCGGCAACGATTTCAACAATCATGGTGAAAGAACCTGGCAGCTAGGGGCCGAGTACGACCTGAGCGGTATTTCACTCTTGGGGGCGTCATTGGACGGGTTTAAAGTCATGGCGCTCTATAAGCAGGGAAACTTTGACGCCGTGAACCCGTTCAGTGGTCAGAAGACGGATGTTTGGGAAAGGCAAAACGAATACCGCGTTTATTATCGGTTCGATGACAAAGAATACGCCGGCCTTTCCGTGGGATTGATTTATATCGACTACAGAATCGACCAGGATTTTGTTGCGCTTGTTTCCGCCCAGCCGAATAACGTTGTCAATGGCTCAGAAGCCCGGGTGTATCTGGATTATGCGTTTTGACTGGAGTGTGTTCATGGAATTCGGGTTATTCAAACTAAGTCGAGAGGTGGGCGATGCCTAAACTTCGTCATCGGGTTGTCGTCACTCAGCGTTTTTTTGATTCGGCGACCCTTGATTTTCTCAAGCATTGCGGTTGCGAAGTCATCATCGCAGAACTTGCGCCGGGAGTTGCCGACGGGAGTTTGAGTGAGCGGCAATTGATCGACCTCCTGGTTGACGCTGACGGGTGGATTTTAGGGCACGCCAATGTGACGGCCAGCCTGCTCGGTTCGCTCCCTCGGCTCAAGGTGATCTCCCGCCGTGGCGTGGGGTATGAGCGCATTGATACGGCGGCGGTGGAAGCGGCCGGAAAGGTCGCAACGATCGCCGTCGGTGGAAATGATGCAAGTGTCGCTGACCATACGATTGCACTGATGCTCGCGGTGTGTCGCAAGCTAAAACAATGTCAGGCGGGGCTGTCTGCCAACGACTGGAGCATTCCCTTGGGCGGTGACCTGTATCGCAAAACGGTCGGAATCGTTGGATTGGGCAGAATCGGCAAAGGCGTCTTGCTGCGCCTCGCCGGGTTCGAAGTCAAACCCCTGATTTATGCCCCTCGCCCAGACAGTTCACAAAAAGCCAACGGGGGGCAAAGCTGCTTTGTAGATCTGGAGACCCTGTTTCAGGAAAGTGACTTCATTACGCTTCATGCCCCCCTTAACCCGCAGACCCGGGGAATGATTGACAGCCGCGCTTTAAAGTCGATGAAAGCAGGCGCCGTGCTGATCAATACCGCCCGAGGTGGCCTGGTGCGCGACGCGGATCTGTTGAAAGCCCTGCAACAGCAAGACATCGCCGGGGCAGGACTCGATGTGTTCGAAAGCGAGTCCGACCCTTCACTGTCGGCAGTGACAGAGCAGCTCATCAAACTTCCCAATGTGGTCGTGACCCCCCATGCCGGCGCCTCTACGGTGGAAGGCTTGAATCGCACCAATTTAATTGCAGCCCAGTGTGTGGTGGCGGTCCTGGAAGGGCGGAGCCCGCCTGGGCACTGTGTCATCGCAGACGGCCGTCGACATACCGTTGCAAAGGAAAATACATGAACGTCAAGATCAAGGTGCTTACACCAACGGGTGCAATCGGCACCGGATTCCCGAGAGATGCGTTTGAGAAGGCGCTTCTGGAATGTCCCGATGTGATTGCAATGGATGCGGGGTCCACCGACTCGGGTCCGCACTATCTCGGTACGGGCACGACAAAGTCTTCTGCTTCGATATTGCGCGCAGAGCTTCGGGTCTTCATGCAGGCCCGGGAAAAGCTGGGGATCCCGCTCATCATTGGCAGCTGCGGAACCTGTGGTTCCGACGCGGGTGTCGATTTGATGCGCGGGCTCTGTGAGGAGGTCGCGGCAGAGCTGGGGCAGACCGTACGTATCGCGGGCATCTACAGCGAGCAGCCAGCAAGTGCTGTGAAAACAGCACTTTTGGAGAAGCGGATCAAACCGCTGCAGCTTGATTTTATTGATGATGCCTTGGTGGATCGCTGTTCTCGAATAGTCGCGCTCATGGGCGTGGAACCCTTCATTCATGCGCTCCAGGAAGGCGCGGACATCATCCTGGCCGGTCGCTCCACGGACACCGCCGTCATGGCGTCGCTCCCGATCATGCGAGGGGGACATCCAGGGGCCGCCTGGCACGCCGGGAAGATTCTAGAATGTGGCGCGTCCTGTACCACCACACCCGCCCAGGCCGTGGTCATGGCAACCATTGACGAAACGGGATTCACCATCGAGGCGATTGGTGAGGGGGCCCGGCTTACGCCACGATCGGTGATGGCGCACATGCTCTATGAGAACAGCAATCCCTACGTGCTCGTCGAGCCGGGTGGTGTGCTGGATGTCGAGGGGGCTGTGTACACCGCGATCGACGAGGTGCGGGTAGAAGGCTCGATCTGGAAACCCAGTGAAGACTACACCGTCAAGCTGGAAGGTGCGGCGCCTTGCGGGTTTCAATCGGTTGTCATGAGTATTGTCCGGGACACCGAGTACCTTGAGCGCTTCGATGAATGGCTCGCCTGTCTCGATTCGGTGATGCGCCAGCGAATAGAAAAACATCTGAACATCGGATCGGGCGACTACGACCTGCAGTTTCGCGCGATTGGCAAGAACGCGGCGTTGGGGGACTTTGAATCGCGATCCGCCACCCCAGTGGAAATAGGCGTCATGGCCCTGGCGACTTCCGCAACGGCCGAGCGCACGAAAGACATCGTCGCTTTGCTCAATCCTTACCTGTTGCACTTCCCGTTGCCAGGTGACAAAGACCTGCCCACCCATGCGTTTCCATTCTCTCCAGCCTCGATGGACCGGGGAGTGGTTTATGAGTTCGTGCTCAGCCATGTGATGGTCGTGGCGAATCCGTTGGCACCTTTTCGATTTGACATGAAAACCATTGAGGCGGCGTGAGATGAATACCATGGAAGCACTCGGCTACGAAATCCGCTCCAAGAACGCCGGCCCCTTCTCTTTGACCATTGATGTGTTTTGTCAGGACTCGGATGTTTTTTCCCGGCTGGCGGGCGAACCGAAACTGCAAGCGCCGGCCATTGCTCAGCTCTTTCGCCGGACCGTCGAGTCGATCAGCGTGTTTCGAATCGATGCATTGAATGTGATCAAGATCAGCCTGCCGCGCCCCGTAATACAGGGGGCTCTGCAGGATCGTGATATGCACGGTGCGCAATGGGCCTTCATGGTGAGGGACGCGCTCCTGGAATCCGATTAATCATCAGCGCCAATCAAGGCAGGTCCTAATGGCGCCATTGTTCAGCGTGGCGCCAGACAACCGATAATCAGAGGTGGCGATGTCCAGGCTCGGTGGGAAGTGCGAAAACCCGAAAGTGGGCGGTGAGGGGACAGACGGGGTGCTCGTCGATCCGAACGAGGTTCATCCAGACCTGGTCAGCGTCGCGGCGACGTTACGCGAGCTGGGTCTGCTTCCTGTCGTCGAAGGAGAGATTCAGAAGGTTCGCGCGCAGTTGCAACGAATCAGCGCATGGGCGTCGCGACCCAGCGTGCCTTTGTCCTGCGAGCGCATGTTGGAGTTTTCGGTCAATTGTCGGGTTGTTCCGTGCAAGCTGTATTGGCCGCAAGACGTAGAGACGCCCTTGCTGCTGTTCTATTGTCACGGCGGCGGGTTTCGACACGGAGCACTCGCCGATTGGGACGCTCCTCTGCGCCAGTTGGTGCGTGACAGCGGCTTGGCGGTGTTGTCCATCGGCTATGCCCTCTCGCCGGAGTACCGTTTTCCAGTGGCGTTTAACGAGGTGTTGTCGATAGTCAGCAGGGTCATCAACCTGGGGACAATCACTCATTGTCCGGTGCGGGGGTATGCTCTGGGTGGCGACTCGGCGGGCGCCAATCTGGCCCTGGGCGCCGCCCTTGCGCTGCGCGACGCTGGAATGGATACGTTGCGACAGCTGATGTTGTTCTACGGCTCCTATTCCCGAGGTGTTTCTTCCGATTCGTGGCAGAGACTCGGTGGGTATGGCGGGCAGAACTTGTCTGCCAAAACGATGAATGCTTACTGGGCGAGCTACCTGGCCGAGGATGAAGATGACTGGCGGGTGCAGCCGATCACCGCTGATCTGGCTGGACTCCCGCCTGTGCGCTTGATCGTCGGAAAACTTGATCCGTTGTACGACGAAAACTGTGAGCTGGCGGATAAGTTGCACGCTGCCGGTGTGGCGACGCACCTGGAAGTCCTTGCGAACATGACCCACGGGTTCCTGCGATTCAATGAAGTTGCACCTGTCGTACGGGATGTGATTTTCACCCAAGCCACTGCGTTGCGTCAGGCACTGGCGTAGTGCGCCGTCCGGCCAGTCATCCTGATCCTGAACACTGACTCTCGTGGCCTCCAGACCATTGTGCTGGGGCCTTCTTCATCATGAGGCGAACGCTAAATGCTGATTCTTCGAACCCTTGCTTCTTCACTTGTGACGCGGATCTGTCTTGGGAGCATCATGACCCTTGCGTTCAACGCAATGGCTGCCGGTGAACTTCCGGTCGGGCGTGCCGCAGGTGATATGGAGCTTTCTGCGTTTTATCGCTGGCAGGATCCAATGCCCACTGTTCCCGGTGTCTTGCTGAGGAGCGAAACGCTCAAACCGCAGGAGCGGGTGCCAGCCGCGGCGCAAACCATACGCATGCTCTACAGTTCCACGGACCAGCGTTGGCACTCAGGCCAGGTGCCTGTCAGCGGCACGCTGTTCCTGCCGAGCGGTCCTGCTCCGTCTGAAGGTTGGCCGCTCTTGGCCTGGGCCCACGGTACGCTGGGGATCGCCGACATATGCGCGCCCTCGTGGACCGGGTTCAGAGCGCGTGACGCTGCGTACATCAATCGTTGGCTGGAGCGCGGATTCGCCGTCGTGGCCACTGATTATCAAGGCCTGGGTGGGCCAGGGCCTCACCCTTATACGGTCTGGCAGGCCGAAGGCAGCTCTGTCCTGGATGCGGTCCGTGCCGCCCGCGCACTCAAGCCCGGTGTGATTGCCAACCGCACGTTCCTGGCGGGGCAGTCCCAGGGGGGCGGCGCCGCTCTGGGCGCGTCGATACTCGCCGCCAGCTATGCGCCTGAACTCAATATTCTCGGTGCGGTTATCACAGCGCCCAATAGCACATTCCCCGACGGGCCCATCGCGCTTGAGGCGCGCCATTCCAATACGATCTTCCTGTCGTTGGCCACTGGCGGGTTACGCGACAACGCGCCCCGAATAGACGACCTACTGACGCCTGAAGGGCTGCAGCTTCTCGACGTTGCCCGGCAAAGCTGTACGCGGGAAATTGCCCTCAAGTCGCGGGAGCTGAAAATCGGTTCGTTTTCGCAGTTGCTGACCATCAGTGCGCGAGCGTTGAGCGCACTGCGCACGCCCACGACCGATATGCCCCAGGCAACGATCGCTTTTCCATTGCTGATTGCCACCGGCCAGGCCGATGAGACCATCACCCCGGTACGACAGTACGCGGTGGCGGCGGCGCTGTGCGCGGCTGGAAACCAGGTCACCTGGCAAACCTATGAAGGATTGGGGCATGATGGGGTGATGCATGGCTCGTTGAATGAAGCGTTTGCTTTTGCACGCGCCCAACTCGAGGGGCAGGGCTATGATTCGAACTGCGCCACGATCCAGCGGCCTGGGGCGCCGGGTGAAAGGAATCCGAGCGCTCCATTCAACGATGATTGAACACGGGTGAATCCGTTGCTCATTTAACCGCCGTGCTTATCGACTGTCAGCCGATGCCGGTCGATAAGCGTCGCGCAGACGTCAGAATTCACGCCCCCATAGGCGGTCCAGTGAGTGACGACCGGCCCCCTTGAAGGCGATGTAAGTGAACAGAAAGCCCATCAACACCGGGTATTCGATGCCACGGTCTATCCAGGGCCAGTTCGGGCCAAGGATGTAAGCGATCGCCGCCATCTGTATGGCCATCGCCACCGCCAACGGCCGGGTGGCCAATCCTAGCGCCAGCAGCAACCCACCCAAACCTTCAAGCCAGGCGACGAACAGGCCCAATAGCGCGGGGAATGGCAGGTGCAGGACGTTTGCGATCAAGTGAATCGAACCCGCCATGGGATCCGCCATCGAGCCGTGTGAAGTTCCCAACAGCTTGGGCAAGCCATGGGTCACCATGATGATCCCCAGGCATAACCGGAGCATTGCATAGGCGAGAGGCTCGCCCCATTGATAAAAAATACCCAGGGCCGGGACGACCAGCTTCGAGGGCTGTTCAGCATTGGGAGCGTGAGATGTCGGTTTCATCTGAATGATGTCCTGGAGTCGTTTATCAAAAGGTTGACGAGGACAGTGTGGTGTCTTCCTGGCGATGGATAAATCGACGGGGCTGCCATGACCATTCACCTCCCATAAACAATCGGCCCACGCTGGACCTTGCACCGTCGTGAAAGTGATACTGATTGCTTCGATGGGGTGGATTAGTCAGGCATCGCGGGTAAGACTGTTCATCTCTCACCAATAAAAGGGCGTCACACGATGGATAAATTCGATGCCTTGCAACTGTTCATTCGCATCATCGAGCAAGGCAGTTTTACTCGTGCCGCCAACGGTCTGAATATCCCGCGGGCCACAGCTACGCTGGCCATCAAGGAGCTGGAGCGGCAGCTCGGTGCGCGTCTGCTCGAGCGTACAACCCGGCGGGTGCGGCCGACACTCGACGGTCAGGCCTTCTATGAGCGATGCAAGGCTGTGCTCGCAGATCTGGAGGACGCCGAGTCTTCACTCAGCACGGTCGTGGCGAATCCGCGCGGCACTTTGCGTCTGGATTTGCACGGGACCCATGCGACTCGGATCATCCTGCCGAACATCCAGGATTTTCATCGGCGCTATCCCCAAATCAACCTGGTCATCAGCTGCGGCGACCGGCTGGTGGATCTGGTGAGCGAAGGCGTCGATTGCGTGGTCCGTGCCGGTAACCCGCGTGATTCGTCGCTGGTGGCCAAGCGGCTGGCGTTGATGCCTGAAGTGGTCTGTGCCAGCCCCGGCTATCTGGCCGAACACGGCACGCCTATGTTTCCACAGCAGCTTGCTGAACATCAGGCCGTGGGCTTCTTTGCCAGCAATCATGACATACGTTACCCGTTCACCTTTGTCATTGACGGCCAAGTGGTCGAGCTGGAGCCGGGGGGCTGGATTTCAGTGAATGACGCCGAGTCTTACTGTTGCTGTGCGTTGAACGGCTGTGGACTGATCCAGGTGCCGCGCTTTCGCGTGGAGCAATACCTGGCGTCAGGGGAGTTGGTCGAGGTCCTCGGTGGCTGGCCCAGTCCCGGACTCCCGATTTCGGTGTTGTATCCCTATCACCGCCAGCTCTCTCCACGACTCAAGGTGTTTGTCGAGTGGGTGAGCGCCCTGTATGCCGAACGCTTTGGCCCGCTGACCTGAAGGCCTTCGCTTCATGTACTGCTCGATGGACGCAACGGCAGTTCGCGCAAGCGTTGACCCGTCAGGGCGAAGACCGCGTTGGCCACGGCCGCAGCGATGGGGGGCGTCGCGGGTTCGCCCACACCGCCAGGGCTCTCGGTGCTGGGCAGTACATGCGCCTCGATCTGCGGCATTTCGTTGATGCGCAGCACCCGGTAATCGTGAAAGTTGGACTGTTGGATACGACCCTCCTTGATGCTCATCTGCCCGAACAGCGCTGCGCTGAGGCCGAAGACAATAGCGCTTTCCATCTGTGCCTTGATGTTGTCAGGGTTGACCGGGATGCCGCAGTCGATCGCGCACACCACGCGATGAACGCGGATATTCCCACCTTCGATGGAAACCTCCACCGCTTGAGCACAGTAGCTGCCAAATGATTGATGCACGGCGAGGCCGTGGCCGCGTCCCGGTGCTGGCGTGCGCCCCCAACCGAAGCGTTCGGCGGCAAGGTTCAACACGCCCAGGTGCCGTGGGTCCGATTCAAGCAGCAGGCGGCGATACGCCAGTGGGTCCTGTCCGGCGGCGTGTGCCAGTTCATCCACCGCGCTCTCCATGACGAACGCGTTGTGGCTGTGCCCAACGGAGCGCCAATACCACACCGGAATGTTTGACCGAGGGGCGTGCGCTTGGACCCGATAGGCCGGGCTGCGCATGATGTAGGGCGAGTCGCTCATGCCTTCGACAGACGTCGGGTGAATGCCCGACGCATCCGGAAATATCGATTGCCCCGCCGTGGTTTGCGACCAGGCCACCGGTCGCCCGTCCGCCCCCAAGGCAACGCGCAGGTGTTGGGCGAAGGCTGCCCGGTAGTAACCACCCTGCATATCATCCTCGCGACTCCAGAGGGTTTTCACCGGCACATTCACAGCCTTGGCGACTTCCACCGCTTCGGCGATGAAATCCTGCAGGGCACGCCTGCCAAAACCGCCGCCCAGGAAGGTGGTGTGAATACGGATTTGCTCAGGGGCAAGACCGGTGATCTTTGCCGCGGTTCGTTGATTGAACGTTTGCATCTGGCTGCCGACCCAGATGTCGCAGCCATCGTCGCTGAGCTTCACGGTGCAGTTGAGTGGCTCCATTGTGGCGTGCGCGAGGTAGGGCACGCTGTACGCCATCTCGACTACCTTGCGGGCAGACTTCAGGGCTTGCTCCACCTCGCCGCGTTGCGTGACGACTTCACCTGGTGTGTGGGTCAGGGCGGTTAAATCCTGGCGTTGCTGGTCGCTGTCGAGGATGACGGTGCCGCTTGCAGCTTCCCATTGCACTTGCAGCGCATCGCGCCCGCGCTTGGCCGCCCAGTAGTGATCAGCGACGACTGCAATGCCGCTGGGGACTTGAACCACATGGCGTACGCCGGGCAGGGCCTTGGCCTGGGTCGCATCGAAGGCGCGGACGCTGCCGCCAAGCATCGGCGCCCGTGCAACCACGGCGCAGAGCAATCCTTCGAACTGGACGTCGATGCCATACTTCGCGCGACCGCTGATCTTTTCTGGCGAGTCCAGCCGCAAGGCGCCCTTGCCGATCAGCGTCCAGGCTGCCGGATCTTTCAGGGGCAGCGTCGCTGGATCTGGAACCGGGAGCGTGGCGGCCTGTTCGGCCAGTTCGCCATAGCGCAGACGGGTGTTGCCGGCGATGACCTCTCCATGTTCTGTGCGCAATGCGCTGGGGGCCTGGCCAAGACGAATGGCCGCTGCCTGGATCAACAGCGCCCGCGCCATTGCGCCCGCCCGGCGATAACGCTCGAACTCATCACGAATGCTGGAAGAGCCGACCGTGCCCTGAAACCCACGCCGCAGACTGGCATAGACGGCGGCAGCCGGCGCATGCTCGACCTTGAGTGTGCTCCAGTCCGCGTCCAGTTCTTCGGCGATGAGCAGGGTCAGGGTGGTCCAGACCCCCTGACCCATCTCGGAATGAGCCAGGAAAATGGTGATGCTGTCATCCGCTGCTATGCGCAGAAATGCATTGGGCGCGAATTCGGCGGACTCCAGGTCTTGCGCCATCAGGCGTCTGCCAGCGGGCACCGTGAAACCGACAATCAGGCCAGTGCCGAGCACGGCACCAGACTTAAGAAAACTGCGACGAGAAGAGACAATCATGGCATTCATTGCAGAGCACTCCCTGGCTGAAAGGTGGCTGAGAGAATGGGGTCAGGCTTTGCTCAGTTCGGCGGCCCGGTGGATTGCCAAACGAATGCGCTGGTACGTACCGCAACGACATAGATTGCCGGCCATGGCCTGATCGATGTCGGCGTCGGTGGGGGCAGGGTTGCTGGCCAGCAATGCAGCGGCGGCCATGATCTGACCGGACTGGCAATAGCCGCACTGGACCACATCCAGTTCGGTCCAGGCACGCTGAACCGGATGGCTGATATCGGCTGACAGCCCCTCGATAGTGGTGATTTTTTTACCGGCCAGGGCGCCGACCGGTGTGATGCAACTGCGCTGGGGCGAGCCGTCGATATGCACGGTGCAGGCGCCACATAGGCCCATACCGCAACCGAACTTGGTGCCGGTCATGCTCATGAGGTCTCGAATGACCCACAACAGCGGCATATCGACGGGCGCATCCACTTCCAGTTCGCGTTCATTGACCTGTAGCTTCATCGTTGACTCCCAGTCTGCGAAGAGAAGATCCGTGGCGACATCGAAGACACCGATGGCGACGGATACCGTCGCGCTCAAACCGGATCGATGATCGGTAATCACTCACCGGGTTTGTCGCCAAGATGGATCGAGAGGGAGCTTACAAGGCAGCTGCTCCGGCTATAAAGCCAGCAGATTTGAATGGTCTGTGCAGGGCGCAATAACAATATCGGCCGATTCTGGAGGGGGCGGTGAGGCGCTCGACTATCGGCGCGGTAGCCTCGGCCCGAGGCTACCGGCTTGGTATCTATTGAGCTTTTGCATAGCGTCGGTCGGACTTGCCGGCCTTGAGAATTGCCCCTGGCACCGGGTGACCGACCAGCGTTGGCAGGGTGGCCGCCGCCGCCAGCAGTTTGTCCAGGTCGACACCGGTGTCCAGGCCCATGCGCTGGAACATGTGCACCAGATCCTCGCTGCAAATATTACCGCTGGCGCCAGGTGCATAGGGGCAGCCGCCCAGCCCTCCGAGCGAGGCATCGAAACGATCAATACCGGCGTCCAGTGCCGCCAGGGCATTGGCCAGTCCCATGCCTCGGGTGTTGTGAAAGTGTAGGGTAAACGGGGTCTGCGGCCAGCGCGCCAGGGCTTCACGGCAGATGCGCGCGACCTGCGCCGGATCGGCCATGCCAGTGGTGTCACACAAGGTCACGCCCTGCACGCCAATGTCCAGCAAGCGTTGGATCAGCCCGTGGACCCGCGCTTCGGCGACCTGACCCTCGAACGGGCAGCCGAAGGCGGTCGACAACGAGGCATTGATGAACACGCCGCTACCCTGGCTGACGGCAATGATCTGGCGGAACTGCTCGAGCGATTGTTCGGCAGTCATGCGCAGGTTGGCCACGCCGTGGCTGTCGCTGGCCGACATCACCAGGTTGATCTCGTCAACCTCGCAGGCCAATGCCCGCTCACAGCCCTTCACATTGGGCACCAGCACGCTGTATTCCACCCCTGGCACGCGACGGATGCCGCGCATCACCGCTTCGGCATCGCGCAGGCTGGGGATCGCCTTGGGCGAGGTGAAGGAGGTGACTTCGATCTTCGCCAGACCGGTTTGTGCCAGGCGATCGATCAGGGCGATCTTGTCTTCGCTGGGGATGAACTGGGCTTCGCTCTGGAAGCCGTCGCGGGTGACGACTTCCTGGATGTACAGGCGTTTGCTCATGGGGCGGTTCTCCGGGTAACGGTGAGGAGCGCAAGCTGTTTTGCAGGCGCGTCCTTGTTCAGATGATGCCGCGCTCGCGCAGGCCGCGGACCTGTTCGCCGCTCAGGCCCAGACCGGCCAGCAGGTCGTCGGTGTGCTCGCCCAATTGCGGGCCGCCGGCGCCGAGACGCCCTGGGGTGCGGCTGAGTTTGGGCAGCACACCCGGCACTTTCAGCGCGCCGGCGCTGGTTTGGACGGTCTCGATCATCTGGCGCGCGAGGTAGTGCGGGTCCTTGACGATATCGGCGGCGGTGTAGGGGAAACCGGCCGGCACCAACGCCTGATTCAGTGCCTCCAGAACCTGGTCCCGGTCGCGTTGCTGGGTCCACTCGGCGATGGCCGCATCGATGCGCTCGGCGTGTTCGCCGCGTCCGTCGTTATGCGCCAGGCGCGGGTCCTCGGCCAGATCCGGGCGGCCGATCAGGTGCATCAATCGTTTGTAGATACTGTCGCCATTGCCGGCAATCAGTACGAAATGCCCGTCGTTGCAGGGGTAGGAGTTGGACGGCGTGATACCCGGCAGAGCGCTGCCGGCGGGCTCGCGAATGTATCCGCAGGCGTCGTACTCCGGCACCAGGCTTTCCATCATCGCAAACACCGATTCGTACAGCGCCACGTCAATGAACTGGCCCATGCCGCTGTTCTGGCGCTCCTGCAAAGCGAGAAGCACGCCGATGACCCCATACAGGGAAGACAACGAATCGCCCAGGCTGATGCCGACCCGTACCGGTGCCTGACCCGGATAACCGGTGAGGTGACGCAGGCCGCCCATGGCCTCGCCGATGACACCGAAGCCGGGACGGTCGCGATAGGGACCGGTCTGCCCGTAGCCGGAGATGCGCAGCATGATCAGGCGCGGGTTGATCTTCGACAGCGTGTCCCAGCCCAGTCCCCAACTTTCCAGGGTGCCGGGGCGAAAGTTCTCGACCAGTACATCGGCTTCGGCCACCAGCCGGCGAACAATCTCCTGACCTTCCGCTGCTTTCAGGTTGAGGGTCAACGACTGCTTGTTGCGTGACTGCACATGCCACCAGAGCGAGGTGCCGTCCTTGAGCTTGCGCCACTTGCGCAGCGGGTCGCCAACACCCGGCGGCTCGATCTTGATCACCTGGGCACCAAACTCACCGAGCATCTTGCTGGCGAACGGGCCGGCGATCAGTTGGCCCATCTCCAGGACCTTCAGGCCCTGCAGCGCCATGCTGCTTGCGTGTTGTTCTGTCATGTCTGCACCTTTGGGTCGTGCGCTGTTCTTTGTCAGGCAGGATGGCTCAGGCCCATGGACTGAACAATTGATCAATGACCAAGCCAGGCTTCGTATCCTGCGAAGTACCACCTGTGAGAACCTTGAAACTGTTCTTCATCGTGCTGCACGTCGTGATACACGACTGACAGGAGGCCGCGCCTATGCGTCGTATCGATTTCGTCACCCTCAAGCTGTTTGTCGCCATCGCCGATGAGCGCAGCCTGACCAAGGCCGCCGAGCGCGAGCACCTGGCCCTGGCGGCGGTGAGCAAACGGGTCAGCGACCTGGAAAACCAGCTGGGAATCGCCTTGCTCTACCGCCAGCCCAAGGGCGTCGAACTGACGCCGGCCGGGCATGCGCTGCTGCATCACGCGCGCAATATGATGGACAACCTTGCGCAGATGAATGCCGACCTCAGCGAGTTCAGCGAGGGGGTCAAGGGGCATGTGCGCATTCACGCCAACACCTCGGCGGTGATCGAATTCTTGCCCGAGGACCTCAGTGCTTTTACCCGGTTGCACCCGCAGGTCAAAATCGATCTGGAAGAGCGGGTCAGCAGCGAAGCCATCCGTGCGGTGCGCGAAGGGCTTACCGATATCGGCATCTTCGCCGGCCATGTGCCCGCCGACGAGCTGCAGGTATTCAACTACCGCCACGATCGGTTGGTGCTGGTCACTCCACGCGCGCATCCGCTGGCCGAGCGCAGCCGCATCAGCCTGCACGAAGCGGTCAGCTACGACTTCATCGGGTTGCAGCAGGACGCCTCGTTGCACGGCCTGCTGCAACAGGCAGCGCGTCACTTGGGCACGCCATTGCGCCTGCGTATCCAGGTGCGCAGCTTCGAAGCCATTTGCCGGATGATCCACACCGGCATGGGGATCGGCATCCTGCCGGAGCTTGCCGTGCGGACCTATCTGCCGGCGCTTGATGTGCAGGTCATTGCGCTGGACGATCCCTGGGCGCGTCGCGAGTTGAAGATTGCCGTGCGCAGCCTGGAAGCGCTGTCGATGACGGCACGCCAGATGCTCGAACACCTGATGAGCAGCGAACAACGGGAGGCTTCCATGGTCGAGCCTTCGTGAAAGCCGAAGGCAGCATTGTTCAAATATGAATTTCAGTGGCGTAGGGGCGGGGGGTAGAGTCCAAACGGACTGAGGGGGATACGTCCCCAACGCTCGAACAAAAACAATAGGAGCTCACCATGAAGTATCCATCCGTGCGTCGTGGCCTGACCGGGGTGCTTGCCAGCTTTGCCCTGGTCGGTGCGTTGTCTGTCCAGGCCGCCGAGCCGATTCTGATCAAGTTCTCCCACATCACCGCCGACAGCACGCCCAAGGGGCAGGGCGCCCTGATGTTCAAGAAGTTGGTGGAGGAGCGCCTGCCGGGTAAAGTCGAAGTGCAGGTCTACTCCAATTCGTCGTTGTACGGCGATGGCAAGGAGATGGAAGCGTTGCTGCTGGGTGAGGTGCAGATGTTGGCGCCGGCACCCTCGAAACTGGAGCAGTACACCAAGCAATTGCAGTTGTTCGACTTGATGTTCCTGTTCGACGACGTGGCGGCAGCGCAGCGCTTTCAACAGTCGGACAAAGGCAAGGCGCTGCTCAGGTCAATGGAAGGCAAGGGCATCACCGGGCTGGCCTATTGGCTCAACGGTATGCGCCAGTTGACCGCGAACAAGCCGCTGGTCAAGCCAAGTGATGCCCGCGGGCAGAAGTTCCGCGTGCAGCCCTCTGACCTGCAGGCCGCGCAATACAGCGCATTGCGCGCAGTGCCGCGCAAGATGGCGTTCGCCGAGATCTACCAGGGCCTGCAGACGGGGGTGGTGAATGCTCAGGACAACCCCTGGTCGAACATCTATTCCCAGAAATACTATGAAGTGCAGAAGTACATGACCGAGTCCAACCATGCCATCGGCAACTACCTGCTGATCGCCAACACCAAATTCTGGAATGGTTTGCCGGCAGATGTACGCGATGAGCTGGAGCAGATCATCGATGAGGTCACTGTCGAAGTGAACAAGCAGGCCGAGGTGCTCAATCAGAAGGCCAAGCAGGGCATCATCGATTCGGGCAAGAGCGAGATCATCAGCCTGACCCCACAGCAACGTGATGCCTGGCGCAACGCCGTGCGTCCTGCCTGGAAAGCCTTCGAAACGCAGATCGGTACCGAACTGATCGAAGCGGCCCAGGCGGCCAACCAATCCAACTGAAGTTCCCCAGCCACGGTCGCCCGTTCGGGGTGGCCGAAGGCGTCTCTCGAAGTTTGCCTTGCTGCTGGTTCTGATCGTGATCACTGACATCCCGGCCATCTCCCTGGGGCTGCCGAACGGGTTGGGCATAAGCTGACGGGGGGCGGATCAGTAGATGCTATTCTTCGCAAAAAAGTGGAGCAGGCCGGGCAGTCATGACACCAGAAAACACATTTCGTGTTCAAACGCCTCTGCCGGAGGACCTTCGGGTCTTCCTGACCGTCATTCGCAAATCCAGCTTTGCCGGTGCCGCGGATGAGCTTGGGCTCTCGCCGGCCTTCGTGAGCAAACGGATTCGCGTGCTCGAGCAGACATTGCGCACGCGGCTTTTGCATCGCACCACTCGACGCATTGCGCTGACTGAAGCGGGAGAAAAAACCCAGCGCTGGGCGATTCGCTTTCTCGACGACATGGATGATTTCGTTGGCGAGCTCACCGAGATTCGCCAAGCCCCTCGTGGCCTGCTGCACATTTGCAGCAGCTTCGGTTTTGGGCGCAATCATGTTGCCCCTGCGATTGCAGAGTTGTCATCGATCTACCCGGAACTGGAGGTGCGGCTGGATGTGTTCGACCGCGTGGTAGACATCGTTGCCGAAGGCTTTGATCTGGAGATCCGCGTGGGTGACGACTTGCCGGGCCATCACATCAGCCGCAAGCTGCTCAGTAACCACCGAGTGCTCTGTGCCACACCGGATTACCTGGAGCGGCGAGGGGTCCCGATCACTCTCAAGGATCTTGCTCATCATGATTGTCTGGTCCTGAAGGAGCGGAACAATCCATTCGGTGTGTGGCATTTGAATCAGGCCAACCGCGATGAGGTTGTACGGGTCAGCAGCAGATTGTCATCCAACAGCGGAGAAATCGTACTGCAATGGGCCTTGGCTGGGCGCGGGGTGCTTCTGCGGTCGTTGTGGGATGTTCAGCCACTGTTGGATCAAGGCAAGCTGGTCCGCGTGCTGCCCGATTACACCCAAAGCGCGAACGTCTGGGCGGTGTATCCGACCAGGCTGGCGGATTCGGCCAAACTTCGCGTGTGCGTGGAGTTTCTGGAGAGCTATTTGAAAAGGCTGCGGCTACCGGAGACGGCCCGCGCCTGACGGCGGTTCTGGCCGGCTACGCAGGCCCTTGTTCGCTCGAGGCTCAGGCAAGCCAGGGGTTCAAACGATGGTGCAGTGCCTCGAAGTCGCGGATTCGTGACGTGTGCTCAAGCGTTGTACCAATCGCATCGAGACCTTCCAGCAGCGCTTTTTTACGCAAGGGGTCCATCTCGAACCCAATCATCTTTCCGGTTTTAAGGTGAATCTGCTGGGCATGCAGATCGATCGTGATCTGCGAGTTTTCAGGTGACCCAACGAGATGGCTGATCTCCTGCTGTTCTGGCTCCTTCAATTGAATGAGAAGAACACCATTGCGCTGGCAGTTGTCGTAGAAAATACCAGCGAAACTCGTGCCGATCAGTGCGCGTATACCCAGTTGCTTCAGCCCCCAGACCGCGTGCTCGCGGCTGGAACCACAACCGAAATTAGGTCCGGTGATCAGGAAACTGGCGTGATCCCAAGGGGCCTGATTGAGAATGAACGCCGGATTGGGGACGCCATCGGCCAGGAAACGCAAGTCAAAGAAGACCCCGCGGTCCAGCCCATTGCGATCGATGCCCTTGAGGAACTGCTTGGGCATGATGACGTCGGTGTCCACATTCGCGGCGGGCAGCGGTGCGGCGATACCGCGAACGATGGTGAATGGCTGCATTTCAGCTCTCCATGGACAGTTGACGAACGTCGGTGAGGTGGCCGCAAATCGCTGCGGCGGCGACCATCGCCGGGCTCATGAGGTGAGTTCTTGCTCCGGCGCCCTGACGGCCCTCGAAATTTCGGTTGGTACTGGAGGCACAGCGATCACCCGGCGACAGCACATCATCATTCATCGCCAGGCACATCGAGCAGCCGGACTGGCGCCATTCGAAGCCGGCATCCTTGAAGATCTGCGCCAGCCCCTCCGCTTGCGCCTGATCACGTACCCGTGTGGAGCCCGGTACGATCATCGCGCGCACGCTCGCCGCTACTTTGCGACCCCGAACGATGCGCGCGACATCGCGCAGATCCTCGATGCGTGCGTTGGTACAGGAGCCGATAAAGGCGTGACTGATCGGCACCCCGGCCAGTCGGGTTCCCGGCTCAAGGCCCATGTAGCGCAGTGCACGCTGCAGGGTCCTGCCTGCGGATCAGGTCGCTCTCCAGGCGCGGATCCGGTACGCACTCACCAATCGGCGCGGCCTGGTCAGGGCTGGTTCCCCAAGTCACCATCGGCTCCAACGCGCTGGCATCGAGTTCGACTTCCTTGTCGAAATGCGCTCCAGGGTCGGAATAAAGCGTTTTCCATTTCTCGACAGCCTGCTCCCATAGCGCCCCTTTCGGGGCTCGCGGTTTGTCTTTGAGGTAGGCGTACACCTTTTCGTCCGGCGCCATGAAAGCCCCACGGGCACCGGCCTCTACGGCCATGTTGCAGATGGTCATGCGCGCTTCGACGCTGAGGGACTCAATGGTGGGGCCGGAGAATTCGATGGCGTAGCCCGTCGCACCGGACGCACCGATGTCGCGGATCAAGGCCATGATGATGTCTTTGGAGGTGACGCCTGCGCCCATCCGCCCGTGCACATTCACGCGCAGGGTCTTCAGACGTTTATAGACCAACGTCTGTGTGGCGAGCAGGTGTTCAATTTCCGAGGTGCCGATACCAAAACCAAAGGCGCCCAGCGCGCCATAGGTCGTTGTGTGGCTATCACCTGCGGCCACGACCATCCCGGGAAGAATGAAGCCTTGCTCAGGGGCAACCACGTGCTCAATGCCTTGTCGCTTGTCCAGGACATCGAACAACTCGATTCCGAAGTCTCGACAGTTCCGCTCGAAGTAAGAAACCTGAAGCGCGCCACCCGCATCCGGCATGGCCGCGACGCGATCAGGCGCGGTCGGGTTGACGTGATCGACCACGCACAACGTCGATGACGGGCGCCATACCGTTCTGTTCGCCTCTCTCAAGCCGCTGAAGGCCTGGGGGCTGGTGTATTCGTTGGCGACCTGGCGGTCGATGTAGAGCAACACATGGCCATGGTCGTCCAGCGTACAGACGGTGTGGGCATCTATATGCTTCTGGTAGAGCGTTCTGGGGCCTTTCATGACGGTTCTCGCGAGTGATCGGAAGGCGCGCCGGGAGGGCCTCACGATGCGCCGCGCTCAATGAGCAGTCATGCCAGCATAGGGAATGCGATTGCAGGTTCAATGGCTGAAAAGTCAATCATCGATTCACGATTCGTGTTTAATCCGCGCAGCGGTCAGCGATTCGGATAGCGCCCGGCCCACAGCGGTTGCTATCCGGTGCTGACAGGAAAAGACCGGCCCGGCCCCTTCAATCCAGATCCTCAGCCCGATGCCGCTCCGGCACTTGGCTCGCTTCATCACCCCACGTGCGGTTCACTCGTTGCCCCCGGATCACTGCCGGTCGATTGGCGATCTCCTCGGCCCAGCGTTGCACATGGGTATATTCGTGGGCAGCCAGGAACTCGGCAGCCGAGTACACGTTGTCGCGCACCAATTGACCATACCAGGGCCAGACCGCGATATCGGCGATGGTGTAGCTGTCTGCGGCCAGGTATTGGCTTTCGCCAAGACGGCGATTCAGGACGTCGAGCTGGCGTTTGGCTTCCATGGTGAAACGATTGATGGGGTACTCAAGTTTATCGGGCGCGTAAGCATAGAAATGCCCGAAGCCTCCGCCCAGATAGGGGGCTGCGCCCATTTGCCAGAACAGCCAGTTCAAGGTTTCGGTGCGCCCGGCCGGATCGGTGGGCAGGAAGGCGCCGAACTTTTCCGCCAGGTACAGCAGGATCGAACCGGACTCGAAAACCCGGATCGCCGGCTCCACGCTGCGATCGAGCAACGCCGGGATCTTGGAGTTCGGGTTGATCTGGACAAAGCCACTGGAGAACTGGTCGCCTTCGTTGATGCGAATCAGCCAGGCGTCATATTCGGCGCCGGTGTGCCCCAGCGCCAACAGCTCTTCCAGCAGGATGGTCACCTTCACGCCATTGGGCGTGGCCAGTGAATAGAGCTGCAGCGGATGTTCGCCCACTGGCAATACTTTTTCATGGGTCGGCCCGGCGGTAGGGCGGTTGATGTTGGCGAACTGGCCGCCAGACGGGGCGTTGTATTTCCAGACTCTGGGCGGTACATAGGGCGCTTTGCTCATGGGAGGGCCTCATTGCCGACTTGCAGTGACCGCGTGAACCGCGGAAAAAAGCTCTGGCCCAAGCCTGCCATAGGAGGGTCAGCGTCAGCAAATCACCCCGCCTGCACGTACTGCATTAGGCTTACCCGCTAACGCTCTTCAGTCATGATCCGATCCACTTCGCCTGAAGCCTTGAGCTTCGCGAAAGCTTGTTGAGCCCGGGTGACGATTTCGTCTGGGGTGCTCAGGCTAAACGCCATGTGAACTCGGTGGGGTTGTTCATCCAGGGAAAAGACCTCCTCCAGAGTGGTGAAATCCACTTGGGCATCTTTGCTCATCAGGCGCGCAGTGTTCTCGGGCATCGGCAGCAACTGAATCTGCTGATTCAACAGTTTCTGAAAGTTATCGTGGTTGTCCGCCGATACCACCAGCCGGGTAAAGCCTTTCTGCTGCAGGTAAACCTGCTTGGCGTCATTGCGCACCACGCCTATGGTGTACTGCTTGGCGTCTTCAAGGTTGTCAACGGCGATGCCGTCACGTCCACGCAGCTTGTAAAGCTTGGTCGTCGCCCGATGGATTTCACCCACCCACTTGAACATCTGCTCACGGGCCGGGGTGCGATCGAGCGGGAAGATCATCACATTGGGTTCATGCAGCGCTTTTTCGTAAGCGCGTGCCCATGGGTACAGCAACATGCGGTAATCGCTGATCCCTGCGCCTCTCAAGGTTTCGTCGGCTATTCGAGTGCCCGGGCCGACGAGCGCGCCTTCACGCAGGTAGGCGTATAACGAGTCTTCGGTCACGACTTCGATCGCCTCGGCGTGACTTTTCACGCTGATCAGGGCCAGGAGCAAGCAGGAGCAGAGCTTCAGACGATAGTGCATACAGACCTCGCAGCACACGGTGGTTTTATAAAGCGACGCAATTGCGCCCCTGGCGTTTGGCCCGGTACAACGCCTGGTCGGCGCGTTGCAGCAGTTGATCGAAGTGGTCCATGGTTTTGGTGTCCAGCTCGGCGACACCGATGCTCAGGGTGACAAAGGGCGAAACCGCTGAGCCGCCATGGGGCAGTGCAAGTTCAGCCAGGCTTTCACGAAACCGCTGGGCTGCCTCGCATGCCTGACTGGCGTTGATATTGGGCAATACCACGACAAACTCCTCACCCCCCAGGCGAGCAGTCAGTTCGCCGGAGCGGCCGAAGACACTGCGCAGGGTCCCGGCGATCTGTTTCAAGCACTCGTCCCCCTTGATATGGCCGTAGGTGTCGTTGTAGATCTTGAAGAAATCCACATCGCACATCAGCACGGCCAGCGGGGTGTTGTGGCGGATCGCACGGCGGAATTCGACATCCTTCAGTTCATCGAAGTAACGACGGTTGGCCAAGCCCGTCAAGGCATCGTGACGCGACAGCGCTTCGAGGGCCTGGTTGGCGGCCTTGAGTTCCGAAGTGCGCGCCTCGACCAGTTCGGCCAACTGGTCGCGGCTGGCTGCAAGGGCCAATTCGTCCGAGTGCTGGCGCTCCAGATGGGCGTGGAGGTTGTCTTGCAGTGCATTGACTTTGGATTCGAGCAGGCTCAACTCGTCCTGGCGCCGGACCGAACGTTGCAGCTTGAGGTGGAAGTTGAGTGTTTGTGGTGAGAGTTTCCCCAGATGCCGGGCGATATGGACAACGTGCACGGTCACCAGGCGGTTGAACATGGTCATGACCAGGCCGGCCAGCAGCAACGACTGGATCACCTGCGTGATGACGATGCTGCGGGCTTCGTCCCAGAGGCGTTCCCAAAGCAGGTTGTTATCGCCCTCGATGGTCAGTTCACCGACCTTTTCGTTGGCGCCGATGTAGGGCTGCGCGACGAGCTGGCGATGCAGCACCGGCGCCACGCTGGATGCATTGCTGGCATATCGATTGAACTCGATGATTTCTGGCGCCTGTCCGGGTCGCAGGATATTGAGTGCCACGCGTCCCACCGGCGCCGCATTCGCAACGCTGGTGATCTGCTTGTCCAACGACTCACGGTCCATTTCCCAAATGGCATGGGCCAAGGTGTTCTGGAACACCTGGTCGATCAGGACCAGCTCGGAATTCATCTGCGCCAGATTGTTTTCCCAGGCCTGCCAGGTACGCAGCGTGACCATCGCCAAGGTAAAGCACAGGCAGAACACCAGCGTGGCCAAAACCAGACGCCGTCCCAGTGAGCTGAATGTCCTGGTTTTTGGCGGATGGATGGGGACAGTCCGAAAATCGTCGGCCATGTCATAGCCACTTGCGCATGATGGCGTCGTAAACGCCATTACGGCGGATGGTCTCCAGGCCTGAGCGGAATTTCTCGACCGTCGCGGCCGGCGTCTTGCGACTGAACGCCATGCTCAAGCCGTCCTGACTGCTCAATTCGGGAAGCGGCAGCGAGCGGATCAACACTTTATCCGGGTCTTCGCCATTCTGGCGGGTCAGGTACAGCGCGTTGAGCTCGTTGGAAATCCATAGCTCCACGTGATCGACCTTGAGCTTGCGGTAGTTGTGTTCGTACTTGTTGCTCGACTGCAGGTCTTTACCAATGCGGAACCCCTTCGACACCAGGTATTGCTCACCCACGTCCTGATTGACGGTGGCAATCTGGTGACCGTGCGCATCGTCCAGCGAGTTGAGTTTTACCGGGCGCTCAGCCAGCGAATACATGTACCACTGGGTTGGGGCGATGGCCCCGACCCACTGGAAAAGTGATTCACGCGCAGGCGTTCGAACGATTGAATAGATCAACACGTTACTTTCATTGAGCGCCAGTTCGTAGGCCCGCGCCCAAGGCATGGGCTGGATGGACGCCTCTACGCCGACCTCCTTGAGCACCGCCTGGACCACCTCGGTGCTCATACCGGTCACTCGCCCGTTCTGCGTCATGTTATAAGGCGGCAGTTCTTCCGTAACGATGCGCAGCGCAGTCTCTGCGGCGGCGTTTGGCACGGCTGTGCTTGCAGCCAGGAACACCAGGACGCAGCTCATCAGCAGACGGTTAAACGGCAAAATCATCGAGAGTTACCCTATGCAACCAGCAGTGCCGGCGCGGCCTGGGGGCCGTTGACTTAATGTGTTATCGGCTGGGCCTATACGCGCTTGAGTGTCATCCGTCGAAACCGGGGGGGCATTGAACCTGGGGCGGTCGGGCCAGACCCTGTGAAAAACTTGAGTGTGGCCTCTCTTGTTCCAGCTGTCGATTCGGCGACATTTAATGAACCCGGGTTTGTTCGGCCGTGTCAGTCGTTTGTCAGGAACGACAAATGATGGAGCCGCTGATGCGACCACTGTATTTCACCAGCCTGTCCTTCGCAGCGTTGCTGTGCGCGGCTTGCTCAAGCCAACCGCCCGCGACCTGGGGCTACATGGATGCCAAGGAACGGGCCAATCTGCCGCCCGACCAGGCATATCCCGAGTTGTTCGAAGCCGTGCAGAACAACCAACTGTTCACCGACCAGAAGCATTTCGTCGACGCACTGCCCACCCGCGACCCCTCGAAAATCCGTGCCGAATACCTGGCTCGTCGCGACAACAGCGACTTCGATCTCGAAACCTTCGTGAAGGACAACTTCATCGAGTCCGGCGCAGCGCAAAGCCCGGCACCGAAACCGGGCGCGCCCATACAAGAGCACATCGACAGCCTTTGGCCCGTGTTAAGCCGTACCTATCGCCAAGTGCCGCCCTACAGCAGCCTGTTGCCCTTGCCACAACCCTATGTCGTTCCAGGCGGACGCTTTCGCGAGATGTACTACTGGGACTCCTACTTCACCATGCTCGGGCTTGAACAAAGCGGTGATCAGGCCCAGGTGCGCCAGATGACCGATAACTTTGCCTATATGATCGACACGTACGGGCACATTCCCAATGGCAATCGCACCTACTACCTGAGCCGCTCACAACCGCCATTCTTCGCTTACATGGTGCAGTTGCAGGCGCACATCGAAGGTGACCAGGCGTTTGGGCGTTACCTTCCACAACTGCAGAAGGAATACGCCTATTGGATGCAGGGCGCCGAGGGGCTCAAACCGGGTGCCGCCGCGCAACACGTGGTCAAGCTCGTCGATGGCAGCGTGCTCAATCGCTATTGGGATGCCCGTTCGACGCCGCGACAGGAGTCCTGGCTGCAAGATGTCAAAACCGCTGAACAGGCCTCGAACAGATCCAGGCAAGAGGTCTGGCGTGATCTGCGTGCCGGGGCGGAGAGCGGTTGGGACTTCAGTTCGCGCTGGCTCGGCGACGGCCAGAACCTGGCAACCATACGCACCACATCCATTGTGCCCGTGGACCTGAACAGCCTGCTCTATCACCTGGAGCGCACCATCGCCAAGGCGTGTGAAACCGTGCAAAACACGCCATGCGTCCAGGCCTATGGTCAGCGCGCGGACCGGCGGCAGCGTGCCATTGAGCAACATTTGTGGAATGCCGATGCAGGGTTTTACGTGGACTACGACTGGCAGCAGCGCCGTCAACGCCCGCAACTGACAGCCGCCACGCTGTTTCCTCTTTACACCGGCCTTGCCTCCGCGGACCACGCCAATCGCACGGCCGAGGCAGTTCGTGATGGTCTGCTGCGCCCTGGCGGCATTGCCACCACGCAGGTCAGCAATGGCCAGCAGTGGGACGAACCCAACGGTTGGGCACCGCTGCAGTGGGTGGCGGTTGAGGGGCTGGATCGCTATGGGCACACCGCGCTGGCGCAGCAGATTGGCACTCGCTTCCTGCAACAGGTACACAATCTTTACCGCAAGGAAGACAAGCTGGTAGAGAAGTACGACGTATCCGGGCGGGGAGATGGCGGGGGAGGTGGCGAATATGAGTTGCAGGACGGTTTCGGCTGGACGAATGGCGTGACGCTGAAACTGTTGAGCAAATATGGCGCACGTTCCTCCGCAACGACTGTGGGTGAATGAGCTGGCGCTAAGAGCAAGGGGAAAACCTGGGCAGGACTTATCAGTTCCTGCCCAGGTGCCCGGCACTGTTATCCGAGAATGGCGTTGAAGAGCAACAGGGTGAGCAGGGAGGTGAACCAGCCGATCGTGGTCGGAATCGACCAGGTCAGCATCTGATGCTTGGCGTTGGTGACCCCGAGCATGCGGTTGACTACCCAGAAATAGCTGTCGTTGAAGTAGCCAAAGACCATCGAGCCAATGGCCGCCGCCTGGGCGGCGAAGACCATGTTAACGTCGGGAATCGAGGCCAGGATCGGCGCCGAAATCGAGGCGCCGGTGATCATTGCCACGGTGCCGCTGCCCTGGATCAGGCGCACCAGGGACGCGATCACGAAGGGGATCAACACCGCCGGCAGCGGCAAGGTGGCGACCCATTCGCCCATGTACTGACCCGCACCGCTGTCGCGCAACACGGCACCCAATGCACCACCGGCACCGGTGACCAGCAGGATGATGCCGGCGCTTTCCACGCCTTTTTCCATGTGCGCGATGACTTCCTCACGCGGGCGCCGCGGCACCAGGCCATACAGTGCCGCCACCACCCCGAGGCCGACTGCGATGACCGGGTTGCCGACGAAAGCGATGGTCTGACCGAACAGGCTCTGGGTCAGGGTGCTGTCACCGTTGAGTTTGCTGAGGGCGACGACCAGGGTGTTGGCGAAGATCAGCAGGATGGGCAGCACGATCGGCAGCATCGACAGCCACAGCGGCGGCAGTTCGGCCTCGCGGGCATCGGCGCGTTCGAGCACTTCACGATAGGCGGTGGCGGGTTCGACCGGTGTCTGGCCGCTTTGGGCGATCATCGCCTCGATGCGTGGGCCCATGAAGCGGGCGTAGGCCACCAGCACGAAGGTGCCGGGAATGGTGAATACCACGCCCCAGAAAATCATCAACCCCACGTCGATATTGAAAATCCCGGCAATCCCCAGTGGCCCTGGCGTCGGTGGAACCGCATGGTGGGTCAGCATCAGGCCGCTGGCCAGGGCAATACCCAGGGTCAGCATCGATTTGCCGCTGTTGCGCGCCAGTGCCCGGACCAACGGGTTGAGGATGACGAACGCCGAGTCGCAGAAGATCGGCACCGAGACGATGTAGCCGGTCACCATCATCGCCCACTCTTCGCGTTTGTTGCCCAGCCAGCGCACGAAGGTATAGGCCATCCGCTCGGCGGCGCCGGAGACTTCCAGCAGGCGGCCCATCATCACACCGAAACCGATGACCAGGCCGATGGTCGACAGCGTGGCACCGAAGCCGGTGGTGATGGATTTGACCAGCGCGTCGGGCGCCATGCCGCCACCCAGGCCGGCGATCGAGGCGGCGATGATCAGCGCCAGCAGGGCGTGGATGCGAGTCTTGAGAACCAGCACGATGAGTATGACGATGGCCAGGACCAGGCTCACCATCAGCTGTGGGCCGGCGATAGAAGTTGCGTCCATTGGGTAATCACTCTTGTTGTTATTGGATGGAACGACGGCACCGCACGGCGCCGCCTGGGTCAGTGATTCATGCTGAGCTGGTGCGCCCTTACCACGCTGTCGAAGTCGGCATCACCGCGAAAGCCCAATTGCAGCGGCCTCTGGATGTCGAAGTTGCCGGGCCAGCTGCAGACGATGCGCTGGATCCGCTCGTCCGGCTCAAAGCTGACCCGCGCGCGCGCCGCCTCGCCACCGACACGGGCGAGACTGTCGAGCATTTCGCTGACTCGCACGCTGATGCCGGGCAGGTTGAGGGTCCGCCGCAGGCCAAGCGCCTGGCCGTCCAGGCGCGCGGCATGGACCAGATTGTCGACCACGGTCTGCGGCGAAGACAGCCACATGCGGGTATCCAGTGGTACCGGACAGTTGCTCATCTCGCCGGCCAGGGGTTCGCGCAGGATGCCGCTGGCAAATGACGAGGCCGCTGCGTTGGGTTTGCCGGGGCGAACGGAAATGGTTGGCAGGCGACACACCCGGCCATCGATGAAGCCCTTGCGCGAGTAGTCATTGATCAGCAGTTCGGCCATGGCCTTCTGCGCGCCATAAGACGATTGCGGCAGCGGTGCGAGTTCTTCGGGTACCTGCTCGGGCATCGGCCCACCAAATACCGCCAGTGAACTGGCGAACACGAAACGCGGCGCCTGGGCCTGTTGGCGGCAGGCTTCGAGCAGGGCGCGGGTCGCATCGAAATTGACCCGCATGCCAAGGTCGAAGTCGGCTTCGGCCTGGCCACTGACAATCGCGGCCAAGTGATAGACCAGGCAGGTCTCTGGGCCGATCAGCGATTTGATAAAGGCCGGGTCGCAGATGTCGCCTGTGTGCGACACCACCCGAGGGTCATTGATGGGGCAGGGCGCCAAGTCGACCGAGACGAGGCTGGCACCGGGGGGCAGCAAGTCACTCGCAGTGGGCGCCAGCAGCGCTTCGATCAGGCGGGCGCCGAGAAAGCCAGCGCCGCCAGTTACCAGGATCTTCATGTATTGCACTCCGCTTAAGGAGAATATTCGGGGCAGGGTGCCGAACGCCCCGTATTCTTGTTATTTGACGAACCAGGTGACAAGCAGTTGTCATGTTGTATGATGAATTTAACGTGGACGCAACCGTTGCGTGTTTTCTTCTTGCCCACAGCGGGTGGCAAGGCAGCGCGACGATTGCCGGGAGAATTTGAGTGGACAGTCTGAACGACGTTACCCCCAAGCTGGCCGAACGGCTGGCCAAACGCCTGAGTGCAGCGGTCCATGACGGCCAGTTGGCCGCCGGGAACCGCCTGCCCACCGAGCAGGCATTGTGCGAGCAGTACGGTGTCAGCCGCACGGTGGTGCGCGAAGCGATTTCGATGCTCAAGCGCGAAGGCATGCTCACTTCGCGCCAGGGCAGCGGCACCTTCGTCGTGCCCAATCCCAGTGTCGCGCTGCGCCTGTCTCCACCCCAGGGCAACTTCGAGGCGGTGGTGGAGATCCTCGAATTGCGCAGCGCGCTGGAGATCAAGGCCGCCGAACTGGCTGCAGCGCGGCGCACCAATGCGCAATTGCGGGCGATGCAAAACGCCTTGGCCGAGCTTGACGAAGCGGTCGAGCGGGGTGAAGACGGCGTGCGCGAAGACCTCGCCTTCCACCGTTCGGTGGTGGCCGCCACCGGTAACCAGCACTTTCTCGAAACCATCGATTTTCTGCATCAGCTGCTGCAACAGGCGATCAGAGTGACCCGTCGCAACGAGGCGCGTAACGCCCAGTACATGTGTCAGGTCGATCAGGAGCACCACGCGCTGTTCGCCGCTATCGCCGCAGGTGACAGTGAGGCGGCACGTACCGCGGCCTCCTCGCATCTGCGCAACGCCGAAGTCCGCTTGCGCGAAGCGCGAAGCGAGGCCGACGCGTCCGGATAACAACCACAAGAGGATTCACCCGTGACAGCAATATCCAGTATTGGTGTGGTCGGCCTGGGCTCCATGGGCCTGGGCATGGCGCGCGCGCTTTTGCGCGCTGGTCTGCCCGTATGGGGCTACGACATCCGCGAGGACGTGCGCCAGGCCTTCATCGCCGAAGGTGGCCAGCCGGTCAGTGCCCTGAGTGACAGCGCCGCGCTCAGCGACCTGCTGTTCATCGTGGTGGTCAATGCCGCGCAAACCGAGCAATTGCTGTTCGGCGAGCAGGGTATTGCCGCGCGGTTGCGTCCGGGTTCCGTGGTCATTGCCTGTGCAACCATCTCGGCGGCGGCTGCGCGGCGCATCAGTGGGCGCTTGGCCGAGCATCAAGTGCTGATGCTCGATGCGCCCATTTCAGGCGGGGCGGTGCGCGCCGAAGCGGGCGAGTTGACCATCATGGCCTCGGGGCCGGAGGCCGCCTTCGAACGGGCGCAAACGGCACTTGCCGCCGTCGCCGCCAAGGTCTACCGGCTGGGTGAAGAGGCCGGGCAAGGTTCGCAGATCAAGCTGGTCAACCAGTTGCTCGCCGGGGTCCACATTGCCGCGGCGGCCGAAGCCATGGCCTATGGCATTCGTCAGGGCTGCGATCCCGAGGCGCTCTACGAGGTGATCAGTCACAGCGCCGGTAATTCCTGGATGTTCGAAAACCGCGTGCCGCATTTGCTGGCGGGTGATTATCGACCGCGCTCGGCGGTGGATATTTTCGTCAAGGATCTGGGCCTGGTGCTCGACAGCGCCCAGGAGGCGGTCTTCCCGCTGCCGCTGACCGCCAGCGCCCACCAGATGTTCAAGCAAGCGTCGGCTTCCGGGCTGGGGCGCGAGGATGATATCGCCGTGGTGAAGATATTCCCCGGTATCAACCTGCCTGCCGCCGCCAACGAGGAGATTTGACCATGCCCCTGATCGGATGCATCGCCGATGACTTCACCGGAGCGACCGACCTTGCCAGCATGCTCGTGCGCGGCGGCGCCCGTACTGTGCAGACCATTGGTGTCCCACACGGGCCCTTGGCGGTGGGCGACGCCGACGCCCTGGTGGTGGCGCTCAAGTCGCGCAACCTGGCGCCCGATGAAGCCGTCGCACAGTCGCTGCAGGCGCTGGAGTGGTTGCGCCAGCAGGGCTGCCGACAGTTCTACTTCAAGTATTGCTCGACGTTCGACTCCACCGCTGAGGGCAACATCGGCCCGGTCAGCGATGCACTGCTCCAAGCCCTGGGCAGCGACTTCACCGTGGCCTGTCCGGCCTTTCCGGAAAACCGCCGCAGCGTGTTCAACGGTTACCTGTTCGCCAATGACGTGCTGCTCAACGAAAGCGGGATGCAGGACCATCCACTCACGCCCATGCGCGACGCCAACCTGCTGCGTGTGTTGCAGCCGCAGACACGCCACCCGGTCGGCCTGATCGACTACCGGACCCTGCGCGCCGGCGTCGAGGCGACCCGTCAGCGGATCGCCGCGTTGCGCGCCGAGGGCGTGGGCATCGCTATCAGCGACGCTATCGATAATGAAGATTTGCAGGTGCTCGGCGCCGCCTGTGCCGATCTGCCGTTGGTCACGGCCGGCTCGGGGCTGGCGCTGGGCATGGCCCAGGATTGGCAGGCCAGAGGGCTGTTGCAGGCCAACGGCGAAGCCAGCCGGCTGGGGGCAGGGTGGGGGCGCCAGGCGATTCTCAGCGGTAGCTGTTCGCGAGCGACCCTCGGCCAGATCGAGCAGGCGGCAGCGGTCTATCCTGCCTTTCGTCTTGAGGCCGCCGAGCTGATGGCCCGCGGTGATGCACTGGTGGCCGAGGCCTTGGCCTGGGCTGCCGGCCACCAGGGTCCGGTGCTGATCTATGCCAGCAGTCCGGCCGACGAGGTACGCCGGGTGCAACAACAGTTCGGTGCGCAGCAGGTCGGTGAACGCATTGAATCGGCCCTGGCGGCGATTGCCCGTGCGCTGGTCGAACAGCAGGGCGTGGGCCAATTGCTGGTGGCCGGTGGCGAAACCTCCGGCGCAGTGGTCGGCGCGCTGGGTATCGAAGGTTTGCGCATCGGGCCGAGCATCGACCCCGGCGTGCCCTGGACCCAGACGCTCGGCCAATCCGGTCGGCCGCTGACGCTGGCGCTCAAGTCCGGTAACTTCGGTAGCGCCGATTTCATGATCAAGGCCTGGGAGATGCTGGCATGACAGAAAGCCAATTGCGCGAAGAGATCGTCGAGATCGGCCGTTCCCTCTACCTTCGTGGGCTCAGCCCCGGCTCCTCCGGGAATATCAGCGTGCGTCTGGACGATGGCTGGCTGCTGACACCGACCAACGCCTGTCTCGGTCGCCTGGACCCGGCCGACATCGCCAAGCTCGACTGGCAAGGTAACCACCTGGCCGGCAAACCCGCCTCCAAGGAAGCGTTCCTGCACCGTGCCGTCTATGAAGGCCGTGAAGATTCCGGTGCCATCGTGCACTTGCATTGCACGCACTCGGCGGCGGTCTCGTGCCTGGATTGCCTGGACGCGACGTCGTGCCTGCCACCGCTGACACCCTATTTCGTCATGCGTGTGGGGCGCTTGCCGCTGATTCCGTACCACCGGCCCGGTGATCCGCGGCTGGGTGAGGCGATTCGCGGGCTGGTCGGACAGCACAGTTCGGTGTTGCTGGCCAATCACGGGCCGGTCGTTTCGGGCAAGAGCCTGGAGGCGGCCACCTATGCCATCGAAGAACTCGAAGAAACCGCCAAGCTCTACCTGTTGCTGCGCCAGCAGCCGGTACGGGCGTTGGACGACGAACAAATCGAAGAACTGCGCCAGACCTTCGGCGCCCAATGGTGACTGCAATGCCACGTTTCGCTGCCAACCTCAGCATGATGTTCAACGACGCACCTTTCCTGGATCGCTTCGGCCGAGCCGCCAAGGCCGGCTTCAAGGGCGTGGAATACCTGTTCCCTTATGAGTTCGCACCGGCCGAACTGGCCGGACGTTTGGCCGAGCACGGGCTTAGCCAAGTGCTGTTCAACCTGCCACCGGGGGATTTTGCCGCAGGCGAGCGCGGCATCGCGGCGTTGCCGGGGCGCGAGGCGGAATTTCGTGAAAGTGTCGACCGGGCCATCGAATACGCCCACGCCCTGGGCTGCCCCATACTGCACGCAATGGCCGGACTGGTGAGTGACGAGAGCCAGCGCCCGCGCATGCGCGAGGTCTATCTGGAAAACCTGCGTTACGCCGCACGACGTTTGGCCGAGCACAAACTGACACTGTTGATCGAGCCGATCAACAGCCGCTCGATTCCGGGTTACTTCATCAATCGCCAGGCCGAGGGCCATGCGATCCTGGCCGAACTGGGCGAGCCGAATCTGCGTGTGCAACTGGACCTGTTCCATGCACAAATCATGGAAGGCGATCTGATTGCCGGTTTCCAGCGCTTCCAGGCCGGTGTCGGGCATATCCAGATTGCCGGCGTGCCGGATCGGCACGAACCGGACCTGGGAGAAGTGAACTACCCATACCTGTTCAAACTGCTCGACGAGGCCGGCTACGATGGCTGGATCGGCTGCGAGTACAACCCCCGCGGCCTGACCGAGGATGGCCTGGGCTGGTTTGCGCCTTGGCGCTGAGCTGAGAGGGGTAGGGCGTCCAGGCAGGGCGTGAGGGCATGCGATGAATACACCCTCTCGCCCCAGACGCCGGATAAGTCCCCTACGTACTCAGCAGAACGGCCTGGTCGTCATCTACCGGCAAGGCAATATCGGGCTCGCCGGGTGTCAGGATGACCTTGCGGCAATCTTCCTGTTTTTTGTCGAATAGCTTGTAGCCCTCGGCGGCCTGTTCCAGGGACAAGCGATGGCTGATGATGACTTCAGGGCTAAGGCGACCGGTCTCGATATGGCCAAGCAGCTCGGGAAGGTATCGCTGCACGTGGGTCTGGCCCATTTTGAAGGTCAGGCCTTTGTCGAATGCGTCGCCGAACAGGAAGCCGTGGATGAAACCGGCATACACGCCCGGTACGCTTACGACCCCACCGCGCCTGACCGCCGCAATGCATTGGCGTAACGCCTTGCCGCTGCTGCCTTCGAGTTTAAGCGTAGCCAGCACTGTTTCGGTGGTGCTGCCTTTGGCTTCAAAACCCACGGCATCCACCACACCGTCCACGCCCCGCATGCCCTTGGTCTGGCGAATGATCGTGTCCGCCGGGTCGTCGTCTTCATCAAAATTGATGGGAATAACGCCATAGGTTTTCTGTGCATAGGCCAGACGGTAGGGGTGATGATCGACCATGAAGATCTGGTCGGCGCCCAACATCCGCGCGCAGGCGGCGCTCAGTAAACCGACCGGCCCGGCGCCATAGATGGCAATACTCGAGCCGTTGCCGATCCCGGCGTTGGTCACCGCTTGAAAGGCGGTTGGCAAGATGTCCGAGAGGAACAGCACCTTCTCGTCCGAGAGGGTTCCCGGCACTTTGAAAGGCCCGGTGTTGGCCTTTGGTACCCTTACATACTCAGCTTGTCCGCCAGGGATACCGCCGTACAAATGACTGAAACCGAACAGAGCTGCCCCGGGCGGGATTGCCTTCTTGTTCAGAATCGCGCCACGACCCGTGTTGGTCGTTTCGCAAGCGGCGAACAAATCCATCTGACAGAAGAAACAGCTGCCGCAGGCGATAACGAAAGGCACAACCACTCGATCGCCGGGTTGAACGGCGGTCACCGCTGAACCGGCTTCTTCAACGATTCCCATGAACTCATGGCCGAAGATGTCGCCATGTTCGACAGCGGGAATTTTTCCGCGATAAAGGTGCAGATCGGAACCACAAATCGCCGTTGCCGTGACACGCAGAATGATGTCGTCACTGTCCTCCAGGACCGGGTCGGGGACCGTGTCGACTTTCACACTGTGTGCACCGTGGTAAGTGAGTGCTCTCATGACTTCCTGCCTCTGGGTCGCGTGGTGATATAGGGCAGAGGCGGGAGGCTGGATGGAAGTTCAGAGCATTAGCGCGGGCACGTGACTGGCGGTCATCATCTACTCATGCACCGTCACCCGATTGCGCCCGGTTTTTTTGGACGTATACAACGTCTGGTCGGCCCGGGCGATCAGTTCGGCGTGGCCGGTCGAGGGCTGGCTCAGGTCTGCCACTCCAAGGCTGATGGTGAAACGGATGCTCTGGTCGTTGTACAGCACCTGCAGTTCTTCGACGGCCTTGCGCAGGCGCTCGGCGAACATCCGGGCACCGGTCTGGTCGGTGTCCGACAGCACCACGCCAAACTCCTCGCCGCCATAACGCCCGGCCACGTCGGAGTCGCGTACGTGTTCGTGCAGAAGCCTGGCGACCTGCTCGATGACCTTGTCCCCGGCCTGGTGGCCATAGGTGTCGTTGACCCGTTTGAAGTGGTCGATATCGAGCATCACCAGGCTCAAGGCATTGCCATAGCGCTGATGCCGCGCATAGGCAGCTTTCAGGTTCGCCTCCCAATGACCGCGGTTGTACAGCCCGGTCAGTCGATCGGTACTGGAGAGCTGCTGCAATTGCGCATTGGCGGCCTGTAGTTGATGCCGGTTGGTGGCGACGTCGGTGACGTCATAGATCACCAGGCAGATGTGACTGATCGTGTTGTCGGGCGAGCGCAGCGGTAACAGCGTGGTGTTCTGGTACATGAACTCTTCCTGGCCGGTGATCGGCTGGTAGCTCTTGAACCGCACCAGATAGGGACGCTGCTCCCAGACAGTGAACGCTGGGGTGCCCAGGGCAGCGACGCTTTCTACCTTGCGGCTGAACCACTGGCGATCGATTTCCGGGAACAGGCTGAAAAAATGCTGGTCGTGGGCGTCCTTTGGCTGCACCCCGGAGCGGTTCTCCATGAACGTGTTCCAGACCTGCACGCGGTAGTCGCGGTCCAGCACCACCACACCGACATCGATGCTCTGAACAATGGCCAGCAACCAGTGAAACTCGTTCAGATCAATGGAATCAGGCATGGCTCAGGTCATCAGGTAGGTGAGTTTTTGGGTCAGCCGCTCGATCGAGTCTTCCGTGAACAGTAACAATAGATCGAAACGAATATCGTGCCCTTCCAGGCTGTAGCTGATTTCCACCGCCAGGGTCTTTTTCCAGTGCTTGCGGTTGACTTGAATCAGCTCCTCGATGGCCGCGTGCTGGCCGAGAATCTGCGGATGCCCCTGAGAAAACACCACGTCGATCTGTTCGGCAATGCTGCTCAGGCAAGCGCCGATCAGAACACTGGAGAGGTCCAGCAGCATTTCCAGGTCCGAATAGTCGCTGCTTTGGCGTTGCATCAGTTGCGCTATGTCAGCAATTTCCGACTCGTGAAATATCAGCAGGGCTTCGCCGGCAATACCGCTGCCAATAAAGCCCTGGCAGATGGCGGTGAGTTGTTCAGAGCTACCGGCATCGTTCAGCGCCATGTGCAGCTCACCCACCTCAAGGATGTTCACGTTCGGTACCGGTAACTGCACAAACACACCCAGCACCTTGGCGATCAGGGCGGCGGCCTGGCCGATGGCAACGTTGACCGTCTCGCGAAACGCATCGTGAAAACTGATGGCCGTGTTCGTTGCCGGACGATTTTGCGGCGGCGTCTGGCCGGGTTTCGTCAGAAGGCCCAACTGGCTGAGCGTCTGGCGCAGTTCGTTTTCGTCGAAAGGTTTTTTCAGGAATGCCAATGCGCCCAGCTCAAGCACGCGGCGTACCGCCTGTTCCTGTACGTCACCGGAGATCACGATGACTTGCGTCTTCAAGCCTTCGGTGCGCAAGGCGCTCAACACCTGGTAACCATCCATCTCCGGCATGGTCAGGTCCAGCAGCACCACCTGGCCCAGCCCCTGGCGTATGGCGTCCATGGCCTGGCGACCATTGCTGGCCTCGGTGACCGAGACCGGCCAGTCCGCCGGCAGCGCCCGTAGCACCTGCTTACGGGCCATGTTGGAGTCGTCACATACCACTAAGGGAATCACTGACACTGGGGCGCCCATTTGAATTGAACGGCAGCCGAGGCCTGCAGGCAGGCCACGCATTGCATTGAACTAAAAACTGGACCAATAAGTCAGGCTAGTCAAATGCACTTCATCCATTTCGGGAGTCTGTCCAATGCGCAACTACACGGTGAATTACCTGTTCAACGACGCGCCTCGCACTCACGCGTTCGAGCTCAAGCAGCTTCAACCGCCCGTCCATGAAGCCGCGATGCACCTGCTCCAGCTGCATTTTGGAGATGCAGAGAACGGCCTGATCATGCCCACCGCGGATGCGACGCCTGCGCAGATCCTGGAGCAGGCCGAGCGGGTAGGGCTGACGCAAATCAGGGTTGTCGATCAACACATAATTGATTAATCAAAATAATCAGTTGTTTTGGTTTTTTGCTCGTGATCCGTGTTGCACCGCCCATGAAAAACATCCGCGCCGGGGTTCCGCCTTTGGTGGTCCGAACCGGATATTATCGGTATTGCCGGCTGTTTATGGGCTCTTAGCCTCGCGTCGGGATGTTTGTAAATTAAGAAACCTAGTGGTTTCCTTTCTGTTGTTTTTTGGCATACTCACCCAGCGAGTCGACACCAGATGTCTGCTCGAAATGGTATTTAGTGCTGTCTAATAACAATATAACCAGCAGGAACCCACGCCATGCACAGTCCCGATCACCACGCTACGCCAGTCGGCGCCGAACAACTCACTGCCACCCTCGCACGGATGAAACAGGCCCACTTGGTTGACGGACCGGCCAGCCTGGAGCTGCGCTGCGACCGCCTCGATCGGGCCATTGCGCTACTGCTGGATAATCGGGACGCCATCGTCGCGGCGGTGTCGGCGGACTTCGGCAATCGTAGCCGCGAGCAGACGCTGCTTTCCGATATCGGCGGTTCGGTGGCAAGCCTCAAGCATTGCCGTGAGCATCTGGCCGAGTGGATGCAAGCGCAATCGCATCCGGCTCCCTTCCCCGGCAGCGAGGCGCGGGTCGAGTACCAGCCGTTGGGCGTGGTGGGCGTGATCAGCCCCTGGAATTTTCCCATCGTACTGGCGTTCGGGCCGCTGGCGAGTATCTTCGCCGCCGGTAACCGGGCCATGCTCAAACCCTCTGAACTGACCCCGCGCACCTCGGCATTGATGGGCGAATTGATCGCCCGATATTTTGACGAGAATGAACTCACCACGGTGCTGGGCGATGCCGAAGTCGGCGCGCTGTTCAGTGCCCAGCCGTTCGATCACCTGATCTTTACCGGTGGTACGGCGGTGGCTCGGCACATCATGCGTGCAGCCTCGGACAATCTGGTGCCGGTGACCCTGGAACTGGGCGGCAAGTCGCCCGTGCTGGTGTCCCGTAGCGCCGATCTGGCGACGGTGGTGCAGCGGGTCATGACCGTGAAGACCTTCAACGCCGGGCAAATCTGCCTGGCCCCGGACTACGTGCTGCTGCCGGAAGAATGCCTGGAAGACTTCGTCGCCGAGGCGGTGCGCTTCGTCGGTGCCATGTACCCCTCCTTGCACAGCAACCCGGACTACACCTCCATCATCAACCCACGCAATTTTGACCGCCTGCAGGGTTATCTGGTCGATGCTAGCGCCAAAGGGGCGCGGCTGATCGAGATCAACCCGGCGCAGGAAGACCTGGGCGATCGCCAGACCCGCAAGATCGCTCCGACGCTGGTGCTGAATGCCACTGAGCAGATGCAGGTGCTGCGCGAGGAAATCTTCGGCCCGCTGTTGCCGATCAAGACCTATCGCGATTTCGCCACGGCGATCGACTACGTCAACGGTCAACCTCGGCCCCTTGCCGCTTATTACTTCGGCGAGGACGCCGGTGAGCGCCAGCAGGTGCTGGAGCGCACGACTTCGGGCGGTGTGGTGATCAATGATGTCATGAGTCATGTGGTGTTCGAGGCGCTGCCGTTTGGCGGGGTCGGTCACTCGGGGATGGGGGCGTATCACGGTGTCTACGGTTTCCGTACGTTCAGCCATGCCAAGGCGGTGGTGGTGCAGAGCCCGGTTGGTGAGTCCAACCTGGCAATGCGCGCGCCTTACGGCGCAATGATCCACGGTCTGCTGGATCAATTGCTGACTGCCCACTGAGTCTTCAGGAGTTTGATCATGAACGTGTTGTCGACTCTCAAGGCCAAGCTGCTGCGTGCCTTTGCCAAGCGCATGAAAGCCAAGTTCACCTATGACGCGGCGCAGTATCCGTTGCGCCTGTTCGAGGAGAAGCTCATCCCCACGGCGTGGGGCCCGGCACGGGCCTTGTTCTATTGGCCCCAGGCGCCGTCCAGCGAACCTTTGCCCGTGTACCTGAACCTGCATGGCGGCGGTTTTGTGGCCGGGGTGCCGGAGCATGACGACAGCTATTGCCGGCGGTTGGCCCCACAACCTGGGTTGCCTGGTGGTCAATCTGGATTATGTCCTGGCCCCCGAGTTTCCCTTTCCCGCCGGCTTGCGACAGAGCTTCGCGGTGCTTGAGTGGCTGGCCGAACAGGCCGCGACCCTGGGCATCGACCCACAACGCATCGCAGTCGGTGGGCACAGCGCCGGCGGTAACCTGGCCACCGGCGTGGCCAATCTGGCGCGGGAGCACCAACGGCTGCGGGTGGTGCATCAGGTCATCGACTATGCGGCCGTGGACTTAGCCGCGGATCCCGAACTCAAGCGCTCGACCTCTGACAAACCCTTGCTCGGCCCGGGCCTGATGCGCTTCTTCAATCGCTGTTACCTGAGCGATCCGGCGCATGCCCGCGACCCTCTGGCATCGCCGTTACTGGCGACGGTCGAGCAATTGCAGGGCATGCCCCCCGCGACGGTGATCACTGCCGAGTACGATATCCTGCTCGCCGAGGGGCAGGCCTACGCGCAGAAACTGCGTCAGGCCGGTGTGGCGGTGACCGAGAGAATGTTCACCGGGTGCGACCATATGTTCACTCACCTGGGACCGGATGCTTCGGCACAGCAGGCGTGGCAGCTCATCGAAGACTCCCTGCGCGAGGCGTTTTCGAGCAGGCTGCACTAAGCTGGGCACCTTTGTGAAACCACCATCAGGACACGCGCACCATGCCGTTCAACAGGACCCGTAATGCCTGAAACCGTAATGCCTGAAACCACCGGGCTGCCCACCCGGCGCGGTCGTCCGCCGGTGCGCAGCCGTCAGGAGCAGATGACCTCGCTGTTGGATGCGGCGGCGCAGGCGCTTGGCAGCGGCAATTTTGCCAACGTCACCATGGATGCTATCGCCCGCGCCGCCGGGATCTCCAAGAAGACCCTGTACCTGTTGGTGCCGAGCAAGGAAGCGTTGCTCTCGCAACTGGTGGCCAGGGACTTGTCCACCCTTGAACTGCTGTTGGAAAGCGGTATTGATTGCGCCGAGGACCTGCTCAGCGAGTTGCGCATGTACCTGACGTTATGGGCGCGCCTGACCCTGTCGCCGTTGGCGCTGGGGCTCTACCTGTTGGCTGCCCAGGGACGCGAAACGGCGCCGGGCCTTGCCAGGATCTGGTATCAGGAAGGTGCCGCGCGCTGCCTGAGCTTGTTGCGCGGCTGGCTGGGCAAGGCCGCCGGCAAGGGATTGTTGGCACACGAAGATGTCGAGTCAGCGGTGGAGCTGATCGACTCGCTGTTGATTTCCCAGCCGCTCAAGCTGTTCACCCTTGGGGTCCAACAGGCCTGGTCCGACGAGCAGATCGAGCAGCGGGTCGAGGTGACCTTGGGCCTGTTCGGCCGCTGCTTTATCCATCGACCATCTACGCCATAAGGCGCGCCTATTCGCTGGCCGAGCGTCGCGACAGGCGATAGGACAACTGAGCACGGGTCAGACCCAGACGGCGGGCCGCTTCAGAGACGTTGCCTTTCACTTCGCCCAGGCAGTGGTCAATGATGGTGTCCTCGATCTCTTGCAACGACAGCCGGCTCGGGTCCTTGCCGCCGAACAGCTCCAGACTCGCACCACTGCCGGTACTGGCTGCGGCGCTCGTTGCATGGCGGGCCGGCGGCGGGTCGTTGGGGCTCGCAGCCAGTTGGCCACGGGTGCCGATGGAGAACATGGGCTGGGCCAGGCGTTCACCGCTGGTAAACAAGTGCGCCAGGTCGATGGCGCCGCCGTCCGGGGCGCTGATCACGCCGCGCTCCACCAGGTTCTGTAGCTCGCGGATATTGCCCGGAAAGTCATAGGCCAGCAGCGTATCGGCCGTGCGCGGCGTGAAGCCGCTGATCTGCCGACCATGGCGCTGGGTGAAGCGATGCAGGAAGTGGGTCATCAGCAGCGGGATGTCTTCCTTGCGTTCGCGCAGCGGCGGCAGATGGATCGGAAATACATTCAAGCGAAAGAACAGGTCTTCACGGAACTCGCCCCGTTGCGCGGCGGCGCGAAGGTCGACGTTGGTCGCAGCGACCACCCGTACATCGACTTTCAACGTGCGGCTGCCACCGACTCGCTCGACTTCGCCCTCCTGCAAGGCGCGCAGCAGCTTGCCCTGGGCCACCAGGCTGAGGGTGGCGATCTCGTCAAGGAACAGGGTGCCGCCATCGGCACGCTCGAAGCGCCCGGCGCGCGATTGAGTGGCACCGGTGTAGGCACCGCGCTCGACGCCGAACAGCTCCGACTCCATCAGGTTTTCCGGGATGGCAGCGCAGTTGATGGCGACGAAGGGTTCATCGTGGCGCGGGCTGATGCGGTGCAGCATCCGCGCAAACATTTCCTTGCCGACGCCGGACTCGCCAGTGAACAGCACCGTTGCCTGGGTCGGCGCGACCCGTCGCAACATGTGGCAGGCGGCGTTGAAGGCCGAGGAAATCCCCACCATGTCGCTGTCTTGTGCCGGTGTTGGATCAACCAGCAAGCTCGTCGGCAGGGCGCCTTTATCGCTGCGGCTATGGGCTGTCACGCTGCGCCCGCCGGTGCTGACGAAAGGTTCGGCGTTCAGGTCGGCCAGGTCCGCTTCGGCGTCGTCCCATTCCTCCGCGGGTTTTCCTATCAGCCGGCAAATGCTGGAACCGGTGGAACGGCATTCGACCTCGCGGTAGAGAATCAGCCGGCCGACCATTGCCGAGGTGTACCCGGTGGCATAGCCGGTCTGCATCCAGCAGGCCGGTTCGGTGCCGATGCCGTATTGGGCGATGTGCTCATCGTCCTCACTGGAGTGATGCCAGAGGAATTCGCCGTAATAGGTGCCCAGGTTCATGTCGAATTCGAAATGCACCGGCTCGACCTTCACCGCGCCTTCGATCGCATGAATGATCGGGCCGGCGGCGAACAGCGCCAGGATGTCGGCCTCGGGGAAGCGCTCCTTGATCAGGGCGGCGTCCCGGGCGCCGCAATGGTAACCGGTGCGCAACATGATGCCTCGGGCGCGGGCCAGGCCCATGCTTTCAATCAGCTCTCGGCGTAGTGCGCCGATGCCGCTGTTGTGGATCAGCAGCATGCGCGCGCCGTTCAACCAGATGCGACCGTCGCCCGGGCTGAACATCAGGCATTCCGTCAGATCCTGCAGGGTAGGCGGCGCCCCTGGTGGCAACTGCTCGCTGGCACCCCGCACGGGTTTGTTTGGCGTTGCGCGAGAGAGTTCGGCCAGGGAAATCAGCTTGTTCGCCATCACAAATCCTTAAACGGGATAATCATAATCCGCATAGTGCAGCATGAAATTGCTGAAATCATCACTTTTTTCACACGCCTGAATCCCCCCTCCAGATACCCACATGCCTCTGTTTGCGCTGGATGCCGCGTGCTTGAGCGGTTGCCTTGCGATTACTCAGAGATGGCATATCGCTTGCTACAACTAGTTACCGAGATTAACTAATTCGGCAATAACAATATGGCTTGGCTGTCGCCGCCTTCGAGCAGGCAGTACAAGCAAGAATCGGGAAGCCCGTATGAAGTTGACCAACAAGAGGATAGTCGTGACCGGGGTTTCCTCGGGCATCGGCGCCGAAACCGCGAGGATCCTGCGTGCCCACGGGGCCATCGTCATCGGCATGGATCGCAATGAGCCCAACCTGAGCCTGGACGATTTCATCCAGGCTGATCTCAGCCACCCGGATGTCATCGATGCGGCCGTGCAGCAGTTGCCGCAGGCGCTCGACGGCCTGTGCAACATTGCAGGAGTCCCCGGTACCGCCGATCCGCAAGCGGTTGCCCAAGTCAATTACCTGGGGGTGCGCCATCTCTGTGGGGCAGTGCTACCGCGCATTGTTGCCGGAGGCAGCATCGTCAACGTCGCCTCGATTCTGGGTGCGCAATGGCCGCAGCGCCTGGACCTGCACAAGGCCCTGGCCGATACCCAAAGCTTTGCCCATGGCCAGGCCTGGCTGGCCGAGCATCCGGTGCCTCGGCAGAGCTGCTACCAGTATTTCAAAGAGGCCTTGATCGTCTGGAATTACCAGCAGTCCCAACCCTGGTTCCTGCAGACCTCTGTGCGCATGAACTGCGTGGCGCCGGGCCCGGTGTTCACGCCCATCCTGGGTGATTTCGTCAGCATGCTCGGTCAAGAGCGCGTCGAGGCTGACGCTCATCGTATGAAGCGCCCGGCCTACGCCGATGAAGTGGCGGCTGCCATCGCCTTTCTGTGTGCCGACGAATCGCGCTGGATCAATGGCGTCAATCTGCCGGTCGATGGTGGCCTGGCGTCCACCTACATCTGAACGAGGAGCCCTGGGCGAGTGACCACCGGCCGACTACGAGCGAACGGCCAGTTCAAAAAACATGCTTCCAACAACAAGAACAATGAGGAACACCATGCACAACTCTCGATGCTATCCAGGCTTCAAGCGTTCAGCCCTGGCACTCTCGGTCTGCCTGGCCGGCTGGGCCTCCCAGCCCCAGGCTGCGCAAATAGACTTGGGCGACAGTCAATGGCGCCTGCGCTGGGATAACACCCTCAAATACAGCCAGGCGTGGCGTCTGCAAGGGGCCGACGACAATCTGGTCAACGCGCCGACGGCGGGGGGCCTGTACCCCTCGATCCAGAGTCAGGGCGACAAGAATTTCAGCAGCGGCCTGGTCTCCAACCGCCTGGACCTGTTCAGTGAGATGGACCTGAGCCGGGAAAACTATGGCCTGCGCCTCAGCGGCGCGGCCTGGTACGACGATATCTACAACAAGAACACCGACAGCAGCGAGCAACGGCACTTTCTCGACGATACCCGCGAACTGCACGGGCGCGACGCCGAATTGCTTGATGCCTTCGTGTTTGTGCGGGGTGATGTCGGCGAGTCGAGCCAGGGCACCGTGCGGCTGGGCCGGCATAGCCTGATTTATGGCGAAAGCCTGTTCTACGGGGGCAACGGCATTGCCAATGCCCAGGGGCCGAGCGATATCGTCAAGCTGCTCAGCGTACCCGGCACCCAGTTCAAGGAAATCCTGCGTCCGGTCAATCAGGTGTCCGGGCAGTTGCAGATCAACCCGCAGTTGTCTGTGGGTGCCTACTATCAGTTCGAATGGGAGCGTTCCAACCTGCCGGGGGCGGGCAGCTACCTGAGTGACAACGATGGTATCGGCGAAGGTTCCGGCGACTGGACCCAGGTGTTTGGCAACACCACCGTGCATGCCTCCGATATCGAGGCCAGGAACTCCGGCCAAGGCGGCATGCAACTGCGCTACAAGCCCGAAGGCACCGAACTGGAACTGGGCTTCTACGCTGCCAAGTATCACAACAAGGCGCCGAGCGCGCTCTATGCCTATCTGGACGGTGCAGCGGCCGCGGCCACCGGGCTGCCGATCCTGGGGTCCTATCGCCAGGTTTACGCCGAAGACATCAAAACCCTCGGCGCCAGCTTCTCCACGGCTTATGGCCCGTTCAATTTCGCCGGCGAAACCTCGGTGCGCTGGGACGCACCGCTGGTGAGTAACCTGCAGGTGGTGACACCTGCCATGGCGGCGGACAACAACGGCGATGCGCTCTACGCCAAGGGCAAGACCGCCCACGTCAACCTCTCGACCATCTATCTGCTGTCGCCCGGCCCGCTGTGGGATGGGGGTTCGGTGCTCGCCGAACTGGCCTGGAACCGCACCCTCAGCGTCACCGACAACCGCGCGGCATTGGACGCCAACACCACCCGGGACGCCACGGCGCTGCGCGTGCTGGCCGAACCGGCTTATTTCCAGGTGGCCGATGGTCTCGACCTGAGCGTACCGATGGGTTTTGGCGTGGTCCTCGATGGGCGCTCCTCAGCGGTCAGCAAGGCCGGGTTCGGCAATACCCACGCAGGCGACTGGAGTGTCGGTGTCAAAGCCACTTACCTGCAACGCTGGGACTTCGGCATCAACTACGTGAACTTCTTCGGCAAGAAAGAGGCGGGGCTGCGCGAGGACGGCAACTTCAGCTACGGGCAATCGCTGGCCGACCGTGACTTTGTCTCCATGTACGTGAAAACCACATTCTAATAAGAGGTTTCATTCGTTATGCACAGTAACCTTTCCTTGCGTATTTCGGCCTTGGCCATTGCCTTGCTCAGTGCCGGCCTGGTGCACGCGGCCGTTTCCCCGGAGCAGGCCGCACGCCTGAACTCGGACCTCACCCCCCTTGGCGCCGAGCGCGCCGGCAACAAAGACGGCAGCATTCCGGAATGGACAGGTGGCTACACCACAGCACCGGCCGGCTACAAGAATGGCGATAAACGCGCTGATCCGTTCGCCGCCGACAAGCCGCTGTACTCGGTCAGCGCGTCCAACATGGCGCAGTACGCCGACCAATTGGCCGAAGGCACCAAAGCCCTGTTGCAGAAGTATCCCGCTTACCGTCTGGACGTCTATCCCACCCGGCGCAGTGCCGCAGCGCCTCAGTGGGTGTATGACAACACCCTGAAAAACGCTACCCGCGCGAACCTTGAGGTGGCCACCGAAAAGGTCAGCGGCGCCTATGGCGGGATCCCATTTCCATTGCCGCAAAACGGCGCCGAGGTGCTGTGGAACTACCGCCTGTCCTGGCAGGGGGGAGACACCTTCTATTCGCCTTTTGATACCTGGCTGATGACCGCAGGCGGCAAGAAAATCCAGGCCACCCGCGCGCGCTTCTGGTACCAGCAACCCTACTACTTCAAAGACGGCAGCCTGGAAACCTTCGCGGGCAAGTTTCTGATCGGCAAACTGGCCACGGAACAACCGTCCTCCAAGGCCGGCGAGGGCCTGATGACCCACTGGGACATGGACCCCGGCAAACGTGCCGCCTGGCAGTACCTGGTCGGCCAGCGCCGGGTGCGTCGTGCGCCGAACGTTGCCTACGATACGCCGGACTTCGTCACCTCGGGCGTCGGTTTCTTCGACGAGGCTTTCATGATCTTCGGTCCGACCGACCGCCACGACCTCAAGTTGGTTGGCAAGAAAGAGTTGCTGGTGCCCTACAACAACAACCGCGCGGCAGCAGCGAGCAGCGACGAGTTGCTCAAGCCAGGCTTCCTCAACCCGGATCTGGTGCGGTGGGAGAAGCATCGGGTGTGGGTCGTGAGCGCGACACTCAAGGATGGCAAACGTCATGTGGTGCCCAAGCGCACCTATTACGTGGACGAGGACTCCTGGCAAGTGCTGCTGCTTGACGGCTATGACGCCCAAGGCAAGTTGGGGCGGCATAACTATTCGCTGACGTTGCTGGCGCCTGAAATGCCCGCGCTGACCGCTCAGATGATGTGGGGCAGCTACAACCTGGAGACCGGCGCCTACTTCCTGAACTCCTCGGCCAACGACCTGGATGTGCAGTACCAGAGCTATCCGCGTCCGCCGTCCGCGTTCTTCACCCCTGACGCCATGGCCAGCGACAGTATGCGCTAAGCGATTGTGCAAGGCGCCGGAGCCCAGGCATCGGCGCCTTGTGCGATCAGCGGTTGGATAATTCTTATGCGGCGGTTGGAGCGGACATGATCGGTAATTTTTCACTCATGCGGGCGCTACCGGTGGCCTTGCTGCTGGCTGCGTTATCAGTGTCAGGCTGGGCGACGGCCAGCCCGGGCATAGCACTACTCAACCAGCCGGCCTTGCAAAGTGCCAAGGCACCCCGTGCGGTACTGCTGGCGGTAACCCGGGCGGGCGATCGGCTGGTGGCGGTCGGCGAACGCGGCATCGTGCTGCTCTCTGATGACTCGGGCCAGAGTTGGCGCCAGGCCCGCGTGCCGGTCAGCGTCAGCCTGACGGCGGTGCAGTTCGTGGATGCCGAACGGGGCTGGGCTGTCGGTCATCTGGGCGTGATTCTTCACAGCACCGACGGTGGCGAAACCTGGGTCAAGCAACTCGATGGTGTCGCAGCGGCGCACCTGGCGCTGGTTTCGGCTCAACAAGGCAACGACGCCAAGCGGCTCAAGGATGCCGAGTGGCTGGTCGCCGATGGCCCGGACAAGCCGTTTCTCGACCTGTATTTCAGCGACCGTCGCAACGGCTATGTGGTCGGCGCCTATGGCCTGATTCTGCGTACCGCTGACGGTGGCGACAGTTGGCAGCCGTGGATGCAGCAGGTGGATAACCCCGAGGGCCTCAACCTGTACGGCATTCGCCCGGCGGGCAGTGCGCTGTTCATCGTCGGCGAACGCGGTCTGCTGCTGCGTTCAACTGACAACGGGAGCCGCTTCGAGGCCCTCGATTCACCCTATGACGGCAGTTTTTTCGGTGTGCAGGGCAGTTCGGCCGGGGAGTTGCTGGCCTTCGGTCTGCGCGGCAATGCTTATTGGTCGGGCGACCAGGGTGTCAGTTGGCGGCGGATCGAGACGGGGCTGGAAGTGGCCTTGTCGGCCGGCACTCGCTCGCCTGATGGCGCGTTGATCCTGGCCAGCCAGGCCGGCGATCTGCTGCTCAGCCTCGATCGAGGCCGCAGCTTGCGGCACTTGAAAGGACCGACCGGCACCTCGCTCGCCGGGCTGGTGGCCGCCCCGGACGGCAGCTTGATTGGTGTCGGCCTCAGTGGCGTGACCCGCCTCAAGCATGACCTTTACTCGGCGCAACGTTGAAACACTTGCCAGAGCCCTATGCGGCCGTATTCGGAGTCCGATGTGAACGACCATAATCCCGCCCTCGAACAGCAAGTGGTAATCGCCCGTCTGGAGGATTTCGATCCGCGTTCCGGAAACATGGGCGAGCGGGCGATTTTCAATCATCGCCCCTGGGTGATTCTGCTCTGCCTGCTGACCACCCTGGTGCTGGGTTACCAGGCCAGCAAGATCGGTCTCAATGCCAGTTTCGAAAAAACCATTCCGACGTCGCACCCTTACGTCGCCAATTTCCTTGAGCGACGCAGCGAATTGAGCGGCCTGGGTAACTCAGTGCGCATTGCCGTGGCGGTCAAGGACGGCAACATCTTCGACAAGGATTACCTCGACGTTCTCGCCAGGCTCAACGACGAGATCTATTTGCTGCCGGGTGTCGACAAGCCTTATATGAAGTCGCTCTGGACGCCGACCACGCGCTGGACGGCCGTGACAGAGGAGGGCCTTGATGGCGGCACGGTGATCCCGGACACCTATGACGGTTCCGCCGCCAGTCTGGAGCAGGTGCGCACCAACGTTGCCCGCTCCGGCGAGATCGGCCAACTGGTGGCGGGCAACTTTCAGTCCAGCGTGATATTCGTGCCGCTGCTGGAAATCAATCCTGTGACCGGCAAGGCGCTGGATGCCGGCGAATTTTCCCGGCAGCTGGAAGCTTTGCGCGACAAATACCAGAGCGATCGAATCCAGATCCACATCACTGGGTTCACCAAGATCATCGGCGACCTGATTGCCGGACTGGTCCAGGTCATGCTGTTTTTCGTGGTTGCCGTGCTCGTGACGGTCGTGGTGCTCTACTGGTACACCCGTTGTGCCCGCAGCACCGCGCTGGTGGTGCTCTGCTCCCTGGTGGCGGTGCTCTGGCAGGTCGGGCTGCTCGCCAGCCTTGGTTACGACCTGGATCCCTATTCGGCGTTGGTGCCTTTTCTGGTGTTCGCCATCGGCATGAGCCACGGCGCGCAGAAGATGAACGGCATCATGCAGGACATCGGTCGTGGCACGCACCGGGTGGTCGCCGCGCGTTATACCTTCCGCCGCTTGTTTGCCGCCGGCATGACCGCGTTGCTTTGTGATGCGGTGGGGTTCGCGGTGCTGATGGTGATCAAGATCCGCGTGATCCAGGACCTGGCGATTACCGCCAGCATCGGAGTGGCGGTGCTGATCTTCACCAACCTGATCCTGCTGCCGATTCTGCTCAGCTATATCGGTGTCGGCGCCAAGGCGGCCGAGCGCAGCTTGCGGGCCGAAACCGCTGAGTTGAAAGCAAACGTCAAGCATCCGCTCTGGAGTTTCCTCGACCTGTTCACCCGGCGCTCCTGGGCTTACGGCGCTTGCCTGGTGGGCCTGGCGCTGGCGGTCGGCGGTTTCGCCGTCAGCCTGCACCTGAAAATCGGCGATCTGGACCCAGGCGCTCCGGAGCTGCGTCCAGACTCGCGCTACAACCGCGATGCGGCTTTCATGACGCAGAACTACGCGGCCAGTTCGGACATTTTCGTGGTCATGGTCAAAACCCCGGAAGACCAGTGCACCCGCTATCCGACCCTGGCGGCGGTGGATGCTTTGGCCTGGCAACTGGAGCAATTGCCGGGCGTCGAGTCGACCAACTCCATGGCGGCCCTGAGCAAGATCGCCGCCGCCGGGTATAACGAGGGCAACTTCAAATGGTACGAGTTGATTCCCAATGACGGGGCCCTCGGCGCGGTACAGACCCGTGCGCCGCGTGAGCTGTTCAACCAGGGCTGTTCGCTGCTCTCGCTTTACGTCTACCTGGCCGACCACAAGGCTGACACTCTGGAGCGGGTGGTGCAGACCAGCGAAGCCTTTATCGCCCAGCAGCAACTGCCGGACGTGAAGTTCATGCTCGCTGCGGGGAGCGCCGGCATTGAGGCAGCCACCAACATTGTGGTGAAGAAGGCCATGCGCGAGATGCTGTTCTGGGTCTACGGGGCCGTGATCCTGCTCTGCTGGGTGACCTTCCGTTCCTGGCGTGCGGTGCTCGCCGCGGTGCTGCCGCTGATGCTCACCTCGATCCTCTGCGAGGCGCTGATGGTGGGCCTGGGCATGGGCGTGAAGGTGGCGACCTTGCCGGTGATCGCCCTCGGGGTGGGCATCGGCGTCGATTACGCGCTTTACGTGCTGAGCGTGATCCTGACCCACATGCGCGCCGGCGCCTCGCTGTCCGAGGCCTACTACCGCGCACTACTGTTCACCGGCAAGGTGGTTCTGCTGACCGGCATCACCCTGGCTATCGCCGTGGCGACCTGGGCTTTCTCGCCGATCAAGTTCCAGGCCGACATGGGCATCCTGCTGGCCTTCATGTTCCTGGTGAACATGCTCGGCGCGCTGATCCTGTTGCCTGCACTGGCGTACTTCCTGTTGCCACAAAGGCTGTTCGCAAAAAAGCCTGAGGCCGCCGGCGTGTTGCAGCCGGTCGGGGAGGGCTGACTGACGGTCCGCTGGCAACCGAAGGGCCAGACCAGGCCAATGCGGCTTGCCTGGTCTGGCCATTTCCACGATCCGATGGAGACAGTTCAAAACGGTTTTTCTGCCGTTTATCTGGCGTCAAAACATAATCTTTCACGCCGTATTTAGCCTTCAGCAAACTCGCCGATACCCTCAATAAGGTCCGATCGATTTGTGGGTGCGCCGAGGGTACGTCATGTTTAATTCAACGCTGAAAAGTGAATTGATGGCTAGGACAGCCGAATTGGCAACGTACAAAGGATTGGTGGGTGCTCTGGAGCGGTCGATGGCCGTTGTGGAGTTCAGCCCAGATGGCAAGGTACTGCGCGCCAATGAGAATTTCTTGCATACGATGGGGCATCGGGCAGATCAACTGGCCGGTATGTCTCATCGGGATTTCTGCACGCCCGCGCTGGTCAGCAGCGCCGAGTATCGTCAGTTCTGGGACCGCCTGCGGTCCGGTCAATTCGTGTCGGGCACTTTTCAGCGAGTCAATGGCAAGGGTGGGAATGTCTGGCTGGAGGCCAGCTATAACCCGGTAGTGGACGAACAAGGCCGCGTTGTAAAAGTGGTCAAATATGCACTCGACGTCACCGCGCGGGTAGCAAACGAGGCGCAAACCCAAGGCAAGCTGGCCGCACTCGATCGCGCTATGGCGGTGATCGAATTCGATCTGAACGGCAACATCCTGACCGCTAACGACAACTTCCTCAGTGTCATGAATTACTCGCTGGCGGAACTCAAAGGCAAGCACCACCGGCTGTTCTGCGAGCAGGAGCTGGTGAGCAGCTCCGAATACAGCGATTTCTGGCGTCGCCTCAATAGCGGTGAATTTTTCAGTGGTCAATTCAAACGTCTGGGCAAGCACGGCAAGGTTGTCTGGTTGGAGGCCAGTTACAACCCGGTCTACGATGCCGAAGGCAAGCTGAGCAAAATCATCAAGTTCGCCAGTGACATCAGCGAACGAGTCGAGAAATTCGAAGAGGATTCGCGCGGCGCTTCCCGTGCCTACCACATCTCTGCCGAGACCGAGAAAGTCGCTGAACAGGGCTCGCAAGTGATTCAGCAGACGGCCAAGGAAATGCGCCAGATCGCTGACAATATCGGGGCCTCTGCACGATTGGTCGGCCAGTTGGGCGCGCGTTCTGAAGAGATCACGGCCATCGTCAATACCATTCGCGGCATCGCCGACCAGACCAACCTGCTTGCCCTTAACGCGGCCATCGAAGCGGCGCGGGCCGGCGATCAAGGGAGAGGGTTTGCGGTGGTCGCCGATGAAGTCCGGCAACTGGCCGGGCGCACCAGCCGTTCGACGGCCGAGATTGCCGAGATGATCGGTCTGATTCTGTCTGAAACCCGTGACGCCGTCGCCAGCATGACGGTGACCCAGGAGGGCGCCCTGCGTGGCGTAACCCTGGCCGATCAGGCCGGATCGGTTATTCTGCAGATCAGAACCGGTACCAGTGACGCACTCGAAGCGGTGAGCATGTTTGCCTCCAAACTCGATGAGTCCGAGGTCATCCCGAAAACGGCCATCGGCTGGGTAGGTTGATGCGCATGGGCGGCCCGAACCTCCTCACCAGCCTTTGACGCCGCTCATATCAGGCAACTTGTGAGCGATGCCCTTGTGGCAATCGATGCAGGTTGCCTCGCCATTGGCCAGTGAGGTCGAGTGCATGCTCGAGGCGCGCTTGCTTTGCCGGGTGAAGTCCATGAATTCGAAGTTGTGACAATTGCGGCATTCTCGCGAGTCGTTGGCCTTGAGTCGGGCCCATTCGTGCTCGGCCAGTTCACGTCGCAGGGCGAGGAATTTGTCGCGGGTGTCGATGGTACCGAAAATCTTGCCCCAGACCTCCTTGGAGGCCTGCATCTTGCGCGCGATCTTATGGGTCCACTCGTGTGGCACGTGACAGTCCGGACAACTGGCGCGTACGCCGGAGCGGTTGGTGTAGTGGATCGTGTCCTTGAGCTCGACAAACACGTTGTCACGCATTTCATGGCAGGACACGCAGAACGTCTCGGTATTGGTCGCCTCCAGGGCAGTGTTGAAGCCGCCCCAGAAAACGATACCGGCGATAAAGCCCCCAAGCGTCAGGAAACCCAGGCTGTAATACAGGCTCGGACGACGCAGGACGCCCCAGTAGTCCTTGAGCAAGGCGAACAGTGCTTTCATGTTGCCTCCTCAAGGTTTCTTCGTGGCGTTGGCGTTGTCTTGCAGCAGTTTGTCGATTGTCTCGAAATTGTTTCCCACCAAAGGCTTCACGTCCGCCTGCGGTACATGGCACTGGTTGCAGAAGTACCGACGTGGTGAGACGGCCGCCAGCGCTTGGCCATCGCGGTCCATGTAGTGGGTGATGCTGATCATCGTTGCCTGGGTCCGTGCGCTGTTGGCACGGCTGTGACAGGACAGGCACTTGTTGCCGTTCGCGTCGACCTGATAGCCGCGGATGGTGTGGGGAATGGTCGGCGGCTGATCCGGGTAATTACGCTCGCGTTTGAGGTCTTTGTTTTCTTCATCGGTAATGGGCGGGGTGGGCATGTTCTGGGACAGAGTGCCGCCGGGGCGACGCCCATCCGGAGCTGGCGCGTCGAGCGGGTAGTCGATTTCAGCTGCGATCACCACGCCAATCGCGGCAAGCAGAAACAAGGGCAGCATTCGAAAAAGCATCAGGGTTCTCCTCAGGCCACGCTGACCAACTCGATGCGTATCGCGCACTTTTTGTAGTCGGTTTGCTTGGAGATCGGGTCGGTGGCATCGAGCGTGACCTTGTTGATCAGCTTGTTGGCGTCGAAAAACGGCACAAATACCAATCCTTGAGGCGGCTTGTTGCGCCCGCGGGTTTCGATGCGCGCACGGATCTCACCGCGTCGGCTGATCAGCTTCACTTCACTGCCGCGCCGTGCTTTCAAGGCCTTGGCATCCTCGGGATGCATGTACACCAGCGCATCCGGCACGGCTTTGTAGAGTTCTTCGACTCGCTGGGTCATGCTGCCCGTGTGCCAGTGTTCAAGAACGCGCCCGGTGCTCAGCCAGAACGGGTAGTCCGCATCCGGTGCCTCGGCCGGCGGTTCGTAGGGGAGGGCGAAAATGATCGCCTTCTTGTCCGGATAGCCATAGAACTGCACCTCGCTGCCTTTCTCCACATAGGGGTCCAGCCCCTCGCGATAACGCCAGCGGGTTTCCTTGCCATCCACCACCGGCCAGCGCAGGCCCCGTTCACTGTGGTAACGGTCAAATGCGGCAAGGTCATGTCCATGGCCGCGACCGAATTGGGCGTACTCCTCGAACAGCCCCTTCTGCGGGTAAAACCCAAAGGCCTTGGCTTCATCGTTTTTGTAGCCGGCTTCCAACTGCTCGACGGGGAACTGGTCCACCTGGCCATTTTTGAACAGCACCTCGAAGAGGGTCTTGCCCTTGAGCTCAGGTGCCTTGGCGAGCAATTCGGCGGGCCAGGTTTCATCGGTGGTGAAGCGCTTGGAAAATTCCATCAACTGCCACAGGTCCGACCGGGCGTCTCCCGGTGCCGTCACCAACTGATGCCAGAATTGCGTGCGTCGTTCAGCGTTACCGAAGGCGCCTTCCTTCTCCACCCACATGGCGCTGGGCAGAATCAGGTCGGCGGCCTGGGCGGAAACGGTGGGGTAGACGTCGGAGACAATCATGAAATTGTCCGGGTTGCGCCAACCCGGCAGGACTTCCTGCATGATGTTCGGTCCGGCCTGCATGTTGTTGCTGGCCTGGGTCCAGCACACGTTGAGCACACCGTCCTTGAGCATGCGGCTCTGTTCCACCGCGTGGAAGCCGGGCTTTTCCTGGATGGTGCCGGCGGGCAGCTTCCAGATTTTCTCGGCGGTGGCGCGATGCTTGGGATTGGTGACCACCAGGTCGGCCGGTAGTCGGTGGGAAAAAGTCCCCACTTCACGTGCCGTGCCACAGGCCGACGGTTGACCGGTCAACGAGAACGGGCTATTGCCCGGCTCACTGATCTTGCCGGTAAGCAGGTGGATGTTGTAGATCAGGTTGTTGGCCCAGACGCCACGCGTGTGCTGGTTGAACCCCATGGTCCAGAACGACACGACCTTACGCTTGGGGTCGGCATACAACTGCGCCAGGCTTTTCAGTCGCTCAGGTGCAACCCCCGTCTCCCTGGCGGTTCGCTCCAGCGTGTAAGGCTTGACGAAGGCGGCGTACGCCTCGAAGTCAATATCCGTCCAGGTGTTGGCCTTGCCGGCATTCTTCGCGCTGGTTTCCCGTGGGTCGTCAGGACGCAGGCCGTAGCCGATGTCGTCGGCACCCCGGGCAAAGCGAGTGTGCTTGCTGATGAAATCCTGGTTCACCGCGCCGCTTTCAATGATGTGGTTGGCGATGTAGTTAAGAATCAGCAGGTCGGTTTGCGGCTTGAACACCATGGGGATGTCGGCCAACTCGAAACTGCGATGTTCGAAGGTGGACAGCACCGCCACTTTCACATGGGGCTGGCTCAGGCGGCGATCGGTGACCCGGCTCCAGAGCACCGGGTGCATCTCGGCCATGTTCGAGCCCCAGAGCACGAAGGCATCGGTGGCTTCGATGTCGTCATAACAACCCATGGGTTCATCGGCGCCAAAGGTGCGCATGAAACCCATCACCGCCGAGGCCATGCAATGGCGGGCGTTGGGGTCGATGTTGTTGGTGCGAAAGCCGGCCTTCATCAGTTTGTTGGCGGCGTAGCCTTCCCAGACCGTCCACTGTCCGGAGCCGAACATACCGACCGATTCCGGCCCCTTGCTTTTCAGGGCCTGCTTGAACTTCAGCTCCATGATGTCGAAGGCTTGCTCCCAACTGACCGGCTGGAATTCGCCCTGCTTGTCGTATTGACCGTTCTTCATGCGCAACAGCGGCTGGGTCAGGCGATCGACGCCATACATGATCTTTGAAAGAAAATAGCCTTTCACGCAGTTGAGCCCACGATTGACTTCGGCCTTCACGTCGCCATGGGTGGCGACCACCCGGTTATCCCGGGTCGCGACCATCACGCTGCACCCGGTGCCACAGAACCGGCAAGGCGCCTTGTTCCAGTCCAGGGTGACCATGTCCGCTTCGGTCACCAGGTTGCTGGCAGAGGTTACGATCGGCAGGCCCGCAGCGGCGGCTGCAATGGCGGCGGCCTGGGTCTTGACGAATGCACGGCGGGTCATGCTCATTCGATGTCTCCTTCGGGCTCGAGGAGTTCGTGATAGATCAACGCCGCGTTGAGTACGCCGGGCAGGTTGTTGATCTGGTCGATGCATTGCAGGATCTGGTCTTCATGCACGGCTTCAAGCACTACCACCAGTTTTCCGGCGGCACTTTCCTGATGCAGCTCCAGGCCATCGAGCAGGCGCAGGTTGGCCTTGACCGCGTCGAACATCTCCGGTCGGGCAAGTACGACAAGACTGGCGATATGCAGGGTTTCGTCCATGAACGGGCTCCAATAGCCTCAAGAAAAAGCCACCGGTCAGTGGGGTGGGCCAGGAGGGCCATACAGCATCTGGAAAAACCAGACGAGGAAACCGTAGCCGCCGACGATGGCGACCGACAGCAGCGGAAAGAGGAACACGACAAGGAAGAGGAACAGCCGGGTTTCCTTGCGGCGTTCAGGTTTGCGTTCTTCAGCCAACGACATTGGGGCTTCTCCAGCCGAACCTGCGTTGATACTAGATCACGATTGCTGGACTGGCCTGTGTGCCCGATTTTGCTTTCGACCAACGGTCCTACCAAGGGCCAGTAAATGACTCTGACGATTGACCCGGACGGCGCGATGATGGGGAACATTTCTGAACTTTCACTGGGCAAATACTTCCACTACTCAGAGAGTCATACCACTGCCTGGCGCAACGCGAGGTACCTAACACGTGCATGTTTGAAGCAGAGCCAGAATATGAAAGTAACGCCCCCTAAATCCCGGACCTCCTTGCGCCGGGCGGTGACAGGACCGATGCTGTTTCTTTTCATTCTTGGCGATGTACTCGGCGCCGGTGTTTATGCGCTCGCCGGCACGATCGCGGGGGAGGTGGGCGGCGCGATCTGGGTGCCGTTGCTGGTCGCATTATTCTTCGCAATGCTGACGGCCGGTTCGTATGCGGAGCTGGTCACCAAATACCCCCATGCGGGAGCGGCGTCGGTGTATGCCGAGAAGGCATTCAAGTCACCGCTTATTTCGTTTTTGGTCGGGTTCTGCATGCTGGCTGCGGCTGTCACAAGCGCTGCCGGTCTTTCGCTGGCTTTCGCGGGTGATTATCTGGGCGCATTTGTTCAGGTCTCACCGCACGTCGCGGCCCTGGTGTTTCTGGTGGTCATAGCGCTCTTGAATGCCAGGGGAATAAAAGAATCTCTGGGGGCGAATCTAGTGATGACGCTCATAGAGCTGTCAGGCCTGATTCTGGTCGTTGTGGCCGCCGCCTGGTTTTTCCGTTCCGGTGATGCTCACCTGGAAGCCGCGTTGCAATTCAAGCCGGGGGTCAGTCCGATGCTGGCGGTGTTGGGGGCGGCATTGCTGGCCTTCTATTCGTTTGTCGGCTTTGAAACATCCGCCAATCTGGCTGAGGAAATACGTGATGTTCGAAAGGTCTATCCGCGCGCCTTATTTGCGGCATTGTTGACCGCCGGGGTCGTCTACATGGCCGTTGGTGTCGCAGCCTCTTCAGTGCTGCCGATGGAGCAACTGGTAGCAACGTCGGCTCCGTTGCTGGAAGTCGTCCGGGCATCGGGATTGAACATTCCACCTCGCGTGTTTGCCTTTATCGCGCTCATTGCCGTGGCCAACGGAGCGTTGCTGACTCTGATCATGGCCAGTCGACTCGCCTATGGAATGGCGTGTCTGGGGCTGTTGCCGGAGGCCTTGGCGCAGGTACTGCCCAACAGACGTACGCCTTGGGTCGCTATCATCGCCACGACCCTTGTATCTATTGCGTTGACACTGACCGGCACCCTTGCTGCATTGGCCCAGACAGTTGTTCTGCTGTTGCTTTTCGTATTCCTCAGCACAAATCTGGCGGTATTGGTGTTAAGGCGTGACACGGTTGAGGAAGCGCATTTTCGGGTGCCTACCTGGGTGCCCGTTCTGGCTATCGTTTCGTGTTTGATATTGCTCAGTCAGCAAAGCCTGGAAACCTGGCTTCGCGGTGCAGCCTTGATGGTTGTCGGAATATTGCTTTACGCCTGCACGCGTATCGCGATGCCCGTGGCGATAAAGCCTGGCTAGCGGGCTGGAGGAGTCCCGTCGGTAATCATGGACTCAAACGTCCTCCAGAAAGCTCGGACTGTGCCGATTCAAACGGTGTCGACTACAGTTCCTTGCATGTGCAGGGGATGCCCCGTTAAGCAACGGAATATTGATCATGACCCAAGACTCCTCCGATCCAGCCTTCAAATCCCTCGGTTGCGCCGAATGCCGCAACCATGAGGCGCTGGGGTTCGACTTCACAATGGCCTTTCAACCCATCTTCAATGTACGAACGCGCACCGCGTTCGCTTATGAGGCGTTGGTGCGGGGCGTCAATGGCGAATCGGCAGGCTACATTCTTGGACTGGTCAATGACGGTAACCGCTACCGGTTCGACCAGGCGTGTCGCGTGAAGGCGATCGAGGAAGCCGCCCGGCTGGGCATTCTGGACATTGCCGATTGCCTGCTCAGCATCAATTTCCTGCCCAATGCCGTGTACAGGCCCGAGACCTGTATCCGGGCAACCCTGGAAGCCGCACGTAATACAAACTTCCCGCCAAACCGGCTCATGTTCGAAGTAACGGAAGGCGAGAAGGTCGTAGATCCTGAGCACCTCAAGTCGATTTTCGTGGAGTACGAGCGCCAGGGTTTCACCACCGCCATTGACGATTTCGGCTCCGGTTACTCAGGGCTCAATCTGCTGGCCATGTTTCAGCCGCAAGTGCTGAAGATTGATATGGCGTTGACCCGCACGATTGATCAAGACACCGTCAAGCAAGCGATTGTCGAGGGTATCGTCCTGGTCGCCAAACGCCTGGGCATTACCGTCATAGCCGAGGGCATTGAGACGCGAGGGGAAAGCGCCGCGCTTCTGGAGCTGGGTATCGATCTGATGCAGGGATACCTGTTCGCAAGACCTGAGGTCGGTCGCCTCCCGCCTGGCAGTTTTGACTGAGGCGTACGGGCCGTTCAAGGCGTTTTCCAAAGACAGCTTTTTTGTTCGCTGGGTGAGATGGCAGAGGCTTTTCACGATTTTTGTCGGCCGTGGTTGAGCCAGCGGGAAGCGCCCAATATATAAAAGGCTCCTCCCGCGATAATAAAGAGCGCGAGCATGTAGAAAATGCTGTGGGACGGTTGCGTGGCCAGGACCACGCCGCAGAGCAACGGCCCGGCTGCGGCCCCCAGGTTGCCGAGGTTCTGCGCGGCGTAGTACATGCCGCGCAGATGGTTGGGCGCGATGTTGTCGATGAACATGTATTCCGCGGGGAATACGATTATTTCCCCGACAGTGAATATAGCCATGGACATCACCCAGAACATCACCGAGTTGGACAGGGCGAAACCGGCCAGGCCCATGAGGAACATTCCCAGCCCGGCCAGCAGCCAAAGATTCAGATGCCGATGGGATATTTTCTTGCCGATGGAATATTGCAAGCTGATCACCATCAGCGCATTGGTCGTGACGATAGCGCTGATGATTCGGTAGGTGTTCTCCGGCGTGGTGGTCACCACCAGATACTGCGAGAGATAGGCGGTGAACTGGCCGAAGACCACGGCGCTGAGCAGGCCGCCAAGGGTGAAACATACCAGCCGGTAGTCGTGAAGCAGAACCTTGCCCACCGCCAGGAAAGGCACAGGCGCCTGGCCTGCGTCGACGGGGGCGGAATGTCTGTCGCCCCAAACGAAGTAAATGAGAAAGAAGCCGGCACCGAGCCCGGCAGACAATAGAAAGGGCAAGCTGATCCCTAGCTTGGCAATTCCCGCCCCGAGAAACGGTCCGACGGCATAGCCGATGTTGGTCAGCGTATATTTGATCGAGAACACTTCGCTGCGTTCGGCGGCGGGGAGCAAGCTGCCAAATCCCGCCTTGACCGCAATATCGATGACGGCATATGCCAGATTGATCAGCACCAGGCAGATGAAAAAAAGCCAGAGTTCGCGCGTCACGACTGCCCCAAGGAACCCCAGGCTGAACAACCCACTGAACCCCAGAATGAGTCGGTAGCTGGAGAGCCTGTCCACGAGGAAACCGCCATAGAGGCTCAATAGCGATCCAATGATCAGTGTGCTGCCGATGACCACTCCGATATCCGCCACACCCATGGCGAAGTTTTCGGACAGATAGATAACCAGATAGGGCAGCGTGATCGCTCGGCCCAACGTCAGTATCGAAGATGCGCAAAGCAGCAGGTTGACGGTCGTGGGGTAGTTTCTAAGGGTAGCGAGCATCCTTGCCTCTTTGTTCAATCGATCATTGCCAGGGGCGCAGCGTGGCGCAATACGCTCGCGGCAAGTTTACTGAGGAATCCAGTTCTGATTTATGATGGATTTTCCATTGCAGGTTGAACTCAATTCATCAATAACAGGACGCCTAATGTTTTCCTCCGAGCGATTGAAGGGGATCGATGTCTTTGTCTGCGTCGCCGAATCCGGCAGCTTCAAGGTCGCCGCAGAGCGGATGAGCCTCACGGGCTCGGCCATCAGCAAAAGCGTCGCCCGTCTGGAGAGCCGCCTTGGGGCTCGATTGTTCGATCGCACCACCCGGCGGGTATCGCTGACGGACGCTGGGACGGCGTTCTATCGCACCTGCACGGGGGTGCTTGCAGACCTTGAAGAGGCCGAGCTGTCTCTGCGTGCTGAAGACGCCGAGCCACAGGGCAGGGTCCGGCTTGACCTTCCGGCAGCCTTTGGTCGTTCGCAAGTGATGCCCATCATCTTGCGGTGTATCCAGGACTATCCGCGTCTGGTGCCGCACATCTCGTTCACGGATCGTTTCATCGACCCTCTCCAGGAAGGCGTGGATATCGTCGTCACCATTGGCGGCTCACAGGTTTGGCCAGACGCGCTGGGGCATCGTTACCTGGGTCGTGAGTGGCATGTCTTCTGTGCTTCACCCATGTACTTGGCCAAGCATGGCATCCCCATGACCGATCGCGATCTGGAACATCACCAGTGCATCGCCTATGGCTGGCCGGACGGCAAGCTCAGTCCGTGGAATTTTGCCGGTGAGCGTCCCGGCGAGACGGTAAGAAAGCAGGTGTCGCCAGCGTTGGTCGTGGGGGACGGTGAAGGGCTGGTTGCTGCGGTATCGGCCGGGTGCGGGATTGCACAGTTACCTTCATGGTTGATCCAGCGGCAGCTTGAGGAGGGCACGTTGATTGAGGTGCTTGCCCATCTGGCAACCGACGGAATGGTGATCAACCTTGCCTGGCAGAAAAGCCGTGAGAAGCTTCCCAAGGTCAGTGCCTTGCTGGAAGCACTTGCGGCCAATTTGTGTCAGCCGGTAGAAGGCAATCCTCGCAAAGCCGTGGACGTCTAACCCAGCGGATCATGGCAGCAGACACACAGCTTGTTGCCGTCGAGGTCTCGAAAATAGGCGCCGTAATAGTCGGGGTGGTAATGGGGCCTCAATCCAGGCGCTCCCTCACACGTTCCTCCCAGGGCCAGCGCCATTGCGTGGCTGCGTGCGACAAGCTCCCGGCTGGGTGCCAGCAGCGCCACCATCTGACCGTTACCGGGCGCGCTTGGGTTGCCGTCAAATGGTTTTCCAATCACGAAGATCGGCCGAGGCGAGCCCTCGCAAACCCAACCGGCCCAGCCTTTAGTGGCGTCGCAGAACTTCAACGTAAGGCCCAGCCCGGCCATTATCTTTGAATGGAAAGCGAACGCGCGGTCGAAATCGCCTATGCCTAGGAAAACGTGAGAGATCATGCTGGCTATCCTTGCGGTCAGGGAATCGAATGAGTCTGGCGCGAAACGATGATCAGTGAAAGATGCATCACCGGGTGCGCCTGGCGATGTTCTCCTCCTGTCGGGCGCGGTCGGTCGATTCGCTGGATGTCAGGATGATACGAACGGCCACAACCACGCCGACAAGAACACCGGCTAGCCCTGAGGTTTCCCAAAGAGTGGGCAGTCGCTGATGAAACATCAGGCCCAGTATCGTCGCGAAGAGTGACTCCAGGGATATCAGTTGCCCGCTAAGCACCATGGGCAGGCGACGGGACGCGGCATTCCACGCCCAGGCCCCGACGACCGATGACATCAGCGCGATAAAGAGCCCCCAGGCATACAACGGCCCAGCCACGGAAACACTGAAGCCCAGACTTGGCAGTTTCAGAAGATCAAGCACCAGTACGGCGGGTAAGGCGATCAAGGTGCCCAGCCCGGCGCCTGCCATCATCAAGCCGGTCCAGGCCCCTGATGCGTTGACGGCAAGTTTTTCCAGGCCCCTTTGATTCAACGCGGCGAATACGAGCCAGAGGATCACTGCGCTGATTGAAAAGAACAGCCCCTTGCGCCAGGCACTGTCGCCAGTTGGGAGGTGATTGAGACTGCCGACGTTCAACAGCAACAGCCCGCCTGTCATCAACGCCAGTGGTATCACGAGCTTGCGCCATTCGAGGGTTCTGCTCGTGGCGTTGCCGAGCACGGCCTGCAGAAGCGGCACCATGCCAATAAGTGCAGGGGTCAGTACCGGCCCTCCGTAAATCACTCCGGCGGCAATGCAAGTGCTATAGCCGAGGTACCCGATAATTCCCAGGCTTGCGCCAAGAAGCTGCTGTTCGCGGCTCAGGCGTCGAAGTCGAGCTCGATAGAACACCATGACGCCCATACCCAGCGTCCCGGCGATCAGAAACCGAACGATCATCAAGTCGTAGATCGAATAGGCACCGGTGACGTAGGGCGCTACGAAATTCAAGGCCCAACTCAGAGTGGCGACGACGGCGAGGGCCACGCCTGCGGTGGTGTTTGAGTCATTCCTGAGCATCGGTCTATCCATGAGATATCAGCTCATGTTGCGTAGCGTCAGGGCTATGCTACAAACGAGTTCTCGGCCACGGATGCATTACCGGTGATTATGAATACGCTTGGAAAGTCTTTACCGCCGCTCGCCAGTTTATTGCCTTTTGAAGCGGCGGCGCGGCTGGAGAGTTTTTCGAAGGCCGCCGAGGAGCTGCACATTACCCAAGCGGCGATCAGTCGGCAGATACGGGGACTTGAAGAGAATCTTGGGCTAAAGCTCTTCAGTCGGCGCAACCGCGCAGTGTTTCTCACCCAAGAAGGACGCGAGCTAGGGCGTGTGGTGAGCAGCGCCTTGCGCAGTATCAGCGATGTCGCCGAGACCCTTCGCCAGGCGCCTGGCAAGAACCGTGTCGTTCTGCTGTGCCAATTGTGCGAGGCGTTCTACTGGCTGATGCCGCGCCTTTCGTCATTCCACCAGCAATACCCGGAGATCGAAATCCAGGTGGCCACTTCAACCCGGCCGCTGACTGAATTCAATGAGCATTTTGACGTGGCCTTGCAAAGCACCGGGCGCCCCAGTGGTGCGCATGTTCTGGTCTTTACCGCTAGCGATGAGGTGTTTCCGGTGTGCAGTCCGCAATACCTCAATGTCCAAGCGCCCATGCAGGTCAGTGAGCTTGCTCGCCACACGCTTTTGCACTATCGCACTACGCCGCCTCACTGGATGCAGTGGGAGGGTTGGCTAAAAGCGTTTGGACAGATACCGGCTGTTGATCTTCAAGGCACTGTATTTGACAGCTACCCCTTGATGCTTCAGGCGGCGGTGGAGGGGCACGGAATTGCACTGGGATGGCGCCGCACCGCCGCAAGGCTGATTGAGCGTGGGGCTTTGGTGAGGCCTTGCGCGCAAAGTGTTCCCTTGCCTGAAGCGATATCGGTTTTCAGAAATTCGCACGCAGCAGATCGCGCTGAAGTGAGCGCACTGATCGAGTGGCTTGAGGGGGAGTTGGCAAGTGAGGGCTGACGGCTGTCACCCTGGCGGATTTGCGTGAATCCACTAGAACCTGGCTTGCTTGCACAGGTCATCTGAAAGAAATCAGGTGTGGATTAGTATTTATGCAAAGTGTCTGTGTTTACACAGTGGGTCATTCGACCCGAACCCTCGAACAGTTCGTGGAGATCGTCAGCGGTTTTGGTGTCGATACCATTGTCGATATCAGGACCGTCCCGCGATCACGGACAAATCCTCAATACAATCTGGATACGCTTGCACACCGACTGGCCGAATTCGATATCGGGCATCAACAGATTCCGGAGCTTGGCGGATTACGAAAAAAATCAAAGACCGTTGCCGATGAGGTCAACGCATTCTGGGTCAATCGAAGTTTCCATAACTACGCGGACTACGCCCTTTCGCAAGAATTTGAGGTCGGTCTGAATCGCCTCCTCGCGCTCAGCAAGACTCACCACTGCGCCATCATGTGTGCGGAGGCTGTTTGGTGGCGTTGCCATCGCAGGATCGTCGCCGACTATCTGTTGCTTCGCGGTGTAGAAGTCATCCATATCATGGACAAAGATAAAGCCAATACAGCGGTGTTGAGTCCGGCTGCGAAGGTTCACGGGCTGAAATTGACTTATCCCGCTGGAGAGTGAACAGGGCTACTGAGCTGTGTCGGCCACTGGCTGCCGAGCTTCGGTGCGCACCACCATCCAGATGCCGATCCCGGACACCGCCATGCCCGACACCATTTGCCAGGAAAGAGGTTCGTTGAACATCGCCCAGGCCCACAGCATCGTAACGGGGGGGCTGAGGTACAGGACGCTGGCGACCCGGGTGGCTGACGCGCGGCGCAGGCACAGCCAGTAGAGCCCATATCCGCCAATCGTAGACAAGCCCGCGGTCCACAGGACACTCAAGATAAAACCTGTGCTGGGTATCGGTGCGAGGCTGCCCTGTAAGCCCTCGACCAAAGCGAAGGCAAAGCCCGAAACACAGCATTGCAGCCATAGGTTGGGGAGTAGGCCCAAGGACTGCGATGGCGGGAGGTGCTTTTGCCACAATGTCGCGACGGCGAGTGAAAGCATGCCAAGCAGCGGCAGCGCATAAGCCCATAAGGGCGCATCGCCCCAGGCCAGCGCGCCATGTGTCACCAGCGCGGCCCCGATCAGGCCGATGACCAGGCCGGCCCAAACCGGCCAGGCCAGTCGCTGTCCCAGGACGCCCGCGGCCAATAAAGCCAGGCCCATGGGCAGAAGGTCGGCGAACAGGGCAGCGAGCCCGGCCGGTACGCCCAAGGCAATGCCTTGGGTAATACCCGCCAGATACCCCGCCATGGCCAGCAAACCGATGCCGGCGTTTTTCAGCAGCACGGCAGCCGAGGTTCGCCTCAAGTTCCTGGCGACAAACGGGAACAGAACGAGCGTGACCAGCACGCAGCGCCAGAACACGACCAGTAACGGCGGCGCGTAATCAAGCGAGAAGCGCGCGCCGATGAAGCCTGAACTCCAGCTCAACACCAGCGCCGCCTCGAGTAAGAACAGAGGTATCGCCTGGTGCCATTGAGGTTTGGAGAGAGCAGGGCATGAGATCGATCGGTATGCATTCATGCCCACAGGCTACGAAAGCAGGCTAATCTAATAAATCAAAATATAGTGCAGCAGTCATTCACAAAGGTTGAATTATGCCGGCCATACTCGATATCGAACTGATACGGACTTTTCATGCGGTGGCGCGCATCGGCAAATTCAGTGCGGCGGCGGAGCAACTGCACAAAAGCCCGGCAGCGGTGAGCGTGCACATCCAGCGGCTGGAAGCGGTCGCCGGTGGACGATTGCTCAACCGTGACAATCAGGCGGTTTCCCTGACCGCACTGGGCAAGCGTTTGCTCCTGTCTACCACCGAGTTGCTCAGTACCCACGACCGGGTCTTGGCCGATCTGCATGGCACCCGTCTGGCGGGGCGTATCACCTTGGGCGTGCCGGATGAATATGCGGACCATGTCATCCGCGACATCCTTCCGACATTCGCAGCCGCCTGGCCGAACGTGGTACTGGAGCTCAGGACGGCGCCAAGCTACGCGCTACGTGATCAGGTTCAACGTGAAAAACTCCAGGCTGCGATGATTGCCCGGCCGAAGGAGCTGCCGGACACAGAGTCGCTGCGGTTAACCTCCACGACACCTGTTTGGGTCGGCCCGATCAATAGCGTGATTGCCTCGACGCAGCCGCTGCCACTGGCCGTGCATGCGGCGCAGTGCCCTTATCGACAAGCCATGGTGGAAGCGCTGAAGCAATGCGCTCGCAAGTCGCGCATTGTCCTGGAAAGCCCCTCCACCCAGGCCGTCAAGGCGTGTGTGGAGGCCGGCTTGGCGATCAGTCTGATAGACCGGGCCCGGGTGACGGACAAGATGCAGATCCTCGATGATCTGCCCCGGGTGCCGGAGCACGAGGTGGTGTTCATTCGAGCGCAGGCGTCCCATGCCGATGAGGCGGTGAACCTGCTCTCCCGAGCCATGCAGCAATATTTTCGGCTTTGATGAAAGGGGCGGGGCAATCCCGCCCACCAGGTTTATTTTTTACTGCCCGACAACGGCGGCGTACGCGGTGGGACCACCCGTTTGGAGCCCAGCGACTCAAACGCCGAAGCCAGGCGCAACAGGGTCGAATCGTCATAGGCACGTCCGGCAAACGTCAGCCCTACAGGCATGCCAATGTCCGCCATCACGCCCATCGGCACAGTAACGGTGGGCACGCCCAGGTGCCGGATGGCCAGGTTGCCATTGGCGACCCAGACCCCGTTGCTCCAGGCGATATCGGCGGACGCCGGGTTGATATCTGCATCTGCGGGGCCAACGTCGGCGACTGTCGGGAATATCACCGCATCGAGCCCAAGCCGGTCCATCCAGTCTTCAAGATCGATTCGACGTGTCTGTTCAAGGCCCCGCAGTCCGTCCGCCAGGGTGGGGATCTGGTCCCACGGCGTAATGCCGCGCTCGGCCATCCTGACGTATTCATCCATGCCAGCGGCCAGGTCGTCCTCACGGTTGGGCAGGGTGCCCGGGTCATGGGGGAATATCAGTGGTCCGTCAACATCGGCCAGGCGATTGAGTTTCGGATCACCGTTGGCCCGCAGAAAGTCATCGAACGCCCAGGCCGACAGGTCCCACAACTCATGGTGCAGGAACTCCTTGGACACCAGGCCCCGAGTGAATACGGTCGGCGCGCCCGGACGATCACCTTCGCAGTTGGACACCAGCGGGAAATCGACCTCAATCACTTGCGCGCCACAGGCTTGGAGCGCCTTGCGGGCGTCTTCCCACAGGGCCATGACCGAGGCACGGGTGTTGATTCGCTGCCCCGTCGGCCCGCCAATGCCGGGAGCCTCAGCCGTGCCCGCTTCGGGATCGGCGTTGATGTACATGCGCGGAACTCCGAAGCGGACCCCAGCGAGTGCTTCCTTATGGGCGGCAAGGCCCGGGTATGAGGCGGGGCGAACCGAGTCGACAGGCGGGAGGGGCACCCAGGGTTGCATGCGCCACAGATCGCCCCGGGTATCAGGATCGTCCGCCACCACGACGTCGAGCACTTCGAGAAGATCCGCCATCGTCCTGGCATAGGGCACGACGACGTCCATTGTTGGCGTCAACGGCCAGTTGCCGCGTACCGAAATCACCCCGCGCGAAGGTGTATAGGCACACAATCCGTTGTTCGAGGCCGGGCCCCGGCCGCTCGACCAGGTTTCTTCGGCAAGGCCGAATGCAGCGAAACTGGCTGCCGTTGCAGTGCCTGCACCGTTCGAGGAGCCCGATGCGAAAGGGGCGGTGAGGTAGTCCGCGTTATAGGGGCTTTCAGCCCGGCCATAGACACCGCGCTGCATGCCGCCATTGGCCATGGGCGGCATGTTGGTCTTGCCCAGGCAGATCGCCCCGGCGGCGCGAAGCCGTTCGATGGTGAACGCATCACGATAAGCGATCAGGTTCGCGAACGCCGGACTGCCAGAAGCCGCCGTCAGCCCCTTCACCAGATAACTGTCCTTGGCGGTATAGGGAATGCCATCGAGCGGACCGAGGGTTTGTCCCTTGGCCCGACGGGCATCGGACGCCTGTGCTTCTTCCAGGGCATCGGGGTTTCGCACGACCACAGCGTTGAGGGCGGTGGACGTGTCGGCGCCGTCATAGGCATCGATCCTGGCAAGGTAGGCCTGGACGAGTTCGACCGCGGTCGTCTGACCGGACTGGAGCGCTGCGCGCAGTTGTGCGATGGAGACTTCGGTAATTTCGATCATGCTGTTACCGTTGCGGCTGACTGGGGGTGTGACGCGCGGGGCCATTCAAACTGGGTCTTGGGCACTTCAGACATCTCAAAGTGGGTTCTCATGTCGGTTGCATGCACTTTACTACGGGATAACCGCCAGAGGGCCTAATTAGAAAACCGCCCACACTCGGGCAGTACCTTTTGTATAGAATACGGCCCAAGGGTGTCACCGCAAAACGCGGCAGGGCAGGTTTAATCAAGCGCAGGTCGGGCCGCCAGCGCGGAGTCGCTGTGCCTATGAGCCCGGAACCGTTGCGCCTGAATAATAAAAGTGAGTCACCTTCCGCCATGGCTTTCCTCTCCCGTTTTTTCGCCGCTGAATCCGCTGGCGGCCTGATCCTGATGGCTTCCGCCCTGGCCGCGCTGATCGTAGCCAATTCGCCCTGGTCAGAAGTGTACTTCTCCACGCTGCACATCAAAGCCCTGGGGCTTTCGGTGGGGCACTGGATCAATGATGGCCTGATGGCTCTGTTCTTTTTACTGGTCGGCCTTGAGATCAAGCGTGAAATGCTTGAAGGCCAGTTGTCGAGTTGGGGCCAACGAGCCCTTCCGGGATTTGCGGCGCTGGGCGGTATGCTGCTGCCGGGCTTGATCTACGTGGCGATCAACTGGGGTAATGCACAGACTTTGAGCGGCTGGGCGATTCCCACCGCAACTGACATCGCGTTTGCTTTGGGGGTGTTGTCGCTGCTGGGCAAGCGTGTGCCCATCTCCTTGAAAATCTTTCTCTCCGCGCTGGCGATTCTGGATGACCTTGGGGCCGTCCTCATCATCGCGATCTTCTACACCAGCGATTTGTCGACGAACATGCTGCTGGCGTCCCTGGGCGTTACGGCACTGCTGGTGGTACTCAACCGTTGCGGCGTCAAGCGGCTGTTTCCCTATGTGATAGCCGGTGCACTGCTCTGGTACTTCATGCTGCAATCGGGCATCCATGCGACCTTGGCCGGGGTCATTCTTGCCCTGTGTATCCCCCTTGGAGACTCCAACGAAGGCGGGTGGTCGCCACTGCTCTACCTCGAAGAAAAGATGCATCCATGGGTGGCTTTTGCGGTCGTGCCCATCTTCGGCTTCGCCAATGCCGGCGTGTCCCTGGCCGGTATTTCGCCGAATAATCTGCTTGATCCGGTACCGATGGGCGTGGCGATGGGGCTGTTGCTGGGCAAACAGCTTGGGGTGTTCGGGTTGGCGGCGCTGGCCATTCGTTTCGGCTTGGCCAAACTGCCTGAGGGGGCCAGATGGTCGCAGATGTACGGCGTGGCGCTGTTGTGCGGGATCGGATTCACCATGAGCCTGTTCATCGGTGCGCTGGCATTTCCCAATGCGCCGCATCTGGTCGATGAGGTCAAAGTCGGTGTGCTGCTGGGCTCGACCCTGTCGGCCATCATCGGCGTCATGTTGCTGATGAAAGTAGGTCCCAAGAAAAACTGATGTGAGACGCGGCAGGGGCATTGTCCATGCCGCGTTATCCAGTTCATCTCGCCTGGGTTAACCACAGTATTTCTCGTTCGCAGCGATGCTGTGGTCATGGCGAGGCGGTTGGCGTCATCCCTACGCCTTCTTTCGGGAACCAGGCCTGGGTCCGGTTGGCAAAAGCCACCAGCGACAGCATCACCGGCACTTCCACCAGCACCCCGACCACGGTGACCAGGGCCGCCCCGGAGTTAAGGCCGAACAAACCAATTGCCACCGCCACCGCCAGCTCGAAGAAATTCGAGGTGCCGATCAGGGCGCAGGGTGCTGCCACGTTAAAGGGTACTTTCCATAGCCGCGCCGCCGCGTAAGCAATGGCAAAAATGCCGTAGGACTGGATCAGCAAGGGCACGGCAATCAAAGCAATCAGCAGTGGTTTATCCAGAATGATCTGCCCCTGAAACCCGAAAAGCAGCACCACGGTGCCGAGCAGGCCGAGTATCGACAGGGGTTTGACCCGAGCGTTGAAGCGCGTGACCGCATACTCGGCCTCGCCGGCGTTTTGCGCCGAGGCACTGAGCTTCAGCCGGGTGAGTACCCCGGCAATCAGCGGGATCAACACATACAGCCCGACCGAAAGGATCAGGGTTGCCCAAGGCACCTCAATGTCAGTCACGCCGAGCAACAGCGCCACCAGCGGCGCGAAGGCGAAGATCATGATCACGTCATTCAGCGCCACCTGCGCCAGGGTGTAGGTGGCGTCGCCGCGTGTCAGCTGCGACCAGACGAACACCATGGCAGTACACGGCGCGGCACCGAGCAGGATCAGACCGGCGATGTACTGGCCGGCATCGCGAGGATCGATCAGGTCGATAAAGAAATAATGAAAGAACAACACCCCCAGCCCGGCCATGGTGAACGGTTTGATCAACCAGTTGACCACCAGGGTGATGATCAGCCCCTTGGGCCGTTCGTGAATGCGCTTGAGGCTGGAGAAGTCCACCGACACCATCATCGGATAGACCATCAGCCAGATCAGTACCGCGACAATGAAATTGACCGAACCGTATTCATAATCGGCCATGGTCTGGAACAGCCGTGGGAACAGACTGCCCAGACCAATGCCGGCGGCGATACAGAGGGCGACCCACACTGACAGGTAGCGCTCGAAAAAGCCGATGGGCTGGCGGGTGCTCATACTCAAACCTCTTCTTTGTACGTCTGCGCGCACAGGTTCCGGATGCAGAGCGTATATGGAAAAAAACATATATTTCTGAACTGAGCGCGATCCTGTTCAGAGAATACCCCCCAGAGGATTCTATCTCGTTCTGATTGTAGACGGCGCGTGGCAGGGAAAATAAACGGCGGGGGCTTTACCTTATATTCGGATAATCATATATTCGGTTTTCCGTATATTGGATGAGGCTTCATCATGACTGGCAAAGCCCGCGTTCTCTTCGTCTGCACCGCCAACGCTGCTCGTTCCCAGTTAGCCCAAGCGCTGCTCAGGCACACGGATTCGGAACATTTCGAGGCGTTCAGCGCCGGCACGGTTCCGACCGCGGTCGACCCGCGCACCTTCGAGGTCTTGTCGCACCTTGGAATCAGTACTGACGGGTTACGCAGCAAGTCGATTGATGAGTTTCAGGGAGAGCGTTTCGATTACGTGATTACCCTGTGCGATAAAGCAACTGCGCAGTGCCAGTCGCTCCCCGATGCTGGCGAGGCCTTGACCTGGAGCTTTGAAGATCCGGTCACCAGCACCAAGCCCGACGCGTTCCGTCACACGCTTCACGAAATTCATGAGCGCATCAAGATGTTTGTCTTGGTGAAAACCAAACACTGAGAACTGAAATGGCTGACCATCTGACCCCGACCACTGTCTTCAAATGCCTGGCCGACGACAATCGGGTGCGCATGATGCTGCTGATCACCCGAGAGGGGGAGTTGTGCGTCTGCGAGCTGACCTGTGCGTTGAACGAGAGTCAGCCCAAAGTCTCCAGGCACTTGGCGCAGTTGCGCACCTGCGGTTTGCTCTCGGACCGTCGGCAAGGTCAATGGGTTTACTACCGCCTGCACCCCAATCTTCCTGACTGGGTGCTGCAGGTACTGACCGTGGTACTCGAAACCAACAAGCACTGGTTAAGCCCCGATGCCAAGCGTCTGGAAGCAATGGGGGACCGTCCTGAACGGGTCGCCATTTGTTGTGAGAGCAAAATTGCCTGACGAGCTCCGGTAGGCCATGCCGCTGGTTCGATGATTCCCAAAGCGCCGTCGCGCAGGAAAAGACTATGTTTGATGACTCTATTCCCCAACTCGAAACCGAACTGGCCGATCTTCCGTCGACAGACAAACTCGGTATCGAAACGACTTCCAGCCACAAACCACGCATTTTGCTGCTGTACGGATCGACGCGCGAGCGTTCCTTCAGTCGCCTGCTGGTAGAGGAGGCCGCTCGGTTGTTGGAGCACTTCGGCGCCGAGGCGCGGATTTTCAATCCGTCGGGTCTGCCGCTGCCGGATGACGCGCCGGTCGATCATCCCCGGGTCCAGGAACTGCGCGAGCTGATGCAGTGGTCCGAAGGCCAGGTCTGGTGCTCGCCGGAACGCCACGGGTCCATGAGCGCGGTGTTCAAGGCGCAGATTGATTGGGTGCCGCTGGCGATGGGCGCGGTACGCCCGACCCAGGGCAAAACCCTCGCTGTCATGCAGGTATGCGGTGGCTCGCAGTCATTCAACGTGGTCAATCAGCTGCGGGTGCTGGGACGCTGGATGCGCATGTTCACCATTCCCAACCAATCTTCCGTGCCGAAGGCCTATATGGAGTTTGACGACAGCGGCCGGATGAAGCCTTCGCCGTTCTATGACCGCGTGGTGGATGTGATGGAGGAATTGGTGAAGTTCACGCTGCTGCTTCGCGACCGCCAGGATTACCTGGTCGACCGTTATTCCGAGCGCAAGGAGTCGGCGCAAGAATTGATGAATCGAGTCAATCAGCGCTCCATCTGAGTCAAGCCCAACGCCTGGTTCGACCGGCAGTCGAACTCCATAGACACCAGCCACAGGAGCACAACAACATGACGATCAAAGTGGGTATCAACGGTTTTGGACGTATTGGTCGCCTGGCATTGCGGGCCGCCTGGCATTGGCCGGAGTTCGACTTCGTGCAGATCAACGACCCGGCGGGTGACGCCGCGACCCATGCGCATCTGTTGAACTTCGATTCGGTGCATGGTCGCTGGAATGCAGAGGCTGGCTCCGAGGGCGACAACATCGTCATCGATGGCAAGCGCATCAAGGTCACGGCCAATAAAGCGATTGCCGACACCGATTGGTCGGGCTGCGATCTGGTGATCGAAGCCAGCGGAAAAATGAAGACGGTTGCCGTGCTTCAGGGTTATCTCGACCAGGGTGTGAAGCGCGTGGTGGTCAGCGCCCCGGTGAAGGAAAAAGGTGCATTGAACGTCGTCATGGGCGTCAATCATCAGCTGTTCAAGCCCGACGACCATGCCATCGTCACCGCCGCTTCATGCACCACCAACTGCCTGGCGCCGGTGGTGAAAGTCATCCACGAGAAGCTCGGCATACGCCACGGTTCGATCACCACCATTCACGACCTGACCAACACCCAGAGCATCCTCGATCAACCCCACAAGGACCTGCGCCGTGCGCGGGCTTCGGGCATGAGTCTGATTCCCACCAGCACCGGCTCGGCCACCGCCATCGCGGAAATCTTCCCGGAGCTGCGCGGGCGCCTCAATGGTCACGCCGTGCGCGTGCCACTGGCCAACGCTTCGCTGACCGATTGCGTCTTCGAAGTCGAGCGAGCCACTACCGTCGAAGAAGTGAATCAGTTCCTCAAGGACGCTTCCGAGAACGAACTCAAAGACATCCTCGGTTTTGAAGAGCGCCCATTGGTGTCCATCGATTACCGAACCGACCCGCGCTCGTCGATCATTGATGCGCTGTCGACCATGGTCATCAATGGCACCCAGGTCAAACTCTACGCCTGGTACGACAATGAATGGGGCTATGCCAACCGCACCGTGGAACTGGCCCGGATGGTCGGCCGGACAGTCTGAGGAACGGTCATGAAAGCGTTGTCAGCCCTCGCTCCGCAAGTGCGGCAGTACCTGCTCGTCACCGGCAATTACTGGGCCTTCACCCTCACCGATGGCGCCTTGCGCATGTTGGTGGTGCTGCATTTTCATGCGTTGGGCTACAGCCCGCTGCAAATCGCCGCGCTGTTTTTGTTCTACGAAATCTTCGGCGTGATCACCAACCTGGTGGGCGGCTACCTCGGTGCCCGGCTTGGCCTGAACCGAACCATGAATATCGGCCTGGGGATGCAGGTCGTGGCGCTGTTGATGCTGACAGTTCCTTTGGTCTGGTTGACCATCCCCTGGGTGATGGGTGCCCAGGCGCTGTCCGGGATCGCCAAAGACCTGAACAAGATGAGCGCGAAAAGCTCGATCAAGCTGCTGGTTCCCGATGGTCAGCAGGGGCAATTGTACAAGTGGGTGGCGATTCTCACCGGCTCCAAGAATGCCCTCAAGGGCGTTGGTTTCTTCCTGGGGGGCGCCTTGCTGGCCCTCATCGGCTTCAAAGGTGCGCTGCTGGCGATGGCCGGCGTACTGGCGTTGATCTGGATCGCCAGCCTGATCCTGTTGAAAAAGGATCTGGGTAAAGCGAAAGCCAAGCCCAGGTTTCGCGACATCCTCTCCAAGAGCCGCGCGATCAACATTTTGTCGGCGGCACGGATGTTCTTGTTCGGTGCCCGCGACGTCTGGTTCGTGGTGGCCCTGCCGGTTTACCTGAGCAGTGTTTTCGGTTGGGACTTCTGGAAAGTCGGCGGTTTCCTCGCGGCTTGGGTGATCGGCTACGGCATCGTGCAGTCTTTTGCGCCCAACATCACTGGCAAGAAACGTGGGCACGTGCCGGATGGTCGCGCGGCGTGTCTGTGGGCAATGGCATTGGCGGGTCTGCCCGCGGCCATTGCGCTAGGACTCGACAGCGGGTTGGCACCACAGACGGTGCTGCTGGGTGGGCTCATGGTCTTTGGAGCGCTGTTCGCGGTGAACTCTTCGTTGCACAGCTACTTGATCGTGTCCTGCGCCAAGGAAGACGGCGTATCGCTGGATGTGGGTTTTTACTACATGTCCAACGCCATGGGACGGCTGATCGGAACGGTGCTTTCTGGCTGGGTTTATCAAGTGTACGGGCTGCAGGCGTGCTTATGGATATCCAGCGCCTTCGTGCTGCTCGCCGCTTTGATTTCCATTGGCTTGCCTCGTCACGCCACTCCGGCGGTCGATCTTTAACCACCTTCAGACTTCGTTAAGAAACGGCCTCGATACTTTCTCCCCATACCCAAGGGAGAACGTTGACCCATGCCCGATTCTGACTGGAACATCCATCTACCGCTGGCTTTCGGCAATGCCGGCCAGCCGGTTCGCCACTTGCACCGGGCTATGCCGGGAGAGCCCCGCCGGGATGAGTTCGAAGCCTTCATCCACCGGCGTTTCCATCAGGCGCACGGCGCAGAGATTCGTCACTTCATGCCCGAACTGTTCGGGCTCGATGATGCTGACGGCAGGCTTTGCGCCGTGGCAGGCGTGCGTCTGGCCGCCCAGGGACCGCTGTTTCTCGAGCATTATCTGGACGATCCCATCGAGCCTTTGATCAAGGCCGATGCAGACTGCGCAGTGGATCGCGCCGGCATTGTCGAAGTTGGCAATCTGGCCGCCAGCGACACCGGCAGCGCTCGCCTGAGCATTATCGCGATCACCTATCTGTTGGCGATGGGCGGGCTGGAGTGGGTGGCGTTCACCGGCAATATCGGCCTGGTCAACAGTTTCCATCGCCTTGGCCTCAAGCCCGTGACCCTGTGTCCGGCCGACCCGCAGCGCCTGGGGGAAGACCGTCACCTCTGGGGCCGCTACTACGAGAGTCAGCCATGGGTTCATGTCGGCAACATCCGCGCCGGCTTCGTTCATCTGCGCGATGCCGGTCTGTTCGATCGCCTGGGTTTTTCACAGACCTACGGGGAGGCGTGCCATGTTGCCTGAAGTGGAGCGCTTCAAACTCACCCTGCGTGAGCATGCCCAACGCAAGGGCTACGCCGTGGCGCTGTGGGGCGATAACTTGCGGCTGGACTACGCCACGCTTTACTCCGAAGTGGTGTACCGCCAACAACGCTTGCGCGATGAACACATAAAGGTTGTTGCTCTGGCCCTGGATAATGGTGTCGAAGCCATGCTTTGGGACCTGGCGGTTTTGTTCGAAGGTCTGGCCTGCGTCATCCTGCCGGTTTTTTTCAGTCCGGCTCAACGCTTGCATTGCCTGGAGCAGAGCCAGGCGCAGCGGGTGATTGCCGAGCCGGGACTGGCCGCCGAACTCCAGGCCGCCGGTTACCACTACAGCGGCGAGTTCTGGCACAAAGATTACCCCGGACCGAGCCGCTTGCCGACGGGCACCGCCAAGCTGACCTTTACCTCGGGCACCACCGGCACGCCAAAAGGTGTCTGCCTGAGTGCCGACAGCCTGCTGCGGGTCGCCCGTGAGCTGGAACAGGCCAGCCGGCCGGTCAACCCAAGGCATCACCTGGCGCTGCTGCCCCTGGCGGTGCTTCTGGAAAACCTCGGGTGCTACGCGGCGCTGTATGCCGGGGCGATGCTCAGCCTGCCTGGCCAGAAAACCCTCGGCATCCAGGGCGCCAGTGGCGTCGACCCGGCGCGCCTGTTGGCGTGCCTGACCGAGCGCCGGGCGCAGAGTCTGATCCTGGTTCCACAATTGTTGCTGATGCTGGTCACGGCTGCCGAGCAGAAAGCGTTCTACCCACACGCTTTGCGGTTCGCCGCCGTGGGCGGTGCGCGGGTATCCCATGATCTTCTGCAACGAGCCCAGCGTGCTGGCGTGCCGGTATTTGAAGGCTACGGGCTGTCGGAATGCGCTTCGGTGGTGTGCCTCAACCGCCCACAGGCCAACCGCGCCGGCAGTGTCGGTCAGCCGTTGCCCCATGTGCAGGTTCGTCTGGCCGAAGACGGCGAGGTCATGATCAAGGGCTCGACCTTGCTCGGATACCTGGGGGAGCCTCCGCCGCCCGCCGACTGGTGGCCCAGCGGCGACCTGGGGGAGTTCGACGCCGACGGGTTCCTTTACCTGCGCGGGCGCAAGAAGCACCAATTCGTCACCAGCTTCGGTCGCAACGTTAACCCTGAATGGGTCGAAGCCGAACTTACCCAAGGCGGCACCATCAGTCAGGCCTTCGTCTATGGCGAAGCCTTGCCGCACAACCACGCATTGCTGTGGCCCACCCGCGCTGACTGCTCTGATCAAGCGCTGGAGCTGGCGGTGAGCAAGGCCAACGAGGCGTTGCCCGATTACGCGCAGGTCCATCGCTGGACGCGACTGGCGCACCCCTTCACCGCAGCCAACGGCCTGCTCACCGCCAACGGCCGACCGCGCCGTGAAGCGATTGTCGAGCATTACCGCGGGTTGTTCAGCGAATCCATTCTGTCCGAGGAATATCCGTCATGAGTTTTTTCGACACCTTGCAAGAAGCCACCCATCAGGAACGTCAGACGCTGTTTAATCTGCCGATTATCCGTGACGCCCTCGACGGCCAGGTCAGCCTGGCCAGTTACCGGGCGTTTCTGATCCAGGCCTACTACCACGTGCGCCACACCGTACCGTTGATGATGGCTTGCGGTGCACGCCTGCCAGCGCACCTGGAATGGCTGCGCAAGGCCGTGTGCGAGTACATCGACGAGGAATACGGTCATGAGCAATGGGTGCTGGATGACATCGCCGTGTGTGGAGGCGACAAGGATGCGGTGCGTGATGGTCAGCCGTCGCTGCCTATCGAGTTGATGGTCAGTTACCTGTATGACTTGATCGCCCGGGGCAATCCGGTGGGGCTGTTCGGCATGGTCAATGTGCTCGAGGGCACCAGCATCGCTCTGGCGACCCACGCTGCCGACGCCATTCGTGAACACCTGGAACTGCCGCCCACCGCTTTCAGCTACCTCAGCTCCCACGGGTCGCTGGATATCGAGCACATGCAGACCTATCGCGGCCTGATGAACAAGTTGGAGGATCCGGCCGACCAGGCGGCGGTGATCCACGCCTCCAAAGTGGTGTACACGCTCTACACCGAGATGTTCCGGGGCCTGCCCCGTGACGAGGGGGACCAGCATGCGCCTGTGTGACGCCCGGATCGTCTTGACCGGTGCCAGTGGCGGAATTGGCCTGGCCATCGCCCAGGCCCTATGCGCCAGTGGCGCTCGGGTGTTGGCCGTAGCCAGGCATCGCGAAGCGCTGGAACCCTTGATCGAACGCTACCCGCAGCAGTTGTACTGGGTTGGCGCAGACCTGACTGTGCCAGGTGATCGGCGCAAGGTGCTGGCCGCCGCCGAGGCCTTGGGCGGCATCAACCTGCTGATCAATGCCGCCGGTGTTAACCACTTTGCCATGCTCGAACAACTCGAGGACAGTGAGATCGACGCCATGCTGGCGTTGAACATCAGCGCGCCGATCTGTTTGAGCAAACTGTTGCTGCCACTGCTTAAACAGGCCGCCAGCGCCATGGTGGTCAATGTCGGCTCGACCTACGGCTCGATCGGCTACCCAGGCTACGCCAGTTACTGCGCCAGCAAGTTCGCCCTGCGCGGATTCTCCGAAGCACTGCGCCGGGAGTTGGCGGACACCCGGGTCGGCGTGCTCTACGTGGCGCCCCGGGCTACACGTACGTCGATGAACAGCCCAGCGGCCCAAGCCCTCAACCAGGCGCTCAAGGCCAACGTCGATGATCCGCACGCGGTGGCCTCGGCGGTCATACATGCCATTACCGGCGACCGTCGCGAGCTGTATCTGGGCTGGCCCGAGCGTTTTTTCGTCGGTCTCAACAGCCTGCTGCCCAACCTGGTGGACCGTGGCCTGCGCAAGCAACTGCCACTGGTTCGCCGTCTGAGCCATAAACCTGAGAACGAGCACCTCAAACCATGAAAAAAATTCTGATCTGTTTACTGTTCGGCGCCCTGGCTCAAAGCGCCTGGGCCTTGGATGACGCCGACCAGCAGCGTCTCACAGGCATCCAGCAAAGCTGGGCGCATATTCAATATGAGTTGCCTGAGGGGCAGCGTGCCGATGCCTTTGAAAAACTCGCCGCCCAGGCTTCGGCGTTCAAGCAGCAACGCCAGTCAGTGGCCGAGGCCTGGATCTGGTCGGGCATTGTCAAAAGCAGTTGGGCAGGGGCCGCAGGCGGGATCGGTGCGCTGGGCAAGGTCAAGGACGCCAAGGCTGATCTGGAACAGGCCCTGGCCCTGGATCCCAAAGCCTTGCAAGGCTCGGCCTACACCAGCCTCGGCGCACTCTATGATCGGGTTCCCGGCTGGCCCTTGGGGTTTGGCGACTCGGACAAGGCCGAGCAACTGCTCCAGCAGGCGCTGCAACTGAACCCAAACGGCATTGACAGTCTGTACTTCTGGGGCGATCACCTCTACCGTCAGAAACGCTACGCTGAAGCCCGGGTTGCCCTGCAAAAAGCCTTGCAGGCAGCGCCACGGCCCGGTCGGGAAACCGCTGACGCGGGGCGCCGCAAGGAAATCGAAGCGTTGCTGGTGGATGTGAACAAAAAACTTGGCTGAGAGGAGTGTGCGTGCGCTTATTACTGATCGAGGATGACGTGGCCCTGGGCGAAGGCATCCATCAGGCCCTGAGCCGCGAAGGCTATACCGTAGACTGGTTGAAGGACGGGAGCAGCGCCTTGCACGCACTGCTCAGCGAAACCTTTGACCTGGCTGTGCTTGACCTGGGCCTGCCACGGATGGACGGCCTGCAGGTGTTGCGTCGCTTGCGTGACAGCGGTTCCAACCTGCCGGTGCTGATCCTCACCGCCCGGGACGCCACCGAAGATCGCATTGCCGGGCTCGATGCCGGGGCCGACGACTACTTGATCAAACCCTTCGATCTGGCGGAACTCAAGGCCCGGTTGCGGGCCTTGTTGCGCCGCAGCGCCGGTCGTGCCCAGGCGCTGATCGAGCATGCCGGCATCAGCCTCAATCCGGGGACCCAGCAGGTCAGCTATCAGGGCAACCCGGTGGCGTTGACGCCCAAGGAGTATCAGTTGCTCCACGAATTGCTTTCGCCGCCGGGCCGGGTCATGACGCGCGATCATCTGATGCAATTGCTTTACGGCTGGAACGAGGAGGCCGAGAGCAATACCCTGGAAGTGCATATTCACCACCTGCGCAAGAAATTTTCCACCGACCTGATCCGTACCATTCGTGGCGTCGGGTATCTGGTGGAGGAGCGCCGATGACTTCAATCCGGCGGCGCACCCTCACGCTGATCCTGGGGCTTTTGTTCGTTGGCCTGTTGATCATCACCGTATTCAATCTGCATGACAGCAACCACGAGATCGCTGAAGTCTACGATGCTCAATTGGCCCAGAACGCCCGGCTGTTGCAGGGTGTCATGCGCATGCCCATGGCCAGCAAGGAACATGCGCAGTTGTATCAGGCATTCAATTCGGCCTTGGCGTCGGCGGTTCCCAAAGTCGATGGACATCCCTATGAGAGCAAAATCGCCTTTCAGGTCTGGGATTCAAAAGGTGCGTTGCTGGTTCACACCTCCAGTGCACCGACATTCACCTCACCGCCGATTGCTCCTGGTTTCAGCGACGTGATAGACCAAAAGGACCGTATGTGGCGGGCGTTCGTACTGGATGATACACAGTACGGCCTGAAAATCTGGGTAGGGGAGCGTGATGATGTGCGGTCCGATCTGGTCGATCGTATTGTCCGTCACACGGTGGTGCCTAATCTGATCGGCAGCCTGATTCTGGCCGCCGTGATCTGGTTGGCCATCGGCTGGGGGCTCAAGCCTCTGGTCGACATGGCAGCCAAGTTGCGTGCGCGGCATCCGGGCTCACTGGAGCCTCTGCAATTGGTGCCGCTGCCCAGCGAACTGGAGCCCATGCAAGCGGCGCTCAATCGGGTGCTGGCGCAGATTCAGGAGTTGATGGGCCGTGAACGGCGTTTTATTGCCGACGCAGCCCATGAGATGCGAACCCCCCTGGCGGTGCTCAGGGTTCATGCGCAGAACCTGATGGAGGCGGGGAATGAGCAGAGCCGGCGTGAGTCCCTGCAACACCTGATCGTCGGAGTGGATCGCACCACGCGCCTGGTCAATCAGTTGCTCACCATGGCACGCCTTGAACCGCAAGCCGGCGTGCCTGCACCCGCCGTGATCGATCTGCCCGCCACGGTGCGTGAAAGTCTGGTTCAGATGACTCCCTGGTTGCTCAGCAAGGGGCTGGAGCTGGTCCTGGACGTCAGTGATGACATCGACCCGGTGAGGATTGATCCGGTGTCCATCGATATTGCCTTGAACAACCTGGTGACCAATGCGGCCAACTTTTCTCCCCCCAACGGCTTGATCACGGTGCGACTGGCCCGACAGGGAGATCATTACGAGCTGGCGGTCGAGGATCAGGGGCCAGGCATAGACGAGGCCGAACGGGACCGGCTTTTTGAACGCTTCTACAGCCGCGGCAACGACCAGGGTGCCGGGTTGGGCTTGACGATCGTGCGGACCATCGCCAATCGGCTTGGCGGGCAGGTTCGGTTGGAGAATCGCCCCGAGGGAGGTCTGCGCGCCACGTTGCAGATGGGCCGTCTTTAACCTTGCTCGTCGCGTGCCGGTAGTGTTTGGGCATCGGATGGACCGACGAGGAAAGCGGCAATTTCGTTGACCGTGCTGCGGGCCGTGCGTGTTACGCCGATTAGCGTAGCGGAGGCCGCACCGGTCCATTCGCCATAGCCGACCAGCCATAGCCTGGGCTCTTGAATCGAATGAGTCCCGTCAACGTCCACGCGTCCTTCCGGGTTGAGCACACCCAGTGGCTCCAGATGCTGCAGGGCGGGTCGGAAGCCGGTGCACCAGATCACCACGTCCACCGCAGACTCGCTCCCGTCGGCCCAGATTACGCCGTTGCGGGTGAAGCGTTCGAAAGGTCGGACTGATTTGAGCGCGTTGCGCGACCGGGCCTCGACAACGGGCGGTACCATGACGATGTCACCCAGCCCACCCACGGGCTGTTCGATGACGCGACCTTCCTGTTGCGCTTTCCAGCGCTGCGTGGCGCGCTCGAACAACACCTGCCCATCCACTTCATCAGGCAGGAACAGGGGTTCAACAGGTGTTACCCATGTGGTTTCGGCAACCCTGGAAACCTCGGCCAGAATCTGCGCCCCTGAATTGCCGCCACCGATGACCAGGACTTTTTTTCCGGTGAACGGCTGCGCTTGGAGGTAGTTTGCCGAGTGCAGCTGTTGACCGGCGAATAATCCCGCGCCGGGGTAGTGGGGGATGAACGGGGTACTCCAGGTGCCGGTGGCGCTGACCACAACCTTGGCGTCCCAATGTCTATCGTGCGCCTTAACCCGTAACCCGGTTTCTGTACGCTCCACGCAAGTGATGCGCACGGGACGCACGATGGGCAATTGATAGCGCTGTTCGTACTGCTTGAGGTAGTCGATCACATGGTCGCGTGATGGGTAGCCATCCTGCGTGGGCGGCATCATCCAGCCTGGGATCGAGCTCCAGGTGGCGGGGGAGAATAGACGCAAAGAGTTCCAGCCATGGCGCCAGGCACCTCCTGGCCCTTGCTCGGCATCGAGAATGACGAACGAAAGTCGGGTGCGCTGCAGGAAATACGCCACTGCCAAGGCGGATTGGCCTCCACCGACAATCACCACGTCATATTGACTGGGAGTGGCAGGCGAATGAGTCATGACGGTGGTCTCCGATTGAGGTGGGAAAACAAACCGGTGTAATGGCTGACAGTACCGTCATTTGCAGGCGCGGCAGCACCCGCCTCAGCAGCGTTTGCAGGTCCTGATGCCCAGTAATGTATAGACCGGGCAGAAACGGAAGATCCCCGTGGCCAGCGGCACCAGGCCGATCCAGCCCCACAAGCCGATCACGCCGCTCAGGCTGAGGGCAATGAGGACAAGTCCCGCGGCAATACGCAAGCTACGGTCGATGGTTCCGATATTGGCTTTCATGACGATCTCCCGATCAGTGAGTGCGCCGGTTCTCCAGCGCGGTGAACAACAACATGCCAGCCAGCATGGCCGCCATGAATACGATGATTTGCCAGTGCCCGGTGAGCAGGATCGCCACGGCGGGCCCCGGACAGATACCGGCTATCCCCCAACCGATGCCGAACAGCAGGCTGCCGCCGATCAAGCGTGGGTCCAGCTCACGCTTGACCGGCAATTGCATCGGGTTTCCCAGCATCGAACGGGGCTGGCGGCGGGCCCAGGTCAGTGGGCCGATCGCGACACCAATCGCTGCGAGCATGACCAGGGCCAGGGAGGGGTCCCAGGTGCCGGTCACATCCAGGAACGCCAAGACTTTGCTCGGATTGGCCATGCCCGCCAGGAGCAGACCGAAGCCGAACACCAGACCGGCCATGAATGCAGTCAGTTTGAGCATGTTCAACCCTCCAACATATGACGCAGGACAAAGACCGTGGCGAAACCGCTGAACATGAAACATGCCGTGGCGATCATCGAACGCGGTGAAAGGCGCGACAGGCCACATACGCCGTGGCCGCTGGTACAGCCCGACCCGTAGCGGGTGCCGATGCCCACCAGCAGGCCGGCGACGCTGAGGCCGAGCCAGCCGCTCTGAAACTCGATCTGCGGCAACGCGGTGAACAGGCCCCATACCAGCGGGGCAACGAGCAGCCCCAACAGAAACAGCGCTTTCTCGCTAACCCCCTCGCTACCACGCTGCAGCAGGCTGCCGAGTAAACCGCTGATGCCGGCGATACGCCCATTGGCGACAACGAAAAGGCTGGCAGCCAAACCAATCAACGCACCGCCGGCAAGGGCTGACCAGGGCGTGAAGTTGAGCCAGTCAATGTTCATGAGATTTCTCCGATACAAACCATGTTGAGACTCCACCAGGCGATTAACCCAAGGCTTTTACAACCAATGCCAGGGCCACCAGCGCAGCCAGAATGGCGAAGCCTTTTTGCAGATAGGGCTCCGGCAGCCGGGCGGCGAGCAAGCGGCCGCCGGTCATTCCCAACAATGCGCCAAGGGTAAAAGGTACGGCAATCGCCCATTGCAAATGACCCGCCGCCGAGCTCGCCACCACGCCGGAAATTGAAACCAGGGCAATGACCGTCAGCGACGTGGCGAGCACCGATTGGGTGGTCAGATTGGTGTAGCGCTGGAGTGCCGGGACCATGACAAAACCGCCGCCCACACCCAGCAGGCCGGACAGCGCGCCGGCGACCATGCCGGAGACCGTCAGCGCCCAGGCACAGGGTGCGGTCCAATGGAGCTTGCCGCGGTTTTCGTCCAGTACACAAGGCGGGGGTTTGCGCTTCGACGTGGCTTTGCAATCGGCGCGCGAGGGCAGTGACTTTTGAAAGGCCCGGAAGGCCACGTACATCAATAGAAGGGCAAACAGGAGCGTCAAGGGACGGTTGGGCGTGCGCTGAGCCAGCCAGATCCCCAGTGGAGAGCAGATGATGCCCGCGCCTGCGGTCAGCAGCGCAGCCTTATAGCGTACGGTGCCGTTTCTAAGGCCCATCACCGCACCCAGGGACGCGGCCAAACCCACCGCCATCAAGCCAATGGGGCCGGCTTCGGCCATGCTCAGGCCCGCGCCGAAGACCAGCAGGGGAACCGCCAGTATTCCCCCGCCAGCGCCGGTCAGCGCCAGAATCACACCCACGGTCAGGCCGAGCAGCAAGATGACGATCATCCCTCTCTCCTTGCCTTGAGGTCTGGTTTCATAGATCCGCCAACTCCGGTTTAGCCAGCCACTCATGTCCCTTGAGCATGCCCTTCCAATACAACGGAGGGAGAATCCGCTCCTTGAGTAGCCAGGCCAGCCGCGATGGTCGGGTACCGTCAATCAGCCAGGACGGGAAGCTGGGGGCGACGGTGCCGCCATAGGTGAACTCCGCCAGGACGATCTTGCCCCGTTCGACTGTCAGCGGACAGGAGCCGTAACCGTCGTAATGAGCGTTGCCCTTGGCTTTGCCCATGGCTGCCAGCACGTTATGGGCGACCACGGGCGCCTGCTTGCGAGCGGCCGCGGCGGTCTTGGCATTGCTGGAGTTGGTGGCGTCGCCCAGTGCGTGAATATTCGCCCAGGTTTTATGGCGCAGCGTGTCGGGGTCGACATCAATCCAGCCAGCGGCATCGGCGAGGGGGCTGACGCGGATAAAGTCTGGCGCAATCTGTGGGGGCACCACATGCAGCAGGTCGAAGTCGCGCGTGACAAGCTGGCGTGTGCCATCGGGCTGGGCGCAACTGAAGGTGGCGGTTCGCGCGGGACCGTCAACGCTCGTCAGCGTGCTGCCGAAGTTCAGGTCGATGCCATAGGCGCGGATGTACTCCATCAGGGCCGGCACGTAATCGGGCACGCCGAACAGCACTGCTGCGGCACTACAGAAATCGATCTTGATGTTGCCGAGTACCCCTTCACGCCGCCAGTGGTCGGCAGAGAGATACATGGCTTTTTGCGGCGCCCCGGCACATTTGATCGGCATCGGCGGTTGCGTGAAGATGGCCCGGCCACCGCGTAGTTGCTGCACGCACTCCCAGGTATAGGGGGCGAGGTGATACAGGTAGTTGGATGTAACGCCGTTGCGACCCAATGTCTGCGGCAGACCTTCAATGGCATTCCAGTTGAGTTTCAGGCCAGGGCACACGATCAGTTGTTGATACTTGACGACTCTGCACCCATCGAGAATGAGCGCATTTTTCTCGGGTTCAAAAGCGGCCACGGCGGCTTTGATCCAGTGCACGCCGCGAGGAATGGTCGAGCCCATCGTATGGGCGGTCCGGGGGGCATCGAAGACACCGCAACCGACCAGCGTCCAGCCGGGCTGGTAGTAATGCACATCTGCCGGGTCAATGATGGCGATGTCGAGCCCCGGTTCCCTGGCCAATAAACTGGATGCCGCCGCAATGCCCGCTGCGCCGCCCCCGATAATGACCACCGCATGCTCGGCCTCGGCCACTTCGATCGGGGTCTGCCCCTTGTTTGCAATCCGGCGGATAACGCCTTTCATGTCAAACCCGGCATCTTTGGCTGTTTCGACGATCTGCGGCAGAGGCAGCAGGCTCGCTTGTGACAGCGCCCACATGGTTGTCGAACGCATGCCGGAGCGGCAATACGCCAACACCGGTTTTGGCAGTGATTCAAATAGCCGGCCGAAGGCAACGCCTTGCTCGTCGGTGACCTTGCCCGATTCCGCGGGCAGATAGTGAGCTTCAATGCCCAGCGCTTCAGCCGCGCGCTTGATTTCGGCAAACAAGGGTTGATCGCTGCCTTCGCCATCCGGGCGATTACACACGATGGCGCGAAAGCCGGTGTTTTTCAGTTCCGTCAATTGATCGGGGAAAATCTGCTCCGATACCGCTAAGCCTGGCGCAAGGTGGCGGATGTCCATGGTGGTCTCCGTGATGGGATTTTCTTATAGGGGGAGGGGACGTCAGAGCACGTTGAGCGGGATCTTCAGATAGCGTGTGCCGTTCGATTCCGGCTCAGGAAAGTGTCCGGCGCGCATGTTCACCTGAACCGATGGCAGGATCAGCGTCGGCATTTCCAACGTGCTGTCACGCTTGGTGCGCATGGCCACGAACTCTTCTTCACTGATGCCGTTGCGCACATGGATATTGTCGGCGCGCTGCTCGGCAACGGTACTGGCGAACAGTACCTCGCGGCCGTCGGGCTGGTAGTCGTGGCACATGTACAGCACCGTATCGGCCGGCAGGCTCAGTACCTTGTTGATGGACCGGAACAAGGTGCGGGCATCGCCACCAGGAAAATCACAGCGCGCCGTACCGTAGTCGGGCATGAACAGGGTGTCGCCGACGAATGCCACCGTTTGCCTGGCGTCGCTGACGACGTACGTCATGCAGGCGGGTGTATGGCCCGGCGTATGCAGTGCGCGGCATTGCAGCGAACCGATGGAGAACGTGTAGTCATTGACGAACAGATGATCGAACTGACTTCCATCCTGGGCCATGTCATCACCGGTATTGAACAGCGTGCCAAAGGCTTGCTGCACGGTGGTGATGCGACTGCCGATGCCGATCTTGCCTCCCAGCTTTTCTTTGAGGTAAGGCGCTGCCGTGAGGTGGTCGGCGTGGACATGGGTTTCAAGAATCCATTGAACCTTGGCGTCCAGCTCGGCCACCCTGGCGATCAACGTGTCGGCAGACGTCGTCGTGGTATGGCCGGACTTGGGATCGTAATCCAGTACGCTGTCCACGAGTGCGCAGTGGCGGGTCGCCTGATCAAGCACGATATAACTGACAGTATGAGTATCGGGATCGAAAAATCCTTCGACGTGCAGTGTAGCGGTCATGATCGGTCTCCTGGTCTTGTTGCCGACTGGTTTAACCTGACATAGCAATAAGTCTGCCATGCACCGAGTGAGCGAAAAATCAAAGCTATCTATTTGAATTTGTTGTGTTTATTTTTGTAGGTGGGATGCGGCATTTTCACGCACACGAATAAACAACTGCCATTGGCAGTGTTTGTTGGCATAGTGGCAGTGTCGCTTGCGTCCGGATGAATCCACAGGAACCCCGATGAGCACTATCCTGCCTACCCCGAACAATTCGATCCCCCCGCCGGACCAGGTGCAGTCTCTGGTTTCGTTTCTCGAGCACGAGCCGCAGCCGATGATCGTGCTGGACCCGGACTACAACATTCTGGCGGCGAACACCGCCTATCGGCGCCAGTTCGGCAGTGCCGATCAACCGTTTATTGGTCATAAGTGCTATCGGATTTCCCACCATTACGATGTGCCTTGCGATCAGGCGGGGGAGAACTGCCCGATGAAGAAGGCCAGGGAAATGCGCGGCCCGGATCGGGTCCTGCACATTCACCACACCCCCCGCGGGCCTGAACATGTCGACGTGGAACTGCGGCCGATCCTCAATGACCATGGCGACATAACCGCGTATGTGGAGCGCCTTACCCTGGTACGCAGCGCCTCAGCACGGCCCAGCAACGAGGGCCTGGTGGGCAGCTCTCCGGCGTTCAACCGTGCACTGTCGGAACTGCAGCGGGTCGCGCCGTCCATGTTGCCGGTGCTGCTGCTGGGAGAGTCGGGGACGGGTAAGGAACTGTTTGCCCGTGCGGTCCATGAAACCAGCGAGCGGGCCAACGGGCCCTTTGTGGTAGTGGATTGTTCCGGGTTGACTGAAACGCTGTTTGAAAGCGAACTGTTCGGCCACGAGAAAGGCGCGTTCACCGGGGCCACCCTGCGCAAGCAGGGCCTGGTCGAAACAGCCCAGGGCGGTACGCTGTTTCTTGATGAAATCGGCGACGTTCCCCTGGCCATGCAGGTGAAACTGCTCAGGCTGATTGAGTCGGGAACCTATCGCCGTGTTGGCGGCGTGGAAACCTTGCATGCCGATTTCCGATTGGTTGCCGCCACCCATAAGCCCTTGGAACAGATGATGGCCCAGGGTGAGTTCAGGCAAGACCTGTACTACCGCATCAGCGTATTTCCCATTCATTTACCGCCTCTGCGCAATCGCATGGAGGACATCGCGCTGCTGGTCAATTCGTTATTGCAACGTTCCGGTACGGGCAAGCGCCGGCTGACCATCGACGCCGATGCCTTGATGCAACTGCAGCGATACTCCTGGCCGGGCAATATCCGCGAGCTTCGTAATGTGCTGGAAAGAGCCAGCCTGTTTGCCGATGACGGGGTCATTCATTCCGTGCATTTACCCCAGGTCCCCGATGCGACAGCCCAACGACTGGCTAACCCGGCTGTTGCTGATGGCCACTCGTTGGCCCAGATCCTGTCTGCGTTCAAAGGGACCCGCAGTGAGCTGGCCCGGCACTTGGGTATCAGCGAACGGACTTTGTACCGGCGCTTGAAAGAGCAGGGTTTGGCCTGATCAGCCGCTATGACACCTGACTGCCAATCACTGCCGTCATGGCAGATTGGCAGGCTCTGAGGTTGGCGCAAAATCCCCCTTCTCCCAGGTTACGTTCCTAATCGGCTGTTATTTAACGATAAAAACCTGACCCTGAGCCTTGGCATGGCGCGTGCTAACTGCACCGACATGACTATTTCCGACAAACGACTGCGCCGTCATCTGCTCACAGCAGTGCTTATCAAGCTGCTCGTGCTGGCAGTGCTGTGGTGGCTATTCATCCAGGATTTCCACGTCAGCGTCGATTCCAACGCGGTCGGCAACCGTTTCGGTGTACCCACCTCGGCTCAAGGGGCAAGCAAGTGATCTCAGAACAACTGGTGGATTTGTCGCGGCTGCAGTTCGCAGCCACGGCGCTTTATCACTTCCTTTTCGTACCGCTCACCGTTGGCATGGTGTGGCTGCTGGTCATCATGGAAAGCGTCTATGTGATGACCGGTAACGTCATCTGGAAAGACATGACGCGCTTCTGGGGCAAGCTATTTGGCATCAACTTCGCGCTGGGGGTGACCACCGGGATCACCCTGGAATTTCAGTTCGGCACCAACTGGGCCTACTACTCGCACTATGTCGGTGACATCTTCGGTGCACCGCTGGCAATCGAAGGCTTGATGGCGTTCTTCCTCGAATCGACCATGATCGGGCTGTTCTTTTTTGGTTGGGACCGTCTCAAGAGACAGCATCACTTGCTGGTCACGTTGTTGATGGCAATCGGCACAAACCTGTCGGCGCTGTGGATCCTGATCGCCAATGGCTGGATGCAGAACCCGGTGGGCTCAGAGTTCAGCTACATCACCATGCGCATGGAAATGGTCGATTTCTGGACGGTGGTGTTCAATCCGGTGGCCCAGGCCAAGTTTGTCCATACGGTTTCGGCCGGGTATGTCACCGGTTCGATGTTTGTGCTGTCGATCTCCAGTTGGTATTTACTCAAAAATCGTGATGTCGAGTTTGCCAAACGTAGCTTTCGGGTCGCCGCAGCGTTCGGCCTGGCCTCTGTGCTGAGCGTCATCGTACTGGGCGATGAGTCCGGTTACACGGTGGGGGAGGCGCAGCAGACCAAGCTGGCGGCCATGGAGGCCATGTGGGAAACAAAGCCCGCGCCGGCTGGCCTGACGCTGATCGCGAGCATCGATGAAGCTCAATCCCGAAATAATTGGGAGGTCGAGGTGCCATGGTTGATGGGCCTGATCGGGACCCGCTCGGTCAGCCAGCAGATTCCCGGCATTCATGAGATCAAGGAAAAGAACCGCGCCCGAATCATCCGCGGTATTAGCGCAGTCAATGCGCTGGAAGCACTGAGAGCCAATCGCAGCGATCCGGCGGCGTTCAAGACGTTCGAAGAATACAAAGCTGATCTGGGCTTCGGGTTGCTGCTCAAGCGCTATGTCGAGGACGTCAACCAAGCCACACCGGCCATGATCGAAACCGCGGTGAACGATACGGTTCCGCGCGTGACGCCTATGTTTTGGGCGTTCCGGATCATGGTCGGCCTGGGTTTTGCGATGCTGATGCTCTTTGCACTGGCATTCTGGAGCACGCTGAAGTCGAACCGCACCCGCCACCGAGGGTTGTTGCGTTGGGCACTCTACATGCTGCCGGCGCCCTGGATCGCCTGTGAACTGGGCTGGTTTGTCGCCGAGTACGGCCGTCAGCCCTGGACGATCTACGGCGTATTACCGACCCACATGAGCGTGTCCACGCTCAGCGTCAACAACCTGTATGGCTCGCTGGCCGGGTTCATCGTTTTCTACACCGTGTTGCTGGTGGTGGAAATGTTCCTGATGGTCAAGTTCGCCCGCCAAGGGCCTGGCAGCCTCGGTACAGGCCGTTATGTTCACGACGCTCATCTGAAGGAGCTTCACCATGCTTGATTACTTCACCCTGAAAATAATCTGGTGGGCGTTGGTCGGCGTCCTGCTGATCGGTTTTGCGATCATGGATGGTCATGACATGGGCGTCGGCACGCTGCTGCCATTCGTTGGCCGCAATGACCTGGAGCGGCGCGTTGTCATCAATACTGTCGGGCCGCATTGGGATGGTAATCAGGTCTGGTTCATCACCGCTGGCGGCGCCTTGTTCGCGGCCTGGCCTGTGGTCTACGCCACTGCCTTCAGTGGTTTCTACTGGGCGATGATTCTGGTGCTCTGGGCGTTGTTCTTCCGCCCGGTGGGGTTTGACTACCGTAGCAAGATCCACAACGCCACCTGGCGCAGCACCTGGGATTGGGGGCTCTTTATCGGAGGGGCGGTGCCTCCGCTGGTGTTCGGGATTGCGTTTGGCAACTTGCTGCTGGGCGTGCCGTTTCACTTCAATGACTATCTGGTGTCTACCTACACTGGCAGTTTCTGGCAACTGCTCAATCCTTTCGCGCTGCTGTCCGGTGTTGTGAGCAGTGCAATGATCACCCTGCAGGGCGGCACTTATCTGGCCCATCGCACTGAGGGGATTATCCAGTCCCGGGCAGTAAAAGGTGCGGTGGCGGCGGCGATCGTGCTGGTGTGCTCATTCATCGTGGCCGGCATTTGGCTGCAATGGATTGACGGCTACCGCATCACCTCGCTCGTTGATACCGCGGCGCTGCCGGACATCCTCAGCAAGACTGTGGTACGTGAACCTGGCGCCTGGATGGCCAACTACGAACGCTATCCATTGCTTTGGCTGCTGCCCGTCCTTGGATTGGGCGGGGCTGTAGCTGCCGCGTTCTTGTTGATGGTGCGCCGTACGCTGTCGGCGTTTGTCGCCTCATCGCTTGCGGTGATTGGCGTGATCAGCACGGCAGGCGTCTCAATGTTTCCGTTCATCATGCCTTCATCAACCATGCCCGCGGCAAGCCTGACGGTGTGGGACAGCGTCTCCAGCCACCTGAGCCTGGCGATCATGTTCTGGGCCACGTTGATCTTCATGCCCCTGATCGTGATTTATACCTCTTGGGCGTATCGCGTCATGAGCGGAAAAGTCACCGCTGCCCAGATCAAAGCCAACGAGCATTCGGCCTACTAGTGCCGGCAAAGGAGCAAAGAATATGTGGTATTTCGCCTGGATGTTGGGAGTCGGCTTTGCGCTGTTGCTGGCGATATTGAATGCAATGTGGGGGGAGAACGAAGCGAACCGGGCCTTGAGTGACAATGACGAGCAGCAGCGATGATTCAGCAACGCTCAGATACCCAGCCGTCTTCACGCATTCATCTGGCGAGTCTGATGATCGCCATCACCATCATGCTTGCCTGCACACTGTACCCGCCGATGATGGCAACCCCGGAGGGTAAAGCTGATCACGCACTGGCGGGTGCTTTGTTTGCGGCGATGAGTGTGGCTTTCGTCAGGGGCGTGGGTTTTATCCCGCGCCGGTGGCTCTGGCGCTGGCTGTTTTCAGGTTGGACCTGTACTGCGGCATTGGTGCTGGCCGGATGGCTGATGTTCGTGCGGTGAAGGCGGGCTTACGTTCAATAACGCTGCACGAGAACGGCGACAGTAGTATTGGCTGCGCCGTTCATTCAGTTCCCTGGCCAAGTATCACGCCGTTCACTTCTTTGCCATAAAGATTGATCCCGTCATTGGCATGGAATTTCAACCGGGTCTGCTCGATAGAACCGGCAATCATCCTGGGGTCTTTCGGCCGTTCGTGGCTGTTCATGTAGGCAGCAACGTGCCAGGCCTCATCGGCGGACAGGGTGGCGCCTTTACCTAATGGCATATTCGACTTTATGAACCCGGCTGCGGTATTGATGCGATGCATCCCCGCGCCCCAATTGAATGAGTCTTTGCCCCATAACGGTGGGAATACGTAATCGCCCCCGGCCTTTTGGCCTTCGCCCTCGTTGCCATGACACACCGCGCATTGCTGGGCGTAGATGACCTTGCCCTTGGCCAGATCGAAGCCTCCCGCCGGTTGCGGCACTTCAGGATAAGCTCGCCCGGGCAGTTCCTGGCCTAGCGGTGCTCCTGTTGCCAACCAGTAGGAAAAGGCAGTCAGGGCGGCGATGACCTGCCCGTCGGCCGGAGGCGGTTTTCCGTTCATGCTGAACTCAAAGCAGCCTTGTAGGCGCTCGGCGTAGGTATTGACCTTGTCGTTCTTTTTTCGATAAGCCGGGTACATCGTGTAAGCCGCCCAAAGGGGCGCCGAGTCGGCTTTTCTGCCTTGGTCCAAATGACAATTGGTGCAGTTCATCCCGTTTCCCACGAACTCGGGGGCGTTGGCTTTGGTATCGACAAAGATCGCATGCCCTTGCCGGACCAAACGGCCAAAGGCGTTATCAGGCAGCGTGTCCTCTGCTGGCGGAGTAAATGTCGCCGTCCGCTGTTGTGGGGCGTCTGGGCCGGGCGAAGGGGGCGATGCATCTGCCACATCAGCAGCGCCAGCCATCGATACCATATTCAAACTGATGAGTGCCGCGATGAATGATTTCATGGCCAGACCTCTATTGACTGAGCTCAGCGAAATACCGGGAAACAGCCTCGACCTCGGCTTCAGTGAGGGACCTCGCGATGTGGCCCATGAGATCGTCCGGATCATTTTTCCGGGTCTTCTGCCGCCAGGCATTCAGTTGCGAGACCAGGTACTGAGCCGATTGGCCCGCCAGCGGTGGAAAAGAGGCACCGACCCCGATTCCGCCAGGGCCATGACAGGAGACGCACTCGGGTATGTTTCGATCCCATGCGCCTCTCAATGCCAGGGTCTGCCCCAGGCCCTTGGCCGCCTGCGCACGATTGATGGGTTTGACAGGTGGGCCTGGCATGTTGGCGAGCATGCTGGCGAGGGCTTGTACCTCGTCCTCGCTCAATGCCTGGGCGATAGGAAGCATGATTGGGTTGGCCCTGGAGCCTGAGCGAAAATCCGCGATTTGTTTTGAGAAGTACTCAGCAGGTAACCCTGCAAGCCTTGGGAAGCCAGCCGCGGGCATCCCTGTACCGTCCGCACCATGACAGGTTGAACAGGCAATGGCGGCGGGGTTGGTCCCGCCCTGGGTGAAGGTCTTTTGCGCGTCCGCTGCATAAGCGGATGTTGCCAGCGCACCGGATAAAGCAAGGACTGATCCCCATCGCGACATACCCATCGTTCTGCCTCGCAGACGTTATGGGGGACAGGCCCCCTGGTGCGCCATCAACTGCAACTCACCCTCGGTTATTTGACCAAGGTAATCGGGATACTGGACAGCTGGATCACTTTGGCCGCGACAGAGCCCAGGAAAATGCCTTCGAGAAAACCACTGCCGTGCGAACCCAGGATGATGCTGTCGCACCCCAAGGATTTGGCGCACGCCACGATTCTGCTGGCCGCGTCGCCGTGCAGTGTATGGAAAGTAAAGGCGATGCCTTGCTGTTTCAGAAGAGCGATTGCCTTATTCGCATCTTCGGCACTTTTGCCGTCGTAGTAACGGTCAAGTTCATCCTTGCTCATGGTTTGCGCGATGCGAGTGGGTAAAAATGACTGCACATTGACCAGGTGCACCTCCACGCTGCCTCCCAGCAATCCGCCGTCCCGGATCAGTCCAATGAGGTAATGCACCACACGTTCGGAGTGCTCTGAACCATCGACAGCGACCAATACTTTGTGCATTTTCCGAATCCTCTTTCAGTAACATCCAGCGGCTGGTCGAACACCATGCCAGCCGCAGCGTCAGGGTGACTTCGGGGTCTGTCCCACTATGAGCGTAGCGCCCTTGGGGTCGGTTAACCGTAGCCGAATCTGTTTTTCAGTTTCGATGATCGCAAAGAGCGCGATGCCCACTGCGATAATCAATAGCCCATCCATAAAGGGGATCGCTTGAGTGGCAAACACCCTTTGCAGGGGCGGCGCGTAGGTGATGGCGAACTGAGCGAAGGTTACCACTGCAACGGTCAGCCACACGACCTTTGTACCTCTGACAGCCTCCCAAGTCAGTGACGTGCCATAAAGATTGCGAATGAAGAACAGGTGGAATATTTCCATCACCACCAGCGTGTTGACAGCGATGGTGCGGGCCAACTCCACCGGGTAGCCCCGGTCGAGCGCGTAGGTAAATATGCCGTAGACGCCGCAAAGAAACAGGATCGAAACCAGCACCATGTGCCAGATCAACGCGCCGCTTATCAACGGCTCGTGCCTTGAGCGCGGCGGCCTGCGCATGGTGTTTTCTTCGGTCGGCTCGAACGCCAGGGCGATACCCAGCGTGATCGCGGTAATCAGGTTGATCCACAAGATCTGAATCGGTGTCACCGGCAGGGTGAGGCCAAACAGCAGCGCGACAATGATGGTCATGGTTTCGCCCGCGTTGGTGGGCAACGTCCAGCTCAGCACTTTCTTGATGTTGTCGTAGACCGTCCGGCCTTCACGTACGGCGGCCACGATGGAGGCGAAGTTGTCATCGGCCAGTACCAGGTCCGCCGCCTCTTTTGCCGCCTCACTGCCTTTGTCACCCATGGCGATGCCGGCGTCGGCGCGTTTGAGCGCGGGCGCGTCGTTGACCCCGTCGCCGGTCATGGCCACGGTCATGCCGTTCGATTGCAGCAACATCACCAGCCGTAGCTTATGTTCAGGGCTGGTGCGGGCGAAGATATTCACGTCCTTGAGCGCTTCTTTGAGCGTGCCGTCGTTCATCGCGTCCAGGTCGACGCCCGTCAGCACCTTGTCGGGATTTTGCAGGCCGATTTGCGCGCCGATCGCGGCGGCGGTGCCGGAGTGATCGCCGGTGATCATCTTGACTGCGATACCGGCAGCCTGGCATTGCTGGACCGCCTGGATCGTCTCGGGGCGAGGCGGGTCAATCATGCCTGTCATGCCAAGCAGGGTCAGCGAACCCTGCACGTCGCCAAACTCCAGAACGGTGTGCTCGGACGGCACGGGGCGGCTGGCAAACGCCAGCACGCGCTGACCTTTGCTGGCAATGGTGTTTGCCTGTTGGTGCCAGTAGTCAGCATTGAGCGGCTCCGTGGCGCCGGTACTGCCACGCTGCTGCGCGCACATGGCCAGGATCTGTTCCGGCGCGCCTTTTACATAGATTGACGCCTGTCGCTCATGGTTGTGGTGCAACGTCGCCATGAAGCGGTGTTTGGCGTCAAACGGAATCGCATCGGTGCGGGGCCAGGTGCGTCGTTCTTCTTCGCCATCGATTCCGGCTTTCACGGAAAACGCCAGCAGTGCGCCCTCCATGGGATCGCCCTCGACCTTCCATGTGGCGTCGTGCAGTCTCAACACCGCGTCATTGCAAAGCGCGGCGGCGCGTCCCAGTTCGGCTAACGTGGGGTGATTGGAGGTGTCGATCAACTGGTCAGCCAGGTTCATGTTTCCCGACGGCTGATAACCGGCACCGTCGACCGTGAACGTCAGATCACGGGTGACCACTGATGCGACCATCATTTCGTTGCGGGTGAGGGTGCCGGTCTTGTCCGTGCAGATGACCGAAACCGATCCCAGGGTTTCGATGGCGGGCAAGCGGCGAACGATGGCGTTGCGACGGGCCATCGCGCGAACCCCGACCGCCAGGGTAATGGTGAGAACGGCGGGCAGTCCTTCGGGGATGGCGGCGACTGACATGCCCACCACCACCATGAAGATTTCGTTGAATGCGTAATGGCCGACAAAATGACCGTAAACCAGTAACAGCCCGGCGACGAGCAGAATCAGGATCGTCAGCCAGCGCGCGAAGACGTTCATTTGCTGGACCAATGGCGTGGTCAGTGTCTCGACTTCCGACAACAGATTGCTGATGCGCCCGATCTCGGCGGCGGTCGCGGTTGCAACGACAACCCCGGTGGCCTGTCCGCAGGTCACCAGGGTTCCACTGAAGGCCATGCAGGCACGATCACCCAGGGGCGCTCCAAGGCGCACAGGTTCAGTGTGCTTTTCCACGGCGGCGGATTCACCGGTCAGGATGGCTTCCTGGATCTGCAGCCTGTTGGCGTGCAGCAAGCGAAGATCTGCCGGGACTTTATCGCCGGCCTCCAACAAGACGATATCGCCGGGTACCAGCGCTTCACCCGCGATGCTCAAACGTTCACCGGCACGAATCACGGCGGCGCGGGGCGCCAGCATCTGCCGGATCGCGTCCATGGCTTTTTCCGCTTTGCCCTCCTGGACGTAGCCAATGATGGCGTTGGCCACCACCACCGCCAGAATGACCACCGTATCCCAGAGGTGTTGTAACAGCGCAGTGATCACCGCGGAGCCCAGCAGCACATAAATCAGGATATTGTGAAACTGCAACAGAAAACGCAGCCACGCCGGTCGCCGCGCCGACTCCGGCAGGCGATTGAAGCCTGTGCGCGCAAGCCGGGCTTGAACTTCTGCATCGTTCAGCCCGGTGTGCTCATTGACCTCCAGCCGTTCGAGCACCTGCTGCGCAGGCAACGTGTACCAAGCCTCGGCATCTGTGGGAATCGGATCCTGCTCGGTCGGTGCGTTGCTCGCTCGGTTCATCAGGCCGCTATCCCTGTGCTCATTACACTATTGGCGTTCATGCCTTCAATCGAACTGCTGCGGTGCAATCACCCACAAGCTGCACGGCATCTTGTACAGCAGGCCTTCCACGGTGCTGCCGATCAACTTGTCCAAACCTTTGTAGCGCACGCGCCCCATGACAATGACATCAATGTCATGGGATGCCGCGTAGCTGGCCAATACCTTGGCCGGGTCGCCCATGACCATGCGCCGTTGTTCCGGCGCTATCCCGTTGCGCTCGGCCAACGCGTCAAACGCCTCGCCCTGGGATTCATAGAGCTGCCGGGCCAGGGTGGAGGAAAAGAACATCGAGCCGCTGCCGAAGCCGTATTCAGAGGCAGTGATGGACGACAGGTCATAGGCGTAAATGACTTCCAGAGTCGCGTCGCAGGAGGTGGCCAGTTTGTTGGCTTCGCTCAGGATCCGGTCGTTGAGGCCTTCGTAGCGGCCGTCGAGATGAAAGGGGTCAATGGCCGCCAGAATCTTGCGCGGACGGGCGTGAGTGACTTTGTTGACGAAATGCAACGGCACTTCGCTTTCGCGCAGCAGGTGCACATCCAGCGGGGTGAACATCAGGCGCGAGAACCAGGATTCATGCTCCACCGTCTTGATCAGGGCATCCATCGGCTGCTCCTTGAGGTGGACCAGAATCTCCTGCAGCGGTCGCTCGACCCACGCCACTTCGGTCGTGACTTCAATGCCCAGCTTGCGCAGTGGTCGGGCCTGGTCTTCCAGCCAGTGGCGATGGCGTTCAACGTAACCCAGGCGCATCTGTTCCAGTGCCTGCTCGTTGACCAGATTGGCCGTGGCCAGGCCTTCGAGGTAGTCGAAGGCAACGATATGCAGCGCGGCGCCTTCGGCCTTGGCCAGCGCCGCTGCCCGGTCGAAGGCCGGACTGTGTTCCATCAGCGGCGAGACGACCAACATCAAACGTGATTGCGTGGACATGACAAACCTCCCGAGCATGGACGTATGGGTACCCGACGGCCTTCGCGCCGCGTGGAGCCAGGGTTTGATCATGATCGTATCGGGCATCGGTCACTTGATTTGCATCAAGCTCATGCCAGAAGCGTGGCATCAATGCACACGGCGCCTGGCAATAGCGCTATGTTTGATCATGAAATCCTCCCAGGGACTACCCTGGACTCAGGTACAACCGGAACACTCAGTATAGAACCGAGGCCATGAGCGAAACCCTGGGCTTTGCCAATGCCGCCGCTGCGCTCGGAATCGGCTTGTTGATTGGGCTAGAACGCGAGCGACGCAAGGGCGAGGGCGCCCGGCGCGACTTCGCCGGCCTGCGTACCTTTGCCATTACCTCGTTGCTGGGTTATGTCACGGTCCAGGCTGGCGGAGTCTTGCTGCTGGGGTTCGTGGCGCTTGCGCTGGGGGCACTGGTCACGGCGGCGTATTGGCGAAACCTCGACCAGGACCCCGGTATCACCAGCGAAGTGGCGTTATTCGCGGCGCTGGCGTTGGGAGCGCTCTGCATGACCGCCCCGGCCCTGGCGATCGCGATCGGCGTGGTGATGGCCGGTCTGCTCGCCAGCCGCCAGGCGCTGCACCATTTTGCCCGTAACCAATTGACCGCCGCGGAAATGCGTGACGGGCTGGTGCTGTTGATCGCCGCGCTGGTGGTGTTGCCTCTGGTGCCGGATCGCTTCCTCGGGCCTTACGATGCGATCAACCTGCGCACCATCTGTATGTTGACGGTCATGTTGATGGCTGTGGGTGCGCTGGGGCATGTTGCGGTGCGGACCCTCGGCACTCACTACGGTTACGCCCTCAGCGCGGTTGCCTCGGGGTTCGCCTCGGCCACGCTGACCGTCGCCACCATGGGTAACATCGCCGCGAAAGAACCGGCCAATCTCAAGGTGCTGAGCGCCGCTGCCGTGTTGTCCAATTTGGCGACAGTGGCACAAATAGGGCTGATCCTCGGTGCCGTAGAACCGGCCCTGTTGCTTTGGATGTGGGGCCCGCTACTCTGTGGCCTGCTGACAACATTGATCTACGCCGGAATGCTGATGTTTCCCCGACCCAGGGCTCGGGCGGATGAACCGATCAAGCGCGGCGGGGCCTTCAACCTCAAACTGGCCTTGACGGTAGTCCTGGCGATGGCCGGTATCACGCTCCTGTCGTCGGCGATGCTTGCCGAGTTCGGCCAGACCGGGGTAACCGTAACGGCGGTTTTCAGCGGGCTGGTTGATGCTCATGCTTCGATTGCCTCCGTTGCTTCCCTGGCGAAGGCCGGGTTGTTACCCCTGGATGGCATCGCCATACCGGTCTTGATGGCGATGAGCAGCAATTCCCTGAGTAAATGCGTAGTGGCCTGGCTCAGTGGCGGACGGCGTTTCGCCGGGTATTTCATCCCCGGCCAGGTGCTGGTGACGCTGGGAATGTGGGCCGGCGTTCTGCTCCCGAATCTGTGAGTCTGTGTGGTGGCAGTTTGATGAAGATCAAGTCCTGCCCGTGGCATACGTTCATTCTGGAACCCTCAATCCTTTAGGTGGCTGCCGCCACGTGCCGAGGTGTTCCATGTCCCAGACCCAACGTTTGTTGTTATTGGCACCCGATGCCATGACCCGTTCGCCTGCGTTCGACCGCGCCACCGAACTGGCTCTGGCGCTGGATCTGCCCCTGCACATCGTCGCCATCGATTATCTGGAGGTGCTCTCGGTGGCCGGTCTTTTTGCGCCAGAACAAGTCAAGAAGGCCCGTGACGGTTATCTGGAAACGCACCGGCACTGGTTGTGGCAACAGGCTGAGCTGGCGCGCCGCCATGGAGTGGAGGCGACGAGCGAGGTGGTCTGGGGCAAAGACGCTTATCAGGCCTTGCAGCAGTACGTCAAAGAGATGCCACTGGCGCTGATCATCAAGGACGCCGAGCCCGAACCGGCGATGAAGCGGATTTTCTTCACACCCATGGACTGGCGCCTGCTGCGCGACTGTCCGGTGCCGGTGCACCTGGTCACCGACGCGCGTCATCCGCGGCCCCGACAGGTCCTGGCGATCGTCGATGTGCTGCGCAGCGAGGAGCAGGACCTGGTGTTCAACGACCGGATCGTCGATGCCGCCGTGAAACTGGCCGATCAATGCAACGCCCAGGTTGAGTTGTTGCACGCCTTCGACTGGACGGCGGTGTACGCCGCCGACATGGGCGTGGGTGCGCTCCCGCTGGCCACTGGGCTCTATGAAGCATTGGGGCAGGCGCAGCACGAAGTGTTTGAATCCCTGGCCGAGCGTCACGGCGTGCCGCCGCAGCAGCGTCACTTCATCGAAGGTGCGCCGCTGAGCAGCATCTGCACGTTCGCCACCGATCATCAGTGCGACGTCATTGTCATGGGCACGACACAGCATCGAGGTCTGGACAAGCACTTGGGCAGTACTGCCGAGCAGGTGCTGCAACGGGCACCTTGCAGTATATGGGCAATCAAGCCGGGCGAGTGACGGCAGGGTGACCTTGCGCGGGGCCTGGCCCCGGGTCCCGCGCAATGCACTGTGGTTAAAGATAGAGCCGGTGGATGACCTGCCGGGCATCATCTGGGTCGGTGCGGGTATCAAATCCAAGGCTATGGGCCAGATCCCGCATAGGGGCGTTATCGGCGGCGTCGATGGAATACAGCTGGCGATAGCCGTTCTTGCGGGCCGCCTCTATCAAATGCTCCATCAACAACGTCCCCAGCCCCAGATGCTGCCATTGATCGGCCACGGTCACGGCGCACTCGCATTCGTGTTCACTGGTAGCGCAATAGCGGCTGACACCGATTTCGATCAGTTGGCCGTTGTCGTGGACCAGGGCGATGTAAGCCATGCGCGTCTTGCAGTCGACATCCATCAACTGGTCGAGCATGGCCGCGCCGGGCTCATTGATTTGCGCCAGGAAACGCATGTGCCGGGACTCCGGTGACAGACGCTTGATGAAGTCATACTCACGCTGGCGATCTTCTTCCTTCAGTGGCCTGATCAAAACGTGCCGGCCATCTCTGAGGGCCTGGATCCAGTGCTTGCCGCTGATGCTGGCATACAGGGCAGCGGCGCGTTCATTGTGGTCTTTGACGTTGAGCATGATGCGTTCCTCCATCGGGTGTGAACCTTCGGCGCGGCAAAGGCCGTGCATTCGCTACTGTTCTACGCCGGCGTGGCAGATCGATTCTGATCTGGATCAGTGCTCGCGAATCCGCTCGTCGATGATCAATGCCGGGGAGCAATTTCTGTGGGAGCCAAACCTGTGGGGGGCAAGCTTTGCTCCCACAGGTATGTGCATGCAGTTGATAAAGATCAAGCCGCCCCGGGGTGACAAGCGCAGGCTGTTGCACATGCCAGAGAGGGACCGCTGGGGACCTGATGGCCAACAGACCAGTGGAGGTGTGTAATGGGACAGTACCAACGTTTGCTATTGATCGTTGAAGCCGACCTGCATCCGTCTGCCGCGCTGCGTCGCGCCTGTGCCCTGGCCAGGGTCAGTGGCGCGGCCTTGCACCTGTGCGCATTCGTTCAACCACCGCCTCACACGCATTTGTGGGGCGAAAAGAACGATGAAGCGACAGCTCAGCGCTATATGCACCACTACCGTCGCTGGATGGTGGAGGAGGCGGCGCTGCTCAAGGAGCAAGGACTGGATGTGACGACCCATGTGGTCTGGACCACTCATCCATTACTGGACATCCTGCGCTACGTCGAGCAGTTTCAGCCCGATTTGCTGATCAAGGATGTGACCCTTGAGCCGCTGCTCAGACGTGTTTTCGTGACGCCCCTGGACTGCCATCTGCTGCGCGATTGCCCGGTGCCGGTGCATCTGGTCAATCGCGCCACCCACAGCTTGCCGCGCCGGGTCGTGGCGGCGGTGGACCCCGCCAATCCGCAGGCCAACGCCTTGAACCAGCGCATTATCGAGGCCGCCGGGGCAATGGCCCTGCAATGCAATGCCCCGCTGCATCTGCTGCACGCCTGCGATCTGTCTCCGGCCTTCAACGGGGAGGCTTCGTTGGTGGCTGGGGCCTGGGATGAAGATTTTGCCGAGGCCTTGCGAGAGTCGCTGCATGCGGCGTTCATCAATTTGGCCGAGCGGTGGAGCATTCCACCCGAGCGCCGTCATTTCGTCATTGGCCTGCCGGTGCCGGTGATCCATGAGTTCCTCGATGAGTTCGAGGCTGATGTGGTGGTGATGGGCACCGAGCAACGCGCTGGGCTGGACCGTCTGATCGGTAGCACGACGGAACGGGCCCTGTATTCGGTGTCGGGCAGCTTGTTGGCAGTCAGGGTATGAGCAGGGCGCGTTGACTCTGATGTAAATCAAGTCGGGTTTGTTCAAGCGCTCCAGAATCAGTCGTGGCAGACCGTTCGATATCGGTTCAAGCGACCAGGGCAGTTCGCGGGTAATCCAGCCTCTTTGGGAGAATGTGATGAGTGATTTTCTTAGCCCCGACCAACTGGAAGGCATTGACGCCTATTGGCGTGCTTCCAATTATCTGGCTGTGGGTCAGATTTACCTCAAAGACAACCCATTGTTGCGCAAACCGCTGCTACTGGGCCACGTCAAGCCGCGCCTGTTGGGTCACTGGGGCACCACGCCGGGATTGAACCTGATTTACGTTCACCTCAATCACCTGATCAAGACCCACGACCTGAACATGATCCTGGTCACCGGCCCCGGACACGGCGGCCCAGCCATCGTCGCCCAGAGCTATCTGGAGGGCAGCTTCACCCAGTGTTATCCCTCGGTGGAACAGAACGAGAACGGGATGCTGCGCCTGTTCCGGCAGTTTTCCTGGCCCTACGGGTTGTCCAGTCATGTCTCGGCGCAGATCCCAGGGTCCATTCATGAAGGCGGGGAACTGGGGTATTGCCTGGCCCACGCCTACGGTGCGGCGTTCGACAACCCTGACCTGATCGTGGCCTGCGTTATCGGCGATGGTGAAGCCGAAACCGGTACGCTGGCGGCGAGCTGGCATTCCAACAAGTTCCTCAACCCCCGGCGTGACGGTGCGGTTCTGCCCATCCTTCACCTCAACGGCTTCAAGATCGCCAACCCCACGCTGCTTTCGCGTATCAGTGAAGACGAGCTGTCAGCCCTGATGTACGGGTATGGCTACGATCCTTATTTTGTCGAAGGCGACGACCCCCACAGCGTTCACCAGCAACTGGCGATGGTCCTGGACGCCATGCTGCTCAAGATCCGCGAAATCCAGCGTACGGCCCGTGCAGACTCGTCGGCACATGAACTGGAGCGGCCACTGTGGCCGATGCTGGTGCTGCGCACGCCCAAGGGCTGGACCGGTCCGAGATTCGTCGACGGTCAGCAGGTCGAGGGCACCTGGCGCGCCCATCAGGTGCCACTGAGTCATTTCGAGCAGCCCATGCATCTGACGCAACTGCAACAATGGCTCGAGAGTTACCGGCCACAGGAACTGTTCGACGCCAGCGGTGCGTTGCTACCGGACATCGCAGCGCTGGCGCCCACAGGGCATCGGCGTCTGGGCGCCAATCCCCATGCCAATGGCGGCTTGCTCCTCCAGTCACTTGAGCTGCCTCGATTTACCGATTACGCCGTGCAGTTCTCCGCGCCCGGCAGTGTGCAGGCGGAGTCCACCCGGGTGTTGGGCGGTTTTGTCCGGGACGTGATGAAATACAACCTCAAGGCCGGCAACTTTCGCCTGTTCGGCCCCGACGAAACCGCCTCCAATCGCCTTGATGCGGTGTACGAGGTCAGTGGCAAGACCTGGATGGCGGCACTTGAAACGGGGGACACCAACCTGGCCTGCGAAGGCCGGGTGATGGAAATCCTCAGCGAGCAGGTGTGTGAAGGCTGGCTTGAGGGCTATTTACTGACGGGCCGTCATGGCCTGTTCTCCTGCTATGAGGCGTTCATCCATATCGTCGATTCGATGTTCAATCAGCACGCCAAGTGGCTCAAGACCGCTGCGCAGATTCCCTGGCGCGCGTCGATCGCTTCGCTCAACTACCTGCTCACATCCCACGTCTGGCGCCAGGACCACAATGGTTTCTCCCATCAGGATCCGGGCTTTATCGATCATGTGGCGAACAAAAGTGCCGATGTGGTGCGTATCTACCTGCCGCCGGATGCCAATTGCCTGTTGTCGGTGGCCGATCACTGTCTCAAGAGCCGCGATTACATCAACGTGATCGTGGCCGGCAAGCAACCGGAGTGGCAATGGCTGGATATCGATTCGGCCATCAGGCACTGCTCCATTGGCATCGGTCGCTGGGCCTTCGCCTGCCAGAACGATGACGACCCGGATGTGGTGATGGCCTGCGCCGGTGACGTGCCAACCCTGGAAACCCTGGCCGCCGTGACACTGTTGCGCCAATACGTGCCGGATCTGCGCGTGCGGGTGGTGAACGTGGTGGACTTGATGGCCCTGCAACCGCCGCAACAGCATTGCCATGGTCTGCCGGATGCCGGGTTCGATGAGTTGTTCACCGTGGACAAACCGGTGATTTTCGCGTTCCACGGCTATCCTTCATTGATCCATCGTCTGGTCTACAAGCGCCATAACCATGACAATTTCCATGTGCGCGGTTTCATGGAGGAGGGGGCCACAACCACCCCGTTCGACATGGCGGTCATCAATCACCTGGATCGCTACCAACTGGCACTCGATGTCATCCAGCGGGTACCGCGCTTGCAACCGTTGGTGGAGGGCGCCCGGGACCGCTACTGGGCCACCATGGAGAAGCACCAGCTTTACCTGATCGAACATGGGCAGGACATGCCCGAGGTCCTGAACTGGCGCTGGACGCCGGCGCCGGGTTGACTGTACGCCCTGTTACGACTTCGACATCGCGCCGTTCGCCCTGACTTTTTGGAGATCCATCATGAGCCAGTACCAGCGCTTACTGCTGATCCTCAACCCGGCACAGCGACACTCTCCGGCCCTTCATCACGCAGCGGCCCTGACGGCGGCCAGCGGGGCGCACTTGCATGTTTCTGCGTTGGTGCCGTCACTGGACATTCTCAAACTGTTGGAGCAGGAGCCCCGTGATGAAGCGCGTCAGAATTACCTGCAGGACCACCGTCACTGGCTGGAGGAGGAGGCCGACAAGATGCGGCGCCGAGGCCTGAGGGTCACCACGCAGGTGGATTGGGTCGACGGCATGGACGAGCAGATTCTGCAGCACGTTACGCAAATCCAGCCTGATCTGCTGATCAAGCAGGTGCAACACGAGCCCCTGCTCAAACGGGCCTTCCTTACTCCGCTGGACTGGCGTCTGTTGCGCCAGTGCCCGGTTCCCATGTACCTGGTGGGCGCCACCGGCCACGCCTTGCCGCGCAAAGTGGTTGCTGCGGTGGACCCTTCCAGCGACTTTGCGCAAAACAGTGGGCTCAACGACCGGATTATTCGCGAGGCAATCGGCTTGGCCTTGCAGTGCGACGCCGAGTTGCATCTGGTTCACGCCTATGAGGTTTCGTCGGTCTATCTCGGCGATGTCGGCGGAGGTGGCCTGACGCTTAAACAGCTCAGCAATGAACTGCGCAGGAGCCTGGAAAAAACATTCCTGGAGCTGGCCAACCTGTTCGGCGTGCCGGCCGAGCGCAGGCACTTCGTGCTGGGCCATCCGGTTTCAGCCTTGAGTGAGTTTGCCCTGGAGCATGAGGTCGATGTCGTGGTCATGGGGCGCTCGCAGAAGGGTGGTTCGCACGGGCTGTTGGGTAGCACCACGGAGCATATTTTGTATCAGGTGTCGTGCAGCGTACTGGCTGTGTGAAGAAACCGGTGCTCATGGCTGTGTCCTTGATGAAAATCAATGGCCCGCTGGGCGAATAGTGCGACCAATGGAACGCCAATCGATTGTTCAGGAGCACGCTCATGCGCATGACGTTTCTAGGGGCGGCCGGCACAGTCACCGGCAGCAAGTACCTGCTGGAGCATGACGATCAACGCATCCTGATCGACTGCGGGCTGTTTCAGGGCTACAAACAATTGCGCTTGCACAACTGGGACCCCTTCGAACTGCCGATGCGTGACCTGGACGCGATCGTGCTGACTCACGCACACCTGGACCACAGCGGTTACCTGCCAGTGCTGGTGCGAAACGGTTATCGCGGTCCGGTCTATGCCACGTCGGCCACCTGTGAGCTGGTCAAGATCCTCTTGCTCGACAGCGCCCGCTTGCAGGAGGAAGAGGCCGAATACGCCAACCGCAAGGGGTTTTCCAAGCATGATCCTGCCATGCCGTTGTACACCCGGGAGCATGCCGAGCGGGCGCTGAAACTGTTACGCCCGATAGCGTTCGATCATCCGGTGGATATCGCCCGTGGGGTGGGGATTGTGCTGCGCCGCGCGGGACACATCCTGGGCGCAGCCACGGTGCAGGTGCAGGCCGCTGGCGTTACGTTGGTGTGCTCCGGCGACCTGGGGCGCCCCGAGGACCCGGTGATGTTTGCCCCGCAAACCATCGAGCAGGCGGATTACCTATTGGTTGAGTCCACCTACGGCGACCGGAGGCACCCAAGTCAATCGCCCGAAGATCAACTGGCTGACGTCATCACCCGCACCGCATTGCGCGGCGGCATCACCTTGGTGCCCTCGTTCACGGTCGGTCGGGCACAACTGCTGATGTATCACCTGTATCGCCTGAAACAGCGGATGGCGATCCCGGACATCCCCATCTACCTGAACAGCCCCATGGCCATTGATGTGACCCGCTTGTATCAACGCTTTGGCGATGAGCATCGTTTGTCCAGGGAGGAGTGTGAGGGCATGTGCCACATCGCGCACCCGGTGCGCTCGGCCAGGGATTCCATGAACCTGGACCTGCAACGCACCCCGGCGGTGATCATCGCCGCCAGTGGCATGGCTACCGGAGGGCGGGTGTTGTTTCACCTCAAGAGCCTGGCGCCGAACCCGATCAATACCTTGCTGATGCCAGGTTTCCAGGCCGGCGGGACGCGTGGCGCAAGGATTGTGGCGGGTGAGCCTGCGGTGCGCATCCATGGCAAGGACGTGCCAATCAACGCTGAAGTGGTGCCGATGCAAACACTGTCCGCCCATGCCGATGCCGATGAAATCATGCAATGGTTGCGCGGCTTCAAGACACCGCCCCGGCATACCTATGTCGTGCATGGCGAACCCAACGCGTCCGATGTCCTGCGCCATCGCATTCGCGATGAGTTGGGCTGGTCAGTATCGGTGCCGGAGTATCGCGACAGCGTGGAGTTCTGAGGCCTCCTTCGCGAGCAGGCTCGCTCCCACAAAGGTCCTGAGGTGTACGCGGTATTTGTGTTCATCATCGCCCCTGTGGGAGCGAGCCTGCTCGCGAAGCGGCCCATCAGCTTCAACAACACATCTAAATGCACAGGCAAAAAAAAGCCCCTCGTCGTTGGCCGGCGAGGGGCAGGGTGCACAGCGTCAGTCAGCCTTGATCGGCACGACTTTTTCCGCTTTTAGCGCTTCCGGTTTTTTAGGCAGCGTCAGGGTCAGCACGCCTTTGCTGAACTGAGCTTCGATCTTGTCGCTATCGATGCCTTTTGGCAGGTTGAAAACCCGTTCGAAGGAGCCGTAATGGCGTTCGGACAGGTGATAACCTTTTTTCTTTTCTTCCTTGGCTTCTTTCTTCTCGCCCTTGATGATCAGGTTGCCATTGGCGAGCCGGATTTCGATGTCTTTCTGATCCATGCCGGGCAATTCGGCTGTGATTTCAAAGCTCTTTTCCTTCTCGCTGATGTCCACGGCCGGCAGGCTCGTGGAGAACTCCTTGCGCCAGAATGGCTCGACATCGAACAGTCCGCGACTGAAAGGAGAAAGACCTGTACCCCGGTTGAAGTCATCGAACAGGTGATCCACCTGCTGACGGAGTTTTTCCAGTGGATGCCAAAGGTCATTCTTGGCCGGATGCTGAGTGTTGTCTTGGGTATCGACCGGCATTTTTTTCACTGAATTGGACATTTGATTTTCCTCTTTGGTGATGTCCGGGCGGGACTTGGCATCATTGCCAGGGACCGGTTCCGGACGGGTCAATGCACGCTTGCAAGCCTTACAACGAGAGCTGGCCGGACCAGAGCATCCAGCCGGCGAAAATCGCCGCCACCCAGATCACCAGCAGCAACCCCCAGCCGAAACCATTGAGCGCATGCCCGGTCCTGGCCCGTTGGGCGCTGAGGTAAATCAGCGAACCGGGGGCATAGAGCAGGGCGCTGAGCAGCATGTAGCGGGGGCCGGCGGCGTAGAGCAGCCAAATGCAATAGGTGGTGGCGACCAAGGCGATGGCCATGTCCCGCAGTTGCAGGGCGCGGTGCCCGGCGTAGGTCTGGCCTTGCCAGGTCATCTTCAGCGCGTACAGGCCGCTGAACAGATAAGGCAGCAGGATCATCGAGGTAGCGAGCGAGATCAGGGCCAGGTAGCTGGCGCTCGAATACAGCGTCAACAACAGGAACAGCTGAATGCAGCCGTTGGTGATCCACAGCGCGTTGGCCGGCGCGCCGTGCTGGTTTTCCGAGGCCAGCGCGCGGGGCATGACCTTTTCCCTGGCCGGCGCGAACACCGATTCCGCTGCCAGCAGGGTCCAGGCCAGCAGCGCACCACCGACCGACACAATCAGGCCGATACTGATCAACACCGCACCCCAGGGACCGGCCACCGCCTCCAGAACACCTGCCATGGAGGGGTTCTTCAGGGCAGCCAGTTCAGGTTGTCTGAGGATCCCCAGAGACAGGAGCGACACGGCAATCAGCAGCAGCAACGTCAGGACGAAACCGATCACCGTGGCCCTGCCCACATCCGCCCGGTCGGCGGCACGGGCGGAAAACACGTTGGCACCTTCAATGCCGATAAAGACCCAGACCGTCACCAGCATGGTGCTCTTGACCTGATCCAGGGTACTACCCAATGCCGGCGTGCCCCAAAAGTCGACCATGAAGGTGTCTTTGGAAAATCCGGCGATCACCAGGCCGATGAACAGCAGCAAGGGCACGACTTTGGCCACGGTGGTCAGGGCGTTGGCCTTGGCCGCTGTGCGCATCCCGCGCAGGATCATCCAATGCAACGACCACAGCACCACCGACGCACCGGCAATCGCGGCCTTGTTATTGCCTTCGCCGAACAAGGGAAAAAAGTAACTGAGCGCTGCGAACAGAATCACTAGATAACTGACGTTGCCAATCCACGCACTGATCCAGTAGCCCCACGCCGAATTGAAGCCCAGGAACTCACCCCCAAGCGCACGAGCGTAGGCGAACACGCCATTATCGAGTTCCGGTTGACGGTTGGAGAGGGTCTGATAGACCAGGGCCAGTGACAGCATACCCACGCCAGTGATCAGCCAGCCGATCAGGATAGCCCCGGCACCCGCGCTGGAGGCCATGTTCTGGGGCAGGCTGAAAATGCCGCTGCCGATCATCGAACCCACCACCAGCGCAACCAGCAGGCTCAATGACAGGCGTTTGGGTTCGACCTTTCGCAAACTGCCGGCCAAAGGATGAGGTTTGACGGCCGGGATGACCGGCTCAGTGCCTTGCAGGTGCGTTGCCATGATTGAAGCCTCCACGAGACGAAGGGGTCGACGACCTTCGCCGAAGCGAAGGTTCTAGCGCTGGTTATTAATCTCTGCGTGAAGAGGCTGGGGAGCATTGATTTAGATCAGAGGTTATGCAGGGCGTGCATGCGTGAATTTCATAGGAAAAGGGCTGAGCTGCCTTGCAGAGAAATTGACATAAATCAACGCCGAGGCCGCTCTATCAGAGGACGCTGGATTGACGCTGAACGACGGGGCGCAACAGCCTGTGGAGGTTTTCCAATGAGTCAGAGTCCCTCAATGCAAACAGTGTGGAAGGACCGCAGCGCAGCGGGGCAAGGGCTGGTGGAACATTTGTTCAAATACGCCCATCGACCCGATGTCATCGTCCTGGCCTTGCCCCGCGGCGGAGTTCCAGTGGCTTATGAAGTGGTCACCGCTCTGCACGTGCGCCTTGATCTGATGCTGGTTCGCAAACTGGGTGTGCCGTCCAACCCTGAGTTCGCGATGGGCGCCATTGCCAGTGGTGGCATACAGATCCTCAATGACGACGCTCTTCGTGCCCATCCGATTGATCAGCCCAGTTTCGACGCCGTGGTTGCCCGGGAAACCCGGGAGCTGTTGCGTCGTGAGCAGGCGTATCGAGGCACTCGTGAGCCTGTACAACTCAAGGACCAGGTGGTCATCCTGATTGATGACGGTCTGGCGACGGGGGCCTCGATGATGGCAGCGATTCACGCGGTCCGCACGCAAGGGCCTTCGCGCGTTGTGGTCGCCGTGCCGGTTGGGCCGCTTGAAACAGTGGAGGCGCTACGCAGCGAAGTGGATGAGGTAATTTGTCCGCTTATTCCTGACTGGCTGGTTTCCATAGGCTATTGGTACAAGGACTTCCCTCAGACATCCGATGAAATCGTCATCGATTTGCTGCAGCGGGCCTGGCAACGGGAGTCGACCGCCGCGTCTCAGGGGTAGAGCGGCGGGACTGCGAACGGGCCTGCGACTCAGACAAGCAACAGGTGATCGTCCACCTCTCTGACCCCCGGCACCGACCAGGCCGCCCGTTCCGCGATTTTACGCTGTCGCCATAAATGGACTTTGCCTTCGAGCCTCACCACATCCCCATCGACCTTGACGTGAATTGCCTTGGCATCCACTTCGGCATTGCGTTTAAGGGCCTCTTCGATACGACGCTGGATGTTGCCCGCGTCCACTCGAGGGCGCAGGGTTAGCCGATTGTTCACGCCCACCACGCCGGACAGCTTGAACACGGACCGCTCCACGCTTTCTTTCTGGTATTGCCATTCCACTTCGCCTTCCAGGCTGACCCAGCCGTTCTGCACGATGACTTTTATGTCGCCTTCAGGAACGTCGCAGCTCCAGTTGATGATCTTCAAGGCGCGATTGGCAATGGTGTCGTCTGCGGTGCCGGCGTTTTTATTCAATCGGACCTGGATTTCCTCAGCTACGGCGCGCACGCCCTCGATGCTTTTGACGGCGCGTTCGGCGCTGATCTTTTCTGCATAACTGCCGACATGACCGGAAAGGGTGACGACGCCATTGTCCACGGCCACGCCAATATGGGCTGCGTTGAGGTCGGGTTGGAATTCCAGTTCTTCCAGAATGGTCTTGCGCAGGGTCAAGTCGCTCATCGTGGCGTCCTCCAGGTAATGCGAAGCGGGCGGGGCTATCAGGGCCCGGTCTGCTTTTTCTACGCCTGGGTGATGCCGACACATTGAGCTAAATCAACAAGGGTGTAAGTGGGGCAACGCGCTGTCGGGGCAACGGCCTGTGATTTGATGAAAGTCAGCAGGGCGGTCGACCGTGCCAGCGGAAGGGGCGATCAGGCGACGGGCAGGTGATCAGTGATGCAAGCGCCTCGAGAGGGTTTCACCGCTCTGAATGACGGTGGCAACCAGCCACTTTTTGCTTGAGTCCGGGCAGGTCCAGGATGGTGACGTTGCGTCCATGCATTTCTACCAGTTCCTCTTCTCGCAGGTGCGCGATACCCCGGCAGATCGTTTCCAGCCGCAGGCCCAGATAAGAGCCGATAGCCTCGCGGCTCATGCGCAAGACGAATTCCCTGGAGGAGTAACCGCGCATGTTAAGTCGCTGAGACAGGTTCAGCAGAAACGCCGCAAGACGTTCATCGGCATTCATGTTGCCAAGCAACAGCAGCATGCTGTGGTCGCGCACGATCTCCTGGCTCAGGAGCTTGTTGAGGTTGTGCTGTAAAGAGGGCAAATCGTGGGCAAGTTTTTCCAGGTTGCTGAAAGGAATCGGGCAAACTTCGCTGTCTTCCAGCGCTATTGCATTACAGGCGTAATGATCGGTGCTGATGGCGTCCAGACCGAGCATTTCGCCTTGCATCTGGAAACCGGTGATTTGCTCGCGACCGTCTATCGACAATACGCTGGTCTTGAAAAAGCCCAGCCGCACTGCATACAACGAGCGCAGCGGATCGCCGGTGCGGTACAGCGCCGTGCCTTTTTTGACCTTGACTCGCTGGGAGATCAAGGTGTCCAGACGCTCTACTTCGCCGCCCGTCAGCCCGATAGGCAGGCACAGCTCAAGCACGCTGCAGTTGGAGCAAGCGGTTTTAAGGGAATGCACGCGCAGAAGTCGTGCTTCTGATTCGCTCATCGGAATAAACTCCTTTGCTGGAGCAATCATAGAAGATCAAATCCGTTGCGCCTGTTCTTTGTCGTATATAGATAGACCGGCTGTCATGTTTCAATCTGCAAGCTCAGGTCTTGAAGCGAATGGTTCGACAAACACGAGGCCGACTACACTCAATTGCTGCTCTTTAGCGCGCTAGAAAAGATCCCTGTCCAGGTTCAAACACCGAACCTGTTGAACTTTCATGAACTAGCGCGGTGAATAGGGATCTAGACCTCCAACATAACGGCTCTATGAAACATATCCGAACCCGCATTCAGAAGGATTATCCGAGCTGGAATCACCGACTCCGGCCATAAACCGGGGGCGATGGAGAGCGTGGGCGTTTCAGCCAGGCGGATTGAGGATTACCAGATGTCGAACATTGAAGAGCTTGCCGTGGAGGTTTGCGCTCCGAGCGAGTACCAGAGCCTGCTCACCCTGGGCGCGAGCGCGCTAGACGCCATACCGGGGGCGGTATACCTCTGTGATCACGAGGGTTGGCTCGTCAGGTACAACAGTGAAGCGGTCGAGCTATGGGGCAGGACGCCCATTATCGGGAAAAACGGTGACCGCTTCTGCGGCTCGCACCGGCTTTTTTTACCGGATGGCACGCCGCTGGCTTTCGAAGACTGCCCCATGGCTTCGGTGCTTATTACCGGCGCTGCGACACGCAATCAGGAAGTGATCATTGAGCGTTCGGATGGAACGCGGCTTATGGCGCTGGTGAACATCCGGGCCCTCAGGGATCGGCGCGGGGCCATTCAAGGGGCGATCAACTGTTTTCAGGATGTCTCGGCGCGTCATGCGATGGCCGAAGAGCTTCGTCGCAAGAGTGCCGACCTCGAGGATTTTTTTGAAAACAGCGCGGTGGGGCTTCACATTGTCAGCAACGCGGGCATCATCCAGCGTGCCAACAAGGCCGAGCTGAACATGCTGGGCTATACGGCTGACGAATATATCGGCCGCCACATTACGGAGTTTCATGTGGATGAGCCCGTTATTGGTGACATCCTCAATAAACTGGGCAGCGGCGAAAGCCTGGACAGCTACCCGGCGCGGTTGAGGGCCAAAGACGGCACGATCCGGCATGTAGCGATTACCTCCAATGGGCGTTTCGAGGACGGTAAGCTCTTTCACACACGCTGTTTCACCATCGACGTCACGCTCGCCCAGCAAATGGAAAGCCAGATTCGCGAAAGCGAACGGCATATGCGCAATCTTCTCGAGGCTCTGCCCGCTGCGGTTTATACAACCGATGCACAAGGGCGCATCACCTTCTTCAATCGGGCGGCTGTCGAATTGTCTGGCCGAACCCCACAGTTGGGGGACATGTGGTGCGTGACCTGGAAAATATTCAATACCGATGGAAGCGCGCTTCCCCACGACCAGTGCCCGATGGCGGTGGCCTTGAAGGAAAACCGCCCGATACGTGGTGTCGAGGCCATTGCCGAACGGCCGGATGGCACTCGTGTGCCGTTTGCGCCGTATCCCACACCGCTGCATGACGCCGATGGCAACCTGGTGGGCGCTATCAACATGCTGGTGGACATCACCGAGCGAAAGCAGGCGGAGAACCGGCAGAAGACCCTGATCGACGAACTCAATCATCGGGTCAAGAACACCCTGGCCACCGTGCAATCCCTGGCGGCACAAACGGCGCGCAATGCCGAGGATGCGAACGACGGTTACAGGCGTTTCGAAGCCAGGCTGCTTGCGTTGTCCCGGGCACACGATCTGTTGACCCGGCGCCATTGGGGCCATACCCCCCTGGGGTCCCTTGCCCATGAAGTGCTGATGCCGATATTTGGCCAGGAACCCAGTCGAATCGTGGTTGAGGGCGACCCTGTCGATGTCGGCACCCGCGTTGCGCTCAACCTCACCATGACCCTCAATGAACTGGCGATCAATGCACTGAAATACGGCGCGATGTCAGTAGAGACGGGCACGCTTTCAGTGAAGTGGGTTGTGCAACCACAATCCGATGGAATGCTACTGACCCTGGACTGGCGCGAGCAGGGCGGGCCACGGGTGGCCCAACCCAAGCGGGAAGGGTTGGGTTCGCGTTTGATGAAGCGCTGCATCGAGCGCGATTTGGGCGGGACATTTGACCTGACCTTCGACCCGAAGGGAGTTTGCTGCCGAATCTCGTTTCTGATCCAGGCGTCCAGCCCATGAGTTCGTTCCCCGGAGTCAGGGTGCTGCTGGTTGAGGACGAAGGCACCATCGCCATGCTGGTCGAGCAAATGCTGGAAGAGCTCGAATGCGTGGTGGTGGCGTCAGTGGCACGGCTCGCTACGGCCTGCGAAGTGGCGAATCGGGTGGCAATTGACCTGGCCATTCTCGATGTCAACCTGGCCGGTGAGCGGGTTTTTCCGGTTGCCGAAATTCTCCAGGCGCGCCAGATTCCGTTTTTGTTCAGCACCGGATACGGTGCCAGCGGGCTGCCGAATGAGTTCGCCCATCGTCCTGTGTTGCACAAGCCATTCTCCGAAAACGAGTTGCAACTGAAAATCGCTCTTGCGCTGGGGCGCTGACCTTCAGCGATGAGCGGGCACGCTGTCCGGCCCTGGTGATTCCCCGCAGGCGCCCTGGACGTGTTCATTCCAGTTTATGAAACAGTGGATTGCAGTTCGTGCGTATTCCTCCCCAATCCCTTTGGGAAGAAGATAACCCCACCTGCAATGCACCCTCGGCAAGAGGCGTAGCGCAGTCCCCCTGACCGTAGCGTCTCAACGCAGTCTGCAAGGCTGCGGGCGCGAGGAGTAGCTGATGGACGAAGCCGCGAAACCACAATCCTCACCCTGGCATGAAGGCGAACTGACCCTTGCAACGCTCGGTCGGTGCGGTCGACATGATGACCAGCGTCGGCCAGCGACAATTGGCGCGCAACTGGATGCCGGACCAGCACCGGGAGTTCTACGCACAGTTGCCTTTCGTGGTATTGGGCGCCGTGGATCGGCAAGGTGACGTGTGGGCGACCCTGCGCACCGGCAAACCCGGTTTCATGAGCTCACCTGATCCGCAAACCCTGCAGATCGATCTCAAGCCACAACCCAGCGATCCGGCCCAGGAGGGCATGGGCGAGGGGGCTGCCATCGGCATGCTGGGTATCGAATTGCACACCCGTCGGCGCAACCGCATGAACGGCAACATTCGCCGTCTGCTCGATCACGGGCTGGAAATTTCCGTCAGCCAGGCCTATGGCAATTGCCCTCGCTATATCAACCTGCGCCAATATTCCTTTGTCCGCGAACAGGCCGGTGATGTTCGACACCTGGTGGCAAACGGACCCATTGGCTCGTCGCCTGATCACGGCGGCTGATTCGTTCTACATCGCCACCTATGTGGAGCGCGACGGCGAACGGCAGGTCGATGCGTCCCACCGCGGCGGCAAGCCAGGCTTTGTACGCATGGACGAGGACGGCACGCTGACCATCCCGGACTTCTCCGGAAACCTGTTCTTCAACACCCTGGGCAACATCCTGCTCAATCCCCGCGCAGGCCTGATCTTCGTCGATTTCAAGACCGGCGATCTTCTGCAAATGACCGGTTCCGCCCAAGTATTGCTGGACGATCCCGAAATTGCCGCGTTCCAGGGCGCCGAGCGGCTGCTGCGCTTCAAGCCGCAGCGCGTGGTTTACCGCCAGGCCGCGATCCCGTTGCGCTGGAAGGACCAGAGCGCGGGCGACTCGCCCAATTCATTGATGACTGGCAGTTGGGAGCAGGCCGCCGAGCGCTTGCAGGCCGAAGCCCTGCGGACCCAATGGCGCCCATTGCGTGTGGTTCGTGTGGTGGATGAGAGCCACAACATTCGCTCCTTCTACCTGCAAGCCGCCGACGGAGCGGGCGTGCCCCGGTTTGACGCCGGCCAGCACTTGCCCGTGCGGATTTCGCTGGAGGGGCAGAAAACGCCATTGATTCGTACCTACAGCGTGTCCAGTGCGCCGTCGGATGATTTCCTGCGCATCAGCGTCAAGCGCGATGGCGTGGTCTCCTCGCATCTGCATGACCGGATCGAGGTGGCGCAGCAGCTCGAGGCGCGAGCGCCCCAAGGGCATTTCACCGTTCAGACCACTGAGCGGCGGCCCTTGGTGCTGCTGGCGGCGGGCGTGGGTGTGACGCCACTGTTGTCGATGTTGCGCGAGGTGGTTTATCAGGGCCTGCGCATGAGTCGGATGCGTCCGGTCTGGTTGGTACAAAGCGCGCGCACGGTTGCCGACCTGGCATTTCGCGAGGAAATCGATGAGCTGGTCAAGCGCGCCGCAGGCAAGGTAAAGGTACTGCGCCTGGTCAGCCAGCCGCCTACGGAAGGTGTGGGGCAAGGCTACGACGCGACGGGCAGGATCGATGTGGAACTGCTCAAGCAACTGCTGGCGCTCGATGACTACGACTACTACCTGTGCGGGCCCGGCAGCTTCACTCAGTCGCTGTATGACGGGTTGCGCAAATTGCGGATTCCAGACGATCGCATTCATGCCGAAACCTTCGGCCCATCCACACTGGTACGCGACGCCGAAGTCAGCGTGCCAGCGGCCCCGCAAGTGCCTGCATCGAGCGAGTCGGTGAAGATCCTGTTCGCCAGCTCCGGCAAGGAGGCCCGTTGGGAGCCGGGCAGCGGGACCCTGCTGGAACTTGCCGAGGCCCGGGGCCTGAGCCCTGAGTTCAGCTGCCGCGGCGGTTCGTGCGGCACCTGTAAAACCCGGCTAAGCCAGGGGCAGGTGCATTATCTGAACAGTCCGGCCGAGCCGGTTGCCGAAGATGAGGTACTGATCTGTTGCGCAGTACCGGCACAGGGGAGTGAGACCGTGGTTCTGGACGTTTGAGCAGGTGCTACACCCTCGCCAAAAGAGCAGCTTTTTGATCGTTCCCACGCTCTGCGTGGGAATGCATCCCGTGACGCTCTGCGTCACCTTCCAGAAGCGGAACGCGGAGCGTCCCTGGCGACATTCCCACGCAGGAGCGTGGGAACGATCGAATCTCTGGCTCCAATCGCCCAGCCCAGCGCCCTTGCCACAGGCTAGATCGTACGTCGCACTTTTCCTGGTGCTTGCCCATAAATCTCCTTGAACTTCTTGCTGAACGCCGCCTGGGATTGGTAACCGACCTGCACGGCAATATCGCTCAAGCCCAAATGTGAATGGCTGAGCAGACTGAACGCCAACTCCATGCGTATTTGCGTCAACAACACCCAAGGAGATACCCCGGCCACGCGAACGAACGTTCGCATGAAGTTCGCGCGGGACATGTTCGCGAGGTCCGCCAGGCCTTGAATCGTCCACTCGTAGGCCGGATCTGCGAGCATCGCCTGCCAGGCTCGGCCCAGACGTTTATCGCCCAACAGCGCCAGCGAGCCGCTGTCCTGGCCGTGATTTGCCAGATGCGCACGCAGAATAAGCGTGAACAATGCCTGGGAAAGCGCATCGAGCAGAAAACGGGCACCGACCTTGGCCTCATCGGCTTCCGCACGAATGACTTCCACCAGCGCGGGTAGCGGACCGTTGGCCGGCAACGCGCCGCTGGGGATGACCAGGTATTCGGGCAGGGAGGCAAACAGCAGTGAGGCCCGATTGAAGTGAAAGTCGCCACACAGCATGTCCAGTTCGGCACTGGCGTTGCCAATACGATGGACCGGCAGCGCGCCACCTGTGACGAGTTTCGGTGAAGTTGGCGCCACTGTTTTCCCAGGGCTGTGCATCAGGTGTCGCGCACCACGGGGCAACAGCAGGATGTCACCTGCGCGCATGGGCAAACGCTGCCCATCGGGAAACTCCACCCGGCACTCTCCCGCCAACACGATGTGATAGGGCGCCCTGCCCAAGGCTTGCTGTTCATGATCCAGAGCCCAGTCACCCTGGAATTGACAGCGTAGATCCAGACTGCCGCGAACATTGGCCAGGCTGATGAGTCGATCGATCGCATTCATTTGAGAGCATCGCCAAAAAAACTGAGCGGATTGAACAAAATCGACCCGCGCCGGAGTGAAAAACTGAGGGCGTCGAAACAGTACACCCAACCCACTCAGGAGTTAATGCCATGTTCAATAACTGGTCTGAAATGTTGCCCACCATTCAAAAAGCCTTTGGCGCGCTGGGCAAGAGCAACCCGAAAATGGTCAAGGCCTACATGGCCCTTGGGGAGGCCGCCAGCGAAAACGACGTACTCGATGCCAAGACCCGCGAGCTGATTTCGATTGCCGTCGCGGTGACCACCCGCTGCGATGGCTGTATCGCCGCGCACACGGACTCGGCGATCAAGGCTGGGGCGAGCCGCGAGGAAGTGGCCGCCGCCCTGGCAACCGCGATCTCGCTGAATGCAGGCGCCGCGTACATCTACTCGCTGCGTTCGCTTGAAGCCTATGACACGTTGAAAAACCGCGCGTGACGCCACGCAACGTCAGGCCCCGGCACTGCAAAGTACCGGGGCTTTTGCCCGTTTTATGGAAAACAGCCAGTTGATTGTGCTAAACCTTCTGATCGTTCGATGCCGGCTTGCTGGCAGTCAACTGTCCTGACAACCGCTTAAGGGAATGATCATGAGCCTGCACGGCGATTACGATCCGCAGAACATCTTCGCGCTAATCCTTCGTGGCGACGCGCCGTGCTACAAGATTTACGAAGACGCCGATGTACTGGCCTTTCTGGATATCTTTCCTCAATCGCGCGGCCACGTCCTGGTGATTCCCAAAGCGTCCCAGGCCCGGAATATTCTTGATGTCGAGCCTGCGGCCCTCGGCGCGATGATGTCTGCCGTGCAGCGGCTCACACGGGTCATCGTGGACGAGCTGAAGCCCGATGGTGTGCAAATCGCGCAGTTCAACGGGGCTCCGGCCGGGCAAACGGTCTACCACATTCATGTACACATCGTCCCTCGCTGGGAGGGCGAGGAGGCGGGCATACATGGGCGGGGCAAGGCCGACCCCGAGGAGCTCAAAGTGCTGCAGGCACGTCTGGTCGAGCGCATCCGTGCAGGGGGCTAGCGCTGGCCCGATCCTGACGTAGGTAGAGAGTCAGTACACGGTTTTCTTGAAAGGGCGGGTGACCACGCCCGTGTAAAACGCCAGGATCGCGAGGCCTTGCACCACGACAGCGGCAATCACGATAGCGGCGATGGCCTGGCTCGGTTCGGCAAAGACTGAACGGACCAGGCCGAAGAATGCTGGAGCAAAGGCATAGGTGGCTTGACTGATTGCGACCATCAGCGCAATCACCCTCGCGGTTTGTTCACGGCTGAACTCAGTCTGGGCGATCAACGGCGGCAATGAAGTGGCGTTGCCGATTCCCGAACCGATCAACACCACCGCCACCCAGGCGACCGCCGGATGGATATCCAGGCCCAGGAGCATCAGTGTTCCAAGCATCTGAATCCCATAACCCAGGCAGGCCAGTTGACGGCGGTTGACGCCTTGGGTCATCAGGCGTGCGGCCACGTAACGCCCGCCCATGGCGCTGGCGGTGGCCAGGCCCATGGCGAATGAGGCGTCATGGGCGCCCATGCGTCCCGCCAGAATCGAATACAGGTGGGCGATCAAGCCTATCTGGGCGAACAACCCCAGGGACATGCCCGCTGCCAGGGAACGGAAACTGGCCGACTTGAGGGTTTGCGCCGCGGTCCAGGGTGCGGCGCTCGTACCCGTCGCGACCGGTTCTGGCTGGTCGGCATTGTCCGGATGTTGGCCGAGGCTTTGAGGGCTTTTATTGAACACCAGAAAGGCGAAGCAGCCGAGCAGCACCACGGCTGCGAGGCTGATCACCAGCGCCGCCGTGGCAAAGCCAAAACGCTCGATCAGCAACACCCACAACGGCGAAAAAATCACCCCACCCATGCTGGCGCCGTTGTAAGCCTTGCCCAAGGCTTTGGGCCGCTCCTTGATATACCAAGGCGCGATCAGGGTGTTCACGGCGGCGGCGCCCAATGTCACCCAACCGATGCCCGAGCAGATGGCCCCGGCATACAGCACCCATAATTGGCTGGCCTGAGCCCAGATATTCACCCCGACCCCCAGCACCACGCTGCCCAGCAGGGTAATGGCCGGTACACCGAAGCGCGCGTAGAGCCTTGGCAGGTTGGCGATGACCAGGGTGCCGCTGAGAAAGTGCAGCGTAACGGCCGCCGACACCTGGGCCACCGGCCAGCCGGTCCGATCCATCACGGCCTGCATATAGATCGGCGGCCCATAGAAACCGACCCCCCATCCGATCATTGCCAGGATGAATGTGCAGGCCAGTACGGTCTTTCCAAAAAAACGGGTGGGTTTCATCGCCATCTCCTCCATGTGGGCTCACAGGTTATGCACCTGAGGCATCGCTCACTTCGAGGAGGGTCAAACTATGGATGTCGCTGCTGCCAGTAATTTTTATCCCACACCCGGTGCCAGGTTCAGCGCACGCGCGTGCGGCTCTGCTCCGCCAGGTCCAGCGCTTTTTGCATGTCCAGCCGCGCCGAACGCCCCACGTCCTTGTCGTTAAGCTGATAGCTGCGCTCCGACGGCAGGATGGGCGCGGTGAGGTCCTCGCCATCCATCCGTTCGAAGTCGTGGTTTTCACCGATGGTCATGGCGCTGCGCCGGAGCAGCATGCGTAGTTGCTCGGGCTGAAGTTGCGGGTTGATGGACAGCATCGCCGCCAGCAAGCCCGCGACCATGGGCGTGGCATAGGATGTGCCGCAATGCACTGCGCCGTTTTCGCCGGCGCTGGTGGTCGAGGCGTGGGCGCAAGCGGCGGCGGTGATGTCCACGCGCATGTCGATATTCGAGGAGCTGCGCTTGACCGCATAGGCCGGATCATCGACGGCAACCCCGGCGCGCTCGTTGCGCTGGTGCCCGCCGACCACCAGCAGTTGTTCGGTGATGAACGAAGAGGGCAGGCGGTATTCATCGGTGCCCGAAAACGAAGACCCATTGCCGGCGGAGTTCACCACCACCACGTCGGGATGCTCCTTGCGCAGCCACAGGAAAAACTCTTCCAGCAGTTCCTCGTAACCGCTCATGGCGATGCCTGAGCGCAACAGCGAGTCGACTTCATCGCCTTTGACGTTTTTCGCGCCAACGCGGTGAATGCCCCAGCTCCAGTTGAGCACCCGCACGCCGTCCTCCACAAGGTTGACCGAGGCGGCGATGTTGGCGGTGATCCCGGCATCGGAGTTGCGCTCTACAATGACTTCGAAACCACCGCTGGCTTTGTCCAGACCCCGGAGAAAACCGGTGTTTCCACCGTCATCCCAGCGTGCGGCGAGAATGCCCGCGACGGTGGTGCCGTGGTTGTCTGGCGTATTCGCATCGCGCGCATAGACGCAGGTGCGCGGCATCGAGCAGCCGCCGAGGTAGTCGGCGAAATCGGCGGTGTCGAAATCCACGTTACGTTCGATCAGGCCGATGCGTACCGGTTGCGGCGGGGTGGGCGGTTGCCGCGCAGGAATGCGCCGCTGGTAGTAGTTCACCGCGTCGAGAAAGCGGTTGGCGGCCCATTCATCGGAGTCCAGGGCCGGCTTCTTCGGCTCTTCAGGGTGGGCGCTGGCTTGCTCGGCCTCTTCTGCCGCCGACTCCTCGATCACCACGGCATCGACACTGGTCTCGCTGCCCATCCGTAGCACCAGCGCGTCGCGCTGCACCAGATCCTTGGCGGGTAGCCGAAGCTGATACAGGTTCAGGGGAGCAATACTGCCGACGACCTTGGCGCCGTATTTTTGGGCGAGACGCTCAGCTTCCTGGCGCCCATCGTGATTTTCCTCGATCAACAGGCTCACCAGATCGACGTAGGTGCTCAAGCCGTCCATGTTCTTGGCGACTTCGTTCGGCCCGGCGGCCAATACGTGGCTGTTGCGCAGGCTCAGCCAGGCTGCATTGCTGACGCGCTGCCCGTCTTCCAGCCAAATAGGGCCGCTCTGATAGGCGGCGCTGTCCAGGCGCACGCGCAGGTTTTGCCCTTCGCGTTGGACAATGAGCGCGGGTAGCGTCTTTTCACCCAGTTTCAGTTGTGGCGTTTGAGTACCCAAGCCGTGCACCGTCAGGCACCAGTCCTGATGCTGGCTCTGCAGCAGGTCACCGCAGCGGTCCAGGCGTTCCAGGCGCAGCGGTTCTTGTGCGGCGGCCGCCGTGCTGGCGGCCAACGTGAGCAACGTAGCGAGGACAGCAGATCGTAAGGACATGAGTCAGGTTTCTTTGCCGAGGGGCCTGGTGTTCCGACTGCCCCGTGGCCTGTTTCGTTCAGCGCGAACAGCAACGGTGACTGACTCACAGCATCCGGGGGAAAAACCGTTTCATCTGATCTGTTCGCCGAGGATTTCACCCTGAATTCTTGCCGCATCGCGTGCTGGGGGCAGTCCGAATACTCGTGCGTAATCTCGACTGAACTGTGTAGCGCTTTCGTAACCGACCTCCAATGCCGCGCTGGTAACGCTTTTGGCATGGGCGACCAGGAGTGTCCGAGCCTGAAGCAAACGCACTCTTTTTTGGTACTGCAGAGGGCTCAGCGCGGTCACGGCTTTGAAGTGACGGTGAAAGGCCGAAACGCTCATCGCAGCGCGTTGTGCCAGCGCTTCCACGCGAATGGACTCGGCAAATTCCCGGCGAATGTACTGGATCGCGAGGCTGACCCGAGCCATGGCGCTATCGGGTGCTGCGATATCACGCAGCATCCAGCCGTGAGGGCCTTGTAACACCCGGTAGAGGATCTCTCGTTCGTAAACGGGGGCAAGGGCCGCAATGTCTTCAGGCCGGTTCATCAACCGCAGCATGCGGACCCAGGCATCCATCAACTCGGGCGTGACTGAGGCTACCGAAAAGCCCGCATCCTTTTCGTATTGGCCGACAGGCTTTGGCAGGTCGGCGAGCAAAGTTGCCAGGACCGCCGGGTCGAGTGTCAGGCTGACCGCCAGGTAAGGCTCGCCGGACGCAGCAGGATGGACTTGGCCGACCGCTGGCAATTCGATGGACATGACGAAATAGGTCGCAGGGTCATAGTCCAGCGTACGGTCGCCGATGGTCATTGACTTACTGCCTTGCAGAATCAGGTTGATCATCGGTTCGTAAACGGCGGCCAGCAAATGCGCCGGGATTTCACCCTGGACCCATGGCCAGGCGCGGTATGCCCGTTTCCGTGCGGCGGTTCTCGGCCCGAGCAGCCAGGGCGCGCAGTTCATTGAGTGGGTTGGTCATGGGGCCATCTGAGCGCAGGCGGATGCGTCCACGCAAGCAAAAAGCAGAAACAGGCAGGATTCGAGCAGGAACGGCTGCGCTCGCTACCAAGGCGATGGTTACTGTGGTGACTCAACTCAGTGACAGTGGCGCAGCGAATGAGCGTGATCGCCATGCTGCTGTCCGAAGAAGGACGCTGGATCAATGCTCAGACGATCGAAGTCGCGGGCAGCTACAACATCTGAATAGCGAGGCTAGCGCATGCTTGATCATATTTTTATCTCAGTCAGCGACATTGAGCGTTCCATCCGTTTCTACACCGCGACACTGACCCCGCTGGGCATTACCGTGCGACTTGATTACGACGGCAAGGACGGACCGCCAGGCCACCCGGATCTCAAGGGCTTCGGCGCCAATGGGCGGATGTTCTTCTGGTTGCGCGAGGGCGTGGTCGAGGGTAGAGCCGTTCATGTTGGTTTCGTGGCGAGCAGCAAGGCCGAGGTCAACGCGGCGTATGCGGAGGCCATGGCCAGTGGCGGCCGCGACAACGGCGCCCCCGGCGCACGTCTGCATTACGACCCCGATTACTACGCAGCCAATGTCCTTGACCCGGATGGCTACAGCCTCGAATTCGTCTACAAGAACTGGCAGCACAATCAATGAAAAAATTAATGATCTACGGCGCGACGGGCTACACCGGGCGCATGGCTGCCGAGCATGCCAAAGCGTTGGGGCTGGAATTTGTCATCGCCGGACGCAATGGCGAAAGGTTGCAGGCTCTGGCTGCTCAACTGAACGTCACGTACCGAGTGTTCAGCCCGGATATACACGCAGCACAATCCCTGGAAGGCATCAGCGTGCTGCTGAACTTCGCCGGGCCTTTTGCACAGAGAGCGCACGCCCTGATGCAGACCTGCATCAAGGCTGGGGTCGACTACCTGGACATCACCGCCGAGATCAACGTCTATCGGCAGGCCGAACAGCTTGGCGCACAGGCCGTCCAAGCGGGTGTCATGTTGCTGCCCGGCGTCGGCTGGGACGTGGTGCCGACAGACTGCCTGGCCATGCATGTCGCTCGCCGTGTACAGAATCCGCAGTCGCTGGAGGTGGCGCTGCAGGTCGCAGGTTCCATGTCCCGGGGATCGGCTTTGAGCGTCAGCGAGATTATCGGCGCAGGGCTCTTGGCGCGGGTGGACGGATTGCTGGTTGCAACCCCCGACGCGCAGCCCCGGCATTTCGATTTTGGCGATGGCCCGGCACTGTGCGCGCCGCTGTCCTTCGGTGATCTGATCACCGGTTGGCATTCCACTGCTATTCCCAATATCGCCATGTTCGTGAGTATCACCGGTGATGCTTTTCCCGAAGGCGACCTGTCACAACTTCCCGACGGCCCAAGCGCTGCGCAACGTGAGGCCAACCGCGCCCGCGCCGTGGCAGAAGTCACAGGGGCTGACGGCACGGTAGCGCGTTCAATGATCGAGACCGTCAACGGCTATACCTACACCCCCCTGGCGGCCGTGGAGGCTGCGCGGCGGGTGCTGGACGGTGAGCGGCGAGCAGGCTTTGAAACCCCGGGGCGGATGTTCGGTGTCGGTTTCGCCGAGACGATTGCAGGGACGACAATCACTGATTTATAGGGGTACAACGGTGGCGGGCCGGCTAGAGACAAGCTTTACCTTCAGCAGGCCTATCGCATCGATACTCAACCCCAGCGGCCCTTCGGTGAATCCGGATTCGTAATTGACTTGAAAGCCCTGCGCCCATTCATGTTCATTTGTCGTTTCTATCGTCGACTCACGTCGCACTTGAGTCCGAGACACGTGCAGTTCGCACAAATAACGCGTGCACCTTCTCCCAGAAATTCCCCCCGAGTACAAAAAAGCTGCCAATCAGCATGACGTCACCCAGCAATTGGGCCTGCCAGAGGTTCGGTCTGAGACCTGGCCAGAAGGCATCGACGTAAGGCTCGAGGAATGAGGAGATCAACGGCAAGCAGAACATCACGATGCCGATTCGATGACGAACCGGGCCAACTTCGTCCTTCATGGAAGGCACAAGCCCGGACACGTAACCGACCAAGCTGCTCTTCAACTGCTGGAAGCCGGCCTTGCCCATGACGGCGATGACGAGAATCAGCAGGACTTTGTTGCTGATAAACAGGACCCCAGTCAGCGCTGCGATCTTCGATCCAGGCACATCGAGCGCCGCCGCGACCGGCACCATCAGCCAGGAGCCTAGCATCAGACAAATGATGGCTATACCCAGTTTGAAGCGCCATTTAGCGGTATGGGGGGAGTTCATGGCTGCCGTACCTTTTTGACGGGTCTTATCAAATGTAACGATGCTTGAAGAGCTTAGCAGTCTGCGGGCGATCAGGGCGTCTATGCTCCTGTAATCTTCCTTGACTGGAAAAAACGCATGCATCTGACGCGATCGGGCCAACTGCTAGTGTTTGGAGTGCTCGGCTTGAGCGGCTGCGTGCGCCTGGGGCCAGACTTTCAGTCACCGAGGGAGGCGTGGCCAGGACACTGGACAACTCCTGCCCTTGAGCAAGTCAGCCAACGCAGCCGGGCCCCGGACTTTCGTCAATGGTGGCAAGTTTTCGGCGACCCGGTCCTCAATCGTCTGATTGCCGAGGCGGATGCCAACAATTCAGACCTTAAAGTTGCCGGTCTGCGGGTGATTGAGGCACGGGCCCAGTTGGGTATTGCCCAAAGCGGGCGTTACCCACAACTGCAGCAGGCCAGCGCCGACAGTCTGTACTTCAACCGTCAGCAATCCGGCGGAAGTAGTCCGCAAAACAGTCATTTCTGGCAATACAGTGCGGGGTTCGACATTGGTTGGGAACTGGACTTCTGGGGGCGCTTCAGTCGCGCCATTGAATCATCCGATGCCAGTTACTTCGCCGCCCAGGCCAATTTCGAAGACGGGCTGGTTCTGCTGCGCGCCCAACTAGCCAGTACTTACTTTTCGCTGCGTACCACCGAAGCACGTTTGCGCGTGGCCAAGGAAAACGCCAAACAGCAAAAGCGTAACTTCGAGATAACCGAGAAGCTGTTCAAGAGCGGCCAGAATGCAGAGCTCGACCTGCAACAAGCCAGAACCCAATACCTGGGCACCCTGAGTACCATCCCCAACTTCGAGGATCAGGTTCTGCGTACCCGTAATTCGTTGGCGGTACTGATTGGACGGCCGCCCGGCGCTCTGCCGCAACTGGTCGAAAATGAAGGATGGATTCCGCTGGTGGACCGTACCGTGCTGCAGGATGTACCGGCCAACCTGCTGCTGCGCAGGCCCGACGTGCGTGCCGCTGAACTCAATGTCGCGGCCCAGTCGGCCCTGATCGGCGTGGCCGAAACCGATTTCTATCCGTCGCTGACCTTGCTGGGCAGCATCGTTTGGACGACTGATACGCTCAATGGCACCCCCAGGAGTCTGGACCTGATCGGTGGCCCGAGTCTGCGCTGGAATCTGTTCGACCACGGCCAGATCAGTAACAACGTGCGCGTCCAGGATGCGCGGTTGCAGCAACTGATCGAAGGGTACCGCGAAAAAGTGCGCCAAGCGGCACGCGAGGCAGATGACGCAGCCAATGGACTGATCAAGTCCTTGGAGCGCGAAGCAATCCTGCGTGAGGCCGAAGTCGCCGCCAAGCGATCACTGGTGCTGGCCAACGCCCTGTATCGGGAAGGGTACTCGGACTTCCAGCGGGTGCTCGACTCGCAACGCGCACTGCTGGAGCAACAGGACAATTACCTGGTCAGCCGAAGCAATGCCGTCAGCAATGTGATTGCCCTATACAAAGCGTTGGGCGGCGGTTGGTACAGCGTCCAACCGAAAGTCGCCCCGGCCACCCGCCAGCAAATGGAAGGGCGCACGGACTGGGGCAACTTGCTGGATGAGCCTTCAGCAGCGGAACCGAAAAAGGTCAACAATCATGAGTGAAGCCGCGCAGTCTTCCACCGATGCCTCTTCCCCCGAGGCGCCAGAACCGCCAGTTGAATCCGGCTCAAAAGGCATCAAGTGGGTACTGATCTTGATCACACTGAGTCTGGTCTGGTACTTGTTGGCTGACCGCTTTACGCCTTATACGCAACAGGCTCGAGTCGGTGCCTTTGTGATACCGGTGGCTGCGGAAGTGGCTGGTCGAGTCATCCGCGTCAACGTGCGTAACAATCAGGACGTCAAGGCGGGAGACGTGCTGTTCGAAGTGGATCCTCAGCCATATCAGATTGCCGTCGACCGTGCGCATGCAGATCTTGAGTCCACCCGTCGACAGATCGGTGCCAGCACCGCTGGCATAGCCGCGGCACAAGCCAATTTGCGAGCGGCCCAGGCGAATGAACTCAAGGCGCGGCAGGACAACCAGCGGCTCGAGGGTTTGTACCGCGAAGACCCAGGCACCATTTCCGTACGCTTGCTCGAAGTATCTCGCGCAAACTACCAACAAGCGCTCAGCCAGGTCGCCGCCGCCCGTGCCGAGGTCCAGCGCGCGCGCGAGCAAGAAGGTGGCAGTGCGGAAAACAACGCTTTGCTGCGCAGCGCCGCCACCGCGTTGTCGAAAGCTGAACTCGACCTGGCTAATACACAGATTCGCGCACGTTCGGCAGGTTTGATCACCGACCTACGCACCGACGCGGGGCAGTTCGCAGCCATCGGCAGCCCAGTCATGACCCTGATCGCCATCCATGATGTGTGGATCAGCGCAGACATGACCGAAAACAACCTCGGTCTGGTCAAGCCCCAGACACCGGTGGCGATCGTCCTGGATGCATTGCCAGGCGAAGTGTTCGACGGGCGTGTACGCAGTGTCGGCTACGGCGTCAGCGTGGGTCCGACGACAGCGCCCGGTACATTGCCAACTGTGCAGAACAGCCGGGACTGGCTTCGTCCGGCACAGCGTTTTCCGGTGATCATCGAATTTTCCGAGGATTCAATGGCCAGGCTGCGTGACACTCGCGCGATACGTGCCGGTGGCCAAGCCGAGGTCATGGCATTCCCCTCTCAAGGCAACCCGCTGAATCCACTGGGCCGCATATTTCTGAGGCTGATGAGTTGGCTGTCTTATGTCTACTAAGCGGACGCCGAGGACTCAGCGGGCGTTGCGCCTGGCTACAGGCACCGCGCTGTGCCTTGCGGTCAGCTTCGGCGTAGCCTTGCCGATTCCCTTTATCGCGCCCGTGCTTGCGGTACTTTTGATCGCCACCCTCAATCGTCCGTTGCAACTCAAGGCCGGACTGACACTGGCCCTGGTCGCGATGTTGACCACCGGTGTAGGCCTATTGCTTATCCCAATCCTGCGCTACTACCCGTTCAGCGGCGTTCTCCTGGTCGGCGTGAGCCTGTTCCTGGTTTTTCGATTGGGTCTGCGTGGCGGCAATAACCTGATCGTCACGTTTCTGGTGATCGGCCTGACCATGATCTCGTCAGCTGGCTTCGTCGATTTTGACTTGGCGATGATGATCATCGGTGCATTGGTTAAAGGCTTGATCCTCGCTGTCATCGTGCTGGCGATAAGTCATTGGCTGTTTCCCGAGTCAGCCAATACTCCGTCATCACCTGCGGCCCCGGCCTTGCGGGCGGAAGACGTCGACAGGGTTGCGCTACGGGCAGCGCTGATTGTATTACCAGCGTTTCTGGTGGCCCTGATTGATCCGGCCACTTACCTGCCCATTGTCTTGAAAGCGGTCAGCCTGGGTCAGCAGAGCTCCACAACGACGTCGCGTAATGCCGCTCGAGAATTGATTGGCTCGACCTTGTTGGGAGGCCTGCTGGCGGTGTTGTTCTGGTGTGCACTGAGTCTCTTTGTACACCTATGGATGTTCTTCCTTTGGATGCTGCTGTTCGGCCTCGTGCTGGCGCGCAAGCTATATGGGATAAGCCCTACACGGTTAAGCCCAGGGTTCTGGCTCAACAGCCTGATCACCCTGATTATTCTGCTGGGCCAGTCGGTTCAAGACAGTATTGCAGGCAAGGACGTCTACACGGCGTTTGCCGTACGCATGGGACTGTTCATTCTCGTGACGCTGTATGCCTGTCTGATGGTTCATATTCTGGATCAGCGACAATCAAGACGAGCTCAAGAATTAATCTGATGGATAGACCGCTTCATGGGCAATCCTTGCGATGAAATCCTCAGAAATCATGGCAAGGGGTGGCAAAAGCGTTTACTCACTTTGGGGCGATGCAGACTGCCGGTCGTGAAAGTCCACTATCGACTCATACTGTTTTAAACCGCAGGTCTTGAACTGCTCGGCGGTGTTTTCACTCAGCCTGGACCCCTTGCTGCCGGTTGTGACAGGCAGCAAGGGGCCAATCTCTCTCGTGCGCTGCGTCGGCAGCCGTGGCAGCACATCTATGAGATAGGCATACGGATCATGCCCATGCATGCGTGCTTAGATATCCAGGCAAATTTTGCCGAAATGCTGGTTGGTTTCCTGATACTTGAACGCTTCGACAATCTCGCTCATAGGGAAATGACGATCAATAATCGGGCGCATGCCATTAGCATTGATGGCTCGGATCATGTCCTGCTGCTGGCTGCGGCTACCCACCAATACACCCTGCAGACGCACTTGCTTGATCAGTGCCGGTACAAAATTCATTGCACCGCTTACGCCACTCAATATGCCGATGACGGAGATGTGACCAGCAACCCGAATGGCACTCATCGATTGCTCAAGCGTCGCAGGGCCGCCGACTTCGATGATGTGGTCAACACCACGGCCACCCGTCAGCGCGCGTGCAGTTTCGCCCCAGTTGAGGTCTTTGCGGTAATTGATCACATGATCAGCGCCTAGCGCTTTCAGACGTTCAAGTTTTTCGTCGCTTGAAGAGGTCGCAATAACGGTAGCGCCGGCCATTTTAGCGAACTGCAGGGCGAAAATTGAAACGCCACCAGTGCCTTGGACGAGCACGGTGTCGCCCGGCTTGAGTGAGTCATCGGCCATCAGGGCGCGCCATGCAGTCAGGCCAGCGGTGGTAAGCGTCGACGCTTCAGCATGGCTGTAGCCAATAGGCGCGAGGGTGAACGATGTGGCGTTGGCCGTTACTTGCTCACGAGCGTAGCCGTCAATGCCATCACCTGGCACGCTGACAAAACCTTCAACCAGTGGCGTACCGTTGATCCATTCCGGGAAGAAGGTGCTGACGACCGAGTCACCTACCTTGAATTCAGTGACATCTGGGCCGACAGCAATGACTTCACCTGCACCATCGGCCATGGGGATGCGTTTTTCGCTAGGGCCCCACATACCGCTGACCACCGCGAAGTCGTGGTAGTTGAGCGAGTTTGCATGAAGACGTACGGTGATTTCGCCACGCGCTGCGGCTCGGACTTCGCTGCTGCCAACCACAACCTTTTCATAGCCGCCACCGGGTTCAACGAAGATAGTTTTGCTGCTCATAGAGGTTCCCTCATGTTTTCTCATTACGCGAAATAACGAAATGAATGTTTAAAAATTACAATTCGATGATCAGCCTAGCCGCAAAGTCATTAATCGCCTGCTCATTGCGCCGGTAGTAAGTCCATTTTCCGATGCGGGTGGTCAGCACGAAGCCTGCACGTTGCAAGATAGCTAAATGTGCAGACGCAGTAGAAGGTGAAAGCCCCGCCTTGTGCTGCAAATGGGTGACGCACACGCCTATCGCAGGATCGCCATGATCCTGTGGGGGGAAATTACTGAGTGGGTCTTTGAGCCACTCCATCATTTGCATGCGAGTGTCATTGCCCAGGGCTTTGAGCTGTTCGAGTATCATGGGCGGAAATGCTACGCTTTTTTACGAAATGTTCAATAAGTAATCTATGCTCCCGCGCAAAGGGTTGAAATCAAAAACGCATCCAGCTGAATCGACCCCGCTCCGGTAGACATCCCCGGTCTATGCCTGAACGACTGCTTCTGGCCGCAAGCCGCCTCTCGCAATCAACGGTTCTCGCTGTTTTTCACTCGCAGTTTGAGCAGAGTGACAGTGAGACGAAATGAAACAAACCCGAGATAAGATACCGGGGTTGTTTTATTAGCAGGATGCTCACCTGCTATCGCGGATCCACGTTTTCCAGCACCCGGTTCGCCAGCATCGCACTCAGTTCGATCAGTTGCTGAATGCCGAGGGCAGCGTGACGTCGTGAACCATCCAGCTCGAAGCCAGGTCGCTAACCATTGCATCGGCTGAGGCCAGGGTCTCGCTAAGCAACGAACCATGCTTCGAGGAACGCGTACATTTTCGTGGCGAAAGCTTGACCACGCTCGGAGACGCTGCGGTCGTAAGCCGGATGACCTCCGTTCAGAAATGGCCTGTCGACTGACTAGGCCTGGACAGTTACGCTGACGTTTTTCACCGGCACGGATGAACTTATGCCAGAGGTTTACCAAGGAAGCTGCCTGTGCGCAGCCGTCAGTTATGAACTGCTCGCCCCACCGAAAGCAGTGAGTCATTGTTATTGCAGTCAGTGTCGCAAAAGTCACGGAGCAGCGTTTGCTTCCTACGGCAGCGTTCCGCGTAACGCGCTTCGAATACTCAGTGGCGCCACCAGCATCAAAACCTATGCATCTTCACGGACGGTATTACGAGAGTTCTGCGTGCAGTGCGGTTCGACGCTGTTCTGGTCACGTTCTCAAGGGGAGTTTGCCAGCTGGGTTTCGGTAGCACTGGGTACCCTCGATACGCCTTTTCTGCCCCAAAAGCAGAAACACGTTCATTTCGATAGCGCAGCTCCTTGGTACACACTGTCGCAGGAACGCTTGGGCAGCCAGTAAAGTCATCAATATCGATATGTCTCACGCTGAGCAAAGGTGAGAGGGTTGCCGCTTTTGCTTGGCCGGGATATGCCAAGCGCTCCGATTCAACTTTGGGTTTCTACGATCCTGAGCCAAGGCCAGCGAGCCTGATAACTTTTCGCCTTCTGATCGAACAGATCTGGCTTGGGATTCTTTGGGTTGATGCGAAGGAGTCCTTGCTCAGTGTCGGCTAGGCCGTTGGGGGCATAAACTTCGCCGGTTTCTATATCCAAACCAATGCAGGTACCCGAAACCAGGTAGCGATCAACTCCGTCTTTAGCCGACTCAAGCTGGGGATAGTCCCATACCGTTAAAGCAACGACGAACAAAAGGGGCGCCGCTGCCAGAGGGCATGAAACAGTGGGCGGCTGCGTTGATGAGTTTGAAGTTCGATAGGGGTAAGAAATGGCGAATCAACCCGACCCCGAGTCATGCATGTTGCGCCATGAGGTGCAGGGGGAAGCCTCAACAGGGGAAACCTATGGGCCAGGAAATGAGCCGGGTAATCAGGAGTCCGGGATGCCGATGCTGTTATCCGAGTTACTGAGAAGGCGAATACGACCGTAGTACCTGAGAAGCCATGGAGCAACGGGCCTAGTCCTGTGAAGATGGTTTTTTCATCCTGAAGGGTGCCCACCAGGGGCACCGTTTCAGTTCTATCGCAAGACGCCAGACTCAAACCAAGTCTTCAGGCTGCATGGTCAAAATGATTTTCCCGACGTTCTTGCAAGATTCCATCCGGCGATGTGCATCGGCGGCACGTGATAACGGGAACGTGCTGTCAACGACAGGCTCGAGGCTTGCAGCGCCATCGAAGCGATCAAGCCAATGCTCACGGAAGCGCCTGATCATGTCGTGCTTCTCCGGCTGCGTGCGGGACTTCATGACCGTGCCAATGATTTGCAAGTGACGGTAGAGGATATGCTCCAGCTCTATAGTTACTTTGCCGCCACCGCCGAGGATGCCAACCTGAATCAGGCGGCCGCCATGCGCAAGGGACGCGACGTTGCGTGCGAAGTAGGGCTCGCCGACGAAGTCGATGACGATATCGACGCCTCGACCGTTGGTTTTATCGGCAATGACTTCGGCGAAGTCCTGTGTCTTATAGTCAATCGCGACATCTGCCCCCAAGTGTTCGACGCGAGACAACTTGCTGCCTTCAGTTGTCGCATACACCGTGGCGCCTGTGGCGTAAGCCAGCTGCACGGCGGCAGACCCAACGCCTCCAGCAGCAGCGTGAATCAGCACCGAGTCGCTGGCCTTGAGCCGAGCCAGATGCATCATCGCTTCATGGGCAGTGACGAAGACCTCCGGAATTGCTGCCGCGTGCACATAGTCCAGCTGGGCAGGGATGTGCATGGCCATGCGGTAGTCGATTCGAGCCAGTTCGGCATAGGCGCCGCCTCCAACAACGCCCATCACTCGATCACCCACCTCAAATCCGATCACCTCACTGCCTGCCTCGATCACCTCTCCGGCGATCTCCAGCCCGATGATCAGGGAGTCGCCGAAATTAGGATGGCCATAGCCACCCGTTCGATGAGTCAGATCCGCACGGTTTACCCCCGCGGCATAGACACGCACTAGCAGGTCGGTAGGACGCACTTCAGGAGTGGCAACCTCTGCGAGTTCCAGAACGTCTGCGGCACCAAATTCTCTGATGTTGATGGCTTTCATGCTTGGTTGTTCTCCGATTCGGTAAACGTGGCGTTGGCGATAGCAGACGCGGTAATGGCGCCAGGGAATCCCACGTAGAAAGCCAGGTGCGTGATCGCCGCTGCAATTTCGTCATGGTTAACGCCATTGCCCACCGCCCGGCGTAAATGAGCGGGCAATTCTTCCGAGTGGCCCCCGGCGATCAATGCGGCCACGGTGATCAGGCTGCGGTCGCGGGGGGACAATGCCGGATCGCTCCAGATCTGCGGATAAAGCGTTGAGTCGACGAACTGCGACAGCTTGGGAGTGAATGCGCGCGCCGCCTCGCGGGGACTGCTGAAATTGATCTTGGACATGGGAATTACCCTTAAACCTGGCTGATGAATTTGTGGGTCAGATAGTGCTCGATGCCTTCAATGCCGCCTTCCGAGCCATGACCGCTTTCTTTCATGCCGCCGAACGGAAGCTCGGTGGCGACGATGCGGTATTGGTTGATCCCGATCATTCCGGCCTCCAATCCGTCAGCGACGTCAATGGCGGTTCGCGCACTGGATGTGAATGCGTACGCTGAGAGCCCGTAGGGCAGGCGGTTTGCTTCTTTCAGTCCATCCGCCAATTCATCGAACGGCATCAGCACTGCGATCGGGCCAAAGGGTTCTTCGTGCATGACTCGGGCGTTCAGCGGCACATCCGCCAGAACGGTGGGCTGGAAGAAGAAGCCTTCACGTGACAAGGCTTCGCCCCCGACCAATACCCGAGCACCTTTCTCGACGGCATCGGCCACCAGTTCTTCCATCTTTGCCAATTGCCTTGGGTTGGCCAAAGGGCCCACTTGAGTGTCTGGATGCAGGCCATCACCGATTCTCAGGGCTTTGGTTGCAGCGACAAAATGATCGACAAAAGCTTGATAGGCACCGCGCTGGATCAGAAAACGAGTGGATGAAATGCACACCTGTCCGGTCCCGCGAAACCGATTCGCGACACCTTCGGTTGCAGCCTTTTCAATATCTGCATCTGCGAATACGAGCACGGGGCCGTGCCCACCCAACTCAAGGGTGATGGGCTTAACGCCTTCGGCAGCTCGGGCAGATAGCAGGCGACCGATGGGCACTGAGCCGGTAAAGGTGACTTTGCGAATGATCGGTGAGGCGATCAGATGGCTGGACACTTGATCCGGTACGCCGAAGACCACCTGCAGCACCCCTTTGGGCAAGCCTGCGTCGTCGAGCGCACGAGCCAGGGCCAGCGCTGTGGAAGGACTTTCTTCACCTGGCTTGAGGATAACGCTGCACCCGGCGGCCAAGGCTGCCGAGAGCTTGCGGGCTGGAGTAATGGCCGGGAAGTTCCAGGGTGTGAACGCTGCCACTGGGCCGATGGCCTGGCGTTTGACCAGTTGCAGTACGCCAGGACGGTTGGCCGGTACCACGCGGCCATCAATACGCCGGGCACTCTCGGCGAACCACTCGAAGTATTCCGCCGCACGTATCACTTCATCCATGCTTTCACCCAGCGGCTTGCCTTCTTCCAGTGTCATTTGCGCGGCGATGTGCGGTGCTCGTTCAATGATCAGGTCGGCGGCCCGCTTGAGGATTTTTGCGCGTTTGTCAGGTACGGTCTGGCGCCATTGTTCGAAGCTCAGTCGAGCCACCTCAAGGGCGTTATCAAGGTCACCTGCGGTGGCGAGGGGGACGCGCCCGATCATCCGTCCGGTTGCCGGGTTAACGACAGCAGCAGTGTCGCGCCCTTGGTCACTGATCCATTCACCACCGATGAAAAGATAAAGCGGGTCGTAGGGAGTGTTCATGATGTGGCCTTCATTTGGTTGTCAGGGTTTGGTATGACGCTCGGCGCCTGAGTGGCTGTGCCGCAGGCCTGTTGAGGCGGCCTGTGCAACCAAGTCTATGGAAGGCGACACCGTTGATTTAGTCGGCCCAGAGGGAATCATTGTTGTCAGCAGAGGTAATATCGAGCATCGGGCCGAGCGTGTAGCATCATGGAAAAATGCGTGTTTTCACGGGTATGCGTCAGATCTGAAGGAAGGTCGCAATGGATAAGCTTTCGAACATGTCGGTCTACATAAAGGTTGTCGAGATGGGCAGTTTCACTGCCGTGGCAAATCATCTGGACTCCACAGTAGGTAACGTATCGCGTGCTGTTTCTGCGCTCGAAAACGTGCTCGATGCGCGTCTGTTGCAACGCTCGACCCGGCGCCTGTCGGTCACTGATGCGGGGCGGCGGTTCTATGAGCGGTGCACGAAAATTCTGGCTGATCTTGAGAGTGCGGAAGCCGAAGCAAGCAACGCGGCCTTGCAGCCCAGGGGAACACTCCGTGTGCATTGTGTACCCGGACTGGCTCGGCATCTGGTCACGGGAGCCGTGCTGGAATACCGCAAACATTTTCCGGATGTCACTGTGGATCTATTGCTTTCCCAGCGCATGCCTAACCTGCTTGAAGACCAGCTCGATGTCTCGATTCTGATTGCCCGAACGCTGCCTGATTCGGCGTATGTCAGCCAAAAGATCGGTGTCAGCCATTGCGTTCTGGTGGCGTCACCAGACTATCTGGCTCGACATGCGCCGCCCGTGACGCCGAAGGATCTCGATGATCACCAGTGTCTGCTGCTGGGCACCGTGGACTATGTCAGGGATGAGTGGCAACTGAAGAGCAAGGCGGGCGACGCGACATTTGTCCCTGCCGGGCCAAGTTTCAGCGTGAACGATATGGATGCGATGGCGGTGGCTATTCGGGAGGGGGCTGGAATTGGGTTGCTGGCCGGGTTTACGGCCGTCGAGGATTTGCGCTCCGGGAAGCTGGTGCGGGTTCTGCCTGACTTCCATACGTATGAGCGCAACGTCTATGCCATCTACAACTCACGACAGTTTGTCGATGCAAAAATCACCCGCTTCATCGACACGTTAAAGGATCGGGTTGGTCGTCAATTGGCAGCCACCGCTCAGGAGCTCATCCATTGAAATACCGCGAGTCATAAGTATTTTCACCTCGACAACACAACTTTCGAGCAACTCGCCTAAGCGCAAGGATATGTAGCCCCCCAAAAAACACCACCGGTAGCATCGGCTGGCCAATACCCAATAGTGAATTAAGCTATGAGGGCTGACCGCCTCCCGGCTCAAGTCGCTTTCAGGACACGTTAAGTCGTCTGTGTGCAATCGCCGCCCCCCGGGAGTGGCAAGCTGTAACGATGCCCCGGACCTGGTGCGCCTAGACACTTGGCCGGAGAGCGAGAATGGTGACTGGATCAGCCACGCGTCCGTGACGTGGCCCGGCACCGCAGCCAAGACTCCGGACGGTCGTCGCGTTGCGGCGGTATCGTTCGAGATGCCGAGGTACGTTTATGCCTGATGAGACGCTTCACCTGCCTCTGATTCATAGCGTGTTGCAGCGCGAAAAGGACACTCCCGGTGCCTTGCTGCCGATTCTCCACGCCATCCAGGAAGGCTGCGGGTACGTTCCCGACGCCGCCGTCCCGGAGATTGCCCATGCCTTGAACCTCAGCCAGGCTGAAGTGCGCGGCGTAATCAGCTTCTACCACGACTTCCGTACCTCGCCGCCGGCGCGCCACACGCTACGTCTGTGCCGGGCCGAGTCCTGCCAGAGCATGGGGGCCGAAGGTCTGGCTGCGCAGTTGCGTGAGCAATTGGCGCTGGATGACCATGGCACCAGTGCCGATGGCAGCATCAGCCTGCGTCCCGTCTATTGCCTGGGTGCCTGCGTCTGTTCACCTGCTCTGGAACTGGACGGCGAGCTGCATGCACGGTTAACCCCCGAGCGCTTGCGCGAGCTGGTGAAGGGTTGTCTGGAGGAGGGCGCATGCTGAAGCTCTGTATCCCCCGTGATTCAGTGGCCCGCGCCGTGGGGGCGGACAAGGTCGCCGTGGCGCTGGTGAGTGAGGCCGAGCGTCGACAACTGCCGCTTGAACTGCGCCGCACCAGCTCCCGTGGGCTCTATTGGTTGGAGCCGATGCTGGAGCTTGAAACCGCCGAGGGCCGACTGGGCTTTGGCCCGATCACGCCGCAAGACGTGCCGAGCCTGCTTGATGCCCTGGCGGGAGATCCCGCCAGTCATCCGTTGGCCTTGGGGCTGGTCGAGGAAATTCCGTACCTCAAAAGCCAGCAGCGTCTGCTGTTTGCGCGTGCCGGCATCACTCAACCGCTGTCCCTGGACGATTACCGTGCCCAAGGTGGCTTTCTCGGGCTTGCGCGGGCGATCCAGATGGACGGCGCCGACGTGGTCGCCAGCGTGCTCGATTCCGGCCTGCGTGGCCGCGGTGGCGCGGCGTTCCCGGCGGGCATCAAGTGGCGCACCGTTCGCGACGCGGTAGGCGCACAGAAGTATGTGGTGTGTAACGCCGATGAGGGCGACTCCGGCACGTTTGCCGACCGTATGCTGATGGAAGGCGATCCGTTCCTTTTGATCGAAGGCATGATTATCGCGGGTATCGCCGTCGGCGCGACCATGGGCTACATCTACGTGCGTTCGGAATACCCGGACGCGGTAGCCACCCTCAATGCCGCCCTGGGCATCGCTCGCCAGGCAGGTTATCTGGGGACGAACGTGGGCGGCAGCGGTCGCGCGTTCGAGCTGGAAGTCCGGGTGGGCGCGGGGGCCTACATCTGTGGTGAGGAAACCGCCTTGCTGGAATCGCTGGAGGGCAAGCGCGGCACCGTTCGCGCCAAACCGCCATTGCCGGCGCTGCAAGGTTTGTTCGGGCTGCCGACACTGGTCCACAACGTGCTGACCCTGGCCTCGGTGCCCGTGATCCTGGAGAAGGGCGCACAGTTTTACCGTGATTTCGGCATGGGCCGTTCCTTGGGCACGATGCCTTTTCAACTGGCGGGCAACATCCGTCACGGCGGCCTGGTAGAGCGCGCCTTCGGTTTGAGCCTGCGTGAGCTGGTGGAAGGTTATGGGGGCGGTACCGCCAGTGGGCGGCCGCTCAAGGCCGCGCAAGTGGGCGGGCCGTTGGGTGCCTGGGTGCCGCCTTCGCAGTTCGACACGCCGCTGGACTACGAGGCATTCGCCGCCATGGGCGCCATGCTCGGCCACGGTGGTGTGGTGGTTGCCGACGACAGCCTGGACATGGCCCGGATGGCCCGTTTTGCCTTGCAGTTCTGCGCCGAGGAATCCTGCGGCAAGTGCACGCCGTGCCGGATCGGTTCCACCCGTGGCGTGGAAGTGGTGGACCGCTTGATCGCCAGCACCGATGCCGCTGCGCGCCAGGAGCAGGCACGGCTGCTGCAAGACCTTTGCGACACCATGCAGTACGGCTCGCTCTGCGCCCTGGGTGGGATGACTTCCTTTCCCGTCGGCAGCGCCCTCAAGCATTTTCCCGCCGACTTCGGTCTGGCGACCACGGAGGCCGACCAATGATCAATATCTTCGACCCAAGCAGCGATATCGACCTCGGCACCCCGGCGCGTGAAAGCGACGTGCAGGTCAGCCTGACCATTGATGGCCGCGAAATCAGCGTCGCCTCTGGCACCTCGGTGATGCGCGCGGCGGCCATGCTCGGCACCACCATTCCAAAACTCTGCGCCACCGACAGCCTGGAAGCCTTCGGCTCCTGCCGCATGTGCCTGGTGGAGATCGACGGTATGCGCGGCTACCCGGCCTCCTGCACCACGCCGGTGACACAAGGCATGGTGGTGCGCACCCAAACGTCCAGACTGGCCGATCTGCGGCGCAACGTGATGGAAATGTACATTTCCGATCACCCGCTGGACTGCCTGACGTGCGCCGCCAACGGCAACTGTGAATTGCAGACGGTGGCGGGGCAGGTGGGCCTGCGCGAGGTGCGCTACGGCTACGAGGGTGCCAATCACCTGGCCGAAGCCAAGGACGTCTCCAACCCTTATTTCGAGTATGACCCGAGCAAATGCATCGTCTGTAACCGTTGTGTGCGCGCCTGTGAGGAAATCCAGGGCACGTTTGCCCTGACCATCACCGGACGCGGCTTCGATTCCCGCGTGGCAGCGGCCGGCGGTGACAACTTCCTCGACTCCGAATGCGTCTCCTGCGGCGCCTGTGTCCAGGCCTGCCCGACGGCGACCCTGATCGACAAGAGCGTTGTGGAGATTGGCCAGCCGGAGCGCAGCGTCATCACCACCTGTGCCTATTGCGGTGTAGGCTGCTCCTTCCGCGCCGAAATGAAAGGCGAGCAACTGGTGCGCATGGTCCCGGACAAGAACGGCCAGGCCAACCATGGGCACTCCTGCGTCAAGGGCCGTTTCGCCTGGGGTTACGCCACCCACCCAGACCGCATCACCAAACCGATGATCCGCAAGCACATCAGCGACCCGTGGCAGGAAGTCAGCTGGGAAGAGGCGGTCAACTACGCGGCCAGCGAATTACGGCGTATCCAGCTCAAATACGGGCGCGACTCCATCGGTGGCATCACCTCCAGCCGCTGCACCAACGAAGAAACCTACCTGGTGCAGAAACTGGTGCGCACCGCTTTCGGCAACAACAACGTCGACACGTGCGCCCGGGTCTGCCATTCGCCCACCGGTTATGGCCTCAAGCAGACCTTGGGCGAATCCGCCGGCACCCAGAATTTCGACTCGGTGATGAAGGCCGACGTGATCCTGGTGATGGGTGCCAACCCCACCGACGCTCACCCGGTGTTCGGCTCCCAGCTCAAGCGTCGCTTGCGCCAGGGCGCACGGCTGATCGTCATCGACCCGCGTCGTATCGATCTGGTGGACTCCCCCCATGCCCGTGCCGAACTGCACTTGCAACTGCGTCCGGGGACCAACGTGGCCATGCTCAATGCGCTGGCCCATGTGATTGTCACTGAGGGGCTGGTCAACCAACCTTTCGTCGAGGAGCGCTGTGAGGCAGCGGATTTCACCCGGTGGCGCGAGTTCGTCAGCCAGCCGGACAACTCGCCCGAAGTCCTCGGACCGGTGTGTGGCGTGCCCGCCGAGCAGATCCGCGCCGCCGCGCGGCTTTACGCCAGCGTGGACAATGCCGCTATCTACTACGGCCTCGGTGTCACCGAACACAGTCAGGGCAGCACCTCGGTGATGGGTATCGCCAACCTGGCCATGGTCACCGGCAATATTGGCCGCGAAGGGGTCGGGGTGAATCCGCTGCGCGGGCAGAACAACGTCCAGGGTTCCTGCGACATGGGTTCTTTCCCCCACGAGCTGCCGGGCTATCGGCACATTTCCAACGAGACGGTACGCGCCCAGTTCGAACAGGCCTGGAACGTGACGCTGCAACCTGATCCAGGGCTGCGCATTCCCAATATGTTCGAAGCGGCCCTGGACGGGACCTTCAAGGCGCTTTACTGCCAGGGCGAGGATATCGCCCAGAGCGACCCGAACACCCAGCACGTGACCGCGGCCCTGTCGGCCATGGAATGCGTGGTGGTGCAGGATATCTTCCTCAACGAGACGGCCAAGTTCGCCCATGTGTTCCTGCCGGGCAGCTCGTTCCTTGAGAAGGACGGCACCTTCACCAACGCCGAGCGCCGCATTTCCCGGGTGCGCAAGGTGATGGAACCGCTGGCCGGTAAGGCCGACTGGGAAGCCACCGTGGCCCTGGCCGATGCCTTGGGCTACAAGATGCACTACAACCATCCTTCGCAGATCATGGACGAGATCGCTCGCCTGACCCCTACCTTCAGCCGCGTCAGCTACGCCGAACTGGATCGTCACGGCAGCCTGCAATGGCCGTGCAACGACGCCGCGCCCGACGGCACGCCGACCATGCACATCGAGCAGTTCGTGCGTGGCAAGGGACGCTTCATGCTCACCGGCTATGTACCCACCGAGGAGAAGGTCAACAGCCGTTATCCGTTGCTACTGACCACCGGGCGGATCCTTAGCCAGTACAACGTCGGCGCCCAGACCCGACGCACCGACAACGTGGCCTGGCACGAGGAAGACCGGCTGGAAATTCATCCGACTGACGCCGAAAACCGCGGCATCGTCGAGGGTGACTGGGTCGGTATCGGCAGTCGCGCCGGGCAGACCGTGCTGCGTGCGAAAGTCACCGAGCGGGTGGCGCCAGGGGTGGTCTACACCACCTTCCACTTCCCCGAATCGGGCGCCAACGTCATCACCACCGACAACTCCGACTGGGCCACCAACTGCCCGGAATACAAAGTGACGGCGGTCGAGATCGTGCGAGTCAGCCAGCCTTCCGAATGGCAGAAGCGCTACCAGGCCTTCAGTGATGAACAGGGACGTCTGCTCAGAGAGCGTCGCCATGCCGAGAAAGCCGAGGTGCGGCGATGAGTTCCGAAAGCCTGATCAAGATGGCCAACCAGATCGCGCAGTACTTCGCCAGTGAACCGGATCACGCACAGGCGGTGAACGGCGTGCGCCAACACATGAAGAACTTCTGGACGCCGGCCATGCGTCGCCAGCTGAGTGCTTGGCAAACCGAGCATCCAGGCGCAGTACTGCATCCTTTGGTGCTGGCGGCACTGACGGAAACGACAGAGGGGGCGGTCTAGCGGGGCCTGCGATGGCGGGAACGGGCACAGCCCTGGCCGGTTCATCGTCGAAGACGTATGACAAAACCGATCAGGGCTGTGGTCAACTCAGGGATCTGTCAGTTGACAGTGATGTAGGGGTCCCAGCTGTAGTTCGGACCAATCTGGTTCAGGTTCCGGTCCAGCAGAACGAAGGTAACGGTGTACCAGAGTTTTCCTGCGTTCAGGGCCGTGGACTGCCAGAAGGTGTAGGTCACGTCAGTTTTGGCGATGCCGTGGGGGGCGCCCTTGTCCAGGTACGGCACCGGGATATTCGGGATGTTGTAGGAGATCGGGGTCGACATGGAACCTGGGTAATCACCGCCCTGGTGAGGATTGCCTTGCTGGACATTGGTGATCAGTGCGACGCGGTCGAAGTTGCGCGACAGGGTCGTTGCGCGCCAGCGGATGTTGTCGCCGGGGTTCACGTCGATCCACAACTCGTCGCCACCTTCGCCGGTGTTGCCGCCGGCTTGCTTGTCGACCGCATCGCGGCTCACCAGCATGGCCACTGCGCCACTGACATCGCCGGGATGGGCGATCAGGTAATCGGCATCAATCGTGACAAGCACATCAATTGTTTGGGTCGCTCCAGACATTTTGTTGCTCCTTGATCGTAGTGACATCGACGACCGCGCCCTCAAAGGGCGTCCGGGCCACCCGGTCCCTGGGTGCGGTCTCGGGGGGAACGATAGAAGATGGCTTTATGGAGTCAAATTTCGATTTCTTGACGCTGAAAAAGCGCAGCGAAGCGCGACGGCGGCATGTCCTTGATTCGGTTCCGAACCGGACATTTTCGTAAGAAGCATCGGGTGAAATTCTGGCGGCATGCGTAGGTGAAGGCGCACAGCGCATGTCTGTCTTTGCTTCAATGCCGCCACGGACACGCCGCAGGAATTGGTCAGCCGCCGTGCTCGGTCCTGCGGCTGCTGACTTCCGCCGGTACGTCATCCCCGGCCATGCGTTTGCGAAACAACGCGGCGCGGGCCAGCAACAGGGTGGTCACCGGTACCGTGATGGACAGCAGGATCGGTATCAGCCAGGCATGCAGAACCGGCGCGGACTTGAGCGCTGAAAAATAGATGATCGAGGCCAGCGCCACGCACCAGGCGCCCAATGTTGAAGCCAGGGCCGGCGGGTGCATGCGCTGGAAATAATCCTTCAAACGCACCAGGCCGATCGCTCCGGCCAGGGCGAACAGGCTGCTGAGCACCAGCAGGATCGCCACGGGAATTTCGACCCACATCGACAGTTCACCGCTCATTCAATCACCTCGCCGCGCAACAGGAACTTGGCCAGGGCGAACGAGCCGACAAAGCCGAACAGGGCGATCATCAGCGCCGCCTCGAAATAGGTGTCACTGGCGTAACGAATGCCCAGCACCAGCATCATCAGCATCGCCACGATGTACAGATAGTCCAGGGCCAGTACCCGGTCTTGCGCCGACGGTCCCTTGAACAGACGCAGCAAGGTCAGCACCATCGTCAGGGAGAACAGGAACAGGCTCAACAGGATCGCGTTGGACAGCAATGGGCTCATTCGAAAATCTCCATCAGCGGCCGCTCGAAGGTGGTCTTGAAGTGCGTAATGAATGCCGCTTCGTCTTCCAGATCGAACACGTGCAGTAGCAGGACGCTGCGATCCAGGGCCAGTTCCGACCAGACCGTACCGGGAATCACTGTGGTGATCATCGACAGCGCCGCCAGGCCATTGGCATCGTGCAGGTCCAGCGGCACCTTGATGAACCGCGAGCGAGGTGGGCGGTGTCCAGCGTTGATCACACTCCAGGCCACGGCCAGATTGGACACCAGCACTTCGCGACCCACCAGCAGGAACAACCGCAGCACTGCCCAGGGCCGCCGAATATGGATGGGCCTGGGGCGCAACGGGCGCATCATTAAAGGTGCCAGCACGCCCAGTGCCGCTCCCAGCAGCAGATGCCCTGCACTGAGGGACAGGTTCAACAGCAGCCAGAGCAACCAGAGTGCCAGGGACAACCACGGAGCAGGAAACAGACGTTTCATGGTTGCACCTCTGTCAGTGCGCTGTCCGCTTTCGGGCCGGGGACGGGGCGGGTAGCGAGCACCGACATCACATAATGTTCGGGGGTGTTCAGCCCGGCGGCCGCCTCCTGGGTGTAGCGCAGCAGTGGCTCGGCCTTGAAGGTCAGCGCGATGCCCAACCCCAGGAGCACGATGATCGGCAGGCACTCGGAAGGTCGCAACAAGGGTGACGGTCGTTCTTGCGGCGTCCAGAAGCGCTGGATACCCAGGCGCGAGAAAGCGATCAACGACGCCAGCCCCGACAGGATCAACAGCGCCAACAAGCCCCACGCCTGGTTCGACACCGGTTCCACACTGTCCCCAAGCCCCTGAGGGTTGAGCAATGCGCTCATGAGCCCCAGCTTGCCGATGAACCCCGAAAGTGGCGGCATGCCCACCACCAACAGCGTGCAGGCGATGAAGCTCAAGCCGAGGAAGGCCATGGTCCAGGGAATGACTTGCCCGATGACGGCTTTCTGTTCGTCATCGAGGTTGATGCCCTTGGGCGGTTGCAAGGATTCCAGCGGCCGAGGCAGGACATCGAGATCGTCCTCCAGCGACGGTTCATTGGCCGAGCGCGAGCGTTCGATCAGCTCGGCCAGCAAGAACAACGCACAGAGTGCCAGGGTCGAGCTCACCAGATAAAACAGCGCCGCACCCACCAGGTTTGGCTGGGCAAAGCCGATGGCCGACAACAGGATTCCGGCGGACACCAGGATACTCAGGCTGGCCATGCGCTCCAGGCGCTGGGCCGCAAGAATGGCGATGGCGGCACAGATGATCGTCGCCATGCCGCCGTAGATCAGCCAGTCGCCGCCGAAATATGCCGAGGCACCAGCCTGGCCGGAGAACAGCAACGTCCACAGGCGCAGGATCGTGTAGACGCCCACCTTGGTCATGATCGCGAACAGGGCCGCCACCGGCGCACTGGCCGCGCTGTAGGCTGGCACCAGCCAGAAGTTCAGCGGCCACATGCCGGCCTTGGCCAGGAACGCCACCGCCAGGATGCCTGCCCCAGCGTGCAGCAAGCCCCGGTCGGCTTCCGGCACCAGGGGCACCTTCAACGCCAGGTCTGCCATGTTCAACGTGCCGGTGACGCCATAGATCAGCGCCGCGCCGATCAGGAACAGCGAGGAGGCCAGCAGGTTGATGGAAATGTAGTGCAACCCCGACGACACCCGCGCCCGGCCCGAGCCGTGCAGCATCAAACCGTACGACGCTGCCAGCAGCACCTCGAAGAACACAAACAGATTGAACAGATCCGCGGTCAGGAAGGCCCCGTAGAGGCCCATCAACTGGATCTGGAACAGCGCATGGAAACTCGCGCCGGCGCGATCCCAGCGGGCTGTGGCGAACAGCAAGGCACTGACGCCGATGATGCCGGTCAACACCAGCATCAACGCCGACAGACGATCGACCACCAATACGATGCCGAACGGCGCCTGCCAGTTGCCCGGCAGGTACACGCCGATGGAGGCGGGCAGGGCCTGGTCCTGGGTCCAATGCAACAACAGCATGGCGATGCCCAGGCCCAGCAGGCTGGAAAACAGATTGATCCGCGCTTTGAGCGGGCGATGCTTCTCGCCCAGCATGAGCATCAGCGCAGCGGTCAAAAGCGGCAGCAGGATCGGCGCGGCGATCAAATGAGGCGTCAACATCATTCCTTGGGCTCCCGACCGTCCACATGGTCCGTGCCGGTCAAGCCCCGCGAGGCCAGCAGGACCACCAGGAACAGCGCGGTCATGGCGAAGCTGATCACAATCGCAGTGAGGACCAGCGCCTGGGGCAGTGGGTCGGTGTAATGCAGCAGGTCCTGGGGTATGCCGTCCTTGATGATCGGCTCCTTGCCGATGAACAGGCTGCCCATGCTGAAGATAAACAGATTGACGCCATAGGACAGCAGGCACAGGCCCATGACCACTTGGAACGTCCGTGGCCGCAGCACCAGCCAGACCCCGGAGGCGGCCAGCACGCCGATTGCTATTGCGATGACTTCTTCCATCAGGCCGCGCCTCCCGCTACCGGTTGTGCAATGGGTTTTGGATGCAGGCCAGGCTTGTGGGCCCGCACCGACTGGTGAGCCAGGGCGGTGAGAATCAACAGGGTCGAACCGACCACCACGGCGTAGACGCCGATGTCGAAGAACAGCGCGCTAGCCAAATGAATATCACCCAGCACCGGCAACTCGAAATGCCAGGTGTGGGTGGTCAGGAATGGATAACCCACGGCCATCGCTCCAAGCCCCGTGACCGTGGCGAACAACAGCCCCGTGCCCATCCAGCGCAGCGGACGCAGGCTCATTTGCGCTTCGACCCATTGGGTGCCGGCGACCATGTATTGCAGGATGAACGCCACCGACATCACCAGCCCGGCCACGAAACCGCCACCGGGTTGGTTGTGTCCGCGCATGAACAGGTAGAACGACACCACCAGGGAGATCGGCAGCAGCAAACGCACCAGCACCGACGGCACCATCATGAACCCCAGCGCGGTATCACTGGCGTGGCGCGGGTTGACCAGGTCGGTGACCACGTCGGGCGCCAGCAGACGCTGTTGGGCCGGTAGCTGCATGCTTTCCTTGGGTGGCCGGAAACGTCGCAGCAGGGCGAAGACCGCCAGGGCCACCGCCACCAGCACCGTGACCTCGCCAAGGGTGTCGAAGCCACGGAAATCCACCAGCATCACGTTCACCACGTTGCTGCCGCCGCCCTCGGGCAAGGCCCGGCTCAGGTAAAACGATGAAATATCGTTGGGTGTCTGGCGGGTCAGCATTGCGTAGGACAGCAGCGCCATGCCGCCACCCACGGCGATGGACAGCAGCAAGTCCCGCAGACGACGGATGCGTGCGCGTCGTTCGCTGTTGGGTCGCGGCGCTGCATCCTCGATCCGCCGGGGCAACCAGCGCAGGCCCAGCAGGATCAGCACGGTGGTGACCACTTCCACGGCCAGTTGCGTCAGGGCCAGATCGGGGGCCGAGAACCAGACGAAGGTCACGCAGGTCATCAGGCCGCAGACGCTGACCATGGTCAGGGCCGCGAGCCGGTGATATTTGGCTTGCCAAGCCGCGCCCAGGGCGCAGGCAATTGCCAGCAGCCACAGGGTCACGAATACGATGGAGCCAGGGATCTTCGGCCGGTCACCCCACACCAGCGGGCTGTTGAGCATCGGGATCAGCCCGGCCAGTACGGCGGCCAGCACCAGCCAGAACAGCTGCGCTTGCAGGCGCCGGGTGCTGATCTTGCGCTCCAGCCGTCGGCCCTGGCGCATCATCAGCACCAAGCAGCGCTCGAACAGCCGCTTGCCGCTGAATCGGCCGATGAACGGTGGATGCTTGATGTGGCCCAGTTTGAACTGATTGCGCAGCAGCAGATAAAGCACGATGCCGCCGGACATCGCCACCAGGCTCATGATCATCGGCGCGTTCAGGCCATGCCAGATCGCCAGGCTGTACTCGGGCAACGGGCCGCCCACCACCGGCAATGCGGCGGCGGCCAGCAACGAGCCGACCACCTGGGCCGGGAAAATGCCCACCAGCAGACAGGCGAACACCAGCAACTCCACCGGTGCTCGCATCCAGCGTGGCGGTTCATGGGGGGTATGGGGCAGGTCGGTGGCCGGGGGGCCGAAGAACACGTCCACGGTAAAGCGCAGGGAGTAGGCGACGCTGAAGGTCCCGGCAATGGTGGCAATGATGGGTAGCGCCAGCTCTACCCAGGCCGTGGCGGAGATGAATACGGTTTCGGCGAAAAACATTTCCTTGGACAGGAACCCGTTGAGCAGCGGCACTCCGGCCATCGCCGCGCTGGCGACCATGGCCAGGGTGGCGGTGAACGGTATCAGCCGCACCAGGCCGCTGAGCCTTCGAATATCGCGGGTGCCGCTTTCGTGGTCGATGATCCCGGCGGCCATGAACAGCGAGGCTTTGAAGGTGGCGTGGTTAAGAATATGAAACACCGCCGCCACCGCCGCCAGCGGACTGTTGAGGCCCAGCAGCAGGGTGATCAACCCCAGATGGCTGATGGTGGAGTAGGCCAGCAGGCCCTTGAGATCGTTCTGAAACATCGCGCAGTAGGCGCCCAGCAACAACGTACAGGCCCCGGCGCCGCCGACGATGTAAGAACCATTGTTCACTGCCCGACAGCGACGGCCACAACCGCGCCAGCAGGAATACGCCGGCCTTGACCATGGTGGCCGAATGCAGATACGCCGATACCGGAGTGGGCGCGGCCATGGCATGGGGAAGCCAGAAGTGGAAAGGGAACTGCGCGCTTTTGCTCAACGCGCCGATCAGGATCAACGGCAGCAGGATGGGGTAGAGAGCGTGGTCACGGATCAGGTTGCCGGCAGCCAGGACCTTGTCCAGGTCATAGCTGCCCACCACATGGCCGAGGATCATCACGCCGGCCAACAGGCACAGCCCGCCGGCCCCGGTCACCATCAAGGCCATGTAGGCACCGCGTCGGGCATCGGCGCGGTGATGCCAATAGCCGATCAGCAGGAATGAGAACAGGCTGGTCAGTTCCCAGAAAAACACCATCTGGATCAGGTTGCCGGAAATCACCAGGCCAAGCATGGCGCCCATGAAGGCGAGGAAAAACGCAAAGAAACGCGGTACCGGATCGTCCGGCGACATGTAGTAGCGGGCATACAGCGACACCAGTGTGCCGATGCCCAGCACCAGCATCGCGAACAGCCAGGCGAAACCGTCCAGGCGCAGCACGACATTCAGGCCCAGGCTCGGTAGCCAGAAATACTCCTCACGAATCACACCGCCGTCGGCGATCTGCGGGTACAGCAAAGCCACCTGAACGGTGCCGACCAAGGCCACGAGGCCTGCCAGCAAGGATTCGGCGTTACGGGCGTTATGCGGCAGCAGCGCCGCGACACAGCTGCCGATGAAGGGCAAAAGCAATAGAACTATCAGTGACATAGGCTTCTATTCGGCGGGAGTTTGTCAGGGATCATACGTGGTGAGCGTCCGATCACCAACCGCCAGCCTGTCGCAGAATCCTACAAGGCCGGTGGAGTTTTCCTATTTTGCGTGGGGTAGGAGCCGCCGAAGACGGCGATCTTCCTAGAGGCAAAACTTCTCGAAAGGTTTTTCGATTGCCTCAGCGTTCGCGCTCGAGCACCTCATCCGCCTCGTTGACAATTTTGCCGCGGGTTTTCAGTTCACTGACGATCACCGCCGCCACGATCAACACCGCACCTACCAGCGCAATCGCCGGCAACCGCTCGCCGGCCAGGCGCCCGGCAATACCGGCCCACACCGGCTCGCCGGCATAGATCAGCGTGGCGCGGGTGGGCGAGACGCTTTTCTGCGCCCAGTTCATCGCCACCTGGATCGCGGCGCTGGCCGCCCCCAGGCCCACGGCGCTGATCAGCAACAGCCAGGAAAAGTCCGGAATTCTTTCCTGGGTGGGCACGACCATCAAAAATGCCAGCACCGCCGTGCTTGCCAGTTGCACCACGGTTACCCGGCGCACATCGACCTGGCCGGCGTAGGCACTGATCAGGATGATTTCGGCGGCAATGGCGATGGCGCTGATCAGCGTGGCGATTTCACCGGGGCTGAAATTCAACGATGCCCCGGCCGGGCCCGACACCAGCATCAACCCGGTGAAGGCCAGCATGATGCCCAGGCTCGGCATCAAGCCTGGCCGACGGCCCAGCACCAGCCACTGCAACAGCGGCACGAACGGCACGTAAAGTGCGGTGATGAACGCCGATTGGCTGCTGGGAATGGTCTGCAGGCCGACGGTCTGCAAGCCATAGCCGAGCATGATCGCCACGCCGATGAAGCTCCCAGCCTTGAGTTCGAACAGGGTCAGGTCCCGCAGATGCCGCCACGAAAACAGCGCGACAAAGGCAGCAGCGGCGGCAAACCGCAGGCCCACGAAAAACATCGGCCCGCTGACCGTCATGGCGTGTTGCACCAGCAAGAAAGTCCCGCCCCAGATCATGGTGATCAGCACCAGCACGCATTCGGCCTTGCTGAACCTTGAGAAACGGGAGGAAGCTTGAGGGGAGTTCACCGATGCCATGACCTTGCGCGCCACTTGAGGCGGACGCACAATGCGCCCGAAGAAGGTGGGCAGTATAATGCGCAACCCCAGCAGATGAGCAATATAGTGCACAAAGAAAACGGCCAGCGGGCATCCGTCCTGCAACACGTCAGCCAGAACGTCCGCCGCCTGCGGCACGCCGCGCAGCTCAGTCAGACAACCCTGGCCGAACTGTCAGGGGTCAGCCGGCGCATGTTGGTGGCCATCGAGGCCGGCGAAAAGAACGTCAGCCTGACCACCCTTGACCGTGTCGCCGAAGCCCTCGACGTGGCCTTTAGCGACTTGATTCAGGCCCCCGATGCCCGCGACCCGAGTCGCATCAACGAACTGGCCTGGGCCGGTACCATCCCCGGCAGCAAAGCCGTGCTGCTGGCCAAGGCCACCGCCAGTCGCGAAGTCGAACTTTGGGAATGGCGCCTGGAGCCCGGTGAGCATTACCCATCCGAACCTGATGCCGATGGCTGGAGCGAGCAGCTCTATGTGTTCGAAGGCTGCCTGACCCTGACGCTGGGCAGCGCAGAGCACCAGATAGGCGCCGGTGAGTTTTTCATGTTTGCCAGCAACCAGCCCCATGCCTATCGCAATGAGGGTCCGGTGGCGACAAGATTCGTACGCAACGTGGTGATTTGATTCCTGGAGAGCGACATGCATACAGCGCTGGATCGACCTGGCAGCAGCATCACCCGCGAGGCCGATGTCCTGATCATCGGCGGTGGTCTGAGCGGAGCCATGCTGGCGGCGCAGCTACTGCGCCTGCCTGGCCGGCGCAACGTGCTGATCGTCGAGCCGCGCAGCGAGTTGGGCCGGGGCGAGGCCTACAGCGCCGTGGAGCTGGGCCACACCTTGAACGGCAACGCCGCGCGGATGAGCGTCGATCCAGACAACGCCGATGACTTGACTCAATGGCTCGCCGAATTCATCGAAGCCGGTGGTTGGCCCGAGTCGGATCAACAGCATGTGCCGGTCAGCGAGCTGTTCCCGCCCCGGGGAATCTTTGGTTTATATGTGCAGCAGCGCCTGGCGGAAGCCCGGGCGCTGGGGGCCCGTAATGGCTCTGTGGCGGAGCATGTGCGCGGGGAGGCCGTGGATCTGCAGGTCGCCGGTGATGCCGTGCTGCTGACGCTTGACGATGGCCAGACGTTGCGCGGACGTTTCGCGGTGCTCGCCACCGGCATGTTCCCGGCGGCGCGGACCCCGCAGACCGAATCCAGCGGCTTGAATGCCGCCGCGCTGGACCCTTGGGATGTAGCGGCGATGCGTCGGCTCGATCCGCAATCCATGGTGTTGATCATTGGCTCAGGGCTGACGATGGTGGATGCCGTGGTGTCCCTCGAGCAGGCCGGGCATCGCGGACCTATCGAAGTGTTTTCCCGCCATGGCCTGCTGCCCCATGTGCGTCGACAACCGCCTGAGTGGGTGGACTTTCTCGCCGCCGATCACAGCCTCCGCTCGCCACGCCAATTAATGCGCGCTCTGCGTGAGCAATGCCGTCAGGCCCAGGCCGAAGGCATCGACTGGCAGGCCCCTCTGGACACGGTGCGTGCGCACATCGGGCGCTTGTGGAGCCAGGCCAGCGATGTGCAGCGCCGGCAATTCGTGCGGCATGTACGACCCTGGTGGGAGAGCAATCATCATCGTTCGCCGCCTTTGAGCGCTGAGCTGGTGGCGCGGTTGCACGAGGAAGGGCGGTTGCGGATCCAGGCAGCGTCGTTCAAGGGGCTGGCGCCGTCTGCCGAGGGAGCGGTGAACATCCGCATTCGCCGAAGGGGCGAGGCAGACCTGACGGTGGTGCAGGGGGCTGCGCTGATCAACTCCAGTGGCATTGAATACGATTGGCGCCGGGTTGCACGACCGTTGCCCCAACAACTGCTGGCTCGCGGATTGGTCCAGCCCGGCCCGCTGACCCTGGGCATCGCCGCCCGTCCCGATGGCGCGGTGCTGGATGCCCAGGGCGAGCCTGCCAGTCGTCTGTTCGCCATGGGGCCACCGTTGCGCGGGATGTGGTGGGAAAGCACCGCCGTGACCGATGTGGCGAGCCAGGCCAAGGCGCTGGCGGCGCGGTTGGTTCAGTTGCAATCAACCTGAACATTGTCCCCCGTGGCGAGGGGATTTATCCCCGCTGGGGTGCGAAGCGCCCCTAAAGCTGACGCCTCGGTGTATCAGGCAGATTTTTTGGGGCCGCTGCGCGACCCAGCGGGGATAAATCCCCTCGCCACAAAGGGCGGCACAAATCGGCAGTGTGTCAGCCAGTCACGGTCACCCAGCGCTGTTCCCTCGCCGCCAGGCGAATCGCCGCCGCCAGCCGCTCCACTTCCCAGGCTTCTGCAAAATCGGTCCCGTCGCCGCCTTGGCCAGCGAGGGCCATGATCAGTTCCTGGACTTCCAGGGTCTTCAATTCGTTGTACCCCAACTGATGCCCGGCCGCTGGGCTGAACGCGGCATAGCCCGGCAGATCCGGGCCGGCCAGCAGGCGCTGGAAGCCCCCTTGGCCGACGCGGCACAGGCGCAGTTCATTCAGCCGTTCCTGATCGAACGCCAAGGTGCCGAGCGTGCCGCTGATCTCAAAACTCAGGTGATTCTTGTAGCCGTGCTTGAGCCAACTGCTGCTGACCGTGCCTCGGGCGCCGCTGGTGAAGCGCAGCAGGGCGTGGACCTGGTCATCCACGGCGATGGTGCGCTGCTCAGTGTTGCCGGCACTGGCGGGGCGTTGGCTGTGTACGGTCTGGCTGTCGGCACACACGGCCTCGACATCGCCCAATAAATGACGGGCCATGGCCAGCAAGTGACTGCCCAGGTCCGCCAATGCGCCGCCAGCGTGGGCGGCTTCGCAGCGCCATGACCATGTTGAGGTCGGATCGGCCATGAAGTCTTCGCTGAACTCGCCCTGGAAACTGATGATCTGCCCCAGTTCCCCGCGCCGGATCATGTCACGCGCCCGTTGAATGACTGGATTGTGCTGGTAGTTGTAGCCGACCCGCGTGACCACGCCGGCCGCCTTGGCTGCCCGTTGCATCTGGTCGGCCTGTTCCAGCGACACGGCCAGGGGCTTTTCACAATAAACCGGCTTGCCCGCTGCCAGCGCAGCCATGGCCATCGGGAAGTGCAAATGGTTGGGCGTGGTGATGGCGATCAGGCCGACCTTCGGGTCGTCGATCAGTTGTTGCCAGTCGCTGTGGGCCGTCTCGAACCCCCAGCTCTGGGCGCACTGCCGGGCACGCTGGGGATCGGCATCGGCCAGCGCCGCCAGTGTCAGGTTCAGGGGGAGGTCGAATACCGCTTTGGCATTGTGAAACGCCAAGGCATGGGCACGGCCCATAAAGCCAGTGCCAATCAGACCGATGCCGAGTTCGCGCATGAGAAAGAGCCCTTTGAGTTTTTATTTTCAGAAGGGCTCTTTATGGAATAAATATTCGCATATTGCAAATACTGGAATAAATATTCTTTTGTTGGCGCTCACTGCACCACCCCCTGTGGGAGCGAGCCTGCTCGCGATAGCGGTGGATCAGTGACATCAATGCTGGCTGATCCAACGTCATCGCGAGCAGGCTCGCTCCCACAGGGGAAACATCATCAGGAGAGGAAACCCCCATCCACATTCAGCGCCACACCGGTGGTATAGCTGGACGCATCACTGGCCAGGTACAGCACCGCGCCGGCCATTTCGCTTGGGTCGGCCACGCGCTTGAGCGGGATCTGCGCCAGGGCGGTTTTCAGGATCGCGTCGTTCTTGACCAGCGCCGAGGCGAACTTGGTGTCGGTCAGGCCCGGCAGCAAGGCATTGCAGCGGATGCCGAATTGCGCGCATTCCTTGGCGAACACCTTGGTCATGTTGATGACTGCAGCCTTGGTTACCGAGTAGATGCCCTGGAAGATCCCCGGCGAGATGCCATTGATCGACGCCACGTTGATGATGCTGCCGCCACCGTTTTCGCGCATCAGCTTGCCGGCTTCGACCGACATGAAGAAATAGCCGCGAATGTTCACGTCGACGGTTTTCTGGAATGCCCCCAGGTCAGTGTCCAGCACGTTGCAGAACTGCGGGTTGGTGGCGGCGTTGTTCACCAGGATGTCCAGGCGCCCGAACTGCTCGCGGATACCGGCAAATACCTGGCTGATCTGTTCCATTTCACCGATGTGGCAGGCGATGGCGGTCGCTTTGCCGCCAGCGGCGATGATGGCATCGGCCACGTGCTGGCAACCCTCGAGTTTGCGGCTCGAGACGATCACATGGGCGCCTTGCTGGGCCAGCAGTTTGGCGATGGCCTCGCCGATGCCGCGGCTGGCGCCGGAAACGAAAGCGATTTTACCGTCGAGGTCGAACAACTGAGTCTTGGACATGCTGTTTCCTTGTTATAGATGCGCTCAGAGCGTGGATTTGCTGATGACCTGCAGGCTCATCTGCTCCAGCAGTTTGTTCATCTGAACGAACTGCGCGAAGCGTTTGTCCTGGGTCTGGCCATGGAAGAAGCGGTAGTAGATCTGTTGGACGATGCCGGCCAGACGGAACAGGCCGTAGGTGTAATAGAAGTCGAAATTGTCGATGCGGATCCCGGAGCGTTCGGCGTAGTAATCGACGAACTCGCGACGGGTCAGCATGCCCGGTGCATGGCTGGGCTGGCGGCGCATCAGTTGTACCGGGGCGGGGTCGCCGGCTTCGATCCAGTAGGCGAGGCTGTTGCCCAGGTCCATCAGCGGGTCGCCAATGGTGGTCAGTTCCCAGTCCAGCACGCCGATGATCTGCATCGGGTTCTCTGGGTCGAGGATCACGTTGTCGAAGCGGTAGTCGTTGTGCACGATGCTGGAGGTGGGGTTGTCGGCAGGCATCTTCTCGTTGAGCCAAGCCTTGACCGCCTCCCATTTCGGCGCGTCCGGGGTCAGGGCTTTTTCGTAACGGTCGCTCCAGCCACGGATCTGCCGGGCCACGTAGCCTTCGGGCTTGCCCAGGTCGGCCAGGCCGCAGGCCTTGTAGTCAACCTGATGCAGTTCGACGAGGCGGTCGATGAAGCTCTTGCACAGGGCTTCGGTACGGGCAGCGTCAAAACCCAGTTCCGGCGGCAGGTCGGAGCGCAGGATGATGCCCTTGACCCGCTCCATCACGTAGAACTCGGCGCCCATCACCGACTCGTCGGTGCAGTGCACGTAAGCCTTCGGGCAATAGGGGAAACCTTCGCGCAACTGATTGAGGATGCGGAACTCACGGCCCATGTCGTGGGCGGACTTGGCTTTATGGCCGAACGGCGGACGCCGCAGGACGAATTCCTGTTCAGGGTATTCCAGCAGGTAAGTCAGGTTCGAAGCACCACCGGGAAACTGGCTGATCTGCGGCGTACCGGTCAGGCCTGGAATGTGGGCCTTGAGGTACGGGTCGATCAGACTGGCATCGAGTTCTTCACCGTCGCGGACACGGGTGGACTGATCAGTAAACGCCATGCTTATCCCTTCTGCTTATTTTGGAGGCCATCGATCATTGGCTAATCTAATGGCAGGTGAGAGGCGTCACAAGCACGCCAGGGTCTTATAGGTTAGCGTGTTGCAGGATAATCAGCGGGCCTGATGCCGGGTGGATGAGCTATGGTTTCAGCGTCTGTCGCTTTTCAGGGAGCCATCGCGATGGGATGCCCGCAAGTCTGTGGCACCGCAACCTTGCAATGCAGTTTCGGCGCCGCCCCGGCGGTGCTCAATGTGCTGCCGGTCAATCGGCTGCTGACCGGCGGGATGCCGGCGGCGAATATCATGGATCACATTCCCCTGGTGAACATCACCACCTTCGGCATGTGTCAAAGCCTCGCTAACCCGACCGTCGCCGCTGCGACTGCCGCGGCATTGGGCGTGCTGACACCCATGCCGTGCATTCCTGCCACCGCAACGCCCTGGATCCCCGGCGGCCCGCCGACCTTGCTGCTGGGCAACATTCCGGCCATCGATGCCAACAGCACCCTGATGTGTACCTGGGCCGGGGTGATCAAGATCGTCGTGCCGGGGCAGGTGCAGATGCTCATTCCCTGATTGGTGCGGACCTACAGGTAGGGATGATTTCCTGTGGGAGCGAGCCTGCTCGCGATAGCGGTGGGTCAGTTGGGGGAGATGTTGGCTGTACCACCGTCATCGCGAGCAGGCTCGCTCCCACAAGGGTAAGGGGAAAGATAATAATTATGCTTGCGCCGGATCACTCCAGCGCCTGAACCACCAGCGCACCCTGGAAATCGGCTTGCCCTCGGCGTCCAGTGGTCGGCCGTCTTCGGCATAAGCGTGTGCCGGTTCCAGCAGTTGGCCGTTGAGGTAGCGGGCGTCGACGGCGGGGTTGCCATTGGGGTGCATGCGTCGATAACGACCGTCACGCACACCGTCACGATAGAACTCGGACTCGGCCAGTTGCCCGTCGGGGAAATAGTTGTTCGCTTCACCGTGCAGCAACCCACCCCGATAAGTGGCCTGGCGCTGCAGCCCGCCTTCGGCGGCGTAAAAACTCGCCACGCCCTGCAGTTTGCCTCTGACGAAGGGCAACACCGCTGAGACTTTGCCGTTGGGGTGATACAGCGTGCTGGTGCCTTGCAGCTCACCTTGCTGATAGTTGAGTTTGGCTTGCGGACGCTGGGCCTCATCAATCTGCAGCGGGCCGTCGAGGTGGCCGTCGACCAGTTGCCCGCTCAGTTGGCTGTCGCCACGCTCCACGTCGAGTTTTTTCGAGGTCATCGGCGAGCTCCTGTCAGTTGACCTTCACCAGGCCGCCCTTGATGGTCAGCATGCCGCCGCCGTCCACGGTCTGTTCGGCGGCGGCCTTGTTCACCAGGCTGATGCCGGCGTCGTTGGTCAGGGTGGTGCCGGCCTTGTTTTCCAATGACGTACCGGCCTGGTTGCTCAGGGCGGTTCCAGCCTTCTGGCTGATGGACGTGCTGGCCTGGGCCGCCAGGTCTGCACCGCTCTTGATCGCGAAACTGCCGCCGCTTTGCAGGGTCAGGGTGCCACTGACCTTGATGGTCAGGTTGCCGTCCACCGTCAGTTCATAGTTACCGGTGACCTTGTGCGCGTAGTTGCCCCCGGTGCTGTGGTTCTGGTCCGAACCCACGGTCACGGTGCGAGTGTCCTTCACATCGAGGCTGTCGCTGCCGGTCTGGATGGTCACGCTGCGTTTGCCCTTTTCCAGGGTGACGGTTTCGTCGCCTTCCTTGACCGTGCGAGTGCGCGCGTTCTGCACCGTGAGGGTTTCATCGTGACCGACCGTGGCGGTGGTGTCGTTGAGCACGTTGATGTTGAAGTCTTTCTGGGCCTGGAGAAAAACCTCCTCGGCGTCCTTCTTGTCCTCGAAGCGCAATTCGTTGAAACCGCCGCCGCCCTTGGACGAGTTGGTCTTGATCCCGGACTGGGTCTGGTTGGCCGGCAGCGCGTAGGGCAGGGCGTTGTCGCCGTTGTAGACACAACCGGTCACCAGCGGCCGGTCGGGGTCGCCGTCGATGAAGGTGACGATGACCTCCTGGCCGATGCGCGGCACGAACTGCATGCCAAACCCCTTGCCGCTCCAGGGCAAAACCACACGAACCCAGCAGGATGAACTCTCGTCGTTCTTGCCGGTGCGGTCCCAGGGGAACTGCAACTTGATCCGCCCGTATTCATCGGTCCAGATTTCTTCGCCGGCCTTGCCCACCACCAGTGCCGTCTGGGTGTGCATGCGTGGTTTTTGCGTGGTGCGGGGCGGTCGATAAGTCGTGGCCTTGGGAATCGCCTCGAAGCGGTTTCGGTAGCTATCGTGGCTGGCTTCGTGGCTGACCGAGGTCACCACCCAATCGATATTCAGCGTCGAGTCTTCATGGCCGGCGAGGGTGAACCAATACCCCGGCACCAGCCAACGGCAGTCGCTTTCGCCGACAAACCGCTTCTCCTGACTGCGCAGGCCATCCACCCGCTGTTTGGTCAACGCATCGCCCTGGCCCTTGGCGTCATAGCCGCCCGGATGCTCGTATATCGAACTCGGCCCGGCGACGGCTTCGGCCTGGCTGTAGAGCGAAGTCGTTGGCGTGGTGAATTGGTAGTCGGTTGCCTGGTAGACCCCGGCCACCGCTTGCAGGCACACCTGGCCTGAGCGGATGCCATGCAGTTCCCGATCACCTATTTTCTGCCCGAGATAATTCACCGTCGGGCCATTGGGGATCGGCAAGAACGCATCATTGTTGTCAGCCAGCACCAGCGTGTGCGTGCCTTGCTCGTGGCTGAAAAACCAGAAAATCCCGTCTTCTTCCATCAACCGCGAAACAAAGGCCAGATCGGTTTCGCCGTATTGCACGCAGTATTCGCGTGGTGTGTAGCTGCCAGTGAGTTTGAGCTGGAAATCGGTGAAACCATGGGCCTTGAAAATCGTGGTGACGATGTCCGAGGTGGCGAGGTTCTGAAACACCCGATTGTTGCTCGCCAGGGTCAGCCACCAAAGCCACGGGCGCAATAAAAGTTGATAGCGTTCGGCGGTGGCGTCGGCGGGGAGCTGGCGGATCTCCGCGACCAGAAAATCCAGCGGGCGCAACAAGGCGTCCTTGTGCAGCGTCATGGTGACATGGCTGGCGACAGCGCTGGTGAGGGTCAGCGAAGGGCCGTCGTTGATGCCGTTGAGGATGTGCGAGCCCAACGCATTGAGGCTCTCTTCGCCGGACAGCGATTCCGGATACAGCGCCGACAGCGTGGCCGCGGTGAGGGAGAGGGTGGTGTTGCTGTCGGTGGAGCGGGGCATTGATTGTCCTCAGCGCCTTTAAATATCGTCAGGAAATCCTTCGACCGGGCCTGCCCATAAACACGACTCAACCGGGAAAGGAACATTGTCCAGTTGATTGGTATTGACCCCAATGCGTTGAGCGCAAATTTTGTCAGGCTCGCCAACTTTTTTAATCTTGATGAATCCGCTATTTACGTAATCATCCACTTTCTTCATCTGTTTTGGTTTTATCCATGCGAGGTTGAAATACAAAACATAGACTTCTGACAGTTTGCTAATGCCGAGTTTCTCTTTTTTCTCTCGTATTTCAGACGGTGGTATGGTCGTTAAATAGAAACCTTCTTCATGCTGCTTTTTGAACCAGGCCCACTTTTGAGGTTGATTCATCGTGCATTTCCACTCCCGGACGGCGGGGGTGCCGATTTGATTATCAGTGATGGATTTGGCCGCTGACTGGGTGGTGTAGTGATAGAACTTCATAAGGGCTCCGGTCCAACTCAGAAAGACTTAACAGGCGATGAACCACGACGGTTTGTCACTCCAACACCCACTCCGCCAACTTCCCCGTCACCTGCGTCATCAACACATTCTCCACATCCCTTGCTCCTGCCGCGCTGCACTTGGCCAACACGGCCTTGACGATCCCTGCGTCGAACTCGAACTGCTTGCCGGTCGCGGCCTTATACCGCCCACGCAGTTTCTCCAGCTTGGCCAGGACAATGGCTTCCAGCGTCGCCTCCTCCAGCGGCCGATACGCCACCACCGTCATGCGCGCCAGGAATGCGGGGCGAAACGCTTGCAGCAAGACTTTATGCAAGGCTTCGTTGAAGGCGTCGCTGCCCAGTTGCGCGGCTGGCGTGTCCAGTAGCAGTTCGGCGCCGACGTTGCTGGTGGCAAGCATCACCGTGTTCTTGAAGTCCACCACCAGGCCGGTACCGTCTTCCATCAGGCCTTTGTCGAAGACGTTGTAGAAGGCCTCGAGCACATCCGGGTGGGCCTTTTCGATTTCATCCAGCAACACCACCGAGTAGGGTTTGCGCCGCACCGCTTCGGTGAGCACACCGCCGCTGCCGTAGCCGACATAGCCGGGCGGGGCGCCCTTGAGTTGGCTGACGGTGTGGGCTTCCTGGTATTCCGAAAGGTTGATGCTGATCAGGTTGCGTTCGCCGCCATACAAGGCATCGGCCAGGGCGTAGGCGGTTTCGGTCTTGCCCACGCCGGTGGGGCCCACCAGCAGGAATACGCCGACCGGTTTCTGTGGATCGGTCAGGCCGGCGCGGTAGGCTTGCAGGCGCTGGGCGATGGTGTTCAACGCGGTGTCCTGGCCCATCACCCGCAGGCCCATGCGCTGACCGAGGGTGCGCACGGCGTGGGCTTCGTCGGCGAGCATCTTGCCTACCGGGATGCCGGTCCAGCCGGCGATCACGGCGGCGACGGTCTTGCTGTCCACCTGTTCGGGTACCAGCGGATCGTCCTGGCGAATGGCATCCAGGCCGGCCTCCAGACGCAGCAGTTCGGCAGCCAGGTGGTCGATGCGGTTATCGATCTCGGTGTCGGGCTTTTCACCGTCGGCGCGCTCGCTCAAGGCCAGCAGCTCGCGGCGGGTGTCGAGCAGTTCGCGCACCGCTTCGCGCTCTTCACCCCAGCGGGTCTCCAGCTCGCGGATGGCCTGCACGTTGCCGCTCGACTCGGTTTCCAGCAGGGTGATGCGCTCGCGGTGATCCAGTCCGGTGGCCTGTTCACGGCGCAGGCGTTCGACTTCGTCCTTGAGGCTGTTCTGGCGATGGCGCAGGCTTTCCAGGGGCGGTGGCACATCGTGTTGGCCGAGGGCGACCCGTGCGCAGGCGGTGTCGAGCACGCTGATGGCTTTGTCCGGCAACTGTCGCCCGGAAATGTAGCGGTGGGACAGTTTCACCGCCTCCTGAATGGCCGCATCCAGCACGTGTACGCCGTGATGTTGTTCCAGTTTGGTCGCTACGCCACGGAGCATTTCCACGGCGGTGAGTTCGTCCGGTTCTTCGACCTGCACCAGTTGGAAGCGACGGGCGAGGGCCGGGTCCTTCTCGAAGTATTTTTTGTATTCCAGCCAGGTGGTGGCGGCCAGGGTGCGCAGTTCACCCCGGGCCAGGGCCGGTTTGAGCAGGTTGGCCGCGTCGCTGCCACCTTCAGCGCCGCCGGCACCGATCAGGGTATGGGCTTCGTCGATAAACAGAATGATCGGTTTTTCAGCGCTGCGTACAGCGTCAATCACGCCTTTGAGACGCTGTTCGAACTCGCCCTTGACGCCCGCGCCGGCCTGCAACAGGCCCAGATCCAGCACGCGCAACGTGACCTCCTGCAACGACGGTGGCACGTCGCCTGCGGCGATGCGCAGGGCCAGCCCTTCCACCACGGCGGTTTTGCCGACGCCCGGCGCGCCCACCAGGATCGGGTTGTTCTGCCGACGTCTGAGCAGGATATCGATGCACTGACGAATCTCACCGTCGCGTCCGACGATGGGATCGATGCGTCCGTCCCGAGCGTCGGCGGTCAGGTCCTGGGTATATTGGTCGAGCACCGGGTCCTGTTTCGGTGGTGCCTCACCGGGTTTTACCGGGCGCACGCCGCCGACATGTTCCCGCGAGCTTTCGGTCCATTCCAACAGATGGGCGCGCAAGGCCTCCCGGGGAATGCGCAGCAGCGATGAGGCACTGTTGAGCAACAGGCTGCGACGCTCATCACGGTCCAGCAGTGCCAGCAACAACAAGCCGGAACGAATGCTGTCCAGGCCCAGCACGCTGGCTTGCACCACGGCGTCCTCCAGCAGGCCGATGGTTTGCGTCGACAGGGCCGGCGTGCGGGTACTGCCGGATTTGAACAGCTCCAGGGCCTTGTTGATTTCTGCCGCCACCGCGTCGCGCTCCAGGCCAAAGCGCGGCAACAGACAGGCGAAGTCACCGCCTTCGATGTCCAGCAGTTCCAGCAGCAGGTGCTCGATTTCCACATAGTGATGGCTGCGTTGCAGGCAGCGTTGCGCGGCGCGTTCCAGGGCGCGACGGTTGTCCGGGTTGAGGCGTCCGATCAGGCTGGCCAGTTCCATTTCAGGCGATCTCCGGCTGACGAAGGCGAGTTTCGATCCGTTGTACGGCAAGGTTCGGCTGGCGTTGCAGGCCACCGTTCCAGCTCAATCGTGGCGGCGCCTGGCGAACCAGTTGCAGTGGCCCGGCGCCACGGATCAGCAGCACCAGGGTGCAATCCAGATCGGGACCGAAGTACAAGGCGTAAAGGCTGGCGAGTAACGGATGGGTCTCGCCGGTGGGCAGCAATGCATTGGCCTGAACCGCGGTCAGCGGGCCGAGGGTCAGGCGCACGCCGGCATGTTCGTCCCAGACCCGAGTGCCGGCGACCGCGCTGTGGCCCAAGCGCAAGTTGCGCCCGCCGGGCTGCAAGCGGCTGCGGCTGGCGGGAGGAATTTCGCGCCAGCCACCTTTGTAGGCGGTCAGTTCCACCGGCAGCCCGAACTGTTCGCGCACGATGGCTGCAAACCCGGCCAGGGAGCGCCGGCCATCGGCGTACAGTGCGGTACACGCCAGCACGCCCGCATCGGGTGCGGCCTGGCGTTCTTGCAACGCCTTGGGCAGCAGGCCGGTCAATGCACGCAATTGCGCCTGCACGGCAGACGCCGCCGGTGCGGTAAAACCCAGGGCGATGCGGTGTTTGCGCATCACTTTGTAGAGCAGGCTGAGCAGACGATGCTGGAACAGGTCGAGAAACTCCGCCGGCGCATGATCGCGCGCCCGTGCCCGTTGTTGCAGCCATTCCTGATAGGCGTAGGGCAAGGGGCCGTCGGGGCCGCCGAGGCCAAAGATCGGCGTGGTCAGGATGGGTGCCGTGCCGGGCTCTTGCTTCAGGCTTTCGACTTCACTGGCGGCGAACAGCGGTGTCAGCGGTCCCCGCAGGCGCAGGGCTTCGGCGTGGGGCGCGGTGCCGCTGCCCAGGGTTTCGGCCTGGGGCTGTTCGCGCTCCAGCACCAGCAATGCCTGAAGCCATTCGAAACGATGCGGGTCGCGCCGCAAACGTTCGCTCAGGTTCAGAGCGTCAGGGGTTTGCCGGCTTGGGGTTGCCATGTTTTCACCTCCCTGTCCGACTGAACGAGTACGGTGCGCACGAAACGATTGGCGGTGGCATAGAGGGAAAAGAACTGCGCCAGCACCCCGGAGAACAGCACGGCACTGCTGCCGACGAAGTGTTGCGGGTCTAGTTGCAGGCTTACTTGCAACCCGTTGCGCCACCCGCGCCAGGCGTCTTCGCCGACATGGGCGATGACCCGGTCACAGGTCAGTTCCAGCACCCCGGCGATCTGTCGCCGGGCGCTGGCCTCGTCCCGCAGATTGTGCAATTCGAGAATTTCCCGCAGCGCGTCGAGAGCCTGGGGACCTTCCACCAGCGACAGGTGGTTGAGGGTCAATTGCGACACCAGTCTCCAGCGCGATTCGCCATCCAGGCGTGGCAGGCTCTGCGGGCTGGGCGGGTTGCGCAGGCGAGCCCAGGCCACCGGCCCGGGACGCTCAAAACCCAGCGCGGTGCCGGACGGTAGGCTCTGGGCCAGATGGCGGTTGGTGCACAGCAACTCGGCGGTGAGGCTGTAGTCCCGCGTGTCAGCCAGCGGGTCGAACTGAGTATCCACCAGGCTGACCATCAAATCGGTGCCCAGGCGATTGGGGCTCATGCCGCTGACTCGCCGCGCATGCCAGTAATAGGCCTGGTCGTTGCCGTGCTGGCTGCCGTAATAGGCCGGGACTTTGCGCACCCCCTGGCTCGACGTCGCGCGCATGCCGCGGATGCTGTGGATCTCGACGCTGTTCTCTCGATGACTGTCGGCCACCAGGCGGTATTCGCTGCGGGTGCCGTCCGGGCGTAGCGGCTCGGACGTCCTGGGGAACAGGTTGATCACTGGCGCGCAGCCCAGGGCGATGTCGCTGGCCTGGAGCGGAAGGCGGCTGACGGGGGCACGGTCGAACACGATGTACAGGTACAAAGCTTGGCTGTCGCTGGACGCTCCGGCCAGTGGCAGGTCGAAAAAGCCGAATTTGTCGGGGAAGGCAAAGTACTCCGCCAGCAGGCGCATGCCGGGATGCACTCCGTCCTCGTCCGGCAGCAAGGCTTGATCACTGGCGAAACCGACGATCTCAGGCAGGCCGGTCAGGGGTTCCGGCACGCTGCCCGGTGGGCCGGCCAGGACCTTCACGGCATGGGCGCCGAGCAGGTCATACAGCCAGGCGTTGATCATTGGTGAGGCTGCCAGGTGCACCCGCAGAGAATCGATCCCCAGCGTCGACCATTGGCTTTCCCCCAGGCAACGCAGGTTCAGGCGCAAGGCGGAACGCGCCTGCACCACCCCCGTCAGCGCCTGAGCCTCATCGCTGCCCAGCAGCAACGCTTCACTGACTTCGACCGGCCACAGGCGCACGGCGGCCGTGGTGCGAAAATGAATGCTCTGCCCCTTGTCGGTGGTGACGAACAAGGGCGTGTCCCGGGGCAGGGGGTAGCCTTCATTGAGGTTGCCTTTGCTCGGGTCGGGCTCGAACTGCACGATGGCGCAGGACGGCAGAGGACGCAGGGCCAGAGGGTAAAGCTGTTCGAGCAAGGCATCGCTGAACTCGGCGTAGTCGTCGTCCAGTCTTCGCTGCAAGCGGGCGGCCAGCAGTGCGAAGCCCTCCAGCAGTCGCTCGACATGCGGGTCCGGGCATTCGCCGGGAGACAGCTCCAGACGCCTGGCGACCTTGGGGTAACGTTCGGCGAACAGGCTCCCGGCATGTCGCAGCCAGGTCAATTCACGCTGGTAATAATCCAGCAGTTGCGGGTCAATCGAGTCGCTCATGTCGTACCTCAAGGCCGTCGCCGGCGGGCTCGATGACAAATGCCACAGGCCATGAGTGCTGATCACCGCGCAACTCGCCCAATAGCCGTATGTTCAGTTGCTGGGGATGACCCGGCACAGGGTTGACCTGGACCTCGCCCAATCGCAGGCGCGGTTCGAAGTGGTTGATGGCCTGACGGATCTCGCGGGTCAGTTGGCGACGGTCATCGCTGCGCTGCTGTTGTAGCGCCGTCCAGTCAGCGATGCCGTAATCCAGAATGCTCGGCGGCTCGGTCAGCGCCTTCGGGCCGCGTCGGGTGTTGAACAGGCGCAGCAGTTCGGCATGAACCGAGTCCTGCAGCGCCTGCCGGTCGAACGCCCGCTCAGGGTCTTGCGCCGGGCTGGCCAGGCGTTCGAACAGGGGAGGGCGAAGCCCGAAGCCAGCCATGGGCGCGGCTTCCTTACTTGGTCATCTTGTTGGCCGCCAGGTCCCACGTCGTGCCCGCCGTGCCTTCCTTGGTGCCATCGTCTTTCTGCGCGGTGAGTTCCCATTTGATCTTGGTGAAGTTCAGCGACAGGGTTTCCACCGGTTTGCCGCCTGTACCGCCACTGACGCTGACGTTGGACAGCACGACGTTGGTCAGGGTGTAGACGATGAACGGCATGATCTGACCGCTGCCTTCGGCAGCGTTGCGACCGATGGTGATGATGGCTTCGGGGATCGGTTTACCGGCGCAGCAATATTCGTTGAGGGTGGGGGTAGAACTGTCGACGAATTTGGTCAGGGTGAATTCGCCGATGTGGGGCCTGCCGGACGTACGTTCCGAGTTGCTGACGTCATTGGTGACTTGCATCGCCACGTTGTGGCTGTAGGACATGACTTCGATTTTGTCCGTGAAACCCTCAAGCAGGCTGTCGCCCTTGATGTCGCCGCCGAGGTCGAGAATGATCGCATCCATTGTGTGGAACTCCTGAATAAGACGAGATGGGGGGGCCCAATACCGTTAAAAACGAACGCCGAACCTGTGGCGAGGGGATTTATCCCCGCTGGGGCGCGAAGCGGCCCTAAATCTGACCACCCTAAGTGGACCGCTTAGGGGGCTGCTGCGCAGCCCAGCGGGGATAAATCCCCTCGCCACAAGCTCCTCGCCAGAGGTTTCGGCCGTCAGGCCGCTACCGGCGGCGGCAGGGTCGCCACCAGGCGGATCGAAGCAGTCAGCTCCTCCAGCTGGAAGTGCGGCCGCAGGAACACCGTAGCCTTGTAGGCCCCTGGCTTGCCCGCCACCTCCGTGACGTCCACCCGCGCTTCGCGCAACGGGTACTGCGCCTTGATCTCTTGCGGCGCGTTGTCGTTGATCAGCACGTAGTCGGCGATCCAGTTATTGAGGTAGGTCTGCACGTTGTCGCGGGTCATGAAGCTGCCGACCTTGTCGCGCATGATGACCTTCAGGTAATGGGCGAAACGCGAGGCGGCGAGCACATACGGCAACATCGCCGAGATTCGCGCGTTGGCGTTGGCCTCGTTGGTGTTGTAGAGCTTGGCCTTGTTGGTGGTCTGGCCGCCGAAGAACACGGCCACGTCACTGTTTTTCTTGTGGCACAGGGAAATGAAGCCCAGGTCGTTGAGTTCTTTTTCGCGCCGGTCGGTGATCGCCACTTCGGTCGGGCATTTGAGCGACAGGTCCCCGGAGCTGGTGCGGAAGGTATGGGCCGGCAGGCCTGCTACCGCGCCACCGCCTTCGGCCCCGCGAATCGCCGCGCACCAGCCATATTTGGCGAAGGCTTCGGTGATGCGTTGCGACAGCGCCCAGGCGGCGTTGCCCCACAGGTATTTACTGTGGTCGGTGCCGTTGACGTCCTCGACGTAGTTGATGCCTTCCACCGGCAGTGTGTCCGGGCCGTAGGGCAGGCGCAGCAGAAAGTGCGGCAGCACCAGGGACACGTAGCGCGAATCTTCGCTTTCGCGGAACGAGCGCCACTTGATCAGCTCCTGGCTTTCGAAAATCTTCGACAGGTCACGGGGCACGGCCAGCTCGGTGAAGCTGGTCATGTCGAACAACCGGGGGCTGGCGGCGGCAATGAACGGCGCGTGCGCGGCGGCGGCGACGTTCGACAGTTTTTCCAGCAGGCCGATGTCTTGGGGGTGGCGTCCAAACGTGTAGTCGCCCACCAGCAGGCTGAACGGATGCCCGCCGAAGGTGCCGTATTCTTCCTCGTAGATCTTCTTGAACAGCGCGCTCTGGTCGAACTCGACGGCTTTTTCCAGATCGTTCTGCAGTTCTTTCTGGGTCACGTTGAGCAAGCGCAGTTTAAGCCGCGTGCTGGTTTCAGTGTTTTGCACCAGCAGATGCAGGCCGCGCCAGGAGGCTTCGAGTTTTTGCAGTTCGGGGTGGTGCAGCACTTCGTTGAGCTGGGCGCTGATCAACTGATCGATCTGGCTGATGCGGTCGTTGATCATGGCCACGGTGTCCTTGTCGATGGCCATGCCTTCGTCGAGGACCTGGGTGGCGAATTCGGCCAGCATGTCGCGGGCGTAGTCCTGCTGGCTGTCGTCGTGGGCCATGCGGCCTTCGGCGATGATCTTGTCCAGCAGGGACAGGGTCTGGGTCGTGCTCTCGCTGGTTTGAGCGCTGGATGAAGCAGGCATGGCTTTATCTCCCTTGAGTGATGAGCGCGATCAGGCCTGTGGTTCGGCCGGGGCTGGGTCATCGTTGGCGGCTTCGGTCGGCAGGTCTTGCGCATCCTGAGGGCGGGCTGACTTGATCTCTTGCAGGCCTTCGGTGTTGGCGATCACGTCGCGCAGCAGCTTGTCCAGGTCGTCGTTGCCATCAAGCTTGGTCAGCAGGTCCCGCAGACGCTGGCGGGCTTCGAACAGCCGGCGCAGGGGCGTGACCTGCTCCACAACCTTGACCGGGTCGAAGTCGTCGATGTGGCGGAAGTTGAGTTCGATGTTGAGCTTGCTGTCGTCACCGCTGAGGGTGTTATTCACCTGGAGCGTGGCGCGAGGGGAGATGGAGGCCAGTACCTCGTTGAAATTGTCGCGATCGATTTCGGTGAAGCGCCGCTCGTTGAGCTTGGGCAGCGGGTCCAGTGGTTTGCCCGAGAGGTCGGCCAGAATGCCGACCACCAGTGGCAATTCTTTCTTTTCGATGGCATTGCCGATTTCCACGTCATAGGTGATCTGGACGCGGGGAGGACGGACTCTGTCGAGCTTGTGCTGGGTACTTTCTGCCATGGCGGCCGACTCCGATGCATGTAGGGAGCAATGCATCGGGGGGCCCGCTCATCGCATTCCCTTGCTGATCCGCAGGTTGCAAATGGAGGGCAGTAGACCTGTCATTCCCTTGACGAACCTGGTGCATTCGACTGTGTGGGTCGAACTACCCAAGACGCTAGAACAGGTCTATAAAAATGCAAGCAAAAACAATTTTTGACCGCTGAGAAAAGGAAGATTCATTTTGCGTGTTCTTTTTTCCGGATTTTTTTTGAGCGTCGCGCTCACCGGTTGTTCGCTGTTTGCTCCCAGTGTCGACCTCGACAGCCTGACCTTGGACGTCGCGCCCCGAGCCAATGACGACACACCCATCGCAGTGGATTTTGTCGCCGTGAACGACCCGGATCTGCTCAAGCAGCTGTCGGGAATCAGCGCACGCCAGTGGTTTGCCGAGCGTGAACAGTTCCAGCGCGACTATCGTCAACTCATGTCGGTGTGGGGGCTGGAGCTGGTGCCGGGGCAATTCATCGACCGCCAACCCTTCCCTCTGGAGGGCAGGCGCGCCGCTGGACTTTTGGTCTTCGCCAGCTATAACACTCCCGGAGCCCACCGGCTTCGGCTGGACGATCAGCGCCAGGCTTGGCTGAAGTTCGAAAGTCGTGAGATGACCCTGGTGAACGATGGCCAGCTTGCCAGTCAGCCTTGAGTGACCGCGGGCCGCCCTTGGGCGGCGTCATTGGGATGTCGAAGGGAGTCGTATGAGTCTGTTACCTGACGCGGTTTGCTGGCACGAGGGCATGCAGTTGCTGCCCCAGCACTTCCAATTGCAAGGCCTGCGCGCTGAAGCCCTGGCCGCGCATTTTGCCGGCGCCTGCAACCCCTGGTTCTGGGGTGTCAGCCAGCTTGAGGTCGACTCTTCGGCTCTCAGCGCCGGCCAAGTCCGGCTGTTGCAGCTGCAGGGCACCTTGCCGGACGGGTTGCCGGTCAACGTGCAGGCCGGGGTCGGGCCGACCCTGGAGCTGGACATCACCGAAGCGGTGAACAAGACCGATGACGCGACGGTGACCGTGTACCTGGCCATCAGTCCGCTCTGGCGCGCCGGGCAATTGCTGCCGCTCAAGGGCCGGCTGCAATCGGTAGTGGGTGAAGCCTTGCCGGATCTCACCAGCGGCGAGTTTCCCGAGTCCATCACGGTGTGGCGGCCGAACCCTCGGCTGTGCACACAACTGAGCAAGGCCGACTCGATCTGCCTGCCGCTGTTGCGCATCCGCAAGGAGGGCGGCGGCTTCCTGCGGGTGGCCTACACACCGCCGACGCCGATCCTGTTGCCGGAATCGATTCTAGGTCGGCGAGTGGCCGGGCTGTGTGCCAGGGCCCGGGAGAAATGCCTGTTCCTGGCCGGGCGCCTGCGTCAGGCCCAGGCGGCCGGTAACCAGGACGATGCCATGGAGATTCGCCGTCAATTGACTGCGTTGTGGGCGCGTTTGCCGGAAGTCGAAGGCGCGCTGAACACCCGGGTGGCGACGCCCCAGGCATTGCATGGTCTGCTGTTGGGGCTGGCTGGTAGCTGGTCGGCGCTCGATCCGCTGGCCGGTGTCCCGGCCTTTGCGCCATTGGATTTTCTTGAGTTGCAACGCGGCTATGAGCCGCTGCTGGACTGGTTGGAAAACACCCTGGAGCTGGTCCGCGCCGGTTATCGCAGCCTGGCCTTCGAGCGCGATGACCAGGTGTTCTCGATCCAGTTGCCTGACGACCAGCCGAACCAGCGCCTGGTGATCGGCCTGCGTATGCCCAACGGCGCCAGTGAGCAAGCCGCCGCCGAGTGGTTGCGGGGGGCGATCATCGCGTCGGCGCCGCACATCCCGTTGTTGAGTCGCCAACGCATGAGCGGTCTGCCCCATCAGGCCATGAGCCGCAACGAACAGGTGGCCTACAGCGTGGGTGACGACACCCGGTTGTTCGTGGTGGCCGCCAGCGGGCAATGGTTCGATGGGCAATTGCCGTTGCACATCGTAGCGCCGGCCTCGCATCAGGCCAGCAGTCCGTGGCAAGTGGTGTTGTTTGTGGCGCAAGCCGGTGAAAGCGCCTGATCGTAAAAGGGGAGTCGTATGCCTGACGGAAGTGGCGGGGCGGTTCGGAGTCTGCATGAGGCACCGCTGAGTAGTGCGTTTCGTCAGGCTTGGCTGAAGTGGTCCCAGGACTGGCAGGACTTGCCCAAGGACAGCGACCCCGCGGTATTGGTCAGCCGGGTGGTGGAGTTTTCCGGTCGAAGCGCCCAGCGGTTGTGGCGGGTTGCCTTTGCCACCGTGGGCGATGCGGCCACCGAGCAGGTCAAGGCATTGGTCTACGCCTTCGTGGCGCTGGTGGACGAGACCTTGCTGTTCACCCCATGGCCGGGACAACTGGCCTGGCAGCAGCATCCCCTCGAATCGCGCATGTACTCCAGCCGTCAGGCCGGCGAACGGTTGCCGGCCGCTATCAAGAAACTGCTCGATGAGCAGATGCCCGGCACCCGGGACCTGGCCAACGTGTACCTGCAGTGTCTGATTCTCGGTTTTCAGGGCCGATTGCGGGGCGAGCCCGGTCAGGTCCAGCACGAAAAATGGCGGGTGGCGCTGTTCACGTTCGCCTGGCAGCACGAGCCCGATTATGTCGATGTCAGCCAGCGCCTGGCGATGTCTGCGGCGGCCACACCGATACGTGTCCCGGCTCAACAGTCGTTGCCGGACGGTTTGCGCCTGGGCCTGGTGATCCTGGCGATGGTGTTGCTGCTGACCGGGTTGGGGCAGGTGTTCTGGCGTGACATCCAATCAGAGCTTGAACCGGTGCTGCAACTGAACGAGTCGGTGGTTCAGGAGCAGGACTCATGAGCCTCTTGAGCATCGTCGCCCTGGTGTTGCTCGCCATTGTCGCGGTGCTGCTGATTGCGGCGGCGATCTGGTGGCTGCGCACCCAGGGCGGCGCGGCTATCCGCAGCTTCTATGGCGCGGTGCGCCACATGGAGCAGGAGCAAGGCACTCGGGACCGCTATCAGATGCCCTGGTTGTTGATGCTGGGCAACGAGGCCGATGGCGCGCAGTTGTGCGCCCAGTGGCGTTTGCAGCCGACAGACAAGGCGGCGTGGTTCGGCCGCTGGTGGTCGGATGCCGAAGGCGCGGTGCTGGTGGTGCCCCAGGCGCTGTTTTTGCCCGATGAGGGCATGAACATGCAGCGGGGTAACTGGTGGCGGCTGTTGGGATTGATTCTGAGCCTGCGCAGCAGACGGCCGCTGGATGCGGTGATCTGGACTGTGCCGTTCGGCAAGCTCGATGACATCGAGCAGACGACCGAGTTGAGTCTCAAGGTCCGGCGCTGTTTCATCGACCTCTTGCAACGGTTCGGTCTGAGCTTGCCGGTGTACGTGGTGATCACCGGGATGGAAGAACTGCCGGGGTTCCAGGAACTGGTCAGCGCCTTGCCCGCCCAGGCGCGGGAATCGACGCTGGGCTGGTCGTCGCCATATTCGCCCGAGGCGGCGTGGCAATCGCAATGGAGCGATCAGGCGCTGGATCAGGTCAACGCCGCATTGTCCCAGTCGATCATCGAAATCGGCGCGCTGTCGGGGCAGTTGAGCAGCGATCTGTATGGGTTGCCGGAGCGTTTCGAAGGGTTGCGGCGCGCCATGCAGCTGCTGCTGGAACCGGTTTTCCAGGGCAACGCGCAAGGCGAGGCACCGCGCTTTCGTGGCGTGTATTTCACCGCCAGCCAGGCGCCGGCCGTCACCGGCGATGGGTTGACCGCCAGCGACAGCGTTTTGCGCCAGACGGTGTTCGCTCGGCAATTGTGGTCGCGCCGGCTGGTGGCCGAGCGGGGCCTGGCCCAGCCGGTGCCACGCCTGCTGCGCTTGCGCCAGCGCTGGCATCGGCTGGGCGGTGGGGTGGCGCTGGTGGTCGGCGTGGTCTGGCTGGGGAGCATGGTCTGGGTCTGGCACGATTCGGTCGAGCAAGCCGAGGGCTTGTCGCGGTTGGTCCTCAGCGCGCACAAAAACCATGTCGTGGTCGACCCCGACAAGCCGCAATTGGAGCCGACTCGGCACAACGTGCAGAACTACTGGAACGTGCTGGAAAAAGCCCCGCGCTGGCGTTTCGTCTCGGTGGTGTTTCCGACTTCCTGGTTCTCCGCCGTGGACGTACAACTGGGACAACGGCTTGCGCATGACCGCCCGCCATCATTGGATATTGCCGCTGCGTGACCTGCTGGTCTCGGACCTCGAACAACTCAAGGGCATCCGCAATACCGAGCGGCGCGGCAACGTGGAAAGCGAAGATCCGGCGCAATGGCAAAGTTACGTGAAAGCCAAGGACCTGGTTGAGCGTGCGGTGCGCCTGGAACAGCACAACCAGATGTTCAGCCAGGCGGTGAACAACCCCAAGGCACCGTTGGACGAGCTGGTGCAACTGAGCAACAACGCCCTGTCGTTGAACCTCAACACCGGGACCTTGAGCCGGGCGCGTTTTTACAATCGGGTGCTGTTCGATGCCCAGAATAGCGATTTGAAAGGCCTGGACCTGAACGCCGCGCGCCCGGTGATTGCCGATAACTTCATGGGCCTGATGCAGCGCTGGCTGGATCATTACTTTCTGGCGGACAACTTCGTGCGTCAGGCCGGTTACCTGAAGCTGCATCTGCAACGGCTTGAGGCCGGCGGCGGCAACTCCTTGAGCGAACTCGAAGAGCTGATGGCGTTGGTCGATGACCTGCAAAGGCTCGTCAGCCTGACCAACTCGGCCTGGGGCCGGGGCAAGGGGCAGGACCTGGTGCCCGGTTACACCCAGTTGATGGACAAGGTGGGCCACAGCACGCTGCTGGGGCCGGATCTTGAGCAGGATCTGCAGAGCCAGGCGGCAAAATTGCAGCAGAGCTTTCGCGACCAGTGGATCGTCCAGACCGGTTCCAGGGACAATCTGTTGGTCCAGCAGGGCAGCGGTTTGCTGGTGCTGCAGGAGCATGTCACGGCGCTGGACGGCGCGGTACAAGCGCTGTTCAAGCGTGACTTCGTGGCATTGGCCATGCAGAAGGCGCCGTCGGACAGTAACGCCGACTCGATGGGCCGGGGTGACAGCGACGATTTCAGCGTTGCCTTGAACTACTTCGCCAGCTACCAGAGCTACGCCAATGAAGAACTGCCGCGCATCCCGCCGGATTATCGTGGGGCGCTGATGGAGGCTGCTGAAAGCGCGGCGGCGCGGGCCATGTGGCTGAGTCTGGATGACAGCGAGCAACCGCTACCGGGCATGAGTTTCAATGTGCAGACCTCCCAGGCCGTTGCCCTGCAAAAAGCTTTCATGGATGTGAAGCGCAGCGATCTGGCGATTCGTTTTCAGCGCCTGCTCAACCGCCGAGCGTTGGCGCAGATCCAGAGCGGCCTGAACGAAATCGACGCCCAGCCACTGTTCACTCAACGTGCCGATGTCCAACGCTGGGACGGCTCGAAGAACTTCGGCTTGCAGTTGTACGGCGCCACTGATCCTCAGGACTTGAAGCTGAACCTCAACCAGCAGTTCGGCGCCATGCTACAGATCGCCGAGCATCGTATGCCTGCGCTGGAATGGCTGATTGTCCAGCAGGACAACCTGTCGGCCCTGGAGCACGATCAGGTTGCCCGGTTCATGGCGCTCAACGACGAACTGCTCAAATACAAAAACCAGAACCCGGCCAGTGCGGCTGCCCAGCTGGAGCAATTGGTAAGTCGCGATTTCATCGAAATGGACACCACGTCCTGCGCGCAGATTCTGCAAACGTCCAGCCTGCCCGGCGGACGTGGCGACCTGGCCGTGCGCACCGTTACGCTGCAACAAAGTGCCTTGCAGCGCTGCCTGTATCTACAACAGAACCAGGCGGCGACCGCCTGGAATGACCTGGCCAATTATTTCAATCAGTACCTGGCCGGGCGCTTTCCGTTTTCCCAGGACGTGCGGGCCAGCGATGCCGACCCGGCGCGGGTCCAGCGCCTGCTGGAGCTGATCGACACGCGGCTGCCTCAGGCACAGGCCGGACTGGCGTTGAGCCGGACGCCGGAGCGATTGGCGGCGGAGGATTTTCTCAACCGTTTGAAACAGGCCGGTGCCTGGCTCGGGCCGCTGTTCGTGCGGGACAAGAGTGGCTTGCTCGGCGTAGAAATGGACGTGCGCTGGCGAACCGATCGCGAGCAGGAACGCGGCGCGGATCAGGTGATCGCCTGGGGGCTGAACGCCGGCAACCAACAGATCAGTTACCCAGGTGAAACCGGGCAGAACCTGCGCTGGATGGTCGGGCAACCGGTGAGTTTGACCCTGCGCTGGGCCCGTAACGGTTACCAGCGTCCGGCCAACGACCCCTTGCAACCCGACCTGGTGGTGCGCGATCTGGAAGCCGGCTGGGAGTACCAGGGGCCGTGGGCGTTGCTGCGCCTGATGCGCTCACTGGTGTCGAGCCAGCGCCAGCCGAATGCCGACTACACCGATTTCCCGCTGACCCTGCAACTGCCCGTGACGGCCCAGACCCAGGCGACCACGGCGCAACAGACCCAGATGTTCCTGCGTTTGTCGCTGATGAGCCAGGGTTCGAAGCTGCCGCTGTCGATTGCGCCGCTGCCGACCCAGGCCCCCCGTTCACCTTTCATGGCGACCTCATCGAGCACCGCCATCGCAACCCGCGAGGAGGGCTTGTGAGCTTGCCGATATCCCCTTTGCCCGAACTCATCCCCCGGTTGCTTGAGCCGATCAGCGCCGAATCGCCCTGTGGCCAGGATCTGCGCTACGAGCCGGAGTTCGACCAGTTGCGCGAGTTGCGCCGGGAGGACGACACCAGCCTGCCCACAGGTGTGTGGCAATCGTCGATCAAGCGCGCCCAATGGCCGGAACTGGAAAGACTTGCCACTGTGTTGCTGCTCGAGCGCAGCAAGGATTTGATGATCAGCGCCTGGCTGGGGGAGGCCTGGTTACACCTGACCGGGCTGGAAGGACTGCCGGGCAGCCTGGCGTTGGTGGCGGGTCTGTGTGAGCGCTACCCCGAGCAGCTGTATCCCCGGGCCGATGACGGTGACCCGTCGTGGCGGGTCATTCCGCTGGAGTGGCTGGCCCGTCGCTACAGCGAAGTGTTACTGACACGGGTGCCCTTGTTCGATGGCCGGGACCCTGATTTCGACGGTTTCTGCCTGGCCGACTGGCAACGCTTGCAGCGCCAGCAGGTGTTGGTCAACGACAGTAAAAACGCCAAGGCCTCGGCGGAAGCGGCGCGCAACGACCAGAAAAAACTTAGCGAACTGATTCGCACCACGCCATTGTCGTTCTGGCTGCATCGCCAGGGCAGCCTGATGCTGAGCCTGCAGCACCTGCAACGGCTCGAAGCCTGGAGTGATGCCTACCTGGGCGATCAGGCCCCAGGCTATTCCTCCCTGCAGGACGTGATACAGGCCTTGCTGACATTGATAGAGGAGTTCATTGCGATGAACCCACAGCAACCCACCGTCGTGCCGGCGCAAGCACCACCGCCGGTGACGCCGCAAACCGCCCCAGCGCAGGTGGGCGCCGCGGCAACCCTGGCTTTTCAGGAGCCGGCCAGCCGCGAGGAAGCCTATCGCCAGTTGCTGGTCATCGCCGGCTACCTGGCTCGCACCGAACCCCACAGTCCGGTGCCCTATTTGATCCGGCGCGGCGTGGAGTGGGGCAACAAACCGTTGAACGAGCTGCTGGGCGAACTGATCAGTGCCGATGCCGAATCCCGGCGCGTGTGGACGCTATTGGGCGTTCTCTAACGCTCCTCGTCGGGCAAGCGCACCGGCGTCAGTACCGGTTTGCCGGAAAAGAACGCGGTCAGGTTCTGGCCCACCAACTCCACCATAGCGCGGGTGGCTTCCGGCGACAGGCCTGCCACGTGGGGTGTGAGGACGACGTTGGGCAGGTTCTTCAGCGCCTGCGGCACTTCGGGCTCGTGATCGAACACATCCAGGGCCGCTCCGGCAATTCGCCGTTGTTCCAGGGCGCTGATCAGGTCGGCGGTGGCAACCACGCTGGCCCTGGCGACGTTCACCAGAAATCCTTTTGGACCGAGCGCATCCAGGCTCTGCTTGTTTATCAACTGCCGGGTATCCAGGCCGCCTGGTGTGGCGACGATCAGGAAGTCCGAGACCCGCGCCAGTTCCGTGGGCGTGGCGCAGAAGGTGTAGGGCACGTCGTTGCGTACCCGGCGATTGTGATAGCTGACACTCATGTCAAAGCCCAGGGCGGCCCGTTTGGCGATCGCCATGCCCACTGCGCCAAGGCCCAACACGCCCAGCCGCTTACCGGCCAGGGAAGGGCGCGCGCTCCTCGGCCATTCGCCCCGTCGCAGGGCGGCATCGCAATGGGGGATATCGCGCACCAACGCCAGCAACAGCGCCATGGCATGGTCGGCTACCGACGACGCATTGACCCCGGCGCCATTGGTCACGACGATGCCGCGCTGATGGGCGGCCTGCAGGTCCACCTGCTCGTAGCCGGCGCCGATCACGCAGATGATTTTCAGGTTGGGCAGGGCGGCAATTTCCTCGGCCGTCAAACCCAGGGGACCGCGGGTCAGAACCGCGCTGAACCGTTCTCCATGTTCGTAAATCGCCGTCTTGCGCTCGGCAGGCGTTGGCGCCAACTCCAAGTGATAGCCCTGACGCTCAAGAATCGGCAGGTATTCGTTGACGGTTTCAACCAGTACAAGAACGGTTGCGGTCATGCTGTGCTCCTGTGGGCAATAGGACTGACGAAAAACCTGTGGGAGCGAGCCTGCTCGCGATAGCGGTGTCTCAGGAAATACCATGGCTGGCTGTTCCATCGCTATCGCGAGCAGGCTCGCTCCCACAGGGTTTTGTGCATTATGGCTTATCCTGCGCTGGTAACTGTTTCATCTGTTCTGAGTGTAGGAGTTGGCGCAAAACGGCGATAGGTCGGCGGCTTCATCATAAGCTTTCAATATCAATTGGCACGGGAATCCCTGAATACTTACTTGAAATGGATCTCGAATGCGGGATTCTTGTCTTTCTTTTTGAACAAGCGTTTACCGGTAGGTTTTCTCTGATCGCGGAACTTTAAACTCCCCCAACCCTTTGATCGAGGCGCATCATGCGAATCCACGTCACATTCAATGATCGCGTCGGTATTACCCAAGAAGTGCTGGCACTGCTCGGCGCGCGAAACCTCAACCTGGACGCGGTGGAGATGATTCCACCTAACGTCTACATCGATGCGCCAGACCTGAGTCAGACGGTGCTGGACGAGCTCAATTATGCGTTATTACGAGTAGAAGGCGTCAAAGCTGTGGAGCTGGTCGACATGCTCCCGGGTCAATGTCGCCGTCTTCAACTTGATGCGTTGTTAGCCGCTATGAGCGATCCGGTATTGGCGGTTGATCCGGGGGGGTATGTCCTGTTGGCCAACCCCGAACTGATCAGTCTTTATGGCAGCGATCCAACGGGAGAGCCCCTTTCGAATTTGTTCACAGCACCGAACTTCACAAGGGCCTTGTTGGACAAAAGCTTTCGGTTGCCGATGTGTGAGGTCAATTTCAAAGGACACGACCTGTTGCTTGACGCCACTCCCATTATCGGTACGACACAGAGTTCGCGTTTGCTCGCGGGTGGATTGTTGACGCTTTACCCTCCGAGCCGTATCGGTGAGCGCCTGGCTTCTCTGCATCACGATCATGCGGAAGGGCTGGACGCTTTACTGGGGAAGTCGCCGGTGCTAGCACAGCTCAAGACGCGACTGCACAAGGTTGACGGGCTGGACGCACCGTTGTTGATTCAGGGCGAGACGGGGACGGGTAAGGAACTTGTAGCGAGGGCCTGTCACACCATGAGTGCAAGACGAGACGCACCGTTCCTAGCCCTGAACTGTGCAGCGCTGCCGGAAAGCCTGGCCGAGAGTGAGCTGTTCGGCTACGCCGCCGGTGCGTTTACCGGGGCACAGCGAGGCGGCAAGCCTGGGCTGTTGGAGCTGTCGGATCGGGGTACGGTATTTCTAGATGAGCTTCCGCGAAGCTGTCAGCGGCTTTGACAGCCAAGGCATAACCGGAGAAATCGCCGCGGGTCCGCTTGGAGTGGGCCACGGCAACTCTGTGCAAACCGAGGAAATACTCATGTTCAAAGACTGGAAAACTGCACGTCGATCGATGTATTACGCGGGGGCGCCAGAACCCGATGATCCTGTGCTTGCTAAAGGCAAGGTGGCGCTACTGGTCATCGATGTCCAAAACACCTACCTGGAACGCCCGGACCCCGCATCGCTCGACAAAGTGGAGCGGGCCCGATTCGACGCTTGGACTCCGTTCCATCAGCGAATGCATGGAACCGTAATTCCGAACCTGGAACGATTGATTGGTGCTTTCCGCAGGGCGGATCTCGAAGTCCTGTTCGCGCGCATCGGCTGTCAGAAAGAAGATGGCGGCGATCGTTCGCTGAGCCAGAAAAAGCCTGGCTGGAACAACCTGCTGCTACCTGCGAACGAGCATGCCTCTCAGGTGATCGACCGTCTCGCCCCTGCATCGGACGAGATCGTCGTTCTGAAGACGACAGACAGCGCATTGACGGGTACCAACCTGCGACTGATCTTGCGCAACTTGGGCATCACCCATGTGGTGTGCGCGGGGCTGTTCACCGACCAGTGCGTGTCATCCACAGTGCGTAGCCTCGCCGACGAGAGCTTCGATGTCATTGTGATCGACGATGCCAGCGCGGCCGGCAGCATAGAGCTTCACAATAAGGAGTTGGAGATCCTCAACATGATCTACTGCAACGTAATGACAACCGATGAGCTGTTGGACTATCTCCCCTAGGGAAAAGCGGTGATCTAGGGGCATAATTTTTATTCGGGATGGAATCTATAGGATTTTGCTAGGGGCCAACGCACATGGTAAGTGCTGAGCCCCTTTTACTTCATGCAAGAGTTTTCCGAGTCGTTATTATTGTCTAGGGCTGGTTTCTAAGGATGTAGCGCTACGAGAGAACAGAAAAGCGCTTTAGAGGAAGTTCAATTGAGTCAATTATTGCCCCTTAACGATTCAGTGCTCTTGATTGATGACTCGGCGCAAATGATGCTTGGCCTCAGTCTCCGGAGCGCTATGAGGTTGGAGGCGTAGCGCACATCTAAGCGTGCCCCCTCGCCGCGGCTGGTAAATTCTTGACTAGAAAATCTGAAAATGAATATATCGATGATGAGCTTTTGATTCGCTCCCGGAAAATCAAATTCACGGGGAGCGCAGGAAGCTCATAGTCTTCAAGCAGTAGTTCCAATTGTCCGCGCCGTACATAGTCGGCTACTTGGTATAAGAATGCCCGAGTAATTCCGCAAGCATCGAGTGCTATGCTGACAGCGGCCTGGTTGCAAGTGACATCCATCCGGGCCGAAGGAGTGATTGTGAGTAACTGGTCACCGTTTTGAAATTGCCAAGTAGGGGGCAGTGCGCTGGCAGTGCAATTGATAATGTCGTTGTCACGAAGTTGCTCAGGGTGTGTTGGACGGGCATGCTTTTGAAAATAGGAAGGAGAGGCACACAAAACCTGTCTGGTTTCTCCAATTTTTATGGAATGACCGGCGTTCAATTCAAAGTGTCCAATCTTAATGCAAATATCGATGCCCTCGTTCAGCATGTCAGTCTCCCTGTCGACGAATAAGCACGAAAATCTTACGGCCGGGAACTGCTCTAGGTACTGCCTGACAAGCGGAGCAACAAACATCCCTCCAAATATCATCGGCGCTGATAATCTGATAAGACCGACTGGTGCAGTATGTTGTCCTGTGACTGCCGCTTCCGCGGCCTTTATGCCATTCAGAATATGTCGACAATCAAGTAGGAACCGTTCGCCGGCTTCAGTTAAATTCATGCTACGACTATTCCGCGAGACGAGGGGTAGCCCTATCCGTTGCTCAAGCGCTGCTATTGTTCGCGTTACGCTCGGTGGTGAAATGCCTTCGCGCCGCGCTGCAGCCACAAAGCTTCCCTCATCCACTACCGATAGAAAAATCTCCATTTCTCGAAATCGATCCATTCGCTACCCCTAGAACTCGCAAATTCCTTCCGTGATCCTTTAGGACCAAGAGGACCCGCGCCATTGCGCATACAACATTTGATAGGTGCTTACCATGCGTTTTGAGAAGCAACCGGCTTCCTTGCGATTCTTCGACATGGACGATGAGGGGGGAATACGGTTTTCTTACAAAAGTGAATTTCAGCTGACGAAATGATTTAGAGGTTTAGCGCGATCAGATCATTGTTCTAAAAACAGCAATTAAATTAGCCAGGTTTTGACCTGTATACACGCGTGGGGCGACGGCATATTCACAAAGCATCACCCAAACATGCTGAACCTACAGAAGATTATTTCTTCGCGTCGCGTCGCTTTCACTGGAGATCGACTGAGCCTTCTAACGAAGGTGATCGCATCGTCGCTATCCTGCTGAGGGCTGGTAGTGACCGGTGAGGAGGCGTTGGCGCCGCTCAGCTCCTTATTGTTGTCTGAAGGAAAATTCATGAAGCCGCTTTTTGAACACGTAGTGCTTGGAGCGTTGAAGGCCTCTAATCGAATCATTATGGCTCCTCTGACCCGTGCTCGCGCGACACGCGAACACGTCCCGACCGAGATCATGGCCCAATATTACGCACAACGCGCATCAGCCGGACTCATCATTGGCGAAGCTACGGGCATCTCACGCCAAGGCGTTGGCTGGCCTTACGCACCGGGGATCTGGTCTGAGGAGCAAGTGAACGCCTGGAAGCCTGTCACACAGGCGGTGCATGACAAAGGTGGTCTGATCATCGCCCAGCTTTGGCATATGGGTCGCATGGCGCATTCCGCCGTCACCGGCCAACAACCCATTTCGTCAAGCGCGACCGTAATGCCAGGGGATGCCCACACCTATGACGGCAAGAAGCCTTTTGAGGTGGCCCGTCCCCTGACTCAGGAGGAGATTCCGGGTCTTATCGCTGATTATATCCGAGCGGCGAAGAATGCCATGGCTGCGGGTTTTGACGGAGTTCAGATACACGCGGCAAACGGCCAATTGATGGACCAGTTTTTACGCGACAATAGCAATATGCGCACCGATGAATATGGCGGAAGCGTTGAAAATCGTGTGCGCCTATTAGAGCAGGTGACGCGAGCGGTGGCGGATGCCGTAGGTGCGAATCGCACAGCGGTTCGGCTATCCCCCAATGGTGAGAGCTATGGTGTGGACGACAGCGATCCCGTCCCTCTGTTTACGGCAGCTGCAAAGATGCTGAATGATATCGGTCCTTTCTGGAGCTACGTGAACCGCCGCCGAACGGGTACGTTTGGAGCGACCGACGTACCACGGCTTTCTCCATTGATCCGCGAGCATTTCAAAGGTCCGATCATCCTCAACAGCGACTATGACGTAACGCGAGCACAGGCCGACCTCCAGAGCGGTCTAGCCGATGCCATCAGCTTCGGACGTCCCTTCCTGGCCAATCCAGATCTAGTCGATCGGCTGCACAAAGGCGCGACCTTGAACGAGGACAATATGGATACCTATTACAGCCAGGGTGCTGAAGGTTATATCGACTACCCAACGCTTTCAGAAACTCAAACACCACTCCCGTAAACTTAAGGCGGCCTACGAATGAATGACAACCGCAAGGGCGCGATGGTGGGTGACAGAAGGGCCTGGATTCTACCAGCGTTAGTGAGTCTGTTCGCGTTCGCCGCCAATTCGCTGTTCTGCCGCTTGGCGCTAATTGACGGAGATATCGACCCTGAATCCTTTACTGCAATTCGCTTGTTAAGCGGTGCGATTTTTCTCCTGTTGCTACTTCGTATGAAGAGGCTGAGTAAAGCGGAGGGCGGGAGCTGGAAGGGTGGCGTGTTGTTGTTCATATACGCCTGGTTCTTCTCGATGGCCTACGTCGAACTCGGTGCCGGCATAGGCGCATTGATATTGTTTGGCACTGTGCAAATTACCATGGTCACGTATTCCTGGTGTAAAGGAGAGCGGGTCAGCTACAGCGTAATGGCGGGTATGCTAATCGCATTCAGTGGTTTGATCATTCTGCTCCTCCCGGGCTCGACTACGCCCGAATTCCATGACTCGATGATGATGGCAATTTCCGGGATCGCTTGGGGGGCTTATTCGCTTATTGGTCGTGGGGCCGTCAACCCAATTGCTGATACCTCAGGAAATTTTCTGAAAAGTTTGCCATTTCTGACTTGTCTGTTATGGGGTGTAGTGTCGGGAGAGGGCCCGCACATGAGTGGCGCTGGTTTGGTGTACGCCGTGGCATCGGGTGTATTAGCTTCCGGCGCCGGATATGCAATCTGGTATGGGGTTGTAAGGCGAATTTCCGGACACCACGCCGCCATACTTCAGCTGAGTGTTCCGATCATTGCGTCTCTCGGGGCCGTCATTTTTTTGGGTGAGTCTATTTCATCGCGCTTGTTGATTGCTACGATCGCAGTGTTAGGAGGAGTTGCACTATCTCTGGCTTCGTCTCGCAAAAAAACGTAGCGCTGCATTGGTAAAAATTTCCTTAACCGCTTCTGGAGAAATCAAACTTAGATTATCACGCTAAGTGATAGGTGGGTTGAGCGACTTTTTATGTTTGACTTAGAAGTGAAATGCAGACATGGTCAGCGCAGCTATCATTCACAATGATAAATCTAGCTCAAGGCAAAAAAACCGCCTGGTGACAGGCGGAAAACCAAAGGATGGAGCACAGATCATACCGGCCTCTCAACTCGGCAACACCTGCTTTCCACGGATATAAATTTACCATGTAAATGGACCTATTTTTATTATTTGCATTGATATCCATAATTAAAGAATATTGCTGTACCAAGACCGTCATCAGTTGTATTTATCGGCTCGCAGCATATGCTGGCATTTCTAATGCCAGTCACGCCTGCATCAGTTGCCATCTATTCTGGGCAACCCTCACGTAAGTGTTCTGCCAATAATAATCCAAACGGTTTCTTGGGAGCATCTATGATTAATCGTAAAACTATCGCGTTGGCGTGTACGTTATTCTCAATCAACGCACCGATTGCATCCGCCAGTGAGCAGTCCGAGTCCAAAGGGTTTGTCGAGGACAGCAACCTGAAATTGCTGTTGCGTAACGCCTACTTCAACCGTGATTACAAGAATCACGCCAACGACGCCAAAGTATGGGGTCAAGGCTTTATCAGTACGTTTCAGTCGGGCTTCACCCAAGGCACCATCGGGGTGGGGGTGGACGCTTTCGGTCTGCTTGGCGTCAAGCTCGACAGTGGTCGGGGTCGAAACTACAAAGCCTTTTTTGATACCGATAGTAATGGGCACCCGGTGGACGATCTGTCGGAAGCTGGCGCTGTTCTCAAACTGCGTATTTCCAACACTGTCCTGCGCTACGGTAACCAGTTCCCGTCGATGCCGGTGCTGGCGTATGACGACTCTCGTCTATTGCCCGAGGCGTTTACCGGTACGCTGATCACGAGCAAGGAAATCGAAGGACTGGAATTGAATGTCGGGCGATTTACCGCCGATAGCCCGATGGGTGATTCAGCGCGGGATCCGAATCGTCTGAAGAGCATCGACGTGATCGGTGGCACTTACGGCGTCAGCGACGCTTTGAGTGTCGCGGTTTATCACTCCGACGTCGAGGACACCTACAGGAAGTACTATGGCAACGTGAACTATACGGTGCCGTTTTCCGAACTCCAAGCGTTGAACCTGGACTTCAACATCTATCGCACTGACTACGATAATGGCTCTCAAGCCGCGCTGGATTTTGGCGGCGATGGGGTAACCGACAGCAACACCATCTGGAGCCTGGCGGCCAAGTATAGCATCGGGGCGCATTCCTTCATCGTTGCTCATCAGCGTAACAGCGGCGATGCAGGTTATGCCTATGACTATGGCGATGGCGGAAGCACTATCTATGTAGCAAACTCATACTACTCCGACTTCAACCTGAAGGACGAACGGTCCTGGCAATTAAGCTACGAGTTGGACTTCGCGGAGTTCGGACTACCGGGACTCACCTACAAGACTGCTTATGTGCGCGGCAGCAACATTGATGCTGGCGGCGAGCAGGACGGCACCGAGCGTGAGTTCTTCAATCAGGTCAAATACGTTGTTCAGGACGGCACGTTGAAAGATATGTCATTCAAGTTGCGCAATTCGATCTACCGGGCAGACCGCGATGTCGGTCCCAACCTGAATGAAGTCCGGGCCTTTATCGAATACCCGTTGGACGTGCTTTAATCGATTGCGCCGTTCAGCCATTGCAATTTCCGGGCATTGAGTAACTTGGAGATGTGTGGAAATGGCTACGGCACAAACCTTCGCACCGTTCTTAAATCGGTGCGAATGTCCAAACAGATTCCGTCGAAAAAAAACAGCGCATTCAGGGTATGAATGCGCTGCGAGGTATCTCGAAAAGGCAGAAAGTTTTAAGGTTATAGTAGCGGGATGGAGTAACTGACGATCAGGCGGTTTTCATCCTGGGAGCGCGTGTTTGGCAGCTCAGTGCGCCAAGTGGCGTTTTTCCACATCAGGCCTAGGTTCTTAAAGGCGCCAGACTGAACAACATAACCAACGGTCAAATCCCGTTCCCACTCTGAGGCGTCATTAGCCGCTTTGCGACCTGCCGCATTCATGGTATCGATATTGTCTCCGCGTACGTAGACCACGCCAGCAGTCAAACCAGGCACGCCAACTTTAGCGAAATCATAGGAGTAGCGTGCTTGCCAGGAGCGCTCGCCGGCTCGGGCAAATTTCTGGATTTGCATGTCGCTGATGATGTATGCCGAAGAGCCATCGCCCAGATTCAGCCAAGGGAAGTCGCTACTGCCGTTACTGACTTGATAACCACCGCCGAAGGTATGACCGGCTACCGAGTACAAAAACAGGCCACTGTATAAATTGTTATCGATCTTACCCTTACCGCTGGGCGCGTGATAGTTGCCAGTGGTGTAGTAAGTCGAGTCGTGACCATTGGCACCGTCATCGGAGCTGTTGAAGTAACGCATGTCGGACTTCAGAACACCCGAGCCGATTTCCCAGTTGTGAATCAACCCCACAAAATGCTGCTTGTAAAAATTGTCCAGGTTTCCGTAATAGTACTGGGCAGTCAGATCCTTTGTGATTTTGTAGTCACCGCCTGCGTAAATAAACTTGTTGCTGTCACGCCCCGATGCAGTGCGGCCATTAGCGCCCGCGATCGAAAATTCTTCGTTGTTACTCGAGTTACGACCCTTGACGTGCTCGATCTGACCGCCGACCAGCGTTAGGTCCTTGATGTCGTTCGAAGTGATCTGACCGCCCTGGAAGGTCTGCGGCAACAGGCGACCGTCGTTGGTCACGATGACTGGCAGCTTCGGCTGCAGGGTGCCTAGCCTCAATTCAGTCTGCGAGATTTTGGCTTTAGCGGTCAGGCCCAGGCTGGAAAAGTTATCAACTGCTTCGCCGTTGGACTTGCTTGGGAAAACTATACCGCCATAAGCGTTGTTGCTCGCACCGTTCGTACCGCCACCCGAATCAAGTCGTACGCCCAGCAGGCCTATTGCGTCTACGCCCAAACCGACCGTGCCCTGGGTATAACCGGAGGTAAAGCGCAGGTCGAAGCCTTGCCCCCACTCCTCATATTTACTCGGCCCGGTACCATCACGGAAGTCTTGGTTGATGTAGAAGTTACGCAGCCCCAATGTAGCCTTACTATCTTCGATAAAACTGGCGGCGCTTGCGTTCTGGGCGAGCACGACCGAGGCGACCGCTAGGGACAAAGTGGATCGATACATGTGGAGCACTCTATTTACTATTATTGTTTTGTGCACAGAGCAGAGCCGACACAGCGAAGGTCGGCTGCAAATTGAGAAGGATTAGTCCGGGGTTAAAAACGATAGCAATCATTGACTCAACTAATTGCTATTAGTCGGATATGACTTCCAGTTTGGGAACCATACGGATGGCCTTTGAGAAGTTGGCCAGATTGACCGAGGTTTTGGTGGCTACGCGATGCAACTCTTCCACTTTCTCGGTCGATGCATCGGTATGAATGCGAACAACGAAGCTTACCTCGTCATAACCTGGATTGACGTTCTCATCCAACCCCAGAAATCCACGCAGGTCCAGTTCACCATCGGTTTCAATTTCGAGGCTGTGAATAGTGATCCCCATCACCGAAGCATTCACTGCATAGCCAACGGACAGACAGGCGTTCAACGCTGCCATCAGTAATTCTTGTGGGTTTGGCGCAGTATTTTCCCCCAACAGTTCCAGTGGCTCGTCGGCCGCAATTTCAAAGTGACGAGGGTGATCTTGACCACTCAGGTGATAGCGGCTCACAGTCGCCACGCTGCGGGTTTGATGCTGCCACTTGGTCTTTACGTTGAAGCGCGCATGACGTTTTGATACATCTTGCTTGATGCTTTGCGCAAAACCTTGCAGGGCAGGGACATTGATACCGTTGAGGAAGTTACTCATGTCTAAATCCTGTTTGAGTTGTGGGTGAAATAAACACGACTTAATTGACGGGCGAGTTTCGTCCGGCAGTTAAATCTTGATCGCCTTCAGTTAAGGTTTTTTAATGCGGTACTTAATTAAACTTGAGCGGTTTCGTACCAATGTCTATCTGGTGTGGGAAATCGCATGATTTTGCGAATAGTGTCGGCGTTAGATTTGTTTGTCAGCATTTCAATTAACAAAAAAGCAACTTCCGATGCGGTGCCAGGACCGCTGGAGGTAATGATGTTTTTGTCGCGGACGATTGGCTGATCAATGAACATTGCCCCTGTGTCGACAAGCTGCTGCTTCCTGCGCCCACCGACTTGATGATAAATCGTAGCCTTCCTGTCTTGCAGCGCTCCGGCATGTCCCAGACTCAGTGATGAAACACAAACGCTCGCAACAATTTTCTGTACGTGGATAAAGTGCTTGATAGCGGCTAGATACGGTTCACTCAACGCTTCCTCGTAGAATCCGCTGGGTTCGAACCCCCCAGGTAGCGCCAGTGCATCAAATTCATTGAGGTCCAAATCTGCCAGCATTCGGTTTGGCCGAATAGTGATATCGAAAGTAGAAACGATTTCTGGCCTGAGTCCCGCCATTACCAGTTCAATTCTTTCATCCCCTAGCAGATCAGCCCAACCGAGGATGTCGGTAAACGCAGCCATTTCCATTGGCTCAACTCCATTTGCGAGCAGCATCAAGACCTTTTTCACACTCTTTCTCCATCAACGGCAGGCGTCAGCCTGTCTACCGGATTAATGGGCGGGATACTTGATGGTTTGCTCCTCGGTTACAACCCTCGGATTTGCAATAAATAATTCCACTGTGTGAAAAAAAAGCGTTGGGGGGCAGCGCCATGTGCCGTTCATGTCGATCGCCAACCAGGTTCTGCCTCACGAACGACATCGGCTACCCAGTCCACGAACGCTCGCACGGTGGGTGAAAGGTGACGGTTTTTGGGGTAGATGACAGACAGCGGAACTGAAGGAGCGGAGTAGTCGGTCAGTATGGGCTGAAGGCGGCCACTCATGAGGTGCTGAATCACCATGTAGCTTCCTGCGCGAATGATCCCCAATCCTTCGAGGGCGCATGCTACGTACGCATCCGTATCGTTGACGATGAGGCGCTCCGGCATCCTGATACAGCGGTCCTCGCCATCCACAACGTAGTGCCATTCCATCGAGCGTGCCGTTCGACTCGATAAGTAGCCCACGGCTTGATGGCCGGCCAAATCCTCAAGGGACTTCGGCGTCCCGTGAAGAGCGAGGTACTCCGGCGAGGCGCATGTTATCCAGTCAAAGCCGCCAATGCGTTTTGCAACCAGCGTCGAAGAGTCTTCAGGGGTTCCCGTACGGATGACGCAATCAATACCCTCCTGAACCAATTCGACGGTTCGGTCAGACATTGTCAAAGTCAGTTCAACGTCTGGAAAACGAGACTGGAAGTCCTTGATCGAGGGCAGGACAACAAGGCGCGCGAGGGACAGTGTCATGTCTACTCGCAAGCGGCCACGAGGCTTTCCGGCAGATCCCGGGAAGCTGGACTCGACAGCCTCAACGTCGGCCAGTAATCGCCTGCAGTGGTCGTAATAGAACGTGCCATCCGGGGTCAGGCTGATATGGCGAGTGGTCCGTCTTAACAGACAGACGCCGAGAAATGCCTCCAGATCTTTCACCGCGCGCGTTACCCGCGAAGGTGGTAGGGAAAGACTATCGGCGGCCCGACTGAAGCTGTGCATTTCGACGACGCGAGTAAAGATTTGCATTGATTGGAGGCGGTTCACTTCATCACTCCTTACCAAAATTTGTTCTCATTCAAGCAATAAGTATGACTTGTTTTTCTTGAGTTTTACCTATTTATGCCACTTTTGCGCGGACGAAAGGTGGTAATTATTCCAAAAAAGGCAATAAATTTACCCAGGTTTTGATCTAGATGTCCATGCGAAGCGTGCTCAGACTCCAAGCTATCCAACTTGGCTAGGCACATCACATGAATCCCTTGAAGAAACATCATCTAGCGGTCCTGACGGTTGCCATCGCAGTGATTGGCGGCGGGAGTGTCCTCTTGACTAATGGTTCGCAAGTACACGCAGAAGCAGCCGCGGTACTGCCGACCGTGAAGTACCAACCAGCACTGCAACGTGCGGTGTCGGACTCGCAGGACTACACCGGTCGCCTCGAAGCGGTGGACGTCGTAGACGTGCGACCAAAAGTGCCGGGAACGTTGCTGACCGTGCATTTCAAGGCCGGTCAGCATGTTCGTCAGGGCGAGCTTCTTTTCACGATTGACCCGGCGCCGCTTGAGACCCAGGTGCGTCAGGCGCAGGCGAACCTATCCGTTACTGAAGAGCGCAAACGGCTTACGGAACTCGAGCGGGCTCGTGGGAAAAGGCTGATGGAGTCGAACTCAATCGCGCGCAGAGAGTTTGACGTGCTCGACAATGCGGCCCGAGAGGCGGCGGCATCTTTGAAAGGAGCGCAGGCTGCATTGGCTGAGGCTCAATTGCAGCTCAGCTACACACAAGTGAGGGCGCCGATTGCAGGGCGTATCTCACGCGCGGAAATCACGGCGGGCAACGTAGTAGGGGCAGGCGGGGACGCGACACCGCTCACCCGAATTGTTTCTGACGACAAGCTCTACGCGTCTTTCAACGTGGACGAGCAGAGCTACCTGCGAATCATCGCACCCTCGCTGCAGGCCGGTGCGCAACCGGTGGTCAAAGTTGGTCTTGCTAACGATAACGCCTACCCCTACGCGGCCATCATCGAGGCGATCGATAACCAGATGGATACTCGTTCGGGAACGGTGCGAGTTCGCGCCCGGATTGACCGTGTGAGCCCCGAAATGCTCCCGGGTCTCCAGGCAAGAGTTCGTCTTCAGGGAGGGAAGCCTTACAACGCCGTGATGGTCGACGATGCCGTCGTGGGTACCGATCAAGACCGCAAGTACGTGCTGATCGTGAACGCTCAGAACAAGGTCGAACGGCGTTTCGTCGAGCTCGGCGTTCTCCAGGGAAAAGAACGGGTTCTACGCAGCGGAGTTGAAGCGGGTACCAGGATCATTGTGGACGGAGCATTCCGGGCTCCACCGGGTTCCGAGGTATCTGCGGTCGCCGCCGACGTTCAGAAGGAGCCCGTCAGTGCCTCAATCGGAGGCCGGTCGTGAACATCTCTAAATTCTTCATTGATCGTCCCATCTTTGCGTGTGTGCTGTCTGCGCTGATCCTGCTCGCTGGGATAGTTTCCGCGTTTAATATGCCGGTCTCGGAATACCCACAGGTCATTCCTCCCTCAGTTGTGGTGCATGCTCAATACCCGGGCGCGAACGCAAAGACCATCGCGGAAACAGTTGCGGCACCACTGGAGCAGTCCATTAACGGTGTGCAAGACATGCTGTACATGGATTCGAAAGCCAGCGGTGACGGACACCTGTATCTGACGGTGACTTTCAAGCTCGGAACCGATCCCGATAAAGCTCAACAGTTCGTGCAAACGCGTGTGTCCCAGGCTCAAGCGCGACTTCCCGAGGATGTTCAACGGCTGGGCGTTACGGCAATTAAGAACTCGCCCATCATCACCATTGCCGTACACATGGTTTCGCCGAATGGCACCTACGACAATAACTACGTGAGCAACTACGCGATCCTCCACGTGAAGGATCGTTTGGCAAGAATTGCAGGTGTTGGTGAAGTGTCGATCTGGGGGCCTGGGGGTTATGCCATGCGTGTGTGGCTGAACCCAGCCGCGCTGGCTGAGCGTGGACTGAGCGCCAACGATGTTGCCGACGCCATTCGCCGTCAAAACATTCAGGCCGCAGTCGGTACCATCGGCAGCGCACCTACGCCTTCGGACACTGCCTTCCAGCTTAACGTCAACGCCGACGGGCGACTCAAATCCCCTGAAGAGTTCCAGAGGATTGTCATCAAGTCCGATGCTCGTGGGGCGATCACTCGGTTGGGTGATGTCGCTCGAGTAGAGCTCGGCGCTGAGGACTATGGCATCCGTGCAACACTGGATAACGCACCCGCCGTCGCAGTGACAGTGCAAGAAGCGCCTGGGGCAAACTCGCTGGAGATTTCTCGCGAAGTGCACCGAGTCATGGAGGAGCTCGAGAAGGATTTCCCGCAAGACCTGATTTACCGCGTGGTGTATGAGCCGAGTCGTGCGGTCCAAAGTGGTATCGATGCGGTTGTCGAAACACTTCTCGAATCCGTGGCGCTGGTAGTACTGGTTGTGTTCCTGTTCCTGCAAACATGGCGTGCATCGATCATCCCGTTGCTGGCAGTGCCGATATCGATCATCGGCACATTTACCTTCTTGCTGCTGGCTGGATACTCCATCAACACGCTGTCGCTATTTGGGCTGGTGGTCGCGATAGGAATTGTGGTCGACGATGCCATCGTGGTGGTCGAAAACGTGGAGCGAAACATCGCGCGCGGGCTCAGTCCCCGTGAGGCGACGTACCAGGCGATGCGAGAGGTCAGTGGTCCTATCATTGCCATCGCTCTGACCCTGTCCGCTGTTTTCCTTCCGCTGGCTTTCCTCAGTGGGTTGACCGGTGAGTTTTACAAACAGTTCGCGGTCACCATCGCCATTTCGACACTGATCTCTGCCGTGAACTCGCTGACGCTGTCCCCGGCGCTTTCGGCCTTGCTCTTGAAGGGACATGGCGAAGCGCCCGATGCCGTGACTCGTGTGACGCACAAACTGTTTGGCCGCTTCTTCGGACGCTTCAATCGGACCTTTGATCGAGCCTCCGTTGGATACGGTGGGAAGCATCGGTGGTTTGGTAAAGCACAAGGGCGCAATGCTCGTGGTGTACGCCGGATTGCTCGCTGCTACCTGGTGGCTTACGGGTCATGTTCCCGGCGGTTTTGTCCCTGCACAGGACAAGGAATATCTAGTCAGCCTCGCCCAGTTGCCGGAAGGATCGACACTGGATCGCACCGAAGCAACCATGAACCTGATGAATGAGATGGCGCTCAAACATCCTGCGGTCATGGGGACCTCGGCCTACAGCGGCCTTTCGATCAACGCGGTAACGAAGAGCTCCAGTACTGCGCTGAGCTTCGTTCTGCTCAAACCGTTCAAGGACCGCAACGGCATCAGCGCCAATCAGGTGGCGGCCGACCTGGCCCATGAGTTCAGCACTATTGGTAACGCCTTCACCGGTATTTTCCCACCTCCGCCGGTCTATGGTCTGGGCACGCTGGGAGGCTTCAAGTTACAGATCGAGGATCGGTCGGACCTGGGCTATGAGGAACTGTACAAAGCGACTCAGGCCTTCATCAAAAAGGCGTCCCAAGCGCCGGAACTCGGCCCGCTGTTTTCAACCTACACGGTGAACGTTCCTCAGCTGAAGATTGATATCGACCGTGCAAAAGCGCTCCAGCTCGGTGTGGACACGCCAGCGATATTCGATACGTTGCAAGCTTTCCTTGGTTCGTATTACGTCAATGACTTCAACTTCCTTGGGCGTGTCTATCAAGTACGGATGCAGGCCGACAATCAATACCGCTCCAAACCGGATGACATTGGGCAACTGCACGTACGCAGTGAGTCCGGACAGATGATCCCGCTCGCCTCAGTGGCGAAGGTGAGTCAGACCTACGGTCCAGATCAAGTCGTTCGCTACAACGGTTTCACGGCGGCTGACATCGGCGGAAGTCCCGCCCCCGGCTATTCATCGGACCAAGCAATGGCCGCTATTCAAAGGGTCGCTTCCGAAACGCTGCCAGCCGGCATGACCTATGAATGGACCGACCTGACGTATCAACAAATCATCGCAGGCAACACCGCGGTCTGGATTCTTCCGCTCTGCGTCCTCCTGGTGTTCTTCGTCCTGGCCGCTCAGTACGAGAGCCTGACGCTGCCGTTGGCCATCATCCTGATCATCCCAATGAGCATCTTCTCCGCATTGCTCGGCGTATGGCTCACAAAGGGTGACAACAACATTTTCACGCAGATCGGTCTCATCGTGCTCGTGGGCCTGGCGTCGAAAAACGCCATCCTGATTGTCGAGTTTGCCCGCGAGCTGGAGATAGCCGGGAAATCCACGGTCAACGCAGTGATCGAAGCCTGTCGGCTGCGTCTGCGGCCGATCCTAATGACTTCAATCGCCTTCATCATGGGCGTCATTCCTCTCGTCTTGTCCACGGGTGCAGGCGCGGAGATGCGCCAGGCGATGGGCATTTCAGTTTTCTTTGGAATGATTGGCGTCACGCTTTTCGGTCTGTTCCTTACACCGCTGTTTTACGTGGTCGTTCGGGCACTTGGCGGAGGAAAACCATTGCACTCTGCAGCGCATCACAAAGCTCCGGCCCTCGCCCCTCATCATCTTGAACAGAAGCAGCCGGAGGGCCTGGTATGACCAATCGAATCCACACACGCCTGCGTGGGGCACGCGCGAACAAGAGTGCAATTGCACTGGCGATCGGTGTGTCGCTTCTGACAGCGTGCTCGTTGAAGCCCGTCGAGAACAGACCGGACTTCGACGTGCCGGCGAATTTTGCAGAGTCCCATCACCAGGCACTTGTCCCATTGAAGCCTACTGAAGAGCCTGGTCGATGGCAGCCGGCAGAACCCGCGGACCAGCAAAAACCTTCTCCATGGTGGAAGGTGCTGGGCGACCCTACGCTTGAGCAACTGGAAGAGCAGGCTCTCGTAGCCAACCCCGATGTCACCATCGCAATGGCGCGGCTCAAGCAATCACGGGCCCTCACTGCCCGAAGCCAGGCAGCCCGTTTCCCGGACGTAGACCTAGGCTTCGGCCCGACTCGCCAGCGCACTTCAGGTGCCGCTGACGGGTATGGAGATGGCGCGCCAGGAACCACGCAAACATTGTGGCGAGCGCAGGCCACCGTGGGCTACGAAGTTGACCTTTTTGGTCGTGTCTCGGCAGGGGTCGCAGCCGCACAGGCTGATGCAGCTCAGCAGCAAGCATTGGCCCCATCAGATGTTGCTGCTGGTTCAGGCCGACGTCGCTAGAACCTACTTCAGCCTGCGGCAACTGGAAGGTGAACATCGTTTGCTACGGGAAACTGTAAAGCTTCGGGAAGACACCGAGACGCTGTTGCAACGAAGACTTAGTGACGGCGACGTGGCCAGCTATGTTGTCGACCAGGCAAAGACAGAACTGTTCTCTGCGCGCGCTGAACAATTGGCGGTGGAGCGTCAGTACGCACTGGTCGCGCACGCGTTGGCGACTTTGCTGGGCAAGCCTCCGGCGTCGTTCACACTTGAGCCAAAACCCTTGGAAAACGTCACCGTTCAGATTCCGCCAGGTATCCCATCGACGTTACTTGAGCGTCGACCGGACATCGCAGCCGCGGAGCGAGCTATGGCCGCCGAGAACGCCAGGGTCGGCGTGGCAAAGGCGGCCTTTTTCCCTTCGCTCTCGCTCACTGGGGCTGTGGGCTATGAGTCGACGGATCTGGGAAATCTGACCAATTGGTCGCAGCGGACTTTCCTTTTGGGTCCATTGGTAGGAACGGCCTTGAGCTTGCCCATCTTTGATGGCGGAAGACGTGAGGCCGACATCGCCCGCGCCCGTGCAGCCTACGAAGAGAGGGTCGCTGAGTATCGCAAGACCGTACTCCAGGCCTTCCGCGAAGTTGAGGACTCATTAGTGTCCATCAGGACCCTGGATGAGCGAATCGTCCATCAGCGCGGTGGAGAAGAAGCATCGTCCCGCGTCGCACGATCTGCGCAGCAAAGATTCGATGAGGGGGATGTCGACTACCTCGTGGTGGTTGATGCGCAGCGTACCCTGCTGCGTAGTCAGCAATCGCTTATCCAGTCAGAAGGCGAGCGTGCTCGAGCGACCGTGGACCTGGTGCGCGCACTCGGAGGGGGCTGGCAAGTCTCCGACGTTGAAAAGCCCGGGACGAACGGCTGACAGGGAAGGGGGCGAAGGGCCTTTCGAACTCGTCTGGCCCTTTACCCGACGCTGCTGGTCGATGTTGGTAAGACGCACTTGTCAGTTGGAGATTTTTTACATGTCCGTTTCAGATTTATTCAAACCGCTCACGCTCTTGCATGGCCCGGCAATGAGAAACCGTTTCATGCTGGCCCCGCTTACCAATCAACAGAGTGGGCGTGACGGTCTCGCGTCCGAATTCGATCAGGAATGGATCAGACAGGTTGCGCAAGGTGGTTACGCATTGATGCAAACCTGCGCCACGCATGTAGAGGAAACGGGTATCGGATTTGACCGGCAGTTGGGCATCTTCAGCGACGCTCATCTACCAGGTTTGACGCAGATGGCCACTTCGATTCGTGAAGGTGGCGGTCTCTCTGCGGTGCAACTGCACCATGCGGGACACCGCGCAAATCCGTTGCTGGGAGGCGTTCCAGCGCCTGCTTCCGATTACACAGTACCGGGCGTCAGGGCGTTGTCGACTGAAGAGGTTGAGCGCATTCGCGACAGCTTCATTGCCGGCGCGAAAAGAGCCGAGTTGGCAGGGTTTGATGGTGTCGCAGTTCACGGTGCTTTCGGATGGATTCTGTCGGAATTCATGTCCCCGCAATTCAACGACCGTACAGATAAATATGGCGGTAGCCTTGAGAACCGTGCTCGCCTCACTCTTGAAGTCATCGAAGGTATTCGACGCGAATGTGGTCCTGACTTTCAGATCGGCTGGCGATTGTCGGTCGAGCGCTACGGGCTGCTTCTGGAGGAACTGCGTGATATTACCGCGGATATTCTGGATCGCGAGGTGATCGACTATCTGGATCTGGCTCTTTGGGACTCCGCTCAAATAGTGCAAGACGGGACGTTCAGGGGGCAGAGCATGCTGAGTGTCTTCACAGAGCTTCCGCGTAGGGGAGTAAGGGTAGGGACAGCAGGCAAGATCATGAGCGCCCAGCGTGCCGGGCAATTGATGGACGAAGGGTGCGACTTTGTGTTGATTGGTCGGGCCGGCATTCTTCAGCGCGACTTCCCTCTTCAAGTGCAGGCAAACCCCTTCTATGACAGTCCGAAACTTCCAGTGACGGCTGACTATTTGCGCAAGGGCGGGTTGAGCGAGCGATTTATCAATCACATGCGCGGATGGCAGAGCTTTGTTCTACGTGGAAGTCTGTGAGATCAAGGGCGTCAGGAACATTGCTCAGAATTAAACGACGGGGTGCTGGATAAATATCTGGTATCCATTCTATTGATCAGTAAGCGCCTTCAAGAGTTTATTGAGCGATTCAATTTTTGTCGGCTAAGAATCTTCACATAAGAAAATATCGATGGTTTTTATCCTATTAAGGGGAGGGCGCCGTGTTTCTTAAATTTCGCAGTAAAGTCATATTGCTCGCCGTTATTCCGAGCTTTTCTCTGGCGCTGATCATCAGCGGAATAATTTGGTTTGTATTACAAAGTCTGGCGGCAGAGGAGGTCGAGCAGACAAGGGAGTTGCTTCTGGAAGAGCGCAAACTTGCCCTCAAGAATTATCAGCAAATCGCAGAGGCTGCTATCAAGCCAATTTACGATGCCTCGGCCCAGGGAGATATGGAGGCTCGCAAACAAGCCATTGCCATTCTCAAGACGCTCCAGTTCGACAAGACGAGTTATTTTGCTGGGTATACGTCCGGCAGTGTGCGTGTTTTTTGGTCTGATAAAGACCAGGATATTGGAAAGGATTTTTCGGACGTCAAGGATGCCAACGGGATCTATGTGATTCGCGGCCTCGTCGCCGCCAGTAAATCAGGGCCTTCATTTTTCAGATATGACTGGCCAACGCCGGGCAGTGACAAGCCAGTTCCAAAGATCGGTTATTACCATTACCTTCCTAAATGGGATATGTCGTTTGGCACTCAAGTCAATCTGGATGACGTAGAAGAACGTGTACAGATCATTGCGACTTCGATGCAGACGCGCTTGGGTGCTTCTGCCGCAATGATCGTAACGGTAGTGGCATTGCTGCTGCTGATCGTTGCAGTCGTAGCTGCTTTCCTGGGTAATGGCTTGGTTAAACCTATCTTGATAATCAAGCAGAATCTCGATGATATCGCTGCCGGAGACGGTGATCTGACACGCCGTCTGCCCGACGGAAACGACGATGAACTAGGCGCACTGTCGAAGTCCTTCAACCGATTTGTCGAAAAAATTCATGGGCTGGTCCGACAGATTTATGAGATGACAACTCAATTGGCACTGTTGGTCGACAATGTATCTATTCAGGCTTCTCGTTCCGAAAAAGCGATGGCAGGGCAGCGACTTGAGACCGATCAGGTTGCCACCGCCATTCACGAAATGTCCGCGGCAGCTCAACAGGTTTCTGCCAGTGCGCAAAGTGCTTCGCAGGCTGCTCGCGAAGGCTCCGATGTGAGCAGCGAAGCCAAGTCTGTCGTGAACAAGAGCATCACCAGCATCCATGCATTGATTTCGGATGTTAACCAAACGAATGCTTCGCTCGACAACCTCCGTTCAGATGTTCATTCGATCGCGAGCGTTGTGGACGTTATCCGATCAATTGCCGAACAGACAAACCTGCTGGCACTCAATGCTGCAATCGAGGCAGCGCGAGCAGGAGATGCTGGCCGTGGATTTGCTGTAGTGGCAGATGAAGTACGAGCGCTTGCCAGTCGTACCCAGCAAAGCACCGTAGAGATCAACGAAATGATCAGTTCATTGCAGCGCGGCGCCGAAGAAGCGGTGGTCGCCATGGCGCGCTCCAGCGAGTCCGGCGAGACCACCGGGAAGCTGGCAAATCAGGCCGGAGAGTCATTGGACTCGATTGCGCTGTTGATCGAAACCATCAACGACATGAACGCACAAATTGCCAGCGCTTCAGAAGAGCAGACATCGGTTGCCGAGGAAATCAATCGCAGCATGACCGCTATTGCCCACGCAGTGGATGCTGTTGCAGATGATGCGTTGGTCGGTGCGAACACAGCACGAAAACTTACGGACCTCGGCGAACGACTACGGTTACAGGTCAAGCAATTCAAGATTTGATGGATCTTTGAAGTGTAAAACCTTTCATAGTTATAGCCGACGTTACAGTTCTGTCCGGAGAAGCAGGTCAAAGTAGTTTAATAGGGGTATTGCCATGTTAATCAACGCTGTCAGCACTCTTGAAATCGAAATTGCAGAGGGCAATGTAAGCGATCTAAAATGCTGCGTTGCCAACTACATCTCTAGATTTGAAAAAATGCCCGGCTGCTTGGCCTACGGGTTAGCTCACAGTGCATTGTATCCTAACCTTTGGTTGCTGAGTGGCTACTGGGAAAACAAGGAAACGATGCATGCTCATTTTATCGCTTCAGAGTTCAACACATTAATTTGGATGATTGGCCAGCGTTCACTGGGTGTTCGGTTCGCCAGCTACTTTCCGCATACTGGCGGAGAAGCTTGATGCCAATTGATCAAACGATCTTCCACAAGTTTGACCTCAATTCGTTAGTGACGTTTTTGGTGATTTATCAGGAGAGAGGAGTATCCAGGGCGGCCAAATCGCTGAAAGTGACGCAACCTGCAGTCAGCAATGTGCTGAGCAAACTCCGGGCGAGATTTGATGATCCGCTCTTCATTCCTTGCGGGCGAGTGGTGCGACCGACCCATAAGGCAGATTTGATTGCTGAAGTGCTGGCACCCGCGATGATCATCGTACAAGAGCTCATCACTCAGGATGCGATAGATAAAGGAGCTGTATGCCCGACGACACAACAGACGAAAGCAGAAAATTTCAGCCTGACAGGAAAATAAATAAAAATGTTTCCCAAGTATAAATTCTCAACGAAATTGCAGAGTGCTTTTTTTTTATGTGCCTGTATCACGCTGCTCGTTGGATCAATTGGAATTGCGGGAGTCGGACGGTTAGCAGACGCGTTGTCGAAGACCTATTCTGAGGATCTGATAGCGGTCTCCAGCGTGGGAAATATATTGAGCGGGGTGACGGCACACAATCGGGGGGTCTATCGCTTGATAAACGCCAAGGCGCTGAATGCTCCCGAGGCCGATATCCAAAGACTGCACAGCGAAATAACAAACAGTCTTGACACTGCAGAACGAACGTTGAGCGCTTCGCGCGATCTTCTTCAGGGTAAAGATAAAGATGTTTTCAAGAATATTGACGAGCGCTGGTCGAGCTATGTCGCCACCTCACGCAAGGCTCTCGAGCATATCAATAATGGTGAAATCGAGGTTGCACAGAAGCAGCTTGATATCGGGAACCTCCATGTTTTTAGAGAGCTGCGACAGAATTTGCGAGAAATGGTGGCTCACAATGACAAAGGTATTCAGGACGGCGCCAAGCGGGCCATGGAGCTGCGTCAGACTGTATTCTCTCAGTTGATCATCGGTATCGTTGCCGCCTTTTTATTTGCCTTGGGCACTGGCGTCATCATTACGCGCATGATCACCCGCCCACTGGCCGAAGCCGTGGCAAGTGCCGAGCGTATTGCCAGTGGCGATCTCACGCACCCGATTTGCACTGAGCGCTCTGATGAGGCAGGCCGACTCCTGGCCGCGTTGAGCGATATGCAGATCAGTCTCAAGAATACACTGCTGGAAATAGCGAGCGCAGCGGATCAACTGGCGACATCCTCAGAAGAACTGAGCGCCGTTACCGATGAGAGTACACGTAGCCTGATCCGGCAAAATGATGAGATTCAACATGCCGCGACTGCTGTCACGGAGATGACCAATGCTATAGAACACGTGGCCACAAATGCGGTGTCCACATCGGATGCCTCACGACACGCCACAGACGAGGCGGAGGATGGGCGCAACCAGGTCGAGCGGACAGTCGACGGCATTCATATCGTACTAAGTGATATTCAGAGGTCATCCGAGACAGTTACTGATTTGGCTTCGCGTGTGCACAACATCAGTGGGGTCCTGGATGTGATCCGCAGCATCTCCGAACAGACCAATTTACTGGCGTTGAACGCTGCGATTGAAGCAGCGCGCGCTGGCGAACAGGGCCGAGGATTTGCGGTGGTCGCCGATGAGGTCCGTGCGCTGGCTCATCGAACGCAAGCATCAACGGTCGAGATTGAAACCATGATTGGCGCGGTGAAGACCGATGCCGACAGCGCCGTGGCCGCGATGGGCAAGAGTCTTGCGGTGGCAACGGCTACCCAAAACAAGGCGCGTCAGGCAGGTATCGCGCTAGAGCAAATCGCACGAAACGTCTATCAGATCAACGAACGTAACCTGGTGATTGCCTCCGCCTCCGAACAACAGGCGCAAGTCGCTCGGGAAGTCGACAAAAATCTACACAACATCCAACAGCTTTCTGAACAAACCACCGCCGGAGCGAACCAGACGGCAGGATCCAGTCGAGAACTGTCCCACCTTGCGGCCTCATTCAATATGATGGTTTCGAAATTTAAACTGTAAAAAGCGATTGGCTTCGTGCACTCAAGGAACAAAATGAACAAATTCCAAGCAATGGAGGTGTTCGTCCAGGTGGTGGATACCGGCGGATTCAATCGTGCGGCTGAAAACCTGAAGCTTCCCAAGGCAACCGTCACCACCTTGATACAGTCGTTGGAAACTTCTCTATCGGTGAAGTTGTTGAACCGAACCACCCGTCACGTCAGTGTAACTTCCGATGGGGCTGCCTACTATGAGAGGTGCGTACAGATCCTTTCAGACGTTCGCGATGCCGAGGACTCATTAATACTAAACCGCCTGAATCCATCAGGGCGTCTGCGCGTCGACGCTCCTACCGGCCTGGCCAGCGACGTGATCATTCCTGCTCTTCCTGATTTCTTCGCGTTGTATCCGGATATCCGATTGGAACTGGGTTGCAGCGATCGTCCGGTTGACCTGGTGGAAGAGGGCGTGGATTGCGCGATACGCGGTGGTCGTCGCTTGGCTGACTCTCGGTTGATTGCGCGCCGGGTTGGAACCATGAATTACGTCACTTGCGCCTCACCCGCCTATCTGGAGCAACACGGGCGACCAACGCACCCCGACGATCTTGTGCATCATCGCTGTGTGAATTACTTCTCCTCCCGTGGGGGTAAACCCTTTGATTGGTATTTCACGCGAGGAGGTGAAAGCGTTCAGGTCGCGCTATCCAGTCACATTGCGCTCAGCGACAGTTATGCTTACACGTGCGCGGGCCTGTCAGGGCTGGGTATTGTGCAAATGGCCAATTTTTTGATGACATCCTTTATCGAGGACGGACGATTAATTCCGATACTGGAAGACTGGACCAATGAACCGCTACCTATTCATGTCGTATATCCGCAGAACCGTCACCTTTCGGCCAAGGTTCGCGTGTTTGTGGAGTGGATCGCGGATCTGTTTTCCAATCACCCGACGATGCGTGAATAAAGACCTGCAAAACTCCACATTACAAATAACCATGGAGCTTTGCAGAGGCGCTTATTTAATCAAAGCTGTTCGGCTGCTAAAGCATCGCGAACGCTTGGCCGCTGCTCCATTCGGGCCATGAATTTCTGAATGGAGGTGTATTTGGATAGGTCAATATTCACTCGTGGTGCCCAAGTCAAAACGTTGTATAAGTAAGCATCCGCGATTGAAAATTTGTCGCCTAAAATATAGTCGTTGTTAGATAGGTGCTTTTCAATATATTCAAAATGAACGCTCATGTTGCCTTCCGCAAAACGGATCTTTGACGCTCCATCTACAAACGATGAAAACATCACGCCCATGCCTTTATGCAAATCAGAAGCTACAAAGTTTAACCATTCCAGGGCCCTATAGCGCTCCCAGGTACCAAATTCAGGTAAAAGTTTACGCTCAGGGTTGCCATCTGCAATCCATTGCAAAATTACCGCCCCTTCAGTAAGGACGTCTCCGTTCTTTAATTTCAAGGCCGGCACGTAGCCTTTTGGCGTTACCTTGTAATAATTACCTTCAATAGTCGTTTTGGTGGCGAAGTCGACTTTGATAAGTTCAAATTTCTGCTCGGACTCGCGCAATGCGATTTGTGAAGCAAGGCCGCAAGAGCCAGGCGCAAAATAAAGTTTCACAGTACCTTCCTTCTATTTTATCAACGATTCAAAATCACGTGCATCATGACGCTCTCGCAAGAACTCGCCCGGAGCTCCTGAGATGCGGTTAACGACTCTGCCGCGCGCAACTGCGGGTCGTGCGGCAATCGCGTGATACCAGCGCAGCAGATGCTCGTATTCCTCTACAGCGAGAAACTCGTGTGCGGCGTAAATACCGTAAAGACTGCCGGGGTACCACGGCCAAACAGCCATATCTGCGATCGTATATTCGTCCCCCGCAAGGAATTCATTTGATGCCAGGTGAGTGTCTAGGACATGCAGCTGTCGTTTGGTTTCCATCGCATAACGATCGATCGCGTACTCGATCTTGATTGGCGCATAGGCGTAGAAATGGCCTAGGCCACCGCCAACGAAAGGAGCGGATCCCATTTGCCACATCAGCCAGTTGAAAGTCTCGGCTCGTGCTCTAGGGTTAGTGGGCAGGAACGCGCCGAACTGCTCCGCAAGGTAGACCAGGATCGAGCCGCTCTCGAAAACCCGCGTAACGGGCTCCGTTGTATGGTCCACAAGCGCTGGAATCTTGGAGTTGGGGTTGATATTGACGAAGTCGCTGCCGAACTGGTCTCCTTCGAAAATATCTATCAGCCATGCATCATATTCAGCACCCGAATACCCTGCCGCCAGTAGCTCCTCCAGCATGATCGTGATCTTCTGACCATTCGGCGTTCCCTGCGAGTAAAGCTGTAGGGGGTGTTTACCTACCGGGAGCTTTTGTACGAACCGGGAACCTGATACCGAGCGATTGATGCTGGCAAATTGGCCGCCGTAGGTGGTCTTCGGACTCCAGACCTTAGCCGGCATGTAGCCTGCGGGCAGGTTCTCATGAGAATTGTCTGACATCGATTACTCCTTATGTCGGAGATATTCAGAGTGTTTAAAAGGCCGTATGAAATACCATAAAGCGAATTGCAGTAAGCTCGCGTCGAAATGCTATCGAGGCTTGGGGAATTGATATATAGCCAGAGCGCGAATTCACAATTCACCAATTCGAATAATGTCGTGGCGTGATGGGTGTAGAAAGTTTAACTCCATCAAATGTGATACTCGTGAATCAAGGAGGATTTTTTCCGCCACACGCGAGCGTCACCTCTGCAGTAGCCCTGCCTTCATCAAACACCGCGAGCAGCTTTTTACCTGTCTCGCTTCCGTTGTCATAATCCAGAATTATTTTATGTGCTCCATTAGGAGTAATTGCGAAGATCCTATCGAGCATAATGTGAATGCCCCAAAAATTTCCTAAAGGATCGAAAATTATTTCATCGATACAACCACGGTGGCTGTCAGGGCCAAAGACTTGGCGATCGGTCAGAGAGCCATCGTTGAGTACACGTAACCTTGAAACTCGCATTGCGCAGGTCTCGGCAACGTATAACCACTCTTGATAGGCGTCTAGTCTGATTTAATTTGTAAAATTAAATCCATCGACAACGACTCTCAATCTTCAATTTTCGTATAAGGCAGTATAACCGCCGCAGACATTGGGCCCATCGCCTCCATCCAGTTTTTAATGCGTCATGTTGAGCTTTAGGGTTAGCCATCCAGCTCGACCGCGACAGCAATAACCGTCCTTCGGGGCGTTTAGAGGCTGACGTCGGGAAAACTTATGAGACGTCAGCGCGCGGGCTCCTAACGTGTTTATCTGCCACGGCGCAGACACATCCAGATCCAGGCCGAAGCGACATGTGCTCCGCGATAAGACTCATCATCAAGAAGGGGTCTATCGATCACCTTGTAAATCAGGTCTCGCTAGCTGGAAGGAGCCTCTTTCCCAACCTGTTTAGCCGTGGCGCGAACGGTTTGTTCGGTTCCGTAGATACGAGGTGGCAGCAGAAGGGCTATAGGTATCGTGCTGATCAATCATCAGAGCGGCCATAAATCGGGGGATCAGGTGCGCGAAGTGTTTGAAATCATCCGCTCAAGTTATTACCCCCACCTGATGTCGGCGGGGCTCTTATCGGCATTCCAAGGATCGTGAAAAAGTCAGAAAAATTCTGAAAACCTATGAAATGAAAGCGCCAGCAAATGCTTTCGCAGTGAGCTACTTACAACCGCTCCTCAGCTAAGTCTTTGCTTCTGCTCGTTAATCCCGGACAATCGCGCCCCTGTTTCGGCCAGGGCGCTGCCTGTCGGGGTTTTCCGACTCGTCCTGGTCGGGTGCATGTGACCGGAATACGGAGAGCCGACCGGATGAATGATCAGGCCACTAGCGTCGAAGAACGCTTTGAAACGACAGCCCCAGCTACGCTCAGCCAGTGGGGGCGGCATGACACTACTTGGATGTTGGGCCTGTTTGGCACCGCCATCGGTGCAGGTACTTTGTTTTTGCCCATCAACGCCGGCCTCGGCGGTTTCTGGCCGTTGTTGATCCTGGCGTTGCTAGCCTTTCCCATGACGTTCTACGCCCACCGGGGGCTGACCCGTTTCGTGTTGTCCGGCCGTGAAGGCGCGGACATCACTGACGTGGTGGAGGAGCATTTCGGTATCAAGGCCGGTGCACTGATCACGTTGCTGTACTTCTTTGCAATTTTCCCGATTCTGCTGATCTACAGCGTGGCGCTGACCAATACGGTGGGCAGCTTCCTGGAGCATCAACTGCATATCCAGCCGCCACCTCGGGTGGTGCTGTCGCTGGTGTTGATCCTGGGTTTGCTGGCAGTGGTGCGATGCGGGGAGCAGGCGATCGTCAAGGCCATGAGCCTGATGGTCTATCCGTTTATCGTAGCGTTGCTGTTCCTGGCGGTGTTTCTGATCCCGCACTGGAACGGTGGCATCCTGACCACAGCGTCCACGCTGCCTGAGCCTTCGGCGCTGCTGCACACTTTGTGGCTGGCGATTCCGGTGATGGTGTTCTCGTTCAACCACTCGCCGATCATCTCGGCGTTTGCGGTGGATCAGAAGCGTCGCCATGGCGATAACGCCGAAGTGCGCAGCTCGCAGATCCTCTCGCGCGCCCATGTGCTGATGGTGGTGATGGTGCTGTTCTTTGTGTTCAGTTGTGTTTTGACGCTTTCCCCGTCGCAACTGGCCGAGGCCAAGGCGCAGAATCTGTCGATCCTGTCGTACCTGGCCAACCACTTCAGCAATCCGACCATCGCTTTTGCCGCGCCATTGATTGCGTTCGTGGCGATCTCCAAGTCCTTCCTGGGGCATTACATTGGCGCCAGCGAAGGCCTCAAGGGCCTGATCGTCAAGAGCGGTCGGCGTCCGGCGGCAAAGACCCTGGACCGTCTGACCGCGGCGTTCATGTTGGTGGTGTGCTGGATCGTCGCCACCCTTAACCCGAGCATCCTGGGCATGATCGAAACCCTGGGCGGCCCGGTAATCGCGGCGATCCTGTTCCTGATGCCGATGTACGCCATCCAAAAGGTCCCAGCCATGGCCCGTTACCGCGGCCAGGCGTCCAATGTATTTGTCGCGCTGGTGGGGTTGGTGGCGATTACTGCGTTGGTCTACTCCCTAATGGCCTGATAACACAGGCCCCCTTGTGGAAGCGGGCTTGCTCGCGAAAGCGGTGGTTCAGTTGGCATGGATGCTGGCTATCCGGTCGCCATCGCGAGCAAGCTCGCTCCCACAGTGTGTCCGAGGTGTTCATAGGCATCGCATCCACCGAAAGTCCCCTGTGGGAGCGAGCCTGCTCGCGATGGCGTCAGTTCAGGTTGCATCGAAAACAGGCATAAAAAAACGCCGCCCCTCGCAAGAAGGGCGGCGTTTTTAGTCGAGCGTTGAAGCCTTAGGCTTGAACGACCGGGATGTTGGCATTGGCAGCCGCTTCACGGAACTCGGCGATCTGGTCGAAGCTCAGGTAGCGGTACACGTCCGCTGCCATGCTGTCGATCTTGCCGGCGTATTCCATGTACTCCTCGACGGTCGGCAGGCGACCCAGGATAGACGCCACGGATGCCAGTTCGGCCGAAGCCAGGTAGACATTCGCGCCGTCGCCCAGACGGTTCGGGAAGTTACGGGTCGAAGTCGACACCACGGTGGAGTTCGGTTCCACGCGTGCCTGGTTACCCATGCACAGCGAGCAACCTGGCATTTCCATCCGTGCACCGGCCTTGCCGTAGATGCCGTAGTAGCCTTCTTCGGTGAGCTGGTGAGCGTCCATCTTGGTCGGCGGCGAGAGCCACAGACGGGTTGGCAACTGACCCTTGACCTGTTCCAGCAACTTACCGGCAGCGCGGAAGTGGCCGATGTTGGTCATGCACGAACCGATGAACACTTCGTCGATCTTCTGCCCAGCGACGCTGGAGAGCAGGCGGGCATCGTCCGGGTCGTTCGGCGCGCAGAGCACAGGCTCCTTGACGTCGGCCAGGTCGATCTCGATGACTTCGGCGTATTCGGCGTCCTTGTCGGCTTCCAGCAGTTCCGGGTTGGCCAGCCAGGCTTCCATCGCCTGGGCACGACGCTCCAGGGTGCGGGCATCGCCGTAGCCTTCGCCGATCATCCAGCGCAGCAGGGTGATGTTCGATTGCAGGTATTCGGCAATCGATTCCTTGGACAGCTTGATGGTGCAACCGGCAGCCGAACGTTCGGCCGAGGCGTCGGACAGTTCGAACGCTTGCTCGACGGTCAGGGTTTCCAGGCCTTCGATTTCCAGGATGCGGCCGGAGAAGGCGTTCTTCTTGCCTTTCTTCTCGACGGTCAACAGACCTTTCTGGATCGCGTAGTAAGGGATGGCGTGAACCAGGTCACGCAGGGTGACGCCTGGTTGCAGCTTGCCCTTGAAGCGAACCAGGATCGATTCCGGCATGTCCAGCGGCATGACGCCAGTGGCGGCGGCGAACGCCACCAGGCCAGAACCGGCCGGGAACGAGATACCGATCGGGAAACGGGTGTGGGAGTCACCACCGGTGCCGACGGTGTCCGGCAGCAGCATGCGGTTCAGCCAGCTATGGATGATGCCGTCGCCCGGACGCAGGGACACGCCGCCACGGGTCATGATGAAGTCAGGCAGGGTGTGGTGAGTGGTCACGTCGATCGGCTTTGGATAGGCCGCGGTGTGGCAGAAGGACTGCATCACCAGATCGGTCGAGAAGCCCAGGCACGCCAGGTCTTTCAATTCGTCGCGGGTCATCGGGCCAGTGGTGTCCTGGGAACCGACGGTGGTCATCTTCGGCTCGCAGTAGGTGCCCGGACGAACGCCGGTCACGCCGCAGGCCTTGCCGACCATTTTCTGCGCCAGGGTGAAACCCTTGGTGCTTTCGGCCGGGGCTTCCGGCTTCTTGAACAGGTCCGAAGCGGGCAGGCCCAGCTCGGCACGTGCCTTCTCGGTCAGGCCGCGACCGATGATCAGCGGGATACGGCCGCCGGCACGCACTTCGTCCAACAGGACCGGGGTCTTCATTTCGAAGGTGGCCAGGACTTCATCAGTGCCGTGCTTGCAGACTTTGCCAGCATGCGGGTACAGGTCGATCACGTCGCCCATGTGCATGTTGGACACATCGAATTCGATCGGCAGGGCGCCGGCGTCTTCCATGGTGTTGTAGAAAATCGGGGCGATCTTGCTGCCGAAGCAGAAACCACCGGCGCGCTTGTTCGGCACGTAAGGCACGTCGTCACCGAAGAACCACAGCACCGAGTTGGTGGCTGATTTACGCGACGAACCGGTACCGACCACGTCACCGACGTAGGCGATCGGGAAGCCCTGGCCGCGCATCTCTTCGATCTGCTTCATCGGGCCGGTCTTGCCTTGTTCATCCGGCACGATACCGTCACGGGCCATTTTCAGCATGGCCAGGGCGTGCAGTGGGATGTCCGGGCGGGACCAGGCGTCAGGAGCCGGGGAGAGGTCGTCGGTGTTGGTTTCGCCGGTAACCTTGAACACCCGAAGGCTGATCTTGTCGGCCAGCACGGGGCGGTTCTTGAACCACTCGCCGTCGGCCCAGGATTGCAGCACGCCCTTGGCGTGAACGTTGCCATTGCGGGCTTTTTCAGCCACGTCGTGGAAGGCATCGAACATCAGCAGTGTGTGCTTGAGTTCTTCGGCGGCTACGGGCGCCAGTTCGGCGTCGTCCAGCAGGTCCACCAGGGTCACGATGTTGTAGCCGCCCTGCATGGTGCCGAGCAGTTCAACGGCGCGCTTCTTGTCCAGCAGAGGGGATTGGGCTTCGCCTTTGGCCAGGGCGGACAGGAAACCGGCCTTCACGTAGGCGGCTTCGTCGACTCCAGGCGGAACGCGATTGGTGATCAGGTCAACGAGGAAAGCTTCTTCGCCAGCCGGAGGATTCTTCAGCAGCTCGATCAGGCCTGCGGTTTGTTCGGCGTTAAGCGGCTGGGGAACGATACCCAGTGCTGCACGCTCTTCGATATGTTTGCGGTAGGCTTCAAGCACAGTTATTACCCTCATCAGTGGTCCCAAATGGGTGTCCGGGACGCTCATCCAGAAACCCACGGTACTCATGCGCGTCGGAGGCTTTTTGAGCCACCACGCCAGAGTTTCCGCGAGTTCCTCACAGAAGCTGCTTTCAAAGTTTTACGCCTGCAGAACGGGGAGCTGATGAGGGTTGGCGTTGGGCTTTCCCCGCTGGAAAGACCCTCGGCCAACACCGCTCTGAAGGAACGACTGTGCTCGTGACGCTTTGAAAACAGCTTCTAACGGACATTGGCGCCTTAAAAGGCTGGCTGATTCTACGGCAAAAAAAAAATAAACGTAAGTTGGCCCCTGAAGTTTGAGGGGTGATCAATCTTAGACAAAGGGCTAACATGCCGGCCTGTCCTGCTTTTGCGTGTGTTTTTCCTTATGCCCAACCAGCTCATCAAGACCCCCTGCGTCGGCCTTTGCTCCACTGTCTACGGTGACCTGGTGTGCCGTGGCTGCAAGCGGTTCCACCATGAAGTGATTCATTGGAACGGCTATAACGAGGACGAAAAACGCGCGGTGTGGATGCGGCTTGAGCAGTTGCTGGTCCAGGTAATGGTGGCCAAGCTGGAGGTTTTTGATCCTGCGCTGCTGCGCCAGCAACTGGAAACACGCAAGATTCGTTTTGTGCCGCACCAGTCGGAATATTGCTGGGCTTATCAATTGATCGCCCGTGGCGCGCGGGTGATCAACAACCTGGAAGCCTACGGTATGGTGCTGATGCCCGAATTTCGCGACTGGGACCTGCCGGACCTGCGCGACGCCATTGATCGGGAATTCTTCCTGCTGTCCGAAGCCCATTACCAGCGCTACATCGCGCCGGGGTTCCTGAAGGATGCCATTGGCGGCTGAAGGAGATGGCTTTTGTGGCGAGGGGTGTCAGTCCTTGACCGCCAGCTCCACCAGATGATCCTCGACCTCCTGCGGTTTGAGCACCAGCACGTCGCTTTCCAGCGTGTCGAGCACCGCTTCGGCGGTATTGCCGATCAAGACCCCTGACAACCCGGAACGGGCCACGGTACCGATCACTGTCACCGCCGCCTGCAGCTTGCGCGCCATGTATGGAATCAGCACGTCCGCCGGACCTTCTTCGATGTGCAGGTGTTGGTCGTCGATGTCGAACTCAGCCTGGAACGCCCGGCATTGTTCGCGGTATTTGGCCTCGATGGTTTCCTTGAGCTGGAACGTCGGATCGGCGGAGGACAGCATCGGTGTGGGATGGGCGCTGATCACGTGCAGGTGCGCCTTGGCCAGGATGGCAATGTCGTAGCCGTGATCGATGATGGTGGAGTGCAGGTGGCGGTGCTCGCCGTCGGCATTGCCCACGTCGACGGCGGCGAGGATCACTTTGTCTTTCCAGGAACCGGCGGTTTTCACCAGCAGCACTGGAGTCGGGCAATGGCGCAGCAATTTCCAGTCCGCCGGGGTGAGCAGGGCTTTTTTCAGCGGGCTGTCGGGAAAATGTTGCTTGATCACCAGGCCGCAACCTTCGGCCTGCTGTACGTCGATGATGGTTTCGTAGAGGCTTTCGTTCCAGGCCTGTTCGGTGGTGACACTGTAGCCGTCGGCCAGCAACGCGGCCTTCAGCACGCTGAGCATGCCGGCATGGTCATGCTTCTTGTCACACACCAGCAGATGCAGGTGGGCCTGGGTGACACCGGCAATCAGCTTGGCGCGCTTGAGCGCGAGGCTTTCCGAATGTTCGGGGTCGATGACCACCAGAATGCTGCGAATGGCTTGCATGATCGGCGTCTCCAGCAATAAAAAGGCATGGCGTTGCTCAACTATAGTTGTTGTATGGCAGTCGTCGACTTGATGCATATCAACGGCGGTGGCTGGTGGTCTGGAGGCAGGCCGGTATAATCGGCGCCCTTCGCTCGACTCTCTTTTTCCGTGAGCCCCATGATCCTTCCCGAAATTCATGAATTCCTTGGTTGCCGCACTCCCGATGCCTGGGTCCAGGCGGCGCTGGCCGACCAGGAGACGCTGCTGATCGACCACAAGAACTGCGAATTCAAGGCCGCCAGCACCGCCCTGAGCCTGATCGCCAAGTACCACTCCCACGTTGACCTGATCAACCTGATGTCACGTCTGGCCCGGGAAGAACTGGTGCATCACGAACAGGTGATGCGCCTGATGAAAAAACGCAAGGTCGGCTTGCGCCAGCTCTCTGCCGGGCGTTACGCCTCGGGGCTGCGCAAAGTGGTCCGCAGCCACGAACCGGTCAAACTGGTGGACACTTTGGTGGTCGGCGCTTTCATCGAGGCCCGCAGTTGCGAGCGTTTCGAGGCCCTGGTGCCGCACCTGGACGAAGAATTGGGCAAGTTCTATTTCGGCTTGCTCAAAAGCGAAGCGCGGCATTTCCAGGGCTACCTGAAACTGGCCTACCAGTATGGCGACGCCAAGGACATCGCCCAGGTGATCGACAAGGTTCGTGACGCCGAGCAGGCGCTGATTGAATCGCCGGATATGGAGTTTCGCTTCCACAGTGGTGTGCCTGCGGTATAGGGCTGTTTGCCCTGACGCCATCGCGAGCAGGCTCGCTCCCACATTTGATCTTCAGTGAACACAAGTAATGAGTACACCGAAAATCCCTGTGGGAGCGAGCCTGCTCGCGATGAGGCCTCACGCAGCTCTACATCCTTAATCGCTCAAACCCAGGCGCTCATGCCATTGGGCAATGGACTCCTGGGGATAGATCTCGAACTGCTGATCGCCGGCGTGCGCCTCGACTTCCACCCACGGCGCCTTGGAGCCCAGCATCAGATGGGTGTGCTCAGGCGGTACCGGCAACGGCGTGTCGATGGCAGAGGCGAACGGGTGGATCAGCTCAGGCCATTCGGGGCTGAACAGCCACAAGCCTGAACCGCAAAGGGAACAGAAATGCCGTTCGGCGCTGCTGCGGTGGGCGCGTTTATCCCCGTCATTCCTGAGCCGCGCATGATAGATCGAGATGTGCTTGCGACCGCGTACCTTCAAGCTCCGGGCATCGCCCCCCAGGTTTATCGCAAAGCCGCCTCCACCCTGGGTCTTGCGACAGATCGAGCAGTAGCAGCGCTGATAAGGGTAGGGGTGGGCGCTGTCGAGGCTGAACGACACCGCGCCGCAATGGCAGGATCCTTCGAGCTGCATGAGAACCTCCGGTTGGCAATTGGGAAGTGGCTCAGGACAGCCTAGACGGTCGGCATTTTTTGACAGCTGAATTCAGGCCGGCCATGCGGCAGCCATCGCGAGCAGGCTCGCTCCCACATTTGATCTTCAGTGAACACAAACACCGAAATCCCTGTGGGAGCGAGCCTGCTCGCGATGAACGATGACGCGCTCTAGCGACCGGGCACCCGCCACAAATACCACGCCGCCACCGTCCGATGTGGGCTCCACGCCTGTCCAATCCCAACCATCTGTTTGCGCGTCGGTTGGACGTCCAAACCCTTGAGCCGCCGATACCCCTCACGCACTCCAAAGTCATCCGCCGGCAGGATGTCGGGTCGCTCCAGGCTGTAGATCAGCAGCATCTCCACGGTCCAGCGTCCGACGCCGCGCAGGGTGATCAAGCGTTCGATCAAGGCCTCATCATCCATGGCCAGCGCCGCGGGGTAGTCCGGCACCACCTCGTCCAGCGTCGCTTGAGCGATGCCCTGTATGGTCGCGATCTTGCTGGCGGAAAATCCGCAGTCGCGCATCTGTTGGAAGTCAGTCGCCAGGATCTGCTCAGGCCTGGGGAATATCGCTCCCGGAAACAGCCGCAGAAAGCGACCGAGAATCGCATCGCCGGCTTTAGCATGCAATTGTTGATAGGCAATCGCCCGGACGAGTGCTTCATACGGGTCGCGGGCCGGTTTGGGTTGCAGCAGGCAAGGGCCGATCATCTCGACATGACGGCACCAGTCTTCGTCGAGGCTTGCCAGAAAGGTGCTCGCATCGTGGTACGGGACAGGCATCAGGTGTTCACTCGGCAGGCTGATCAGAATGCCAGTGGCAGGGACACCTGCACCGCGGCCTTTTCCAGCCGCAACAGAAAAGCCTTGCGTGGCTGCCCGCCACCATAACCGGTCAACGAGCCATCCGCACCGATCACCCGGTGGCAGGGGATGACGATGGCCAGGCGATTCTGGCCGTTGGCCAGTCCCACCGCACGGCTGGCACCAGGACTGCCGAGGGCAGTGGCGATGTTGCCGTAGCTACGGGTTTCGCCGTAGGGGATTTTTTCCAGTTCAGCCCAGACCCGGACGGCGAAGGCGCTGCCGGGCATGTGCAGCGGCACGCTGAACGAGGTGAGCTTTCCAGCGAAATAGTCGGCCAGTTCGGTTTCGATCTGTTGCAAGTGGGGATTGTGCCCCGGGGCGACGGTATAGCCGTAGCGTTGTTGCAACTCTTCGATTTCCCGGGTCAGGGCCGGGCGGTCGAGGAACTCCAGCAACACCAGGCCGCGCCGTTCGGCCATGGCCAGCATCGGCCCCAGTGGCGTTGTCAGGCGGGTGAACAGCAGGGGTTCGCTGTGGGCGGCGCGGCCCGGTGTGATGTGGAAAGACTTCACGAAGGCGTCACGAAATCCGCTCAGGGACTCGTAGCCTGAGTCAAAGGCCGCATTGTCGATGGAAATCCCTTCTTTGATGCCCCCCAGGGCGATGCCCAGCCGTCGAGTGCGCAGGTACGCATGGAAAGTCATGCCGAAATGCTGCTTGAACCAGCGCCGCAGCTTCAGCGGTTCAATGCCTTGTTCCAGCAACAAAGCATCGGTCCAGCGCAGGTCGGGTTCGGCGTCCACGGCCTTGAGCAGCGCCTGGATCCAGGCGGGCGCGATGGCGGCGGCATCCAGCGGCTTGCAACGCAGACAGGCCCGGTAGCCGGCCGACATGGCTTCGTCAGCGTGGGCGAAAAATTCGACGTTTTCCGGCTTCGGCTTGCGCGCCGTGCAGCTGGGGCGACAGAAGATGCCGGTGGTCTTGACCGCCGTGAAGAACACCCCCTCGTAGGCGGTGTCTCGTTCGAGCATGGCGCGGACCATCTCGGCATGGGGTGGGAGCAGCGAGTCGTGTAGGTTCATGGGGGGAGCATAGAGCCAGGCCCGGGATGGCTCCACCGGAAAATCGACAGTGAATTTTCATCCGCCTCAATACTTCCAGAACACCGGCGTGAACAACACCAGCACGGTCAGAATCTCCAGACGACCCAGCAGCATGCCAATGGTCAGCAGCCATTTGGCCGCATCCGGCAAGGTGGAGAAGTTGCCGGCCGGTCCGATGATCGAGCCCAGCCCTGGCCCGACGTTGCACACGGCCGTGGCGGCACCGGTGAGGGCCGTCGTCCAGTCCAGGCCGATCAGCGCAAGCCCAAGGGCGATAGCGCCGATGGTAATGGTGAAGAAAAAAGAAAACGTCAGCAGCGAACGGACGATCTCTTCGTCAATGGGGTGCTTGTTGTATTTTTTCTGAATCACCGCCCGCGGATGGATCAGTTGTTTCAAACTGCCCATCAGTAAGGCGCCGGCCACCTGAAAACGAAAAATCTTCAGCCCGCCGGAGGTGGATCCCGAACAACCGCCGACAAACGTCAGGTAAAAAAATAGCAGCAGGGCAAAGCTGCCCCATAGCGAGTAGTCACCCAGCGCCACACCGGTGGTGGTGACCACCGAAGTCACGTTGACGGCTACGATGCGCACCGCGTCCAGCCAGGCGTAGTCGCTGTTCAGGCTCAGCCAGGTGCCCACCACGAGCCAGGTAATGACCAGGAATCCGAGGAATCCACGGACCTGATGATCCCTGAGCAACGCTCGTTTGTTCCCGCGCAACGTGGCGACATACAAGGTGAAGGGCAGTGCGCCGGCGATCATGATAATCACCGAGATCCAGTGGATGGCCGGTTGAGACCAGTTGGCCAAGGACGAATCCGAAGTGGAGAACCCTCCGGTGGAAATCATGGTCATCGCATGGTTGATCGCTTCGAAAGGTGTCATGCCCGCCAGCCACAAGGCCAGGGCGGCCAGGGCACTCAAGCCTAAGTAGAGCCACAGGATGTAGGTCGCCGCCACATGGGAGCGCGGTGTGACTTTCTCCGACCAGTCCGATGATTCGGTCTGGAACAGTCGCATGCCGCCGACCCGCAGCAGCGGCAGGATGGCCACTGCCATGCCGATGAAGCCGATCCCTCCGAGCCACTGCAACATCGAGCGCCAGATCAGCAGGCCCGGGGAGGCATTGTCCAAGCCGGTGAGGATGGTCGAGCCGGTGGTGGTGATGCCGGACATCGTCTCGAAGAATGCGTCGGTGTAGCTGATGTGCTGGATAAACACCATCGGCAAGGCGGCGAAGGTGCAGACAACCACCCAACTGGCAGTGGTCAGCAGGTACATGTCCCGCGGACGCAGTTGTATGTGCTCTGGCCGACCACGTGCTACCAGCAAGATGCCGCAGACAAAGGTGATCAGGCTCGACCACAAGAACGCCGAGAGGTCATCGTTTCGCTCGTACACCATCAGCGTGAGAAGCGGGATTGCCATGCTCGCGGCCAGGGTGATCAGGAAAATGCCGAGGATGAATCCGATAAACCGCACAGCCGCAAGGGACATAAAACACGCCTGAAAGAATGAGCCGCCCAGTATCGATTTCGTTGACCGGACGCTGCGTAAAGTTTGCGTAAAAAAAAGCCCGAAACAGCACCTGTTCGCACGGCGCGCGGTGAGTCGTCGTCATTGGGCAGTTTTGTTCAATACCGCCAGTGGCGTGCAATTTACCTTGAACGCCACCTCACGGACATGAAGAAGGTATGCAATGAGTCTGATTATTTCCATGGCGGCGTTTGCACTGGTCGCGTCCATCACTCCCGGGCCGGTGAATATTGTAGCCCTCAGTTCCGGGGCGCGATTCGGCTTTCGTGCCACCTTGCGTCACGTGGCCGGGGCCACCCTGGGGTTTGTCTTGCTGCTGGTGTTGATGGGGCTGGGGTTGCACGAAGTGCTGCAGCGCTGGCCCGGCCTCACGCGAGTGGTGCAACTGGGGGGCGTGGGATTTCTGTTGTTCATGGCCTGGAAACTGGCGATGGACAACGGGCACCTGGGCGCCGGAGACGAGGAGCGGGCGCCGTCGATGTTTTACGGCGCGTTGATGCAGTGGCTCAACCCCAAGGCGTGGCTGGCCTGTGTGGCCGGGATGGGAGCATTCGTGGCCGATGGTGAGGCGCGGTTGGTGTGGCAGTTTGCGGCTATCTACCTGGTGATCTGTTATCTCTCGGTAGGCTGCTGGGCCTATGCCGGCAGTTTTCTGCGGGTCTGGCTGGGCAACCCGGCGACCATGCGCCTGTTCAATCGGACGATGGCGGCGTTGCTGGTGGTCAGTGCGGTGTATTTGTTGTTGCCTTGAGCCATCCCCGCAAAAGCAGGGTCGGGTATCAACCGCGATATTGGCCCGGGGTGGCGGCCAGGTGTTGTTTGAAGGCGCGCTGGAAATGCGCCTGGTCGGCAAACCCGCTGTCCAGTGCGACATCGGCAATCAGCTTGCCTTCGCGTAACTGCCGACGGGCGAACTGGATCCGACGATTGACCAGGAAAGCATGGGGCGTCATGCCGTAATGGCGCTTGAAGGCCCGGCTCAGGTACGACGGCGAAAGTTGTGCGGCGGCGCAGATGTCTTCAAGTTTCAAGGCCTCGCTGCAATGGTCATGGATAAACTGCGCCGCTCGCATCAATCCCGGGTGGCTGCCACGGTCCGGGCGCCCGGCTGGGTTGAGCCGGTGTTGCAGGTCGATGAAAAACGCTTCGGCGGCGGCGTGTTTGCGGGCGATGTCGATCCGCTCATCCACCAGTTGGCCGTACAAACCCTGTAAGGCGGCAAACAGCTCGATGTCGCGGCTGTGGGTGGTGGCGAAGCCCTGAAAACCCAGGGTCTCGTCAAAGCCGATTCGGCGCTGCAAGTCCGTCAGCCACTGGGTGTCGACGTACAGCATTACATACGACCATGGCTGATCATTGATCGGGTTGCACGCATGGACATCGCCGGGGTTCATCAATACGACCGTACCGCTCTCTACCTGGAAATTCGATTGCTCATGCAGGTAGGTGCTGCGCCCGGCCGTGATCGCCCCGATGGAAAAGTGGTCATGGGAATGACGCGAATAGCAGACCTTGCGTCCATCGGCGATGCCCCGGGCTTCGATGAAGGGCAGCGCTGCATCACGCCAGAAACGTGGGGCGTCGTCGTGGGGGGCGGGCTTCATCGGTCGGCGTCCTCGTCTTGAACCTGTGTCGCAGTGTATTCGGCCCCGTCCAGAAATGCCTGTCTGATTTGGCCGTTCGGTTTGAAGAGGAGAGGGCCTGGGCTAGACTTCAACAAGCCCTCTCGATGGAGTTTCCGATGCTTGCGCCTGGTAAACCGGATAACGAAGCCGTTCGTCTCAAGAATTTGCACTCGCTCAAATTGCTCGACACTGCGCCCGAGGAGCGCTTCGACCGCCTGACTCGCCTTGCCCGGCGTTTGTTCGATGTGCCCATTGCGCTGGTGTCGCTGGTGGATGCCAACCGTCAGTGGTTCAAATCCAATGCAGGCCTGGACGCCAGTGAGTCCGGACGCGACGTTTCATTTTGTGCACACGCCATTCTGCAGGATCAGATTATGGAGGTTTGCGACGCGGAGCAGGACGAGCGGTTTCGCGACAACCCGTTTGTCACCGATAAACCCGGCATTCGTTTCTACGCCGGGCAGCCGTTGGCACTGGATGACGGCAGCAAGCTTGGAACCCTGTGCTTGCTGGACACCAAGCCGCGCAAGCTCAATGACGAAGAGCGCGAACTGCTGCGCGACTTGGCCAGCATGGCCGAGCAGGAAATGATTGCTGTGCAGATGGCGAGCATGGACGAACTGACCTTGCTGTCCAATCGACGTGGTTTCAAGACGTTGGCCCAGCATGCGCTGAGCGTTTGCGAGCGCCTGTCGCGTCCGGCAACACTGCTGTTCTTCGACCTCAACGACTTCAAGCTCATCAACGACCGCTTCGGACACGCCGAGGGCGATACGGCACTAAAAACGTTTGCCGACGTGCTACGCATCGCCTTTCGCGAAAGTGATGTGATCGGTCGTTTGGGTGGCGATGAGTTCGTGGCGCTGCTCACCGGCTCTGCCCATGTCGAAACCTCGGCGATCATGGCGCGACTCAGGGAAATCCTTGATGAGCGCAATGCGATGTTGCAGCGTGGCTATGACATCCGTTTCAGCGTGGGCCAGATCGACTATGACCCGAAGCGTCATCAGTCCATCGACAGCCTTTTGGCGGATGCTGATGAGGCGATGTACATTCAAAAACAGGCTGGCTCGCGCTGACGGCGTCACATCAAGCCCTTATGTGTGCAGGTCCATCGTCATCGCGAGCAGGCTCGCTCCCACAGGGGATTTGTGGTTTGCCCGAAGTCTATGAGCAACTCGGAAAATGTGGGAGCGAGCCTGCTCGCGATAGCGGTGGCCCATTCAACCCGAATGCAAGCTGACCCGCCGCCATGACCAGAGCGGAATAAAAAACGCCGCTTGTCCCTTTTCAGGACAAGCGGCGTTTTTACGCAGCGGATGAGACGTGAAGATTACTCTTCGATGTTACCCATGGCGGTGGTGTTGAAGCCGCCGTCCACGTACATGATTTCACCGCTGATGCCCGAGGCCAGGTCCGAGCACAGGAAGGCGCCGGCGTTGCCGACTTCCTCGATGGTGACGTTGCGACGCAGCGGGGTCTGCGCTTCGTTGGCGGCCAGCATTTTGCGGAAGTTCTTGATGCCGGAAGCGGCGAGGGTACGGATTGGACCGGCCGATACGCAGTTGACGCGGGTGCCATCCGGGCCCAGGGAGCCGGCCAGGTAACGCACGCCTGCTTCCAGGGAAGCCTTGGCCATACCCATCACGTTGTAGTTCGGCATGGTGCGCTCGGCGCCAAGGTACGACAGGGTCAGCAAGCTGCCGTTGCGGCCTTTCATCATTTCACGACCGGCTTTGGCCAGGGCCACGAAGCTGTAGGCGCTGATATCGTGGGCAATGCGGAAGCCTTCGCGGGTGGTGGCTTCGGTGAAGTCGCCGTCCAGTTGATCGCCCGGGGCGAAGCCCACGGAGTGCACGATGCAGTCCAGGCCGTCCCACTTCTTGCTCAGTTCTTCGAAAACCTTGGCGATTTCTTCATCGCTGGCCACGTCGCACGGGAAGCACAGCTCAGGGCTCGAACCCCAGCCTTGTGCGAACTCTTCGACGCGACCCTTGAGTTTGTCGTTCTGATAAGTGAAGGCAAGCTCAGCGCCCTCGCGATGCATGGCGGCGGCGATGCCGGATGCGATGGACAGCTTGCTGGCGACACCGACGATCAGTACGCGCTTACCGGCGAGAAAACCCATGTGTTGCTCCTCTTTCAGGTTATTCGGCAGTTGTTGGGGCCAGGAAAGCGGCCTCCAGCAACTGCTGTGTATAGGGGTGTTGCGGCGCGGCGAATATGCTGCGGGCATCACCTTGTTCGACCACTTGGCCATGCTTGACCACCATCAACTGGTGGCTCAGCGCTTTGACGACAGCCAGGTCATGGCTGATAAACAGGTACGTCAGGTTGTACTTGGTTTGCAGCGACCGCAACAGCTCCACCACCTGGCGTTGCACGGTACGGTCCAGGGCCGACGTCGGTTCATCCAGCAGAATCAACGCCGGCTTGAGCACCAGGGCCCGGGCAATGGCGATACGCTGCCGCTGCCCTCCGGAAAATTCATGGGGGTAGCGGTTCCGGGTCTCCGGATCCAGGCCTACCTCCTTCAATGCCGCGATTATCGCTTGTTCCTGCTCGGCTGCGGTGCCGATCTTGTGGATCCGCAGGCCTTCGCCGACGATCTGGCTTACACACATCCGTGGGCTCAGACTGCCGAACGGGTCCTGAAACACCACTTGCATCTCCCGGCGCAGTGGCCGGACCTGTTGCTGCGACAGGCAGTCCAGCTGCTTGCCTTCAAAGCGGATCCCCCCCTGGCTGCCGATCAACCGCAAGATCGCCAGCCCCAGGGTGGACTTGCCGGAGCCGCTTTCGCCAACGATACCCAGAGTCTGGCCCTGGGGCAGGCTGAAGCGGATACCGTCCACGGCCTTGATGTAGTCCACCGTGCGTTTGAACAGGCCTTTCTTGATCGGGAACCAGACTTTCAGGTCCTCGACCTGCAACAGCGGCGGGCCGACCACGTTGGTCGCCGGGTTGCCGCTGGGCTCGGCGGCCAGCAGTTCCCGAGTGTACGGATGCTGCGGCGCGCGGAACAGCTCTTCGCACGATGCCTGTTCGACGATGCAACCGCGCTGCATGACACATACGCGATGAGCAATTCTTCGCACCAGGTTCAAATCGTGGCTGATCAACAGCAGCGACATACCCAGCCGCGCCTGCAAATCCTTGAGCAATTCGAGGATTTTCAGCTGGACGGTGACGTCCAGTGCCGTGGTCGGTTCGTCGGCAATCAGCAGCTCCGGCTCGTTGGCCAGGGCCATGGCGATCATCACTCGCTGGCGCTGGCCACCGGACAGTTCGTGGGGCAGGGCCTTGAGGCGCTTGTGCGGCTCGGGGATGCCCACCAGTTCCAGCAACTCCAAGGTGCGACGGGTAGCGACCTTACCGGATAGCCCCTTGTGAATGCCCAGCACTTCATTGATCTGCTTCTCGATGCAATGCAGCGGATTGAGGGACGTCATCGGCTCCTGAAAGATCATCGCGATCCGGTTACCCCGGATGTGGCGGATAGTCTTTTCTTTCAACCCGAGCAAATCCTGGCCGGCGTACTGGATGGTCCCGCTTGGATGGTGGGCCAGCGGGTAGGGCAGCAACCGCAGGATCGAGTGGGCGGTCACCGACTTGCCTGAGCCGCTTTCGCCGACCAGGGCCATGGTTTCGCCACGCTTGATGTCGAAACTGACGCCTTCGACCACCCGTTGCCGACGTTCGCCGACGATGAACTCCACGGCCAAGTCGCGCACTTCGATCAGATTGTCCTGATTCATTTCATTTCCTCGGATCGAAGGCATCGCGAGCTGACTCGCCGATGAACACCAGCAGGCTCAGCATGATCGCCAGTACGGCGAACGCGCTGATGCCCAGCCACGGCGCCTGCAGGTTGGATTTGCCTTGGGCCACCAGTTCACCCAGGGACGGAGCGCCCGGAGGCAAGCCAAACCCGAGGAAATCCAGGGCCGTGAGGGTGCCGATGGCCCCGGTGAGGATGAACGGCATGAACGTCATGGTCGAGACCATGGCGTTGGGCAGGATGTGGCGGAACATGATCGCGCCGTTCTGCATGCCTAATGCCCGCGCGGCACGCACGTATTCCAGGTTGCGCCCGCGCAGGAACTCGGCGCGGACCACGTCCACCAGGCTCATCCAGGAGAACAGCAGCATGATGCCCAGCAACCACCAGAAGTTCGGCTGCACGAAGCTGGCCAGGATGATCAACAGGTAAAGCACCGGCAGCCCCGACCAGATCTCCAGGAAACGCTGGCCGGCCAGGTCGACCCATCCGCCGTAAAAGCCCTGCAAGGCGCCGGCGATCACGCCGATGATCGAGCTGAGGAGGGTCAGTGTCAGAGCGAACAGCACCGAAACACGGAAACCATAGATCACCCGGGCCAGCACATCGCGGCCCTGGTCGTCGGTGCCCAGCCAGTTGACCGAGGAGGGCGGTGCCGGGGCGGGGACCTTCAGGTCGTAATTGATGCTCTGGTAGCTGAACGGGATCGGTGCCCACAGCACCCACGCGTCCTTGGCGGCCAGCAGTTCGCGGATGTATGGGCTCTTGTAGTTGGCTTCCAGCGGAAATTCGCCGCCGAACGTGGTTTCCGGGTAGCGCTTGAGTGCCGGGAAGTACCAGCCGTCGTCGTAGTGCACCACCAGCGGCTTGTCATTGGCGATCAACTCGGCGCCCAGGCTGAGCCCGAACAGGATCAGGAACAGCCACAGCGACCACCAGCCACGCTTATTGGCCTTGAACAATTCGAAACGGCGGCGATTGAGGGGGGACAGGTTCATCTCAATGCTCCCGGCTTTCGAAGTCGATGCGTGGATCGACAAAGGTGTAGGTCAGGTCACCGATCAGTTTCACCACCAGCCCCAGCAGGGTGAAGATGAACAGGGTGCCGAAGACCACCGGGTAGTCACGGTTGATTGCCGCCTCGAAACTCATCAAACCGAGGCCATCAAGGGAAAAAATAACCTCTACCAGCAACGAGCCGGTGAAGAAGATTCCGATGAACGCCGAAGGGAAGCCGGCAATCACCAGCAGCATGGCGTTGCGGAACACATGACCATAGAGCACCCGATTGCGGGTCAGGCCCTTGGCCTTGGCGGTGACCACGTACTGCTTGTTGATTTCATCGAGGAAGCTGTTCTTGGTCAGCAGGGTCATGGTGGCAAAGTTGCCGATCACCAGGGCCGTCACGGGCAAGGCCAGGTGCCAGAAATAGTCGAGGATCTTGCCGCCCATGCTCAGTTCGTCGAAATCGTTGGACGTCAGCCCCCGTAGCGGGAACCAGTTGAAATAGCTGCCGCCGGCAAACACCACGATCAGCAGGATGGCGAACAGGAACGCCGGGATGGCATAGCCGACGATGATCGCCGAACTCGTCCAGACGTCGAAATGACTGCCATGCCGCGTCGCCTTGGCGATCCCCAGCGGGATCGACACCAGGTACATGATCAGCGTACTCCACAGCCCTAGCGAGATGGAGACCGGCATTTTTTCCTTGATCAGGTCGATGACCTTGGCGTCTCGGAAAAAACTGTCACCGAAATCCAGGCGAGCGTAATTCTTGATCATGATCCACAGGCGTTCCGGCGCCGACTTGTCGAAGCCGTACATGCGCTCGATTTCCTTGACCAGCGCCGGGTCCAGCCCCTGGGCGCCGCGATAGGCGGAGCCGGCCACCGACACTTCGGCACCGCCACCGGCAATGCGGCTGGTGGCGCCTTCGAAACCTTCGAGTTTGGCGATCATCTGCTCCACCGGCCCGCCGGGCGCGGCCTGGATGATCACGAAGTTGATCAGCAGGATGCCAAACAGGGTCGGGATGATGAGCAATAGACGCCGAAAGATATAAGCCAGCATCGGTTACTCCACACTCGCCGGGGCGACGATTTTTTGCTCGATGACCTGTTTTTCCACCTCGATGGAAGGCTTGACCTCTGGCTTGACCCACCATGTGGTGGTGCCGATGTCGTAGGTCGGGGTGATTTTTGGATGGCCGATGTGGTTCCAGTAGGCTACGCGCCAGGTCTTGATGTGCCAGTTGGGGATCACGTAGTAGCCCCATTGCAACACCCGGTCCAGCGCCCGGGCGTGGGCCACCAGGCTCTTGCGTGAGTCGGCGTTGATCAGTTGCTCCACCAGTTGGTCGACTGCCGGGTCCTTCAGGCCCATGGTGTTGCGGCTGCCGGGATTATCGGCGGCGGCCGACATCCAGAACTCGCGCTGTTCGTTACCCGGCGAGCTGGACTGCGGGAAGCTGCCCACGATCAGGTCGAAATCCCGCGAGCGCACGCGATTGATGTATTGGGACACGTCGACCCGGCGGATCACCAGTTCGATGCCCAGGTCACTGAGGTTACGCTTGAACGGCAGCAGCACCCGCTCGAATTCGGTCTGGGCCAGCAGGAACTCCAGCACCACGGGTTTGCCCTGGGCATCGACCATCTTGTCGTCGACGATGCGCCAGCCGGCCTCTTGCAGCAATTGATAGGCCTTGCGCTGCTGGTCACGAATCATGCCGCTGCCGTCGCATACCGAAGGCTGGAAGGCCTGGGTGAACACCTGCTCGGGGATCTTGCCACGCAACGGCTCGAGGATCTTCAGCTCGTCTTCGCCGGGCAGGCCGGTGGCGGCCATCTCCGAGTTTTCGAAATAACTGCGGGTGCGGGCGTAGGCACCGTGGAACAGTTGTTTGTTGGTCCATTCGAAGTCCAGCAGCAGGCTCAAGGCCTTGCGCACCCGCACGTCCTGGAAGACCGGGCGGCGCAAGTTGTAGACAAAGCCCTGCATGCCGGTGGGGTTGCCGTTGGGGATCTGTTCCTTGATCAGCCGGCCTTCGGTCACGGCCGGGATGTTGTAGGCGTTGGCCCAGTTCTTGGCAGCCATTTCCAGCCAGAAATCGAACTGCCCGGCCTTCAGTGCCTCGACCGCCACGGTGTTGTCGCGATAGTAGTCGGTGGTCAGCACGTCAAAGTTGTAGAAGCCGCGGTTGACCGGCAGGTCCTTGCCCCAATAGTCCTTCACGCGTTCATAGCGAATCGAACGGCCAGCCTTCACTTCGGCGACCTTATACGGACCGCTGCCGAGGGGGATCTCCAGGTTGCCCTTGTTGAATTCGCGCCCGGCCCACCAATGCTTGGGCAATACCGGCAGTTGGCCGAGGATCAGCGGCAATTCGCGGTTATTGGTGTGCTTGAACTTGAACAGCACCTTGAGCGGTTCTTCGGCGATGACTTCAGCCACGTCGTTGTAATAACCGCGGAACATCGGAGCGCCGTCCTTGGTCAAGGTCTGGAAGCTGAACACCACGTCCTCGGCGCGTACGGGATGGCCGTCGTTGAAGCGGGCTTCGGGCCGCAGGTAGAAGCGCACCCAGGCATTGTCCGGGGCCTTCTCGATTTTTTCGGCGATCAGGCCATATTCGGTGAACGGTTCGTCCAGGCCTTGTTTGGCCAGGGTGTCGTAGATCAGGCCGATGTCATCGGCGGGGACGCCCTTGCTGATAAAAGGGTTGAGGCTGTCGAAGCCACCAAACCCGCCCTGACGAAAAATCCCGCCCTTGGGGGCGTCAGGGTTCACATAATCGAAATGCTTGAAGTCGGCTGGGTATTTCGGCGGCTCGTTGTACAAGGTCAAGGCGTGCTGCGGTGCGGCACAGGCCAGTCCGGCGAACAACAGGCCGCTGGCCTGCAGGAGCAGGGCGCGTAAAGGCTTCATTGATCTTTCTCCGAAGATTTCAGCCACCATGCGCTCAAACCCAGGGTGTAGGGCGGCGTAGTGACAAAGGCAAACCGGTTACGGTAGGCCAGGCGATGATAATTGAGATACCAGTTAGGGATGCAGTAGTGCTGCCACAGCAGCACACGGTCCAGGGCTTTGCCGGCGGCGACCTGTTCGTCACGGGTGCGGGCAGACAGGAGCTTTTCCAGCAGGTGATCGACCACCGGGTTGTTGATGCCGGCGTAGTTCTTGCTGCCCTTGACCCCCGCCTGGCTGGAATGGAAGTACTGCCATTGCTCAAGACCCGGGCTGAGGGTTTGCCCCAGGGTCAGCAGGATCATGTCGAAGTCGAACTGGTCCAGACGCTGCTTGTATTGAGCGCGATCCACCGTACGCAGGCGGGCCTGGATCCCGATGCTGGCGAGGTTTTCCACGTAGGGCTGCAGGATGCGCTCCAGGTTCGGGTTCACCAGCAGGATCTCGAAGCGCAGGGGCTGGCTGTCGGCGTTGAGCAGGCGCTGGCCGTGGATGGTCCACCCGGCTTCCTTCAGCAATCCCAGGGCTTTGCGCAGGGTTTCCCGGGGGATGCCCCGCCCGTCGGTCTGGGGCAGGCTGAAGGGTTGGGTGAACAATGCGGGCGGTAGTTGTTCCCGATACGGCTTGAGCAGCAGCCATTCGTGGCCCACCGGAAGACCGCTGGCGGAGAATTCACTGTTGGGGTAGTAGCTGAGGGTGCGCTTGTAGGCACCGCTGAAGAGCGTGCGGTTGGTCCACTCGAAGTCGAACATCAGCCCCAGGGCTTCACGAACCTTGACCTGGGCGAACGTGCTGCGCCGGGTATTCATGAACAGACCCTGGGTCTGGGTCGGGATCTGGTGAGCAATCTGCGCCTTGATCACCTCGCCGCGATTGACCGCCGGGAACCGGTAGCCGTTGGCCCAGTTTTTGGCCTGGTGTTCAATGTAGATGTCGAATTCCCCGGCCTTGAAGGCTTCGAAAGCCACTTCACTGTCGCGGTAGAACTCCACGTCCATCCGGTCATAGTTGTACTTGCCGCGATTGACCGGCAGGTCCTTGCCCCAGTAATTCTTGACCCGCTCAAACACCAACTGGCGACCAGGCTGCACTTTGGTAATCCGGTAAGGGCCGCTGCCCAAGGGCGGTTCGAAGGTGGTGGCCTTGAAGTCGCGGTCTTTCCAGTAATGCTGGGGCAGCACCGGTAACTCACCCAGGCGCAGGATCAGCAGCGGGTTGCCCGTACGCTTGAACACAAAGCGGATTTTCAGCGGGTTGAGGATGTCGACCCGTAGCACTTCCTGAAGGTTGGTGCGGTACTGCGGATGACCTTCCTTGAGCAGCGTTCTGTAGGAGAACGCCACGTCATAGGCGGTAATCGGCACGCCGTCGTGAAAACGGGCTTCGGGTCTGAGGTTGAACACCACCCAACTGCGGTCTTCGCTGTATTCCACTGACCGGGCGATCAGGCCATAGCTCGACGTCGGCTCGTCGCCGGACGGCGCATACTGACCGGTGCCAACCATCAGCGGTTCGTTCAGCTCGTTGATGCCGTATTGCAAGAAGTTGGGCGTCGAAACTGGGCTGCTGCCCTTGAAAGTATAGGGATTGAGCGTATCGAAGGTGCCAAATGCCATGACCCGCAAGATACCGCCCTTGGGCGCTTGCGGGTTGACCCAGTCGAAGTGGGTGAATCTGGCCGGGTACTTGAGCGTGCCGAACTGCGCATAACCATGGCTTTCGCTAATGGTTGCGCCGGCGGGAGAGCTCAAGGCCAGGCTGATCAGGAGCAGGAGGAGGGGACGTATCAAGTCTGAGATCCGATCCAGGCGGCTTGGGCTTTATGGCCCGTACAGTAACAGCTTGTATCGGCAGGAAAAAGGCGGGAGCCGAAAGCTTCAGGGATTACCCGAAACCGTGGCGAGGGAGCTTGCTCCCGCTGGGCTGCGAAGCAGCCCTCTCTTCAGTCAGGCTTAGTGCGGAGAGTAAACCGTCAGCATCTGCCCAGGCTTCAGTGCCTTGCCTACCCGTGGATTCCAGCGCTTGAGGTGCTGCATTTCCACGTTGAAGCGTTTGGCGACCACGTACAGCGAGTCGCCTTGCTTGACCTTGTACTGGGTTTGTTTCTTTTTATTCTTGCTGCTGGCAGCGACTACCGTGTTGACGCGTTTGCGGGTGTCTTGCATGACCAGGGTCTGGCCGATCTTGAGTTTGTTGCCGCTCAATCTGTTCCAGCGTTGCAAGTCTTTGATCTGAACGTTGTTGGCCTTGGCGATCAGCCCCAGGTTATCGCCACGCTTGACGCGATAGGTGCGCTTGGCGCCCGCCACCGTGCTTTCTTCGGCTGAGTCAAAAACCGGTTGGAGCGATCGTTTGCTGATCAGTTCTTCCGGACGCATGGTGGACAGGCTGGCGGTCAACAACTGGGCCTTGGACGTGGGTACCAGCAGGTGCTGCGGGCCATCGATGGTGGTGCGCTGCTTGAAAGCCGGGTTGAGCTGGAACAGCTCGTCTTCGTCGATGTCAGCCACCGCCGCGACTTTGGACAGGTCCATGCGCTGGTTGATCTCGACGACCTGGAAGTACGGTTCGTTGGCGATCGGGTTGAGGTTGACGCCGTAGGCCTCGGGAGAAAGTACGACCTGGGACAATGCCAGCAACTTCGGCACATAGGCCTGGGTTTCGCTGGGCAGCGGCAGGTTCCAGTAATCGGTGGGCAGGCCAAGTTTTTCGTTGCGCTCGATGGCGCGGCTGACCGTTCCCTCGCCTGCGTTGTAGGCAGCCAGCGCCAACAGCCAGTCGCCGTTGAACATGTCGTGCAGGCGCGTCAGGTAATCCATCGCGGCCGTGGTAGAGGCCGTGATGTCGCGACGCCCATCATAGAAGCGGGTCTGGCGCAGGTTGAAGTAGCGCCCCGTGGACGGGATGAACTGCCACAGGCCCACCGCATGGGCCCGGGAATAAGCCATGGGGTTGTAGGCGCTTTCGATCACCGGCAGCAGCGCCAGCTCCAGGGGCATGTTGCGTTCTTCAAGGCGTTCGACGATGTAATGAATGTACAGGCTGCCGCGTTCGCCGGCGTTTTCCAGAAAGGATGGATTGCTGGCGAACCACAGGCGTTGCTGCTCGATACGCGGGTTGACGCCGGCGGTTTCCTGCAGCTGGAAGCCCTGGCGCATACGCTCCCAGACGTCCTGAGGCACTTGAGGGACGGGTTTTTCAGTGAGCCAGATGGGCTTCTGTTTGGCGCGAGCGGCGATGTTCGGCGTGTGCGCCACATCGCTCTGCGGCACCTGGCTCGTGCTCTGGCAGCCCGCCAGGGTGGCGGACACAGCCACTGCGACAGCTTGAGCCAAGCGGGTCAATGTGTCTGACTGGACGGACTTACGTATAGATGACGACATTGGCTGGAAGTAAGTTCCGGGCAAAAATGTCGGCCGATTCTAGGAAGCGCACCCCAACAGGTCAACCTTTCAGAATTTTTGTATCAAACGCCAGCGGCCTTAGAACTTATCTTTCCACGCCCTCAAGGCCGCAAAAACCTCACTCGGCGTCTGGTTACGCTGGCCGTTCCGTTCGTCTGCTTTTTGTTTAACGGATGTTTCAGCGGTACGCAGGAACGGATTGGTGAGCTTTTCAAGTGCCAGGGTCGAGGGCAGGGTCATGACGCCGGCGTTGCGTTGCTGGCTGACTTTTTCCAGGCGGGCGGCAATGTCCGGGTTGCCCGGCTCTACCGCAGCGGCGAATCTAAGATTGCTGAGGGTGTATTCATGGGTACAGTAGACCAGCGTATCCTCAGGCAGAGAGGCCAGGCGGCTGAGGGACTGATGCATTTGTGCAGGCGTGCCTTCGAAGAGTCGCCCACAACCGGCGGCAAACAGGGTGTCGCCACAGAACAGCAAGCCATGATGGTAATACGCGATATGCCCCAGGGTGTGGCCGGGTACGGCGTAGACATCGAAGTCCCAGTCGAGGACGCTGAGCCGGTCGTTGTCCTGCAGCGCCACGTCCCGCGCCGGGATGTTTTCACTGGCCGGGCCGTAGACGGTGGCGTGTGTCGCGTTTTTCAGTGCCTGGACGCCGCCGACATGGTCGTGATGATGGTGGGTGATCAGGATGTCGCTCAGGACCCAGCCAGGATGGGCGTCGAGCCAGGCCTGCACCGGCGTGGCGTCGCCGGGGTCGACGACGGCGCAGCGTTGAGTGGCGTGGTCCTGTAACAACCAGATGTAGTTATCGGTGAACGCGGGCAGGGCACTGATCTGTATCATCGCGGAATTCGCCAAGCAGAAAACAAAGGCGCATCTTAGAACTTCCTGACGCGTTGGAGAATGCAATGACCGATGAAGCGTTCGCTCAGGCTGATCCCGACTGGCTTGCGTTGATCAGCGCCGCTCGTGAGTGGCTGTCCGGCCCTGTCGGGCAATTTTTGCTGGAAGAGGAGCGGCGCATGCTCGAAGACGAGCTGGGCCGGTTCTTTGGTGGCTATCTGGTGCACTACGGGCCTTCGGCGCAGACCCCGCCGTCGGCGCCGCAGGTTCAGCGTAATGTACGCCTGGGGGCACCATTGCCTGGCGTGGAGATCGTTTGCGAAGAGCAGGCCTGGCCGTTGAGCGAACATGCCGCCGATGTGGTGGTGATGCAGCACGGGCTGGATTTCTGTCTCTCCCCGCACGGGCTGCTGCGCGAAGCCGCCAGCAGCGTCCGCCCTGGCGGGCATCTGCTGATCATTGGCATCAATCCCTGGAGCAGTTGGGGGTTGCGTCACGTGTTCGCTCACGATGCTTTGCGTCAGGCTCGCTGCATCTCGGCGTCAAGGGTCGGTGACTGGCTCAACCTGCTGGGCTTCGCGCTGGAGAAACGTCGCTTCGGATGCTATCGTCCGCCGCTTGCGTCGCCCAAGTGGCAGGCCCGTCTGGCCGGCTGGGAGCGCAAGGCCGGTGAGTGGCAACTGTCCGGCGGCGGCTTCTATTTATTGGTGGCGCGCAAGATTGCAGTCGGGCTGCGCCCGGTTCGTCAGGCGCGACGCGAGCCGATGGGCAAGCTGATTCCCTTGCCGATGGCCAAGGTCAATCGTCGCCACATCGAGCCTTAACCCTTTTCTGATGGTCTGGCGGCATTCGGTTGCGGGCATTGTCGTTCCCGTCCGGCAGGCCTTTGCATTTTTTTCTGGATGGATTGGCATGAGCGATAGCGTAGAACTCTTCACTGACGGCGCCTGCAAGGGCAATCCCGGCCCGGGTGGCTGGGGGGCGCTGCTGGTATGCAAGGGTGTCGAGAAGGAACTCTGGGGCGGTGAAACCAATACCACCAACAACCGTATGGAGCTGATGGGCGCTATTCGGGGTCTGGAAGAGCTTAAGCGGCCTTGCGACGTATTGCTGGTGACCGACTCGCAATATGTGATGAAAGGCATCAATGAGTGGATGGCCAACTGGAAGAAGCGTGGCTGGAAAACCGCTGCGAAAGAGCCGGTGAAGAACGCCGATCTGTGGAAACTGCTCGACGAGCAGGTCAACCGTCACAACGTTACCTGGAAATGGGTGCGCGGCCATATCGGCCATCACGGTAACGAACGGGCAGACCAGTTGGCCAACCGTGGGGTGGATGAGGTGCGGGGTTTCAAGCAGGCCTGATACGAGTGGTGTCGGGGCCTGAACAGGATGATCTGTGGCGAGTGAGCTTGTGTGGGAGCAAAGCTTGCTCGCGACACAGGCGCCCTGGTTTTCCTGAAAGACCGCATTATCTTCATCGCGAGCAAGCTTTGCTCCCACAGCTTCTCTCCCATAAGCCAGGTTTCAGGTAAGTCCCCTCGTTACCGGAGCGTGTTAACATCGCCGCTTTTGCAAGCATGCCCGTTGAGAGCTGAACACTGATGGCCAACAGATCTGTTGTACTGGATACCGAAACCACCGGCATGCCGGTGACCGATGGTCACCGGATTATCGAAATCGGCTGTGTCGAGCTGATCGGCCGACGCCTGACCGGTCGCCATTTCCATGTTTACCTGCAACCGGACCGCGAAAGTGATGAAGGCGCCATCGGCGTCCACGGCATCACCAACGAGTTCCTGGTGGGCAAGCCGCGCTTCGCTGAAGTGGCCGATGAGTTCTTCGAGTTCATCCAGGGTGCGCAGCTGATCATCCATAACGCGGCGTTCGACGTTGGCTTCATCAACAACGAGTTTGCCCTGATGGGGCAGCACGACCGGGCCGATATCACCCGGCACTGCACCATCCTCGATACCTTGATGATGGCTCGGGAACGGCACCCGGGGCAGCGCAACAGCCTCGATGCCTTGTGCAAGCGCTACGGCGTCGACAACTCCGGTCGTGAACTGCACGGCGCCTTGCTCGACTCGGAGATTCTCGCCGACGTCTACCTGACCATGACGGGTGGCCAGACCAGCCTGTCCCTGGCCGGCAACGCCTCCGATGGCAATGGCACGGGTGAGGGTTCAGGTAACCAGGCAACGGAAATCCGTCGTTTGCCCGCTGACCGCACGCCAGGCCGGATCCTTCGCGCCAGCGAAAACGACCTCGCCGAACATGCCGCGCGTCTGGAAGCTATCGCCAAATCTGCCGGTGCTCCGGCACTGTGGACGCAACTGGTCGAATCCCAGGCCGCGGCGAACTGATCTTGCGCCACGGTCGTACCCTTTGTGGGAGCGAGCCTGCTCGCGATGCAGGCGGCTCGGTCTGTCTGTTGGACCATGGAGATCCCATCGCGAGCAGGCTCGCTCCCACAAGGGCAGTCTTCATTCATTTCTCGCCACAATCGCCAGTACCTTCTAACCTGAGGTAACGGGCAGGCTACGGATACCCGCTTGATGTATGAAGTTTCGAGAGGCAAGGGCAATGGATGGCAGAGCGCCGTTGGTTGTCTCAAGGAATGAGGACTTTTCCCAGTATGCAGCCGGTCATGAATCCCAAGCACCCCGGCCTGTCGGTGCGTGTCGTCGATGACGGCTTTGCCGCCTACATCTGGGGCAGCGACTTCAGTTTCGAGGTCAGCGCCTATGGGACGGCGCAGGTGGGTCGGCCGGTGAGCCAATGGCCAGTGACGCCCATTGCCCCTTATCGTAAATGCTATGGCATCGATCCTGAGGAATTCAGCAGTTTCCGGGACGCTCCGGACAGCGAGATCTTCATGGCTTACCTCGATGACCAACCGGTAGGGCATCTGGTGGTGAGTACCAACTGGAACGGTTTTGCCCACATCGATGAGCTTGCCGTGCATGCCCCGGCCCGTCGCCACGGTGTGGCCAGGGCATTGCTGGACGTCGCTCATTTCTGGAGCCGCAAGAAAAAACTGCCGGGCATCATGCTCGAAACCCAGAACAACAACCTGGGCGCGTGCCGGCTCTATGAGCGTTGCGGTTACGTGCTGGGCGGGATCGATCACCTGCGCTATCGCGGCATTGACCGTCATACCGCCGAGGTGGCGTTGTTCTGGTACCGGTTGTTCGACGATCCACTGGGCATGGCGATCAGTGGCCCAACAGCGCCTCGGCTTGTTCCGTAATCAGTTCCAGCAGCGACTGGAGGGTGGGAGAGGTCGCCGTGCCATTCAGACTCAGCGCATACAGGCAGATGGGAATGGCGGGCGATACCGGGCATACGTCCAGCCCGCCGTCCTTGGCACCTGAAGCGGTGAAGGGGTCGACGATGGCAAGCCCTTCACCAGCCTCGACCATGGCGCGCATCATCTGATGGGTCTGTACGCGGATCTGGATGACCGGCGCGGGGCGTAGCGCCGCCAGCTTATGGTCGAACGCAGGGCTCAGCGGGTCGTGGCCATCCAGGCCCACCAGCGACTGGCCGGCCAGATCCTGAACCGAAATGTATTTTTGCCGCGGTTGCAGCCAGCCGTGGGGCGCCAGCAATTGCAGTTTGCCCTGGGCGATCATCTGGCACTGGATGTCGGAGTGTTCGGGGTCGTGCAGACTAAGGCCCAAGTCACTGTCGCGCAGCAGAAGGCTCTGAACAATGTCTCGGGTCGGTTGGCTGAGCAGGGTGCAAGGGGCGTCCGGATGGCGTCGACGCAGGGCAGCGATACTTTGAGGCAGTAACTGCTGGGCCAGCGGTGGGGTGCAAATGATGCGCAGGGGCGGCGCCTGATAGTGTTTCAGGCTGCTGGCCAGGCGTTGCACCGGTTCGAGGGTGTCATACACGCGGGTGATGCCGTCGCGCAACTCAAGGGCTTCGCGAGTCGCCTGCAATCGCCCGCGCACACTGGCAAACAGCATGAAACCCAACTGCAGCTCGGCATCGCGCAGCGTCGCCTCCACCTCTGCCACCGGTAATTGCAGCCATTCAGCCGCCGTGCCGAGGTGGCCGGTCTGCAACAGCGCCTGGATCACTTCGATGTGGCGTAAACGCATGCAAGCAGTCCATGTTGGGCGGGAGAGCCATTGAGTGGCTGAATCCTAACCCAAGTCCGGGCATGACTTCTGCTCATAACAACAGGTTATGAGGCAATTAGCGTTTCAGCGGGCGTTTGAGCGGGCGGTAGCGTTTCCGGTTCGCGGGTTAATTCAATCTGGGACTGCACCAGCATGAATTTGCCGTCTTCGAGTTGGTTGACGCGATCTCCGATCGCCAGCTTGAAAGTCGTCACAGGCTCCTTGCCGTTACCGTCGGGCGACGGGGTCGATTCTTGGTATTCATGCACTGAATAGACGCGACCTTCGGCGTCCCGCGCATGAAATTGTCCGACAAGTACTGCTGCCATTGCTTAGAACCTCTGGAAATAAATCACTCGATTTGCGGTTCTGTAGACCTTGGTCAAGCGCGGTAAGTTTTCCTACATGAAAAAAATAGTCCAGTCGGAAGGTTTTCGGTTCTCCGCTGGTCCAATTGTTCGCCCGATCATCTATAAATGGGGCTCCCTTGAACCCATCGTCGAGAAGTGTCCAATGAGTAATGTCTACACCGTGGCCGTTTTAGTGGGGAGCCTGCGCAAGGCTTCGATCAATCGCAAGCTGGCTCTGGCCCTGGCGGATCTGGCGCCGAGCAACCTGAAGCTGGAAATCATCGAGATAGGCGACCTGCCGCTCTACAACGAAGATATTGACGTCACACCCCCACAAGCCTACAGCACTTTCCGTGAGCAGGTTGGCGCGGCCGACGCATTGCTGTTTGTCACGCCTGAATACAACCGCTCGGTTCCGGCCCCGATGAAAAATGCCATTGACGTCGGCTCGCGGCCTTACGGCAAGAGCTGCCTGAGCGGTAAACCGGGTGCGGTGATCAGTGCCTCGCCGGGAGCCATGGGTGGTTTCGGTGCCAATCATCATTTGCGCCAGTCCCTGGTTTTCCTCGATGTGCCTTGCATGCAACAGCCGGAGGCTTATCTGGCCGGTGCGGGGAGCGCGTTCGATGAGCAGGGCGAGCTGTCTGAGTCGGTGAGGCCGTTTCTGCAGAAATTCATTGATGCCTATGGCAAGTGGGTTGAACAGCACAAAAAGGCCTGATGCCCGGCATTTTCAGGCATGCATAGCGGGTGAGGGGTTTATCCCCTCGCCACAAGGCGACCCTTCTTTTCCCCTACTAAATCCCTTCTTTCAAGGCTGTTGCGCATGCTCCTCGCGTCGTTGATTTTTCTGCTGACCATTACACTGGTGATCTGGCAACCCAAGGGCCTCGGTGTTGGCTGGAGTGCAACGCTCGGTGCGCTGCTGGCGTTGTTGAGCGGGGTGGTGCAGGTCGGTGACATTGCCCTGGTGTGGCAGATCATCTGGAACGCCACCGGTACGTTTATCGCGCTGATCATCATCAGCCTGTTGCTGGACGAGGCTGGGTTCTTCGCCTGGGCCGCCTTGCATGTGGCCCGCTGGGGCCGAGGCAGCGGGCGCAAGCTGTTTGCGTTCATGGTGCTGCTGGGCGCGCTGGTGTCGGCTTTGTTCGCCAATGACGGCGCGGCGTTGATCCTGACGCCCATCGTAATTTCGATGCTGCTGGCCTTGCGTTTTTCTCCGGCGGCAACCCTGGCATTCGTGATGGGCGCCGGCTTCATTGCCGATAGCGCGAGCCTGCCGCTGGTGGTGTCGAACCTGGTGAACATCGTCTCAGCCGACTTCTTCGGCATTGGCTTCAACCGTTACGCGGCGGTCATGGTGCCGGTGAACCTGGTCAGCGTCGCGGCCAGCCTGGCGATATTGCTGTGGTTCTTTCGCCGCGACATCCCGCGCGACTATGACCCGCATCAACTGGATGCCCCGGCGAGTGCCATCCACGACAGGGCCACCTTCTTCGCGGGCTGGGCGGTGTTGGCGATTCTGCTGCTTGGTTGCTTCGCCCTCGAGCCGTTGGGCATTCCCATCAGCGCGATTTCGGCGGTCTGCGCCGCGTTATTGCTGGCCGTCGCGGCCCGCGGTCACAAAATCTCCACTCGCAGGGTCATGAAGGAGGCGCCGTGGCAGATCGTGATCTTCTCCCTGGGCATGTATCTGGTGGTCTATGGCCTGCGCAATGCGGGGCTGACTGGCTACCTGGCGCAATGGCTCGATGGTTTCGCCGCCTATGGTGTGTGGGGGGCGGCGATGGGCACCGGGCTGTTGACGGCTTTGCTCTCGTCGATCATGAACAACCTGCCGACGGTGCTGATCGGTGCCTTGTCCATCGATGCCAGTCAGGCCACCGGGGTGGTGAAGGAGGCGATGATCTACGCCAACGTCATCGGCAGCGACCTGGGCCCGAAAATCACTCCGATCGGCAGCCTGGCGACTTTGCTTTGGCTGCACGTGCTGGCGCGCAAGGACATCCGGATTGGCTGGGGGTACTACTTCAAGGTCGGGATTGTGCTGACCGTGCCGGTGTTGTTGGTGACGTTGGCGGCGTTGGCGTTGCGGTTGTCCATTTAGACCGCGTTGGCTTTATCGCGAGCAGCTTCCACATCGATGCGTTGTTGCCATTGAGATTGCAAACGCCGCGGTCACTGTGGGAGCGAGCCTGCTCGCGATGAGGCCCGGACAGACGCCGCCCATCTCACCCATTCCCCGGCACATCCGGCCAACGATCCGCCACCAGGAACGCTCGCTCGGTTTCTTCCCACTCACCCTCGGCATTTTCACTCAGGCGCACCATCAATTGTGCGGGGGCCATGGGGTCGAGGGCCATTCGCCAGGCATCCAGTTGCCCGGCGCTCCAGGTCTGGTCCGCCGGATAATGGGCCGGGGCGAGCCAGCCAGCCCGGGGCAGGGGTTGCCAGCGCCCCGGCGGACGCTGGGCAACGAACGCCGGCCAGTCCCGCTGATGCAGCCACCTTCCGCGCAAATGCCTGGGATGGGCGCCGGTTGGGGGTTCGGCTTGGCCGGGCCACGGGTAAAGCAGATAGCCGCCTAGCCAGAGTTCCGAGCGAAACAGCTCGATGCCCGAGGGTTCGATGCCCAGCGTTGCCAGGGCCTCTCGGCTTTCCGGGCGAGCGGAGATTGGTAGCTGGTGTTCGCGCAAATGCGCCAGTTTAAGGTCGAGCCGGTCATGGCAGCCCGGGCCGAGCCATTGTGCGGTGTCCTGCCCGTGGCCGTTTTGCGGCCCGAGGTACAACTTGATCGCCAGTTCCAGGTGGTGGATGCCGTCGCCATCGCGCAGCAGCAGGTCCAGTTCACCCAGGGTCTGGCCCTGGTGGCGGATCGGCAGGTTGGCGGCGATCAGCTCAATGCCCGGCGCGTGCTGCACCGCAAACTGCCACAACCGTTCGTAATACAGACCCAGGCGCCGGGTTCTGCCCTGGGACAGGCAATGCAGTAACGGATAGCTGTCGCGGTCCAGTTGTCGCAGCCACTGTTCCAGTTGATGAGGCTGTTGCACCCAGTCGCTGCCGGTCAGGGGATGGCGTTGGGGCCAGGGCGTGTCGATCAGCATCGGCGGGGCAAGGATCGCCCACGCCAGGTCGCGCACTTCGGGATGGCGCAGGCGGCGGGGCAAGTCGAGCAGTTCGGGGAACAGGATCATTTTGCGAGCATAGCCTGCGTCGAAGGCTTAAAGAATTTTGTCTATGGGCGGCTTTCGCCCATAATCGTGTTTTTCGCCCGACGCAGACCCTCGCAGGAGCCCCATGGAGCAATTTCGCAATATCGGCATCATCGGTCGCCTGGGCAGTTCGCAGGTGCTGGACACTGTTCGCCGACTCAAACGTTTCCTCCTGGAGCGGCACCTGCATGTGATCCTCGAAGATACCATCGCCGAAGTCTTGCCCGGTCACGGCCTGCAGACTTCGTCGCGCAAGATGCTCGGCGAAGTCTGTGACATGGTGATCGTGGTCGGCGGCGATGGCAGTCTGCTGGGGGCCGCCCGAGCCCTGGCGCGGCACAACATTCCGGTACTGGGCATCAACCGGGGTAGCCTGGGGTTTCTGACCGATATCCGCCCCGACGAGCTGGAAACCAAAGTGGCCGAGGTGTTGGACGGTCACTATCTGGTGGAGAATCGCTTCCTGCTGCAAGCCGAGGTGCGCCGTCACGCCGAAGCCATCGGTCAGGGCGATGCCCTCAACGATGTGGTGCTGCACCCCGGCAAATCCACGCGGATGATCGAATTCGAGCTGTATATCGACGGTCAGTTCGTCTGCAGCCAGAAGGCCGACGGCCTGATCGTCGCCACGCCCACCGGCTCCACGGCCTATGCGCTTTCCGCCGGTGGCCCGATCATGCATCCCAAGCTCGACGCTATTGTGATTGTGCCCATGTACCCCCATACCTTGTCTGGGCGACCCATTGTGGTCGATGGCAATAGTGAGCTGAAAATCGTCGTGTCCAAGGATATGCAGATCTACCCGCAAGTGTCCTGTGACGGCCAGAACCATTTCACCTGCGCACCGGGTGACACCATCACCGTCAGCAAAAAAGCGCAGAAGCTGCGTCTCATCCACCCGCTGGATCACAATTACTACGAAGTCTGCCGGACCAAGCTCGGCTGGGGCAGTCGGTTGGGGGGTGGAGGCGACTGATGCTCGATCCTGCGCGCAGTTACGACCTGATCGGCGACGTGCACGGATGCGCCCTGACCCTGGAACGCCTGCTGGACCGCCTCGGTTATCACAAGCAGGGCGGCGTCTGGCGGCACCCGTCGCGCATGGCCGTGTTCCTGGGGGACATCATCGACCGTGGTCCGCGGATCCGCGAAGCCCTGCACATCGTCCACGACATGGTGGTGGCCGGTCAGGCGCTGTGCATCATGGGCAACCACGAGTTCAACGCCCTGGGTTGGAGCACGCCGGCGTTGCCGGGCAGCGGCCAGCGCTACGTGCGCGAACACACCCCGCGCCATGCCCGTCTGCTCAACGAAACCCTGACCCAGTTCGAGCAGCATCCGGGCGACTGGCATGACTTTCTCAAGTGGTTTTACGAGTTGCCGCTGTTTGTCGATGCCCAGCGCTTCCGGGTGGTCCACGCCTGCTGGGACAACGGTCTGATCGAGCCGCTGCGAGGCTTGTTCCCGGACGGCTGTATCGACGAGCATTTCCTCCAGGCCTCGGCGGAGCCGGGCAGTTTCGCCTGCACGGTGTTTGATCGCCTGCTGCGCGGTACCGACATGCGCTTGCCCCATGGCCTGACCCTCACCGGCGGCGACGGCCTGACCCGTTCGTTCTTTCGCACCAAGTTCTGGGAAGACGATCCTCAGACCTATGGAGACATCGTGTTCCAACCCGACGCCTTGCCCGAACCGGTGGCTCGCACGCCGCTGTCGCCCGACGAAAAGAATAATCTGCTGCGCTATGGCGTGCATGAACCCATGCTGTTCGTCGGTCATTACTGGCGCAGCGGCAAACCCGCGCCGATCCGCTCGAACCTGGCCTGCCTGGATTACAGCGCGGTGCTTTACGGAAAACTGGTGGCCTATCGTCTCGACGCAGAAACCCGACTGGACCCGCATAAATTTGTCTGGGTCGATGTCGAACGGCCGGAGGAACTGCGATGAGCGTCGTGGCGGTCTTGCGCTTGCCCTTGGCCGAGGATCTGAGCGGCTTCGTCAAATTGCTGCAACGCATGCAGGTGCCCCATCGGGTCAGCGAGGAGGCGGGCGAGCAGGTGCTCTGGGTGCCCGATGAAATCAGCGAAGACGTGCGCTCGTTGTATGCACGCTTCCCGAGCGGCGATCCCGAGCACCAGTTGGAGTTGCCGGGCACCGGCAGCACGTCGCGACGGCCTGGTTTCGTCCAGCAACTGACCCGCAGCCCGGTTACAGCACTGGTGTTGCTGCTGAGCCTGATCGTCGGCGCCGTGACGTTGCTGGGGGAAAATCTCGAGACCTTGCGCTGGCTGACATTCCTGGAGTTTCGCGTCGTCGGCGACTATATCCATTTCACGCCCCTGGCCGACAGCCTGGCGGCAGGGCAGTGGTGGCGCCTGGTGACGCCGATGCTGATCCATTTCGGTTTCCTGCACATCGCCATGAATGGCATGTGGTACTGGGAACTGGGACGGCGGATTGAAGCGCGCCAGGGCGGCATCAACCTGCTGGGGCTGACACTGCTGTTCAGCCTCGTGTCCAACTTCGCCCAATATTTCTTCAGCGGCCCGACCTTGTTCGGCGGCTTGTCCGGCGTGCTCTATGGTCTGTTGGGGCACTGCTGGATCTTTCAACTGCTGGCGCCGAACCCGGCCTATCACTTGCCCCGTGGGGTGCTGGTGATGATGCTGGTGTGGCTGGTGCTGTGCCTGTCCGGGCTGATCTCGCTGATCGGTTTCGGCGAAATCGCCAACGCGGCCCACGTCGGCGGGCTGCTCATCGGTTGCTTCACGGGTTTGTTGGGCGGGCTGTTCGCTCGTCGTAAAATGGCCCTCTGACGGCGCCTGTAATATTTGAATATGCGCGATTGCGCGGAGAACCCATGTCCTCGTTCAACGAAATGATCAAAAACATCACCCCCGAGATCTATCAGAGCCTGAAGCTGGCGGTGGAAATCGGTAAATGGGCCGATGGCAACAAGCTCACCGCCGAACAGCGCGAATTGTCGCTGCAGGCGATGATCGCCTGGGAGATGCAGAATCTGCCCGAAGAGGAACGCACCGGCTACATGGGCCCGCAGGAGTGCCAGTCGAAGGCCACAGAAGTGCCGAACATCCTGTTCAAGTCGGATGCCATCCATTGATCGAGATTGGCCGCGGTGCAATCAGCAAGATGTCGGCACGCCTTGACGGGCCGACCGTTCAATACGCCTTTCGCCTGGGCGATACCGAGGTGCCAGTCAACCCGTTGATTGGCAGCACGGTGCGCCTGGAGTTTCTCGGTGCGATCCACTGCAGCCATTGCGGACGCAGGACCAAGACCAGCTTCAGCCAGGGTTATTGCTACCCCTGCATGACTAAACTGGCCCAGTGCGACCTGTGCATCATGAGCCCTGAGCGCTGCCACTTCGATGCGGGCACCTGCCGCGAGCCGGCCTGGGGCGAACAGTTCTGCATGACCGATCATGTGGTGTACCTGGCCAATTCCTCGGGCGTGAAAGTCGGCATCACCCGCGCCACGCAGCTGCCGACCCGCTGGCTGGACCAGGGCGCCAGCCAGGCGCTGCCGATCCTGCGGGTCGCCACTCGCCAGCAATCGGGCTTTGTCGAAGACCTGTTCCGCAGCCAGGTGGCGGACAAGACCAACTGGCGCGCATTGCTCAAGGGCGACGCCGTGGCGGTGGACCTGCCGCAGATCCGCGATTCGCTGTTCGAGAGCTGCGCCGAAGGTCTGCAAGGCTTGCAGGAACGATTCGGCCTGCAAGCGATCCAGACCATAGCGGAATCCGTTATCCGGTGGAGCAATACCCGGCCAAGATCGTCAGTTTCAACCTGGACAAGAACCCGATTGCCGAAGGCACGCTGCTGGGGATCAAGGGCCAATACCTGATTTTCGACACTGGCGTGATCAATATTCGTAAATACACGGCTTATCAGCTCGCCGTGCATCAGTAGAAGGATTTGCCCCATGCGCACCGAACAACCGAAGATGATTTACCTGAAGGACTATCAGGCGCCCGAGTACCTGATCGACGAGACGCACCTGACCTTCGAGTTGTTCGAGGACCACAGCCTGGTCCATGCGCAACTGGTGATGCGCCGTAACCCCGAGCGCGGTGCCGGCCTGCCGCCCCTGGTGCTCGATGGCCAGCAGCTGGAACTGCTCTCGATCAAGCTCGATGACACCGACCTCAATCCGCTGGACTATCAGCTGGACGCCAGCCACCTGACCCTGCAACCCAAGGCCCCGGCCTTCACGGTGGACACCACTGTCAGGATCCACCCGGAAACCAACACCGCCCTGGAAGGCTTGTACAAGTCCGGCAGCATGTTCTGCACCCAGTGCGAGGCCGAAGGTTTCCGCAAGATCACCTATTACCTCGACCGCCCGGATGTGATGAGTACGTTCACCACCACGGTGGTGGCCGAGCAGCACAGCTATCCGGTGTTGCTGTCCAACGGCAACCCGATCGCCAGCGGTCCCGGCGAAGATGGCCGGCACTGGGCGACCTGGGAAGACCCGTTCAAGAAACCCGCCTACCTGTTTGCCCTGGTGGCCGGCGACCTGTGGTGCGTCGAAGACACCTTCACCACCATGACCGAGCGCACCGTGGCGCTGCGCATCTATGTCGAGCCGGAAAACATCGACAAGTGCCAGCACGCCATGACCAGCCTCAAGAAGTCGATGCGCTGGGATGAAGAGGTCTATGGCCGTGAGTATGACCTGGACATCTTCATGATCGTCGCGGTCAACGACTTCAACATGGGCGCCATGGAAAACAAGGGCCTGAACATCTTCAACTCCAGCGCAGTGCTGGCCCGCGCCGAAACCGCCACCGATGCCGCGCACCAGCGGGTCGAAGCGATCGTTGCCCACGAGTATTTCCATAACTGGTCGGGCAACCGCGTGACGTGCCGTGACTGGTTCCAGTTGTCCCTCAAGGAAGGCTTCACTGTGTTCCGCGACGCCGGTTTTTCGGCCGACATGAACTCAGCCACGGTCAAGCGTATCCAGGACGTGGCGTACCTGCGCACTCACCAGTTTGCCGAAGACGCAGGTCCCATGGCCCACCCGGTGCGCCCGGACAGCTTCATCGAAATTTCCAACTTCTACACCCTGACCGTGTACGAAAAGGGTTCGGAAGTGGTCGGCATGATCCACACCCTGCTGGGGGCCGAGGGCTTTCGCAAGGGCAGCGACCTGTACTTCGAGCGCCACGACGGCCAGGCCGTGACCTGCGATGACTTCATCAAGGCCATGGAGGATGCCAACGGCGTCGACCTGAGTCAGTTCAAGCGCTGGTACAGCCAGGCGGGTACGCCACGGCTGGCGGTCAGCGAGTCCTACGACGCTGCTGCCCGAACCTACAGCCTGACCTTCAGCCAGAGTTGCCCACCGACCCCGGACAAAATGGAAAAACTGCCATTTGTGATTCCCGTGGAGCTGGGTTTGCTGGACAGCAAGGGCAATGAAATCCCTCTGCGCCTGGCCGGCGAAGCGGCGGCAACTGGCACGTCCCGGGTGATCTCGGTGACCGAAGCCGAGCAGACCTTCACCTTTGTCGACATCGCCGAAAAGCCGTTGCCTTCGTTGTTGCGCGGCTTCTCGGCCCCGGTGAAGCTTAGCTTCCCGTACGATCGGGACCACTTGATGTTCCTGATGCAGCACGACAGCGACGGCTTCAACCGCTGGGATGCCGGCCAGCAGTTGTCGGTGCAGGTGCTGCAGGAACTGATCGCCCAGCATCAGAAAGGCGAAAATCTGGTGCTGGACCCGCGTCTGGTCAGCGCGTTGCGTAGCGTGCTGTCGGACGAATCCCTGGATCAGGCCATGGTCGCGGAAATGCTCTCGCTGCCAAGCGAGGCGTATCTGACGGAAATCAGCGAAGTGGCCGACGTGGAGGCGATCCATGCCGCGCGGGAATTCGCCCGTCAGCAACTGGCGGACAATCTGTTCGAAGCCCTGTGGCTGCGCTATGAGGCCAACCGTGACCTGTCCAAGCGCACGCCGTACGTGGCCGAGGCTGAGCATTTCGCCCGCCGTGCCTTGCAGAACATCGCGCTGTCGTACCTGATGCTGACCGACAAGCCGGAAGTGCTCAGTGCCACCCTGGAGCAGTTCGACACCGCCGACAATATGACCGAGCGTCTCACGGCCCTGGCGGTGCTGGTCAATTCCCCGTTCGAAGCCGAGAAGGCCAAGGCGCTGGAAGTGTTCGCGGAGAACTTCAAAGGCAATCCGCTGGTCATGGACCAATGGTTCAGCGTCCAGGCCGGCAGCCCGTTGCCGGGCGGCCTGGCGCGGGTCAAGGCCTTGATGGAACATCCGGCGTTCAATATCAAGAACCCGAACAAGGTACGCGCTTTGGTGGGGGCGTTTGCCGGGCAGAACCTGATCAACTTCCACGCGGCTGACGGTTCAGGTTATCGCTTCCTGGCGGATCTGGTGATCCAGCTCAATGGCTTCAACCCGCAGATCGCCGCACGGCAACTGGCGCCACTGACCCGCTGGCGCAAATACGACAGTGCCCGCCAGGCGCTGATGAAAGCCGAGCTGGAGCGCATCTTGGCGTCCGGCGGGCTGTCGGCCGATGTGTTCGAAGTGGTAAGCAAGAGCCTGGCGTGACCTTGGCACCGCGGTCTGCCTGGCAGGCCGCGGTGTTCCCATCGCGAGCAGGCTCGCTCCCACAGGTGATCTTCAGTGAGCATATATCTTGTGTTCAACATTGATCCCTTGTGGGAGCGAGCCTACTCGCGATGGCGTCAGACCTGTCTACACAACAACCGCCTCGATAGCCTGCCATAACCTCCCCGAATACCCCTTCATTCACCCCCGACCGCACTGCGCCACGGTTAACAAAAGATAACGCGGCGTCGATTGTCAGACCTTTCCAAAGCCCGATAGGATAGGTCAGCTTCCGAAGTGGCTCTAGATTGCAGGTTTCAGGACTATGCTCCAGAACAGTCAATCACGATGAGCCCGCTTACGGCGCCCTGAAGGGTTGAATGACCTAACAATAATAATGGGGGAAAGGTCTATGAATGAGCCTGTCATGGCTGTGGGCCGCTGCCGGCCGCCGGTACTGCGCAGAGTCGCGTTGCTGGTCTCGGCGCTCTCGCTGCTGGGCTCTGCCGTGTTGTCTGCACCGGTGATGGCCGTAGCGGCTTCGACATCCGATGTCATCTATTCCGTCGAGTCGGCCAAGGCCAGCAAAACCCTGATGCTCGATGTGGTCCATGCCGGCAAACGCCTGGTGGCGGTCGGTGATCGCGGGCACATTGTCTATTCGGACGATCAGGGCGGTTCCTGGACTCAGGCCAAGGTGCCGACCCGCCAGTTGCTCACCGCAGTATTTTTCGTCGATGACAAACACGGCTGGGCCGTGGGGCACGACGCGCAGATACTGGCCAGCGAAGACGGTGGCAGCACCTGGACCAAGCAATTCGAAGACCTGACCCGTGAATCGCCGCTGCTGGACGTCTGGTTCAAGGACGCGAGCAACGGTTTTGCCGTGGGCGCCTACGGGGCGCTGTTCGAAACCACCGACGGCGGCAAGCACTGGGAAGAGGTCGGGGATCGTCTCGACAACGAAGACCAGTTCCACCTCAACGCGATAGCTGCGGTGAAAGACGCCGGGCTGTTCATCGTCGGTGAGGCCGGCAGCATGTTCCGCTCCAGCGATTGGGGCCAGACCTGGGAAAAGATCGAAGGCCCATACGAAGGTTCGCTGTTCGGCGTCATCGGCACCGCTCAGCCTTCAACGCTGTTGGCCTACGGCCTGCGCGGCAACCTCTATCGCTCCACCGATTTTGGTAGCACCTGGGAGCAGGTCGAACTCAAGGCCACCCGCGGTGCCCTGGAATTCGGCCTGTCCGGGGCCACGCTCTTGCCAGATGGCTCCATCGTAATTGTCGGCAACGGCGGCAGTGTGGTGCGCAGCAGTGATGACGGCGTGACCTTCAGCGTGTTCAACCGCCCGGATCGGATTTCCGTGGCGGCTGTCACGGCGGCGGGCAACGGCAATCTGATCCTGGCAGGACAGGGTGGCGTTCATGCCACCACCCCCACCGGCGCTGAATTGAGCAAATGAGCCGCAAACATCCGGCGGGCACAATAACAAGAAGGCGGACCCCATGAGCAGTCATCACCAAGACAAGGCGACGTTCCTCGAACGCCTGATTTTCAACAACCGCCCGGCAGTGATCGTCATTTGCCTGTTGGTCAGTATTTTCCTGTTCTGGCAGGCCACGCTGATCCGGCCGTCCACCAGTTTCGAAAAGATGATCCCCCTCGAGCACCCCTTCATCGAGAAGATGCTCGAACACCGCAATGACTTGGCGAACCTGGGCAACACGGTGCGGATTTCCGTGGAGGCCACCAATGGTGACATTTTCTCCAAGGATTACATGGAGACCTTGCGCCAGATTCATGACGAGGTGTTCTACATTTCCGGCGTCGACCGCTCCGGCCTCAAGTCGTTGTGGAGCCCGAGCGTGCGCTGGACCGAAGTGACGGAGGAGGGCTTTGCCGGTGGTGAGGTGATTCCCCAGAGCTATGACGGCTCGGCAGACAGCCTCGACCTGTTACGCAACAACGTGCTCAAGTCCGGCCAGGTCGGACGCCTGGTAGCCAACGATTTCAAATCGAGCATCATCGATATCCCGCTGTTGGAGTCCTATCCGGACCCGCAGGACCAGGGCAAGCTGCTGGCCCTGGATTATCAGAAGTTCTCCCACGAACTCGAAGACAAGATCCGCAACAAGTTTGAAGCCCAGAACCCCAACGTAAAGATCCATATCGTGGGCTTCGCCAAGAAGGTCGGTGACTTGATCGACGGCCTGACCATGGTGGTCATGTTCTTCGGCGTGGCCTTCATCATTACCCTGGTGCTGCTGTACTGGTTCACCAACTGCATGCGCAGCACCATTGCAGTGCTTAGCACGACTCTGGTGGCCGTGGTCTGGCAGTTGGGGCTGATGCACGCCGTCGGCTTCGGGCTCGATCCTTATTCGATGCTGGTGCCGTTTCTGATCTTCGCCATTGGTATCTCCCACGGCGTGCAGAAAATCAACGGTATCGCTTTGCAATCCAGTGAGGCGGACAACGCCCTGACGGCGGCGCGGCGCACATTCCGCCAGTTGTTCCTGCCGGGGATGATCGCAATCCTGGCGGATGCCGTCGGCTTCATCACCTTGCTGATCATCGACATCGGCGTGATCCGGGAACTGGCCTTCGGTGCGTCCATCGGCGTGGCGGTGATTGTGTTCACCAACCTGATCCTGTTGCCGGTGGCGATTTCCTATGTTGGCATCAGCAAGCGTGCCATCGAGCGCAGCAAAAAGGATGCGACGCGTGAGCACCCGTTCTGGCGCCTGCTGTCGAAGTTTGCCAGCGCCAAAGTCGCGCCGGTGTCGATCGTCCTGGCCTTGATCGCCTTTGGTGGCGGCCTCTGGTACAGCCAGAACCTGAAGATCGGTGACCTGGACCAGGGCGCGCCGGAGTTGCGTCCGGACTCGCGCTACAACCAGGACAACAACTTCATCATCAGCAACTATTCCACCAGCTCCGATGTCCTGGTGGTGATGGTCAAGACCAAGGCTGAAGGCTGCTCACGCTATGAAGCCATGGCTCCCATCGACGAGCTGATGTGGAAAATGCAGAACACCGAGGGGGTGCAGTCGGCGATCTCCCTGGTCACCGTGTCCAAGCAAATGATCAAGGGCATGAACGAGGGCAACCTGAAATGGGAAACCCTGTCGCGTAACCCAGACGTGTTGAACAACTCCATTGCCCGGGCCGATGGCCTGTACAACAACAACTGTTCCGTGGCCCCGGTGTTGGTTTTCCTCAACGACCACAAGGCCGAGACCCTGGACCGCGCCGTGAAGGTGGTGCAGGAGTTTGCCAAGGAAAATAATCGCGACGGCCTGGAGTTCATCCTCGCCGCCGGTAACGCCGGCATTGAAGCTGCAACCAACGAAGTGATCAAGGAATCGGAACTGACCATTCTGGTCCTGGTGTACATCTGTGTGGCAACCATGTGCATGATCACTTTCCGTTCCTGGGCGGCGACGCTGTGCATCGTGCTGCCGCTGGTGCTGACCTCGGTGCTGGGGAACGCCCTGATGGCCTTCATGGGTATCGGTGTGAAGGTCGCGACGCTGCCAGTGGTGGCGCTTGGCGTGGGGATAGGCGTGGACTACGGCATCTATATCTACAGTCGCCTGGAAAGCTTCCTGCGGGCCGGCTTGCCGTTGCAAGAGGCGTACTACCAGACGCTGAAGTCCACCGGTAAGGCGGTGTTGTTCACTGGCCTGTGCCTGGCCATCGGTGTGTGCACCTGGATCTTCTCGGCCATCAAGTTCCAGGCCGACATGGGGCTGATGCTGACGTTCATGTTGTTGTGGAACATGTTCGGGGCACTGTGGCTGCTGCCGGCGCTGGCGCGGTTCCTGATCAAGCCTGAAAAAATGGCAGGGCAGAAGAGTAAGTCGTTGTTTGCCCATTAATACATGTGGCGAGGGAGCTTGCTCCCTCGCCACATGTATTACGCCAGCCTTTGAACAGAGATCAAGGCGCCAACGGCAAGAACTTGCTCTGCGCCAACGGCCTGCCGATCTGTCCTCGATGCACATTCACCACCGCATAAGGGCTTTTCGCCTTGGCCAGCATCGAGTGATAGTGCTCCCGGCGTTGCTCCTTGGTTTTCAGATGCGCGACGCTGAAATCCGCTTTCGGCGTATCGGCCGCTTCGTAGTGAAAATGCGCATACCACAGCGGCCAACCGTCGCGGTCATTGATGGCGTATTCCTGAAGGAAATCCTTGCGCTCGCTTTTCAAGGCTTTGCGTTCGCCGAGCCGGGCAACCTGTATCAGGTTCTTTTCGAACAGGTAGCGCAGGTTGCTGTCGGTGGGCGGCAATTTGAAACTCAGTTCGGTGCGCAGGGCGCTGCCCCGGGTGGCCAGGCGGGAAGCTGCGTTTGACAGTTCATCGATCAATGCCTGATCCGCTGGTGTGCGCGGTTTTGTCGACGCGGTGATGGCCCTTTCCAGTTCTTCGCAGCGTTTGCGGTAGCGACTCGCCTCATTGTTCATGATCTCCTCGATTTCCTGAGGAAAGCGGCACTGGGATTTATACCGCTCTGCGCTCAGTAAACTGTTGTCCAGTTGATCCAGCAGCTTGCGCGCATCGCTCTTGATCGTTTTGATCGCTCTGGTGCGCGGTGGTGGCGGAACCGGTCGTTGTACTTCGACGATGTCCCAGACGTCATCGTGTTGTGAATACGTGGCGAGTAACTCGTCATCGACTTCGGAGCGTAACTCGACGACTTCAATCGGCAGGGAGGTGCCGGCGGGTTTCAGATCACCAATCAACACGCCGCCCTTACGGGTTTTGATCACCTTTTTTTGCGGATGCCCGCTCGCCGTTTTGGTGCGTTTTTGCGGACGCTTGCGCGGTTGCGGCGCCGGTTTTAGCTCGGCGGACAATGTCTTGGAGGCTTCGTCATAGAGCTGTTCGATCAGCTTGAACAGCCTGGCGAAATAGGATGGGTCAATGTCGCTGGCATTGAGTGCCTTGATGCCCTGCATGGCATCAAGGGAGGCGCCATAGTTTTCGGTCAGGCTTTCCAGCACTTCAAGTCGCTCCGAAGGGGGCAGGTCATAGGTTCCCAGGTCGGAGTGGGAGCGCACCTGTTCCAGCAAGAGCTTGATGAGCTTATGCAGACTGGCGGGAAGGTCGGACTCGGGGTTTCTGATCAGCAGGGCGGCGAGTATGGGTAGCTGCAAGGCCTTGGTGGCCAGCGCCGATCTTTCTTCCTGGGGACGAGCACTGGTCAGCCGCTCGAATATCTGCGCGCCTTCGGCGTCCAGGTTCAATAACGCGTCCAGATGCCGCTCCTCGAGTTCCAGCCAATAGATAGTACGATCGTTGATGGTGCTCATTGCGTCGAGGTACGCAAAGTAGCCTGCGGGGTCGGCATTGACAGCCTCCTTCAACGCCGGTCCGTCTTTTATGAAATGGATATTGGCGGTATCCAGGGCCACTAGATCCAAGCCGACGACAAGAATGGCTTTACGGGCATTGTTGACCACGTTTTCCATCAGGGCGCGAAGCATTTCCGGGGGCAATGTCATGTCAAGGCCGGCATATTCGGTTGCTTTGTTCAGCAGCCGCAGATAGTCGTCAGTCTGGTCCTGGAGCAATTCATAAAACTGCGTACGTTTTGCCGCACGTTGCTCCTCGGTAAAGGCGCCTTCCTGAGTTCTGCTCATGACTTCCTGGGCAACTTGCACGGCCTTTAGCTTATCGGCTTCCTGTGCATGATAATTCGCCAGCTCCCGGCTCAGTTCCATCCCCCGCTGGGCCCTGAGCTTGCGCAGTTCGGCCACCCGCTTTGGGGGCATACCCCCGCGCAGACGCAGGCGTAGATCCATGGACCAGTTGCCTTGGGTATCCGATTTCAACACCGGACCATTTTTATCCGGGTCTCGTGGAGCTTGCGGGTCGACGATCACCGTGTTGCCGTCCAGCTCCGGACTGATCCGATACAGTTGGTCTTCCACCAGTGCGTGCCATTTGTTCTGGATGACGTACAAGCCTGTATAGGGGCCATATTTGATCGGTTCAGGCATTGAAGTAGGGCGTGGCACCTGTAGCCGCAGCAGCCGGTTACGTTGTTCCGGCGTCAGGCGCTGCCCGGCGCTGGCGAAACTGAGGTCCAGGTGCCTGCTGGCGCCCTGCAAGTGTTCGCCGGGCAAGCCCACCGGCCCTTCGAGAATGCGGGGCGGCGCAGGCGCGGGCCATTGCTCAGGGATGGTGCGTGGCGCAGGAGGACGCATCGCCTGTTCCTTCAGTGCATCGGGCAACGGTGCATGGGACAAGGCGCTGATGGCGGGAAACTGGTGTACCAGCATGCCGAGGTTGAGCAGCAGATCGACAGCGGCCAGTTCCCGGGTCACCGGGTCTTCGCTGCTCAGGGCCGGGATATCCTGGCTGGCGCTGGCCATCAGGCTCCACAGCCAGAAGGTGACCATCACCGGACCGCGCAGTAAGGGCATCAGCAGCGTATTGAACAGCAGGCTGCCGCCCTTGAGGAGCAAGGCCCAGCGGCTCTCGCTGTTGGAGACTGAATCACGGTCGGCCTGGGAGATCAGGGCGCGGGCATTGCTGCCGTACAGATACTGCATCAGTTCGCCGTTGCGCAGGAACTGCCGCAGTTCATCGTTTGCACCGTCGATGGCCAGCGTCGCAGGGGCGGGCTTGGCGGGGAGGTTGAATTCATCGCCCTGGAAAAACCGCACGATGTGCGGCTCCTGGAAGCCGCCATTGGCATAGATCGGCCGTGCGGCATCAGTCATCCAGGTCAGGATGCTTTTTTGCAGGTCCCCTGGGGTGACGACGGCCTTCAGCAGTGCCTCGCGCGTCGGGAACTCTTGCAACGAGGGCGCGTAAAGTGGGCGATACAGCAGGTGCGGTCCGGTTTGGACATCCTCCGGCTCGATAATGAACATATTGTTCACGATGTCGGGGTGGGCCTCGGGTTTGCGCAGGAAGGCCAGGTGGCGGATGACCACCGACTGGCCGCTGACCTGTTGGCTATCTGCGTCGGGATTGAGGAGCGCTTCAACCAGGCCCAGTCCTTGGCGGGTCACACCGTTTTCGTGGTTGAGCATTTGCTGGAGGGCTTCAAGCGTTAGCTGTGCCGGAATCTGTTCGGCAAACATCCGCTGGCGTTCCTGGGCTTGAGGTACATCGTCCAACAGCCGTTGTTGCAGGTAGCGGGGATAGGCCGAACCAATGTCGACCTGTTCGATCAGCCCGTTCTTGCGGGTAATGAAGTCCGGCGTCAACCACCGGGGCAGCGTCAGGCCCAAGCGATGGCTGAGGATCAGGTTTGCACTCGGTCGGGCGATGAGGTTGTTGATGGCCAGCTCGGTCAGGCTCATCGTCCGTTTTTCGATGATCCCTGTGGTCCCGGGATAACCGGCCGCCACGCTGAAGGTCAGTTCTATATCATCAGGCTGGTATTGGCTGGGTTGAGCCTTGTCCGGGTGGCTGTCGTTGGTTTGCCGCATCTGTTTGAGCAGGGCGTCGGCGGTAAAGGCCTTGATGTCTTCAATGTCGCTGAGAAAGGTGCGGCCCTGGTGGCGTTTTTTCGCGCTGGCCAATGTCAGGCTGCAGTGCTGGAATTTCGTTTGATCGACGATGGAAGCTTTTTTCAACCAGTCGGGCAACAGCGGCTTGATCCGTGCCGACGTTTCCGGCGTCAGACGCGGCGCGTCAAGCAGATAACGGGCAGGGTCGCTCAGCTCCTGGTAGAGCGTCGACAGGTCTTGCAGGCCAATCCGCGAAGGCAACTGCACTGCGTTCAGGTCGGCCAGTTGCTGCTCCAGCACCATAGCCGCCTGGGTGTCGAAGACATTGCCACTGATCTCGTTGCGTTGACAGGTGAGCGTGTCGACCACATACCGGCTGGCGATCAGTGCGCCCCAATGGTGATTGAAGGCTTCCAGGGATGCAAACGACTGCACGGCGCCGCCAGGGCTGCATAGCAGGAGGAGGGTGACGCCCTTTTTGGAGTGGTCCAGGAGAATTTCGCTGCCGGTCAGCACGGTGTTGGAGCCGTCTCGGATGAGCTTGGTTTCCAGGCTGTAAGCGTAGACGGGGGATGGGTTGTTGCGGCGAAAGCGCTGCTCGCGCTCCGGCCAGCGGACGATCTGGTCCAGGGCTTCGCGCGCCTGGTCAGTGAGGCCGGGTTGTCGCAGCCTGCGGATAGACAGCGTGTTCTTCAGTGCATCGCTGAGCCAGCGCCAGCGGCTGAGGTTATTGCTTGTGTCGATTCCGGCGTTCCAATAGCGGGTCAGCGCATCCTCCAGCCCGATCGGTACGGTCCAAGGCAGTTCAAGCAGCAGTTTTTCGATGACCTTGATGTCCAGCTTCCCGTCGTCTGGTGAGAGCTCGCGGGGCGGTGCGTCGGAAAGAAAACAGCGACGCCCACCGCGCTCCGTGAAATCCACGGGCGTGCCGAGGGCCAGGTATTCGAGGACGCGGGGCATGAACGGTTGGAGCGTAAAGCCGCGAGAGGCTGGGTCCGGTGTGGCCAATCGGGTCTTGGACAGGTCGAAGGTCAGCGAGGGGTATTTTTCCTTGATGGCTTGCTCGAGCATGCGTTGCGCGATTTCTTCGAAGGTCGGGCGGCTGGCAAATAGCAGGCTGACCCTTTGCGCCAACGCGGGGAGCGTATTGGCCGGAGCGGGTGCGGTCATATGAAATCCTTTTCATAAATTCATGGCCGCCGGGAGTGACGACGAGGGAAGTATCGACATCCCGCTCCTGCGAGGGCGGTAAATAAATACCACCCTGGCGAATGCGGGTTATGCCTGGCCTCGTCGGGAGGGAAGATCAGGAAGGATCGGCGCCCAGCACCACATTCAGTGCGCTGCGGGCATCGTCAAGCTGCACCAGCGTGGCATGGCGGGCGCCGAGGGCGTCGCGGTTCTCGATGGCGGTGAGGATCGCCTTGTGGCGCGGCATCGCCAGTTCATGCAGGTTGGGCCGCTGGTTGGAGTGCTTGAGGGCTTCGGCGATGGCCACCGACAACATGTTGCACAGGTTGGCGAGCAGGTCGTTGTGGGTGGCATCGGCGATGCGGCTGTGGAAGTCCAGGTCCGGTTGCAGCACCGCCTCGGGGGTCGGTGCCGCCTCCATGCGCTGGTAGGCCTCACGGATGGCAGCGATGTCGGTATCGTTGGCGAACTGTGCGGCGAGGGCCGCGGCGGCCGGCTCGATGATGCTGCGCACGCTGGTCAGCAGATTGAAGAACTCATTCTGCGGGCTGCTTTGCATCAACCAGTGCAGCACATCGGGGTCGAGCATGTGCCATTCCCGACGCGCCTTGACCACCGTGCCAACCCGTGGCCGCGAATACACCAGACCCTTGGCTACCAGCACGCGCGTGGCCTCGCGCAACACCGGACGGCTGACGGCATACTCCTCGCACAACAAAGCTTCGGCGGGCAGTTTATCGTCGGGTTTGAACCGCCCGGAAACGATCTGCATGCCCAGTTCCTGGACGATGCGCGCGTGCATGCTTTTGCGGTCGGAGGGTTTACGGTAGTCCATGGGGGGTGGCGCGATCCTGTGCGAAGGGGATGCAGCGCATGATAGCAGGCGCGGCGAGGGCGGGTCGCTAGTGCGATTTTGATGTACACCCGAACCCATTGTGGGAGCGAGCCTTTGTGGGAGCTGAGCTTGCTCGCGATGAGGCCCTGCCAGTCAATATCTCTGTTGTCTGTTACACCGCTATCGCGAGCAAGCTCAGCTCCCACAAAAAGCTTGCTCGCGCAAGGGGATGAGTGGGGTCAGTGGGAGTGACGCGGCACCTCGGCGCCGCGGCAACCGACCAGGAAGTCGAAGTCACAACCCTGGTCCGCTTGCAGCACATGGTCGATGTACAGCTGGCGGTAGCCGCCCACCAACAGGTTCTGCGCTGGCGGCAGGTCGGCCAGGCGGGCGGCCAGTTCGGCGTCGCAAATGTCCAGGTGCAGACGCCCGCTGGCGCAGTCCAGTTCGATCCAGTCACCTTCCTTCACGGCCGCCAGTGGTCCGCCGGCTGCGGCTTCCGGGGCCACATGCAGCACCACGGTGCCGTAGGCGGTGCCGCTCATGCGCGCATCGGAGATACGCACCATGTCGGTCACTCCCTGGGCCAGCAACTTGGCCGGCAAGCCCATGTTGCCCACTTCGGCCATGCCTGGATAACCCTTGGGCCCGCAGTTCTTCATCACCAGAATCGAGCTGGCATCGACATCCAGCTCCGGATCATTGATCCGCGCCTTGTACTCGTCGAAGTTCTCGAACACCACCGCGCGACCACGATGTTGCATCAGCTCGGGCGTGGCGGCGGAGGGTTTGAGTACCGCGCCGAGGGGCGCCAGGTTACCGCGCAGCACGCAGATACCGCCGTCGGCCCGGATCGGGTTGTCCAGGGTGCGAATGACTTCGTCCTGGCCATAGATCGGTGCGTCCTTGGTGTTCTCGCCAAGGCTCTTGCCGTTGACGGTCAACGCGTCGGGGTTAGGGATCAGGTTGGCTTCGCCGAGACGGCGCAGCACGGCGGGTAAACCACCAGCGTAATAGAACTCCTCCATCAGGAAGCGCCCGGACGGCTGCAGGTCGACGATGGTCGGCATGCCTCGACCGATGCGGGTCCAGTCGTCCAGGTCCAGTTGCACGCCGATGCGTCCGGCAATGGCCTTGAGGTGGATCACCGCGTTGGTCGAGCCGCCGATGGCTGCGTTGGCCCGGATGGCGTTCTCGAAAGCCTCCTTGGTCAGGATCTTCGACAGCTTCAAGTCTTCACGGACCATTTCCACCGCACGCATGCCGGACATGTGGGCCAGCACATAACGGCGCGCGTCCACCGCCGGAATCGCGGCGTTGTGCGGCAGGGACGTGCCGAGGGCTTCGGCCATGCAGGCCATGGTCGAGGCGGTGCCCATGGTGTTGCAGGTCCCGGCCGAGCGGGACATGCCGCCCTCGGCCGCAAGGAAATCATCGATCGTGATGGTGCCGGCCTTGACCTGTTCGCTCAACTGCCAGACCACTGTGCCCGACCCGATGTCCTGGCCCTTGTGCTTGCCGTTGAGCATCGGTCCGCCGGTAACGACAATGGCCGGCACGTCGCAACTGGCTGCCCCCATCAGCAAGGCTGGGGTGGTCTTGTCGCAACCGGTGAGCAGCACCACGCCGTCAATCGGATTGCCGCGAATGGCTTCCTCCACGTCCATGCTCGCCAGGTTGCGCGTCAGCATGGCGGTGGGGCGCAGGTTCGATTCGCCGTTGGAGAACACCGGAAACTCCACCGGGAAGCCCCCGGCCTCGATCACGCCGCGCTTGACGTGTTCGGCGATCTGCCGGAAGTGCGCGTTGCATGGCGTCAGCTCCGACCAGGTGTTGCAGATGCCGATGATTGGCTTGCCATGAAACTGATGGTCGGCGATGCCCTGATTTTTCATCCAACTGCGGTACATGAAGCCGTTTTTGTCGGCGGTGCCAAACCATTGGGCCGAGCGCAGGGAGGGTTTCTTATCAGACATGATCGATTCTCTTATTGTATGACTATATGGTTTTAGCTTGCGCCTAACATAAGCGCAATTTGCTCTGTTTGGAAGTGTTGTTGGGTAAATAGTATTACTATATAGTCCGATTCAACGGAGGGATTGTCCTGGCGCTCATTGGTCAGAGAAATCCCCCAGGGTTCTATAACAACAACAATCGGAGACCGGTCCCATGAGCCAGGAATTGCGGCTTATTCGCCGCATCACGCTGAAACTAATTCCTTTCCTGATCCTGCTATACCTGATCGCCTACGTGGACCGTTCCGCCGTGGGTTTCGCCAAGCTGCACATGGGCGCCGACATCGGCATCGGCGACGCCGCCTACGGCCTGGGCGCCGGGTTGTTTTTCATTGGCTACTTCCTGCTGGAGATCCCCAGCAACCTGATGCTGGAACGCTTCGGTGCCCGGCGCTGGTTCGCGCGGATCATGATCACCTGGGGCGCCATCACCATCGGCATGGCGTTTGTGCAAGGGCCTTACAGCTTCTATGTGATGCGCTTTCTGCTCGGCGCGGCGGAAGCCGGATTCTTCCCCGGCGTGCTGTACTACATCACCCAATGGTTCCCGGTCCGCCATCGCGGCAAGATCCTGGGCCTGTTCATTCTGTCTCAGCCCATCGCCATGATGATCACCGGCCCCGTCTCCGGCGGCTTGCTGGGCATGGACGGCATCCTGGGCTTGCACGGCTGGCAGTGGTTGTTCATCGTCATCGGCCTGCCGGCGGTCTTGCTGACCTGGCCGGTGCTGCGTTATCTGCCGGATGGTCCGCAACAGGTGAAGTGGATGGACCAGGCCGAAAAGGACTGGCTGACCGGTGAACTGAAAAAAGACCTTGAGGAATACGGCCAGACCCGGCACGGCAATCCGCTGCACGCCTTGAAGGACAAGCGTGTCCTGCTGCTGGCGCTGTTCTATCTGCCGGTGACCCTGAGCATCTACGGGCTGGGCCTGTGGCTGCCCACGTTGATCAAGCAATTTGGCGGCACTGACCTGGTGACCGGTTTCGTGTCTTCGGTGCCCTACATCTTCGGCATCATCGGTTTGCTGATCATTCCTCGCAGTTCCGACCGCTTGAACGATCGCTACGGTCATCTGGCCGTGCTTTATGTGCTGGGCGCCATCGGTCTGTTCCTCAGTGCCTGGCTGACGGTACCGGTGTTGCAGCTGGCGGCGCTGTGCCTGGTGGCGTTCGCGCTGTTTTCCTGCACCGCGGTGTTCTGGACCTTGCCGGGGCGTTTCTTTGCCGGCGCCAGTGCGGCGGCGGGTATCGCGCTGATCAACTCGGTGGGCAACCTGGGTGGCTACATCGGGCCGTTCGTGATCGGTGCGCTGAAGGAATACACCGGCAACCTGGCGTCGGGGCTGTACTTCCTGTCCTGCGTGATGGTGTTCGGCCTGGTGTTGACCGGCGTGGTGTATCGCCTGCTGGAGCGCAAGCATGTGCTGCCGGCGGAGCAGTTCGCGGCCAGCGCCCGGGGGGCGACGCGGACCTGAGGTGATTGAAATCCCCTGTGGGAGCGAGCCTGCTCGCGATTGCGATCTATCAGTCGCATCAATGTTGCTGACCCAATGCTATCGCGAGCAGGCTCGCTCCCACAGGGATCAGCGTGTTATTCAAGCTTTGTTTGCAGGGAGAAAAATATGCGTTTAGTTCAGTTCGAATTGAATAACGGCGAACGCCGCGTCGGCGTGGTCGATGGCGAGCAAGTGCGCGAAGTCCAGGGCGCCCGGACCGTGCGCGACCTGGCTCTGGCGGCCATCGAGGCGGGTGTGAAGCTTGAGCAGCACGTCAACAGCCTGGGCCTGGGAACCGCTCATGATTACCCGCAGTTACTCAGCGAACTGCGCATTCTGCCTCCGCTGGACCACCCGGACCCGGCGCACCTGCTGGTCAGCGGCACCGGCCTGACCCATCTGGGCAGTGCTTCGGCCCGGGACAAGATGCATCAGCAGGCCGGCGACGAAACAGCCATGACCGACACCATGCGCATCTTCAAGTGGGGCGTGGAGGGCGGTAAGCCTGAGAGCGGACAGGCCGGTGTGCAACCGGAGTGGTTCTACAAGGGCGACGGCAGCATCGTGGTCCGTCCGGGCCATCCGTTCCCGCTGCCGCCGTTTGCCGAAGATGCCGGCGAAGAGCCGGAAATCAGCGGGTTGTATGTCATCGGCCACGACGCTAAGCCATACAGACTGGGCTTTGCGGTGGGTAACGAGTTTTCCGATCATGTGATGGAACGCAAGAATTACCTGTACCTGGCCCATTCGAAATTGCGCAGCTGCAGCTTTGGCCCGGAACTTCGCCTGGGTGAACTGCCTCAACATCTTTCCGGGACCAGTCGTATCCTGCGCAACGGCCAAGTGCTGTGGCAGAACGAATTTCTCAGTGGCGAGGCAAACATGTGCCACAGCCTCGAAAACCTTGAGTTCCACCATTTCAAGTACAGTCAGTTCCTGCGTCCGGGTGACGTGCACGTGCATTTTTTCGGCACCGCGACCCTGTCGTTCGCCGACGGCATCCGCACGCAACCGGGGGATGTGTTCGAAATCAGCCAGACCGAATTCGGCGCACCGCTGGTCAACGGCATTGCCCCGGTGGACGCGGTGTTCAACCCGGGTACTATCGGCACACTTTAAAGGAGACTTTCGATGAACCAGATCCTTGGCCACAACTACATTGGTGGCGCGCGCAGCGCGGCCGGCCAGACACGCTTGCAGAGCCTTGACGCCAGCAGCGGCGAAGCCTTGCCCCATGAGTTCGTCCAGGCGACGGCCGAAGAAGTTGACGCTGCCGCCAAGGCTGCGGCTGCCGCTTATCCGGCCTACCGCAGCTTGAGCGCAGTGCGCCGGGCCGAGTTCCTCGAAGCCATTGCCGATGAGCTGGATGGCTTGGGCGATGAGTTCGTGGCCGTGGTCTGCCGGGAAACCGCCTTGCCGGCGGCGCGGATCCAGGGTGAGCGCGGTCGCACCAGCGGCCAGATGCGCCTGTTCGCCAAGGTCTTGCGTCGCGGCGATTTCTACGGCGCGCGCATCGACCGGGCCCTGCCGGAACGCACACCGTTGCCGCGTCCGGACTTGCGTCAGTACCGCATCGGCCTGGGGCCGGTTGCGGTGTTTGGCGCCAGTAACTTTCCTCTGGCATTTTCTACAGCAGGTGGCGACACCGCGTCGGCCCTGGCCGCGGGTTGCCCGGTGGTGTTCAAGGCCCACAGCGGCCACATGGCAACGGCCGAATGGGTGGCTGATGCGATTATCCGCGCGGCTGAAAAAACCTCGATGCCCGCCGGCGTATTCAACATGATCTACGGCGGTGGTGTTGGCGAATGGCTGGTCAAGCATCCGGCGATCCAGGCGGTAGGCTTCACCGGTTCCCTCAAGGGCGGCCGCGCCCTGTGCGACATGGCCGCCGCGCGGCCCCAGCCGATCCCGGTATTCGCCGAGATGTCGAGCATCAACCCGGTGATCGTGTTGCCGCAAGCGTTGGAAAAGCGTGCCGACAGCGTCGCCCGCGATTTGACCGCCTCGGTGGTACAGGGCTGTGGTCAGTTCTGCACCAATCCCGGCCTGGTGATCGGCATCCGCTCGCCGCAATTCAGCGCCTTCACCCAACAAGTGGCCGCGCTGATCGGCGATCAGGCCCCGCAAACCATGCTCAACGCCGGCACGCTGCAAAGCTACGGCAAGGGCCTGCAGAAGTTGTTGGCTCACCCGGGCATCGAACATCTGGCCGGACGTGCGCAACAGGGCAACCAGGCCCAGCCGCAGTTGTTCAAGGCTGACGCCAGCTTGTTGATCAACGGTGACGAGGCGCTGCAAGAAGAGGTGTTCGGCCCGACCACGGTGTTTGTCGAAGTGGCGGACCCAGCCGAGCTCACTGCCGCGCTGAACGGCCTGCACGGTCAGTTGACTGCAACCATGATCGGGGAGCCAGCGGATTTCGAGCAGTTCAGAGAATTGACTCCGTTGCTGGAGCAAAAAGTCGGTCGCATCCTGCTCAACGGTTATCCAACCGGCGTCGAGGTCTGCGACTCGATGGTCCATGGCGGGCCTTACCCGGCGACGTCCGATGCCCGTGGGACTTCGGTGGGTACGCTGGCGATCGATCGTTTCCTGCGCCCGGTGTGCTTCCAGAACTACCCCGACAGCCTGTTGCCCGAGCCTTTGAAAAACGCCAATCCGTTGGGCATCCAGCGGTTGGTCGATGGGGTGCCGGGGCGCGAGGCGCTCTGATCGCAGTCAGGCAGTTGCATTGAGGTTCAATGGGCTGCCGCTATCGCGAGCAGGCTCGCTCCCACAGTGGATGGGTGGTGAATACAAGATGTGTGTTCGCCGCAAATCCAATTGTCGGGGCGAGCCTGCTCGCGATGCGAGCTGGCAGTTGACCGTGCTTTCGAACCTTTTGGCCCAAGGCCCACTCCCACATTGGGTTATCATGAGCACTTTCCCAACGACCGACTGATTGCCATGACTGCCTTGACCGACACCCTGCTGCACGCCCTCGAAACCTGCGACATGCTGATCATCGACGGGCTGCACGCATTCGATTTTTCCCTCGACGAACAAGACCAGTTGCACGTCGAGTGCATGAACGGTCGCACCCTTGAGCATTGGCGCTTCACGCCTGCGCAGATGGAGGCCGCGACGTTCGACGAGGTCAAGAAACACTGGATCATCACCAGCGATTCGGGCGACCACCACCTGGAGTGCGTGGAAGCGACCAGCGGCCACGACGATGAGGAAGACACACATGAGGATGCGTAGTTTCTGGCCCTTGTTGATGGCCGGCAGCGTGGGCGCCATGGGCGTCCAGGCAGAGACCGATGAGCGCCATCAACTGTTGGTGGGTTCCTATACCGCCGGCCAGAGTCAGGGCATCTACCGCCTGCAATTCGACAGCCGCAGCGGCCAGCTCGATGCCCAGCCGTTGCAAGTGATCAAGACCGACAACCCATCGTGGCTGACCCTTTCCAGGGACATGAGCCGGCTGTTCGTGGTGAATGAAAACGGGCCGGGGCAAAAAGACCCGGTGGGTAAGGTCAGCAGCTACGCCATTGACCCGAAGACCCATGAGCTGAGCCTGATCAGTCAGGTGCAGTCATTGGGCAACGAACCGACTCATTCGAGCCTCAGTGGCGATGGTCGACATTTGCTGGTCAGCAACTATTCGGTGGTGGAAGACCCGGGAGGCACCCTGGCGGTGTTGCCGGTGGGAACCGACGGTAAGCTGTCGCCGGTGGTGCAACTGAGCAGCCATCAACCGAGTCGGATCAATCCCGAGCGGCAGATGTCCGCCCATGTGCACTCGGCCGTGTCTTCGCCCGATGGCAAGTATGTGTTCGCCAGCGACCTGGGGGCGGACAAGGTGTTCATCTACCGCTACGACCCCAAGGCCAACCCCGAACTGCCACTGACCGCCGCCGATCCAGCCTTCGTGCAGTTGCCGCCCGGCAGCGGCCCGCGTCATCTGCTGTTCAGCGCCGACGGCAAGCATGCGTGGCTGACCATGGAAATGAGCGCCCAGGTGGCGGTGTTCGATTATCAGGACGGGCGTTTGACCCAGCGGCAACTGGTCGACCTGGCAGCGGGCAAACCACAGCCCGGTAGGGCGGCGGCAGCGCTGCATGCCTCCAAGGATGGCAAGTTCCTGTACGTCAGCAATCGTGGCACCACCAACGAAGTGCTGGTGTTCGCCATCGACCCGACTGCCGGCACGCTGACAGAGCTTCAGCGCCGCTCTGTGGAGGGGGATCATCCGCGGGAATTCAGCCTCGATCCGAGCGGGAAATTCCTGCTGATCGCCAATCAGAAGAGCAACCAGATCGTGGTTCTCGAGCGTGACCCCAAGACCGGCCTGCTGGGTAAAACCGTGCAAAAGCTGGCGATGGATGCGCCGAGTGACTTGAAGTTCATGCTCCCTCAGTAAAGCGCAGGCCCCGATTTTCGGGGCTTGCGTCGCTGTATCAACAAGACTGATATTCGCTAGTGTTGCAAAGCATTTCAAAGCGAGACGCCTCGGCGCGTAAGTTTGCTTCACGGCCCAACCGGGCAGGCAAGCCAACTCATCCGAGGACTATCGACATGAATCTGAATCTCTTCTCCGTGATCGCTGCTTCCGCTATCTCCGCCACCGTAGCGCTGCCAGCCAGTGCCAACATTGAAATCAGCGACAAGAAAAATCGCACCCAGAGCTATACCGAAAAATACCTGCAACAGAGCGCCAACTTCTACGCCGCCCTGGACCACAAGACCCAACACTGAACCGCGCTGAAGACTGAAGCCTGCGATCTTTTCATCTTTGAAAAAGAGAAAAAATCGCAGGCTTTGCCTGCTCCTACGAAAAACTCGCTGTAATATCACATGGCCATGTGTTTAAATTTGACGCTAGTAAATTGACTCCTTCTCCAACAAGAGATCGACACTATGGCGATGCGTCTGGCAATGATGCTGCTGTTTCTCTATTCCACCCCCATTGTTTCGGCCGCCCAGCCGACCCCCGGCGAGCCGGACGCTGCTCGTGAGCGATTATTGAGCCTGCTTAGGGACTGATCTGTTTGGATTAGTAATCAATAAAACTGATAGACACTATGCGTATTTGTCGCTATTAAAATCGGTTTAGTTGATTGATTCTGTGGGCACTGAAACATGCCCACGGAGAACCCCATGGCCAGCGCAATCCTATCTTCTGCCAGACACGGCGCGTACATCGCCATCGGCCTGTACGTGGCGATGGTGTTGGTGGTCAGCCTCGGTGCCCAATACCAAGGCTCTGTCGAAACCTCTCTCCAGGCCGCCCGGCCTTCTGTTCATTATGGTTCCCCGGTTGCCCGCGCCGCGCTCGAGCATGGCGCCGCAAAAGGGGCGGTCGGCGCATGAACAGAAGCAAGTTTTGGGTGATCGCATTCCTGGCGTTCATCACCAATGGTTTTTCATTGCTGGGTCTGGGGCAAGCCTCGGCGGGATCTCTGGCGCGGACCATCGAGTGCAACCACAACATCGCGCACAACATCCTGACCGCCAAGGCTTTGGGGGCGTTGGTGGGGAATCCGCCGGTCAAGCCTAGGCTTGCCGTCTTCGGGCCTTTTCAGATCGATTGTGCAGTGGTGCGCATGTGCAGCGTGGCTGCCTGAAGCAAGCACAGAGGCTGTTCACCAAGTGGTGGTGATTACTTGGCCATGATCGCCACGAACAACTCGGAATCCAGCAAGCCTTGCAACCAACGCTGTAGGCGAGGGTAGGGCGCTGCGGCAAACCATTCCCGGTCGACATGAGCAAACTGCCGTATGAACGGCATCAGTGCCACGTCAGCCAGGCTTTGGTAATCCGCCGTCAGAAATGCTCGGGTTTCAAGCAACGCTTCCAGCCTGCGCAAGAAGACCTCGCCCTCGGTCCGATAATGTTCCAATGGATACTCGGGATGGCGCTCAGGGTATTTGTAGCGGTTCAGATGAAGCTTGAAGACCTGGTCGTTTTCCTCGATCAACGCGGCCGTCAACGCCTGGCCTTCGAGGTCGCCAAGCAATCTCCAATTATCCGGATCGTGCTGCGCCAGGGCCCAGTGCATGATCTCCAGGCTTTCATCAATCACCTTGCCATCGACCTGCAGCACCGGCACCGTACCCTTGCTGGAAAGCGCCAGCATTTCGGGCGGCTTGGCCTTGAGGCTGACTTCGACAATGTTCAAATCGACCGCGCTGTAGCGCAACGCCATGCGCGCTCGCATCGCGTAGGGACAACGCCGGAACGAGTAGAGCGTGGCGCGGCTCATTTCACCTCCACGGTACTCAAGCCATTCCCTTGACGACGAACCTGGATCTGCACCGGGATCCGCTCATGCATTTCCTGCACGTGGGAAATCACCGCAACCTTGCGTCCCTGGGCTTGCAAACCGTCGAGAGCATCCATGGCCAGTTGCAGCGATTCGGGGTCCAGGCTGCCAAAGCCTTCGTCAATGAACAGCGATTCGATTTTCAGCGTGCTGGACGCCATCGAGGCCAGGCCCAGCGCCAAGGCCAGGGAAACCAGGAAGGTTTCACCGCCGGACAACGAATGCACCGAGCGCAGCTCATCGCCCATCTCTGTGTCCATCACCAGAAGCCCCAACATGCTGCCACCGCGTTTGAGCCGGTAGCGGCGCACCAATTGTCGTAGCTGCACGTTGGCGTGATGCACCAGCAAATCGAGGTTGTACGCCTGCGCCAGCTTGCGGAAGCGGTCGCCGGTGGCCGAACCGATCAGCGCATCGAGCCGTGCCCAGCGCTGGTACTCGGTATAAGCCTGTTCGATCTGCTGGGCCAGGGCCTGGTTGGCGTTCTGCCTGCGCTGGTCCTCGGCCTGTTCGGCGCGTAGTTCGGCGCAGCGCTGCTCGCTGGCGGTAAATTGGCTTTGAAGTTCGGTGAGGGCCTGGGCCAGTTGTTCAGATTCCAGATTGCCGTTGTGCTGGGCCTGATGCTGTTGCAGGCGCTGCTCGCGTTCAGTAAGCAACACGCGGGCTTGCTCAATGGCTTTTTCGCTGTTGAGCAGTTGTTGGCGCAGTTGGCCGACGCTTTGCTCGTCCAGGTCAAGCAAGGCGGCCAGAGAGGCATCATCCAGTTCCGGGTGGCTGGCGCGCCATTGTGCGATGCCGGCGGCCAGGGCTGTGTGTTCAGTGTCCAGCGCTTGGGCCTGTTCCTGGCGGGCCTTGAGTTCGGCGGCCAGTTCCACCCGGTTGTGGCGTAGCGCTTGCAGTTGTTGATTGGCCGCTGTTTCGGCACTGTGGGCCTGTTCCAGGGCTTGGTCGAGTTGCTGCTGCCACTGTTCGGCGCTGGTGTGTTCGCCCAGCAATTGCTTGAGCCGCTGCTGGCAGGCCTGCTGTTGTTCCGTCAGGGCGCTCAGTTGCCGTTGCGCCAACTCCAACTGCTGGAGGCGGGTTTGCTGGCGATCCTGCTCTTTCTCCAGGGCCTGCTGACGCTGAAGCTGCTCGCTGAGTTCGTCGCGTTGCTGTTCCAGGTGCGCCAGGCGTTGAGCAATCTGCTGGTCAAGCTGCATGAAGGTCGCGGCCGGCTCGGTGCGCAGGGCCTGTAGTGTGTCTGCCGGCAACAACGTACTGAAGTGGCTCAGTTCCTCGTCCAGGCGCTGGCGATCCCGGGCCAGCTCCTGCTGTTGGTTGTTCAGGTGCAGTGATGCCTGCTGATGCGCAGTTTCAGCCTCGCGCAAGTGCTGCGCCAGGCGCGCGGCGTCCTGTTGCAGCGTCAGCAGGGCGGCCTGGCGTTGTTCGTCCTGACTGATACGCAGGTTGAGCTGACTGCTTTGCTGGTCCAGCCAGGCGTCGCGTTTGGCCGCATCCTGGGCCAGCAGTTGCGCCGAGAGCGGATGGCTTTCAAGGGCGGGCGCCAGACTTTGATGCTGGCTGGCGAGCTGTTCCTGTTGCTGCTTGAGTTCTTTGAGCTGGGCGATGACGCCGCTGTATTGCGCGCGCAGGTCGATGACTTTTTCATGGAGCGACTCGACGGCTTTGCGTGCATTGGCCTCTTCGGTTTCATCAAAACGCCCCAGGCTTTGCAGCAAGGCTTCGGGCTGATGGTAAGGATGCTCGACGCTGCCACACACCGGGCATGGCTGGTCATCCTTGAGCTGTTCACGCAGTTGTTCGACGCTTTCGCTGCGGGCCAGGCGCTGACGCTCCAGCAGTTGGCGGGTGACGCTCAGGGTCTGTTCGGCAATCGCCAGTTCGGCCTTGGCTTCGCTGCCTTCGCGTACCAATCGGTCGCGTTCCTGCAACGCCTGTTGCTGGCGCTGTTCAAGCTCGGCACCTCGCTTGTCCAGCTCTTGCTGGCTGGCCCAGAGCCGCGTCAGATCCTCGAATGCACGCAGTTGCTTGCGATTGTCTTGCAGCAGATTAGCGAGCAACTGGATCTGCTCGGCCACCGCTTGCGGTTCGGCGTCGGCTTCCTTGTAGAGCACTTCGAGGTTTTGCCGGTGGGTTGCCAGGTGCTCGGCGGCGTGAGCGGCATTTTGCTCCAGGGTGGCGAGTTCAACCTGACCCTGGTTCAGGCGATTGCCAATCAGCATCAGCTGTTGGAGGCGATCACGATAGGCCTGCCAGGCGTCGCTCAACGGCGCCAGGTGAGTGCTTTGTTCTAGCTCCCCGGCGATTCGCTGCAAGCGCTCGGCCACCTGTTTTTGCTGCTCAAGCAGCGTGTCGATGGTGCGCTGGCCTTCGCTACAGGCGTGTTGTGCCTGCTCCTGGCGTTCGGCGCTTTGGCGAGCCTCCTTGTCGAGGCGGGCGAGGGTGCCTTGTTCTTCAAAGGCCTGGCGCAGCAAGGGGGCGCTGTCGGTGCTTTGTTGTCGGGCTGCGGTCAGCGCCAGTTGCGCAACGCCCAGGCCTTTCTCCAGCTCGGCCTGGCGTTCATGCAGATCGATCTGTTGCTGGGTGAGCTGCTGAACCTGTACCGCCAGGGGTTCGAGCTGCCGGGTCAGTTCCGTCTGGCGGATGAACTGATGCCGTTGCGGCGCGAGTTGTTCCAGGCGGGTCAGCTTCAGGCGTTCGTCGGCCAGGGCGTCCCAGTCAGTTTGGGCCTGTTGCAGTTGCTCGGCGGCGCTGGCCCGTTGCTCTTGCAACTGGCGCAGTTCCTTGAGCCAGGTGTGTTGCTGCTCCAGTTGCTTGAGTTGCGCCTGTTGGGTCTTGAGCTGTTGCTGGGCTTCGTTGAAGCGCTGGTCCAGTTCGGCGCGGGCCTCTGGGGCCAGTGGTGTGACGCCGGTGGCCTGGTCCTGCAATTGCTTGTGGGACTCTTTGGCTTGCTTGGCCTTGTCGAAGGCGCGCCGGCCCAATCGGGTATACAGGGCCGTATCAGTGAGCTTTTCCAGCAGCTCGCTGCGGTCGTTGTCGTCGGCCTTGAGGAATGCACTGAACTCGCTCTGGGCCAGCAACACGGCACGAGTGAACTGTTCAAAGTTCAAGCCCAGGGCGGCTTCGAGCTGGGCCTTGTATTCGCCTTTCTGACTCGCCAGCAACTGATCGTTGTCCAGATCCCGCAGGCTCTGGCGGCTGGCTTGCAGCTTGCCACCGGCCTTTTCCCGGGCGCGATTGGCTTCCCAGCGCGCCCGGTAGCGACGACCGTCGATGCCGCGAAAATCCACTTCGGCGTAACCATCGCCAGTACCACGGCGCAACAGCGTACGCGGATCGCCCGTAGCGATTTCGCCGTCGGCGTCCGGCACCTTGGCGTCGCGCCCGGTGTTGTTGAGGCGCGGCACGGCGCCGAACAGCGCCAGGCACAACGCGTCGAGCAGGGTGCTTTTACCGGCGCCTGTGGGGCCGGTGATGGCGAACAGGCCTGCACTGGCAAGCGGTTCGGCGGTGAAGTCTATTTCGAAGGGCCCGGCCAGGGACGCGAGGTTCTTGAGACGGATCGCGAGAATTTTCATGGCTGCTCGCCCTCCATCTGCACGTCTTGCAACAGCACGGCAAAATCCTTGAGAGTCTGTTCGTCCACTTCGTTGCCGTAGGTGTCCTGCCAGGCGCGGCTGAACAATTCCTGCGGGCTCAACTGATCCAGTTCCACCAACGCGGCGCCGTCATCGACGTTTGTGCTGCCGCCGTTGCCGGCGTATTCGGCGGCGATCCGCACCAGGCGCACGGCTTTGCCTTGCAGGGCGGTTTCCACTTGATGGCGCAGGTCAGGCTGCGGCTCATCGAGGCGCACCCGCACCTCCAGCCAGGGCTGGCGCTGGACATCGGCCAACAGGTCGATGTCCGGCAGGTCCTTGAGTTGCACCAGAATATCGGCCAGGGGTGCCGGGCCCAGGCGCTGCAGATTGACGGCCCGGGGAATCAGCCGTGGCTCGACTTTGACCAGGGTTTCGCCTTCCAGGGTGATATCGAGAATCTGATGCTGATAACCGATTTCCGAAAATGACAATGGAATCGGCGAGCCGCTGTAGCGGATGCGCTCTTCGCCGTTGACCTTTTGTGGTTTGTGCAAATGGCCGAGGGCGACGTAGCTGATGCTCGGGCCGAACAGGCTGGCGGGCAGGGCCTCGGCGTTGCCAATGATCAGGCTGCGCTCGGAATCCTCGGACACCGAGCCGCCGGCCATGTGGGCGTGGCTGATGGCGATCAGTGCCTGGCCCTTCTTGCGTTTGTCGTTGGCGGCGGCGATCAGCCATTCATGGACCTGACCGATGCCCCGCAGGTAATCGTCACCCAGTTGTGCGCCGGTCACCTCGGCAGGCCGCAGGAATGGCAGGGCCAGGCACCAGGCCTTGACCTTGCCCTTGGCGTCGGGCAACGGCAGCAGCAAGCGCTCGACGTCCAATTGCCCGTCGTCCAGCCACAACACCCGGCCCAGGGCATGGGTGCGCAACCGACGCATCAGCGGCGCCGGTAGTTCGATACGCGAACCGGAGTCGTGGTTGCCGGCGATCATCACAATGGTCAGATTGGCGTTTTGTTCATGGGCACTGACGATGAAGTCGTACAGCCGCTCCTGGGCTTTGACCGGCGGGTTCACCGTGTCGAAGATATCCCCGGCAATCAGCAGCACGTCGGGCTTTTCACTGGTCAACTGACGCAGCAGCCAGTCAAGGAAACAGGCGTGTTCGAAGTCGCGTTCCTGACCGTGCAGGTTTTGCCCAAGGTGCCAGTCGGAGGTGTGGAACAGACGCAAGATGAACTCCAGAAAACAGATGATGGCCGCGGGAAGAGAGGCGGCTAAAAGATGGAGAGTTTACTGGGAAACAGAGGAGAGAAACCGGGCAATTTCTCCAAATGAGTTGGCGCCACTCCTGTGGCGAGCCACAGAAGCGCTATGTCCCGCAAAGGGATCACTTGGGGTAGAGCGGTGGCAAGCCACTGTCGCCGGCCGGGTCCTGGAAGCCTTCCGCAGCGGGAATGGTACGAATGGCTCGCCACAGATCTTCGCCCTGCCAATACTGACCCGTTTCGCTGTAGAGCGCGCCGTTGAGGCCATCCAGGGCGTCGGACAGTGGCACGAAGCGCGCGGCCATGTCGGCTAGGGTTTCCGGTTGCTGGCGAGCCCAGGCGTCCAGCGCCTGGCGTGTAGCGTGGGAGTCGTTGGCCAGGCAGGCACGCTTGAGGTCGTCCAGCAAGGTCCGCGGGCTCGGCCCGGCCTGGGTCGCGCGCAGGATGGCCGGCTGCGAACGGGCGCGCCACCACAGGCCCAAGCCCAGCAGCGTGGTGCAGGCCAGGATGAAAGTGCTCAATTGCCAATACCGCAAGGTGTCGCTGTCGACGATCGTCACAATCTGAGGTGTGCTTGTTGGCGTGTCCACCATCAGGCTCGGATTGTTCGCCACTTGCAGGGTCCGCGCTGGAAGGCTGGTGCGGTCCAGGTGGTCTTCCCGGGTGTTCCACCAAACCACTTCCACCGGCGGCAATTCAATGGTGCCGCTGCGGTTGGGCACCAGGGCCTCGCGGTCTTCACGGCTGCCCACCAAACCGCGCTCGCTGCTGCGACTGCTGAGTACCGGTTGGTCGGGGTAGCGCCGCAGGCCGCTGATTTCAGTGGCTGGCAGGGGCGGTAGCTGGGCGCTGGCCAGACCCTCGGCTTCCAGGGTCAGGCTGCGGGTCAGGGAGTCACCCACCTGGCTGTGGGTTGGTTCCGGGCTCCAGCTCTCGCTCAAGGAAAGGCTGCGCGCCGGCAGCCAGGGCACATCTGCCGGGTAGCTGGCGGGCTTGGGGTTGACGGTCAGGCGCAGTTGCTCGGAGCTGACCCGCATCAACTGGCCGGGCTTGGGCCCCGACGGCGCGGTTCCCTGGGCCACCGGCTCGACCAGGGTGGCGCTGAAGGTCTGGGCCGGGATCATCAGTTCGCCGCTGCGTTGGGGGTAGATGCCGTAGCGCAGTTCGATCACGCCGTGGCGTACGTTGTTGATGACCTTTTCGTAGGTGCGTGATTCGCCCAGTTGCTCGGTACGGGCATCGGGAATGTGCAGCGGTGTCAGGCTGCTGTCGTCGTACAGCGACACCGAATGGTAGATGCGCAAGGTCAGGATCGCCTGTGCCTGCACATAGACGTCGGTCTGGTCGAGGCTGGCCTCGATGAACACCGGGGCCAGTTTGCCCGGCTCATTGCGCGTTTCGCTTTCGATCACTTGCAGGGTGATCGGTTGGCTGGTCACTTCGCCCAATTGCAGGGGCGGAATGACCACGGTGCCACTTTGGCGCGGCAGCAGGGTGACGATCCAGCGGGTGGTGGCGCGATTCTCGCCATCAAGAGTCGTCAGTTGGTTGACCTGGCGGGTGCCGCGCACTTCGAACAGCGCCTGGAGCGGGCTCAGGTCGGGTTTGCCGAACAGTGTGGCGTCATTGGACTCCAGGGTCAGTTCCACGGTCTCCCCGGAATTCAGGCGCCCGCGATCCACACTGGCAGTCAACTGTACGGCCTGGGTTCCAGATGCCCAGAGCAGCAACACGAGGAGGTAGGCGGTGAAGCGGGTCATGGGTTTTTTCCCTGGGCCTGATGGCTTTGCTGTTCATACCAGAATTTACGTCTGAGCAGTTCGCCCGGATTATCCGGGATCTGGCGCAGCCATTGTTCCAGTGCCTGGCGCTGTTCTTCGTCGTTGCGCTGGCCGGCCGCGGGGCGCAGTGGTGGGGTCGTGGTCCGCTCATCAGGCAACTCGCTGCCCGGCACATCCTGGGCACCAGGCGGTTGCGCTGCCTGGGGGCCCTGGGATTGTTCCGGTGTCGCGGTCGCTTCGGAGGAGGGCTGTCCCGGCGCAGAAGTTTGTGCCTGGGCATTGGCGTTCGGTGCTTGCTCGGCGGGCCCTGGCTGCTCACTTTCACTGGGTTCAGGTTCGGCAGGTTTTGCTGTCTGCTCTTTGAGCAGGCTCTGCACCAGTGCTTTGTTGGTTTGGGCCGGACGCAGGTCCGGTTGCAACTCCAGCGCTTGCTCGTACGCATCCAGCGCGGCGTCCAGTTCGCCGCTTTTGGCCAGGGCGTTGCCGCGGTTGTAGTGGGCGCGGGCGTCGTTGCCCTCGGCAAAGCGGCGAGCGGCTTCGCTGTAGGCACCGGCTTCATACAGGGCCACACCTTGCCATTGGTGGTCCTCGAAGTGGACGGCAGCCTCGGCCGGACGCTTCTGCTTGAGCAGGTGCTGGCCTTGTTGATCGGGGCGCAGCCACAGGTCCTGGAGTTCGAAGGCATGACCGGTTTGCGGCACCATGAACACCCACGGCAGGCAGAACAGCCAGCCGCGCCGTCCGGCGCAGGCGGCCAGCAACAACAGCGGCAGGAGCAGCCAGTAGCCATGGTCCGCCCAGGTATCCAGGCGCAGCGTCTGACCGTCGCTGCGCAAATGGCGAGGGCCGTCCAGCAGCCCCAGGCCACGCAGGTCACTATCGTCCAGGCGCGCCGGGCGATAGCGGCCGTCCAGCTCATTGAGGAAGGACTTGAGGCTCGGGCTGTCCAGGCGCGGTACCAGAATCGCGCCCTGGGCATCCTTGAGGTAACTGCCATCTTCCTGGGTTACCGGGGCGCCTTCGCGTGTTCCGATGCCCAGCATCAGCAATTGCGTGGCAGATCCATCGAGGATCTGGCGGATATGCTCGCGTTCCTGTTCGTTCAACGATGAACCTATCAGCAGGATCCGACCGTGACCAAGTCCGCTCTGATCCAGCAGGGCCATGGCCTTGTTGACCGCCAGGTCGGCGCGATGGCCATTCTGGGGCATGATCGAGGGGGTGAGTGCTTCCAGGAGGTTGGCGCTGGTGGACAGGTCGTCGGACAGCGGCACCAGCGTATGGGCACTGCCGGAATAGACGATGATTGCGGTCTGGGCGTCGCTGCGGCTATGAAGCAAGTCCAGCACCTTGCGCCGGGCTTGCTCCAGACGCGTGGGCGGGACGTCGGCGGCGAGCATTTGCGGCGTCAATTCCAGCACCACCACCAGCGGATCGGCAGGTTTTTGGCTGGTCTGTTCGACCCGTGCCCAACTGGGGCCCAGCAGCGCAAGCACCACCAACAGCCAGCCCAGGCCAAGGGCAACCCACGGGAGCTTGCTTTCGCGGCCGTTGCCGCCACTGAGCAGCACGGCATGAAACGCCGGCGGCAGAATCATTTGCCAGCGGCCCACGCGTTTCTGCCGGTGCCACAGGTGCCACAGCAGCCACCCCAACAAAGGCAGCAGCAATAGGAACCAGGGACGCAACCAGTGTGGCCAGAGAGCGATCATCGGCGTTTCCCCAGACGCATGCGCTTGAGTCGCCGGCGCCACTCGGAATGTTCTGCCGGTTGGAACAATGGCTGGGTGAGCAGGCGCTGCAAAGGATTGTCCGGCCAGCGTTCCCGGGCTACCAGCAACACGCTCAGCAGCAGCGCAACGGCCAGGGGCCATTGGTAAAGCGCCTGGGCGGGTCGTGCTTGGGTCGGCTGCTGGGTCACCGGTTCGAGCTGGTCGAGGGTGGTCTTGATCGCCAGCAACTGTTGGCCATCCTGGGCGCGGAAATACTGGCCGCCCGTGGTTTGGGCAATTTCCCTGAGTGTCGCTTCGTCGAGGTCCAGGCTCGGGTTGACCCCGACAAACCCTGCTGTGCCACTTTCTTCCGGATCGGCGCCAATGCCAATCGGGTAGATCTTCACGTCTTCTTCGGCGGCCAGCCGCGCGGCGGTCAGCGGGTCGATTTCCCCGCCGTTGTTGGCGCCATCGGTCACCAGGATCAACACGCGGCTGTTTGCCGGACGTTGACGCAGGCGCTTGAGCGCCAGGCCGATGGCGTCGCCGATAGCGGTGTTCTTGCCGGCGATGCCGATGCGCGCTTCATCCAGCCACAGCCGCACGGTGCGACGGTCGAAGGTCAGCGGTGCCTGGAGGTAGGCCTGGCTGCCGAACAGGATCAGGCCGACCCGATCACCTTCGCGGCTCTCGAGAAAATCTCCCAGCAGGTGCTGGACCAGCGCGAGGCGACTGATTTCCTCGTCTTGCCAGCGCATATCGGGAAAGTCCATGGACCCCGAGACATCCACCGCCACCAACAGGTCACGACCGCTGGCTGCGATCGGCAACGGCTCGCCCAACCATTGCGGGCGGGCAGCGGCAATCAGCAACAGCAGCCAGAGCAGGATGAAGGGTGCCTGCTGACGCCAGGTCGGCAGATTGCTTCGGGCCCGGCGCCCCACGAGACCTTCGAGGTCGCCCAGGAAACTGACCCTGAGGGCCGGCTCGCCACTGTCGGCCGCCGGCAGCACCAGGCGCATCAGCCAGGGCAGCGGCAACATCGCGAAAATCCACGGCCAGGCGAACTCAAACATGTTTGCGAATCCAGATTTCGACGGCTTGGGTCAGGCCGGCAATGGCTTTGTCATCGAGCTTGCATTCGGGTTTGTAGGCGCCTTCCACCAGCACCATCCAGCGGGTCAGGCCTGCCGCCGGGCAGCGGTTATCCAGGAAAGCCAGCCATTTACGTCCGTTGAGGGTGTGACTCTGGCTGTACGGGTAGTGGTTGCGACACAGGCGCTTGAGCAGCCCGTTGAGCTGTTGCAGCCAGGCGCCGGCAGGGGCGCCATCGTAGGGTTTGGGCAGTTGGGCGAGTTCCGCCAGCGCGGCCAGGCGCGCAGGGTCCAGGGGTTGCTCGGCGCGCACGGTGGAGCGCTTGGCGGGAAGGAACCGGCGCAATTGCCACAGTCCAAACCCCAGCAACGGCAACACCACCAGCAGCAGCCACCAGCCCGGCGCGGGAGGCCAGAAGCCGATGGGTGGCGGCGTGATCAGTGGCTGCAGTTGATCGAGACTGCTCATCGGCTTTTCCCCGACCGCTTGGGGTTCAGGTATTCGCGTAGCTGTTCGACCATGTCGCCCTGGGTGCTCAGGGGCATGAGCAGAATCCGCAGCTTCTGGGCCAGCAATTCCCAGCGCTCCTGGCGCGCCTCGGCCTGGGCGCGATAGGTCTGGCGCAGTTCGAAATTCAGGGTGTCGAGTTCCAACTGCGCGCCGCGCTGGGCGAAACGCAGCAATCCGGCGGCGGGCAGGGCGTGATCCAGCGGATCCGAAAGCGGCAACAGCAACAGGTCGCAATGGCGTGACAGCAGGCTCAACTGTTGCTCGGCGCTGTCGGACAGCGCGCGCTCATCGCAAATCACGATCACCAGGCTGCCAGGGCGCAATACTTCCCGGGCCCGGCGCAAGGCGTTGCCGAACGAATCGCGGTCCGCTTCGCCCTCGGTATGCAGCGATTGATTGACCCGCACCAGGCGGTTCAGCAGTTGCAGAAGGCTCTGTTTGCTGCGCCGGGGCTTAACCTCGTAATGGGTGTTATCTCCGAACACCAGCCCGCCGACCCGGTCGTTGTGCCCCAGGGCGGCCCAGCCGATCAGGCTGGCGGCCTGGGCCGCGAGCACCGACTTGAACATCAGCCCCGAGCCGAAGAACAGCCGATGGCTTTGCTCGATCATGATGAAGATCGGCCGCTCCCGCTCCTCATGAAACAGCTTGGTGTGGGGCTCCTGAGTACGAGCGGTCACGCGCCAGTCAATGGTGCGTACGTCGTCGCCGGCCTGATAGACCCGCACCTGATCGAAATCCACGCCGCGCCCGCGCAGTTTGGAGTGGTGCAGGCCGATCAGTGGGCTACGTTGGCCCGGCGTCGAGAACAACTGCACTTCACGCACGCGATGGCGCATCTCGATCAGCTCCGAAAGGCTGACGCGGATGCCCGGTACGGGCGCCAGTGGGTTGTTCATGGCTGGCTACTCAAGCGACGGCGACGACGTCGAGAATCCGCTGCACGACGCGGTCCTGGTCAATACCGGCAGCTTCGGCTTCGAACGACAGAATGATGCGATGGCGCAGCACGTCGAACAGCACGGCCTGGATGTCTTCGGGGCTGACGAAGTCGCGGCCGGCGAGCCAGGCGTGGGCACGGGCGCAGCGGTCCAGGGCAATGGAGCCTCGCGGGCTGGCGCCGTAGGCGATCCATTCGGCCATTTCCGGGTCGAACTTGGCCGGCGTACGGGTGGCCATGACCAGTTGCACCAGATATTCCTCCACGGCGTCGGCCATGTACAACCCGAGGATCTCCTTGCGAGCGGAGAAAATAGCCTGCTGGCTCACGCGGCGCTCGGGCTTGGTTTCGCCGTGCAGCGCTTCACCTCGGGCCTGCTGCAGAATACGACGCTCCACCGCGGCATCCGGGAAGCCGATCTTGACGTGCATCAGGAAGCGGTCGAGCTGGGCCTCGGGCAGCGGGTAGGTGCCTTCCTGCTCGATCGGGTTTTGCGTGGCCATCACCAAAAACAGGGGCGACAGCTCGTACGTGCTGCGCCCGACGCTGACCTGGCGCTCGGCCATTGCTTCGAGCAAGGCCGACTGGACCTTGGCCGGGGCACGGTTGATTTCGTCCGCCAGCACCAGGTTGTGGAAGATCGGCCCCTGCTGGAACACGAAACTGCCGGTTTCCGGGCGGTAGATTTCCGTGCCGGTAATGTCGGCGGGCAGCAGGTCGGGGGTGAACTGAATACGATGGAACTGCGCTTCAATGCCCTCGGCCAGCTCTTTGATGGCCTTGGTCTTGGCCAGCCCCGGCGCGCCTTCCACCAGCATGTGGCCGTCAGCGAGCAGGGCGATGAGCAGACGCTCGATGAGTTTTTCCTGGCCGAGGATCTGCGTTGAAAGAAAGGTTCGCAGCGCCAGCAGCGCTTCACGATGTTCCATCGGTGACTGTTCCTGGAAAGGGTGGCCCAGGCGTTCGGATAACGTCGGGGCTGGGGGCGTTACTTTAATGCATGGCGGGGGGTGGCGACTAACGGGATTTTGTTTGGTGTGCGGATTTGTGATCGGTTTTGAGTCTGTGTGGGAACTGAGCTTGTTCGCGATGACAGCGGTACATTCAACTTTCAATGCGGCCTGATCCACCGCCATCGCGAGCAAGCTTGCTCCCACAGGGAATTGGCGGTGGACGCAGGAACAAGGAACACCACGGATCCATTGTGGGAGCGAGCCTGCTCGCGAAGAGACCGGCACATCCAGCATTTTCGTTTCAGACATGCCGCCATCGCGAGCAGGCTCGCTCCCACAGGGGGGCGGTCGCCTTTGGAATCAGAGCTGGCTTATATAGGTGCCCGTCCCCTTGAGGATGTTCTGCAACGTCAATTCCACTTCCGCCAGGTCCGCTGCATCGGTGTCGTGGCTGATCTCCAGCACATCATCGCCGTTCAGCACATCGGCGTCCGATGCGGCAATTTCGATTTTCAGCAGGGTCGGGCTGAGGGTCACTTTGACGCCTTCCAGTGTCGAAGGCTCACCCTCCAGGGCGATTTCCAGTTCGTCTTCGTCGGGGTAGCGGGTCATCAGGAACATTTCGCCCTGGGTGCTGTGGCAGCACAGCATGGCCATGTTGTCTTCTTCCTCGTCGCATGGATTGGCGATCAGAAGGGCGGTGGTCATTTGCATGGTGATGGCTCCTGGCTCGATGAGCCTTGCTGGGCGCAAATAAAGTGGATTTTGCCAGCCCGAACGACTTTCTGCTGGATTACTGCAGTCACACGCAGAATATGCGCGCAATTTCACCGCGCCAGGTGCCGTTTTGCTCGCCGGGCTGCTACGGTTGTTCGATGCAAACCGGCTGTTTAGCTTGCCGTTGACCGAATATGTCGCAGCGCTGCAAGCAGGCACATTGTCGCACTCGTTAAGCTGCACGGCGGATGTACACCTGCAAAGGGCACCACGAGGGCTTTTTGCAGGTGTCCATTACATGGAAATTACATGGAAAAGGATGTGACCTGCCGGTCTTGTCCAGCTTCACCCACCTGTCGTCCTGTTTCCTCTGCCCGAGAATCAGGAACAGGATGGCCGACAGCCCTGAAAAAGGGCTGCACGCGACGCTTCCATCAATAACAAGCCCAAGCGGAGTACCACAGATGGCGTTCTTCACCGCAGCCAGCAAAGCCGACTTCCAGCACCAACTGCAAGCGGCACTGGCGCAGCACATCAGTGAACAGGCACTGCCACAAGTGGCGCTGTTCGCTGAACAATTCTTCGGCATCATTTCCCTCGATGAACTTACCCAGCGCCGGTTGTCCGACCTCGCCGGCTGCACCCTGTCTGCCTGGCGCCTGCTTGAGCGCTTCGATCATGCGCAGCCGCAGGTCCGCGTCTACAACCCGGATTACGAACGCCACGGCTGGCAGTCGACCCATACGGCAGTGGAAGTGTTGCACCACGACCTGCCATTTCTGGTGGATTCGGTCCGCACCGAACTGAACCGTCGCGGTTACAGCATCCATACCCTGCAAACCACCGTGTTGAGCGTGCGTCGCGGCAACAAGGGCGAGTTGCTGGAGATCCTGCCCAAAGGCACCCAGGGCGATGGCATCCTCCAAGAATCCCTGATGTATCTTGAAATCGACCGCTGCGCCAACGCCGCCGAACTCAACGTCCTGAGCAAGGAACTTGAGCAGGTGCTGGGCGAAGTGCGCGTGGCGGTGGCTGATTTCGAGCCGATGAAAGCCAAGGTCCAGGATATTCTGTCCAGCCTGGACAACAGTGCCTATGCCATCGATGCCGACGAAAAAGGTGAAATCAAGAGTTTCCTGGAATGGCTGGTGGGTAACCACTTCACCTTCCTTGGCTATGAAGAGTTCGTGGTTCGTGATGACGCCGATGGCGGCCATATCGAATACGACGCCGATTCGTTCCTCGGCCTGACCAAACTGTTGCGTGCCGGCCTCACGGTCGATGACCTGCGCATTGAAGACTACGCCGTCAATTACCTGCGTGAACCGACCCCGCTGTCGTTCGCCAAGGCCGCACACCCGAGCCGTGTACACCGTCCGGCTTACCCGGACTACGTATCGATCCGTGAGATCGACGCCGATGGCAAGGTCATCAAGGAATGCCGCTTCATGGGCCTGTACACCTCCTCGGTGTATGGCGAAAGCGTGCGCGTCATCCCTTACATCCGCCGCAAGGTCGAGGAAATCGAACGTCGCTCGGGCTTCCAGGCCAAGGCGCACCTGGGCAAGGAACTGGCCCAGGTGGTCGAAGTGCTGCCCCGTGACGATCTGTTCCAGACCCCGGTGGACGAGCTGTTCAGCACCGTGATGTCCATCGTGCAGATCCAGGAACGCAACAAGATCCGCGTATTCCTGCGCAAAGACCCGTATGGCCGTTTCTGCTACTGCCTGGCCTACGTGCCGCGCGACATCTATTCCACCGAAGTGCGCCAGAAGATCCAGCAAGTGCTGATGGAGCGTCTGAAGGCCTCGGACTGCGAGTTCTGGACCTTCTTCTCCGAATCCGTGCTGGCCCGTGTACAGCTGATCCTGCGGGTAGACCCGAAGAACCGTCTCGACATCGACCCGGTCTTGCTGGAAAAGGAAGTGGTGCAGGCCTGCCGCAGCTGGAAGGACGACTACGCCAGTCTGGTGATCGAAAGCTTCGGCGAAGCCCATGGCACCAACGTGCTGTCCGATTTCCCGAAAGGCTTCCCGGCCGGCTACCGCGAGCGTTTTGCCGCGCACTCGGCCGTGGTCGACATGCAGCACCTGCTGAGCCTGAACGAAAAAAATCCGCTGGTCATGAGCTTCTACCAGCCGCTGGGCCAGGTGTCCGGCCAGCGCGAGCTGCACTGCAAGCTGTATCACGCCGACACGCCGCTGGCGCTGTCCGACGTGCTGCCGATCCTGGAAAACCTCGGCCTGCGTGTGCTGGGCGAGTTCCCGTACCGCCTGCGCCACACCAATGGCCGCGAGTTCTGGATTCATGATTTCGCGTTCACCGCCGCCGAAGGCCTGGACCTGGACATCCAGCAGCTCAACGACACCTTGCAGGACGCCTTCGTCCACATCGTGCGTGGCGATGCCGAGAACGATGCATTCAACCGCCTGGTGCTGACCGCCGGCCTGCCATGGCGCGACGTGGCGCTGTTGCGTGCCTACGCCCGTTACCTGAAGCAGATCCGCCTGGGCTTCGACCTGGGTTACATCGCCAGTACCCTGAACAACCACACCGACATCGCTCGTGAACTGACCCGGTTGTTCAAGACCCGCTTCTACCTGGCGCGCAAACTCAGCGGCGACGACCTGGAAGACAAGCAGTTGCGTCTGGAACAGGCGATCCTCACGGCACTGGACGACGTTCAGGTGCTCAACGAAGACCGCATCCTGCGTCGCTACCTGGACCTGATCAAGGCCACCCTGCGGACCAACTTCTACCAGACCGACGCCAACGGGCAGAACAAGTCCTACTTCAGCTTCAAGTTCAACCCGCACCTGATCCCGGAACTGCCGAAACCGGTGCCCAAGTTCGAGATCTTCGTGTATTCGCCTCGGGTCGAAGGCGTGCACCTGCGCTTCGGTAACGTTGCTCGCGGTGGCCTGCGCTGGTCCGACCGTGAAGAAGACTACCGCACCGAAGTGCTGGGTCTGGTCAAGGCCCAGCAAGTGAAGAACTCGGTGATCGTGCCAGTCGGCGCCAAAGGTGGTTTCCTGCCGCGACGCCTGCCGCTGGGTGGTGGCCGGGACGAGATCGCCGCCGAAGGCGTGGCGTGCTATCGCATCTTCATTTCCGGCCTGTTGGACATCACCGACAACCTCAAGGAAGGCGCACTGGTTCCGCCGACCAATGTTGTGCGTCATGACGACGATGACCCGTACCTGGTAGTGGCTGCGGACAAAGGCACTGCAACCTTCTCCGACATCGCCAACGGCATCGCCATCGACTACGGCTTCTGGCTCGGCGATGCGTTCGCTTCCGGCGGTTCTGCCGGCTACGACCACAAGAAAATGGGCATTACCGCCAAGGGCGCGTGGGTCGGCGTACAGCGTCACTTCCGTGAGCGCGGTATCAATGTCCAGGAAGACAGCATCACCGTGGTGGGCGTTGGCGACATGGCCGGCGACGTGTTCGGTAACGGTCTGTTGATGTCTGACAAGTTGCAACTGGTGGCAGCCTTCAACCACCTGCACATCTTCATCGACCCGAACCCGGAGCCTGCCAGCAGCTTCGCCGAGCGCAAGCGTCTGTTCGACCTGCCGCGTTCGGCCTGGACCGACTACGACACCAGCATCATGTCCGAAGGCGGCGGTATCTTCTCGCGTAGCGCCAAGAGCATCGCCATCTCGCCACAGATGAAAGAACGCTTCGACATCAAGGCCGACAAACTGACCCCGACCGAGCTGCTCAACGCCTTGCTCAAGGCGCCGGTGGATCTGTTGTGGAACGGCGGTATCGGTACTTACGTCAAGGCCAGCAGCGAAAGCCACGCCGATGTGGGCGACAAGGCCAACGATGCGCTGCGCGTGAACGGCAACGAACTGCGCTGCAAAGTGGTGGGCGAGGGTGGCAACCTGGGCATGACTCAACTGGGTCGTGTCGAGTTCGGCCTGCATGGCGGTGCCACCAACACCGACTTCATCGACAACGCCGGTGGTGTGGACTGCTCCGACCACGAAGTGAACATCAAGATCCTGCTCAACGAAGTGGTGCAGGCCGGCGACATGACCGAGAAGCAACGTAACCAGTTGCTTGGCAGCATGACCGACGAAGTCGGTGGCCTGGTGTTGAGCAACAACTACAAGCAGACCCAGGCCCTGTCCTTGGCGGCACGCCGCGCATTCGTGCGCATTGCCGAATACAAGCGCCTGATGAACGATCTGGAGGCACGAGGCAAGCTGGATCGCGCCATCGAGTTCCTGCCGGCCGAAGAGCAACTGGCGGAACGCGTCGCGGCGGGCCAAGGTCTGACCCGTGCCGAACTGTCGGTGCTGATCTCCTACAGCAAGATCGACCTCAAGGAAGCGCTGCTCAACTCCCAGGTGCCGGATGACGACTACCTGACCCGTGACATGGAGACCGCGTTCCCGCCGACACTGGTGAGCAAGTTCTCCGAAGCCATGCGTCGCCATCGCCTCAAGCGTGAGATCGTCAGCACCCAGATCGCCAACGACCTGGTCAACCACATGGGCATCACCTTCGTTCAACGGCTCAAAGAGTCCACCGGCATGAGCCCGGCGAACGTGGCTGGCGCTTACGTGATCGTGCGGGACATCTTCCATCTCCCGCACTGGTTCCGTCAGATTGAAGCCCTGGATCACCAGGTGTCGGCTGACGTGCAACTGGAGCTGATGGACGAGCTGATGCGCCTGGGTCGTCGTGCGACGCGCTGGTTCCTGCGCAGCCGCCGCAACGAGCAGAACGCTGCCCGTGATGTTGCTCACTTCGGTCCGCACCTGGCGGCGCTGGGCCTCAAGCTCGACGAACTGCTGGAAGGCCCGACCCGCGAAGGCTGGCAGACCCGCTACCAGGCCTACGTAGCAGCCGGCGTGCCGGAACTGCTGGCACGCATGGTTGCAGGCACTACGCACCTGTACACCTTGCTGCCGATCATCGAGGCATCTGATGTCACCGGCCAGAACGCCGCCGATGTGGCCAAGGCCTACTTCGCGGTAGGCAGTGCCCTGGACATCACCTGGTACTTGCAACAGATCAGCGCGCTGCCGGTGGAAAACAACTGGCAAGCCCTGGCCCGTGAAGCGTTCCGCGATGATGTCGACTGGCAGCAACGGGCGATCACCATTTCGGTCCTGCAGCAGGGCGACGGCACCCAGGAGGTGGAAACACGCCTGGCGCTGTGGCTGGAGCAGCATCACGACATGGTCGAGCGCTGGCGCGCCATGCTGGTGGACATCCGTGCCGCCAGTGGCACGGACTACGCCATGTACGCGGTCGCCAACCGCGAACTGCTGGACCTGGCGTTGAGTGGTCAACCGGTCCTGCCGGCCAACTGATCCGGCGTTGAATGAAAAAGCCCCGCATTGAGAGATGCGGGGCTTTTTTGCGTTTGTAATACGCGATTGGTTGGAGCGCAGAGCCCCTGTGGGAGCGAGCCTGCTCGCGATGGCGTTTGACCCGCGACATTGATGTTGACTGACACCCAGCTATCGCGAGCAGGCTCGCTCCCACAGGGGGCTCAAAGGTGTTAGTTCTTCAGCGGAATCAACACCGCCTCATCCTTGCCCATCACCATGAACACCAAAAGTTTCGCCGGCTCGGTCGAGCTGGCGTTTTTCGAAACCAGATGCTCGGAACCCGCGGCTTCGTACCAGAACTCCCCGGCCTTGTAGGTGGTCGCCGGCTCGCCTTTGACCTGGGAGGTGATGGCGCCTTCCAGCACATAGGCCATGGCTGTTCCTTCATGTTTGTGGGCGACGGACGACTGGCCGGGGGCGTAGTCGACGGTCAGCATCATGGCTTTTTTACCAGGCAGGTTCTTCAGCATCTTCTCCTGCAGCACGTTGACCTTTTCCGAGGGTGCGGTTTCGTGGGCATAGACCGGGGCCAGAGGCAGCAGGCTGAGGGTGGCGATCAGGCAGAGGGTTTTCATGGCAATGACCTTCGTGGGTTTGAGTGAGTTCGCGCTGTGGCAGCGATGGATTCACCCTAAGCCCCACGGAGGGGCAAACAAACGTCCAATCTTTCGGAAGGCGGGTAGACCAATGCCGCGATCCACCCCAAGACAAAGGTCAGCGGTTGAAGTCCACGCTTCGAGCCAGCCGGTTGTCGATCAGGCCGATGAACCCTTGCACTTCAGGGCAGTTGAAATGGGCTTGCATCGCCGCTTCCGATTGCCAGCGGGCGCTGACGGTCCAGCGGTCACCGTCGTCCGGGCAACGGTCGACCATGTAGGCATCGCACCCCGGTTGTGCACGCAGGGTTTCGACGATTTGCTGCAACTGGCGGCCCAGTTCTTCCGAGCGCCCGGCGGCGGCTTGGACCTGTACGGTATTGATCACCTGGCGAGTCATGGCTCTGGCTCCTGAATCAAGTCGGACGGGATTGGCTCGACAATCAACGAGACCCCTGCAGGATAGGCCTGTATTTACGAGGCTAAAACAGCCAATGGGCGGATAAATGTCCAGTCCAATGGCTCAGGCGACCTGCTGCAAGATGTCCCGCAAGCGGTCCAGGGCGGTGTCGATGTCGAGGATTTCGATGGCGCCAAAACCGAAGAACAGACCCGGCCGCACCGGGGCGTCGTTGAAAAAGCCATCGAGGCGGTACAGCCCGACTTCGGCTTTTTTCGCCAGTTCGATCACCAGTGCCAGATCGATGGGCACCTTGCACAGCACGGCCAGGTGGAAGCCTGCGGTGGTGGGAACCGCCTCGAACCAGGGCGACAGGTCCCCAGCCATGCGCGCCAGGATTCGCTCGCGGCGGCCGGCATACAGCGTGTGGCAGCGGCGGATGTGCTTGAGCAGGCAGCCCTCGGCGATGAACTTGGCCAGTGCCCACTGGGGCAGGGTGGAGGTGTGTTGATCGGTGAGGCGCTTGGCCAGGATCACCGCTTCGAGGATCGCCGGTGGCAGGATCGCGTAACCGAGGCGCAGCTCCGGCAACAGCGTTTTCGAGAAGGTGCCGACGTAGGCCACGATCCCGCGGTCGTCCATACTTTGCAGTGAGTCGGCCGGCCGGCCTTCGTAACGAAATTCGCTGTCGTAATCATCCTCGATGATGATTGCCCCCAACTCGTAGGCCCGCGCCAGCAAGGCCTCGCGGCGGGCCTGGCTCATGGGCATGCCCAAGGGAAACTGGTGGGACGGCGTCACATAAATCAGGCTTGTGCCGTCGGGAATGAGGTCCACCCGCATGCCCTGGTCATCCACCGGTATACCGACCACCGTGGCGCCGTGGGAGCCAAACAGCAGGCGTGCTGGTGGATAGCCCGGGTCCTCCATGGCCACCAGGCTGCCCGACCGGGTCAAGACCCGCGAGATCAGATCCAGGGCCTGTTGTGCGCCGTTGCACACCACCACGTCATCGTCCTGACAATTGACCCCGCGGGAAAACGCAATATGCCGGGCAATGGCATTGCGCAGCGCCGGCAAACCCTCGGGCTGGCTGTAGAAGCCCTTGGCGCTGGCGATCTGGCGCAAGGCGTGGGCGGTACAACGTCGCCAGTCGTCCAGGGGAAACTGGCCTTTGCCGGTGGCGCCGCCGATGAAGTCATAACGCAGCGCACCTTCAAGGGTGGGATGGCGCATCAGGTCCGGCATGTTGCGCCAGGTCTCGACGACATCGGCGCCGGCCAGCTCGCGGTGGCTTTGTTTGCGCACGATTGGGGCCGGGCGCGCATTGACATAGGTGCCCTTGCCAATGATGCCGGTGAGAAAGTTTTCGTAGGTCAGTTGGGCGTAGGTGTCGGACACGGTCTTGCGCGAGACGCCCAGTTGTTCAGCGAGCAAGCGGCTGGGCGGCAGTTGCGTGCCGGCGGCCAGGCGACCACTTTCGATGGCACTGCGCAGTTGTTGATACAACTGGCCCGCCAGGTCTTTGCGGCCGTTGATGACAACATGAAGTTCCATACCCGCGCGCTCCTGGGCGATTGTGTGGCGCTAGCCCGCAAAGGCGCAAGATTAACCGCATTGTGCGTATGCATAGAAGTTGCGTGGAGAAAATCGCGCTGATTGGTCTGCTATGAACTGGTCCGGTTTTTTTCGACACATTGGATCTGTCGCGCAGCGTGCTCACGGCCTACCGTGGAGATACCGATCAGCACGGAATTGCGCCATGAGCCAGCGTCTGGATTACTACAGTGCGTCCCCAGGGGCGATGAAAGCCATGATTGGCCTTGAGGCGCTAAGCAGTCGCCTGAGTATAGAGCCGGGATTGCTGCATCTGATCAAGATCCGTGCCTCGCAGCTTAACGGCTGTGCGTTTTGCACCGACATGCATTCGGTGGATGCGCGTCGCCTGGGTGAGAGCGAGCGGCGCCTGTTCGCCGTGGCGGTGTGGCGCGACAGTGGCTTTTTCACCCCCCGCGAACGCGCCGCCCTGGCCTGGACCGAGGCGGTAACGCTGTTGGCCGAAAGCCAGGTGCCGGATGAGGTCTTTGCCCAGGCCCGCGCCGTGTTCAGCGAGGAGGAACTGGTCGACCTCACGCTGGCGATCAGCACCATCAACAGCTGGAACCGGCTGGCGGTGAGTTTCCGCCAGAGCCCCGGTTCCTGATGGTTGATCGATCTGCCTGCTCCCGTCAGGCCGTGAAGTCGCTGGCATGCAGCTCCTTGACCCCCACCAGTTCGAATTCGAACTCGGCGCTGGCGTCGGCATTTACACTGCCGTAGAGGATGCCATCGGCAAAGCGCAGTTGACCGGTGGCATCGGCGCTAAAGGCATTGCTGCCAATGAACGTGAAGGTGTCGATCTCGGCGGTCAGCGGATTGGCGTCCAACCCAGTGAAGTCCAGTTGGTCGAACTCGGTGCTCTTGAAGCCGCTGATGACATCGCGTAGCGCCCCGATGCCCATGTCCGACAGTGCTTCGAATGCATATGTGTCTGCACCCGTACCGCCGCTCAGGCTGTCAGTGCCTGCGCCGCCGATCAACCGGTCATCGCCCGAGCCACCCACCAGCGTATCGTTGCCCGCCCCACCGTTGAGCACGTTGGCGCCGCTGTTACCCGTCAGGTTGTCGGCGTAGGCACTGCCGGTCAGGTTCTCGACATACTTGAAGGTGTCAAGGCCCGAACCCACGGTGTTCTGTTGCGCGGAGGTGGACAGGGTGGCCGTGACACCGGCCATGGCCCGTTCGAACGAGACCGTGTCATTGCCATCACGGCCGTCCAGCACGTTGTTGCCGGCCCCGGCAAACAGTATGTTGTCCAACGCATTACCGGTGCCATTGGCGGCGTCGGGGGTATCGATGTACAGGTTTTCGACGTTGTTGTTGAGAGTATAGGCCGTCAAGCTGCTGTGCACGCTGTCGATCCCGCCAGACACCGGGTTGCTGTTGGTCTCGATCACGGTATCGCCGGTGTTGTCGACATAGTAAGTGTCGTTGCCATCGCCCCCGCTCATGCTGTCGGCCCCGGCGGCGCCATCAAGCACGTTGTTGGCGGCGTTACCGGTGATGAAATTGCGCCGCTCATTGCCGGTGCCGTTGATGTCCGATACGCCGGTGAGCACCAGATTCTCCAGGTTATCGCCCAACGTCCAACTGACCGAGGCCTGCACCGTGTCGATCTGTGCGGTCGAGGTGTTGCTTTCCACCACGCTGTCGAACGCGTTGTCGACCACATAGATGTCGTTGCCGTCGCCGCCGGTCAAGCTGTCGGCGCCCAGGTCTCCGTCCAGAGTGTCGTTGCCCGAGCTGCCCACCAGCGTGTCTGCCTGGTCGGTACCGGAAATCATCCCGCCTTCGTTCTGGGCATCGTCGAATATGTCCTGCACGCTGTTGTTGTCATCAGGATTGCCCTGGAAACCCAAGTCATCGGCGATGTAATCGGCCAGGCGCTGGCCGACGATTTCCGCCGATTCCTCGTGCAAGTGCCAGACGTCGTCGGGATACACCAGTGGGTCGACTTCGTAGCGCAAGGGCAGATCGGTGTAGTCCACGGCCAGTTTCACGTCCGCGCGCTCGGCGGCGATGGCCTCCTGGGTGGCGCGGACATAACCGACACCTTCGACAATGTCGGCGATCTTTTCTTCCGAATAGCCACGGGCACGCGCCGCGTCCTGTTGGTAGTGCCCGGTCTCCATCAGGTACACGTTGAAACTGCCGAACTGGGCGTGCAGGTAATCAAACACGGCCAGCGTTGCGGTCTTGTAGGCTGCCGCCGCAGCTTCCTTGTCGGAGGCGCGGGCGATTTCCTGGGCCGCTTCCTCGCCTTGGCCCCAAACGATGCCCATGGTGACGTTGTCGATGGCCCTGAGCTCGGCAAGCTGATCCTGCAACAACGCCACGGCGCGCAACAGCGCAGGCCCCGGTTGGTTGGTGTCGGTCAGCCACCAGCACAACTTGAGCTCCTCGGCGCCCAGGGTCGACAGGCCATTGACCGTACTGCCACCCACCGCGATGTCGATGCCATTGCCGTCGGCATCCTCGAACTGACTGCGTACGTCATAAGGGGTGTACTTGCTCAGGTCATTGACCAGCATCGACGTACCGGACTGATCGTCGTCCTCGGTCATGCGCAGCAGGCGCGCATTGGACTGGCCGAGGGTCGGCAGGTAGAGGATGTCCTGCTGGGCGCGCTCGCCGAACACGAAGTCATCGGCGGTCAGGGTGTTGAGGTAGTTACCGCTGAGGGCGATTTCGAAGCGATTGCCGTCGGCGTCCGCTTCGCTGGATTTGATGTAGGTCTTGTCGCCGGCCGAGTTGAGGGTCATGTACAGCGTGCCGTTGCTGCCATTGCCGAGGCCGAGATAGCCCAGGCCGGAGACATCGATCTTGTCGACACCCACGGTGAAGTCATAGATCGTGTCCGTGGCCGTGACCCCGCCGGTGTCGTAGTCGCGATAGCTGTCGAGCACGTTGGTGTAGCGGAAGGTGTCGGCACCGTCGCCACCGTACAACGAGTCGCGACCGGCGCCACCATCGACAATGTCCGCGCCAGTGCCGGCCCTGATCGTGTCGTTGCCGCCCAGGCCGAGGATCAAGTCCGCGCCCGCGGTGCCAGTGAGGGATTCGGCGTTGTTGGTTCCGGTGATGGTATTGTCCGGCGCATCGGCCACTGCCAGGGCGAAGCTGTCGCTCACCGAGGCACCTGACGGATCGGTGGCCTTGACCAGTACGTTGTAGTTGCCTGCCGCCGTGCTGGTGGGTGTGCCAGCGAAAGTCAGATTGCTGGCATTGAAGCTCAGCCAGGCGGGCAGGGCGCTGCCATCGGCCAAGGTGGCGGTGTAGGTCAGCACATCCTGATTGGCGTCGCTGAAGCTGTCGGAGGTCACGGTGTAGGTGAACGGCGTACTTTCGGTGGCGTTCTGGTCGAGCAGGGGGATAACCACCACGGGCGCCACATTGCTGGGGGTGTTCTCGTCGGCGAAGACGAAATGACTTGCGGTCAGGCTGCTGACCAGGTTACCCGCCAACGACACTTCGAAACGGTTGCCGTTGGCATCGACCGTGAGGTCTTTGAGGTAGGTGCGGTTGGTCGAGCTGCTGTAGGTCACCTGCAGTGTGCCGCCCTGGCCATTGCCCAGTCCGGTGTAGCCGAGGGCCGATACATCGATCTTGTCGGCGGCCACGTCGAAATCGAGGATCTGGTCACTGGCGCTGGTGGAACTGGTGCGGTAGCTGTCGAGTTTGGAGGTATAGCGAAACACGTCGGCACCCGCGCCGCCGGTGAGTTTGTCCACGCCAGTGCCGCCCACCAGAATGTCGTTGCCAGCCCCGCCATTGAGGGTGTCGTTACCGGCGCCGCCATACAGTTGTTCGTTGGCCGCGGTACCGGTCAACGTGTCGTTGTTCGGCGTGCCATTGATCACGATGGGCGCGGCGGGCACGTCCTGCACCGCCAGGGTGAAGCTGTCGCTGACGGTGGCGTTGCTGCCGTCGGTCGCCGTGACCTGTATGGAATACGTGCCTGATGCTGTATCGGTTGGCGTGCCGCTGAATGTGCGGCTGGCGGCATCGAACACCAGCCAGCCGGGCAGGGCGCTGCCGTTGGCGAGGGTGGCGGTATAGCTGAGGCTGTCGTTGTCCGGGTCGGTAAAACTGGTGGCTGGCACCACGTAGCTGAACGGAGTGTTTTCGGTCGCATTCTGATCCAGCAACGGCGTGGCCAACACCGGTGCCTGATTGGTGGGCGAGGCGGTGGCGAAGACAAAATTGGCGCTGGTCAATGTGTCGAGGTAGTTACCCTCCAGCGCCACTTCGAAGCGGTTGCCATTGGCGTCGGCGGTCAGGGATTTGATGTAGGTCTTGGTCCCGGCGCTGTTGAGTACCACGTACACGGTGTCGTTCTTGCCGTCACCAAGGCCGGTGAAGCCCATGGCCGACAGATCGATCTTGTCGGCGCTGACATCGAAATCGGTGATCACATCGCCCAGGTTGACGCCGCCGGTGTTGTAGTTGCGGTAGCTGTCCAGACGGTTGGAAAACACAAAGGTATCGGCCCCGGTGCCACCGGTGAGGGTGTCCATGCCGGCCCCGCCGTCGAGCTTGTCGTCGCCCGCGCCACCACTGAGGCTGTCGTTGCCCGCCAGACCCAGCAGGGTGTCGGCCGAGTCACTGCCGATCAGCGAGTCACTGCCGCTGGTGCCGGTGACCACCCGATTGAAGATGAAGTTGCTGGCGGTCAGGGTACTGGTCAGGTTGCCCGACAGAATCAGCTCGAAGCGATTGCCGCTGGCGTCGGCATCGTAATCCTTGATGTAGGTGCGGTCGCTGCTGGCGCTGTAGCTGATCTGCAATGTGCCGCCACGGCCATTGCCCAGGCCGGTGAAGCCCAGGCCCGCGAGGTCAATCTTGTCCTGGGTAACGTCGAAATCAGTGATGGTGTCGTCGAAGCTGGTGGTGGCGTTGCGGTAACTGTCGGACTGGCTGGCGAAGCGAAACGTATCGGCGCCGGTGCCGCCAGTCAGTCTGTCGATGCCCGCGCCACCCACCAGGATGTCGTCACCCGCGCCGCCATTGATGGTGTCATTGCCGGCACCGCCGTAGAAAATCTCGTTGGCGGCGCTGCCCAGCAAGGTGTCGTTGCCGGCGGTACCTTGCACGGTGGTCACCGGTACCGTGGCGCTGACATAGCTGCCGTCGCCATAGACCAGCGTTGCGCCCTTACTGGTGTGACTGATGGTGTTGGCGATGATCGCATTGCGGTCGGTGCCGTCTTCGTTGCGTTCGGCAACGCCGTAGGTCGACAGGTCGCTGCCGCTGATGATGTTGCCCTGGATCAGGTTGTCGCTGCCGTTGAAGTAGCGACCGGACACGCCCAGGGTGTCGTCGTAGGACTGGATGATGATTTCCGGTACCGGATTGCCCAGGGAGTTGTTGTTGAGGGTGTTGTCGATGACTTCAACGTGGTTGCTGCCGTAGATGCGGATCCCGGCGCTGGCGTTGTCGTGGATGTCGACGCCGCTGACGGTGACGTCGCTGGACAGCTTGATCAGTACGCCTTCGCCGCCGTTGCCATACACCTCGCCGCCGGTGATGGTGATGTTGCTGGGGGAGGGGATGTCCTCGCTGCCGCGCTGCACCACGATACCGTTGCCGCCGTTGTTGTAGGCAACGTTATTGGTGAGGGTGAAGTCGTGGGTGCTGGTGACAACGTTGAAACCATGGCGGTCATTGTCGTAGGCGACGTTGTTTTCAAAGGTGCTGTCACTGAGGAAGTCAGCAACAAAACCGTCCAGGCCGTTGCCGTGGGACACGCTGTTCTTGATGACCATGTTGACGGTCTGCTCGTGGGGGTCGAAGCCGTACCCGGAGCAATCCTTGATCTCGACGCTGTCGAGGGTGACGTTGGAGTCGTAGCCTTCTTCGCCGGGAATGTAGCCGTTGAACCAGCCGTCGATCTTGCCTGTGGTGTTGTCGCGATTGCCGTCGATGGTGAGATGGCTGACGCCGAAATCGTGGGTTTCTTCACCGTAGGCCGAGCGGATGATGCCGGTGATCTTGGTGTCGGAGCCGTCGGCCACCTTGACGGTGGTTTCGCCCATGCCGTCGCCGTACAAATAGACGTTGCTCTTGAGCATCAGGCAACCGTCGGAGGGTTCCTCGCCGGCCGAAACGATGTAAGTCCCGGTCGGCATGTACACCTGCCCGCCGCCTGCGGCAGCCGCCGCATCAATGGCACTTTGTATTGCCGCCGTGTCGTCGGTGATGCCATCTCCTTTGGCGCCAAAATTTTGTACGTTGAAAATCATGAGCTTATCTCCGTATCGGGCTGGAACCACGGTAGAAGCCAATATTCCATCGGCGGCCACCGTGTTATGACCCGCAGGAGCGCAAAAGTTGTGACCGCATATCGGCTGAGCGTCAAAAAAACGAACGGGCTGATCAACGGTCGGAACGACTTCAGCAACAGATAACGTTCTGTTGACGCTTTTTGGGTTGCACAACCCTTGTGGGAGCGAGCCTGCTCGCGATAGCGGTGTGTCAGTCGATGGGATGCAAGCCGAACCGACGCTATCGCGAGCAGGCTCGCTCCCACAGGTGCGGTATCGGATTTCCTTGATTGGCATCAACCCCCAATCCGAAGCCGCGGGATAACCTCGACTAAACCATCGCCCGATGATTCAGGGGCGACCGAGGAGCCCATGAGCTATCCGCTATTCCTGACATTGCACCTGTTTGCCGCGCTGGTTTTCATTGGCACGGTGTTCTTCGAGGTGCTGTTCCTGGAGAGCATCCGCAAACAGCTGCCCGCCAAAGTCATGGTGCTGCTGGAACAGGGCATCAGCCGGCGTGCCCGGCAGTTGATGCCCTGGGTGTTGCTGACGCTGTTCGGTGCCGGCGCTGCCATGGTCTGGCTGCGGTACTGGCCGACGCTTTCCGCGCCATGGGAGTCTTCTTTCGGGTTGCTGCTGGGCCTGAAAATAGCCTTGGCGGGCAGCGTACTCGGGCATTTCCTCTGGGCCATGTGGCTGTTCAGAAGCGCCCGCATGAACGCCCGTTACGTGCAGATCATCCATACCAGCGTGTTCATTCATCTGCTGGCAATCGTGCTGTTGGCCAAGGGGATGTTTTACCTGACCTGGTGAGCGGTTGCGGGGCGTATGCAGGGCGCTTGATACAGGTCAAGGCGACCCATCGGGACAAGTCCGACACTGTGCCTGCGCAGCCATTCGGAGATTGTCATGTTCGACCTGTTCCACACCCCCGGCGATCGAGCCCCGCGCCGTACCCCGGCGGTGGCTGATGTCGATTGCCCGGTCGGTACGCGCAAATTCCATACGGGGGTTGGCTCGCTCGATCTGCTTCGGGAGTTGCGCGACAGCCGCCATAAACGGCGGCCGCTGTCCCTGGCGGTGCATCTGCCTTCGCGCTTGCGTTTGTCATCGTGTTCGCCCCTGGCGAGCGTGTGCCGGTGTGGCGAGATCGAGGGCTATCTGCAACACCTGACCTATGAAATCGGACTGGTCGGTTGTCACTTGGGCGCAGGGCGTCGGGTCGAGGCGTTCTGCCTGACTGGCGGTACGCCGGTGATCGCCCATTTGCAGCGGCTGATGGATGACCTGCGCAAACGTTTCGAGTTCTGTGAATACGACAGCGCCGAACACAGCATCGAGGTCGACCTGCATCACACCGACTGGTCCACCATGGGGCTGATTCGCGACCAGGGATTCACCCACGTCAGCATCGGAGTACCGGACATTGGCCTGGACAGCGATTTGTCCGTGGATTGCTATCAGAACCCGGCACCGATTCATTCGCTGATCGATGCCGCGCGAACCTTCGGTTTCCGTTCCATCAACATCGATCTCGGTTATGGCCATGCCTGGCAAACGCCCCACAGCTTCGCGCGCAAACTGGGCACGCTGATCGAACTGGAGCCCGACCGGCTGCATGTGTTCGACTACGCCCATGCGCCGTATCGCTATCGTTCGAAAAAACACCAAGCGGCGGATGCCTTCAGCAGCCAGGCCGATACAGACACCATGCGCCAAATCTGCTGCGAGCAACTGACCGGGGCGGGGTATCACTACATCGGGCTGGGGCAGTTCGTCAGGGCGGACGATGACCTGGCCGTCGCCCAAGAGCACGGGCGCCTGCACCGCAATTGTCAGGGTTTCACTCGGCGCGGTTGCTGTGACCACTTGGGTTTCGGCCTGTCGGCCATCACCCAGATCGAACACTTGTACGTGCAGAACACCGATGACCTGCTGGAGTACTGCCAGCAGCTGGACGCCGGGCAGTTGCCTGTGTCTCGCGGCTGGCGCTGTGAGGCGCAGGACCTGCTCAGGGCCGCGGTGACCGAGCAACTTGCCTGCGACCTGGAGCTGGATATCCCGGCCATGGAAGCGCGTTTCGGCGTGGTGTTGCGCGATTATTTCGCGTCCATCTGGCCGCAGCTGGAGGTATTGCGCAGCCAGGGTTTGATCGAATTGACCAGCCGTTTTATTGGCATCTTGCCCGCCGGGCGCCTGAGTGTGGATGCGATCTGCAATCTGTTCGATCCAGTTCCCGACGACGCAGGCACTTTGACCGGCCCCTTTGACAGGTTGACCCCATCATGAATGCTGTATCCGCTTTCAATCGCGCCCTGGTCGAGAAGTACGACCGTCCGGGGCCGCGCTACACCTCCTATCCGACGGCCCCGCAGTTCCATCAGGCCTTTGCCATCGATGAGTACCGCCAGGCCGCCGAGCTGAGCAACCAGGCCCCGGTGCCCAAACCCTTGTCGGTCTACATCCATATTCCGTTCTGCCAGAGCCTTTGCTACTACTGCGCGTGCAACAAAATCATTACTCGCAAGACTCATCGCGCCGCTGAATACCTGACTTACCTCAAGCGTGAGATCGGCCTGCAGGGGGCGTTGTTCGACCGCTCGCGCAAACTGACGCAACTGCACCTGGGCGGTGGCACGCCGACCTATCTGACCCATGAGCAACTGGCCGATCTGATGGAGTGCCTGCACCAGGCGTTCGACATGGACGACAGTGACGCCCATGAGTTTTCCATCGAGGTCGATCCGCGGACCATCGATGCCCAACAGATCCAGGGGCTGCGCCAGCTGGGGTTCAATCGCCTGAGCTTCGGCGTCCAGGATTTCGATGCCCAGGTGCAAGCCGCGGTCAATCGGGTGCAGAGCGAGGCCCAGGTCGTCGAGTTGGTGGAGGCGGCCCGGCTGGCGCGTTTCAAGTCCGTCAGTGTCGATCTGATCTACGGCTTGCCGCTGCAAACCATCGCCAGTTTCGATGTGACCCTGAGCAAGATCATCGCCCTGCGTCCCGACCGGATCGCCGCCTACAGCTATGCGCATCTGCCGCAACGGGTGCGGGCGCAACGGATGATCCGACCCGAAGACATGCCGCCGCCGGAGCGCAAGCTGGAGTTGCTGGAACTGACCATCAATCGTCTGACCGAAGCCGGTTATGTCTACATCGGCATGGACCATTTCGCCTTGCCGGACGACGAGTTGGTGCGCGCTCGGGTCCAGGGCACGCTGCAACGCAACTTCCAGGGGTATTCCACCCATGCCGATTGCGATTTGATCGGCCTGGGTGTGTCTTCGATCGGTAAGGTCGGTGACAGCTATGGTCAGAACGTCAAGGAGCTTTCTCAGTACTACGCTCGCCTGGATCAAGGCCTGCTGCCGGTGCAGCGCGGCTATCGCCTGAGCGACGATGACCGGTTGCGCCGCGAGGTCATCAGCGAATTGATGTGCCATGGACGGATCGATTTCACCCGGATCCAGATCAGTCACGGTGTGGGTTTCAACGAGTACTTTGCCGATGCCCTGGTCCGGCTTGAGGAACTGGTGCGCGACGGACTGCTGGAGATCCACCCCGACTCGCTGGTGCTGCTGCCCCAGGGGCAATTGATGATGCGCAACGTGGCCATGGCTTTCGACGCGTACCTGGGCGTCGACCAGACGGTCCAGTATTCGCGTACGGTTTGACGTTATGACGAGAGCTGGCCGTTCCCGCTGGCTGCGCAGCCAGCGGGGATAACCCCCTCGCCACAGGCCGTGCGCCAGGCAGGTTGCCCTTCAACCTCCAGGCTGCAGCACCCTGCCCAGAAAGGCCGCCGTTCGACTTTCCTGGCATTTCGCGACCTTCGCCGGAGCCCCGCATACCACGACTTTCCCGCCCTGGTTCCCAGCGCCCGGGCCGATGTCGATGACCCAATCACTCTGCGCCACCACGCGCATATCATGCTCCACCACAACCACGCTGTGGCCTTCATCCACCAGGCGATTTAATTGCACCAGCAAGCGATCCACGTCCTGGGGATGTAAGCCGTTGGTTGGCTCATCCAGCACGTACAAAGTGGCACCCCGGGCTTTGCGTTGCAGCTCGGTGGCCAGTTTGATGCGCTGGGCCTCGCCGCCGGACAGTTCCGTGGCCGGTTGACCCAGGCGCAGATAACCCAGCCCGATATCCTGCAGCACTTGCAGTGAGCGCTTTGCCGACGCCTGCTCGGCAAACACCTCAAGCGCCTGGTTCACGGTCAGTTGCAACACCTGAGCGATATTCAGCCCCTGCCAGTTCACTTCAAGGGTCTGGGGGTTGTAGCGATCCCCGTGGCACGTGGGGCAGGGTGCATACACGCTGGGCATGAACAACAGCTCGACGCTGACGAAGCCCTCGCCCTCGCAGGTTTCGCAACGGCCTTTGGCGACATTGAAGGAGAACTGTCCCGCATCGAAACCCAGTTCCTGCGCCTGAGGCGTGGCGGCGAACAATTTACGTACGTGATCGAACAGCCCGGTGTAGGTGGCGAGGTTGGAGCGCGGGGTGCGACCGATGGGTTTCTGGTCCACCTGGACCAGCCGCTTGACCGACTCGAGTCCGGCGGTGACGTGGCCACCGCTGGTTTGCAGCGGTTCATCTTCCAGGCATTGTTCGTCGGCTTCGGCGTTGTGGCTGGCCTGGCCCAGATGGCCACCCACCAGGTCCAGCAGGGCCTGGCTGACGAGGCTGGATTTACCCGAGCCGGAAATGCCGGTCACGGCGCTGAAGCAACCCAAGGGAAAGGCGGCGCTGAGGTTGTCGAGATTGTTGCGGGTGATGCCTTCCAGGCGTAGCCAATCCTTGGGTGTTCGAGGCGTACGCCCCGCAGCGCTGTCCTGGGCAAACAGGTAGGCGCGGGTGCGTGACTCCGGCACCTGCCGCAGGCCCGCGGGTGGACCGCTGTAGAGGATTTTTCCGCCTTGTTCCCCCGCGTCGGGGCCGACGTCGATGAGCCAGTCGGCGCGGCGCATGGTGTCCAGGTCGTGTTCGACCACAAACACCGAATTACCCGAGGCCTTGAGGCGTTGCAGGGCCTGGAACAGCGCTTCGCTGTCGGCCGGGTGCAGGCCGGCAGAGGGTTCATCCAGCACATAGATCACGCCGAACAGCTGGGAGTTGAGCTGGGTTGCCAGGCGCAGGCGTTGCAGCTCGCCGGAAGACAGCGTCGGTGTGCTGCGCTCCAGGGCCAGGTAGCCGAGGCCCAGGTCGATCAAGGTGACGATGCGCTCCAGCAATTCAGTGGCGATGCGTTGGGCGGCCAGGCGTTTTTCCAGGGACAGATTGTGGGTGTGGCGTGCATCAGGCCCGCCGGCATGGGGATTCTCACCCCGAGCGGCGCGTTGCTCGCGGGCCTCGCGGGTTTGCTGGTGGGTGAGGGTTGTTCCCGGTTCCTCGGCTTGCGCCAGATAATCGGAGGCGGCAACGCCCTTGAGCACCTCGGCCAGTTCCAGCAACGGCAGGTGGGACAGTTCGGCGATGTCCAGGCCGGCAAAGGTCACCGTCAGTGCCTGGCGCTTGAGGCGTTTACCTTCGCACACCGGGCAAGGGCTGGCGCGCATGTATTGCGCCACGCGTTTGCGCATCTGGGCGCTTTGGGAGTGCATGAACGTGTGCAGCAGGTAGCGTCGGGCGCCGCTGAACGTGCCTTGATAGCTGGGCTCGAGTTTGCGCTTGAGGGCTGCGCGGGTCTGGGCCGGGGTGAGCCCGGCGTACACCGGGACAGTGGGGGTCTCTTCGGTGAAGAGAATCCAGTCACGCTGTTTTTTGGGCAGGTCGCGCCAAGGAACGTCGACGTCATAACCCAGGGTTACCAGGATGTCTCGCAGGTTCTGGCCCTGCCATGCCATGGGCCAGGCCGCCACGGCGCGTTCGCGGATGGTCAACGAAGGGTCCGGCACCATGGACGCTTCGGTCACTTCATAGACCCGGCCCAGGCCGTGGCACTGCTGGCAGGCACCCTGAGGCGTGTTGGGCGAGAAATCCTCGGCGTACAGCATCGGTTGGTCGGCCGGGTAGCTACCCGCTCGGGAGTAGAGCATGCGGATCAGGCTCGACAAGGTGGTGACGCTGCCCACCGAGGATCGCGCGCTGGGCGTGCCGCGCTGCTGTTGCAAGGCCACCGCTGGCGGCAGACCTTCGATACTGTCCACGTCCGGCACGCCCACCTGGTCGATCAGGCGCCGGGCATAAGGCGCGACTGACTCGAAATAACGGCGCTGGGCTTCGGCATAAAGCGTGGAAAAGGCCAGCGACGACTTGCCCGACCCCGACACGCCAGTGAATACCACCAGGGCATCGCGAGGGATGTCGACGTCGACATTCTTGAGGTTGTGCTCGCGGGCGCCACGCACCCGGACGAAACCGGTGTCTTCAGGCAATGGCGAAGCGGAGGCGGGACCGGAGCGTGGGGGCATGGAGCGTTCCTTGTTTGCGTCTGTTCAACGCGTGGAGGCTTTCTGGCGAAACGGCGTCACTCGGAGAGTGGAACCTGAGTCACAGCACTGATATTTATGCGACCGGGTTCGTCGATTCTCGTGCAATAAAAATTTTCTCCGAAGCGAAAAGATGAGAAAAGCTTCGCAATTGTCATGGAAACGGACCCCGGATGCCTCGATCAAAGCTGTTCACTGCTCTGTTTGTTGCGCTGCTGTGGATGATAACCAGCGTGGCCCGCAGTGATAACCAGCGGCGTGTTCGCCATTTTCGCGTTCAGGATGGCGCCCCAGGCGCACCGTGTTTCCAATCTGCCGCGCCGATCAATCTTCCCCGGCCGCACCCGGCATCCCACCAGATGACCCGCAGCAAAGGCGCTTGCTGCGCGATCAGGATCGCTTGTGTCGGGTCGCTTTCAACGAAGTGCGTGCACCCCAATTGTACGCATGCCCGGGCTTTGTAGAGGGCAACCTGTTCTGGGCTGTCGTTGCACGAGCGGGTATCTCTCATGATCAGCGGTGTCCCGCCATGGCCGTGCTGGCTTAGCCAGGCTTGAGTACGAACGCGATCCATCTCCGGGCGCCCGGTGATAATCGCCTTCACCCGCCCCAGAGGTGGCAGCTGCTTGAAGGGCTCGAGGCGGTCGCGTTCGCCAAGCGCCGCACTCAAGTCCGCCGCATAACGTTGGAGCGGGATATCTGGAAGCAGTATTCCGTCGAGGTCGATGGCGTACACGTCGTAATCATGGTCATGGGCCATCCTGCCGGTACGCCCGCCACCGGTGTCGATCCAGCGATCGCGATAGGCGCAGGTAAGGGCTTGGCGCTCCCAAGGGAACTGCAAGAAATACCCTCGCCCGTCCAGTCCGTAATCGGGGCGTATACCGCTTAGGTCGTCAAAGCCGACAGTGAAAACCCTCACGATCAATCCCTTGCGCTGCAAGAATGCCAGGCAGTCCTTCAGGGTGTGCCCGGTGCCAGCGATGTCTTCACAGAGCAACACCTTGCTGCCTGGTGGAGGAAGGGGGATCGACGAGTCCCAAATCACGCTCCGATCGACCCGGTAATAGCGCAAAAAGGCCGGTTCAACGCCCGTGGCATGCGAGACCATCAGCGCTAAGGGGCCTCCACCTCGCAATATACCGATGATGCTACTGAACGCTTCTTCGAGAAGCGTAGGCTGTATCGACGCGACCAAGCGATCCATCTGCTCATACGAGATAGGCAGCACGGGTTTGAGCACGTGCGATTTCTGGACAGACACTGTTTTATCCGGTGATGAAAGCGAGTCGTTCGGTGGGTGCTTGATGGCCCTACGGAGCCGTGACAGGGCTATGGGGTTGGCACAGGGTTCGATGTCCAGTCGTTTGACTCACCACCGTCGGCGTCTATTAAGGAAAGTCTGAAGGACAGATCGCGATACTCGCCCAGGGAGTGTCGCGCTTCCTCGGAGAGATCCGAGAACGCCGCTTCGCCATGCTTGTCGACCAGCTCCAAAATCGCGTCGAGCGCCGCACGGGTCTTTGGGCTGAGCGCTTGATAAGCCTCGGCACCGGCCTTGATCGCTGGATCATCGGGTTCGCCGGGTTCGACGCGACTCAGTCTGGTATCGGAAGCCCGGTTGACTGTTTCCAATGACATGTCGGTCAGCGCCAACGAATCCAGGCTGCTTCGCTTAGGACGCGAAGCGCCGATTCCAGCGGTCCGCTGCGGCGGTAATGCGTCGAGTTTGCGCCGGGTATCTTGTTCCTGCTGATCGACTTTTTCTTGTTTGGACTTAAGGGCTTTACGTGCCATGCCGATAGGGGTGTAAAGCGCACTCAAGGCGGCCATTGCTTTCGCCTCCAGTGGACCTTTGCCCTGACGAAGGGCCATCTGATGGCGCGCGGATAGGGCAGAACGTTCTAAAAATTTGGCATCATTTATCGCGCTTCTCCATAGCTCAGGTTCTGATTTTTTTCCCGCAGCAGGCAATTGCTGGTTTTCCTGCACGAGACGTTGGTATTGCTTGCGAACGTCTTGTTTATCCAGTTTTCGACCAACGAACTGTTCATCGATTTTCTCAATCTGCTCTCGAGCATATTCGCTCAGCCTGGGCAGGTCCTGTTTACGGGATTCAACACCCGGCTTCGACAAAAGAAGGTTGAGTTTTTTTGATTTTTCCTTTGCCGCATGATGAGGTTCAGTCGAACGGTTGGCTTCTTTCGACCGTTCCATGAGCACGACAGTTTCGGTGGGACCCGATGCGTAGGATTTATGTTTGAGTTCAAAAATGTCGTAGCGCTGTTGCTCATTCTTTCTTGCATGCACGAGCAATTCACCCGGACTGGTATTGCCTTGACGTAGCAATAGCTTGAATGTTGCCTCGTTGTGCTCAGTTGAGTAGAGGTTCAGCGTCCCATCGGCAATGGCGTTGGCAGCCATATGGGTAATGGCCGACTGAATCATGTCCGGGGAGGTCTCCTTAAAAGCATCAAGGGTCTTTTTACTCAAATGTGCGGGTGAAAGTTTATCGACGTGCTCGGCTTGAGCCGAAGTTTTGGCAGACTCGATGGCTTGCCCATGCCGCAAGCGACCAAGGAACACGGGAGAGCTGCTTGCACCCGGTATCATTTGCTTTCTCTCCTCATGCGCTTATGCAAATTGGTTCGGTCAAATGAGTGGCCAATAGTGTTGTGCCGGTTCCCACGTCAGCTGGATAAATTTGCACCGTATAAGTCGGCGAGGATTTACCCGGTCAATCCACCGGACTGAATTCGCCGCTGCTCGGCAACCACTTTCAATAAATCCAGATCAGACTGGGAAATATGACTGCCACGCCGGCTGCCTTGGCCGGACGCTATACTCCCGCGACGAGTCTCAGGGGGCGAAAGAGTCGACGACTGACTACTGAGCTTGCGCTCGATTTCTTGACTGCGGTTGGCGACGTTAGTCTTTAATTCGTCATCAAACCAACGCCTGTTTCCGACCAGCACATAGCCTGTATGACCGCTTGCGTGAGCATCACGCGCCTCCTCCAGGAAATCGTTTAACTTGACCTTGTCCGGTATGACCGCAATGGCGCCAAATTCGCCCAGTGCTTGCGGAGCAATGACGGTAGCTGGAAGGTTACTGTGCATGTTTGTACTTGGGTTGCCTTCGTCCGAGCCATGATGAACCAGGTTCCAGTCTGATGGGTCATCAACATTCAGATGTGTTTTCAACTTGCCGCGTAATGAGTGGTTGATGTCGTCAATGACTCGTTCCTCGAGGCGGGTGACATAATCAACAGTCGGGGCGGCACCCGCCGTCTCTTTGACGGCGACATTTTCATATTTCGATCGAATGTAGGCGATACCAAGATCGGTGGGCTGCTCGTTTGGCGCAGCTGGTTTTGCCGAGCCTCGTCGTTGACTCTGTTGCGGGACGTCATCCCACTGCGGCATCAAAAACAGCAAGTCGTAGTCGGCGGTGAAGGGAAGAGCAGGCTTGCCGTGAGGTTTAACGTTCGGTGCCAGCACTTCAACAGCCTGACCGTCTATGGCTATTCGATAGGTGCCGTTTGCGGTTTTATCAGCAGTGAAGTTAAACGTGGTCCCATCCTCCCTGGTACTTGCGAACGCAGGCGGAACAAGCGGTCTTATCAAATTGTGTTGCTTCAGGTAGTCCATGCGTGCTGCTGGCAGTTCCAAAGGCACCTTAACCGCGTGGCCGCTCTCCACGCACCGCTCGATTTGCAGATTCGCTTTTTCCATATCGGCCGGTGTCGTGCTGCCTTTTCCACTGAGCTGCTGATTTGCCGGAATAAAACCGAACAGCGGGCCGACCATGGAACTCTTCCCTTTTATATTCAGCCCCTTGGTTGGATAGCCCATCCCTATCAGCTGTGCGTTGTGTGGATCAACAGGGCGGAAAGCGATAATGCATCGATGCTTCCGAGCGATGTCATGGAGCTGGTGCAAGTGCTGCGCACAGATGCCTGTTTGCTGGCTGACTTTATCGATATCGTCGCGGACGACCTCAGTCAGCGGGCGGGCAGAAACTGCTGTGGTATGCCCGGCCTCAGGTGCTTTATCGGCGTTAAAGCTGAACGTTTGGTTCCATTGCACCGGGCCTAAGCTACTCATTCCATCCGCTTCCAGAATTTAGTTCTCGAGTAGGTGGCGATTTCAGGCATGTCGGTTCCGCACGCCTCGGGCATTTGCTCCTGGAGGTTAGGGCCGGCCGAGTGGAATACCGCCTAACGCATTCATGATCATCTGCTTGTCGCCTTCATAGTTATGCGGCGTGATGCTTTTGGTCCCGGAAACCGTGGGTGATGGCACCGAAAAAAACGCGCCCCGAAGGCGCGCGTTAAAAATTGGCTGGATGCGGCCAACCAAAGGAGCTGATGACTGGACTTGCGCTGCTGCTTGATCGGCGAATCAAATCAACCGCATGCGGTGTGCCCATAAACGCCTGGCGCTCAGAAACGTGATATTCGCCCTTTGCTTTCAACCAACGGCAGCAGAGAACGGACGGCATCGCTGCGCAGGTAAAGCGAAGCCCAGGCCCCAATGCCCAATAGCCCACTGATGATCTGCGAGGCGGAGCCCAATTCACCCAGGCGCAAATGGGTGCAAATGGCACCACCCAGGAATCCTGTCACCAGTATTGCGCCCAACACGGCGGTTCTCGGAATCACGTAGAGCACGGTGCAAACCAGAATGATGCTGCCAATGACAGAGGAGAGGTGATCGGGGAATCCGGTCAGCTCCATGTTTTTTGCGAGGACTTGGGGCGCGAAAATATTCACACCGGCGTCGGCAAGTAATGCCAACACCACCAGAGCGCCCAGGACTCTGCCCGTCCAGTGCGCGACGCTGGTTTTTTTCTGCATATCTGAAATCATGATTAGGACCGTGGTAAAACTCATTGGGTGGGTTGACGCACACGCGTTAATTCAAGCAAGGCCCGGTTCTCCCGCAGGGTTCGGCGCAGCCCTCGGCGAGTGGCCGGCTCGAACACAGTCACCGGCGCCTGCTGACGCTCAAAGCTCGTAAGCGGACCGTATAGCCTCAACGGCCCGCTCGCCGATCACGACGCACGGGGCCATCGTATTGCCGCTCGTGATATGCGGCATGATGGAGGCATCGGCAATGCGCAGTCCCTGGACGCCGTAGACGCGCAGTTGACTATCGACCACGGACATCGCGTCCTGGCCCATTTTTGCCGTACCGCATTGGTGCCAGTAAGTAACGGCAGCGTTGCGAGCGTAATGTTCGAGCGATTGGATGTTGAGTTTTCCAGGCAGGCTTTCACGTTTGACCAAGCCCTTGAAGGGCGCCTGCGCGCCCAGTTCCTGGACAAATCGGATGTTTTCCAGCGCGTTGCGCCGGTCGGTGGGATGCGACAGGGTGTTGGGCTGGATGATCGGGGCATCGGTCACATTCGGGCCGCTGAGCTTGACCCGGCCGCGACTTTCCGGATGGGCAAGGCCTGCGAACATTGTCCAGCCATGTGCGGGAACGCCGAGTGAGGCGTTCTCTGCGCTGGGCACTGGAAATTCAACTTGGCAGTGGAACATATCGGGGAGATGCAAAGCGCTTTCGCTGCTCCAGTAGAGCGTCGCCTCCGAGCCGCCGTAACCCACCGGTTGTGGAGTCGCGTATTCGAAAATAACGGCAAAGGACACGTGGTCCTGATGATTGGCGCCAACGCCGGGGAGATGCTGGACGAACGGAATACCATGGCGCTGCAGTTCCTCCTCTGGCCCCACGCCTGATTGCATCAGGACCTTGGGCGTGTTGACCGCCCCCAACGAAAGAATGACTTCGTGATCGGCGTAAAAGCACTCGATCTGCCCATCTTTTATGGTTTCTACGCCGATGGCGCGTTGGTCCCTGAAGAGTACGCGACTGACAAGCGTATCAGTCAGGACCGTGAGGTTGGGCTGACCACAGCGTGGAGCGACGTAGGCGCGGTAAATGGAATTACGCCGTCCGTCCTTGACGATGAGGTCGTTCAAGGCTGCACCTCCGCGGCCTTCCATCATAGCGCCGTTCGGGTTCTCGAAAACCGGTATACCCATGCCGGCAGCCGCACTGATCATGGCGTTGGCAATCGGTTGGGCGTCTCGCACAGGCGCGACATGAACCGGTCCGCCCTTGCCGCGACGCACCAGATCGCAGGTGCCCTGATAGTCTTCCACGCGTTGATAAATTTTCAGGACCGACGCGTAGTTCCACGCCGGGTTGCCACTGAGTGCGGCGAAGTCTTCCCAGTCGTTTTTATGGCCGCGGGCCCACAGCATGACATTGACGCTGGACCCGCCCCCCAAGCCGCGGCCCATATTCAATGGGATTTTCCGGTCGTTGAGATGAGGGTTCGCGGCGCCCACGAAGTTCCAGTCGCGCTCGGTGCCCAGGTTCAGCGGCCAGTTCCCCGGTTCCAGCACGTGGGGGTGGTCATCGCTGCCTCCCGCCTCGATGAGCAACACTTCCACCTCGGGATTCTCGGCCAGTCGTCCGGCCACGACGGAGCCGGCGGTTCCCGCGCCACAGACGATGAAATCGAAATGGTGTTTATTCCGCGCGCAATTCATAGGCATGAGCGAGGTTCCTTGGTCGGGGTGGTATCGCTCGCCAGGTTCAAGCGTAGATCGAGGTGCAAAATCATTGCTGGGGAGAACATGCGGTGGATCTCGCTAGGGTATTGATAGGGGAAGCCGGGCACGATGACGGGGCCATCGACTGCCGTTTTGTTTGCTGGGCAATGAGTGACGGCAGGGGGGCAAAAGGTTCCAACGGATGTTTGCCGTCGGCTGGGTAGCAGGAGGCGAAGCTCAATCTCGCCAGATGTGACGACCGTTGCGAGGGAAGTGCGTTGCGTCCGAGCTTCCGCCACCCTGTCCTGAGACCGGTGGCAATCCATCCTGACGCAGCACTTCCCTCGATCCCGGCGCAGAAGAGGCCCGAAATTATTGGCTCTTCTGAACAGCCTGGATGATGACTTTTGCAACATCTGCCGGGCGTGACTGTTGCGGCACGTGGCTGGCGTCGATTTCGGTGACCTTGGCACCGATCTTCTTGGCGAAAGCTCGCTGCAGATCAGGCTGGATCATCCGGTCTTCCTTGGCCACGACGTACCAGGATGGCTTGCCTTTCCAGGCGGCGGCGCTGGTTTTGTCATCGAATGCCGAGGCGCGGATCGGCCCTTGCGTCGCGGCCATTACCGCGGTTTGCTCTGCGGAAAGATCCTGGGCAAAACCGGTGGCCATGCCCTCGGCGGTCATGTACAAGAAACCGTTTTTGTCGGCGGCGATGTCTTTCACGCCGGACGGAGCAGGGTAGTCCTTGCCCAGGTCTTTACTGGCTTGACCGGCATCCGGAGCGAACGCTGCGACGTACACCAGGCTGCGTACTTTCTTGTCGGTGCCAGCCTCGCTGATGACGGTACCGCCCCAGGAGTGGCCGACCAATACGACATCGTTCTCCTGGTTGTTCAGGACACGCTGCGTGGCGGCGACATCGTCAGCCAGCGAGGTCAGCGGGTTTTGTACCACGGTGACCTTGATGCCTTCCGCCTGCAGCAGCGGGACGACCTTGCCCCAATCGGATCCGTCGGCGAAAGCGCCATGGACGATGACGACAGAAGGTTGCTGCGCCGCGGCATGGACCGCGCCGCCGAACAATGAACAGGTCATGGCGAGTGTGAGGGCAAGGGCCTTGGGTTTGAACATGATGCGATCTCCTGTGTGGGGTGAGCGCAGTTTCAGCAATACTCGGCGGCTGAGGTATCGGTCATTTATCCGAGGCGGTGAATAATGTTCAATCGAATGCCCGGAGGAAACGACATGTCGGCAGGTGGCGCGGCTGCGACCCTCAAAGCCCTGACGCTGGGGTGGATTGGAGGCTAAGTCGAATAAGTCTTTTGTTTCAATCGCTTGGCAGCATCGTTGGTTTCGGCAGGTTCACGTGCGCGCGGGTGGAATAAAGCTTGGGCAGGCGCCAAGTTATTTTTATTGCGTTACTTCTAATTTATTTGCAATAAAAATCGTTTCTATGATCATTGGCAAAATATTGTTTCGTATTTTATTGAAAAGATGCAACACGCTTTTTATTGAATCTACCTAAGATTAAGCAGCGGACCTGTCGAACAAGCTGAATAAAATAACCAGGAGCTGAGCATGATGGACCTGAACGGTTTTAGTTGCCTGTCAAGCAATGCCGAGAGCCACGTCATGGCGGCTCATCATGTCTGGCTCATTCCTGGAGCACTTCCAGACGACGGTTTTGAAAAGAACGCGGGGGTGCCTCATTGGACATCGCGCGCCTGTGGCCAGGCTGTTGGGTGCTCGTTGGCAGCTCAGGGGGCGGTGCAGTCTTATGAGCGGCTCGATGGCCGCGGCTATGTCCGCGGCTTCGAAGGTGATGCAGCGCAGGTCCGCTATCGGCTGCGGGTTGCAACACTGACCTTGCAAGCATTGCGCAGCCAGCCACCGCGGCAACCCGGCTTGAGCGAGAAGGGCAGGCGCGCCATGGCCGTCTCCAGAGCAAGCAGCAGCCCACTCTCCGAACGTGAAACACAAATCTTGCGCTGCATCAGTGAGGGCGGCAGCAATAAGGAAGTGGCGCGTCAGCTTGGCATCAGCCCGAGTACGGTGCGCACTCACGTCGAAAGCATGTTCCGCAAACTGCAATGCACCACTCGTGCAGCGGCCACACTCAAGGCGCTGAGCCTGGGGTTGATCTGATTCAGAGCGAAGACGGCATCTGGCGCATCCCCATGAATTGTCCAACCCCCTGATCAGCCCAGCCTGCTTGAGCCGTTCGGCACGTCTCAGGCACGCCGGGGCGCTCAATTTCGCTGTGTCGGTCAATGCAACGTTGGAGATGGATGCATCGCGCTGCAAGGGGTTGATAATCGCGCGGTCGGTGCGATCAGGCTGCACGGGGCAGGGCACGGGAGGTATCAGGTTTTCGTTGTTTGTTTATTGTGTTAGCGATGGCTGCGGAGCAATAACAAAATGAAAATACTGGTTGGATCGAAATAATGTTTTTTAATTGGCGAGTAACTTGCAACACATATTTTAGTTTTTTTTCTTACTATTTATTCATCGAAGTCACTGCGCGCGTTTGGATATCCAACTCGTAGCGAGTTCCCTGAGGGGGCAAAAGTGCTTTACGCGCATTTGGGTGGAGTGTCTGCCCTCAATGCCTTTAGTTTCCTGTTCCGTAACGGTTGAGATGTATCGGCGCACGACAAATCGAGGAGCGAGCCTGGCGAAAGGTTCGCTCTCCAGGATCAGGTTGTGCAAATGGGTGCAGATTATCGGGGAGTGAGTGCAATGGATGCGATGTCGCAAGCAGCAGCCTGGATCAAGGAGCCTTCGGCGGATGTCGGGGTGGTTATTGTCATCAGCGCGTCGTTACCCAAATACATCATTGATCAGGTGCACGTCGCAATAGACGACTGGGACCAGGTTGCCTATCTGGCGGTCCAGCGTCCGGCAGAGTTGATGCTCGACTGGCTGCAGTCAGGGGCGAAGCCGATGCAGTCGGTAACAACTTCTCGCTGTCAGGCCAAGCAGCTACTCAGTCCAGTGTGTCCAAATTGCTTTTTGTTGGATGTCGAAGTCGAAGCAGTCCCAGGCCTCGCCTGGCTGGGGTCGGTCTGTGGTCACAAGCTGCGAGTCCTTGAGTTGAGCATCGACGGACCGTCCAGCACGGACATGGACCAACAGGTCGAGCGGATTCTGTCGGCAGCTCAAACCCTGGCCCGGTGCCTGCTGCAAGAGCGATGCGTGCTCTAGCGTAGTGCGTCATCGGTACGCCTTCGAAACACTCCCTGAACCACGCAGGAGTAGTTCATGAACTCGTTCGTCCTTAAAAACACCTTGCCAGCCCAGGCCGAGGAAGATGCGCAGGAGCTCGCCGAGTGGCACGATGCCTTGCTTTCGGTCATCGCCCACCGCGGGGAAGCCCACGCGGGGCGGGTGCTCGACCTGCTCGTCGCTGTCGCTGGTCGCGCTGATTTAGGCTGGCGGCCCCGCTTGGGTACACCCTACATCAACAGCATAAGCGTCGAGCAACAACCCGCGTTTCCAGGAGACCTGGCCACTGAAGAGCGCCTGGCGTCGATCATTCGCTGGAATGCTTTGGCAATGGTGGCTCGGGCCAATCAGGTGTATGGAGAACTGGGCGGACACATTGCCAGTTATGCCAGTGCAGCGGATCTATTCGAGGTCGGCTTCAATCATTTCTTCAAGGCGCGCAACGAAAACTCCGCTGGCGATCTGGTGTTCTATCAGGCGCACTCGGCGCCCGGTGTGTATGCCCGGGCCTACCTTGAGGGGCGCCTTGATGAAACAGACTTGCAGCATTATCGGCAGGAGATCGGTGCTCGCGCAAAAGGCGCCAGGGGCTTGTCCAGCTATCCGCATCCCTGGCTGATGCCGGACTTCTGGCAGTTCCCGACCGGTTCCATGGGGATCGGTCCGATCAGTTCGATCTACCAGGCTCGTTTCATGCGCTATCTGGACCATCGCGGCCTGAAGAACACCCGCGGCCGGACGGTCTGGGGCGTATTCGGCGACGGTGAAATGGATGAGCCGGAAAGCATGTCGGCGCTCACACTCGCCGCGCGTGAAAGGCTCGACAACCTGGTCTGGGTGGTCAATTGCAATCTGCAGCGCCTCGATGGTCCAGTGCGAGGCAACGGCCGAATCATCGACGAGCTGGAGGCGTTATTTGCAGGCGCCGGCTGGAACGTCATTAAGTTGGTCTGGGGCTCGGATTGGGATTCGCTATTTGCGCGCGACCACGACGGCGCCCTGGTTGAGGCATTGTCGAATACTGTCGATGGTCAGTTTCAAACGTTTGCCGCCAAGGACGGGCGGTTTAATCGCGAGCATTTTTTCGGACAGAGCGAAGCGCTGGCGCAATTGGCTCGAGGCCTGACCGACGAGGATATTGATCGCCTCAAGCGCGGTGGTCACGACATGGTGAAAATTTTTGCCGCTTATCACCGGGCCGCGCTCGAAGACACAAAGCCGACGGTGATTCTCGCGCAGACGAAAAAGGGTTTTGGCATGGGGGAGGCCGGGCAGGGCAAGATGACCGGGCACCAGCAGAAGAAGCTCGACAGTGAAGCGCTCCTCGCTTTCCGCAATCGCTTCAATCTGCCACTGACCGACGACCAGGCGACCTCCCTGGCGTTCTTCAAGCCCGACGCCGACAGCGCGGAGATGCGCTACCTCCATGAGCGCCGTCGGGCGCTGGGCGGCTACCTGCCGACACGGCACTCGTCGTGTGACGACGATAAGGTTGCCGTGCCCGAGATCGATCGTTACGCCAGTTTCGCCATCAATGCCGGAAATAAGGAAATGTCCACGACCATGGCCTTCGTGCGCATGCTCAACGGGCTGCTGCGAGACACCACGCTGGGTCCACGCATTGTGCCGATCGTGGCGGATGAGGCGCGCACATTCGGCATGGCCAGCCTGTTCAAGCAGATCGGTATCTACTCCAGCGTAGGACAACGCTACGAGCCAGAAGACATTGGGTCTATCCTCAGCTATCGCGAAGCGCAGAATGGCCAGATTCTCGAAGAAGGCATCAGCGAGGCCGGGGCAATCAGCTCCTGGGTGGCCGCCGCCACGAGCTATTCGGTGCATGGGTTGCCGATGTTGCCGTTTTATATCTATTACTCGATGTTCGGCTTCCAGCGCATTGGCGATCTGATTTGGGCGGCGGCCGATCAACGTGCTCGCGGCTTTCTTCTCGGCGCAACCGCCGGTCGCACGACGCTGGGCGGCGAAGGCCTGCAGCATCAGGACGGCAGCAGCCATTTGATGGCCGCGACTGTACCCAACTGCCGCGCCTATGATCCGGCGTTCGCCGGTGAGTTTGCGGTGATCCTGGATCACGGCATGCGCCAGATGCTGGAGCGCCAGGTCGACGAGTTCTACTACGTCACCCTGATGAATGAAAACTACCCGCAGCCCGACCTTCCAGGTGGTGTTGAGCAAGACATTCTCAAAGGCATGTATCTGTTTGCTCGGAACGAATTGCAAGACCCTCGTGGCAGCGTCCAATTGCTCGGATCTGGCACTATCCTGCGCGAAGTGATCGCGGCCGCCGAACTGCTCGCCAACGACTGGAACGTTGACAGTCAGGTCTGGAGCGTCACCAGTTTCACCGAACTGGCACGGGACGCGCGCGAGGTCGAGCGCCACAATCGACTGCATCCTCAACAGCTTGGGCGCAGAAGCCATCTACAGGCGTCGCTCAATAATGCGACGCCCGTCGTCGCCTGTAGCGATTACGTCCGGGCCGTGCCAGCGCTGATAGCCAGCTACATTGAAGCTCGCTACACGGTGCTCGGCACCGATGGTTTCGGCCGAAGCGATACCCGCGCTCAACTGCGTCGATTCTTCGAAGTGGATCGTCATCAGATCGTTCTGAGCGCCCTGACCGCGCTGGTTCAAGCACAGACACTGGCGCCGCAGGTGTGCGTCGAAGCGATTGCCCGGTACGCCATCGATGTGGATTGCCTGGCGCCGTGGGAGGTGTGAACAGGGGGGCGTCGATAGCACTTCAGCCTGCAGCACTGATGATATGTCTGCAGGCTGGAGTGTTCAGCTATCCGGATGCTATCGAGCCGCTCACTTCTGCGGCACAGCCTCAGGTGGTTGTGGGTCCGCCACGTCATCCGCGTTGTTCCCCACGCGAGCGGTAACCTGCTTGATTGCAAGCTCGGTGAGTTCGGTCGGCGCCTGGGATGCTATTTGCAACCCTCCTCGGATACGGTGAAAGGTGTTTTCCGCGGTTCTGCCCCAGGTTCCCGGCATGGAACCGTGCGGTAGATCGGCCCGATCGGGCGACCGGATGTTCTGCATTGCCGTTTGTGTGCGTGGGAAGTTGGACGTGGGTACTTGAGCGGGGGCGCCCGGTCCGGGCAGCTCTTGCGTTTTTCGCTCCTTTTCAAGCGCCGCCAGACGAGCCTCGGTTTCAGCGCCCGCCTGAAAGCTCGCATAGGCCGGAATAAGGAGAGCAGGCGAGCCCAATGCGGCCAAAAGCACCTGGCCAAACTGCTGCGCCGGCGTGTCTGAGCCAAAGGCCCGTGCCGCTGAGCTGACGCCCATGGCGCTGCCCAACCCGGCAAGTGAGCCGTAGGTTTTACTGAACAGGCTTTGACGGACCTCAGGATTGCTCGGGTCGCTGGCCAACACCGCGTCCGAAGCCGCTTTTGCCAGGCGATTGGCCAAAGGTTTGTCGACTTCCTTGAAGGTGTGGGTCGGCAATTCACGTCCGCGTCGATCAGCAACGGTGCTGCGCAGTTGCGCGCCCGATTGCACGCCGCCCATGATCAAGCCACCCGCCATGGAGGCCAGCGTGCGGGGACCAAACTGCTCCACTGGGATATGCGGCTGGGCTAACCCTATCCCTTGCCGGATGCCTTGTGCCAGGCCAAACGCGCCGAAGGCTTCAGCCTCGCCAATGCCGGTTCCGTTCTTGTTGGCTTGCTGGGCGTTGAGATGGCGACCGCGCAGTTCATCAACCTCCTGCATGGCGGCGTCTTTTTGCTCTGCGGTCAGGGGCTTGAGCTCGCCATCGACAATAGCCCGGGGATTCGGGTTTGGAATGACCTCTGACGCTTTCACCGGTTTAAGCGCCCACCCCCCCATCATCTCCTGACTCATGGGCTTGAGCAGGTTGGTGCCTACTTCATGTGCCGCCGCCATCACGGGCGCGGTAGCGAATGCCTGGGCCTTCAGGTCCGGGACCGCAGACTCTACGACCGCGCGCGCAAAGCCGAACGCCAGGCCCGATGCGAGCATTTGTGGCACGGCGCCCGCGACGACCGCCTTGGCAGTCGCTCCCCAGCCGTCGTTGTGCTGATGGAGCTGCTGAAGCTTGGCGGGAAGTTTGGCGTTATCCAGCGCATCTTTGAATTCGCCATCGACTGAGGTGTGCTCGACCAAGTCACTGAGCATCGTGCTGATACGTTCCCAGTCCTCTGGCGGTTGCCTCAATTGCTTCAGCGCGCTGACCGTTGCGTCCGCTTTGGTCAAGGCCGTTTTCAACGCGTCGGGTATCAGGTTCACGGTCTGTTGGGCATGAAGCGCGAAGGCGTTTTCGCTACGTTCTATGTGCTGTCGGTCGGCAGCCGACAGCTGTGGATCGGTCAATGCCTGTTCGTAGAGAGCGACGTGTGCGCCAAGCAAATCAGTTTGTGCGCGCACTGCCTGTGTCAGCACCGTTTGGTAAGCCTCCAGATCCGGTGGTTGTTGTGGATCCTCAGTCAGCTTTTCCAACTCATGGATCAGCGTCTGTTGCGCTTGCTTGGCATCGGCCAGTAAGCGTCCGGTCATGGATTCGGGCGCTTTCCCATTGGCTTTCGCAAATAGCTTGTCATTTATGTCAGCGTAGGCAGTACCGGGGTGCTCCTGCAGATATCTACCTTCCAGAACCATGCGCTGCTTGGCTACCGCAGCGTCAAAGCCGGACCGCCCCAACTGGGGAGCCAACAACGCGGCCTCCCTGGCTAGCGCGGGGGAGGGCTGTCCTGGTTGTGGCGACTGATGAGCTTGGGGGGCTGGGTTGTTGACGGGCGCGCGAGGGCGCATGGGCGTCAATGCGATATCTGTCCGCGGTGTGGACTGTGATCGTGTTGGGGTGAAGGGAAAAAAATTTCCTGCCGGTAGCGTCGGACCTAGCATAAACCCCCCAGACTCGTGCGCGCTGAAGGTGCGCGTTTTGCGCCTGCATCGAGAAAGTAGCTGTGCTGCCATGATTGCGCATACTCAGCGATATGCCCCAGCAACTGCACGAACTGTGGTGCGCCGATCTGGGTCAGCTCAACTGTGCAACTGAACTGTACTTGGCCCGTGTCGTCGTTGTGTGAAAAGCAACAGGGACGGTCTGCGCTGAATAAATGAAAATTGACATTCATAAGCTGAAGCAGGACGGCATCTCTGCGTCGATCCGGTAACGGGCCGAAGTCTGCGTGAATCATGACGGTATCGGCTAAGTTGGCAAAACTGAAGGCAATGCCTTTCACGTTTAGCTGAACCCGATCTAAATCAATCGCAGCCACAGGGATCTGAGAAAGCTGACAGATATCTGTAACAAATCGATGGTAGCGCTCATTACTCATTTTTTTATTCTCTGAGCTGTTTGAAGGTGAAACAGTTGTTCTTTTTATTGCGTCGAACTGTCTCAAGTACTGAGTGGCGCATGCCGTCGACCAGGTTCCATGTTTTTTTAAAAAATGACGTCAAACGTAAAATGTTTATCGAACTTTCTCTAGGACTCCGGTCAAACCCCGTTGTATCCAAACTGTGAAGTAATACCATTAAAATGAGCGTCGGCGATTGACAGGGTTTGGGCGAGCGGTATTCTCTGCCGCCCTAAAGCACCAGTTGTTTAATGGCTTTCAAGAAGAAGCACTGACAACGACCAGAGAAAACGGGTCGGTACGATAGTGCCAAGTGGCCATTCAAATTGTTTCAAAAAATATCACTTACGCTCGATGGAATAACTGATCGCAGCGCGCGTCACACACGCACTTTTGGATCTGCCGTGGCATTTGATCAATAAATAGACTGTAGGCGCTATGCGCGTGCAGTCGTCAGGCTTGGTGTAACGGGTCTGTCCGACCTGCGATCATCACTAATGATCGCGCAGCTTATGGCCATGCTTCGCCTCGTGCTTGCAGCGGGAGGGCGTATGAAGTAGTGCCGATCACGGGGTTTATATGGGTGTGTGCGATTACTTTTACTGCGGACCTGACAACATTGCCGAAGCGCCTGATATCAAGGTCATCGCCCAAAGTACTTCACTGCTTGGCGTCGACCTGTTGCTTTCTGGAGAGACGGGGACCGGCAAGGACACCCTGGCTCAGCGCATTCATTCAATGTCTGGGCGCAAGGGTGCGTTTGTCGCGATGAACTGTGCGGCAATCCCGGAATCATTGGCTGAAAGTGAATTGTTTGGTGTGGTCAACGGTGCGTTCACCGGGGCTAATCGCTCGCGAAAGGGCTACATCGAGGCTGCGCAGGGCGGGACTTTATACCTCGACGAAATCGATAGCATGCCGCTCAGTTTGCAGGCCAAGTTGCTGCGGGTCCTTGAGGTGCGAGCGATTGAGCGCTTGGGCTCTACCACGGTCATTCCGTTGGATATTTGTGTGATTGCATCGGCTCAGCGGCCCTTGGCCGAGTTGGTTGAGCGGGGCGAGTTCAGGCGCGATCTGTATTTCCGGCTCAACGTGCTGACGATCCAGTTGCCAGCGCTACGTGACCGTCGCGAAGACATTGTTCCGTTGTTTTCCCAGTTCGTGACCGCAGCTGCGCAAGATCTGGGGTGCGGGCCTCAGGCTATATCGCCCGAACTCATGCAAGCGCTCTTGGGTCATCCCTGGCCGGGCAATATCCGCGAGTTGAAATCAGCGGCCAAGCGATTTGTTCTTGGGTTGCCGTCGATAACCCTGAACTCAAGCACGGAGATCGAGGGGCGCACGCTCAAGGCACAAATGCGGGCTATCGAACGGATCCTTATTCAGGAAGCCCTCAAGCGTCACGGGCACTCGATTGATGCTGTGAGTGTGGAATTGGGCATACCCCGTAGAACGCTCTATCACCGGATCAAGTCGCTGGACGTATTTGGCAAAGCGTCTTCGCTTGAAAAAAATCTGGAACCTGATTTAAAGAACTTTCCACCCACTATTACCTAGCGAGCCCGCTAGAGTATGAGGAGTTTATTATGCCAGGTATCTCGAGCAACCCTTTTAGCACCATCACCAATACGCTGGGTAGTGCGGCAAACATGGGTGTCAACGCATTTGCCGGTGCCAAGCAAGAAGCTAATAGCGTTAAAGCCAACGCTGCTACGCAAGGTCAGTTGAGTCAAGCAGCTTCAGGGGGTGAATCAATGAGCGCCCAGCTGGACGTTATGAAGCGCAACGATAAGGAACAGGCCGGATTGATTAAGTTGCAAGGTGATGCGGCTTTGCAAACGATGAGGCTAAATACAGCGAGCGCTATCGATTCCGCTCGCTCCGACGCAGCGAGCAAGTCTATTTCCAATATGGCTGGGCAGGCTAAGGCCATCAGTTACTAAAGATCCATCCTCCCTCCTTCCTCCCCCCCCTTTTTATTGTTGTGGTGATCAAAGGGGGGGGGTAACATTCAGCGAGAACCTTAAAGTTTATGAGTAATATAAGCATGGCAGTACCGCTTGTCGGCGGGTTAGGTATCACTAGTATTTCTCAACCTAAACATGCCGACTCATCAAAAGTCTCACCTTCTTTATCGGGTGTCGTGACGGAGCTTGCTAACTCCCTGATGCCCGGTGGAAAAGTTGATCTTAGTAGTCCATTGGGAAAGATGGTGCATGACAAACTTTCCGAAAATAAGGGGGTGGGGCTTATGGGGTTGGCAGCAAACCCTCAAGAGACCCTGAAAAATGCCATGATGGACATTGTTAAAGATAAGATGGGGAGCAACTTTATCGCCAATGCTGGAAGCAGGGACAGTCAGGACCTTATGGGGCAAGTTGTGAGTGGGTTGGGGCAATCTGCGCTGAATAACGCTCTACAGCCCAAAGGTGACGGCACTACCTTTTCCAAGGAAGACAAGCCGTTGCTTCAGCAAGTGGCTGATTATATGGATAAGAACAAAGCCGCCTTCGGAGCGCCAGATTCTGGGTCATGGAGCAAAGAACTGGATGAAGACAATTATCTGTCCAAGGGCGAAACCGCCAAATTCAAACAGGCACTCGAGCAAGTCTCTCAACATATGACAGGCGGGTCCAATAGAACCGATTATCCGGGTAGTGAAAGGATGATGGGAGGCGGACAAGGTGGTTTCGGCAGCAGCCCTGCGCTATCGACTGGTGGCGCGAGTGAAATAGACCAATTGCGCCAGATGTTAAATAGCAACGAAGGCATGGAGGCTTTTCAACAAGGGTTGCAGTTGGGGTTGGGAATCGCTTCCGGCACGCCACCTGGCCTTGCGATGAATCAAGGCGAGCATACGGCTTCCCAGGCTGCTCGGAACGTCCTTGACGTGATGCGCGCCAGCGTAACGTAGTCCTCAGTTCAATAGTCCATCGTCCACGTCCTACAGGAGAAATCAGGTGACCATTTCCAACGTGAATTCATTCAGGAGCGCTGCACCTGAGCATGAGCTGGAGATGGTTTCCGCTCCTGCTCAAGCTGATGTCGACTTATTCGATAGTGCGATGCGCAGCAATCGAGAACCTGGCGGTATGGCGAGTAACCTGATGAGCGCAGTATCGGATCGTCTCACTGGTCAAGCCGAGCTGGCGCATCAGGCTGAACGCGCGATCAAGTCCGCCTCGGAGTCAACGGATCCGATGGATATGCTCAAAATGAATGGCGCCCTTTCCGAGTATGCATTGCAAACGGCGCTCACCACCAAGGTCGTCAGTAAAGGCGCACAAGTGCTGGATAAACTGACTAATCTGCAATAGGTTCTTCGTGAAAGTATCCGGCTTATTAACGGTTCTGGCTTTTCTGGCGCTCGCCGGATGCAGCGACGACACCGTCTTGTTCAGCGGCATGACTGAGCAGCATTCCAACTCAGTAATCGCCAAGTTGGCTCAGGAACATATAGCGGCCCGTAAGCAGATGGAAAAAGCCGGCGTTACCGTAATCGTCGCCAATAGTGATGTGAACCGTGCGGTGAGGGTGCTTGATGCTGCCGGTCTACCTAATCAGACACGGACCAGTCTTGGCGAGATATTCAAAAAGGAAGGGGTCATCTCCACACCGCTGGAAGAGCGGGCTCGCTACATTTATGCGCTGTCGCAAGAATTGGAGTCGACGCTGTCCCAGATTGACGGGGTCATCGTGGCTCGTGTGCATGTCGTCTTGCCGGAGCGCATCGCACCGGGCGAGCCGGTTCAGCCGGCTTCCGCCTCGGTGTTCATCAAGTATGCGGCGTCGACGCTGGATCCGGACAGTGTGCGCGGGCGTATTCAACAGATGGTTGCCAGCAGCATTCCAGGGATGAGTCAGGACAGCAGCTCCGCAAAGAAATTTTCGATTGTATTCGTGCCATCGGTGGAGTTTCAGGACCCGGAGCATCTTGTGCCTTTCGGACCGTTTCTGATTGACAGCGAGGATGCCGGCTTCTGGTGGGTGATGGTCATTGCCTTGCCGCTGTGCCTGGTGTCCATGGCGGGGGGCGCAGTCCTGATGTTGCGTCCAGACTGGCGCCAGGCTTTGTTTGCACGCTTGCGCGCCAGGCGTAGGCCAACCGGCTTGCCCGCACAGCTATGACCGATGAGCAATGGGTCGGGTGGTGGTGCTGCACGTGGCGCTGGATGCACCCGAAGTGGAAGTCCAGCGTGTGGGAGCAATGGGGGATGGATTTTGATGTTGGCATGGGCGTCTGGCGCAGCCGACACGACGCGTTGCTGGCCTTGCTGGGCATCGCTCCTTCGGCTCCGCCCGAGCCGGACCCCAACGTTATCGAATGGCTGTCTTTGACAGATGCACAAAGGTTGCAGGCTTTGGCTCTGGTGCGCGCAATCTGTTTTGCCACGCCAAATGATCAGTTGTCCGACGCGCAGTGGTTCTGGTGTCGGGGTATCGCCAAGGCGCTACGCCCTGGGCTGTGGTTGACTGATGAGGTCACGGACCCACGCGCAATGCTGGCCGGCTGGCTGGGCGAGCGATGTTGGTCGCGCTTGCGCCTGTTGTGGGCGCCCGACGAGACACTCGAGCCCGCTTTTAACCTTCCCACGCGCAAACTCGATGCGCTGTGGCGTTCTGTGTTGTGGAGGGTTTGGGCATGACGGGTACACAGGTTAAAGGTCGGAAATGCTGATTCGCCGAAATTTGTCCTTGGGCGATCGCGAGGTGAAGCGCGAGTTGGTCGTCCGTCGAGAGCAGTTTGCCGACTACCGGACAGCCGTCGATGTGATGTCGCGAGCACGGGCCGAAGCGGATGCGATATTGCTGGAGGCCGGACGCCGGCAGCAGGAATACCTGGATCGAGCGTTAGCTGAATTCTGGGGGCAGGCCAGTTTTTTCTTGGAGGCGCTGGAGGCTGAGCGCCAACAATGCAGGAACAGTGTGATAGAGGTTTGCCGGGAGCTATTGAACGTCATCATAGGCCGGCTGTTTGATGAGTGCCCGCCCGAGGCGCGTGCCAGGATTCTGCTGGAACATCTGGCGGCCAGCCAGGCATACCCGGCGGTTAGCGCCACTTTGAAGTGCCATCCCGAGCGTTATGGCGAGGTGCAGGCTTGGCTTGCAGCCAACAACGCTTCCGTTCTGTGGCAACTAAGAGACGACATTACGATGCCGATCCAGTCCATTCGCCTGAGCACCGACACCGGCGAGTACGACATTGATTGGACCGGCTTGCGGCGTTCGTTTCAGGTCGCAGATGCATGACATTCGACATATCACCGCATGTTTGACGTCGACCATTTTCTTGGAACCTCAAAGATAATTGTCGCCACTCATATTGCGTAAATTCCCTGGGAGATGCACGCATGATCAATTCCAAGTCCCTTCTAAATCAATTGGAAAACAACTTCTCCAATGCAATTGGAAACTATGATGACGCCGCGATGAACGCTGCTGAAAGTGCCGATGTGGAAGACATGAGGGCGTTCGTTCAAGCGACCCAGTCGCTGTCCACCGCGGCCACTGTCATGAGCGAAGGTATGCGCGCTCATCACGGCATGAACAAAGCGATCATCGATGGAATTCAGTGAGTTCAGCGCGCGACTGAATCTGTGGCTCGATGAACCTTCGGCCGCGCATCTGGACTGCTGGGTTGACGATGCAAATGTGCAGCTTGCCCGGGTAGAAGGTGGGATCCGCTGTAGCATCGACGTGCTGGATCCGTTTGACGCCAGCGCTCCTGATCGATTGATGGGCATCCTGGGGCAGGGCGGTGCGAGTGTCGCGTGCCGTTGCCCGGGGGCGTTGGGTACCGACCCGCAAAGCCAGTGTCTGGTGCTGTTGCACTGGATGCCCCCGCCCAGCTCGGTCGAGGCCTTACTGGGGGTGCTACAGACTCTGGCAAACCAGCGCGCCGCCATGCTTAGCCTGATGCACAAAACCTTATTTGATTCGTCTACGGCCGAGTCCCGTCTAGCAACTACTAATTGGCGCACTGGAGTGTGATATGCGTAAGGCCTACCGGTGGATACCGTGGCTGTTATTGGGACTGAGCGCCCCGGCGTTCGCGGCGATACCGCCAGCGTGGAAACAAACGGCCTATGCGTTCGACGCGCAACAGACCGAGCTTTCAAGCGTTCTTGAAGCATTTGCCCGAGAGTTTGGCGTTAACCTTGAGATGGACCCCGTTGAAGGCATCGTTGAGGGGCGTATCCGCGCGGACAGCCCGCAGGCGTTTCTTGATCGATTGGGCCAGCAGCATCAGTTCCAGTGGTTCGTCTACAACAACACCCTCTACGTCAGCGCCGCCCGTGACCAGATAACCGAGCGAATCGAGGTGTCCCCGGACGCCGTTGATGACCTCAAGGGCGCATTGACTGAACTCGGTTTGCTCGATTCACGATTTGGCTGGGGAGTCCTGCCGGATGAGGGCGTGGTGTTGGTCAGCGGACCTGCGCGGTATGTTCAGTTCATTCGCGACTACAGCAGCAATGTCGACAAACCTGAGGAAAGGCAGGACGTCGTGGTGTTGCCGTTGCGTTATGCGAACGCCGCAGATCGCACCATCAGTTACCGGGACGAACAGCTGACCGTTTCAGGGGTAGCCACGATTCTCAAGGAGTTGCTGGACAGTGGCCCGCGGGGCGGGTCAGGGAGTGTTTTCAACGGGCTGCAAGGCGCGGCGCTGGGAACTGGTACAAGCGGCGGAAGCAGTTTTGCAGGTACTCCGAGCTTGCTGAGCGGTTTGGCCGACGATCAGTTGCAGCAAACGTTGGATAGTGTGGCTACCGGCTTCGGGGCACAAAGCAAGGGGCGCTCCGCTGGCAGGTCGCGGATACGGGTCGCCGCCGACGTACGCAACAACGCGGTGCTTATCTACGACTCACCCAAGCGCAGGGCCTTGTACGAGAACCTGGTCAGGCAGCTTGATGTGCCGCGCAACCTGATCGAAATCGATGCGGTGATCTACGATATCGACCGCGACGAGTTGAACGAGTTGTCCAGCAACTGGAATGTCTGGGCCGGAGGGACCAACGTCAGAGGGTCCTTGCTTGAATCAGGCAGCTCCACGCTGTCGGCCGAAAACGCCGGACGGTTCGCCCTGGCGGTCCGTACGCTGGAAGCCAAGGGGGCGGCGACAGTGATCAGCAATCCTTCGATCCTCACTTTGGAGAACCAGCCCGCTGTCATCGATTTCAGCCGGACCGAGTTCCTCACCGCGACGGGGGAGCGTGTTGCCGATATCCAGCCGATTACTGCCGGTACCAGCCTGCAAGTGGTTCCGCGCTCGATGCAACACAATGGCAAGACGCAGGTGCAGTTGATCCTCGATATCGAAGACGGACAAGTCGAAGCATCGCTGCTTGATGACACCAAACCCAGCGTGCGTAACGGCAGTGTCAGCACTCAGGCGGTCATCGCCGAGCGGGGATCGTTGGTCGTTGGTGGTTTTCATTCTCTGCAATCGAGCGACAAGGTAAGCAAAATCCCTTGGCTCAGTGACATTCCGCTCATTGGCAAATTGCTGTTCACGTCCAGTAGCCGCAGCACCAACAAGATAGAGCGCTTGTTCATTCTTACGCCTCGGTTGGTGGGCAACCAGGTTGACCCGGCCCGGTATGTAGAAACCGGTAACCCGGAAGATATCGATTCCGCCGCCCGGCGAATCGACGGTCGCCATGGCGATGGGCAACCCACTCGCGTTGATATTCAGCGCGCGTTCACTCAGTTGTTGAGTGATGTGCAACCGACTGGCTTTACCCCGAGTAACGAGCCTTTATTCATGCCGGCCACTTTATGCGCGACGCAACAGGGCCTGGTCATCGACGCCGATCGCAGCCAGTGGTATGGGCGCAACGCCTGGAGTATTGGCGTGGTGGTCGCGCGCAATACTGGTGATAAACCGCTGCGTATTGATGAAAGCAGTTGTGGCGGGCGCTGGGTGCTGGGTGTCAGTGCATGGCCTCGCGCTTGGTTGCAGCCTGGGGAACAAAGCGAAGTCTATGTCGCGGTGCGTAATCCCCAGTCGCTCAAGAGCAACGTGACCCTTCGCGACTCATTACTCAAGGAGGCAACCCGATGACCAAGATGAACTGGGCTGCGTTCGGCCTTCTGTGTGTGATGCTCTCCGGTTGCTCGACGACCTCGGGCGGCTGTTCGGGACAGTCTTGCGACCGTCCCGACTCCAATAATCGGGAGCTGGTGATCTGGTGGCCAGCGGACATGCGTACTGGCCTGGAAAATCCGCAGGACACCGCGGACTATACTGTCGTGCCACTGCGGGATTGAGCACCATGATACAAGTCTCGGGGAAAGCGGAGTTCTACGAACGGGTGGCTGCTGGGCAAACAGCGGTATGGCCGGTAGCAGCGGGTGTTTCTTTCGTGAGCCGGCATGAGCACCATGATTGGGGTATAGCGTTGCACATCGACAGTCGCGCGCTGCAGCCCCAGCAATTGCGTGAGGCGCTGGAACGGCGCTTCACGCAATCCTACCTGTTCCCTGACTATTTTCTGTTTCTCGATGCCCACCGCGATTTCGTCGTCTGGCATGCGGTGCCGTCAATCCTCCCATGGTCGCGCGGTGCTCGAGAATATCTGCCAACATCAGTTGCTGTTGGCAGGTTTGAGCCCCTTGGACTGACCTGCGATCAAATGCGCCAGTAATGTTTACTGGCGCATTTTCCCTTCCTTTTGCAATCCCTGAACTGTTGGCCGCGCTGCGTTACGTTGCGGCTCAAGCTGGTTGTTGCCCGGCAGCAGCCGTCGCCGCTTGTTTGTCGACAGCCTTGCGCACACTCGCGTGGGATTGGAACGTTTGATTGACCGTGCGATAGGCCAAGCCCATCGCCGCTGCGGTCCCCATATTCCCGAGAAAGCCGGAGAGGGCGGGCGGAACCTTGCCGCGCAATGCTTCGCCGGTGGCCATATTGATTGCGCCAGCCAGGCTGGCCCAGGCGACTCGGGCGGGGGATTGGTCCAAGACCCGGCCATAATCCTTGAGCGGCAGGTTCGGCTTCAACTCTTGGTTGGTGCCCACCTGACGCGTGTCGAAATGCCGCTGCAGATGGTTGTCGAGGGTCGCGACAACGGTGTTGAATGCCGCGCGCGTGCCGGCGAGGGACTGAATGGAAGAGGCCAGTGCTTCGCCCAATAGCGGTTGCTGATCCGGCCCGAGCAGTGCCGGACTCGTCAATGTCTGGCCCGGTGGCAAGACTTGTTCACTGATGGAGTCGAGCATGAAACCCATGCTCAAGGTCATGGCGCCGTAGGCCCAGCCGAGCGTCGGCATATTATCCTCGTCGACCCCGTAGGTCTTGGTGTTGTCCTGGGGGGCGGTCATGCTGAAGGTGGCCTGCATGGTTTCGCGAGAAAGGGCATAAATCACGTCGCGTAGCTGAGTGGCCAAAACCCTCGCACTCAGCGCACCGTCACCACGCGCGGCGCCCATGGCGCCCATGCCCAGATAAAGCGCTTCAGCGACGATCTGGTTGCGTGTGATGTTGCGCGAATCGCGCTTCATCTGCAGGCGCAGCGTGTCTTGCTTATCGGGCGTCAGAGCGTTCCATTTCGCTTCGCTAAGGGCGAAGTGTCCACGTACCGCATCGCTGGAGTCGGCGGCGAGACGATCCAGGCGCGGTTGGCGTACGTAGAGCTGGGTGGCAATGTTCGTCAATGAGACAGCGGCCTGCAAAGTCAGCATTGCCCCCGGGCTTTTTTTCGCCAGCCCCTCGTTGAGCGCACTGTAGGCATGCATGAACGCCAACTCGCGAAGATAGGTAGGCGCTCCGCAGTTGACCATCTGTTGAACCGTATGGCCCGCAGCGGCAAGCGTTGTGCGAAAGGAAGGCAAATTAGCCGCGCTGTCGCTCAACGCGAGCTTTGCTCCGCGCTCGACCTTGTTGCCCAGGGCCACGCCGTGTTCCTTGGCGCTTTCCCAGAGCGCGCCCGTGGCTCTGCCGGCCGGCGCCAGATAGTCGCGATGGAAGGCCTGGCTCAGTCCTGTCACATGTGCGCGGGCGCGCGAAGTGAAGCCAGGCAAGTGAGCGGGTGCCTCGCCGCGCTCCACAGCATTAATATCAGCGGTGGGATGTCGATGCCGCAGCTCGATTTGCGGTTCTGGCAGGATACGTCCCAGGTTAGGTGTTATCGGGTCCATGCAATATTCCTTGCTGGGCGAATGGCCGAGGTCTGCATGAAGCTCTCGGCCAGTTGACCGAAATCCAGCAGCCATTCGGCAAATGCCTGACCGTCCAGCCCCGTGCTATTCCAGCGCGCCTGTAAGGCGCTGCCGTGTGGCGCGAGGACCACGGCAGATTGGGTCAGCATCATCAGGTGCAGGTTGGCCAGTAGCGCGCGTTCGCGTTGCGTCGCCGTGTTCAGCGAAGTCGCCAGCGGCGTACTGATCAGCAGATGTTGGCGATCACTGTCAGCGATCACTTCATAGGCACGCCCGTTGGCCTGAATCACGCCGACGGTCAATATCTGCTCGAAGGGCGGGGCGGCGATGTCCAAGTGCTGCAGCGCAGCGATCAGTAATGGACGATGCCATTCCCGATTCATCGCTGCCTGCGCCTGTTGCTCCGCGTGCTCACCTTGCCTCGGTGCCGTGGTGACCGGTCGAGGTGCGCCGCTTTGGTTGCCTTGAAGTGCGGTGGCGCCCGCCACGAGGCTCTCGGCGACGGACAAGAGATGGCTCAGTTCATCGGCAAGCATTTCACGCTGATGTTGCGGCTGCGAGATAAGGCGCAGCACGAGCACGGCGTCACCGCTGTCGTTCAGGCTCACACTGCTACTGCTCATTGCCGATATGGCGCAATTGGACCGCAGCAGCAACTCGCTCCAAACCTCAACCGGTAAACCCTTGGGGCGTGGCAGAAGACCCAGCACCACCCACTGCTGCACAGGCGACGTCTGCCAGAGCGACAATTGCAAGGTCAGCCCCGGCAATGGCAGTTGGGCGCTACGGGAGAACGCTCGCGCCTGCACAGAGGGAATGCCGAGCCGCTCAGCGGCCTCCAACAACCATGTGTTCGTTTGCTCTGAGAGCGGGATTGATCCCGGAGATTGGGAGCGCGAGCTCGACGAATGCATGGGGAAAACTTCCAGAAGTTTTGACCGCCATTAAAGCGCGCAGGTATTAAAGTTTTATGACTGGGATGATGGGTCAGTGGGTTTCCAGCTGGATGATTTCTTCTGTGACTTCATCAAGCTGGCGAATGACTTGGTAGATATGGGCGACCTCCAGCAAGGTTTCGCGCGGTATATGGCGACCTGTGCGAACGATGTACAACGCGCGCGCCAGCCAGACACATTGGACCACCGGGATCTTGGCGTTCTGGGCGCGCTTGATCAGCGCCAGAGCATCATCGTCTTGTCCTTTGCAATGAATCAGCGGCAAAGGCGTCTGGCCTGGTCGGTAGTACAGTGCCACGGCGTAGTGGGTCGGGTTGACCAACAACAAGTCGGCGTCCTCCACCGGTCGGGGGGCGGTGCTGGGTTCGGAGTTGAGCAGTTCGTGCGCCAGCTGACGACGATGGCCTTTGACGTGCGGATCGCCTTCGGACTGCTTGTATTCCTGCTTGATGTCTTCGTGGCTCATGCGCAGTTTCTTGGCGTGAAAGTATTTTTGCAGGGCAAAGTCGACCATGCCGATCACCAGCAGCAGGCCCAAAGTGTTGCGCAAGATGCTCTGAAATACCTCCAGCAACGAGCGCCAGTAGGTGACGAGATCGGTGTCGGCCAACAGCACCAGCTTGCCCAGGATGGGCATGATCGAGACATACAGAATGACCGCAATGGCCAGCGCTTTGAGGACGCTCAGCAGCAGGTTCATCAGATTCTGTTTAGAGAACATCTGCTTGATCTGGCCGATTGGATTGAGCTTGCCGAGATCGACCTTCAGGGCCTTCGGCGCAAAGAGGAAGCCGATCTGCATCCAGGTGCCGGCCAGACGTATCAGAATCGCCACGCCGACGCTGGCGACGATGAAGGAAACAAGTGTCCACAGCGCTGTGCCGCTGAGCTCAATGGCAGTACTGGCGAAGGGGTCGTTCAGTCGTCGCAAGGGTAATTCGGTGAGGTGCTGCAGGCGTGTCATGCTTTCCTCGGCCATGCCCAGACAGACTTCGCTGACCACCATCAGCACCAGCAGTTTGGCCAGGTCCTGGCTCTGCCCAACCTGGCCTTTTTCCCTCGCGTCGCGTTCTTTCTTCGGCGTCGCCTTTTCGGTTTTTTCGCTCACGGGACTTTTACCAACAGGTTCAGCAGAAATTTCAAATCGAACCAGCGATCGAGTTCGGCGTTGCCCAGATCCAGGAGTGTGGGCAGATACACCAGCAGAAACAGCAATCCGATGACGCTCTTGGCCGGCATCGCCAGAATCGAAACATTCAGTTGCTGGGCATAAAGACCGACGATGGCGAAAGCGGCCTCAATCAGCAGCAACAGGCCTATGAACGGCGCCGCGTAAAGCAATGCGTGCTGCATGGTCCTGTTCAGCTCGCCAAGCAGTATGTCCAGCCCCTCTACCGTCATGTTCGGCATCCAAGCGGTGGGCGGCCAAATGATGTAGCTGTCCCAGATGACCTGGGTAATCAGCGAGAGGCCGCCGGACAGGATGACTAGCATGATCAGCACTTCCTGCAGCAACTCGCCCAGTGGCGTCGCGTCGGGCCCCAGGGAAGGGTTGATCTGGCCGCCGCTGAGAGCGCCGCGCTGGCTGTCGAGCAAGGCGCCTACCGTTGCGAACATCCAGAACGGCATATACAGCAGCAACCCCAACAGCACGCCCAGGACCATTTCCTTGAGCAACAAACCGCCGATCATCAGCCAGTTCTCATGTTGCCCAGACAACACCCGACCGATGCTCGGCGCTGGAACCATCGCAACCGCGCAGGTCACGGCGTAACGCAGCGGCCCCTTGAGGTATTTGAAGCAAAACGCTGGCACCAGCATCATGCACGGCAGAATCCTGGCCATGGCTAAAGCGATACCGAGCATCAGTTCGAACAAATACTCGGCATTGAATGGCATCAAACGGCGCCTCCGGTGCGCGCGATCAGGTCGAACGCCATGTTGATGAACAGGATCAATTCAACGCCGATCCAGCGGCCGGTCGCCGCCAGGGTCACGCCCACGGCGACCAGTTTGATACCAAAGGGCAGGGTCTGGTCCTGGATCTGCATCAAGGCTTGCACGAGAGACGTCAACACGCCTACCAGCACCGCGACCAGCAGCGGTGGTGCGGTAAGAATCACCACCAGGTACATGCCCTGTTTGAACAACTCCAGCGCTTCCACGGCAGCCTCACAGATAGGAATAGAACAGACTGTCGAGTAACCGCGTCCAGCCCTGGACAAGGACGAACAGCAGCAATTTGAGCGGCAGCGAAATGGTCATCGGCGAGACCATTTGCATGCCAAGCGCAAGCAGCAGGTTGGACACGATCAGATCAATGACGATGAACGGAATGTAAATCAGAAAACCGATCTCGAACCCGGCCTGCAGCTCCGACAATACGAAGGCTGGAATCGCCAGCAGCAGATCCTTGCTGCTGGCTTTTTCGGCCAGTTCCGCAGGCCACATACGGTGGGTGTTGTCGACCAGATGCGCCAGGACGTCCGGATCGGTGTTACGGCTCATGAAGTTTTGCAGCGGGGCGATGACCGTGTTCACGCTGGCTTGAAGTTGTTCGGTAGTGCCTATCTGCAAAGGATTTTCAGCCACCCGTTGCTGGATTTCATAAGCCACCGGAGCCATCACGAACATCGTCGCCGCCAGGGCAATGCCATACAACGCCATATTGGGCGGAACCTGTTGCACGCCGATGGCATTGCGCGTTATCAGCAACACCATGGAGATTTTCAGAAATGCGGTGCAGACAATCAAAAACAACGGGATCAGCGAGAGCGCCCCCAGAAACAGCGCGAGCATGATCGGGTTCATGCCATCCAGAATCATTGATCAAATACCAAGCGAGTGATTTGCATGCCCAAGCGTCCATCCACGTCTACCAGCTCACCGTAGGCGACCACCCGCTCTTCATGGCACAACGTCGCTGCGCCCGGCGCCATGCCCGTGACATCCACCACGGAACCGGCCGCCAGGCGGCCGAGCGCTTCGAGGCTCAGCTTCACTTCGCCGCACCGTACGGTCAACGCCAGGGTCACACCGGCCAAGGGCGATGGCGGCTGCGGCGCAGCGTCTTGCGGGAGGGCGTCGTCTGGCTGCGCCGGATCGAGCCGTTCCTGCTGGTCGTCGTTCGCTTCCCGGGCCGCCAAGTCATCGTTACTGTCGAACTCGTACAACGGTTCTTCATCCTGCAGTTCATTGCTCATGAATGGAGCCTTCTTCGTGAATCAGCCTGAGCTGTAAGTGATCATTCCGGTCTTCGCTACAAACCGCCCACCGCTGGTTGCCCAGTTGCAGGTTTCCCCGACCTTGAACGTCGAAGACCGCCTCGGCAGGCAACAACACATCGCCTGGACGTAATGAGCGCAGCTGATTGACCAGCAAATCCATGCGCCCAACGATGACCGGATGAGCCAGGACCCAACGCTCAGGCACGGTTTGCTCGATAAATCGCCACGGTGCGTCATTCAGTATCTGCAGCAGCGATTCGGCGCTGAGGCTTAGCGTTCCGTAGGTTTTCTCGCCATTGCGCTCAATGAGCACGCGACAATCCCAGCGGTCATCCAGTACCGGTTCCTCGGCGAGTGGCGCCAACGGTGCGAGCAGGTCGGACAGCACCGGCGTCAGCTGTTGATTGATCAACTGCCAATACCACGCTTGTGGCGGCTCGACGGTGAGAACGGGTACTTCACCGCACAGACTCAGCAGGGCATCGGCGTTCGATAACAGCAGGGGGCCGTGTCGGCTGGACAAGCCTATCCAGCGCTCATCGGCAATGGCGCCGCAGGGTGTCAGCGGACCGAGCGTCATGCGTATCTTTTCAGCTCTGCTGGTGAACTCCAGGAAACGGCCGCGCCCCAAGGTCAGGGAGGCCATTGCGGCCGTGCTCGACAGGCGTCGCAGGCTGAGTTTTTTCATGCAGGCCCCGTCGGCTGTAATCTCAGCTCGACGTCATGGTCCAGCGCCTCGGCGAACGCTTGCTGGCAGGCGCCATGGTGCTTGGTCAATCGCTCCAGGACGTCTGCGCGTTCCAGACCAAGCTCGATGTCCCAATGGCTGTCTCGTTTCTGGGCACGAATCTGGACCTTGCCCAGATTGGGCATGAGCAGGGTGGCGCTGAAAGGACGATTGCCCTGTTGCGGCAACTGCAGCGCCAGTTCATCAATCAACTGTGTCGGTATGCCGTCGAGCGGCGCGAACATCGAGAACGGGCTCGCACCATTGCCCGAGCTGCCCTGGTCGTCCGAGTAGGCGGGCGGCGGTGGCACAAGCATCTGCATGAACAACATCGCGTCGGCGTCCAGCGGCCTGGCGCCGTCGTTGGCAGACCTGACCTCGACCGGACGGTTGCGCTGGACCTCGGTGCCTTTGCTCGACGGTGCCGAGGATGCCGCAGCAGTGGGTTTTGCTGTAGGCGCGGCAGGTGCCTGTGGAGTAGGGCGTTGGGGTGGCGTGTGCTTGATGGGGCTAGTCATGTCTCACTTATTCCTCACTGAGTGTCTCGCTCATGCAGGCAAGTTTTTCCACCGCGCGTTGCCGTGCCTTGACGTCCAGCTGTGCTTGTTGCAACGACTGTTCCTGCGCTTCGATGTGCAAGCGCAACTGGCTGACGTCCTGGCGGATCTGGGCGAGGCGATCAAGCATGCGTCGCTCCTTTTCGTGCCAGCGGTCGATATCAGCCAGTTCCAGAGTGGTTTGCAGGTGGGTATCGGCTAACGATCGCCGCTGGCGCTTCTGATTGGTACGCTCCTGGTTCATTGAGCTTTCGCTGACCAGCAGTTGCTCGCGCAACCTCGCCACCTCTCGTGCAAGGCGCGCACGGGCACGTTCGGCACTGGCCTGGCGGTGCTGACGCAAAGGGCCGAGCAGGCCGATGACGCGCTCCAGCGCCTGGCGCTCCGGGTCCGTATCGAGATCTTCGTCCAAGGTCAGTCCACCAGTTGCGAGGTAATGTGATTGAGTTGGGCGAGTGTTTCTTCAAGCGCTACCGGCCCGCGCAGGTCCTGGCGAAGGAAGCGGTTGATGCTGTCGTTCAGTTGTACCGCCAGATCAGTGACCGGGTCGGCGCCGGCCTGGTATTCACCCAGGCGCAGGAGCATTTCCACCTGCTTGTAGGCCGCCATCAACTGGCGCAGACGATTATTGGCCTGGACATGCTCGCGGCTGGTGACGTTGCCGAGGATCCGGCTGATGCTCGCGGACACGTCAATGGCCGGATAGTGTCCACGCTCGGCCAACTTGCGCGACAGCACGATGTGCCCGTCGAGCAACGACCTGACTTCGTCGGCGACGGGGTCGTTCATCGAGTCGGCCTCGATCAGCACGGTGTAGATGGCGGTGATAGAGCCGTTCTCGCTCATGCCGGCGCGCTCGACCAGTTGCGGCAGCAGGGTGTAGACCGAGGGGGGCAGGCCGCCACGTCCGATCGGTTCCCCGGCGGCGATGCCGATTTCGCGTTGAGCACGGGCAAAACGGGTGAGCGAGTCAATCAGCAAGAGCACTTTCATGCCGCGCTGACGGTAGGCTTCGGCGATAGCGGTAGCGGTGAAAGCGGCGCGCGCACGCTCCATGCTGGAGCGATCCGAGGTGGCACAGATCAGGACCGAACGTTGGCGTAGTTCATCATCCAGTTCATGGTCGAGGAACTCGCGTAGTTCGCGTCCCCGTTCGCCGATCAAGCCGAAAACGATGACGTCGCAGTCCATGTTCCTGGCCATCTCCGCCAGCAGCGTGGTCTTGCCACAGCCCGCTCCGGCGAACAATCCGACACGCTGCCCTTCGCCCAATAGGATGGCGCTGTCGATGGCGCGAATACCGGTGGGCAGCGGGTTGCTGATGCGTGGTTTTTGCATCGGCGGGAGGGCATCGGCAATCACCGCCGTGGTGCTGCGACAGTCATGGACATCGGCAAAAGCGCCGAGGCCGTCGCCCAGCAACGGTCGACCAAAACCATCGAGCACGCTTCCGAGCAACTGATCATCCACCCCTATGCGATGAGCCATCCCAAGCGGTTGGATGCGGGCCCCGACTTGAATGCCGGCAGGGGTGCCCAGGGCACTGAGCAGCGTGCATTGGTCGGTAAAGCCGACGATCTCCGCCAGCATTGAGCTGCCGTCCGCCTTGCTGACCTCGCAAAGATCGCCAATCTTGGCCGCAGGCACCTGGCACTCGAGCAGGATCCCGCTCACCGCCGAAACCTTGCCGCTGATCCGCACCGCCGAACAACTGGTCAGCCGCGCGCGCTGTTGTCGAGCCCATTGTTCAAGCGCATCGGTCACCAGCTCACCTCGATATGCTGGTCACCATCGAAGATGATTTTGTGCTCTTCTATCCGCGTCAGACGCAGACCCTGCACCACATCGCCAACATAAATTTGCAGGCCGTCGGCGGTCACCAGGTGAGCGTTGTTGCCAGCGATAATTTGCACCAGGGTGAACGGCAAGCTGGTCCCGACGATGCCGACTTGATCGGCTATCGGGACCGTGGTGGGGTAGCGCTCTTTGAAACTCTTGAGCATTCGCTGATAGACCTCCAGCGCTTCCTCCTTGAGGTTGCCTTTGAGCACCAACCCTTCGTCAAGCTCCTCGACGGTGACCTCCGTGAGCAGGCGTTCTGCCAATTGAGTGGTCAGGAGCCGGCGGACCTGTTCGCGATTTTTCAGATGTGTGCTGCCGGAGGATGAGGAAGGCCCGGTAGCAGGGGAAGGTTGCGCCGGGCTTTGAGGCGCCTTGGCGGCGGTAACCTTGACGGCGCTCGGCGGGGCTTCGGACTGGCTAAGGCCCCAGGCGCCACCGACCAGGCCTACGACCACGCCAGCGATCACCGCCGATACCAGCTTCAAGGATGGCACGCCTGGCATCGATTTACGCGTGGGAGACGCTGACGACTGAGGCGGCTGGCCGTTGGCATCCGCAGGCGTGACCAGAGCCGGTACGTCAGGCCAGGGCTCTTCGGCGGATGCCAGGCACAGCCAGACGTTTGCGATGGCGAACGGTTGGTTCGGCGTCAATGTCATAGCGTTTGACGCACGCCCTTCGTCGTCGTTGATCGGCATCTGTTCGGCAGCCAGGTTCCAGCCTTCCTCGGTTCTGCTCAACCGACAGTGGAGCGAGGCGATGCCCGGGTCGTACAGCGCCAGATCATGGTCGTCGTTGGCGCCGATCACCCATTGGTCACCGACCAACGGCAATGCAGCGCCCTGGTGCAGCCCATTCAATACACGTAGTTCAAACATCGCGAAGGCACTCGACATCAAGCCGCATAGTCGTCTTCCAAGGGCAGGAATTCATTTTCCAGGTCGAAACGGCCGAGGACCTTCACCTCGGAGGCATTGGTGATCTCGGCAAAGGAGAGCACCGGCACGTGATGGAACTCGTCCTGCAATAACGTCCGTAGCGGAGCGCGCAGATCCTGGGCGACCAACATCACCGCGCGTTCTGACGAGCGCTGCGGGAAAGCCATGCGCAATTGTTGAACCAGCATCAGGCTGGATTCGCTGTTCAGGGCAAAGAACGTCTCGGTTTGCGTCTGACGCAGGCTGTCACGCAGGATGCCTTCGCTCTCAGGGGTGAATAGCCAGACGAGCAATCCCTCCTGGCTGCAATACTGGTTATAGATCAGCGTCTTGAGGGCGATACGTACATAATCGGTGAGGGCCAGGACATCGCGCTCATGTTGCCCATGTTCGATCAAGGTTTCGGCGATCACCCGGATACCGCGCAGGGGTACGCATTCTGAAGCCAACCGCTGCAGCACCTGAGAAAAACGCGCGAGAGGCATGACGCGCTGCAGTTCCTGCGCCAGTTCCGGTTGTTCTGTTTCCAGCCAACCGAGGATCGCTTTGGTTTCCTGCAGCCCGATGAATTGCGGCCCGCAAATCTGTAGCGCGCGCTCCATGCGTTCGATAATCAGCGTACTGGGGCTGATGGGCTGCGTATTACTGTTGTTCAACAGCTCCGCATCGGTGGGTACCCAGATCCATTGGCTTTCCTGCCGTTCCGAACTGCCTTTGCTGTATTGCTGGTCGTTCTCAATGGCCTGTGAGGAGCCATCGATAGCCACCAACGTCTCGCTGAACGTGGCCCTGAGTACGGGGACCTCATACACCGTAAAGCGGAATTCATCCGGGTCCAGATGCGCCTGGTATTCGATGATGAATGAGGGCAGCGTCAGCCCGAAGTTCACCACCAGGCGATTGCGCCGTTGACGAATTTCGCTGACCAGGGCTTCGATCCGCTCAAGACTCTGGCTGGGATGAAATTGCAGGACAAACTGGCGGCTGGGCAGGAACATTCGCAGGTCTTCCTGTCCGTTATTTTCCGGGGTTGTCGGGGCCGCTTGATCTTGATTGCCCTTGGGCTTGGCGCGATTGATCTGCAACAGGCCGCCGCCACAACAGATGATGGCGATCGTGACGAACACCATGGTCGGCATCCCGGGCATGGCGGCGAAGCCGAGCATCGCCGCCGAGGCGATGATCCAGGCCTTGGGCTGGCTGGTGATCTGTTCGGCAATTTCACGGCCGATATTGGCCGGCCCGGCGGCATCTTCGTTCGGCACGCGAGTGATGATCATGCCGGCCGTCACGGAGATCAGCAGCGCGGGGATCTGTGCAATGAGGCCGTCGCCGATGGTCAGTACCGAATACAGCTGCACTGCATCGCCGGCAGTCATGCCGTGTTGTATGACTCCAATGGTGATACCGCCAATCATGTTGATCGCGACGATGATCAGGCTGGCGATTGCGTCGCCGTTGACGAACTTCATTGCTCCGTCCATTGCGCCAAACAGCTGGCTCTCCTTGCCAAGCTCCGAGCGCCTGCGCTTGGCCTCGTGGACGCTGATGAGGTTGGCACGTAAGTCGCTGTCGATCGACATCTGTTTGCCGGGCATGGCGTCAAGCGTGAAGCGTGCGCCTACCTCGGCCACCCGTTCCGACCCCTTGGTGATGACCATGAAATTGACCACCGTCAAAATCATGAAAATCACCATGCCGACCGCCAGGTTGCCGCCCACCACGAATTGTCCGAACGCTTCCACGATGTGGCCGGCGTCCTGGTCCAGCAGAATCAGGCGTGTCGTGGCAATCGACAGCGCCAGGCGAAACATGGTTGTGATCAGCAGCACCGAAGGGAACGTCGAGAAGGCGAGTGGGCGGGGCAACTGCATGGCCAACATGATCAGCAGACAGGAGATGCAGATGTTCACCGCGATCAGAATGTCTACCAGCCAGGTGGGTATCGGGGTAATCATCATGAACACAATGGCCAGCACGATAAACGCACCGACGACTTCTGAGCGGCGCATCGCCGCGAGTGCCAAACGGTTTAGCAGGTCGATAATCAGATTCATCAGGCCGGGTTCCCCTTGAGCTGGTTTTGCTCTTGCTGAGTGAGTTCGGCCATCAGCAACAACAGGTTCCCCAAAGCATTCTGCCGGGACTTGAGGTCTTGCCACAGCAAGATAGGCAGCTGTTGGAGCATCGGGCGCAGGCCGTTGAGAAACGACAACTGATGCTTGAGTTGCGCGCCGCCGATAAATTGCGTGAGTTGCAAGGTTTCCTGCAGGTTCATGCCCTTGCCCGAGAGTACGAGCAGGTGTTTGAGAAACGTCGGTGCGCTGACCTGCAGTTGCGGGTTCTTGTCACGCATGCGCCCGAGCAGGTGTTCGCAGCTTTTAAGCAGCGTCGATACATGCTTGGCGGTATTCACGCCATGCATCAAGGGGCGTAATTGCTGGCGAGGACTCGATGGATTGACTGAGGCAAGGTCGTCGGCAATGGCACGACGCAGGTCGCGCAAGGTCGGCTCGAACTGCGCTTCGCCATCCTCCTGACCCAGTAGCGTGTCGATGAGGCTGGATATGGTGGGCTGGCCTACGACGCCGTTGTAATACAATTCCCGCAGATTCTTGCGTCGCTGCGAGTCCAGCCCCGATCTGGAAAAGGCCCGGGCAGTATTGATACCCGCGCGGGCTCTGTTGCCATGGCGCTGCCGGAGTGCGCTGGCGTGATCCGACAGCACCTGGTGCTCATCCCGGGCACCTTCGTGATGCGCTTGTTTCATGGCTGCTTGCAGCATGACGTGCGCTTTGGCCGGGTCCCCGCCAGCGAAGGCGAGCACCCGGCCAAGCAGCGACTCATCAGAGCGTTGACGTTTCAGGGTCTGGCGCAGGGTACGCACTGCTTCATCCAGCCTTTTGTCATTACTGCCCATCAGCATCTGATAAAGCTCACCGAGCTTCATCGCCTTTGATTGCAAGACGGTACCGCCGATGACCAGCTCACGCTGGCTGAGCTCTTTGCTTTGTTGGATCAATGCCGAGGTGAATCGCGCCACCTGGTGCGGCGTGGTGCCCTGATCTTTTGCGATGTGCGACGCCGTCTGCGTAGCGGATAACGCTGGGCGGGCGCTTGCCGGATTGACCGAATGAATCGCGACTGGGGTGAAACCGGGGATTTTCATGGGACGGCATCGATGCAAAGAGTCATGCGCAATGAGTGGCGCAAACCCACCATCGGGTTCCTGAACTCAGAGCTTTCGCGCGGGCGTGCATAAATGCGCGACGACTTCGATCGGTTTATGCAAAAGATTGCACGAACAGAAAAAAACTTAAAAAAATCTTCATGAATAACAGTGCCTTAGATCGCGCAAACGGTTGGCACGCATATCGCTCTTACAGCCGGACTTACCGCCAAATGGTTATTGTCCATGTGTGTAATCAACTCGATCACTTATCCGGCTCCGGCTTCTCTCCTTCGTCAGCTCGACCGCAGGATGGTGCAGAAGGTGCGGTTGTTTATCAGGGCAAAGGTCGCGAACCCTGATGATGCGGAGGATCTGCTCCAGGCAACCTTCCTCGAAGCGCTACGTAACGAGCACAAGTTTCGGCACGACTCGCTGCTGCTGACCTGGCTCTGCGGCATTGCCTTCAACCTCATTCGCAGTCATTTCAGGCGCCTCTACAACCAGCCGTTTCATGACGACCTGCAAGAGTGCGGTGTATTGGAAATGGCCGACAGTCGCGATGTTGTGTCCGAGGTCAGTGGCTTGCGTCAGCTGGTGCGAGTCTTTCGTGCGATGGAAACCTTGCCGCCGAATATGGAGGAGGTGATTCGGGTCGCGATGGAAATGGAAGGTAATTACCTGGAGACCGCCGCTCGGCTGGATATACCGGTTGGCACGGTGCGTTCGCGCTTGTCGCGGGCCCGCGAGCAACTCAAGCGGCGAGTCTCCAGCGAGTACTGAGCCCAAGCGAATCTGCGCCACGGCGACAAGAACAGGGAACCTCTTTCGCCTCTGGCTCCACGCATTATTTAGATCCCATCTTCAAGGAGTGCCCGGTATGCGAATTTGCATCGCTTACAGCCAAGGGCCTGATGACAATTCGAAGGCCGGACAAGTTATTGCACGGATTGCGAACTGGACATTCGAGACATCATCGGTAAGCGCCGGGAATGTGCAGGCGAACCTGGCTTCCAGCCGAACATTGCTGGTATTCAGGCCAACCAGCATTGAGCTGGTATTGCAGGAAACGACCAGAGCGCTCGTCGAAAAATCACCTTCAGCCAAACGTCAGTTTGATCGACTGATGAGGCGATTATTCGATACCGGCCCTGTTTCGCAGCCCACACATCAAATCGCTTTGCCTGAGCACAACGCCTTCGAACCGATCGCCACCATGTCAGCGAACCTGGAGCATTGATTTTGAGCCTGTCTATCTCTCCCATTCGTAGCTCCACCCCCGACACGCTCCTTGCGCCTGAAAACCACAATGAGCGGTTTAGTCGGCACGCCGGTTCAAATCCCGAAGTGGCTGGCGATATGTTCGCGGCTCGCCCCGAGCGGCCGATCAATTTCGGCCCGCCGCCGGAGGTGCCTAACGGGCCTGTGCCTGCACAGAAGAGTGATACCGAGCAAACTGAGCTGATGATGCAACTGATGGAAGTCATCATGAAGGCCATCATGCAGTGGCTCCACGCCTTGATGAATCAACAGGAAGGGGGCGGGGGAGGTGGGATTGCCCAACCGGGGCATCACCCCCACAACACGTTGATGGCGCAACCGGGCGGTTCTGCTGCGCCTGGCGGTGGAGTCAACAATGCCCAGGCCGGTGGCGTGGCAGGCAGTCCGGCCTTGAGCGGTCAGGGTGGGTTGCACTTGCCCGCGCAATTGGAGCCGTATCGCCAGGATATCGTGGATGCCTCCAATGCTACGGGTGTTCCAGGCAACGTGATAGCAGGGCAGATCTGGGCGGAGTCCAGAGGCAACCTGAATTCCAGCAGCACCAATGTCAACGGCAAGACCGACGCTGGCTTGATGCAAGTCAACGCCGACACGTTCGCTCAATTGAAGAGGGACAATCCGGCGCTGCTTGGCAATGCCGACGTCAACAACCCCCGGGACAACATCATGGCGGGTGCCCTCTATTTGCGCGATCAGACCAATGCTTTCGGTGGCGACATCAGCGCAGGACTGCGCGCCTATAACTCCGGCCCCGACAAGGTGAATCGCAACGATTTGGCGGATACCGGAGGGGTAGGGGATCCCGGTTATCCGGCCAACGTATTGAAGTTCGCCGAGATCATTGGAAGCGGCAGAGGTCAACTGCCTGGCTGATAGACACGTCGCGTTTGCGCAGAACATAAACCCGCATGTAAGGAGTAGCACCTCATGGGTATCAATAGAGCCGAATCGCCCGTGTCACTGCGCACACTAGAGAACCGTCATGTTGACGATGCGCGATCAACACACCTGGAGCGAACAGGGGACGTATCGTCTGTTAATGGAGACAACTCTCCAGAGCTGATCGCGCTGAAGGACAAACTTGACGGCCTGTTCGAACCCCATCGGACGGCTGAGAACCATGAGGCCATCAATGCCTTGATTCATGATCGGGCCGTTGAGTTGAAGGAAATGGGAGAGACGCCGGAGACGGTCGAGGCGTTGCTCGACAAAGCGGCGCGCATGGATCGTGTAACGGCTCCGGTGCAAGGTGGGGTGGCTTCCGTACCCTTTGCGGCGGCCTCGGTTGTTTTGGACAAGGCGCCCAAGGTGACGGCTCATGTTGCCGATAATCCAGCCTTGACCGGCTTTGTGGCGGGCGCTTTTTCCGGGGCGGTGGATGCAGTAGGCGGTGGTCTGCTGGCGAGAGCCACGCACGACACTTATTGGCTAAAGCCGCCGCCGGAAACCCTGGAGCCGGTGATGCAACAAGCGCTGACCAGCAAAAAGGAGGAAACCAGGGTGAGTAACGCTGGGGAATGTGCGCTGTCCTGGCAGACTTTCAGTGCTCGCAATGCTGTGCGCTTGGTGGTAGCGGGTGCCATGAATGCCACAGTCGGACCGAAGGCTGCCTCGGCGGTTGATACGGCTATCACCTCAGCGGGAAGTTTGGCTGCCGGCGCAGGTTATGCCCATCTTATGAATAAAAACGACTTGCAGGCCCATCGTGCCGGGCCCGCCTATCTTTTAGGTCGTACCGACTGGAAGACCCAATATCAAGCGCTGAAAGAAAGTACACCACTGAGCCCGTTGGCAAACGGCGCCAAACGTATGGCCAAGCTTCCCCTGAGCTTGTTGACCGATGTGACACCGGCTTTGAGTGGCGCGGTATCCTTTTCAAGTCTGGTCTCCAACGCAGGCGTACTGGGTGGCGGTTTCGCTTTGACATCGCTGGCTCGCGATGCGGCCAAAGACCTGGCAACCCAGAAAGGTCTGGGGCCAGGAGAGGTCGCTGTGGTAGACCACACGGTTAACCTCGCCATGTCGGCACTTACTTTTGGTTCTTATGGGGTGGCCAGTGTTGCAACCGAGCCCCTCAGCGATGCGGCCGTAAAAGTATTGCAAGAGGATGTTCCCGCCAAAGCGCAGGAAGTTGCTGATGCAACTCTCGAGACCGGCAAGGCGCTGGCGCGAGACGCTGTCACTACGGCGAGAGAAATAACGGACCGCGTGTTGGAGCATCGCAGACTCAGAGAGGGTCGCGGTGCGACGGAGAACCCCGTCTGATTCACGCGTCTCGGATGATGTCGGTAGGCGTAGTCAGGTGCTGCTGATTGGATAAACACTGAGGCTACCAACTATAAGAATACAAAAAACGGGATGAGCAAGTGGCGTCATGCGCCTTATTCAAGGGCGGCAGAGAAATCGAATTGAATGAGGAACCTTTAAACTAATAGGCACCACTCATTTAGTGCGATGTCATCGCGAAGACTACGTTTCATCACTCATTAATAAAGGGGGGGCATATGAAAAAAGCAACTTTTAAAGCTGTTGGTTCGGTTAAAACCTACCTGGTATTGGCTATCTCGGCTGCTGGGTTCGCTTCTCAAACCGTAATGGCAGGTGGTATTAGTCCAGGCTGGTAAATATCCAGTTTCTAGTGCTATGAGTATGCGCTTGGCATTCATGCCAAGCGCTTTTTTTTGCCGCAGCAAAATGGCGGGGCATTTTTAAAGCTGTAAATATCTGGCTAAATGCAAGGCGTCAGGGTGATAGGCACCATCCTGTATTTTTAGCCTCAGATGCCCATTATGCGATCCTATCTACCTATCAAGCCCAGCGTTGAAGCTTATTCAGTCTGGTCATAAGCTCATCCTGCTCTGAGGCACGCAGCGAGGCAACTGCTCGGGTCGCGGAAGATAACGGGTTGATCATAGGAATTGAAGGTGTGTAGTTCGTTGCATATAAGTTTTCCATTGCGCTTATATGTTGCTCGAGCGCGGCGCCTCGATCTTCCTCGGGTAGATGTTGCAACCCATGCAGGTTCATATTTCTCAAGGTCCAGGCCATCTGGTCTTTTGTTGTTCTCATTCCCATGGGCTGGGCCGATGTGACGACTTCACGCAACTTGCTTGATGCAGCCAAGCCTGTAGTGGCCAAGACCGGCGCGCGTGTGAAGTTCAACAACGACGCCATTGCGCCCGCGAGTTTCATGCTTTGCCGGGGTGAGGTATCAATTAATGATAGAGTCTGCTCGATCGTTTTTTTCAAATGCTCAACGTCTCGAGTACCCTCGCTTAACTCTGAAAGTTGGCGTTGCAAATAGGTTGCCAGGTGGCGACTCAGTTCTTGATGATCTGCAGAGTGGAGGGATGAGGCTAATAACCTTAAGGCATCGTCTATTGCCTGGGGGGCAGCGCGTCCATGACCAGCATTGAACTGGCGGACCAATTTCTGCAATTGGTTATGCTCCCGGCCGGCGTTGGGTAAGGTCTGGTGATAAGCACGCGCTGTCCTGGCGAGCGCAGCCTTGTCTTTTGCGGGCAAATGACCGGCCACCTCCAAAAGGATATCTTGCGGAACATTGCTCAAAGGGCTGGGCCCGAGTGAGTGGTCTGCAGATGAATGATTAAACTGAATACCCGTCAAGAGTGACTCGCGTGGATGGTTCGCAGGGGCATCCTGTCGTGCCGGCGCTGTTTGCCTTCCGGTAGGTTGCACATCGTGTGGACGGGCGGCTGGGCCGGCGGCAGGAGCCTCTGGCGGTAATGGATCGATCGAGGTGGCGTCGCTATGATATTTGCGCACGCCGGAAATACAGTTGCCCATTGTGATTACTCCCTGTGTATCAAATCCAATGAGTGGTTCCAGATTCTCTGCGAGTTCCCAAACCCGATCACAGCTACAGCAACTGTTATGTAAGGACAGGGACCGCGGGAATTTCGCAGAATGTAACGATGAAGGGAACTCACCGCAAACAAGTAGCCACTCACAGCCACGTGATTCGCCTGAACCCAGGCGTTATCTTTAATGTTGTTACTTTTACCGTTGGTTACATTGCGCCTCTACCACCGGGAAAAATCTCAACCTGATTCATATTTGATTTTTAATAGGTTCAATGAGAGGAAAGCAAATGTCAGCTCGAATTCCAGGCGGGGTATATTTCCCACCGGTGAGGCATATCGACGCTCATACTGAAACCCATGTGAATCAGCAGGAAGCTAGTTCGAGGGAGCCTCACGACGCTGCCTCACCGCCGTCCAGGCGCTTTGAGCGCGGCCGTATCAGTCCTTTTCCTGTGGGAGAGTCCAGCGTTCCAGCCTCCCGATCGCACGGGCCCTTTGAGCAGGGGCGTATTGACCCTTTTCTCGTAGGAGAGTCCAGCGTTCCAGCCTCCCGGTCGCACGGGCCCTTTGAGCGTGGCCGTATCGATCCTTTTCCTGTAGGAGAACCCAGCGTTCCAGCCACACGGCCGCTCAGTCGCTTTGTGCCAGGCCGCATCAATCCTTTTCATGTGGGAGAGTCCCAAAGTCTAGCCTCAAGTTCGGCAAATACTCCGCAGGGGGAACGCATCATTCGGCCGCCACTTCGACATGGGCAACACCAGGCTCTTCCTTTATCGGCTCTTGAACTGTCTGCAAATTTCGCCAGAGAAGGAGGGCGCGGTCATGACAGTGAAGAGACACAGCCTTACACCTCGCTACCCGTAGCACTTCAGCAATCCGCTGATGCAGCGCGCGCGAGGCGTCATCGACCGAATTTTTCTGAGATAAGAGATTCTGGCCAAGGCACACCCACTCAGCCCTCTTTACAGGGCCATGGAACCGTACCTCCACCACGTTATTCCACGTTATTCGTCGGGAATCCGGACGAACTCCCCCCTTACACCATCACCGAGGAATAGACGTCTAAACAGTAAGCGGCATGCCCGTGGTGATGTGATTGTTTTGCGCTACACGGACGACAGCGGGTTGGGTTTCAGGGAAAAAGCTGAGCACTGATAACTCTGCCAACACGTGGCCCAGCCTTGCCGCTCGGTAGGACTCCTATACCTCTTCTGATGCCTAAGATGAGACCCGCTTGGGCGTTGGACTGTGGTGGGGGTAGTCCGCGGTCTAGGTAGCGACGCGCATAACCATGGGCTCGGTGACGAGCCAGATGGCGTCGATGCGGATCACTCGGACAGCTCACGGACAAAGCGGGGCCCCGTATCTTCAGTCAAAGGGGGGCCGCCAAAGGCGAGTAACTCCGTGCATACAATCTGTTACCGAGCACTTTGAGGACGGCGTTGCGCATCGGAGTCGGCCACGCCCGCATTTTATCCCGGGCTGCACATTGCTTTTGCGTCCATTCCACGCGATGTCTGCGTTTGGCGGTGTAAGTCGCGAGTGCGTCATCTGGGCTCCCTGCTGCGGCTATAGACTCTGCCAATACCAGCGCATCCTCAAGAGCCATGCCCGCGTTCTGCGCCATACTCGGTGAGGCTGCGTGAGCCGCATCGCCAATGAGCACAACACGTCCCTTTACCCAATCGTCCATGACGACTTGTTCTATTTTGCTGAAATGCACCAGCGTGCCTTCCGGTATCTGCGTAATGAGCGGCAAAATAGGACCGGAAAAATCTTTGAACAGTGCTGGCAGCGATGCTTGCGCGGTTGTGCTCTGAATGTCCTGGAAGGCGAGCGCGGTATCGGCGTATACATAGATGTCATTGGCGTTTACGGGAATTGCGAGCAGAGCTTTGCGATGACCCAGCATCGCCGTCCAGCTATCAATGGCTGTGGTGTTACGCGTTATGAAGCGCCAGCTGACATTACCGACGTAGGTCGGATTGATCGCCGGGAACAGCATGCCGCGTACCGATGAACCAATACCATCAGCACCGATGACAATGTCATAAGTGGAGGATGAACCATCGGAAAAGCTCACCTGGCATGTCGTGGCTGATAGCTTGATCGTTTCTACCGCCAATCCAAAACGTAGCTGAGTCCGAGACAAGGATTGACGCAGAATGCCGTGCAACTCAGCGCGAGGAAGTGAGAGGCAGGGCCCGCATGATCCCCACACGTCTTGGGTCTGTGTCACAGATAGCTGCCTGCCGTTTTTGTCGAGGATGCTTTGGGTGCGGATGACGGCGGCGGCACTTTGAACACGGTCGAGCAGGCCCAGTTGTTTGAGCGCGCGGCCAGCGTTTCCCGGCAGAAACAGTCCTGAGTCACCAGAGGCCTCGTCAGGGCGGCGTTCCACCAAATCTGCCTGGTAGCCTTTGAGTTCAAGCGCTCTGGCCATGGAAAAACCGGCGATTCCGCCACCGACAATCAAAATTCTCATCCACAAGCCCTCAGTCATATCAAGTCTTTGTAACAACAGCCAAAGTTGGCAATTTATTCCGTCGGTGTAATGCAACTATCAGGCAGGGCTGCTTCTCCAGCTTGCCTATGGATGGAACTGCGCCCATTTCGAAGGGCTGCACACATTAGTCGAATCGATGAGTGGCTCCACCGCTACGAAGAGTTCCCTGCGTTGTGTGAACGCAAGCGCTTTCTCGGCAGTGCCCGCTAAAAATAAAGCAGTGCGCGGGGACCGGTGGCTCACTTGGACCAGCCGCCTGATTGCGTCGAGCCCGGCACTCGGAGGAGTTCATGTCCTCAACTTGATTTCAATCAAGGGCCGCGCAGGGGAGTGGGTCCTACCATGATCGCCAAGATCCTGTCCTTAAGCCCTGGCGTCCATGACCCCTCCCTTTGTGATGCTGCACCCATCCCGCTTCTGGCTCCATGGGCTGCTCGTTCTCCTGCTGTTGATCGCAAGCCTCGCCCAGGCCAAGGACTACGGTGATATCCAGCAACAGCGCATCCACCACGTCCTCAAGCAGACCGACGCAATCTCCGAGCCTGAAGGGCCGTACAAGGTTCGCAAACTGTCCGCTGCCGGCAAGGTCGTCGGCTATGTGTTTCAAAGCCTGGACGTCGTCGACATTCCCGCTTATTCAGGCAAGCCCATCAACGTCCAGGTGATCCTCGATCCGGCTGGTGTGATCCTCGATGCTTTTGTGCTTGAACACCACGAACCGATCCTGCTGATCGGCATTGCCGAAGAAAAACTCCACGCGTTCAGTGCCCGCTACAGCGGCATCAAGGTCAATCAACGGGTGGTGGTGGGGCACTCCAGCGACCCGAACGCGGTGACGGTGGATGCAATTGCCGGCGCCACCGTGACGGCGATGGTGGTCAACGAAGTGATCATGCGCGCCGCTCACGATGTCGCGGTTTCCCTGGAGCTGGTCAAGGGGGATGCGGGGTTGGCGGTGGCGCCGGCCCGGGTGCGTGAAGACCTTTACGAACCCGCCGACTGGAAAACCTTGACCGGCAACGGCGCGGTGCGTCGCCTGCACCTGACGCGCGGCCAGGCCGATGCTTCCTTCAAGGGGACCGAGGCCGAGGGTGTTGAAGCCGCCAGCGCCGAGCAAGCAGACGACACCTTCATCGACCTGTACGTCACTCACCTGAACCCGCCCACCATCGGTCGCAACCTGCTGGGCGAGGCGCAATACCGCACGTTGATGGACGAGCTCAAACCCGGCGAGCAGGCCATCGCCGTGATGGGCAGCGGTCGCTATTCCTTCAAGGGCTCGGGGTATGTGCGCGGCGGCATTTTCGATCGGGTACAGGTGCGTCAGTTTGGCGACGCCATCAGCTTTCGCGACCTGGACTTCCAGCGTCTGGACGACGTGGCGCCGACGGACATGCCGGAGTTCGACGAAATGGCGATTTTCATCGTCCGCGCCTCCCACCGTTTCGACCCGGGGTCGCCCTGGAGCCTGGAACTGCTGGTGCGTCGTCAGACCGGACCTGTCAGTGGCATCTTCAGCAGCTTTGAACTGGCATATCAATTGCCCGAGCCCTATCTGGAAAGGCCATTGCCGACGGCTGAGCAACTGGCGGCGGCCGAAGAAGCCAGCCGACCGATGTGGTTGACCATCTGGTACCAGAAAAGCCTCGAGATCAGCGTACTGGGCGTGGCCCTGCTGGTGCTCACGGCGATCCTGTTCCTGCAGGATGCGCTGGCCCGGCGCCCGAAGCTGTTGCACTGGGTCCGCCGTGGCTACCTGATGTTCACCGTGGTGTTTCTCGGTGGTTATGCATTGGCTCAGCTGTCGGTGGTCAATGTGCTGACCTTCGTTCATGCCCTGTTCGAAGGCTTTCGCTGGGAACTGTTCCTCACCGATCCGCTGATTTTCATCCTCTGGGTGTTCACCGCCGCCAGCATTCTGTTGTGGGGGCGCGGGGTGTTCTGCGGGTGGTTGTGTCCGTTCGGTGCGTTGCAGGAGTTGCTCAACGAGCTGGCGCGCAAGTTGAAAGTGCCGCAGTACGAGCTGCCGTTCGCCGTCCACGAGCGACTCTGGGCAATCAAATACATCATTTTGCTGGTGCTGTTCGGCGTCTCGCTGGAGTCGATGTCCAGCGCCGAACGGTTGGCCGAAGTGGAGCCCTTCAAGACCGCCATCACTCTCAGGTTCGACCGTCAGTGGTGGTTCGTGGCGTATGCGCTGGGTCTGCTGGTGGTCAACCTGTTCACCCGCAAAGTCTATTGCCGCTACATCTGCCCGTTGGGGGCCGCCCTGGCGATGCCGACCCGGCTGCGGCTGTTCGACTGGCTCAAGCGCCGCAAGGAATGTGGCAACCCCTGCCAGCTGTGCGCCAAGGAATGCGAGATCCAGGCGATTCACCCCGATGGCCGGATCAACGCCAACGAATGTCACTACTGCCTCGATTGCCAGATGACCTGGCACAACGAAAACAAATGCCCGCCGCTGATCAACAAGCGCAAGAAGCGCAGCAAGGCGAGCGCGACCGATGCGCAACTGATTCCCGTGGTGCAGGTGACCCCGGCGCCTTAAGACACCCGAATGTCCTGTCCCTTGACCCTTTCATTCTTCATGGAGCACACAGCATGAGCGATAAAAAAACCGAAACCAGCGGCGCGATCGAAGAACCCAGGGGCGTCAGCCGTCGAGGATTTCTAGGGACCAGTGCGGTGACCGGCGCCGTGCTGGCCGGCGCCACGGCGCTGGGTGGCGCGGTGTTCACCCGTGAGTCCTGGGCTGCGGCGGCCAAGGAAGCCAAGTCCAAAGTCCACGTCGGCCCCGGCGAGCTGGACGACTATTACGGTTTCTGGAGCGGTGGCCATCAGGGCGAGGTGAGGGTGTTGGGCGTACCGTCCATGCGCGAGCTGATGCGTATTCCGGTGTTCAACGTCGACTCGGCCACCGGTTGGGGGCTGACCAACGAAAGCAAGCGCATCCTGGGTGACAGCGCCAAGTACCAGAACGGCGACTGCCATCACCCACACATCTCCATGACCGATGGCAAATACGACGGCAAATACCTGTTCATCAACGATAAGGCCAATTCCCGGGTCGCGCGCATTCGCCTGGATATCATGAAGTGCGACAAGATTCTCACCGTGCCCAACGTACAGGCGATCCATGGCCTGCGCCTGCAAAAGGTGCCGTACACCAAGTACGTGTTCGCCAACGCCGAATTCGTCATCCCGCATCCCAATGACGGTCGCACGTTCGACCTGCAAGACAAGAACAGCTACACGATGTTCAACGCCATCGACGCCGAAAAAATGGAAATGGCCTTCCAGGTGATCGTCGACGGCAACCTGGACAACTCCGACGCCGACTACACCGGCAAGTACGCCGCCAGCACCTGCTACAACTCCGAGAAGGCCTACGACCTGGGCGGCATGATGCGCAACGAGCGCGACTGGGTGGTGGTGTTCAACATCCCGCGCATCGAAGCGGCGATCAAGGCCGGCAAGTTCATCACTCTGGACGGCTCCAAGGTGCCGGTGGTCGATGGTCGTAAAACCGATGGCAAGGACAGCGCGTTCACCCGCTACATCCCGGTGCCGAAGAATCCCCACGGGCTCAATACCTCGTCCGACGGCAAATACTTCATCGCCAACGGCAAGCTGTCACCCACCGTCTCGATGATCGCCATCGACCGGCTGGATGATCTATTCGACGACCGCTACAAAGACCCGCGCGAGGTGATCGTCGCTGAGCCGGAACTGGGCCTGGGGCCGTTGCATACCACCTTCGACGGGCGCGGCAATGCCTACACCACCTTGTTCATCGACAGTCAGGTGGTGAAGTGGAACATGGACGAGGCCATCCGTGCCTACAAGGGCGAGAAGGTCAACTACATCAAGCAAAAGCTCGATGTGCAGTACCAACCCGGCCACAACCACGCGTCCCTGACCGAAACCAGCGAGGCGGACGGCAAATGGCTGGTGGTCTTGTGCAAGTTCTCCAAGGATCGCTTCCTGCCCACCGGTCCGCTGCACCCGGAAAACGACCAGTTGATCGACATTTCCGGCGAAGAGATGAAGCTGGTACACGATGGCCCGGCCTTTGCCGAACCCCATGACTGCATCCTTGCCCGGCGTGACCAGATCAAGACCCAGAAGATCTGGAGCCGCACCGATCCGTTCTTCGCTGAAACTGTGGCCTTGGCCAAGAAGGATGGCATCAACCTGGAGACCGACAACGAGGTCATCCGCGACGGTAACAAGGTGCGGGTCTACATGACTTCGATGGCGCCGGCCTATGGCCTGACGGAGTTCACCGTCAAGCAAGGCAACGAGGTGACGGTGACGATCACCAACATCGACCAGATCGAAGACGTCTCCCACGGCTTTGTCATGACCAACCACGGCGTGAGCATGGAGATCAGCCCGCAACAGACCTCGTCCATCACCTTCATCGCCGACAAGGCCGGTTTGCATTGGTACTACTGCAGCTGGTTCTGCCACGCCCTGCACATGGAAATGGTCGGGCGCATGCTGGTTGAAAAGGCCTGAGCAGGTTCAACGAGGAGACGGGTTCAATGACCGGTAACCAGCAACAGCCTGCGGGCTACGCTCGCGCACCGGTCATTGCCCTGGTGCTCCTGCTACTGTCGGGCGGCGCGCTTGCCGCGCCGCAGCCGATCACCGACTTGCCATTGCAGGCCGACGGTGAACGGCAATGGCGCCTGCCTGCGGGGCAATACCGCGGCTCGTTCAGCATCGACCAACCCATGACCCTCACGTGCGCGCCGGATGCGGTATTCCAGGGGCAGGGTGAGGGCAATGGGGTGATCATTCGCGCCCCGAACGTCCAGGTCCAGGGCTGTACCTTCCTGGACTGGGGCCACGACCTCACGGCCATGAATGCCGCGGTGTTCATCCAGCCTGTCGCCCAGGGGGCGGTGGTCCGAGCCAACCGCATGCAGGGCCAGGGTTTCGGTATCTGGGTCGATGGCGCGCGGGATGTCAGCCTGATCGACAACCGCATCCAGGGCGATCCCGGGCTGCGCTCCCAGGACCGGGGGAACGGCATTCACTTGTACGCGGTACACGGTGCCCGGGTCATCGGCAACCACGTACGCGAAACTCGCGACGGCATCTATATCGACACCTCCAACGGCAACCTGCTCGAGGGCAACATCCTTGAGGATTTGCGCTACGGCGTGCACTACATGTTCGCTAACGATAACCGTCTGTTGGGCAACGTCACCCGGCGCACCCGCACCGGTTATGCCTTGATGCAAAGCCGTCAACTGATGGTCATCGGCAACCGCTCCGAACAGGACCAGAACTACGGGATCCTGATGAACTACATCACCTATTCCACCCTGCGCGACAACGTGGTCACCGATGTTCGCGACGGGTCCACCGGCGACACCATGATCACCGGTGCCGAGGGCAAGGCCCTGTTCATTTACAACTCATTGTTCAACCGCATCGAAGGCAATCATTTCGAGCGCAGCGCGGTGGGCATCCACCTGACCGCCGGTTCGGAGGACAACCGCATCGCCGGCAACGTGTTCGCCGGCAACCAGCGCCAGGTCAAATACGTGGCCACGCGGTTGCAGGAGTGGTCGGTGGACGGGCGCGGCAATTACTGGAGTGATTACCTGGGTTGGGATCGCAACGGCGACGGACTGGGGGACGTGGCCTATGAACCCAACGACAACGTCGATCGCCTGCTGTGGCTGTACCCCCAGGTACGGCTGTTGATGAACAGTCCGGGTATCGAGCTGCTGCGCTGGGTACAGCGGGCGTTCCCGGTCATGAAATCCCCCGGGGTGATGGACAGCCATCCATTGATGCACGCGCCGCTCCAGCCCCCGCCACGCAACAGTGCTCAGGAGGACGCGTCTTGAACGTCGTCGAGATCGAAGGCGTCAGTCAGCGCTACGGCAATGCCACTGTGCTGCGCGGGCTGAACCTGAACCTGGCCCAGGGCGAAGTGCTCGGGCTGTTCGGGCACAACGGTGCGGGCAAGACCACGACCATGAAGCTGATACTCGGTCTGCTGCGCGCCAGTGAGGGTCAGGTGCGGGTATTTGGCCGGGAGCCGAGTGATCCGGGCGTGCGCAGAATGCTCGGTTACCTGCCGGAGAACGTGATGTTCTATCCGCAGTTGAGCGGGCTGGAAACCTTGCGCCATTTCGCCCGCCTCAAGGGCGCGGCGCCAGACCAGGTCGAGCGCTTGCTGGAGGAGGTCGGGTTGGCGCAAGCGGCCCGGCGGCGTGTGCGCACGTACTCCAAGGGCATGCGCCAACGCCTCGGGCTGGCCCAGGCCTTGCTCGGCCAGCCGCGACTGCTGTTGCTGGACGAACCCACCGTCGGCCTGGACCCCATCGCCACCCAGGACCTCTATCAACTGCTCGATCGGCTGCGCTGGCAGGGCACCAGCATCATTCTTTGTTCGCACGTCTTGCCTGGCGTGGAAGCTCACATCAACCGCGCCGCGATTCTCACCCAAGGTCGCCTGTTGGCCCTGGGCAGCCTGGACCGGTTGCGCGAAGACGCGGGGCTGCCGACGCTGATCCGCGCCTCGGGCCTGTCGCGGGCCGATTGGCTTCGCCAGCATTGGCGCAGCGAAGGGCACCTCACCCAAGGGTGGGGTGCGCAAGGGCTGCAGGTGTCCGCGCCGGATGGCAGCAAACTCAAGTTGCTGCGCCAGTTGCTGGCCCAGGATGACCCGACGGATGTCGAGATCAAACCGCCGTCCCTGGAAGATTTGTACCGTCATTACATGGTTCGCGCGGCGACCGAGGAGGCCGGCTCATGAACCCGATCTGGAACATGGCCCGCAAGGAATTCAGTGACGGCTTGCGCAACCGCTGGTTGTTGGCGATCAGTCTGTTGTTCGCCGTGCTGGCCATCGGCATCGCCTGGCTTGGCGCGGCGGCGTCCGGCCAGTTGGGGTTTACCTCGGTGCCGGCAACGGTGGCGAGCCTGGCCAGCCTGGCAACGTTCCTGATGCCGTTGATCGCCTTGTTGCTGGCCTATGACGCGATCGTCGGCGAGGACGAGAGCGGCACCTTGCTGCTGTTGCTGACGTATCCGTTAGGGCGCGGGCAGTTGCTGCTGGGCAAGTTTGTCGGTCACAGCCTGATCCTGGCGCTGGCGACCCTGATCGGCTTTGGTTGCGCGATGTTCGCCATAGCCCTGCTGGTGGACGATATCGAGCTGAGCCTGCTGCTCTGGGCCTTTGGCCGCTTCATCGTCTCCAGCACGCTGTTGGGTTGGGTTTTTTTGGGGCTGGCCTATGTGCTGAGCAGCCTGTCGGCGGAGAAATCCACCGCCGCCGGGCTGGCGCTGGGGGTGTGGTTTTTCTTCGTGCTGGTGTTTGACCTGGCGTTGCTGGCACTGCTGGTGCTGAGCGAGGGCCGGTTCAGTCCGGACCTGCTGCCGTGGCTGTTGCTGTTCAACCCCACCGATGTGTATCGGCTGATCAACCTGTCGGGGTTCGACGCCGGTTCCAGCGGCGCGGCAGTGCTGACCTTGGGCAGCGACCTGCCGGTGCCCGGGCCTTGGCTCTGGCTGTGCCTGTGGTTGTGGATGGCTGTGCCGTTGTGGCTGGCCTATCGATTGTTCAACCGCCGGTGTCCGTGATTTCTGATCTTGATAGAGGGAGCATGTAACGATGAACAGGGTGTATTCGAGGACAGGCCGAGTTCTCGCAGGAGTGTTGGTGTGCCTGGTGCTGGTGGCATGCGGCAAGCCTGAGTCGACACCGGCCTCAAAGGCGGCGCTGGCGTTCCATCCCAGTGACGAGTGCCATGTCTGCGGCATGGTCATCACGGATTTTCCCGGACCCAAGGGCGCCGCAGCGACCGCCAGCGGCGTGAAAAAATTCTGCTCGCCGGCCGAGATGCTCAGCTGGTGGCTGCAGCCGGAGAACCATCGGGCCGACGTCCAGTTGTACGTCCACGACATGGGGCGCAGCCACTGGAACACCCCGGATGATGAGCACCTGATCGATGCCCGGACCGCCTATTTCGTCGTCGGCTCCAAGCTCAAGGGCGCCATGGGCGTCGTCCTGGCCACGTTCGCCGACGCCCAGGCGGCGGAAAAACTCGCCCGCGAGACCGGCGGCCAGGTGCTGCGTCTGCAAGACATCGACCAGAAGCTGCTGGGACAGGCCACCGCTATGTCGCCGATGAATCATTGAACGAGCAACCTGCTCCCGCTGAGGTGAGCAGGTTTGCCCTGATCGCCCGTTCAGTGAGACGTACCTTCGGCAAATTCGATCTTGTTGCCCACGTTGTATTTGCCTGAAGGTTTGTTCATGGGCAGGCGCTTGATTTCCTTGAGGGTGTGGCTGTCGTAGACGATCAGCGCGCCGTCGGTGTCCCAGATGCTCAACAGCAGGTAGCGGCCGTCGTGGGTAAATTCGACGTGGGCGGCGGTTTTGCCGGGCATGGGGCGCAAGGTGTGGGCGATTTCCAGGGTCTGTTTGTCGATCAGGTGGATGGCATCGTTGCCGGCGGCGAAGAACACGTCGGTCCAGGCATAGCGGGAGTTGGCATGGCTGCGCAGGAAGAAACCCGGCCCGAGGGTAGGGATCTGCCTGATGACTTTCCAGGTGTTGATGTCGATCACCGACACCAGTCCTTTGCTGATGTTGGGGGTCGCGAACACCCAGCGGCCATCGCGCTTCCAATAGGTGCCCGAGCCCAGGTGCGGCATGCCCGGCAAGCTGATGTCGCTGACCACCTGGCCACTGTCAAGGTCGATCACCTGTCCACCCTGGGCCTTGCGCGAGGTGGCGAGCAACTGGCGATAGTCGGGTGAGAAGGAAAAGTCATCCAGATGATCCTGGACCTCGATGCGCCTGGGCACGAAGTCCGGGTTCGGACCGGTGGGCAGTTCCCAAACCTCGTTCACATCCTTCAATGCGACGATGAAGCTGTTGCGCGGCGCAGCGGTGTAGACCGCGCTGACCCGCGAAGCCTGGCCATCACTGCCCAGCGTCGTGATCGTCTTGACCAGGGACAAGTCCCGGGCATCCAGCACCGCCAGGTTGCCGGGCAGCGAGTTGCCCACCAGCACCCAGCGACCGTCCTTGCTCACCGCCAGGTTACGAGTATTGAGCCCGGCCCGAACTTCGGCGATCAGCTTGAGGTTGTGCAGGTCATACAGACTGATCCAGCCATCGCGCGACGCCAGATAGACAAAACGCCCGTCCGGGGAAAACTTCGGTCCGCCATGCACCGCAAAGTGCGAGGCGAAGCGCGCGAGCACCTCGAAGCGATCCCCGTCGACCACCGCGACGTGATGATTGCCGGCTTCCACCACTACGAACAGGTTCAGCGGGTCGGCCCGGTGTTGCGGCTGGTCGGGCAATGTGGCGACGTCCACCAACACCCGATGACTTTGGCGAATATCCTCTTCATTCCAATTGGGCGCGACGCTGGGCGGACGCTGGAGATAAAGCGCCAGGGCGTCGATTTGTGCAGGCTCCAGCAGCGTACCGAAGGCCGCCATCTGACTGGCGGGGCGGCCATTTTCGATCACCTGGCGAATTTCGCCGGGCTTGATCCGGCCCAGGCTCTGGGGCAGTAACGCCGGCCCGGCGCCGCCGATGCGGTTCACGCCGTGGCATTGTTGGCAGAGCTGCTGGTAATTGCGCTCGGCCTGTTCCAGGTCGGCACCGGTGGTAACGGCGCCATGGCTCGTACCGATCCACAGCATCGCAAGCCCGATGCGCTTCATAGCGCCACCTTCAAAGCCTGGGGGATGGGATGAACGCGCGCCGGATGCTGCATCGGCTGCTGGGCAAACAAGCCGACCACCTTACCGATCACCGTCAATGTCGGCAGGCCTTCAACGCAATCTCGTGCCATGGCCGGCAGTTGTTGCAGGGTGCCACGTAGCACCTGCTGGTCGGGACGAGTGCCGTTGCTGATCAATGCCGCCGGAGTCTCGGCGGCCAGGCCTGCGGCCATCAACCGTGCGGCAATGCTGCCCAGGTTCGACAAGCCCATGTAGAACACCAGGGTCTGGCTGTCATCCGCCAGGCTTTGCCACGGCAGGTTCAAATCGCCTTCGCGCTGCAAGTGGCCGGTGATGAAACGGCAGGAATTGACCAGATCGCGATGGGTCAGCGGAATGCCGGCGTAGGCGCTGCAACCGGACGCGGCGGTGATACCGGGAACCACCTGACAATCGATACCACGGGCCAGCAAGTATTCCAGCTCTTCGGCACCGCGACCGAAGATGAACGGGTCGCCGCCCTTGAGCCGGACCACCCGCTGGCCCTGGTCCGCGAGGTCGGCCAGCAATTGGTTGATCTGGGCCTGGGGCAGGCTGTGGCAGCCGGCGGCCTTGCCGACGTAATGCCGGGCACACGTCAGCGGGATCAGGCCCAGCAATTGCGCACTGATCAGGCGGTCATAGACCACTGCGTCGGCCTGCATCAACAGGCTCCAGGCGCGTAACGTCAGCAAACCAGGGTCACCGGGACCGGCGCCGACCAACGCGACTTCCCCCGGTCTGAAGGACGATTGCAGGGCAGCGGGCAGAACGATAGAGGCAGACATGGGACTTCCTTGGTTCATCATCAGGTTCGCCGTCGGGTTATCGGGCGCAGGGCAATGCAACGCTGGGAATCAAAGTGCTGGGGAGCGTGTGCAAGCCGATTTCGTCATCGCTGAGGTGGCAGCCGGGGTCCTGGCCCCACAGGTCGCCGTCGGCCCAGGCGCGTGTGCGGGTGTTGCCATTGCAGATGGCCAGCCAACGACACTGTCCGCAGCGGCCACCCACGGTGCGCGGATGCTCGCGCAGTTTTTGCAGCAGAGCGTCGGGACGTTCCAGCCAGAGTGTGCGAAAGGGCGTCCGGCGCACGTTACCCACCGAGTGCTGCCACCAGTAAGTGTCGGGGTGTACCTCACCGGTGTTGTCGATATTGGCAATGCCGCTGCCCGAGGCGTTACCGCCCCAAGCCTTGAGCATGCGTTCCAGTTCGGCGTAGTGATGGGGCAGGCGTGAGGCTACCCATTGCAGCAACAGCACCGCATCGGCGTCGTTGTTGCCGCTGACGAAGTCCGTGTCGCGTCCGTGCAGGATGTCGCTCCAGGCCCGCTCGAAGATCAGGAGCATGGCCTCGCGGCTCATCTGTTGCCGGGCGTCGAGCTGACGACTGCGCTTGCCGCGACCGCTGTAGTTGAGGTGCGACAGGTAGAATTTCTGCACGTCGTATTCGCTCATCAGATCCAGCAGTCGCGGTAGCTGGGTGTGGTTCTGCTGGGTCAGAGTGGTGCGCAACCCGACCCGAATCCCGCGTTCGCGACACAACCTGATGGCCGCCATGGAACTGGCGAAACTGCCTTTGAGCTGGCGGAAGGTGTCGTGCGTCGCTTCCAGGCCATCGATGCTGATGCCCACGTAATCGAAGTTCGCCGCCTCGATCTGCTCGATGTTGCTCGGGTCGATCAGCGTGCCGTTGGTAGACAGGGCCAGGAAGAATCCCTTGCGCCGGGCATAGGCACTGAGCTGGAACAGATCCTCGCGCAGCAGAGGCTCGCCGCCGGACAGGATCAATACCCGTACGCCCGCGTCATGCAGGTCGTCGATGACCTTGAGCGCCGCGGCCGTGTCGAGCTCATCACGAAACACGCTGTCGGCCGAGGTGGCGTAGCAGTGTTTGCAGGTCAGGTTACAGCGCCTGAGCAGATTCCAGATCACCACCGGCGCTCGTGTACTGCCCGGTGGTGCAACACGCGGCGCGGGACATTGACCGGCCAGGGCACGCAGGTAATGGCTGATCCTCAACATAAGTCACTCCTTCGTTGTGGGGGCTAGGCTTGCCCGCCCTGAAGCCGATGCGGTCCCTCAGAAACCGAGGCGGCTGTTTCGCGAGCAAGCTTTGCTCCCACCGGCGACAGGCGCAGGCCGGTTTTTTTCAGGATGCGGCTGCTCACCAGCATGTCGTCGGCGCTACAGGCCTCACCCAGCAGATAGCGCAGGTGCTCGCGATAGCTGTCGATTTCCTCGCGACTGCGGCCATGGACCATGGCAAACAGGTTGTAGCGCCAACCGGCCCGGCGCGGGCGGCGGTAGCAGTGGCTGACAAAAGGCTGCGCACCCAGCAGCGCGCCCAGGCGCGGCACATCGGCGTCGGCGACATCCCAGACAGTCATGCCGTTGTGGCGATAACCCAGGCGATAGTGATTGGGCACCGCGGCGATGCGGCGGATCGCGCCTTCGGCCTGCAAACGCTTGAGCAGGTCGAGGGTCGATTCCACGCTCAGCCCCAGTTGCTCGGCCAGCCAGGCCCAGGGATCTTCGAGCAAGGGCAGGCCGTCCTGGGTCAGTTCCACCAGCCGCAGGGCCAGTGGCGTTTCATCCAGGCGAGGCAGCGTCTGCGGCAACGGCTCAGACCGGGAAATACAGGCCGACATGGTAGGTCTCCTCCTTGGGCAGGTTCAGCGGCTCCAGGCCGGTCAGGCGTTCGATACGCAACAAGGTGTCGCTGATCGCCTGTTCACTGGGGCAGGCAAGCACGAACCACATGTTCCAGGCGTGCTCGCGACGGTAGTTGTGGGCCACTTCGGGCATGGCCGCGAGCAGCTCGGCGATGGTGTCGAAACGCGGTTCGGGCACCGCCAGCGCCGCCAGGGTGAACGCGCCGCCCAGGCGGTCGATGTCGAACATCGGGCCGAAGCGGGTAAGCACGCCGTCGTTGAGCAACTCGTGCAGCCGGTCGAGCAGTTCGGTACTGCTGCTGTCCAGTTCATCGGCCAAGGCTTGCCAGGGCTGGCGTACCAGCGGCAAACCCAGTTGCAGGCGATTGATCAGGCGTCGGTCCAGGTCATCCATCGATCGCCACTCCGGCCGGTGTTGCGTAGCGTCCGCCACACTGCTTGAACAGGTGGGTGCTGAACAGCAACTGGTGCGGCAGATCACTCAACCAGTGCTCCTCCAATAGTGCCTGGACCTGGGCCTCGACACGGTCGCGCTGGCGACCGTGGATCATGCAGAACAGGTTGTATTGCCACTGAGGCAAGCGTCGTGGTCGTTGATAGCAAAGGCTGATGCCCGGCGCCTGGCCAAGGCGGCGACCGACTTCATCGACCAATGCATCTGGCACGTCCAGCACCAGCATGGCGTTGGCGGCAAAGCCCAATGCGCGGTGATTGACCACCAGGCCGACGCGGCGGAACAAGCCCTGTTCCTGCCAGTGCCGCACCTGGTCGAGAACCTGTTGTTCGCTGGCGTCGATCTGCTCGGCCAGGATCTGGAAGGGCCGTGATGTCAGGGGCAGACCGGTCTCCAGCAGACGGCGCAGTTGCAGTGACTGGTGGTCACTCAGGGTCGTGTTCATGGGGTAACCTCCAGGGCAAAGCCCAGGTCGATGCGGTAAGCGGTCAGCATGGGTAGGTCCAGCGGCGTGAGGCCGGTGTCGTTTTCCAGTTCCCGGAGAATGTTGTCCAGGTGGGCACGATCAGGCCCGGTCAACACAAACCACAGGTTGTAGCGATGTTCGCGGGCGTAGTTGTGATTGACTTCCGGGTACTGACTGACGCGCGCTGCGACCTGGTGCAATCGGTCCACGGGCACCGCCAGGGCGGCGAGGGTGCTGGCCCCGGCTCGGCTGTGTTCGAACACCGGGCCGACCCGTGACAGGGTGCCCGCCAGTTGCAGGTGCTGCAGACAATCGAGCACCTGGGCTTCGCTGCAACCCAGGGAATCGGCCATTTCGCGATAGGGTTCGGCGCACAACGGCAGGCCATGCTGGAACTGATCGATCAGGCGGCGGGCGAGTGGGCTTGGTGTCATGGTCAGTACCCCGGTTTGTGCGCACGGCTGCTGAAGAAAATGCCGCTGGGGCTCAAGGCAGGCAGGCTGTTCAGGCGTTCGAGCCGATACGGATCCCAGACCTGCACCTCACCGCCATCGCGGACGGACAGCCACAGCTGGTCGCCCCGAGCGGTGAATTCCATGTGCAGCACCCCAGGCCCTGGTCGCAGGTCGGCGATGATGGCGTGAGTCTGGGTGTCGATGACCTGCACCCGGTCATTGTCCGGGTAGGCGAAGTTGACCCACAGCTGTCGGCCATCGGGACGGGCGGTGACAAACACCGGTTGGCCGGCCACGGCGACGGCGTCGACCGGTTGCCAGGTGCGGGCGTCCAGCACCAGCACCTGATGATGGCCAACGGCGGGCACAAAGGCCTGTTGATCGGCCAGGGCCCAGCCTTCCAGGTGGGGCATCTTGTATACCGGGAGCCGCGCCTCGCCGCGCCCGTAATGGTCCAGCACCCGTTTCACGCCGCGCTCCGGGTGCCAGAGGTCAAGTTGCGCCATGCCGTCCTCACCAAACAGTCCGGCCATGTAATAACGCCCGTCCGGCGTAATCAGTGCGTCATAGGGTTGCCGACCGATGGCGGTGAAGCGTTCGATGCGTGGTGTCTGGCCCTGGCTGAAATCGGCGGTCCAGATTTCGCCGGTGTCGAACAGGCTGAATACGAAGCGCTGCCCCGGCGCGTCCACCAGGCCGACCACCCGCGAACGTTTTTGGCCGTCGGGCAATGGTGTGGCCGGAATGTCCGCGACCGGTTCCAGTGTCTGCGCGTCGAATACCTTGACGCCGCCGGGTTCGTAGTTGGAGACGGCGATCAGCTTGCCATCCTGGCTGATCGCGCCACCGATGCTGTTGCCGCCCTGAATGATGCGGTGGTCGATGCGTGCGCTCAGCAAGTCGACCTTGCTTAAGCCGCCATCGCGGCCAAATACATAGGCATAACGTTGGTCGCGGGAAAACACCACCGAGGCGTGCGACAGATCCCCCAGCCCTTCGACGCGGGCGAGGGCGGTGCGGGTGGCGCTTTCGATGATTTGCAGGCTGCCGGTGGCGCGCTCCACCACCACGCCCAAGTCGCCGGTGCCGCGCAGCGGTGGCTGGGCACAAGCCGAGAGCAACAGCACGCAGGCGGTGAGAGACAGCAGAGATCGGATCATGGGGCGGGAGTTCCTTGAAGGAGCCGGTCCACCAACCAGCGAATATCGTCGGGACCGAGCAGCGGCTCCCAGCCGGGCATGGCGCTGCCGGGCCGTCCCTGGGTGACAGTGGCGATGAGGCTGTCGCGGGTTTTTCCCTCCAGGGCATCACGGGTCAGGGGTGGACCGAGGCCACCGGTCAGGTGCAGGCCATGGCAGGCGCCGCAGTCCTGGACCAGCAGGTGTTGTAGTTGGGCCTGGCGCTGGTGGTCGGGAGCGGCCAGCACCGGGGTACAGAAGACGAAGAGGAGGGTGGTCATCCGGGATGCACAGCGGTGTCGGTCCATGACGTACTCCTGTTTGAGAAATAAAGCCGAGAGCGGCCCCTGTGGTGGGAGATTTATGTGGGAGCAAGGCTTGCTCCCCCATAGATCCCCTCGCCACAGGGAGATGCTCTTAATCAACGTTACTTAAGGGTCAAGACCCACGCCGCGAGGATCTTGGCTTCTTCATCGGTCACCGGATTGGCCGGCATCGGCATTGGTCCCCAGTTTCCTTGCGTGCCTTCCTTGATGTGCTTGGCCAACAGCTCTTGTGCTCCGGCGACGCCGGCATTTTTTGCCGCCACCTCCTTGAGCGCCGGCCCTACCAACTTGGTGTCAATGGAGTGGCAGGCGCCACAGGGTTTGCTCTTGAACAGTGTCGGGCCGTCCTGGGCCAGTGCCGGTTGCAGGCTGAATGCGGCACTCAAGGTCAGGGCAAGCAGAATAGGCTTCATGGTTTTTCCTCTTATTGATGGGGCTCAATAGATGTCGTGTTGGGTGTTGTAAACGTTGAATTTTCCGGTAGGGGTGATCAGGCGTTTGTCCTTGATCACGCTCTTGAGCTTGAGGGTCTTGTCATCGATCACCACCAGCGCCGACTCGTCTTCCTGGCCGCTCCAGACCGAGAACCAGACTTCATCGCCGGCCTTGTTGTATTCCGGTTGCACCACGCGCATCGCACCTTTCTTGATACCGGCGTACTCGGCAATCGGCAGCACGGTGTAGCCGGCGTCGAGCTTGTCGATGTCGAACACCGCCACTGATTGGCTGAGCTTGGTGTCGGGGCTCAGGGTGGTGTCGACGTACAGGTGACGGGACTTGGGATGGGTCTTGATGAACAGCGAACCGCCCCCCTGACCCTGGAGCGAGCCCACCTGTTTCCAGGCATATTGCGGATGCTTGACCGGGTCGGTGCCGATCAGTGAGACGCCGGCATCACCCAGATGACTGGTAGCCCAGACCGGGCCGTAGAGCGGATGGTTGAAGTTGGCGCCGCGTCCCGGGTGCGGGGTTTTACCGACATCCACCAGGGCGGTGAGCTTGCGCTCCTTGGAGTCGATGACTGCCACCTGGTTGGAGTTGTTCGCCGCCGTCATGAAATAGCGATGGCTGCTGTCCCAGCCACCGTCATGCAGGAACGGTGCGGCGTCGATGCTGGTGATGGTGAGGTTCTTGATGTCCTGGTAGTTGACCAGCATCACCTTGCCGGTTTCCTTGACGTTGACGATGAACTCCGGCCACTCATGTGACGCGATGATCGCCGCCACCCGCGGCTCGGGGTGATATTGCTGGGTATCGACGGTCATGCCGCGCGTCGAGACGATCTGCCTGGGCTCCAGGGTCTCGCCGTCCATGATGGTGAACTGCGGCGGCCAATACGAGCCGGCAATGGTGTACTTGTCTTCGTAGCCCTTGAACTTGGAGGTTTCCACCGAGCGGGCCTCGATCCCGACTTTGATCTCGGCCACCTTGGTCGGCTCTTGCGGCCACAGGTCGATCATGTCGATCTTGGCGTCCCGGCCGATCACCAGCAGGTAACGCCCGGACGCCGAGATACGCGAAATGTGCACCGCGTAACCGGTGTCGATCAGCTTGACGATCTTTTTGCTGTCGCCGTCGACCAGGGCAATCTTGCCGTCATCGCGCAGGGTGACTGAAAACAGGTTCTGCAGGTTGAGTGAGTTGAGTTGCCGGGTGGGCCGGTCTTCGGGTTTGACCAGCACCTTCCAGGTCTTGAGGGTTTCGGCCATGCCCCATTCCGGTGGGGTAGGCGGGGTGTGTTGGATGAACTTGGCCATTACCGTGATCTGGTCTTTGGTCAGGGCGTTGGAGGTGCCCCAGTTGGGCATGCCGGCGGCTGAACCGTAGGTAATCAGCGCCTCCAGGTAGGCCTGGCCGCGGCCCTGGGTGATGTCGGGTGTCAGCGGTTTACCGGTGGCGCCCTTGCGCAGCACACCATGGCAGCCGGCGCAGCGCTGGAAGTAGATTTGCTTGGCCGCGTCGAAGTCAGCCTGGCTCAGATCCGGCGCGCCTTCGGTCTTGACCATGCGGGCGTCTTGCGGCGCAGCGGGTGGGTTGGCGAAGGCATTGAGAGCAGCCAGCGCCGTACACAGCGCCCCGACCCCCATGACCCACGATTTTTTGTGGCTGATCAGCATTCCATTTCTCCTCAGGCATGACCCGCGCGGCCCTGCAATTGACGTTCGGCGCGCAGATTCTTGGTGCGCTGCAAGGCTATGCCCAGGCCGGTGGTTACCCGCTTGACGGCGATCAAGTTTGCCGGCCACAGCCCTTGCCAGGTTGTCGCAGGGGCCCGTAGCGTGGCTCGCAATCGTGTTATCTGATCAGGTCATGCCATGAACGCTATCCACACCCTTGAACACCCGGCCGAACCTTTCTACCAACCCCAGGACAACGAGCTGGCGTTGTTCGAACAGGCCTGGCGGCACGGCATGCCGGTGCTGGTCAAAGGCCCCACTGGTTGTGGCAAGACCCGTTTTGTCCAGCACATGGCTCACCGTCTGAAATTGCCGCTGTACACCGTGGCCTGCCACGATGACCTGAGCGCAGCCGACTTGGTGGGTCGTCACCTGATCGGCGCCCAGGGCACCTGGTGGCAGGATGGGCCTCTGACCCGAGCGGTGCGCGAGGGGGGCATCTGTTATCTGGACGAGGTGGTGGAGGCACGCCAGGACACCGCAGTGGTGTTGCACCCCTTGGCCGATGATCGCCGACAGCTGTATCTGGAACGCACCGGCGAGGTTCTCCAGGCACCGCCGTCGTTCATGCTGGTGGTGTCGTACAACCCCGGTTACCAGAACTTGCTCAAGGGCATGAAGCCCAGCACCCGCCAGCGTTTCGTGGCGATGCGCTTTGGCTATCCCACGGTTGCCGATGAAGAGCGCATTGTTGCCCGCGAGGCCGGGGTGGATATGGCTCTGGCGGCCCAGGTGGTGCGGTTGGGGCAGGCGCTGCGTCGGCTCGATCAGCATGATCTGGAGGAGGTGGCCTCCACGCGTCTGCTGATTTTCGCCGCGCGCATGATCGGAGCCAGCATGGACCCGCGCCAAGCCTGTCTGGCCTGTCTGGCCGAGCCGTTGAGCGACGATCCGCAAACCGTTGCCGCATTGATGGATGTGGTCGATGTCCACTTCGGCTGAAGCCGCTGCGCTGTCCACCCGGCGTTTGCCAGGGGATCTGGCAATGTGGTTTTTCATCCTCGCCGAACTGACGGTGTTTGCCTTGCTGATCCTGGCATTCGCCGTCGCCCAGGCATTGAACCCGCCGTTGTTCAGCGAAGGCCGGCAAATGCTGGATCGTTCCACCGGTCTGGCGATGACCCTCAGCCTGCTGAGCGCCGGGTTGTTCGCAGCCTTGGCCCAGGAGCAAGTCCGACAGGACCGGCCACGCCAGGCGGCGCTGCTGTTGTGGCTGGCCTTGTTGGTTGCCGGCGGCTACGTGGCGCTCAAGCTCATCGAGTACGCCCACTTGTTGGCCAACGGTCTCGGCCTGGAGCACAACACCTTCTTCACCTTGTACTGGATCCTCACGGCGTTTCACTTTCTCCATGTGTTGCTGGGCATGGTGATCCTTGCCTGGCTGGCCGAGGGTTGCCGGCGGCGGCGTTACGGGGCGCAGCAGTGCAGCGGGCTGGAATCCGGCGTGCTGTATTGGCACATGGTGGACCTGGTCTGGGTGTTGCTGTTTCCGGTTGTCTACATTCTCGGTTGAGCGGAGGTGCTCATGTCGGTTTCCCGTGTCTTGATCGTCTGCTGGATGACACTGGCCGTGCTGAGCATCGGCACCGTTGCCCTGGCCCAGGTCGCTGCCACCGGACTGGTGTCCATCGCCATCCTCGCGGTGGCGGTGACCAAGGCCTGGTTGATCGCCGACGGCTTCATGGAGCTGCGCCATGCGCCGCGATTGTGGCGCTGGCTGGTGTTGAGCTGGGCGGCGCTGCTCGCGATTGTGATTGGGGTCGTGATTTCATTCGCGATCTGAGCCGGAAAACACAAAACACCTGTGGCCAGGGGATTTATCCCCGCTGGGCTGCGAAGCAGTCCCTATGGCCGGCGCTTCGGTGTGTCAGATGTATAGGGTGAGCCGTCTTGGGGCTGCTGCGCAGCCCAGCGGGGATAAATCCCCTCGCCACAGGACCGGGTTCACTGCGCGACAGCGCAGCGTCGCAGACGCGGCGGCCACTCCCTCACCACAACAGCTCATCTGCCTTCCTGGCTGTACTGGAACAACCCACTAAAACCATCGGAGATTCTTGATCGCCATCAAGCGGGTTCTGGACCCTCGCTTCCTAGAATGGACACGCCAAGCAATGAGGAAGTGACCATGTCAGATACCTTTACCAAAGGCATGGCCAGGAATATTTATTTCGGGGGAAGCGTGTTCTTTTTCCTGATATTCCTGGCCCTGACCTACCACTCGGAACAGACCTTTCCAGAACGCAGCAACCAGGCGGCGCAATTGAGCGAATCGGTGATACGCGGCAAGGGCGTCTGGGAGCGCAACAACTGCATCGGCTGCCATACGCTGCTGGGCGAGGGCGCGTATTTCGCGCCGGAGCTGGGCAATGTGGTCAACCGGCGCGGTGGCGAGGAAGCCTTCACGCCGTTCCTGCAGGCCTGGATGAAAATGCAGCCGCTGAACGTTCCCGGCCCGTCGCGCCATGCCGCAGTTCAACCTCAGCGAACAGGAAGTCGACGACATCGCCGAGTTCCTCAAGTGGAGTTCGAAAATCAATACCAATGGCTGGCCGCCAAACAAGGAGGGCTGAGAGATGAGCATGGCTAATCCGCATCTGAAATTCGCCTCGCAGGCCGTCGCCAAACCTTACTTCGTGTTTGCCCTGATGTTGTTCCTGGGGCAGGTACTGTTCGGTTTGATCATGGGGCTGCAATACGTGGTCGGCGACTTCCTGTTCCCGCTGATTCCCTTCAACGTGGCCCGCATGGTCCACACCAACCTGCTGATCGTCTGGCTGCTGTTTGGCTTCATGGGCGCGGCGTACTACCTGATACCCGAGGAAGCCGATCGGGAGCTGCACAGTCCGAAGCTGGCGATCGTGCTGTTCTGGGTGTTCGCCGCCGCCGGGGTACTGACGATCCTGGGCTACCTCTCGGTGCCCTATGCCACGCTGGCGAAAGTTACCGGCAACGATTTGCTGCCGACCATGGGCCGTGAGTTCCTGGAGCAACCGACGATCACCAAGATGGGCATCGTGGTGGTCTGCCTGGGTTTCCTCTACAACATCGGCATGACCATGCTCAAGGGCCGCAAGACCACGGTCAGCATGGTGATGATGACCGGCCTGATCGGCCTGGCGGTGTTCTTCCTGTTCTCCTTCTACAACCCGGAAAACCTCGTCCGCGACAAGTATTACTGGTGGTGGGTGGTGCATCTTTGGGTTGAAGGCGTCTGGGAACTGATCATGGGTTCGATGCTCGCCTTTGTGCTGATCAAGGTCACTGGCGTGGACCGCGAAGTGGTCGAGAAGTGGCTCTACGTGATCATCGCCATGGCCCTGATTACCGGGATCATCGGCACCGGTCACCACTTCTTCTGGATCGGCGCACCCGAAGTCTGGTTGTGGGTCGGATCGATCTTCTCCGCGCTGGAACCGCTGCCGTTCCTGGCGATGGTGATCTTCGCTTTCAGCATGGTGAAGAACCGTCGCCGGCAACACCCCAACCGCGCCGCCACCTTGTGGGCCAAAGGCACCACGGTCACCGCGTTCTTCGGCGCCGGCGTCTGGGGGTTCCTGCACACCCTGGCACCGGTGAACTTCTACACCCACGGTTCGCAACTGACTGCGGCCCACGGTCACCTGGCTTTCTACGGTGCCTACGCGATGATCGTCATGACGCTGATCAGCTACGCCATGCCGCGTCTGCGCGGGTTGGGTGAAGCGGCGGATGAGCGCTCGCAGCGCCTGGAGATCTGGGGCTTCTGGCTGATGACGCTGTCGATGGTGATGATCACCTTGTTCCTCACCGCCGCCGGTGTCGTCCAGGTGTGGCTGCAACGCTGGATGGCGGACGGCAGTGCCTTGCCGTTCATGGCGACGATGGACCATTTGAAGCCGCTGTTCTGGGCGCGTCTGGTCAGCGGCGTCGGGTTCCTGGCTGGTTTGCTCTGCTACCTGTTCAGCTTCCGCCAACGTGGCCGCGCCGCTTTGCGCGCTCCGGCGGCGGTGGTGCCGTCTTGAAAGGCCACCACTGAGGCCGTGGCGAGGGAGCTTGCTCCCGCTGGGCTGCGCAGCAGACCCTTTTTGATGGGCGCTTCGCACCCAAGCGGGAGCAAGCTCCCTCGCCACAAAAGCGATGCGAGCCAGTCCCTCCACCGCAACGCGTCGATAGGAGAATAACCATGGCATTCACCCTTGAACTGGAAGAGTGGGTCGGCAGCGTCTGGCACCGTTTCATCACCCGACGAGCCAGTGTGGATTTTCCCGAAGCGCGGGTGGAGTTGATCCCCCGGCAACGCGCTCTGCATGTACTGTTGCGCGCCACCGGTGGTGCTTCTCACCTGGGTGTGGAGGCCGTCAGCGACCGCGACCTGTTGCTGCGCCGCAACCTGTTGCAGCAGATCGCCGGCACCTGCAAGCAAGTGCCATTGGCCTGGTGCGATGGCGACAACCTGCGTTTGCCGGCGAGCCTGGCGGCGTTTCCCGATGCCGGGTTGAACGAAGAACTGTACCGCTGGCTGGCGTTGCTGGCCGCGCAAGCGGGGCCGATGAAACATTGGGGACGTGACAACCAACGCTGGACCCTGGCACTGCTGGGGCGTTACCCGGCGCTGCGTGGCCGATATCGGCGGCTGGTGGATGCGCATCTGTCGTTGCGTCCCGACCCACAATCATTGCCCCCGGCCGAGGCGGCCCTGGAGCGCGCGCTGTGTCAGGCCTTGCGCGAACCGGGCAGCGTCGAGCATTTTCCGCGCAGTGAGCGGGCCGCCTGGCCGCTGCCGCTGTGGCTGTATCCGCCCCAGCATCTGGGCAATCCCCAGGCGGCCAACCTCGAGGAGTCCGAGCAATACCTGGCGACGCCGCCGGGTGAGCAGCAGGGCGGTCGCAAGCGCGCCGAGCGCATTGACGACACCACCCGGGACGGTGGGTTGCTGATCGTGCGCCTGGAGAACCTGTTCAGTTGGACCGAACACGTGGACCTGGATCGCTGGGCGGACGACAGCGAAGACCCGGACGCGGCGCGAGTCGCCGAGGACCTGGACCAATTGACCCTGTCGCGCACCCGCTTGCGCAAGGGCGGCGGCGGTTTGAAGTTGCACCTGGACTTGCCGCCGGCCGATGTGGATGACATTCCCCTGGGCGCGGGCATCCTGTTGCCGGAATGGGACTACCGCAAGCAACGCCTCCAGGACGATTTCGTCAGTGTGCAGACTTTCATTCCCCGGGACTGCGAACCTCAGCCGCTGCCGAACCGCCTGCGCGCCTCGGCCCAGCGTTTGCGACGCCAGTTCGAGCACCTGCGCAACGATCGACAATGGCTGCGCCAGCAAACCCAGGGTTCGGAGCTGGACCTGCAAGCTTGGCTGGACTTCCACGTCGAGCGTCAGCACGGCCAATGCAGCGAACGCGGCTTGTTCATGGAACAACGCCAGACCCGCCGCGACCTGGCTTGCCTGCTGTTGGCCGATCTGTCGATGTCCACCGATGCCCACCTCAACGACGAACACCGGGTGATCGACGTGATCCGCGACAGCCTGCTGCTGTTCGGTGAAACCCTGTCGGTGCTGGGGGATGATTTTGCCTTGTACGGGTTCTCTTCACTGCGCCGACAACAGGTGCGGATGCACGAGATTAAGGCGTTCAACCAAGGCTATGACGACCACACCCGCGGTCGGATCCAGGGCCTCAGGCCCGGTTACTACACGCGCATGGGCGCCGCCATTCGCCAGGCCACCCAACGGCTGGAAGGGTGCAAGCGGCGACGCAAGTTGCTGTTGCTGGTGAGCGATGGCAAACCTAACGACCTGGATCTCTATGAAGGGCGCTATGGCGTGGAGGACACCCGCCAGGCGGTGCTGGAGGCTCGGCGTCAGGGGCTGACGCCGTTTTGCATCACCATCGATCGTGAAGCCGGGGATTACCTGCCGTACATGTTCGGCGCCAATGGCTACACCTTGATCCGTCAGCCGGAGCAACTGCCGCTGCGTTTGCCGCAGTTGTACCGGCAGTTGACTCAGGATTGAGGGTTCAGGCGATGTCGCGGGGTAACCAGAAAAACATGACGACGCAGAATATCGTCAGGCCGACACAGAACCAGGTGAAGCGTCGCAGGCGGCGCTCGCCAGCCAGCCCTGCCTCGGCCGGTAGCGGCATGCCGCACTGGCGACATTCGCTTTGATTGGCGGGGTTGGCGTGTTGGCAATACAGGCAGGTGGGTTGCGCGCTCATTCGAAATGTTCCAGGCGCAGGCGGTCGAGAATGGCGATCTGGCGACCGTCCTGGGTGATGATTTTTTCATCGATCAGCCGGCGGATGATCCGCGAGAAGGTTTCTGGCTGGATCGACAGGTGTCCGGCGATCAGTTGCTTGGCCATGGGCAGCTCGAACTGGCTGTCCACGGTTTGCAAGCGTACCAGTTGTGTCAGCAGGTAGCGCACCACGCGGTGGGTGGCGTTTTTCAGCGACAGGGTTTCAATCTCGTTGACCCGTTGGTGCAGGCGCACACAGAGCTTGCCGAGCAGGGCGAAGGTCAACCGGCTGTTACTTTGCAAAAGACGCATGTACGTGGCATTGGACAGGCGATACAGCTGGGTTGGCCCAACGGCCTCTGCGCAAGCGACGTAGTTCGGCGTGTCCATCAGCATCATGGCTTCAGCGAAGGTCTGGCGCTCGCCGATCACCTCGAAGACTTTTTCCTGGCCGTCCGGCGTCAACCGGTAGATTTTCACCGCGCCGGAGATCACGAAGTAAAACGCCTGCGCCGGTTCGCCTTGGCGGAACAGCGGTTCGCCCCTGTCGACATTCAGCAATTGGCTGGTACTCATCAGTTCGTCGAGCTGTTCTTCGTTCAACGGTTCGAACAGGTGATGACTGCGCAGAATCTGGTGATGAACACGGTGAAGCACCATGGCATGAGTCCTTGTATGGCAGGGAAATGAATCGGATTCAGACGAGGCTAAGGGACAGGCCGCTGGCCAGACCCACGACGCAAGAGAGCAGGACGAACCAGGCGAGCGGCAGCGCGACGTATTTCATGGATAACCCCGGCAAAAAAAAGTCTGTGCCCTGCCAGAGCAAGAGACGGGCCATGCCCGCAACCGTTGATTTGCGGGGCCGTACGGTGAGATGGGTATAAATGACCCTGTACTGTTAGGGTGATAATCACCATGACAGGGTTATATTTACCCGGTTGATGGCCATTTGTGGGAGCGAGCCTGCTCACGATGGCGGCTTATCAGTCAGCGGAGATATCGAGCTGACCGGCCTCATCGCCAGCAGGCTCGCCCCTTCAGGGGATAAACAGACGGTTTATTGAGTGGGGCGGTGCACCCTCGAACAGTTTCGGCAAGCCCCTTGCAAGTACCTGGGTGAGGCGGGCTGGCTTGATCTGAGACAAGGCCCGCCGGTGCCGATAGCTGATCATTCGAACCCTGATTGTTGACCCCTCACCGCTGGCCCGTCCCGCGCTGAGGTAAAGGAGTGGTGTATGCAAGTGCTTGACCGTCGCAAGGCCATGGCCATCCTGCCGTTGTGGCGGCTGGCGTTTCGGCCGTTCTTCCTGGCCGGGTGTGTGCTTGCATTGTTGGCCATACCGTTGTGGCTGGCGGCGTTTACTGGAAGGCTGTCGGCCTGGCAACCGGCCGGCGGCTGGTTGGCCTGGCACCGTCATGAACTGCTGTTCGGCTTCGGCCTGGCAATCATCGCCGGGTTCTTGTTGACGGCGGTGCAGACCTGGACAGGTACTCCGGGGCTCAGTGGCAAACGTCTGACGGCGCTGGCGCTGTTATGGCTGGGCGCGCGACTGGCCTGGCTGGCAGATGCGCCCTGGCCATTGCTGACGGTGCTGGAGCTGGGTTTCGCCCTGGCGGTTGCGGCGTTGATGGGCATTACGTTGTGGCGCGTACGGCAGAAGCGCAATTACCCGATTGTGCTGGTCTTGCTGCTGTTGGCCGCCGCTGATGGGTTATCCGTGTACGGTCTGGTGCAACATGACGAGGGCTTGCAGCGCCAAAGCGTGCTCACGGGCCTGTGGCTGGTAGCGGCGATGATGGGCCTGATCGGCGGGCGGGTGATTCCTTTCTTTACCCAGCGCGGTCTGGGCCGGGTAGAGGGCGTTGCCCCCTGGCAGTGGCTCGATCGTCTGTTACTGGCGGGGTCGGCACTGGTGGCGCTGCTGTATGCCTTCGGCCCGGCGCTGTCGACCAGCCTCTGGGTCGGCCTGTTGTTCGCCGCGCTGGCGGTGGGGCACGGGGTGCGACTGGTGCGTTGGCATGATCGGGATTTGTGGCGAGTGCCGCTGCTGTGGTCGCTGCACCTGGCCTACGCCTGGCTGGCGCTGGCTTGCCTGGGCATGGCGCTGTGGCATTTCGGCGTCGCGCTGAACCCGAGCCTGGCGGTGCACAGCTTGTCCATCGGCGCCATGGCCGGGTTGATCCTGGCGATGATCGCCCGCGTCAGTCTGGGCCATACCGGGCGAGCCCTGGAACCACCTGCCGGCATGACCCTGGCGTTCGTCCTGCTGAACCTGGCATGCCTGAGCCGAGTGCTGTTGGTGCTGCTGTTCCCGTTGGCCGCGCTGTGGCTGGCGGGGCTGTGCTGGACCCTGGCATTCGGACTCTACGCCTGGCGTTATGGGCCGATGCTGTTGCAGGCCCGCGTGGATGGGCATCCAGGATGAGCCGAGGGGATCGATGATGTATGGGGTTTTGCTAGTCATTCATCTATTGGCGGCTATCGCTTTTATCGGCACGTTGTTTTTCGAGGTTTTTATCTGGCATGCCGCCCGCAGGCCTTTGGCCCAAGGCGTCAAGGACGCCGCCGACCCTGCGATCGCCAAGCGTTCGCGGCAGGTGTTGCACGGGGTGGTGCTGGTGCTTTACAGCGCCGGCATCGCGCTGGCCTGGCAGCATCGCGGTGCATTGAGCCAACCGTTGAGCAACAGCTTCGGCCTGTTGCTGAGCCTGAAGATCCTCCTGGCCTTGAGCATCATCGGCCATTATTTGTGGCTGGCGTACTGGCTCAAGAGCGGGCGGCTGACCCCGGACCGCGCCTGCTGGCTGCGTCGCAGTATCCTGGGACACATGGTGCTGATTGTGGTGTTGGCCAAGGCGATGTTCTATTGGCAGTTTTGAGCAGGAATGAGAGCCACAAACGGCTGTGGGAGCAAAGCTTGCTCGCGATGGCGCAATGTCAGTCGGTATCAATGTTGACTGATCCAGCGCTATCGCGAGCAAGCTTTGCTCCCACAGGGGTAATGGCAATGTTTGAGAGTCAGCGAACGGGTTTCATCGCATTGACGAACAACACATTGTTTTCCAGATGGATGTGCTGCATCAGGTCATCACGAAACTCCACCAGCCCGCGATACAGGGCGCGCCAGGTGTTGCAGGCATCGGAGGGCGGGGTGATCTGGTCGGTCAGGGCAAGCATGGTTTCCAGCGCTTCACCGTGCTGGTCGTGTTCGTAGCGCAGTACCTGGATGGGGGCCGAGGCCCGATCACCCAGGCCCTGTTGCAGCATCGGGAACAGCACCTGCTCCTCCTTGAGCATGTGGCCTTCGAGTTCCTGATACATGTCCTGCAAGTGATCGGCCAGGCCGACGGGGCAACTGGCCCGGGCGCCATGGACCATCTCGACGCGGCGGGCCAGACGGATCAATTCCGGCAGCTGTTCGCGGTGACGGGCGTGGTAGCGTTCCAGGATGTGGGCGATCAACAGCGCCTGGGGTTCGTCGCGCCAGTCATGGCCCAGTTCCCCAGCGGCCTGCAGGGTGCGCAGGGCATCGGCGATCAGCAGTGGGTTCAGGCCCTTGCCCAGCGCTGCTTCGCGCAAGGATTTTTGCCCGCCACAACAGAAGTCGAGGTTGTAGTGATGGAAGGTACGGGTGGCACCGGGAATGTCGCAGGCCAATTGGCCGAGGCTTTGTTCCAGCAGATCGAGGCTCATCATGTTTCCTTGGGTTGAATCCCGGGAGGGACAGATGAGCGAACTTTGCAGCCGACGTGCCAGAATTAACTGTCTGAAAATTAACGGATAAATATTTACCAGGGTGATTCTCACCCTGGCTGCAAGGGGTCAAACGAACCCTGGAGGGTAATCACTACCATGCTGCGTGAAAGCCTGGCCGCCGACCTGATCGTCGAGTTGCCCAATGCCGTTCGATTGCAACGCCTGGTACAGACCCTGCGCGAATACTTCAACAGTGGCGCCGTAGGCTTGTTGCGCCTGGACGATGACAGCCTCAGGCCCGTCGCCACTGTAGGCCTGGTGCATGAAGCGCTCGGCCGTCGGTTCGTGATCGCCCAGCATCCGCGTCTGGCGGCGATCATGGCGTCGCGCGAACCTACCTGGTTCGAGCCCGACAGCCGCTTGCCCGACCCTTATGACGGCTTGCTCGATAACCACGTCGGCGAACCGCTGCCGGTGCACGACTGCATGGGCGTGAGCCTGTACGTGGAAGGGCGGCTCTGGGGTGCGATCACCCTGGATGCCTTGCACGCCGGCACCTTCGACAGCCGCGCAAGGGAAGAACTCAAACGGTGCACCTTGCAGATCGAAGCGGCGGTGCGGGTGACCCGGCTCGAGCAGGAAAACCGCAGCCTGCGCGCCTCGCGCAGTGATCTGCCGGATGTCCGTCGGCCGGCCGAGGAGGGCGAGATCCTTGGGCGCAGCGAGGTGCTGGATCAACTGCTCAACGAGCTGGACGTATTGGCCGACTCCGAACTGCCGGTGCTGCTGCTGGGAGAAACCGGTGTCGGCAAGGAGTTGTTTGCGCGTCGTTTGCATCGCTTGTCCCGGCGCAGTCACAAGCCGCTGGTGCAGGTCAATTGCGCAGCCTTGCCCGAGTCCCTGGCCGAAAGCGAACTGTTCGGCCACGTCAAAGGGGCATTCTCCGGCGCTACGACTGACCGCGCGGGGCGTTTCGACGCGGCCAATGGCGGCACGCTGTTTCTCGACGAGGTGGGTGAATTGCCGTTGAGTGTGCAGGCCAAGTTGCTGCGCACCCTGCAAAACGGCGAGATCCAGCGCCTGGGTGCTGACAAGCCGCTGCACGTCGATGTGCGGATCATCGCCGCCACCAACCGCCACCTGCCGGACAGCATTCGCGATGGGCTATTTCGCGCCGACCTGTATCACCGGCTCTCGGTCTACCCGGTGCCGATCCCGCCGTTGCGCGAACGCGGTAGCGATGTGCTGATGCTCGCCGGGCATTTCCTCGAGTTGAACCGCACGCGCCTGGGCTTGCGCGGCTTGCGCCTGTCACCGGCCGCTGAACAGGCGCTGCTGGCGTACTCCTGGCCGGGCAATGTGCGGGAGCTGGAGCACGTGATCAGTCGCGCGGCGTTGAAGCAACTCAGCCGCGGGGCCAGTCGCAGCCTGATCATGACCCTGGAGCCGCAGGTGCTGGATCTGGACGTCAATGCCAGCGCAGCCTCGGCCCAGGCACTGCCGGACCAAGCCCTGGAGGCTCTGGATGCGCCCGTGCAACCCTTGAGCGAAGCCGTCGATGGTTGTCAGCGCCAGGCGATCCTCAAGGCCCTGGAGCATTGCGGGCAGAACTGGGCCGGTGCGGCGCGGCTGTTGGAGGTTGATCCGAGCAATCTGCATAAGCTGGCGCGGCGGTTGGGGCTCAAGTAGCCGGCGACCTATTAGACCGAGTCGTCTTCATCGCGAGCAGGCTCGCTCCCACAGGGAACTCCATAGGCCCAATGTGGGAGCGAGCCTGCTCGCGATGGCATCGGCACGTTCAACACAAGATCCGCCATTGACAACGATCAAGGCCTGCCCGCGCGACAGAACCCACACTGGAGCAAATCCATCGTGGAGATCATCGTCATGCCCCTTTCCCTGGCCAAAATGCGTCGTCAGTACACCCTGGACGGGTTGGATGAAGCCCAGGCACCGGACGATCCGATGGTTCTGTTCGGGTTATGGATGCAACAAGCCCGCGACACCGAAAGCCCTCCGGTGGAAGCCAACAGCATGACCCTGGCGACCGTGGACGAGCAGGGCCGGCCGCACTGTCGGGTGCTGCTGCTCAAGGGGTTCAGCGATGAAGGTTTCACATTTTTCGGCAACTACGACAGTGGCAAGGGACGGGACCTGGCGATCAATCCGTGGGCGGCCATGACGTTTTTCTGGCCGGGGCTGGAACGGCAAGTGCGGGTTGAAGGGCAGGTCCACAAGCTCGATTCCGGGCTATCGGATGCCTATTTCATTTCCCGCCCCCTGGCCAGTCGTCTTGGTGCCTGGGCCTCGCCGCAAAGCCGTGAGCTGGAGGATCGGGCCGTCCTTGAGGCGTTGCTGACGCAGACCGAACGACGGTTTATCAATCAGCCAGTGCCGCGTCCCGAACACTGGGGCGGCTACTGCCTGAGGCCTGAACGGCTGGAGTTCTGGCAAGGCCGCGCCGACCGTCTGCACGATCGCCTCGACTACCGCCTGCAAGAAGGCGCCTGGCAGCGTAGCCGACTGGCACCGTAAACGCCGAGGGAGGTACCTCTATCGGGGAATAGGCCCGGCCCCGATTGCGGTTCAGGCTGGGCCATCTTTTTTTAAAGGACGGCTGACCATGGCCCATCTGACGCAACGCCACTTTCAACCGCTGAATATTGCGGTGCTGACCATCAGCGATACCCGTAGCTCCGAAACCGATACCTCCGGGAAAACCCTCGCCGATCTGCTGCAAACCGCCGGGCATGTGCTGATCGACCGTGGGCTGGTGAAGGACGATATCTACCAGATCCGCGCCCAGGTCTCGCAGTGGATCGCCGACCCTGAAGTGCAAGTGGTGCTGATGACCGGCGGCACCGGTTTTACCCCCCGCGATAACACTCCCCAGGCGGTGCTGCCGCTGCTGGACAAGCAGGTGGACGGGTTCGGCGAACTGTTCCGGCAGGTGTCACTGGCAGAGATCGGCATGTCCAGCCTGCAATCAAGGGCATTGGCGGGTATGAGCAACGGCGTATTGGTGTGCTGCCTGCCGGGTTCGCCGGGCGCGTGTCGCACCGGTTGGGAACAGATCCTGGTCGGTCAACTGGACAACCGCACCGGCCCGTGCAACTTCACTCCCCACCTCAAGCCGCAGCCCGGCGTTGTCGTTGAGCCTTGCGGGACGCGCTCATGAGCAGCGGCGCGTGTGGCAGCGTCTGTGAGAGCGGCGCGCTGATGCCGGTGGATGAAGCCATCCGCTACCTGCTGGATCAGGCACCGCTGCCGCCTCCGGTGCAACGGGTGGCGCTGGACCAGGCCCTGGGTCGGGTGCTGGCGACAGACATCCGCAGCCCCATGAACTTGCCTGCGTGGGACAACAGCGCCATGGACGGTTATGCCCTGCGGGCCGCTGACCTGCCAGCCGGCGGAGGTTATCTGACCCTGGCCGGGCGCATTGCCGCCGGACAGGCATCCAATAATCCGCTGCAGCCCGGGCAGGCGGTACGGATTTTCACGGGCGCGCCGCTGCCGCCGGGGGCAGACACCGTGGTGCCCCAGGAAAGCTGTCAGGTAGCAGGTGAGCGGGTCTGGTTGCCACCGGTCAATGACGGCGACCATGTGCGCAAGGAAGGCGAGGAAGTGCGCCGAGGAGACCTGTTGCTTCGTGCCGGCAAGCGCTTGCGGGCCCAGGAGCTGGGGTTGCTGGCCGGTGCCGGGATTGACCGAATGGAGGTCTATCGGCCGTTGCAGGTCGGTCTGCTCAGCAGCGGCGATGAACTGCGCGAACCGGGCGAAGCATTGGCGCCGGGGCAGATCTACAACAGCAATCGCCATAGCCTCGCGGCACTGCTGCGCGGCTGGGGCATGGAGGTGCATGACTACGGCGCCATGCCCGACAAGCTGCTCGCCAGTCGCCAGGCCTTGAGCCTGGCGGCGGCCGAGTGTGATGTGCTGCTGACCTCCGGCGGCGTTTCGGTGGGCGAGGAGGATCATCTCAAACAAGCCATCGAAGCGCTGGGCAGCGTTGACCTGTGGCGCCTGGCAATCCAGCCGGGCAAACCGCTGGCCTTTGGCGAAGTGGCCGGCAAACCCTGGATCGGTTTGCCAGGTAACCCATCGGCGGCGCTGATTACCGCGTTGATCGTCGTGCGCCCGTTCCTGTTCCGGGCCCAAGGCATGGACGAAGTAATACCGGTCCCGTTGCAGTTGCCGGCCGGGTTTGACTGGCCAAAGCCCAACCGGCGGCGGCAGTACCTGCGGGCGAAACTGGTCCCCGGTGCCGATGGTTCGCTGTGTGTCGAGCTGCATCCCCAGCAAAGTTCGGCCATGTTGGCTGCCGCATGCTGGGCCGACGGTCTGGCCGTGGTCGAGTGCCAGGCGCACGTGCGCATGCTCGACAAGGTGATGTACTTGCCGTTCGCGAGCCTGATGCATTAACGGCAATTGATTGTCGTCAAGGTCGCCGCCGATGAGCTGACTAGACTGGCGGCGCTCCGAGTTTTCTCATGAGGATGCCCCATGCAACTGGTTTGCCCGGCAGGGAATCTGCCTGCCCTCAAAGCGGCGGTGCGCCAAGGCGCCGATGCCGTCTATGTCGGCTTTCGCGATGACACCAACGCCCGGCATTTCGCCGGGCTGAACATGGACGACAAACAGTTCGACGCGGCGGTCGCGCACATCCGCCAGCACCAACGCAAACTCTATGTGGCGGTCAACACCTACCCACAACCCAAGGGCTGGGAGCGTTGGCAGCGCGCGGTGGATCGCGCCGCCGATCTGGGCGTCGACGCCCTGATCGCCGCCGACCCCGGGGTGCTCGGCTACGCCAGCCAGCGCCACCCACAACTGGCCCTGCATCTTTCGGTACAAGGTTCGGCGACCCATGCCGCGGCGCTGGCTTTTTACGCCGAGCGCTACGGCATTCGGCGTGCGGTGCTGCCACGGGTGCTGTCCCTGGCCCAGGTGCGGCAGGTAGCAGCAGCGAGCCCAGTGCCGATCGAAGTCTTCGGTTTCGGCAGCCTGTGCATCATGGCCGAGGGCCGTTGTCACTTGTCCTCTTACATCACCGGTGAGTCGCCGAACCTGTGCGGCGTGTGCTCACCGGCCAAGGCAGTGCGCTGGAGCGAAGACGCCGACGGCCTGAGCGCACGCTTGAGCGAGGTGCTGATCGATCGCTACACCCCTGACGAGCCGGCCGGTTACCCGACCCTGTGCAAGGGCCGCTTCCTGGTCGGCGGCAAGCGCTTCCATGCCCTGGAAGAACCCACCAGCCTCGACACCCTGGACCTGCTGCCGGAGCTGGCGGCCATCGGCGTCGAGGCAGTGAAGATTGAGGGCCGCCAGCGCAGCCCGGCCTACGTTGAACAAGTGACCCGGGTCTGGCGCGCCGCACTGGATGCCCACCGGGCTGCGCCGCAACGATTCCGGGTGCGGGAAGAATGGCGCCAGGTGTTGGCCGGTTTGTCGGAAGGCAGCCAGACCACCCTGGGCGCTTACCATCGATCATGGCAATGAGGGAGGCCAGATGAAACTCAGCCTGGGACCGGTCCTGTTTTACTGGGACAAAGCGCAACTGGGGAATTTCTACGCCGAGATGTCGGCCTTGCCGCTGGATGTGATTTACCTGGGGGAAACCGTGTGCTCAAAGCGCCGGGCATTCTCCCTGGATCAATGGCTGGGCCTGGGGCGCGAACTGCAAGCGTGCAGCCAGGCACAGATTGTGTTGTCGAGCCTGACGCTGATCGAAGCGGCCTCGGAGCTGTCATCCTTGCGTCGGCTGTGTGACAACGGCCAATTGTTGGTGGAAGCCAATGACATGGGCGCGGTGCAGTTTCTCGCTGAACGCAAGTTGCCTTTCGTGGGCGGCCCGGCGTTGAACCTGTACAACGGCCATGCGCTGGGGCAATTGCTCGACAGCGGCATGATTCGCTGGGTGCCACCTGTGGAATGCTCGGCGGCGCTGATCGGCGATGTGCTGGAGCAGGTGCGGGAAATGGAACGCGAGGTCCCCGAGGTGGAGATTTTTGCCTACGGCCACTTGCCCCTGGCTTATTCGGCACGCTGCTTCACCGCCCGGGCCGAAAACCGGCCCAAGGACGACTGTCAGTTCTGTTGCATCAACTATCCCGACGGCCTGGCGTTGAGCAGTCAGGAGGGCCAGCAACTGTTCACCCTCAATGGCATTCAGACGATGTCCGGTGAGGTGACCAATCTGTTGGCCGATTACCCCGCGCTGATGGCCAGTGGCGCCGACGTGCTGCGTCTGAGCCCGCGCGCCCAGGGCATGGCCGAGGTGGTCAGGGCCTTCGACAACGTTCGCCAGGGCGAGGCACCACCGCTGTTTGTGGCCGGTTGCAACGGCTATTGGCACGGTCATGCCGGTATGTTGAAAGTTGAGGAGGCGGGCCTGTGCTGAGTCGAAAAAAATGGTTGCTCAAAGGCGCTGACCGGGTGCTCCCGCTGGTGGGCAAGGTGCCCTTTGTCGTACAGCGCCTGGCGTTGCAGCAGGCGCTCAACCGTTGCCTGGCCGAGCCGCTGCGCGATGGCGGGTTCGAGGTGTTGCGCGGGCGTTGGCTATGCCTGCGGGTACCGGACCTGAAGTTGTGCTGGTACCTGACGCTGTCGCGGGACGGACTGCGCATTGCCGAACAAGCCGAAGCCCAGGTCAGCATCAGCGGTAACTGGCGTGAATTTCTCTTGCTCGCCAGTCGGCAGGAAGATCCCGACACGTTGTTCTTCCGGCGACGCCTGGTGATTGAGGGCGACACCGAATTGGGGCTGGCGCTGAAGAACCTGATCGACAGCCTCGACCCGGAGGTCTTGCCGCCCTGGTTATGGCGCAATCTGGAACGGGCGGGCAAGGGATTGGCGGCGGCCTGATGAAAGCTCCAGGCTCACTGCCCCTGGTGTACTCCTGTTCCGGTTGTTCCAACGTGGCGCAACTGGCCAACACCGTCGCCCTGCGCCTGGACCGCGCCGGCCTGGCCGAGATGTCCTGCATCGTCGGGGTCGGCGGGCATGTGCCGGCACTGGTCAACAAAGCGCGCTCGGGGCGGCGGATCATCGCGCTGGACGGTTGTCCGTTGCAGTGCGTCCAGGCGTGTTTGCAGCAGCATGATCTGGAAGCGGATGTGCATGTGATTTTGAGCCAGTTGGGCTGGCGCAAGCGTTTCGGCGTCGATTGCACGCAAGAGGAGGGGGACGCGTTGTTTGAGCGGTTGATACCGATGATCGTTGAAAATGACACAGCAGATAGTGAGTCTGGCTGAGCCTGTGGCGAGGGGATTTATCCCCGCTGGACTGCGAAGCAGTCCCAATGCGCTGTGTCAGACAGTTTGAATAGGGGCCGCTTCGCGCCCCAGCGGGGATAAATCCCCTCGCCACAAGGGAATTGGGGCTGCGCGGGTTATTGCTGGTAAGCGTCCAGCTCATCTTCGGCCAGGATGCGAATGTTGCGCCGCTCCATGGCAATCAGGCCACCGTCTACCAGGCGATGGAGAATGCGCGAAAAAGTCTCTGGCTGGATTCCCAGCTTGGAGGCCACCAGGCGTTTGGACACCTGTAGCACCACCTGGCCGTCGCGCGGGTCGCGTTCCTGAAGCAGAAAGTTGATGACCCGCCGGCTGGCGCTGGCCAGGGTCAGGTTGTCGATGTCCTTGAGGCGCTGGTGCAAATGGATACTCATGCTCGCCAGGATCGCCAGGCAGACCTTCGGCTGGTCTTCCAGGGCCTTGCGGTAATGAGTGCCTTCGATACTCACCAGTACGCTGTCCTTGAGCGCCGACGCACTGACCGGGTAGCACCGGGCCTGGCTGAACAGCAGAGCCTCGGCGAAGGTCTGTCCGGGCTGGATGATTTCCACCAGGTTTTCCTGACCTTCACCGGTGACCCGGAACAGCTTGATCTGACCGCTGACCAGCAGGAAAAACCGCTTGGCCGGGTCGCCCTGGTGCATGAGCGTGCTGTTGCACTCCAGGCGTTTGAGCACGGCCAGGTTGCACACGTCTTCGAAGACCCGCTCCGGTAACTGGCTGAACAGGTGATGACGACGCAACAGTAAAACGATGGAAGGATGAGTCAGCATGGCGTACCTCCGCGTGCCGTCATGGTAGAACCCCACGCGCCCCCGGCCTATGCCTCCGCAGGCCTACCTCGGAAGAGGGAGGTGCGTCCCCGCTCAAACACAAACCCTGTGGGAGCGAGCCTGCTCGCGATAGCGGAGGGTCGGCTTGCAGGGATGTTGAACGTGCCGCCGTCATCGCGAGCAAGCTCGCTCCCACAGTTTTTCGGGCCGTGCGCAGACGCTGTATTCGCCTGAAACACCCTGTGGGAGCAAAGCTTGCTCGCGATAGCGGAGGGTCGGCTTGCAGGGATGTTGAATGCGCCGCCGTCATCGCGAGCAGGCTCGCTCCCACAGTTTTTTCGAGTCGTGCGCAGGCGCTGTATTCGCCTGAAACACCCTGTGGAAGCAAAGCTTGCTCGCGATAGCGGAGGGTCAGCTTGCAGGAATGTTGAATGTGCCGCCGTCATCGCGAGCAAGCTTTGCTCCCACAGGAGGTTTGGTTTGCCGGGCTAGCCCACTCCGCGCAGATGCTCCATGGCCCACACGGCGGCTTCGACCCGTGAGCGCAACCCCAGTTTGTGCAGCAGGTTCTTCACATGGACCTTGACCGTGCCTTCGGTGATGCCCAGCTTGTGGCCGATGACTTTGTTGCTGCAGCCGCCGGCGATGGTCTTGAGCACCTGGCGTTCGCGTTCGGTCAGTTCCACGTCGGCCTGGCGGGGAGGGGAGCGCAAGGCCTGGGCCATGACGCGGGTCAGGCCGGGGCTGATCACCAGCGCGCCGTTGAGGGCATCGCGGATGTACTGCACCAGCAACTCCGGCTCCATGTCCTTGAGCAGGTAACCGTTGGCATCCAGGCGCAGGGCATCGCGAATGTCGTCCTCGGCGTCGGATACGGTGAACAGCAATACCTTGCCGGTGTAATGCATGGCCCGCAGCCGGCGCAGGGTTTCGATGCCGTTCATTTGCGGCATGTTGTTGTCCAGCAGGACCAGGTCAGGTTTGAGCGGTTCGATCAGTGTCAGGGCTTCTTCGCCGTGGCTGGCTTCGCCGACGATGTGCAAGTCGTCTTCGAGTTCGAGCATTTGGCGGATCCCTCGACGCATCATTGGATGGTCGTCGACCAGCAGGAGGGTGTGACGCAGGGGGGCGTTCATGTTGCGAGACCTTCGCTGTGTTGGCCCAGGAATTCCGGTTGGAAATGCACCTGGATACGGGTGCCCTGGGGCGTTCGGGAGATAATTTGCAGTTGGCCGCGCAAGCTGCGGGCCCGTTCGTTCATGATGTTCAGGCCGTGGTGTTCGCGCTGGTCCACTTCGCCACTGAAGCCCCGGCCATCGTCTTCGACCGACAGTCGCACGGTTTCGCCTTCCTGGCGCAGTTCGAGCCAGGCGTTCTCTGCGTGGGCATGGCGCAGGCAGTTGGAGAGCGCCTCGCGGGTGATCTGCAGGATATGGATCTGCTCACTGGCCGACAGCTCGAAGGCCAGGGTGTCGACGAACAGATGCACCCGGAAATCGCCCCGGCGGGAGAACTCTTCAGCGGTGTCCTTGAGTTCCTGGACCAGCCCGTCGTCGTGGATCTGCAAGCGGAACGTGGTGAGCAGTTCGCGCAACTGCCGGTAGGCATTGTTCAGGCCTTCGCGCAGTTCGGCGGTGACGGTTTCCAGGGTTTGCACCGGTTCGCCGCGACGCATCAGGGTTTGCATGCGGCTGACTTGCAGCTTCATGTACGACAAGGCCTGGGCCAGGGAGTCATGCAGTTCGCGGGCGATGATCGTGCGCTCATCGAGCAACAGCAGGCGATGGTCCTGTTCGCGCTGGCGCTTGAGAGACAGCGAGGTGCCGATCAGGTTTGCCAGGGCCTGGATCAGTGCGGTTTCCCAGGGTTGCGCCGCGTGACCGTCGACAAAATGCGCCTTGAGTTCACCCAGTTCCGTGCCCTGGTTACTGATGCTGAACGTCTGCGGCCGGGCGCTGTGGTGTTTCTGGCAGGTGGCGCAATCGCTGCTGGCGCAGACCTCGCGGCTGTTGGCGCCATGCAGCGACAGCAGTTGCCGGGCGGGCGCCTGCAACTGGCCTTGCAGACACAGCGACAGGCGCAGGCCCGGCAGTCGCTGCTGGAACCGGCTGATCAGTTCATCCAGCCCTTCGGCATTGGCCTGCCGCGTGGCCAGGCTGCGGCTGCTCTGGTACAGCAGTTCCAGGGCGGCATTGGCCTGTTGCAGGTTCAGGGTCTTTTGCTGGACCTGATTCTCCAGGGTGCGATGGGATTGCTCGATGGTCTCGGCCATGGTGTTGAAGCTGGTCGCCAACTGGCCCAGTTCATCCTCGGACTGATGGTTGACCCGCACCTGGAATTCGCCACGGCGAAAGCGCTGGGTGGCGTCCACCAGTTCCTGCAAGGGCGTGACCACACCGTACTGCAATTCATACAGACCGATCAGCAGGATGATCATGGTGGTGAACAGCGCCATGCCCTGGATCGTCTGTTGCCAGGCTTGCTTGTGCTCGCTCTGGCGTTGCAACAGGGTGACGAACTGGTCCAGTTGCGCAACGAAGGAAGCGGCACTGGCCTGGAAGAACGCCGAATCGCCGCGTTCGATCGCCGGGCGCAAGGTCTGGTTCCAACGCTGCATGAGGCTCTGATAACTCTGATGCAGGGAGGTCGCCGGTCCGTCTTCCAGCACGGCGCGCAAGGACGGGCTTTCGAGACGTCGTTGCAGGCTGTCGATGATCGCCGGGACATCGTCGCTGGCCCCGGCTGCCAGTTTCCAGCTCAGGTGATAGGTCTCCATACGCACGGAACCGGCGGTGTTGATGGCGGCCGCGTCGCCCTGGCTGAACCAGGCAATCAGACCTGCGCTCAAGGAACTGGCCAGGGCGAGGATGGCGATCAGGATCACCGCCAGCCCGGCGCGAGCGGGCAGGGAACTGCGCAGCCACCGCATCATCGAGACTGGCCCTGGAGGAAATTCTGCAAACCGAACATGGGGACGCCCTGGCGTTGGGGGGGTATAGCAGCCGATCCCGGGCGCACTACCTCTAAAGAGTTGTCGGCCGCTACGTTTCGATAAAAGCCACGGCCGAAATGTTCAAAGCCTTGATAAATAAAGGTTCTTATCAACTTCAGGCTCTACCCCCTAAGAGGTAGACGGGCCCAGCATAGGCCAGTACCGCCGGGACGCACGTTGACCCAGGTCAAGTTTTTACGGGGTACGCATCACTAGGCTGCGCTCATCGAACTGACGGGGAGTGCATCGAGATGCGAGCGCAAGTGCAACAAGGGTTGGTGCTGGGGATGAGTACCCTGGCCTTCACCGTGTGCTTCATGGTCTGGATGATGTTTGCCGTGCTCGGTGTTCCGATCAAGGAAATGCTGGCGCTCAACGAAACCCAATTCGGTCTGCTGGCCGCCACGCCGGTGCTGACCGGTTCCCTGGTGCGCTTGCCCCTGGGCCTGCTGACCGACCGCTTCGGCGGGCGCATCGTGTTCTTCCTGCTGATGCTCTCCTGTGTGCTGCCGTTGTACCTGATCACCCTGGCCACGGCTTTCTGGCAGTTCCTGGTGCTGGGCCTGTTTGTCGGGCTGGCCGGTGGATCGTTCTCGGTGGGCATCGCTTATGTGGCCAAGTGGTTCGACAAGCAGAATCAAGGCTTCGCCATGGGTGTGTTCGGCGCGGGCAACGCCGGCGCCGCGCTGACCAAATTCCTCGCTCCGGCCTTGATCGCCTTCGGTTCCTGGCACCTGGTGCCGAAGGTGTTCAGCGCCATTCTGTTCATCACCGCGCTGCTGTTCTGGTTTCTCACAACCGAGAAGAAGGAGCACAGCGGCACCGGCGGCGCCACGTTGCGCGAGCAACTGAAAACCCTGAAAGAACCAGCGGTGTGGCGCTACTGCCAGTACTACTCGATCGTGTTCGGCGGCTATGTAGCCCTGGCCCTGTGGATGACCAAATACTACGTGCAGGAATACGGCTTCAGCCTGCAAAGCGCGGCGCTGCTGGCGGCCTGCTTCTCCCTGCCCGGTGGCGTATTGCGGGCCGTCGGTGGCTGGATGTCCGACCGCTGGGGCGCCCAGAGCGTGACCTGGTGGGTGTTGTGGGTCAGCTGGATCTGCCTGTTCCTGCTCTCGTACCCACAGACCCAACTGCAAGTGCAGACCGTCAACGGCACGGTGGATTTTCACATCGGCCTCAACGCCACGCTGTTCACCGTGCTGCTGTTCGTGATGGGCATCGCCTTCGCGTTCGGCAAGGCCTCGGTCTTCAAGTACATCGCCAACGACTACCCGAAAAACATGGGCGCGGTGTCCGGCATCGTCGGCCTGGCCGGCGGCCTGGGCGGGTTCGTGTTGCCGATCATGTTCGGCGCCCTGGTGGACCTCACCGGCGTGCGCTCGTCCTGCTTCATGTTGATGTACGGCGTGGTCTGGGTCTCCCTGACCTGGATGTACTTCAGCGAAGTTCGCAAGCGCCCGCTGCTGGGTAAACAGCCGCCGGCCAGCCAATCCCCGTTTTCCAGCATTGCCCAAGGAGAAGAACATGTCCGTTCTGCAAACGCCTGAAAAGGGCCCGGTCATTCATGACTGGCGTCCGGAAGACCCCGCGTTCTGGGGCAAGAGTGGCAAACAGACTGCCCGGCGTAACCTGTGGATTTCCATCCCGGCGCTGCTGTTGGCCTTCGCGGTGTGGATGGTCTGGAGCACGGTGATCGTGCGCCTGAACGCCATCGGTTTCAGTTTCAGCACCGACCAGTTGTTCTGGCTCGCGGCGTTGCCGGGCCTGTCCGGCGCGACCTTGCGCATCTTCTATTCGTTCATGGTGCCGATCTTCGGCGGTCGTCGCTGGACGGCCCTGAGCACTGCGTCGCTGCTGTTGCCGGCGCTGTGGATGGGCTTTGCCGTGCAGGATCCGGCCACGCCTTACAGCGTGTTCGTGCTGATCGCGCTGCTCTGCGGCTTTGGCGGCGGTAACTTCGCCTCGAGCATGTCCAACATCAGCTTCTTTTACCCCAAGTCCCAGCAGGGCACGGCCCTGGGCCTGAACGCCGGGCTGGGCAACCTGGGCGTGTCGGTGATGCAGTTCAGCGTGCCGCTGGTGATTTCCTTCGGCGTGTTCGGCTTCATGGGCGGCCAGCCGCAGGTACTGGCTGACGGCAGCTCGCTGTGGCTGCAAAACGCCGGTTTTATCTGGGTGCCGTTCATCCTCGCCGTGACCGTGATTGCCTGGTTCGGCATGAACGACCTGTCCAGCGCCCGCGCTTCGTTCAGTGAGCAGGCAGTGATTTTCAAGCGCAAGCACAACTGGCTGATGTGCTGGCTGTACCTGGCGACCTTCGGCTCGTTCATCGGCTTCTCCGCCGCGTTTCCGCTGCTGATCAAAACCTCGTTCCCGGAAGTCATCGCCCTGAAATTCGCTTTCCTCGGTCCGCTGGTCGGTGCCCTGGTGCGGCCACTGGGTGGCTGGCTGGCGGACAAGCTCGGCGGCGCGAAGGTTACGTTGTGGAACTTCGTGCTGATGATCGCGATGGTGTTCGGGGTCCTTCATTTCCTGCCCCAAGGCGGCCAGGGCGGCAGCTTCTACGGCTTCCTGGGGATGTTCATGTTGCTGTTCGTCACCACTGGCGTGGGCAACGGTTCGACCTTCCGCATGATCCCGGTGATCTTCCGCACCCTGCATGAAAAAGCCAGCCGCGGCCAAAAGCCCGAGCTACGCGAACAAGCACTCAAGAACGCCGGCAAGGAATCGGCCGCAGTGCTGGGTTTCAGCTCGGCCATGGGCGCCTTCGGCGCGTTCTTCATCCCCAAATCATTCGGCACTTCGATGGCCCTGACCGGCGGCCCGGAGATGGCCTTCTACATGTTCGTCGGCTTTTACCTGAGCTGCATCGTGGTGACCTGGTGGTGGTATGCCCGCAAGGGCGCCGCAACACCGTGCTAAGCCGAACCTAAACCTGCGTGGGCGGGGCGCAGACCCCGCGGAGCAAGCCTGAGAGGAACACACTGTGAGTCATTTACTGGATCAACTGCGGTTTTTCAACCGCAAGCAAGGCGAGTTTTCCGAGGGGCACGGCGAGACCCGCAAGGAGTCCCGCGACTGGGAGAACGTCTACCGCAACCGCTGGCAGTACGACAAGATCGTGCGCTCCACCCATGGGGTGAACTGCACCGGCTCGTGCTCGTGGAAAATCTACGTCAAGAACGGCCTGATCACCTGGGAAACCCAGCAGACCGACTACCCGCGCACCCGTAACGACCTGCCCAACCACGAGCCGCGTGGCTGCCCTCGTGGCGCCAGCTACAGCTGGTACATCTACAGCGCCAACCGGCTCAAGTATCCGAAGATCCGCAAGCCATTGCTCAAGCTGTGGCGCGAAGCCCGGTTGACCCTGCCGCCCGTGGAAGCGTGGGCCAGCATCGTCGAAAACAAGGCCAAGGCCGACTCGTATAAAAGCAAGCGCGGCATGGGCGGTTTCATCCGTTCCAACTGGGAAGAAGTCAACGAGATCATCGCCGCCGCCAACGTCTACACCGTCAAGCAATACGGCCCGGATCGGGTGGTTGGCTTCTCGCCGATCCCGGCGATGTCGATGGTCAGCTACGCCGCGGGTTCGCGTTACCTGTCGCTGATCGGTGGCGTGTGCCTGAGCTTCTACGACTGGTACTGCGACCTGCCGCCAGCCTCACCGATGGTCTGGGGCGAGCAGACCGACGTGCCGGAATCGGCCGACTGGTACAACTCCAACTACATCATTGCCTGGGGCTCCAACGTCCCGCAGACCCGTACCCCCGACGCGCACTTTTTCACCGAGGTGCGTTACAAGGGCACCAAGACCGTGGCGATCACCCCGGACTATTCGGAAGTCGCCAAACTCACCGACCTGTGGCTCAACCCCAAGCAGGGCACCGACGCGGCACTGGCCCAGGCTTTCAACCATGTGATCTTCAAAGAGTTTCACCTGGACAAGCCCAGCGCCTACTTCACCGAGTACGCCAAGCGCTACACCGACCTGCCGGTGCTGGTGATGCTCAAGCCGATGCTCGGCGTGGCGCCGGGCTCCGGCTACCAGCCTGATCGCTTCCTGCGCGCCAGCGACCTGACCAACAACCTCGGCCAGGACAATAACCCGGAGTGGAAAACCATCGCCCTGGATGCCAGCGGTGAACTGGTTTCTCCCCAAGGCTCCATAGGCTATCGCTGGGGCGAAGAGGGCAAATGGAACATCCTGGCCCGTGAAGGCGGCGAGGGCCGTGAGATCGACCTCAAGCTCAGCCTGATTGGCGATGACGTAGCTGAAGTGGCCTTCCCGTATTTTGCCGGTGAAGCCCAGGAGTACTTCCAGCATGTGGCCGGTGACGCGGTGCAGTACCGCCGGGTGCCGGTGCACAACGTGGTGCTGGCCGACGGCAGCGTGGTGAAAGTCGCCACGGTGTTTGACCTGTCGGCGGCCAACCTGGCCATCGACCGTGGCCTGGGCGGCGCCAACGTCGCCAAGGACTACGACGACGCCTCGGTGCCCGGCACCCCGGCCTGGCAGGAGCAGATCACCGGTGTGAGCCGCGAGAAAGCGATCCAGATCGCCCGCGAATTCGCCGACAACGCCGACAAGACCCGTGGCCGTTCGATGATCATCGTCGGCGCGGCGATGAACCACTGGTACCACATGGACATGAACTACCGTGGGCTGATCAACATGCTCATGCTGTGTGGTTGTGTCGGCCAGACCGGCGGCGGTTGGGCCCACTATGTCGGCCAGGAAAAACTCCGTCCGCAATGTGGCTGGCTGCCCCTGGCCTTCGGCCTGGACTGGAACCGTCCGCCACGGCAGATGAACGGCACCAGCTTCTTCTACGGCCACAGCTCGCAATGGCGCCACGAGAAGATGAGCATGCACGACGTGCTGTCGCCTCTGGCGGATAAGTCGCAGTTCCCTGAGCATGCCCTGGACTACAACATCCGCGCCGAACGCGCCGGCTGGTTGCCCAGCGCGCCACAATTGAACACCAACCCGCTGAACATTTGCCGCGATGCTGCCGCCGCCGGCATGGACCCGAAAGACTACGTGGTCAAGTCCTGGCAGGACGGCAGCCTGCGGTTTGCCTGCGAACAACCCGACAGCCCGGAAAACTTCCCGCGCAACATGTTCATCTGGCGCTCCAACCTGCTGGGCTCCTCGGGCAAAGGCCACGAGTACATGCTCAAGTACCTGCTGGGCACCAAGAACGGCGTGATGAACGAAGACATCGGCTTTGGTGGCGAATCCAAGCCGACCGAGGCTGAATGGGTCGACAACGGTGCCATCGGCAAACTGGACCTGGTGACCACCCTGGACTTCCGCATGTCCTCGACCTGCGTGTATTCCGACATCGTCTTGCCGACCGCGACCTGGTACGAAAAAGACGACATGAACACCTCGGACATGCACCCGTTCATTCACCCGCTGTCAGCGGCTATCGACCCGGCCTGGGAGTCGCGTTCGGACTGGGAAATCTACAAGGGCATCGCCAAGGCGTTCTCCGCCATGTCGGTCGGGCACCTGGGTGTCGAGAAAGACCTGGTCACCGTGCCGTTGATGCATGACAGCGTCGGTGAACTGGCCCAGCCGTTTGGCGGCACTGACTGGAAAAGTGCCGGCGTGGCGCCGCAACCGGGCAAGAACGCACCGAACCTGCAAGTGGTGGAGCGCGATTACCCCAACATCTACAAGCAGTTCACCTCCCTGGGCCCGATGTTGGAGAAACTCGGCAACGGCGGCAAGGGCATCAACTGGAACACCGACGATGAAGTGAAATTCCTCGGTGAACTCAATCACCATGAAGTCGACGCCGGTATCAGCCAGGGTCGGCCGAAGATCGACAGCGCCATTGACGCGGCCGAAGTGATTCTGTCCCTGGCCCCGGAAACCAACGGCCAGGTGGCCGTCAAGGCCTGGGCGGCCCTGTCGAAATTCACCGGCATCGATCACAGCCACCTGGCGCTGTCCAAGGCCCACGAGGCGATTCGCTTCCGCGACATCCAGGCGCAGCCGCGCAAGATCATTTCCAGCCCGACCTGGTCTGGCCTGGAAGACGATCACGTCAGCTACAACGCCGGTTACACCAACGTTCACGAAGCGATTCCATGGCGCACCATCACCGGCCGCCAGCAGTTCTACCAGGATCACCCGTGGATGCAGGCGTTCGGCGAGCAATTGATGAGTTATCGGCCGCCGGTCAACACCCGCACCATCGAAGGCGTGAAGGGCAAGCGCAGCAATGGCGAGACCGAAATCGTCCTGAACTGGATCACCCCGCACCAGAAGTGGGGCATCCACAGCACCTACAGCGACAACCTGCTGATGCTCACCTTGAGCCGCGGCGGGCCGATTGTCTGGCTCTCTGAAATCGACGCCAAGCGCGCCGGTATCGAGGACAACGACTGGATTGAATGCTTCAACGTCAACGGTGCGCTGACCGCCCGTGCGGTGGTCAGCCAGCGGGTCAAGGAAGGCATGGTGATGATGTACCACGCCCAGGAACGGATCGTGAACGTGCCCGGCTCGGAAACCACCAAGACCCGTGGCGGCCACCACAACTCGGTGACCCGCGTGGTGCTCAAGCCCACTCATATGATCGGTGGCTACGCGCAACAGGCCTACGGTTTCAACTATTACGGCACGGTCGGTTGCAACCGCGACGAGTTCGTCGTGGTGCGCAAGATGTCCAAGGTCGATTGGCTCGACGGTTCCAGTGGCGATGATCTGCCGCGTCCACTGCCAACCGATATCGAGGAGAACTGAGATGAAAATTCGCTCACAAATCGGCATGGTCCTGAACCTGGACAAATGCATCGGCTGTCACACCTGCTCGATTACCTGCAAGAACGTCTGGACCAGCCGCGAAGGCATGGAATACGCCTGGTTCAACAACGTCGAATCCAAGCCTGGCATCGGCTACCCCAAAGAGTGGGAAAACCAGGACAAGTGGAAGGGCGGCTGGATCCGTAACGCCGACGGTTCGATCAACCCACGCATCGGCGGCAAGTTCCGCGTGCTGGCGAACATCTTCGCCAACCCGGACTTGCCGAGCCTGGACGATTACTACGAACCGTTCGACTTCGACTACCAGCACCTGCACACCGCGCCTTTGGGCGAGCATCAGCCCACCGCACGGCCGCGCTCGCTGGTGTCCGGCAAGCGCATGGAGAAAATCGAGTGGGGCCCGAACTGGGAGGAGATCCTGGGCACCGAGTTTGCCAAGCGGCGCAAGGACAAGAACTTCGACCAGATCCAGGCGGACATTTACGGCGAGTACGAAAACACCTTCATGATGTACCTGCCGCGCCTGTGCGAGCACTGCCTGAACCCGGCGTGCGCGGCGTCCTGCCCGAGCGGGGCGATCTACAAGCGCGAGGAGGACGGCATCGTCCTGATTGACCAGGAGAAATGCCGCGGCTGGCGCATGTGCATCAGCGGCTGCCCGTACAAGAAAATCTATTTCAACTGGAAGAGCGGCAAATCGGAGAAATGCATTTTCTGCTACCCGCGCATCGAAGCCGGGATGCCGACGGTTTGCGCTGAAACCTGCGTCGGCCGCATCCGCTACCTCGGGGTGTTGCTGTACGACGCCGACCGCATCAGCGAAGTGGCGAGCACCGCCAACGAGCACGATCTGTATGAGAAGCAACTGGAGATCTTCCTCGACCCGAACGACCCGGCGGTGATTCGCCAGGCCCTGGCCGACGGCGTGCCGCAGTCGGTGATCGACTCGGCGCAACGCTCGCCGGTCTACAAAATGGCCGTGGACTGGAAACTCGCGCTGCCGTTGCACCCGGAATACCGCACCTTGCCAATGGTCTGGTACGTGCCGCCACTGTCGCCGATCCAGAACGCTGCGGCGGCCGGCACCGTGGGCATGAACGGGGTGATCCCGGACGTCGACAGCCTGCGCATTCCGCTGCGCTACCTGGCCAACATGCTCACCGCCGGCGATGAAAAACCGGTCAAGCGCGCCCTCAAGCGCCTGCTGGCGATGCGTGCCTACAAGCGTTCCGAACAGGTGGACGGCGTGCAGGACCTGCAAGTGCTGGCCGATGTCGGCCTGAGCGTGAACCAGGTGGAAGAGATGTACCGCTATCTGGCCATCGCCAACTACGAAGACCGTTTTGTCGTACCAAGCGCCCACCGCGAAGACGCCATGAGCGATGCGTTCGCCGAACGCTCCGGTTGTGGTTTCAGTTTCGGCAGCGGTTGCAGCGGCAGTACCGACACCAACATGTTCGGCGCCAAGAAGGCCAACCGCCGCGACGTCATCAAAACCGTGCAGTTGTGGGAGGAATGAACATGCGCATTCTCAAGGTGATTTCGTTGCTGCTCGATTATCCGACCGAAACCCTGGTGGCCGGTCGCGACGAGCTGGAGCAGGCGATTGTGCAGGCACGGGAAATCAGCCCGAAGCAGCGCGCTGCGCTGTTCGAGTTGCTGGAACTGATCTGTGGCCAGGACCTGATGGACGGCCAGGAGCACTACGGCGCGCTGTTCGGCCGTGGGCGCTCGCTGTCGCTGCTGCTGTTCGAACACGTCCATGGCGAGTCCCGCGACCGGGGCCAGGCCATGGTGGACATGATGGCCCAGTACGAAGAGGCCGGTTTTGCCATCGGCGTGAAGGAACTGCCCGATTACATCCCGCTGTACCTGGAGTTTCTCTCCACCCGCGAAGACATCGAGGCCCGCGAAGGACTGGCCGATGTGGCGCATCTGCTGGCCTTGCTGGCGGCGCGTCTGGAAGAGCGCGAGAGTGCCTACGCCAGTTGTTTCCGGGCCTTGCTGCAAATCGCTGGGGCCGAGCCCCAGGTGGCGGTGGCCGAGTTGCGTGAGCAGGTCAAGGCCGAGCCACGCGACGACTCCCTCGAAGCCCTGGACAGGATCTGGGAAGAGGAAGCGGTGGATTTCATGAAGGCCGAGCAGCAGGACCGTTGCAGTTCGCTGCCGAGTGCGCCGGGCAAGGCCCGGGACGAAAGCGCGGTGCCGTTGCATTGGGTGGATTTTCAGCATGAAGGACGGGCCGCTGCGCCCGCCGGGGAGGTGGGCAATGTCTAAATGGGATCTGTTGATGTTCGGGGTCTACCCCTATGTCGCCTTGGCGATTTGCCTGATCGGCAGTTGGGCGCGGTTTGACCTGTCCCAGTACACCTGGAAGGCCGGCTCCAGCCAGATGCTGAGCAACCGTGGCATGCGCGTGGCGAGCAACCTGTTCCATGTCGGTGTGTTGTTCGTCCTGGCCGGCCACTTTGTCGGCCTGCTGACGCCGGCGGCGATCTATCACCATGTGTTGAGCACTGAGAACAAACAGTTGCTGGCGATGGTGTCCGGCGGGTTCTTTGGAGTGCTGGGTCTGATCGGTCTGGTGATGCTGCTCAACCGGCGGCTGAGCGACCCGCGAGTGCGCGCCACGTCCAGCACGTCGGACATCCTGGTGTTGGTGGTGCTGCTGGTGCAACTGGTGTTGGGGTTGATGACCATTGTGGCATCCACCGCCCATATGGACGGTTCGGTGATGGTGATGCTGGCCGACTGGGCACAGAACACTGTGCTGTTGCGTCCGGTGGAGGCGGCCGCGGCCATTGCGCCGGTGGGCTTGGTCTACAAGCTTCATGTGGTACTGGGCCTGACCCTGTTCGTGCTGTTCCCGTTTACCCGTCTCGTCCATATCGTCAGTGCGCCGGTCTGGTACCTGGGGCGTCGTTATCAAATCGTGCGGCAGAAGTTCTAAGGAGACGATCATGGCTAGTGGATGCGGATGTGGCGGCGGTAACGGGGGCAGCGGCGGCTGCGGTTCTTCAGCGAAAGCAGCGCCAGTGACCCCGCCGCTCAGCGATATCGAGCCGGCGGGCGCGGTGCAGTTCGAACCGGCCCAGGCCGGGCCGGTGGCCGGTGAGGAAGCCCCGGCACAATTGATTGCCAGCAGTGAGCAGGAGTGGCCGATCATCAGCGTCAACGGGGTGTCGATCACACCCCAGGCGATGGCCCAGGAGCTGCAGTATCACCCGGCTGAGAGCCGCGAGGATGCGGTCTACCAGGCGGCCCGGGCGTTGGTGATCCGGGAGTTGCTCCAGCAACGCATTGCCGAGCTGGGGCTGGCGTTGCAGGTGGGCGCCGGTGAAAACGAAGAGGAGGCGGCCACGCGGCTGTTGCTCGAGCGTGAGGTGCAGGTGCCGCAATGTGATGAGGCGACCTGTCTGCGCTACTACGAAAGCAATCGGGCGCGCTTTCACAGCGCCCCCTTGCTGGCGGTGCGGCACATTCTGCTCGAATGCGCACCGGACGACGCCGAAGCGCGCGACCAGGCTCACGGCCAGGCCGAAACCCTGCTGCAACGCCTGGACGAGTTCCCCGGTAGCTTTGCCGAACTGGCGTTGAACCACTCGGCCTGCCCGTCCAAGGCTCAGGGCGGCTCGCTGGGGCAGATCAGTAAGGGCCAGACCGTGCCCGAACTGGAGCGCCAGTTGTTTGCCTTGCCGGCGGGCCTGGTGGGCAAACCGCTGGAAAGCCGCTACGGCTGGCATGTGATCAGCATCGATCAGCGTGTCGAAGGCCAACCGTTGCCTTATGAGGCGGTGGCGACGGCGATTCGCACCCAGCTGCAACAAGGCGTGTGGCAGAAGGCGCTGGTGCAGTACCTGCAAACCCTGATCGGTGCGGCGGACATTCGCGGCATTCATCTTCAGGGCGCCGACTCGCCGCTGGTGCAGTGAGCACCGGCTCAATCAGGGGACAGACATGAACGCCGTGTTGCAGGACGGATTTGGGCGCCAGATCGATTATCTGCGGATGTCGGTGACCGATCGTTGTGATTTTCGCTGTGTGTATTGCATGGCGAAAAACATGACCTTCCTGCCGCGCCAGCAGGTGTTGACCCTGGAGGAACTGCACCGATTGGCGCGGTTGTTCGTGGGGCTGGGGGTCAAGAAAATCCGCCTGACCGGTGGCGAACCGCTGATCCGTCCGGGCATCGTCGGGTTGTGTCGCGACATCGCGGCATTGCCCGGCCTGCGGGAACTGGTGATGACCAGCAACGGTTCGCAGCTGGGGCGACTGGCCCGGCCGCTGGTCGATGCCGGGGTCAAGCGCATGAACATCAGCCTGGACAGTCTGGATGGCGAGCGCTTTCGGGCGATCACCCGCAACGGCGATCTGGATCGGGTGCTGGCGGGCATTGAAGCGGCGAAGGGCGCAGGGTTCGAGCGGATCAAGCTCAACTGCGTGGTGATGAAAGGGCGCAACTTCGATGAAGTCCCGGCGCTGGTGCAGTACGCCATCGAGCAACGCATCGACATCAGCTTCATCGAGGAAATGCCCTTGGGTGAGGTCGGGCGTGCCCGGGGCGAGTCGTTCTGTTCCAGCGATGAGGTGCGGGCGGTCATTGCCAATCATCACCGCTTGCTCGACAGCACCGAAAACAGCGGCGGCCCGGCGCGTTATGTGCGCCTGGAGCAGCACGCGCAGACCCGGATCGGTTTCATTTCCCCCAATACCCACAACTTTTGCGCCAGTTGCAACCGGGTGCGCATGACCGTTGAAGGGCGGTTGCTGCTGTGCCTGGGACAGGAAGATTCTCTGGACCTGCGCAGTTTGTTGCGGCGCTATCCGCTGGACGATCAACCGCTGATCCAGGCGGTACAACAGGCGCTGCGCGGCAAACCCCTGCGTCACGACTTCAACCCTGGCGGGGAAGTGCAGATTGTGCGGTTCATGAACATGAGTGGTGGGTGAGCCTCAGCGCAGATGTTGAATGGACCGCCGTTATCGCGAGCAGGCTCGCTCCCACAGGGATTTGTGGTGTACGCAGAAAGAGCAGACACCTGAAAACCCATGTGGGAGCGAGCCTGCTCGCGATGGGTTATACCGGTCGACATCTCAAGGGCTGATCCACCCTCGATTCTTGATATCGATCAATTGCAACCCTGACTTTTGGCCGTACTCTCCACTGCATATTGTGTTTGAAGATTGTTAATTATCTATATGTAGTGTCTGGAGCCAAAATGCAGAGCACGTTGATCTCAGTAGGCTGTAACCGCTTGCACAAGCGCGATGGCAGTGTGGTTGCCTTCGACGCGGACAAGATCCGCCAGGCGCTGATCGCCGCCGGCAAGGCCACCGGCGAATACGCTGAGGGGGAGGCTGAAGGGCTGCTGGAAGCGGTGCTGACGCGATTGGAAGGACAGACGCGCTTGAGCGTCGAGCAGATCCAGGACCGTGTCGAGCGAGTGCTGATGGACGCCGGTTTCTTTCTGGCCATGCGTGCCTATATCGTCTACCGCGAGCAACATGGACGCCTGCGCCGGGATCGTCGCACCCTGGTGGAAGTCGCCACCTCGATGAACGAATACCTGGACCGCGAAGACTGGCGCGTACAGGCCAATGCCAACCAGGGTTACTCCCTCGGTGGGCTGATCCTCAACGTATCGGGCAAGGTCACCGCCAACTATTGGCTCGACGAGGTCTACAGCCAGGCCATCGGCCAGGCGCACCGCGAGGCCGACCTGCATATCCCCGACCTCGACATGCTCGCCGGTTACTGCGCCGGCTGGTCGCTGCGCACGCTGCTGCACGAAGGCCTCAATGGGGTGCCGGGACGGGTTGAGGCCGGGCCGCCCAAACATTTGAGCAGCGCCTTGGGGCAGATGGTGAATTTCCTCGGCACGCTGCAAAACGAATGGGCCGGTGCCCAGGCGTTCAGCTCGTTCGACACCTACCTGGCGCCGTATGTGCGCAAGGACAGACTCAGCTATGACGAGGTCCGCCAGTCGTTGCAGGAGTTCATCTACAACCTCAACGTCCCGTCACGCTGGGGTACGCAAACACCTTTTACCAACCTTACGTTCGACTGGGTCTGCCCGGAGGATCTGCGTGAACAGATTCCGGTGATCGGTGGCGAGGAGATGCCGTTCGCCTACGGTGATCTGCAAGTGGAAATGGAATTGATCAATCGCGCCTACATCGAGGTGATGCAGGCCGGTGATGCAAAGGGCCGGGTGTTCACTTTCCCGATCCCGACCTACAACATCACCCATGACTTCCCGTGGGACAGCGAGAACGCCGACCGCTTGTTCGAGATGACCGCCCGCTACGGTCTGCCGTATTTCCAGAACTTCCTCAACTCGGACATGCAACCCAACCAGGTGCGCTCGATGTGCTGCCGCCTGCAACTGGATGTGCGCGAGTTGCTCAAGCGCGGAGGAGGCCTGTTCGGCTCGGCGGAACAGACCGGCTCACTAGGTGTGGTGACGATCAACTGCGCACGACTGGGCTACCTGTACAAAGGCGATACCAGCGCATTGCTGCAACGCATCGATACGCTGATGGAACTGGCGAAGGAGAGCCTGGAGGTCAAGCGCAAGGTCATCCAGCACCACATGGACGCCGGGCTGTACCCGTACACCAAGCGCTACCTGGGCACCCTGCGTAATCACTTCTCCACCATCGGCGTGAACGGCCTGCACGAAATGCTGCGCAATTTCACCGATGACCAGCAAGGCCTGCATACCGAGCAAGGCCGGGCATTCGCCCTGAAACTGCTGGATCACGTGCGCGCCACGCTGCTGCGCTTTCAGGAAGAAACCGGCCACCTCTACAACCTGGAAGCCACCCCTGCCGAGGGCACCACCTACCGTTTCGCCAAGGAAGACCTCAAGCGTTACCCCGATATCTTGCAGGCCGGCAGCCCGATCGCCCCGTATTACACCAACTCGTCGCAGTTGCCGGTGGGCTTCACCGACGATCCGTTCGAAGCCTTGGAGCTGCAAGACGAACTGCAATGCAAATACACCGGCGGCACCGTGCTGCACCTGTACATGGCCGAGCAGATTTCCTCCACACAGGCCTGCAAGCAGCTGGTGCGCAAGGCCCTGGGACGCTTCCGGCTGCCGTACCTGACCATCACGCCGACGTTTTCCATCTGCCCGGTCCACGGCTACCTGGCCGGCGAACATGAGTTTTGCCCCAAATGCGACGAGGCCTTGCTGTTGCAACAGCAGTTGGCAGGCAGCGTTCACTGATCCGATCCATCGACCGCAAGGAGCTTCATCCATGAACGCATCACAATCTCTTCCGCAGGCACAGCGTCAACGTTGCGAAGTCTGGACCCGCGTGATGGGTTATCACCGTCCGGTGGCGGCCTTCAACCCAGGCAAACAGTCCGAGCATCGCGAACGGGTTCACTTCACTGAAAGCGCGGCCGGGCGTCCATGAGTCGAGCGCTACGGGTTGGGGGCATGGTGCCCCTGACCACCCTCGATTATCCGGGCCAACTGGCTTGCGTACTGTTTTGCCAGGGCTGCGCCTGGCGTTGTCGTTATTGCCACAACCCGCAACTGATCCCGCCGCGCGGCAGCGAAGAGGTGGATTGGTGTCGGGTGTTGGCATTTTTGCAACGTCGCCAGGATCTGCTTGACGCCGTGGTGTTCAGCGGTGGTGAGCCGACCCTGCAGGAGGGCCTGGCGCCAGCCATGGAGCAAGTGCGGCAGATGGGTTTTCGCATCGGCCTGCACAGCGCCGGCATCAAACCGGCGGCCTTCGCCAAAGTGGTCGGGCAAGCCGACTGGGTTGGCTTCGACATCAAGGCCTTGCCCGAAGACGCCCTGGACGTGACTCGGGTTCATGGCAGCGGTGCCGCCAACTGGCGCAGCCTCGACTATCTGCTGGCCAGCGGCGTGGATTATGAATGCCGGACCACCGTGCATTGGCATTTGTTCGATCCCGAACGGTTGTTGACCCTGGCTCGCCGCCTGAGCGAGCAGGGCGTCACGCGTTTCGCTGTGCAACTGGTGCGCACGGCCCGGATGCTCGACCCCCATCTTTCCAGTGTTTCGGCACAGGCCTTGCAGCCGGAGTTGTGGGCCGCCATGCGCGAGTTGTTTCCCTCGTTCGTTTTACGCAGTTGACCGTCCCCGGGGATGAACGACCGGCAGCGGTTCGGGATCGCCGGGCCGCCCTTTTTTATGGCTTTTTTTATGGTTTTCAAATGCGCTGCCAATCGGCAGGTAGTTGAACAGGGAGCATTTGATATGACCAGACTCACCACTGCCCACCGTATCGTGATCGGTTTTGCCATCGCGCCACTGGCGTTGATCGCCCTGGCGTTATACGCCTTGAACGACCTGGCCACGCTGCGCGACCAGGCGGTGCAAATCGTCAGACAGGATTGGCCGAAGATCGACCCGATCATGGTGATCGCCACGGGTGTGCGCGATAACGCCAGGAACACCCGGGACCTGTTGATCGACAAGAACAACGCGCAGGTCCAGCAATCGATCGACATGACCCGGCAACGTATTACCCAGGCCTTTACCACGCTGGAGCCGCTGTTCGATCAGCCGGAAGGCAAAGCGGCGTATGCGGCACTGAAGAAGCACCGTGAGGCGTACGTGGCCGCGTTCGTTCAGGTGCAGGCGCTGATTCGCCAGGGTGCGATGGACGACGCGATGACACAACTCAAGCAGGGCGTGATGCCGGCCGAGCTTGAGGTCTACAAAAGCCTGGAAGGGTTGATGGCGATGCAGGGCCGGTTGTTTGTCGAGCGTGAACAGCTGGCCCAGGCGCGCTACAGCGACGCGCGGCGCAACATGCTGACACTGGTGCTGGCCTGCCTGGCCCTGGTCAGTACCGTTGCGGTCCTGGTGACCCGCAGCGTGACCCGTCCGCTGGGTGGCGAGCCCGATGATGCGGCGCGGGTGCTGAGCCAGATTGCCCAAGGCGACTTGACGATCCGCGTGCCGCTGGACGCCGGGAGTGCAAACGACAGCGTAATGAGCAACATGCATGACATGCAGCAGAGCCTCAACAGCATGGTCCGGCACATTGCGGCTTCGGTGGATCGGGTGGCCAGTTCCTCCGAAGAGCTGAGTGCGGTGAGCAGTCAGACCAACAGCACCCTGGAACTGCAAGGCCAGGAAATCGAACAGGCCGCGGCGGCCGTGAACCAGATGACGGCGGCGGTGGACGAAGTGGCGCGCAATGCGGTGAGTACCAGCGAAGCCTCGCGGATTTCCGAGCAAACCGCCCAGCGTGGTCGTGAGCAGGTTCAGGAGACCGTTGCTTCGATCAGCGCATTGGCGCTTGGGGTGACGGACTCTTCGGGACGCATCCAGCAGTTGGCAGGCAGGGTCGAGCACATCAGTTCGGTGTTGGACGTGATCCGCGGCATTGCCGATCAAACCAATCTGCTGGCCTTGAACGCCGCCATTGAAGCAGCCCGCGCTGGCGATGCCGGGCGTGGTTTTGCCGTGGTGGCCGACGAAGTCCGGGCACTGGCCCATCGCACCCAGGATTCGACTCGGGAAATCGAGGAGATGATCGGCAACATCCGCCAGGACAGCGAGCACGCCGTGACCGCCATGCAAAGCAACAGCGAACTGGTGCAGACCACTTTGCAAGTGGCCCGCCGCTCCGGCGATGCCCTGGATGAAATCGCCCGTTCGATCTCGCAGATCAACGAGCGCAACCTGATGATCGCCAGCGCCACCGAAGAACAGGCGCTGGTAGCCCGGGAAGTGGACCGTAACCTGGTGGGTATTCGCAACCTGTCCGAACAGGTATTGCTCGGGGCCCGGCATACCGATACCGCCGGTCAGGACCTGGCGCAGATGGCCGGCTCACTGCATGAGACCGTGGCGCGGTTCAAGGTCTAGGCCAGCCCCGCGTCAGATGTTGTGAACCACACAAATCCACCGTGGGAGCAACGCTTGCACTGCGTGTTCACCATCCCCAGAACTGCAACCACCAGCCATAACCCACCAGGCCATTGGCTAATACCAGGCAGGCCATTGCGAGGGGCCTGCGGGCTGCATGTTCCAGGCGCTTGTAGCCCAGCCACAGACTCCAGGCGATTGCCGCGACCAGCAGCGCGGCCCGAGCCGGTTGTACCCAGTCGAGCAACAACCCTTCATAGCGCAGCAGTTTGACGGTGGTGGCCGACAAGCCGAGGAACAACCCTGCACCGGCGAGGGGCGTCAGGGTGATGGCCAAGGGCCAATACTGTGCAGGATCGCCCGAGAGTCTTGCCGCCAGGCGCATCAACAGCAGCAGCGACGTGCCCAACAGCAAGGCACTCATGCCCAGATAAGCGACGATGCAAAAGCCATCGAGCCAACTGAAACTGTCATTAAGCTGCGGATAGTGGGTCAGCAACCACCAAGGGGCGTTGTCTTGCAACGGCCAGAACAGCTCATGGGCGACCAGCCATTGGGCCAGGCTCTGCTTCATGGCAATGAACCAGGGGCTGACGGTCCACTGAAAAGCTCCCATGGCCAGGCCAATGACGCCGAACAACAACAAGCGCGCGTCCCAAGGCGAAAGGGTGGTTGCGCTCGAGTGAAGGATTTCCTCGTTACTGGAACGGGCTATCAGGCGTACCGCATCGCGCTGGCCGCTGCAGCGACCACAGGCGTGGCAATCGGCGGCACCGCGCATCCGGCGAATGTCCAGCAATGGCGCGCAGTTGGGAGGCGGGCGGCGCGGCGCGGGGTTTTCCAGCCAGCGTTGCTCGTCCACCTGGAAGTGCACCGGTGCCAGGCGAGCAAGCAGGGCGAAGACGCCACTGACTGGACACAGGTAGCGGCACCACACTCGCTTGCGTCGGGCGAACAGCAGGCCAACGATCACCGCTGCGACCGTCGAGCCCCCCAGGATCAACAGCGCCGCCTGGGCATAGTCATAGACGCTGATCAACTGCCCATAGATCGTGGTCAGGCAGAACGCCAGGGTCGGCCAGCCGGCCCAGCGCACCCCGCGTGGCACGCCCAGGCCTTTGCCATACTGGCTGGCCCATTCACTCAAGGCACCTTCAGGACACAGCACGCCACACCAGAGTCGACCGAACAGCACAATCGACAGCAACACGAAAGGCCACCAGATGCCCCAGAACATAAACTGCGCCAGCAGCGTGAGGTTGTCCAACAGCCGAGCCTGGCTGCTGGGCAATGGCAACAGCGCCGGCACCACCAGCAGCACCGCATAGAACAGCACCACCGCCCATTGCACGGCGCGAATGGTTGCGCCGTGGCGCCGCATGCCGTCGCCCAGACGTTGCAGCCAGAGGTTCAAGTCGGACATGGCAGCGTTTGCGCTTTGCGTGGCCGCAGCCAGCCGGCAACCCCCAGCCAGTAGCCGAGCCACACCAACAAGGTCATGGCACTGGGACTGGCTCGATAGCCGGTGAAATCCGCCAGGAAACCGCCCAGGCCATGGCCGTCATCCAATATCGCGCTGCTGTCCCAGAGCGCGTCGCCGATGCCTTGGTAGACCACTTCGGGCCAGTCCATCGCCAGCAACTGACCGCTGATCCGCTCAATGCCGTTGACCAGCAGCGCTGCCCCCAATAACAACAGAATGGTTTCGCTGATGGCAAAGAAACGCGGCCATGAGATGAACCGTCGACTGCCGTGCAGCAAGACGATGGTCAGCAGCGCCAGCAGCAGGCCGGCCACCGCGCCCACGGCGAACAAGCCCAGTGGCGCCCCTTGCAGACGCGCCCCGGCGCCATACAGGAAGACCACGGTTTCACTGCCTTCGCGGCTGACGGCCAGCAGCGCCAACACCATCAGCCCCCATCCACCCTGGCGGCTGAAACGATGGTCGGCGTGACGCGTCAGATCCTGTTTCAACGTCCCGGCGTTTCGGTGCATCCAACCGACCATTTGCACGATCAGCAGACTGGCGACCAGCGCCAACGCCGCCTGGAACCATTCATTGGCCGCGCCGCTCATGGCTTCGCCGACCAACAGAATCAGACCGGCCAAGATGCCCGACAACAGCAAACCCAGCGCCACGCCAGCCCACACGAACTGCAACAAGCGACCGGCCTGTTGCTGCCGGCTGACCCAGGCCTGGAGTATGCCGATTACCAACAGCGCCTCGACGCTTTCGCGCCAGACAATAAACATGGATTGAGTCATGCAAACACCTCCTGTTCGCCGACTACTGGGCGAGGATGCCGGCCTCGGGCAGTTGCGGGTTGAATTCATCGAAAAACGGATAGTGCCCGGGGCGCAGCGGGTGAATGACGACAAACGTGGTAACGCCGGGCGACAGGACCTTTTCCACCCGCAGGGGCGTGCTCTCGAATTCCGCCGGACCCTGGCCGACGTTTTTCAGCACGATCTTGAAGCGCTGCCCGGCCGGTACTTCCAGCAGCGGCGGGGTGAAATGGCCGTCGCGCATGCTCAACTCGTAAGTAAGCAGTTGGGCATGGGCGATTGAAGGCAACAGCAATCCGGCCAGCATCCACCCGGCCAGCTGTCGCGCTGTTCGGCTCGTTGAACGACGCATCTTCAATACCCGCCTTTTTTGCCAATCCCGGCGTAGACGAATTCGTAATGCAGTTCACAGCGCTCGAACCACGGTGCCACGCCGGTTTCCTTGTCGGTATGACGGCCGAGGGAGCCATGGCCGCCGGGCGGCAGGACGGTGAAGGTCAATTGGTATTTGCCGGGGCCCAGCAGCTTGACGTTGTCGCCATAGTGCGGCCCGTCATTGGCCACCATGGCGTGGAAGTCGCCCTTGAGCGGGGTGTCGTTGCCTTGTTTTTTCAGTTGGAACGACACGTTGAGGTAGGGCACGAAGCTGCCTTCCTGGAAACCTTGCTGGTTGTCGGCCGTGGCCCTGATATCGGCCTCCAGGTGAACGTCAGACTCGGCGGTTGGGCGCATCATGCCGGCCGGGGCCATTTCGATCGGTTGCAGGTACACCGCGCCGACCTCCAGACCCGGGCACATTTGAGGTTCGCCAATGGGGTATTCCTTGGCCTGGGACAGAGGGGCGAGAAACAGCAGGGCGAGAGACAGCGGAGCGAGGGTACGCATGGGAAGACTTCCTGAGGACTAAGGGATGGCCGAGTCTAGGAAGCTTTGCTGCGAATAATAATGATTCTTGTCAATTTTCGGGGCATTTAACCCGCCAGGAACGCCGATACCGTCATGCCGGTGGTTCTTGATCGATATCAAGGGCACTTCGGCCCTGACACGCTAGGGTACAGGCACACCCATCGGCTATACGGGGGCGTCATGGCAAAGCCTTTTCCAATCAGTCCGAAACATCCCGAGCGCATTTGCTGGGGCTGCGACCGTTATTGCCCGGCCAGTGCCCTGGCGTGTGGCAACGGTGCGGATCGAACCATGCACCCGGCCGAAATGATCGGGGAGGATTGGTACCTGCATGGTGATTGGGGGGTGGAGTTGGTGGACATTAGCGCCAAGGTCATCGATCCAAGCGCCACTCACCCGAAGGAATGAAGTGAACCTGTGGCGAGGGGATTTATCCCCGCTGGGCTGCGTAGCGGCCCCAAGATTTGCGGTCGCTGCGCAACCGAGCGGGGATAAATCCCCTCGCCACATTAACGCCCATTTTCCCGGACAGGGGATCACAACTTCGGCAACTGTCCGATCCGCCCCATCATCTCGGTCACGATCTGCAGGTCCAGCAAAAACTGCTCGACGGTCTTGAACTCGTTGTCGTTATGCCCGGTGTACTTGACGTCGGGCATGGCCAGGCCGAACTGCACGCCGTTGGGCAAGTCATGAACCGAAGTGGCGCCAGCGGAGGTGCCGTACTTGTGCTCCATGCCGAGGTTTTCGCTGGCCACGGCCAACAGTGCCTTGACCCATTCACCGTCCGGGTTGCGATACATCGGCTCATCGATTGAATAATCGAACGCCACGGTGACCTCCGTCTTCTTGCTCCAGGCGGCCAGTTTGTCGGTGATTTCAGCCTTGATCGCTTCCGTCGGCTTGCCCACCGGCACGCGCAGATTGACGGCCAGCTTGAAGGCTTTGTCATCCATGCCGACATACGTCAGGGAAGCGGTCAGCGGCCCCATGAAGGCGTCGGAAAAGCCAATCCCCAGTTTGCTTCCCAGGTAGTCCAGGCCCCAGTTGTCGGCGGCATAGCGGGCGGCATCGGTGATGTGGTTGTGCTTGAGCGCAACCTTGCCCTCGAGGCTGTTGATGAAGTCCAGCATCCTCGCCACCGGGTTGACCCCGGACTCTGGTTCTGAGGAATGGGCGGAGACGCCGGTGAAGGTCAGTTTGACGTCTTTACCGACGACCGCGGTGGTCACCTGGAAGTCGCCGCCATTGCCCTTGGCATACGCGGAAGCGGCTTTTTGCAGCGTCGCGGCCAGTTCAGCAGGCTGATCGCCCACGAAGGTAGCGACCGATGTGGACGGAATCTGATTGGTGGCCAGGCCACCGGTCATCGCCGTGATCTCAGCGCCTTTGCCCTGGGCCGCACGCCGGGCGAAGTTGGCCATGACGGTGCCATAGCCTTTTTCGGCAATCACCACCGGGTAGCCGCCATCCAGCGCCAGGTTGTAGTTGGGGGTTGGGTTGCGCTCGAAGTAATAGGGGATGGCGTCGCCGGTGGTTTCCTCGGTGGTGTCTACCAGCAGTTTGAAATTCCTCGCCAGCGGCAGCTTTTCTTCCTTGATGATCTTCATGGCGTACAGCGCCACGACAATGCCGTTCTTATCATCTTCGGTGCCCCGGCCGTACATGCGGTCGCCCACCAAGGTGACCTTGAACGGATCCAGACGTGTGCCGTCTTTCAATACCCAGTTTTCCGGGGTCACCGGCACGACGTCGGCATGGGCGTGAATGCCCACGACTTCGTCGCCACTGCCATGCAGTGAAATCTCGTAGACGCGGTTGTCGATGTTGCGAAAGTCCAGGTTGAAGGCTAGGGCAAGGCGCTTGATCTTGTCCGCGATCTTGAGGAACTCGGGGTTCTCGTGCTGGGCAACACCGTCCTTGCGAAAGGTCGGGATCGCCACCAGTTCGCTCAGGGTTTCGGTGGCGGCGTTGCCGTATTTCACCCGTGCATAGAGGCCGAGCAGACGATGAATTTCGTTCTGCTGCTCAGCCGTAAGGGGTTTGTTGTCGAGGAACGTGCTGATGGCCGGGCCGAGCTTGGCGGTTTCGGCCAACTCGCTTCTGGCCACGTTTCCCAGGAACTGCCTGAAGTCGGTGACGGAGGTGTCAGCGAGGGTTTTGACAAGGGCCGAACTCTGTTGCGCAGTGATGTTGGCCAAGGCGGGTGGAGTGATCGACGCCAGGCTGGACAGCAGCAGGGTGCTCACGGCCAGGTGCTTGAGGGATAAGTTCATTGGTAGAGGCATTCCTTTGCAGACGGTGGGAAAGAAGTGACTGATTGATGGAACACTCACTTACAACCTAGCACCGAGAAGGACCTGCCGGGAGTTTTGTAATCAACATTAATGCATGCCGATCCATTGCTATCGCGAGCAGGCTCGCTCCCACAAGGGATTAGGGGTGGTCACACGATCTTGTGTCCACTTTGCAATCCCTGTGGGAGCGAGCCTGCTCGCGATTGCTTAATGCGGCGCGCGAGGGATCGTCTTGAGCAGGTCTTCCGGGCTGATGTGACCGACGATGGGCTCCGCGCTGCTGCCCGGCAGCGGCAGGTCGAGGATGTGCCCCTTGATCTTGCCGACCACATGCATCTCGCAGGGTTTGCAGTCGAACTTCAGCGTCAGCACCTCGTCACCATGGATCAACTGCATCGGCGCAACCTTGGTGCGCACGCCGGTGACGCCCTTGGCCTGCTTGGGACAGAGGTTGAACGAGAAACGCAGACAGTGCTTGGTGATCATCACCGGCACTTCACCGGTTTCTTCGTGGGCTTCGAACGCCGCATCGATCAGTTTCACACCGTGGCGATGATAAAAATCCCGGGCCTTCTGGTTGTAGACGTTGGCCAGGAACGACAGGTGCGACTCCGGGTACACCGGCGGAGGATTGGTCTCGGCCTTGCGCCCCCCTCGGGGATGGGCCTCGACACGGGCGGTGGTCAGGGCTTCGATGACTTCGCGGCGCACTGCCTTGAGCTGCGAGTTGGGAATGAAATACGCCTGGGGCGCATCCAGCTTGATGGCGGTGGCGTGGTACTCGGTGGTGCCCAGTTGGCCGAGCAGGTCGTGCAGTTGCTCCAGCGCCTGCTCCGGCTTGTTCGCCAGGCCGAATGGCCCGTCCAGGCTGACGCTGGCGCTGACGCCTTCCTCGCTGGTAGCAGTCAGCTCCAGGCGCTCTTCACGCAGGCGTGCGACCCAGGCAACGCCCACCCGGCGCTCGGCGGAGGTCTTGAGCAGCGCTTGCTGCCAGTTGTGGTCCAGGTTACGACTCAGCGGGTGGTTGGGGCGTAATGTGTGCAACCCTGCCGGCATTTCATTGGGCTCGACGCGGTAGCGGTAACGCTTCTGGCCGTCTTCCTCGAATTCGCCCTTGGGCTCGGCGATGTTGGCGCGAAAACCCACCACTTCACGCTTGACCAGCACGTTGAGGCCATCGCCGTTGGACAGCGGATCAAAGGTCACGACTTGCAGGTCGCGCTTGCCGACTTTCTCCACCACGCCCACCGGCACGCCGGTAAAGGTCGGGGAATCGAAGGCGCCGATGTCGATCTTGCGCTCGCTGACGAAGTAGTCGGTGCTGCCGCGGTGGAACGTCTTCTCCGGGTCGGGCAGGAAGAAGTGCGCGGTGCGACCGCTGGAGGCGCGGGCCAGGTCCGGACGGTCTTCGAGGACATCGTCCAGGCGCTGGCGGTAGTAGGCGGTGATGTTCTTCACATAGCCCATGTCCTTGTAGCGTCCTTCGATCTTGAACGAACGCACACCGGCTTCCACCAGGGCGCGGATGTTGGCGCTCTGGTTGTTGTCCTTCATCGACAGCAGGTGCTTCTCATAGGCAACCACCCGGCCCTGATCATCCTTGAGGGTGTAGGGCAGGCGACAGGCCTGGGAGCAATCGCCACGGTTGGCGCTGCGGCCGTTCTGGGCGTGGGAGATATTGCACTGGCCGGAAAACGCCACGCACAGCGCGCCGTGGATAAAGAACTCGATGGCCGCGTCGGTTTCGTCGGCGATGGCGCGGATTTCCTGCAGGTTCAACTCCCGTGCCAGTACCAGTTGGGAGAAACCGGCCTGATCAAGGAACTTTGCCCGTGCCAGGGTACGGATGTCGGTCTGGGTGCTGGCGTGCAGTTCGATCGGCGGGATGTCCAGCTCCATCACCCCTAAATCCTGGACGATCAACGCATCGACACCCGCATCGTACAACTGGTGGATCAACTGGCGGGCCGGCTCCAGTTCGTTGTCATGCAGGATGGTGTTGATCGTGGTGAACACCCGGGCGTGGTAGCGATGGGCGAACTCCACCAACCGGGCGATATCACTCACCTCGTTACAGGCGTTGTGACGCGCGCCGAAACTCGGGCCACCGATGTACACGGCGTCAGCGCCATGCAGGATGGCCTCGCGGGCGATGGTCACGTCGCGGGCGGGGCTGAGCAATTCCAGATGATGTTTGGGCAAGGACATTTGTTTTTAGTCAGGCTGATCACGGTCGAAGCGCGCATTGTAGCCGCCAGGCGCCCGGCCGGCACCTGTGGACTTGGATTTGCGCGATATGACCGATATGCGGCTTCGCCCCGTGGGTCATCCCGGCGAAGCATCAGGGCTGCACCAGCGGTTTCTCCCGGTGTTTTTTGCCAGATACAAGAACGCATCAGCGGCCTTGATCAGCATGGCCGGGGTCACGTCCTCGGTGCTTGGCCGGCAGGTGGTGATGCCCGCGCTGGCGGTGACCAGGCCCAAGGGATGGTCGCCGTGTTCGATGTTCAGCGCCCTGATGGACTCCAGAATCTCTTGTGCGATCGTGGCGGCCCCCGCGCTGTGGGTGTCGGGCAGCAAAATGGTGAATTCTTCACCCCCGTAGCGCACCGCCAGGTCGCCGGGCCGTTTGATCGCTTGCTGGATCGCCCCCGCGATCGCGCGCAGACAGTCGTCCCCGGCAGCATGGCCGTATTTGTCGTTGTAGCGTTTGAAGTAATCGACATCAAGCATGATCAAGGCCAAGGAGGCGTGCTGACGCCTGGCCCGGCGAATCTCATCGGCCAATGCAATGTCCAGCCGTCTGCGGTTGCCCAAACCGGTCAGGCTGTCGGTCAGTGCCATGTCCCGCATGGTTTGGTGGGCGCTGCGAATCTGTTTCTCCATGGTCATTCTGTAGCGCAACTGGCTCAACACAATCAGCCCGAAGCCGACGAGTATCACGATCAGGAATATCAGTACGAAGCCGGTCTTGAGCAGATCGTGACGCCAGGGGGTGATGATCGATTCGCGAGACAATCCGGCCTCGACCACCAGCGGATAAGTGGTCAAGGCTCGGTAGCCATAAATGCGTTCAGTGCCGTCGACGACGGCCCTGGCCTCGGCGACGCCCTGATTGGAGTTGGGCAAGTGGTCACGGAAGATCACGCTATTGACCAGGCTCTTGCCGACCACCGAGGCGACGAAGGGCCGCCGGACCAGAATCGTGCCATCTCGAAGGGCCAGGACCAGGGCTCCCTTGTCGTCGATCTTGAAGTCGCCGTAGTAGTCCACGAAATAGCTGACCTTGACCGTTCCCAGCAACACACCGGCGAACGAGCCGTCAGGATTGTTCAAGCGGCGGGAGATGGGGATGATCAGGTCATTGGTGGATCGGCTCCTGATCACTTCGCCGATCCGCACGCTTCGGTCCTCGTGGGTGCGGTGATACTGGAAGTAGTCGCGGTCGGCATTGTTTGCCGAGTCTGGCGTTGTTTGCTTGTCTGTCACTATCCACTGCCCGTCGGGGCCGTAGATAAACAAACCGTGCAACTGCGGCATGATGGCCGACTGTTGCACCAGCAGTTTATGGATGCGCGGGATGTCGATGTTCTGCAGGCCATCGCCTTCCACTCGCTCGCTGAGTGCTGCGGTCACCACGTCCACTTGCCGGATGGTGTCTTCGGCGTGCTGGGCCGTCGCTCGCGCCAGGTTTGTCACCGAATCGCGGGCCGAGGCAAAGGCAGAGCGATAGTCACGCCATGTTCTCCAGCCTTCAACGGCCAGGAACACCATCACCACCACCAGCATGAAAGTGATGGTGAGCCGCAGGGCAGCTCCGGCCCGCGCTACCTGAGGGGGAAAGGATTCGTCAGCACTTTCTTTCTTTAGCTGCGGCCGTTCACGTCCGAGCATTAACATTTCCTTCTACAGCAGCGCGACTGCGCATTATTAGGGCGCAGGCTACCTTATCCGATAACAGCACGTTAGCTGAAGGATTCGAGGCAGGCACAGATCGCCAAAGCACGGGTGGATATAAAAGGCCATAACTCGCGAACCCACTCAAAAAAGCTGTACAAATCATACTTCATGTACAACTATTGAGCGACCTTCGGCAATCCAGTGATGTTTTTTCAATGGCAAGGTCGTTTGCGTTCAAGAAAAGCCTGAGCCGGTTCATGGCCTGCGTTTTGGTGCTTTACGCCAGCCAAGCTCTGTGCGACTGGCGCACGGTACTGCCTGACGCCCGTCTGGTGGGGCAAGCCGATTATTCCTGGTACGGGTTCGATCTCTACCAGGCCAGGTTATGGAGTGCGACCTTGCAACCCAGCCTGGAAACGCCGCTGGCACTTGAGCTGAATTACCGCCGCACGATCAGCAAGCAAACCTTGGTGCAAGCGAGCATCGAGGAGATGCGCCGAATCGCGGGTAAATCCCTGGACCCAGTACAGCTCGACAGCTGGAGCGATGACATGCGGCGGTCCTTCGTCGACGTCAGGCCAGGCAGTCAAATCACCGGGCTTTACCTGCCCGGCAAGGGTTGCCGCTTTTATGTCGACGGGCGCTTGACCCATGAAGTCGCCGACTCATCGTTCGCTCGAAGTTTCTTCGCCATCTGGCTCGATCCCCGCACCCGGCATCCGGAGTTGCGGCAACAGCTGTTGGGGCTCAATAACGCGCGCGTAGGGGGGCAAACACCATGACTCGGTTAATGGTTGGACTGCTTTTAATGATGAGTTTGACCAGTTGCGGGAACGTGAATGTCGATCGTTATGCCGACCAGCAACCGCAGCTGGATCTGGTGCGCTTCTTCAGTCAGCCAATCAAGGCCTGGGGCATCTATCAAAAACGTTCCGGCGAGGTCATCAAGCGTTTCGAGGTTGAGATATTGAGTCACCGTGAAGGTGAACAGCTGATTCTCGATGAGCGCTTTCTCTACAGTGATGGCAGCCGACAACGGCGCGTATGGACGCTGACCCCCGATGGCCCGGGGCTCTGGCGCGGTCGCGCCGACGATGTGATCGGCGAGGCGCGGGGAGAGGTGGCCGGCAACGCGCTGCGCTGGCGCTATCGATTGAACCTGCCAGTAGACGGATCGACTTACGAAGTGACTTTTGACGACTGGATGTACTTGATGGACGAAGACACGATGATCAACCGCTCGAGCATGAGCAAGTTTGGCGTCGAGTTGGGCCAGGTCACGCTGTTTTTCCGTCGTCAGGGCGGGGGCGCGCCATGAACCTGCAAACCCTGATCGAGCTGGCCATCGAAGGCCGGGTACACGAGCTGGAGTTATGGTCGCTGGAGGGCGGTATCTACGTGTTGCGTGCGCGACTGGACCGCGGGTTTCGTACGTTGCTCGACGACTCCGGACGAACATTGCATTTGCGATCCACCACCCATTTGCGTGAGTTGCTGCGTGACGCGCCGCGGTTACCCTGCATGTTGGTACAGCATGTCGTTCACGACGAAATGTGTGGCCAGCGCGAGGGGCCGATAGAGCCTTTGCGTGTGCCACTTTTTCTGGATGAACCTTGGTAATAATGTTCGCCTGGCGCGGGTTCTGACCTCAGTGGGGATCAGCCAGGCGCAACGCCAACGGCAGCCAGAGTGCCCACAGGGGCGCCAACACCAGAGCGGTTCCCACGATGCCAAGCGGCAGCGCAACGCCGGCCAGTGGAGCGCCTGCGCAATAGGCTAGCGGACCGCCGACCATGCCCACCAACGCACCGCGCCAAACAGGCTGTACGGCCCAGGCCAGGCTGTGCCGCAAGCTTGTGGCAAACACCAGCCAGAGCAGCGCAAGCCAGAGGGGCAGGGCGGTCTGAGCGAATCCGAACAGACCCAGCACACCCAGGCTCCAGTCCAGCACCATGCCGCACAGCCCCACGCGCATCACTGCACGCAACTCGGCCCGGGGCTGTGGGCAGAAGCTCAGGTGAGCCAGCAATCCTGCCGCCACAGCCAGGAGCCACCAGGCATTCTGTGCGCCCAGTACACAACCCCACCAGCCCAACTGGACCCAGAGTGCGTTGACGATCAGGCCCGCGCGACTCATCAAGCCTCCCGCCGCTCCAGCAAAGAGAGCTGACGCGCCCCGGGAGCGGCAAAGAGCAGTTGCGCGACGCCGATGGCACGCTCCTGGAATCCGCCTTCGCAGTAACACAGGTAGAACTCCCACAGGCGTTGGAAGGTTTCGTCGTAACCCAGCTCCAGCAGCGCTTGGCGTGATTGCCGGAAGTTCTCGTGCCAGTGCTTCAGCGTGCGGGCGTAGTGCGCGCCGAAGTCTTCCAGGTGCAGCAGGTTGAGCGGTGTTTGACGGCTGGCGGTGTTTAGCAGAACGGACAACGATGGCAGCGCGCCGCCGGGAAAAATATGCCGCTGGATGAAGTCCACCGAGCGGCGTGCCTGCTCATAACGCTGGTCGCGAATGGTGATGGCTTGCAGCAACATCAGGCCGTCATCCTTGAGCAGAGCGCAGCAGCGCCGGAAGTATTCGGGTAAATAGCGATGACCGACAGCTTCGATCATTTCGATCGAGACCAGCTTGTCGTAGCGCCCCTCCAGATCGCGATAGTCCTTGCACAGCACCTCAATGCGCTGCTGCAGACCCAGTGCCTCGACGCGCCGGCAGGTATGGGCGTACTGCTCGTGCGACAACGTTGTGGTGGTCACCTTGCAGCCATATTGGCTGGCAGCATAAATCGCCAGGCTGCCCCAGCCGGTGCCGATTTCCAGTAGGTGGTCGCCGGGGCGCAGGTCGAGCTTGCGACAGATGCGTTCGAGCTTGTTGAGCTGGGCTTCTTCCAGGCTTTGTTCGGGGCTTTCGAACATGGCGGCCGAGTACATCATGGTGGGATCGAGCAAACGCTCGAACAAGTCATTGCCCAAGTCGTAATGGGCAATGATGTTGCGCCGAGAGCCGCGCCGGCTGTTACGGTTGAGCCAGTGCAGCCAACGCAGCACCGGGCGGCCGAGGCGAGCCAGACCACTGTCCATCGCATCGAGCACGTCCAGGTTGGCGACGAACACGCGGGTCACCGCCGTCAGGTCGTTGCTGCGCCAGTACCCCTGGATATAGGCCTCACCGGCGCCGATCGAACCGTTACTGGCGAGCATGCCCCAGACGGCGTCGTCAAGAATTTCGACTTCGGCCTGTAGAGCACTGGCCGGATCGCCGAAGTTTAGCGATTCTCCATCGAGCAGCAGGCGCAAGTGGCCTTGGCGCAGGTGTCGTAATTGGCCGAGAACGACTTGCTTGAAGACGCCGCCGTTGAACAGGCGAAAGCTGCCGGCCTTAGTAACGCTCATGGTGGGTTCGGGCATGGTCGGGGTCCTTGTGGGCGGTTTCGCCGACACTCAGGCCGTTTTGGCTGGCCTGATGGTCGTGCAGGGGCGTGCGTTTGAAGAGCAGGCGCAGGGCCTGCCAGTAAATGGCGCTCAAGGTGCGCAGGCTCATCCACGGGAAGGCCAGGAAGTGACGACGCACAGCCGCGGCATCGAGAGGTTGGCGCTTGAGCGCAAGGTCGGCCTCGAACACCTTGCTGCCATCGCGCCAGTTCTCCATATGCACCCGGATATGTGAGTCCGCGATCAGAAAGCGCATGCGGTAGTCCATGTCCCGAGGCAGGAACGGTGATACATGGAACGCCTTGGCCACCCGGAACGCATGGGGTTCACCGGGGCTTACCGGCAACACATAGTGATAGCGCTCGCGCCATGGGGTGTTGCGGACCTCACAGAGAATGGCCGCCAGACGCCCATCGGTTTCGTGGCAGAAATAGAAACTCACCGGATTGAAGGACAGCCCCCAACTGCGCGGTTGGGTCAGCAGCTGGATTGCGCCTTGGGGCGCGGTGCCCAGGGCCTGGGCAAGCAATTCGCGCACCGCGTCGACCAAGGGGACGCCCAGACGTGTGCGAGCGGGCAGGTAATCGCGCTCGCGCCAGCACAGCGGTGCCAAGGGCCACCCCCGCAGCAGGCGGGACAGACCCAGCACCTGGCTTTGTTCGGCGAGGTCCAGATAAAGCATGCCGATGGGGTATCGGAATCCATGGGCGCGGGGTGAATAGCGGCGATGGTCGATCCAGCCGCGGCACAGGCTGCTATTCAAAGGTATTCTCCAAAATGCCCGGCCACATCCAGCCCACTGACCACACCGTCTTCGTGGAAACCATTGGCCCAATAGGCGCCGCAGAAATAACTGTGCTGACGCCCTTGCAGATCACCCTGGCGAGCCTGGGCGGCGACGCCGGCGAGGCTGTATTGCGGATGCGCATACTCGAAGCGAGCCAGGACCTTGGCCGGATCCACCACGTCACTCTGATTGAGGCTCACGCAGAAGGTCACCGGGGCGTCCAGACCCTGGAGGATGTTCATGTTGTAGGTCAGCGCAGCAGGCGCTCGCACCGAACCACCCAGTCGGTAATTCCAACTCGCCCAGGCCTGGCGGCGCTGCGGCAAGACACCGGTGTCGGTATGCAGCAGTACTTCGTTGCTGGCGTAGGCCAGGGCACCGAGCACCTCACGCTCTGCTTTGCTTGGCGTTTCAAGCAGCGCCAGGGCCTGGTCGCTGTGGCAGGCAAACACCACTTTGTCGAAACGCTCAAGTCCCGCCGCGCTGAGTATGTTCACGCCTGTCGCGTCGCGGCTCACGCGCTGCACCGGGCAGTTGAGCCGGATATGCTGGCGAAAGTGCGCGCATAACGGGTCGATATAACCCCGCGAGCCGCCCTCGATCACTCGCCATTGTGGGCGTCGGTTGACCGATAGCAGGCCGTGGTTATGGCAGAAGCGCACGAAGAACTGCAGCGGAAACTCCAGCATTCCGGCAGGCGACATCGACCAGATCGCCGAGCCCATGGGCACGATGTAGTGGTCGATGAACCGTTGTCCATAATTGTGGACATGCAGGTAATCGCCCAGCCGGGTGGTGCTGTCGATGCGCTGCGCCTTCAAGTCGGCCGTGGCCTGCCGGTTGAATCTGAGGATGTCCTGCAACATGCCCCAGAAGCTCGGCGACAGCAGGTTGCGTCGTCGGGCGAAAAGGCTGCGCAGGGTATGCCCCTTGTACTCTTGGCCAGTGGCCGGGTCATGCACCGAAAAGCTCATTTCAGTGGCACGGGAAGTCACGCCCAACTGGTCCAGCAAGCGGATGAAGTTCGGATAGGTCCAGTCGTTGTAGACAATGAAACCGGTGTCCACCCCATAACGCTGGCCTTGCCATTCCACGTCCACGGTGTGGGTGTGGCCGCCGATCCGCTCGTCGGCTTCGAACAGGGTGATCTGGTGCTGGCGAGCCAGCAGGTACGCGCATGTCAGCCCCGATATGCCGCTGCCGATGATTGCGATGCGCATGTTTCAAGACTCCTGGGAAGAGCGTGCCAGACGCCGGCCAAGGGCCAGGCGCCAACGGGCGGGCAAGCGTCCGAGCGAACGCAGGACGAAGGTGAAAAACCATGGAAAAGCGATGTCCAGCGGTCGCGCGGGCAGGCGCTGGGTGATATGCCGCGCTGCGCGCTGGGCCGACCAGCGCATGGGCATCGGAAAGTCATTGCGGCGGGTCAGCGGGGTGTCGACGAAACCGGGGCTTACCAAGGTGACATCGATACCCTCGGCGGCCAGATCGATGCGCAACGACTCAAACAAATAACGCAGCGCCGCCTTGGACGCGCCATACGCGCCGGCACGCGGCAAAGCCAGCCAGGTCACTGCGCTGCACACCCCCACCAAATGCGGGCGTTGGCCTCTGCGCAGCAAGGGCAGGGCGGCTTCCAGGCAGTGGCTGGTGCCCAGCAGGTTGGTGGTCAATACCCGTTCGACCAGTCGCGTGTCGAAGTGCCCAGGCTCCAGGTATTCGCAGGTTCCGGCATTGAGAATCACCAGGTCCAGCGCCCCCCATCGAGCGTCGATGGTCCGGCAGATATCGGCCACTTGCGCTGGATCGGTCAGGTCTCCCGGCAGCACCAGGACCTGATCCTCATAGCGAGTCGCTAACGCTTGAAGGGGTGCGACCTGGCGCGCACTCAGCGCCAGACGGTGTCCTTGCTCAAGAAGCTGCGAGGCCAATGCTGCACCGATACCGCTACTGGCGCCGGTCAACCAGATGCGACTCATGCCAGCCTCCGCTTCAGCCAGCCGATCACCGAGCCAAACAGTGGAAGGTGCTCGTAGAGCAGGGCACCCGCGTCGAAGAAGTCCTGGTGCAGGTAGACCCGTTCGTTCCAGCGCAAATAACTGCAGCCTTGCAGGGAGATAAGTGCGCCGCCGGCCAGACGTGGGTGGCTGTAATGCAGCGTCCAGCGTAGATAGCCCTCGCCGGGGCCGACCTCATCAAAGCCATGAAAGTCGTAGCGCACCTGATCGACGTTGGCATACATCTGCGCGAAGTAGTTGCGCAGGGCAGGCAGGCCTTCGATCCGATGCAATGGGTCCTGGAACTTAATGTCAGCGCTGTAGAGGGTATCGAGCTCGGCCAGGTGACTGGCGTCCAGCTCGGCGAAGGCGCGGGCAAAACGCTGGAGGTAGGCAGACATGTCAGGCTCCGAATTATTGTACAGGTAGTTATTCCTGTACAAGTTTTCGAAGCCTACTGCACGACCTGTACGTTTTAAAGTGTTTTGTATAGGTATTTGTAAATTTGTATAACTTTGCTGCTGAACGAGCCCGGTCATGATCGGGCTAGGCTGGTTCAGTGCAACGGCTGAATGTCAGTCAAGTGCGTTGCAGAAACCACGAATCGCTTCGCAGGCCTGGCGCAAAGACGCATCGTCCAGGGCGTAGGCGATACAGCAGTTTTTTCCTTGCCTGCAACGATAAAAACCCTCGTTTCGCAAATTCCCGCCTGCCGACAGAATCGCTTCGACACCTCTTGTCGATCGTCGCAAACGCAGAACTACAAAAAATCCAAACCCGAGGCGGCGTCATGCCGGCCTGAACCATCCCACTGCCGGAAGTGCACAGACATGCCCGTTGAGACCCTACAGATAGATACGCTTGTTATAGGCGCCGGCCAGGCCGGCGTGGCCATGAGTGAACATTTGAGTCGCCAGGGAGTGCCTCATCTTGTGGTGGAGCGCAACCGCATTGCCGAGGCCTGGCGCACCGCGCGTTGGGATTCGCTGGTGGCTAACGGCCCGGCCTGGCATGACCGCTTTCCGGGGCTGCAATTCCAGGGGCTCGACCCTGATGCCTTCGCCACCAAGGATCAAGTGGCCGATTACTTCCAAACCTATGCCAATACAATCAACGCACCGATCCGCACCGGTGTGGAAGTCAGGGAGGTACAGCGTAATGTCGGCCGCCCAGGCTTCAGCATTGAAACCAGCGAGGGCCCGATCGAGGCCATCCACGTGGTGGTCGCCACCGGGCCCTTTCAACGGCCGGTGATTCCACCTATCGCCGCGGATATGGCGCAAGTCACCCAGATGCACTCCGCCCAATACCGCAATCCCCGGCAGCTGGCCGAGGGCGCTGTACTGGTGGTCGGGGCGGGCTCGTCGGGGGTACAGATCGCCGATGAGTTACAGCGCGCTGGCAAGCAGGTCTACCTCTCGGTGGGCGCCCATGATCGCCCGCCTCGGGCCTATCGCAACCGGGATTTCTGCTGGTGGCTGGGTGTGCTCGGCGAGTGGGATGCGGAGGCCTTCCAGCCGGGCAGGGAGCATGTGACCATCGCCGTGAGCGGTGCCCGCGGCGGCTATACAGTGGACTTTCGCAGGCTGGCCCATGAGGGCATCACCCTGGTGGGCCTGACGAAGTCGTTCAACGGTAGCGTCGTGACGTTTGAACCCAACCTTGCCGAAAACATTGCCCGTGGCGATGAAAACTACCTGGCGCTGCTGGATGCCGCCGATGCCTACATTGCCCGCAACGGCCTGGACCTGCCGCCGGAGCCAGAAGCCCGCCGGCTGTTGCCTGACCCGCACTGCCTGACCCATCCGATCCTGGAACTGGATCTGGTGGACGCTGGGGTGACCACCGTGATCTGGGCCACTGGCTACTCGGTGGATTACAGCTGGCTGAAGGTCGACGCGCTGGACGCTAACGGCAAGCCACGGCACCAGCGGGGTGTTTCCAGCGAACCGGGTGTGTATTTCGTCGGCCTGCCCTGGCTGTCACGGCGCGGGTCGGCGTTCATCTGGGGCGTGTGGCACGACGCCCGGCATATCGCTGACCACATCGTGAAACAGCATACCTATCTCAACTATCGAGACGCTTCGCAGCGCCAGAACGACGACGTTCAAGCCCCGGCGCTCGATAGCGATTCGAACAGTTCGAAAACCAGCCTCATGGGAGTCCGTTGATGCCTACCCACACTCGCATCCGCATGTTCAACACCAAAGACACCTATCCCAACCAGACGCTGGACAACGACTTGTGCCAGGCCGTGCGCGCCGGCAATACCGTCTACGTGCGCGGTCAGGTTGGCACTGATTTCAACGGCCAGTTGGTAGGTCTGGGCGATCCGCGTGCCCAGGCTGAACAGGCCATGCGCAACGTCAAGCAATTGCTGGAAGAGGCCGGCAGCGACCTGAGCCACATCGTCAAGACCACCACTTACCTGATCGACCCGCGCTATCGCGAGCCGGTGTACCAGGAGGTGGGCAAATGGCTCAAAGGGGTGTTCCCGATTTCCACCGGGCTGGTGGTCAGCGCCCTCGGCCAGCCGCAATGGCTGATGGAAATCGACGTGATCGCAGTGATCCCCGAATAAGGAGAGTGGAGCATGACTTTTTCCATTGTCGGGCGCTGCGCCGAGACGGGCCAGTTGGGCATCGCCATCAGTTCCTCGAGTATTGCCGTCGGCGCCCGTTGCCCCTGGTTGCGGGCCGGTGTCGGCGCGGTGTCGAGCCAGAACATCACGCTGCCGGCCCTGGGTCCGCAGATCCTCGACGAACTGGCCGGCGGCCTGGCCGCCCAAGAGGCTGTCGACCGCGCCCTGGCGCGCAATGGCTACAGCCAGTACCGCCAGGTGGCGGTGGTGGATGCCCACGGGGGCACGGCGATTTTCAGCGGCAGCCACGCCTTGGGCACCCATCGCGCGCTGGCCGGTGAGCAATGCGTGGCGGCCGGCAATCTGCTGGCCAGTGTGGACGTGATCGACGCCATGGTTGCCGCATTCGAACACAGCGAAGGTTGCCTTGCCGCGCGCCTGCTGAGTGCGTTGCAGGCCGGGCAGAGCGCAGGTGGTGAAGCCGGAGCGGTGCATTCTGCGGCGCTGTCGGTGGTGGATGAACTCACCTGGCCGATCGTCGATTTGCGTGTCGACTGGGCCGAGGAAAACCCCATTGGTGAGCTGGAAAAACTGTGGCTGGCCTATCAACCGCAACTGCAGGACTACCTGACCCGCGCCCTCGATCCGACCCTGGCCCCCAGCTACGGAGTGCCGGGTGATGAGTGAGCTGCGCAGCCGCGCACTGCTCGCCAGCCTCGTGGGCTTTGCCACGGTCAGTCGCGAGTCGAACCTGGCGCTGATCGAGTTCGTGCGTGGCTACCTCCACGATCTGGGCGTGAGTTGCGAACTGATCTACAACCCCGAGCGGACCAAGGCCAACCTGTTGGCGAGCATCGGCCCAGCGGTGCCCGGTGGAGTCGTGCTGTCCGGTCATACCGATGTAGTGCCGGTGGACGGACAGCACTGGACGGTCGATCCGTTTTGCCTGAGCGAGGTCGGCGGCAAGCTGTACGGCCGGGGCACCGCCGACATGAAAGGCTATTTGGCTTCAGTGCTGGCGGCGGTGCCGATGTTCCTCGCCAGCCCGCTTCGCCGGCCCGTGCATCTGGCGTTCTCCTATGACGAAGAGGTCGGTTGCCTGGGCGTGCGCAGTCTGCTGCAAGTGCTGGCGCAACGCATTCCCCAGCCTGCGTTGTGCCTGATCGGCGAGCCCACCCAACTCCAACCGGTGTTGGGCCACAAGGGCAAGTTGGCGATGCGTTGCCATGTCAAAGGGGCGGCCTGTCATTCGGCCTATGCGCCCTACGGGGTGAACGCCATCGAGCAGGCAGTGCGCCTGATCGGTCGGTTGGGGGAGATCGGCGCGAATCTGGCCGAACCTTCACAGCACGATGCGCGCTTCGATCCGGCGTACTCCACGGTGCAGGTGGGCGTGATCCAGGGCGGTACCGCGTTGAACATCGTCCCGGCCGATTGCCGCTTCGATTTCGAAGTGCGCGCCTTGCCGGATTTCGCCCCAGAAGTCGTCGTCGAGCAATTGCGCGATTACGCCGAGCAGGCGTTGCTGCCGGCGATGCGGGCCGTGCAGGGCGACACCGCGATCCGGTTTGAACCACTGTCCGCCTACCCGGGCCTGGCAACCCGACCTGACAGCGCCGCTGCGCGTCTGGTGGCCGAGCTGTGCGGCAGTGATGCCTTCAGCACCGTGGCATTCGGCACCGAAGGCGGCCTGTTTGATCAGGCCGGAATCCCGGCGGTGGTCTGCGGCCCCGGCAGCATGGATCAGGGGCACAAAGCCGATGAATACGTGAGCGTTGAACAGATGGCGGCCTGCGACCGATTGATGGATCGCCTGGCGAGCCATCTCAGCGAACCCAACGACTTCTGAGACAAGGAATTTGCGGTGAACGATTTCAATGTTTGGAAAACCCGGGCCGCGCAACTGCGCCTGAAGGATAACGCCCTGATTGACGGCCTGCCTCGTGAGGCCGGCACTCTGGGCCGGATGATCATGGCCCCGGCGCTGGTAGCCAGCCATGCCGACATCAACGAACTGGTCGACAAGACCCGTATTGCTGTAGATCGCACCGCCCGCGCTTACGGTCGCCTCTGAGTCCCGTCGCCGGCTCGTGCGGGCGAGCCGGCCTTTCGAGGAACCGCTTCATGTCCAGATCCTTGCGTTGCAATATCGCGTGTGCCCTGGTGCTGCTGAGTAGCAGCGTCCTGGCCGCGCCACAGAGCCTCACCGTGATCTCCTTTGGTGGCGCCACCAAGCAGGCCCAGGACAAGGCCTACTTCCAACCCTTCAACGCCAGCGGTGCAGGAAGCATTGTCGCCGGCGAATACAATGGCGAGTTATCGAAGATCAAGGCCATGGTCGCGGCCGGCCACACCAGTTGGGATGTGGTCGAAGTCGAAAGCCCCGAGCTGTTGCGCGGTTGTGAGGAGGGCCTGTTCGAAAGGCTCGATTTGAGCGCCTTGGGTGATCCGGCGAATTTTGTGCCGGGAACACTCACTGAATGTGGCGTGGCCACGTATGTCTGGTCGATGGTCCTGGCCTATGACCAGAGCAAGTTGGCCAAGGCCCCCAAGTCCTGGGCGGATTTCTGGAACGTCACCGAATACCCGGGCAAGCGCGGGTTGCGCAAGGGGGCCAAGTACACCCTGGAAATTGCCTTGCTGGCCGACGGGGTCGAGGCGCAGGAGTTGTACAAGGTGCTCAACACCCCCGAAGGCGTGTCGCGGGCGTTCGCCAAGCTGGATCAGATCAAGCCGAACATCCAGTGGTGGGAGGCCGGTGCGCAACCGGCACAGTGGCTAGTGGCGGGGGACGTGGCGATGAGCGCTGCCTACAACGGTCGCATCGCTTCGGCGCAAAAGGAAGGCATGAAGCTGAGTATCGTCTGGCCGCAAAGCCTGTATGACCCGGAGTACTGGGCGGTGGTCAAGGGCACGCCGAACAAGGTCCTGGCCGAGCAATTCATTGCCTTTGCCAGCCAGCCGCAGGCGCAGAAGGTGTTCTCGGAAAACATCCCTTATGGGCCGGTGCATCGCAAGGCGCTGGCGTTGTTGCCTGGAGCGGTCCAGGAGCAGTTGCCTACCGCCGAGGCCAACCTGGCCGAAGCCCGGGCCGTGGATGCCGAGTTCTGGGTTGACCATGGTGAGGAACTGGAGCAGCGCTTCAACGCCTGGGCCGCTCGCTAGTCACAACGTTCCATATCAATGGCTGGCTCAGGCCAGCCATTGTTTGAACTGCTCTTTGCAGTAATCCACGAACAACTGCGCAGGTTTGGTCAGGTGCGCGCGCTTGAGCCATCCTGCCACCAGGGCCGAACCGGTGACGTCCTCGGCGATGTTGACGCACACCACTTGCTGCCCATCGTAGGTGCAGGTGGAATGTGGCCGGGTTACCAGCAGCGCAAAGCCGAACGATTGCCCGACCATGCCGCGCACCATTTCGATCGAGGGTGAGCTGAATACAATGTTCGGTGTCAGGCCCAACTCCTCGAATATGCTCACGAAATAGGTCCGGCTGGGTTGCACGTCCAACAGAATCATCGGCTCCAGCGCCAGATCGCGCAGGGACACCTGAGCCTGGCTGGCAAAGCGGTGCTCCGCCGGCAGCAGCGCGTATGGTTGTTGAGGCGCCATCAGCGCCTCGGTCTCGATGGTGCCGTCGAGGTCGTGCTCATAAAAAATCGCCAGATCAAAACGGCCCCCCGTCAAACCTTGCACCAGTTCCTGTTGCTCGCCGTCCTGTAGACGGATCTCCACGCCTGGATAACGCTGGCGAAAACCGGCGATCAATCGTGGCAAGTACAGGGGCGCGACAGTCTCGAAACAGCCAATGTCGATCTGACCGCTGACCACGTCGTTGTCGGCCAGTGCGTTCTGCTCGAACTCTCGCGCCATGCGCAGCAGTTCCTGGGCTTTGCGATAGAAGCGAGCGCCGCTGGGGGTTAGCGACACACCCTGGGCGTGGTGACGGATGAGCAACTGCACGCCGAAACTGTCTTCCAGCCCTTTGACGGCGGTCGCAATCGAGGGCTGGGCGATGTACAGCTTGCGGGAGGCTTCGGCGACGCTGCCACATTCGACGGTGGTGACGAAGTACTTCAGCTGACGCAAGGAATAGGACGCCACGGCACACCTCGATCCGGATGATTTTTGCCTACCTTACCTTGTGCACAGAGGGCAGTGGGCGGGCATTGCGACGGATTTTACTGGGCAGTGACGATATTCAGACTGGCTTGGGGACGAGCGCCTGAAAAAAAACGCCTGCCCAAGCATCATCGGCAGGCGTCTGGGAAAGACCGGCGCAGAAAGGAGGGACTGGCCGGGGTCGGAAACGGACTCAGGCCACCGGGATCAACGGGTCGGCGGCGGCCAGTGCGGTCGCGCGATCAGCCGCGGGCGGATAGATCCACACGGTGTTGATCTGGGTCTTGAGCTCCTTGGCTTCCTGCCCGACCAACTTGAGCTGGCGATCCCAACCCTCGGTATACACCGCGCCCCAGGCACCCAGGTCCAGACAGGTCACGTACTTGGGTTGGCTGTAGGCCATCGGCGCGACGCCCAACAAGTCGGCCGCGACGTTGTTGCCGGCATAGCGGCCCAGGGCGATGGCGTGCTGGCAGGACATGGCCGCGTAGTTACCCAGGGTGTCGGTGGCGGCATAGGCCACGTCGCCGGTGGCAAATATGTCGTTCTGGCCCAGGACTTTCAGGTTGGCATCGACGTGCAGGCGACCCTGGCGATCGCGAGTGCCGGGTATCTGTTGGGTCAACGGACTGGCGCGGAACCCCACGGTCCAGATCACAGTATGGGACTCGATACGCTGGCCGCTCGACAGGGTGACGCCACCGGCATCCACCGATTCGACCGAGTCGTTGACGATCCACTCGATACCCAGATGCTCGGACGCTTGGACAATGGACGGACGAATGCCGTCGCCCAACGCTGCGCCGATCTGCGACCCGCGATCCACCACGATGACCCGGATGTTAGCGTCTTCACCCAGGACCGCGCGCAGGCGTGCCGGCATTTCGGTGGCGGTTTCGATCCCGGTAAAGCCTCCGCCGGCCACCACCAAGGTGTTGCGGGCCGGGCTGTCCGGAAGATTTTTCAGGGACTTGATATGGGCTTCGAGGCGGGTTGCCTGTTCGATTTCATCAACGTCGAAGGCATGCTCGATCATGCCTTCAAGGTCTGGGCGGACCAGTTGGCTGCCCGCCGCGAGCACCAGGCGGTCGTAGCCCAGGCTGCCCTCGGTGCCGAACACATCCACGTAGCCAACCTGTTTGTTGTCGACATCGATACGGCTCGCCGAACCTTGTACGAATTTCACGCCCACCGCGTCGAACAGGCCACCCAGCGGGGCGGCCATGGTGTGGACGTCCGGCTCATAGAAACGAGGACGGATGCGCAGCTCAGCCTGGGGGGCCAGGACGCTGATCTGCACGTCATTACGATCGTGTTGGTCCAGCAGCCGGGCGGCGCTCAATGCACTCCAGACCCCGCCGAAACCTGCGCCAACAACCAGAATATGTTGTTTCATGATGAGCTCCCGAAGACAAAATCGATACGTTGAATTGTTTAACTGTTTCAGCGTGACCGTGTCGCGAACTACTCCAAAAGCGCCTGGCTGCAATGAGTTGCCATCGAGCACATTCAATTTCAGTTCGCTGTAGGGAAGCTTATTGGCAGGGCCTGTGTTTAACACTTCTACATAAGGTCATCCGGCCTATGCCTGGGTAGGGGGGATCTATACAAAGGTATGAGGTCGCGACGATGGCGCGGCATCAGGAAGGCCGGCCAACTACCGATTCGATGCAGGCGATCAATTGAGCGCAGTCGAAGGGCTTCGGGAAAAACGCCACCGGCTCGGGCGCCCCGGCGCTGACACGGGGTGGCACGCCAGGGTATCCGCTAATGAAAATGATCGGGATATGAATGCCCAGGGTCGACAGTCGATCGTACATCTGAATACCGGTCATGCCAGGCATTTGAATATCCGATATCAGGCACGCTGTGTTTTCAAGTTCACAAGAAGATAAAAAGTCCAAGGCGCCCGCGTATGTTGTAACCCGATATCCATGGGAACGTAACAAGCCATCCAGTGCAATTCGAACTGACTCGTCATCATCAACAATTGAAATAGTTGCGGTATTGGACATGTCGATACCTGGGGTGATATCAGGTAGCCATAAAGGCGCCTGTATCACTGCAAGATACGCCGTCCAATAGTCCCGCCAAGTATACGTGTGTATGAACTTTCTACTGCTCGCCGCGCCATTCCAGCACCTGGGCCATGCGGACCAGATCGGCAAACGAGCCTGCGCACATTTTGCGCATGGCTTGGCCGCGGTGAATCTTGACCGTGATTTCGCTCAAGCCCAGTTCCCCGGCGATCTGCTTGTTCATCAGGCCTGACGCCGCCAGCGCCATGACCTGTTGCTCGCGCGGGGTCAATGTGGTGTAACGGTCAAGCACTTGCTGATGGCTGCGTTCGGCGTCGCGCCGCCGACAGTCCTGTTGATGGGCGGCGGTCACGGCGTCGATCAGGTCTTGTTCGCGAAACGGCTTGGCGAGGAAATCCACGGCACCGGCCTTCATCGCCCGCACGGTCATGGCGATGTCACCGTGGCCGGTCATGAACACGATGGGCAGATGGACGTTGGCCGCGACCAGCGCCCGTTGGCACTCCAGGCCGCTGGTGCCTTGCAGCCGTACATCCAGAACCAGGCAACTGGGCAGGTCGGGCCTGGAATGGTTCATGAACTGTGCGACCGAATCGAACAGATGCACCTGCAGGCCGATGGAACGCAGGAGGCTGCCGAGGGCTTGGCGCAGCGGTGCGTCGTCGTCAACGATATAAACGATGGGCTCGTTGCCGAGGACCGGTTTCGTGGGCTGCATGGCGTTCATTGCCCGCTCCCCGACACAGCGGTGCAAGTGAGCCGCGGCAGCGCGAACCTGAATGAGGTGCCTTGGCCGGCCTCGCTGGTCGCCCAGATCCTGCCGTCATGGAAGTCGATGATGGACCGGCAGATGGAAAGGCCCATGCCCAGACCGTTTTCCTTGGTGGTAAAAAACGCATTGAACAAGGACGGCAGGACCTCGGGGGCAATGCCGGTTCCGTGGTCAGTCACCTCCAGCAGCACTTCGTCATCCTCCATCCAGGTGCGTATGTGCAGGGTTCGTTCGTGTACCTTGACTGCGTCCATGGCGTGACAGGCATTGATGATCAGGTTGATGATCACTTGCTGCAGTTGCACCCGGTCTGCGCTGACCTGGCTGTCGGTCGCTGTCAGCTCCACCTTCGCCCGGACTTTATGATGAGCCAGTTGCTGCTGGACCAGGTTCAGGGTCTCGCGGACGATGTCGTCCAGCCGCTCGGGCTGGCGCACCGGGTCGCATTTGCGCGACAGCGCTCTGATACCGCTGATGACCTCGCTGGCGCGACAGCCGTTGGCGACGATTCGGTCGAGGCAATCCAGGGCTTCCCCGAGATCGGGCTCCGGACGTTTGAGCCAGCGGCGGCAGGCCTCGCCACTGCTGGTGATGGCCGTCAGTGGCTGATTGACCTCGTGGGCGATGGACGCGGCCATTTCCCCCAGGGAGGTCAAGCGCGTGACGTGGGCCAATTGGCTCTGGGCGCGGAACAATGCGTCTTCGGCCTGCTTGCTGGCGGTGACGTCCATGAGCGCGCCCAAGTACTGGAAACGGCCATGCTGGACGAGCAGGGGGCTGGCGATCATGTGGATGTGCTTGATGCGCCCATCAGGCATCAGCAGGCGCAGCTTGACCTCGATCTGCGGTTCACCAGCGGCGGCCTGTTGGAAAACCCCGCGTGCCAACTCCAGGTCTTCGGGGTGAGTGCGCGCCAGCATCATCGACACCGTCGGTGTCTTGTTGGGCGAGTACTCGAAAATCCGTGCCGACTCCTGCGACCAGGTCAACGCTTGGCGATCGCCGCGAAAGCCCACGCTGCCGGTCTGGCTCAGGCGCTGGGCGCCGATCAGGTAAGCCTCGTTGTGCCGCAGGCTGTCGGAAGCCTGCTTGCTGCGCAGCGCCAGGAACGCAATGGCGGACAATGCGGTCAGGCAGCGAAAGAAACCGGTGGTCGATTCCCAGCGGTGATAGCCGCCGTTGTACAAGAACATCGCGGTGAGCAAGCCCATGCACATCAGCGCGACGGTGATCACCAGATTGATGGAGAACAGGTTGGCCGCCATCAATAACAAGGTGATGTACAGCAGGGTCGGCGCCAGGTCGGAATGGGTCTCGGAGTTGATGATGACAATCCCGCAAGCCACCACCAGGCCTACCAGCCAGCCGAGGGCGTTGACCAGCGGATGGGTACTGATTCCCATCGACAGTCGCGGCCCCTTCTGGCATGGGGCGTATCGCAGGCTGTCATAGACGTTCTTGAGCATCGCGGAGGGTAGGGGCACGCTGGCAGACCTTTTGTTTTTACGTGGTCTCGCTCTGGGATGTCGGGGGACAGAGCATCGGTTCGTATCTTAGAAGCGCCGCTTGGGCTGAGGTAGGACATAAAACCCTGAAATTCCGCCAGGCCGTGCCAACACTTTATTTGTGGCGAGGGGATTTATCCCCGTTGGGCTGCGCAGCAGCCCTAAAGCAGTGAACTCAATCTTCCTGGCACACCGAGTTGCCTGGTTTGGGGGCTGCTGCGCAGCCCAACGGGGATAAATCCCCTCGCCACTAAGGCAGTGTTCGCCACAGGGCTTGGTATATACCGAAGTATCGATGAAGCCGCCCAAAGGGTGGGTGGAGTGTCCCCACGTACAACAGACACTGGCTTGCCTCGGGGATTACGCTTTCAACACCTCGTCGCCGTAGGCCTTGATGGAGGGCGCAGGCGATGATCTTGTCCACTCCTGACTCAATGGCCTGGCGCCTGGGGCGACGACGATGATGAACAGAAATGACCTGCGTCGTGCTGACATCAATTTGCTGGTGGTCTTCGAAACCATGATGCACGAGCGAAACGTGACCCGCGTCAGCGAAAAGCTGTTCCTCGGCCAGCCAACGATCAGCAGTGCCCTGGCACGCCTGCGGTTGATGTTCGATGATCCCTTGTTCATCCGTTCGGGGCGGTTGATGGAACCGACCTCCCGGGCGCGGGAAATCTTCTCCAATCTGTCACCGGCGCTGGACGGCATCGCCGCAGCCTTGAGCCGCTGCCAGGCGTTCGAGCCAGCCACCAGCGAGGCGACCTTCCATATCGGCCTTTGCGATGACGTCGAGTACGCACTGCTGCCGGAGTTGTTGCGGCGCCTGCGGATCGAGGCACCGGGCACCACCTTGGTGGTGCGCCGGGCCGATCAATGGCAGGTGTCCCAGCTGTTGGCCAGCGGCGAGATATCCCTGGGCATCAGCCCGACCCTGGAGCTGCCGGCCAATGCCCGGCGCAAGACGCTGCGGCCGATTCGACCGATGCTGCTGCGCGCCGATTCGCAGCCCGGCGAACTGACCCTGGATGAATTCTGCCGTCGGCCCCATGCCATCGTGTCGTCCATGGGCAATGTCATCGATGATTCGGACCGGGCGTTATGCCTGATGGGCCGACAGCGCCGGGTGGTGTTGACCGTGCCGCAGTTCAGCGCCTTGCCCATGCTGTTGGCCGGGAGCGACATGATTGCTATCGTGCCGGATTACGTTGCCCTGGCGATGGCCGTGGTGGCTGGTATGCGGGCTCAAGCGGCCCCGATCTGTTTGCCCCAGCACGAGCTTTCCATGGTCTGGCGCGGTGCTTCGCACAATGATCCGGGGGAGCGTTGGCTGCGCTCCCGTTGCAGCGCACTCCTGGCTGAGCAGGGCGACTCGCAGGCGCGATCCTGGAAAGTGGCCTGACAGGCCAGTAGCGCAAGTTTCGCGCTTAACGGGAAAACCGGCTGCGATACTCGCGGGGGGAAATCGACAGGTGACGCTGAAATGTGTGACGCATTCGTTCCTCGTCACCGAAACCGCAGGCGCGGGCGATCTGGTCGATGTTGCGCTGAGAGTCTTCCAGCATTCGCCGCGCCGCCTCAAGGCGGAACATCTCGATGGCTTTGGCCGGGGTGCGGCCGGTCTGGCGTTTGTAGACCCGGGCAAAATTGCGCGGGCTCATCCTGGCCTCGCGGGCCAGTCGCTCGACGGTGAGGTTGTTGTCGTCCAGATGTGCGCAAATCCACACGTGCAGTTCATCGAAGCCGGCGCTCTCCTGCATCTGCAATTGCAACAGTTGGCTGAACTGCGCCTGACCGCCGGGGCGTTTGAGAAACACCACCAGCTCACGGGCCACCTGCAGGGCCACGTCGCGACCGCAATCGGCTTCGACCAATGCCAGGGCCATGTCGATGCCCGCGCTGACACCGGCCGAGGTCCAGACGTTGTCCTGCTGGATGAAGATCGCATCAAGATCCACCTCAACCGACGGGAAACCACTCTTGAGCATCTCGCACATGGCCCAATGGGTGGCGGCCCGGCGTCCGTCCAGCAAGCCGGCCTGGGCCATGAGGAAAGTGCCGCTGCACACCGATGCGGTGCGCCTGGCCTGGACCGAGGCAATGCGCAGCCATTGCACCAGATCGACACAGTCGATCATCGCCTGCCGAATGTCCGGTGCGCCGGGGACAATCAGCGTATCGATGAGCGTCCCGTCGAGCTCCCGCAGGGCACGGGTATCCACGACCAGGCCTTCGGCGCTTTGCATCAATCCGCCTGCCAGACTGGCGGTGTGCATGGCGTAGCCGGGCAGGCCGCGTTCGGTCATGGCCTTGGTGGCGGCCCAGAACACTGTTTGGGCGCCGGTCAGGTCCAGCAAGCCCATCTGCGGATAGGCCAGGAATACCAGGGTGCGCGGTTGGGAAATGGACTCGGCGGCGAGGCCGACATCCAGGGTCATCTCGTTCATGATCGTTTCGCGCGGGGTGTTTGTCAGGGCCGGTGAAAGAGTCTATCCGTTTTCGGCACAATTGAACGAATGGCCTACCCAGCGGAATGGAACTTGCCTGAGCTTTGATCCATAAGCCCTGGAATCATCAAAGGTCGGGTCAATGAACAATGACAACATGGCGCAACCAGCGGTCTCGTCGGAGGGACTGCCGATGCTGCCGATCAATCGGTTCCGCACCACAGACATCGACGAGCACGCCCGGAACATGGGCGGTTGGCAGGTTTGCTACGACCAGTTGACCCCCGGGCGCTTCGACGGCGAGTTGATCGAGTTCCGCTCGGAGTGGATGCAACTGGTGCGCGACCGCTCTAATCAGGCTCTGACCAAGCAAGGCACGGCCTGGGAGGGCGCCATCACCTTCAGCGTGCCGCTGAGTGCGGACGGGCCGGTCTTTTGCTCCGGGCACCCGATTGTCGAGCCCAGCCTGTTGGTCGCCCGTGGGCATAACCTGCCCGAGCTGCGCACGCCCCAACATCTGGATCTGCTCGGTGTCGCCATCGACGAGCAGGCGTTGGAGCATGTGCTGGAACGTCAAGGCAGCCGCTTTCGAATTACCGATCTTCCCAAGTGTTACCGTCTCGGCAACTCGACGCTGCCCGCCGAGCTTGCGGCGTTATTCGATGAGCTTGAAGGGGGCGAGCAGGGGCGTGACTCGTTGCTGGGTTACGAGTCGATTCGTCGTGGCCTGCGTGACACGGTGATGCTGCACATACTGGAACTGGTGGCACCGGACGAGGCACCGCCGCTCAATCCCACGGCGCGCAAGCGCATGGTCGACCGCGCCCGGGAGTACGCCTTGGCCCATGTCGATGAGCCGCTGTCGATCCTCGACCTGTGCAACCACATCGGGGCCAGCCGACGCAAACTGCAGTATTGCTTCCAGGAAACCCTGGGTATCAATCCGGTGGCCTATTTACGGGCGTTGCGCCTCAATGCCGTGCGTCGTGAACTGCGCAACGGGGATCAGGCCCTGGGCGTCCAGGAGGTGGCGGCACGCTGGGGCTTCTGGCACTTGAGCCGCTTTTCCAGCGATTATCGGGTGCTGTTCGGCGAGACACCTTCCCAAACCCTGCGTCGCACGCATCTGTGCTGAAAACGGATAACGGCTGACCGGCCGGCTCCCTAGGATGACCCCAACACCACAGGGTTGGAGGGGCATTCGATGAATCAAAATAAAAAAGCAAACGCCTGGCGCTGTACTTGGTTGACCTTGGGGCTGATCGGTATGGGGGGCGCTGCCCATGGCACCGAAAACGGCGCGCCGACCACGGCGGTCGGGGTCTATGATTTCGGCGTGGGCATGATGCCGCCGGCCACGCCCTTTGGCACCGTCGGCCTGCGCACCGCGTTCTATTCGGCCAACGTGCAGAAGGACCGCCACGGCAAGTCCGTGGACAACAATTTCTCTCTGGATGTGCTGTCCATCGGCGTCGCCTATATGCGCATGACCGATTACACCGTGCTGGGCGCCAAATATGGCTTCGGCGCCGTGGTGCCGTTCTTCCAGATGGACGCTTCGGTACAGGTGCAGACGCCTATCGGTCCGCTGGACCTTGCGGCCGATCCGTTTCGCATGGCCGACATCCAGTTGTTGCCGCTGATCCTGCAGTGGACCCTATCGCCCAACCTGTTCGTCAACACCCAGTTCCAGATCCAGGCACCGACTGGCGACTATGACAAGAACCGGCTGATTTCACCGGGGCTCAACCACTGGACCTTTTCGCCGATCCTCAACGCCACTTACATCTCCGACAGCGGCTTCGAAGTGTCTTCCAGTTTCGAAGTCGACATCAACACACGCAACCCGGCCACTGACTACAAGAGCGGCGTCGAGTACCGCCACGAATTCGCGGTGGGCCAACACGTCGGGCCCTGGACCGTGGGCGTGGGCGGGTATTACTACCGCCAGTTCAGCGATGACGATGCGCCAGGGCTGCAATCGGGCAATCGCGCCCGGGTGATGGCCGTCGGGCCGGCGGTGAGCTACTTCAAGCCCGGGATGCCGCCGGTATGGCTGCACGTCTACAAGGAGTTCGACGCGCGTAACCGTGCCGAGGGCTATACCACGGCACTGCGCATTTCTCACAGTTTCTAAAGGGGCTCCCATGAACCAATCAAGTTCCATTTCAACGGCCGCAGCCCCGTCACGCCAGGCCACGGGTCGGCGTGAAGGGCTGGTGCTGATGCTCGGCAGCAGCCTGACCATCATGGGCTCGGTGATGGTCGCACCCATCTTGCCCCGTTTGGGCGCCGAATTCGGTCCCATGGAGCCGCGAGCCGATCTGCTGGTGCCGCTGGCGATCACCGGGCCGGCCCTGACCATTGCCCTGTGCGCGCCGTTGGCCGGTTGGCTGGCGGACCGGGTCGGGCGCAAGGCGCTGCTGGTGATTGCCACGTTGCTCTACGCAGTGCTCGGCGCGCTGCCGGCGATGCTCGATAACCTGCCGGCGATTGTCGGCACCCGGCTGCTGTTCGGCTGCGCCGAAGCGGCGGTGATGACCTGTTGCGCGGCCCTCATTGCTGACTACTGGCACGGCGAAGAGCGCTTGCGCTACGTCAACCGGCAAGTGGTGACCATCGGCCTGGTGGGGGCGCTGTTTTTTGTGGTGGGTGGGGCGCTCGGGGAGCATTCGTGGCGCTCGCCGTTCCTTTTGTACCTGCTGCCATTGTTGCTGGTGCCCGCCATGATGAAGGTGCTGTGGGAGCCGTCGATGGCCAAGCGGCCAAGGGCCGAGCAGCAAGCGGACGAATCGGGTCCGGCCAAGGTCGCGGTACGGTCGCTGGTGATCGGTTACCTGATGATTCTGGGCGGCATGGTGCTGACCTTCATCGTGCCGATCCAGGCGCCGACGCTGTTGGTCAGCCTGGGCATCACCTCCAGCACGCTGATCGGCATGGCGGCAGGCTTGAGCCTGCTGGCGACCCTGGGCGGTTCGTTGATGTGGCCCTTGCTGCGCCGTCGCTTCGGCATTGCCGGTTGCAACGCGCTGTTGCTGAGTCTGATAGGGCTTGGGCTCTGGCTGCTGATGCGCGCCCAGAGCTACAACGCCGTGCTGGTGGCGGTCTTCATTCAGGGCCTGGGTTCCGGATTGCTGGTGCCCAACGTGATGGCTCCCGTGATGAATGCCTTGACCGCCAGCACCCGCGGCCGTGGCCTGGGTGGGTTCACCTCGTTTCTGTATATCGGCCAGTTCGTCAGTCCGCTGGTGGTGGCCTCTGTGGGCGCCTTCGCCAGCGATCTGCGCCAGTCGATCCAATGGCTGGCAGTCGCCAGTTTTGCCGCCGCGCTGCTGTGGATCGCTGTCGGTCTGCGTACTCGAGGCCATGGTCAGGCGACCACTCTCGGCCCCCGTCAATCGTCATGAAACAAGGAATCTGAAGCATGGGCATGCAAGACATCCACCACTTGATGGACAACGAAGACGCCAGCGCACTGGCCGAGTGGGTCAGGCGCGGCGAGATCCGCCCCGGCGAACTGCTGGAGGCGGCCATCGAACGTCTTGAACGGGTCGAACCGCAGCTCAACGCGGTGGCCGAGCGGTTATACGATTCGGCGCGGGAAGCGGCCGACACGCCTGAGGTCGGGCAAGGTCTGTTGGCGGGCGTGCCGACGTTGATCAAGGACCTGTTTTCGCCCGTTGCGGGGGCGGCAATGACCAACGGTTCACGCTCATTGGGCGATTTTCGCGCGGATTTCGAATCCGAAGTCGTCACCCGCTTGCGCCGTGCGGGCTGTCAGGTAATGGGCACCAGCACTTCACCGGAGTTTGGCACGTCGTACTCCACCGAATCTTCACGGTTTGGCGCCACCCGAAACCCTTGGAGCACCCGTCACAGCGCCGGTGGTTCCAGCGGTGGCGCAGCAGCGCTGGTGGCGGCCCGGGTCGTGCCGTTCGCCCACGGCAACGATGGCGGCGGGTCGTTGCGCGTGCCGGCGTCATGCTGTGGCGTCTTCGGGTTCAAGCCAAGCCGCGGCCTGCTGCCGTCCGGGCCGATGATCGGCGAGGGGTGGGCGGGGATGGGCACGCCCCATGCGATCACCTTGTCGGTGCGCGACAGCGCCGCGCTGTTGGACGCCACCGCCGGAATGGACCTGGGAGCGCCCTATGCCGCGCCGGTCCAGACGTTGCCCTATGTGACGGCGTTGCAGCGCGATCCGCAACCGTTGCGCATTGCCCTGGTGGAGCAACTCGGTCCCTGGCCAACATCGCCACAGAGCCTGCAGGCCGTAGGCGAGGCGGCGCGGTTGTGTGAGTCCCTCGGCCACCGTGTCGAACCGGTAAACCTACCGGTGGTATTACCGGAGTTTCTCGATCAGGTCTTCACCATCATCGGCGCAAGCACTCGCCATTACGTTGACCTGCTGGGCCAGATGCGCGGGTTCGCGGTACAGGCCGAGGAGCTGGAGGTGCGCACCCGGATCATCCTGCGGGACAAGGGCAACGTCAGCGGCGCCCAGTACGCGGCTGCAGTGGAGTGGATTCATACCCTGGGTCGACAACTGGCGACGTTCATGCACGATTACGACCTGATCCTCACCCCGGTCCTGACCCGTGAACCGGTACCGATTGGCGAGCTGGACGTTGAGGACGTGTGCATGAGCCTCGATCAACTGCTGGAGCGTTACCACAGCTACTCGCCATTCACCGCGCTGTTCAATGCCAGCGGTCAGCCGGCGATGTCCGTACCGTTGTCCTGGAGCAGCAACGGCCTGCCGATGGGCGCGCACTTCGCCGGTCGCTTTGGCGAAGAAAGCACCCTGCTGGCCCTGGCCGCGCAATTGGAACGCGCCCAGCCGTGGCGTGGCCGGGTGCCTGCGGTGAACGCCTGTCGTCGTTGAAGGCGGCGATGTCTCAATAAAGTGAAGCGGGCCGGTTCCAAGCACGGCACATCCAGCGTCGATGGAATGCCGATCTCGATGCCTGATCAGGCCCGCTTCCCACCACTCAGCCGTGCCCCTCCCTAAAACGCTGATCAAAATCCTCCGCTAACTGCGCCAGAGTGATGCTGCCCAAACGCTTGAGCAGCAACGCCTGAGCCTCATCGAACGCATCCGTCAGCGCCGCATTCACCGCTTGTTCCACCAGGCACTGCGGGTGATCGGTGGACAGGCCGATGGCAAAAATCGACGTGCTACCCAAGGCCTGATGGATGTCGAGCAGGGTCATCTCTGCCAGGGATTTGCTCAACGTCCAGCCGCCGCGATGGCCTTTCTCTGACGTGACATAGCCCTGTTCCTTGAGCAGCGCCATGGTCCGGCGCACCACCACTGGGTTGGTGCCGAGCATCTGCGCGATGGTGTCGGAGGTGGCGGATTGCTGGTGACGGTCCATGTGGATGAGTACATGAAGCATGCGGGACAGGCGCGTGTCGTTTCTCATGGTAACGGCATTGTTCTGTGGTTGAGACGGGGTGGAGTATCGCCTGTAATTGCAAAAGTTACGAGATCGTTGACAGACGCTTTTCAAGGAACTTACGATGTGTCGAGACTTTAGCGGTCCTTCGAAAACCACCCTTGGAGAAAGATCATGGGCTACGACGTCATCATTACAGGCGGCAGCTACGCGGGTATGTCGGCAGGACTTCAACTGGCACGGGCTCGGCGAAAGGTGCTGGTGATCGATGGGGGGCAACGCCGTAACCGGTTCGCCGCGACTTCCCATGGGTTTCTTGGCCAGGATGGCCGCGCACCCGCTGACATCGCCGAGGATGCCCGCGCCCAGCTCATGGCTTATCCGACGGTGGAGTGGGTGTCGGACACCGTGGTCCAGGCGCGCAAGGAGGAGGGCGGCTTCACCCTGGAAACTGCCCGTGGGCAACATTTCCAAGCCCAACGCCTGCTGCTGGCCACCGGAGTGGTCGATGATTTGCCGGCGGTGCAAGGCCTGGCTGAGCGCTGGGGCAAAAGCGTTTTCCACTGTCCTTACTGCCACGGCTATGAGTTGGACCAAGGGCCGATAGGCGTGCTGGCGACGTCGCCAATGTCGCTGCACCACGCCTTGATGCTTCCCGACTGGGGGCCGACGACGTTCTTCACCAATGGCGTATTCGAGCCCGACCCGGAGCAGCGGGCCAGCCTGGAACTACGTGGGGTGACGCTGGTAGCCGAACCGGTCGAACGCATTGAAGGCGAGCGGGCCAATGTGGTCCTGGAAGGGGTGCGCGTGGTTGCCATCGATGGCCTGTTCGTCTTGCCCCGTACCCGCGTGGGCAGCTCGTTGGCCGCATCTCTGGGGTGTGAGTTCGAGGACGGCCCGCTCGGTGCCTTCATCCAGACTGACATGACCCGCGAAACCAGCGTGCCGGGAGTGTTTGCCTGTGGTGATGCGGCCATGCCGTTCGGCTCGGTGGCACTGTCGGTGGGCGATGGTGTGCGGGCGGGATCGGGCGTGCACCGATCGTTGATCTTCGGCGCACACTGAAAACCCGATCCCCGCGCTGAACCCTAAACCTGTACCGCCCCGGTCGCCACGGCGAAGGCGAGCATCACCAGGCTGACGCCCCAGGCCCAGAAAAAGGTGTAGGCCATGTGTTTGCGCAACTCGACGCCGGACAACGCCAGGGCCAGGTACACGCTGGGCACCACCGGGCTGATGGAGAAACCGGTGTTTTCACCGATCAGCATGGCCCGGGCCACCGCTTCCAGGGGTACGCCCGCGGCGGCGGCCACATCCCTGATCACCGGCAACAGGGCAAAGTAGTAGGCGTCCGGGGAAAAGATCATCCCCAGGGGAACGCCAAAGAATCCGACGATCACATGCAGGTATTGAGCGGATCCGCCAGGCAGAAAGTCGATCAGCGCCAAGGCCATGCCGTCGGACATTTTTGCTCCGGACAGAACACCCAGCAACACGGCGGCGGCCATCATCACCAGCACCATTTGCAGGGCGTCGGATGCGTGGGCCTTGAGACGTTCGGCCTGGGCATCCAGGGACGGGAAGTTCAGCGGCAGGGCAATGCCCAATCCCACCATGAAACAGGCATAGAGCGGAAAGATACCGGTGAACAGGCAAGCCAGGATCGCGCCGGTCAGGGCCACGTTCAGCCAGTACCGCAGGTTGCGGGGCGAGAGGCCGAACTCGCGACCTTCGGTGGACAGACTGTCCAGATCGACGCTGGCGGCCGCTCCCAGTGACATTGGCCGGCGACGCTGGGCTCGCGAGCCCAGCACGGTGGCCACCAGCAACATGCAGACCAGCCCCACCAACTGCACCGGCAGTAAACCTAGCCAAAGCTCCGTGGCGTCCAGCCCGGAAACTGCGGCAGCCCGAGCGGTGGTGCCACCCCCAAGGCACCATGTTGATGACCCCGGCGGTGGTGCCCACCAGGCACAACAGCATGGCCGGGCGCTCATGTTCAGGCGCTTGTACAACGGCAACAGCGCCGGAATGGTCAGTAAAAATGTCGCGGCGCCCACCCCGTCCAGATGCACCACTGACGTCACCAGCACCGTGACCAGCGCCACAGCCAGCGGCTTGCCACCGGTACTGCGGATCAGCAGGTTGACCAGCGGGTCGAACAGCCCGCGATCACGCATGATCCCGAAGAACAGAATGGCAAACAGAAACAGCGCGGCGGTGGGCGCCACGGTGATCAGCCCGGCCTTGATGAACTCGCCGATCTGTCCGGGGTTGAAACCGGCCAGCAGGCAAGCGGCGACGGGGAGGGTGGTGAAGGCGACGACGGGGCTGATCCTGCGCAGCAATATCAGCCCGATGATGACCAGCATCATCAAAAAACCCAACGTTGTAATCATGGTGCAGCCTCTCTTTTTATTGTTGTCGACGGTACGGGCGCGTGAGTCCTTCAGCCCTGTGGTTGGGGCAGGCGCAGGGACAGCAGCAGATAACTCAAACTCTTGCCGTGGCGATCAAGGCCGCAACTGAGGTTTACGCCGCCTTCCAGGGCGTCTTCGAGGACGAAATTCAGCGCATGCAGGTTCGGCAGTTCATAGCGATGCACCTTGGCAGGCCGGCGCGTGGCGAATTGTTCGGCGACTCGTTCGCAGGTCAGTTCGCGCAGCAACCATGGGTAGTGCGCCGGATCGAGGGGGAATACCGCAATGCTGAGGATATTGCCTTTGTCTCCGGCACGAGCGTGGGCGAAGTCGGCGAGGGTGACCAGGTTCATCAGTACCACTCCAGGGTCGTGTGGATTTCGCTGCGCGGCAGCAGGAAGCTGCGGGTGGTGACGGCTTCAGCGAGGTGCCGGCGCACGCCGCCACCGCCGGCCGGACCGTTGGTGTAGAGCGATTCCACCTCGGCCAACAGCGTCTGAACCATTGCCTGGTCGGTATGGGTCAGGCCGACGCGCACACGCACATCATCAAGGGCCGGCGCCAGGGCCAGTCGTTGTTGCAGATAGCGGCCACCGTGATCATTGAACAGACTGGCGACACCCGACAAATCGATCCAGGGCTGTACGCCTGGCGCCAATCGGTCAAAACGTTGCAGCAGAATTTCCCGGGCCAGGGCGGCACGGGCCACGGCACCGGGGCCGGCATAGGAAATTTCCGCCTCGCCGAACCAGAGCCCACGCACACCGGCCAGGCCCTTGAGCGTATCGGGGCGCGGATGGCCCAGCAGGCCGCTGATCTCAACGCGGTCTTCACCCAGGTCCCGGACGCGGGCCTGCCCCAGGTCCAGCACCACGTCCGGGGTCAGGTAGCGGCGCGGATCATGCACCTCGTAAAGCAATTGTTCCTTGACCGTTTGCTCGCTGACGCGGCCCCCGCAGCCCTGGGTTTTGCCGATGATCAAACGTCCATCCTCATGGATTTCGGCAATGGGGCAACCGAGGTTCGCCGGGTCCGGGATCTCTTTGATCCCAGGGTGGGCAAAGTACCCGCCGGTGACCTGGGTGCAGCACTCCAGCAAATGCCCGGTCGCGGTGGCGATGGCCATTTTCTGCCAATCGTCGGCGGCCCAACCCAGCCCGTGGCGAATCGCGCCCACCGCCAGCGAAGGGTCGGCCACTCGCCCGCACAGCACGATACCGGCACCTTCTTGCAGCGCCGTATGAATGCCGTCGGCACCGGTGTAGACGTTGACCGAAACCACGTCTGCCGGGTCCACGGGCAGCCATTGCTTGAAGCGCGGTGTGGTTTCTTCCAGCAGGTCATCGCCCAGTACGCAGGCAATTTTCAAACTCGGATAGCGTCCTGCCAGTGTTGCTCGCAGGCGCTGCGCGGCGGCTCTGGGATTGGCTGCCCCCCCATTGGTAATGATGGGGATGCCGGCTTCGATACACACATCCAGCATCGGCTCGAGGAAATCGAACAGGCGAGAGGCATATCCGGCTTGAGGATCGAGGCCCCTGCGCAGTTGCGCTTCGGCCAGCGTCCGTTCGGCCAGCAGTTCCAGCATGATGTAGCGCTGGCCGTTTCGTTGCGCCAGGTCCTGGGCCAGGCGCAAGGCGGCGTCCGGGCGATCATTGGCAAAACCGGCGCCGCATCCGACGAGAATTGTTTTTGTCATGTCCGTTTCCACTGATGGGATGGCCCATAGTGGCGGCCATGGATTGTTCTGTGAATTTTAAAGGTAGAATCAATTGATCCATTATCTTTATAAGTACGGCCATGAACGTTTCTTTCCGACAGCTTCGTGCCTTTATCCTGATCGCTGAAACCTCAAGCTTCACGCGCACCGCTGAACAGCTTCACCTGTCCCAGCCAGCGCTGAGCTACAGCATCCGCAAACTGGAGGAGACCATGGGTCTGCAGTTGCTGGCGCGTAACACCCGCAGTGTCGAGCTGACGCTGGCCGGCGAACACTTTCTGCCCCAGGCCAGGCGCATGCTCAGGGACATGGACGATGCCGTACGGGACGCCCGCGACACCCTCAGCCTGAGTCGTGGCTCCCTTCGCCTGGCGGCACTGCCCACTGCCGCCGCTTCGTTCCTGCCTGTGGTCATCGCTTCGTTCCAGCGCAAACACCCGGGTGTAAGGGTGAGCGTACTGGATGGTCGGGCCGGGGAGATCATGGGGTGGGTGCAGCGCGGTGAGGTGGACGCGGGTATTACCTCGTTACCCGACGACCTGTCCGGGCTGAGCTTCGTGCGCCTGTTGGATGACAATCTGGTGTTGCTGACCCACAAGGATCATCAGCGCGACAGTCTGGACGACTGGAAACGCAGGCCCTACATTGCCCTGACTCCCGACACGAGCATCCGGCCCTTGGCCGACGCAGCGTTGCGCTACCTGAATGTCGAGCCTGAGCCGGCTTGGGAGGTGGCGCACATGAGTACCGCCACTGCGCTTGTACGCGAAGGGTTGGGGTTTTCCCTGCTGCCGGCCAGTTGCACGGCGGTGTTCAATATTGGCGAGCAATGCGCGGTGATTGCCATCGACCAGCCCGGAAAGCGTTCGATCGGCCTGTTGCAACGCAAGCCAGTGGCTCAGTCGCCGTCGTTGAGCCAGTTCATGCAGCATTTGCGGCAGACGCTGCGTCAGCAATGACAGTTCCATGCTTATCGCGAGCAGGCTCGCTCCCACAGTGTGTAGAACCCTTGTGGGAGCGAGCCTGCTCGCGATAGCGGGATTGCCGCCAGTGCCAAGCTATCTGATCAAACGCTATTGGGTGCCAAACATCGCTGTCCAATAAATCCCCGCATCGCTTTTCGGGTCCACCGCATAGCCGGCGCCCAGTTCCTTGAACTGCGGGTTCATCAGATTGGCGCAATGACCGGGGCTGGCCAGCCAGCCGTCCACCACTTTGAGGGCCGTATCCTGTCCGGCGGCGATGTTCTCACCGATCAATTGGCCGAGGTAACCGGCCAACTCGGCGCGGTCGCCCGGCATGCGGCTGTCGCGATCCTTGTGGTCAAAGAAGTTGTTGTTGGCCATGGCCCGAGTGTGGTTCACGGCGGCCAGGGCCAACGTAGCGTTCCAGGCCAGCGGCGTCGTCGCCGTGAAGGCTTCGGTGCCGCAGCGGCGCGGTTGGGCACGCGCACTGTTGATCAGCTTCAGTAGCTTCTGACCTTCGGCTTGCCAGTCTCCCAGACGCGCCGACAATAGCGGGCGCGCCAACACGATGCGCCATTCGCGATCCAGGCGACTGACGCCGATGTCGACGAACTGTGGATCCAGCACCACCTGGCAGAAGCTTTCCTGCACGGCCTTCATCGCGGCTTGCGCGTCCCGTGGCCCGGACAGGCTGATGGCCTGTACGTTGACCATCGGGTAGGCCGTGCGGGCCAACGCCTGCTGCAGGTCACCAATGCCGTTGGCCGACAGGATCAGCCGCGAATCCATGGCCAGCGGCGGTAGCTCCAGAGAGGCCTGATCCGCACAACTTTGCGACTGACTGCGGTAAAGGTTGATGGACTCGACCAGTTGCGTCTCTTCGGTGGCCAGGACACTGGTGGCGAAGGCCAGCCCCAGCGACAGCCCGATAAGACGCATGACGGATGAAATGGCACGCATGTAAATCTCCCTTGAGCGGACGGCGCCTATGATGCGCAATTTTTGCCCGGCTGGGGCAACGGTATTCACGCTCTCTTGAAATCCCTTGCAACGGCACCGTTGGGTACCGTTTGGGACAATCCTCAAGTAGTGGGATCAATTTTCAGGCAAATAAGTCCATATCCGTCGATTCAAGGGCAAAACTTGCGAATTATCAGCTCATCCAGTTCCCGCCATCGACGTTATATGTCTGTGCTACCACATATTCGCTTTCCGCCGAGGCCAGGAATATCGCCATCCCCACCAGGTCCTGCGCGGTGCCCATCCGGCCATAGGGCACTTGCGCGCCGACCTGACGCTTTTTCTCTCCCAGGGGCAGGTTTTCATGATGGGCGAACAGCGCATCCACACCATCCCAGTGCTCACCCTCCACCACACCAGGGGCAATGGCGTTGACGTTGATTCGATGCTTGATCAAATCAAGGCCGGCCGACTGGGTCAGACTGATCACCGCAGCCTTGGTGGCGCAATACACCGCCACCAGGGCTTCTCCACGCCGGCCGGCCTGGCTGGCCATGTTGATGATTTTGCCGCCATGCCCCTGGCGGATCATCTGCCGGGCGGCGGCCTGCAGCGTGAACAGTGTGCCGGCGACATTGATGCAAAACAGCCGTTCGTAGCTTTGGCGCGTAATCTCCACGATAGGCGCCAGGTCGAAAAGCGCTGCGTTATTGACGAGGATATCGAGCTTGCCCGTCCGGGCCACGACCGCCTCGATGGCCTGGTCAATCGAAGCTTGTTCAGTGACGTCCATTTTGACCGCGTAGGCGCTGTCGCCCAGTTCGGCGGCGGTGGCTTGGGCGCTTCCAAGATCGATATCGGCAATCGCCACAGTAGCCCCTTCGTTGATATAGGCCTGGGCGAACGTTCTGCCAATACCACGGGCAGCACCGGTGACCAGCGCGCTTTTTCCTTCCAGTCGTTTCATGGGTTGTCCTGTCTCGAATGACAAAATAAACAGCAGGGGAGCGCGGCTCACCATCAATGACGTGCCGATTACAGCAGCGCCATTGGCGCCGGACAAACGCGGGAGGGATCATCGGCTGGTACTTTTTTTAACGCCGTGACGTGTCCCTTGGCCGGGTTAAAAAAGTATCGGTGGACGATCAGGTCAGGGCTGGTGAACCGACGCGCCGCCGAGCGTAAGGTGCTGCCTACAGCGATAGAGACGCGCGACATGCCTGATCACCCAACGCCCCTGTTCGAGCAGCCACCCGCCGAACTTGAAGTCATCCTGCCTGAGCCCGAGCACAGTTTTCGCTGGTATGAGCACGACTATCCGTATCCGCTGGCGCGCTGGAACCACCATCCCGAATTCGAGATCCATCTCATTCGTCGGGGCAGCGGTAAATTGCTGGCGGGCGATTATATTGGTCCATTCGGCCCCGGCCACGTGGCGATGATCGGCCCGGGCTTGCCCCACGATTGGATGGGCGACCTGGCCCCGGGCGAGTACTTGGCTGGAAGGGACGTGGTGCTGCAATTCGATGGCGCAACGCTGTTGAGCCTGCGCCGGACGCTACCTGAACTCGGGGATTTACAGCCGCTGTTCGAAAGGGCACGACGAGGTCTGGTCTTCAGCGACGACACCGCGGTGAACGCCGCAAGGCTGTTGGAGAGCATCGGCCCGGCCCAGGGACTCGGGCGGCTGGCATTGTTTCTCCAACTGCTCAACACACTCAATCTCGCCCCGCAGGAGCAGGCCCAGTGCCTGGCCAGCCCTTGTTATGCACCCAGTCTGGATGCCCGCAGTTCCGAACGCATCCACAAGGCCTTCGAGTACCTGCAGACTGAACTCACGGGTGACCTGCGCCTGTCGGTGATTGCTCGGCAACTGGGCATGAGCGAGCCCGGTTTTTCGCGTTTCTTCAAACGCATCACCGGACACGGTTTCATTGACCTGATGCGCAAGCTCCGAGTCCAGCGAGCCTGCCGGTTGCTGTTGCACAGTGAAATGCCGGTGACCGATATCTGTTTTGAGGTGGGTTACAACAACCTGTCCAACTTCAATCGGCACTTTCGCATTGAGATGCACCAGACGCCCAGCGAGTATCGATCAGCTAGACCCTGAACTGCTTCAGCAACCCGTTCAATTGCTCACTCAGCGACTTGAGACGGGTACTCGCCAGGCTCGATTGTTCAGCCGCCAGGGCGGTGCTGTGGGAGAGGCCGGCGGCCTGGGTCACGTTCTGATTGATGTCTTCCACCACATGGGCCTGTTGCAGCGTGGCGCTGGCGATGGAGGCGTTCAGGCTGTTGAGATTGCGCAGGGCCTGACCGATGGCGTTGAGGCTGGCGCCGGCCAGCCCGGCTTGTTCAATGGTCAATTGCGAAGCACGGCTGCTGTCGCTGATGACTTTCACCGCCGCTTCGGAGTGGTTCTGCAAGCGTTCGATCATCGCCTGGATCTCGGCGGTGGACTTCTGCGTGCGCTGGGCCAGCAGCCGCACTTCATCGGCCACCACGGCAAAGCCCCGACCTTGTTCACCGGCGCGGGCCGCTTCGATCGCGGCGTTGAGGGCCAGCAGGTTGGTCTGCTCGGCAATGGAGCGGATCACCTCCAGCACACTGCCGATCTGGGTGCTTTCGCTGGCCAGGGTACGAATCACCTCGACCGCCTGATCAATGGTCTGGGACAGTCGGTCAATCTGCTGCAAGCTGCCATCGATATTCACCTGGCCCTGCTGGGCCTGGGATTCGGCGTCGCGCATTTCGCTGGCGGCGTGTTCGGCATTCTTGGCGACGTCTTGCACGCCGTAGGTCACTTCGTTGATCGCAGTCGCCACCAGTTCCATCTGTTGCGATTGTTGCTGGCTGCGCTCCTGGGCTTGGGCGGCGTCGTTACCCAGGTCGTTGGACGATTGCCCCAGGGCCCTGGCCGAGTCCTGCAACTGGCTGACTACTTCGCGCAGTTTGGCGGTAAAGGCATTGAAATGCCGGGCCAGTTGCGTCACTTCATCCTGGCCGTGGGTGTCGAGGGTGCGGGTCAGGTCGCTTTCACCGCTGGCAATGTTGGCCATGGCATTGACCGTTTCCTGCAGCGGCCGAACGATGCTGCGCACGATCAGGGTCAGGAGCAGGCCCATGAGCAGGGTGATCGCCAGGCCGATCAGCGAAGCCTTGATCACTTGAGAGCGGAATTCGGCCTCCACGTCATCCACATACACGCCTGAACCGATGATCCAGCCCCACGGCTCGAACAGTTTGACGTAAGAGGTTTTCGCCACCGGCGCCTCGGCGCCCGGTTTCGGCCAGAGGTAATCCACCATCCCGGCGCCCTTGGCCTTGGCAATGGCGACCATCTCGTTGAACAGCGCAAAACCATTCGGGTCGCGAATCGCCGAGAGGTTCTGGCCTTCGAGTTTCGGGTTGGTCGGGTGCATGACCATCACAGGCGTCAGGTCATTGATCCAGAAGTAATCACTCTGGTCATAGCGCAAGCCGCGCACCGCGCTAAGGGCCTGCTTCTGCGCAACCTCGCGAGTCAGGGTGCCAGCCGTTTCCAGACCATGGTAGTAGCTCAGCACGCCGCTGGCAGTCTGGACCACATGCTGGGTTTTCTGCACCTTGGCCTGATACAGGTCGGTGTGGATCTGCTTAAGCATGAACGCGCCTAACGTGAACAACATCACGATGGACACGACCAAGATGAGCCACAAGCGTCGGCTGATCGACACACTGCGCAAGCTATTCATACGCTGTCACTCCGGTTTCTTATTCTTGTCATCTGCGACCGCCTGAGTCTGGCGTCAGGCGGGTATGCCTTTGTGTCCTGAGTCATAACGCGGCAGCGTTATCAGGGCTTGTCTGATAGGATTTCGGCCCCGCGGCGCAAAACCTGAGCCTGTTCCGGTTTTTTCATTGGTTTTTTTGAGAAATCGCAGTCACCGTGCGCCTGCTGTTTACACCTGCATAACGCTTAAATTTTGATGAGACGTGCGCAAGCATAGTCTTTTGGGGGATGAATGGATTTGTGGACCGCCTTTCAGGCACTGATTCTTGGCGTGGTAGAAGGCTTGACGGAGTTCCTGCCGATCTCCAGTACGGGGCACCAGATCATTGTCGCGGACTTGCTCGAGTTCGGCGGCGAGCGCGCGATGGCGTTCAACATCATCATCCAGCTCGGGGCGATCCTGGCGGTGGTGTGGGAGTTTCGGCGCAAGATCTTCGACGTGGTACTGGGTTTGCGCACCCAGCCCAGCGCTCGTCGGTTTACGGCCAACCTGCTGATTGCCTTCATGCCCGCTGTGGTATTGGGCGTGTTGTTTGCAGACCTGATCCATGAATACCTGTTCAACCCGATCACGGTGGCCATGGCGTTGGTGCTGGGCGGTTTCGTGATGCTCTGGGCCGAGAAGCGCCAGCACACAGTGCACGCCGAAACGGTAGACGACATCACCTGGAAGGATGCACTGAAAGTCGGCTTCGCCCAGTGCCTTGCGATGATTCCCGGCACCTCCCGCTCAGGTTCGACCATCATCGGTGGCTTGCTGTTCGGGCTGTCGCGCAAGACCGCGACCGAGTTTTCATTCTTCCTGGCGATGCCAACCATGGTCGGCGCGGCGGTCTACTCCGGCTATAAATATCGCGAGCTGTTTGTGCCGGCGGATTTTCCGGTGTTCGCCATCGGCTTCGTCACGGCGTTCATTTTCGCCATGATCGCGGTCAGGGGCTTGTTGCTGTTCATCGCCAGCCACAGTTACGCCGTATTTGCCTGGTACCGGATCGCTTTCGGCCTGTTGATCCTGGCCACCTGGCAATTCGGTTGGGTGGACTGGACGGCGGCCCAGCCATGAGCCGTCCAGGCCGTGAGCCGGGCCCAGCCGTGCAGAGTTTGCGGCTCAAGCTCGTGGTATTTGCGCTGGTGTGCGCCTTGCCGCTGCTCGGATCACTTTTGCTCGGGTTGCGTGCGGAGTCCTGGGTGCCGCTGACGGCCTACGGGCTCGTCAGCGTGGTGGCGTTTCTGTTGTACTGGAGCGACAAGCGCAAGGCCCGCGCTGACGCCTGGCGCACCCCGGAAAACGTATTGCACGCCGTGGAGCTGGCCGGGGGCTGGCCCGGGGCGTTGTTGGCTCAGCAAGTGTTTCGCCACAAGACCCGCAAGGTGTCGTTTCAGGTGGTGTTCTGGTTCATCGTGTTGCTGCACCAGGTGTTCTGGATCGACCAGTTATTCCTGGGCAGTCATCTGCTGATGCTTTTCTGAGCTTCACGACAGCAGCAAACCCACCTGGGTGCGCTTGGGCAGCTTGCTCACCACCAGTTGGTGGGAGCGCTGCAGCAGGCCACGCAGTTCATCGGCGCCCAGCGGGTAGGGCGTCTGCATGATGACCCACTGAGCCCGCGCCAGATAGGGCGCCGGGTGGATCCCCGGGCGGTCGCAATGCCCCAGGAACAGATCCTTGTCCACCTTGAACGCCAGTGATTCGCCCCGCAGGTTCTGCAGGGCGAACATCTTGTTGCCGGCAATGGAAAATACCCGCACGCCGCCCCATTTGTAGTCCTCCCTGGCGCCCGGCAAACCCAGGCAGAACTGCGCGACATCCTCTTCGCTCAAGCTCATATTTTTCTATCTCCACAGCCATCGAATGCTTCTACCAAGTGGTCGATCCACGCGCGCACCGCTGGCAACATGCCGCGTCGATGCGGATAGACTGCCTGCAGCCAGCCGTCCGGCAGCGACCACTCGGGCAACAATTCCACCAGTGTGCCGTCCTGCAGTTCCTCCTCGCAATACATGCTCGGCAACAAGGTGAAACCCAGGCCGGCGAGGGCGCAGGCGCGGCGCACAATGAAGTCGTCGATGCCCAGCCGGGCTTCCAGGGCCAGTTCGACGGGCTCTGCGTTGGCCTTGAGCAGGCGCAGGTGGACCAGGCGATCGGCGTCCAGCGCCCCGAGTATCGGCAGTTTCTTGAGATCCTCCGGGGTATTGATCTGCCGTCCTGCGACGAACGCCGGGCTGGCGACCATGATCAGCCGCGCCTGACGCAGCCGTCGCGTCATCAGCAGCGGGTCTTCGTCCCCCAGATCGCGCACGCGCAATGCCACGTCGATGCCTTCGCTTACTAGGTCAACCCGCCGATTGACCAGCATCATTTCCAGCTGCACTTGAGGGAATTTTTCCAGGAAGCTGGCGATCACCCCGCCCAGCATCTGATGAGCCAAACCCACCGGACTGGAAACCCGCAGGCGCCCGCGCGGCTCAGTGGACATGCTCGCCACGGCTTCATCGGCCATCTCGGCTTCCAGCAGCATGGCTTGGCAATGGCGCAGATAACGCTCGCCAACGGCGGTGAGCTTCAACTGGCGGGTGGTACGTTGCAGCAGTCGGGCGCCAAGGCGCTCTTCCAGTTCAGCGATACGTCGTGACAGCCGCGACTTGGGAATACCCAACAGGCGTCCGGCCGCGGCGAAACCACCGGCTTCAACCACTTTGGCAAAGTAGTACAGATCATTGAGGTCTTGCATATCGAGTTCTATTGTCCTGTCAGTGGAACGAACTATCGCATTAATACTGACTTATCGGCTATTGGCTTCATCGATAGGATTGTTCTCAATTGATCGCTTGGTCGCGATCCTCACTTGGAGAGCACTCATATGAAACTGTTGCACATTGACTCGAGCATCCTGGGCGACAATTCCGCGTCCCGCCAACTGAGCCGTGACGTGGTTGAGGCCTGGAAAGCTGCCGAAGCGGACGTCGTCGTGACCTACCGCGACCTGGCGGCCGATGCCATCAGCCACTTTTCCGCCCAGACCCTGATCGCCGCCGGCACCAGCGCTGAACTGCGCGACGCTGCCCAGAAGCACGAGACTGATCTCAGTGCCTCGACCATGGCCGAATTCCTGGCGGCGGACGCGGTGGTCATCGCAGCGCCGATGTATAACTTCACCATTCCGACTCAACTCAAGGCCTGGATCGACCGTATCGCCGTGGCCGGCCAAACCTTCCGCTACACCGAAGCCGGCCCCGAAGGCCTGTGTGGTGGCAAGAAACTGGTGATCGTCTCCACTTCTGGCGGCCTGCATGCCGGCCAGCCAAGCGGCGTAGCGCATGAGGATTATCTGAAGGTCATGTTCGGTTTCCTCGGCATTACCGACATCGAGTTCGTTCGCGCCGAGGGCCTGGCTTACGGTGACGAAATGCGCAGCAAAGCCATGAACGAAGCCAAGCTGCAGATCAGCGAGCAATTCGCCGCAGCTTAAAGACCGCGCAAAAAAACACCAGGCCTGGGCGAACCGGCCTGGTGAGTTTGCACAAGGTCGATCAATAAGCGGCTGTTTCGGTACGGCGCCGCAGCAGTAAAGTCAGCCCCAGTCCGATGATCGACAGCAGTGCCGCACTGAAAAAGATCGAGGAATACCCCAGATTCAACGCCACCGCGCCCATCAAGGGGCCGGCAATCGCCAGCGCCAGGTCGAAGAACACCGCATAGGCGCTCAGTCCTGCGCCACGGCTGGTATTCGGGACTTGCTTGATGGCCTCCACACCCAACGCCGGATACACCAGCGACAGCCCGAAACCGGCCAGCCCCGCGCCGATCAGCGCGAACGCGGTAGAAGGTGCCAGCCACAGCAACACCAGCCCCAAGGTTTCTATACACATGCAGGCAATGGCCGTCCTGAAGCCTCCGAAGCGGGCGATGCTGGAAATGAACAACAAGCGCGACAGAATGAAACAGACGCCAAACACTGTCAGGCACCAGGCCGCCCCTGTCCAGCCGCGACTGACATAAAACAACGTGATGAAGGTGGTGAGCGTACCGTAGCCGATCGACGCCAGGCACAGGCTCGTCCCGTACGGTGCTATACGCCCGAACACCGCCCAAAAGGGCAAGCGCTCGCCTCGAATGACCGGCACCGATGGCTTGTTTCGTATCAACAGCAGCGCCGCGCCGGCCAGCAGCGACAAGGCGATCCCCAGGCTGACAAAGCCCAGCTCACTGACCATTACCACTCCCAGCGGCGCGCCGATGGCAATGGCCCCATAAGACGCGATGCCGTTCCATGAGATCGAGCGGGCCGTGTGTTCGACCCCCACCTGGCCCATGCACCAACTGATGGTGCCCACGCCAATCAGGCCCTGAGCCACCCCGAGCAGCAAACGCCCGGCGATCAGGATCAACAGGCTCAGCAGTGGAAAGCTTTGCAGCAGCGTCGAAAGCAACGTCAGCAAACCACTGAGGACGATCCCGTACAGCCCATAAACGATCGCCCGCTTGGTGCCGATACTGTCCGACAGCCGCCCGGCCATGGGCCGACTGAGCAGCGTCGCCAGATACTGGGAGCCGATGGTCAGCCCGGCCACCACGGCACTGAAGCCCAACTGTTCGTGGACATAGCCCGGCAACACGGCAATCGGCAGGCCGATGCAGAGAAAGGCGATGAAGGTATAGAAGACGATGGAGATGATCTGCCAGGTGATCGACAGGGAACTGGGGGTGGATGGGTGTGTTGGCATGAGGCTCGTTCGCGGGCAGCGGTAAGAGGGGCTCATCATGGCGCGCGGCGGGAATAAAAGAAAGCAGGCTAACGGTTTGCCCGGGTGGTGATGGTGCCGACGCTATCGCGAGCAGGCTCGCTCCCACACTGGCCGCAGGGCTTGGAAGAACATCGGTTCCTTGTGGGAGCGAGCCTGCTCGCGATGACGGTAGGTCGGCCAATACCAAGTCGACTGAAACGGCCAAATCGCAAGCAAGCTGTGCTCCCACAAGCTGTTCTACCTTGAAAACAAAAAGCCCCGTCACAACGGACAGGGCTTTTCACTTGCAGCTTGAAGCTTACAACTCAGCGCTGCTCTTAAATCAGCACACCCTGGCTGCGCAGGTAATCGTCATAGGTGCCGCTAAAGTCGATCACGCCATCGGCGCTCAACTCGATGATGCGGGTGGCCAGGGACGATACGAACTCACGGTCGTGGCTGACGAAGATCAGCGTGCCCGGGTAGTTTTCCAGCGCCAGGTTCAGCGCCTCGATGGATTCCATGTCCAAGTGGTTGGTCGGTTCGTCCATCACCAGCACGTTCGGCTTTTGCAGGATCAGCTTGCCGAACAGCATGCGACCCTGTTCACCACCGGAAATGACCTTGACCGACTTGAGGATCTCGTCGTTGGAAAACAGCATGCGGCCCAAGGTGCCACGAACCAGTTGTTCGCCGCCCTGGGTCCACTGGCCCATCCAGTCGAACAGGTTGACGTCGTCTTCGAAGTCGTGGGCGTGGTCCTGGGCGTAGTAACCCAGTTCCGCGGCGTCGGTCCATTTCACAGTACCGGCGTCCGGCTCCAGTTCATTGACCAGGGTGCGCAGCAACGTGGTCTTGCCGATGCCGTTCGGGCCAATGATCGCCACGCGCTCGCCGGCTTCGACGGTGAAGCTGAAGTCCTTGAACAACGGCTTGCCGTCAAACCCTTTGGCCATGCCTTCGACAATGACCGCCTGACGGTGCAGCTTCTTGGTCTGTTCGAAGCGAATGAACGGGCTGACACGGCTCGATGGCTTGACCTCGGCCAATTGGATCTTGTCGATCTGCTTGGCACGGGAGGTGGCTTGCTTGGCCTTCGAGGCGTTGGCCGAGAAGCGGCTGACGAACGATTGCAGTTCGGAAATCTGCGCTTTCTTCTTGGCGTTGTCCGACAGCAGTTGCTCGCGGGACTGGGTCGCCACGGTCATGTACTCGTCGTAGTTGCCCGGGAACAGGCGCAGCTCGCCGTAGTCCAGGTCCGCCATGTGGGTGCAGACACTGTTCAGGAAGTGACGGTCGTGGGAGATGATGATCATCAGGCTCGAACGCTGGGTCAGCACGTTTTCCAGCCAGCGGATGGTGTTGATATCCAGGTGGTTGGTCGGCTCGTCCAGCAGCAGCACTTCCGGGTCGGAGAACAACGCCTGGGCCAGCAGTACCCGCAGTTTCCAGCCGGGCGACACTTCGCTCATCGGGCCGAAATGCTGCTCGATGCCAATTCCCAGGCCCAGCAGCAGTTCACCGGCACGGGACTCGGCGGTGTAGCCGTCCATCTCGGCGAATTCGGTTTCCAGCTCGGCCACGGCCATGCCGTCTTCTTCGGTCATTTCCGGCAGCGAATAGATGCGGTCGCGCTCGGCCTTGACCTTCCACAGCTCTTCGTGGCCCATGATCACGGTGTCGATCACGGTGAATTCTTCGTAGGCGAACTGGTCCTGGCGCAGTTTACCCAGGCGCACGTTCGGCTCAAGCATGACCTGGCCGCCGGACGGCTCGAGGTCGCCGCCGAGGATCTTCATGAAGGTCGACTTGCCGCAACCGTTGGCGCCAATCAGACCGTAGCGGTTACCCGCGCCGAACTTGACAGAGACGTTTTCGAACAGTGGCTTGGCGCCGAACTGCATCGTGATGTTAGCTGTAGAGATCAAAGGTTTATCCTGCGGAACATTCAGAGTAGCTAAGGGTGCGGCAGTACCTGTTCAGTACCTGTTTGCGCAGGTCCCGACCGCGCGAAAGCTTCGCGGTCGCAAGCGCAAGGGTCCATCCGGCATAAGAGGACAGCAGCATACGGAGCGCCTGACCCAAATAGACGTACGCCGAAGCCGGAATCCGGTATCGGCCAAAAAGGGGGCGCGTAATGTTTGGCGGCAATTGTACTGATCTGGCCGCGTTAACGATAGGGTGTAACCCAGGCAAGACAGTTTTTCACAACGCAGGGATAACCTTTGGTTACGAGTTGTGGCTAAATTGCCATCTCACTTACGCCATTCCCCACGCTGTTCGGCTGTGCGGGAAGTGGCAGCCTGTCCACTTTTGATGTGTGCGGATACTGTGAAACTCATCATTGCCGCGATCTATCTTCTCTCTATCGGTTATGTGCACCTGCGCGGGCGCGTTCGGCACAAGCTCGGACGCCAGTTGAGCGACCATTCGTCCTTCCTCGCGCCGATCAACTGCCTGCTTTACCTGTGCTCGAAACTGCCCAACAAGCCTTTCCTGAACCCGGCGCAGTTTCCCGACCTGAGCCCGTTGCAGGCCCATTGGCAGGAGATTCGTGCCGAAGGCCTGAATTTGCTGCGAGCGGGGGAGATCAAGCGTTCCAACCAGTACGACGATGTGGGCTTCAATTCGTTCTTCAAGACCGGCTGGAAGCGTTTCTACCTGAAGTGGTACGCCGACAGTCATCCCTCGGCGATGAAACTGTGTCCGCGCACCACTGAACTGGTGCAGAGCATCGGTTCAATCAAGGCGGCGATGTTCGCCGAACTGCCACCGGGCTCCAAGCTGGTTCGTCATCGCGACCCGTATGCCGGGTCCTATCGGTATCACCTGGGCCTGGAAACGCCCAACGATGCCGGCTGCTACATCAATGTCGACGGTGAGCATTACCACTGGCGTGATGGCGAGGCGGTGATATTCGACGAGACGTTCATTCATTACGCCCAGAACACCACGCCTCACAATCGCATCATTCTCTTTTGCGACGTGGAACGCCCCATGAGATTTCGCTGGGCCAGTGCCTTCAACCGCTGGTTCAGCCGCACCGTGATGGCGGCCGCCGGAGCGCCCAATGACGCCGGAGACAAAACCGGCGGCCTGAACCGGGCGTTTTCCAGGCTTTACAGGATTCGCCTGCAAGGCAAGGCTCTGAAGAAGCGCAACCGCAAGCTGTATTACTTGCAGAAGTGGGCGTTCTTCGGCGGTCTGCTGGCGGTCTTCATCTGGATATGAGCGGGTGACTCTCCGTACCTGCGTCATTCCCCAGGTTTTTGCGCATCCAGTTGCTCCCACATCCTGGCCGTGATTCGCTGGCGATGGTTGTACCCCTCCCAAGGATCGGCGCCCAGGTTTCTGGCCCGTTCTAGGGCCGTATAGATGTCCCACTGCTGGGCGTTACGCAGACCGTCAAGCTCGGCCCGGGCAATCGGCACGGATACCGGCAGACCTGGCCGAGCGCGCACGGAATAGGCGCTGACGGTGCTGGCGCCCCGGGCGTTACGCAGGTAGTCGACAAATATCTTCCCGACACGATTCTTCGGCCCCATGGTCGCGGTGATCCGCTGCGGCATCTGCCGGGTCATGAACAGGGAGATGGCCTTGGCGAAAGCCTTGGTAATGTCCCAGCCTTCACTGCGCGCCAGCGGCACGATGACATGCATGCCTTTGCCTCCGCTGGTTTTGAGGAAGGCCTGCAAACCCAGTTCGTCGAGCACCGAGAGGGTCAGGCGAGTCGCCTCGATCATCGCGCTCCAGGGCAGCGACGGGTCGGGGTCCAGATCAAGAACGAACAGGTCCGGCGTCTCGATCCGATCATGCGTGGCGGCCCATGTGTGCAACTCCACCGTGCCCATTTGGGCCGCGCTGACCAGCGACTGCACACTGTCGATTTCCATCAGCGCGGCATGCCCGGGATCCAGTCGCGGATCCAGCTGTTTGATGTGGGGAATGTCCAGGCGATCGGCGTGTTTCTGAAAGAACTGCTCTTCGCCGATTCCCTCTGGCGCCCTGAGCAGGGCAACCGGGCGCTGCTTCAGGTGCGGCAGAATCCAGGGAGCGATGTCCTCGTAGTACTGCGCCAGTTCGACTTTCTGCACGCCGCTGACACTGTCGATGACGCGCTCAGGGTGGGAAATCTCCAGCCCTGAGACCTGTACGCTACGGGCTTTGCCGCGAGGCGTGGTTTTGGCGGGCAGGGGTTTTATCGGAACTGGCTGCTGACGCACAACCTTGCTTGCCGGTATGTCGTTCTGTAGATCCAGGAACACCGCCTGGCGCACCAGGCCGTCGCGGGTCCAATCAGCGAACTCGACTTCACAGACCTCGGTTGGCTCTACCCAATGCACGCCGCGGCTTTGCGCGCTGCTGACCGGTGCGACCAGTGGCGAATCGTCCCGCTCCAGGCTACAGAGTTGCTCGTGCAGTTGTTTGAGCCGGGCTTGTGCGAACCCTGTGCCGACACGGCCGGCATACATCAATCCCTCGGGCCCGTTGACCGCCAGCAACAGTGCACCGAAACCATTGCGCCGACCTTTGGGGCGGGTGAAGCCGACGATCACGAACGGCTGGCGCAGACGGCACTTGAGTTTGATCCAGTCGGCGCTGCGGCGCGACACATAGGGGCTGCCCAGGCGTTTGCCGATCACGCCATCGAGTGCGAGGGCGTTGGCACTTTCAAAAATGTCGTGCTGGTTGGCGGAAAACGACTCAGAGAAGCGCAGGCGCTTGCTGGCATTGTTCTTCAGCGCCTTCTTGAGGGCTGCCCGGCGTTTTTCAACCGGCGCCTGGCGCAGATCGACGCCATTTAAAAAAGGCGCATCAAACAGGACGTACACCAGGTCTACCGTGCGGCCAATCTCGAACGACTGTCGCAGGGCCACAAAGTCAGAGTGGCCGTCGTTATCGAGCGAAACGAGGCCGCCGTCGAGCCAGCTGTCACCCAGATTCAGCTCAGACAACGCATCGGCGTGCAATTGCAGTCGGTCGGTCCAGTCCTGTTGATTGCGGCTGAGCAATCGCACTTGACCCGCTTCAATGCGGGCCATCAGGCGATAGCCATCGAACTGGACTTCATAACGCCATTCACCGGCCGGGGGCTGCTCAACGGGGGTGGCGCGTTGCGGCAACAAGCGCTCGGGAAGGGCACTGCTACCGGTCTGGCTCTGCCGGGTGCGCTTGCGGCTGTGCTTGTGCTCCGGCTCGGCACCGGACAAACGGGCGTATTCACTCTCGGCCTTGGCCATGACGGATTCCCTTGTATTGCTGGCGCCCGGGGATTAGCCCCGGGAGGCCTTGGTGGCTTTTTTCGCGGGAGCGGACTTGCTGGTCTTTGCGGGCTTTGCAGCGGTTTTTCCGGCAGGCTTTTCTGGCGCCTTGCCCTTGCCGCCCAGGCTGCGTTTGAGCAGTTCGGTAAGGTCGATGACATCGGCGCTCTTGCGTTGCTCTTCACCCGGATCGGTTTCCACCGCCTCCAGGCGGCCTTCTTTGGCCTTTTTCTCCACCAGTTCCATGATCTTGTCTTCGAAGCTGTCCCGGTACTCTTGCGGTTCCCAATCGGCGCTCATGTCCTGCACCAGCCGCTTGGCCATTTCCAGCTCCCCCTTGGCCAGGGTTGGCTTGATGACTTCATCGCCCAGTTCCAGGATGTCGAGTTCGCGCACTTCGGCGGGCCAGCGCAGCATCACCAGCACCAGCGCAGACTCCAGCGGCATCAGCGCTGCCAGATGCTGGCGGGTATGCAGCACGACATGGGCCAGCGCCACCTTGTTGGTCTTGATCAGGGTTTCGCGCAGCAGGGCGTAGACCTTGCCGCCGCGTTTGTCTGGCGCCAGGAAGTAGGGCGTGTCGATGTTTTGCAGGGGAATTTTGTCGCTGTCGACGAAAGAAAAAATATCGATGGTCTGGGTGGACTTGGGGTGGGCAGAGCGAATCTCCTCTTCGCTCAGCAGGACGTATTGGCCCTTCTGGTATTGCACACCCTTGACGATATTTTCCTTGGTCACCTCCTTGCCGGTGACCTTGTTCACTCGCTTATAGCCAACCGGGTCCATGCTGCGCTTGTCCAGCCAGTCGAAATCCACCCCCTGGGAGGACGTGGCCGACACCAGCGCCACAGGAATGTGGACCAGTCCGAAGCTGATTGCGCCTTTCCAGATTGCCCGTGCCATGGAGGGGTTTTCCTTGCCGATGAATGAGTCATTCAGGTGACCTTGCGGCGTTCGCAAAAGTTTCCATGGAGCGCCGGTTGACCCGCCCCGCATTGCCTTCGAGACGCTTGGTTACATCTTCGGACGGACATTTCCCTTAACAACGGCGAACCGGCGGCGTAGCGTGCTTTCGATATGCCTGAATCCAAGAGGTGCTCCGATGAACAGGCTGCTACTCGCTCTCATGACGCTGTTGCTGACCACCGCCGCCCACTCGGCAACGCCCGACTGCGGGGCCATGGTCCTGGCCCAGAACCTGCCAGGTAACAACAATCCCTATAACAGCCCGATCCGCCGGGCCAATCCCAACAGCATGCAGGGCACCCGGCCCAACGTGCCGATGATCCATAACAACCCGACCGTTCCCGTTCCCCGGCCACCCACGCTGGAAAATGGCGGTATCGGCAACGGGTATCCCCGTTCCGGTCAGCCTGCCGGCTCGCCACGGCCTACCATCAAGCCCAATCCACCGCCGAGGGACACCTCAAACGACATTCGCTGAGTGCCGAGCCCTGGCAGTCTTTATTCACACCACAGAAGGAAGTGTGCATGTTGCGTAAAACACTCCTGGCCGCATTCTGCGCCAGCGCTGTACTGACTCTCGCCACCCCGGCGTCTGCCGCGCAAAGCCGGCAACTCAAGAGCGAGGAGGGCACGGTGGAGGTGACCACCGTGGTCAAGGGGCTCGAACATCCCTGGTCCGTGGCTTTCCTGCCTGATCAACAGGGCATGTTGGTGACAGAGCGAGCGGGCAACCTGCGTCGGGTCAGCCCTGACGGCCAGCTCTCGGCACCATTGAACGGCGTACCTGAGGTCTGGGCCAGAGGCCAGGGCGGTTTGCTGGACGTCGTGCTGTCGCCGGACTTCAAGCAGGACCGCACGGTCTACCTGTCTTACGCCGAGGCCGGCGATGACGGCAAGGCAGGCACCGCCGTGGGCCGTGGGCAATTGTCCGAAGACCTGCAGAGCCTGAAGAATTTCAATGTGATTTTCCGCCAGCAGCCCAAGCTTTCCACCGGGAACCACTTTGGGTCGCGCCTGGTGTTCGACCGGGACGGCTATCTGTTCATCACCCTGGGGGAAAACAACGAGCGGCCCACGGCCCAGGACCTGGACAAGCTCCAGGGCAAGATCGTGCGCATCTACCCCGACGGCAAGGTGCCGGACGATAACCCGTTTGTCGGTCAGGCAAACGTACGCCCCGAGATCTGGTCCTACGGCGTTCGCAACCCCCAAGGGGCGGCGCTCAATCCCTGGAACGGTACGTTGTGGGAGAACGAGCACGGTCCCAGGGGCGGCGATGAGCTGAATATCATCGAACGCAGCAAAAATTACGGCTGGCCGCTGGCGACTCACGGCATCAACTACTCTGGGGCGCCGATCCCGGAAGCCGGCGGCAAGACCGCCGAAGGCACGCTTGGCCCTTTTCATGTATGGGAAGTGTCACCCGGGCTGAGCGGCATGGCGTTCTATGACAGTGACCGCTTCAAGGCCTGGCAACACAGCGTGTTCATCGGTGCGCTGGTGTCCCGGAATCTGATCCGCCTGGAACTGGAGGGTGACAAGGTCGTGCACGAAGAACGCCTGCTGGGTGAGCTTGGCGAGCGCATCCGCGACGTGCGCCAGGGGCCGGATGGTTTCCTGTACGTACTGACAGATGATGACGATGGGGCGCTCTATAAAGTCGGGCTCAAGTGATTCGCAACAGTGCCCATTGACTTGCCAGCCAGCGGCAGGCTAATTTCCAGGCATGACCAGCACCGTATTGCGTAGCCAGCCAAGCATTATTACCGCCATTCCTTATTTGGCGGGCTAGCTGACGACTGCACCCAACCCGCCTCCGAGGCGGGTTTTTTCTTTCTGTCTCCGGAGTTTTGTCCAAACCAGGAGACCGCCATGCCTACCACCCGCCCCGAGCAAGCCCTGCTAGAACATTACGTCAAGAAGATCCTGGCCGCGCCGGTGTACGAACTGGCCGTACGCACGCCGTTGCAAGCGGCCACCGGACTGTCCGAAGCCTTGGGCAACCGGATCCTTCTCAAGCGTGAAGACCTGCAGCCGACTTTTTCTTTCAAGATCCGTGGCGCCTACAACAAACTGGTGCAACTGACCGCCGAGCAACGGGCTCGCGGTGTCATCACCGCTTCAGCGGGCAATCATGCCCAGGGCGTGGCGCTGGCCGCGCGGGAGCTGGGCATATCGGCCAGCATCGTCATGCCACTCACCACACCGCAGCTCAAGGTGCTGGGCGTGCGCAACCGGGGCGCCGAAGCAGTGCTGCACGGGGAGAGCTTTCCCTTTGCCTTGGAATACGCACTGGAGCTGGCCCGACAGACCGGACGAGAGTTCGTTTCGCCCTTCGATGATCCGGACGTGATCGCCGGGCAGGGCACCGTCGCCATGGAAATCCTGCGTCAGCACCCAGGCAGCCTGGACGCGATTTTTGTCCCGGTCGGTGGCGGGGGGCTGATTGCCGGGGTCGCGGCCTACGTCAAGTACCTGCGCCCGGAGGTTCGCATCGTCGGGGTGGAGTCACAACATTCCGCCTGTCTCCAGGCGGCGCTGGCAGTCGGTGAACGGGTCAGTCTGGCGAGCGTGGGAACCTTTGCCGATGGCGTGGCTGTCGCGCAAATAGGGGCCTACGGCTTCGACATCTGCCGTTTCTGCGTTGATGACGTGATCACCGTCACTGACGACCAATTGTGCGCAGCCATCCGAGACATCTATGACGATACCCGGTCGATAACCGAGCCCTCGGGCGCCTTGGCGGTCGCCGGCATCAAGCAGTACGTCGCCCAGACCGGCGCGCGAGGCCAAACACTGGTGGCAATCGATTCCGGCGCGAATATCAACTTCGATAGCCTGCGCCATGTGGCAGAGCGGGCTGGCGCCGAAGTCATTTGACGTTTTTTACGCGACGTCACACTTTTTTCGAAGCAGCCGACGGGTGCCCACTCACCCCCGCGCAATAGGGTCTAATCTAGCTTGCGACAGGATCACTGGCGATTGCAGTTTGCATGAGGAAAATCCCGCTTCCTTGCAATTTGCACGCGCGCTCTCACAGTCCTGGACGCTAAGTAGTTGATTTGGATCAATCGGGATTTTCTTTAAAGCAGGCATATTTTTTGCGGGATGATTAGGGAGTCGCTGCACGGGCTCATTAATTAGAAAACGCCAAGAACGAACGAACGGCACGGCATTCGTAGTCCCAGTCCGCAGGGAAGAACGGACGAAAATACCGCCGTCGTGAACATAAATTGGCCGCCTCAACAGGAGAGAGTCGCCATGTTTTTATCTGCCCTCGAAATGCGAAACATCATTGAAAGCAGCTTGCTGCCCAAGCGCTCGCAATGCACGTTGTCACCTGATTTGTCGATGACAATCAAGATCTATGACGATCATGAAACCGATCGTGTGGCATTGATCAAAACCGATATCGATGCCAATAAACTCAATGGCTGCCGGGCAATCAACGACCTGATCGCCGAGTTGCGCTCCGAACTCGACCAAAATCACCACACCGGTAATCACTTCCATCAGCAACACCGCATGACCGGGCGCTGATCACGGCCTTGTCTTCCCAGGAATCACCTCCGGGTTCGGTCATTGTCCGAACCCGGTGCCGTGCTTTTTCCCAAACAGCTCAATCCAATTGTTGCCGGTAAGGCAGATCCGGTCCGGTCCGGCCGCATGTCAGCGCAGCTGCGCGCATGGCAAAAGCGAGCATCTCGCTCACCTGCTCACGGGTCAGGGTATGCAGGCCTTCCACCGAATCCAGTTGGTGCTCGGTCAGCCAGGTAATCAACGCCGCCTGGAAGGTGTCCCCGGCGCCCACGGTATCGGCGATCTGCACCGAACATGCCGGCATTGACCAGGAACCGTGCTGGCGGCTGAATACCGTCGCGCCTTGACTGCCACGGGTAAGGAACACCAATTGGCAACGGTGCTCCATCCAACGCTCGATGATGGTCTGTGGCGGTTGGTCGGGATAAAGAAGACTCAGGTCTTCGTCGCTGACTTTGATCAAATCGGCATATTCGACCAGCGTTGCGATTCGCGAGCGCCACAGTTCGATGTCCGGTTGCGGGTTGAGTCGCACGTTCGGATCCAGGCTGACCAGGCGTTTACCGCTCTCGCGTCGCACCAAGGCCAGTAGGGTGTCGGCAATCGGCTGCACCACAAGAGAGAAGGAGCCGACATGCAGCCCCCGTACGTGCTCACCGAGCACCGGTAGGTGGTCCAGGCCTAGTTGCCGGTCCGCGCATCCTTCACCGCGAAAGCTATAGTGGGGCGAACCGTTGGCACCGACCGCCACCATTGCCAGGGTCGTAGGCGCGTCGAAGTCCAGTGCGTACTCGGTGCTGACACCTTCGGCAGCCAGGACCTGATGCAAGCGTCGGCCCAGGTAGTCCGTGGACAGCCCGCCAAACAGTGCCGATTCCACGCCCAGGCGTCGCAACCCGACTGCCACGTTGAACGGCGAGCCGCCCGCGATGGCTTTGAAGTTGACCTGCGACGCCGGACCGCCCATCTCGTTTTCGCTGAAAAAATCAAACAGTGCTTCACCACATACCAAATACATAGTTCTTTTATCTCAAAGGGTTGCGATACGTTCTTGATAGTTGGCATAAGCTTTTTGCGATGCTGCGACCTGCTCGGTAATGGGCCGGGTTTCGCTGGCTGGGTCGAGCTTGACACAGCGCTCGCACAGATCGGCCAGGCTTTGCTGTGAGCCTGAATGGCACCACGCCGCCTGAATCGCCGCACCCAGGGCGGCCGCTTCGCTCTGTTCAGTGCAAATGACCGTGGTATCCATGATGTCGGCGACGATCTGCCGCCAAACCGGGCTTTTCGAACCACCGCCGATCAAGCGGATGCTCTGGGCCTCGAGCCCGTTGGCGCGCAGCAGGTCCAGGCCATAGCGCAAACCGAAGGTGGTGCCTTCGACCACCGCCCGACACAGATTGGCCTGGGTCAGGTTGGTGGTGGTCAGCCCGAAAAGGCTGCCGGTGGCATGGGGCAGGGCGGGAACTCGCTCGCCGTTGAGAAACGGCAGCATGCACACGCCTTCGGCGCCTATCGGGGCCCTTGCCACCAAGGCGTTGAAGGCGTCGATGTCCAGCTCCAGCAGCTCGCGCATGGCCCCGGTGGCGTTGGTCAGGTTCATGGTGCAGATCAGCGGCAGCCAGCCGCCGCTGGATGAGCAGAAGGTTGCCACCGACGGCTGCGGACTGACCGCAGGTTCGGCGGCATAGGCGTAGACCGTGCCGGAGGAGCCCAGGCTCATGGTGATCACGCCGGGCTGGATGTTGCCGGTGCCGATAGCGCCCATCATGTTGTCGCCACCTCCGCTGGCCACCAGCGCGTCGGGATTGATGCCCAGGTGCGCGGCAACGGCCGGCAGGATCCGCCCGACCGGCTGATGGGCCTCGATCAGCTCCGGTAATGCCGATTGCAGCCGACCGCTGGGATCGATGTGCTGCAGCAACCGCGCGTCCCATTGACGGGTGCGTACGTTGAAATAGCCGGTGCCCGAGGCGTCGCCGTATTCGCTGCAATGGCGGCCGGTGAGCCAGTGATTGAGAAAGTCGTGGGGCAGCAGGATGCTGGCGATGCGTTCGAAAACCTGGGGATGCTGCTCCCGCGTCCAGAGCAGTTTGGAAACCGTGTAGCCCGGCGCGATCACCACGCCGAGGCGTGCGAGACTGCCGTCTTCACCCCCCAGGTAGGCCAAAAGCCGATCGTTTTCCGGCGTCGTCTCGGTGTCGCACCACAGCTTGGCCGGGCGCAAGACCTGGCCCTGGTCGTCAAGCAGCACCAAGCCGTGTTGCTGGCCGGACACGCCGATGCCGAGGATCGCCTGGCCATCGACCCCGGCGGCGGCCAGGGCTTGGTGAGTCGCCTGGGTGAACGCATCGAGCCATTGCTGGGTGTCTTGTTCACGGCGACCGTTGGCCCCGCTGATCATGCTGTGGGCAGCGGCACCCTGGCCGAGCACCTGGCCGCTGAGCGTATCCAGGATCAGTGCCTTGGTGCCTTGGGTGCCGCAGTCGATGCCCAGGAACAGTTGTTGGTTTGCCATAAAAACCCTCGGATCAAAGAACAAAACACAGAACTTGTGGCCAGGGAATACCTGTGGCGAGGGGATTTATCCCCGCTGGGCTGCGAAGCGGGCCCAATGTATCTGCGGCTTCGGTGTAGGCAGCACGTCTGGGGGCCGCTTCGCGACCCAACGGGGCGGTGCGACGTTTCGCTAAATCCCCTCGTCACAGAAGCGGATTGCGTGCGCAGTTTAGTCCGCGTCAGCCAACACTCGCTCAAGCGTCCGCGTGACCCCGTGTTCGCGCAAGCTGTTGCAGCACCACTCGAAGGCTGCCACGAACTCGGGCGAGTGGGGAATGGCCGTACCGAAAATCTCTTCGACCTCCAGCAGGCGCTGGGTCACCAACGCATCGTCGGCCACCAGCGCCTGGCAGAACGCCGCCCGCGGGTCCGGGATCGAATACGTCACGCCGTTCTCATCCACGCCCTTCAGGTACACGGCCCAGGCCGCCACCACCAGCGCCGCGCGACGGGTTTGGCCGCCGTCGGCAATCAAGCGGTTGATCGTCGGCACGGTGAATTTGGGAAACTTCGACGAGCCGTCCGAACACACCCGCTCCAACTGGTCGGCAATTGCCTGGTTGGAAAAACGCTCCACCAGCGTGTTCTTGTAGTCGGTCAGGTCGATCCCTGGCACGGGTGCCAGTTGCGGGGTCACGTCCAGGTCCATGTAGGCACGCATGTAACGCACGAACAGCGGGTCGTTCATGGTTTCGTGGACGAAGCGATAACCCTTGAGAAAACCCAGGTAGGTCAGCGCCAGGTGACTGCCGTTGAGCAATTTGATTTTCATTTCTTCATAGGGCGAGACGTCATCGGTGAACTGCACGCCGACCTTTTCCCAGGCCGGGCGACCGTTGACGAATTTGTCTTCCAGGACCCACTGCACGAAAGGCTCGCAGACCACCGGCCAGGCATCGTCGACCCCATGCTCGTCATGCAGTTGCAGCCGGTGGGCGACGCTGGTCATGGGCGTGATGCGGTCAACCATGGCGTTGGGGAAGCTCACGTGGCGATCGATCCATTGGCCCAGCTCGGCGTCGCGCAACGCGGCGAATGCCAGCAGCGCCTTGCGGGTCACGGCACCGTTGTGCGGCAGGTTATCGCAGGACATCAGGGTGAACGCCGGGGTGCCGGCGGCCCGGCGCTTGGCCAAGGCTGCGCAAAGGAAACCGAAGACGGTTTTCGGCTCGTCAGGATGGGCCAGATCGTGCTGGACCTGCGGCAGGTGGGCCATGAACTCGCCGTTACTGTCGTCGATGCAATAGCCGCCCTCGGTAATGGTCAGCGAGACGATGCGGATTTGCGGGTCGGCCAGTTTGTCGATCAGGGCCTGGGCGCCGTCTTCGGCCAGCAGCATGTCATTGATGGCTCCGATCACCCGGATTTCGGTGTCGTCGGTGTCCCCCAGCTCGTACAGGGTAAACAGGTAGTCCTGGCTGGCCAGGTCATCCCGGGCGCGGCGATCTTCGGCCCGCAAGCCCACGCCGCAGATGGCCCAGTCCAGGTCGGTGCCGGTGTTCATCAGCGCATCAGTGTAGTAAGCCTGGTGCGCGCGGTGGAAGCCGCCGACGCCGATGTGGGCGATGCCCTGGCTGATCTCGCTCAAGGAATAAGCGGGCAGGGCGACCTCAGGGCTGAGGTTGTGCAGGTTCTGTCGATTGAGTTTCATCACAAGTCTCGGTAATCAGGCGGCGATGCGCAGCGCACGGGTGACCGCCACGCCCTCGGCATCGAATAAGTGGCAGTGTTCAGCATCAAGGTGCAGGTTCAGTTGCTCACCGAAACGGCTCGCCAGGTCGCCGCGCACGCGCATGGTCAAGGCTTCACCGGAGGCGGTGACGACGTGACAGAAGGTGTCGCTGCCCAGACGTTCGCTGACATCGGCGGTGACTTGCAGCGTGCAATCGCCCGGTTGTGCCAGGTTCAAATGCTCCGGGCGAATCCCCAGGGTCACCGCGCCGCCGACGCTCAGGCTGGCCCCACTCAGGGGCAGGCTGATCCGGGTGCCGGCGTCCAGCAGGACCTCACAACCCTGGTTCTCCAGCCGTGTGACTTTGCCTTTGAGAAAGCCCATTTTTGGCGTACCGAGGAACCCGGCGACAAACAGGTTGGCCGGCTGGTGATACAGCTCCAGCGGCGAGCCGATCTGTTCGACGCGCCCGCTGTTGAGCACCACCACCTTGTCGGCCAGGGTCATGGCTTCGACCTGATCGTGGGTGACGTAGATCATCGTTGCCTGCAGCTCCTTGTGCAGGCGCGCCAGCTCCAGGCGCATCTGCACGCGCAGGGCGGCGTCGAGGTTGGACAGCGGCTCGTCGAACAGGAAAATCTTCGGGTTGCGCACGATGGCCCGGCCAATCGCCACACGCTGGCGCTGGCCGCCGGACAACTGCTTGGGCTTGCGTTCAAGCATCGGCCCCAATTCGAGGATGCGCGCCGCTTCGTTGACCTTTTTCTCGACCTCGGCCTTGGGCACGCCGGCCAGGTCCAGGGCGAAGGACATGTTCTTGCGCACACTCATGTGCGGGTAAAGCGCGTAGGTCTGGAACACCATCGCCAGGTCGCGCTTGGCCGGACTGACTTCGGTGATGTCCCGGCCGTCCAGTTCGATGGTGCCGTCGCTGACTTCTTCCAGGCCGGCGATCAACCGCAGCAGCGTGGACTTGCCACAACCCGACGGGCCGACAAAGACCACGAACTCACGGTCGTTCACTTCAAGGTCGATGCCCTTGATGATGGAGAAACCTTCGAAGCCTTTTTGCAGATTCTTGATTTTCAGGTTGGCCATGATGATGGGCCTCCACTTCTGATAATGGTGTAAGGCGCGTTATTTCACGGCGCCGAAGGACAAACCGCGTACCAGCTGTTTCTGGCTGATCCAGCCGAAAATCAGGATCGGTGCGCAGGCCAGGGTCGAAACGGCCGACAACTTGGCCCAGAACAAGCCTTCGGGGCTGGAGTAGGACGCGATCAGAGCCGTCAGCGGCGCGGCTTTGGACGAGGTGAGGTTCAGCGACCAGAACGCCTCGTTCCAGCACAGGATCAGCGACAGCAGTACGGTGGAGGCCAGGCCACCCTTGGCGATGGGCAACAGGACGCGAACCATTTCCTGCCACAGCGTGGCGCCATCCAGACGCGCGGCTTCAAGGATGTCGCGGGGAATGTCCTTGAAGTAGGTGTAAATCATCCACACCACGATCGGCAGGTTGATCAGCGTGTAGATGATGATCAACGCAGTCCGCGTGTCCAGCAGGCCAAAGCTCTTGGCCAGCAGGTAGATCGGCATCAGCACGCCCACCGGTGGCAACATTTTGGTGGAGAGCATCCACAGCAACGTGCCCTTGGTGCGCTGGGTTTCATAGAACGCCATGGAGTAGGCCGCCGGCACCGCAATCAGCAGGCAAAGGGCGGTGGCGCTGAAGGAAATCACCACCGAGTTCCAGGCGAAGCTGAAGTAGTTGCTGCGCTCGTTGATGTGCAGGTAGTTCTCCAGCGTCGGCGTGAAGATGAACTGCGGCGGCGTGGCGAACGCGTCGATTTCGGTCTTGAAGCTGGTCAGCACCATCCAGAAGATCGGGAAGAAGATCAGGATCGCGATGGCCCAGGCCAGCGTACCCAGCAGCAGGCTTTGCAGGCGACGGGATTGTTGAAGTGTCATGGCTGCGGCCTCAGTTCTTGTCGGTGAGGTTTTTGCCGATCATCCGGACCAGGATGATGGCGGCGATATTGGCAATCACCACGGCAATCAAGCCGCCGGCCGAAGCCATGCCGACGTCGAACTGCACCAGCGCCTGGTTGTAGATCAGGTAGGCGAGGTTGGTCGAGGCATAGCCGGGGCCGCCGTTGGTGGTGGTGAAAATCTCGGCGAACACCGACAGCAGGAAAATGGTTTCAATCATCAGCACCACCGCAATCGGGCGCGCCAGATGGGGCAGCGTCAGATGCCAGAAAATCGCGATGGGCCCCGCGCCATCCAGGCGGGCGGCTTCTTTCTGTTCCTGATCGAGGGACTGCATGGCCGTCATCAGGATCAGGATCGCGAAGGGCAACCATTGCCAGGACACAATGATGATGATCGACAGCAGCGGGTAGTGGGCCAACCAGTCCACCGGCTGTGCGCCGAACAGTTTCCACACCGAGGCGAGAATTCCCGAGACCGGGTGGAAAATCAGGTTCTTCCAGATCAGCGCGCCCACCGTGGGCATGATGAAGAACGGTGAAATCAGCAATACCCGCACGATGCCCCGGCCGAAAAACTCGCTGGCCTCCAGCAGCGCACTGATCAACACCCCGAACACGATGCTGATCAGCAACACGCTGCCCACCAGCAGCAGAGTGTTGGTCGCCCCGGGGACGAAGCCCGAATCGGTCAGGAAGTAAGTGAAATTCTCCAGCCCGACAAATTCGTTCTCGCCGGGGTAAAGCAGGTTGTAGCGGATCAGCGAGAAGTAGACGGTCATGCCCAGTGGCACGATCATCCACAGCAGCAGCAACCCCACCGAGGGGCTGACCAGAAACCAGCCTGGATTGGCCAAGCGGTTTTTGCGAACCGGTGGGGCAATCTCGCTGTGTGCTTTGGCGGTTGTCGTTGAACTATTCATGGCATTGAACCGATTTGTGCGGGCCTACAAAAATCCATTGTGGGAGCGAGCCTGCTCGCGATAGCGCAGGGTCAGGCAACATAGATGTTGAATGTGCCGACCTCATCGCGAGCAGGCTCGCTCCCACATTGACGTCGGGGTTACTTGGGATAACCTGCGCGTTTCATCTCGCGTTCCGTGGTGGACTGCGCTGCGGTCAACGCCTGGTCCACGGTCTGCTGGCCGGTCAACGCGCCCGAAAAGAACTTGCCGACCTGGGTGCCGATGGCCTGGAACTCAGGAATGGTCACCAACTGGATACCGATATAGGGCACAGGCTTGAGAGTGGGGGCTTTCGGGTCAGCGACTTTCAACGACTCCAGGGTCACCTTGGCAAACGGCGCGGCCTTCATGTAGTCGTCGCTATAGGTCGAGGTACGTGTGCCTGGCGGTACGTTGGCAACGCCATCGGTCTTGGCGACCAATTGGCTGTATTCCTTGGACGTCGCCCACATGGTAAAGACCTTGGCCGCTTCCTTGGCTTTGGAACTGGCGGGGATGGCCAGCGACCAGGAGTACATCCACGAGGTGCCTTTGTCAGTCGTTTCATGGGGGGCGAAGGTGAATCCGACGTGATCGGCCACCTTGCTTTGGGTCTTATCGGTGACGAACGAACCGGCGACGCTGGCATCGACCCAGATTGCACATTTGCCGCTGTTGAACAGCGCCAGGTTCTCGTTGAAACCGTTGCTGGAAGCGCCCGGCGGGCCGGATTTCTTCATGTTGTCGACGTAGAAGTTCAGGGCATTCTTCCACTCGGGGCCATTGAACTGCGGCTGCCACTTCTCATCGAACCAGCGCGCGCCAAAACCGTTGGCCAGGGTCGTGATCAGCGCCATGTTTTCGCCCCAACCAGCCTTGCCTCGCAGACACAGGCCATATTGCTCCTTGGTCTTGTCAGTGAGTTTTTCCGCGAACTCACCGATCTGGGTCCAGGTCGGGTGTTCGGGCATGGTCAGCCCGGCGTCCTTGAACAGGTCGGTGCGGTAGTAGGTGATCGAGCTTTCGGCATAGAACGGCAGGGCGTAGAGCGTGCCCTTGACCGATAGGCCTTCACGCACGGACGGAAAAATATCATCCAGGGCATAACTGGCCGGCAAATCCTTCATCGGCTCCAGCCAACCCTTGCCCCCCCAGAGTGCGGCTTCGTACATGCCGATGGTCAGCACGTCGAACTGCCCGCCCTGGGTGGCGATGTCGGTGGTCAAGCGCTGGCGCAGGACGTTTTCTTCGAGCACCACCCAATTGAGCTTGATGTCCGGGTGCTCAGCCTCGAAGGTCTTCGAGAGCTTTTGCATGCGGATCATGTCGCTGTTGTTGACGGTGGCAATGGTGAGGGTCTGTGCGCCGAAACTGACGCTGCTGAGGGTCATGCAGGTGGAGACAAGCAGAGCTTTTACCAAAGGTTTCATCGCGCACTCCTTTTCCGCGCCCAAGGGCTGCGGAAGGACAGTTATTGTTTTTGTGTCTTCCGGATGAAGGGAAGAATGTGCGCTGATTACAGCCCTCAATCGCCGGCGAGACAAATCATCCGTCGCACTTGCGCTGATACTTTTTTGCACTGGATGGGATTTGGTCTGAGAAGGGGTTAGCTGTGGCGAGGGGATTTATCCCCGCTGTGTGGGAGCAAGGCTTGCCCGCGATGAGGATGACGCGGTCTTCCGGAGAACCGAGGCGCCTGCATCGCGAGCAAGCTTTGCTCCCACATAAATCCCGCCACAGAGATAATCCGGGATTGTCAGCCCTGGTTCTGTTCGGTCAACCGCTGCACCGCCAGCCGCCGGTAATGGGAAGGGGTCATGCCCTTGAGCTGCTGAAAGCGCCGGTTGAAGTTGGATATGTTGTTGAAGCCCGATTCAAAACACACGTCCGTCACCGGTTTGTCGCCGTCGGCCAACAACTCGCAGGACTTGCTGATACGCAGGCGATTGACGAACTCGATGAAACAGCGGCCGGTGGCTTGTTTGAAGACGCGGCTGAAGTACGTCGGTTTCATGCCCAGATGGTCGGCCACTTCTTCCAGGGACAGTTCCCGTGCGTAATGGGCAAAGATGTAATCCACCGCGCGGTTGGTACGGTCAACGCTGTGCTCATCCGCCGGTTGCGCAGCGGTGGCCCCGGAAAGCAACTGATAGTCATCGGTTGCGGCCAGCAGCTCCATCAGGATGAAAAAATGCCCCAGGCGACTCATGCCTTGGGAATCGGCGATGCGCTGCATCAGGATCATGGCCTGGCGGATAGTGCGCTTGCAGCGAAATTCGATGCCGTACTGGGCGCGCTCCAGCAACGGCGCGACGGTCTTGAGCTCGGCAAACACCTGATGGCCGCTCTCGAACAGCTCGTCGGTAAAATTCACCAGCATGTCACGCTTGGGCACCACTTCGTCCTCGGCGACCTGGCTGATCCAGTTGTGGGGTAGGTTGGGGCCGGTGAGAAACAGCGATTGCGGGTAAAAGTTGCCGATATAGTCACCGATGAATACCTTGCCGGAGCTGGCGACGATCAGGTGCAACTCGTATTCCTTATGGAAATGCCAGCGCACCAGCGGGCACGGGAAACCGTGCTGGCGATAGATGATGGACAGCCCGTTATGGTCGTCCATCAGCTCATAGGAAGGGTCGGTGACTCTTGCAGTTCGGGTCATGGCCTGGCGCTTTTATTGTTATTGCCGCTGGATAATGCCCCCTTCGCCGCACGGGTGCTACCCCGTAACGCTTCCGGCCTGACTGTTGCGGTTCTTCTCCTCAATCCACTGGGACATGTATTGAGTGCTCTTGTGCTGGTGATGACGCAACATGCTGCCGGTGAAGTTATCCCGGCGCCGTTGCTCAAGGTCGGCGCGACAGGCTTCGAGGCAATCGATCAGCGCCTGGGCGTGGACCTGTCGGCGGTAACGGTCCGCCAGCAGCGCCAGGCCGTTATCCCGGGCGCGGGTCCAAAGGCTCTGCTCGCGGTACAACTGCACAGCGGCGTGGGCGATATCTTCGGCGCTTTGGGCAATCGCTCCGGGCCAGGGCATTTCACCGTGCATGGCTTCTGCGCCGATGGGTGTGGTGACATTGGGTGTGCCGCACAGCATGGCATCGATCAGCTTGCCCTTGATGCCGGCACCGAAACGCAACGGCGCCAGACAGACACGTGCCGCCGACATGACCTGCAGCGCATCCTCGGCCCAATTCATGATGTGAAACCCTTGGGCCGCGTTGTGCAGCGCCGCAGCCTTAGGCGGGGTGTAGGCGCCATACAGGTGCAGTTGCGCATCAGGCAGCTGTTGGCGGATCAATGGCCAAATGGCGTTTTTCATCCAGAGCACGGCGTCCCAGTTCGGCGCGTGGCGGAAATTGCCGATGCTGAGGAAATGCGCCCGGTCTGCGAACGGCACGCGTGCTTCGCTCGGCAGGTCCAGCATCAGTGGGCACCAATGCAAGAGGTTGCGGGGCAGTTTGAAGTGCTCTACCAGCAACTCGATCTCGACTTCGGACACCATCAGGCTCAGGTCGCACCGGTACAGGGCGGCGATTTCCCGCTTGGCCAGGTCGGTGCCGGCCATCAACTCGAACGCTTGAGGCAGGTCCTGCGCAAACAGATCGCTGAAATCCTGGGAAACGTCATCCTTCTTCAACCGATCCTTGAGCCGCTGATGCCGGGCGTGGCGCAGGCTTTGCAAATCGGACGTCTCCAGCACCCGAAGGGCGCCGGGGCAGTGTTTCTCGACCCGCCAGCCGAACTGTTCTTCCATCATGAACTGGTCGAACAACACGATATCCGGGGCCAGTTCAGCGATGAATGTATCGAAACTGCTGCTGTTGAGCTCGATCGGCACTTCGCCGATCCCCAGCGCGATCAGGTCGGCACGGTTCTCGCCAGGGCCCGCGGGACTGCTGAAGGTGATGTCCCAGCCTTGCCCAAGGAAGGCTTCGAGGATCTGCATGACGTGCCCGCTGGCAGCCGATGAACGCGGCTCGGGCCAGACATAGCCGATAACCAGGACCTTGGTGGCGGTGGGTTGACGCATGAGCGGGTGCTTCCTTGGAACGAATCGACGTGGGCGCTATCAGCGCGGGGCGCCGATAGTGACCAACAATTGCGTCAGGCTCAAGAAAGAATGCCGTTGACCTTGTCGCGCAACTGATCGATGGAAAAAGGCTTGCCAATCACCGCCATGCCTTCAGGCACATCGATGCTTTCGGCGTAACCGCTGGCAAACAGAATGGGTAACTGAGGCCGAGCCGATCGGGCCTGCTTGGCCAGCTCGCGACCGTCCATCACCGGCAGGCCGACATCGGTCATCATCAGGGCGATGGGCTGCGCATCGTTACGCAGATACGCCAAGGCCTGTTCGCAGCCGTCCGCTTCCAGTACCTGGTATTCCAGCTCTTCCAGCACGTCGACAATCAACATACGTACGATGTCGTCGTCTTCGACTACCAGAATGGTCGGCTGGGTATCAGGAGCGGGGTTGTGCATGGTAGACATTCTCAGGGGATTGGGTTGGGGAGGTGTGCCAAAAAACGGCCTTATGCATGAGTAAGTAGCGAGGGGGCACAAGTTCCCTGGGTTGTACAAGAAAGGATCTATAGTACAAGAGCTGACAAGGATCGTCGCTTCCTCAGGCTTTTCGTGGAGTTTGCGCCTTTGCCCCGTCAGAATGTGGATCCAACCGGTATTTTTCGGCAAACTCCACGGTTTTCAACTGTCCACCAAGGCTTATTCCATGACTCCTTCGTCTTCGGTTGACGAGCAAAGTTTTCGCAAGCTCCTGAGCCGCAATATCAGCCTGCCACTGGGCATGGGCGCCCTCAGCGCGGTGTTTTTCATTGTGCTGATCACCTATCTGCTGTCGGTGATCCAATGGGTCGGGCATACCGATCGGGTGATCAATAATGCCAATGAAGCGCTCAAGCTGAGCGTGGATCTGGAAACCGGCATGCGCGGCTACCTCCTGACGGGCGACGAGCATTTCCTCGACCCCTATGAAGTGGCCAAACCGCGCATTGCCGTGGCGCTGGAGACATTGTTGGAATTGACAGCCGACAACCCGATCCAGACCGACCGCCTGCATAAAGTGCAAGCGCTCCAGGTGGAGTGGGCCAACTACGCGCAAAGCATGATCGACCTGCAACGCAGCAGTGGCGATTACCGGGGAGCGGTGAAGGCCGGGCGTGGCAAGCGCTTGACCGATGAAATACGCAAGACCTACGAGGATATCGTCGAATCCGAGCAGCAGCTGCGTGCCGAACGCAACGACCAGGTGCGCACCACCACCCTCTGGAGCATCGCTCTGTACCTGTTGTTCGTGGCCGCCGTCAGCGGCTTGCTGGCCTATGTCGGGCGCCGGGATCTGTTGGGGCTGTCCAACAATTACAGCGCCAGCCTGAAGGTCCAGCAGCAGAGTGCTTTGCATCTGGAAAAACAGGCCTGGCTGCGCAATGGCCAGACGCTACTGGCCGAGCAGGTTCTGGGGCAACTGACGTTGAACCTGCTGGGACGCAACATCCTGCAGTTCTGTGCCCAATACATGGGCGCTGTAGTGGCCGCACTGTATGCGCGGGAAGAAAGCGGCCTGCTCAGGCGCGTCGCCACCTACGGCATGTCCCGAGAGGATGAAGAGCAACAGCAACAGGTGATCGTTGTCGGCGAAGGCATCGCTGGCCAGGCGGTCCAACAGGCGCGACTCATCCGCCTGGATGACGTGCCCGACGACTACCTGAAAGTCAGTTCGGGGTTGGGCCAGGGGTTGCCCAACAGCGTACTGGTCATGCCCACCAGTGACGATGACCGGATCAACGGCGTTGTCGAACTGGGCTTCCTGCGACCTGTGACCGATCGCGATATCGAACTGCTGGAACTGGTGGCCGGCAATATTGGCACCTCCATCGAAGCGGCCCGTTACCGGCAGCGTTTGCAGGAAGTCCTCGCCGAAACCCAACAGTTGAACGAAGAACTGCAAGTTCAGCAGGAAGAACTCCGGACCGCCAACGAAGAGCTGGAAGAGCAGTCACGCATCCTCAAGGAGTCCCAGGCGCATCTGGAAGCCCAACAACAGGAACTGGAGCAGACCAACGAGCAACTGGCTGAACAACGCGATGCCATGGACCAGAAGAACAGCGAGCTGAACCTGGCGCAGATCCAGTTGCAGGAACGCGCCGAAGAGTTGCAGCGTTCGAGCAAATACAAGTCCGAGTTCCTGGCGAACATGTCCCATGAACTGCGTACACCGCTCAACAGCTCACTGATCCTGTCCAAACTGCTGGCGGAGAATCCGCAGCAGAACCTCAACGAGGAACAGGTGAAATTTGCCGAGTCGATCTATTCCGCCGGTAACGATCTGCTGAACCTGATCAATGACATTCTCGACATTTCCAAGGTCGAGGCCGGGAAACTGGAAGTGCGTCCGGAGAACACCGGCGTGACGCGCCTGGTGGAAGGCTTGCGTGACATGTTCATGCCCCTGGCGACGGAAAAAGGCCTGAGCTTCGAGGTGCAACTGCTGCCCGACGCCCCGGCCATGCTGTATACCGACCGCCAGCGTCTGGAGCAGGTACTCAAGAACCTGCTGTCCAACGCCATCAAGTTCACCGAGAAAGGCACGGTATGCCTGACGGTGGCCGGCCAGGCCGGGGCGGGCATCGCGTTCATGGTGCGGGACTCAGGAATCGGCATCGCCGCCGATCAGCAACAAAGCATCTTTGAAGCCTTCCGCCAGGCCGATGGCACTACGAATCGCCGGTACGGCGGGACCGGTTTGGGCCTGTCGATTTCCCGCGACCTGGCCACCTTGCTCGGCGGCTCGATCTCTGTCTCCAGCGAGCCGGGGCAGGGCAGTGTGTTTACGCTGGTATTGCCAGAACGCTATGTCGAGTCGGGTGAGCCGCTGGTAGAACCGGGGATGTTCACTGCGACCACCACAATGGCGCCACCCGCGCCCCCTGAACCCGTCAGCGCACCGCTGATCGCCCAGGTCGATGTGCCCGTCGCCCCCTTCGCCGATGACCGCGACAAGGCACCGTTCAACACCCGCTGCATTCTGGTGATCGAAGACGAGCCCAGCTTTGCCCGGATCCTGTTCGACCTGGCCCACGAACTCGGTTACCAGTGCCTGGTGGCCCAAGGTGCCGATGAAGGCTTCGACCTGGCTTCGCAATTGAGCCCCGATGCAATCCTGCTGGACATGCGCCTGCCGGATCACTCCGGGCTGACGGTATTGCAGCGGCTCAAGGAGCAACCTGGAACCCGGCACATCCCGGTACATGTGATTTCCGTCGAGGATCGCGTAGAAGCCGCGATGCACATGGGCGCCGTCGGCTATGCGGTCAAACCGACCTCTCGCGAAGAACTCAAGGAGGTATTCGCCCGCCTGGAAGCCAAGCTGACCCAGAAGGTCAAGCGGGTGCTGCTGGTGGAGGACGATGATTTGCAACGCGACAGTATCACCCGGCTGATCGGTGACGATGACATCGAGATCACCGCTGTCGGCCTGGCGCAGCAAGCCCTGGACCTGCTGCGAAGCAACGTCTACGACTGCATGATCATCGACCTGAAGCTGCCTGACATGCTGGGCAATGACCTGCTCAAGCGCATGTCCACCGAAGATATCTGCTCATTCCCGCCCGTGATTGTCTACACCGGACGCAACCTGACCCGCGATGAAGAAGCCGAACTGCGCAAGTATTCACGCTCGATCATCATCAAGGGCGCCCGTTCGCCGGAGCGGTTGCTGGACGAAGTGACACTTTTTCTGCACAAAGTCGAATCCCGGTTGTCCCATGAACGGCAGCGGATGCTCAGGACCGCCCGCAGCCGCGACAAGGTTTTCGAGGGCCGTAAAGTGCTGCTGGTGGACGATGATGTGCGCAACATTTTCGCCCTGACCAGTGCCCTGGAGGCCAAGGGGGCGATCGTCGTCATCGGCCGTAACGGCTATGAAGCGATCGAGCGTCTGAACGAAGTCGACGACATCGACCTGGTGCTGATGGATGTGATGATGCCGGAGATGGACGGTTTCGAGGCCACCGCGCTGATCCGCAAGGACCCGCGCTGGCGCAAGCTGCCCATCATTGCCGTGACGGCCAAGGCCATGAAGGATGATCAGGAGCGCTGCCTGGCGGCCGGTTCCAACGATTACCTGGCCAAGCCGATCGATCTGGATCGTCTGTTCTCGCTGATTCGCGTGTGGTTGCCGAATATGGAAAGAATTTAGTGGAACGTAACACTGACATTGAAATCCGTTTGTTGATCGACGCGATCTACCTCAAGTACAGCTACGATTTTCGGGACTATTCCGGCGCCTCCATCAAGCGTCGGGTCCAGCACGCGCTGAGCCAGTTCGAGTGCAAGACCATCTCGGCACTGCAGGAGCGCGTGTTGCACGACCCGGGCATGTTCATGCAACTGCTGCAACTGTTGACGATCCCTGTCAGTGAGATGTTTCGCGACCCGTCGCATTTCCTGGCGATCCGCGAAGAAGTGGTGCCGCTGCTCAAGACCTATCCTTCGATCAAGATCTGGATCGCTGGTTGCAGCACCGGGGAGGAGGTCTATTCCATGGCGATCCTGCTGCGCGAGGAAGGGCTGCTGGACCGCACGCTGATTTATGCCACCGACATCAATCCGCGGTCCCTGGAAAAAGCCAAGCAGGGCATTTTTTCGCTCGAGAACGTACGGGCCTACACCCAGAATTATCAGCGCGCGGGAGGGCGGCGATCATTTGCCGATTACTACACCGCCGCCTACGATTACGCGATGTTCGACAAAACCCTGCGCGAGAACGTGACCTTTGCCGATCACAGCCTGGCGACTGATAGCGTATTCTCAGAAACTCAGTTAATTTCATGTCGTAACGTCTTGATATATTTTAACAAAAAGCTGCAAGATCGCGCGTTCGGATTGTTCCATGAGTCCCTCTGTCACCGAGGTTTCCTGGTACTGGGCAGTAAAGAGACACTGGATTTTTCGTCTTTCGGCAAGCAATTCGAGCCGTTGGTCAAACAGGAACGGATCTATCGCAAGTTATGAATCAGACGATGCACAGATCCAGATCGCCCATTCAAGCCATTGTCGTCGGTGCATCCGCCGGCGGCGTCGAAGCGCTGCTCAAAGTCTTCGGGCAACTGCCAAAGGGCTTCGGCGTACCCATTCTGGTCGTGTTGCATCTGCCCGATGAGCGTGACAGCCAGATGGCCCAGGTCTTCGGCCATCGTCTGGCGATACCGGTGCAGGAAGCTCAGGACAAGCAGAACATTCAACCGGGCACTTTGTATGTAGCCACACCCGGCTATCACCTGTCGGTCGAGGCCGACCGCAGTCTTTCGTTGAGCCTGGAGGAACCGGTGCACCATTCGCGGCCGTCGATAGATGTGCTGTTCGAATCCGCCGCCGACGCCTTCGGTCCGAACCTGCTGGCGGTCGTGCTGACCGGCGCCAACAACGACGGTGCCCAGGGCCTGGCCAAGGTCCGGGAGCTGGGTGGAATCACGGTGGTCCAGGACCCCGGCGAAGCCCAGGTTTCGACCATGCCCGAAGCAGCACTTGCCCTGCAAGAGCCCGACCATATCCTCACTTTGCAAGGCATCGGCCAATTGTTGGCCGCTCTGGAATGAACCACATGCCAAGAGATATTCAAGCAAAACTGCTGATCGTCGACGATCTGCCAGAAAATCTGTTGGCCCTGGAAGCGCTGATCAAACTCGACGGCCGCCAGGTTTTCAAAGCGCTGTCGGCCGATGAGGCGCTGTCCTTGCTGCTGCAACACGACTTTGCCCTGGCCATCATCGATGTACAGATGCCGGGAATGAACGGCTTTGAACTGGCCGAGCTGATGCGCGGCACGGAGAAGACCCGTAGCATTCCTATCATCTTTGTCAGCGCCGCCGGCCGTGAGCGCAACTATGCCTTCACCGGCTATGAAAGTGGCGCGGTGGACTTCCTGCACAAGCCGCTGGACAACCACGCCGTCAAAAGCAAGGTCAATGTGTTCGTCGAGCTGTATCGCCAGAGAAAGGCGATGAAGGAGCAGGTCATTGCATTGCAGGAGAGCCGCCGCGAGCAGGAGGCCTTGTTGCAGCAGTTGCAGGCTACTCGCAGCGAGCTGGAACAGGCGGTTCGCATGCGTGATGACTTCATGTCGATCGTTGCCCACGAGGTCCGTACGCCTCTCAACGGCCTGATTCTCGAGACGCAACTGCGCAAGATGCACCTGGCCCGGGACAACGCCGCCGCCTTCAGCCTGGATAAGGTGCAAGCGATGGTCGAGCGCGACGAGCGCCAGATCAAGAGCCTGATCCGGCTGATCGAGGACATGCTCGACGTGTCGCGGATTCGTACTGGCAAATTGTCCATTCGGCCAAGCCGCTTCAACCTGACGACACTGGTTGAAAACCTGCTGCGCAACTTCCAGCCGCAGATCGCGGCGGCCGAATGCACATTGACGTGCTCGACCGAGCCGTCGGTGGAGGGACAATGGGATGAGTTTCGTATCGAACAAGTGGTGTCGAACCTGCTGACCAACGCCTTGCGCTACGGCGGGAAAAGCCCGATCGAGGTGCGCGTCTACAAAACGCCTGACCATGCTTGCGTCGAAGTCCAGGATCACGGTATCGGCATCAGCGAGGAAAACCAGCAGCGCATCTTTCAGCAGTTCGAGCGGGTGTCGTCCAAAGCCGTCGCATCCGGTCTGGGCCTGGGGCTATTCATCTCCGAGCAGATTGTGACCGCCCATGGCGGTACTATTACGGTCAATAGCCGCCTCAATGAAGGGGCGTTGTTTCGCGTCTGCCTGCCTTTGCAGAAAACGGTCCTGGTCAAAACCGTCGAACAGACGCAACCTCTGAGTGACCCTACGGTCGTATCAGCAGCTATTGATCGAACAAAGGCTTCTCATGAGTGAAGATGCGCAAGACGTTGTACTGATCGTCGAGGATGACCCGTCGATCCTGATGGTATTGTCGGCCTACCTGTCGGGCGAGGGGTATCGAGTGCTGCAGGCCGAAAACGGTGAGCAGGCGTTCGAGATCCTCGCCAGCAAGCCCCACCTGGACATGATGATCACCGACTTCCGCCTGCCCGGGGGTATCACCGGCGTGCAGATCGCTGAACCGGCGGTCCGGTTGCGACCCGACCTGAAAGTCATCTTTATCAGCGGTTATGCCCAGGAAGTGCGCGACACCGACAGCCCCATCACCCGCAAGGCGCCGATCCTGGGCAAACCGTTCGACCTGGATGTGCTGCAGGACATGATGCGGACGATGTTGTCCTAGGCCTGTAAAAGCAGGGTGCAGGGCGGGATTTTGTGGGAGCAGGCTTTGCTGCCACAAAATCCTTGATCACGGGCGCACGCTCGGCTGATATCCGGGCATTGCCTCAAACCTTGATCATCTCCCGCACCTTGGCCGTCAACAGGTCAAAAGTGAACGGTTTGGTGATCATCTGCATGCCCGGGTCCAGGAAGCCGCCGCGCACCGCTGCATGCTCAGCATAACCGGTGATGAACAGCACCCGCAGGTCCGGGCGAATCTGCCGGCCGATTTCCGCCAGTTGCCTGCCGTTCATGCCTGGCAAGCCCACGTCACTGATCAGCAGATCGATGCGCTGGCTTGACTGAAGGATCGGCACCGCGCCGTCAGCATCGGCTGCCTCGACGAAGGCATAACCCAGCTCGCTCAGTACGGCGCTGACCAGCACCCGCACCGCCGGGTCGTCCTCGACGATCAGCACGGTCTCACCGTCTTGTGCGTACGGGGCGTGTTGTGTATCGACCCGTGGTTCGTGAACCTCTTCACCGACGAAACGCGGCAGATAGAGGCTCACGGTTGTGCCTTTGCCGACTTCACTGTCAATCGTCACGTGACCACGCGACTGCTTGCTGAACCCATAGATCATCGACAAGCCCAGCCCGGTGCCCTGGCCGATCGGCTTGGTGGTGAAAAACGGGTCGAACGCACGATTGATGACCGCTTCGGGCATTCCGCAACCGGAATCCTGCACACTCAGCACGACGTAATCGCCCGGCTCCAGGTTGGTATAAGCCTGGGTGAAGTCGGCATCCAGGTGTTGATTGAGCGTCTTGACCACCAGTTGCCCACCGTCGGGCATTGCGTCCCGAGCATTGAGTACCAGGTTGAGTAGGGCGCTTTCCAGTTGGTTTGGGTCGGCTTCGGCGATCCAGAGCTGGTCGTCCAGTTCCATGTCCAGCCGGATACTCTCGTTGAGGCTGCGCTGCAGCAGCTCGCCCATGGACAGCACCAGGGTATTCATCTGCACCGCTTTTGAGTCCAGCGATTGGCGGCGGGAGAAGGCCAGCAAACGATGCGTCAGGCCGGCTGCGCGATTGGCCGATGTCACCCCCAAGTCGATCAGGCTGTCCAGATCCTCGGTGCGGCCTCGGGCCAGGCGCCGGCGCAACAGTTCGAGGCTGCCGATGATCCCGGTGAGCATGTTGTTGAAGTCATGGGCGATCCCCCCCGTGAGTTGCCCGACCGCCTCCATTTTTTGCGACTGGCGCAAGGCCTCTTCGTTGTGGCGCAGTTGGGCCGTGCGTTCTTCCACTTGTTGCTCAAGGGTCTCAAGGGTGGTTTGCAGGCGCAGCTCGCTGTTGCTCAGGTCGATCAGCCGGTCTCGTGCTTCATATTGCCTGCGCCGGCCCCGCAGGGCGGTGGTGACCACGCTGACCAGGGTTATCGGGTGAAAAGGGCGCTCGAGGAACGTTACGTTGCCCAACTGAGTGCCGATACGCGCCGCCGGGTTCTGTTCCGGCCCGCCGTGGTGGGTCAACAATACGATTGGCAAATCCGACCAGGCCGGTTGCTCTTCTATATGTGACAACAGCGTTTCCAGCTCCGGCCCGACCAGGGCTTCGGAGGAAATCACCAACAGGCCGGCGCCGTGCTCCAGCTCTTCGCACAAGTGGGCCAGATGCTGGCAGATAAGGCCGCCGAAGCCGGCTTCGCGCAGGATCATCAGGGCGATCTGGCTGTCGCGCCCCAGCGGTGCGAGGATCAACGCCCGCTCCGACAGGGGCTCGACCAGCGTCACTGTTGATCATCCTTGAGCAACGGATTATCCGCTCCCATATAGTTCGGCACCCCACGCAATACCCCCTGGAATGCTTCCAGCGGCTCGCCGATGGTCATGCCCTCGCTGCTGATGCGGTATTCGCGAATAGTGGATTCATGGCTGCCGGTGCGTTTCTTGATGATGGAGATCGCTCGACGAACTTTGCCCAGCGCTTCGAAATAACGCAACAGAATCACCGTGTCGGCCAGGTAGGTAATGTCCACCGGGGCCTGCATATCGCCCACCAGACCGTGTTGCGCAACGGTCATGAAGGTCGCAGCGCCCCTGCGGTTCAGGTAGAGCAGCAGTTCATGTACGTGCAGCACCAAAGCGTTTTCTTCCGGCATGGCGGCCTGGTAGCCATTGATACTGTCGATCACGACCGTCTTGATGTTACCTTCATCGACGCAACGGCGTACCCGATGGGAGAACTCACCGGGAGACAGCTCAGCGGCGTCCACCTGTTCGATCACCAGGTTGCCGGTTCGTCTCAGCGCTTCCAGGTCGATACCGACGTTCCTCATGCGCTCGAACAGCAAGCCCAATTCTTCATCGAAGATGAACAGCGCGGCTTTTTCGCCACGCTGCACGGCGGCTGCAGCGAAAATCATCGAAATCAGCGACTTGCCGGTGCCGGCCGGGCCCAGGATCAAGGTGCTGGAGCCTGTCTCGATGCCGCCGCCCAGCAAGGCGTCCACGCCATCGAGGCCGCTGGACAGTTGTTGGCGCAGGTATTGCCCGCGGTGTTCGGCGGCCACCAGGCGCGGGAAGACATGAATGCCGTCGCCCATGATGGTGAAGTCGTGAAAGCCGCCACGGTATTTCTGCCCGCGATACTTGACCACCCGAATGCGTCGCCGCTCGGCGCCGTAATTGGGTGTCAGTTCTTCCAGGCGAATCACCCCATGGGCGACGCTGTGCACGGTCTTGTCCAGGGATTCGGTGGTCAGGTCATCAAGCAGCAGCACCGTGGCGTCGTAGCGCACAAAGTAATGCTTGATCGCCAGGATCTGCCGGCGATAGCGCAGTGAGCTTTGCGCCAGCAGGCGGATCTCCGACAGGCTGTCGAGCACCACCCGGGTCGGCTTGACCCGCTCGACCACCTCGAAAATCTGCCGGGTCGCTTCCCCCAGCTCCAGATCCGAGGAGTACAGCAGGCTTTGCTGATGCTCGGCGTTGAGCAGGCTTTCGGGAGGGGTCAGCTCGAAGATATGCACGTTTTCGTCGATCGTCCAACCGTGGGACGCCGCGCCCTGGCGCAACTCACGCTCGGTTTCCGACAGGGTGATGTACAAGGAACGCTCGCCGGCCTGGGCACCGGCCAAGAGGAATTGCAACGCGACCGTGGTCTTGCCGGTCCCGGGTTCCCCTTCCAGCAGGAACACATGGCCGCGGGACAAGCCACCGGAAAGGATGTCATCCAGCCCTTCGATACCGGTGGCGGCTTTAGCGCTGATCAACTCGTTAGATGTAGACAAAAAAAGCCCTCTCATGACTAGGGAAGTGGGCAGCAGGCTGGAGTACGCCTGAAAATGAACTGCCTGAACACTTGACCTTTTGCCGTGATCACGGTTCCGCTTTCGTTGATAAAACGAGGTGTACTGCTCAATTTTCTGGCAGCGGGGAAACGCCTACAGGCCTTGCTGCAGCGCCGGATCATCGGGGTTGAGTTGCTCCAGTTGCGCCAACAGGATCTGCACATTCTGCAACTGCCCGGACTCCTTCCAGTAGTTGATCAGCAGCACCCGCGCCCTGCGATCAGCCGGGTAGCGCTGGACGATTTCCTGTAACTGTTTCTGCGCCGCTTCCAGTTCCTGTTCGGCATACAAGGTGGTTGCCAGGTCATAACGGTAATGTCGGTTTTCGGGCTCAAGCTCCACGGCTTTTGCCAAACCAAGCAGCGCGTACTCCGCCTGGCCATGGTGCAGCAGCCACAGACCCAATGCATGTTGCAGATAAGCCGACTCCGGCTGGTTTTTCAACTGTTGGGCAAGCAACTGACGTGCAGCGTCGGCCTGGCCCTGTTTGTCCAGCACGTCGATCTGCATGACCAGCGCTGGCAGGTTGTCCGGTTGCAGGCGCAGGACTTGTTCCAGCGCCAACTGAGCCTTTTTCAGTTCAGCGTTATGCAGATGCAGCCGGGCCAGCTGATAGTGGGACTCGGCGGTTGGTGGACCGTCTTCAAGCATCTGCTCCCACATACCGATGACAAGCTGCATAGGCCCGAAGTACAAACCAAGCTCATCCGGCGATAGGCCCAGCAACGCGTTCACTGCGGCGAAGCGGACGCTTGGGTCTTGATCTTCGAGCAACGGCCCCAGCAACAGGCTGCGTTGGCCGGTTGGCACCAGCCCGCTGATGCTGCCGATGGCCGCTCGACGCACATCCGGCGACTCGCTGTGCAGGTCCGCGTCCGCCAGTTTCAGGGCTTGGGGGCTTGGGTAGTTCGGTAGCTCGGCGTGCAGCCATACCCGGCGCTTGGGCGACAGGTCCGGGCGACCCAATTGCTGATAGAGCATCCGCGCCGCCCCTGGCTGCCCATTGCGTGCGTGCTCAAGGGCTTCACTGTAGCCACGCTTGATTGCCTCGGGAATTTGCGGCGTGGTGCTGCGTAGCCACATTGCGACTAGACCGATTACCAACAGGACAGACAGGCTGAGCAACAGATAGCGGCGAGGCGAGGGCATGCAGGTAGTCCATAACCAGGAAGCGTGAAATGCCGCAAGCTTCGGTCAGGTGCGGGCTTGAGTCAAACCTTGAAAGAATCTGCAGATAACCCGGTGGGAGCGAGCCTGCTCGCGATAGCGGTATATCAGTTGGCATTTGAGTTGACTGACCCAGCGCCATCGCGAGCAGGCTCGCTCCCACCGGGCGTTTGCAGCAGGCAAAAAAAGCCCCGCGTCCAACATGGGAGGCGGGGCGAAAATTTGGTTGGTTGCGGCCAACCAAAGGAGCTCGGTTGAATGAGGTCGGTCAGTTGCTGGCTACGGCTTCCGGTTGCCAGCCGCCGCCCAGGGCCTTGTAGATCGCGACAATGCCGCGATACAGGTCCACTTCGGCCTGGGCCTGAGTGTCCTCGGCGGCCAGGCGCTCACGTTGGGCATCCAACAGGACGAGGAAATCCTCGGTGCCTTCGCGATAGCGGACTTCAGCCAGATCAGCGGCGGCTCGACTCGATTCGCTCTGCCGGATCAGCGAAATCAGGCGTTGCTGGCGCTTGCCGTAGTCGCTGAAGGCATTTTCCGATTCCTCCAGGGCCAGCAGCACTTGCTGTTCGTAGGTCGCCAAGGCGCCGTCCGCCTCAGCGTCGGCACCGCGCAGACGCGCCCGCACACTGCCCAAATCGAAGGCAGCCCAGGTGATGCTTGGCCCCAGCGCCCAGGCATTGGCCGCCGATGAGCCGATCTGCGAACCGCGTCCGGCGGTAAAGCCCAGGAAACCGCTGAGGCTGACCCGTGGGAACAGATCGGCCTTGGCCACGCCAATGCGCGCAGTGGCGGCAGCGAGTTGGCGCTCGGCGCTGAGAATGTCCGGGCGACGTTGCAACAGTTCACCCGGATCGCCAATCGGCAGGGCCTTGGCGATGGCCGGCAGCTGTTTGGGACTCAGGTCCACACTCAGTTTGTCCGGGCGCTCACCCAGCAAGGTAGCGATGCGGTTGCGCTGGCGTACCTGTTCGGCCTGCAACTGCGGCACGCTGGCTTCGACCGAGGCCAGGCGCGCATCGGCACGGACCACGTCGAGCTGATCGCCGACGCCGGCATCACGCAGGCTTTCGGTGATCTTGCGCGACGCCTGCTGGTTCTCGAGGTTTGCCAGGGCGATTTTTTCCCGCAGTTGGGCGCCGCGCAGTTGACCGTAGGCGTCCACCAGTTCGGCGATCATTGTCACCTGCAACTGATAGAGATCGGCTTCGACCGCCTGCTGATCGGCATCGGTGGCTTCCAGGTTGCGCTGGATGCGCCCGAACAGATCCAGCTCCCAGGCCATGTCCAGGCCCAGGTCATAGCGTTCGGTGCTGACCCGGTCGGTGGTCTGCCCCGGAATCTGGCCTTTGCCCAGGTTGCTGCTGGCGCGGCTGGTGATGGTCGGCATGACGTCATTGCTGGCGTCGTCGCGTATCGCTCGGGCCGCTCGCAAACGGGCGAACGCCACGCGTAACTCGCGGTTGCCCTCCAGGGAACGGGTGACCAGCGCGTTGAGCGTCGGGTCTTCGAACTGCTGCCACCAGATCCCTTCGAAACGGGCACGGTCGAAATTCTTCTGGCCGGCGGCACCGTCGGTGGCGGTGGTGATGTTCGCCGCCTCCGTTTGCGGTGCCTTGTAGTCCGGGCCTACGGCGCAAGCACTCAAGGCCAGTACCAGCAGGCTCGGCACAAACACTTTCAAACTCATTGTTGCGCCTCCAGTTTCAACGCCCGGGCCGCTTTGCGGGCCTCGCTGCGCTCGACGAAGTTGCGGATCAGTACATAGAACACTGGCGTGAGCAGCAGACCGAAGAAGGTCACCCCGAGCATGCCCGAGAACACCGCGACACCCATGGCATGGCGCATTTCAGCACCTGCACCGCTGGAGAAGACCAACGGCACCACGCCCATGATGAACGCGAAGGAGGTCATCAGGATCGGCCGCAGACGCAGGCGGCAGGCCTCCAGCACCGCAGCCAGGGGGTTCATGCCCTCGAGCTGTTTATCCTTGGCGAACTCAACGATCAGAATGGCGTTCTTACAGGCAAGCCCCACCAGTACGATCAATCCGATCTGGGTAAAGATGTTGTTGTCGCCGCCGGAAAGAATTACCCCGGTAATGGCCGACAGCAGGGTCATCGGTACGATCAGGATCACCGCCAGCGGCAAGCTCCAGCTTTCGTACTGTGCCGCCAGCACCAGGAACGCCAGCAGGACACAGAGCGGGAACACGAACAGCGCGGTATTGCCCGAGAGAATCTGCTGGTACGTCAGGTCGGTCCACTCGTAAGTCATGCCGTTGGGCAATTCGTCCTTGAGCAGTTTCTCGATGGCTTTTTCAGCCTGGCCGGAACTGTAGCCCGGGGCAGCGGCACCGTTGATTTCCGCAGTGATGAAGCCGTTGTAGTGCATTACGCGGTCAGGTCCCGAGGTGTCGCTGACCTTGATGAAGGTCGCCAGCGGGATCATCTCGCCACGGTTGTTGCGCACCTTGAGCTGGCCAATCTGGTCCGACTCCAGGCGGAACTGTTGCTCGGCCTGAACGTTGACCTGATAGGTGCGGCCAAAGCGGTTGAAGTCGTTGGCATACAGCGAGCCCAGGTAGATCTGCAGGGTGTCGAAGATGTCACTGACGGCCACGCCGTGGGTCTTGGCTTTTTCACGATCGATGGCGGCATCGACCTGCGGCACGTTCACCGTGTAGCTGGTGAACAGCCCGGCCAGTTCCGGCACGTTGTGGCTCTTGGTGATGATGTTCATGGTTTCTTTGTACAGCTCGTCGTAGCCCAGGTTGCCCCGGTCTTCGATTTGCAGACGGAAACCACCGATCGTGCCCAGGCCCTGTACCGGCGGCGGCGGGAAGATCGCCATGTAGGCTTCCTGGATTTCCGAGTACTGGCCGTTCAAGGCCCCGGCAATGGCCCCGGCAGACATGCTGGGGTCCTTGCGCTCGTCGAAGGGCTTGAGGGTGACGAACACGATGCCGGCGTTCGGACTATTGGTGAAGCCGTTGATCGACAGGCCAGGGAAGGCCACGGCGCTTTCGACGCCCGGCTGCTTGAGGGCCATGTCCGACATACGCTTGATCACGTCTTCGGTGCGGTCCAGGCTCGCGGCATCCGGCAGTTGGGCAAAGGCCACCAGGTATTGCTTGTCCTGGCCGGGTACGAAACCGGTCGGGGTGTTGGAGAACCCGAAGAACGTCAGCACCATCAGGCCTGCGTACACCAGCAGGGCGATGCCGCTGCTGCGGATCACGCGGCCAACTGTGCCCACGTAGCTGTGACTGGCACGGTCGAAGAAGCGGTTGAACGGACGGAACAGCCAGCCACCGAATATCTTGTCCAGGAACCTGGAAAAACGGTCCTTGGGCGCGTCATGACTCTTGAGCAGCACTGCGGCCAGGGCTGGCGACAGGGTCAGGGAGTTGAATGCCGAGATCACCGTGGAAATGGCAATGGTCAAAGCAAACTGCTTATAGAACTGCCCGGTCAAGCCACTGATGAACGCCGCCGGTACGAATACCGCGCACAACACCAGGGCGGTAGCGATGATCGGGCCGGTCACTTCGCCCATGGCGCGTTTGGTGGCTTCCACCGGAGTCAGTCCCAAGCCGATGTTGCGTTCGACGTTCTCCACCACCACGATGGCGTCGTCCACCACGATACCGATCGCCAGTACCAGCCCGAACAGCGAGAGCGCGTTCAGCGAGAAGCCGAACAGATGCATCACGGCAAACGTACCGATAAGCGACACCGGCACGGCCACCAGCGGAATGATCGAGGCGCGCCAGGTCTGCAGGAACAGGATCACCACCAGTACCACGAGGATCAGCGCTTCGAAGAGGGTGTGAACCACCGCCTCGATGGAGCCGCGCACGAAGATCGTCGGGTCATAGACGATGCTGTAATCCATTCCCGCCGGGAAGTTCTGCTTGAGTTCGTCCATCTTGGCGCGAACATCGTTGGAAATCTGGATGGCGTTGGAGCCGGGGCGCTGGAAGATCGGGATCGCCACCGCCGGCTGGTTGTCGAGCAATGAGCGCAGGGCGTATTGACTGGAGCCCAACTCCACTCGTGCGATGTCTTTGAGACGGGTGATTTCACCGTTCTCGCCGGAACGGATAATGATGTTTTCGAACTCTTCCTCATTCACCAGGCGCCCCTGGGTGTTGATCGAGAGCTGGAATGCCTGGGCATTGGGTGCCGGAGGCGCGCCCAGGGCACCGGCGGCGACCTGACGGTTCTGTTCGCGGATGGCGGTGACCACGTCGGTGGCGGTCAGGTTACGCGAAGCAGTCTTGTTCGGGTCAAGCCAGACCCGCAGGGAATAGTCCCCCATGCCGAATAGCTGCACATCACCCACACCGCCCAGGCGCGCCAGCTCATCCTTGATGTTGAGCAGGGCATAGTTGGACAGGTAAAGCATGTCGTAGCGCTGGTCCGGCGAGGTCAAGTGCACAACCATGGTCAGGTCGGGCGATGCCTTATCCACCGTGATGCCGATCCGGGTGACTTCTTCCGGCAACTTGGGTTCAGTCCGCGTGACGCGGTTCTGCACCTGCACCTGGGCGTTGTCCAGGTCGGTGCCCAGCGCGAAGGTGATGGTCAGGGTGATCTTGCCATCGGCGGTGGATTGCGAGGACATGTACAGCATGTTCTCGACGCCGGTGATGGCTTGCTCCAGGGGCGCGGCTACGGTTTCGCCGATGACCTTGGGGTTGGCGCCCGGGAAGTTGGCGCGCACGACCACGGTCGGCGGCACGACTTCCGGGTATTCGCTGATCGGCAACTGGAACAGTGAGATGGCGCCGGCGATCAGGATCAGCAGCGAAAGCACCGCTGCGAAGATCGGCCGCGAAATGAAGAACTGGGAAAATTTCATCTTGAGTTCAGTCCCTTAACCGCGTGGGGTCGCTGCGGCCAGTTTGCCTGCCGATCCGGAAGCAGCCTTGGCAGGCGCGACTTGGGGCAGGTTGCTGGCTTCGAGCGCTTTTCGTTGTTGTGCCAGGGCGGCAATGGTTTCTTCGCTGGCCATCGGCACGGTTTCAGGCGTGACTGGTGTACCGGGGCGAGCGCGTTGCAGGCCCTTGACGATGATGGTGTCGTCCTTGCTCAAGCCGTTGCGCACGATGCGCAGGCCTTCGATCTTCGGTCCCAGCTCGACAGCGCGGTAGGCCGGCTTATTGTCGGCGTCCATCACCAGCACGAATTTCTTGCCAAGGTCGGTGCCGACGGCTTCGTCGTTGATCAGCACGGCCGAGTAAGTGCCGCTGCCCACCAGTTTCAGCCGGGCATACAGCCCAGGGGTGTAGGCGCCATCCTTGTTGTCGAACACCGCGCGACCACGAATGGTACCGGTCTGTGGATTGACCTGGTTGTCGATGAAATTCATATGGCCCAGGTGCGGATTACCTTCCTCGTTGGACAGGCCCATGTAGACCGGAGTGGCCTGACCACGCTGGCCTTCGCGGGCGAGGCGGGTGTACTTGAGGAAGACGCGCTCGTCGGCATCGAAGTAGGCGTAGACCTTGTCGGTGGACACCACGCTGGTGAGCGGCGTGACATCGGCGGTCACCAGGTTGCCGGCGGTGATGTCCGCCCGGCTGACGCGACCGCTGATAGGCGAAGTGACCCGGGTGAAGCTCAGGTTCAGTTTGGCCAGGTCCAGTTGTGCCTGGATCGCCGCAGCGGCAGCGCGGGCTTCCTGGGCAGCACTGGTACGCGAATCTGCCAGCTCGGCGGAAATGGCATTGCTCAAGCGCAGGCGCTCGCCACGCTTGGCTTCGTTCTCGCTACGGGTAGCCGTCGCTCGGGCCTGGGACAACTGGGCTTCGAGGCGACGCACTTCAGCCTGGAAGGGACGCGGATCGATCTGGAACAACAGGTCGCCTTTCTTGACCAGAGCGCCTTCGGTGAACGCTACGCTATCGATCTGTCCTGAAACGCGGGGTCGGATCTCAACGGTTTCAGGTGCCTCGAGGCGCCCGGTGAATTCGTCCCACTCGTTGACCGGCTGCTCCAGCACCTTGGCCACACTGACTTTGGCCGCCGGCATGGAAGCCGCCGTATCTGGGGTCTTGCCGCATGCACTCATCACCAGCACCGCCATCAGTGCCAGGGGAAAGCGCAATTTTGAAAGTGAATATTCCATGGATAGCATCCGCCAAGAGTATTGAGATGGGCGGATGATGCGTGGGGAGGCGGTGAGGCACGAATCGAATGAAGCAAAGGTAACTATCATTCGGAATGATATAAGACATCGCCCAGCGCTCTAGCTGAGGGCTTTCGTTAGGCGGCTATCAATTGCGTTGATGTCCCTTCAGGTTGCCAGATGCACCGAATTACCTGCGTGAAGAACGCTACTGCGGCAGATAGCGGTCATGAATGCGCTGGATTTCGCCGCTGGCGCGAAGGCTTTCAACGGCCGCCCGCAGCTTCTTGACCATTTTCGGGGAGCACCGTTTGGAGCAGGCCAGATAGAGATCGGCACTGCTATTGACCGGGCTCATGAGCAGTTCGCGCTTGGACACCTTGGGCCAGATATACCGACTCTCAGGGACGCCGTTGAACCAAGCGTCGATACGTCCCATCAAGAGCATCTGGGCGGGGTTGTCGCCAATGACCAGCGGGTAGATCTGGTCGTCGCTGAACCCTTCGGTGCGCAGGATCTCCTGCTGCGCACTTCCCAGGCCGACGCCGATCTTGCGGTAGGTTTGCCGGGCTTCGGCGAAACTGCTCACTTGCCGGTCGAGGGTGAAGAAGGCGCGTTCCATGGGCATGACCGAAGCGATCCAGGTAAAGCGATCCTCGCGTTCCGGCGTGCGCGACAGGGGCGCGATCAGGTGATTGCGCTGTTCGCTGACGTGCTTCTGTGAGCGGGCCCAAGGAAGGATATGGAACTGCACGGTATACCCGGCCTTGGTCATGGCCGCGACAGCAACATCGCCGACAATTCCGTGCCCCTTGGGGTCATCGACAAACGTCAGCGGCGGCGCGTCCAGAATGTGCAGTTCAATCGTCAAAGGTGCGGCGTAGGCGCTACAGACAATCAGCGTCGGCAGCACCAGGCATAGGCGCGAGAGTGCTTTGGTACGGCCTTCCAATACGCGTTTGATCCGGCTCATGATCGATACTTCAGGCATTGAAAGTGATGCGCCATTCCAAACCCACGGCGCCAGAAACATCATCCTGCGATGTTCACCACGGCTTTTTTATTATTGCCTATCAACGCTGTCGGCCTGACTGCGTGTATCTGAAGGTATAGATCATTCGGTCGACAAAAGCTTTTTTACTCAGAACCGGTCCTGGCTTGTTCGGCAATCAGTTGAGCCAAAGTCCGCACCGGTTCGGTGAGGCTTTGTCCCGACCGATGCACCAGTCCGATATCCCGATGGAAGGTGTGCTGACCAAGGTCCAGGGCTCTGACACCCGCCGGCCAGTCATGGGCCGATGTTTGCGGGACCAATGCCACTCCCACACCGTTTTCAACCAGCTTGATGATGGCCTCCAGTTCATCCAGTTCACACACCTCGCGCACGGTGAAATGCATTTGCCGCAGGAAACGATCCACCTGCCGGCCACCGAATGAAGCACGGTCATATCGAATGAATGGAAGGCTGGAAAGGAGTGTCGCCCAATCTTCCCCTGGCACTTCGCGGGCAACGATCAATCGATACGGCTCAAGTGTCAGGGTCGTCCAGCGCAGGTCGCTCTGAAGCGAGAAGGGCGGACGGATGATGGCCGCCATGTCGATTTCGCCAGCGTCCACCAGATTGACCAGCTCCATCGACAGCCCCGGCAACACCCGAGTACGGCACTGAGGGCATTGCTGATGGAACCTGGCCAAAGCGTCCGGCAAATAGGAACGCTGAACGGACGCAATGGCGCCGATGTTCACCAGGACATTGGTCGCAAGTTCGGCGGTGCCGCAGCCCAGGTTGTCGTAGAGGCGCAGCAACTCTTGTGCCTGCAAGAGCACTTGGTGGCCCTTGCGGTTGAGGTGGGCCGAGCGTCCTTTCCTGTCGAATATTTCGAAACCCAGCTGCGCCTCCAGACGCTGGATTTGCGCGCTCACGGCGGCCTGTGTGAGGCCGATCCTGTTCCCGGCCGCAGCGAAAGTGCCTTCCCGTGCGACGGCGAGGAGAGTCTTGAGTTCTTTAATCATTCACAAATATTAATTGTGTTTCTAAGCAATATATATTGATTTTTCCGCCTGTAGCGCCGCTCTACGATGGCCTCACCCAAAAAGCACAAAAAAGGAGTCCTGATGAACCTCTCTCCCTTCCACTTGGCAATCCCGGTTTACGACCTCGCTGGCGCACGCACCTTTTATGGTGAAGTGTTTGGACTGCAAGAGGGGCGCTCCAGCGCCCACTGGGTCGATTTCAACTTTTACGGCCACCAGTTGGTGATCCATGAGCAGCCAAAAACCGCGGCTCAGGAAAGCGTTCACAGCAACCCGGTGGACGGCCATGACGTACCTGTTCCTCATTTCGGCATTATTTTGGGCTGGGAGGAATGGGAAGCACTGGCCGAACGCTTGAAATCCTTCGGTACCCAGTTTGTGATTGAACCCTACATTCGCTTCAAGGGGCAGGTGGGTGAGCAGGCGACGATGTTCCTGTTCGACCCTTGCGGTAACGCGCTTGAATTCAAGGCGTTCAAGGATATGAGCCAGTTGTTCGCAAAGTAGTCCAGCCAGAGGTGGGCAGGCGCAGAGGTGGGGCGACAAAGATGTAAGAACAGGCGATGGCGATCCTTTGAGGGTACCCTTCAGAACCGCACACACATGCCGATACAGCGCGCGTAGATCCTGATTGCGCAAGCGCTTCAGAGGGGCTCGCCCCCAATACTCAAGGCGTATGTGCGCCTGTACCCACTAGGTTTTCGCAGGTCTGCCCATCAGCGGGCCTCAGGTAAGAATCATGTCAGCCCACCCCAGGACCGAGCTGGAAGGTGCCCTTGCCCTATGCAAAGGCAGTTTTCTTTGCGTCGGTTTTTTCAGTTTTTTCGTCAATTTGCTGATGCTGGTTCCATCGTTCTACATGTTGCAGGTGTATGACCGCGCCGTAGGAAGCGCCAGCCAGTCGACTTTATTGATGCTCACGCTGATCATGTTGCTGTTGATGATCACGATGGGCGGCCTGGAGTGGGTTCGTTCGCGGATTATGGTACGAATCAGTACTCGCCTGGACACGCTGCTGGGCCAGCGTCTGTTCGACGCCAGTTTCAAGCGGGCACTCAACACCAACGGCATGAATGCCACCGCCCAGCCGTTGAGCGACCTGAACGCCTTGCGCCAGTTTCTGACCGGTAACGGCTTGTTTGCCTTTTTCGATGCTCCGTGGATTCCGATCTACCTGGCGGTGATGTTCATTTTTCATCCCTGGTACGGGTGGATGGGGGTCGTGAGTGCGGTGATGCTAGGGGCGTTGGCTTTCATCAACGAGAAGCTCACTCATGCACCGTTGCAGGCGGCCAACCGCGAGCAGATCGCAGCTACCACCTTCACTAACAAGAGCCTGCGCAATGCCGAAGTGGTCGAATCCATGGGCATGCTTGCAAGTCTGCGTCAGCACTGGAACGGGCAAATCCATAAGGTCCTGACCTTGCAAAGCCTGGCCAGCGACCGCGCCGCGACCATGATGGCGATGTCCAGGACGTTCCGCCAGATTGTTCAGTCGCTGATGTTGGGCCTGGGCGCCTACTTGACGATCAATCATGAGATTTCGCCCGGGCTGATGATTGCCGGCTCCATTTTACTGGGGCGCGCCCTGGCGCCTATCGATCAGTTGATCGGCGTCTGGAAAGGCTTTCTTGGCGCACGCTCGCAATATGCCCGATTACACGAGTTGCTGGTCAAGATCGCCGCAGAGCCTGAGCGCATGTCGTTGCCCGCACCTGAAGGGGCGATTCGCGTCGAGGGGCTTTCAGTGGGGTCCCCGGACAATCGCAAGCCGATTATTCGCGGCGTGGACTTCCAGGTGGCCGCTGGTGAAGTGGTGGGGATCATTGGTCCCAGCGGCGCAGGAAAGTCGACCCTGGCCAGGGCGTTGCTGGGGATCTGGCCAAACCTGGCCGGAACCGTGCGCCTGGACGGTGCAGACATCAGCCAATGGCGCCGGGACGAACTGGGCCAGTACATCGGCTATTTGCCCCAGGACATAGAACTGTTCGAGGGCAGCATCAGCCAGAATATCTCACGCTTCGGCCCGGTGAATGCGCCTGCAGTGGTCGCCGCCGCGCGCATGGCCGGTGTACATGACCTGGTGCTGCAACTGCCCGATGGCTACGACACCTTGATTGGCGCCAATGGCGGTGGACTCTCTGGCGGCCAGCGGCAACGCATCGGGCTGGCCCGCGCCTTGTACGGCGAGCCGCGTCTGGTGGTACTTGACGAACCGAACTCCAATCTGGATGACGCTGGAGAAAAAATGCTCGCCGAAGCGCTGCAGAAACTGCGGCAGAATCGGGCCACGGTGTTTGTCATTACCCATCGTTCCGGGGTGTTGGCGCAGGTGGACAAACTGCTGGTTCTCAATCACGGCGAGCTGAGCCTGTTCGGGCCGCGCGACAAGGTCCTGGCACGGCTACAGGGCGCGACGCCGACTGCCCACCAGGCTGCCGCGGTTGAATCGTAGGGACGGATGAACAACGTTATGCAAGACACTAAGCACTCATCCGTCGATATGTCCGGGCTGCCAATCGATGACAAACCAGTACGGCGCATCGGCTACTTGATGCTGCTGGTCACCTTTGGCCTGTTTGGCGGCTGGGCTACCCTGGCTCCGCTCGACAGTGCTGCGCTCGCGCCGGGTGTGGTCACCGTCAAGAGCTATCGCAAGACCGTACAACATCTTGAGGGCGGCATTGTGCGCGAACTGCGCGTGCATGACGGTGACCTGGTGAAAGCTGGGGATGTGTTGTTGGTACTCGACAACACCCAGGCGCGTTCGGAAATGGAAGCCATGCGTAGCCAGTTGATCGCCGCGCTCGAACTCCAGGCCCGATTGGTGGCTGAACGTGATGCGCTGCCCGAGCCACCGCTCGTGCCTACGCTGGATCCCAATGATCCCCGAGTGCGCGAGGCTCGCGACAGTGAAGGGCGGATCTTCCAGACCCGACGGACCTCGTTGCTGGGCGAAATCGGCTTGCTGGAGAAGTCCATCGGACAAATCGAAGAACAGATCCGCGGATTCAAGGCCGTCATCGCCAGCAAACAGATGCTCGCCGCTTCCTATGAAGAAGAGATTGTCGACTTGCGTGCATTGCTCGCCGAAGGCTACGTGGACAAGCAGCGTCTGCGCGAGCAAGAGCGAAGTCTTTCTCGGCTGCAGGCCGAAATTGCTGAAAGCCGCTCCGAAAGCGCGCGAGCGCGGGTTCATATCGACGAGGCGCGGTTGAAGATACTGCAACTGAAAAAGACTTTTGCCACCGAGGTCGCAGGTCTGCTGGGCGATGCGCAGACCAAGGTCTATGAATTGCGCGAGCGGCTGGCCACCCTGCAGGACCGCGACCAACGCACCGATATCCTCGCGCCCGAGTCGGGAATGGTCATGGGTATGACCGTACACACGCTGGGCGCAGTGGTCAGTCCAGGCACTGCGCTGTTGGACATCGTCCCGGCCAACGAAGAACTGATTGTTGAAGCACAGCTGTCACCGATGGACATCGACCGTGTCGCACTGGGCAAACTGGCGGACATTCGCTTCAGTGCGTTCAAGAGCAGCACCACGCCAGTCATCGAAGGGCAACTGGTGCAGATATCAGCTGATCGCCTGATCAACAAGGACACCGGTGCCGCTTATTACCTGGCACGCGTGGCCCTGACCGACAAGGGGCGTCAGGCCCTGGGCGATCTCACTCTGGTACCGGGAATGCCGGTCGAAGTGCTGATTAATACGGGCGCGCGGACGCTGTTGCAGTATTTGATGCAGCCGGCCAGCAATGCGTTTGCCCGTTCGTTGATCGAGGATTGACATGAAGCTTCTGATCGCGATGAGTCTGGCCCTCGTGCCGCTTGGCGCTCTCGCTGACGACAGCTCGGCGCTCCCTTACACAGATCTGTTGCAACTGCATCAGGAAGCCCAAGTGGCTGACCCGCGTATTTTACGGGCACAAGCGATGGTCCGTAGTGGTGAGGGCAGCGAGCGGGCGGCCTTTGGTCAACTGCTGCCACAGCTCAATGCCAGCGGCAGTGTTAACCGCAGTCGGCGCGACGACGATTTGAATCGTATCCAATACAACGGCAAACGCCTGGCGATGATGCTCAATCAGGTTATTTACGATCCGCAGGTCTGGCGCAGCTACCAAAAGTACATAGAGCTGGCCCGCCAGAGCGAGTACGAGTCCGATGACACTCAAGTGCAGGCCAGCATTGATTTGTCCGAGCGCTACTTCGCGGTTCTCGCGGCGGAGGACGAATTGGCCCTGGTACTCAGCGAGCTGGACGCGACCGAGCGCAACCTCAAACGGACCCACGCGCTGTATGCACGCAAAATGGCGATGGTGACTGATGTACTTGACCTTGAGGCGCGCGTGGATGCGCTCAGGGCGGATGAGATCGAAGCCAGCAATGAGGTCGAGGTGAGTCGTCAAGCCATGTCCGAACTGGTGGGGCGTGATATCCGTGAGCCGCTCAAACGCATGGCTGGCAATCCAGCCTTCAGTTTACCTGCGCAAGCGCAGGACCATTGGGTGCAGACGGCACTGGACAGTAACCCGGCACTGCTTGCCCGCGAGCACAGTATCCGCGCCGCCGAGGCCGCTATCGGTGAAGCCAGGGCGGGACATCTGCCACGGTTGGGGCTGAACTTGACCGCGCAACGCAGTGATATTGGCTATGAAGGCGCGTTGGCGCCTCGTTCGGACAATCTCGTCGCCTCTCTGGACTTGCAGGTGCCGCTCTATAGCGGCGGCTCCACCCGTGCCCGAGTATCAAGCTCCGAAAACGATAAGGAAGTCGCCGAGCAAGAGCTGGAAGCCTTGCGGCGTCAGGTCATCACGCAAACCCGAACGGCCTATCTTGGCGTGACAACCGGGCTCAGCCGAATCAAGGCAACACAACGCGCCTTGGAATCCGCCGAAAAATCACGGATAGGCACCGAGAAGGCCTTCGGATACGGCGTCAAGAATGCCGTCGATGTGCTGGACAGTATCAAGGAAGAGTTTCGCGCACGGCGCGACTTCAATCAGTCCCAATACAAGTTCGTGACCAGTTTGCTGGTGCTGCATCGCTGGAGCGGCAGATTGGGGGAGGAGTATATCCGCAGGGTCAACGAATGGCTCGTTGCACCGTCATCTCACTGAAGACAAAAATAGTGGCAAGATGATGTTAAATCCACTCATTCTAATGCAAAATATCCCTCTGTAATGGCCGCACCCAGGAAAGGCCACAGACTGCCCAAGGAAGCTTCACATGCCCCATCCCGTTGGTTACTCGTTTGTTTCGTCCGCAAAGCTGACCGGCAATGCGCAGGTCAATAGCTTGCTTTATGGCACCTATTGGATGGGCAACTCGTGGAGCACCGGCACGTTTACCACGCCCCTGACGTATAGCTTCGTCACGGCGGACTCACGTTTCGCCATCAATTACAGCAGTGATAGTGAATATGAGTCCATCTATCTCCTGACGTCAGCGCAGCAAAACGCCATCGTCAGCGCGCTCGGCACCTGGAGTTCGGTCGCCAACCTCAAATTCACACGGGTCAGCGAGTCCTCCACCAACGTCGGTGATCTGCGCTTCGGCGGCTATCTGGATATGGACGAAGACACCGCTGCCTGGGGCTATTTTCCCGCTCACACACCCAGTGCCGGTGATGTCTGGATCGGGCCAGTGACAAACGACCCGACTCCGGTCAAAGGTACTTACGACTATCTGACTTTTATGCATGAGATCGGCCATGCTCTGGGCCTCAAGCACCCGTTCTCGCAAAGCCTGTCAAACCCCACGGTACTGGCGCCTCAGTTCGATGATGTCCGCTATACCATCATGAGTTACGACAGTGCTTATTCCTATGAGCCAACCACGCCCATGCTGCTGGACATTGCCGCCATCCAGAGCCTCTATGGGGCCAACACTCAGTGGCAGACCGGCAACAACACATACAGTTGGGCGGCAGACCAATCGGTTTTCGAAACGATTTGGGACGCAGGCGGCAATGACACTATCGATGCCACCAATCAGCTCGCAGCGGTGCGCATCAATCTGAATGAAGGCCAGTTCAGCAAAATCGGGCAAGCGTTCATCGACCTAGACACCCAGGCGGCGTTCAACGACGGGCTGGCGATCGCCTATGGCGCAAAAATTGAAAACGCAGTCGGCTCGGCCAATGACGACACGCTCATTGGTAACGCACTAAACAACCTGCTGAATGGCCGTGCCGGCAAGGACTTGATGGTCGGCGGGGCGGGTAACGATACTTACGTCGTCGACAACAGCGGTGACGTGGTTCAGGAAAGCAGTGCCCTCAATAGCGGAATCGACAGCGTTGTTTCATCAATCAACTACATTCTTGGCAGCAACCTTGAGAACCTGACACTGAGCGGCACCGGCAACCTCGACGGTACCGGCAACGCGCTGAACAACCGCATCACCGGTAACGCTGGCGCCAACACCCTTTCAGGAGGGGCGGGCAGCGACACCCTGGATGGTGGCAGTGGTATCGACACGCTGATCGGTGGCACTGGCAACGACACCTACGTGGTCGATAACATCAGTGACTTGATCAGCGAAACCAGCACCCTGGTCAGCGAAGTGGATACGGTGCGTTCCTCGGTGAACTGGACCCTGGGCAGCAATCTGGAAAACCTCACGCTGATCGGGTCAGCCTCACTCAATGGCACCGGCAACGCGCTGGGGAACATGCTGACCGGTAACGCCGGCAGCAACCTGCTGAACGGCGGCGGCGGGATCGACACGCTGATCGGTGGCGCCGGCAACGACACCTACGTGGTCGACAACCTCAGGGACATTGTTCGTGAGACCAGCACCCTGGCCAGTGAAATCGATACGGTGCGCTCCTCGGTGAGCTGGACCCTGGGCGCTAATCTGGAAAACCTTGCCCTGACCGGCGCTGCTCACCTCAGCGGCACCGGTAATGCCCTGCGTAACGTCCTGACGGGTAATGCGGGCAATAACGTGCTCAACGCAGGAGCAGGCAACGACACACTGGACGGTGGCAGTGGTATCGACACGCTGATCGGCGGAACCGGCAATGACACCTACGTGGTCGACAACCTCAGGGACATCGTTCGTGAGACCAGCACCCTGGCCCGTGAAATCGATACGGTGCGCTCCTCGGTGAGCTGGTCTCTGGGGGCCAATCTGGAAAACCTCGCCCTGATAGGCACTGCCCACCTCAGTGGCTCCGGCAACGCCCTGAACAACGTGCTGATGGGCAACGTCGGCAACAATCTGCTGAACGGTGGCACTGGTATCGACACGCTGATCGGCGGCACCGGCAACGACACCTACGTGGTCGACAACCTCAGGGATGTCGTCCGCGAAACCAGCACGCTAGCCAGTGAAATCGATACCGTGCGCTCCTCGGTGAGCTGGACCCTGGGCGCCAATCTGGAAAACCTCATCCTGACCGGCGCTGCTCACCTCAGTGGCACCGGTAATGCCCTGCGTAACGTACTGAACGGCAATGCGGGCAATAACGTGCTCAACGCAGGAGCAGGCAACGACAGCCTGAACGGCGGCAGCGGTATCGACACGCTGATCGGCGGCACCGGCAATGACACCTACGTGGTCGACAACCTCAGGGATGTCGTCCGCGAAACCAGCACCCTGGCCAGCGAAATCGATACCGTACGCTCCTCGGTGAGCTGGTCCCTGGGTGCCAACCTGGAAAACCTCACCCTGATGGGTAGTACCCACCTCAATGGCACCGGCAACACATTGGGTAACGTGCTGATTGGCAACGTCGGCAACAATGTGCTGAACGGTGGAGCAGGTAACGACACCCTGGACGGTGGCAGTGGTATCGACACGCTGATCGGTGGCACGGGCAAGGACACTTACGTGGTCGACAACCTCAGGGACATCGTCCGCGAAACCAGCACCACGGTTAGCGAGATTGATACCGTGCGCTCCTCGGTGAGCTGGTCCCTGGGTGCCAACCTGGAAAACCTCACCCTGATCGGCAGCGCCCACCTCAATGGCAACGGCAACACGTTGGGTAACGTGCTGATTGGCAACGTTGGCAACAATGTGCTGAACGGCGGAGCAGGTAACGACACCCTGGACGGTGGCAGCGGTATCGACACGCTGATCGGCGGCACCGGCAATGACACTTATGTGGTCGACAACCTCAGGGACATCGTCATCGAAACCAGCACCACGGTTAGCGAGATCGATACCGTGCGCTCCTCGGTGAGTTGGAGCCTGGGTGCTAACCTGGAAAACCTCACCCTGGTCGGCAGCACCCACCTCAATGGTACCGGCAACGCCCTGGGCAACGTGCTGAACGGCAACACCGGCAACAACGTGCTGAACGGTGGAGCAGGCAACGATAAACTCAACGGCGGCGCAGGCGATGACACGCTGATCGGCGGCATTGGCAGTGACACGCTCACTGGCGGCACTGGAGCCGATCGATTTGTTTTCAGTGCGTTGGATGAACTGGGTAAGGGAAGCGCTCGCGACGTCATTACCGACTTCAGCAGCATTCTGGGCGATAAGATTGACCTATCGAAACTGGCTGCCGATTTCCTGACCACGCCAATCAACGGGTTCAGCTTCATCGACTCGAACGACTTCACGAGCGCGGGGCAATTGCGCTTCGTCGATCAGGTGCTTTACGGCAACATCAACGACAATCTGGATGCGGATTTCGAAATCCAGCTACTGGGCGTCAATACCTTCAGTGCCAACGATCTGATTGCTTGATAAAGCAGTGTCCGCACGCTTTGAGACAGCTCAGAGCGTGCCCACTACAGACTCGGCTTACAGCGACGCCCTGACTACCAATGGGCAATCTACTGGCTGGGCGCCCGACACCTCGAGGTTCTCGATCAGGTGCCGGGCAGCCCTGCGACCGATCTCGTAGTATGGCAGTTGGACCGTGGTCAGTGGCGGAATGAACAGCTCGGCGATGCCGATCATGTTGTCATAGCCGAGCACCGCAACATCGCTGGGAATCTTCAGGCCACGGCCCAACAACAACTGATAGGCACAGAAGGCGATACGGTCATTGCCGCAGATCAGAATGTCGAACTGCGGTCGCCCCTCGATGATGTGCCGGTCGAGAATGGCTGCGGTTTCATCGTAGGCATCGTGATCGGAAAGGTCGTATTGCAGAAGTGCTTCAGGCGCCAGCCCAAAGGCCTGGCAGGCACGTTGCAAACCTTCTTGTCGCAGGCTCCAGGCAAGGCTCTGTTTTGGCAGATTGATACACAGAGGGCGCCGATAGCCTTGGCTCAAGGCGTGATGCACCGCTCGATGCTGCCCCGTTTCATCGTCGGGCACATAGCTGACCAGGCAAGTGTCATCGGCCAGGCAATTGGCGAGTACCAGTGGTTTGCTTTTCAGGCGCTCGGGGATGCTCACCTGGCGCAATCCCATGGCACTGAAGATCAACCCGTCGGGACGGTGCGACATCATCAGGTCGATGTTCTGGTCGGTGGGCGGGTTGCTCAACAGGTTGAGGATAAACACATTCCAACCGGCTTGCTGCGCGGTCTGCTCGATGGACAGCAACAGCTCGACTGCGAAAGGTGTGGTCGCGGTATCCAGTGCGAACACACCGATGGTTCGCGCCTGGAGATTGTCCCCGCGCATCCTGCGCGCCGAAAGGCTCGGTACGAATTGCAGTTCGTCAATGGCGCGACGCACCCGCTGAAGGGTTTCGGGGCTCAGTTTTTCCGGATTGTTGAGCGCTCGAGAAACCGTCATCAGGGACACGCCGGCCAGCTGTGCAACGTCTTTCACTGAAGTCATGCGAGGTGCGGCCAGTCAGGTTGACGCCGAATCATGACACAGGCTCCGGGCTTGTCGCGACTCGAATGACATTGCTCATAGCCATGCGGAAGCCAGCGGCCATGCATTACCAATGGAGACGCGTCCGCCAGCCCCGCTTGCCAATAGTTTTACCCCCAGGCTGTCGGGCCGCGGATAGACGCGGCTGCTGAGGCTGAAGCGGCCGTCTTGCTCAAACACCTCGATGGACGAACGATCCAGAAACACCCGCAGGTGCAAGGACTTCTGGGCGTGGTCTATCGCCACGCTACGCTGACCGCTCACCTGCGCGCCCGAACGACTGCGGTCCAGTACCAGGCGCTGCAGCGAAGCGTCGTAATAGAGCAGGGTTTGTTCGTCGCCCTCGGCACTGCAACGCAAGGCGATACCCAGGTGACCTTCGGCACAGCCGAGCAAATCCAGATGCACATGGAGCTCGAGCCTGTCGCCATTGACCTGTGACACCCATTCGTAGCCCGGTCCATCCCACGCAGAGGTGTGCGGCAGCGGTGCCTTGCGTAAAGCGGTCAGTTCCCGGGCCGGAAACACCCTGAGGCGGTCGGCATGCAACTGCAGTTCCCGGGGTAGGCCGAGCATGCCGCACCAGTGATGGGCCTGGCTCGGCATCGGACTTTCCCACATGTCGAGCCACGCCCACACCAGGCGCCGACCGTCAGCAGCCACCAGCGTTTGCGCAGCATAGAAGTCATGGCCGTTATCCAGCTCGATAAACGGGTCGCCGCTGAAGTGCCATTGGCTGTCGAGTTGCCCCACGCGATAACCGGTCTGGTACTTGTTGAGCCGCTCGTAACCCTCGGGGCGCATGCCCTGGGGGGAGTACAGCAGCACGTCGCGCCCATCGAGGCGAAACAGGTCCGGGCACTCCCACATATAGCCATCGCCCTCGTTGCCGCGGGCTACATAGTCAAGGAACTCCCAGGCGCGCAGATCGATGGAGCGGTACAAGGGGAGTAAAGGCGTATCACCCAGGCGTGCGCCGGCAATCAGGTACCAATAGTCGTTGTCCTTCCAGACCTTGGGATCACGAAAATGCATGATCGTGTCTTGCGGTGCGGTCTCGATGACGACACCCTGCTTGACGAACCGGATGCCGTCAACGCTGGTGGCAAGACACTGGACCTGGCGAATCTGGCGTTCGTCACCCACTTCCCCCAGCCAGGTGTGCCCGGTGTAGATCAACGCCAACGTGTCGCCACACACCACCGCACTGCCGGAAAAACACCCGTCGCGGTCAAAGTCATCGCCTGGCGCCAGTGCGATGGGCAGGTGCTGCCAATGGACCAGGTCAGCACTCTTGGCATGCCCCCAATACATCGGGCCCCATTTCGCGTCGAAGGGGTGATGTTGATAAAACACGTGATACTCGCCGCGAAAGTACACCACTCCGTTAGGGTCGTTCATCCAGCCTGCGGGCGGGGCAAGATGATAGTCGGGGCGATAGTCATCGGTGACGCGAGACAGACCAGCGCTCAGCGCCTGTTGCGCAAGCTCAAGGGTCGCGGATATTGGAGCGTTCATGGGATTCACACACACGGTCATAGGGCGCCTGCTCGTACCGAGCGCTGGGCAATGTCATCCAACGGGGTTTCGAGGGATTGTGGGTGGCGCCTCAAGGCCGTGCCGTCGGCATCGAACAGGTGCAGATTGTCGATCTCTACCTGCAGTTCGACCCGATCACCCACTCGCCACCCGGCGTGGACCTCACAGCGACAGATCATCGGCTCATCCTGACCGGTATCGAGGTGCACATAGGTTTCGCTGCCCAGGTATTCGACCCCGATCACGGCGATGCCGGCTGTGCCCTGTGCCGCCTTGAGTGCTACATGTTCCGGGCGAATCCCCAGGCTCAGTTGGCTGTTCGCCGCCAGGCTTGAGCTCTCAAAGGGCAGGGTGGTCCTGCCCAATACCAGGCTTTCCACCAGGCTGCTTGCGCCTGGCGTATGCAGGAACGCTGCAAGAAAGTTCATCCTTGGCGAGCCGAGGAAACCGGCGACAAAACGAGTCGCCGGGCGTTCGTAGAGTTCCCGCGGCGAGCCAACCTGCTCGATACGTCCGCCATTGAGCACGACAATCTTGTCGGCCAGGGTCATCGCCTCAACCTGATCGTGGGTCACGTAGATCATGGTCGTGCCCAGTCGGGCATGCAGCCTGGCGATTTCGTTGCGCATTTGCACCCGCAAAGAGGCGTCCAGATTGGACAGGGGCTCATCGAACAACAAGATGTCCGGTTCCCGTGCCATAGCCCTGCCCATGGCCACCCGCTGACGTTGGCCACCCGATAATTCCTTGGGTTTGCGTTGCAGCAGTTTGTCCAACTGCAGGATTTGCGCGGTTTTCAGCACGCGCTCGCGCAGGCTGGTCTTTTCGGTCTTGGCCAACTTGAGACCAAAACTGATGTTGTCGTAGACGCTCATGTGCGGGTAGAGGGCATAGGACTGAAACACCATGCCGACGCCACGCTCGCGCGGCTCCAGGTCATTGACCCGACGCCCGTCGATCAACAGGTCGCCGGCGCAGATGGAATCCAGCCCGGCGATCAGTCGCAGCAGGGTGGATTTTCCGCAGCCCGAGGGGCCGACGAACACCACGAATTCACCGGCGGCGATTTCCAGGCTGACGTCGCGAAGAATGCGCATGCCGCCCAATTGTTTGTTCACGTTGTCTAGCTTCAACTTGATCACGATGCTGTTCCTTGTCTTTGTTGGGCATCAACCCTTTAACGCACCGGTAGTGAGACCGGAAACGATTCGGCGCTGGAAGATCAGCACCAGAATCACCAGTGGGACGGTGACCAGCACCGAAGCGGCCATCAACAGCCCCCAAGGCAACTCATGGGAGCTGCCGCCGGAAATCAGGGCGATGGCTACCGGCACCGTGCGCTGCGTGTCGGTGAGGGTGAAGGTCAGGGCAAACAGGAACTCGTTCCACGCAGCAATGAAAGCCAGCAGGCCGGTGGTGACTAGCGCAGGCCAGAGCAGCGGCAACAACACGCGGGTCAGGGTGACCCAGGGCGAAGCGCCGTCCATGATCGCCGCCTCTTCCAGCTCATGGGGCAGTTGGCCCATGAACGTGGTCAGCACCCAGACGGTGAAGGGCAGGGTGAAGATCGTGTAGCTCAGGATCAGCGCCCAGGGCGTGTTGTACAGGCCCAGGGCACGGATCACCTCGAACAGCCCTGACAGCACCGCGACCTGGGGAAACATCGACACGCCCAGAACCATTATCAACACCGCGCCGCGTCCACGAAACTTCACCCGGCCCAAGGCATAGGCGGCGGTCAGGCTGAGGAACAGCGCCAGCGCGACCACACTCAGGGCAACCACCAGCGAGTTACCGATTGCCCGCAGGAACGAGGCCTGGTGGAGCACGGCGGCATAGTTGGAGAAGTCGGGGTTGTCGACCCAGTAGCTCACCTGGAACAAGGCACTGGACGGCTTCAGCGACGTCACGATGGCGTAGTAGAAAGGGAACACCGCATACAGCAGCAAAATCGCGATCAGGCACCAGAATCCGACGCGCAACAGCGCTTTTTTCAGTAGGCGCGGGCTCATGAGCGAACCTCCATTTGACGGCGTCCGAGGTACAGATAAATCATGGCGATGACTGCGACGACCAGAAACAGCAAGGTCGAGGCCGCGCTGCCGTAGCCGACGTCCTGAAACTCCATCAGATGCTGGCGGGCGTACACCGACATGCTCATGGTGCTCGACGAGTTGGAGGTCAGCACATAGATGACGTCAAACACCCGCAACGAATCGAGGATGCGGAAAATCGCCGCCACCAGCAGCGCAGGCATCAGCAGCGGCAGGGTGACTCGCCAGAACACCTTCAGCGGGTGAATGCCATCGACGCGGGCGGCTTCGTAGCAATCGCCCGGCAACATCTGCAAGGCCGCCAGCATCAGCAGCGTGACGAACGGGACGGTCTTCCAGACGTCGACGATGATCACGGCCCACATCGACAAGTCGGCGTCTGCCGTCCAGGCCAGCGGCGCGTCAATCAGGCCGGCGCCCAGCATCAGATGATTGATGATGCCGAACTGGTCGTTGAGCATCCAAGACCAGATTTTCGCCGAGACAATGGTGGGGATCGCCCAGGGAATCAGAATCAATGCCCGCACCAAGGCGCGCCCGGTGAACTTGACGTTCAGCAGCAGCGCCACCAACAGCCCCAGCACCATTTCCAACCCCACTGAGACCACAGTGAAATGCAGGGTGTTGCGCACCGCGTTCCACCATTGTGGATCGACCAGGATGCCCGACCAACCGGTGCTGCTGTGCAACAGATAATTGCTCAGGCCGATAAAACTTGCGTCACCGGTGTCCGCCAGGCTGGCGTCGGTCAGGCTGAACCAGAACGTACGCAGCAGCGGCCAGGCCGCCACCAGGGCCAGGCACAGTAGCATCGGAGTCAGGAACAGCCAGGCGGCGCGAACCCGGCGGCGTTGTACCGGCGTTTCCAGAGCGGGCAGCAGCTCGTCACCGGACGCCAGGGTAGTGGAGACAGACATGGTGAATTTCCTTCCTTGTGGCTTACCAGTTCCGGCGCTTGATGCGTGTTAGTTCGCTTTCCAGCTCCGCCAGCGCCTGATCGACCGGCACCTCGCCGGCCAGCACGCCATGCACTTGATCGAAGAAGGCATTGGAGACACGTGGATAGCGATCGGCGGTAATCGAGGCGGGGCGCATGACCCCATCCTTGAGAATGCTGCGCAGTTGACTGTAATAAGGCATCGCCGCGAGCAGCTCGGGGTCTTGATAAAGTGACTCGATCACCGGGTTATAGGCGCCGACCAAGGCACGATGTTTCTGCTGCTGAGCACTGCTCAGGTAGCTCACCAGCTGCGCGGCAAGCTTTGGATTGGCGCTGTAACGCGACACCGCCAGGCCCCAGCCACCCAGCGTGGAGGCGTGGGTGCCCGTCTCGCCACCGCGGGGCAGGGGCGCCACGCCGACCTTGTCTTTTACGACACTGTCCGGGCTTTGTACCAGGGCCCAGACATACGGCCAGTTACGCATGAACAGCGCATTGCCCGACTGGAATACACCTCGTCCTTCTTCCTCGGTGTAGTTGAGTACGCCACGTGGGGAGATGTCTCCTACCCAGCTCTTGGCCAACGTCAGCGCGGTTCTTGCGGCCGGACTGTTGACCACGATGTCACCCTGTGGGTTGACCAACCCACCTTGCGGCTGGCTGCTGATCCACTCCAGTGCATTACACGTCAGGCCTTCATAGGCGCGGCCCTGAAAGACGTACCCCCAGGCATTGGCGTTCCCGGCGCTACGCTCAGCCTGTTGGACTTCCCGCGCGATTGCAGTCATTTGCTCCCAGGTCTGCGGCACCTGTTTGTGGTACTTCTCAAGCAAGTCCTTGCGGTAATAGAGCAGGCCCGAATCAGTGAACCAGGGCATCGTCACCAGCCGGCCGTTCACCGTGGCGTTATCCACCTGGGCCTGGAAGTAGCCCTCGGTCGCGTTGGCAGGGAGCACCTCGCGCAGGTCCATCAGATGGTTGGCCAGCATCCCCGGCCACACCATATCGATTTGAATGATGTCGATGTCGCTGGATCGGGCACTCAGGATTTGTTGGTAGAACGACAACCTTTCGGTGGCCGAGTTAGGCGTGGAAACCACTTCGACGCTGTTGCCGGTCTGCTTGGACCACGCCTCGACAGCCTCCTTGCACAGCTGCAATTCAGCACCTACGGCACCGCAGGAGATCGTCAGATTGGCGGCAGTCGAGAGGGATGGAAGCCCGACACAAAGGCCGAGCAGCGCAGCAGGAAGGAGCGATTTGAGCTGTTTCATAAAGCCCTCTTTATTTTTGTTTTTAGAAAAGTTAACGTTAACATCGCCAAATGTAGCAGCGTATTAGCGATGAGGCATCCTTTTTTTCACGGTCTTTGACAATTCAAAAGCCGAAGAAAAAAGACCATTGCGGGAACACAAAAATAAAAACAAAACAGGGAAATCCACATGCAGAAAGCATCAAGCTGGCTTCTCGCAGGGGTGCTCGGCACCGCGGCGGCCACCTCTCACGCTGCGACGCTGGAAGAACGCATGGCTGCGTTCGAGGCCCGTGCCAGCGCTGCGGAAAAACGCGCCGCGGCTGCCGAACAGCAAACCCAGGCCCTGGCCAGGGAACTGCAACAACTCAAACTCGCCGCTCCCGCGCTCCAACCGGTGGCATCCACTGCAAACGTTGCCACGCCGACGCTGGACACGCGGCTGGCAAAACTCGAAGCCCGGCAACAAAGCCTGGAAAAACAAGACAGTGGCGCATCCCTCACGGACGGATTCAGCTTCAAGGGCTACGCCCGCTCGGGGTTGCTGGTCAATGACGGCCTGGGTGGCGGTCGTGGCGGCCCTTATACCACCCCGGCCGGTTCCGTCGGCGGTGCCGTGGGGCGACTCGGTAACGAGGATGACACCTATATGCGGATCGACCTGTCGAAAGAGCAATACGCGCAGAACGGCACCCGCTCAAAATTCACCGTGTCCATCGCCGATGGCGTAGAAAGCTCCAATGACTGGACGGCCGACGAAAGCAACCTGAACGTGCGGCAGGTGTTTACCGAACTGGATCACATCGCGGCGTTCAAGGGGAACTCGGTGTTTGAGAATTCCACCCTCTGGGCAGGCAAGCGGTTTGACCGGGACAATTTCGATATCCACTGGTTGGACTCGGACGTCGTCTACCTGGCTGGCACCGGCGGTGGCATCTACGACGTGCAGATGAACAAGAACTGGCGCTCGAATTACTCGTTGATCGGGCGAAATTACGGGGAGTTCAGTGACGGCGGCGTCAATGCCGATGTTGAAAGCTACATCCTGACCTCCAACCAGTTCTTCGACAATGGGCAGTGGCAGTGGATGTTCAACGCCATTGGCGCTAAAGAAAACGACATCGGCACTCGCAACAATGAGGCGGGCCTGACACCTGCGGACTCCGGCCTGCACAGCATGGTGGCCAATCACCAGAAGAACTTTTTCGGCAGGGAAGGCTTCTTCAAAACGGCGTTGCTCTATGGGCAAGGCCTGGGGGCAGAGGTCAAGAACATCGGCTCGGACGGCGAACTGATCGACGACGCCCGTGCTTTGCGTCTGGCGCTCTATGGTGAGACGCCCATCGCCCCCGGCTGGCGCATCGGTCCCAGTTTACTGGCCGAACAGAGCAAGGACCGGTACGTCAAGGGCGACGACTACCGCTGGATGACACTGAACGTGCGCCTGGCCAATGAAATCAACAGCAATTTCGAGATGGCCTACGAGATGAGCTGGCAAACCATGGACCTCGATCCCAAGGGCTACCTGCAACGCAATGCAGTCGACGGCAATTTCTGGAAGTTCACGGTCGCCCCGACCTTCAAACCTGATTTTGGAGACCTTCTCACACGCCCCGAGCTGCGCGTGTTCGCCAGCGTCATGAACTGGTCCTCGGATCTGGACAGATACAGCGCCTCCGATTCCTTCGGCAAGTCTGACTTCAACGCAGGCGGCGTGTGGCAATACGGCATACAGATGGAAACCTGGTTCTAAATGGGAGGGCATCTTCTTCACAAGCAGAGGATGCCGCTCAACCCTCCATCAGCGCCAACCGGATGCAATTCATGCGATGCTTTGCTCCGGAGCGAATGCTGGATGCAGGCATCCCTATGTCGCTGCAGCTCGATGCTCAAAAGGCACACTGATCAGTTTGCCTGATGCATCTAAAAGCGGGGGCGGATAACCCGCTCATCCGAACCGGAGAAAAACAATGACATTCAAGGCTCTGCTCACCACCAAACCCGGCGATACCATCGCGACACACCTGGTCGACTTCAAGGACGAGGACCTGATGCCAGGCGACGTGACCGTAGTGATCGAGTACTCGACCGTTAACTACAAGGATGCCTTGGCCCTGAGCGGCCGTTCGCCGGTCATTCGTCAGTTTCCGTTGATCCCAGGCATTGATTTCGCCGGTATCGTCGAGACCTCCAGCAATCCCGGTTTCGCGGCCGGCGACCGAGTGCTGGTCAACGGTTGGGGGCTGAGCCAGACCCACCATGGTGGCTTCGCGCAGAAAGCCCGGGTGAGTGGCGACTGGCTGGTGAAGGTCCCAGAGGCATTTTCAACCCAGCAAGCCATGGCCATCGGCACTGCGGGCTACACGGCAATGCTCAGCGTGCTGGCGTTGGAGCATGGCGGCCTGAGCCCCGAGCGCGGCGATATCCTGGTGACTGGCGCCAGCGGCGGTGCCGGCTCGGTGGCAATTGCGCTGTTGTCGGGCCTGGGGTATCGAGTGATCGCCTCGACCGGGCGGCAAGAGGAAGCCGACTACCTGCACGAGCTCGGCGCGACACAGGTCATCGATCGCCGGACCCTGTCCGAGGCCGGCGCCCCGATTGGCAAGGAGCGCTGGGCGGGCGTTATCGATTCTGTCGGTAGTCATACCCTGGTCAATGCATTGGCTCAGACCCAATACCGGGGAGTTGTGGCCGCCTTCGGTTTGGCCCAGGGGGCAGATCTGCCAGGGTCGGTGCTGCCGTTCATCCTGCGTAACGTAACCCTGGCCGGTATCGACTCTGTCAATGCGCCCCAGAGTGCCCGCGTGCAAGCATGGTCACGACTGGCGCGTGACCTTGACGTGGACAAGCTTGCCCGCACCACCCAAGTCGTGGGCCTGGCGGAAGTTCCGGCAATCGCCGGTCGGGTGCTGGAAGGGAAGGTTCGCGGGCGCACCGTCGTGGATGTGAACGCCTGATTCTTTCGGCGAGCCGATTCCCATGAAGGCATGTCGCGGCCAGGCTCGTGCTGGCCCCGACGACAAAATCGAAATACGAACTTGGAGAACATGCACAGAGACTCTTTATTTTTAAGTCGGAGGACTGAGCGAAGGAAGTTTTCTTGCGCCTGCTGCAGAGTTTAACCAGAGCAGAATTGCGGCGAGAGAGGCGGCTAGTACCAGCGTAAGCCACATGATGACCAGCAGGGTGAATGTGACGGTATTGTTTAACTTCACGGAAAATGCCGAAGGCAAAAGCGGTGTACCAAGACACACCCGAAACTGCACCGGATGCGAGAAATAAGGCGGCTCTGCTGCGGGAGACGCCAAAGAGCAGGGGGCGACTCAAGTCGCGTAGGGCTGCTGGCAACACAAATGCGTGGATGATTATTCCATTGATGGTCAGGACGATCACCACAATGACCTTCGCCCAGAGTTTGGGGTTTTCCAACTTTTCCGGCGACTCCATCGCGTAAAGGGCCAGGAAACCAAAGCCTGAAAGCCACAGGAGGCATAACCCAGCAGTGACCGCGTCGCTGATGAAGTGAAAGGTGCGGCCGATTTCAACGGGGAGGCTGCCCCTGCGCATCCACCGCAAGATCCAGAGGTCCAGCATCGTCGCCCCGCCAAGACCGAAGCACATACCGAGCAGGTGTATACCTACCAGAAGTGTCAGAACGTTCAGCTGTGGGAGTGGATCAGGCAACGGAACGCTAAGCGCAAGTGTGTCCGCGAGTAAATGACCACTGCTGGAGAGCGCAAGCAGGCCGCCGAAAAACATAAGAGACGTTCGCATCTTCATTTATTACGACCTTAGGCTAATGTTCTTATTCAGCAGGTAGCACGGGCGTGGCCCCTCCTCAGGAAGGAACCGGTGCTTGAGCATCGATCAAGCTCTGGCTCTTGAGCTTCTCCCAGAAGGCTGCCGGTATACCGACCTTCATCGCTTGTACATTGGAAACTACCTGCCCCGGCGAACGCGCCCCCGGGATGATCGCGGACACTTGCGGATGTGCCGCCGCGAATTGCAGGGCGGCAGTATGAATGTCGATACCATGTCGGCTGGCAATCGCCATGATCCGCGCGCGTTTTTCTACCGCTCCGGCAGGTAGATCCAGGCTGAAGTTATATCGGCTGCGCCCTCCCAGAAATCCATCATTCAGAGGTGTTCCCACCACGACACTGGTGCCCTTACTTCTCAATGCCGGAAAGGTGTTGCGCAACGCATCGCTGTGGTCGAGGAGGGAGTACTGGCAGGCAAGCAACACGATGTCGGGCGTCGGGTCATTACTGGTCAGGGCCTGAACCACGGCGTTTGGTGTATTGACGCCGAAGCCCCATGCCTTGATGAGCCCTTCATTACGCATCTTTTCAAGCTCGACCATCGCCCCTGTGCGCGCAATTCGATACGCCGCTTCCCATCCACCTTCCAGCTCGGTGTTATCGGGCGAGAGGTCATGAATAAAGACGATATCGATACGGGGTAGCCCCAGACGCTGCAGGCTGTCTTCCACGGAGCGGCGCGTGCCTGCTGCGGTGTAGTCATATCGATAGTTGAAGGGCGCCGGCGACTTCCAGATAGCATGGTCCGCACGTAGGCCACCAGCGGCCGTCAATACGCGTCCGACCTTGGTAGAGACCACATAATCGTCTGGATTTTTGTCGTGCAGGAAGCGGCCTAGACGATATTCACTCAAGCCAAACCCGTAGAACGGCGACGTGTCGTAAAGCCTTACACCGGCACCCCAAGCAGCCTGTAGAACCAAAGCCGCCTGCTCGTCGCTGATTGGCGCAAAGATATTGCCAATCTGCGTCCCGCCCATACCAAAGCGTTGAGGCGTCATGTATCTCATGGCAAGCGAGGGCAAATTGAGGGGCAGGTCTGTGCGCACGAGCCGCCCTTGCGTAGGCATCACGCTTCCGCGTTCTGTCAGCGAAGAGGGCGCTGGGGCTGTAGCCAGTGAACTTGCGACACTCGATGCTGGCAGCAAAGCGGCTGCAACAGCACCCGCCGCCGAATAGGTAAGAAAATCTCGTCTGTCCATCCAGCATTCCTTTCACGACTGAGGGTTCACGGGCTCATCGAAGCCAGCATTCGTAATAGAAATTAGAACAACGAGGGTTGGCCGGGTGACCCTAATGCGCCGTATCTTTTGCACAATCCTGCCGATGCACTTGTGCTGGTCACGCACTCTCAGCAAACTCGAGCATTCCGTATATAGGGGCGCATGTGATGACGAGCGGTTCCTTCTCGCAGTTCCGTTTCAGCCATGTGCATTCGCCAAGCGTGCACGAACCCGCTCAGCCCAACGAACGCCTCCAGGCACTCAGGCGGCTTATCGAAAAAGTCACTCTGCAGATTGGGTTGAACGAGGTTTGCACAACGTCGATTCCAGGCTTGGCCTTTTATCGAGTGGCCGAACTAGGTACGCCCAAGTACTGCATTTATGAGCCTTGCGTGGCCATCATTCTGCAGGGCGCAAAGGAGATCGCGTTCGGCGAGCAAGCCTGTGAGTTTGAGCAAGGGGCGTTTTTTGTCACTTCGGTCGATATACCCACACTGGCTCGCGTTACCGCGGCTACCGAGCAAATCCCTTATTTATCAATTGTGTTGAAGCTCGATTTTGCCATGCTCAACGAGGTGATCCTGACCCTGGAACCGCCAAAGCAGGAAATGACTACTGAGGCGCGGGGCTTCGTATCCGGTGTGGCGACGAGTGAGATGCTCGATGCGTTCGCTCGACTCTCCACGCTGATCGACCGGCCGCTTGAAGCAGGCTTGATGTCCGGCCTTATCAAGCGGGAAATATACGGTAGGCTGCTGCTCAGTGAGGCGGGGAATTTGTTGCGCAGCGTCACTCGCGAGGGTTACAGAGACAAGGGCATCGTGAGAGCCATTGAATGGCTAAAATATCACTACGACAAGCCGCTGCACGTAGCCGACCTCGCCGAACGATCAGGAATGGCCAGCTCTACCCTGCATCACCGGTTTCGCAAGCTGACAGGCACCAGCCCCATCCAGTATCAAAAATCGTTACGACTGCAAGCCGCGCGCAGCCTGATGTTGACCGATAGGCTCGATGTGAACACGGCCGCCTTGCGGGTCGGCTATGAAAGTGTCGCTCAATTCAGTCGCGAATATGCCCGGCGTTTCGGAGCTCCACCCTCGAGAGACATCAAGCACGCACGGGAGAATGGTGGGCGGCTCGACTAATTAAGCGACCCAATCACCAACTTGATCAGGCGGTTGCAGATAAACCTAGAGTCAATTAGGCACTTAATGTGGCGTTGCTAGGCTTACCTGCGCAGCCTCGTCAAACTTCAACCGGGCCGCTTCAACTTCAGGCAATTTGTCGAGCGTCCATTTATGCAATTCGCGAAATGGCTGCTGCAGTGTTCGACCCAGTTGGGTGATCTCATACTGGACTGCCACGGGCGAGAACGAAATGACCTTGCGCGAGACGAGACCATTTCGTTCCAGCCGCCGCAGGCACTGTGTCAGTGCCTTCTGAGTGACGCCCTCCAGGCGACGCTTGATGGCATTAAAACGGTGCGGGCCATCATCCAGCACCGCCAGAACCATCATTGACCACTTATCTGCGATCTGGTCGAACAGCGCCCGGCTTGGGCACTCCGACGAAAAACATTGCGGCTTTAATTCCAGCATCGAAGTTTCCTCATATATACCTAGGCGACTCTAGGTGCCTAATTGACATTTGGTTTACAAAATATACTTATATGGCTTCCAAAAGCAAACGGAGTCCATCCAATGTCAAACCTTGATACCAGCATTTTATTCCGCCCTTTTTCCATCCGATCGCTTGAACTGAAAAACCGGATTGTCATGTCGCCGATGACCAGACAATTTTCGCCGGAGGGCATCCCCGGTGACGGGAGCGCTGCCTACTACCGGCGGCGGGCCGAGGGGCGGGTCGGGTTGATCTTGTCAGAAGGGACCGTCGTTGATCGTCCCGCTTCACGTAACGGTTCCGGCATTCCTTTTTTCCACGGTGAAGCAGCGTTAGCTGGATGGAAGAACGTGATTGATTCTGTTCACAACGCGGGTGGCCGTATGGGGCCGCAACTCTGGCACACCGGTGCTGTGCGTGACGTCAGCGGCTGGGAGCCTGATGCGCCGGTTGAAAGCCCATCAGGCCTCGATTCGCCAAACGACCCGCGCGGTGTGGCAATGAGCGAAGAGGATATTGCGGACACGGTTGCTGCTTTTGCCAAGGCAGCGGCGGATGCCAAACGCCTGGGTTTCGACACAGTCGAGATCCATGGGGCTCATGGTTATTTGATCGATCAGTTCTTCTGGGCCGGCACCAATCAGCGCACCGATCGTTATGGCGGACTGACGATCAAAGAGCGCTCGCGCTTTGCCGCTGAGATAGTGTCTGCCGTTCGTCATGCCGTTGGGCCCGAATTCCCTATCATCATGCGCGTCAGCCAGTGGAAACAGCAGGACTTTGGAGTGCGCCTCGCCGAGACCCCAGCATTAATGGAAGCGTGGCTGCTACCGTTGGTTGAGGCAGGTGTTGATGTTCTGCACTGTTCGCAGCGACGTTTCTGGGATCCTGAGTTTCCCGAAATTGATGGTGAGAACGGGCTGAACTGCGCGGGCTGGGCGAAGAAAGTCACTGGAGCGACAACCATTAGCGTTGGCTCGGTCGGGCTGGACAATGACGTTACTCACGCATTCGCCGGCCAGGGCTCAACCCCTGCGAGCCTGGATCGGCTCGTCGAGCGTATGGAGCGCGAAGAGTTTGATCTGATCGCCGTAGGACGTGTTCTGCTGAGTGACAAGGATTGGGTCGCCAAAGTGGAAAATGGCGATTACGCGGAGCTGAAAGGCTTCAATCCGGCGTCTTTAGCCGAATTGGTTTGAGCCTTACAGCGGAGTGGAGAGTGTGATACCACACAGGTTTTAGTCTGAAGAAATCAGAGCTCTAGCCTAGGATTTTGCGAGGTCGAGAGCGTAATCCGTTGTTGAGTGCGCCATGACTGTTTCAACGACTGAAGCTGTTAAGGCCACTCAACACCTGTGTAAATAGGACCGCGTTGCGGTGCAGTCGTATTAAACGTTTTTCGAAACTCGGTGGAGTTCTGTTACAGGCTTTCCGGATCGCCAAAAAACATCTGAATCCGCGAACGCAACCAGCGCTCACCCGGGTCGTTGTCCTGGGAGCCGCGCCAGGCCATGTGCAGTTCGAAGCTGCGCACCGGAATCGGTGGGTCTTCGGCGCGAACGCCGCCAGCGGCGGTCAGTGCGTCGGCGGTGTAGTCGGGCACGATGGCGATAATGTCAGTGCCCGCCAGCAGCGTGCTCAGGCCATTGAACTGCGGTACGGCCAATACCACGTGACGCTTGCGGTCCAGTTTCTCCAGTTCTTCATCGATGAAACCGCTCAGGTCCCCGGCGAAGGACACCAGCGCATGGGGCCGGGCACAGAATTCGTCCAGGGTCAGCCGGCCCGGCGCGGTGTCGGCCCGCAGCACTTTGGGCATGCTGCGCCGCAAGACTTTACGCTTGGCGTTGGCCGGCAGATCCTCGGTGTAGCTGACGCCGATGGAGATTTCACCGGACGCCAGCAAGCCCGGCATCAGAATGTAGTTGACCCGGCGCACGACCAGGACAATGCCCGGGGCTTCGGCCCGCAGACGTTTGAGCAGCATCGGCAACAGCGCGAACTCGGCGTCGTCCGACAGGCCGATGCGGAACACCGAGGTGCTGGTGGCCGGGTCGAACTCCGCCGCGCGGCTGACCGCCGTGGAGATCGAATCCAAGGCTGGGGAGAGCAGGGCGAAGATTTCGACCGCCCGGGCCGACGGTTCCATGCTGCGACCGGTGCGCACGAACAGCGGGTCATCGAACAGGTTGCGCAGCCGTGACAGCGCGGCACTGATGGCTGGCTGGCCGAGGAACAGCTTCTCGGCGGCTCGGGTCACACTGCGTTCATGCATCAATGTTTCGAACACGATCAACAGGTTCAGGTCGACACGACGCAGGTCATTACGATTCATCTGGGGTCCTGGCAGATTCAGCAAGCTTGACGTGAGCGGCCATATGAGAACAATGACCGGCATGAATCTTACGGGGAAAGACTGGTACTCTGCACCGGCTAATTGCTTTTTCTTAGGGATAGGCCCTACAAGACTGGGTTCATTTTCTTGCTGCGGAATCAATGACAGGCATGTCGACTATTAATAGCCACTGATGGTCTTGGGTACAAAGCCCGGATAGAGTTCATGGCATTAGAGGTTACTTTGACGAGGTTTGCGATGTCCCGCACGATCCGTTTTCACAAGTTTGGTGGTGCCGAGGTGCTCAAATGCGAAGAGCATGCGGCGGCTCTTCCTGCGCCAGGAGAAGTGCAGGTCCGTGTCGAAGCGATCGGCATCAGCTGGTATGACACCCTGTGGCGCCAGAATCTGGCGTCGTCCCAGGCGCGCCTGCCGTCGGGCCTTGGTCATGAAATGGCTGGGGTGGTGACGGCTGTCGGAGACGGTGTCGACGACCTGGCTGTAGGCGACAAAGTTGCCAGTTTCCCTGCCGAGAGCCCTAACGATTACCCGGTGTACGGTGAGATCATCGTGTTGCCGCGTACCGCGCTGACCCGTTATCCCGACGTGCTCACCCCGATCGAAGCCGCTGTGCACTACACGCCACTGCTGATCGCCTATTTCGCCTACGTGGACCTGGCAAGGGTCAAGCCGGGGCAGTTTGCCCTGGTCACTGATGCCAGTCATTGCGCCGGACCATCCTTCGTGCAACTGGGCAAGGCCTTGGGTGTACGGGTGATCGCGGCCACCAAGACCGCTGATGAGCGTGAGTACCTGCTGTCGCTCGGCGCCGAAAAAGTCATCGTCACCGAAGAGCAGGACTTGTTGATGCAAATCAACAAGCTCACTGATAACCGTGGCGTCGATGTGGTGTTCGATGGCCTCGGCGGGCCGCAAATGTCGCTGCTCGGTGATGTGCTGGCGCCGCGGGGCAGCCTGGTGCTGTATGGCTTGCAAGGCGGCAACCAGACGCCGTTCCCGGCCTGTGCGGCGTTCCAGAAGAACATTCAGTTCTTTGTGCACTGCATCGGCAATTTTACCGGCAAGCCGGAACTGGGCATCATCCAGGATCAGGTTGCATTGCAGCGGGCGCTGCGTGATATCAATCAACTGACCGCCGATCGCGTGCTGTTGCCCCTCAAGACCCGGGTGTTTCCATTCTCCGAGTTTGTCGAAGCCCACCGTTACATGGGCGAATGCCCCTGCCGTGAACGCGTTGCCCTTCAGGTAGTCGACCCCGCCTGATTCCTCCTCCGCGCAAGAGTCAGCATGGCGACTCTTGCGCTGCCTTCGGCCTGAACCTGCTTTCCTTCCTTTCTTCTGCCATTGCCGCTCCGTTCGGCAATGACGCCATGGTGCGCGGCAATCACGCCTTCGCCTGGGCGGTCCAGTTCACTCAACACCCAAAAAGCGTTTAATCCCCAGAGAACTGAACTGGTTTTTGCCCTCAATCTGTATCTTCTAATCGTTATTTAAGTCCTGATAATTGAACGCTGATTTCCATCTCAAGGAAGAAGTCGTGGCGCAGTACAAGTTTCTAGAGAATCGTCATCCTTCGGGCAAAGGTGCATCAAGCGTTAATTGTTTTAACGCCATCAATCGACTGTGGGAAAAACTGACTGGGGCAGGGGGACAATTGAAGTTAGGCATGTTCTTTGTTTTTCGTACTCGTTGTCTGAAGGATGCTGTCGGAATCTTCCTAGGACGCAGGGCGGAATCGCTGAAACCCAATGCCTCAGGGGCTTGCAGGCACGTACCAAGGCGAAGCGGGCGAACTCCACAGCTTATGTATCAAATAATTACGACAAGCAAAGCTTGAGCGTATTACCAATACTCTTTGCAGTACTAGAACAACCTTCCAGATCAACCCGTCGCCCGGTCACGCTATGCCGGTGCGACGCCGATATTTGAATTTCCAGGTATATGGCTATGAGTTCAATTCATGAGCAGGCAATGAATCACGTGTATCAACAGATATTGCAGCGACTGTCAGGTTTTTATTCCCGCGCGGAACGGACGGCGTTGCAGCTTTTGATCCAGCGTTTAATTGTCGCCGCTGGCGGCATCGACCGGATCGGCGACTATCGTGTGTTGACGGTCCAGAACGGCAGCCGGGACAGTTTTTATGTCCTGACCGCCTTGCGGGCCGCACAGTTGAGCATCGCCGGCAGGCATCCGGTGACCTTCGACTTGCGTGTCGCCACGCCACGCCTGAGCGAAACCACCCAGGCGACCCTGGAAAACATCCACCGCTGTTACAGCGCGCTGTTCGTCTACGACGACCCCCGGGTGGAACTGCTGATGGCGGATAACCGCGAGGTGGTGCCGTTCAATCACAAGCAGCCATTGTCGGCGGCCGGGCATGAGGCCAATCGCATGGACACGCTGGTTCTGGGCCACCTTCGCTCGATCGACAGCCCCTTGGAAGTAGGCGATCACGGCTACCTGGCGATGGCGGAGTTCTATCGGCATATGGCTCGCTGGGAGCGCGGCGTGGACTCGTTAGTCAGCAGTGATACGCCTCGCGAGCAAAAACAGTTCATGTCGGGCCTTCGACGTGCCGCCCGCAAGGTCGGCCTGGCGACTGACCCGTCCAGCGGTTTCGACAGTCTCTTCGCGCAACTCGATACCTTGGGCGCTAATCCCTACCTGGGCTTCTATGGTCAGGACCACGAGGGCGCGTGGAAACCCGAGGGGCATTTCGAGGCGTGTCGGCGCGTGAGTCACATCGGTATCGACGACCTGATCGTCGACAGTTCGCAAGAAACCAACTGGCCGCTGTTCAGTGAATTCCTTCGGGTGCGGACCGATGAACTCGTCGCATCGGCGCCGGAAAACGAATACCTGAGCCCACTGCTGTCAGCTCACCTGCATGGCCTGCGGGCCTGTTATCTGCAGGGGCGCAGCTATGAGGCAGGTTATGGCGACTATGTACAACGAGCGATCATGATCATGCATCGCAAGCAGTTGCCCGAGCACGTCTGCGAGCAGGCACGCATGCTGTTCGGCCCACCCACGGCCATCCCCGAGCGGCGCGCCCAGGCCGCCAGCGACGCGCACAAGACCCTGGGGCTCAACGAAACGCAACTGGTGTGCATGTTGTTCGCGCCCTTCGTGGAGCAAGGCGCTGGCCTGGAGCACTTCCTGCGCTGCTGTCATCCCGGCATGCTGGTGGCGATGCCCGATCTGCACAAGGCCATGCAGGGCGCGGCCATTGCCGATCAGGTGGCGCAATGGATGGTCGACGTCAGTGGCCTGTCCATCGATATGCTCGGCAAGCTGTATCGGGCGAGTATCACGCCGCCGGAGCAGGAGCAGGCATCGGGGATGGATGCGCAGCAACCTGTCGATGACATTGACATTGAAGAAGCCGGGCAGGGCGACGATGCCATGCGCGAACGTGCGGCACGGCATTGAGGGGCAGGATTTGACGGATTCATTCGCCACGTCGCCTGGCCCAAACCCATGAAAGGTTGCCGGGAAACAGACTTCGCGTATCAGGCGGTTTATCGTTACCTCACCACCCTGATCAACGAACTGGGCGCCGACGCCCGAGTGCGTTTGCCGTCGTTACGGCAACTGGCCGAGCGCCTGAACGTGTCGATCTCTACCATCCAGTACGCTTATTCGTTGCTGGAGAAGGAAGGGCGGGTCTATTCGGTCGCCAAATCCGGTTATTACGCGTTGCCAGTACCCTGCGTCGCGACGCTGGGCGGCGGTGATGATTTGCTCGAGACCCTGTATGTCAATGCACGACGACCGGGAATGCTGGTACTCAGCGCTGACGAGCCTGCGTCGATGCAACCGCTGGACAGCCCGCTGTTGTTACTGGAGCGTGAGCTGCTGCGTCAGTATCCGCGCTCTTCACAAATGCCCTCGCAGCCTTGGGGCGAGCTGGAACTGCGCACCGCGCTGGCGGCTCGCTACACGTCTTCGCCGGCCCGGTGCTGGAACGCCGACGATGTTTATATCGGCGCTGATCTGCGCGGTGTATTGGAGATTCTGATCGCCGTGCTGGCGCTCAAGGGCGCCACGGTGCTGATCGAATCACCCTGCGACTGGACCGTCCTGCGCTTGCTGCAGGCGGCCGATATCGACGTAATCGAACTGCCACTGCTGGCGGATGGGGAGATCAATGTCGAGCAACTGGAACAATTACTGACGAGTAAAGCGGTCCGCCTGGTCATCCTGTCCTCGGTCCTGAACATGCCCAGGGGCACGCTCGCTCCTGAAAACAACCGTCGCGCCGTCGCGCGCTTACTGGATCTGCACGGCACATGGGTGCTGGAGAACGACAGCTATACAGACCTGGCGTTCGAAGCCGGGGTGACGCCTTTTCGAGACTTGCTCGACCCCGACCGGCTGATCGTCTATTCCACTTTCGAAAAAACCATCGGCCCCGAGGCCCCCTACGGCTATGTGTTGTCGCGACAGCTGACGCTGGAGTTGCAGCGACATTTCCTGCTGCGCGCGTTTCGTCTGTCACCGATTCGCCAGAAGGCCATCGCCCGTTTGTACAGCAACGGACGGATCGATCAGCACTTGCTGGTGTTGCGACGATTGTTGCGTGAAGGTGCGCTATCGACAACGCAAATGCTGCGCGAGCGGCTGGGGGACAGCCTGCAATGGCTGGAGCCCCAAGGGGGCGCAACGATCTGGACCCGATCTTCGCGACGCGTCGATCTGCGACGGGTGTTCCAGCGGCTGCTTGCGCAACGAATCGTCATTGCGCCGGGGGAACTGTTCAGTTTGCAAGGGCTGTACGCACAACATCTGCGCCTGACCCACGCCTTGAGCGGTTCACACGATCTGGATACTGCACTCTGTGCGCTGGCCGATGCCTTGAGACTTGAGCAATCGTAATGGAGGGCGATGGATCGAACCCATCGCGCCACGGTCGAACTGTCAGTAAACTGCATCCATTTTATCGAGCCACTCCATTCAGAGGTTTTGCATGACAGTCAGTCCATTTGCGGGCAAGCCGGCACCGGCAGAGTTGTTGATCGATATCCCGCGACTGGTGACGGCCTATTACACCGGCCGACCCGACGCCTCGGTTTCGACCCAACGGGTGGCTTTCGGCACCTCCGGTCACCGTGGCAGTTCCTTCGACCTGGGGTTCAACGAATGGCATGTGCTGGCTATCAGCCAAGCGATCTGCTTGTACCGTGAAGCCCAGGGCATCAACGGCCCCTTGTTCCTGGGGATCGATACCCATGCGCTGTCTACCCCGGCAGGCGCCAGCGCGCTGGAGGTATTCGCTGCCAACGGGGTCACCGTGATGATCGCCGAGGCCGATGAATACACGCCCACGCCGGCGATCTCCCACGCCATTCTTTGCTACAACCGTGGGCGCACCACCGGTCTGGCGGACGGCATCGTCATCACCCCGTCCCACAATCCGCCGCAGAGTGGTGGCTACAAGTACAACCCCACCAACGGCGGCCCGGCCGATACCCATATCACCAAATGGATCGAAGCCAAGGCCAACGAGCTGCTGGCAAGCCAGTTGGCCGGCGTTAAGCGCATCAGCTATGAGCAGGCCCTGAAGGCCGACACCACTCACCGTCACGACTACGTCAACACCTACGTGGCGGACCTGATCAATGTCATCGACTTCGATGCCATTCGCGCTGCCGGCTTGCGCCTGGGCGTGGACCCGCTGGGCGGAGCGGGGGTGCGCTACTGGCCCGCCATTGCCGAGCATTACCGCCTGGACCTGGACGTGGTCAACACCCAGGTGGATTCCACCTTCCGCTTCATGACCGTCGACTGGGACGGACAGATCCGCATGGACCCATCCTCCAGCCATGCCATGCAGGGGTTGATTGGCCTCAAAGAGCGTTTCGATGTGGCCTTCGCCTGCGACCCGGACCATGATCGCCACGGCATCGTGACGCCATCCGGCGGCTTGCTGGCGCCGAACAACTATCTGGCGGTGTCCATCGACTACTTGTTCCAGAACCGGCCGCAGTGGCGTGCCGATGCCGCCGTGGGCAAGACGGTGGTCAGCAGCGGTCTGATCGATCGCGTGGCCCAGCGTCTGGGTCGGCGTCTGTATGAAGTGCCGGTAGGCTTCAAGTGGTTTGCCGACGGCTTGTTCGACGGTTCCTTGGGCTTTGGTGGCGAAGAAAGCGCCGGCGCCTCGTTCCTGCGCAAGGACGGCGGTGTGTGGAGTACAGACAAGGACGGCCTGATCCCGGCGTTGCTGGCGGCCGAAATGACCGCGCGCACCGGTCGCGACCCAAGCCAGGCCTACCGTGCCCTGACGGATGAACTGGGTGAGCCGTTCTCCGTGCGCGTCGATGCCAAGGCCAGCCCGCAACAGAAGGCGCTGCTGAGCAAGCTGGCACCGGAGCAGGTTGCATCCACTGAGTTGGCCGGGGAGACCATCCAGAGCATCCTCAGCCATGCACCGGGCAATGACCAGGCCATTGGCGGCCTGAAGGTCATGACTGAAAACGGCTGGTTCGCCGCGCGGCCATCAGGCACTGAAGACATCTACAAGATCTACGCCGAAAGCTTCATCGGTGATGAGCACCTCAAGCAATTGGTGGTCGAGGCGCAGGCATTGGTCGATGGAGCCATTTCCAGTCAGTGACTCAAAACCCATCGCGAGCAGGCTCGCCCCACATTGGCGCTACGGTGCACGCCGGCCTCTGCGGGAGCGAGCCTGCTTAAGGTGGGTCGGGCGACACTGATGGCCATGTGCGACAGCACTTTCACTTCATCGCCTAAATCCATGACTTAAAAGCTTTTGGGTGGAATCCGCTGGCAAATACAGACACCATAGCCGCCATGGTTCTGAACACCGGAGTCCCCCAGCGTGTCGCAACACACTCCCGATCTTCCCCCCGAACTTCTGCCCCTGGCCCAGATGCCTTTGCTCAAGCGCCTGGCCGCGCGTTTTCTGGGTCATGGCCTGACGCGACTTCGAGCCCAGCATCGGGCTTCCTGGCTACACGGCCAGGCCGATGGCTTTCGCAGCGGGCATAGCGCCGGTTTTGACTACGGCTATAAGGAAGGCAAGGCCGATGGACTGGAAGAGGGCCGGCAGGTCCTGCTGATCCGAGATTTCCGAAGCACTGAGCACCCGGCACCGAAAGTCGATGAGCTGTTGTTCGATGACTGGCGCCTGCCGTTGACCGCCGAACTCAAGAAACGCATCAAGGCCGATGTTGCCCGATTGCTTCCCGCTCACGCCCAGCCGAGCGCCGCGCAGTGGAAAATGATCCTGAGCGATACGCCGTCTACCTCGGTCGTCGCGGGCGCAGGCGCCGGGAAATCCACGACCCTGGTGCTACGCCTTGTGCTGCTGTCCCACTACCTGGGTTTTGAGTTGGATTCGATGACCGTGGTGACCTTCACGCGGGAATCGCGCAAGGACTTCATTCACAAGCTCATTGAAGTTTTTGCCCTGTGGGGGCGGACAATCAGCCTTAAGGAAGCTCGCGATCTGGTGCGGACCTTCCATTCACGCATCTTGCCCATGGTGCGCAGTCTGCCCGGGTTTGAGCGGCTCCAGGCGTTTGAAACCCTGAGCCATCGTAACGAAACGGCTGATGATGACGCCCAGGGCAATCCCTTTGAGCTGCGCATCAACGATGCTCAGCGCCAACAGCTCAATGCCTGCTATCACGGTCTTTATCAACGCGATGAGCGTTTTCGCGAACTGATCAAACCGATGTCCCGGCACGCCTTGCAGCTCAGGGAGCTGGAACGCGACCATCCCGATGTGCAGAAACGGGTGGCCGTGACCGAACTGGCCGCCCAGCGCGATGAAGAGTTGTGCGATACGATCGAAGACCTGTGGTTTCGCGCCGGTGCCTGGCCGATCAAGGGCATCGAGCCAAAGCGTCAGGCCTTCCAGATCAACGGTGCGACGTTTCATTGCCACGGCTACGTTCCAACTCTGGACGCCTGGGTGATGCTGGGTTTCGACCCGCGGGAAGATGCCCGGATCAGCCGGCCCGGCGCCAAGCTGAGTATCCGCGCAGAGTGGGCAGTAAAGCGCACCCTGTTTCAAGCTTTCTGCTCTAAGCCATTGATATGGCTAGATAGTTATGAGGCGTCAAAGCGTGTACTGAGCGTGTTGGCCGGGGATGCCAGCGCAGGCCCGGGGTTCGACTACAAGGTAAAAGGCGAACTGGGTTCGGCACCGTTGCTGGATTGTTTCGTTGCGGCTGCCGGCTTTATCGAGAACCTGGGTCTGGACGTCCCGGACGCCGTGGGCCGGATGTGTTTTGCCCAGGATGACCCGGATCGTTATTTCTTTGAGGCCCTGAGTCGCTACTGGCGAGCATTTGAAGACCACCTGCTGGACCAGTCGCCGCCCGTCATGACCTATAACCGAATGTTCGCGTTGTTCAGTGAGCACTCCCCAGAGAACTTCAAGCTGCTGAGCGATGCGACATTGCGTCCTCTGTCACACCTGATGATCGACGAGTTTCAGGATGTCTCGCCGCAGATTGTTTCCTGGCTTCGCGCCAGCCTGCGGGAAGTGCGCAGCCGCGGCCCTGCCATGCATGTCGGCCGGGGCGCCCAGCGTTCCTCCTTGCTGTGCGTGGGTGATGACTGGCAATCGATCTACGGCTGGCGCGGCAGTTCACCCAGTTATTTCATGGCGTTCAACAAACAGTTTCCTTCACCGGCAAACACCCGGGTCATGCTCACCGATAACTACCGCAGCCACCAGCACATCATTGACGCCGCCGAACACGTGGTGCGTGCGGCTGCGGCGATTCCCGGCAAAAAGGCCAAGGCCAGCGGCACGCCTCGAACCTTGAGCCCGGTCAATGTGTTGGACAGAGACGACGAAGGCTTGGCCAAGCGCCTGGACGAGCACTACCGCAAGGGCGATTCAATCTTGATGCTCTATCGAAAAAGCAGCGATAAGTTATTGATTGAACAGCATATCCAACCAACAGTTAATGTGGATTCTAGCTTGCCGTACCCGGCAAGACGCCTCCGGCAGATGACCTACCATAGCGCCAAGGGGCTTCAGGCCGACGCGGTGTTTTTGCTCGGTGACTGCCAGCACTCCACCAGTTCCCCCTACAAGAATCAGGTCTACCGAATGGCCGGGCTTGGCCAGGAGGGCGATGCCGAGCCGTACGACACGGCACAGAAAGACGAGATTCTGCGCCTGGCCTATGTCGGCATTACCCGGGCGGTGCAGCATTGCTATTGGTATGTCGATGGGCAGGACACCCAGGTCAACAAGGCGCCCAAGGCGTCGGATCGGATAGGGACCGGCAAACCGTTCTTTATCGATCATCGCCGCGCCCGCAGTTGAGAACTTCGGGGCACGAACAACACCGTCAGCCAAAAAGAAGCCCACTGCTGTGGGCTTCATTTTTCAGGAGGCAAATCGTCGCAAGCCAACCGGTGGCACGAAAGCTTCCAGCTCGGCTTCCACCGCTTCGATTATTCGCTCCACGTCAGGGGCGTTCATCACTGTCGCGCAGGGGATGCCCGCAATCGCGATCATAGTCTCGCCGCTGGCACGGTCAAACAGCCGGGCGACCATACTGCCCGGTGCGTCCATGCTGGCCTCGAATCCCATGGGATGAAAATGCCAGCGCATCAACTGGCAGGCGTTGGGAAACGTAACCTTGCTGAAAGATCCTCTATTCATCTGTTGCCCACCTTCTTCATCAAGCGCTTCCGTTTGCTCATAGTCAGGAAGGAAGAGCCATCATGGCTCTACCAGTGAGAACTAAAAATAGCACCTGAAAATGAATGTCATGTGGCTTTTTTCAGGTCGTTTGGCGATTGGTTCACTTTTTTTGATCTGCATCACGACTTATGCCGTTTTGATCCTGGCCTCACTTTCTCTGGGCAAAGATGTCATCACGCCCATCCAGGGGCTCTGGTTCACGGCATTTCAAGACGACGACCCAAGCCAGTAACATCAAAAACGTGGCAACAGAGAAGGTGAGATGCAAGCCATTTACCACTGCTTCGGGAGCTGCCTGGGCGATACCATTCGTCGGTACAGAGAGCGCAAACACTGCGCCGAGCGCCGATGCACCGGTCAAGAAACCCAGATTACGCGACAGATTGAGCAGCCCTGAGATGACGCCACGCTTGCCCGCGGGCACATCCGCCATCACCGCTGTGTTGTTGGCCGTCTGGAACAGCGCATAGCCAAGAGTCGTTACCGCGATAGCGGCGACATAGCCGCCCACACCGAGGGTCGGTGACATCAGCGACAGCATCAGGCAGCCGAGAATCATGATCAGCAGCCCAACGAGTCGCACGGGGCGCACGCCAAAGCGGTCCACTAGGCGCCCGGCAGGCACCCCCGTCAGCGCGGCGACCGACGGTCCCGCCGCCAACGCCAGCCCCACCAGCACCGCCGGCAATCCAAGGGCGACGGACAGGTAGAAGGGCCCCACCAGCAGCGTCGCCATCATGACCGTTGCCACCAGAGCACTGGTCACCAGCCCGGCAACCAGCCGCTGGTCCTCCAGCAACGCCAAGGGGATCAATGGCCACGCGACCCGCCGCTGGGCCAGGACAAACAGGCCGCCACCCAGGATCGCTATCAGCAACAGCGCAATATTCGGCCAGCCGAAGTCACCACGGCCCAACGTCGTGGCGAGGGCATAGGCGCCAAGCGTTATCGCCAATAGCAGCGTACCCAGGGTGTCGAAGCGGGGGCGCGCGACCGATCCCTCCGGTTGCCGAGCCGGCAGTGAACGCCAGGCCAGTCCGAACGCCAGCAGTCCAAGCGGAACGTTAATCAAAAATAGCGCCTGCCAACCGAAACCGCTGATAAGTGCACCACCCAGAGAGGGGCCAAGGGCGGTGCCCACCGCAGATAGGGTGCCCAACAGCCCCATCGCGCTACCGGTCTTTTCCTTGCTAACGGTTTCACCCACCAGGGCCAAAGTCAGCGTCATCATGATCGCCGCTCCAAGGCCCTGTAACGCCCGACCAGCGACCAACAGCCAAAGCGAGGGCGCCATGCCGCAAAGCGCCGACGCGAGGGTGAACAGCACGATCCCGGCCAATAGCAACCTGCCACGCCCGAGCAAATCGCCCAATTTTCCGAGACTGACAATCAGCGTGGTAATCGCCAGTAAATAGGCGAGAACCACCCACTGAACCTGCTGGAAGGAGGCCTCGAACGCATGGGCCAGCGTCGGCAAACCGACCGTCACCACGCTGGCGCCCAAGGAGGCCAGCAAGGTCGACAGTGACAGGCTGGCCAAGGCCCAGCGCGGTGAAAAGACCCGTTGGGTGCCCGTCGCGCTCGACAGGCTGGATTGGGTATTGGCTGGTTTCATCATGTCCTCTGGCTCTGCCGCTCTGAAATGGAGCTGTCAGAACGTTACGCCTGGGCATAACATGGCGGAAGACGCATGGATTGCACTTTATAACTGCATGCAGCGCCACCTATTCCAACCCAGGACTGCGCCATGTCCACACCCGACCTCAATCTGCTGATTACCCTCGACGTCTTGCTGGCAGAAGGCAGCGTGGCCCGAGCCGCTCGGCGACTGCGACTCAGCCCCTCGGCCATGAGCCGGGCGCTGGCGCGGTTGCGCGAAACCACGGGTGATCCGCTGCTGGTGCGGGCTGGGCGTGGCCTGGTGCCCACACCCCGCGCCTTGGCGTTACGCGAGCAGGTCAGCCAACTGGTGCAGGATGCCCAAGCGGCGCTGCGGCCGTCCCAGGTGCCGGATCTGCGCCGGCTGAGCCGCACCTTCACGCTGCGCACCCGGGAAGGGCTTGTTGAAAACTTCGCCATCGATTTGATTGCCCGTATCAGCGAACAGGCGCCCGGTGTACGCCTGCATTTCCTGGACAAGGCCGACAAGGACAGTACGGCGTTGCGAGAGGGCACCGTGGACCTGGAAACGGCCGTCGTGGACAAGGACACCAGCCCGGAGCTACGAACCCAGGCGTTATTCACTGATCGCCTCATTGGCGTGGTGCGCGCGGATCACCCGCTGAGCCAGGCCGAGGTGTGTGCCGCCGGTTATGCAGCGGGCGAGCACATCGGCGATTCCTTGCGGGGCCTGGACCACAGCGCCCTCGATCAAGCCTTGCGGTCCTTGAACCTGACACGGCAGATCGCGATCACCGTCCCCGGCTTCTCCACTGCGCTGGGCCTTGCCCGGTCCAGTGACCTGATCGCCAGCGTGCCTGAGCGCTATACCACCCGCCTGCGTGCCGGCATGCACAGCTTTGCGCTGCCGTTTGCGGTGCCGACATTCACGATTTCCATGCTTTGGCACCCCCGAATGGATGCTGATCCTGTGCACCGCTGGTTTCGTGGTTGTCTGCGGGAAGTGTGTTCAGGCAAAACCATAGATATCTAGCCGCCATTAATTAGTAGCGTTTCGCTGGCACTTAGTTGCTAGAAGTGCGACGTGATTGGCAAATAGGTGGTTAACCTCATTTAATATTTAAATAGAGTTTTGTCCTACAATCTTTAATGTCGCCGGCGAAATACCTGTACTAACGGGGCGCCGTGTATCTTTTGCCGTTGTTGGAAGGCGTGAGTGTGAAAATGGGGCAAAAAAATTCGCTGGACGTTTGATTTCCAATTGTGTCAGTTTTCTTGCGTCCTCAATTGGGCGAGTGATAGGACGCTCTCGCCAGAGATTGTTCTATCTGACAAAAACTGTTCCATTGCAAACAAGGAAGTGTGTTTATGTCGAAAGTCAAAACCAGCGCTATTGATTCTGCCGAACAAATGCTCTGGGCGCCGCAGTCACTGGCGGCGGCCAGCAGTGCATTCAATCAGATCAATAGTTTCAGCCACCAATACGATCGGGGTGGCAACCTGACCGTCAACGGCAAACCGTCGTACTCGGTGGACGAAGCTGCCACCCAGTTGCTGCGCGACGGTGCGGCTTACCAGGACCGGGACGCCAGCGGCAAGATTGAGTTGACCTACACGTTCCTGACCTCTGCCTCCTCGAGCACCATGAACAAGCACGGCATCAGCGGTTTCAGCCAGTTCAGCGCGCAACAGAAAGGCCAAGCGGTCCTGGCCATGCAGTCCTGGGCGGACGTGGCCAATGTCACGTTCACTGAAAGGGCCAGCGGTGGCGACGGCCACATGACCTTCGGCAACTACAGCAGCGGCCAGGACGGCGCCGCGGCATTTGCCTATCTGCCGGGCACGGGCGCCGGTTATGACGGAACCTCCTGGTACCTGATCAACAGCCGCTACACCCAGAACAAGAATCCGGAACTGAACAATTATGGCCGCCAGACCCTGACCCATGAAATCGGTCACAGCCTGGGCCTGGCGCATCCTGGCGACTATAACGCCGGTGAAGGCAGCCCGACCTACGATGACGCCACCTACGGTCAGGACACCCGTGGCTACAGCCTCATGAGTTACTGGAGTGAAACCAACACCAGCCAGGACTTCAGCAAGGGCGGCGTCGAAGCCTATGCCTCGGGTCCGCTGATGGATGACATTGCGGCCATTCAGAAGCTCTACGGTGCCAACACCAGCACCCGGACCGGCGACTCGACCTACGGCTTCAACTCCAACACCGGTCGCGACTTCTACAGCGCATCCTCGTCTTCGGACAAAGTGGTGTTCTCGGTATGGGACGCCGGCGGCCGCGATACCCTGGATTTTTCAGGCTTCACGCAGAACCAGAAGATCAACCTCAATGGCGCCTCGTTTTCCGACGTTGGCGGCATGGTGGGTAACGTTTCCATCGCTCAGGGGGTGACCATCGAGAATGCCATTGGCGGCTCGGGCAGTGACTTGCTCATCGGCAACTCCGTGGCCAACGAACTCAAGGGCGGCGCCGGCAACGACATCCTCTGGGGCGCGGGCGGTGCCGACAAGCTGTGGGGCGGTTCGGGCTCGGACACCTTCGTGTTCGCGGCCAGTTCTGACTCACGGCCAGGTGCGGTCGATCAGATCCTCGATTTTGTCAGCGGCCTGGACAAGATCGACCTGACCGGCATCACCCAGGGCGCGGGCCTGCACTTCGTGAATGCGTTCACCGGTGCGGCGGGTGATGCGGTGCTGTCGACATCGGGTGGCAACAGCCTGCTGTCGGTGGACTTCTCCGGGCACGGCGTGGCTGACTTCCTGGTCAGTACCGTCGGCCAGGCGGCTGTCTCGGATATCGTGGCCTGATGTCCCCGATCCCGTGGGAGCGGCCAGCGCTCTTGCGGGATCCTTCAGGATTGACAGATGTGCAGAAATCCCCAGCCCCAAGGCGTCCAGGCAAGTGCCTGGTTACTCGCTACGCTGATGATGTTTACCGGAGAAGCCGCCATGGCGCGCAGCCTGTTGTTAGCAGAACCTTCCCAGTTGGCCGGTCAGTGGCAGGCTGTTCTGTCGGGGCCGCAGGAGCCTGCGCAAACCCCGCCGTCCAGCATCTGCCTTGTCGAGCTCAGGGCAGATCAAACCCTGGTCGGGCAAACCGCCTGCCTGGGACAGTGGCTGGGCGATGAGCCGGTCCATTGGTTCACCGAACCAGACGGTCTGTCACTGATTGGCAAACAGAACAGCCGGATTCACTTGCAACTGCGTCAAGAACAACACTATCAAGTCACCTTGAAATCAGGTCAGGTAGTGACACTCGAACGGAGCCCACCCCAAACCATTCCTTAACACGTTAGTACAGTTTGCGAATGCCCCAGGCGCGCCTGTTTAAACAGGCGTGCAGCGCACCGCGGCCCGATGTAAATCATTTAAAGATTGGCAAGTTGAATAACCTGGCAAAGCCAACAGCAAGGATATCTTCATGAACATGACAAGGCGCGCTGCGACGGTGCCGCTGTTTAGAGCGCTGGGCGACTATAAAAATATTCTGATCAGCGTCGGTTGTTTTACCGCACTGATTAATGTCCTGATGTTGGCGCCTTCGATTTATATGCTCCAAGTGTATGACCGGGGCCTGTCATCACAAAACGAAACCACGCTGTGGATGTTGTCGTTGATGGTGGTGGGCTTCTTCATATTTATCGGGCTGCTGGAAATGGTGCGCAGCTTCATTGTCATCCGCATCGGCAGCCAACTGGAAAGGCGCTTGAACCTTCAGGTGTACAAGGCCGCGTTCGAGCGCAACCTGCGCCAGGGCGAGGGCAACGCCGGGCAGTCGCTGGGTGACCTTACCCACATCCGCCAGTTCGTCACCGGACCTGCGCTGTTCGCATTCTTCGACGCCCCGTGGTTTCCCGTGTATTTGCTGGTGATCTACCTGTTCAACGTGTGGCTCGGCGTGTTCGCCAGCGTTGGCACCTTGCTACTCATTGGCTTGGCCTGTCTGAACGAAGCCATGACCAAAAAGCCGTTGGGGCAGGCCAGTGTCTACTCGCAACAGTCCAGCCAACTGGCGACCAGCCACTTGCACAACGCCGAGACCATCCAGGCCATGGGCATGCTCGGCGCGTTGCGCGGGCGCTGGTTTGCCGTGCATTCGCGCTTTCTCGGCCTGCAAAACCAGGCCAGTGATACCGGCGCGGTGCTCAGTTCCCTGAGCAAAACCCTGCGCCTGTGTCTGCAATCGCTGGTGCTGGGGTTGGGCGCGTTGCTGGTGATCAAGGGCGACATGACCGCCGGAATGATGATTGCCGGCTCGATCCTGATGGGTCGGGTGTTGAGCCCCATCGACCAGTTGATCGCCGTGTGGAAGCAGTGGAGCGGGGCCAAACTGGCTTATCGCCGTCTCGATGCGCTGTTGCAGGCTTACCCAGCCCAGGACGAAGCGATGACATTGCCGTCGCCCAAGGGCCAGGTGAGCTTCGAACAGGTCAGCGCCGGCCCGCCGGGGCAGCGCAACGCGACGCTGCATCAGCTCGGTTTCAGCCTGAGCGCCGGGGAAGTGCTCGGGGTGCTGGGGGCGTCGGGGTCCGGCAAATCCACCCTGGCCCGTGTGCTGGTGGGGGTGTGGCCTACGCTCGGAGGCACAGTGCGGCTCGACGGGGCCGACATCCATCGCTGGAATCGCGACCAGCTCGGTCCGCACATCGGTTATCTGCCCCAGGACATTGAGTTGTTCAGCGGCAGCATTGCCGAGAACATTGCCCGTTTCCGCCAGGCCGATCCGCAAAAGGTCGTCGCCGCCGCGCAACAGGCCGGCGTGCATGAACTGATCCTGCGCATGCCGCAAGGCTACGACACCGTGCTGGGAGAGGATGGCAGCGGTTTGTCCGGCGGCCAGAAACAGCGCGTCGCCCTGGCCCGGGCCATGTACGACCAACCGAGGCTGGTGGTGCTCGATGAACCCAATTCCAATCTCGACACGGTCGGTGAAGCGGCACTGGCCGGCGCCATCGCACAGATGAAAGCCCAGGGCACCACGGTCGTGCTGGTGACCCATCGCTCCTCGGCACTGGCTCAGGCCGACAAGCTGCTGGTGCTCAATGAAGGCCACCTACAAGCGTTCGGTCCAAGTCAGGAGGTGCTGCGGGCATTGTCCGGCCAGCCGCCATCGCAACGCGACAAACCCCAGGCAGCCCCCAACGGACTGAGCATGAGTCGCCAGTATTCGGCTGCCAGCAAACCCAGCGGCGCATGAGCAAGGATCGCGACATGAATCTGCAACACTCTCAAGACCTCGAACATCCCGAGCGCGATGCCCGTTTCTTCACCCGCCTGGGGTGGGCACTGGCGCTCATTGGCGCTGGCAGTTTTTTCACCTGGGCCAGCCTGGCGCCGCTGGACCAAGGTATTGCGGTGCAAGGCACCGTGGTGGTGTCCGGCAAGCGCAAGGCCGTGCAATCGATGAGCAGCGGGGTGATCAGCCGGATCCTGGTGCGTGAAGGCGAGGCAGTGAAACAGGGCCAGCCGCTGTTCCGCCTGGACCAGACTCAGACAGCCGCCGATGTGCAAGCACTGCAGGCCCAGTACCGCATGGCCTGGGCTAGCCTGGCACGTTGGCAAAGCGAGCGGGACAACCTCCCACAGGTCAGCTTTCCGGCCGAACTGAGCCACGACCCCGACCCGCGCCTGGCGCTGGTGCTCGAAGGCCAGCGGCAGTTGTTCAGCAGCCGCCGCGAAGCGGTGGCCCGGGAGCAGGCCGCGTTGCGCGCCAATATCGAAGGTGCCACGGCGCAACTGGCGGGCATGCGCCGGGCTCGCAATGACCTCAATGCCCAGGCCCAGTCCCTGCGCCAGCAGCTAAGCAACCTGCAACCGTTGGCAGACAACGGCTACATCCCGCGCAATCGTCTGCTCGATTATCAACGGCAACTGTCGCAAGTGCAGCAGGAACTGGCGCAGAACAGTGGCGAAAGCGGCCGGGTGGAGCAGGGCATCGTCGAGTCCCGCCTCACGCTTGAGCAACACAACGAGGAATACCAGAAGGAGGTGCGCAGTCAGTTGGCCGAAGCGCAGCTCAAGAGCGAAACCCTGCAACAGCAACTCAAGTCTGCCGCGTTCGAGCTGCAACACAGCGAGATCCTCGCCACCGCCGACGGCATCGCCGTGAACCTGGGCGTACACACCGAAGGCGCCGTGGTCCGTCAAGGCGATACCTTGCTGGAAATCGTGCCCCAAGGCACGCGACTGGAAGTGGAAGGGCGCCTGCCGGTCCACCTGATCGACAAGGTGGGCAGCCATTTGCCAGTGGACATCCTCTTCACCGCCTTCAACCAGAACCGCACGCCGAGGGTGCCGGGGGAGGTCAGCCTGATTTCCGCCGACCAGATGATCGATGACAAGACCGCCGAGCCGTATTACGTCCTGCGCAGCAGCGTCAGCGAAGTGGCGATGGAAAAACTCAACGGACTGGTGATCAAGCCCGGAATGCCGGCGCAAATGTTCGTGCGCACCGGCGAGCGCTCGCTCATGAACTACCTGTTCAAACCGCTGCTCGACCGAGCCGGCTCCGCGTTGACCGAAGAATGAGGATGTTCGGGGGTATGAAGGGACGTAACTGGCTCGCCGCGCTAGCGGCGGTTATCTGCAACAGTGCCTGGGCCATGGGCCCATTCGAGTTCTATGAACAAGCCCTGCGCAATGACCCGGCCTACCTGGGCGCGATCAAGGAGCGCGATGCCGGCCTGGAGAACCGCGCCATTGGCCGCGCCGGGCTGCTGCCGCACCTGGGCTACAGCTACAACAAGGGCCGCAACCAGTCCAAGGTCACCTACCTCAACGACCGCGGCGCCAGCCAGCATGACGACCGCAACTACAGCAGCTATGGCTCCAGCCTGACCCTGCAACAACCGCTGTTGGACTACGAGGCCTACGCCGCCTATCGCAAAGGCGTGGCCCAGGCGCTGTTTGCCGACGAAAACTTTCGTGGCAAGAGCCAGGAGTTGCTGGTGCGGGTGTTGAGCGCCTACACCCAGGCGTTGTTCGCCCAGGATCAGATCGACATTGCCCAGGCCAGGAAGAAGGCTTTCGAACAGCAGTTTCATCAGAACGAGCATCTGTTTGCCCAAGGCGAAGGTACGCGCACCGACATCCTTGAAGCCGAGTCGCGCTATGAGTTGGCGATTGCCGAAGAGATCGAGGCCCGCAACGAGCAGGACGCATCCTTGCGCGAACTTGGCTCGTTGATTGGCGTCCCGACCCTGAACATCGGCGACCTGACGCCCCTGAGCGAAACGTTCCAGACCTTCACCCTGCAACCGGCCAGTTTTCAGACATGGCACGAACTGGCCGTGAGCAACAACCCGACCCTGGCATCCCAGCGCCAGGCCGTGGACGTGGCGCGCTACGAGGTCGAACGCAACCGCGCCGGACACCTGCCCAAGGTCAGCGCCTACGCGACGATGCGCCAGAACGAGTCGGAAAGCGGCAACACCTACAACCAGCGCTACGACACCAACACCATTGGACTTGAGATCAGCGTGCCGTTGTACGCCGGTGGCGGGGTCTCGGCGTCGACCCGTCAGGCCAGCCGCAACATGGAGCGGGCCGAATATGAACTGGACGCCAAAACCCGGGAAACCCTGATCGAGCTGCGCCGCCAGTTCAGCGCCTGCCTGTCGGGGGTGAACAAATTGCGGGCATACCGCAAAGCCCTCAGCGCCGCCGAGGCGCTGGTGGTGTCGACCCGGCAAAGCATCCTCGGCGGCGAACGGGTCAACCTCGATGCCCTGAACGCCGAAGAACAGCTCTACACCACCCGACGCGACCTGGCCCAGGCCCGTTATGACTACCTCATGGCCTGGACAAAGTTGCACTACTACGCCGGCACCTTGGGCGCGCAAGACCTGGCCCAGGTGGATGAGGCATTTGTGGCCCCGGCGCTGACCCAATGACGGGCAGTGCCCAAGAACTTCGCCTGTATCGACAACCTTTCCAACAACAAAAAAAGAGGTCATCACGATGGGTATCTACGACTATAAAAACCTCGGCACCACCGAGTCCAAGGCGCTGGTCAGCGATGCAATGGCGATCATGCTGTATTCCTACCACAATCTGGACCACGGCTTTGCCGCCGGCTACCAGCAGAACGGCTTCGGCGCGGGACTGCCCGCCACGCTGGTGACGGCGCTGCTGGGCAGCACCGATTCGCAAGGGGTGATCCCAGGTGTGCCGTGGAATCCCGACTCGGAGCAGCTCGCCCTGGAGGCGGTGCAAAAGGCCGGCTGGACCCCGATCAGCGCATCGCAACTGGGCTACACCGGCAAGGTGGATGAGCGTGGAACGTTTTTTGGTGAGAAGGCCGGCTACACCACCGCGCAGGTGGAAATTCTCGGCAAGTACGACGCCGATGGGCAGCTGACGCAAATCGGGGTGTCGTTTCGTGGCACCAGCGGCCCACGGGAGACGCTGATCAGCGACTCCATTGGTGACGTCATCAGCGATCTGATGGCGGCTTTCGGCCCCCAGGACTACGCGAAAAACTACGTCGGCCAGGCTTTTGGCAACTTGCTCGGGGACGTCGCGGCGTTCGCCCAGGCCCACGGCCTGACGGGCCAGGACGTGCTGGTCAGTGGCCACAGCCTCGGTGGGCTGGCGGTCAACAGCCTGGCGGACTTGAGCACCAGCCAATGGTCGGGGTTCTACAGCAGCGCCAATTACATCGCCTACGCCTCGCCAACCCAAAGCAGCACCGACAAAGTGCTGAACATCGGTTATGAAAACGACCCGGTGTTCCGGGCGCTGGACGGCTCCACGTTCACCCCTGCGTCGGTGGGCGTGCATGATGCTCCGCAGGAGTCAGCCACCAACAACATCGTCAGCTTCAACGACCACTATGCCTCGGCGGCCTGGAACGTGTTGCCGTTTTCCATCCTCAACATTCCCACCTGGATATCCCACCTGCCCACCGGTTACGGCGATGGCATGGGCCGGATCCTCGATTCGGCGTTCTACGACCTCACCGAGAAAGACTCCACCATCATCGTCGCCAACCTGTCGGATCCCGCACGCAGCAATACGTGGGTCCAGGACCTCAATCGCAACGCTGAAACCCACACCGGCAGCACGTTCATCATCGGCAGCGAGCGTGATGACCTGATCCAGGGCGGGCAGGGCAATGACTATCTGGAGGGGCGCGCCGGCAACGACACCTTTCGCGACGAGGGTGGGTACAACGTGATATTGGGCGGGCAGGGCAGCAACACCCTGCTGCTGCAGTCCTCGGTGAAAGATGCAAGCTTCGTCCAGGACGGCGCCGGGACCTTGTACGTGCGCGATGCCCAGGGTGCAATCAGCATGACCCGAGACATCGACACGCTCGTCAGCAAAGAGCCCGGTTTGTTCTGGGGCCTGCTCAAAGACGAGGTGAGCCACAGTGTCACGGCCAACGGCTTGGTGGCGGGGGGCAAGCTGACGGCGTATGCATCGTCGACCGCAGGCACCTCGGCAGACGACACCTTGACCGCGCGATCATCGGGGGACTGGCTGTTCGGCCATGACGGCAACGACGTGCTGTTGGGCGGTACGGGTAACGACACCTTTGTCGGCGGTTCGGGCAATGACTGGCTGCAATCGGGCGGCGGATCTGACACGTTCGTTTTCAATGGCGCGTTCGGCCATGACCAGATCAGCGGTTATGATGCCGGCGACACACTGGTGTTCCTTGGCGTGCAGGGCGCCGGGGAAGGTTTCGACTACCGCCAGCACCTGTCTCAGGTCGGCAGTGACACGCTGCTTGAGGTCGGTGACAGTTCCGTGACCCTGGTGGGGGTCAATCCGGGCCAGGTAGGAGGCGAATTTGTGTTCGCCTGATCCAAGGTTGTTTTGAGTACGTGGTGCCGAGGGGATGCGTGTGTCCTCTCGGCACAAGAGGGAGTGAAGCAGTGAGCAGTAAACAAGCCTCAATCATCGGCCTGATGTGGGGACTGGCCTCGGCTGGCGCCTTGGCCGAATTGCCGGATCAATCGATTCTGACCCGCTACGGCGTCACCTCGGAGCAATTGCCCGCCGCCCAGGCAGGCGCCCCTGTCGAGGCGACGTCGCCCCGACCGCGCTTCGACGTGCAGGCAGAAAAGCCCTGGGTATCGGTGAGTCTCGGGGAAGTGAACAAACCGGCCACGACCGGAAACATCAGCATCGATCACGCCATTGAACAGGAATACAACCGCTGCCTGCGATTGAGGGATCAGATGATGCGGCGAAAAGGTGGGCTGATCAGTTGCCAAGAGGGTAGTCCGACACCCGGGATGGACATCGGATTGAGCCGATGACATGAGATCAGGCCCTCTCCGGGGGAGAGGGCCTCAATAAACTCAGTCTTCCTTGCGTACTGTCGCCACTTCATCGGCGCGAACCCGCACTTTCTTGCCGGAAATGTCTTCGAATTCATAGAAGCCGTCGGCGGTACGGGTGTTAGGGGCATCCTTGGTCAAATACTGGGTACCGTTCTGCAGGGTCACCACCGTGGGTGACGAGCAGCCGGCCAGAGCCAGGAACGCAGCGGCGACCAGGGGCAGACCCAGAATCCTGATGTTCATATCCGTAACCTCTCAATCAAAAAGACGCCGTTCAGTTGATTAGAACGCGCCATCACTGTAGTTAACCGCCATTGGTCTCGCTTGCCGTAGGAAAGTTCATCGCCGACTGCAGGATTTCCCTCCTGAATGCGGGCGACCGCTCATCTTTTGCAGTTGCCTGGGCCCGCCGCAGCTGATATCTGTACGCATAACCAGTATTCCAGCAGGCATGGCACCTCTTTCCGTGACAAATAACCCCCTCGACGACCCTTTCTACTACCTGAACAACTTTCAGCAGGTGCTCGCCTGGTTGGCAACGCGCTATGCCGATGTGCTCAGCCCTGAGGAGCAACGCTTCATCGACGAGTTCGCCAGCTTGCCCCGTGCATCCCAGGGATTGCTGGTGCGCATGGTGATGCGCAAGGGGCTGCATTTTCGCCAAAGCAAGCTGCATTACCCTGAGATCGGTGATATTGGCAGCGCCATCGAGCCGTTGCTGGCGCGGGGCTGGGTCGAGGATCAAGCGCCTCTTGGCCTTGGCGAGCTGTTCGAGGTGCTGCTCAAACAGGAAATCATCCTGTGCCTGGGTCACCTGATCGAACACCCCAAGGCGACAAAGGGCCAGTGGCTGGAGTCCTTGCAGGATCATTTCAATCAACCACAGCCTTTTCGCAGCTGGTGCCCGTTGCTGGAAGACCGACTCTTCAGCCTGACGATCATGAACCTCTGCGATCGGTTGCGGTTGCTGTTTTTCGGCAATCTCTATCAGGACTGGTCGGAGTTCGTGCTGGCGGACCTGGGCATCTTCACCTATGAAACCGTCGAGTTCAGTGCCCAATCCCGTGGCCTGCGCAGCCGCCAGGATGTGGATGCCTGCCTCTTCCTGCACGAATGTCAGCAGCGTTTCGAAGCCGGCGAGCCTCTTGAAGAGATCGTTGCCCAAGCCCATGCCCTGAGCCTGGACAATCCGTGGCTGGAGCGACGCCGAGGCAAGCTGCTGTTCCAGATCGGCCAGCACGCTGAGCGTATCGGCGATCACCCTGGCCTTGCGCATTTATCAGGATTGCAACTACCCCGGCGCACGGCTGCGGATGATTCGGGTGCTGGAGCGCATCGGCGAGTACGCCCAGGCCCTTGAATGGGGTGAAGCGGCCGCACAATCGCCGCAAAGCGCCGCCGAAACCCAGGCACTGCTCAGGATCCTGCCCCGGCTGCGCCGCAAGCTGGGCGGGCCGCCGGTGCCGCGGCCCCTGGCGCGCAAGGTAGAGCGGCTGGACCTGCACCTGCCTCGTGTCGATCCGGCCTTGTCGGTGGAGTATCACGTGCAGGCCCATCTGCACGATGAAACCGCGCCGGTGCACTACGTGGAGAACAGCCTGATCAATTCGCTATTTGGCCTGCTGTGCTGGCCGGTGATTTTTGCGCCGTTGCCGGGGGCGTTTTTCCACCCGTTCCAGCGCGGGCCGGTGGACCTGCTCAACGAAGACTTTCACGACCGACGCGCCGAGCTGTTCGCGGCCTGTTTCGCGCAGCTCGACGATGGCCGCTACCGGGACACCATTGTCCGTCGTTACACCGAAAAATGGGGCGTGCAGTCGCCTTTCGTGTTCTGGGGCGCGCTGTCCGAAGAGTTGCTCCATCAGGCCCTCGACTGCCTGCCTGCCGAACACCTCAAGCACTGGTTCAGCCGCCTGCTGCTGGATATCAAGGCCAACCGCGCCGGCATGCCGGACCTGATCCAGTTCTGGCCGCAGCACAAGACCTACCGCATGATCGAAGTCAAAGGCCCCGGCGACCGCCTGCAAGACAATCAACTGCGCTGGCTGGAGTTCTGTCACGAACACCAGATGCCCGTTGCCGTCTGCTATGTGCAGTGGGTGGAGCAGGGCGCATGACCCAGGAACCTGGCTACAGCATCGCCGTTCGGGCACTGTGCGAGTTCACCGCCAAGACCGGCGACCTGGACCTGCGCTTCACGCCGTCACCCACGGCCATGGAAGGGATCGTCGGCCATCGCACCGTGGCCTCGCGGCGTAGCGAGGGTTACCAGGCCGAAGTGAGCCTGGAGGGCCGCTACCAGACGCTGAAGATCAAAGGCCGGGCGGATGGCTACGACCCGGCCTGCAACCGCATCGAAGAAGTGAAGACCTACCGGGGCGACCTGGACAAGCAACCGGCCAATCATCGCCAGTTGCATTGGGCCCAGGCGAAAATCTACGGCTGGTTGATGTGCCAGAAGTTGCAATTGCCGCGGATCGACGTGGCGCTGGTCTACTTCGACATCGTCAGCGAAAAGGAAACCTGCCTCACGCATAGCTTTGAAGCGGCGCAGCTTGAGGTTTTCTTTGAACAACAGTGCGCGCTGTTCCTCGCCTGGGCCGAACAGGAGATGGCTCACCGACAGGCGCGCAACCTCGGCGCTCAGACGCTGGCATTTCCTCACGCCGGCTTTAGGACCGGGCAACGCCACCTGGCTGAGTCGGTGTTCAAGGCCATCAGCACCGGCCGCTGCCTGATGGCCCAGGCGCCCACCGGCATTGGCAAAACCGTTGGCACCTTGTTTCCGATGCTCAAGGCACTGGCGCCACAGCGACTGGACAAGGTGTTCTTCCTCACGGCCAAGACCCCAGGGCGCAAACTGGCGCTGGATGCGGCCCGAGTGATTACCCAAAGCGCGCCCTCGATGCCGTTGCGGGTGCTGGAGATGATCGCTCGGGACAAAGCCTGCGAGCACCCGGACAAGGCCTGCCATGGCGAAGCCTGCCCGTTGGCCCGCGGGTTCTACGATCGGCTGCCGCACGCCCGTGCGGCGGCGAGCCAGATCACGCTGCTCGATCAGGCGGCGTTGCGCGATATTGCTCTGGCCCATGATATCTGCCCGTACTACCTGAGCCAGGAAATGGCCCGCTGGGCAGACGTGGTGGTCGCTGACTACAACTATTACTTTGACTTCAGCGCCTTGCTCTTTGGTCTGGCCCAGGCCAATGGCTGGACCGTCGCGACCCTGGTGGACGAAGCCCACAATCTGGTGGAGCGAGGGCGGCAGATGTACAGCGCGACCCTCGATCAGTCCGCTTTGGCGGCAGTGCGCAAAACCGCGCCCGAGACGTTGAAGAAGGCCTTGCAGCGGGTCAATCGCCAGTGGAACGCGTTGCATGAGCCCCAGGTTGCGGTCTATCAGGCGTATGAAAAACCACCGGAGAAACTGCTCCAGGCCCTGTCGCTGTGCACCACGGCTATCAGCGATTACCTCAATGACCATCCCCAGGGCCTGGACAGCGCTTTACAGGCGTTCTACTTCGATGCCTTGCAGTTTGCCCGGGTGGCGGAGTCCTTTGACGAGCACTTTTTGTTCGACATACACAAGCGTGAATACGGCCGCCAGCGAAGCGCATCGACCCTGTGCCTGCGCAATGTAGTGCCGGCCGCCTTCCTGCGACCCAGGCTGACGGCGGCCCGCAGCAGCGTGCTGTTTTCCGCCACCCTGAGTCCGCGGCATTATTATGCTGACCTGTTGGGCACCCCGACGGACACGGTCTGGATCGACGTGGAGTCGCCATTCCAGGCGCAACAGCTTGATGTACAGGTTGTCAGCCGGATCTCCACCCGCTTTGCCCACCGCCAGGCGTCCCTGGAACCTATCGTCGCGTTGATGGCCCGCCAGTTCAGCGAGCGCCCGGGCAATTACCTGGCCTTCTTCAGCAGTTTTGACTACTTGCAGCAAGTGGCCGGACTGTTTGCCGAGCGCCATCCGCAGATTGCCACCTGGTCGCAATCACGCGGCATGGGCGAAGCACCCCGGCAGGCGTTCCTTGAACGATTCATGGAACACAGCCAGGGGATTGGGTTTGCGGTGTTGGGCGGTGCATTCGGGGAGGGCATCGATTTACCGGGTTCGCGCCTGATCGGGGCGTTCATCGCGACCCTGGGGCTGGCGCAGTTCAACCCGGTCAACGAGCAGATGAAGCTGCGCATGGCGGCTATTTTCGGCGATGGCTACGACTACACTTACCTGTATCCCGGCCTGCAAAAAGTGGTGCAGGCTGCGGGGCGTGTCATTCGTACACAGCAGGATCGTGGGATGGTGATGTTGATCGACGATCGATTTGCTGAGGCGAGGGTGCAGCACTTGTTGCCGCGTTGGTGGTCAGTTAGTCAAGAGCAGCACAACTGCTGTGGGAGTGAGCTTGCTCCCACACAGGATCTGTGGTGAATCTCATATCGCGACCAAGCTGCTGATTCCCACGGATTTAATCACTATTTCCGATGCCGCACTTGCTCCATACTTCGCAAAAAATCCTTCTGGATGCCTTGGCCAAAAAAATGCTCGAAGACGCCCCCAAGACCGCACTCATCAATCAGGAACAGCGTTTTCGCCTGCTCATCGACGCCGTGGTCGACTACGCCATCTACATGACCGACCCCTCCGGCATCATCACCAGTTGGAACTCCGGTGCCAGGCGTTTCAAAGGCTATGAAGAATCCGAGATCCTAGGCCAGCACTTCTCACGCTTCTACACTGACCAGGATCGCGCCGACGGTCTTCCGCAACGGGCGCTGGACACGGCCCTGCGCGAGGGGCGTTTCGAAGGCGAGGGCTGGCGGGTGCGCAAGGACGGAACGTTGTTCTGGTCCCATGTCGTCATTGATCCGATCATCGATAGCCAGAGCGGCGACTTGCTTGGCTTTGCCAAGATCACCCGGGACCTGACCGATCGCAAGATGGCCGAGGAAACCCTCAAGCAAAGCGAACAGCAGTTTCGCCTGTTGGTGCAAAGCGTCACCGATTACGCCATCTACATGCTCGATCCAGACGGCCAGGTGACCAACTGGAACCTGGGCGCGCAACGGATCAAGGGCTATCTTCCGGCGGAAGCCATCGGCCGGCATTTTTCGATGTTCTATACCCCTGAGGACCGTGACGCCGGTGAGCCTCAACGGGCCTTGAGCATCGCCGCCAGTGAAGGGCGCTTTGAAAAAAGGGGCTGGCGGTTACGCAAGGATGGCACCCGCTTCATGGCTCACGTGGTCATTGACGCGATCCGCAACGACACGGGCACGCTACTGGGTTTTGCCAAGATCACCCGCGACATCACCGATGCCACCCGTGCGCAGCAAGCCTTGGAACAGGCTCGCGAGGCGCTGTTCCAGTCACAGAAACTGCAAGCCATCGGCCAGCTCACCGGAGGCATCGCCCATGACTTCAATAACCTGCTGACGGTGATCCTCGGCAACCTGGAAATTGTGCGCAAGCGCATGCCCAGCGATCCGAAACTCATCCAACTGCTGGATAACGCCACCCAGGGCGCGCTGCGCGGTGTCTCGCTGACGCAACGGATGCTCGCGTTCGCCCGCAGACAGAAACTGTCCTCCGAATCGGTCGAGCTGTCGGCACTGGTGCAGGGCATCAGTGGTTTGTTGCAAAGCTCCATCGGCCCTTCGATACACATTCAGACCGACTTTGCCCAGGCGCTTTCGCCGGTGTTGGCCGATGTCAACCAACTGGAACTGGCCATCCTGAACCTGGCGACCAACGCTCGGGATGCCATGCCGCAGGGGGGGCGGATCCTGATCTCGGCCCAGGAACGCTCCGACACCGAGGCCGGCAAGGACGCGCCGATGGCACCAGGGCGATACATTTGCCTGTCCATCACCGACGAGGGCGAGGGCATGGACGAGGCGACGCTGGCTTCGGCCGTGGACCCGTTTTTCACCACCAAAGGGGTAGGCAAGGGCACTGGCCTGGGCCTGTCCATGGTGCATGGCTTGGCCGAGCAATTGGGTGGCCGCCTGATACTCAAGAGCCGCAAAGGCGAGGGCACTACCGCTGAGCTGTGGTTGCCGATAGCCGACAACTCCGCGCCAGACAAAGTGCCGGCCCAGGCCACGACGACACCCTCGGTGAACGAGCTACGGGTGTTGGTCGTGGACGATGACAGCCTGGTACTGACCAGCACCCGGCTGCTGATCGAAGACCTGGGCCACCGCGTGCTTTGCGCCCCATCGGCGGCTCAGGCGCTACAGATGTATGAGCTCAATCCGGACATCGACCTGGTGATCACCGACATGGCCATGCCGCAGATGGACGGTGCGCAATTGGCGAAACTGTTGCGTGATCGTCATCCGACCTTGCCCATTATCCTGGCCACCGGCTACGCCGAACGCCTGGAAGGGTTCGCCACGCAACTGCCGCGCCTGACCAAGCCGTTCAAGCAGATTGACCTGGTGCAGGTCATTGGGCAGGCGATGAAGTAACTCCAGGCATGGCGCTGCCACAGGTTCATTCAGTATTTTTCCTGAACCCTCGCAAGTTCATCGCACACAGGCAGAACTGCAGCACGATCAACGCATAGGCGTCTGAATGCAGCCCCCAGATGACCCATAGAATATTGCTCGCGATAAAACAACTGAACCCGGCCACCCGCCGTCGGGGCTGACGTGAGCCGATCAGCCAGGCGGCCAGCACCGTCACCACCATCGCCGGCCATTGCACCCATCCAAGATAATCCACAGAGCCCTCCTCAAGCTTTCGGTGATCTAGAGACCGTGACGATCACTGAGCGTTTCGTTGAGCCCGGGTCGCACCTCTGGTCCGGTGGCCGGAACTTGCCTGTCCCTCATTTCTTCTAACAAGTCCCAAACCCACACCCGAGGCGCAGCCTGCGCAATGCCCAGAATACTCACCAGCCATACCCCGGATGAAGAACTGACGGAACACAATGCCAAGCTGTTCGGCTCGCCCAAGGAACGCCTGGATTTTTATCGCCGGGAGATCCAGTACGAAACCAGTATTCTGGCCAATCGAACCGATGCCTACCTGGCCGCCCAGTCCTTCCTGGTGATCGCCTTTGCCTCATGCATGGCCAACCTGAACCCGGAGTGGGGCAAGTTGTTCACATTGATCGTCCCGCCGTTCCTGGCTCTGCTGGGCTTCCTGAGCTCGCTCAACGCCTGGCCAGGAATTCGCGCGGCTTACGAGATCATCGACCATTGGCATTTCAAGCAAAGCGAGTTGCTGCGCGCAGAGCCGTTGATGGGACTGGCCTACGACGAATCCCCGCTGTTCAGCAAACAGGAATCGACTCACAAGGGCTATCGCAAGTCGTTGCTGTTTTCGGTGCGTACGCCATGGATCTTTGCCGCGTTCTGGGTCTTGCTGGGGGCATACTCGGTTTATATCCAGGTGAGTGATCCAGGGGGCTGAAGCCTTAGCTCGATTTTTTGTGGCGCTCATACCAGGCCAGTATGGGTTGGGTACTCAAGCCATGGACCAAAATGCTCAGGGCCACCACCGACAGCGTGATATTGATGCACAACTGGACCATCTCTGGCTGTAAATCATGGTTCACCGCATAGAACAGATAAAACAGACTGCCGATGCCACGTATGCCGAACCAGCCAATCAGCAACCGTTGTGGCGTGTCCAGCAGCCGTCCCCAAGGCATCACCAGCAAGCTCAACGGGCGAATCACGGCAAACAGCAGACCACCGATGACCAAGGCCCGCCAGTCCCAATGAGTGGCAAGCGCCACCCCCAACAGCGTCACCAGAAACACTTCCATGGAACGCTCCACCAGACTGCCGAAGGCGAGCATGTCACTCATCATGACCCCCGCGGCCACCTGACCCTCTTCCATAGTCTCGGCGTCACCCCGGACCGCGTCCCGGGGGGTGACCGCTTCGTGCCCCACCACCGGTTGCACCAGGTGTTCTGCCGGGAGTGAGTGTTCATCCGTCGATTGCACCTCGGCTTGGCGCAGGCCCAGGCCAGCGGCGAACACCGAAAGAAAGCCATAACCCTGGAGGGCTTCGGCCACGACATAGGCCAGGGCAATCAGCGCCAGGGCCAGGTAATCGTTGGGCGAGAGGGTGCTGTCGGCGTTCTTGATGCGCATCGACAGGGTCAACCAGCCGATACCGCGGCCCATCCAGTAACCGGTGAGCAAACCGACCGGCACTGCCCACAGCACATCCTGCAGCATCCAGTCACCGAGAAAGCCAAGGTCGTCCTCGCGCAGCAACAACAAGCCCAGAATCACAAAGGGGAAGGCCGTGCCGTCGTTCAAGCCGGCTTCCCCCGACAGGCCAAACCGTACCTGGTCATCATCCCGGGCATCGTTGACCTGCACCAACGCCGCGAGCACCGGATCGGTTGGCGCGAGGATTGCGCCAATCAACAACGACACGCCCCAACCGAGACCAAACAGGTAATGCAGGGTCAAGGTCAGGCCCGCGATGGTCAGGATCATCACCGGGCCGGCCAGTGTGTAGGCCACGCGCCAACTTCGGTCCTTGAGGGGCAAACGTAACTTGAGGCCGCTGACGAACAGCGAAAACACTACCGCGACTTCGGTGAGGTGCTCCATCCAGGCTGAGGCATCGGCAATGTCCAGCCTCAACAACTCCAGGCCCGCCGGCCCGATGGCAACGCCCAAACCCAGGCATATTGCCGAGGTGGTTACCGGCATCCAGCGCAGGTAGGAGGACGTCAGAGCCAAGGTCAGCAATACGGCGCCGAGCACCGCTACCCATACTGTGAAAATCATTGCTGCTCCTTGGATAGCTCGTAGGCATAGCTCGTAGGCATAGCCCCGAGTGAAACAGACACCGTCAAGCCACTATCCGGCTCCTGTCGTTCATTCGAGGGTCTGAGCCAAGCGCCGGTTCCGTCAAAGCGATACGGCTCCGTTTATCCGGAGGACTTTCATCTGAAGGGAATTTTTCGTCATTCCCGGCGCTCTGCCAAAGTAGAGACGTGTTGATTCAGCGTCCTGCCGAGAACCCAAGAGGCCCTTATGACTGCGCTGACACCCCTCCAATCCCGGCCTGCCACCGTGCATTCATTCATGGATGCCGGGAGCGTGCGCCAATGCTATGAACGGCTGCTCCATGGCCCTGACGATGCTGACAAGCAAGCCGTCGCCCAGGCCTTCCTTCAGCAATGCGTGGGGCAGGCCGCGGCACTGCCCCTGGAACTGCCCGACACCCCCACGGCTCTGCAAGCCTGGGTCGAGCAACACAGTGCCGGTGTAGCCCGCCAGTACGCCGAGTATCTGGAGCGGCGCAAAAACGCCGGTCCACGAGAGTTTTTCACTTGCAAGGCCCACGCCTTGTATTTCCTGCAGGCGGTGGCGCCCACCAAACTGGTGGACGGCGCGTGGCTGTATGGCGTGCTCAAGCATTGGCACGACCACCGTTTCGAAGGGCTGCTGAGCACTTATCTGGAAGAGTTGGGCGACGGCAATCCCTCGCAAAACCATGTGGTGATATACCGCAAGCTGCTCGCCGAACACGACCTGTCGGACGCGCCAGACATTGAAGACGAGCGCTACCTGCAAGGTGCTGTGCAATTGGCCCTGGGCTATGGCGGCGATGAATACCTGCCTGAAGTGATCGGCTACAACCTGGGTTACGAACAACTGCCCCTGCACCTGTTGATCAGCGCTTATGAGCTGACTGAGCTGGACATCGACCCTTACTACTTCACCCTCCACGTGACGATCGACAACGCGAGCACCGGTCATGCCCACAAGGCCATCCAGGCGCTGCTGCAACTGATGCCGATGGAGGCGGATCGCGAAGCGTTTTGGCACCGGGTCACCCTGGGTTATCGCCTCAATGATCTGGGCCAAGGCAGCCGGACCATCATCGAGTCATTCGACCTGTATCGCGAAGTGCTGGACATGCTCGAACGCAAACGTCCGTTCGGCCAACACATGCATTCCGATTACTGCAAGTTCGAAGGCAAGACCGTCAATCAATGGCTGGCAGCACCGGGACAGCTGGAGGGCTTCCTGACGGCGATGCAAAACAAAGGCTGGATCAAACGTCATGAAGATCCGCAGAACAGCCGGTTCTGGACGCTGATCGAAGGGGCGGGCGCGGCCATGTTCGGGGTGTTCAGCCCCTATGAAAAACAGTTGCTGCACGACTGGATCGCCGGTGACTGGACGCAGGAGGGCACTAAAAAAACTCCGCGCCGCGCCCACGGTGCAGCGTGCGAGCCGCAGATGCCGATCGAGGACCCCGATGTACAGAGCCTGCAACAGACCCTGCGAGGCCAGACGCCCGATGCGCAGATGCAGACCCTGATGCCGTGGCTCTCGGCGCGCTGCCACAGCCATCCGGCCGGACTGCTGGCGACTCGTCGCTTCATCGAACTCAAATCCGCGCTGCGCTAGGAGCCCGCATGAATCAGGAAGAACGCCTATCCGAAACTGACCTGGCGCTATTGCAATTGGGCCGACGCCTGCAAGCCGACGGCTATCGCTTCATTACCCCGACACCCCTGACCCACGAACGCGTCAACCAACGACCTGGCAATGAACGCTCCAGGACCCTGAGGGATGTGTTCGGCTGGTCGCGCCCGTTTGCCCCGGGGCTGATCAGCGCCGATGAGCAGCGCCAGTTGCAGGAAGCCGAGGTGCTGCAAGCGCGCGACGGCCTGTTGCATAGCCGCGTGCGTTGGTCGAGCCTGGACGGCCTGCTGTTCGCTCATTCGCAATTTCCCACCCAAGCCAACGACGCGGTGTTTTTCGGCCCCGACAGCTATCGTTTCGCCCAACTGATCCATACTTATCTGCAGCAGAACTTCACGGCAATACATCGGGCCGTGGACATCGGCTGTGGCGCCGGTGTCGGGGCGCTGGTCATTGCCCGCGCCCGGCGCGAGGCACAGGTGCTGGCCGTGGATATCAATCCGATGGCTCTGCGCCTGAGCGCGGTCAACGCGGCGCTGGCCGAGGTGTCCAACGTCGAGATCGCCCGCAGCGATGTACTCCAGGATGTGGAGGGCGACTTCGACCTGATCGTCGCCAATCCGCCGTACATGGCCGACCCCAGCGAACGGGCCTACCGCCATGGCGGTGGCGCACTGGGCGCCGGGCTGTCGCTGCGCATTGTCGAACAGGCCCTGCCACGGCTTACGCCCGGTGGCTCGCTGGTGCTCTACACCGGCGTGGCGATGGTCGATGGGCGTGATCCGTTTCTCGAGGCGCTTGAGCCTTGGCGCGACTCGCCGGACTTCGGCTGGACTTACAAGGAATTGGACCCGGACGTGTTTGGTGAAGAACTGCTCACCCCGGGTTACCAGGACGTAGAAAGGATCGCCGTGGTGGCGTTGGTTGTAACCCGCATCGGCGCGGGTATCGGAGGGACTATCGATGAACAGGCGACTGAAGTTCGGCATTGAAGAGGAGTATTTCATCACCGATCTGCAAACCCGTTGTATGCCGGATCAACCCTCAGCAGAGGTTGTCACGGCGTGCCAGGCGCTACTGGGCAAGCATTTCGCCCATGAAATGTTCCAGTGTCAGATCGAGATGGCGTCGCCTATTTTCCGCAACTTGCCCGAGGCGGCCGATTATCTGGCCCAGGTCCGCACAGGCCTGACCCAGCGCCTGGCCGCCCATGGCCTGGGCCTGCTCAGCGCCGGCTCGCATCCCATGGCGACCCAGGGTCTGCAGCCCACCGACGAACTGCACTTTCAGCAGCTGTTCGACGATTACCAGCGGGTGGCCCGACGGAGCGTGCTTTCGGGCCTGCATGTGCACGTGGAGGTGCCGGCCCATAAGGACCGTGTCCGGGTCATGAACGAGGTGCTGCCCTGGCTGCCGATGTTCCTGGCGCTGAGTGCTTCGTCGCCGTTCTGGAACGGCGCCTACAGCGGGTTCAGCAGCTACCGTCAGGTCGCTTGCGATGAATGGCCGCGCATGGGCGTGCCGGAGTTCTTCGAGGATGAGTCGGCGTTTGCCGGCTACGTGGACATGCTCATGCGCACCGGATCCATTCGCCAGCCCAGCGATTGCTGGTGGGTGATGCGGCCTTCGTCGCGTTATCCCACGCTGGAGCTGCGAATCTGCGATGCCTGTCCGCGTGTTGAAGATGTCCTGTGCCTGGTCTCGCTGTTTCGGTTGATGGTGGCCCATGCCATTGCACTACCCAAGCCCGGCGCGCACTTCAGCCTGACCTCCCACTGGATCCTCAAGGAAAATCGCTGGCGGGCCAAGCGTCATGGAATCCTGGCCGAGTTCATCCTGGAGGGGCAGGAGCAGCCGATGATGATCGGGGAGTGGATCACGCTGGCGGAGCAGACTTTTGGCGAAACGGCCGCCGCACTGGGCGTTGAGGATGTGTTCAAGCAGGCACGTCGTATCGTCCAGGAAGGCACCAGTTCCGATCGGCAAATCGTGCTCTACGAACAAGGGCTGCTGCTGGGCGACTCCACCGAGCACGCCTTGAGCAGGGTGGTTGATCAGTTGTTGGCGGAAACCGCTGGGATGCCCGTGGCCGACCCGTCACTGTTGCAAGTGGCAGGTGGTCCATGAGCAGCAAGACCCTGGAGGATTACAACCGGATGCGTGACTTCGCCGCCACCCCGGAGCCGGCGGCCAAGCGTTCACGCAAATCGGCGAAAACCGCCCATGCCTTGCAGTTCTGCATTCAGAAGCACGACGCTTCACGGCTGCATTATGACTTCCGGCTGGAGCTGGACGGTGCGCTCAAGAGTTGGGCGGTGCCCAAGGGGCCGTCCCTGGACCCCAAGGTCAAGCGCCTGGCGGTGCATGTCGAAGACCATCCGCTGGATTACGCGACCTTCGAAGGCAGCATTCCCGAAGGCCATTATGGCGCTGGCGACGTCATTGTCTGGGATCGAGGCGTGTGGATTCCCCAGGGCGATGCCCATGAGGCCTATGAAAAAGGCCGGCTCAAGTTCGAGCTGCAAGGGGAAAAACTCAGTGGCCTGTGGAACTTGGTACGCACCCACATGCCCGGCAAGCAGGAGCAGTGGTTCCTGATCAAGCACCAGGACGCAGCGGCACGTCCCGAAAGCGAGTACGACGTGGTCCAGGCCGAGCCGGACAGCGTGCTCAGCGAGCGCACCCTTGTACCCAAGCGCCGTGGCAAGGCTGCCGCCCAGGTCAAGGCAGTGCAGCAACCGAAAAAAGCCACCACGCCCAAACCGTCCAGAAAAACCTCGACCACGACCCTCAGCGGCGCGGTGGCCGGGGCGATTCCCAAGACGCTCAAACCGGAATTGGCCACGTTGGTAGAGCGCGCGCCTGAAGGCGAATGGCTCTATGAAATCAAGTTCGACGGTTACCGCGTCATGGCCCGCATTGAAAACGACGATGTCAGGCTGATCACCCGCAATGGCCATGACTGGACCCACAAGCTGCCCAAGCAGGCCGAAGCGCTGGCCGGATTAGGGCTGGAGTCCGCCTGGCTGGACGGTGAGATGGTGGTGGCCAACGAGCACGGCGTACCGGACTTCCAGGCCCTGCAGAACGCTTTCGACGCCGGCAGCAGCAACAAGATTGCCTACTACCTGTTCGACCTGCCTTACCTCAATGGCATGGACCTGCGCGAGGTGCCCGTGCAAGAGCGGCGGGCCGCGTTGGCGGCAGTGCTTGCGAGCAACAAGAATCCGCTGTTGCGCTTCTCCGATGCCTTCGAAGAAACCCCTGAAGCCTTGCTCAACAGTGCATGCCAAATGCAGATGGAAGGACTGATTGGTAAACGCATGGGCAGCGCCTACGTTTCCCGGCGCAGCAACGACTGGATCAAGCTCAAGTGCAAGAATCGCCAGGAGTTCGTCGTAGTCGGTTTCAGCGAGCCCAAGGGCGCCCGCAACGGCTTCGGCGCCTTGTTGCTGGGGCTGCACGATGCCGACAGCGGGCAACTGCGCTATGCCGGCAAGGTCGGCACAGGGTTCAACGAGCAAACCCTCACAAGCATTCACCAGCAATTGTTGCCCCTGGAAAGAAAAAAAGCCGCGGTGGTCAACCCACCCACCGGATACGAGGCCAAAGGAGTGCATTGGCTGGAACCGACGCTACTGGCTGAAGTGGCGTTTGCCGAGATGACCAAGGAAGGCTCGGTGCGCCATGCCGTGTTTCATGGTTTGCGCAACGATAAACCGGCCAAGGCGATCACCCAGGAGCTGGCCAAACCCGTGAAAAAGACTGCGGAAAAAACCAAAGCCAAAACCAAAACCAAAACCACTCAGGCGCCAGCCATGGACGGTAAGGTGCGCATCACCCACCCTGAGCGAGTCATTGATCCCAGCAGCGGCACGACCAAGCTGCAACTGGCCGAGTACTACGCCAGCGTCGCCGAGTTCATCCTGCCGGAACTGGCCGACCGCCCGGTGGCACTGGTCAGGGCGCCGGATGGCATTGCCGGTGAGTTGTTTTTCCAGAAAAACGCCGAGCGCCTGGCGATTCCTGGTATCACCACCCTGGACAAATCATTGACCGGGCAGCCGGTAATGATCATCAACAATCCCGAAGCGTTGATCGGCGCGGTGCAAATGAGCACGGTGGAGTTACACACCTGGAATGCCACGTCGGTGAACCTGGACAAGCCTGATCGCTTTGTTCTCGACCTTGACCCGGATCCGGCCCTGCCTTGGAAAAGCATGGTGGAAGCGACGCATCTGACCTTGTCGGTACTCGATGAACTAGGGCTCAAGGCGTTTCTCAAGACCAGCGGCGGCAAAGGCATCCACATTGTCGTGCCCTTGACCCGCAAGTTGGGTTGGGACGAGGTCAAGGGCTTCAGCCATGCGATTGTCAGCCACATGGCCAAGCTGTTGCCGGATCGATTCTCGGCGGTCTCCGGGCCAAAGAACCGGGTAGGGCGGATCTTCATCGACTACCTGCGTAACGGCCTGGGCGCCACCACCATCTGCGCCTATGCCGCCCGTACCCGTGAAGGGTTGCCGGTGTCGGTGCCGATCTTTCGCGAGGAAGTGGCCGAACTCAAAGGCGCAAACCTGTGGACCGTGCACAACGTCCATGAGCGTTTGGCGCAAGTGGGTCACGAGCCTTGGGCGGGCCTGAAGAAGACCCGCCAAAGCATCACCGCCGACATGCGTCGACGCATTGGTATGAAAAAGACCGATAAATAGCTTGGTTCGATGCCTCCCGGACTCATCCACTTATCGGAACGCGCAGATATTCCGGCTGCAGGACGTTGAACCATAGCAGAATCATTTCCACCAGAATGGTCACCAGCACCAAGAGTCCTACGCCCCATACGCTGGCCGAGTACAACAGACCTTGTTCCTTCTTGAGATTCATGAACTTGGGCAGGCCCACAAACAGCAAAAAGGTCGAGTAGGCCGACGCCATTGCCAGCGCGATCACCGCCAGCCAGCGGTTGGGGTAGAGCCCGAAAATCCCGGCCAGGAAGTAGGGCGTGGCGGTGTAGGCGGCAAAACCAATGCACTGGTTGACCGTAGGGCGGGCATCGAAGGTGCGCGACATCCAGCGGATGAACAGCCCCATGAGCATCACGCCGGCCACGATGGTCAGGTACAGCAGCACACTCAGTTGAAGTGCGCTGGCAGTGCTGAGCCGTACCGTTTCGTTTTCAGCCAGGCTCCAGCCGGTCCAGGTGGTCCCAATGAACAGGCACACCACGGGAATCAGGGCGAGCAACAACAGGTGAGCCAGATAGTGGCGCGGATGAGCTTGTTCCTGTTCGCGGATGTCTTTCCAGGCAAACTCGGGGTGGGTGAACAGTTTGACGAAAGGGGCGGACATGACGACCTCCTGATCAGTACAGCCTCTGGTGAGGCCCATACGAATTTGAGGTACAGGATCGGTCGGGGGTTCATTTATTTGGAGTGCCCGAGGAGGGCCGTGATCAGAGGGAATGAATCCATACGGCCGGGGTCAATCCATCAGCATCCCTGAAGGACTGTATGCCATGACCATTGCTTGCTCCCTGGTTGATTACTTGCGTGAACACGAGCTGCGCCTGACGACGGCCGAGTCCTGTACCGCCGGCAAGATCGTCACCTTGCTGGCCGAAGTGCCCGGCAGTGGTTCGCTGATTGAAAGCGGTTACGTGGTGTATTCCCCGGAGGCTAAGCAACGATTGCTGGGGGTCAACCCATGCACCATCGACACCTTCAATCTCACCAGCCGTGAGGTGGCCGAGGAAATGGCCCTCGGTGCCCTGCGCGACGCCAATGCCAACGTCGCCGTGGCCACCACCGGCATTCTCGGGCCGGATGACATGGACGGCATTCCGGCCGGCACCGTCTGTTTTGCCTGGGCGTTCGATTTGGGTGGCGATCTGGCGCTGTTCAGTCGCCTGGAAAGGTTTTTCGGGACTCGCCACCAGGTCCAACTGTGGGCCGCCGAACATGCGCTCGTGCAGTTGCGGCACTTTCATCAACGCGCGCTGGCGGGTGAGCGCAGATAGGGGATCACCATGACCCATCCCACTGATCCCGAGGAATTGCGCAGCCGCCAGTTCCCGGTCCGCGAAGACATGGCCTACCAGCTCAAGGTCTGGCGTTTCGAGCGGGTGGGTTGGTACGTGTTGGTATTGCTGGTGATCCTGACGTTGCTTGGATTGTTCTCTCGTGGCCCGTTGAGCACCCGAAATGTACACAGCGCAGATGGCCGACTCGGCGTCGAGTACGAAATGTTCCACCGCAACGGTTCTACCAACCCCATGGTCATCCATCTGATGGGGCAGCCCAATGCCGTGCTGGAGGTGGAACTGGTCGGCCAGTGGCTGGAGGGTTTCGAGGTGCAAACCCTCCAGCCCCAGCCCGTGCGCTCGGCGAGTGCGGAGCGGGGCCTGAAGCTGTGGGTCCAGGCGGATGCCAAGGGAGAGGCCAGCCTTTATCTGTCACTGCTGGGTGATGGGCTGGGGCTCTATCACAGCCGTATCGACACGCCCGATGGCGCCACGGTCAGGTTCAATCAATTCATTTTTCCCTAGGTGACGTATGGACTCTGTGCTGCGGGCTGCCGCGATCTATGTGGCGTTGCTGGTACTGTTCAAGATCGCCGGGCGACGCTCCCTGGCAGAAATCACCACGTTTGATTTTGTCCTGCTGATGATCATCGGCGAGGCCACCCAGCAGGCGTTGCTGGGGGATGATTTCTCGTTGACCAATTCGTTGATGGTGATCGTGACGCTGATTGCCATCGATGTGGGCTTGTCGTTGCTCAAGCAACGCTCCCAATGGGTCTCGCAACTGATTGACGGCGGCCCGACCATTATTGTGGAGGATGGGCGAATACTGAAGGCGCGCCTGCGCCATGCCCGCTTGATAGAAGAAGACATCATGGAAGCGGCACGGTCGAGCCAGGGAATCGAGACACTGGAACAGATCAAGTTCGCGATTATCGAACGTAACGGCAAGATTTCGGTGATTGCCAAGGAGCCGTGAAGCCCTTCACATGATTCATGGCGAGGGCTACATCCCCTCGCCACAACAGTTGCCTATCATCGCTTGACTCACAGGATCGGCTTGCCGCCCGTAATCCCATACCGGGAACCGGAAATGTAGCTCGCCTCATCCGAAGCCAGCAGTACATAGATCGGCGCCACTTCCACCGGCTGGCCAGGACGACCAAGGGGCGTCTGGGAGCCGAAGTTCTGTACTTCTTCCTCAGGCATGGTGGCGACAATCAGCGGTGTCCAGATCGGCCCTGGCGCCACGCTGTTCACCCGGATGCCCTTGGGGCCGAGCATCTGCGCCAGACCGCCGGTGAAGTTGGCGATGGCGCCTTTGGTGGTGGCGTAGGCCAGCAGAGTCGGCTTGGGCATGTCGGAGTTGACCGAACTGGTGTTGATGATCGAGCCACCCGCCTTCATATGCGGGACGGCGGCCTGGCAGATCCTGAACATCGAGGTGATGTTGATATCAAACGTCCGCACCCACTCTTCGTCGGGGATGTCTTCCAGGTTTTCGTGGGTCATCTGGAACGCGGCGTTGTTGACCAGAATGTCGATATGCCCGAAACGGGCGACGGTTTCGTCGACGATCTTGCGGCATTGGGCCTTGTCAGCCAGATCGCCGGGCAGCAACAGGCATTGGCGGCCGGCCTGTTCTACCCAGCGGGCAGTCTCCCTGGCGTCTTCATGCTCGTCCAGGTAGGAAATGGCCACGTCGGCGCCCTCACGGGCGAAGGCAATCGCCACGGCACGGCCGATGCCGCTGTCGGCGCCCGTGATCAAGGCGATCTTGCTTTCCAGGCGTCCGGAACCGGTGTAGCTCTGTTCTCCGCAGTCTGGATACGGGTCCATCTTGCGTTGAGTGCCGGGCACCGGTTGGCTTTGTTTTGGGAACGGCGGGGTAGGGTAGTCAGTCATGACATTCTCCATGCTGGATGTGTAGTCGATGGAGGGTGGACTGTGAGCCTTCAGGCAGAGTTCGCTCGGATTCCGGGGCCGAGCGATGAGCGTGGTCCGAGCCCTTTTGCCAATCGCGAATCAGCATCGGCTAATGTTGGACGAATGCAGATAAGGAGCCGGACAGATGTTCAGTCACATACAGATCGGTGCGCGGGACCTGCCAGCAATGGTCGCGTTTTATGATGCTGTGCTGGGCTGCCTGGGGTTGGTGCGCCTGCCCAGCGAAAACGACTCGGGCCCGCCGGGAGAAGGCTGGCATCAACCCGGCAAGCGTTGGCCCCAGGTATTCGTGCAATTACCGTTCAATGGTTTGCCCGCGACCTGGGGCAATGGCATGCAAGTGAGTTTCGCCGCCGATTCGCCGCACACCGTACAGGCCGCCTGGGCGCAGGCCATCGCCCTGGGCGGCACCGACGAAGGCCCGCCGGGCCCGCGGCCCCAGTATTCAGAAGGGTATTTCGGGGCCTATTGCCGCGATCCGGAGGGGAACAAGTTGTGCTTTGTTTATGCGCCGGATATGGATGAGTAACTGAGCACTCTGTTTCTGGAGTGGACCTATTTGTGGCGAGGGGATTTATCCCCTCGCCACAGATGAGCTCCGGTCACCTGGAGAAATCAGCCCCTGGCCTTCAAGCTTCGCTCCATCCGCGCAATTCCTTCCCCCAGCAGCTTGCGTGGGCAGCCGAAGTTCAAGCGCACGAACTGCCCGGCATCGTCACCGAAATCCAGTCCGGCACTCAGACCTACCTTGGCTTGCTTCAGGAAAAAGCCCTGCGGGTCGTCCAGCCCCAATCCCGAGCAATCCAGCCAGGCCAGGTAAGTGCCCTGGGGCACGGTCATGGTGATGCCCGGCAGGCGGGTCTTTACGGCGTCGACCAGATAGTCGCGGTTGGCTTGCAGGTAAGCCTTCAATTCTTCCAGCCACGGGCCAGCTTCGCTGTAGGCCGCGCGGGTCGCTTCAAGGCCCAGGGCGTTGACGCTGTCGACCATGCCGGCCCGGGCACTGTTAACCCGCTCGCGGACCTTGGCGTTCTGGATGATGGCGAATGAAGTTTTCAGCCCGGCAATGTTGTAGGCCTTGCTGGCCGACATCAGGGTGATGGTGCGCTCGGCAATCTCCGGGCTGAGGGTGGCGGTGGGGATGTGCACACGACCGTCGAAGCACAGCTCGGCATGGATTTCGTCAGAGATGATCCAGGCATTCTGTTCCAGGCAGATATCTGCCACGGCCTTGAGTTCTTCCCGGGCAAACACCTTGCCCAGCGGGTTGTGAGGGTTGCTCAGCAACAACGCACCGCCCCCCTGCAACGCGTCACGCAGCGCGGCCAGGGGCGTGTGGAACTCGCCGTTGAGCGGGTTGAACGGCAGTTCAACCTTGTTCAGTTGCCAGTGAGCAGGGGCATTGCGCAGCGGCGGGTAATTGGGCACCTGTACCACAACGTTCTGCGCAGGCTCCACCAAGGCGTGCAGCGCCATGTTGAAGCCTGGTTCGACACCCGGCAGGAAGACGATCTGCTGAGGCTCGACGCGCCAGGCGTACTTGTTCCAGAGGTCCGCAACGATGGCGGCGCGCAGCGAGTCCTGGGCCACGCTGTAGCCGAGCATGGGGTGTTCGAGGCGTTTGTGCAGTGCGTCGATGACCACCGGCGGAGCAGGGAAGTCCATATCAGCCACCCACATGGGCAACACGTCAGCGGGGTAGCGACTCCACTTGGTGCTACCGGTACCGTGGCGCTCCAATACCGTGTCGAAATCGAAAGTCATGGGGGTTCCATCAGGTCTGGGAATGAGATGGCGAACATCATAAAGCAAAGATCAGTGAAAAAAGGAAGATGGCGTAGTGCCACTAACCAGGAGGAATCGGCTACAGTTCGATTCCGACACGCCGATAAGGCTTGAAGCCAGCATTGGTAACGGACCCTCCAAGCCCCCCGAAAAGGACAGCCCCCATGACATCGCCCGTGCGCTTTAACGATCACTACCGTAAAGCTGATCGCATCATGCTGGGGTTACTCTGGCTCACTTTTGTCTACTCCCTGTGCCTGGCCTTCCTGCACTCCACCTTCAGCCAGGCGCTGCTGATAGGGGCGACGACCTGTCTGCTGACCACCGTGCTTTATCGCGGCCTGGGCGGCACCCGGGCCATGCGCTGTGTCATCGCCGTGGCGCTGATGGTCATGGCCGCCTTGCACATCAATCAGACCCGTGGCGTGATCGAGTTCCACTTCGGGATTTTCGTACTGTTGGCGGTGCTGACGTTCTACCGTGACTGGCTGCCGATCATCGTGGCCGCCGCCACTATCGCTATTCACCACGTCGGTTTTCACTGGCTTCAGCACCAGGGTTATCCGGTGTTCGTCATGGCCAACCATGGCGGCTGGACAATGATTTTCATCCACGCCTTCTACGTGGTGGTGGAAAGCGTGATCCTGATTTACCTGGCGAACCAGAGCCTGGCCGATGCCACGGAAAACCAGGATGTGCTCGACAAAGTGCTGGCCGCCGCCATGCAGTTGAGCAGTGACACCCAGACCCAGCGCAACCGGGGGGACAAAGTCTCTTCGTCCGAGCGTTTCGATCATTTCCTGCAGCAGATCACCAACCTGGTAGACGGCGTGGTTCGCGATACCCGCAACCTTTCGGACTTGGGTCAGGACCTTTCTCAAGTCGGCCAGACACTGGAGCACGGCGCCAGGCATCAGCTCAATGAAGTGGCACAGATGAGCGGCGCGATTGGCCATCTGGTCCAGGCCATGGACAGCATTGCCGGGCATGTCGGCCAGACGGTACAACGGGCCGGCCAAGCCAGTGAACAGGTCAGCCGCGGACGCAGCACCGTTGACCAGAGCCGCGAGGAGATTGTCGAGTTGGCCGGTCGCCTCAACCTGACCAACGAAACCGTGCAAGGCCTGGCCGAGCAGGCGCAACAGATCGGCCAGGTGCTGGACGTCATTAACAGCATCGCCGAACAAACCAACCTGCTGGCCCTCAACGCCGCCATCGAGGCCGCCCGGGCCGGGGAGCAGGGACGCGGCTTTGCGGTAGTGGCGGACGAAGTCCGGACCCTGTCGCAAAAGACCTCGACGTCCACCACGGAAATCCAGCAGATCATCGCCAAGCTGCAACAGGGCAGCCGTCAGGCAGCCCTCGCCATGCAAGACAGCCAGGAAGGGGTACAACGCTGCGTATCGGCCAGCCAACTCGCCTCGCAACTGCTGCATGCAGTGGTAGAGGACATCGCGGCGATCAACCACTTCAACGACCTGATCGCCAGCACCACCCAGGAACAGTCCGAGGCCTCGAAGGGCATCAATGAGCGCTTGCAAAGTGTCCAGGCCGTCGCTGAGCGCAACGCCGATAACATTGGCATTCTGACTCGGAGCAGCCAGTGCCTGCCACCGTTGGCCGAACGCTTGGCGGTGTTGGGGCAGGCGTTTCATCGTAAAGGTGAGGCGGTTTGAGGTTCCACCAGCACACACAAGGAAGTTAGTTATGAGCCGCAATGCCCTTTACTACCCCTACATTAATTTGCCTCAGGATGCATGGAGTACTCGAGCGCTCCTGTACTGGGATGGTTTAGCCACCATCGTGCCCATGGAACACTTGAGAAATCCCGATGAGATGAGCTATTTCATGCAGGCCTTACTCGCAGAGGAGCTTGTTCGGCCGGTGGTTCCCGCACATCACCTCTATGGTTGCCCGGACTTCGCCCAAAATTTCATCACCTTCATGCAACGGCGGCATGAGGTCAGGAGACCGTGGCATCGTGAGGAACATCCCTACAGGTCTGTACGTATTCACGCTGAGAAGTTGGCAGACGTAACTGACTATCTGGTTCAGGCCGGACTGGCATCCGAAGTGGATTGGGGATGGTTCGATGTAAGGGAGGATGTAGCGAGGCAGTTCATGTTCTATCTCGCCGCATCGCTTGGGGCTGTGGAGGATGTAGATGCCGTACCTGTTACTGACAGTGTCGCTCACTTAGGACGCTACTTCTCAAGATTCAGTACCGACCGAAGACCGCATGTGCAAAAGGCTCGAGAGGTGATTCTGAACCATTTGTTGCCCATGCCCGCCGGGACGGTTTCTGTCGAACAGCTGTTGCTGTTCAAGAGGCGCTACGGGCATCTGCTTCCAAGATTTCGTTTAACAGTGGAACAGCACTGCGTGCAAGTTGCTAGTGTGGTAGATCCTCAGGAGCGAATCGAAAAGACTCGACTATTCATCCAGGAATGTCAGGAACAGCTTAGAGAAATCGAAGCAGCGATGAGACCCAGTTTCGGCGATATAGTTTTCACCTCTATTATCCCGTTAGTGGTGGCAGGCCTGAACATTTCCAATGAGGACAATGCACGCGGCTACGTAGCCGGCGCACTGAGTGTCGTAGCAGCAGCCTACGGATCGGTTTCAGCAATCCGCAAAGCGCGAGGGCTGGACGTACGCTTGCCTCTTGCGTACGTAGCCCATGCAAAGCGTTTCCCGCCGTTCGATCAACACTTCATTGAGTAAGCTGAACAACCTCTATCTGTCCCATCACGTCATCTTGAAAGGCAACTCACGCATTGGCTTGCCTGTCAGGCTGGCAATGGCATTGGCAAAAGCCGGAGCCAACGCCGGCAGGCCGGGCTCGCCCATCCCGGTGGGTGGTTCGGCGCTTGGCACGATGTGCACGGCAAACTCCGGCATGTCGGTAATGCGTGGAACGCTGAAGTCAGCAAAGTTGCTCTGCTGCACGACGCCGTCTTTCAAGGTGATGGCGCCGCCCGGCAGGCACATCGACAATCCCATCAGCGCGGCGCCTTGCACCTGAGCTTCAACACTGCGCGGGTTGACCACCAGGTTGCAGTGCACACCCGCAGTCACTTGGTGCAGCACCGGACGGCCACTCTGCACCGACGCCTCAACGACGTAAGCCACCACCGAACTGAACGACTCGTGCACCGCCACGCCCCAGGCATGGCCAGCCGGTAGCGGGCGTTTACCATATTCGCTCTTGTCCACCGCCAATTGCAGCGCTGCGCGATGGCGCGGGCTTTGATCGGCGAACAGCTTCATCCGATAGGCCACCGGATCCTGCTTGGTTGTACGGGCGATCTCATCGATCAAGGTTTCCATCACAAAAGCCGTATGGGTGGAGCCTACGCTGCGCCACCAGAGGATGGGGACGTTGACTTTCGGGTGATGGACCGTCAGGCGCATCGGCAGCGGATAAGGATCACGCATACCTTCCGTGGCGGTGGGGTCGATGCCGTTCTTCACTTGGCCACCAAACACGGTGCCGGTAAGAATGGATTGCCCGACCAGGGCGTGATCCCAGGCCAGTACCTTGCCGGCGTCGTCAAAACCGATGCGCGCGCGATGCAGGTGCATGGGGCGATAGTAGCCGCCCTTGATGTCGTCTTCCCGGCTCCAGAGCGTGCGCACAGGCGCGTCAAGCCCCTCAGCGCGGGCGGCTTTGGCCACTTCGCAAGCCAGCACGACAAAGTCGCTGGTGGGCACGCCGCGCCGGCCAAAACCACCGCCGGCCGTCTGCACGTTCAGCTGGATTTGCTCGGGCTTGAGATTCAATACCTTGGCGGCCGCCGCACTGTCGCCGCCGGGAAACTGCGTGCCGACCCACAGTTCGGCGCGTTCTTCGCCGAGCTGGACAGTACAGTTCAACGGCTCCATGGGGGCGTGGGCGAGGTAGGGGAATACGAACTCAGCTTCCAGTTGATGCGGCGCGGTTGCCAGCGGCGTCATGTCGGCATCGAAGCGCAGTGGACCAGGCTGGCCGGCCAGCTCCCGGTACTGGAGCAGTTGTTTTTCGCTGTCCACCTTTTCGACGGACGCCAGGTCCCACTCCAGCTTCAAGGCATCGCGCGCGAGCTTCGCCTGCCAGTAGCTATCGGCGACTACCGCGACACCTTCGGCGCCGCCGTCCAACGGCACGCGCAATACCGCTTTCACGCCCCGGGTGGCGCGTGCCGCGCTGTCATCCAACGAAGCGATTCTGGCACCGAACACCGGCGGGTGGGCGACCACGGCAGTGAGTTGCCCTGGCAGATGCATATCGATGCCGAAGTCCTGCTGGCCGCTGCTCTTGGCCTTGGCATCGATGCGCGTGGTGGCATGGCCAATGATGCGAAAGTCCTTGGGGTCCTTGAGTGTCACCTTTTCCGGCACAGGCAGCGCCATAGCGGCCTCGGCCAATTCGCCGTAGCTTGCCTTACGGCCCGCCGGGCCGAGCACCATGCCGGCTTGGGTGCTCAGGCTGGCCACGTCCACGTTCCAGCGTGCTGCCGCCGCCGAGAGCAGCATGGCACGAGCACGGGCGCCAAGTTCGCGGTACTGGGTATAGCTGTTCTTGATCGAATTGGAGCCGCCAGTGAGGTGTATACCAAAGATCGGATCCTGATAAGCAGCATCACCGCTGCCGTTGCGGGCTCGCACCAGACTCCAGTCGGCATCGAGCTCTTCGGCAAGAATCATCGGCAGGCTGGTTTGCACGCCCTGGCCGAATTCCAACCGGTTGATCGTCACGGTGACTTCGCCGTTGGGCGCGATCTGTACGAATGCCGAAGGTTGCTGATTCGGCTTGAGTGGTACTGCGGCGTCGCCGTTGGCCTCTTGCGCCAAGGCAAGATGAGGAAAAGCGCCCAAGGCCAGACCGCCGATGCCGACAATCTTGAGGAAACTGCGGCGGGGAAGGGTGGTAGGGCCGTCAGCCTGATCGCGCTCAAGCATGTGCTGTAAAGCGCGGGGAATCTCGTCTGGAAAAATCTCGTTCAACATGGCGAACTCCGGTCAGGCAAGGGTTTTGGCGGCATCTGCCACGGCAGCGCGGATGCGCGCGTAAGTGCCACAGCGGCAAATGTTGCCGGCCATCGCCGAGTCGATTTCGGCCGCCGTAGGCTGCTTGCCCTTGGGCTGGGCTTTGAGAAACGCTGTCGCGCTCATGATCTGGCCGCTCTGGCAGTAACCGCACTGCGCCACGTCGTGTTTGACCCAAGCCTCATGCACGGCGGTGCCGACCGGGTCGCTGCCATCTGTGGCCGCCTCGATGGTGGTGATCTTCTTGCCTTGGGCGGCGGCGATTGGCGTCACGCAGGAACGAATGGCCTGACCATCCAGGTGAACGGTGCAGGCGCCACACAGGGCTGCACCACAACCAAATTTGGTGCCGGTCATGCCCAGCGCATCGCGCAGGGTCCAGAGAATCGGGGTGCCTGGGTCTACGTCGACCGTATACTCACGGCCATTGATGTTGAGGGCGCTCATAGCGATTCCAGCTCCAGAAGGTTTGACTCTGGATAACTATAGGAAGCAATTCTGGGGGCTGGTTGCATAATCCGCGCGGATGATTGCCCAATCGTGCGAATCTGCCGACGTTGGGCAAGCGCTGATAAAGAGCCAGGAGCGTTTCACGCGAGTTCGACGCCCTGGCCCTGAATTGCGCTGGATGCTTACATCAAGGGAATGCTGTAACTCACGATCAGGCGATTCTGGTCCTGGTCGCGAGCCACTTCGCTTCGGGACATCGCGTTGCGCCAGCCAAAACCCAGGTTCTTCAGCGTACCGCTCTGGATCACATAGTCCAGGGAGATATCGCGCTCCCACTCACTGGCGTCCTGACCGCTGGCGGTCTGGATATTGTCGCCCTTGAGGTACATCACCGACGCCTTCAATCCCGGCACGCCAAGCGCGGCGAAGTCGTAGGCATACTGGGCGAACGCCGTGCGCTCACCCGCCTGGATGAACGTCTGAATAGTGCGGTCGGTGTAGAGATAAAGGCTGGCGCCGGCTTCGCCTTTACCCACCAAGCCACCCTGGTTGAGTTGAGCAAAGTTGCTGTCTTCGGAAACGCTTTGATAACCCGCGGTAATGGCATGGCCACCCAACGAGTAAATGAACGCCGCACTCCAGGTGTCGTTGTCGATTTCCCCGCTACCGTCCTTGGTGTAGCCGCCCAGTTTGTAACCACTGGCGCGACCGGCGGCGCTGCTGTTCTTGCCATCGGACGTGGTCTTGAAGTAGCGCAAGTCGGTTTTCAGCGAGCCGTATTCGCCCAGCGGCAATACATGCAACAAACCGGCGAAGTGCTGTTGGTAATAGTCTTCAAGATTGGCGTAGTAATACTGTGCAGTCAGGTCCTTGGTCAGTTTGTAGTCGCCACCGGCAAAGGTGAATTTGTTGCTTTCCTGGCTGCCGCCCGCAACGGCCAGCCCGGCGCGGTCACTCGATGCACGCCCGGTGGCGTGTTCCAGTTGGCCGGCGGTGAACGTCAGGTTGTCGATTTCATTGCTGGTGACTTGGCCACCTTCGAAAGTTTGCGGCAACAGACGGCCATCGTTGGACACCAGGATCGGCAGTTTCGGTTGCAAGGTGCCGTAACGCAGTTCGGTCTTGGAGACGCGCATCTTCGCCGTTGCGCCGAGACGAGCCCATTGGTCGGCAGCCTTGTCACCGTCGTTGGGAAACATCGAGCTGCCAACATGGCGACCCGCGCCGCTGTCGAGTTTCAAACCCAGCAGGCCGATGGCATCCAGACCAAACCCCACAGTGCCGTCGGTAAACCCGGACTGATAATTGAGCATGAAGGCCTGTCCCCATTCCTCAGTCTTCGAGGGCGCGGCGGTACCGTCACGGTTATCGTTGTTGAAGTAGAAATTGCGCAAGTTCAAGTTGGCTTTACTGTCGCTGACAAAATCAGCAGACGCCAACGGGCTCAAGACAATACACACGCCGCCGGTTAATAAACTCAGTACGTTGAATACAGCTTTCATCAGGACGAACTCCAGCGCGGAATCTTTGTTCCGGGCACAGTGAAAAGGCAGCAGGAAGCCCTCGGCCGATCACATGATTGGCCGATGCGTTCAATAACTCGTTAGAAAATCTTCAATGAATAGAGTGGGGTAGGGATTAAATCTCCAAAGCAGGTCATCAGTGAAAGTCCCTGGGTTATCAGTCGATCAATCCATGAGCGTCATAAAACGGATACGGTCCGGGATACTCGCCAAACACGCCGTTATGGGTCACCAGTGCCTGCCCATGCCAGTGATGCAGCAGATACCCCGGCGGTTCCAGATTGAAATGCGCGGGAGCGGTTGGCTGTAGATCCAGGACGATCTGATGTGAGGTACCGGGGCACACGCAACTCAGGCTGCCGCCGAAACGCCGTTGCATCGACCGATGCAAATGCCCGCACAGCAAGCGCTCCACCTGCGGGTGTCGGGCAATGACCTGCTCCAGTGCCGCCGCGTTGATGAAGGGTTCACGGTCCATATGGCCAATACCGCTTACAAACGGCGGGTGATGCAGCACCAATAGCGTCGGCGCATCGGGGCGACAGGCCAGTTGTTCATCGAGCCAGCGCAACTGGCTGTCCAGGAGCTGACCGCCATGGGCACCGGGGATGGTGGTGTCCAGGCCAATAAGACGTATCGGATGCTCCTCCACCACCCAGTCCAGGGGGGCGTCAGCCCGTATCGGCAGGTAGCTGTGGTCGGCAAATGCCGCCCGCAAATGCTCGCGATTGTCGTGGTTACCCGGCACCAGGTAGCAAGGCATGTGCAGGCGCGCCAGCTCAGGGTGCAGCGCGGCATATTCATCAGGGCGACCGAAGTCCACCAGGTCGCCACTGACCACCACGATGTCGGGACGCGGCACCTGGGTGTTCAAATGATCCACCGCACGACGCAATGCAGCGAGGGTATCGACAACGCCGTAAGTCAGTTTTTGTCCGGCTTTAAGGTGCAGATCGCTGATCTGCGCGATGAGAAACGGATGATTCAAAATAAGCCCTCTGCAAACACAAAGATCACGATGACAGGGTGAACAGCACTTGTGGCTCGACGGCCAGGGCAATCAGGGCACCGGGGGCATGGATAGCGCTATCGGTGCTGTCCACCAGCAAAGGCTGAGCCGCACCGACATCCACCAGCAGACGGCTTTGAGCCCCCTGGAAAAACTGGCCCACCAGACGCCCGTGCAGATGGCCCTCACTGTCCATCACCCGCAAATGCTCGGGGCGGCAATAGACAGTGGCGGGTAGGTCGGCGCCATTCCATGGCAACTCACCGCCACTGACCTTCAAGCCATGGGGCGTGTGCTCGATCACCGAAAAAGCATTGAGATTGCCGACAAAACGGGCGACGAACGCGTTGGCAGGTTGCTGATAGATGTCCCGCGGGCTAGCCAGTTGCGCGACGCGGCCATGCTCCATGACCAGGATGCGATCCCCCAGCGCCATGGCTTCACCCTGATCGTGGGTGACGAACACGGCGGTAATGCCCAAACCGCGTAGCAACTGGGCCAATTCGCTGCGCAGGCGTTCTCGTAGTTGCGCATCCAGCGCCGCCAACGGTTCGTCGAGCAGCAATACCCGGGGCCTGGGTGCCAGGGCGCGGGCAAGGGCGACTCGCTGGCGCTGACCGCCGGACAACTCGTGGATACTGCGCTTGCCGTGATCCTGCAAGCCGACAAGTTCCAGCAACTCCAAACAGCGCTTGTTGCGCTCGGCGGGTGACACACCGCGAACTTTCAGGCCGTAAACAATGTTGCCGGCCACATCCAGATTGGGAAACAGCGCATAGTTCTGGAACACCATGCCCACGTCGCGACGTTCGATGGGGAGGCGGGTGACGTCACTGTCGCCAAAAAACACCTGGCCCACGTCCGGACGCTCCAGACCTGCGATCAGGCGCAGGGTGGTGGTTTTACCGCAACCGGACGGGCCGAGGATCGCCAGGGTTTCTCCAGCCTCAATGGTCAGGTCCAGGTCATGTACGGCAACGGTGCCGTCAGAGAACGCCTTGCGACAACCCTTCAGGCGAATAGTGGTTCCGCTCATCGATTTGCTCCACGGGAAAGGCGCGCGCTGATGGCCTGCAATGCAACAAGCAGCGGCACAATCATCAACAGGAATATAAGGGTGTAGGCGCTGGCGACTTCCAGCCTGGCCGAGGCATAGCTGTCGGCCAGGCCCACCGGCAAGGTTTTGGTCATCGGGGTATGGAGCATCCAGGTCAGGTTGAACTCACCCAACGACAGGGTGACGACCATCAAGACCCCGGCGAGAATCCCCGCCCGACAGTTGGGCACCACCACGCTGAAGAAGCGCCGGACCGGCCCGGCACCCAGGCTCGCGGCGGCTTCTTCCAGGATCGGCAGGTGCTGGCGTTGCATCACCGCCATCACCGGGCGCACCAGAAATGGCAGAGTGAACAGCACGTGGCCGACGAGAATGAATAACCAACTGCTGCGAAACCCGCCGAACTGACCATAGGTGAGCAGCAATGCCAAGGCACTGGCCAGACCGGGCATCGCCACCGGCAACACCATCAGTTCCTCGAACGCGCGGCTAAAGCGGTTGTTCATCCGTACCAGGGCGTAAGCCGCCGGCACACCCACCACACAGACACACAGCGCACAGGCGGCGGCCAGTTGCAGGGACAGCCAGACCGTCGGCGAATACGCCTGCCAGACCTGCAGCAGCCAGTCGAACGTCAGGCCGCTGGACAGCCCTTGGAAGTAATTGCGCGTCAGCCCGGCGAGCAGTGACATCACCACAGGCACCAACATGAAAGCGCACACCAGCAAGGTAAACACCAGTTGCCCGACAAACAGCGTTGAGCGTTTCACAAGACTGTCCTCGAATCTTTGGCCAGCCGCCGGGCCAGCAACAGAACCGCCCAGGTCACCAGCCCCAACACCACCGACAGCGCAGCGGCCACGGCGAAATTGGCGTAATTGGTAAACACGTTGTAGATCGCCACCGGCGTCACGTTGAGCCGGGTACCCAGGGTGAAGGCGGTACCGAACGCGCCCATGGAGGTGGCAAAGCAAATCGCCCCGCAGGAGACCAATGCCGGCGCCAGGCCAGGAACAATGACATCACAGAGCACACGCCAATGACTGGCCCCCAGTGAACGAGCGGCCTCTTCCAGGCTGCGATCCAGGCTTTCACAGGCAGCCATCACCGTAAGAATCACCCGCGGAATCGAGAAGTACAGGTAGCCGATGCACAACCCCATCAACGAGTAGGCAAAAATCCAGCGCTCACCCACCAGGCCGAGACCCAGGGTGGCGAACAAGCCTTGGCGGCCGGCCAGCAGGATCACCAGAAAACCAACGACCACGCCGGGAAATGCCAGCGGGAAGGTCAACAAGGCGACAAGTACCGAACGGCCGAAGAAACGTTGGCGACTGAGAAAAAAACCACTGAAGCCGCCCACTAACAATGCCGCGAGGGTCGTTGCCAGTGCCAGCAGGCAGGTCTGCGCCAGACTGCCCAGGTATTGCGCGCTGCTCAGCACCTGCCAATAGCCGCTGTCGCTGCCATCGCGACTTTGCCCACCGAGCAAGACCAGGTGCGCCAGCGGCAACAACCAGAAGGCGAACAGCACCGCCGCCGCGGGCGCAAGCGCCCAGGCAGCGGTCGGCCGCAAGCGCGGCACCATGGCCCAGCCCGACCGTACGTCTCGGGCTTTTACTGCCGAGACGGTCACTTACTTGACCTCGCTCAGATAACGTGCGGAAAAGGCTTCCTGCGCCGCGGCCATCTGCTCGTAGTTGACCACACCGGCCCGGGCGTAATCGCTGTCGGGCAGGAACTGCGCGGCGACATCGGCAGGCATTTTCATTGCCCGCACCGGTCGCAGGTACGCCTTGGCCCAGAGCGCCTGGCCTTGCTCGGACAAAACGAAATCCAGGACCTTCTCGGCGTTGGCCCGATGGGGGGCGTTGTCGACGATGCTCATCACGTAAGGCACGCTGATGCTGCCTTCCTTGGGAATCACAAAGGCAACGTTGGCCTTGTCTTTGTAACGAGCCCGATAGGCGTTGAAGTCGTAGTCCACCAGAATCGGCAACTCCCCGGACAGCACCCGCGCATAAGCCGTCTGCTTGGGCACGATCGGTGAGTTTTTCGCCAGCTTTTTGAAGTAGTCGATGGCTGGGGCGAAGTTATCCAGATTGCCGCCCATGGCCTGGTTGATCGCTACCGCCGAGACGTACCCAACGAAAGCACTGGACGGGTCAAGGTAGCCGACCATGCCTTTGTACTCAGGCTTGAGCAGGTCGGCCCAGCTTTGCGGCACGGGCAGACCGCCCAGCGCATCGACGTTGACCATGATGCCCAGGGTGCCGGAGTGAATGGCAAACCAGTGTCCCTCGGGGTCCTTCAAACCCGCCGGGATCTGCTCCCAACCCTTGGGTTTGTACGTGCCGACCACCTCGGCTTTTTGCGCCTGCAAACCGAACGTCACGCCGTAATACACCACGTCCGCCACCGGCGCGGCCTTCTCGGCGACCAGTTGCGCCAATGCCTGTCCAGAGTTCTTGTTGTCCAGCGGAACCTGGACGCCAGTGGTATCGGCAATCGCCTTGAGCTGCGTGCCCCAATCGGCCCATTCTGGTGGACAGTTGTAGCAAATCGCCGTTTCGCCGGCCTGGACCAAGGTGGCCGCGCCGCATAACAGCAGTGTCGCCAGGGTTTTACGCAAGTGGAACATCAAGCGTCTCCTCGTAGGGTTGAGTGCTTTCGCCCGGCCGGATATGACAAGGCAGGCAATGGGAAACCGGGGTGGCGCCAGCGATCTGCGCCAACAATTGATCAATCACGGTGCAGGCCAGTGCCTCGATGGGCTGAACAACACTGCACAGCGTCGGATGCATCTGGGTGCCGAGGGCGATGCCGTCAAAGCCGATGACCGAGAGTTGCCGGGGCACTTGCCAGCCGTTGCGGCGCAGTTCGGCGATCAAGCTGATGGCCAGCAAATCGTTGGAACAAACCAGCGCACTGAGCGCCTGGGGGCCATGCAACAACGGCTCGATGGCGGCGAAGTCAGCCTGGGTATGGGCGGGCATTTCAATCACCGGCAGGCTGGCGAGACCGGCTCCATGCATTGCCTCGCAATAACCGGCATAACGCAGGCGAGCGCGGTCCGATTGCAGGGCAGGGCCGGCGACCATGCCAATCCGAGTGTGCCCGGCGTCCAGCAGATAACGGGTGGCGAGCGCCATGCCGGCGCGGTTGTCCACCGACACCGCGCTGTAATCCGGATTACCCGGCTGGTGATAAGCCAGCACAAAAGGCGTGTCCTCGCTGTCCAGGCTTTGCAGCACCCGGTTGCTCTCGGCGTCGGTTACCGTGAGGACCAGCCCATCGACACGCTGTCGCAGCAACTCCTCGACGACCGCGCTTTCGCGCTCGCTGCTGTAATCGGTGGTTGCCAACAACAGGTTGTAACCATGCACGCGTGCAGCACGCTCCATCGCCTGAAACTGTTCGGCGAACACCGGATTGAGCAGGTTGGGCACCACGACACCGATCAGCTTGGTCACTTGCAGGCGCAGTTGGCGACCAAGACGGTTGGGCCGAAACCCCAGTTGGCGCGCTGCGGCGAAGACCTGTTCACGGGTAGCCGGACGGACCACTTCAGGGGAGGCAAAGGCTCGCGCCGCGGTTGCCCGCGAAACCCCTGCCAGCCGTGCAACTTCTTTCAAATCAGTCATTGTCACTCGCTTGAGATCGATCTCATTGGCGAGGACAGTACTCAGGATGTATGGCGTTTCGACGACGCAGTGATGACGATTTGATGTCAGTTGCTGCTATCTATCGTTGAGGGTCTGCTGCAAACCCATACTGCCGGGCGGACCACACCACCGCCAACGTCAGCAGCAAGAGCGCGACCAGCACAGGCGCAAACGCAACGACACCCAGATGATCGAGCAGGATGCCCCCCACGATCCCGCCGCCGGCAATGGCGACGTTCCAGGCCGTGACCAGCATCGACTGGGCGAGATCCGCCGCGTCTCCGGCCGTCTTGGCAATTGCCGTTTGGAACAACGTCCCGGCCCCGCCAAAAGCGACTCCCCAGGCCGCCACGGCGGTGTAGATCGCAGCAAGGCTGTCGCTCATGGCCCCCAGTGTCAGGGCCGAGATGGCGAAAAGTGCCGTGCTGGCAAGGGTCAATGCCCGTAGATGGCGATCGATCAGCACGCCGACGCCCCAGATGCCCAGCAACGAGGCGCCCCCGAAGACCAGCAGCACCAGGTCGATCCGCTCGCCCAGGCCTGCCGCCATCAGGAACGGGGCGATATAGGTAAAGAGAATGTTGTGCGCCAAGACAAAGGCCAGCACCACACACAGCACCGAGCGAACGCCTGGCAGGGTGAAAACCTGGCGCAAGGCAAGGCGTTTGTCGGTGGTTTGCCCGGGAAAGTCAGGCACTTTGAGTCGCACCCAGACCATCAAGGCGACGGCGAACAAACTCATGATGGCGAAGCTCATCCGCCAGCCGATCAAATTACCGAGCAAGGTGCCGGCCGGTACGCCCAAGGATAACGCCAAGGGTGCGCCGACCATGGCAATTGCAATCGCCCGACCTTTCTGGCTCTCGGGCACCATGCGGGCGGCATACCCGGCCAACAAGGCCCAGAGCAGCCCGGCCGATACGCCACCCAGCAAGCGGGCAACGATCGTCAAGCCGTAATGGGACGAAAACGTTGTGACCGTATTGGCCACGGCAAAACCGGCAATCGCCAGCAGCAAGAGCGACCGGCGCCGCATGCCTTGGGTCGCGGCCGTCAAGGGAATGGCCGCCAGCAAGGACCCTATCGCATAGACCGTGACCAACTGGCCGGCGAGGGCTTCGGAGATCGCCAGCCCTTCGCTGATCTGGGAGAGAAGGCCGGCGGGCAAGGCTTCGGTGAGAATGGTCACGAACGCCGCCAACGCGAGGGCGAACAGTGAACCGATGGGGAGCGGCGCAGCGTCTTGAACGACCTCGGCATCGGCGTCGATATGGGTATTGGCAATCGTCATGTGTCACCCTGCTTGGCGCGCTTCTGACGCGCCGGATGGCGGCGTCAATCGCAGATTGATAAGTGTCGACTACGGTAAGTGCCGCTCTTTGGCGAGACAAGAATGCTAGAGTGCGCAACACATCGGAAAAAATGTCCGCAATGGGAGCCTGGCGTGGAATCACTGAGCGGGATTGATTTTTTTGTTCGCGCGGCCGAAACCCGCAGCTTTTCAGAGGCGGGCAGGGCGCTTGGCATTTCGTCTTCGGCGGTGGGTAAAAGCGTGGCCCGGCTCGAGGAAAGGCTGGGGGTGCGGCTGTTTCATCGCAGCACGCGCAGTATCACGCTGACGGCAGAAGGGACGCTTTTCCTCGAGCGTTGCCGACGCATTCTCTGCGAAGTCGAAGCGGCCGAACTGGAACTGTCGGAAACCCGCAAAGCGCCGCGGGGCAAATTGCGCGTGAGCTTGCCTCTGGTTGCAGATTTGGTCATGCCGACGCTGATGGCTTTCATGCGCCGCTACCCCAGTATCGAATTGGACCTGGATTTCTCCGACAGGCTGGTGGACATCATTGAGGAAGGTTTTGATGCCGTCATTCGGACCGGAGAGCCAAACGACTCCCGGCTGATGTCCCGCCCGTTAGGCGCGTTCAAGCTCGTCGTGGTCGGTTCGCCCCGGTACTTCGCCGAACACGGCACACCGCAGGTGCCGGCGGATCTGCTGCGCCATGCCTGCCTGCTATACAAATTCCCCAGCACTGGCAGGCTGCAGGTCTGGCCGGTGAACGGGGAAGGGCAGTCCGATCTCAACCTGCCGGCCACCCTGGTCTGCAACACCACCGAGGCGTTGCTGTACGTCGTGCGCGATGCATTGGGGATTGCCTGCGTACCGGATTTCACCGTGCGCGATGCCATCGTCGCCGGTGAGCTGGTTACCGTCCTTGACGAGTTCAATCGGCATCAGAGCACCTTCCGCATGCTCTGGCCTTCAAGCAAGCATCTGGCGCCAAAACTGCGGGTGTTCATTGATTTCATGAGCAGCGAATTGTTCAAGTGACTCACGGGGATATGTCCCAACCCTGTAGGAGCCTGTTCAGATCAAGGGGCCTTGTTCTCGACCAAACAGTTTCCGCCATCCACCACGATGACTTCGCCAGTGAGGTAGCTCGCCTCTGAAGACGCCAGGAAAGCAACCACTGCAGCCACCTCTTCGGGACGTCCGGCCCGGCCCATCGGCGTATAACCTGCCGCCTTGGCTTCCTCGGCAGTGGTCGACCCTGTGGTGATCCAGCCGGGAGCGACGCTGTTTACAGTGATCCCTTGCTGGGCGACTTCAAGCGCCAGGCTCATGCTCATTCCAACCATCGCGGCCTTTGCGGCGCTGTAAGCCGCTTCACCGGGGTTACTGCAGCGGGTGCCGGTAGTGGAACTGATGTTTACGATGCGCCCGTAACGGCGCGCCCGCATGCCGGGCAGAACGGCCTGTGTAAGCAGGAAAGCCGTGGTCAGATTTCGCGCCAGGGTAAGGTTCCAGGTGTGCAGATCCATGGTTTCCAAGTCGGAAAATAACTCCGGGCTTCCTTGCATGGCCATGCCCGCGTTGTTGACCAGAATATCGATCTGCCCCCAGAGGGACTCTGCCCATGGGATAAACTCACGCACCTGATGCTCATCGGTAAGATCGATGGCCCGCCCTTGGACGTCGAATCCTTCGGCACGCAGTTCTGCGACCCGATCATTGATTCGCGCACTGCTGGCGGTGACGATCAGTCTGGCACCTGCAGTCCCCAGTCTGCGCGCGATGGCCATGCCGATCCCAATCTCACTTCCAACCCCGCTGACAAGGGCCACAGGGTTCTGTCCGGTTGCGTTTGGCATGGTGTCTCCAGAGGGGTGTAAGTAATGATCAGGAGTCGGAGCCTGATTTGCGTTTGAGCTATATAACCACCCTGATCAACGCCCGAACACCCCCGTCCTCCCCAACAACTGCTGTTGCCGCCAGGCCGGTGCGCTGGTGGGAAAAAGCACTTCGTTTGGTCGAAAACGGGCGACACCGCAGGCGGCAGCGATGCGCTGGCGTTGCTGGCCGTGGGCAAGGGCCTGCCGAAAACTGGCTTCGCTCTGCATTTGTCCCAGCACATAACCGACGCCTGCCTGGAAATCACCGCCATGGGCCTGCCACCAAGCGGTGATGAGCTGCGGGTCGGGCCAGGGTAGATTTTCGTCGGGGTCCATTGCCACGTTGGTGTCTTGCGGGTCATCGTTCGGGCCGGCGTCGAAATCGGGCAGGTCCTGCAACTCCAGATCAAGCAACGCCAGGTCAGCGCCGGTGATCAGGCTGAAGGCTTCACCGGCGACCCGGGCATAGGGCAGGTCGCTCATTTGCTGGATCAACCACGGTACACAGACCGGGTCGCCCAGCAGCCCAAGGGCCTGGATGCCGATGCGCCGGTCCCTGGGATCCTGTACCAACTGGCGTATCCAGGCGATGCTGGGCTCGCGTTCCTGCCAGGCCAGCAATACGCAGAGCGCGCGATACTGGAACTGGTCCGGTTGCCCGGCGAATTGTCGCAATGGCTCCAGGGCTTGCGCGTCGCCCATCTGTGCGGTGGCCCAGTTGGTCCAGAAGCGCGTGGCGGCATCTTCATGCTGGCAGTGGGTACGAATCGCCGGGAGCAGGTCACGCCGGCGCAGCTCGCCCGCCGTGCGGGCGGCACGTGCCAGCACGCTGGGGTCGGCGTGGGACAGTTCGGCCAGCAGGGTAGGGCCGGGATCATGGCGATGCATCCCGCAGGCCGCCAGGCCGAGGCGGTGAAACAACGGCTCAGGGGAGGCGAACATGCGCTCGATCCAGGGCGATATACGCTCCCAGTCGAGCCACCCCAGGGCCATCAGATAACCGCGCTCCGTTTCTGACGCGCTTCGCAAATGATCGCTGAGTCGCGACAACATCTTCGCATCGGCCGCCTCGAAGGCCAGCAACACACTGGCGAACGTCTCGCCGACGGCGTGCGGACCGAGCTGGGCCAGCAGGATTTCCAGGCCCGTTGAGCCGGCGATGCGCAGGCCATCGAGATGGGCATCGATGCGCTCGTCCAGTTTGCTGAGATCATCAAGGTCGTAGTGGGGGGCGCGCACGGCGTGATCGTGCAGGAGGATGAGGAAGCAAGCTTCTTCGGCATGTTGCTCGATCATTGAGGAGATGGGGAGCATGACGTCTCTGTCTTGTTACGGCACCAGGTTTCCGAAGAAGTAACGTTTACCGACTTCGAACTGCAGGGGAGAGGCCATGTATCGGTCCAGGACAGCGGCCGCATTCAGCGGTTGAAAGTCGCCATTTTTCCCATAGAAACTGGAGCAGTCGACGCCGGAATACACCTCGAATTTACGCCTCCAGATGAGAAAGTTGCTCCAGTCGATCCATTCATCAGTGCCTGAAGGAACCAGGGACTTTCTCATGATCCAGACTTGTTTGTTCATGTCGACGGGCATGCCACCGGAGATCGAGCAGCGATCGCTGCCATAAGCGTTCTGCAGTTCGCTCAGTCGTGAATCGACAGCCGCTTTGTATTCGATTTCGTTCAAGCCACTGTCAAAGAACTCGGGTTCGTTTTCGATGGGGTCAAGAAGATTGCTTAAATTGGCTTCCACGGCGGCTCGGTCGGCCCGACGGGCAAACGTGCGCCATGCCTCAACCATGAAAGGTATCAGCCACAGCACACCAGACCACTGCGCTGCCAGGCACGCCTCGATACGCAGGTAGGTGGGGCCTTCGAGTATGAGCTCGGCAAGGAAATCCAGGTCGGTGTCGAGTCCTGCATCAGCGGTCAGACCGAGGCAAGCCGATACCAGCGTTGGATCGCAATCAGGGTCCACTATCCATTTGCGCAGTTGGGATACATGGCTGTAATCGCCATGCTTGGCTTGCTCCAGAATCGCAGCAAGTGCCATCCACGGGTCGTCTTTCTTCCAGCCGTCAGGCGACATTACTTCTGCCGGAGCGCAGCCGCAGTAGTGATAGCCACGCCCCTTCCAATAGAAGCTGTCTTGAAGAAAACCGGGTCTTTGAGTGTGCTTGTAATTAGAGGTTTTCATCATTCAGGCCTTGGAAAACTATTGATGCGTGTCTCTTGAAGTGAACTGAGCTCTCCTTCGAGCTTCTCACACTTCTTGCCAGTCGGGGCGAGATTCCCTTGCCCGGCCGGACAACCTCCGGCCGCCTTGGGGACTCTATGCGCCACCGGTTCTCCCTGACCCACTTCGGTTTTCCAACGCATATAGCCTGGCCTGTTAATCGCCCAATCATTTTCAATGTTGGCTTTCTCTCGTTTGCTCGTTACGTAGTACTTATTGCATCCGCTCGGTTGCTTTCCGGCAGGTGGCAACAAGTGCCTGCACTTGGGGTTTGCCCGGACTTTGGCGAGGACGGCGGCGTTCTGAGGATTTTGTGCGGTGCCGTAGAATTCGTCTTCCGTCATGTACTCCCCGTTCGCTTGAGCCTTGGAGTGCGCCGCGCCGCCACAACATTCACATTTGTGTTTGCCTGGCACCTTGGCGTCTTGTTGCACCGGACTGTATTTGGCGGTGTTGACCATGGGGACGGCCGCATTCGCTGCGGGACTGGCATGATTCGATGTGGTGAGGTCGGTATGTCGGTCTACGTTCTGGCCTTCGAAAAGAACATCCATTGACCATGAAACAAAATAGGTCTTACCGGTGATGACGTGAGTGATGACACCGGCACCCTGGCTTCTTGTGGCGGCTTCATCGCCCAGTGGGGAGGTTTTATAGAAGGAGCGATTTTTTAACATGATCTCCTTGTTTTCGATCTTGACGGTCTTGCTGCCTTTCTTCATGTCCTTGGAAAACGAGGTGTCCGGATAGGGCACCGGGATGGGTCCTGCGGGAGGCGGTGGTGGCGTCAGGCAGACATCCGGGAATGCCGCGATGACCTTGCCGCCACCCGCTTTGCATGCAATCTCATCGCCATTTGCATAAACGTCGCAGCTCATAGGGGCCCCTGGGGTCGACTGAGGTCGCGCACGACGGCGGCGGCGCGTGCACCGGCCAGGGCACTGCTCAGACAGATCGCGGTGGTTCCCGGTGCATAGCCTTTGCGAAACGCCTGGTCGGCGAGTATCAACTGGACGATTCCAGCAATGGCCCCGGTGTCACCCATGGCCTCTGCCCAATGCCACAGTGGCTGATCCTCTTTTCGGACGGTCCGAAAAAGCCGGGCCTCCATCAGCGGAAGTTCCTTGAAGCCGTATTGCTCGCCCGTGACATCGGACAGGCGCAGATCAATTTCATGCAAACCCAGTCTGGCCTGTGCGAGCGCCGTGCGGGCGGCGTCGGTCAGCCCGCCTGCTCGCAGGGGTTTGTTCGACAAAAGCGGTGCCTCTTCTTGCCCGAATCCCAGGCCTGAGATTTCCAAGCAGGTGCCAGGTTGCCGATAGGCCTGAATCAAGATGGCCGCGGCCCCTTCGCCAGGAAACAAGCCGTCATTGTGAGTGGCCGTTTTCAGCCGGCGATGCTGGTCCAGCCATTGCAGCGTCAAGGCGCTGAGCAGCGAGTCGACACCCGCCACCACGCAGGCAGGCGCACGGGTTTCTTGCATCAATCGACTGGCTTCATGAAGGGCATGCATGCCGGCAACCTGGCCGGAGGGGATGACCCTGGAGTGGGTTGGGTGGAACTGTATGCCCAACTTGGAAGATGCGTCGTGTATGACGGTCTGGGCTATTCCCCTGATATCGATTCCGGGGCGCTCCGGTTCAGCCAGGCACAGGAGAAAGGGCACTTCTGTCCAATCCAGCTTCGGCGCACCCTGTATCAACTCCACCAGTGCATGCAGCATGAGCCCGGACATACGCGATGCTGCCGGCAGCGCCAGGTCGAGACTGGACACCGTCGCGCCGATGATGGGTTCGCAAGCGTTGTCAAAAAACGGCAGCTCCTGGAGCGCTGACAGTCCGGCGCGCTTGGCAGCACAGGCACTGGCGACGCATAGGCCCACAGGGCAAGCCATGCCCATGCTGGTGATGAAAAGGGCCGGCGTCATAACGCCTCTTCTGCGGGAGGATAAGCTTCCTTAGTCCACGCGATGAGTTGAGCCAATGACTTGAAGTGTTGCTTTCCTCGCATGCGTTCTTCGTTGGCCTTGGCCTGTTCGAACTGATCGGCGCTTTGCCCGACGATGACCTTGGCCACTTCCTTGATGTTGCGCCCGAGCGGCGCAGAAGCTCGCCATGTCAGGAGCAGCCGATTCGCGTCCGGCTCCAGAATCACGGTGTCGACAACGGCTGCCGTTTCCCGCGTGCTGTCATCGTGAAAAACCAGGAGCACCGGCAGTTTCAAGTTTGTCGGAAGCCTGAATGCCGTCCGGCCTTTATCGTTGAGATTGAGCAGCGCAACTTCTTCGCCACCTTGCGGGTAGTCAATTTGCTGATCCTCTGGTGCGCACTGGAAATAACGCAGGTCAAAATCTTCCGGCAGAAATGGAAACTGATGATCAAGCCACGCCTGATCATAAGTGCCGGCCCATCGGATCCGCTGTTGCCAGGCTCGACCGATCGGGCCGAATGCCATCGGTTTGTAATTCCCATCGGGCGTGGTGACGGGCCTGTCCAGTTCTTCGGTATTGGGCAGCGGCAGACCATTTATCCGGGCAGTGTTTGCACTTGGGTAAAATCCGACCCCTACAGGGTTCCAGGGGTACCACTGATGTTGAGTGGCGTCGGCATGCGTGCGGTCCACCCCGCCAAAAGCCTGGGCATAGGAAACAGGCATTCTTGTGAAGGGAACAGGCCTGGTTGTCGAGTGTGAGAGGGCGCCCTCCACATAGACTCGTGCCCCCACGATTTTGAATGCTTTTACCAGCGTCCCGACTTTCAGGGCTACGTTCAGCTCTGTTACCGGCTCTCCATTGGGTGCGTAGCAGTGTCCATTGAGCAGGACATCGCAGCGTGGCTTGTGCAGTGCAAAATCGTTTTCGTATAACGCAGCTGATTCGCCCGGTTCCCCTGGGTACACATCAGCCATGATCAGCGGAGCCTGTTGTTCCAGCAGGCGAGGTTCATGTCCAGGATGATCAGCAATGCCGTAGGTTCCTTTCGCCACCACGACCAGCCATTCACGGCCGGTTTTATCGGTTGAGGTGGTAAAGCCGCCGACGAGGCGGGTCTTGTTTATCAATTCCATGGCGTCACTGCCTCAGTTGATCTGTACCGAGCCGCCCTTGATCCGGTTCACTCCAGATGATCGGCTCGAGAGGTAGGCGCCTCGGATCAGTACCTTGCCTTCACGGGTAAGAGTGATGCTGGCCTTGCCGCAACGCAGGACGATTTCCCGTTCTGCGGTGAACTCCAAACGCTCGCCGTCCAGGTTCGCGACGGCGCGGGGCGTGGTTTGCGGCAGGCGCTGGATGCGACCGATCACCAGCGGCCGGGCCGGGTCGCCGGCCTCGAACATCAGCGCGACCTGGGCGCCGATGTCTTCGCGACTGAGCGGTGTGGTGGTGCGCGCGGCGAGCCCCGCGTCATCGGGGCAACCGGGAAAAGCCACCACTGGAGCGTCGGCCAGGGGCACATCCAGCAGCACACCAATCACGACGCCCCCCACGCGCACGGGCGTGGAGGAGGGGGCGAGGTGGTATTCGACGGTCATAGCGCACACTCCATGGCTAGTTCTGCAGGATTTTCTGGCCTTTGACGACAACGTTCTTGTTCGCCTTGATGTTGATGGCGCCGGAGCCGTCGATGGTGATGTTCTTGCCGCTGATCACGATGGTGCCGTCCTTCTTCATGGTGATGCTGGCCGCGCCCGTGGTCAGGCTGATGGAGTCGCCGGCGTTGAGGACAAAGTTCTTGCCAACGTCCAGGCTGTCGTTTTGCTTGATGTCAGTGGTGCGGCTCTGGGCGACGTCACGGGATTCGTTCTGGCCGATCTGGGTACTCTGGTTGCCATTGATCTCGATACCTTCGTTGCCTTTGACCGTTTCGTTGCGGTTGCCGGTGATGCCGATGGTCTCGTTACCGCCCACGTCCTCGGTGCGGTTGCTGACGATGGTGATGCTTTCGTTGGCACCGACCTTTTCCGTGCGGTCCGCGCCTATGGTGATGGTCTCGTTGCTGCCCACCTTTTCGGTGCGGTTGGCGCCGATGGTGATTTTCTCGTCGCTGCCCACATCTTCGGTGCGGTTCACGCCGATGGAGATGGTTTCGTTGTTGCCGACGGTTTCCTTGCGGTCGACACCGATCTTGATGGTTTCGTTGTTGTCCACGGTCTCAGTGCGGTCGTGTTTGACGTGCACGGTTTCGTCGTTGTCGATGGTCTTGCTGCGGTCGTGGCCGACCCAATGGGTCTCGTCGTTCTCGACCTCGATGTCCTGATTCTTCTCGGCGTGGATAAACAGTTGCTCCGCGCCTTTCTTGTCCTCCATGCGGATCTCATTGAAGTTGGCCTGTGAGCCGTCCTTGCTTGAACGACTTTTCACGCCACTCTGAGTGGCATTGGCTGGCAGCTTGTAGGGCACGGTCTGTTCGGCGTTGTAGACGCGACCGGTGATGATCGGCCGGTCGGGGTCGCCTTCGAGGAAGCTGACGATCACTTCCTGACCGATCCGCGGGATCTGCACCGCCCCCCAGTTTTTGCCAGCCCAGGCTTGGGACACGCGAATCCAGCAGGAGCTGTTTTCGTTGGATTGGTCATGGCGATCCCAGTGGAAATGCACCTTGACCCGGCCATACTGGTCGGTCCAGATCTCCTCGCCACTGGGGCCAACCACCACGGCGGTCTGTGGCCCGCGGACAATGGGCATGGGCGTCAGAGGGAGAGGGCGGAAGGCTTGGCTGGCATCCATGCAGTCCAGCTCGCTGACGAACTGTTCGGCTAAATCTGACTGTCCGCTTTCATAGATTTCCTGACGGATCTGATAGCGCGCGACCACCACCAGGTATTCGCGATTCTGGTCCGCACGGTCGTAACCCGTCAGCGTGAACAAATGACCGGAGCCCAACCCGCGGGCCCGGCCGCGCAACTGCACGCGCTCGAACTGGCTGTGAATGGCTTCGATGCGGGTGCGTGCGTAGTGATCGCCATCGTTGCTCTGCAGGTATTCACCGGGGTAGTCATAAAGCGGGTGGTCACCGTTGCTGTGGTTGCGTACCACGCTGGAGCGCACCTCAAGGCTGGCGCGCGGGCGCAGGAAGTCATAGTCGTTCAGCGCCAGCGAACCCGGCTGGACTTCCCGCGCCAGTTGCCAGTCATAGAAATGATCGCGTTCGCGCATCTGCCGATCGGGCGGATAGAAGGGCACCGAGTCGTAGTCCGCTGGCGTGGAGTGAGCACCATAGGCGTCGGCCAGCACCAGGACATGACGCTCCTTTTCATGGCGGAAGTAGTAATAGATGCCTTCCTGTTCCATCAGCCGACTGACGAAATCGAAGCTGCTTTCGCGGTACTGAACGCAGTATTCCCACTCACGGTAGCTGGCGCTGAGGCTGTCTTCAAAATCAGAGAAACCGAGGTCGCGAAACACCTGCTTGATGATGTCCGGCACGGTCTTGTTCTGGAAAATCCGACAGTCCGAGGTCCGCGTGAGTAGCCAGAACCATGGCCGCAAACTGACGCGGTAACCCGCGAACTGGCCGTGACCGGTCAGTTGCCGGCAGCTGCTGATAATGCCGTGGAAATAGCGTTTGCCTCCGTTGTACAACTCCAGGGTCAAACCCATCGGTTTGCCCAGCAACTGATCGAACTTGATCGCCCGGTCTTCGGAGGTAAGGTCCAATTCGTAGTGAAACAAGCGCCCCAACTCTTCGCTGCCATCCATGCTCTGCAACAACAAGACTTCACCACCGAGAGGACTGTCGACCTGTACCAGACGGTTGTTTTGGGTGATTGCCATCTACAGCTTCCTTGGCTCGTGTTCGGGCATCCGTTGGCCGTAAGGAAGGCAGCGGCGTATCAGCAATACCGGCCAATGACGGCCCCTCAGATGTTCAAGATAGGTGACCGGTGGTCGCTGATTTAGGTTATTTGGTTATAGTTTTTATTCTAAAACCGCACCAACGGTGATGATCACCAGCAACTAAGGCTCCAGACAGGAGGAGGGGCTCGACGGCAAGGGGCGGGCGATTATCGTGTGTTTGCCACAGTGGAATGTTCTTGAGCCCCGGCCTCCAGCACCTGCACCATCACCTCGGATTGCCAGGCGAAGTACGGGTTGTAGGTCAACCGTGCATGGACTTTGCCGGGCTCACGATAACCCCAGTCCGAATACCAGACAGGGCCACCTGCCTGGCATTGTTGGTAAGCCGTGTCGCTCTGGCCGTTCCAGCACAGACGCTGGTTACCCTGGCGACCATATTGCGGATTATCGGGGGAGAACAGCACGCCCATATGGGAAAACTGACTGATCTGCTCGGCCGGCAACTGGTCGCTGCGCACCAACAGGCGCGGACTTTGCAATTCGTTGGCGAGGTTGCCATACCAGATCATCCGCGACCCCGGGTTGGGGAAACGCCGATTGAAGGCGTCCCGTACAAACTCCACATCCACCACCGAGTCATGGGCCGCACTGACCACCAGCACCGGGCGGTCGAACGCCTGCGATGCCAGCTTGCTGCGCACGGCCGTACTGCTCAGGTAAAACTGGGCGAAGCCATTGGTTGGCACGTTCTGGTAGCGCAGCGACGTCTGCTGCGGGGCCGCGCTGGTCGGCTGCCGTAGCCACGGTTTGACCTTCGCCAGCCATGGCAGCACCCAATCAAACCCAACATTGGACTTGAACGCCGGGGAAAACAGCAGCAGCCCAGCGATCGACTGATCGTCCATGGCGTACGCCACAACCAGGTTGGCACCGGTGGAGAAACCACCCAGGTAAACGTGGCCGACATCCTTGCGTAGCAGCGCCACCTGTTGTTCCACGGTTCGACGCCAATCATTGATGTCAACGTCGAGCATATCGGCCGGCCGAGTGCCGTGGCCGGGCAGCAGCACGGTGCGTACCCGATATCCCTGGCTGGCCAGTTGTGTCGCGACATCTACGAATGAGCCGGGCGAATCGCCAAGGCCGTGAACCAGAAGAACGCCTCTACCATTGGGCTGCGCGGGTACCCATTCACGGGGAGCGTTCCAGGCCAGCTCCAAGGTGTGGTCGGGATTCTGAAACTGCCGATTACGCTCAATCTGCGCCAGGGTTTGCAGGCGGTAGTCGCCAAAGCTGACCGGCGCCGGCTGGGCGACCTCAACCGGAGCGCGCGCGCAGCCGGCAAGGCCGATCATCAAGAGCGCGTAGAGTGCTTTCATTGGGGTTTCCATATGTCCATTTGATGTCCTATCGAGAGCGATAGATGTACCACGCGGGTCGCAGTGCACAAAACCCGGAAGAGTTACTTTAGGTGGGGGGAGCTGACGTCAGGGTGACGGGTGGCTGACAGGGATGCGAGTAAACGCGCTCTGCAGTAGTTTGTCCTCGGTCAACCACTATACAAGGGCTCGACCCAGGACAACCTCGACCCCGTGGCGATCCACTGATAGCGACAAATACGCAGGGCTGAAAATTGAGTTTGGGCAAGGCTGTTCCAAGCGGATCGCATGTCTGTTGAGATCCGTCGTTTCTGCAACGGCTGAGGAATCACAGCAGTTTGAAGTTGTACTCAAGGACAAAGTAAATGCGGTCGATGTCCGGCCCGCCTTGTGCTTCGTTCGCCCGATGAGAAACGTGGGTGAAATGCACTAAAAGATCTTTCGCCGGCCCGGACTGGACGGTGTAGCTTAGATCGATGTCGCGCTCCCAATGCTTCCCGCCTTTGCCTTGCTGAGGGACATACTCCTGTTCGCCAGGATCAAAAGGGAAGTAAGCCCCTCCTTGCGGCGCATGAGTACCGTCGATATCACGTCCAGTCACATACCGTGACATGAACGTGAGCCCAGGCAATCCCATGGATGCGAAATCCAGGTCGTAGCGGGCTTGGTAGGAACGCTCATGGGGGCCATTGAAATCGGCGAACTTGATGGAGTTGGCTAGGTATATGGAGTCACCCCCTACGAAATCGAAAGGCGTGTCACCACGATTTTTTTGGACCGCCAGGGTAAAGGCTTGGTTGCCAATATTGTGTTTGGCAGAAAGGCTATAAGCTGTTGTGTTGATGCCTCCCGCAACTGAGCGCCCGTAGTCAATCGTATGGTAGATGTTGAAATCTACAAACGTATCCCCGCGACGGACATACGCGTTCGCGTAATACTGTCGCCAAGTGTCTGTTAGCTGGGATGAGTACAGCCTGGCGCCTAGGTTCTTGTTGGATGTGAAGTCAGCCCCAACGAAGCTGATTGAGCCCATATCGGTGTTAACGCCATACCCGGAAAAATCCCCTTTAGAAGAGGAGGAGTCCTGGTTTTTGAATGCCGTGAATTTGCCACCGACCAAGTGTATGCCAGTAAGCTCGTCACTTTCTAATAGCCATCCCGTTGCGTATTCGGGTTGCAGACGTTTGTCGGAGGTGTCGAAGACTGGGGTTTCTACTTCCATCTCGCCGAACTTGATAGAGGTCTGCGAGAGGCGAGTCTTGATCACGCCGCCGCCGTCGCTGAAGTTTTGTGCGGACTCTCCATCACTGTCGACGGGTAAAAGCCCGGTTCCTGAGTGTCCCTTACCGCCATCGAGTTTTTGCCCGACAAAAGCATGCACATCCACACCAAAACCAAATGTTCCGGGCGTGAAGCCTGACTCAAACGTCGTGATGAAGCCCTGTGCCCATTCTCGCTGGTAATTTTTCGCGGCGTTTTCGGAGCGGTTATCATTGTTTAAGAAGAAATTTCGGCTGATAACGTTGAGCGTTGCGTCCTCTAGAAAGTCCGAGGTTCTGGGCTCTGTCGAGTCTGCTGCCATAACCTTTCCAACAAACAACAGGCAGCAGCAAAGCACCGGGTTCTTCATGTTCTGGATCAGTTGCTTGACCAGGTTTTCCCGCCAAGGCGTGAGGCCACCAGTAGTGGTCTTTCGCGTTTGTGTGGCTGATGCGCGGGCGACGTTGTGCTGAACGTGGGCCATAACAATGTCCTTGAAACGATGGTAATGCGCCAGCGCATTACACGAAGGGTCAGCACCACCTCCTTTGGATAAACAGGTATGCGCAGAGGGTTTCATTCTTGGTTGCAGGGCCGTGGCTTGCGAGTTAAATGTTGTTAATTCCACTCACCCAAGGCGATAGACACCCTCTCGGGAGCAGTCAGCAGTGCCCAGGGGGCGAGTCGGCCGGTGCGCAACAGGTGAACAGGTTCTCGAACAGGAAGGCCGGCGCCACGAATGGCCTGAATGCCCGCTCGCGCGGGCATTTTTACGTGGCATTGTTCAACGCTTCTGCAACCACCCAAGCAAACCTCCTTTTTTGATCGGCGCTGGTTTGGCCATCAACGTCAGTCGGCTGTTCTGTTGCCGCACCGCTTGCAGCTTGTTCAATGCCTGGCCGACTTCGCTGCGTTGCTCCATGCAACTGCGTGTAAGAGACTTGTCGATGCGGTAAATGATGCAGGACGTCAGTGTGGTGAAAGTGGCCTGGGACGGTGTGTCGGCGAGGATGCTCTGTTCGCCCATGACTTCGCTCGGCCCCATGCGACCTACTTCAGTTTGCTGGGTGTCGTCGGGCACTGTGGCGCTGACCACTCCGGTGGCAATCACGAACAGATTGTCAGGCACTTCACCCAGTTCCAGCACCACTTGTCCCGCCGCGTATTGCTGCGGAGTCATGGCCAGAGCCAACCGATCGCGTTCGTCCTCGCCCAGGGAGCGGAAGATTTTTACCTCGTCCAGCAACGCTCGCGCTCGGGTAGTGGGTTCAACCGCACCATCGAGTTGCCGGGAAATACCAGCCGCTTCCAAGTGCCGATGGGCCAGGTCGAACAACTGATTGCGCACTTCACTTTTTCTGCCCAGCTCGGCGATAAAAAACCGCTGGCCACGTATTCGGACATGTTTTCACCTGCCTCCTTGAGCAGAGCTTTAGGTGCAGGGGAGAGGAGCAGGCTGCTGCTACCTTGCAGGGTGCGATCCAGTGCGTCTAACACCCGACGCGGACGGATGTGGTTGGGCACCTGAATACTAATGGATACGCCATGCATGTTGCTCGGTCGGCTCAGGTTGACGATCTTCGCCTTGGCCGCCACCGAGTTCGGTACCACCGCAGTACTGCCGGCGCTGGTGAGCAGGTGGGTGGCACGCCAGTCGATGTCCAGCACCTTGCCTTCGGTGCCGTCGATCATGATCCAGTCATCCACCTGATAGGGTTTGGTGGTGTTGAGCACAATGCCGGAAAACACGTCGCTCAACGTGCTTTGCAACGCCAGCCCGACGACGATCGCCACGACTCCGGAGGTCGCCAGCAAGCCTTTGACTGGCAGCTCCAGCACATAACCAGCCGCGGCGACGATCGCGATCAAAAATACCAGCGCGCCTATGACATCCTGCAGCAACCGCCCACTGTGACCAATGCGTCGTATCAGCACCAGACCGATGATTTCCGTGAGCACCCGCGCGGCATATAGCCACCAGAGAATCCCAAGAGCCGTTGCCCCCAGTTGCACAGCGCGATCACCGGCAAACACGGGAGCCTGCAGCGGGCTGACGTCGGCATTGATGATGATTGCACTGAAGATCAGGAACAGGCCCAGACGCAACCCGATCCGGGTGACGCGGTGCTTGAACGGCGCGAGATGCCAGATCAGCGCATCGATCACCAGCAGCAGGGCACTCCACGACAAGGGATGACCGTAGACAATGGGCATGTGATCTCCGGGTAAAAAAAGTGGGTAGCGCGCGCTCCCTTGAATCAAGGTTCGGCAGCACCGTGAATACAGATTAATAGGGGGCCTAAAAAGGAAAAAGCAGCTATAAAGCGTCTAACTGTCAACCTAGTCGTGACAATGAACCCATTGGAAGAGCGCCTCGGTGTGCGGCTGCAGCAGGCTGATCGGGATCGATGCGAATGCGCACAGGCAGGCGCTGGACAATCTTCGTGACGTTGCCAGTGCAGTGGCGACATAGACTGATGTGGTGGAAAGAGTTTCTGGTTTCCAAGTCTGAGGGACCGGTGGCCGAAGCCGACGGCAAGCTCGAAGGCTCTGGAGGCAGGGAGCATAGGTCGTTGATTTCGGAGGATTCTGGTAATTCGTGGCAAAGCCCGGTTTTAGGGTGCAGGTGACACTATGAGTAAACACCTTCATACATCGCGTTTAACATAATATACATTACACGTAACAAAGTATGTCGCTACCAGCCGGACTATCCAGCAGATTTTCCACCAGACGCTTCCCCTCACCATCACCCCAAGCATCACTGAAAACCAATTCACCGCGCACCAATCCCTTGGCGAGCGTCATCACGGCAACCACCAAACTACCAGCGCGTGCGCAACGTCATGCCCATGCTGCGCGGGTCGCCGGTAAGCACTCCGTAATCACCTGCACCAAGCCGAGGGTAAACGGCGGTGATGTAGTTCTCGTCGAACAGATTGCGCGCCCACAGTTCGGCTTCCCAACGCCTGTTGCTGCGGCGCAGTCCAAGACGCAGGTTGGTCAGCCCATAGGATGGCTGGTAGCTGCCCTGGCCACCTTCGAGCGTGCCGTAGTAACCGCTGCGGAATTTGTAGTCCAGGGCGCTGAACAGCTCCAGGCCATGCTCCAGTGGGTAGCGATAGTCGATTCCGGCGTTGGCGTTCCACTCTGGAGCGTTGAACACGCGTTGACCTCCCAAATCGCACGACCACTGCGCGCTGGTTGGCGAGCACGGTGCGTTGGGGAAATCCCGGTACCGTGCGTCACTCCAGGCGATCCCCAGCCTCAGGTCAACCCGTTCGCTGGCACGTAGCTGCGCGTCCAGTTCGATCCCGCGCAGGCGCACTTTGCCGACATTGATCAGGTTGTCGCGGATCGGCGGCGAGAACTGGTCCGCCGGCGCACGGTTGGTCAATGCCTGGTAGTCGTCGACATCGGCCTGGTACACAGCCAGATCGAGCACGCCTCGTTCGTTCCAGAAGCTGCGCTTGAGGCCCACCTCGACCGAAGTGACCCGCTCCGCATCGAATGTCGATGAGACATTGGGGCCGATTACGTCGAGATTGATTCCACCGGCCTTATAACCGCGTGACCAACTGGCATAGCCGAGCAGGTCATCGGCAAACTGGTAGCTGAACGTCAATTGTCCGGAAAGATTGCTCTCCTCGATCGCATCACGTCGGTAGTACTCGCCGCCGAGTGCGACGCTGCGCAGCAACGGGCCCGCCAACTGCGAGATCAGGTCAGGGCCCAGTGGCGCCAACCCCGAAACGCTGCGCGACAGCCAGCCCTGCTTGCGCTCGCGGGTGTAACGCAGCCCTGGTGTGATCGCCAGGCGGTCCGTGGCATGCCAGGTGAGTTGACCGAACACGGCGCGGCTGTCGGTGCGCTGCTGACCGTCGAAGTCCTGCTGCGCGCCATCGAGCAATGACGGGGCAATCATTCCGGGCGTAATGCCCAGCCAGTCGATTTCCGGGCGATCCCCCAGAAAATAAGCGGCCGCGTCCTCGCCGAAACGCACGCCCACCTCGCGGTTCAACTTCTGCCGCAAATAATAAAGGCCCACCACGTAGTCGAAGTGTTCGTTGGGCGAATCGGCCAGGCGCAACTCCTGGCTGAATTGATGGTGATCGAGTTTCACGGCGGCGTTTTCGGCGACCGACAGCGGCATGCCATCGCCGTCCTGGTCCGCATCATAGGTCCAGTCGCGGTAACCGCTGATGCTGGTCAGCGTGGCGCCGCTGTCGAGCAGCCAGTTCAACTCCAGCGTAGTGCCGGTCTGCAGCGTCTTCACCGTGTTCGGTTCGTCTTGCTGCACGCGACGCGCATAAGGATCTATCGGCAGTTGGCGGTAGCCAACGAAGGCGGCTCGATCAATGCTCGTCTGGCTGTAGTTGCTGGCCGCAAAGACATTGCCCTGCTCGTCCTGCCAACCATATTCACCGATCAGTCGCGCGCTGAATGTTTCGCTCGGCGTCCACAGCAACTGTCCCCGCAGGCCCTGGCGGTTCTGGTCACCCAGGTGGCTGCCGTCGTAAGTGTTCTCTATGAGCCCATCGCGCTCTACGTCGTAGCCGGTCAGGCGCCCTGCCAATACACCATCGATCAGCGCGCCTGAAACCGTACCGCGATACTGACGCAGGCCATCACTGCCGACCGACACCTCGCCATTGCCTTGCGGCTCGAAGGTGGGCGCGCGACTGCTGATGTTGATCGCACCTGCCGTGGTGTTTTTGCCATATAGGGTGCCCTGTGGCCCCCGCAACACCTCGACCCGCTCGATATCGACAAGGTCGACCAGCGACATGCCTTGGCGCCCGAGGTAAACCCCATCGAGAAACACCCCGACACTGCCGTCCAGGCCATCGTTGTAGGAGCTCGAACCGAGTCCGCGAATACCGTAGCTGGCGTAACGCGCACTGGGCACGGCCACCAACAGACTCGGCACGCGCTGCTGCAGGTCCTCGGTACGGTAGATGCCGGCATCGTTCAATTGCTCGCCATTGAGCACGTTCATGGCAATCGGCACGGCCTGCACGCGCTCCTCGCGGTGGCGGGCAGTGACCTTCACCTCGTCGAGTACCAAGACCGAAGGCCGGCCAGCCTCCGCCTGTTCAGCACCAGGATCCTGATCATCGGCCTGGGCCCCACTCAGATAGAACCAACATACAACATGAAGCAGGCATCCATAGCGCACTCGGGGCTCGATCATCCTGGACACAGCAAACCTCTGATAGCGAACTGACATATAGCCGCTGCGAGGCTACATCATTCAGACTATGGAAAAAATCGTAAACGCTCGGGACAATCCAGTCCCAGGGGGCGGTAACAGCCAAGAACTGTTTGCATCGCGCGTTCGAGCTTGTAGGATCCGCGCATTGTGACTGGATGGCCGAGATTCACCAGGGCCAAAAACGACCGTTATCACACTCATTCGTCTACCCTCACAAAGCGCCATGCGGTTGTTCGCGAGTGCCTGGCGCTTCAATATTCCTGCGTTAACGTACCGGAGATTTTCCATGCTCAAGCGTTCCCTGGCATTGGCCGTCGGCTTGACCCTGTCTTTCAGCGCCTTGCTGGCCCAGGCCGCCGACACCCTGAAAGTCAGCGCGATTCCCGATGAAGCCCCTACCGAACTGCTGCGCAAGTTCAAGCCCTTGGGCGCTTATCTGGAACAACAGACCGGCATGAAAGTCGAGTTCATTCCCGTAAGCGACTACCCCGCGGTGGTCGAGGCGCTGGCGACCGACCGCATCGACCTGGCCTGGCTGGGTGGTTTCACGTTCGTGCAAGCACGCTTGAAAACCGGTAATGCGATCCCGCTGGTGCAGCGCGAGCAGGACGCCCAATTCACCAGTAAATTCATCACCGCCGACCCTGCGGTCAAATCCCTCGCCGACCTCAAGGGCAAGACCTTTGCATTCGGTTCAGTGTCTTCCACCTCTGGCAGCCTGATGCCGCGATATTTCATGCTCCAGGACGGCATCAAGCCGGAAAGCTACTTCAGCCGCGTAGGTTACTCGGGCGCCCATGACGCCACCGTCGCCTGGGTCCAGGCCGGCAAAGTGGACGCTGGGGTACTGAACGCCAGCGTCTGGGAAAAACTGGTCGCCGCCGGCAAGGTCGACACCGCCAAGGTCAAGGTGTTTGCCACCACCCCGGCCTACTTCGACTACAACTGGACGGTGCGCGGAACGCTCGATCCGGCGCTGGCAGCCAAGATCAAGGCAGCCTTCCTCGCACTCGACCCGGCAAATCCGAAGGACAAGGAAATCCTCGATCTGCAGGCTGCCAGCCGCTTCATCGAAACCAAGCCTGAGAACTACAAGGGCATCGAGGAAGCCGCACGCGCCGCCGAATTGCTCAAATGACATTACATCTGACCCAGGTCAGCCTTACCCACGCCAACGGTGTCCAGGCGCTACGTGGCGTGGAGCTGCACATCGGTGCCGGCGAACAGGTCGCCATCATCGGTCCGTCCGGTGCGGGTAAATCGAGCCTGCTCAATCTGCTGGGCACGGCCCTGCGACCGGGTCAGGGCGAAATGCAGGTGCTCGGTGAAACGGCCTGGCAGTTATCTGCCCGCCAACGACAGCGCCTGCGCGCGCGCATCGGCTTGATCCACCAAGCGCCGCCCCTGCCACCGCGCCAGCGCGTAATCACTGCGGTGCTGGCCGGCAAACTGGGTCAGTGGGGCATGGGCAAGAGCCTGCTGAATCTGCTGCACCCGCTGGATGTTCCCGGCGCACGGGCGGCATTGGCCAGGCTGGATCTGAGCGACAAGCTGTTCGCGCAATGCCAGCAACTCTCCGGCGGGCAGTTACAACGCGTTGGCATTGCCCGGGTGCTGTATCAGGCACCCGAGGTGTTGTTGGCCGATGAACCTGTTTCGGCCATGGATCCGGTGCTGGCCGAGCACACCCTTTCAGTGCTCTGTCGCCATGCCCGGGAGCACAACGTCACCCTGGTCGCCAGCCTGCATGCGGTGGACCTGGCCCTGGCGCACTTTTCGCGGATCATCGGCCTGCGTGACGGACAGATCCTGTTCGATCTGCCGACCGATGCCGTCGACCGTGAGCGGCTCGACAAGCTCTACGCCAATGAGCAGTTGATACCCTCGCCTCCACCGCCCTCCCCCTTGAGTGTGCAAATCCCGCGATGCTGACACGCGATACCCGAGACCCCGCCAGCGGCCCTCGCCTGCTGCTCTGCCTGTTGGCGCTTGTCCTGCTGTGGCCGGGCATCCACTTCAGCGAGCTGGACCTTGGCGAGCTGGTGACGAGCGACAGTCAAAGCGAGATGGGCCGGTTTGTCTCGGCCTTCTGGCCACCGGCCCATGGCGAAGCGTTCATTGAGCTGCTATTGCAAGCCACCTTGCAGACCTTGGCCATTGCCACGGCGGGTATGGCTTTGGCATTGCTGTTCGCCGTTCCCGCCAGCCTGCTGGCCAGCCGTGCGCTTTCGCTGTCTGCGGCCTCCCGGGGTGGCCAACCGAGCTATTGGGGGCAACTGCTGCGCTGGCCGGTACGCGGTCTGCTGATCTTCCTGCGCAGCGTGCCGGAAATCGTCTGGGCCCTGCTCTTCGTCCGCGCCGTCGGTCTGGGTCCGACTGCCGGGGTATTGGCCATCGCCATTACCTACAGCGGCATGTTGGGCAAGGTCTACGCGGAAATCTACGAGTCGGTCGACCAGCGTCCGGCACATGCACTGTTGCAGGCTGGCAGCGGCCGACTGACAGCCTTCTGCTACGGGATCCTGCCCAATGTCGCAGCGGAGCTGCTGTCCTACACGGTGTACCGCTGGGAGTGCGCCATCCGCGCCTCGGTGGTGATGGGCTTCGTCGGTGCCGGTGGCCTGGGCCAACAAATGGACCTGTCATTGCGCATGTTCGCCGGCGGTGAAGTGGCCAGCATGCTGTTGACGTTCCTCGTCCTGGTCCTGCTGGCCGATCAACTCAGTCGCCTGCTGCGCTGGAGGCTGGCATGAACCGCCTGTTCAACGCGATATTGCTCCTGTGCATCGGTGCAGCCGTCGTCGCCTCGTTCGCCTATCTGGGCATCGACCTCGGCCAGCTTGGCGACAGCGGCAACCTGAACCGGATGGGCGCTTATGCCCAGCGTTTCCTCAGCCCGGACCTGAGCCCGAGCCATCTGAAAGCAATCGGCCACGGTGCCCTGGAAACCATCGCCATGTCCGCCCTTGGCACCCTGCTCGCCGCTGTGTTCGGCCTGGTCCTGGCCCTGCCCGCCGCCGGGCGCTTCGGTTGGCCGATGCAAAGCGCCTCGCGCCTGGTACTCAACGCCTTGCGCGCGGTTCCCGAACTGGTGTGGGCGGCGCTCATGGTCTTGGCTGCTGGGCTGGGCCCCAATGCCGGCACCCTGGCATTGGCGCTGCACACCACCGGCGTGCTCGGCCGGCTGTTCGCCGAAGCGCTGGAAAACACCCCACCCGAACCGGCCGAAGCCATTCGCCTGCAAGGCGGCAATGCCGTGTGGGCGTTCTGTTACGGCACCCTGCCCAACCTGATGCCGCAGCTGTTGGCCTACATCCTGTACCGCTGGGAAAACAACATCCGCATGGCCAGCGTGCTGGGCTTCGTCGGCGCCGGCGGATTGGGGCAAATGCTCTATGTCAGCCTCAGCCTGTTCCAGGAGGCGCAGGCCAGCACGGTGATTCTGGCGATGCTGCTGCTGGTCCTCGCGGTCGACTCGCTGAGCAGTTGGAGTCGTCAACGCTGGGTCAAGGCCTGAAAACTGCCGCGTAGCGGCGAGTTTGACACCACACGTTCAGACCAGGGTGGCTTCCCCTCTCTTGCCCACGGGTTGACCGCAACCGCTGCAGCCTGTCAGCGAACTGAAATATCCCCGACTTATTCTGCTGATGCGCGCATTGCGGCGATGTGCGGGTTGTACGTGCCTGCCCGTTCGGAAATGATCCAGGGAGTCCGCCATGAAAATCAGTGTATTTGGTAGTGGTTACGTGGGATTGGTGCAAGCGGCGGTGTTGGCCGAGGTGGGCCATGACGTGGTGTGCATGGACATAGACGAACAGAAAGTCGAAAGCCTGCGCCAGGGCCAGGTGAGTATTTTCGAACCTGGTCTGGCCGCGCTGGTGCGTGAGGGGCTGGAGGCCGGACGTCTGCATTTCACCCACGATGAAAAGCTCGCGGTGCAGCACGGCCAGGTGCTGTTCATCGCTGTGGGTACGCCTTCCAGGGAAGATGGCTCGGCCGATTTGAGTCAGGTCCTGGCCGTCGGTGAGGCGGTCGCTCGTTACCGCGAGCAACCGGTCCTTGTCGTGGAGAAATCCACTGTACCGGTGGGCACCGGCGACGCCCTGCGGGCGCACATCGACAAATGCCTGCTCAAGGCCGGCCGTTTGTTGCAGTTCGATATCGTGTCCAACCCCGAGTTTCTCAAGGAAGGCTCGGCGGTGGCCGATTGTCGCCGCCCGGATCGCATTGTGATCGGCTGCGAACGCGATGAAGTGCGCGACACCATGCGCGACTTGTACGCGCCCTTCAATCGCAACCACGACCGGATCCTGTTCATGGATCTGCGCAGCGCCGAGCTGACCAAGTACGCAGCCAACGGCATGCTGGCGACGAAGATCAGCTTCATCAACCAGATCGCGGAGCTGGCGGAACACCTGGGTGCTGACATCGAAGCCGTGCGCCTGGGCATCGGCGCGGACTCGCGCATCGGTTATCACTTCATTTACCCGGGTTGCGGCTACGGTGGCTCGTGTTTTCCCAAGGACATGCGCGCACTGATCCACACGGCCGAGCAAGCCCACTGCTCCAGCGATCTGTTGCAAGCGGTGGAAACCATCAACCAGCGGCAGAAACACAAGCTGTTCGAACGCATCCAGGCGTTCTACAAAGGCGATTTGCGCGGTAGAACCTTCGCGGTGTGGGGCTTGGCCTTCAAGCCCAACACTGACGACATGCGCGACGCACCGAGTCGTACCCTGCTGGAGGCGTTGTGGGGTGCCGGTGCCAGTGTCCGCGCCTTTGACCCCGAGGCCATGCAGCAGACCCAGCAGCTGTATCCCGACGAATCGAAGCTGATGTTGATGGGCACGCCGGAATCGGTTTTGCCGGGGGCCGATGCACTGGTGATCTGCACTGAATGGCAACCGTTCAAGGCGCCGGATTTCGACCTGATCCAGCAACGGCTCAAGGCTGCGGTGATTTTCGATGGCCGCAACCTGTATGACCCGGACCGCATGGCAGACAAGGGCTTTACCTATTTCCCCATAGGGCGCGGGCAATCGTGCAACCTGCCTATCGCTCAGCAAACCTGGTTTCAAGCGTCCAGAAGCGCATGATCTTCTTTACCTCAAAATAAGTGCACTCAAACAGCATTAATATGAATTTGTAAGCAAGGGCCGCGAACGGCACACTGTGCATCGTTCCTCCCCCAACTGTTGGAACACTTAAAGGGCTTTCAGGGATTCTCCCGTAAGCCCCTTTTTTTGTTCGTTTTTTGGATTTTCGCTTAATGCTTTCTCGCTGGTTCCCCGCTGCTATCAATACCCGCCCCACCGAATGGAGCCGGGCCGCCATCGGTATGGCCCTGGGTACGATGTTCAGTGTCTGGCTGTGTGGCCAGTTTTTTGGCCTTGAGGTGGCGCAACACTTGATTGGCCCACTCGGCGCCTCGGCCGTGCTGTTGTTTGCCGTCTCCTCAGGCGCCCTCGCCCAGCCCTGGTCGATCTTCGGCGGTTACTTGTGCGCCTCGGTGGTGGCATTGCTGGTGGCCCATGTCCTGGGCCGTACCCTGGGGAGCGCCTGTCTGGCGGCCGGCATGGCGCTGGTGTTGATGTGCTGGCTGCGTTGCCTGCACCCTCCGGCGGGTGCCCTGGCGGCGACGATGGTATTGGCCGACCCGTCGATCATCGCCCTGGACTGGCAAGCTGTCGGTGCCGCGATGCTGGCCGGTTCCACCCTGCTCTTGAGTGCATTGGCCTACAACAACCTGACGCGCGTGCGCTATCCCAAGCGCGCCAGCGAGCCGACGCCGATCATTCCCGCCGACCATTCGCCCGTCGACCGTCAGGCCATTACGGCTGAGGACTTGAAGCTCGCTCTTGAGCAAATGGAAGCATTCTTTGACGTAACCCCCGAAGATCTCGAGCAATTGATCCACGCCAGCGAACGCAATGCCAGGCGTCGCAGCATCACGGAAGTCCTCTCGGGTCGCGGCTGAGCCTGAGGCTGCTATAAATATGCAGACAGGACCTGCACGTATCCCGGTTGTGCAAGGCAAATTTGCACTGGTACGATCCTGACCGGGTACGCGCGACACAATTCATAAAGAACAATAAAAGCAGGGAGTTAGCGATGACAGCTCAGGTTTCATCACAAGCCTCGGGACCCATCGGAGCCGTGGCTCATGAAGTGCTGGTCGAAGTACGCAACCATATCGGCCACTTGACCCTGAACCGCCCCGCCGGCCTCAATGCCCTGACGCTGGAAATGGTGCGCAGCTTGCAACAACAGCTCGATACCTGGGCTATGGACCCACAGATCCGCGCCGTGGTACTGCGTGGTGCCGGCGAGAAAGCGTTTTGCGCCGGCGGCGATATCCGCTCGCTGTACGACAGCCACAAGCAGGGCGACAACCTGCACCAAGACTTTTTCGTCGAGGAATACGCCCTCGACCTGACGATTCATCACTACCGCAAACCCATCCTCGCCTTGATGGACGGTTTCGTCCTGGGCGGCGGCATGGGCTTGGCGCAAGGTGCCGACCTGCGGGTGGTGACCGAACGCAGCCGCCTGGGCATGCCGGAAGTCGCCATCGGTTACTTCCCCGACGTCGGGGGCAGCTATTTCCTGCCGCGTATTTCTGGCGAACTGGGCATCTACCTGGGAGTCAGTGGCGTACAGATCCGTGCTGCCGACGCGCTGTATTGCGGGCTGGCCGACTGGTATCTGGACAGCGACAAGCTCGATCGGCTCGATGAACGTCTCGACCGCCTGGAATGGCACGACACGCCCCTCAAGGACCTGCAAGGCCTGCTGGCGAAACTCGGCATGCAGCAGTTGCCTGCCCCGCCTCTGGCCGACCTGCGCCCGGCCATCGATCACTTCTTTGCCCTTGCGGACGTGCCCAGCATGGTCGAGCAGTTGCGTCAGGTCACCGTCGCCAACAGCCATGAGTGGGCGCTGAAAACCGCCGACCTGCTGGAGACCCGCTCGCCCCTGGCCATGGCCGTAACCCTGGAAATGCTGCGTCGCGGCCGGCATTTGAGCCTGGAAGACTGTTTTGCCCTGGAACTGCACCTGGACCGTCAATGGTTCGAGCGCGGCGACCTGATCGAAGGCGTGCGCGCCTTGCTCATCGACAAAGACAAGAACCCGCAGTGGAACCCGCCGACCCTGGAGGCGCTGGACAAGCGCCACGTGGCGAGTTTCTTCGACGGCTTCGACGACCACGGGAACTGAACCATGCACGACCTTGAGCTGACCGAAGAGCAAGTAATGATCCGCGACATGGCCCGGGATTTTGCCCGCGGCGAGATCGCCCCTCATGCCCAGGCCTGGGAAAAAGCCGGCTGGATCGACGACGCCCTGGTGGCGAAGATGGGTGAGTTGGGCCTGCTGGGCATGGTGGTGCCCGAGGAATGGGGCGGTACCTACGTCGATTACGTGGCCTATGCCCTCGCGGTGGAAGAAATCTCCGCGGGCGATGGCGCCACCGGGGCGCTGATGAGCATTCACAACTCGGTGGGTTGCGGGCCGGTCCTCAATTTCGGCACCGACGAACAGAAACAGACCTGGCTGGCCGATCTGGCCAGCGGCCAGGCCATTGGCTGCTTCTGCCTCACCGAACCCCAAGCCGGGTCCGAAGCCCACAACCTGCGCACCCGCGCCGAACTGCGGGACGGCCATTGGGTGATCAATGGCGCCAAGCAATTCGTCAGCAACGGCAAGCGGGCGAAACTGGCGATTGTTTTTGCGGTGACGGATCCTGAGCTGGGCAAGAAAGGCATTTCGGCGTTTCTGGTGCCGACCGACACGCCGGGCTTCATCGTCGATCGCACGGAACACAAGATGGGCATCCGCGCTTCGGATACCTGCGCCGTGACCTTGAACAACTGCACCATCCCCGAAGCCAACCTGTTGGGGGCTCGCGGCAAAGGCCTGGCGATTGCCCTCTCCAACCTGGAAGGCGGCCGCATCGGCATCGCGGCGCAGGCCTTGGGCATCGCCCGTGCGGCGTTTGAAGCGGCCCTGGCTTACGCGCGGGACCGGGTGCAGTTCGACAAGCCGATCATCGAACACCAGAGCATCGCCAACCTGCTGGCCGACATGCACACCCGCCTGAACGCCGCCCGCCTGCTGATCCTCCACGCCGCCCGCCTGCGCAGCGCCGGCAAGCCATGCCTGTCGGAAGCCTCCCAGGCCAAGCTGTTCGCCTCGGAAATGGCCGAAAAAGTCTGCTCCTCGGCCATGCAGATTCATGGCGGGTATGGGTATCTCGAGGATTATCCGGTGGAGCGCTACTACCGCGATGCGCGGATTACCCAGATCTATGAAGGGTCGAGCGAGATACAGCGGATGGTGATTGCCCGGGAGTTAAAGAACTACCTGGTGTGATGGCTGAAAAAGCATCGCGAGCAGGCTCGCTCCCACATGGGATCTTTGGTGTACGCAATCTCTGTGTACACCTCCGAACCCTGTGGGAGCGAGCCTGCTCGCGATGGCGTCAGTCAGGACGCCGCATTACTTGTCCTGAAACTCCGCCGCCCGCTTGGCCACGAATGCCGCCATGCCTTCCTTCTGATCCTGCGTCGCAAATGCCGCATGGAAGACCCGGCGCTCGAAACGCACACCTTCGGACAGGCTGACTTCAAAGGCGCGGTTGACGCTTTCCTTGACCATCATGCTGATGGGCACCGACTTGGAGGCAATCAGAGCGGCGGTTTTCAGCGCGTCGTCGAGCAATTCATCAGCCGGCACGATGCGCGCAACGATGCCGCAACGCTCCGCTTCCACTGCATCGATGAAACGGCCGGTCAGGCACATTTCCATGGCCTTGGCCTTGCCCACTGCACGAGTCAGCCGCTGGGTGCCGCCCATGCCCGGCAGTACGCCCAGGTTGATCTCCGGCTGACCGAACTTGGCATTGTCACCGGCCAGGATAAAGTCGCACATCAACGCCAGTTCGCAACCACCGCCCAAGGCAAACCCGTTCACTGCCGCGATGATCGGCTTGCGCCGGTTAGCCACGCGGTCGCTGTCGCTGAACAAGTCATCGAGGTAGATCTGCGGGTATGTCAGCTCGGCCATTTCCTTGATGTCCGCACCGGCGGCAAAGGCTTTTTTCGAGCCGGTCAGCACGATGCAGCCAATCTTTGGATCAGCCTCCAATGCATCCAGCGCCTGGTTCAGCTCGCTGACGATCTGCGCGTTCAAGGCGTTCAACGCCTGGGGACGGTTGAGGGTGATCAGGCCAACGCGGTCCTTGATCTCCAATAAAATCGTTTCGTAGCTCATGCAGGACTCCTGTTCAAAGATTGCGCGAAATGACCATGCGCTGAATGTCGCTGGTGCCTTCGTAGATCTGGCAGACCCGCACGTCGCGGTAGATGCGCTCCAGCGGGAAATCGTTGAGGTAACCGTAACCGCCCAGGGTTTGCAACGCCATGGAGCAGACTTTTTCGGCCATTTCCGAGGCGAACAGCTTGGCCATGGACGCTTGCACCAACGCCGGCTGCCCGTTGTCGCGCAAAGCAGCGGCGTAATGGACCATTTGCCGCGCCACGGCGATCTGGGTGGCCATGTCCGCCAGACGGAACGCCACGGCTTGGTGTTCGATAATCGGCTTGCCGAAACTTTGCCGCTCGCGAGCATAGTCGCGGGCCGCTTCGAACGCCGCGCGGGCCATGCCCACGGACTGCGCCGCGATACCGACCCGCCCGCCTTCCAGGTTCGCCAGGGCGATCTTGTAGCCCTCGCCCTCCTCCCCCAAACGGTTGCCCACCGGAACACGGACATCCTCGAACAGGATCTGGCAGGTGTCGGAGGCGTGCTGGCCCAGTTTGTCTTCGACCCGCGCCACGCTGTAGCCCGGCGAATCGGTAGGCACGATGAACGCACTGATGCCACGTTTGCCGGCGCTCGGATCGGTCACCGCAAACACAATCACCACCCCGGCGTTCTGCCCGGAGGTGATGAACTGCTTGCAACCATTGAGCACGTAGTGATCGCCCTCCAACCGTGCCCGGGTCTTGAGGCTACTGGCGTCCGAACCGGCCTGGGGCTCGGTCAATGCAAAGGCACCGAGCATCGCACCGCTGGCCAGGGGGGTGAGGAATTTGGCCTTCTGTTCATCGTTGCCGAACTTGAGGATCGGCACGCAGCCCACCGAGTTGTGCACGCTCATGATGGTCGAGCACGCCCCATCGCCGGCGGCGATCTCTTCCAGTGCCATGGCATACGTCAGGTAACCGGTGTCGCAACCGCCCCACTGCTCCGGCACGAGCATGCCGAAGAAACCCAGTTCGGCCATTGCAGCAATGGCTTCCTTAGGGAAGCGGTGCTCGCGGTCCCACTCAGCGGCGAACGGTTTCAAGCGCTCCTGAGCGAACTGCCGGGCCACGTCGCTGATTTGAGTCTGTTCTTCAGTCGGGAGCATGGTGATTCCTTAATACAGGCATTCAACGGCCATGGCCGTGGCTTCGCCGCCACCGATGCAGATGGCCGCGACGCCACGCTTGAGGCCTTTCTGGCGCAGGGCCGAAAGCAGCGTCACCAGGATCCGCGCGCCCGACGCACCGATGGGGTGGCCCAGCGCGCAGGCGCCGCCATGGACGTTGACCTTGTCGTGGGGGATCTCCAGCGCGCCCATGGTCGCCAACGCCACCACTGCGAAAGCCTCGTTGATTTCAAACAGCTCCACGTCGTCGAGCGACCAACCGGTTTTGTCCATCAGTTTCTTCACCGCGCCGATGGGGGCGGTGGGGAACAGGCTCGGCGTGTCGGCAAACGCAGCGTGACCGTGAATCACCGCCAACGGCTTCAAGCCTCGCTCCCGAGCCTGGCTCTGGCGCATCAGCACCAGGGCTGCGGCACCGTCAGAGATGGAACTGGCATTGGCTGCGGTGACCGTTCCGCCCTCACGGAACGCCGGTTTGAGCGAGGCGATCTTGTCCAGACGAGCCTTGGGCGGCTGCTCATCGTGGCGCACGGTGACCTGTTCCTTGCCGACCATGACCTGTAACGGCACGATCTCGGCGTCGAAGCTGCCGTCCTTGATCGCCTGTTGGGCTCGGGTGGTGGAAGCGATGGCGAAAGCATCCTGGGCTTCGCGGCTGAAACCATTGGCTTCAGCGCAATCTTCGGCAAAGGTGCCCATCAGGCGGCCCTTGTCGTAGGCATCTTCCAGGCCATCGAGGAACATGTGGTCAAGCACCTTGCCGTGACCCATGCGCAAACCGCTGCGGGCGCGGTCGAGCAGATACGGGGCGTTGGACATGCTTTCCATGCCGCCAGCCACCACCACCTCGGCGCTGCCGGCGATCAGCATGTCATGGGCAAGAATTGCCGCCTCCATGCCCGAACCACACATCTTGTTGAGCGTGGTGCAGCGGGTCGATTTATCGAGCCCGGCCCCCAGTGCGGCCTGGCGCGCCGGAGCCTGGCCCTGGCCTGCCGCGAGCACACAGCCAAACAGCACTTCTTCAACCGCATCAGGGGCAATGCCGGCCCGCTCCACGGCAGCTTTAATGGCGGCGGCTCCCAGTTGCGGAGCGCTGAGGCTTTTCAGTTCACCTTGAAAGCCGCCCATGGGGGTGCGGACGGCGCTGACGATAACAATCGGATCGTTGGACATGACAATTGCTCCTACTTGGCAGCCATACGCAAGGCGCCGTCGAGACGGATCACCTCACCGTTGAGCATGGTGTTTTCAATGATATGCCTGACCAGCGCCGCGTACTCGGCCGGTTTGCCCAGGCGCGGTGGAAAAGGCACGCCGGCGGCCAGGGAGTCGCGGACTTCGGGTGTCATGCCGGCCATCATCGGGGTTTCGAAAATACCCGGGGCGATGGTCATCACACGGATGCCGAAGCGCGCCAGTTCCCGGGCGGCCGGCAGGGTCAGGCTGGCGATAGCGCCTTTGGAGGCCGCGTAGGCTGCCTGGCCGATCTGGCCGTCGAAAGCCGCCACCGAAGCGGTATTGATGATCACGCCACGCTCACCCCCGGCATCGGCCTCGGTTTCACTGATGGCGGCGGCGGCCAGACGCAACAGATTGAAGCTACCGATCAAGTTGACGTTGATCACCTGGCTGAAGCTGGCCAGCGCGTGCGGGCCGTTCTTGCCGAGGATCTTCTCGCCGCGCACGATGCCGGCGCAGTTCACCAGGCCATTGAGGCCACCGAACGCCGCGACAGTGGCCTTGACCGCCGCGTCAGCCGCCGCTTCGTTGCTGATGTCCGCCACCACGCTCTGGCAGCCCAGCTTCTGCGCCTGGGCAGCCACGGCTTCGGCGTTGAGGTCCACCAGCATCACCTTGGCACCGGCCTTGACCAGCATCTCGCCGGTGGCCGCGCCGAGGCCGGACGCGCCGCCGCTGACGAGGAAAATCTTGTTGTCGATCTGCATCATGGTTTCCTTGGATTCAAGCTGAAACGTTAGGCGCCGCGGCCTCTTGAGCCTTGGCGATCTCCTGGTTGCGCAAGATAAAGCGCTGCAACTTGCCGCTTGGGGTTTTCGGCAAGTCGCTGACAAATTCGATTTCACGGGGATAGGCGTGAGCGGCCAAGCGCTTACGCACGTGCTGGCGCAACTCTTCGGCCAGCTCTGGCGCGGCGCGGTATTGGGCGCTGAGCACCACGAAGGCTTTCACCAGTTCGGTGCGTTCGGGATCGGGCTTGCCGACCACCGCAGCCTCGACGACGGCGGGGTGTTCGATCAGTGCGCTTTCCACGTCGAACGGGCCGACGCGATAGCCGGAGGTGGTAATCACGTCGTCGCTGCGGCCGACGAAGCTGATGCTGCCGTCCGGGTTGAATTCAACGGTGTCGCCGCTCAGGTAATAATCGCCGACGAAAGCCTTGGTTGGCCCGCCCTCATAACCGGCGAACCAGCACATCGGTGACTGGCTACGATCGACGGCGAGAATGCCCGGCTGGCCCACGCCCAATTCACGGTTATTTTCATCCAGCACCACGATCCGGTGGCCCGGCGAGGCAAAACCGGCCGCGCCCATGTGCACCGGATGTTCCAGAGCGTGGTGATTGCACAGCACCATGCCCAGCTCGGTCTGGCCGTAGTGATCGTGGATCACCACGTTCAGGTTGTCGGCAAACCAGCGGATGACCTCCGGGTTCAGCGGCTCGCCGGCGCTGCTGACCGCGCGCAGCGTGCCCTTGATCGAGCGGGCGAACTGATCGCCCCCGGCGATCAACAAACGATAGGCAGTGGGTGAACCGGCGAGGTTGGTGATGCCGTACTTGTTGATGACTCGGCAAGTGCTTTCCAGGGTAAACGGCCCATCGTAGAACGTGATGGGATGCCCCATGGCCAGAGGGCCGGTCACACCGAAGTAGATGCCGTAGGCCCAGCCCGGGTCAGCGACGTTCCAGAAGGCGTCTTCGGGACGCAGGTCCACGGCGTCACGCATGTAGCTCTGGAATGCGACGATGGCCTTGAGCGGCACCGACAGCGCCTTGGCCGGTCCAGTGGTGCCGGAGGTAAACATCAGCAGGAACGGGTCTTCGCCACTGAGCATCACCGGTTCGCACTGGTTTGCATGGTTCGCCACTTCTGCCCAGAAACTGTAATCGCCGCGAACGATGCCCTGGCCTTTTGCGCCGCCGACCGTGACCACTGTGGGGCAACCGGCTACATCGTTGAGTTTGGGGCGATTGACCGCGTCGGTGACCACAACACGCGCGCCTGAGCTGCCCAGACGGTGTTCGATGGCCTTGGGGCCGAACGCGGTGAACAACGGCTGATACACCGCGCCGATGCGCCACGTGGCGAGTACCACGATCAGCAATTCAGCGGTACGTGGCAGCAGGCCGGCCACCTTGTCACCCTTGCCCACGCCTTGAGCCAGGAGGAAATTGGCAAAACGCGCGGCGTTGTCCTGCAGGTCACGGTAAGTCCAGGTCGCGTCGTTGCCGTCGCGCCCCTCCCAGAACAAGGCAATACGCCCCGGCAACGCATGCCGGTCGCAACACTCGACACAGGCGTTCAATGCCTCGAGCGAGCCGTGCAGTGCGGTGTTGACGGTGTGCAGGTAATCGAACTGTGACGTGGCGGACGAGTAATCGCGCATGACCAGAATCCCTCTGTACTTTTTATTGGTTGGGGGAACCGTAAACAGCAGGGAAATACTCGCGCCGAAGGGCTTGGGCGGCAATGGTCAAAGCCATCAAGTTGCTTGACTGGTTTGGCCATGGTTGGGTGATGTGGCGTCTGGGAGGCCGTTATCGCGAGCAGACTCGCTCCCACCGGGGCAATGCGAACCTTATGTGGGAGCAAGGCTTGCCCGCGATAGCGCAAGCCCAGTCAACCCACATCCCAAATCAGCCAGGATCGTTGAGAATCAGGCTGCGATAATGTCCCGGATTGGACCCGGACCACTTGCGAAACGCCTTGTAGAAGGAGCTGGCATCGGCAAATCCCAGGCGCGCGGCGATTTCCACGAAGCTGATGGAAGGTTCGGCCAGCCAGTTGATGGCCAACTCCTTGCGCACACTGTCCTTGAGCCCTTGATACGTCTGGCCCTCCTCCGCCAAGCGGCGGCGCAGGGTCGAGGCCGAAACGCACAACTGCTGGGCCAGAGCCTCGGTCTCCGGCCACTGCTCGGGTGGCAATTGGCGCAGGTCGTGTCTGATGCGGCTGGCGAGGCTTTGCGGGTCGCGATATTTGACCAGGATGTTGGCCGGTGCCTGGGCCAGAAAGCGGTTGAGTTCCTCGGCGCTGCGTCGGATGGGCAGGTCCAGGCATTCGGCGGAGAAGATCATCCGGGTGCGGGGCCGGTCAAAGCGCAGGTTCCGGGAGAACATCACACGATAGTCGTCGCAGAAGTCCGGTTCCGGGCAACGCAACTCGATGGAAAGAATCGGAATACGCCGCCCGGCCAGCCAACAGGCCACGCCATGAACAATCATCCAGTAGGTAAAATAGGTGAAGGCCCGTCGCGGATCCTGATCGTCCTCCAGCAGGACGATTTCCGCCAGGCTCTGCTGGCGGACCCATTGGGCCGGCAACTGTTCGAACATCAGCGAGAGGAACCCCAGCCCCGCCGTCAGGCCGCTCGCCAGCGTGGGTTGGGCCATGGCGCACTGGCAGAGAAACGCCAGGCTACCCGACTTGAGCTTGCGCGGGTCCATGCCAAAAAACTCGTCATCCAGGCGTCGGGCGAGCAAACGCCAGAGCCGCGCATAAGCATGGGCCGGGACCCGCGCCTGGGAGTCGTCGAGCAACGCAGGGTCTATGCCGACCTTGCTCAGAACCTCATCGGTGGCCGCTCCGGGAGCGCAGCTTTGCAGCAGCGCCTCACGTACCAACTGGATGGAGATGGTGTCTTTTTCCGACATGGCACGAGCTTTCACAGGATCCGGTAAAGCAGCCGCTCGATCCGCACCCGGCTGACCCGTTTCAGAAACCTGGCGACTGCGGCGGGATAGTCCGGCAGGGTTTCCAGGTCCAGATATCGATCGATGCGCCGGGTGTGTTGGTAAATCTGCTCAAGCTCGGCCTGACGCGGCCCCAGCAGTTCGCCCTTGGGGTCATCCAGCAACAAAGCGTTTTCCAGGTCCAGGCGAAACGCCCGTGGATTGAGGTTATTGCCGGTCAGCAAGGTGTAGCGCTCGTCGATCCACATGCCCTTGAGGTGATAGGTATTGTCACCGTCACGCCACAGGTGCAGGTTCAGTTGGCCGCTGTCGATGTAACGCTGATGCCGCTTGGCGAAGCGGCGCAGGCTGATTTCGTAGAGATAGGGCAGCGCGGCGATGATCTTGAACGGCTCGCTGGGCGGCATGTAGAAGTCGTTGGCGGTTTTGTCGCCGACGATAATGTCGATCCTGACCCCGCGAGCCAGCGCGCGATTGATTTCCCGGGTCACCCCCAGGGGCAGATTGAAATACGGCGTGCAGATGGTCAGTTGCCGGCGACTGCTGGCAATCAACTCGCCAATTACCCGGCTCAACGGATTGTTCTTGCCCACGCCCAGCAACGGGCTCACCGACAGGCCGCTCTTGTCGAGGTTGCCGGCCTGCGTGTCATACGCGGCGTACTTGAGCCGGCTGCGCAGATCGCCGATGTCCTTGCGCAGGCTGCGAGTGCTGGGCAGGTTCGGCAAATCCAGACGATGCACGGCGCTGGAGGCAATCAAGCCATGCTGTACCAGGTGCTGCATCGAGTCGGCCAGAGCCTCGTTGCGCAACAGGTGGTAGCGGTCGTAGCGGTATTTGTCGAATTTGTGCAGGTAGACGTTATTGAGGCTGGCACCGCTGTAAAGCACGCAGTCGTCGATCACGAAGCCTTTGAGGTGCAGCACGCCGAACAACTCGCGGGTCTGCACCGGCACGCCGTAGATCGGCACTTCGCTGGCGTGAGTGCGGGTCTGCTCCTGATACCACGCCGAATTGCCCGGCTGCTTCTTGGCGCCGATCAGCCCGCGCTGGGCCCGCAGCCAATCCACCACCACGACCACGTCCAGTTCCGGACGCTTGGCCTTGGCGGCGTGCAAGGCATCGAGGATTTCCTGCCCGGCCTCGTCCTCTTGCAGGTACAGGGCGACGATGTAGATGCGCTGGGTGGCCTGGGCGATTTGCTCCAGCAGGCAACGGCGGAACTCGGCGGCGCCATCGAGGATGGTCACGGCATCGGCGGTCAGTGCAAAGCTGCGCAGCTTAGGCAGCAAGGGGCGTTTGAAAAGCGACGGCATAGGGCTCGCAAAAGGTCGAATCCGAAGAGTGGTTGAGCTTACACCATCGATGGGTTCGGGTCTTCAGGGCGTCATGAAAAAACAATTTGACCAAGGAGAACGATCGTTCTACTGTTAGCGCCATGAACGAAATCAATAGCAATGAGACCCGAGACATTATTCTCGATGTCGCCGAAAAGTTAATCTATAAAAGTGGCATCGCGGCCACCGGCATGGATCGGCTGGTGAAAACCGCCGGCGTCTCCAGAAAGAGCATTTATCGCTACTTTGCCAACAAGGACGATCTGATCGTGGCCGCACTCCAGCGGCGCGACGAACGCTGGATGCACTGGTTCAGCAGTGAGGTCGACAAGGCCCCTACTCCGCGCGCCCGGCTGCTCAACCTGTTTACCGTGCTCAAAACCTGGTTCGACAGCGAAGGTTTCCGTGGCTGTGCGTTCATCAACACCAGTGGCGAAACCGGCGACCCACAGAACCCGGTCCGCCAGGTCGCCAAACTGCATAAACAGAAGTTGCTCGACTATGTAACCCGGCTGTGCACAGAACAAGGCGTCGAGAGCCCGGATGCCTTGGCCCGGCAGTTACTGATCCTGATCGATGGCGCCATTACCGTCGCACTGGTCATGGGCGATCACAGCGCCGCCGACCAGGCCCAAAACATACTGAAGTCCTTATTGGCTGAAACTGAATAACCCGTTCCCGTAAACCGCTGTGCCACTTGCTCGATCACTCACTGGAGATCTGCCATGTCATCCACTGCTGAAGTTCGTCCGCCGCTGCCGCCTTTCACCCGTGAATCGGCCATTGAAAAAGTCCGTCTGGCCGAAGACGGCTGGAACTCCCGCGACCCACAACGGGTGTCCCTGGCCTATACGCTGGACACTCAATGGCGCAACCGTGCCGAATTCGCCCATAACCGCGAAGAGGCCAAGGCCTTCCTGACCCGTAAATGGGCCAAGGAACTGGACTACCGGCTGATCAAGGAACTGTGGGCCTTCACCGGTAACCGTATCGCCGTGCGCTACGCCTACGAATGGCACGACGATTCGGGCAACTGGTTCCGTTCCTACGGCAATGAAAACTGGGAGTTTGACGAGCAAGGGTTGATGTCCAACCGCTACGCCTGCATCAACGACATGCCGATCCAGGAAAGCGAACGCAAATTCCATTGGCCGCTGGGTCGCCGGCCGGATGATCATCCGGGGCTGTCTGACTTGGGGCTGTAGGCGCACGGCATTTGTATAAGCAACAGAAACCTTGTGGGAGCGGGCTTGCTCGCGAAGGCGGTGCGTCAGCAGGTAGCAATGCTGGACGAACAACCGTCTTCGCGAGCAAGCCCGCTCCCACATTGCTACTGCGGGCTCGGCCCAGCGCCCGCTCGCAACGGCGCTAGACAAGCGGCCACTCACCAGGGTTGACCGGCATGCCGTCAGGCATCACATTGCCTGGACCGCCGATACACTCAGAGGCGATTTGCTCGTTGCTGACCTGTGGAGCCCATGACCGCGTCGATTCCGATCCGTCCCCCCTGCCCGCCTGGTATCTGTGACTGCGGGCGTGATGCGTTGCTGCAAACCCCGGGCAGTGACCTGCGCATTCTTTGCTTGAACCGTCAGGAAGAAAAACGCCTGCTCGAACGGCTGGAAAATATCCAGAGCCTGGACGAACTCCAACGGTTGCAGCAGCGTATGTACGAGAACCTCGGAATCCGCCTGAGCGTCGAACCCGGCTACAACGAAGTGCGCACCATGCGCGGCATCGCCATCGAGTTCCAGGAGCAGCCCGGCCTGTGCCGCAAGATTCGTCAGTCGATCCCCACCGCCATTCGACGCGGGTTGGAAAAACGTCCCGAAATCGCCTGGCGACTGCTGGATGCCCACGACCTGTTCCGTGACACCTGAGAAACAGCTTCATCCCTGAAGCTGCACATCGGTCTAGAAGTCCACGGTGGCCGAAAGCAGGTAAGTGCGCGGCGTTGCCAGGGTCAAGCCTGCCTCGCTGTCATCCGAGGCGCCGGCTGAACTCCAGTAGCGCTTGTCCGCGACGTTCTCGACATTGGCACGCAGGGTGATGTTCTTCTGGTCCACCTTGAACGCGTAGCGCGCGCCTACATCCACACGCTCCCAGGAATCGATTTCCTTGGTGTTGGACTGGTCCAGGTACTGCGAGCTGGAATGGATGGCGCGGCTGGTCAGGGTCAGGCCCTGCACGGTCGGCACATCCCACTCGGCGCCCAGGTTGACATTGTATTTGGGCGTGGCCGGTGCCCGATTACCATCAAAGGCGCCATCGGTGGTATCGGTCAAATCGCTGTCGATGTACATGACCCCGCCGAGCAAACGCAACCCCTTGAGCGGCTCACCGAACACGCTCATCTCAACCCCGGTGTTCTCGCGTTTGCCGTTCGGGCCGAAGACACGCGTCGTGGCATCGGTGGCGTAGGCAGGCTGCTTGATCCGGAAGACGGCGGCGGTGACGGCGAGCGCACCCGCGTCATATTTGGCTCCCACCTCGACCTGACGACTGATGAACGGCGGGAATATTTCGTCCTCGTTGATCGAGGTCGATGGCGCGATCTTGCCCTGGCTCAAACCTTCCATGTAGTTGGCATACAACGACAGCTTATCGGTTGCCTTGAACAGGATTCCGCCCGACGGCGACATCTTTTCCTCGTCGTACGCGGTGGCGCCTTTGACGTTATCCGTCCAGTCGTCAACCTTGATCCGCTGCCAGCGGGTGCCGAGGGTCAGCAGCAGCCGGTCATCGAAGAAACCCAGAGTGTCGGACAGCGCCACGCCGGTGGAGCGGTTTTCGGTATAGACCTTGCTGTCCTGGCGCGTGGGGTCGCTCGGAGTCGGCGTTTGCACCGGGTCATACAGGTTGCTCGGGGACGAAGCATAACGAGCGCCGCCATTGGTGAAATCCATGTAGAAGTAGCTGGCGGCCAGGTTGATCTCATGGCTCACCGGGCCGGTATGGAACCAGTTGCGCACCCCGGCCGTGGCCGTGCGGACATTTTCATCGCGGGTAAAGTCGCGGGGTTGAACGCTGAAATCGCCAGCGTCGTTGCTGACCGAAACGTTGTGCCGCAGGAAGTCATGATCACTTTTGCGCGCCCCTGCACTGCCGTACAACATCACGGAATCGTTGACATCGTATTGCGCGTTCACCGCGCCGAAAGTGTCCTTGGTGCGCGCCTTGCTCCAGCGCTGAGCGTAGTTGCGGCGCACATCGCTGGCGTGCGGGACCTGTGCGTTGGCCCCTACCAGCACGCGCTCCTGCGGCGCGTCGGTATCGCGCTCGGTGCGCCCGATATCCGTCGAGAGGCGTAGACGCTCGCCACGAAAATCCAGGCCCAGCACGGCCATGTCACGGTCGACACTCTGGTGATCCCATTCAGTGTCGCCGGACTGCTTCACGCCGTTGAAACGAACGCCGAACTGGTTGTCTTCACCAAAACGCCGGGCGACATCCACAGCGCCGCCGAGCTGGTTGTTGGAGGCGTAGCTGCCCGTGAACGAAGTGATGGGTTTGTCGGTGGCCCGCTTGGGCACCACATTGATCCCGCCACCCACGCTGCCACGTGGCGAGACGCCGTTGATGAGCTGGGTCGGGCCCTTGATGATGTCGACGCGGTCGGCCATCTCCATGTCGATCGAATAGGTCGGCAGGATGCCGTAGAGACCGTTGTAGTCGACATCACTGTTGAACAGGCTGAAACCGCGAATGGTGAACTGCTCGAAACGCCCGCCTGCCGGATTGGTGGCGCGAACCGAAGGGTCGCTGGCAATCAGGTCGCCCAGGGTCCGAGCCTGCTGGTTCTTGACCACTTCGCTGGTATAGGTGGTCATGCTGAACGGGGTTTCCATGAAGTCTCGCGACCCGAGCAAGCCTTGCGAGCCGCGGCGCGCGACCTGGCCACCGGCATAAGGCTCGCCCTGCGCCAGGCTCGTGGCCCCCATGATCGAGGTGGGCGCCAGTTGCAAGCTGCTGCCTTCCGGCGCCGGGGTCAGGATGTAAGCCTGCTCGCCCACCGGCTGCAGTTGCAGACCCGAGCCCTGCAACAGCCGGGCAAAGCCCTCCTCCACGGCATACTCCCCCGACAGACCGGGGCTGTTATGCCCGCTCACCAGGGCCGGGTCGACCGACAGGTTGACCCCCGCCAGGCCGGCGAACCGGGTCAGCGCGGCGCTGAGGCTGCCGGCCGGCACCTGATAGCTGCGTCGGGCAGCTTCTTCGGCTTGGCTGGAGGACATGAACAATGGGCTGGCGCTCAGGCTGAGCACGAGGCTCAGGTTCAACAGCGGACGCCAGCCGGCAAGGGCCGGGCGAAAACGCAAAGGTACTACTGCGGACATTGGGGGGAGCTCTCGTTTTTGTTCAGTTGCCTTGAATGACAAGCGAGACAAAAAAAGGGGACAGGCGTCAGACAGTATTTTTGCGCAGCGTCAATGTGACCCAGTATCGGGTGCGCGTTTGCACGTGCAGCGGCAGGCTGGCCGAGAGCAACGCGAGGATTCGATCGGTGTTTTCCAGACGGAAGCTGCCGGTCACCCGCAGCGACTCCAGGGCGGGGTCCCAACGCAAAAAACCTGAGCGATAACGGCCCAGTTCACGGAGAAAATCCCCCAACGGCTGGTTCTGCGCCACAAGTACACCGTCACGCCAACCCAACTGCGCTACGTCGAACGCCCCCACCGGTCCGGCGCCCGAGGCCAAGAGGTTGACCTGCTCGCCTTCCTTCAGTGTCAGCATTGGCCCGCGCAACGGTTGCAGTTGCACCGAACCACTGAGGACCGACACCCGGCAACTGCGCTCATTCAGGCGTACGCAGACCTCGCTACGGCTGACGGAGATCAGGCCGAACGGTGCCTGAATGGCCAATGGCGCAGGCCCCTGGACATTGAGGGCCATCTCCCCTTGCACCAGCACCAGGCGTCGAGCCTTGAGGTCCAGGTCCAGGGCGCTGTCGGTATTCAACTGCAAGGCGCTGCCGTCGGCCAGCGACCAGCGCCGCTGTTCGCCCGTGGCCGTGTGCAGGTCGGCGCGCCAGACCTCCAGCGGCAGCTCTCGCCCCAGCCACCAGGCCGTGGGCACCAACGCGGCGACGCCGAGCGCACGCTTGAGCACCGCCCGACGGGGCAATGCCGGGCGATCCAGGGTCGCCATACCCAATGAAGTCGGCACCCCGGCGAAACGCTGGCGCAATCGCTGGGCTTTTTGCCAGGCGGCCTCGTGGTGGGCGCTGCTGTCGCGCCAGCGTTGCAGCGCGGCGCAATCGAAGTCATCCCCGCCAGACTCCATCATGGCAAGCCAGCGAGCCGCCGCCCGGGCGACTTCGCGAGCTTCAGGCGAAGGGGCCTGGCGCATCAAAACTCCACCAACAGGCAATGCTCATAAGCCTGGGCCATATAGCGCTTGATGGTGCGCTCCGACACCTGCATGCGCTCGGCGATTTCACGGTAGCCCAGGCCTTCGAGCTGGCTCCACAAAAAAGCCCGCCGCACCAGAGCCGGCAGGCCATCGAGCAATTCATCCAGGGCTTGCAACGTTTCCAGCAGCAGCCAGCGCTGCTCCGGGGACGGTACGCACGCTGGCGGCAAGCTCGCCAAGGCGTCGAGGTAAGCCTGCTCCAGGTTGCGGCGCGCGTAAAAGTTGCTCAACAGACGCTTGCCGACTGTCAGCAGATAAGCGCGGGGTTCGTGCAGATCGGCCAATGGCTGAGCGCTGGACAGTACCCGCAGGAACGTGTCCTGGCGCAGGTCCGCGGCATCCCAGGCATTGCCCATGCGTCGTCTCAACCAGCCTTCCAGCCAGCCACCGTGGTCTCGGTACAGCGCGTGCAAGGAACGCTCCGTTGGCGTAGCTGCATCAGACATGTCAAGAAGCCTTGTGCAAGGAATACATTAAATGAGAGTGATTCTAATTAATGTTCCCACACGAATCCAACTTCTTTATCGAACCGCTCTGTTAATGACACTGGCCTATCGTTTTTTGCCAGCCTGCCAAACGGGTGGTTCGCCCCCCAACGCAGCCAGGGACGAACTCATTTGTTCAAACGGCCTCAGTGGCTGGCATGCAGTTGCTTCTGGACTTGCGGCATGGCCGAGGAGTGGTGGTTAAGGATCTTCCACTGACCGTCAATGCGTTCATAGATAAAGGTGTAGCGCGCCTGAACCTCGCGCTTGGAGCCGTCGGCGTTGGTCAGGGCAAAGGTATAGACACCACTGTCCATCGCCGCGTCAGGTCCCAGGTGACGGATTTCCCGGTAGTTGATCTGCCCCACCGGCTTGCCGGCCAGGAAGTGTTCAAAGTAATCCTGAATCAGTGCCGCCGTGTTGCGCACCTGGTTGGATACGGTGGGCTGCAATATCGCATCCGGCGCATACAGGCTGGTTACTGCAGCAGCGTTGCCGGTTTTGAGGGCCGCGTTCCAGCGGTCGAACAATGCGGCGATTTCACGGTCATTCTGATTCTGTGGCTGCTCGGCTACGGTGCGATAAACGTATGGCGTTGTTTCAAGTGCCAGGGCCAAGGGTGTGGTCAGCATGAAAAAAGCGGCAGCGGCGAAGGTTTTCAGTTTCATCGTAACGTTCCTGTGGGTTTCAATGAGCCGACTTTGCCGGGCCTGGCGGCCTTCGCCATCGGCCAACCGGTGCCGATTGCCTATGCCGTTCGGCAGATAGGCCCGGTGCTGATGACACGCTCTAATACCGCCACGCCGACCGGTCCCATCCACGCTGGAGCCCTATCATGCAAAGCCCACCCCATGACCCCGGCAGTGCCCTGGCCATCCGAACCCAATATCGCCAGTCGCAAAGTCGTGCCGCACGCCTGCGCCTGCTGTTGGGCACCGGCCATGAACTGACGCAATTGCCCCTGTCGGCGATGCGCCAGCGCGCAGTGCAACGAGCGTGCGCATTCATGGCCATGGATCATGGCCTGCTGCTGGAGTGGGCAGCGGACACCACGTTTCGCACCATCGCCAGCCATGGCAGCCAAGAACGGCTCGATCTGCTTGCCAACCTGGCTCAGCCGCCGTCAGCCGAGCCACAATGGCTGGAGTACCCTGGCAGCGCCCTGCCCCAGGTCTTGCGCGTTCCGTTGCGTGGCTCCGACGGTGTGGTGTTCGGGGCTTTATTGCTGGGCAACGGCGTAGCCCTCGGCACGCCGGACAACGAGGATATTGAGTCACTGCAATTGCTGGCGACCCTGCTGGCTGCCCATTTGGAGAACAGTCGTCTGCTCGAAGCGTTGCAGGCCCGCGAACGCACCATGTCCGAGCTGGTCCATCGACTGTTCAGCGCCCAGGAAGACGAACGCAAGCGTGTGGCCTACGACCTGCATGATGGCCTGGCACAGAACCTGGCCGGCCTGCATCAGCGCCTGCAGGGGTTCGCCGGTCGCTGCCCGCCTCTGCCGCCGGCCCTGGCGAACGACTTGCAGGCCATCCTCGATCTCGCCCGGGGTTGTGTCGGCGAAGGCCGGCAGTTGATCGGCGGTCTGCGTCCCCATGCGCTGGATGACTTCGGTCTGTACAAAGCCGTCGACAAGGAAGCCGACCGCCTGCGGGATGCAGGCCTGTCGGTGGACTGGGCCGAGCACAGCGCCGCTCGCCTGCCGGGCAACACCGAAATCGCCTTGTTCCGCATTGCCCAGGAAGGCATCAACAACATTCTCAAGCACGCCCGGGCCAGCCATGTACGCCTGGGATTGATGGTGAGCGACGACCGGGCCTCGCTGCGGGTCGAAGACAATGGCCGTGGTTTTGCTCTGGAACAACCCATCGAGACCAATGGCACCTGCCATCTGGGCCTGGCGGCCATGCAGGAACGTGCCAGCCTGCTGGGCGGCCACCTGAGCTGTTTCAGCCAGCCCGATGGTGGCACCCGTTTGCTGGCCAGCGTCCCCCTACCCACCCACGGAACACACTCATGACGTCCCCTTTACGCCTGCTTTTGGCCGATGATCACGAAGTGACCCGCACCGGTTTTATCAGCATGCTGGCCGGCAGCCCGGGGTTCGAAGTCGTCGGCCAGGCCAGCGACGGCCAGGAAGCCCTCGATCTGTGCGAGCGGCTGCAACCGGACATCGCCATTCTCGACATTCGCATGCCGGTGCTCAATGGTCTGGGGGCGGCGCGTATCCTGCAGCAGCGCCAGCCGGGGATCAAAGTGGTGATCTTCACCATGGACGACAGCCCTGATCACCTTGAAGCCGCCATCGGCGCGGGCGCGGTCGGTTATCTGCTCAAGGATGCCAGCCGCGATGAAGTGCTGGACGCCCTCAAACGGGTCGCCCAGGGCGAAGAGGCCCTGAACAGTTCGGTCAGTGCGCGCCTGCTGCGGCGCATGGCCGAGCGCGGTGCCAGTGGCGCTACCCCGGTCCAGGCCCTGACAGCCCGCGAGCGTCAGGTGCTGGGGCTGGTGGCCGGCGGCTTCAGCAACCGTGAAATCGGCGAAAAACTCGGCATCGCCCCCGGCACCGCCAAGGCCCACGTGGAGCGCGTCATCGGCAAGTTGGGAGCCGCCGATCGAACCCAGGCCGCCGTGCGCGGTGTTGCCCTGGGGTTGGTGGCACAACCCAGCGGGCAATGGCCATGAGATTCCTCGCCGCCCGCCGCTGGGCCAACCTGCCATTGCGGGGCAAGGCATTGGTGGTCATTTCCCTGCCCCTGGTGGTGCTGTTGCTGTCGCTGGTGCTGATCTACATCACCGAACGCCAGACCGCCCGGGCCGAAGAAGACGTGCGCCGGGTGCTGCTGGTCCAGGGCGATATCCAGACGGTGCATACCCTGCTGGCCGAAGCCGCAGCCAGCGTGCGCGGTTACCTGCTGACCCGGCGCGAAGACTTCCTGCCCAGCTACGAACAGGCCACGCCGCTGATCAAGGCCGCGTTGCAACGGTTGGACCACAACATCCGCGATGCCCGGATGCGTGAGCGCCTCAAGACCATCACCCCACTGATCGCAGAAAAACTCGATGGGCTGGATGCCTTGCGCAACGGCAAGGCCGATGACACAGCGGCCATCACGACGATTCTGATCGAAAACAAACACGTCCTGGACGTGCTGCGCGAGCAGATCAACGCCATGCGTATACGTGAGGACGCCCTGCTCGCCGACCGCAGTGCCGCCGCCTCGGCCACGCGCATGCGCCTGTTGTTCGCCACGCTACTGGCGGCGCTGTGCGGGCTGCTTGGCGCCATCGTGGCGGTGCTGTTCCTGTCCAAGGGCATTGTCGCCCGCGTGCAACAGGTGCAAGGCAACGCTCAGCGCCTGGCCTTGGGTCAACCGTTGCTGCCGCAACCGCCGGAGCAGGACGAAATCGGCCAGTTGGGCACTCGTCTGGTAGAGGCCGGGCAGTTGCTTGCCGAACGCGAGCGGGCTCTGCGGGATAACGAAGAACGCTTGCGACTGATCATCGATGGGGTGAAGGACTACGGCATCTTTGCGCTGGACGCTCAAGGCCATGTCATTACCTGGAACGCCGGCGCCGAACGGATCAAGGGTTACACCGAACAGGAAATCCTCGGCCGGCATTTTTCGTTGTTCTATCTGAGCGAAGAATGCCCGGCGCACCCGGACATGGCGCTGCACGAAGCGGCCCGTGACGGTCATTACATGGAAGAAGGCTGGCGCTGTCGCAAGGACGGCAGCCGCTTCTGGGCCAGTGTGGTCATCACTGCCCAGTACGACAGTACCGGCACCCTGCGCGGGTTTTCCAAGATCACCCGCGACATCACTGACCGCCGCGCCGCCGAGATCGCCCTGCGCACCGCCCGTGAAGAAGCCGAAAGCGCCAGCCGCGCCAAGAGCGAATTTCTTTCGCGCATGAGCCACGAACTGCGCACCCCCCTGAACGCCATACTCGGCTTCGCGCAACTGCTGGACATGGACTCCAGCGCCGGCCAGCGCCCACAGGTCAGTCACATCCTGCGCGCCGGTCAGCATCTGCTGGCGTTGATCAACGAGGTGCTGGACATTGCCCGGATCGAGGCCGGTCGTCTGCCGCTGAACATTGAGCCGATTGCCTTGACGACGGTGTTGCATGAAGCCCTGACGCTGGTTTCCCCCATGGCGGCCGACGCCGGGATTCAGTTGGCCGAGCTGGCGCCGTTACCCGACAGCAGCGGTGTGCTGGCCGACCGTCAACGCCTGGTGCAGGTGCTGCTCAATCTATTGTCCAACGCCATCAAGTACAACCGGCCCGGCGGTGAAGTGCGCATTGAGGTGACCACCCAGGGGCCGCGAGTCAGCATTGCTGTCAGCGACACCGGGCATGGCATTGCCCCTGAGCAGCTTGACCGGTTGTTCAAGCCGTTCGAGCGCCTGGGTGCCGATCCACAGGTCGAGGGCACCGGTCTTGGGCTGTCCTTGAGCAAGAGCCTGCTGGAAATGATGCAAGGCAGCCTGCAGGTCCACAGCGAGCCGGGGCAAGGTTGTTGTTTTACCCTGCAATTGCCCGGTGCCCGGGTGGAACACGCCCGCTTGCCCCCCATCGTCGCGCTGAAGGCACCGCGTCCGTCAGTCGAATATCACGGCAAGATACTGTGCATCGAAGACAACCTGTCGAGCCTGGCGCTGATCGAGACCCTGATGCAGCGACGTCCGGGTATTCAACTGCTGTCGAGCATGCAAGGCCAGTTGGGCCTGGACCTGGCTCGCCAGCACGCCCCGCAGTTGATCCTGCTGGACGTGACCCTGCCGGACCTGACAGGCCTGGAGGTGCTGCGCCGCTTGCGGCAATCGGCGGCTACGGCGTCCACACCGGTACTGATGATCACCGCCGATGCCAGCGACCTGACCCACCGTGCCCTGCACGAAGCCGGGGCCACAGCGATCCTGACCAAACCCATTCATATCCAGGCCTTTCTCGGCCACCTTGAACGTTATTTACCGGAGCCCGCATGAATCGCGATTTGCGCATCCTGATCGTTGACGATCAGCGCCCCAACCTGGACCTGATGGAGCAGTTGCTGGCTCGCGAAGGGCTGCACAACGTACTGAGCAGCACCGAGCCTTTGCGCACCCTCGACCTGTTCAACAGTTTTGAGCCTGACCTGGTGATCCTGGACCTGCACATGCCGGCATTCGATGGCTTCGCCGTGCTGGAGCAGCTCAACCGGCGCATCCCGGCAAACGACTACCTGCCGATCCTGGTGCTGACCGCCGACGCCACCCGCGACACCCGCCTGCGCGCCCTGGCGCTGGGCGCCCGGGACTTCATCAGCAAACCCCTGGATGCGCTGGAAACCATGCTGCGCATCTGGAATCTGCTGGAAACACGGGCGCTCTATAAGGCGTTGCGCGAGCTGGTTCCATCGCAGCAGATCGAACTGTTGCGCCAGCACCGGCCGGCCGCCGGCGCGGTTTAGTCCGATTACGCCGGGCCGCAACAGGCTCGGGTTCTATTCGATGCGGTAGTGAAAGGTATTGCGCACCGCCGGCACTGTCACGGCCTGGCCGTCGACGATCCGCGGCTGATAACGGAAGGTCTGGGCCGCAGTCAGCGAGGGTCGGATGAACAACGGATGGCAGCCATCCAGCACCTTGGGGTTGTCGATTCGCCCGTCCGGCTTGACGCTGTACTCCACCGTGCAATCGCCTTCCAACCCTTTGTCCAAAGCCCGTTGCGGATAATCCGGGGCCTCTTTGCTCAGGGGTTGATAGTGGCGACTGTCGGCGGAGGCCAGACGCGCCTGTTCGGCTTGGCGTTGCCGGGCGAGCGCCTGGGCCTGTTGAGCCGCTTGGCGCTGTCGTTCGGCGGCCTGTTGCTCGGCTTCCTGCTGACGTCGCTGGTTCTCCTGACGCTCGCGCTGCTGCTGGGCATGTTGCTCGGCCTGCCGCTGGGCCTGTTGCTCGCGCTTTTGCTCCTCGACCCGTTTGCGCGCCAGGGTTGCCTGCTCCAGTTTCTGCGCTTGGAGCCTTGGATCAACCGCAGGTTTGCTCGGCGCCGGGCGTGGCGCTTGCACGGGAGCCGGCGTGGCTTCGACCGGTTCTGGGGCGACCTCTGCCACGGCGGTCGGCGCAGGCGCTTCAGGCACCGGCAGCGGTGGCAACATCACCAATTGCGTGCGCAGCACCCGGGGCGCTTCGACGGTCGGTTTCTCTACGGTCCAGCCCAGCACCAGCAATGCCGCGACAACCGCGTGCAAGGCCACGGCGAGTCCCGCTGCCAGGCTGTTCCTCCAGAAACCACTGCCGGACACCGTGGGTAAACCCAAGGATGGACTGTGCATGATCATCGCCGTCATCGGGGTGCCTCGGTCACCAGGCCAAGGTTGCTCACTCCGCCCTGCTGCAAGGCGGCCATGGCGGCCACGACACGACCGTAGTCGGCGTGGTCGTCGGCACGGATATACACCTGGGTATCGCTGCGCTCGGCGACAACCTGGGCCACTTTGGCGCGCATCTGATCCAGGTCCACGGCGCTGTCGGTCTGGCTTTGGGTGTCCAGTTCAGCACCCAGGTTCCAGTAGTAACCGCCCTCGGCCTTAACAGACAGGGTCAGGATCTGTTGGCGGCTATCGTTGGCCAATGCCTGGCTGGCGACCTTGGGCAGCTCGATTTTCACGCCTTGGGTCAGCATGGGTGCCGTGACCATGAAGATCACCAGCAGCACCAGCATCACATCGATGTAAGGCACCACGTTCATTTCGGCCTTGGGCCCGTGCTTGCGTTGCGGCTTGACTAGCATCTGCCCTCTCCTCTCAAGCGGCCGCGGCCAGGTTCACCGGGGCGCCGTGCAGCTTGCGATGCAGGCGTGCCTGCAGCTCGTTGCCGAACGCGTAGTAGCGTGTCAGCAAGGTCTGGCCGCGGGCGGAAAAGCGGTTGTAGGCGATCACCGCGGGAATCGCCGCGAACAGGCCGATGGCGGTGGCGATCAACGCCTCGGCGATGCCCGGCGCCACGGTGGAGAGGCTGGCCTGTTGCACCTGGGACAACCCCAGGAAGGCATTCATGATCCCCCAGACCGTGCCGAACAAACCGATGTAAGGGCTGACCGAACCGACCGTGGCGAGAAACTGCAAGCCTTTCTCCAACTGCACCTCCTGCTCGCTGATTGCCACTTGCAGCGAACGCTCCACCCCTTCAAGCACCACCTGTGGGCTGCCGGAGGGCACGTTGAGCTGGGTGAAAGCCTGGAAGCCGGCGTGAAAGATCGGCTCCACGCCGCCCTCTTCCTCGCGCACCTGGGCGGTCTCGCGCAGCAGCGCTGGCAAATCGCTGGTGCTGCGAAAACGCTGCATGAAACCCTTGAACTGGCGCTCGGTGCGGCGCAGCACGGCGCTGCGCTGGATGATCAGGTACCAGCTCAGCAGCGAGGCCAGCAGCAGTGTGAGCATAACGGCCTTGACCAGAAGACTCGCATCGCTGATCAGGCCCCAGATTGTCATATGTTCCAGCGTGGCTTGCATGGGTAGAGCTCCTGTCTGGCTGCTATTCGATGAAATGTTCATGACCGGTTGATGACAGCGCCGCTCAAGGCAGGCGCAAGGCTTTCGCGACTTCGTTCCAGGGCACGAACTTGAAGTTCTGGGTCTGCTCGGGCATCCGTTTGCGGCCGTCCTGGACCACCAGCATGCCGTCGCTCCAGGGACCGCCAAGGTTGGCCGAAGTGACTTCCAGGCCATCGGTTTCCGAGGCGCCGTCGATGCCCGCGGCGCCGTTCAGGCCGACACGGAACGCACCGCGCACGGCATAAGGCGGTTCGGCATCAAGTAGCACATAGCTGTCGTTGCCCTGGCTTGAGATCACCAGGTAATCGTGGCCGGCGCCTTGGTACAGGGCGATGCCCTCGACGTCGGCATGCAACTGAGGTCCGACCTTGATCACGTTGTCCAATGTCGCCGGTCGGTCGGCCCGGGCATCCACCGCCCAGACTCCGACGTCTTCTTCACCGAGAAACAGCCGCTGGCGCCGGTCATCGGCGACGCAACCTTCAGGCTGGCTGTCGACGCTGAACTGGCGCACCAACTCACCTTTCACCACACCGTCCGGGGCGCTGAGGCGGTACTGCAAATAGCGCCCGTCCTTGCCATTGGCGAAGGCATACAGTTCGCCCTCAACCGGCTGGAACAGGCAGATGCCGTAGATTTCCTTGAGTGGCGTGGGGATCTCGCCGGCCTCGCGCAGTTCGCCGCTGACCCGGTCGATGCTGAACAGGCTGAGACTGTTGCGGTCGCGGTTGCTGGCGACTGCCAGATCGACGGTTTGCGTGCCCAGCTTGAAGTTGCCGCGCACATCGACGTTGTTGAGGCGGCCCACCGCCAGCTCCTGCAGCAGCTTGCCGTGCAGGTCATACGTCAGCAGGCCTTGCTTCTTGTTGGTGCCTAGCACCCGGCTCAAGGCAGGTGTCGTGGGATGAACCCAGATCGCCGGATCATCCGCCGCGTCGCCCTGGCGCGCCACCGGCTCGCTCTGGCCAACGGCAGCCACTGTAGGCAGCACCGGCGGCAGGGACACAGGGGTGGGTTGCCAATTGATTTGGCCCTGATACAGGCGTGCGCTGTCATCGTCGCGCAACAACAGTTCAAGGCCGTTTTTCGTCGCCCGTACCGCCAGATTTTCCGGCTCGTTCAGGCCCGGCAGCGCCAGACGGGCTGTCGAGGTCCAGCCCTGGCCGTCTTGCTGATACAGATGCAGCTGTCGCGCTTGTGGGTCCAGGCCCAGCAACCCGCCTGGTAACGCCGCCAGGTCCCCAGCAGCCTGCTGGATGTCACCGAACGGCGTGCGCATCGCCACGGGTACACGCACGGCATCGGCCTCGGAGGATGCCGGGTAGGCCCACCAGCCGACTTGTTCCTCGTTGACGAACAGTTGATTGGCGCTGTCTTGCACCTGACAGGTCTGGGCATCGGGCGGCAGTGGCAAGCCGCGTACGCGCTGTGCACTGGCGCTCAGGTGCTCGCCGTTGCCCACCAGCCATTGCTCCCCCTTGCCTTCTTCACCCACCAGAAACACAAACAGGTTGCTCGCTTCATCGCGGTACAGGCACAGCCCGTTCACCGGGAAATCTCGCGCAGGAAGGTACAGCGGCGTCCCCCACTGACGTTTATCCGGATCGAGGCTGACCAACAGTGCTTGCTGACGAGTGCTGTCGAGGCTGGCCACCAGAACGTTCGCCCCGAGGGCACGGCTGTCGAGACCTTCGAAGGAGCCCTCCAGGCGTGACAGTTCGCGGCCTTGGGCATCCAGCAACAGCAAGCCTTCACGGGCGCTGGCCAGTCGTTCGCTGGTCCAATGGCCGGGCACGAATCCCAGGGCATTGATCGAGCGTTCCTGTGCCTGAGGCCAGGGTTGCAGCTTCAGGGTTGGGGAAGCCGCCAACGCTGGAACGCTTGCCAGGCTGATGAGCATTGCCAACAGGTACTGCTTGGGTAAAAACAAAGCTGTGTTCAACGGAAAAATCCTTGTCATTGAGCCGGGTTCAAACGGGTCTTTTGTCCACCTGCAGGGCGAGGGGATTTTTCCCCTCGCCCTGACGGATCGGCGTCGCGATCTAGAAATGGGTGAAGGTCAGCCCCAGCTTGTAGGTCGGGCCGTATTCTTCGTATTGACCGTTGTAGGCGCGGTGGCCGGTGTAGACGAAATACGACTCGTCGGTGAGGTTCTGGGCTTCCAGGCTCACTTGCAGGTTTTTGGTCAGGGAGTAGCGGGCGCTGAAGTCGACAAAGGTCTGGGCGTCAACGTGCAGGTCATGGTCGCGGTCGCTGATGGACGCCAGCTCATACAGGTAGGCCGACTTGTAATTGGCCGACAGGCGCAAGCTCAGCTTGTCGTTTTCCCAGCCCAGCATCAGGTTACCCACGGTGTCCGACTGGTTCGGCAGGTCGATGCTGCGCTTGCGTTGTGTTCCGCTGGCCTGATCGAACCCTTCGATCTCGGCGTCCGAGCGACTGAAGGTGGTGTTGGCCCCCAGAAGCAATCCATTCCAGGGGGCTGGCAGCCAGTCGAATTTTTGTGAGTAGGCCAGTTCCAGGCCATAGAGCTTGGCGCTGTCACCATTGGCAAAGCTATGGGCTTCGGAGAAGTCGGCCCAGGCGCCCGTGCCCGCCAGGTCGGTGTTGTAGACGAAGTTCTTGATGTCTTTGTAGAACACGAAAGCCGACACAGTGCCGGCCCGGCCCATGAAATGTTCAATGCCCAGGTCCAGGTTGCTCGACTCCAGGGGTTTGAGGTCCGGGTTGCCGAAGGTCGCCTCGTCATCGTCAATGACAAAACCCGGGGCCAGTTGCCCGAAGGTCGGGCGCACCACGGACTTGGTCCAGGCCGCACGCACCTGGGTGTTCTTGTCCAACTGGTAACGCGCGTGCAGGCCCGGCAGCCAGTGGTGATATTTGCGCCGGGTTTGGGTGTCGGTGAACACGCCGTCGGTAACGCCGCTGCCTTTGGCTTCGAACTCCGTGCCTTCATAACGCATGCCGGCGATCAAGCGCCAATCGTCGATGTCCACCGTGTTCATCAGGTAGGCGGCGTTGATGTCTTCGCTCATCTGGAAGTCATTGACCCGCGACTCTTGCGCATCAAAGAAGGCGTCGCGGTCCAGACCACCCAACAATTGTTCAATGGCTCCGGCACTGATGCCTGGACCGTAACGGCCGAGACTGTAATCCACGTTGCCCTTCTGGAATTGTCCGAGGTTCAACTGCTCGTCGGTGAACCCCAGGTCGCCGAAATCCTCATAGACCCAGGCGTCGAGGTCGTTGTCCTTGTCGCGGCGGCTGACTTTGCCGCCGAATTTGACCTGGGAGGCGTAGCCACTGACGTCATAGTCTCTGGCCAGGTCCAGGCGCAGGTTTTTCTCGGTGTCGGTGGTGTTCTGCTGTTCCCAGTCCACCTTGTCCAGGCTGAAGTTGGCCGGATCATAGAACCCCGAACCAATGATCGGCCGCGGCTTGTCGTTGCCGTAGAAGCCCCCCTCGAAACTATCGATGCCTTCGAATGTGGCACCGGCGATATGACCGGGGCTGTCCTCGCTGGACTTGCTGTAGCCGCCCTGGCCGCTGAGAGTCCAGAGACCGAACATGCGCTCCCCGCCCAGTACATAGGATTGGATCTCCTGGGTTTCTTCACGCTGCTTGATCTTGCGCTCGCCTTCTGCGGCACCCAGCTCGCCGGCCGCTTGTGGATCCTCGAAAGCCAGGCTGGCGGCATTGCGGGTTTCGCTGTCTTTGTAACGACTGTAAAGCGTGCGCAGGTAGTAGCTGCTCAGATCATCAGGCTTGTAGTCGAAGTTCAGCCCGCCGCCGGCGCGCTCCCGACGGATGTCATAGTCGCGTTGTTCGAACTCTTCCAGTCGTGAGCCTTGCTCGAAATCCCAGGCGCCGCCGGTTTCAACGTTGTCCGAGCCAAAATCGCGCTTCTGCCAGCTCAGCGCTGCTGCAACGCCGAAGTTATCGATGCCGTCGCCCAGGCTGAAACGGTCGCTGATAGCGCCAGAGAATTTCGGACTCGTCTGGCCGGTATTCTTGTCGTAGCTGGCTTCGCTGCTGCCGGTGTAGAACAAGCCCTTGTGGTCGAACGCCGAGAGGCTTTTCACGTCGACCGTGCCGCCCAGTGAGTTGGCGTCCATATCCGGCGTCAGGGTCTTGATCACCGACAGCGACTGCACCAGCTCCGCGGGCAGCACGTCCAGGGCAACGGCCCGGCGCTCGCTTTCCGGTGCCGGTACCAGCGTGCCGTTGATGGTCACGCTGTTGAGGTCTGGCCCCAGGCCCCGCACGCTGACAAAACGACCTTCGCCCTGGTCACGTTCGACGCTGATGCCCGGCAGGCGCTGAACGGCTTCGGCGACGTTTTCATCCGGCAACTGCGCCACGCCGTCGGCATGCACCACGCTCTTGATGCTGTCGGCGCTGCGCTGCTCCTTCAGGGCCTGATCGATGCTGGCCGCCTGACCGACCACTTGGACGTGTTCAGTGGTCGTCTGCTCGGCAGCGCTCAGCCGTTCACTGGCAATGGCCATCGCCAACGCGGTGAACGTAAAACCGACGAGCCCGGCAGTGCTTGTGCGGTGATGCATGGTGGTCTCCCCCAGGAATCCGAAAATCCGCCAGGCAACGGCCCGGCAACTGGGAGGGCACGCTAGGGGTGGGGGGTGACGGTTCTGTGACAGCGTTTGCCCGCAGGGCCTAAAACACACTGATGTGAGGGGGTTGGCGGACCAGAATGAGCTGAAATGACCTGTTTCCGAGCCGCACAGGCCTTCAGCAGCCGATCACTTTTTGCGAAACGTCGCTCCACACCGCTGTGGGAGCAAAGCTTGCTCGCGATGCAGGCGCCTCGACCCCCTGAAAAACCGCGTCGTCTTCGTCGCGAGCAAGCTTTGCTCCCACAAAATCCCCTCGCCACAATGAGATAAGGGCGATCTCATGCATAAAAATCCGGACAACCAATGAGCTGATTCGACCTCCCCCACCCATTCACCCACCGTCACCGCACTGTCACATCCATCTGCTGTGCTGAGCCGCATTCCGCTTCTGGCAAAGGATTCCGGCCATGTTCTCCGTGCTGCGCCCGCACCGCCTCAAACTCACCCTGCTTCTGCTGGCGGCCAACCTCGGGCTGATGCTCCACCTGGCCAACGGTGAGCTCAAACCGCTGAGTGAGTGGGTCTGGCTGGATATCCTTGGCGAAGGCGGCTCGGCCTTGCTGGCGCTGGTCTGGCTCGGCCTGGTGCTCAAGAGTCGCCCGGCCGGTCGGGTGACCAACTACCTCGTATGGGGCCTGGGTTGCATCTTTTTTTCCTGGTGGATCGACAGCCTCGACGAGTTCATCCGTTTGCCCGACAGCATCACCTGGGACCACTGGCTGGAGTCCGGGCCGATGCCGGTGGGCATGATTCTGCTGACCCTCGGCATCTATCACTGGCACCGGGAACAACTGGCGATCAACGGACAAATGGAGAAGCGTGAACGGTTGTTCCGCGAGCACCGCCTGTTCGACAAACTCACGCCGCTGGGAGGCGCGGACTTTTTCAGACATGAACTGACGAGCAGCCTGGAGGACAGCCGACGCCGCCAGCAGCCCTTGTCATTGCTGGCCCTGGACCTGGACAACTTCACCGCCATCAATCAGCGCTTCGGTCACGGCGAGGGTGATGCGGTGCTGCAAGCCGTCAGCCAGTTGCTGGTGCTGAACCTGCGCCGTCAGGATCTGCTTTGTCGCCTGGCCGGTGATCGCTTTGTGGTCCTGCTGCCCGACACAGGCGAGAGCCAGGCCCGGTATCTGGCCGCAGAACTGGCCCACGCGGTTGGCAGCCTGGCCCACAAGACCCGGCAACACGGCGAGCGCTTGCAACTGGCCGCCAGCACCGCCGTGGTGATGGCATTTGACGAGTCGCCGGAGGCCTTGCTCAAACGCCTCAACCTGACGCTGGCCCGATCCCGTTCCACGTTGAAAAGCGCCTGAGGCCGGCCCATGACCCTCAAGACCTGCTGGTATGAAACCGACAGCCGCTTCATTCCGGGGCACTATCAGCCTGCCGCGCTGATCGATCTGGCACTGTCGCGTGACATCGACAGCCACCGCCTGCTGCGTGGCACAGGGCTGTTCCACGACGATATCCTCGCTGGCCAGAGCCGCATCAGCCCGCAACAGTTTCTTGGCCTGATCGACAACAGCCGACGCCTGCTCGATGCCAGTGACAGCAGTTTCCTGTTTGGCCAGCGGCTGCTGCCGGGACATTACGGGCCAGCCAGTCATGCGCTACGCCACGCGCAGAATCTGCATCAGGCCCTGGAAACCCTGATTGACCAGCAAGCACTGCTCAGCCCCCTGGCCGCGCCGCGCCTGTTGTTGGACGAGCACTATGCCTACATCCATTGGCTGGACAGTTGCGGTGCGGATGAACAATGGCGCTTCATACTGGAAGCCAGCATGACTTCGATGGTTGCCATGAGTGCATGGCTGAGCGGCGAACGCCTGCCCTGGCAATGCAGCTTTCGCCATGAGGAGCCGCGTTACGTCGAACAGTACTGGGTGCACCTGGGTGAGCAGACGCAATTCAATCGGCCGCTGGACCTGATGCGCCTGCCCCGCCACTGCCTGGCCCAGCCCTGGCCCAACGTGTCGGCCACCGCCGGCCAGGTGGCGCGGATCGAAGCCCGAGACCAACTCGATCAACTGGGTTTCGCGGCAAGCTTTCTGGACTGCGTCTACGACTACCTGCACAGCCATGTGCAGCAGACGCCCAGCCTGGAACAGATCGCCCAGGCTTTCGCCATGAGCCCGGCGACGCTCAAGCGCAAGCTGCACAAGCACCATACCGGGTTCCAGCAACAGGTGGACCGGGTGCACACCCATGTGGCGTTGTACTTGTACCAGGTCAAGGGGTTCAGCAACGAGGAAGTGGCGCAGTACCTGAACTTCAACGACACAGCGAATTTTCGCCGCTCGTTCAAGCGCTGGACCGGCAGTACGCCGAATCTGATCCGGCAGTTGCTGATGTTGGGGTGAGGAAATTTAGCGAAACTTCGCAGCATTGTGGGAGCAAGGCTTGCTCCCACAGATAAATTCCCTGTGGGTTCAGTGCCCGCGAATGTAATGCTCCAGCTGCCGGATCAAATCCGCCTGCTCGACAATCGCCTCTTTCACCAGATCGCCAATGGACAACAACCCCATCAACTGGCCGTTATCCAGCACCGGCAAGTGTCGCAGGTGGCTGTCGGTCATGACTTCCATGCAGCGGTCGATGCTCTGCTGGCTATCGGCGGTGACCACGGGAGCACTCATGACGGTGCGTACCGAAGTGCCCACCGAGGAGCGTCCCTGCAACACCAGCTTGCGCGCATAGTCACGCTCGCTGAACACGCCAACCACCTGACCGTGTTCGATCACCGGCAACGCGCCGACGTTTTTCTCGGCCATGATCTGCAGCGCTTCGAGCACGGTCTGCTCCGGCGCGATGCTGTGAACCTGCTGGTTCTGCACAGTCTTGAGTCTTACCAGTTGAGCGGCTGTTTTCATTGTTGATTCCCAACTTCAGTTAAAGGCAAGCCAATGCACTTAAATTGCCTGATTCGTTGTGGCGCCGGGGTCAGAGGCGGATCAGTCTTCGCCAATCTCCACCACATCACCATTCAGGCGCACCGGCCACACCCGCAGACGCTGCTCCGGGTATTCCAGGCAATGGCCGTCTTCCAGGCGGAAATGCTGTTTGTACAGGGGCGATGCGATCACCAGTTCACCCTTGATGCTGCCCAACAGCCCCCGACCGATCACGTTCGCCCCGGACTTGGGGTCGCGGTTGTCGATGGCGTACAGCGGTTTGTCCTGCTGTTCGGGCAGGTACAACAGCGCCACCTGGCTGCCGTCGTGCCAGGCGACCACGCCGGAGTTGGGCACCAGATCCTCGCGGCTGCACAGGGCACGCCATTGCACGGGACTTTGGGCCGCGTTGCGGGTGGGGATACGAACGACGTTTGACTGGCTCATCAGAGCACCTCCTCGGTAACGGGAATCAGGTGAAGCTCGTGGGCGTGAACCGGCCGGCGCTGGCCGCGTTCCCTGACGAAATGAACATCCGGATCACCGCGACCGTCGTTGACGAAGGTGCGGAAGCGCTTGAGCTTGTCCGGGTCTTTGAGGGCGTTGGCCCACTCGCATTCATAACGATCGACCACCAGTTGCATCTGGGCTTCGAGTTCGGCCCCCAGGCCCAGGCTGTCTTCGATGATGACGTCCTTGAGGTAGTCCAGGCCGCCTTCCAGGCTTTCGCGCCAGACCGATGTACGCTGCAACTTGTCGGCGGTGCGGATGTAGAACATCAGGAAGCGGTCGATGTAGCGGATCAGGGTCGCGTCATCCAGGTCGGTGGCGAACAGCTCGGCGTGACGCGGGCGCATGCCGCCGTTACCGGCCACGTAGAGGTTCCAGCCCTTCTCGGTGGCGATCACGCCGACGTCCTTGCTCTGGGCCTCGGCGCACTCGCGGGTGCAACCGGACACCGCGAACTTGAGCTTATGGGGCGAACGCAAACCCTTGTAGCGATCCTCAATGGTCAGGGCCATTTGCACACTGTCCTGCACGCCGTAGCGGCACCAGGTGCTGCCCACGCAGGACTTCACCGTGCGGGTCGACTTGCCGTAGGCGTGCCCGGTTTCGAAACCCGCTTCGATCAGTTCGGCCCAGATATCCGGCAACTGGTGCAACTGGGCGCCGAACAGGTCGATACGCTGGCCGCCGGTGATCTTGGTGTAGAGGTCGTATTTCTTGGCGACCACGCCGATGGCAATCAGCTTGTCGGCGGTGATTTCGCCCCCGGCGATGCGTGGCACCACCGAATAGGTGCCGTTTTTCTGCATGTTGGCCATGAAGGTGTCGTTGGTGTCCTGCAACGGCACCAGGGACGGGTCCATGATCGGCTGGTTCCAGCACGACGCCAGGATCGAGCCCACCGCCGGTTTGCACAAGTCGCAACCGGTGTGCCCGCGGCCGTGCTTGGCCAGTAGCTCGTCGAAGCTGATGATGCCTTCAACCCGCACCAAGGCATAAAGCTCCTGGCGGGTATAGGCGAAGTGTTCGCACAGGCTCTTGTCGACACTGACGCCGCGAGCAATCAGTTCGTGCTCGAACACCTGCTTGACCAGGGCGGCGCAACCCCCGCAACCGGTGCCGGCCTTGGTATCGCATTTCAGTTGCCCAAGGTCGGTGCAGCCGCTGTCGATGGCCGCACAGATCGAGCCTTTGGTGACGTTGTGACACGAGCAGATGGTCGCCGCCGCAGGCAGTGCTGCCGGGCCCAACGTGGGTGCACCTTCGGAACTCGGCAGGATCAGGCCGGCAGCCTCCTTGGGCAACGCGATGCCGTTCTGCATGTATTGCAGCAGGGTGTCGTAGTAGCTGTTGTCGCCCACCAGGACCGCGCCGATCACTCGTTTGCCGTCAGCGTCCACCACCAGTCTCCGGTAGCTGGCGCTGGTTTGATCGATGAACTGGAAGCTGCGCGAACCCGGTGTATTGCCGTGGGCATCGCCGATGGAACCTACGTCCACCCCCAGCAACTTGAGCTTGGTGGACATGTCCGCGCCAGTGAACGGCTCGGCGCTTTCACCGCACAAGCGAGCCGCGACGTTGCGGGCCATCTGGTAACCCGGAGCGACCAGGCCGAAGATGCTGCCGTTCCAGGCTGCGCATTCGCCGATGGCGTAGATGTCCGGGTCACTGCTCAGGCAATGGTCATCGATCACCACGCCACCGCGCGGGCCGATCTGCAGAGCGCACTGGCGAGCGAGGGCATCCTGGGCGCGGATGCCGGCAGAAAACACGATCAGGTCGGTTTCCAGGAAATCGTCATCGCCGAAGTTCATCCGATAACGGTACTGTTCACCGGCGCTGATGGACTGAGTGCCCTTGGACAGATGCACGCCGACGCCCAGTTTCTCGATGCGCGCCTTGAGGGCCAGACCGCCCTGCTCATCCAGTTGTACCGGCATCAATCGCGGGGCGAATTCCACCACATGGGCTTCCAGGCCGAGGGTCTTGAGGGCATTGGCCGCTTCCAGGCCCAGCAGACCACCACCGACCACCACACCCCGGCGGGCGTTGCTTGCGGCGGCACGAATGGCGTCCAGGTCTTGCAGGGTGCGATAGACCAGGCAGGAATCGCCTTCGGCGCCCTGGATCGGTGGCACGAACGGGTAAGAGCCGGTAGCGAGCACCAGTTTGTCGTAGCTGATGCGAGCCTGGGCAGTGACCACCTGGCGCGCCTCGCGATCAATTTCCAGCACCGGCACGCCCAGGTGCAGCGTGACGCCAGGGGTCTGGTACAACGAGGCTTGCCCAAGCGCCAGGGACTCGGCGTCACGGCCAGAGAAATACTCCGACAGATGCACGCGATCATAGGCGCGCATCGGTTCTTCGCTGAACACATGCAGGTGGTAATGATTGAGGGCACCGCGCTCGATCAGTTGCTCGACGCAGTGATGGCCGACCATGCCATTGCCGATCACGATCAGTGTTTGCAGCTTGTTCAGGGAAGCAACGTTGGAATTCATAAAAGCACCCGACAAAAGCCCATCACGGTTTTGAAAGCAAAAAAAAAGACGCCTGAAACCTTGCGGTTCCAGGCGTCTTTGCCTGTTCTGTGCGGTATCGATCCGGCGACTGCGCCCCGATCTACCGTTATCCCCGGCCTGCTGGCTCTCGATCTTCGTTGACCGACAGGGTTGCCCACTTGATGTATTTACAGTGGGCCTGAACAGCCTCTTGCAGCGAGCGTGCCAAGCCTTTGACTGGCCCCTTGATTCATACACCCAGCGCTGCTTGCAACCCTCGAAATGCCCTGTGGGAGCGGGCTTGCCCGCGAAAAAGCCTGCCCGGCCACCTTATGCAAGCAGGCGCCCGTCAGAAGCTTTCCATGCGCGGACAATTGCCTTGCCATGGTGCGATTCACCGCCTGTAGCTTCATAAAAGTGCAGTGACTGGGCTGACGCCATCGCGAGCAGGCTCGCTCCCACAAGGGGGCTCGGGCCATTGTGGGAGTGAGCCTGCTCGCGATGGGGAAGGTTCAGGTTGCGCCGATGCGGGCGGCTCTATCCACCATCGCCACGATGGTCACAAAGAGCTCTTGCTTGGCCTCGGCGGCGCTGACTTCCCCGGTGGCAGCGGCATTGGACAGGGCTTCTGCCGCGCCCAGCATCGCCCGCAGACTCGCCTGGGTGATGGCCCGTGTACCGGCGAACGGTTCCAGGACGGCTCGGCACTTGTCCAGGAAAATCGCCTCATATTCGCGCTTGATGCGCTCCAGTTCTGGCGAACTGGTCAGCGCCGCGATCACCCCCGGGATCTCCCGGCCTTGCAGCAGGACGCATTCGACAAACGAAGCAGCAATCACCTCCGCGCGGCTTTGCAGTGTCGGTTCGCTCGCTTCCAGGGCGGCGTCCATGAGCGCCGTCTGACGGGCATCGAAATCCTGATAGAGCGCCGCCAACAGCCCGGATCGAGTGGTGAAGTGGTCATACACGATGGGTTTGGTTACCCCCGCCTGTTCGGCGAGGCGGGCCAGGGTCAGCGCTTCGCTGCCCTCCTCTCGCACCAGCCGCCAGGCGACATCCAACAGCTGCCGTTGCCGATCCTCGCGAGACAAGCGTCGACGGGGAGCAGCAGAAGATCGCGAATTTTCATCAAGGCTTGACATGCTAACTTTACCAACCGTAACTTACTAAAGGTAACTTAACCAAGCATACCTGCTTGATACCGGTCATTGCCATGAGGAGTTTTGCCATGCATGCACTCATCGTTGTCGCTCATCACGATCCCCATTCCCTTACCCACGGCCTCGCGAAAAAAATCGCCCAAGGCCTGAGCCAAGCCAATCCCGTCGATACGTTCGAGATCGCCGACCTGGCCGCCGAAGGCTTCGATCCGCGGTTCAGTTTCGCCGATCACGCGGTACACCACCGCGAGGCCTCACCGCCCATGGACGTTTTGGCCGAACAAGCCAGAATCGACCGCGCAGATGCGCTGGTGCTGGTGTATCCCATTTACTGGTGGTCGATGCCAGCATTGCTCAAAGGGTGGATCGACCGGGTGTTTTCCAACGGCTGGGCGTTCGATTTCAGCCTCGATAAACCCTTTATCAAAAAACTGCAGCGTTTGCAGGTGCATCTGGTGGCCCTGGGCGGGGCTGATGAGGGTACGTTCCTGCGCCACGGTTATGGCCAGGCGATGACCGCGCAAATCGACCACGGCATCTTTGATTACTGCGGCGCCCGGGTGGTCAGTTCCCAACGTTTGCTCGACTCGGAAACCCTCGAACCGGCGCTTCACCTGGCCACTGCCTATGACCTTGGCCGGCGGCTGTTTCCGCAGCGCGAGGAGACTGCACAGGTTCAAGCCAGCAGCGAGTGCGCCTGACCGCCATCAGAGCACGCTGCCCTTGGCGGCGGAGAGGAGCTGATCACGCTTGTAGATATCCGGGATGTACACCGCCTGCCCCTGGCTGTCGGCTTGCACTGTCCAGTAGCCCAACAGAATCGGCACCGGCCTGGCCAGCCTGAACTCATGAGTCAGCCCGCTGGCCAGCAGCGTGTCGGTGCGCAGACGTTCAGCCGGGCTCACCAACCAGTCGCGCAACTGCATGGCCTGTTCGACTCGCACACACCCCGAACTGAACGCCCGCGGTTCCTTGCTGAACAGTGACTGGCTGGGCGTGTCATGCAGGTACACGGAAAACGGATTGGGGAAGCGGATCGCCATTTTACCCAGTGGGTTTTGCGGACCGGGGTCCTGGCGCAGCATGAGGCCGCCGGGATGCTCCCAATCGATGTCCTGGGCCAGTAACGGCAAGCCATCGCGATCGATCACCCTCAGGTTGTGTCGACTCAAGAACTCTGGGTCGCGACGAATCTCAGGCAGTTTGTCTTCACGCATGATAGTCGGGGGGATGGTCCAGGTCGGGTTGAGTGTCAGTCGTGTCACTCGGGACTTGAGCAATGGGGTTTCCCGGTCCACGCGGCCCACTTGGGTGCGGGTTTGCCAGACCGCTGCGCCGTCCTGGTAGACCGTCAACCGGGCCGCCGCCACATTGACCAATACGCTGTCCGGCTCCAGGTCCCGGGCCAGCCAGCGCATGCGCTCCAGATTGACGCGCAACTGCTCGCGCCGCATGAACGGGCTGATGTTCAGCTCCGTCACCGTCCATGGCCCCACTACCCCATCGGCTTGCAGCGAATGGTGAAGCTGGAAGCTTTTCATCGCCGCTACCAGGTCGGGGTTGTAGTGATCGTCGATGATCACGGGGGGTGCGCTGAAATAGCCTTCGCTGAACAATCGCTGGGCCAGGGCCGGTACGCGGGCGTCCCGCTTGTCCGGGTGCAACAAGGGGCCGCCGGGCACCGGTTGCCATTCGGGCAAGGGCTGTTGCCGTTGCCGGGCGTAAAGTTCACGCAAGTTGCGATACAGCGCCAGGCTCGGCCGGGCCTGCTCAAAGGCCTCGTCCAAGTCGTGCAGGCCCGACCCGGCAATGGCCAACACCTCGGCCTGACGATCCTGTGGCAGCGGGTCGGCCTTCCATACCGGCTCCAGGCGGTCCTGAGGCAGGTATCCGAAACGCAGCTCATACAGCGCTTGCAAGTAGCGCTGACTGATGGCGATGTCTACACAATGGGGGTTTTGGGCGGTTCCTTCTGCGGGCAAGCTGTAGCGTGCCGGGTCCAGTCCGTCGTCGGCCAGTTGCTGCAACTGTGCCTGCAACGCCATCCGTCGCTCATCGTCCGACCAGACGTCCTGGCCTGCGTTTTGCTCGTAGAACGCCTGCAAACTCATCATCGTCGGAAAGTCGACGCCTGCGGCCAGCTCGGGACAGTTGATCGACAGCTGGGCCAAGGTGGTTTGCACCAATGCCGGATCGCTTTGCTCGGCTGTTGCGACCAATGGCGCAGTGAGCAATAAAAGGCTCAGGTAACATGCGGACTTTTTGAACAACTGCTTTACTCCAATCCATGGCCGTCCCGTTGACGGTCAACTTTGCGACAGGTACGACCCGCCATCATGCAAACAAACCAAATCGGACGGGATGCCGCAAACGAACACCACCGTGGGAATTTTCCATCTTCAGCAAGCCTCTTGCGCCGACTCTGCCTGGTCATCACCGGCCTTGGCGTGATGTGCAGCCCGGCGCTGGCCGACAAAGGAAATTCTCAGCCGCTTTACAACAGCCTCACCCACGCGGCGCCGGAACTCAATCCCCAAGCGCTCAAAAGTGCCTTGAGCGCCATGCAATGCGCTGTCGCCAACGGCGCTCGCCCAGCCCGCCACCTAGCGGTCATCGACTACTCGCAACCTTCCACGGCCCGTCGCCTGTGGATCTTCGACCTGCGCCAGAAGAAGCTGGTATTGCGCGATCTGGTGGCCCACGGGCAAAAATCCGGGGAAAACTTCGCCACGCAGTTCTCCAATCGCCTGGGCAGTTTCCAGTCGAGCCTGGGACTGTTTCGCACTCAGGAAAGTTATCATGGCGCCCATGGATACTCGTTGCGCATGGACGGTCTGGAGCCGGGCTTCAATGACCTGGCCCGCGACCGCGCGATCGTGATCCACGCCGCCGATTATGTGAACCCGCTGTGGAGCGTGCGTCAGGGGCGCATCGGCCGCAGCCTGGGCTGCCCTGCCGTCCGCCCGCAGGTGGCGCGCAAGGTGATCGACAAACTTAAGGACGGGCAATTCATGTTTTCCTGGTACCCGGACCCGAGCTGGCTCAAGCGTTCGGCCTACCTCAACTGTCAGCCGCAACAGGTTGCGAGCATTTTGGCTACTAGCGGCAGTTAGGTAGCACCTTTGTGGCGAGGGGATTTATCCCCGCTGGGCTGCGAAACAGCCCCAATGCAGCAGACTCCATCTTCCTGGCACACCGAGTTGGCAGGCAGGGCTGCTTTGCAGCCAGCGGGGATAAATCCCCTCGCCACAGATTGCACCTGCTGAAAGGCTGGTTAAAATGCCGGCCTTTCGCATTGCTGGCCTTGTCCGATGAACCCTGAAGCCCTTCAAACCCTGCAGACCCATTTACTGACGGCCCTGACCTCGGTGCCGGAAGAAACCCGGCGCCTGTTCCATGGCCGCGGTCGCTGCTGGCCGGGGTTGGAGCAGATCACCGTCGACTGGCTGCAAGGGGTGATGCTGGTTTCGTTGTTCAAGCAGCCTGAGCCGACGCAGTTGGACAATCTGATGTCCACGCTGCTCGCCCTCACCGTTACCCCGGCCTGGCAACAGAGCAAGGCCCATACGCTGGCCGTGCAACACCGTTACCTTCCCGACAGCCTTACCCAGTGGCTGGTGGGTGAGGCTCTGGACGAATGGACCTTGGTCGAAGGCGGCTTGCGCTATCGGATCGACCTGGGCAAGAAGCAGAACAACGGTCTTTTCCTCGACATGCGCTACGGCCGCGACTGGGTTCGCGCCAACGCCAGCGGCAAGCGAGTGTTGAATCTGTTCGCCTACACCTGCGGTTTTTCCGTGGCAGCCATCGCCGGCGGTGCACAGCATGTGGTCAACCTGGACATGTCGCGCGCGGCCTTGAGTCGTGGCCGCGACAACCATCGCCTGAACGGCCATGACCTGAGCCAGGTGAGTTTTCTTGGCCACGACTTGTTCAAGTCATGGGGCAAGGTGATCAACAGCGGCCCTTATGACCTGGTCATCATCGATCCCCCCCACCTTTCAGAAAGGCAGCTTCCTGCTGACCAAGGACTATCAGCGAGTCCTGCGGCGCTTGCCGGAACTGTTGTGCGCCACTGGCACGGTCCTGGCCTGCAGCAACGACCCCGCCACCGGCCCGGACTTCCTCATCGACGGCGTCACCCGCGAAGCGCCTGGCCTGAAGTTCGTGGAACGCCTGGCCAATCCCCCGGAGTTTCCCGACGCGGATATGGAGTGCGGCTTGAAGGCATTGGTGTTCACCCGCGACGATGGCTGCGCCGTGTAACGATGCCTGATGCGCCCCTTTGCAAGGGCGCTGTGGCGAGGAGATTTACGCCCTCGCCACAGCTTCGCGGCAGGTGTGCCGGCACAGGTTATTGCGGTCGCAGCGACCACCAAGGGGTGACCAGGCCAGTGGTTATCCGATGCACCATGGCCTCGACTTCCCGGCTCTTGACCGAACGGTAGATCGCCATGGTGCGCCGCAATTGGTCTTCGGTGAGCGTCACCGGCTCGCCTGCGGCCCAGTTCACATCTGCTACGGCCTCGAGCCTCACCCGATACCACATCGTCCCGGTGGGCTGGGTGATTGACTCCAGGGCGCTGGGCAGGTCGGCGTCCGGTTGCGCCAGGTTATCCAGCAATACCTGCGGCCAATGGGAGGGATCCACCGGCTCGCTGAAGGCATCCACCAGGTTTTCCTCCACCGTGTCCCAGATGGCCAGGCCGTCGAGCCAATCGCGAGACATCAACCCCAGATACGGGCGCCAGGCCAGTTCCCCTACGCGGGGCGTTTGATCATTGCTGTTGAATGTGTCCTGTGCGTCACTGAGCCAGTTGATGAAACCCTCACGGGTCATCGCGGCCCGGCGTTGCACAAGCTCGGGATATCGGCCGCTTAACACCTGGCCCCAATAGTCATAATGGTTGGTCAGAAACCTCGCAAAGTGTATGCCCTGGGGTTCGAGGCGAGCACGCTGAACCGAACCGAACATGAGGAAATGCAGCTCCAGCTCGGCAACGTCTGGTGTTTGCCTGTCCAGAACCCGTGCTTGCAAGCGGGTACGCAGTTGGGCCAATTGCTGGTCGAAATCTGCGATACGGCCCGACAGCTCGGTATAAAGGTCGGGGTAGCCAGTGTAGTACTGCAGGATACCGGCAGCCCTCTGACGATCTCCCAGGGCCAGGCCGCCTGGTTGATCGGCGTCTGCGTCACGGATGGCGCCGCAGAACCAATCGATGAAGCGGCGCCCTCCGGCATCGTCGCGAGCCACTTCCAATGCACTCTTGAGGTCGGGGAAGTCACGGAGCCAGTCATCGACGGTGTAGCGAAAGGCCTCGGGGTCCAATGCGCGAAGGGCGCGGATCTGGGCGCTGGGCAGTGGATTATCTTCGAGCCAGAGCCCAAGGGTGTTCGTCTTCGGCATGTTGCCAAGGGCAGGAATCAGATCATCCTGGATGTTGCTGATGCGATTGCCCTTGAGGTCGAGGAAGATCGGATCGGATGAAGGCCTGGCCAACAGCGCCAGGGCCAATGCCGGTACCCGATCGAGCCCCGCGTTGGCCAGTTCCAGCTCCTTGAGGTGCGCAAGCTCCGGCAGATCGGGTAATTCCCGACAGTTGTTACCGCTCAAGCGCAGGTCCTCCAGGGCCGTGGCGGCACGCAAGAATGCACTGCCCTGTTCATCCAGGCGAAGGCCACAACGAACCAGGTCCAGCGCTTGCAATCCTGGTAAAGCGGTGATGGCCTCCAGCTCCTGGGGGGTGAAATGCAAGTTGTCGGACCAGACCAGTTCACGCAGGGACGGCAACTCAGCCAGGCGGCCGATGGCCGCGACCATATTGGCACTGGCCACGGGGTCCGAGCCACTGCTCACCTCGGACAGCTGCAGCTCTCGCAAACCAGTAGCACGGTCGGCGCCGATCAAGGGGGCAAAGGTGTCCGCATTCATATTGAGCGGATTTCTGCCCAATGACAGCTCCTCCAGAGAGCGAAACTCACCCGCCGCTACCGGCACGGCGGTGAGCTCATTGCCATGCAGGCGCAGCGTATCGATATTGGGAAACAACCTCAGGAAATTCGAAGGGTCTTCGCTCAGCCCCAGATGAGCCAACGTCAGCTCTTCAATATGCTCGAAACGTGCGCTGATGGGAGGAAGCCGGCCGATGTTCAACCCCGACAGACGTAGAGTCAGCTCGCTATCCTCCCTGCGCGGATCCGGCTCACGGCGCCAGGCGCGACGGATCTCCTGCGCCACCTCCCTGCGCATGGCGATGGTATCTGCACGGGTATATTCGCTCTCGACGGGGTGATGAACCCCCTCATGGACCTCCCACTGACGCAGGCCTTCGTCCAGCGTTGCCCAATCGTTGCTCAACCGGGTCACCAGGGTGTCCAGGCTGATGCCTTCGCGCCTGGCCTGATCGGCCAGGCTACGCTGAAGCCTGGCCAGCGATTCCCCGGCATAGTAGGGAAACAGGCGTTCAAGACGCCCTTCCACACGGTGGCGCCAGCCCTGCAAAGGAAGTTTCCCGCGCCCACTGAGCGGATAACCCAGGCGTCCGTTCTGCCATTGCAGGGCAGCTGCGTCGTTGCCCGTGCGTTTGAGCGACAGGTACGTACGCAGCCTCTGGCGATCGCCAAGGGCTTGCTCCATCAGCACCTTGCGAAGGGTGGTCGACGCCCAGATGTTCAAGCCGAGCGCGTTGCGGGCCTCATCCGGCATCGCTCTGAGCAGCGCCTCTTCGAGGCTCGAATCCCCAGCCAGCTCATTTCCCCTTTCGTCGAAGGGATGGTATTTCCCGCCGTCCTGGCGGATGACTTTCAAGGGGCCGTTCTCTCCCACCTCGAGCGGAGCCAACAACTTGTCCGACAACAGCCGCAGGTGCAACCGGCCTTGCAGTTGCGGCGCATTGCCAAGTAGGCCCATGACAATGCGATCCCGGTCCGCGCTGCTTTCACCCCGCTCAAGATCGCGCAAGGCTCGAGTCAGGCGCAGCTCAGTCAGGGCTTCTACGCATTGTTTACCCAGGCGTCCCGTCACCCGGCCTGCTTGCAGCCGCACCCGGTCCTGGCCCTGAGACTGCCGGGCAAGCTCGTTGGCGATGGATTCAGGCAGCCCGGAAAAAGCCCGAACTATCGGAGCGGCCAACGGATCGAGCCGGGTGGACGAGGCCATGCCAGCAGTCACCTGCGTAACATTGCGCTCAAGATAATCGGCCCAGCGGCCGGCCAACAACCGACTGCTTTCCACCGGGCGCAGGCCGATAGAACTCTGCCCCAGCAGCACGCGCTGTTCGTCCGCGCGAAGACCGGCCAGGATACGCTCCGCCCAGGCATGATGCTCCAGGTCCGCTTTGTCCAGATCGAGAAAACGCATGGTGGCCCTGTCGCCCACGGAGTGAACCTGCTCGCCATCGTGCAAGCGCAGCGTCATGTCCGCAGGCCAACCGGGCAAATCCACAAGGGTTTGGGTGACCTGAATGTGCGCGCTCCCGGGTGCTTCACCCGCGCGCAAGCGTCCAACGGTCTGCTGCACCCATTGCCAGTTGCGTGCCTCAGCGAGGGCATCGGCGAATATGGCCGGCATTGGCTGCCCGCCTACTTGCAGGTAGCGCAGATGCGCCTCGCTGATACCGACCTGCTGCTGTACGGCCAGGAGCATAGCGTCGTCCAGCTCGGCGGGCGTCTCGACAAAGTTGCGCAGCAACTCCAGATTGCTTCGCTGCAAGGGATTGCGGTGTGCCCATTGCCAGCCGCGCGCGCGGCTCCACTCCAGAGGCGGGGTCACGCCTCGGTGACCGGCAGGCAGGCGCAGCCCCAGGGCCTCGCCGGTGCCTTGCACCTCGAAATAACGACCATCGATCCGCACCCATGCCTCGTCTGGCGTACGCCAGACACCCCAGGCGTCCTGCTCGGCCTCCACAGGCGGCAAGCGTCGCGCCTGGAAGGGCGTGACATCGCCATTCCACAGCCGCGTCGTGCCGTCATGCACGGGCATGGGTTCAACAGCCCCGCCGATGAAACCCAGATAGGCACCTTGGGCGACCCCGAACAGCACGTTGAAGATGTGATTGATGCCTTCTTGCGCGTGGCCTTCGTTGAGCGCCTGGATACCTTCAAAGAACTCATACACCAGGCGCACCCCGCCCACCGCCGCCGCAGCCATCCCCATGGGAGCGCAGAACGGAATGAAGCTGACAGCCAGCATCAATGAACGCTCGGCAAGGCCTTCCCAATACTCCAGGCGTGCCAGCAATGCCTGCCAGTCCTGGTCCCGGGTCGAGATCATCAGCGCCGAGGCATTGCTCAGGGTGTGGGTGCGCCATTCGTGATAGCGATCATTCCAGTGATCCTCGCGAACATCGCTAAGGGTCCAGGGGACGTGGGGAACAGGCACGCGAATGCGCCGGGGATTACCCTCCTCGCCAAGCTCGCCTTCACGCCAACCCACAATACGCGCGTGGATTTCCTGGAAAAGGTTGAGGTTGTCTTTTATCTCCCACTCCACTTGGTCATGCAGGGCCTCACCTAAGCGGGCCTGCAAGCGTACCGGCAGGTAACGCATCAGGCTCTGGCGGTAACTGCGTTTGCGCACCAGTTCGGTCAGCTTTGCGGCCATGGCCTGCAGGCTGGGAAATTGCCTGATCGGGGCCACTACGTCATAGGGCAGGTGCAAGACGACCGGGCGAACGCCTTTTGCGTCCCCTTTCAGCCCCCAATACACCCGTGCGCCGAACAACGGCGCAGACAGCACCTCCAGGCCCTTGACCTCACACGCCAGGGAAGCCACCGGACGATCTTCGAGCCGCACCCCGACATAGGCCAACAATCGCTCGCCGGTCTCGTCCAGGCGTCCATCCAGCTTCGCCTCGTACGCGTCATAGGCGAGCAGACTGCGCGCGTAGGCCATATAGGCGTCAGCCACGACAGGAACCTCGTCGCCGATAGGCGGCAGGCGTTGCTTGAGCAGACGCTGGTAGGCACCGCCCACATCCACCTGCCGACAGACTCGGGCAAAACTGGCAGGGGTCGTGGGCAATGCCGTGGTGTCTGACGGCGCGCCCCAACGGTAAAACTCTCCAGGCTTGCCCTTGATGAAAAGCTCGCCGGTTTTATCGAAAGAACTGCCGGTGGCCGCATCAGCAGGAGGAAAGTTGCGCATGGCGGCCTCCACCACCGACAGAGAGGGGCCGAAGTGCTCGCGCCTGACCCTTGCCCGCCGGACTGCGTCGCAAACACTGCCGCGGCCATTGATCGGGCGCCAGGCCTGCATGGGTGGCTGAGCCTGTAGCAAATTGAGTGTGAAGGGTTCCGGCGCTGGCAGGTCGATAAGCAGTGCGTTCAGCGCATCGCTGTCGCGCTGCAATTGCTGGGCAAGGACCTTGAAACGCTCTTGGCGGTGGCGCGAAGCTTGTTTCAACCAGGCCGGTAGCCTGGCCTGGATGAAATCGATATGGGAATCGACAGTGGACATGATGGACCTCCTTCCTTGGGGTCGATTAAGCATCTGAAATTTTGAAATACGCTAAGCCGGGGCGTGGGCGATCCTCTCCAAAATGAGCTTGTTTTTAAACCGCCCAACCGTTGCAAGGGGTTGCAGGTTCCATGGCCAGTCGCTGACAGGTCTGCATCAAATGCTTGCGCCTGATCAGGATCACACCACCAACGTCAACCACGCCGACATCAGCAACAACACCGCCATGATCCGATTGAACCGCCCCATGGCCACGGTGGATCGGCAGAATCTGGCGGCGCCGAGGCCCAGATACGCCCAGGCGGTCATGCATGGGATCGAAATCGCGAAGAACGCCAGGGACAGCCAGAGCACCCGCACGGTGCGGTCGGCCTCGGTGCCGGCGAAGACGCTGACCACCGCCAATGCCATCATCCAGGTCTTGGGATTGACCAACTGCAAACCGGCCGCCCCCGCCAAGCCAAGACGCAGCCCCTCAATGGGTCGTTCAGGGTCGATGGCCTGGACTGGCGTGCTGAATATTTGCCAGGCCATCCAGCTCAACCAGGCAATTCCGGCCCATGACAGCAAAGTCTGGAGCGTTGCATGACGGGCCAGCACATCGCCCAATCCGGTGCCCACCAACAACACCAACAAGGCTGCGGCGGCGCAGGCGCCGAGGATGATTGGCAAGGTGGTCGCCAGGCCAAAGCGCGAGCTGTGGCTCAGCACCAGGATATTGGTCGGGCCCGGGGTGATGGAGGCAACAAAGGCGAACAAGGCGAACGGCAGCAACTGGTCCATGGAGCAACATCTCGGTGAATGATCGTAGCCTGATCATCCCCACCCAACCGCGCTCAGTCTGGAACGTTTGAGCAACGCTTGCGGTAGTCCGCCGGGCTCAGGCGATAGGCGCGCTGGAACCAGCGACCCAAATGACTCTGGTCGGCAAAACCGAGTATCGCCGCCACCGCCACCGCGCTTTCGCCACGGGCCAGCAAGCGCCGGGCCCGGGCCAGGCGTAACTGGATCAGATAGGCATGGGGGGCGAGACCGAACGCGGCCTTGAAGGCCCGGGTCAGGCGAAAACGGTCCACCCCGGTGACCCGTGCCAGGTCATCCAGCCCGATGTCTTCACTCAGATGACTGTGCAGATAATCACGGGCCTGCTGCGCCACCAATGGCAGGCGCGGATCGGGATTGATCCGCGCACGCCAGTGCAGGTGCTGGGTCAGGTTGGCCAGCAAGGTGTCGAGGGCCGTCTGGCGCACGATGCGCATCTCCTGCTGATGCAAACTCTGGAACGCCATGGCCGTGGCGCTCGCCAGCCGCGCATCGTCGGCCAGGGTGGCGGCAAATCCCAGCTGTGCATTATCCGGAGCCACGTCGAACAACGACCGCAGTTCGCGCTCCAGCCACTGTGGCTCGAGGTACAACGTGCGATAGGTGAAACCGCTGGCGTGGGGCGCGTTGCCGTCATGCAACTCCCCAGGCTCGAGCAGAAACACCTTGCCCGGCGTGCTGTTGTGCTGCTGGCGGCGACAATGGAACTGCTGCACGCCCTGTTCGGTCACGCCCACCAGATAGGCGTCGTGCCAATGGGGATCGTAGGCATGCCCCTCGAAATGCGCGCGCACGGTCTCGATGCCGGACGTGGGGTCCTGCTTGAGATCGATCCAGTTGCGCGTTGTCATGGGCAGTCTCGTTTTTGTGTATCAGCACGAGCAGGTTAACCGCTGGCGGCGAGGGAGTCTGGAAGATTTGTGCAGTTTTGTTTTCGCCGAAACGAAGCAAATGGATCCATTAAAGACTGCCAACCGTCTACCAGGACACCAAAAATATTGACAACCGAAATAGTTAAGAGAGTTAATGGATCCATAAGCACAACAACATCCGCCCGGAGATCCGTCATGTATCCCAAGAACACCTGGTACGTTGCCTGCACCCCCGATGAAATCGCTGACAAACCTCTGGGCCGCCAGATCTGCGGCGAGAAGATGGTTTTCTACCGTGGGCATGAAGGCAAGGTCGCGGCTGTCGAGGACTTCTGCCCCCATCGCGGCGCCCCGCTCTCTTTGGGTTATGTCGAAAACGGTAACCTGGTGTGCGGCTATCACGGGCTGGTGATGGGGTGCGACGGCAAGACCGTCGAAATGCCCGGGCAACGGGTCCGGGGATTCCCTTGCAACAAGACGTTTGCGGTGCAGGAGCGTCATGGGTTTATCTGGGTCTGGCCCGGTGACCAGGCCTTGGCTGACCCGACGCTGATCCATCATCTTGAATGGGCCGAAAATGACGAGTGGGCTTACGGCGGCGGCCTGTTCCATATCCAGTGCGATTACCGCCTGATGATCGACAACCTGATGGACCTGACCCACGAAACCTACGTGCACGCCTCCAGCATCGGCCAGAAGGAAATCGACGAGGCGCCGCCGGTGACCACGGTCGAAGGTGACGAAGTGGTCACCGCCCGGCACATGGAAAACATCATGGCCCCGCCCTTCTGGCGCATGGCCTTGCGCGGCAACAACCTGGCCGACGACGTGCCGGTGGACCGCTGGCAGATCTGCCGTTTCACCCCGCCCAGCCACGTCCTGATCGAAGTCGGCGTGGCCCATGCCGGCAACGGCGGGTATCACGCCGCGCCGCAGTTCAAGGCGTCCAGCATCGTGGTGGACTTCATCACCCCGGAAACCGAGACATCCATCTGGTACTTCTGGGGCATGGCCCGGCATTTCCAGCCCCAGGACGAAGCACTGACCGCCAGCATTCGCGAAGGCCAGGGCAAGATTTTCAGCGAAGACCTGGAAATGCTCGAACGCCAGCAGCGCAACCTGCTGGATCACCCGCAACGCAGCCTGCTCAAGCTCAATATCGATGCCGGCGGCGTGCAGTCGCGTCGAGTGCTGGATCGTTGGATTGCCCGTGAGCGCGAGCCACAAGCGGGATTGATTGCCAGCACCCATCAGGGAGAGCAGCGAGCATGATTGAAGTCCAGGTCACGGCGCGACACAACGAAGCCCAGGACATTTGCAGCTACGAGCTGACGAGTGTCGACGGCCAGCCTTTACCGGCGTTCACCGCCGGTGCCCATATCGACGTACACCTGCCCAACGGCATGATTCGTCAGTACTCGCTGTGCAATCATCCCGAGGAACGGCATCGCTACCTCATCGGGGTGCTCAAGGATGCCGCGTCCCGAGGCGGTTCGCGCAATTTGCATGAACAGATTCTGCCAGGCGCGCGCTTGCTGATCAGCGAACCGCGCAACCTGTTCCCCCTCGCCCCCGAGGCTCGACGCAGCCTGCTGTTTGCCGGCGGTATCGGTATTACGCCGATCCTGTGCATGGCCGAACACCTGGCCCAGAGCGGTGCGGCGTTCGAACTGCATTACTGTGCCAGGTCCAGGGAGCGTGCAGCCTTTATCGAACGCTTGCGCCAATCGCCTTATGCCGACCGGGTGTTTCTGCACTTCGATGAAGAGCCTGCAACCATGCTGGACGCTGCCAGGGTCCTGGCCGCCCCCAGTGAGGATCTGCACCTCTATGTGTGCGGTCCCGGTGGCTTCATGCAGCATGTCCTCGACACCGCCAAGGTTCAGGGCTGGCGGGAAAGCTGTGTGCACCGCGAGTACTTTGCCGCTGCGCCCACCGACACCCGCGCGGACGGCAGCTTCTCGGTGAAAGTCGCCAGCAGCGGCCAGGTCTTCGAAGTACCCGCCGACCGAAGCGTGGTCCAGGTGCTGGAAAGCCATGGTATCGAGATTCCGATCTCCTGCGAACAGGGCGTGTGCGGCACCTGCCTGACGCGTGTGCTGGAAGGTGTGCCGGAGCACCGGGACATGTTTTTGACCGAGGCCGAACAGGCTTGCAACGACCAGTTCACGCCGTGCTGCTCCCGCTCGAAGACGCCACTTTTGGTGTTGGATATCTGACCAATACCCTGTGGGAGAGCTTTGTGGGAGCAAAGCTTGCTCGCGATGGCGGCGACTCAGTCAGCATTGCTATCGGCTGACAGACGGCTATCGCAAGCAAGCTTAGCTCCCCCAGCCGTATGCGCGCTCACTGCGACCGAACAATCACCTTCATCCGCTCATCAGCCAACGTCGAGCCGAACACCTCGGCATAACGCAAAGTCGCATTGGCATGTTCGCGCATGATTGCCTCGGCGCGGGCTCCCTGGCGATGGATCAGCGCATCGAACACCGAGTGGTGCTGCATGTGGGCGTAGTTGAAGCGGCGAAATTCACCGGCCATGTTCTGACGATCCACCGCCAGGGCGGTGACTGAGGCAAATGGCAGGTGATCGTTGCGAGCCAGGGCATCGGCAATCGCCGGGTTATGGCTGCCCTCGACGATCACCTGATGAAAGCGCATGTTCAAGTCGTGATAGACCTCAAGGTCATCCTCGGTCACATAGCCCTTGGCAAACAGTTCGTCGCCCTGCACCAGGCATTGTTCAAGTGCCGCTCGCCCCTCTTCGGATAAGCCACGCTCGGCCGTTTGCCGCGCGGCCAGGCCTTCGAGCACACCACGCACCTCCACGGCCCCGGCGATTTCCTCGGCACTGACCGAGCGCACCTGGAATCCGCGACCACCGAAGCGCACCAGCAGCCCTTCCTGCTCCAGGGTACGAAACGCCATGCGCACCGGCATTCGCGAAACACCGAACAACTCAGCCGTGGGAATTTCCATCAAGCGCTCACCGCCCGCCAGCTCGCCTGAGGCGATCATCCTGCGCAATGCGACCAGCACCGTTTGGCCGGGCTTACTCATCCAGGTTCTTCCAGAGAAAACAGAGTCGCCATAGTAGAAGGCTTGGGACGGTGTGTCACGGCGGGGGTATGGAGCGAACGCAAGAGCAATCGAGCGCAGGAAAATCAGCGGGGCAGGCAGACCGCCATCGCGAGCAGGCTCGCTCCCACAATGGGTCCGCCATAGATCCTTGTGGGAGCGAGCCTGCTCGCGATGGCGGCAGACCAGACAACATTGATGGCAAGCCTTGCTGTCACGGATTTTGGGTCTGGACCGACTAGTTCGCCCGCAGGATCGACAGATCTTCGCCGCAATACAGCGCCTCGACTTTCGCCGCGCGCCATTGCAACACCGCCCGTTGGTTGATCGAGCCCTTGTCGGTGATTTCACCACGATCGATGGAGGGCGGCTCATCGAGCAAGGCAATCCACTCTACGCGGCTGGCGTTGCCGCTCGCCTCGCGGTTAAGACGTTGCAGCCAATCGGCAAACCACTGGCGTACCGGTGGGCTGGCCAAGACCTCGGCATCGCTGGCGCTCGGGGACAGGCCTGACAAGCGCCGGCATTCAGCCAGCCGTGGGAACACCAGCGCGCCCAGGCACTCGCGATCCGGCGCGGTCACCACCAGGTCCTGGACATACGGGGTCCCCTCCAGCACCGCCCGGTTACGCAGCGGCCCGACACTGACAAACACCCCAGAGGACAGCTTGAAGTCCTCGGCTATCCGTCCGTCAAACATCAGGCCCAATTGCGGGTCATGGGGATCGGCCAACTTGATCGCATCGCCCGAACAGTAAAAACCGTCTTCGTCGAACACCTCAGCGGTCTGCTGCGGCGAGCGCCAGTAGCCGGGCATGATGTGCGGTCCGCGGAAGCGCCCTTCGAACTTGCCGTCCACCGGCACCAGCCGCACCTCGCAGCCGGGTGCCGGCAAGCCGATGTAACCGGCCATGGACAACGGCCCGGTGGTAAAAGTGCAGGACGGCGACGCCTCCGTCATGCCCAGCCCGGCCATCATGCGAATGCGTTCGCCGCAATGCTGTTCGGCGATCTTGTCGAGCCGGTCCCAAGTACTTTGGGACAGACCCGCTGCCGCAAAAAAGAACAGACTGATGCGCTCGAAGAACCGCTCGCGCAACTCGCCGTCCTGCTCCAGGGCACTGACCAACTCTTCCCAACCTTTGGGCACGGTCAGGTACGCAGTGGGAGAAATCTCCTTGAGGTTGCGCAAGGTTTCGGCGAAGCCCTGGGCGGTGGGCTTGCCGTCGTCCAGGTAAAACGTGCCGCCGTTGTACAACACGATGCCGACGTTGTGACTGCCACCGAATGTGTGGTTCCACGGCAACCAATCCACCAATACCGGCGGCGCTTCACCGAACACCGGAAAGGTCTGCAACAGCATTTGCTGATTGGCGCAGAGCATGCGTTGGGTCGTGATCACAGCCTTGGGCAGCTTGGTGGAGCCCGAGGTGAAGAGAAACTTGGCAATGCTGTCCGGTCCGGTGGCGGCAAAGGCGCGCTCGGCCTCAATACCACCGGGTTGCGCCAGCAGGCTGGCAAAGCTTGCCCTGGACCTTGCGGCCATTTCCCCACGTACCGTGATCAAGGGAATGTCCGCCGGCAACACCGCATTGATCGCCCGCTCAAACGGCGCGGCCTCGCTGACAAACACCAGCCCCGGCTGCAACAAATCGCAAACGTGCCGCAGCTTGGCGAAATCCTGGGACAGCAACGAATAGGCCGGCGACACCGGGCAATAGGGAATCCCAGCGTACATCGCGCCAAGGGCCATTTGCAGGTGCTCGATGTCATTACCCGATAGCAGCGCCAGGGGCTTTTCGGCTGACAGGCCATAGTTCAACAAACCTTGAGCGATGGCCCGCACGCTGTCGAGCATCTGGGCATAGCTGACTCGACGCCAGTCCCCGCCCGCCTGGCGGGCTGCAATAAAGGTCTGTTGCGGGCGCACCTCGGCCCAATGCACCAGGCGATCAAGCAAGCGCGTCGGCAACGCAGCCAACGGCTCCAGGGAGCGCATGTGCAGGATGCCCTGCTCTTCTCTGACTTCAACGGCTGGATGACCAATCGACACCTGGCGATAGCGCCCGGGGCCGGCTCGGGAGGACGATCTGAACTCAACACTCACGTACATTTCCTCCATCAAGGCACGCCGAACCCGCGCGAAGCGAGCGGAGCGTGGCAGCATCTGGCTGCGGCCTTGTTATTGTTATGTCTGGCCTGCATCGGGCCGGCGATGTCCACGCGCCGCCGCCCGCATGCGACGGATATCAGATCGGGTAATGCCGGGCGCCGTTCTGCATCGTCACCCAGCGCAACTGGGTGAAATGCTCAATGGACGCCTTGCCGCCAAAACTGCCGTAACCGCTGGACTTGACCCCACCGAAGGGCATCTGCGCCTCGTCGTGCACGGTCGGACCATTGATGTGACAGATGCCCGACTCGACCCGTTGGGCCAAAGCCAACGCCCGAGTGGTATCGCGGCTGAAAATGGCTGCCGAAAGGCCGAACTCGGAGTCGTTGGCCAGGCGCAACAAGGCTTCGTCGCCTTCACCACGCAGCAACACGGCCACCGGACCGAAAGACTCTTCGCGGTACAGGCGCATGTCTGGAGTGACGCCGTCGAGCAAGGTCGGCTGCAGAATGCTGCCGTCCAGTTGCCCTCCCGCCACCAGCGTCGCGCCTTTAGCCAAGGCATCGTCGATCAACCCCTTGATACGCTGGCCGGCACTGACGTCTACCAGCGAACCCAATACCGAATCACCGGCCGCAGGATCACCGGCACGCAAGGTGGCGATCTTGGCGCTCAGCCGGGAAACAAAGGCATCGGCCACGCTGGCATCGACGATCAGCCGCTCGGTGGACATGCAAATCTGCCCCTGATTGAAGTACGCCCCGAAGGCGGCGGCTTCTACCGCTGCATCCAAGTCAGCGTCATCCAGCACCAGCAACGGCGCCTTGCCGCCCAGTTCCAGTAATGCCGGCTTGAGGTGGCGCGCCGATAGTTCGCCAACGATGCGCCCGACATGGGTCGAGCCGGTGAAATTGACACGGCGTACCGCAGGGTTGGCGATCAGCCGCGCGACAATGGCCGGCGCATCTGCCGGGGCATTGCAGATGACATTGACCACGCCATCGCCCAGTCCGGCGTCCTGCAATACCTGGCCAATCAAGCGGTGCACCGCCGGGCTGATTTCAGAAGCCTTGAGCACCACGGTGTTGCCGCAGGCCAGAGGCATGGCGATGGCGCGGGTGGCGAGAATCACCGGGGCATTCCACGGCGCGATACCCAGCACCACGCCGCAAGGCTGACGCAAGGCCATGGCAAAACTGCCGGGCACATCCGAAGGAATGATTTCGCCGTTGATCTGGGTGGTCATGGACGCGGCTTCGCGCAGCATATTCGCCGCCAGATGCACGTTGAAACCGTACCAGTTGGCCATGGCGCCCGTCTCGCCGGCAGCGGCGATGAACTCGCCAGTGCGCGCCTGCAATTGCTCGGCGGCACGCAGCAGACGCGTGCGTCGCTCATTGGGCGCCAGCGCTGCCCAGACGGGAAACGCAGCTTGCGCGGCGGCCACGGCGGCGTCGGCATCCTCCAGCGTGGCAGCCGCCACACGGGAGACCACTTCACCGGTTACCGGATTGCAACGCTCGAAAGTCCGACCGTCACGGGCGGGGCACGACTGGCCGCCGATCAACAGGGGCACGTCCAGCATGGTGATTCCTCTTTATTGTCTTTATAGGGAACACATTCACAGTAGCGCCAAGGGCTTTTGAACAACAGCCTGCGGGCGCAGGATAGACACCCGCCGCGCCGTCGTCTCAGCGCTTGTAGGTCTGCAACCCCGGCTTGATGCTCTTGTCGTCGAGGAACTGCTTCATCCCCTGCTCGCGACCACCCTCGGTGTCGAGCAGGCGCGACTGATCGAGCTTGGCATACAGGTAATCCTCATTCTGCTCCCAGGTCAGTTCGCGGCAGCGTTTGAACCCGTGCTTGGCTGCTCGCAACACCACCGGGTTTTTCTCCAGCAGGTTACGCGCCAGCTCAACGGTGACTTCGCGCAGTTGCGCCAGGGGCACGCTTTCGTTGACCAGTCCCATCTCGGCGGCTTTCTGCCCGCCAAAGGTTTTGCCGGTCATGATGTAGTACAGCGACTGGCGATGGCCCACGGTATCAGCCATGGCCTTGCTGACCAGATTACCGGGCGGGATGCCCCAGTTGATTTCCGAAAGGCCGAAGGTCGCCTCGTCAGCGCAGATCGCCAGGTCACACGCCACCAGCGGGCTGAAGCCGCCACCGAAGCACCAGCCATTGACCATCGCAATGGTCGGCTTGGCGTACATGCGCAGCAGTTTCCATTGCCACTGGGAGGCTTCGCGACGGATTTTTTCTTGCAGGATTTCAGGCCCGGCATCTACTTCGCGGAAATACTCCTTGAGGTCCATGCCGGCCGTCCAGGCATCACCGGCCCCGGTCAGCACCAGTACACCGGCGGCCGGGTCCTGCTCCAGGGTTTCCAGCACGTCGATCATCTCGCGATTGAGCGTTGGACTCATGGCGTTGCGTTTTTCTGGACGATTGAGGGTGACCCAGGCAATGCCTTCCTCGATATCGACCTTGACCGTTTTCCAGCGACCTTCGTAATTGCTCATGGCGGGCGTGCTCTCTTGTTCTTGGCTGAAGATGAGCAAAAATTAAACTCGAAAACTAGTTATGTCAATTAACTATTAATCCATTTATCTGTATTTTCCCAACGGACAGGACAAAGCGACAAATCCCGATTTCGATATCCACCATAGCCATCGCGCTTCAACCTCGGCAAAATGGATAGCCTTGTTAATCACTCACCTTGAGGATGCTCCCTCCGATGGCCAAGTCTTCCAAGCTTGCCGAACCCGCCGAGCCCCAGGCCAGCGGTACCGACGCACAGGCCCCGCTGGACTCCGCGCTGGATGATCTGATCGGTTACGCCCTGCGTCGCGCCCAGTTGAAACTGTTCCAGAACCTGATCGGTCGACTCGCCATCCACGATCTGCGGCCCGCCCAATTTTCGGCCCTGGCGATCATCGACCAGAACCCCGGCCTGATGCAGACCGATCTGGCCAAGGCCCTGTCGATCGAACCGCCGCAAGTCGTGCCCCTGTTGAACAAGCTGGAAAGCCGGGCACTGGCCGTGCGGGTGCGGTGCAAGCCCGACAAACGCTCCTACGGGATATTCCTGAGCAAAACCGGCGAAACCCTGCTCAAGGAACTCAAGCAAATCGCCGCACAGAGCGACCTGGACTCCACCTCAACGCTTGACGGTGCCGAGCGCGAAGAATTGCTGCGCCTGCTCAAGAAGGTTTACCAGGCATAGAAAAACGGGCGCCAGCGTTTACAATCGCCGCCTTCTCCTACTACCCAAGGAATCGCCATGTCCGGGCTTGAACTGTTTGCCGCAGCCCTCGGCGTGATTGCTGTCTGGTTGACCGTCAAGCAGAACCCCTGGTGCTGGCCGATCGGCCTGGTCATGGTGCTGCTCTATAGCTGGATCTTCTTCGAAGTGAAGCTGTACTCGGACATGTTGCTGCAGTGTGTCTACGCCGTACTGCAACTCTATGGCTGGTACCAATGGACTCGTGCGGGGCAGCATCATGAGGGGCGACAAATCACCCGTCTGGGCGCGCCTTCAGTATTGCGTGGCCTGGCGGTCGGCGCGGCAGGCAGCCTGATGCTGGGTGCTGCCATGGCGCACTGGACCGACGCCGCCCAGCCCTGGCTCGACGCTGCACTCACCGGCTTCAGTCTCGTGGCGCAGTGGTGGATGGCGCAAAAACGCGTGCAATGCTGGCCGTTGTGGATCGCCCTGGACATCATCTTCGTGGGCTTGTTCATCTACAAGGACCTGTACCTGACCGCTGCGCTCTACGCTTTGTTCACGCTGTTGGCCGTACAAGGCTGGCGCGAATGGCGCGCCGACCCGGTCCTGCGCACATGAAGGTGATGGTACTCACCGGTCCGGAGTCCAGTGGCAAGAGCTGGCTGGCGGCGCAGTTGCAGGAGCACTTCGGCGGCTTGCGGGTGGACGAATACGTTCGCCACTTCATGGAACAGAATCCGCGTGAGACCCGCCTGTCGGACATCACCGATATCGCCGCAGGACAGTTGGCCTGGGAAGACGCGGCCCGCGCCGGTAAACCACCGTTGTTGATCCTCGACACCCACCTGTTGAGCAACATCCTCTGGAGCCAAACCCTGTTCGGCGACTGCCCAAGCTGGCTGGAGCCGGCCTTGCTGGCCCGCCATTACGACTTGCACCTGCTGCTGAGCCCGCAACAGGTCGAATGGACGGGCGACGGCCTGCGCTGCCAACCCGAACTGGAAGACCGAATGAGGTTTTTCGAGGCTATCGAGCAATGGCTGGTTCGGCATCAGCAACCCTTCCAGGTTATTGAAGGCGATTGGGCGCAACGTCGGGAACGGGTGTTTGCAACCGTGACTCGACTGCTCCAAGCCTGATTTACCCCTCTGTTTGTACCACTCTTGAAACACCCCAGTCGTGGCAAACCCGGCTCCAGAGCACTTCGATGGTTTTTCCAGTGCCTTTGTCAGGTTCTTGAAACACCTGCTTGCGAAGCCTTGAACCAGAGCCAAGCGATAGCGCCCGGCCATTAGCCTCTATCGGCCTGTCTCACGGATGAAACAGGTGCTGGGCGAAACTCCCCTTAAATATAGCAACCCATTGAATTTGATAGATTTTTTATAACCGGCACAACACCTGCTCTTCCTCCTTCGCAACGCTGGACCAAGGCCAGCCCACCGAAGAAGGAATCGATGCCGTGGGGACTTTCAATAGAAGCTTGACCTGCCTGCTGTTGATCGGCTGCGCCGCTGGCGCGACGTTCAGCCTCCCTGTGCAGGCCGAGGGCAACGGCGTCATTGTGCTCACCCGTGACGTACAGCCCGTTCATATCGGTCGCAACGGTGGCAAAGACCCCTACCCGAGCACCGTCAACGCCAACCCATCTGATCGAGTCAATCAAGCGACCGCCAGCATCGAGCTGAGCGACGGCGAATTCGCCAGCGTCGCCAGCGGCTCGTCGATCCGCAACGCCGTGAACCCGAACAACACCGGCGTACAAGGTCTGAACATCGTGACCAACCCCAACGGCTTGCCGGGCATGCGCGCCGGTCACGGTGGCGGCAACGGTGGTGCCATCTCCGGCACGATCAACCGCTCGCTGAGTTCAGGGCTGGCCCCGCTGGGCCGGCTGGCCGGAGGTCAGTGACATGAAGCCAACCCTGTTTCTGCTTGCCCTGCTCGGCTCGTCCACCGCGTTCGCCGATCCGGGCGCGGCGGTGATCAGCAATGCCAATCTGCAGGATTCCGGCAGCCGCTATACCGGCAACTTCAACGTCAACCAGGCCGCTGGCGATCAGACCCAGCAGACCAACACCCGGGCCATCGCCATCGGCACTCACGCCCAGGCCACCACTGTCGTGCGTCAACGACTGGACACCGCGGCCGACCCGTCGATGAACGCAACGGCCCGCATCGGCGGCAGCTCATTTAGCAACGGCAACGGAGTACTGGGCGTGAACCAGTCCGCCGGCGCCAACAACCAGATGGCCAATGTCATGCGGGTGGGCATCAGTGCCCGGCCGCAGAGCATCGACGATAGCGCCCTTTCTCAACAGAACGTGGCGTTGTTACCAAACTCAGGAGCAACTGGCACCCCAACCGGCAGTCGCCAGGTCGTCACCAGCGATCAGGCCTTCACCGGCAGCCGAGGGGTTATCCAGGTGAACCAGAGTGCCGGGGTGGGGAACCGCATGGCTAACACCCTGAGCATCCGGGTCGCTGACTGACCCGAAAAACGTGGGCATAAGAAAGTACTGACACTTAACCAACGACACGCAAGGAGAAACACCATGAAACCAACAATGGCACTTAAACCATTGGTTTTCGCTCTCGCCGCTGTCATGGCAATGGCTGCACAGGCTGATGGAAACGGACGTGGCAACGGGCATGGCAATCACGGTCCGCAAGGTCCGTCGTTTGAACAACTGCTTTCGATCACCGCCGGGGCTAGCGCGACCGTGATGGATGAGCAGAACAGCGACGGCAACGTGGTGACCAACCAGGCCACCCGCAACACGGCTGAAGCCGCTGACTCGCTCAATGGCAGCAACGGCAATATGGGCGCCAACATCGCCGCCGGCGATGGCAACCAGCAGGACAATGCCGCCGCCATCGCCACCGCTGACGAAGCATTCATCTTCGGCTCGGCGGTCGCGACCTCCAGCGCCATGCAGGTCAATAACAATAACTACGTCAAAAACAACTCGACCCGAAACAACGCCTCGCTCACCAATGCGGGCAACAATGGCTCCGGCAACATCGGCATCAACGTGACGGCCGGCAACTTCAACCAACAGAAAAACAACCTGGCCATCGCTGTATCGGGCGGACGTGTCGCAGAGGCCGCAGCCTCGGCTGATCAGTCTTCCACAGGCCTTGTGGTCGACAACAAGGGCGTACGGACCTACAAGACCGACACCCTCACCAGCACCTATGCCGCTTCCGGCACCTTCAAGGCCAAAGGCACCGGCACCGTTGAAGACGACGACCATGGCGGCTGGGGCAACAGAGGCGGCTACGGCGGCGGTCACGATGACGACAAGTTCAAGTTCTCCGCCGTGGGCACTTTCGAACTGGCCGGCAGCAACACTCAACAAGTGCTGACCCGCGATGGCTGGAAAAACCCTGTCATCAACAACGCGACCATGACCAACTCCATGAACGGCTTCTCCGGTAACGGCGGCGCCAACGTGTCGGCGGGCGTGGGCAACCAGCAAAGCAACTCGCTGTCCATTTCGGCCGGTTGCAGGGCTTGCATGTAAGCGCGATCGAAACGAAGCCCCGGAAACGGGGCTTCTTTCCCAGGTGTGCATAAGGCGTATCGATCATGCGAGCGGCAGCCCTTTCTCTGCTCCTTTGTCTGGCCGGCGTGGCTGAAGCTGCGCAGATGCCGGTCGCCGCCCTGCCCGGCGGCATGCTGGTCTACAAGCCAGTACAGAGTGTGCGCGAGCGCAAATTCAGTGACATCGTCGAACAGAAAACCGATTTCAGTTGCGGCGCCGCCGCGCTGGCCACGGTACTGCGCCAGGCCTATTGGCTTGACGTGGATGAAGAGCACGTCATCAAGGGCATGCTGGTCAAAGCCGACCATGACCTGGTCCGCACCCAGGGATTTTCCATGCTCGATATGAAGCGCTACGTGGAAAGCATCGGCATGCGCGCCAGGGGCTACCGGATACCGCCGGAAAAGCTCGAGGCAGTGACAATTCCGGTGGTGGTCCTGATGGACATCCGTGGCTACAAGCACTTCGTGGTATTGCAGCGAGCCGACCAGCAATGGGTTTATATCGCCGACCCCGTACTGGGGCACAAGCGCTACGCCCATGACGATTTCGTCAAAGGCTGGAACGGCATCGTGTTTGCCATCGTCGGCCCGGGTTACGACAAGACCAACGCACTGCGCACCCCTCCGCAACCGCTAACGGCGCGTAACAAACTGGACGGGTTCAACCCGGTCAAAGATGCAGAGCTGATGGATTTTGGTTTCATACAGAGCGACTTTTTCTAATCGCCGACCAATCGCCAACCATAAGTACAAAAGGAGCAGGAAGCTCCGGGAGCAGCACATGAAAACTTCACGTTGGCTGGCGTTTGCCAGCCTTGCCGCGGCTGTGTCGGGCCATGCCCACGCCGGATTCAAACCCATCGAAGTCAAGGATCAGGAGCTTGCCGAACTGCGTGGACGCTATGTCATGCCCGGTCGGGTCATCAGCTTCGGCATCGTCATGAGCAGCACCTGGCGCAACGCCAGTGGCGACCTGATCGGCGCGAGCAGTTCCATGCAAATCCAGGCGGCCACCGTCAAACCCCAGTTCTATGTTTCAACGATCAAGCAGACCGGCAATGGCCAGGCCCCGCAACAGGGCAGCGGCAACATTGTCGGTGGCGCGGGCCTGGCCGGTGGCCAGGGCGTGACCCAGAGCGTGCGCGCCGCGGGCGATGGCAATTCCGCCTACAACAACGTCAGCATCAACGTCAGGGAAAGCAACCAGGCACCCGCACTGGTGCCTGCTCAAGGCCAGCTGCTGAGCAAAGGCCAAACCATCAGCGGCAGCAACGCCGCCGGCAGTGTCGCGGTTACCGCCACCGGCAGCGGCGTGCAGATGGCGATCCAGGCCAACCACAACCAGGGTAGTTCTCTGCAACAAGTCGCCCAGGGCGGCTTGCTGCAAAACACTCGCTTGCTGGGTAACAGCAACCTGGTCAACAACATGACGCAACTCAACGTGGTGTTGAACAACAACGGCCTTAGCGCCGGAGCTTTGGACTGCAACCTGACCCAGCTGCGCGGACTGCGCAATCTCGGATATTGAACTACGCTGCCTTGCGACCACTGGGCAAATAGGGACGGCATATTTCATGTATCGATCCGTATCGTTGCGCGCTGTGATGTGCGTAAGCACCCTTTTACCGGCGCCCCTGCTGCAAGCAGCACCGGACGCCGACATTCAAGCACTGAAGCAGGAGCTTCTCGAGCTCAGACAACGATACGAGGTCCAGCAAAGAGCCCTGGCGGTACTCGAGCAGCGAGTCCGCCAGGTCGAAGATCAACCCGCTGCTCCCGCGCCCAAGCGCCTGGCCAAATCCCCAGCCGACATGAAAGGCAACCAGACTGCGGCTGGCGGCAGCGGTTACGGGCAGTCCCTGGCCGATGATTCACAGCCCGCCCAGAGTGTCTCCAACCTCTATGACGAGGCCAGCGGCTTTTTTGGCGGTGGCAAGTTCAGCTTCGAAACCGGCGTGACCTATTCGCGCTACGACACACGACAATTGATTCTGAACGGCTTCCTGGCCCTGGACTCGATTTTCCTGGGCAACATCAACCTGGACAGGATCAAGGCCGACACCTGGACCCTGGACCTCACCGGCCGTTACAACTTCGACAATCGCTGGCAGTTCGACCTCAACGTACCGGTGGTCTACCGCGAATCCACCTATCAGTCCGGCGGTGCCAACCAAGGGGCAGCTGGGGTGACCAGCGAAGAAACCGTTACCCGCGATCCCACCATCGGTGACGTCAACTTCGGCATCGCCTACAAATTCATGGACGAATCGATCAACAGCCCGGACGCGGTGCTCACTCTGCGCGTCAAGGCGCCAACCGGCGAAGAGCCGTTCGGCATCAAGCTGCGCCAGTCCCAGGCCAACACCAACCTGTTTGTGCCTGAAGACCTGCCCACCGGCAACGGCGTATGGTCGATCACACCCGGGATCTCGCTGGTCAAGACCTTCGATCCGGCCGTGCTGTTCGGCAGCCTCTCCTACACCCATAACTTCGAAGAGTCCTTCGACGACATAAGCTCCACCGTCAACCAGAGGATACCGGGCAAGGTGCGGATCGGCGACAGCTTCCAGATCGGCGCGGGCATTGCCTTCGCGCTGAACGAGAAGATGAGTATGTCGTTCTCGGTTTCCGACCTCATACAAAAGAAAAGCAAGCTCAAACAGGACGGCGGGGATTGGGAATCGGTGGTTTCCAGCGACGCCAATGCCGGCTACTTCAACATCGGCATGACCGTAGCCGCCAGCGACAACCTGACCATCGTCCCCAACCTGTCCATCGGTCTGACCGACGATGCACCGGACTTCACCTTTAGCCTGAAATTCCCGTATTACTTCTAACGCAGTGCCCTGTGGGAGCGAGCCTGCTCGCGGTAGTGGTAGATCAGTGACCTGTTGGTGACTGACACACCGCTACCGCGAGCAGGCTCGCCCCCACATCGAATAGGGCAAGGCTTGATTCAGCGGATTTGATGCTTGTGCAGAAGCCGGTAGAACGTCGGTCGGGATATGCCCAGCACGCGGGCAGCAACACTCAGGTTGTCACTGTGCCGGTTAAGCACATCGCTCAACGCCTGGCGCTCAGCACGGGTCTTGTAGTCTTCAAGGGTGCCCATCGGCGCCACCGGCCCTTGATGACCTGTCAGGCCAAGGTCCATCGCTTCGATCTGCCGCCCCTCGGCCAACACCAGGCCGCGACGTACCCGGTTGGCCAGCTCACGCACATTGCCCGGCCAGTCATGCTTGCCCATGGCCACCAACGCGTCTTCACTGAAACTGCGAGGCCGGCGACCGGTTTCCTGACTGTAGAAATGCGAGAAGTGGCTGGCCAGCATCGACAAATCGCCATGGCGTTCACGCAACGGCGCCATCAGCACCTGCAGCACGTTCAAGCGATAATACAGGTCTTCACGAAACAGCTTGTGCTCGATGGCTGCTTCCAGATCCACATGGGTGGCGGCCAAAATCCGCACATCGACGGCGATCGGCTGGCTGCCTCCGACCCGCTCGATGTGTTTCTCCTGCAGGAAACGCAACAGATTGGCCTGTAGCTCCAACGGCAGGTCGCCAATTTCATCCAGAAACAGGGTGCCGCCGTGAGCTGCTTCGATCCGCCCGATCTTGCGCTGATGGGCACCCGTGAAAGCGCCTTTCTCGTGCCCGAACAATTCCGACTGGATCAAGTGCTCCGGTATCGCGCCACAATTGATGGCAATGAACGGTTTGTTGCGCCGATGGGATTGGCGATGCAGCGTGCGCGCCACCAACTCCTTGCCGGTGCCGCTTTCACCGCGAATCAACACGGGCGATTCGGCAGGTGCCAGTTTGCTCAACAATTTGCGCAGCTCCCGAATGGGTTTGCTGTCGCCCAGTAATTCATGTTCGGGCTCATTGATGTGAATCGAGCCCTGTCCGCGCAAACGCGCCATGCCAAAGGCGCGGCCCAGAGTCACCTGAACCCGGGACACGTCGAATGGCAAGGTATGAAAATCAAAAAACCACTCGCAGACAAAGTCCCCCACATTCTTCAGACGCAATACTTCCTGATTCAGCACGGCGATCCACTCGGTGCCGCTGCGGCTGATCAACTCCTTGACCGCCTCCGGCCGTTCCAGATGAAAAGGTTGAAGTCGCAACAGGCCCACATCGCACGTTCGATCGCCCGCATGTTCAAGGGAACAGCTCTCCACGTCCCAGCCAATGGTGCGTAATCCGGGCAACAGGCGATGGCAATCATCGCAGGGATCAACCACGAGCAGACGACGCGACGTACTGGCTTCGATCATGACTGATCCTTGGCGCCAAAATAAGGAATATGAGGAAAAACAGTCGTTTGGCGAACCTGCATGTAACAGTAGCAAGAAGTTGACACCTGCTTGTATCAATTGATTATCGAGTTCGCTTTAAAGTGGTTATAAGCGCGCGTTTCGTTAGTTGTCGCCCGCTTGAATCTTTCATCAAGCTTTCAAACAAAAGTCCAAAAGCCGGGTCTGAAAGAAAATCGAAATTTATTTAAGGAATGTGTGACCTGCCCCCCCTTACAAGACATCAGTACAAGTAACCAGCCGCCCGGTACGCCCAACCGACGGCACATCATTTGATTGGGCATACTTAAGAGATAACGCCATGAACGCCCCGCTCCGTATCAACGAAGCTCTTTTGATTGCCGACCGCGCCTTTCGTCCTTTTCAATGCGTGGCCTGGGCTCCACAAGACGGTAATGGTGAACTGAGCCTGACCGTCATTGACCGCACCAATACTCATATTGGCCGCACTCAGATTCCAAGCAGTGCCTACACCGACCCGGCCCAACTGGCTGACTGCTTGAAACAGGCCCGTGCCGAGTTGAGCCAGGAAGGCTACACCCTGCAATCCTGGTCCATGCCTGAGTAAATCCTTAGCGGTAATCCTGATGATGGATTGCAGGCTTTGCACTGGATCGAAAAGCCAGTGTTCTGGCACGATTCGCTGCTGTTTCTGCAGAGTCTGATAGTTGTGCATTGTCACATTCAGGGATTGAATGTTGCCCTCATGCAGTCGTCGCCCCTCCGGGCTTATCGACACGCAAGGAGAGGCATGCATGCTCGATCAAACCGCGTTTGCAATGCCGACGGCCGCAGCCTGTGCCGGCCAACTCGACCCAGGCTTTGCCGATAACGGTAAAGCCTGGGTGCATTTTACCGGTAGCTTCGGGAGCCGGACCACGGGCCTGACGGTCGATCATGCCGGAAGGATCCTGGTGGCAGCCCGGATCGAAACGACCGAAGGCAGCCGGTTCGGGCTTGCACGGCTCAACCACGACGGTTCGGCTGACGCGAGCTTCGGACACCATGGCTATGTGATCGGCTCTTTTGAGCGCGGCTTCGAAGCCACCGCAGGCAAGGTGATGGAATTACCCGACGGCCGTATCCTGCTGTCCGGTCTGCACTACGAAAACACCGACCGCACCCTGCCCGCCATCGCGCTGTTCGATCAGCAGGGCCGCGCCGTTCAAAGCTTCGGCAGCGCCGGGCGGCAGGTCATACGGCTGTGCGGCAATCTTTCCCAAGGTCTGCGCGACACCTGGCTCCCACCCGGCGTACCGGGTCTTGAAGCCTGCGACATGCGGGTGCAGGCCGATGGCCGGATCCTCATCCTCGCCAATCATCATTACCAATTATCTGACCATGTCGGCATCCTGATCCGGCTCCTGCCCGACGGCGCATTGGACACTTCGTTCAACAACCGCGGCTTTGTGATGGTCCGGCATCTGTTGAAAAACACTTGGCTGGGTTGTGTGGCGCTTCAGGCCGACGGCAGCATCGTGGTCGGCGGAGTGATTGACTTGCCCCAACAAGGTTTGATGGCCCGCTATGATCCCAGCGGCACACTTGATGACAGCTTTGGCGAGGACGGTTTCCTGTCCATCACGACCCAGCAGCACAGCGTGATGGTCAGCCAGATCGTCCAACTTCCAGACGGTGATCTGCAAGCACTGGGCAGCAGCCGCGACCCGATGCATTGCCTGTCGCTAAGAGTGGGCAGGGACGGCAAACCGGACCCTCGCTGCAATCAAGGACAGTGTCAGTTCCTGAAATTTGGCAACAGCGCCAGTCAGTGGACGGCGGCCCAGCTTCAAGCAGACGCAAAGCTGGTGACCGCTGGGGCCACCATCGGCGGTATCGAAACTGACTTCGTTCTGGCCCGGCACTTGCCGGACGCCAGCCTCGATCCGGATTTCGGTGAGGGCAGAGGTTGGGTCCGCACTCGGCTGGGCTACAGCCTCGACACCGCCACATCCCTGGCTCTGCAGGCAGACGGGAAGATCCTGGTGGGCGGCTATTCTCTGCATGGCAAGTATCGAGCAGTGGTGGTGCGGTACCGGCCCTGAGGATTTGCTTGGTTCATCGAGCCAGAATGAATCGCTCGATTGCCAGCGCCGCGCCGTCTTCGGTGTTGGCTGCGGTGATGACATCGGCCTGACGCTGAATCGCCTCCTCCGCCTGCCCCATGGCAATCGACAACCCCGCACGGTGAAACATCGCCGGATCGTTGCCACCGTCGCCCATGGCGGCGGTCTGTTCCAACGGCACCCCCAGGAACGCTGCCAGGGTCGCCAGCGCTTCACCCTTGTTTGCCCGCATCGCCGTCACATCCAGATAGATCGGTTGCGAACGCGAGACCTGAGCCTGGCCCTTGAGCAGCGGATGCAAGCGCGCCTCCAGATCAACCAGTAGCTGCGTATTGGCGCTGGTGGCGACGATCTTGTCGATACGTTCCAGGTAAGGCTCGAAACTCTCGACTTGCACCGGCGGATAGCCAAGCCCACGTGTCTCCACCGGCACCATCGGACCGTTGGCGTCGCGCACCAGCCAGTCACCGTCGGCAAACACCCAGACCTCGATATCAGGCTGGTCGGCGTACAAGGCCAGCGTCGCCAAAGCCGCCTCAGGTGGCAGGTAGTGCACGGCGAGGAAACTGCCGTCCGGGTGGACCAGCGTACCGCCATTGAACGCGGCGGTAGGCAGGTCCACGCCCAAGGCTTCGATCTGCTGCAACATCGCCCGGGGCGGCCGCCCGGTGGCGAGGCTGAACATCACGCCCGCCTCGCGCAGCGAGCGAACGGCCTCGATAGTGCGCTGGTTGAGACTGTGGTCGGGCAGCAACAGCGTGCCGTCCATGTCACTGAGTAAACCGGATGGGGTGTTTCACCTGATCACTCATCGAGCGCATGCCAAACGCGGCCATCGCGTGTCAGCAGGTCATCTGCGGCCGACGGACCATCTTCACCGGCCTTGTAGAACTGGACCGTCGCGTCCTGTTGCCAGGCATCGAGGAACGGCTGGACCACACGCCAGCCGTTTTCAATGTTGTCGGCACGCTGGAACAAGGTCTGATCGCCGGTCAGGCAGTCGTAGATCAAGGTTTCGTAGCCCGTGGACGGTTGCATTTCGAAGAAGTCCTTGTAGGCAAATCCCAGCTCAATATTCGCCATGTCGAGGGTTGGCCCCGGCCGCTTGGCCAGCAGGTCGAACCACATGCCTTCATTGGGCTGGATCTGGATTCTCAAGTACGTAGGTTGCAGTTCATCGACTTCAGTATCGCGAAACTGCGCGTAAGGCGCCGGTTTGAAGCAGATGACAATTTCCGTGTCCCGCACACTCATGCGTTTGCCTGTGCGCAGGTAAAACGGCACCCCGACCCAACGCCAGTTATCGATCATCACCTTGAGGGCGACGTAGGTTTCGGTATTGCTGTCGGGTGCGACATTCGCTTCCTCGCGGTAACCATTGACCGGTCTGTCGCCGACGTGGCCTGCGGTGTACTGGCCACGCACCGAGTTGGCGCGGGCCTGCTCCACCGACCAGGGGCGAATGGCCCCGACCACCTTGGCCTTCTCACCACGCACCGCATCGGCGCCAAAGGCGGCCGGCGGTTCCATGGCCACCATCGCCAGCAACTGGAACAAGTGGTTGGGCACCATGTCCCGCAGGGCGCCGGTGTGTTCATAGAAACTGCCACGGGTTTCCACGCCAACGGTTTCTGCGGCGGTGATTTGTACGTGGTCGATGTAGTGATTGTTCCAGAAGGCCTCGAACAGGCTGTTGGAAAAACGGCTGACCAGAATGTTCTGCACCGTTTCCTTGCCTAGGTAATGGTCGATCCGGTAGATCTGTTTTTCGCTCATGACTTTGAGCAGGCAGGCATTGAGCGCTTCGGCGGTTTGCAGGTCGGAACCGAACGGTTTCTCGATCACCACACGCCGGAAGGCATCATCCTGTTCCTGAAGCAGCCCAGCCGCGCCAAGGCGGCGGACCACTTCACTGAAAAAGCGCGGCGCGGTCGCCAGATAGAAAACCGCGTTGCCGGTGCCACTGGCGGCGATTTTCGCCGCCAGTGCTTGGTAGGTGCTGTCGTCGAGGAAGTCACCCTGAACATAACTGATGCCCCGAGCCAGGCTGGCCCACAGCACCGGGTCGAGCGCCCGGTCGGCATCGCCGCCCTTGCTCGCCGCCTGGTGACGGATGAAATCCTCGAGTTTCCTGGCGAAGTCCACATCACTGATAGCATTATGGTCGACGCCAATGATCTGCAGGCCATCCCCCAGCAGCCCGTCGCGACTGAGGTGGTACAGCGCCGGCATCAGCAGACGCTTGACCAGATCACCATGGGCGCCGAACAGAAACAGCGTGGTCGGCGGCGCGGGTTCTGCCTTGGATTTCCTGCCGATCGAGGTCATTTTTTCGGCGTCTCCACGTGACCACCGAAGCCAAAGCGCATGGCCGAGAGCATCTTGTCACCGTAGGTGCTCTGCTGGCGCGAGCGGAAACGGGCGAACAATGAACTGGAGAGCACCGGCACCGGCACCGCTTGCTCAATGGCCGCTTCGATGGTCCAGCGCCCTTCACCACTGTCGGCAACCTCACCAGAGAAGCCGTCCAGCTTCGGATCGCTGGCCAAGGCGTCGGCGGTCAAATCCAGCAGCCAGGACGACACCACACTGCCGCGACGCCAGACTTCGGCGATATCGGCCACGTTCAAGTCAAATCGCTGCTCAGGTGGCAGGCTTTCGCTGGATTTGGTCTTGAGGATGTCAAAGCCCTCGGCGAAGGCCTGCATCATTCCGTATTCAATGCCGTTGTGGATCATCTTCACGAAATGCCCCGAACCGGCTGGGCCCGCGTGGATGTAGCCGCGTTCAGCGCGATCATCGTCGGACTTGCGGTCGCGGGTGCGCGGGATATCGCCCATCCCTGGCGCCAGGCTGTCAAACAAGGGGTCCAGGCGCTTCACCACTTCGGCGTCACCCCCAATCATCATGCAATAACCGCGTTCCAGGCCCCAGACGCCGCCGGAAGTGCCGACGTCGATATAATTCAGGCCCTTGACCGACAACGCCTGCGCGCGACGGATGTCATCCTTGTAGTACGTGTTACCGCCATCAATGATGACGTCGCCCGGCTCCAGCAACTCGCTGAGAACGTTAATCGTGTCTTCGGTGGGTGCGCCGGCAGGCAACATGACCCAGACAGCCCGTGGTTTTTCCAGACCGGCCACCAGTTGCGGCAGATCCGCGACGCCCGTTGCGCCCTCCTGGCTCAGGTTTTCGACAAAGGCGGCATTGCGATCGTAGACGACGGTGGTATGCCCATTGAGCATCAGGCGCCGCGCAATATTGCCGCCCATGCGGCCCAGTCCAATGATCCCGAGTTGCATGTGCTGATGCTCCCTACTACAAATAAAGGTGTGTCAAAGGTTTAGCTCAATCGACGAGTGGAGGTTAGTCCAGAGCATTGCTGCATAGTTTCCGGGTAATTCGAGCGATCACAAGGGATAACGCTCCAGATCCGGCCAAAGACACAGCGACCATGAAAAATAAAAAAGTTCCAATCACAAGCAAAAGAAATCAGAATCGGCGCCGATAGTAGAGGTGTCGACCAAATACTGGCGACATCTCTATAGTTGATGTACGCCATTTGCGAGGTGAGCAATGGACTCCGTAGTTACCGCACGTCCTCCCCAAACCCTTTACGTGACCATTCGTCGCGACGAATTACGCCTGCTCAAAGAAGAGCGTGATCTGCTGCTTGATGAGGTGACGCAATTGCGCATGCAGTTGCAACACTCCCAGCTGTCCCATCAGAGCCAGGCCCTGGCTCGGTAACCCCCGAGCAGAGGCGCGGCGCCGGAAGTGGCACTGGATAAACCGGTGTCATTTCCATGTGTACCCATTCGTGCCAAGGGCATGTGTTCTTGCCGCAACACGTAGCGGCCAGCCCCTGAGTGCGCGGTTTCAGTGCGTGAGGTTGCAACGCGAACACCGGAAATAAACCTCCTCGCCACAAAAAACGCCTTCGCCACAGCCCCCCGACATTCGTTTTGTAACCAAATATCTAACAAACTTTTCACACCCCCATCGCGATACTCCCGGCCTTTTAGGTAGTTCGGCGCATGTCTGTGGGCATCCATTGGGTGCCAGCGGCTTTGTCGACAGGAAGGCTGGAGCGCTTGATGAGTTTGTTCAAACGCAGCACAACGACTGCGAAAAGTTTTGACTGGGCCGGGTTTGGCTGGTTATTTCTGTTTTTCTGGTATTTCTCGGGCATTACCCAACTGCTCATACTGGTGACCGACACCTCTGGGTTCACCGGGTTTCGCCAGGCATTCGTGATGAGCGCGCTGTGGCTTGCGCCCATGCTGCTCTTTCCTGCCCGGACCCGTTTACTTGCTGCGCTGATCGGCGTGGTCCTGTGGGCTTGCTCCATGGCCAGCCTGGGCTACTTCTTCATCTATCAGCAGGAGTTTTCCCAGAGCGTCATCTTCATCATGTTCGAATCGAACGTGTCCGAAGCCGGCGAGTACATGACGCAGTATTTTGCCTGGTGGATGGTGGCGGCCTTCCTGGCCCATACCGCCGTCGGATATTGGCTCTGGACACGTCTGCGCCCGGTGTACCTGCCCCGCGGCCAAGCCATGGTCGCGGCGACTGCGATTGTGGTGGCAGTTGCCGGCTATCCGCTGGTCAAGCACACCCTGCGTGCAGGTACATTTGCCGGTGGCCTGGAGAAATTCGAAAGTCGCATCGAGCCGGCCGTGCCGTGGCAGATGCTGGTTGCTTACCGGCGCTATGGCGAACAACTGGAAAACATGCAGGGCATGCTTCACAGCGCCAGCAAGATCGCCCCCCTGGGCCACCTGAAGGACGCCATGGCCGACCAGCCCGCCACTCTGGTGCTGGTCATCGGCGAGTCCACCAACCGCCAGCGCATGAGCCTGTACGGTTACCCAAGGAAAACCACGCCGGAACTGGACAAGCTCAAGGACCAGCTCTCGGTTTTCGACAATGTCATCACCCCGCGCCCCTACACCATCGAAGCGCTGCAGCAGGTGCTGACGTTCGCCGATGAACAGAACCCAGACCTTTACCTGAGCACACCGTCCCTGGTGAGCATGATGAAGCAGGCCGGTTACAAGACCTTCTGGATCACTAACCAGCAGACCATGACCAAGCGCAACACCATGCTCACGACCTTCTCTCAACAAGCCGATGCGCAGGTATACCTGAACAACAACCGCAACCAGAACGCGGCGCAATACGACGGCGATGTGATCGCCCCGTTCAACCAGGCCCTGGCAGACAGCGCTGCGCGCAAACTGATCGTGGTGCACCTGCTCGGCACCCACATGAGCTATCAATACCGGTATCCGCCCAGCTTCAAGACGTTCACCGACCGCCAGGGCGTACCGGCGGGGGTACGTGACGACCAGGTCCCGACCTACAACAGTTACGACAACGCGGTGCTGTACAACGACTTCGTAGTGTCCAGCCTGATCAAGGACTACGCCAAAACCGACCCCAACGGCTTTTTGCTGTACCTGTCGGACCATGGCGAAGACGTGTTCGATTCGCCGGGCCACAGCACGCTTGGCCGCAACGAAGGCAAGCCGACCGCGCCGATGTACACCGTTCCGTTCATCGCCTGGGCCTCGCCCAAGTGGCGTGAAACTCATGACTGGAACTTCAGCGCTGACCTGTCACGCCCCTACAGCAGCGCTCACTTGATCCACACCTGGGCAGACCTGGCCGGTTTGAGTTTTGATGAACTGGACCGCAGTAAAAGCCTGGTGAGCGATGACTTCAAGGCCCGCCCGCTGTTGATCGGCAACCCTTATGAACACCAGCGCAAAGCCTTGATCGACTTCAGCCTGATGCAGCCCAAGGCGCCTGCGGTGCGGGTCGTGCAAAAATAACCGCACCGCCCTCGCCCGCTACCACAGGGGCGGCCTCTACAGGGGCTTTGTCCAGAACAGCATACGGCCATGGGCCGGGTCGAACATGCCAGGGGCAAAGCCAAACCTGGTATAGCTGGCCTGGGCGATGGCATTGCCTTCAAGCACTTCCAGGGTGATTTTGCAGCAACCCCGCTGGCGGGCGATATCCTCGACCTTCTGCAGCATCTTCTGGCTCAACCCCAACCCGCGGAACGGCTTCATCACCACAACATCGTGGACATTGACCAGCGGTCTGCAGGCGAATGTCGAAAAACCTTCGAAGCAATTGACCAGGCCCGCTGGTTCGCCGTTGACGAAAGCCAGTACGCTGAAGGCATGCGGGCGCTTGGCCAGTTCCTCGGGTAGATGCAGCAGCACTTCCGGCGGCAGCGACTGACCACCGCCCATTGGATCTTCGGCATAGCCGTTCAGCACATAACAGATTGCTTCGGCGTGGACTGCATTGGTGTAGCTGGCTTGCAATACAAGAATGTCCCTGGTTTCTTCCACGGCGTTCCATCTCACTTCGGTAGTACCGGCGGCTCCGGTGCCGTCGGCGGGATACGGTCAGGCGGACTGACCAAAACGCTGCATTTGCATTTCCTGCAGGCGACTGAGCGTACGACGAAACGGGAATTGCAGATAGCCCTCGGTGTACAACCGGTCCATCGGCACCTGTGCCGAAAGGTACAACGGCACCTTGCGGTCGTAGCATTCATCGACCAGGGCGATGAAACGCCGCACACCGTCATCATGGATGGACAACTGCGGCAACTCACGATCACCAGCCTCTACCCTTTCAACCCCGTCTTCGGTTCCACGGGCAATGCGTCCCTCGCGCTGCTCGGCGCTCAGACTCGGTACGTCGCTGATCAGGATGGCCTTGAAACGGTCGCACAGCGCCATGAAATCCATGGCTGAGAACGGCTGCTCACACATATCCGCGTAACGACTCCAAAGCACCGTATCGCTGGCCCGCACGGGCTGAAGCAGACGATGACCGACTTCAATCGGCAAACTGTTGGGCGCCTGTCCTGCGGTCAACTGGGCAAAAACTGCCTCCAACGGATCGGGTTGCCCGCCGTCGCGTAGCCAGTAGCGCTGCTGCAATGCTCCCGGATGCTGGCGATGATCTTGCCATCCGTTCACCGGCACGACCCGCATGTGCTGCTTGATCGCCGTGATGGTGGGCAGGAATCGCTCGCGGTTGTGGCCGTTGGCATAAAGCTCCTCGGGCGGCAGGTTGGAGGTGCTGACCACCACCATGCCCCGCTCGAACATGACCTGAAACAGACGACCCAGAATAATGGCATCGCCAATGTCGGTGACGAACAACTCGTCGAAACACAACACCCTGACCTCTTGGCTCAGTTCTGCAGCCAATGCCTGCAAAGGGTCCGGCGTGCCCGTAAGCTGGAACGAGCGCTGATGCACCCAGGCCATGAAATGATGGAAATGCTGACGACGGGCCGGCACCCTCAGGCTTTCGTAGAAACGGTCCATCAACCAGGTCTTGCCGCGGCCGACCGGGCCCCAGAGATAAACGCCCTGGATCGACTTGCGCCCCTCGTGCAGTGCCTGGTGGCACTCTTGCAGAGCCATGATGGCCAGTTCCTGGGCTTCATCCTGGACAAAGCCATGGTGTTCGATGGCATGCTGCCAGGCGCTCAAGGGGGAGTCGAAAGTCATACGGCCCGGATCCGGAAAACGAGGTCGGGGAGTATGCCATGTCGGCGGCTTTGAGTGAGTGATCTCACCTGCCTGTGAATCCAAGCAAAACCCTGTGGCGAGGGCGATTTGTCCCCTCCCCACAGGTGTTGACGATCCAACGTGCAAACATCTAGATCGAGATATCCAGCCGACTGATCTTCCCCTGCTCGTCGAGCCGGAAGGTGTAGCGCAACTCCAGCGGGCTGCCGGGGAAAGTTCCGGAGATCAGGTTATGCACCAGCACCTTGCCGGTGCGTTGCTGCACATTGAGCACCTCGACCCGAGGCTGTAAACGCCGGGCGGTGTCTTCCATCCATTGAGCGATGGCCTGGGTGCCGGCGCGGTGCTGGCCTTCATCGAACACGTTGGCATCCTCGGCGAAAAAACGCGTCACCGCCGAACTGTCACGGGCATTGGCGGCTGCAATGTAGCCGGCAATGGCCGGGGCCAGGGAAGAGACGGGATTGGACATGGTAGGGCTCCTTGTTTTATCGATCTGACACCATGCTAGAACAGCCTTGTGTCAGTTTTTGTCAGGAGTGAAACGCCCCATTTCGTCCAGTTCCATCAGCTTGAACCAGGCGCGCAACAAGTCGCTGCGCCGGCCAGGATAGCGCTCGCCCTGCTCGGTGGCAGAAGCAATCCGGTCAGTGCGAAAGGTCCGATAGGCGCCGCGTAGTTCACACCAGGCAACCACTACCCGCGCCTCATTGAAAAAACCCAGGGCCAACGGCCAGATCAGGCGCTGGCTGGGGGTTTTGTTCACGTCGGCGTAATCGATATGCAGCTTGGCTTGGGCGCGAATGGCCTGGCGGTACACATTCAGCTCCACCGTATTCTGTGGATAGCCATAGCCAGGAGGCCCGGGCAATACCGTGGGGTTGCGCAGGGCATCCCGGACGTCAGGCGCCAGCACTGCGGCCACCTTGGCCAAAGCGTCGGCAGCAGCCTTGCCCAGCACCTCGTCGCCACGCTGATCAACGTAGCGCAGCCCCAGCACAATGGCTTCGATTTCATCAGCCGTGAACATCAATGGCGGCAGGAACAGGCCGCTGCGCAACACATAGCCAATGCCCGCCTCGCCCTGGATCGGCGCCCCCAGGGCCGAGAGTTCGGCGATATCGCGGTAGAGCGTGCGCTCGGACACTTTCAACTCGGCCGCCAATGTCGCAGCGGTAACCGGGCAGCGCTTGCCTCGCAAGACTTGCAATAATGTGAGCAGTCGAGTGGTACGCGACACGATGGGCGATCCGGAAAAAAGATTGACGCAGATTAGCAGAGCCTGCTGTCAGAAACTGTCAGGAGCCATGAGCCCTGTCTGGATTGAACTGGACGGGAAACCGCGTGATGTGCGGTGGTTTGAGAGAAATGTGGGTTATCGTGCTCAACAGCTCGCCCGTTTGCCCTACCTATTATCGTGAGAGTTTATCCATGCGCAGAGCCCTCGGTGTGTCCCTTTTCCTGATGTTGCTCAGCCTGAGCGCCTGCGCCCTCTTCCCGCACCGCGATCCGCTGAACATCACCGTGGTGGGCATCGAACCGTTGCCCAGCCAGGAGCTGGAGATGCGCTTTGCCGTGAAACTGCGATTGCAGAACCCTAACGAAACCGCCATCGATTACAACGGTGTCGCGCTCGACCTCGAGGTTAATGGCCGGACACTGGCATCGGGGGTCTGCGATCAGACCGGATCCATCCCACGGTTCTCCGAGGCGGTACTGAGCGTGCCAGTGAGCATCTCGGCTTTCTCCGTGCTGCGCCAGACGCTGGGCCTGAGCCAGACCCAAAGCCTGGACAACCTGCCTTACGTACTCAAAGGCAAACTGGCCGGTGGACTGTTCGGCACCCTGCGCTTCGTGGACCGCGGCACCCTGGACTTGCCGGGTACCGCGGCCACTTGGTAAATCAGCGAGTAAAACGCACGCCGGGTTTGGCCCGCTCGTCCACCACCAGTTCGAACACATCGGGCCTGGCGTAATGGCCGACCACGTCATAGTCGTAGCGCGCCGGTACCAGTTCATCGGTATCGATTTCGGCGGTCAACAACCCGCTTGTGCCTTTAAGCGGACCGGCCAGGACGTCCCCCATGGGGCCGACAATCACACTGCCGCCGGCAATCAGGGGACGCTCGGCAGGCCAGTTCGCCACTTCAATGCCCAGCGCCTGAGGCGAGGCCTGAACCTGACAGGCGCTGACCACGAAGCAACGACCTTCGTGGGCGATATGACGCATGGTCACCTGCCACATCTCCCGCTCATCCACCGTCGGCGCACACCAGACCTGCACCCCTTTGGCGTACATCGCGGTGCGCAACAGCGGCATCATGTTCTCCCAACACACCGCAGCGCCTACACGACCGACCTGGCTGTCGATCACCGGTAAAGTCGAGCCGTCGCCCTTACCCCAAATCAGACGCTCAGTGCCAGTGGGCATCAGCTTGCGATGCTTGGCCACCAGGCCGGCATCGGGCTCGAAATACAGGGCGGTGCAGTACAAGGTACTGCCGTCACGCTCAATGACACCCACTACCAGACTTGCCCCCGTGCGCGCCGAAAACCCGGCCAAGGCCTCGGTTTCACTGCCCGGCACGTCGATGGCGTTGGCAAAATAACGAGCAAAGGCCTCGCGTCCTTCGGGCAACCGGTACCCCAACTGTGTACCGAAGCTTTCTCCCTTCGGATACCCACCCAGCAGCGCTTCGGGCATCACCACCAAGCGTGCTCCGGCCTGGCGTACGGCATCTTCATAGGTAAGGATCTGCGCCAGGGTGTCAGCTTTGCCTCCGGGCAACGAGCCGATCTGCAGGGCAGCCACAATGGATTTGGGCATGGTTTTCAACTCCTCGATCATCTGGGGTTGCTGATTTTCAGGTGCCAGACGATCATGAATAAAGCCCCATACGCTGCTAAATGATATGAGTGTTATGAATATCGCGGATGTCGACCTTAATCTGCTCAAGACCTTCGAAGCCCTGCACGATGAATCCAGCGCCAGCCGCGCCGCGCTACGCCTGGGCGTGACCCAGTCGGCCATCAGCGCGGCGCTGCGCAGGCTTCGAAACCTGTATGACGATCAATTGTTTGTGCGCACTGGCCGCGGCCTGGCGCCGACCTTACGGGCCAATCAGCTCAAACCGGTGATCAGCGACGCACTGAATAAATGTCGCCAGAGCCTGGCGATGGTTGACCCCGATGCCAGTCATTACGAAGGTCGCTCGGTCATCGTCGGGTTGTCCGATGATTTCGAAATTGCCCATGGCCGGCGCTTGATCGAGGACGTGGCACGACGGGCGCCGGGGCTGCGATTGATTTTTCGCCAGACCCATAGCCAGATCGTCGGCCGGGCGCTGATGGAGCGCAGTTTCGATCTGGCGATCACGGCGGGAGGGTTTACCGAACGCTTGCTCAGCCGTCAGGTACTGGGCGAAGGCGACTACGCCTGTCTCGTCGACCCGGCCAGCCTGACGCAGGACCAGCAGACGCTGACCCTGGAGGCGTTCGTGGCCCGTGAGCATCTGCTCGTGTCTTCCGGTGGGTTCATCGGCATCACCGACGAAGGGTTGGCCGGCCTTGGCCTGAGCCGGCGGGTGTGTGCCTCGACCACCCACTTTGCCGCCCTGCCGTTCCTGCTCAAGGGCAGCCAGGCCGTGGCGACCATTCCGCTGCATGCCGCCGCGGCGATCGCCTCCCTCAGTGGCCTGGCGTTGCTGCCCTGCCCGCTGGACCTGCCCCGCTACCCGATCGAACTGGGCTGGCGAACCCATACGCAGATGGACCCGGCCGTGGTCAAGGTGCGTGAGGCTATCATCGCGACCTTTGCCTGAGGTTTATTTGTTGGCTGCCATCAGACGATTGACTTCACTGCGCACCATGTTGGCGTACTCAGGCGGCGACATGCCGTCCAGTTCGGCACGTACCCATTCGGACCACTTGCCCTTGCGCTTGGAACGCTCGCCGAACAACCGGGCCGCGTCACCCTTGGCCTTGCCCAGATTGTTTTGCCACAGTTCAAAAAGTCGGGACTTTTCGTCTTCCAGTGCCGCGCGCTCGGCCAGGGGCTTGTCAGCCAGATTGAAACTCATGGGAATTACCTGTTGCGTAAATATGCGCCATCTTACACCTTGAAGAGGCGCGTCTTAACCACGTTTTATGATCCACAGTGCTGCCGCTGCCAGACGCTGCAACTTTTGCTCAAGGGCAGCACTCCATTGTTCACTGCCATCATCAGCAAGGAGTACCTCAATGGCTCGCAAAAGCACGCTGCAAGGGAATGGAGAGCAAATCAAGGATCAAGCCTTCAGTGAACTGAAGGCTTTGATTGAGGAATCGGAAAAGCTGCTCAAAAGCAGCGCCTCACTGGTCGGCGAAGACGCTGAAAACCTGCGCGACCAGATCTCGCAGAAGCTGCAACAAGCCCTGGATTCGGTTGCCAGCGCACGGGAGCGGACCCGGCCGATGGTCGATGCCACCGAAGTCTATATCGGCGGACATCCATGGCAGACCGTGGCCATTTCCGCAGGCTTCGGCCTGGTGGTGGGGTTGTTGCTCGGACGCCGTTAAGCCCTTGGCAAAAACCTGTTTGAATGATCACTGATAGTGTGGCGAGGAGATTTATTTCCTCGCCACAGATGCGTGAACCGCCAGAGCCTCATCCGAAGCCGGCTTTACAAACCCGCCAACTCCCGCAACTGCGCCAATGTCTGCCCGTCCAGTGCGATCCCCCGCTCATTGGATTTGCTGCGCTCGTTGTGTCGACGATCACCCGGCAGCCGTCGCAACCCGACACCATGCATCTGCCTGACCAGCTCCTGGCTGCGCTCGGCGAAGTTCTGCCCGGCGGCCTTGCTCGGGTCGATCACGATCAACAACTGACCGGTCCAGGGTGTCTTGGCCCCAGGATGGTTGTGCCAATCGAACTCGAAGGAAAAGTTGCCACCGGTCAGGGCGGCCGCCAGCAGCTCGACCATCATCGACAACGCCGAGCCCTTGTGTCCGCCAAAAGGCAGGAGCGCCCCGCCTTCGAGAATCGCCTTCGGATCGCAGGTCGGCTGACCGAGGCTGTCCACCCCCATTCCTGGCGGTAACGATTCGCCCTTGCGTGCAGCAATCTGCACATCACCGTGGGCAATCGCGCTGGTGGCCAGGTCGAAGACAATCGGCTCACCATCGGCCCGTGGCGCAGCGAAGGCAATGGGATTGGTACCAAAGAGTGGACGGTCAGCACCGTGAGGCACCACGCACGTCATGCTGTTGACCACGCTCAATGCCACGAGACCTTCATAGGCAAACGGCTCGACATCCGGCCACAGGGCAGCGAAGTGATGGGAGTTGCGGATCGCCAACACTGCAATCCCGGCGCTGCGGGCCTTGGCCACCAGCAACGGACGTGCGGCGGCCAGGGCCGGCTGGGCGAAGCCGTTACCAGCGTCCACCCGTACAAACCCTGATGCCACATCTTCGACCGTGGGTACTGCCTGACCATTGACCCAACCACTTTTCAGCGTCGAGACATAACCGGGAATGCGAAACACCCCATGACTGTGGGCGCCATCACGTTCGGCTCCGGCGCAGTTTTCGGCCAGGGCCCGGGCGACCTCGGCCGACGTGCCGTGTCGCAGGAATATTTTCTCCAGCAAGCTCACCAAAGCGGAAAAAGACAGGGTGCTTGAACCGGCATGATCGGATAGCGCAGACATCTGAAGCTCCAGAGTGATTGTTGGAGGTAGCAACAGCGTAAGGGGAACCAGCCGGCTGATTAAACACCGCTTCACTGTCGGAGCAAAGCTTGCTCGTGCCGGATTACGCTGATCACCGCGCTTGCGTGCGGTAACTATGTACCACCTTGGCTCATTGATCGTTGCCTAGTCTGGCCGCTCATCCACCAAACGTGCCGCCTCGCGGCGCCTTGAGCGAGAAGCAACGATGATCACTGCAACTACGCCGTTATTATTTCCCGAGGTATTGGCCGCCAATAACCTGGAGGACTTGAACGCCCCCCACGGATTGACCCAGGCCGACCTCGACTGGCTGCACCACGTGTCCCTGTCCAGCCATACGCTGCGCGCCGCACAGACGCCCCCCATGTCTGCCGAAACGATTCGCTTGCAGGTCGACGCAAACGCGCCGATCCCGCTGGCCGGCTGCCTTGTGCTCAAAGCGCTGACAGACGCAGACGCAGCGCAGACCCAGCCTGCGTTCCTCTACACGCCCTACGGCGGAATCAGAAAATTCGACAGCCCCGAAGCTCTCGAAGAGAAGATGGAAGCAATGCTGGACAGTCCAGCCGAGCGTGACGATCTTTTTCGGCTGTTATCGATTTCCCAGCGCGCCGAACTCAACAGCACCTCCGCGATCAGAACGACCCGGCAACGTATCGACGGTGACGTCTTCAACACCCTGGTCGAGTCCATCGAGTTCGCTCAAAGCCTCAACGCCCGAACAATGGTGGATGAACTGATCAAGTTACCCTCCCTCAGTACGATGCTTGACGCGATCTTGAATGAGGTGCTGTCCAACTTTGATCATCGACAGACCCGCGTAACCATGAGCACGTGGAGTAGCGTGGGGAGTCAGAAGGCAAGCCAGTTGACCAGAAGCATGACACTCAGCGAGGCGGTCCTGGCCTACTTCCACAGCCAGGGTCGGCCCGCCGGGCAAGACGTTGACTTCATTCATCCAGGCATCACCGTATCACCGCAAAACAAGCGTCAATGGGAGAGCGTGTTGAAGGTGACCGCCAGCAACCTGATCCCCAGCCTTGCCCACTGTATCGACGCTTATTGGGACGCCACCGGTCCGTTCAATACCTCGCGCCGGCGCTTTCTTTCCCAAGTTCTCAGCGATGCGCTACAAGCCACGATTCTGATCAAGCGGGAGAAAAGACAACTCACCGAGGCACACGCCCAGGAACTGCTGCGGCTGTACAGGCCATCTCGCCCGGACGAACCGCTGCTGTTTATCGAAACCCTGCGTCTTTGGGAATATGAGCCGCTCTACGTAGAGCTGGCGGGTTCTTTGATGATCAGCGCCAAGGGACACTATCTCTATACCCCCAGTCACGGCCTTGAGAAAGTCGACAACTACCTGGGTTTCAAGGATGCGCTGCTCAATACCCCCACCGGCGCAGGGCGAAAGGAAGAACTCTACAGTCTGCTCAGCCTGGAGGAGCGCAACCGCTTCCTGCGCTTTGACGATCCCCAGGTGTCAGGTAAGGCGGTGACGTGGCCGGTATTCGAGTCTCTGGCTGATGCGATCATCGGCAAACAGTCGAAAAACCTTCATTTCGCAATGGAGATGTCCCGCCAGGGGGACGTGGACGTCCACGCGCTCGTTGACAAGGCCCTGGACATACGCAGCCTGATCGGCAAAAACCTGCTGACGCAAAAAACCGCTGGACACTGGGGCACGCAGCCGGTTTTTTACGGGGACCTGCGCCCGTCCAATTTCATGGCTGATCAACTGGAGAGGAAGATCAAGAGCTACGCCAGTGTCGAAGAGGCCTTGAATGCCGAACTGAGCCGATTGCCACTCTCCAGCGACACCTCGCTGCGTCACGCATTGAAAGGCCTTCTTCCTAAACTGACCAACGTCTTTTCCCTGGGAATACGTGCAGAAGCCGAACTCAGAGAACTCAACGCAACCCTGTCTCCCGCCGCGCGCGACCTTATCGCCGCGGTCTTTGCCTTTGATGCCGAATATCCGGACCGCACTCAACGCATCGGGGTAAAGGGCTTCCGGCCCGATGTCTATTCGCTGAGGCTGGCATGTACCGAGGACGGCAAAACCGTCTCCTTGCCGCTGGCCAATTGTTTCCTGCTGACCGAACGCGGCGGGCTGGATACGCCTCATTCCGGCCTGGCAATTCTCTGGACACCGGCCGATGGTTTACAAGTGTTTGCCTCAGTCGAACTTGCCACCCAGCAATTGAATCGCCACCTGCTCGACTCACGAAAGCGCTCTGGTCTGCTCGCCAACCTCTGGCCCGCCCAACGCAAGCCCCATGGACGCTATCAACTGGATGTGTTTGAGCTGATCGAAGACAACGTGCTGCTCAATCGGATGAAGTCGTTCAACGCACTGTTCGAGGCCCAATACAGGTATCTGAGCACGCTAAAGAGCGGGGACTGGCAACTGACAGGGCCTGAACGGGTAAAAAGCCTGGGCACATTGCTTGAAAAGGCCGCGCCTACCAATCTGACACACGCCACACGTATCGCCCAGGCGATCCGCTTGCAACAGAAACTCCCCGCCTGGCTTGGCGCCGCACCACTTGAAGAACAGCGCCTACAGATTGACCTGCTTGAGCAATACAGAAGCAGTGTCGACGATGACGAGGATTATCTGGACGGTATCGAGCCCCTGCATACCTATGTGAGCAAAAAGCTCAAAGCGCTCATGGATGCGCGTTTCGCCGTAAAAGACCTGGATCCCGCCACCCTGTTGATCACCCCGAACCATGCGTTGGCGGGGCCCGCCAGCAGCTTGACCGAGTTCGCCCTCAATCATGCCGACTTCACTCAAAAGACAGGCTTCAGGGTGTCCTCGACCTCCGGGCGCGCGTTGCCCGACAGCCTGAACGAGACGGCTGTCAGACAAATGCTGCTGTCGTTGGACATACCCTCTGCCTATAAAAAGATCGTACTGGACGAACTCTCCACTACCTCGACCGATGGCCAGAAAAGAAAGCAGCGATTTCGCCGGCAGTTGCCCTGGCAACTGTTGCAACATGCCCACGCACTGCATCTACAACAGCACCTTTCTCCCACAGGGTTTGACTTGATTCGCCAGGTACTGGACATGCCGGATGCCATCGCACGCCAGGCAGTGGACGGCGCCAGCGCGTTGATTCGTCCACTGGAGCTGATCAAAACCCGGGGAGCTGCAGCGATCAAGGCACTGGGGCTCTACCTGATCGGATCAAGCACCGATGATACTGCCCCCCATGTGCTGTATTCCCCCTACCATGCGGGCCACAACTTCACCGAGTTCAAGGACCAGGCCAGCCTCATTGCAGCCTTCAACACGCCGGGCGCGTTGCAGGACCTGCTGATTCGTCGACTTCCCGAAAGCCAGCAAGCCACGTTCAAGAACCTGTTCGCCGCCACGGTCGGTTCTCTATCGGAAATCACCCTGGCTTCCAATCCGATCAAGACCAACCTGTTCGATGTATTGTTCAACGACAATACAACCCTGTTATCGGACATGCTGAGCGCACAAACAGAAAAAAACCGCCAGTTTGACTGGGAAACGGCCCTGCATTTGTTCAGCGCCGGCGTCAAACTGGTGGGGCGGCAGTTGCAAGGCAAACTGACGTTTATCGAAACGCTTTGGGAAAGTTACCAAGACTTCAAGGCCTCTTCTGAATCCCTGCAGCAGCATGACTGGAAAGCAGGCTTGCACGACTTCATCGCCGGCGCGGCAGAGATGGTCTCACTTGGCTTCCTGAATCGCGACGACACCTTCGGCCTGCTCGACCCGATAAGTCCCGGCACGCAGAACGCCTCCATGGCGACCCCGCCCCGCTGGAAAGACATCGCCTCCACCGCCCCGACGCGCACCAACCTGCGGGCCTTCGAAGCCACGGAGGTGAGCCTGCACAACCTGCAGAAGAACCGGATCGACGGAACCTACAGGGCCCCAGGGTCCGACAAGCTTTACGCACCTGTTGCCGGCATGGTTTTTCAGGTGGCCAAAGCCAATCAGGTCTGGCGCGTGGTCCATGAACAGGGAGAGGGCCCAATACTGAGGCAGTCGCCTGATAACCAGCAATGGACCGTAGACCCACAACGGCAGACCATTCGCTACGGCAAAGTGATGTCAACGCTGGCCAATTCCTACAGCGACTACAAGGCTTCAACGTCGCTCAACATTGAGGCTCGGGGCATGGCGCAAATACGCCGCAAATACCCGGCTTACGCAAACATGATCGAGCAGGCCCTGGAGGTGGCCAGGTATTACTCATTCAACGCCCTGCATAATCTGGATCAGATCAAACATCAGGTCCCGCCGGGCTCTCGGCTGGATACCTTCCTGAAGACGTTTTTTGGGGTGAGGACAGTCGACGCCAGCCTGATCAAGAAAATACACACCGCCGTCTCGCCGCTGTGCCGAGCATTGGCCGACCCGTCCTGGGAAACCCGCAACGCCAAGCGCCTTGTAATCGGCCGTTTGAAATACATGGACGATAAAGCCACTGCATTCGTGCTCGAACCGGAAACGGCAGGAAGAATCTATCTGACCCAGTATTTCTTCGAGGTCGGATTGGATTGGTACAAGGACGCGGTCCCGGATTCCTTCAATGTCGATGCCCACGCCCAGGCCGCGGTGCTTATCCACGAAGTTTCTCATCAGCTTTTCGACACGCTCGATATTGTCTATCTGGACGCGGCACTGCCGTTTCTGGACCTGATTTCCAATGCCACTCAGTTCGGACATTCAAAATACAATTATCAAAAGGACCAGCAACGCAACGGGCTGTCGTTGACCACGCCACGATCCAAACTGTTCATGGGCTGGGACAGTGCAGCCGGCGGGCTCAAGAGCCTGGAGCTTTTCCCCGAGCATCGGGATATGGCCCGGGAAATCCTGAAGATGACCGGCGCCAGGAGCATGAGCGAGGCGCGCAGTATCTTTCTGGATCCAGGTTCACCGACAGCACGCATCGACGTGATCTTGCGAAACGCCGACTCCATGACGCTACTCATCTGTGAGCTGGGTCGACAGCTGGACTCCCCACCCTTGAGTCCCGCTGCCACGTTTTAAACGGCCTCTGCGAACGCTGCGCGCGGACGGGTCTTGATCTTTTTTTCACGAGATGTATGCCACGCTATAACCACGACATACCGGTGTTCGAGCCTTTGACCGGAAAAAACAGGCTCATTTTGATGTGCAAACGCCATGATGGCGGTTCTCGACAGGTCATGCCGAAGGTTAGAATGCGGCAAACCAGGAAGAGTCAATGACCGAACATACACTCTCGGAAGCCGAATACGACGCCATTACCGATGCGGCCGCGCATTGGTGCATGCGTTTGCACGCCGTCGACTGCACCGACGCCGAACGGCAGGCATTCAAACAATGGCACGATGCCGATCCCCTGCACGCTTTCGAATACCAAGCCATGCTGGAGATCTGGGCCGTGGCCGATCATCTTCCGCGTGTCGAAGCGGCACCATCTCCCGCGCCAATACCGCGACCTCGGTCCCGCTGGAGTCGGATGGCTGTCGCAGCCGCGGTGCTTGTGCTGGGCGTGCCCCTGGCCGCCTACACGGGCTGGAACCTGGGCTGGGTTGCCAACTCCTACGAACGATTCGAAGCGGATGCAAGCGTGCGTCACATCACCCTGGGTGACGGCAGCCAGGTAGAACTGAACCTGGGCAGTGAACTGGTATTTGCCAATTACAAGAATGAGCGTCGGGTGACGCTGAAAAAGGGCGAGGCGTTTTTCGACGTCAGCCATGACACACAACACCCGTTCGTTGTACGGGCCGGCCAGGGCCAGGTGCGCGTGACCGGCACTCGCTTCAATGTATGGATGTATCAGGATCAGGTTCGGGTGACGCTGGTGGAGGGCTCGGTATGGGTGACCAGCAACCAGGCACTTGCCGGTAACGGCTCGCAGCTGTCGCCGGGCATGCAGGCCAGCTACAAAGCAGGCGACTACCAACCGCAAATCCGTGAAGTCGATGCCAACGACAGCTCGCTGGCGTGGCGCAACGGCAAGCTGGTGCTGGACAACCTTGCCCTCAGCGATGCGCTCCCGCTGATCAATCGTTATCTCGAGCATCCCGTCATGCTGGCCGACAACAGCACGGGCGCCCTGCGTATCGGTGGTATCTACAACCTCAACGAAGTGAAGAACCTGGTGCCTTCGTTGCCCAAAGTCCTGCCGGTTTACCTGACGCAGAACAAGGACGGCAATCCAGTCCTCAACTCCATCGGTCAACGGCCGTCCAACTGAAAAAGCCGCGACCTGATCAGGTCGCGGCTTTTGTGTAAAACAACAGCGATCAGTGCGCGGCCACCCTGCCCGCCTCATCACGCTCACGGATGATCACCGCCTGATAGTGCGGATCGGCTTTGATCTGCTGTTCGGTGAACGGTAGCGCACTCCATTGCTTCTTTGAGAATGCCTGGGTCTGGTCGGCCGAATACGGCGATGCCGGGTCGCTGGAAATGGAAAATGCCAACAGACCTTCAGCCCGAGGTCCTTTGCCATCAAAACTCACCACTTGCAGATAGCTGGTGCCGCTGACCACTTCCCGTTTGCCGTTGGCCCCTGGCACGCTCTGAATCGCGTTATAGATCCCCAGCTCACCGGGGCCGCCGTGGATTGGCGTCTGCCGGCTGCCACTGCTGGCAACCTGGATGTCCTGCCAGCGGCTATCCTTCGGCAATCCGGCGGCCTTCACAGAGGCCTGCGAGGCCAGCATGGCTTGACGCACAGCCTTGTGCACCGGGGCACGCTCAATCGCCAGGCCGTTTGGAGTATGTCGCGGGTCTTGCGGATCGAACGGGACACGCCATGAATCAGGCACCCCCTGCAACTGCGCCATGATGCGCTGGAAATGAATGAAGCCCAATCCGCTGTCCAGGCCAGCGGTTCGATCCCAGACCCTGAGATCGTTGCACACCTGGGTCAACGTCACGGCATCGGCCCCCAGGTCACCGGCACAAAAGCCCAGCAGGTCGGGCATCACCTGATCAGCAAGGTAGACTTGGTCGTCCATGACCATGCGCTGCAAGTCATCGACCTTCACCGGCCCGTCCTTGGCCAGTTGACCCAGCCGCTGCAGAGCAAAACGCGCACGCAGGCCCAGCGGTTGGTCTTGCTGGCTGATCAAGGGCGAATAACCGGACAAGGGTTGTGAAGGGTTGACCATCCAGGCCGAATCGTTGGAATTTTGCACATAATCGCGGCGCAACAACTGCGGTAGCTTGTCGGCGGCGTAAATGCCTTTTTGCACGGCCTCGGGATCGATATCCCAGGCGCATTCGCCGCGTGAGCCGTCCAGTACGATGAGTTGCAGCCCTGCCCGCGGGTCGCTGCAGCGGGCCAACTTGTCGGCATCGACGTTCGGTACCACCGACACGTTCATGTAGAGACTTTGCCCCTGATCGTCCACCGCCAGGGTGTTGACCCATGGAATACCGTGGATCTCATGGACCGCACTCTGCAAGTCCGTGAGCGTGACGGCTTTGTTCATGGCGTACCACTGGGCGAGCACCCGATCATTTTCCCGGTTCGCATCGCGCAAGCTGTAGGCGAACTTGTCATCCCAGTCCAGCCGGCCGGGCCATTGCACGATCGGACCGAACTGCGAGCCGTAGACCACCCGCGAAACGCTCTGCACCTGGCCATCGGGTTGTTTGATGTCCACCGTCACCGTCTGTTGGCTCATCGGTACGGATTGACCATCGAGCAGGTAGCGGGTCGGGTCTTTCGGGTCGAGTTGCAGACGGTACAGCGTGAAATGTTTGGAGGTGTCGACGGTGTGGGTCCAGGCCAGGTGCTGGCTGAAACCGATGTTGATCACGGGCAAGCCTGGCAGGGCCGCGCCCATGACGTCCAGTTTGCCGGGAATGGTCAGGTGCATCTGGTAAAAACGCATGCCCCCCAGCCATGGGAAGTGCGGGTTCGCCAGCAACATTCCACGCCCGTTGAAGGAGCGCTCACTGCCGATGGCGACCGCGTTACTACCACGCTCCAGGGCGAAACGCTGCTGCCGGGTCGCAGCGCCTGCGAAACCTGTCCTCGGCTCGCCAGCGTCCGCCGTCGCTTGTGGCGGCTGAGCGCCCGCCAGGGCTTCGGCGAACTGGCCGACGCCACCTTCCACCAACAGGCGCCGGGTCAGTTTGACCAGGTCCAGCGCGGTGATCGGCCGCACCCACTCACTGGCACATTGCTCGGGCAGGCCGATGGCCTTGCGTTCGGCCAGCGCGCGGTTGAAACCCGCCACATAGCCTTCGACCAGTTGCTGTACTTGAGGCGTCTGGGCTTGCCAGAAACCGGAAACGGCTTGCGGCGTGTTGAGCCAGTTGAAAAATACATCGCTGACGCGGTTCTCCCGCTGTTCGAGCGTGACCTGCTCCGGGCCGAAGTAGCGCGAGCGTTGACCATTGACCGTGACGATCTCATTGGCCAGCAGGCATAAATTATCCTCAGCGTACGCATACCCGATGCCGTAGCCCAACCCGCGCTCATCCTGAGCCCGGATATGTGGCACGCCAAAACTGGTGCGGCGGATCTCGGCACTGGCCTGTTCTTTATCACTTTGAGCGCTGGCGACGCAGCTGAACCCCAGGCTCACTGCGAAAAACACACCTGCGAGACCAAACCTCGATAACTGCCCGGACATTCTCACGTTCACTCCTGATCCAATACTTTCTAAAACCAGGACGGCTGCCTGGGAGTTCACATACCGCGTGCCTGGCCGGAATGTGCCTCCCTTGAAAACGAATGGGATGAAAAAAAATTAATGGCCTGGCACCGCCTGACTACGGGCGTTTGATCGCCTCCAGACAAATTTTTCAGCTTTTTGCCTTCATGATTGGCCGCGTTCGTTCGTCCTATTACAGGAGAGTATCCGTGACCTTTTCTGAACAGGCTGGTAAGGAGTTTTTGCATGCATGACGCGCGTCAGCCCATGGAGGGCAAGCCCAGGTCGACCGGCGTTCCGGCGACAGCCACTCACAACCTGTTCGACAGGCCGGCAGAACGAGGTAGCAATGAACACATCAGGCTTTTGCTCAAGAGCTTCGGCCTCAGAACCAGCCTGATTCGCCTCAAGGTCATCGATGCATTGCTCAAGGCCGCCGATGAAAACCGCAGCCTGGGTGTGCGGGGCGTACACAGTCAACTGCTGGGGCTGGACATTCCATTGTCCTTCCTCAGCGTGCGCGAGGTGTTGAAGCGCCTGTGCAGCGAGGGTGTCGTCACCCTTAACCCCGATAAGACCTACAGTTTGCACCGCAAGGCCATGCACGTGCTCCAGGGCGGGGAGTGACGCCTGCGCTCAGGGCTTGACCTTGCGTCGCATCACGCCGTTGATCACGACCACGATGACCGCGACGGCAATCGCGATGTATTGAAACAGCTGCTCGCTGATCATGCCGTTGTTCTGCATCCAGGTCAGTCCCAGCATGATCGCCAGAACCACGAGGACCACCAGAATCGAGTATTTCAAACGTTGCGATTGAGTCATTGCCAATTTCCTGAATGTATCCGCTCTGTATCCCCGTGCTTGCCAGCCCCATACCGTGTTTTGGAAATAGCGGGCAGCAGACGGGGTCTCATGGTACAGCTGAACGGGCGTACTCACGTAACCGAAGCCCATCAGATTAATTACCTGCATCACCACAGAAGTCCGCCCCTGGCGGACTTTTGTCTTACAGAATTAACTCATATTTCTGCCACAAACAAAGGGGAAGACTTCTTTCGGCCCTGAATTCCCCCAACGTATTCTCGAATAAGAGGCGCTTACCTCCTTACCGAAAATCGACGTTGGAAATCATGCAAACCTTGCTGGCAACTCTTTCGCCAATACGATTGACAGGTTTTTGCCTGGCTATCGCTCTTTTCGAACTATTGACTTATCTGGCCAGCGACCTGGTCATGCCGGCCATGCTCGCGGTGACCCGGGAACTGGATGCGCCCGCGGATCAAATCCCCTACGCCTTCAATCTGTATCTATTGGGCGGTGTTCTGCTACCGTGGCTGATCGGTCCGTTATCCGATCGCTATGGGCGTCGTGCATTCATGCTCGTCGGTTGTGCCGGTTTTGTCCTGGCTTGCGCGGCGATCACCCTGGTCACCCACATGCAGGGATTCAACGGGCTTCGTTTGATCCAGGGTATGGGGCTGGGTTTCGTGATCGCGGTCAGCTACCCGGCCATACAGGAAGTATTCAACGAGTCGGACGCTGTGAAGGTCATGGCGTTGCTGGGCAATCTCGCCCTCCTCTCGCCCTTGCTGGGGCCGCTGCTGGGTGGCTTGCTGCTGCAATGGCTGTCCTGGCGCGAGCTGTTCATGTTGCTGGCAGGCCTGGGGGCAGTGAGCTGGCTGGCCTTATGGACATTCATGCCCCGAAGCCCCGGTCTGGCGCACTCCTGCCCCCGGCAACCGGCCCTGGAGCCGTTCGAACTGCGCACACTCATCAGGCGCTATGGCGCGCTGCTGGGTCACTCCGGCTTCATGGCCGCGTGCGTGGCGCTGGGGTTGATGAGCCTGCCGCTGATTGCCTGGATCGGTCTGTCCCCCCTGCTGCTGATCCAGGACCAGGGCCTGTCGCCCCTGGTCTATGGCCTGTGGCAAATCCCGGTGTTCTCGGGCGTGATCCTTGGCAATCTCCTGCTCAATCACCTGGTGGAGCGGGTGGGCGTGCGCGGGGTATTGCGCTACAGCCTGTGGCCCTTTTCTACCGGCCTCATCGCACTGGTGATCGCCAGCCCGTTCAACCTTGGCGTACCCGCGCTGGTCAGCGGCCTGGCGCTCTACGCCCTGGGGCTGGGCATGGGCAACGCGGCCTTGTATCGATTGGCGCTGTTCGCCAGCGACGACAGTAAAGGGCTGGTCTCGGCCATGGTCGGGATGATTTCCATCGCAGTGATGAGCACCGCCGGCTCACTGCTCGCGCTGCTGGGCGCCGGAACAAGCCTGAACGCCTTTGCCTTGATGGTCGGCATTGCCGGGCTCAGCTGCCTTGTGGCGCTGCGTCTGTTCCTGTCGCAACCGGCCGCTCACGTCTGAAAATCCCCTCCCTGAGGAACGTTACCCATGATTCATTTTCCCCACGCCGATGCGCTGTGTGCATTGGCGCAGCCTTACGATCCCGATTCGGTACCTGCTGGTCTGTTTGATCGGGCCATGGCCCAGATCAGCCTGTTCCATTGCCACCACACCCCCGGCTACGAACACTGGCTCAACGCCAACGGCCTGGCGGTAGAGGATCTGGAGCATTTGACTGACTGGTCGCGCTTGCCGCCCATCTACGCCAATTACTTCAAACAGCGCTTGTTGCTCAGCCCCACCGGCGAGAACGCGCTAGAGCTGACATCCTCCGGCACCAGCGGCCAGAAAAGCCGCATGCGCTACGACGAGCGCAGCATGGCCGCGGCCCAGGGCATGGTGGCGCGCATCTTTGAACATTACGGCTGGTTCACGCCGGATTCGCCCTGCAACTACCTGTTGTTCAGTCACGAACCGGAGAAGGTCAATCACGTCGGCACCGCTCATACGGACCAGTTCTTGCGCAGCTTCGCACCGGCCAATCGGATTTTTCATGCGCTGCGGCGCACCGGAAAAGGTCATGAGTTCGATGTCTTTGGCGCGATCCGGACCCTTCAGGAGTTCGCCGAAGAGGGCCTGCCGGTGCGGATCTTTGGCTTCCCGGCGCTGCTGTGTCATGCGCTTGAGCGCATGCGTGAAACCGCGACGCCGAACCTCAAACTTGCCCCCGACTCCCTGGTATTTCTGGGAGGCGGCTGGAAAAAACAGGCCGCCCAGGAGATCCCCCGTCACGAGGTCTATGAACACATCACCCGGCAACTGGGCATTGAGGCGCACCGCTGCCGCGACGGTTACGGTGCCGTCGAGCACGCCGTGCCGTACATCGAATGTGCGCATCACAGGTTTCATGTGCCGGTCTATTCGAAAGCTTTCATACGTCACCCCTCGAACTTCAGTGTCCAGCCCTTCGGCGAGGCGGGATTGTTGTCATTCGTCTCGCCTTACATCTCTTCCAGTCCCGCCCATGCCGTGGTGATGAGCGATCTGGCGACCCTGCATCCGGCCAATTGTGAGTGCGGCCTGAACACCCAATGGTTCGAGCTGCACGGTCGGGCCGGCACCAGTGCCAGCCGAAGCTGCGCCATGGCCGCTTCCGAATTGATCAAGGAGAATTGATATGTATCTCATCAATGGCCAACTGCGCGCTGATCTGCCCCTCGATACAGCCCTTGAACGCCTGCAGACGCAACTGCCTGCTCTTCTGGACGCACCGCCCCCCAGTGATAGCGTGCTCGATTGTGCGCAGGCGTTCGCACAGATGCTGCGGGCCCCAGAACAAACTCCGTTCCTGGACGACGACCAGCGCCAGGCACTGATCGCCTTCTGCGAACGCAAGCATTTGAGCCGCAAACTCGAACGGGAGCTGGGGGCGGACGCGCGCTCGCTGCGCCGAATCGACTATAGCGATGGCCCTTTCGAAAGCTGGCAACCCCTGGGGCTGGTGGTGCATGTCACCCCCGGCAATGCTCCGCTGCTGGGGTTCTTCGCGGCACTGGAAAGCCTGCTGGCGGGCAACGTCAACTGGCTGCGACCCAGCACGCGCGATGCAGACCTGACGGCGCGGGTGCTGGCGACGTTCCTCGATTGCGACCCAAGCGGCCAGTTGCGCGATTACGTTGCGGTGCTGCCAGTGCCCTACCACGAGTGCCGGCGTCTCTTCGCGCTGGCCCAGGGCGTCAGCGCCTGGGGTGGCGAGACAGCACTCAAGGCCATGCGTGACCAGCTTCCAAGCGGCTGCCGCTGGATCGATTGGGGACATCGCATCAGCTTCGCCTATGTCACGCCGCAAGCCGTCAACGAGCAGGCGCTGGACAGTCTGGTGGATGAGGTCTGCCGCCTCGATCAGCAAGCCTGTTCCAGTCCCCAGTGGCTGTTGGTGGACAGCGACGAGCCGGCTCAGATGCTGGCACTGGGTGACGCCCTGGCTGACGCATTTGAACGACGCGCCGGACAATGGCCAGCGTTGGAAACCAGTGCAGCCGAAGCGTGCGAGATCACCACCCGCACGGCACTTGCCCGACTCGACCACAGCTTTGCAGGACAAACCGGCCAGATTTGGGAAGGCCACGGCTGGCGCATTATTTGGGAGCATCACCGCGACCTGTTGCCATCGCCACTGTTTCGCACGCTTTTGTTACGACCGGTGCCCCACGGGCTGATCACCGAAACCCTGCTGCCCTGGCGAAACGTGTTGCAGAGCTGCGCGCTGATCTGTGAACCGCAACGGGCGCCTGAACTGGCACGTCGCGTCTTGGCCGCCGGCGTGACCCGCATCTCGGCAACCGCAGACATCCAGCAAGGCTACGAGGGCGAGCCTCACGACGGCGTCTACGCGCTGCAACGATTGAGTCGTCGGGTATCGGTCGGTCTTGAACCAGAGGTCGCCAGTCATCGTGTGACACTGGACGCCCCGCCGACCACGACACCCATTTCACCCTCGACGCCGATCATGGACAAAGCGGCATTCCTGGCGCTGCCTGCCGCACCCCAGGCCCAGTTGTTCTTCCGCTCAGGTGGTAGCAGCGGCGCACCGGTGCTGTCGCCCTACAGCTACCGCGATTTTGATCGCCACATGCGGGCCGCCGCCGATGGACTGCGCGCGGCCGGTCTGGATCCGGCGAAGGATCGGGTGATGAATCTGTTTTATGGCGGCAACCTCTACGGTGGCTTCTTCAGCTTCTCGAAAATACTGGAGCACATGAACGCCGTGCATTACCCCATGGGTGCGACGTCAGATGCGGACTTTGAAGAGATCGCACGGATGATCGTCGCTCACAAGGTCAATACCCTGGTTGGCATGCCAAGTACCTTGCAGCGCCTGTTTTCCAGCCAGCGAGAAACCCTTCAAGGCTACGGCGGCGTGCGCAAAGTCATGCTGGGCGGCGAGCACCTGGGGCCAGGCTGCCGTCAGTTGCTTGAGGACTGCGGTGTGACAAGTATTCGCTCAGCCATCTATGGCAGCGTCGACGCGGGTCCCCTTGGCCATGCCTGCACTGCCAGCGGCGAGGGTGTATTCCACCTCATGGAGGACATTCAACACCTGGAGATCGTCCAGCTGGAACTGGACGCTCCGGTCGCGTCGGGGGAAACCGGACGGCTGCTGTTCACTTCGCGCAGACGCCAAGCGCAGCCCCTTCACCGCTACGAAGTTGGTGATTGCGGGCGCTGGCTCACCGCTCCCTGCCCGTGTGGCCTGGAGTCACCCCGGTTCGAGTTGCGCCAGCGCCACGGCGCCCTGATACGCATCGTGACGTACCTGATCAATACCCACGAGCTGGCTGAGCAGGCACAAACGGCCATTCAGATCGTACTCGATTACCACAGCAGCGGCTGCGAACGCCTGTTGATTCGCGCCGATGGCGATGCACAAACGGTCCGGAGCCAGGTCATGGGCCTCGAACTGCTGTCCACGCTGGTGGAGTCCGAAATGCTCGTACTGGACGTGCAATCCTGTCCGGCGACAAGTTTCGAACATAACAAACACAGCGGCAAAGTACCGCTGGTGATTGATCGCAGAATCACCGCTTGATTGTTTTCCCGTGTAATTGAATAAGCGGACGTTAGAGTCCGAGAGAACCCTGATGAGCACCTCTTTACCATTCGAACAATGGCTCGCCCATATTCGTACGCATTCAACGTTCTACCGCAAGTCTTTACGGCATTTACCCGCGCAGAATTGCGCTCTGGAGGATTTCCCCATTGTCGACGTCGCTGACTATTGGGCCGGCAGTCATGACCTGGACCATTGGGACGTACTGACCGGCAAAGTCGAAGACGCACTGATCTACAAAACCGGTGGCACGACCAGTCAGGGAAAGCTGTCTGTGTACACCCACGCTGAATGGCAGCGGATGCTCGAATGCTTCGGTCAGAGCCTGGCAGCACAACTGAGGGCTGGTGATCGAATCGCCAACCTGTTCTTTTCCGGAGACCTGTACGCCAGTTTCCTGTTCATTCATGGCGCCCTTGGCAAAGTCGATGTAGCCATCACCGAATTCCCGTTCACCGGGGCGGTGGATCTCGACGTGCTGACCGAGGCGGTGACCGGCCACCGCATCAATGTGCTGGCCGGCGTGCCTGCGCACCTGCTGGCGTTTGCCGACCATTTGGATCAACAGGGGCGAACGCTGCCCGGCATCACCACCGTGCTGTTCGGCGGAGAAAATCTGTTCGACAGCCAGTTGCCTGCGTTGCAGCGCGCCTTCCCACAGGCACGCTTCGCCTCCATCGGCTATGCCAGCGTCGACGCCGGGCTGGTGGGCGCCAGCGCACCGGACTGCAACCTGGGCGAGCACCGCGTATTCGGCGAACAGATACGGGTGGAGATCATCGATGAACTGAGCGGTGAGGTCATCCAGGCGTGCGATCGGCCCGGCAATCTGGTGGTGACCAACCTCACCCGAACCCTGATGCCCATCGTGCGGTATCCAGTGGGCGACCGAGCGTGCTGGCGCGAGCCGGTTGGCACCCCGCGACGCAAGTTCGCGCTTCAGGGCCGCAGCGCGAAAAGCCAGCGAGTGCGGGTAGGCGTTTTCTCACTGTTTTCGCAGGAAATCAGCGACATCATCCGCAGCATTGGCGGTGACCTTCAGTGGCAATTGATCATCGAGCACGCACAGAACAACGACCGCGTGTTGCTCAAATGGGTGCCTGGAGGGCAAACCCAGGCTTGCCAGTCACTCTCCAACACATTGAAAGCTGCCTTGACCAAACAGTATCCGGGTATCGACCAACTCGACCTGCACGTCCAGGCCTGCGGCCTGCAAGCGTTGGAACGCCATCCACGCTCTGGCAAGCACCTGTCGATCATCGACCGCCGCACCTATGCTCCGTTGACAGCGAGGCACGCCGGATGAGCAGCGTGGTCATCCGAGCGTTCAGGCCCACGGATGGCGTCGGAACCAGCGAATTGTTCCGCCGGGTTTACGGCGATCACTACGTCTCACCAGACGTCTACCTGCCACACATGATTGGCCTGCACAACCTGCTGAACCGTTGGCACTCCATGGTCGCCGTGGAGGATGAGCGCGTGGTCGGTCATGCCGCATTGTGTCGGCAGACGGCCGATGGTGAAGACGCGGAACTGGCCCTGATCGCGGTGGACCCCGCGGTGCAGGGCGGCCAGATTGCGACGCGCCTGGGGCAGCAATTACTCGACAGCTGCCAGGACCTCGGACTTGCCAGGCTGTCGATCAAGCAAGTCACCAGCCATTGCTACAGCCAGCGTCTGGCACAACGCCTGGGGTTCCATGACACCGGGCTGCTGCCTGACCATGTGCCCTCACCTTTCGCCACGGTCCACGCCGAAACCATCGTGGTCGGCAGCCAAGTGGTCAGCGGCCATCGCCGCCCGCTGCCGCACCTCAAATGGCCCGCGGCATGCCAATGGCTGACGCAACCCTTGGCATCGCTGTTTGGTACCTCGCTCGAGGCGCCCTTGCCTTCGGTACAGCCTTTTCAAATCCGACAGCTGCCCGGAAGAATCGACATTGTGGCCGGGTACATAGGCCTTCGCCTGGCCGGGCAACTGCTGCGCTTGCCGGCCCATTGGTCACTTTCAGTGCGACTCGGACTGCGTCAGCAATTTGCCGACGATTACCAACGATTGATGGACGCCGGATTCATCTTCACCGGGATCATGCCTGCCGAAGGCGACCCCGGCTGGCAGGCGCTGTTTCACCGTGGCGCCCTGGATCGCCCGCTCACCTTGCATTCGGAGCCGATGCAACGGCTCCACGAACAAGTGCAAGCCCAAGGGCACATCTGGAGGAGTGCCCAGGCAGGTTCGGCGGCTTGAAGATGAGTTGGCGCTAAAGCGCCCCAGGCTGTTTGCGCATGACCCTGTGGGAGCGAACCTGCTCGCAATGACGGCGGCAAGGTCGACACTGGCCAAGCTGAACCACCGCGATCGCGAGCAGGCTCGCTCCCGCAGGGTTCTGCGGTGGCGGGTGAATTTGCTCCGAACTTCGAATCAGCATCGCCCCCAACCTGACAACTCTGTAATCCGCCCCTCAGCCCACTGTCAGCTCACGCTCGCTACTCTGTTATCCTCCTCCCAAACTGTTCGACACGAGACTGTCCCCATGGCCAATCCCCTGCACCTGCTCGCCCTGAGCGCGTTTTTTGTCACCACCCTGGCCCAGGCCGCCGAACCGATCACCATTGACGTACACCGCGATGCCAATTGCGGTTGCTGTAAAAAATGGATTTCACATCTGCAAGAAAACGGCTTCAAGGTCAACGACCATGTTGAAACCGACATGAGTTCAGTCAAACAACGCCTGGGTGTTGCGCCAAACCTGCGCTCCTGCCACACCGCCCAGATCAATGGCAAATTCGTTGAGGGGCATGTCCCGGCCGACCAGGTCCTGGCGTTGAGCAAACGGAACGACCTGCTCGGTGTGGCCGCGCCCGGCATGCCCATGGGTTCGCCCGGTATGGAAACGGACGGCATGAGTGATGCGTATCAGGTGATCGGCCTGAAAAGCGACGGGACGCAAACCGTGGTGGCGGATTACCCGGCCCACTGATGGGCGAGGCTTACATCGGCTTGTTCCTGGCGGCATTCGGTGCCGCCACCTTGTTACCGCTGCAATCCGAAGCACTGCTGGTTGGGCTGTTGCTCAGCGAACGCTATGAAACCTGGCTGTTGCTGGGGGTCGCCACTGTGGGCAACGTACTGGGCTCGCTGGTGAACTGGTGGCTGGGCATACGCCTGGAGCAGTTCAAGGATCGGCGCTGGTTTCCGGTCAGTCCGGCGCATCTGGACAAGGCCCGCGTGCATTATCAGCGTTATGGGCGTTGGTCGCTGCTGCTCAGTTGGATGCCCATCATCGGCGATCCACTGACCTTGGTGGCGGGCGTGATGGGCGAGCCGTGGCGGCGCTTTGTGTTGATCGTGACCCTGGCCAAAGGGTTGCGTTATGGCGCACTCGCCCTCGCGACCCTGGGCTGGATGGGTTGAACGTTCGCGACTTTGGGTTGCCTGTGGTTAATGTCGCCATAATCGGGCCACGCCAGGATCGGCCGGATGCCCAAAGGAGATTGCCCATGTCGCGTTCCACTGCTCGCTGGTTACCCAGCCTGTTTCTGACGGCCGCCCTGCCGCTGTTCGCCCAGGCCGAAAACCCGCCTGAAGGCCCGGCCTATGGCCCGGAACTCCAAGGCTTCGAATACCCCTACACACTCAAGCACTTCCCCCTTCAGTCCCAGGGCCAATCGTTGCAAATGGGCTACATGGACGTGCCGGCCCAGGGCGAGGTCAATGGTCGCACCGTGGTGCTGATGCACGGCAAGAACTTTTGCGCCGCCACCTGGGGCGACTCGATCAAGACCCTCAGCGAGGCTGGTTACCGGGTCATCGCCCCGGATCAGATCGGTTTCTGTACGTCCAGCAAGCCCGCTCATTACCAGTACAGCTTCCACCAACTGGCAACCAACACACAGGCCCTGCTCAAGGCCCTCGGGGTGCAGAAAAGCATTGTGCTCGGCCACTCCACCGGTGGCATGCTCGCCACCCGTTATGCCTTGCAGTTTCCCGATCAGGTCGAGCGGCTGGCGATGGTCAACCCCATCGGCCTGGAGGACTGGAAAGCCCTCGGCGTGCCCTACCGTACCGTGGACCAGTGGTACGAGCGCGAACTGAAACTCAGTGCCGACGGTATCCGCAACTACGAGCGCACGACCTACTACGGTGGCCGCTGGAAACCGGAGTTCGAACGCTGGGTGGACATGCTGGCCGGGCTGAACAAGGGGCCGGGGCACACGCAAGTCGCGTGGAATTCGGCGCTGATCTACGACATGATCTTCACCCAGCCGGTCTACTACGAATTCAAGGACCTGAAAGTACCGACGCTGCTGCTGATCGGCACCTCCGACACCACCGCCATCGGCAGCGACATCGCGCCGCCGGCCGTGAAAGCCAAACTGGGCCGGTATGAAGTGCTGGGCAAGCAGGTGGCTCAATTGATTCCCCAGTCGACCCTGGTGGAGTTCGCCCATCTGGGGCATGCCCCACAGATGGAAGAGCCGGACCGGTTCCACCAGGCCTTGCTGGGCTGGCTGAACAAACCCATTCCCTGACGAGGTGTTCCATGGCGGTGCAAATAGCAGTCATCGATGATTGGCAGGACGTAGCGCGGGACGTGGTGGACTGGTCGGTGCTCGATAGCATCGGCCAGGTGACATTTATTCATGAGTACCCTGCCGAGCGCGACACCCTCGCCGCGCGCCTGCACCGCTTCGAAGTGATCTGCGTGATGCGTGAACGCACGCCATTCGACGAAGGCCTGCTGCGCCGCCTGCCCAACCTCAAGCTGTTGCTCACCGGCGGCATGCGCAATGCCGCCCTGGACCTCAAGACAGCCGCCGAACTGGGTATCCAGGTATGCGGCACCGAAAGCTACAAGCACGCAGCCCCCGAGCTGACCTGGGCGCTGATCATGGCCCTGACCCGCAACCTGATGCAGGAGGCCAATGCCTTGCGCGCCGGGCTATGGCAGCAAGGCTTGGGCGGCGACCTGCATGGCAAGACCCTGGCAATCCTCGGCCTGGGTAGCATCGGCACACGGGTAGCTCAGTTCGGCCAGGTCTTCGGCATGCGGGTGATTGCCTGGAGCCAGAACCTCACCGCTGAACGGGCCGCAGAAGTGGGTGTGACCTACGTGAGTAAACAGCAACTGTTCGAACAGGCTGACATTCTCTCGGTGCATCTGGTACTCAGCGAGCGCTCCCGCGGTTTGGTGGACGCCCAGGCGCTGGGCTGGATGAAACCCCAGGCGCTATTGGTCAATACCGCACGCGGTCCAATCGTCGATGAAGCCGCCCTGATCGACGCCCTGCGCGACAAACGCCTGGCCGGTGCCGCCCTGGACGTCTTCGCCGAGGAACCCCTGCCATCCGACCACCCGTTCCGATCCCTGGAAAATCTACTGGCCACACCGCACGTGGGTTACGTCACCCGGAACAATTATCAGAAGTTCTATTCCTTGATGATCGAAGACCTGCAAGCCTGGGCGGCCGGCAAACCGATCCGCCTGTTGACCCCCACTGGCGACTGAACACGTTTTAAGTGGGAGCAAGCCTGCTCCCACAGAAACAGCGTATTTCCGGGCCAACAATGGCCACTAAAATGCCTCTATTTCACCCGCCCCCTGATGGTGCATCGCGCCATTGCATCGCGCACGCCGATGAAACACCCCCATTCCCCATACACCCATTACGTTTCCAGAAACTGCACTTCGTCGGTGCGTATCCCCCTTTGTCGTGTAAGACATTGCCGCCAACAAAGCTGATTGTCGGACAATTCGACGAAGCGCGCCGCACCGCTCTAGGTTCTGACCTAGACTGCCAAACCGGGGAGAAAACCGACCGGTCGTCCAGACGAAAAAAAGTGGAAACTTTTCGCAACGGCGACGGGTCAGGTTAGAGGTAGGGCAACAACGGCTGGTGCAGTCCTTGCAAGTCCTTGAAGCAGCCCCCTTCACCTGATTCGCTTAACCGCATTGGGCAGCTAACCGCATTGGGCAGCGCTTTGCTTACCTTGCGTAGCGCTTGTGCGCCTGGCCGCAGGATTCGGCCAATGAAACAACAGCTCTGGCGCTTGCCGGAAACAGATCGAGAAAATGGGAGAAAGTTATGATCAGTGCTGCCTTGGAACCACAGCAAGTCCGTTCTCAACTTCCGCTGGCGACTGACTCGCCGACGGCACCGGTGCTGGCCACCGGCGGCAAGGCACTGCTCCCGGTCGTCAGGCAGAATCCCAATCGCAAGAAGGTATTGTTCGTAACCTCGGAAATTGCCGACCTGGTCAAAACCGGCGGCCTGGGCGATGTTTCTTCCGCCCTGCCCCGGGCCATGGCCGGCCTGCATGACGTGCGAGTGCTGATCCCCGGTTACCCGCAGGTGATGAACAGCGGCAACCCGATCCACATCATCGGTGAACTGGGCGGCCACGCCGCGCTGCCGCCCTGCAAGATCGGGCGCATGGACATGGCCGACGGCCTGGTGATCTACGTACTGATCTGTCCGGAACTCTTTGCCCGTGAAGGCTCACCCTACGGGGCCAACAACGGTCGCGACTGGCCCGACAACCACATTCGCTTCGCCCGGTTGGGCCTGGCCGCAGCTGATATCGCCGCCAACCTCGCCCAAATCCACTGGTGCCCCGATCTGGTCCACGCCCATGACTGGCCGGCCGGTCTGGCGCCGGCCTATATGCACTGGCGTGGGCAACGCACGCCTACCCTGTTCACCATTCACAACCTGGCATACCAGGGCGTAGTGAGCCTGGCCTCATGCCCGGAGCTGGGTATCCCGGAGCACGCGCTGCAGCAGGAAGGCATGGAGTTCTACGGCAAGTTGTCGTTTCTCAAGGCCGGCATGGCCTACTCCAGTCATATCACCACGGTCAGCGCCACCTACGCCCAGGAAATCACTTCCCCGGCATTCGGTTGCGGGCTCGACGGTTTTCTTGCGGCTAAAACACAACAAGGCCTGCTCAGCGGCATTCCCAATGGCATCGATGAGAGTTGGGACGCGGCCACCGATACGCACTTGTTCCGCCAGTTCGCCATGGGTGACTGGGAAGGCAAAGCCGTGAACGCGGCTCATGTACGCGATCTGTTTGGTCTAGACGACTCCAGCGGCCCGCTGTTCGCCGTGGTTTCGCGTCTGGTGTACCAGAAAGGCCTGGACCTGACCGAAGCCGTCGCCGAGTTCATCGTCGAATCCGGGGGCCAGATCGCGATCATCGGTCGCGGCGAACCGGAGGAAGAGCAAGCCATGCGTGAACTGGCGCTGCGTTTTCCCGGACATATTGGTGTACGCATCGGCTTCAACGAAACCGACGCGCGGCGGATGTTCGCCGGCAGCGACTTTCTGCTGATGCCTTCACGCTACGAGCCCTGCGGCTTGAGCCAGATGTACGCCCAGCGCTTCGGCTCGCTGCCGGTGGCACGCAATACCGGCGGGCTGGCGGACACCATCGAAGACGGCATCACCGGCTTCCTGTTCGATGAGTCCACCGCCGAAAGTTACAAACAGGCATTGAGCCGGGCCTTCAAGGTCTTCGAGTTCCCTGACCTGCTCAACGCGATGCGCTGCCGGGCCATGTCAGCGCCATTCAACTGGTGCAAGGCCGTGGAACCCTACGCCGAACTCTATGAACAGCTAGTGGCCAAGTCACTGGGTAAATCGGCCAGACAATGAGGTAACAATGCCGTCAAGGACGCCTGAAACCTGGACCCATGGCGCGGTCATGCTCGATGCCGAGCACACCCGCTTCGCCCTCTGGGCCCCGGATGCTTTTTTTGTGAGTGTCGAGCTCGACACTGGAGATTCAATACCGCTACTGCCCCAGGCCGATGGCTGGTTCATGATCCAGACCCGTTGCCCCGCCGGCACTCGTTATCGCTACAACATCGACGGCGAACTGGAGGTTCCCGACCCGGCGTCCCGCGCCCAGGCCGGTGACATTGACCGCCACAGCGTGGTGGTCGACCCTCATGCTTACCGATGGCGCCATACCCAATGGTCCGGGCGCCCCTGGCATGAAGCTGTGATCTATGAGTTGCACGTCGGCGCCCTCGGTGGTTTCCAAGGCGTCGAACAGCACCTGGCGCGCCTGGCTGGATTAGGGGTAACCGCCATCGAACTGATGCCGCTGTCGCAGTTTCCCGGTGACCGTAACTGGGGCTACGACGGCGTCCTGCCCTACGCTCCCCAGGCCTCCTACGGCACGCCGGAACAGCTCAAGCACTTGATCGACAGCGCCCACGGCCACGGGCTGGCGGTGATTGTGGACGTGGTCTACAACCATTTCGGCCCCGACGGCAATTATCTGCACCGTTACGCAAAAGGTTTTTTCCGCGAAGACAAGCACACCCCCTGGGGCGCGGCAATTGACTTCCGGCGCCGCGAGGTGCGGGACTTCTTTATCGACAATGCGCTGATGTGGTTGCTGGAATACCGTTTCGACGGCCTGCGCCTGGACGCCGTACATGCGATCGAAGATCCGGATTTTCTCCAGGAACTGGCCGCCAGGGTGCGCGAACAGGTAGATCCGGTTCGGCATGTCTGGTTGACCGTGGAGAACGAACACAACCAGGCCGGCCTGCTGGAGCACGGCTATGACGCCCAGTGGAACGATGACGGGCACAACGCCCTGCACGTGCTGCTGACCGGCGAAACCGACGCCTATTATGCTGACTATGCCCAAGAGCCGACGGAACAATTGGCACGCTGCCTCAGCCAGGGCTTTGTCTTCCAGGGCCATATCAACCGCCACGGCGAGCCCCGGGGCGAACCCAGCGGTCACCTGCCCCCCAGCGCCTTCGTGCTGTTTCTGCAGAACCACGATCAGATTGGCAACCGGGCTCTGGGTGAACGCCTGCACCAACTGGCCCCGCCTCAGGCCCTGCAAGCGGCGACGGTCTTGTTGCTGTTGTCGCCGATGATTCCGCTTCTGTTCATGGGCGATGAAGTAGCCGCCCGGCAACCCTTCCTGTTTTTCACCAGCCATCACGGCGAGCTGGCGGAGCTGGTTCGTGAAGGTCGGCGCAACGAGTTCAAGGCGTTCAGTGCCTTTGCCGATCCCGAAAAGCGTGAACGCATCCCGGACCCTAACGCGGCTGATACCTTCGAGGTGTCGAGGCCTGAGCTGGAGGCGCAGCACGCTGAGCAACTAGCCAGTGAAACACTCTATCGACAACTGCTGAAAATCCGCCGTGAAGTGATCGTCCCGCGCTTGCCCGGAGCCCAGGCCTTGGACGCCGAAGTGCTGGGCCATGGCGCAGTCAGCGCACGCTGGCGCATGGGCGACGGCAGCGTGTTGCGCATTGACCTGAACCTCAGCGATCAGCCGGTCAAGCATACCGCTCAAGAAGAGGCCGAGATTCTTTTCGAACATCCGCAGCACGCCATGGGTCTGTTGCAGCAAGGGGCCCTGGCGCCCTACAGCGCGCTGGTCAGTCTGACGCACGCGGCAAACTTGCCCAACATCACTGGAGAGCGCCTATGAGCGATGCGCAACTGGAAATTCTCGCCGGCCGAGCGGGCCTGGCGGTGGACTGGATCGACGCCAACGGCCGGGCGCAGAAAGTCTCGCCCGCCGTCTTGCGTTCAGTCCTCATCGGTCTGGGCCATCCAGCCGGGACCGCCCAGGAAATCGACGCCAGCCTGCTGCAATTGCAGCAGGACCAACAGAATCATCAATTGCCACCGCTGATCACCGCCGATGTCGGCGCCAGCGTGGATCTGAGCCGCTACTTCGAAGCCGCCACGCCCTGCGAAATCCAGCTCGAGGACGGTGCCACACTGAACCTGAAACTCGACGCCGACGCCAGGTTGCCGGGGATGGTCCCGGTGGGTTACCAGCACGTCAGCATCCAGGACCAGCATTTCACCCTGGCGGTCGCGCCAGCACATTGCTATAGCGTAGCCGATGCCGTGGATAATCCGACGCCCCGCGCCTGGGGCCTGAGCGCGCAGTTATATGCGCTGCGCCGCCCCGGCGACGGAGGCTTCGGTGACACCCAGGCCCTGGAGGAGTTGGTACGGGTCGCCGGCGAGCGCGGTGCCGACGCCCTGGCGATCAGCCCGATGCACGCGATGTTCAGCAGCGACACCGGCCGTTACAGCCCCTATTCACCGTCCAGCCGGCTCTTCCTCAACAGTCTCTATGCCGCGCCGGGCACCGTTCTCGGCGAACGCGCGCTACGCGCGGCCATTGACGCCACCGGTTTGACCAACCAACTGCGCAACCTGGAAGAACAACCGCTGGTGGATTGGCCCGTGGCGGCCCAGGCCAAGCAGAAAGTCCTGCGCGCCCTGTACGACGGCTTCAGCCAGGGCGAGCATCCATTGCATGAGGATTTCAGCAGTTTCCGCCACACCAGCGGCGAACCCCTGGAGAATCATTGCCGCTTCGAAGCCCTGCAGGCCGAACGTGCGGCTCGGGGAGAGAGCCTGGACTGGCGCCATTGGCCCGAAGAATGGCGCAACCCGCGTAGTTCGACGCTGGCGCATTTTGCCGAGGAGAACGCCGACGAAATCGGCTTCTACGCGTTTTGCCAGTGGCTGATCACCCGGTGCCTGGAGCGCGTCCAGAGCGCGGCGAAATCCAGCGGCATGGGCATTGGCCTGATCGCTGACCTGGCAGTAGGCGCCGATGGTGGAGGCAGCCAGGCCTGGAGTCGGCAGGATGAACTGCTCGCCTCGTTGACCGTGGGCGCACCGCCGGACATCCTCAACCGCTCCGGCCAAGGCTGGGGCATCTCGGCATTCTCGCCAGAGGGGTTGGTACGCAATGGTTTTCGCGCGTTCATTGAGATGCTACGGGCCAACTTCGCCCACGCCGGCGGCTTGCGCATCGATCATGTGATGGGCTTGCAGCGCCTGTGGGTGATCCCCAACGACGCCCCGCCCAGCGATGGCGCCTACCTTTATTATCCGGTGGACGACCTGCTGCGTCTGCTGGCCCTTGAATCCCATCGCCATCAAGCCATCGTCCTGGGCGAAGACCTCGGCACCGTGCCCGAGGGCCTTCGCGAGAAGCTCAGCGCCCGGTCGATCCTCGGCATGCGCGTGCTGTTGTTCGAACAGGACAACACCCACTTCAAACCCATCCTCGACTGGCCGGACAATGCCCTGGCCACGACCAGTACCCATGACTTGCCGACCCTCAATGGCTGGTGGCACGGTCATGATATCGACTGGAACGCCCGGTTGGACCTGATCGACTCCCACACCGAGATGGACTGGCGCAAACACCGCGAACGTGAACGCGAAGGCCTGAGCAACGTGTTGAATCAGGACCCGCAGAACTTTCGTGAAGAACACCAGGATACCGACGAGATACTCGACGCCAGTGTGCGTTTCCTCGGACACACCCGTGCGCCGCTGGTGTTGCTGCCGCTCGAAGACGCCCTGGGCATCGACGAGCAGGCCAACCTGCCTGGCACCACCGATACCCACCCCAACTGGCGGCGTCGCCTGGCGTGTGACAGCCAGGTGCTGCTGGATGACCCGGGCGCCGCCCGGCGTCTGGAAATCCTCGCCTGCGCAAGGCTTCAGGCGAACGAGCGTGACCGATGAATCAGACGTTGATCCAACCATTGCGGGCGACCCTTCGCCTGCAATTTCATAAAGGCTTCACCTTGGACGATGCCATCCCCCAGGTGCCGTACTTCGCATCGTTGGGCATCAGCCATATTTACGCCTCGCCACTACTCAAAGCCCGCGCCGGCTCCATGCATGGCTACGATGTGGTCGATCCGACCCAGGTGAACCCGGAACTGGGCGGCGAAGCGGCGCTTCGACGCCTGGTCGCCAGCCTGCGTGAGCACCGGATGGGGTTGATCCTCGATGTCGTGTCCAACCACATGGCCGTCGGCGGCAATGACAATCCCTGGTGGCAGGACCTGCTGGAATGGGGACGTTTGAGCCCCTTCGGCGAGTTTTTCGATATCCAGTGGCATTCTCCCGACCCCTTGATGGAGGGCCAACTGTTGCTGCCGTTTTTAGGCAGCGACTACGGAGTGGCCTTGCAGGAAGGCACCCTGAAGTTACGCTTCGATGCCACACAAGGCAGCTTCCTGGCCGAGCATTACGAGCATCACTTCCCTATCTGCCCCATGCAGTACGGCGAATTACTCAAACCTGCCGAAACGCTGCCATCCGAACAGGCCGAATCCCTCAAGGCGTTGGCCGAGCGTTTTACCACGCTGAACTACCAGACCGACGCCCATACCCTGGCCCGACCGCTGCAGCAGCAATTGCAAGAGCTGGCCAGCCAGCCGGGCATTCAGGCCGCGATCGAAGATAATTTGCTCGCCTACGACTCCCGGCAACCCGAGGGGTTCGAGCGTCTGCATCAGTTGCTGGAGCGCCAGAGCTACCGGCTCGCCAGTTGGCGCACGGCGGCGGACGACATCAACTGGCGGCGCTTTTTCGACGTCAATGAGCTGGGTGGCCTGCGGGTCGAACGCCCTGCGGTGTTCGAAGCCACCCACGCCAAAATTTTCGAATTGATCGCCGAAGGATTAGTGGACGGCTTGCGGATCGACCACATCGACGGTCTTGCCGATCCTCGCGGCTACTGCCGCAAATTGCGCAGGCGTCTTGATTCGCTTTCGCCCTCGCGGCACCTGCCCATTTTCATTGAGAAAATCCTCGGCGATGGCGAGAGCCTGCGTCGGGACTGGAACATCGACGGCAGTACCGGTTACGAGTTCATGAACCAGATCTCGTTGCTGCAGCATGACCCGGCCGGTGCCGAACCCCTTGCCGAGTTCTGGAGTCGCCACAGCGAGCGACCGGCGCACTTCATCGAAGAAGCCCGTCTGGCCCGTCAACAGATTCTCAATGGTTCCCTGGCCGGAGACTTCGAAAGCGTCGCCCAGGCCCTGTTGCAAGTCGCGCGGGACGACGTGATGACCCGTGACCTGACCCTCGGCGCCATTCGCCGCGCGTTGCAGGAACTGATCGTGCACTTCCCGGTGTACCGCACCTACATCAACCCGCTCGGCCGCTCCAACGAAGACGATGTGTTTTTTCGTCAGGCCCTGGAAGACGCCCGACAAACCCTCAGCGAAGCCGACTGGCCGGTGCTCGACTACCTGGCCGACTGGCTCGGCGGCATGCCCTGGCGGGATCGCCCTCGGGGCGGTCAGCGCAAACGGCTGCGCCATGCTTGCGTGCGTTTCCAGCAACTGACCTCGCCAGCCGCCGCCAAGGCCGTGGAAGACACGGCGCTTTATCGTTCGGCAGTACTGCTGTCGCGCAATGACGTGGGCTACAACACCGAACGGTTCAGCGCCCCGCCGCAAGCGTTTCATGACGCCTGCCTCGAACGGCTGGAGCATTTCCCTGACAACCTGATGACCACCGCCACCCATGACCATAAGCGCGGTGAAGACACCAGGGCGCGGCTGGCGGTCATCAGCGAACGAGCTGATTGGTACATGGCGTGCGTGGACCAGTGGCGCATTCTTGCGCCATCGCTGCACAGCGACCCCGCCGCTCCTTCAGCCGGTGATGAATTGATTCTGTATCAGGCGCTACTGGGAAGTTGGCCGCTGGACCTGGATGTGCACGACCACACGGCACTGGCCGACTACAACGAGCGCATGTGGCAATGGCAACGCAAGGCTTTGCGCGAAGCCAAGTTGCAAAGCAGTTGGTCGGCCGTCAACGACGCTTATGAGCAGGCGACCCAACTGTTCCTGGAGCGGCTGTTGCTCGGTGATGAGGGGCTGCCTCTGCGCAACGCCATCGCCGAGGCGGTCCAGGTCATCGCCCCGGCGGGCGCCCTCAACAGTTTGGCGCAAACCTTGCTGCGCATGACTGTGCCTGGTGTACCGGACCTGTACCAGGGTAATGAGTTCTGGGATTTCAGCCTGGTGGATCCGGACAACCGCCGCCCGGTGGATTTCCTGGCGCGCCGCGAGGCGATGCAAGCACCAGGCACCCCAGCGCAACTGGTAAGCACCTGGCGCGATGGCAGGGTCAAGCAAGCGTTGATCGCCAGAACACTGGCCGTACGCACCGAACACTTGCAACTGTTCCAGCAAGGCCGCTATCAGCCATTGCAAGTGGTTGGCGCGCAGGCCAAACGGGTCCTGGCCTTTATGCGTGAGCATGAGCAACAACGGGCAATCATAGTGGTACCGATCCATGCAGCTCGCCTGCTGGAAAACGGTGCCGTGCCGCTGGTGGCTGCATCGGACTGGGGCGACACCCGCGTATCACTACCGTTTGCCCGTGGGGATGAAAAACTGAAGGGACTTTTTTCCAGCGCGGCAGTCACACCCCAAAGGGAGCTGATGGTCAGCGACGCGCTGGGGGATTTCCCGGTCAATGTCTTTATCCAATCTTGAGTTCAGTCAGGAGCACTGCGATGAGTACCGACGATAAACGCATTCGTGAATTCGCCTATCAGATCTGGGAATCCGAGGGTAAGCCTGCCGGGCAGGAAAAACGCCACTGGGAGATGGCTCGCAAACTTGCCGAGGCCGAAGCCCTGGCACCGAGCAAACCCGCCAAGGCCGCCGGTAAACCAGCGGCGAGCAAGCCTGCCGCGACCAAGAGCACCGCAGCCAAGCCTGCCACGAAAAGCACTACGCCCAAGGCCAAGCCTGCAGCTAAACCTGCCGCTGTCAGCACCGCGGCGGAAAAACCTGTGGAGAAAAAGCCACGAGCGCCGCGCAAGCCGCCGGCTAACTGATCCATACCTGACATCCGCCTCAAGGGCATGCGCCCCCGTGCTGACAAGGGCGCGTGCTGACGCCACACCAGGCCGACGCCTGGATGCGCGGTGTCGATCAATGGTGCCGCTAGGCGGCACAGCGGGAGCAAGCTGCCTCGCCACAGTGAAAAGAATAGATTTTAAGTGAACAGCATTGCCGTATCTGTCTGTCTTTTGCAGGAGCAACTATGACCCATCCAAAAAACACTACGCCGCCGCCCGTTATCGAGGCTTCGCGGATTCGTGAAGGGCTACCTTTCCCGCTGGGTGCGACGTGGGATGGCCTGGGGGTCAATTTCGCGCTGTTCTCAGCGAACGCCACCAAGGTTGAACTGTGCATTTTCGATGATACCGGCGAAGTCGAGCTCGAGCGTATCGAGCTGCCGGAGTACACCGACGAGATTTACCACGGCTATCTGCCTGACGCCCATCCGGGGATGATCTATGGCTACCGGGTCTATGGCGCTTACGACCCGGAGAATGGCCACCGCTTCAACCCCAACAAACTGCTGATCGACCCCTACGCCAAGCAACTGGTCGGCGAGCTGAAGTGGTCCGAGGCACTGTTTGGCTACACCATCGGCCACCCGGACGGCGACCTGAGTTTCGATGAACGCGACAGCGCGCCCTTCGTACCCAAATGCAAAGTCATCGACCCAGCCCACACCTGGGGCAACGACCAGCGTGTCAGTGTGCCGTGGGACAAGACCATCCTGTATGAAACCCATGTTCGCGGTATCAGCATGCGCCACCCCTCTGTCCCGGAAAACCTGCGAGGCACCTTCGCCGGATTGATGGTGGACGATGTGCTCGAACACATCCGCAAGCTGGGTGTTTCATCGGTGGAGCTGCTGCCCGTCCACGCGTTCGTCAATGACCAGCACCTGCTGCACAAGGGCATGACCAACTACTGGGGCTACAACAGCATTGCCTTCTTCGCCCCGGACCCGCGTTACCTGGCCAGCGGCAAAATCGCCGAATTCAAGGAGATGGTTGCGCACCTGCACGAGGCCAACCTGGAAGTCATCCTCGACGTGGTCTACAACCACACCGCTGAAGGCAACGAGCAAGGCCCTACCCTGTCCATGCGCGGCATCGACAATGCCTCGTACTACCGGCTGATGCCGGATGACAAACGCTACTACATCAACGATTCCGGCACCGGCAACACCCTGGACCTGAGTCACCCGTGCGTGCTGCAGATGGTCACCGACTCCCTGCGCTACTGGGCCACGGAGATGCACGTCGACGGCTTCCGTTTCGACCTGGCGACTATTCTGGGTCGATACCACGATGGCTTCGACGAGCGCCACAGTTTCCTCGTCGCCTGTCGCCAGGACCCAGTGTTGCGCCAGGTGAAAATGATCGCCGAGCCGTGGGATTGCGGCCCTGGTGGTTATCAGGTGGGTGGGTTCCCGCCAGGCTGGGTGGAGTGGAACGACAAATTCCGCGACACGGTGCGCGCATTCTGGAAAGGCGACGACGGCCAACTCGCCGACTTTGCCAGCCGCATGACGGCCTCCGGCGAGATGTTCAACCAGCGCGGTCGTCGCCCATACGCCTCGGTGAACTTCGTAACCGCCCATGACGGTTTTACCCTGCACGACCTGGTGTCGTACAACGACAAACACAATGAAGCCAACGACGAAAACAATCAGGACGGCAGCAACAACAATCTGTCCTGGAACCATGGCGTCGAAGGCCCGACAGACGATCCTGAGATCAATGAACTGCGTCAGCGACAGATGCGCAACTTCTTTGCGACCTTGCTGCTGGCCCAGGGCACGCCGATGATCGTCGCTGGCGATGAGTTCGCTCGGACCCAACACGGCAACAACAACGCCTATTGCCAGGACAGCGAGATCGGCTGGGTCAATTGGGACCTCAGTGAGGATGGCGAGGCGCTGCTCAAGTTCGTCAAGCGTCTGATCAAACTGCGCCTGACCTACCCGATCCTGCGGCGCGGGCGGTTCCTGGTGGGCAATTACAACGAAGACCTGGGCGTCAAGGATGTCACCTGGCTGGCCCCCGATGGCAGCGAGATGACCACCGAGCAATGGCACGACGGCCACGGTCGGTGCCTGGGCATGCTGATGGACGGGCGCGCCCAGGAAACCGGTATTCGTCGCAAGGGTGGCAACGCGACCCTGCTTCTGGTGGTCAATGCCCATCACGACATCGTCAACTTCCGCCTGCCGGAAGTGCCCGAAGGCAGTTTCTGGACATGCATGGTCGACACTAACCAGCCGAAGGTGCGTGGCCAGGAGCGTTTCGATTTTGACTACGAATACTCCGTCACCGGCCGCTCGCTGTTGTTGTTCGAATTGCAACGTGAGGAGGAGGAATAAACCTTCGATAAACGGGTGAAAAAACACAACCGCAGGGACGCGGTTTGTTCACCGGCTCAGTCCCCGCGCAGAAAAACAGCATTCGCAACAACATGGGGCGCGACGAATCGCCCAACATGATCAATACTTGGCGAGCGGTAGATTCCAGGATCGGAACATCGCCGCTCGCAGTCAGGCCCTGGTGGGCACCACCGGGCAATCGGCCCGGTGCATGGCTGAAAGATTGAATACAAACAGGGACGTCTCTCATGAAACTCGCTTCTCGCTTGCCAGGTCGACAGCATCCGCAAATATGGAACAGTGCCCCCCAGCTGGCCGACATTCCCATCATCAGTACCCAGACCCTCATTCCCGCTGGCGCACGCGCCGTCATCCTTGCTCCGCATCCGGGTGATGAGGTCGGTGCCTGTGGCGGTCTGCTCCAGTTGCTGAGCAATCTGGGTCATCCCATCTTGCTGATCTCGGTCACCGACGGCAGCATCAGCCATCCCGGCTCACCGCTGTGGACCGATGAGCGCCAGCATGCCTACCGCCCCCATCCCCAGGAAAGCGTGGACGCCCTGCATCGCCTTGGGGTACCGGCCCGTGGCATGCAGTGGGTGCGCGGTGGTTTCCCGGAAAAAACCCTCGCCGGCCATGAGGCCCAACTGAGCGCTTTCATCGCTCGGTACTTGAAGCCGGGCGACGTTGTGTTCAGTACCTGGCGCAAGGATGGTGACAGCGACCATGATGCCGTTGGCCGCGCCGGGGCCCTGGCCGCCGAAAGCATCGAGGCAGTGTTCATTGAGCTGCCGGTGTGGGCCTGGCACTGGCCGGTCCGTGAGCAAAACAAGATCCCTTGGCACCGGGCCCGCAAGCTGCGCCTGGATATCTGGACCACCGCCCGCAAACGGCACGCCATGCACGCCTACGCCAGCCAACTCAACGGCGAGCCCGCCAGCGGCATCGCACCGTTGGTGCCACGGGTCATTCTTGATCGCATGGGTTTGCCCTATGAAATTGTGTTCATCTGACCACCGCCAATCCAGTGTGAGGGATGTCACAAAAGCGATGCCCCCTACCCTGTGGGAGCGAGCCTGCTCGCGATAACGGTGGCTTAGCGGGTGACGTGATTGACCTGGCAACGGGGAAAAATCCGGAACTGCGGCAGCCACCATAAGTCGCATGAACAGGTACGTCTGATTCAGGAGTGAACGTGACTGGCGATCCCAACCGGCAAGCCGCCGAATCAACGCCTTTGGACACGCCCGCGGCGGTCCATCGGCTACGGGTTCTGACGGTCAATACCCACAAGGGTTTTACCGCCCTCAACCGTCGTTTCATACTGCCCGAGCTGCGTGAAGCGGTACGCAGCACCGGTGCCGACCTGGTGTTCCTGCAGGAAGTGCTGGGGGAACACGACCGCCACGCTTCGCGCTACGAGAACTGGCCGCCAATGTCCCAGTACGAGTTCCTCGCCGACAGCATGTGGAGCGATTTTGCGTATGGCCGTAACGCGGTGTATCCCGATGGCCATCATGGCAATGCATTGCTCTCCAAATACCCGATCCGTGAGTTTCGAAACCTCGACGTTTCCATTACCGGTCCCGAGCGGCGCGGACTGCTGCATTGCGTGCTGGACGTACCCGGTCATGCCGAGGTCCACGGAATCTGCGTGCACCTGAGCCTTCTGGAAAGCCATCGCCAGTTGCAGCTCAAATTGCTCTGCCAATTGCTGGATTCGTTGCCCGAAGACGCCCCGGTGATCATCGCCGGTGATTTCAACGATTGGCAGTTGCGCGGCAATACCGCCCTCGCTCGTCGCCAATACCTGCACGAAGCCTTCGAGCACCACCACGGTCGTCCGGCGAGGACCTACCCGGCGCGTTTCCCCCTGCTGCGTCTGGACCGCATTTACCTGCGCAACGCCACCAGCCATGCCCCGCAAATCCTGGGCAGCAAACCCTGGACACACCTGAGCGATCACCTGCCGCTTTGCGTGGAAGTGCATTTGTGAGGCCAAACACTGCGCGACACCCGGCGTACGAATCAAATGGTGAGTCGATGAACCAGAGGGGTTGAAACGGTTGATTGACGTCAATTCACCGATCTAGATAACCGAAAAAAATCAGTTATTTATTGGCACTGATTTCAGTTTGCCATTCATCGTTCATTTTCTTGACGCGACGGCACCGGTCTTCTTGACTACAACGTACTACCCCCGGAAATACAGTCAGGGGCAAGCCTCGGAACCCCGCTACAGCGGACGGCCCGAGGTTTGCCTCAATCCATTCGGTCGCCCCTCGTTCGGGGTAGGAGAGACGCCATAAGCGAGAAACGCATGCGATTGCAAGGCAGGCCCCCATGAAAACTTCCCTCCGTCCACAAGAGATCACTACCACTTTCTACACAGTCTCGACTTCGTTGTTACTGTGTTCGTCCATGGAGGTATGGGCCTGGCCCGCCGAGCAGACGTCGCAACCCTGGTATGACCGAACACAGTCCGACAGCCAGGGCGCCGCCTCCATAAACACTGACCCCACCTCCAGCAAGAGTCCCGCCCTCTTCACCTTGCGAAACGACAGCGGCCATACCCAACGCGTGGGCCTGATCAGTGGACAGAACCAGGTCATCACCCGCGTCAATGGCACGCTGGTGACACCGGCCATGGCCGAGCCCGGCAAAGAAGCACTGAACCTGCAAGGCACCCATCTGGGCGCGTACTGGAGCCTGACCGGTCCGGCAGGCTGGCATGTGGATCTGAGTGCCAGCGGCGGGCGCGTCAACGGTTACAGCCGCACCGAGCAAGGCCAGCGTCAGGCCGCTGAAGGCAATGCCGTCACGTTGTCGGTCGAAGGCGGTTTTCCCATCGGTATCAGCGACCATTGGGTGGTTGAACCCCAGGCGCAACTGATCAACCAGCGCATCACCCTTGACAACCCCAATGCCGAGAACGGCTCCGGCAACGAACTGAGCACCTGGAGCGGGCGCGTCGGGGCACGCCTCAAAGGGACGTATCAGGTCAACGGCCTGGGCGTGGAACCCTACGTGCGCACCAACCTTTGGCACACGGTCCAGAGTGCCGACACCTTGACCCTGGACAAAGTCGACAAGATCAGCAGCAGCCGCAAATCTTCCACCGTCGAGGTAGGGCTGGGGTTGGTGGCGCGGGTTACACCGGTGGTGAGCCTCTACATCAGCGCTGACTACAGCAGCGACGTCGACGACAACGACCTCAACGGGCTGATCGGCAGCCTGGGGGTACGGATGCGTTGGTAAACCAGCGCTTCAGGGCGGGTCGCAGCCATGTGTTGGCGACTCGCCATGCCAACCGACAATGAGTCCAGCCTGCCCGCCTCCACACCTGCCTGACGCCGATAAAATCCTGTCCCTCGCCCCCCGGCACTTAAAACGCACCGCCATTTAGGCGTATAACCCTAAAAGCGATTTACGCCTGAAAGCCGTCAGCCCATGGCTCATTTCATTGATGGAGTAACGACATGACCCAAGCCAACCTCTTCGCCAACCTGTTTCCCAGCGCTGCCGATATTCCGCAGGCCTACCGCCTCGAGGGACAGATCGAGCAGCGCGAATACCTGATCGATGGCGTGCTGCAAACCTGGCAAGGGCCACTGGCAGTTGTTCGCAGCCCGGTGTACCTGGCAGGCCCGCAGGGGGACGAACAAGTGATACTGGGCAGCACGCCGCTGCTGGATGCACAGACCGCGCTCACCGCCCTGGACGCAGCCGTCCGCGCGTATGACCGCGGCCAGGGCCAGTGGCCAACGATGCGTGTTGCAGAACGCATCCGCCATGTGGAGGCGTTCCTGGCGCGCATGCGCGAACAACGCGAGGCGGTGGTCAAGTTGCTGATGTGGGAAATCGGCAAGAATCTCAAGGACTCCCAAAAAGAATTCGACCGCACCTGCGATTACATCGTTGACACCATCAACGCCCTCAAGGAGCTGGACCGCCGCTCCAGCCGTTTCGAGCTGGAACAGGATACGCTCGGGCAGATCCGCCGCGTGCCGCTGGGCGTGGCCTTGTGCATGGGCCCCTACAACTATCCGCTGAACGAAACCTTCACCACGTTGATTCCGGCATTGATCATGGGCAATACCGTGGTGTTCAAGCCGGCCAAACTCGGCGTACTGCTGGTGCGGCCGCTGCTGGAAGCATTTCGCGACAGCTTCCCGGCCGGTGTGATCAATGTGATCTACGGCAGTGGCCGGGAAACCGTCAGCGCGCTAATGGCCAGCGGCAAGATCGACATCTTTGCCTTCATCGGCACCAACAAAGCTGCAAGCGATCTGAAAAAACTCCATCCGCGCCCGCACCGTTTGCGTGCCGCCCTGGGCCTGGACGCAAAGAACCCGGGCCTGGTGCTGCCGGATGTGGATCTGGACAACGCCGTCAGCGAGGCGCTGACCGGCTCGCTGTCTTTCAATGGCCAGCGCTGCACGGCATTGAAGATCCTGTTTGTCCACGAAGACCTGGCACCGGCATTCATCGAGAAATTCAACGCCGGGCTGGCCGCCCTGAAACCTGGCATGCCGTGGGAAGATGGCGTGGCACTGACACCGTTGCCCGAAGCGGGCAAGGTCGATTATCTGCAGGCGCTGGTGGCCGATGCCGCCGCCAAAGGTGCGCAGGTGACGAATGAACACGGTGGCGAATCCCGCGGTTCGTTCTTCTATCCGGCCGTGCTCTATCCGGTGAACACTGCAATGCGGGTCTACCACGAAGAACAGTTTGGCCCGGTCGTCCCCATCGTGCCGTACCGCGACCTCAATACCGTGGTCGATTACGTGCTCGAGTCCGATTTCGGCCAACAGTTGAGCATCTTCGGCAACAACCCGGCCGAAGTCGGCAAACTGGTGGACATCTTCGCCAACCAGGTCGGACGCATCAACATCAACGCCCAATGTCAGCGTGGCCCGGACACGTTCCCGTTCAACGGCCGGAAAAACTCGGCCGAGGGCACGTTGTCGGTCCACGATGCGCTGCGCACCTTTTCGATCCGCACGCTGGTGGCGACCAAGTTCCAGGACAGCAACAAGGCGCTGATCAGCGACATCATCCGCGGGCGGGACTCTAACTTCCTGACCACCGACTACATCTTCTGACCCGCGCCGAACGATGGGCTATGGCAGGGCTGGACGGCGCACCTTGATGCCCCAGCCCTGCTGCATGCCGGCGGCCGCCAGCAGGATCGCTGCCACACCCAGCCACTGCAGCAACTCGAGGCGATGACCGAAGGCGAACCAGTCGACGAAAATCGCCGCGATCGGATAGATGAACGACAATGCGCCGGTCAATGCGGTGGGTAGCCGTTGAATCGCGCTGTATAGCAACACATACATCACGCCGGTATGAACCATGCCCAGGGTTACCAGGCTAGCCCAGGCCTCGGGCTGCTGCGGCAACGCCGAAAAGTTCGCCCAGGGTGCCAACAGCAACACACCGGTGCTGACCTGAATCAGCGCGATCAAGTGCGGCGGTGTCCCGGTCAGATGCTTGATGATCAACGCCGCAATGGCGTACAGCAAGGCAGCGCCCAGCGCCAGGGCGATACCCGTCAGATAGTCGCCGCCACCCTGCCCTTGCTCACCGTGGGCGCTGACGATGGCCAACATGCCGAGAAACGACACCGCCAGCCAGAACAGCTTTTGGGCGGTGATTTTTTCCCCCAGCAACAACGCCGCCAATCCCACCAGCATGAACGGCTGAACGTTGTACACCGCCGTACCGATGGCAATCGACGCGCGGGAGTACGAAGCAAACAGCAGCACCCAGTTGCCCACGATCGCCACGCCACTGAGCACCGCCAGCAGGAAGGTGGTGCGCGTCAGGAGACCCGGACGCAAGAATCCGAAACCGGCGCAAATCAGCAGCAAGGTCGCAGCACCGAACACGCAGCGCCAGAACACCACGTCCAGCACTGGCACACCGGAAACCAGCACGAACCAGCCGATGGTTCCGGAAATCAACATGGCGGCGGTCATTTCCAGCGAACCGCGACGTAAGGTCTTGTCCATCTTCAGGCTCCTTCAGCAAGTGGGCACAGTATGCCGAGCCAAAGGGGCGCTCCTCCATGGCACGAGAAAGGCTAAACTGGCTTTCGACCTTTTTTATCAAGGCAACTTCGAGCATTGGCCTAACGGAGTGAAAAATGACTGACGACATCGACCAGATCCTCATCAGCGCTCTGATGGAAGACTCCAGGCGTTCCCTCAAGGCCCTGGCAAACGTGAGCGGCCTGTCTTCCCCCAGCGTCGCCGAGCGCCTTCGAAGGCTCGAAGAGCGTGGCGTGCTCAGGGCATACACCGTTGAAGTGGACCCCAAGTGCTTCGGCTACCAGCTCCAGGCGATTGTGCGTATTCGCCCGTTACCGGGGCAGTTGCAGGAAGTGGAACGGCAGATCCAGGCCATCGCTGAATTTACCGAATGTGACAAGGTCACCGGCGATGACTGCTTCATCGCTCGGCTGCATGTGCGTTCGATGGAGCAACTGGACACGTTGCTGGACAAGCTCAATGTTCTGGCAGAAACCAACACCGCCATCGTCAAGAAGACTCCGGTCAAGCGGCGACTGCCACCCATGGCATGAACCTGACCCGGCCTCGGTGTCATCCGAGGCCGGGATTTATGTTACTCGAGGTCTTCCAGCTCAGGACTGCGCTGCACTTTTTGCACCTCATCCTGAGGCGCATTGCTTGCTTTCATCAATTTTAGCGGCACGATTTTTTCACAAGCATTCTTGCCATCGGCATAGACGCCACTGTGGTTACATTTCCAGTCATAGAAGTTGGCCAAGGCCGCGGACAATTGCAGGCTGTAGTCCGTGCTTTGGGTGCCCGGCGTAAAGGGTTGGCCGGCGGGGATGTTCTGGAACCATTTCATCCACTCTTCAGTACCCGGCGCTGGTGGGTTGGCCTGGAAAGTCGGGTTCATGATCGCCAGTTGCTGGTATTCAGCGGTCATGTGACAGCTCAGGCATGAAGCCTGCGGGTTGTCCACCGGCCCATTGAGGCGTCCGTTCCAACCCAGGTGGGTCGGCGGCAGTTCTTTGGTATTGGCATTGATTGCGGTCTGCTTCAACGCAGGGTTGATTTTGGTTTCTGTCGGGGTCGGATTGGTGAACTCGCTGCTGGTCACTTCAGGGTCGTTACCCCACATGATTCCGACCGGCACCAGGTTTTCCCAGTCGCCTTTGCTTTTATCGATGCCGTTGTACTGAAAGGTCCCGAAGAGCCATCCGGTCTCGCTGACACGCGAGTCACGCACGGCAATGTCCATCTGGATCAATGCGACTTTTTTCACGACGCGATCAGTGGATGTAAACGTGACGGCGGTGTAGGCATCCAGCAGCAAGGGATTGGCCAACGACGGCACCGAATTGACATCGATGTCCGCATACAACGCCTTACACACCACGGTGCCGTTGGGGAAGCTCTTGGGCTTTGAAGTGAAGCTCGGGTCAGGGTTCTGCGGATCTTTCCAGACCTGGCCGATGGTAAAGGCACCGATATCGTTATAGATCCCCACCGCATAAGTCTGACCGGACTCCAACTGTGTGTGAGCGAGCTGTTTAGGCTGAATCGGCGCCTCTCGAGTCAGCCCGTGGATGCCTTCACGCCCGCTCGGCCCGTAATGCTGCCAGGGCATGTGGTACCACTGGCGGACGGTGTTTTTCTGCACATTCCAGTTGGTCTCGGCGTTGCCCTCCAGACAGTATTGCTTGACGCCCTCCATATAGGCTCGCCAGGTTTCAAAATCATTGCTGCGTGTTGTTGGCAGAATCTTGAAGAACGCTGGCATCGACGCGGCGCCAGGGGCAGTGGTGGGATAGTTCTGGCTGAGCTGGAACGCAGGGCCGGAATATTCACTCTTGGGAGGGGCGAAGCCGAAATCAGGGAAGGTGCCGGCATTGGCCATGGACGACCCGCCGGCCAAGGTCATGAGTACAAGGATCTTTGCGTGGGACTTAATCATCGGTATCTCCTTATAGGGGCAACGCCTGCCAAATCATCGATCTCCTGATTGATGCGCAGGGCTTCCTTTGTTATTGGGCCAGGGCGCGTTGCCCCCGCCGGCTCACGGTTAACGCTCAGTGACGTGCGTACACCTCCTTGGCGCCTGAAAAACGGGCGCAATCAGACCTGGCTCGGATAGCCGAATGCGAACGATATTGGGGGGGAACGTGGCGAAGATTTCGCGCGGTGGTTGACCGGTTTACCTCATGCCGCCCCTGGCAATGCAATCCCTTGTCATAGTTGTAGATCAATTATTCAAAGGCGCCATCACGATTCGGCTTTTTTGCGGGCAATTGGCCATAACGAAAAATCGGGGACGAAAAAAAGCCCGCCGAAGCGGGCTTTTCATATCACGCATGCAATCAGTCGTCGCGACCCATCAGGCCGAACAGCTGCAACAGGCTGACGAACAGGTTGTAGATCGATACATACAGGCTGATGGTCGCCATGATGTAGTTGCGCTCGCCGCCGTGGATGATGGCGCTGGTCTGATACAGGATGCAGACCGACGAGAACAGCACGAAGCCGGCGCTGATTGCCAGTTGCAGGCCGCTGATCTGGAAGAAGAAGCTGGCAACTACCGCACCGAGCAACACGAAGAAGCCTGCGGTGATGAAACCGCTCAGGAAGCTCATGTCCTTGCGGGAGATCAGCACGTAGGCCGACAGACCACCGAACACCAGCGCGGTCATGGCGAATGCCGAGCTGACCACTTCGGCGCCACCCTGCATTCCCAGGTAGCGGTTGAGGATCGGGCCGAGCAGAAAGCCCATGAAGCCGGTCAGGGCGAAGGCCGAAACCAGGCCCCAGGCCGAATCGCGGAGCTTGTTGGTGAGGAAGAAAAGGCCGTAGAAACCGATCAGCACCACGAAGATGTTCGGGTAGCCGACGCGCATCTGTTGTGCAACGAAGGCCATCACACCGCTGAAAGCGAGCGTGAGTGCCAGCAGGCCATAAGTGTTGCGCAGGACGCGGCTAACCTCTAGCTGCTCAGCCTGCACGCTGTTGTTCACTGCGTAATCCTGTTCGCGCATGGCGACACTCCTCCGGTTTTGAAACATTCAGTGGCAAGGATGATAACAGACGCTCTGTAACAAGCTACGTAGAGAGTTTGACAGTGTGTTTCATTCGGGTATTATGGCGCCCGCAACGCAATACGGAGGTGTGGCCGAGTGGTTTAAGGCAACGGTCTTGAAAACCGTCGACTGTAACAGGTCCATGAGTTCGAATCCCATCGCCTCCGCCATCTTTATACGACAAAGCCCTGATTTTTCAGGGCTTTGTCGTTTCTGGCGCACACGGCTTCTGTTGCGCTACCCTGGTTCTCCCGCCAGAAAACCACGCACCTGAGTTGGCGCTATTGGTTATCCAATCGATCAGGCGCGAGGATCTCCTCAAGAAAATCGATGAACACATTGATCCGACTGGAGCCCCGGTGATTGGGTAAATACAGGGCATTGATACAGCTGCTCGCGCTGCCGGGATTGACTTCATAATGCTCCAGCAACCGTGCCAGCCGGCCGGCGGCGACGTCGTCACGTACCAGCCAGTCGGCCAACAGGGCCACTCCGCCGCCTGCGATCGCCGCTTCACGCAGGATATCGGCGTTGTTGCTTTGCAGGCGACCGTGGACGTTGAGCTGGATGCTTTCGTCCTCGCCCTGGAACGTCCAGTGGTGGTGCGAACCACCGTAATCGAAGCGCAGGCATTGTAGCTCCAGCAAATCACGGGGATGAGACGGCTCCGCGTGACGACTCAGATAGTCCGGGCTGGCCACCACCCAGCGCTGGAAGGCCCCTACCCGTTTGCTGACGATATCCTCACTGACCACCGACGATCCGAGACGCACCGACACATCGATCTGTTCGCTCAGCAGGTCGCTGACCTGATCGCTCAACGACACGCTGATTTCCAGTCCTGGATGACGAGCAAGCAATCGACCCAGATGCGGCGCGATGATTCGTCGACCAAACTCCACCGGGACGCTGATCCGTAGGCGTCCCTGGGCCTCGATGCCACGGTCGGCGACTACGGCATCGGCTTGATCAATGGCATCGAGAATGGCGACGGCCTTCTCGAAATAGGTTTGCCCAGCGACGGTAACGCTGGTGTTGCGAGTCGTACGGTTAAGAAGACTGGCGCCCAACTCATTTTCGAGTCCTGCCACCTGGCGTGTCACCGAAGATGTCGAGATGCCGAGTTTGCGTGCCGCGGCGGAATAACCACCACAACGCACGGTTTCAACAAACATCTTCAATGCCAGCAGCTTGTCCATAGGTGCAATCCGGTCGAAAAGGAACGCAGACGATTGTGCATCACTCGTCTCGCGCCGTCTTGTACGAACGTACCTCACACCTTTCACCGACGCCTGGCGCTCAGGCCTCTGCCTTACGTCCCAGAAACATTAGCAAAGCCAGAGCAGGCAACAATGCCACCGTCACGGCAGACAGGTTCCAGCCGAAATGTTCATACAGTGGGCTCGCCACCAACGAGCCCAAGGCACCACCCACGAAGATGCTGGTCATGTAAACCGCATTCAGGCGCGCGCGACTGTGCGGGTCGATGGCATACACCTCTCGTTGGCCCAGCACCATGTTCAGTTGCACGGCGAAATCCAGCAGCACTGCACACACCACCAGCCAGAGGTAACTGCTGCCAGGCAGCGCCGCGATCAATAGCGAGACGGGTGCCAACAGCAGTGCAGCCAGCGTCCCGCGGCGGCCATGCCCAGCATCGGCCAAGCGCCCGGCAATCGGTGCTGCCAATGCACCGACGGCTCCGACCAGCGCAAAAATCGCAACCTGCGCCTGACTGAACGCGTGGTTACGTACCAGCTCAATGGGCGCGAGGGTCCAGAAGAGGCTGAAGCTGGCGAACAATAAGCCCTGATACAACGAACGTTGCCGCAGAACCGGGTGGCGACGGGCAAGCGCAAACACCGAACCGATCAACGCCGGGTACGTGGCCTGATGAGTCGGCACACGCCGCGGCAGCGCAGTCGCCATAATCACGGCGATGACGGCCATCAGTGCCGCGGCGCTGAAAAACACCCCGCGCCAGCCGAACACTTCCACCAGCAGGCTCGACAGCGGACGTGACAGCAGAATGCCCAGCAACAGCCCGCTCATGATGTTGCCAACAACGCGCCCACGCGTTGCTTCCGGCGCCAGATGCGCCGCCAGCGGCACAAGAATCTGCACCGCCACTGAGGTAAGACCGATCAGCAGGGACAATATGAGGAACATCGACGGCGAATGCGTCAGACCGGCACACAACAGGGTCACGCTCGCGGCGAGGGTAAAACCCACGACAAGGCGTCGGTTTTCCATCAGGTCGGCCAGTGGCACCAGCAACAGCAGGCCCAACGCATAACCAAACTGTGTGAGCGAAACAATCAGACTGGCATTGGCGCTGGACAGGCCGATCTGCGGCGCGATCAGTTCGACAATTGGCTGAGCGTAATAAAGGTTGGCAACGACCGCGCCGCAGCAAAACGCCAGGAACGCGACCATCAGGCCAGAGAGTGAAGCAGATTGTTCGGCCTTGGCCGTTGCCGCCGGGTTACCCGTGAGCATGATGACACCTCGTTGAGTTCGAGAAAGTGGCGTCAAGGCTAAAGGCAGCGGTCGATCCGCAGAATCCACCCCATGAGCAATTGAGTGATGCGCCATATGCAACGCGCACTCGCCTTGCGCTTGGCGCAACAGGCTATTGCGCGATCCGCGGATACTCCAACAGCCACACCTTCCTTACCCTCGGCACTTGGCGCAGAGGTCTCTCCTCCGGCGCCCTTCCCAGGCTGACCGAGGAGCTGTTCATGACCCCCAACTCATCATCACTTGCGACCGCGCGTCTGCGGCACCGGGCATTTTCATGAAGGGCAGTTTCATCAGAGCCAGGCCGTTATGGATCAGCGCCGTGGTCCTGGCTTCGGTAGGCGCCATCGGGGCCGTGATGCTGATGTGGCGTCCGGCGATAGCCCCCATCGAGCGTCCGCGAACCTTCGATTCCGCACAATTGCAACGCGGTGCTCGCGTTGTCGAGGCGGGCGATTGTGCGGTGTGCCATACACGACCCGGGGGCCAATACATGGCGGGGGGCCTGCCGCTAAGAACGCCGTTTGGCACGCTCTACAGCACCAATATCACTGCGGATCCGCAGACCGGAATTGGCCAATGGTCGCTGCCGGCATTCGAGCGGGCGATGCGCGAAGGGATCTCACGCGATGGTCACTTCCTTTACCCGGCCTTTCCATATGTACATTACCGGCGCATGACCACAGACGACATCGCTGACGCCTATGCGTACTTGATGAGCGGCCCTGCCGTGGACTCACCGGCCATGCAAAACAACATGAACTTCCCGATGAACATCCGCCCGCTAGTCTCATTCTGGAATCTGCTGTTCCTGCACGCCAAGCCACTCACGCCAGTAGCACGACAATCTGAAGCCTGGAATCGCGGGCGTTATCTGGTCCAAGGGCCCGGCCACTGCGCAGGGTGTCATTCACCTCTGAACTTACTCGGTGCCCAGAAGAGCGGCGAAAGCCTGGCGGGCGGTTCCGTGGAGGGTTGGCAAGCGCCTTCGCTGCTCGGCATGGCTCGTCGTGCAAACGCATGGAGCACTGAGCAATTGGTGCGCTACCTTCGCGCGGAAATCGTGGAGGGGCATGGCACCGCGGCTGGACCGATGCGTGCGGTCAGTCTTGGCCTGGCACGCATGCCGGTGGCCGATGCAGAGGCGATTGCCGAGTACTTGCTGAGTCTGCCCGGCAGGGCTGTGATCAGGGAAATCCATCCCGATGCTGCCAGCGCCGAGCCCACCGCTCAAGCCAGTGGCGCCCTGCTCTTCGCCAGCGCCTGTGCCGGTTGCCATGGCGCGGCGGCACCGATGCGCGAAATCGACGGGCGTCCGGCGCTGAATCGTACGTCAGCATTACAAGCCTCAAGCGCGCGCAACTTCCTGAAAACCGTACTCGATGGCATCCCGGCCACCCCGGGCGTGCCGGGTCCGGTGATGCCGCCGTTTGCCGCCAGCCTCGACAACGCCCAACTCTCAGCCCTGGCGTCATACCTGCGCCACCAGGCCAGTCCCGACCAACCCTGGACTGACCTTTCTGCCACCCTTGAAGCGATACGCCAGGAGACGAAATGACCCAAGTCACTCTCAATGTCAACGGCTCGCCCCAGACACTGGAGCTGGAACCTGACATGCCGCTGCTCTACGCGCTGCGCAATCACCTGGGGCTCAATGGCGTCAAATACGGGTGCGGCTTGGGCCAATGCGGTGCCTGTACCGTCATTGTCGATGACAAGCCTGTGTTTTCCTGCGTGACACCCTGCGCGGGCCTTGAAGGCAAACAGGTTAGAACGGTTGAAAGCCTCGGCACCGTCGAGCGCCCCGGCCCTTTACAGAAGGCCTTCATCGATAAACAGGCGGCCCAGTGCGGCTACTGCATCGCCGGTATGTTGATGCGCGCCCAGGCATTACTGGAAAGCAATCCGTCCCCGGACGAACAGACCATACGCCAGTACATGGCAGGCAACCTGTGTCGGTGCGGAACCCACCTGCGAATTATCGACGCGATCAGCCTTGTAGCCAGGCAAAACCGGAGTTCGCTATGACGCAGGTTAAAGAGATGGCTCACAGTCGCCGCGCCTTCTTGAAGGGCGGCGCCTTGTTGATGGCATTCACCCTCGCGCCGATGACCCGACGCGCATGGGCAGACACCGAAGTTGATACGCTTGGCACGGTAGTGCGGGCGCCGGACCTGCCCGGCAGCCTGCGCACCAACCCCTATCTCGATGCCTGGATCCGGGTCGGCGCAGATGGCATCACCGTCTACACCGGCAAGGTTGAGTTGGGCACCGGCGTCAAGACAGCCCTATTGCAAATAGCCGCGGAACGCCTGGAAGTCTCCCCGGCGGCGATCAATTTGCTTACCGCCGATACGGCTCTGACACCTAACGAAGGCTACACCGCCGGTAGCCACAGTATTTTCGACAGTGGGACCGCGCTGTACAACGCGGCGGCGCAGGTGCGTGAGTTACTGCTGGAGTCGGCCGGGCGTAGCTGGGAGGTATTGCCGGCACTGCTGAGCACCGAGCAAGGCATCATTCTCGGCCCCACTGGGCAGCGAATGAGCTATGCCGACGCCGTCAAGAATGTCGATCTGCACCTCTATGCCAAGGCCGAATCGCCAGTCATGCCGGCGACGCAATTCAAGCTGATCGGCCATTCGCTGCAAAGGCTGGATATTGCGGCCAAAGTCAGCGGCGGTGCCGCGTTCGTTCAAGACATTCGTCTGCCAGGCATGGTGCATGCGCGAGTCATCCGCCCGCCGCGTCCCGGCAGCAGGCTGGAGGTCTTCGATGCGAAATCGATCAAGATGCTGCCCGGGGTCGTGCAAGTGATTCGTGATGGTAATTATCTGGCCGTGGTGGCGCTTGATGAATGGCAAGCGATCAAGGCCATGCGCAGCGGATACGAATCGGCCTATTGGAGTGGTGGACAGGCAATCCCCGAGTCTGGATCGATCCATACCTTGCTCGAACGGCTCCCCTCACGCCGTTATCCAATCAGTCATGAAGGTACCCCGCAAGACGTGCCCCACCATAGCTACCGCGCGCGCGTAACCAAACAGTATTTGATGCACGGTTCCATCGGCCCGTCATGCGCCGTGGCCTGGCTCAAGGACGGCACCCTCACGGTCTGGACCCACACACAGGGTGTGTACCCCCTGCGCGCCGGGATTGCCGAAATGACAGGACTGCCACCCGAGCGCGTTCGCTGTATCCACACCGAAGGCTCGGGTTGCTATGGTCACAACGGCGCGGACGATGCAGCAGCCGACGCGGCGCTGATTGCCATGCGACTACCGGGCACCCCGGTTCGGGTGCAGTGGATGCGCGAACAGGAAAATCTCTGGGAGCCCTACAGCTCGGCGATGATTACCGAGGTCCAGGCCAACCTTGATGCGCAGGGTCGACTGCAGGACTGGAACTGCGAGCTATGGACCACGCCTCATAACGAACGCATCGTCAATGCCGGACGCTTGCTGCCGGCGCGGCTGCTGGCCCGCCCTTTCATCTCTGCGCCTTCGGTGCCTATCGCACAACCCGAAGGCGACGGCGATCGCAACGCGGTGCCCTTGTACACATTGGGCTCGACGCGCATCGACATGAACTTCGTCACCGAGATGCCATTTCGCACATCGGCCATGCGTTCACTCGGCGCGCACATCAACATTTTCGCAATCGAAGCCTGCATGGACGAGCTGGCCATCAAGGCCGAAGTCGATCCAGTTGCCTTGCGGCTTGCCCATCTGACCGATCCCAGGGCGCGGGCCGTGGTGGAGCGAGTTCGCGACGCCATTGCCTGGCCGCAAAGAAGCAGCGCTCCTGGCGCGGGCATAGGTTTCGCGTTCGCCCGCTACAAAAACATCATGGGGTATTGCGCCATCGCCGTGCACCTTCAGGTGCACCCTCAGACTGGCGAAGTTCAGATCGATCACGTCGTCACAGCCGTGGACGTTGGGCAGATCGTCAATCCCGACGGCTTGCGCAACCAAGTGCAAGGGGGTGTCGTCCAGTCAACCAGTTGGACGCTGTATGAAAAAGTCGCCTATGACCCCGGAGGCATTCGCAGCTACGACTGGAGTGGTTACCCGATCCTGCGCTTTTCGCAAGTGCCCAAAAAGGTCGACGTCCATCTGCTCGATCAACCGGGACAACCGTTTCTCGGCGCCGCCGAGATCGTCCAGGGACCAATGGCTGCGGCCATTGGCAATGCCATCGCGAATGCCACAGGGCGGCGCTGGTTGAACCTTCCCCTGACTCGCTCGCAGCAGCCGTCATGAACCCGCGCTGCATTGCGAATCACGCAATGCAGCGTGGCGAAGTGTGTGGATTATCAGGCGTCATCGCGCCGTTTAACTTAAGTACAGCCAGTGCCTGGCCCAGGTCAGACGCCACCCTGCCTGCACTTTTCGATTATTGGAGAACACCATGACGCCACATCTGTTTCGTCCCATCGCATTAGGTCCATACACACTTGCACACCGTGTGGCGATGGCACCGCTGACACGCTCTCGCGCCGGGCAACCGGGCGACATTCCGACAGCGATGAATGCCGAGTACTACCGCCAACGTGCAAGCGCCGCCTTGATCATCACCGAAGCGACGCAAATATCGCGACAGGGCCAGGGTTATGCCTGGACGCCGGGCATCTACAGCGATGAACAGGTGCAGGCCTGGGGCGAAGTCAGCGACGCCGTGCATGAGGCGGGCGGCTTGATCTTCATGCAGCTTTGGCATGTGGGCCGCGTATCGCACCCCAGTTTTCAGCCCGACAACGCGCTGCCGGTTGCCCCGAGTGCATTACCCGTACCTGGCAAGACGTTCATTGTCGATACCGATGGTCACGGCGTCTGGGGTGATGTGCCGGTGCCACGAGCGCTGCAAACCTCGGAGCTCGCCGGCATTATCAGCGACTACCGCAAGGCTGCACGCAATGCGATGAACGCCGGAATGGATGGTGTGGAAATTCACGCGGGCAATGGTTATCTGCTGGATCAATTTATCAACAGTAACAGTAACCAGCGCACTGACCGTTACGGCGGCAGCCTGGAAAATCGTGCTCGCCTGTTACTGGAAGTGGTGGCTGCCGTAGTCGATGAGGTCGGTCCAGAACGCGTGGGCGTGCGTCTGACACCCATGGGGCGCTTCATGGGCATGGGTGATGAAACCCCTGAGGCTACATTCGGCCATATCGTGCGTTCGTTGAACCACTGGAACCTGGCCTACCTGCACCTCGTCGAGCCCGCCGTCGTCGGCACTGTAAAAGATGAGAACTTCGATCCGCGCTGGGATGCCATTATCGGTCAGTTGCGTGCAGCCTGGGACGGCGTACTGATGATCGCCGGTGGCTACGATCCAAAGACGGCAGAACAGGCGCTGATCGACGGCCGCGCGGACATCATCGCGTTCGGCAGGCCGTTTCTGGCCAATCCTGATCTGCCACGGCGAATTCGCGAAGGGTTGTCACTCAATACGCCGGATTCGAGCACATTCTTTGGTGGCGACCAGCGTGGATATGTGGATTATCCGCTTCATTCCTGAGCTGTGACCGTTGTAATAGACCAAGCCAAAAGTCGGCCGCCACTGTGGCGGCTGACTTAATCTACGCCCGCCGCCAGCCTCCCACATCGCCCCGCCTCCTTAGCGCTACACTCACGTCATTGACGTACCACGCCACCGTTAGCAGGGAGCTCAACGTGCACCCAGGCAAAAGCAGACCCACGCCACCTATACAACACCAAACAAACACTCCACCCATCGTCCCAAGCGCCGCAATCCTGCCTTGTCTTGGCAACTCACCGATCTGCCCGATCAAGAGCCTTGACGGGAGGACCGCGTGACCACTCTCATTAAAAAATATAAATGGCCCGCCTTATTGGCTGTCGCGCTTGCTGTGTTTTCGGCCTTGATATTCTTTTTAGTCAAGTCCTACACCTACGACGCCTCCACCTATTTCGAGTCCCGGGATTTCATCCGCCAACTCAAACAATCCGACGCCAACTGGAACGTCAAAATCCTGCGAAAAAAGATCGGCATCAATAACAACCTGTCGCTGACCCCGCCACCTGAAGCGGCCAGTCGATGGGCGCAGTTGGAGCAGCTCAACAATTCTGGCCCTTTGGCGGCCCTTTGGGCATCCAGGCGCCAGGGCTATGTGGAGGCGGTGAAGAACAAAAGCCTGCTGGTGGAGCAGTTCCAGCAACACAACACCCGCTTACGCACCGCTTTGGATGCGCTGCCACTTGCCGAGGACGACATCCAGACACGGCTCAGGGAGATGGATGCCGACACTCCGATAAACCGCTTAGAGATTGCCTCCAGTGTCCTTGACCTGACTCTGACAACGCTTGAGTACGCCCTTTATGTCACCTCGGACAAGGCCGAAGAAGTAAGGAGCCAGCTCAATGCGCTGGAGCAATACATCGCCCAACTGCCCCCTTCCTACCAGCCGTCCTTTAGCACGCTGACACAACATGTCGAATCCATTATCCAGGAACAACCGATCGTCAATGACCTCATTGACCGCATCAGTGTGATCCCGGTCGCCCAAGAGCTCGACAGTATTAACGAGCTGTTGAACGAAACCCAACGCAGGACCGCCGAGACCGAACGCCAATATCACGTCTATCTGGCTGTATGCGCCGGCCTCATGGCCATTTTGATGATCTACCTTGCTGCGCGGTTGGTTCGCAGTTCCGCGCTCATCACTCAGATTAACCAGGAACTGCAATTCTCCAATGAACGGCTGGAAGAACGGGTGGAAGATCGCACTCGCGAGTTGATGCAGGCCGAACGTGAGCTGGTGGAGGCGGCGCGAATGGCGGGAATGGCCGAGATCGCGACCAACGTGTTGCATAACGTGGGGAACGTTCTCAACAGCGTGAATATTTCGGCGGACCTGGTGACCCGCAAGTTGAAAAACAGCAAGACGCTCGGTCTGGGCAAAGCGGTAAAAATGATGAATGAGCATGCCGAGGATTTGGGCCGTTTCATTACCCTGGATGAAAAAGGCAAATTGTTGCCTCGTTATTTCAATGAGCTGGTCGAGTCCATCAATGCCGAACAGGGACTGCTCATTGACGAGCTGGCACAACTGACCAAGAGTATTGACCACATCAAGGAAATCGTCGCCACCCAACAAACCTACGCTGGCGCCGCGAGATTGATCGAGCCGCTCAATGTCAGGGATTTGTTCGAAGATGCGTTACGCATGAACGCAGGCGCGCTGAGCCGGCACCATGTCACGGTCATCAAGGATTTTCAGGACATCCCCACCATCCTGGGAGACAAGCACAGGTTGCTGTTGATCCTGATCAACCTGATCAGCAACGCCAAGTTCGCAATGTCGAATGTTTCCGGGCATCCGCGGGAAATCACGCTGGGGATCCAGATCGTCGCTGAGAGTACGTTACGCCTCAGCGTCAAGGATCGAGGCGAGGGTATTGCGCCGCAGAACCAGGCTCGAATCTTTAACCACGGGTTCACGACCCGCAAGGACGGCCATGGATTTGGCTTGCACAGCTGTGCTCTGGCCGCGGTTGAAATGAATGGTCGTCTCTACGCCCACAGCGATGGGCCTGGTCAAGGGGCCTTGTTCACTCTGGAGATCCCGCTGGAACTGGCCAATACCTGAACCACTGGGGCGAGTTGGCTGCGTGCGCAGCATCCTCCGGGGGTTGCGCGCGTGCAGCCAACTCTTACCTGCGAACACGACCTTCTAGCGCTGCTATTTAGTGTTAGCCGATCGCTCGCTTCGGTTTCTGCGTACCGGCAACGCCGCCGCGTAAGCCAGCGCTTCCTCACGGGAAGCAAAGGAGCCAAGCCGGTCCACTTGGGTGCAGACCCGCCATGGGCCGCTGTTCACACTGAGTACGTCATAACCGTTGATGTGCACTTTCGTTAGCATCGCAGCACTCATAGTTACCTCCTGCCAGATAAACCTAAGGTACGCCCCTTACCTTACACTCAGTTGGCATCAGGGCATCAACCGGGCGTCGCAATTTCCCGGGAGCGGCATACTCGTCAGGGTGAGCCCGAACCCCACAACCTGTTCCACAACCCAGGCAATTGCACCGGCTCGGTGCCGTCTTTGACGGTGCGAGCCAGCGCTGCTCGCTCAAGCGCCTGACGGTCGTCATAAAATGGCTTGGTGTCGGTCTTCACCCCAGTCGCCTGGGCAGCGTCGATCAGAATCTGCAGGTACTCCCGGGCGTGTCGTGCGGTGTAGCGATTGAGATCATGAAAGGTCACCACCACCGGAATGACGCCATCAACGGCAGGTATCTGCCCGCCGGCGATACGTTCACGCACTTCGCTGAGCTGACGTATGAGGTTAATTCGCCGTCTCGGACTCGCCGTGATGCCCCAGACTTTGCCGTCGTTGGCACTCAGATCAGTGAGCAACATGTGCAGGCCATGGCGCCGATAGGCCTCGAAGGTGCGGGTGTCGAAGCTCCAGAACGGCGGCCTCACCAGCCTGGGAGCCGCCCCCGTGATGGCGGCAATGTCGGCGCTCCCATTGAGCAGCGACTGTTCCAGTTCATCTGGGCTGAGGAACCGGTGGTTGCTGTGCCCGGAGGTCGCGGTATGAAAGCCCAGCACATGCCCTTCCTGCTGTTCACGACGCATCACCGAACGCCCGATATCACTGCCACCGGCCCGCGACGCTCGAGTCTGCACAAAAAATACCGCCTTGATCCCCGGCTGCACCGGGTTTTGCGCCAGGGCATCGAGCACGCCCATGCTCGGGTTCCAGAAAGATGATGCGCTGGGCCCGTCATCGAACGTCAGCAGAAAGCGGATCGGCGGTTGCGTGCGAAGGCGTTGTTCGGTCTGCGCAGTCAGTTCGATGGGAGCGCCAATGCACCCCAGCAAAGCGCTGGCAAGGGCTACGAGAGACAACACCCTGGCGAAGATTTTCATTGTGTGCCTTTTATGGTGATCGCACTGACTCGCCTTCGATCCATGGCCCTTGGTGCTCAAGCCCAGCTTGGAGAAGGTTAACCGGGTTTGGTTCCCGGCCGCGAGCCTCGCCGCGCCCCCGATTTTGACCGTCTGGAGATCCGATGGAATTTTCCGCCCGCCTCTGCATCCATCCGTATAGAACTAATTAGGGAGGATTTATGGGCGGGCCATCGCTTTACATCATCGACTACATGCTCCATGGCGAGCCCAAGTCATTCATCATTCGTGCAGAAGTGATGAACAATTCCGAAGCCTGGCATTGGGCCAGTTGCGACGCGGGTGTCGGGCGCATCCCCAAATTCGGGAGGGAAAAGGTCAAGCGGGTGTCAAAACCACTGGCAGAAAAATACGGTATTACCGACGTGCGCTGGCGAGCCAGTGTCGCGCCGGCCTGGGTAAAAGAGTCAGGCTGAGTCCGCAACCCTCTTTGGCGCACCGGCCGTCCGGCCGTGCGCCGTTTTCTTCGCCAGACCCGAAATAACTCAACTACGCTTAATTATCGGTACAACCCGCTGCTGGCGGGCTTTGTGCTGCCCTATACACACTCAATGGAGGTGCGACATGTCTGAAAAAGAGTCCATCACCACCGTGCTCACCTTGCTGGAATCGCGTCAGGCGCGATTGGCGGCAGCCTGCAAAGAAATCGCTGACTGGGTCGACCATCAGGGCGGGCACCCTACCGCCGTGCGCATCCGGGATCGTCTCAATGACATCGAAAAAGACGCCCCCTCTATCCAGAGCGCGCTGACGTCCCTCAAGCCCGCCGAGCGACCACTGCCCAAGTTCCGCTAACGCATTGCGCTGCACAGGCTCTTCCCAAGCTCTACCGGTTGGAAAACCGATGGAACGCTGGCGTTCTTTGCGCCTCGATATGGATATGTATCGGAGCAAAGCCGCTAGAGGGAGAACACCATGTACGCCAGAATCGTGCTGTTGATCGCCTGTGCCTGCCCTTCCGTCGCCATGGCGCAAGGCTGCGATGTAATCACTCGGTCCCAGAGCCAAGCGATACCGAAGATCGAAACCCATAGTTGTTACGAATACAAAGGCGTGCCAGCCGAGGCGATTGGCTGGTCGTGCAGCAACGAAAGCAAAGGTGCACTGAGCACTGAAAAGAACCAGGTCGAACGTTGCGCCCAAGGCTATGTAGCGACGTGCCAGGCCCGGCTGACTCAGGAATCCCTGGCCAATCCGCACTCAACCAGCAAGGACCGTGGCGGCGAGTCAGCCAACATCCCTGACGATGCGCAAGTCACCCGGTACTACTACAACACCGAGCAACTGGCGCAAGCACAGAAAGATTGCGAAACCACCGGTGGGCGCTGGAAAAACCAATGAAGGGTCCCTAACCTTTGCTGTGCTCTGGCGACGACGGGCCTTCCTTCACACCGCGAGGGCCGGCAACGCCCCAGATGACCAGGCCCACCACAGGCAAGATGATCAACAACAGCGCCCATCCCGCCTTGGTCCCGACAGTCTTGTCACTGCGAAAGACACTGATGATCGCCCACAGATCCACAAGCAGCAAAAGCACCACAACGCCGATCCAGAAATAGCTGGCTAGTTCAGACATGGTCCAATCCTCTTAAGGTCTATGGTTTAGGCACACCCCCTGACGGTCCGTTCAAAGAATCTGGCTTCGCGTCCTCCACGCCCGGTATTTCGTCTAACTCCGCTCATTCAGATAGGCGACCCACCGTTCATAAGCGTCATGCTGGCGCTGGACGGCCTGCTCCCAAATCACCCCGCTCGTTTGATGTGCGTCGACGAGCGCCATCATTTCTGAGGTGGCCGCGTCCAGCTCCACGAGAAGCTCGTGGGATTTGATTTTGAAGTCTTCAACCGTGGTCATGTCTTCTCACTTCCCCTCTACCCGAGGTTGGCTATCCACCCAACATGGATACGTTTTTTCCAAGCTGATTCAGTCGAGGCGATGATCGGTCCAATGCCCAGTCCAGACACATAGCGAGTGCAGGGATGAAATGAAGTTCAGTCTTTCGCCGATTGCCGCGGTCGTATAGAGAGGCCCCGGTAAAAACTGTAGTGGACAGTCCGTATGACATCGGGCTCAAATATTGCAGTTATATTTCAATTTAATGACAGTCACGGATTGAGCAAGGCCATGAAAATTCGAGCGACCGTCATCTGCGAGGAAGATCGCCACATCTTGCTCGTGCGCAAGGCCAACAGCCGCTGGACATTGCCTGGTGGAACCGTTGAGCGCGGCGAAACCCATGCTGGGGCGGCACTACGCGAGTTGGCAGAAGAGACCGGGCTGGACGCGCACAACCTGCTTTATCTGATGCGCATCAGCGACGGTGAAACCGAACACCACGTGTTCGAAGCCGCGGTCACCGATTCAAAGACCGCCCGGCCACAGAATGAAATCAGCGACTGCCTCTGGCATCCGCTGGACGCTATCGCGCAACTGCAAATGAAAAAGGGCACCCGGGAGATTCTCGAGGCATTTCGGCGCAGGTTGTGAGCGCAGCTTGGATAAGATGGTTTCACGGAGCAGAAACGAACAAGGGTTTGCATTAGCTTTCGCTCGCAAACCCTTGATTTTAGATGGTGCCCGAAGCCGGAATCGAACCGGCACGCCCTTACGAGCGGGGGATTTTAAGTCCCATGCGTCTACCAGTTTCGCCATTCGGGCGGTAGCGCGGTCAACCTTATGGACATCAGCGTGGAGCAGATATGCCAGTCGAGGCTGGTGCAGCAAGAGGGGGGAATATATACATCCCTTCCCGGCGAAGCAAGGTTGCTGCTGTCCTTTTCAAGACAAAACCTGTCGCTGCTCCGAAAATAAAAAAGCTCCGTAAATCATGGATCTACGGAGCTGTTTTAAAGTGGAGGCCGAAGTCGGAATCGAACCGGCGTAGGTGGATTTGCAATCCACTGCATAACCATTTTGCTATTCGGCCTCAATACGTTTGATGCAAGAAAGCTACATCAACCGCGTACAAACCTGATCAGGAAACAAGACGCTTACGAAGCTCTATCTCCTTGAAAACATTGAGATTTTTTACGTCCCAGTGCGTTCGATGGGCGCAATTATGTACTCATTTGCCTAGGCTGACAACCCCTTGATTTCAAAAAAAATTCGTCCAAAGGCCAGCTTCCGCCCGACAACCACATAGGTGTGCGAAGGCTTCTGGGCCTGCGTCGCAACCCAGCGGAGCCAGCTCCCTCGTCACGGAGAACTTCAGGCCCCCTGGAGGCAGTCGCAGCCCTGCCCCATTTATGGGTAACATACCGGCCTTCCCCGCAGCCACCTGCGCCCTGCCAAGTAAGCCCATTTCATGCCTTTCGAACTCAGCGTTGACCTTACCACCCTCGCTATCCTGATCGTCGTCGCCTTCATTGCCGGGTTCATCGATGCCATTGCCGGTGGAGGTGGCCTGTTGACCACCCCGGCCCTGCTGACCGCCGGCTTGCCTCCCCATCTGGTCCTGGGCACCAACAAACTCAGCTCGACCTTTGGTTCGGCCACGGCCAGTTTCACGTTCTACAAGCGCAAGCTGTTCCATCCAAGGCAGTGGCCCCATGCCCTCGTCGGCACGCTGGTCGGTGCCTTGGCCGGCGCCATCGTCGCCCATTACCTGCCCGCCGAGTGGCTGAACAAGATGCTGCCGGTGATCGTCTTCGCCTGTGGCCTGTACCTGTTGTTCGGTGGCACGCCCAAGGCGCCGCTGGACAGCGATGCGCCGATCAAGAAGACCTGGCAAGCGCCCCAGGGTTTCAGCCTGGGCTTCTACGACGGCGTGGCCGGTCCTGGGACGGGTGCATTCTGGACTGTCAGCAGCCTGCTGCTCTATCCCATCGATCTGGTCAAGGCCAGTGGTGTGGCCCGCAGCATGAATTTCGTCAGCAACATCGCGGCGCTGTCGGTGTTCATTTTTTCGGGGCAAGTGGATTGGATCATCGGCCTGAGCATGGGGCTGTCGGTGATGGTAGGGGCATTCTTCGGCGCGCGCACCGCCATCAGCGGCGGCGCGAAATTCATCCGACCTGTATTTATCACCGTGGTACTGGGCTTGACCGTGCGTCTAGCCTGGCAGCACTGGTTCAGCGTGGCCTAAGCGCCGCGCCACATAGAGGTCGATCAGGTAGCGGGCGATGGAGCGCGAGGCTGGCAGCGGCGGCAGATTGTGCACGTTGAACCACTGGGCATCTTCGATTTCATCTTCCTGCCTGATGATGTCGCCACCGGCATATTCGGCATGGAAACCGAGCATCATCGAATGGGGAAACGGCCAGCATTGACTGCCGACATACTGAATGTTCTTCACCTCGATGCTGACTTCTTCGCGCACCTCACGAACCAGGCAATCCTCGGCGGACTCACCTGGCTCGGCGAACCCGGCCAGCGTGCTGTAGACCCCCGTGACGAAGCGAGGCGAACGGGCCAGCAGGACTTCATCGCCACGGGTGATCAGCACGATCATGCTTGGTGAGATTCGCGGGTAATGCCGCAAATCACAGGCATCGCAATACATCGCCCGTTCCCGGGCAATCTGGCCCATGCGTTTGCCACAGCTGCCACAGAAACGGCACTCCCGAGCCCAGGTGCCGATCTGCGCGGCATAGCCCAGGACCTTGTACAGCGTGTGGTCATCCTCGAGCATGAAGGCCCGCAGCCCCTTCCAACTGCAGCCGGGGATGTCCTGTGCGCTGTGCAGTTCCAGCAGATAGACCGGCTCGCCATCCAGGTGGCCAATGCCATGCTCGGCAAGGATCGACAGGTCCTGGCGCTTGAGCCAGTCGCGGGGAAACAGCGCGCCGTTGTCATCGAACAGAAAGCCTTCCGGGCTGCGGGCCACGGCCCAGCCCCCCGGGAGATCGGTATCGAGTACTGCGGTGGTCCAGCGTGAAATCATGATCAATCAATCCTGAAATTCAGGTTTCTGTTTGCTCATATGGGCGGCCATGGCCACGCGCAGGTCGGTCGATTGCAGCATGGCGGCGTTCCAGGTGGCGACGTATTCCAGCCCGTCGTCGATGCGGTGGTCGCGCATGTAGCTGATCATTTCCTTGGTACCGGTCACGGCGATCGGCGACTTGGCGGCGATTTCCCGAGCGATGCCCATGACACCGTCAAGCAGGCTGGCGGTATCACTGTAGACACGATTGACCAGGCCGATGCTGCGCGCTTCGTCGGCACCAAAGGTGCGCCCCGTATAAGCGAGTTCACGCAGCATGCCGTCCCCGATGATCCGGGGCAAGCGTTGCAATGTGCCAACATCGGCCGCCATGCCGATATCGATTTCCTTGATGGAGAACTGTGCATCTTCGGCGGCATAACGCATGTCGCAGGCTGAAATCAGGTCGATGGCGCCGCCCAGGCAATAACCCTGGATAGCGGCAAGCACCGGTTTGCGACAGTTGTCCACGGCGTTGAACGAGGCTTGCAGTTGCAGGATCTTGCGGCGCAACAGGCGTGCGTTGCGGCCCACGTCCTTGCCCAGCTCATTGGCGACGGCGGCCAGCATCATCAGGTCGATGCCCGAGGAGAAGTGTTTGCCGGCCCCGCTCAATACCACCACGCGCGCTTCGTCGGTGTCGTCGATCCATTGGAAGATTTCGACGATCTCGCTCCAGAACGCGGCGTTCATTGCATTGATCTTGTCCGGTCGATTGATCTGCACATGGGCGATATTGTCTGCAAGTTCGACGGTGAACGCTTGGTATTGCGACATGGCAGTGATCCTTTACCGGCTGAAAAAGAGGCCTGAACTATAACAAGTCAACGCACCGGGTCGTAGACAGTGCATCGGCCAAAAGCGGGACCTGGCGACCGGTCAGGTAAAGATGTCTCTGTGGCGAGGGGATTTATCCCCGTTGGGGCGCGAAGCGGCCCCTGCATCCCGACAGAGGTATCTGGGGTCTGCTGCGCAGCCCAGCGGGGATAAATCCCTCGCCACAGGGATCACCTTCAATCACGGATTATTCACTCACCTGCATCTGCCCATCCCACCCACCACCCAACGCGGCGATCAGTTGCACACTCGCGATCAACCGGCTCTGCTGCAAGGTCAGCACACTGCGTTCATTACTCAGCGCGGTGGCCTGGACCGTGACGACATCCAGGTAGGCGATCAGCCCTGCCCTGTACTGGTTTTGGGTCAGGCGCAAGGATTCGCGGGCGGCATCCAGGGCCTCCTGGCGCACGCGGGCTTCGTCTTCCAGGACTTTGAGCTGGATCATGTAATTTTCCACTTCGCGAAAACCGTCGAGCACCGTCTGGCGATAGGTGGCGACCGTCTGGTCGTAGGCCGCAACGGTGCGGTCGACTTCCGCCGAACGCTGGCCGCCATCGAACAGCGTCATCGCCAGCTGCGGTCCCACCGACCAGAAGCGATTCGGCACACTCACCCAGTTGTCGTAGGTACTGCTGCTGTAACCGCCGCTCAAGCTCAGGGTCAGGTCCGGGTAATAGGCGGCCTTGGCCACGCCGATGTTGGCGTTGGCGGCCATCACCGAACGCTCCGCCGAGGCAATGTCCGGCCGGCGCTCAAGCAACTGCGAGGGCAGCGCCACGGGGATTTGCGGAAGGGTCGGGATGTCCTGGGTTTCTGCCAGGCTGAATTCGGCCGGCGGCAGGCCGATCAGCACGGCGATGGCGTTTTCAAATTGAGCGCGTTGCCAGATCAGGTCGATCAACTCGGCCTGGGTAGTCTTGAGCTGAGTCTGCGCCTGGGCCACCGCGTCCCTGCCGGATACGCCCGCGCGGTATTGGTTTTCGGTCATCTTCAGCGAACGCTGATAGTTGTCCACGGTGGTCTGCAACAAGCGCTTCTGCTCGTCGATCACCCGCAATTGCAGGTAGTTTTGCACCAGTTCCGCTTGCTGGCTCAGGCGCATGGCGGCCAGATCGGCGAAGCTGGCTTCGGCGCTGGCTTCATTGGCTTGCAGAGTGCGACGCAACTTGCCCCAGACGTCCGCCTCCCAACTGACACCGGCCTGGGCGCTGTAGGTGTCGCGGATGCCACTGGCCGAACTGCTCAGGCTCGAATTACTGCTGCCGGTGCCCTGGCTGGAGCGGTTCTTGCCGACGGTCAGGTCAACGGAGGGGAAGAACGCGCCCCGGGCACTGCGAACCAAGGCCTGGGCCTGACGGTACTGGGCTTCGGCCTGGGCCACGGTCTGGTTGGAGGTGTTGAGTTTCTCCACCAGGCCATTGAGCCGGGCATCGCCGTACAACTCCCACCAGGCACCCCGAGCCAAGGCGTCGCTAGGATTGGCCTGGCGCCAACCCTCAGCCTCCTTGTACTGCACGGGCGCCGCGGCCACCGGGCGCTGGTAATCCGGGCCGATGGCGCAGGCGCTGAGCATCGCCACGCACAGCGTCAGGCTCAGCAGCCGCGAGCCACGGGCGGTCGCCAGCGGTGCGACAAGATTGAAAAGCGAACGGTCGGTCATAGCGGAGTTTCCAGGGCAGCATCAGTGCGCACGCCGCGCCAGCGGTTGAAGCGATGGCGCAGTTTGTCGAGATAAAGGTAAACCACAGGCGTGGTATAGAGGGTCAGGATCTGGCTGAACACCAGTCCGCCGATGATGGTCAGGCCCAGCGGCTGGCGCATCTCCGAGCCTTCGGCACCGCCAAGCAATAGCGGCAAGGCACCGAGGATCGCCGCCAGCGTAGTCATCAGAATCGGCCGCAAGCGCAGCAGGCAGGCGTTGCGGATCGAGTCCTGCGGCGACTGCCCGCCGCGCTCCAGTTGCAACGCCAGGTCGATCATCAGGATCGCGTTTTTCTTCACCACGCCAATCAGCAGGAACAACCCCAACAACGAGATCAGGCTGAACTCGCCGCCCAACAAATAAATCGACAGCAGTGCGCCGACACCGGCCGACGGTAAGGTGGACAGGATGGTCAGCGGGTGAATGTAGCTCTCGTACAACACACCCAGCACCAGGTACACCGCCAGCAATGCACCCAGGATCATGAACGGCTGGCTTTTCTGGGTTGCCGCGAACGCATCGGCGGTGCCGGCCATTTTTGCGATGATGTCTTCGGGCATCCCGAGCCTGGCAATTGCCCGCTCGATGGCGGCCGTGCCCTGCTCCACCGTCACCCCCTCGGCCAAATCGAACGATATGTCCTCGGAGGCGAACTGACCCTCATGGCTGACCCGATCATCCTCCAGGCTGCTCTCATAATGCGCGATGGTCGACAGGGGCACCCGCGCGCCGTCAGCGGTAATGACCTGGACCTGATCGAGGGTGCTCGGGTCCTGGGCGTACTTGGGGTTGACCTCCATCACCACCTGATACTGGTTGAGGCTGTCATAGATGGTGGATATCTGCCGCTGGCTGTAGGCGTTGTTCAACACCGAGGTGACCATATCCATGTCGATGCCCAGGCGCTTGGCCTGGTCACGGTCCACCACCAGCGTGATCTGCTGGGCGCCGCCGCCGTCGCGAGCGTCGATAGCGGTCAGCTCCGGCAAGGCCCTGAAGGCCGCCGCGACTTTGGGGTACCACTGACGTAGCGACGCCAGGTCACCGCTCTGCAGGATGTAGGAATACTGCGAGGTGGTCTGCTCACGTCCACCACCAAACTGCAGATCCTGGTCGGCCATCAGCATCAAGCGGCCACCCGGCACCAGGGGCATCTCCTTGCGCAAGCGCTCGATGACTTTCTGCGCGGAGATACCACGCTCGTTGATGGGTTTGAGGCGTACCAGCATGAAGGCATTGTTGGTGCCGTTGTTGCCGCCGATGAACCCCGCCACGCTTTCTACGGCTTCATCCTTCAGCACGGCGCGACGAAAGATTTCCATCTTCGGCTGCATGACGTTGAACGATAGGCCGTCGTCGCCGCGCACGAAACCGATCAACTGGCCGGTGTCCTGCTGAGGCATGAAGGTTTTCGGCACCACCACGTAGAGCGCGATGTTCACCCCTATGGTCACCAGCAGGCTCAGCAAGGTCAGGCGCCGATGGCGCAGCACCCAGTCCAGGCTGCGCGCGTAACCACGCACCATCCGCTCGTTGAGGCGCCGGCTCCAGCGCTGCAAGCGATTCTCCTGCCCCGGCACGTGGGGCTTGAGCCAGCGAGCGCAGAGCATCGGCGTGAGGGTCAGCGACACCACCAGCGAGACCACGATGGCCGCCGCCAGGGTGATGGAGAACTCGCGAAACAGGCTCTCGATAATCCCGCCCATGAACAGGATCGAGAGAAACACCGCCACCAGTGAGACGTTCATCGACAGCAGCGTAAAGCCCACCTCTTCGGCGCCCAGGTAGGCCGCCTTCATCGGCGGGACGCCTTCGTCGATGTGCCGGGAAATGTTCTCCAGCACCACGATGGCGTCGTCCACCACCAGGCCGGTGGCGAGGATCAACGCCATCAACGACAGGTTGTTCAGGGAGAAGCCGTAGAGGTACATCACCGCAAACGTACAGGGACACCGGTACCGCCAGGGTCGGGATCAGTGAGGCGCGAAAGTTGCCCAGGAACAGGAACACCACCAACACCACCAGGGCCACGGCAATCAGCAGGGTCATTTCCGCCTCGTGCAGCGTGGCCTTGATCACCGGTGAGCGGTCCATGGCCAGGTTCAGCTTGACGCTGGCCGGCAGCACGGCCTGCAACGCCGGCAGCTGGTTCTTGATCTCATTGACCGTCTCGATGATGTTGGCGCCAGCCTGACGGTTGATCACCAGCAGCACGGCTGCGTCATCGTTGAAGAAACCGCTGTTGTAGCGGTCTTCGACGCCGTCGGTGACTTTTGCTACGTCCTTGAGCCGCAGCACCGAGCCGTCCTGGTAACGGATGATCAGCGTTTCGTAGTCCTTGGCCTTCTCCAACTGATCGTTGGCCTGGATTTGCCACATGCGCTGTGCGTCCTCGACCGAACCCTTGGGCCGGCGAACGTTGCTGTCGGCAATGGCGCTGCGCACATCATCCAGGGCTACGCCGTACTGGTTGAGCAGTTGCGGCTCCAGTTCGATGCGCACCGCCGGCAAGGAACTGCCACCAATCTGTACCTCGCCCACGCCCGACACTTGGGACAGGCTCTGGGAAAGGATGGTTGAAGCCAAATCGTAGAGCTGGCCCTTCTCCAGCACATCCGAGGTCAGCGACAGCACCATGATCGGCGCCTGGGACGGGTTGACCTTCTTGTACGTGGGCATGCTGCGCATGCCGCTGGGCAACAGGTTGCGCGAGGCATTGATGGCCGCCTGCACTTCCCGCGCCGCGCCGTTGATGTCGCGGTCCAGGTCAAATTGCAGGATCACCCGGGTAGAGCCCTGGCTGGACCGGCTGCTCATGGTGTTGACCCCGGCGATGGCGCCAAAGGAACGCTCAAGCGGCGTTGCCACCGTCGACGCCATCACCTCGGGGCTGGCCCCCGGCAAGTTGGCCTGGACCACGATCACCGGAAAATCCATCTGCGGCAACGGTGCAACCGGCAGCAAGCCAAAGCTCACGCCACCGAGCAGCATGATTGCAAAGCTCAGCAGCATGGTCGCTACGGGGCGACGGATGAAAGGGCCGGAGAGGTTCATGGGTGACCGCTCCAGGCTTCAGACGATATGCCGTGAGGGATGGTCGGGCTCTTGTGGCGAGGGGATATATCCCCGCCCTGTGGGAGCAAAGCTTGCCCGCGATGAGGGCGATGCGGTCCTGCAGAATCGAGACGCCTGTTTCGCGAGCAAGCTTTGCTCCCACATAGCGGGAGCAAGCTCCCTCGCCACACAAAGCCCTCAAGCTCCGGGATGCCGGGTGCTGCCGTCATACCCGCACCTCTTCCCCATCAGGCTTGGCAAAGCGGCGCCCCAGGCGGTCGAAATACAGGTAAATCACCGGCGTGGTGAACAACGTCAGCACCTGGCTCACCAACAACCCACCCACCATCACCAGCCCCAAAGGCTGGCGCAGTTCGGCGCCGGAGCCAGTGGCGAGCATCAGTGGCACCGCACCGAACAGGGCCGCCAGTGTGGTCATCAGGATCGGCCTGAAACGCAGCAACGCGGCCTGGTAGATGGCCGTCTGCGGGTCCATGCCTTGGTTGCGCTCGGCGTCGAGGGCGAAGTCGATCATCATGATCGCGTTTTTCTTGACGATGCCGATCAGCAGGATGATGCCGATGATCGCGATCATGCCCAGGTCATTGCCGCTGATGATCAGCGCCAGCAAGGCGCCGATGGCCGCCGAGGGCAATGTGGAGAGAATCGTGATCGGGTGGATGTAGCTCTCGTACAGAACGCCGAGCACGATGTACATGGTCACCACCGCCGCCAGGATCAGCAGCAAGGTACTCGACAGCGAGGCCTGGAACGCCTGGGCCGCGCCCTGGAATTGGGTCTGCACCCCGACCGGCATGCCAATGTCCTGCTGGACCTTCTCGATCACGTCCACCGCGTGCCCGAGGGCTACATCGGGCGCCAGGTTGAACGACATCATCACCGCCGGGAACTGGCCGATGTGAGCAATGGCCAACTGGGCCTGACGCTCCTCGACGCGGGCCAGACTCGACAGCCGCACCTGGCCGCCATCGGTGGTCTTGACGTGAATCTGATCCAGCGCCTGCGGCCCGATGCGCTCCCCGGCCTGGGCCTGCAACACCACCCGATACTGGCTGGCCTGGGTGTAGATGGTGGAAATCTGCCGCTGGCCGAAAGCGTCATACAGTGCATCAGTGATGTCCGCCACCGACACGCCCAGGCGAGACGCGGCGTCGCGGTCGATCACCAGGTAGACCTGCAGACCTTTGTCCTGCAAGTCGCTGGCGACGTCGGTCAACTCCGGCTGCCGGGCCAAGGCTTCGACAAGGCGATCGCTCCAGAGGCTAAGCAACTCGGCATCCGGCGAAGACAGGCTGAACTGGTACTGGGTGCGGCTGACCCGGTCTTCGATGGTCAGGTCCTGCACCGGTTGCATGAACAGGCGGATGCCCACCAGCCGGTCCAGTTGCGGCTGCAAGCGGGCGATGATTTCGGTGGCGCTGTCATCCCGTTCGCTGTGGGGCTTGAGATTGATCAGCAAGCGACCACTGTTGAGCGTGGCGTTGTCACCGTCCACGCCGATGTAGGAAGACAGGCTCTGCACCGCTGGATCGGCCAGGATCACCTTGGCCAGCTGCTGTTGGCGCTCGCTCATGGCGGCGAAGGAAATCGACTGTGGCGCCTGGGAAATACCCTGGATCACCCCGGTGTCCTGCACCGGGAAAAACCCCTTGGGCACGGCCAGGTACAACACCACCGTCAACACCAGGCTGCCCACGGCAACCAGCAGGGTCAGCGGCTGATGCTTGAGCACCCACTGCAACTTGCGACCGTAGGCGGCGATCATCCAGTCGATCCAGGCGCCGCTGGCGCGGTAGAAACGCCCCTGCTCCTGCTCTTTGGGTTCGCGCTTGAGCAACCGGGCACACATCATCGGCGTCAGGGTCAGCGACACCACAAGAGAGATCAGGATCGCCACCGCCAGGGTGATGGCGAACTCGCGGAACAAGCGCCCAACCACGTCGGCCATGAACAGCAACGGGATCAGCACCGCGATCAGCGACAGCGTCAGCGAAATCAAAGTGAAGCCAATCTGCTTCGCGCCCTTGAGCGCGGCCTGCATGGGGCTTTCGCCCTCCTCGATGTAGCGGGCAATGTTTTCCAGCATGACGATGGCATCGTCCACCACAAAACCGGTGGCAATGGTCAGGGCCATCAGCGTCAGGTTGTTGATGGAAAAACCGGCCAGGTACATCACGCCGAACGTGCCGATCAGCGACAACGGTACAGCCACCGACGGAATGATCGTGGCGCTGACCCGACGCAGGAACAGGAACGTCACCATGACCACCAGGGCGATGGCGATCAGCAGTTCATGCTGTACGTCGGTGACCGAAGCGCGAATGGTCTGGGTGCGGTCAGTCAGCACCGTAACGTCCAGGCCGGCCGGCAGGTTGTCGGTAATGCTCGGCAGCAAGGCCTTGATCCGGTCTACCACCTCGATGACGTTGGCCCCCGGCTGGCGCTGGATGTTCAACAACACGGCCTGATTTTCGTTGGCCCAGGCGGCAAGGCGTTCATTCTCGGCGCCATCGACGATCTGCGCGACATCCTTGAGGCGCAACGGAGCGCCGTTGGCATAGGCGAGGATCAGCTCGGCGTAGTCCTTGGGTGAGGTCAACTGATCGTTGGCATCGAGCATCGAGACCCGGGTCGGTCCGTCGAAGTTGCCCTTGGGCTGGTTGACGTTGGAGGCGCCGACCAGGGTGCGCACGTCCGCCAGGTTCAGACCTGCGGCTGCCAGGGCCTCGGGATTGACCTTGATCCGCACAGCCTGGCGCTGACCGCCGGCGATCGAAACCATGCCGACCCCGCTGATCTGGGCGATTTTCTGCGCCATGCGGGTGTCCACCAGGTCATTGAGCTTGGGCAGCAGCATGGTCTTGGAGGTGATCGCCAGGGTCAGCACCGGGGTGTCGGCCGGGTTGACCTTGTTGTACACCGGCGGGGCCGGCAGATCGTTGGGCAGCAGGTTGGTGGCCGCGTTGATCGCCGCCTGCACCTGTTGCTCGGCGACATCCATGTTGATGTCGAGGCTGAAACGCAGGGTAATCACCGACGCGCCGCCGGAGCTGGTGGACGCCATTTGCGTCAGGCCCGGCATCTGCCCGAACTGCCGTTCCAGAGGGGCGGTCACGGCGCTGGTCATCACGTCGGGACTGGCGCCCGGGTACAGGGTCATCACGCGGATGGTCGGGTAATCGACCTGGGGCAATGCCGACACCGGCAGCAACCGATAGGCGATCAGACCGGCCAGCACGATGGCCAGCATGCTCAGGGTGGTGGCGACCGGGCGAAGGATGAACAGACGCGAGAGGTTCATGCGCCGCCCTTTTTCGCCTTGTCGGCCACGGCCGGTTCAGCCGGGGCCGCCGCCGTTTTGCCCTGCAGGTGTTCGGTCGGCGTGGTGGGCACGTCCTGGCTGTCGTTGACCACATCCACCTCACTGCCTTCCTTCAGGCGATCGGTGCCTTCAAGCACCACCCGATCCCCCGCAGCCAAGCCTTCGGTGACTACGGTGTGTTCGCCGTCGCTGGCGCCGATCTTCAGCTTTCTGATGGTGACTTTTTTATCGCCATCCAGGGCGTAGACGAAGGTGCCGTTGGTGCCGAACTGAATCGCAGCGGTCGGCGCCAGGACTACATTTTTGAGGGTGTCGGCCAACAGATGCACATTGACGAACTGGTTGGGGAACAGCGACTGGTCGCGGTTATCGTAGCGAGCCTTGAACTTCAGGGTGCCGGTGGTGATGTCGATCTGGTTGTCCAGGCTTTGCAGTACACCGCTGGCCTGCAGCTTCAGGTCACTACGGTCCCAGGCTTCCACTGGCAGCTTCGCCCCGCTGCGATAGCGGGCAAGCACGGTATCCAGGTTGGTTTCCGGCAGCGTAAACACGACGCTGATGGGTTGCGTCTGAGTGATGACCGCCAGCGCGGTAGTGTCGTTGGCGGCCACCAGATTGCCAACGTCCAGTTGCCGCAAACCGACCCGGCCGGAGATCGGCGCCCGGATCCTGGTGAACTCCAGATTGAGCTTGGCGTCGTTGACTGCCGCCTGGTTGGTCTTGACCGTGCCCTGGTACTGGCCCACCAAGGCGGCGGCGGTATCGAGGGTCTGTTTGGCGATGCTGTCCTCGGCATACAGGCCACGATAACGCTCGAGGTCTACCTGGGCATTTTTCAGTTGGGCCTGATTCTGCAGCAGCGTGCCTTCGGCCTGGAGCAAGGCGTTCTGGTATGGACGCGGGTCGATTTCAGCCAGCAGGTCTCCAGCCTTGACCATTTGCCCTTCTTCAAAGGCGATCTTGACCAGCTCGCCACCCACCCGGCTGCGCACGTTGATGGTATTGAGGGCCGTGACGGTGCCCAACGCCTTGTAGTAAAGCGGAAAATCACCGGTGACTGCCGGCGCTACCCGAACCGGTACCGGCCCTGTCGCCCCCCCAAACCCTGGCCGCATCCCGCCCGACCGCCCCGCCTGTTCAGCAGGCGCTTTTTGCCCTGCTCCGGGCTTTTGGTCCGTCCCGGCGGGCCAGAACTTCCAGGCCAGCGCCGCGACGATCAATACGACGACCAGGCCAAACAGCCAGCGACGGGATTTGTGGGAAACAGAGGATTGCATGGAATGATCAACCATTGGGCGCGTGGGCTTCTTTTACGGGAGGCTGAACGATAAGCACTGGCGGGTATTTAGCAAAGCGCCTTTACCGGCAATTTACCTTGGGCTTACCTATCGCGTAGTTGGCTAAGGTCTTGAAGCACAAATGAAAACGGCCTGGACAAGGCCAGGCCGTTAACAATTGTAATAAATACTTTATTTCAGTACAGCTAGAGCAGCGTCGTAGTTGGGCTCTTCAGCGATTTCCTTGACCAGCTCGCTGTGCAGCACGTTGTCGTTTTCGTCGAGCACCACCACGGCACGGGCGGTCAAGCCTTTGAGCGGGCCATCAGCAATCGCCACGCCATAGTTCTCGATGAACTCACTGCCGCGCAGGGTGGACAGGTTCTGGACATTTTCCAGGCCTTCGGCACCGCAGAAACGCGCCTGGGCGAACGGCAGGTCAGCCGAGATGCACAGCACCACGGTGTTGCTCAGTTCGTTGGCCTGGGCGTTGAACTTGCGCACGGAGGTGGCGCAGGTCGGGGTATCGACGCTTGGGAAAATGTTCAGCACTTTGCGCTTGCCGGCGAAATCCTTCAGGGAAACGTCGGACAGATTGCCGGCTACCAGGGAAAAGGCTGGCGCCTTGGAACCGGCTTGTGGCAACTGGCCGTTGACTTGAACCGGGTTGCCTTTGAGGGTGACTTGAGCCATGAACGGATTCCTTCTGACAGGTTTGAAAATGGTGAGGCCGGAGTTAACCATGAAATGGTTCTGCGACCTATGGTTGGACATAAAAAGTCATGGCTTGGCGGTGTAGGAGCTATCGAGTGCAACGAGGCTGCGACCTTTGCTAATGAATCGCAGGCTTCGCCAGCGCCTACAGCGACGCCTGTGGGCTATTTAGCCTTGAGCTTCAGAAACGACTGATGCAAGTCCGCCGCCCAACCATCGATCACACCTTTGACATCATCGGGCTTCATCACCTGGGCTTCGTTGGACAACGGCTTACCCGTGCCCTTGCGCACCACCTGGGCGACCACTGCATTGTTGCCACCGTCGAGGAATACCGCTTCAGTGCCCAAGGTGGTTTCCTGGTCGCGAATACCGCTGGCGGTACTGACCGCGGCCGCCACTAGCGCGATCGGAATCACTTCATAAGGTTTCAGGCCCTCGGTCTTGCTGCTGACGGCGGTGATGGCCGCGCGCATCACCAGTACTCCCGGCCCAGGGCCGGTCGCCAGGGGCAGGGATTTGCCCGCTTCCCGCTTGAGCGCCTGATCGTAGTAACCGGTAATGCCGGACAAGGTGGCCTGGGGGATCTTCACGGTCGGCTGCGGCTTGGGGTAAAGCTGTGTCGGCTCGACGTAAAGGCTGGTGTATTTGCTCAGGTCTGCCGTGGGATCAACCCAGCGCATCACTTCGGCCCCCGACGGCGACTTCTCCTCCTTGAGCCGGCTGTAATCACCCAGAAAGCCGGAGTACTCATCCGGTTGGGTGATCTTGCTGGAGCAACCCGCCAGGGCAAGCGAGGCCATGCACACGGTGCCAATCATTGACGCAAACTTCATGCTGTCACTCCTGTAAGCCACACGAAACGGGGCCGGGAATTACAGGTATAGCCAATGGGCGCGGTTTTGCCTGCTCCGACAGGAACAAGTCACTGGGCAAGCCCTTTGCTCGCCACCGCCTTCAGCCGCGCTCGCGGGGTATCAGGCTCTGCAATTGCTGCGCGAGGAAGTCCGCGTCGAAGGTAAAAGTATCCGGATCCTTCAACCCGTTGGTTCGACGCCATTGCCACTGCAACGAAGGCGGCAGGCAAACCAGCGAGATGCTGCCGTAACGCGTTGCAGTCAGCCCCATGATCGCCAGGGAAATCTGCCCGCCGGCCCCCATTACATCGGGTATGAATTCCACCGGCTTGCCAGTGATGGACAGTGTCAGCTTTTCTGTCTTGAAGCCGGAGGTTTCTGCCGGAACACTCGGCCCGTGGGCCACATACGCCTCACGGGTCAGCGTCAGAAGGCCGGGGGCCAGGACCGGCGCCAGCCATTGCTCGATCTGCCCGTACAACGCCTCGATCTGTGCGGCCCACACCGCCGCTTGCGCCTCGTGCTGTTGCTTCTTGTGCGCTTCGCTGTCTGCGTAGTGACGAAGCATCTCACCCAATTGCTTTACATCGTCCATGCGCTGTTCCTCGATTCAAGGGGTGCTGCCAAGCTGGATGATGACAGGTTCAAGACGCAGGCGTACGCAAAACCCGCCTGGCCCGTCACGCGCGGCATACATAGTCGTGCGTCAGCACCTTTGCCGCAGATAAGGAATACCTCCGGGAAATCCGATGAGTGGAGAGGTTTTTCTCTGGTTTTTTCGCCTCACCTGTCAGGAATGACAGTAGTCAAAGCCGCGGGCGGGAGGTTTGATGAAGCGAACCGCCAAGACGATAACTCCGACGACGCTTGGCAAGAGGAGGACGCGCCATGACCAGCCTGAGCCCGGACAATGAAATCGAAGTCATCAACCGTGTCATCATCATCGGGATGGTGACGGTTGAACACCCAGCAAACCCGCACGGCGGTATCCCGCTTCGTTTGCTCGCCAATGGATTGCTGCCATTGCTGGTGGAACCCTGGACCCAACAGGCCGAATATGACGACGCCCGCATCTTGCTGAGCAATTCCGACATCCCCGTGCTGAACAAGACCATTATGCCGGGTGAAGTGAATCAGCCATTCACGCTGAACCTGCCGGAAGCCCTGTTGAGCAACGGCATCAACCAGATACGCCTGAGCGTACTGCGTGTAGGTCAGACGATTCCCGAAACATCACAGTCATTGGACGTGCTCTTCCACCGGCCACGGCCGGGGGGCGAAGTCTCGACCCCAGGCGACAATCCCAACCTGACCCTCACCCTGCCCTCCGAGGTCATCACCAAGGGGGTGGATGCGGCAATGGCCAGCCAAGGGGTGATCCTTACCATCCGCTATCCCTACATGAGGGAAAAAGACGTCATCACAGTGGACCGTGACAGCCAGGAAATGACGCGCACCGTAAGCGCTACCGAGGCCGCTGCCGGCAGCGTGGACATCATTCTGCGGACCGCCGACTTCTGGCAAGACAATCCCCGGTTCGCTTTGCGGTTCAGAGTAACTGACCTGCTGGGCAACTCCAGCGGCCCGCAGGCGATATGGTCAAGGGCCACCTACATCGATGTGCACATTCGCCAACCGGCACTCGACCTCACCAAACCCAGGGTCCTGGAGGCCAGGGAACTCAATGGCGAGCGCCTGAATTTCGAAAGAGATTTCTATGACGCCCAATTCGCCAACGTCGAAGTGAACTACATCGGTTCGGCTCCGGGGCAGGACGTAAAAGTGTATTGGGTTGGGCGTAACTCCACCTGGGGCAGTGAGATCCAGACGGTATCGGTTGCTGGTCAAACGTTGAGATTCCAGGTACCCAGAAACGAAGTGGTGGATTGCATCGGCACCGGTGCGGAGGTCTATTACACCGTCAGAGCGCCTGGCACCACTACGGATATTCCATCGAGAGACCTGGACATTACGGTCACGCCACAAAAATACACGCTACGGGAACCGACGCTGGACGGCAGCAAAACCAATCTCCGGGCCTATCATCCAGCCCTGCTCACCGCGCATACCGCACGAATGGCGCTGTTTGGCGTGACGGCCCGCTACGGTGAGGAAATTCGGATAACAGCCGGTACCAGCCAAACCGACCTGTCCGTGCCCCCTGCCTGGATAGCGGAAAACCGCGGGAAGCCCATCATGGTCAACTGGACACTCCGGGAAACCGGCACCGGCACGCCGATCATCTTTTCATGGTTTCTGAGATTGATCGCCTGACTCGGTTTTTCAGCTAACCAACGGTTTTGACGCTGCTTTTCCATTGCAGGAGGACGTACCGTGCGTAAATTAATGGGGTTGCTGTTAATCACGTTGATGGTCGGGTGCGCACAAGTCACGACAGCACCGCCTGCCCCCATCACAATCAACGGAGTCCAGGTACTCGATGGGCCTGAGACCGCCAGTTTCCTGACCACGCTTTACCATCGCAAATTTCCCAACTGCAACAATTCCGACTCGCAACCCTCGTTCCTCTGCTCGGGTGTCACCCTCAGGGTGACGGTAAAAGACCCCGAAGAACAATACAAAGTCTGGGACCCCAGCCCAACCTCAATAACCAGTGGCGGAGTGTCTTTCTCTTATCTACGGGCAGACGCCAATTTCGGGCGGCTGGCGTGGGGCCACGGCAACGGCCTTATCCTCTACCCCATCTTCGGCGCACCGCCTGACAAGATTGACCTGGACTATCTGTGCTCATACCCGATGGATGCCTGGACCTGGCACCGTACCAGCCCTTGTGGCCACCACGTGGACTATCCCGCGTTAAGCCAACTCTGCCATCTGGCCGGCGTGACCACTGCGCAACAATGGCTGGGCATATGGACTATGCCGGGGGGTAATGAACACCTGCGCCAATGCGGATTCGATGTCAACGATGACCGCAATCAACTGGCCGGACCGGCGTTCTACGCCTCGGTGCTGGGCAAGGTTCTGATAGGGGCGAGAGGATTCGCTGAGCATAACGAGATCATCATCAAGACCTGGACACCAGGACGGCCAAACACTTTCCCCATCATGGCGTTCTTCTTTGTTGCAGGAGGCACCAACGAGGGGTTGCCCGACGCTCGCTACAACCAACGCGACTTTTATAACTCCACCAATCCGAAAATTGTCGTGCCGATCATTCGTCTGACACCTGCCAACAGTGCCACCGAAAGCGCCACGTTCACCTACGTCGCGTCCGATCAGGCGGTGACTCAGTGATTCGTTCGTGCTGGGACCTACTCAGCGCAACCGCGCCATCGCCAGGGTGTCCACCCATCGCCCGTCACGCACGGCGTAGTCGCGCAGCAGGCCTTCGGTTTCGAAGCAACATCTGAGGGGCGACCCCGGGTCGTTGTAGAGCGCGGTGACCCCACCGATATGAGCTTCATTGAAGCGAGTGAGGCTGATCGAAGGCTCGGACATGCGGCTCCTCCCTGGAGACCTGAAAAGGCCGTTCACTATAAGCCAGCGAACATTCAGGTATCCAGGGCCAAGCCTGTGGGAGCAAAGCTTGCTCGCGATTGCGGTGATCCGATTGCATCGATACTGACTGTGCCGCCGTCTTCGCGAGCAAGCTTTGCTCCCACATGGGGTTGGGCTTGAGTGCTCTCTTCGCTACTGATGCTGCACCTGAACCATTGAGTTCACCTGCACCCGCGCGTGCATCTGCTCTGCCCCGCCACCGCGGCGCATGCCGCGTACCGGACAGGCGTCGAGGTAGTCCAGGCCGACCGCCAGTTTCAAATGCCGATCCGGACAGGTCAGGCGATTGGTCACGTCGAAGCTGTACCAGCCGTCCTCCAGCCAGGCTTCAGCCCAGGCGTGGCTCGCCAGATGACTTTCATCTTCGGTGCACAGGTAACCGGAGACATAGCGCGCCGGAACCCCCAGGCTACGCGCGCAGGCCAGAAATGCGTGGGTATGATCCTGACAAACCCCCACGCCCCCGGCGAAGGCTTCGGCGGCGGTACTGCTGACCTCGGTCGTGCCCGGGCTGTAGGGCATGCGTGCAGCCAGGCCGTTCATCAAATCGGTCAGTGCCGAGCGATCACGTCGGGCTGCGCATTGCTCCACAGCAAAGGCCGCGAGAGCATCATCGGCCTGGGTGAGGCGGCTGGGGCGCAGAAATGGCAGCGGTGACTGGCTGTCCGGCTCCATCTGCACCGCCTGATGGATTTCCACCTCGCCATAAGCCGTGAGCACCAGAGCGCCATGGGGCTCGTCCATGGTCATCACATGCAGGATATTGCCGTAGGGATCGAGCTGGCTGCGCACCAGACGTGGCAATTCCAGATGCCATTGCAGGATGCGTTGACGCTGAGTGTCCTTGGGGGTCAAGCGCAGGAACTGGATGCTGGTGCACACTTCATCGGCATAGCTATAGGTCGTGTCGTGGCGTATGGAAAGTTTCATACCACCTCCAGATAAGACTCGTGAACGGTCTGGCCCAGGTGGCGAATCTGGCCAATGAGGTCAGTCAGCCATTGATGCAGGCCCGATGCCAGGATCTCGTCGATGCCGGAGTAACGCAGCCGCGCGTTCAGTTCAGCGGCCAGGCGTTGGGCCGGGCGGCCATTGTTGCCCGGCAGGCTGGAGAGGATCTGGTCCAGCTCCTCAATACAGGCATGCAACGAGCGCGGAACGTCGGCGCGCAGCAGCAACATTTCCGAGACCTGCTCGGCGTTGGGCGCATTGCGGTAGATCTCGTTGAACGCTTCAAACGAAGACAACGCCCGCAGCAAGGCGCTCCACTGGTAATAACCGCGTGCCGAGTTGTCGCTGACCTCTTCCGACTCCTCACCAAACATTTCGTAGCGGGCGTCCAGCAGACGCAGGGTGTTGTCCGCCCGCTCGATAAAGGTTCCCAGACGAATGAATCTATAGGCATCGTTGCGCATGATGGTGCCCGACGTCGCGCCACGGAACAGGTGCGAGCGCTCCTTGACCCATTCACAGAAGTGGCTGATGCCGTAGCGGCCCAGACCATTGCTGGCAATGTTGCGCATCTCCAGCCAGGTGGCGTTGATGTTCTCCCACATATCGGCGGTGATGCGTCCACGCACCGCATGGGCATTGGTCCGCGCCGCCCGCAGACAGCTGTAGATGCTTCCTGGGTTGGTTTCGTCCAGTGCGAAAAAATGCAACATGCGTTCGGTGTTCAGCGCGTCATAACGGGCGTTGTAATCGTCCAGCGTGCCGGCCGCCAGCAACGACATCGCCAGCTCGGCATGCCCGTCGCTGCGCCCGGCCTGGGGCATGAGCGACAGCGAGTAACTGACTTCGAGCATGCGCGCCAGGTTCTCGGCGCGCTCCAGGTAGCGGGACATCCAGTAGAGGTCCGAAGCGGTTCTTGAAAGCATGTCTTAGTCCTCCACTACCCAAGTGTCTTTGGTGCCGCCACCCTGGGACGAATTGACCACCAGCGAGCCGTCGCGAAGTGCCACGCGGGTCAGCCCGCCGGGCACCAGGCGAGTTTCCTTGCCCGACAACACGAACGGACGCAGATCGATGTGGCGCGGAGCGATACCGCTCTCGACGAAGGTCGGGCAGGTGGAAAGGCTCAACGTCGGTTGGGCGATGTAGGCTTCGGGGCGGGCCTTGAGGCGTGCGCGGAAGTCTTCGATCTGCGCCGCTGTAGCTGCCGGCCCTACCAGCATGCCGTAACCGCCGGAACCCTGGGTTTCCTTGACCACCAGGTCAGGCAGGTTGGCCAGCACGTGGGACAGATCCTGGGGCTTGCGGCACTGCCAGGTCGGCACGTTCTTCAGAATCGGCTCTTCGGTGAGGTAAAAGCGGATCATCTCGTCGACGTAAGGGTAGATCGATTTGTCATCGGCCACGCCCGTGCCCACCGCATTCGCCAGCACCACGTTGCCTGACCGGTAAACGGCGATCAGTCCGGGGACGCCCAACATGGAGTCGGGGTTGAACGACAGCGGATCGAGGTAATCATCGTCAAGGCGGCGATAGATCACATCCACCTGCTGGGGGCCTGCGGTGGTGCGCATGTAGACATGGTCGTCGCGCACGAACAGATCGGCGCCCTCCACCAGCTCCACCCCCATTTCACGGGCCAGGAACGCATGTTCGAAATAGGCACTGTTGAAACGACCGGGGGTCAGCACCACGGCGGTCGGGTTGTCCAGGGGACTTGAACTCTTGAGGGTGTCGAGCAACAGATTCGGGTAGTGATCAATGGGCGCCACGCGCTGGGCGGCGAAGAGCTCGGGGAACAGGCGCATCATCATCTTGCGGTCTTCGAGCATGTAGCTCACGCCGCTGGGCGTACGCAGGTTGTCCTCCAGCACGTAATAACTGCCATCACCGTCGCGAACCAGGTCGACACCGGCGATGTGGGCATAAATGCCTCGGTGCAAGTCCAGGCCTTGCATCGCGATTTGATAACCCTCATTGGCGAGCACCTGCTCGGCCGGAATGATTTTTTCCTTGAGGATCCGCTGCTCATGGTAGATGTCGGCCAGAAACATGTTCAGGGCCTGGACCCGCTGAATGCAGCCACGCTCGACCATCCTCCATTCGCTGGCCTTGATGCTGCGAGGAATGATGTCGAACGGAATCAATCGTTCGGTACCCTGCTCGTCACCGTAAAGGGTGAAGGTGATACCGGCTCGATGAAACAGCAGATCGGCTTCGCGACGCCGCTGTTCCAGCAGCTCCAGCGGCGTGTCCGCCAGCCAGCGTGAGAAGGCTTGATAGTGCGGGCGGCAGTCACCCTTTGCATCATACATTTCATTAAAAAAAGCTTGGGGCATAGCCAACTCCCAGCCGCGTTCTACACGGCATTTTTTATCACTTCGTCATTCCAGTGGTCCGGCCTTGCTTTGTTTTAATGAGCCCTGTTTTTCTGAGTACCTCGATTGCACCGGTCTCTGATCTGGCCTTTGCGTCTGGATGACGTGCGCCCCCTGATTAAATCTGCGCCGTGAATGCTCCTCTGATAACCCCGCGCTGTAGTGGCCTACTCTCTTGAACTCTAGCAAAGGCTGTGCCTAAGCCCGGTGCACCAGGACATTGCTGGAGAAACCGTCGTAGATGTACGCCCCCCGCGATATTTAGTTTCATTTTTGCGACATACGCTCCTTTATACGCTGAAACGTTTATTTCAGCTTTTCCCTACATGCGCCCGAACGAGTCGAATCGGTGCAATAAGTCAGGTAACAGATCGGTAATGCCCCGAAAGAGGGAAATTTATACTCACCGCCCTTCAGAGCGCTCAAAAGCGACTCTCACTTTAAGCAAAAGATTTATCCCGCAATCAGGAAATGGTGCTGCGTCACACCCACGTGCATACCGCCGACGATCCCGAAGGCTGGAAAATCGGCGCCCAGGCAATCTCCAAGTTCTACCGCACCTTCGATGCCTGGTTCGGCAACAAGCAAGTTCCGGTCAACGGCTTTCTGGCACCAAGCCCGGAAGAAAAATTCGCCGAGCGTCCGGAGTTCCAGCTGGAGAACATTCGCAAGAACACCGTGATCGGCACCCCGCAGCAGATCATCGATCGGATCAAGTATTACCAGGAATTGGGCGTGGATGAGTTCAGCTTCTGGTGTGACAACAGCCTGTCCCATGCCGAGAAGAAGAAGTCCCTGGAGCTGTTTATCCAGCAGGTGGTGCCGGCCTTCAATTGATATCCAACCCTGGAACCCACGGGGTCAGTTCCACCGTCATCGCGAGCAGGCTCGCTCCCACAGGGGGGCTATGGCGTTCACATAATGAGTGAACACCCGCGGCCAATGTGGGAGCGAGCCTGCTCGCGATGGCGGCCTGACTGAGACAACGATGTCATATCTGCCAAATTCCCCCACTTCCCCGTCGCCGCCCCGCAAACCCCTGTTCAGCGCCGATAAACCCCAATAACTTAACCGTTCAACGGATCAACTCTGATTAAGGATGATGGGCGTGGGGAGTTATCGGTTGCTGCTGGCCATGCTCGTGGCGATTTCCCACATGGGCGTGATGTTCGTAGGCTTCAACCCCGGCGTTGTTGCCGTGGTGTCGTTTCTGATTATCAGCGGTTTTGTGATGACGCCCTTGATCGACAGGAGCTACAACGTCCCAGGGAAAATCGGCCTGTTCTACCTTGACCGATTGTTGAGACTTTACCCGCAGTTCCTTCTGTATTTCGTCCTCTCCTGCACGGTGATTCATTTTCTGCTGCCAGGCACGCCACAGGCGGCGGCGCTGACAATCGAAAACATCGCCACCAGCCTGCCCATCGTGCCGCTGGGTTTCTATATGTTCGGCATCACTGTGCCGGAGATCCTGCCACCTGGCTGGTCTCTGGGGCTGGAGATGTGCTTTTACCTGCTGATCCCGTTTCTGATCCTTTATAAGGCCCGAGGCATTGCGTTCGCGGTGTCCGTAACGGTTTTCCTGGTCGCCTCGCTGGGCTACGTCAACACCGACATCTACGGCTACCGTCTACTGCCGGGCGTGTTGTTCATCTTCCTGTGCGGCAGCTACCTGTACCACGCCCAGGCCAAAGGACTATGGGTCGCCTCCATCACCACGGTCGTGGCAGCGATAATGTTCCTGGCCATTGTTGTCGGGTTCATTCCCCGCCGCCCCTTCAACGCAGAAGTAACCTTGGGCATAGTCTTGGGTGTGCCGGCGGTGCATGTGCTCAGCAGGCTCAAGCATCACTGGATGGATGAGTTTCTGGGGAATATCAGCTATGGCGTGTTCCTCAACCATTTTGTGGTGATGTACGTGTTGCGGGCGTTCTGGCCGGTTGAGTACAGCGCCCTGATGATTACACTGGTGCTGGTGTTGTCGCTGGCATTGAGTGGCTTGTCGTATTACTGCGTTGAGCGACCGGCGCTGAAGCTGCGCCACGCGTTGAGGGCGGGCGCTAAACGTGAGATCGCACAGATACCCGTGGGCCGCACACCGGCGTAGCCGCTGACCCCGAATAAAAAAATGCCCGGATTAGTTTCCGGGCATTTTTTGTTTTCAGAACAGCGCACTCAGAACGTCACGCTGGCACTCAGGCGGGCGGTACGCGGTTCGCCGACATTGACCTGCAATTGGCTGCCGGTGGAAGACGGGTAGTAATGTTTATCGAACAGGTTGTCCACGTTCAACTGCAACGAGGTCTTGTGCCCCAATACCGGTGACTCCCAGCGCAGGAAGGCATCAGCCACGGTGTAGCTGCTGAGCCAGAAATCGTTGGCGTTGTTGGCGGCGCGCTCGCCGACATAACGGGCACCGGCGCCGGCGTGCCAGGCGCCGAATTCGGCAGGCACGTTCAGGTGGTGGGTCAGGTACAGGCTGGCGGTGTGCTTGGGTGCGTTGGCCAGGCGGTGGCCTTCGTCATCCGGATCGTCGAGGATTTCCGTGTGGGTGTAGGCGTAGGTGCCGATCAGATCCCAACGCTCGGCCAGACGACCGGTGACGTCGAGTTCCAGACCTTGGGAGCCGACTTTGCCGGCGGCTTCTGCCAACGTGACGCCATTGACCGTGGAGGACGACGTTACGACGTTCTTCTTCACGATGTCATACAGCGCAAGGTTGATGTTCAGGCCCGGTAGCGGGTCGTATTTGGCGCCGATTTCATAACTGCGGCCCTCCTCTGGATCGAAGGTGTTGCCGGCATCGTCCACGTCATCGTTGGGCTTGAAGGAGCGACTGTAGTTGCCATACAGCGACAGGTTGTCGGTGGCTTTGTAGACCAGCCCCAGGAACGGTACAAAAGCGTCGCCGTTGTCATCGCGGTTGACCACATAACGGCTGCCCAAACCTTGGTCGCTGTATTGATCGTAATGCTGGTAGCGGCCACCCAAGACTAGAATCCAGTGGTCGTCGAGGTGCCAGTTGTCCTTGAGATAAACGGAGCTGGAGGTCAACTGGTTACTCAGGTCGCTTTGGGGAGCACTGATCTGGCTTGGCTCTGGCAGGTTGCCGTAGGTCGGCGAAGTGATGTCGAAACCACCCTGAGCAGTATTGCGGTAGGTCTTGCCACGAAATTGGTCAGACACTTGATTGTCAGCCCCAACCAGCAGGTCATGACGCTGACCAAACAATTGCTGCCTGCCGATGAAATCCCAGCTGGCGTAGCGGGTTTCATCGTCATAGTGAGCACCGTTGGCGGCACGGCGCAAATTATTACCCGTCAGCGAATTGGGCTGCGCAATCGAAAGACTATACCGATCATTGTTCCAGCCATAGGTCACGCGGGTCTTCCACGCCTCACTCAGCTCATACTCAAACCGCGCTGTCGCCGTTTCGCGAATCCCCACGCTTTTGGCCCAAGGCTCATCAAGGCGCTTGTTGTAGTCAATGTCGGCCGGATGCCCGTCGGTGAATACAGTGCCGCGGTCGAAGGGATTGGAATATTCGTTGTACTCATAACTGAGGTTCAACGAGGCCCGCTCACCCGTCCAGGCCAGGGACGGCGCCACCAGCGTGCTCTCGTTGACGCCATAGTTGCGCCAATAATCCTCATGCCCACGCTCGGCGATCAACCGATACGCCAGGCCGGTATCGCCCAACGGCCCGGTGGTATCCAGGGCCATGGTGCCGCCACCTTCGCTGTAGGCCGAGCCGCTCAGTGTGGTGCTCTGGGTGTATTCGGGTTTCTTGCTGATGATGTTGACCAGGCCGCCGGGCTCCAGCGCGCCGTATAACATCGAGGCCGGGCCCTTGAGCACTTCGACCCGCTCGGTGGTGGCGCTGAAGTTACGTCCCAGGTTCGAACGCACACCATCGCGCAGGATCGAGCCATCATCGTTGGTGCCGAAACCGCGCTTGACCAGCGAATCCCGCGAACCGCCCAGGGTATTGCCCTGGCTGACGCCGCTGACAAATTTCATCGCATCGCCCAGCGAGCGCACCTGATAGTCCGCCAGGGTCTGCCGGGTCACCACGTTGATCGACTGCGCCTCTTCCTTGATCGGTACATCGCTTTTGCTCGCGGTGCTGGCTTGCGACGCCGTGTACCCTTCGTCCTGAGTGATGCGACTGCCCTGGATGTCCGTGGTTGGCAGTTCGAGAATGTCCTGCGCCCACAAAGGGCTTGCAATGAAACAGCAGGACAGCGTTGGCAACACGCGTTTAAAAAAGGCGTTGCGGGTAGCGAGAGGGGTGGAACGATTCAAGACGCAGCACTCACAGAGGGATGTTAATGAGAGAGAATATACTTTGAGAATGATTCCCAGTAAATATTTCTAACGCTTTCCCGCTTGACCCGCGCAAAAAAAAGACGCCGGATCACTCCGGCGCCTTTGTTCGTTTCCCACCCCTGTTATCAGGGCTTACCGCACATCAATGATCGATGGCCGCACCCGCCCCCCTTGGAACCCGGATATCTTCCACCAGGTGCTGAATGTGCTCCGGCGGCGGCGCGGTAAAGCGTGACACCACCACCGCGGCTACGAAGTTGAAGAGCATCCCCAGGGTGCCGATGCCTTCGGGCGATACGCCCAGCCACCAGTGCTCGGCAGTGTTCATCGCCGGATTGATGAATTTGAAGTAGACGATGTAGGTGAATGTAAACGTCAGCCCCACAATCATCCCCGCGATCGCGCCTTCGCGGTTCATGCGTTTGGAGAAGATCCCCATGACAATCACCGGGAAGAACGAGGACGCCGCCAGTCCAAAGGCGAACGCCACCACCTGGGCCACGAATGCCGGCGGGTAGATGCCGAACAACCCGGCGATCAGCACCGCCACGCCAGCGGCGATCCGGGCGGCCAGCAACTCTTGCTTTTCAGTGATCCTGGGCATGATGTTGCTTTTGAGCAGGTCATGGGAGACCGATGTGGAAATCACCAGCAGCAACCCCGCTGCCGTCGACAGCGCCGCCGCCAGGCCACCGGCGGCAATCAGGGCGATGACCCAGCCTGGCAACCCGGCAATCTCCGGGTTGGCCAGAACCATGATGTCGTTGTCGACATACAGTTCGTTGGCCACCGGTGAAACCTGGTTGCTCAGCAGCCGCTGCTCGTTCGCCCCGCGTTCACCCGTGAAGCTCGGCGCGCCGACCAGGGCTGCCCCCGGGCCATACTGGATGATGCCGTCGTTGTTCTTGTCCGCCCAGGCGATCAGCCCCGAATTTTCCCAGGTCTTGAACCATGTTGGCGCGGTGGCGTAGCTGACGTTGGGGATCGAGGTCAGCAGATTGGTGCGCGCGAAAGCCGCCACGGCCGGCGCGGTGGTGTAGAGGACAGCGATGAACAGCAGTGCGTAACCTGCTGACTTGCGCGCATCACGCACTGTCGGGGTGGTGAAGAAACGCACGATCACATGAGGCAGGCCCGCAGTCCCGACCATCAGCGCCATGGTGATGAAAAACACGTCGGTGGTCGATTTGGTGCCGTCGGTATAGGCCGTGAAACCCAGCTCCGCACCCAGCCCGTTGAGCCGCTCGATCACACTCTGGCCGGAGCCGGTGACCTCGCTGATGAAGCCCAGTTGCGGGATCGGATTACCGGTGATCATGATCGAGATGTAGATCGCCGGCACCATGTAGGCAAAAATCATCACGCAGTACTGCGCCACCTGCGTGTAGGTGATGCCCTTCATGCCGCCCAGCACGGAATAGAAGAACACGATGGCCATACCGATCATCACGCCGGTATTGATATCCACTTCCAGGTAACGGGAGAACACGATGCCCACACCGCGCATCTGCCCTGCCACATACGTGAAGGAAATGAAGATCACGCAGATCACCGCCACCACCCGCGCCGTCTGCGAGTAGTAACGCGCGCCGACGAACTCCGGGACAGTGAACTTGCCGAACTTGCGCAGATACGGCGCCAGACACATCGCCAGCAGCACATAGCCGCCGGTCCAGCCCATCAGGTAGACCGAGCCGTCATAGCCGGCGAAGGCGATGATCCCAGCCATGGAGATGAACGAGGCGGCCGACATCCAGTCGGCCCCGGTGGCCATGCCGTTGAGTACCGGGTGCACGCCTTTGCTGGCAACGTAGTACTCGCTGGTGGAGCCGGCGCGCGTCCAGATGGCAATGGCGATATAGAGCGCAAAGGACGCGCCGACGAACAGGTAGATCAGGGTTTGGGTATCCATGCTCGTCGGCCTCAGTCTTCGTGGACGTCATATTTGCGATCGAGCTGATTCATCTTCCAGACATAGAAGAAGATCTCGAGCACAAAGACGTAGATGGACCCCTGCTGGGCGAACCAGAATCCCAGGGGCGTACCGAAGAAGCTGATGGTGTTGAGCTGGTCAACCAGCAAAATGCCAAAGCCGAACGACACCAAGAACCAGATTGCCAGCAATACCAGCATCCAGCGTAGGTTCTCCGTCCAGTAGGCACGCGCAGCCTGTTGCTTTTGAGTGGACATGGAAATCAACTCCCGTTGTTTTTATTGTTTTCCACTCAAACCGTAGCAGTCGCTGGGCAGAGCGCTAGTACGACTTTCGTCTACCTTCGCCACCCTGGATATTGACATCCGCGTTCCCTCACTTACTGGGACGGGTTAAAGATCGCGGAAACCGCCGCAGTGATATCAAATCGCCCATTTCCCTAAAGCTTTGCCGTGCGCGGTCGAATGTATGCAATCAAAGTGATTTTTTACCCGGGAGCAACGGATGCAGACGCTAAAGGCCTTGTACGAGTCTATCGAGATGCAGTTTTTCGATACGCTCACCAAAAAGCTGTCGAGCCTTTTCCTGCTGGTCGTGGTCAGTGGCTTGCTTTACTGGGTGGCAGTCAGTGCCCGCGCCGACATTGTGCTGCAGTTGCACACTGCGCAACTGGACCCCGCGCTGCTGGGGCAAGTCGAAGGCCGGCTCGACAGCCTCACCCATGCCCTGCTCTTCGGCGCGCTGCTGACGCTGTGCATGATCAGCTTCATGGTCTGGTACTTTCGCCACCTCATCGTGCGCCCCGTCACGGCCATGACCAAGGCCCTCGAGGAGATCGCCAGCGGCGAAGGCGACCTGTCCAAAGACCTGCCTCTGGTGACCCACGACGAAATCCGCGTGCTGGCCGACACTTGCAACCGCTTCCTGGCCAAGCAGCGGGAGATCATCAGTAATGTCCAGGCGCTGACCGTGCACATTGCGGTCGAATCGGCGCGTTCGTTGAAAAACATCAGCGACTCCAGCGACAGCGCTACTCACCAGGCCCGCTTCGCCAAGGAAGTGATGGACCAGAGCAACACCGCCGTAGGTCGCATCGAAGAAGTCTCGCGCCAGACTCAGGGCATTTCCAGCACCACTGCGCAGAACCTGAGCATGGCTCGCGACTCCTATGCAGAACTGCTGGAAGTGACGGGCAACATCAGTGAAATCTCCAGCAGCCTCAATGAATTCGCCACGCTGGTAGGCGCCCTGAACCAACGTTCTTCGAGCATCAAGTCCATCGTTGGGCTGATCCAGCAGATCTCTGCCCAAACCAACCTGCTGGCCCTCAACGCGGCCATCGAAGCCGCCCGGGCCGGTGAAAGCGGTCGGGGGTTTGCCGTGGTGGCCGATGAGGTGCGCACCTTGGCGCAGAATGTCAGCCGGGCTACCGACGACATCTCACGAAACATCGACGCCATGCTCGAAGAAGTCAGTTCCACACATGAACAGACCAACCAGATCAGCCACAGCGCCCGGGAAACCCAGAAAGTCGTGGAGCGTGCCTCGGGCCATTTCGAAAGCATGATCGGCGACTTCGAATCCACCAATGGCAAGTTGGCCGATATCGCGTCCCATATCCAGCTTTTCGCCGAATCCAACACGGGTATCAACGAACGGGTTACGCAGATCCATGCCGACAGCCAGTCGATTGACCAGCGCATGCAGCATTCGGCAACGGCGACCCGTGACTTGTCCGGTGTCGCTGAAAAGGTCCAGGCATTGTTGGGCCGGTTCGTGCTCGGCCATGGCAAGCTGGATGCCGCCATCACCCGGGCCAGCCAGTGCCGCGACGGCCTCCAGGTCCAATTGGAGGCGCTGCAGCAGGATGGCCTCAACCTGTTCGATCAGAACTACCAACTGATCCCCGGCACCGATCCCAAGCAATACATGACCAGCTACACCGAGCGTTTTGCCCAAGTCTGCCAGGAAGAATGCGACAAACTCACCCGCAGCACCCCGGGCGGCAAAGTCTCATTCATCGTCGACACCAAGGGTTATTGCCCAGTGAACAACAGCTGGGTTTCGAAACAACCGACCGGTGACCGCGCCGTCGACCTGCCGGTGTGCCGCAACAAGCGCATCTTCAACGACCCGATCGGCCTGCGCGCGGCGGGCAACACCCAACGCTTCCTGCTCCAGACCTACCTGCGCGATACCGGGGAAATCATGACCGAGATCGACGTACCGTTCTTCTTCGGCGGCCGCCATTGGGGCAACTTGCGGGTCGGGTTCGATGCGGCGGTGCTGCTGGCGGAGTGATTTCCAGGCACAACAGCGATATCAAGCCCGACAAATAACCTGCGCCAAGCCCTGAACGTGCAATACGACGGGGCTGGATGGTGGACACCACATAGCGCTCCGACGCACGGCACAGGGTGCCCAAACCTCGCTTTTACCTCCATGAAGACACCTGGCAAGTGCTGGTGACCGCCCCATGGCACGCCAGGGGCCAGTTGTAGAAGCCCCCCACCCTGACGCTGTTCGTCTATCCGCTGATCCCGCCGGCCTACAACGCCACCCCCCTTGTCTACAATCTTCAGGCCAAGGACTACGCGGCGCTCAACCTGATCGACGACAAGGGGGCGGTGAAGTTCTATGAACGACCAAACAGCATGTTTACCCCACAATCACTGGAACGTTCCGGTGCTCGCTAACAGGTACCGTCCCCTTGGCTTGGGCCGACGAAGTCGTGCGATGGCCAGACGCTTGCTGCTCGGGGGATTGCTGACCCTGGGCGCCGCGCAGATTGCCTCGGCGGCGACATCGGCAGACCCGCTCAATCGCCCGGCGCCCAGTGTGGCGCAACCGCAACGCGCCTTGCTCAATGGCATCGTACGCGCCGGGCAACGCCTGGTAGCGGTGGGTGAACATGGGCTGGTGATCTGGTCCGACGATAACGGCAAGGCCTGGCATCAGGCCGCGGTCCCGGTGGATGTCAACCTGACCGCCGTAGCCTTCGTCGACAAAAACCATGGCTGGGCCATCGGCCATCAGGGTGTGGTGCTGTCCAGCGAGGACGGCGGCGAAAGCTGGCGCAAACGACTCGATGGTATCCAGGCCGCCGCGCTGACGTTGGCCCAGGCCGAACAGGAGGCCGCCTCGCTCGATGAAGCGGCCCGAGACGAATACCTGAATGCGGCCCAGCGCTTGGTGGACGACGGCCCGGACAAACCTCTCCTGGCCCTGATGTTCAACGGCCCGAATCGCGTCAGCGTGGTCGGCGCCTTCAATCTGGCGTTGCGCAGCAGAGATGGGGGCAGGACTTGGCGGGCCTTCTCCGGTCAAGTCGAGAACCCGGACGGCCTGCACCTCTACGCCTTGCAAACCCAGGGTCGGACACGGTTCATCGCCGGGGAACAAGGCCTGCTATTGGCGACAAGTCCAGGCGGCGGCTCCTTCAAACGCGTGGCCTCGCCCTGTGAGGGCAGCTACTTCGGCTTGCTGTCATTGGCGAGCGACCGGCTCCTGTTGTTCGGCCTGCAGGCAAACGTGTTCCGTTCCGACGACGGCGGGCAACAATGGCAACCCGTCACCATTGATGGCGCCAAGGCCAGCTTCAACGCGGGCCTGCAATTGAGCGATGGCAGCGTCGTGCTGCTCGATCAGGGAGGCCGGGTGTACACCAGCCGGGACCAGGGCCGCAGTTTCCGGCCCGTCCCCTTCGGTTGGGGCGCGCCGCTGACTGCTGTCGCCCAAGCCACTGACGGCAGCCTGGTGATCACCAGCCTGGCCGGCATCGTGACCCTGCCGGCGGAGAAACTCGCCGCCCCCCTATCGATCGCCCAGGAGTCTACGCCATGAAGACTACTCACGAAGAGGCTCCGGTGATCGCGGATCTGCGCCAGTTCGACACCCGCTCGGGCTCGCTGCTCGAACGCCTGCTGTTCAACCATCGCCCCTGGCTGATGTTGGCCTGCCTGCTGCTGACCGGGTTCTTTGTCGCGCAGTTGCCTCAGTTGACGCTCAATGTCAGCTTCCAGCGGCTGATTCCCCAGGATCACCCGTTCGTCATCAACTTCCAGGCCAACCAGGACAGCCTCGCCGGCCAGGGCAACGTAGTGCGCGTGGTGGTGGAAAATACCCAGGGCAGCATTCTCGACAAGAACTATCTCGAAACCCTGCAAAAGATCAGCGATGAGGTGTACCTGCTCCCCGGGGTCAACCGGCCCTCTATGAAGTCGCTGTGGACCCCGACCCTGCGCTGGCAGGGCATCACCGAATCGGGCCTGGACGAGGGCCAGGTCATCGACTCGCACTACGATGGTTCGGCCGACAGCCTGGAACAACTGCGTCTGAACATCGAACGCTCGGGTGAAATCGGCAGCATCGTCGCCGGTGATTTCAAATCGAGCATGTTGCTGGTACCGCTGCTGGACATCGACACCGAAACCGGCGAACCGCTGAACTACGGGGTTTTCGGCGCCAAGCTTGAAGACATCCGCGCCAAGTACCAGAACGAGCACATTCGCCTGCACGTTGTCGGTTTTGCCAAGGTGGTGGGCGACCTGATCGAAGGACTCGCCCAAGTACTGACCTTTTTTGCCGTGGCCATCCTGATCGCCGGCCTGGTGATGTTCGCCTGCACCCGTTGCCTGCGCAGTACGTTGCTGGTGTTGTTTTGCTCATCGATCGCGGTGCTCTGGTGGCTTGGCAGCCTGCCGTTGCTCGGTTACGAACTGGCCCCCTACACCGTCCTGGTGCCTTTTTTGGTGTTCGCCATCGGCATGAGCCACGGAGCACAGACGATAAACGGCTACCGGCAAGACATCGGTCGTGGTACCCATCGCCTGATCGCCGCACGCTACACCTTGCGCCGCCTGTTCATGGTCGGGCTCATGGCATTGGCCTGCGATGCCGTCGGCTTCGCCGTGCTGCTATTGATCAAGATCGAGGTGATCCGCCAGTTGTCGCTGACCGCCAGCCTGGGTGTGGCATTCCTGATCGTCACCAACCTGATCCTGCTGCCTGTTCTGCTGAGCTACATCGGCGTCGGCCCCCAGGCCACGGCCCGCAGCCTGCGTAGCGAGCAAGCACAACGGGAGGAAAAGGTACACCCGCTGCTGTGGCGCTGGCTGGACCTGTTTACCCGACGCAAGGTGGCCGCGCCGACCTTGCTCGCCGCCCTGGCCCTGGGCGTCGGCGGGCTCATGGTCAGCCTGCATCTGAAAATCGGCGATCTCGACCCCGGCGCCCCGGAACTGCGCACCGACTCGCGCTACAACCAGGACAACGCCTACATCACGTCCAACTATGGCAGCCGCAGCGACGTGTTCATCGTCATGGTCACCTCGGCGCCACAACAGTGCACGAACTACGCCCTGCTCGAACGCATCGACCGGCTCGAATGGCGCCTGCGCCAGCAGCCCGGCGTGGTCGCCACCGATTCATTTGCCGCGTTCGTCAAGGTCATGACCAGCCAGCTCACCGAAGGCAACCCCAAGTGGATCGGCCTGCTACCCAACCAGGCGGTGATCAATAACCTGGTCAAATACGCGCCCCAAAGCCTGGTCAACCACAGCTGCGACCTGTCGATGCTCAGGATTTTCCTGCGCGACCACAAGGCCGAGACCTTGCAGGCGCTGGTCACAGAGATCCAGGCCTTTGCGGCAGCGAACGATCAAGGCGATGAACGCTTCCTGATGGCCGCCGGCAACGCCGGTCTCGAGGCCGCGACCAACAGCGTGGTGCAAAAGGCCAACCGTGAAATGCTGCTGTGGGTGTATGGCGCGGTGATCCTGCTGTGCTTTTTGGTGTTCCGCTCCTGGCGCGCGGTGGCGTGCGCAATCCTGCCCTTGATGTTGACCTCGGTACTGGCGGAGGCGCTGATGGTCTGGCTGGACATCGGCGTAAAAGTCACCACGCTGCCGGTGATTGCCCTGGGTGTGGTCGTCGGCATCGACTACGCCCTGTATGTGCTGAGCATCCTGCAGTTGCACCTGCGCCGCGGTGAGTCACTGTCCATCGCCTACTACCGCTCGCTGCTGTTCACCGGCCGGGTCGTACTGCTGACCGGTGCGACGCTGGCCATCGGCGTCGCCACCTGGGTGTTCTCGCCCATCAAGTTCCAGGCCGACATGGGCATCCTGCTGGCCTTCATGTTCCTCTGGAACATGCTGGGTGCCCTGGTGCTGCTCCCGGCCCTCGCCAGTTTCCTGCTCAAGCCGGCGCCTGGCCAGAAGCCCTACCCCCTCCCCGTGACTGCACTCAGGAGAACGGCATATCAAACGACAGCCTCTACGACATAGTCGGGCACCTGCTCGGGTAAACGCGGGCCGGATGGTACGGCCCCGAGCGGGCACGCTCCCACAGGGGATCTGGGGTGTAGGCAAATTCTGAGATCCCCACAAGGGGGATCGGTGGTGTATGCAAATCCCGAGGCCACCCCAAAACAACTGTGGGAGCGAGCCTGCTCGCGATGGCGGTGGGTCAGTCAACATCATCGTAACTGACCCGACGCCATCGCGAGCAGACTCGCTCCCACAGGGTTACCTCATCAACCTGAAATCAGTTGATCAACAGCACTTGGGTCCCGCCTTGCCACCGTATCGGGCTTCCTGGCGTTCGCGGAAGAACGCCTCGTAGTCCATCAACGGTTTGTCCGGGTGTTTGCTTTGCATGTGCTCGACGTAGTTGTCGTAGTCGGGCATGCCGACCATCAGGCGGGCGGCCTGACCGAGGTATTTACCGAGGCGACTCAAGTCATTGAACATCGTTGCAATCCTCGATTCAGGCGTCCGGCACGGCCTGGAAGGGCGCTTCTTTATCCGTGCGTTCCTTGTGACCCCAGGCAGCGATGCCGACCTTGAGCGCGTAGAACAGGATGCTGAAGACCACCAGCAGGAACAACACCGTCAGCGTTGCGTTGGTGTAAGCGTTGTACACCACGTGCTGCATCTGCTCGATGCTCTTGGCCGGGGCCAGGATCTGGCCGGCGGCCAGGGCATCGTTGTATTTGCGCGCCAGGGCCAGGAAGCCGATCGCCGGGTTGGCGTCGAACAGCTTGATCAGCCCCGCCGTGGTGGTGCAGATCAGCAGCCAGACCGCCGGCAGCATGGTCACCCAGACGTAGCGCTGGCGCTTCATCTTGATCAGTACCACGGTGCCGAGCATCAGGGCGATACCGGCCAGCATCTGGTTGGAGATGCCGAACAGCGGCCACAAGGTGTTGATGCCGCCCAGCGGATCGATCACGCCCTGGTACAACAGGTAGCCCCACAGCGCCACACAGCCGGCGGTGGCGATCAGGTTGGCGACCCAGGATTCGGTCCGCTTGAGGGCCGGGACGAACGAGCCCAGCAGGTCCTGCAGCATGAAGCGCCCGGCACGGGTGCCGGCGTCTACCGCCGTGAGGATGAACAGCGCCTCGAACAGGATTGCGAAGTGGTACCAGAACGCCATGGTGTTCTCACCCGGCAACACCGAGTGCAGGATCTGCGCGATCCCCACCGCCAGCGTCGGCGCACCGCCGGCACGGGCCAGGATGGTGGTCTCGCCGATGTCATTGGCCACCGCCTGCAGCGCTTCGGGGGTGATTGCAAAGCCCCAGCTGCTGACAGTCTGCGCCACGCTCACCACATCACCGCCGACGATCGCCGCCGGGCTGTTCATGGCGAAGTACACACCCGGCTCGATCACCGAAGCGGCGACCATTGCCATGATGGCCACGAACGACTCCATCAGCATGCCGCCGTAACCGATGTAGCGGGCGTTGACTTCGTTATCGAGCATCTTCGGCGTGGTGCCCGAAGAGATCAGCGCGTGGAAACCGAAACCGCGCCACAGGCGATGGTGATGAACAGGAACGGGAACAATCCGCCCTTCCACACCGGGCCCGTGCCGTCGGTGAACTGGGTCAGTGCCGGCATTTTCAGCTCGGGCATGGTGACCAGGATGCCGATCGCCAGGGCGACGATGGTGCCGATCTTCAAGAAGGTGGACAGGTAGTCGCGCGGCGCCAGGATCAGCCAGATCGGCAACACCGCGGCAACAAAACCGTAGCCGATCAGCATCCAGGTGATTTGCACGCCGGTGAAGGTGAAGGCCTCGGCCCAGACCGGGTCTGCGGCCACTTGCCCGCCGAGCCAGATCGAACCCAGCAGCAACAGCACGCCGATGAGGGAGATTTCACCAATGCGGCCCGGGCGGATGTAGCGCATGTAGATGCCCATGAACATCGCGATCGGGATGGTCGCCATCACCGTGAAGATCCCCCACGGGCTCTCGGCCAGGGCCTTGACCACGATCAGCGCCAGCACCGCGAGGATGATGATCATGATCAGGAAGCAGCCGAACAGCGCGATGGTGCCGGGAACGCGGCCCATCTCTTCGCGGACCATGTCGCCCAGGGAGCGACCGTTGCGACGAGTGGACAGGAACAGGACCATGAAGTCCTGCACGGCACCGGCCAGCACCACCCCGGCGATCAGCCAGAGCGTACCGGGCAGGTAGCCCATCTGCGCCGCCAGTACCGGCCCGACCAGCGGCCCCGCACCGGCAATGGCCGCGAAGTGGTGGCCGAACAGGATGTGTTTGTTGGTCGGGACATAGTCCAGGCCATCGTTGTTGAGCACGGCGGGGGTGGCCCGGCGCGCATCGAGTTGCATCACGTTATTGGCGATGAACAGGCTGTAGTAGCGGTAGGCGACCAGGTAGATGGCCACGGCTGCGACGACGATCCAGAGGGCGTTGATCGGTTCGCCGCGGCGCAAGGCCACGACACTCAACGCACAAGCTCCCAGAACAGCCACGGCAAACCAGGCAAGGTGTTTAACCAGACGGGTTGTCATTGCGTGTCTCCTGCCGATATCCAGTGGATTGCGGCGATTGTTTTTATAGTGTGCCCCGACTATTCGGAGCCGGCCCAATATCCGTGGAAGCCGTCAATAAATAAATCCGCAGTACTACGTACGGGCCACCTACGTAGTTCTACGTAGATTCTCGTGGAATCCCTCTGTGTGAGCCCATGCAAAGCCAATGCAGGCTAACGACTGTGGGAGCAAAGCTTGCTCGCGATAACGCTGGGTCTGTTGGCAACAGTCCAGGCTGATCCGTCGCGATCGCGAGCAAGCTTTGCTCCCACAGCGTTATGATGCCGACCATTCGCCTCCCCCCGTTGAGTCCGGACAGGAGTACACATGCTGCTCAAACACAAAATCGTCGCCTTGGGAATTCTGCCCCTGGTCCTGGCGATTGCCGTCATCTGCGCCTTGGTGATCTCGCTTAATCGCCAGTTGGGTGATCAACAGGCGCAACTGATCGAAGACAGCATCCTGGCCAGCAAGCGAGCAGAGCTGAAAAACTACGTCGAAATGGCGCAAAGCCTGATCGCCCCGCTGTATAACAACGGCCAGGGCGACGCACGCGCGCAGCAGCAGGTGCTGGAGGAGCTGCGCAAGCTCAGTTTTGGCATCAATGGCTATTTCTTCGTCTACGACCGCCAGGGGCGCAGCCTGATGCATGCCCGGCAGTCCGAACTGGTGGGCCAATACCTCTGGGACATGAAAGATCCCCAGGGGCTGCCGGTGATCCAGGCATTGCTCAAGAGCGCTGAATCCGGCGAAGGTTTCCAGCGCTACGCCTGGAACAAGCCCTCCTCCGGCCAGGTGACCGACAAGCTGGCCTATGTGGTGATGCTGGATCGCTGGGGTTGGATGCTCGGGACCGGGATTTACCTGGAGGATGTCGAGCGCGCCACCCAGCAAGCCCGCGCTGAAGTGGCCCAGGGCATCCACACCACCATGCAGGCCATCGCCGCCATTGCGCTGGTGGCGGTCCTGCTGGTGTTTGCCGGCGGCATGACCCTCAACGTCAGCGAACATCGCTTGGCCGACAAAAAGCTGCAACGACTGAACCAGCGCATCGTCAGCTTGCAGGAAGAGGAACGCGCGCGAGTTTCACGCGAGCTGCACGACGGCATCAGCCAATTACTGGTGTCGATAAAATTCCAGTTTGAACTGGCCAGTCACGTCCTCGAAAAGGGGCAGGAAAACGGCCTGGGCATCCTGAAGAACGCGACAGACCGGCTGGGGGAAGCCATTGGCGAGATCCGCAACATCTCCCACGACTTGCGCTCCTCCCTGCTCGACACCCTGGGCCTGTCCGCCGCCATCGGCCAGCTCGCGGCCGAATTTCAGCAACGCAGCGGGCTTGAAGTGTCGTACAAAAGCAACGAATTCGATTGCCGCCTGGAAAATGGAGCACCGGTTTCGCTGTTTCGCATTGCTCAGGAAGCCTTGACCAATATCGAGCGTCACGCCGGGGCGAAAAGTGTCGGCATCACCCTGTTCGGGTCCGGCCAGTCCTTGCGCCTGACGGTGGTGGACGACGGGATGGGTTTCAACGTACCGCAGGTCGAACGTGGCCACGCCGGCATCGGCCTGCGCAATATCCGCGAGCGGGTCGAGCATTTCGGCGGACGGCTGGAAATGACCTCGGTGCCGGGACGAAGCGAGCTCGATATCCTGCTGCCCATGAACATGATGGCGACACAAAGCTGATGCGCGCCCAACCTGACAAGAGCACCTGCCGATGAACCTGCCCTCTGTGATCCGCGTCGCGCTGGTCGATGATCATTCCCTGGTCCGCGATGGCATCAGGGCCCTGTTGTCCGTCATGCCCCAACTGGACGTGGTGGGCGAAGCCGAGAATGGTGCACAGGCCATCGAGATGGTCGGGCGCTGCCAACCGGACCTGTTGCTGATGGACATCAGCCTCAAGGACATGAACGGACTTGAACTGACCCGCCTGCTGGGCAAGCAATACCCCAACCTCAAGATCCTCATCCTGAGCATGTACGACAATTATGAGTATGTGAGTGAGTCCGTGCGCTGCGGCGCCAGTGGCTACGTGCTCAAGAATGCCCCTTCGCGGGAAATCATCGCGGCCATTGAAGCCATCATCAGCGGTGGCACCTTCTACAGTGCCGAGATCGCCCAACGGCTGGCCACCGACCCAACCACCGACAACGAGCTGACGCCGCGCGAGAGTCAGGTGTTGTACAAAATGGTCCAGGGGCTGAACAACAAGGAAATGGCCCGGGAACTGGACATCAGCGTGCGTACCGTCGAAACCCATCGCCTGAGCATCCGCCGCAAGCTCAACATCGACAAGCCCGCGGCCCTGGTGAAATACGCCATCGATCACGGGATCATTTCACGCTAGCAACCCCGGCTCGCGCTCGCGGCTTATGACTGAACCTCGGTGGGCCTTTCGATCCGACCCGGAACTTCATCGGCCACCGTGCGATTGCGCCCGGTTCGCTTCGCCTGGTAAAGCAAGGTATCTACGCGCTTGTAAAGATCCTGCCAGGTTTCCCTGGGGCCTAGACTGCCGACACCGAAACTCGCGGTGACCGGCCCGACAGTATCGCGCGTGACAGGCGTACCGTTCTCGATGGCCGCCCGCAAGCGCTCGGCACATTCGTAAGCTTCCCGGGCATCGGTGTCCGGCAGGAGCACAGCGAATTCTTCACCACCGAGGCGCCCGACGATGTCCCGTTTGCGCGCCGAAGTGCGCAGCAGTTGGCCAACTTCGCGCAAGACGTTATCGCCCACGTCATGGCCATGGCTATCGTTGATGTTCTTGAAGTTGTCGATATCGCACAGTGCCAGCGCTGTCGTGCCGCGCGGGCTCTTCATCAGCAGCATCGACACCCGTTCTTCGAAGCCGCGCCGGTTCAAGACACCGGTCAACGGGTCAAAGTCGCGTTCGCGACGCAGGTCATCGATCACGTCAGCAATGGCCGCGGCGAGAATCACAAAGGCAAGTCCGATACCGAGCACCGCCAGGGACAACTGGAGCGCCTGCCAGAACACCGAGTTGGCGAAAGCGACCCGGTCCAGCGGCACCGACAGCCCGACAGTCAGCAGGGTCCGCGGAAAGAAATGCAACGCGAAGACCAGCAACACCCAGAACAGCGCCTTGTCAACGAGTCGCCCGCGTAACAGCGATCTGAGCTTGACCGCCGCCACAAGCAAAATCGCACCATAGCCGAAGTTCTGGATGTAGATGCGCGCAAGCAGGTTGCGGTCGATATAAAAGAACCAGGCCAGTGCCAGGGAAATGACGCATACCACGGCCACGTCCAGCCGCCAGCCGAGGCGTTTTTGCGAGCGCAGCAAAACGCCTTCGGCCACTGCCAGGACCGCCGAGGTATACAGCGCGCCGGACACAATGGCATTGGGCCCGACCCCAGGAGGCCAGCCGAAAAGCTGCGACGTGGCACCACATGCGAACAGGCCACAGCCACCAGCCAGGAGCAGCAGATAGTCGCGTTTTTTGTCGATAAACCAGGCGCAGACGAACGCAACCCCAAAGACCGACAGGATCCCTGGGACCATCAACATAAGCGTAATTCTGACGACTGATGCGTCCATCCGAAACGTGTTTCTCCCCTGACCCAAGTCTGCCATCGCCCATGATGACAGAGGCGAAGGCAGCACACCTGCGAAGTTTGAGGCGCCAATGACAGCCCGCCAACCTTTTCACTACACTGCCCTTCTTGTCCCCTCCCTTGCGAGACGTGCAGTCCCTATGAAAAACATAACAAACACGATGACGTTCTGTGGCCTGCTGGCGTTCTGCGGCAGCGCCCTTGCCGAGCCAGCCCCTTCGCACCTTGATCAGGTCCTGCAACGCGGCGAGCTGAAAGTGTGTACGACGGGCGACTACAAGCCTTACACCTACAAAGCCGAAACAGGTGAATACGAGGGGATCGACATTGACATGGCCCGTTCGCTGGCCGCCAGCCTAGGGGTCAAGGTTCAATGGGTGCAGACCAGCTGGAAAACCCTGATGCCGGACATGGTCGCCGGTAAATGCGATATCGGCATGGGCGGGATTTCCGTGACCCTGGAGCGTCAGAAAAAAGCCAACTTCAGCACCACCCTGGATGTGGATGGCAAAATCCCGCTGGTGCGTTGCGAGGACCAGGCGCGCTACCAGACCATCGAGCAGCTCAACCAGCCTTCGGTGCGCCTGGTGGAACCGGCCGGCGGCACCAACGAAGCTTTCGTCCGGGCGTTCCTGCCCAAAGGGCAACTTAAGTTCCACGACAACGTGACCATCTTCCAGGAACTGCTGGACAAGCGGGCCGACGTGATGATCACCGATGCCTCGGAAGCGCTCTATCAGCAGAAACTCAAGCCCGGTCTTTGCGCCGTCAACCCCAGCCGTTACTTGCAGTATGGCGAGAAGGCCTACCTGCTGCCACGGGACGACATCACCTGGAAAATGTACGTCGACCAGTGGCTGCACCTGAGCAAAGCAAATGGCAGCTACCAGAAGGTCATCGGCCAGTGGCTGGCGGTGCCCCAGCAACAGTGACAATGCCTGCGCCGCACACGACTCACTCACCCAGGGTTTGTGTGCGGCCCCTGGAACTGGCATGTTGGTCTCTCAATTGATCAGCCACGAGGTTCCATGCAGATCGAGTTACTGGAAATCAGCGAGCACCTGCATCGTTTTCCCCCTTTCGATGCCCTGCCCCAGCAAACCCTGGAGGCCATAGCCCAGCGCGTCGAAGTCAGCTACTTCAAGGCCGGCAGCGATATTCTCGAGGCAGGCTCCATCGTCCACGACCTGCATTATGTGCGCAGTGGCGCAGTCGAGATCTACCGGCGTAACGGCCAGTTGTACAACCGTCTGGTGGAAGGCGATATCTTTGGTCAGGCCAGCCTGCTGCGCAGCAACAAAGTGCGTTTTCCGGCGCGGGCCCTTGAAGACAGCCTGATCTACTTCATCCCGGCGGATGTGTTTGCCCAACTGTGCGAGCAACATGACAGCTTCGCCGACTTTGTCGAGGCCGAAGGACACTCCAGGCTCAAATCCGCCGTAGAGGCCCAGGGCCGCGCCAGCGAACTGATCCAATTGAAATCCCGCGCGCTGATTTCCCGGGACCTGGTCTGGGTCACCCCGCACACCAGCGTTCACGAAGCGGCACGGTTGATGTCCCAGGAAAGCGTTTCCTGCGTCGTCGTCCTGGAACCTGCCGGGCATCACCCGGAAAAAATGCTCGGCATCGTCACCGACCGCGACCTGCGCACCCGGGTAGTGGCCGCCAACCGCAGCGGCGATACCTGCATCGGTGAAGTGATGTCGACCGATCCGGTGGTCATCCAGGCCGATGACTCGTTGTTCGAAGCCATGTTGTGCATGCTTCGCAGCAACATCCACCACCTACCGGTGGTGCACAAGGGACGCACGCTGGGGTTGATCAACCTGTCGGACATCATCCGGCACGAGTCCCAGAGCAGCCTGTACCTGGTCAACAGCATCTCCAACCAGACCTCTGTCGAGGGCTTGCGCTCATTGTTGCGAGATCTGCGCGGCACCTACATTCGCATGGTGCGCGACGGTGCGACGGCTCACATGATCGGCAGCGCCATCTCGGGCATTGGCCGCGCCTTCACCCAGCGGTTGCTCGAGTTGGCCGAGCGGGAACTGGGGCCGCCGCCGGTTCCGTACTGCTTCATGGTGCTGGGATCGATGGCGCGGGACGAACAACTGCTGGTGACCGACCAGGACAACGCCCTGGTACTGGATGATCGTTTCGACCCGGCCCTGCACGACGAATACTTCAAAAGCCTGGCCACCTTCGTCAGCGACGGCCTGGCAGAGTGCGGCTACAGCTACTGCAAGGGCGGCATCATGGCCACCAACGCGCAATGGCGGCAGCCGTTGCGAGTATGGCGCGAGTATTTCAGCCAGTGGATCGAGAAGCCCAATGCCGCCACCCTGCTCAACAGTTGCATCTTCTTTGACCTGGACGGGGTCTATGGGCAACTGGAAATGGTCAACGAACTCAAGGTGCTCTGCGCTGAAAAATCCAGGGTGACCCCCGCCTTCCTGGCGGCGATGGCCCGGAATGCCTTGAACCGCACGCCCCCCTTGGGTTTCTTTCGCACCTTCGTAATGGAAACCGACGGCAAGCAAAAACAGATCATCAACCTCAAGGGCCGTGGCACGGCGCCATTGACCGATCTGATCCGTATCCACGCCCTGGCCTGCGGGACCACGGCGCAGAATTCCTTTGATCGTCTCGAAGCCATCAGCACCACACAGCTCGTGCAACCGCAGGCCATTGAGCATCTGCGCTATGCCTTGGAATTCCTGTCGATGGTGCGTATCCGACACCAGGTCGACGCCATCGAACAGGGCCAGAAACCGGATAACTACATCGAACCGGAGCGCTTTTCCACCACCGAGCGGCACAACCTCAAGGAAGCGTTTCAGGTATTGAGCAATGCGCAGAAATTCCTGCGATTCCGCTACCCCGGTCACGCTCGGCCATCCCGATGAACAATCCGAAGGGGCAAGAAGCGCTGGATTGGGCGGCACGTTTCAAACGTCTGGAACAGCAAGCCCGGCACCCGCTGCTGCAACGCTTCTACCAACAGGGTGTCATAGATGCCGGGACTGCACTGGAGCAGGTGGAACTGCTGGCCATGGACCTTGAAACCACCGGTCTGAACGCGCGCACCGACAGTATCGTCAGCATCGGCCTGCTGCCGTTCACCCTCAGGCGCATACGCTGCGGTGAAGCCCTGTACTGGGTGATCAAGCCCTCGCAGCTCAGTCATGAGTCGGTGACGTTTCACCACATCACACACTCCGACATCCGTCATGCTCCCCGATTGCCGGACGTCATGGAGAAAGTGCTGGAAGCCATGGCAGGGAAGATCATGGTGGTGCATTACCGGGCCATCGAACGCAACTTCCTGGATCAGGCGTTACGCAATCACCTTGGGGAGGGCCTGCAATTTCCGGTGATTGACACGATGCAGCTGGAAGCGCGGCAGGTGCGCGGTCAGCGGCGTTGGCTGGACCGGCTGTTACGCCGTCCACCCGAGTCCATCCGGTTAGCGGACAGTCGCTTGCGCTACCACCTGCCGCCCTATCACGCCCATCATGCCTTGACCGATGCCCTGGCGACGGCCGAGCTGTTGCAAGCGCAAATAGCCACTCACTACAGCCCGTCCGTCCCTATCGGCCAGCTGTGGGATTAAAAGGTCAGGTGCGCGGTTCCGACATCAATCCCTTGACCAGGGAAATACAGCCCAGCAGCAGGACAATGGCAAACGGTAAGCCGGTGGAAACCGCCATGGCTTGCAACGCGATCAAACCGCCACCCAACAACAGCGCAATAGCGATCACACCTTCGATGATGGCCCAGAACACCCGCTGTGGAACGGGCGCATCGACCTTGCCGCCAGCGGTGATGGTGTCGATGACCAGCGAACCGGAATCCGAAGAGGTGATGAAAAACACGATCACCAGCACGATACCGAGCAGTGACGTGATCTCCTTGAGCGGAAGCCCTTCGAGCATGGCAAACAGCTTGAGCTCCAACACCGCATCCTTGACCCCACTCAGCCCCTGGAGGGTGGCCTGGTCGATGGCTGTCCCGCCAAAGGTGGTCATCCACAATACCGACACCAGCGAAGGTACCAGCAGCACCGAGATCAGGAACTCGCGAACAGTACGGCCGCGACTGACGCGGGCAATGAACATCCCCACAAACGGCGACCAGCTGATCCACCAGGCCCAGTAGAACGCCGTCCAGCCTTGGGTGAATTCAGTGTCTGTGCGACCGAAGGGGTTGGACAACGCCGGCAGGTACTCGGCGTAGGTCACCAGGTTCTTGAAGAAGCCGGTGAGGATCGCCAGGGTTGGCCCCACCACGATAATGAACACAAGCAACAACAGGGCCAGGCCCATGTTGATTTCGGAGAGCAGCTTGACGCCCTTCTCCAACCCGGCGAGCACCGACCACAGGGCAATCAGGGTGATGCCGATGATCAGCACGACTTTGCTCACGCTGGTCGATTGAATGCCAAACAGGTGTTCAATCCCCGCAGCGGCCTGCTCGGCACCGATGCCCAGCGAAGTCGCCAGCCCGAACAGGGTGGCGAATACCGCCAGGATGTCGATGATATGGCCGGGCCATCCCCAGACGCGCTCACCCAGCAGCGGGTAGAAGATCGAGCGTATCGACAGCGGCAAGCCTTTGTTGAAGGAGAACAGGGCCAGGGACAACGCGACAATGGCGTAGATGGCCCAAGGGTGCAGACCCCAGTGGAAAATGGTCGCGGCCATGGCCAGGTCGGCGGAGGCTTTCATATCGCCCGCCGCACCGCCCAGAGGCGCCCAGTCGGTACGCGCCCCGCTGGCGTCGAGTGTGACACCCCCCATAGAGGCAGCGTAATGGGACATGGGTTCTGCCACACCGTAGAACATCAGGCCGATGCCCATCCCGGCGGCGAACAACATGGAGAACCAGCCCACATAGGTGTGGTCCGGCGTGGCATCCTGGCCGCCCAACCGAACCTTGCCCAAGGGCGAGACGATCAGCGCCAGACACAGCACTACGAAGATGTTGGCCACGCTCATGAAGAACCAGGCCAGATGCTTGGTCAACCAACTGCGCATGGCGCTGAAAAGCGGTTCGACTTCATTCTGCAGTGCAAGTGTCACGATGACGAACAGCAGAATGGTCGCCGCGGAGATGATGAAAACTTTGCCGTGGATATCCAGAGAGAAAGAGAACTGACCTCGGATATTGTCTTGCCCGATCACGTAGTCGGTGTCGATGAGATTGGCTTTGCCGCTGGGGGCTGGTATCCCCTCTGTGCCGGTTGACTGGGGTTGTCCTGATAGATCGTCTACAGGGTTTTTTCCCACGAGAACCTCCTTTTGTTATCCGCGCGCTTGGGCGCGCATGGTCTGATAAGCCCCGCTGTTCCTATGGTAAAAACGAGATGTGTGCGCATGTATCTTAACAAGCTTATGAGCCAGTCTGGGACATTGCAGCCGTTCAAGCGTTCCCCGGCTGGGAAAATGGCCCGTGCGCGAGCCCTCAGGGGACCGGCATCACGGCTGGGAAAAGCCTGAATCGCAAAGAAAAAAAAGGCGCCGGGATTGCCCCGGCGCCCTTTGATCAGCCTGTGTTTCGCTCAGCTCACTGCGCGGCGCGTACCTTGGCAATTTCGTCGTACATCATCTTCACCAGATTGGCATCCAGGGACTTGGCGAACTTGTCGATCACCGGTTGCACACGCTCGCGAAAGCGATCTTTCTCGGCCGGGGTGATCTCGTTCACGGTCATCGCACCGGCCAGTGTTGCTTTGGCCTTGTCCATGCTCGCAGCGGTGACTTCCCGCTGGTACTTCTGCGCCTCGGCGGCGGCCTGGCGGATCAGGTTTTTTTCATCCTCATTCAGACGGCTCCAGGTTTTCTGACTGATGATCAGCGACTGGGGATTGAAGATGTGGCCGGTCACCGACAGGTACTTCTGCACCTCGAAGAACTTGTTGCCCTCAATCACCGTGAAGGGGTTCTCCTGGCCGTCGATGGTGTGCTGCTCAAGGCCAGTGTAGACCTCGGGAAACGCCATCGGCACCGGGTTAGCGCCCAGGGCGGTAAAGGTTTCCAGGTAGATCGGTGACTGGATCACGCGAATCTTCAAGCCCTGCATGTCTTCAAGCTTGGCCACTGGATGCTTGCTGTTGGTCAGGTTGCGGAAACCCAGGTCCCAGTAGCCCAGGCCAACCAGCCCTTTGCTGTCCAATTGCGCCGCCAGCTTCTGGCCGACCGGCCCGTCGATCACCGCGTGGGCTTCTTCGGCGTTGTTGAACAGGAAGGGGAAATCGAGCATCGCGAAATCCGCTGCCTGGGCGGCCAGGATGCCGGAGTTGAGCACGGTGATGTCCAGCGTACCGCCCTGCAGGGCCGAGACCGTCTGCACGTCACCACCCAGGGTTCCGCCGGGGAACAGACGGACCTTGAGCTTGCCGCCGCTCTTCTCGCTCAGCAGGTCGGCGAACTTCTGTGCGCCTTGCCCTTGGGGGTGCTCCTTGACGTTCTGGAACGCAAATCGCAGGGTACGCTCGCGGATCTCGTCCGCGTGGCTGACCACGCTGCCCAGCAGCAGCCCCGTTGCACATGCCCCGGCCAACAAGGTTTTCATCAGTTGTCCCATGTCACTCTCCGATCATTATTGTTTTAGAAGTCGAGCTACTACCGCTTGCACCGGCGTCAACCGGTGAAGAATTTCAAAGGTCCCAGAACCAGTTGCGGAAACAGGACCAGAAGGAACAGCACCGCCAGTTGCGCGAGCAGGAACGGCCACACGCCACGAACGATCTCTTCGATATTGAGTTTCGAAACCCCGCTCACCACATTGAGCACGGTACCCACCGGTGGCGTAATCAGGCCGATGGCAGTGTTGATGAGAAACAGCACGCCGAAATAAACCGGATCGATACCCGCCTGGGTCACCGCTGGCATCAGCACCGGGGTGAGGATGAGGATGGTGGGCGTCATGTCCATGACCGTACCGACCATGATGATCAACAGCATGATCACCACCAGAAGCAAGGTCGGGCTGTCCATGAACGGTTCGAGCACTGCCGCCAACTGGCCCGGCAAGTCGGCAATGGTCACCAGCCACGAGGAGACCATGGCCGCCGCCACCAGGAGCATCACCACCGAGGTGGTCTTGGCCGAGGACAGGATCACTTCGTACAGCTGGCTGACTTTCATTTCCCGGTAGATGACCAAGGACACAAACAACGAATAGACCGCTGCGACCACCGCCGCTTCCGTCGGGGTGAAAATGCCGAACTTGAGACCCAGGATGATGATCAGCGGCAGGCCCATGGCCCAACTGCCCTCGACCAGGGCCCGCATCACTTCGGCCCGCGAGCGCTTGGGTGGTGTCTGCACATGCTCGCTGCGGGAGATGAACCACCAGGCGATGGCCAGGGCGACACCGAGCATCAGACCCGGCACGATCCCGGCCAAAAACAGCTTGGAAATCGATACCCCGGACGCCACGCCAAACACAATGAAGCCAATGCTCGGCGGAATGACCGGGGCAATGATGCCTCCGGCGGCAATCAAGCCGGCCGAACGCGCCCGGTTGTGCCCCGCCAGCACCATCATCGGCACCAGCAAGGCCGCCAGCGCCGCCGCGTCGGCCACCGCCGACCCCGAAAGCGATGCCAACAGGCAGGACGCGATGATCGCCACGTAACCCAGGCCGCCACGCTTGTGTCCCACCAGCGCCATGGCGATGTTGACGATGCGTTTGGACAGGCCGCCGGAGTTCATCACTTCGCCGGCCAGCATGAAGAACGGCACAGCCATCAACGGAAAACTGTCGGCACCGTTAAGCAGGTTCTGGGCGATGATTTGTGCGTCAAACAGATCCAGATAAAACATCAACGCCACACTGACCACCAGCAAGGCAAAGGCAATGGGAATGCCCAGCGCCATGCTGCCTATCAATGACCCGAGGAAAATAACCAGTGTCATGGGCGGGTACTCTTGATGGGGTTATGGGCGATCACTTCGGCGGCGTCGTTGTCCTTGACCATGACCATTTCGTCATCCCTGAGCTTGCCGAACAGCGCCAGGTAGAGCTCATAGACCAGGATGGCGGCGGCGCTGGCGCCGAACACCAGGCCGGCAGCGTAGAACACTGCCATCGACATACCCGAGGCTGGCGCGACCACATCCAGGTTGATAACCGCCTGCTGCCAACTGCCGCTGAAGATCAGCCAGCAGATGTACAACATCATCAGGTGCCCGATGACCAGGCAGAGGCGCTTGCCGGCCGGAGGCAGGCGTTTGACCAGACTGTCGAGCCCCAGATGGGCACGGTCCTTGAGCGCTACCAAGGCGCCGAGAAAAATCATCCAGACGAAGAACCAGCGCGACAGTTCCTCCGAGACGCTGATGCCTGAGTTGAAGGCATAACGCAGCACCACATTGCCGAACACCAGCACGATCATTGCGACCATGCACAGCACAATCAGCAGTTTGAGCAGTTTGAAATACAGATCGACGACCTTTGTCATCTTGAAGACCTCCCGGACTTGTCGAGCGCCGGCATCCAGCAACCGGCGCGATAGGACCGCAACGATGGGCGGGAGCTATCGGGTCAGGACACAGCAGCTGAGCGTTGTTCCGGGTCCGGAGCAACGAAGCGAGGGATAGGGGCTGAGCGCTTGCAGACGGGTACGCATGGGGGTTCCTCAATTTTTTATTATGGTCTTGGTCAAGCTGAACAAGAGGTGTGCACCTAAAATGTACCAACCGGTTAGTTCGGTCAATCACCTTGGCGGGAGGCCCACACAAAGCGTGCGATTATCGGATAAGCGTGTGGGCCGGCTTATCCGGTATTTTTGGTGTTCGACACCGTGCCCAATGCGTTTTTTTATTTATCAACAGACAACTTTATTTATGAACTAGCGCCACACAAAACTGTTCAACTCCGCTGATCTGAAAATCCAATAATAAAATTGAACCTTATTTAACTTCCGCACTTCACCGGCAACCCGCCAACTCGATAATACTTCCAACCCCGACAACAAACAGGCGTCATTTCAATGACAGACATCCAGGCACCTTTATATAAAGCGGCGCCAGAAATAAGACCTCGATAGACTTGGCGTGATCAAGATGCCCTTTCCAGTACTCAATAAATCACGAAAAAACCTTATCATTCAAAATCTTACACCATTTTAATTTCAGAATAAGAGCGCAACTTTCCAACCTCCCCTCAACCCTTCTTAGTCAAAACAACAAAATACCTTTCAAATAAAACTTTGCGCCCGTGTTCTTTGGTGTTATTACTTCGCCGCTCCAAACTGCAATAGGCCATTACGCAACTTTCCGCGTGCGTAACGCGCCTGCCTGATATTGGATCCCACTTAATTCAACTTGCTTGTTTACTCAAACGCATGATCGCGCTTGGGCGAACGGCTGTGCAGCGCAGCAAACTGCGCGAGGAAGGGCGTCATCGCTACTCATCAGTCACGGATCAGGATTCTTTCGATCTTCGGTACCCGTCCGGAAGCCATCAAGATGGCACCTTTGGTCAAGGCCCTCGCCGCCGAACCGGGCATTGAGTCGCTGATCTGTGTCACCGGCCAGCATCAGAGCATGCTTGAGCAGGTGCTGGACCTGTTCGATCTCAAGGCGCATTTCACCCTCAACGTGATGACGCCGCATCAGACGCTCAACTCGCTGACGGCTGCGTTGTACGGCGCAATCGACCCGGTACTGGAACAGACCCGGCCGGATCGGGTGCTGGTCCATGGCGACACCACCTCGGCCATGGTGGCTTCGATGGCCTCCTTTCATCGACGCATTCCCGTGGGCCATGTGGAAGCCGGGCTGCGCACCGGCGATATCTACAGCCCATGGCCGGAAGAAATGAACCGTCGTTGCATCGACCTCAGCGCCGACCTGCTGTTTGCCCCCACCGCACAATCTCGCGATAACCTGCTGGACGAACGTCTGCAGGGCCGCTGCCTGGTGACCGGCAATACCGTCATCGATGCGTTGCAGATGACCGCCCGGCGCATCGAGCAGGATGCACAACTGCGACAAACACTGGACCAACAGTTCCCGTTCCTGCAAACCGGACGCAAGCTGCTGCTGGTCACCGGCCACCGCCGGGAGAACTTTGGCGAAGGCTTCCTGGACATCTGCAAGGCCTTGCGTCACTTGGCCCAGCGTCCCGACATCCAGATCGTCTACCCGGTGCATCTCAATCCCAGCGTACTGGGCCCGGTGACTGAACAACTGGGTGACCTGCTCAACGTGCACCTGATCAAGCCCCTGGATTACCTGGCGTTCGTGCGCCTGATGCAACACGCCCACGTCATCCTCACGGACTCCGGTGGTGTGCAGGAAGAAGCGCCGTCCCTGGGCAAACCGGTGCTGGTGATGCGCGACGTCACCGAACGCCCCGAAGCCGTAGCTGCGGGTACGGTGCGTCTGGTCGGCACCTCCCCGGCCTCGATCATTGCCGGCGTGGACGCACTGTTCGACGACAAGGCCTTGTGGCGCCGCGCGTCTCAGGCAGCCAACCCCTATGGTGATGGCAAGGCCAGCCAGCGCATCGTCGATACCCTGATGGGGCGCCCGATGGACGAATTTCTCGTGGGCCAGTCGCAATTGCCCCAAGGCTGGGCTCACCCACCGATGTACGCGCCACGCCAGTTGCTCGCCTCCTAATCGCTGCTCCCCCTTATCAGAATCGAGATTTACCTGAATGAAGCCTTCCGTTGCCATCTCTACGGGTGCGCTCAGCGCCCTTGCCTGTGGCCTGAGCCTGCTTGCGCTCATGCCAACCTTTGCCTTGGCTGCCGATAGCCCGCTTACCCAGGCAATCCATCGGCTCAACGCCGATACCCGCCAGGAGCGCGAAGTCCGCTTGAGCGACCTGGGCATCAGTGCGCCGATCCTGCTGGGCGCCAGCGATTCCCGACGGGAACTGTATCTACCCGTGCCGGCCGGGGTTGCCCTCAATGAGGCGACCCTGCAACTAGACGCCAGCTATCTCAATGGCGAAGGGGGCCGCAACACCCTGCTGCTGTCGCTCGATGGCTATCCGGTGCGCGCCGAAGGACTCAGCGAACCTCAGGGCAGTGCCAGCGCCACACTGGGCGTCGACAAGGCTGCGCGCGACAACGGCCTGGTGCGGCTGGGCATTGCCTGGTCTTCGGTGGTCTCCCGGCCGTTGTGCGAAGACGACCGAGTCATCGGCAACGTGCTGCGCATCCAGCCCGACACACGCCTGAACTACAGCTACGACGCCAGCCAACTGCAGGATGTCGGTGCCGCCTGGACGGCATTGCCTGCTCAACCCGGGATCCTGGTTGCACCCGGTTCGTTGTCCGCCGACAGCTATGACGCGGCCTGGCGATTGGGCGTGGCCCTGGAGCGAATGGGCAAGCACAGCCGCATCCTGCCGTTCCCTGCCGTACAAGACAGTGTGGATTTGAGCGCTCTGCGCATCCCGGCCGAACTGTTGAGCCTCCCGGCCTTCGCCAGCCTCAACGCGAAGGGCCAGCATCGCCTGGCCAACCCGGCAGAGATCGGCGCGCTGCTGATGCTGGGGCAAACCCCGAATGTACAGGCCGATCTGGCCATCAACGACCCGCAATTGCTCCAGGCCATCAATCAGTCCCTGGACGCGTTGCAGAGTCAGGTCCAAAGCGTCGACCCAACGGCGGCCAGTGCATTGACCCAATGGCGCGCACAACACGTCAACGCAGCCACGGCAGGCGCCGGTCCGGACGATGTGCGCCTGGCGCTGCTGGGTACTCGCCCGGTCCTGATGATCGCCCCGCACGCCACCGGCAAAGCCCTGTCGCTGCTTGGTTCAGCGTGGAACAAACTGGCGCGCAGCCGTCAGTTGACCGTCAGCCAAGCGCAAACGCCTTTGAGCAACGATGGCCGCGTGGCCCTGTCGCGACTGGGCGGCGCACCTGGCACCTATGACGTGGCCTCCCGATTCGACTGGAGCACTTCGTTCCCCTTGGGCAGCGTGGCGTATGACGGTCGCTTGCCGGTGACAGCCGTGGTGGACCTGTCCGCAGCACCGGGGGCTTCACACACCCCGCCCGTGGCCTCGCTGTTTTTCAACGATTTCCTGATCGGGGCCCAGCAGTTGACCACCGATGGTCAGTCACAACGCATCCAGGCCCATATCCCCAGCTATGCCCTGGGTTCAAAAAACGTATTGCGCGTCTCGTTCCAGCGCCAGCCTGTCAGCGATCGCTGCCTGGAAACACCCCAGGCCTTCCCGGTAGCGGTGCTGCCGAGCAGCCATATCGTGCTGGAAAAAATTGCCCTGGACGACGGTTTCTCCGGCATGGCCGCGCGCTTCGCCGTGGCGACCCAGATCCTCGTTCCCCAGGCATACCTCGACCAACCGGCCGCCAGTCTGGCCCGGGTGATCTCGGTGGCCGATGCCGTCGGTGTTTCACCGTTGCGCGCGCAGTTGAACGTCAGCTCCGATCCCAAAGCCGTGGTCAGCCCGGACAAAGCCTTCCTGGCGTTCGAGTTGCCGCTTGAGGACAGCAAGGAATCGGTCCTGGTCGATGAACAGGGACGTCTGCGCATCAACCATGAAGATCACTTGCTGCTGGATGTGCAGCCCCTCAACCAACTGGCTTCGCTACAAGTGGTGCAAGCCTCGGGACAGCATGGCCTGGTGTATCGGACCCTGGGCAGCCAAGCGCCCGACTTCGCCCAGCCGATTGTACTGACCCGTGGCGATGTGGCGATTCTCGGCGACAGCGGCGCGGTGACGATCATCGACAGCAAGGACCCCAGCGGCAGTCGGTTGCTCGGCCGTGAAGAACCCAAAGGGCTGGATGCCTGGCGTAAACCCTCGCTGCTCTGGCTGATCCCTGGCGCCATTGTGTTGTTCCTTCTCCTGTTGCTGGCTGGCCGTAGCGCCCGTCGCAATCGCCAGTAACGGTACCCTTCGATGACGTCGCTTTATTGGCCCTATTGGCTGGCCCACTACTACAACTACCTGGAAGCGGCGACCATCGTCGTCGCGGTGGTGATCCTGATCTCCAGCCTGGACGACCTGATCATTGACCTGTGGTACTGGTCTCGCCGCCTGTACCGCAAGCTCACCGCGGACCGCAAATACCGGTCGCTGACCGTCGACCAACTGCTGGCCCGGGACGAACAGCCCCTGGCGATCATGGTGCCGGCCTGGCTGGAATATGACGTCATCGCACCGATGATCGAGAACATGGTCTCGACGCTCGATTACCAGAACTACGTGGTCTTCGTCGGCACCTATGTCAACGACCAGCGCACCATCGACGAAGTCGAGCGGATGCGCCGGCGCTACAAGCAACTGCACCGCGTGGAAGTGCCCCATGCCGGACCGACCTGCAAGGCCGACTGTCTGAACTGGGTGATCCAGGCGATCTTCCTGCACGAGAAAACCCATGGCATGACCTTCGCCGGGGTGGTGTTGCACGACAGCGAAGACGTGCTGCATCCATTGGAATTGCGGCTGTTCAACTACCTGCTGCCGCGCAAGGACATGATCCAGTTGCCCGTGGTGTCGCTGGAGCGCAACTGGTACGAATGGGTGGCGGGCGTCTACATGGACGAGTTCGCCGAATGGCACGGCAAGGACCTGGTGGTGCGTGAAAGCATGACCGACACCGTGCCCTCGGCCGGCGTCGGCACCTGTTTCTCCCATCGCGCGTTGCGGGTACTGGCCGGCGAAACCGAAAACCAGCCGTTCAACACCGACAGCCTCACCGAGGACTACGACGTCGGCGCGCGACTGGCCAAGGTCGGCATGAACGCCATCTTCGTGCGTTTCCCGGTGCAGTTTCGGGTGCTGCGCAAATCCTGGTTCCGCAAGCCCTACGAATCGACCCTGACAATGCCACTGTGCGTGCGCGAGTTCTTCCCGGACACCTTCCGCACGGCGTTCCGACAAAAGGCCCGCTGGACTCTGGGCATCGGCCTGCAAGGCTGGGAACAGATGGGCTGGAGCGGCTCGTTGGCCAACCGCTACCTGCTGTTTCGCGACCGCAAGGGCGTGGTGACGGCGTTCGTCAGTATCATCGCCTACGTGATTCTGGTGCAGCTGCTGGGCTTGATCATTCTGCGCAACAGCGGCTGGTGGGACGTCACCTTCCCGACGCCCTTTGAAACCAACGACCTGATCAAATACCTGCTGGTGGCCAACGGCATTGCCCTGCTCTGGCGGATCCTGCACCGTTGTTATTTCACCACCGTGCTGTACGGCTGGCAGCATGGCTTGCTGTCGATCCCGCGCATGCTGGTGGGTAACTTCGTCAACTTCATGGCCGCGTCCAGAGCCTGGCGGATGTTCCTGGTGGGCAAGGTGATGAATCGCAAACTGGTCTGGGACAAGACCATGCACGACTTCCCTTCCACCGACCTGGTGGCCATCGCGCCCCGCCGCCTGGGCAGCGTGTTGCTGTCCTGGCAGGCCATTACCGACACCCACCTGCAGAGTGCCCTGGACCAGCAACAATCACGCAACATGCCCCTGGGGCGCATTTTGCTCAACAACGGCTGGCTGGACGACGAGACCCTGGCCGAAGCCATCGCGTTCCAGAATGACCTGCCCCGGGTCTTCGACGTGTCGCAAAAAGCCGCCGCCTCGACCTCGTCACTGACCGGCGAGTTTGCCCTGCGCTGGCGGGTCATTCCCCTGGGCCGCAACGCTGACGGCTGCGAACAGATCGCCGTTGCCAACCCCCTGTCCGACGAAGGCCTGCAACAGATCGCCGCCGAACTGGGCAGCGAGCCGGTGCAACTGATTGCCAGGGAAAGTGAAATTCTCGCGCTGTTGCGCCAATTGCCGGAACGCAACGGCCACGTCGTACCGAATGCCAGTGCACCGCTACTGGGTGACTTGCTGATCGAAATGGGCCTGCTCGATCGCGATCAGTTCAGCCGCGCCATGTTGCAGTATCGACCGCAGCACCACGGTCGGATCGGCGATTACCTGGTCGACAGCGGTGTGCTGCCCCGGGCCACTATCGAACAGGTGGTGGCGCGTCAGCACAGCGTCTACCCCATGGAGCTTCCGGCATGAACCGCGCCCTTCTGACCCTCTTGGCCACGGGGCTGAGCCTGATACCGGCCGTGGCTGCTGCCGAAACCTTGCCATTGCCGTTGTCCGGCCCGGCCTACACCGCCGCCAACCAAGCCTACAGCGCCTACGAGCGCAAGGACTACGACCTGGCCATCGCCAAGGCGCGCGAGGCCCTGCGCCTGCGCGCCGACGTGACGCGTCTGCACACCCTGATCGCCATGGCCGAACGTGACAAGAAACTGCGCGACCAGCCCCGGACCGCCGCTTCGTCCGCCGTGGCCGCGGCACCGGGTTTCATGGCCGCCACCCAAGGGGACAGGGCCTATGATCGCGAACGGTACGGTCTGGCTGCGCAATCGGCTCGCGAGGCGATTGCCCAGGCTCCCCGTCGCCGGGAGTACCGGCTATTGCTGATCGACGCCTTGCAGCGCCAGCATCTTCTGGTCGAAGCCGACCAGGCTGTGGGCGAAGCGCTCAGGGTCTTCGCCAACGATGACGCGCTCCTGATGCGTCGAACGGCGATTCGTCGCCAACTGGCGGCGCCGCTGGCGGTCCAGGGCTACCGTGCCTTGCAGCAAGGCGATGCGGTGCTGGCCGTGGACAAGGCTCGCCAAGCCATGGCTTGGGCTCCGGAAATCGCCGCCAACCAGCAATTGCTCAACAGCGCGCTGCTGACGGCCGAGGATCGCGACGCACCGATTCTCGAGTGCCAGGAAAGTACCTTCGGCCTGACGTGCGCCACCCGACCGGAGAACACCGAAGGACAGGCACCGGTCAGTGATTTGCAGCTGGCCTATGATTCAGTCCGGGCCGGTGACGACGAGGCGGCCCACGCCGCGTTCCGCAGGGCCGATGCCAGCACCCGGCTCGCCCCGGCAGCGGCTCAGGATGCAGCTTACAACGCCATGCGCGTTCATGAAGACGACGAAGCGGTGGCGTATTTCAAGCGCGTCATCGATGCCCAGGCAACCGCTGAGTCGCCCATGTCTGCACAACAGCTGTTCGATACCCGTCGTGCCGTGGGCGACATTTCACGCACCATGGGCTTGACCAGCACCACCAGCTATCGCGGCAACAGTTCCAGTGGCCTGAGCGCTGCTCCGGGCACCAGCAACAGCGGCAGCCAAAGCAATGATCAACTGCAGAACAGCACTGAGCTGTCCTGGCGGCCGCTGGGGTATCGCAATGCGCGTTTCGTCGAACTCTACGGGCGCGTCACCGACACCCTGTGGAGCAAGAACAGCGACTCGGACACCGGTGCGGATGCCTTGCAAGGGGCGCTGGGGGTACGGATCAAACCCTTCAGCTCCATCAACATCATGGCCGCCTTTGAACGCACCTTTCCCCTGGGCTCCTCGAACGTCGAGGGCGACTGGCTCGCGCGCCTGGGCTACGGTTCGAGTATCGGCACCGACCTGCGGGTCGATGCGCCCAGTTGGTGGACTTCGCAGCTGTACGCCGAAGTCGGTCGATACATCAACGACTCGCGCAATTATTTCAACAGCGAATGGCAAGTGGGACGCAGCTACGCCATCGGCGGCACCGGCTCGCGCTGGGTGACCTTCCCCCACGTCGTGGCGGCGCTCGACTACGATTCCAAGATGAAAAGCGGCGCCGACGGTGACTTCTCGTCAGGCAACGCCGGCGGGATCGGCGTGGGCAACAACGTACGCTACTGGTTCCGCGAAGACGCCTACAACGCCGCCCCGCGCTCCTATGTGGATTTTTCCCTGCAGTACAGGGCCAGGGTATTTGGCGAGGAACGCGCCAAAGGCGTGTTCGCTCGCTTGACCTACTCCTATTGAGGCCGTTGATGTGATGTGCAATTGCAGGAAGACGTTCGCTTGAAAATCTTCGGCCATATCATCAGTCGCACGGCTGTGGCGGCGCTCTCGCTGGCCACGGCCCTCGGCGCAGGCACAGGGACGTATTACATGATGAACCAAGAGGTTGCACCGGACATCGTTGGCATCGTCTGGCAGCCAGACAACCAGACCGTGGGCATCAAAGGCAACTGGGAAAAGCTGGGGGTGCGCGAGCTGCTGGTGCAATGGACGGTGGTGGATGACCAGGCCTTCGTGCCCGGCACCGGCCTGCCCAGCGTGCCGCTACTGCCTGACTGGGCGCGCATCGCCAAGGCGCCCTGGGCCCAGGATGTCATCCTCGGGCTGGCCGGCCATTTCAGTGAAAACCGCTCCAGGGACAACATCGAGCAACTGGCCACGGTGTCGGAGCGCATTGCGCAACTGCCGACGCCACTGCACGTGACCGGGTGGTACTTTCCGGCCGAGGTCGATCCCAGTTGGTCTCGCGCCAAGGAACTGCCCGCCTTGCTGGCCAAGCTGCCGCGCCCGTTGTGGATCAGCGTCTACGACGGCGCCAACATCGGCCCCGCCGCCACTGCCGACTGGCTCAAGCAATGGTTGCCGGACGATATTGGCGTGTTCTTCCAGGATGGCGTCGGCGTCTACGCCCGCACCGCCCCGGTGGCCCGGGACTACGCCGACACCCTGCGTGACCGGCTCGGGAAGGATCGCGTGCGGATCATCGTCGAAGCCTTCCGCCCCAAGTTCGGCGGCGGCTTTCGCTCGGCCACGGTTGCCGAACTCACACCCCAACTGGCCGCCTATGCCGGCTATCCGCTGTACCTGTTCGACGGCCCCCATTATCTGACGCCTGAGTTGGTGGAGCAGCTGGAGCAATCCTTGGCCAAGCCGTGATCATGGCTCGAGGCCTTCGTCCTGGCCTGGCCCCATAGATTTGTATCGCTGTGTATATGAACGGCGAGTTGATACGAAATCGCTGACTTCGAGCCTTGCCGACACACAACGTCGATACACCTTCGCGTTTAACTGTGATCACCGGACAGCAGCACACCCGTTGCCACCGGCCCACTCAATCAAGCGCAAGGAGAATCACCATGTTCACTTTCTCGAAAGTTTCGTCCCTGGCAATCGCTCTGACACTGATGGGCGGGCTCGGCCTGTCGAACATCGCTTCGGCCACGGCCATGAGTGCAGCGGCGAAGGGTCAGGCTGCACAGTTGGTGGTTGAAGGCGGCTCCGATCGTCTGAGCCAGAACCGCGTAGCCGAGGGTGGCTCCGATCGTCTGCTTCAGAACCGCGTGGCTGAAGGTGGCTCCGATCGTCTGCTTCAAAACCGCGTGGCTGAAGGTGGCGCTGATCGTCTTCAGGAACTGCGCGAACGCAACGCTTAAGAGTTGCCGATAGCCGTGCCGAGTTTGGATCGAAGTCTCAGCGCAATGGATTATTCGGGGTGAGGGAGCTTGCCCTCTCACCCCGAATGTTTGCCTGGCTCACGGCTTGATGTTCTTCAGCTCGTTGAGCAGCGCCAACAGTTGCTGCATCTTTTCTTCACCAAACTGTTCTTCGATGCGGCGATAGTTGCTTTCCATCCCCTCACTCATCGACACGAAGCACTGCTGCCCACGCTCGGTCAGCCCTACGAAAACCCGACGCTGATCCTGGCTCGACTTCTGCCGACGCACCAGCCCATCACGCTCCAGACGGCTGAGCACACCGGTCATGCTGGGTTTGAGGATGCAGGCCTGATGAGCGAGCTGGTGGCTCTCCAGCTCTCCTTGCTGATGCAGGATACGGATCACCCGCCATTGTTGTTCCGTAAGGTCATGCTGGTTCAGCGCCGGGCGGAAAAAAGCCATGGCCGCTTCGCGCGCTTGCAACAGGGTCAGTGTCAATGAAGGTCTGGGGTTGGCCATGTTCGGACTGTTTGGATGGACGAGCTGGCAGCTTAGTGTTGCGGACAAGCGGCTGCAAGAAACAACGCCGCGCACTGGACGGCTGCATGACGCCGGTGGCGAGTGCTCCACCAGCAGCGACGCTCAACGCAACCCCGATTGCCGCTGGCGATACTCCCCTGGTGTGAGCCGGGCGTAGCGCTGGAAGAAACGACTGAAATACGCCGGGTCCTTGAACCCGAGCTGGTAGCAGATTTCATTGGCTGAACTGCCGGTAAACAACAGCAACCGCTTGGCCTCCTGCATCAGCCGTTCCATGATCAGCTGCTTGGAAGGCAGGTCGGCGATCCGTCGGCACACATCGTTGAGCCGCGCCTCGGTGACGCCGATGCCCTCGGCGTAGCGCGACAACGGCCAATGTTGCAGATAGTGAGCTTCGATCAGCTCATTGAAGCGGTGGAAAATCTTCAGGTCCTCATGGCGGGCCGGTCGTGCCTGCAGAGAATTGGAACACAGACGCAGCAGACTGATCATGATCAGCCGCGTCAAACCGTCCAGCGCCGCGCTGCGCCCCGGCCGCTCGGCACAGACCTCCTCGCTCAGCTCCTCGAACAGGTACTCCAGTCGCCGCACCTCCCCCGCCTGTTCCGGCCCCAACTGCGCCAACGCAACGCAGGCCGCAGGCATTTGCACACCCGCCGGCGCCAGGCTCGGATCGGCGTCGATCAACTGCCACACCAATTGCTGACGAACGGTCAACACATGCCCGTCACTGTCGGCTTCGGTCACAAAAGAATGGGGAATGGTGGGTGGCGTAAGGAAAAACATAGGCCCGGATTCGACGTATTGCTGGTCGTCCAGATACACCCGTACGGCGCCGCTTTTCACGTAGTGAACCTGAAAGAAACGGTCATGCCGATGCACCGGCATATTGCGACCGAAGAAACCCGCCAGGTTGGCAAGCCGATCGTAGTGAACCTCGGCATCGCTGTAACGCTGGTCGTACACCTGGCCAATGTTGATGTTGGGGATTGGCTGACGGTCAGTCATCACGCATTTCTCGTTTTTTATTCTGATTCAGGCAGCGGCTTGGATTCATCCTGCGCCGATTTCCCGAGGGCAACCAGTGTCCGGTGATTCTGCCACGCTTGACGATAGTTAACATCTTAATTATAACTGTTAACACATTAACAATATCTGCAGAGCCCTCATCTCTGCCGCTGCCAGGAGACAAGCATGAGCCGTGCCCTGCATGACGTCGCGACCGGCACCCTGTTTGGGGTTGCACTGAACTATCAGGGGCTGCTGAAACAGCGCCTCGCCGAGTTCGAGCAACCGCCTTACCAGAAGCCGCCGGTCAAACCGGTGTTGTTCATCAAGACACCCAACACCCGCAACCGGCACGACGCCGACGTGGTTCATCCAGGTCACGGCCAGCGGCTGCAACCGGGGCCTGCGCTTGGCGTGGTGATGGGCAAGTCGGCCAGCCGTGTCAGCGCCGCCGAAGCACTGGACTATGTGGCCGGCTATACCGTGGTCAATGAATTCAGCCTGCCGGAAGACAGCTATTACCGCCCCGCCGTCAAGGCCAAGTGCCGGGACGGCTTCTGTGCCATCGGGCCTGAACTGGTGCCCACGGCCAACGTTGCCGACCCCCATAGCCTGACAATCAGGCTGTACGTCAACGGCGAGGTGCGCCAGCACAACAACACGGCCAATTTCGTTCGCAACATTCCCCAATTGATCGCCGAGATCAGCGAGTTCATGACGTTGCATGCCGGCGACGTTCTGATCACTGGCACGCCCGAGGGCCGGGTTGATGTCGTGCCTGGCGATCGCGTCGAAGTGGAGATCAGCGGCCTGGGCCGCCTCGTCAATAGCGTTGTGGCCGAGCACACAGGAGCACGTTCATGAAACACGCGCGCATTGGTTTTGAAGGCCAGGTCCACACGGTCACCGTTGAAGCTCACAACGCCGTTCGCCTGGCCGACGGTAGGCTGCTGGCCGAGGATCAGGTCCAGTGGTTGCCGCCGGCCACCGGCAGCATGTTCGCCCTGGGCCTGAACTACGCCGATCACGCCGCCGAACTGGCGTTCAAGCCGCCAACCGAACCGTTGGCGTTCATCAAATCCCCGGGCACCTACACCGGCCACAACCAGATGACCTGGCGCCCCGACAACGTCGCCTACATGCACTACGAGTGCGAGCTGGTGGCGGTCATCGGCAAAGCCGCGCGCAACGTCAAGCGCGAGGACGCGCTGGGTTACCTGGCCGGTTACACCGTGTGCAACGACTATGCGATCCGCGACTACCTGGAAAACTACTACCGCCCCAACCTGCGGGTGAAAAACCGTGATGCCACCACACCTGTCGGCCCGTGGATGGTCGATGTGGCCGATGTACCGGACCCCGGCAACCTGAAGTTGCGCACCTGGATCAACGGCGAACTGCGCCAGGAAGGCTCGACCCGCGACATGATTTTCGACATCCCCTACCTGATCGAATACCTGTCCAGCTTCATGACCCTGCAACCCGGCGACATGATCGCCACCGGCACGCCCGAAGGCCTGGCGGACGTAGTGCCCGGTGATGAAGTTGTGGTGGAAGTGGAAGGCGTCGGCCGCCTGGTCAATCGAATTGTCAGCGAAGCCGAGTTCTTCGCATCCCGTAAAGAGGCGTGAGCAGCATGATCAAGCACTGGATCAACGGCCGTGAGGTCGAAAGCAAAGATGTGTTCGTCAACTACAACCCGGCCACCGGTGAAGCCATTGGCGAAGTTGCCAGCGGCGGCGCCGAAGAAGTTGCCCAGGCCGTGGCTGCGGCCAAGGACGCTTTCCCGAAGTGGGCCAACACGCCGGCCAAGGAGCGCGCCCGACTGATGCGCAAGCTCGGTGAACTGATCGAGCAGAACGTGCCGAAACTGGCCGAACTGGAAACCCTCGACACTGGCTTGCCGATTCATCAGACCAAGAACGTGCTGATTCCGCGCGCCTCCCACAACTTCGACTTTTTCGCCGAAGTCTGCACGCGGATGGACGGCCACACCTATCCGGTCGACGACCAGATGCTTAACTACACCCTGTACCAACCGGTGGGTGTCTGTGCATTGGTCTCGCCCTGGAACGTGCCGTTCATGACCGCAACCTGGAAGACCGCGCCGTGCCTGGCGCTGGGCAACACCGCCGTGCTGAAAATGTCCGAGCTGTCGCCGCTGACCGCGAACGAGCTGGGGCGCCTGGCGGTGGAAGCCGGCATTCCCAACGGCGTGTTGAACGTGATCCAGGGTTACGGTGCCACGGCCGGCGACGCATTGGTGCGGCATCCGGATGTGCGGGCGATTTCCTTCACGGGCGGCACCGCCACCGGCAAGAAGATCATGCAGACCGCCGGGCTGAAAAAGTATTCGATGGAACTGGGCGGCAAGTCGCCGGTACTGATTTTCGAAGACGCCGACCTTGAACGGGCCCTCGACGCAGCGCTGTTCACCATCTTCTCGCTCAATGGCGAACGTTGCACCGCCGGCAGCCGGATCTTCATCCAGGAAAGCGTCTACCCGCAGTTCGTCGCCGAGTTCGCCGCCCGGGCCAAACGCCTGATTGTCGGTGATCCGCAAGACCCGAAAACCCAGGTCGGCTCGATGATCACCCAGGCCCACTACGACAAGGTCACCGGCTACATCAAGATCGGCCTCGAAGAAGGCGCCACGCTCCTGGCCGGCGGTCTGGAGCGCCCGGCCAACCTGCCGGCGCACTTGAGTCGCGGCCAGTTCATCCAGCCGACAGTGTTCGCCGACGTGGACAACAACATGCGCATCGCCCAGGAAGAAATCTTCGGCCCGGTGGTGTGCCTGATCCCGTTCAAGGACGAAGCACAAGCCTTGCAACTGGCCAACGAGACTGACTATGGGCTGGCCTCGTACATCTGGACCCAGGACATCGGCAAGGCCCATCGCCTGGCCCATGGCATCGAGGCCGGCATGGTGTTCATCAACAGCCAGAACGTGCGCGACCTGCGCCAGCCTTTCGGCGGCGTGAAGGGTTCCGGAACCGGCCGCGAAGGTGGACAGTACAGCTTTGAAGTCTTCGCCGAGATCAAGAACGTCTGCATCTCCATGGGCGGGCATCACATTCCGCGCTGGGGGGCATGATCACAGACAAATCGGGTGATTAATCTTGTGGCGAGGGGATTTATCCCCGCTGGGCTGCGCAGCAGCCCTACACCCGACGACTCGGTGTGTCAGGCCTATTGAGGGGCCGCTCCGCGCCCCAGCGGGGATAAATCCCCTCGCCACAAGTGCAGTGATCCACCCAGAGCATCAAGACCCGATTCACCCGTTATCCGAGATTCAACAAGAACAATTTTTCAGGAGAATCATCATGGGCGAAGTCGTCCTGGCTGCGAAAATCTGCCACGTTCCCTCGATGTACCTGTCGGAGCTGCCGGGCAAACACCACGGCTGCCGCGCAGCGGCCATTGCCGGCCATAAGGAAATCGGTCGCCGCGCCCGTGAACTGGGCGCCGACACCGCCGTGGTGTTTGACGTGCACTGGCTGGTCAACAGCGCCTACCACGTCAACAGTGGCGCGCACTTCAAAGGCATCTACACCAGCAACGAGTTGCCGCACTTCATCAAGAACATGGAGTACGAATACTCCGGCGCTCCGGAACTGGGCGAATTGATCGCCGCCGAGGCCAATGCCGCCGACGTGCGCACCCTGGCCCACAACATCCCGAGCCTGGAGCTGGAATACGGCACGCTGGTGCCCATGCGCTACATGCACATGGATGTTCCGCAAGACCAGAAATTCGACGTGGTGTCGGTTGCCGCCTGGTGCGCCTGGCACCGTCTGCAAGACAGCTTCACCTTCGGTGCCGCCGTGCGCCGGGCCATCGAAAAAAAGTGATCGCAAGGTGCTGGTGCTGGCTTCCGGCTCGCTGTCGCACCGCTTTTCCGATGATCGCAATGCCGAAGCCAACATCCACAACTGGACGCGCGAGTTCGACAAACAGGTCGACCTGCATGTCGTGGAGCTGTGGCGCCAGGGTCGCTGGAAAGAGTTCTGCGCCATGCTGCCCGATTACGCCGAGCACTGTTTCGGTGAGGGCAAGATGCATGACACCGCCATGCTTCTGGGGCTGCTCGGTGGGCCGGACTATGCCAAACCCGCCGAAATCATCACCGAACCTTTCGGCAGTTCCGGTACGGGCCAGATCAACGCCATTTTTCCAGTTTGAGCCACAGCGGCAGCCGACCACCCTCGACTTGCCGCTTGAAGCTTGCCACTCACAGCTGCCGACGCAGGAGGCCTCCATGCCCCACTTCATTGCCGAATACACCGACAACATCGAACAACAGGCCGATCTGCCCGGCCTGTTTGAAAAGGTTCACACCCTGCTGGGTGACAGCGGTGTGTTTCCCCTGGGTGGTATCCGCAGCCGTGGTGTGCGCCTGGATACCTGGCGCATGGCCGACGGCAAGCACGACTATGCCTTCGTCCACATGACCTTGAAGGTCGGCCATGGCCGTGACCTGGTTACCCGCCAGAAAGTGGCGCAAAAGCTCTTTGAAGTGATCACCGCGCACTTCGCCGAACTCCAGGCCCAACGCTTGCTGGCGCTGTCGTTCGAGATGATCGAGCTGCACGAACAGCTCAACTTCAAGGCCAACAACGTTCACGCCTTCCTCAACACCCAGGCCCATTAAACCCGCCTGCCCGTTCGCCCTTCGGCCTCTCTGACAAAAAGTACAAAATCATGAGCACAGCCAATACCGCCGACACTGCCGGCACAATCGCCCACGACCGCACCCATGCCACCGTCACCTGGCGACTGATGCCATTGCTGTTGGTCTGCTACCTTTTCGCCCACCTGGACCGCATCAACATTGGCTTTGCCAAGATGCAGATGAGCGCCGACCTGCAGTTCAGCGACACGGTCTATGGCTTCGGCGCGGGCCTGTTCTTCATCGCCTACGCGCTGTTCGGCGTACCGAGCAACATCGCCCTGGACCGGGTCGGCCCGCGCCGCTGGATCGCCACGCTGATGGTGGTCTGGGGGGCTTTGTCCACCGGCATGTTCCTGATCGAAAGCGCCGCCGGGTTCTACGTGTTGCGCTTTCTGCTGGGGGTGGCCGAAGCCGGGTTCTTCCCGGGCATTCTGGTCTTTCTCAACCGTTGGTACCCGGCACGGCGCCGCGCCCAGGTGACCGCGCTGTTTGCCATTGCCGTGCCGATGGCCGGCGTGATTGGCGGGCCCTTGTCGGGCGGCATCCTTGAACACTTCCATGACTTCGGTGGCCTGCGCGGCTGGCAGTGGATGTTCGTCATCGAAGGGCTGCCGGTGATTCTGCTCGGCCTGGTGGTGCTCAAGTGCCTGCCGGACAGTTTCGAGACGGTCAACTGGCTGACACCGCAAGCCAAACAGCAATTGCGCGCGCAACTGAGCGTCGAAGAACAACGCAAATCCATCACCTCGTTCTCGGCGATTCTCAACAACCCGCAGGTCTGGTTGCTGGTGGCGGTGTATTTCGCCGTGATGCTGGCGGTGAACACCCTGGCTTTCTGGATGCCCACGTTGATTCACGGCGCCGGAATCGGCAGCGACGGTCAGGTTGGATTGCTCAGCGCCGTGCCGTATCTGGCCGGCTGCTTTTTCATGATCGGCTGCGGCCGTTCGTCAGACCGCCATCGCGAACGGCGCTGGCACCTCTGCGTACCGCTGCTGATGGCGGCGGCAGGCATTGCCATCGCCGGTCTCTCACCCACCAGCCCAACCCTGGTACTGGGTGGCCTGATCATCGCGGGTATGGGTGCCAGTGCAGCGTTGCCGATGTTCTGGCAACTGCCGCCGGCCTTCCTGTCCAACAGCACCCAGGCCGCCGGCATCGCACTGATCAGCTCCTTCGGCAGCATTGCCTCATTCCTGGCGCCCTATCTGATCGGCTGGATGCGCGACACCACCCAGAGCGCCAGCCTGGCCCTTTATGTGCTGGCGCTGCTCATCGCCGTGGGGGGCCTGCTGGTGCTTCGCACCCAGGCCGCCATCGTCAACCCTCAATAAGAGATGCTCTTCATGCTCGATCAAAACCTCATCCAGCAGGCCGCCGCCCGCCTCGACCACGCAGAACGTTCGCGCGAACAGGTTCGGCAGTTTTCCCTCGACCATCCGCATATCACCCTGGACGACGCTTACGCCATCCAGCGCGCCTGGGTTGCGCAAAAGATCAAGGACGGTCGCAAGCTGGTCGGCCACAAGATCGGCCTGACCTCCCGGGCCATGCAGGTCTCGTCGAACATCACTGAGCCGGACTATGGTGCCCTGCTCGATGACATGTTCTTCGACGAGGGCACCGACATCCCGTTCGAGCGCTTCATCGTGCCCCGGGTAGAAGTGGAACTGGCGTTCATCCTCGGCAAGCCGTTGAAAGGTCCGAACGTGACGGTATTCGACGTGCTGGACGCCACCGAATGGGTGATCCCGGCACTGGAAATCATTGATGCCCGCATCCAGCAGATCGATCCACAAAGCAAGGCCACCCGCAAAGTCTTCGACACCATCTCCGACAATGCCGCCAACGCCGGCGTGGTCATGGGCGGGCGCGCGGTGCGCCCCACTGAAATCGACCTGCGCAAGGTGCCTGCGGTGCTCTACCGCAACGGCGTGATCGAGGAATCCGGCGTCTCGGCAGCGGTGCTCAATCACCCGGCCAAAGGCGTGGCCTGGCTGGCGAACAAACTGGCGGCCTACGACGTCACCCTGCAGCCGGGGCAAATCATTCTAGGTGGCTCCTTCACCCGTCCCGTGGCGGCCAACCCGGGGGATACCTTCCATGTCGACTACGACATGCTCGGTTCCATCGCTTGCCGTTTCGTCTGATCGGAGACTGACTCATGGACATGCCCATCAATACCTTCAAGCAACGGCTGCGCAGCGGTGAGGCGCAGATTGGCCTGTGGCTGGGCCTGGCCGACGCCTACTGTGCGGAACTGGCGGCCAACGCCGGCTTCGACTGGTTGCTGATCGACGGCGAACACGCGCCCAATGATGTGCGCGGGATGCTCGGCCAGCTCCAGGCCGTGGCCCCCTACCCCAGCCAACCGGTGATCCGCCCGGTGGTCGGCGACACCGCATTGATCAAGCAGGTGCTCGACATCGGTGTGCAAACCTTGCTGGTGCCGATGGTCGAAAGCGCCGGCCAGGCTCGCGAACTGGTGCGCGCCATTCATTACCCGCCTCAAGGCGTCCGAGGCGTCGGCAGTGCGCTGGCCCGTGCATCACGCTGGAACAGTATTGCCGGTTACCTCGATAAGGCCGACGAACAGATGTGCCTGCTGGTGCAGATCGAAAGCCGCGAGGGCCTGGCCAACCTGGATGCCATCGCCGCAGTGGAAGGTGTTGACGGGGTCTTCATAGGTCCGGCGGACCTGAGCGCGTCCATGGGTTTTCGTGGCAATCCCGGGCATCCGACCGTGCAAGCCGCCATCGAGGACGCCATCGCCCGCATCCGCCAGGCCGGCAAAGCGGCCGGGATTCTCAGCGCCGATGAAAAGCTCGCCCGGCGTTATATCGAGCTGGGCGCTGGGTTTGTCGCGGTGGGGGTGGATACAACCGTGTTGATGCGCGGTTTGCAAAGCCTTGCGGCGACGTTCAAAGACACACCAAAACCTGCGGCTAGCGGTGTGTACTGATAGCAACACAAACCTCTGTGGCGAGGGGGCCTGTGGGAGCAAAGCTTGCTCGCGAAACCGGCACCTCGGTTTCTGAGAGACCGCAGTGCCTTCATCGCGGGCAAGCCTTGCTCCCACAGAAGTTAACCAACCCGGGATCTCAACGCCTGATCGCTTTCAGGTCATTGAGCAACTCCAGTAACGTCTGCAACTTCTGCTCCCCCAACTTGCCCTGCAAACGCTGGTAATTCTCTTCCATGCTCTGGCTCATCGAATCGAAGCTCGCCTGCCCCTGCGGCGCCAGGCGCACCAGCACCCGCCGCTGATCCTGTTCGGCCTTGCGCCGTTCCACCATGCCCGCCGCTTCCATGCGCGTCAGCACGCCGGTCATGCTCGGTTTGAGAATGCAGGCCAGTTCAGCCAGGCGATTGATCTCCAGCTCGTCGTGCTGGCTGAGGATACGGATGACTCGCCATTGCTGTTCGGTCAAACCGTGCTGGTTGAGGGAGGGACGGAAAAAACCCATGGCCGCTTCACGGGCCTGTAGAAGGGTGAGGGTCAAGGATTGGCGCGGTTTGGGCATAGGTGTGTTCGCGAGGAAATTTAGTTAATGAGTTAACTAAATCTTAACAGCTTCGGCGCCAAGTTACCTTGGGGCGAAGGGATTTCTCTCCTCGCCACAAGGCTGAGTGTCGCGCTTGAACCCCTGTAACAACTCAAGCGCCTTTGATGACGCCTTTGAGCACGGCCTTGAAATGCTCCACCTGTTGCTCGCTGAACTGGCCGAATACCTTGTCCTGCTGCTCCTTGGCAATTGCCCAGAGTCCTTCGGTTTCGTCCACGCCCTTGACGGTCAGACGCACTCGCTCGCCCTCATCGGTGACCAGGCCCTTGCGCTTGAGGTTAGCCACGGCCTCTTCGATCTCACGCGCCGGCATCGCCACTTCCCGTTGCAGGTCGCACAGGTTCAGCCCTGCATCGTTTTCCAGCACCATCAACATCCGTGCTTCGCTGGTGCGCAGCCCGGTGGACAGCTGGCGCGGCTGGTAACTGGCCTGATAGGCCCGCAGCGCCTGGGTCATCAGGTAATACAGGTTGTGGCTCAAACGGCCCTGGAAGTGACTGCTGGGGGACTGTCCCTCCTCCCGTTTGGTCATGCGGGTGTGGGGCAAGATCATCGAGTAGGCGCCCTGGTGATAGAGCAACGGTGAGCGGCCGTAATCATCAAACGCCACGACTTTACCGATCATGATCCAGTGATCACCGCCATCGACCTGTTGGAATTTTTCACAGTGAAAACGCGCCGAGCAATCGACAAACACCGGAGCACCTCCCTCCCCGGCCTCGAACTGGATCTCGGCGAACCGATCCTCCTTGGGCCGAGCGAAGTTGTTCGACAGGTCGATCTGATCGGCGGCCAGCACGTTCACCGCAAAATGGCTGGCGGCCTCGAACACACCGTGACTGCTGGAGCGCTTGTCGATGCTCCAGAGAATCAGCGGCGGATCCAGGGACACCGAGTTGAAACTGTTGGCCGTCACACCGACCTTGCGACCATCTTCGGCGGCCGCGGTGACCACGGTCACGCCAGTGGCAAAGTTACCCAGGGCCCGGCGAAACGCACGGGTGTCGAAAGCGCTATCGCACACATCAGACATACAAGACTCCCGGCCGCCTCAGTCGACGGCCTCAATTGTTTTTATATGAGCCAGGCTCAGCGAGCAGGCGGTCAAACCATGGTGGGGTCGGGCTCCAGGCCCATCAGTTCACGGCCCAGAATCTGCGCGCAGACGTCGTAGTCGGTGTAGGCGTGAGCACCGGTCAAATGGGCATCGCGGAACAGTCGTTGCAGTTCATTGGTCTCGAACCAGGCGCCACCCCCGGCTGCTTCCATCAGGCGATCCACTGCCTGAATGCACATTTTGGTGGCGTACCCCTGGTTGGTCCGCCAGAACGCCAGGGTTTCGCGGCTGGGGTATTGGTGGCGCTCACTGTGCTCGGCATGCTCTTGCCAGGTTTTCTCCAGAAACGCCCGGGCTGCCGCCACCTGATGAGTGGACTCGGCCAGGCGCATCAGCGCTGGAGTGGCGGCGCCGACCGCCGCGCCGGTGTAGGCGCGCACGCGGGTTCGGGTTTTCTCGCGAAAAACCTCTAGCATGCGTTCCGCCACACCCAGGCTCACGGTGGAGAAACCGCTGGCGAAATACGGGCGATACGGCGAGTAGAAAATCTTGCTGTCGGGGTACAGGCCAAACCCGGCGGATTTGCCTTCCATCATGTCCTTGGCTTTCTGAATCCGGTGTTCCGGCACAAACGCGTTGTCGATGATCAAGGTCTTGCTGCCACTGCCGCGCATGCCTACCGCGTACCAGTCATCGCGGATTTCATAATCGTTGCGAGGCAGCACCGCGAAGCAATAGTCCTGGGTTCCTTCGGCATTTTTGCGGCGAAATCCCACGATCGCCCACTCGGCATGGTCACAGCCGCTGCTCCAGCCCATTTCGCCGCTGAACATCACACCGCCCTCGACCTCCTCGATGCGACCGAAAGGTGCAATGCTGCTACTGGCAGTCGCATCGGGATCGTCACCCCAGACTTCTTCCTGGGTTTTGGCCGGGAACATTGCCAATTGATGGCTGTGGGTGCACAACAGGCTCATGGCCCAGGCGGTGCTGGCGCAGGAGCCGGCCAGCAACGCGATGCAGTCGGCGAACTGCGGTAGCGATATTTCCATGCCGCCGTACTTTTTCGGCTGGAAAGCCCGGTGCATGCCGATACCTTTGAGCAAGGCTATATTTTCGACAGGAACGCTACGGTCCTTCTCTGCCTGGAAGGCATTGGCGGCAATGACCGGCAGGATAGGCTTGAGATCTTCGAGCAACGGATTTGGCTTTTTCATGGACGGGCTCTTTTATTATTGGCATCTGCCGATCCCGCCTTTGCCCGGCAACCCGGTGGTGCAGAAATGGCGGAATCAGTGATTAAGGCCCGTTCAGTATGGGTAATCCGGGGCAACTGAAAAATGCACCTTCCAGACCCAAGATTGTACTTTCCACGGTGCGACCTTCACTGCCATGGCGCGCTCGATCAAATCCGCCGGCACGGATGATCAAGACAGGCGCCAGCACCAGGGCTCTTAATAGGGCCATCGCGTGCAGTGTCTTGCGAAGGCGCTTGTCACGGCGTTTCTTTTCACTTTGTCAGGTTGCGTCATGATCAATATCGAAACGCCCACCTATTACACCGCTACCAAGAAATACAACCTCAGTTTCCCAACCCTGGAACAGGACGTGGAAGCCGACGTCGTGGTGATTGGCGGCGGTTTCTCCGGCATCAATACCGCGCTGGAACTCGCTGAAAAAGGCATTACCAATATCGTGGTGCTGGAGGCGCGTTACCTGGGGTTCGGCGGCACCGGGCGCAATGGCGGGCAGATCATGGCCGGCATCGGCCATGACCTGGAAAAAATCAAGAAGGATGTGGGAGAAGACGGGCTGCGGCAGGTCTTCGAGATCAGCGATCTGGGCGCGGACATCATCAAGGACCGCATCGCCAAGTACGACATCGATGCCGACTTCTGCCATGGCTACGGCTACATGGGCTTCAACGCTCGCCAGGAAAAAACCCTGCGGGCCTGGGAAAAAGACTTCAAGTCGATCAACAGCAAGCATGAGATCCGCTTTCTCGGCGGTTCCGACGTGCAGCAAATCATCGGGTCCAAGGCCTACAGCAGTGCATTGCTGCACATGGGCGGCGGGCACGTGCATTCGCTGAACCTGTTGCTGGGCGAAGCCAAGGCACTGGTCAGCCACGGCGTGCGGATTTTCGAGAACAGTCCGGCCCTGGAAGTCAGCTACGGCGAGCGCATCACCGTGCGCACCGGGCGTGGCTCGGTCAAGGCCAGCAAGCTGTTGTGGGCCTGCGACAGCTTCCTCAACAAACTGGAGCCGGAGCTGCATCGCTCGACCATCAATACCTATGCCTTCCAGATGATGACCGAGCCATTGTCGGAGGAGCTGATCCAGCGCATCAGCCCGATTCGCGGCGCCTACAGCGATATTCGCCCGGTGATCGACTACTACCGCGTCACCAATGAAAACCGCCTGCTGTTCGGTGCGGCGACGCCGTTGATAGAACACATCCCCCAGGACCTCAAGGCCTGGAATCGGCGCCTGATGCTGAAGATTTTCCCGTACCTCAAGGACGTGAAGATCGACCTGGCCTGGGGCGGCCCGATGGCGTGCAGCCCGAACCTGTTTCCGCAGATCGGCACCCTGCCCGGCCGCAGCAATGCGTTTTTCGTCCAGGGCTATTCAGGCTTTGGCGTCACCCCCAGCCACATCATCTGCAAGGTGCTGGCCGAAGGCATGAGCGAAGGCTCGGCGCGCTACGACCTGGTCAGCTCCGTCAGGCGTCCGACCATCATCGGCAAGGACGCCATCCGTCCACTACTGCTGACCGCCGGCAAGTCCTGGCACCAGCTGTCGGGTTACTGGAATGGCCGTCGCTGATGGCCATGATGCCAGTCAGTTAGGCGCTCCCACAGATCCCAGCGCCTTCACGGACCGGTACTAGACATACATACCCGCTGTTTTTTTCACTCATCAGGAGTCACTGCCATGCCCCTTATCAACCTCAAGAAAGACATCCAGCTGTCCGACCTGGACGCCTGGGGCACCGTCGCCGATCTCGGTTCGCAGATTCTCGAAGGCGAAGTCAAAGCCTTCGGCAAAATGACCTTCGGCGCCCCCACCGATGCGATCAGCAGCGCCTACTTCGGCACGACCAAGGGCAAGTTCCGAATGGTTTATCCGTTCGCCGAACAGGCCACCGTGGTCACTGGCGAAGTGGTGCTGACCGATGAAGCCAGCGGCCAGAGCACCCGCTACAAGGCCGGCGACAGCTGGTTCGTGACCAAAGGTACGCCGGTATTGTGGGAAGTGGTCAGCGAAAGTTTTGTCAAACACTACTTCGCGGTAGTCTGACCGGACCCGGCTGCCGGATTCACCGGCAGCCCTCTTGGCGAAGGTTGCGAGCATGTACGTCATCCACTCCCAGGACATCGCCGGCCATTGCCTGCACGCGTTCACCCAGCTCGTTCCCGCCAGTCGAGCGGCCTTCTATTGCGTCGACCGACAGTTGCAAGCCCATGACTTCAACCTGCATGGCATGAGCGGCGAGATGCATCGCGACTATCTGGACAATTATCGCCAGTTCGACCCGTTGCAGCCGCGCAACTACGTTTCCAGCGACCTGGCCGTGGTGCCTCTTGGCCTGGCCATGGCCCGCCAGCCAATCCGTGACAGCCATCGCTACCGCCATTTTTTACAGCGCTACGACGTGGTGGATGTGGTGGAAGTCTTCGCCCATCGGGGCAGTCGGCCTCAAGCGGCTATTTCCTTGTTGCGCACCGCCGAGCAAGGCGTCTTCACCAGCGAGCAACTGACGCAGCTCGCAGCGCTGCAAGCGTTACTGCAACTGGCCGTCGCCAACCTGCCGCCGCAGGACGACTCGCTCAGTAGCCTGACCCCCAAGGAACGCCAGATAGCGTTGCTGCTGCGCCAGGGCGTCAGTAACAAAGAGTTGGCCCGAGAGCTGGACGTCGGCCTGCCCACGGTCAAGACGCACCTGATCAACCTGTTTCGCAAGACCGGCGTGAGCAATCGAACCGAGCTGGTCAGCAGCCTGTTCCTCTAAGCCATTGCCTGTGCCGGTTCAACCATTCGGTTGATGGGCCAGCCCCGCGCAAGGCGCCATGATCCGGGTGGCTATCTCATCCAACCGGAGTCTTGCAATGACCACACCTACAGACTGGATCACCGTCGGCGCCCTGGCCGACGGCTTTGCCCCTGAAGCGTTCATCCTGCCGAACCTGGCCGACCTGAACGGTAAGACCTTCACGCTGAATTTCGCCAATGGCTGGCAGATCGAACACCGTTTCGAACAGCAAACCCTGTCATGGAACGCAGCCGATGGTCATTCCAGCGGCACCGCGCCTTATCGGGCCACGTCGGTGCGGCCAGGCCTCTACCTGGTGGATTTCATCAAGCACGAAGGCGCACAAGCCTGGTCGGTCAGCCTGGTACTTGATACCGCTCACGCGGCGTTCACCGCAGTGATCGGCAGCATGCCCGGGCAAGAACAAACTCGCGAAGGTCTGTACAGCCGCGCGCTGGCCGGCCAGCCACTGACGGGCGTGAAAGTGGAGTTCCTTCACGGCAGTCTCGACCGCCCCTGGCAGCAGGGCCTGTGCCCACATGCACCGACCACCAAACTGGTGGGCCTGCGCAACCTGTATCGCTACAGCCCCAGCGAAGTCTACGAACACATCTATCTCAACGACCGGTTCTATTCCTGGCAGTGCCTCAAGGGTGTCGAACAGGGCCTGTGCGATACCGACCGGTGTGACACCTACAAGATCGCCGATCAGTTGTACCTGTTCGTCTGGCGGGAAAAGATCATCCCGACCCTGGGCCTGGTGCTGATCGACATGCAGCAGCACCGCAGCGACGGCAAGATTTTCGGTTATGCCGGCGCGTCTTTCGATGAGTTTTCCAATTTCCCCGTCAGTTCCTACTGCCAGGTTCTCAACCGGACGGAATATCCCGATGCCTGAATTGCGCACCATCGTGATCACGGGCGCGGGCACTGGCATCGGTGCCGCCTGCGCCCGGTTGTATGCCGCTGACGGCGCCAATCTGGTGCTGATCGGCCGACGCCGCGAACCTCTGGCGCAACTGGCCGAGGAAATAGGCGGCCTGGTGCTGGTGGGCGATGCCGCATGCCCGACGACCTGGGACGGATTCGTCGCACAGATCCGCGAGCGTTATGGCCGGCTCGATGTGCTGCTGGCCTGCGCTGGCGGCATGGGCCTGGGCAGCGCCACCCAGACCAGCCCGCAGACCTGGGAAGCGGCCATGCGCAGCAATCTCGACAGCGCCTTCTACAGCGCCCGGGCGTGCCTGCCGCTGCTGCAGGAAAGCGCTGGCAACATTGTGCTGATCGCATCCATCGCGTCGTTGGCGGCAGGCCCGCAAGTTTGCGGCTATACCACCGCCAAGCACGCGCTGCTGGGGCTGAACCGCTCCCTGGCGCGCGATTACGGCCCGCGCGGGGTGCGGGTCAACGCCGTCTGCCCGGGCTGGGTGCGCACGCCGATGGCTGATGAGGAAATGCAGGTCTTGATGCAGTTTCACGGCGAAACGCTGCAGCAGGCCTACGACAGGGTCTGCGCGGACGTGCCATTGCGCAGGCCCGCCAGCGCGCTGGAGATTGCCCATGTGTGTCGCTTCCTGGCCTCGAATCAAGCCTCGATCATCACTGGCGCGGCACTGGTGGCCGACGGTGGCTCCAGCATCGTAGACGTACCAACCCTGGCCTTCAGCCGGATGGAGGTCACGGATGTCTGATGATCTGGATTTCAGCGCAAAAACGGTGCTGGTCACAGGCGGTGCCCAGGGTATAGGCCGGGCCATCGTCGAAGCCTTCGCCTGGCGTGGGGGCCGTGTGGTGATCGCTGACCTGGACCTGGCACAGGCCGAGGCGGTGGCGAGCGAATTGACCGCTACAGGTTGTCAGGTACAGGCCGTGGGCGTGGACCTGGCCGATGCAACGGCGATCAGTACGCTGATGGCTGATCTGGAGCAGCGTCTGGGGAGGCTGGATGTTCTGGTGCACAACGCCGGGTACTTTCCCCTGACACCCTTTGCCGGGATCACACCAGCGATGCTTGAGCGCACGCTGGCAGTCAACCTTTCGGCGCTGTTCTGGCTGACTCAGGGAGCATTGCCGATGTTCCGTCGGCAGGGCCAGGGCTGCGTGCTGGTGACCTCCTCGGTCACCGGCCCGCGGGTGGCTTATCCAGGGCTCAGTCACTATGCGGCGTCCAAGGCCGGAGTCAACGGGTTCATCCGCAATGCGGCACTGGAACTGGCGAGTGAGCATATCCGGGTCAACGGCGTCGAACCCGGGATGATCGCGACACCGGCCATGGCGAACCTGGGAGATGATGCGGTCAATCAAGACATCGCCCGTCGGGTACCGCTGGGACGCCTGGGCACCCCGTCCGACATCGCCGGCGCCATGCTCTTTCTGGCATCGGACCTGGCCGCGTATGTGACCGGACAAACCCTGGTGGTGGACGGCGGCTCGACCTTGCCCGAGGTTTGAGCGTGTGGGAGCGGTGCGTCGGCTGGCGATGATGTCGACGCAGCCGTCATCACCGGCAGCCCTGCTCCCACAGCCCCCATCCACCACCCATCCACTGTGGGAGCGAGCCTGCTCGCGATAGCCGTGGGTCAGCTTGAGCCGACCCTGAATGCGCCCACCACTCAAACCACCCCCTGTACCTGTTGCAGATGGCTGGCACGAAATTCCTTGGGCGATAGCTCGAACTGTTTCTTGAACGAACGGCTGAAATGGGCCGAATCGGTGAAGCCCCATTTGTAGGCGATCGAAGTGATGGATTCGTCCCGCAGGAACGGATTGGTCAGGTCATCGGCGCTGCGCTTGAGCCGGGCCCGCTGGATGTAGCGGCAGACGCTGTCATCCTGTTCTTCGAATAAGCGGTACAGGTGGCGCACCGAAATGTTCAGACGGTTGGCCAGGCCCACCGGGCTCAAGCCGGGCTGGGTCAGGGACTCGTCGATGACTTTCTGCACATAACTGCGCAAGTGACTGCCTTGCAACGCAACGCCGTCATCCTCCGATCCGGTGCCCTGCTCCAGGGCCGAACCGAGCAGCGAAACAAACGCATTCTGCAAAGCTTCGCCTTCTCCTGTGGCGCCCTCACCGTCGGGAGTGTCCTTGCACAGCTGATCCATCAAGACGTGCAACATGCGCCCACAAGCCTTGCGCGAGGAGATCTTGCCGAAGGTCCGGGTTTCCCCGCCCAGTTTCCTGGACACATCCTGGCGGGACAGAGACAACACCGCGTGTTCAATCAGGCCGAACGGGCTGATCTCGAGCGAGCCCACCGAATCCATCAATAGCAGTTCGCCGGGCGCCAGCTGGATGCTCAGGCCGTTCTGAGTAATGCGTGAATATCCACTGCGCTGACTGACCAGGAAGCAATCCTGGTCGTCATCGTGGTCGGGATTTGGCGAGTGACGCTTGATACAGCCAGCGTTGGTACGCAAGTTGGCGAGGGAAAGACCGCCACGGAAGAAATTCGACACCTCACCGATAAACAGCGCGCGATTAAAGGCCAGTTCCGTCTCGAAATGGCCGCAAGTCGCGCGCAGATCCCGGTTCCAGGTCTCCAGCCCGTCTTGCCCAACCTGATGCATGCTCATGGCGCTCTCCGCAGTGGCTTATTGTTTTTGTACGGCAATAGTTAACATGTTATCTATATGCACGCAACAAGTACCTGATCGCCAGAGCAGTAGCACAATTGATGCCAGGGCAAAGCCCACAAATCAGAGTGTTCCCAGCACCCTTTGCAAGCCGCTCAAGACCGCCCACAAGGCAATCCGTTGCTCGCGGCTCAAAGCAATGTAGCGCCGAAAGGCCGGCATCCGATTCACCACCTCACTGCCGCCCATGTGCTCCAGCCGCACGCACCACTGGTGGTCTTGCAGATCGATGCGCAGGCGTTTGAAGTCCAGCGGCATGAGGGCTTGGTACAGCGCCGGATCGCCCTCTATCGCCGTCTTCAAACGAGCCGACAGCTGATTGTCCCCTTCCCTGAGCCGACAACGAATACCCTGGCGACGCACGGCCCCGCCATGGTGCAGTTCCACGCGTGCCGTGCCCTCTCTCGACGCAGGCACGCGCAGCACGAACTCGGTCATCACCAGGTGCATCAACAACTGCGACTCGGTGCGCTCGACGATCTCCACCTGCAAGCAACCATCATCGGTGACGGCCATCGCCGTCACCGGGCCGGACATCTCGAATCGCGCCAGCCCGAGGTTGCGCCGCAAGTGTTCCAGCGTCACCCCGGGACGATAACCGACCGGGGCACGGTGGGCACTGAACAGCTCAGACAGTCTTCGCAGCACGTTCGTCAAACTCGCTGACAGGTTGCCCTGGCTCATGGGAAAACTCCTTGGCCAGCACGTCTTCCACCGACGCGGGCTTGAATGGATTGACCTTCTGCACCACCAGGGTCCAGAACAAGGCGTAGGCCGCAGTGCCACCGAGCATCACCGCGAATGGAACGTAAATGTCTGCCGGATTCATGCCTGGTGGAGTGATGAACCACATGCCGATGACGATGCCGACACTGGACAGGATCTGAGGCAGCGGGAAAAACGGTGAGCGATAGGCCCGTGGCAGATCCGGACGACGGATCCGCAGGCTGATCACCGACACGGTCACCAACAGGTAGGCAAAACTCCAGGCACACACTGCAGCCAGCACCAGGTGCATGATGTTGTCGGTATTGCCGCCGAGCCACAGCGCGTGCAGACAGGGAATCAGCATCGCCACAAGGATGCACAGCACGGGGGTCTTGAAACGAGGGTGCAGATAGGTGAAAAACCGCGGCAGCGCACCATCCACCGCCATGCCATACAGAATCCGCGGCACACCGGCCATCAGGGTGTTGATGGTCGCCGCTCCGGCAAACAGGAAGCCGATCCCCAGCCACATCGGGCCGATATCGCCCATGACCTGCTCGGCGAATCGCGGAATCGCCATGGGCGTGTCCAGCAAGTGCACGCCGCTGGTGGCATCGAGCAGCACGTTTTCGACCTGGCGCTTCATCGCCGCGCCATAAATGAACATGCACGTGGCAACGCCGAACAACCCCAGCATCATGGCCCGCGGCATGGTCGTGGCCGAGCGCCGCAGGTCCGGCGCCAGTGGCGTGACGAACTCGCAACCGACAAACATGAACATGGCCATGCCCACCAGCGACAGCACCGTCACCAGGTCGGTGCCCACCACGGATGCGCCAAACCACCCCTCCAGCTCCACCGCCGGAGCGGCGATCAAGCCCAATACGCCGAACACCATCAGGGTCGTCCACATGCCGAACGTGAGGATGATCTCGGCCCGGCCGAAGGCGCTGACACCAAACGCGTTCAGCACGCCGAAGACCACGACGAACCCCACGCCCAACAGCCAGGAGCCACCCGCCGATTCGGCCAGGGTGTTGAGGTGCTCGAAATTCACCAGGGCCATGACCCCGGCCAGGATCGTTTCCGCAGTCCCGGCGAACACATGGACAATCAGGTAGGCCGACAGCGTACCGGTGATTGCAAAAAAGCGTCCCATGCCACAGTTGATGTAGTCGTAGACCGAGCCGGTGGTGGGCAGGATCGAGGCGGCTTCGGCGAAAGTGGTCGCCTGGGCCAGCATCATGACCACGGCGATCAACATCGCCACGGCAAAGGCGCTGCCGCCAATACCGAAGCCCATGGTGGCGGTGAGAATCACCGGGCTTGCCATGATCAGGCCAATGGTGCTGGCCAACGCGGTGGGAAAGCCCACCGTACCCCGGTTCAAGTGCTCGGTGAGCCTGTCATTGATCGACATCGTGAAGATCCTCGAAAGCGGATTTTTAGTATGGATGCCACTGCCGTCCAGGAGCCGGCGCTCAAGCCTTCCCCAGCCAGTCCCTGATCGAAACGGCGTCGCGTGCAGGATCACTGTGCGCCGCCCTCGGCCCGAGCGTCTTGCCCGTGTCTGCCGCCGGTTTTGTTGCTGCCTGCCAGCGCTCGCGCCTTGGCGGGCTGGATCAATTATCTGGCAGGCAGGTAAAAGACTTCCCTGCCCCGGTCTCCCCTTAATGGGCGCTCTGATGTCCTATCACACTGGGGAAAACACCATGGAGCACACCCGCAATACACCTTTGCTGCGCAACGCCATCGGCCTTGGGATCGCCCTGCTGGTGGCTGATTCGTCGGCCCAGGCCTATGAGCTTTACGCCGACGACGACACCACGGTTACCGGCAACTTCCTGGCGGTCTACGGGATGTTCAATAGTCGCAAGAACTATGACGGCACCCGCGGCGGCTCAAGTTGGCGTGAGGGTTTTATCAAGTATGGCCTGAGTATCGACCAGACACTCGGCGCCATGGGCAGCGTCTACGGGACGGCCAATCTGGTCAGCTCCGGCACCTGGGGCGACGGCGATGCCGCGGGCCTGAGCGACGGATCCGAACACACCACCAAGTTCGATGAAGCGTTTGCCGGCTGGCGTTCAGGGGATCTGTTCCCGGCGCTGGGCAAGGACGGCGTCGACCTGTCCTACGGTCGCCAGGTCATTACCCTCGGCGATGGCTTCATCATCAATGACGACGGTCTGAATCTGGGCAAAGGCGTGGCCGACGGTGAGTTCAACCGCGGCGGCGCCTATTACCTGGCGGCCCGTCATGCCTTCGACAAGACCGCCGTGCTGCGCCTGGGCGGCCAGGAAGGCGTACACGGCAGCCTGATGTGGATCAAGTCCGACAACCGCGCCCAGGCCAATACCGAAATGGCCGCCGGTACCCTGCAATACAGCGCAGCACCAGGCACACTGGGGCTGACCTACATCCATGGCATCGACGTCGATGATCGCTACGCCAGCGAGTTCCAGAAGCAGCGCGAAGGCATGGACATCTACAGCCTGCGGGGCGCGGGGAATGCCGGCATCGACAATGCCCACTTTGCCTTCGAATATGCCTGGCAGGACAAGGACGCGGGCCCGGAGAAAGCCTGGTACACCGAAGCCGGCTACACCTTCGCTGAGCTGCCCTGGACCCCGGACCTGACCTATCGCTACAGCCGCTACTCCAAGGACTGGGACTCGATGTTCAACGGCACGAGTCGCGGCTATGGCACCTGGTTCCAGGGCGAAGTCACCGGCAACTATTCCGGGCCGTTCAACAGCAACACCGCTGTCCAGCACCTGGGGCTCAAGCTCAAGCCAACAGAGGCAGTGACTATCGGCGCGCTATTCTTCGACTACAAGACCCTGCACACCCGCGACGCGCTGAATCTCGATGGACGGGAGCTGGACCTGTATGTGGAATGGGCCGTGAACGAACACCTGATCGTCTCGCCACTGGTGGGTCTGTACAAGCCGGAAAAGGACGCGAGCAACGGCGGCAATCAAGTGAATGGCAACGGCACCAATGTCTACAGCCAACTGGTGGTAGCGGTTCCATTCTGAAGCAACCGGGAGCTGCCCCGAAGGCAGCTCCCGGGCGGATTATTGTTTGTGCTGATGCAACATGGTCTGGATCTGATGGGTCGCCTGACGAGTGCTTTCTGCCAGTTTGCGCACCTCATCGGCCACCACGGAAAAACCGCGCCCGACCTCGCCCGCCCTGGCCGCTTCAATGGCGGCGTTCAAGGCCAGCAGATTGGTCTGCTCGGCGATGCCCTTGATCACCCCCACCACGGTGGCAATCTGGGCGTAGGTCACTTGGTTCTGCTCCAGCATGCGCTGGTGGGTAGATTGGGCCGAGCGTTCATCGCTGATATCGCGCACCGCACCGATGACCCGAACCAGGCGTGCGTGCGAATCCCGTAACGCCCGACCACGCTCGCGACACCAGATGTAATCCCGGCTCTTATGGCGCATCCGGTATTCGAATACGTACTCGCCGCTGCCCTGGGAGCCAAGGATTTCCCGCTCGAAAATCGCCATGATCTTTGGCAGGTCGTCAGGGTGGGTGATGCTGACCTGGGCATCCCAGCCATCGGGTAACTCATCGGCGGTGTAGCCCAGCAGCGAGCGAAACTGACTGGAAAAACGCATGGCGCTGGCGGGGTGTTGTAGATCGCCATTGACCACCGTGATGTCCCAGCAGCCTTCGGTCAGGGTCGATTGCAGCAGCTCCCAGATGTGCGCTTGCTGCTGGAGTTGCTGCAACTGCTGGCGGTGTTCATCCAGGCGTGCTTCAAGCCGATGCTCGCGCTCCAGGGCCTGTTCCAACTGCTGGCGAGTCACCTCAAGTTCATGCTCACGTTGCCGGCCTCGCGCGCTCTGCTCGCTCACCTGTGTCCGGGCATTGCGCAGGTCTTCGCTTGCCTGCGTCATCTGCCGTGCGTGTTGCTCAAGACAGTCCCGCAGTGACGGATACACCTCCAGCATCGGGGCGTCGCCGCCCTCTCCGGCCAATGCGCGTTGTATTTGCGCGATCAACGCCAGCTTCTGTTTGTTGGTCTGGAGAAACATCGCCCGCCCCTTTGCCCGTCAGTCGAAACACTGATCTGAACGCAAACCGGTCGCGCTGGCTTGTACTTGGCTGCAATGGCTTTTGCTCCTGGCTGCCAGCCCCTCCCGGAAACTGGCAGCCACAGACATACCCCGCGGCAGGCACAGTCAAGCCGCATCGGCCCCCAGGGATTAACCTCCAGACTTTCCCTTGCCCGCGATCAGGAAACCCTCATGAGCGATATTGCCCTGCTGCCTCAGGTCGAAGCTTTTCTCGCCCGACACCACGCGCTGTTCATCGACGGTCGTTATGTCCAAAGCCAAAGCGCGCAGACGCTGGACGTCGTCAACCCCGCCACCGGCCAGGTCATCGCACAGGTCAGCGAAGCCTCGCCAGGCGATATCGATGCGGCGGTGGAGTCGGCGCGGCGCGGGTTCAAGCAGTGGTCTGCGGTGGCACCGGCCGTGCGCGGTCACGTGCTGCTCAAGCTGGCGGACCTACTGGAGCGCCATCGCGAAGAACTGGCGCAGATCGAAACCTGCCAGTCGGGCAAGATCATCCAGATATCCCGCGCTTTCGAGGTCGACCAGGCCGCGCATTTTTTGCGTTATTACGCCGGCTGGGCCACCAAGATCAGCGGCCAGACCATCACCCCGTCGCTGCCCTCCTTCGCCGGTGAACGCTACACCGCGTTCACGCTGCGCGAACCGGTGGGCGTGGTGGTCGGCATCGTGCCGTGGAACTTCTCCACCATGATTGCCATCTGGAAACTCGCCTCGGCACTGGTGACCGGCTGCAGCATCATCATCAAACCCAGCGAGTTCACGCCGCTGACCATCCTGCGCATCGCCGAACTGGCCATGGACGCGGGCCTGCCACCGGGTGCCCTCAACGTGGTGACCGGCGGTGGTCAAGTAGGCAAAGGGTTGATCGAGCACCCTGGCACAAACAAGGTTTCGTTCACCGGTTCCGTGCCAACCGGCCTCACCGTCGGCCAGAGCGCCATGGGCGCCGGGCTGACCCGTGCCACACTGGAACTGGGCGGCAAGAATGCGGCGGGTTTTCTGCCGGACGTGGCGGCGGACGTGGCGGTCAACGGCATCATCGAAGCGGGTTTTCTGCACTCAGGGCAAATCTGCGCGGCGGCCGAGCGGTTCTTTGTCCATCGTTCGCAGCTGGAACCGATCATGGACAAACTGGCCCAGCGCCTGAGCAAACTCAATATCGGCTCGCCCCTGGACGAAGCCACCGAGTTCGGCCCGGTCACCAACCGCCAGCATCAGCGCAAACTCGGTGAGTTCTTTGCCAAGGCCCGGGCGCAAGACAACACCATCATTCACGGCGGCAAGTTGATCGACGGACCGGGCTGTTATGTCGAGCCGACCATCATCCTTGCCAACAGTCACAGCGATACCTTGCTTCACGAAGAGACCTTCGGCCCGATCGCCACGTTCTTGCCTTACGACAGTGAAGAAGAGCTGCTGGAGCTGATGAACGACACGCCGTTCGGCCTGAGTGCCAGCCTCTGGACCAATGACCTGGGCAAGGCCCTGCGCATGGTGCCCGCCATCGAAGCCGGCACCGTATGGGTGAACATGCACACCCTGCTCGACCCGGCCGTGCCCTTTGGCGGCAGCAAGTCTTCGGGGATGGGCCGGGAGTTCGGCAGCGCCTTCATCGACGACTACACGGAACTCAAGTCCGTGATGATTCGCTACTGAGCCGCGGCGTGGCGCTCACCCCAGGTAACGCTTGAACCACTCAAGGGTGCGCCCCCACGCCAGTTCGGCAGCCGCTTCGTCATAGCGCGGGGTCGAGTCGTTGTGGAAGCCAAGGTTGACGCCCGGATAGATATAGGCCTGATAGGTCTTCTTCCCAGCCTTGAGCGCTGCTTCATAGGCCGGCCAGCCTTCGTTGATGCGGGTGTCGAGTTCGGCGTAGTGGATCAGCAACGGTGCCTTGATTTGCGGCACGTCCTCAGGTTTGGGCCCGCGCCCGTAGAATGGCACCGCCGCGCCGAGCTCGGGATACGCCACGGCGGCGGCATTGGCCACCCCGCCGCCGTAGCAGAAACCGGTGATGCCGACTTTCTTGCCGCCAATGGCGTCGTGTTTCATCAGAAACTCAACAGCAGCGAAAAAATCATTCATCAGCTTCTCGGGATCAACCTGCTGCTGAAGCTCGCGCCCCTTGTCATCGTTACCCGGATACCCGCCCACCGAGGTCAGGCCGTCCGGCGCCAGCGCCACGAAACCGGCCTTGGCCACACGCCGGGCGACGTCCTCGATATAGGGGTTCAAGCCACGGTTCTCATGGGCGACCACCACACCGGGCACCGGGCCGCTAGCCTTGGCTGGCCGGACCAGATAGCCGCGCACCTGACCGTGACCGTTGGGAGAGGGATAAGTGATGTATTGCGCCACGATATCCGGGTCGGTGAAGTTCACCTGCATCGCTTGGGCATAGTTGGGGCTCAACGACGCCAGCAGTGCGCCGGCCGTCAGCCCGCCCACCGCAAACTGACTGGCCCGCTCCAGGAAGATCCTTCGGGATATCTGGCCGTGGGCGTAAAAATCGTAAAGCTCGAGCAGTTCGGGGGCAAAGTCCTTGGCGGTCAGGCGAGTCATGGTTTGATCCTCTTCGGGGATCGAAAAATCATAGACGAAAAAAAACGCCGCTCGATGAGCGGCGTTTTTTATTCACCAGACAACGTCCGGTTTACAGCGCCATGTCGGCCGCCGGGTTGCTTTGCGGGGCAGCGGCCGGCGCAGTCGGTGCAGGCGCGGTGCGCTGCTGGCCGATCGTCGGTGGCGTGTCCAGCTGCAGGACTTCGCTGGTGTAAGCCCACTCCTGAGCCACACGCTCAGGGCTTTCGTTGAGCTTGGTGCCGTAGCTTGGCACGATCTGATGCAGTTTTTCCTGCCAGGCCGGGGTGGCGACCTTGTCCTTGAAGACCTTCTCAAGCACCGTCAGCATGATCGGCGCAGCAGTCGAGGCACCTGGCGAAGCACCCAGCAGAGCGGCGATGCTGCCGTCCTGGGAGGCGACCACTTCAGTACCCAGTTTCAGGACGCCGCCCTTCTCTTCATCACGCTTGATGATCTGCACGCGCTGGCCGGCCTGCCACAGGCGCCAGTCTTGTTGCTTGGCGTCCGGGAAGTATTCCTTCAGGGCGTTGAAGCGATCTTCGTCCGACTGCATCAACTGGCCGGCCAGGTATTCAACCAGCGGGTACTGTTCGATACCCACCTTGGTCATCGGCCACACGTTGTGGGTGGTGGTGCTGGTCAGCAGGTCAAAATACGAACCGTTCTTCAGGAACTTGGTGGAGAAAGTGGCGAACGGGCCAAACAGAATCACACGCTTACCGTCGAGCACGCGGGTGTCCAGGTGCGGAACCGACATCGGCGGTGCGCCAACCGAAGCCTTGCCGTAGGCCTTGGCCAGGTGCATCTGGGCGACGGTCGGGTTCTCGGTCACCAGGAACGAGCCGCCTACCGGGAAGCCGGCGTATTCACGGGCTTCGGGGATGTCGGCTTCCTGCAGCAGGTGCAAGGCACCGCCGCCAGCGCCGATGAACACGAACTTGGCGTCGGTCTCGGTTTCGCTACCGTCCTTCAGGTTCTTGTACGCAACGCGCCAGGTGCCGTCTTCGTTGCGGGTGATGTCCTGCACTTCGCTGGACAGCTTGAGGGAGAAGTTCGGTTTGGTTTGCAGGTGAGCAGCAAACTGACGGGTGATTTCGCCGAAATTCACGTCGGTGCCCAAGGGACTCCAGGTGGCCGCGACTTTCTGGCTCGGATCACGCCCTTGCATCATCAGCGGTACCCACTTGTTGATCTGCTCGCGATCTTCGGAGTACTGCATGCCGGCGAACAACGGGCTGGCCTGAAGGGCTTCGTAGCGCTTCTTCAGGAACGCGATGTTGTCCTCACCCCAGACAAAGCTCATGTGCGGGGTGGAGTTGATGAACGAGCGCGGGTTCTTCAGCACGCCGTTCTTGACCTGCCAGGCCCAGAACTGACGGGAAACCTGGAACGCTTCGTTGATCTCGATGGCCTTGGCGATTTCGACCTTGCCATTCTTGTCTTCGGGCGTGTAGTTCAGCTCGGCCAGCGCGGAGTGGCCGGTACCGGCGTTGTTCCAGCCGTTGGAACTCTCTTGGGCAACACCGTCCAGGCGCTCGACCATTTCCATGGTCCAGTCCGGTTCCAGCTCATTGAGCCAAACGCCGAGTGTCGAGCTCATGATGCCGCCACCAATGAGCAGGACATCCACTTTTTTTGCCTCGGCGGCGTGCGTGGTCGCAAGACCCATCGCCATCGCCAGGCCCAGCAGCGCCGTGTGTGTTCTCTTCAACATGTGTGTATCCCTAGGGTAGAACGCCATTCCGCCCACCAGTCCTGCAAGGATAGACCACGCCATGGCCGGCATACGGCATGACTGGGGTCGAGACGGGACTGGAGGACGGACCTACAGGGGCCGAGAATCATCGGCCTCGCTTTTATGTCTCTCCGGCGCTGACTTCTTGTAGGTCTTGGCTTCAGCTGGGTGAGGGACACTGCAAAACGCTTGTAATCGGGCCAGACATGGCCGCGCCCGATTGTCGCAGCGGGGGGAGTTTACAGAATGAACTAAACAGACCGAAGCCTCTTTTTTCATTCAAGGCATAAACACCGACCAAATGACGGCGTTTTGATGGCGCACTGGCTGAAAAATGTGGGAGCGAGCCTGCTCGCGATGGCGGTGGCGCATTAGAGTGATGCAAGCTGACCCAGTGCTATCGCGAGCAGGCTCGCTCCCACAAGGGATTGTTGGTGAAATCTGGCGTCACCTCGCCACTCGCTATCCGAGCAACTGACTCAACACCGCCCGCAATTTGCCGGGCTTGACCGGTTTGTTGAGCAGTGGCGCATTGAGTTTGCGCAAGGCGCGGCGGCACTGGTCGCTGCGATCGGCGGTGATGATCACCGCCGGGATCGTCTGTTGGAAATGCTCGCGCAAGTGCTTGACCACTTCGCACCCGACGACGCCATGATCCAGGTGGAAATCCGCCAGGATCAGTTCCGGCGCGCGGCCTTGCAGCACGTCAAAGGCACCCGCCTCGTCCGTGGCGGTCAACACGTCACACCCCCACTGCCCCAGCAGCGCAGCCATGCTTTGCAAAATGCTCAGCTCATTGTCGATGACCAGCAGACGGCGGCCAGGCAGCGGGTTACCGGCGACGGCCTGGGCGGGCATCTGGGCCATGGGCAGCAGTCTTTCAGCAGACAACGGCACCTCGATGCTGAATACCGAACCGCGCCCCGGGCGGGAACGTACCTGGACCCGATAACCGAGAATGTGGGCGATACGCTCGACAATCGCCAAACCCAGGCCGACACCCTTGCGATCGGCAGCGCGACCTACGTCCAGCTGGTTGAACTCCAGGAAGATCGACTCCAGGCAGTCGGCAGCAATACCGCGCCCCGTGTCCCAGACCTCCAGGCTCAACCGCTCGCCCCGACGCCGCGCGGCCAACAGGATGCCGCCATGAGCGGTGTAGCGACAGGCATTGCTGAGCAGGTTGCGCAAGATCCGGGTCATCAGCCGCAGGTCGGTCATCACTGTTTCGTCGCCGAAACGTACCCGTAGCTCCAACCCGGCAGCGCCAGCCACTGATTGAAACTCCGAAGCCAGCGGCGCGAGCAACTCATCCAGCCGATACGGCGCCAGGTCCGGCCTGACTGCAGCCTGGTCCAGCCGGGAGATGTCCAGCAGGTCGGTGAGCAGGTCCTCCGCCCCTTCGAGCGCCTGGTGGGTACGCTCCACCAGCACGTGTTCGGAGGTGGGCAGCGAGCGTTCGCGTAATGTGGCGATCAGTAAGCGTGCGGCGTTGAGCGGTTGCAGCAGGTCATGGCTGGCGGCGGCCAGGTATTTGTCCTTGCTGCGGTTGGCCGCCTGCGCAGCATCCCGAGCGTCGCGCAGTTGTTGTTCGATCAACTCGCGTTGGGTGATCTGTTGTTGCAGGTTGCGGTTGGCCTCCAGCAGCGCGTCGGTACGTTCGGCCACCCGCTGTTCCAACTGATCGTTGAGCTGTTGCAGGTGTTGCCGAGCCTGTTCCAGCTCATCGAGGCGCGCGGCCAGTTCCGGATAGTGGCTCTTGCGCGTGGAGTGATTGCCCAGACCGAGCAGCCCGGCCAGGGCTTTTTGCTGTTCGTCAGAGGGCTTCGCCATAGACGACCTCGACATCCCGCTGGCTCGACTCCCGAGGGTTGGTGAGAATGCACGGATCATGCATCGCATGTTGCGACAGGAACGGAATATCCGAAGTGCTCACCCCGTGCAGCCCCAGGGTTTCGTGAAAGCCGATGGTGCGTTTGAGGGCAATCAGGTGTTCCACCAGCCGGGTGCGGATCTGCCGGTGATTGAGGCCCCGGCAATCGATACCCAGCGTCTGGGCAATCACCTTGAAACGCTCGGGCGCCGAGTTGTAGTTGAACGCCACCACATGCTCCACCAGCACCGCGTTGCACAAGCCATGGGGCAAATCCAGGAACCCGCCCAGGCTGTGGGACATCGCGTGCACCGCACCGAGAATCGCGTTGGAGAACGCCAGGCCGGCCTGCATGCTGCCCAGCATGATCTTTTCCCGCAGGGCGACATCCGCCGGGTTGGCGATCATCTGCACCAGATTGCTGTTGATCAGCCGCATGGCCTCCAGCGCATGGGGGTCGGTGAGCGGGCCGTGGCCGGTGGATACAAACGCCTCGATGGCATGCACCAGCGCATCGATGCCGGTGCAGGCGGACAAAAACGGGTCCATGCTCAGGGTCGTTTCCGGGTCGATCAGCGACACGTCCGGCACCGCGGCCTTGCTGACGATGGAAAACTTCATGCGCTCTTGCTGGTTGGAAATGATCACGAACTGCGACACGTCCGCCGAGGTGCCGGCGGTGGTGGGAATCAGGATCAACGGTGGGCTGGGCACGTGCAAGGTGTCCACGCCTTCGAATTCCAGGATATTGCGACCATGGGCAACGACGATGCCGATGCCTTTACCGCAATCCATGGGGCTGCCGCCACCGACCGCGACGATGACATCGCAGTGGTTTTCCCGGTACAGCTCGGCCCCGAGCATGACTTCTTCGACCCGGGGATTGGGCGAGACGGCACTGTAGATGCAGTAATCGATGGCCTGAGCCTGGAGGCTGGCCTCGACGTCGGCGACCCATCCTGCGGCGATCACGCCGGGATCGGTGACGATCAGCACCTTGCGTGCGCCGAACGTCTTGGCGTAATTGCCGACATTGTGCCGGCAACCGGCGCCAAACATGATTTCAGGTGAAACGAACTTGCGCAGCGGACTGAGACTCTGGCTCATCGGTAAGCCTGTTCTTATTGTTCCGGGAATACCCTGAGCCTAAAGCATCCCACCGTGATTGCAATCAGACCAAATGGGTAGCCCGGCCTGAACATCTCAGGCCGGGCCAGCGCTCATCGGTTGGCGAAGTACATCGTCACTTCAAAGCCTATACGCAGGTCGGTGTACGCGGGTTTAGTCCACATGGGTCTTTCCTCTTCTTGTACCGGGCCATTCCGGCAACGTCATTAATGCACGCTGTACCCGGCGTTCGAATGCTACTTTCGAAGCGGTGGGTGGGGTGCGTTGGTAGCAATGCTGCAATCACACAAATCCAAATGTGGGAGCGAGCCTGCTCGCGATGACGTCGGAACATTCAACATAGAGGTTGAATGATCTACCGCTATCGCGAGCAAGCTCGCTCCCACAGGGGGGGGGGCTGGGTTAGAAGAAGCCCAACGGATTAACGTCGTAGCTCACCAGCAGGTTCTTGGTCTGCTGGTAATGGTCGAGCATCATCTTGTGGGTTTCACGACCCACGCCAGACTTCTTGTAGCCACCGAACGCGGCGTGGGCCGGGTACAGGTGGTAGCAGTTGGTCCAGACACGCCCGGCCTTGATTGCCCGGCCCATGCGGTAGGCTCGGTTGATGTCGCGGGTCCAGAGACCGGCGCCGAGGCCGAACTCGGTGTCGTTGGCAATCGCCAGGGCTTCGGCTTCATCCTTGAACGTGGTCACGCCCACCACCGGGCCGAAGATCTCTTCCTGGAACACGCGCATCTTGTTGTGGCCCTTGAGCAGGGTCGGCTGGATGTAATAGCCGCTCGACAAGTCACCCTCCAGGTGCTCTGCCGCACCGCCAGTCAGCAGCTCGGCGCCCTCCTCCCGGGCGATGTCCAGGTACGAAAGAATCTTGTCGTACTGCTGCTGGGACGCCTGGGCGCCGACCATGGTTTCGGTATCCAGCGGATTGCCGCGCTTGATCTTGGCGATCTTCTTCATGACCTCGGCCATGAACGGCGCGTAGATCGACTCCTGCACCAGCGCCCGTGATGGGCAGGTGCAGACTTCGCCCTGGTTGAAGAACGCCAGCACCAGGCCTTCGGCGGCCTTTTCGATGAACGCCGGCTCAGCCTGCATGATGTCTTCGAAGAAGATGTTCGGCGACTTGCCGCCCAGCTCCACGGTGGACGGGATGATGTTCTCGGCGGCGCATTTCATGATGTGCGAGCCCACCGGGGTCGAGCCGGTGAAGGCGATCTTGGCGATGCGCTTGCTGGTGGCCAGGGCTTCACCGGCTTCGCGGCCAAAGCCATGGACGATGTTCAACACACCGGGCGGCAGCAGGTCGGCGATCAGCTCGACGAACACGGTGATCGACAACGGCGTCTGCTCCGCTGGCTTGAGCACGATGCAGTTACCCGCGGCCAGGGCCGGGGCGAGTTTCCAGGCGGCCATCAGCAGTGGGAAGTTCCACGGGATGATCTGTCCGACCACGCCCAGCGGTTCGTGGAAATGATAGGCGGTGGTCAGTTCATTGATCTCGGCGGCCCCACCCTCTTGGGCGCGGATGCAGCCGGCAAAATAACGGAAATGGTCGGCCGACAGCGGTACGTCGGCATTGAGGGTTTCGCGCACGGCTTTGCCGTTGTCCCAAGTCTCGCTGACAGCCAGGCGTTCCAGGTTCTGTTCGATGCGGTCGGCGATTTTCAACAGCACCAGGGAGCGATCCTGCACCGAAGTCTTGCCCCAGGCATCGGCAGCGGCGTGGGCTGCGTCCAGGGCCTTGTCAATGTCAGCGGCGTTGGAGCGTGGGAACTCGGCGATGACCTCGCCGTTGACCGGGGACGTGTTGGTGAAATACTCGCCGTTAACCGGCGCGACGAATTCGCCGCCGATGAAATTGCCATAGCGCGGCTTGAAGGTAACGACGGCGCCTGGGGTTCCGGGTTGTGCATAGATCATAATGGGCCTCTGCCTGGTCGATGCCTGTCGCGGGACAGGCGATAGGCCGATGGTAGAGAGACCCGCATGCTGGACGAATGCGTCATTGGCAGGGGGGCTCTCGTTATTTGGTCGTAGGTTTGTGGATTTTTCAGGACACGAAAAGCGGGAACAAGCGCTGCCTTTGTGGCGAGGGGATTTATCCCCGCTCGAGTGCGCAGCGCTCGCAAAGATTTTGGGGCCGCTTCGCAGCCCAGCGGGGATAAATCCCCTCGCCACAAAAGCAGCCCCCGGCTCAATGACAACTCAGCGCTTGGCCACCAACTCTTTCGGCAACTTGAAGGTCCAGAGCATGCCGCCCTGGTTGAAGTCCTTCACGCGCTTGGCCACTTCGCCGCCCCACAACGGCACCGCGCCACCCCAGCCCGAGAGGACGGAGACGTATTGCTCGCCATCCATTTCCCAAGTGATGGGCGAACCGAGCACACCGGAGCCGGTCTGGAACTCCCAGACCTTTTCTCCGGTCTTGGCGTTGAAGGCCTGCAGGAATCCTTCAGGCGTGCCGGTGAACACCAGGTTGCCCTTGGTGGTCAGCACTCCGCCCCACAGCGGCGCGAAGTTCTTGTGACGCCAGACCTCCTTGCCAGTCTTGGGGTCGATGGCCCGCAGCACACCGATGTAGTCCTCGTTCAGCGGCTTGATGGTGAAACCGGCCCCCAGGAACGCCGCGCCCTTCTTGTAGGCGATGCCTTCGTTCCAGATGTCCATGCCCCATTCGTTGGACGGCACGTAGAACAACCCGGTGTCCTGGTTGTAGGCCATCGGCATCCAGTTCTTCGCCCCGAGGAACGCCGGCGCGACAAACACCGAGCTGCCCTTGGCTTCGCTGCCCGGCGCGCCCGGACGGCCGGCCTCGTTGTAGATCGGCCGCCCTTCCTTGTCCAGGCCGCTGGCCCAGGTGATCTTGTCGACAAACGGGAAGCCGCGGATGAACTTGCCGTTGGTGCGATCGAGCACGTAGAAGAAGCCGTTGCGGTCGGCGGTGGCCGCAGCCTTGATGTCCTTGCCCCCTTCCTTGTAGTTGAAGGAGATCAGTTCGTTGACGCCGTCATAGTCCCAGCCGTCGTGAGGGGTGCTCTGGAAGTGCCATTTGATGCTGCCGTCGTCTGGGTTGAGGGCCAGGCGCGACGAGGAATAGAGGTTGTCGCCAGGGCGCAGATGGGAGTTCCACGGTGCCGGGTTACCGGTGCCAAACAGCAGCAGATTGGTTTCCGGGTCGTAGTAGCCGCCCAGCCAGGGCGCCGCACCACCGGTCTTCCAGAGATCCCCCGGCCAGGTCTTGCCGGCTTCGCCACCGGAAATGCCATTCTCGATAGCCTTGCCGTCCTTGTAGACATAACCCATGTGCCCTTCCACGGTCGGACGGGTCCACAGCAGCTCGCCGTTTTTCGGGTCGTAGGCGCTGATCTTGCCCACCACGCCGAACTCGCCGCCCGCCACGCCGGTAATCAGCTTGCCATTGACGATCATGGGCGCGGCGCTGATGGAATAACCTTCCTTGTGGTCAGCGACTTTCTTGCTCCACACCACCTTGCCGGTGTCCTTGTTCAGGGCCACCAGCTTGGCATCCAGGGTGCCGAAATACACCAGGTCGCCATACAGCGCCACGCCACGGTTGATCACGTCGCAGCAAGGACGGATGTCATCGGGCAGGCGCGCATCGTATTGCCAGAGTTTCTTGCCGGTGCGTGCATCCACCGCGAACACCCGCGAGTAGGAACCGGTGAGGTACATCACCCCATCCTTGATCATCGGCTGGGCCTGCTGACCGCGCTGCTTTTCACCGCCGAAGGAGAACGCCCAGACCGGACGCAGATCCTTGACGTTATTCACGTTGAGCGTGTCGAGCGGGCTATAGCGTTGGCCCTGCACGCCGAGGCCGTTGGTCACGACCTGCTGCGGGTTTTTCGGGTCCTGGAGAATTTCCTGATCGGTCACGGCGGCCAAGGCCGAACCGGACAGCAGCATGGCACTGAGCAGCAGGCTCACGGCGAAGGGCTGGCGACGTGCGGGATGAGTCATGACGGCTACCTCTGCGGTTATTGTTATACCCGGGAAATTTTCCCGGTCTGCCGCAGATTCTTGGCCTTGGGGCCGTCGTCAACAATTGCCCGCTGTGTTGAGTTTTCTAGTTCCTTGGTACATGTGAAGACCGGATTGGACCGTTAAAACGCTGTTCCCTCAGGAAGCCGGTAAGGTGGCGCCAGCCTTACGTGAACGGCATGCCGGCTTCAGGGCGAGTCGGCTTGGAAAAAATCGCGCAAGATTCGGGCAAATTCGTCGGGACGTTCGTCGGCCGGCCAGTGTCCGGCACCTTCAATGACGGTCCCACTCAGGTGCTGCGCCACCGGTTCGAGGAGCAGGCTGGTCTTCTCGGCGAACCCCCATCGACCACCAATGCCGAGCACGGGCATCTGCAGTTTGCCCCGCCGAGCGTTTTCGGAATGGTCGTCCATGTCCTGCCAGACCGCAGCGTAGTAATTGAGGCCCGCTCGCAGCGCGCCTGGTTTGATGATCTGCCGGACATATTCCTCGAAGTCCTCGCCGCTCACGCCCTCAGGGTTGGCGGACATCTTCCAGAAGAACCAGGAGAGCAGCTCGCGCTCCTTTCCGCGAATGAACAGTTCCGCAACATCGGGTTGGGTGAAGAAGCTGAGTTGCCAACTGCTGGCGACGTCCCAGTCTCGAGATGGCGTCAGCTTGGCCTCGTAGCCGAACCCCGGCAGCGCATATTCGGCGAGGGCCAGCCGTCGAACCTCGTTGGGGTGCGCGCCGGCATATTGGTAAGCAACGCCAACACCGTGATCGTAGCCCACAAGGAAGACCGGCCCCAGGTTGAGCTTCTCGATGAGGGCTCGTAGATCGCGCGCCATGGTCCGCTTGTCGTAGCCCCCGGGCGTAATCGACGATCCTCCGGCTCCGCGCAGATCCGGGGCAATGATTAGATACTGGTCGGCGAGTTCCGCCATGACCCGATTCCACATCAGAGAGTGTTGTGGCCAGCCGTGGAGAAGGACGATCGGTGCCCCTTGCCCGGTAAACCGATAGTGCATTTCGATGCCATTGGCGTGGATTTTGTCGTGGAGGATTTTTGTGATGGTCATTTCATCGCTGCTCCAGAGTTCTGCCTTGCGTAGAAAGCACTCTGCGGCCATGACATCTTCGGTTCCGCGACTTCGGCTATTTTTTCAGGCACCACACCCCTGCTGTGTCCTTAACAATGACCTTAGACCAAGGCCCGCCTTTTTTCATTTTTGGCGCTAGCCGGGGGATTTGCCGGGACTACTGAATCTTGGCATCTACTCGCTTCATCCCTACCCGCTCATAACGCGGATAAAGATGACTGACACTGCGAATCAGCTCATACCGACTCAAGCTGATCCCGGCAAAACGCTCGGGGATGGGGCTGCGGATCATCTCGGCCATGTCATCGCCCCGGGCCGCGCCGTCGCGCATCAGTTGGTCGAGCCAGCTGAGGTAGTCGCGCATTTGCAAGAAAGGCCGGGCATCGCTCGCCACTGGACCATGGCCGGGTACGATCTGCTTCCACGACAGGCTTTGCAGGGTGTCCAGGTCCTTGAGCCAGACCTCCAGACCAGGGCTGTTCGGGGTGGTCAGGGCTCGTTCGTAGAACACCAGATCGCCGGCAAACAACACGCCGGTGGTTTCATCGAGGATCGCCAGGTCCGCCCCGGTGTGCCCGGCCAATGCCAGCAGACGCAACGAATGGTTGCCGACCTTCAGCGGACCGGGAACCAGCACTTGGTTTGGCAATACCACTTCGGTGCCACGCATCCAGTCACCGACCAGCCGGTACATGTTCTCGGCCATGGCATCGCCCTGCTGGCGCAACAGATCCGTGGTCCCCGCCAGCGCGCCGATGGGTACGTCGCTAAAGGCCTGGTTGCCCAAGACATGGTCGGGGTGATGATGGGTCAGCAACACCTGGACTACCGGCTTATCGGTGATCGCGGCAATCGCCTGGCGCAAGGCCTGCCCGTAGCGCCGGGACGGGCCGCTGTCGATGACCACCACGCCGGCCTCGGTGACAATAAAAGCGGTGTTGACGATGTTGCCGCCGTTGGCCTTGGCAAAATTGTCCGTGCTGCCTTCCAGCAGCCAGGTGCCTTCGGCGATCTGCCGGGGCTTGAGTGAATAGTCCGCTGCGGCCCATGTCGGCAGGCACAGGCCCAGCCAGATCAGCAACAACCAACGCATGGCGCGCTCCTTGTGGTCAGGGGACCGTTGCCTCGAATTCATTGCCGCTGTTGTCACGCAACAACAGGCGGGTCTGCCCGGGGCCTTGAATGTCGAAGCTCAGGTTGGGGTTTTCGCTGACGGCCGGGAACAGCTCCAGGCGCGCCAGCACCTGGCCGTCGGCGTCCAGCAACTGCGCCTGGTTGAGGTAAAACTCCGGGATGCCGCTCACCAGCCCATTGTCCATCGGGTGGGCGACTTGCAGGCGCAGGCGGCTGTCTTCACCTCGGGGGTAACGAGCTCCCAGCACTTCGCCCAAGTGTTCTTCCCAGCCCGGCTGGGTCCGCACCACGCTTGGCGCGGTGCAGCCGCCACCGGCCGCGTCGATCAACGTCGAGCCGACGTGCCACAGGCCGTCACGGGTCTGCACGGCGGCGCGCAACGGCGTGGCCTGCTCGATGCGAATGCGGATCGACAGCCAGGGCAGCACCCGCTCCCCCGGCTGGAAATCGACGATCTTGGGCAGCGGGTTCAGTTCGGCCCAAACCAGCATACGCACCACGTCGCCGGTGAATGCGCGGGCATCGATCTGCAACGGCACCTGGCGCGCGTCTTCGGCAAAAGGCGGCGCCAGCAATCGGACCCGGTCATCGAACACGAAGGGCGCCTCAGCCAGCAGTTGTTTGTGATAGAAGGCCCACATCACCGAGGGCACCGGGTCCTTCCCGGTCTCGAGCGCCGTCGCCGTCAACGGCAGGCAGCACAACAGCAGACCCCACGCTCGCCAGTTCATCCCTGCGCTCCTATTGATACATCTCGGGCACTTCGTAACGCAGGCCGTAATGGGCATAGATGGTTTTGAGACTGCCGTCGCGGATCAACCCTTCCAGCGCTTCTTCCACCGCATAAGCCAGCTGCCGGTTGCTCTCATGCACCGCCATACCGATTTCCCACCGTTGCTTGCCCATGTTCGGGTAAGCATTTTCGGCCAATGCCAGTTGCGGATCGGCTGCCTCATGCAGTTGCCAGTCGATCTCCCCGCGCATGGCCATGACCGCGTCGACCTGCCCGGCCCGCATGGCCTTGAACGCCTGGCCTACGCCGGGGAAGTGATGGGTCCTGGCGCTGAGCATGCCGTTGAACACCGAGGTCAGGTAGAACGACGGCACGCTGTCGACTTCAACGCCAATGGGGTGCTGCTGGAATACCGCGACACTGCCTACGCTTTCAAGCCGGCGGCGGTCGTACGCCACTTGCCAGCACTCCTGCTGATAAGGCCCGAACATGGCGACCTGGGCGTTTTCCAGTTCACCGATGTCGTTGCGCTTTTGCACGTAGTCGCGATCGTAAGGCACGCGCATCATCAGGTCGGCCAGTTGCCGACCATGCAGGGCGCTGCTGCGCCAGATGTAATCGCGCAGGTCGTCATCGAGCTTTTCGCCGGGCGGCGCCCAGATCAATCGCAGGCGCACGCCAAGGGCTTTGGCGAGGGCCTGGGCCAGCTCCACATCCACGCCCCGAGGCTGGCCGTGGTCTTCGAAGCTATAGGGGGCAAAATCCTTGTACACCGCCACTTTCAGCTCGCCGGCGGCGATCATTTCGTCGTAGTTGCGCACCTGTGCCTGAACCGTCTGGCCACACAGCAACAGGCTGCAGAATATCCACGCGAACAGGCGCATGGCGATCACTCCTCGACGTGCACGCTGTCGAGATAGGTGCGCACCGCCCACAAGGCTTCCTGGCTCAAATAGTCCGCCATTTTCGGCATGTAGACCCGGCCGTCGCGCACCGCGCCGTGACGCACGCGCTCGACAAACCACTCATCTCCGGCTTCGGCGGCATCCAGCATGCGCAGATCCGGCGCGATCCCGCCGGACTTGGCTTCCAGGCCGTGGCACGCGGCGCAGTTCTGGTTGTAGGCCGAGGCGCCGATTTCCACCGCTTTGTCTCGCTCGGGAGAACTACGGTAAGGGTTCTGGGCGACCCAACCATCGCCATCCAACGGCAGGCCGGTGTCCTTGATCGGGGTCAGCCCTTTGGTTTCCACTGCCTGGGGCACTACGTTGCCATGGGCCCACACGGAGCCTGCGCCGGTCAGCCCTATCAGCAATGCGGTAGCGATGATGGCGTTGCGTTTTGTTGTCATTGTTATGCCCTCGAATTTGCACGCAAGACCTCTCTACAGAGGCCGTGCCGTCATCTTAGGAACGCCTGCACCCCAGCCGAATGCTGCTTTGGTGGCCGCACTCTAGTTCCTTGGTAGCGGGTCATCCGGCGCGGTTCGCAAAGACAGCCGGTTCGGGAAGTCTTCCCGGCAAGGGCGGGACTTTTTCCGTATCGGTAGAGCCCTGACGCGACCCAACCTAGTCAGGCCAAAACCTCACTGGGAATGCCCACCATGACAATAAAAACGCTCCCCGCCCTCTCTTCCCTGACCGTGGCCTTGCTGCTGGCCGGCAGCCTGTCCCTGACTCCGCAGGCGAACGCCGCAGTCACCTGGGAAGACATCGCCAACGACCACCTGACCACCCGCGACGTATTGCAATACGGCATGGGCACCAACGCCCAGCGCTGGAGCCCGCTGGCCCAGGTCAATGACAAGAACGTGTTCAAGCTCACGCCGGCCTGGTCTTATTCATTCGGCGACGAAAAGCAGCGCGGCCAGGAGTCCCAGGCCATCGTCAGCGACGGCGTGGTGTACGTCACCGGCTCTTACTCACGGGTATTCGCCCTCGACGCCAAGACCGGCAAACGCCTGTGGACCTACAGCCATCGGCTGCCGGACAACATTCGCCCGTGCTGCGACGTGGTCAATCGGGGCGCGGCCATTTACGGCGACAAGATCTACTTCGGCACGCTGGATGCGCGGGTGGTCGCCCTGAATAAAAACACCGGCAAAGTGGTGTGGAACAAGAAGTTCGGCGATCACGCGGCCGGCTACACCATGACCGGAGCCCCGGTACTGATCAAGGACAAGACCAGCGGCAAGGTGCTGTTGATCCATGGCAGTTCCGGGGATGAGTTCGGCGTGGTCGGGCAACTGTTCGCCCGGGACCCGGACACCGGTGAAGAAGTCTGGATGCGGCCTTTCGTCGAAGGCCACATGGGCCGTCTCAACGGCAAGGACAGCACGCCGACCGGCGATGTGAAAGCACCGTCCTGGCCCGACGACAAAACCACCGAAACCGGCAAGGTCGAGGCCTGGAGCCACGGCGGCGGCGCACCTTGGCAGAGCGCCAGTTTCGACCCCGAAACCAACACCATCATCGTCGGCGCCGGCAACCCGGGGCCATGGAACACCTGGGCGCGCACGGCCAAGGATGGCAACCCGCAGGATTACGATAGCCTCTACACCTCCGGCCAGGTGGGCGTCGACCCGAGTACCGGCGAGGTGAAGTGGTTCTATCAGCACACGCCCAACGATGCCTGGGATTTCTCCGGCAACAACGAGCTGGTGCTGTTCGACTACAAAGACAAAGACGGCAAGCTGGTCAAGGCCACCGCTCACGCCGACCGCAACGGCTTTTTCTACGTCGTGGACCGCAACAACGGCAAGCTGCAGAACGCCTTCCCTTTCGTCGACAACATCACCTGGGCCAGCCACATCGACCTGAAGACCGGCCGCCCGGTGGAAAATCCAGGTCAGCGTCCGGCCAAGCCACTGCCGGGTGAAACCAAGGGCAAACCGGTGGAGGTCTCACCGCCCTTCCTGGGAGGCAAGAACTGGAATCCCATGGCTTACAGCCAGGACACCGGGCTGTTCTACGTGCCGGGCAACCAGTGGAAGGAGGAATACTGGACCGAAGAAGTGAACTACAAGAAAGGCTCGGCCTACCTGGGCATGGGCTTTCGCATCAAGCGCATGTATGACGATCACGTCGGCAGCCTGCGGGCGATGAACCCCACCACCGGCAAGGTGGTCTGGGAACACAAGGAAGCCTTGCCGCTGTGGGCCGGGGTGCTCGCCACCAAAGGCAATCTGGTGTTCACCGGCACCGGCGACGGCTTCTTCAAGGCCTTCGACGCCAAGACCGGCCAGGAATTGTGGAAGTTCCAGACCGGCAGCGGCATCGTCTCCCCGCCCATCACCTGGGAGCAGGACGGCGAACAGTACATCGGCGTGACCGTCGGCTACGGCGGCGCCGTGCCGTTGTGGGGCGGCGACATGGCCGAGCTGACCAAGCCGGTGGCCCAGGGCGGGTCGTTCTGGGTGTTCAAGATTCCGAGTTGGGATAACAAGGTGGTCCGCCAATAACCCTTGCGGGAGCGATCCTGCTCGCGATAGCGGTGGTTCAGTTGGCAGTGATGTTGAATGTGCCGACGGCTTCGCGAGCAAGCCCGCTCCCACTCTTGATCTCATTGGACACAGATTCTGTGTCTAGCAAAGATCCCTTGTGGGAGCGAGCCTGCTCGCGATGGCGGTGGTTCAGTTGGCAGTGATGTTGAATGTACCGCCGCAATCGCGAGCAGGCTCGCTCCCACAGTTAACTCGAGTTCCTGCCATGAACTATCCACTGGTTTTATTGATCGTGTTCGCCGCAAATGCCAGCGCCGCCGACCCCGACATGCCCCTGACCATCAACGGCTGCATCATCGCCGAGTCCAGCCAATGCCCCGGCGCCGACCTTCGCGGCGCCCGGCTGGCCAACCAGGACCTGCGCAAAATGAACCTCAGCGGTGCCGACCTGCGGGGCGCCGATTTGCGCCATGCGCGGCTGGACCTGGCCAATCTGGAAAAGGCTCGTCTGCAAGGCGCCAACCTGACCCGTGCCAGCTTGCAGCAAAGCAACCTGCGCCTGGCGGACTTCAGTGGGGCCACGCTCAAGGCTATCCAGGGCTGGGGCCTGTTTGCCCAGGGCGCGCAGTTCCAGAAAGCCGACCTGAGCGCCGCGTATCTTCAATTCGCCCGGCTGTCCGGCGCCCGAATGCACGAAACCAACCTGCAAGCCGCCGACCTGGAAATGGCCTGGCTGAGCAAGGCAGATCTCAAGGGCGCCGACCTGCGCGACGCCAACCTGCAGGAAGCCAAGCTTGGCGAAAGCAACCTGGAAGACGCCGACATGAGCGGTTCACGCCAGCATTACGGGAATTTTCAGGATGCGAATATGCAAGGGTGTACGGGTTGCCCAGTGTCCTGGGATCAATGAAGTCTCCAGATACATACAAAGCCTTGTGGCGAGGGGATTTATCCCCGCTGGGCTGCGCAGCAGCCCTAAAACAGCCAGCTCAATAGACCTGGCACACCGAGTCTTCAGGCTTTGGGGCCGCTGCGCAGCCCAACGGGGATAAATCCCCTCGCCACAGTTGAGCATCATTGCGAGAACATGAGGGGCTCACCCCGCCACCCGCACCACACCCATGTCGATCCCCAGGTGGACCAGTTCGGCATGGGAACTGACCTGCAGCTTGCTCTTGAGCAGCGTCAAGTGATTGGACACGGTCTTGGCGCTGATGCACAACTGTTCGGCAATGGTGCGAGCCGGGGTGCCCCTGGCGAGCATGACGAAGATCTCCAGCTCGCGCTGGGTCATGCATTGCAAGCGCGGGTCGGTGTCGTGTCGGGTACTGGCGCAGGCCAACTGGGTGGCCAGGGCTTGTTCGATGTAGGCATGGCCGGCCAGCACCCGGCGCACGGCCTCCACCAGTATCTGAGGTGCCGAATTCTTGGTCAGGTAGCCCGCAGCCCCGGCGTCCAGCGCCTGACGGACCAATGGCAGTTCATCGTGCATGCTGAAGAACAGCACCCGCAGTTGCGGCAGGCGCTGGCGCAGGCGCCGGGTGGTTTCCAGCCCGCTGATACCGGGCAGGCCGAAATCCATGATCACCAGATGAGGCACCTGCTCCAGCACTTGACTCAACGCCTCCTCACCGGTGGCGGCTTCGCGCACGTGCAGCTCCGGCATCAGCGCCCGCAATAGGCTGGCATAGCCCTGCCGAACCACCGCATGATCGTCGACCAACAAGATGTTCATCACGCCTCCAGGGGAATATTCAAGGCCAGCGCCCAACCGGCACCGGGCTGGCTGATGATGCGCAGTTCGCCACCCAGGCTGCGGGCGCGCTCGGACATCGAGTGCAGGCCAACGCCCGCTCGATGGGGCCCGGTCGCTCCCCGGCCGTTGTCACGCACCAGCACTCGCAAACGCCCGGCCCGATGCTGCAGGCGAATCCGCACCTGCGTGGCGCCGGCATGCCGGACGACATTGGTCAGCGCTTCCTGCAACAGGCGATACAGGTGGGTCTTGTTCGAGCCCGACAACGGCGGCAACGGCGCGTTGATCCGCAGCTGACAGGCGATGCCCTGGTTTTGTTGCCACTGAGCCACCAGCAGCTCGATGGCCTCGGACAGCGGCAAGTGCTGAAGCACCACCGGATACAGGTCTTGCACCAGCGCACGGAATCCCTGTTGCAGATGCTCGCAATGACCCTCGAGCTGGCTGACGGTCTGCTCCAGCATCGGCGGCTGATCGATCACCAGCCGCAGCAAGCATGCCCGGGCGCGGATCCCTGCCACGTATTGGCCCAGGTCATCGTGCAGGGTCCGAGCCAGCTGCGTGCGTTCCTGCTCCTGCACAGCCAGCAGGGCTTGAGTAAGCCGGGTGTTATCGGCCTGCGCCTGAGTCAGGGCAGCGGTCATGCGATTGAAATGCACCGCCAATTGCCGGGCCTCCGGGATAGCATCAGCGGCCAGCCGCACCCGCAGATCGCCGGCGCAGACCTGACGCAGGGCCTGCAGCAATTCATCGAGCAATCCCATACCACGGCGCACCGCCCAGCGGATCACCAGCAGGCTGACCAACAACGCCAGCGCACAGACGCCGAGCAGTTGCACCAGGGAATCGAGGACTTCTTCGATTTCGTCCCGAGGGTCGACCGCGATCCAGGCCCGGCGACCGTCGCGCAAATCCACCACCGCGGCAGCCGGAGCGTCGCCCAGTAACCAGCGACCAAGCCAGGCGCTCACCCCGCCCTCGCTGTTCCCCGGCTGCACCTGCCCCGCCGCCAACCAGTGCACCCGCACATGACGCAAACTGCCGGTCAGCCGCGACTGGAGACTGGCCGGGTTGCGCTCGGCGGTTTCACTCAGGTAATGCACCACGGACTCGGCCGATTGCAGCTCACGTTTCACATCAGCCGTGGCTTGATGCAGCAACAGGACCGCACAAGCCAGGGTGACCAGGGCGAAAAACGCCGTCACCCAGAGGTTGATTCGCCAGAGGGCCGACATGGTTAGCGGCCCAACCCCTGGCCGGCACAGTACTCCTGTGGGAGCGAGCCTGCTCGCGATGAGATCGGCACATTCAACAGCGCTGTCGACTGAACCACCGCTATCGCGAGCAAGCTCGCTCCCACAGGGGAACCTCTGTGCTCGCAGGTTTTGTGTTCGCGGCAGCTCTTTGGTTTGCCAGACAACCGATCCACGCCAATCAGACTCAAGATCAGCAACAACGGCAGCAGCAGGGCTTTGAGAATCCGCACGGTCTGTCCGCTCCTGATGAATGACGATGACTGGCATCCTAAAACCCCGGCGTCGACAGCGGGTTACTACCTTGGTACTGGCCCGGCGGTACTTTCTGCATATTTCCCCCTGGACACAGGCTTCCTATGCTGGCGCTACCCGCAATGGAGGTGTTATGCGCCGGCTCGTCAGTTACGCCTTGATCCCTTTGCTCGCAGCGGCCAGCGCCGGGTTGCCGGTCGCCGCCCAGGCTGGCGACGGCGCGCCGCTGCAAGTGCGCATCGGCTACCTGGGTTATCGCCCCGACCCGGGCCCGCTGCTGTCCAACGTCATTGAAGAGCCCGCCGATGCTGGGCTGCGCGGGGCGCAGTTGGCGATTGTCGACAGCAACAGCACCGGGCGTTTTCTCAAGCACGATTACCAGCTGCAAAGCGCCAGCGTCGACAGCCCCGAAGCCTTGCTCCAGGCCGCCCAAGCGCAGCATGACCAGGGCCTGCGGTTGTTTGTGGTCAACGCACCATCCGCCAGCCTGCGCCAACTCAGTGCCGCCCTGCCCGACAGCCTGCTGTTCAATGTCGGCAGCGCCGACGACAGCCTGCGCACCACCGATTGCCTGGGCAACGTGCTCCACAGCCTGCCCGACCGGGCGATGCTCGCCGATGCCTTGGTGCAGTTCAGCGTCGTACGCAAATGGCAGCGGGCGTTACTGATCGTCGGCCAGACCGCCGAGGACCAGGCCTATGCTGCCGCGCTACGACGAGCCATGAAGCGTTTCGGCATGAAGGTCGTCGCGCAAAAAGACTGGCAGTTCGACAACGACCAGCGCCGCAGCGCCCAGGCCGACATGCCTTTGTTCACCCAGACCGCCGAATACGACGTGGTGCTGGTGGCCGACGAGCGCGGCGACTTCGGCGAATACGTGCCCTATCAGACCTGGTACCCGCGTCCGGTGGCCGGCACGCAAGGCCTGACCCCCACCGCCTGGCACAAGACCGTGGAAACCTACGGCGCGGCACAGCTGCAAAAACGCTTCGAAGCCCTGGCCGGGCGCTGGATGAATGATCGTGATTTCGCCGCCTGGATCGCCGTGCGCAGCATCGCCAGCGCCGTGAGCAAACTGCGCCAGGACGACCCATTGGCCATCCGCCAACTGGCGCTGAGCGAGCAATTGCCGCTGGACGGTTTCAAGGGGCGCAAGCTCAGTTACCGGCCGTGGAACGGGCAACTGCGCCAGCCGATTCCCCTGGTTCAGCCGCGGGCGCTGGTGAGCACCTCGCCCCAGGACGGTTTTCTTCACCCTACCAACGAAATGGACAGCCTGGGCTATGACCGGCCCGAAGTGAGCTGCCGCTACCCCTGATCCCTTCAAGAACAACAATAAGGAAACCGCCATGCGCCGCCCCCTGCTTGACCTGACCCGGTTCCAACCTGCCCTGCTTTGTCAGACCCTCACCCTGGCGGCGGCGTTGTTGGTCGCCGGCCCCGCCGCCGCCAGCATCGCCTGGGTTTCCAATGAGAAAGACAACAGCCTGAGCCTGATCGACATACAGAGCCTGGAGGTCATCGAGACCCTGCCGGTGGGCCAACGCCCCCGAGGCCTGTTGCTGTCCCACGACAACCGCCTGCTGTACATCTGCGCCAGCGATTCGGACCGGGTCCAGGTGATGGACGTCGCCACCCGCAAGATCATCAAGGAATTGCCCTCCGGCAAGGACCCGGAACAGTTCGCCTTGCACCCCAATGACCGCTGGCTCTACGTGTCCAACGAAGACGATGCCCTGGTGACCGTGATCGACACCCAGACTTCCGAGGTGCTGGGACAGATCGGCGTCGGCGTCGAGCCCGAAGGCATGGCCGTCAGCCCCGATGGCAAATGGGCGGTCAACACCAGTGAAACCACCAACATGCTGCACTGGATCGACACCAGCACCCAGACCTTGGCCGACAACACACTGGTGGACCAACGGCCGCGTTTCGTCGAGTTCAGTCGTGACGGTTCGCAGCTCTGGGCCTCGGCGGAAATCGGCGGCACGCTGACGATTCTCGATGTCGCCAGTCGCCAGGTGCTCAAGACGCTGACGTTCCAGATCAAGGGCGTTCACCCCGACAAGGTACAACCGGTGGGCATCAAGCTCAGCGCCGACGGCAAACTCGCCTTCGTCGCCCTGGGCCCGGCCAATCACGTCGCCGTCATCGATGCCAAGACCTTCGAAGTGCTGGATTACCTGCTGGTGGGGCGGCGCGTCTGGCAACTGGCATTCACCCCCGATCAACGCCAACTGCTGGCAACCAATGGCGTCAGCGGCGATGTGTCGGTGATCGACGTGCAGAGCCGCAAAGTGCTCAAGTCGGTGAAAGTCGGGCGTTACCCCTGGGGTGTAGTGGTGACGCCATGAACGCCCTGGAAGTCAGCGACCTGAGCTTCGCCTACGGCGCGCGCGAAGCCCTCAGGCAGGTGAGTTTCAACCTCGCAGCCGGGCGCTTCGCCGCGTTGCTGGGCCCCAATGGCGCCGGCAAATCGACGCTGATTGCCTTGCTCACGCGCCTGTATGACGTGCAGCGTGGTGAGGTCCGCGTCGGCGGCCATTCGTTGCAGACCTCGCCGCGGCCGGCCTTGCGCCAGTTGGGCGTGGTGTTCCAACAGAGCACCCTGGACCTGGACCTGAGTGTCGAGCAGAACCTGCGTTACCACGTCGCGCTGCATGGCCTGTCGCGGCGCCAGGGCAGTGTGCGCATCGACGCGGAACTGGCCCGCCAGCAGTTGACCGAGCGGCGCCAAGAACGAGTGCGTGCCCTGAATGGCGGCCATCGTCGCCGGGTGGAAATCGCCCGCGCGCTGCTGCATGAACCGCGCCTGTTACTGCTCGATGAACCCAGCGTTGGCCTTGACCCGGCCAGCCGGCTGGCCCTGAACCAACACGTCCGCCAGTTGTGCCACGAGGGCATCAGCGTGCTGTGGACCACGCACCTGCTGGACGAAGTACAGCCCAGCGACGATCTGCTGATCCTGCATCAAGGCCGCCTCGTCGCTAGCGCACGCGCCGACGCCGTGAGCCAGGCACACGGCGGCACCCTCGGTTCGGCCTTCACACATCTGACCGCAGCGGGAGTTCACTCATGAACGCGTATTGGCAATGCTTCAGCGGCATCGTGGTGCGTGAATGGCTGCGTTTCGTGCTGCAACGCACGCGCTTTCTCAGTGCCCTGGTGCGGCCGCTGCTGTGGCTGCTGGTGTTCGCCGCCGGCTTTCGTGCGGCACTGGGCATCGCCATCATTGCCCCCTATGACACCTACATCCCTTATGAGGTGTACATCGTGCCTGGCCTTGCCTGCATGATCCTGTTGTTCAATGGCATGCAGGGTTCGCTGTCGATGGTCTATGACCGGGAAATGGGCAGCATGCGCGTGCTGCTCACCAGCCCTCTGCCGCGGGCCTTCCTGCTGGCGAGCAAGTTGCTGGCAACCTCGTTGATCTCGTTGTTGCAGGTCTACGCATTTCTCGCCATTGCCTGGCTGTACGGCATCCAGCCACCGGCCATGGGCCTGCTGCTGGCGTTTCCGGCGCTGCTGCTGGTGGCCCTGATGCTCAGCGCCCTGGGCTTGCTGCTGTCCAATGCCATCCGGCAACTGGAGAACTTTGCCGGGGTGATGAATTTCGTGATCTTCCCGATGTTCTTCCTGTCCTCGGCACTGTATCCATTGTGGAAAATGCTGGAGGCCAGCCCTTGGCTGTACTGGCTGTGCACGGTGAGTCCGTTCACCCATGGGGTGGAGCTGGTGCGTTATGCGTTGTATGAACGGTTCAATCTGCTGGCAATGGTGGTGTGCGCGGGCTTGACTCTGGTGTTCGCGCTACTGGCGGTGTGGACCTTCAATCCGCAGCATGCGGCGTTGCGCAAAGCAGGCTGATTGCACGACGAATATCCCTTGTGGGAGCGAGCCTGCTCGCGATAGCGGTGCGTCAGTCACGTCTCTGCCAACTGAACCACCGCTATCGCGAGCAGGCTCGCTCCCACAGGGGATAGAGCATGACCTAGGTTTCACACTTGTCTTTGAGCCCGAAATTACTACTTTAGTACCGGTTTTCCTGTCTATGGTCGCATTCACAAGACCTCGACCCTGGCATGTAATGGGCGCATAACAAAAAGGATAAATTCCCATGCCCCGTTTGCTGGTGATCGTCTTGCTGGGCCTGTGGCTGAATGTCGCCCAGGCTGACACTGCGCTGTTCTCCGCGCAGGGCTATCGCATTGCCCAGTACCGCAGCCCGACGCCCGCCACCGTCGATGGCGCAAAGACACTCGATACCCAGGCACTGCAACAACTGATGGGGCAAACGCCATCTGCGATCCTGATCGACGTCTATCGCCGCCCCTGGCTCCAGGGACGCTTCATCGACAACGAGCCCCACGCCAACCTCCCCGGCAGCCTGTGGCTGGCCAATACCGGCGACGGCGAACTCGACCCGACCTGGCAGGATTACTTCAACCATCACCTGGGAAAAGCCACGGGCGGGCGAGCGGATCAACCGCTGGTCTTTTATTGCCGCTCTGATTGCTGGTTGAGCTGGAACGCGGTAAAACGCGCCGCCGCCATGGGCTATAAACAGTTGTATTGGTACCGCGACGGCCTCGACGCTTGGGAGGCGGCCCGCCTGCCCTTGCAAGCGGCCCGGCCCGAACCCTTTCCCTGATTCAAATGAGTGCGTGCCCCCGCCCCACCCACACGACAATAACGAGGTGAATGGCCATGTATAAGATCCTGATAGCCGACGATCACCCACTGTTTCGCGAAGCCATCCACAACGTCATCAGCGACGGTTTTCCTGGCAGCGAGGTGATGGAAACCGCCGATCTGGACAGCGCCCTGGCGTTGACCCGCGAGCACGACGACCTCGACCTGATCCTGCTGGACCTGAACATGCCCGGCATGCACGGCCTCAATGGCCTGATCAACCTGCGCAACGAGGCGCCGACCATCCCCGTGGTGATCGTCTCCGCCGAACAGGACAAACAGGTGGTGCTGCAAGCCATTACCTACGGCGCGGTGGGGTTCATCACCAAGTCCTCGCCGCGCTCGCAGATGACCGACGCCATCGAGCAGATTCTCAACGGCAACGTGTACCTGCCACCGGACATCATCCGCACGCAGAAAAGCCCGATGGGCCGCCGCCTGAACGAAACCCCGGCCTTTGCGCCCGAGCTGCTCCAGGCACTGACCCGTAAACAATTGCTGGTGCTGGAACGCATGACCAAGGGCGAGTCGAACAAACAGATCGCCTACACGCTGGAGATCGCCGAAACCACGGTCAAGGCTCACGTCTCGGCCATCCTGCGCAAGCTCAATGTGCACAATCGGGTGCAGGCGATTCTCAGTGCCGGGGATATTGATTTCGGGGCTTATCTGCGCCGTTGAACCGCTGACACACATCCCTGTGGCGAGGGGATTTATCCCCGCTGGGGCGCGAAGCGGCCCTAAAACCTAAGAACTCGGTCTGCCTGGCAGATCCAGGGGGGCTGCTTCACAGCCCAGCAGGGATAAATCCCCTCGCCACAACAGCGTTCGGCTCAATGACTCTTGGGCCCACTCAACAAATGACTCATCGCAATCTTCAGTTTCATCGGCCGCACCGGCTTGTGCATCAGGGTGTGGCCGCGTTCGCGGATCTGCTGCTTGAGTTCGTTGCTGTAGTTGGCGGTGATCATCATGGCCGGGATCGCCGAGGCCCGGCGGGCGTTGATCCGGGCCACGGCGTCGACGCCGTTCTGCTCGTTGTCCAGGTGATAGTCGGCAATCAGCAGGTCGGCCTCGGCATGGTAGTTGTCCACCTGGCGCGCCAGGTCCTGCTCCGACAGCGCGGTCACCACCCGACAACCCCAACCTTCGAGCAACGTACGCATGCCGGCGCAGATGGCCGCGTCGTTATCCAGCACCCAGACCCGGGCCCCGCGCAAGCGCTCAAGCATCGGCTCGCTCATCTCCAGGCTCGGCAACGGCTTGGGCGCGGTGGCGCTCAGGGGCACGTCGATGGAGAACACCGAGCCCTTGCCCGGCCATGAACGCACCTGGATCCGGTGCCCAAGGATCCCGGCGATTTTCTCGACGATCGCCAGTCCCAGGCCCAACCCTCGATCCTGATCCGGGCGCTGCACATCGCCGCGCTTGAACTCCTGGAAGATCTCTTCAAGACGGTTTTCGGCAATGCCGATGCCGCTGTCCCAGACCTGGATGGACAAGCGCTGACGGTGCCGGCGACAGCCCAGCACCACCCGCCCGCTGGGGGTATAGCGAATGGCATTGCTCAGCAGATTGCGCAGGATCCGCGCCAGCAACTGCATGTCGCTGCGCACCAGGGCCGAACACGGCACAAAGTGCAGTTCCAGCCCCTCACTGCGCGCCACCTGGACGTATTCGGCGGCCAGGTTGTCGAGCAACTCGCTGAGGGCGAACGGCGCGATATCGGCCTTGATCACCCCGGCATCGAGCTTGGAAATGTCCACCAGCGTGCCCAACAGGTTTTCCACGTCCTGCAGCGAGTGGCTGACGTTGCGCACCAGTTGCGCGTTCGCTACCGGCTCACGGCGCTCGAGCAAAGCGCTGGTGAACAGCCGCGCGGCGTTGAGCGGTTGCAGCAGGTCATGGCTGACCGCCGCGAGGAATTTGGTTTTCGACAGGTTGGCCTGCTCGGCCTCGCGCTTGGCCTCGCGCAAGCGCAGCTCCACCCGGCTGCGCTCGTCGATTTCGCGCAATAGCTGGTCATTGAGGGAGGTCAGTTCGGCGGTGCGTTCCTGGACGCGCTGTTCCAGGTTCTGGTAGGCCTGGTGCAGCGCCTCGGCGGTGCGACGCCGCTCGGTGATGTCGCGGATCAGCACGAAGATTCCCACCACTTCACCATTGGCCAGCCGATTGGGCACGTAGGAACGCAGCATATAGCGTTCCTGGTTGTTGATATTGGTCTCGGCAAACTCGAACGTCACACTCTCACCGGCCAAGGCCCGGGCCACGTAGGCCTCCAGGCGCTGGTAATGCTGTTCGCTGTGGGCCTCGCGCAGGCTCTGGCCGAGCATCACGCCACGGGGCCAGCAATACCATTGCTCGTAGACTTTGTTGGTAAATTCGTAGACCAAGTCGGCATTGAGGTAGGCGATCAGCGCCGGCACATGGTCGGTGATCAGGCGGATCCAGCGTTCGCTTTCACTCAGGGCCTCGGCGTGCTGGTAGCGCTCGGTGATGTCGGTGAAGGTGTTGACGTAGCCGCCGGTGGGTAGCGGATGGGTGCGAATCTCCAGGACCCGGCCATCCGACAGGCGCTGCTCGCTTTCGTGGATGAGCCGGCCATTGCTGTCGCGACTGGCCGGGGTCAGCAGTTGCAGTTCACTGTCGGCGATCACCTCGGAAAACGGCCGATGGGCCGCCACTGGCGCCAGACCGCTGAGTTCCAGGAAGCGACGGTTCCACAACTCCAGCACACCCTGGGCATTGACCATGGCCACACCCTGGGAAAGGTTGTCCACGGCCCGTTGCAACAAGTGCGATTTCTGCGCGATGGCCTGTTCGCGACGCACGGTTTCACTGAGTTTGACGTCGGTGATGTCGGTAAACAGAATCACTCGACCGCCTTCCTGGGTTGGTCGTTCGCTGACTTGCAGCCAGCGCCCGTTCTGCAAGCGGTAAAGCACATGCTCGTCGGCCTGGCCACGCGGTTCTTCGCTGAACAACCCGTTGGCGGTCATCAGTCGCTTGACCTCGGAAATGCGCATCCCGGCGATGATACGCACGCGGCTGTGGGCCCAGAATGCCTTGAAGCGGCTGTTGAACAGGACGATGCGCTGTTGTTCGTCGAACAGCACAAATGCATCGGAAATGCTCTCAATGGCATCGATCAGGTGCCGGTGGGCGGTTTCCGCGCGCAGCCGCGCTTCGCCCAGCAGGTGATTGCCGGCCTTGAGCTCGGCCATGGCCTGGTTCAGGGCGTCGGTGCGCTCGCGAACCTGCTCAGCCAGCACCACTGAATGCTGGAACGCCGCATACGGGTCGTTGCCCCGGGTCACGCCGGACTCCACCCGTTCGATCAGTGCGTCGTTGATCCGCCGCAGTTTGCGGTTTTCGTGCTGCAGGCTGGCGATCTGCGCCTGCAGGTCAGCGGTGGCCGGGGACGCGATGGCGGGCAATGGCAACTCCGGTGAAGGTCTGGTTGATGTGCATGCCATTGAACTGCTCTCCGTAGGTGTTGAAGCCCATCACGCGATGGTCGCGCAGGAACTGGCCGATCTGCTCCAGGCCACCGCGATCTTCCAGTTCCATGCGCCTGAGAAAACAGTCACAGCCGATGGTCAGCAGCAAGTCACCCAGGCGCCCCTGCAAGCCGCTGAACAGTTCTTGCAGGTTGTGCAGCAAAGGGCCCGGGGTCATCGCCGTGAGCACGATGCCGTTCTCCACCGCACAGTAAAAACTCAGGCTCAGGTCTGGGTGCACCTGCTGGATCGCCCGCACGTAATACTGGTCGTTGATGCGCACCGCCAGCGGATGGGCGGCGAAGACCCGGTAGTTCAACGCGTTCACCGGCACACCGATGTGCCGGGCATATTCCTCGGCGGCGGGCTCGGCATTGAGCTCGTAGACACGCCGTGAGGTGCTGTCGGCCCCGGTCACGACCAACTTCTCCTCCCGAGGCAGGATGTGATGGGTGGTGAACACCTCGAAATCCAGCCAGGTGTTGATCAGCACCACCACGGCCGCGCCGCTGTGGAACTGACCTTCGTAGTACACGTGGGTGTGAGTCAGGTAGTTGTCGTCGCCGGCCGAACCGCCGAAATGCGGAATGTCCCCCAGCGCCGCGCTCAACGCCGCCAGCACCATCTCCTCGCGACTGGACAACCCATCGAGCAAGGTCAGGGCAAAGCTGTGGCCCTTGATCGGCGCCAGCGCATTGCTGCGGCAACCGCTGGCCAGTCGTTCGACCATTTGCTGGGCGTCGATCAGGCTGAAGTGCTCCATTTCCCCGATCAGCTCGGCGGCAATGGAAAAATGCCGATGATCGAAACCCACCGCTGTGACGCAGTTGCGGCCATAGCCTTGACTGGTGATTTCTCCGGCGCTGGTGCAGCCCACCAGGCGAATCCCGCCGAAGCTCTGGGAGAGTGCCTGGCCAAGAGCCGGCAAGTCGTATTCGGCGGAGCAGAAAAACAGCACGAAACCCAAGTGCGGGTGCAACAACTGCCGCGCCAGCTCCTGGGCAACTTGCTGGACGTTCGTTGCCTGGGACATGGCGCTTATCACACCTTCGCTCTGGGCCTTTAGCATCTTCGCCTCCGACGGGTGCGTGACAGGAACCTTGAGTGTACGAAGCGGCGCCCGACTCACGAATGCTACTTGGGTAGCGGGTAGACGCTTCCATGGGAGGAGAACAGTGGCGGCCCCTGCCGCGATGCGCACGGCAGGGACCACCACAAAAAACCCCGGGCTTCGGCTGGAATGCTCCTGTGGTGAGGGGATTTATCCCCTCACCACAGGGTTGTGCATTGCTCCCGATGGATCCTCTTTACCAGGTCAACACCGCCCCCACCGCAAAGGTGTCGGTGTCTTCGTTCTGGGCGCTGGTGTCATGGCCGTTGATTTCGAACTGGTTGTATTCGGCCACGAGCTTGAGGTTGTCGTTGACGTCATGGAACAGCGCTATGCCACGGGTTTCATAGTCGGCGCCGCTGCCCACCACGCCATTGCCGTCGTCCTCGGTCTTGCCGTAGGACAGCGCCAGGCGGTTCTTGCCCAGTTTGTAGGAGCCCTGCAACAGGTAGCCGGTACTGTCGACATTGCGCAACGTCGCTTCGCCGGCGTTGTTGGTGAAGAACGGGTTGATACCCTTGGCCTGGAACCCGGAACCGGTGAGCGACAGGCCGCCCATCTTCGCCTGTACGCCATAGCCCAGGCCTTTGGAGGTCACTGAATCGACCGTGGTGTCGGTGTTGTCCGAGGTCTGGTAGCTGCCGTTGAGCCAGCTGTAGATCTTCGCCCCACCCAGGTCGAACTGGTAGGTCACCTCACTTTCAGTACGCGGATTTTCCTGGTAGGCCTTGCCGGTGGCGCTGCTGTCGTTGGTGTCTACCGGGTCCATGATGCCCACCGCCACCCGCAGCCCATCCATCACCGGCGTGCGGTAAGTGATCTGCGAAGTCGGGAACGGATATGGGTAGCCGCTGCCGATGTTGCCGAACGACACCCCGCCGCCGTCCACCAACCCGAGGGTATCGCTGACCTGCCCGTAACCGGCCAGCAACTCGTCCAGCAGAATGTTGGAACGGGCGAACAGACCGAAGTCCTTGCCGACCAGCACTTCACCCCACTGCGGATTGGCGACGGTGCCGTAGAACTGCCGCACGTCGATGGCGGTGTCGGTGCCGTTGGTTTCGCTGTCGTTGATGGTCACCCAGAACGAGGCACGGGCGCCAAGCTTGAGGTCATCGACCTGCTTGCCCATGTTGAAGCCCAGGTAGTTGGGCAAGAAGCCCATCTTGACCCGCGCCTGCCGACGGTCGAACTGCTCCCCTGCCCGGTCAACATCGCTGTTGACGTAAAAGGCGTTGATATAGCCGTCGGTGGAAAAGGTGGTCTGGTCCTTGTCGTACAGCATGATTTCAGCCTGGGCCCACGACGTCAGGCCAAGGCTCGAAAGGCCGGCGATGACCGCAGGCAAAAAACGGTGGCGAGTATTTTTATTGTTGTGCATGGCGCGCTCCGCAACATGAGACGGGATGTCGGAGGCGATTATCGAAAGGCGACAGGCCGCGTCATACGCTGCCTTGGAGGCAATTGGCGGATGCTTTGGAGGCGCCGGCCCGGCGCGGCAGTTTGGGTGTAAGACTGCGATGTGACGGAGGGGCAATACTTAGGGCCTAACCCTGAAACTAAGGTGGGAGCGAGCCTGCTCGCGATGGCGGTGTGTCAGCCACCCTAAATGCTGCTGACCCAACGCCATCGCGAGCAGGCTCGCTCCCACAGGATCCTTGACTCAGAACCTCGGTTTGACGGTTTTCCAGTCCGGCTTGTAGCGCTGCATCTGCCGCACATCGTCGCGCTGGCGGATGCCGCAACTGAGGAACTGCTCATGCAGCTTGCCCAGTTGATCGCGGTCCAGCTCCAGTCCAAGCCCCGGCGCACGGGTGATTTTCACGCAACCATCGACAATCGGCAGCTTGCCGCCCTTGATCACCTCTTCATCCGGTTCCTGCCACGGGTAATGGGTGTCACAGGCGTAATCCAGGTTCGGCACCGAAGCCGCGACGTGGGCCATGGCCATCAGGCTGATGCCCAGGTGGGAGTTCGAATGCATCGACACGCCCAGGCCAAAGGTGTCGCACATTTTCGCCAGCGCCTGGGTGTCTCGCAGCCCGCCCCAGTAATGATGGTCGGCCAAGACGATCTGCACGCTGTTCAGCGCCACGCTGCGACGGAACTCGTCGAAATCGGTGACCACCATATTGGTCGCCAGCGGCAGGCCCGTGCGCTTGTGCAGTTCGGCCATGCCTTCGAGCCCTGGTGTAGGGTCTTCGTAATATTGCAGGTCATCGCCCAGCAGCTCGGCCATGCGAATGGAAGTTTCCAGCGACCAGTTACCATTGGGATCGATGCGCAGCGGGTAGCCGGGAAACGCCTGTTTCAACGCCTTGATGCAGGAAACCTCGTGTTCCGGCTCCAGGGTGCCAGCCTTGAGCTTGATACTCTTGAAGCCGTAGTCCTGGATCATGCGCCGGGCCTGGGCGACGATCTGCTGTTCGTTGAGCGCCTCGCCCCAGCTGTCCGGCGGATACGGCGAATCGACGTGCTCGGCGTACTTGAAAAACAGATAGGCGCTGAACGGGATCTCATCCCGAATCGCCCCGCCCAGCAGATCCACCAGCGGCACGTTCAGGTAATGGGCTTGCAGGTCCAGGCAGGCCACTTCAAACGCTGAGTAAGCATTGCTCACCGCCTTGCTCGCATGGGAACCCGGCGCCAGCTCCGCACCGGCAACGCTGGCGGGCCGGTGGGCGGCCACGGTGGCCTGGACGATGGCCCGCAACTGGTTGAGGTTGAACGGGTCCAGCCCGATCAACTGGCTTTGCAGTTGCTGCTGGATCGCCAGGGCCGGCGCATCGCCGTAACTCTCGCCCAGGCCGATGTAACCGTTGTCGCTCTCGATCTCGATGATCGAACGCAACGCGTAGGGCTCATGAATGCCGCTGGCGTTGAGCAACGGCGGATCGCGAAAGGCGATGGGTGTGACGGTGACGCGGGTGATCTTCATGCAGCGGCTCCGATCATTGTTTTTGTAGAGGACGGGTCGATGATGGACGGAGGGTATTGTTCCCGTCTAATCTAACTTGGCACTTGATTGATACCTGGATTGAATCAATGTTTGAACTGGCACAGCTACGCTGCTTCACCACGGTGGCGACCGAACTCAACTTCCGTCGCGCCGCCGAACGTCTGAACATGACCCAGCCTCCGCTGAGTCGGCAGATCCAGTTGCTGGAACATCACCTGGGTGTCGAACTGTTCACCCGCAGCACTCGCAGCGTGGCGCTCACCGCCGCCGGACGGGCGTTTTTCATCGAAGCGCAGAACCTGCTGGAGCAGGCGCAACAAGCCGCCGTGGCCGCCAAGCGGTTTGCCCAGGGCGACATCGGTTCAGTCACCATCAGCTTCGTCGGCAGCGCGGTGTATGAGTTTCTACCCAAAGTCATCGCCGAAGCCCGCTTGAAGCAACCCCAGGTAAAAATCGTTCTGTCGGAGATGAACACCTACCAGCAACACGAGGCCCTGCGCGCTCGCCGCATCGACCTGGGGATCGTCCGCTCGCCACTGCTGGAAACCGGCTACGCCACCGAGTGCCTGGTGCGCGAACCGTTCGTCCTGGCCGTGCCCGTCGGGCATCCGCTGGCCAGTGCCGATTCGGTGGGCGTCGAAGATCTCGACGGTGAACCATTCCTGATGTACTCCCACTCCGCCTACCCACCTTTCAACGAACTGCTCACCGGCATGCTGCGCTCGGCCCGCGTTGCACCGCAGTTCGTGCAATGGCTGGGTTCCTCACTGACGATCCTGGCGCTGGTCAACGCCGGCATGGGTCTGGCACTGGTGCCCCGGTGTGCCACCAGCGTGGTGTTCAGGCAGGTGGTGTTTCGTGAGATCGATCTGGGTGAAGGGGTACAAAGCGAGTTGCACCTGGTATGGCGCCAGGACAATGACAACCCGGCGTTTGCCATGTTGCTGGAGGGCATTCGCGGGGCGGTTCGCGAGGGTCTCTGAATCTGAAGCCTACCGATGTCGCCCTCCGCAGTGACCAAACTTGACGACCTATTCCCGCCACTCCAAACAAGTTGTACGATGACAGACGAGATCAGCCGAAAACGCTAATCCGCTCCGATACCTACAAAAATAAGGAAATACCCATGAAAAAAGCCACATTGGTCATCAGCTTTCTGTGCCTGTTCAGCGGCTACGTCGCGGCTGCCTCTTCATCGGCCGAGCAGGAAGTGGCCCAGGCCGTCGACCACCTGACCCAAGCCATGCTGCACAAAGACATCCCACAACTCCAGGCACTGGCCGCCGAAAACCTGACCTACGGGCACTCCAGCGGGAAGATTCAGGACAAGAAAGCCTTCATTGCCGACATCGAAACCGGCAAGAGCGCGTTCAAGACCCTGGAGATGAAGGATCAGAAAATCACCCTGTCAGGCGATGTGGCCCTGGTGCGTCACCACTTCTCCGCGCAAGCGCTCAAAGGCACCGAAGTGGTTCCGACGGAAATCGAGAACTTTCAGATCTGGCAGAAGCAGAAGAATGGCAAGTGGCTGCTGATTGGGCGGCAGGCGTTTCGGTTCTGAGCTAAAAATCTCCGTGGGCGCCGTTAGTTAACTTGAAGCGGCAGGGATTCAATGTGGCGAGGGGATTTATCCCCTCGCCACAGGTCACCGTTACTTCAATCCGCCGCCCACTGCTCCCGGTACTGCAGCAGGAAATCGACAAAGGCGCGCACCCGCTGCGGCACGTACCGACCGTGGGGATACAGCAAGGTGAACGGACGTGAGCGCCCCGCGAAAGGCGCAAGTACCTCCACCAATTGCCCGTTGGCCAGCTCCTGCTCCACGATGAATTTGTAGGTCTGGAACAAGCCGGCGCCATGTTTGGCCAGCGTCACGCCGCCGAGCACATCGTCCGAACAGCAATACCCTCCTTCGCCGAACACCTCCTTTTCCTTGCCGTCGACATTGAACAACCAGGAAATCCGCCGGCCGCTGCTGGGCAATTCGAACTGGATGCACTCATGGTCGTCCAGATCTTCAAGGACCTGCGGCGTGCCGGCCTTGCGCAAGTAATCCGGGGCCGCGACCACCACCAGTTTCGCGTCTTCCAGCAGCCGGGCGATCATCGATGAGTCGGGTTGCGCTCGCACCCGGATGGCGAGGTCATAACCTTCGGCAACGAAGTCGATGTTTCGGTTGCTCAGGTGCAGGTCCACCGTCACTTGCGGGTACAGCGCCCGAAAGGCCGGCAGCAAGGGCAGGATGCGGTGATGACCGTAGGTGGTGGGCAGGCTGATGCGCAGTTGCCCGGACGGCACCGATTGCGCGCCCATCATTTCCTGTTGCGCCTCCACCAGTTGCGTCAGCGCTTGCCGGCATTGCTCGAAATAGGTCTTGCCGGCTTCCGTCAGCCGAATGCTGCGTGTGGTGCGCACGAAAAGACGCGAACCCAGGCGCTCCTCCAGACGGAAAATCGAGCGACTCACCGCCGCCGGAGTCACACCGGCAAGCTGGGCCGCTGCGGTGAAACTCCCTGCCTCCGCCGCCAGGCAGAACAGTTCTATGCTGCCCAACTGCAAGTCTTCGAAATGACGCTTCATGATTCGTTACACCGCGTATCAACTGAAAGTTCCAGACACCTGTTTATCAGCCGCAGGCGTATAAATATAGTGGCCCCCGTGGCGCGGGAACCTCCTGCGCTCATTTCCCATCAGCAGGAGTGCATCATGCCTTTCGTCAATGTGCGTATTACCCGCGACGGCGTCACTCGCGAGCAGAAAACCCAGGTCATTTCCGAGATCACCGAAACCCTGCAGCGGGTGCTGGGCAAGGACCCGCACTTGACCCACATCGTGATCGAGGAAGTCGACACCGATAACTGGGGTTACGCGGGTATGACGACGACGCAATACCGAAGCTTGCCCAAAGAGTGACGGTTCTACCTTCCCGAGCCCGGTCCAACTGACCGGGCTTTTTTATGCCTGCCAACGAATATCCCTGTAGGAGCGAGCCTGCTCGCGATGACGGTGGACCGGTTACATTGATGTTGGCTGGGATACCGTCATCGCGAGCAGGCTCGCTCCCACATTGAATTAATTACATGACGTATCAACTCAAGTACCAGCCCCCGCATTTATCAAACCCAAGCGCATCAATACCCTGATCTCAACCACCGCCAACATCGGCGCAACGGTTTCAATTCAATTGATCAGGAGTCCAATCATGAGCCTCAACAAAACCGTCATCATCACCGGCGCCTCCAGTGGCATCGGCCTGGGTCTGGTCCAGGCGTTCCTGGATCGGGGCTATAACGTGGTGGGCAATGCCCGCTCTCAGTCCGGCCTGGACAGCGCCGCGCAACAGCTCGCCCACCCGGCGAACTTCATTGGCGTGGCCGGTGATATCGCTGACCCGGCGACTTCAACCCGTCTCATCAACAAAGCCATCGAAACCTTCGGGGCCGTGGACGGGCTGGTGAACAACGCCGGCTTCTTCCTGCCAAAACCTTTCATCGAATACAACCCCCAGGACCTGGAAGCGCTGCTGGACACCAACCTCAAGGGTCTGGTCTACGCCAGCCAGGCGGCTGCCGCACACATGATCGGTCGTCAGCAGGGTTTCATCATCAACATCTCCGCCGCCGTGGCCCTGCAACCGAACATCCAAGTGCCGGCGGCGCTGCCGGTGTTGATCAAAGGCGGAGTCAACCAGATGACCCGTGCCCTGGCGCTGGAGCTTTCGCCCCACAACATCAAGGTCAACGCGGTCGCCCCCGGCATCATCGACACGCCCATGCATGACCCGGCGCACCGCGACTTCCTCAACAACCTGGCCCCGTCCGGTCGCGTCGGTACCATCGAGGAAATTGCCGAGGCCGTGTTGTACCTGGCGGGCGCTGATTTCACGACCGGCGCGATACTGCCGGTAGACGGAGGGATGAGCACGGGCAAGTGGTAAAAAGAAAAACCCCGGAGGCACAACCTCCGGGGTTTTCATGACGCCTGGAGTTCAGAGCGTATAGGAGATGCCGGCCTGCACGGTTCGCGGTGCGCCTGGGTAGGCGTAGACGTTACCGAAAGCGCCTTCTTCGTAGTCGGCGTCGAACAGGTTCTTCAGGTCCAGGTTGAGGCGGATCCGCTCGTTGACCTTGTAGTAGCCGAGCAGGTCCACCACCGTGTAGCTGTCCATGGAGAACGCAGTCGCCGCCGTCTGGCCGGCCCGTTCATCCACATACTTGGCGCCTAGTCCCAGGCCCAGCCCTTTGAGGCCGCCATCCTGGAACTCATAGACGTTCAACAGGCTGAAGGTGTTTTTGGGCACGTTGAGCAAGCGGGTGCCGGACGGGATATTGATGTCCTTGGTCACTTCGGCATCCACATACGCGTAACCACCAATCACGCGCCACTCCGGCGTCAAATTGCCCGCCACGTTCAGGTCAAAACCACGGCTGCGCACTTCGCCAGCGGCCACGCTGAAGGTGGAATCCACTGGGTCAGTGGTGAGCACATTACGTTTTTCGATCTGGTACACCGCCGCATCGACACTCAACTGACGATCCAAGGCTTCCCACTTGATCCCCATCTCATAAGACTTGCCCTCTTCCGGCTTGAACCCGCCGCCTTCGCGACTGGCACCGTTGTTGGGTTTGAACGAGCGCGCGGTATTGGCATAGACAGCCAAGGTGTCGGTCAAATCGTAGATCACACCCAGGCGCGGGGTGACCGCGCTGTCGGTGACGTCCCAGTTCCGACTACCAGGCGGGGTCTGAGGGACGAAACTCTCGTACTGATGCTCGAACCGCTCAAAACGTGCCCCGGCCAACAGCTTCAAGCGCTCAGTCAGCGCCACCTGATCCTGCACGAATACGCCAAACGTCTTGAGGTTTTCCTGATCATCGGTGGGCGTGCGTGTCAGCGCCGGGCGTGGCTGGCCATACACCGGATCGAAGATATCGATCGGATAAGCACTGCTCCCCGCGGCGGAACGTTTGATGATGGACTGGTAGTCGTAGTCTTCATACTCGATGCCGGTCAACAGCGTGTGCTCGAACCCGCCAGTGGAAAAATGCCCGGTGAGGTTGAGTTGGGTGTCCCGGTCAGTCCACTCCAGCTTGCGATAGTTGAAATTGCGCCCCAGGGTACGCCCGTCGGCGGCGATACCGTTGCCTTCCACCGCGTTGCCCTGCAGGGTGCCGTCCAGCCATTGGGTACCGCCGGCCAAGGTCCAGTCGTCGTTGAGCATGTGCTCGAAACGCACCTGCAGCATGTTGTTGTCGTTGTGCAACTTGCCGGCGTCTTTTTCGCCGAAGAACGTATCGCGCGAGGCGGTGCCGCGCTGGCCGGCGTAATGGGTCAGGCCACGGTCCAGCGGCGCATTGTTGCGCATGAAGTCGCCTTCGAAGGTCAGGCGCGTGGTGTCGTTGACCTGCCAGGTCACCACCGGCGCAATGCCGTAGCGTTCGGTCTCGACGTGGTCGCGGAACGTATCGCCACCCTCGCCGATCACGTTCAGGCGATACGCCAGGCGTCCTTCTTCGTCCAGCGGGCCTGAGGCATCCAGGGTCCCGCGACGCATGCCCTGGTCGCTGACCTGGCTGCCCAGGGTCACAGTGCGTTCGGCCAATGGCTGCTTGGACACCACGTTGAAGGTGCCGCCTGGATCGCCGCGGCCGTACAACATCGTCGCCGGGCCGCGCAGCACTTCCAGGCGCTCGATGGTGTTGGCATCTGGCATGTTCGGGTAACCGCGGTTGATCGGGAAACCGTTGCGGTAGAACTCGCCCGTGGTAAAGCCGCGGACCGTGAACGTGGTCAGGCCCTGGCCACCGAAGTTGTTCGCCCTGCCGACCCCGCCGGCGTAATCGAGCGCGTCTTGTAGCCGGGTGGCGCTGAGGTCTTCCACCACGTCGCGCGAAACCACGGAAATCGACTGTGGGGTTTCATGAATCGCGGTGTCGGTACGTGTCGCGCTGGCCGAACGGGTCGCGTGGTATCCCTTGACGGGCCCCTGCGCGGACTCGATATCCGAAAGACCCACGATGTCCGTGGCTTGCAGTTCCACCGGTGCGGAGGTTGCGGCCATGGGCTCGTCTGCCCACGTGGATACGGAATAAGCCTGGAGCACACACAGTGAAACGAGAATCCGACGCATCGATGCACAATCCTAACGAAAATACGTCAGCCCCCCAGAGGCCGACAAGAATGTGTCGCGAAAGATACAGCAACTCATTCTTGTTTGACACAAATTCCCATTCACAACCTAGCAAAATACCCCTTCCTGGCACGTGCCAACTGCACAACGCGACTGCTGGCAAAGTCGTATACCATATCCCCAACCAAGCCAAACGACCGCCGCCGTGACCTTATCCAAGTTCAATCTGCCTGATCTGGGCAACACCCCTTCCACTTCGGAAATCATCACCCGTCATCTGCGCGAAGCCATCGTGGCCGGGCATTTTGCCGAGGACGAGCCCATTCGCCAGGACGACATCGCCCGGCAGTTCAACGTCAGCAAGATTCCCGTGCGCGAAGCCCTCAAGCGCCTGGAAGCCGAGGGGCTGGTGATGTTCCAGCGCAATCGCGGGGCGATGGTCACGCGCATTTCCGAGGCGGAGCTGGCGCAGATGTTCGAGGTGCGGATGCTGCTGGAAGACAAAGTACTGCGTCTGGCGATTCCCAACATGACCGAAGAGACCTTCGTCCGCGCCGAGAGCATCTGCCGTGAGTTCATCGGTGAAGACGACGTGGGTCGTTGGGCTGAACTGAACTGGCAATTGCATGCCTGTCTCTACGAGCCGGCGCAACGCCCCTTTCTGGTGGGTTTGATCCGCTCGGTGCACGACAAGCTGGAGCGCTACCTGCGCATGCAGATGAGCCTTTCGGCCGGCAAGGAACGCGCCGACCACGAACACCGGGAAATTCTTGCGGCCTGCCGCGCCGGTGATGTGGAGCGGGCGGTGAAGTTACTGGACGAACACATCGCCGGCGTTTGCAAGACGCTGTTTGAGTTCCTGCCTTCGAGCCATTGATGCGCCGCTGCTGTGCCGATTTCGTCATGAGTGACAGATAAATCCATCAAGCCGTCACCCCCCAGCGCGGGCCACGCTTGCCGTCACTCATCTGAACGGACGTGGCCCCCCATGAAACGCATTACCGTGATCGATTCCCATACCGGCGGCGAACCGACCCGTCTGGTCACCGACGGTTTTCCCGACCTGGGCCAAGGCAGCATGGCCGAGCGCCGCCAGCGTCTGGCGACACAGCATGACGCCTGGCGCACCGCCTGTGTGCTGGAGCCACGGGGCAGCGATGTGCTGGTCGGTGCGCTGCTCTGTGAGCCGCAGGATCCGAGCGCCTGTGCCGGGGTGATCTTCTTCAACAACAGCGGCTACCTGGGCATGTGCGGCCACGGCACCATCGGCCTGGTGACGTCACTGGCACACCTGGGCAAGATCGGCCCTGGCGTGCACACCGTCGAAACCCCGGTGGGCACGGTGCAAGCGACCTTGCATGAGGACCGTTCGGTCAGCGTACGCAATGTGCCGGCCTACCGTTACCGCAAGGCCCTGAGCCTGGAGGTGCCCGGTATCGGCCCGGTGGTGGGCGATGTGGCCTGGGGCGGCAACTGGTTTTTCCTGATCGCGGACCATGGTCAGCGCGTGGCGGGCGACAACCTCGACGCGCTGACCGCCTACACCTACGCCGTGCAGCAGGCCTTGGAACAGCAAGGTCTGCGGGGTGAGGACGGTGGCCTGATCGATCACATCGAACTGTTCGCCGATGACCCGCACGCCGACAGCCGCAACTTCGTGCTCTGCCCCGGCAAGGCGTATGACCGCTCCCCATGCGGCACCGGCACCAGCGCCAAACTGGCGTGCCTGGCCGCTGACGGAAAACTGCAACCCGGGCAGATCTGGCGCCAGGCCAGTGTCATTGGCAGTGAATTCGAAGGCTCCTATGAGTTCGACGGCGAGCGCATCGTGCCGACCATTCGCGGCCGCGCCTACATCAGCGCCGAAACCACGCTGGTCATTGAGCCGGATGATCCGTTCGCCTGGGGCATCGTCCCGTGAACGCCGGCCACGTCGCCGATGTGATCATCATCGGTGCCGGCATCATCGGCGCCGCCTGCGCCCGGACGTTGGCCCGGCGAGGCTTGAAGGTCCTGGTACTCGATGCCGGTTGGCACGGTGCCACGGCCGCCGGCATGGGCCACTTGCTGGTGCTGGACGACAACCCGGCGGAACTGGCCCTCAGCCAATATTCCCTGCAGCGCTGGCGCCAGTTGGCCCCGGCCCTGCCCGAAGCCTGTGCGTGGCGCAACAACGGCACCCTGTGGCTGGCGGCCAATGCCGAGGAAATGGCCGTTGCCCATAGCAAGTACCTGAACCTGCTGGCTCATGGCGAAGACTGCGAGCTGATCGGGCGTGCGGCCCTGCAGCAGCGTGAGCCGCAACTGCGCGAAGGTCTGGAGGGCGGCCTGCTGATCAAGGGCGATGGGATCCTGTACGCGCCGGCTGCCGCACGCTGGATGCTGGAGGAGGCCAATATTGCTCAGCAACGCGCCCAGGTCGTTGAAGTGGATGGCCATCGAGTGCGTCTTGAGGATGGTCGCCGGTTGAACGCAGAAGCGGTGATTCTCGCCAATGGCATCCAGGCCACCGAGCTGTGCCCGGAGTTGCCGATCGAAGCCAAGAAGGGCCATTTGTTGATCACCGATCGTTACCCCGCCACCGTCTGCCACACCCTGGTGGAGCTGGGGTATGTCACCAGCGCTCACAACGCCAGCGGTCCATCGGTGGCGTGCAATATCCAGCCGCGTCCGACCGGGCAGCTGTTCATCGGTGCCTCGCGACAGTTCGGCACCGTCGACCCGCAGGTGGAAGGCTGGATGCTGGCAAAGATGCTCAAGCGTGCTGTCGACTACATGCCAGGCCTGGCACACCTCAACGGCATCCGCGCCTGGACCGGTTTTCGCGCCGCCAGCCCCGACGGCCTGCCGCTGGTGGGGCAACATCCGCAACGCCCGGGCCTGTGGCTGGCGGTGGGTCACGAAGGCCTGGGCGTGACGACGGCCCCCGCGACAGCCGACCTGTTGGCCGCGCAACTGTTCAACGAAATCTCGCCGCTGGCGGCGCAACCGTACCTGCCACAGCGCTTTCTGGGAGAACCGGCCCATGCCTGATCTGTTTCTCGATGGTCGCCCGCTCACGGTCGTCAGCGGCACCAGCGTCGCCGCCGCCCTTGCCCTGGGAGCCGACGGTTGCAGCCGCACTTCGGTCAGCGGCCAGCGCCGCGCGCCTCTGTGCGGCATGGGCATTTGCCAGGAATGCCGGGTGATGATCGATGGCCATCGACGCCTGGCCTGCCAGACGCTATGCCGCGATGGCATGCAGGTGCAAACACGACCATGAACGAAACCACCGACCTGTTGATCATCGGCGCCGGCCCCGCCGGCATGGCTGCCGCCCTGGCCGCGGCAAGCAGCGGCATGCGCATTGTGCTGCTGGACGATAATCCATTGCCGGGCGGGCAGATCTGGCGCGACGGCCCCCAAGCTCACCTCCCCGCCGAGGCCCGACGTCTGCGCAACTCATTACAGGCCTGCGCCAATGTGCGCTGCCACGCCGGCACCCGCGTCATCGCCTGCGCCGCCGATAAAACCCTGCTGGTGGAAGATTCCGAACGCGGCTGGCAGATCACCTACCAGCGCTTGATCTTGTGCACCGGCGCGCGCGAACTGCTGCTGCCCTTCCCCGGCTGGACGCTGCCGGGGGTGACCGCCGTCGGTGGTTTACAAGCATTGATCAAGAGTGGCCTGCCAGTGCGCGGCGAACGGCTGGTGATCGCCGGCAGCGGCCCATTGCTGCTGGCCAGCGCCGCCACCGCCAAGCATCAAGGGGCGCAGGTACTGCGAGTCGCCGAGCAGGCCAGTCGTGGCGCCGTCGCTGGTTTCGCCGCGCAGTTGCCGCGCTGGCCGGGCAAGTTTTTGCAGTCGTTCAGCCTTTTCGATCCCCACTACCGCACCGGCACGCATGTGCTGGAGGCCCTGGGTCGCGAACGGCTTGAGGGCGTGCGCTTGCTGCAACAGGGCAAGACACTTGAACTGGCCTGTGACCGTCTTGCCTGTGGGTTCGGGCTCATTCCCAATACTCAGCTCGGCCAGGCCCTGGGCTGTGGTCTTGAAGGCCAGGCGCTAGCTGTTGACGCCTGGCAAGCGACTACCCGCCACGACCATTACGCCGCCGGTGAATGCACCGGTTTCGGTGGCAGCGAACTGGCGCTGGTGGAAGGCGCCATCGCCGGCCACAGCGCCGTCGGCAATAGTGTCGCCGCACAACGCTTGTGGCCTCGCCGGGCACGCTGGCAAGGTTTCGCCCGGGCTTTGAACAAAGCCTTCGCCCTGAACGCGCGACTCAAGACCCTCGCTCGGGACGACACACTGGTGTGCCGCTGCGAAGACGTGCCGTATGGCGAGCTGGTCGGCCAGCCGGACTGGCGCGCAGCGAAACTGGCGAGCCGGTGCGGCATGGGGGCCTGCCAGGGGCGGGTCTGCGCTGCCGCGCTGGAACATCTGTTCGGCTGGCCCTCACCCACGCCGCACCCGCCCTTCAGCCCGGCGCGGATCGAGACTTTGCTGCACCTGCAAGAAACCCCGCCCACTTGAGCCCGTGCAAGCCCCACCTGTGGGAGCGAGCCTGCTCGCGATAGCGCCGGTTCAGCAGCATTGATGTTGACTGAGACTCCGCTATCGCGAGCAGGCTCGCTCCCACAGTTGCTTCGGGTCATTCATAAAGAACTGTGCGAACCAGCGTGCGATTGCGAGGTGACAGGTCCCGTATTTTCGATTGACACTGCGCTACCGCGAGCACGCTCGCTCCCATCAGAAGGCGATGCTGGACCATGTACCCCTCGCTCACTTCCTTCGCCCCCTGCGATTTGCCGACCCTGCTCAAAAGCCTGCAAGCCATCGCGCCGTTGCTCGACACCCTGTCGGACGTGGTGTTTTTCATCAAGGACAGGCAAGCCCGCTATGCCTTCGTCAACCAGACCCTGGCCCGGCGTTGCGGCTTCAAACAAAGCGCTGACCTGCTGGGCCTGACTGCCGAGCAGGTTTTTCCCGAGCGTTTCGGCCCGCTGTACACCGAGCAGGACCGACGGGTACTGGCCAGCGGCCGGGAACTGGCCGACCAGCTCGAACTGCACCTGTACTACGGCAACCAGCCGGTGTGGTGCCTGACCCATAAACTCGCCCTGCATGAGCCGAACGGCCAGATCGTCGGCCTGGCCGGGATTTCCCGGGACCTGCAACTGCCCCAGTCGAGTCACCCCGCGTTCCACAAACTGGCGGCGGTGGATGCCCATATCAAGCAGCACTTCGCCCACCCCATCAGCCTGGCCGACCTGACCGCCATCGCCGGGTTGTCGGTGGCGCAGTTGGAGCGCCACTGCAAACGCATCTTCCAGCTCACGCCCCGGCAGATGATTCACAAGGCGCGGCTGGAAGAAGCCTCGCGGTTGTTACTGGACCACGACCTGCCCATCACCGAAATCGCCCTGCGCTGCGGCTACACCGATCACAGCGCGTTCAGCCGGCAGTTCCGTGCCTTGACCAGCCTTTCGCCCAGCCAGTATCGCGAAAATCAGCGCTGACCAGTGTTCCCTGGTGGGGCATGGGGACTGCGATTGCTCCTATCTGTAACACCGCACGCAAGCGTTGTTCGGCGTCTGACGCAGCTCCACGTCTTTTAATGCATGCACATCAAAGCCTTACCAATGACCGCTGACTCAACCTCAAACCGGCACGCTGCTTGCTTTATTTAATATCGTATACGAAATCCTCAATACGATATCTCATCCGCATTTATTCGACAGCGAGGCTTTTATGAAAAACCCTGCATTGGCTGTAGCCCTGAGCGTTGCCCTCACGCCCCTTTTCATCGCCCCCGCTCACGCCGACAAACTCGACGACATCATCGGCTCCGGCAAGCTGCGCTGCGCCGTGACCTTGGACTTCCCGCCCATGGGTTTTCGTGACGCTGGCAATAAACCCGCTGGTTTTGACGTGGACTATTGCCACGACCTGGCGAAAGTCCTTGGCGTGGAACCCGAAGTGGTGGAAACACCGTTCCCGGACCGGATCCCGGCGCTGGTTTCCGGCCGTGCGGACGTGATCGTCGCATCCACCTCCGACACCCTGGAGCGGGCCAAGACCGTGGGCCTGACCGTGCCCTACTTCGCGTTTCAGATGGTGGTGCTGACCCGCGACGATACCGGTATCAACAGCTACGACGACCTCAAGGGCAAACCTCTGGGTAACACCAGCGGCACCTACGAAGCCATCGCCCTGGAAAAAGACCAGAAGAGTTGGGGCAGCGGCAGTTTCCGCGCCTACCAGTCGCAGAACGACACGCTGCTGGCCGTCGCCCAGGGCCACATCGATGCGACCGTGGTGACCAACACCGTGGCGGCCGCGACCATCAAGTCGGGCAAGTACAAGAACCTGAAAATCGCGGGCAACGCGCCCTATGTCATCGACTACGTGTCCCTTGGCGCCAAGCGCAATGAGTACGGGTTGATCAACTACCTCAACCTCTTCGTCAACCAGCAGGTGCGCACTGGCCGTTACAAGGAGCTGTTCGTCAAATGGGTGGGCACCGACATCCCGCCGGCCGACCTGGTGGTGCCGCAGGTCTACTACTGAGGATTGGAGCATGCCAAGCACGCCTACCCGTGTGACGGGCCGAAGTCTGGTGGAGGGTGCCGCCCAGGGCGCCCTGCTGTACGCCGATGTGGGCCTGAGTTTCTGGGGCGGGGTCGATCCGGCCAGCGGCGAGGTGATTGACCGCCATCATCCGTTGAGCGGTGAACGCCTGGCCGGGCGCGTGCTGGCGATTCCCAGCGGGCGTGGCTCCTGCACCGGCAGCAGCGTGCTGATGGAGCTGATCAGCAACGGCCACGCCCCTGCGGCCCTGGTGCTGGCCGAGGCCGATGAAATCCTGACCCTGGGCGTGCTGGTGGCGCAGGTGATTTTCCAGCGTTCCCTGCCGGTGGTGTGTGTCGGGCACGAGGCCTTCAAGCGGTTGCGCGGCCAGGGTTTTGTGCGCATTGAAGGCGCTTGCCTGACCTTGTCAGGTCAGTGCCCCAACGATGGCTGGCACGGGCTGGACTTTCCAACCCCCGCGCTCAGCGGTTCAACCATCAGCCTCAGCCAACAGGACCAGGCGCTGCTGGACGGCAGCCACGGCAAGGCGGCCCAGGTCGCGATGCAGATTGTATTGCGCATGGCCGATATCCAGGGCGCCACACAACTGCTGGATGTGACCCAGGCCCACATCGATGGCTGCATCTATACCGGCCCGGCCAGCCTGCGTTTTGCCGAACAACTGGTGCAATGGGGCGCGAAGGTGCGCGTGCCCACCACGCTCAATTCGATCTCCGTGGACCAGCGGCGCTGGCGGGAACTGGGCGTCGACCCCGCCCTGGGTGAGCCGGCCAGCGCCTTGGGGGATGCCTACATGGCAATGGGTGCGCAGTTGAGTTTCACTTGTGCCCCCTACCTGCTCGACAGCGCGCCCAAGGCTGGCGAACAGATCGTCTGGGCCGAATCCAACGCCGTGGTCTACGCCAACAGCGTGCTCGGTGCCCGCACGCAGAAGTATCCGGACTTCCTGGACATCTGCATCGCCCTCTGTGGTCGCGCGCCATTGACCGGCTGCCATCTTGACGCACAGCGCAAAGCCGCGCTGATTATCGATGTACCGCCGTTGAGGTCCGTGGACGACAGTTTCTATCCGCTGCTGGGTTATCACATCGGCAGCCTGACGGGCCGTCTCATCCCCCTGATCCGCGGCCTGGAGCACGCCGCCCCGACGCGGGATGACTTGAAAGCCTTCGGCGCCGCGTTCGCCACCACCAGCGCCGCGCCGCTGTTCCACATCGCCGGGGTGACGCCCGAGGCCCTCGACCCGGTCGATGTCCTGGAACCGGGAGTCAGTTTGCCGCAGGACACTGTCAGCGCTGCCGGCCTGCTCGCCAGTTGGCGTGAACTCAACAGCGCCCGGCACCGCCAGGTGGACGTGGTCTCCCTGGGCAACCCGCATTTTTCCCTCAGCGAATTCGCCGCCCTGTCGGCCTTGTGCGCCGGCCGCCACAAGCATCCGGAGGTGGTGCTGGCGATCACCTGTGGCCGAGCGGTACTGGAACAGGCTCGCGAAGCGGGCCATCTGCAGGCTATCGAAGCCTTCGGCGCGCTCCTGGTCACCGACACCTGCTGGTGCATGTTGGGCGAGCCGGTCATTCCGCCTGAGGCCACCACCCTGATGACCAACTCCGGCAAATACGCCCATTACGCGCCGGGTCTGGTCGGTCGCGGCGTGCACTTTGCCAGCCTTGCGCAGTGCGTTGAAGCCGCGTGCAGCGCAACGGCCAGCGGTCAACCGCCGACATGGCTGCAACCGACTGTCCATACGGGGGGCCTGACCGATGTTTGACTACAGTTTCCAGTGGCGCCCGGCCTTACGTGCACTGCCCGACATGCTCGCCGGGGCCTGGGTCACCTTCGAGACCGCGGCGCTGTCGATGATCTTCGGCGTGCTGATCGCCCTGGTGCTGACGGTGATGCGCCAGGCCCGCCATCCGCTGCTGCGCGGCGTGGGCAATGGCTGGGTGTCGATCGCCCGCAACACGCCCTCGCTGTTCCAGATCTACATCCTCTACTTCGGCCTCGGCTCTCTCGGGCTGCACGTCAGTTCCTGGCTGGCGTTGCTGGCCGGGATCACCTTCAACAACGCCGGTTACCTGGCGGAAAACTTTCGCGGCGGCCTCAAGGCCGTGCCGAGTACCCAGATGCGCGCCGCCCGCTCCCTGGGCATGAGCGCCTGGCAAGCCTACCGGATGATCATCGTGCCGCAACTGCTGCGCATCGTGTTCTACCCGCTGACCAACCAGATGGTCTGGGCGGTGCTGATGACCTCCCTGGGTGTGGTGGTTGGCCTGAACAACGACCTGACCGGCGTCACCCAGGAATACAACGTCAAGACCTTCCGCACCTTCGAATACTTCGCCCTCGCGGCGGTGCTGTATTACCTGATCGCCAAGCTGATCGTCGGGCTGGCCCGGCTGTTGTCCTGGCGATTGTTTCGTTACTGAGGGCGCGTCATGTTAACCACCAGCCTCACCCTTAACGACCTGCTGTTCTTGCTCGACGGGGCCTGGGTCACGCTGCAACTGACCGCGTGGTCGATCCTGCTGGGCTCCCTGGCCGGCTTGCTGTTCGGCCTGCTGCGGGCATTGCTGCCGCGGGCCAGCCTGCCACTGGCCTGGGTACTGGACGTGTTTCGCAGCGTTCCGCTGCTGATCCAGTTCGTGCTGTTCAACGCCCTCAAGAGCATCGTCGGCCTGAACCTGAGCGCCTTCGCGGTCGGTTGCATCGTGCTCGGCGTCTACGCCGCCGCCTACTTCACCGAGATCGTGCGCGGTGGCGTGCTGGCGGTGCCGTTGAGTACCCGGCGGGCCAGTCGCTCCCTGGGCCTGAGTTACCTGCAGGATCTGCGCTACATCGTCCTGCCGATTGCCACGCGGGTCGCATTCCCTGGCTGGCTGAACCTGGTGTTGGGCGTGATGAAAGACACCGCGCTGGTGATGTGGATCGGCATCGTCGAACTGCTGCGCGCCTCGCAAACCATCGTCACCCGCATCCAGGAACCGTTGCTGGTGCTGTGCATCGCGGGCCTCATTTACTACGTCATGAGCCTGGTGGTCGCCCGCCTTGGCGCACGTCTGGAAAGAAGGTGGCAGGAAAATGATTGAGATCGAGAACGTACACAAATCCTTTGGCGAGCTGGAAGTGGTCAAGGGCGTGAGCCTGACGGTGGACAAAGGGGAAGTGGTGTCGATCATCGGCGGCTCCGGCTCCGGCAAATCGACCCTGCTGATGTGCATCAACGGCCTTGAGCCGATCCACAAAGGCAGCATCCGCGTGGACGGCATCGAGGTTCACGACCGCGCCACCGACCTCAACCGCTTGCGGCAAAAGATCGGCATCGTGTTCCAGCAATGGAACGCTTTCCCCCATCTGACCGTGCTGGAAAACGTGATGCTGGCGCCTCGCAAAGTGCTGGGAAAAAGCAAGCAGGAGGCCGAAGCGCTGGCGCTGCGACAGCTGGAACATGTGGGCCTGGGAGACAAACTCAAGGCCTTCCCCGGCAAGCTTTCCGGTGGTCAACAACAGCGCATGGCGATCGCCCGGGCCCTGGCGATGTCGCCGGACTACATGCTCTTCGACGAAGCCACCTCGGCCCTGGACCCGCAATTGGTGGGCGAAGTGCTGGACACCATGCGCATGCTCGCCGAAGACGGCATGACCATGGTGCTGGTGACCCACGAGATCCGCTTCGCCCGGGACGTGTCCGACCGCGTGGCGTTTTTCTGCGACGGGCGGGTCCATGAAATCGGGCCGCCGGATCAGGTGATTGGCCACCCTGCGCAGCCGGAGACGGCGGCGTTTCTCAAGTCGGTGAAATAGCGGACGGCCCTTTCGCGAGCAGGCTCGCTCCCACAGGTTCTGTGGCGTACGCAAAACAGTGTGGGAGCGAGCCTGCTCGCGATGAGGCCCGACCAGACAACCCAAGGAGCAGCCAATGCGCTCATCAAAAATCATCCATATCGTCAGCTGCCACGCCGAAGGCGAAGTCGGCGATGTGATCGTCGGCGGCGTCGCACCACCGCCCGGTGCCACCGTATGGGAACAGTCACGCTGGATCGCCCAGGACCAGACCCTGCGCAACTTCGTCCTCAACGAACCCCGTGGCGGCGTGTTCCGTCACGTCAACCTGCTGGTGCCGGCCAAGGACCCGCGGGCACAGATGGCCTGGATCATCATGGAACCGGCCGACACACCGCCGATGTCCGGTTCCAACTCGTTGTGCGTCGCCACTGTGTTGCTCGATAGCGGCATCCTGCCCATGACCGAGCCCCAGACGCGCTTGGTCCTCGAAGCGCCCGGCGGGCTGATCGAAGCGGTGGCCGACTGCCGCGACGGTAAAGTCCAGCGGGTGGAAATCAAGAACGTGCCCTCCTTCGCCGACCGCCTCGATGCCTGGATCGAAGTCGAGGGGCTGGGGTCGCTGCAGGTGGACACTGCCTACGGCGGCGACAGTTTCGTCATCGTCGACGCCCAGCGCCTGGGTTTTGCTATCCGTCCTGATGAAGCGGCCGAATTGGTGGCCGTGGGGTTGAAAATCACCCGGGCCGCCAACGAGCAACTGGGCTTTGTCCATCCGTTGAACCCGGACTGGTCGCATATCTCGTTTTGCCAGATTGCCGCGCCCATCGTCCTGGAGAACGGCATCGCCAGCGGTGCCAACGCCGTGGTGATCCAGCCCGGCAAGATCGATCGCTCCCCCACCGGCACCGGTTGCTCGGCGCGCATGGCGGTGTTGCACGCCAAGGGGTTGATGCAAGTGGGAGAGCGTTTCATCGGCCGCTCGATCATCGGCTCCGAGTTCCACTGCCGTATCGATTCATTGACCGAAGTGGCCGGGCGTCCGGCGATTTATCCGTGCATCGCCGGGCGCGCGTGGATCACCGGCACGCATCAGTTGCTGCTCGACCCGGCAGATCCCTGGCCACAGGGGTATCGGCTTTCGGATACCTGGCCTGGCGCATGACTTCTTGAATTGGCATCGCCCCCTGTGGGAGCAAGCTTTGCTCCCACAAATTCCCTCGCCACATACCATTAACAACCGGAGACAACCATGAGCAAACGCATCAACTGGAGCGGCGTATTCCCCGCCGTCACCACGCAGTTCAACGATGACTTTTCCATCAACCTGGAAAAAACCCATCAAGTGATTTCCAACGTCATCCGCGATGGCGTGTCAGGCCTGGTGGTCTGCGGCTCGGTGGGGGAAAACACCTCCCTGAGCGCCGAGGAGAAAATCGCCGTGACCGAAGTGGCGGTGGATGCTGCCCGGGGCCGGGTGCCGGTGATCTGCGGCGTGGCCGAGTTCACCAGCGTGCAGGCGGCCAAGGTCGCCAACGCGGTGCGCCGGGTTGGCGTCGACGGCGTGATGCTGATGCCAGCGCTGGTCTATGGCTCCAAGCCGTTCGAGACCGCCGAGCATTTCCGCTACGTGGCCCGGCATGCCGACGTGCCGTTGATGGTCTACAACAATCCGCCGATCTACAAGAATGACGTGACCCCGGACATCCTGATTTCCCTGGCCGATTGCGACAACGTGGTGTGCTTCAAGGATTCGTCCGGCGACACCCGGCGCTTCATCGACGTGCGCAATGAAGTGGGCGACCGCTTTGTGTTGTTTGCAGGCCTGGACGACGTGGTGCTGGAAAGCTTGGCCGTGGGTGCCGAAGGCTGGGTCTCGGGGATGTCCAACGTGTTCCCCCAAGAAGGCGAAACCATTTTCCGCCTGGCCCGCGCCGGGCGTTTTGCCGAAGCGATGCCGATCTATGAATGGCTGATGCCGATCCTGCACCTGGACGCCCGCGCCGACCTGGTGCAGTGCATCAAACTGTGCGAAGCCATCGCCGGTCGCGGCAGCGCCCTCACCCGCCCACCACGCCTGGCGCTGCCGGAGGAAGATCGCGTGTACGTCGAGCAGATCATGGCCAAGGCCCTGGCCAATCGGCCGGTGTTGCCGGATGTGGGGCTTTGACCGCAGGACATGGCGCTGACCGGCGGTGATAGCGCCGCCGCCATCGCGAGCAGGCTCGCTCCCACATTCACCACAAATCCCTGTGGGAGCGAGCCTGCTCGCGATAGCGGTCTGTCTGAATCGACTATGCTGGATGTGCCGCCCTCATCGTGAGCCAGCTCGCACACAAGGTGCCCCATGAACTATTTCCTGGCCCAGGCCCTGAACAACCAGTGGGCCAATCACCGACTACTCACTGCCTGCGCGCCGTTGAGCGAGGCCCAATACCAGGCACCGCGCACGGCGTTCTTCCCGTCCATCCAAGCCACGCTTTGCCACATCCTGGAAGTGGACCGCTATTACCTCACCGCCCTGGAAGGCGACCGTGATGGCCAGATAAAGGACTTCTCCCAGACCCTGGCCTTTGCCCAACTGCTGCACAACCAGACTCAAACCGACCAGCGGCTGGTGGGATTCTGCGAAGCCCTGCGGGAAACCGACCTCGCCCGCTCCGTCGACCTGGTGCGTGTCGACGGGGTGGTGCGCGAACGAATCGACCGGCTGCTGTTGCACCTGTTCGAACATCAGATCCATCATCGCGGACAGGTCCACACCATGCTCAGCGCCGCCCACATCAAGCCGCCGCAGCTCGATGAGTTCTTCCTCGACTGCGACCGCAGGTTTCGCGAAGAAGACGAGCAGTCACTGCAGCTCGGCGAAGACCGCGTCTGGCGCAACTACCTGCCGGGCTGAACCGATGATCCAACAGGAGACCTGCCATGAAACACATACTCGGTTGCATCGGCTTATCGTTGATGCTGGTGGCAACGACAGCCCTGGCCCATCACGGCTGGAGCGAGTACGACACTGACAACGCCCTGCAACTCAACGGCACGATAGAAGAATCCGGCTATTCGCATCCCCACGGCTTCGTGCGCCTGAAAACGGCGGACAAAACCTGGACCGTGGTCCTCGCCCCGCCATCACGCATGGAGAACCGAGGCCTGAGCAAGGACATGCTCAAGCCTGGCACCCAGGTGGGCGTGGCCGGCTATGCAAACCGCAACAAACCCGATGAGTTGCGCGCAGAACGCATCACCGTCGACAACAAGACCGTCGAGTTGCGCTGATGCAGGCCATCGAGGCAGGCAACGACCCGCAGGGCTGGCTGGACCAACTGGAGGGTTCGTCCCTGGCGCTGGCCATGCGCGGCGAACTGTGGCTATACCCGTTGGTGGAGGTAGTGCACATCATCGGGTTTTCGCTGTTGGTGGGCGCGGTGGTGATGTTCGATTTGCGGGTGCTCGGAGTGTCCAAGGACATTGCCGTGACGGCGCTGGCCCGCCATCTACTGCCCTGGGCCCTTGCGGCCCTGCTGTTGATCGTACCCGCCGGTTTGATGATGTTCAGCGCCCATCCCCATGACTTCGCCGGCAACGGTGTGTTTATCCTCAAGTTGTGCCTGATTGCGGCAGCGGGTCTCAACGCCCTGGTGTTTCACCTCGGGATTTATCGCACGGTCAGCCAATGGAACACCGCCAGCGCGGCACCAGGACTGGCAAAAGCGCAGGCGGTGCTGTCTGTGGCGATATGGTTCACGGTGGTGTTGTGTGGGCGCTTGCTGGCCTATACCTGAGATAAAAAGTGCGATGGCCTTGCCGGCCATCGCCAATCGCCCACCTCAGGCGCGCTCAGATCCGTGCGGGTGACACGATGATTTTCACGTTGTGCTCCTTGTTGTTGACCAGTTCCTCGAACCCCTGGCCAACGATCTGCTCCAGCTGGATGCGCCCGGTCACCAGCGGCGAGATGTCCAGGCGCCCATCGGCGATGAAGGCAATCACGTCGGCGAATTCACCGTTGTAGGCCAGCGCGCCAAGTACCTGCTTCTCGGTGGAGACCAGTTCAAAGAAGTTGAACTCGCTCGGTTCCTCGAAAATCCCCACCAGCACACATTTGCCCGCCTTGCGGATCAGGTCGATGGCAAGTTTGGCGGTGTGTTTGTTGCCGATGCACTCGAAACTGACGTCGGCCCCCAGACCAGCGGTCAAACGACGGACTTCGGCCAGGGCGTCGCACTCGTTCGGATCGATCACATGACTGGCCCCGACTTCCAGGGCCTTGGCCTTGCGCGCACCGGACATTTCCAGGGCGATCACCTGCGCCGCGCCGGCGGCCTTGGCGCACATGATGGTGCACAGGCCGATGGTGCCGGCGCCGACCACCACTACGTTCTGGCCCAACAGGCTGCCGGCCTTTTTCACCGCATGCATACCCACCGCCAACGGCTCGATCAGCGCGCCGGCTTCGGCGGGAAAATCAGCCGGCAGTTTGTAAAGCAGATTGGCCGGCACATTGACCAGCTCCGCGAACGCACCGTTGTTCATCAGCCCGGTGAACGCCAGGTTTTCGCAGATGTTGTAGAGCCCATGTGTGCAGTAATAGCAGGTGCCACAGTGCTGACAGGCATCGGCTGCCACCGGCTCGCCGACGCAGAAGCCCTCGACACCAGCCCCCAATTCGACGATTTCACCGCAGAACTCATGGCCGAGGATGCACTGGCCCTTGATGCCGGTCAGCGGATGCGGCGCGTCCACCGGAATGAACACCGGCCCGGCCACATATTCATGCAGGTCAGAACCACAGATGCCGCACCACTGCACGCGGATCTGCACCCAGCCGGCGGGCGGCGCTACGGGCAGCGGCACGTCTTCGACGCGGATGTCGTTGCGGCCATGCCAGACAGCGGCGCGCATGCTGCGGGTAGGCTTGATTGAAACGTTCATAGCGTTGCCTCCAGAATTTTGTAGGGGCGACGAATCACCGCGCCGCCCGCTTGGTCAGTGCTGCTCAATGAACCCTAGGATCAACCGGTTGACCTGCTCGGCCGCTTCCATTTGCACCATGTGCCCCTGGCCAGGCAGCACCTCGACCTGGGCACTCAGCCCATCGCTGTGGACCGCCGGGATGATCGCGTCGTCGCTGCCCCAGATCACCAGCGTCGGGACGTGGCCGGCCTGCACCACTTCGCGTAAATCCACCTGCTGGCGGCCGTCGGCGAACAGCGTCGCTGACAGTTGCAACAGCGCAGCGTCCACACCCTCCAGGCGCTTGTACTTGAGCATGTCATCGAGCATCTGCCGGTTGACCAGCTCGGCATTGGAGAACAGTTGCACCAGTTGCGGCTTGAGGGCGTTGCGGTTGGCCGCTTCGACAAAACCTTTGAGGTAGCTGCCATTGATCTGCGCGCCCAGCCCGGCACTGCCGATCAAGGTCAGCGACCGCACTCGCTGGGGCATCAGGCGCGCGGCGTTCAGCGACACCGCCCCACCCATGGAATGCCCCACCAGATGCACAGCGTTGATGTCCAGGTGATCGAGCAAGGCCAGCACCACGCCGCTCAGTTCGTCCAGGTCACCGCGTTGCAGTGTCTTGGCGGATTCGCCATGGCCCGGCAGGTCCAGGGCGATGACCCGACGCCCGGCCGCCAGTGCTTCGTGGTTGAACAGCCAATTGTTCAGGTCGCCGCCGAAACCATGCACCAGCAGCAGTGGCGTGCCGCCTTCGCCACGCTCGAAAAAGCGGATCACCCGGCCATCCAGTTCGACTTTCTGCGGTTTCGGGCCGCTGTCTTCGTCGGCAGCGTCGCCGGGCACAAAGGACGACTGGAACTGCTCGATGACCGCATCGATCTCGGCATCGCTCGCTTCACCGTCGACGACAATCCCGAGCAAGGCGCCGACCGCCAGGGTTTCGTCCTGTCGGGCAACCTGCCGCCGCAAGATCCCGGAGAACGGCGCTTCGACGCTGCTGGAAATCTTGTCGGTTTCCACGTCCATCACTTCATCACCCTTGGTGATGGCCTGGCCCTCCTCCTTGAGCCAGGCATCGACCCGGCCTTCGGTCATCGACAGGCCCCACTTGGGCATGGTCAGGGTATGAATCTGGCTCATCAGCGCTTGCTCCACTCGATCACGTTGAGCACGGCTTGTTCGATCTTCGCCGCGTCAGGGATGTACAGGTCTTCCAGGGCATCGGAGAACGGCACCGGGGTATGGGGCGCGGTGACCATTTCAATCGGCGCCTTGAGCGCGCCAAAGGCTTTTTGCGCCACCAGCGCGGAAATGTCGGTGGCCATGGAGCAGCGTGGGTTGGCCTCATCGATGACCACCAGGCGCCCGGTTTTCTCGACGCTTTCCAGGATGCTGTCCTCGTCCATCGGGCTGGTGGTGCGCAGGTCGATGACCTCGCAGTCGATGCCGCGCCCGGCCAGGCTGCGGGCCGCGTCCATCGCGGTATTGACCATGCGCCCGTACGAGACCAGGGTCACGTCTTTGCCGTCGCGCAGGAAATTGGCCTCGCCGAAGGGAATGGTGTAGAGCTCTTCCGGCACCTCGCCCTGCATGCTGTAGAGCAATTTGTGCTCGCAGAAGATCACCGGGTCGTTGTCGCGGATCGCCTGGATCAGCAAGCCCTTAGCGTCGTAGGGCGACGACGGGCACACCACTTTCAGCCCCGGAATGTGCGTCCACAAGGAGGTGAGCATTTGGGAATGCTGGGCGGCGGCGCGCAGGCCGGCACCGACCATGGTGCGGATCACCAGCGGCGTGGAGGCCTTGCCGCCGAACATGTAGCGAAACTTCGCCGCCTGGTTGAGGATCTGGTCCAGGCAGCACCCGGCGAAGTCGACGAACATCAGTTCGCACACCGGGCGCACGCCACAGGTAGCCGCCCCGACCGCCGCGCCGACGTAACCGATTTCCGACAGCGGCGTATCCAGCACACGCCCGGGAAACTGGTCGTAAAGCCCCTTGGTGACACCGAGCACACCGCCCCAGGCGTCGTTTTCACCGGGCGCGCCGGCACCACCGGCGACGTCCTCGCCCATGATGAAGACGCTGGAATCGCGGCGCATTTCCTGGGCCAGGGCTTCGTTGATTGCCTGCTGATAGCTGATTTTTCTCGCCATGATGGGATTCTCTGTTCTTGTTTTATGAAGAGCGTTCAGGGATAGGAGACGTAGACGTCGGTCAGCAGGTCCGCCGCGGTGGGCTTGGGATCGGACTTGGCTTTGTACACGGCGTTTTCGATCAGCAACTCGATCTCCTTGTCGATCTGGTCCAACTGCTCGACGGTGAGCAATCCGGCCCGCGTGGTGCGCTCGCGAAACTGCATCAGGCAATCCTGGTTCTCGCGAAAATGCTTGACCTCGTCGGGTGCCCGATAAGTCTGGGCATCGCCCTCGAAGTGGCCGTAGTAACGGGTCAGCTTGACCTCGATCAGCGAAGGCCCCTCCCCGGCACGGGCGCGTTCGACGGCGGCCCCGGCGGCTTCATGCACGGCAAAGAAGTCAAAGCCATCCACCGTCACCCCGGGCATGCCGAAACCGGCGGCGCGGTCGGCAATGTGATCGCAGGCCACCGACCAATTGGACGCGGTGGCTTCGGCGTAGCCATTGTTTTCAGCGATGAACAGGCACGGCAGGTTCCACACCGAGGCCATGTTCATGGCTTCGAATACCGCGCCTTCGTTGGAGCCACCATCACCGAAAAACACCACGGCGACGCTGTCGGTGCCCTTGAGCCGGGCGGCCAGCGCGGCGCCCACCACCAGGGGCGCGCCCGCCCCGACAATGCCATTGGCGCCGAGCATGCCTTTCTCGAAATCGGCAATGTGCATGGAGCCGCCCTTGCCTTGGCAGACGCCGGTCTTCTTGCCGTAGATCTCGGCCATCATCCCGTACACGTCCACGCCCTTGGCGATGCAATGACCGTGGCCTCGGTGGTTGGAGGCGATGCAATCGTCATCGCCCAAATGGGCCATGACGCCGGCGGCCGACGCCTCTTCGCCGGCATACAGGTGGACGAAACCGGGAATCTCGCCAGTGGCGAACTCCACGTGCAGGCGCTCTTCGAAAGCGCGGATGGTGCGCATCACCTGATAGGCGTGCAGCAGTTGATCGTGGGTGAGCGGTGTCGACATTTTTATTCTCCTGGGGTGTCTTCTTGAAGATTCAGAGGGTGTTGCGGGTGTTCGCGGCCGATGGCCAGCAAACGCTGTTGCGCGGCGTAGGCCAGCACCGCATTGACATCGATGCTCAGCGGGCCGCCGGCATCGAGGGTGACCGTGGGCCGGTCCTGCGCGTTGAATTCGATTTCCCGTTCGCCGTCCAGGGCCAGGGTGCCTCTGGAGAGCGACAGACTGTGGGCGACGCCGGGCTCCAAAGGGCCGGCGGCGAGCACGCCACAGCCTTGCAACAGACCAGGGGCCAGCGGCACCAGCAACGCTTCGGGCGATTGCGGGTCCAGGCGCATCCAGGCACCACCCGCTGCCTGGCGTGACACCGGGAACCACAAGCCGCACAGCGCCGACAGGCCGATGGATTGCGGCTCGGCGAAGGTCACGAACACCTCGGCCAGGTCCTGCGCCCGACTGATGGCCCGGGCGCCGACAAAGCGCAGCGGCGACACGGCGACGTCCACCAGGGCGACTTCGCGCAAACCGCGTCCGGCATCGCAGACCAACAGGCGTTTGTTGCGACGCAGGCCGATCTGCGCAGGTATCCGGCCGCTGGCGTACAACCCACCAGCCAATCCGGCACTGGTGGCTTCGCGCAGTTCGGGGAAGGCGTTATTGGTGCCCGTGGAGAGGGTCAGCAGCGGGATATCACCGACTTCGGCGGCCACGGCCTTGTGGGTGCCGTCGCCGCCCAGCACGGCGATCAGGCTCACCTCGCGTTCTGCCATCAGGCGGGCGGCCTGACGCGTATCTTCGACGGTCTGGCGCAGCGTCAGGTCGAGAAATTCCAGGGCCGGCCAATGGCTGCTGCGCGCCTGGCGGCTGTGGCTGTTCTTCAGCACGGCGGCGGCAATGCCGGTCATGTCGGTCGGCATCAGGACCTGCTCGATACCGGTGGCACCAAAGGCGGCCAGCAGCCGCTGGATCACCGAAACCTTGTCGGTGCTGGAAAACAGCCCAGCGTTGGCGGTCAGGCGTCGCACGTCGCGCCCCGACGCCGGGTTGGCAATGATGCCCACGGTCAGTGGACGGCGACTCATGGCGCCACCGGCAGTTGAGTAGATGGACGACCTGGGCAGCAAAACCCTCGGTGCAGAGACATGGGACACCTCGTTTTTTATTATTGGCAGTCCGAACGGGTCGGTTGCAGACGCTAGAGCAAGGGCGGTGCCAGATACCGATAGAACCGGCGAAAGGCCCGGAACAGAGCCCTCGCAGCGCCTCCTCCGAGGGAATCCACCCACGCGCTGTGAGACGCGACATGTCAGCCTGCACGAGGTTCTGGCGAGACCGTGAGACGTGGCGTCTCACACTTGCCGGTGCGGCTCGCCGAGCTTGTCTGCGCACAACGAACGGCGCTTAATGAGCGCACAACGATAAGAAGCTGAAACGGAGGCCCGTATGCTTTCCGCTCACTCCCGGGCGCATGTGGATTGCGTCAGCCGCGTACTGAAAAACGCGGCGCAACTGCCACAGCTGCCCGTCCCGGACCTGATCCTCGACTCCTGGCGTCGCTCCATGGAGCAACATCATCTGGACCCCGGTTCGCTGCAGGGCCCGCGCATCCTGTCCCAGGACGTGCTCAAGCAATGCCGCGAGCGCTCGGAACTGTTCCTTAATATCGCCAGCGAAGAAGTCGCCCGGCTGCATGGTCGGGTGCGGGATGCCGACTACTGCGTGCTGCTCACCGATGCCCAGGGCCAGACCATCGATTACCGGGTGGAAACCACCATTCGCAATGACTGCCGCAAGGCCGGGCTGTACTTGGGCACCTGCTGGTCGGAGGGGGAAGAAGGCACCTGCGGCGTGGCGGCGGTGCTCACGGCCAAAGCCCCGGTGACGGTGCACAAGCGCGATCATTTCCGGGCGGCGTTCATCGGCCTGACCTGCTCCGCCGCGCCGGTTTTCGACCCGCAAGGGCAGTTGCTCGGGGTTCTGGATGTCTCGGCGGTGCGTTCACCGGATGATCGACGCTCACAGCACCTGATCCGGCAGATGGTGGTCCAGAGCGCTCGGGAAATCGAACAGGCGTTTTTCATGAGCAGCGCCCAGGGCTACTGGGTGCTGCGGGCCCATCGCAACGCCGGCTACGTCGACAGCCAGCCAGACTTGCTGTTCGCCTGGGACGACGACGGTTGCCTGCAAGCCCTGAACCCCGCAGCCCGCCAGTACCTGCTGCAACACTACGGCCAACTGCCGCAGCACATCAGCCAGGTGTTCGACCACCAACTGCTGCACCGTGCCCGCGACGAGCGTCTTTATCCGCTGTCCAGTCCCGGCATCGAGTCGCCTTTGCATGGTCGCTTGAGCGCGCCGCGACAGCGGGCCAATCCGCGCCCCCGGGTTGCCATGGCCCCGGTTGAGCTGGATCCTCGATTGGCCGACAGCCTGCGTCTGGCGGTACGGGTCAAGGATCGCAACTTGCCGGTGCTGATCCAAGGCGAAACCGGCTCTGGCAAGGAGGTATTTGCCCGCCAACTGCATCAGGCCAGCCAGCGTCGTGACCGGCCGTTCGTGGCATTGAACTGCGCGGCGATTCCCGAAAGCCTGATCGAAAGCGAGTTGTTCGGCTACGTTGCCGGGGCCTTCACCGGGGCCTCGGCCAAAGGTATGCAGGGCCTGCTGCAACAAGCCGATGGCGGCACACTGTTTCTGGATGAAATCGGTGACATGCCGCTGGCTTTGCAAACGCGCCTGCTAAGAGTATTGGCCGAAGGTGAAGTGGCGCCACTGGGGGCGTCACGGCGCAGGGCCGTGGACATTCAGGTGATCTGCGCCACCCACCGGGACCTGGAGACATTGGTCGCCGCTGGCGGGTTTCGCGAGGATCTGTACTTTCGCCTGGGCGGCGCCCGCTTCCAACTGCCGCCGCTGCGTGAGCGCAGTGATCGGCTGGCGTTGATCAACCGCATCCTTGAGGAGGAATCGGCGCAGTGCGGGGGGATGGCGCAATTGAGCGGCGCAGCCCTGGAATGCCTGCTCGGTTATCACTGGCCGGGCAATATCCGCCAGTTGCGCCATGTGCTGCGCTACGCCTGCGCGGTGAGCGAGGCGAGTGTGATCCAGCTCAGTCACCTGCCCGAGTCATTGCACTGCACACAAGCGCCTATGGACGCACCACAACCCAGCGCCAGCCCGGAGCGTCAGATGCTGCTCGATGCGCTGGTGCGGCATCGCTGGAAGCCCACCGCCGCTGCACGGGCGCTGGGCATTTCCCGAGCGACCCTGTATCGAAGGGTTCACCTGCATGGCATCGAAATGCCCGGCAGAAGCCCGGCGTGAACCAACGCTTATCTTCGCGCCAGCGCATGCCGCACGCACTGTTCGTAGTAGGTCTGCTTGATGGCCGCGGGCTTGAGACGTGAAGCGCTGTTATAGGTCTGTTCGGTGATGCCCAGAGCGGTCATGCGCATCCACGGCCGGGGAAACTTGCGCACCTGCAACCTTTTACGCGCGCCGTACAAGGTGATCCCGGAAAGCTTCGACGCCTGGGCGCCGGCGGCAATGTCCGAACCCCAACGGCACACCGACTGCTGGTTTTTCGTCAGGGCCTTTGCCTGAGCCTCAAGCGAAACGGCGACCAAGAGACACGTCACCACGACCCACATAGAAATCCGCATAGGTTTGTCGCCCAACTTTCTGAAATAAAAGAAGTTTGACAACCTTGGAAAGAGCAAGGGGCCAGCACGGCTACGCAATTCCTAGTAGGGAGGGATTCATCTGTGGGAGCAAGGCTTGCCCGCGATGAACGATAACGCGGTTCAATTGTTCGACCGCGGTGCAGCTATCGCGGGCAAGCCTTGCTCCCACAGATCCCTTCGCCACAAGCAAGCTCCCTTGCCACGGGTTACTGGCTGGCCTTGGCTTCCTCCAACAATTGCTCAATCACCCGTTCCTGCTCGGCATACCGCCCTTCGCCAAAGTGGCTGTAGCGCACCTGACCCTTGGCATCGATGAAGTAGTGGGCTGGCCAGTACTGATTGTTGAAAGCGCGCCAGATTGCATATTGGTTATCGATGGCCACCGGGTAGTTGATCCCCAGCTTGCGAACCTGCTCGCGCACGTTGTCGATGATTTTCTCGTAGCCGTACTCAGGTGTGTGCACGCCGATCACCACCAGCCCCTCCTTCTCGTACTTGCGCGCCCAATCGTTCACATAGGGCAGCGTGCGCTGGCAGTTGATGCAGTCATAAGTCCAGAAATCCACCAGCACCACCTTGCCCCGCAGTGACTCGCTGCTCAAGGGTGGCGAGTTCAACCATTGCACGGCGCCCTCCAGGGATGGCATCTCGCCCTGAGGCTGAAGCGATTCCAGGGGGGCCGCGCTCGCCTTTTCGACCAGGTAATCGATGGCCTTGGGCACATTCTTCAGTACCCCCTGCTCCAGGGTCGCAGCCCCTTGGGAGGAGGTACTGGCCAACAGGCGATCATCGGCACCCGTGCCAATCGCCACGGCTGCCAGCAATACCACGACACCGGTACCCCGGCGCAGCCAGGTGGTGATCGGCAATGACAGCTTGAGGCGGTCGGCCAATCCGCGCCCGGCCAGGATCAGCACACCCAGCGACAAGGCACTGCCCAGCCCGTAAGCGAGCAGCAGCAGACTGGTTTCAGCGCTCGCGCCTTGCAGCATGGCCCCGGTCAGAATCACCCCGAGTATCGGCCCCGCGCACGGCGCCCAGAGCAGCCCGGTGGCGACCCCGATCAGCACCGAGCCCACAGGCCCGGCCATCCGTCCGGCGCCGTTATCGATACGGTTGCCCAGGCTCACCAGCGGCCGCGCCAGCCATATACCAACCCGGCTGAACATCAGCGACAAGGCGAACAGCACCATCACCCACAGAGCGATTTGCCGGCCAACGCTGCTGGCTCGCACCACCCACTCGCTGCTGACCACCGCCAGACTCGAAACCAGGGCAAACGTCAGCACCATGCCGGCCAGCGTCAGCAGTACCGAGCCCCGCGAGCGATTGGCCCGGGCAAACAGAAACGGCACCACCGGAAGGATGCAGGGACTGAGGATCGTCAGGATCCCGCCCAGAAAAGCGATCAAAAGCATGGCAACACCTCAACGGTAGGTAGATAGACTGAACACACCAAATCGGGCGGCGCCTCTGTGGGAGCAAAGCTTGCTCGCGATAAACGATGACGCGGTATTGCCAGGAATCGAGGCGCCTGCATCGCGAGCAAGCTTTGCTCCCACAGATTTACTGCCACAGGTTGGCTGCCACGGCGAGTCAGTTCTGGTTGCTGCAGTTGTCAGCCAGCTTGCGATAGTCCAGCGCCTGCTTGTGGCCCGCTGAGTCGAGGTAGGTCATGCGGGCATTCACCACGCCGCAGGCCGGGGTCGGATCTTCGCTGAGGGACAGGACCTTCTGGATATCCAGGTGGGTGCCATAGGCGTAGGTCTGAGCCTGGACGTGACTCTCGGCCCGAGCCGACAAGGTGCAGATGTTCAGCGCGGCGAAAAGGCAGGCGGCGTAGACGGCTTTGGTGTTCATGGCGGTATCCTCGATGCATTCAATGGGTGTGTTTTTCGGCCGGGGCGTGTTGTGCCGCCTCGATGGATGCCATTGAATGCCCGTGAGGTATCGCGTCTGTATCGGGCAACGCGGCTTTTTGAATCCCTGTGTATCCGCCGCGCGCCAGATACACTGCAATACAAACCGCCGCGAGCCGGGCTGGCCGGCGCCTGTAGACTGATCACAACGAAACGCCAAGGGGCAGAACACCATGGATCACGTCGATCATGTGTTGATCGTGGATGACGATCGCGAAATCAGAGAACTGGTGGGCAACTACCTGAAAAAGAACGGCCTGCGTACCACCGTGGTTGCCGATGGCCGGCAGATGCGTGCCTTTCTGGAAACGACCCCGGTGGACCTGATCGTGCTGGACATCATGATGCCGGGCGATGATGGCCTGGTGCTGTGCCGGGAACTGCGCGCAGGCAAACACAAGGCCACACCGGTGCTGATGCTCACCGCCCGCAACGATGAAACCGACCGCATCATCGGCCTGGAAATGGGCGCCGACGATTACCTGGTCAAACCCTTCGCCGCCCGGGAGTTACTGGCGCGGATCAACGCGGTGCTACGGCGTACCCGCATGCTGCCGCCCAACCTGGTGGTCACCGAAAGCGGTCGCCTGCTGGCGTTCGGCCGCTGGCGCCTGGACACCACTGCACGGCACCTGCTGGACACTGACGGCACCATGGTCGCCTTGAGCGGCGCCGAATATCGCCTGTTGCGGGTGTTCCTCGACCACCCGCAGCGGGTGCTCAATCGCGATCAGTTGCTGAACCTGACCCAGGGCCGGGACGCCGATCTGTTCGATCGTTCCATCGATCTGCTGGTCAGCCGCCTGCGTCAACGGTTGCTGGATGATGCCCGGGAGCCGGCCTACATCAAGACCGTGCGCAGCGAAGGCTATGTGTTCTCGTTGCCGGTGGAGATCCTTGAGGCGTCGGTATGACCCTGCCGCTGCGCTGGCCGCGCACCCTCGCCTCGCGCCTGTCGCTGATCTTCCTGATCGGCCTGATCCTGGCCCAGGGCCTGTCGTTCGGCGCCCAGTACTACGAGCGCTACCAGAGTGCCAAGACCACCATGCTCGGCAACCTGGAAACCGACGTCTCGACCTCGGTCGCCATTCTCGACCGCCTGCCGGCTGCCGAGCGCCAGGCCTGGCTGCCGAAACTCGCCCGACGCAACTATGGCTACCTGCTCGATGAAGGTCAGCCAGGCCAGCGAATGCTTCCTGACAACGCCCCGGTGTCGGTGACTTCAATCCAGGAGGCGATCGGTCAGGCCTACGCCCTGACGTTCACCGACATTCCCGGACCCAAGCAGCACTACCAGGCGCACCTGCGCCTGGCCGACGGCAGCCCGCTGACCATCGACGTGCGCCCGGCGATGATGCCCCTCTCCCCCTGGCTCCCGGTGGTGTTGCTGGGGCAACTGGCGCTGTTGATCGGCTGCACCTGGCTGGCCGTGCGCATCGCCGTCAGTCCGCTGACCCGACTGGCCCAGGCGGTGGAAACCCTGGACCCGAATGCCCACAGCGTCCGCCTCGACGAAAAAGGCCCGACCGAAGTGGTGCATGCCGCCAAGGCGTTCAATGCCATGCAGGACCGTATCGCCGCCTACCTCAAGGAGCGCATGCAGTTGCTGGCGGCGATTTCCCATGACTTGCAAACCCCCATCACGCGCATGAAGCTGCGCGCCGAGTTCATGGACGACGGCATCGAAAAGGACAAGCTGTGTAGCGACCTGAGCGAAATGGAGCACTTGGTGCGCGAAGGTGTGGCCTATGCCCGCAGCATCCATGGCGCCACCGAAGCCAGCTGTCGCATCAACCTGGATGCGTTTCTCGACAGCCTGGTGTTCGACTATCAGGACATCGGCCAGGACGTGCAGCTATCCGGGAAAAACGCCGCGGTCATCGACACCCGGCCCCATGCCCTGCGCCGGGTGCTGGTCAACCTGGTGGACAACGCCTTGAAGTTCGGCGGCGCGGCGCAGATCCAGGTGCAGCGCACTGACAGCGGACAACTGGCGATTCAAGTGCTGGACCGTGGCCCCGGCATCAATGAGCAGGAGCTGGCCGAGGTGCTCAAACCGTTCTACCGGGTGGAAAGCTCGCGCAACCGGGAAACCGGTGGCACCGGGTTAGGGCTGGCCATCGCCCAGCAACTGGCGATCGCCATGGGCGGTTCGCTGACCTTGAGCAATCGTGACGGCGGCGGGTTGTGTGCAGAGTTGCGGCTCAGCCGGGAAATTTAACCCCGATCCACCTGTGGGAGCGAGCCTGCTCGCGATGGCGTCGGTATAGCCGACATCTGTGCAAGCTGCACCACTGCTATCGCGAGCAGGCTCGCTCCCACAAAGGTTCAGCCCCAGGCTTTAATGTACTCGGGCTTTGTATGCCAATGTGTCCGCCACAGGCACGGTTACACAGGCTTGCAAACGCCCGAATTCCAGACACACCCCACTTACACCCGTTTGAAAAACTCCCTCGTGTTCCCGGTCGCTATTCAAGATCGGGCCCCACACCCAAGGAGCCTTCTCATGCCTGCTTCCACGTTTCGTTTCCAGGGCTGGTCGCTGTTCAGCCTGCTTGCCGCCCTGGTGCTGTTGATGACCGCACTGACCCTGGCGCTCAACCCGGACCTGACCGAGGGCGTGCGCAGCGCCATTCGCGCCACAGCCCGCTCATCCTTCGCCTTGTTTCTGCTGGCCTTTACCGCCTCGGCGTTCGCCGTGCTGGTGCCGTCGCCCCTGAGCCGGTCCCTGGTCCGCGAGCGACGTTTCATCGGTTTGGCCTTCGCATTTTCCCATCTGGTGCACGCCGTGCTGATCTACAGCTATGGGCAGCTCAACCCCGAGTTCTGGCCGGGTCGCACCACCGTTGGCAATATCCCCGGCTCCGTCGGATACGTGTTCATCCTGCTGCTGGCCCTGACCTCCTTCAAAAGCACCGCGCGCCTGATTGGCGGCAAAACCTGGAAACGCCTGCACGTCAGCGGCATGTGGGTGCTGGTGGCGATCTTTGCCTACTCCAACTTCAAGCGCATTCCCATGAGTGCCTGGTACGTGCTGCCCTTCGGCCTGACCTGCGCCGCCATCGCGATTCGTCTGGTGGGCAAGCTCGCCCAGGCCAACGCGCGCCGAAGGAGTTCATCCCCGTCGGGCCGCGCAGCCGCCCCTCTGGTTGCCACTGACCACTCGAATTGAGCCCCTGGGAGATCGATCATGTCTGCAGATGTTTTGAAAGGCCTGCGCACAACACTCGATCAGACCGGAACGTGGCTCGGGCCATTGGGCCTGCGCCTGTTCCTGGCCTGGGAGTTTTTCGAATCCGGTTGGGAGAAATGGCAGGGCGACAACTGGTTTGCCCAAATCCAGGCCGCGTTCCCCTTCCCCTTCAACCACTTGCCGGCCAGTTGGAACTGGGAACTGTCGATGTGGGCCGAACTGCTCTGCGCCCTCGCCCTGCTGATGGGCCTGGGCACTCGCCTTTCGGCGCTGGTGTTGATGGTCGTCACGGTCGTCGCCACCGCCGCCGTGCACTGGCCGGCGGATTGGTCAACCTTGAGTGAACTGGCCCAGGGGTACGCCATCACCAACAAAGGCCACGGCAACTTCAAACTGCCGTTGATCTATCTGGTGGCGTTGTTGCCGCTGCTGTTGCAGGGGGCCGGGAAGTTGAGTGTCGATGCGCTGCTCACTCGGGGATACCGCCGATAACATTGCCTGATACATATCCCTGTGGGAGCGAGCTTGCTCGCGATGGCGGTGGACCAGTCACATCGAAGTTGGCTGGAATACCGCTATCGCGAGCAGGCTCGCTCCCACAAGGAGGTTCTGCGCTTAACCGCCGGATTGCGCCTGCACGCCGACCACCCCTTCCCTGTGCATCTGGCGCAACAACATCACCGCGTTATCCATGAATTCGTTTGAATCCACCCCCGCCTCCCGCGCCAGCGCCAACAACTGATCGCGCCCAGCCAACCCGGGAAACTGCTCGATACGCTGCAACAGCCGCCAGGCCAACGGACTGAGCTCGGAAAAGCGCACCGCAAACCCAGGCGTTCGCCGCACCAGCAGCAGCGTCGGTTGCGGCGGTGGCGTCGTGGGCTGGTGGCCCGGCGCCAAGTGATGCACCGGCCAAAGGTACGCCAGCGGCCAGGCCAAAGGTGATACACGCAAAGGCCGATCGAGCAATGCTGCCTCGTCACTGGCCGGCAGCGACTCGGCTTGCGCTTGCAGCAGCGCCATTTCGACCCACTCGTAGTGAGCCAGCTCGGCCATGAACGCCGGCTCGTCAGGCGACTGCCGGGCCGCGAGATACCCCACGAACTCCCCGGAAATGTCTGCGAACCGGGGGGCGAGGCAACGATGCTCACGCAAGAAACGGCGTACGCAGGCCCGCCACGCCTCCTGACCCAGCACACTCACCAGTACCGGGAATGTGCCGCTGAGCAACGCGCGCATGTTCTCGAAAATCAGCTCGCGATACACCTGCGCCCGAGCCACGTCCATGCCCGGCGGAATCGGACAGTGATCAGGATCGCGCAGGTAGCGGGTCAACGCCTGTTGCTGTTGCTGCAGTGTCTGCATGATTTCAGCCATGGGCCACCGCCTGCCCCGGCTCGGCCTGATGCTGCAATCGGCGAATAGTCTGCAGTTCGGCGGCCAGCGCGGCGTAGGGCGGGAAATTGAAGTCCCGCTCGAGCAAGGTCGGCTGGACGCCGAAACGCGCGTAGGCCTGAGCCAGCAAAGCCCAGACCAGCGGTTTGACCGGCGCGCCATGGCTGTCGATTTTCAAGGTGTCGGACTCGTCGTAGTGCCCGGCCACGTGCATGCCCACTACCCGCTCAGGCTCAAGACCGGCCAGGAATGCCTGGGGATCGAAGCCGTGATTGACCGAGTTGACATAAACATTGTTGACGTCCAGCAGCAGGTCGCAATCGGCTTCGTGCAATACCGCGCGGGTGAATTCCAGCTCCGTCATGTCTTGCTGCGGGGCGGCGTAATAGGAAACGTTCTCCACGGCCAGGCGCCGCCCCAGTACGTCCTGGGCCTGCCGAATCCGTGCCGCTACGTGATGCACCGCTTCCTCGGTAAAGGGCAACGGCAGCAAGTCATACAAGTGCCCTTCATCGCCGCAGTAACTCAGATGCTCGCTGTACATCGGTACATTGAAGCGCTCCAGGAAGTCGCGCACCTGCGCCAGAAACGCCAGGTCCAGCGGCGCCGGTCCGCCCAAAGACAGCGACAGGCCATGACACGACAACGGATAGCGTTCGGCCAGCCCATGCAAAGCGGCGCCGTGAGCGCCGCCAATGCCGATCCAGTTCTCCGGGGCCACTTCGAGAAAGTCGAAATCCCCAGCGGGGGCCTCGCGCAGTTCATCGAGCAAGGCGCGGCGCAGACCCAGGCCTACTGAGGGTTTGGTAATTGAGGGGGTGACCTTTACGGCGGGGCCTTTCAGGCCTGAATGTTGAGGCATGGCACATCTCCTTGGGGTAAGAGATGGGAAGCCATGAAGGGCGATTGCCAATCAGTCTGTAAAAACCAAACCCTGTGGCCAGGGAGCGGCTCCCTGGCCACAGTTGTTCGCTCGACAGGGCATCACTGGCGCCTGCCCCGTCAGGCTTCCCACCGGTGAAAGTCAGGACTCGATAGCCGCCCCGCACTTGCCCTCGCCGCATTTGCCTTCGGCGCTCTTGGCCTGGCCCGCCAGGTATTTCTCGGCCTCAGGCAACGAGATGCCGCCATCATGGTTGGCGTCGATCTTGTCGTATTCAGCCGCGCGCTCCGGCGCCGCCGCAATGAACTCCTCGCGTGAAACCTTGCCGTCGTGGTTGGTATCGGTCTTGGCGAATTTATCTTCGCCGCACTTGCCCTCAGCGGGTTTCTTCACCGTATCGGCCGCCGCCAGGGTGTAGCCCTGGGCCAGATCGTTCATGGTCAGGGCCGAGGCTGCGGTGGAAAGGCCAAGGCCGCCGACCAGGGCCAGACCGAGTGCAAGAGACGAACTGCTGGAGAAGTTGAGCATGGGGGTGTTCCTCGAAAGATCAAATACGCCAGTCACCAGCACCGGGGATCGGTGTCGGCTGGCAGGCGTAGTTAACCGTCGATGTGTATCCGGGCTGTGTCGCCAGCCGAGGTGAAAACAAGCAAATGTATCCAGGCCGCCCTGCTACACACTGGGATACACGCCCATGCGCGCGTGGCCGGTCGATCCGAACGAGCGCGGCATCGTTGTGCAGATCGCCAAACAGCTGCCGGGGAATCGCCAGGACAAGGAATGAGCCAGGCCTCTGCGACGACCGTTTTGCCTGAAGGCCAATAGCCAAGCGCCTCTGCGCCGTGTCAACTGTCGGAACGGTTAAGTTAATTGAGCCGACAGCCGATACAGGGACGTGCGGGATATTTCGCGTTTAGCTGATGGCTTGTTTATGACTGAAGATGCTGGCAACGACTCCACTGTTTCGCCCCCAGGCCTGCCCAGCCAGAGCTTCACCCGTCGCACCTTCCCGGCCATCATGCTTTTGCTGTTCGTCATGTCAGCACTGGCTATCGCACTGTTGCTCAGCATTACCGGGGCCCAGGATAGGCGCGCCCGTGAACAGAGCCTGTTTTTCGCCCAGCGCGCCATCGACGGTATCCGCGCCGGCATCGGGCGGGACCTGAGTGACTATTCCAAGTGGAGCGACGCCTACCGGCATCTGCATGTCGAAATGGACAAAGACTGGGCCTATGACCAGGAAAACGTCGGCAGCAGCGTTTTCGGGCTCTACGGCTACCAGGCGGTGTTTGTCATTTCCCCGACCGGCAAAACCGTCTATTCGGTGATCAATGGCGATATGAGTGAGGTCGACGCCGACACGTGGCTGGCAGGTGACCTGCAAGGGCTGGCGAAGAAAGCCAGCGACCCGCAGAACCGCGATGAAGTCATCGTCGAGCTGCTGCATCACGACGGCGCACCTGCGTTCGTCGCCGCCTCGGCCCTCACTGTCGGCACCGACGACAGCGTGCCCGAAATCCCGGGGCCGCCCAGTTTGCTGCTGTTCGTGAAAGTCCTTGATGCCGCCTCTTTGCAAAACCTGGCGCGAGACTTTGCCCTGCCGGATGCCCACATCACCCATGCGCCGGAGCAGATGGACACGGCCCGGATATCCCTTGACGGCCAGACCGGCGAGGCTTTGGCGTGGCGTCCGGAGACCCCCGGCAACGACCTGCGCAAGGCCCTGCTGCCCTTGCTGGTCCTGGCGCTGCTGGTGTTGGCCATCCTCGCGCTGGCAGTGCTGCGCCATGCCCTGGTCATGCTTCGCGCCCAGGAACGTCAATACGCCAGCCTGTTGGCCCACCGCAAGGCACTGGAACGTAGCGAAGAACGTTTTCGGGATATTGCCGAAGTGTCCTCCGACTGGTTATGGGAAGTGGATTCGACCGGGACGCTGACCTACCTGTCGGAACGTTTTGAACAAGTGACCGGCTTCAACCCCACACAATGGCTGGGCAAGCCCCTGCATCGGTTGCTCCATCCCCACGGTGGCTCGATTTCGATTGCCCAATGGCTGCTCGGCGGGGCCAACAGCGATTCGTCGGCCCCGTTGTTATGCGAGTACACCGCGCGCAATCAGCGTATCCGCACGTGCAAACTTTCGGTCCGCGCCATCGAAGCCGGCACCTTGGGCTTTCGGGGCACCGCCACCGACATTACCGAGGAGCTGCGGGCGCTGGCCCAGATCAAGCACCTCTCGCTGCACGACCCGCTGACCGGGCTGGCCAATCGAAACCGCTTGTTCGATTGCCTCAGCGAACACCTGGACCCGGCCGACGGGGCACCGCTGGCGGTGCTGAACCTGGACATGGACCGGTTCAAGCCGGTCAACGATTCCCTGGGGCATGCCGTAGGCGACAAAGTGTTGCGGGAAGTGGCCCATATCCTTCAGCAGAACGTGCGCAGTTCCGACCTGGTGGCCCGTCTGGGCGGTGATGAGTTTGTCATCGTCATGCCCGATCCCGGCAGTCCCCGGGACCTGGAACAACTCTGTGAGCGCCTGATCGATTGCATGCAGCGCCCTATGCACCTGGACGGCAACACCTTGTACCTGGGCGTGAGCATCGGTGTGGCCTGGTCGCAACCCGGTGACGAGCGCGCCACTGAATTGTTGCGTCACGCGGACATCGCTTTGTATGCGGCCAAGGCGGCGGGCCGCAACACCTGGCGGGTCTATGAGGAGGCCATGGGCAACATGGCTCGCGACCGTCGGCGCTATGAGCAGCAACTGCGCGACGCCATGCAACGCGAACAACTGGAGCTGCGTTACTTGCCTCGCTTCGATGTGTGCGCCGAACAACTGCACGGCTTCGAGGCCCAGACTTTCTGGCACCATCCCGAGAAAGGTGAACTGGGTGGAGCGGACTTCATCCCGATCGCCGAAGCGTCTGGCCAACTGGAAGAGCTGGGAACCTGGATGTTGATCAACGTCTGCGAAGAAGCAGTGACCTGGCCCACCGCTGTCAACGTTTCCGTCGCGGTTTCGCCCAAGTGGTTCAGCAGCAGCTTCTTGCTCAATCAGGTGCGAACGGCCCTTGAGACAAGTGGCCTGGTCCCCCAGCGCCTGACCCTGGAAGTGGCCGAAGGGGTTCTGCTGATCGACCACAAAGCGGTCGCCAGTACCCTTCATGCGCTCAAGGACCTGGGCGTGCGCATCAATATCGACAAGTTCGGCACCAGCATCGCCTCCCTTCGCGAGGTACTGAACCAACCGTTCGATGGCATACGCTTTGATCGCAACATCCTGTCACAGCTGGGCCTGGAACACGATCGCGAAGGCGTGCTGGCGATGATCCGACTCAGCCGCAGCGTGGGTCTCATGGTCACCGCCGAAGGCATCGAAAACGCCCGGCAATTCAGCCAATTGCGCAGCGTGGCCTGCGACCACGTACAAGGCCCCTACTTCGGCTCGGCCCTGGCCCGCTCGGAAATGGCCTCGTTCTTTACAACACCCCGGTGGTTATAGGGCATCGTTCTGGATGACTTGAAACCACTCTTTGCGCTCATCCAGCGTGTGCCGAATCAATTCGACAAGCATCTGCACTTGCGGCATGTCCAGGGCGTGACTGCCCACGGCCATCCATAACTGACGCTGCATCGGGTGCTCGAATACCTTCGGCAACGCGATCAGGCCACGGTCCAAGCCACTCATGTACTGAGGCAACAGACCGATGCAGGCGCTGCAACGAATCATTTCCAGCATCAACGCGTAGGATTGCACCTGCACCACGCCCGCGCGGCGTTGCTCCATCAGAGCGTTCCACGGCGCGAAGCTGTCCACCTGACCGTCTGGCTGCCATTGCACAAGCATGTAGTCGCTCAGGTCGTCCAGGCACTCGGGGCGGGTAGCCGGGCGTGAGTAGCGCTTGGCGATGTGTGGCACATAGTCCAGCCGTGCCAGTCGTTCGGGTGATTGTGTGGGGAAACTCGGCCCCGGTCCCAAGGCGTGCGAATCACTCAACCACAGCACCAGGTCGGCACTGATGGCTTGCAGCGCCAGCTCACTGTCCAGGGTGATAATCTGCAACCGCACACTGGCGTTGCGCCGCAGCAAAGAGATCAGGTCACGGCCCAGGATGTCGTGCAGAATCGACTCGGCCACGGCCAGGCGGACCCGTGGTTGATCATTGTGCGGCACTGAGCTTTCGTGGACCTGTGCAATCAATCGCGCCTGTAGCTGCCGGCCCTCGCGACTGAGGGTCAAGGCGCTGCCCTGGAAACTGAACAACGAGCGTTGCAGCGTCGCCTCCAGCTGCGCCAACTGCTTGCGCAGCCAGGTCGCTTTGACGTTCAGGCTGCGAGCCGCCTGCATGAAACAGCCGCAACGAGCACTGACCAAAAAACACTGCGCCACCTGAGGCGAAATGCCGGATGCCTGGACCAGCCAGGGCTCAGCGATGCGCGACGGTGAGCGATACTCGGTGACAGCCTGGCGTCCTGCGGGCTCGATGAATGACATAGGTGACTCCCTGTCGGTTGTACGGGATAAGCGTTGATGCACATTCCAGCCAAGCACACCTCCCGTGGCGAGGGAGCTTGCTCCCGCTGGGCTGCGCAGCAGCCCCAATGAGGTTGCCGCGGTCCTCCAGCGGGAATCTGGATATAGCTTTTTGGGGCCGCTTCGCAGCCCAGCGGGAGCAAGCTCCCTCGCCACAAAAGCTTGGTGCGGGCTTGGCTAGCGCGCCTCCTCCAGCACCTTGCTCAACTGCGCGCCATCAATACTCAGGGTCGCGGTGTCAAGCATGCCGTCCAGGTAAGCCTTGGCAATCTGTTCCTGGCGCTGGGCACGCAAGGCCTGGGTCAGGCGCTCGCGTACTTCCTCCAGGGTTGCTTCCCGGGGCGGCTGTTGTTCAGTGAGTTTGATCACATGGAAGCCCGCCGCGCTCTGCACCGGGTCCGATACGGCGCCGAGCTTCAAACGCGCCACCGCCTCACGCACTGGCGGCACCAATTGCTGCAACGGTTGCAGGCCACTGTCGCCACCGCGCTCGGCACTGGTGCGATCCTGGGAAAACCGGGTCGCCAGGGCGGCGAACTCTGCGGGCGACGCCTGGGCTTTCTGGCTCAACTCGACGGCTCTGCGGCGCGTCGCCTCCATTGTTTGCGGCTCGGTCGCGGCCAGGAATATCTGGCTGACCCGGTACAGCGCCGGCACTGCCCAGTTGGCTTTCCCTGCCTCGTAAGCCTGCTGCAATTCCTCCTCACTGGGATACTCGGCCGGCACCTGACTAACCGACTGCAAGTAATCACGAAACACGATCTGCTCAGCCGCCGCCCGGGTCTGGCGTTCCACCTCCGGGCGCTGACGCCAGCCCTGGGCATCGGCCTGTTCCAGCACGGCTTTTTCCGCCAGCCGCGTACGGATCCAACCCTCCAGGACCGCTCGGTTGCCGAGCATCTGCTGACGAACTTCCGGCGCCAGAGCTGACAACAACACTTTGAGTTCTTGCGGGCTGACTTGCTGGTTGCCCAAGCGGGCCAGACTCGGCGAATCGGCCGAGGCAACTGTGACGGTCTGCACCGCCGCTACCGGATCGCTGCCCGGCCTCAGGCCAAGCACAACAGCCACGGCGACCAGGCCCAACGCGGCGGCGCTGATAACAAAAGTCGGTTTTTTCACGATGCGGTGGCCTCCTCCAACGGCGGCTCGGCGGGTTCAACCTGGGGCTGCATCCGTGCCGCGTTCTGGCTGTACTCGCGCAGATAAACGATGAATTCCTGCAACAGGCGATCCCACAATTCCAGGTTGCTGCGCAAGTGATCTGCGCTGACACCTGCGGCGACCACGACATCCATTTCCATCACCAGGAACTCGCCCTGCACCGACAACCTTGCAAAACGCCGCGAAGCGTTCCATAGCTCGGCCAGACCGGCCGGCAACTCACCCTGTACCCGCAAGGCGCAACTGAAGGTGAAGTCCAGATACTGATCAGGCGCGGCCGACAGGTTGCCGAAGCGCACCGCATAACCGATGCCCTGGCTGGCGCTAAGCAGTTGCACGATGCCGTTCTGTTCCGTTTCGTTGACCCGGTAGCCGGCGGCTTGCAACAGCTCGGTCAGGGACGTTGGGCTGACGTGTTCAATCAATGAAGTCATGGTCGACTCTTCCTTGCGCTATCAATGGGTGATCGAGGCCTGGGGCGCATCGAAACGGTTCTTGTAGAGGTCATCGCCAAAGCCCTGGGCCAGCTCTTCGAAACGCACCCGGGTCTTGGCGGCGAAGGGCTGGCGGATTTTCATGACGTCGGTGACGTCAATGGTTTCGTAGGCGTGGAGCAGCGTCTTGGCGACTTCGTACATCTGCTGATTCTTGACCGAACATTGCTGCACTTGTGTGTCACGCTCACTCAGTTGAGCTTCCAGACGAGCACGTTCGGCTTCCTTGCCACGGGCCAGGACCAGCAATTCGTCATAGGCTTTCTTGAACTTGCCGATCTGATCGTTGCTGGCCGCCACCTGGGCCTGGGCCTGGCTGCGCAGGCTCTGCTCGTGCCCGGCCAATTGCTCGTTCAGGGCCTGGGCCTTGCTCAACTGCGCGGTCAATTGCTTGATCTGCTCCTGGGCTTGCCGGGCCTGGTCTTGCGCCGCCTGCCGGGCGGCGCTGGCCTGGGCCTGTTCACTCTGCAAGGTTTGCAACTGCGCGGTGGTGCTGCGCAATTGCGCCCGCAGGCGTTCTTCCATTCCTTCGCCGTGGGCCGTGCCGCTTAACAGCAGGCCCAGCACCAGCAACGCTACCGGACAATGGTTCATGGCTCGCCTTTTCATGAGGCCTCCCTGCGCTTAGAAGCGCGTGTTGATTTCAAGCTGCAAGACATCGATGTCATACGGCGCGCCGTACACCGCTTCGGAACTCAGCCAGCGACCGGTGGCGAAGACGTTGCTCGCCAGACCGTAGTTGCCGCCCAGGAAGTAACCTTTGGCATTGGTGCCACCCAGGTGAAACGACGAATCGTTGAAACCGTCCGGCAAGGCATCCGGCTGGATGTACTTGTAGCCGGCGAACAGGTTCCAGTCGCCCTGGCGCTTGAGTTCCAGTGAGTTGCCCAAGGTGAACTGGAGCATCCAGGCGTTGGCGCCGCTTTCCACCTCACCGTTTTCGTCCAGGTTATTGGCGAACTGCCCTTCGGAGCGCTTGCGCATCTCGCCTTCGTCGTAGCCCAGGTTATGCACGTAGTTGGCCTGGCTGCGCAGTTTCAGGTCTTGCGGCAGATCGGTGTCCCACTGCAGATTCAGGTCCAGCAGGTTGAACTCCGAGGCCAGGCCGACATACTGCGGCTGTGGCGTGGTGGACGGGTTGAGAGGATTGGGCGTGATGTCCCGTAGCAGGAACACCGTGTTGCCCTTCTGCATGAACGCCACGCGCGAGCCATCGCTGTCGCAACCCGGGTCACCGGCCCACGGCTCGCACGGCGAGGAGCGCTGGCCTTCGATATCGTCGAAGCGGTAATAGGCCAGCGCGCCCTTGACGCGGTTGCTGTCGTTGATCGCCCAATTGGCCCCCAGCTGCGCCCCGTACAACCACTTGTTGTCGCTCTCCTCTTTGTCGGAACCGTTGCTGGTGCTGGTGTCGTTGGTGTACTCCACCGGGAACGCACCGACGGTGCCGAACAGGCCCCAGTCCTGATTGAGCTTGCGGTTGAAAATCGCCGCCACGCCGTCGAAGTTCAGGTCACCGGAATACAACAGGTCGGTGGAGTAAAACGGATTGGCGATTCGCCCGCCGGTCAGGGTCAAGTCGTCCGAGGGTTTCCAGGTCAGGTAACCCTGGTCGAGCCAGATGTCCTTCTTGCCGAAGCCGCCGCCCAGGGTCTGGGTGGTGGACACCGGGTTGTTGTCCGAGCCGGTGCCGATGCGAATGCCGGCGGTCCATTGCGCAGCGATCACCGCCTTCATGCCCAGGCGTGCGCGCAGGCGGAACAGGTTTTCCCGGTCTTCGCGAGTGTTGAGCAACGGCGGCAGACTGGAGCTGCTGTTGGGGTTGACGTCGTACGGTCCTCGGTCATTGAGCCGGGCGAAGTCGACGATTTCGTTGCTGTTGGTACCCGAGTAGTAGCGTGACTCATCGCGCAGACGAATGTCGCCATCAAAACTGATCCGCGAGACCCAATCCGGAAAGGTGTTGGGCTGGGCCCAGTTTTCCTGCTTGGCGGTGGCCATGACTTCAGCCTTGACCTGATCGCGAATCTGCTCGCGCACGATGTTTGGCACGTATTGCACCCGCACATCCCCCGGTGCGCCGGCCGGTGTTGCGACGACCGCCGTGGCCGCCTGGCGGGCCTGCACGGCTTCCCGTTCGGCCTGGGCGATCAAGCCATCGGCCTGGTCCTGCTTCAACACGCCCTGCTGTACCAGCAGGCGGATCAGATTGATCGTGGCGTTTTCCGACGGCGCCGGGGCGGCCGCCGCGTGCCCGGCCAGGCTCAATACAACCAGGCCGATTGCCCAAGACAATCGATTCACATTGGAAATCATCTGCACACAACTCCTGTTGGCAAACTTTCAAATATTCGGTTAACCCGGACGCCGTCCCTGCAAGGACAGGCGCACGGGCAAAGTCAGGGAGGCCGGTGGCCGTTCACTCAGAGGGGGAGCGGTGCGCAAGGCGGTGATGACTTGTTCATCCACTTGCCCGTTGCCGCTGGACTTGACCAGCTCGACCCGGGTGATCTCGCCCACGGCGCTCAGCCAGACGTCGGCCTGCAGTGAGAAGGCCAGGCTGCGCAGCTCGGGGTTTTCCCGAAGCAGGCGCTGGAAGGTGAACGCCAGGAACTGGCTGTAGGTGCCGTTACCCAGCCGTCCACCTCCAGCCCCGGCCATGCCACCGCCCTTGCCCGCACCGATGTTGAACGCGTCGTTGCCGGCCTGGGCATCACCGTCCATTTGCATGGGGTTCTCCAGGTCATCCACCGGTGACGGCGGCGCTTCTTCTTCGGGCTTGATCTCCTCGGGTTCCGGGGTCGGTTCTGGCTCGAGCACTTTCTCCTCGACCTGGGGCTCCGGCTCCTTGGGTTTTTCCGGCGGCGGCGGGGGCGGCGGTGGCAGCGGAATAATGGTTGGCACCTTTGGCGCTTCACGGCGCACGCCACTCATGTCGTTGGCCCATTGCCACAGCAGCCAGGCCACCACGCCACCCAGCACCAGGGCGGCGGCCCACTTGAACAGGCGCAGCGGCGCGTTCTTCACCGGGGGCGGGTTGATGGGAAGTTTGGCGGTCATGGTCAGCCCTGGCTCGGTTTGCCGGTCACGAGACCGACCTGTGACAGTTCCAGGCGCCGCAACAGATCCAGCACTTCGATGACTTTCTGGTACTGCACCGTGGCGTCGCCGCGCACGATCACCGGAAAATCCGGGCTCTGGGCTTTTTCGATACGCAGACGCTCCTCCAGCTCGCCCAGGGTCACCGGGTAGGCATCAAGGAACACCTGCCCGCCGTCGTTCACCGAAATGGCCTTGGTCTTGGCTTCGGACAACGACACCGAGGCGCTGGCCTTGGGCAGGTTGATCTGAATACCCGACACCTGCGCCGTAGCGGTGAGGATGAACATCACCAACACCACCATGAGCACGTCCACCAACGGCGTGATGTTGATGCTGTCCACTGCGGCGTCATCGTCGTCATCGTGTGAAGCGTTTACGCTAGCCATGACTGCGCTCCTCAGGCCGGTACGGGCGATTGAACGTGATGGTCACGGCGATGCGCCGCTTCACCGGACTGACCTTCGCCGTGCATCTCCGCCAGGCGCGTGATGAACTCGTCGACGAACACCCGCATGTCGGCGCTGACTTCCTTGTTGCGGGTGATCAGCCGGTTGTAGCCAAACAGCGCAGGGATCGCGACGAACAAGCCCATGGCAGTGGCGAGCAAGGCTGCGGCCATGCCCGGGGCAATGGCGTTGATGTTCACGTCACCGGCCATGGCCGTGCCGAGGAACACCACCATGATCCCCAGCACCGTGCCGAGCAGGCCGATGTACGGCCCGCCGGCGATGGCGTTGGACAAGGTCGAGAGTTTCGAGCTCAGTTGCTGGTTTTCCCGGGTGCGCACACCGTCCATGGAGCAGCGGATCGCTTCGATGGTGGCGGCCGACACCGACGAGGTATCGGCGCCCTGCTCGCGACGGGTGCGGATCTCCTTGACCGCCACCAGGTACAACCGCCACAGGGACGAATGTTGCAGGCGCTGGGCGAGGTCCTGATCGTCGGCGAACATTTCCAGGCGCGTGCCGATCGTGGCGAACTGCTCACGGAAGGCTTCGTTGGCGGCACTGAGGCGGCTGACCATGCGGTTCTTGCGGATCATGATGACCCACGACTGGAACATCATCAGCACCAGCACCGCGATGATCACCCAGGCGTCCAGCGGCACAGCGTTGAGCAGGAAACCCAGGCTGCCGAAACCGAAACCGGACTGCTCTTCATCGACACCATAGGCCACCAGTTTCGATTCAGCGCCCTGGGCATTGGCATCAGCCAACAGCAGCGGCGCCGCACGGGCGACCTTGGACAGCCGCACCTCGTCCATGGCCCCGCTGAACGGCACAAAAGCCCCGGTGGGAAGATCAGTTGAAGGGTCGGAGGCAAGCCCCGTAGAAAGATCGGCCCCCAGGGCCATCGGCGAATTGAACGCCGGCATCGCCACCGCCAGGCTCGCGGTTTCACGACCGTTGACGTACAGCACGACCCGGTCGCCCGAGGCGGTCAACGCCAGGTGTTGCCATTGGCCGGGGTTCAACGGTTGAGTCGAGACGGCACGCTGACCGTCAATGTCCAGGAATGGCACACCCTGGTTCACCCCCACCAACAGGCTGGCGGCGGCCTCACGGCGGGCCAGGATCACCTGCTCACCGCTGGCCTGATCCTGGCGCAGCCAGGCGCTGAATGTGAACGCCGCGCCGGCGCTGTGCTGCAATGAAGGGCTGGCCGGCAACAGCAGCGGCTGACCGTTGAATTGCAAGGCACGACCGATCACGCCATCGATGCTGGTTCCAGCGGCACCCTGGGCATTGTTGCCATACGCCGTGGCATCCCGGGGCGGTACACCGGTGGTGCCATCGAAGTGGTAAAGAGCGGTGTAATCCGGGTCGAAGGTCAATTGGCCGCTGCCGGTGGCCGGTGCCTTCTGGTTGCCGTAGTACATCCACAGATCCTGACGCTGGCCACCCTCCACGTTCGGTACATCGACCCAGATCAAGGCCATCCCCATCAACGGGTCGAAGCTTTCGATCTGGTGATTGAGCACGGTCTTGTCATCGGCACTGACAAAACGCAGGTCCGAGCCATCATCCTTGACACCGTCGAAGGTGAAGTTGCCGGTGTGCAGGCGTACCAGCAATGCGGTGCGGCCCAGGGCCTGGCTGATCGCCGCGCCTTGGGGCGTGGTGTCCACGGAAATCTGTTTGCGGTAGTGCCAGTCGTCCTGCCACCAAGCATTGGCCGTGGCTGGAAGCACCAGCCCCAGGCAGATAAACAGGGATAACAATAAGCGTTGCATGGACATGACTCCTAGGTTCAAAACGTCGCTTGCAGGTTGAAATGCAGGCGCGATTCCTGTTTCGAGGTGTTCGGCCCTTCGAGCAGCGGGTAGCCCCAATCGAGGCTGCCGGACAGCCATTTGCCCAGGCTCGCGCGAGTGCCGAGGCCGACACTGGCCAGGCTGTAATCCGCGTCCTGATCGGGCAGTTCGTCGCGCAAGTACAACTGCGCGCCTTCGGCGAAGGCGTAGAACCGCCACTCCTGGACATAACTGCCGAGGAACTTGGCAATGGAAGGTGTACGCAACTCCTGGGACAGCAGGTAGCCGTCATCCCCGGTACGCTCGGCGGCCAGATAACCGCGAACCGATGTCGCGCCACCGGCAGAGAATTGTTCGTTGGAAACCAGCGGCCCGGACGCCAGCTGGAACGCGGCTTTGGACGCGGTCTGCCAGTCGTTGGCGAAGGTGAAGGTGTAATTGCCGTCACCCTTGAGCACGGCAAAACTGGGGCTGGCGCGGTAGCGCTTGTAGTCGAAGTCTTCGTCGGAACTGCCATAGCCCAACAGGCTGCGGGTGCCCGCCACCAGGCTCAGGCCAAGGCCCAACTGGCTGTTTTCGGTGTAGCGAAAGCCGTTGTAGGCGAAGGTGAACGGCGCGTACTTGAGCGGTACTTTGTCGCTGGCGCCGCCCAGATTCAGCTCTTCCTCAAAGTCTTTGAAATCCACGCCAATGGAAAACGTATTGGCCCAGGCGGCGCTGGACGCCAAGGTGTAGATCGCCGAGACACCGTACGAATGGCCCCTGCCCAAGACGTTGCTGCCGCCGATGGTCGCCACGTTGCTGTCGGACTGGTAACCGGAGAACTGCACACTCCAGTGCTCGTCCAGCGGTGCGGTATAGGAGCCCGACCAGACCTTGGCGTTTTCGGTGTCCTGGGGCGCGGTGAAGAAGGTCAGCGAGAGGCTGTGACCCAATTGCCAAAGGTTGTTGTAGCCCAGGCTGGCGACTGTGCGCAGCTTCTCGGTGTCGGCGCTGTAATCGTTATTGAGCCCCAGGCTGGCTTGCCACGGGTTCTGATCCTCGACCTGCAAGTCCACATCCATGGTGCCGGGCCGCTGGCCCTCGCGCACCAACGGCATGACCTGGCGCCCCGGGGTCTTGTTCAACTGCGCCAACTCGGTCTGGACCTGGGCGAAATCGGGCACCTCGCCTTCCTTGAGCGCGGGCACGTCCTCGCGGATCTCCACGGGCGAATAATGCTTGGCACCCACCACGCGGACTCGGCCGACTTTGGTCTCGCTGACCTGCAGGTAGACGATGCCGTCTTCGACTTTCTGCTCCGGCAACTCGACGAACACCGATTGATAACCGCGCGCCTGATAGGCCTTCTGCAGCGCCTCCCGGGCACCTTCGATATCGCTCAAGGCCTTTTGCGGGCCGAGGAACGGGTACACCGCCTCCTCGATGGCCCGGGCATCGAGCACGGTGTTGCCACGCACGAAATACTCGTTCACGTCCACCAGGCGAGCCGGGGCCGATTCGACTTCCTGCTGCGCTTGCGCGGCGAACGCCGACGGCCCCCCGACCGTCAACACCAACCAGCCCCACAGCGCTGGCCGCGATTTGAAGAAATGCTCCACACCACCCCCTGAATTCAAAGTACCGCTCAATTGCTTGCAGTCGATGTCGTGGCGTGCCGCGCCAGCCAGGTGTGCAGCAGCGCGAAATTCAAGGAGAACTCCGGCATTTGCAGCAAGGCACCGCAGAACACTTCACCGATTATTTTCTGGATGAGCCTCACCGCCCGCGCATCGCCCAACAGCGTGGCGAGGTCTTTGCTCAAAACGTCGAAGCGCCAGACCTTCTGGTTCAGGTCCAGGCCGACGAACCAACGGAACAGCAGGTTGTAATTGAGTTGTTCGTAGAGTTGCTGCTCGCTGGGCACCGAATAGAGCAGTTGCAGTAAAAGGATGTGCATGACGGTCTGCGGTGCGATCAGCATCTCGGCGCTTGCGGTGAGGCCTTGCAGCACGTCGCGGTGGTCGTCCAGCAGGTCGTCGATTTGCGGACGCAGCAACACCAGTGAATGGCCTTGCGGGATGTAGCTGGACACTTCCTTGAGTGCGCCCTGCCAGTCATCCTGGGAAACGATCCAGACCCACGGTGCGCCGTAGCGATACACCGAGACCGGCTGCTTGCGCGCCGCCTCGACGATCTTCGACAACCGCTGGTCAAGCTCCTGCATGCCCACTTTCGAATAACGTTCCATAGTTCCCATCGCCTCACTCCCGGCTGCCTGCCCCGGTTCCAAACGACCTTGCAGGTCCCCTCGAACACGTCACACAGGCTTGACGGGAATGGCGATGTGCTACCGAACTTTTGTCATGAAAGCTTCATTTGGATGGACGTCGATGGGAACTTGAGCGCGGCTCCCGTGGCGAGGGAGCTTGCTCCCGTGGCGAGGGAGCTTGCTCCCGCTGGGCTGCGCAGCGGCCCCAAAAAGGCTGCTGGGGAGTATCTGACACACCGCGGTGATTGGCTTGGGGCTGCTGCGCAGCCCAGCGGGAGCAAGCTCCCTCGCCACAGGTACTGGGTGTCCAGCAACCCTGTGGGAGCGAGCCTGCTCGCGATGCCGGCGACTCGGTGTCAGCCGATCGCTACAAACTCAACCGCCCCCGCTCTTCCTCGGTCAAGCGCTGCCGGGTCTGTTCATCCAGGGGGCCGGCTCCCAGCACTTGCACCGGGCTGGCCGGGTCGTAGGCCCGTGGCGTGTCGCGGCTGGCACCGTCGCGGGACGGGGCCAGTTGCTCGGAGCCGAAGCTCACCACCTGCACGGTGAACACCGACGCCTGGTTTTGTCGCGCCGCGTTCTGCTGCTGGCGCGCCACGTCTTCCGCCGCTTGTGTCGCCGAGGACGCCGCCGAACTGGCCGAGGTGATGGCCCCGGTGTTAACCGTGGCCGCCAGTGGCACACCGGAGGATTTGCCCTGGGTCTGGATGTTGGCCGCGTTCACCACGGTCAATGCCGCGATGTTGACGTTGCCCGACACCCGGATCCCCGCCTCGCCCGCATCGATGGTGCCCAAGGGCGCGATCAGGTCGATGTCGCCCGGCGCCACTTCGGCAATCGGGTTGAGCGTGGCGATACCGGCGCCGGTGCTCGGCACCGACGGCGACAGGGTCACGTTGCCCCAGCTGTCATACAAGCGCTTGGGCGGCGTGTAGACCACGGTGGTCTTCGAACCGCGACCGGCGTTGATATCGCCCTGGGCCGACCAGCCGAGAATCGAACCGCCAAAGGTGGTCATGATCCGGCTCTGCCCTAGTAGAATGCTGTTCTGCGCATACAACTGGATATCGCCCTCACCCTGGGTAATGACCCCGGCGGTGGACGGTGGTGCGTTGCCTTCGATGCCGAACGTTTGCCCGCCGCCCGGCGTGAGCATCTGGATGCCACCGCCGAAATCGGTGTGCACACCCGCCCCGCCGAACATCGTGATATCGCCCTTGTAGGTGATCGCGTTACCCGCCACATCCTTGCTTGGGAACAACAAGTCGATAGCCTCCCGCCCGCGCAGGTAGCTGCCCTGGCGCACGCCGCCCACTTCGTTGTACTCACGACCACCGGCCTTGAGCTCGGCGAAGTACACGTCGCGGGCAAACACCCGCTGCTGCTCGGCCGGTAGCGCCGCGAAGTAGCTGCGGGCCTGCTCGGTGTCGCCGCTGAAGCCAAAGCGTTCCTTGAGCCAATCCACCAGTTCCGCCTCGTAGGTCTTGGCGACTTTACCGTCCTGGTTCGCCAGGGGCACACCGGTCAGGGCCTGGTTGGCCGGGTCCAGGTACGCCTTGACGAAGCGCTGGTAATCCGCGCCGTTGAGTCCCGCGCCGGCTTGCAGCACCAGGCTTGCGCCGGGGCGCGAATCCCCCGGCACCACAGCGCCGATACTGTTGATGCTGACCTTGTCGTCCATCAGCAGATTGCGCCCGGCGGTGATCTCCAGCAGGCCGGGGCCGGCGACGTTGAAACTGCTGTAGAGGATGTCGCGCCCGGCCGAGACGATGGAGATGTCGGTGGGGTTGTTGTGGATGAAGAGGTTGCCGGTGCTGGTGTAGTTCCCCAGGTAGAAGTTGCTGGCCAGCGAGCCGCCCAGAGGTATACCGCTGCTTACAATGTCTCGTCCGGCCCTCATCCAAACGGCTCCCATACCTTCGTAGGAAATCTGTCCGAATCGGCTATCGTTCTCGGAGGTGTACCTCATCGTTCGTCCACTCGCGACTGCCAGCAAATCGCCTGTGAGCGCATAAAAGCGAGCAGGATCCGTGTTGCCGACCCACTCGTTGGAGGCGCTGCTGGTATCGAAGGTAATCAACGGTAAAGTATCCGCGCTGGGAGGCACACGATTGGCATCAGCGGAGAGATTGCTGACCACTACACTGCCATTTACGAGCCCGGCAAAGGCTGGGCGCAACGGTGTCGCCAGGGCCGCAGACGATGCACCGGAACGACTGACCGACATATCGCCACCGTAGATGGAATCGCCGGCCATGAATTGCAACTCACTGTTGATGCCAGGAGCGAGCAGCAGGGCTGGACGATCGTTGCCGTTGTAGCCGGTTCCATCCCATACCGAGGATTGGCCATAATAAAGACTGCCATTGGCCGCCACAGCCCTCAGGATCGACGGGTAGACCACGGCTAAATCCGTGGCCGTCGCGCTAACGAAAGGCGTCAGGTTACCTCCCGACGACCACAAGTCGATCGCCGTGTTGGCGGTCCACAACGTAAACCAGCTGACACCCGATCCGTTGGTCGCACCACTTTTGAAGGGCGAAACGCTCATCATCGGCGCCCGGCCCGGGTCTGCTACGTCCATCACTACCAAGTCGCCCGAAGTGCTCAGATTGAACGTGGCATCGCCCGGCATCAGGGTCAGCCCGCCTGTTGGCAAGCTTCGCGTAGCTCTGAAAGAGTCATAAGCGCGTGTTTCTCCGGGAGACTGTACCGAAGCAACGTTGCCATAGCGCAGGTCGATTCGACCGATGGCACCGCTATCGATCTGCGCATGCCCCCGCAGGTTGATGACCGCGCCATTGAGATGCCCGTTCACGAACAGGCTCTCGGGATTCAAAGCACCACCCACACGCAGATCAAGATCACCACCACCGGTCAATTGCAGACTGCCATCAGCGCCCACACGCCCGGTGCTGCCCACGGCAAGAACCAGTCCTTGGCTGCGGCTGTTGCTGATCGGCACAAGACCACTCCCTGCCATTTGATCGAGCACCCCCGCATCGCCGGCCACCTGAACATTCAGGTTACCGCCGCCTAGAGTACCGAACCCCGTAAACCCGACCATCAAATCAGCCTTGCCGTCCTTCGCGGCGGTGTAACTGCCAAAATTGATCCACCAAGCGGTGGGTTGTGCCTGCGTGCCGGTTGCGACTGAGCCATTGCCCTGACGCCACAGCCAATTGCCGACGTTGACCGTATCGTAACCAACGTCTCCCCCATTGGGCCGCCCCCTATCCGTACTCGATACGTCCAGGCTATTACCGGTCAGATTGCCGCCAACCTTCAAGCTCAGGTTGCCGCCAAAGTCCGGGTACCAGGCACGATAAAGACTGTTGCTACCACCATCCACGAACTGCTCGTTTTCACCTAGTGCATCATTGAGCACCTTGCCCGCCGCCCCCAGCGCCTTGGGCTGATTGTACGGGTCGTTGGCATAAGTCTCGCTGGCTGAACTGCCGGCGGTGTAGACGCCGTACAGAGAATCCATTTTCAGATCGCCCGCCGACAGCAGCTCAAGGTCTGCCGCTCCGGTGCGGATCACACTCCAACGTTGGCTGCCTGCCTTGTATTCCGTTTGCCCAACAGCGGTGCAAAACGACGGGGTGTCGTCACACATTCCAGGGTAGGCAAGGTTTTCGAAATCAATCGGTTGACCCACGAGGTCTGGAACCCCGAAGTTTTCCGCCCCTTCCTCCGTCCAGACAAAGCCGCTACTGGCCTTGCAAAACGACGGGGTATCCTCACACATCCCTGGATAGGCAACGTTCTCAAAATCAATGAATTTACCTGCCAGGCTCGGATCTCCGAAATTTTCCGCCCCCTCTTCGGTCCACACCAGCCCCCCCGCCCCGGCCTTGCCAAACATGCCGTAGTGACTATCAGCCAAATGAAGATCTCCACCCGCCAACACAGGCTGCACAACCCGGCTGTCCGCCGCCTGCGTATCGGCGCCGGCCACCAGGCGCAACGACCAGGACTGCGAACCCTCGGCCAGCATCGGCGCAATGGCCCAGTTGCTCCCCGCCACTTCCGGACGCAACTGCACCGACTCGACACCGGCCGGCAACTTGATGTCGGTACCTGAAGGAATTTTCGAACCCACACTCAGCGCCAGGGCCCCGCTGAGACGCAGCACATTGGTCAAGCCGTTGCTCGCGCCCGCAATGCCTGGCAAGGCAACGCCTTTTGGCCAGATCAGGCTGCGTATTGTTGCGCCGCTGCCCAGCAGGCTGCCTACCCCCAGCACCGTGCCCGCCTCCAGGGTCTGGGTCGAAGCCAACAAAGTGCCAGCGGCGAACAACAGATTACCCGAGGCGTCATGCACCGCCGCAGCCAGCACCGTGCCCGCCGGCAGCACCAGTGGCTGATCAAGCGTCGCCGCCACCGGCAGGCGTGTTCCCGCCGCCAGGGTCGCGCCCTTAAGGGGTACGTCGAAGTTGAGCACCGAGCCCGCTGGAAACGCCGTGCCATCCGCCAGGGTCACACCGGTACCGGGCACGACAATATCACCCGCCGCGAAATCAATGCCCGGCAACAGCACCCAGCCCTTGTCGTCGTTGGTCGCGGGCGGTTGGGCGAATCCGTCGGTGATGCTGCCATAGATGTTCAGGTCACCCCCGGCGCGCAGCGTCAGCGCACCCGACTCACCGGAGCCGTACACGGCGGTTTTACGAGTATGCGGATTCACACTGGCGTAGCGATAACCGGACAGGTCCAGGTCACCCCGCACCACCAGATCACCGTCGGCCGTCGCGCTGACGATCTCCACACCGGGCCGCAGGTGGAACGCATCGGCATATCGAGCATTGTTCAGACCGGCGAGTTTACGTTGCATCAAATCGCCGTTGGCCAGCGCCGCGTTGATGAAGGCAATACTGTCCTGGTGCTTGCCATCCAGGTACGCTTGGTCGATGACCTGATAAGGGCGTCCGCTGGCTGCCGGATCGCTGCCGTAGGCTGCGTCGTTGTACTGCCACATACCGTTGACCGCGATGGACCGGGCGCCCTGGATATCCAGGCTACCGCGTGCATCGATGGCAATGTCGCCCTGGGTCGGAATCGAGCCGGCACGCCGTGCATTGAGTTCCAGCGTGCCACGGGCACGACCATCGTGCTGCCCGGCAGGCGCTGCGGTGCCATGACGCAGATCGATGCGTGCACCGTCGGCCAGGGTCAGCACGCCGTTGCGGGAAGTCAGGTCAACGATGGCACGGTTCGGCGAATCGATGATCTTGCCGTAGCTGTCCACCCGCAGACGATTACCGTGGGCGTCAAGCACCGCGTTGCGGCCCAGGGTCAGGGAGCGCCCGGCCGCGAGCCGGATGCTGCCGACCCGCTCGCCGCTGGCGTCCACCTTGCCGTTGACCAGCAGGCTGCCATTGTCCAGGGACACGTCAATGGACGAGGCCTTGAGTTCGTTGCCGATCACCAGGTCGCCCTGTTTGAGCTGGAAGCTGCGGGAACCGAACAGCTGTCCGTCATTCAACCGTTGGTTCAAGGCCGCGAACTGCTCGCTGAGGTTACCGCTACCGCCCAGGCGCTGTGCCTGGATCTCCACGCCACCGGCCAGGTACGGCATGGCTGTGCCGCCGGCGTCATATTCGCCGGTGCTGCTGCCGAGAATCCGCCCTTGCAAATCGACCACACCGGCCGCGCCGTCCAGGGCCACCGCACTGAGCCGGCCAGCCTGGTTTTTGCGCGCCGAAAGGTCGATGCTGGAACCAGCAGCCTGGCGGATGTTGCCGCTCTGGCTTTGCAGGATCACCTCGCCACCGGCGCTGTAGCGTGTCACATCGTTGAAGGTGACGGTGCGGCCCGCCACGTCGATCAGTGCCCCATCGGCCAGGGTCAGGTCATCCGTCGCGCTCAGGGTCAGCTTGCCGCTGGGCAGCATCACCGCGCTGGCAAGGTTCAGGCTCGCGCCTTTGATGGACAACTCGCCCCCAAGCCCGGAGACAGTGCCCGGCTTGGCGCTTGTGCCCGCTACGTTGACCGCGCCGCCTGCGGTGATGCGGTTGACCGAGCCGGCTTCACCGGTCAGCAACGGGGTGAGGATATTCAGGTTGCCGCCGCTGTAGGCGTAGCCCGTTTTCGCGTCATAGGCCCCCTGGCGTTGATACACCGCCAGGCTGCCTTTGTGGTTGGCGGTCAGGCGTTCGCTGGCGCTAAGGTTGACGTTGGCGAAGCCCAGTGCAAGACGGTCCAGGGTAGTGATCGAGCTCGGTTGGGCGAAATCGCCATAGCCGAATTCGATGCGCTGAGCCTGGATGTCCAGGCGACCGGCACCGGTGCCGGCCCCACCGGCAATCACCGAACCCGGCGCGCCAACGGCGCCGTTCCAGATCAGGTTGGCGGTGCGGATGGTCGCCACGTCGTTGACGCTGCCGGCGCCATAAATGGCCGGGGTGCTGAGCATCAGGTTATTCAGGCGCGACTTGCCTGTTGTCGGGTCATAGGTGTCCAGGCTGACGGTGCCGTAGAAATTCAGCGCCTGACTGGCCGACAGTTCGAGGGTTTCCAGGGCCGGGGCGCCGTATTCGGTGTCCCCGCGCAACAGGCGATCGACTACCGTCTGGCTCAGGGTCAGACCGGCCGGCAAGACCTGACGCGCCGCTGCGTCGCTCAATGCCGGGGCGGTGCCGACGTTGATATTGCTCAGGGCCAGGGTCAGGTGACGGGTGCCGTAGCGCACCTTGTCGTCCAATTCCAGGCTCCCTCCGGTGGCGGCGACGATGCCGCCCTCGGAATGAATTCGGGTGACGCCGCTGCATGGCGTCAGGCTGCAGCCGCCGATGTTGATGGAGCCGCTGCTGCCCGATGAGGGTGCCAACACGTTGAGCAAGCCGTTGGAGGCGGCCAGCAAGTTCTGACCACTCACATTGAGGTCATAGATAAAACCGTCATGGGCATCGTAGGCAGCCGCGCCACGACCAATGGTATTGATGGCGGCGCCTTGTTCCATCGACACCTCGCTGCTGGCCAGCAGGAAAACCTCCGGTGCCGCCAACGTAGCGCCTTCACGCAAGATCACTCTGGACGAGGTTCTACCTCCACTGCTCGAGGGCGTGATGTAGTTTCCGCTCTGACCATAGAGCGTCAAGAACTGCCCACCAATAACCTGACGCGATGCATTCAAGGCATTCAGGCTTTCGGCATTGAGGGTCACGCCCTCGAAGCCGGCCGTGGCCCCGCGCCCATCGGCAACGACCTCCAACGCCCCATTACCTCCAACCACCGTGACGGTACCGCCGTAGCCACCTTTCTGAGGCGCGAACTTGCCGATGCCTTTAAAGGAGAACGCCTGATCTCCCGCTCCTGGCGCGAGTTTCAACTTCAAAGTCTTGGCGTCCACCGGCAACAGGGCTCGTGGCACGCCCAGGCGTGCGGCATCGGCTACAGCGAACTGGGCGTAGCTGGTTTCGTTGTACTGCGAATAGCGACGCAGCACATCGCCCGAAGTCAGGATGACCTGGCTGGACAGACTGTTGCGCTGCCCGGTATTGACCACCGACAGCACCCCGGCGGTGGCCCAGGAGCCGTTGCGCATCTGCAACGCACCCGCCGTGGAACCCTGACCCGCCAGACCGTTGACCTCGACCCGGAACGCCCCCGGCAGCAAGGCATAGGTGGACGGCATCAGCGTATAGGTACCGGCGGCCAGCCCCGGTACACCGGCGCCAATGGTGATTTGTTGTCCGATCCTGGGGTCCACTGCGCCGCCCTCGGGCGCCACTGGTGCGTATGCACTCTGGTTGCCCGGCACAATGGCGTAGACCGGGTTGCTGGCCAGGCCCGGTAAAGTAAAGCCGCCGTTGGCACCGATTTGCACCAGCGGGTTGAAGCGCGCGTCGGTGGAGCCGCCACGGCCGGAAATGAAACCGGCACCCAGCAGATCACCGCCACCCGAAAGATCGAGTACCGAGCCTTCCTGGGCCGCAACAGACTTTCCGCCCAGAATCACACCAATATTCAGATCCCCGTTGCCATAGGAGATGGCCCCTTGCCCCAGAAGCACCACCTTCTTGCCCGCGTACTCATAACTCTGACCATCGACGGTACCGCCGTAAGGCAGAACCAGACCGAGGCCACTGACTGAAGTGAGGCTGTTCGGCAGCAAGTCCACTTGGCTAGTGATGCTAGTGCCGTCGTTGGTGCCGACCTCAATCAACCCCAGCGGGGCCCGAACCACCCCCCCCTGCTCGATATTCGCACTGCCCAGTTGTAAGTGACCGAATGCCGAATAAGGTACCTGAGGCGTCACCTGGGTAGTCCGCCCGATGACCAAGCTGCGCGCCGGGTCGTAGGCAGAGGTGCCACTCAAGCTATACCCCGCCAATACCCGAGCCCCGACCCCGGTCGCCGGATACAGTTGCGCCGCTTGCAGGATCATGTCCGAAGGAGTCATTAATTGCGTGCTAAAGCCCGTAGGCAATCCTTCGCTGGAGAATCCCGCCAGGAAGCGCAAATCACCACGGCTGCTTAACTGGACCAGGTCGAACCCGGCGCGCTCCAACTCGACCGTGGTGCCATTGGCCTGTCTCAGCGTGCCTTTGCTGCTGAATCTCACATTGCCCTGTACATCCAACAAGTCGGCGTTAACGGAAAGCACCGCCTTGTTCGCAAGTGGCGATACGTCGCCTTCGATCAGCGGTCGGGTATAGGAATCCATATTCGGTAGACTGGCCGCCGGCCCCGCCAGCAGCAAATGAGCTGCATTAAGTTGAACACGGGTGTCGGCTGGCGCGGCTGTGCTCAACCCGAAGCTACGCGCATATAGGCTCAGGCTTTGGCCGAGGGACAACGACACGTCGCCACGGATACTAATAATGCCGTTACTCAGCAGAGACAGGCTGTCGAAGCCGCCCGCCTGGACCTGGTCCACACCCAAACGCCCATGACCATAGATCAACGAATCCGCCGAGGCCTTGGCGGTGTCGCTTAGCGGGCTCGCCTGGGCGGTTTGTCCCAGCACCAGTTCACGCACCTGCAAGACCCGGTCATTGACCGCGCTTTTCAGGTAATACGGTGTCTCCAGCGCCACCGACAAACTGCCCCCTGCGGCCCCCGTGCCACCGGAACGGGCGCTGAATTCGCCGTCCAGGTACAGACCATTGGCCGACGCCAGGGAAATACTGCCACCGTTGCTCGTCACCGATGTGCGTCCCTGGCCAGGAACATCCAGCATTGCCTGGCTGCCATCCGCTTGCAGGCGTGCCCCCTCGCGCATCACCACGAACAATTCCGGCGCCGAAGCCGATCCTTTCGCGACATCAATCTGACCACCAATGACAATCTCGCCGCCGTCATGCACCAGGCCATAGGTCTGGCCGCGCATGTCTTGGGCAGTCACGGCCCGACTGGAGACATCGATCAATGCTTGCTCGCCTAACCAGATGGAGCGTCCATGGCCTTGGGCATTGACCGGGTTGCGAACTGGGTTGCTGACGCTCAGTTCGGTGAGACTGACTCGTCCGCCCCAGGCGTTGAGGGTGCCGTTGACGGTCAGTTGACCGATGCTGCGCAAGTCGATGCCTTGTCCCGGATCGACGCTGATCACGCTTCCACGCCCGATGTTCAATACCGTGCTGGCCATGTCTGCCGCGCTGGAGTTCGCGGTACCGGCAGTGAGGCTCAGGCTCGCGCCGTGGCGCTGGGTGAGAACACCTTTGATCGCATCTTCCTGATACAGCTCCGGCGTCCAGCGCTGCAAGGCATCAGCCGGCTCTGCGTTGCTGCCGGTAGTCAACGCCTGCTCGCCGAAACGGTACACCGGCATCGTCACATCGACCCGGGTCCCATCGGCCACCGTCAGGCCTTCGTTGCCGGTGATGTCATAGGCCGAGAAACCCTTGTCGAAAAAGTCGCCGTCCAGTTGCAACGTTCCCGGTTCCAGTGGCGAGCCACTGTTGCCGATCAGCACTTTGTTGGCCGCCAGCTTCAAGGTCCCGCCACCGCTCACCCCGGTGCCGCGCAGTTCACCGTCCAGGTTCAAGGCGCCGTTACCGGACGACGCGCCGGTACTGGCGGTCAGGGTCAAGTCACCGCCCTTGCCACCGCGGGTCTTGCCATCGGCCATGACCGCAGCACCGGAGCTGACGTCGATCAGGCTGCCCTGGCGCACATCGATATCGCCACTGCTGCGCACAGACACCGTACCGCCATTGATGAACGGCAGACCTTCACGGTCGTTGCCGTCGAGCAGCAAATTGCTCCACCGCCCAGCGGTGTTCAACGTCACGCCTTCGCCCAACGTGACCGCTGCACGCTGACCGGTGGCAGGCGAAAGCACGACGTCTACCATCTGGAAATTATCGGTTCTGACCTGTTTAAGCACGTTACCCAGGGCAATGCGACCGCTGCGGGCCGTCAGGTCGGCGTTCACTTCCACCTGCGGCGCGTAAAGCGTGATATCACCGCCATCGGCCACGTTGAGCGCGCCGTCGACTTTGATGCCTTGCGCCGCTGCCACCTTGACCGCGCCGAGTTGGAAGCCATTGAGCAGCTCATTGTCCAGCACCAACTTGCCTTGCCGATCAGTGCCGACCACCGAGGTCAGGTCAAGGCCCGCAGCAATCTTGTCGTTGACCTCGCCGACGGTGACCTGATCGAAGGTAGGGTTCAGGCCACTGTTGATCACACCGCTGGCCTTGTCGTAGATCGGCGTGTAACTGCCCACCAGCAACTGAGCCCGCCGGGCCACGGCGTTTTGCGATTGCTGGTAACCGTCGAGGTTGAGGTTCGGTGCCTGGTTCTGGCGTTCGCCCTGGTAGACCTCGCCGACGATCTGGCCTTCCAGCACCGCGTTGCGGGTCGACACCACCAGCTTGCCGGCATCGCGGCCAACGGTGTAGCCGGCCTCAAAGCGCTCGCGGGGGGCGATCAGTGGGTTGTAGTAGTAATCGGTCTGGCCCCAGCGTTGGCTGTGGTCTTCGTAACCCTTGTAGATGCCGCTGTAGAGGATGTCCCCCGGCGCCTTGGACAATTCATACAAGCGCCCATTGGGGCCCCTGAGCCAGGACTGCCGCAGGTAGCCGCTCTGCACATCCAGGGTACCGCCGGACAGGTTCAACTGCGCCGCCTGCTGGGTCACCACGTCGTTGCCGGTGAACGTCAGCGTGCCACCTTGGGCGGCCCATTCACCCATGCTGTGACCCCGTGTGCCCAGGTAGCCGCCGACTTCCAGCAGCCCACCCGCCGTGTACCAACGGTCGGTGGCATAACCGTTGGTGCCCGCCGGCACGTAGATCAAATCACGCACGTCCACCCAGACATCGTTGTTGGTCAACTTGCCGCCCTCGCGGTTGACCGGTGCGTCACGCTGTTCGTTGCCCTGTACGTTGACCTTGATGGAGTTGGACTCCATCGCCACCTTGACGCCGATGGCGCCGGACACGTCGATCACCGCACCATCGCGCACCAGGCTGCGACCGGCGGCGCTGACCGCGACCTGACCGCCGGTGGCCAGGGTGATGGAGCCGTTCTGGAAGTCGACGCTGCCGCCACTGACGATCTCGACCCGCGACTGGTCGGTGCGGTCGACCACGCTGCTGAGGTTGTTGAACCGACCGGTGATCAGGTTGTTCGGCGTACCGTCCAGGCCGGCGGGCCCGGCATTGTATTGGCTGTCCAGGGCACTGCCGCCGCCGGCGTCAAGCAGCACCGCCGTGGCACTGCCCTGCCCCAGGGTGACGCTGCCGGTGCTGTCGCTGAAGGCGTTGAGCAAGTGCACGGTGCCGCGGGTGTCCACCGAACTGCTCGCCACCGCCACGCCATTCTGCTGCACATTGTGCCCGGTGAGGGTGATGTCGCCGGTGCTGGCCTGGATCAGGCCGCTGTTGATCACCGTGCCGGCGCTGCTGCCCGGCTTGAGGGACGTCGCGACCTCGTTGCCACGGGTGGTGGAACGCGGGTTACCGCTGGTGCCCTGACCCCGGCGAATATAAAAACTGTCGCCCGCTGCCAGGGTGGTCTGGCCCTTGGCGGTGATGATGGAACCGGCGTTCTCCACTTCCGAGCCCAGCAGCAAGGCATAGCCGCCCCCGGCGGTGGAGGTGGCGGCGCGGTGGGTCTCGATCCGCGCACCGCGCTGCACTTCGATCTTGCCGGCGGCGTCAGTGAAGGTCGGCTGGGTGCCAGTGGCATCGACGTACAAGCCGCGCTGGCTGAACTGCTCGTCGCTGACGTTGGCCGCCACCGCCGCCAGGTTGCGCACGTTGACCTGGCTGCTGCCGCTGAAAATGATGCCGTTGCGGTTGACCAGCATCACCGTGCCGTTGCCCTTGATCTGGCCCTGGATCTGGCTCGGTCGCGCTTGAGGGTCGTTGACCCGGTTGAGCACGGCCCAGTCCGACTGCTGCTGGAAATCCACTGTGGTATTGCGGCCGACGTTGAAGGTTTCCCAGTTGAGAATCGCCTTGTCGGCGGTCTGCTCGATCTTCACCGTGGTCTTGCCGCCGACCTGGGTCTGCTGCGGTCCCTTGGCGTTGAGCCAGCCCTGGGTCAGGCTGTTATCGACCTTGAGCCCGCCCTCGCCCAAACCGTCGGGCACGGTCTGCACCTGCCCGAATGCGGCTTGCCGCCCCGCAGCCTGGGCCGCCTGCTGGGCCGCGATGGCGGCCACGGTGTTGTTGAGGTTGGTCAGCGAACGCTGCAACTGCGCATTGGCCCGTTGCTGTTGCGCCAGGGGTGGCGGCATGCCTGGCTGCGCGGTCGTAGGTCGCCCCGCGCCACCGGCCTGAGACGCGCCCTTGGCGGCAAACCAGGCCGAACTGAACGCCGTCGCCGCGTGGGCATTGCCGGCCACCATCAGCAGGGCAATGGCCTGGGCCAGCGGCTTGAGCCGCAACATCGACAACTCGCCATCGCGACGGGGGGCATTCAGTTTCGTCTGAGGTTTGCAGCGCAGCATCCTACTCATCCTTTCGGTTTGCTCTAAGGGGCACAACGCAGTGCTATCAAGCTGCCAGCGTTGGTTATAGGGGTTAGGCGGTTACAGCCGCTCGGGACCGAACGGATGTCATGAAAATTTCATGTGGCTGTGTTGGCGCCGGTGTGACGCAAAAATCAGCAACGGCTTGCACCGTTGCTGATCGGGTGTTGCAGGTCGCTCAAGCGTAGGCTTACAACGGACGACCGACGCTATTGCAGACGTTGGTGTTGCCGATGCTCAGAGCGTTAGAGGCGGTCAGGAAGCTGCCGCGGATCGCGGACTTCCAGGCGCCTGGCAGCGGCACGAAACGGTTGGCGGTGATAGCCGCGTCGTTGCTGCTGGCAGCAGTGGCGTTGTAATGGCGAGTGAAGAAGTCACGCACTTGCGTGGTTTGGGTGGCATCGGCGTAGCACTGGCTGAAGATCACGTTAGTGAAGCCCAGGATCGGGTAGCCGGTGGTTGGGTAAGCCACAACGCTTGGATCGCTAGGGTTGGTGGTTGCAGCGAATACCGGTACCCAGGCGTTCGGGTTAGCGCGGTTGGCGGCAGCAGGCACGGTGACAGCTGCGATTGCGGCCGACACGTTGGCCGGGGCTGGGGAAACACCGGCAACGCGAGCGACCTTGGTGGCGTCGTCCAGGCCGGCCAAGGTGGTGGCGGCGTAATCCGGGCTCATGTAGGTGATGCGACCTTGGGCAGCATTCACCGCATCCATCACAGCTTGGCTACCAGTGGCGGCTACGGCGCCGGCTGGCAGACCAAGGCTATAGCTGGAGGCGAAGTTGGTGGTGATGGCGAAAGTGCCGGGCACAGCGGGTACAGCTGTAGGGCACTTGGCGTTCAGAAAGCGGGTGAACAGTTCGGTAGTACCGCTGCTCTCAGCACGATAAGTCACAGTGATCGGGCCGGAACGGCCGGAACCGGTGATTTGGTTCCAGTCAGTCAGCGTGCCGGCGAATACGCCGCACAGCTGAGCGACGCTGAGGTCAACGTTGGCGGTGCCGGTCTTGTTGAAAGGAATGGCAACCGAAGTGGCGACCGAAGGCACTTGAATCAATGGGCCCCAGGCGGCGCCGTGGTTGGTGACGTAGGCGTTCAACTCAGCCTGGGTGAGCTTCGAATCGCTGCCCGCCCAGTGCACGTTCTTGCTGGTGTCACCAGGCACGAAACGGGTGTAATCGTTGTTCAGGAAAGCGGCCTTGCCAGCACCGCTGCCCACGCCAATGTAAGGGGCGAAACCGGCAGTCAGGACGCCGGAAGTCTGGTACAGCGGCTGAGGCAAGGTAGCGCCACCACCGTTGACATCAGCCATGGCGGCCTGAGCGGCGCAGAGGCCGGCGAGGGTCAGGGATACCGCGAGAACGTTGCGCTTAAACATGAAGAATCTCCTTTCATCGTGTTCGTACGTAGGTTGGGTGACGCGTGCTTGCCGTCATGGCGCTCGGTCCTGTGCCGATGGCGATGGGGTGAGGCCATGGGTTAGAAACTCGCAGTTTCCGGTGACAGATAAAGGAAAAAACCTCGGGAGCTGGAGGCTGTTTTTTGGGGTTTTTCCTCGGGTGTTCGAGGGCTCTGGGTTGGGGTTTCAGACAGGTTTTGTGACGGTGTTGCGCAGGGTGGGCGTGGAGATGGCGGCGGGTGGTTGTCTGACGATGGAAGATGACAGAACGAGGAACCCGAGTTTGGCGTTGGCGAGGGTCGGGAGGTGTTGCGGCACTGCAAAAAATAACTGACGGGTCCCTGCTGTTGTGGCGAGGGGATTTATCCCCGCTGGGCTGCGAAGCAGCCCCAAACCAGACACCTCGGTGTGTCAGGCTGGTTGCATTCAATCTGATTGGGGCTGCTGCGCAGCCCAACGGGGATAAATCCCCTCGCCACAAAATCAATGTTCACCACGGATTGCGTGCGCTTATTGAACCAACTGATTGATCTCGATAATCGGCAACAACACCGCCATGACGATCACCAGCACCACACCGCCCATGACCACGATCATCAGCGGCTCCAACAGCGCAGTCATGCCCATGGCCCGGCGTTCGATGTCGCGGGACAGGGTTTGTGCGGCGCGTTCGAGCATTGGCGGCAGGCAGCCGGTTTTTTCGCCGCTGGCAATCAGGTGGATCAGCACCGGCGGGAAGACTTTTTCCACCCGCAACGCCGCCGCCAGGTTGACCCCTTCGCGGACCTTGGCCGTGGCATCGCTGACGCTCAGGCTCAGGCGGTCGTTGGACAGGGTCTGGCGCGCCGCCTCCAGGGCTCGCAGCAAGGGCACCCCGGCGCCGCCGAGAATCGCCAGGGTCGAGGCAAAACGCGCGGTGTTGAGGCCCAGCACGAAACGCCCGATCAGCGGCAGGCGCAGGATGCGACTGTGCCAGTTCAACCGCGCCTGCGGGTTGCGCAAATACAGCCGCCAACCCCAGAACCCACCGGCCAGCATGCCAAAACACAACCAGCCCCAGGCGCGGATGAAATCGCTGGCGGTCAGCATCGCCACGGTCAACCCAGGCAGGTCCTGGCGGGCCTGGGAGAATGCGCTGACCACTTGGGGCACCACGTAGCTGAGCAGGAAAATCACGATGGCAATCGACACCAGCCCCACCACGCCCGGATAGATGAACGCCGTAAGGATCTTGCCCCGCAGGTTGTTGCGCTCCTCGATGTAGTCCGCCAGCCGCTCCATCACCTGGGCGAGGTCGCCGGACTCTTCACCGGCGGCGATCAGTGCCCGGTAGATGTCCGGAAAGTCCCGGGGTCGCGCCGCCAGGGCTTCGGCCAGGCGCATGCCGCTGCGCACATCGGCGCGCACTGCGCTGAGGGTCTGGGCGATGTGTCTGCGCTCAGCCTGTTCCACCGTGGCGCTCAACGCGGCCTCCAATGGCAGGCTGGCTCCCAGCAGGCTCGCCAGTTGCCGGGTGGCCCAGGCCAGGTCGTTGTCCGAGAGTTTGGCGCTGAACAGGCCGCCGCCATGGGCTTGCGTTGTATTGCGTTCGACCTGCACCTGCAACGCCGTCAGCCCGCGACTGCGCAGCAGGTTGAAGGCGCCACTCTGGCTGTCGGCTTCCAGGTGCCCGACCTCGATCTTGCCGGTGGCGTCGGCGGCCTCAAAACGGTAGCGATTCATCAGGCGTCCCGTGTCACGCGCAGGATTTCTTCAGGGGCGGTGGCGCCACTGCGCACCCAGCGTTCACCGTCCTCGCGCATGCTGAACATGCCGGCCTGGCGGGCGGCCGCACGCAGCGCCTGCTCCCCTGCCCCCTGGTGGATAAGCGTGCGGATATCATCGTCGATGCAGAACAATTCATGGATGCCGGTGCGACCGCTGTAACCGGTCTGGTTACAGCTCGGACAGCCCACCGGGCGCCAGGTGCCGGGGGTTGCCGGGTCAGCTTGTTTGCACTGCGGGCAGAGTCTGCGCACCAGGCGCTGGGCGAGTACGCCGAGCATCGACGAGGCCAGCAGGAACGGCTCGACGCCCATGTCAATCAAGCGGTTGATGGCCGACACAGAGTCGTTGGTGTGCAGCGTCGCCAACACCAGGTGACCGGTGAGGGACGCTTGTACGGCAATTTGTGCGGTTTCCAGGTCACGGATTTCGCCGATCATGATGATGTCCGGGTCCTGGCGCAGAATCGCTCGCAGGGCCAGGGCGAAGGTCATGTCGATCTTGGCGTTGACCTGAATCTGGCTGATGCCCGGCAGGTCGTATTCCACCGGATCTTCCACCGTGAGAATGTTGTGTACGCTGGCGTCGAGCCGGGCCAGGGCGGCGTAGAGGCTGGTGGTCTTGCCGCTGCCGGTGGGGCCGGTGACCAGCACGATGCCGTGGGGCTGGCGGATCAGGTGATCGAGTTTGCCCAGTACGTCCGGGTCCATGCCCAGGGTTTCCAGTTGCAGGCGCCCGGCCTGTTTATCCAGCAGGCGCATCACCACCCGTTCGCCATGGCCGGTGGGCACCGTCGAAACCCGGATGTCAATCGGGCGCCCGGCCACGCGCAGGGCAATGCGGCCGTCCTGGGGCAGGCGTTTTTCGGCGATGTCGAGCTGGGCCATGATCTTGATCCGCGACACCAGCGCGCCATGCAGGGCCTTGCGTGGCGAAACCACGTCACGCAGGGTGCCGTCGACCCGGTAGCGCACCACCGAATGGCTTTCGTAAGGCTCGATGTGGATGTCGCTGGCCTCATCCCGGGCGGCCTGGGTCAGCAAGGCGTTGATCATGCGGATCACCGGCGCGCCGTCCTGGGTGTCCAGCAGGTCGGTGATCTCGGGAATGTCCTGCATCAGTCGGTCGAGGTCCACCTCATTCTCTGCCGCGCCCACCACGGCGGCGGCGCTGCCGGTGTCGGCGTAGGCCGTGTTGAGCAACCCGTCGAGTTCCTCGTCACGCACCCGCTCCAGCCGCACCTCGCCGAACTGGCGGCGCACTTCACTGATGGACCAGCCTGGCGTGGAGGGACACACCATCAACACCGCGCCTTCATCCGACTCACGCAGCACCAGGCGCTGGGCCTTGGCCCAGGCGTATGGGAGGGTGTTCATGCTGACACCTCAGACCCAAGAAACACACATGTCCCCTGTGGGAGCGAGCTTGCTCGCGATAGCGGTGGGTCAGTTGCAATGATGTTGAGCGAACTGCCGTCATCGCGAGCAAGCTCGCTCCCACAGTGTCTTGGGGTGGCCTCAGTATTGTGCATACCGCGAACTCCCATAGGTTGGGTGTTCATCAGCGAGTGCCTCCTTCAACCGGAACCGCCTTGATCACCGCCCTGGGCGTTTGCAGCCCGGCGGGCGTGGCCTGCGGAATGGCCTTGGCCGAGGCCGGCAGTTGCGGGGCTTGCATGTCCGGCATCGCCCAGCTGCGCTCCGGTTGCAGCAGGCCCTGGGCGCGGCGCATGAAGTCGTAGCGGTTGAGGGTGATGCCGCGCCCCGCCGCCGTGTCGCGGATGATGTAGGGGCGCAGGAACACCATCAGGTTGGTCTTGGTGATCTGCCGCCGCTCGTTGCGAAACAGCGCACCAATACCGGGGATGGTCGACAGCCACGGCACCGCGTCGTTGCTCTGGCTGTAGCCGTCCTGCAACAACCCGCCAAGGACCATGATCTGCCCGTCGTCCAGCAGGATGCTGGTGTCGATGGCACGCTTGTTGGTGACAATCCCGCTGGCGCTCGAAGCGCGGTTGTCGACGCTGCTGACCTCTTGATAGATGTCGAGCTTGACCGTCCCGCCTTCGGAAATCTGCGGGCGGACGTTGAGCTTCAGACCCACCTCTTCACGGGTCACGGTCTGGAACGGGTTGTTGCTGGTGCCTCCGCCGCCGGTGACGTAACTGCCGCTGACAAACGGAATGGTCTGGCCGACGAAAATGCTCGCCGCTTCGTTGTCCAGGGTCAGCAGGTTCGGCGTCGACAACACGTTGGTGCCGCCCTTGCTCTTCAACGCCCGGGCCAGGACCTTGAGGTCGAGGATCTTGCCGATGCCGGGAATGTCCACCGTGCCGTTGACCAGACCCAGGTTCAAGCCCTGGGGCAACACGTCGATGCTGGTCTTGCCGTTGAGGTTGAGCCCGGTGCCACCGAGGTTGACGCCGCCGATCACGCCGCTGCCGCCCAGGTTACCGGTCTGCCATTGCACGCCGAACTCGCTGGCATCGTCCTCGCCGACCTCGACGATCAGGCTCTCGATCACCACTTGGGCGCGACGCTGGTCGAGCAGGTCGATGACTTCCCGCAGGTTGCGGTACAACGGGTCCGGCGCGGAAATCAGCAGGGTATTGGTGGTGGCGTCGGCCTGGATGGTCACGCCGCCGGCACTGAAGGCGGTGCTCTGATCGTCCTGCGGCGAAGCCGAGCTTTGTCCGCTACTGCCTTGGGCATAACCATTGCCAGAGGTCGAAGCGCTACCGCCCGTGGTCCCGCTGGTGCTGGCGCCATCGCCGCTGCTCTGGCCGTTGGTGCTGGCGCCCATGCTGCTGAGCACCGAACGCGAGTTATCACTGCCCTCGCCTTCGCTTTCCCCGGTGAGCAAGCCGCGCAGGGATTGGGCCAGTTTGCCGGCCTGGGCATTGCGCAGGTACACCACGTGCAGGTTGCTCGGGTTGTTCTGGGCGTTGTCGAGCTTGTAGATCAGGTTACGCGCCAGCTCGGTGCGCTCGGGGCTGCCGGCCCGAATGATGATGGCGTTGGAGCGAGGGTCGCCGATCACGTTGATCTTCTGGGTCTGGTCTCCGCCCTGGGTTTCCAGCAACTCGGAGACCATCTGCGCGATGTCCACGGCGATGCCGTTGTGTATCGGCACCACGTCGGTGTCGATGGCGCTGGGGGTATCGATGCCTTCGATGAGCTGCGCCACCCGCGACAGGTTCTCGGCGTAATCGGTGATGACGATGGTGTTGTTGCCGGGGTAGGCATTGATCGGGTTGTTCGGCGACACGATCGGGCGTAACACCGGGATCAGGTTCACCGCGTTTTCGTATTGCAGGCGAAAGGTGCGGGTCAACATGCCGTTGCCGGCCGGTCTGTCGGCGCTGTAGATCGGCCCGCCCAGCAACTTGGCGTCGGCCTCAGGCACCACCTGGGCCACGCCACCGACGTCCACCACGCTAAAGCCCTGCATGCGCAGCGCGGCCAGCAGCATGTCATAGGCCTGGTGCGCCGGCACCTGACCTTCGGACACCAGCGTCAGGTTGCCCTTGACCCGCGGGTCCACCAGAAACTGTTGGCCGGTGGAACGGGACAAGGCCCGCACCACCGCCTGAATGTCGGCCTCGACAAAGTTCAGGGTCACCGGTTGGTCACCCAGCGGGCTGCGTGCAGGCGTACTGCTGCGGGGCTCGCGGGCACGGGCGGTGAGATCGACCGAGTGCCGCACCGGCGGTTTCTGTTCACGCAAGGTCTGGGCCCGCTGACGGTCCAGCAGCGCATCGCCGCTGCGCTGAGTACTGCCCAGCGGAATGCCCAGTTCACTGTCCACCAGCAACGGTGGCTGCGACGTTGGCGGTGTGCTGTTGCAGGCGCTCAATGCCAGCAACAGAAACGGCACGCTCTTGCGCCAATGACGCGGGTATCGGGACCCCTTCATGAAGCTTCCTTAGCGCCTTGCGCCTGATCCATGCGAACGGTTCCGGACAGGGTGCCGGCGGTGTTTTCAGTGTTTTCGATGTTGTCGGCGTTGTCGGTGTTGGCCGGGGCCGTGCGCCGCAAACGGGCTTCAAGCACTTGCAAGGAAAATTGCCGTGGACTGCTCAACAGCCAGCCCATCACCTCATCGGCCGGCGCGTCGTTGAAAGTGAGTTGCCAAGCCGCGTCCACGGCCTGCAACTGGTAGTGCTCGCTCAAGCCGCCGGCATCCAGGGCCTGGCGCAGAGCCGCTTCCAGAGGCTGGCCTGACGCCGGGCCGCCGACGTCCCGCAAGAGCACTTCGAGGGCCTGGGTCTGCGCGCGCAACTTCGGCGTTTCGACCTGCCAATACGCAAGGGTTTGGAGCGGTGGCTGGATCAACAGCAACCAGACCAGCAGCCCGCCGAGTACCAGCGCCGCCAGCGACACGGCGCGCTGCTCGCGCACCGCCAGGCCCTGCCAGGACGTCCGGCCACGCGCGCGCAGGGTTTGCCACTGCGCCCATAGCCGTGCCGGGAATTGCTTATTCATCGTCGGCTTCCGGGGGGTGTTCGGAGGTGTCCTGCGCGCCCTGTCCGGGCAAAGCAGCACGCAAGGTCCAGCCCTGGTCATTGGCCGCAACGTCGATGCCGGCCTCGGTCAGGGGGATTTTCCAGTCGTCTGCGGCGGATGCTTTTTGTGCCTCGGCCACGAGCGTCAGGCGTAACTCACCGTTTTCAAACACCAGTTCCTGCACGTTGCCGCTCATGAACGGCATGGCGCTGCCCGCCTGTTGCACCAGGCTGGCGAAGCGTTGCGCCGGGTCCGCCGCTGTGCCGCTTTGGCGCGCGGCGATTTGCTGTCGGGCTTGTTGCAAGGGGTTGAGAATCACCGGCAGTTCGGGAAACGCCTGCTTTACCCGCTGGCTCATCTGCGCCTTGAGTCGTTGGCCCTGGGTGGCCTCACGGGTGGCGTAGAGATTGAGGCCGACCACCCACACCGCCAGCGCCACCGCGCAAAGCGTCGCCGCCCTGCCCCAACCGCCACGCTCGGCCGGGCCATGCGTCAGGCCAGCATGCAAGCCCCAGCCCGGCGCGGCACCAGTCCAGCGCTGGGGGGCGGGCAAGGTTTTGATCGAAACCTGCGGCGGCGAATCGCCCACCCACTGCAGCCCGGCCCCTGCCTCCAATAACCATTCATCCAACGCCTCTTCCAGCAGCGGCTGCACCACCGCGTGCTGCACGCTGTAACGCACCAGCAGGTGGCCGTCGTCGACGCAGGCCACCGGCCCGGACAACACTGGCAGGGCGTAGGCCGCCGGGTACAGCCCGTGCAGGTGCAGGCCGGCCTGGCGCAGCATCCGGCCCAGGGCATCGAGTGACTCTCGGTCGAGCCAGGCAATGTGCACCTGCCCGTCGGCACCGCGCGCGCTGTGAGCCACCTGCATGCGCTCGCTGGCACCGAGCATCAGCGCCTGGGCGGCGCAGTTCACCGCGGCGGTGATTTTCGCTGCCGGCAACTGCGGCAGTTCCAGACTGGTGAGCAAGCTGTCGCGCGGATGGAGAAAACATTCGACCCGCTGCTTCTTTGCACCCTGGCCGAGGTCCCGGAGGTTGCTGTGCCCCTGGTCGCGGACCTGGCCCTGGCGATCGAGCCAGGCGAATGCCACCGGGCTGTCGAGGCTCAAGCTGCCCAGTGGCATCAACGCTATGCGCAAGCGAGTCATACGCCCACCCGTGACCAGATCACCTGAGGCATCCGGTCCTGGCTGCGTTGCAGCAAAGCATCCAGCACGACCCGCCGCTGCCCACTGCGCGCCTGCCCCCGCAGGCGGAACCAGTCGCTGGTGATGCCGACCTTGACGGAGGCCATTTCCAGCTCAGGCATGCGCAGGCGATTGACGAAATCCCCACGGTTGATAAACCAGTGGCCGCCGTCTCGCTCAGCGATCAGCGCCTGGGCCCGCTGCAACGATAACCCCGGCACGTAAGCAGCCAGCACCGGGGCGCTGGCGGTGTTGCCGTTGAGCCAGGTATTGGCCGGCAGAATCGTCACATAAGGCGCCAGCGTTTCCAGCACCTGCGGGGTGACACCCTTGATGCTGCGCAAATCCTGCAACGTGCGCAGCATGGGGCGTGTCGGCGCCAACGGCGTACCGGAAGCATCCGGCGAGGTGCTGCGACCGCTGTCGAACGTACTGCTCACCGCGGCCTTGTCCGCCAACTCTGGGTTCAACAGCCGTGGGTACGCGGCAATCACCCGCGCGACGATGCGCGCACGTACCGTCGCGGCGATACCCAGTTGCTCGCACAACCGTTCGAAGGTGCGCACCTGTTCCTGATCCACACGTTCATTGGCGACCAGATTGCGCAGGTTGAATTTGCCTTGCTCATCTTCCAGTCGCCCTTCGAAGGGGATGTCAGCCAGGCTGGAACCGGCCATCACGAAAGGGTTGGCCCAAGCCTGACCGAAGCGCGTGAGCGGGTCGCGCTGCCGCGCATCCCACAACAACTGTCGGCTCAATTGCAGGCCGCCCTGCAACCGCGCCGTGCCCTGGATACGCAACTGCTCGGCCTCCAGGCTGCGGGTAAACAGGGTTTGGCGGGTGAGCATGCCCCCGGCGATGACCGCCACCACGGCGGCGATCAGCAAGGCACTGATGACCGCCATGCCCCGCTGCTTCGCCGCGAAGGGCGAATCCGTTCGCATCACGGCCCTTATAACTGCCAGGAGCCGATGTCGGCATTTACACCATCGCCGTCAGGCTGGCCGTCGGCCCCCAGGGAAAAGATATCGACTTCACCATTGGCGCCCGGGTTGAGGTAGTTGTAGGGACGGCCCCATGGATCGTTGGGCAGGCGCTCCAGGTAGGAACGCCATGTGCTGTTTTTTGCATCAGCGGGCCGTTCCACCAGCACCTTGAGCCCCTGGTTCATGCTCGGGTAACTGCCGTGGTCCAGGCGATAGAGTTTCAACGCCTGCATCAAACCGCCAATGTCCTGTTTTGCCGCCGTCGCCCGAGCCTGGTCCGGCCGGTCGAGGACCTTGGGCACCACCATCGCCGCCAGAATGCCAAGAATGACCACCACAACCATGATTTCGATCAGGGTGAAACCCTGCTGCCCACGAGGGCCTTGGAGACGGGCGTTGTAACGGGCGATCTGCATCTCGACGGTCCTTCGCTGGATTCAATTCGTGGCGCAGTGTTGCAAGAAAATATGTCAGTGATATTGAAAATGCTCAGGAGCTTACGTCGTCAATCGGTCAACAATGGCGGTTAAGCTCGGGGGCTGCCTTCGCCCATAGAGCTCGCGCGATGCCACGTTACGCCCCACAAGCCGGCTTCACCCTGATCGAAGTGCTGGTCGCCCTGGCGATCATCGCCGTGGCCATGTCGGCGGCGGTGCGCGTGGCTGCGGTGATGACCCAAAGCAATGGGCTGCTGCGAGACAAGTCCATCGCACTGCTGGCGGCCCGCAGCCAACTGGCGCAACTGCACTTGGAGGGGCGTTTTGTGCAGGGTTCAAAAGTCATCGAATGCGATCAGGGACGGTTGCTACTGCGTTGCGAACAGAACCTGCGCCCGGCGGAAAATGGCCGCATGTTGCGGGTTGAACTGACCGTGTCGGATCGCAGCCACGAAGCACCGCCGTTGGCGCGGTTGGAGACGTTGGTCAGCCGGGAAAAATAGCGGCTAGACACGGTCCCTCTTGGGAGCTTGCTCCCTCGACAAGAGGGCTCGTCGTGATCTCAAGGACGGGTGAGCGAGGGTAAAGCCACCGAATCCGGCAATCGGGCCAAGGCCAGCCGCGTTTGCTGATTGCCCCGCTCGATCACCACCGCTTGCGCCTCGATCGACACCAGCCGCACCCCATGAGCCACCCGCTCTCCAGCCAGGAAACTACGAGGTGGGCCGTCGTTGAGACTGAGGATCGCCACAGCCCCGCGAGCGCCGGCCAGCACACCGCTGACCTTGATATCCACCGGCGCCGGCTGGCTGGAGAACCATTGCCGTGCAGGATTATCGGAACGCTCGGCCAATCGTTGCGGGGCAACATCCGGCGTGCGGGATTCAGCCGATGTCAGTAGCAGCGAAGACCAGGTCGCCACCCCGGCCAATGCCGCCAACAGACCGAGTGCCTGGAGGAGTTGCGCCGGGGAAACTCGGTCGATGAACACCATGGTCTGGTTCTCCTTTTTTTATCCAGTCTCCAGCGTACGCCTCGATTCTCTCCGTTTTATTTCACATCCTTATCATCTTCACCGTGCAGGATGAAGACCGACGCAAAGGAGCGCGCATGAACCTTGGCAAGCAACGCGGTTTCACCCTGATCGAATTGATGGTGGTACTGGTGATCATCGGCATCGCCAGTGCCGCGGTAGGTTTGAGCATCAAACCCGACCCGCTGAAGTTGCTGCGCCAGGACGCCGAGCGGCTGGCGCAACTGCTACAGCTCGCTCAAACCGAAGCCCGCGTCGACGGCCGGCCGATTAGCTGGCGCTGGGATGCCAAGGGGTTCGGTTTCAGCCGTCGGCAGGATCAAGGGCCAGGGCTGGATCGCTTCAAGGATGATCCACAACTGCACCCGCGGCGGTGGCAGAGCCCGTCCATGGAGGTTCATGTGGAACCTAGGCAGCGGGTCGTGTTGAGCGCCGAGTGGATCGGCGCGCCCCTGAACATTCGTTTGTCGGACGGCCAGAGCAGCATAAACGTCCAGCGCAGCGCCGCTGGCCGGGTGCAGATTCAATGAACGGCCGGGAGACGGGCTTCACCCTGCTTGAAGTCATGGTGGCGATTCTGCTGATGGCGGTGGTCAGCCTGATTGCCTGGCGCGGACTGGACAGCGTCACCCGGGCCGACAGCCATTTGCAGGCCAGCACCGAACAGACCGAAGCCTTGCTGCGAGTGTTGAATCAGCTGGAACGCGACGTAGCATTACGCGCCAGCATCGAGTTGAGCGAACCGTCAAACCCTGGAGTCGATGACCAGCCCTGGACCGCGCCACCCGCCCTCACCGTGCGCAGCACAGAAGGTCGGGGGTTTCGCCTGGATGTGATCCGGGTGGCCGCCGCTCAAGAGGGCACGCTGCAAAGGGTGCGCTGGTGGCTCGAGGGAGACACGCTTTACCGAGCCCAAGGCCAGGCCCGCAGCCGCTACCCATTGCCGGCACCCGACGCGGGCGTGGCGGTGCTCAGCGAAGTCAGCAACGCCGGACTGCGTTACTGGGACAGGGAAAAAGGTTGGCGCAAGCTCAGCGGCAATCGCCAGGAAAACCCGCTGGGCATCGAAATCAGCCTGACACGGCAGACGCCACAAGGCGTGGAAAAGTATCGACAGGTGTTGGGGCCGCTGGAGTGAGAGCAAACCCAGTGTGGCCGCGAGCCTGCTCGCGATGAGGCTCATCCGAATAGCGCTGAATCAGCTCAGCACCACCACCCCGCCCGGCAACTCGGTGCATTTGGCGCCATAGGCATCGCGGATCAACAGCGCCACGCCAGCCAGTTGATCAAGACGGAACCGCGCCTGGACCTTGCGCTGGCCCAATTCGCGATTGAGTAACAGCAACATGCCGGGGCGATAGCGGTTGATTTCGTCGATGACGCTGGCCAGGGTCGCGTCGTTGAACACCAGCACCTGCTCGCGCCAGGCAGTGGCCGCCGACACATCTGCGTTCTTTGGAGTGCCCACCCGGCCGCTGTCGTAGGTCAGTTGCATGCCCGACTCCAGGTGAAAACTCTGGCCGCCCACCTGGACCTGCACCAGACCTTCCAGGCAGGTCGCGCAGACACTCTGGTCGATGTAGCGGATATTGAATCGAGCCCGAGCGGCGCTGATCAAGCCGGCGCCGGCCTGGACGCTGACCGTTGAAGCACTGCTTCCCAGCACTTCAACTTCGCCACCGAGCAACTCCAATCCTTCCCCTCCATCGGCCAACTGACGGCGGCTGAGGCGGGTTTGGGTATTCAGCTCAAGACTGACACCCTTGGCCAGTTCCACCCGGCGCTGTTCGCCAACCTCGGTGACGTAGTCGGCAGCGAGTCCGGAAACCCCACCGGGCACCGTGGCGCGGATCAACAGAAAACCTGCCGACGCCGCGATCGCGCCGCCGAGCAACGCCCGTCGCCCGAAATGTCGCGGAGCCCGCAACGCCTCGGCAGCCGGTTGCAGCCCGTGCCACAGCGCCTTGGCTTGCTCGAACGCCTGAGCGTGTTCGGGGCTTTGCCCGCACCAATGGCGCAGGGCCCGGGCATCGGCCACGGTGGCGCGGCCCGAGGTCAGCAGGACCAACCAGTCTTGGGCCTCGCTGGCCAGTCGGGCCTGAGGCGTGGCATCAGGGGAAGCAATGCTGAAGATGTTCAAGCGCACACATACTCACGAATTGGTCTGGTCTCTACTCTCAAGACTGTTTTCCCGCGCCGGGACCGAACCGCTGAATCACTTTTCTTTCCAGGCGCAGGGCGCAATGCCCCAGCGCGGCCTTGATTTCCTTCTCTACCATGCGCGTGGAAATGCCGAAACGTTGGGATATTTCCAGGTGCGGCGCTTCCTCCAGACGCGCGGCAATGAAAATCCTGCGACGCCGCGCCGGCAGCTCATACAGGGCCTTGAGCAAGGTCTGCAACTCCTTCTGCCCCCCCACCACCCGGGCCGGATCCAGCGCTTCATCGGAAATCTGCAGCAAGTCCTCGATTTCGCTGCCGGTGAGCAGGCGAGCATCGGCCTGCCGACGGTCGGCGGCAATGTTCAGCGCCATGCGATAGAGATAGGCACTGGGCTGGGCGATGTCCGGCGTCTCGACCATGCGATCGACCCGCAAGTAGGTTTCATGCAGCACATCGTTGGCCAGTTCCTCGGAGCCCAGGCGCTTGCGCAGGCGCACCTTGAAATCCTCATAAGAGGTGAGGAACAACTTGACCAACGGGCTGCGACCAGAGTGTTTCATCGCCCCAAAACCCCTTCCCCTGCTGTGCACTCCATGCTTGTTCCTGATGAGTCGGGTAATAAAAGCAGGGTTACCGGTTGGCGCAATGAACTGGGCGCCGGGCGGTCGATCCTGAGGTTTTGCAAACTGTTGACCAAGGCCTTGTCACGCATCGGATCGCCCGTGGAACTGACCAGGCGGCTATGCTGAACCACGCCGTCCCGGCCGATCCACACTTGCAGCACCGCCCGAAAACTTCCCGGGCGGGTGAGTGGTGAACGGCACAAGTTGCGCTGGATGACCGTTTGGATCGCCGCCGCATAGTTGCTGTCGCTCAAGCCCGGGGCCGCGCCGGAAGGCAGCGGCACCTCGTGAACCCGCACCGGTTGCAACGTGAACGCATCCGCTCGGGCGTAATGCGCCGCGAGCCCGGTGCCGCGAAGCAACACATTGAGCCCTTGAGAAGCGGTGAACAGTCCCTGGACGCCCAGCGTATGGCGCTGGCTGGATAGTTGCTGATCCACCAGCACCGCCATACCCGTCGCTCGACTGAATTGCTCCAGCGCCGTGGTCAGTTCCTGCGGGGCGATGTCCAGCTCCACCAGGCCGTTCGCCTGGATCGGCGCGGCCAGCAACCACAACAACGCCATCAGCCCCCCCAAGGGTGACCTGGCCAATCCACGCCTGCGTCCGCCCCCGGCTCTGCCTTGCTGCACGACTGACGTATCCGTTGAAAACCGTCATCCTGAGGGCTGTTTATGAATGTCGTATGACAACTGATACAAATCCCTCGGACCCCACTAAACTCGTGCTCTGACAGCGAACCGCCTTCTGGGCGGGCCAGGAGGTCGACAATGAAACAGTGGATGAAAATGATGGCGGGCCTCGGACTGCTCATGGCCCAGCCTTGGGCCCATGGCGAGGAGGTACCGGCGTGTATCGAGGTGACCGTCGGTGGCTACAGGACCGCGGACTACAACTGCCTGAGCCGGCAAATGGGCAATGATCCGCAGGCCGCGGCGGCCGCGCAACGCACGCAAGAGGCCTTGAATGTGCCCGTTAACAAACGCGCGCCGAACAGCATCGGCCTGGCGACCCCAGCGGCCACCAGCGTGCGCATGGGTAATACGTTTGGCACCTCGGTCAAGCCCCAGAGACCGCCGGTCCCGGCCAGCCCCTCGCCGCTGCCCAGATAACCGCTGTCTGTGGCCAGGGCACTTGCTCCCTCGCCGCAGGAGTGCGTTGCAACGTTGAGTGCTGGAGCCCCTACGCGCCTCAAAACAGGCTTTGCACCTGCTCCAGGACTGCGCGGTTCATCTGGCCGGTGTGGGTATGCAGGCTCACATAGCTTTGCAGCATGTCCAGCTTGGTGTTGAGCAGGTCCCGACGGGCCTGGAATAACCGTTGTTGCGCATCAAGGATGTCCACCGTGGAGCGCACACCGCCCTGGAAGCCTTTTTCCGTCGAAGCCAGTGCCCGCTGGTTAGACTCCACTGCGCGCTGCATCGCCTTGCTTTTGGCGAAGCCGGCCACCACGCCCAGGTAATCGGTTTCGATCGTCTCGGCCAACTGCTGGCGTTGCACGTCATAGTCCGACTGCGCACCGGCCAGTTGCGCCTGGGCCTTGGCCACCGACGCTCGCACCGCCCCACCGCGATACAACGGAATATCCAACTGCAGCCCCACGTAATAGGTGTCCTGGCGCGGGTCAAGTTCCTGGTACTGGCGGGTCTCCCGGCGAGTCAACTGAGTGGTCAGTGCCAAGGTCGGATAATGCCCGGCGCGCTGGCTGTCGGCCTGGGCCTCGGCCACTTTCACCGCCGCCAGCCGGGCCGCCAGCTCGGGGCTGGCCTCGCGGGCAATCGCCGTCCAGTACGGCAGATCCTGCTCGGGTGGGATCGGGCTGCCGGCGGCAAGCTCCTCGCGCATCGGCGCAATGTCATCGATGGGCACATTGGCACGACCGGACAACGCCCGCAGCGCGGCCACGCGACGAGCCTCGGCTTCGGCCTCCTGGGCCTCGACCAGATCAAGCCGCGCCTGGGCTTCATCGATATCGGTGATCGCGCCCTGGCCACCCTCGAAGAGTTTTTTGCTCTGGATGACCAACCCGTGGATGGCGGCTTTTTGCTGGGCGATTAACTTGATCTCGTTTTCCGCCCGGGCGACGTCGAAGTAGCCCTTGGCAACCCGGTCGAACAGCGTCTGGCCGGCGACGTCGAAAAGCTGGCTGCCCAGTTGCCCTCGTGCCTTGCCTTCCTGATACGCCGCCCAGCGCGCCTTGTCGTAGAGCGCTTGCTGCGCCGCCAGGGTGACGTTGTTGGCCTGGTAATCGTTGCTGTTGACGTAGCCGCTGTCGTCACCGCCATCAGTCCGCCCACCGCGGCCATAACGCGAAGTCAGCGACACTTGCGGATAGAGGCCGCCACGGCCAATCGCTTCTTCCTGCCGCGAGGCATCATAAGCATGGGTGGCTGACTGCAAAGTCGGGTCGTTGAGGCGGGAGGCATCGTACGCCGCGGTCAGGCTCAGGCCACCGTCGGCGGCCCAGGCGACATTGAGCATCGCCCAACTGGAGCACAGCCTCAGCAGCACGCGAGCGCTGTAACGGCATCGGTCGATCATGCTCATTCCTCTTTGAAGGCTGCCAGCAAGCGTTCGCGCAACGGTTTCATCAGGTAATTCATGAAGGTGCGCTCCCCCGTGACCACCGTCACATCGGCCAGCATGCCCGGACGCACCCACAACCCGGCGGCCTGCAACGAGGCGACCGTGTCGGCGGGAATCTCGACCTTGGCGGAGAAGTACGGCAAGTGCGTCTGCTCATCGATCAACTGGTCGGCCGACACCGTACTTACGGTGCCGGTTACCGTCGGCGTATCCACCCGTTGCAGCGCGGTGAAATGCACATGCACCGGCAACCCCGGGCGCAACTTGTTGGCCATCAACGGCTCGAAACGCGCGGTAATCGCCATTGGCGCATCCAGCGGTACCACCTGCATCAGGGTTTGTCCGGCCTGGGCCACGCCGCCAACGGTATGCAGGCTCACGTCCATGACCTGCCCGGCCACTGGCGCACGGATAGCGCCGTTGTCGACTTCAAATTGCAAGGCACGCATCTGATCGGCATAACCGGCCGCCTCGGCGGAGACCTCGCTGAGCTGGGTTTCAGCATCGCGACGAAACTCCTGCTGCACTTGCAACGCCTTGAGCCTGCTTTCGTTGATGGCCTGGCGGGTCCGCCCGACATCGCCCACGCCGGAGGCAATCTGGCCGGCCAGTTGGGCGGCGTTGCGCTCGGCCTCGAAGAGTTTGTTGCGCGGAACATAACCCTCACGGGCCAGCTCGCGCAGGCCTTCGAGCTCCTGTTGCTGAAAGCGCATCTGCGCGTCGTAGTTACGCTTGACGCCTTCATAGCCCTGCAATTGCTGCTGCAGCGCCGCGACCTCATGTTCGATGATCTGCAAACGGCTGCCCAGCTCCGCGCGGCGGGTCAGAAACAACTGGTTTTGCAAGGCCATGGCGGCCTTGACCCGCGGCTCGTCGGCGCGCGCCAGCAATTCAGCCGGCCATTGGATCTCGGCGCTGCCCAGACGCTCGGCAATCAACCGCGCTTCAATGCTGCGATCGTTGAGCAACTTGCCCAGGGTCACGTCCAGTTGCGACTGCGCTTGCACGGTATTGAGCTGCACCAGCAACTGCCCCTGGCTGACTCGATCACCATCGCTGACCAGCAGCTGGTCCACTACCCCGCCGACCAACGACTGCACCGCCTTGCGCTCGCCCGCCACCACCACGGTGCCACTGCCCACGACACCCTGGTCGAGGGGTGCCAGGAAGGCCCAGAGCAAAAAGCCGCCCAGCGTCAGGACCAGGAAGCCCACACCATACCGCGCAGCACCGCTGGCATCGGTACTGGCGCTGGGCAGGTTATTGGCGTCGAGCACGCTCAGCTGCTGCTCGCTGTGCGCCGATGCAGCCGGGGTCAGATCACGCATCTTCGCCAGCCTCCCTCACCGCAGCGGGCCTGGGCCCCGGCATCAATGCCTTGAGCACCCGGTCCCGTGGGCCGAAGGCTTGTTGGGCGCCGTCCTTGAGTACCAGGATGTGATCGACCACCGCCAGCACATTGGGTCGATGGGTGATCAGCACCACGGTACTGCCGGCGGCCTTGAGCGCATTGATCGCTTGTACCAGCGCCAGCTCACCTGCTTCATCGAGGTTGGAGTTGGGCTCGTCGAGCACAATCAGCGACGGGCGCCCGTAAAGTGCCCGGGCCAGGCCCAGGCGTTGCTTCTGCCCGCCAGACAAACCCAGCCCACCGGGGCCCAGTGGCGTGTCATAACCTTTGGGGAATCTGAGGATCATCTCGTGAATGCCGGCGTGACGAGCGGCGGCAATGATTTTGTCGGCATCCTGCTCGCCGAAGCGGGCGATGTTGTCGAACGCTGCCATCGAACAGCTCGATGTCCTGGGGCAAGTAACCCAGGTACGGGCCCAGGGCATCATGGGACCACTGGCTGATCTCGGCGTCATCCAGGCGCACCGAACCGCCGATGGCCGGCCATACCCCGACCAGCGCCCTGGCCAGCGTCGACTTGCCACTGGCGCTGGGACCGACTACGGCAAGCACTTCGCCCTTGGCCAGGCTGAAATTGATCCCGCGCACAATCGGTTGCGAGGCGCCGGGCGGGCCGACATACAGTTGCTCCAGGCGCACCGCGCCGGTGGGCGGCGGCAAGGGCATGCGCAGGCGCTCGCGGGGGTGCTGGGTAAGTAGCTGGCTCAGACGCTGATAGCTCTGACGCCCGGCGTTGAACTGTTTCCAGGAGCCGATGGCAATTTCCACCGGTGCCAGGGCGCGGCCCAGCAGCAGCGACATGGCGATCATCATGCCTGCCGACATCTGCCCCTCGAGCACCAGCAACGCCCCCAGGCCCAGGGCCAGCGACTGTCCCGATATGCGCACGAAACGGGTTGCAGAAGTGATACGGGCACCACGATCACTGGCGTGGGCCTGCGCGGCAATGATGCGTTGTTGCAGCAGGCTCCAGCGCTGGCGCAACGGCCCGAGCATGCCCAGCGCCTGAATGACCTCGGCATTGTGGAGCGTGCTGTTGACATAGACAGACGACTGCACCCCCAGGCGATTGGCTTCCCCCAACCGGGCGCGAGTCGCCAGCTCACCCCACAACGCCAGGCCGATCAGCACCAGGGCGAGCACCAGGGTCAACACCCCGAACCAAGGGTGAAAAATAAACGCCACCAGCAGGAAGATCGGCAACCACGGCGCGTCCAGCAAAGCGATCAGACCCTGGCCGGTGATCAACTGGCGCAACGTCGCCAAATCAGTGAGCACCTGGGCCGGGTTGGCGTTGTGCTCGCGCAGGCTGCGGGCGAAGGCGGCGTCGAAAATTCGCTCACCCAAGGCGTCGTCCAGCCCCGCACTCATGCGAATCATCACCTCGCCGCGAACCCACTCGATCAGGGCACTGAACAGAAACAGCGCCAGGGCGATCAAGGTCAGCATGAACAGGGTGGTTTCGTTGCGGCTGGTCAGGACCCGGTCGTACACCTGCATCATGTACAGCGATGGCACCAGCACCAACAGATTGATCACGCCGCTGAACAGCGCCAGCGACCAGAACACCCGGCGGTAACTTAATAAGGCAGCATCAATGTCATGACGCGGATCGAGTAGAAAGCGCATAGAGAATCAACCCGCAAAGGAATAGTCGGTCCCGGCGCAATCCATCGCGAGTTATTTGCCCGAAGGCGTCAAAAAAAGTGCGTCATGTCGCTGACGTGCAGCTATCTGGGTCGATCCTCGCCGCTACAGACGCCAAGTACTGACAACGTAACCACGGGTTAGTGCCAGCGTGGGGCCGGTGTTTTCACCTCAATACGGACAGGATGGGGCATTCAAGACAGACGGCGTGCGATCTTGAACCGGCACCGAAGGGGGGGATGCGCTGGCGCAGGTCAACGACCTTGCGCGGTACCCAAAGACTCGGCCATCCGAACGAGGTCGGCGAAAGACTTGGCTTGCATTTTTTTCATGGCATGGGCGCGGTGGATTTTCACGGTGATTTCGCTGAGGTTCATCTGCCCGGCAATCTGCTTGTTCATCAGGCCCTTGGCGGCCAGGGCCATCACCTCTTTTTCGCGGGTGGTCAACGTTGCATAGCGACTGTGCAGGTCCGCAAACTGCTGTTCGATCTCGCGCCGCCGAACGTCGGCCTCAAGCGCGGCAGTTACAGCGTCCAGCAGATCCTGTTCGCGAAAGGGTTTTGCCAGGAAATCCACGGCGCCGGCCTTCATGGCCTTGACCGACATTTCGATGTCACCGTGACCGGTAATGAAAATGATGGGGATACTGGCGTTGGAGGCGGCCAACTGGCTCTGGAAATCCAGGCCACTGCTGCCTTGGAGCCGGACATCCAGCACCAGGCAACTGGGGCCCGCTGTCCTGGGTTGGCGCAGAAACTCCGTCGTGGAGGCGAACGTCTCGACACGGATGCCGACGGAGCGCAAAAGATTACTTAACGCCTCACGCATGGAGGCATCGTCATCCACCACAAACACAACAGAACCCTGGCTGCCCGGCTCATCTGACGAGGGATTGCCATTCATGCACGATCCTCTTGGGAGGGGACGAAAAAAGTGTAGCACAGCGTTTTTGCTTGCAGAGTTCGCCCCGGCGGGTGCGCTCGGAGAGCAATAAACTATGCAATAAAGTGTGGTTCCAATGCATCAATCAACGCCAATACATCTCGGGGTCGACGCAAGTAAGCACTGACTTGGGCGCTGTAACTTTCTCCACTGATGCACCAACTGCAAAAGTGTTCGCAGTTATTGGAGAACACCCGATAGCGGTTTTCACCGAGTCTTGAACGCGCCCGATCAACGATCTCACGGCTGGAATAGTTGCATTGCTCTTGAAACCGCCAGACCGGCTTGCCCAGAGCGAAGTGTTCCAGATCAGTCACTTCGATAGGACCCGATCTAAACGAGCTGCTGAAACCCGAGTAATGAGCCACCTCTCCGCCGCCCAGATAAATTCCATGGTGGATATAGAATCGGCGCGGACTGATCAAATGCGCACCGACGGGTATGCTGTCTGCGGACCTCTCGATATCGACCAGCTTCAACGGGACATCCACCATGCGCCCAGGCAGATTGCTGCCGTAACGGGCTGCGGAACACAGATGACGTTCCGGCAGCGGCACACTCAAGCGGTAGAAAACGCTCGTCGTTAACAGTGCCATGCCAATCAGTACTAACGAGCGTAGCGAGGACAACTTATCAACGGTGTTGAGCGTTAAATGATTCATGTTGAATACTCCGCAACCCTTGACCGGTACTCTATCGCGGGGCTGGCGGCGCTTCATTTGTACATGCGATTGGTTTAAGTGACCTCTTTATATACGGTCTTTAAACCTAAGTATGAATAACCTGTTAGGCAGGCCGTTGTCAGCCCAATGTTGGCGCTGACAAAGCTGGGTATGGCCTTCATTGCTGAGCGATGGGCAGCGTGAATTGCACAGTGGCGCCCCGAGGCTGGTTTGCGTGCGCCCGCAGGCAACCGCCGTGGGCCTCGATGATCGAACGACAGATTGACAATCCCAACCCCAGACCGGTGGGCTTGGTGGTATAGAACGAAGTGAAAACCAGATCGGTACTCTGCGAGGCGAAACCTGGCCCTGAATCGCTCACACTCACGACCACGTTTCCACCATCGCCCGGCGCCGCGCGGATCAGCAACTGCCGTTCACCTTCGCCGACAGCACTCATCGCCTCCAACGCATTCATGATCAGGTTGAGCAACACCTGCTGCAGCTCGACACGGTCGCCTTCGATGAAAGGCATACCGTCCATCAATTGCGTCTGTATTGAAGCACCGCTCTTGATGATCTGACTGCGGGTAAATTCGATCATCTCGCTGATCGCAGCGTTAATATCCACCAACCCCTTCTGCGGCGGCGCCTTGCGGATATGCCCGCGAATGCGGCCAAGCACATCCGCCGCTCGATTGGCATCGACGATCAGGCGACCAAGGACCTGCCGGACCTCCTCGATCTCCGGTGGTTGGGCGTTCAACCAGCGCAGCGCGGCATCAGCGTTGAGAATGGCCGCAGCGATCGGCTGATTGACTTCGTGGGCGATCGAGGCAACCAACTGCCCCATAGTCGCGACGCGGTTCGCGTGGGCCAGTTCGGTTTGCACCTCGCGATAGCGACGCTCGCTCTCACGGATTTTTTCCTCCGCCAGCTTGCGCTCGGTCAGGTCCAGCACGAAGGCGACCCCTTCCCTGCTGCTGGCTTCGAACGTCACCAGCCCGACGATGACCGGCACGCGGCTGCCATCCTTCCTGAAATATTCCTTCTCATAGGGACTGGCTTGCCCGGTCAGCAGCGCCTGGGCCAACGAGCGCTCGCTGAGTTCGAGAAACTCCGGTACGGTCAGGTCTCTCCAGCGCAGACGGCCCGAGGTGAGGTCCTCTCGCGCATAGCCCACCATGCGCAGGAACGCATCATTGGCCTCAATGATGTCGCCCTCGGCATTCCAGAACAGAATCCCGATGATGTTGGCGTCCACTAGGCGCCGGATCTTCGCTTCGCGTTCGGCGACCTCGCGGTAAAGCCGGGCATTTTCCAACGAGATTGCCGCCCGGGAAGCCACCAGTTTCAACACGGCGATCCGGGTCGGGCTGAACACGCGGGCGGCAAGGTTGTTTTCCAGGTAGAGCGCGCCGACGAGCTTAGCCTGATTCATCAAGGGCAGACAGAGAATAGAACGAGCTTGTTGCTGACGGATGTAAGGATCTTCGGCAAACGTCCCGGCAACCAGCGCATCATCAAGAAAAACGGTCTCTTGGGTGCGCAGGACGTGATAAAGGATCGACTCTGGCAACAGCGTCGCGCTCACCGCAACGTCGTGCAATTGTGTGGTGTCGCCGCCGGTGGTGACCTGCGCCGCTACCCGGTACTCACCGCCGTCCGGGAGAATCAACAGCCCACGCTCGGCACCAGCCTGTTCAATCGCCGTGAACATGATCCTGTCGATCAGCTTCTCCAGGACGATTTCTCCCGACACGGCTTGGGAGACCTTGAGAACCGTGGCCAGATCAAGGTGGTCGACGAGAGTCGTCATCGTCGTCGGCCCAAGCGCAGGTTCTTCAGTGCTCAACGACGGGTACTTGCTCTCCAGATGTCGCACCTTGCCCTCGGCCCCCCAGCGCAGGTAACCGTAACGGGCGTCCTGCAGATAGACGCGAGCGACCTTGGCAAAGCCGCGCGCCGCGTAGAAGCGCGACGCCAGTTCATTGGCCAGCGCCTCGATATGCACGAAACCGCTCTGCTGCGCGGCGTCGATGGCTTGCTCGTAGAGTAGCTCGGCGTCGATCACGCGCCCTTCGACCCGGGCAATTTCGGCGCCGACCAGCGCGGCGCGACTCGCGAAGTTCTCCGGGCACTGCTGCGCCCAGGTCTGGAGCTGGCGGTGATCGGCGGCCATCGCGACCAGATACTGCCTCTGCTCATCCATTGGGGCGCTGTCACAGCAGGCGGCCCGCGCCAGGGCGCCATAGAAATGATATTCGGCTTCCTCAAAGAACGCCTGGCAAACCCAGAGCAAACGCTGCGCTTTGGTGGCCGCCTCAAGGGCCGATACAGGATCGTCGGCCAGATAGCGGGCCTGCAGTTTTCGGACCCAGTACAGACACTCAGCCAATACCAGATCCGGGTTGCTGGACAAGTGGGCTTCGGTGTCGATTTCGTTTGACGGGCCGCCATCCAGGCGGCCGAAGCCGCGGGTCAACCCTCGCAGCATCCGGATCAACGCCAATTGCGTGAGGATGAAATCGGTCACCAGCCCGAAGCGCACCTTCCTGGCATAGGCCAGGCCGCGTTCGGCCTCGTCCTGTACACCGGCCAGCGGCTCACCGGCGAAGAGCAGATCAGCGGTGAGGTTGTTGCCCGCGTAGGCGCCATAGGGCAGATCACCGATCCGGTTCGCCGCCACAAACGAGCGGCGCAACAGGTCTCGGCACTGCTCCACAGGCTTCATCCAGCGCACGGCAAAGCAGGAAAAGCACAAGTACGTGCTGGCCTCGAATCGCGTCAGACCGCGCTTTTCGACGAGTTCGCAGCCCAGCTGACCAAACCGCAAACCCACTTGGTAATCCCCGAAACGTCTACCAGCGACCCTGAACAAATTGGCATAGAGCACACAGGACGCATCGCAGTTGCCATGCTCAAGACTCAGGTTGACCGCCTTGCAGATCAACAGGTCCGCCAGGTTCGCTTCGCTCTGCAAGGCTGGCGCGAAGAGCTTGCCCAGCGCGTCGAGGGTCGCCAGGGCGGTCGCGTCTTCCATCAGAGGCAAATCGATAAGCTCCTCAATGGTCCGTTCTCCCAGCAAAGTCCCGATTCGATCATACTCGTGGCGCACGTCATCGTCGCTCGGATGGGCCGACCATACGATCCCCACATGTCGCAGGTAGTCGAGACAGACAGCGACCGCACCGTCACTGCGATCCAGAAGCAGGTAGACGTCCATTAGCAGACAAGCGACGCTGGCGCGTTCGATCACCGTCACAGCACGCTTGGCCAGCGCACTCAGGCGCTCGTCCGCGACACTCAGTTGCCCGGAGAGAAACTCGCACTCGGCCCTGTTGAGTTCCAGGGCGAAGATCAACTCATGGTGAGCCCCCCAGGCATCGTCGCCCAGCATCTGCGCCCCGGCGGTGAGGTAGTTGAGCGCTGAAGCAAAGGCTGTCGACGCCTTGGCCCGTTGACCGGCCATCAGGTTGAACGCCGCCAGTTGCTCTCGCTCGTCCTGGTCAGTGAGCAACGCAGCGCCGCGATTAAGCTGGCCGACGATCTCGAAAATCGCTTCCTCGCGCTCCTGAGCGGACGTTTGCGCCACCAGCAGCCGACCGATACGCAAGTGAGCAGCGGCGCGCAAGTCGGCGGGGATCAGTGTGTAAGCGGCCTCGTGAATACGATCGTGAACAAACCCATAACCACCGTCGCGCCGCTCGACCAGTTCCTGGCGAGTCGCCTCCCAAAAAAGCGCGCGGACCTGAGCCTTGGGCACGCCCAGAGCGGTGGACAGCGCCTTGAACCCGGCGACGCTGCCCAGGCAGGCAAGCTGCTGCAACGCATCTTGCGTTTCGCTCGGCAAGCGAACCAGTTTGCCAACCATCAAGTCCACAATGTTGTCCGTGTAGCCCTTGGCATGAATACGATCGGGGTCCCACCACCACTGCCGAGTTTCATGATCGAAAGTCAGCAGTTGCTCATCGGCCAATGCTTGCAGAAACTGGATCACAAAGAACGGGTTGCCGGCGGTTTTATCCAGAACCAACTGCGCCAAGGGCTCGATGCGTTCAGGTTCGTCATGAAGCGCATCGCCGATCAGTTGCTCGACATGCACTTTGCCCAGCGGCGCCAGCGAGATCTCACCGATCTTGCCACCTGCGCGGCGAATGGCCTCGAGTTTGGCAGTCAACGGATGCGAGGCGTCCACCTCGTTGCTGCGGTATGCCCCTACCAGCATCAAATGCCGCACGTCCGAACTGGTCAACAGATCCGCCAGCAGGTCGAGCGTGGCAGCGTCGAGCCATTGCAGATCGTCGAGAAACAGCGCCAGCGGATGCTCCTGGCGGGCAAATACACCAATAAAATGCCGGAACACCAGAAGAAAACGGCGTTGCTCCTGTTGAGGATCAAGCGGCGGCACCGGCGGTGGCTCACCGATGATCAGCTTGAGCTCGGGAATGAGATCGGTCATCAGCCGCGCATTGGCACCCAGCGCTTGCAGCAAAGCGTCACGCCAGCTCGCCAGTTCCGTGTCGTTCTTGCCCAACAGCGTGCGCACCAGGCTCTGAAAAGCCTGCACCAGCGTTGAATAGGGAACGTCACGCCGATACTGATCGAACTTGCCACTGGCAAAAAGCCCTCGTGGCGGCACCAGCACCTTGTGCAGCTCATTGACCACCGAGGACTTGCCAATACCGGAGTAACCCGTGACCAGCACCAGCTCCGGTGCACTGCTTTCAACGACCCGGGAGAACGCCGCAACCAGGGTAGCGACCTCACGCTCACGCCCGTAGAGCTTTTCCGGAATCAGCAGCCGCTCGGATGCCCCCTGCTCGCCCAGGACGAAGACATTGATCTGGCACAACTGCTGCCAGTCTGCCAGGCACCGTCGCAGATCATGCTCGACACTGGCGGCCGTCTGGTAACGTTCCTCGGCGGTCTTGGCGAGCAGCTTCATGACGATCCGAGAAAGCATTTGGGGAACAGAGGCGACCCGTTCGCGGGGTGACAAGGGCTTTTTGGCGATATGGCAGTGTACCCACTCCATCGGATCGGCTGCCGTGAACGGCAACGAGGCGGTCAACATCTGGTACAGCGTGACGCCGAAAGAATAGAGATCACAGCGCGAATCGATCGAGCGATTCATCCTGCCGGTCTGCTCCGGTGCCATATAGGCGAGCGTACCGGCCAGGGTCTCGGGCGCCTGCCGCTCCCGCGGCAGCCGCGAGGCAAGACCAAAGCCGGTAAGCCGGGCTTGCCCGTCGGTGCAGTTCACCAGGATATGGCTGGGCTTGATGTCCTTATGGACGAGGCCGCACTGGTGGAGCTTGCCCAGCGCCGAGGCGATGCTCACGGCGAGGGGTAAAAAGATTGCCGTGTCCATGGGGACGTTGAGCAACTGCACAAGCGGTTCGCCCCCTGGATCCTCGAGCACCAACTGCATTCGGGTGCCGTCGCGCACCATTTCCAGAGGCCGCACCGACCAGCTACTGTTCAGTTCATCCTTGAGACTAAACTCATGAGCCAGACGGTCAATACAGCCGGGAGGCGGTTGTTCGGCGGCAGGCCGCGCTATCAGGACGTTGCGATCGCCCTCTACGCCCAGTCGTGATTCGCGACAGAAAATTCGCTCGCCATCGTCCCATAATACTTGCATGTGGTTATCCATCGGCACGGATCAATCAGTTGTGTTATAGGCCGCACGCTGCCGTTGGGCTGTCGTCCTGTGTCATATCGCAAGTGCCGATGTCGTCGCGTGGGGCGGCTTCCGTGGCTTGGCTGGAGGACCGTTGATGAGGCTGTACCGGGATCCAGAACGGGTCGTGTTGTCAAAGCCTAGATTAGCGCCTCATCAAAGCCCTTCAAGTGATTTCATTGAGCGACAGCGGATTAATCGGCAATGCGCGCGCAGACCGGCGGTGGCGAATCTGCACCCGGCGATGGGCGCCAGTCTACGCAGGCAACCAGCCGAGGTCAGTTGTACCCGGGTACAGTGCAAGTATCCCCTGGGTTACGCGCCGCCGACCGTGAGTGAACGAATCAGGCCAACGTCGAGCCTTTAGTCTTAACACGCTATACGTAGGTATACTTTTACGCCCTTCGAGACCGCGTATCGTGTAATGACGACAGGCGCTGTCACGAGCGACCCACTATGCACGACACCCCAAAACGCAATACCGCGACGATAGCCGTCGTGGATGATGATGACGAATCCGTTCGGACAGCTCTGGAAGGCTTGTTGCGCTCCAGCGGCTATCAAGTCCAAACCTATCGCAACGCCCTGGCGTTCCTCGACGCCAACACCCTCGCAGAGACGCACTGCCTGATTTCCGATATCCAGATGCCGGGAATGAGCGGTGTGCAGTTGCACGAAAAACTGAACGCGATGGGTTTTCAGATCCCCACCATATTCATTACCGCTTACCCGCACCTGGGTGCCGACACACCGGGACTGGTTGCCTGCCTGCCCAAACCCTGTGAAGCCGGCCGATTGTTAGGCTGCATCGAAACTGCTGTGCTGCAACGGCACTGATCCCAGTAAGCCCCTCGCCCCTCCATACCTTCGTATATCTCCCCGCCACTGAGGTATGGCTTTGCTGAACCCATGTAGAAGTGCGCCTGCACGCCCGCGTCAATAACATGAATTCACAGCGAGCACGTCGCTGCCGAAGATTTATCGACGCCATGGCGCACGCTCGCCGGGCAACGCTGCAACCTTTCAGGAACAGGCAATGTCGGCTTTCAGAGAGTCACCCCCACGCATCCTGAAGTTCACGAGCGCAATCGCAACGCTTGGCGTGTTGTCCCTGGCCGGTTGTACGGCAGGCCCCGACTTCATGAAACCGGAAAGCGGGCTGAGGGCCGTAGAGCTGGCACCGCGGCCAGAACACGCGAATGTCGCCCCCATGTCCGACGCGGCAGTGCCCTCCCAATGGTGGTTGCTGTTCAACGACACGTTACTCGCCCAACTGCAATCGCGTGCCCAAGCGGGCAATCTTGATTTACAGATAGCCGGCGAACGCATTGAACAAAGCCGAGCGCAACTGGGCATCGCCTCTTCGCGCCTGCTACCCAGCGTGGATGCCAACGCCAGCTACGCCCGTGAGAGGCTCAGCGAACATGGCAAGTTCGCCGCGCTGGGTGCGCCTGTGGGCCCCGGCAATTTCTGGCAACTAGGCTTCGATGCCAGTTGGGAAATCGACCTTTGGGGCCGAGCGCAACGCGGGCGCGAGGGCGCTGCGGCGACCCTGCAAGCCACCATCCATGATCGCGAAGCCGCACGGGTAGCCTTGTCCGCCGAAGTGGCCAGAACTTATTTGCAATTGCGCGGAACCCAGGCGCAACTGGACATCGCCCAGCAAAACCTGACGATTGCCGAGCGCACGCTGGGGCTTGCCGAAAGCCGTGAGCGCAATGGTGTTGCCACGCGCTTCGAAACCTCGTCCGCTCGCGCGCAATTGGCGACAATCAAGGCCACGGTTCCCGAACTGACCCAACAACGCAATGCACAGATGAACGCACTGGCGTTGCTGCTGGGAGAGCAGCCCCGCGCACTGGATGTACAACTGCGTCAAGCCATGCCCTTGCCGTCGCTTCCAACCCACGTTCCGGTTGGCGTCTCTTCCGAATTGGCTCACCGACGCCCCGACATCCAGCGTGCCGAAGCGCAGCTGCATGCCGCTACCGCAGCCATCGGTGTCGCCAAGGCTGACTTTTACCCGCGTATCGGGCTCAAAGGTCGAATCGGCGTGGAAGCCTTCGAAAGCGGTGATCTCTCCAGTTGGGACTCCCGTGTTTTTTCCATCGGCCCGACGGTCTACTTGCCGATCTTCCAGGGCGGACGATTGACGCAACGCCTGGCCTTGAACGAATCACGGCAAAGAACGGCGGCGATCACCTATCGGCATACCGTATTGCGAGCCTGGCACGAGGTGGACAATGCCCTGGATGCCTGGGCTGCCCAACAGCGCCAGCACGAGGATTTGCTGGTTTCCTATGAACAGAACCGGCAGGCATTACGTGCCGCCGAACGAGGCTATGAACAAGGTGCAGCCGACTATCTGAGCGTGCTGACCGCGCAACTCAACCTGCTTGCCAGTCAGACCCGCCTCAATGCCAGCGCAACCGACGCCACGCTCACCGTGGTCAATCTCTACAAGTCGCTGGGGGGTGGTTGGGAGGCGGCGAGACTGCAGAGCACGCCGCAAGCGAGCATCGATGAGTCGCCCGCGTCTTCATCGGATGACCCGCTGGTCCGTGTCTCGCCTCGCTCATCTCGCTCAAGGGCCGCCCCATGAACAGCGCCACATTGTTGCCAGCAACCGTCACGGCCAGCATAGCCCCCCAGGCCACGCCTTCAAAACGTCCGCTGGTGGGTCTGCTGGGGATTTTCATCGCCGCGATGATGGCTGGGTTGAATATCCGGGTCGGCGCATTGGCGTTGGCTGACATCAGGGGGGCCATGGGCCTGGGCTTCGACGACGGCTCGTGGTTAACCACGGCGTACAGTGCCGGGGAGTTGATTGCCATGCCCTTTTCAGCCTGGTTCGCCATTACCCTTTCAGTACGACGCCTGGAACTGTGGATGCTCGGCATCTGTGCACTGCTGGCGGCAATCCTGCCCTTGATCCATAACCTGGACCTGCTGCTGGCCTTGCGTTTTGTGCAAGGCATTGCCAGCGGCACGACGATTCCGTTGCTGATGATGGCGGCCCTGAAATTCCTGCCACCGCCCATCCGCCTATATGGTTTGGCGCTGTATGCGATGACCGCGACCTTCGCGCCCAATCTGTCCATCTGGTTGACCGGACACTGGACCGATGGTCTGAATGATTGGCGGTGGGTGTATTGGCAAATCATTCCCCTGGCGCTCATCGCGGGATGCCTGATCGCCTGGGGCCTGCCGAAGGAATCCATCCAGCAGCACCGTTTTCCACAGGCCAACTGGTTCGGCATGGCTTGCGGTGTACCGGCGCTCGGCCTGATTGCCATCGCCCTGGATCAAGGTGTACGGCTGGACTGGTTTCATTCGCCGTTGATCATCTCATCGCTAGTGGCTGGCCTGGCCCTGTTGGCTATCTACCTGGTGAGCGAGTGGTATCACCCTTCACCGTTCATCAAGTTGCAAATCCTGGGACGCCGCAACCTGGGACTGGGCTGCACGCTGTTCGTTTCCCTGCTGGTAGTGTTGATGTCCAGTTCACTGTTACCGGCAAGCTATCTCACCCCGCTTCAGCAGTATCGACCGTTGCAGATGGCGTCCATCGGCCTGATCGTCGCGCTGCCACAACTGATCCTTGGGCCGTTGGTGGCGCTGCTGCTGTACCAGAAGTGGGTTGATGCCCGCGTGGTATTCGCGTTGGGGCTGCTGCTGATCGCGCTGGCGTGTCTGTGCGGCGCGCAGTTGACCAGCGAATGGAATCGCGACCAGTTCGTCCTGGCGCAAACACTGCAAGCCCTTGGGCAACCGATGGCGGTGGTGTCGATGCTGTTCCTGATCACCAGCGTGGTACAGCCCTCCGAAGGACCTTATGTGTCCGGCACCATCAATACGCTACGCGCCTTCGGCTCGCTGATCGGCGCGGCGGCGGTCACCCAACTGATCACCGTGCGCAGTCGTTTCCATGGGGAAATGTTGCTGGACCAAACCGCCCTGGTCAGCAACATCTCTGCGGTTGCGCCTGAGCCGGCACAGCTGATGGGCATCATCAGCCAGCAGGCGCTGGTGCTGTCGATCGCCGACGCCTATCGCGTACTGGGTTTGCTCGCGCTGTTGCTGATTCCTCTCGTGCTGCGGCTGACCTGCATCCCCCCGCCTGTCACGCAAGTAGCCCCGTCACCTTCCTCCTCACACGGGTAACCCACCATGGCCTTACCAAAGAAAGCCCAGATCATCAGTGCCGTGTTGCTCGTCGGGGCAATCGGCGGCGTGCTGTATTTCAATCGTCCCGAATCCAGTGCATCGATCCAGTCCACGGACGATGCGTACGTCCACGCGGACTTCACCACGGTCGCGCCGCAGGTATCGGGCACGGTTGAGACGGTGCTGGTCGAAGACAATCAGCCGGTCAACAAAGGCGACCTGCTGGCAACCCTCGATGACCGTGATTTCGTTGCCGCCGTGAACGCCGCCAAAGCCCAGCTCGCCAGCGCCCGTGCCGGAGTCGCCAGCTTGCAAGCACACCTGATCCAACAGGACACCGTCATACGCCAGGCACAGGCAGCGGTCGCCGCGGACGAGGCTGCGCTCAAGTTGGCCAAGGTCAATCATGCCCGTTATCGCAACCTGGCCACCGACGGCTCGGGAACCGTGCAAGCGCAGCAACAGGCCGAAGCGCAATTGAGCGTGCAACTGGCCAGTCGGGATAAAAGCCAGGCGGGTCTTCAGGCGGCTCGCCAGCAGGTAGACGTTCTCAAGGCCGACCTGGAAAAAGCCAAGGCAACCCTCGCCCACGCGCAGGCTGCGCTGGACCTCGCGAGACTGAAGCTGTCCTATACCCGAATCACCGCACCGATCAGCGGCACGATCGGGCAAAAATCGGTGCGCATCGGGGCTTTCGTCAACGCGGGAAAACCTTTGCTGGCAATCGTTCCGCTGGAGGCCGTGTACATCAGCGCGAACTTTCGCGAGACACAACTGGCCCGCGTCAAGACAGGTCAAACCGTGGAAATCGAGGTGGATGCGTTACCGGGCGAGGCGCTGCAAGGCACCGTACAAAGCCTGGGACCGGCCAGCGGCGTCAGCTACTCGACCGTGGCACCGCACAATGCCACGGGCAACTTCACCAAGATCGTCCAACGCTTGCCGGTGCGCATCCGCATCGATCCCGACCAGAGCGCTGCGGCAAAACTGCGGGTAGGCATGTCGGTCACACCGAGTATTCGTATCGGTGAATGATAGCTGGGACTGCCGGGTGCGAAGCGGCCGGAATTTTGCTCGGATGACTTGCGGCAGAGGGATCTGATCCGGATGGGGTATGCACGGCCAGAATCGCCTCCCCCCTCAGTGGCTAGTCGTAAAACGGCTCGACCAAGGTCCGACTGCCAAGAAAAAAGCTGTCCGCCACCAGACGCAACGGCTGCAGGTCCAGGTCGCTGGCCTGGTCAGCAATCAACTGCTGGAAATGCCGATACACCGCCGCGTATTCACCTTCCTGGGAAACGGTCTGGCGAACGCCGTCGATGCTCAGCACTGCCCCACCGTTGTCCAGGCGCAGGAGGCCTTCGGTGCAGCGAATCTCGATGCTCCAGAGTTCGTCGTGACCGTGGTCGAAATCGAACTCCGCACGGACATCCAGGTGTTGCGCGTCGGACATCTTGATGCTGGCGGCAATCGGCGATTGGCAGTTACTCGGCACGCGCAGTTCGGCGGACTCAACGAACAGCGGCAGCGCCAGCAGATGGGTCACGATTGAAAACGCGTTGATGCCGGGATCGAATACACCCAGGCCTCCAGGCTGCCAGATCCAGGCCTGGCCGGGGTGCCACTTGCGTACGTCTTCCTTCCAGTCGATCTTGACGCTTTGCAGGGTGCGGCTGGCGAGCCAGTCACGGGCCGCCTCGATGCCGGGCGCGTAGCGTGAATGCCAGGCGAACAGACCACTGACACCTTGCTCGCGTACCTGATCCACCAACGCCATCGCTTCACCCAGCGTGGCGCAGGGCGGCTTTTCTACCAGCACGTGTTTGCCCGCGGCCAGCGCTTGTTGCACCAATGCGAATCGCCCTTGCGGCGGTGTGCAAAACGCAATCGCATCGACCTGCGGGCCGTTTTCAAGCAGCTCGCCCAGGGACCGGAAATTCTCCACACCGGCGCAGGACTGCCCTTGGGTGGCGACAGACACCAACTGGAACGCAGGGTTGGCGAGGATAGCGGGAACGTGTTGATCCTGGGCAATCTTGCCGTAGCCCACCAGACCGAGACGAATCGGTTGCATCGATGACTCCTGATTATTTTTGTACTTTTGATGGGCCAGCAAACTAGCGGTAAATCGCGTGGCCGACAATGGCTCGCCACACATGCGCTTGATTGTCGTGGGCGCTACAGCACACGCTTCACGCCTGCCGCGGTTCGCAGGGCGCGCTCATGACGTTGGCAATCCTGCCCAAGAACGGCTCCAGGCGTTCACCCGGCGCGTCGTGCTCCACCACCAGGGCGGTAACTTCTTCACACGACGCCACCTGATAGTGGGCAATGCTGGAGAGTTTTTCATTGGTCACGGCCACCACCACCTGACCGCTCGCCGCGACGACCGCGCGCTTGAACTCCGCGTCATCCAGGCCGAACGCCGTGACGCCATTGTCCGGGTCGATGGCGCAAGCGCCGAGAAAACACAGGTCAACATTGAACTGCCGCAGTTGCTGCACAGCCGCCAGCCCGATCACCCCACCCGACACCGAGTTCACGCGCCCGCCCAACAGGATCACCTCAGCGCAGGGCAGCTTCATCAGTTGCACGGCAATCAACGGCGAATTGGTGCTCAGCGTCAACTGAAGGCGTGGATCGATGGCGCCGGCAATCGCCAGGTTGGTCGAGCCGGCATCGATGAACACATGCTGGCCCGCCCTCAGCAACGAGGCCGCCGCCAGGCCGAGACTGTCCTTGCGCTCGACGTTCTGCCGTACTCGAACGGCCATCGGCCGTTCCACGGCCGGCAACAGGATCGCGCCGCCATAGACGCGCTTGCATAACCCCGCAGCCGCCAATACGCCAAGATCGCGCCGTATCGAGTGCTCGGAGACATTGAATTCGCTGGCCAGATCGGCCGCAATCACCCGACCATACAGGGCCAGACGCTCGCTGATCCGTTGCTGGCGTTCACCGGGGAACACTTCGTGAGTTGAAGTCATGGCATCTATAACCTTCATAAACGAGCACTAATTATCACTAACGAGCAAATATGCCGATTGCAGAGCCTCTCGTCAAACCTCAACGCCGGGGCCAGCCACCGCTCGTTGGCAGCGGACTCAAGTGAATCTGCCCCCCTCTTCCCCACAGGCAAAAAAAACCCCGCCACCGAATGCGGTGCGGGGTAAAAAAATGGTTGGTTGCGGCCAACCAAAGGAGCACGGTGAAAAACCTGTACGGGCCGGCCTCAGATGCAGTCCTGTGCGGCGCGTTCAAAACTCGAAGGTAGGAAGCTGGAAGCCAACAGATGCCGCTCGTAGATGAATACCTTGCCACCGTTCCCGGCCTTGTAGGCTTCCAGCACGTTGTCCGCCGACACTTTGCTTGGCACCACGATCCGGTAGCCGCGTTGGGACTGGGAGACGGTCGGGCTCATCGCGTGGTCCTGCAATTTCGGCACGACACAGTCGGCGTACTGGGCCGGCGTCTTGCTGGTCTGCAAGGTCAGGGTCGGGTCGTTCGGCGCGCTGGCACAACCGGCGAGCAACAAGGAGGTAAACGCCATGGAAGACGCAAATAAAAGGCGCATTGGTCTGGTCCTGAAAATAAAAGGTTGGTTCATCAGGCAACGGAACTGCGTTACGGGTTGCCGCCACTGCCAGGTGCATCTGGTGTGTGGGTCAGATGAGTGAAACCTCATCGCCCCAACTGCTTGAGTTACCTGTTCGATGGGGGGGATTTTCCAGGCATTGCCGACAAAACAGAACTTGTGTTTCGTAATGATCACTATTGCTTCCAGCAATAGTTGCGGGCGGTGAAGACCGGTTCAGTGGCCTGTGCCGCCCCCCTGCTGATATTCGCGGGGCGTACAGCCAAACTCTCGACGAAACACCGTGTGCAGGTACTGCGCCGATTTGAAGCCGCAGTTCTGGGCGATGTCGGCAATCGCCGAGTCGGTGTTTTCCAAGCCCTGGGCGGCCGCTGCCAGTTTGAAGCGCAGGATCTCGTCGTGCACGCTGCAGCCCCGCGCCTTGCGAAAGTGCGCTTCCAGGGAGGAGCGCGACACGCCCACATAGGCCGCCACCTGAGCGGTCTTGATGCCCTGGCAGGCATATTGGCGAATGAACAGCAGCGCTTGCATGACGTAAGGGTTGCCTAACGGTTGGTGCAGACTCGAGGCCTGGACGTTGATCGCATCCGGAGGTATCAGCACCTGCGTGCCCGTGGACGGCATGCCGTGCAGCATCTGATGGAGCAGGCGCGCGGCGGTCCGGCCCATGGTTTCGGTGCCCTGGATCACCGAACTCAGCGGCACCCGCGTCAGGGTGCGGGTCAGGGGGTCGTTGTCGATGCCGATCAGTGCCACCTGCTCCGGCACGGCGATTCCGGCGGTCAGGCAGGCCTGCAGCAGTTGCCGGGCACGGGCGTCACTGACGGCGATGATACCGATGGGTTTGGGCAGGCTTTGCAGCCAGGCGATCTGTTGTTCGACGGCGCTGTCCCAGAGCGGCGCGCTGGTGCCCATGCCGCGATAGACCTCGGCGTGCAGACCATCGCGTTGCAGCAGCCGGCGAAAGGCGTTTTCCCGTTCCTGGGCCCAGCGATTGGCTTGTGCTTGCGGCAGGCTGAAGCAGGCAAAGCGCGTCAACCCGGCCTCGATCAGGTGCTCGTACGCCAGCTTCATCAAGGCCTCATTGTCGGTGGCGACATAGGGAATGCCCTTCGGATAAGCGCGCTCATCCTGGTAAGAGCCGCCCACCGCCACCACCGGCAAGCCGATCCCGGTCAGCGCTTCGCCGATCAGCGGGTCATCGAAGTCGGCAATGATCCCGTCGCCCTGCCAGCGTTCGATGCCTTTCAACCGGCAGAGAAAATCTTCCTCAAGGAACAGGTCCCAGGACGCGCGGGTGCTGCTCAGGTAGTTGCCGATGCCGCTGATGATGCCTCGGTCGTAGATCTTGCTGCCGTTGAACAACAACGCAATGCGGTGAACGGGCGGGACGGTTTTCATGGTTTTTACCCTGGGCCGATGACCACAGACTAGGCGCGTGACCGTCGGATCTCAATACTCAAAATCGCACTGTGCCTTGGTGATTTTCATAATCAGCGGCCACCGGGCCGGCGTTAGTATCGATACACCGCCAAGAACAATAAGGAAATCGCCCATGTCGTACTTTCCCGCCATCGACAAGGTTCGCTACGAAGGCCCCGCCAGCGACTCGCCTCTTGCTTTTCGCCACTACGACGCCGACAAACTCGTGCTCGGCAAGCCCATGCGCGAGCACCTGCGCATGGCGGTGTGCTACTGGCATACCTTTGTCTGGCCGGGATCCGATGTGTTCGGCGCCGGCACCTTCCAACGCCCGTGGCAGCATGCCGGCGACCCGATGGAACTGGCCATCGGCAAGGCCGAAGCGGCCTTCGAGTTCTTCTCCAAACTGGGCATCGACTACTACTGCTTTCATGACACCGATGTCGCCCCGGAAGGCCACTCGCTGAAGGAGTATCGCAACCACTTCGCGCAGATGATCGACCACCTGGAGCGTCACCAGGAACAAACCGGGATCAAGCTGCTGTGGGGCACCGCCAACTGCTTCAGCAACCCGCGCTTTGCCGCAGGCGCCGCCAGCAATCCGGACCCGCAAGTGTTCGCCTGCGCCGCCGCCCAAGTGTTCAGCGCGATGAACGCCACCCTGCGTCTCAAGGGGGCCAACTACGTGTTGTGGGGCGGTCGTGAAGGTTACGAGACCCTGCTCAATACCGATCTGAAACGTGAGCGCGAGCAACTGGGCCGCTTCATGGGCATGGTGGTCGAGCACAAGCACAAGATCGGTTTCAAGGGCGATCTGCTGATCGAACCCAAGCCGCAGGAACCGACCAAGCACCAATACGATTACGACAGCGCCACGGTGTTCGGCTTCCTGCAACAGTTCGGCCTGGAAAAGGAGATCAAGGTCAACATCGAGGCCAACCACGCGACCCTGGCCGGGCACAGTTTCCATCATGAGATCGCCACAGCCGTCTCCCTGGGGATCTTCGGCAGCATCGACGCCAACCGTGGCGATCCGCAGAACGGCTGGGACACTGACCAGTTCCCCAACAGCGTCGAAGAGATGACCCTGGCCACCTATGAAATCCTCAAGGCCGGCGGGTTCAGCAATGGCGGCTTCAACTTCGACTCAAAGGTCCGTCGTCAGAGCCTGGACGAGATTGACCTGTTCCACGGCCACGTCGCGGCCATGGACGTCCTCGCCCTGGCCCTGGAACGTGCAGCGGCGATGGTGCAGAACGACCGCCTCCAGCAGTTCAAGGACCAACGCTACGCCGGCTGGCAGCAACCGTTCGGTCAGGCGGTGCTGGCGGGTGAGTTCAGCCTCGCTTCACTGGCCGAACACGCCTTCGACAACGAGCTCAATCCGCAGGCTGTGAGTGGTCGGCAAGAGATGCTCGAAAACGTGGTCAACCGGTTCATCTACCCCTGACACCAGGCCCCGTTCGCTGCGCAGAGGTTGTTACATTCTCGCGACAAATCTCTGCTCGCGGCACGCCGGGAGTCTCTACAGTTCTACCCGCATCACGTTCATCGTCAGGCAGTGTCTTTCGAACAACAATAAAAGGACGCACCACCATGAAAAAACTGAAACTCACGCTGCTCGCCGGCGCCCTCGCCCTGCTCTCGCTTCCGGTCATGGCCGACGCTACTAACCCGAAAATCGGTTTCTCCATCGATGATCTGCGCCTGGAACGCTGGTCGCGGGACCGTGACTATTTCGTCGCGGCGGCGGAAAAAATGGACGCCAAAGTCTTCGTCCAGTCGGCCGATGCCAACGAGCAGAAACAGATTTCCCAGATCGAAAACCTCATCTCCCGTGGCGTCGATGTGATCGTCATCGTGCCGTTCAACGCCACCGTGTTGACCAATGCCGTGGCCGAAGCAAAGAAAGCCGGGATCAAGGTGGTGTCCTATGACCGCCTGATCCTCAATGCCGACATCGACGCCTACATTTCCTTCGATAACGAAAAAGTCGGCGAGATGCAGGCCAGCGGCGTGTTGAAAGCCGCGCCCAAGGGCAACTACTTCTTGCTCGGCGGCGCGCCCACGGACAACAACGCCAAGGTCCTGCGCGAAGGCCAGATGAAAGTGCTGCAACCGGCCATCGACAAGGGCGATATCAAGATTGTCGGGCAACAGTGGGTCAAGGAATGGAACCCCACCGAAGCCTTGAGCATCGTTGAAAACGCCCTGACCCGTAACGACAACAAGATCGATGGCATCGTCGCCTCCAACGACGCCACCGCAGGCGGTGCCATCCAGGCACTGGCCGCGCAGAAAATGGCCGGCAAGGTGCCGATCTCGGGCCAGGACGCCGACCTGGCAGCGGTCAAGCGAGTGATCGACGGCACCCAAACCATGACCGTCTACAAGCCGCTGAAACTGATCGCCACCGAAGCGGCCAAGCTCTCGGTGCAACTGGCGCGTAACGAGAAACCCACCTACACCTCGCAATACGACAATGGCAGCAAGAAAGTCGACACCATCCTGCTCACCCCGACCCCGTTGACCAAGGACAACATCGACCTGCTGGAAAAAGATGGGTTCTATACCAAGGCGCAGTTAGCCGGGCAGTGATCCCGGGACAACCCTGGGTTGAATGAGACCTGTGGGAGCGAGCCTGCTCGCGATAGCGGTGGTTCAGCTTGCATCGATGTTGTATGTGCTGCCGCCATCGCGAGCAGGCTCGCTCCCACAGGGGCTTTGCTTGGCTAGCTGCATCTGAGATGCCTGGCCCCAGGGCTGTCACCACCTCTGCCTATGTGTGAGCCCTTTTCATATGAGCCCTCGCCATGTCCGACTACCTGCTGCAAATGAACGGCATCGTCAAAAGCTTCGGCGGTGTCAAAGCCCTCAATGGCATCGACATCAAGGTCAGGCCAGGTGAATGCGTCGGCCTGTGCGGTGAGAACGGCGCCGGTAAATCCACGCTGATGAAAGTCCTGTCGGCGGTCTACCCGTACGGCACCTGGGACGGTGAAATTGTCTGGGACGGACAGCCGCTCAAGGCGCAGTCCATCAGCGAAACCGAAGCCGCCGGGATCGTCATCATTCATCAGGAACTGACCCTGGTCCCCGACCTGTCGGTGGCCGAAAACATCTTCATGGGCCATGAGCTGACGCTGCCCGGCGGACGCATGAACTACCCGGCAATGATCCACCGTGCCGAAGCCCTGATGCGTGAACTCAAGGTGCCGGACATGAACGTCTCGCTGCCGGTTTCACAATACGGCGGGGGTTACCAGCAGTTGGTGGAAATCGCCAAGGCGCTGAACAAACAGGCGCGCCTGCTGATTCTCGATGAACCCTCCTCGGCCCTGACCCGCTCGGAAATCGAGGTGCTGCTGGACATCATCCGCGACCTCAAGGCCAAGGGCGTCGCCTGCGTGTACATCTCCCACAAGCTCGATGAAGTGGCCGCCGTGTGCGACACCATTTCGGTGATCCGCGACGGCAAACACATCGCCACCACCGCCATGACCGACATGGACATCCCGAAGATCATCACCCAGATGGTCGGACGAGAAATGAGCAACCTCTACCCCACCGAACCCCATGACATCGGCGAGGTGATTTTCGAGGCGCGCCATATCACCTGCTACGACGTCGACAACCCCAAACGCAAACGGGTCGACGACATTTCGTTCGTCCTCAAGCGCGGGGAAATACTCGGCATCGCCGGGCTGGTCGGCGCCGGCCGCACGGAACTGGTGTCGGCACTGTTCGGCGCCTACCCCGGCCGCCATGAAGGCGAAGTCTGGCTCGACGGCCAACCGATCGACACGCGCACGCCCCTCAAGTCAATCCGCGCAGGCCTGTGCATGGTGCCTGAAGACCGCAAGCGCCAAGGCATCATTCCCGACCTGGGGGTGGGCCAGAACATCACCCTGGCGGTGCTGGACAACTACTCGAAAATGACCCGTATCGACACCGAAGCGGAGTTGGGCAGCATCGACCGGGAAATCTCGCGCATGCACCTTAAGACCGCGAGCCCGTTCCTGCCAATCACCAGCCTCTCCGGCGGCAACCAGCAAAAAGCCGTGCTGGCCAAAATGCTGCTGACCCAACCGCGCGTGCTGATTCTCGATGAGCCGACCCGGGGCGTGGATGTCGGCGCCAAGTACGAGATCTACAAGCTGATGGGCGCGCTGGCCGCCGAAGGCGTGTCGATCATCATGGTGTCCTCGGAACTGGCCGAAGTGCTGGGGGTGTCCGACCGCGTGCTGGTGATCGGCGAAGGCCAATTGCGCGGTGACTTCATCAACCACGAACTCACACAGGAACAGGTGCTCGCCGCCGCCCTCAGCCACCCCGAAGACCATAACAATAATGATCGGAAGTCCGCGTAGATGAATCAGGTCAAGCAACTCTTCAGCCGCTACAAAATGCTCGCGCTGGTGATCGCCGTGGCGGTGATCTGGCTGTTTTTCAGTTGGCAGACCGAGGGCGGGTTCCTGACCCCGCGCAACCTCTCCAACCTGCTGCGGCAGATGTCCATCACCGGGATTCTGGCCTGCGGCATGGTGCTGGTGATCATCAGCGGTGAGATCGATCTGTCGGTGGGTTCACTGCTTGGATTGCTCGGTGGCCTGGCGGCGATTCTCGACGTGATCTATCACATCCCGCTGCTGGCGAACCTGAGCCTGGTCGCCTTGTGCGGCCTGGTGATTGGCCTGGGTAACGGCTACATGACCGCCTACCTGCGCATCCCGTCGTTCATTGTCGGCCTGGGCGGCATGCTCGCCTTTCGCGGCATTCTGCTGGGGATTACCGACGGCACCACCATCGCCCCGGTGTCACCGGAGCTGGTCTACATCGGCCAGGGTTATTTGCCGCACTCCGTCGGCACGGGCCTGGGCGTGCTGCTGTTTGCCTTGACCCTGTTCCTGACCTGGAAACAGCGGCGCAATCGCGCCCTGCATGGCCTGGCGGCCCACTCTCTGGTGCGTGACGTATTGCGCGTGGTGCTGATCGGCGCAGTGCTGGCCGGGTTCGTCTATACCCTCAACAGCTACGACGGTATTCCGGTTCCCGTGCTGCTTCTGCTGATGCTGCTCGGCGTGTTCAGCTACGTCACCAGCCAGACCGTGTTCGGGCGACGGGTCTACTCGGTGGGCAGCAACATGGAAGCCACGCGCCTGTCCGGCATCAACGTGCAGGCGGTGAAGCTGTGGATCTTCGGCATCATGGGCGTGATGTGCGCCCTGGCGGGCGTGGTCAACACCGCTCGCCTGGCCGCGGGCTCACCCTCGGCCGGCAGCATGGGTGAACTCGACGCCATTGCCGCCTGCTTCATCGGCGGCACCTCCATGCGCGGCGGCTCCGGCACCGTCTACGGCGCCCTGCTCGGCGCGCTGGTGATCACCAGCCTGGACAACGGCATGTCCATGCTCGACGTCGACAGTTACTGGCAGATGATCGTCAAGGGCAGCATTCTGGTGCTGGCGGTGTGGGTGGATGTGAGTACACGCACGGGGCGGCGCTAGTGGTTAGGCGCTCACCTATGGTGGGAGCAAGGCTTGCCCGCGATGAAGATGACGCGGTCTTCCGGGGGACCGAGGTGCCTGCATCGCGAGCAAGCTTTGCTCCCACAGAAAGCCGTGCACTCACAGCGGTGCGGCAAGAGGTGATCCGAAAATCTCGTAGGAATTTACCTCTGTGGCGACGGGGCCTTGCTTGCGCAAGGTGTTTCCTGTCTTATCGAAGATCGGCTCGGATTGGGCCGTTCCTACTTCAACAAGGAGTGACTGCATGGAAGTCCACACTCAGCTACAACCCTGCGATTGCGCGAATATGGAAGACATCCGCCGCGAGATCGATGCCCTTGACCAGGCCGTTATCAAACTGCTGGGCAAACGCTTTCAGTACGTACTGGCAGCGTCGAAGTTCAAGACCTCAGCCACGGCGGTGCGTGCGCCGGAGCGCTTCCAGGCCATGCTGGCGACCCGGCGTCAATGGGCCGAGGCCGAGGGCCTTAGCCCGGATGCGATCGAGAAAATGTACAGTGACCTGGTGAATCACTTCATCGCCCAGGAGATGGAACACTGGACGGCTCTTCGATCCGGGACCTGATCGACACGACAAGCGCCCTGCGCTCAGGCCCAGGCAACCGTCAACAGGCCGGCGCCAAGCACGACACATAACGGTGAATAGACCCAGGTGTCGAGCTTGGCGAACGTCGAGCCCTTGACCTCCTTGAAGAAACCCACCAGGTTCGATTCGCCAATGGCGCGGGCGAACATCAGCAAGGCGATCGCGCTGATCAGCCATTGCAACGCTCGATGGGTGACGGGCGGTGCCAGCAAGCCGACCCGCAGGCACACCAGAACTGCAATCAGCAGCAACGCGAGGGCCACCAGCAGCGTCAGCCATCCCGATGGGTTGAACGCCGGACGCAGCGACTCTCCTTGCCTCACCGGAACCTGAGGCACGACCGCCAGGGCCGCCCATCGCCCGCCCAGGGCCCAATACAAATGAATCAAGCTGATGGTCGCAAATACTGCGACCAGCGACCGAGCCACTAAAAGCGTCATTCGCCAGCCTCCTTGAAAGGTTGAACAATCATCCTAGCTCGAATTCGGCATTTCGCCGCACGGGCGCAGACTGCCGGTTTTCGGCGAATGACGCATTGCTCAAGATCAAGAGTTCAACCTGGCGCGCTACAGACCGGCGGCGACTTTGTCGGCAACCTCCTTGGGCACCCAGGCCTGCCAGACCTGTGGATGGGCCTTGAGGAACGCCTCGGCGGCTTCACGCGGCGGTGTGTGCTTTTCGCTCATGTCGGCCAGGGCCTTGTTCAACGGCTCGATCGGCAGATCAACTTTACTGAAGAACTCGGCAATGTCCGGGTGTTGCTTCTGAAACGGCGCGGATACGCCAATCGACAGCTTCGAGGCCAGGGAGCGGGTTGGCTTGGGGTTGGGGTTGTCGGCATCGGTCAGGGTTTTCCAGGCCTCGGCATCGAACGCAGGCTCTTGCAACTGCACCAACTTGAAACGTCCCAGCAGCGGTGTAGGCGACCAGTAGTAAAACAGGATCGGCTTGCCCCGGCGGATCGACGAGCTGATCTCCGCATCCAGCGCCGCCCCCGAACCACTTCGGAAATTCACATAGCTGTCGGACAACCCATAGGCCTTGAGCTTCTGCTTGTTGACCACTTCGGAGGTCCAGCCGATGGGGCTGTTGAGGAAGCGACCCTTGCTGGGGCTTTCCGGGTCTTTGAAGACATGCTTGTAGCGCGCCAGGTCTTCGACGCTGCGCAAATCCGGCGCCAGAGGCTTGATGCCCCGGGCCGGGTCGCCCTTGATCACATACTCCGGGACCCACCAGCCTTCGGTCGCACCCTTGACGGTATCGCCCAAGGCGATCACCTTGCCTTCGGCCTCGGCCTTGACCCACACCGGGCTGCGACCGGCCCATTCTTCCCCGATCACCTGGATGTCGTTGTTGGCCAGCGCCGTTTCCAGCGTAATGGTGGTGCCCGGCAATGTGTCGGTCGGCAGCCCATAACCCTTTTCGACGATGACCCGCAGGATATCGGTGATCAGACTGCCGCTTTCCCAATTCAGGTCGGCAAAATGGATCGGCGCCTGCGCGGCCGATGCCGGGAGTGACGAAACCAACACCGCACAGGTGGCCCAGGCAGCCAACCACTGTCGAACTCGTTTCATGCGTTGCACCTCGTACCAGACACAGCGATAGCTCAACGGTCCTGCGTAACCGGACGCAAGCCTCTGAATAATTCAGTCAACTGACTGTAGCCGAGGTTCCACGCAGACCTTGCGAAAACCGTTGGCAGGGCGCAAAACCCGAACGCTGTGTCAGCCCGCCTATCACATCCATCAGGCTGACGTGGTGCACATCACTCGCTGGCCTTGAAGGTGACGAGTTCACCTTTGCGCCACTTGGCGGCTTTGGCGGTCACGGCCTTGAGGGTCTTGGTCAGGCCCTCGTGCAACTGCTCGTTGGCGGCGAAAACAGTCAGCACGCTGTGCCCTTCCTTGAACAGGATCGCGTGGCCACCGGGGGTGGCCACGAAAGCGTAATCCCCAAGGCCATAGACCGTCAGCTTGATATCGCGAAAGCGGATTTCAAACTTGCCACCTTCACGGCTGGGCAATACCGCTGCACGAAAATGATCACCGACTTTGAGTTCAAGCCTGGGCTTGTCATCGACCACCAGGGCCGATTCAGTATCGATTTCGGCAACATAAATACCTTCGGCGGTTTGCTCGGTGATGTAGACGAAGCGCGACTGGAACTGCTTGACCAGCTTTGCCCGCAGATCACCAAGTACGAATAACGCATGCATGTCGAGATTACTTACTGCCAAGGAAACATCCCCATCTTTGTAAACGGCCCGCCCTCTGAAAAGGACGGACCACGAGAACCCGTGCCGACTGTGTGTGTCGCAGTGGACCTGTAACTGAAAATTCGAAGTGAACGGCGTGCCCTGCCCCGGGGCGAGAGAAGACTAAAGGATTGCCACTCTCGCCGTCTTTCCCGCGGGGTCGTCAGAGGCTGAAGGAAAACGCCACTCTGAGCATCGGAAAAGGTGGGACTACTAACTTTAGGGAAATTTCTCACTTAGAAAAGCATTTTTCTGACATCGAGGGCAAAAAAAATTGCTTTAGATAGGCACAGCCATCCACACGGTGCTGCCGATTCTAGAGCAGCCGCAGGCGTGGAGACTACTCAAAACACTCGGTAATTCGTCGGTAAACCATAGAAAAGGAATTCACATGGCCACTTTCACAACCCTGACCCAACCCCTCACCCCTTGCATCGCTGACAAGCCTGACGGGTTTGACCAAGCCCATTACCTGCCGGTTTCTTTGTTTCAACCGCGTTATCGGGTGGTTCTGGCCGGTAAGTGCTTTTTCCATATTGAAGAAACCTCGACTGGCCGTGTAAGAGGTTTCCGTACCGATCATAACGAGGCCTGTTACCTGGCCAGGCGTCTGGAACGAAGCGTTTGACCTGAGATACCACACGCCCATCACTTAACTCAGCCGCGACAGGCAACTGCTGCCATACTGCCTGCCCAGCGAAGACCGTCCCCCATTGACGATCGCGCACCCATACTATGACTTGTGAAGGAAAGGCGCGACGTGACGGAATTTGATATTGGCGAGTTTTTCATCCGGGGTGAGGCCAGAGAGGTCGAAGGCGAATTTCAGGCTGTCATCGTGATGCGCGCCAAGCCCCCCTTGACCACCACCCGTTACCATCAGGTGGAAAAGGATCGCTGGTTCAAAACCCCCGAACTCGCCGCCGAGGCTGCGCGGGCAGCGGCAAAAGCCCTGAAACTCGCAGTGGATGAAGGCGCGTTGAAAGCCTGAACCCGATCGAACTCCTGACGGGCGTTTGCCTCAGATAAAGGGAAGCAACCGAGGCGCCATGACGGCGCCCACCCAAAGGAGAACCCCATGGAACAGCCCTCGCACGAACTGAGTACCTTGTTCGATCAACTCGGCCTGCCTTCGGATGACAAAGCCATTGATGACTTCATCATGGCCTATCCGCTGGAGCCGGAGATCAAACTGGTGGAGGCCGACTTCTGGTCGGAGCAACAGAAAGATCTACTGCGCGAATGGCTGCTCGCTGACGGCGAGGAGGCAGTGCTGGTGGATCAATTGAATGTCCGCTTGCACGACGGTAAATAACCCTCAACCCTTTAACCCCTGTGACAAGGGAGCTTGCTTCCGCTCGGCTGCGCAGCAGCCGTGCCCAGCCCCCCAGCGCGGGCCAGCCTAGCGCGGCTTCTCGGGCTTATAACCCAGCCGCAAACCACCCCAATGACGCCCCTTGAGCATGATCGGCACTGAAAGGTCATGCATCAGCTCACCCGTATCTCGGGTGTAGGTCTGCAACAGCACGGGCTGCTGGTGGCTACCGCAACGAATCCCGGTGCGGTCGGAGAACTTGCGTTTAGTGCGATTGTTCACCGTGTCCACTTGCGGATCGCCGGTCAGGGGTTGGCTGAAGACCTTGTTGTGGGTCGGTACATAACCTTCCTGAGTACAAGCAATGGCGAATACCAGGCCTTCGTGCCGGGCGAGCAAAGGTTCCTGGATAGCTGGCAGGACCTGATCGGTGTAGCGGTCGAAACGGGTCTGGAACTTGGCGGGCTGGGTATTGGGGATGGGCTGGTAGCTGCGGTCGAACAGGTCCTCCAGGCTGACACGACCCTGGTCAATGTCTGCCTCGAACTGGGCCGCGATCTGGCTCGCCCCTTCGCGCGCCAGGTCGTAGACCCGTTGGTGATAATCGTCCAGGCCAACCTCGGCCAGGCGTTCGCTGATGGTTTCGGCCTGGCCCTCCATTTGCACTGCCGCTTGGGCCAGGCGCTGGGTCTGCTGGTCGCTGATGGACAGGTCACTGCGCATCTGTTCGATGGCGTGAAACAGGCTGTCGAGTTGTTCGCGATTGGTGTCAGTGCCTTGGGCGATGGCGCTGACCTGGGTTTCAACGCCGGCCGCCAGCCGGGCTATGTTTTCCAGGTGCTGACCGGTGTGCTCGACCTGCTGCACGCCACTGTCCAGGTCGCTGGCCAGTTGCCGGATCTGCTCCACCACCTGGGCGGTGCGCTGCTGGATATCCGCAACCATGACCCCGACCTCGCCGGTGGCCGCGGCCGTACGCCCGGCCAGTCCACGGACCTCGTCCGCCACCACCGCGAAGCCGCGACCGTGCTCACCGGCCCGTGCAGCTTCGATGGCCGCGTTGAGCGCCAGGAGGTTGGTCTGGCTGGCGATCGACTGAATCACCAGGCTGACCCGCTGGATTTCATCGCTGCGCACGCTCAGCGCCTCGATCAACTCGCGGCTGTCGTTCGCGCGCTGGCTGAGCTGATGCATCCGGCTGATGGACTCCACCAGTTCGCTACGCCCGGCAACGCTACTGCGATGGGCCTCACTGGCGGCACTCAGGGCCTGCTGGCTGAGTTGCGAGGTGGCCTGTTCAGTGGTGATCATCGATTCGGCATTACCGACGATCTGCGCCGCCGCGTCGAGCTGCGACTGGACCTTGCCAGCCAGTTGCTTGACCGAATAGGCGACGCCGGCCGCCGACAACGCGTTATGGCTGGTGGTGTAGGACAGATCACGGGTCAGCTCGGCCAGCTTGTCCGCGGCTACCGGCTCAGGCGCGGCGGCCAGGCGCGATCGCAGGCGCGGCAGCCAGACGATGAGCATCGCCAGGGGCAGGCCCAGATACAACGACCAGCCGCCCAACGTCATGCCGCACAGCAGCAATGTCAGCGCCAGACTCTGCAAGGTCGGCGTCAACCAGCGCGCCATGCTGTTGGTTACAGGCACCTGCACCTGCGCCGCATTCGCCACGGAACCGTCTGTCGCCATGTTGATCACCCACATTTCTCGTTGTTATACCTGCATTAAACGCCACTACGGAGCCATTATCCATGGTCCATTAGTCGCGTTCTTGCGGGGGGTCAACGGAAGTAGACGAACAGGCGCAGAAAAAAATAAAAGATCGCAGCTTCCCGAAGAAAGCTGCGATCTTTTCTGAAACGCGGATCAGGCCTGACGCTGGTGCTTGTCGATCTGCTCGTGACGTTCCTGCGCTTCGATGCAGTACTTGGTGGTCGGGCTGATCAGCAGGCGCTTGAGGCCGATCGGCTCGCCGCTGTCATCACACCAGCCGAAGCTGTCGTCGTTGATACGGTCCAGGGCCTGCTCCAGCTGAGGCAGCATGCGCTGGTCGCGATCGATGGCGTTGACCAACCAGGTCCGCTCTTCTTCTACGGAAGCAGCGTCCGCCGGGTCAGCCGGGGTATCCAGGCTCTCAATGGCGATTCGGTTCTGTTCGATGCGCTCGTGGGTTTCCACTTTCATGTTCTGCAACAGCTTGGTGAAGAAAGCCAGCTGCTCGGCATTCATGTAGTCATCCGCCGGCATGGCCAGCAACTTTTCCTTTGTCATTGATTTCTCTATAAAAAAACGTGCATTAAGGCGAATTATGAAGCGTCCCGCAGCGCGCTGCCACGCTCATCGGGAAGGCGCCGTCTATTCCAAGCGCCACCCGGCACTCAATTTACGAGGGGCGGCAGTCTAAGGCCGAGTCGAAGCCTCAGCAACTGAAAACATAGGGAAAATGTCCGACAACCCTTCTAAATGTTCTCTGACAAGCTTTTGGCAGTCATCGGAGTGCGTTTATAACAAGAAATTCGATTCAATAGCTGTATCAAGAAGACAAATGGCAACGCCACGCGGGTCAGGCGTGGCGCTTTGTCGCAGCGTAAGGACCTTCAGCGTTTGAGTTTGCGCTTATTGCGGTACTGGTCGATGACCACCGCCACCACAATGATCAAGCCCTTGATGATGTCCTGAATGTAGGCATCCACGCCGACGAACGTGAAGCCACTGGCCATGACCCCGAGGATCAGCGCGCCGATCACCGTTCCGGTGATGCGCCCCACCCCACCGGCCAGGCTAGTGCCGCCGATCACGGCCGCAGCAATCGCGTCCAGCTCATAGGACATGCCCATGCCGGCCTGCCCGGTGGCGGCCCGCGCCGAGGCCACCACCCCGGCCAGCCCCGCCAGCAGCCCGGCGATGCTGTAGACGATCACCAGATGGCGTTTGACGTTGATGCCCGAGGTGCGTGCCGCCTGCATGTTGCCGCCGATGGCGTAGGTGTACTTGCCGTACTTGGTGTAGCGCAGGGCAATATGGAAGATCACCGCCACCACCAGGAAAATGATCACCGGCATGGCGCCATGGCCGATGGCGGTATAGGAATCGGACAACATGCTCACCGGCTGGCCTTCGGTGTAGTAACGCGCCAGACCGCGGGCCGAGACCATCATGCCGAGGGTGGCGATAAAGGGCGGGATACCCGTGATGGCGATGATGCTGCCGTTGATCGCTCCGGCCAACAGCCCAACGCCCAACCCCGCCACCACCGGTATCCACACCGGTAAGTCAGTCAGGGAGGGAAACACCGCCCGGGTGAAATCCGAGGTTTGGGCCAGGCTGGCGGCGATCATGGCTGACAACGCCAGCACCGAGCCGGACGACAGGTCGATACCGGTGGTGATGATCACCTGGGTCACACCGATGGCCAGCAGACCGATGATCGACACTTGCAGGATCATCAGCACCAGGCGCTGGGAGTTCATCAGGAAACTCTGGTCGCGCATGATCCAGCCAAACACTTCGAACACCAGGCCGATGCCGATCAGCACCAGGAAGATACTCAGTTCCGTCGGCAGCCGCCGACGCGTCCTGGCCGGTGCGGCCGCGGGTTTGTTTTCCAGTATCGCGTTCATAGCATTCACCTTTTTCTCTGTGGCGAGCTTGCGCCCTCAATTATCAGGACAGGCCAGAAGCCAACTGCATTACCCGCTCCTGGGTCGCCTCGCTACGGTCCAGCGTGCCCATCAGGTCACCTTCATGCATCACCATCACCCGGTCGCTCATGCCCAGTACTTCCGGCAGCTCCGAAGAAATCATGATCACCGCCATGCCTTCGCTGGCGAGGTAGGAAATGAGCCGGTAGATCTCGGCCTTGGCGCCAACGTCGATGCCACGGGTCGGCTCGTCGAGGATCAGGATGCGTGGGTTGGTCATCAGCCATCGGGCCAGCAGGGCCTTCTGTTGGTTGCCGCCGGACAAGGTGTCGATGCACTGTTCCAGGGACGGGGTCTTGACCCGCAACTTCTTGCACATGTCTTCGCACAACGCGCGCAAGGCTTTCTGCTGGATGAAGCCGTTGCCGACGTAATGGGGCAACACGGCCATTTCCATGTTTTCCAGCACCGACAGGCACGGGAACAGGCCACTGAGCTTGCGATCCTCGGTCAACAGCGCGAACCCCTTCTCGATGGCCATGTGCGGGTCGCTGATGCGCACCGGTTGCCCGTCGAGCAGGATCTCGCCGCCTGTGCTGGGCGTCACGCCGAAGATCGCCTCGGCCACGTTGGTCCGGCCCGAGCCCATCAGCCCGGCAATGCCCAGGATTTCTCCGGCATGCAAGTCGAAGGACACATTCTTGAAAATGCCCTCCAGGCTCAAATCACGCACCGACAGCACCAGATCGCCGATGGGTTTGTCCCGTTCCGGGAACAACTGGCTCAGTTCGCGCCCGACCATCATTGATATCAGGCTGTCGCCGTCCATGCTGTCGGCCCGTTGCAGGCCGATGTAGGCGCCGTCGCGAAACACCGCCACTTCATCGGCGATGGCGAACACTTCGTTCATTTTATGGGTGATGTAGATGATGCCCTTACCCTGAGACTTGAGGTCGGCGATGATCGAAAACAGATGGGCGACCTCCGTCTCGGTGATGGCCGAGGTCGGCTCATCCATGATCAGAATGTCAGAGTCGTAGGACACCGCCTTGGCGATCTCGACCATCTGCCGCTCGGCAATGCTCAGGTTGCCCACCTGCTCTTCAGGATCGAGGTTGATACGCAGGCGCTCCAGCAACTTGGCGGTGCAGCGGTGCATTTCCCCGTGATCGACCATATGCAAGCCGTTGAGCTGCTCGCGGCCGATCCAGATGTTTTCAGCGATGCTCATGTGGGGCATCAGGTTCAGTTCCTGGTGGATCATCGCGATGCCGGCCTGCAGGGCTGCCAGAGGTGTGTCGAACTTCACCGGCTTGCCCCGCAGGCGCAGTTCACCGGCGTCCGGCTGGTAGATGCCGGCCACGATTTTCATCAGGGTGGATTTGCCCGCACCGTTCTCGCCCATCAAAGCCAGCACGGAACCGGGGCGCACCCGCAATTGCACATCCGACAGGGCCACCACGCCGGGAAAGCCTTTGCTGACGTTGACGACTTCCAGCAGATACGGTTCATCAGGCATTACGTCCGGCCGGAAAGTCATCGCCGGGGCGCTCGAAGCAGTCGCTGAAGCGAACATGATCAGGTACTCCCTCGGCAAGGTCAGTGGGCGACCTCGCCTGTTTATTGTTGTGGTAGCAGTACGTTAAACGTCACTTGAACTGATCGACGTTTTCCGGCGTGATCAGGCGATACGGCACCCATACGGCCTGCTCGACCGGCTGTTTCTTGACCATTTTCACCGCCGTGTCGATCGAACCGTCGGCCTGGCCCTTGGCGTCCTGGAATACCGAGACCGCCATCTCGCCTTTCTTCACGGCGTTCAGGCCGTCCGGCGTGCCGTCGACCCCGGCGATCAGTACGCTGCCTTTCTCCTTGCCGACACCCTTGAGTGCCATGGCCGCGCCGATGGCCATTTCGTCATTGTTGGAGACCACGGCATTGAACTCACGGCCCTGAGTCAGCCAGTCGTTCACCAGTGTCATGCCTTTATCCCGCGACCAGATACCGGTCTGCTCTTGTTCGATCTTGATGTCGGGGTACTTGGCCAGCACTTCCTTGACACCCTTGGTGCGGTTGGTGGTGGAGTTGTTCGCCAGGTCACCCAACAGAATCACGATGTTGCCCTTGCCCGCCATTTTGTCGGCCAGGTATTGCATTTGCATCCGGCCGGCTTCCAGATCGTCGGACGCCACGGTCACCACGCCTGCGGGCAGTTTCAGGTCGTCGGGACGCCGATTGACGTACACCAACGGGATCCCGGCGGCGACCGCGGCCTTGGTAATGCGCTGGGTGGCGGCAGTGTCCACCGGGTTGACGATGATTGCGTCGACCTTCTGGCTGATAAAGCTTTCCACCTGGCTCAGTTGCTTGACCACATCACTGCGTGCATCTTCGAACTGCAAGGTGACGCCATCCGGCAGGGACTTGGCTTTGCTGTCCATCGACTCACGCAGGTACGTCAGCCAGGTGTCATCGAACTGGGACATGCTGACGCCGATCTTCAGGTCCGCCAGGGCGACGCCGCTGGTGAGCATCAACGACAGGGCCAGCGAGGCGATACGGGTCTTGGTCTTCATGAACGGTCTTTCTCCACTTTTTTGTTGGTTTTATGGATAAGGCGTGATGGATCTCAGGAACGGGGCAAACGCACGATGGGCGCACCGGGCATGCAACACACCACGGTGCCGTTGCGCTGAATGCACAGGGATTCGAACAGGGGAAGGATTGCGCACAGGCGCAGCGAGCTTGGCAGGTGAAACGCAGAACGGCTGAAGGTTTTCATCGACGGTACCTGGCTGTGTTTCTTGTTTTTGTTTTGTCCGTCATTTGCTCAAGGCTGACTTGGCAAAAGACGAACAGGGGTGTCGGTAACCTGGAATCGACTTTATTGGAAAATATTTTCCATATCAACTAATTTTAGAATTTTATTCGTTTTTTATTCCATGGCCGACAGACGTGGCCAAAACCACCACTTCGCCCTGCTCGGCGCTCAGCCTTGCAGCGTCGAGGATGCGGGTGGTGGCCAGGGCATCACGGGCCTCCACCGGCAAAGGACCAACGCCTTGCAACGCGGTTTGCAGACGCTGGTAGAACGTCATCCAGCAGCCGCGCTCCGATGCCACACGCTCGCGCTCGCTGCCTTGCTCGAACCAGCCCCAGCGCCGATGCTCTTCGCTCCCCCAGCGCTCACCCTCGGTCGCCGGGCTCAACCCGGCCAGCGCCTGGGCCTCCTGGCCGTCCAGGCCCTCGACGGTGTAGCAGCCTCCGGTGCCGCTGACCCGAAAGCGCGGGCGCGGTGCGTTTTGCAGGCAACTGCCGCTCAGGTGGGAAAGCACGCCGCTGGCATGGGTCAGGGAGATAAAAAAACCGTTGTCGAACACCTGCCCGGGTTGCCGGTAATCCAGCTCGGCGTAAACCCTGGTCACCGGGCCGAACAGTTGCAGCGCCTGGTCCACCAGATGGCTACCCAGGTCCCGCAGAAACCCGCCGCCGCTGCCTTTGCCGACCGATGTTGGCGAATAACGCTCGACGCTGGACTCAAAGCGAATGACCTGCCCCAGCGCACCGGACTCCAGCAGTTTGCGCAAAGTCAGGTAGTCCGAATCCCAGCGGCGGTTCTGATACACGGTCAGCGGCACGTTGCGCTGCTCGGCGGCCAGCACCATCGCCTCGGCCTGTGCGGCATCAAGGGCGAAAGGTTTGTCGCTGACCACTGCAATACCCAGTTCAATGGCCTGCATGACCACGGCCGGGCGACCGTCCAGCGGCGTGGACACCACCACCGCATCGACGCCTGCGGCCACCAACTGTTCGAGGGTATCGAAGGCTTGGGCGTGCGGGTGCTCGTTCGCCAGTTGCTGGCGCCGCTCAGCGGACCGCGTCACCACGCCGACAAACGTAGCCCCGGGCAGACTGCTGATCAGCGGTGCATGGAAAAACCGTCCGCCCTTGCCGTAGCCCACTAGTCCGATTCGCATGAAAGCTCCTGGTTAATCACTGAATGAATGCAACCCCTGTGGGAGCTGAGCTTGCTCGCGATGGCGGTGGATCAGCTTGCATTGATGCTGAGTGTGCCGCCGTCATCGCGAGCAAGCTCGGCTCCCACAGGCGCTCTTGGCTGCTCACAGATTCGGCGTCCGCCACCGAATCCTTGTGGGAGTACCTTCAGGTCAATCCGCTCCCACAGGAGATTGTGGTTAGCCGTAGAAACGCGGGCGTTCGGGCAGTTCGACCTTGACGATCTGCCCGCTCTGCTGCGCTTCAACACAGGCATCGGCCGCCACTGCCGCGGCGAACCCGTCCCAGGCCGACGGCCCGCCCACCTGTCCGGCGCGCACGCCGTCGATGAAAGCCTGCAATTCGACGTCGTAGGCCGCGATGAAACGATCCTTCCAATCCATCAGGATCGCATTGGACAGCTTGGCGCCACTGCGCAGTTGCACCTGGGACGGCTCCGGGAGTTTGGCGATGCCCGTCTCCCCCACCACTTCGCACTGGATGTCGTAGCCATATTGGCAATTGACGAAAACCTCCACATCGATGCGCGTGCCCTTGGCGGTTTCCAGTAACACGATCTGCGGATCGCGCAGGTGCGCCAGCGCCTTGCTGGTCTTGCGCGGGAATACCACCTGCACCGAAACGTAGTCATCGGCCAGCAGCCAGCGCAGCACATCCAGCTCATGGATCAGTGTGTCGGTGATCGCCATGTCGGTCTTGTAATTCTCCCCCACACTCGGATTGCGATGCGCGCAGTGCAGCATCAGCGGTTCGCCGATCTGACCGCTGTCGATCACCGCCTTGAGCGCTCGATAGCCTTCATCGTAAGGGCGCATGAAACCGACCTGAACCAGCCGCTTGCCATGGGCGACTTCGGCTTCGACGATCTTGCGACAGCCTTCGGCCGTGACCGCCAGGGGCTTTTCACAGAACACCGGTTTACCCGCCGCGATTGCCGCCAGCACGAACTCTTCGTGGCTCGGCCCCCAGGAAGTGACCAGGACCGCCTCCACGTCCGGCGCACTGATCAAGGCATGCCCGTCGGGATACACCTCGGCGGTCAGTTTCAAGTCGGCCAGCACCTTCGCCGCCTGGGCGAGGTTGATGTCGGTCACCGCCACCACCTGGCTGTTGAGCAAGGTCTGGCTGCAACGACGGATATGGTCCTGGCCGATGGCCCCGGTGCCGATGACGCCCAGCTTCAAAGACATGAAAAACTCCTTTCGTAGGGTTGGGGCTGTTAATACTGGCGAGCCTCGGCCAGTCGTTCATTGAGGGTTTGGGCGGCCGCATCGGTGCGCGCGCTGGTGGAGACTTGCGCCACGCCGACCCGCCACCAGGACAGGTAGCTGTGGATCATGGTCTTGGGCAAGACCTTGATATCGATGAGGGTCGAGACCGTTTGCAGCCGCGCATCGGCCAGGGCCGCGTGGAGTTCGTCGAGGGTCTTGACCTTGTAGGTCTTGCAGCCGTAGGCCGCCGCGCTCATGGCGAAGTCCACCGGCACGAAGCCGCCATCGAGCTTGCCGGTGTCCGGGTTGCGGAAGCGGAACTCGGTGCCGAAGCTGTCCATGCCGTTGCCCATCTGTAAATTGTTGATGCAACCGAACGTCATGTTGTCCAGCAGCACCACATTGATCTTGCGACGCTCCTGGATCGAGGTCGCCAGCTCCGAATGCAGCATCATGTAGGAGCCATCACCCACCAGGGCATAGACCTCTTTGTCGGGCTCGGCCAGCTTCACGCCCAGCGCCGCGTTTACCTCATAGCCCATGCACGAATAGCCGTATTCGACGTGATAGGTGTTGACCCCCTTGCTGCGCCAGCTGCGCTGCAAGTCGCCGGGCAGGCTGCCGGCGGCGGCAACGATGATCGCCTCATCGGCCAGGGTTTGGTTGAGGGTGCCCAGCACGCGGCTCTGGGTCAGGCAGGAACCGGTGAGTTCGATGAATTCACGAAACACCGCCGGGTCCAAGTGATCGTTGATCTCTGGGACGAAGTCCTGGGTCTGGAAGTCAGCCTGATAGATCCGGTCCACTTCGGCATCCAGTTGGGCTTTGGCATCAGTGATCTGCCCGCCCCATTCGGCACGATAGTCACCCATCGCGGCGGACAAAGCCTCCAGGCCTGAGCGCGCGTCGGCCAGCAGTTGCACACCGTCAAGCTTCAAGGCATCGCAAGGGCTGATGTTGAGGTTGAGAAACTGCACATCCGGATGCTGGAACAGCCATTTGGACCCGGTGGTGAAATCGCTGTAGCGGGTGCCGATACCAATGATCAGGTCCGCTTCCTTGGCCAGCAGGTTCGCCGCCAGGCAACCGGTCTCACCGACGCCTCCGACGTTCAGTGGATGACTGGACACCACCGCACTCTTGCCGGCCTGGGTCTCGGCAAAGGGGATTTCGAAGCGCTCGGCAAAAGCCTGCAACGCTGCGTTGGCCCCGGCGTATTTCACCCCGCCGCCGCAGATGATCAGCGGCTTGCGCTTGCCCTTGAGCAGCGCCTGGGCATCGCCGAGCATGGCTTCGGTGGCCGGGCGACGGTCGATGCGGTGAACGCGCTTTTGCAGAAAGTAATCGGGGTAATCGTAGGCTTCGGCCTGCACGTCCTGGGGCAACGCCAGGGTCACCGCGCCGGTTTCGGCCGGGTCGGTGAGCACGCGCATGGCGTGGATCGCGGCGCTCATCAGTTGCTCGGGGCGGTTGATGCGATCCCAGTATTTGCTCACGGCCTTGAACCCATCGTTGGTGCTGATGCTCAGGTCATGGAACTGTTCGATCTGCTGCAGCACCGGGTCCGGCTGGCGACTGGCGTAGACATCACCAGGCAACAGCAGCAACGGGATGCGATTGGCCGTCGCGGTGGCGGCGGCGGTCAGCATGTTCGCCGCGCCGGGGCCGACCGACGAAGTACAGGCGTAGATTTTGCGGCGCAGATGCTGCTTGGCGAAACCGATGGCAGCGTGGGCCATGCCCTGCTCGTTGCGCCCCTGATGGACCACCAGGTCACCGCTGTCCTGCTCCAGCGCCTGCCCCAGGCCCAGCACATTGCCGTGGCCAAAAATCGTAAAGACCCCGGCGACGAATTTGCTCTGGACGCCATCGACCTCGACGTACTGGTTATCGAGGAATTTCACCAGGGCCTGGGCCATGGTCAGTCGTGTTGTGGTCATGCTTGCACCTTGTCTGGAATGCAAATTTGGCGGCTGGCTCAGTCCACTGTGGGAGCGAGCTTGCTCGCGATAACAGTATTTCAGGCGACTTATCTGTTGAATGTGCTGCCGCCATCGCGAGCAAGCTCGCTCCCACAGGGGGGCTTCGTCATTCTTGAAAGTCGGGTCAGGCCTGGGAGCTTTGCAGGTGATTCATGCTCGCCCCCAACGCCTGGCGGATGTCGGCCAGTTCATGAATGCTCTGGGCAAAGGGTTCGAAGGACAGGTAGCCCTCGTAACCACCGGCCCGCAACGCCTCGATCTGCGCGGCATTGCCGAGAATGTCGGCCTCGCCCACCAGCACGCGGTGGCCGTCGCGGATGGTCGTCAAGGGTGCCTGGGCATCCTCGACACCGGAGATGTGCACCAGCCCGGTCAGCTCGGGGAAAAATTCCTGCTCACCGGCCAGGTGATGATGAAAGGTGTCATACACCAGACGGAACACATCCAGCCCGCCAATGGCCTTGATCGCTTCCACTGCCGTGCGCTTGCGTCGCAGCGAACACTCTTCAAACCCCAACGGCTCGATGAAACCGTAGATGCCGAAAGCCCGCAGGATCGGCGCCAGCTCACTGAGGGCCGTACGCAGCCCCGCGGCGCGTTCGGCCTCGCCGCGCGGGTCGTCGCGCTCGTTGAGCGGGCACATCACCAGCCCCTCGGCGCCGCATTCGCGAGCATAGTCGGCCAGCCGCACGGCTTGGGCACGGCGCTCCTCGTTCCATACGTCGAAGGGATACAACGCGTTGATCGACAACACCTTGATGCCCCGCTCCTCGCACAACTCACGCACCTGTGTCGGTGGCATGCCGTTTTCGATCTCGACGCCCTTCAGATCGTTGCGGATCTCGATGGCATCGGTTTTCAGCGCCAGCGCCAGGTCAATGAAATCGGGCAGTGACAGGCGCGGAGCAACCATTCGGTTCAAGGCAAAACGCAGGGGCTTGTTCATTGTTGTTATCCCTCCGGCATTCATAAACGGTTATTGGGCAGTCGGCATGCTGAACTCGGGGCCCTTGGCGATGCTGTCGGGCCAGCGCTGCATCACGCTTTTGTAGCGGCTGTAAAAGCGCAAACCTTCTTCACCGTAGGCATGGTGATCGCCAAACAGCGAGCGCTTCCAGCCGCCAAAGGAATGCCAGGCCATGGGCACCGGAATCGGCACGTTGATGCCCACCATACCGACCTTGATGCTGCGGGCAAACGCCCGGGCAATGCCGCCGTCACGGGTGAAGCAGGACACGCCGTTGCCGAACTCGTGAGCATTGATCAAGGCCACGGCGCTGGCGAAATCCGCCACGCGAACGATGCCCAGCACCGGGCCGAAGATCTCTTGCTGGTAGATGCTCATCTGGGCGTTGACCTGGTCGAACAGCGTCGCGCCGACAAAGAACCCCTGCTCGGCCCCCGGCACCTTGAAACCACGGCCGTCGACGATCAGGCGCGCGCCCTCGGCGACCCCGGCGTCGATGAAGCCTTCGACCTTGGCCTTGTGCTCGGCGGTCACCAGCGGCCCCATGTCGGTGCCGGGTTGCTGGCCGTTGCCGATCTTCAACTGATCGATGCGCGGCAACAGTTTGGCAATCAATTCATCGCCCACGTCCCCCACCGCCACGGCAATGGAAATCGCCATGCAGCGTTCACCGGCCGAGCCGTAGGCCGCGCCGATCAATGCGTCCGCCGCCTGGTCGAGGTCGGCGTCGGGCATGACGATCATGTGATTTTTCGCCCCGCCAAGCGCCTGCACGCGCTTGCCGTTCGCCGTGCCCTGCTGGTGGATGTACTCGGCAATCGGCGTGGAGCCGACGAAAGAAATCGCCTCGATGTGCGGGTGCTGCAACAGCGCATCTACCGCCACTTTGTCGCCCTGGACCACGTTGAACACACCGTCTGGCAACCCGGCCTCCGTCAACAGTCGGGCCATCAGCAAACTGGCGGACGGGTCACGCTCCGAAGGCTTGAGGATGAAACAGTTACCGGCGACCAGTGCCAGGGGAATCATCCACAGCGGCACCATCACCGGAAAATTGAACGGCGTGACTCCGGCACACACACCCAAGGGCTGGCGCAGGTTCCAGTTATCGATACCGCCGCCGATGTTGTCACTGAAATCGGTTTTGAGCAGGCTCGGCGCGCCGCAGGCGTACTCGACGATCTCGATGCCGCGGGTGACTTCGCCATGGGCGTCGGACAGCACCTTGCCGTGCTCGCGACTGATGATCTGCGCCAGTTCGTCGTGATGGCGGTCGAGCAATTCCTTGAACTTGAACATCACCCGCGAACGGCGCAATGACGATTGCTCGGACCAGCCCGGGAATGCCGCCAGCGCCGAGGTCACCGCGGCCTCGACGGTGCCCGGTTCGGCCAGCGCCACCCGGGCCTGTATCGCGCCGGTGGCCGGGTTGAAGACGTTGCTGAACCGCACCGTGTCGCTGTCCTGCACTCGACCGTTGATGTAATGGCCTACTACCGGGGCATCGCTCATTGTTCTTGTTCTCCGTGCAAAGGGTGGAAATCAGAGATCAAGCAGCCAACTGTGCTGCGGATCGTTATGGAACTGCCAGACCCGCTTCGGGCCGGCCATGACGTTCAGGTAATACGACTCGTACCCGTAGGGCACGCTGACCGGGTGGTAACCCTTGGGCACCACCACCAGGTCGCTGTTTTCCACGGCCATGGCCTGGTCGATGCTGCGGTCGTCGGTATAGACCCGCTGGAACACGAAGCCCTGGGACGGGTTGACCTGGTGGTAATAGGTTTCTTCCAGAAAGCTTTGGTGCGGCAGGTCGTCGGTGTCGTGCTTGTGGGGTGGGTAGCTCGACGAATGCCCCGACGGCGTGCGCACTTCCACCACCAGCAGCGAGTGGGCCGGCTCACTGTCGGGCAGGATGTCACAGACATAGCGGGTGTTGGCGCCCTTGCCGCGCACGCTGCGCTTCATGCTGTCCGGGCGGATCAGCCGTGGACCGTAACTGTTTTGCGCAGAACCCGGCGCAGCACACACGGCAATCTGTACATCGCTCAGGGCGGTGACCTGGGCCTGGCTGCCGGGGGGCAGGTACGCGGCGTAGGGCGATTTATCCTCGAACACCGACTGGCGATCACCGAGGTTGTCCCAATCGAAGGCACCCTGCCCCGGTGCTTCACCCTTGAGACTGATGCGCCCGCTGAGCAAGACCAGGCACAGTTCCTTGTCGGCGGCAGCCACCGGGAGCTTTTCACCAAGGCTCAAGCGGTAGGCGGCAAACCCGACATACTCCAGTTCGCCGGCGGGTAGCTGGACCATGGTCTGGCCGCTTGGCTGGCTTTTGATCAACAGGCTCATGACGCAGTCCTCTCTTGCAGCAAGGCGCGCAGGGTGTCGTAGCCTTTCTTGGCGTAGGCATAACTCGGTGCCACGGCCGGATCCTGTTCGGCTTCGACCACCAGCCAGCCGTGATAGTCGGCGGCCAGCAGCACGTCCAGCAACGCGGCAAAGTCGATGTCACCATCACCCGGTACGGTGAAGGTGCCGTTGACGATGCAGTCGGGGAAACTCCAGAGGTTGTTGCGCGCCAGTTGCACCACAGGCTTGCGCACGTCCTTGAAATGCACATGGCAAATGCGCTCGATGTGCTTGCGTAACACCTGCAAGGGTTCGCCGCCGCCCATGTAACAGTGGCCCGAGTCAAACAGCAGGCCAACCTCACTGCCGGTCAGGGCCATCAGTTTGTCGATGTCCGAAGGCGATTCGACATAGGCGCCCATATGATGGTGATACGCCAGGCGCACACCCCGGGACAGGGTGAAGCGCGCCAGTTCGGTGAGTTTTTCGGCATAGTCTTGCCAGGCTTCGTCCGTGTGAAAACGCGGTCGCTCGATCAGTGGGATGCGCTGGCCTTGAATGGAATCGGCCACCTCGCCGTACACCAGCACCGTCGCACCGTTTTGCGCGAGCAACTCGACATGGCTGGCGATGGCATCGATCTCTTCGGCCGCCGAGCGCCGGGCCAGACGACTGGAATACCAGCCGGAGACCAGCGCCAGGTCATAGGGCCGCAGCACATCGCCAACGCCCTTGGCATCCTTGGGAAATTTGCCGTTGAGCTCGAAACCTTCGTAACCGATTTCCTTGCCTTCGCTCAGCGCCGTACTCAACGGCGTCTCGCCACCCAACGATGGCAGATCGTCGTTGCTCCAGGAAATCGGGTTGATGCCAATTCGAATTGCGGGCATGGCTGCACCTTTTATTGTTTTTACCTAACCATTGAAGGCGGCGATGAACCCTGTGGGAGCGAGCCTGCTCGCGATAGCGGTGTGTCAGGCGACTTAATGTTGACTATCAGTCGGCTATCGCGAGCAGGCTCGCTCCCACAGGATCAGTGTTCACAGCTTTTAACTTCGCGCAGCACGCCACGCCTCGATCAACTCCACAAACCTACCCTGCACCTGCCGGATCAACGTTTCATCGTCGACTTCCCCGGCCAGCCAGGCACGGCTCGGTTCCTGGAAGATTGTCCGTCCCACGGCAAATCCACGGCAGGTTGTGCTCTGGCTGGCCTGGCGGAAACCCTCGGCCAGCACGGCGGCCGGGGCGTTGAGGCCCAGCAGTACCACACCTCGGCAATAGGGATCACGCTGTTGAATCAGCTCATCAAGTTGCTTCCATTCGTCGGCCGTCTGGGCTTCGATTTTCCACCAGGCCGGGAAGATGCCCAGGTTGTAGAGGCGTTTGAGGGCGCGATACAGCACGTCCGGGTGCGGCGACGGATGATCCTTGGGTGGAATGACTTCCAGCAGCAGTTCATGGCCGCTGACCTGGGACGCCTGATACAGCGCCATGAGTTGCGCCTCCTGTTCCAGGCGCAGCAGCGGTTCGTCGTCGGGGTGAAATTGCACCAGGCACTTGATGATCTGTTCCTGTGGCCAGGCGATCAGGTTGCTGCCGATAGAGCGCCCATGTTCGAACGCCAGCGGCCGTGAACCCTGCACCTCCACTGGCCGGGCAACCCACCAGTCACGTCCAGTGGCGGCGTTCAGCGAGTCCTGGCCGAAACGTTGGTCGGCCAGCAGACCGACATCGGCCTCGATGCCCTGACGTTTCAGGTCGGCTTCGACCCGTTCCACGGCCTGGATGAACAGTTGCTTGAGTTCGCTGATAGCGCCCAGCTCACGCCCGCCTTTGTGGGCCAGTTCCACCAGTTGCCAGCGATGATCGAAGGCAAAAATGAACAGTTGCTTCCACTGTTTGCGCGGCACGCTGACCTGATGCAGACGTTGCAATGCCGCGTCTCGATCCGGTCGGGTAATCGGCACCGGGCTATTGAACAGGTAGTCGAGTTCAGCCCGGGTCGGCATCGCTGGCGCACAGGCATGGCGCGACACCACCAGGCCACCGCAGGCATTGGCCAACTGGCAGCAGCGTTCATCGCTGGCGTCCTCCAGCCAACCGGCGAGAAAGCCCGACATGAACGCATCACCTGCGCCCAATACATTCAGGACCTCGACCCGTACACCAGGATAAATCGCGCCGTCTTCAAGCCGGGCCGGGATGGCGCCATGAATCACCGTGCAACCTTGCGGGCCGAGCTTGACCACCAAGGTCGCCGCCGTCAGCGAGCGCACGGTACGCAACGCGCTCAGCAGATCTTCGCTGCCGCCGGCGATCAGGAATTCTTCTTCGGTGCCGACGATCAGGTCGAAACGCGGCAGGATGCTTTGCACATGCTGGCTGACTTTCTGGTCGGCGACGAAACGGGTTTCCCCATCGGCCTTGCCCGCCAGGCCCCAGAGCACCGGGCGATAATCGATGTCCAACACGCGTTTGACGTTGTGTTTCTCGGCGTAATCCAACGCCTGGGTGCTGGCCTTGTAGACACTTTCGGTAGAGAAATGCGTGCCGGTGATCAGCAGCGCCTTGCTGGAGGCAATGAACGTTTCATTGATGTCCACGGCGCGCAGCGCCATGTCGGCGCAGTTTTCCCGGTAGAACACCAGGGGAAAGGTTTCCCGGTCCTTGATACCCAGCAGGACCATGGCCGTCAGGCGTTCAGGGTCGACCTTGATGCCGCTGACGTCGCAGCCTTCGCGGGCCAGGGACTCCACCAGGAAACGGCCCATATGATCGTCCCCTACCCGGCTCAGCATCGCCGACCTGAGCCCTAACCGCGCGGTGCCGAAGGCGATGTTGGCCGACGAGCCACCCAGGTATTTGGCGAAGCTTGCGACATCTTCCAGGCGCGCTCCGACTTGCTGCGCGTAGAGGTCGACGCCCAGGCGTCCCAGGCAGATCACATCCAATTGACGCCCACTGGCAAAACGAGTCTGGCCCATGCTGGCTCCTGTTATTTTTATCAGCCCGCGCTTGCCACCGAAACCGGCGCCAACGCTCTTGGTGGATGCAGACTAAAACGAGCAGCGGCCAATAATCAATAATTATTCTATAAATTTTTTACGTGGAATATTTTTTCCAATACGCTATCACTGAAGCGCGCCAGACGCGGTGCATCGTTTCAGCAGGTGTCGCAACGTTGTCTGCTCATGATTTTCCCCGCGCCTACGCTGTAGACTGCGATCAGCCAACCTATTGTCGAGGGCCGGCCCTTTTCCCGGGCCGCCCTATAAGAACAAGCCAGAAGGATTTTCTATGACCCGCCCCGATCTGCCGGCGCCGTCCGAGAGCGCGTCCGAACCCGCCCTTTCAAGCCCACCGATCAATGCCGAGCGCCTGCTGCAACTGATTACCGACGAGTATGAAAGCCTGCCGCGACAGCTCAAACGCATCGCCAGCTACATGAGCCAGCAAAGCGACCGGATCATGGTCGATCGCATCAGCGACATTGCGCGCGAATGCGAAGTGCATCCGTCGGCCATCGTGCGGTTTTCCCAGCGTTTCGGCTTCAGCGGGTTCAGCGAAATGCAGGCCTTGTTTCGCGAGGCCTATACCCACAAGACCACGCCGGTGCAGAACTACCAGCAGCGCATCCGCAGCATGATCGCCAACAAGTCGCAGAAAGCCAGCGGCGGCGACCTGGCGCGCGAATGCGTCAACGCCACCCTCTCGGGCATCGAGCGTCTGGGCCTGGAGCTGGACGATCAAGCCTTCGACAAAGCCGTAGACCTAGTGGTCAACGCCGACAACATCTATGTGGTCGGCGTGCGACGCTCGTTCGCGGTGGCCGATTACCTGGTCTATAACCTGCAACACACCAACAAGCGCATCCATCTGGTGTCCGGCCTGGGGGGCAGTTATCGCGAGCAAATGCGCAGCGTGCGGGCCAACGACCTGGTGATCGCCATCAGCTTTACGCCCTACGGCAAGGAAACCCAGCACTGCCTGCGCATTGCCCAGCATCATCAGGCCAAGACGCTGATCATCACCGACAGCAACCTGTCGCCCCTGGCCAAACGGGCCAATGCGGTACTGTTGGTGAACGAAGGCAGCTCTTTCGCCTTCCGCTCGTTGAGTGCCACGTTGTGCCTGTGCCAGGCGTTGTTCATCGCCGTGGCTTACCGACTGGAACTCAAGGTCGATGAAATCCATGAACAGGTCGGGTTCGAGGATTAACCCCGCAAGATTCTTCTGAAGGAGACGTCATGAAACTGATCGGCATGCTGGACTCGCCCTACGTGCGACGCGTCGCCATTTCCGCCAAGTGCCTGGGGGTTGCCCTGGAACACGAGTCCGTTTCGGTGTTCAGGCATTTCGAACAGTTCCAGCGCATCAACCCGGTGGTCAAGGCACCGACCCTGGTGCTCAACGATGGCAACGTGCTGATGGATTCCACATTGATCATCGACTACCTCGAAGCCTTGGCCGCGCCGGGCAAAAGCCTGATGCCGGTCGACAGTGGGCAACGGCTGCGCGCATTGCGCGTGATTGGCCTGGCCCTGGCGGCGTGCGAGAAGTCAGTGCAGATCTACTACGAACGCAACCTTCGGCCGACAGAAATCCAACACGCCCCCTGGGTCGAACGCGTGGAAGGCCAACTGGCGGCGGCCTATGACATGCTCGAACAGGAACTGGTGAAACAGCCCCTGGCCACCGATGGCACCCTCGATCAGGCGGGCATCACCGTGGCAGTGGCCTGGAGCTTCACCAACCTGGTGGTGCCGGATCAGGTGCAGGGAAAGTCATTTCCATCGATCAGCGCGTTTACCGCCTATGCCGAAGGGTTGGAGGCGTTCGCCAGCACGCCGATGGTATAGCGGACGAGCGCGGCTTGTGTGGGAGCGGGCTTGCTCGCGAAGACGGTGGCAGACTCAACATCATCGTCTCAGATAGACCGCTATCGCGAGCAGGCTCGCTCCCACAGTTGGTTCCTGAGTGACCATCGGATGAGGACCCCCCAGATCTATGTGGGAGCGAGCCTGCTCGCGATAGCGGTGGGTCAATCAACATCAATGGCACTGATCCGACGCCATCGCGAGCAGGCTCGCTCCCACAGTTTGGGGCCGGGGGACTGCAAAATTTGTGTTCGGCACAAAGAATTGCTTCAAGTCAGCTCCATTTCCTTTGGCTTTACCACCGGCACAACCTCGAAGCGATCCGCCAGGAACGGCGTGATGTCCAGCGGCAGGGGCTCGTTGTTCACCAGTTTGTCCAGCAGCACTCCGGTGATGGCCGAGGTCAGGATGCCGGTGCGAAAGTGCCCACAGGCATTTAGGTACCCTTCCACGCCGCGCATCGGGCCCAGGATGGGCAACTCATCAGGTGAGCCGGGGCGCAAACCGGCCCAGGTGCGTTTCAGGTTGATGTCGGCCAGCTGCGGTATGCAGCGCACCGCGCCCTGCACCAACCCCTCGATTTCCGGGTAGGTGGTGGTCACGTCGAAACCCTTGTCCTCGGTGGTACTGCCGATGAGGATTTCGCCGTTGTCCTTTTGCGCGACATAGCAGTCGCTGGTGGTCAGGCACCCGTTGAGGATCTTCGGCATGCGTTCGGTCAGCAGGATTTGCCCCTTGACCGGCTTGACCGGGATCCGCACACCGGTGGCTTGCTCGCTCAGGTCCGCCGCCCAGGCCCCGGCGGCATTGATCAGCGTCCGGCAGTTGAACGTCCCGGCTTCGGCGGTTCTCACCCCTGTCACCCGCGCCCCGTCTCGAAGCACCTGCGCCACGTTGGTGTTGAAGAACATATCGACGCCGTTCTGCCGGGCGCCCTCGGTGTAGGCATCGGCCAGCCGGAACGGGCTGACCTGATGGTCGCACAGAAACTCCAGCGCGCCCCGGGCCTCATGGCTGACATTCGGCTCGGCCTCGCGCAGGGCGGCCTGATCGAGCCAGCGTACCTGATCGGCCAGGTGGGGAATGCAGGCGACGATGTGCTCGGCATACAAACGGTCTTCATCGTCGTAGATCACGAACTTGAGCCCGGTCTCCTCGAACTTGAAGTCCATGCCGTGGTTGTCCATCAGCTCGCGGTGCAGTCGGGGATACATCGCGTTGGACTGCAAGGCGAAATCGAAGAACGACTGGGGCAGGATGTGCGGCGTGCTGGCGTCCACCGCCACGGCGGCGCCCTGGGCCTGGCGCTTGCGGTTGGCCGACATCATCCGAAAGAAGATCACCCCGCAGCCCAGGCCCACAGATTCACCGATGGCCCACAGGCCGCCGGCCGAAGCGCGGGTGGCGTTGCCGGGGCGCTTGGCGTCGATCAAGGCGATCTTCAGAGGCTTGCGTTTGGACAGTTGATAGGCACAGGACGCACCGATAACGCCTCCGCCGACGATAACGACATCATAGTGCTTGAGGTCTGGATGCTCAGTCATGCCGGAGGGCCTCCGTGCCGACGTTCTGAAAGGCTGAAAAGGGAATCGGGTCGATGGGGAAACGCGGCCGCAGCCAGCCAACGTCGGCACGCCCGGTGGCCTGGCGCAGGCGATCACTGCAATAACCCACGCACATCCGCCCCTGACAGTCACCCATGCTCACGCGGGTGCGCATTTTCAGGCTGGCCATGTCTTGCACGCCCTGCTCCAGGGCGCGGTCGATGTCGGCGCGGGTCGCATGTTCGCAGCGACAAATGACCGTGTCGGCGGTCGGCAACGCGGTTTGTCCGGCGCCGCGTTGCGTGTAGCGGTCCACGGCGGCGCGAAAGCGAATGATCCGCTCCAGTTGCGCCCTATACCGGTCGCGGTACTCCAGGGCAGTGGACGAATCCAGCAGGTCGGCCTGCATCAGGATCGACAGTGCGGCGATGCGCCCGCTCAACATGGCGGCTTCACCACCGCGAATCCCGCCCACGTCGCCGGCTAGGTGAATGTGCGCCTCGCTGCTTTGCTGCCAGGCATCGGACACCGCCCGCAAATAACCGTCATCGCTGAAGCCATGCTCCAGGCCCATCTGCTGGCTCAATTGGGTGCGCGGGATGAAACCATAGCCGACCGCCAGCGTCTGGGCCGGGACCTGTTCGGCTCGTTCGAGGTCGGGCTCCCAGGTACTGGAATACGGTGCAACGGTGACGATGTCCAGCTCGCCCTCGCCGTTGGCCTGTACCACTCCCCAGCCATAACGCACGGGGATGCGATGCAGTTTGAGATAAGCCAGCATGCTCAGGCCGTCGAGGAACAATTGTGGTTTGTTCAGCAATGCCAGGCTTTCCCTGGCGATCTTGCCGAAGGCACAAGCCTCATAGACGCCCGCCACGGCCACGCCCGAAGCGTGAAGTTGACAGGCCACCAGCGGCAGCAACGGACCTGTGCCGGCGATCACCACCGGCCCCGGCGGCTTGACCGCTCCGCTCTTGATCTGCAATTGCAGACCACCGAGCAGCATCACCCCCGGCAGTGTCCAGCCAGGGAACGGCACGCTGCGCTCGTGACAACCGGCCGCCAGCACCAGGTGGGAATAGCTGACCTCGCGCAGTTGTTCATCGGCGTTCAGCAGCATCAGCGCCTTGAACCCTTCGGCGCCGATGACGCGGTGGTTGAGTTGCACATCGATCAGCCCGGCGTAGCGCTGGAACTCACCGTGGAGTTTGTTCAGGGCTTCGCTGTAGCGCGGCCCGAGGTAATCCAGGCTCACCCCGTCGCGCAGCGGCCCGCGGTAGACCACGCCACCCAGGCGCGGCGCTTCTTCGAGTAGGGTGCAACGCACCCCGTGGGTGGCCAGCTCGATGGCCGCGGCCATACCCGCCGGCCCGCCGCCGACAATCACCGGATGGAGGTTCATGGTGCCTCCCTTTCGGCGATGCGATTGGCCCGGGTTTCGATTTGCATGCCGGGACGCACTTGGGTCTGGCAGGCGCGGCGCTTGTGGCGGCCGTCGATCTTGACCAGGCAACATTGGCACACGCCCATGCCACAGTATGCGCCACTGAGTTGGTCGTGATCGTTGCGTGCTACCTGGCGCTGGCCCAGGGCCTGAATGACGCTGAGGACGGTTTCACCTTGGGCCGCGCTGACGGACTGCCCGTCCAGGTGCACCGTCATGTCGGCCTGCTGCAGCGGCTGGATATCAAATTTTCGGCGTAGAAGGTCTTGAGGTTGCATCATGTTGCTCTTCCTTGAAGGTTCAGTGAGGTCTCGGCTCCTTGCGGCACACCATCACCGGTTCGTGTCAGTGCCCATCAGCGACAGCGCGCCAAAGCAGGGCAACGGACGCAGCATGATGGTGCGCACTAAATTTATGTTAGGGATTATTTGTGACCAAGTGTTGATCCAGGCCAGTGAATACCGCTGTCGGCGTCCATGAACATTTTTTCAGAAAGCCGACAGGTATTTTTTGGCAGAATGCTGCGCAATGGCTTCAATTTCTCACCCGGTACCGCCCATGAACCGCATTTTGACCATCGAAGACGACGCCGTGACCGCCCGTGAAATCGTCGCCGAACTGACCCGCAATGGCCTGGATGTCGACTGGGTCGACAACGGCCGCGAGGGCCTGGAACGGGCGGTGAGCGGCGATTACGACCTGATCACCCTGGACCGCATGCTGCCCGAACTCGACGGGCTGGTGATCGTGACGACGTTGCGCACCATGGGCGTGGCCACGCCGATCCTGATGATCAGCGCCCTCTCCGATGTGGACGAGCGGGTGCGCGGCCTGCGGGCCGGTGGCGACGATTATCTGACCAAGCCGTTCGCCACCGACGAAATGGCCGCCCGGGTCGAAGTCCTGCTACGACGCAACAACGGTGCCCGCGAGCCGGAAACCGCACTGCGGGTGGCCGACCTGGAACTCAACCTGATCAGCCGCGAAGCCAGCCGCAACGGGCAACTGCTCAGCCTGCTGCCCACCGAATACAAGCTGCTGGAGTTCCTGATGCGCAACAGCGGCCAGATCCTCTCGCGCATGATGATTTTCGAAGAGGTCTGGGGCTATCACTTCGATCCCGGCACCAACCTGATCGACGTCCATATCGGCCGCCTGCGCAAGAAAATCGATCCGCCGGGCCTGGAACCGCTGATTCGCACGGTACGAGGTTCCGGCTATGTCATTGCTGAACCCCGCTAAGGGCTGGCGCTCCTCCAGCAGTCGCCTGCTGGCGCTGTACAGTTCGCTGTTCGTGCTCTGGAGCGCGGTCCTGATGGGGGTGATGTATTACGAAGTGTTCGGTTACCTCGACAGCCTTGCCAAGCACTCCCTGATGCAGCGTCAGCACCTGTTCGCACGTATTCATGGCGATCAGTTGGAAGATGCTCTCATGGCCAGCCTGACCCTGGATGAACGCGGCGTCGACGCCTACGGCCTGTTCGATCCGCAATTGCGCCACTTGAGCGGACCGATCCGGCACGTCCCCCCCGATCTGCCGCTGGACGGCAATATTCATATGCTCGGCGGCTGCGTCGATTCCAGGGATCCAGGTATTCCTTCCGACAGTTGCGACGCGGTGGCGACCCGGACCCAGGACGGCCGCTGGTTGGTCCTGGCGCGGGACAACGGCTCGCTGTTCGCTGTCACGCGCATCATTCTGCACGCGTTGTTCTGGGGCGTGTCCCTGACCATTTTGCCGGGCATTGCCGGCTGGCATCTGTTGCGTCGGCGACCGTTGCAACGCATCCGCAAACTGCAGGCCAGTGCCGAGGCCATCGTGGCCGGTGACCTGACCCATCGCCTGCCGCTGTCGAGCCGTCGCGATGAGCTGGACATGCTGGCGGCAATCGTCAACGCCATGCTCGATCGTATCGAACGCTTGATGAACGAGGTCAAGGGCGTGTGCGACAACATTGCCCATGACCTGCGCACCCCGCTGACTCGCCTGCGCGCCCAGCTTTATCGCATCCAGCAGCAAGCCCCGGACGGCTCGTCCGAGGCGTTGCAGATGGATCAGGTGATTGCCGAGACTGACACCCTGATGGCGAGGTTTCGGGGCTTGTTGCGGATTTCCGAGCTGGAAGACCAGCAACGACGCTCAGGGTTCGTGCGCCTCGATCCGTTGCAGTTGTTGCAGGAACTGCACGATTTTTATCTGCCGCTGGCCGAGGAGCGGGAACTGACCTTCACCCTCCAAGTACCCGCTGCCCTGCCCTTGCTCAACGGCGACCGGGCATTGCTGTTCGAGGCGGTGTCCAACCTGCTGAGCAACTCGATCAAATTCACCCCGCCGGGCGGTGAGGTGATCCTGCGTGGCGTTGATCAGGGCGACAGCAGCCGCATCGAAGTACTCGACTCCGGGCCCGGAATCCCCGAGGCGGAGCGCAAGGCTGTGTTTCGCCGCTTCTACCGCGCCGAGGGCAGCAGCCAGCAGAGCGGCTTTGGCCTGGGACTGTCGATCGTCGCGGCGATTGTCAACTTGCACGGGTTCACGCTGGAAGTGGGCAGCAGCGAGCAAGGCGGCGCTCGGCTGGCACTCGATTGCCGGGCGACGCTGCTGTAGGTAGCGGCTACCAAGTTCAGCGGAAATGTTCAGCGGATCACTCAGGCGGGGTCACTTCGATACAGCGGGGTATTTTCAAGCTCATACCGCAACTCATCGATCAGCTTTGCCAGGCTTTCTTCCGAGCGGACGCTGTCGACGCTCATGCCACTCACCACCAGATCCACCTCCCCGCTTTCGCGGTGATACAGACGTACGGTAAGGGTTCCGTCGCCGTTGAGGCTGCATTCGCAGGCCAGTGGCTTGAAGCTTTCTTCGAGTCGGGCGCGCAGGGGGGCCAGTAGGGTCATCCGTTGCTCCTCAGCGCTGTAGCCGTGAGCGACCGGCGGGCAACTGCGGGCTCATAGGCCCGGCAAGCGTCCTGGCGATTGCACGATTGATTCGTTCACTGCTCATTGTGGCGTGTTCCTTGACTGTTTCGTGGGGGACGCGGCATTGCGCAGAGAATGCCGCACCCTCACAGCCTAAGGAGCCAACGGCGCGGGCAAAACCCGAATTTGCACCAGCACGCCCGGTGCATTTGCACTGGCCATCATGGTGCCTTCATTCGCCACTCGTTGGCGAACAAGCCACGTTCGCGCGCCCAGACGATTGCCTCGCTGCGGCTGTGAACATCGAGTTTGGAGTACAGCGTCGCCACATGATTGCGCACGGTATTGGGGGCCAGCTTCAAGCGCGCGGCGATTTCCTTGTCGGCCAGGCCCTGGCAGATCAGCCCCAGCACATCACGCTCCCGGGCTGTGAGCTCGGTAAATGAAGTGCTGGGCAACTGGGCGTTGATGCTCTTCACATTGGCCAGTTTTTCGATCAGGGTCCGACTGAACCAGGAGGCATCCTTCATCACCTCTTCGATGGCCGCCACCAGCTCCAGCTCCGAGCGTTTGCGTTCGGTGATGTTCATCAACACCAGCAAATAACACGGCTTGTCCTGAATGACGACAGTATCGGCTGCCATCTCGCAGTCGATCTGTTCCCCACCTTTTTTGTGAACCTTGACGTCGACGCTGGACACGGTTGCGGTTTTTTCCAGCGTGGCAAACAGTGCGGCGCAGGCATCCGCGTCGAGAAAGCCGATTTCCTCCACGGTTTTGCCCAGCAGTTCTTCACTGGCGTAACCGGTGGTCTGAAGAAAGGCTTCGTTGATCTCGAGCAGTTGCTGTTCGGCGCTGCACACCAGGGTTGGCACGGGCGTGAGACGGAACGATTTGGCAAAGCGCTCCTCGCTCTGGCGCAACGCCGTTTCGGCCTTGCGGCGCGGCTCCATGTCCATGAAGGAAAACAGCATGCAGTCTTCGTCATGCAGGTCATCCAGCGGCTGGCCCGCGACAATCACTTGCTTGCTGCCGCCCCCTGGCAGTTTCAACTCAGCCTGCATTTGCGGAATGGTCGCGCCCTGCCCCAGGCGCTCAATGGCCAAGTCACGTTTCTCGGCGGCCTCGAGCACGTCCAGCTCATACACCGAACGCCCGATCACCTGCTCGCGGCTGTAGCCGGTCATTTCCAGAAAGCCTTGGTTGACCTTGATATAGCGCAAGTCACTGAGGCGGCAGATTACCGCTGGCGCCGGGTTGGCCGCGAAGGTTCTTTCAAAACGCTGCTCGGCGCTGGCCCACTCGGTGGCATCGCTGAGAATCAGCACCAGCAATTCCGCCTGGCCGCTACGGTCGGTCAGCACCATGCTGCGAATCCGATGAACCCAGGTGCGATCCGGATCAGCCTCGGGCGTGACCTCCACCAATACATCGCTGAACTCATCGCCACGGGCGACCCGGGCAATGGGGTAGTTGTCCGCGGTCAGCGGGTGGTTGTTGCGATAACGCAAATTGAACCGCTGGGCGTATTCCTCGGCGTTGGCCCCCAGCGCCTTGAGGTCAGTGACCCCGTGCATGGTCAACGCCGCTTCGTTGGCCCAGGCGATGGTCTGATCGACTTCGATCAACATCACCCCGTCAGACAGCCCGGCGATGATTTGCAGCAGTTGACGACGATTGGTATCGGTAGTCGGGACATCCTGGCTCATCGGGTCTCCATGTGGTCAGAGGAGCATGGAGATTACGACCATTCGCGGCGATGACACGTTCCCCTATAGGAACTGTCGAGTGCAACGAGGCTGCGATCTTTTAATCCTCAAGCTGCTTCAAGCCGCCATGCGTCCCTCGGCAATCGCCTGTGAGGCGGCGAGCATCGCTCGCAGCAGCACCGCACACCCGGCAGCCAGATCATCCGGGGCGGCGTTTTCGATTTCGTTGTGGCTGATGCCGCCTTCGCACGGCACGAAGATCATCCCGGCTGGCCCCAGTTCGGCGAGGAAGATCGCGTCGTGGCCTGCGCCGCTGACGATGTCCATGTGGGACAGGCCCAGCCCTTGGGCAGCACCACGCACAGCTTCGACACAACCCTTGTCGAAGTACAGTGGCGGAAAGTCAGCCGTAGGGGTCAGTTCATACGTCAGGCCGTGTTGCTGGCAAGTGTCATCAATGACTTGCCTGACCTCGGCGATCATCGAATCCAGGCGTGCCGGCTCCAGGTGACGAAAATCCAGGGTCATGCGCACTTCGCCGGGGATGACATTGCGCGAACCGGGATAGGCTTGCAGGCAGCCAACCGTGCCACAGGCATGGGGTTGATGGCCGAGGGCCGCGCGGTTGACGGCGCCGACGATGATCGAAGCACCGACCAAAGCGTCCTTGCGCAGGTGCATCGGGGTCGGGCCGGCGTGGGCTTCGACGCCTCGCAAGGTCAGATCGAACCACTTCTGCCCCAGTGCCCCCATCACCACACCGATGGTCTTGCGTTCGTCCTCCAGGATCGGCCCCTGCTCGATATGCGCCTCGAAATACGCCCCCACCGGATGCCCGCTGACCGGGCGTGGCCCGGCGTAGCCGATGGCATTGAGTGCCTGGCCGACGGTAATGCCCTCGGCGTCGGTCTTGGCCAAGGTTTCTTCGAGGGTGAACTTCTCGGCGAATACGCCGGAGCCCATCATGCACGGGGCGAAGCGCGAGCCTTCTTCGTTGGTCCAGACCACCACCTCCAACGGTGCTTCGGTCTCTATTTTCAAATCATTGAGGGTGCGCAGCACTTCCAGGCCGGACAGCACACCGAAGCATCCGTCGAACTTGCCACCGGTCGGCTGGGTGTCGATGTGGCTGCCGGTCATCACCGGTGGCAGGTTCGGATTGCGCCCCGGCCGACGGGCGAAAATGTTGCCCACCGCGTCAATGCTGACGGTGCAGCCGGCTGCCTCGGTCCATTGCACGAACAAATCCCGGGCCTGGCGGTCCAGATCGGTCAGGGCCAGCCTGCACACCCCACCCTTGACCGTGGCACCGAGCTGCGCCAGGTCCATGAGCGACTGCCACAAGCGGTCGCGGTTGATGTGCTGCTGGGTGGACTGTAGAACGTCGACGGCTGCGTTCATGGGGGATCTCCAGTTTTTTCAGGCATTTTCTCGTTGTATTTGAGGCCGCTATCGCGAGCAGGCTCGCTCCCACAGGGGATCTGCTGTGCACACAGACTTGCGTTCACCCCAATCCAGTGTGGGAGCGAGCCTGCTCGCGATGAGGCCCTCCTTTACACCGCAGTTTTAGCGATGGACGGGCTCGCCCGCATACTGCACAACCCGTAATAAATCACCCCGCCCAGTGCCGAGCCGGTGAACCAGCCGTAGCTGTAGAACCAGCTGAATGCGTCGCTGCCCAGCGACAGCAGCGTCAGCACCACGGGCACGCCAAAGGCGATGAAGCCGTTCCAGTTCCAGGCCGGGTAGACGTCGTCGCGGTACAGCCCGGCCAGGTCCAGTTGTTGTTTCTTGATCAGGAAATAGTCCACCACCATGATCCCGGCAATCGGCCCCAGCAGGCTCGAATAGCCCAGCAGCCAGTTGGAATAGACCGACTCAAGGCTGACCTCGGAAACGATCAGACCGAGTTTCTTCAGCAGTTCGTGGGCCATCAGCGCCAGCCCTACCAGCCCGGTCAGCATCACCGCCTTGGTACGGCCGATCAGTTTTGGCGCCAGGTTCTGGAAGTCGTTGGTGGGTGAGACGATGTTGGCGGCGGTGTTGGTCGAGAGCGTGGCGATGATGATCAGCACCATGGCCAGGGCCACCCACAGCGGGCTCTGAATGTGTCCGATCAGGGTCACCGGGTCAGAGACGGTCACGCCCACCAGTTTCGCCGAGGCCGCCGTCATTACCACGCCGAGGGCGGCGAACAGGAACATGGTCAGCGGCAGGCCGATGATCTGCCCCACGATCTGGTCTTTCTGGCTCTTGGCATAACGACTGAAGTCAGGAATGTTCAGCGACAGCGTGGCCCAGAAACCCACCATCGCTGTGAGCCCTGCCAGGAAATAACTGGTCACGCCGGCACCTTCGGGCCGCTTGGCCGGCTGCGCCATCAGTTCGGTCAGGGAGACGTTGGGCAACGCCCACATCAGCAGGCCGACTCCCACCAGCACCAGCAGCGGCGCGGACAGGGTTTCCAGCCATTTGATCGACTCGGCACCGCGCAGCACCACCCACAGGTTCAGGACCCAGAACACCATGAAACCAATCACTTCGCCGGTGCCACCCAGGCTCTTCCAGCCTTCGAACACCGAGCCGAGAAACAGGTGAATCGCCAGCCCGCCGAACATCGTCTGGATTCCGAACCAGCCACACGCCACCAGTGCGCGGATCAGGCAAGGCACGTTGGAGCCGATGACGCCGAAGGACGAGCGCAACAGCACCGGGAACGGAATGCCGTATTTGGTCCCGGCAAAGGCGTTCAGGGTCAGGGGAATCAGCACGATGATGTTGGCGAACAGGATGGCCAGCAACGCTTCACCCACCGACAACCCGAAATAGGCCGTGAGCACGCCGCCCAGGGTGTAGGTCGGCACACAGATCGACATGCCGACCCATAACGCGGTGATGTGCCATTTATTCCAGGTTCGCTCATGCACCTGGGTTGGCGCGATGTCATGGTTGTAACGAGGGCTGTCGAGAACGTCGCTGCCGGCTTCAAGCTCGAATAACCCGTCGCGCTCGGTCACTGTTGATCTGGTCATGTCCGCTCCACTGTTTTCATTATTTTTGCTCATCGACTGGCGATGGCCGGAGTACTTGCATGTAAAGCGCGCGTTCTACCGGCGGCCCTGCCTGGCAGCGACAGCACTCAATAACTGTGCCGATTGCCTCGCCGGGTTGACCGGTTGAACGATATAACACTGACAACTTTATGATATTTAACGTTTTAATTTAATTTCATTGTCCGCTCGCACTGCGCGCCAGTGCCCTTGAGGCTAGATGACCTGCACGTTCTGTCGAGTCCGAGATTCAAAGTGGTGCACCCCACAATATTGCGAAGCGTCTAAACCGTACTTTAACGCCTTTCAAGCTGCTGATTTAGCATGATAAATCTCGCTCAAATAATGATCCTGTCAAGTGCGTCAAAATGGTGAGGCGGCTCACCATTTTGGTGATTTATAGATTAAATTGATATTTTTCAATGAGTTATACATTCCAAAAACCCATTAAAAATAATCTTGCCGATTCGTAAAACTCCAGCTAGCTTCTAATCCTGACAGCTGTGACAGGATTAGAACTCTGCACGACTTCATCACTTCCCCATCATGATCTATACAACATAAAGAACCGGCATCAGTCGGTCATGCCTGCGAGGAACTCGGAATGTCTTTGTTGATCCGTGGCGCCACCGTAATAACCCATGATGAACGTTATCGCGCCGATGTGTTGTGTGCCGAGGGTGTGATCAAGGCCATTGGTGAAAACCTGGATGTGCCCGCCGATGTCGAAGTACTCGATGGCAGCGGCCAATACCTGATGCCGGGCGGCATCGACCCGCATACCCATATGCAGTTGCCGTTCATGGGCACCGTCGCCAGCGAAGATTTTTTCAGTGGCACGGCAGCAGGCCTGGCGGGAGGCACGACGTCGATCATCGACTTTGTCATTCCCAATCCCCAGCAATCGCTGATGGAAGCCTTCCACCAGTGGCGCGGCTGGGCGGAAAAAAGCGCCAGTGATTACGGTTTTCACGTGGCGATCACCTGGTGGAGTGAACAGGTTCGTGAAGAGATGGCCGAGCTCGTCAGCCATCACGGGGTGAACAGCTTCAAGCACTTCATGGCCTACAAGAACGCGATCATGGCGGCCGACGACACCTTGGTGGCAAGCTTCGAGCGCTGCCTGGAACTGGGCGCCGTGCCCACGGTGCATGCCGAGAACGGCGAGCTGGTTGATCACCTGCAGCGCAAGTTGCTGGCCCAGGGCATTACCGGCCCCGAAGCCCATCCGCTGTCGCGGCCCTCGCAAGTGGAAGGTGAAGCCGCGAGCCGGGCCATCCGTATTGCCCAGACCCTGGGCACGCCGCTGTACCTGGTGCATGTGTCGACCAAGGAAGCCCTGGATGAAATCACCTATGCCCGCAGCCAGGGTCAGCCGGTCTACGGTGAAGTACTGGCCGGGCATCTGCTGCTCGACGATAGCGTTTATCGCCACCCCGACTGGCAGACCGCCGCCGGTTACGTGATGAGCCCGCCCTTCCGCCCTCGCGGGCATCAGGAAGCGCTCTGGCATGGCTTGCAATCAGGCAACCTGCACACCACCGCCACCGACCATTGCTGTTTCTGCGCCGAACAGAAAGCCGCCGGCCGCGAAGACTTCAGCAAGATTCCCAACGGCACCGCCGGTATCGAAGACCGTATGGCGGTGCTGTGGGATGAAGGGGTCAACAGCGGCAAATTGTCGATGCATGATTTCGTCGCCCTCACCTCCACCAACACGGCGAAGATCTTCAACCTTTACCCGCGCAAAGGCGCCATTCGCGTCGGCGCCGACGCCGACCTGGTGCTCTGGGACCCGCAAGGCAGCCGCACGATTTCGGCCAAGACCCACCATCAACAGGTGGACTTCAACATCTTCGAAGGCAAAACCGTGCGCGGCGTGCCCAGCCACACCATCAGCCAGGGCAAGCTGGTCTGGGTCGATGGCGACCTGCGGGCCGAACGCGGAGCGGGACGCTACATCGAACGACCGGCTTACCCGGCGGTGTTCGATTTGTTGAGCAAGCGGGCGGAGTTGCACCGGCCGGTTGCAGTGAAACGCTGATAGCGGCCTACGGCCTATCGCGAGCAGGCTCGCTCCCACACTGGATTTTGAATGGATACAAAATCTGTGTGCACCGCAGATCCCTGTGGGAGCGAGCCTGCTCGCGATGAGGCCAGTCCGGACACAAAAAACACTGCCCACCAGAGGCAGCACCTCAAACACCGTGAGGCCAATTCCATGATCCAGCCCTTGAGTCACCTCCCCCATTCCCAGGAAGACCCGACCACCCTGGCCGCGCGTTTCAGCGACCTGGCGCCGCCGCTCAACCCACGACAGGCGCACCTGGAAGCATCCCGTTGCCTGTACTGCTACGACGCGCCGTGCGTGAACGCCTGTCCGAGCGAGATCGACATCCCTTCGTTCATCCGCAACATCCATCAGGACAACGTCCAGGGCGCGGCGCAGAAGATTCTCTCGGCCAATATCCTCGGCGGCAGTTGTGCCCGGGTCTGCCCCACGGAGATCCTTTGCCAGCAAGCCTGCGTGCGCAACAACGCTCAAGAGTGCGCGCCGGTACTGATCGGCCTGTTGCAACGCTACGCCGTGGACAACGCCCACTTCAGCGAACACCCGTTCAAACGCGCCGCCGCCACCGGCAAGCGCATTGCCGTGGTCGGCGCGGGTCCTGCGGGGTTGTCCTGCGCTCACCGCAGTGCGATGCACGGCCACGATGTGGTGGTGTTCGAAGCCCGGGAAAAGGCCGGCGGCCTCAACGAATACGGAATCGCCAAATACAAGCTGGTGGACGATTATGCCCAGCGCGAACTGGACTTTCTGCTGGGCATCGGCGGCATCGAAATCCGCCATGGGCAAAAGCTGGGCGAGAACCTCAGCTTGAGCGACTTGCATCAGCAATTTCGACGCTGTGTTCCTCGGCCTTGGCCTGGCCGCCAGCAAACAACTGGGCCTGAGCGATGAACAGGCGCCGGGGCTGCTGGCCGCCACCGAGTACATCCGCGAACTGCGCCAGGCTGACGACCTTAGCCAGTTGCCGCTGGCCGATCGCTGCATCGTCCTCGGTGCCGGCAACACCGCCATCGACATGGCCGTGCAGATGGCCCGGCTCGGTGCCCGGGACGTCAGCCTGGTGTACCGGCGCGGCCTTGAGGACATGGGCGCCACCCGGCCATGAGCAAGACATCGCCAAGGCCAATCAGGTGCGTCTGCTGACCTGGGCCCAACCGCAACAAGTGCTGCTGGACGAGGCCGGGAATGTGCGCGGCATGCGTTTCTCCCGCACCCACCTGGAGAACGGTCGGTTGGTCACCGGTGCCGACACCTTCGACCTGCCCGCTGACGGGATTTTCAAAGCCATTGGCCAGGCCTTCGATGACCACGCGCTGGCGGACCCGCTGGCCCGGGAACTCAAACGCCAGGATGGACGAATCCTGGTAGACGAGCATTTGCGCACCAGCATCGCCGGCGTGTATGCCGGCGGTGATTGCACCAGCCTGGACCAGGACCTGACGGTGCAGGCCGTGCAGCACGGCAAGCTTGCCGCCGAGGCGATCAACGCTCAACTCATGCTCAACGTGGAGGCTGCGTAAATGGCCGATCTGTCGATTGTCTTCGCCGGCATCAAAGCCCCCAATCCGTTCTGGCTGGCCTCTGCGCCGCCGACCGACAAGGCCTACAACGTGGTACGTGCCTTCGAGGCCGGTTGGGGTGGCGTGGTCTGGAAAACCCTTGGAGAGGACCCGGCGGCCGTGAACGTGTCGTCGCGTTACTCGGCCCACTTCGGCGCCAATCGCGAGGTGCTGGGCATCAATAATATTGAGCTGATCACCGACCGTTCGCTGGAGATCAACCTGCGGGAAATCACCCAGGTGAAAAAGGACTGGCCGGACCGGGCGCTGATCGTGTCGTTGATGGTGCCGTGCGTGGAAGAATCCTGGAAACGCATCCTGCCCCTGGTTGAAGCCACGGGTGCCGACGGTATCGAGCTGAACTTCGGCTGCCCCCACGGCATGCCCGAGCGGGGCATGGGCGCGGCCGTCGGCCAGGTGCCGGAGTACGTCGAGCAAGTCACGCGCTGGTGCAAGACCTATTGCTCGCTGCCAGTGATCGTCAAGCTGACGCCGAACATCACCGACATCCGCGTCGCTGCCCGGGCGGCCCATCGGGGCGGCGCCGATGCAGTGTCGTTGATCAACACCATCAACTCCATCACCAGCGTCGACCTGGACCGCATGGTCGCCCTGCCCATCGTCGGCAGTCAGAGCACCCACGGCGGCTACTGCGGCTCGGCGGTCAAGCCGATCGCGCTGAACATGGTCGCGGAAATCGCCCGCGACCCGCAGACCCAAGGCTTGCCGATCTGCGGCATCGGTGGCATCGGCAGTTGGCGCGACGCGGCGGAATTCATCGCCCTGGGCAGTGGCGCCGTGCAAGTGTGCACGGCGGCGATGCTCCACGGTTTTCGTATTGTCGAAGAGATGAAGGACGGTCTGTCACGCTGGATGGACGATCACGGCCACGCCAACCTGCAGGCATTTTCCGGTCGCGCGGTGGGCAACACCACCGACTGGAAGTACCTGGACATCAACTATCAAGTCATCGCGAAGATCGACCAAGCGGCCTGCATCGGTTGCGGTCGCTGCCACATCGCCTGTGAAGACACGTCCCACCAGGCCATCGCCAGCCTCAAGCAAGCGGACGGGACGCACAAATATGAAGTGATCGATGAAGAGTGCGTAGGCTGCAACCTCTGCCAGATCACCTGCCCGGTGCAGGACTGCATCGAGATGGTGACGGTGGAAACGGGCAAGCCGTTCCTGGATTGGAACCATGATCCGCGTAATCCCTATCATGTAGCGGTCTGAAGAAGCTGTGGCGTCTGGACTGACGCCATCGCGAGCAGGCTCGCTCCCACACTGGGTCGTGTCGTTCACAGATTTTGTGTACGCCAGAAATCCACTGTGGGAGCGAGCCTGCTCGCGATAGGGCCATCAGCCTCAACACAGATCTCAAGGCTCCAACCCAATCCCCCGCAAAATCACACTGGTCACCGTCTGCACCGCCCGTTCGAACTGCATGTCGGACAGTGGCTGGTGATCATTGAGGATGTTGATCTGGTGGTCGAAGTCGGCGTAGTGCTGGGTCGAGGCCCAGATCATGTAGAGCAGGCTTGAAGGCTCTACGGGGAGGATGCGTTTGTCCTCCACCCACTGGCGGATTTTTGCCTCTTTCATCTTGGCCCAGTCATAGAGGCTGGCATCCAGCGCCTGGCCCAGGGTCGGGGCGCCGTGGATGATTTCGTTGGCCCAGACCTTCGAGCCGTAGGGCCGGCTACGGGAGTGGTTCATCTTGGCGCGGATGTAACTGCTGAGCACCACCCGCGGGTCATCGAACATCTCGAAGCACAAGGCATCCTGCTTCCAGACCTCCAACAGATCGAACAGCACGGCGCTGTACAGCTCGCTCTTGGTGCTGAAGTAATAATGCAGGTTGGATCGGGGCAGTTGCACCTCGGCAGCGATGTCGGCCATGGCGGTGCCGCCGAAGCCCTTTTCGGCAAAGACCTTTTCGGCGGCCAGCAGGATTTTCTCGACGTTACTGCGACGAATCTCGATCTTGTGATTGCCCATGAGGGCTCCCTGACGACAGCGTTGGTCAAGACTAGCATTCACCCACTGTCGAAAACACAGGTGTTAACCATGTCTCCCGATGATCGTTCCCACGCTCCTGCGTGGGAATGCCGCCAGGGACGCTCCGCGTTCCGCTTCTGGCAGTGACGCAGAGCGTCACGGGATGCATTCCCACGCAGAGCGAGGGAACGATCAAGGGGTGAGTCAGCTAGTGCGCTTCGACGTTATCCAGCACACGGTTCGCCAGCAATCCGCTCAGTTCGATCAATTGCTGGATGCCCAGGGCGATGTGGCGCCTGGACCCTTCCAGGTCGAAGGCCAAGTCACTGACCATGGCATTGGCCGAGGCCAGGTTTTCGCTGAGGTTGGCGAGCAGGGTTTCGGTGTCGACGCCATTGGCGACGGTGAACAGTTGGCCGGGATCGGCCTCGGATTTTCTGGGTTTGGGCTTGAGGTAGTGGTCGAGGATGCGGTCGGCGGCTTTGTCGAACGCCTTGGAATTGGATGGATCTGTACCGGGCGGGTTGGGGGTTACTTTGAACATAGGTGAATCTCCAAATCGAAAAATGGAGCCATCACTCTCGCTACCAAACGAAGGGTGGCGGCCATACGCGGGTTGGTAGACCGGTGACTTGGAGAACCGGCGCGTCCGAAAACGCCCTGCGCATGACCGCCATAAAACAGATACCAAAACGGACTGTATGACAGGGGCTATGCGTCAAGTCAAAAGCCGGGCTACCAAACCCGATCACTGATTCAATCAGTGACCCGAAAACGATAGAGCCCGGCCCCCAGGCGCACAAGCCGGCGGATTCTGGCGCAGTTGTAGGCAACGGCGCAAGACAACGTAGCCCGACCCCGAACGATCCTACATCTGGATAAACACAAACCCGTTTGGACCCGGCATAGGGTTAAACAACACACCCTTGTGGCGAGGGGATTTAGCGAAGCGTCGCACCGCCCCGCTGGACTGCGCAGCAGTCCCAAAGAAGCTGATAGAGATCAACCTGATTCACCGAGGTGACTGACGTTGGGGCTGCTTCGCAGCCCAGCGGGGCGGTGCGACGCTTCGCTAAATCCCCTCGCCACAAAGGACTTCACCGTCCGTTGGATCGTGCGCATTCGACTAATGTCTTAGACCAGTCATCGCACAACCAAGCACCCTCCCCGCTACTCTCAAACCACGCTTCGACACGGCGCCACGGCCTGCAATCTTGAGCTCGGCCAGCGCCAGCCATTGAAACGTCTCATTTTGAGCGCACCCGAGTTGGACAATTCCGATAATGGCCAGTTGACAACGAGGAGCAGCTTCCAAATAATCCACCTCATGTTGTACGACGACGTATGACAAATAAAAACAACAAAAAAGTAGGGAGCGTCATAGTGAGCACACGTGTCCGTTTTTCGCCCAACCCCCGTCAAAACCGCCGTACCTTTCTCAACGCCAGCCCCGCCCTGGTCCTTCTCGGTTGCAGCAGCCTTGCCGCGTTCCTGCCAATGACCGCCAGCGCCGAAGGCTTCGTCGATGACGCCAAGGTCAATCTCAACCTGCGCAACTTCTACATCAACCGCAACTTCACCAACCCGGCTAACGCCCAAGGCAAAGCCGAGGAATGGACCCAGAGTTTCATTCTCGACGCCAAGTCCGGCTTCACCCAGGGCACAGTCGGTTTCGGTGTAGACGTGCTGGGCATGTACTCGCTCAAGCTCGACGGTGGTCGCGGCACTGCCAATACCGCCTTGTTGCCGGTGCATGACGATGGCCGTCCGGCCGATGACTTTGGTCGCCTGGGTGTCGCACTCAAGGCCAAGGTGTCGAAAACCGAGTTGAAGGTGGGCGAATGGATGCCGGTGCTGCCGATCCTGCGCTCTGACGATGGCCGGTCCCTGCCGCAGACTTTCCGCGGCGGTCAGGTCACCTCCACCGAGATCAACGGCCTGAGCCTGTACGGCGGCCAGTTCCGCGCCAACAGCCCGCGTAACGACGCGAGCATGGAAGACATGTCGATGAACGGCCGCGGCGCGTTCACGTCCGACCGCTTCAATTTCGGCGGCGGCGAATACGCCTTCAACGACAAGCGCACTCAGGTCGGCGTCTGGTACGCGGAACTGTCGGACATCTACCAGCAAAAATATTTCAACCTGACCCACAGCCAGCCCATCGGTGACTGGACCCTGGGCGCCAACCTGGGCTACTTCATCGGCAAGGAAGAAGGCAGTGCCCTGGCGGGCGACCTGGACAACAAAACCGCCTTCGCCATGCTCTCGGCCAAATACGGTGGCAACACCTTCTACGTCGGCCTGCAAAAACTCAGCGGCGACGATGGCTGGATGCGCGTCAACGGCACCAGCGGCGGCACCCTGGCCAACGACAGCTACAACTCCAGCTACGACAACGCCCAGGAAAAATCCTGGCAAGTGCGCCACGACTTCAACTTCGCCGCCGTCGGCGTACCGGGCCTGACCCTGATGAACCGCTACATCAGCGGTGACAACGTACACACCGCTACTGTTAATGACGGCAAGGAATGGGGTCGCGAAAGCGAACTGGCCTACACCGTACAAAGCGGTGCGTTGAAGAGCCTCAATGTGAAATGGCGTAACGCGTCGATTCGTCGAGACTTCAGTAACAACGAGTTCGATGAAAACCGCTTGATCGTCAGCTACCCGATCTCGCTTCTTTAAGCCGGGATCGGTCGCCATGGCCGCTTTTCAAAAGGGCCATGGCGACGCGACAGCCAAAGGCAGGGACGCCGTTGTAGAGCGATTCGTCGATCAAACGTTGACAAGGTAGCGGTAGGATAAGGATATTCCCTCTCGGTCGTACGACAACTTATAACAACTGATACCTCTCACCGTTTGCTCAGGTAATTTCATGACTACGACACACATTCGCCACCCCTTCAATCGTCTGCTGCTGACCGGTGCTGCCGGCGGCCTGGGCAAAGTCTTGCGTGAACGCCTCAAGCCTTTCGCCCGTCACATTCGCCTGTCGGACATCGCCAACATGGCCCCGGCCATTGATGAAAGTGAAGAAGTGGTGCCGTGCGACCTGTCTGATAAACAGGCGGTGCATCAACTGGTGGAAGGCGTCGATGCCATTTTGCATTTCGGCGGTGTTTCGGTGGAGCGTCCGTTCGAAGAGATCCTCGGCGCCAACATCAGCGGCGTGTTCCACATCTATGAAGCCGCCCGCAAGCATGGCGTCAAGCGCGTGATTTTCGCCAGTTCCAACCACGTCATCGGTTTCTACAAGCAGGACGAGGCCCTCGACGCCCTATCCCCTCGCCGTCCGGATGGCTACTACGGCTTGTCCAAGTCCTACGGCGAAGACATGGCCAGTTTTTACTTCGATCGCTACGGCATCGAAACCGTGAGCATCCGCATTGGCTCGTCGTTCCCCGAGCCACAAAACCGCCGGATGATGAGCACCTGGCTGAGCTTCGACGATCTCACCCAACTGATCGAATGCTCGCTCTATACCCCGAAAGTCGGCCACACCGTGGTGTATGGCATGTCCGCCAACCGCGACGTCTGGTGGGACAACAGCCAGGCCGCGCACCTGGGCTACCAGCCCAAGGACAGCTCCGAAGTCTTCCGTGACAAGGTCGAAGCGCAGCCGATGCCAGCCGCCGATGACCCGGCCAGGGTCTACCAGGGTGGCGCCTTTGTCGCAGCCGGCCCGTTCGACGACTGATTCGCCTGTTTTTCATGGGATACGAACGAACCAAGGAATCGCCATGCAAGCCGAATTGATTGTCGATGCACGCAACGCCGTCGGTGAGAGCCCAGTGTGGGTTCCCGAGGAGAACGCCCTGTACTGGGTGGACATTCCCAGCGGTGGGTTGCAGTGCTGGAATGCCGGAACCGGACAGCTCAAAGGTTGGGAAACCCCCGAAATGCTCGCCTGCATCGCCCGTCACCAGGACGGGGGGTGGATCGCCGGCATGGAGAGCGGTTTCTTTCGCCTGCACCCCTTTGATGACGGCAGCCTGGACAGCGAATTGTGCGCCAGTGTCGAGCACGCCCGCACCGACATGCGCCTCAACGATGGCCGTTGCGACCGCCAGGGCCGCTTCTGGGCCGGCAGCATGGTGCTGAACATGGGGGCCAACGCCGACCAGGGGCGGATGTACCGCTTCGATGGCGGACAGCGCGGGCCGGTCGAGGCACAACTGAGCGGGTTCATCGTGCCCAATGGCCTGGGCTTCAGCCCCGATGGGCGCACGATGTACCTCTCCGACTCACATCCGTTGATCCAGCAGATCTGGGCTTTCGACTACGACATCGACAGCGGCACGCCCTCCAACCGACGGCTGTTCGTCGACATGATGCCCCTGGCCGGACGCCCGGACGGCGCGGCGGTGGACGCAGAAGGTTGCTATTGGATCTGCGCCAACGATGCCGGCCTCATCCATCGTTTCACCCCGGATGGCCGACTGGATCGCTCTTTGGCGGTGCCGGTGAAGAAACCGACGATGTGCGCCTTTGGCGGCAGCCGTCTGGACACCCTGTTCGTCACCTCGATCCGCCCTGGCGACGACACTGATCCGCAGTCCCTGGCCGGGGGCGTGTTTGCCCTCAACCCCGGCGTCAAGGGCCTTGCTGAAACGGCTTTCGGAGGATCGAAACCCGCCGCCAACTGACCTGCATTGCCGCTTCATTCGATAGACATAAAAACAACAACACTGGAGATTGACCATGAATTTCAAACGCACGCTTCTGATCGCAGCCCTCCCCCTGGCCTTCCTTGCGCAAGCGGCACAGGCTCTTGAGATCAAGTTTGCCGATATCCATCCTGATGGCTATCCAACCGTGGAAGCGGAAAAAATCCTTGGCAAGACGCTGGTCGAGGAAAGCAAAGGCCAAAAAGACCCGTTCACCTTCAAGATGTATTCCGGCGGTGTGTTGGGCTCGGAAAAAGAAGTCATCGAGCAGCTTCAGGTCGGTGCCGTCCAGATGGCCCGCGTCAGCCTGGGCATCGTTGGGCCGGTGGTGCCGGACGTAAACGTCTTCAACATGCCATTCGTGTTCCGTGACCAGGCGCACATGCGCAAGATCATCGACGGTGAAATCGGCCAGGAAATCCTCGACAAGATCACCAACTCCGAATTCAACCTGGTGGCCCTGGCCTGGATGGACGGCGGTACTCGCAACCTCTACACCAAGAAACCCGTGCACAAGCCCGAAGACATGCATGGCATGAAAATTCGTGTCATGGGCAACCCGATGTTCATCGAGACCCTCAACGCCATGGGCGGTAACGGGATTGCCATGGACACCGGTGAAATCTTCAGTGCTCTGCAGACCGGCGTGATCGACGGTGCGGAAAACAACCCGCCGACCATGCTCGAGCACAACCACTACCAGAACGCCAAGTACTACAGTTTGACCGGCCACCTGATCCTGCCGGAGCCGGTGGTGATGTCCAAGTTCACCTGGGAAAAACTCACCCCCGAGCAGCAAGCCCTGGTGAAAAAAGCGGCCAAGCAATCCCAGCTGGACGAGCGCGAATTGTGGGACAAGAAGACTGCCGCCAGTGAAGAGAAACTCAAGGCCGCGGGCGTTGAGTTCATCACCGTCGACAAGAAACCCTTCTATGACGCCACCGCACCGATCCGGGCCAAATACGGTGCACCGTACGCCGACCTGATCAAGCGTATCGAAGCCGTTCAGTAACACCTCTTAATCTGTACTTGAAAAGGCCAGGTGCGCCCGATGTCACGGGCGCGCCCGGTTACGGTGGAACCCGATGAAGAATTTGCTGCTGCGCATCAACGACAAGATTTACATGACTTGCATCTGGGTCGCCGGCCTCTCTGTCCTGGCAATTGCTCTGATGATTCCTTGGGGCGTGTTCGCCCGCTACGTGCTGGGTACCGGCTCAAGCTGGCCGGAGCCCACCGCGATTTTGCTGATGATCGTGTTCACGTTCATTGGCGCCGCCGCCAGTTACCGCGCCGGTGCGCACATGGCCGTGGACATGCTCACCAACCGCCTGCCCCCTCACTTGAAAACCGCGGCATCGGTGTTTTCCCAGCTGCTGATGGCGGTGATCTGCATCTTCATGATCAGCGGCGGCACCAAACTCTGCCTGTCCACCTGGAACCAGTACATGAGCGCCCTGCCCACACTGCGGGTCGGCATCACGTACATGCCCATACCGGTCGGTGGTTTTCTGACCCTGATTTTTGTCCTGGAAAAACTCTTGCTCGGTGATCAGAGCAAGCGCCGGGTCGTGCAGTTCGACCTGGTCGAAGAAAGTGAAGGTGCCGCTTAATGGACGCTCTGATTCTGCTGGGCAGTTTTTTCCTGTTAATCCTGATCGGCATGCCGGTCGCCTACGCCCTGGGTGCCGCTGCGCTGATCGGCGCGTGGTGGATCGATATTCCGTTCCAGGCCGTGATGATCCAGGTCGCGGGCGGGGTGAATAAATTTTCGTTGCTGGCCATTCCGTTCTTCGTCCTGGCCGGTGCAATCATGGCCGAGGGTGGTATGTCTCGCCGGCTGGTGGCCTTCGCCGGTGTGCTGGTGGGTTTCGTGCGCGGCGGTCTGTCACTGGTCAACCTCATGGCCTCGACGTTCTTCGGTGCCATTTCCGGATCCTCAGTGGCCGACACCGCCTCGGTGGGTTCGGTACTGATCCCGGAGATGGAACGCCGCGGCTACCCGCGGGAGTTCTCCACCGCAGTGACCGTCAGTGGTTCGGTACAAGCCCTGCTGACCCCGCCCAGCCATAACGCGGTGCTGTACTCCCTGGCAGCCGGCGGTACGGTTTCCATCGGTGCGCTGTTCATGGCCGGCATCGTGCCGGGCCTGCTGATGAACGCCTGCCTGATGGTGTTGTGCCTGATCTTCGCGAAGAAGCGCAACTACCCCAAGGGCGAAGTGATTCCCCTCAAGCAGGCGCTGAAAATCTGCCGGGAAGCCATGTGGGGCATGATGACCATGTTCATCATCCTCGGCGGCATCCTCTCGGGTGTTTTCACCGCCACCGAATCGGCCGCTATCGCTGTGCTCTGGGCATTCTTCGTGACCATGTGCATTTACCGCGACTACAAGTGGAGTGAGTTGCCGAAACTGATGCATCGCACGGTGCGTACCATCTCGATCGTGATGATCCTGATCGGCTTCGCCGCCAGCTTCGGCTACATCATGACGCTGATGCAGATCCCGGCGAAAATCACCACCCTGTTCCTGACTATCTCCGACAACCGCTACGTGATCCTGATGTGCATCAACGCGATGCTGCTGGTCCTGGGTACGGTGATGGACATGGCGCCGCTGATCCTGATCCTGACACCGATCCTGATGCCGGTGATCATGGGCATCGGCGTGGACCCGGTGCAGTTCGGCATGATCATGCTGGTGAACCTGGGTATCGGGCTCATTACACCGCCGGTGGGAGCAGTGCTGTTCGTCGGCTCCGCCATTGGCAAGGTCAGTATCGAAAGCACCGTCAAGGCCCTGCTGCCGTTCTACGGCGTGCTGTTTCTGGTGTTGCTGGCCGTGACCTACATTCCGGCGATCTCGCTGTGGTTGCCGCGTCTGGTGCTGTAAGAAACAACAACCATCCCCTTGTGGGAGCAAGGCTTGCCCGCGATGAAGATGACGCAGTCTCCCAGGAAACCGAGGAGCCTGCATCGCGAGCAAGCTTTGCTCCCACAAGTCCTCGCCACAGGGTTCGCACACAAAAATCCGGTTTTCCCCACAACCGTTTTTTCAACCTTGCTAAACAAGGTCACCATGACGCCTCCCCTTCTCCACCTCGAAGACGAACTGACCCGCCTCACCCTGGCCCCGCACCTGGGCGCCAGTCTCGTTGAATGGACATTGCGCAGCACTGGTGCTCCCCTGTTACGCCCGCCCGCGCCGCAAGCGCTGGAAAACGGCCTGCCGGGCAAACTCGGCTGCTTCCCGCTGATCCCATGGTCGAACCGGATCGCCCAGGGCGGTTTCGATTGCCCCGGCGGCTGGCTCGGTCTGGACGCCAACAGCCCCAACGACCCGTTCCCGATCCATGGCAGCGCCTGGCAACAACCGTGGCAAGTGATAGAGCAAAGCGCCCAGAAAGCCTTGTTGCAGCTCGACAGCCAACATCCATTCGCCTATTGCGCCAGCCTGCGGATCCGCTTGAGCGGCGGTCAGTTACAGATCGCGATGCACGTCACCCACCTGGCCGAACAGGCCGCGTGGCACGGGCTGGGTTTACACCCATACTTCCCGCGCACTGCTGGCACACGCCTGCAAACCCGTGCGACCGAAGTCTGGATGTGCGATGAGAAAAAACTGCCAACCACATTGGGCAGCGTTCCTCGAATCTGGGACTTCCAACAACCCCGCTTGCTGCCGGACACACTGGTGGACAACGGCTTTGGCGGCTGGGACGGGCATTGCCTGATCCAGCAACCGGACCTGGGTTATGAGCTGGAATGCCGAGCCAGCGGCAGCGAATACTTCTTGCTGTACTGTCCCGTGGGCCTGGATTTCTTTTGCGTCGAACCGGTCAGCCATCCGGTCAATGCCCACCACCTGCCAGGGCGGCCAGGGTTGCGCTTGCTGGAGCAAGGGCAGTCAGTGACGCTGGGGTTTTCGATGCAGTGTCGACTCCTGTAACCCCTCCAGACAGGTTTCTCTCCCGCTCGGCTGGGCGTCAGGTCCCCAAGGTCAAACCGTTGGCCGGCAAAGGCAGCGCCGTTTTATATCGAACCTGCTTGAGCGCAAAGCTCGAACGGATATTCGCCACCCCCGGGACCTTGGTCAGAAAGTCCATCATGAACCGCTCCAGCGACTGGATCGACGGCACCAGCACGCGGATCAGGTAATCCGGGTCGCCTGCCATCAGGTAGCACTCCATCACCTCCGGTCGGTCGGAGATCGCCTCTTCGAAGTGCTGCAACGCCTCCTCCACTTGTTTTTCCAGACTCACGTGGATGAACACGTTGACATGCAGGCCCAGCAGATCGGCATCCAGCAGCGTGACTTGCTCGCGTATCACCCCCAGCTCCTCCATGGCCCGGACCCGGTTGAAGCAAGGCGTGGGCGATAGATTGACCGACCGGGCAAGCTCGGCGTTGGTGATGCGGGCGTTTTCCTGAAGGCTGTTCAGAATGCCGATGTCGGTGCGATCCAATTTACGCATGAGACAAATAATCCTGTTTTTTATCGTTGTGCAGATTTTTTATCTGCAAATGATCTGAACAGCAACCCAACAGAGAAAAATATTCTTCTGCGTCGAGCCTATGATTGTTGTAGGACAATTTTCCTTACCCGGGAAAGTTCGTCAGCTAGCGCGCCCACTACAAGAAATTCACAAGATCGAGCGTAGAAAGCCATGAACCCAGCGTATGAACCGCTACGCCTGCACGTCCCCGAACCCTCGGGCCGTCCCGGCTGCCAGACCGACTTCTCCTACCTGCATCTGAGCGATGCCGGCACGGTGCGCAAACCCTCCATCGACGTTGAACCGTCCGACACGGCCGACCTGGCCCGCGGGCTGATTCGCGTGCTCGATGACCAGGGCAATGCCCACGGCCCATGGGCCGAAGACGTGCCTCTCGAGATCCTGCGCAAAGGCATGCGCGCCATGCTCAAGACGCGCATCTACGACAACCGCATGGTGGTCGCCCAGCGCCAGAAAAAAATGTCGTTCTACATGCAGAGCCTCGGCGAGGAAGCCATCGGCAGCGGCCAGGCCCTGGCGCTGAACATCGATGACATGTGCTTCCCCACCTATCGCCAGCAAAGCATCCTGATGGCCCGCGAGGTGCCGTTGGTGGGCATGATCTGCCAACTGCTGTCCAACGAGCGCGATCCGCTCAAGGGCCGGCAGTTGCCGATCATGTACTCGGTCAAGGACGCCGGTTTTTTCACCATCTCCGGCAACCTCGCCACGCAATTCATCCAGGGCGTGGGCTGGGGCATGGCCTCGGCGATCAAGGGCGACACCAAGATCGCCTCGGCCTGGATCGGTGACGGCGCCACCGCCGAATCGGACTTTCACACCGCCCTGACCTTCGCCCACGTCTACCGGGCGCCAGTGATCCTCAACGTGGTCAACAACCAGTGGGCGATCTCCACCTTCCAGGCCATTGCCGGCGGTGAAGCCACCACCTTCGCCGGACGCGGCGTCGGCTGCGGCATCGCTTCGCTGCGGGTGGATGGCAACGACTTCATGGCGGTCTACGCCGCTTCGCGCTGGGCCGCCGAACGCGCCCGCCGCAACCTCGGCCCGGCGCTGATCGAATGGGTGACCTACCGCGCCGGCCCGCATTCCACTTCCGATGATCCGTCCAAATACCGTCCCGCCGACGACTGGAGCCACTTCCCGCTGGGCGACCCGATTGCGCGCCTCAAGCAGCATCTGGTGAAAATCGGCCACTGGTCCGAAGAGGAACATGCCGCCGTCAGCGCCGAACTCGAAGCCGAGGTGATCGCCGCGCAGAAGGAAGCCGAGCAGTACGGCACCCTTGCTGGCGGGCAGATCCCAAGCGCCGCGACCATGTTCGAAGACGTCTACAAAGAGATGCCGGAGCACTTGAAGCGCCAGCGTCAGGAGTTGGGGATCTGACATGAACGATCACAACAACAATATCCAGCTGGACACCGCCATGACCACTACCACCATGACCATGATCCAGGCCCTGCGCTCGGCCATGGACGTGATGCTCGAGCGCGACGACAACGTCGTGGTGTTCGGCCAGGACGTGGGCTACTTCGGCGGCGTGTTCCGCTGCACCGAAGGCCTGCAGAATAAATACGGCACCTCGCGGGTGTTCGACGCGCCGATTTCCGAGAGCGGTATCGTCGGCGTGGCCGTGGGCATGGGCGCCTACGGGTTGCGGCCGGTGGCCGAGATCCAGTTCGCCGACTACGTCTACCCGGCCTCGGACCAGATCATTTCCGAAGCGGCGCGCCTGCGCTATCGCTCGGCCGGCGAGTTCACCGCGCCGATGACCCTGCGCATGCCCTGCGGCGGCGGCATCTATGGCGGCCAGACCCACAGCCAGAGCATCGAAGCGATGTTCACCCAGGTTTGCGGCTTGCGCACCGTCATGCCGTCGAACCCTTACGACGCCAAAGGCCTGCTGATCGCCTCCATCGAAAACGATGACCCGGTGATTTTCCTCGAACCCAAGCGCCTGTATAACGGCCCGTTCGACGGCCACCACGACCGCCCGGTAACCCCATGGTCGAAACATCCGTCGGCGCAGGTGCCGGACGGCTACTACACAGTGCCGCTGGATGTCGCCGCCATCACCCGCCCGGGCAAGGACGTGACCATCCTCACCTACGGCACCACGGTGTATGTGTCCCAGGCCGCCGCCGAAGAAACCGGCATCGACGCCGAAGTCATCGACCTGCGCAGCCTCTGGCCGCTGGACCTTGAGACCATCGTCAAATCCGTGAAAAAAACTGGCCGCTGTGTGGTCGTCCACGAAGCCACCCGCACCTGCGGTTTCGGCGCCGAGCTGGTGTCGTTGGTGCAAGAACACTGCTTCCACCACCTGGAAGCGCCCATCGAGCGTGTCACCGGTTGGGACACCCCCTACCCGCACGCGCAGGAATGGGCGTATTTCCCAGGGCCGTCCCGTGTGGGCGCGGCGTTGAAACGGGTCATGGAGGTCTGAATGGGCACGCACGTTATCAAGATGCCGGACATTGGCGAAGGCATCGCCGAAGTTGAACTGTCGGTGTGGCACGTCAAGGTTGGCGACATGGTGGTCGAAGACCAGGTGCTGGCCGATGTCATGACCGACAAGGCGATGGTGGACATTCCCTCGCCAGTACACGGTCGGGTGATCGCCCTGGGTGGCGAGCCCGGCGAAGTCATGGCGGTGGGCAGCGAACTGATCCGCATTGAAGTCGAAGGTGCCGGCAACCTCAAGGAGTCGGCGCAACCCGCCGTCGCGGCGCCAGCGCCGAAACCCGCGCCGGTGGCAACGCCTGAGCCGACGATAGAACAACCCGCTGCTGCGCCACGCCCCGCGCCGCAAGCGCCGGTGGCCCGCGATCCGGACGAGCGGCCGCTGGCCTCCCCGGCCGTGCGCAAACATGCGCTGGACCTGGGCATTCAGTTGCGTCTGGTCCAGGGCAGTGGCCCGGCCGGGCGTATCCTGCATGAAGACCTCGAGGCCTATCTGGCTCAGGGTCCAGCGACCCAGGCCAAAGGCAGCTCGGGTTATGCCGAACGCCACGACGAACAGCAGATCCCGGTGATCGGCATGCGCCGCAAGATCGCCCAGCGCATGCAGGAAGCGACCCAGCGCGCCGCGCATTTCAGCTACGTTGAGGAAATCGACGTCACTGCCCTGGAAGAACTGCGGGTGCATTTGAATGAAAAGCACGGTGCCCATCGCGGCAAGCTGACCTTGCTGCCATTCCTGGTCCGCGCCTTGGTCGTAGCCTTGCGGGACTTCCCGCAAATGAACGCCCGTTATGACGACGAGGCCCAGGTCATCCACCGTTCGGGCGCTGTGCATGTCGGCGTCGCCACCCAGAGCGATGTGGGCCTGATGGTGCCGGTGGTGCGTCACGCCGAAGCCCGTAGCTTGTGGGACAGCGCGGCAGAAATCTCGCGTCTGGCAACGGCGGCCCGCAATGGCAAAGCCAGCCGCGATGAGCTGTCCGGCTCGACCATCACCCTGACCAGCCTCGGTGCGTTGGGCGGCATCGTCAGCACCCCAGTGCTGAACCTGCCGGAAGTGGCGATCGTCGGCGTGAACAAGATTGTCGAACGGCCCATGGTGATCAAAGGCCAGATCGTGATCCGCAAGATGATGAACCTCTCCAGTTCCTTCGATCACCGAGTGGTCGACGGCATGGACGCGGCGCAATTCATCCAGGCCCTGCGCGGCCTGCTCGAACAGCCCGCCACGCTGTTTGTGGACTAATCATCAATGGAGCAGGCCATGCAAACTTTGAACACCACGCTGCTGATCATCGGCGGCGGCCCCGGCGGCTATGTGGCGGCGATTCGCGCCGGCCAGTTGGGCATCCCGACCATTCTGGTGGAAGGCCAGGCGTTGGGCGGAACTTGCCTGAACATCGGCTGCATCCCGTCCAAGGCGTTGATTCACGTCGCCGAGCAGTTCCATCAGACACGGCACCACAGCCAGGGCTCGGCCCTGGGTATCACGGTGTCGGCGCCAAGCCTGGACATCGGCAAGAGCGTGGAATGGAAGGACGGCATCGTCGATCGGCTGACCACCGGCGTCGCGACCCTGCTGAAAAAGCACAAGGTCCAGGTCATTCACGGCTGGGCCAACGTCGTCGATGGCAAAACCGTTGACGTCGGCGACACGCGCATCCAGTGCGAACACCTGCTGCTGGCCACCGGATCGAAAAGCGTCGAGCTGCCGATGCTGCCGATTGGCGGGCCGATCATTTCCTCCACCGAAGCCCTCGCCCCGACCTCGGTGCCCAAGCACCTGGTGGTGGTGGGCGGTGGCTACATCGGCCTGGAGCTGGGCATCGCCTACCGCAAGCTCGGCGCCGAGGTCAGCGTGGTCGAGGCCCAGGAGCGGATTCTGCCGGCCTACGACGGCGAACTGACCCAACCGGTGCACGAGGCGCTCAAGCAGTTGGGCGTGATGCTGTACCTCAAGCACAGCGTCGAAGGTTTCGATGCCCAGGCCAGCACGTTGCAAGTGCGCGATCCCGCTGGCGAGACGCTGAACCTGGAGACCGACCGGGTGCTGGTGGCCGTTGGTCGCAAACCTAACACCCAGGGCTGGAACCTCGAAGCGTTGGACTTGGCGATGAACGGTTCGGCGGTGAAAATCGACAACCGTTGCCAGACCAGCATGCGCAATGTCTGGGCCATCGGCGACCTGAGCGGCGAACCGATGCTCGCCCACCGGGCCATGGCCCAGGGCGAAATGGTTGCCGAGCTGATAGCGGGTCAGCATCGCGAGTTCAACCCGACGGCCATCGCAGCGGTGTGCTTCACCGATCCGGAACTGGTGGTGGTCGGCAAAACGCCGGACGAGGCCAAAGCCGCCGGGCTCGACTGCATCGTTTCCAGCTTCCCGTTCGCCGCCAATGGCCGGGCCATGACCCTGGAATCGAAAAGTGGCTTCGTGCGGGTCGTGGCACGGCGGGACAATCACCTGATCGTCGGTTGGCAAGCGGTTGGCGTTGGTGTGTCGGAGCTGTCCACCGCGTTCGGCCAGTCCCTGGAAATGGGCGCTCGCCTGGAAGACATCGCCGGCACCATCCACGCCCACCCGACGCTGGGCGAGGCGGTGCAGGAAGCGGCGTTGCGAGCGTTGGGGCATGCGTTGCATCTGTAACAGTTGTGGGTGAATAACCTTGTGGCGAGGGGATTTATCCCCGCTGGGTTGCGCAGCAACCCCAAAACCTGTCACCGCCGGGCGTCAGATATCTGAGCTAATGGGGCTGCTTCGCAGCCCAGCGGGGATAAATCCCCTCGCCACAGGCTGCGAAACAGCCCCGGAATGAAGTATTGTTGTCCCCATCCAAAAAACGTCAGAAGCCTTGAACCGTTTCGACGGTTGTTAAGAAATAGAGGGTGTCATGGGTAACGAGAGCATCAATTGGGACAAACTGGGCTTTGACTACATCAAGACCGACAAGCGCTACCTGTCGCACTGGCGCGATGGCGCCTGGGACGCCGGCACCCTGACCGACGACAACGTGCTGCACATCAGCGAGGGCTCCACCGCGCTGCACTACGGTCAGCAGTGTTTCGAAGGCCTGAAGGCCTATCGCTGCAAGGACGGTTCGATCAACCTGTTCCGCCCTGACCAGAACGCCGCCCGCATGCAGCGCAGCTGCGCGCGCCTGCTGATGCCGCAAGTCGAGACCGAGCAGTTCGTCGAAGCCTGCAAGCAAGTGGTCCGCGCCAACGAGCGCTTCATCCCGCCTTATGGCACTGGCGGCGCGTTGTACCTGCGCCCGTTCGTGATCGGCGTGGGTGACAACATCGGCGTGCGCACCGCACCCGAGTTCATCTTCTCGATCTTCTGCATCCCGGTCGGCGCCTACTTCAAGGGCGGCCTGACCCCGCACAACTTCCTGATCTCCAGCTACGACCGTGCCGCCCCACAAGGCACTGGCGCGGCCAAGGTCGGTGGCAACTACGCCGCCAGCCTGATGCCCGGCTCCCAGGCTAAAAAGGCCAGTTTCGCCGACTGCATCTACCTGGACCCGATGACCCATTCGAAAATCGAGGAAGTCGGCTCGGCGAACTTCTTCGGCATCACCCATGACAACAAATTCGTCACCCCCAAATCCCCTTCGGTCCTGCCGGGCATCACCCGCCTGTCGCTGATCGAACTGGCCAAATCGCGCCTGGGCCTGGAAGTGATCGAAGGCGACGTGTTCATCGACAAACTGTCGGACTTCAAGGAAGCCGGCGCCTGCGGTACCGCTGCGGTCATCACTCCGATTGGCGGCATCAGCTACAAGGACAAGCTGCACGTGTTCCACAGCGAAACCGAAGTCGGCCCGATCACCCAGAAGCTCTACAAAGAGCTGACCGGCGTGCAGACCGGCGACGTGGAAGCGCCGGCTGGCTGGATCGTCAAGGTCTAAGCAGCGCTCATGTGGCGAGGGAGCTTGCTCCCTCGCCACATGGGTTTGTCTCCCTTACTCCCGCCGCAAAACCAGCCATCGCCCCCAACGCTGGCGAAACCATCCGTAACCGCTGACCAGCAGAATCCCACTCAATACCAAAGCCGCACCGACGATGAAGTTCGGCTCCAGCGGTTCATCCAATAACCAGACACCAAAACCGATGCCAAACAGCGGCGTCATGAACGACAGCACCCCCAACTGCGAAGCCAGGTAGCGGCGCAGCAGGGAAAACCAGATCAGAAAACTGGCGAAAGACACCAGCAACACTTGAAAGGCCAGGCTGGCCAGCAGTTGCGGTGTGGGGGTGATCGACGTTTGCCCCAGCACCACCGACATCCCTACCAGCAGCACCCCGGCGCCGACCAATTGGTACAGCAACGTCTGGCTGGCGGGCAGGTTCGTCAAGCGTGAACAACGCACCGTCACCGTCGTAGCCCCCCAGAGCGCACCGGCCAGCAGCCCCATGCCATCACCCAGTAACGAACTGCCGTTCGCCGCCCCCGTCCCTCCGCTGAACGCCACAACAATACCGCCGAATGCCACGGCGATACCCAGCCATTGCAGAGGTTTTAGACGTTCGCTCGGCAGTTTCCAGTGCAGGCCCAGAGCGGCGAACATCGGCGCGGTGTAGAGGAAAATCACCATGTGCGAAGCCGTCGTATGGCGCAGGCCTTCGCCCACCATCACGAACTCCAAGGCAAACAACAGCCCCACCAACAGACCGGGACGCCAACTGCCATCGGCCAGGGACAGGCGTTCACCGCGCGCCAGCACCAACAGCCAGACCAGTACCGCAGCGATGGCCGAGCGCACGCCCAGTTGCAGCATCGGCGCCATGTCGGCGGCGCTGGCCTTGATCGCGACTTGCTGGAAACCCCAGATGGCACAGAGGCCCGTCATCAGGGCACTGACCTGGCCATCCAGGGCGCGGCGGGTGGTCATGGGAAAGGTCCTTGGGCAGAAATGGATGAAAGGATTGTCTGCCTGACACCTTTGCTGGATATAGTGATTACCCGACAAGCCATCCCGGTAATCCGCCATTACAGTCGATATGCAGCCTCCAGCTCAACATCTGAAGATTCCTCCGTTCGACGCGGCCCTGCCCTCGCCGATTTTCTTTCGCAGCGCCTGCATGCCGGCCCACGCCACTTATCCTCGGCACCGGCATGCCTGGGGAGAGTTCGTCTACTCCTACAGTGGGGTGATGGAAATCGAGATCGCCCAGCACCATTACCTGGCACCACCGCAGTACGGCATCTGGTTACCGCCGGACATGGAACACGTTGGGTTCAATCGGCATGAAGCCTGTCATTGTTCGTTGTACCTGGCGGCCGAACTGTGCGCTGCGCTGCCGGCCGTACCTTGCGCGCTGACCTTGAGCCCGCTGATCCGCGCGTTGCTGGAAGAGCTGCGCAGCGACCCGCCGAGCCAACCTCAGACGCCCGAGCAGCAACGTTTGTTGCAGGTGCTGGTGGACAAGCTGATCCAGGCGCCCCATGCCGGCAGTTACTTGCCCTCCTCGGATGATCCACTGCTGGGCCCCGTGTTGCGGACCCTTGAGGCGAATCCCAGCGACCCACGCTCCTTGCCGCAACTGGCCCGCGCCGCCAACACCACCGAACGCACACTGATGCGCCGGGCCCAGCGGGACCTGGGCATGTCACTGGTGGAATGGCGCCAGCGCCTGAAGGTCATCGAAGCCCTGGCCCTGCTCGAACGTGGCCAGAGCGTGGAAACCATCGGCCTGGACCTGGGCTACAGCAGCGCCTCGGCGTTCATCAGCATGTTTCGCAAAATGATGGGCACCACGCCGGATGAGTATCGGCGCAGGCACATGGCTGGATAATGAGGGTGGTTCGGGAATGGCTATCGCGAGCAAGCTCGCTCCCACAGGATCTGTCGGTGGCCATCGATCATGTGTTCAGCGCAGTTCCACTGTGGGAGCGAGCTTGCTCGCGAAGGCGGTGGATCAGCTTGAGGCCCCTTCGCGGGCAAGCCCGCTCCCACAGGGTCTGTCGGTGGCCATCAATCATGTGTTCAGCGCAATTCCACTGTGGGAGCGAGCTTGCTCGCGAAGGCGGTGGATCAGCTTGCATGGATGCTGGATGTGAAGGCCCCTTCGCGGGCAAGCCCGCTCCCACAGGGTTTGTCGGTGGCCATCAATCATGTGTTCAGCGCAGGTCCACTGTGGGAGTGGGCTTGCTCGCGAAGGCGGTGAATCAGCTTGCATGGATGTTGGATATGAAGGCCCCTTCGCGGGCAAGCCCGCTCCCACAGGGTTTGTCGGTGGCCATCGATCATGTGTTCAGCGCAGGTCCACTGTGGGAGCGAGCCTGCTCGCGATGGCGGTGAATCAGCTTGCATGGATGCTGGATGTGAAGGCCCCTTCGCGGGCAAGCCCGCTCCCACAGGGTTTGTCGGTGGCCATCAATCATGTGTTCAGCGCAGGTCCACTGTGGGAGCGAGCCTGCTCGCGAAGGCGCCAGCAGGGCCGACATCCATCTCGACATCGACACCCAATCGCGCCGCCATTTCCTTGCGCCCACTGGTCGTCAACGCCAGCGCCCGGCTATCCAGGTCCTGAACCACCCATTTGCGCTTGATCGCCACTTGCAGCAACGCCGCGCCCAAGGCGCCCCCCAGGTGCGGACGGCGCATGCTCCAGTCCAGGCAGGGACAGGCAAATCGGCGTCGCTGACCGGCAAGCGCCTGGACATCAATGCCCAGCCCTTGGAACAGCGCCTCGCCGGAGTCACTCAGGCGATACCCTTTGCCTTCCACATCCACCAGCCATCCAGCTTCAAGCATCCGATCATGCATGCGCACCGCCAGCGTGCCGGCCATGTGGTCGTAGCAGGTGCGGGCGAATTGCAGGCGATCCGGGGCGCGCGCGGTGAAGGTCGGGGCGGCGTTCTGGCCGATCACCATCAACGCTTCAAGCGCCTGGGCAACCCGCTTATCCGCCAGGCTGTAATAGCGATGTCGGCCCTGGACGTACAAACGCACCAAGGCCAGTTCCTTGAGCTTCGCCAAATGGCTGCTGGCGGTAGAGGCACTGACATCGGCGATGCTCGCCAACTCCGTGCTGGTTCGGGCATGGCCGTCCATCAACGCGCACAGCATTCGGGTGCGGGCCGGTTCGGCAATGGCCGCGGCGACCTGGGACACCCCAAGGTCATGTTGCTCTGCATTCATATTTCGCCCCCCGACGAATCGAGCCATGGCAGGACTTCAGATAGTAGCAACACTTTCAATCGTCGCGGGTCAGCACTTCCAGCAGCTCGATTTCGAAAATCAGATTGGCGCCCGGCTTGATGTGAGCGCCCATGGACCGTTCGCCATAGGCCAGATTCGCCGGCACCCACAGCTTGCGTTTGCCGCCGACCTTCATGCCCATCAGGCCGACGTCCCAGCCCTTGATCACCCGACCGGTGCCAATCACGCACTGAAAAGGTTTGCCTCGACTGTAGGACGAATCGAATTCGGTGCCGTCTTCCAGCGTGCCACGGTATTGGGTGGTGATCAGCGCGCCTTTGACTACGCTTTTGCCGTCGCCCTGCTCCAGGTCGATGATTTGCAGTTCTTCGTTCATGGGCTACTCCCGTGTGGTTCAGGCGCGGGTTTTCGCAGAAATCCGCGTGGCTGGCAAACTTTTGTGTATTGGGTGCACAAGGGAACCGCAGCAGTCGCTTCGGTTCACATGGGTATCGACCCTGTATTTCAGATAAGGATGTTCTGATGATCGACTTTCGCCCGCTCCACGGCTTCATTCCTCCCTATATCCTCAACCGAATCATCGCCCACGGTTCCGAACATCAACGCTCCAGCGCCCTCGGCACCCTGACCCACGTACGCAATCTGCGGCACAACCCCGGTCCGCCGCACACCCCGCCCGCCGCCGCAGCGCTGCCCAGGCCCGGCAAGCCAGGCCAACCCCAGCGCAGCGTGCATGACGCACAAAACACCATGGAACTGCCCGGCCAGCCGGTACGCCTCGAAGGCCAGGCAGCCACTGGCGACCCGGCCGTGGACGAGGCCTACGATGCCCTCGGCGCCACCTACGATTTTTTCTGGAAAGTGCTGGGGCGCGACTCCATCGACAACAAAGGCTTCGCCCTGGTGGGTAGCGTGCATTACGGCCAGGACTACGAAAACGCCTTCTGGAACGGCGCGCAGATGGTGTTCGGCGACGGCGATGGCGAAATCTTCCAGCGTTTCACCCGCTCCCTCGACGTGGTGGCCCACGAGTTGGCCCATGGCGTGACCGAAAGCGAAGCCGGATTGATCTACGCCAACCAGTCTGGGGCGTTGAACGAGTCCATGTCCGATGTATTCGGGGTGCTGGTCAAGCAGTTCGTCCTCGAACAGACCGCCGACCAGGCCGACTGGCTGATCGGCGCCGACCTGCTCACTGACAAGATCAACGGTGACGGCCTGCGCAGCATGTCCAACCCCGGCACGGCCTACGATGACCCGCTGCTGGGCAAGGACCCGCAACCGGCGCACATGCGTGAATTCGTCATCACCCGCGAGGACAACGGCGGCGTGCACATCAATTCCGGCATTCCCAACCGCGCCTTCTATCTGGCGGCCACCACGCTGGGCGGATTTGCCTGGGAAAAGGCCGGCCGGATCTGGTATGAAACCTTGTGCGACAGAAGACTGGCCAACGACGCCTCCTTCAGCGACTTCGCCCGCTTGACCGTCGAGCACGCCCGCCAGCGCTTCGGCATCCGGGAAGTGCAAGCGGTGCAGAACGGCTGGGCTCAGGTTGGCGTCGATTTAACCGAGGAGCACTGATGAAACCCCTTCCAAACCTCGATGATCACGCCGTGGTGCGGCTGTCCCGCCAGGGCGGCGTGGCGGCGATGCCCGGCTTGACTCGCCCTCGGGAAATCGATTTCTCCCAGTGCGATCTCGACCAGCGCACGCGTATCTGTTCGGTACTGGAAGGGTGTCTGCCGCTGGACTCGGCGGCACCGGGGCGCGGCGACCAGCGTTTTTTCCGGATCGAGGTGCGCTATCGCGCCAACGACCAGGACGACGAAATGGTGCTGCAGGTGCCTGAAGACCAGGCACCCGGCGAGCTGGTTCGCCTATGGGACAAAGGCGAAGTGAGCTCAAAGGACTAGCGTGTGGCGGGGGTGATTTTCAGGATCCGGCCGGAGGCAATTACTACCATCACGTATTTGTCATGGATCTGCACCCATTGCGCGCCTTCTTCGGGTGCTTCGAGCCCCTTCTCCTTCCAGTTTTTAATGGCCTTGTCCGAGCGCTGATATTCAGAAGGCGTCCGGTCGGCCTCCACCAACCGGCGACCATTGTTGGGTGAATGTTCCACCGCATCTCCGGTGGCCTCGACCGCTTGCGCCACAGGGCCAAAGGCTCCGAGACCGGCGATCAGGACCAGGCTGGCGATCAGGGTAGGCTTGCGCATAAAAACTCCAGTGATTTCGAGAATACTGAAATCTCCGACTTCAACGGCGGCGAATCATTCCTTTTACTGTAGCGACGAATCCGTCGCCGACTGTACGGGGCGGTGATGCCGACAACCGGCGTAGGCTGGCAAAAAAGCCATTTATAAAAACCGGGGCTCGCCATGCACATCGCCATTCTGACCTTCGACGGCTTCAACGAACTGGACTCACTGATTGCCTACGGCATGCTCAGCCGTATTTCCCTGATCGGCGATAAGGAGTGGCGCGTGAGCATCGCTTCACCTACCCCGCGCGTCACGTCCATGAATGGTTTGACCATCGACGCCCAGATCGACCTGGAGCAGGCCTGCAAGGCCGACGCCGTGTTGTTTGGCAGCGGCATGAAGACCCGGGAAGTGGCCGACAACCCGGCCATCATGAGCCGGCTGCGTCTGGACCCGACGCGCCAGTTGCTCGGTTCCCAATGCTCCGGCACATTCCTGCTGGCACGCCTGGGGCTGCTCGGCCAGGCACCGGCCTGCACCGACACCACCAGTAAACCATGGGTCGTGGCGGCGGGTGTCAACGTGGTCAACCAGGCGTTCCACGCCAATGGCAATATCGCCACCGCCGGTGGCTGTTTCTCCGCCCAGTACCTGTCGGCCTGGGTGCTGGCGCGGCTCAAGGGCCTGGAGACCGCGCGGGAAGTGCTGCATTACTTTGCCCCGGTGGGCGAGAAAGAGGCCTATGTGGAACGGGGGTTGGGGCATATCCGCCAGTATGTGAGTGAAGTGGCGCAAGTCTGAGGCCGCGGGAAGAACAACGATGTCCCTGTGGCGATGGCTACACATTGGCAGCCACATCCCCTATAAAGTCCAACACACCTCACCGCACGGACCCCGCCATGAGCAACGCCACCACCTCATCCCCTGCCCTCAAGGAAATCTTCAACGCCACACGCCTTGAGCACATCGCCAGTGAAATGAGCGCGGTGTATCCAGCTTTCGATAGCCGGACGTTCCTGGACATGGCCAATGACGGGCTGAGCGAGTTGTCGGTGATGCAACGCATGGCGCGAGTCAGTGAGTGCCTGCATGCGGTACTGCCCTTGGAGTACGAAGCGTCGCTGGATGTGCTGCGGGACCTGGCGCCCCGACTCAACAGCATGTTTGTCAGCATGTTCCTGCCCCACTACGTGGCGTCCTACGGCCGGCACAGCTTCGACCTGTCCCTGGATGCGCTCAAGTATTTCACCCGGTTCGGCTCCTCGGAGTTCGCCGTGCGGCATTTCCTGCGCGATGACCTGGCGCGCACCCTCAAAGCCATGCACGACTGGGCGCACGACCCCAACGAACACGTCCGTCGCCTGGCCAGCGAAGGCAGTCGACCGCGCTTGCCCTGGTCGTTCCACCTGGAGCCGATCCAGGCCAACCCCGACCTCGCCGCCGCGATCCTTGAGGCGCTCAAGGCCGACAGCAGCCTGTATGTACGCAAGTCCGTGGCCAACCATCTCAACGACATCACCAAGCAGCACCCTGATTGGGTGCTGGACCGGATCGAAGGCTGGCCCCTGCAAGATCGCCATACCGCATGGATCGCCCGCCATGCTTTGCGCAGCCTGATCAAACAAGGCAATTCGCGGGCACTGGCGGTTATCGGCGTCGGCGGCAAGGCGCACATCCAGGTGCTGGACTTACAGGTCACGCCGGCGGTGATTCGTCTCGGCGAACCGATTACCTTGTCGTTCAAGGTGCAATCAACCCTCGAGCAGAACCAGCGCCTGGTGATCGACTATGCCATCGACTACGTGAAAGCCTCGGGCGGCACCTCGGCCAAAGTCTTCAAGCTCAAGACCTTCGACCTGCCTGCCCTTGAGTGCGTCAGCCTCAGCCGTTCCCAGCATATTCGCGAACTGACCACCCGCCGACACTACGCGGGCCGGCATGCGGTGCATCTGCTGGTCAATGGCGAACGGCTGGGCAGCACGGCGTTCGACATCGTTCCCTGAGCGGCCGCTCAGGCCAGCGCCAGCCGTTGTGCCTTGCGAATGTCGTGCAGGAAGCGCTCGGCCGGCAGCGGGTGGCCCAGCAGGTAACCCTGCAGCGAATCGCACCCCAATTGAGTCAGGAAATCCTGCTGCATGTCGGTCTCCACCCCTTCGGCAACAATCCGCAGCCCCAGGGCCTGGCCGAGGGCGACGATGGCCGAGACAATCGCCGCATCATCACTGTCGTGCTCCAGGTCGCGGACGAAACCGCGATCGATCTTCAGCTCGTTGGCCGGCAACCGCTTGAGGTACATCAGGCTCGAATAACCGGTGCCAAAGTCGTCGATGGACAAATCCACGCCCATGTCCGAGAGCTGCTGCAGCACGGTCATGCTTGCATCGGCATCGCTCATCGCCGTGGTTTCGGTGATTTCCAAGGTCAGGCTGTTGGCTGGCAGATGATGAATTTCCAGCGCCGTGGCGACGCTCTGCACCAGGCCCACGTGGCAGAACTGCAAGGCCGACAGGTTCACCGCGATGCGCCAGTCGGTGTAGCCAAGCACGTACCATTCGCGCATCTGGCGGCAGGCCTCGTTCAACACCCATTCCCCGATGGGAATGATCAGCCCGGTCTTTTCCGCAAGGTCGATGAAAGTATCGGGCATCAACAGGCCCTGGTTTGGATGCGTCCAGCGCAACAAGGCTTCGGCCCCCACCGGACGGCCGTTGGCAGCGTCGAACTTGGGCTGGTAATGGAGGCTGAACTGGCGTTGCTCGACGGCGATGCGCAGGTCTTGCAGCAGTTGCAGTTGCTTGCGGGCGTTGCTGTTCATCGAGGCATCGAAAAAGCTGTAGCCATTCTTGCCGGCGCCCTTGGCGTGGTACATCGCCGCGTCGGCATTCATCAGCAGCTCTTCGGCGCTCTGGCCGTTGCCTGGATAAAGCGCGATGCCGACACTGGCGGATATCTGCAGGTCATGATCGGCCACCCGGAATGTGCGACCGATCAGCCCGACCTGGCGGGCCGCCAGGCGCAACGCATCGTCAGGCTCGGCCAGTTGCACCAGCAGCACGAACTCATCACCGCCGATCCGCGCCAGGGTGTCCTGGCTGCGCAAGTCTTCCCGCAGGCGCAGGGCCACGTCGCGCAGCAACAGGTCGCCCATGTGATGGCCGAAAGCATCGTTGACCGGTTTGAAGCCATCCAGGTCGATGAACATCAAGGCGAAACAGCCGCCCTGCTCATGCACCCGATGCATGGCCTGACCGATACGATCGGCCAGCCGCACGCGGTTGGGCAATTCGGTGAGGGGGTCGTGCAGGGCCAGTTGCGTCAGCTCACGGTTGGCCAGAGTCAGCGATTGGGCCAGCTCTGCGGTCCGGGCCTCCAGGCGCGCATCGAGAATCGACGTGAGCAAGGCGATGGCCAGTACCGCCAACGTGGTGATCAGCACCAGATTGTCCAGACCCTTGCCACTCAAGCCGTCCAGAGCACCGCAAAAGCTGCCGTCGCTGAAGCGCGCTGCGGCCATGCCGGTGTAATGCATGCCGACAATGGCCAGGCCCATCACGACAGCAGCGCCGGCGCGGGCCAGACGTACATGGGGGATGTTCTGGCGCAAGCGAAAGGCGATCCACAACGCAGCCGCCGAAGCGCCGACCGCAATCACCAGCGAAGCCCCGAACAACGAGGGGTCATAATCAATACCCGGCTGCATCCGCAGCGCCGCCATGCCGGTGTAATGCATGGCGCTGATGCCGGCGCCCATGATCAACGCGCCGAAAGCCAGTTGCCACGCCGGCAATTGCGGTTGACTGACCAACCACAGGGCAAAACCGCAGGACAGGATGGCGATCAGCAGGGACAAGGCGGTGATCGATACATCGTAGCCAAGCTCCACCGGCAAGGTGAACGCCAGCATGCCGATAAAATGCATGGACCAGACCCCGACGCCCATTGCCAGGGAACCGCCGGCCATCCACCAATGCGCCGCGCGCCCCTGAGTGGTCGCGATGCGGCCGGTCATGTCCAGCGCAGTGTAGGAAGCCAGTACCGCAACAAACAGGGAAATTGAAACAAGGGCCGGGGAGTAACTGCCGATGAGCATGGTTTTTTCTCGTGACTGGAAAGCCGAACTGCTTCCATGCCCGGTTGAAAGGCGGCGATTGTACTCAATTGCGGTACGGGCGTACCGACCAAATATCAAAAAGCCATCAACCCTGGAATATTTGCGACGAAGGACATCTTGTCTCCGGATGACTGAAGGCACCTGCGTCACAGGCCGTTCGGCTAAGCTGTGGTGGGCCATATTTCAGGAGACCCATCCATGATCGCCCCAACCACCGCGTTAGTGGTAATAGACGTTCAGAACGACTTCATCCCCGGAGGCCAATTGGCCGTACCGGGGGGTGACGAAATCGTGCCATTGATCAACCGCCTGGGTCGTTCATTCAGGCAGGTCATCCTCGCCCAGGACTGGCATCCGGCCGGGCATGCTTCGTTTGCCTCCAGCCATCCGGACAAGCAACCGTTCGACCTCATTCAACTGCCCTATGGCGAACAGAAACTGTGGCCCGACCACTGCATACAGGGCACCCAAGGCGCCGCGCTGCACCCGGCCCTGGACCTGCCGCACGCGCAACTGATCATTCGCAAGGGCTGCAACCCGGACATCGACAGCTATTCGGCCTTCATGGAAGCCGACCGCCAGACACCCACCGGCCTGACGGGCTACCTCAAGGAGCGCGGCATCGACACGGTGTACATGGTGGGGCTGGCGCTGGATTTCTGCGTGATGTTCTCGGCGCTGGATGCCCGGGCGGCGGGGTTCAATGCGTTTGTGGTGCTCGACGCCTGTCGGGGCATTGATATCGACGGTTCGATGGAGGCGGCAATCCGGCGGATGCAGCAAGCGGGTGTGGCGCTGATTGAATCGAGCGCAATAAACGCCTGACCCCTCCCCCAGCCTCACCGCGTTGGCAACCACAAGCGCAATCGCGCCCCACCCAGCGGCGAAGCTTGCGCCGTCAGCGTACCGCCCTGGGCTTGCAGGGCGCGACGGCTGATGGCCAGGCCCAGGCCAAAACCGCCCGTGGCGCGATCGCGACTGCGGTCCAGGCGATAGAACGGTTCGAACACACGCTCGCGCTCGCTGTCAGGAATACCGATACCGTCGTCGTCGACCCAGATCTCGCAACCCTGGACGCCGACCAGCACGCCGACCTGGATCCGCTTTTCGCAATAACGCATGGCGTTGCGTAACAGATTCTGCAACGCCCGGGCCGTCAGGCGCGGGTCCAGCACGAAACGCTCCAGCGTGCCGTGCAGCAGCACATCGATCACCACATCCGGCGCCGCCAGGTCCTCGTCGATACTGCCCAGGATACTGTCGATGAACTCGTCCAGCGCCACCTCCACGCGTTCGGGCAGAAGCTCGGGGTTCTGCAGACGGCTGTAAGACAGCAGCTCCAGCACCAACTCATCCAGCTCGCGGATGTGTGCCACCAACCCTTGCAGCCGTTCGCGACTGGCCGGCGGCAGGTCATCGGACAGCGCCAGGGCCAGGCCGAAATCGAGGCGGGTCAATGGCGTGCGCAATTCATGGGACACTGCATTGAGCAGATCGCGCTGCTGGTTGAGCAAGCGCTCGATGTCGCCGGCCATTGTGTCGAACACGTGGGCCAGGCTGCCGATGTTCGAGCTGGAGCCAATCTGCGTACGTTCGCTCAAATGGCCTTTGCCGAAGCGTTCAGCCGTGCGTTTGAGCCGTTCCAGATCGCGCCAATGCGGCCGCAACCAAAGCAGCAGGCACGCCAGCATCGTGGCACCGATCAACACGTTGATGCTCCAGTACAGCCAACTGACCTCGGTCGGGTCCGGGGGCACAATCATCTTGACCGCCGTGTGCTCATCCAGCGGCGCGGCAGCCAAGGTTCGCCAGGCCCATTCGCCCAGGCGCACCACGTTCTCGCCGCGCTTTAGACGCGCCTGCTCGTCGGTGCTGAAACCCTCATCCTCGATGGCCGCCAGTTCGATGCGCAGCGGCTCGAATTCCTTGTCCATCTGTGCCGCCAGTGCCGGCCACTGCTCGCTGGGCACGTTATGGAACTGCCGGACCATCAAGGTTTGCAGGCCACGGGAATAATCGAGGTTGTAGTTCAGGAAGCGCTCATGAAACAGCCGGACCACCAACTCCGGCATCAGATAGATCGCGGCGCTGTAGGACACGATGGTGACCAGGTAAAGGCGAATCAGCAGCTTCCACATCGACTCAGCATTCCCACTCGGAACGGCTGAACAGATAACCCTTGCCCCACACGGTCTTGATCTTGCGGGCTTCGCCGGCGTTGTCGTCGAACTTGCGCCGCAGCTTGGAGATCGCCACGTCCACCGAGCGGTCGGTGCCGTTGAACTCGATGCCGCGCAGACGCTGCAGAATCTGGTCGCGGCTCAGCACCTCGCCGCAATGCCGGGCCAGTACCACCAGCAGGTTGTATTCGCCGCTGGACAGCTCCACCGCTTGCCCGCGCCAGGTCACGGTGCGTTCGGACAGGTCGATGCACAGGTTGCCCATGAGAATGCGATCGTTGACCGTCTGCGGCTCGGTAAGGCTGCTGCGGCGCAACAAGGTCCGAACGCGTGCCAGCAGGACCCGGGGTTCACAGGGCTTGCTGACGTAGTCATCGGCGCCCATTTCCAGGCCCAACACCTGATCATGGCTGTCGTCCCGGGCGGTGAGCATCAGAATCGGCAGGGTCGCCGAATCGGCCCGCAACAAGCGGCAGACCTGCAAGCCGTCCAGCCCCGGCAGCATCAGATCGAGGATCACCAGGTCCGGCGGATCGACCCGCGCCCGTTCCCGCACATGATCGCCACGGCTGAGCACACTGACCCTGTAGCCGTTGCGCTCCAGGTAGCTGGCGATCAGTTCAGAGAGGGCGGTGTCGTCTTCCACCAGGAGGATGTTGGGCATTGGTGTTTCCAGAGTGCTGGGGCGCCTGGCGGATCGCCTTCGCGAGCAAGCCCCTCCCACAATGTTCATGTAAACCTTTGTGGGAGCGGGCTTGCTCGCGAAGGCGACATAACAGGCACCAAGGAATCAAGCTGCCAAGGATATACGCCCTCACCCACCCACGAGCAAACCCCTTACACAATTTCACACAGCACCTACAAAGCTTTACCGATGCGCCCCCTTCCCCCCCTAGCATGCAACGTTCACTGTCGGAGAAGCACCATGCCAAAGAACTCCCTCGCCACTCCAGGGCACAAGCACATTTAAGAGTCAGCCCGCCTGAGAGCTACTCAAAAAATCATAAATAAAAGAGCTTGTAAACTGTCAGGAATGACAGTTTACAAGCCTTTGAAAAACGCGTTCTCTAGAGTTCATCCAGCATTAGGGTCAACACGGCCTTTGGACACCTTAGTTCTAGCAACGGAGACCGAATCCATGAATGCTGCCACTTATCAATTGAGCTTTGCCCCCGGCAACTATGTCACCGCGTCAGCTTTCTCCACCAATGGTAAAGACTTCCCCGAGTTTGTCGCCACCTCTCGGCTGATCGAAAAGAAAAAGGCAGGTATCTCTCAGGCGGACGTCGTGGTGATTACCGCCATTGATCGGGAAGAAAAAAAGACGAGGGCGACAATCACCTCCACTCGCGAGCTCATTATCAGCATTCCGGCAAATTTCGAGCCGGGTAGCTATGAGTTGAACACACGGGATGATGTGGGCTTCAGCCTCAAGGAGTTCACCACTATTTACGAAGGTATTTCCGGCAGCATTGAATTGGTACCGGCCTCGGAGGGGAACGTAAGGGGCAACTTCAATGTTGATCTAGAACTGCCGGGAACCAATGGACAAACCATGCTGCTCAAAGGCCAGTTCCAGGTGCTCAAGGCTTGATAGTTCGCTGCCAACATCACGTAAAAAGGGAAGCCGAAGCTTCCCTTTTTTACATGACTCAGAATGAGTAGTGAGCGCCCAGATTGAAACCGATGTCCTTGGTGACATTGTCACCTTTGCTGGTATCGAGTTCGGCATGCACCTGCCAACGATCGCTCAATGTCCATGAGGCTCCCGCCGCCACTTCGAACCGGGTACCGGACAAGTCGTTGTTGAACTTGTTGTTGTTGACTCGAACTTCGTTGTGCTTGGCGAACTCCTGGACCACCGCGGTGCGAATATGCGGTTGCAGTACGCTGCCATCGTCCAGGGTCATACCCCGTCCCAGCGTCACACCCACTTTGCCCAGCATGGATCGCGTGGTGTCGGCGTCCGCCTTCAAACCATTATCGAGGTTGAAATCCTTGCCCTGCACTGTCGCCATCTGCCACTGAGTAAACGGCTCCACATAGTAGCCATCCTTGATATCGATGTGTTTACCAAACTCCACCGACGCACTGGCCCCCAGGTTGTTGTAGCCGCCCTTGGTCCTGGTGCCATCGCTCATCGTCACCTTGGCGTCGTTACGGAAATGGTTGAGCTTGGCGACGGTATCCAGGTAGTAACCGCTATCACCCAGCCAAGTGCCGTACATACCCAGGGAGGTGCTGTCGATTTCGCCTGAGCTGCCACGGCTCAAATCGAGGTTCGACTTGCTGTAACCGGCGAATACACCCAGCAACACCCGTTCGCCCGCGATCTGCACCGGGGTATCGACCCCCAGGGAGATGCCGTGTTGATTCTGACTGTAGCCGTTGCCGTAAGCGTTGGTGGTGACGCTGTATCGGTTACCGAACGAACGAATCCAGCCACCCGTCTGGCCGCCATTGACCCGCAGATCGCCCATCCGGGTGTTCAACAACGCCATCTCGCCATAGATCACTGTGGGCGCAGTACCGAAGATGGCCATGACCGAACGGGTCGGTGTGCTGATCACATCCTTATCAGGTTGCAGATACCAGTCATCTCCGTTCTTCACCAAGCGGTAGGTATAAGCGCCGACATCCACGCGATCATTGACCAGATCGTACTGGGCGTCTGAGGCGACACTCTGCACCACCTTGATCGAGTCATCATTGACCGGATCAAGACCGGTGCTGGCGACCAACAACTGATGATTGCCGGTAGCGCTGCCCGTGATATTCAGCAGGTCACTGATGCCCTGATTGAAGTCGGTGCCTATTTCGAACCTGCCATTACCCGCCAGATTGGCCACGTCCAGTTGGAAATATTGCTGATTGCTCCCCAGCCGAACGGTCCCGCCAGAGTTGAGCGTAAGATTGCTCACCGCCTGGCTGTCGGTCATCTGCCACAACGCCTGATTGCTGATGGCGAAATTGGATACGCCGCTCACCTGGCCGGTCAGGTTGGCGCCGTTATCCAAGGTCAGATTGGACACACTGTCGGCAGCGCCCATTACATCACCGACCATTACGCTGCGGTTGTTGATCGAGACATTGGCGACATCTTGCAAGTTGCCGGTGAGCGTAGAGGCGTTGTTGATCACCACATTCGAGGCGCCCAGCACGTTGCCCGTCATACTCGCCTGATTGTTGAGGGTCGCACTGGTGACGTTTTGCATATCACCGGTCAACGACGCCGCGTTTTGCAGGACGACGTTACCCGAACCACCCTCATCCACCACGATATTACCGGCCAAGGTACTGTTGTCGACGAGTAAATCAGCCGCGGCACCGGTACGCACTTCCAGCAACGTACCGTTCCCGCCGATCAGGGTTGAACCGTTGCGGACCTCGATGTTGGCCACACCTGGAATATTGGCCGGACTGTAGCCGACGACAATGGCCGAACCGCTTTGACCTTCTACCTGGGTACTGTCCAGCACGATCGACGACTGGATGACCGTTGACGCGTTGGCATCGGTGCCCACGATCAACCCGTTCAGGCCACCAGTGATCGTGCTGCCGCTGGCGGACAGCGCTCCCTCATGCAGACGTATCCCGAAACTGTTGGCGCCGGTGCCCTCCACCGTGGAGTCCTGAACAGTCAGGTCGCTGAAACGGTTGCCAGCGAGCCCTCCCACCAAGCCTCGGACCACACTGTTGTTACCCAGGGTGACCTGAGAGCCGCCAGCACTGTTGATATTACGTGCGGCTAATATGCCAATTCCCTGAGCACTGGTCACCGTGGAGTTATTCAACGTCGCACTGGCGTTGGTCAGCGCAATGCCCTGGGTCAGGCCATTCACTCCATCAGGGGTGACCGTGGAGTTGGTCAGGTTAACCGTGGCACCCGCAACGCCAGTGATGCCTAAGGTCGAGGCCCCCGAGCCTGTTAACGTGGCGCCGGTTTCAACGACCCAGGTTTCCACCGGGGTATTAGCGTCGATAGCCTGACTTTGCCCAGCGGGAACAGTGCCAGCTTGGGCCAGCGATGGATTGATCAGCAGCGGCATGAACAACAAGGCCGACACGCTGGTAGCTGTCTTGCGATAGGAAAATACAGACTTAGACGACATATTAATGAGTCCTACAAGATGACATTCCTTCAGGAACGAATGTCCGACTCAATGAGCGCGAGCCGGAATAAAAAACGGTCGCCAGACTAGTGTTTATCTATTCATCGCTATGTAGGATAAATCCGCATATGCATACGACTTTTCCCATTTAAATGTGGGATCTCTACATCTGAATCTACGGAATCTCGCTTCAACAGTTAAAGACGACAACAACTGTCGTCATTAACTGTTTGTATCTGCAGCGAGATCAAGTTGTAGTTGAAGCCACATCAAGGCGTCTCTGGACGCTCCACTTCGCAATACTTGAGGCTGGAGTTCAGGAGGGACACGCGTAGGGTGGCCGCTGATTCGATACCATTGACCGTGTAAGCGATATGGGCATATCTAAAGGGAGGGCGTACCCCTGCTCCTGGGCTCGGCAACTGGATCTCGCGTATTTTGGCGTAGTCATCCAGCCTGAAGTCCAGGTCGCCGGTCGGCGGCATGACCGCTGAATCCGTAATGCGAGTATTGGGAATGGCCGGCGCCCCCACTGCGTCGGTTTCGCGCCCTTCGAATACCAATGCCACCGTGGCACCCGATGGAATATTGGGGTCTCGCCGGATGCGGATTCGCAGATTGCGTGGCATATAGGGAGGCATGGGGCCATCAGGCACCGCCGGATGGTTGAGGCTCGGGCAATTGATCAAGGTCTCGATTCGTTCCGGCACCACCGAACCGTTTGCACCTCTGTATGCCGATACGACAACTTGTGGGGCGGGCAAGTTGATGACGATAGCCGTTACATCGACTTTGGTCGTTGGCGTCTGTTTCATCACGTTGTCACTGCCGGGGTATTCGATGGTGATGTAGGCCTCACGGGCGTTGCCACCAGCCACTGTGCCGTTCCCCTCAGCCAGAATCGTTCCCCAAGGCAATGGTGTCGTGACCGTTGTAGCACCTACCCGGACAGGCACTGGGCCGCCAACCTGTTTGCCTTGATAGTAGAACTTGACGATTTCACGGCCTGTGACGGGCCGATTGGTGTCAACCCAAACGGGCCAGTTCATGGCCGCGCCCAAACCTGCCTGATCCGGCCCCAGAGTGTTGGGAGCGGGGGGAGTGGTGCCTGCGCCTTGAACCACTACCGGAGCTATGTTGATGTTTTCCGGGTCCGGCAGATTGGGGTTTTCCGGTCCGGCATAGGAAAAGTCGAGGACCGCGAACTGCATGGGAGTCGAAACGGGATTGGGGGTAAGAGTTGCGCGTTCCAGTTCATACCAGTATTCGATCTCGGTTTCGTCGGTTTTATTTTCATCTCCGAAGAACGGAGCCAAGGTCGCGTAGTCCAGATCGAACGTCAATGTTGCAGTCGTGGGGGGAGTCGGGATGACCTGTTCGGGCAAAGCGGTTGGCCCGCTTTCGGTTGAATTGATATAGGGAATGATTCGATCACCACCAAGCGCGTGACGCGGAGGATCTATTTCCATAATCGCCCGGGTGCCGGGAGGCGCCACCGTCGAGAAAGTAATCGGCACGCCACCATCGGTGACCGGGATCCTTGGCACATCGAGAATCGGTGCCGGCGCCTTGACCCGATAGAAAAGAAAGGTGACTGGAGCGTGATTACTGATATTTCCCGGCAGGTCCGTGAGGTTGTAGGAATAATAATAGGTCCCGTCCTCCAACCCTTCCAAAAAAGTGCGGGGAATGTTGATGATCCCGGTAGCAGGCAAAGGGCCGCTAAACGCCGGCGTTTCTGCCTGCATCAAGTTGAAGGTCGTTGCTTTCGAAATGTAGAAAGTGACTTTATCGTCAAGTGCTTCGAACTTTGTATAGGCATTGGGGATAACGATGTTCAATCCGTTGGCATTGGCTGGGTCATTTAGCCAAGCGTCGTCAATGGTGGCGGAAACCGGGGTTATTGCTAGTGGGCGTGCCCCCTGTCCGTTCCCTGGACCTGGCTGCCGTTGGTAGGGCGCGGTCAAATCAACGAGGACGTCGGTAAATGGGCCGGAGGTGTCTATGTTACCGTCATCGTCTTCCAGAACAAACGCCATTTCGTACGCGGCGTAATCACCAGCGATATCGAATACATCGACCAGGCTATCGACCGGTACATCAAACTCTATCGGGAACGTCCAGACATCTCCTGCCTCATCAGCCCTTATTCTTTCTGCGACTATATAGGAGGGATCGTACGGGTCGGGATCGGTGACTGCACCTTGTGGAAATAAATGAAGGGTTATCCTTGCCCCTCCTTTGACTTTATCGTCGATGTCCGCAAGCTCAACTTTGAGCCGTCGATCTGTCTTGAGCTGTTGATAGGTGAGCCGGCCATCCGCCAATTGACCGGCAATCACTGGAGATTCGGCAAATACACCACCACCTGACTTAACCTGTGTGTTCATGTTTGTAGACTCCATCGATGATTGATTCATTGAATTGCCAACTTCATGAAACGCTGAGGCGCCCTCGGTATCTGAACCCAACCCCGCCACGCTACCTGGGCCACAGGGACGCGCCTCGCCCGGGATGATTCGATCGATCTTTACCAACCCAGGTGGTGATTTTCCCAATGCGTTGCCGTTTCGATACAGCGTGTAACTGGCCAAAGCCGATGCATTGCGCTCCATCGGTTTTATGTACTGTTCATATTTATCGCTGCCCAATACGAAATCGAATCCCTGCGTGGACGTGGCCTCTTCCTGAGTCAATAACTTAGGCAAGCGCAGCGCTGTACCCGGGATCGGGCCTACGCCATTGAGCGTGGTAAAACCCTCCCAATTCAGGACGCACTCATCATCCTTGGCGAACCGTCCTGGTTGAGCGGGAACATGAACGAATATGCTTTCCCATAACTTCGGCTGCGAAGAGCAATTGAGATAGCCCCATAACGTAGCGCTGGGAAAATCTGGTTCGGCCAGATTCACAGGAGTAGGCCGTTTGACAATGAACACTTGCGGGGAGGATGTATCCTCGTTTCCATCATCCCCCGTCGTCACCCGATAACGCAGGCGAATATCCCCCTCTATTTGAAGGTATTGCGGCGGCAATAGAACAAAATCCGGAAAGACCACCGGCACAGGAAAGAAGTTGCTGTAGAACCGTATTTCAATCGGGGAACCCGGCGGCACCACCCACACTTCCAGCAAGTCACTTTTACCGGTTGTCTGGGACGGAGCCTCCCACTCCGGAATGAATAGTTTCGCGCCCACGATGGAAGCTTCTGGCGGAAGCACGCTGTCTGCGCCGACCCCTTCAATACTCAAAGGTCTTGCCAGGACACCGATATTTCTTCCACTTTTACTTGACGAAGACATTCACAATTCTCCAAAGCCTGGATTGATCTGGCCTGGAGAAATTAGATGCGGATTTGCCGGTGACGCCTACTGTCAGATCTGACAGGTCTGACGGCCGTTCGTCGGACTGATCACCGTGGCCGCCTTTTGCCAGAGAAGACAATCAAGCTTGGGCTTGCTCCAGTGTTCCCGCCGCGCAACGGGTGATCCGATGGCAGGCCTCCTTGAGTTGTGGCTGGCCAACCACCAGGCCAATCCGTATATGCCCCGCCGCGCTCGCCCCGAACGCCTCGCCCGCCAGCACCGCCACACCAAAGCCGTCCAGCAGCCGCTCGGCAAATGCCTGGGCACCGAGGCCGGTCGGGCGTACGTCGACCATCACGAACATGCCGCCATCGGGCCGCACAGGCTTGAGACCGGGACAGCCATCAAGCATGGCGCACACCAGGTCCCGACGCTGGCGATACTCCTCGTGCATCTGCGCCACTTCAGGCAAGTCCTGCTCCAGTGCCACCTGGGCCGCCCGCTGGACGAAATCCGGCAGACCGAACAGCATGCACAACGACAGGTTGGCCAGATGTTCGGCGAGCGGTTCGGGACCGATCACCCAGCCGATGCGCCAACCGGTCATGGCGTGGGATTTGGACAGGCTGTTGATCGTCGCGGTGCGCTCGGCCATGCCCGGCAGGCTGGCCGGGCTGATGTGTTCGCCTTCGTACAGCAGGTCGCTGTAGACCTCATCGCTGATCAGCCACAGATCATGTTCGATGCACAACTGCGCCAATGCTTGCCAGGTGGACAGCGGCAGGCTGGCGCCGGATGGGTTGTTCGGGCTGTTGAGTAGCATCGCCCGGGTACGGGGAGTGATCAGCCGGGCGACGTCGGCCGGGTCAACCCGAAAAGCGTTTTCCGGGCGCACCGCCACCGGCAGCACTTTCGCTCCGCAGGCACCAAATACGGCTTCGTAGGTGACATACATCGGTTCGGCGATGATCACTTCATCACCGGGGTTGAGCAGACATTGCGCAACCGCATAGACCCCACACTGCGCCCCCGGCAACACGGTGACATGCTCGGCGCCTACCGGCTGGCCACAACGTTGGCGATGGCGCCGGGCAATGCTGGCACGCAGGGTGTGCAAGCCGCGCACGTCCGAATAATGCGTGTCTCCGGCGCGCAGGCTGGTCACAGCGGCGTCGATGATGGCGCGAGGGGTGTCGAAATCCGGGTCGCCCACCGATAACAGCAATACATCCATGCCCTGCTCACGCATGGCCAACGCCCGGTCGTGAATCTGCCACGCGGCGGCGCCGTCGCCGGTGATGCGGCGGGTTAAATCTGAAAAGCGCATGTACCACTCCTGTTTTGCGCGAAGTCCAACCTCAACCCTATCTCAAATTCAACGCCGTGGGAGCAAAGCTTGCTCGCGATACGGGCGACTCGATTCCTGGGAGACCGCAACGCCTGTATCGCGGGCAAGCCTTGCTCCCACTGGTCTATCGGGCGGCCACTCGCCAAAGCCGGGCGATGTCCCGGGCTCGCTCAGTCAGCAGGCGTGGCGCGTCGCCACAGGCCTCCTGCAGGGTCATCGGCCCGCTGACCAGGGCAAAGGCTGCTTCGATGCCGTGCTCATACAGCGCCTGATAACCCTCCCCCAGCGTGCCGGCGATGACCACCACCGGTACGCCATGCTGGCGGGCGATGCGAGCCACGCCAAAGGGGGTCTTGCCACGCAAGGTCTGGGCGTCGAAACGGCCTTCGCCGGTGATCACCAGGTCAGCGCCGTTGATCGCCTCGGCCAGCCCGGTCAACTGGGCGACGACGTCCACGCCGGTGCGAAAGTGCGCGCCCAGAAACGCCTTGGCGGCGAACCCCAGCCCCCCGGCGGCGCCGCTGCCCGGTTCGTCGCGTACATCCTTGTTCAACGCCTGGGCACAGTGTTCAGCGAAATGCCCCAACGCCTGGTCCAGTTGCTGTACCTGCCCAGGGGATGCCCCTTTCTGCGGGCCGAAAATCGCTGAAGCGCCGTGAGGTCCGCACAACGGGTTATCGACATCGGCGGCAATCTCGAAACTGACCTGGGCCAAGCGCGGGTCCATCTTGCTCAAATCGATGCGGGCCAGGTCGGCCAAGGCCAGGCCTCCCGGTGGAAGCGGTCGGTTGTGTTCATCCAGCAGGGCCACGCCCAGGGCCTGCATCGCGCCGGCACCGCCGTCGTTGGTGGCGCTGCCGCCGATGGCCAGGATCACGCGCCCGGCGCCTTCGTCCAGGGCGGCGCAAATCAGCTCGCCGGTGCCATAGGTACTGCTGGAACAGGCATCACGTTGCCCAGGAGGTACCAGCTGCAAGCCGCTGGCCTCGGCCATTTCAATGATCGCGGTGTGGCTGTCGGGCAACCAGCCCCAACGCGCTTCGACGCTGCCCCCCAACGGACCTCTCACCCAACTGCACCGCCACTGCCCGTTGCAGGCCGCCAGCACCGACTCCACCGTGCCCTCCCCGCCGTCGGCCATCGGGCACTTGATCAACTGCGCATCCGGCCAGACCTGGGCCAGGCCTTGGGCGACAGCATCGGCCACGCCCTGGGCGCTCAGGCTGTCCTTGAACGAGTCGGGGGCGATGACTATTTTCATACTTATTCTCCGGTTCCAGTGCACGGCACGGCAGTTGAGCGCAATTGTTCAAGTTCACGCAATCGGGTTGCCATCAACCTCGTTGTCGAGGCTGATGGCCTCATCGCGAGCAGGCTCGCTCCCACAGGGATCCGGGCTAGCTGAAACCTGTGGCCCAGGCAGATCAGTGTGGGAGCGAGCCTGCTCGCGATAGCGGTCTGCCTGTCAAATCTCTATCGAGTGCGTGGGTTGTTGTCCGGAGTGTAAGGGGTCGAGCGTGGCCTGCGATCTTTTCGTTTGCCACGCCCGGTTGTTCTGGGGTTTGATTGGGCCTTTCCCATCGATAAAAGGACCTTGTCATGAGCTACCGCACGCTAGGCCATTCCGGGTTGCAAGTCTCGACATTGACTCTGGGCACCATGATGTTCGGCGAACAGACCAGCACCGAGGATTCGCTGCGGATCATCGACAAGGCCTGGGACCAGGGCATCAATTTCATCGACACCGCAGACGTCTACACCAACGGTCGTTCCGAAGAGATCGTCGGCGAGGCGATTGCCAGTCACCGTCATGAATGGGTGCTGGCCACCAAGGTCGGCTTCGGCCCACCAGATGGTGTCCCCAACCGCAGCGGCCTGAGTCGCAAGCACATTTTCAATGGCATCGAGGCCAGCCTGACGCGCCTGGGCACCGATTACCTGGACATCTATTACCTGCACCGCGAAGACCACAACACCCCGCTTGAGGTCACGGTGTCGGCCATCGGTGACTTGATTCGTCAGGGCAAGATCCGCTACTGGGGCCTGTCGAACTACCGTGGCTGGCGCATCGCCGAGGTGATTCGAATCGCCGATCGCCTGGGCATCGACCGGCCGGTAATCAGCCAACCGCTGTACAACATCGTCAATCGCCAGGCCGAAACCGAGCAGATCACCGCCGCGCAGAACTATGGCCTCGGCGTGGTGCCTTTCAGCCCCCTCGCCCGCGGGGTGCTCAGTGGCAAGTACGCACCGGACGTGGCACCGGACGCCAACAGTCGCGCCGGTCGCCAGGACAAACGCATCCTGGAAACCGAATGGCGGGTCGAGTCCCTGCGCATCGCCCAACAGATCCAGCAATACACCCAGGAACGCGGCGTGGGCATTGTCGAGTTCGCCATTGCCTGGGTGCTGAACAACCGCGCCGTCACCTCGGCCATCGTCGGACCGCGCACCGAGGAACAATGGGATGGCTACACCAAGGCGCAGTCGGTGACGATCACGGCCGAAGATGAAGCCTTCATCGATTCGCTGGTGACACCGGGGCATGCCTCGACGCCAGGCTTCAATGACGTGGGCCACTTCGTACCGGGGCGGGTGGCGCGTACGTCATAATTTCGTCGACTCCGACGAACACTGTGGGAGCATGGCTTGCCCGCGATGGCCGCGCTGCGGTTCAAGGCCTGAACCGCGTTATCGTTCATCGCGGGCAAGCCTTGCTCCCACAGGCCATGCGCCACAGATAAATTTTCCAGTCACAAGTCCGGGTGTCGATGATCGCCCTCATGAGAACCACTGTGTCCAAAGGCATTGTTCTATCGGTCTCGGCCTCTGTGCTGTTCGCCGTCATGTATTACTACACCTCCCTGCTCTCGCCGCTGACCGGCGTGGAAATCTTCGGTTGGCGCATGCTGCTGACGATGCCCTGCATGACGGTGTTCATGCTGGTGGCAAAGGAGTGGAACCTGGTAACGGCGCTCGGTCGGCGCCTGATCGCCGCGCCGCGTCTGTTGCTCGGTGCCATGGCGTCTTCGGCGTTGATGGGCGCGCAGTTGTGGCTGTTCATGTGGGCGCCCCTCAACGGCTACAGTCTGGACGTGTCGCTGGGGTATTTTTTGTTGCCGCTGTCGATGGTTCTGACCGGACGCCTCGTCTATGGCGAGCGCCTGTCCTACCTGCAGAAAATCGCCGTGTTCTTCGCCACCCTCGGCGTGGTCAACGAGTTGTACCAGGTGGGTGGATTTTCCTGGGCAACACTGTTGGTGGTGGTGGGTTATCCGATCTACTTCATCCTGCGCAAACGCCTGGGGACTGACAACCTGGGCGGGTTGTGGCTGGACATGACCCTGATGCTGCCGCTGGCGCTCTGGTTCGTACAAAGTGGGGAGCAGGGTTTCGCTGTTTTCGACCAGTACCCTTGGCTGTCGCTGCTGATCCCGTTGCTCGGGGTGATCAGTGCTTCGGCGCTGGTGGCCTACATCGTTGCCAGCCGGTTGCTGCCGTTCAGCCTGTTCGGGCTGTTGAGCTATGTCGAACCGGTGTTGCTGCTGGGCGTTGCCCTGCTGCTGGGAGAAAGCATCCAGGCCAGTGAATGGCTGACCTACATTCCCATCTGGCTGGCCGTGGCAGTGCTGGTGTTCGAAGGATTCAAGCATCTGATGCGCCAGCGACGCCGGACCTGAAACTTACACGGACCTTGTGGGAGCGAGCCTGCTCGCGATATCGGCTGCACATTCAACATTGATGTATCTGACAGGTCGCGATCGCGAGCAGGCTCGCTCCCACATTGAGATCTGCTGGCCAATAAAAAACCCGTACGGTAGTTACGCCGCACGGGTTGTCTGTTGCCTCAGCCGTCACTCAGTAGCCAACACACCACGCCGCACCTGGTCACGCTCGATGGACTCGAACAACGCCTTGAAGTTGCCTTCGCCGAAGCCATCGTCGCCCTTGCGCTGGATGAATTCGAAGAACACCGGCCCCATCAGGGTTTCCGAGAAAATCTGCAACAGCAGACGCTTGTCGCCCTGTTCGGAAGCGCCGTCCAGCAAAATGCCCCGCGCTTGCAGTTCATCCACCGGCTCGCCGTGGTTCGGCAGGCGACCTTCGAGCATTTCGTAGTAGGTGTCCGGCGGCGCGGTCATGAAGCGCATGCCGATGCTTTTGAGCTGGTCCCAGGTCTTGATCAGGTCATCGGTCAGGAAGGCCACGTGCTGGATGCCTTCACCGTTGAACTGCATCAGAAACTCTTCGATCTGCCCGGCGCCCTTGGACGATTCCTCGTTCAGCGGGATGCGGATCATGCCATCCGGGGCGGTCATGGCCTTGGAGGTCAGGCCGGTGTATTCGCCCTTGATGTCGAAGTAACGGATCTCGCGGAAGTTGAACAGCTTCTCGTAGAAGCCGGCCCAATAGGCCATTCGCCCGCGATACACGTTGTGGGTCAGGTGGTCGATGATTTTCAGGCCCGCGCCCACCGGGTTGCGGTCAACGCCTTCGAGGAACACGAAGTCGATGTCGTAGATCGAGCTGCCTTCACCAAAACGGTCGATCAGGTACAGCGGCGCGCCGCCGATGCCTTTGATTGCCGGCAGGTTCAGCTCCATCGGACCGGTTTCGATGTGAATCGGCTGGGCGCCGAGTTCCAGGGCGCGCTTGTAGGCCTGTTGCGAATCCTTGACCCGGAATGCCATGCCGCACACCGACGGCCCATGTTCGGCGGCGAAGTACGAGGCCACGCTGTGGGGCTCGTTGTTGAGGATCAGGTTGATCGCGCCCTGGCGATACAGGTGCACGTCCTTGGAGCGGTGGCTGGCCACTTTGGTGAAGCCCATGATCTCGAAGATCGGCTCCAGGGTATTGGGTGTCGGGGATGCGAATTCGATGAATTCAAAGCCCATCAGGCCCATCGGGTTTTCGTATAGATCTGCCATGTTGGCGCCTCATCATGCTTATCAATTAACGGAGCGTTAGTTGCCGGCCATGCTGAGGGCACGCGGTGGCGCGCAGGAAATGCCGCGAACGGTGCGGGCGAGGAAATCGCCGTAGATCAGTTGAAACCCGAATATCTTCATTGTCGACCCAAGGCTCTTGCGGGCGAGGCTTCTGCTGCCAGAAGACGTTTATTCTTATATGCGTAACTCGATTCTACACAGCGTAACCATGTTTGTCCGCCTTCGGTATCAAATCGTCTTTTGCGGCGACCGCGCAAGGGGTTTGTTGCACAGGAAAATCCCCGTCAGGATCAGCCCCGCACCTACACCCATCAAGACGGTGAGCCGCTCGTCCAACAGCAGCGCCCCGAACAGCACAGCGGTCAACGGGTTGAGTGCGATGAACACGCCGGAACGGGTCGCGCCAATCCGACGGATGCCGTCGTACCAGGCTATATAGGCCAACGCCGACCCCAGCACGCCCAAGTACAGCAGGCTCAACCATTGCCGGATGTCCAGCCCGCGCAATGCTTCGACGCGAACTTCGCCTGCGGCCGCGCAGGCTAGCCACAACATCAAGGTGCCCAGCAGAATCGACCAGGTCACGGTTTGCAAAGGCCCGAGGCTTTCATTCAGGTTTTTGGAAAACAAGGAATAAATGCCCCAGCCCAGCACGCAGCCAAAAATCAGCAGATCGCCCAGCCAGCCCTGCCCTGCACTCTGTAGCAAGGACGGATCGCGACTGACGATCACCAGCCCCGCCCCGCCGATACACAGCACGATGCCCGCAACTTTCGCCCGACTCAGCCGTTCCTTGAACAGCCACCAGGACGCCAGTCCTATCACCGCCGGATTCAAGGCCACGATCAACGAGGCCCGCGACGCATTGATGTACTGCAAGCCATAGAAGAAACACAGGTTGTAGAAAAAGATCCCGAAGAACCCCAGCGCCGCCAATTGCAGCCCTTGTTTGCGGTTGGGCCTGGCCAGCGGGATCCCGGCCAGACCGAGAAACAGCAACAGCGCGAGACTGGCCAACAGAAACCGCAGGCTGGCGGCGAGCAGCGGGGTCAGGGCATCGGAAAGGATCCTGCCGGCAACGAAGGTGCCGCCCCAGATCATGGTGACCATGGCCAGTTTCAGGTAGACCGGCAGGTCCGAAGGGGTTGGAACGGATTGTTCGAGGGTTTTCATGGTTTCACCACATTGAAATAAAACGACTACCCGTGGCGAGGGAGCTTGCTCCCGCTGGGCTGCGAAGCGGCCCTTTTCTATGAGCGCTTCGCACTCAAGCGGGAGCAAGCTCCCTCGCCACAGGAAAGTGCGCTTGAGATACTCTATTGTTCGCCTCATGCTTGATCATCGTAAAATGAGTATTCCCTCATGACCCTCACCCAACTCGAAATCTTCTCCCAGGTCGCCGAGCTACGCGGTTTCACCGCCGCGGCGACGCGGTTGGGCATCAGCCAGTCAGCGGTGTCCCACGCCATCAAATCGCTGGAGCAGGAGTTGGGCGTAGAGCTGTTCAGACGTCATCAGACCCTCATCGAACCCAGCGACATTGGCCGGCAGTTGCTGCTGCGCGCCCGGGCCATGCTCGGGCTGGCCAATACCCTGCGCCAGGAAGCCGCCGATGCGCGGGGCATGCGCCGAGGCACCCTGCGCATCGGCTCGTTCGGTCCGACTTCGTCGATGAAGTTGTTGCCCGCCATCCTGCAACGTTACCGGGCTCTGCATCCGGGGATCGAAGTGCACATCGACGAAGGGCCGGACCGGCAAGTCATCCAGTGGCTGGATGAACGGCGGATCGACGTCGGTTTCGTGGTGCTGCCCGAAGACCGTTTCGACACGTTCGCGCTGATGCAAGACCAGATGGTCGCCGTGCTGCCCACCGCCCATCCCCTCGCTGCCCAAGCCAGCCTGAGTCTCAAGGACCTGTGCAACGACCCGTTCGTGCTCACCGAGGCCGGTTCTTCTGAACTGGTTTCGCGCCTGTTCAACGCAGCCCGGCTCACACCGAACGTGCGCTATCGTTGTTCGCAGCTGCTCAGTACCCTGGATGTCGTCAGCCGCGGCGAGGCCGTGACCCTGGTGTCCGAAGGTTCACTGCCGGGCGGCGACAACCCACGGTTCGTCACGCGGCCATTGTCGCCACAGGTTCCGCGTCAGATAGGCCTGGCGGTACTGGACAGCCGACAGGCCTCGCCCGCTACCCTGGCATTTATCGAGCTGGCGAGGCAGTCAGTCTGATCACCGGCAACCGAATACACTATCGAAGCTGTTCCTCAAGCCCTCACAGGTTATGCAGATGCCATTGACCGCCACTCGTTTGCGCAAGCGGCCCCGTCGCAACCTGATCACGCTGCTCTGCGGCGTGCTGCCGATACTGTCAGGGCTGGGCATTCTGTACATGCAGGCGGAACGGACACTGGAGCAACAGAGCCGACAGACCAGCGAAGAGTTGATCGGGCAGATCGAGGGGTCATTACCTTGGTGCTGGAACTGACCGAGCGCGAGCTGATCGAACCGACACCCACCACTCACCAGCTGTTCCAGCACCTGCGTGAACTGGGGGTGAAGATCGCAATCGACGACTTCGGCACCGGTCATTCCAGCCTGGGCTACTTGCGCCAGTTCAACGTGGACTTCCTGAAAATCGACCAGAGCTTTGTTGCCATGATTGGCGTCGATGCCCTGTCACGGCACATCCTTGACAGCATCATCGAACTGTCGGGCAAGCTGGACTTGGGTATCGTTGCCGAGGGGGTCGAAACCGTTGAACAAAGCAACTATCTGGCCGCTCACGGGGTGAACTTTTTGCAGGGTTATCTATTTGGTCGCCCGATGAGTGGCGCGGATTTCATTGCGGCGGTGTCCGTCATTGAAAGCCCTGGTGCTACGTCCCTCCACGGACAACCACAGTCGGACTGATAAAATTCGCATCCCTTGTTACATAACGAAAAAGTTACGATTTACACCCGTGGGTTTCACTACTACAATTTTTTTACCTGTGGCTAATAGCAGGAGCGTCATTATCACCGAGTCGCTTCAAGGCACTTGGCTTATAGCTTTGTTTGCGGTTGGTATCAGCCAAATATTCTGATTGGAGTAACGATATTGTCCAGACTCGCTGAATTTCGTAAAGCAGAACAGGACCTTCAAGAGCGGCTCAAGCAGCTGGAAAAGCTGAAGAATGATGCCGGGCTCAAGAAAGAAATCGAATTCGAAGAGAAGCTCCAGGGACTGATGAAAACCTACGGCAAGAGCCTGCGCGACGTCATCGCGATTCTCGACCCGAACCCGGCCAAGGGGGGCCTGCCATCGACCAAGCCTGTCAAAACCCGCCGTGCGCGAGTGGTCAAGGTGTACCAGAACCCGCACACAGGTGAACTGATCGAAACCAAAGGCGGCAACCATCGAGGCCTGAAAGCCTGGAAAGAACAGTACGGTGCAAAAACCGTTGACGCCTGGTTGCGCAGCTGAGAAAGCTGGCCGAATGAAAAAAACCCTGAGCCTGCTCAGGGTTTTTTATGGGGCAGGATTTCTGGATTAAGTAGTTCTAATACCGAGGGCTTTATAGTTTCAGGCTATTTCGTACCGACTGTATTTCATCCTGGTTTTCTACAAACTCCTGAGCCTGCCCCGCATAGGACAGCACATTAGCCCTGCCCTCCTTTAGTGCAGCGACGAGTGTCTGAGATAACACGTGCCGACCGTTTTGCGTGATCGTGCAAGTGGTCTCCAGTGCGGCAACGTCGCCCAACATCGAAGAATGAATCTTATTACAGACACTTTGATAACCGCTCTGATAAAAGTCCTTTTGAATTGATTTGCGCATTTCCAGTAACACGCCTTGCAAGTTGACTTGATGACCCGGCTCGATGGGCGTCGTGGTCAGTTCCATGACCATCACCGCCGTGCCCGCTGAATCACTCTTTGTCGCCCGTTGCCGGGTCGTTCCCGGCGCTGCCGACGAGGTGCCAGCATCAGAGGGCAATGGTTCGATGACCCAGCCTGGGGGCCAGGCGACCTGCGGTTCGGCGGCCTGGACAGCGACATTTGCCATCGCGGCCAGCAGCAGGACAAACAGCGAAAGGAACGGTCGAATCATTGCATTGCACTCAAGGACGATTCGTAAAGTCTGAAGCCCGCCGCCCAGGCAAGCAATAGCCAGAGGCGTTTGGCGATGCCGCGCCCCTTGCGTATCATGGGTGCACCTGCAAGGAAGCCGTTTAGCGCAAGCCCAGGACCGTCGCAGCAAAGTTGCGATGCCGTTTGCCCCACTTATTTTCCGGAGGGCCCATGAGCCTGCACGAACTCAACACTTTCCCTGGCGTCACCGCCCAACCCGATACCGCCACGGCCAAATTCGTCTTCAACCACACCATGCTGCGGGTCAAGGACATCACCCAGTCCCTGGATTTCTACACCCGGGTGTTGGGTTTTTCCCTGGTGGAAAAACGCGATTTCCCGGAAGCCGAATTCAGCCTGTACTTCCTCGCCTTGGTGGACAAGAGCCAGATTCCGGCCGACGCTGCACAGCGCACCGAATGGATGAAATCCATCCCCGGCATCCTGGAGCTGACCCACAACCACGGCACCGAAAGCGACCCGGCGTTCGCCTACCACAACGGCAACACTGACCCACGCGGGTTCGGCCACATCTGCATCTCGGTCCCGGACATCGTGGCCGCTTGCGAGCGCTTCGAAGCGCTGGGCTGCGACTTCCAGAAGCGCCTGAACGACGGTCGCATGAAAAGCCTGGCATTCATCAAGGACCCGGATGGCTACTGGGTTGAAATCATCCAGCCTGCGCCGCTGTAAGCGCCACCGTAGGGTGTGTGGGCAATAAAAATCCCACAGCCCCCTGTGGGAGCGAGCCTGCTCGCGATAGCGGCAGCGCATTCAACATTGATGTACCAGACAGTCTGCTATCGCGAGCAGGCTCGCTCCCACACGGTAATGCGTGATCCAAAAAACAAAACCCCATGAGCACTGGGCCCATGGGGTTTTGTTTTTTTCGCTATCGGCTGTTTATGCCGGCGCGGAGGTACGGATCAGATGGTCAAAGGCGCTCAACGAAGCCTTGGCCCCCTCGCCTACGGCGATCACGATCTGCTTGTACGGAACAGTCGTCACGTCACCGGCGGCGAACACACCCGGGATCGAGGTTTCACCGCGGGCATCGACAATGATCTCGCCGCGTGGCGACAGCTCGACGGTGCCTTTGAGCCAATCGGTGTTAGGCAACAGACCGATCTGCACGAAGATCCCTTCCAGCGCCACGTCCCGTACTTCACCGCTTGGGCGGTCTTTGTAGCGCAAGCCATTGACCTTCTGGCCATCGCCCGTCACTTCGGTGGTCTGGGCGTTGGTGATCACGGTCACGTTCGGCAGGCTGTGCAGTTTGCGCTGCAATACCGCGTCGGCACGCAATTGCACGTCGAACTCCAACAAAGTGACGTGGGCCACGATACCGGCCAGATCAATGGCCGCTTCCACGCCGGAGTTACCGCCGCCGATCACCGCCACGCGTTTGCCTTTGAACAGCGGGCCGTCGCAGTGCGGGCAGTACGCCACGCCCTTGTTGCGGTATTGCTGCTCGCCCGGCACGTTCATTTCACGCCAGCGCGCACCGGTCGCCAGAATCACGGTCTTGGCCTTGAGGCTCGCACCACTGGCGAATTTGATTTCGTGCAGCGCGCCATCCTTGCCTGGTACCAATGCATCGGCGCGTTGCAGGTTCATGATGTCCACGTCGTACTGCTTGACGTGCTCTTCCAGGGCGACGGCCAATTTCGGCCCTTCGGTTTCCTGCACCGAGATGAAGTTCTCGATGGCCATGGTGTCGAGCACCTGACCGCCGAAGCGCTCAGCCGCGACACCGGTGCGGATGCCCTTGCGGGCCGCATAGATGGCCGCCGAAGCGCCGGCTGGGCCACCGCCCACCACCAGCACATCAAAAGCCTGCTTGGCGCTGATCTTCTCAGCCTGGCGTTCGATACCACTGGTGTCGATCTTGGCGAGGATTTCTTCCAGGCCCATGCGGCCCTGGCCAAAGTTCACGCCATTGAGATAAACACTCGGCACGGCCATGATCTGGCGTTCGTCGACCTCGGCCTGGAACAGCGCGCCGTCGATGGCGACGTGGCGGATGTTCGGGTTCAGCACCGCCATCAGGTTCAGGGCCTGGACCACGTCCGGGCAGTTCTGGCAGGACAGCGAGAAATAGGTCTCGAAGTTGAACTCGCCTTCAAGGGAGCGAATCTGTTCGATGACTTCGACACTGGCCTTGGAAGGATGACCGCCGACTTGCAGCAAGGCCAACACCAGCGAAGTGAATTCGTGGCCCATGGGGATACCGGCAAAACGCAGGCTGATATCGGCTCCTGGGCGATTCAACGAAAACGAAGGCTTGCGCGCATCGGTGCCGTTGTCGAGCAAGGTAATCTGGTCACAAAGACTGGCAACGTCTTTGAGTAACGCGAGCATTTCCTGGGATTTCGCACCGTCGTCGAGGGAGGCGACGATCTCGATCGGCTGGGTGACCCGTTCCAGGTATGACTTCAACTGAGCTTTAAGATTGGCGTCCAACATACGGGCGATTTCCATTTTTTGAATTTCAGAAAAAACAACGCCCGAGCGAATCTCGCCCGGGCGTTTTTTGGGGCGAAGCGGCTTGCTTGATTAAGAGCGGATCGCCCTCGGATGACTCACAGACTTAGATCTTGCCGACCAGGTCCAGGGACGGAGCCAGAGTGGCCTCGCCTTCTTTCCACTTGGCTGGGCAGACTTCGCCCGGGTGAGCAGCAACGTACTGAGCAGCCTTGACCTTGCGCAGCAGCTCGGAAGCGTCACGGCCTACACCACCGTCGTTGATTTCAACGATCTTGATCTGACCTTCAGGGTTGATCACGAAAGTACCGCGGTCAGCCAGGCCAACTTCTTCGATCAGCACGTCGAAGTTGCGGGAGATGACGTGGGTCGGGTCACCGATCATGGTGTACTGGATCTTGCCAATGGCTGGCGAGGTGTTGTGCCAGGCAGCGTGAGCAAAGTGAGTGTCGGTGGAGACGCTGTAGATTTCGACACCCAGCTTCTTGAATTCAGCGTAGTTGTCGGCCAGGTCTTCCAGCTCGGTTGGGCAAACGAAGGTGAAGTCGGCCGGGTAGAAGAACACCACGGACCACTTGCCTTTCAGATCGGCATCCGAAACCTGGACGAATTCGCCGTTTTTGAAAGCGGTAGCGTTGAACGGTTTAACTTGGCTGTTGATGATAGGCATTGATGACTCTCCGTCAGGGGTTGAAAAGTTGATGACGTGAATCTTAACCACTCATCCCCCGGCAGGCTCATTGGCAAACCTGATGTGAATGATTGGTTTTGGCTATCAGCCGCTTAATAGATAGAAGAAAACCTAATATGGCGAGCGGGCTCGCTCGCCATAGATGGGTCCCAAGGATCAGGACGCGACGGGGGTTCGCATCGTGACGAATTCCTCGGCGGCAGTCGGGTGTACGCCGATGGTCTCGTCGAAATCACGCTTGGTAGCGCCAGCCTTGAGCGCGATGGCAAGCCCCTGGACGATTTCCCCGGCATCCGGCCCGACCATGTGGCAGCCCAGCACTTTGTCCGTTTGGGCATCCACTACCAGCTTCATCAGCGTGCGCTCCTGGCAGTCGGTGAGGGTCAGTTTCATCGGGCGGAAGCGGCTTTCGAACACCTGGACTTCCTTCCCCTCCTCCCTGGCTTGCTCTTCAGTCAGGCCGACCGTGCCAATATTCGGCAGGCTGAACACAGCCGTGGGGATCATCCGGTAATCCACCAGACGATACTGCTCGGGCTTGAACAGCCGCCGCGCCACCGCCATGCCCTCAGCCAGGGCGACGGGGGTGAGTTGTACCCGACCGATCACATCACCAATGGCCAGGATCGACGGCTCGGCGGTCTCGTACTTTTCGTTGACCTTGACGAAGCCCTTCTCGTCCAGCGTGACACCGGTGTGTTCAAGGCCCAGATTGTCGAGCATCGGCCGCCGGCCGGTGGCGTAGAACACGCAATCGGTGGCCAGTATGCGACCATCCTTGAGCTCTACCTCCAGGCTGCCATCGGCCAGTTTTTCGATGCTTTTGATGTCCGCGTTGAATTGCAGATCCAGGCCGCGACGGCTCAGCTCTTCGGCCAGATGCTTGCGTACCGCGCCATCAAAGCCGCGCAGGAACAGCTCACCGCGATACAGCAACGAGGTCTGCGCGCCCATGCCATGGAAGATTCCGGCGAACTCCACGGCAATGTAGCCACCGCCCACCACGATGACGCGCTTGGGCAGTTCCTTGAGGAAAAACGCCTCGTTGGAGCTGATCGCGTGCTCACGGCCCGGAATGTCCGGTATCACCGGCCAGCCACCTGTGGCGATCATGATGTGTTCGGCGGTGTAGCGCTGGCCGTTGATCTCGACCTCATGGGGTCCGGTGAGCCTGGCGTGGCCCTCGTGCAACACCACGCCGCTGTTGACCAGCAGGTTGCGGTATATCCCGTTGAGGCGATTGATTTCCCGATCCTTGTTGGCGATCAGCGTGGCCCAGTCGAAACTCGCTTCTCCCGTCGTCCAGCCATAGGCCGACGCTTGCTCGAGGTCCTCGGCATAATGCGCACCGTAGACCAGCAGTTTCTTCGGCACACACCCCACGTTCACGCAGGTACCGCCCAGGTAGCGGCTCTCCGCCACGGCCACCTTGGCCCCGAAACCGGCCGCGAACCGCGCAGCCCGCACACCGCCGGAACCGGCGCCAATCACATACAAGTCAAAATCGTAGGCCATTTTCTCTCTCCTTCGGCAGGCCATCAGCATACCTGCTGTTTTCACGCGAGGCAGCGTTGCGATGGTTATGGGGGCGAGAAATGAAAAAGCCAGGCGAAATGGGTAACACCGATCACTTGAGCCAGAACCTGTGGGAGCGAGCCTGCTCGCGATAGCGGTGGGTCAGCTTGTGGTGATGCTGGATGTGTGGGCGTCATCGCGAGCAAGCCCGCTCCCACAGGGGTTTTGTTGGAGTGAGAGCATTATCCAGACAAAAAAACGCCCCGAACCAGTCGGGGCGTTTTTCAAGGTGCGGCGCAGGCGATCAGTACGCCTTACCCGTCTTGTAGAAGTTCTCGAAGCAGAAGTTGGTCGCGTCGATGTAGCCTTCGGCGCCACCGCAGTCGAAACGCTTGCCTTTGAATTTGTAGGCCATGACGCAGCCGTTCTGGGCCTGCTTCATCAGGGCGTCGGTGATCTGGATTTCACCGCCCTTGCCTGGCTCGGTCTGTTCGATCAGGTCGAAGATGTCCGGGGTCAGGATGTAGCGACCGATGATCGCCAGGTTCGACGGTGCATCTTCAGGCTTTGGTTTTTCAACCATGCTGTGGACGCGGTAGATGTCGTCGCGGATCATTTCGCCGGCGATTACGCCGTACTTGTTGGTTTCCTGCGGATCGACTTCCTGGATCGCCACGATGGAGCAGCGGAACTGCTTGTACAGCTTGACCATCTGGGTCAACACGCCGTCGCCTTCGAGGTTGACGCACAGGTCGTCCGCCAGGACCACGGCGAAAGGTTCGTCACCAATCAGTGGGCGACCGGTCAGGATCGCGTGGCCCAGGCCTTTCATTTCGGTCTGGCGGGTGTAGGAGAACGAACATTCGTCCAGCAGTTTGCGGATGCCGACCAGGTACTTCTCTTTGTCGGTGCCCTTGATCTGGTTTTCCAGCTCGTAGCTGATGTCGAAATGGTCTTCCAGGGCGCGCTTGCCGCGGCCAGTGACGATGGAGATTTCCGTCAAGCCCGCAGCAAGGGCTTCTTCGACGCCGTACTGGATCAGTGGCTTGTTCACCACCGGCAGCATTTCTTTGGGCATGGCTTTAGTCGCTGGCAGGAAGCGAGTACCGTAACCGGCTGCTGGGAACAAGCATTTCTTGATCATATAAGTCCTTGAAAAGGCGGTGTGTACGAGTTTCGGCGCAGTCTAATCAGGCCGCAGGCACCTTACAATGCCCAAGCTGGCCAACCGATGCCATCATAGAGAAATAAAAAATGGCGGATAGTTCAATCATCTTTCATTGCGAGGGCCAAGCGGTCTCACTGTACGCTCATGGGCGCTGTTTGCGAGCATTTGACGTATCATGGCGCTCTTGATCCCGCCAATGAGGCAGTTAGATGTCGGCAACAAAAAACGCAAACGGTTATTCGGTCAGCCAGGACAAAGACGGTCAGTGGTGGATCATCAACTACCACGGTGAACAGGTCGCCGGCCCCTTGCCCAGCAAAGCGATGGCGGTGGAAGTGGCCGCCGTGTTTCAGGACGAGCGCGCTGCCCCGGCAACCAAAGAGCGTGAAACGGCTCCAGCGCGCAGCCCCCGTCGTAAAAAGTAACGAGACAAGCCTCAAGTAAATGTCGCCTGGACATGGAACGGGGCTTTGTTTATCTGTACCGAAATGGCCATTCGCTATAACCTCGCGCCAGCCCCTTCCTTCTCGATGACGATTCCATGAAAAAATTTCTGGCGCTGTTTGCAGTCCTGGCCCTGGCAGGCTGTGCCACAGCCGAAAAAACCTACCTGAACACCGGCGAACAAGGCCTGACCATCGATTGCTCGGGCGAAGCGAACTCCTGGGCCACCTGTTATGAAAAGGCTGACGCCTCCTGCGCCGGCACCGGCTACCGCATCGTCGGTACCGATGGCACGCCGCAAGCCAAGGAAAGCGACAAGACCCTGGGTGTGGATGTCGGCAACTTCACCAGCCGCAGCGTCCTGGTGGTGTGTAAATAAACCCGTGGTCTGACTCTCAGATGTGGATCTCGGCGAACTTGATCCCCAGGCCGCGGATGATCTCGATCAGGTCATCGAGGCGGCTGAAGGATTCAACTTCGTCCTGGTCGTCCACCAGAAAAAAGCTGCGTCCTGCGCTTTTCTTGAAAAAGACGATCCACTCCCCCGGGGTCGCCGGGTTCTGAATCACATGGGTGGCGCAGATAAGACCTTCTGCATGGCGCTCACGCACCTGCTCGCGCTTCATCGACTGACTCCATAAATGACAATGCCGCCAACGTCGACCGTGGCGGCATTTTTTTGTCGAGGGCAGCAGTTTATCCGATGCCCGGCCTGCTCGTCAGGCCGAGTCCTGGCTCAACCGGAAATGCAGGCGTTGGCCGCGTCCTGCACATCACCCGGACGCACGGGCACGTTGGACAGGCTTTCGTGCAGCTTGATACTGCTGCCACTGGAGCGCTCGTCAATGTCGAACACCGCCGCCGGCAGCGTCGACAATTTGCCGGGGACGATCAAGCGCACGCCATTCTTGTGAGGTTCCATTTGCAGCGGACCCCGAGTGCTGGCCAGCTTGTCAGCGACGCACTGGGCATATTCCTGAGGTTTCTTTCCGGAGATGACATTCATGGTGGGCGGCGTCTGGTTGATGTCCGATACCGATGCACATCCACTCATGGCCAATGCCAACACCCACACACTGCGCTTCATATGATTCCTCCGATAAAGATCCTCCGACAATGCAAACGCTGCTTTTCTCCAGCATCCTGCGTCTTTTTTTTGCGCATCCTGCGATAAATGAACAAAGCGTGGGGCGCAGGCCGGATATTAGCACCCGGTGCTGATAAACTGCGCAGCATTGACCTTGCTATCGTTTTGATTTGGTAGAAAAAGCCCTTCTGGAGGCGCCCATGAAATTCATACACCAGCGCGAACACCTCAACGAAGACGATATCGTCGTCATCGAATGCTCTCAAATGTGCAACATCCGCTTGATGAACGACGCCAACTTCCGCAGCTTCAAGAACGGCGGCCGGCACACCTATCACGGCGGCGCGTTCGACACGTTCCCGGCCAGGATCACCGCACCGAGCACCGGTTTCTGGAACATCACCATCGACACCGTCAACCGCCGTGCCATCAGCGTCACGCGCAAGCCGACCCTGACCCACAAAATCAAAATCATCCGGCGCTCCAGCTCGAAACTGAGCTGAGCATCGCCCTTCAAGACAGGCAAAACCGTGGCCCAGACAACCAAATACGTCATCAAGTACAAGCTCAACGGCGAACGCCGCTTCGAATTCGCGCAACTGGAAACCGGCACAAAGGAAGAAGCCATGGCAGCGCTGCAGGCGATCCATGGCCAGACCGATGATGTGATCAGCGACGTCAGGGTCAGTAAACCGTTGTAAAGGTTTCGTAGGCTCTTTGTGGCGAGGGGGCTTGCCCTGATTGGCGGCGCAGCATTCGTCAAGCCGGTGTACATCGCCTGCCGGAAGATTGCATCCTCCCCTTTGGACCGGCTGCGCCAACCAGCGCAAGCAAGCGCCCTCGCCACTAAGAATGCTTGCCTTATCTCAAATGTTGCACCGCAGGAAAATAAGACGATTTAAGTTGAAGAGTACTTCCCCCGGCTAAGTCTCTCACGACCCCATGGGTCTGATTCTCATGCCCGCGTCTCGCCCAATACCAAGAATTCGGCCAACCCAGTATCGAGGGTAAATCGCCTTCGTGCCGGTAGTTCCCAATGAAAGCATCATAGACAGCTTCCTCGAGTACCCCACCCTGCCCCCACATGACACTGACCAGAAGTGAGACTACCTGCACGCCCGAAACGGTAATGGTATAGGACGCAGTGATGCCGTCCCCGTCGGTGACAGTGATTTGCGCCTGGCCATTGCCCGCGGCACGCACATACCCCGTATCCGCGTCCACCACAGCCACTTGCGGGTTCGATGACGAGTATTTGTGGGGAGGAACCCCACCTACCGCGACACGCGTGTAACTCGCGTTGCTGGAGGGGATTGGATTGTTGGGCAATCGATGGTCCGCAATGACGTAGTTCTGCGTGGCCATGACATAGGCGTCCCCAAAACTCAGAGGGAACGCCACGGTCAGGTCTCTTGCCGACGACACCTGACCGCTACCGTAGAGCGCTTTCGCGGTAAAACTGTGCTCACCGAGAGCCAGACCGATGACGGCGAAGTTCCAGATACCGTTGCTGCTGACGTGGGCAGAGCCTTTGAAATCCACAACGTCAAAAATATCCACTCCTTTATCGCCACTGGCGGTGCCGCTGAGCATGACGGCCGTTTCCACAGTGCTTGCGCCATGCGGAATTTCAACTTCCTTGCCGTCTTTCACTGAGGTAATTTCTGGCGGAGCAAGACGGTTCAGGTGAATATCCAGAAAATAAACTGACGACTGACTGGAGTTGCCCAATTGGTCGAGCACCCTGAACTCGACCTGTGCCCTGCGGTTGTCACCCGCTTCCTGGAATTTGTCGGTGAACAGTGTCCTCACCTCCGGGACCGGGGCGCCGTCGGCTATCTCCCATTCATCGGTCGCATCGCCCAGCAGAAACTGAATACGATCGTAGGGCCGCCGGTTGCTGTAGTCGAAACCGAACGTCACCCCTTGCGCCGCCCGCTCGGCGCTGACCCCTTCGTCGATTACATCGGCTGGAATCAGCAGTTCCAGGCCTTCCGGCGCAGGTTCACCCGGAGCACGCAGGTGATACAGGACGGTCAAGTCATCCGAGACCTCGTCGCCGCCGCTGGCGCGGGTCACTTTGTAGTACAGCCGGTTGACGCCATGACGCAACCGCCTGTGGGGTACATACAAGCGCATGCGCAGGCTTTCCTCCCCCGGCCGGACTGTATCGCCTGTCACGGGAGCGGGCTCGTCATTGAGATACAAGTCAGCCCGATCATCCGCTTCCAATGTCCAGGAATGACTCTGGGCCAATACCCATGGATCAATCAGACATTCAAGGCCCTTGGGCTGGTCGTCGTAAAGGCTTTTGGGGATACCCACCTGAGCAATGCCGGCCGGTCTCACCGGGGTGACCCAACCCATGATGATCACGGGGTACAACTTGAATAGTTCGTTCAATGTGCTGGATTGGATATCCATCATGCTCTCCTGGTGGGTGACAATCGCGAGCCTCTCGGGAACGTCGTTATCACACTCCAGGGCGGGGGAACTGGCTACTGTCAGATCTAACAGGTGTCGTGACGTTTGAGACAAATGGTTGGGTTGAGCTCGGTCAAGGGACATTGACCGCAAGCCCCGGAGTGCCGCAGACCTGAGCGCCTGCCAGACTGACCGCACTCTATTTGCCAGGTCTTCGATCATGCTCCCGAGCCTTCATGCGCCCTCGCTGGCCCAACACGTCAACACCCTTGACTGGCCCTCCCTGGAACAAGACCTCGACCAGGACGGCAGCGCAATCATCCGTAACCTGCTTACGGCCGAGCAATGCAGGATGCTCAGTGGCCTATACGCCGAACCCAACCTTTTCCGTTCGAAGGTGATCATGGCCCGCCACGGATTCGGGCGCGGGGAGTATCAGTATTTTCGCTATCCGCTGCCCGACCTCGTCCAGCAGTTGCGTCAATCCTTGTATCCGCCGTTGGTACCGCTGGCCAATCGCTGGAACGAATGCATGGGCCTTGAGGTGCGCTACCCCTCCGAGCATCCGGCTTTCATTGAACGCTGTCACACCGCCGGGCAACGGCGTCCTACGCCGTTGTTGCTGCAATACGGCCCGCAGGACTACAACTGCCTGCATCAGGACCTGTACGGCGAGCACGTATTCCCGCTGCAGGTGGCGATTCTGCTGTCGGAACCGGGCCAGGACTTTACCGGCGGCGAGTTCGTTCTCACGGAGCAGCGCCCGCGCATGCAGTCACGTGCGCAGGTTATCGATCTGAAACAGGGCGATGCGCTGGTATTTGCCGTGCATCAACGGCCGGTCAAAGGCGTTCGCGGTTATTATCGGGTGAACATGCGCCATGGCATCAGCCGCGTGCACAGCGGTAGCCGGCATACACTTGGAATCATTTTTCATGATGCGCAGTGACGACACCCCTATCACGCTGGACCTGTTCGCCGACGAGACGCCGACGACACCCGGCCTGACCGAACAGATCGGCGAGCAAGCGTTTGTGTTGCGCGGTTTTGCCCTGCCCTGGCTCGAACGTTTGCTGCCGGCCCTGGAAGCGGTGTTGCTGGCCGCGCCGTTCCGGCAGATGGTCACGCCTGGCGGTTTTACCATGTCAGTGGCCTTGAGCAGTTGCGGCGCGCTGGGCTGGACCACCGACCGCACTGGCTATCGCTACACGGCCCATGACCCACAGACCGGCGCCCCCTGGCCCGACATGCCAGCGGTGTTCCGCGAACTGGCCCAGGCCGCCGCCCGGCAGGCCCACTTCGAGCACTTCGAGCCCGACGCCTGCCTGATCAACCGTTACGTGCCCGGCGCGCGAATGTCGCTGCATCAGGACAAGAGAACGAACGCTGCCTCAGCGTCCCCATCGTCTCCATGTCCCTGGGCTTGCCGGCGGTGTTCCAGTTCGGCGGGTTCGAGCGCAGCGACAAAAGTCTGCGCGTTCCACTGTTCCACGGCGATATCGTGGTCTGGGGCGGCGTGGACCGGTTGCGTTATCACGGCGTGCTGCCGCTCAAGCAAGGCCAGCATCCGAAGCTGGGCGCCCAGCGGATCAACCTGACGTTCCGCACCGCCGGGTAACCGTGCAGAATTCAACCGCAAGACCCGGAGTGTTGCCATCTCACAGGCTCGCTACCTTAGCCAAAACGGGCCAATGGACATAACGACCATGAACAGCACTTCGAACACCCTCACCGCTGAACAGGATCCTCGCTGGGCCGCCGTGCTCGCCCGGGATCCGCGCGCCGACGGGCAATTCGTCTATGGCGTGAAAACCACCGGCATCTATTGCCATCCCAGCAGCCTGTCGCGCCTGCCCAATCCACGGAACGTGGAATTTTTCGACACGCCGGAACAGGCCCAGGCGGCGGGGTATCGTCCCAGCAAGCGAGTGGCCAGGGACCAGACCCAGCTCGCCGCCCAACAAGCGGCCCGGGTCGCGGCCGCCTGCCGACAGATCGAGGCTGCCGAAGAACTGCCTGGGCTCAATGATCTGGCGCAAAGCGCAGGCTTGAGTCCCTTCCATTTCCACCGGGTGTTCAAGGCCGTCACCGGTCTGACACCCAAGGGTTATGCCGCCGCCCACCGCTCGCGCAAGGTGCGCGAGCGCCTGAGCGATGGTGGATCGATCACCCAAGCGCTGTACGACGCCGGCTTCAATTCCAACAGCCGCTTTTATGAAGCCGCCGACAAAGTGCTGGGCATGAAACCCGCCGATTATCGCGCCGCCGGGCAGAACACCGACATTCGTTTCGCCGTCGGCCAATGTTCCCTCGGGGCGATTCTGGTGGCACAAAGCGAACGCGGTGTGTGCGCGATCCTGCTGGGGGACGATCCGGACGCGCTGGTGCGGGATCTGCAAGACAAATTCCGCCGCGCCAACCTGATCGGTGCCGACCGCGAGTTCGAGCAATTGATCGCCCAGGTGGTGGGCTTTATCGAGGCACCGGCCCTGGGCCTGGACCTGCCGCTGGACCTGCAAGGCACGGCGTTCCAGGAACGGGTCTGGCAGGCCCTGCGGGATATTCCGCCGGGCAGCACCGCCAGCTATGCCGAGATCGCCCAGCGCATCGGCATGCCTAAAGCCGTGCGCGCCGTGGCCCAGGCCTGCGGGGCCAACAGCCTGGCAGTGGCGATCCCTTGCCACCGGGTGGTGCGCAGCGACGGCAACCTGTCGGGCTATCGCTGGGGCGTGGAGCGTAAACGTCAGTTGCTGGCGCTGGAGCGCTCGTCCGCGGACTGAACGCCGATGTAGATCGCCACCGAGTCGGGGCCGCTGTAGACCTCGAAATCGGTGGTGAAGCGGCGCAGCGTCTGCGGGTTGTCCGCGAAATATGCCCAGATCAGGCCCCAGGTCTGGATCACGCAATCGGGCATCGGTCCCTTGGCCGAAAACACCAGGTAATCCCCACCTTCGATGTCCACGGCGGGGTAGCCTGCGCTGGTCGCATCCACCTGCACCCCGGCCGTCACATCAAAGTAGCCGGTGGCGTCGGATTCATAGTTGGAATAGACCCCGTAGACAAACGATTCCGACTGCCTGGCGGGGATCTTGTCGAACAACCCTTCGCTGAAGAATTGCTGCCACATCGGGCCGATCCGTGCCGTGTCGGGCTGCTGTTCGTCAGCGTTGCGCGTGTGTACCTGCAGGCCGGCCACGGTGAAGGGTTCGACTGCCTTGAGTTTGACGTCCATGGGTCAGGCTCCTTGAGAAATGAAGCGCGCATGGTAACCCGCTCGCCGTCGGGATCAAGTTGCCGCATCCGATTGAAAAACTCGACTGGCCCTGGCCGGGCCACACCTGCTAAAAACGCTGTTTTCCTCTGCCGTCGGAGACCCGTACATGAGCCAGTGGCCAGACACTCGCATTCTTGACCTGCTTGGCATCGAGCTACCCATCATCCAGGGGCCGATGGCCGGAGTGACGGGGCCGGCCATGGTGATCGCTGCCTGCAATGCCGGCGGGCTGGGTTCGATGCCGGCGGCGATGCTGGATGTCGAGCAGTTGCGCCAGGCGCTGACGACGATCAGCGAACAGACCGACAAGCCGTTCAACGTGAATTTTTTCTGTCACCAGCCACCCGTGCTCGACGAGCCGCGCGCCGAGGCCTGGAAGCAGCACCTCAAGCCCTACTACGAAGAACTGGGCGCTGACTTCGACGCGCCGACGCCGGTGTCCAACCGCACGCCGTTCGATGATGCAGCCTGCCGGGTGCTGGAGCAGATGCGTCCTGCAGTGGTCAGCTTCCACTTCGGCCTGCCGGAGAAGTCCCTGCTGGATCGGGTGAAAGCCACCGGCGCTAAAGTCCTGTCGTCGGCCACCACCGTCGAGGAAGCCATCTGGCTGGAACAGCACGGTTGTGACGCGATCATCGCCATGGGCTATGAAGCCGGCGGCCATCGCGGGATGTTCCTCAGCGACGACCTCAACACCCAGGTCGGCCTGTTTGCCTTGCTGCCCCAGGTGGTGGATGCGGTGAGCGTGCCGGTGATCGCTGCGGGCGGTATTGGCGATGCGCGGGGTATCGTCGCAGCGTTTGCTCTGGGCGCATCGGCGGTGCAACTGGGCAGCGCCTATCTGTTCACCCCCGAGGCGAAGATCAGCGCGGCCCATCACCGGGCGCTGCGCACGGCCAAGGAAAGCCAAACCGCAGTCACCAACCTGTTCACCGGCCGCCCGGCCCGGGGCATCGTCAACCGGGTGATGCGCGAGATCGGGCCGATGAGTCCGATAGCGCCGGCCTTCCCCCTGGCTGGCGGTGCGTTGCTGCCGTTGCGCGCCAAGGATGAAGAAGACTTCAGCAACCTGTGGGCCGGCCAGGCGTTCCCCATGGGTCGGGAGCTGTCGACCGCGGAGCTGACCCGACAACTGGCCCAGGAGGCCCTGGCCCAACTGAACGGCCGTGGGCGGTCCTGACGGTCGTCATCGTCTGTTGGAACGCCATCGCGAGCAGGCTCGCTCCCACAGGGGATCGGTGGTGAACACAACATCTGGGCACACCACTGGACCTGTGGGAGCGGGCTTGCTCGCGAAAGCGGTGGGTCAGCCAATAGAAATGTTGAATGTACCGCCGTCTTCGCGAGCAAGCCCGCTCCCACATGGGTTCTGGTGTGGCAGCAAGAGGTGTGTTCGCCACAGATCCCCTGTGGGAGCGAGCCTGCTCGCGATGGCGGCCGCCCTCTCACACCAACGTCCGCAAAATGCCGCGTTCCGTTTATCGGCCATTCGCTATATATTTCCGTATATAGCGAAACCGACCTTTCGGAGCCTTTATGTACCTCACCCGCTTCGCGCCGTTGCTGCTGACTACACTCTTTTGCGTTGGCGCCGTCCAGGCCGATGAGGTGCAGGTGGCCGTGGCGTCCAATTTCACCGCACCGGTCCAGGCCATCGCCGCCGGCTTCGAGAAAGACACCGGCCACACACTGGTGGCGGCCTATGGTGCGACCGGGCAGTTCTACACCCAGATCAAGAACGGCGCCCCGTTCGAAGTCTTCCTCGCCGCACGACACCACCCCGGCCAGGCTCGAAAGCGAAGGCGACACCGTGAAGGGTTCGCGCTTCACCTATGCGGTCGGCACGCTGGCGCTGTGGTCGGCCAAGGACGGTTATGTCGACAGCCAGGGCCAGGTGCTCAAGGACAACGGCTTCCAGCACCTGTCCATCGCCAACCCGAAAACCGCGCCCTACGGTTTGGCCGCCAACCCAAGTGCTGGACAAACTGGGGTTGACCGGGCAAGTCAAAGGCAAGCTCGTCGAGGGCCAGAACATCACCCAGGCTTATCAGTTCGTTTCTACCGGCAACGCAGAACTGGGCTTCGTGGCCTTGTCCCAGGTGTACAAGGACGGCAAGGTGGCCAGCGGTTCGGCATGGATCGTCCCCGCCGAGCTGCATGACCCGATCAAACAGGACGCGGTGATCCTCAACAAAGGGCGAAACAACGCCGCCGCCTCGGCGTTCATGGATTACCTCAGAGGCCCGAAAGCCACCGCCATCATCCAAGCCTACGGTTATCAACGCTAAATGCCACTGACCAGTGCCGACTACGCCGCCATTTGGCTGACCCTGAAACTGGCCTCGCTGACCACAGTGATCCTGCTGCTGATCGGCACGCCCATCGCCCTGTGGCTGTCACGTACCCAGTCCTGGCTACGCGGGCCGGTGGGCGCGGTGGTGGCCCTGCCATTGGTGCTGCCACCCACGGTGATCGGCTTTTACCTGTTGCTCGCCCTGGGCCCCAACGGCTGGATCGGCCAATTCACCCAGGCCGTCGGGCTGGGCACCCTCACCTTCAGTTTCACCGGGCTGGTGATCGGCTCGGTGATCTACTCCATGCCGTTTGTGGTGCAGCCATTGCAGAACGCATTCTCCGCCATCGGCAGTCGTCCCCTGGAAGTGGCGGCCACTTTGCGGGCCGGTCCCTGGGATACGTTTTTCAGTGTCATCCTGCCCTTGGCCCGCCCCGGTTTCATCACTGCGGCAATTCTCGGCTTTGCCCACACCGTCGGCGAATTCGGCGTGGTGCTGATGATCGGCGGCAATATCCCCGAAAAGACCCGCGTGGTGTCGGTACAGATCTACGACCATGTCGAAGCCTTGGAGTACGCCCAGGCTCATTGGCTGGCGGCGGCAATGCTGGTGTTTTCATTTCTTGTGCTGCTGGCTTTGTATTCCAGCCGCCGAACCCGGGCCGGTTGGAGCTGATCGATGATTCATGCGCGTTTTCAGCTCGACCATGGAGACTTCTCCCTGGACCTGGATGTGCAACTGCCGGGCCGTGGCGTGACCGCGCTGTACGGCCAGTCCGGTTCCGGCAAGACCACCTGCCTGCGCTGCATCGCCGGGTTGGACCGGCCGACCCGGGGGTTCATCGAGGTCAACGGCGAAGTCTGGCAGGACAGCGAGCGCGGGGTGTTCGTGCCGCCCCATCGACGGGCGCTGGGGTACGTGTTCCAGGAGGCGAGCCTGTTCGCGCATCTGTCCGTGCAGGCTAATCTGGCGTTCGGCCTCAAGCGCATCGCACCGGCGCAACGACGGGTGGACATGGACCAGGCCACCGAACTGCTGGGCATTGGTCACTTGCTCGATCGACAGCCACACAACCTGTCCGGCGGTGAACGCCAGCGGGTCGGCATCGCCCGAGCCCTGTTGACCAGCCCGCGACTACTGCTGATGGACGAGCCCCTGGCCGCCCTGGATACCCGGCGCAAGAACGAAATCCTGCCTTACCTGCAACGCCTGCACGATGAGCTGGACATCCCGGTGCTGTACGTCAGCCACTCGCAGGACGAAGTGGCGCGCCTGGCCGACCACATCGTGCTGCTGGAGGCCGGTCGCGTGCTGGCCAGCGGGCCGATCGGCGAAACACTGGCGCGGCTCGACCTGCCACTGGCGTTGGGCGATGACGCGGGCGTGGTGGTCCAGGGCAAGGTCAGCGGTTATGACGCTGCCTATCAACTGCTGTCCCTGACACTGCCCGACAGCCTCTTGAACGTGCGTGTCGCCCACACGCCTCTGGCCATCGGACAGCCGTTGCGCTTCAAGGTCCAGGCCCGTGACGTCAGCCTCAGCCTGGCGAACGATGCCCAGACCAGCATCCTCAACCGTTTGCCAGTCACTGTGGTCAGCGAACTGGCCGCCGACAACGCCGCCCATGTGTTGATTCGGCTGGAGGCTGCTGGCACGCCGCTGTTGGCGCGCATCACCCGTTACTCCCGCGATCAGCTCAAGCTTCATCCGGGACAATTGCTGTGGGCGCAGATCAAGGCGGTGGCGGTGTTGGCGTAGGGTATCGCCCCAGACAAATCCCTTGTGGGAGCGAGCCTGCTCGCGATGGCGGTGGTTCAGTCAACATGGGTGTGAACTGATCTGACGCTATCGCGAGCAAGCTCGCTCCCACAGGTCCGGCGGTCCAACCCTGATTCGTGGGTGTTGCGGGCCACCTCAGAAACTTGGCACGACCGTCACGGGCTGCGGTCAATCGATCACAGGCCCCGGATTTGCTGCCAAGGATTCTTTCATGCCCGACACCCTGCCGCCGGATGCGCTGCCGGCCGATCTGCATTATGTCGATGACACCGCCCCTGGTATCTCCCGCAAAAAGTTGCGGGGCAAGTTCTGCTATTTCGATCCTCAGGGCCAGCGGATCACCGATGCGGCCGAAATCCAGCGCATCAACGCCTTGGCCGTACCGCCGGCCTACACCGATGTATGGATCTGCACCGACCCGCGCGGCCATCTCCAGGCCACCGGTCGGGACGCTCGTGGGCGTAAGCAGTACCGCTATCACCCGCGCTGGCGGGAAGTGCGCGATGCCGACAAATACTCCCGAATGCTGGAGTTCGGCCGTACCCTGCCGCGCTTGCGCAAACGCCTGGAGCAGATCCTGGCCACGCCCGGATTCAGCCGCGACAAGGTCATGGCCACGGTTATCACGTTGCTGGACGTCACCCTGATCCGGGTCGGCAACACCCAGTATGCCCGGGACAACCGCTCCTACGGCCTGACCACCCTGCGCAGCAAGCATGTGGAGGTCAACGGCAGCGCAATTGCCTTCCAATTCCGTGGCAAGAGCGGCGTCGAACACCAGATCACCGTGAAAGACCGGCGTCTGGCGCGGATCATCAAGCGTTGCCAGGAGATTCCAGGGCAGAACCTGTTTCAGTACCTGGACGACAACGGCGAACGCCACTCCGTCAGCTCGTCCGATATCAACGCCTACCTCAAGAGCCTCACCGGCGCGGACTTCACCGCCAAGGACTACCGCACCTGGGCCGGCAGCGCGGCGGCTCTGGCGGGGCTGCGACTGCTGTGCTGGGAAACCGAGAGCGAGGCAAAAAAACACCTCGCCGAGATGGTCAGGCAGGTTGCCCGGCAACTGGGCAATACCCCCTCCGTCTGTCGTAAATGCTACATCCATCCCGCCGTGGTGGAGGGTTTCCTGCTGGGTTCGCTGAGGGAGCTGCCCAACCCCCGGGTCCGCAAAGGCCTCAGCGAGGAGGAAGCCGCGCTGGCGATGTTCCTGCAACGCATGGCCCAAACTGCCGAAGCGTGCTGAACCCGGCGAACCACACCTGCTCGAACGCCAACATCCGGCCTCAGACGAGGAACATCCGCGCACCTGCGAACTCCCAACTGTACGGCGCCACCGCTGCGCAGACCGTTCAACGGGAAGTCGACAGGAGTTTGAAATGTCCGAACACATTGTCCATTTTCATTGCCAGATCGATCAGGGAACGACCGAGCGCTTCCGGGACAACTGCCTGGATGCCATTGAAAAAGGCGCCGACTCACTGATGCTCAATCTCTCGACGATCGGTGGCAGTACCAACTTCGGCTTTACCCTCTACACCTTCATCAAATCCCTTCCGGTGCCGGTGCGTGCCGTGAATGCCGGCAATATCGAGTCCATGGGCATCATCATGTACTTGGCCGCCAGCGACCGCACCACCACGCCTCACTCGCGTTTTCTGATTCACCCGATGAACTGGTATTTCGGCCAGAAGTCGGTGGATCACTCGCGTTTGCGGGAATACCTGTCCAGCCTGGACAACGACGTGGCGCGGTACGTGGAAATCTACGTCAAGGAAACCGCCGGCGCCGCCACTCAGTTGGACATTTTCAAATGTCTTTGCGCCGAAGAACGGGTCATCCCGGCCGAAAACTCTTTGGCCTTCGGCATCGCGCACCGGGTCGAGCAAGTGGTTTTCCCGGTGGATGCCAAGCATTGGAAAATCAGTGGTGGCGAGGACCAGTGACCCCGTGCGGTCAGTGCGTGCCGTTCGTCATCTGACGAAGCGTTTTCATTAAACTTTTGCCGGCCATTTCCTTTCACAAATTATGCGAGGCTCGTTGCTCGCGTAACCAAAATGAGGATGCTCGAAATGGCAAGTAGTGGAAACAAAAACCAAGGCAACTTCGCAAATGATCGGGAAAAAGCATCGGAAGCCGGCAAGAAAGGCGGCCATGCGTCGGGCGGTAACGTTGCAAGTGATCGTCAGAAAGGCACTGAGGCGGGCCGCAAAGGAACTGACCGCAACCAAGGCGCGGGCAGAAAATCGTAACCTGGAAAATCGCTGGGGCGCACGCCTGCTGCGCTCCGGCGCTTAATCTGTCATTGCCCTGAGGCGTCGATCAGCGTCCGCTATAAGCCTTTTTCACCATGTCGATCCAGATCGGGTCCAGCCGAGCTTGCTCGCTGTTGAGATTGAGCGCCTGCATCCTTGTCAGATGCTCATCAGCCTCTCGGGCGAGTGAGCCCTGGGCGCTGGAGTTGGCGTCCAGTTGATGCATCTGCGTCAATCCCAGATGATAAAACCGTAGCAGCTTCATGGCCGCCACGTCCTGGGCCTGCACACCGGCCTTCACCTGGTGCATCACATTGGTGATGCTCATCAGGCTGCGCTTGAGCTGCCAGCCGTACACCGCCGCGGCCATCCACGGCTGCGACCAGAAATACAGACGCATCAAGGCGACCATCACCAACACCGCGGCAATCACCCCGCCGAGATTGAAGCGAAAATTATCCCCCCCGGGTGTGCCGAACAGCATCACCGAAAGGCTGGACAACAGCATCGCCAGTGCCAGGAACGTCACGGCGACGATGAGGGTACTGCGTCGGGTCTGGCGTCGGTAGACTTCGGCGTCCCACGGCTTGAGCTCGAACATCGCGGTGCAATTTCCTTGTGCGGGGTAAAAAAAGTCCCGCATTATCGCCTGCCCGGTGGATTTAGCTATGCTGGAGCTCATTTTGTGTTGCAACCGACCCGAAGGATCCGGATCAAAGTCCATGGCGATACCGCAAGGATCGTGCGATCTTTCTGCGTGGACGTTTTTTTCAAGATGCCGTCGTTGTGAGTACGGCATCGTTTTCAAGGAAAGCTGAATGAATCAAAGACATGTAATCAACGCCTCGGTCAGCCCGAAGGGCAGCCTGGAGACTTTGTCCCAGCGTGAAGTCCAGCAACTGAGTGAAGCCGGTTCCGGCAGTATCTATACCCTCTTCCGCCAGTGCGCCCTGGCCATTCTCAACACCGGCGCCCATGTCGATAACGCCAAGACCATCCTGGAAGCCTACAAGGACTTCGAGATCCGTATTCACCAGCAAGACCGCGGCGTACGCCTGGAACTGCTGAACGCCCCGGCCGACGCCTTCGTCGATGGCGAGATGATCGCCAGCACCCGCGAGATGCTGTTCAGCGCCCTGCGCGACATCGTCTACACCGAGAACGAACTGGACAGCCAGCGCATCGACCTCAGCTCCTCCCAGGGCATCAGCGACTACGTCTTCCACCTGCTGCGCAACGCCCGCACATTGCGCCCTGGGGTGGAGCCAAAAATCGTCGTGTGCTGGGGCGGCCACTCGATCAACACCGAAGAATACAAATACACCAAGAAAGTCGGCCACGAACTGGGCCTGCGCAGTCTGGACATCTGCACCGGCTGCGGCCCGGGCGTGATGAAAGGCCCGATGAAAGGCGCCACCATCGCCCATGCCAAACAGCGCATCCACGGCGGCCGTTACCTGGGCCTGACGGAGCCTGGCATCATCGCCGCCGAAGCGCCGAACCCGATCGTCAATGAGCTGGTGATCCTGCCAGACATCGAGAAGCGCCTGGAAGCTTTTGTGCGCGTGGGCCACGGCATCATCATCTTCCCGGGCGGCGCCGGTACGGCGGAAGAGTTCCTCTACTTGCTGGGTATCCTGATGCACCCGGCCAACCAGGACCTGCCCTTCCCGGTTGTTCTGACCGGGCCCAAGAGCGCCGCGCCGTACCTTGATCAACTGCATGCCTTTGTCGGTGCGACCCTGGGCGAGGCTGCGCAGAAGCACTACCAGATCATCATCGACGACCCGGCCGAAGTGGCGCGCCAGATGACCCAAGGGCTCAAGGCGGTCAAACAGTTCCGCCGCGAACGCAACGACGCTTTCCACTTCAACTGGTTGCTGAAAATCGACGAAGGCTTCCAGCGCCCGTTCGACCCGACCCACGCCAACATGGCCAGCTTGGGCCTGAGGCGCGACCTGCCCGCCCACGAACTGGCCGCCAACTTGCGCCGAGCGTTCTCGGGGATCGTGGCCGGTAACGTCAAGGACAAGGGTATCCGCCTGATCGAAGAACACGGTCCTTACGAGATCCACGGCGATGCCGCCATCATGGAACCCCTCGACCGGCTGCTCCAGGCCTTCGTCGCCCAGCACCGCATGAAACTGCCGGGCGGCGCGGCGTATGAACCGTGCTATCGCGTGGTGACCTGACCGGTTCAACGATCACCACAGATCCAACTGTAGGAGCGAGCCTGCTCGCGATGGCGGCGGGTCAGATTGCATCATTGCTGAATGTGCCGACGCTATCGCGAGCAGGCTCGCTCCCACAGGGGGTCTGCTGCGATCACAGCGTCGGGTTCAGTCGCATCCGTCCGGCCTCATCCACCTCAAGGCCAAGCCCACGGTAATCCTTGATCAGCGGATGGGGGGTGGCCACCGGATGCGTATGCGTCGCCGTCACCACCCGCACATCCGCTCCCGCCGCCTCGCCGGCCTTGATACCCGCTTCGGCATCCTCGAACACCAGGCAATCCTGGGGGGCGACTTGCAAGCGCTCCGCTGCCAGTCGATAACAGGCCGGATTGGGTTTGCCGTCGCTCACATCCTCGGCGGTGACCATCACCGCCGGATGTGGAATGCCGGCCGCTTCCATGCGCCGCAAGGCCAGCGCCATGGGCGCCGAGGTGACGATGGCCCACTGCAGGGGCGGCAGGCTGTTGAGAAATGCTGCAGCACCGGGCACCGGCACCACACCTTCCACGTCTTCGATTTCCTCGCGGGTAATCTGCTCGGCCTCGGCCAGGGCATCTACCCCTGTCAGGCGCTGGCGGGCAATGGTGTCGATGGCGCGCACGCCGTGGATGGTCGGCAGAAAGCTCGCCACCTCCACACCGTGACGAAGGGCCCAGCGCGTCCAGATCCGCTCGGCCGCGGCGATGGAATTGAGCAGCGTGCCGTCCATGTCGAAGAGGAAGGCGCGATAGGAAACACTGGAGGGCGGGCGGGCAGACATCGAAATCCTCGGTGATGGCGGTAGGAGAATGCCGGCCACTGTAACATCGCCAGGCACCGAATCCCTGTGGGAGCGAGCCTGCTCGCGATGGCGGTGAGTCAGCGCGCATCGATGCCGAATGTGCCGACGCTATCGCGAGCAGGCTCGCTCCCACAGGTTTTTTGTTGTGTCAGAAAGCGCAGAGCTACACCAACCGCTCAATCCGCTGATGCTGCCAGACCATCTTGTAGTACAGGGTCTGCAACACCAGCATGCTCAAGTAAGCCACCGGAAACGCCATCCATACCCCTTGCAGGCCGAACTGCGCGTCCAGCAGGTAGGCCACTGGCAGCTGAACGCCGACGATGCAGAAGATCGAAATCGCCACCGGCATCAGCACCGTGCCGCTGGCGCGCATGATGCCGCCGACCACCGCCTGGAAGCCGAAGACCAGCAGGCTCCAGAGCATGATGTGCAGCAGGTGTTCGGCCTGGATTCGCGCCGCCGGGTCGGTGATGAACAGCCCTAGCAGCCAGTGAGACAACAGATATCCCAAGACCACCAGCCCACCGGTGAGCCAGACGTTGATCAACAGGCCGGTGCGCAGGATCGGCCCCAGACGCTCCAGACGCCCGGCACCGATGGCCTGGGCGCCGAGGATCGAGGCGGTGATGGCAATCGACAACGCCGGGAACTGCACGTAATTGACGATCTGCGTCACCGCGCCATAGGCGGCCGTGGCCTGGGACCCGTGGCCATTGACCAGCGCCAGGATCACCAGCTCCGACAGTGAGATCACCACCATCTGCAACCCCGTGGGCAGGCCGATGCGCAGCACCTTGCCGAGGATGTCCATGTCCAGGCGCATCGCCGCGAACAACGCCCGGTCCGGCGCCAGGGCGTGCTCGCGACGGTTCAGGCGCCACGCGAGCATGACCATGGCCGACGCCGTACCCACCAGCCCCGCCAGCGCCGCGCTCTCGATGCCCATCTGCGGCAGCCCCAGCCAGCCGCGAATCAGCGCCGGCGTCAGCAGCAGCCCGACGCTGGTGGACACCAGCAAGGCCAGCATGGGCGACAGCGTATCGCTCACCCCGCGCAGCAACTGGGTAAACACCACGAACACCAGCAGTATCGGCAGGATCCACATCATCACCCGGGCATAGGACACCGCGTCCTCCAGCACATCGGCCGGCGTCCCCAGCCCCTGCAGCGCCTGGCGCGCGAACACGGTGCCGAGCACCGCCGCCACCAGCCCGATGATCGCCGCCAGCAGCAACGTGGTACCGGCAATCGCCTTCACCGTGCCGGTTTCCCCGGCGCCGTAAGCCTGCCCGATCAACACCCCTGCTCCCGCGCCCAGGCCAATCACCAGCGCGATAAAGAAAAACAGGATGGGAAACATGCCTGATACCGCCGCCAATGCCTGGGTGCCGAGCATCTGGCCGATGTAGATGCTATTGAGCGTGCCGGACATCGATTGCAGGAAATTGGACAGGACCATGGGGGCCAGGAACAGAAGGTAGATTTTCCAGAGAGGCTGGGTGGGCATGAGGGCTCGTGATGGCAGGTTCAAAATCCGATGCGGGGTAATTTAGCTTATTCCCGGATGGTGGTGAGGGAATCTGTGGGAGCAAGGCGCAAGGGGTTGTGGGCGACTCATCTGTTCGTCAGGGCGCCTCGACATTTCAGCGACTGCGTCTAATCTCAGATAGCACAGTGCCACTCACTGGGCAGGTCAACGCCCTCGGCCATACCGGAATCGGACGACCGGTCTTAAAGTCCGGGGTGGGGTCGCAGATAACCAGTTATTCGCAAACAACCTGTTAGCAACACTGTTCAAGGACCGAACCATGACGTCGTATTCACACGGTCATTCCCATTCCCAAACTCCGCCGCGCATCCTTTGGTCCAGCTTGTTTGTGGCCCTGATCGCGAGCGTCGGCCTGTTGGTTCTCAACGGCCCAAGTACACAAAACCTGGGGTTGTGTGCCGTGCTCCTGGCCATTGGCGCCGGGGTCGGCGTGTGGGCTGCCCGCGCCCAGCACCAGCAGATCGACAGAGCCGTCGCCGCCGCCATTGCCCATCACGCGCTACACGCCGCCGACCACTTGAACCATAAGGCCAGCGCGCAACTCAACGAAGTCATCCTCGGTGCCATGCCGATCTGGGCCAAGCAGGTGGAAAGCTCCCGGCAGCAGACCGAAACCGCGATCGTCTCGCTGACCAATCGCTTCACCGGCATCTCTTCACGCCTGGAAGATACCGTGCAAGCTTCGCAACTGGCCGCCGGTGAGCTGGCCGGCAACAGCAGTGGCGGCGCCGTGCAGGTGCTGGCCCAAAGCGAAGGTGAGCTGGTCCAGGTCATCGACTCCCTGAAAGCCACCCAGGCCAGCCGCGATGAAACCCTGGCCCAGGTGCGCAACCTCACCGCCTACACCGGCGAGCTGCGGACCATGGCCGCCGATGTCGCGGCCATTGCCGCGCAAACCAACTTGCTGGCCCTCAACGCCGCCATCGAAGCCGCCCGTGCGGGCGAAGCCGGGCGCGGTTTTGCGGTGGTGGCCGACGCCGTGCGCAGCCTGTCGAGCAAGTCCAGCGAGACTGGCCAGCAGATGTCGGCCAAGGTCGACATCATCAATAGCGCCATCACTCAATTGGTCCAGGCCGCCTCCAGCGGCGCGGATCAGGACAGCCAGTCGGTCAGCGTCTCCGAGGACAGCATCCAGCGCGTGCTGGAACGCTTCAAGAGCGCCACCGGGCGGCTGGCCGAATCGGCCGACCTGCTGCAGCAGGAAAGCTTCGGTATTCGCGACGAGCTCACCGAAGTGCTGGTCAACCTGCAATTCCAGGATCGGGTCAGCCAGATTCTCAGCCACGTGCGCGACAACATCGAGGACCTGCATGTGCATATGCAGCAGGCCAGTCAGTCGCCCGACCAGGCCGTTTCCATCGATGCCCGCCAATGGCTGGCACGCATGGAAACCACATACGCCACCGAAGAACAACGCCGCAACCACCACGGCGAATCGGGCGCGCAACAGAATTCACAGGAAATAACCTTCTTCTAGGAGAGCCGTTCATGGCTAAAAGTGTATTGGTTGTCGACGACTCCGCGAGCGTCCGGCAGGTCGTCGGCATCGCGTTGAAAAGTGCCGGCTACGACGTGATCGAGGCCAGCGATGGCAAGGATGCACTGGGCAAGCTCAATGGCCAGAAGGTGCACCTGATCATCAGTGACGTGAACATGCCGAACATGGACGGCATCACCTTCGTCAAGGAGGTCAAGAAGCTGGCCAGCTACAAGTTCACGCCGATCATCATGCTCACCACCGAATCCCAGGAGTCGAAAAAACTCGAGGGCCAGGCGGCGGGTGCCAAGGCCTGGGTGGTCAAGCCGTTCCAGCCGGCGCAGATGCTGGCGGCGGTGTCCAAGCTGATTCTTCCTTGATTCGCGGAGAGTGAAATGCCCTTGCTGTACGAAACACAGGACGACACCGCGCAGGTGCAGATCGACGGCGAGCTGACGATCTACACCGCCGCCGACCTCGCCGCGCAGTTGCTGCCGCGCCTGGGGGCGACGCCGCGCATGGCGCTGGATCTGTCGCAGATCACGGAAATGGACGGCGCCGGCCTGCAACTGCTGATGATGGTCCAGCGCGAGGCTCCCAAGGCCGGTACCCGCCTGGAGATAACGGGCCACAGCAAGGCCGTCACGGAAACACTCGCCCTGTGCAACCTGGTTGTATAGAGATTTCGCAACACGTCGGACACGACAAAGGATATGAGCGTGAGCATCAATCTCGATCAGGCACAACAAACGTTCATCGTCGAGGCACGGGAACAGTTGCAGGCGATGGAAGAGTCCCTGCTGCAACTGGAAAGCGACCCGGGCGACGATGATGCCATCGGCGCGATCTTCCGGGCGGCCCATACGATCAAAGGCTCGGCCGGGCTGTTCGGCCTGGAACCCATCGTCAGTTTCACCCACATCGTCGAAGACGTGCTCGATCGGTTGCGCAATGGCAGCGTCGAAGTGGACGCCGGCCTGATCGCCGTGTTGCTCAAGTCCAGTGATCACATGCTGGAGCTGATCAATGTGGTGGCCAACCAGGGCGCGAAACTGGCGCCCCCGGCCCTGGCCCGGGAAATGGAGCTGTGCCAGATCCTTCAGGAATATCAGGCGCCCTCGCCTGCCGAAGCCCCGAAGCCCGCCGAAGCAAGCGACACACAAGCGCCCGCCGAAACGCGCCTCTGGCATATTGCCCTGCGTTTTGGCCCGGAGGTGTTCCGCAACGGCATGGACCCGCTGTCATTTCTGCGTTACCTGCAAACCCTCGGTGAGATCATCCACATCACCACGCTGACCGACGCAATGCCCTCGGCCGAAACCTGGGATGCCGAGTCCTGCTACCTGGGGTTCGACATTGAGTTCAGTTCGGCTGCCGGCCACGGGGCGATCAACGAAGTCTTCGATTTCGTGCGCGAAGATTGCCAGATCCAGATCGTCGCCATTGATGACCCCGTGCCGCAGATGAACACCGGGCTGGTTGCAACCACTCAAGAGCAGGCTGACCCCAACACGGCAATGGTCACCACCGGCGAACTGATGCCGGACCAGCGTTCGGCTGCGCGCATGCCCGCTCAGGTCTCGCCCGACAAGCAACCGACGACCAGCGACGGCAAGGCCAAGGACGGCGCCTATGTGCGGGTCAACGCCGACAAGCTCGACGAGTTGATCAACCTGGTGGGCGAGCTGGTCATCGCCAGCGCCGGCGCCAGCCTGCTGGCCCGCCACTGCAACGACGACTCGTTGCAGGAATCGACTTCAACGGTGTCCGGGCTGGTGGAAGAGATTCTCGACGGCGCCTTGCGTCTGCGCATGATCCCCATCGGTGAAACCTTCAACCGGTTCCGCCGGGTGGTGCGCGATGTCAGCCAGGAACTGGGCAAGGACATTGACCTGATCATCAGCGGTGCGGAGACCGAGCTGGATAAAACCGTGGTGGAAAAAATCGGTGACCCGCTCATGCACCTGTTGCGCAACGCCATGGACCACGGCATCGAAACCGCTGAGGCGCGGGTGGCGGCCGGTAAACCGGCCAAAGGTCATCTGCACCTCAATGCCTATCACGACTCAGGCAGCATCGTGCTGGAAATCGCCGACGACGGCGCCGGCCTGAACCGTGACCGGATCCTGGAAAAAGCCCAGGAACGTGGTCTGGTTGCCCTTGGCGCCAGCCCCACCGACCAGGAAATCTACAACCTGATCTTCGAGCCGGGTTTCTCCACCGCCCAGGCCGTCACCAACCTTTCCGGGCGTGGCGTCGGCATGGATGTGGTCAAGCGCAACATTACCCTGCTGCGCGGCACTGTCGACCTGGACAGCCAACCGGGCCAGGGCACCGTGGTGCGCATCCGCCTGCCGCTGACGCTGGCGATCATCAATGGCTTTCTGGTGGGCATCGGCCAGTCCACGTACGTCATTCCCCTGGACATGGTTCAGGAATGCATCGAGCTGAGCGAGGACGACGGGGTTTGCAGCCGCGAACAAGGCTACCTCGACCTGCGCGGCGAAGTGCTGCCGCTGGTGTACCTGCGCGATCACTTCAACCACGAAGGCCCGGCCTCGCGCCGACAGAACGTGGTGGTGGTGCGCTACGCCGAACTCAAGGCCGGGCTGGTGGTGGATGACCTGCTCGGTGAATTCCAGACCGTGATCAAACCCCTGGGCAAGTTGTTCGGCGCGCTGCGCGGCATCAGCGGCTCGACGATCCTGGGCAGCGGCGCTGTGGCGTTGATTCTCGACGTGCCGGCGCTGCTCACGCAGATCGCCCAAATAGACAACCGCTACACCTCGACTCAATCACAACAAGCCACTGCTCGCTGACGCTTTAGCAATTCCATGGAGAGGTACTTCCCAATGAAATGGTTCTACGATCTTAGAATCGCCACCAAACTGATCACCTCGTTTCTGGTGGTGCTCGCGTTGACCGCCGTCATGGGGGTGTTCTCGATTATCCAACTCAACGAGGTCAACGGCACAACCATCGAGATCCGCGAAAACTGGATGACTTCGATGCGCGCCGCCTCGGGCATGCGCTTCTACGCGGCGAACTATCGCCTCAAGGAAAATCGCCACATTTCCGCTGACTCCGAGCAGGAGCGCACGGCCATCGAAAAAGAAGCGGACGAAGCCAAACAGGGTTTCGAAACGCGTCTGGCGACCTATGAAAAACTGCTGTCCAGTGCCGAAGATCGCCAGCTGTTCGACACTGCCCGCAGTGACTGGGCCGCGTACCTGGCCGTTAGCAAAGACCTGTTCGCACTGTCCCGACAAAATCTGCTTAACGAAGCCCAGACGTTGCTCAAGGGCGAATCCAAACGTCATTTCGACCTGGTGACCGCCGACCTGCAGAAACTGGTTGAGCTCAATGCCGCCGGGGCCGACGTGGCCAGCGCCCATGGTACGGAACTGTATGAGAATGCGCGTCTGTCGATCATCGCCGTGCTGGTTGCCGCCCTGCTGGTGGGCCTGGGCCTGGCACTGTTCATTTCGCGGATCATTTCCCGCCCCCTGAAACAGGCGGCCTTGGTTGCCGAGCAACTGGCCGAAGGCAACCTGAACGCGAAAATCGAAAGCGGCTCCAAGGACGAAACCGGCATGGTGCTCAACGCCATGCAAAACATGGTGGGCAAGCTGTCCCATATCATCGGTGAAGTGCGCAACGCCGCCGACAACCTGGCCAGCGCCTCCGAAGAAGTCAGCGCCACCGCGCAATCCATGAGCCAGGCCACCAGCGAGCAGGCGGCCAGCGTCGAAGAAACCAGCGCCTCCATCGAACAGATGAGCGCCAGCATCAACCAGAACACCGAGAACGCCAAGGTCACCGACGGCATGGCCAGCAAAGCCGCCAAGGAAGCCACCGACGGCGGTGAATCGGTGCAGCAGACCGTGGTGGCGATGAAGAAAATCGCCCAACGCATCAGCATCATCGACGACATCGCCTACCAGACCAACCTGCTGGCGCTCAACGCTGCAATCGAAGCGGCCCGCGCCGGTGAGCACGGCAAAGGCTTCGCGGTCGTCGCCGCCGAGGTGCGCAAACTGGCTGAACGCAGCCAGGTGGCGGCCCAGGAGATCGGCGAGCTGTCGTCCAGCAGCGTCGACATGGCCGAGAAGGCCGGGCATCTGCTCAACGAAATGGTCCCGTCCATCAACAAGACCTCGGACCTGGTGCAGGAAATCAGCGCCGCTTCCGAAGAACAGGCCGCCGGCGTGGCGCAGATCAACACAGCCATGACCCAGCTCAACCAGGTGACCCAGCAGAATGCTTCCAGCAGCGAAGAATTGGCTGCCACCGCAGAAGAGATGAGCAGCCAGGCCGAACAGCTGCAACAGGCCATGAGCTTCTTCACCTTGGACGCACCAGCCAAATCGGCCAGCCAGCCACTGAAGGTGGACAACACGCCAGGTCCGTCCAGTCGCAAGACAGCCCGTGCGCCCGCGGCGGTGATGCCCAAGGCATTTGCCTACAACATGGCCAGCGCGCCAGACGAATCCGAATTCACCCGGTTCTGACGGTCCGGCCCTACGGGCTTCGCTTAAAAGGAGAAAAGGCATGGGCGCCATCGCGACCACACGTCAAGCCGCCATCGCGGTTGAGGAAGAAGCGCAATACCTGACGTTTATGCTCGGCACGGAGATGTTTGCCATCGGCATCCTGTGCATCAAGGAAATCATCGAGTACGGCAACCTGACGGTGGTGCCGATGATGCCGGCCTTCGTACGCGGGGTGATCAACCTGCGCGGCGCGGTCGTGCCGGTGGTGGACCTGTCGGCCCGGTTCGGCCGACAGAACTCGGCGATCACCCGGCGTTCGTGCGTGGTGATCATCGAGGCCAACACCGAGGACGGCCCCGCCCAGGACATCGGCCTGCTGGTGGACACGGTGTCGGCGGTGCTGGAGATCCCGGCTTCGCAGATCGAACCGCCACCGAGTTTCGGGGCGAAGATCCGCGCCGATTTCATCAGCGGCATGGCCAAGGTCGACGGCAAGTTCGTGATCGTACTGGAGGTGGACCGGGTGCTGTCCATCGATGAAATGTCGCAGCTGGCCCAGGCCAGCCCTGCCGCGCTGGAAGCTGAAAACCAATGAACGCAGACACCTGCAAGGAACGCACTGTGAACTCATTGGCGCTCAATGACCGTGAGTTCAGCCAGTTTCAAGCCTGGCTGTATCAAGCCGCGGGCATCAACCTGTCACCGGCCAAGAAGGCCCTGGTGGCCGGGCGGTTGTTCAAGCGCCTCAAGCACTATGAACTGGGCAGTTATGGCGAGTATTTCAAGCTGATCATGAGCGGCCAGCGCACCGAGGAATTGCAGGTGGCGCTGGACCTGCTCACCACCAACGAAACCTACTTTTTCCGCGAGCCCAAGCACTTCGATTTCCTGCGCGAACATGTGCTGCCCCATGCAACGCCGGGTAAAACCTTTCGCCTGTGGAGCGCCGCCAGTTCCTCGGGTGAAGAGCCCTACAGCCTGGCCATGACCCTGGCCGAAGGACTGGGCACCACACCTTGGGAAATCATCGGTTCAGACATCAGCAGCCAGGTACTGGCCAAGGCCCGTTCCGGGCATTACCCCATGGAACGTGCCCGTACCCTGCCCCAACCGTTGCTGGTGAAATATTGCCTGAAGGGCACCGGCAGCCAGCAAGGCACATTCCTCATCGACCGGGCGTTGCGCAGCCGGGTCAACTTCAGCCAGGTCAACCTCAACGACACCTTGCCGGAGCTGGGCGAGTTCGATGTCATCTTCCTGCGCAACGTCATGATCTATTTCGACCAACCCACCAAAAGCAAAGTGGTCGCCAGGTTGCTCCCGCGGCTCAAGTCCGGCGGGTATTTCATCGTGAGCCACTCCGAAAGCCTCAACGGCGTATCCGATGCGTTGAAACTGGTGGCACCTTCGATTTATCGCAAGCCATGAGCGCCGCGCTCAAGCAAATGCCCGAGGTGTATCTGGCGCCCGGCGAGTTTCGTTTCGCCACCAGCCCGACTCGCCTGCGCACCATTCTCGGCTCTTGCGTGGCCGTCACCCTGTGGCATCCGGAGCGCAAGATCGGCGGCATGTGCCATTACATGTTGCCCAGCCGGGCGCGCTGCTCCACGGCGCTGAACGGCATGTACGCCGACGAAGCCATCGAACTGTTCGTCCGCCAGGCAAAGGCCCATCGCACCGAACCCGAGGATTACCAGCTCAAGCTGTTCGGCGGCGGCGAAATGTTCCCGGAGCTGCAACGCCAGGTGCCGTTCGGCGACGTGGCGCGGATGAACGTCAACGCAGCGCTGGAAATGGCCGCGCTGTACCGCCTGGACCTGATCGCCCAGGACATGGGCAGCACGGGCTACCGAAGCATCATCTTTGACCTGTGCAGCGGCGACGTGTGGGTCAGGCATCAACCGATAAGGACCCGGCATTAACCATGTCAAAAAAGATAAATGTACTGCTGGTGGATGACTCTGCCGTGGTTCGCCAGGTACTGCTGGCGATCCTCAGCGACACGCCGGACATTCATGTGATGGGTGCGGCGTCCGATCCGATTTTCGCCATGGACAAACTGGCCCGGGAGTGGCCCGACGTAATCGTGCTGGATGTGGAGATGCCGCGCATGGACGGCATCACCTTCTTGAAGAAAATCATGAGCGAGCGTCCCACGCCGGTGGTGATCTGCTCGTCCCTGACGCCCAGGGGCGCCGAAACCACCTTGCAAGCCATGGCCGCCGGCGCGGTGGAAATCATCACCAAGCCCACCAGCGGCTTGAAGAATTTCCTGCTGGAGTCGGCACCGGAGTTGATATCAGCCATCCGCGCCGCCGCCCAGGTCAACGTCAAAAACCTGGGCAAACGCCCTGCCCCAGCGCCGCTGACCCCAGCCACCAAACTCACCGCCGACGCCATGCTGCCGGCCGCCAACGGCCATGCCATGGCCCAGACCACCGAACGCATCGTCGCCCTCGGCACGTCCACCGGCGGCACCCAGGCCCTGGAAGCGGTGCTGACCGCCTTGCCACGGGTGTGCCCAGGGATCGTCATCGTCCAGCACATGCCGGAAAAATTCACCGCCTCGTTTGCCGCCCGACTCAACAGCCTGTGCCAGATCGAAGTACGCGAAGCCCGCAACAACGACCGCATCCACCCAGGCCTGGCCCTCATCGCCCCAGGCGGCAAACACATGATGGTGACACGCAGCGGCGCGTTCTATCACGTACAAGTGGTGGATGGCCCCCTGGTCAACCGCCACCGCCCATCGGTGGACGTGCTGTTTCGCTCAGTGGCCAAATTCGCCGGCCGCAACGCCACCGGCATCATCATGACCGGCATGGGCGATGACGGCGCCCGCGGCCTGAAAGAAATGCTCGACGCCGGCAGCAGCACCGTGGCCCAGGACGAAGCCAGCTGCGTGGTCTTCGGCATGCCCAAGGAAGCGATCAAACTCAACGCCGCACAGCGGGTGATGGGGTTGCAGGAGATTGCGCAGGTGATTTTGCATCGGTAGGCGCTGAGAACTGCTCCCCGATCCACACAGAACTCATTGTGGGAGCAAGGCTTGCCCGCGATGCAGGCGATGCAATCTTTCAGCAACCGAGGCGCCTGCTTCGCGAGCAAGCTTTGCTCCCACAACGGGGATAAATCCCCTCGCCACAAAAAGCGACCGGGTTTGCTTCAGTATTCCGCCCAAGCATGCCTTTGCTACAGGGCCACCTTGTCTGCAGGCTTGTGTCTACACCGGCGAAATCGTCGCCAGCACGCCAATCAAAAGGGTCAGTGCCAAAAAGCCACCCAAAAAAATCGCCATCTTCGTCATGAGCACTCCAGGAGCAGAAAACTGCGCTACACGGGCGGTTTGATAGGCAAACCGCGTGGCTATTCTGAGGTGGAAACTGGGTTGATTACAGCGGCAGCTGTAACAGGAAAATACGGATCAGACAGAACGCGTAGAGCCGTGCCTCACGACCGTTGTGAAGTCAGCCGACGATTCTCGTTTTCGCCATGGCAACGGTTCGTCAAGCTGGAGTTGCCTTTCGCAACCCTCCGACGTCATTGCCTACAACCACTACAGAATCAGCTGGCATTTGCCCCCTTCACCGGCTCAAGATTCAACGCCAGCACGCTCATCAACACGATAACCGCCCCAACCACCACCATCACTGACGGGCGCTCCGCCAGCACCACAGAAGCCATCAACATCGCGGTGGGCGGTATCAGGTAAAGCGCCATGGAGGCGCGGCTTACATTGCTATGCGCCAGCACGTAAGCCCATGCGAGGTACGCCAGCGCGCTGGGAAAAATACCCAATATCAGCACCGCCAGATTCACCGAAACAGAAGCGTGTTGTGCGTCAATTAGCAGTCCCTGCGCGAAAATAAATAGCAGGACTGTGCCCGACCAGACGGTGTAGCAAACCATGGTCAATCCATCGTATCGCTGGGCATGACGTTTCTGGAGAGAGAAATACAGACTCCAGGACAGCGCCGCCAGCAGGATCAAGAGTCCATGGGCGTTCATATCACCCAAGCCACGATCCCCCGCCACGACCACGGCAGCGCCAAACAAGCCGCACACTACGCACCCCCACTGCCAACCACTGACTCTGTCCTTGAAGAAAAAATGTGCGAGTAAAGCGCTGAACAAAGGCGTGGACTGGGCGAGCACACTGGCGGCCCCGGCACTGACGCCACGCTGACCGTAATTGAGCGCAATGTGGTGCAAGCTCACAGCGAAGAAACCCAGCACCGCCAGCAATGGCAGGTCCCTGAGACGCGGCCGGGAAATACCCTTGACCATCGCGACCAGGGCCATGAACACCGAAGCGATGAGAAACCGCATCAGCGCCAAGTGACCCGGATCGTAAGCCTGCAAGCCGATGCGAATGCCAATCGGAGAATAGGCCCAGCAAAAAATCACGAACATCGTCGCGAGGATAATTCTCGCACCGGGTTTGCTGGAGGAACCGTCGAACGACACACAACGCGTTTCCATTTAGAAGTCCCTGCCCCATTGAGCGTCTGCCGATTTGCCTCGAAGTATCGAAACCACCTCACATCAGCACAAGTGACTTAAACTCAACCCACCATTCACTTTGGGTGAGCTATGGAACTGTCCCAACTGCGCATGCTCAAGACGGTCTGCGACACCGGCAGCATCGCCCGTGCCGCTGAAGTGCTGCACTGTGTGCCGTCCAACATCACCGCACGCCTCAAATCCTTGGAGCGGGAGCTCGGCACGCCGTTGTTCTTCCGCGAAGGTCGCGGACTGCGAGTCAGCCCGGCGGGTGAAGTGTTTGTGGGGTACGCGACAAAAATACTGAACCTGACAGAAGAAGCCCGCCGCGCAATAGCCCCTGACAGCGCGCCGAGCGGCCCGTTGCGCATTGGCGCGATCGAGTCCAGCGCCACGGGGCGTCTGCCCCAGCTGCTGGCCAAATACCACGCGCAGTACCCGCAAGTATCCCTGGAACTGAGCACGGGCACCTGGGCTCAGCTGCTGGACGATGTCCAGCATCACCGGCTCGATGGCGTAATCGTAGCGGTGGACATGGAGCGACCTGGACTCAAGCGAGCCGTGATGTACCGCGAAGACCTGGTGCTCATCGCCTCCGAGTCTCACGGCCCACTGCGCAGCGCGGCAGATTTGCGAGGCAAAGTGATCTTCATGTGGCCCACGGGCTGTCCGTACCGCTTGGCGCTGGAGCAATGGCTGCTACGCCATGAGCAAACGCAGCCGATCATCAGCATCGCCAGCTACGGCGCCATCGTCGGCTGCGTCAGTGCAGGTGCAGGTGTCTCGCTGGTGCCCCGTGGGATCTATGAGCAATACCGCCAGGGGGCTGGTTGGACGGGGTATGAATTTCCCGAGCTGGCGGGGATCGATAACCTTTTTTATTGGCATGAAAACACCGGTCGGCATCCTGCCAGGGAGGCGTTTTTGGGGATGCTGCAAACGGAGTTCGAGGGCTAGCTGCACCGCCCTCCCTGTGGCGAGGGGATTTATCCCCGCTGGACGTCTTGCACGCAACCGCTGATTACCGCATCCGTGTGGTGACTCAAGTACTGGAAAACATCGCGTTCCGATCCGAGATCGCCAGCGACACAGTGGTGCTTTCGGACTTGGCGCAACTTTTGGTAATTCCGTTGCGTGATGGGTGTGATTTGCTGGAAGTGATTGGTCGACGGCTTCAGGCGCAGGTTGAACATTGACAGAGTTTCGGGCGCTTAAAGCGCCCGTTTCTGCTTAGCTGGCCGATGAGTTCTGCACGGACTTCCCTCGTTGCATGCATTCGACCTTACCTGCCATTTACATCGGATTTGACCACCTATGATTGGCAGAGAATGGCCTTTGCTGCCCATCGCACGCCCTCACCGCACTGATGCCTGATAATCACCCAGAAGTACCGCGGCTTACTAAGCCGTTTCGCAAGAGCGAGCTCGCGGCAAATCACTGGACGAAGTTTCCGAGGGTGAAGTTGTAGCGAACTGAGTCGTTTCAGCTAGCCAACCCTCAGCGCGCCTCCCTGTTAGTCTTGCGCAGCAGTTCGTGGGCCATCTCGATGGCCTGCTCGCGTGAGGCGGCGAACAGCAGCGGGTAGCCCCAGACCTTGGCGAACAGGCCGGCGAATGCCTTGAATCCCAGGCGCTTTGCCGCGCTGGGTTCGACCATGATCAGGGCCAGAACCAGGCTGCGCAGTTGCGCCTTGTGCTTCTTCATCCACAGCGTGGTGCGTTTCTTTTCTTCTGGTGAGTGCTCATGGTCATCGCCGGGTGGCGTTTCGCTGAGCAGCACGAAGGGTTCGCCGCGCTGCAGGTTGGCTGCGAACTCGTCGAAGTCCTTCTGGGTATCGTGCCCGGGCTCGTGGGCGAAACTCATCCACACCAGCGGGAATTCAGCGCTATTCATCGGCATGGCGGGTTCCTTTGCGGTTGAGGTGACGCCAGCTGGCGGCGATGGCGAACACTCCGGGCAGGGTGATGAAGAATACCGCCGAGAAGGCGACGTACCAGCCGTCGCGCAGCCCGTCGGTGACTCCGCCCAGGGTATTGAGCACGACCAGCAGGCTGCCGAGGATCAGGACAGCCCACTGGGCCTTGCGGGTTTCGATCAGGGCGAGGAGCACCGTGACGATCCAGGAGCCATAGAAGGTAGGAAACACCCAAAGCATGCCGGGCTCGAAGGTAATCGCCGGGGCGGTGCCCTGTGCTCTCACAAAGTCGTTTACGTAGAAGAACAACTGGAAGGTCACGAAGAGCACTGCGCCAGCAGTAGTCGTCAACCAGAACAAGGTGACCTTGTTCGCATTGTGTATCGCCAATACGTGAACCGGGTTTTGGGTAGGCATGAGCACGTTCTCGATGTTCAAGGCGGTAGGGGCGCGAGTCGCCGGCAGCGATCCGCGTACTGCGGGCAATCAGTAGCGGTAGTCCAGCGTGGCCATCAGGTTGCGCGGGGCGCCATAGGTCACGGTGTCGAAGTCACCCTTCTGCAAGGCGTACTTCTTGTCGAATAGGTTGTTGACGTTGAGGCCCAGGTCGATGTTCTCGCTCAGGGCGTAACGCCCCATCACCGAGGTCAGGGCATAGGCGCTCTGTTCGCCGCCCAGCGTGCTGGTGCCAACGCCCGGCGCCTGGTAAAAGCGGCTCTGCCACTTCACGCCTGTGCCCAGGGTCAGCTTGTTCCACGCGCCAGGCAGCCGGTAGGTGGTGAAGAACTGGGCCGTGGTGCGCGGTAGCTGGGAGTTCAGGCGCTCGCCGTCGCCATCCTCGGCGGTGAAGTGGGCGATACCGGCGTAGATGTTCCAGCCAGTGGCCAGCTCGCCCTGCAGGTCGAACTCGATGCCGCGAGACTTGGTGCCGTCGGCGCCGGTATAGGCGTTGGCTCCGCCTGGGGTGAACGCGCCGGGGACCAGTTGCGCGGCGTTGTCCAGCTTGGTCTCGAACACCGCCACGGCAGCATTCAGGCGCCCGTCCAGATAGGCGGCCTTGAGGCCGACTTCCTTGGTCTTGCCCTTGGACGGCGTGAGCACGTTGCCGGTCGTGTCGCGGAAGTCGGTTTGCGGGTTGAAGATGCCCGTGTAGCTGACGTAAGCCGAGTAGGTACTGTCGATGTCGTAGACCAGTCCGACGTACGGGGTGAATTCGTTGTTTTTCTTGTAGTGCAGCGTGCTGCCGTTGGCGTCGTCGTCGACCTCGTAATAGTTCAGGCGCCCGCCGACGATGAGCTTCAGCGGATCGGCCAGGGAGAAGCGGGCCGCACTATAGATGCCGCTCTGCTTGACCTCGGTGCGGGTCGGGATATGCGGTATGGCATCAAAGTTGGGCCGTGGCGTGCCTGGGCTCAGGCTATGGATGTTGATCGGCGTAAAGCCTGCGAAGAACGGCGCTACATCGTCCTGACTGGCCTTGCGGCGTGAACTTGTCGCGCCGACCACCAGGTCGTGCTGGCGACCGAGCATTTCGAAGGGGCCGCTGGCCATCACGTCAAAGGTGTTCTGGCGACTGCGCCCCTCGGACGCCACTGCGAACGGGAAGGCGCCCAGCCCCGTGACGGGGTCAGGCCGGCCACCCAGGGAGACCAGTTCGGATTCGCTTTCGGTGCGGTACTGGTTGAACACGCCCTTGAGCGTCCAGCCGTTGTCGAAGCGGTGCTCGACTTCGGCAAAGGCGGTCTTGAGGGTGTTGTCGAAATGGCTCCAGTCCTGCCCATAGCTCTTGGAGCGGGAATAATCGATCTGCGAACCGTCGCTGTACCACAGCGGCAAGCCGCCCCAGGTGGCGCCCTTCGGCGTAATGTCCTGGTAGTCATAGCCCAGGCTCACCGTGGTATCGGCGGTCAGGTCGGCCTCGACGATGCCGTAGAACGCCTTGCGCTCGGGCTTGTAGCCGTCCAGGTAGGAGTTGCCGTCCTGATAGGTGCCTACCAGGCGCGCGCGGATGCGGCCGTCCTCGGTCAGCGGTGTGGAGACGTCGCCCATGCCGCGGTGGGTATCCCAGCTCCCGGCGCCGAGGGAGGCGGATGCGGCGAATTCAGGTGTCGGCCGTTTGCGCACCAGGTTGATGGAGGCTGAAGGGTTTCCGGTGCCGGTCAGCAGGGCCGAGCCGCCACGCACCACCTCGACACGGTCATAGAAGGCGGTGTCCAGGGCGCTGATGCCGCTGCCGTTGACGGCGTTGCCGATCACGGTGGGGATGCCGTCGTACTGCACGTTGTTAATCAGCAACCCCCGCGAATAGAAGCTGGTGCGCTCGCTGTCGGCCTGGCGCGCGGTGACACCGTTGGTGTTCTCCAGCACGCTCTGCACCGTGTTGAGTTGCTGGTCGTCCATGCGCTGGCGCGTGATCACGGTCACCGCCTGGGGCGTTTCCTTCAGCGTCATCGGCAGGCGCGTCGCCGCTGCCGTCTCGCCGGTGGTGTAGGAGCCGGTTCCCTCGGTGGTCGCGTTGTCCATTTGGCCTGTCACGCGGATTGCCGGCAGGGCCACTTCCTTCTGGGCTGAGTCTGCTGCCTTATTTTGCGGCTGCGCCGTCTCGGCGGCAAATGCGCCCGGCGCACTGAGCACAAGCGCTGCCGCAATCGCCGAGCCCAGCGCGCTGCAGGGCGCGTTTTTGAGGTGCCCGGCGAGCGGCGGGCAGACGACTGAATCGGCGCACAGAGCAAGAGACGAGCGAAACTTCCCTGTAATGGATGAAGTTTTCATTTAAGCAATACTCATTTGCATTTAGATGGCGCATTTAACAACAAAGGCAATGCGCCATGATGGTGAAATCAGGCCAGATTGTTATTCGATTCGGCCAATAATGATCACACCCTCCCGCTGGCCGTTTTGAGTAATAGTCATGGTTGATTACGGAATATGGTCGACTTGCCAGGCAGACTGACGAGGGGCAAACGGCCGGCGTGACATGCGGCGATGTCGCCGTTATGCGCGGTCGTCTTCATGGGCGAGCGACGTTGCAGGGTGTGTGGGGGGTGCTGAAGTCCGCGGCTTTTTAATAAAGCAGCGCAGGCTTGCGTCAGGACAGGCGGATTGGATCAGAGGGCGATCGGATCGGGGAGCATGATTCCGGGCGCAGCTGCCGTCACCGCGCTGCCGGTGCGATCCGAAAGGTAGCGAGCCGGCGGCTTGCCCACCGCCTTGCGAAACATCGTGACGAAGCCGCTGGCGTTTTCGTAGCCCAGTTCCAGCGCCACCGTTTGCACGCTGTCACCCTTGGTCAGCCTTTGCAGCGCCAGGATCACGTGCAGCTGCCGACGCCAGCGCCCGAAGCTCATGCCAATTTCCTGCAGCAGCAGGCGGCTCATGCTGCGCTCGCTCATACCTATGCGCGTCGCCCAGGCGGTCTTCGACGTCTTGTCAGCCGGCGTCGCCAGGATCATTTCCGCGAGGCGACGCAAGCGTGGGTCACGCGGCATGGGCAGGTGCAGGTCCTCCACCGGCGCCGCCACCAGCTCGTCGAGCAACACCGCCAGCAACCGTTCCTCCCGTCCGCCTGGGGCGTACAGCTCGGGAACGGCGGTCGCCTTGAGCAGCAACTCGCGCAGCAGCGGCGATACCGAAATTGTGCAGCAGGTGGTCGGCAGATCCGGCGCGGCATCCTGCTCGACGAACAGGCAGTAGCACTCCACTTCACCGGAACCCCAGGCCGAGTGGGGCAAGTCGCCGGGGATCCACAAGGCGCACTGCGGCGGCACGATCCAGACGCCTTCTTCGATTTCGCAGTTGAGGATGCCGCGAACCGAGTAGATCAACTGCGCCTTGCGGTGCTGATGCGTGGCATTTTCCCAGTCCTTGGCGACCAATGTGGCACTCAGAGCCACAACCGGCCGCGAGACGCTGTCGACGTCCATGGTGGAGGTCAGATCGGTAACGGCGATGCTCGACATGAGGTGTAGAGACTCGGATAGAAAAGGAGGCCTTGGCCTAGCTGGAAAGTATCACGAGCCGCTAGTGTAATGACATCCGGCCTTCCCTCCACGTCAGCAGATGTGGATTTCGTGCACATGCGCGATTTCCAGTCCGGTTTTGAGTACCTGTCGCACTCGAAAACGTTTTTACACAGCCTCGGCCGAAAACAGACGAAAGCCCACCCCATCCCCCGATCTACTCCACAACCCCATTAAAAACAACAGTCCCATCCCCCTCCTTCTTAACCGTCAACCTATTCCCCTCCACCACAACCTCAACCAACTCAGAACACCCAGCCACCTCCCGCTTCCCATCAACACGCTCGACCTTGGCATCAAAACTAAAAACATAAGTAGACGCCGGGCAAGCATTCCCACCCTCCCCCGTGGAAACAACCACCACATACCGGCTCGGCCCAAACGTATAAGCCTTTTCAATCGCCACATACCCGGTGTACTCAGCCTCCTCGACAATTGCCTCCATGACATTCACCACCCCAGCGCGCGTTTGATAATTCAGCGCGGTCCCCGTCCCTTGGGTCTGGGTCGTGAAAGGCCCGGCACGCTCGGCACTGACGGGCAAGGTTTCATAGGCAACGCCGGGGGGCGCTGGGGGCGCGATTTGAGTCGTGGCGGTGGGTTTTGCAACGAGGCTTTGCTGGGGTTCAGGAAGATCGCATAGGCCGTTTTTGCAAATGAAATCCCCTTGGCAATCGATATCTTCCGAGCACTGGTTGGTTTCTTCGAAGGTGCTCTGGTTGGCTTTGGCGTAGCCGACGACGGCCAGTGCAAGGAGGGTGCAGACGAACAGACGCTTCATCGGTGAAGTCCTTTTCTTGGATGGTGATCAGATGATAACTGCAAACCTTCCGGGTTTGTCTCTGGTCACTTTCGATTTTGCAGTGTCGGGTGGTCCAACTTTGCTTTGAATACTAGCCTTGTAAACGTGCGCACAAGGAAGTCGAGAAAACCATGACTGACCGCGATCAACTCCATCGAGATGGTTACGCTCTGCTCCGCCAAGCGATCCCAACCGAATGGCTGGAAGACCTGCGTGCCGCGTTCGATGCTGGTGTGAGGCCGTCGGACCAATGGCCCGTGCCGCGTGGCATGGACTGGCGTCATTCGCTGTTGGACGATGATGCGAAGGTTCAGGCTGTGTGTCGTCTGCCCCAGGTGCTGGCGGTCGCGGGGGAGTTGATCGAGGAGCGGTTCTTTCTGTCGCAGGTGGAGGGGCGCGAGCCTCTTGCCGGTGGCGGCCATCAACCGCTGCACCGCGACTTGTCGGCCCAACGGCCAGGCGACATTGCCATGGCCCTGGCTTTTTTTGACGACTATGGCCCTGAGAACGGTGCGACACGCATCGTCCCCGGCAGCCATCGCCCCGAGCCAAGCGAGCAGCCATTCGACTTCACCAACGAATCACGCTCCGTACAGCTTTCAGGTTGCGCCGGTGACATCCTGGTGTTCGATGTGGACTTGGTGCATGCGGGCAGCCTGAACTCGGTGGGCTCGCACCGTCGTTCGATTTTGATCAGTTATTTTTCGGAGCAGTTGTACGCTTCACACTTGGAAACCGTGGGCCTGCGTAATGTTCGTATGGCCACGAGTGAGCGGTTCGAGCCTTTGGATTTTGTCTTCGGTCTACGCTCGCCTAGGTAAAGATGCAATCATTTGCGCATGACACACCGCCAGAATTTCATCGGCCAGCGCCGAGTCGTCAGGACAGGCGCGCGATAGCATGATCGCGCCGACCGCGTGCGCCAGCAGGTCGATCATTTTCCCCCTCGCCTCACCCGGCACCGCATCCGGCCCGGTCGGGTATTTTTCGCCGAGAGTTTGCAACATGCGCTCGATGCCTTCAGCGAATGCCGCCTTCAAATCGTCCGACTGACGTGCCGCGTCACCGCACAACGCTGCCATGGTGCAACCCGTGGCGCGCCCGTCGCGATGGTCCCGCGACACATACACATCAATGAAGTCCTTCACGCTCAATGCGTCGACGCCGATCAGTGACTGCTCAAGACTCTTCGCCGAGGCTTCGGCCATCAGGTCAGCCTTCGAACCGAAATGTTTGTAGAAACCGCCATGGGTGAAGCCGGCGGCGGCCATCAGGTCGGCCACGCCGACCCCGTCAAAACCGCGCTCGCGAAATACGACTGAGGCTGTTTCGACGATGTGCTCCCGATTTGCCTGGGCCTGGGCTTTGGTCACGCGCATGTTTCGATACCTCGTTACCGCTGGAAATTCATCGACTGATCATACATTGATGTTGATCATAATCAAAACCGTTGACAGTTTAGATTTCGATCATCATCATAATTTCCAGCGATCAGACCAGTTACCAACGGACACGGAACAACCTCCCATGAGCGACCTGAATCTGTTTACCGCCTATACCTTGGCCCAGGCACTGGCTGATCGAGCCTGACTTTTTCTCATGCATCAATCCCAATCCATGTTTCTCACAAAGAGCTGACATCATGACTACTCGCCCTACCGTTCTCATCACTGGCGCGTCCACCGGCATTGGCGCGGTTTACGCTGAGCGTTTCGCCCAACGCGGACATGATCTGGTGTTGGTCGCCCGCGATCACTCTCGCCTGGAAACGCTCGCCGCGAAGTTGCGTGGCGAGCACAACGTCGCCGTTGAAGTGCTTCAGGCCGACCTGACTCAACTCACTGACCTGCACAGCGTCGAAGCGCGCCTGCGGGATGATGCGCGCATCGGCATCCTCGTCAACAATGCCGGCGCCGCACAGTCCGGCACCTTCATCGAGCAAAGCACCGACAGCGTTGCACAACTGGTAGCCCTCAACACCACCGCACTGGTGCGGCTCGCCAGCGCCATCGCGCCGCGCTTGGCCAAAGCAGGTGAAGGCGCGATCATCAACATCGGCTCGGTGGTGGGTCTGGCGCCTGAGTTCGGCATGACGGTCTACGGTGCGACCAAGGCGTTCGTGCTGTTCCTGTCCCAAGGCTTGAGCCTGGAACTGTCGCCTCAGGGTGTCTATGTGCAAGCCGTACTGCCCGCAGCCACCCGCACGGAGATTTGGGATCGCGCCGGTATCGACATCAACACTTTGAGCGAAATCATGGAAGTGGGTGATCTGGTCGATGCCGCCCTGGTGGGCTTCGACCGTCGCGAGCCGGTGACCATTCCTCCGCTGCATGAAGGCGAGCGCTGGGATGCCCTGCAAACCGCGCGTCAGGGTCTTTTGTCGCAGATCAGGCAGTCCGCCGTGGCGCAGCGCTATTTGACTCAAGACTGACCCATGCCGACAGGTCGGCCTCGCCCCACTCTCATTCCCCCGACAAGAGCAGCTGCAACATGAAGGCATTTTTTATCGACCGCTACGGCAAGCAGAACGGAATGATTGGCGAAGTGCCCGACCCTGTGGTCGGTGTGCATGACGTTCTGGTTCAGGTGCATGCAACCAGCGTGAACCCGTTGGACTCGAAGATCAGAACGGGGGAATTCAAACTGATCCTGCCCTATACGTTTCCATTGGTATTGGGCAATGACCTGGCCGGAGTGGTTGTTAGCACGGGTTCGGCGGTGAAGCGATTCAAGCCAGGAGACGAAGTCTATGCACGTCCTCCAGAGGCCCGGATCGGGACGTTTGCTGAACTGATCGCCGTGGACGAAAACGCGCTCGCGCTGAAACCCTCGAATCTCGACATGGCCGAAGCGGCTGCCATCCCCTTGGCGGCTTTGACGGCCTGGCAGGTGCTGGTTGAGACCGCCCAGCTGAAAAAAGGCCAGAAGGTGTTGATTCATGCTGGATCCGGTGGCGTCGGCACGTTTGCTATCCAGCTCGCCAAACACCTTGGCGCCTTCGTTGCGACCACCACCAGTACGGCGAATGTTCAATGGGTGAAAGCACTCGGGGCGGATGTGGTCATCGATTACAAACAGCAGGATTTTGCAAAGGAGTTGCGCGATTTCGACGTGGTGTTGAACAGCCTCGGCGCCGATGTACTGGAGAAATCGATCAAGGTGCTCAAACCTGGCGGACAGCTCATTTCCCTTTCAGGGCCGCCGACCGCGCAATTTGCTCAAGAGCAAGGCCTGTCCTGGGTGCTGGGGCAAGTCATGCGCCTGCTGAGCAGCGGTATTCGCAGAAAAGCCCGCAGACATGGGGTGAGCTATGCGTTTTTGTTCATGCGAGCCAACGGGATACAACTGCAGAAAATCACCTCGCTTATCGAGGCTGGGGTCATCAAACCGGTCATCGATCGCTCCTTCCCTTTTGCATCGACCGCAGAGGCGTTGCGCTACGTCGAGCAGGGCAGATCAAAAGGCAAAGTCACCATAACAATCAAATAAGCGCACGACAAAAGATGTCAGTAGATGATGTGCATACCGCCAAGTACCCGACTGCGGCGCCTGAACCAGAGGAGCCGCCAGCGCACGACAAGCCCATAGACGAGCAGTTGCCACCGGAACCCGCACGGGTAGAAAAGCCGATCATCTTTTGGCGTGGTTTGATGCTTGAGCAGTAACCGGGAAACGGTTCAAAAAGCAGGCGGTCGGCCAGGTCGGAGTTGCACTGGGGTACCAGACCTGGCTGCATTTACACCCCCATGCCTACTCCACCGCCTCAGCCACGCCCTGATCCTCCCCCAGAAATCCGCCACTCTGGTGATGCCACAACCGCGCATAGGTGCCGTTTTTCCCGAGCAATTCGGTGTGGGTGCCTTGTTCGATGATGCGTCCATCATCCATGACGATCAGCCTGTCCATCGCCGCAATCGTGGACAATCGATGGGCAATGGCGATCACGGTCTTGCCCTGCATCATTTCATCGAGGCTTTCCTGGATGGCGACTTCGACCTCTGAATCCAGGGCGCTGGTGGCTTCGTCAAGCAGCAGGATCGGGGCATTTTTGAGCATTACCCGGGCAATGGCGACGCGTTGACGCTGGCCGCCCGAAAGCTTGATACCCCGCTCGCCCACCAGGGTGTCGTAGCCGCTGTGACCTTGCTTGTCGCTCAGTTGGCTGATGAACCCATCGGCTTGGGCACTGGCCGCGGCGCTGCGGATTTGCTCGTCGGTGGCATCGGGGCGTCCATAGGCGATGTTGTCGCGAATGGAGCGATGCAGCAGCGAAGTATCCTGAGTCACCATGCCGATGGCACTGCGCAGACTGTCCTGGGTGACGTGCGCGATGTTCTGCCCGTCGATGCGAATCTCACCCTTGTCCACGTCGTAAAAGCGCAGCAGCAGGTTGATCAGCGTGGATTTACCGGCACCGGAGCGGCCCACCAGCCCGATCTTTTCGCCCGGGCGAATGCTCAGGCTCAGGCCATCGAGCACCTGGCGTTCGCCGTTGTAATTGAAGCTCACATTGTCGAAAGTCACCGCGCCGCCCGTGGTGACCAGCTCCCTGGCGTCCGGGGCATCCTGCACCTTGGGGCCGCAGGCCAGGGTCGCCATGCCATCCTGCACGGTGCCGATGCTCTCGAACAGCGAGGTCATTTGCCACATGATCCAGTGCGACATGCCATTGATGCGCAACGCCATGGCAATAATCGCCGCCACCGCACCCGCGCCCACTTGACCTTGGTGCCATAGCCATAGGGCATAACCGCCTGCCCCCATGATCAACCCGACCACCAATGCCTGATTGACGATCTCGAACTGGCTGACCAGGCGCATCTGGCGAAAGCCGGTCTGCTTGAAATCCTCCATGGCAGCGCGCGCGAAGTGGGCTTCACGTTTGGAATGGGAGAACAGCTTTACCGTGGTGATGTTGGTGTAGGCGTCTGAGATACGCCCGGTCATTGATGACCGCGCATGGGCCTGCTCCTGCCCTACTTTCTCAAGGCGGGGCACGAAGTAGCGCATGGCAAGACCGAACAACGCCACCCAGACAATGAACGGCAGCATCAGCTTCAAGTCAAAGCCGCCGGCCAGCGCGATGATCGCGATGAAGTACACCCCGATCCCCGGAGCGATCTCGATAATGGTGAATAACACCTCGCGCACCGACAGCGCCGTCTGCATCACCTTGGTGGTGACCCGGCCGGAGAACTCATCGGAGAAGAACGAAAGGCTTTGCCGCAGCATCAGCCGGTGAAAATCCCAGCGCAACCGCAACGGCAGATTGATCGCCAATATCTGGTGCTGCACCATCGTGCGCATCGCTACCAGCCCAATGCTCGTCACCAGCACCACACCGATGCCCCACAGCACGCGACTTTCCTGTCGGGCCGCATCGCCGCCTGCCTGCCAGATCGACAGCATGTCCACGACCTGCCCGAGAAAAGAAAACAGCCAGGCTTCGTAAATCGACACAGCGGCACTGAGCAGCGCGAGCGCGAGAATGTAACCGCGTGCGCCCCGCGTGCAGGCCCACAGGAACCGCGCCAGACCTTCAGGTGGCGGAGGTGCCTCGTCGGGCGGAAAAGGGTCGAGCCGTTGTTCAAATGCGTGAAGCATGGTGATCTCCAAAACCATCTGGTAAAGAGATTCTGGCATTTAAAGGTTGCTTTGAGGGGTTTGGGTGGAGGAAAGGTTGTTCGCCCGGCACAACGAGGGTGCACGGGAGCAGACGTTTCATGCCTCACAAGGAAACCGAGAACGCCATGATCGACCGCAAACAATTGCATCAGGACGGCTATGCCCTGTCCGCCAAGCGATCCCGGCCGAGTGGCTGGATGGCCTGCGTGCCGTGTTCGATGCCGGGGTGAAACCGTCGGACCAGTGGCCAGTGCCGCGTGGCTTGGACTGGCGTTACTCGATGCTGGACGACGATGCGAAGGTTCAGGCGGTATGTCGCCTACCACTGGTGCTGGCAGTGGTGGGAGAGCTGATCGGGGAGCGGTTCTTTCTCTCGCAGGTGGAGGGCCGCGAGCCTCTGATCGGTGGTCACCAACAACTGCACCACAACTTGTCGGCCCAACGGCCAGGCGACATCGCCATCGCCCTTATTGCCCGACGGGCCGCTCATACCGCCGCTGAATCCGCTCCACCTCCCCTGAGCGCCGCAACTGCTCCAAAGCCTTGGCCCACGCGGCCACCACCTCATCGTCAGAGTCAAGGCTGAAGGCGATGTACAGCGATGACCGATAGAGTTCGATGGGGATTTTGCGCAGTGTGCCCGGTGCGATATTCAACTGGCGGCTGTAGTAAGCCACCCCGGCATCGGTGTCACCTACGATGATCTTGGTCCGCCCGGCGAGCAGCATGCGGTAGAGCAGCTTGCTCTCGGTTGCACTTTTGTCCAGGTTGTTGAAGCCCAGCGACTGCAGCATCTGCGGCACCAGGCCGGCATGTCGCGTGGTGATCTGCGGGGCGTGCAGCAGTTGTTCCAGGGAATTCACCGGCGGCGTACTGGCCAACTGATAGGCATGAATGGACTCTTCCACGATCGGCCCGACCCACTTGTACAACGGCTCGCGCTCCGCCGTGCGAAACAGCGAGAACATGATGGTCTTGCTTCGGGTCCTCAGTACCTGGGTGGCGCGCATGCTGGGCTGCAGCAGCACCTCGAAGTCATCCCCGGTCAGTGCCATGATGGCTCGCACGATTTCAGTGGTCATGCCGGTGAGCTGGTTGTTCTCCTGATAGTTGTACGGGGCCCATTCTTCGGTGACCACCTGATACGGCTCGGCCCTGGCAACGCCAGTACCGAGCAGCAGACAGAGCAGCGCTGCGACAGGTGTCGATTGTTTCACGGGTTCTCCTGATGGGCAGCCTGGTGTTTATGGGGGACCTGATAAGCATAGCCTTAAACACGCACCAAACAGTTGGTGCGCCCCCTTCAGCGGAGATAAATCCCCTCGCCACGGGCTCACCCAAGCGCGTCACTGCCCCCAGCCATTAGCCACAACGATGCGTCGTATAACCGAGGCAGGCGTTCCCCCCGCACCGCCGTCGCCTTATCTTTGCTCCAGCGATCAATGAGGTTCGCGCTGCCCAGGATTCCTGCCATGCACACCCAATCCATTCTCCATCGCACAACATTGCTAGCTGCCCTTTTTCTCACGGCTGCGATCTACCCCCTGACTTCCACCGCAACGCCAATAGAAGCCTCGCGATCACACAAATCCCAGCTGCCGGGCGTCTATCGATTCCAAGTGGGTGAGGTACAGGTCACCGCACTGAGCGACGGTACGCTACCGCTTAATCTTCACCCGCTGCTGCGGGGCATCAGCACCGGGCAAATAGACGCGCTGTTGCAGAAAGGCTTCGTCCGTAACCCGGTGGAAACCTCGATCAACGCCTACGTAATCGACACCGGTTCTCATCTGGTACTGGTGGATACAGGCGCCGGCGAACTGTTCGGCAATGTAGCCGGCAAACTGCCCCAGAGCCTGGCCGCCGCTGGCTATCGGCCGGAGCAGATCAGCGACATTCTGATCACCCACATTCACACCGATCATTCCGGCGGGCTGACGCGGGATGGGCAGATGCTATTCCCCAACGCGACCATTCACGTGGGTCAGGCCGATGTGGATTTCTTCCTGGATCCGGCCAACCTGAGCAGCGGACTCGAACCCAAGCACCTGGAAGAAGCGCGCAAGACGATTGGCCCCTACCTTGAGGCGGGCAAGGTCAAGACGTTCACCGCAAAGACCACCCTCCTCCCCGGCATCACCGCCATCCCGACACCGGGCCACACGCCGGGCCATAGCTTCTACAGGGTCGAGAGTCAGGGTCAAAGCCTCGATTTCTGGGGGGATATCCTGCACGTCGGTCTGATCCAGTTCGCCCGGCCCGAGGTGACCATCAGTTTTGACGTCAATCAGGACAACGCACGAGCCCAGCGGCTGCGTCAGTTCGAAACCTCAGCCGATGAAATGCGCCTGTCTGCGGTCGCGCATTTGCCCTTCCCCGGTATCGGCCATATTCGACGCGAGGCCGGAAAGTATGAGTGGGTGCCGGCCCAGTATCGCAATCGCGACTAAAACGCTTGATCTTGTGGGAGCGAGCCTGCTCGCGATGGCGGCGGCACATTCCCCATCGGCGCTGACTGACACTCCGCTTTCGCGAGCAGGCTCGCTCCCACAGGGGATTTGCGGTGAATGAAGATTCTGCGGCTGGCGGCGATCAAGGGTGGGAGCGAGCTTGCTCGCGATGGCGGCGGCACATTCCCCATCGGCTCTGACTGACACACCGCTTTCGCGAGCAGGCTCGCTCCCACAGGGGATTTGCGGTGAATGAAGATTCTGCGGCTGGCGGTGATCAAGGGTGGGAGCGAGCTTGCTCGCGATGGCGGCGGCACATTCAACATCTTTGCTGACTGATACACCGATTTCGCGAGCAAGCCCGCTCCCACAGGGGATCTGCGGTGAATGAAGATTCTGCGGCTGGCGGTGATCAAGGGTGGGAGCGAGCCTGCTCGCGATGGCGTAGGCACATCCCACATCTTTGCTGACTGACACACCGCTTTCGCGAGCAAGCCCGCTCCCACAGGGGATTTGCGGTGAATGAAGATTCTGCGGCTGGCGGTGATCAAGGGTGGGAGCGAGCCTGCTCGCGATGGCGGCGGCACATTCCCCATCGGCTCTGACTGACACACCGCTTTCGCGAGCAGGCTCGCTCCCACAGGGGATTTGCGACGAATGAAGACTCTGCGGCTGGCGGTGATCAAGGGTGGGAGCGAGCCTGCTCGCGATGTCGGCGGCACATTCAACATCTTTGCTGACTGACACTCCGCTTTCGCGAGCAGGCTCGCTCCCACAGGGGATCTGCGGTGAATGAAGATTCTGCGGCTGGCGGCGATCAAGGGTGGGAGCGAGCCTGCTCGCGATGGCGGCGGCCCATTCCCCATCGGCGCTGACGGACACTCCGCTTTCGCGAGCAAGCCCGCTCCCACAGGGGATTTGCGGTGAATGAAGATTCTGCGGCTGTCGGTGATCAAGGGTGGGAGCGAGCTTGCTCGCGAAGGCGGTGGCACATTCCCCATCGGCGCTGACTGACACTCCGCTTTCGCGAGCAAGCCCGCTCCCACAGGGAATTTGCGGTGAATGAAGATTCTGCGGCTGGCGGCGATCAAGGGTGGGAGCGAGCTTGCTCGCGATGGCGGCGGCACATTCAACATCTTTGCTGACTGATACACCGATTTCGCGAGCAGGCTCGCTCCCACAGGGGATTTGCGGTGAATGAAGATTCTGCGGCTGGCGGCGATCAAGGGTGGGAGCGAGCCTGCTCGCGATGGCGGCGGCACATTCCCCATCGGCGCTGACTGACACACCGCTTTCGCGAGCAGGCTCGCTCCCACAGGGGATCTGCGGTGAATGAAGATTCTGCGGCTGGCGCCGATCAAGAGTGGGAGCGAGCCTGCTCGCGATGGCGGCGGCACATTCAACATCTTTGCTGACTGATACACCGATTTCGCGAGCAGGCTCGCTCCCACCTGCGCAACGCTATACAGACCGGCACCTTGTTTGATTTCATGCCCGCACAGCAGCCTGTCTGATGGCGCTGATCGGGAGATGAAGATGAACTACACAGATTTCGACGGAGCGTTGCTGCTGGCACTCAAGGCGCTGCTGCAAGAGCGCAATGTCACGCGTGCCGCTGCCCAGTTGGGCATCAGCCAACCGGCTCTGTCGGCACGGCTGGCGCGTCTGCGGGATATCCTGGCGGATCCGTTGTTCGTCCCGGCGGCGAACGGTCGTGGCGTGGTCCCCACGCCCCGGGCGCAGGCACTGGAGCAAGAGTTGCTGCAAGTGCTCGAAGGACTCAAACGCCTGGTCAGTCAACCGGAACGTTTCGATCCGGCCACCACGACCCGCACCTTCGTCATCGCCTTGTTCGAAACGCCGGCGGCCGTTCTGGCGCCGGATCTCTGCGCCCGTCTGAAGCATGAGGCAAAGCATGCAAAGCTGGCGTTCATCCATCCCCCACGCGACGTGTTCGAGCGTCTTGAGCAAGGCCAGATCGATCTTCTGATCACCGTGCCAGGCGCTCTTCGCGACGACCTCATGCAGCGACCTCTTTGGGAGGATGGCTTCCTGACCGCCCAGCGCAAGGGCCATCCTCGCGGCACGGGACCACTTGATCTCGAGACGTTTTGCGCCCTTGATCATGTGCTCGTGTCCTCGGAAGGCGGGCGTTTTGCCGGGGTGGTCGACGAGGCACTGGTGGAGATCAACCAGGTTCGCAACGTCGCCTTCTCCATTCAGAATTATGCACTGGCGCCGCTGCTCGTTGCGTCCACCGATACCCTGTGCACACTGCCCTCGCGCTTCCTCTGCCAGTACCGCGACCGGTTGGACCTGTTCGAACCACCCCTCGAGCTGACGGCGCTGCGCCTGGTGCTGGCCTGGCACCCGCGCAATAACAAGGATGCCGGCCATCAATGGCTGCGCCGCCAGGTCTATCTCAGCGCGGAACTGGAGCCCGCTTGAGTGCTCCAGCGTAGGGGGTCCATCCAAGCGCGCCGCAACCATCGGTTATGCGTATAGCAGCTATCGATAGCGCAGCGGTTCTCGGTAGCAGCCTCTCTCTCTAATCTGCCCACCAACGCGATCGACGGCGGTCGCGACAGGTCAAACCGACCCCTATGGAGAGAGACGATGAACACACTCAACCGCACCATGGCCATCGCGACGCTGGCACTGGCAACCCTCAGCGCAGAAGCTGCCTCCCCCGCCCAGACCGCTGCGAGCATGTCCGCCGTCGGCAGCATGATCCAGTCCGCCAGCTATATCACCACCCGGGATGGCGTGCAGCTGTACTACAAGGATTGGGGTCCACGGGATGGCCAGGTAGTCACCTTCAGTCACGGCTGGCCGCTGAACGCCGACAGCTGGGAAGCGCAGATGATGTTCCTCGCCTCGAAGGGTTATCGCGTCGTTGCCCACGACCGTCGCGGTCATGGCCGCTCCAGCCAGCCGTGGGAAGGCAACGATATGGATCACTACGCCGACGATCTGGCGGCGGTGATTGAAGCGTTGGACTTGAAGGATGTCACCCTGGTGGGGTTCTCGACGGGGGGCGGCGAAGTGGCTCGCTACATCGGTCGCCATGGTACAAGCCGGGTGAAGAAGGCCGTGCTGGTTTCCGCCGTCCCACCGCTGATGCTCAAGACCCAAACCAACCCCGGCGGTCTGCCCATCGAGGTGTTCGACGGGCTGCGCAAGGCGTCCCTGGAGAACCGCTCACAGCTTTACCTGGACATCGCCTCCGGTCCATTCTTCGGTTTCAACCGCGAGGGTGCCAAGCCATCCCAAGGGCTGATCCAGTCGTTCTGGGTGCAGGGCATGCAGGCGGGCAGCAAGAACACCTATGAGTCGATCGCGGCCTTCTCGGCCACCGATTTTCGCGACGACCTGAAGAAGTTCGATGTGCCGACGCTGGTCGTTCATGGAGACGATGATCAGATTGTTCCCATTGATGCTTCCGGTCGGGCCTCGGCGGCGCTGATCAAGGGTGCACGTCTGATCGTCTACCCCGGCGCGCCGCATGGCCTGACCGATACGCACAAGGACCGGCTGAACCAGGATCTGCTGACGTTTCTTCAGGAATAAAACAATGACATGCACTGCATGACCTGTGTGGGAGCGAGCCTGCTCGCGATAGCGTCGGAACATTCACGACCCCGACCAGGCGACCTAGCGCCATCGCGAGCAGACTCGCTCCCACCTTTGTCCAGGGGCGCCCAGATTCTGCGCCCACTTTGCAGAGCCCTTCTCAGGAAGGGCTTTTGCGTTCTACGCCTCTCACGTCAAACGGCTTGTGGTCGGCACGCTTATCAATTCATGTGAACCTAGCCGTCCTGCAACCCTCGGATATTCAAGACGTACCAAGGGTGATCCACATGACAATCGAAGACACTTTATTACGTCAACGCAAGGTACTTGCCGAGTTCGGCGAGCTAGCCCTGGTTTCAGACGATTTTGAACACATCCTCGACGAGGCGTGTCGTCTGGTCGGTGAAGCACTGGAAACCCATCTGGCGAAGTTCATGTCGCTGGAAGACGACGGTGTCACTTTCCTGGTGCGCAACGGTGTGGGCTGGTTGCCGGGGGTCGTTGGCGAAGTCCGGGTTCAGGCACTGGAAGGCACCCCGGAACGGTATTCCCTGGACTCCGGCGGCGCCGTCATTTCCACGGACATTGCGACAGAAACACGCTTTCACTATCACGACTTCCAAACGCGCAACGGCGTCCAAGCGTTCGTCAATGTGCTGGTACACGGCGCCACCGAGACGCGCCCCTTCGGCATCTTCGAAGTCGACAGCCGCAGCCCCCGGCAGTTTAGCGAGAGCGACATCGACTTTCTGCGCGTCTACAGCAACCTGCTGGGTGCGGCGTTGAAACGCGCCAAAACCATGCAGGCCATGCGCCTGACTGAAGAAAAATTGCGGGAAAGCGAAAGACACTATCGAATCGCCGCGCAGCTTAATCCACTCTGGCCCTGGACGGCCGACAGCCATGGCGCGGTGACATCGCTGGATCAACGCTGGTATGAATACACCGCACGGTCGCCGGAACAGACACTGGGGCGCCAGTGGTTGAACGCAACGCACCCCGATGACCGCATATCATTTGCCCGGTTGTGGAATCAGTCGCTGGCGAGTTTGCAACCCTTCGACGCACAGATCCAGTTGCGAAAATCCACGGGGGAATATCGATGGTTCAGAATCCGCGCGTTTTGTAGCCTGGATCCCGAGGGACGATGCGAGCGCTGGTATGGCACCGTCGAAGACATCAACGAGCGGGTGCAACTGGAGGCGGCGCTCAGGGACTGGAACGACCTGCTCGAAGACCGGATTGCAACCCGTACCCAGCAGCTTGAAGCCGAACAACAGGAGCGTGCGCTGGCCGAGTCGAAACTGCGGCAAAGTCAGAAGATGGAAGCGGTAGGCCAACTGACGGGGGGTATTGCCCACGACTTCAACAACCTGCTGGCTGGCATCAGTGGCAGCCTTGAGCTGATGCAACGGCACATCGACCGTCAACGCTACGACGAACTGTCTCGCTACAACTCCGTCGCCCTGACCTCAGCGACACGCGCAGCCGCACTGACCCAGCGCCTGCTGGCATTTTCCAGGCAGCAATCGCTAGAACCGGAAGTTCTCGAACCGCGCAAAGTGGTGGCCGGCCTGGAAGAAATGATCCGACGCTCCGTGGGCCCGAGCATTCATGTCGAATGCGCTTTCAGGGGGCATGATCCGATCAAATGCGACCCCAATGGACTGGAGAACGCCCTGCTCAATCTGGCCATCAACGCCCGGGATGCGATGCCCGGTGGCGGAACCTTGAAACTTGACGTGCAACGCTGCGTTATCGACGCGACATCTTCCAGCGAAAAAATGATGCCGCCGGGCCCATATGTGGCGATCTCGGTCACCGACTCGGGCACGGGGATCAGCGCCGACATCCTGTCTCGGGTGTTCGATCCGTTCTTCACCACCAAGCGCATTGGCGAAGGATCCGGCCTGGGCCTGTCGATGATCTACGGGTTTGCCCAGCAATCCGGAGGGCAGGTGAAGATTCAGAGCAGCGTCGGCGTGGGTACGACCGTGACAATGTATTTTCCGGTTGTCAGCCAGTCCCCCATCAGGGTGAAAAGCGCGCATCTGGATGACACCGCACCCTTGCAGCCCGGCGCCAACGAAACCATTCTGGTGGTGGATGACGAAGCGGCGATTCGCCAGTTGGTCTCGGAATTCCTGACTGAAACCGGCTATCACGTCATCGATGCGCTGGACAGCGTCTCTGCCCTCAAGCAGGCCGATAAGACCGAGCATATCGATTTATTGCTGACAGATATCGGCCTGCCGGGAACCATGAATGGCATCAGCCTGGCGAATGAAATGAAGGCCAGATATCCCTCGCTGAAAGTGTTGTTCATCACCGGATTTGCCGAGGGGAAAAATCTGGTTTCGGTCGACACCACGACCCACGTACTGGCCAAACCTTTCAGCTTGACTGACCTGGGCCGACGGGTGAGTGCGTTGATTCACGCCAGTGAGGACAGCGCTGGATGACGGGGCCCCTTTTCCTTTGAATCAGTGCCGCAACAGTTTGCGCAACGGAATCTCGTCCTTGCGCACAGGCGACTTGATGACGATGTAGCTGAAGTATTTGGAGATGCCGATGTTCTTGTCCAGCAGGCTTTCCATCACATCCTGGTAATCCTGGATGCTGCGGGTCATGAAGCGCACCAGGTAATCGTAGCCACCGCTGATCAGGTGACATTCGAGCACTTCATCCACCAGGCGGATGTTGGACTCGAATTTGGCGAAGTCCTCGCGCTTATGGTCGCTCAAGGTGATTTCGGTGAAGACCGTCACCGAGTCGGTAATCTTGGCCAGGTTCAAATGGGCCTTGTAGCTGGAGATGTACCCCAACGACTCCAGCCGTTTGACCCGTTGCAGGCATGGGCTGGCGGACAAGCCAACGGCATCGGCCAGGCTGACGTTGGTCATGCGACCGTCTTTTTGAAGCTCTACCAGAATGCTGATGTCGATCCGGTCCAGTTTCGCTACACCTTCCATCGCCTACCTCTGTCTGCCATTTGTAAGACAATCTTCTAACAAAATCAGCACCGTAAAGACAGCTGATGCTGAGCCACCAGATCGGCCATGCTGTTGATGCAATACTGGCCCGCGCACGGCTTGGGCGGGTTGTCGGGGTTGCGACAGATCAGGCAAACCGCCCCAACCTTGGCGGGACGGGCGCCAGGTCGGGTCACTTGAAGAATAGCCTGCGCATCGAGGTCGTTGGCCTTGAGCCAAACGGTATCGTGCAAAGGGTCACTGGCCAGTGAAATAAAATCCTCCGGCTCGATGCCCAGGCGCTCGCACAACGCGCCCCGGTCTTCTGCATCGCGGTCGCCCAACACGAGCAGGCGATAGAACTTGCGCAGATAGAGCATCGCCCCCGGCGCATCCTCGAACAACGTCCAGGCGGCGGCCGAGCGGGCGAAGCTCATGCCCTCCTCCCAACTGACCTTGAGTTTCCAGCGCTCAGCCAACTGACGGTGGGCGAAACACAGCAAACCGCTGAAGCCCAACTCGCCGAAGCGCGGATATAGCGCTTGCAGCACCTCATCGAACTCGGCCAGCACCTGGGTTTTTTCCGGCGATTCGCCGTGGTTTTCCAACAGCGGCTGCAGCGCCGTCCAGATGGCGGAGTCCCGATCCACCAGGACCTCATCGCAGTCGATCAACAATGCCCGATACTCAGTCAACCTCATGGGTAAAGCCTCCGCTGATGTCCCATCGATCCACGCTCCTTTGATTTGCATTGGCGCTTGCCCTGGCAAACGCCATGAACACCAGGCCTTCAGCCCATGACCCGTGCCAGCGCAGCGTCGAGAATCTGCAAGGCCTCATCGACCTGCGCCTCGCTGGTCACCAGAGGGGCAAGGAAGCGCAATACGTTGCGGTACACTCCGCACTTGATAACCAGCAATCCACCGGCCCGGGCTTCGTCGATCAAGCGCTGGTTGAGGTCGGCATCCGGGGTGCGCGCCAGGTCATCCTTGATCAGTTCGATCGCCAGCATGAAGCCGCTGCCACGCACGTCGCCAATGCGCGGGTAGCGGGTTTGCAGACGTAACAGCCCCTGACGCAGACGCTCGCCCAGGGCTTCGCCACGGGCCAACAGGTGTTCCTGCTCGTAAGCGTCAATCACCGCCAGCGCCGCCGCGCACGACAGCGCGTTACCGCCATAGGTGCCGCCCAGTCCACCAGGCAGCGGCGCATCCATGATTTCGGCCTTGCCGACCACACCCGACAGCGGCAAGCCGCCGGCGAGGCTTTTGGCGACGGTGACCAGGTCTGGCTGGATGCCGGCATGCTGGAAGCCGAACCATTTACCGGTGCGACCAAACCCGGTCTGGATCTCATCAAGAATCAGCACAATGCCGTGTTTTTCCGTCAGCGCGCGCAGGCCTTGGAGGAACTCGACGGGCGCCGAGAGGAAACCACCGTCGCCTTGCACCGGCTCGATGATGATTGCTGCGACCCGCTCAGGTGCCACTTGAGTCGCCAACAGTTCGTCCAGCGCCTGGAGCGCCATTTCGCTGGTGACACCCCGATAGGCATTCGGATAGGGCGTATGAAAGACCTCCGGCGCGAACGGCCCGAAATTCTGTTTATAAGGCTGGCTCATGCCGGTGAGCGTGGTACCCAGCAACGTCCGGCCATGGAAGCCGCCGCGAAAGGCGATCACCGCCGAGCGCTGAGTGTAGGCTCGGGCGATCTTCACCGCGTTTTCTACGGCTTCGGCGCCTGAGGTAAAGAACGCCGCCTTATAGGCTTGCTCACCCCCGATCATTTCGCACAGGCGCTTGGCCAAGTCCAGATAAGGCTGGTAGGCCACGACCTGGAAACAGGCATGGGTGACTTTTTGCAGTTGGGCTTGCACCGCCGCGACCACCTTGGGGTGATTGTGGCCGATGTTCAGCACACCGATGCCGCCGACGAAGTCCAGGTAGCGCTTGCCGTCCACGTCCCACAACTCCGTGCCCTGGGCCCGGTCGATCACCAGCGGATGGGCAGTGACCAGGCCACGTGGCACGAACTGATCACGCTGACGGAGCAGACTTGGGGTTTCTTCGACTTTACTGTTCATGGCATTTCCCATCGTGAGCCTCGCAACCAGGAAGCGGCTGCGGTGTGTTCACAGGTTAAGCGTTCGACACGATTGTCTAAGCCGAACTTGGTCGTTGAGAAATTCGGATCGACTGTTTACACCCCGACAAACAGCAGAATCCTCCAAGGGCGCCTCGCACCATGGAATCTACCGGCAGAGGTGCCTTGCAACGCAGCCTCGTGCTGCTGCACAGGCCCTTTCGACAGATCCTGCTCTGACATTGAGGCATGCTTGATACTTCCCTTTTACATGCGAGAAATGCCCCATGGCCCTGCTGTATAAAGCTGACCCGGTCCGCGGCGAACAATGGCAGCGTCTGTTCGCCAAACATGCCCCGGATATCCAATGGCGTGCCTGGCCGGACATCGGCGATCCTCGGGATATTCGTTACCTGGCGGCCTGGCAGGCACCGGACGATATCGAAACCGTGTTGCCCAACCTTAAAGTGCTGTTCGCCTTGTCGGCGGGGGTCGATCAACTGGATCTGGGGCGCTTGCCGGCGACGCTGCCGGTGGTGCGATTGCTCGACCCCGGCATCAGTCAGGGCATGTGCGAATACGCCAGTTTCGCCGTACTCAGCTTGCACCGCGACATGGTGCGCTATCGCCAGCAACAGACCGAGCGGTGCTGGCAAGCACACCGGTTGGTGCCTGCGCAGCAGCGCCGGGTCGGGGTCATGGGCCTGGGGTTGCAGGCCCGTCACATACTCAACACCTTGAAGCCCTTTGGTTTCGCCTTGTCGGGCTGGGCGCGCAGTGAACATCACATTGATGGAGTGGAGTGCTTTGCCGGAACCGGGCAACTGCCGGCCTTCCTCAGCCAATGCGATATTGTGCTGTGTGTCTTGCCGCTGACCGAACAAACCAAGGGAATTCTCAACCGTCAGTTGTTCCAACACCTGCCCAGGGGCGCGGCCCTGGTCAACATGGGCCGCGGAGGGCATCTGGTAGAAGCGCATTTGCTTGAAGCGCTTGCCAGCGGCCAGCTGAGCGCGGCGGTGCTCGACGTACTGGAACAGGAACCGGCCGCGCCGGATCATCCGTTCTGGAACCATCGGCAAATAATACTGACGCCCCATATCGCAGCGATGACTCAACCCGAGAGTGCGTTTGGCGTGTTATTGGACAATATTCGCCGCCACCAACGGGGCGAAACGATGCTTGGCCTGGTGGACCGTGAGCGCAGCTACTGAACCGTGCGTGACGAGGTGCATCGAGCAAAAAACCATCCGGTATTTACTGCTGGCCCGGCCGCTGATTTGAGCAAGAAATGTGGCCGCAAGAGGCGTTGCAGAAGGAACCTGCCGAATCGTTTTGCGACCCTTGTCAGGCCTGCTTGCAGGTGAGATACAAGCATCACCCGCGGATAAATCCGACCGTTTACACCCTCTCTCAATGGTGATCTGCCATGTCCACTTCGAAACGCCCTGACTACGTCTATCGTGCCATGACCGCCACCGATGTCCCCTCGGCACACGCCTTATCCGTGCAGTTGAAATGGCCTCATCGTCTGGAGGACTGGGCGATGCTGCAGCGCGTCGCCCAAGGTTTTGTCGTTCAGGATCAGGGCCGTTTGATCGGCACTGCATTCACCTGTGCCCAGGGAGACTACGCCACCATCGGCCTGGTGATCGTCGATGACGAATACCAGGGCCAGGGGATCGGTCGCAAACTGATGGAACTGGCCATTGAAGCGTGCGGCTCGCGTACTGCCATCCTCAATGCGACGCTGGCCGGTGCCCCGCTGTATGCCAGCCAGGGATTCGTTGACTTTGGGCATATCCAGCAACATCAGGGCCTGGCTTTACCGCCTGTACCGCAGGGGTTGGCCGACGACGAACGCTGCCGCGCGCTGACCGAAGCCGATCACGCTCAAATGATCAGACTGGCCAATGCGGGAAGTGGCCTGGACCGTCAGGCCGTGCTCACCGATCTGTTCGATGTCGTTGAGCATGCAGTGGGTATTGAGCGGGACGGCCAGTTGTGCGCTTTCGCCCTGCTGCGCCCCTTCGGTCGTGGCCGTTGCATCGGTCCGGTCATCGCGCAGAACCCTGAACAGGCCCGGCATCTGATCGCCGTGTTGCTGGCACGGGTGCCGGATGCATTCGTTCGGATCGACATTCCTTCCGACACGGGGCTGGGCCCCTGGCTCGAAGAAGCGGGCCTCAAGCAGGTCGACACCGTCGCCCAGATGGCTCGTGGCACGCCCCCGCAAGCGACCGGCTCAGTGCGGCAGTTCGTGCTGGTGACCCAGGCCGTTGGCTGACAATCCCATCGCTTATCCAGGTCTTTTTTGGAGAATCATGTTCATGCCCGAACCCACTGCAGTGCTGTTGGCGCATGCCGACGGCAGCCCCGCCTCAACCTCGTTCACCCCAGGCTCATTGGGGGCCAATGATCCGTTCGACAGGCTCATCGCTTATGCCGGGGCGGATGGCATCGCCGCTGGTGTCGTCCGGGCCAGCGGTCGGTTCAGTAGCGACCAGTATCCCTTCAGCGAAATGATCGTGGTGCATGCCGGAGGCGTTGAACTGCGCAGCCAGGCACAAACGCTGCGCCTCAGCGCCGGTGAAAGTGCGGTGATCGCCCGTGGTACGGCGGTTGAGATCGACGCGCAACCCGAGTCTTTCTGGGCCTTCTGTGCCGATACCCAGCGCGTGAATGCCAGCGAGCCCGGGCTGACAGCACTCCCGACGCACACGATGCTCTCGCCTTCGGCGGCCCCCGACGACGCAATACTGCTCAGCCCACCCCCGCAATGTCGCTCGCACAATCTGTTTGTCGAAAAAGCGACCAACCTGCGCATTGGGATCTGGGACTCAACGCCGTACACCCGCCGGACCAGGCCTCACAAGCTGCATGAACTGATGCACCTGATCGAAGGCAGCGTCACCCTGCAGACAGCCGACGGAAACGACCTGACGGTCAACGCCGGCGATACCGTATTCGTCCCCCTGGATGCACCCTGCGCCTGGGACAGCAGCGTTTATGTACGCAAGGTCTACGTCGTCAAATAGCACCGCTATCGCGAGCAGGCTCGCTCCCACAGGGGATCTGCGGTGGATGTGAATCTTGCGGTCACCCCAAAAAAACTGTGGGAGCGAGCCTGCTCGCGATGGCGACGGCACGGTCAAAATCCCCGCTGACTGACACTCCGCTATCGCGAGCAAGCTCGCTCCCACAGGGGATCTGCGGTGGATGTGAATCTTGCAGCCACCCCAAAAACTGTGGGAGCGAGCCTGCTCGCGATGGCGACGGCACGGTCAAAAACCCCGGTGGCTGACACCCCGCTATCGCGAGCAAGCCCGCTCCCACAGGGGATCTGCGGTGGATGTGAATCTTGCAGCCACCCCAAAAACTGTGGGAGCGAGCCTGCTCGCGATGGCGACGCCACAGTCAAAATCCCCGCTGACTGACACCCCGCTATCGCGAGCAAGCCCGCTCCAACAGGGGATCTGCGGTGGATGTGAATCTTGCGGTCACCCCAAAAAAACTGTGGGAGCGAGCCTGCTCGCGATGGCGACGCCACAGTCAAAATCCCCGCTGGCTGACACTCCGCTATCGCGAGCAAGCTCGCTCCCACAGGGGATCTGCGGTGGATGTGAATCTTACAGCCCCCCCCGAAAAAACTGTGGGAGCGAGCCTGCTCGCGATGGCGGCACATTCGAAATCCCCGGTGACTGAACCCTCCGCTATCGCGAGTAAGCTCGCTCCCACAGGGGATTTTGAGTTTTGCGATCGAACTCCAAAAAAAAGCCCGCAGTGTGAGCGGGCAAAAAGGTGTCACAGGTTAGTAAAGCGTCAAAGCGCCGCAACGATGGCCCTGCCGACATCCTGGGTCGAGCCCTGTCCGCCCAGGTCGGGGGTGATCGGCCCTTGGGCAATCACTTGTTCAATGGCCTTGAGAATCCCGTCATGGGCGGCGCGATAACGTTCATCACCATTGCCCAGGAAATCGAGCATCAACGCCCCTGACCAGATCATCGCAATCGGGTTGGCGATGTTCTGTCCATAAATATCCGGCGCCGAGCCATGCACCGGTTCGAACAACGACGGGAAGCGCCGCTGCGGATCGAGGTTGGCCGACGGCGCGATGCCGATTGTGCCGGCGCAGGCCGGGCCGAGGTCGGAGAGGATGTCGCCGAACAGGTTTGACGCCACCACCACATCAAAACGGTCCGGCTGCAGAACGAAACGCGCACACAGGATATCGATGTGCTGTTTGTCCCATTGCACATCCGGGTACTGCTCGGCCATCAACGCCGTGCGCTCGTCCCAATACGGCATGCTGATGGAGATCCCGTTGGACTTGGTCGCCGCGGTCAAGCGCTTGCGCGGTCGGGTCTGGGCCAGATCGAAGGCGAACTTGAGAATCCGATCGACGCCGCGCCGGGTGAACACCGACTCCTGGAGCACGAACTCATGCTCGGTGCCTTCAAACATCTTGCCGCCCACGGAGGAGTATTCGCCTTCGGTGTTCTCACGGATCACCACGAAATCGATATCCCCCGCTTCTCGCCCGGCCAAGGGGCACGGCACGCCCGGGAACAGTCGCACCGGGCGAATGTTCACGTACTGGTCGAAGTCGCGGCGGAACTTGAGCAGCGAGCCCCACAGGGAAATGTGATCCGGCACTTTGTCCGGCCAGCCCACGGCGCCGAAGTAGATCGCATCGAAGCCCTTGAGTTGCTCGAACCAGTCAGCGGGCATCATCTGCCCATGTTCCAGGTAGTAGTCGCAGTGGGCCCAATCGAGCACTTCGATGCTCAACGACAACTGCCATTTTTTCGCGGCCTGCTCCAGTACCCGAAGCCCTTCAGGCAGGACTTCCTTGCCGATACCATCGCCGGCGATGGCAGCGATTCGAAATGGTTTGCTCATCATTCGTGGCTCCCTGGTAGGTGTTCAAACAATGGACGCATCACAGCCCACCGATGTGGAAGGCCTTGATTTCAAGGTATTCATCCAGGCCGTATTTGCTGCCTTCACGGCCCAGGCCCGACTGTTTGACACCACCGAAGGGCGCGACTTCCATGGAAATGAGTCCTGTGTTAAGACCGATCATGCCGAACTCCAGTCCCTCGCCGAACCGCCATGAGCGGCGCAGATCCTGGGTAAAGAAATAAGCCCCCAAGCCATACGGTGTGGCGTTAGCCAGCGCCAGCGCCTCTTCCTCGGTGGAAAAACGCATCAGCGGCGCAACCGGGCCAAACGTTTCCTCACTGGCCAGCAACATGCCAGCGTGGGCCTCGCCAAGCACCGTGGGCTGGACGAACTGGCTGTCACCCTCGGGAATGCCGCCACAGAGCAGACGCGCGCCCTGACTCAACGCATCATCGATATGCCGAGCGACTTTGCTCACCGCCGCCATGTTGATCAGCGGACCGATCATCACGTCGGCCTCCAGGCCATTGCCGACCTTGAGCTTGCCCACTTCTTGCACCAGGCGCTCGGCGAAGCGCTGGTAAATACCGTCCTGCACCAGGATGCGGTTGGCGCAGACGCAGGTCTGGCCAGCGTTGCGAAACTTGCTGAGCATGATCCCGGCCACGGCCTGCTCCAGGTCCGCGTCGTCAAACACAATGAACGGCGCGTTGCCGCCCAGCTCCAGGCTCAGGCGCTTGATGTGTTCGGCGCTCTGGCGCATCAGCAGGCGACCGACCGCCGTGGACCCGGTGAAGGAAATCTTGCGCACCGTCGGGTTGCCGGTCAGTTCTTCGCCGATGCCCGCCGGCATGCCGGTCACCACGTTGAACACTCCCGCCGGAATCCCGACCCGCTCGGCCAGCACCGCCAGGGCCAGGGCCGACAAAGGTGTCAGGTCCGACGGTTTGACGATCACCGGGCACCCCGCCGCCAAGGCTGGCGCGCATTTGCGGGTGATCATCGCGTTGGGGAAATTCCACGGAGTGATCGCCGCGCAGACACCCACTGGCTGCTTGAGGGTGAGCAGACGACGGTCGCCGCTGGGGGCCGGGATGGTTTCGCCATAAACCCGGCGAGCCTCTTCGGCAAACCATTTGGCGAAGCCGGCGCCGTAGCGAATTTCGCCTTTGGCTTCGTTCAGCGGCTTGCCCTGTTCAAACGTCATGATCAGCGCCAGATCGTCCAGGTTGTCGATCATGGCCTGATACCAACGCTCCAGCAGCACCGCGCGTTCCGCCGCCGGGCGCGCACGCCAGGCCGGCCAGGCACGCTCGGCGGCGTCGATGGCACGCCGGGTTTCCACCCCCTGCATGGCCGGCACCCGAGCGAGCACTTTGCCCGTGGCCGGGTTGATGACGTCGAGCGTGGCGGCGTCATCGGCACCGATCCACTGCCCGTCGACGTAGGCGAATTCTGCTAAAAGGCTGGGGTCTTTCAATTGATTCTTGAGCATGATCGCGTCCTGTTCCGAGGTATTTCCAGTCTAGGGAGATGCCGCGGATGAGGATGCTGAAAGCGGGTTTTGGGCAGTGTTGGATGCTGAAGTTTCGAGGTGGGACGGCAGGCTCTACCGAAGCCCCAGGCTAAACACCGAAACCTGTGGGAGCAAAGCTTGCTCGCGATTGCGGTGGATCAGACACTGATCAAGACCATGTCATCGTTCATCGCGAGCAAGCTGTGCTCCCACACGAGTACTCCCACATTTTGTTCTGTGTATGGCTTAGATTTTCAAGGAGCCCAGCAACCCTTCCAGAAACCGCTCCCCCGCTTCCATCTGGCTGATTTCAATGAACTCGTCGGGCTTGTGCGCCTGCTCGATGGAGCCCGGGCCGCAGACCACCACCGGCACATCCAGGCGCTGCTTGAACAGCCCTCCCTCGGTGCCGAAGGAAACCTTGGCGGTGCCGGTGTCCGCTGCGGCGAAGTTCTTCAGAAAGCGCACCGCCTCAACGCTCGGATGAGTATCCAGCCCCGGATAGACGTTCAGGGTTTCGATCTCGATGTCCGCCACGCTGGAGAGTTTCCTGGCCTCGCGCACGATCACTTCGGCGTGCTCGCGCAGTTGCTCGAGGAACTGATCCAGATCGTCGGCCGGCAGGTTGCGCACTTCGAAATCCAGGGTGCACAGGTTTGGCACGATGTTCAGCGCCTTGCCACCGACAATCTGCCCGACGTGCACGGTGCTGTAGGGCACGTCGTAATCGGCGTCCCGGGCGCCCTGCTCTTGCAGCTGCTGCTGGCTCTGGCGCAACGCGGCGATGAAATCGCAGGCCACATGAATCGCATTGACCGAACGCGGCGCCAGGGACGAGTGCGCCTCCAGGCCACGGCAGTAAGTGCGATAAGAGCCTTTGCCCTTGTGCCCGAGCACGAACTGCATGTTGGTCGGCTCGCCGATCACGCACAAAAACGGCCGCACCGGTGCCAGGTGCAGCACGTCAAGCAAGCGGCGTACACCCACGCAACCGATTTCCTCGTCATGGGAGAGCGCCAGTTGCAGCGGTCGGTTCAGGGGATGGTCGGCGGCATCGAGCATGGCATCGATGGCCAAGGCGATGAACCCTTTCATGTCGCAACTGCCACGACCGTACACCCGCCCGTCCCGCACCGTCGCCTGGAACGCCGGAACGGTCCAGGCCTGCCCCGCCGCTGGCACCACGTCGGTATGTCCGGACAGCAGAATCCCCGGCAACTCCCGTGGGCCGATGCTGGCGAAGAGGTTGGCCTTCTTGCCGCTTTCATCCTTGACGATCAGCGACTCGATGCCCTTGCTCAGCAGCAGCTCGCGCACGTACTCGATCAGGGCCATGTTCGACTCTGAAGAGACCGTTTCAAACGCCAGCAGGCGTTCGAAAATAGCTAGCACGCGAGGTTTCATGAGGCTTTGCTCCGTTGCTCGGCAGTGGGGGCGAATCGGCGAATGGAGAACGGTTCGATCGAGGTGCTGGTACTGCCGGTGCTGATCAGCTCGGCCATGACGTCGCCAACCCCTGGCCCGAGCTGAAAGCCGTGGCCGCAGAAACCGAACGCATAATACAAGCCGTCCACGTTGCCGCTGGGGCCCATCACCGGCAGGGAATCGGGCAGATAACCTTCGATGCCGCTCCACACGCGAATGATGTTCAGGTTGCCGACGCCTGGGAGCAAGCGACGCATCTGGTCAAGCTGGTTGAGAATGCTGCGCGGCTCGACATAGGCCCGGCGGTTGAGCATGTCCGGCTTGCTGCGATAGCCGCCACCGATGACGATGTTGCCCCTGGGGATCTGCCGGAAATAGATCACTTCCTCAGGAATTTTGGTGTACACGCCGATCACCGTCGGCAAGGCATAAGGCACCGGTTCGGTGACGGCCATCTGTGGGCCGTTAGTGTCCAGCGGCACCGGCTCACCAAACTGCGCCGAGAGTTTCTGCCCCCAGGCACCCGCCGTAATCAGCAGTTGAGCGGCGCTGAACTGACGGCCATCGGTGGTTGTGACACTGAAATCACCATTGGCCTTCTGCACTTCAGCCACTTCGGTCCGCTCCTCGATGCGTGCGCCGAGTCGCCGCGCCGCCCTGGCAAACGCCGGGGCCGCCAGACGCGGGTTGGCGTGACCGTCGTGCGGCGCATAGGAGCCGCCCTTGACGTCTGGCCCGAGGAACGCAAAACGCTCGTGCAGCTCAGCGCCACGAAAGATCTTCAAGTCCAACTGCTCTGCCTCAGGGGCGTCGGCATAGGCTTGCAGTTCGGCGATCTCCTCTTCGCGATAACACACGCGCATATGCCCGCTGGCGATGAACTCCAGATCGTCGTCGATCAGTTCCGGCAGGCGCTTCCATAGCGCCCAGGAACGATTCGCCAGCTCCAGCTGGCCGAGAAAACGCCCCTGGCGCCGCACGTTGCCGAAGTTCACGCCACTGGCGTACTGACCGATCTGGTCACGCTCCAGCAGGATCACCGACTGGCCCCGCTGACGCAGGAAAAATGCCGCCGCCGAGCCCATCAAACCACCGCCGACGATGACCACATCAGCTTTATTGACCGTCATGGCGTCACCTCCCGAGTGAGCATCGAAAGCGGTTTGACCGGCGCCTGTCCGCGTTGCCGGCCCACTTCCTGAACGTGGACACCGGCGGCTGCGGCAATGACCTCGGCCCCGGCCTGAGAGCAATAACGCCCTTGGCAGCGGCCCATGCCCACCCGACTGAAGGCCTTGGCCCGGTTGACTTCACAGGCGCCCTTTTCACTGACGGTACGGCGCAATTCGCCGGCGCTGATCATCTCGCAGCGGCAGACAATGGCCTCATCCGGCAAGGCTTTGGCTTGCGCGGCGGGCCAGGGAAACGCCTGGGCCAGACCGAGACGAAATTGATCCATGACGTTGAGCGCCTGACGCTGCGCGGCGACCTGCGCGACGTCCACCGGTTGCTGCAAATCGCTCAACAACGCCAGGGCGACCAGGCGCCCGGCATGCTCGGCGGCATCAGCACCACGGATCTTCGACCCATCTCCGGCGGCATAAACACCGCTGACCGAGGTCCGGCCGTCTTCGTCCGTGTCCAGCCACCATTGGCCTGAAGCCTCGTCAAAACGCAGAGCACAACCGGCCAGGTCGGCCAGCTGGGTTTCCGGGCGCAGGTGATAACCCAGCGCCACCGCGTCGCAATCCACGGTCAAGGTTTCACCGGCCGCCGTGCGTACCCGCACGCCACTGACGCCGGAAGTCGCCTCACCCAACACTTGCAACGGAGAGACACCCAGGTGCACCGGGATTTTCGCCCGATACAATTGAGCCAACAGCTTCATGCCGGTAAACAGCAATCCGGGGCGCGCCATGAGTTTGGGCAAGGCTTTGATGCGCAGGCCCAGCGGCGCGGTGTCCAGCACCGCCGCCACGTTGGCACCGGCCTTGAGGTATTGGCTGGCAACCAGATACAGCAGCGGCCCGCTGCCCATGAACACCACGCGGTGGCCGATGGACACCGCCTGGGCCTTCAAGGCTATCTGCGCCCCACCGAGGCTGTAGGTACCGCCCAACTGCCAGCCCTCGATCGGCATCAAGCGGTCAGTGGCGCCGGTGCAAAGAATCAATGCATCGTAATCCACGGTCGAATGCAGGCCCTGGCTGACGCAGCACAGTTGCCCGGGCGTAAGGTTCCACACCAGCGTGTCCGGACGATAGTCAATCTGTGGGCGCAAACGGTCGAAGCTTTCGTGCAAGTCCCGGGCTTTGTCCGCCTCGGTGCCGTAAAGCGTGGCGTAGTTACGAGTGAAGCCTTCAGGCTGGCGCCGGTAGATCTGTCCGCCGTCACGACGGTTTTCGTCGATCAGGACCGGCTTGAAGCCCGCCGCGACCAGGATTTGGGCGCAACGGATGCCGGCAGGCCCGGCGCCGACAATGACGACTCGATGATTGCTCAGCCGCGCAGTGGCCATATCGCCTCCGGTTGCTTGGTGATGATGTCCAGCCCTTCGCGCACTTCATTGGAACAGGCACGCAGCCGTTCGCCGCTGCGGGTCCAGACCCAGCAATCCTGGCAGGCGCCCATCAGGCAGAAACCGGCCCGGCTGCCAGGATCGAACTCCGACTGGCGCAACGCCGGGCCCCGAGTCAGCAATGCGACCATCAGTGTGTCCCCCTGCAAGGCTTCGATGGGTTCGCCATCGACTTTCAAATGGACGATGGGCCGGCCCTGCTCGGCCAACCTCACGAAACGAGCGTTCATGCGTAGGCTCCCATGATCATGCTGTTGGCATCCTGTTGGCTCTTGAGCAGCTCGGCGCTGTCGTGATGGCAGAGGACTTCACTGCCGCCGTCGATGATTCGCCGGGGTGGCGCGGTGTGGTTGCACAGGCCATCGACCCGCACCGGGCAGCGATTGAGGAACGTGCAGAGCGCCGGCTCAGTGGCCTTTGCTCCCAAAGCGGGCAGCGTGCCGCAGGTGGTGGTGCCACAGTTTTCCAGCCAGCCCTGGCGCAATTCCGGCACCGAATGGATCAGCAGGTCGGTGTAAGGATGAAAGGGTGGCTGGGCGAACGATTGCCGGGTGCCCTCTTGAACCTTGTGGCCGCTGTACATCACCACAATGTCGTCGCACAGCGCCCGCACCGTGGAGATGTCGTGACTGATGAACAGGTACGAAACCCCCAATTGCTGGCGCAGGTCGCGCAGCAGCTCGAGGATGGCCGCGCCGACCACCGTATCGAGTGCCGAGGTCACTTCATCGCACAGGATCAGATCCGGCTTGGCCGCCAGCGCCCGAGCCAGATTGACCCGCTGTTTTTGCCCGCCTGAGAGTTCGCTCGGGCGGCGTTCGGCCAGGTCCCGAGGCAAACGCACCAGGTCCAGCAACTCGCCGATACGTTCACGTAGCGCCGCGCCCTTGAGGCCGAAATACATCTTCAGTGGCCGGCTCAGAATGTTGCTGACGCTGTGCATCGGGTTGAGCGCGGTGTCGGCGTTCTGGAAGACCATCTGGATGCGCCGGAATTGCTCGTCAGTGCGCTCGGACAGGCTGCCGCCCAAGGGTTGACCGTCAAACGTCAACCCGCCGAGGGCCGGGGTCAACAGCCCCGCCACCACCCGGGCCAGGGTTGATTTGCCCGAGCCCGATTCGCCGATCACACCGATGGCCTGGCCCCGGCGCACGGTCAGGTCGATGTCTTCCAGCACCCGGATCGACGGCATGCCCTGTTGATTCTTGTTGCCGTAGCCAGCGGTCAAGCCCTGGATAGTCAGCAGCGGCGCATCGCCAGCCACGCCGCAGGGCGGACGGATCGTCGTATCCGGCCGCGCCGCCGCCAGCAGGCTGCGGGTGTAGGCGTGCGCCGGGCCTTTGAGCAGTGGCGCGGTGGCGCTCTGCTCGAAGATCTGCCCGCCGTTGAGCACCACGATCTGATCGGCCATCTGCGCGACGACCGCCAGGTCGTGAGACACATAGACCGCCGTCGCGCCCCGCTCGCGCACAACGCGCTTGAAAGCGCGCAACACGTCGATCTGGGTGGTCACGTCCAGGGCTGTAGTCGGTTCATCGAGCACCACCAGCAGCGGATCGCTGATCAGCGCCATGGCCGCCATCACCCGTTGCAGTTGCCCACCGGACACCTGATGGGGATAGCGTTGGCCGATGCGCTCGGGATCGGGCAGCGCCAGGTCGCGGAACAGTTCGATGGCCTTGGCTTCCAGTACGGGCCGGCTGCCCAGGCCATGAATCAACGCCCCTTCCACCACCTGGTCGATGAGTTTTTTCGCCGGGTTGAACGCCGCGGCGGCGCTTTGGGCGATATAGGACACACGATTGCCGCGCAGACTTTGCAGCTCGCCTTCGCTCAACGCCAGCATGTCATGTTCGCCAATCTGCACCACGCCACCGGCCAGGCGACAGCCGCGCCGGGCATAGCCGAGCAACGCCAGGGCTATGGTGGTCTTGCCGGAACCGGACTCGCCGATCAGCGCCAGCACCTCACCTTTCTCCAGGGAGAAACTCACGCTCTTGACGATCTCCACCTCACTGCGCTCGCCGCAAGCGACTACCCGCAGGTTTTCGACTCGGATCAATTCGCTCATTTCAATGCCCCCCCGTACGTCGACTACGTCGCGAAGACAGGCGGTCGATAAACAGATTGACGCCAATGGTCAGGGTGCCGATGGCCAGGGCCGGAATCACGATGGCCGGCGCTCCCTGATTGAGCCCGCCAATGTTTTCGCGCACCAGCGAGCCCAGGTCAGCATCCGGTGGTTGCACACCCAGGCCGAGGAAGCTCATGCCGCTGAGCAGCAGCACGATGAAGCCGAAACGCAAGCCCAAGTCAGCCAGCACCGGGTTGAGCATGTTGGGCAGGATCTCCACGCAAGCGATGTACAGTCGACGTTCGCCACGGGTGCGGGCCACTTGCACGTACTCCAGCGCCTCGATGTTCACCGCCATGCTGCGGGCAATACGGAACGCGCCCGGCGAGTAGCTCAGCACCGCCGTACACACCAGCAAAGTCACCGACGAGCCAAATGCCGAGACCATGATCAACGCCAGCATCTTGCTCGGGATCGAAATAAAGGCGTCCATCAGGCGACTGATCAGCTCATCCAGCCACTTGGGTGATACCACCGACAGCAGTGCGCAACTGGTCCCCAGCCCACTGGCCAGGACCGCAGCCACCAGCGCCAGGCCCACGGTGAACTGTGCGCCGACCAGCACCCGACTGAGCATGTCGCGGCCCAGGTAATCGGTGCCTAACGGATAAGCGACACTGAGGCTGTCGAAAACATTGTCAGAGACCACTTCCCCCACCGGGTGCGGTGCCAGCCACGGACCGAAGATCGCCACCAGCAACCAGAAGACACACATCGCGGCGCCCACCAGTCCCAGCCAGGACGTGGCGTGAGCGTCTTTGCCCAACGCCAGAGCGACCGCCGCGGTCGGGGATTTTCCAATGAGATTGTTCATTGATTTCTCAGCCTCGGGTTGGAAAGGATCGCGCACAGATCAGCAATCAACACCAATGTCAGGTACGCGGTACAAAACAACATGGTGCAGGCCTGGACCAACGCCATATCACGGTTGGTCACGGCATCGACCATCAGGCTGGCAATGCCGGGATAGTTGAAAATTGTCTCGACGATCACCACCCCGCCCAGCAGGTAGGACAGACTCAAGGCGATGGCATTGGCGATAGGCCCGATGGCGTTGGGCAACGCATGACGCAGTACCACCCGCACCGGGCTCACACCTTTGAGACGGGCCATCTCCACGTAGGGGCTGTCGAGTTGATCGATCACCGCCGCCCGGGTCATGCGCGCCATTTGCGCGATGATCACGCAACACAGGGTCATGACCGGCAAGGCGTAGGTGCGCATGAATTGCCACGGTGAGGTGATCTCGCTGGAATAGGACAACGCCGAGAGCCAACCCAGGTTCACCGCGAAAATCAACACTGCCAGGGTGGCGACCAGAAACTCCGGTACCGCCACCATCATCAAGGTAAAAAAGCTGATGAAGCTGTCGACGCGACCACCACGCCCCATCGCCGAACCTATGCCCAGGGTCAGTGCCACTGGCACCGATACCAGCGCTGTGGCGGCCGCGAGCATCAGGGTGTTGGGCACCCGTCCGGCCATCAGTTCCGTGACCGGCACGGCGTTGGACACCGACACGCCCATGTCGCCGCTGAGCAGGCTCGTCAGCCAATGCAGGTAACGCAACACACCCGGCTGATCGAGGCCCATTTTCACCCTCAGGGCCGCCACCTGCTCCGGCGTGGCGAACTGTCCCAGGGCCTGTTGCGCCGCGTCTCCCGGCAACACCGCCGTGATGGCGAACACCACCATCGAGACGATCAACAACGTCACGATCGCGGCGCCCATGCGCCGGCCGATCAACCAAAGTGTGCTGCTATTCATCCGCCTGCCCTCCTGCCCTGTCACCCAGCCAATACCCGGCGTTCATCAGGCGTCCAGCCAGACTTGCTCGGAGAACATGTAGCCCATGAAACCGCCCAGCGGGTTGGTGCCATAGCCTTTGACGCGCTGATCGACACCGTCGATGTTGCTGATAAACACCGGGATGCCGATGCCGCAGTGGTCATGCACCAGGGTCTGCATGTCGGCGTACATCTTGCCGCGCTTGACCTCATCAGTTTCGCCGCGGGCCTGGACCAATAGCTGATCGAACTGCGGGTTCTTCCAGGCGGACTCATTCCACGGCGCCGTGGACTGGAAGAACTGCGAGAACAGCATGTCGGCGTTGGGCCGCGGGTTGATATTGCCGAAGCTGATCGGGTGCTTGGCCCAGTGGTTGGACCAGTAGCCATCGCTCGGCAGGCGGTTGACATTGAGCTTGAGCCCGGCCTCCTTGGCCGATTGCTGCAGCAACACGGCAACGTCCACCGAGCCGGTGGCAGCCGGCGAGCACATCACCGGCATGGTGATACTTTCCATGCCCGCCTTCTTCAGCAGGAAACGCGCTTTTTCCGGGTCATAGGTCCGCTGTGGCAGGTCAGCATTGAAGAACCGTGCGCCGGGGGCGATCGGATGATCGTTGCCGACCCTGGCGTAGCCACGGAAGATTGCCGACTTGATCTGTTCACGGTCCAACAGCAACTTCATCGCCTGAGTGAACTCCGGGCTCTGGCCCGGCATCTGGTCCTGACGAATGATCAAGTCAGTGTAGTTACCCGACGGCGAGTCCACGACCCGATGGCCAGCACTGTTCTTGATACGAGTGGTGGAACGCGGGTTGACCTCGTTGACAATCTGCACATCGCCCGATAGCAGCGCGTTGATCCGCGATGGCTCGTCGGGAATGCCGATGAACTCGATCTCGTCCAGATACGGCAGGCCGGGTTTCCAGTAATTGGTATTGCGCGCACCGATGGAACGCACTCCCGGCTTGAATTCCTTGACCTTGAACGGACCGGTACCGATGCCCTGGCTGAAATCGCTGGTGCCTTCAGGCACGATCAACAGATGGGAGATGGCCAGGACCGATGGCAGCTCGGCATTCGGGCCGCTCAGGCGTATCTGTACTTCATGGCTGCCGATGGCCTTGACCTCGGCGAACTGCGACGCCAGCGGCAAGACCTTGGATCCCGTGATCGGATCCTTGTGTCGCAACAGGGAAAACACCACGTCAGCGGCGGTCAGCCCCTTGCCATTGTGGAAAGTCACTTCCTTGCGCAGGGTAATCACCCAGAGCGTGGCGTCTGTCGTGTCGATGCGCTCGGCCAGTTCGAGTTGCGGCACCATGTGACTGTCGAAGCGCGTCAGGCCGTTGTAGAACATGTAATGACGCACGTAGTCGGTGGACGATGAGCCTTTGGCCGGGTCCAGGGTGTCGGCGGTGGAACTGGAGATGCCGGCGACGCGGATACGCCCGCCCGGCTTGCCTTTGCCCGGGCTTGCCGCTTCTTCGGCGAACAGCTTGCCGGCGGCGCCGAAGAGGCTGCCTGCACCTGCTGCGGCCACACCTGCCAACCCCAGCATCTGCAATGCATTGCGGCGAGACATGCCGCGATTGAGCCCTTCGAAAACACGCAGACTTTCTGTACCGGTGATCAACTGGTCTTCAATGCCATTTTTGTTGTCAGTCATGTCAGTTCTACCTTTCGGAAAATGATAGGGCTCGATTGCGCACGATTAACGCAACGTGGTTGAAACGCCAAACAACGCCATGAAACTCAGTGCAGGTAGTCCTGCAGGCGGTAATACGCGCCTACCAGCGGCAGGAACCAGGGTTTGCCGAAATGCCCGGGAATGGCCGGCCAATCCAGCTCGCGCCAAGGGTTGGCCTCGACCTCGCCGGCCATGACCTGGGCCATGACCTGCCCCATGTGCACCGACATCTGCACGCCGTGGCCGCTGTAGCCCATGGAGTGATACACCCCCCCATGCTGGCCGGCCCGGGGTAAACGGTCGGACGTCATGTCCACCAACCCGCCCCAGCAATAGTCGATCCTGACGTGGGCCAGCTGCGGGAACATCTGCACCATCGCCGCTTGCAGCACCTTGCCGCTCTTGGCGTCGGAAACGCTGTCAGACATGGCAAACCGCGCCCGACCGCCAAACAACAGCCGGTTGTCCGGCGTCAGGCGAAAGTAGTTACCGATCATGCGGCTGGTGACGTAGGAGCGACGCGCCGGCAGCAAGCTGTCGATCAGCGCCTGGGGCAACACTTCGGTGGCAATGACGAAGCTCCCCACCGGTACGATTCGCCGCCGGTACCAGCCCAATCCGCCTTGCTGACAGGTGCCGGTGGCCAGCAGGATCTGCGAGGCCTGCAGCGCGCCCTTGCTGGTGTTGACCTGATAGCCGCCTGTGTTCGCCTTCCAGTCCTTCACCGACACGCCCTGGAACACCAACGCCCCGTGACGGGCCGCCGCCTCGGCCAGGCCGACACCGAAGCGCCCGACATGCATCTGCACGCCGTTGCGCTGCAGCAGGCCACCGTGGAACTGGGCCGAATTGACCTCCGCCCGCACCGCTTGGGCAGACAGCAACTCGACGTCGGCATCGACTTCCTTGCGGATCAACTCACAGGTGCGCGCCAGTCCTTCGTAGTGCAACGCTTTGGCGGCCAGTTTGAGCTTGCCATGGCGAGTGAGATCGCAGGCAATCGCTTCCTGCTCCACCAGCGAAACCACACTCTGTACGGCGCTTTCATAGGCCAGGTAATAAGCCCGCGCTTTATCGGCGCCGAGGCTGGCGGTGAGTGACGCGTAGTCTTGGGCAACGCCGGTGTTGCACTGACCGCCATTGCGCCCCGACGCTTCGCCAATCACCCTGCCTGCTTCCAGCACCGCCACGCTGGCCCCCTTCAAGGCCAGGGCCCGGGCCGCCGCCAGACCGGTGAAACCACCACCGACAATGGCCACGTCTACCCGCCCGGGCAATCCGCCGAGCTGGGCACCGGTGAAGGCCGGTGCGGTATCGAGCCAATAAGACTCACTGCCCATGTCTAACCCCTTTTCACCTTGAAGAGTGCGCTCAACTCAGAGCCCGACCAGACCGGCCAAACCGCCGATGTCCGGGATTTGGTGGTAGCCATACACAGCGTTCGCCGGCTGCTCATGACCGCGGGCGACGAAGGCTTTGTTCTTGATCTTCATGTCGTGGGCCGACATCAGGTCGTAGCGAAAGCTGGACGAGACATGCAGCACATCCTCCGGCCCGCAGCCGAGGTTATCGAGCATGAATTCGAAGGCCGCCAGGCGCGGCTTGTAGGCCTGGGCCTGCTGGGCGGTAAAGACTTTATGGAAAGGCGCGCCAAGCTTGTCGACGTTGGACATGATCTGTTCGTCCATCGCGTTGGAAAAAATCACCAGGGGAATCTTGTCGGCGATTTTCGACAGACCCGCCGGTACATCGGCGTGAGGGCCCCACGTGGGCACGGCGTCGTAATAGAGCTGGCCTTCGCCCCGATATTCGACACCCCAGCGCTTGCAGACCCGCATCAGGGACGTCTTGATGATTTCATCATAGGGCCGCCACTCGCCCATCACCTGATCCAGACGATAAGCGGAGAAATCCTTGACGAACTGGTCCATCTGCCCGGCATCGACACGATCGGCGAACAGCTCGCGGGTCATGGTGCCCATTTGGAAGTTGGTCAACGTGCCGTAGCAGTCGAAGGTGATGTACTTGGGTCGAAGAAAGCTCATGAGTGCGGTCCTGGATTTGTTGTTGAAGGCAATGCCGAGGCAAACATTGATGCCGTTCGTGAAGCACCGGTACAACGCTGCATCACGTTTTTATTACAACACCATGAGACCGTGGATAAACGGTTAAAAATACCGGCCGCTTGGTACAAACCACCGTTTTGCAGGGCTCGCTCAGCAGACTTTGCGGGATGCTCCAGACACGGGCGTTGCACCCGTGTTTCTGTGGGTTTGCGGACAGTTATGGTGCGTCTGGCGACGCAGTGAAGGCCGCTTTGCGGCAGAATCTACGCCTGCAGCGGGCCGTTCCAGCATCCAGGTTGAACGGGCCGCCGCTATCGCGAGCAGGCTCGCTCCCACAGGGTTTTGATGGGGCAGCCACCTTTGTGTTTGCCACAGATTCATTGCCGGAGTGAGCCTGCTCGCGATGGCGTCAGGCTTTCAACTCAGCCTCAAGAAAACTCACCAACGCCTGCACCCGAGCGCTGCGAACTTTGCGCGACGGCACCAGCAGGTTGATCGATGCGCTGTCGAATTGCCAATCAGCGAGCACCCGGACCAGGTTGCCCTCGGCGATGGCTCTGCTGACATCCCATTGCGAGCGCAGCACCAGGCCCAGCCCCTCTTCGGCCCAGCGTCGGGCCACGCTGCCGTCGTTGCTCAGCAATGCTGGCTGGATGCGCAGGGTCTTGCGCTCCTGCTCATTGCGCAGATGCCACAGCGTGACGTCCTCATCGTTTTCGCGAATGCAAATACAGCGGTGCTCAGCCAGTTGCTCCGGTGAAGACGGCGTGCCGTGCCGCTCCAGGTAGGCGGGGCTGGCGCACAACCAGCGGGCATTGTGGCTCAGGGGCCGGGCGACCCACTGGCTGTCACTGAGGTTGCCGATGTGAATCACCGCATCACTGTCGTGACGATCAGGCCAGGGCGTTTCCCGTAGATCCAAGTGCAGGCACAACTGTGGGTGCAACCTGGCAAAACGCGCCAGCAACGGCGCGATGCGTTGCCGTCCATAGCCGAACGGCGCCGCCAGCCTGAGGGTGCCGGCCAGTTGATCGTCCGGCTGTTTGAACGATTCGGGAAGCGCCTCCAGTTGCTCCAGCAACAGCGCGCTCTGGCGGGAGAAGCGCTCGCCATCGGCGGTGAGGCTCAAGCGCCGAGCATCGCGGTTGGCCAGGGTCAGGCCGAGCAGTGTCTCCAGTTTGCGTAAGCGCATGGACAACGCAGGTGGCGAGACATTGAGGGCCCTGGCCGCTGCGCTCAACGACTCGGAGCGCGCCAGCGTCACGGCCATGCGCAGGTCTTCGATGCTAATCATTCAGTTCAACTTAATGATTGATGACGCAGCATTGAACCACGACTTCACGATCACTGAGTAGAGTCGCCCTGTCCCTATCCATCGAGTGCTGCTCATGACCGCCTCAATTCCGCTCCTTGATACCCCTGTCGCGCTCATCGATGTACCGCGCATGCAGCGCAACATCCAGCGCATGCAGCAACGCATGGACACCTTGGGTGTGCGTCTACGGCCCCACATCAAGACCAGTAAATGCCTGCCCGTGATTCAGGCGCAGATCGCCGCGGGCGCCAACGGTGTCACCGTGTCTACCTTGAAGGAGGCGCAACATTGTTTCGCAGCCGGCATCCAGGACATTTTCTACGCCGTGGCCATGGCGCCCGGCAAACTGGCCCAGGCCCTGATGCTCAAGCGCCAAGGCTGTCGCTTGAGCATCCTCACGGACAGCCTGACGGCGGCCCGGGCCATCGTGGATTTCGGCCAGCAGCACGATGAGCGGTTCGAGGTCTGGATCGAGATCGATTGCGACGGCCATCGGTCCGGCGTACGGGTCGAGGACGATTCACTCGTGGGCATCGCCCGGCTACTTGATGAAGGCGGCATGCAGCTTTGCGGCGTGATGACCCACGCCGGCTCCAGCTACGAACTCGATACGCCCGACGCGCTGCAAGCCTTGGCCGAACAGGAACGCAACCTCTGCGTCCGTGCAGCCCAACGCATTCGCGAGGCCGGGCTGGCCTGCCCTGAGGTGAGCATCGGCTCCACACCCACGGCGCTGTCGGCACAGAACCTGGAAGGCGTCACCGAAGTTCGCGCAGGCGTCTATGTATTCTTCGACCTGGTGATGCACAACGTCGGCGTCTGCCAGGCAGGCGAACTGGCGCTGAGCGTGCTGACCAGCGTCATCGGTCATCAACAGGAAAAAGGCTGGATCATCACCGATGCCGGCTGGATGGCCATGAGTCGTGACCGGGGTACGCAGCGCCAGTCACGGGACTTCGGCTATGGACAAGTGTGTAGCGAAACCGGCGACTGGATCGACGGCGCGCTGCTCACCAGCGCCAATCAGGAGCACGGCATCATCACCCTGACGAACGCCGAGCACGTGGATATCACCGCGCGGTTTCCCATCGGCAGCCGCCTGCGCATCCTGCCCAACCATGCTTGTGCCACTGGCGCACAGTTCCCTCATTACCTCGCCTGTGATGCCACGGGCCAAGTGCACAACTGGAGCCGTCTGCATGGCTGGTGAAATCGGGTTTATCCATACCATTCACGCCGCAGCGCCGCGTGGACATTACACCCAGGCGCTGTCGTACCAGGGCGTCCTGTATGTGTCCGGGCAATTGCCGGTACGCGCCGATGGCAGCCACAGCGTCGACCAGCCCTTCGAGGTCCAGGCCGCCATCGCCCTGGAAAACCTGCTGGCGACTCTCGACGCCGCTGGCCGGGGACCGAGGGATCTGGTGAAGGTGACGGTCTATGTCGCCGGCATCGAACACTGGCCGGCCTTCGACCGAATCTATGCCCGCTATCTGGGCGAGCACCGCCCCGCACGCGCCGTGGTGCCCGTCCCGGCGCTGCATCATGGCTACCTGATTGAAGTCCAAGCGCTGGCGCGCGACGCAAGCCATTCCTAAGGGAAGTGGATGCCCCTGTGGAGCGGGATCGAAAGCCAATGCCTGAATCGGCCAGCGTCGCCAGCACTGGCAAGCTTGTCTGAACCCAAGGGCTACGCCCTGAAACGGATGCCGCTACGTTTTTGCCAAGTTAGCGCGCCAGATACAGCAGATTCTCCTTTGCCAAGGTCGAGAACGGCACAATTGATCAGGGCCGCTTTGTTAGTTTATTGAGCAGACACGGCATAGCGACCTGCTGCAGGCCATGCCATAAACGCTTTATGGGAGCCCGTTGGATGACAACCCGATCTTCGAACAGCTACACCCTTGATCCGCACACAACCAAACAGCTTTATATCAATGGTGACTGGTCGTCCCCGGCACATGCGGCCACCTTGCCGGTGATCAACCCGGCCACCGAAGAGGTTGTTGCCCAAGTCGCCCAAGGGTCGTGCGAGGATGTTGATCGGGCGGTCGCGGCGGCGCGGGCGGCCTTCCCCGGCTGGTCCTCGACTTCGCCAGCTTCGCGCGCGCTGGTGATCGGCAGAATCCATGAACTGATCCTTGAACGAAAGGAGGCGCTGGCCCAGGCGCTCTCTCTGGAAATGGGCGCGGCCATCGGTTTTGCCCGGGCGATGCAAGTGCCACTGGCGGCCGAGCACGTGCGCGTGGCCCGCGATGTACTGTCCAGCTATTGTTTCCAGAAGGTCGAAGGCGGCACAGCCATTACCCGCGAACCCATCGGCGTCTGCGGTCTCATTACGCCGTGGAACTGGCCGCTGTATCAGATCACCGCAAAAGTCGCTCCGGCCATTGCGGCGGGTTGCACGGTCGTTCTCAAACCCAGCGAACTGTCGCCCCTGAGCGCCCTGCTCTTCGCGCAACTGGTGCATGACGCGGGCCTTCCTCCCGGTGTCTTCAACCTGGTGAACGGCAGCGGTGCCGAGGTCGGTGCGGCCATGGCGGCGCATCCCGATATCGACATGATCTCCATCACCGGCTCGAACCGCGCAGGCGCGTTGGTGGCCCAGGCGGCCGCCCCGACGGTGAAACGCGTGACCCAGGAGTTGGGCGGCAAGTCACCCAACGTGCTACTGCCAGACGCTGACTTCGACAAAGCCGTGCCACCGGGGGTGATGTCGGCGTTTCGCAATGTCGGCCAGTCATGCAGCGCACCAACCCGCATGATCGTGCCAAGAAACAGGTTAGCGGAGGTCGAAGCCCTGGCTGCCGCCACCGCCAATGCGATCATCGTCGGTGATCCGCAATCGGAAGAAACCATCCTCGGTCCCATCGCCAATCAAGCCCAGTTCAATCGCGTGCAGGCCATGATCGAAGTGGGCCTGAACGAGGGTGCAAAACTGCTGTGTGGTGGGCCAGGCCGCGTGCAGGGTTTTGCAAAAGGCTTCTACACGCGCCCCACTGTGTTCTCCGAGGTGGACAGCGCCATGCGCATCGCCCAGGAAGAAATCTTCGGCCCGGTGCTGTGCATCATCCCCTATGACACGGTGGATGAAGCGGTCGCCATCGCCAACGACACCGTCTATGGGCTAGGCGCTCACGTTCAGGGTCAGGACCTTGAACAGGCGCGCAACGTTGCCTCGCGTATCCGCGCAGGGCAAGTGCTGTTGAACTATCCGGCGTGGAATCCGATGGCGCCGTTCGGTGGCTACAAGCGTTCCGGCAATGGCCGTGAGTATGGTCTCCATGGGTTTGAGGAGTACCTGGAGATCAAGGCGATTGTGGGCTTTGGCTAAGACCCGCTACCGCGCCTACTCCTCGGAGCGCCCCGTACCCTCACGATCATGCGAGTAGTGCCTGGTGAACGGAAACGCCGGCAACCAGGACTCACGGCGCACGGTCCAGCTTTCGTAGGTGGGCATCAGTTGATCCGGGGCATCCAGCGTTCCCAGGTTCACTTCCACCTCGTCGCCGCTACGGGCAAACACCGACGAGCCGCAGCGCGGGCAGAAGAAGCGCCCGGCGTAGTCCCGGGTTTCGCCCTCGATCGTCACGGCATCCTGGGGGAACACGGCGGAGGCGTAGAAGAGCGCCCCGTGATGCTTGCGGCAGTCGAGGCAGTGGCAAAGACCAACCCGGTACGGGCGCCCCGAGGCTTGGATGCGAACGTTGCCGCACAGGCAACCGCCGGTGAATTGGTCCATGGTACGTCTCCTCTGCAGTCATGTGGTCGGGTTTCATGACCCAGATCGGTCGAGAACAGGCGCATGCTGTGCCATCAACTCCACCACCCATTCAATGAACACCCGCAACTTGGCGCTGATGTGTCGGTTAGGAGGATAGGCCACGTAGAGCGGCATCGGGTCGAGGCGCCAGTCTTCGAACAGGCGCACCAACTCACCTCGCGCCTGGTGGGATCTGGACATGTACTCGGGTAGCCAGAGCACACCCAACCCCGCCAGGCCGGCCGCGAGGTAGGCGTTGCCATCATCGACGGCCAGTGCGTAGCGTCCTTTGATGTGCAAATGCTCGCCGTGGTTGTGCATGGCGTAAGGGAGCGGTTTGCCGGTGCGCGCCCAGAGGAAGCCGACGATGCGATGCTGGGAATCTTCCAGTTCTCGCGGATGCGCAGGCGTGCCCACGCGCTGCAGATAGCTCGGTGCGGCAAACACGCCAAGAGCCAGGTCGCCGACGCGCCGGGCGATCAGCGACTGATCCGTCAGCTCGCCGCCGCGCACCACGCAATCGACGTTTTCATCGAGCATGTCGACGATGCGGTCGCTTGCGCCCATGTCGATCTGAATGTCCGGGTATCGCGCGTAAAATTGCGGCAATGCCGGCATCAGGATCATGGTCGCCAACGGGCTTGGCACGTCCACTCGCAATCGCCCTCTGGGCAGTGCCTGAGCGCCGGACAGGCTGGTCTCGGCATCGTCCATGTCGGCCAGCAGGCGAATCACCCGCTCGTAATAAGCGGCGCCGTCAGCGGTGACGTTGACCTTGCGCGTGGTGCGGTTGAGCAACTTGACGCGCAGCCGGGCCTCCAGTTGCTGCACCAGTTGGGTCACGGTGGTTTTGCTCATGTGCAGTGTTTCGGCGGCTTTGGTGAAGCTGCCCGCCTCCACCACTCGAACGAATGCCTGCATCGCGTCGAAACGATCCATTACTGCCCCGGTGTCCGTCAGATTGTTTGGATTTTACAAACAGTGATCGCCAAGGTTGCTCGTTTATCGTCCGCGCACAAGCCCCTAGAGTGTTTTCAACATTGAATCCGACCCTTTGATGGAGGCACCCATGACACAGCGCGATGTAGTTTTCCCCGCCGGACGCCAGGCACTTTATGAGCGTAATCGCTATTCGCCGGCGATTCGTTCCAATGGCTTTTTGTTCGTATCGGGGCAAGTCGGCAGCACCGAAGACGGCTCGCCAGAGCCTGAACTGGAGGACCAGGTTCGGCGGGCGTTCAACAACCTGAAGGCGATTCTCGCCGCCGCCGATTGCACCTTTGATGATGTGGTTGACGTCACCGTGTTCATCGTCGATCCAGAATCGACATTCGAAACGATCTGGAAAGTGGTGCCCGAATTCTGGGGCAGCGCACCGCATCCAACACTCACGGCGGTGGGGGTGACGTGGCTGTATGGTTTTCAGTTCGAGATCAAGGTGATTGCCAGGTTGCCTGAAGCCGCACAGGGATGAGCTGACTGGCGGTGGGTCAGGTTGCAGCCATGTTGAATGTGCCGCCGTCTTCGCGAGCAGGCTCGCTCCCACAGGGGGTTGTGTTGACCCACCCATCGAGACCGACACAGATCCAATGTGGGAGCGAGCCTGCTCGCGATAGCGGACTGTCAGGCTGCGCCGCTCAACCTTTCAACGCTGCTTCAATGGCCGCGATGTCGATCTTTGTCATCTCCATCATGGCTTCGAACGCGCGCTTGGCGGCTGCCTGATCGGGATTGGCTATCGCGGCAGTCAGCACGCGCGGGGTGATCTGCCAGGACAGGCCCCACTTGTCCTTGCACCAGCCGCAGGCACTGGCCTGGCCACCATTGCCGATAATCGCCTCCCACAAACGGTCCGTTTCGGCCTGGTCATCGGTCGCGACCTGGAACGAAAAGGCTTCGTTGTGCTGGAACGCCGGGCCTCCGTTCAGCCCCAGGCAGGGAATGCCCATTACCGTGAACTCGACCGTCAGCACATCGCCCTGCTTGCCCCATCGGGTAGTCACCGGGGGCGTGATGAACAGCCTGCACCGCACTGTCCGGGAACGTCGCGGCGTAGAACTGCGCAGCCTCCAGCGCAGCACCGTCGTACCAGAGACAAATCGTGTTTTTGTTATTCATCCGATCTCTCCGAGAGATAACTGGACGGTAAAGTCTAGCAGTCTCTGCGTCGGCGCAAGGCTAGCGGACCAGTGGACTCATCCGCTCCCCATGACTGACCATCCAGCGAATCATGCTCGCCAGCGGCACCCGGTAATTCTGGATGTCGCACGCACCAACCTGGTCATGGCTGTACAACTCCAGGTAACGGCTGAGCAGTAAATGTCGGCCATCCTCCGTCAACTGCAACTCGATCTCCCGGCAATGCAGAATGCCTTGCTCAAGGTTTTTCACTCGCCGGTGCAGAACCAATACAGGGTTACTCATCCACGGTCTCTCCCTCCGGGCAAGCGGCGTCGTCCCCCGTCACCGCGCCCAACTTGCCCTGGGCGACAAAATCGGCGCGCCGCTGCGCTACCGCGTCACGAAGCGCCACGTAGTAATCCGGCCGGGCCCGCAACTTGTCCGTCAACGGGAGCGCCTCGGCACGACCATCAACAACCCCGCCTACGGTATTGATCGTGCCCAACGTATCGACCGTATCGCTGTTGCTGCCGAACGGATCGACCGCAGAACTCAGCAGTTTGCCGGTTGCGTCGCGCAGGCTGGACGTTCCCAGCAACGGCAGTTCGACGATCGGCCCGGGAGCGATGTTCCAGACGCCGAACGTCTGGCCGAAATCGGCCTTGTGGCGCTCGATACCCAGTTTGCCCGACACATCGATCAGCCCGACGATGCCTGCGGTGGTGTTGATGACGAAGCGACCCAGGGTGTTGACCGAGCGTTGAGCGTTGCCTTGCAGCAGATCGTTGATGAAGACCTTGGGCTCACCGAAGTTCGCGACGAAGTTATGCACCCCCGTCTGCACCACATCTGGAAGCTTGAGATAACCACGGGCAACCGGGGCCAGCGCATAGTCATCGACAGTCCGGTTGAAAGCGAAGATGCCCCGGTTGACGGGCTCTGCCGGATCATCGACGGTGTAGCTCGCACGTTCACAACTGCCAGGGGTTGCAGCGGGCGTGCTGGTGCAGCCGCTGGCGAATGCCACGAGTCCTACGACAACAGTGCAACGAACAAACAGCGGAGCGGGCTTGGTGATCGGCATACAAGGCTATCTCGGCGAGGAATTGGGGCGATACCGGTCAGTTTGGGAAGACACCGCCGTACACAGCTCTGGTGGCGAGGGTTGTGTTGGGTTGGCCGTCGTTTAACTGACTGACATCGGGTGATCCTGCCCCTGATTCTTTGCCTGAAGATTTCCACAACATTGCCCGTCGGCAACTTTATTACCGAGTTGAAATATATGACGCAGGCCCCGGATTGACCCTAGTATCCCCTTCTGTATTCATTGCCCTGCGTGCCCACTGTGAGCCATCTATTACTGGTGGACGACGACCTCGAAGTCCTCGCCCTATTGCGCAAATTCCTCGAGCAACATGGCTATAGCGTCGAAGTGGCCGCCGACGGTGCTGCCCTGTGGCAGGCGGTGGCGCGTCGCTTGCCGGACCTGATCATCCTCGATGTCATGTTGCCGGGAGACAGTGGACTGGTGCTCTGCCAGCGACTGCGGGCCGAGCATACGGTCGGCATCATCATGCTCACGGCCATGGGTGAGCTGAGTGATCGCGTCGTCGGTCTTGAGTTGGGGGCGGATGATTACCTGACCAAGCCGTTCGATGCGCGCGAGCTGCTGGCCAGGGTGCGCGCCGTGCTCAGGCGCACCGGCGAAGCCAGGGGCACATTGAACAACAACTCGCGCCTGATTCTGGAGTTCGAAAACTGGCAATTGGACGTCGCCCGCCGCGAGTTGCGCTCACCGGACAAAGTCATGATCCCGCTGTCCACCGGCGAGTTTGAGTTGCTGCTGGTCTTTGCCGAACACCCGCGCCGGGTCCTCACTCGCCAGCAATTGCTGGACCTGGCCCGCGGCGAAACATACGACGCCTTCGATCGCAGCATCGACGTCCAGGTCAGCCGGCTGCGCCGCAAGCTGGAGAGCGATATCACTGGCCCATCGATGATCCGCACCATTCGCAACAGCGGCTACCTTTTCAGCCCCCATGTGGTGAAGCGATGAAGCCCCGGCACTCAGCTTTCCATCGGCCACGCGATACGGTAGCCCGCTGGATTGCCCTGACCACCATGCTCGCCATGCTGACTTTACTGGCCCTGAACGAGCTGTTCGGCCTGTTGGCTGGGACCTGGGCACGCCCTCCCCTGATGGAAACCGGCCTGATGGAGAAAGCCGCCGCCATCACTCGTATCATCGACTCGGTGGCGCCCGGACAACGGCCCGATATCGCCAGGGCAGCCAGCGACCAGGCGTTCACCGCACAATGGTTACCCCGCCGTGAAGACGCACGAGTGCCGGTGATCGACGACCCACAGTTCAGTGAGGGGGCGACGTTCCTGCGCAAGCAACTGGGCAGGCCCGAGGCCAGGATAGAGGCCTTCGAACCCGGCGATTGGCCCGCCGATCAGCCAGACAGACGCTACGCGGTCCTCATCCAATTGGCCGACGATTCCTGGGTGGAATTTTCCGTAGCCTCTCGCAGTTGGGGCCTGAAAGAGTGGATGCGCAACCTGATCATTATCGGGCTGATTCTTCTATCGACGTTTATCGTCGCCCTGATTGCTACACGGCATCTGGCAACACCGCTGGAACGCTTTGCCGAAGGCGCCAGGCGCTTTGGCGTGGACTTCCGGGCGCCACCCATCCCGGTGGTCGGGCCTCACGAAATCCGTCAGGCGATCCTCGCGTTCAATGCCATGCAGGCCCAGCTGCAACACTTCGTCCAGGACCGCACGCAGATGCTCGCAGCCATCTCCCACGACCTGCGCGCCCCCCTGACCCGCATGCGCCTGCGTGGAGAGTTCATCGACGACGCCGAACAGCAATCGAGGCTGTTCAGGGACGTGGATGAAATGCAGGCGATGGTCAATAGTGCGCTGGAATTTTTCCGCGACGAAGCTCGGCTCGAACACGCCACCGCGTTCGACCTGGCCGAACTGCTGCACACGGTCGTCGACGACTTCAAGGATGCCGGCACCGAGGTTTCATTCGAGGGCGCTCCTCGTTTCGTTTACATGGGCCGGCCCATCGGGATCAAGCGAGCCCTGGTCAACCTGATCGACAATGCGAGCAAATATGGCAGCGAGCCGGGCGTTCAGCTCAAGGCGTTCATGGACCGTGTCGAAATTCGCGTCCACGACCGCGGGCCTGGTATCGCCCCGCAGTTCCACGAGCAAGTCTTCGCGCCCTTCTTTCGCATCGAAGGCTCGCGCAACAAGCACACCGGCGGTGTCGGGCTGGGGCTGTCGGCAGCGCGGGCGACGGTGCTGGAGCATGGCGGGACGCTGACCCTCAGGAACCGGCGGGGCGGCGGCCTGGAGGTCAAGGTCTCGCTGCCGCTCAATTGACCCCGGCACCATACGCCGGCAAACAATGTTCTAAACAACACGCGCCTTCCTCGGTAGGATGTCCGACCTTTTGACCAGGACCGGCCTACCGGAATTGCCCTGATGATTCTGATCATTTACGCCCACCCCTACCCTGACCAGTCACGGGTCAACCAGCAAATGCTCCAGCGCGCATCCAGTCATCCGGACGTGGTCATACGGTCCCTCTACGATCTTTATCCGGACTTCGACATCGACGTCGAGGCCGAACAACGCGCCATCGAACAGTGCCAACTGCTCGTCCTCCAACACCCGATGTATTGGTACAGCATGCCGCCGCTGCTGAAATTGTGGATCGATAAAGTGTTCACCCATGGCTGGGCCTATGGCAGAGACGCCACAGCCCTCAAAGACAAGCCCCTGCTGTGGGCCGTCTCCACGGGTGGCAACCACGATCATTTCCAGATCGGCGCCTACCCGGGCTTCCAGGTGCTGGCCCAGCCCCTCCACGCAACGGCCGTCTACTGCCACATGCGCTGGCTGGAGCCGGTCGTGGTACACGGCGCGTATGCCGGCGCGTCCGAAACCCTGGATGCACAAATCGAACACTACAGCGCACGCCTGGCCTCCTGGAAGGAAGATTGATATGGAGACTCACAGCCTGATTGAACTGCTTATCTACCTGGGTTCGGCAGTGTTGATCGTGCCGATTGCCGTCAGGTTGGGCCTGGGCCCGGTGTTGGGTTATCTGCTGGCCGGGTGCGTGATCGGCCCGTGGGGACTCAAGCTCGTTACTGACGTAAAGGCGATTCTGGAATTCGCCGAAATCGGCGTCGTCCTGATGCTGTTCGTCATCGGGCTCGAGCTCGATCCCAAGCGGCTCTGGGCGTTGCGCAGGATGGTGTTCGGTGGCGGTGCCTTGCAGATGCTCGCCTGTGGCGGGGCAATCGCGGTGTTCTGTGCGGCCCTGGGGCTGAATTGGACGGCCGCGCTGCTGGTCGGCCTGACCCTGAGCCTGTCCTCCACGGCCATCGCCATGCAAGCCATGAACGAGCGCAACCTGACGTCGACCGCCGTCGGGCGCAGCAGCTTCGCCGTCCTGCTGTTCCAGGACATCGCGGCCATTCCGCTGGTTGCCATGATTCCGTTGTTGGCGGCCCACGGCGACACGCCGTCCGGCACCGCTCTGGTGCTTTCGATTATCAAGATCGTCGTGGCCATCAGCGTCGTCGTGCTGTTGGGACGCTACGTGACACGCCCGCTGCTGCGCTTCGCCGCGCGCTCGGGTCTACGTGAGATCTTCAGCGCCGTGGCGCTGTTTCTGGTGTTCGGCTTCGGGTTTCTGCTGGAAGAGGCCGGCTTGTCGATGGCCATGGGCGCGTTCCTCGCCGGGGTGCTGCTGGCCAGTTCTGAATACCGCCATGCCCTGGAAAGCGACATCGAACCGTTCAAAGGCTTGCTGCTGGGGTTGTTTTTTATCGGTGTCGGCATGTCGATCGATTTCGGCACGCTGATTAATGCTCCGCTGAAGGTCATGACCCTGACCCTGGGTTTCATTCTGATCAAATTGCTGGTGATCAAGGCCGTCAGCCGTTTGCTGAACGTCCCTGCCGGCCAACGCTCATGGCAAGCGGTGTTGCTCGGCCAGGGCAGCGAGTTCGCCTTCGTGGTGTTCGGCGCCGCCACGCTGGCCGGCATTCTGACCGACCAGTGGGGCAAGAGCCTGACGCTGGCGGTGGCCCTGTCCATGTGCCTGACGCCGTTGCTGATCCTGCTGCTGGATCGAATAGAGTCCGCCACCAAGAAAGACCGCCAGGAATCCGACCTCGTCGATCAGCAGAACCCACGGGTGATCATCGCCGGGTTCGGTCGCTTCGGACAGATCGCCGGGCGTCTCTTGATGTCCTGCGGCGTCGAGGTGGTGGTGTTGGACCATGACCCCGACAACATCGAGACGCTGCGCAAATTCGGCGTAAAAGTGTTCTACGGCGACGCCACTCGCCTCGATCTGCTCCACGCGGCCGGCGCCGGCCAGGCGGTGGTGCTGATCAATGCGATTGACGACCAGCAGGACAACCTGACGCTGACCCGACTGGCCCAGGAGCACTTCCCCGCGTTGAAACTGATCGTCCGTGCGCGGGACATGGGGCACCTGATCACCCTGCGGCAGATGGGCGTAGAGACCGCCGAGCGGGAAACCTTCGAGAGCGCGCTGGCATTGGGCCGAAATGCGCTGGTGCAGATGGGCGTCGGGGCTTACGAAGCGCGCGAGCGCGCGGATCAGTTCCGTCGTTTGAATCTGCAGATGCTGGAGGAAATCGTCGCCCAGCCGGAAGACGACCTCAAGTTCAGGCACGAAGCCTACCAGCGCGCCAACGCGTTGCTCACCGAAATGTTCAACGAAGACCGTGCGCGCCCAGTCGACAGTTGGCCTGACCATCATCGAAACGAAACGGATGAGGCGCGCAGTTGACCCGTCCCCCGGCGTCACACCCGCCCGAACTGGCGCCGGTACTCCATCGGCGTCAGCCCAGTCAGTGCCTTGAACATCCGTTGCAGGTTGGAACTGCTGCTGAAACCCAGCTCGGCGCCGATGCTGGCGAGGGATAATGATGTCAGCGTCAGGCGTTCGCTGACCTGGTTCAGCTTGATGCTCCGGGCGTACGCTGCGACGGTCTGGCCCGTTTCGCTGCCGACCTTGCGCGCGAGCGTGCGTTCGGACATGGCGAGCCGCTCCGCCAGCGCCTTGACCGTGATGTGCTCCGCTGGCATTTGCTCGATCAGCCCATGCAACCGACGCAGCAACCCATCGGGCTGCTGGACCAGGGCGATCCCTTGGAACGCCGCGTGAGACACCGCTGGGCGCGCAAGCACCATGAGCCGGGTAATGTCGCGCAGCACATCACGGCTGACGCTCTGTTCGATCAATTTTTCCGCGATGGGCAAATAACCATTCACCCCCGAAGCGGTGGCGGTTCGCTCATTGAACACGCAGTTCTGATCGCTTTGCCAACGGACTTTTCGATACTGCGCTTGCATCGCCTGAGCCAGCCACCACGTCACCGTCGCGCCCTGCCCGTCCAGTTGCCTGCAGGCGGCCAGCAGGCAAACGCCTGTGCAGTAAGCCCAGAGCTGAAGGTGTCGCGGACGTTTCGACAGTGCTTTCAACAGTTGGGTCTGCCCGGTAAGTACCGCGTTTACCTGCTCGGCCGATTCGGCCCAGAAACCGGGAACCAGGACGGCGTCGAGTTCGCAACTGCCCAGGGCCGCCTGCGCTTGCAGGCTTATGCCATGCGCACAGGTTACCGGGCCTGCTTGCAGTGCGACATAAGTCGCCTCGAACAACACCCGGCCGCTTCGGCGGTTGGCCGCATGCAGCAGATCGGCGAACGCAAACAGGCCGGCAGGCATGCAACCGGGAAACAAGAGTAGACCGACACGGAGTTTTTTGGGCATGGCTTGAAATGAATCAATGATGTCAGATTCGGCCATTATGCCCATCACCCCAGATCGACACCATGAAGCGCTCGCCCAAAAAAGGAACGCTCCATGAAAATTCAGCAAGTCCGTAACGCCACGATCATCCTTGAATCCGGCCCGTATCGCGTGCTCGTCGATCCGATGCTGGCCGGCAAAGGCATGCTGCTGCCGCTTCGGTTGTTCGGCGCCACCCAGCGCAATCCGCTGGTGGAACTGCCAGCCGCTACGACTGGCGACCTGGAGACCGTGACTCACTGCCTGATCACGCACTGCCAGAAAGGCCATTTCGATCATCTGGACCGAGCGGCCAAGCGGTGGTTGAGGGAAAAACAGATCCCGGTGATCTGCACGCCTCATGATGCCCCCTACCTCGCCAAGCGGGGCTTGAATGTCCAGCCGCTTGCCAAGGAACACCAACAGCCCGGCGCATTTTTGGGCGGCACGATCCGTACAGTCAGATGCACCCATGGGCAGGGCCTGGTGGGCAAGCTGATGGAACACGGCGTCGGTTACCTGATCGAGCTGCCAGGCGAACCCAGCGTCTACCTCACCGGCGACACCCTGCTTAGCCCCGCCGTGCGCGAGTTCGTCTTGCACCATCAACCGCAGGTCAGCGTGGTGCCGGCAGGCGGGGCCAGGTTCGATTTAGGCGGCGACATCATCATGGGCATCGAGGAAACCCTTGAGTTCGCCCGCTTGTCTCGCGGAACCGTGGTCGCCAATCACCTCGAAGCGCTCAGCCACTGCCCGACGACGCGCAAGGCACTGCGCGACGCCGCCGCGATGGCCGGCCTCGAAGGTCGGATACGGGTACCGGAAGATGGCGAGACGGTGGTGTTCCAGCCTGCCTGAACCAAGCCGTCCAACTCGGTCAGCATCTGCACTGGAATCCTCCGCTCGCTTGCCGTGAGGTTTTCCCGCAGGTGCGCCACTGACGACGTACCGGGAATCAACAGGATGTTTGGCGCGCGTTGCAGCAGCCACGCCAACGCCACGCACAACGGCGACGCCTCCAGGCGCGCCGCTACGCTCGAAAGAGCTTCCGACTGCAGCGGCACGCATCGACCCTGGCGTCCATGAGCAGAAAGGAAATCACGAAAGGCTCGACGATGGACGGTAAACTGGCCGCGCAAGGGCCGCTTGCGTCGCGACCGCCCCATTACCCTTTCCTGAACAAGAGGCTTTCATGGCAAACCAAGACATCACGTTCATCCCCGACCCGGACGCGGACTCCATCTCTTCCGACGTCGCCGGCTTCGGCGGCCTGCTGGTTTCCACCCAGATCCCCACTCGCCCTGACGGCAGCCTGGAGCTGGGTGACATCACCTTGCAAAGCGAATGCACATTGCAGGCGCTCAAGACAGCCCTGGAAGGCGCCGGCAGCTCCATGGACCGGGTCTTGCACCTGACCATCTACCTCACCGACATGGCCGACCGCGCGGCCTTCAACGAGGTGTACCAGCGTTTCTTCGCCAAACCCTGGCCCGTACGCGCCGCAGTGGGCGTGGCGGCGCTGGCGGTTGAAGGAATGCGAGTGGAAGTGACTGCGATGGCGGCCAAAGGCTGAGGTTACGGCTGTTTTTGATCGTTCCCACGCTCTGCGTGGGAATGGATCCCGTGACGCTCTGCGTCACCTTCCAGAAGCGGAACGCGGAGCGTCCCTGGCGACGTTCCTACGCAGGTGCGTGGGAACGATCGATAATCCAAAGTGCCCTTTATGGCGAGGGAGCTTGCTCCCGCTCGGCGGCGCAGCCGTCGCAAACTCAGGTTCTTGATGAGTTCAAACCCGCCGGCCATGTCCCAAATGTGCGATTTCCACGAAAACAGTCATTTGCGCACCTAGCCCAAGCCTCGGCGCCTGTCTAAAGTGCGGCGTTTTCCACCCTCGCGGGCGTATTTATGAATCTCTGGTTCCGACTGTTGCTCATGCTGTTTCGTCGTCCCTGGCGCAAGCCGACCGGCCCCCTGGATACCACCGTGGTGCGCATGCGGGTGTGGCCGTTGGACCTGGACCTCAACCGCCATGTCACCAATGGCCGCTATTTCACCCTGGCCGACGTAGGGCGTATGGATTACGTGCTGCGCAGCGGCGCCTACAAAGTGGCCTTGCGCAACAGGGCAGTGCCGATCGTGGGGGATGTGTGGGGTAAGTTCCGCCGGGAGCTGAAGCTGTTCGAAGCGTTCGAGGTGCACACCCGCCTGCTGGGCTGGGACGAGAAGTGGACCTTCATGGAACACCGCTTCCTGAGCCAGGGGCGCGTGGTGGGCGTGGTGATGATGCGCGGCCTGTTCCGTTCGGCCCAAGGCACGATTGCACCGGGAGAGTTTATTCGCGCACTGGGGTTGGCCGAACACTCACCGGCCATGCCCGAATGGCTCAGCGCCTGGTCGCAAAGCTGCGATGACATGAGCCTTGGGCTTCGGGAGGAGGAAAGTGCTCGTACTGTTGACTAGCAGTGACTGGATCAGATCGATCCGCGCCAGCCGGCACTGCACATCCCTCCCCCACAACAGCGTGAGTCTTACTGAACGGTTTTCAACTTGACCACATCACCGGACACCTTGGTGGTGTAACCGGTCAGGACCCAGGCCCAGAACCAGTCTTCCTGCACTTGGGTGTTGATCATGGCGTCGCCGCCCTTGGCCAGGATCGCGGCATTCTGAGCGCGCACGAAACGGTTGTTCTGGCGGATCGGGATCATGCCGAACAGCAGCAGGCCGGTGGCTTTCGCTTCACTGTGGCCGACCACGGTGTATTGGCTGCTGTCGTACTGCTTGGTTTTCATCGGGGTGCCGGTGCAACCCGCCAAGGCCAGGCCAACCAGTGCGCAGGCGACAATTTTGCTGAGGTGGTTCATTGAATACTCCATGAGAAAACGCCCGGGATCCATCTCTCGGGCGGCGCGTACTCTAACCGATCAGCGTCAAATTGACATCACTGCGCTCAACCGGCCGCAAGGCTCAGCGCAGAGCCATTCGTCAGTTGCCTCTGCAGCTAAACAGGCCCCCGTCGATACCATGGACACTGTGCCACGGAAGGTAATCTTGCCCATTCCGGCTGATGAGTAATGGCCGGTTCCGTCGGAGCATTGACCATGATCGATTTGACTGTCTGGAACATCACCCTACCCGTGCAGACCCCGGCGCAAGTCGTGGCGACCAAGGCCATGCCGACGCTGCAGAACAAGTATTTCAACCGCTCCGGCGAGCGGATTGTCTTCTGGGCGCCGGTGACCGGCTCCCACACCGGTAAAAGTGACTACCCGCGCTCCGAATTGCGCGAAACCACCAAAGACGGCAAGTTGCGCAACTGGCGTTACAACAGCGGCGTCAATACCCTCAAAGGTACTTTGGCGGTGAACCAGGTCCCTTCCGAGGGCCGTGTAGTCGTGGCGCAGATCCACGCCAAGGATGCCCCTACGCCGCTGTTGAAACTGGTGTATCGCTACGCCAAGGGCACCGGCAACATCGATGTGGAATATCGGGTAAAACCCAAGGACAAGAAGAGCCCGGTGATCTATACCGTGCCGAAAGTGGCACTGAACAAAACCTTCAGCTACTCCCTGCAAATGGACAAGCAAGGCAAGCTCACGGTGCTGATCAACAACGTTGGCAAGCAGGTGAAGCTGGACCGCGCCTGGCATGGCTACAACTTTTACTTCAAGGCCGGCGTCTACACCCTGGACAACGTCGGTTCTTCCAGCGAAGGCGGGAAAGTGACCTACACCAAACTGGACGTCAGCTATAAATGACTGACGTCCAGCCCCTCAGGCCTTTGAAGCGGCCACGACCGCCTGCCGGCCGTTGAAGGTAAACAGGAAGCAGACAAACACCAGCAGCGCAAAACCGGCCGGGAACAACCAGATGCTCTTCCACTCATGGCCGCCGTCCACGGCATAGTGATCGGTCACCTGCCCCGCCACCCAGAAGCCGATCAGCATGCCCACGCCATAGGTCGCCAACGTAATCAGCCCCTGGGCCGAGCTGCGAAAACGCTCCGGCGCCTTGGCATCGGTGTAGATCTGCCCCGAGACAAAAAAGAAGTCATAGCAGATGCCGTGCAGGGCAATGCCGGTGAAGAGCATGAACGCCAGGTCGCCGTTATTGCCGTAGGCGAACAGCACGTAACGCAGCGCCCAGGCCAGCATGCCTACCAGCAGCGCCAACTTGATGCCAAAGCGCTGGATGAACAGCGGCAACAGCAACATGAACAGCACTTCGGAGACTTGCCCAATAGCCATTTTTGCCGTGGGGTTGGTCATGCCGGTTTCGGCCAGGAACGGGTTGGCGTTCTGGTAATAGAAGGCCAGGGGGATGCAGATCAGGATCGAGGCGATGAAGAACACCAGGTAGCTGCGATCCTTCAACAGGCCCAAGGCATCCAGGCCCAGCAGCTGTTTGACGTCACCTGCGCTCGCTTGCGCCTTGAGCGGTGCGGTGGCCGGCAACGTGAAGCTGTAGAGTCCCAAGACCAGCGAGGCGATGCTGGCCATCAGGAAGGTATTGCGCAAGCCGCCCGCCGAGATCGCTTCGCGCGAATCCCAGGCAAACACAAAGCTGATCACCACGCCCGCGACGATCCAGCCGATCGTGCCCCACACCCGGATACGGGAGAACTCCAGCGCCGGGTCGCGCATCTGGCGGAACGCCACGGAGTTGACCAGGGCCAGGGTCGGCATGTAGATCACCATGTACGCCAGCACGTACGGGTAGAACACGCTGAAATCCGCCGCCGCATACAGCTGATACAACAACACCGCGCCCAACAGATGCAGCACCGCCAGGATGCGTTCGGCATTGAAGTAGCGGTCGGCGATCAGGCCGATCACGAAGGGGGCAATGATCGCTCCCCAGGACTGGGTGGAGAACGCCATGCCGATCTGCCCACCGCTGGCGCCCAGGGTGCTGGACAGAAAGGTCCCCAGGGTGACGAACCAGCCACCCCAGATAAAGAACTGCAGAAACATCATCACGCTCAAGCGTGCGTTCATCGTGGTCATGACAGTCACCGTTTTATTGTTGTTCTTGTGAAGAAAAATGCTCAGAAGCGCTGGTGTGGCGAGCCGCTGTGGGAGCAAGGCTGGCCCGCGATGGCCGCGCCGCGGTCTAACCGTTGAACCGCGTTTTCGTTCATCGCGGGCGGACCTTGCTCCCACAACGAGTTTTCTCGCCATAGGGTTTTGGGTTGGGCCGGTTACCTCAAAAGGCCCAATAACCGCCGGTTGGAATATTCATCGGCCGTTACCCCGGCAAAATCGTCAAACGCCTTTCGGGTCTTGCTGATCATGTGTCGCTCAATGAACGCCGCGCCTTCTGCAGCACCCTGTTGTGAGTCCTTCAGGCAACACTCCCACTCCAACACCGCCCAGCCGCTGAAATCGTATTGGGTGAGTTTGCTGAAGATCGATTTGAAATCGATCTGGCCATCGCCCAGCGAACGGAACCGCCCAGGACGATCAACCCAGCCCTGATAGCCGCCGTACACGCCGGAACGGGCGTCGGGCCGGAACTCGGCGTCCTTGACGTGGAACATGCGGATGCGCTCGTGATAGCGATCGATGAAGCCCAGGTAGTCCATCTGCTGCAGGAGCAGATGGCTGGGGTCGTAGAGAATCGCTGCCCGAGGGTGATGATCGACGGCCTGCAGAAAGCGTTCGAACGAGGCGCCGTCGTGCAGGTCTTCACCCGGATGGATTTCGTAGCACAGGTCCACGCCGGCTGCGTCGAAGCAGTCCAGAATGGGCAACCAGCGTCGGGCCAGTTCGGCGAATCCCTGCTCCACCAGGCCAGACGGACGTTGCGGCCACGGGTACAGGTACGGCCACAACAGCGCACCGGAAAACGTCGCATGGGCGGTGAGGCCCAGTCGCTGGCTGGCGCGGGCGGCGAGCTTCAATTGCTCTATCGCCCATTCGGTCCGCGCCTGGGGCTGACCGCGCAGATGGGCCGGGGCGAAGTCGTCGAACAGTGCGTCGAACGCCGGATGCACCGCCACCAACTGGCCTTGCAGGTGCGTCGACAACTCACTGATCTGGACACCGGCCTGGGCGCAAATGGCCTTGAGTTCGTCGCAGTATTCCTGGCTCTCGGCGGCGCGGGCCAGGTCGATGTATTGCGTGCCCGACGTCGGCAGCTGGATGGCCTTGTAACCTTGTGCGGCCGCCCATTGAGCGATGTTCGCCAGGGTGTCGAAAGGCGCGTCGGCGGACATGAACTGCGCCAGGAAAATACCTGGGCCACGCAGGCCTGTCGGTGTTTGGGCAACGGGTTTCACGGCGGGGCTCTCCTGATTCATTGTGTGCAGGCCAGTGCGGTCCACTTGGTATCGCCGCGATGGTTGGCGATGGCCGCTTCGATAAAGGCCATGCCCCGCAGACCGGTTTCGATGCCGGGTACGCCGGGGGCGTCTGGCCCTGGCGCGGCGGCCCGTATGGCACGGGCAAAATCGCCATAGAGGTTGGCCATGGCTTCCAGATAACCTTCAGGATGCCCGGCCGGCAGCCGCATCCGTTGGCGGGCGGCCTTACACAGCCAGGGCTGGCCCACACCGGACCGCAAGACTCGCAGGGGTTGGTCGATGGGACGATGGATCAGGCTGGCCGGTTCTTCCTGGCGCCATTCCAATCCACCCTTATCGCCATACAGGCGGATTTTCAGCGGGTTCTCTTCACCTGCGCAGACCTGACTGGCAATCAGCACGCCGCTGGCACCACCGGCCATGCGCAACAGCATCACCGCGTCGTCGTCCAGTTGCCGACCCGGGATGTGAGTGCCCAACGCCGCGCATATCTGCTCGATGGGTTGGTCGGCGACGAACTCTGCCAGGGAAAACGCATGGGTGCCGATGTCGCCAATGCAACCACCCAACCCTGACTGTTGAGGATCGTCGCGCCAACCGGCCTGTTTGTTGCCTTGCCCGGCGACGTCCTGACTGAGCCAGCCCTGGGGGTATTCGACCAGCACTTTGCGCACCGCACCGATCACGCCGGTACGCACCATCTCTCGGGCCTGCCAGACCATCGGATAACCCAGGTAGGTGTGAGCCAGGCCGTAGAGCCGGCCGCTGCTTTGAAGCACTTGCTTGAGGGCCAGCAACTCACGCAGGTTCATAGCGGCGGGCTTTTCACTGAACACATGAAAACCCGCCTGCAGCGCCTGGTTGGCGATGGGGGCGTGCAGATGATTGGGAGTGACGATGACCAGCAGTTCCATGCGCAAGTGGGCCGGCAGCGCCGCTTCGCTGTCGAGCATGCCTTGCCAATCGCTGTAGCAACGGGACGCGGCCAGCCCCAGGGCCGCGCCGGTCTGCTGATTGTTGTGCGCATCACGGCTGAACGCACCGCACACCAGTTCAAAACCACCGTCCAGACCCGCGGCCTGACGGTGGGCCTGGCCGATGAAAGCGCCCTCTCCACCGCCGACAAAGCCCATTCTTATTTTGGCTGCTACAGGATTCATCGCGACTCTCTTATGCTGGGACTGATGACGATGTAACCGGTTACATCATGGCGGAAATCTAGGCTCAGTTTTGCGGCATGTCAAACCCGTTGGCACATGCATGAGCATTTGTGCGACGCGCAACCTGCGGTAAGCTCCCCAACCGTGCCGGCATTCCTGGCGCCGAATCGAGGTGATTTTGTCCAATATCCGTGAAGTGGCCCGGCTGGCCGGAGTTTCGGTGGCCACGGTTTCCAGAACGCTGAAATCTCCCGAACGGGTACTGCCCCAGACTCGCGACAAGGTTAACGCGGCGGTGGAACAGGCCGGTTATCGGCCCAACCTGATGGCCGTGCAGTTTCGCTCCCGGCGAACCGGCAACCTGGTGATTCTGGTCCCGACCATCGCCAACACCTTTTTCGCCCGGGTCATCAGCGGGGCCCAACAGGCTGCGCAGGCGGCCGGTTATCGACTGCTGTTGTGCGACACCCAGGGTCGAGAAGAAATCGAGCGCGAATTTGCCGCCCTCGTCTACGCGCACCAAGCCGACGGGGTGATCCAGTTGCGCGCGAGCAACCCTTTCGAATCGCTTCCCGCGGGCGCCGAATCCTTGCCGCTGGTCAACGCCTGCGAAGTGGTCAAAGGCGCCCCCTACCCGACCATCAGCCTCGACAACCGGGCCGCCGCCCAGGCCATGACCGAACACCTGATCGGGCTCGGCCACCGGCGCATCGGCATCATCAAAGGGCCCCGAAGCAGTCCCCTGACCCTGGACCGCGTAGCCGGTTATCAGGATGCACTGCACCAAGCCGGTATCGCCGCAGACCCTGGCCTGATCTGTCACGGCGACTTCACGTTGAAGGCCGGTTACGACGGGGCCGGCGCGATGCTGGAGCTGGCCGAGCGCCCCAGCGCGCTGTTTTGTGAAAACGACGAGATGGCCATTGGCGCGCTCAAGCGCATCAAGCAAATGGGGTTGCGGGTGCCCGAGGACATTTCACTGGTGGGTTTTGATGACATTCCTTTCGCCGCCTACTGTGATCCGCCGCTGACCACTCTCTCACAACCTGCCGAAACCTTCGGCCAGCGGGCGGTGCAAATGCTGATCGCCCTGATCGAGAAAACACCGCTTGCCGAACGGCATGTCGTGCTGCCGTTCGAGTTGACCGTGCGCGGCAGCAGCGCTGCGCCAGGCCCGGCGTTTAACAAAGATGCTTGAAAAAAACGACGCCCGTCACCTTTTGATGCGCTATTGACTCGCCACCTGCCGGTCCGTTTCGACTACAGTGGCACTACTCTGCATAAAGCCATAACAAGACGGAGAGTTTCCCATGCGAGTCAACAAGCGCTTCACCCTTCTGGCCGCCGCGGCAGCACTGGTGGTCACGACCACAGCCCAGGCAGCACCGGTGTACATCAACATCCTGACGGGGGGCACCAGCGGGGTTTATTACCCGATCGGGGTCGGCCTGTCGCAGATTTACAGCAACGGGATCGAAGGCTCCAAGACGTCGGTACAGGCCACCAAGGCCTCGGTGGAAAACCTCAACCTGCTGCAGGCCGGTCGCGGTGAGCTGGCGCTGGCGCTGGGCGACTCGGTGGCGGACGCCAAGAACGGCGTGGAAGATGCCGGTTTCAAAGCCCCTCTGACCAAACTGCGGGCCATCGCCGGCGCCTACCCCAACTACATCCAGATCGTTGCCAGCCAGGAATCGGGGATCAAGACCCTGGCCGACCTCAAGGGTAAATCCATCTCCGTAGGGGCGGCCAAATCCGGTACCGAGCTCAACGCGCGGGCCATCCTCAAGGCCGCAGGGTTGAGCTACAGCGACATGAAGGTCCAGTACCTGCCGTTCGCCGAATCGGTAGACCTGATCAAGAACCGTCAACTGGATGCCACGCTCCAGTCCTCCGGGCTTGGGATGGCGGCCATTCGTGACCTGGCCTCGACCATGGCGCTCAACTACGTGTCGATCCCGGCAGACGTGGTGGCGAAGATCGGCAACCCGGCCTACCAGAGCGCAAATATCCCGGCCAATACCTACGACGGCCAGGCCGAAGCCGTGCCGACCGTGGCCATCACCAACATCCTGGTTACCCGCGCGACGTCTCGGACGAGGTGGCCTACCAGATGACCAAGCTGATGTTCGATAACCTCACCCGCCTGGGCAACGCCCATTCGGCGGCCAAGGACATCAAGCTGGAAAATGCCGCGAAGAACCTGCCTATCCCGCTGCATCCCGGTGCCGAGCGCTACTACAAGGAAGTCGGCGCGCTGTAGACCGACCCGGTGCAGCGGCGATGATCGCCGTTGCACCCTCCTGGTTCGCACCCTTCGATGTAGACAAGAGGCTTTCAGTTAATGAGTGAAATTCAGCACGGTCTTCCCTCCGACCCACGAGACTGGCCCAAGACGCTGTTCTACGTGGCCCTGCTGTTTTCTGTATTCCAGATCATCACCGCCGCCTTCTCCCCCATTTCCAGCCAGGTGCTGCGTGCCGTGCACGTGGGTTTCCTGTTGTGGGTGGTGTTCCTCAGTTACCCCGCCTATGGCGCAAGCCGCCCCTGGCAGCCCCTGGCATGGCTGTTATCCCTGGCCGGCGTGGCGACGGCGGTGTATCAGTGGGTATTCGAAGCCGACCTGATCCAGCGCTCCGGTGACCTGACGTCCACGGACCTCATCATCGGTATCATTTTGATCGTGCTGGTGTTCGAAGCGGCCCGACGGGTGATGGGGATTGCCCTGCCGCTGATTTGCGGGCTGTTCCTGGCCTATGGGCTGTTCGGAGAATACCTGCCAGGCGACCTGGCCCATCGCGGCTACGGCTTCGATCAGATCGTCAATCAACTGTCCTTCGGCACCGAAGGCCTGTACGGCACGCCCACCTACGTATCGGCCACCTACATTTTCCTGTTCATTCTGTTCGGTTCCTTTCTTGAAAAGGCCGGAATGATCAAGCTGTTCACCGACTTTGCCATGGGCCTGTTCGGCCACAAGCTCGGCGGCCCGGCCAAAGTGGCGGTTGCCTCCTCTGCCTTGATGGGCACCATTACCGGTTCGGGCATCGCCAACGTGGTGACCACCGGGCAATTCACCATCCCGCTGATGAAACGCTTCGGCTACAAGGCCGCGTTTGCCGGCGGCGTGGAAGCCACCTCGAGCATGGGCAGTCAGTTGATGCCGCCGATCATGGGCGCCGTGGCGTTCATCATGGCCGAGACTATCAACGTGCCATTTGTTGAAATCGCCAAAGCAGCGTTGATTCCCGCGTGCCTGTACTTCGGCTCGGTGTTCTGGATGGTTCACCTGGAAGCCAAGCGCTCCAACCTCAAGGGCTTGCCCAAAGACCAATGCCCCAGCGCGCTGGGCGCCGTCAAAGAGAACTGGTACCTGCTGATCCCACTCGCCGTGCTGATCTACCTGCTGTTCTCCGGTCGCACGCCGCTCTTTTCCGGCATGGTCGGACTGGCACTCACCGCCATCGTGATTCTCGGTTCGGCGATCATTTTGCGGGTGTCGAGCTTTGCAATGCGCTGCGCTTTCTGGATCGCCCTGGGCATCTTGTGCGTGGGCTTTTTCCAGTTAGGCATTGGCGTCATATTCGCAGTGATCGCGGTGTTGGTGGCGATCTGCTGGTTCATCAAAGGCGCGCGGGAAACCCTGACGGTTTGCCTGCACGCACTGGTGGACGGCGCGCGGCATGCGGTGCCGGTGGGGATTGCCTGCGCCCTGGTGGGGATCATCATCGGCGTGGTGTCGTTGACCGGTGTGGCGTCAACCTTCGCCGGCTACATCCTGGCCATCGGCAAGGACAACCTGCTGCTGTCGCTGATCCTGACCATGCTCACCTGCCTGGTGCTGGGCATGGGCATCCCGACCATTCCCAATTACATCATCACCAGTTCGATCGCCGCGCCCGCCCTGCTGGAACTGGGCGTGCCACTGATCGTGTCGCACATGTTCGTGTTCTATTTCGGCATCCTCGCCGACCTGACGCCGCCGGTCGCGCTGGCCTGCTTCGCCGCTGCGCCCATTGCCAGGGAAACGGGGCTGAAAATCAGCTTCTGGGCGGTGCGCATCGCCCTTGCCGGTTTCGTCATTCCATTCATGGCGGTCTATAACCCGGCGCTGATGCTCCAGGGCGACAGCCTATGGATGACCGCTTACATGCTGATCAAGACGATGCTGGCGGTCGGGCTGTGGGGCATGGCGTCCACCGGCTACCTGCAACAGAAAATGCCGATCTGGGAACGCCTGATGTGCTTTGCCGCCGGGGCTTTGCTGGTCGTGGCGCTGCCGCTGACCGATGAGATCGGCTTCGTGGTGGGGGCTCTGCTGATCTTTCAACACGTATGGCGCTCGCGGCGCACCGGACGGGCCTTGGCGTGATCGGTTTGTGCCTGGGCCTGGCCGGTGCGGTCTGGGCCCAACTTCCTGTCACGGATTTCACCCTGGCGTGGAATCACACCATCGAGAAAATCCGCTGGGAGGAAGATTACCGCGTGACTGAACAAGGCCTGGTTCTGGGCGAAGCCAGGGTCAAGGGCAACGGCGCCGGCATGGAAGTTCCGGACGGTGCCCGGTTGAAAAACGGCAGCTGGCACTATCAGCGCCAGTTGCCGCCCCTGCAACCGCTGAAACTGGGGCGAACACCCGAAGCGGGTGATTACCAGTTGTGCGTCGACGGGGCTTGCCAGCCGATGAGCCACTGGCTCGGGCCGCCCAAGGCAAGTCAGCCAACGGTGGAATTGTGGAGTTGCGGATAACCAGGTCCCCTGGTCCCCTAGTCCAAACAGAACTCTGTGGCGAGGTTTTTTTGTGGGAGCAAGCCTTGCTCCCACAACTGCCCCCCTCACCACAATCAAACCCAGGGTCTGAAGGTCAGTCACTCAGGCAAACGTCGCCCCACGGGTATTCACAAACAGTGCATACAACGAGTGGCTGCCGGCCATGAACAGGCGATTACCCTCCCGTCCGCCGAAGCAGACGTTAGGGCAACGCTCCGGCAGGGAGATGTGGCCGATAGCCTTGCCCTCGGGGTTGAACACTCGCACACCGTCGAGCTTTTCCAGGTCGGCCTTGGGATCGCCATTACCGCCCCACCCGCACCAGAGGTTGCCACTCTCGTCGCATTTGAGCCCATCGATGGCCGCGTAATCCAAGCCTTCGATGTGCTTGCGCCGTTCGCCCAGGGTGCCATCGTCCTTGACCGTGATCGCCCACACCAGGCGGTTCGGCTTGGCCCGGCCTTCGACCACGTAGAGGATCTTCTCGTCTGGCGAAAAGCACAGGCCGTTGGGCCCTGCCATGTCGTCGATCACTCGCGTGACCTTGCCGGTTTCACCGTCGATGCGATACACCGCGTGGGGCTGGGCAGGGGCGACTTTATGCCCTTCGTAGTTGTTGCCGGTCTGGAACGGTGGATCGGTGAACCAGACAGAGCCGTCGCGCTTGCAGACGATGTCGTTGGGCGAGTTGAAAGGCTTGCCCTCGAAACTGTCCGCCAGCACGGTGATGGTGCCGTTGTGCTCGGTGCGGGTGACGCGCCGGCCTTCAGTCGACGTGGTGGAGCCTTCGCAAACCAGCAAGCGCCCTTGGCGATCGCGGCACAGGCCGTTGGAAAAGTTGGAGTTCTCGCGGTAAACCGACAGGCTGTCGGTGACTTCATCCCAGCGCATGATGCGGTTGTTGGGAATGTCACTGACCAGCAAATAACGACCGTCGCCGACCCACACCGGCCCTTCCGCCCAGCGCAGGCCGCTGGCGAGCTTTTCAACACTGGCGTTGAACAGCCGCAGGTCCATGAAGCTGGGGTCGAGGATCTTGATCAGCGGGTCAGGGTAGCGCTGGCTCAAGGGCTCTGCCTGAGTCAGCCCGGGCAGGTTGCCCAGGGTTGCGGCGGCGGCCGAAACCACCAAGGATTTTTTCAGGAATACCCGGCGGCCCTGATGGGCAGTCGTTGCAGGTTGCGAAGCATCCATCGTGCGTCTCCGTTAATTATTATTGGACGGCGACGACAGTTTTACTCCGTGATAGGACATCGTACAAGTATGCGCTCTGCCCTGTGCAAGAAAAAATTCAGTTGGCGTGGAGCGGGATCCGTACGGTGAAGGTGGTGCCCGATCTGGCCTTGGAATGAACCTCGATAGTGCCCTTATGGGCGGATACGATGGCGGACGCGATGTGCAGGCCCAGCCCGAGCCCAGCCGCAGAGCCATACTGCATGTCACCGCTGCGCAATTGCCGGACCATCGGGTTGAAGATGCTGGCAATGGCGTCCTTCTCGATAAGCTTGCCCTGGTTGTTGATGGCAATCACCGCCGTATCCTCTTCGGTACTCAATGAAACAGTAATCGGCGAACCCTCGCTGCCATGCTGGACGGCATTGCCAATCAGGTTGGCGAACACTTGCTCCATACGCGCCTGGTCAAACAGGCCTTCAAGGGCGCCCGTCGTTTCAAAGATGATTCTGCTTTCCGGATGATAGGCCCGCGCCTCTTCCACCATGCCCTCGCAGGCCGCTACCAGGTCACCGTTGAAGCGCTGCACCGGAATGCCCGCCCCCAGTTGGGTGCGGGTAAAGTCCAGCAGATCGCCGACAATCTTGTTGGCCCGTTTGACGCTGGTGTAGATGCGCGAGGAGATTTTGGTGGCTTTGGCGGGCAGGTCGCCTGCCCGCAGCAGCACTTCGGAACTCAGCAGGATCGCGCCCAGGGGGCTGCGCAAGTCATGCCCCAGGATCCCGAGGAAGATATTGCGGCCCGCATCGACGGCGCCCGAATAGCTGACCACGGACTCCGCCAGGGCCTGGTCTACGGCCTCGTTGAAGCGGATCACGTCGGACACCACTTGCTCGTGGTCCAGTTGGGTCTGCGGCATCCAGAGCATCAGCACGCTGGTGCGCAGCGCCCGGTATTCCGAAACCATCTGCTCCACCGTAAACCCCGAGGACTGGCGAATGACCGCATGGGTTTCGGCTGCAGTTTCAGCCTCTGCCGCCGGCGCATCGCCCTGGGACTTGGCGATCTGCTCCTTGACGGTTTGCGAAGTGCGCAGGTCAGCGGCAATGGTGCGCAGCATCTGCTCGGCGTGATCGCGCAGAGCCACCGAATCCATGCCATGGGAGGCGGGTGTGATGGTTTTGGCGAAGTCTTCCCACGCCTGAAGAATCGGCTCGATATTGTCGAGGATGAAATCAGCCAGGCGCATGGGTTGCTCCGCAGAAAGGGATTATCGAGGGTCAGTGTCGCAACAACGCATGGGCTGCCGGCCTCGCTTCCATTGTTGTACAGCAAACCCAGGGCGATAGGTGATTCATCATGGCGCGTGAGCAGGCTGGCGCTGCACTGCGCAGGCGTTTTGGATGAACAGCCATGCGCCAAAATAGGGCACTTGTCTCTTGCAACGCTATACGGTACAAATCAACTTCATGTTGTACGACAACCTATAACTAAAATAGCCGGTCCGAAGCGTCTTGCTTCGGCGGCCTGCCTTTGAGACCCCCTGCCATGACCCGCTCCACGGCTGCACCTGACACCCCCACTCCGCTCCCTCGGCACCTCGCCGTGCTGGTTCTGCTGTGCATGGGATGTGCCTTCGCCGGCAACCATGTCGCCGCCAGGGCAGCATTTGATGACGGTGCCGGGGTCTTGCTGGCGATCCTGCTGCGCTCGGGCGGCACCTTGCTGGTGCTGGCCGCAATGGTGCTCTGGCAACGCCAGAACCTGCGCCTGCCGCAGGGGGTCTGGCGCTGGCAATTGGCTCTGGGGCTGTTGATTGCCGCCCAGAGTCTGTGCCTGTATTCCGCCGTGGCTCGGGTCCCGGTCGCCCTGGCGCTGTTGGTGGGCAATGTCTTTCCGATCCTCCTGGCGTTGCTGACCTGGGCGCTCGGCGGGCCACGCCCGACCGCGCGCACTGCCGCGTTGATGGGCATGATTCTGGTTGGCCTGGTGTTCGTGCTGGAAGTACCGGCCCGGCTGTCGTCGCAAGACAGCGTCGGCCCGCAGTGGTTGCTCGGCGTGGGCCTGGCCTTCTGTGCCGCCTGCGTGTTCGCCTGCGCGCTATGGATCACCGACCACAAACTGTCCCAGGTGCGCGGTTCGGTCCGCAGCCTGCTGACCATTTTCATCGTGTTCAGCAGCGTCAACCTCGCCGGCCTGACCGGCGCCCTTCCCGGTGGCTTCGACCTGCCGGCCACCAGCACCGGCTGGTTTGCCCTGGCGACCCTGGTGGTGCTCTATGGCACCGGGTTTATCGTGCTGTTCATTTCCGTGCCCCGCCTGGACATGCCGCGCAACGCCCCGGTGATGAACATCGAACCGCTGGCGACCCTGCTGATCGGCTGGCTGGTGCTGGACCAGATGCTCAACCCGGGCCAGGTGATTGGCGGCGCGATTGTGGTCACCGGCATCGTGTTGCTGACTTATCGCAAGGTCGAGCGCATCAAGGCGCCGGTTACCGAGGCCGCCGGACGCAACTGAACTGAAGAATCCATCGTCGCTGTGTGGGAGCAAAAGCTGCTCCCACACACGCTTCAGGCCGGCCGACGCACCGCCCTCACCTTCGCGCTATTGCCACCGCCGCAAAAGAACCGCTCGCCGCCGTCTGACTCAAGACCCGACACGCCAATCCCCGGCGGCATGGTCACGCTTTCCAGCACTTCTGCGGTTTGCGGGTCGATGCGCCGCAGATCGCTTTCATCGTTTTCCCAGGTGCCGTGCCAGAGTTCGCCGTCGACCCAGGTCACGCCCGTGACGAAGCGGTTGGATTCGAGGGTGCGCAGGATCTTGCCAGTGGAGGGATCGATCTGGAGGATTTTGCGCGCCTTGTACTGGCCGACCCAGAGTGATCCTTCGGCCCAGGCCAGTCCTGAATCATCACCACTATTGGGCGCCGCAATGGTCGCCAGTACCTGGCCGTTGCGCGGGTCGATCTTGCGAATGGTGTCTCCGGCGATCTGGAACAGGTGCTTACCGTCAAAAGCCGTTCCGGCGTTTGCCGGAACGTCCAGCGAACGCAACATCTGGCCGCTGGCCGGATCGAGTGCATGCAGCTTGTCGCCGGAAGCGAACCAGACGAGCTCGCCGTCATGACTGACACCGTGCACGCAATCGACGCCGGGAAAAGGGCCGTATTCACGCAGGATCTGCGCATCTGAATGTTTCATCTTGCAAGCCTCCTCGTTGGGGTGTGACTGCATCCTAACCATCGGGCAGCAGCGCGGTGAGTAACAATACCGTCGTGAATCCGGGCAACGGTGGCGCCAGCCAGCGACAGGCCCGCCCACGCCCGACCGACTGCACCTTGCCGGACGCGGCCAGCGTGTCGAGGGCCCGTTGCACGGTGCGCTGGCTGGCATCCAGGGCCAGCGCCAGGGCGGAACTGGACCAGGATTGGCCATCGGCCAGCAACGCCAGCACTGCGGCGTGGGGCTCTTCTACAGGACGCGCCAGCACCACCACTTCGCCGCCCTTGCGTGGCATTAGGGCAAACCCACGCCGGGTCGCCGTCACCTCGGCCAGCGGGCGCAGCGCCACCCGCAAGCGCCCGACTTCGACCCGCAGTCGGGCGCGATGGGAATCATCCGTCAGTTTCAAGCCAAAGGCCTGGGCAACGAGGGTTTCCCTGGACACATCGGCAGGCCAGGCTTGAGCCAATTGCCTGGCGAGGGTGAACAACACCGGGCGCCTGGCAAGAGAGATCCGCAGGCTCGCCCTGTTCACGCCATTGCGACATGCGTCCACCACCAACGCGTCGCTGGACAGGAGTGCTTCAACCTCCTCAAGGGTCAGCAAGCGCTCCTCGCCCCCTGCAATCAGACGCGCCGCCGGAGCCTGCAGGACGCGCCAGGCGCTTTCGACTTCGGCAGTCAGCGCGCCAATGCCGGCTTGTCGCGCAGCCTGGGTGGCACGTTCAAGTGCGGCCCGTGCGGTTTTCGTTCGTAACCGCCGCATGGCGATGCCCGCCACCACCAGTTCGCAAGCGGCTCTGGACGGCGGTGGAAGACAGCCCGGGTCAAGGTCAACCAGCCTCGCCTCGGCCTCGTCGAGATGGCCTAGCAGCAGTAAGCGGCGGATTTCGATTGAGCGTGCGTGGGCGACGTTCGTCCGGTCGCCCTGGCGTTCAAGCACCGCCCGCGCAGCCTCCAGGCGCTTCACCGGCCAAGCCAGATCACGGGACGCCAGGGCGATCTCCCCTTCGGCCACCACGCACCGCGCCTGTGCCACGGCCTCCCGGGGCCCGAAGGCCCGAGCCGCCCGCCGCATCAGCACCCTGGCCCGCTCCAGCTCGCCCAGCTGCGCCATGGCAATGCCGCGAAGCGCCAAGGCCGGCGCATCGTCACGCAGGGAAACGCGATTGAGCGCGGCCACCGGATCCCCCGCCGCCAGTGCTCGTGCTGCGGCGCTGATCAACGCATCCGATGCCATCGTCCGGTTTCCCTCGCCACAGGTTTGGGTGTCGCGATCAGAGACGGATTTCCCCCGCCGGCAGCACATCGATCCGCGACACCGCGCTGCTCAGGCGTCCCAGCCGGTTGTTGTGATTGGCAATGATCTGCTCGGCCGCCATGCTGCCGTTGTCCACGGTGGAATGGGCGTCCGCGGCCAGCACCACGTCATAACCCAGGGCATGGGCCTGGCGTACGGTGGCGTTGACGCAATAGTCGGTTTGCAACCCGCAGATCACCACGCGATCAATCATCCGCGCTTGCAGCAGCGACAGCAGGTCGGTCTGGTAGAAGGCGTCCGGCGTGGTCTTGCGTACTCGCAGGTCATCCGGTGCGGTCAACAGGCCATCGGCCAGTTGCCAGGCGCTGGAACCATAAGTCAGCGACCCCTCCAGCTCTTCGTGCTGGATCAGGATCACCGGCAAGCCGACGGCCCTGGCCCTGGCGCTGAGCTCGTTGATTGTCCGGATCATGCGTGGGCTGTCGAAACACTCCTCTTGGCCGCTGCACAGCGCGCTCTGGACATCGATGATCAGCAATGCGGTGTTCATGACGTTCCTCTTCAAAACGTGTTGGATCCCGACAACAGATTAACAACCTGGCGATCATTCCCTGTCGCGGATCGCTTCAAAACACTAGGCAGTATGGCCCGGTTTGCGTAGTACGCCTGTTCGCCGTCGCTTGGGTGACGCAAAAGCCAGGTTTGGGATAGGCTCGTGCGGCTCATCCCTCACCGCACAAGGACATTGCCGATGACGCTACGAATCGAACGTACGGACACCCCCACCGCAGAAGACCGCGAGGCGATCCTCGTCCCGCTGCGCGCCTACAACACGGCCAAGACCGGCGGGACGGTGCCTGAGTTGGTCGCCTGGCTGGTGCGCGACGAACACAGCGGCGAAACCGTGGGCGGGCTCTACGGTCGAGTGTTCTTTCAATGGTTTTATATCGAGTTGCTGGTGGTGCCGGAACAGGCCCGTGGCCAGGGCACCGGTTCGACGTTGATGCAGATGGCCGAAGACTTTGCCCGAGAGAAAAACTGCGTGGGCATGTGGCTGGACACCTTCGACTTCCAGGCGCCCGCGTTCTACAGGCAACTCGGCTTCACGGAAATCGGCCAGATCGACGATTACCCGCCGGGCCACCAGCGCTTCTTCTTCCAGAAGCGCCTGAGCCAGACCGAGTGAAATACAGGCTCTTGTGGACTTACTCGCGATAGCGGTGGGTCAACTGCGGTGATGTGGGCTGTGCCGGCCTCATCGCGAGCAGGCTCGCTCCCATATGGGTTGCGAGTGTTCACAGGATCTGCAAACGACACAAAAATCTGTGGGAGCGAGCCTGCTCGCGATAGCAGTGCAAGTGGTCTACAGACAAGTCGCCAACGCCGCCAACCGACGCTTGGCAACAAAGTCGTCATGCCGGGCGTAGTAGTTCAGCGCCGTGCCGGAAGCGCTGGTTTGCAGATCCACAAACGACTCGGCCGAGCGGGTGTACACGGTCATGCCACCCGTCTTGCCGGGTTGCAGATAGGCACCGGCATCGACGCCAAACACAGCTTCGTCCTGCCAGGAAAACTGCACACACACGGCCACCACCTGCTGCGGTTTGTCCGAAGTCAATGTCTTATAGGGTGCTTGAGTACGGGCCTGGTTCATCGCCGAACCCGCGCAGCCAACCAGCAACGTTGCGGCCACGGCCACCATCAGCATTCGCATTGCGTTCACTCATAGAGAAAAAAACCGACTGTAGCACTGCGACCTGGGCCTTCATGCTGCTTTACTGAAATTTATACGCGACACAGGGCGATGATTCGCGCAACCTGTCGCGCCATTGCCACTTGCCCGCGCGGAACAGCCCATGACACCCAATGCCGAGTTCTACAAACCCAGCACCGAATACGCTGACAAACTGATCAGCCAGATCGGCCAGACCCCGGCCTGGATCGCCAAGCGAATCGGTGTCACCGACAAGCGGATTCGCTACATCCTCGACGGCGAACGCACCGTCAAGGGCGAAACCACGCCGATACAGATGACCTACACCGAACAGTTCGCCCTCGAATGCCTGGCCGCTGCGGCCAAGGCCAGCAAGAAACACCCCCCGGCACCCAAGGAGTGACCATGGCGGCAACCGAACAGCAACACGAACGAGCGCTGGAAAAATTTCTCGATGCACGCCCCGACCTGCGCGTCGAGCTGGACAACCTCAACCCGCTGCTGGCCCGGGCCAAGGGCGAGACCGCCGCGCAGTATCGCGCCGAGCGCTTGCATGAAGCATTCGAAGCCGAGGCTGAGCACCAGGGCCTGTTCGCTTGGGAACTGACCCTGCAACTGACCGCCAACTCAACCCAGGACTATGAAAACCAGCGCATGGAAGTCCACAAGGAGGTGGCGCAGATGGCGGGGATGGAGTGGGCGGAGTATTGCGAGTTGAATGGTCTCAAAAGCCAAGGCTGAGCACTTCCTGTGGCAGTCACCCCTTCCCTGGCAATCGCCCCTGCGCCCATAAAGCTTTATCATGGCCGCAGTTTTGCTGATCGGGTCTGTCATGAAGTTTGCCATCGCGTTGTTTTCCGCCGCCCATGCGCCCTCCTCGCGCCGCGCCCTGTTGTTTGCCCAGGCCGCGCTGGCCGGTGGACATGAAATCGTGCGGCTGTTCTTCTATCAGGATGGCGTCTATAACGCTGCCGACAGCCTCGTAACGCCCCAGGATGAACAGGATCTGCCCCGACAGTGGCGCGCGTTTGTCAGCGACAACCAGCTCGACGGCGTGGTTTGCATCGCAGCGGCGTTGCGCCGTGGCGTGCTGAACGATGAAGAGGCCCAGCGCTACCAGCGTTCGGCGGTCAGCGTCAGTGCGCCCTGGGCCTTGTCCGGCCTGGGCCAGTTGCACGATGCGATCCAGGACGCCGACCGCTTGATCTGTTTCGGAGGCGCGTAATGGCCAAATCCTTGTTACTCATCAGCCGCCAGGCTCCCTGGTCGGGCCCCGGGGCCCGGGAAGCGCTGGACATCGTGCTGGCCGGCGGCGCGTTCGACCTGCCCATCGGCCTGCTGTTCCTCGACGACGGCGTCTTTCAGCTCGCCAACGGCCAGAACGCCAAGGCGCTCCAGCAAAAGGACCTGAGCGCGAACTTGCAGGCGTTGCCCATGTTTGGCGTCGAGGACCTCTACGTCTGCGCCGACAGTGCCGCCGAACGTGGCGTCGCAACCGCTGCCCTGGCGCTGGACGAGCTGAAAATACTCAGCGCGCCGCAGATCGCCGAGCTCATTGATCGTTATGACCAGGTGATCACCGTCTGATGTCGACTTTGCATGTGTTGTCTCATTCCCCCTTCGGCGATAGCCGCTTCGCCAGCTGCCTGCGGGTACTGGGCGAGCAGGACGCACTGCTGCTGTGCGGCGACGCGACATACGCCTTGCGAGCCGCCACGGTGCCGTTTGCAGAACTGCAGCGCAGAGGCCTGAAGCTTTTCGTGCTTGGCGAAGACGCACAAGCCCGGGCCCTGGACATTCCGCAATGGGCCGAGGCCATCGACTACCCGGCGTTCGTCGCGCTGTCGCTCCACCATGACAAGGTCAACACCTGGTTATGAACGTGCTGAACGTGGGCCAACGCGCCATTGCGCTGGACAAGGACGGCTACCTGGCCGATCTCAATGACTGGTCGGCCGAAGTCGCCACAGCCCTGGCGGCCGCCGAAGACATCCAGTTGAGCCCCGAACACTGGGAAGTCCTCGAACTGCTGCGCGGCTTCTACGACGAATTCCAGCTCTCCCCCGCGACCCGGCCGCTGATCAAGTACACGGCGCTGAAACTGGGCACCGACAAGGGCAACAGCCTGCACCTGAACCGATTGTTCAAAGGCACCCCCGCCAAACTCGCCGCCAAGCTGGCGGGCCTGCCCAAACCGACGAACTGCTTATGACCGACTTCCCATCGCTGACCCTTGAAACCCCGGCCGAACATCCGTTCGCCCAATTCGTGCGCATCCTCGGCAAAGGCAAGCGCGGCGCCCGTGACCTGACCCGCGAAGAAGCGCGGCAAGCCATGGGCATGGTGCTGGACGAGCAGGTTGAGGACACCCAACTCGGCGCCTTCCTGATGCTATTGCGGCACAAGGAAGAAAGCGCCGAAGAAATGGCCGGTTTCACCCAAGCCTTGCGTGAGCGCCTGCAGACCCCAGCGTTGGCGGTGGATCTGGACTGGCCGACCTACGCCGGCAAGAAGCGTCATTTACCGTGGTACCTGCTGGCGGCCAAATGCCTCGGGCAGAACGGTGTGCGGATTTTCATGCATGGCGGCGGCGCGCATACGGCGGGCCGGCTCTACACCGAGCAACTGCTTGGCTTCCTGAACATCCCTCTGTGCCGCGACTGGCAGCAAGTTGGCGCAGCGCTGGACGACGGTGGCCTGGCCTTCATGCCATTGGTGGACTGGGCACCGCAGATGCAACGGATGATCGACCTGCGCAACACCCTGGGCTTGCGTTCGCCGATCCATTCCCTGGCGCGGATCCTCAACCCCCTGGGCGCCCGTTGCGGGCTGCAAAGCATTTTCCATCCGGGCTACCAGGCGGTCCACCGCGATGCCAGCGGTTTGCTGGGAGACACCACCATCGTGATCAAGGGCGACGGTGGCGAGATCGAGATCAACCCGGACGCCGACAGCCACCTGTATGGCACCCGCGACGGTGTGAGCTGGGATGAGGAATGGCCGCGACTGGCCGAACAGCGCCACGTCAAACCGCAAAGCCTCGACCCTGAGCACCTCAAAGCCATCTGGCGAGGCGATGTTGAAGACAGCTACCCGCAACTGGCGCTGATCGCCACCATGGCCCTGGCCTTGCGCGGCCTGGGTCTGGCTCGGGAAGACGCGTTAGAGCAAGCCCGCCAATACTGGGCCGCGCGGGATCGATCGATTTAACCGATCATCAACGCCCAACCTTTGCGCTTTTTGTTCGAACCTATGGGAATAGACTCCTCTCCAACGTTTATTGGTAGAGGAGATCGAGATGGGTTTGTTAGTCGAAGGTCGCTGGCAGGACCAGTGGTATGAAAGCAAGGACGGCGCCTTCCAGCGTGAACAGGCGCAACGCCGCCATTGGATCACCGCCGACGGCAGCGCCGGCCCCACGGGCGACAGCGGATTTGCCGCCGAGTCCGGGCGCTACCATTTGTATGTATCCCTGGCCTGCCCCTGGGCCCACCGGACGCTGATCTATCGCAAGCTCAAAGGCCTGCAAGACCTGATCGATGTCTCGGTGGTCAGCTACCTGATGCTGGAAAACGGCTGGACCTTCGACAAGCGCCATGGCTCCACTGGCGACAAACTCGATCACCTGGATTTCCTGCACCAGCGCTACACCGCCGATACGCCGCACTACACCGGTCGCGTCACCGTGCCAGCGCTGTGGGACAAACGGCAACAACGCATCGTCAACAACGAATCAGCGGAAATCATCCGCATGTTCAACAGCGCCTTCGACGGCTTGACCGGAAACGACCTGGACCTCTACCCCGAGCACCTGCGCCACGATATCGATGCATTGAACGAACGCATTTACCCGGCAGTGAACAATGGCGTGTACCGCGCCGGGTTCGCCACCACTCAGGCAGCCTACGAAGAAGCGTTCGATGGTTTGTTCACTGAGCTGGACCGCTTGGAAGCATTGCTGCAAACCCGACGCTACCTGGCCGGTGAATACCTGACCGAAGCCGATATCCGCCTGTTCACCACCATCATCCGCTTTGACGCAGTGTATTTCGGCCATTTCAAATGCAACCTGCGGCGCATTGCGGATTATCCGAACCTGTCGAACTGGTTGCGGGAGTTGTACCAGTGGCCGGGGATTGCCGAGACTGTGGACTTCACCCATATCCAGCGCCATTACTACGGCAGCCACAAGACCATCAACCCCAACGGAATCGTGCCCAAGGGGCCGGAGCAGGACTTCAGGGTTGCCCATGATCGGGAGCGGTTGAGTGGGAAAGGGATTTGGCGGGGGGTTGAGAACTGATCCAGGATCTTTGTTGATTCTGAAGGCCAATCGCGAGCAGGCTCGCTCCCACATGTGATCGTTGTTCAACCATGAATCTGCGGTTGTACACGATCACTGTGGGAGCGAGCCTGCTCGCGATTGGAGCGACACGGTCTGTCTAGACCTGCCCCTGAGCCCCTTCAAACCAAGCCAGTTTCTCGCGCAGTTGCACCACTTCCCCAACGATCACCAGGGTCGGTGCATGAACCTCATGCTCAGCCACCAGTTTCGGCAAATCTGCCAAGGTGCCGGTAAACACCCGCTGGTTGGAGGTGGTGCCCTGCTGGATCAGCGCCGCCGGTGTGTCCGCCGCGCGACCGTGCTTGATCAACTCGTCGCAGATGATCGGCAGCCCCACCAACCCCATATAGAACACCAACGTCTGCGCCGGCGACACCAAGTCCGCCCACGGCAAGTCACTGGTGCCGTCCTTCAGATGACCGGTGATGAATCGCACCGACTGGGCATAATCGCGATGGGTCAGCGGGATCCCGGCGTAGGCCGCGCAGCCGCTGGCGGCGGTGATGCCCGGAACCACCTGGAACGGGATGCCATGGGCCGCCAATTCTTCGATTTCTTCACCGCCACGACCGAAGATGAACGGATCACCGCCCTTCAATCGCACCACCCGCTTGCCTTGCCGGGCCAGATCGACCAACTGCTGGTTGATCTGCTCCTGGGGCACCGCGTGCTCTGAGCGACGCTTGCCGACGTAGATCCGCTCGGCGTCACGCCGGCACAGCTCAAGGATCGCCGGAGCCACCAGACGGTCGTAAAGCACCACGTCCGCCTGCTGCATCAGGCGCAAGGCGCGGAAGGTCAGCAGGTCCGGATCACCAGGGCCTGCGCCCACCAGATAGACTTCACCCGGTGCATTCGGCGCCTGGCCTGCAATCTTTTCACGCAACAGGCGCTCGGCCTCGGCGCCCTGCCCGGCCAACTGCCGGTCAGCGATCGGCCCCTGGAACACCTCTTCCCAGAACGCCCGGCGTTGCTGCACATCCGGGAACAGCCCTTTGACCTGGCTGCGAAAACGCGCCGCCAGCCCGGCCAGTTGCCCGTAGGTCGAAGGAATCCAGGTTTCCAGCTTGGCCCGGATCAACCGCGCCAGCACCGGCGCATCGCCGCCGCTGGACACCGCGATCACCAGCGGCGAGCGGTCGACAATCGCCGGGAAGATCACGCTGCACAGGGCCGGTGCGTCCACCACGTTGACCGGCACGCAACGCTTGTGGGCGTCGGCCGACACCTGGGCGTTGAGCGATTCGTCGTCGGTGGCGGCGATGATCAGGCCACAGCCGTCCAGGTCCGCTTCCACGTAGCCACGCAGGATGCATTCACCGCCGCTGCCACTGACCAGTTCCCGCAACTGCGGTTCGATATCGGGTGCGACCACCCGCAACAACGCGCCGGCATCGGCCAACAGGCGAGACTTGCGCAAGGCAATCTCGCCGCCGCCGACCACCAGCACGCGACTGCCGCGCAGGTTGTGGAACAGTGGCAAATAGTCCATTTAGCCGATGACCTCGATGCCGCCCATGTAGGGCTTCAACACCTCGGGCACACGGATCGAACCGTCGGCCTGCTGGTAGTTTTCCAGTACCGCCACCAGGGTGCGGCCCACGGCCAGGCCGGAGCCATTGAGAGTGTGGACCAGTTCCGGCTTGCCGGTTTCCGGGTTGCGGAAACGCGCCTGCATGCGGCGGGCCTGGAAATCGCCACAGTTGGAGCACGAAGAAATCTCGCGGTACTTGTCCTGGCTCGGGATCCAGACTTCCAGGTCGTAAGTCTTCACCGCACTGAAGCCCATGTCGCCAGTGCACAGCGCCAGGGTCCGATACGGCAGCTCCAGCAGTTGCAAGACTTTCTCGGCGTTGGCGGTCAGGCTTTCCAGCGCTTGCATGGACACCGAGGGCTCGACGATCTGCACCATCTCGACCTTGTCGAACTGATGCTGACGGATCATGCCCCGGGTGTCACGGCCCGATGCCCCGGCTTCACTGCGGAAACACGGTGTGTGGGCGACGAACTTGATGGGCAATTGCTTGGCGTCGACGATCTCGCCCGCGACGATGTTGGTCAGCGACACTTCGGCGGTAGGGATCAGGTACAGATCGGCCTCGCCTTCGCGGCTGATCTTGAACAGGTCTTCCTCGAACTTCGGCAACTGGCCAGTGCCCTGCAAGGCTGGCGCCTGAACCAGATAAGGCGTGTAGGCTTCTTCGTAGCCGTGCTCGGTGACGTGCAGGTTGATCATGAACTGCGCCAGGGCGCGATGCAGACGGGCAATCGGCCCGCGCAACAAGGCAAAACGGGCGCCCGACAGCTTGGCGGCGGTTTCGAAATCGAGCCAGCCGAACTTCTCGCCCAGGGCGACGTGATCCTGCACCGGGAAATCGAAGACTTTGGGCGTGCCCCAACGGCGCACTTCGACGTTGCCGTCTTCATCTTCACCGACCGGGACCGATTCATGCGGCAGGTTGGGGATACCCAGCAGGATCGAATCCAGTTCGGTCTGGATCGCGTCCAGCTCGACCTTGCCGGCACTCAACTCACCCGCCATGCGCTCGACATCGGCCATCAGCGGTGCGATGTCTTCGCCGCGCTGCTTGGCCTGACCGATGGATTTGGAGCGCGCGTTACGTTCAGCCTGCAGGGCTTCGGTGCGGGTCTGGACGGTCTTGCGCTGTTCTTCCAGCGCTTCGATGCGCGCGACGTCCAGGGCGAAGCCACGGGATGCCAGGCGGTCCGCTACGTCCTGAAGGTTGCTACGTAACAGTTTGGAATCGAGCATGTCGGTCTCTCGTTATCAAAGTTTGGTCAGGGACAGGCCAGCCCAGGTGGCGAGCAGCCCGCCGAATACGCTGATAGCCGCGTAGCCCAGGGCCAGCGGCACCTGCCCGCTTTCCAGCAGGCGCACCGTATCCAGTGAAAAGGATGAAAAAGTCGTCAGGCCGCCAAGAAAGCCGACCAACAGCCCCGCGCGCACCTCGATGGGCACCTCGGGGCGAATCAAAAACAGACCGTATAGAACGCCGATCAGCAGACAGCCCACGATATTAACGGCCAGCGTGGCGGTATAGAAGTGCCGCGGCCAATTTGCGTTGACCCAATTGCCAGTCGCAAAGCGCAACAACGTGCCGGCAACGCCACCAGCAGAGACTGCGAGGATCAAGGGGATCAAGGTTTTCTCCGCTGCCTTGGACTCAGACGGTCCAGTTGTGCCAAATGATTGAGTTTCTCGCCGATCTTCAGTTCAAGGCCACGGGGCACCGGCTGATAGAACGGCTGGGGTTCGAGTTCTTCGGGAAAATAGTCTTCACCGGCGGCATAGGCGTCCGGTTCGTCGTGAGCGTAACGGTATTCATCGCCATAGCCCAATTGCTTCATCAGTTTGGTCGGCGCGTTGCGCAGGTGCAGCGGCACTTCCAGGGAGCCATGCTCGGTGGCGCTGCGCATCGCGGCCTTGAAGCCCATGTACACCGCATTGCTCTTTGGCGCGCAAGCCAGGTAGGTGATGGCCTGGGCCACGGCGAGTTCGCCTTCCGGGCTGCCGAGGCGCTCCTGCACATCCCAGGCGGCCAGGCACAGGCTCAGGGCGCGGGGATCGGCATTGCCGATGTCTTCGCTGGCCATGCGTACCACTCGACGCGCCAGGTACAACGGATCGCAACCGCCGTCGATCATTCTGGCGAACCAGTACAAGGCCGCGTCGGGGTTGGAGCCGCGTATGGATTTGTGCAGCGCCGAAATCTGGTCGTAGAACGCCTCACCGCCTTTGTCGAAGCGTCTACGGGTGTCGCCCAACAAGCTTTGCAGCAGTTCGACGCCGATCTCGCTGTTGTCTTCGGCCAGGTCCGAGGCGTTTTCCAGCAGGTTGAGCAAGCGCCGGCCATCGCCATCGGCGGCCGAAAACAGGATCTGGAAGCCTTCGTCGCTGAGGCTCAACTGGCGTTTGCCCAGGCCGCGTTCCTCGGTCAGCGCCCGGTGCACCAACTTGCGCATCGCCGCCTCGTCGAGGCTCTTGAGCACATAGACCCGCGCCCGGGACAGCAAGGCGTTATTGAGTTCGAACGAAGGGTTTTCGGTGGTCGCGCCAATGAAGATCAGCGTCCCGTCTTCGACGTAGGGCAGGAACGCGTCCTGCTGCGACTTGTTGAAACGGTGCACTTCATCGACAAACAGGATGGTGCGCTTGCCGTATTGCCCGGCCTGCTGCTTGGCGACTTCCACCGCCTGGCGGATTTCCTTGACCCCGGCCAGCACCGCCGAAACCGTCTCGAAATGGGCATCCGAGACTTCGGCCAGCAGCCGCGCCAGGGTGGTCTTGCCCACGCCCGGCGGGCCCCAGAAAATCATCGAATGCAGCGCGCCCTGCTCCAGCGCTTCGCGCAGAGGCTTGCCGCGAGCGAGCACATGCTCCTGGCCGACGTACTCATCCAGGTTGGTCGCGCGCAGGCGGGCGGCCAATGGCTGGGCAATCGGGGCGCTTCGAAACAGGTCCATCACTACTTATGCAACCTCCGCTGGGTCCTGGTGCCGATCCTCTCTACCGGAGCAGATCTGTGGGAGCATCTGTGGGAGCAAGGCTTGCCCGCGATACAGACACCTCGGTGCGTCTGGTAGACCGAGGCGATGCAATCGCGGGCAAGCCTTGCTCCCACAAGCCTTGCTCCCACAGGCCATTTCCGACAGGGGCTTTATGTTTACTCCTGGATCACGTCCGCACCCTTGGGGATGTCGAACTTGAACTTGGACGCAGCGATCGGCTCGTTGGCCTTGACCCCGGTGAACAGGATATTGGTACGCTGACCGACACTGTCGATCAGTTGCATGTCGTTGACCAGACCGTTGCGAAATGACAGGCGCAGGCTGTCGAACAGGCTGTCCCGGGTCTTGGGCTTGAGGGTGAAGTCAATCACGCCACCGGCCTCTTTGGAGCTGATGTCGAAACTCTGGCTGATCTTGGAAACATCGCCGGAGAGCAGCAACGCCGGGGTCTGGGTCAGGCGCTGGTCCAGGGTCTTGATGGTGACCTGTTCCAGGTCCGGGTCCCACAGCGAGACTTTCTTGCCATCGGAAACCATCAGTTGTTCAGCCGGTGCATCGGTGTGCCAATAGAACAGGCCCGGACGCTGCAAGGCCATCTCACCGGCGGTTTCCTGCAACTGGGTACCACTGCCGTCGAGGGTCAGTTGGGAGAAGCGAGCGGTCAGGGTCTGGGAACGTTCCAGCAACTGGGTCAGGCGGGCCACGTCCTTTTCATCGGCATGGGCCGACAAGGTGGTCAGGGCCAGTACGGGCAACAGCAACATGCGAATCAGGCGCATGGGAGTCCTCTTGAAGTCGTGGGAGGTCGAGCGGCGTGTCGCCAGGCCGCTCAGGTCATTAATCGCGCATCGGGCCCGGCGCCAGTACTTCGCGCGAACCGTTGGTGTTCATCGCCGTCACGACCCCGGCCATTTCCATGGCCTCGATCATGCGTGCGGCACGGTTGTAGCCGATCTTGAGCTTGCGCTGAACGGCGGAAATCGAGGCCCGGCGGCTTTCCAGGACAAACTGCACCGCTTCGTCATAGAGCGCATCGGTTTCGGCATCGTCATCGCCACCACCGCTGCTGCCCTCAAAGCCGCTGCCGGCCTCCTCGACACCATTGAGGATGTCGTCGTTGTATTCAGGGGCGCCACGCAGTTTCCAGGCTTCAACGACCCGGTGCACTTCATCGTCGGACACGAACGCACCGTGCACACGAATCGGCAGGCTGGTGCCCGGCGGCATGTAGAGCATGTCACCGTGGCCCAGCAACTGCTCGGCGCCACCCTGGTCGATGATGGTCCGCGAGTCGATCTTGCTCGACACCTGGAACGCCATGCGGGTCGGAATGTTGGCCTTGATCAGGCCGGTGATCACGTCCACCGACGGCCGCTGCGTCGCGAGAATCAGGTGGATACCAGCGGCACGGGCCTTCTGGGCGATCCGGGCGATCAGTTCTTCGACCTTTTTGCCGACGATCATCATCATGTCGGCGAATTCGTCCACCACCACCACGATGGTCGGCAGCTTGTGCAGCAGCGGCGCTTCGTCGTGGATGTTCTCGCGGTGGTACAGCGGGTCGCTCAACGGCGTACCGGCCTCTTCGGCCTCCTTGACCTTGGCATTGAAGCCCGACAGGTTACGCACGCCCATCTTTGCCATCAGCTTGTAGCGGCGCTCCATCTCGGCAACGCTCCAGCGCAGGGCGTTGGCGGCGTCCTTCATGTCGGTCACCACCGGGCACAGCAGGTGCGGAATGCCTTCATAGATCGACAGCTCGAGCATTTTCGGGTCGATCATGATCAGCTTGGCGTCTTCCGGGCCGGACTTGAACAGGATCGACAGGATCATCGCGTTCACACCCACCGACTTACCGGAACCGGTGGTACCGGCCACCAGCAGGTGCGGCATTTTCGCCAGGTCAGTGATGACAGGCTTGCCGCCGATGTCATGGCCCAGGGCGAGGGTGACCGGCGACTTGTGGTTGTCGTATTCAGGGGTGGAGAGCACTTCGGAGAAGCGCACGATCTGCCGGTCTTCGTTGGGAATCTCGATGCCCACGGTGGTCTTGCCGGGAATCACTTCCACTACCCGCACGCTGGTCACGGCCAGAGAACGTGCCAGGTCCTTGGCCAGGTTGGCGATACGGCTGACCTTCACGCCGGCGGCCGGCTGGATTTCGTAACGGGTAATCACCGGGCCCGGGTGGATCGAATCCACCGAAACCTCGACGCCGAACTCCTTGAGCTTGATTTCCAGCAGGTGACCGACGGCCGCCAGGGATTCGGGGGAATAGTTGAGCTGTTTCTTTTCGGCCGGATCCAGGATCGAGATCGGCGGCAAGGTGCCTTCCACTGCACTGTCGACGAACAGCGGCGCCTGTTTCTCTTTCTGCACGCGCTTGCTCTGCTCCGGCGCCTTGGCCGGAGCCATGGTGATGACCGGCGGCACCTGTTTCTCGCGCTCGGACATGTGCTTGCTCAGGGCCTGTTCACGTTCGATCAGGCGTTCCTTGACCTTGGCCTGCTCGCGCTTGTCCGTGACGGTCGGGGCCACCACGTCGTGGACGCGGTCATCCACCTCGCGCAGTTGCGCCACCAGTTGCTTGCGCTCGGTGCGCGCCGCCCACCAGCGATTCATCGCTCCCTGGATCAGCTCGATCAGGTCCAGGGTGATCTTGCCGGTGACATCCATCACCTTGAACCATGACAAATCGGTGAACACCGTCAGGCCGAACAGGAACAGGGCGATGAACAGCAGCGTACTGCCCTGGATGTTCAGGGCGTTTTTGGCCAGCTCGCCAAGACTTTCCCCCAGCGCACCGCCCGCTCCGGCCGGCAGGCCGGTGGGTGCGTGAAAATGGATATGGGCCAGCGCGGCGCCCGACAGCACCAGGAACACCAGGCCGATCAGGCGCCAGGAAAACAGCCAGCCACTCCACTGCCAGGGCTCGTGGCGTTGACGGAAAATCTGATAGGCCTTGATCGCCAGCAAAAGCGGAAAGATGTAGGCGAAATAGCCCAGCACCATGAACAGGATGTCAGCGCTGTAGGAACCGGCCGGACCGCCGAAATTCTGCACATCGTCGATCTTGCTGTTGTGGCTCCAGCCCGGATCGTCCTTGCCATAGGTCAGCAAGGCCATCATCAGGAACAGGCACAAGGCGCCGATGGCGATCAACGCACCTTCCTTGAGCCGGTAGTGCAATTGCTGGCGCCAGAGCGGAACGACTGTTTTAGGTGCTGCGGTGGATTTCTTCAAAACGCTTCTTTTCCTGCGCCAAAGGCGCGTCCATCTGTTGAATGACTATAAAAAACTGCTCATCACGAGCAGGCAAAAAAGTGAATGTGCACAACCGGTACTACTTTTACCACTGTGACGTACATCCAGAAAACCGCAGGTGTTGCCGAAGATTTTGATCTTTTGCCTCTCCTGCGTTCAAAACTCAAGCATTGTACGGGTTTGTCAGCCCCAAGGCATTGCCCGCACGATGGGCTACAGCATAGCCAAAAACCAGCTGTGTTGGCGTCAATTGGAGCATGCATTCTCTTTCGTGACAAAGGCTTATGAGGTGTTTTTATGAGCGAAGTGAAGCATTCACGCCTGATCATTCTCGGTTCCGGCCCTGCGGGATACAGCGCCGCTGTCTATGCCGCCCGTGCCAACCTCAAACCCGTTGTCATTACTGGCCTGCAGGCCGGTGGCCAGCTCACTACCACCGTCGAAGTCGACAACTGGCCCGGCGATGTCACGGACTTGACCGGTCCGGTGCTGATGGAACGCATGCAACGCCACGCCGAGCGCTTCGACACGCAGATCGTCTACGACCATATCCACACCGCCAAGTTGCAACAGCGCCCTTTCGAACTCATCGGCGACAGCGGCACCTACACCTGCGACGCGCTGATCATCGCCACCGGCGCTTCAGCCCAATACCTGGGCCTGGCCTCAGAGCAGACCTTCGCCGGCAGGGGCGTTTCCGCCTGCGCAACCTGCGACGGATTCTTTTACCGCAATCAGGTAGTGGCGGTGGTCGGTGGTGGCAATACGGCGGTTGAGGAGGCTTTGTACCTGTCCAACATCGCCCGCGAGGTACACCTGATTCACCGCCGGGACAAACTGCGCGCAGAGAAAATACTGCAGGACAAGCTGTTCGAAAAAGCCCGCCACGGCAATGTGAAACTGCACTGGAAGCAGAATCTGGATGAAGTGCTGGGTGACGCCAGCGGCGTCACCGGCGCGCGTCTGCGCCAAAGTGAGACCGGCCAGACCAGCACCTTGTCCCTGGCCGGCGTGTTTATCGCTATCGGCCATCAACCCAACACCGAGTTGTTCCAGGGCCAACTGACAATGCGCGACGGCTACCTGATCGTCCGCGGCGGCAGCGAGGGCAATGCCACTGCAACCGATATCGAAGGCGTGTTCGCCGCCGGCGACGTGGCCGATCACGTGTATCGACAGGCCATTACATCGGCCGGCGCCGGTTGCATGGCCGCACTCGACGCCGAGAAGTATCTCGATGACATTCCGGTGGCTTGACGGTTAACCTTTAGGCGGGCTCTTGTCTGCGCACAAGACCCGCCCTCCCCTTCTGCGCGCCCGGATGACCATGCTGACTTGGCTACAACGCAACACCTTCGATTTTCCGCCACTGGCCAAAGCCTTGAGCGACCCCAATGGCTTGCTGGCCGCCGGTGGCGACCTGTCCGCCGATCGGCTGATCCGGGCCTATCGCCACGGCTGTTTCCCGTGGTTCTCCGAAGGCCAGCCGATCTTGTGGTGGTCACCGGATCCACGCACCGTATTGTTTCCCGACGAACTGCATATATCGCGCAGCCTGGGCAAGCTTCTGCGCAAGCAACGCTATGCCGTGACGTTCGACAAGGACTTTGCCGCTGTCATCGAGGCCTGCGCCGCGCCCCGGGACTATGCTGACGGCACCTGGATCACCGAGGCCATGCAAACCGCCTATCTGGAGCTGCATCGACGCGGTTTCGCCCATTCAGTGGAGGTATGGGACCAGGGTATATTGGTGGGCGGCCTGTATGGCCTGGCCATGGGGCAGCTGTTTTTTGGCGAGTCCATGTTCAGTCGGGCCGATAACGCCTCGAAATTCGGCTTCGCCACCCTGGTCCAACATCTCAAAGCGGCCGGTTTCGTGCTGATCGACTGCCAAATGCCCACCGAACACCTGCACAGCCTCGGCGCCCGGTCGATCCCAAGGGCTGAGTTTGCCGGCTACCTCAAGGCGCATCTGGACCAGCCCAACCACGCAACCTGGGTTTGCTGAGCGACAATGGCGCTCCTGGCTTACACTTAATCCAAAGCTTACTCCCGAGGGTTGATCATGACCGAGTTGGCGCGCTTGAAGTTCTATGCCACTCAACCCCACTCTTGCAGTTACCTGCCCGAGGAGCAGGCCACGACGCTGTTCCTCGACCCTAGCCAGCCCATGGATGTGCATGTCTACGCAGATCTGTCGGAGATGGGCTTCCGTCGCAGCGGCGATCATCTCTACCGGCCCCATTGCCAACATTGCAATGCGTGCGTTCCGGCGCGCATTCCCGTGGCTCAGTTTGTACCCAATCGCCAGCAGAAGCGGATTTTCAAGCGCAACGCCGACCTGCAGGTCCGGCCAGCCAAGCCGCAGTTCAGCGAGGAGTATTTCGATCTTTACCAGCGCTACATCGAGCAGCGCCACGCCGACGGCGACATGTACCCGCCCAGTCGTGATCAGTTTTCGACCTTTCTGGTCCGCGACCTGCCCTTTTCCCGCTTCTATGAGTTCCGCCTCGAAGGGCGACTGGTGGCCATCGCCGTCACAGACCTGCTGCCCAACGGGCTTTCGGCGGTGTACACCTTCTATGAGCCCGACGAAGAACGGCGCAGTCTGGGGCGTTTTGCCATCCTCTGGCAGATCAACGAAGCCCGGCGCCTCGGGCTGGAAGCGGTGTACTTGGGCTACTGGATCAAAAACTGCAAAAAAATGAATTACAAGACCCAATATCGCCCCATCGAATTGCTGATTAACCAGAGATGGGTCGTCCTCAGTTAGAACCCCTTGGCTTAAACCCCCTTTTTCGGGCACAATGCACGCCGCTTTTGCCTGGCGCAGTTGCACCGGGCCATTCACTGGATACCGAGGGCTTTACTGCATGTCGAAAGAAGACAGCTTCGAAATGGAAGGCACTGTCGTCGACACCCTGCCCAACACCATGTTTCGTGTGGAGTTGGAAAATGGGCACGTCGTAACCGCGCACATCTCCGGCAAGATGCGCAAGAACTACATTCGTATTCTTACCGGTGACAAAGTGCGCGTCGAGCTGACGCCCTATGACTTGAGCAAAGGGCGCATCACTTACCGCGCTCGCTAACAAGTCAATACAAAACGCCCGGCTGATGCCGGGCGTTTTTGTTTGTCCGCGCCAATAATCACCTCACAACCCTGTGGGAGCGAGCCTGCTCGCGATGAGGCCGGCGCATTCGACATTACAGCCAACTGACCCACCGCTTTCGCGAGCAGGCTCGCTCCCACAGGAAATTTGTGGCGGATACAAATCCTGCAGTTATCCAGACCCGGAGGGGCCAGGTGTTTCTGAAGTCAGCAAAAAGGCGCCTTTCGGCGCCTTTTGCTTTTCCTGCGTGTAACGATCAGGCCATTTCAGCCGTGGTTTCGAAGTCGAAGGTCAGCTCGCCGTCCTTGATGTCGATGTGGACCACACCGCCATGTTCGGCCAGTTCGCCAAAGAGGATCTCCTCCGCCAGTGGACGCTTGATCTTGTCCTGGATCAGGCGAGCCATCGGCCGTGCCCCCATCGTCACATCGTAACCACCGGCCGCCAGCCAACTGCGGGCCGCATCGGTGACTTCCAGCAGCACACGCTTGTCTTCGAGCTGCGCCTGAAGTTCGGTAAGGAACTTGTCCACCACACTCTTGATGACCTCATGGCTGAGGCGACCAAACTGGATAATAGTGTCCAGGCGGTTGCGGAATTCAGGCGTGAAGCTCTTCTTGATCACTTCCATCGCATCGGACGAATGGTCCTGATGGGTGAAACCGATCGAAGCGCGAGCCGCGGTTTCGGCACCGGCGTTGGTGGTCATGATGATGATCACATTGCGGAAATCCGCCTTGCGCCCATTGTTGTCGGTAAGCGTACCGTGATCCATGACCTGCAGGAGCAGGTTGAAGACTTCCGGATGCGCCTTCTCGATTTCATCGAGCAAGAGCACGCAATGCGGCTGCTTGGTGATGGCCTCGGTCAGCAGGCCGCCCTGGTCGAAACCGACATATCCCGGAGGCGCACCAATCAAACGCGATACGGTGTGACGCTCCATGTACTCGGACATGTCGAAGCGAACCAGCTCGATCCCCATCGCCTTGGCCAATTGCCGTGCGGCCTCGGTCTTGCCGACACCGGTGGGACCTGCGAACAGGAAAGAACCCACTGGTTTGTCCGGCGACTTGAGTCCGGCGCGAGACAACTTGATGGCGGTGGACAGCGAATCGATGGCTGCATCCTGACCGAACACGGTCAGCTTCAGGTCACGCTCCAGATTACGCAGCAGCTCCTTGTCGGAACTGGTGACGTGCTTGGGCGGAATCCGCGCGATTTTCGCCACGATGTCTTCGACCTGTGGCACTTCGATGCGCTTGACGCGCTTCTCCACTGGCTGAAGCCGCTGATAGGCACCCGCCTCGTCGATAACATCAATGGCCTTGTCCGGCATATGCCGGTCATTGATATAGCGCGAGGCTAGCTCAGCGGCGGCGCGCAGGGCTTCATCGCTGTATTCGATATTGTGGTGCAGTTCGAAACGCCCCTTCAGCCCACGCAGGATACCGATGGTGTCTTCCACCGAAGGCTCCGACACATCGACTTTCTGGAAACGCCGGGCCAGGGCACGGTCTTTTTCGAAGATCCCGCGAAATTCCTGGAACGTGGTCGAACCGATGCAACGGATATCACCCGAAGACAGCAGCGGCTTGAGCAGGTTCGAGGCATCCATGACCCCACCGGACGCGGCACCGGCACCAATGATGGTGTGGATTTCGTCGATAAACAGGATCGCCTGCGGACGCTTTTTCAGCTCGCCCAGCAATGCCTTGAAGCGCTTCTCGAAATCACCGCGGTACTTGGTGCCCGCCAGCAAGGCCCCCAGATCGAGGGAATACACCACACTGTTGGCGAGCAGGTCCGGCACCTGGTTATCGACGATACGCTTGGCCAGGCCTTCGGCGATCGCAGTCTTGCCCACGCCCGCCTCGCCCACCAGCAGCGGATTGTTCTTGCGGCGTCGGGCCAGGATCTGCGCGACCCGCTCGACTTCCGCCTCGCGTCCGACCAGTGGATCGATACGCCCCTGGCGCGCCAGTTCATTCAGATTGCTGGCATAGGCGTCCAGCGGATTGCCCGAAGAAGAAGACTCACCGCCCTCGTCATCCTGCATATCCTGTTCACCTTCGGAGTGATCGCCGTGCCCAGGTACCTTGGAAATGCCATGGGCGATGTAATTGACGACATCGATGCGCGCAACACTCTGCTGCTTGAGCAGGAAAACCGCCTGGCTTTCCTGTTCGCTGAAGATGGCGACCAGCACGTTGGCGCCGGTCACTTCACGCTTACCCGAGCTCTGTACATGAAAGACAGCACGCTGCAGGACACGCTGGAAGCCCAGGGTTGGCTGGGTTTCGCGATCCTCGTCATGAACGGGGATCAATGGCGTGGTGGAGTCGATGAACTCCTGCAAATCATGCTTGAGTTTATCGAGGTTTGCGCCGCAGGCACGCAAAACGGTGGCGGCAGCCTCGTTATCCAATAGGGCCAGCAGCAGGTGCTCGACGGTCATGAATTCATGACGCTTCGAACGAGCCTCCTTGAAGGCAAGATTGAGGGTGACTTCGAGCTCGCGGTTTAACATAGCTTCACCTCATACCCAAGTGGTCGGCGTTAACCGTCCTTCTCGATTTCACAGAGTAGCGGATGCTGGCTTTCCCGGGCGTACTGGTTGACCTGCATGGCCTTCGTCTCGGCGATGTCGCGGGTAAACACTCCACATACTGCCCGTCCCTCTGTATGGACGGCCAGCATGACCTTGGTCGCCAGCTCGCGATTCAGGTTAAAAAACACCTCGAGCACTTCGACGACGAAATCCATCGGTGTGTAGTCATCGTTGAACAAAACCACCTTGTACATCGGTGGCGCCTGTAATGCAGGCTTTGCTTCCTGAACAGCAATGCCTGCGGAATCGTCGTCATGTAGATCCGGGCGATCCTGATTGAATGTTAGTCGAATCTGGCTGATTGCATGCATGGAAAGAAAGGTTCGTTTAGTTGGCAAATACAGTGATGGGGGCGCTTGTAGGCGATTTCAACCACGTTCGCCGGGTCACCTTGACTATCGGGAAAACGGTGTTACAACCAATAGAGCCCATCGTGGGTTAAAAAGGTCCGTGGAATCGATCCTGTTTTCCAAGATTAGCCTGCGGATGGATTGGATGATACTCCACTGACGGAGTGTGTTGCAGAGGGATATGGCCTATGTCGGTCGTCAAGATGAGTGGCAAAGTCAAATGGTTCAACAATGCCAAGGGCTACGGTTTCATTATCGCAAACGGCAGGGATGAAGACCTTTTCGCCCATTACTCGGCGATTCAGATGGATGGCTATAAAACCCTGAGAGCCGGACAACGCGTCACGTTCGAAGTCATCCAGGGGCCCAAGGGCCTGCACGCGGTCAATATTGCACCCGACACCGTCGAAGATACCTCTTGCGCTACCCCCGTCAATGTCATGACCACTGAAGCCCATTGATCGGCACAAGCCTCCCCTGACAACAACAATGCCCGACTCGATCACTCGAGCCGGGCATTGTTTTGCTGACTGCCGATCCGCTTACATGTGCGAGATCAGTGCATCACCGAAGGCCGAGGAAGACAACAGCGTAGCGCCGTCCATCAGGCGCTCGAAGTCATAGGTCACGGTCTTGGCGGAAATCGCGCCGTTGGTGCCCTTGATGATCAGGTCGGCCGCTTCGGTCCACCCCATGTGTCGCAGCATCATTTCCGCCGACAGGATCAGCGAACCCGGGTTGACCTGGTCCTTGCCGGCATACTTGGGTGCCGTGCCGTGGGTGGCTTCGAACATCGCCACGGTGTCGGACAGGTTGGCGCCCGGCGCAATACCAATGCCCCCCACTTCCGCCGCCAAGGCGTCGGAGAGGTAGTCGCCGTTGAGGTTCAGGGTCGCGATCACGTCGTATTCGGCCGGGCGCAGCAGGATTTGCTGGAGCATGGCATCGGCGATGGCGTCCTTGACGATGACGTTCTTGCCGGTTCTCGGGTTCTTGAACTGCATCCAAGGCCCACCGTCGAGCAAGGTCGCGCCGAATTCCTCGGCCGCCACTTCGTAGGCCCACTCCTTGAAGGCACCTTCGGTGAACTTCATGATGTTGCCTTTATGCACGATGGTCAGCGAATCGCGATCGTTATCCACTACATATTGCAAGGCCTTGCGGGCCAGACGCTGAGTGCCCTGCTTGGAAACCGGCTTGACGCCGATGCCGCAATTCTCGTCGAAACGGATCTTGGTAACGCCCATTTCTTCTTTCAGGAACTTGATGACCTTGGTGGCTTCGGGCGAACCGGCTTTCCACTCGATACCGGCGTAGATGTCTTCGGAGTTCTCACGGAAGATCGTCATGTCCACGTCGCCAGGCTTCTTGACCGGGCTTGGCACGCCTTCGAACCAGCGCACCGGACGCAGGCATACATATAAATCGAGCTGCTGGCGCAGGGCGACGTTCAGCGAGCGAATACCACCACCGACCGGCGTGGTCAGCGGACCCTTGATGGAAACCACGTAGTCTTTGACCGCGTCCAGGGTTTCCTGGGGCAGCCAGGTGTCCTGGTCGTAAACCTGAGTTGCTTTCTCACCGGCGTAGACTTCCATCCAGGAAATCTTGCGCTTGCCGCCATAGGCCTTCTGAACCGCAGCGTCCACCACCTTGATCATGACCGGGCTGATATCGACGCCAATGCCGTCGCCTTCAATGAAGGGGATGATCGGGTTGTCGGGAACATTAAGAGAATGGTCTGCATTGACGGTGATTTTGTCACCGACGGCTGGAACCTGAATCTTTTGATACCCCATGCTGAACTCCATTGCTTGGATTGAACATCTGGCTGCGTTCGAGCGTACCCCAGTTGTATCGGCGCGCAAACCCTACGTTAGGCTCATCCGGGGAAAAGCGTTGCAGTTCGCGGTGTACAACCCTGAAAAACAAGGGAAAAGCGCCAAACGTGAGCATAGCCTGCTCCTCTAGCACTGCGACGTTTAGACCAATGGACGAGTACGCAAGTATATGAACCATCGGCAGATCGCCAGCTACCTATGTATAATGCCGCCGCTGACCACAGGGTCACGACGGCTGATGGCTCTATCACAAGACTTTCGGCCCGTTGAAAGCCGGACCGTTACCGCGGCCCGACCGCTTGACGCTCGACTGATGCACCCAACATCACCGCGAAGAAACCTCGACATTCGACTCACGGATGACTTTGAACGAACGCGCTTACCCGGCGCCCCTCGAGTTTCTGCGCATGCTTTAGCAAAGAAGAGAGTTAATCCGAATATGCCCACCCGCTCGAAGATCATCTACACCTTCACCGACGAAGCTCCCGCCCTCGCCACCTATTCGCTGCTGCCGATCGTCGAAGCCTTTACCGCCTCGGCCGACATCGCCGTGGAAACCCGCGATATCTCCCTTGCAGGGCGCATCCTGGCCAGCTTCCCCGAGCAACTGGGTGACAAAGCCGTCGCCGACCACCTCGCCGAACTGGGCGACCTGGCCGTGACGCCTGAAGCTAACATCATCAAGCTGCCGAACATCAGCGCCTCGGTGCCGCAACTGCAGGCCGCGATCAAGGAATTGCAGGCCCAGGGCTATGCACTGCCGGACTACCCGGAAACCGTGACCAGCGACGCCGAGAAAGACGCACGCGCCCGCTACGACAAGGTCAAGGGCAGCGCCGTGAACCCGGTCCTGCGTGAAGGCAACTCCGACCGCCGCGCACCGCTGTCGGTCAAGAACTACGCGCGCAAGCACCCGCACAAAATGGGCGCCTGGGCAGCCGACTCCAAGTCTCATGTGGCCCACATGAGCACCGGTGATTTCTACGGCAGCGAAAAAGCCGCCCTGATCGACACCGCCGGCAGCGTGAAAATCGAGCTGATCGCTCAGGACGGCACTGCCACTGTCCTGAAAGAAAAAACCACCGTACAAGCCGGTGAGATCCTCGACTGCGCCGTGATGAGCAAGAACGCCCTGCGCGACTTCATCGCCGCTGAAATCGAAGACGCCAAGCAAAAAGGCGTCCTGCTGTCGGTCCACCTCAAGGCCACCATGATGAAGGTCTCCGACCCGATCATGTTCGGTCAGATCGTCGCCGAGTTCTACAAAGACGCCCTGGCCAAGCACGCACAAGTGCTGGAGCAGATCGGCTTCAACCTGAACAACGGCATCGGCGACCTGTACGCCCGCATCAAGGCCTTGCCGGCCGAGCAGCAGGCGCAGATCGAAGCCGACATCCAGGCGGTCTACGCGGCGCGCCCATCCCTGGCGATGGTCAACTCCGATAAAGGCATCACCAACCTGCACGTACCGAGCGACGTCATCGTCGACGCCTCGATGCCGGCCATGATCCGTGACTCCGGCAAGATGTGGGGCACCGACGGCCAGTTGCACGACACCAAGGCCGTGATCCCGGATCGCTGCTACGCCACCATCTACCAGGCGGTGATCGAAGACTGCAAGCAACACGGCGCTTTCGATCCGACCACCATGGGCAGCGTGCCGAACGTCGGCCTGATGGCCAAGAAAGCCGAAGAGTACGGTTCCCACGACAAGACCTTCCAGATCAAGGCCGACGGCGTGGTCCGTGTTTCGGACAAGACCGGTCGCACCCTGCTGGAGCAGAACGTCGAGGCGGGCGATATCTTCCGCATGTGCCAGACCAAGGACGCGCCGATCCAGGATTGGGTCAAGCTGGCCGTCAACCGTGCCCGCGCCAGCAGCACCCCGGCGATTTTCTGGCTGGACCCGATGCGCGCCCATGACGGCGTGGTGATCGAGAAAGTCCAGGCCTACCTGAAGAACCACGACACTGCCGGCCTGGACATCCGCATCATGTCGCCGGTCGACGCGATGAAATTCACCCTGACCCGCACCCGCGAAGGCAAGGACACCATTTCGGTGACCGGCAACGTGCTGCGCGACTACCTGACCGACCTGTTCCCGATCATGGAACTGGGCACCAGCGCCAAGATGCTGTCCATCGTGCCGCTGATGAACGGCGGTGGCCTGTTCGAAACCGGCGCCGGCGGTTCGGCACCCAAGCACGTTCAGCAGTTGCTGGAAGAAAACTTCCTGCGCTGGGATTCCCTGGGCGAGTTCCTGGCCCTGGCCGCGTCCCTCGAACACCTGGGCGTGACCTACAACAACCCTAAAGCCCTGGTGCTGGCCAAGACCCTGGATCAGGCCACCGGTGAGTTCCTGGACCGCAACAAGTCGCCTTCGCGCAAGGTCGGCGGCATCGACAACCGCGGCAGCCACTTCTACCTGACCCTGTTCTGGGCCCAGGCATTGGCCGCGCAAAACGACGACGCAGCCCTCAAGGCCCAGTTCACTGCCCTGGCCAAGACACTGACCGACAACGAAGAAAAAATCGTTGCCGAGCTCAATGCCGTCCAAGGCAAACCGGTGGACATCGGCGGTTACTACTTCGCCAACCCGGAGCTGACCAGCAAGGCCATGCGCCCAAGCAACACCTTCAACGCGGCGATTGCTGCACTGGTGTAAGGTTGTAAAGGAACAACACAAACCCCGGCCCTGGTGCCGGGGTTTGTGTTTCCAGACACAACGCATCCCCCCGTGGGAGCGAGCCTGCTCGCGATAGCGGTATAACATTCAACACTGACGCTGACTGACACACCGCTATCGCGAGCAGGCTCGCTCCCACATTTGACCGTGTTCAACCTTTGAATCGAGAACGCTTCATGGACTGGAACCCCCACATCACCGTCGCCACCATCGTCGAAGACAACGGCCGCTTCCTGATGGTGGAAGAATCCAAGGGCGGACGAGCGGTGCTCAACCAGCCTGCAGGCCACCTGGACCCGAACGAAACCCTGATCGAAGCCGCCGTGCGCGAAACCCTGGAAGAAACCGGCTGGGACGTCGAACCTACCAGCGTGGTGGGCATTTACCTGTACACCGCCCCCAGTAATGGCGTGACCTACCAACGGGTCTGTTTCGCCGCCAAGGCCCTGAACCACCGTCCGGACTATCCACTGGATGATGGCATCCTGGGCGCCAAGTGGCTGACCCGCAACGAGTTGCTCGAACAGCGTGAACACTGGCGCAGCGAGCTGATCATCCGTTGCATCGACGATTATCTGGCCGGTCATCGCCACAGTCTGACGCTGATCCGTCCTTCTCTTTAGCCTTGCGCGTCCGGGCCTGATAGAATCGCGTCCTTTTTCAAGACACTCATTGAACTGCTATGCGTGATCCAGCCCCTTCTGACACCACCAACAAGCGCGTCATTGTCGGCATGTCCGGCGGCGTGGACTCTTCCGTTTCCGCCCTTCTGCTGATCGAGCAGGGTTATGAGGTGGAAGGCCTGTTCATGAAGAACTGGGAAGAAGACGACGGAACCGAATACTGCACCGCCATGGACGACCTGGCGGACGCCCAGGCCGTCTGCGACAGGATCGGCATCAAGCTGCACACCGCCAACTTCGCCGCCGAGTACTGGGACAACGTGTTCGAGCACTTCCTGGCCGAATACAAGGCCGGCCGTACGCCGAACCCGGACATCCTCTGCAACCGCGAAATCAAGTTCAAGGCGTTCCTCGACTACGCCATGATGCTCGGCGCTGACCTGATCGCTACCGGTCACTATGTGCGCCGCCGCGACATCGACGGCCGCACCGAACTGCTCAAGGGCCTGGACCCGAACAAGGACCAGAGCTACTTCCTGCACGCCGTCGGCGGCGAGCAGATCGCCAAGACCCTGTTCCCGGTGGGCGAGCTGGAAAAGCCGCAAGTGCGCGCGATCGCCGAAAAACACGCCCTGGCCACCGCCAAGAAGAAAGATTCCACCGGCATCTGCTTTATCGGCGAGCGGCGTTTCAGCGACTTCCTCAAGCAGTACCTGCCGGCCCAGCCAGGCGAAATCAAGACCACCGAAGGCGAAGTCATCGGCCGCCATCATGGCCTGATGTACCACACCATCGGCCAGCGCCAGGGCCTGGGCATCGGCGGGCTGAAGGACGCCGGTGAAGAGCCGTGGTACGTACTGGTCAAGGACTTGGAGCACAACGAGCTGATCGTCGGCCAGGGCAACGACCATCCGTGGTTGTTCTCCCGCGCCCTGCTCGCCTCCGACATCTATTGGGTCAACCCGATCGACCTCAGCCAACCGCGCCGTCTGACGGCCAAGGTTCGCTACCGCCAGAGTGATCAGCCCTGCATGCTGGAAAAAACCGCCACGGGCTATCGCGCGACGTTCGATGACCCACAACGAGCAGTCACACCCGGCCAGTCCGTGGTGTTCTACGACGGGGAAATCTGCCTGGGCGGCGGCGTGATCGAAGTCGCAGAGCCCTGGAGCAGCAAGGCATGAGCCCGACCCAGGAGCAACTGACGGCATTGGGCGGTGTGTTTCTCGCCGCCGTGCTGGTGGATCGGATCGCCAAGACCGGCCAGGCCACCGAAGCGGGCCTGAGCTGCATGCTCGGCAGCCTGCTGATTCGTGACCCCAAGGACACACTTGAAGTCTATGGCGGCGATGACCTGAACCTGCGCGAGGGTTATCGCGCACTGATCGGCGCCCTGGAGCGCGACCCCAGCACTCTGCAACGCGAGCCGCTGCGCTACGCCCTGTCGATGCTGGGCCTGGAACGTCAATTGGCCAAGCGCGACGACCTGCTGGATACCATCGGCAATCGCCTGCCGCAGATTCAGTCCCAGGTTGAACACTTCGGTCCCGCCCACGAAAACGTCATCGCCGCTTGCGGTGCGCTGTACCAGGACACCCTGAGCACCTTGCGCCAGCGCATCCAGGTACACGGCGACATGCGCAATCTGCAACAACCGAGCAATGCCTCGAAGATCCGCGCCCTGTTACTGGCCGGAATTCGCTCGGCGCGGTTGTGGCGGCAGTTGGGTGGTCATCGCTGGCAGCTGGTGATCAGCCGACGCAAATTGCTGAAAGAGCTTTACCCGTTGATGCGCAACGAATAAGTCGCCTCAACCCGTTTTTTTTGTGGCGAGGGAGCTTGCTCCCGCTGGACTGCAACGCAGTCCTTTGAGTCCGGCTGATCCAGCGGACTGCCTGGACTCAGGGCCGCTTCGCGCCCCAGCGGGAGCAAGCTCCCTCGCCACAGGTGGTAAATAGTGTTCCGTTACGCGTAATACGCCGGTCAGTTGGCGACGGACCGGCGATTGTTTTCATGTATGATACGCGCCCCATTTCGTTGCCCGACTGTCCGAGAACACCCCATGCAGCTTTCTTCGCTCACTGCGGTTTCCCCTGTTGACGGCCGCTACGCCGGCAAAACCCAGGCCCTGCGCCCGATTTTCAGCGAGTACGGCCTGATCCGCGCTCGCGTCCTGGTTGAAGTGCGCTGGCTCCAGCGCCTTGCCGCTCACCCTGGCATTGCTGAAGTCCCGGCGTTTTCCGCGCAAGCCAACGCGGTGCTGAACGCCCTGGCTGAAAACTTTGTGCTGGAGCACGCCGAGCGCGTCAAAGAGATCGAGCGCACCACCAACCACGACGTCAAAGCCATTGAATACCTGCTCAAGGAGCAGGCGGCCAAGCTGCCGGAACTGGCCAACGTCAGCGAATTCATCCACTTTGCCTGCACCAGCGAGGACATCAACAACCTGTCCCACGCTCTGATGCTGCGCGAAGGCCGTGATGACGTGATGCTGCCGCTGATGCGCCAGACCGCCCAGGCCATCCGCGAGTTGGCAATCCGCTTCGCCGACGTACCGATGCTATCGCGCACCCATGGTCAACCGGCTTCGCCGACCACCCTGGGCAAGGAACTGGCGAACGTGGTGTACCGCCTGGAGCGCCAGATCGCCCAGGTCGCCGCCGTGCCACTGCTGGGCAAGATCAACGGCGCCGTGGGCAACTACAACGCGCACCTGTCGGCCTACCCGGACATCGACTGGGAAGCCAACGCCCGCGCCTTCATCGAAGACGAGCTGGGCCTGAGCTTCAACCCGTACACCACCCAGATCGAGCCGCACGACTACATCGCCGAGCTGTTCGATGCGATCGCGCGCTTCAACACCATCCTGATCGACTTCGACCGTGACATCTGGGGCTACATCTCCCTGGGTTATTTCAAGCAGCGCACCATCGCTGGCGAAATCGGTTCCTCGACCATGCCGCACAAGGTCAACCCGATCGACTTCGAAAACTCCGAAGGCAACCTGGGCATCGCCAACGCGCTGTTCCAGCACCTGGCGAGCAAGCTGCCGATCTCCCGCTGGCAGCGCGACCTGACCGACTCCACAGTGCTGCGCAACCTGGGCGTGGGTTTTGCCCACAGCGTCATTGCCTATGAAGCCAGCCTCAAGGGCATCAGCAAGCTGGAACTCAACGAGCAGAAAATCGCCGCCGACCTGGATGCCTGCTGGGAAGTCCTGGCCGAGCCGATCCAGACCGTGATGCGTCGCTACAACATCGAAAACCCGTATGAAAAGCTCAAAGAACTGACCCGTGGCAAGGGCATCAGTCCTGAAGCGTTGCAGACTTTCATTGATGGCCTGGACATGCCTGCCGAGGCCCGCGCCGAGCTGAAAAAGCTCACGCCGGCCAACTACATCGGCAACGCAGCGGCACAAGCCAAGCGCATCTGATCCACCGTTTTGCCCTGAGACGCCCGGCCGCGCCGGGCGTTTTTATTCGCGTCTGAAAAGTATATTTTTTCAATAGGTTACACATGAATCCTGATATTCCTCTGCAACTCCTGGGCGGCATCACGGCACGGGAGTTCCTGCGCGATTACTGGCAGAAAAAACCACTGCTGATCCGCCAGGCGATTCCAGACTTCCAAAGCCCGATCGATGCCGACGAACTGGCCGGCCTGGCCCTGGAAGAAGAAGTCGAATCGCGCTTGGTCATCGAGCACGGCGAACGTCCTTGGGAATTGCGTCGCGGCCCGTTTGCCGAAGACGAATTCAGCAAACTGCCGGAGCGCGAGTGGACCCTGCTGGTGCAGGCTGTCGATCAATTCGTACCCGAAGTCAGCGAACTGCTGGAAAACTTCCGCTTCCTGCCAAGCTGGCGCATCGACGATGTGATGATCAGCTTCGCCGCCCCGGGTGGCAGCGTCGGCCCGCATTTCGACAATTACGATGTGTTCCTGCTGCAGGGCCATGGCCAGCGCAACTGGAAAATCGGCCAGATGTGCGACTCCGAGAGTCCGCTGCTGCAACACGCCGACCTGCGCATCCTCGCCGACTTCGAAGCCACCGACGAGTGGACCCTGGAACCGGGCGACATGCTTTACCTGCCGCCACGCCTGGCGCACTGCGGCGTGGCCGTGGATGACTGCATGACCTACTCGGTAGGCTTCCGCGCGCCGAGCGCCGCCGAAGTGCTGACCCACTTCACCGACTTCCTCAGCCAGTTCCTGCCGGACGAAGAACGCTACACCGACGCCGATGCGCGCCCGGTGGCCGACCCGCACCAGATCCAGCACGATGCCCTCGATCGCCTCAAGGGCCTGCTGGCCGAGCACATGAGCGACGAGCGCCTGCTGCTGACCTGGTTCGGCCAGTTCATGACCGAGCCGCGCTACCCGGAGCTGGTGGTAGGCCCGGAACTGGAAGAAGACGACCTGCTGGCCGGCCTGGAACAGGGCGCAGTGATCATCCGCAACCCAAGCGCCCGCCTGGCCTGGTCGGAAGTCGATGATGACCTGCTGCTGTTTGCCAGCGGCCAGAGCCGTTATCTGCCGGGCAAGCTGCGCGACCTGCTGAAAATGATCTGCGCCGCCGATGCCCTGCACAGCGAAAACCTCGGCCCGTGGCTGGCCGACGAAGACGGTCGCGGCCTGATCTGCGAGCTGGTCAAGCAAGGCAGCCTGGGGTTCGCTGATGAATAAAATCCACGTTCGTGTCGCAGACTGGCAAAAGGATAACGCCGAGATCCGGCGCATTCGTGAGACTGTGTTCATTGCCGAGCAATCCGTCCCGCCTGAACTGGAATGGGATGCCGATGACCAGAGCGCGGTGCATTTTCTGGCGTTTGAAGGCGACTTCCCCATCGGCACCGCGCGCCTGTTGACTGACGGCCATATCGGTCGCGTCTCGGTCCTCAAGGACTGGCGCGGCCTGAAGGTGGGTGACGCGCTGATGCACGCCGTGATCGCCGAAGCCGAGAAGCGCGGGCTCAAGCAGCAGATGCTCAGCGCCCAGGTGCATGCCACGCCGTTCTACGAGCGGCTGGGTTTTGCCGTGGTCAGCGAGGAGTTCCTGGAAGCCGGGATTCCTCATGTAGACATGGTTCGCCATTCGGCCTGAAACCAAACCCTGTGGCGAGGGGATTTATCCCCGCTGGGCTGCTGCGCAGCCCAGCGGGGATAAATCCCCTCGCCACAAGAGCATCATGCAACCACAAAACGCCCCGCCATCCACCGATGCCGGGGCGTTTTGCCGTCTAACATTCAACTTGCCCCACCCCAGGCCGACAAACTGGCAATATCAAGCCTTTGTCTCGCGGAGAAATGGACATGTCCTTACGCACCCTGCTCGCCACCCTGCTGCTCGGCTGCAGCCTGTCGGTGATGGCCGCTACTGAAATCGTCCCGCTGAACTACCGAACCAGCGCCGACCTGTTGCCGGTGGCGCAGAATTTCATCGGCAAGGACGGCCAGGTCAGCGCCTATGGCAACCAACTGATCGTCAATGCCGAGCCCAGTAAAATCGAGGAGCTCAAGGCATTTCTCGCCCAACTGGACACCGCCCCCAAGCGCCTGCTGATCACGGTCGACACCAACGAAAACAACTTGCAGGGCGACCAGGGCTATTCGATCAACGGCGCCGCTCCCAGCCAGACCCGCATCATCAACCGCAGCACCGCCAGCCGCGAAGGCGGCGTGCAGCAGGTACAAGCCAGCGAAGGCCAGCCGGCGCTGATTCAGGTCGGCCAGAGCGTGCCGTTCACCAGCACCCAGACCGACACCTACGGCCGCCTGCAAAGCCAGACCGAATACCGCAACGTCACCCAAGGCTTTTATGTCACGGCCAGCGTCACCGGCGAGACCGTTCATCTGAACATCAGTACCAACCGTGACCGCATGAGCCAGGAACGTCCCGATGTAGTGAACGTTCAAAGTACCGACACAACAGTCAGCGGCCGCTTGGGTGAATGGATCACCCTGGCCGGGGTCAATCGCCAGACTCAGGCCGATAAACAGGGGCTGAGCCGCAGCTACTCGACCCAAGGCCGGGACGACATGATTCTGCGGGTCAAGGTGGATACCCTGAACTGAAGCACCAAAAACTGACTGACGAGTCGTATTAGACCAAAGATGTAGTGCTATAAAAAAAGCACTACAAAACGTTTGACGAGCCAAAAAACCGAAGGCATGATGGCCTCGCTCCCGCTAATCAGGGGCCCTGGCAAGGGCCTTCGGGTCGACGCTTGCAACTACCCTGCGAGCCGATTCGTGTCTGTACCGCCCACAAGGTGTGTTTGACGAGGTTGCGACTGGAACGAAGTTGTCCCGAGGGACGGAAGCGTAACTAGGTAACCCGGCATCACTCTGAGTTCGTATAAAGGCCCACGACGCCCGAATGCGCCCGCAGTTCGCCTCTACCTGCTCACTTTCCCCTCGAGCCCATCGTTCATCCCGTCGCCTCCCCGCCTGAACCGACTTGACCGTCCAACCCCTGGTCGGCAGGAGCAGGAATTTTCCACCCCAGACCTATGCGACGAGGTTTATCTCCATGGCACTGACACGCGAACAGCAAATTGCAGCCCTTGAAAAAGATTGGGCTGAAAACCCGCGCTGGAAAGGCGTGAAGCGCAATTACTCCGCTGCTGACGTCGTCCGTCTGCGTGGCTCGGTTCAACCTGAGCACACTTTTGCGAAAATGGGCGCCGAGAAACTGTGGAACCTGGTCACCCAGGGCGCCAAGCCAGCCTTCCGTCCCGAGAAAGATTTCGTCAACTGCATGGGCGCCCTGACCGGCGGCCAGGCTGTACAGCAAGTCAAGGCCGGTATCCAGGCGATCTACCTGTCGGGCTGGCAAGTGGCTGCGGACAACAACTCCGCCGAGTCGATGTACCCGGACCAGTCGCTGTACCCGGTGGATTCGGTTCCAACCGTGGTCAAGCGCATCAACAACTCGTTCCGTCGTGCCGACCAGATCCAGTGGAAAGCCGGCAAGAACCCAGGCGACGAAGGCTACATCGACTACTTCGCGCCAATCGTGGCCGACGCTGAAGCCGGTTTCGGCGGCGTACTGAACGCCTACGAGCTGATGAAGAGCATGATCGAAGCAGGCGCCGCCGGCGTTCACTTCGAAGACCAACTGGCTTCGGTGAAGAAATGCGGCCACATGGGCGGCAAAGTATTGGTGCCGACCCAGGAAGCCGTGCAGAAGCTCACCGCTGCCCGCTTGGCCGCCGACGTTGCCGGCGTACCGACCATCATCCTGGCCCGTACCGACGCCAACGCCGCTGACCTGCTGACTTCCGACTGCGACCCGTACGACCAGCCGTTCGTGACCGGCACCCGCACCCAGGAAGGCTTCTACAAGGTTCGCGCCGGTCTCGACCAGGCGATCGCCCGTGGCCTGGCCTACGCGCCGTACGCCGACCTGATCTGGTGCGAAACCGCCAAGCCGGACTTGGACGAGGCGCGTCGCTTCGCCGAAGCGATCAAGAAGGAATACCCGGACCAACTGCTGTCGTACAACTGCTCGCCTTCCTTCAACTGGAAGAAAAACCTGGACGACGCGACCATCGCCAAGTTCCAGCGCGAACTGTCCGCCATGGGCTACAAGCACCAGTTCATCACCCTGGCCGGCATTCACAACATGTGGCACAGCATGTTCAACCTGGCGCACGACTACGCCCGCAACGACATGACCGCCTACGTGAAGCTGCAAGAGCAGGAGTTCGCTGACGCCGCCAAGGGCTACACCTTCGTGGCTCACCAGCAGGAAGTGGGCACTGGCTACTTCGACGACATGACCACCGTGATCCAGGGCGGCACCTCCTCGGTAACCGCGCTGACCGGTTCCACCGAAGAAGAGCAGTTCCACTGATCCTCGGCATGCCTTGAGTCAACGGCCCTTGCGGACCGAATAAAAGCTAACCGCAAAGCCGACGTTCTGCAGCCCCGACTGGTTCGGGGCTTTTTTTCGCCGGTTTTCCAGCTTTCACCAACCGTTGATCGTCAAGGCCATGCGGTTTTTTGGTATGAGTGGGGATCGGAACGACCATTGCTGGAATTACCAGTTGGAGCATGGCCGCCAGCCTCCCCCCCTTTCACACCTTGAAGTGACTGACCAACTGCTGCAACTGGTTACCCAGGCGCGCCAATTCGATGCTGGAGGCTGCGGTTTCTTCGCTGGCTGAGGCGGTCTGTTCGGATACATCGCGCACGTTCAGGACACTGCGACTGATTTCCTCGGCCACCGAGCTTTGTTGCACCGCGGCGGCAGCAATCTGTTGGTTCATGGCCTGAATGCCAGAAACCGCCTGGGTGATGTTGCCCAGGGATGTGCCGGCCTTGCATGCCAATTCCACGCTGCTGTCGGTCAGTTCGCGGCTGCTCTGCATAATGCTCGATACCTGACGCGTGCCGCTCTGCAAGCCCGCCACCAGGCTCTCGATCTCTTCGGTGGAATGCTGGGTACGCTGGGCCAGCCCACGTACTTCGTCGGCGACCACGGCAAAACCGCGCCCGGCGTCACCCGCGCGAGCGGCCTCAATGGCGGCGTTAAGGGCCAGCAAGTTGGTCTGCTCAGCCACCGCCCTGATCACGTCCATGATCTTGCCGATGCGACCGCTTTCTTGCTCCAGCTCGTTCATGGCGTCGACTGAGCGCCCGACCTCGCTGGCCAAGCGCTCGATCTGAACGATGGCTTGCGCGACCACCTGGTCGCCAATACGGGCTTGTGCATCGGCCTCTGAAGCGGCTGCGCGAGCCTGTTCGGCATTACGCGCGACTTCATGCACGGTAACCGACATTTCGTGCATGGCGGTCGCCACCTGATCGGTCTCGATCTTCTGACTATTGACCCCGGCACTGGTCTGCTCAGTAACAGCCGATAGCTCTTCGGCGGCACTGGCGATTTGGGTGACACCATCGCGGATGCCACCGATCAGGTCGCGCAAGGTGCTGCCCATACGCTGAATACCCTGCTGCAAGACACCCAGCTCATCACGACGAGTCACGATCATGTGTTGCGTGAGGTCGCCTGCCGCAATGCGATCGACCACAGCCAATGTGTCTTGCAACGGCCGTGTAATCTGGCGGGTGATGATCAGGGCGGCGAAAATCCCCAACAACATCGCCAAGGCCGTACAGCTCAGCTGCAGAATGCGAGCCTGGGCGCTGTCTTCGTCACGGGACGCCAGTTGGCTGGCATACATTTCGTCAGACAGACGGGTGATGGTTTCACCCAAATCGGTGGTGTCCTGCACAGCCATGCCTATGGCCTGATTACTGGCCGTGAAGTCCTGTACCGAACGACGGTAAGCAATCAGCGCGGTTTCCAACTGCTTGATGGTGTCGGCATAGGTTGGGCCGAAAGCGCTGTTGAGCGCTTCGATGCTCTTGAACGCATTTTCGAGCTGGCGGGTGGCGGCTTGTTCGGTGGCGCTGTTGGGGTTGCCGGTATAGCCACGCACTTCATAACGCACCAGCGCCACGTCCTCTTTGGCCTTGAGAATGAGCTTGTAAAGGTCAAAGCGGCGCTCATCCGAGGCGGGCAGTGCTTCCACGTCAGCGATGACCCTGGCAATCAGCGCGGCGCCCTTGACCGCATTGACGCCCATTTCCTTGCGCATGGCTGCGTCATTGCGATAAGCCTCGCGCATCGTATTGAGTGCCACTTGATACTGCGTGCTGGCCTGCTCGATCAGAGCAAGTTTCTTCAGGTTTTCCGGTTTTCTCAGTTCTTTTGCGAGGCTTTTCTGCTGGGCGACAAACTGCTCCAGCGACGCCTGGATCAATGCACCCTTTTGTTCATCACCCCGGTCCAACTGGTACTGCAAGCGAGCTCTGCGCAGGTGATCAAGGCGGTTACCCAGTTCGGTAATGCTGGTCATTCGATCCGTGCGCTCGATCATTTTCCCCAGGCTGAACCAGCCGGTCGCGGCGAGAATAGCGGTCAGAAGCAGCACAACAGCAAAGCCCAAAGCCAGCTTGAGCATAACGCTCATATTCGCGATCCAAGAGTTCATGACTTTCCTTTGGTATCAGCCACGAACGATGAAAACTGACGCGGCTATCTAAGAAGGGGCCGAAAATCTAACCAGCATTGATATAGATGATTAGATGAATGAAGCATAAAGATAGCCATTTGATATCACCTCTTCAAGACCTTAAACCCAACCTCGTGCCGTTTTTTTGCTCGCACGACGGTGGTCACTTAAACACGAAATTCCCTGGCCATAGGATTTGCGCGGGGTTAGCTGAGCGACATTGATCGGACGCCCACGGCTTTTTTGAGCCGTTTTTTTTCAAGCAATCTACTCTGTAGGAGCTAGCCTGCATCTGTGGGTGCCAAGCTTGCCCGTAATGAACGATTGCGCAGTCTGCCTCGGGACAGCGTTGCCGGCATCGCGAGCAAGCTTGGCTCCCACAGGAGCAGTCCCCATGCAGATCCAACCTTCACCGAGCCCGCCCCCCCAAAAAAACTGCGGCGCACGGTTAGAAAAATTGATCGAACGCAGTATTGGGCAGTCCGAAAAGGAGTAAAACGTCCGACGCTGACAATTGCAGTAGCGGCAATGTAAGGCTGCCCCTCGGACACAACACTAAGTGCGTAGCAGAAAGGCCGCCACAGATAATAATAATTATCATTTGAAAGCCATTATCATTGTTGCATTCCGCACGAAATATTATTGATCAACAGCCGGCCAACGCCCACGGGGCCGGGGCCGCAGGGTCCTGGAGGTACGCTATGTGCTTATTCCAATAAATAATTTCGCTATAGGAATTTTACTTGCCCGGTGTTTAGCCATAAAATCACCGCGATTGATTGCTGCGACATATCGTCACTGCGTTATTTCTTTTCAAGCTCAGAGACCTTTGCTCTCTGTTAAGGATTTCCAGCATGCCCGAAGCGACAGGACTCATGGCCCACAACTGGGGCTTTGCCATTTTCCTTCTGGGCGTTGTCGGCCTGTGTGCCTTCATGCTCGGCGTGTCGAGCCTGCTCGGGTCAAAAGCCTGGGGCCGCAGCAAAAATGAACCGTTCGAGTCCGGCATGCTGCCTACCGGTGGCGCCCGCTTGCGGCTCTCAGCCAAATTCTATCTGGTCGCGATGCTCTTCGTGATCTTCGATATCGAAGCCCTCTTTCTCTTTGCATGGTCTGTGTCCGTCCGCGAAAGCGGCTGGACCGGATTCGTCGAAGCTCTCGTTTTCATAGCAATTCTGTTGGCAGGTCTTGTCTACCTTTGGCGGGTGGGGGCTCTTGATTGGGCTCCGGAAGGTCGTCGTAAGCGGCAAGCGAAGCTGAAACAATGAGGCTTTGGCAATGCAATACAATCTCACCAGGATCGACCCCGATGCTCCTAACGAGCAGTATCCGATTGGCGAGCGGGAAACCGTTTCCGATCCGTTAGAAGATCAAGTCCACAAAAACATCTTCATGGGCAAGCTCGAAGACGTGCTGAACAGCACGGTCAACTGGGGTCGCAAGAACTCCCTGTGGCCGTACAACTTCGGCCTTTCGTGCTGCTACGTGGAAATGACCACCGCCTTCACGGCGCCCCACGACATCGCGCGCTTTGGCGCCGAGGTGATCCGGGCATCGCCGCGCCAGGCGGATTTCATGGTTATTGCCGGGACCTGCTTCATCAAGATGGCGCCGATCATCCAGCGTCTCTACGAGCAAATGCTCGAACCGAAGTGGGTTATCTCCATGGGTTCGTGCGCCAACTCCGGTGGCATGTACGACATCTATTCCGTCGTTCAAGGGGTGGACAAGTTCCTGCCCGTGGACGTCTACGTGCCTGGCTGCCCGCCTCGCCCTGAAGCTTTCCTGCAAGGCTTGATGCTGTTGCAGGAGTCGATTGGCCAGGAGCGTCGCCCACTGTCCTGGGTCGTTGGTGATCAAGGCGTCTATCGCGCCGAGATGCCATCGCAAAAGGAACAGCGTCGCGAACAGCGTATCGCAGTCACCAACCTGCGCAGCCCCGACGAAGTCTGATCCAGCTCTGCTCTGCATAAGAAACGAGAACCTGGCTTCATTCTTTACGTTGACCGAAAGCGATAAATAACCATGACTACAGGCAGTGCTCTGTACATCCCGCCTTACAAGGCAGACGACCAGGATGTGGTCGTCGAACTGAACAACCGTTTTGGCCCCGAGGCGTTCACCGCCCAGCCGACCCGCACCGGCATGCCGGTGCTTTGGGTTGCCCGCGCCAAACTCGTCGAAGTCCTGACTTTCCTGCGCAACCTGCCCAAGCCGTACGTCATGCTCTATGACTTGCATGGCGTGGACGAGCGTCTGCGCACCAAGCGTCAAGGGCTGCCCGACGGCGTCGATTTCACCGTGTTCTATCACCTGATGTCGATCGAACGTAATAGTGACGTGATGATCAAGGTCGCCTTGTCCGAGAGCGACCTCAGCGTGCCGACCGTGACCGGTATCTGGCCGAACGCCAACTGGTACGAACGTGAAGTGTGGGACATGTTCGGGATCGATTTCCCCGGCCACCCGCACCTGACGCGCATCATGATGCCGCCGACCTGGGAAGGTCACCCGCTGCGCAAGGACTTCCCGGCCCGCGCCACCGAGTTCGATCCGTTCAGCCTGTCCCTGGCCAAGCAACAGCTCGAGGAAGAAGCCGCGCGCTTCAAGCCGGAAGACTGGGGCATGAAACGCTCCGGGGCGAACGAGGACTACATGTTCCTCAACCTGGGCCCGAACCACCCTTCGGCCCACGGTGCATTCCGCATCATCCTGCAGCTGGACGGCGAAGAGATCGTCGACTGCGTCCCGGACATCGGCTACCACCACCGTGGCGCCGAGAAAATGGGCGAGCGCCAGTCCTGGCACAGCTACATTCCCTACACCGACCGCATCGATTACCTCGGCGGCGTGATGAACAACCTGCCGTACGTGCTTTCGGTCGAGAAACTGGCCGGGATCAAGGTGCCGGAAAAGGTCGACGTCATCCGCATCATGATGGCCGAGTTCTTCCGGATCACCAGCCACCTGCTGTTCCTGGGTACCTACATCCAGGACGTTGGCGCCATGACCCCGGTGTTCTTCACCTTCACCGACCGCCAGAAGGCCTACACGGTGATCGAAGCCATCACCGGTTTCCGCCTGCACCCGGCCTGGTACCGCATCGGTGGGGTTGCCCACGACCTGCCGCGGGGCTGGGAAAAGCTGGTCAAGGATTTCGTCGAATGGATGCCCAAGCGCCTGGACGAATACACCAAGGCCGCCTTGCAGAACAGCATCCTCAAGGGCCGTACCATCGGGGTCGCCGCCTACAACACCAAAGAGGCCCTGGAATGGGGTGTCACCGGTGCGGGCCTGCGTTCCACCGGTTGCGACTTCGACCTGCGCAAGGCGCGTCCTTACTCCGGCTATGAAAACTTCGAATTCGAAGTACCGCTGGCAGTCAATGGTGATGCCTATGACCGCTGCATGGTTCGCGTCGAGGAGATGCGCCAGAGCATCAAGATCATCGACCAGTGCATGCGCAACATGCCGGAAGGCCCGTACAAGGCGGATCACCCGCTGACCACGCCGCCGCCCAAAGAGCGCACGCTGCAACACATCGAGACCCTGATCACGCACTTCCTGCAGGTTTCGTGGGGCCCGGTCATGCCGGCCAACGAGTCCTTCCAGATGATCGAAGCGACCAAGGGCATCAACAGTTATTACCTGACGAGCGACGGCGGCACCATGAGCTACCGCACCCGGATTCGCACCCCAAGCTTCCCACACCTGCAGCAGATCCCTTCGGTGATCAAAGGCAGCATGGTCGCGGATATGATTGCGTACCTGGGTAGTATCGATTTCGTTATGGCCGACGTGGACCGCTAAGCATGAATAGCACGCTTATCCAGACAGACCGTTTCGCCCTCAGCGAAACCGAGCGCTCGGCCATCGAGCACGAGCTGCATCACTACGAAGACCCGCGCGCGGCGTCGATCGAAGCCCTGAAGATCGTTCAGAAGGAGCGTGGCTGGGTGCCTGACGGCGCGCTCTACGCCATCGGCGAGATCCTCGGCATCCCGGCCAGCGACGTCGAAGGTGTTGCCACCTTCTATAGCCAGATCTTCCGCCAGCCAGTGGGTCGCCACATCATTCGCGTCTGCGACAGCATGGTCTGCTACATCGGCGGCCACGAGTCCGTGGTCGGCGAGATCCAGAACAAGCTGGGCATCGGCCTGGGCCAGACCACCGCAGACGGGCGCTTCACCCTGCTGCCGGTGTGCTGCCTGGGCAACTGCGACAAGGCCCCGGCGCTGATGATCGACGACGACACCTTCGGTGACGTCCAGCCTGACGGCGTCGCCAAACTGCTGGAGGGCTACGTATGACCCTGACTTCCTTCGGGCCCGCCAACCGCATCCAGCGTTCGGCCGAAACCCATCCCCTGACCTGGCGTCTGCGTGACGACGGCGAAGCGGTGTGGCTGGACGAATACCAGGCCAAGAATGGCTACGCCGCCGCGCGCAAGGCATTCACCGACATGGCCCAGGACGACATCGTCCAGACCGTCAAAGACTCCGGCCTCAAGGGTCGCGGCGGTGCCGGCTTCCCCACTGGCGTGAAGTGGGGCCTGATGCCCAAGGACGAGTCCATCAACATCCGCTACCTGCTGTGCAACGCGGATGAAATGGAGCCCAACACCTGGAAAGACCGCATGCTGATGGAGCAACTGCCCCATCTGCTGATCGAAGGCATGCTGATCAGTGCCCGTGCGTTGAAAACCTACCGTGGCTACATCTTCCTGCGCGGCGAATACACCACCGCCGCCAAGCACCTGAACCGTGCCGTGGAAGAAGCCAAGGCCGCTGGCCTCTTGGGCAAGAACATCCTGGGTTCGGGCTTTGATTTCGAGCTGTTCGTCCACACCGGTGCCGGGCGCTACATCTGCGGTGAAGAAACCGCACTGATCAACTCCCTGGAAGGCCGCCGCGCCAACCCGCGTTCCAAGCCGCCCTTCCCTGCTGCCGTCGGCGTGTGGGGCAAGCCGACCTGCGTGAACAACGTCGAGACCCTGTGCAACGTGCCGGCGATCATTGCCGACGGCGTGGACTGGTACAAATCCCTGGCCCGCGACGGCAGCGAAGACATGGGCACCAAGCTCATGGGCTTCTCCGGCAAGGTCAAGAACCCTGGCCTGTGGGAACTGCCATTCGGCGTCACCGGCCGCGAGCTGTTTGAAGACTACGCCGGCGGCATGCGCGACGGTTACAAGCTCAAGTGCTGGCAGCCCGGCGGCGCCGGCACCGGCTTCCTGTTGCCGGAACACCTGGACGCACAAATGTACGCCGGCGGCATCGCCAAAGTCGGCACCCGTATGGGTACCGGTCTGGCCATGGCGGTGGACGACAGCGTCAACATGGTTTCCCTGCTGCGCAACATGGAAGAATTCTTCTCCCGTGAATCGTGCGGTTTCTGCACACCGTGCCGCGATGGTCTGCCGTGGAGCGTCAAGCTGCTGCGCGCCATTGAAAACGGCGAAGGCCAGGCCGGCGACATCGAGACCCTGCTGGGTCTGGTGGGTTTCCTCGGCCCGGGCAAGACCTTCTGTGCTCATGCACCGGGTGCCGTGGAGCCGTTGGGCAGCGCGATCAAATACTTCCGCTCTGAATTCGAGGCCGGCATCGCGCCAACGCGCGCAGGCGATCTCAATCAGGTGGTCACGCCGACCATGGTCGGCGCGTAACGACGCTTTAAAAGGCGAAGGGTTCGTGCCCTTCGCCTTTCGTCCGATGACGCCTTTGAAAGGCTGTTTGGATTCGGACGAATAACAAGATTCCATTAGCCACGCCCGCTGACACCGGGCCAACGAAGAACTTTGAACCATGGCCACTATCCACGTAGACGGCAAAGAGCTCGAAGTCGATGGCGCAGACAACCTGTTACAGGCATGTCTGTCCTTGGGCCTCGACATCCCTTATTTCTGCTGGCACCCCGCCCTTGGCAGCGTAGGCGCCTGTCGCCAATGCGCGGTCAAGCAGTACACCGACGAAAACGACAAGCGTGGTCGGATCGTCATGTCCTGCATGACCCCCGCCACCGACGGCAGCTGGATCTCCATCGACGACGAAGAAGCGAAAGTGTTTCGCGCCAGCGTCGTCGAATGGCTGATGACCAACCACCCTCACGACTGCCCGGTCTGTGAGGAAGGCGGCCACTGCCACCTGCAAGACATGACGGTGATGACCGGCCACAACGAGCGCCGTTATCGCTTCACCAAGCGCACCCACCAGAACCAGCAACTGGGCCCGTTCATCTCCCACGAGATGAACCGCTGCATCGCCTGCTACCGCTGCGTGCGTTTCTACAAGGACTACGCCGGCGGCACCGACCTGGGCGTGTTCGGCGCCCCACGACAACGTGTACTTCGGTCGCGTTGAAGACGGCACCCTGGAAAGCGAGTTCTCCGGCAACCTCACCGAGGTCTGCCCGACCGGTGTGTTCACCGACAAGACTCACTCCGAGCGCTACAACCGCAAGTGGGACATGCAGTTCTCGCCCGAGCATCTGCCATGGCTGCTCCAGCGGTTGCAACATCTCCCCGGGCGAACGCTACGGCGAACTGCGTCGCATCGAGAACCGCTTCAACGGTTCGGTGAACCAGTACTTCCTGTGCGACCGTGGCCGTTTCGGCTATGGCTACGTCAACCGCAAGGATCGTCCGCGCCAGCCATTGCTCGCCAACGGCGCCAAGCTGAGCCTGGACGAAGCGCTGGACAAGGCCGCCGAACTGCTGCGCGGGCGCAACATCGTCGGTATCGGTTCGCCACGGGCCAGCCTGGAAAGCAACTACGCCCTGCGTGAACTGGTCGGCGCCGAGCACTTCTACAGTGGCATCGAAGCCGGTGAGCTGGAACGCATCCGCCTGGTCCTGCAAGTGCTCAAGGACAGCCCGCTGCCCGTGCCGACGATGCGTGACATCGAAGACCACGATGCGGTGTTCGTCCTGGGTGAAGACCTGACCCAGACCGCCGCGCGCATGGCCCTGGCCCTGCGCCAGTCGGTCAAGGGCAAGGCTGAAGACATGGCTGACGCCATGCGCGTGCAGCCATGGCTCGATGCCGCCGTTAAGAACATCGGCCAGCACGCGCTGAACCCGCTGTTCATTGCCAGCCTGGCTGAAACCAAGCTCGACGACGTCGCCGAAGAATGCGTCCACGCAGCACCGGATGACCTGGCGCGCATCGGTTTTGCCGTGGCCCACGCCCTGGACGCCAGTGCCCCGGCCGTCGAAGGTCTGGACAGCGAAGCGGTCGCCCTGGCCCAGCGTATCGCCGACGCCCTGCTCGCGGCCAAACGCCCACTGATCATCGCCGGCACCTCGTTGGGTTCCAAGGCGCTGATCGAAGCCGCCGCCAATATCGCCAAGGCGCTGAAGCTGCGCGAGAAGAACGGTTCCATCAGCCTGATCGTGCCGGAAGCCAACAGCCTCGGCCTGACCATGCTCGGTGGCGAGTCGCTGGACGCGGCCCTGCAAGCGGTGATCGACGGCAGCGCCGACGCCATCGTGGTGCTGGAAAACGACCTGTACACCCGCACCGACAAGGCCCGGGTGGACGCTGCCCTGAATGCCACGAAAGTGCTGATCGTTGCCGACCACCAGAAAACCGCCACCACCGACCGCGCCCACCTGGTGCTGCCGGCGGCGAGCTTCGCTGAAGGCGACGGTACGCTGGTCAGCCAGGAAGGTCGCGCCCAGCGCTTCTTCCAGGTGTTCGACCCGACTTACCTGGACGCCAGCATCCTGGTCCATGAAGGCTGGCGCTGGCTGCATGCCCTGCGCGCCACCTTGCTGAACCAGCCGATCGACTGGACGCAACTGGACCATGTCACCGCCGCAGTCGCTTCGAGCAGCCCGCAACTGGCTCGCATCGTCGATGCCGCGCCGTCGGCCGCGTTCCGCATCAAGGGCCTGAAGCTGGCCCGCGAACCGCTGCGCTACTCCGGTCGCACCGCGATGCGCGCCGACATCAGCGTCCACGAACCACGGACCTCCCAGGACAACGACACTGCGTTCTCGTTCTCCATGGAAGGTTACTCGGGCTCCGCCGAACCGCGCTCGCAAGTGCCGTTCGCCTGGTCGCCGGGCTGGAACTCACCGCAAGCCTGGAACAAGTTCCAGGACGAAGTCGGCGGTCACCTGCGTGCCGGTGACCCGGGCACTCGCCTGATCGAAAGCCAGGGCGATGGCCTGAGCTGGTTCGCCAGCGTGCCGCGCGCCTTCAACCCGGCACCGGGCACCTGGCAGGTCGTACCGTTCCATCACCTGTTCGGCAGTGAAGAGAACTCTTCCAAAGCCGCTCCGGTCCAGGAACGCATCCCGGCCGCCTACGTGTCGCTGGCCAAGTCCGAAGCCGATCGCCTGGGCGTCAACGACGGTGCCCTGCTGAGCCTGAACGTCGCGGGCCAGACCTTGCGTCTGCCGCTGCGCATCAATGAAGAACTGGGCGCCGGCCTGGTGGCCCTGCCGGCTGGCCTGGCGGGTATTCCACCGGCGATATTCGGCAAAACCGTCGACGGTCTGCAGGAGGCAGCGCAATGAGCTGGTTTACCCCTGAAGTGATCGACGTGATCCTGACGGTTCTCAAGGCCATCGTGATTCTGCTGGCCGTGGTGGTCTGCGGTGCGCTGCTGAGTTTCGTCGAACGTCGCCTGCTGGGCTGGTGGCAGGACCGCTACGGTCCGAACCGCGTCGGCCCGTTCGGCATGTTCCAGATCGCCGCCGACATGATCAAGATGTTCTTCAAGGAAGACTGGACGCCGCCGTTTGCCGACAAGGTGATTTTCACCCTGGCACCGGTCGTGGCCATGAGCGCCTTGCTGATCGCCTTCGCGATCATCCCGATCACCCCGACCTGGGGCGTGGCGGACCTGAACATCGGCCTGCTGTTCTTCTTCGCCATGGCGGGTCTGTCGGTGTACGCGGTGCTGTTCGCCGGCTGGTCGAGCAACAACAAGTTCGCCCTGCTGGGCAGCCTGCGGGCCTCGGCCCAGACCGTGTCCTACGAAGTGTTCATGGGCCTGGCGCTCATGGGCGTGGTGGTCCAGGCCGGCTCGTTCAACATGCGCGACATCGTCGAGTACCAGGCCCAGAACCTGTGGTTCATCATTCCGCAGTTCTTCGGTTTCTGTACCTTCTTCGTGGCCGGCGTGGCCGTGACTCACCGTCACCCCTTCGACCAACCGGAAGCGGAACAGGAATTGGCCGACGGTTATCACATCGAATATGCCGGCATGAAATGGGGCATGTTTTTCGTCGGTGAATACATCGGCATCATCCTGATCTCGGCGCTGCTGGTGACGTTGTTCTTCGGTGGCTGGCACGGTCCGTTCGGCATCCTGCCGCAACTGTCCTTCGTCTGGTTCGCCCTGAAGACCGCGTTCTTCATCATGCTGTTCGTCCTGCTGCGCGCCTCGATCCCGCGCCCGCGCTACGACCAGGTGATGGACTTCAGCTGGAAATTCTGCCTGCCGCTGACCCTGATCAATTTGCTGGTGACCGCTGCGATCGTGTTGATGAACACGCCTGCGGCCGCGGTTCAGTGAGGATTTGACCCATGTTCAAATATATTGGCGACATCGTTAAGGGTACCGGTACCCAACTGCGAAGCCTGGTCATGATCTTCGGCCATGGCTTTCGCAAGCGCGACACCCTGCAATACCCTGAAGAAGCGGTCTACCTGCCGCCGCGTTATCGCGGCCGCATCGTCCTGACCCGCGACCCCGACGGCGAAGAACGCTGCGTGGCCTGCAACCTGTGCGCCGTGGCGTGCCCGGTGGGCTGCATCTCGTTGCAGAAAGCCGAAACCGAAGACGGTCGCTGGTACCCGGACTTCTTCCGTATCAACTTCTCGCGCTGCATTTTCTGCGGCCTCTGCGAGGAAGCGTGCCCGACCACCGCGATCCAGCTCACGCCGGATTTCGAAATGGCCGAGTTCAAACGTCAGGACCTGGTGTACGAGAAAGAAGATCTGCTGATTTCCGGTCCCGGTAAAAACCCTGATTACAACTTCTATCGTGTTGCAGGTATGGCCATTGCCGGTAAGCCAAAAGGCGCCGCGCAAAATGAAGCCGAACCGATCAACGTGAAGAGCTTGCTGCCTTAAGGAAGAAAGATGGAATTCGCTTTCTATTTCGCATCGGGTATCGCGGTGGTCTCCACGCTTCGAGTGGTCACCAACACCAACCCTGTGCACGCCCTGCTCTACCTGATCATCTCGCTGATCGCCGTGGCCATGACCTTCTTCAGCCTCGGTGCGCCGTTTGCCGGTGCGCTGGAAGTGATCGCCTACGCCGGCGCCATCATGGTGCTGTTCGTGTTCGTGGTGATGATGCTGAACCTGGGCCCGGCCTCGGTGCAGCAAGAACGTTCCTGGCTCAAGCCGGGCATCTGGGCGGGGCCGGTGATTCTCGCCGCGCTGCTGCTGGGTGAACTGCTGTATGTACTGTTCGCTCACCAGAGCGGCCAGGCCATCGGCCACACCACCGTAGACGCCAAGGCCGTGGGCATCAGCCTGTTCGGTCCGTACCTGCTGGTGGTCGAACTCGCCTCGATGCTGCTGCTTGCCGCAGCCGTCACGGCGTTCCATTTGGGCCGTAACGAGGCGAAGGAGTAATCACATGCCTGCTATCCCTCTCGAGCATGGTCTGGCGGTTGCCGGCATCCTGTTCTGCCTCGGTCTGGTCGGCCTGATGGTCCGCCGCAACATTCTGTTCGTGCTGATGAGCCTGGAGGTCATGATGAATGCCTCCGCCCTGGCCTTCATCGTCGCGGGCGCTCGCTGGGCGCAGCCGGATGGACAAGTCATGTTCATCCTGGTGATCAGCCTGGCAGCCGCTGAGGCCAGTATCGGCCTGGCGATTCTGTTGCAGCTGTATCGCCGCTTCCACACTCTCGATATCGACGCTGCCAGCGAGATGCGCGGATGAACCTACTCTTTCTGACTTTCGTATTTCCCCTCATCGGTTTCCTGCTGCTGTCGTTCTCTCGTGGACGCTGGTCGGAAAACCTTTCGGCGCTGGTTGGCGTGGGGTCCATCGGCCTGTCTGCCATCGTCACGGCCTACGTGATCTGGCAGTTCAACGTCGCCCCGCCTGAAGGTGGCGCGTACGTGCAGGTGCTGTGGCAGTGGATGGCGGTGGAAGGCTTCACGCCGAACTTCGCCCTGTACCTGGATGGCCTGTCGGTGACCATGCTGGGCGTGGTGGTCGGCGTGGGTTTCCTGATCCACCTGTTCGCCTCCTGGTACATGCGCGGCGAAGTCGGTTACTCGCGCTTCTTCGCCTACACCAACCTGTTCATCGCCAGCATGCTGTTCCTGGTGCTCGGCGATAACCTGCTGTTCCTGTACTTCGGCTGGGAAGGCGTGGGCCTGTGCTCGTACCTGTTGATCGGTTTCTACTACAGCAACCGCAACAACGGTAACGCGGCGCTCAAGGCGTTCATCGTGACCCGGATCGGCGACGTGTTCATGGCCATCGGCCTGTTCATCCTGTTCCAGCAACTGGGCACCCTGAACATCCAGGAGCTGCTGGTACGTGCTCCGCAGCACTTCCAGGCCGGCGACTTCTGGATCGTCCTGGCGACCCTGATGCTGCTGGGCGGCGCTGTCGGTAAATCCGCGCAACTGCCGTTGCAGACCTGGCTGGCGGATGCGATGGCTGGCCCTACCCCGGTTTCGGCACTGATCCACGCCGCAACCATGGTGACCGCCGGTGTCTACCTGATCGCCCGTACCCACGGCCTGTTCGCCCTGGCGCCAGACATCCTGCACCTGGTCGGCATCGTCGGCGGCGTGACATTGGTGCTGGCCGGTTTCGCAGCCCTGGTCCAGACCGACATCAAGCGTATCCTCGCCTACTCGACCATGAGCCAGATCGGCTACATGTTCCTGGCCCTGGGCGTCGGCGCCTGGGAAGGCGCGATCTTCCACCTGATGACCCACGCCTTCTTCAAGGCGCTGCTGTTCCTTGCTTCCGGTGCGGTGATCGTTGCCTGCCACCACGAGCAGAACATCTTCAAGATGGGCGGCCTGTGGAAGAAACTGCCACTGGCCTACGCCAGCTTCATCGTCGGCGGCGCGGCCCTGGCGGCCCTGCCACTGGTCACCGCCGGTTTCTACTCCAAGGACGAGATCCTCTGGGAAGCGTTCGCCAGCGGTAACCAGGGTCTGCTCTATGCCGGCCTGGTGGGTGCGTTCATGACCTCGCTGTACACCTTCCGCCTGATCTTCATCGCGTTCCACGGTGAAGCCAAGACCGAAGCCCACGCTGGCCACGGCATTGCCCACTGGCTGCCACTGTCGGTGCTGATCGTGCTGTCGACCTTCGTCGGCGCAATGATCACGCCACCGCTGGCCGATGTACTGCCGCAAAGCGTCGGCCATGCCGGCGGCGACGCCAAGCACAGCCTGGAAATCGCTTCGGGCGCCATTGCCCTGGCCGGTATCCTGCTGGCCGCCCTGCTGTTCCTGGGCAAGCGTCGCTTCGTCACGGCGATCGCCAACAGCGGCATCGGGCGATTCCTTTCGGCCTGGTGGTTCGCTGCCTGGGGCTTCGACTGGATCTACGACAAACTGTTCGTCAAGCCATACCTTGCGATCAGCCACATTCTGCGCAAAGACCCGCTCGACCAGACCATTGGCCTGATCCCGCGCATGGCCAAGGGCGGCCACACTGCCCTGAGCCGTACCGAGACCGGTCAACTGCGTTGGTATGCGGCTTCCATGGCGGCTGGCGCCGTGCTGGTTATCGGCGCCATCGTGCTGGTAGCGGTCTGATATGAACCTTGCGAACTTGCGAAAGGAAACGAGCCCGTCATGATTCTGCCCTGGCTAATCCTGATCCCCTTCATCGGCGGCCTGCTGTGCTGGATGGCGGAGCGTTCAAGCTCCACCCTCCCGCGCTGGATTGCGCTGCTGACCATGTCCCTGGAACTCGCACTCGGCCTCTGGCTCTGGGCGACCGGCGACTATTCATTTGCTCCGGCCCCTGGCGCCGATCCAACCTGGGCGCTTGAGTTCAAGCACATCTGGATCGAACGCTTCGGTATCAGCGTGCACCTGGCCCTCGACGGCCTGTCGCTGCTGATGATCCTGCTGACCGGCCTGCTGGGTATCCTCTCGGTCCTGTGCTCCTGGAAAGAGATCCAGCGTCACGTCGGTTTCTTCCACCTGAACCTGATGTGGATCCTGGGCGGTGTCGTCGGCGTGTTCCTGGCGCTGGACCTGTTCATGTTCTTCTTCTTCTGGGAAATGATGCTGGTGCCGATGTACTTCCTCATCGCGCTCTGGGGTCACAGTTCTTCGGACGGCAAGAAAACCCGGATCTACGCGGCAACCAAGTTCTTCATCTTCACCCAGGCTTCCGGCTTGATCATGCTGGTGGCGATCCTTGGCCTGGTGCTGGTCAACTTCAACAACACCGGCGTGATTACCTTCAACTACGCCGACCTGTTGAAAGTGCAGATGTCGCGCACCACCGAGTATGTGCTGATGCTGGGCTTCTTCATCGCTTTCGCGGTGAAGCTGCCGGTGGTGCCGTTCCACTCCTGGCTGCCGGACGCCCACGCCCAGGCACCGACCGCCGGTTCCGTGGACCTGGCCGGTATCCTGCTCAAGACCGCCGCCTACGGCCTGCTGCGCTTCGCCCTGCCGCTGTTCCCCAATGCCTCGGCCGAGTTCGCGCCGATTGCCATGACCCTGGGTCTGATCGGGATTTTCTACGGTGCGTTCCTGGCGTTCGCCCAGACCGACATCAAGCGCCTGATCGCCTTCTCCAGTGTTTCGCACATGGGCTTTGTGCTGATCGGGATCTACTCCGGCAGCCAGTTGGCCCTGCAAGGCGCGGTGATCCAGATGCTGGCCCACGGCCTGTCGGCTGCGGCACTGTTTATCCTCAGCGGCCAGTTGTACGAGCGTCTGCACACTCGGGACATGCGTGAGATGGGCGGTATCTGGTCGCGCATCGCTTACCTGCCGGCCATCAGTCTGTTCTTCGCCGCGGCGTCCCTGGGCCTGCCGGGCACCGGTAACTTCGTCGGCGAGTTCCTGATCCTGATCGGCTCGTTCGTCAGCGCTCCGTGGATCACCGCCATCGCCACCTCTGGCCTGGTGTTCGGTTCGGTCTACTCGCTGATCATGATCCACCGCGCCTACTTCGGCCCGACCAAGTCGGATGAAGTGCTGCGCGGCATGGACGGTCGCGAACTGATCATGGTGCTCGGCCTTGCGGTGCTGCTGGTTTACCTCGGCGTCTACCCGCAACCGTTCCTCGACACCTCTGCCGCCACGATGCATGGCGTGCAGCAGTGGCTCGGCACCGCCTTCTCTCAACTCGCTTCGGCCCGGTAAGAGCGCTATGGAATTCACGATTCAACACTTTATCGCGCTTGCGCCGCTGTTGATCACCAGCGCCACGATCATCGTGGTGATGCTGGCGATCGCCTGGCGGCGCAATCACTCACAGACCTTCCTGCTGTCGGTGGCGGGGCTGAACCTGGCCCTACTGTCGATTTTGCCGGCCCTGAAAGTCGCGCCGCTGGCGGTCACCCCGCTGTTGCAGATCGACAGCTTCGCCTGCCTGTACATGGCGCTGATCCTGGTCGCCACCCTCGCCTGCGTCACCCTCGCCCACGCCTACCTCGGCGATGGCGGTACGGGTTACCCGGGCAACCGTGAAGAACTGTACCTGCTGATCCTGATGGCCGCCGCCGGTGGCCTGGTCCTGGTCAGCGCGCAGCACCTGGCCAGCCTGTTCATCGGTCTGGAGCTGCTGTCGGTGCCGGTCTACGGTCTGGTGGCCTATGCCTTCTTCAACAAACGCTCCCTGGAAGCCGGCATCAAGTACATGGTGCTGTCGGCCGCCGGTTCCGCGTTCCTGTTGTTCGGCATGGCCCTGCTCTACGCCGAAGCCGGTACCCTGAGCTTCGTCGGCATCGGTCAGGCCCTGGCGGCCACCGGCCTGCCTAGCCCGATCGCGCAACTGGGCCTGGGCATGATGCTGATCGGCCTGGCGTTCAAGCTGTCGCTGGTGCCTTTCCACCTCTGGACCCCGGACGTCTACGAAGGCGCCCCGGCACCGGTGGCGGCGTTCCTGGCCACCGCGTCGAAAGTCGCAGTGTTCGCGGTGATGGTGCGGTTGTTCCAGATCTCGCCAGTGGCCAGCAGCGGTGTGCTGAGTGACGTGCTGACCATCATTGCCATCGCGTCGATTCTGTTCGGTAACCTGCTGGCGCTGACCCAGAGCAACCTCAAGCGTCTGCTGGGTTACTCGTCCATCGCCCACTTCGGTTACCTGCTGATCGCGCTGATCGCCAGCAAGGGCCTGGCGGTAGAAGCCATCGGCGTGTACCTGGTCACCTACGTGATCACCAGCCTCGGCGCGTTCGGCGTGATCACCCTGATGTCCTCGCCGTACAACGGCCGTGACGCCGACGCACTGTACGAATACCGCGGCCTGTTCTGGCGCCGTCCGTACCTGACCGCCGTGCTGACCGTGATGATGCTGTCCCTGGCCGGCATCCCGCTGACCGCCGGCTTCATCGGCAAGTTCTACATCATCGCCACCGGCGTCGAGGCTCACCAATGGTGGCTGGTCGGCTCCCTGGTGCTGGGCAGTGCCATCGGCGTGTTCTACTACCTGCGCGTCATGGTCACCCTGTACCTGATGGAACCGAACCTGCGTCGCCACGATGCCGAGTTGCACTGGGAACAGAAGGCAGGCGGCGTGATGCTGCTGGCTATCGCCGTACTGGCGTTCTTCCTCGGTGTGTACCCGCAGCCGTTGCTGACCCTGGTTCAGCAGGCCGGCCTGACGGGTTGATCACCCGAACGCTGTAGCATCAAAAAATGCCCGTATCGCTTGATACGGGCATTTTTTTTTGGGCTGTAGAAGTCGCCTACCTCGGGCTATCCTGAGGCGCTTGAACATACGACTCCAAGAGGGAAAGGCTTTGGGCATGGACATCGATTGCGTGGTGGTGGGCGCGGGCGTGGTCGGGCTCGCCGTGGCTCGGGAACTGGCCCAGGCCGGTCACGAAGTGCTGTTGATCGAAGCCGGCGAAGCCATCGGCATGGGCACCAGCTCGCGCAATTCCGAAGTCATCCATGCCGGCATTTATTACCCTCCGGGGAGCCTCAAGGCGCAACTGTGCGTCGAAGGTCGCCAACAGTTGTACGCGTATTGCGCGAGTCATGGGGTCGCGACCCACAGGCTTGGCAAATTGATCGTTGCCAAGGATCAGCTTCAGGTGGAGGGGCTCAAGGCCTTGCTTGAGCGAGGATTGAAGAACGGAGTCGACGACCTGCGTCTGCTCGATCAGCAGCAGGCGCTGAAGCTGGAGCCCGCTCTGGCCTGCGTCGCCGCGCTGTATTCGCCTTCCACCGGTATCGTCGACGCGCACGCACTGATGCTGGCCTTGCAGGGGGATGCCGAAGCGGCCGGTGCCGACATCGTATTCCACACGCCCTTGCTGGGGGCACGGACCATCACCGGAGGTTTCATGCTGGAGCTGGGTGGTACGGCGCAGATGAGCGTGTCCTGCCGCCGACTGATCAACGCCGCCGGCCTCCAGGCGCCCGCCCTCGCCCGCCGTATCGAAGGCTTGGCGCCGCACTCGGTGCCCCGCGATTATCTGTGCAAGGGCAACTACTTCAGCCTGACTGGACGCGCGCCTTTTCGACATCTGATCTACCCCGCTCCGGAAGCTGCCGGCTTGGGCATTCACATGACCCTGGACCTGGCGGGCCAGGCCCGATTCGGCCCGGACACCGAGTGGCTCGAGCGCGAGGACTACCGCGTGGACCCGGCCCGGGCCGAGGCCTTCTACCCGGCGATTCGCAATTATTGGCCTGGCTTGCCGGACCAAAGCCTGCAACCGGGCTATAGCGGCATCCGCCCGAAAATTTCCGGCCCCGACGAGCCGGCCCGGGACTTCCTCATCAGCAGCCCCGCCGAGCATCAGGTCCCGGGGCTGATCAATCTGTTCGGGATCGAATCGCCAGGGCTGACCTCCTGCTTGGCGCTCGCCGGGCGGGTGCGGCAACTGATCGTCTAGCGGTGGGGGCAGCGCAAAGTGCAATGCATTTTTCCATGCCCTCATGCAGGCTGCACGACCCGCAAAAAACAGACTGATATAACCTGCTGTTTTAAAACGAGTTTATATAAATCATTGGCTGGCACGACTGATGCAATTTCCCTGTAACGCGGCGTTGGCGCTTGAAGCCGGCCCGCATCCGTGAATTGCCAGGAGCTACATATGAACGCCATCGACCTGTTGAAAGCCGACCATGAACGCGTCAAGGCCATCCTTGCCCAGCTGAGCGAATCAACCAGCCGGGGCATCAAGAAACGCACCGACCTGTTGGCGAAGCTGGAAATGGAAATCTCCATTCATACCCGACTGGAAGAAGAGATTCTCTATCCGGCCTACAAGCAGGCCGGCGGCAAGGAGCAGGCCGAGATGTACTACGAGGCCAAGGAAGAGCACCGCACCGTCGACTCGCTGGTGCTGCCGGACCTGAAGAACACCGACCCGTCCACCCCAGAATTTGCCGGCCGGGTGAAAGTGGTCAAAGAGTTGCTTGAGCACCATATCGAAGAAGAGGAAACCGAGATGTTCCCTCAAGCCAAAAAGCTGCTGGGCAAAGCGACGCTGGAGTCGTTGGGCGAGCAGATGGAAGCCATGAAGGCGCAGTACAAAAAAGAAATGAGCAGCTCCAGCATGGCCGCTTGATCAGGCGCTGCCGATGCGTTCAGCCGTTTGCCACGGCTGAACGCAGCCGGGCAGCTCACTGCATCTGTTCTCGCAAGAACTCCAACAGCGCCTGCACCGGGCGCGAACTTTGCCGATGTTGCGGATAGACCGCCGACAGCGCCAAGGCCTCTGTCTCGAAGCCTTCGAGCACCTTGATCAATCGACCGTCCTTCAATGCCTCTCCGACAATGAACGTCGGCAGATACGTGATGCCCATGCCCGCGATAGCCGCGTCCCTGAGTAAATCGCCGTTATTGGCACGCATGCGTCCGGCGACCTCCAGGGTCAGCGGTTTGCTGCGTCCACCGAACCGCCATTGCACCTGACGGCTATGCCCATAGGGCAGGCAATCGTGATTGCGTAGGTCTTCGGGCCGTTCGGGCGTGCCGCGTTGCGCCAGGTAGGCGGGGCTGGCGCAGTACACTCGCTCGATGGTCGCGATACGCCGGGCGATCAACGTCGAATCCTCCAGCACGCCAATGCGCAGCGCGATGTCGTAGCCTTCCCCCAGCAGGTCAACCGAGCGATCACTCAAATCCACTTCGACACTCACCTCTTGGTGGCGCTGCAAGAACAGCGGTAACAGGCTGCCCAGGTGCGCGACCGCGAACGAAAGTGGTGCGCTAAGACGAATGGTGCCGCGAGGCTCGCTGGTCTGGCCGCTGATGCCCTGCTCCACCTGTTCGACTTCATTGAGCAGGCGCAGCGCTGCTTCGTAATAGCGCTGGCCCAGCGGTGTCACATCCAGCCGTCGTGTCGAGCGATTGAGCAAACGCACGCCCAGTCGTTGCTCCAGTTCCATGAGCTTGCGGCTGACGAACTGCTTGGACAGCCCGAGCTTTTCCGCCGCCGCGGTGAAACTGCCCGACTCCATGACCTGGGCAAAAATGCGCATTTCTTCGAAGGGATTCATTGTCATTCCAGGGTGGACAGTCGGGATGTTCTGGTGGGTATTGTGGATAGGGTGAGACAGGTTGCATAGAGGGTGAAGGTGTAGCCGTCATCGCGAGCAAGCTTTGCTCCCACAAGGATCTTGCGGTCACCCTGAATAAATGTGGGAGCGAGCCTGCTCGCGATGACGGCCGATCAGCTTGCCTAAAAGTGGATGCCATGCACAAAAACGCCCGCACAAGGCGGGCGTCATCCAGCAGCAACCACTCAGCTTACTTGGCGGTCAGCGCCGAATAGCTGTTCATCAGGTTGCGGTAGTTGGGAATACGCTGGGACAGCAGATTGCCCAGGCCTTCGATGTCGTTGCGCCAGTCGCGGTGCAGCTCACAGGCCACCGAGAACCAGTTCATCATCTGCGCGCCGGCAGCCGTCATGCGCACCCAGGCCGCCTGTTGCACGGTTTCGTTGAACGTACCCGAAGCGTCGGTGACGACAAACACTTCGAAACCTTCGGCCAATGCCGACAGCGTCGGGAATGCCACGCAGACGTCGGTTACCACGCCAGCGATGATCAGTTGCTTGCGACCGGTGGCCTTGATCGCCTTGACGAAGTCTTCATTGTCCCAGGCGTTGATCTGGCCTGGGCGCGGGATGTACGGCGCGTCCGGGAACATTTCCTTGAGCTCTGGCACGATCGGGCCGTTAGGGCCTTGTTCGAAGCTGGTGGTCAGGATGGTTGGCAGCCCGAAGAATTTCGCCAGATCAGCCAGGGCCAGCACGTTGTTCTTGAACTCGTTGGGCGAGAAGTCCTGGACCAGGGAAATCAGACCCGTCTGGTGATCGACCAGCAGAACGACTGCGTCGTCCTTGTTCAGGCGATTGTAAGCGTAAGCAGGAACGTTGCTCATGGGATGACTCCTTTGGATGGATGTATTGAAAAACAATGTGGGAGCGAGCCTGCTCGCGATGACGGTATGTCAGCTTGCGGCGACGTCGGATTTGCCGACACCTTCGCGAGCAAGCTCGCTCCCACAGGAGAAAATCGGTGTGTCAGTCAGAAGGCAAAGCAGGAGCAGCCAAACGCGCCCCAGAAGCCCTGAAAATCGCTGACTGGAACGTTCGACAGCCGCGCCCGTTCATGGCTATGGGCGTGCACCGTGCACGGGCCGCTGCACTGGTGGACTTGCGCCTGCAACGGTGAAGTCGGACGCCAGTGGCCGGGCACCTTGACCACCGGCGACCAGTCCGGGAGTACCGGCACGCTGGCGGGGCCGAGTTTTTCGAAGTCGCCGGCGCCGTACACCACCTTGCCGTCGACCACTGTCAGCACCGACTCGATCCACTTGATGGCCTCTTCCTCGACGCTGAAGAAATCCGCGCTCAGTGCCGCCAGGTCCGCCAGTTGGCCAACCTTGATCTGGCCTTTCTTGCCCTGCTCCGAGGAGAACCAGGCGCTGCCATGGGTGAACAGTTCCAGCGCCGTCAGGCGCGGCAGGCCTTCTTCGTGCAACGAGAGGCCACCGACGGTGCGGCCGCTGACCATCCAGTACAGCGAGGTCCAGGGGTTGTAGCTCGACACCCGAGTAGCGTCGGTACCAGCCCCCACCGGCACGCCTTCGGCCAGCATGCGCTTGATCGGTGGCGTGGCCTCGGCGGCCTTGGCACCGTAGCGGTCGACGAAATATTCACCCTGGAAGGCCATGCGGTCCTGGATCGCGATACCGCCGCCCAGCGCTCGCACGCGTTCGATGTTCTTCGGTGTGATGGTCTCGGCGTGGTCGAAGAACCACGGCAGGCCGTTGAACGGAATGTCGCGGTTGACCTTCTCGAACACATCGAGCATGCGGCTGATGGATTCGTCATAGGTGGCATGCAGGCGGAACGGCCAGCGTTGCTCCACCAGGTGCCGAACCACCGGCTCCAGATCTTGCTCCATGCCCGGTGGCAGGTCCGGACGCGGTTCGAGGAAGTCTTCAAAATCCGCTGCCGAAAACACCAACATCTCACCGGCGCCGTTGTGCCGCAGGAAGTCATCGCCCTGGTGCAACTTGACGCTGCCGGTCCAGTTCTTGAAGTCGGTGAGTTCTTCCTTGGGTTTCTGGGTGAACAGGTTGTAAGCGATGCGCACCGTCAACTGCTGCTCGCGCGCCAGTTGCTCGATCACCGCGTAATCATCCGGGTAATTCTGGAAGCCGCCGCCGGCATCGATGGCGCTGGTCAGGCCCAGGCGATTGAGTTCACGCATGAACTGGCGCGTGGAGTTGACCTGATACTCCAAAGGCAGCTTCGGCCCCTTGGCCAAAGTCGAGTAAAGGATCATTGCGTTGGGCCGCGCCACCAGCATGCCGGTGGGTTCGCCCTTGCTGTCGCGCACGATCTCGCCGCCCGGCGGGTTTGGCGTATCGCGGGTGTAGCCAGCCACTCGTAGCGCCGCGCGGTTGAGCAAGGCACGGTCATACAGGTGCAAGACGAATACCGGGGTGTCCGGGGCTGCCTGGTTGAGTTCTTCCAGAGTCGGCATGCGTTTTTCGGCAAACTGGAATTCGTTCCAGCCGCCCACCACCCGCACCCATTGCGGCGTCGGCGTGCGATCGGCCTGGTCCTTGAGCATGCGCAAGGCATCGGCCAGGGACGGCACGCCTTCCCAGCGCAGTTCCAGGTTGTAGTTCAGGCCACCACGGATCAGGTGCAAGTGCGAGTCGTTGAGCCCGGGAATGACGGTGCGGCCCTTGAGATCGATAACCTGGGTGCCGCTGCCGCGCAGGGCCATGGCCTCGGCGTCGGTCCCTACCGCGACGAAGCGCCCCTGGCTGATGGCGACCGCACTGGCGCGGGGTTTCTCACGGTCGACGGTATGGAACTGGCCATTGAATAGAATCAGATCGGCGTTCATCGGACTTCCTTTGGCGATAAATGTGCAGGTGAATCAATCGGTGGTGGCATTTAGAAGGGGGCTGCTCCGCAGCCAGCGGGGCTAAATCCCCTCGCCACAACAGTGTTTGTCACAACAGCTCGGCGCTGCTTAGGGCTCCAGGTGTTCGTGGGTTTGAGAGGCTTCTAGCCACGGCGCGAACAGGCGGGTGGCCAGCGGCATGCACACGTACACCACCGACAGCACGATGGTCAGGGTGATCAGGAATGTGGCGACTACGTAGTTGGAAAGAAATGCGTGAAGTTGCAGCACAGGCCCCCAGATCAGCGGTACCAGCAAGGTGTGGGGCAGGATGACCAACAGCGTCACCACCGCCTGTTTCCAGCGTGGCGGAGGAATGGCGGCATCGGCCAGCGGGGCGAACCAGAACTCCTTGTGGGGGGCGACTTCGGTCTGGTCGCCATCAGCCAGCAGCGGCGCGGCCTCTTCCACCAGCTCGCGGCGCTGGGGCGAATCCAGCCAGCGTTGCATCGCCTCGGTGGAGCAGAAACGCAGCACGCAGGTAAACAGCGACAACCCGCCCAGCTTGCCCCGCACCACATCCACACCCAAGTGCCCAGGCCACTGACCAGCCACCCGCACGGTGCGGCGCAACCAGGCCTCATAAGCCGCGTCCTGGCCGGACTTGATCCGGTGCTTGATCACCAGGGTGACGATTTCGTCGAAGCCGGGTTTTGCAGGGCCGCTGGTGGATTCAACGGTTTGAGGTTCAGACATGACGTAGCACTCCAACAAAACGCGTGTTCATCGCCAGGCGCCCAGGCCCGGCAATCAACACGCTGGTAAATACAATCAGCAGCAGCCAGCCGAACTGCCCTTCTTCCAGGGTCCACTGCGGGTGTACCACCACAAGTGCGACGGCCAGCAGAAACAGGATGGGCACGCACGCCAGACGCACGAGGACCCCGGCCATGATCAACAGGGGGCAAAGCACTTCGGCGAAAATCGCCAGCATCAGGGTGGGCGCGGCGCCCAGGTGAAACGGATCCTCGATGCGCGTCAGCTCAACGCTGTAATGCAACAGCTTGGGCAGACCGTGGACCCACAGTAAAAACAGCCCACCGCTCAGGCGCAGAAACAGCAAACCCAGATCCTGCAGGGAACGTTCGTGCACGTTGCTCATCGCTGCACTCCATCCAGATCCGCATAGGCGGCGGCCGGCAACGCTTGAGACATGTGGGTGGCAATGCGCGAGCGCAGCCAGCGCTCGGCCGGATCGTTGTCATGCACACCGCTCCAAACCATCGACAACTCGGCGGCATTGATCTGAAACGGCGGATCCTCAGCGCGCAACGCGCAGCCTTCCACCAGCGCGCAGGCGGCGTAGTCAGGCACGGTGGCGATCAGTTCGGTGCCTGCCAGCAAGGCTCGCAGACCGCTGAACTGCGGCACCGCCAACACCACTTTGCGCGTTCGACCAATGCGGGCCAGGTCCAGGTCGATGTTGCCGCTCAGGTCGCCCGAAAACGAAACCATGGCATGGGGCCGCGCGCAGTATTCGTCCAGGGTCAGCGGCCCAGGGCGCTGGTCGCCGCGCAAGACCTTGCAGGGAATGTCGCGCAATTTCTTGCGCTTGGCATTGGCCGGCAGGTCGGTGGTGTAACTCACGCCGACGCTGATTTCACCACTGGCCAGCAGCGACGACATCAGCAGAAAATTGGCCCGGCGCACCACCACAATGATGCCGGGTGCTTCTTCGCGCAGTTGACTGAGCAAGGGTGGAAACAGGCCGAATTCGGCATCGTCGGACAAACCGATGCGGAATACGTCGCAACTGGTGGATGGATCGAAAGCCTTGGCCCGGCTGACCGCGCCCGAGATCGTGTCCATGGCCGGCTGCAGTTCCTGCAGGATCGCCAGGGCCCGCGGCGTCGGCTCCATGCCGCGACCGTTGCGGATCAGCAGCGGATCGTCAAACAGATCCCGCAGCCGTCCCAGTGCAGCGCTTACCGCCGGCTGGCCCATGAACAGCTTTTCGGCGACACGGGTCAGGTTCTTCTCGAACATCAGCGCCTCGAAGATCACCAGCAGGTTCATGTCGAGGCGGCGTAAATCATTGCGGTTCATGGGTGTTGTTCCTGTTGAATACCGGTCCTGTGGGAGCGAGCCTGCTCGCGAATGTGGTAACACAGTCGACATAAGTGCCAGCTGACCCACCGCTTTCGCGAGCAGGCTCGCTCCCACAGGCTTGCGGCTTGGTCAACCCTGGATAAACGCCAGCAGGTCCGCGTTCAGGCGGTCCTTGTGGGTATCGGTCAGGCCATGCGGCGCGCCGGGGTAGATCAGCAACTGCGAGTTCTTGAGCAACTTGGCGGCGGCGATACCGGCGGTTTCGATGGGGACCACCTGATCATCATCGCCATGCACCACCAGGGTCGGCACATCGATATTGCGAAGGTCTTCGGACAGATCCGTCTCCGAGAACGCCTTGATGCAGTCGTAGGTGTTCTTGTGACCGGCGAGCATGCCCTGCATCCAGAACCAGTCGATCATGCCCTGGGAGACCTTGGCGCCCGGCCGGTTGGCACCGAAGAACGAACTGGCCACCTCTTTGTATAGCTGAGATCGGTCAGCCAGGGAGGCCTGGCGGAAACCGTCGAACACCTGCACGGGCAAGCCACCCGGGTTGGCCGGGGTCTTGAGCATCAACGGGGTCACCGCCGAAATCAGCCCGAGCTTGGCGACGCGGGCGGCACCATGACGACCCATGTAGCGGGCGACTTCGCCACCGCCGGTGGAGAAGCCCAGCAGCACCGCTTCCTTGAGGTCCAGCCGCTCGATCAGCTCGGCCAGGTCATCGGCATAGGTGTCCATGTCGTTGCCGTCCCAAGGCTGGCTGGAGCGCCCGTGCCCGCGGCGGTCATGGGCGATCACGCGGTAACCGTTGGACGCCAGGAACATCATCTGCGCCTCCCAACTGTCCGAGTTCAACGGCCAGCCGTGGCTGAAGACCACCGGTTGACCACTGCCCCAATCCTTGTAGTAGATCTCGGTGCCGTCGCGGGTGATGAAGGTGCTCATGACGTGACTCCTTGAGGTGGGTGGATTGCTCAATGGTCCGGTCAGAGGGGGCATTTGCGTGAGTTAAACGTTGTTAATTTTTTGGAACCGGCGTGTTAAGCCGCGATGAGGACTGCTTTTTTTGTGGCGAGGGGATTTATCCCCGCTGGACTGCAAAGCAGTCCCGAGACTGACACCTGGGTGTGTCAGATTCATGGGGGATTGGGCTTTTGGGGCCGCTTCGCGACCCAGCGGGGATAAATCCCCTCGCCACAAGGTTCTAGCAACCAGAGGGTTGTGTGTTTGCCAGTGAGAAGGCCCTTCACCGTTGCGCTTGAAACAAAACCTGAGGAATATGCTCGGGAAAAGCCCCTGCACCGGGACCAGAACATTGAGAGCAACATGAGCCAATACCTCAACCTGCCTGTCGAACAGACGGTGCATTTCGGCCCTTACCGCGTCCATCCTCGCCAGCGGCTGGTGCTGGAGGCCGGGCAGCCGTTGCGCCTGGGACGCCGGGCAGTGGAGATCCTGCGGTATTGCTCGAACACGCTGGAAACGTGGTGAGCAAGCACGAACTGATGGCCCGTGTCTGGCCCAAGAGCGTGGTGGAAGACACCAACCTGCGGGTGCACGTGGCGGCGCTGCGCAAGGCCCTGGGAGACGGCCAGTCCGGGCAGCGTTACATCATCACTGTGGCGCAGCGCGGTTACAGTTTCGTCGCACCGGTGTCCCTGGAGCCGGTCGAGCAACTGGCGCGCATCCCGCACCCTTCCCTGGCCCACAACCTGCCGCCGCGCCGCACCCGGCTGATCGGACGCCAGGGCCTGGTGGAAAACCTGGTGGCCCAGCTGCCGAGAAAACGTTTCATCACCCTGGTGGGGGCCGGCGGGATCGGCAAGACCACCGTCGCCTTGCGTGTCGCTGAGCGGTTGATCGGTCACTACCGCGACGGTGCCTACCTGCTGGACCTGGCGTCGCTCAACGATCCGTGCATGATTGCCCCAAACCTGTGTGCGCTGCTGGACCTGCCACTGCATGAAGGCGACCCGCTGGATGCCATCACCCGGCGACTCAAAGAGCGACACCTGCTGCTGGTCATCGATAACTGCGAGCACCTGATCGATGCCATCGCCCAGCTCAGTGAAACCCTGCTGCGCGGTGCGCCTCACTTGCACATCCTGGCCACCAGCCGCGAAGGCCTGCGGGCCGAAGGTGAGCACGTGCAGCATCTGGATTCCCTGGCGTTCCCACCCCGGGAGATGCCCATCAAGGGGTATCCGGCCCTGGAGTTCCCGGCGCTGCAGTTGTTCGCCGAACGGGCAATGGCCAGTCATGACAGCTTCGAGCTGACGGATCAGGACATACCGCTGGTGGTCGACATCTGCCGTCGGCTGGACGGTATCCCCCTGGCCATCGAACTGGCCGCCGGTCAGATCGGGGTATTCGGACTGGAGGCCCTTCACCGGCAACTGCAAGACAGCGTCGCCCTGCTCCACAACGACACCAATGTCGCCGCACCACGCCAGCAAACCCTGCGGGCCACGCTGGACTGGAGTTTTGCGCTGCTTACCGACTGCGAGCAAACCTGCCTGCGACGGCTGGCGGTGTTCATGGGCAGCTTCAATCTGGCGTCGGCCGCAGCGGTGATCGTGGGTCAACATATCGCGCCGGACCAGGTGCTGATGTCGGTCAGCCAGCTGGTCGCCAAATCGCTGCTCAACGTCGAGGTCGGCGATGAAGAGGTGCGTTATCGCCTGCTGGACACGACCCGCAGCTATGCCCTGGAAAAACTGACTGAAGCCGGGGAACTGGCTGCCAGCCACCAGCGTCACGCCGAGCGCTGCCTGACGCTGATGGAGCATGCCGAAAAAGACTGGGAAACGACCCCCACGCGGCAGTGGATCGCCCGCTACGCCCTCTATCGCGACGACATCCGTGCCGCGCTCGACCGGGGGCTGGGCCCGCAGGGGTCGCACGCGGTAGCGATCCGCCTGACTGCCCGCACCCTGCCCCTCTGGCAGGAGTTGTCGCTGCTCAGGGAGCACGGGCTTTACGTGAGCAAGGCGCGGGCGTTATTGCGCCACAGCCCCGTGCCGTGCCCACGACTGACCCTGGCCCTGGAACTGGCCCATGCCAGTTTCAATTACCATACCCAAGGCGGCACGCCTGCCACTGTCGAAGCCTTCATCACGGCCCGGGGCCTGGCGCAACAATGCCAGGACCTGGCTGGCGAGCTGCGAGCCGTGTCGGGGCTCATGACCGTCAACCTCAGCTGCGGCAACTACCAAGAGGCGCTGGAGCAAAGCCTGGATTTCGACCGACTGGGCATGCACGGCGACCCGACCCTGTCCTTGAGCACCCAACGCCTGCGGGTGCTGGCGCAGCATTTCACCGGCGACCAGACGGCCGCCCGGCGTGATGCCGAACAAGTGATCCAGCGCCTGGCCCAGAGCGGCCACCTCAGCCGTTTCTCCCACGGCTTCGGCGTGCAATACGATCAGAGCGTGGCGGCACTGACCGTGCTGGCGCGCATTCTCTGGCTGCAAGGCTTTGCCGAAAAAGCCCGGCGCACCGCCGATCTTGCGCTGCAGATTGCCTTGCAGATCAACCACGGCATCTCGATCTGCTACACCCTGGCGCTGAGCGGTTGTGTGATTGCGCACTACAACGGCGATCATTCACGCGCCCGGGAAAGGCTCGAACTGTTGAAGCACCAGGCGAAAAAACATTCGGTCATGCTGTTCCATGACTGGGCCAGCCACTATGCCCGCGCTTTCGATGACGAAACCCTGGAAGCGAGTTCGACCAACGCCGGACTGATCCAGGACATCGTTGTCACCCTGCGCATCGATTGCGTCAACCAGGCACAGGTCGAACGCGCCCGCAACGGTGCGGCAGGCTGGTGTTCGGCGGAGATCCTGCGGGCCGATGCCGAAGCCCTGCTGGCGCAAAACGACCCCGCCCTTGAGCGCTGCGCCGAAGAGCAACTGCTGAGCGCCCTGACGGTGGCCCGGCGGCAAAATGCCTTGGCTTGGGAATTGCGCAGCGCCATGTCCCTGGCCCGGCTGTGGCAACGCCGGGGCATGGACCATGCCGCCCAGGATCTGCTCGGGCCGGTCTATCGTCGTTTCAGCGAAGGGTTCGACACCCCCGACCTACAGCAAGCTGGCGCGCTCCTGCAAAAACTGGCCCGACGGCTGGGGCCTTGAACGACGCACCTCCCAAGCTTCTTGCAACGCGTGGCGCCGACTGAAAACAGCCCACTGACCACTGCGCCGCAATTTTTCCAGGGCATAGGCGCGAGTGGTGTGGAGCAAGTGGAACCGAACCCCGTCCACGCGCTGCTCGACCATGACCAGCGATTGGTTCGCCAGCCGTGACAGCAGACCAGGCAATTGCCCGGCTTCCAGCTCGGCACAACTGATGACGGCCAGCGCAGCCTTGAGCGTAAACGGCCCATCGAACACGGCCAGGCGCTGGAACACCGCTTGCTCATCGTCACTCAAACGCTCGAAACTCCAATCCAGCATGGCCTCCAGGCTTCGATGGCGCGCCACAGCCGTGCGGCGCCCATGGTTCAAGAGTGACAGCCCACAATCCAACTGTTCCAAGACCCCCGCCACGCCCAACACACCCACCTGGGCCGCTGCCAGTTCCAGCGCCAGCGGTAACCCGTCCAGGCGTTGGCATATCTGGACAATCACCGCCAGCTCGCGGTCATTGGGCTCGAAACCCTGCTGCCGGGCAGCGACCTGATCGATCAACAACTGCACCGCCGGACACGCCAATATCTGGTGCGCCGGCTCACGGGGCGAGGCCACTGTCAGCCCCAGCAGTTGTACGACGCGCTCATCCGTCAGATTCAAGGGCTCGCGGCTGCTGAACAACAGCGAGACCTGCGGAGCCGATGCGCCCAACGCCCGGGCCAGGTCCCGGCAGGCGTCGAGCAGATGGTCGCCGCCATCGAGCACCAGCAAAACCCGCCAGGATTTCAGTTGCTGGCCCAAGGCGCCATGTCCCAGGCCCAGGGTGCGGGAAACCTGCCTCGTCACCTGCGACGGGTCGCTGATGGCGGACAGGTCCACAAACCAGGCACCGTGGTCAAAGTGTTCCAGCAACAGTTCGGCCACCCGCAGCACCACGGTGGTCTTGCCGACCCCACCCGGTCCGGTCACGGTGGTCAGGCGCTGACGGGGCACCTCGCTGAGCAACCGGCCCAGCACTTTGTCGCGACCGATCACCGGGCTCAGGCGCGCGGGCAGGTTGTGGCGCTCGATCGGCTGCTCGACGTCAGCATCCACGACCACGGGCGCGGCAAAGCAATAGCCCTGCCGGGGATGATTGAGGATGTAGCGCGCCCCCTGCGCCGCGTCACCGAAAGCCCGCCGCAGAGCCGCGATGTGCACCCGCAGGTTGATGTCTTCCACCACGCTGTCAGGCCAGACGCGCGCGATAAGCGCTTGCTTGCTGACGAAGTGACCGGCGTTCTCCAGCAACACTTGAAGAATGTCCAGGGCGCGACCGCCCAATACCAGGGGCTCGCCGTCACGCGTGACAAGTCGCTGCTGGCGATAAAAGCTAAACGGGCCGAAGCACACCGCCGGCTCGGTGTCGGGTCTGGCGAAACTGTTCATGGGCGATCCAGCGCCGGATAACCATCGCGGGCATGACACTACGGCGATCCGAACGCGTCTGCCCTGGCTCCTGCGCATCCTTTCCAGAGGGTTCGCGGTTATCTTGGCAGCCATCGCCCAGAGGACAATGCTGGCACAGGGCGCATCACGGACATTGCGGTGCCCTGGACGGACACCGACGGCTCAACTGAACTGCTGGCGGTATTGCACGGGGGTCAGGCCAAGCTTTTCGCTGAACAGCGAGCGCATGTGCCGCACACTGCCGAAGCCGCTGCGAAACGCCACGGTCTTGAGGGGCAAATCCGTGGATTCCAGCAACTGGCGGGCGCGGTCGATGCGCGCACCTTGCAGGAACTCCATGGGCGTCATCTTCACTTCGCGAACGAACATCCGGGCGAAATGGCGCGAACTCATGGCAGCGATCGCGGCCATGCGTTCGATGGTGAACGGTTCCTCCAGGTGCTCCATCACATGATGCTGCACCCGGGTAATAGCAGACTCTTGAGCCGCCACCGCCGCCACCAGCGGGCTGAACTGCGCCTGGCCGCCCTGGCGCTTCATCACCACCAGCAACACCTTGGCCACATCCAGCGCGACTTTACGACCGTGGTCCTGAGCGACGATGGACAGCGCCAGGTCGATACCGGCGGTCACACCACCGGAGGTAAACAAACGTCGATCCTGCAGGAAGATTTTGTCGGTCTCCACCCGTGCCTTGGGGAAACGCTGGATCAGGCGTTCGGTGTAGTGCCAATGGGTGGTGACGCGATAGCCGTCAAGCAGCCCCGCCTCTCCCAGCACAAATACGCCGGTGCAAATGGAGCCGTAGCGCGTGGCCCGCGGCGCTGCCGCGCGCAACCAGGTGTGCAATCCCGGATGCTGGTCGTTATAGGCGCCCGGGCCACCCGGCACCAGCAACACGTCATAGGCCGCCCAAGCCTGGTCGATGTGGATATCGGCCTGTACCGCCACGCCATTGGACGCTCGCAACGCGCCGCGCTCGGTTCCCAGGGTCAGCAATTGATAACGAAGATCGGGTTCAAGGTAACGATTGGCGATGGAAAACACTTCAAGAGGCCCGGCCATGTCGAGCAATAAAAAATCCGGGAACAGCACCATTGCAACGGTTTTCATCGAAAATACGCCAAAATATTCAGGACCTGCAGATGCCACTTGTGGGAGCGAGCCAGCTCACGATAGCGCACTGGCAACCAACAAAGGGCCAAGCTGAAGCGGCTCTACGCACACAGGTTCGCTCCCACAGGGTTGTGTAGCCTGCAAAACCAACATTATGTCGAAGCCACGTGCCTGCGGGTAGGCACTGCTTATTGTCCACTTAGAACGGACAGTATTTCGTTTCCCACCTGCTTATTGAACAATTCAATAACCATTAACCTTCTTCTGAACCTGGCGAACGCCCAACGCCGCCGCCCATACACATCAGGAGAGCTACCATGCTGACCCTTCGCAAAGCTTCAGACCGCGGCATAGCCCGCCACGGCTGGCTGACCTCGTTCCATACCTTTTCCTTTGCCAGCTACCGCAACGTCAATGAACAAGGCTTCTCCGACCTGCTGGTCATCAACGACGACCGGGTCGCAGCGGCCAAGGGCTTCGGCCAGCATCCTCATCGGGACATGGAGATTTTTTCCTATGTACTTGAAGGCGCGCTGGAGCATAAGGACACCTTGGGTACCGGCTCCGTCATTCGCCCCGGTGATGTGCAACTGATGAGCGCCGGCAGCGGCGTGGCCCATAGCGAGTTCAACCACAGCGCCGAGGAGCTGGTGCACTTCCTGCAGATCTGGATCGTGCCCAACGTCAGTGGCGCCACACCGCGCTATCAACAGGAGCACTTCAGCGCCGAACAGAAACGGGGTCGTCTGCAATTGATCATTTCCCCGGACGGCGCCAACGGCTCGCTCCAGGTGCGCCAGGACGCACGGGTCTATGCCGGGCTGTTCGACGGCAAGGAAAACGCTACCTTGACATTGGCGCCTGATCGTTATGCCTACGTGCATGTGGCCCGCGGCAGCATCGAGCTCAATGGGGTGCCGTTACAGGAAGGTGATGGCGTACGGGTGCGCGAGGAACAGCTGCTGACGTTGAGCAACGGTCAGGATGCCGAGGTCCTGGTGTTTGATCTGCGGCCACAGGAATTGCCGCAGATGCCATGAGGGCAGGTCCTGTTCGCGATAGCGGTTTCCCATCCAGCATTCTTGTTGAATGGAACACCTATATCGCGGGCAGGTTCTCCTTCCGCCGCTTCTCATTGCCCTCCGCCATACCAACCTCAGTAACTCCATTCATATAGGGCCGCAGGCTCAGTTTGAAATGTTTAATCAAAACATTGATGAGCCACATAACGATTAAACAAGTACCGAAGCGTTGCGACATATCATTTGGCCATCTTTCATGCTGCTCAGGGGTATATAGCGAAAGCATCTTTAGAAAATTAAACTGCATGAGCTGAGTGAAACAAATAGTGCGAAGCGACAGTTCTTTCCGACCGGTGGTGCACTGTCCTTATTAAAACTACAATATCGTCTTAACGTTACTGGCTATCGAAATGATTTCAATTGGCCATCAATTATCCTCACTCAGTTAATCATGGAAGAAGTATGAAAACGGTTATGTCTCTCGCTGTGCTTTCCGTTGCCTGCTACGCAACAGCAGACGTTCAAAAAATTCAATATGCCTACGACGATTCGAAGGCCGAATACTCCATCGTCTCGTTTACCGAGAGCGGTTCGACCCTCCAGGTTACCGTCCAAAGAGCGGGTCCCTACTTCACCAACTACACAAAACTGGCACTCGACTGCGTTGACCACAATGTTCGGCACATGGGCATGTACAACAGCCTCGAAAGGCTGGAAAAAGCTCAGTTCGACCCGATGCAGGAGCGCATCGTCGCAGGCTCGATCGCCGATGAAGTGCGCAAAGTACTTTGCCGCGGCACAAGCATGACCGCCTCACAGGCCGACGAAGTACCTGCCAAGGTAAAAGCTGACGATAAAATCTGATCTTAACGTCGCTAGCCTGCTATCCCCGAACGCCCTGTTTTCGCTCAAACGTCGAACGATAACTGCCGGGCGGAACGCCGAAGAAATCGCGAAAACGACGCTGAAAGTGCGGCGAGCTGACAAAGCCCGTCGCCACGGCGATTTCTGTGACGGATCGATTGGTCTGCTGGATAAGTTGGCGCGCACGGGTCAGGCGCAGTTCCAGGTAATAACGTGTCGGGGTTGCGCCGAGGAAACTGCAGAAGCGCCGTTCCAACTGCCGCTTGGAAATCTTCACGCATGCCGCCAGCTCATCGATGGTCAACGGCTCCTCGATGTTTTGCCACATCAACTCCAACGCCAGCTTGAGACTTTCTGGCAGCGTCGGATCGGTTTCGACGAAGACCGGCGGCAGATCCGACGCGTCGCCCGACTCATCATCACACCGCAGGATCTCCTCGATCGCCCCCACCAGTGCCTCGCCTCCCGTCTGGCGGATCAACTGAAGCATCATGCGCAGCGAGCTGTTGGCACCTGCGCAACTGACCCGCTGCCGGTCCACCACATAAGCGCGGCTGGAAACTTTCACATGGGGAAAAACCTCCGCCATCATGGCGCGACTTTCCGGGTGAACCGCGCACTCGAAACCATCGAGCAAACTGGCATCGGCGACGAAAAAAACGCCGTTCCACAACCCCGCCCAGTATTGCCCCGGACGCGGCGTTGGCGCGCAGCTTGCGTCGCAGCAGCGGCATGCCCTGCAACTTCACGCGAAAGCCACCGGCGACGATCAGGACGTCCTGGTTTTCCGGCAACTGCGCCAACTCGATATCGGCAGAGATGACGATCCCCAGGTCACTGGTCACCTGACTCCCCGAGGCCCCAACCGTCAGCACCTCATACAGAGGCCTGTCGCTCATCAGGTTGGCCGTCACCAGCGCATCCACCGCACCGGTAAAGGACATCATCGAGAAGTTGTCCATCAATACGAACGCGACACGAACCGGAGCCTGGTCAGCACCTGAGGATCCGAGCGGCCGGTAAGCCATATTCTTGTTTTTAAGTACGCTCTCGAATGCGCTTGGCATAGGGCCTCGTCAATACATGAAGGCATCAGGACTTGCATCACGCTCGCGCTTTAAGCAGCAGAGCAATTGGCACATCTTCCAGATTAACCACGACGGCTGCAATCGACTCGCGACACCGCAGGGTCATCGCCCCCTCCTCGACCTCAAGTACCGTCGATTCTGGTCGATATCGTGTAGGTACGCATGGGCGCTTCCCCCGTTCCAGAAACTCGCAACGCGCACCGCTACTGTTTCCTGTTTCCGCCGTTTCAACACCTATAAATATCCGCGGGAGAAGTCATGAATATCAAACAGAAGCTGACATGGGCGTTCGCGGCCATCGCCTGCCTGCCAGTTATCCTGGTGGCGGTGCTGGTCGTGTTGAACCTGCGCGACGCCGCACAAACCAACTTCCTGGACAGCAGCGGCCGTGAAATCCGCCAGATCGACAACGGCATGAAGCAGTTCTTCGATGGCATCAGCCAGAACGTCGAGTTCTTCGCCAAGGACCCACGGATTATCGCGGCCAAGGATCTGAAAAATTATTCCGGTGCCGACGCGGCACAAATTCCGCTGCCTGAGAACAACAAACAGCTGCTGGACATATTCGACAGATTCGCCAAAAGCCATCCGACCACCGCCTATCTTTCTCTGGGGCTGGCCGACGGCGGTTACGCCAGCTGGCCTGACGACCCCAAAATTTCCAATTACGACCCCCGCGTACGCCCCTGGTACAAGGCCGCCATAGCTTCGCCGGGCACCACCGTGCGCACAGACGCCTATTACTGGGCACCGGACGACGTGTCGCTGATCGGCATCGTCCATACGGTCTCCGACGCCGCCGGCAAGCTGGTGGGTGTGGTGGGCCTGGACGTGTCGCTCAAGCAACTGACCGAACTGGTCAAGAACATCAAGCTGGGCGACAGCGGTTACCTGATGCTGGTCGAAGCCAATGGCAACGTCCTGGTCGATCCCAGCGATGCCAAGCACAACTTCAAGCCCATGGCAGAAATTGGCCCCAACTATGCCGAACTGGCCAAAAGCGGTGATGGCGTGACTCAGATCGAGATCGATGGCGTGCCCTACATGGCCAACGTCGTCAGTTCCAAAGGCCTGGGCTGGCGCTTCATCGGTCTGATCAAACGCGACGAAGTCATGGCCGAAGCCGCGAGCCTGACCTGGTTGATCGCCATCATCGCCGCCGCGCTGGCAGTGGTGTTCGCCATCGTCGGCGCCAGTTTCGCCAGCGTGATCGTGCGACCGATTCGCGGTGTTGCCAATGGCCTGCAGGAAATCGCCGAAGGTGAAGGCGACCTCACCCGCAAGCTCTCGGTGCAAGGCAAGGACGAAACCGCCACTCTGGCCAGTTGGTTCAACCAGTTCCTGGGCATGATCGCCCAACTGGTGCAGCGCATCGGCAGCGCCTCCTCCGACCTGCAAAGCGCCGCCGCCGATACCAGCGAAGTGGCGCAAAACATGAACGAAGCCGCCGGACGTCAACGCCAGGCCGTTGAACTGGTAAGCACCGCGTTCAACGAAATGGTCGCCACCGCCAATGAGGTCGCCCGCTCTTGCAGCCAGGCGGCCTCCAGCGCGGACGAAGGTTATCGCGACGTGCACGACGGCCAGCATCACATCGGCGAAGCCACGGGCAGTGTGCTGAAATTGAGCGAGGATCTGCAAAAGTCGACCCAGACCATGCAGGCGCTGGAGCAGGACAGCAAGAACATCAACACCATCCTCGACACCATTCGCTCGATTGCCGAACAGACCAACCTGCTGGCCCTCAACGCCGCCATCGAGGCCGCGCGGGCCGGCGATCAAGGTCGTGGGTTCGCCGTGGTGGCCGATGAAGTCCGCGCCCTGGCCCGGCGTACCGCCGACTCCACCGGCGAGATCGACAGCCTGCTGGGCAACCTCGCGCGCCGGACCCAGGAAGTCACCCTGCAGATGCAAGGCAGTCTGCAGGGCTCCAAAACCAGCGTTGAACGCATCCAGCAGGCCCGCGACAGCTTCGACAAGATCCGTATCTCGGTGGACTCGATTCGCGACCAGAACACCCAGATCGCCACGGCGGCCGAGGAACAGCACCAGGTGGCCGAGGACATCAACCGGCACATCTCGCAAATCCATACCGATGCACAACTGGTGGAAGAATATGCCCACTCGGCGCAGACGGGCTCGGGGCGCTTGACGGATATTTCCGGGCAGCTCAAAGGATTGGTGGGGCGGTTCAAGTTCTAGTTGTAGAGCCTGAGACAGCCCCCCAAATGTGGGAGCGAGCCTGCTCGCGATGGCGGTGGCTCAGCTTGCATTGATGTTGAATGTGCTGACGCTATCGCGAGCAGGCTCGCTCCCACACTTGCTGTGTCACCGAGTCATTGCGGCCCTGTTGTCACCGATGCGGTTTGCCCGCCAAACATGGCCTCGAAGCGCGGTTTGTTGGCTGCGTAGTACTCGGCGACCACCTTGTCTGCCGAACTGTCCCGCGCCGCCGCCATCAATCTCTCAAGGTCAGCTTGAGGAATATTGAAGTGAGTGAAGAAGCGGGCGACGTCGGGATACTCCGCGCTAAAACCTTTGCGGGCCACCGCGTGAATCTGCTCTGCGCCCCCAAAAATCTTCTTGGGATCATCCAGATAGCGCAGCGACCATTTGGAGAACATCCAATGCGGGCTCCAGGCGTTGACCAAAGACCATTTGTCACGCTTGAGGTTACGATCCAACTCACTCAACATCCCGGATTCGGACGAAGCAACCATTTTGTAGCCATCGAGTTTGTATAGCTCAATGGCTTTTTCTGTCAGCTTGTATTGGCCGTTGCCCACTTCTGAAGTGAGGATTTTGCCGCCGAGCTTTTCCCGCACATCTGGTTTGTTGAGATCCTCGATGCTGGCGATCTCACTGGCGGCAATGGAAGTTGGCACCGCCATACCGATCCGACCTTCATACAACACGCCAAGGTCTTCGAGCTTGTCGCTGTACTTGTCATAGAAGGCTTTGTGAGTGCTCGGCAGCCAGACCATCGGGATCAGGTCGATATTACCGTTAGCCAGCGCCTGGAACTGAATGCCGATATCGGCCAGCACCAGTTTGACCGGTTGCTTGAGGTGGTCTTGCAGGGCGGTGCTTGCCAGCTTTACAGCGATTTCCGTATCCGACCAATTCACCCATCCAATGCGCACAGGCGCAGGCTCCTCGGCATGGGCAAGCAAGCTGCAAAAGACCATACACAGGCCTGCAAGCCAGCCGCTAAAAGTCTTACTGGATAACGTAACCATAGTGCCTCTCCGCGTTCTGTGTGAGTTGTTGTTGGCAGGACAGCAGAAGCAATCACCTTCACTCATGAGCGCAAAAGCGCCCTCATCTTCAGGCGGTTTTGATCTCTACGTTCACGTTGGGGTCAATGGCGCCGTTCACTGCGGCAGACATTTTCAGTGCCTCTAGCCCTCTTGAGCCCAAGCCTGGAGTCCCTCACCCCGAGCAAGCCAAATCACCTCGCTGCGAGCCGATCTTAATCCTGGCATTTTGACGGCGCAAGAAAAATGTACATCACCGTCTGAATCATTGACACACATGAACATCCAACTTACCGTTATGTCAAAACCACGCCTGACGTTCTGCTCCGGAGCGCAACACCATGTCCAGCGACCCCTTGCTGCAGCCTTACAAGATCAAACACCTGACACTCAGAAACCGGATCATGACCACCTCCCATGAGCCCGCTTACCCCGTCGATGGCATGCCGAAGGACCTGTACCGGGCGTATCACGTTGAACGGGCAAAGGCCGGCGTGGCGTTGACCATGACCGCAGGTTCCGCTGCCGTTTCCCGTGACAGCCCGCCGGTGTTCAACAACGTGCTGGCGTACAAGGATGAGGTGGTCAAATGGATGAAGGACCTGACCGACGAGTGCCATGAACATGGCGCCGCGGTGATGATTCAACTGACCCACCTGGGACGGCGTACACGCTGGGACAAGGCCGACTGGCTCCCGGTCGTATCGCCCTCTCATCGCCGCGAAGCGTCCCACCGGGCCTTTCCGAAGAAACTGGAAGACTGGGACATCGACCGGATCATTGAGGACTACGTGGATGCCGCCGAACGCATGAAGGCCGCAGGCCTTGATGGATTGGAGTTACAGGCGTACGGGCACCTCATGGATCAATTCTGGTCGCCGCTGACCAACGACCTCGACGGCCCCTACGGCGGCTCGCTGGAAAACCGCTTGCGCTTCACTTTTGATGTGCTGCGTGGCATCCGCCAGCGCTGCGGCGAGGACTTCCTGCTGGGAGTGCGCTACACCGGCGATGAAAACCTGCCGGGGGGCTTCGGTGCCAGCGACGGCATTCAGATATCTCACATGCTCAAGGACAGTGGGCTGGTCGATTTTCTCAACGTTGTACGCGGGCACATCGACACCGATGCCGGCCTCACCGACGTGATTCCAATCCAGGGCATGCGCAACTCGCCACACCTGGATTTTGCCGGCGAGATCCGCTCGGCCACCGGTTTCCCGACGTTCCATGCGGCCAAGATCCCGGACGTGGCCACGGCACGGCACGCCATCGCCTCGGGCAAGGTGGACATGATCGGCATGACGCGGGCGCACATGACCGATCCACACATCGTGCGCAAAATTATCGAAAAACGCGAAGAAGACATCCGCCCCTGCGTCGGCGCCAACTACTGCCTGGACCGCATCTACCAGGGTGGCGCCGCGTATTGCATCCACAACGCCGCCACCGGGCGCGAAACCACCATGCCCCACGAGATCCCCAAGGCACCCACCAAGCGCAAGGTGGTGGTGATCGGTACCGGCCCGGCGGGCCTGGAGGCAGCGCGGGTCGCCGGCGAGCGCGGCCACGACGTCACGGTGTTCGAGGTGGCTGACCAACCCGGCGGCCAGATCCGCTTGACCGCGCAGAGCGAACGGCGTCGCGAGATGATCAGCATCATCGATTGGCGCATGGCGCAATGCGAACGCTTGGGCGTGAAGTTCCATTTCAACACTTGGGCCGAAACCGAGACCGTCATCGCCGAGGAACCGGACGTGGTGATCGTCGCCACAGGCGGCTTGCCGCACACCGAGGTGCTCAAGCAGGGCAATGAACTGGTGGTGTCGACCTGGGACATCATTTCCGGCGACGTCAAGCCTGGCAAGAACGTGCTGATCTTCGACGACGCCGGCGACCACGCGGCGCTACAGGCTGCCGAAATCATCGCCAACAGCGGCGCACAACTGGAGATCGTCACGCCGGACCGGTCGTTTGCGCCGGAGGTGATGGCGATGAACCTGGTGCCTTACATGCGCAGCCTGCAGGACCTGAACGTCACCTTCACGGTCACCTATCGCGTCGACTCCGTAGAGACGCGCGACGGTCAGCTGGTGGCCAGCTTCGGCAGCGATTATGGCCAGGTGCACAAGCAGCGCGTGGTCGATCAGGTGGTGATCAACCACGGCACCCTGCCCCTGGACGATCTGTACTTCGACCTGCGCCCGCATTCGAGCAACAACGGCGCGGTGGAGCAGCACAATCTGATCGCCGGGAAAACCCAGAATATCGTGACCAACCCTGAAGGCCGTTTCCAGCTGTTCCGGATCGGCGACGCGGTGTCGGCACGTAATACCCATGCCGCTATCTACGATGCACTGCGGCTGGTGAAAGACGTCTGAAGGTCATGCCCCTGACCCCATGAGTCAGGGGCAATTTTTGAGACTTAACATTGACTTTCACCCCGTGCGAGCCTGCTGGCGATAGCGGTGGTTCAGCTACATGGATGCCGGATGTGCTGTTGTCATCGCGAGCCGGCTCGCTCCCACAGGGGGTCTGTGTTGGACATGAATTTTAGATCGACTGAAGATTGAATGTGGGAGCGAGCCTGCTCGCGATACGGTGGTAACTGCTACCCCAATACACACACGAGCCCCGATCGCGCAGGGGCTGCTTTTTTCAGGCTTGAAGCCCCTGACGAGCAACCGCTGCACCTGCCTGCAACGCCCTGCCCACCTGCTCCTCGAAGTGCCCATCGATCATCGCTTGCAAGGCGGCAGCCGTCACCCCACGGTAGGCCACCAGGGCGTCGATCATGTGTTGGGCATCGTGACTGGCCAACAACTGGCTGCTGCTTACCACCACATTTTTCGCGGCACGTTGGGCGATATCGCAGGGAATGCCGGCAGCCATCGCCTGATTGGCCAGCGTCGTTATCAACAAGGCAGGGAAAGCCGGGCCCATACCCGAGAGCGCCGAGAGGTAATCGATGAAGTCCTCTTGCTGCACCTCTGCCGCCGTGCCTACACACTCGAACAAGCGCTGCACGAGGCTTTTCGTCGTTGCCGCTACCTCTGCAAAGCAATACCAAGGCGTAAAGGACTGCCCGATCTCCACCGCCGCATTGGGCATCGCCCGCACCACTGCCGCAGCCGAGGTCTGTGCAGCAATTGTCTGTGCGCCAATCCCAGCCATCAGAGAAATAACGGTTTTACCCGTCGCGTTGATGTTCAGGCTGGCGAAATGCTCGGGGCGAACGGCGATGATCACGACGTCGCTGCGATCCACCAGGCCCTGGTTGTCCGCGACCAGGCAAGCACCTTGCTGAGCCAACGGGTGGTTTCCCGAACGATTGGAAATGACCAGGTTCGCCGCCGGCAACAGTCCCTTCGCCAACACCGCCTTGGCAATCGACCCGCCCAGCCAGCCGGTCCCGCCAATGATCCCCACGGTCTCATTGATCATCGGCGCTGCCTTCGAAAGTGTCGGTCAAGGGAACAAAGATCCCAGGCTCCTTTTCGGCATAGCCGAACTTCCCATAGAAGCGATCCAGCTCGCGCTGCTTGGGGACTTTGCCGGTGAAAATACTCACGTAATGCGGAATGCGCTGGAAGCGCACAGTAATCAGCTCACTCGTATTCATGGTGATATAGCCGATCTGCGTCAGATAAATCGTTCGGGCCCGGGTATCAGCGCCTTGGCTGTCATAACCGAAGCGCTTGAACATGCTCGCCAGAGCATTCATCCGCTGCTCGTCTACGGCAGCGACCTCTTGGGCCACTTCAGCGGACTGTAGCGCCCAACTGCGCACGGCAAACTCGAACTGCGAGTCGAACAACTGCGGGTTGAGCCAGCACTCGAACACATTCAGGATCGCCTCGGAAATGCTTTCGGCATAACTTTCGCTTTGCCTGATCAAGCCCCCGGTATTGGTCTCCCGCCACCGAGACAACAAAGCCGCCAGCAACTGCTCGCGGTCCTCGAAGAACCAGTAGAAGCTGGTGCGTGACAAGCCCAGGCGCTTGGCCAGCGGCATGACCCGAACAGCATCGATGCCCGACTCCTTCAGAGCCTCGTAGGCCGCTTCCAGCCACCCCTCCGGCGACCCCCGCCAGCCTGCGTCTTGAGCCTTGCCACGTGCTTTCCCTACTTGGGACATCGTGCCTACCTTATTCAAATCATACGTAAAGAGAATGTACTCGGATGAACCCTGAATGTACACGTGAGTACATTTGATTGACTTTCTTCTACTCCGCCTTTGAGAGCGAGCGGCATTAGTGACGCCCCCACAGGCTGTTTACTTAGTATGCCTGGCCCGCTGCGCCGAAGACCTTCGCAGCCGGGAACATGCCCATCGCTCGCTCACCGAGATCGCCTACGCCTGGGGCTATGGCAGCAGTTCCCACTTCAGCCGGCACTTCAAGTCGACGTTCGGCATGTCGCCTCGACTGTTCCGGGAAACCGCGAGCGACAGCCGGGTGAAATCGACGGCGGCCTAAGTAGGCTTCTGCGCTCTAAAGCCTCCAGAAGAAAGGGGGAATGAAACCGCTGCCAACCAGGGCACCAAGGTTGACCGTTGGTCGAGAGCAAAATAGGGTAACAGGCCGTTCCCGACATCCTGACCTAGTATCAATCCAGGTTCGGCTGGACAACGCAGGAGATCGACATGTCCGCCTCCGAATCCAGCCTCCTCCAGAGCTGGCAGCACAACGCCCAATCCTGGATCGAAGCGATCCGCACCGGCACCCTCGAGAGCCGCGTCAACGTCACCGACCAAGCCATCCTGTTGGCGGTACTGAGCCGTCAACCCGAGCGTGTGCTCGATCTGGGTTGTGGCGAGGGCTGGTTGTTACGAGCCTTGGTCGAACGAGGCATCGAAGCGGTCGGTGTGGACGGCAATGCAACGCTGGTCGAGGCCGCGCGAGCCGCAGGCTCTTCGCCGGTGCATCTGGCAAGCTACGAGGCGCTGGCGCAGGCGACGGTGGACATCGGCTGCAACTACGACCTGATCTGCGCCAACTTCGCCCTGCTGCACCAGGACATCATCCCGCTGCTCAGCGCCATGAACGCCCTGCTCGCCCCCGGCGGCACCCTAGTGATCCAGACACTGCATCCGTGGGCCGCAGCGGCGGGCAACTATCAGGACGGTTGGCGGGAAGAAACCTTCGCCGGCTTCCAGGGACAATGGCAGCCCATGCCCTGGTACTTTCGTACCTTGTCCAGTTGGCTCAATGCACTGGATATGGCCGGCTATCGACTGGCCGGCCTGCAGGAGCCGCAGCACCCGCAAAGCTCGGCGCCGCAGTCGTTGCTACTGCTGGCCGAGCCGCAAGGTTGAACGCCGCAGTGAACATGCTCTTCAGGGGCGCTCAACGCCTCTGAATGTCGGCTCAATTCCAGCCGCCCCCCATTACCTTGTACAGCGTCACACGGTTGCTCTGTTCGGTCAGGCGCAGGCTGATCAGGTCCTGCTGCGCGCTGTACAGCGAGCGCTGGGCATCCAGGGCTTCGAGATAGCTCTGGGATCCACCTCGGTATAAGGCGTCGGACAGTTCGAAGCTCTTGCGGCTGGCGTCGGTCAACGCCTGCTGGGCCTCGATGCGTCGGTCCAGGGTGCTGCGCACCGCCAGGGCATCGGCCACTTCCTTGAACGCGCTTTGCAACGTCTGCTGGTAGGTCTGCACCTGAATCTCACGCTCGGTCTTGGCGGCATCCAGCGTTGCACGGTTGCTGCCACCGTCGAAGATCGGCAGGCTGACGCTCGGAGCAAACGACCAGGCGCCACTGCCGGACTTGAACAGGCTGGACAAGGCCGAACTGGAAGAACCGGCACTGGCCGTCAGGCTGATGCTCGGGAAGAACGCCGCACGGGCTGCGCCGATGTCGATATTGGCCGACTTGAGGGTGTGTTCGGCGGCCAATACATCCGGACGCCGTTGCAGCAGGCTGGAAGGCAGCTCGGCCGGTACCTGGACCAGCGCCGCAGCCGATTCCAGGGTCGAGCCCGGCAGCAGTTCTTCGGGTACATCACTGCCCACCAGCAAACGCAGGGCATTGCGGTCCTGGAGAGTCTGGCTTTCATACTCCGCCACGTCAGCTCGGGCCGACTCCACGGTGGTTTGCGCCTGGGCCACGGACAGACCGGAGGAGCCACCCAGTGCGTGGCTGCGACGGGTCAACTCATAGGTCGCCTGCTGGCTGCGCAAGGTCTCCTGGGCCAATTGCAAACGCTCGTTGTCCGCCGCCAGGGTCAACCAGGCCGTGGCCACTTCGGCCACCAGGCTGATCTGCGTGCTGCGCCGGGTTTCGGTCAGGGCCAGATAGTCTTCCAGCGCCTCGTCCTGGAGATTTTGCATGCGCCCGAATACGTCCAGCTCATAGCTGCTCAGCCCCAGCTGCGCGCTGTAGTCATGGCTGGTGGTCACCGAGCCGCTGTTGGACAATGAGCCGGGCGTACGACTGTGGGTGCCGCTGACGCTGGCATCGACCGACGGCAAAGACTCTGCGCGCTGGATGCGGTATTGGGCCTGGGCCTTTTCGACGTTCAGTGCGGCCAGGCGCAGGTCGCGGTTGTTGGTCAGGGCCAGGGATTGCAGGCGCGCCAGACGGCTGTCAGTGAAAAAGTGTTGCCATTGAATATCGGCGGCCACCTCTCCCTTGGGCGTACCGGTGCCGGGCAGCCATTGCTCGGAGACCGGTGCCTCGGGACGTTCATACAGTGGTGCCAGATTGATGCAGCCACCGAGCAGTGAAAGTAAGGCCAGCAATGGCCAGCGGAACTTGATCATTCGTCACCTGCCTGGGTGGTTGGTACAGCAGTCGAAACCGTGGAGACGCGGGAAAAACGCCGACGAATCTGCACGAAGAACAAGGGTACGAAGAAGATCCCCAGCACCGTCGCGGTGAACATGCCGCCCAGCACGCCGGTACCGATTGCCTGGCGTCCGGCGGAACCGGCGCCGCTACTCAGCGCCAGCGGCAATACACCAAACATGAAGGCCAGGGACGTCATGAGAATCGGCCGCAGGCGTTGGCGCACGGCGATCAGCGTCGCCTCTCGCAAGCTGTTGCCCTGCTCTTGCAGGTGCTTGGCGAACTCGACGATCAGAATCGCGTTCTTGGCCGCCAACCCCACGGTGGTCAATAGCCCTACCTGGAAGTACACGTCGTTGCTCAAACCACTGACACGAGTGGCCAGCACCGCGCCCACCACCCCCAGCGGCACCACCAGCATCACCGAGAAAGGCACTGACCAGCTCTCATAGAGTGCAGCGAGGCAGAGGAAGACGAACAACACCGATATCGCGTACAGCAACGGCGCCTGCGAACCGGAAAGGCGCAGTTGATAGGACTGTCCGGTCCACTCATAGCCGATGCCCTCAGGTAACTGTTTGACGATAGCTTCCACCGCATCCATGGCGTCCCCGGTACTGACCCCGGGTGCCGGGTCGCCAACCACTTCCAGCGAAGCGTTGCCGTTGTAGCGCTCCAACAACGGTGACCCGTAGCTCCACGAACTGCTGGCGAATGAGGAAAAAGGCACCATCTCGTCGTTGCTGTTGCGCACGAACCAATGTTCCAGGTCGGCCTCCTGCATCCGCGATGCGGCCTCGCCCTGGACGTAGACCTTCTTCACCCGGCCCTGATTGAGGAAGTCATTGACATAGGTGCCCCCCAGGGCCGTGGACAAGGTGGTGTTGATGTCACTGGTGCTCAGGCTCAAGGCCCCGGCCTTGCGATCATCTATGCTGACCTTGAGCTGCGGGGTGTCGTCCAGGCCGTTGCTGCGCACTCCCAGCAAACGCGCGTCTTTGTTCGCCAGCTCGATGAATTGCTCCCGCGCGGCGACCAGAGCGTCATGCCCCAGTCCACCGAGGTCCTTGAGTTGCAGGTCGAAGCCGGATGTCTGCCCCAGCCCGCGCACGGCCGGCGGTTGCATGACGAACACATTGGCATCACCAATGCTCGACAGCGCCATGGTTGCGCGCTGAGCGATGGACGCGGCATCCTGCCCTGCCCCTGTGCGCTCGCTCCAGTCCTTGAGCCGGATAAACGCGCGGGCGCTGTTCTGGCTGTTGCCGTTCATGCCCAGGCCGGAAATGCTGATCAGCGCTTCGACTTCCGGTTGTTCGAGCAGGTAGCTTTCGAATTGCTTGACCACCGCTTGGGTGCGGCTGTCCGTGGCTCCCACCGGCAATTGCACCTGAGCCATGAGAATGCCCTGGTCTTCATCAGGCAAGAATGACGTGGGCAGGCTCAGATAACCGACCGCCATCACCAGCACCACCAGCGCATACACCAGCCAACTGACGCGGCCACGCTGCAAAATAGCGTCCACCCGGCCTTTATAGACCTGGGCAGCGCGCTCGAACGTGCGGTTGAACCAGCCGAAGAATCCGCCTTGAGCGCCATGTCCCTTGCCATCGGACGGCTTGAGCAGGGTCGCGCACAATGCCGGCGTCAGCGTCATCGCTACCAGCACCGAGAGCACCATGGCCGAGACGATGGTGACCGAAAACTGCCGGTAGATGATCCCGGTGGAGCCGCCGAAAAACGCCATGGGAATGAATACCGCACTGAGGACCAGGGTGATGCCGATCAGAGCGCTGGTGATTTCATCCATCGACTCGCGCGTGGCGTCCAGGGCCGACAGCCCGCGCTCAGCCATTACCCGCTCGACGTTCTCTACCACCACAATCGCGTCATCCACCAACAGGCCGATGGCCAGGACCATGGCGAACATGGTCAGGGTGTTGATTGAATAGCCGAACAGGGCCAGCACACCGAACGTACCCAGCAGCACCACCGGTACTGTGATCGCCGGGATCAGCGTGGCCCGCAGGTTCTGCAAGAAAAGGAACATGATCAGCACGACCAGGACAATGGCCTCGCCCAAGGACTTGACCACCTCTTCGATGGACAGGCTGACAAAGGGCGTGGTGTCGTAGGCGATAACGTTCTTAAGCTGCATTTCCGTGGGATAGAACGGCTCCAGCTCCTGAAGCTTGGCCTTCACCGCCTCGCCCACATTCAGGGCGTTGGCCCCGGCGGCGAGCTGCACACCCATGGCAGCAGCGGGTTTACCGTTAAGGGCGGAGGTTACGTCGTAGCTTTCACTGCCTAACTCAACCCGTGCCACATCCCCAAGCAATACCACCGCACCGTCACTGGTGGACTTGACCACGACATTGCGAAACTCTTCAACGGTTTGCAGCTTGCTGCGGGCGCTGATGGTGGCGTTCAACTGCTGGCCCTTCACCGCCGGCATGGCGCCGAGCTGACCGGCGGAGACCTCAGTGTTCTGCGCTTCCAGGGCAGAGCTGATGTCCGACGGCATCAGCGCGTATTTTTGCAACAGCGCCGGATCCAGCCAGATGCGCATGGCATAGCCCGAGCCCAATGTCTGCACATCGCCGACGCCGTCAATACGGCTGATGGAATCGAGCAAGGTGCTGGAAATGTAGTCGCCAATCTGGGTGCCGGTGACGCTCGGATTGTCGGACGCCAGAGCGGCAATCATCAGGAAGTCCGAGCCGCCCTTGGTCACGGTCAGGCCCTCGCTTTGCACCGACTGCGGCAGCCTCGACTCGGCCTGTTGCAGCTTGTTCTGCACCTGCATCTGCGCCACGTCCGGGTTCGTGCCGGCGGTGAACGTCAGGCTGATGCTGGCACTGCCGTCCGAACTGCTGGAGGCCGACATATAGGTCAGGTTATCCAGGCCTTTCATCTGTTGTTCGATGACCTGGGTCACCGAGTCTTCCACGGTCTTGGCCGAGGCGCCGGTGTAGGTGGCGGAGATACGCACTGTCGGTGGCGCGATGTCCGGGTACTGCTCCAGGGGCAACTGACTGATGGACAAAGCGCCCGCAAGCATGATGACGATGGCAATAACCCAGGCAAAAATCGGCCGATCGATGAAAAAACGCGCCATGCTCAGCCCTCCTGCGCAATGGCGACTGGCGCCGATTTCAGCGTGCGACTGCGCGTGCCGGGGTTCTGCGCCACGACTGCTTCACCAACCCGGACTTTCTGCCCGCCCTCGACAATCACCTGGTCACCGGCATTGAGGCCGGTCTTGACCCACCACTGGTTGCCCACGGCACGGTCGATGGTCAAGACGCGCTGCTCGACCTTGCCATTGACCACCAACAAGACCGTGGTCACCCCGCTGGCGCTGCGGGTTACGGCCTGTTGCGGAATCAAAATCGCTTGGTCGTCGCGAGCCTGCTCCAGCACCGCCCGCACGTACATGCCCGGTAGCAACAGCCGGTCCGGGTTGGCGATTTGCGCCCGCAAAGTCACCGTCCCAGTGCCCTCGTTCACACTCACGCCGCTGAACTTCAAGCGACCTTCATGGGCATAGGTGCTGCCGTCATCAAGCTTGAGGCTGATTCGCGCCTCGCCTTCGCCGTTGCTTTGCAGCACACCGCTGGCCAGGTCGCGCTTGAGGCGCAACAACTCGGTGGTCGACTGGGTGACGTCAACGTAGAGCGGGTCCAGTTGCTGCACCGTGGTTAACGCGCTCTCTTGATTGGCGACCACCAGCGCGCCCGGCGTGACCGTTGAGGTTTCTATGCGCCCACTAACAGGAGAACTGATACGGGTGTACGCCAGGTTGATCCGCGCAGTCTCCACGCCGGCCTGGGCCACTTGCAGTTCGGCTTCGGCGGTCAGCAGGCTGGCCTGAGCGTCCTCGTTGTCTTGCTGGCTAATGGCATCGATCTTGGCCAACTGTGCGTCACGCTTGGCCGTGGCCTGGGCCGACTTCAAGGTGGCACGGGCCTTGGCGAGGTTCGCCTGTGCCTCGGCCAAAGCGGCCTTGTAAGAGGAAGCATCCAGTTGGTACAGCGCCTGTCCGGCCTTGACCTCGGCTCCTTCGACAAACAGTCGTTGCTGGACGATACCACCGACCTGCGGGCGAATCTCGGCGACCATGAACGCCTGGGTGCGCCCGGCCAGTTCTGTGGTCAGCGCCTGGCTTTGCGGCTGCACAGTGATCACGGACACCTTGGGCGGTTCGACAACCGGTGCCGATTCACCGGAGCAACCGCCCAACAGAAACAGAACGATCAGGAACACCAGCACGGCGCTGGTCACCAGGGATTTGGCGAATAATTTGGTCGACATAAATGCCTCTGCAAGACGGATGGTTCAAGCCAGGCGCCATACTGCGAGGCAAATGTGCAGGAAAATTGAAGATTGCCCGCCGCCCTTGAATCTTCCTCACACCAGGGCCTAAATGGACGGGCCATTCACCGACCTGCCCGAGCCCATGAAACTGAGCATCTCCACCAAGCTGTTTATCGCAGTGCTGGCCAGCGTACTGTTCGTCATCCTGAGCATGGGGGTGGCCAACGGCTGGAGCTTTGGCAAAGGCTTTCTCGACTATCTCAACGAACAGGCTCTGTTGCGCATGTCGCCGGTGCTGCCGCGTCTGGCCAACGCCTACGAGCGCGAGGGCGACTGGGAGTTTCTGCGCAATCAACCGGATCGCTGGTTCGAACTACTGCGCCCCGAACCTGGGGAAAACGACAGCGACCCGCAACGGCCCCCCATGCCCATGTCCGACCTGACCGGTGCGGTGTTTCGCATTGCCCTGCTGGACGTGCAAAAGCAATTGGTCATGGGCTACTCGGCAATTGCCGACGACGCCTTGATGCGCCCGGTCCAGGTCGCTGGGAAAACCGTTGGCTGGCTGGCGGTGACGCCGTTTCAGAACGTGACCGAAGCCGGAGGCGAACGCTTCCGTCTGTATCTGATACGCACCAGCCTGGCCGTAGGGGTGTTCTCTTTGCTGTTGGCGATGCTGATCGCCTGGTGGATCGCCCGCACCCTGCTTGATCCGGTCAAGCGCGTGGCCGCTGCTACGCATCGCCTGGCCGCCGGTGAATACAGCAACCGAGTCACTGTGTCTTCCAATGACGAAGTCGGTCAGTTGGCCCGGGACTTCAATCAATTGGCGTATACCCTGGAGCGCAATGAAAAAATGCGTCGGGAGTTCATGGCCGATGTCTCCCATGAGCTGCGAACCCCCCTGTCGGTACTGCGCGGCGAACTGGAAGCCATTGAGGACGGCGTGCGCACACTTGATCAGTCTTCGATGAAATCGCTGCAAGGCGAAGTCGGCATGCTCAGCAAACTGGTGGACGATCTGTATGAACTGTCCCTGGCCGATGTGGGCGCGTTGACTTACCGCAAGAGCAAATGCGATCTCAACGAGCTGCTGGACGGTTGCGTGGCGATGTTCCAGGAGCGTTGCAATGCTCGGCACCTGGGTTTGGAGCTGGAGCTGCCGATAACGCCGCTACAGGTTGAAGCCGACCCCAAACGCCTGCAGCAACTGTTCGGCAATCTGCTGGAAAACGCACTGCGCTATACCGATGAAGGTGGTGTCCTGCGCATTTGTGCCGCCAGCGAGGACGACGTCGTGCGCATCGATTTTCTCGACTCCGGCCCCGGGGTCGATGCGGATCAATTGCCGCGGCTGTTCGAGCGTTTCTACCGCGGCGAATCCTCACGCAATCGCGCCAGTGGTGGCGCCGGCCTGGGGCTGGCCATCTGTCACAGTATCGCCCTGGCCCACGGTGGCAGCCTCAGTGCCGAACACTCGCCCCTGGGCGGCCTTTGGCTGACCCTGCGCCTGCCACGGAACGCCTGAACCATGGTCAACGACAGTCCGATCCTCATCGTCGAAGACGAACCCAAACTGGCCGCGTTGATACGCGACTACCTGATCGCCGCCAGCTACACGACCCAGTGCCTGGACAACGGGCTTGAGGTGGTACCGGCGGTACGTGCCAACGAGCCGCGATTGATCCTGCTCGACTTGATGTTGCCAGGACGCGACGGTTTGCAAGTGTGCAAGGACCTGCGCAGTTTCAGCGCCGTGCCGATCATCATGATCACCGCTCGCGTCGAGGAGGTAGACCGTTTGCTCGGGCTGGACCTGGGGGCCGATGACTACATCTGCAAACCCTTCAGCCCCCGCGAAGTGGTGGCCAGGGTCAAGGCCATCCTGCGGCGCAGCCCACAACTTCTTACCTCTGCGCCGCCGCGTCTGCTGATTGACGAAGAACAGTACCTGGCGTCTCTCGACGGTATTGCGCTGGACCTGACGCCTTTGGAGCTACGCCTGCTCAGCACCCTCGCCCGCGCGCCGGGGCGGGTATTTTCCCGCGATCAATTGCTGGACAGAATCTACTCCGATCACCGGGTGGTCACCGATCGCACCGTCGACAGCCACATCCGTAATCTGCGACGCAAACTCGAGCAGGCATGCCCAGGTGAACAGCCGATCGAATCGTTGTATGGAGTGGGTTATCGGTTTCAGCTTGCCGACGCCTGAGGGTCTTTTCGCGCTGATGCTGGCTGCGACAGCGTCAGCGCGAGCCGGCTCGCGATGGACGGTATTCAACGCCGTAGATGCACCTGGCAGTCGAGCCTACTGATCCGCCGAATAGATGACGGTTTGCGCACTGTCGTCCATGGCAGGCCGACGGGTGAAGTAGGTGTCGCCTTCATCTGTCTGGATCTCGTAGTCGGCCTTGCTGGCGACTCGGGCCGAGGCATCGGTGTGCTTGATGATTTTCAGCACTCGCTGGAACTTCACGCTTTGAGTGCCGTTCTGGGCGGGGCCGGTGAGCACATTGACCTTCTGAAACCAGCCTGCATGCTTTTTGTTCGACACCAGAGTACCGCTCAACGCTTCAAAACGTTCCAGACGGGTAAATCCCCAGAGTGTCTGCTCCTCGACCACTTTGCCCGGGGTGGCGGAGCCCGTGAAGACAAACAGGTTAAGGCTCGGATTGTCTTCACAGAAGAAATCGTAGGGCACCAGACCGTCGACCATTCTCTTGCCGGGAACGAAGCCCTTCTTATGGACCAGAAACATGAGCACCTCCACGCTGAAACATCAGCAAACGCTGAGTAAGTTTGAGCGCAAAGTCTACTGAGACGGGGCGTACAGAGCCGTCAAGCCAATGTAATATCGTGTAAAGGTCATGCCCGATGGGGCAAGCTGATCTCCATAGTCAGGCCACCCGTTGGCGCGTTGTGCGCCATGATCGTGCCGCCGTGGATTTCCACAGCCCTTGCAGCGATTGCCAAGCCCAATCCGAAACCGACACTGCTGTCGTTCAGGCCGCGCTCGAACGGATGGAAAATCTCCTGCAAGCGCTCGTCTTCAACACCCGGTCCCTGATCACTGATCTGAACCGTCAGGCAGCCTGCCTCAGGGGTGGCCTGAGCCACGACCACCACCGTGGTGGCCGGCCGGGTGTAACGCACCGCGTTTCGAATGACGTTCTCGAAACAGCGATACAACAGCTCGCCGCTGGCCCGACTGACAAAGGCCGGGCACGCCTGCAAGCTGACCTGGCAGCCTTTCATCTGCGCCTCGAACTGAGCATCCTCGACGATCACCGACAACAACTCGACGATATCGATTGGCTCGCGTTCGATACTCTCAGGCCGCCCCTGCAGACGCGCCAGGGTCAACAACGCCTCGATCAGCGTGTCCATGCGCACCGACTCACGGTCGATGCGCCCCACCATCTCCAGACGAGCCGGATCTTGCTGCAGCAATCCGATGGCTGCCTGCATGCGCGTCAACGGCGAGCGCAGTTCATGAGAGATGTCGTGCAGCAGGTGCTGTTGGGCCTCCACCAGCAGTTTCAGCTGATTGGCCATTCGATCGCAGTCCTCGGCCAGGTCAACGATTTCATCCCGGCGCGCGCCCATCATCGGCTTGACCCGGGTTTCGAAGTGCCCTTGGGCCACGTCGCCCATGGCCCGCCGAAGATAAACCAACGGCCATGCCAGGTAGAACGCCATATATCCACTGAACAGTGCGCTCATGACTGTGCCGATGATCAACGGAGTCCAAGGGCTCGGCCCTTTGTCGCGCTCTTGAGCCAGAGGATGAGTAGACTTGAGCAACAGCGCGGCGCCGTCCTTGCCAATGACCGATCGCGTGTAGGCCGGTTGCGCAACCGGCGCCCCGGCCAGCAGTTGACCGGCACTGTCGTACACACCAACAGCCTGGTCATCAGGACGCTCCCACACCGCCAGCAATTGCCGGCCCGACTCAACGCCGAACTGGCGCAAGAGCTGCTCTTCAGTGGCCAGAATGGTTTCCAGATGAGGATCTCCGGGCCTGGAACTGCCCATCACCAGCAAGCCCAAGCCGACCAGAAACGTCAGGCTGGTGGAGAGCCAAAATGCCAGGAACAGTTTCCAGAACAGCCGACTGGGTTTCATTGTTCGGCGATCATCAGGTAACCCAGGCCACGCACGCTCTGGATCCAGGCCTTCGCGTCGGGCCGCGGCCCGAGTTTGTGGCGGATACTGCTGATGTGCACGTCGATACGCCGGTCGTAGCGGGTCAAGGGGCAGCCCAAGGCATTGAGGGACAGGTCCTGTTTGCTCACCACCTGCCCGGCACAACGGGCCAGCTCTTCGAGCAGGCTGAACTCGGTGCTGGTCACCGCCAGCTCGCGTCCATGCCATTGGGCCTGACGTTTGCCAGGCCACAGGACCAGCGGGCCGGTCCGGATCACTTCGCTGGTGGGCTGATCCGTCGGCTGCACCCGGCGCATGATGGCCCGTAGACGCGCCACCAACTCTCCCGGTGAGCTGGGCTTGGGCACATAGTCATCGGCACCCAGTTCCAGGCCGGTGATCTTGTCGATGTTGTCGCCTCGGGCCGTCAGCAACACCACCGGCACCTGGTTCACCGCCCGAATGCGCCTGAGTACCTCGATACCCGATAACCCCGGCAGCATCACGTCCAGCACCACGATGCTATAGCGACCGGACAGAGCCTGGACTTCGCCCTCCTCGCCGCTGTGCACGGCCGTCGCCTCAAAGCCTTCACGCTCAAGGTATTGGCTGAGCATTCCAGTCAGCTCCTGGTCATCGTCGACAAGCAATACGCGGATCATGGGACGCTCTTGAGTGGGAGGCGGTGCATTATCGCCATTGCATGGCACAGCGTCATCGCCACAGGCCAACCTTTACCTAACTTGACACTGGGTTAACCGCACCAAACGCACCGAACTTTTATCCTGCACTTCCACCAGCCTGCTCGCTGCGCGGTGACTTGTCTTGCTTTGAGATATCCGCGCCCGCCTACGCTGCTTGTCGATGTGTCCTGGAAAAGATCTTGATGAATTTTTCGCGCCTGCTCTGCTCGGCTGCACTGCTGCTCAATGCCACATTTGCACACGCTCAAGGCTTCAAAATTTCCGACATCCGTATCAACGGCCTTCAGCGCGTTTCCGCCGGCAGCGTGTTCGGTGCCTTGCCATTGAACGTGGGTGATCAAGCGGATGAGCGGCGTCTGGTGGAGTCCACTCGCGCGTTGTTCAAGACCGGGTTCTTCCAGGATATCCAACTGGGGCACGACGCCGATGTCCTGGTGATTACGGTAGTCGAGCGTCCATCGGTTGCCAGTATCGAGATCGAAGGCAACCAGGCGATCTCCACTGAAGACCTGATGAAGGGCCTCAAACAGTCCGGTCTGGCCGAAGGCGAGATCTTCCAGCGCGCCACCCTCGAAGGTGTTCGTAACGAGCTGCAACGCCAGTACGTTGCCCAGGGTCGTTACTCGGCCACCGTCGACACCGAAGTGGTGCCGCAGCCGCGCAACCGCGTAGGCCTGAAGGTCAACATCAATGAAGGCACCGTGGCGGCGATCCAGCACATCAACGTGGTGGGCAACACCGTTTTCCCTGATGAAGACCTGATCGACCTGTTCGAACTCAAGACCACCAACTGGCTGTCGTTCTTCAAGAACGACGACAAGTACGCCCGTGAAAAGCTCTCCGGTGACCTGGAACGTCTGCGTTCCTACTACCTGGACCGCGGCTACATCAACATGGACATCGCTTCGACCCAGGTGTCCATCACTCCGGACAAGAAGCACGTCTACATCACCGTCAACGTCAACGAAGGCGACAAGTACACCGTTCGTGACGTCAAGCTCAGTGGCGACCTGAAGGTGCCTGAAGACCAGGTCACCTCTCTGCTGCTGGTGCAGAAGGGCCAGGTGTTCTCGCGCAAGCTGATGACCACCACTTCCGAGCTGATCACCCGTCGTCTGGGCAACGAGGGCTACACCTTCGCCAACGTCAACGGCGTGCCGCAACCGCACGATGAAGACCATACCGTCGACATCACCTTCGCCGTGGATCCGGGCAAGCGTGCCTACGTCAACCGCATCAACTTCCGTGGCAACACCAAGTCCGAAGACGAGGTGCTGCGCCGTGAAATGCGCCAGATGGAAGGTGGCTGGGCGTCGACCTACCTGATCGACCAGTCCAAGACCCGTCTGGAGCGCCTGGGCTTCTTCAAGGAAGTCAACGTCGAGACGCCGGCAGTACCGGGCGTCGATGACCAGATCGATGTGAACTACAGCGTCGAAGAGCAGGCGTCCGGCTCGATCACCGCCAGCGTCGGTTTCTCCCAGAGCGCCGGTTTGATCCTCGGCGGTTCGATCACCCAAAACAACTTCCTCGGCAGCGGCAACTACGCCAGCCTCGGCCTGACCCGTTCCTCTTACCAAAGCAAGTACAACATCGGCTTTACCGATCCCTATTTCACGCCGGACGGCGTGAGCTTGGGTTACAACGCGTTCTACAACGCCACCGACTATAACGAGTATTACGACGACGATTACTCGTACTACTCCATCAATAGCTTTGGTGCCGGGACCACCGTGGGTTATCCGATCAATGAAACCTCACGGCTGAGCTTCGGCGTGACCGTGCAACATGACAGCATTGACGCCGGCACCTACAGTTCTGATGAGATCTACGACTTTATCCAACGTGAAGGCAGCGCGTTCACCAACCTCAAGGCCAATCTCGGCTGGTCGGAATCGACCCTGAACCGTGCCGTGATGGCGACCCGCGGTCATTCGCAAAACCTCAACCTGATGATGACCGTGCCGGGCAGCGACCTGAATTTCTACAAGCTCGACTACACCGGGCAAACCTTCCTGCCGGTCACCGACACCACTTCCCTGCGGTTCCATACCAAGCTCGGCTACGGCAACAGCTACGGCTCGACCGACGGCCTGCCTTTCTACGAGAACTATACGGCCGGCGGCGAGGGTTCGGTCCGCGGCTTCGAAAGCGGCACCCTCGGTCCCCACAGCACCCCGGCCACCGGTAACTATGCCAGTGAAGGACAGCAGTATTATTCCGACCGCGACACCGAATCACTGGGCGGCAACATCCTCATCACCGGCGGCGTGGAATATCTGTTTCCGATGCCCTTCATCAAAGACAACAAATCGGTGCGCACGTCGGTGTTCTGGGACGTTGGCAGCGTGTACTCCAACAAGTGCTACTTGAGCACCACCCAGGGCTGCGACGGAGTCGACCTTGACCAGATGGCCAGCTCCGTCGGGCTTGGAGTGACTTGGTACAGTCCGTTGGGTCCGTTGAGTTTCAACCTGGCCTTTCCGGTGCGCACACCTGAAAACGCGGACACACAGGTGTTCCAGTTCTCCATGGGGCAGACTTTCTAAGTTTGTGGCTCGTCCCGCTCCACCAGGCACGCCACTCATCAATAAACCTCAACAACACAAAAAAACTGCCGATACCCAAGGTAAGACCCCAGTGACTGGGTTTCAGGATTGAACGGCGGACCAGGTAATGACAGAGATTTATCTGCTGATAGCACACGGCACGGATCAGGGCGAAGCGTACGTCCTGGGTTGGTTCGATGACAGGACCAAAGCCAGGGAAGTGGCCGAGCAGAAAGAATGGGAAGCCTACCGGGCGAGCCTGAAGGCGGAGCATCCATGGTCAACCCACAAGCCCCTGGCGCCGGACCAGACCGACTATCGGCGCTACTGGATCAAGACCGTTTCGAAGTTTGATCAGGTGCCTGTTCCGAGGTCTTGGGCGGTTCATTGATCACCGTGGGTGAAATTCAACGAAACGAGCGTTGTCGAGGGTGGTCTAGAAAATTAAGCCCATCCGATGAGAGCATCATTATGTTGAAATTTCTTGGCGGCACCGTAGGTATCATTTTCATAATCGGCCTGATCGTGGTCATCGCCCTGTTCAAGCTGGTCTTCTGACGGCGACAGTGTCGACCACAGGCCTGGGAACGCCGTTTCTCAAGGCGTGAAAAAAGCCCAATCTTTGCAGATTGGGCTGAACCGCTCCGGGAATTCGCTAACGGGCAAATGCATAATAGCTCTTTGCCATTTATTTCACCCACCCCGCTTTCAATCGGGTGGTGTATTCACTACATTGAGTGCAACTCTGCTCTGTTGACACGGACTGTCATGACTACCCTATCCTTGATCACTTCCGCCATTCCCCTCCAGACTCGCTCCGCTGTCGCGGCATCCCCTGCAACAGCGATAGACAGTGCTGATGCCTTCCCGGCTCGACCGTCGGCAATCGTCAGCCTGGGCAGCCCGGTGGTCGATGTTAAATCACAGACCTATTCCCGCCTGGGGCAACTGCCTGGCCAGGAGAATGTTCGTGTTTGGGAAAAGGAAGGTCAGGACGCTATCACCAACATCATGGGAACCAACCCCAGATCGCTGTCGATAGCCAACCGCTTTCACCGCCTGGGTGCGGTCCTGGTGGAGCAGTTCGCCAAGAATGGTTCGAGCATTTCCCAGTCAGTGCTCCATACCACCACGGACAGGGCTTACGACGTCGCCGGGATAAAATCCGAACAGACGCTGCTGCACAATAAAGCCGACAACTTGATCAGCCTCAGCATCAAGACCGCCAGCGGCAAGACGGTCACCTTCAGCCTGACAAGCCAGGACGATGGTCTTGGCGTCCAGGCTACCGTGAATGGTGGCCCGCTGAGCGAGGAGGAACTCAAGGCGATTGGCGCTCTGAGCAGTGCCTTTCAGGCAGCTGTCGACGGGTTGACCGCCGAGCCGCCCAAGCTCGACCTGGGCAAGCTGACGCAGTTTGACTCCAGCGTATTGGCATCCATTGACCTGAACGCCAAGCTTAAGGGCGTGGACGGTGAAGATCTGACCCTCGCCTTTAGCGCCGACAACCAACGCCGCACCACGCAAATGAGCGGTCCGGAGGGCAAACTGAACCTGAGCGTTGACCTGAAGAACAGCGCAATCCTGGGCGATGCCAAGCAACAGGCCAACGCACTGAACAGCTACCTTGCCCAGTTTGACCGAGTGCAGGAGCGTGGCAACGCCAAGGCGGCCCTGATGGAGATGTTCAAGGATGCGTTCAGCGCCATGAACAGCCACTACCCAGAGGGCATTACCCTACCTGACCGATTGACCCGTAATGCGGCGGACAAAGGCCTGTTGACCGGACTGGCAGACTTCGAGGCGTCCATCACTCAGACTAACAAGGCGTCCAACCCGATGCACCTGTCTGAACTCGATAGCTTTGCCTATACCCTCTCGCAAAAGACTGTCGTCGCAGGCTCCATCATGCGTGACCGCAAGATCGATCAAACCCAGCAATCGAGTCTATCGGCCAGCTTTCACAAAAGCCTGAAGGGCGGGAAAGCACCTGCGCTGGGCAAAGATTACGAATCGCAGAACTATCTCTACGTACAAGTGAATGACAAGGCCAGCAGCTCGGCCAGCCTCGCCTACAAGGATGGCCGACTGACCAAAGCCTCCGTCACGCAACACGCCAGCCAGGACACACGGACACAGAAGTACGTCACGGGCAAACTGATTGAAGAGACCGTGGTGCCGAAGGAGGCTTCAGCCAGCCGCAGTCACTTGGTATTGCTGGAGTACGCCGCCAAGGAGAGCAAGAAATCCAAGGATGCGCAGGAGCAATCCTTACTCAAGGAAGCGCTCGCTACCCTCCACAGTTCGGTGATGTTGCAGGAAAATCCTTTGGCGTTGATGCGTTGAACACCGTGCTTTGCGCTGGAACAACCGTGAGCCGGTTTGATTCGACCGTCGCAGTCATCTGCATTGCCTGCGGATGAGCCAGCATACACTCAGCGATCGCAGGCTCCAGCTCAACCCGCACTCGCCTTGTCAGAGCCCGAGCACCAAAGCGTGGGTCATGCTTTCGGCACAGCCAGTCGCTTGCCGCAACGTCCAGGACCAGCGTACGACGATGCTGACCGAGACGTTGGTTGAGTTTGTTCAGTTCGATCTGCAACAACGCTTCCAGCCATTGGGTTTCGATGCGCTGGAAAACCAGAATGCGATCAATACGGTTTAGAAATTCCGGTTCGAACCAGGCGTGCAGCGCTTGTTCCAACATGGCCTGCTCACCTTGGGGGGCGATGCCGAGCCAGCGCCGCCAACCGCGTGAAAAACGTTCCCTGTAGGTGGTCGCTTGCTGGGCTCCAATGTTGCTGGTCATGAAAATCAGGCTATTGCGAAAATCCAGCGTTCGGCTACCGCCCGCCAAGGTCAGTTGGCCGTTCTCAAGAATGCCCAACAAGCTGCGCACCACTTCCTTGCTGGCCTTTTCCAGTTCATCGAACAGCACGATGCCTGGGCGACTGTAGGTACCTTGAATCAATTCGCTATTGAACAGACTGACGCCCTCTTTACTCCCCACATAACCAGGTGGCGCTCCGGTGAGCGCCGCCGAGTAATGCTCCTGGGCCAGGGTGTGCATGTCGATGCGACAAAAAGCATCGGAGCGACCGTGTATGGCCTGTGCCAGCAGACGGACGATTTCGGTCTTGCCGACACCGGTTGGCCCCATGAACAGGTTCACCGTCAACGGCCTCTCACGTTCACCAATATCGACCTTAACCACGTTTAGCAACGCCTCGACCGCGCTCATGGCTTGTTCTTGGCCGACAATTCGACTGCGCAACAACGCCATGACCTGAGCGGGATTGAAGACGAAGCGTGAGGTCAACAAATCTGCTGCCGGTGATGCGTTGGTCAGGCTAGGCTGTGGGTGGTTTGGGTCGATGCGATCATTCACGAAAGGCATGGTTTAGCCTGCGTGTTTTTCTTTACCGTCGTGGGGAATCTCTCCCACCGGGCAATGAGCCACGCCGACGGTGCGACGGGTAAGTTTTTCGACGTTTTCCTGGGCTTTCTGCGCATCCAGTACCCAGGTGCGGTAAAAGTCGAACGGGCAGTCAGCCACTCCCTTGTCGCCGTCCCCGGAGTTATAGACCCCGGTGTAACCGCGATGCAGCAGCTTGAACAAATGATTCTGTGATTGGTCGTTCGCTCGCGCATCGCGGATTTGCGAAACGGATAATTGTGCGTACTGAATGCCCATTTCCTCTTCACCGCATTCGCCCAGAGTGCGACCGTCGAAGCCAATGATCGCCGAGTGACCAAAGTAGGAGTAAACCCCATCGAAGCCGGCGGCATTGGCCACTGCCACATAGCAATTATTGGCCCAGGCCATGCTTTTGGACATCATCACCTGCTGCTCTTTGGCCGGGTACATATAGCCCTGGCACCGGACGATCAACTCCGCCCCTTTCATTGCACAGTCGCGCCAGATCTCCGGGTAGTTACCGTCATCACAAATGATCAAGCTGATCTGCAAGCCCTTCGGCCCCTCGCAGACATAGGTCCGATCACCCGGATACCAGCCTTCTATGGGGCACCAGGGAATGCACTTGCGGTACTTCTGGACGATTTCGCCCTGGTTATTGATCAACACCAACGTGTTGTACGGGGCTTTGTGAGGGTGTTCCTCATGCCGCTCACCGGTCAGTGAAAACACCCCCCACGTGTCTGCCGCACGGCACGCGGCGGAAAAGATCGCAGTCTCTTCGCCTGGAATGCTGGCAGCAGTCGCCATCATCTCATCGTGGTCGTACATGATGCCCATGGTGCTGTATTCAGGAAACACCACCAGGTCCATGCCGGGGAGACCGCTTTTCATACCAGTGATGATGTCGGCAATCTTGCGGGCGTTTTCAATGACCTCGGCTTTTGTATGCAGCCGCGGCATTTTGTAATTGACGACCGCGACACCCACGGTATCCGGGCTGCTGGAAATATCACCATGACGCATGAAATTTACCTCTGTTAATGGCTGATCATCCAAGGTCTGGAGCCGGTTTTACTCTTGAGCCCCTGTGGATTGGCTTTGGTCGGGGCCAGCGGTTTGCTCGGTGCGCAACAACTGCACCCACTGGGGTGACGACGGTTCTGCTGGTACTCACCAAGGGTCTGCGGCGAGTGGGCACTTCGCTCGTTGGTCGCCATGGCCTGGCGTTGACTGCTCGACAACGTCGTCAGCGCCGGCGCAGACAACAGCAAAGGCCCTCCTGGGCCCGCGCAAAACGGGCACTGGCACGGCTCGTGCCGTTGGGCCATAGGCCGCAACATTGTGAAACAGCCACAGGTTTGGCATTCGTACTCATAGGTCGGCATGGCGCTCTCCGGACATTGATCGGGCTCGGGCGTGTCTCACAGGTCCGGGGCGATCGGCAGATCGATACTGCCGTCGAGGTGTTTGATGGGGCCGTTGGCGTTGGGGTTGATGTCGAACTCGAAGATTTCGGTGGGTAACCAGAGGGTCGCGCAGGCGTTGGGGATGTCGACCACGCCGCTGATATGCCCTTGCACCGGCGCAGAACCCAACAGTGCATAGCCCTGGGCGGGCGAATAACCAAACTTGGTCAAATAGTTGATCGCATTCAGGCAGGCCTGGCGGTACGCGATATTGACGTCCAGGTAGTGCTGCTTGCCGGCTTCATCCACCGAGATACCTTCAAAGATCAGGTAGTTCTGGTAGGTCGGGATAATCGGGCTGGGTTTGAACACCGGGTTCTTGATTGCGTACTTGGCCATGCCGCCCTTGATCAGCTCGACTTTCATATGCACCCAGCCGGCCATCTCGATTGCGCCGCAAAAAGTGATCTCGCCGTCGCCCTGACTGAAGTGCAGGTCTCCCACCGACAAGCCGGCGCCGTTGACGTAGACCGGGAAGAAAATCTTCGAGCCCCGGGACAGGTCCTTGATATCGCAGTTACCACCATGTTCACGCGGCGGCACGGTGCGTGCGCCGGTGGCCGCGGCATCATCCCGGGCCTGGCCTTTGAGCTTGCCCATGTGCGCGGTGGCGGCCAGCGGGGCGTTGGCCAAGGGCGGCACGCGGGTCGGGTTGGTATCGATCAGCTCCTGCTCACGGCGGTTCCAGTCGGCGAGCATTACCGGGTCGGGCAGGCAACCGATCAATCCGGGGTGGATCAGGCCGGCAAAGTTGACCCCGGGAATGTGCCGCGAGCTTGTGAACATGCCTTTGAAATCCCAGATGGCTTTCTGTGCGCTGGGAAAGTGATCCGTGAGGAATCCGCCGCCGTTCTGCCGCGAGAAGAAACCGTTGAAGCCCCACATGGATTCGGCCTTGGCACCGATGTCCAACAGGTCGACCACCAGCAGATCCCCTGGCTCGGCGCCATGCACGCCCACCGGACCGGACAGGTAGTGCACGGTGGACAGGTCGACGTCACGCACATCCGAGGCGTCGTCGTTGTTCTTGATCGCGCCGGCGGTCCAGTCGTAAGTCTCAAGAATAAAGTCATCCCCTGGCTTGACCCAGCAAGCCATGGGAATGTCCGGATGCCAGCGGTTATGGATCTGTTCGTTCTCGGTGGCGGGCTGGTTGAGGTCGACTTTGATCAAGGTATCGGTCATGGCGAAGCTCCTGAACATTGGGGATGTACCGCGTTGGAACCAGTCTCGAATGGCGGCCCGAATCGGCCAATACGTTGGATGACGTACCCCTGCAGGAGCTGGCTTGCCAGCTGCAGCAAAGGGGGCCGATAAACCATCGCGCCGCCCGGCCGCACCTACACAGAGAGGTAGCGACTGATGGTGGCTTCGTCGACCTTGTCCCGGGTCTCTTCAATCACGAAGCGGCCCTTCTCGATCACCAGGAAGCGGTCGGCGATTTCCAGGGTGAATGACAGCACCTGCTCGGAGACCACAATGGTCAGGTCGCGCAGGTTGCGGATCTCTTTCAAAGTGCGGGCGATGTCCTTGATGATCGACGGCTGGATGCCTTCGGTAGGTTCATCGAGCAACAACACCTTGGGATTGGTCGCCAGCGCCCGGGCAATGGCCAGTTGCTGCTGTTGCCCGCCCGAGAGATTGCCGCCCTTGCGCGAGCGCATGTCGTGAAGCACCGGAAACAACGCATAAAGATCTTCGGGGACCTGGCCCCGGGCCGATGCCGGCAGGCCGGTCTGAATATTTTCCAACACCGTCATGCTGGGAAAAATCATCCTCCCCTGGGGCACATAGGCGATGCCGAGCTCCACCCGCTCGTGGGTTTCCAGGTTCGAGACCTCCTGGCCATCGACGCTGACCTGCCCCCGCCACTGCGGAAGGATGCCCATCAAGCTCTTGAACAGCGTGGTCTTGCCCATACCGTTGCGTCCCATCACGGCGACGATTTCGCGTTTGGCCACGGCCAGGTCGAGGTCGTGGAGGATCTGGCTCTGGCCGTAACCACAGGACAGCTTGTCTACGTTGAACATGCCTGCTTCCTCAATGGCCTAAATAGACTTCGATGACTTTCGGGTTGTTCTGCACCGACTCCATGCTGCCCTCGGCCAGGACCTTGCCCTGGTGCAGCACCGTGACCTTATGGGCGATGCTCTTGACGAACTCCATGTCGTGTTCGATCACCAGCACCGAGCGTCCCTGGCTGATGCGCTTGAGCAGTTCTGCGGTCTGGACGCGTTCGTTGACGCTCATCCCGGCGACGGGTTCATCGAGCATCAACAGGTCAGGGTTCTGCATCAGCAGCATGCCGATCTCCAGCCACTGCTTCTGGCCGTGGGACAGCAGATCGGCCTGTTGCTGCAACAGCTCACCGAGAAAGATCTCCCGCGCCACCTCTTCAACCCGGGCAATCACTGCGGCACTGCGTTTGAAGAACAACGCGCCCAACACCTTGCGCCCCGCCGGGTAGGACATCTCCAGGTTCTCGAACACCGTGAGGTTTTCGTAGATCGACGGGTTCTGGAATTTGCGCCCGACACCAGCACGGACGATGTTGTACTCGCGCATCTTGGTCAGCTCCTGACCATCGAACTGAATACTGCCGCTGGTGGCGCGGGTCTTGCCGCAGATCAGGTCGAGCACCGTGGTCTTGCCTGCGCCGTTGGGCCCGATCACCACCCGCACTTCATTGCGGTCGATGTACAGGTTGAGGTTGTCCACGGCCTTGAAACCGTCGAAGGACACCGTCAGCCCCTCGATAACCAGCACCGGCTTGTTCATTTTAAAACCCACGGCGGTCATGGCTGCGTCTCCAGCGAAGGACGTTCAGGAGCCGAGGCTGGCGGCGCGGTGCGCGGCGCCTCTGGCAGGGGTTCGGCAACGGCAGCTTGCTGCGAGGGACGCCGCAATAAACGGCCAAGGGTCTGGCGGCCATGGCTGTCCCAGAGTCCGGCCAAGCCATTGGGGAAGTACATGACCACGGCAATGAACAGCCCACCCATCAGGTACAGCCATAATTCGGGGAACGACTCGGAGAAATAGGTCTTGCCGTAGTTCACCAGTAAGGCCCCATACACCGCGCCGAGCAGCGACATGCGCCCGCCGACAGCGGCAAAGATCACCATCTCGATGGACGGCACGATGCCGACGAACGAAGGCGACATGAAGCCCACCTGCAAGGCGAACATGGCGCCGCCAATGGCCGAGAAGGCGGCGGCGATGCAGAACACGAAAATCTTGAAACTGGCTACGTCATAACCGGAGAAGCGCACCCGTTCCTCTCTATCGCGCATCGCCATCAGCAGCCGCCCGAGCTTCGACGCGAGGACGAAACGGCCGATGAAAATGCAGCCGAACAACAAGGCCGCGTTGATGAAGTACAGCAGCAGCTTGGCGCTGTCGCTGCGCAGGTCCCAGCCGAGCAGAGTCTTGAGATCGGTGATGCCGTTGACCCCGCCGGTCAGGCCCTGCTGGCCGACGATCAGCACCGTGAGAATCAGCGCGATGGCCTGGCTGACGATAGAGAAATAAACATCCCCCACCCGCCGCTTGAACAGCGCCATGCCAATGATGAAGGCCAGCGCCACCGGCACCAGGATCACCGCTAGCAGGGTGAAGCTGAAACTGTGGAACGGCACCCAGAGCCACGGCAGTTCGGTGATCTGGTTCCAGTCCATGAAATCCGGAATGCCCGGCGTCGACTGGATTTTGGTGCTCTGCGGGTCGGAGGCTTCGAGCTTGAGAAACATCGCCATGCAGTAGCCGCCGACGCCGAAGAACACCCCTTGCCCGAGGCTGAGAATGCCGCCATAGCCCCAACACAACACCAGGCCGACAGCGACGAAGGCATAGGTCAGGTACTTGCCCACCATGTTCAGGCGAAAGGCATCCAGGGTCAGCGGGAAGACCACGAAGATCAGCAGCGCCAACAGGGCCACGCCCAACAGGTTCTGCTTGCCCGCCAGCATCTTGTCTAAAAGCTTCATTGGCTCGCCTCTACTTGCGCACTTTGATGGAGAACAACCCTTGAGGGCGCAACATCAGGATCAGAATCACCCCGGACAGGGTCAGCACCTTGGCCATCGAACCACTGAGGAAAAACTCCGAAATCGATTGGGTCTGGGCAATGACGAACGCCGACGCAATGGTGCCGAACAGGCTTTGTGCGCCGCCGAAGACCACCACCAGGAAGGTGTCGACGATGTACTGCGAGCCCGCGGTGGGACCGGTGGAGCCGATGGTGGTAAAGGCCGCGCCGGCCACCCCCGCGACACCACAACCGAGGGCAAAGGTCATTCGGTCGACCTTGCGCGTATTGATGCCCACGGCACGGCTCATCAGTCGGTTTTGCACCGTGGCCCGCACTTGCAGGCCCCAGCGTGAGCGGTAGAGCAAGAGAAAAATGGCCCCGGTGAGCAGCAGGGTCAGGGCCATCATGAACAGACCGTTGCGCGGGATCTCGATGGACTCAGTGAAGTTGAACGAACCCATCAGCCACTCCGGCGGCGTCGCGCTGACTTCACGGGCGCCGAACACCGAACGGAAGGTCTGCTGCATCACCAGGGACAGCCCCCAGGTCGCCAGCAATGTGTCCAGTGGACGCTTGTAGAGCCGACTGATCATCGCCCACTCCACCAGCCAGCCGATGGCCCCGGCCATCAGGAACGACAGGGCGATGGCGATGAAAAAATAATAGGGTTGAAACCACGGGGCGAAATGACTGGTCAGGCTCGAGCAGACATAGGTGGTGTAGGCGCCGATCGTGAGGAACTCGCCGTGGGCCATGTTGATGACCCCCATCTGGCCGAAAATGATCGCCAACCCCAATGCCATCAACAGCAGCACGCAGAACACGGACAAGCCGTTGAACCCCTGCATCGCCGCGATGGCACCAAATTCCGATAGCCATTCCATGATGATGGACTCCTGCTTGGAGGGAGGATGTGGAGAAACGATGGAGCTCCATCGCCGGCAAGCCAGCTCCTACAAAGTGTTGGAGTCGGCTTGCCGCGATAGGCCCAGACCTTACTGATAGCCTTTAGGAAACGGATTCGGTTCGATCAGATCGGACTCGTACACCACTTTGAACTGGCCATCGGGTTGCACTTCACCGATGCGGGTCTTGCTCCACAGGTGATGGTTTTCATGCACTTTGACGTAGCCTTCAGGCGCGGTTTTCAACTCGATGCCCGGCGAGGCTGCTACCACTTTGTCGATATCGAAGCTGCCGGCTTTCTCCACCGCAGCCTTCCACAGCCATGGGCCCAGATACGCGGCCTGGGTCACGTCGCCGATCACCGAATCCTTGCCGTACTTGGCCTTGAAAGCGTCGACGAAGGCTTTGTTGTTGGGGTTGTCCAGGCTCTGGAAGTACTTCATCGAGGCGTAGAAGCCGGCCATGTTTTCGCCGCCGATGCCCAGCAATTCATCCTCGGTCACCGACAGGGTGAGCAAGGTCTGCTTGGCCGCATTGACGCCCGCCGCATTGAGTTGTTTGTAGAAGGCCACGTTGGAGCCACCTACCACGGCGGCGAACACAACGTCGGGCTTCTTCAGCTTGACTTTGTTGATCAGCGAGCCGAACTGGGTGTTGCCCAGCGGGTAGTAGTCTTCGCCGACCACGGTGCCGTGCAGCACGTTCTCAATGTGTTTGCGCGCAATCTTCATCGAGGTGCGTGGCCAGATATAGTCCGACCCCACCAGGTAGAAGGTTTTGGCGCCTTTGGTCTTGGCGATCCAGTCGAGGCTGGCGAGGATTTGCTGGGTGGCTTCCTGGCCGGTGTAGATCACGTTCTTCGACTGCTCCAGCCCCTCGTAGAAAGTCGGGTAGTAGAGCAGGCCGTTTTCTTTCTCGAAAATCGGCAGCACAGCCTTGCGCGAGGCCGAGGTCCAGCAACCGAACACCGTTGCCACCTTGTCGTTGACCAAAAGCTTCTTGGCCTTCTCGGCGAAGGTCGGCCAGTCGGAGGCGCCGTCTTCCTGGATCACCTTGATCTGCCGACCGAGGATGCCGCCTGAAGCGTTGATCTGCTCGATGGCCAGGCGTTCGGCCTGGATCGAGCCGGTCTCGGAAATCGCCATGGTGCCGGTGGCCGAGTGCAACTGGCCGACCGTGACTTCAGTGGCGGTCACCGCCAGGCCGGTGCTGTTGGCCTCGTCCGCCCATACCCCCTGGCTGAACACACTGGCAGCCAATAACGACAGGGCCGCCGCCCCCAGCGCCAGGCGGCGCGGCAACAGGCCTTTAGTGCGGATCAATCGTGGTTCCATGCTGCTACTCCTCTGCGGTGACGCTGACAGCTCGCCTTGGGGCGGCCGGCAACGGTGGTGGCATCAGCATGGCGGCGCGGATCGGTGACGGGTATACGCAGCCTGACGTAAGCGCATACGTCATTTGACGTAGGGAAAAATGCACCAAGGCGGCGCAGGCTATCGCCCCAGGCCCCGCCTGAACGGCACTGCGCGGACGCGCGCGCAGGCAACAGCTGGCGCGGCAAGACGGCGTGGTGCAGGGCATGAAAATTGCTCGGCTATCCGCCACGGGCACACCCGACAGGCACGGAGCGCCTTGACCCCAGGAGTCTTTCGCCGTGCTTCCACCTGGCACCCAGCGCATCGCCAAGATCCGTCGCGACTACAACAGTTGGGTCGCCGACGAAACCATGGAAGACTACGCCCTGCGTTACACACCAAAGTCCTTCCGCAAGTGGTCGGAGCTGCGCATTGCCAACACCGCCCTGGGCGCGGTGTCGTTCCTGGCCCTGGAGGCGATTGGCGGGGTATTGGCCCTGAGCTACGGCTTCACCAACACCTTCTGGGCGATCCTCGCCGTGAGCCTGATCATCTTCCTCACCGGCCTGCCCGTCAGCTACTACGCCGCCCGCTACGGCGTCGATATGGACCTGCTGACCCGCGGTGCCGGCTTCGGCTACATCGGCTCGACCATCACCTCGCTGATCTACGCCAGCTTCACCTTTCTGTTCTTCGCCCTGGAAGCAGCGATCATGGCCCTGGCCTTGGAGCTGTACTTCCATATCCCATTGGCCTTTGCCTATGTGATCTGCTCTGTGCTGGTGATCCCCCTGGTGGCCTATGGGGTGACCCTGATCAGCCGCCTGCAACTCTGGACCCAGCCACTGTGGCTGGTGCTGCTGGTGCTGCCCTATCTGTTTGTGCTGCTGAAAAACCCCGAGGCCTTCAGCGACTGGACCAGTTTCCAGGGCCGTGATGCCAGCGGCGACTTCAATCTGCTGGCGTTTTGCGCAGCCTGTACCGTGGCCCTATCCCTGGTGACGCAGATCGGCGAACAGGTCGACTACCTGCGCTTCCTGCCGGAAAAAACCGCGGCCAACCGCAAGCGCTGGTGGGCCGCCCTGCTCTGCGCCGGCCCCGGCTGGATCCTGCCCGGCGCCCTGAAAATGTTCGCTGGCGCCTTCCTGGCGTTTCTCGCTCTGCAACACGAGATCCCCATCGAGCGCGCTACGGAACCTACCCAGATGTACCTGGTGGCCTTCGGTTATGTGTTCGCCTCGCCGGAATGGGCCCTGGCGGCCATGGTGCTGTTCGTCTTCGTCTCGCAGATGAAGATCAACCTGACCAACGCCTACGCCGGCTCCCTGGCTTGGTCGAACTTTTTCGCCCGGGTCACCCACAGTCACCCCGGCCGCGTAGTTTGGCTGGTGTTCAATGTGGCCATTGCCCTGATGCTGATGGAGTTGGGGGTATTCGACGTCATCGACCAGGTGCTCGGTCTCTACGCCAACATCGCCATCGCCTGGATCGGCTCGGTGGTCGCCGACCTGGTGATCAACAAACCCTTGGGGTTGTCACCGAAGTACATCGAGTTCAAGCGCGCTCACCTCTACGACATCAACCCGGTGGGCGTCGGCTCCATGCTGATCGCCTCGCTGCTGTCGGTCCTCGCCCACTTCGGTCTATTTGGTGCACTGGCCCAGGCCGCTCCGCCCTTCGTCGCCCTCGGCACCTCGCTGGTCATGACCCCGCTGCTGGCCTGGGCCACCCGTAGCCGCTATTACATCGCCCGCACCAGCGATCCGTTACTGCTGCAACCGGTAGCTGCGAGCACGCAGATCACCTGCGGCCTGTGCAGCAACCCATTCGAAACCGCCGACATGGCTTTCTGTCCGGCCTACAGCACGCCCATCTGCTCGCTTTGCTGTTCGCTGGACGCGCGTTGCGGCGATCGCTGCAAACCCCACGGGCGTCTGTCGGCGCAATTCGAAGCGCTGTTGCATTGGTTGTTGCCCAATGCCACGGTGCCACGCCTGCACACCCGGCTAGTCCATTACCTGGGCCTGCTGCTCGCGCTGATCCTGATGCTCAGCGGCGCTCTGGCGCTGATCTATGGCCAGGCCTCCCAGGGGCTGCCCCACTCGCCGCAAGCCCAGGCGACGCTGTACCAGGCATTTTTCCAGGCCTTCCTGACGCTCTCGGTACTGGCGGCCATCCTCGCCTGGTGGGTGGTCCTGACGCGGGAAAGCCGCCGCGTGGCCCAGGAAGAATCGGACCGCCAGACCCTGCTGCTGATGCAGGAAATCGAAGCCCACCGCTTGACCGACCAGGCCCTGCAAGATGCCAAGGAGGCTTCCGAGGCGGCCAACGCGGCCAAGAGTCGCTACGTCACCGGACTGTCCCACGAACTGCGTACGCCGTTGAACAGCATCCTCGGTTTTACCCAGATCCTGCAGCGCGATGCGGCCATGCCGGAGCAGCATCAGGATGCCCTGGCGACCATCCTGCGCAGCGGCTCGCACCTGCTGTCGCTGATCGACGGCCTGCTCGATGTAGCCAAGATCGAGGCCGGCAAATTGCGCCTGGAACCGACGGAAATCCCCTTCCCGGAACTGATCCACGATCTGGAGCTGATGTTCACCCCACAAGCCCGGGACAAAGGGTTGCGCTTTCGCCTGGAGCTGATCGGCAAGATACCGGCGGTAGTGCGGGGCGACGAAAAGCGCGTCCGGCAGATCCTCATTAACCTGTTGGGCAATGCGGTCAACTTCACCGACAGCGGCGAGGTCTGCCTGCGGGTCAGTTACATGCGCGAGACGGCAACCTTCGACATCATCGACACGGGTATCGGCATCGACCCCGAGCACATCGAGCGAATCTTCCAGCCTTTCGAGCGCGGTGATCTGATGCGCCAGGACAAGGGCGTTGGCCTGGGCCTGACCATTACCCGCATGCTCACCTCGCTGATGGGCGGCGAGTTGCAGGTCAAGAGTCAGCAGGACAAGGGTACCTGTTTCCAGGTGCGCCTGTTTCTCTCGCAAGTACGGGTGCCGCAAGCGGTAATCCATGTCGAACACGACATCATCGGCTACCAGGGGCCGCGGCGTCTGGTGCTGGTAGTGGACGACCATGTGGACCATCGCAAGGTCCTCAGCGGCATGCTTACGCCCCTGGGCTTTGAAGTGATCCAGGCCAGCAACGGCCAGGAAGCGATTCGCCAGGTCGCCCTGCGGGGGCCGGACCTGATCCTCATGGACCTGTCGATGCCGACGATGGATGGCTGGGAAACCAGCCGACTGATCCGCCGCAATGCGTTGTCCACAGCACCGATCATCGTGATATCGGCCAATGCCTTTAACGACGAGCGCGAGCGCAGCCTGGCCAGTGCCTGCAACGACTACCTTGCCAAGCCGGTAAACACCCCGGAGCTGCTCGAACGGATCCAGCAGCAACTCGACCTGCACTGGCTGCGCCGCGAAAAACCAGCCCCTGCGACATTCCCCGTACCGGGGGTATTGCCCTCACAGCCTGACCTCATCGCCCTCGGCGAACTCAGCGCCATTGGCTACGTACGCGGTCTGCACGAAAAACTTGACGCCATCCAGGCCGAGACGCCAGCCACCGCCCCTTTCATCAGTTCGCTACGCAAGCTGCTGAAAAACTTTCGCCTGGACGAAATCAACCGCGCCCTCAAGGAGGCAGAAGATGAATGTATTGACCACAGTCGCTGAACCCGGTGTCGTGCTGATTGTGGACGACACCCCGGACAACCTCGCCATGCTCTCCGACGCCCTCAACGATGCCGGCTACATGGTCCTGGTGGCCCTCGACGGGCTCAGCGCCCTGAACCGCATCGAACGCCGGCGTCCGGACCTGATCCTGCTGGATGCGATGATGCCGGGCCTGGACGGTTTCGAGACCTGCCGGCGGATCAAGGAGCAACCGGCCAACGCCGATATTCCGGTGCTGTTCATGACCGCACTGACGGAAAGCAGGCATGTGGTCCAGGGCTTTGAAGTCGGTGGCAGCGACTACGTGACCAAGCCGATCCAGACCGACGAAGTGCTGGCCCGGGTCGCCGCACACCTGCGCACCTCGCGCATCCTGCTGTCGGCCCGAGCGGCGTCACAGCCAGCCGCGCCGAGCCTGGACGACGAGCCGGCGCAGAGGGTGCTGTCGGCACGCTTTCAGCTCACCGGTCGGGAAGTCGAGGTTCTGCGCTGGGTGGCCTGCGGCAAGACCAACCGCGACATCGGCACCATTCTTGATCTGAGCCCACGCACCGTGAACAAACATCTGGAGCATGTGTATGTGAAGTTAGGTGTAGAAACGCGCACAGCAGCGACCTCCGTGGCCTTGTCGGCCATGACCGATTCTCGCAACAGTGTTTCAAGGTAAGCCGCGATAACCAGACGTATTGCTGGATGAGCACTAGCTGGTGGATGAAGCAGGAACGTTGGAAACGGCTCTCGCCAAATTACGTTTGTATCGCGGCAATGTCTTTGATGATGTGCCGACGGCTTATCGGTCAAGCGGGTTCCTTTCAGAGTGCCTTGGCCCAGCCGCGCAGTACGTACTTCTGGATTTTGCCCGTCGAAGTTTTCGGCAACTCGCTGAACACGACGGTTTTCGGGAGTTTGAACCCTGCCAGATGCTCACGACAGAAGCGAATGATCTCGGCTTCCCGAGTGTCCTGGCAGTCAGCTTTGAGAGTGATGAAGGCACACGGAGTTTCACCCCATTTTTCGTCCGGACGGGCGACCACCGCAGCTTCCAGTACCGCCGGGTGACGATACAAAACGTCCTCAACCTCGATGGTGGAAATGTTCTCTCCTCCCGAGATGATTATGTCCTTGAGCCGATCCTTGATTTCGACATAGCCGTCCGGGTGACGAACCGCCAAGTCGCCGGTGTGAAACCAGCCGCCCCTGAACGCCTCACGGGTGGCATCGGGGTTCTTCAGATAGCCTTTCATCACTGTGTTGCCGCGCATGAAGATTTCGCCAACGCTGATCCCATCGCAAGGCACCGGCTCCATGGTCTGCGGATCGGCAACCATCAGGCCCTCCAGGGTCGGGTAGCGCACGCCTTGGCGTGACTTGATCTTCGCCCGTTCGTCGAGCGGGCGCTCATCCCATTGCGCGTGCCAGGCACAAACAGTCACAGGACCGTAAACCTCGGTCAATCCATAGACGTGAGTGACCTTGATGCCCATCTCCTCGACCGCACCGATGACCTTGGCCGGCGGCGCGGCGCCCGCCACCATGGCGTTGACCGGGTGATCGAAAACGACCTTGGCCGAGTCTGGCAGGTTGACCAGCGCGTTGAGCACAATGGGCGCACCGCACAGGTGGCTGACCTGATGCTGGTTGATCAGGGTGAGAATTTTTTCCGGGTCCACGCGGCGCAAAAACACATGAGTACCGGCCAATGCGGTGACGGTCCACGGGAAGCACCAGCCATTGCAATGGAACATCGGCAGAGTCCAGAGGTACACCGGATGGTTGCCCATCGCCCAGGTCATCTGATTGCCCAGTGAATTGAGATAGGCACCACGGTGGTGGTAAATCACGCCTTTCGGGTTGCCAGTAGTGCCGGACGTGTAGTTGAGGGCGATGGCTTGCCACTCGTCCTCAGGCCATTGCCAGGCGAATTGCGGGTCGCCTTCAGCGAGGAAGGCTTCATAGTCCAGATTGCTGAGCGCTTGGCCTTCGCCATACTCCGGGTCGTCCACATCGACCACCAGGGGAGGATTGGACAGCAGGCTCAAGGCTTCACAGATCACCCGGTGGAATTCACGGTCGGTGATCAACACCCTGGCTTCACCGTGTTCCAGCATGAAGGCAATGGCTGGCGCATCCAGCCGTACATTGAGGGTGTTGAGGACTGCACCAATCATTGGCACAGCGAAGTGCGCTTCGAGCATGGCCGGGATGTTGGGCAGCATCACCGCGACCGTATCGCCCTTGCCGATACCCCGCCCGTTGAGCGCGCCGGCCAGGCGTCGGCAGCGCTCATAAGTCTGTTGCCAGTTGCGCCGTACCGCGCCGTGGATCACCGCCGGATACTCACCGTAGACCGAGGCCGTGCGCTCAATGAAGCTCAGTGGCGAGAGCGCGACATAGTTGACTGGCGAGGGCGCCAAGCCCGTTTCGAAAATCGACATAAGATATTCCTGTGAGGAAGTTCCCAGCCGCGTAGCACGGCTGGACACTTCCAATGGCTGATTGTTGGCTCTGCTCAGGTGTACATCACGCCCCTGGGACGCTGCATCAGTGCAACCGCTGGTTCAAACCGTGCGCTTATCGTTTTTGCGCACGTACGAGCGCCATGTCATGGCCCACTGCTGCGGGTCTTCCAACTGCGCGCTCTTGAGCCGGTGGATCGCCTGGTTATGCGGCGAGGTTTTGACAATCTCGGGATTAGAGTAGGCCTCGTCAGAGATCCGCGCGAGCACCTGGATCCAGGTGTCCAGCGCTTCCTTGCCATACATTTCGCCCGGCTCTGGGGTGAACGGCTCAGGTATCAGCCAAGGGTGGTGGCTGCTCCACATCGGATCAATACCGAAATCGCTCATGCGGTTCTGCACGTCGTGGACATCGACCCCGGTGTCCTCCTTGAGTTGCTCAAGGCTGTAGCGGGTCATCTCCATTCGCGCACTTGTGGCCTCGGGATGGGAACGGGTGACACCGCGAATGGCCAGCAGGCCTTTTTCCATGTAGTTGTTGGCCAGCACGGAAATATCCGAAGCCTCAGACATGCCCGCTGCACCCATGGCGCGGGACCAGGCGTAGGCCTTGAGAATCACTGGGACATTGCCCCAGAACTCGCGAATCTTGCCGCAGCTCTGTGGACGGTCGTGATCGAGGCGGTAGCGCTCACCGTCAAAGGCGACCACTGGCGCGGGCAAGAACGGCGCAAGTTCCGCCGAGCAGCCATACGCTCCAACAGCGGGCCCGCCGACACCACTCTTGGGCGCGCCGAAGGTCTTGTGCAGCATAAACATGCAGGCATCAAAACCGAGTTCGCGTGCACGGATTTTGGTCATCACGCCATTGAAGTTGGCGTGATCGTAGAAGCACAGGCCGCCGGCCTCGTGCACCACGCGCACCCATTCGCGGATCTCGGGATTGTAGACGCCCATGTCGTCGGGGTTGTTCACCATCAATGCGGCGGTGCGGTTGGACACGGCAGCCTTGAGCGACTCGAGCGACGGATAGCCATTCTCCTCAATCATCAGGGTGATGACTTTGAACCCCGCCGCAGCGGCCGTCGCGGCACTGCTGGGGTGTGTCTGGATGGTGGTGATGATCTCATCACGCTGGGCCAGTTCACCACGGGACGCATGGTAGGCGCGGGTCACGGCGCAACTGGTATAGGCCGCGTCGGCACCACCGCCCGCCTGGAAGATGAACTGATCCATCCCGGACAATTCACGCAAGATCGTGTCCATGCCGTGTACCACTTCCAGCGCACCTTGCAGGGTGTCTTCGTCCTGATACGGATGTACGTGGGTGATTTCCGGGCGCCAGGCCATGGCCTCGTTGATCTGCGCGTTGTACTTCATGGTGCAGGTGCCGAACAGGCTGATGTTCATCATGCCCAGGGTCTGCTGCGACAAACGCAGGTAGTGGTACAGCACCTCGGGCTCGGACATTTGCGGCAACGCCGGTTTGCGCGAGCGGCGCATAGTCGCGGGAATCAAATCAGCGGCGCTGCCGACAGCTGTTTGAACGTCGGCTTCGACATCGGAAAAAATCACTCCGCGACGGCCGGGATAGCCCATTTCCAAAATGACAGGTTCGCTCCAGACGGGGGCGTGGTATTCCCTGAGTGTGGTGCTCATTGTGCGATTACCTTCTTGAGTGCAGCGGTCAGACGCTCAAGGTCTGCCTGGGTGTGAATCTCGGTGACGCAATACAGGGCACTGGCGCCCAGCTCCGGGAAGTCCTGCGTCAGGTCTTTGCCGCCGAAGATCCCGAGTACGAGCAACTGCTTGTTGATGTCTTTCACACTGAGCCCGGTGGCGTCGAAATTGACCACGAACTCTTTGAAAAAACCGGACGCAAATGTCACGCCTACCCCTGGAATTTCAGCCAACAGCTTCGCGGCGTAGTGAGCCCGTTGCAGAATGACCTTGCCGACGTCTTCAAAACCTTGCGGCCCCATCATGGCCATGTACACGGCGTTGGCGATGGCCCACATGTACACCGAGTGGCCGGTCCAGTCGTTACCCTTGTCACGCAAGCCATAGGACGATTGCTCGAACAGGCTCAGGCCAAAACCGTATTCGCCGGGCTTGGTGGTCTCACCGATACTGATGAACAACGTCGGGTACTGGTGGGCGTAGAGTTCTTCATCGCGGGTTGCAATGAAGCCACTGACACCGCCGCCACAATTCATGTGCACACCGAGCGGCTGAGTGGTACCGACCACGATGTCCGCGCCGAAATCGATGGGCGCGGCCAGCACGCCCAGGGAGATAGGGTCGACACCGACGATCACTTCGGCACCCGCCGCGTGGGCAATCGCCGCAATCTCGGCGCCTTGCTGTTCAATCACCCCGAAGTAGGACGGGGTTTCGAAATACACGGCAGCGGTTTGTGCACCGATTGAGGCGCGTAGGTGATCGAGGTCGAGCAAACCGGTGTTCGGGTCATAGTCGACGAGGCGCACGACGATGTGGCTCGGCATGTCGACCGGTTCGCAGTAGTTGCGAATAATCGACAGCCGCTCCGGGTCGATGGCGCGGACCACCGCCACTTCGTGACGCCCGGTGATGCGTGTGGCCATACGGATGGCGTGGCCGGCGGCGCAACCCCAACTGCGCACAGGCAAGCCGACCAGGTCCATATTCAGTAGCTCGCCGAGCTGGCTGCAGAATTCGAACCAGGCCTGGTTGCGCCCGTGATCGGAACTCGGTTCGCCGAACACCGACGTCAGCCATTCGTTGCGCCGTACCACCTCGTCGCAGGCCGCCGGGACGTGATGCTGCCAACAGCCGGCGCCGAGGAAGTTGAGGTTCTGCTCGCAGGTCTTGTTCTTCGACAGCGTACTGACCAGGTGTCGGCGCAGCTCACTCTCGTTCAGTGCCGGCGGCAGGTTGATCGGCCGCTGCAGGCGATGTTCCTCGGGGATTTGCTGGAACAGTGCCTCGATGCTGTCAACACCAATCGAGTCCAGCATCTCCTGCTTGAGGGCGGGGACGGAGTTCGCCATGTAGGGGTGGGCGACATGATTACTCATGGGGTTATCCTCGGTTTTTTCGGATGGAACAGATGGTCAGGATCGAACCCTGAAAAAGACGGACCGGTCAGGTCCTGTGTGCACGCGTATATGGCCGCTGAGCGCGGCGTCGACTTGGGCGTCGCCGGTGTCGACGCGCAAGCAACCGGCGTCGAGGGAGAGCAGCTTGTCCATCGAGGCGATCACGATGAGGTGCTCGCGTCCTGCCCGGCGGATGACCTCGGCGCTGATCTGCTGATTGCCACGGCCGAACAAGCTGCCATGCCCGCCAAGGACGCCGACGATGATGCGGATCTCATAGCCCTCCATCAGCCGGATCAACTGGTGTTCGTTGAGGTCAGAGCCCACCAGCGCGCCGTTCAGTACGGCATCGACACCCAGCAGCGTCGATGGCAGGCCGAGTTCGGTCATCACGCGCCGCGTGGTGGTGCCGGGCCCCAACAGGTACAGGCAGCCTGGCTGCATCTCTCGAACGACCTGCCGACAGGCGGCGTCCAGCGCCAAGCTGTCACTGGCGACAGACCCGGACTTGGCGTTTTGTACGAGGTGACGTTCATAAGGGCTGCGTGCATAGCCATAGAGTTGCGCAGACACCTGGTCATTTCGTGTGGCCGCTTCATCGATGTCCATCACCTCGGCCTCGCGAAAGCGCACTGAAGGCTCGCCAGCAATAAAGCGTGCGGCGAGGCTTCCGGCGTTTTCGGGATTGGTACCGAAGACGGCGGAATACATTTTCACGCCCGTTGGGATACCGAGGATCGGCACCCGGTCGCTGACCATTCCCAGCACATCCCGCGCCGTGCCATCACCGCCGGCGAAAAGCAGTAGATCAACGTTGGCGTAAGCCATGACAATCGCCGCGCTTCGCGTGTCATCAGCTTCGCTCGATTCGGATATTGAGCGGTAGACGACGATAGGATCGAGACCGGCGGCGCGTGCAACGTCTTCGCCCAACGCACCAGAGCCGGTGAGCAAGCGAAAAGGCATGGACGAGGCAGCCAGGCGTTTGAGCGCAAGCACGGCGCGCTCGCTGGAGACCGGCCGCGCACCACGGCGTCGCGCCTCTAGCAGGACATCGGGGCCATCGGTGCCCTTCAAACCCACCGGGCCGCCCATGCCCGCCACAGGATTGACGATCAGCCCGAGGGTTTTGCCCTGGCCGACGCTGGTGACTGAACTCTCGGGATCGCGCTGCTCACACATTGCTCGGTATCCTGTGCTGAAGAGCGGCGTCACCGGCACTGAAGAAACAGATCTCCATGCCGATTGCATACGCCGCGTATGTGAGCAACAATACGACATACGCAGCGTATGTCAACTGACATACGCCATGCATGTTGAATTTTTGATGAGGAAAACGATCGATGGCGCAGAAGCGTGCGGACATGATTTCGGAGACCCGCGGCAAGCTGATCAAGGCAGCACGGGAAGCCTTCGCGACGAAAGGCTATGCGGACAGTTCGATGGACGATCTGACCGCGCAAGCGGGGCTCACCAGGGGCGCGCTATACCATCACTTCGGTGACAAGAAAGGGTTGCTGCAGGCAGTCATCACCCAGATCGACGAAGAAATGATGGCGCGCCTGTCCGTCATCATCGATGAGGCGGCCACGATCTGGGACGGCTTCATTGATGAATCCATCGCGTACATCAAGATGTCCCTGGAACCTGAAATCCAACGCATCGTGTTCCTAGACGGGCCATCGGTGCTGGGCGATCCTTCGCAATGGCCCAGCCAGAACGCCTGTATCCGCAGCACCCAACGCAGCATCCAACGGCTGATCGATGAGGGGACGATTCGCAAGGTCAACACCGAAGCGACGGCGCGCCTGATCATGGGCGCCCTGCTCGGCGCGTCCTTGTGGATCGCCAACGCCGATGATCCGCACACAGCGTCCGAGCAAGTGGTGGAGAGTTTTGTCGCATTGGCGTCGGGATTGTTGCTGGTGTCTGAAACGGCAGGTCAGTAGTGGGGCTGGGTCAGACGGATGCCGAAATCGGAGAACTCAAACAACTCAACCATCGACGCAGGAGGTACTGGTCTGTCCATTTGCGCTCCTGTACTGCCGAGTTGCCATCACTGCATGCAGTCATTGAGAATGAGCGATTTCATTTGAAGGAAAGACATGGAAAGGCAACAAAGACCGCCGAACAATACATTTTGGTCGAATGTTAAGAAGCTCGCATTGATCGTGCCGATCGCCGGACTGGTGGGAGCCGGTCTGTCTCAATTGTTAGTAGGCGGCATCGATTACGGTGAGCTCAGAAGCTCTCTAAAGACAGCAAATAGCCGTAACGAATCACTTGAAAAAACGCTTGGTGAGTTCCGGCAAGCAAACGAAGAGTGGCGCAATGCCTACACGAAACTGAACGCTGACCTTTCAGCCGCCAGGGCAAGTGTGGCCGATATGCAGAACGATCAATGCGAATCGATTCGGAGCGTCATCTCGAACTTGCAATACAAAATTGAGAATGCCTACGGATATGGTGAAACTGAGGAAAAGCGTATGAACCTTCAGATAATAATGAAGCAGCATCAAGAGTCTTTACGCGCATGCTTCGCCTCTAGGAAGTGAGACCAGCCATACTCGTCGCCCCGCTATCAGCCTGTCCTGAACGGCAGAGCTTTGATTTGGTCTAAAGGCAGCCCGCCGCCTTGAAGGCGTCGATTGAATCGCGATGGTACTCAAGTCGGTCGGGACTTTGTTGACGTCTTTGGCTCATAATGAGGCACGTGGCGCTGGCAGGATACGTTGGTCACGCCGACCTGAATGTAGCGACGCAATTTGCTGATACGCAAAACGTGTCGCGCTTTACTCGGGCTTCCGGCCAGGAAGCTTGAAGTCATTCACCCGATCAGCAATGGATCGGATCTTCTCCACCCCGAGGAAGCCAACCCAGCCGCCCACGAAGGTAGCCATGCTCTGGGGCAGCGAGAAGAACTCAAGGCCGCTGATGATGGTGAGAGGCAGAACACCACAGATGGAGCCCTCTTCGATCGTGTGCCGCCGCCGTACGTGATTCGCAGGACGGCCATAGCGCAGGACAACGCAGCCGCGTAGAGGATTTGCGAATTCTGGCTCAACCACGCAAGCGCTATCGCCCAGGTGTCTGGTTTGTCTGCATGTTGGACATCTCTGTTCCTCCCCGTCAGGGACAGGAATACGACAGACCGCAACCTGCGGGATAGATCAGCTCCAGCCACACTCCCAGCTCGGAGCGATGGGCGTGCTGAGCCGAAAACTAAAGAGCCCCGGCAAATGCCGAGGCTCTGTGAACGTAGAAAGCCAAAAAACCCAACACTGGATCGGGCTTTGCTCGCAAAAAAAACACAAAGTAACGGAAAAACTAAAAACTCAAATCGATTCCGTCAGGCATTCTCCGCGCCTCCATTTGCATCAATTCTGCTTACTTCAACAGCTCGCAATCTTCGAACATAGGAGTTTTGACGACATCCCCTTTACCAGTGCAAATGACTTTGACGGTGGCACCCTTCTTCAACGTTGCCATAACGGCCAAGTCGGATTTTTCAAACTTAAAATGCGGCCCCATGAACTGGTTCGTGCCGGCCAGCACCAGGTAAGGCTTTCCGAGGAAGTCAGTATTGATGTCGGTGATCCGGCCGGTCACCTGAACTCGTTTATCCTTGAACTGGACGTCTGCGGCAACGGTGTTGTCCTCATAACTCGACGCTACTTGTGCGGCGGTGTAGGCCTTAAGAGGTTCGGCAGGAGCAGTTGCAGCAGCAGGGGCTGGCGACGATGCGGATGTCTTGGAAATCTGAGAACTGGTGTTGTGGCTTGACGTTGAGGACGGCGCCCCGGCGACAATAAGAATGGACAGCACAAGCCAGCCGAACCCAATGATTCGAGCGAGAAGCGAATGCCCGTTCCGCAGCAGAAACCATACAAATACAAAGGGCAGGAACAAAATCCCAAGCCCGAGAAGAAAACCGACATTGCGTTTAGTTGGCGCGGTCACTGCAGTCATATCGCTCTCCGTGGCGATCGATGGGGGAGAGCATTTTGTACGCAGCGACATCAAAATGCTACCAGCGCATAAAGGAAGCCTTTAAAGCTTAAGGAATGCAATCCTAGCAACGGCCCAGCGCTCTTCACTCATTTCCTCCAGTCTCGAATAAGCAAGAAGGTTTTTCGTTCTTTCGCTTGGCATCTGGCCATAAAAAAGCCCGACTCAATGGCCGGGCTGTAAAACAGTTGTGAATCGTGATACCTAGATTTTTTGAACCACCGCCTGCAAGGCGCCACCATGGAAAAGGAGCTTCACAATGTTAGTAGATATCTACCGAGACCGGGCGCTTGAAAAGATCCTGATCGTCGAGGACGGCAAAGGCATTCCAAGAATATCTGACTCCGGCTCTGAATTTCTGGATGGCTTGGCGTTTCATCGCCAAACAGATATCAGCACAGACGATCTGCCGACAGGACTTAACAAAAATGAGGTCCTCACATCTCTAAAGAAGCACGGGTTTTACGTGGCAAGTAACGCTGCAACAATCAGCGAGGTTGAGATCCTGGACTAGCCCTGAAACGAAAAAGCCCCGCACGGTGGCGAGGCTGGCAACTGGTGCAGGAGGCGACAGGGTCTTGCGTGAGCACCCGATAAACTTGCGTCCATGTCCCAGAGGATCGACCTAGCCATGCTTCGAAGCATGTTTAGCTTTCTTCCTTCGCCCCGGGAAGGGAGCGACAGCTATGCTTTAATGCTATGGCCAGTTTGTAAATATTGTCCGGGTCCGACTCCGCTCGCACTTCGTTTGCTCTCGCGATAATCAGAGAGGCTATACCATCGCGCTCTCGCATAAATGCCGCTGGAGCCAAAGGACCTTTTTCGGCGCTACCCAAAGTAATGCTTGCAACGCCCGCAAGCCCCGCCGTGATAGCGGGAGCAAAACCTCCAGTTCCAGCAGCAGCCAACATGGCACCTGTAAAGCCCATCACGCCTCCACCAGCACCCACACCAAGCCGCCAGAACTCTGCGTTCTTGGTTCTAATTTCATAATTGTTCGAACGGGTCCAGCAATACTCTGCGACGGTATCGAAGTCCTTGAGCGCCGCGACCATCGGGGCTTTTGTTGAGTCGGATTTAACAAAGCTCTCATATGCCGTCAACGCTGGAGGGCTTACTTTGGTCACGTGATAGCAACCTGACAAAAGAAGAGCGCCGACTACGACAAAGTTTCCTTTAGTCATACCTACCTCCAATTACCCAAAATAGGGCACTTGTGATTGTAGATACGAATTCAATTATGCGAGTGGCATTTTGATATGGGCGACTGGGCTGATAGCCAATCTTAAAACATCACGCTGCTTGATCAATTTAACGAAGCCAGCCGTGCAGATTGAGAGGTGCGATCAAGAATTGACGGCCCGCATGATCGCCGGGCACTTCATTCAACGTGTCTCTGTGTCGCGCTGGATTCGCCCCGCTCACCCTGGGTATGCATCCATAAGGGTGCACGACTTGAAACACACGTTTGGCCGTCGCCTTCGGGCGGCAGGTGTCACGCAGGAAGACCGAAAGGCTTTGCTGGGGCACAAGAACGGCAGCATCACCAGTCACTACTCGGGCGCCGAGCTCGGGCATCTGATCGAAGCTGCGAATATGGTATCAGCAAACGACTCTAGGGGACCGGTGCTGACAATCTTGAAGAGGAAAACAGGATGAAGTCCCGAAAAACTCCCCACCAATGAAAAAGCCCAACTGGCTAGAGTTGGGCTAAGTCATTGAATAATATGGTCGGGACGGAGTGATTCGAACACTCGACCCCTAGCACCCCATGCTAGTGCGCTACCGGACTGCGCTACGCCCCGACTAGGCGTGAATCTTGTTCCGTCTCTCAACGGAACGCTCAGGAATATATCGCAAGCTTTTGAAAACTGGAAGATTTAAAAGCAGAAATTTATTTCTTGAGCACCACCAGCACATCTTCAAGCTCGGCGATCATCTGGCGGATCATCTGTTTGTACTGGGTTGTATCGTCTTTGGCCTCATCACCGGAGAGGCGCAAGCGCGCTCCGCCGATGGTGAACCCCTGGTCGTACAGCAGCGCGCGGATCTGCCGGATCATCAGCACGTCTTGTCGCTGATAATACCGGCGGTTTCCGCGGCGCTTGACCGGGTTGAGTTGAGGAAACTCCTGCTCCCAATAGCGCAGCACATGCGGTTTTACCGCACACAGCTCGCTGACTTCACCAATGGTGAAGTAGCGTTTGCCTGGGATGACGGGTAGCTCGTCGTTATGACTTGGTTCCAGCATAAGCCTCAACTCGGGCCTTCAACTTCTGCCCTGGACGAAAGGTGACCACACGGCGAGCCGTGATCGGGATTTCTTCACCCGTTTTCGGATTGCGGCCAGGCCGCTGGCGTTTGTCCCGCAGGTCGAAATTGCCGAAACCGGACAATTTGACCTGTTCGTTGTCTTCCAGAGCGTGCCTGATTTCTTCGAAAAACAGTTCGACCAATTCTTTGGCCTCCCGTTTATTCAGGCCCAGCTCCTCATACAGACGTTCCGCCATCTCAGCTTTCGTCAGAGCCCCCATACGTCACTTCCTTAACGTGGCGTTCAACCTGTTTTCGAGCGAGGTGAGGATATTCTGCGTTGCGGTATTCACCTCATCGTCATTAAGAGTGCGCGATGGATGCTGCCAGGTCAAGCCGACTGCAAGGCTTTTTCTATGCGGATCAATGCCTTTACCCTGATACACGTCAAATAGCCTGAGGTCCGTGAGCCATTCGCCTGCATTTTCACGGATTACATCCAGTACGGCGCTGGATGCAACGTCGCGATCGGCCAGCAGCGCAAGGTCACGCCGCACTTCAGGAAAGCGCGATAACTCCTGGAATTTCGGCATTTTCCCCAGTGCCACTTCGCCCAGAACCAGCTCGAAAACAAACACAGGACGATCAAGCCCCAGAGTCTTGGACAGTTCAGGGTGAATCGCCCCGACATAGCCGACTTCACGCCCGTCACGCTCAATGCGTGCCGTCTGGCCCGGATGCAGCGCCGGATGCTTGCCCGGCACGAAGGTGAACGCGTCGAGCGCACCGGCGAAGCCCAGCACCGCTTCCACGTCAGCCTTGACGTCGAAGAAGTCGACAACATCGCGACCTTGCGCCCAGCCTTCCGGCAAACGACTGCCGCAAACGACACCGGCCAGCATCGGCTCTTGCTTCAAGCCTTCCAATTGACCAACGAAACGCAGGCCGCTTTCGAACAGACGTACGCGGTCCTGTTGGCGGTTCAGGTTGTGCTGGAGCGACTTGACCAGGCCCGGCCACAGGGACGAGCGCATGGCGGCCATGTCGTTGGAAATCGGGTTGGCCAGCAACAGCGGCTCGACACCTGGATTGAACAGCTCGAACTGGCGTGGATCGATGAAGCTGTAGGTGATCGCTTCCTGATATCCACGAGCCACCAGCAGACGGCGCAGTTCCGGCAGGTCGCTACGGGCTTCGGCCTTGGCCTGTGGGGCCAAGCGCGCCTGCGGGTAGCGAACCGGCAAACGGTTGTAGCCGTACAGACGGGCCAGCTCTTCGATCAGATCGACTTCCAGGCTGATATCGAAGCGATGGCTTGGCACTTCGACACGCCACTGCCCTGCCCCGTCGGCGCTGATGTTCAGGCCCAGGGCACTGAGTAGGCGTTCGACTTCAGCCGGGGCCATTTCCATGCCGAGCATCTGCGTGATGCGCTGGGCACGCAGGGTGACCGGTGCGATTTGGGGCAGGTGCTGTTCGCTGACGGTTTCGATGATCGGGCCAGCTTCGCCGCCAGTGATTTCCAGCAGCAGGCCAGTGGCGCGCTCCATGGCTTCACGGGCCAGTTGCCAGTCCACGCCGCGCTCGTAACGGTGCGAGGCATCGGTGTGCAGGCCATAGGAACGGGCCTTGCCAGCCACCGCAATCTGGTCGAAGAACGCACTTTCAAGGAACACATCACGGGTCGTCGCGGAGACGCCGCTGTGCTCACCACCCATCACGCCGGCAATCGCCAGGGCACGGGAGTGGTCGGCGATGACCAGCGTATCGCTGCGCAGGGTCACTTCCTGGCCATCGAGCAGTACCAGCTTCTCGCCTTCATCAGCCATGCGCACGCGGATGCCGCCGTTGATTTCGGCAAGGTCGAACGCGTGCAGCGGCTGACCCAGCTCCAGCATCACGTAGTTGGTGATGTCGACGGCAGCGTCGATGCTGCGCACGTCGGCGCGACGCAGGCGCTCGACCATCCACAGCGGGGTCGGCTTGGACAGGTCGACATTCCGGATAACGCGCCCCAGGTAACGTGGGCATGCCGCCGGCGCCAGCACTTCAACCGAGCGCACTTCATCATGCACCGCGGCAACGGTCGCGACCGCTGGACGTGCCACTGGGGCGGCATACAACGCACCCACTTCACGAGCCAGACCGGCCAGGGACAGGCAGTCGCCACGGTTCGGGGTCAGGTCGACCTCGATGCTCGCATCGTCCAGGCTCAGGTACTCACGGATGTCCTGGCCGACCGGTGCGTCAGCTGGAAGCTCCATCAGGCCATCGTTGCCTTCGCCAATCTGCAGTTCAGCCTGGGAGCACAACATGCCGTTGGACTCGACGCCACGCAGCTTGGCTTTCTTGATCTTGAAGTCGCCCGGCAGTTCGGCACCGATCATGGCGAACGGGATCTTCAGGCCCGGGCGCACATTTGGCGCGCCACAGACCACCTGGAAGGTTTCCGCGCCATTGCTGACCTGGCACACCCGCAGCTTGTCGGCGTCCGGGTGCTGCTCGGTGCTCAGCACCTCGCCCACCACCACACCACTGAATTCACCGGCGGCCGGCGTCACGCTATCGACCTCAAGACCGGCCATCGACAGGCGAGCAACCAGCTCGTCCCGGCTTACCTGCGGGCTTACCCAGCCGCGCAGCCATTGTTCACTGAATTTCATCCTGCTCTCCTATTAGATTCGTTACGGGTCTGCGGCTTAGCGAAATTGCGCAAGGAACCGCAAGTCGTTGTCGAAGAACAGGCGCAAGTCATTTACACCGTAACGCAGCATGGCCAGACGCTCGACGCCCATGCCGAAAGCAAAACCCGAGAACTCTTCCGGGTCGATCCCGGACATACGCAGCACGTTCGGGTGAACCATGCCGCAGCCCATGACCTCCAGCCAGCCGGTCTGCTTGCAGACGCGGCAGCCTTTACCGCTGCACATCACGCATTCCATATCGACTTCAGCGGATGGCTCGGTGAACGGGAAGTACGAAGGACGGAAACGCACCGCCAGTTCTTTCTCGAAGAACACCCGCAGGAACTCTTCGATAGTCCCTTTCAGGTCGGCGAAATTGATGTCGCGATCCACCAGCAGGCCTTCGACCTGATGGAACATCGGCGAGTGGGTGATATCGGAGTCGCTACGGTACACACGGCCTGGGCAGACGATGCGGATCGGCGGCTGCTGCGATTCCATGGTGCGGACCTGTACCGGCGAGGTATGGGTGCGCAACAGCATGTTCGCATTGAAATAGAAGGTGTCATGCATCGACCGGGCCGGGTGATGGCCTGGGATGTTGAGCGCCTCGAAGTTGTGATAGTCGTCTTCGACCTCAGGGCCTTCGGCAATGCCGTAGCCGATGTGGGTGAAGAACTGCTCGATACGTTCCAGGGTCCGGGTAACCGGATGCAAACCACCGGAAGTCTGGCCGCGGCCAGGCAGGGTCACGTCGATGGATTCGGCGGCGAGCTTGGCAGCCAGATCCGCTTCCTCGAACAAGGCCTTGCGCGCATTAAGGACTTCTGTAACACGCTCCTTGGCAACGTTGATCAGCGCACCGACCTGCGGACGCTCTTCGGCCGGCAGGTTCCCCAGGGTCTTCATCACCTGAGTCAACTCGCCCTTCTTGCCAAGGTAGTGAACCCGGATTTGCTCCAGGGCATTGATATCTTCAGCGCTTTGCACAGCCTCTAGTGCTTGAGAGACCAGCGCGTCCAGGTTTTCCATGTACAGACTCCAGATACAAAATAGGGGAAGAGCTTGAAGGCTCTTCCCCTATTTATGACGTTTAACACCTGGCCCCACAGAGGTGAGGCCGGGTGACTGTCGGGGGTACTTAAGCCAAGGTGGCTTTAGCTTTCTCGACAATCGCAGCAAACGCCGCTTTTTCGTTCACTGCCAGATCAGCCAGAACCTTACGGTCGATCTCGATGGACGCTTTTTTCAGGCCGGCAATGAAACGGCTGTAGGACAGACCGTTAACACGAGCACCAGCGTTGATACGAGCGATCCACAGAGCGCGGAACTGACGTTTTTTCTGACGACGGTCACGGTAGGCGTATTGGCCTGCCTTGATTACCGCTTGCTTGGCAACACGGAATACGCGGGAACGCGCGCCGTAGTAGCCTTTAGCAAGTTTCAGAATTTTTTTGTGACGCTTACGGGCAATGACGCCACGCTTTACACGAGCCATGAGTTACTTCCTCTATTCTTGATCCAAAAATTAACGAAGGCGCAGCATGCGCTCGACTTTTGCCACGTCAGACGGATGCAGCAAGCTGCTACCGCGCAGTTGACGCTTACGCTTGGTCGACATTTTGGTCAGGATGTGGCTCTTGAAAGCGTGCTTGTGCTTGATACCGTTAGCAGTTTTCAGAAACCGCTTAGCAGCACCACTTTTAGTTTTCATCTTTGGCATGTTCGGATACTCCGCATTCAGTTGATAAACATAATCGCAAGGCCTGCCGTGCCCTGTTGATTACTTCTTCTTTTTCGGGGCGATGACCATGATCAGCTGGCGTCCTTCCATCTTAGGATGCTGTTCGACCGAACCGTACTCGAGCAGGTCTTGTTCAACCCGCTTGAGGAGTTCCATCCCCAGCTCCTGGTGGGCCATCTCACGGCCGCGGAATCGCAAGGATACCTTGGCCCTGTCCCCGTCACTCAGGAAACGTACCAGGTTGCGCAGTTTTACCTGGTAATCCCCTTCCTCCGTCCCTGGACGAAACTTGATTTCTTTTACCTGAATCTGCTTCTGGTTTTTCTTCGCCGCGGCAATCTGCTTCTTCTTTTCGAAGATCGACTTGCCGTAGTCCATCACCCGGCAAACCGGCGGGACTGCGTCTGCGGAAATTTCTACCAGATCAAGCTTGGCTTCTTCAGCAATACGAAGCGCTTCATCAATCGAGACGATGCCAATCTGCTCGCCGTCAGCGCCAATTAACCGAACCTCGCGTGCCGAGATATTCTCGTTGATCGGGGCTTTCGGTGCAGCTCGTTTATCTTGTCTCATTTCACGCTTAATAATAATTACTCCAAATCTGGGCGACCACGCCGGGAAACCGCTTGCGCGAGGAACTCAGCGAATTCGGCGACGGGCATCGAGCCCAGGTCAGCACCTTCACGAGTACGCACAGCGACAGTCTGCATCTCGACCTCCCGATCTCCAATAACCAAGAGAAAGGGAACCTTGAGCAAAGTATGCTCGCGGATTTTAAAGCCGATCTTTTCATTTCTCAAGTCGGACTTGGCACGAAATCCGCTTTGGTTGAGAGTTTTTTCGACCTCGGCGGCAAAATCTGCCTGTTTATCAGTGATATTCATGATCACTGCCTGGGTCGGCGCCAACCACGCGGGGAACGCACCCTCGTAGTGTTCGATCAGAATCCCGACGAAGCGCTCGAACGAACCGAGGATCGCGCGGTGAAGCATGACCGGGTGCTTGCGGCTGTTGTCTTCGGACACGTATTCGGCGCCCAGACGGATCGGCAGGTTAAAATCGAGCTGCAGGGTACCACACTGCCACACGCGACCAAGGCAATCTTTGAGCGAGAACTCGATCTTCGGCCCGTAGAAAGCCCCTTCGCCCGGTTGCAGATCGTACGCAAGGCCCGCGCTATCGAGTGCGGCGGCCAGCGCTGCTTCGGCGCGATCCCACAACTCATCGGAACCAACGCGTTTGTCCGGACGAGTGGACAGCTTCATCTCGACTTCGGTAAAGCCGAAATCCCGGTAGACGTCCATGGTCAGCTTGATGAAGGCAGCGGATTCGGCCTGCATCTGCTCTTCGGTGCAGAAGATATGCGCATCGTCCTGGGTGAAGGCACGCACGCGCATGATGCCGTGCAGCGCACCCGATGGCTCGTTACGGTGGCAGGCACCGAACTCAGCCAGGCGCATCGGCAGCTCGCGGTAGCTTTTCAGGCCCTGGTTGAACACCTGCACGTGGCAAGGGCAGTTCATCGGCTTGATGGCGTAGTCGCGGTTTTCCGACTGGGTAGTGAACATGTTGTCGGCGTAGTTGGCCCAGTGCCCGGATTTCTCCCACAGGCTACGGTCAACCACTTGCGGCGTCTTGATCTCCAGGTAGCCGTTTTCACGCTGGACCTGGCGCATGTACTGCTCGAGCACCTGGTACAGGGTCCAACCGTTCGGATGCCAGAACACCATGCCCGGGGATTCTTCCTGGGTGTGGAACAGGCCCAGGCGCTTGCCGATCTTGCGATGGTCACGCTTCTCGGCTTCCTCGATACGCTGGATGTAAGCGGCCAGTTGCTTCTTGTCGGCCCAGGCAGTGCCGTAGACGCGCTGCAACTGCTCGTTCTTCGCATCGCCACGCCAATAGGCGCCGGACAGCTTGGTCAGCTTGAAAGACTTCAGGAAGCGGGTGTTCGGCACATGCGGGCCACGGCACATGTCGACGTATTCTTCGTGGTAGTACAGGCCCATGGCCTGCTCGTCCGGCATGTCTTCCACCAGACGCAGCTTGTAATCCTCGCCACGCGCCTTGAACACTTCGATGACTTCGGCACGCGGGGTCACTTTCTTGATGACGTCGTAATCTTTCTCGATCAGCTGCTGCATGCGCTGTTCGATGGCCGCCATGTCTTCCGGCGTGAAAGGACGCTCAAAGGCGATGTCGTAATAGAAGCCTTCGTCGATGACAGGCCCGATGACCATCTTCGCGCTCGGGTACAGCTGCTTGACCGCATGGCCCACCAGGTGCGCGCAAGAGTGGCGAATGATCTCCAGCCCCTCTTCATCCTTTGGCGTGATGATTTGCAGCGTGGCGTCGCTGTCGATGACATCGCTGGCATCGACCAGTTTGCCGTTGACCTTGCCAGCCAGGGTGGCCTTGGCCAGGCCCGCGCCGATGGATGCTGCGACCTCGGCTACGGAAACCGGGTGATCGAATGAACGTTGACTGCCGTCGGGAAGAGTAATAGTTGGCATGGCGCCTCCTCTCCTAGTGGTGACCCCTACCAAAGGTCACGTGGGTTGGGATGAGCCAGTACAAGATCCAGTCCAGGCCATTCAATGACGAACGCCTGCCTTACAGCGGCAGGAGCCTTGCGGCCAACCGGGAAAACCGAACCAGAGTGACTGGGATTCAAATCAGGGTTAATCGAACATTTGCCGCAGCCGGGACCTGTTGTCCTCCGGAGCCTGAAAATACCCGAGCCCGGCATGCTAGCACAGATGAACGGTCATCGCCGCGCCCGGATTGAAGCGGACGTAAATCCACGGTTTTTATGCCAGAGTGCTGAACTGTACCGCCCGCTACGCCTCAGATAACAAGACATCGACCCGAAAGGAGCATCTTCGCATGCGTCTGAACACATTATTTGCAGTAGTCGCCCCCCTCGCCCTGCTGCTCCCGCTGACCGCCCACGCCGAATGGCCCAAGGGGGAGCGTGAAAAATACATGGCCCAATGCACCGAGGCGGCCACGCCACAGATCGGCGCGGCAGCGGCCAAATCCCATTGCGCCTGTGGCGCCGATGCGATCAAGTCCTACCCGGCAGCCGACATTCAAGCCTTGATGGACAATAAGGCGACCCCGCAGCTGCAGCAAAAAGCACTGGGGCAGATTGCAAAATGCAAGGCCGATAACAAGGCCAAAAAGTAAGAAAACAGATCTTTGCACAGAGCCGTGCATCGATAAAAAACGCTGATTTCGGGCCTTTTTGACCGATTTATTCAGGTTTTACAGCTTTTTTTATCGTCTTTACGTTCGGCTGAAAGCCTTTAAAACCGGGCCTTTCAGCCGGATCAGGCAGTAAAGAAAACACGACTGATTGGCAAACAGCGCGTGCGGGGGGCTCCCAAATCGAACATTTCGACTATGATACCCCGGTGTGCCCAGTTGGCCTGAGCAGCACAGTACACTGAAAATATATGTTTCTTGGAGATACACCATGTCTAATCGCCAAACCGGCACCGTTAAATGGTTCAACGATGAAAAAGGCTTCGGCTTCATCACTCCTACAGGTGGCGGTGACGACCTGTTCGTACACTTCAAAGCTATCGAAAGCGACGGTTTCAAAAGCCTGAAAGAAGGCCAGACCGTTTCCTTCGTGGCTGAGAAAGGCCAAAAGGGTATGCAAGCTGCACAGGTTCGCCCAGAGTAATTACTCGGCGAGCACAAAAAACCCCGTCCATGTGACGGGGTTTTTTATGGGCGATTGAAAAATCAATCAGCCGCAGTTCACCCGGTTGATGATCAGATTGGCGTCAGTGTTGAGATTCAGGCGATCCGAGCGGTACTCAAGCGTCACCATATCGTTGGGCTTGAGGATCCGCGCATATTGCGCACCGGCGCGGGTGCGGGCTTGTTCCAGCAGTTGCGGCGAGGCCTTCTTGCCGATGGCGAACTCGGCAGCTGTTGCTTCGCAGCGGCTGTAGCCTGTTTCTGTTGCTACCGGATCAGGGGTCGATTCAGAGGTGCTGCTGCAACCGCTCAAGAGCGCGACGGCCAGCAAAGTACCCAATGACGCGAGCTTCCAAGGCATGAAGCCTCCTTTTGTTGATGATTAAACAGAGAGCGTGCGACAGCCCAAACGAAGCTTGGTTTCAACCCAAGGGCTATCATGGTGCCCTCATCAGGAAAACAGGCAGTTTGCCTGAGCCGACATCCCGCTTCAGGGGTGAATCGTGACTGAATATGAATGGTGTTCAGTAAACGTCGATGTAGTCAAAGGGCGGATTGGGCCAGTTGTCCTTCAACGCATTGTAGATCTGCATGACCCAGACCTCGTCACTGGCGGCGACCAGCCCGACGTAGCCTGAACCTTTTGCCCACGTTTCCAGCCGAAACGATAGCCCGTCGATGTCCACACCGCCCACCACGCCCGAAGACAAATAGGCGATACCCGCCTTGGTCACGCGCAGTTGGGTGTGCTCGTCATCACTGGCCGAAGCCAGCAACTGACGAACCGCGTCGAGGGTCAACCCGTCAGGAGCGTTCAAATCGATCTGCACGGCGGGGGCCTCTTCAGAAAGTCAAAAAGCAAGTGTCGCACAGCCCTTCCCTGATGCCTAAGTCGCAGTGCAAAACCCCAGGCAAAAATGGTTAACTCACCCTACAGACCTCCCAACTCGCGAGCCCGACCATGAGCACCGTCAGCATCGAAGCCACCATCAATGCCAAATGGTCGGAGGGCCACAGCTCCTACAGCCCTGGCAGCCCCGAAGAACTGGCAATCATCGGTATAGAACTGTTGGTCAAGGAGCTGGGAACGAAGGCGGCCCTGAACTTTATCCAGCAAGCGTTCGAACGATACCCCAGCAGCATTGAAGCAGTGGATTGAAACACACCCGCAGGCCTTGACCTGCGAGTGTTCGGCAAGACCGATTACTTCAGACGCGCCAAGCGCTCGGTCAGCAGGTCAAAAAAGCCCTGAGCATCGCCATCCTGCACCCAGTAGGCATTTTTGGGTGCCTTCAGGCCGTCGTACCAGTCAACGATGGTCTGTCCGAAAGTCGGCCCTTCACGGCTGTCCACCACGACGTTGACTGAACGCCCGGTAAACAACTCTGGCTTGAGCAGGTAGGCAACCACCGTGGCATCGTGCACCGGCCCGCCCGTCATGCCGTAATGCTCCATATCACCTTTGACGTATTCGTTGAGAATGTCGCCGACGATCTTGCTGGCCTTGTTGTCCACGGCAGCGATCTGCTTCAGGCGTGCTTCGCTGGTGAGGATCTTGTGGGTCACATCCAGCGGCAGGTAAGTGAGCTTCACACCGCTCTTGAGCACCACTTCTGCGGCCTGTGGATCAGCGTACAGGTTGAACTCGGCCACCGGAGTGATGTTGCCGCCATTGAAGTGCGCACCGCCCATGATCACCACTTCCTTGATGCCCTGGACAATTTCGGGCTCCTGTATCAATGCCAGGGCCAGGTTGGTCTGCGGGCCAAGCATGGCAATGGTGATGCTATGGGGCTTGGCAGCCTTGAGGGTATCGATCAGGTAGTTGACGGCGTTGCCCTTGGCCAGCCCCTTCTTCGGCTCATACACCTCGACACCCGACAGGCCTTCCTTGCCATGGATGTTTTCCGCGTAGATAGGCGTGCGCATCATCGGCTTCGGCGCACCGGCATACACCGGCACGTCTTCGCGCCCCGCCCATTCCCGGGCCAGGCGAGCGTTGCGCGATGTCTTGTCCAGACGCACGTTGCCAGCGACGGTGGTCAACGCGCGGATATTCAGTTCTTCGGGGGAAGCCAGGGCAAACAACAGGGCAACCACATCGTCGGCCCCCGGATCAGTGTCGATGATCAGGTCGATTTTTTCCGCCGCCTGGGCGCTCGTAGCAGTGATCAGTGACAAAAGCAGCAGACTCCGGAACAGTTGACGCATTTTCTGAGCATAGCGGTGCATGGCGCATTCCTTGTGCAGGGTTGAGAAGGTTAGAACGTTACTCCGGCAATCAACACGATGTTGCAATACGGGGAGCATTCTCCCGTGCGAATAATCGCCCGAGCTTGCTTGCTGACCGCCTTGAATTGTTCATGGCTGACCAGCTCCCGCGCCCCCAGCGCGCCATCGGCATGCAGTGCCTCCAGTGTCGCCAGGGCCGCAGGTTGTTTATCGAAAATCTCTTCAGCGAGTACGTGGCTTTCCACCTGCATTTCGCTGAGCAGCACTTTCAGGGTGCTGACAAAATCAGGGATGCCGTGGGTCAGGGCCAGGTCGATCAACTCGACCTGTGGGGGCACCGGCAAACCCGCATCACCGATGACCACCTTGTCGCCGTGGCCAAGGGAAGCGATCAGTCGCGACAGCGCGATATTCAACAACGGCGTCTTTTTCATGATTTGAAAGCCTGTACTTCCAGCAAGGTGGGAATGGAGGGCTGCGCCCCCGCACGGGTGACCGACAACGCGGCGGCGACCTGACCAAAACGAATCGCCTCGACCTCGCTTTTGCCGTCAGCCAAGGCTGCCGCGAAGCCGCCGACAAAGGTGTCTCCGGCCGCCGTGGTGTCCACCGCCTTGACCAACGGCGCCGGGAAGTGCTGGAAACTCGCGCCGTTGGCGAACATCAGACCCTGGGCGCCCAGGGTCACGATCACCTTGCCGGCACCGGCGGCGAGCAATTGCGTCGCGGCCGCTTCGGCGGTTTCCAGAGAGTCCACCGCCAGCCCGCTCAGCACGGCGGCTTCGCTCTCATTGGGAATCAGATAGTCGATACAGGCGTACCAGTCGGCCGGCAAGGGCCGGGAGGCCGGCGCGGGGTTCAGGATGACGGTCTTGCCCAGTTCCCGACCGCGCTTGAGTGCATGCCCGACGGTCGCGTCCGGCACCTCGAGCTGGCAGATAATGACGTCGGCGCTGCGCAGCACCTCATCGAACTGGTCCAGGACATCAGGGGTAAGCACGCCGTTGGCCCCGGCGACGATCACGATCGCATTCTGGCTGTTGTCGTCGACAACGATCAGCGCAACTCCACTGGAGCCGGCCACGACACTGACCGGCTGGCAATCGATGCCTTCGGCCAGCAGCGCCCCGCGCAGTTCCTGGCCGTAGGCATCACTGCCCACGCAACCGACCATGGACACCTTCGCTCCCAGGCGCGCCGCGGCCACAGCCTGATTGGCGCCCTTCCCGCCCGGGATGGTGCAGAACGATTCACCAATCAGCGTTTCACCGCCCCTGGGCAGACGCGGTGCACGGGTCACCAGGTCCATGTTCAGGCTGCCTACTACCACTACTTTTGCTGGCATACGTCTTCACTCATCAATTCGGTTCAGCGGTATTGGGCGAATGTACCTGACAGCGGTGCAGTCGACTCTCGCAAGACAATGCTGGGTGTCACGATGCGCTGAACGGTGGCCAGCCCCGGCGTTGCGATCCGCCGCAACAGCACTTCAGCGGCCATCTCACCGAGCTGCAGGATCGACTGCCCCACCGTAGTCAGCGCCGGATAGACATAACGGCTCATCTGAATGTCATCGAAACCAATGACCGACAGTTCACTGGGCACGCGCACGTTGCGCTCGGCGGCGGCACGCAGCACACCGATTCCGATCATGTCGTTGGCCGCAAAAATCGCACTGGGCGGCCGTTGTTCGAGCAGCCTGGCCGCCGCCTGATAACCACCGGTGCTGGTGAAATCGCTTTCGAGCATGCGTTCGACGGGCAGCTCGACCCCGGCTTCTTTCAGGGCGCGGCAGTAACCGGCCAGACGCATCTGCGCCACGCTGGTGTCCGCCGGGCCACCGATAAAGGCGATATCACGGTGGCCAAGCTCCAGCAGGTGCTGGGTGGCGAGGTAGGCGCCGTGCTCATGATCGATGCGCACCAGGTCCGCGTCGACACCGTCGAGCCCACGGTCGACGATGACCATGGGCGTACGCACGCTGGTCAGCCCCTGGGCGAGACCGGCATCGCCGCCGGCGGAAGCGACGATCAGACCGTCGATGCGTTTTTCCAGCAGCACCCGCAGATAACTGCGCTGCTTGTCCGGGTTGTCGTCGGAGTTGCACAGGATCACGCAGTAGCCGTTGCGCTCACAGTAATCCTCGATCCCCCGGGCCAGTTCGGCAAAGTAGGGGTTGAGGCTGTTGGGCACCAGCAAGCCAATGGTTGCAGTGGTCTTGGCCTTGAGCGAGCGGGCCACCGCGCTGGGCACGTAGTCGAGCTGCTCGATGGCGGCCTCGACCTTGCGCCGCACCTCTTCGCTGACCGGTCGCGTCTTGTTCACTACGTGGGAGACGGTCGTGTAGGAAATTCCCGCGAGCGCCGCCACATCCTTGATCGTCGCCATGGTTCAGGCCCGCCGACTGGCGCGCTGACTGCGGTAAGTATCGAGCACCACCGCAACCACAATCACCGCGCCGGTAATGATGCGCTTGGTCGGTTCGGTGGCGCCAATCTGCGCCAGGCCCGCGGCCAGCACGGAGATGATCAGCACGCCAAAGAAGGTGCTGATGACCGAACCGCGCCCGCCCATCAGGCTCGTGCCGCCGATGACCACAGCAGCGATGACCTGCAGCTCGAGCCCCGAACCGGCGTTCGGGTCGGCCGCTTCCAGACGGGAAATCTGGAACAGCGCGGCCAGGCCGGCCAGCAACCCCATCAGGCTGAACACCAGGATCTTGTATGGTTTTGGATTGATACCCGCCAGTCGCACGGCTTCTTCATTGGTGCCGATACCGATCAGATAACGGCCAAACACGGTGCGGGTCAGCACAGCCTGGGCGATGAAGATCACCAGCAAGGCAATGATGAAGGACGGTGAAATACCGAAGGCGATCGGATTGGATAGCCAGGCGAAGGAATCCCCGATGTAGGCCGTCCGCGACCCGGTCATCTGGTACGCCAGGCCTCGGGCCATTTCCAGCACGCCGAGGGAAACGATGAACGACGGGATCCGCCACGCCACGGTAATCGAACCGGTAACGGTGCCGGCCAGGGCCGCCACAGCCATGCCCAGCAACGCCGCCGGCCCGACGCTCCAGCCCCAGCCCAGCACCGCCACGCTCACCGTCGATGCGGCCAGGGCCAGCACCGACCCGACCGACAGATCGATACCGCCGATGATCAGGATGAAGGTCATGCCGACCGCCAGCACCATGAGGTCTGGAATCTGGTTGGCCAGGGTGCTGAAGGTGTCATACGAAAGAAAATGGCTGCTCAGGACCGAGAACAACGCGATCATCGCCAACAAGGCCCCGGCCAGTCCCAGGTAGGTGCCCAGGCCATAGAAGTTGCCACTCGGTTTGCCGACGGCCGATACGGTTTTCATGAGAAGTCCCTAGGCGCTGCTTCGTTGAGCAACGCATCACGTTTCTGATAGCCGGCGAATGCGGCGGCAAGCAAGTCATCCTGGGTCCAGCTGTCGCGCTCGAAGGTGTCAATCAGACGGCCGGCGGACAGCACGCCGATCCGGTCACAGATCAGCATCAATTCCCGCAGGTCGCTGGACACCACAACCAACGCCTTGCCCTGGCGCGTCAGCTCACCGAGCAGCGCATAGATGTCGAATTTGGCGCCGACGTCGATGCCTCGGGTCGGCTCGTCGAACAGCAATACCGAGCAATCGCGTTCCAGCCAGCGACCGATCACCACCTTCTGTTGATTGCCGCCCGACAGTTCGGACACCAACTGTGTCGGACTGGAGCTGCGGATTCGCATGGCGTCGATCTGTCGCTGCGCCAACGCGAACTCTTCGCTGCCATTGACGAAGCCGGCGCTGGAGATTTCCGGCATGTTGCCCAAGGCAATGTTGGCGGCGATGGATTGAGTCAGTAGCAGGCCTTCGCCCTTGCGGTCCTCGGTGATCAGCGCGATGCCGTGGGCCACCGCATCGGACGGCGAGCGAATGCTGACGACATTGGCCGGCGAACCCAGCGCCACCGTGCCGCTGTCGGCCGCATCGGCGCCGAAGATCAACCGCAGCAGCTCGGTGCGCCCTGCCCCGATCAACCCGGAAATACCGAATATCTCGCCGCTGCGCACCTCGAAGGACACATCGCGGACCTTGTCCGAACGGCTCAAGCCGTTGACGGTCAACGCCGGCGCGCCGATCTGGCGCGGGCCCAGGTCGATGTGCTCGCCCAGCTCCCGCCCGACCATCAGCGTCACCAACTGCTCGCTGTTGTAGTTGGCCATCGGCTCGACGCAGACTAGGTTGCCGTCGCGCAGTACCGCAATGCGCTGAGCCACCCGAGCCAGTTCTTCGAGGCGATGGGAAATATAAATGATCGACACGCCCCGCGCCTGCAGACGAGTGATCTGCTCGAAGAGCATCTCCACCTCACGAGCGGTCAGCATCGCAGTCGGCTCGTCGAGAATCAGCACATGGCAATCGCCGATCAGGTTGCGGGCGATTTCGACCATCTGTTGGTGACCGATGCCCAACTCACTGACCAGTGTGTCAGGGTCGATTGCATCGAGCCCCACCTGGGCCATGGCCTCGACCGCCGCTTTGCGCAGTTGCTTGCGACTGATCCAGCCGCCACGACTGGGCAGGTTGTGGAGGAACAGGTTTTCGGCCACGGAAAGCGTCGGCAGCAGGTTGAGCTCCTGCATGACCATGCGCACGCCCAGCTCTTCAGCCTGGGTACGACTGCCGGGACGATAATCCTGTCCCTGGAATTGCATCTGCCCGGTGGTCGGCGTCACCAGCCCGCCGATGATCTTGGACAGGGTGCTCTTGCCGGCGCCATTTTCGCCGGTCAGCGCCAGCACTTCGCCGCGCATCAACGTCAGGTCGATGTCGCTCAGTACCGGTTGGGCATAGGTCTTGCCGATGCCGCTGACCGAAAGGACAGCGTTCGGGTCGCGAACGGACATAAAAAACTCTCCAATACGCTCGCCAGCAAGGGCGAGCGTCGTTGTGTCGCCAGGATAACTACTGGGTCACCAGCTCGACCGGAGTTTCGATAACGCCGTTAGTGCCGCTGTCGACGGCTTCGCCCTTGAGGATCTTCAGGGCCGTCTCGATGCCGAAAACAGCCTGTTTGGCGGCGAACTGATCGGCAGTCGCCAGGACGCGACCGTCCTTGAGCATGGGCTTGATGGCGTTGATGTTGTCATAACCGACCACTTTTACCTTGCCCGCCTTGCCGGCAGCGCGAATGGCCGATACCGCGCCGACCGCCATGCTGTCGTTACCGGCCAGCAGTGCCTTGATGTTCGGGTATTCGCTGAGCATCGAGGCGGCAACCTGATTGCCCTTGTTGATTTCCCAGTCGCCCGATTGCAGGGAAACGACCTTGATCTGCGCCGCTTCCATTGCATCCTTGAAGCCGGCGGTGCGTGCCTGGGCATTGGTGGTGGTGGACACGCCTTCAATGATACCGACCTCATCACCAGCCTTGAGCTGCTTGGCCAGGTACTCACCCACCAGGCGCGCGCCCTTGCGGTTGTCCGGGCCTACGAACGGCACAGTGATGTTTTTGCTTTTGACCACGTCCGGATCGAGCTGGTTATCGATGTTGATCACGGTGATGCCGGCGTCGACGGCTTTCTTGATCACCGGCACCATGGCCTTGGAGTCGGCTGGTGCGATGATGAGGGCATCGACCTTGGACACGATCATCTGCTCGACAATGCGGATCTGGTTGGCGGTGTCGGTTTCATCCTTGATCCCATTGGAGATCAGGTCGAAATCGGCGGAGTGTTCCTTCTGATAGGCCTTGGCGCCATCTTCCATGGTCAGGAAGAACTCGTTGGCCAGGGATTTCATGACCAGGGCAACCTTGGGTTTTTCCGGGGTCTGGGCAAATGCCGAAGAGAAAGGCAGCGCAGCGGATGCGGCCGCGAGCATGGCGACGGCGAGAAGGCGTCCAGCGAATGGCAACTTCATGGGTTCACTCCGATTTTATGATTATTTTGAGCAAAATCGTTGCACGGGAAGTCGTTCCACAGGCCGTCGCCAAGCATCAACGAAGGCTGCGCAAACGTTTGCGTGAAGGGAACTATGGTAAAGCTTCCGGGTTTTGTCAACGTGCGGATTTCACCGCAAGGCTGGGGATCAGACGGTCGTGTTGACCAGCGCACCCGAACCGGAGCCCTTGGCCAGCTCTGTGATCAGATGGCCAGTGACTTCCAGCAATGCACCGCTGGTGTCGGCAATCTGGCCTTGTATCGCCATGACCGCAGTGGTTTTGGCTTCGGGTGTCGGATAGACCTGCTTCTGCGCAGCAGACAACTGCTGTTGCTGTTCTCTGAGCTGCTGTTGCAGCTCTTGCATGCGTTTGAGCAACACCTGCACGGCAATGCTCTGGGTGCTCCCGCTCTTTTCGGTCTTGCCTTCGGACGCAGGGCTCATGCTCGTACGAACCTGGCCTGGCGCCTGCGTTTGACCAAGGGTCTCATCGGCTGCCTCAGCGCTCGCTTGGCTCAAGGCCTTGAGCGTGGCCGCGGACTGGCCGCCGATGGTGACGGCAGCTGCATTTGGAAAGCCGACGGAAAACGACATAACAAAACTCCATGGATAAGATTCCTACGAAGGCCATCGACTGCTTGAGCGGCTTCTTTAGCTTAATTTTTCCTACACCAAAACGGAAAAAGCGTTGTCAGAGGATTTTCTTGAATTTTAAGCAGTTGCGTAAATGCCTACGGTTAAATACTGTACGCACGTACAGCTCAATAAGGATAATCCTGTGGCAACGCCGTCCGCTGCAACTACCCCCTTAGATTCCTATACTCGCCTCGGCCTGCGGGTCTCGAAAATCATCAACTCCCCCACCGCACAAAAAGCCAAGGCGGCCCTGCTCTTCCGGCTTCCCGAGGAGCCGGTGGATGAGTGGGAGCGCCTGCTGGAAGAAATCGACGAGAACGACAATGTGACCCTCGCCTATCGCGACGATGGCGGTGTGCAGGTGTTCTGGGTTGTGCCGAAGGAAGATTGAGCCTGATGAGTGTTCGTTGTTTTGCTTTATTGCTTGCGATTGTCGCCATGGGCGCGCAGGCCGATGCGCCCCGCACGTTCAGCGAGGCCAAGAAAGTCGCCTGGAAACTCTATGCCCCCCAATCCACCGAGTTCTACTGTGGCTGCAAATACTCAGGCAATCGCGTGAACCTGGCAGCCTGCGGTTATGTGCCGCGCAAAAACGCCAATCGCGCCGCGCGTATCGAGTGGGAGCATATCGTCCCGGCGTGGCAGATCGGTCATCAGCGTCAATGCTGGCAACAAGGCGGGCGGAAGAATTGCACCCGCCACGACCCGGTCTATCAACGGGCCGAGGCCGATCTTCATAACCTGGTGCCCAGCATCGGGGAAGTGAACGGCGACCGCAGCAACTTCAGCTTTGGCTGGCTGCCGGCGCAGACGGGCCAGTACGGCTCATGCCTGACCCAGGTGGATTTCAAGGCCAAGAAAGTCATGCCCCGCCCTTCCATCCGCGGAATGATCGCCCGGACGTATTTCTACATGAGCAAACAATACGGCCTGCGCCTTTCGAAACAGGACCGGCGCCTGTACGAAGCCTGGGACAAGACCTACCCGGTACAGAGCTGGGAGCGCCAGCGCAACCAGAGCGTGGCGTGCGTGATGGGGCGTGGCAACGAGTTCGTGGGCCCGGTGAATTTGAAGGCCTGCGGCTGATCTCGCATGGGTGAACAGCGCCAATCAACTGTGGGAGCTTGCTTGCTCGCGATAGGGGCATGCCCGTCAACGTCAACGTTGGCTGAGCCACTGCTATCGCGAGCAGGCTCGCTCCCACAGGTGTTGTGGCTTACCTGACTGTTCTGCTCTGCGGGGTTTATTGAGCGCTCGGGTAATCCACCACCAGCGACTCGATGTTGCGCTTTTTCGCTCGAACCAGGGCGGCGTTCAATTGCTCCTGCTTCGCCTCGGCTTCAGCCTTTGAATTGAAAGGCCCGACCAGGACCCGGTCCTTGCCATTGTCTTTCACCACACTCGATACAAAACTGTGCTCGATGAGCCAGGCGGTCAGGTCGCTGACCGCTTGCGGGATTTCGCCCCGGACCTCGACGCCCCATTGCGGCGCAGCGGCGGCGCTCGGTGCAGTGGTTGCCGCCACCTTTGGCTTCGGTGTGTCGACGTCACGCCCTTCACCGCATCCTGCCAGCGCCAATACCGCGATTACCCAAGCCAATTTGCGCACAACGTTTTACCCCGGAAGACATGGAGTGGGGATTTTAACACTCAAGCCCGTCAATAACGCCGTAAACAGCGCTCAAAACACGAGAAACCTGCACGGCGTCTCTGTATAGTCGCACCCTGGGAATTAATGCTGCGTCTGCGCGTCAGAAAGAGGCACCCACATTGTGACACTTGGCACTAATCTATAAGCAGTACCGACATCTGCACTGCCTGAATCAGGTGCCCTATAAAGCAATCAAGGAGAACACCATGCTGATACTCACCCGCAAAGTCGGTGAAAGCATAAACATTGGTGACGACATCACGATCACCATTCTGGGCGTTAGCGGCCAACAAGTCCGTATCGGCATCAACGCTCCGAAAAACGTTGCGGTGCATCGCGAAGAGATTTATCAGCGCATTCAGGCGGGCCTTACCGCCCCTGACAAGCCGCAAACGCCCTGAGCCCTGTAGCAGTCCGTAGCCAGCCCTTCTGCATCGTCGCAAGGCTGGCTAAAGATTCATGCCGACTGTCCCTCATCATCCCCGCTCCATCTCGCCTTTGATTTTTTCGTTCATCCCGTCAAACCGATACTAATGACATGGCTCATAGCATGGCTGTCAGACGTTTCGTTTTAATGGCGATGAAGCAGGTATTCGTGGCGGCTCAACCCAGCCCCACGCCGCGAGCCATTCCTGTGGCAGCGACCACCATCAGCACCAGCAACAAAGCTTCAATGTGACTGATCCGCGCAAACCGGCCAGCTTTCGAAGGATCGATCGCACGCCCTTTGCCCAGCGCCATCCGCCATTTGATCAGCGCGATCATCGGCGCGATTTCAAGCAACAGGATCAGCACGAACAACGTCATCTTCAGGTGAAACAGCGGTTGGTGCAGGTAATAGTCCGTGCCTTTTTCAAACCCACCAAAAGCACGCATCCCGCCGGTCACCAGCAGGACCACCGCCGATAGCCCCCACAGGTTGTCCGCCATCAAGACATTTCGAACCGCGTCCGTCCCGCCCGCCAGGCGTCGCAACGCCGTGCCCCGGGTAAGTACCGCCCAGAATGCCAGGGCGAAAGCCAGAAGATGAATTGCCGCAAGAGACCAATGAGCCAACATGGAAGATTCCTGTCAGAGGATGTCGAATCGACCTGACAGTACTAGCTCATAAAACAATGATTGCCAGGATAGGCATACAAAAAACTGTGGGAGCGAGCCTGCTCGCGATGGCGGTGTATCAGCCGACAACAATGTTGTCTGACACTCCGTCATCGCGAGCAGGCTCGCTCCCACAGGGGTATTGCGTAAGGACTCAGTCAGCCAAACGCCAGGTCGTCCCGCCCTTGCCGTCTTCCAGCACCACGCCCATGGCGGTGAGCTGGTCGCGGATGCGGTCGGATTCTGCCCAGTCCTTGTTGGCCCGCGCAGTCAGGCGCGCCTGGATCAACGCTTCGACCTCGGCGGCGTCCACGCGACCTTCGGCACCGGCCTGAAGGAAATCATCCGCCTCGAGCTGCAACACACCCAGTACGCCGGCCAGTTCTTTCAGACGCGCCGCCAGGCCCGCCGCCGCGTTGAGATCACTCTCCCGCAGACGATTGATCTCGCGCACCATCTCGAACAGCACCGCGCAGGCTTCCGGCGTGCCGAAGTCGTCGTTCATCACTTCAGTGAAACGCGCGACAAAGGCTTCTCCACCGGCGGCAGGGACCTTCGGCAGGCCCTTCAACGCATGGTAGAACCGCTCCAGGGCGCCCTTGGCGTCCTTGAGGTTGTCTTCCGAGTAGTTGATGGCGCTGCGATAGTGACTGGACACCAGCAGGTAACGCACGACTTCCGGGTGGTACTTGTCGAGCACGTCGCGGATGGTGAAGAAGTTGTTCAAGGACTTGGACATCTTCTCGCCGTTGATCCGGATCATGCCGCAATGCATCCACGCATTGGCGTAGGTCTTGCCGGTGGCCGCTTCGCTCTGGGCGATTTCGTTTTCGTGGTGCGGGAATTCCAGGTCGCTGCCGCCGCCATGAATGTCGAAGGTCTCGCCCAGGCAGCAGGTCGACATCACCGAGCATTCGATGTGCCAGCCCGGACGCCCGGCGCCCCACGGCGACTCCCAGCTCGGCTCACCCGGCTTGGCGGCTTTCCACAGCACGAAGTCCAGCGGGTCCTGTTTCGACTCGTCGACTTCGATGCGCGCGCCGATGCGCAGGTCTTCGATTTTCTTGCGCGACAGCTTGCCGTAGCCCATGAACTTGGCGACGCGGTAATACACGTCGCCATTGCCCGGTGCGTAGGCATAACCCTTGTCGATCAAGGTCTGGATCATCGCCAGCATGCCTGGGATGTGGTCCGTGGCACGGGGTTCCAGGTCGGGCTTGAGGATATTGAGGCGCGCCTCGTCCTCGTGCATGGCCTTGATCATGCGCTCGGTCAGCGCATCGTAAGGCTCGCCGTTTTCCCGGGCACGGTTGATGATCTTGTCTTCGATGTCGGTAATGTTGCGCACGTAGGTCAGGTCATAACCACTGAAACGCAACCAGCGGGTCACCAGGTCGAAAGCGACCATGCTGCGACCATGGCCGATGTGGCAGTAGTCGTACACGGTCATCCCGCAGACGTACATGCGGACCTTGTTACCGTCCAGCGGCTTGAAGACTTCTTTGCTCTTGGTGAGCGTGTTGTAGATCGTAAGCACAGGGTTTCCCTTAAGACTTGATCACTGACCCCAGGAATCGCGCAAGGTCACGGTACGGTTGAATACCGGAGCACCGGGTTTCGAGTCCTTGATATCCGCGCAGAAGTAACCTTCGCGCTCGAACTGGAAACGGTCTTCCGGCTGTGCGTTGCCCAACGAAGGCTCGGCACGACAACCAGTGAGTACTTGCAGGGAGTCAGGGTTGATGTTGTCCAGGAAGCTGGCGCTGTCCTCGGCCTTTTCAGGGTTCGGCGAACGGAACAGGCGATCGTACAAGCGCACTTCGCACTCGACGCTGGCAGCGGCCGGCACCCAGTGGATCACGCCCTTGACCTTGCGACCCTCCGGGTTCTTGCCCAGGGTCTCGGGATCGTACGAGCAATGCAGTTCGACGATGTTGCCGTCGGCGTCCTTGATCGCTTCATCGGCGCGGATCACGTAGCTGCCGCGCAGGCGCACTTCACCGGCAGGCTCCAGGCGCTTGTAGCCTTTTGGCGGCTCTTCCATGAAGTCTTCACGGTCGATGTAGATTTCCCGCGCGAACGGCAGGACGCGCACGCCCATGTCTTCTTTCGGGTGGCAAGGCAGTTCGAGGTTCTCGACTTTGTCTTGCGGGTAGTTGGTGATCACCACTTTCAACGGACGCAGCACGCACATGGCGCGTGGGGCGCTGTGGTCCAGGTCGTCGCGGATACTGAATTCCAGCATGCCGAAGTCCACCACGCCGTCGGAACGGTTGGTGCCGACCATCTCGCAGAAGTTGCGGATCGATTTTGGCGTGTAGCCACGACGACGGAAGCCCGACAGCGTCGACATGCGCGGGTCATCCCAGCCGTTGACGTGCTTTTCGTCCACCAGTTGCTTGAGCTTGCGCTTGCTGGTGATGGTGTAGTTCAGGTTCAGGCGGCTGAATTCGTACTGGCGCGGCTGAGCCGGCACCGGCAGGTGCTCCAGGAACCACTCGTACAAAGGACGATGGCTTTCGAATTCCAGGGTGCAGATCGAGTGGGTGATGCCTTCGATGGCGTCCGACTGACCGTGGGTGAAGTCATAGTTGGGGTAGATGCACCATTTGTCGCCGGTCTGGTGGTGATGGGCGTGACGGATGCGGTACATGATCGGGTCGCGCAGGTTCATGTTCGGCGAGGCCATGTCGATCTTGGCACGCAGCACCCGTGCGCCGTCCGGGAACTCGCCGCCGCGCATGCGGGCGAACAGGTCCAGGTTCTCCTCGACGCTGCGATCACGGAACGGGCTGTTCTTGCCCGGCTCGGTCAGGCTGCCACGGTATTCCTTGGCCTGCTCGGGGGTCAGGTCGCACACGTAGGCCTTGCCAGCCTTGATCAGCTCCACCGCCCAGTCGTGCAACTGGTCGAAATACTGCGAGGCATAGCGCACCTCACCGGCCCATTCAAAGCCCAGCCATTTAACGTCGCTTTCGATCGCGTCGATGTACTCCTGGTCTTCCTTGGCCGGGTTGGTGTCGTCGAAACGCAAGTGCGTGACGCCGCCAAACTCCTGGGCCAGACCGAAGTTCACGCAAATCGACTTGGCGTGACCGATGTGCAGGTAGCCATTGGGCTCCGGCGGAAAACGGGTGACGATCTGCGTGTGCTTACCCGAATCCAGGTCCGCCTGGATGATCGGGCGCAGGAAATTGACCGGCACGGCCGGGCCGGTCTTGGAATTCGAGGTAGGGTCGACAGTGGGCTTGCTCATAGGATCCTTGAACGTACAAGTGCGCGGCCGGGTGCGGCCTGATAAATCAAAGCCCGTATCATAGCCGATGCTGTCAAGCACCTGACAGGCCAGGTCGGTAAACGATTGAATTTAATCGACGACCCGATGAAAAACAGCCTCGAAAAACCCGCTCGGCGCGCTAAACTGCCCAGCCTGGCCGATTACAGCCAGACCGGTTGCGGGCAGCAAAGCCCCGAAACCCACGAATTCCTTGAAAGAGTAGCGATCATGACTCAAGTCAAACTGACCACCAACCACGGCGACATCGTCCTGGAACTGAACGCCGAGAAGGCACCGATCACCGTTGCCAACTTCGTTGAATACGTCAAGGCCGGCCACTACGAAAACACCGTTTTCCACCGTGTCATCGGTAACTTCATGATCCAGGGCGGCGGTTTCGAGCCAGGCATGAAAGAAAAGAAAGACAAGCGCCCAAGCATCCAGAACGAAGCCGACAATGGTCTGGCGAACGAGAAGTACAGCGTCGCCATGGCCCGCACCATGGAACCGCATTCGGCTTCCGCGCAGTTCTTCATCAACGTGGCCGACAACAGCTTCCTGAACCACAGCAGCAAGACCACCCAGGGCTGGGGTTACGCGGTGTTCGGCAAAGTGGTTGAAGGCACCGACGTGGTCGACAAGATCAAAGGCGTTTCCACCACGTCCAAGGCCGGCCACCAGGACGTGCCAGCAGAAGACGTGATCATCGAGAAAGCCGAGATCATTGAGTGATACTGCTGATTTCAGATTTGCATCTGGAAGAGGAGCGCCCGGACATTACCCGGGCGTTTCTGGATTTGATCGCCACACGCGCCCGCTCGGCGCAAGCGTTGTACATCCTGGGCGACTTTTTTGAAGCCTGGATCGGCGACGATGCCATGACGCCGTTCCAGCGTTCCATCTGCCAGGCCCTGCGCGAATTGAGCGACAGCGGCACGGCCATTTTCCTGATGCACGGCAATCGTGACTTCATGCTCGGGCAAGCCTTCTGCAAAGCGGCCGGCTGCACCCTGCTCAAGGACCCCAGTGTCGTGCAGTTCAACGGCGAACCGGTGCTGCTGATGCACGGCGACAGCCTCTGCACCCGCGACGAAGGCTACATGAAGTTGCGGCGCTGGCTGCGCAACCCGGTCACGCTGTTCATCCTGCGTCACCTGCCATTGGCCAGTCGCCAGAAACTGGCGCGCAAACTGCGCAGCGAAAGCCGCACGCAGACGCGAATGAAAGCCAATGACATCGTCGACGTCACGCCCGAAGAGATCCCGCGGATCATGCAGGAATACGGCGTGAAGACCTTGATCCACGGCCACACCCACCGCCCCGCTATCCATAAGCTGCAACTGGGCGAACACGCCGCCCGGCGCATTGTGCTGGGGGATTGGGACAAGCAAGGCTGGGCGTTGCAGGTGGATGAGCAAGGGTTTGCCTTGGCGCCGTTTGGTTTTGGCAATGCGCAGTTGGCGTTGCCAAGCAACTGAAGAACGCAGATATCCCTTGTGGGAGCAAAGCTTGCTCGCGATGCAGGCGACACGGTTCCACTGCAAGACCGTGTCATCGTTCATCGCGAGCAAGCTTTGCTCCCACAGGCTCGCTCCCACAATGGATTGCATTTCACTTCTGAATCAATGCCCCGCCGACGCAGGCCCCGCCTTCGCCGCAAACGGCGGCTTCGCCAGCCACACCAGCACAATCAACCCCATGAACGCCCAACCCAGCAGCGTGAAGTAATCCACGGTGGAGAGCATGTACGCCTGGCTGTTGAGGATCTGGTCGAGCTGGGCATAAGCCGGTGTGCTCGCGCCACCGAGATGGTTAAGCGCCTCGCGGGTGGCCGGCTCATAGGTGCTGATGCTTTCACTCAGGTAGGCATGGTGCTGGTCGGCCCGGCGTATCCAGATCCAGGTGGTCAGCGATGCGGCAAAGCTGCCGCCCAGGGTGCGCAGGAACGTCGCCAGTCCCGCGCCATCAGCGATCTGTTGTGGCGGCAGGTCCGACATCAGGATGCTCAAGGTCGGCATGAAGAACAGCGCCACGCCGATCCCCATGAACAACTGCACCAAAGCGATGTGCTGGAAATCCACTTCGTTGGTGAACCCGGCGCGCATGAAGCAGCTCAGGCCGATGGCCAGAAACGCCAGCCCGGCCAGCAGGCGCAGGTCGAACTTGTGGGCGTATTTGCCAACGAAGGGCGACATCAATACCGGCAGGATGCCAATGGGCGCCACCGCCAGCCCGGCCCAGGTGGCGGTGTAGCCCATCTGGGTCTGCAACCACTGCGGCAGGATCAGGTTGATGCCGAAGAACCCGGCGTAGCCCCCCACCAGCACAATGGTGCCGATGCGAAAGTTGCGGTAGGCGAACAGCCGCAGATTGACCACCGGATGGCGGTCGGTCATTTCCCAGATCACAAACACCGCCAGGGCAATGACCGAGATCAGCGCTCCGATAATGATGAAGTTCGACTCGAACCAATCCAGGTCGTTGCCTTTGTCGAGAATCACCTGCAGCGCACCGACACCGATGATCAGCGTGATCAAACCCACGTAATCCATTGGCTGGTGGCTGGTGACCACCGGCCGCGCCTTCAGTTGCTGGCGCACCACCATCACGGCGAAGATCCCGATGGGCACGTTGATAAAGAAGATCCACGGCCAGCTGTAGCTGTCGGTGATCCAGCCGCCGAGGATCGGCCCGGCGATCGGCGCCACCACCGTGACCATCGCCAACAACGCCAGGGCCATGCCGCGCCTGGCCGGCGGATACACGGCAATCAGCAAGGTCTGGGTCATCGGGTACAACGGCCCGGCCACCAGCCCCTGAAGGACGCGAAAGCCAATCAGCTCCGGCATCGAAGTCGAGATACCGCACAGAAACGAGGCGAGCACGAACAGCAGGGTCGCCCACAAAAACAGCTTCACCTCACCAAACCGACGGCTGAGCCAGCCGGTCAGCGGCAGCGCGATGGCGTTGCTCACCGCGAACGAGGTGATGACCCAAGTGCCCTGCTCCGAACTGACACCCAGGTTGCCGGAAATGGTCGGCAAAGCGACGTTGGCAATGGTGGTGTCGAGCACTTGCATGAACGTCGCCAACGACAGCCCGATGGTGCTGAGCAACAGGCTGGGCGGCGTGAAGGACGCGTTATTGCTCATTGCGAAATCCTATGAAGCGAAACGGACATGACAAAGTCGCGCAAAAGTCCCGGTTGAAATGGGGGACAAAACTGTGGGAGCGAGCCTGCTCGCGATGGCGGTTTGTCAGTCGCCATAAACCCTGGCTGATCCACCGCTATCGCGAGCAGGCTCGCTCCCACAGGTTCAGGTCATTACCCAAGTCGCCAGGCATGGCTACCTCAGCGCTGCGCGGTCTTGCTGGCAGCGGCACTGTTTTCGTGGATCAGGCGGGTGATCATCGCGTCGGCGTCGACCAGTTGCCGGTCATAGACCTGGGTGCTGAAAGAGGCTTGTTTCGGTGGCTGCTGGGCCAGCACCGGACCACTCTGGTCGCGCAGGTTGACGTCGACCTGGGTCGACAGGCCGACCCGCAGCGGATGCTTGGCCAGTTCCTGGGCGTTGATATGAATACGCACCGGCACCCGCTGCACGATCTTGATCCAGTTGCCGGTGGCGTTCTGCGCTGGCAACAAGGCAAACGCGCTGCCGGTGCCCGCACCGAGGCTGTCGACGGTGCCGCTGTACTTCACGTCGCTGCCATAGAGGTCGGTTTCGATGTCCACCGGCTGGGGCCGATGCGCATGTCCCGCAGCTGGGTTTCCTTGAAGTTGGCGTCAATCCATAACTGATCCAGCGGAATCACCGCCATCAGCGCCGTGCCCGGCTGCACCCGCTGGCCCAACTGCACCGTGCGCTTGGCGACGTATCCGGTGACCGGCGCGATCAAGGTGCTGCGGGCGTTGGTCAGGTAGGCCTGACGCAATTGCGCGGCGGCCGATTGCACGTCTGGATGGGAAGCCACCACGGTGTCATCCACCAAGGCACTGGAGGTCTTGAGTTGCTGTCTGGCGTTGGCCAACGCATTCTGCGCCGAGGTCAAATCGTCACGGGCGTGGGACAGTTCCTCCCGGGAAATCGCCCCGCCGGCCGCCAGGTTCTTGCGTCGGTTGTAGTTCTCCTGGGCCTTCTGTACTTCGGCCTCCTGGGCTTTGACCTGGGCGCGCATGCCATCGACGTTGCTGTACAAGCCACGCACCTGGCGCACGGTACGGGCCAGGTTGGCCTGGGCACTTTGCAGCCCGACCTCGGCGTCGTTCGGGTCGAACTGCACCAGCACCTGGCCTTCACGCACCAGGTCACCGTCGTCGGCACCGATGCTCACCACGGTGCCGGTGACCTGCGGCGTGATTTCCACCACGTTGCCGTTCACATAGGCATCGTCGGTGCTCTCGCTCCAGCGGCCATACAGTTCGTGCCAGGCCCAGACGCCCAGGCCACCCAGGACGACAATCAGTGCCAGTCCCAGCAGCATCAGCTTGCGCTTGCGCGGGTTGCTGCTGTCCTGGGCAGTTTCAGAGGGTTGGGTAGTTTCGGCAGTAGCCATGACAAGTACCTCGAATCAGTTGTGCGACGTGGTGGAGGCCGGCGCGGCCGAAGCCAGGGTGTCGGCCTCGAAGCCACCGCCCAGGGCCTGCATCAGTTGGATCGACAGGTCGATCTGCTCGGCATTCAGGTTCGCCAGTTGGCGCTGCGCCTGGAGCAATTGCTGCTCGATGCTCAGCACGTCCAGGTAATTTCCGATGCCGGAGCCATAGCGCTGGACCACGGTGTCGTAAGAGTTCTGCGCGATATCGGTAGCGTGTTGCTGCGCGGCGATCTGCCGAGCGATGTCGCGCAACTGGTTGATGGTGTCGCTGACATCCCCAAGGGCCTTGACCAGGCTCTTGTTGTACTGCGCCACCGCCATGTCGTAATCGGCATCCCGGGCATCCAGGTCCGCCCGCAGTCGCCCACCGTCGAAGATCGGCAGCGACACCGTCGGCGCTACGTTGAAGAAGCGGCTGGCCGAACCGAACATCGCGTCTCCCAACAATGACTGCACCCCCGCCGCCGCGCTCAGGTTGAGGTTGGGGTAGAAATTCGTCTTGCCGGCTTCAATGTCCTTGCCCGCCGCCTCGACTCGCCAACGACCGGCGACCAGATCCGGACGACGGCCCAGCAATTCGGCCGGCAGGTTCGATGGCAGGGCGACGGCGCTGGCTTGCAGCACGTGAGGGCGAGCAATTTCATTGCCGCGGTCCGGCCCCTTGCCCAACAGCACCGCCAAGGCGATTTTTGCGCTTTGCAGGCGTTTTTCTGCGTCGATCCGGCTCGCATCGGCGCTGGCTTCCAGGCTTTCGGTCTGCTGGAACTGATATTCGCTGTCGATCCCGGCGCTGAGGCGGCGCTTGCTCAGATCGAGCATTTGCCGGGTGCGCTTGAGGTCCTCGGAGGCCAGGTCATAAATGATATGGGCCTGCCCCAGATCGCTGTAGGCCCGGGCCACGTCAGCGGCGAGCGTCAGGCGAGCGGCCTGCCGGTCGATCTCGGCGGCGCGGGCCTCGCCCAGGGCCGCTTCCCAGGCCGCACGCTGGCCGCCCCAGAGGTCGAAGTTGTAATTGAAATCCACGCCCAGCGAACGCAGGGTGCTGTACGCCCCGCCCTGCCCTTGCGGGTCCTGGTCACGGGCCAGCCGCGAACGGCTGACACTGGCGCTGGCGTCCAGGGTCGGCATGCGCGCCGCATTGGCGGCGTAGGCAGCGGCACTGGCCTGATGCACCCGAGCGCTGGCGATCTGCATGTCCGGGCTGTCGCGCAACGCTTCGTGGATCAGACCGTCGAGTTGTGGATCGCCGAGGCTTTTCCACCAATCGCTTTTCGGCCAGGAAGCGGGCGACAGCGTGACGCCGTTGAGAGATTGCCCGGCCTTGAGGTTTTGAGCCTCAAGGCGGACGCCTTCGGTGTTCAGGCCGCTGTAACTGGCACAACCGGCCAGGCTCATGGCCAGCAACACCAGGCTGATGCGGGTACGCAAGGTTTTACGACTCATTTGTCCCCCAACCGCAACACGGTGATGGGATCACCGGCGGCAAGCAGAATTTTCTTGAGGATTTGTTCGAGGATTTGCAACTCCTCGCGGCTGATAGCGCCCGCCAACTGGTTCATGGCATCGGCGCCGATAACAGGCAGACGATCGGCCAGGGCCTGGCCGGCTTCGGTCAGCACCAGTCGCACCTGCCGACGGTCATCCGCCGAGCGCTGGCGGATCAGAAAACCTTTCTGCTCCAGACGATCGACCATTCGCGTCATCGAGCCGCTGTCCAGGGACAGGTACCGACACAGCTCGACCGGCGTATCGATGCCGTGCTGGGCCATGATGATCAACACCTTGAACTGCGCGGCAGTGATGCCGACGGGTTCCATGTGGGTGTCGATGATTCGGTCTTTGAGCAGCGCGGCACGACCGAGCAGCATGCCGAGGTGGCAATTGTGGAAATCGTCCGGGGTGAAATGTTTCATCTGACCACCTTTTACTGCCTAGGCAGTGAATGTATGTCGAGATGTTACTGCCTAGGCAGCAAATGTCAAACAAATAGTTAGCTTGCTATGCACAACCCGACAAACGCAGATAAAAAATGTGGGAGCGAGCCTGCTCGCGATAGCGTCGTGACAGTCAACATTGAGTCGGCTGATACATCGCTATCGCGAGCAGGCTCGCTCCCACAGGAGGTGGCGCGAAGGCTTAGAAATCGCGCTTGTAGAAGATATCCAGGGAGCTGGCGACGCCGCTGGCGGCTTCCAGGTACACCCGCTTGCTGAGTTTGTAGCGCAGGGCGATGGTGTTGGCCGGTTCGAACACGCCGACGCCGTAACGCAGGCTGAGTTTTTCCGTCAGATTGCCGCTGGCCACGACACTGGTGGCATCGCCGCTGCCCTGGGTGTCGAGCTGGAAATCTTCGATGCCCAGATTGTTGGCGAGGCTGGTGGTCACCCCCGCACTGCCCATCAGCCCCAGGCCCAGTGCCGCCTGGGCGAGCATGTTGTTGTCCTCGCCCGTAGTGCTCAGCGGCCGGCCGAGTACCAGATAAGACAACGCCTGCTCCTGGCTCATGGCCGGTTCAGAGAAGATTTGCGTGGTCGGCTGTTCGGCGCTGCCGCTCAAACGAATGCCGGCGATCACGTCGTCGGTCTGGCGAATCGCTTCGATATCCAGGTAAGGCTGGTCGATGGGCCCGGCGAACAACAGCCGCGCCCGACGCACCGTCAGCCGTTGCCCATAGGCCCGGTAGCGACCGTCGTTGAGCCAGAGTTCACCGCGAGTGTCCATGTTGTCGCCGATGTGCACCTGGCCTTGTACGTTGGCCGTCAGGCCGAAGCCCGAAAACGCGAGCTTTTCCTGGCCCACGATCACATCGATGTCCATCGCCATGGCCATCGGTGTCTTGCCCTCCTCGGTCTGGTGGCCAACGATCACCGTATCATCCGACACCTTGACGGTAGACGGCGGCAGTTCGCGCACGGTGATTTCGCCTTTGGGCACCAGGACCTTGCCGGCGATGGAAAGCCGCTCGCCCTGCAACGTGATGGTCAGGTCCGGCGCCACCTCCAGCACCGCGTAAGGCTCGACGGTGACCGGCAATTGCGACCCCTTGAGCGCCAGGTCCAGGCTCAGGGCTTCGCCCCAGCCGATGTCCCCGGTCAGGCTGCCTCGGCCGACCTTGCCACTTTTCCAGTCACCGTTGAGGCGCACCGTTTCACCGGCAATCGTTGCGCGCATCTGCAAGTCTTCGAGGCTGACCGGCAGTTCCGGGCCGGACACTTCGCCATCGCTGATCAACAGGTTGCCGTTGACCTGGGGCGCCAACAAACCACCCGACAGCGTGCCGCTGCCATTCAGGTGACCGGTGAGGGTTTCCACCATTGGCAGGAATGGCCGCGCCACGGACAAGTCCAGACCGCTCAGGCGGAACGAGCCGCTCAGCGGTTTGCTGGCCGGCAACGGGTTGATCTGCGCCTGGAGCATCAGTTCGCCCAGCTTGGCCCCAACGAAATTCAGGCTGGTGTCGATCCGCTTGGGCGTCAGGCGACTGTCGAGGGTCAAGGTCTGGTAGGGGAAGTCCAGCCATTGCTCATTGTCGCGGTCCTTGTCCCGGATCCGCAAAGTGCCGCCGCTGGCGTCCACCAGAATACGCCCGTTCGGGCCGCTGGCCGGCAGGTCCAGTTGCAGGTCGGCGTTGAGTCGGCCCTGCCAGGCAAAATCCTTGGGCATCCACTGGGCCAGGCTTTCGATGGGGAATTGCTTGAGGTGATAGCGCAGCTTCGGCTCCGGCATCAGGCGCTGATCCTCACCACACAGGCTGGCCTCGCCGGAACGCCAACAGTGAGCCCCCAGGTTGAGCGTGCCATTGGCCAGGCGCTCCAGCTTGGCCGGGGCTTGCAGCCGCCAGGCCTGGCCGCCGGCCTGCACATTGCCACTGCTGAGGCGCCCGCGCCAGTTGCCTTGGTCGAGCACGCCATCGAGCGCCAGGGCCGTTTCCAGCTGTGGCCCTTGCAGGTCGAGGGTCAGTTTTTGCTGCCTGATGTCGCCCTGCCCGCTCACCGTCAGGACACCGAGCGACGTATCGCCCGCCCGAATGCCGCTGGCCTTGAGGTCAACCTTGCCGCGCTGCGCGCTGTCGAGGGTCGCATCCAGGTTCAGGCTTTGCAGGCGGTTGTCCTGCAACGCCAGTTGCGTGCCTTGCAGATCGAGCTTGCCTTGGGGGGCCTTGAGTGTCCCGGCCACGTTGAGGCGACCGATCAACTGGCCGCGCAATTGCGGCCAGAGCTGGGCCAGGCGCGAGAGTTTGATATCGATCTGACCGCTGAGTTTTTCTTGCAGGCTGCCCGTGCCGTTGATGCGGTTGTCACCCAGGCGAATGTCCAGCGCGCTGAGGTTCCACTGCTCGCCAACACCGTTGGCCTTGGCCTGGAACAGCGCCGGTTGGCCGCGCAACTTGCCCTTGAGGTCCAGGTCCGCATCAAGCTCCAGGCGGTCATTTTTCATCGAACCCTTGCTGCGCAACGGCCCGGCCAGAGTGCCGGGCAGCTCCCCCAGCCAATACGCCGGGTTGATGGCCGACAGCTCCAGCGCCGTGTCCCAGGCGATGCCGTCGGCAAACTCAAGGTTCAGATGGCCTTCGGCCTTGCCCTGCCCGGCGGCGAGTTTGAGTTCCGGCAAATGGATTGTCGTCAGGTCGCCGCTGAACGGGCTGTCCAGGCTGAACGCTCCGGCGGGACCGTCCAGCGCCGCCTGGAAATTGCCTAGGTACTTGCCATCGGTATACGACACTTCACCGTTGAAACTGCGCAGCGTCACTTGCGGCTCGTCGATCAGCGGATAGAGGCGATGCCAGGGGAAGTCCAGCCAGGCGATTTTCGCCTCGGCGCTCAGGCCTTCGCGCCAATCCAGCTGGCCGGTGAGCTTGAGGTATTGCTGATCACTGGCGTTGAGGTCCAGGCCGGCGATCTGCGCACCGTTGGCGTCCACTTTGCCTTGCAGCAGCAAGGCCACCGGGCCTTTTTCGGCGGGCAACGTTGCTTTGCCATGCAACTGGTAGCCGCTGTTCAGATCGCCTTCGCCCGTCAGCTCCAATTGATTGAGCATCAGGGTATCCGGCAGATCGGCGCCGCCCCTGAAGCCGTCAGCGGTGATGCGTACCTTGGCCGGCAGGTTGTCCGCCAGCGGTTGCAGCTCACCGACCAACCGGCCTTGCAGATAACCACTGCTGTCGGCGTTAAGGTTGAGGGTTTTGAGCAGGTTGCCATCGATGTTCAGGTCCAGCGTCCAAGGCGTGGCGCCTGGCGCCGGCAAGGTCAACCGGCCCTGGGCCTTCAGCGGCCAGTCGCCGCCGGGTTGCAGCAAACCGGACAGCGTCAGGCTCAGCTCGTCGCGCTGCAGCTGCACCGAGTCGATCTGCAGACCCTGGGCGGTCCAATGCGCGGCCAGTTGCAAGCCCTTGAGCTGTTCGCTGCCATTGAACAACAGGATGCCGACTTGCACGTCGCCCAGTTCCAGGGCAAGCGGCAAGTTCAGGTCCGGCAAGGTGATCGGACCGCTGCTCGGTTCGTCAGCGGACGGAGGAAATTGCAGGCTGACCTTGTCGGCCTTGAGCTGATCGATGCACAGGGTCATGCGCGCCAGGCATAGCGGCGACCAGGCGAAAATCACCTGATCGAGTTCCACTCGGCTGCTGTCCTGCTGCCACAACAGGTGGTCGGCACTCCACTGGCCGCCCAACCGTCCCTGAAAATTATCCGTACTCAAACCCGGCACAACACCAAGCGCCCAACGACTGCCCCATTGCGTGCCGAGCACGATGCCCAGGGTCAGCAAGACCACCAGCAGCAAAGTGCCGAGCGCCAGCAGCGCTATTTTCAAACCACGATTCACAACTCGGGCCCCATGGAAAAGTGCAAGCGAATGCCGCCGTCGTCGTCCAGTGCATGGGCGAGGTCGAGGCGGATCGGCCCCACCGGCGACACCCAGCGCACACCGACGCCGACACCCGTCTTGAGGCTCGGCAGCTCAAGGCTGTTAAAGGAGTTGCCTTGGTCGACGAAGGTCGCCACCCGCCATTTTTGCGCAATCGAATACTGATACTCGAGGCTGCCGGCGACCATGTAGCGACCACCGATGCGATCACCTTCGGAGTTTTCCGGTGACAGGCTCTGATAATCGTAACCGCGCACGCTCTGGTCGCCACCGGCGAAGAAGCGCAGGGATGGCGGGATGGATTTGTAGCCATTGGTGGCACTGCCACCGACCTGGGCCCGGGCCAGCAGACGATGCTTGTCAAACACCGTAGTCAGGCCCTTGACCATGGCCGTGCCATATAAAAGGTTGTTGTCCGATCCAAGCCCTTCCTTGGCGACCTTGGTGTCGAACTGAATGCGATAGCCGTTGCGCGGATCGATGCGGTTGTCACTGCGCAAGTAGGAATAGCTCACGCCCGGCATCAGCAAGGTACTCAGGCCCGAATCGTCGCCGAGCCGATACTCCTCACGCTGCCACTTGAGCGACACCACCCGTTGCCAGCCACTGGGCAACTTGCTGTGCCATTCGGGGCCCACGGTCAGCAGTTTGCTGAGGCTATCGGTGCCGGACAGCTCTTCATATTGATAGCCACCGGCGTAGCGCATCTTGTCGGTCAACGGCGGGTCCAGGGGGACGTCGTACCACAGGCCAACGTTCTGCCGGGGCGCCGACACTTCCGCTTCCCAGCCATAACTGTGACCCTGGGGATTGACCCAGTGGCGCGTCCAATTGGCCTTGGCCCGCGGGCCGACGTCGGTGGAGAACCCCAGGCCCAGGCCCATGGTGCGCGGCTTGCGGGTCTCGAGCTTGACCGCCACCGGGATCACGTTATCGGTGGCGGCGGTCGGTGCCGCGTCCACCCGAACGCCTTCGAAATATCCGCTCGATTGCAGGGCCTGGTTGAGTTCTGCGATGAGTTCCGAGTCGTACGCCTCGCCCGCTTTGAACGGCACCATGCGCTGCAACAACTCTTCATCAAAGGGCGTGTCACCCTCGAAACTCACCGGGCCCAGGGCGTAGCGCGGGCCGCTGTCGTAGACCAGCTCGATGTCGGCCACGCCGGCCTGGGGGTCCACCAACAGCTTCTGGCTGACAAATCGCCCGCTGAAAAACCCGTAGCGCGAGGCCTGGTTCTGGATGATCCGTTTGGCGTCTTCATAGCGCCCATGATTAAGCACCGCGCCAGGTTTGAGCGCGGCGTTGTCAGGTACACGAAAAGCCTTGAGGGAAGCGGCCGGACCATCGATGCGCACGGTGACATTGCGCAGGTGCACGGGCTCGCCAGGGTCGATGGTCAGGATCAGACGCGGGGTCTTGCCGCCCTCGACCTCGCTGTCGATCTGCGGCTGGTAGTAACCCAACGCCTGGGCGGCTTTGCGCGCCTGTTCTTCAGCACCACGACTGAAACGCAGCAAGGCCTCTTCGTCACGATCGCCCACGCCGCCGATATAGCCTTCTACGTTAGCCTTGAGCTGGTCGTTGGACGGCTTGACCCGTACATCCAATTCACTTTGTGCCAGTGCCGCACAGCTGAGGGACAGCAAGAGCGCACCACTGGTCATTCGTCCTGGGAAATTCATGGCGCGGATGCTATCACGAGCTTGGAAGCCTGATAGAGCCGGACATGTCTCAAAAGTTTCCCCGGATTACGCCGTCGCGCTCTGCAATACCTGCGGGTTGGCGTGAAAGAAGACATGTTCGCGGACGGGTCCTACCGCAATCTCGCCGATTTCCTCATAACCCTGACGTTTATAGAACTCCAGGTAACGTGGGTTGCCGGTATCCAGCACCACACCTTGGGAGTTTTCGTCCACCGCACACCAGTTATGCACCGCCGCCAGTAACTGTTCGCCGAAGTGTTGGCCTTGGAACTGCGGATGAACTCCCAGCAGGGGCAATACATGGACAGAATCCGACGGCAGGCAAGCCGTCACTGCGGCATGGTAGTCCAGGTAACGCCGGGTGCAGCGAAAGCCGGTGCTCAACACCATGCGCAGGCGCCAGGCCCAGCTTTCAGTGATACCCAGGCGGCGCTGCGGTGGAGCAATCAGTGCGATGCCGATCAGGCGGTCGTTGACCAGCAAGCCGATGGCCGGCAGATCCTGGAGAAAATGCTGTTTGACCAACTCACGCACCGTGGCCCGTACCCGATGTTCATAACCGGGCCGCTCGGATTCGAACAGGAAGCTGAAGGTCGGTTCATGACGATAGGCCTGGTAGAGCAATGAACGTGCCTCGCGGGAATAACCGCTGTCGAGCATATGGATGTCGGCGATGGCGGTGGCGGTTTCTGGCATGACGGTCAATCTCCTGGGCGAGGCTCGGTGAGGCCCCGCTCTTATTGAGTACGAACCCGATTGGGCTGTGATCGTTCCTACATGCACAGGACATTAGCAGCGCATTTGTCCTACTGCCACGCTGGCCGTGCTCCTACATGTCAGCTAGCATCGCAGTTTTGCCAGGACAGCCGACCATGAAGATCGTCTCCTTCAACATCAACGGGCTGCGCGCCCGCCCCCATCAGCTGGCGGCGCTGATCGAGAAGCACCAGCCGGACGTGATCGGCCTGCAGGAAACCAAGGTCCACGACGAGCAATTCCCCCTGGCCGAGGTGCAGGCCCTGGGTTATCACGTGCATTACCATGGACAGAAGGGCCACTACGGCGTCGCCCTGCTCTCCCGCCAGGCTCCACTGACGCTGCACAAAGGCTTCGAGAGCGACGATGAAGACGCCCAACGGCGTTTCATCTGGGGCACCTTCGCCGATGCCAACGGCGTGCCGGTGACCATCATGAACGGTTACTTCCCCCAAGGCGAAAGCCGCGACCACCCGACCAAGTTCCCGGCCAAGGAGCGTTTCTACAACGACCTGCAACAACTTCTGGAAAGCCGTTTCAGCAACGACCAGCCCGTAGTGGTGATGGGCGACGTGAACATTTCCCCGGAAGACAGCGACATCGGCATCGGCCCGGACAACATGAAGCGCTGGCTGAAAACCGGCAAATGCAGCTTCCTGCCGGAAGAGCGCGAGTGGATGGCCCGCCTGAAGAACTGGGGCCTGGTGGACAGCTTCCGGCACCTGAACCCGGACGTCACCGACCGCTTCAGCTGGTTCGACTACCGCAGCCGCGGTTTCGAAGACGAGCCCAAGCGTGGCCTGCGCATCGACCTGATCCTCACCTCCCATGGGCTGCTGCCACGGGTCAAGGATGCCGGGGTGGATTATGAACTGCGCGGCATGGAGAAACCTTCGGACCATGCGCCGATCTGGCTGCAGTTGAGCTAAATCCAGGGCATACACAAACCTTGCACAAGCCTGTGGGAGCTAAGCTTGCTCGCGATGAACGATGACACGGTCCCGCCGTTAAACCGAGTCGCCTGGATCGCGAGCAAGCTTTGCTCCCACAGAACGCAGCTTCTGACAAGTCGCACGCCTGTCACTTTTCAGTAACCTGACTGACTTAATCTTCCGGCACTTCCTCAGGTTCAGAAGGTGTCGGCATGCGGCTGCGCGTTGTTTTTTTCATGGGCCTCTGGCTGCCGCTCACGGCATGGGCCAGCGGCCTGCCGATTCCCGAACAAGGCCCCGCGCTGCGCCTGCAAGGCTCGAACACCATCGGCGCTACGCTGGGGCCGGCGCTGGTCAAGGCGCTGATGGTGGATCAGGGGCTGCTCAAGGTCCGTACCGAAATCACCGACCGTGAGAACGAGCAGCGTATCGTCGGCCAGGCCGCCGATGGTCGGCGGGTGGAAATCGACATTGCCGCCCATGGCTCCAGCACCGGTTTTTCCGCCCTCAAGCACGCCAGCGCCGAACTGGCGGCATCTTCGCGACCGATCAAGGACAGCGAGCTCAGGGAGCTGGCACATCTGGGGGACCTGAAAAGCCCCAGCGCCGAACAGGTCATCGCCATCGATGGCCTGGCGATCATTCTTCATCCACAAAACCCGCTGCGCCAGCTCGACACCCGGCAACTGGCGAAGATATTCAGCGGCGAAGTAAACACCTGGGAATCGGTGGGCGGCACCGGCGGCCCGATTCATCTCTACGCGCGGGATGAGCAGTCCGGCACCTACGACACCTTCAAGGAACTGGTGCTCAACCGACAGGGAAAACGCCTGGCCCCTTCTGCCCGGCGCTTCGAATCCAGCGAACAGCTTTCCGACGCTGTCAGCCAGGACCGGCAAGGCATCGGTTTCATCGGTTTGCCCTACGTGCGCCAGGCCAAGGCGCTGGCGATTGTCGACGGCGACTCCCAGCCCATGATGCCGCTGACCCACCTGATCGCCACCGAAGACTACCCTTTGTCGCGCAGGCTGTTCTTTTACCTGCCACCGCAAGAAACCAACCCGTGGGCCGAGGCACTGGTTGAGTTCACCCAAAGCGAAAAGGGCCAGGCCATCGTCGCGGCCAACGGGTTCATCGCACAAACCGTCCAGGCCATGGCCGTCACCCCCAATGCGCTGATGCCTGAGGGCTATCAGGCCCTGAGCCGCCACGCCCAACGGCTGTCGGTCAACTTTCGCTTCGAAGAAGGCAGCGCCAGCCTCGACAACAAGGCCCAGCAGGACCTGGGGCGTGTGCTCGCCTATATAAAGCAGCACGACAAGCTCGACCGCCGAGTGACGCTGGTTGGGTTTGGCGACGCCAAGGACGACCCGGCACGCGCCGACCTTCTGTCCCGGTTGCGGGCCATGGCGGTACGGCGCGAATTGGTCAAACACGGTGTGGCGCTGCGCGAAGTACGCGGCTTCGGCGCCCTGATGCCGGTGGCGGCCAATAGCGAGGATGAAGGCCGGGTGAGGAATCGGCGGGTGGAGGTTTGGGTTTACTGACACCGAAAGGCCAAATGTTTATCCCGCCAGCCCAGGCGTAGGACCTGACCGCCTCGCCTTGCGCCGTTGCCTACAACTACGCCAGAATCCGCCGGCTTGTGCGCCTTGGGGTGGGGCTTTATCGTTTTCCGGTCGCTGACGAATCAGCGATCGGGTTTGGTAGCCCGGGTAAAACTAAGGCGCACAGCTCCGGCAGACACACGCCGCCGATAACTTTCGTCGGCAGGTTTGTTATGGCGGCTGTGCGTGGGGCGCCCTTGTGGCGCGCTGGGTTTGCCTTGGTACCCGGTCTACCAACCTGCGTATAGCCGCCACCTAATGTTTGGTAGCAATAGGTGCGGCTCCATTAACCAAGGAGTTTCATCTATGTTCAAACCAACACCTAATCCGCCAGACACCGATCCAACCACGCTTAACACCAAAGAATTCGGCAAAGCCGCCGACCGTGCCCTCGACTTCTACCTCAAGCCCAAACCCACCAAGCCCGAGCCTGCTCCAAGCCAAGTCTTCACCGTCGTCAACGGCATCGACACCGAAGCCCTGCTCGCCAACCTCAGCGAAACCCTGGCCTCGGCCAATGCCATGGTCAGCGACCTGGCCTTCGATCTGGAAGGTTCCCGGCGTCACGTCGCCCTGGGCATTCAGCAACTGATCGAACTGGGCGGCTTGTTGGCGAACCGAGCGCTGGATAACGTCGACCCACGCTAGCCGCTACCACACACTCCCACTGTGGGAGCGGGCTTGCTCGCGAAGGCGGTCTGCCAGTCAGCACCTGATTGGCAGGCAGATCGCATTCGTGAGCAAACCCGCTCCAATTGCATCGCGAATTCATTTCCAACAAAAGCAAACTACTAAGTGCAACAAAAACTCTTCAGGCAGCCCCCGCTCCACGACAACACTTATCGCACTTGTTTACACATCACTTCTTGCCAACTTTTATTCCAAAATCCATAGTCCGGCGCCTCACACAAAACCAAGTAAGAGCAGTTCGCCATGAAGTTCACCACTATCACCACCACAGCCGCCATGCAAAAAATGAAGAATTTCATTATTGCCTGTCCTACGGAAAAACTGACTTACGTAAAAAAACGCTTTCAGCAGCTTGGATATCATTCCGCCTTGGAAATGTCTGACGAAGACATTCTCAGCGCATTAACATCCAATGAAAATAACATGCAGGCTTTTATTCAACAATACGACGCCGTTAAAGACACCCCCCTTATCGATCTGCCCCTTGACCCTCGACTTCTTAGCTTGAGCAACAGCTTTATCACTGCCGTACCCCCGGCGATAGAGTTGATTCTCGCCACCCTTGACGAAAACACACCCTCACCAGCCTGCATCTCCCGCCACATCAGCACGCATATAGATGAGCTATTCAACGACCGGGAGCATCTGCGAGAAAAGCTCCGCTTGATATTGTCACAGATCCAGCAACCAATGCTCCAATCAGAAATCATCTACACAGACCTGAACACTTTCCGTCATGTTTACCAGCCCATTACCTCCCCTGACGCAACAGAGTCTGAAGAAACCTACGGCCTGGCCTTCCTGGATCTCATGGGAGTTGAATTATGCATCCTGATTAATCAGCCCTGCCTTGAGTTGAACGCACGGCATACACCTATGATTGCAGGATTCCAGAACGAGTTTTATCTATACACCCTACTGCATGAGCTGACGCATTTACTGATTGGATCAAATGACGACTCCTATAATACGCCCACCGAGGAAACAGAAGACATCAACCTCTATTCCACTGCGAACCTCAAACCACACGAAATCGACAACGCGGACAACTATTGCACCTTAATATTCATCACCCTCGCACTTATGCATAAACAGGGGTGCCTGGACCTCACTCAATTTTAAGAAAATCACTCCACCACGCGGATGCAATCGACCGAGCGAAGATGCCGTTGCGCCGATAGGAACCGATGTCAGCCGCGCTACCTCCAGCGTGAAACGCTTGGTCCATCATCCTCAAAGATTGGGGAGAGCTTAAGCCTTGCGAAATTTTAGTGCGAGCCCAAAAACCTGCTACATTTTATTTTAGCACGCAGGCAATACGCCAAATGCTACTTATATATGAGCCTATATTTTCCGTCATAGACAACAGAGTTAAAGAGGGAATTCCGCAAAGAACTGATTGATGCCGCTGCCCGCTCGATGACAACAAACCTATCTACATGGAGTTCATAGATGATTCGTCAACCCTGCGCTATAATCGGTAATTTTGCCGCCGCTGTTGTTGTTTTGCTAACCGCAACCAATGTAGTCCACGCAGAGGCGCCCCATAGCTTTACTATTAAAAACAATAGCAGAGACACAATAAGCATAACCAGCATGCATGGATATTGTATAAAATCAATAGATACACCGCAGCCTATTGCCCCGGGAGGAACCGCAACTGTGAACTGGGTCGACTCCAACAATAGCACTGAAATTGAATGGATGGCTGCGCACGGCCCCCATAGTGCTCGCACTCGCGCCGTCCACCCCAACTCCAAGGGAATAGATGGATTTATGTGCGCTGACGCACAAAAATGGGTCGTTTTTCAAATGAGTAATTACGCGGGATCCTATGGAATGGTTCATCGCAAAATAAGCGGCGACTGGTATAACGGCCAATTTTGGGCTGTGTCCGCTGAGATAACCTCTGACGGAGGCTGGCAATGGATAGATTCGAACCAAGTTCCCGACTCTGGCGTTTCAGCCTCTTGCAGCCATATGAACACAGGATGCTTCGGGACATTTGGCGAAATGGTCAGCAATGGTAAGGACAGTTATAACTGGCCCCGCATTTATAAAACAGAGGACGGATATCAATTTCAATTCAACTAATCCTTCGCGATCAAAGACAGTTCACCATGCCGGTCCCTCTTCGGCTTAGTGGTCTGGCCAGAAAATCCCCGGCTAGAACATAGCCGCTATCCGTACCCATGGTGCTGGGTATGTGGCGTTTTTGGCGGAAGAGGTTCGTATTCGCTGGCTGTAACGCCCATTCTTGCCTGCTTGCGTAAATGCATAGCGGGCATTGAATGGCATGGTTTGGCGTACGATTTGCCCCCTTTTGCCCCCCCGGGCCGATTAGAATCCGAGCCTGTGTCTGGCGGAGCATAATTACACCGCTAGTTAGGGTGGATTCAGCTTGGTGGGCAGAGGTAATGAAATTGGGGGTTCCGTGAATAGGACTACCTGAATTTGCTCGCAAAAAGCAACGCTTGGTACGGATATTGGTACCAGAATTCGCGCATCCTAGAGCCCCGTGTCCGGTGCAAAGACTCGGGGCTTTTTCTGAGCTGAAGATAACCCCTTTTTTCGCTTGCTCAGTGTCGGGTTACGGCAAGAATCGGTCACTCACTAGTCCAGAAATGGTGACGATTACTGGCCAGCCTCGAATCACTCGTTTCTTGAGAGCCTACATGCTAGCCAGATAGGCTTCCACACCAGGAGCGAGGATTATTCTTCGACGTTACCGTGAGTCTTCTCGAATAACAGACCACGAACTTCCAATTTACCCAGCTTTTTCCACTGAATCCGCGCAAATTGGCGGCCAGGAGTTTCCTCTCCGAGTAGTGAGATCCATGCACTTCGAAAGCTCTTATACGTAACGCCGTTGACCAAGCATTGAGGGCTGTCCAGGCGTGCGGCCCGCACTTCCGGAATGTCCCAGCCATTCATTCTTGATTGAACCTTGATGTGGCCTTCTATATCGCACACCTCATAGCCTTCACCCAACGGCGACTCGAGTGCGGCAAGGAGGAGATTGCTCACCAGGCGAAGGTATCCGATACGAAAGCATTCTGTCCGGCCATCAATAATGCGGCTAGCCCCTTTACCGCGCGCACTTGGTAGAGAGCGAAGGATCAGCAGTTCAACGTGACGCGCGGCTTCGATACTCGGGAGCTTGTAAAGCGTACCATCAACGACCTCGAAATCTTGACGGGTATGCTTGTAGAGCCGTTTGGTGGGCACTGTACTAATCCCGACCTTAAACACATCACCGCGACTGTGAACGAGCAAGTAGATATACCCATGGGCCATATTCATGACTCCCAGTGACGATCCAGTCACGTTCATTGTATCTCACGAAGTAAGTGCCCAACCCGCGACATAGATCCGACTCTACATTACTCGACGTTACAGTAAGAGAAAAAGAGTACGAAAAAGAGTACAGAATTATTTACCGGCCCTGCGACGGCGTGCAATCCCAACATAGCAACCAGCGCCCTAAGATTCCCGACTAAACCTGGGAATCTCTGACCCTGCCGGGAGATTCAACTCTCTCACCAATCTAGCCCGCCAGCCTTACCCTATCCCATTCCTGATAAACTCCCCGCCTCTGCCCTACCCATTCAGATTCCCCAATGCCCTTAATCACAGCCGCCCCCCAATCACTCTCCCGCCGCTTCTCCGTTGCCCCAATGATGGATTGGAACCTCTAATTCTACAGGCCACGTAATACGTGCGCTTTAGCACCCTGCGCCAAGCCCCGTACCATTTTTGTACCAACGCCAACCTAATACGTTGAAGCCCTGCCCCTTTCTCGCTAGCTCCAGCAATCCCGAGCATTGCTGCTGCTATGCTCAATTCCTTTCGAAACGAGTCGGCGATCATGGCAAGCGAATACTCACTAGCGGATGTACTGGAACGGCTTTATCAGAATCAACTGGCCCTAGAGGCGGCAGTAATGGAGCTGACCCTGTGGGCTGAGCAGCAAGACGCTGTGGAGGCAGGTGAGAATGTTCGAGGGGCGCTTAACACGATTACTGAAAATGCCGGACATATTAAACAAGGCCTGGCCCGGTTGAGAGGGGCGGATCTCACCTAAATGGCAGTAGCGGCTGTTTGTTTATTGACCTGCTGGCAGCGGATAAAAGCCAGGCTTTGTCGGCGTCTGGAGTACGAGCGATCCGTAGGATGCGACAAAAATAGTAAGCGCGCCCCGCGTCGTCGAATGGGCGTTCCTCCGCTTGAACGAGGCCACAGCGATGGATGAAAAGATAGATGAGCAGTCCATCTTGCGTGCAGCTAGAGAGTGGGCCTTCCGAACTGGAAGGGATGAAGCAACGGCCGTCAGCAACGCATCAGAAACGATGGCAGCGCTGAAGACGAAGCTACCGTTGGGCGAGTTTGAAGCCGTCTTGGAAAATCTTCTTCGTCAATACAATAAAGGTGGCTGAGACGATGCCGCTTGATTGGCGCGGTCCGTTGCCACGGGCAGTCTCCTAACCGCCCGACATATAACGATAGCTATCGCATCCCGGGCGCGAACGATCCATTCCGCTATGCCAAACGCACGTATGCGAGTTTCACCAGAAGCCCGTAATCCCCGTTACAGCCCACCTTGACGAGCGGAGCCGTGCGCATGGGTGCGCTGTAATGCTTGTCGCTCCAATCCCAACACCACCCACAACCTCACCCACTGACGCTCCGTGGACGAGAGTGCGTGCGGATGAATGGGAACGTGCGAACTGCGCAGTTCTGTACGCACCTTCAGTAGATATCCACCCTAAGCTTATCCGCCGTTTTATGTTGACCCACGGGAAAGAGGTTAGGAGGGTTAGTTTTTATCCCACCGCCCTGGAAGCCTTGTCTGGTAAGGCTTTGCGAAGGAATGCTGAGGTTAGCTTCTGGTTAGTTTTTGGTAATTTCCTAACCTTTATTGATGTTAAATACTCAATTTATAAATTCCTTTAAAAACAGTTACTTATGAAATACTAACCTTTAACCTAACCCAACCTAACCTATCAAAGTTAGGTCTCAAGCCCAGCAAATACGGGCGCTCCAGCTCAATGCACCCCTCTCAAAAAAAACCTAACCCTTTTCCCGCGCCGCCTCCGAAATCCGTACGCCTGAGCATGCGTATGAGTGCTGCGAAAGACACCCACCTTCGCAGGGATCCGCAGGTATTCGATAGCCTGGATCAGCTCCGCTAGCGCCCAGCGGGCTTGATTTCAACGGGGGTGCAGAAGTGCGGAAAAAAAGGCCTATTTAGACCGGAGGCGAGGTGGGGGGACGACGGCGCGCGCCAGGTTTGAAGCACGCCACAGCCCGCCGACTGCGCACCATTTCGGGGCAAAAAAAAAACCGCCTCGGCGGGCGGCTCATGGGGTCAGCAGGTCACCGACAGGATACCTGCCACAGCTGGTCCAGCCTGGTCGTGTAGCTCTGGCTCATCATCTCCCGACGCATGCCCCAGTCTGGGTTGACGGGCACGCTGGCTGATCGGAGTGTCCCTCTACCCCATCGCCCGTTGATCTGGTCCAGCACCGCCATCAACTTCGTGGCGTCGGCTGGTTGGGAGGTGGCAAACAGGTCGTCGGTGTACTCCCCCTGCTGACAGAGGTTCATCAACAGCACCTCAGCCTTGCTGTACTTGAAGCCCGGCCGAAACACGCGGTCGAGCGCGTCCACCGCTGCCTTGGTCAGCAGCCGCACATCATCAGTGGGGTACGGCATGTCGATCAGCACACCATTGGCGTACTTCGCCTCCTCCGGGTTGAACATGCCGGTGCGGATGCTGACGCGGATCTTCTTGCACAGCGACTGCTGCGCCCTGAGCTTTTCCGAAGCACGCATCATGTAGGTAGCCACCGCTTCCTTGATGGGTGCCAGGTCCGTGAGCCGCTTCCCGAACATCCGACTACAGCAAATTTCCTGCTTCGGAGGGTCCGGTTCATCCAGCTCCAGGCACGGCGTGCCGGCCAGCTCCCGGGCGGTCTTCTCAATCACCACGCTGAACTTCTTGCGTAGCGTCCACGGGTCGGCCTTAGCCAGGTCCATCGCGGTCTTGATCCCCATGGCGTCCAGGTGAAGTTTCATCTTGCGACCAACGCCCCAGACCTCGGACACGTCGGTGTTGCGCAAAACCCAGTCACGCTTGAACGGGTCGCAGATATCGACCACGCCGCCGGTCTCCACTTGGAGCCGTTTGGCGGTGTGGTTTGCCAGCTTTGCCAGGGTTTTGGTGTGGGCGATCCCCACCCCGACCGGGATGCCGGTGCAGCGCAGCACTTGGCTGCGGATCTTCCGCCCGAGGGTATCCCGGCCGTCGATGCCAGTCATGTCGGCAAAGGCTTCGTCGATGCTGTAGACCTCAACGGCAGGCACCATTGATTCAATGAGTGTCATGACCCGCTCACTCATGTCGCCGTAGAGCGCGTAATTCGACGAGAACGGGACGATGCCGTGCTTATGCAGCTTGTGCTTGATCTGGAAATATGGCTCGCCCATCTTCACATAGGGCTTGGCGTCGTAACTGCGGGCAATCACGCAGCCGTCGTTGTTGCTCAGCACCACGATGGGCACGCGGGCCAGGTCGGGTCGAAATACGCGCTCGCAACTGGCGTAGAAGCTGTTGCAGTCGATCAGGGCGAAAACTGGCAGGGGTTTAGACATGGCTGCGCACGCTGCATGTGATGACGCCCCAGATAACCAGCTCGTCGCCCTCAAGCACGTACCTCGGTGGATACTTTGGGTTCTCCGAAAGGAGAATCACCTCCCTGCCGCGAATGCAAAGCCGCTTGCATACGGGCTCGTTGTTCAGCAGCGCTACGACGATGTGACCGTGCGCCGGCTCCAAAGCGCGGTCCACCACCGCGAGATCGCCTTCAAAAATACCGGCGCCTTGCATGCTCTCCCCAGCGATTGAGACCAGGTAGACATGCGGGGCGCGAATGTTCAGAACCTCATCCAATGAGATGTGCGCTTCGATGTGGTCCGCCGCCGGAGATGGGAACCCGGCGGGCACTCGAAACGAACACAAGGGCAGCTTCAAGCCACCCTCGGCAATAGGGCCTAGAATTGAAAAGCTCATGACGCACGTTCCAAGATACTGTACGAACATACAGTTAACTTTGTACAAGGTTGGCGGTCAATTTTGTATAGGAAAAATCTGACAGGCGGGACAACCCATGTGCGGGAGATTCGTGCAGTACGAGGGGATGGCGGTGTTTATGGAGGAGCTAGGGCCACAGCTCCCGCTATTCAGCGGTTTCGATGCAGTGCCGATCAACCGGTACAACATTGCCCCGACGACACGGGTGCAAATCTTGCACACCAGCGATGCCGGTCTTCACATCACCCCGATCAGGTGGGGCTGGTCGCCATTTTGGGCGAAGGGAAAACGCCCCGACCCCATCAATGCGAGGGTTGAAACTGTCACGACGGGGAGGTTTTTCAAACAGCTCTGGCCGAACGGGCGTGCTCTGGTTCCAAGCGAGGGCTGGTATGAGTGGGTCAAAGACCCCAATGACCCGAAGAAAAAACAGCCCTATTTCATTCGCCTGAAAACCCAAAAGCCTATGTTCTTCGGCGCCCTTGCACAGGCTCAACCAGGGCTAGAGGGACAAGAAGGCGATGGTTTTGTCATCGTTACCGCTGCCAGCGATCAGGGCATGGTGGATATCCATGACCGACGCCCTTTGGTGCTATCGCCGCAGGAAGCTCGCGAGTGGTTAACGCCTGACCTTAAGCCGGGGCGCGCTGAGGAAATTGCATTAGAGCGCTGTCGGCCTATCGAGGATTTCGAGTGGTATCCCGTAGGCAGAGCAGTGGGAAATGTGAAAAATCACGGTCCAGAGCTGATAGAACCTTTGGCAGACGCTGGGGCTTGGCCTTAAAAAGCACTCTTACAGCCCCTCACGCCAACTTAGACAAACGAGGCAAAAGTGAATTTTTTATACATAACAGGCCTGACCGATTTAAACATATCCCAGACACTAAAAGACCCAATAAAAACCGCAAAAAACACTTTCATAACGAATAACCCGAGCCTTATAAAGTCAAAAATACCACTTTGGCAAATTCCAGCTCTAGGCCAACTCGAATACAATTTTCTCACAAGCGGAATACCAGTAATCTACACTACTGGCAGCGTTCTAGCTGAAGAGGGAGCACAAATAGAGATCATTAATCTGTTAAGAGAAGCACAAGCTTTTTTGATCGCGCTTTGGCTGGAACGCGACTGCAATGTTAACAGCGATACCGGCTTCGCCATAGGAACCGATAGCACATGCATTCATAGCAATTCATTGAGCATGCATTATTCCTTAGCAAAAGGTGGCAAGGAAAAGCTTACCTTAAATCAGGAAGAGATTGAGTCGGCTTGCGCACTGTCTTTCAACGCCTTTAGAGGACTAAAAGAGCAGAACAATCCAGCGCATACCGCGTTACAAAAATCTACAGGCAGAATAAACGTAGCTAGCTACCATCTACAAATGGCGCGCGGAGCGAGTGACTTAGCAATAAAAATATCAACCTACTGTTCATTTTTTGAATCATTATTAAGCACCAACGCAGTGGAACTCTCGCATCAGCTAGCCGAGCGAATAGCTTTTTCTCTATCAAACGATCCGAATGAAAGACTTGAAATATTTAAAAGAACAAAAAAAGCTTACGGTATTCGGTCAAAGGCCGTACACGGGGATATCATCCCAGACAAGGATATAAAAGACCTCATAGAAACATCTCAGCATTGCGATGACATAGCAAGGAAAATCTATACAAAGATATTAACCTCAGATGATATTTATCACCTGTTCGAGGGGACCAATGTCGCAATCGAAGAGCACATGAGAAAATTAATATTCGGCATAATAACGGAATTGTAATTGCCGTCGCTGCTCACCTTGGGCCTAACTCTCTAGGCCCTTAACCTTAAATGAAATAACCTCCTCACCGATCCAATCGTTAAGCTGGCTCATCCTTTGTTGAATAGGTTCCAGTTCATTGGCTGCGTAGATCTGAGCAGCCTCGCTAATAGATCCAAATCCACCCGCGTTCTGCGGCACAATGCCCATCAACTGTGGTGGAATCCGCAGGCTCGCCAACACGTCATCACGGGTCTGATTCTTGATCGAGTTGAATTCGTCCTTGGCCGCTACCTCGCTGACAGGGATTAGCTGAATGCCATCCTTCTTGCCCGTGGGCGAGTAGACAAACAGGTTTCGAAAATTCCCCGGCCCCTTGGACTCCTTCAACGCTTTACGCAAGGCATCGATATCCGCCTCAGTCTGCGCCGCGTCGGTCATGTACAGGATGAAACCGGCGTGACTGCCGTTCTCGTAATACTTGCGCCGGAACAACGTCGCCGACTCATTCAATAACGCCGATTGCAACGCACTGATCCACTCCGGCAGTCCATAAATCTCCTGGTGCAAATCCGCTTCGCGCAGATGAAAAATGCTGCCCGGCTCAAAGGCGTGCTCGTTCTTCCACCCTTGCACCTGGTAGAACTGCCCCTCCGGCCCGGCTCGCATGTACTTCGCCAACGACGGTACCAGTTGCCGTGTGTTGCCCAGCACCGACCGGCGCTTCTCCAGGTACCCATTGCCCAGGCACAGGAAGTCCAGGGCGAACTGTTCAAAAGCCGCCCGGGACAACATCGGATGCGGGATAAAAGTCTTGCTCAACAGGTTGCGCTTGAACATCAACCCCGAATGCAGATGCACGCTCGCTCCCACAGACCGAGCCAAACCGTTAAGCGACAACGGCGGCTCATACCACCGCCCGTTGAACCAGCACTCCAGGTAGTCGAACACCTCCCGACCACCCAGCACCGGCGTCGGGTCACCGAAGCTGAACACCTGGGTACCCGCACCGGCGGCGTCGAGGGTGGCCGGCAGTAGCTCTTGGCTGGCGAGTTGTTCGGTCATGTGAAAATCTCCATTCGCCCGGTATTGGCAGCGGTCTGCCCTTCGAGCGGTTCGTTTTGCAATGCGTGGAAGAGCGCCCATGCCAGGTCGGCATGGCCGGTGTTGTCGTTGCGGCCGGCGGTGTAGGTGAACTGGCGACCGCCTGCGGTGATGGTTTTGCGAATCGCCATGAGCGACTGGGCCATGTCGGTCCAGCCGGCGTCGAACTCCAGCCGGCCCTTGTGGATCACGTCGTAGGCCTTCAGCACCAGGCGGGTTTTCACCTCGGGCGAGTAGCTGAAGGTGGTCACCGCCGGGAAGAACTGGCGCACCAGCTGGGCAACGCCACTGCCTAGGCCGGTGACATCGATACCGATGTAGGTGACCCAGTAGCGGTCGCACACGCCCTTAATGGCGGCGGCCTGGGCGGCGAAGTCCATGCCGCGAAATTGGTGGCGCTCAAGCACGCGAAATTTGCCGCCGGGCACCAGGGGCGGCGCGACCACCACCAGGCCGGAACAATCGCCCGTCTCGGCCGGGTCATAGCCGACCCATACCTGACGGTCGCCGAACGGGCGCATCGCGAAAGGTTTGTAGTCCTCGGCCCACTCCACCCAGCTATCGACCATGCAGGACTGCAACACCGACAGCGGGAAGATGCTCGCGCCGTCATCAACGAACTCGCACATCAGCAGGTTGGCGAAGGCCTCGGGGCTGTACTCCCGGCGCAACTCTTCGATGTCGAACAGATCGCACCCGCCCCGCTCGGCGTCGAGGATCGTGACGATCTGTCGCCACAGCCGATCCTCACAGAACCGGCCCTGCTGGAGTGCGCCGTGGGTCACGTCCACTTTGGTGTGCTGCGCGGCCGGCTTGCCCTTGTTGAATCGTTCCCCCGTCCAGAAGGTGTACGCCTCGTGAGCCATGCTCGACGGCGTGGAGAAATAGGTTTTGCGCCACTTCTTGTGCATCGCCATGCCCGAGGCGACCTTGTTCAACTCCTCGAACTTGAACGTCCAGAAGAATTCGTCGAAGTAGAAATTGCCGTGGTAGCCCTGGGCGGTGCGGGCGTTGGTTCCGAGGAAGAACAGCTCGGCGCCATTGGGCAGCACAATCGGGTCACCGGTCAGCTCAACGCCGATGACTTCCCGGGCGAAGGCCTGGATGTAGCCACGAAACAGGTAGGCCTGGTTCTTCGAAGCCGACAGGAAAATCTGGTTGCGCCCAGTGTCCAGGGCGTCGATAAACGCCTCGCGGGCGAAGTAGTACGTGGCGCCGATCTGCCGACTCTTGAGAATGACGCGGGTGCGCTGGTTGCCCGCCCGGTACCAGTCTTTTTGGTAGTCGAAACAGCCGTCGATGAACGCCTCGCGCAGCAGCTCGATCTGGTCTTCGCTGATGTCGTTCTTCGGTGACTTTTTCTTCGGCCCCTCGTTGCGCTTGGCGAGGTTCGGATTGAGGTCGGTTTCGGTACCACCGTCCTGGAAGCGCTGAATGCGGGCCTGGCGTTCAAGCTGTCGATGCAACAGATCGATCTCTTTGAAATCGCCGCCGGTCTTGTTGTCCTTGAGGATCAACTGCACCAAGCGCGCTTCCAGGGCGCCACCGATGCGTTCAACATTGTCGGCCCGGTCCCACTCGTCGCGGGCCTTCCAGCTGTGTAGCGTTTTTTCTTTTTCGCCCGTAGCCTCGGCAATCTCGCAGATGCGCCAACCCATCCAGTACAGGAACTTGGATTGGCGTCGTGGATCGATAGGCAGCAGGCAGGTCGTCGTCATGGCCGAGATGCTGCCGCCCATGGCGACGACTCAATAGCGCTGCCCCTTGTACCCTCCCCGCCTACAGTCCCGCCTCGTTGCCGCCGCTCGCGCCCGTGACGACCATGCCCCTCATTGCAACGCACTGCTCAACCCAGCAGGCGCCCCACGCACTGAGGATTCCCAGCATGAAGAAGTTTCGCAGCAACTGGTTCCGCGTCGCCGTCGAGGGCGCTACTTCGGACAAGCGCACCATCAAACGCAGCTGGCTGGAACAGGCCGCCAAGAACTTCAACCCGTCCACCTACGGCGCCCGTATTTGGCTGGAGCATTTCCGCAGCCTGTTGCCCGATAGCCCGTTCAAGGCCTACGGCGATGTCCTGGCAGTAAAAACCGAAGAGGTGGACATCAACGGCCAGAAAAAACTGGCCCTGTTCGCCCAGGTTGAACCCACCCCTGAGCTGATCGCCATGAACAAGGCGAAACAGAAGATTTACACCTCCATCGAAATCGACGACAGCTTTGCCGACACCGGCGAAGCCTACATCGTCGGCCTGGCGGTCACTGACTCGCCCGCCAGCCTGGGCACCGACGTCCTGGCGTTCTCAGCCCAGAAACCGGACGCCAGCCCCTTCAAGGATCGCCACTACTCGGCAACGTCGATGTTTACCGAGGCGGTGGAAACCGAGTTGAAGTTCGAGGAAATCGAAGAGAAGCCCAGCATCGGCGCCCAGTTGTTCAACAAGGTGCAAGCGCTGCTGACCGGCAAGCAGGCCAAGGACGATACCGAGTTCGCCCAGATCGGCGAAGCCGTCGAAGCCATCGCCGAACACGTCAAGGATCTACCCGACCAACTGGCCGCCGAAAAGAAATTCTCGGCGGGGCTGAAAACCCAGCTCGACCAGGTCAGCACGGAACTCACAGAGCTGAAAAACAAGCTCTCCACCACCCAGGACCACAGCCAGAAAACGCGCCCGCCTGTAACCGGCGGCAATGACCTGGTCGTGACCGACTGCTGACAGTCAGCCCAACCACAGCCCCGAATCATGAAGGACGATCAACATGCGTAACGACACCCGAGTACTGTTCAACGCCTACCTGCAACAACTGGCGCAGCTGCATGGGGTGACTGACGTCACCACCAAATTCACCGCAGACCCAAGCGTCGCCCAGACCTTGGAAACCCGCATGCAGGAATCCAGCGCGTTCCTCAGCGCAATCAACTTCTACCCCGTATCGGAACAGTCGGGTGAAAAGATTGGCATCGGTATCGACGGCACCATTGCCAGCACTACCGACACCACCGTCAAAGACCGCGAACCACGCGATCCAAGCGGCCTGGACGACCGTGGGTACACCTGCACCCAAACCAACTTCGATACCGGTCTGCGCTATCAGAAGCTGGACCAGTGGGCCAAGTTCAAGGACTTCCAGGCACGCATCCGCGACGCCATCATCAAAGCCCAGGCCCTCAACCGGATCATGATTGGCTGGAACGGGATCAGCCGTGCCGCTACATCCAACCCGCTCACCAACCCGCTGTTGCAGGACGTCAACATCGGCTGGCTTCAGAAAATGCGCCTGGAGAACCCCGCCCGGGTTCTGGATGAGGTCGTGGCCGGTAGCGGCAAAATCGAAATCGGCTCCGGCAAGGATTTCGAAAACATCGACGCCCTGGTCGTCAGCATGGTCAACGAGTTCATCGAACCTTGGTATCAGGAGGACACCGAACTGGTGGTCATCTGCGGTCGCCAACTGCTGGCCGACAAGTATTTCCCGATCATCAACAAGGTCCAGGCGCCGACCGAAATGCTGGCGGCCGACATCGTCACCAGTCAAAAACGGCTCGGCAACCTGCCAGCGGTACGCGTGCCGCACTTCCCGGCCAACGGCCTGCTGGTGACCCGCCTGGACAACCTGTCGTTGTACTGGCAGGAAGGTACCCGCCGCCGCACCGTTGTGGACAACGCCAAGCGCGACCGCATCGAGAACTACGAATCGGTGAATGAAAGCTACGTCATCGAAGACCTGGGCTGCGCGGCCATGGCCGAAAACATCACCCTGAACTGAGGCGGCCATCATGACCAACCCCTGCCGCCGCCATTTTGAACGTGTCACTGCCGCCATTGAGGCGGCAGCGACCGAACCCACCCAAACCATGGCCGGCGCTACAGCATACGAACACCAACTCAACCAGCTGCTGCAAGACCGCTTGCGCCTGAAACAGGTCCAGTCCAACCAGGGCAAGGCCGAACTCAAGCGCCAGTTGCTGCCGAGTTATGAATCCTACGTGCAAGGTGTGCTGGAAGGCGGCCAGGGGGCGCAGGACGAGGTACTGACCACCGTCATGGTCTGGCGCTTCGATGCCGGTGACTTCACCGGAGGGCTCGACATCGCGACCTACGTGCTGGAACACAAGATGGTCATGCCCGACCGCTTCGCCCGCACCTTGGGTTGCCTGGTCGCCGAGGAAGTCGCGACGGCAGCCTTCAAGGCTCAGAAGGTTGGCGAACCGTTCGACCTGGAAATCCTGCACCGCACCGCCGAACTCACCGACGCCGAGGACATGCCCGACCAGGCCCGCGCCAAGCTGTTTCTCGCCATGGGCCGCGCCACGTTGGAAGGCATCACGGAGGAGGCCCCGGGCCAACCCGGCAAGGTCCAGGCCGGTGTGGATCTACTGAAAAAAGCCATCGCCCTGCACGACGCCTGCGGTGGCAAGAAAGATCTGGAGCGGGCCGAACGCCTGCTCAACAAACTTGCCGGCCCTGCCGGCTAACCGAGCGTCCCCACGCACCCCGCCGGCTCGGGGCGGATCGGCCAGGCCGCTCCTCCTGAACGTGAAGCCCCGACCACCGGCGACCTATTTTTGAGTGCTGTTCCATGAGTGGATTCGTAGCCAGCGGCCCCGTCGCCAGCGGCCATATCAACACCGACGCCTTCTGGCCCTCGATTGATCTCGACGAGCTGCGAGCCACCCTGCGGATCGATGCCAGCGTCACCGTGCCACGTTTGGAAACCGCCGCCGTTGCCGCCGCCATCAGCGTCAACCGTGAGCTGAGCGGATGGCGCGCCATCCAGCAGACCGCAGGCCATGCCGAACTAGCAGACGTTCCCGGCGAAAAAATCAACGACGTATCTGTCCTGGTGCACCTCTACCGCCGCGCCATCGAAGCCGCTACCGGCGCCGAAGTGTGTGAGCGCTACCGCTCCTACGACACCACCAACAGCGGCAACCAGAACGCCGAAGACGCCCAACATCGATGATTACCGCCGCGACCTGCGCTGGGGCCGTGCGTGACTTCCTCGGCATCAACCGCACCACCGTGGAGCTGATCTGATGCCCGTCACCGTCCACGCCTTCCAAAACGACACCGTTGACGCCCTGTGCTGGCGTCACTACGGCCGCACCGCCGGCGTGACCGAAGCGGTGCTCGAAGCCAACCCCGGCCTGGCCGACTACGGGCCGATCCTGCCCCAAGGCCTGCCTGTGAAAATGCCAGAAGCCCAGACGGCTGCGCCACAGCGGCAGATGGTGAACCTATGGGACTGATCAACCTGCAACGAGCCCACGAACCCACCAACCCTGGATTACGGAATGAAGCGCATGCCTGAACGTCCCGACACCTGGGCCTGGCTCGCCGCCTGGCTCGAACAGAACTGGCCTGCCCTTTATGCGGGGATCCTGGCTCTGACCATCGCCGCCCTGCGGATCATGTACGGCGGCGGCACCTTGCGGCGGATGGCTGTTGAGGCCCCCCTTTGCGGCGCCCTGGCACTGGCCGCCAGTCATGGCCTGGCGCTGCTCGGCATCCCCGTCTCAACCGCACCGTTCTTCGGTGGGGTAATCGGTTTGCTTGGAGTCGAGGGGACTCGCGCCGCAGCCAAGAAGTTTTTCACTCGCAAGGTAGAACAGCTATGACGACGCTTCGCCACGGCGACCGCTCCCAGGCGGTGCGCATCCTGCAAAAAGACCTGAACGACCACGGCGCCGCGCTGGTGGTGGATGGCGACTATGGCGATTCCACCGAGGCCGCCGTGCGGGCGTATCAGTTGAAAGTCGGCTTGGTCGCCGATGGCGTTGCCGGCGAAAAGACCCAGGCCAGCCTGGCCGGCGGTGACTGTCAGCTCCTGTTGAGAAACGAAGACCTGGTGCAGGCTGCACAGATCCTCGACGTACCGCTGGCAAGCGTCTATGCCGTCAACGAGGTTGAATCGAAGGGCAAAGGCTTTTTGGCGAACGGCAAGCCGGTGATTCTGTTCGAACGGCACATCATGTACCGCCAGCTCGCCACGCCGCGCCACGAAGGCGACAACCCCGACGAACTCAAGCGCCACGCCGACCAACTGGCCGTCGCCAATCCGGCCATCGTCAATCCGAAGTCCGGCGGCTATTCCGGCGGCACTGCTGAGCATCAGCGCCTGAGCCATGCGCGCCTGATCGATGACACCGTCGCACTGGAATCCGCTTCCTGGGGCGCGTTCCAGATTATGGGCTTTCACTGGCACCGCCTGGGCTATGCCAGCGTGCAAGCGCTGGTCGAGGACATGAGTGCAGGCGAGTCTCAACAGTTCGCCGCCTTCGTGCGTTTCATCCAGACCGACCCGGTGCTGCACAAGGCCTTGAAAGGCCGTAAATGGGCCGAATTTGCCAAGCTCTACAACGGCCCGGATTACCAGCGGAACCTGTACGACATCAAGCTCCAGCGCGCCTATGAGCGGCACGCTGAGTGCGGCTGCGGCCAGGCGGTGGCGGCATGATCGATCTGGAGGCGGTGCGCAAACTGGACGTCCAAGACGGCAACCTGTTGGTGGTGCCGGAAAATACCAAGCAAGCCGATATGGAATTGCTGTGCGAAGCCCTGGCCTACATGACACCTGGTTGCCGGGTAGTCATCGTGCGAGGTCCGGTGGAGCTGATGGACGTCGGCGAAATGAACAAACTGGGCTGGTACCGCGCATGAGTACCCTGCGCCAGGCGCTGTACGGCATCGCCCTGCTGGGCGCCCTGGCACTGCTCATCTGGGGCCAGGAACAACGCATCACCGTGGCCGAGAAGAACACCGAACTGGCGGGGAAGGACATCAAAATTGCCCGCGATGAAGCTGACAGGCTGCGCGCCAATCTCAGCACCCTGCAAAACACCCTGAACGGCGAGCGCATCGCCCAGGCTGCCCTGCGAACCCAGCAGGATCAGCTGCGCCAGGGCCTGGCAAAGCGCGAGCAAACCATCGAGGCGCTGAAACGTGAAAACGAAGACCTTCGCAACTGGGCTATCCAGCCTTTGCCTGAGCTTGCTCGCCGGCTGCGCGAGCGCCCCGCCTTCACCGGCGCCGACGCTTATCGTAAGTGGCTGTCCGGCCGTGGTGCCCTGCACCCTCCCGGCGACAAGCCCACTCAATAACGGCGATCAGCTCACCGACCAGGACCGCGTCGAAGCTGCATGGGCTGAATGCGCCGGCCAGGTAGACATGGTGTTCAAGCATCAACAGGCGGCCCAATGAACAAACCCGAAAGCCTGCGCGCCCACCTGCTGAGCACAGTGGCCGAACTCAAGCACAACCCCGACCGGCTGCTGATCTTCATCGACAACGGCAAAATCCGCTGCACCGCGGCTGCATCGTTGTCGTTTGAATACAGCTTTGATTTACAGGTCATCCTCACCGACTACGCCGGTCACCCCGACAGCGTTATGTTGCCGTTGCTGGGCTGGCTGAGCGTGAACCAGTCCGAGCTGCTGGAGAACCTGAACAAGTCCGCCGAGGGCATCCAGTTCGAGGCCGACATCTTGGACAACAGCAAGGTGGACCTGAGCCTGACACTGCCGCTGACCGAGCGTGTGGTTGTAGGGAAAGACGCCGACGGCAATACCACCGTCCACCATCCTGGTGAACCTCGGCAGGTAGCCGCGTTCCTCGATCCGGCGTGGATACCTGGCACCCAAGGCACCGGCAGTGAATGGGTCGTGCCTAAATGACCAACCGATTGGAAACGCTGGAGGATTGGGCCGCCGGCCTGCTGGGACAACTGGAACCGGCATCGCGCAACAAACTGGCCCGCAGCATCGGCCAGGCCCTGCGGCGCAGCCAGCAACAGCGGATCATCGCCCAGCGCAACCCGGACGGCAGCAAATACGCGCCGCGAAAGCAGCGCAACCTGCGGGGGAAACAAGGACGGGTGAAGCGAAAGGTGCAGATGTTTCAGAAGCTGCGCACAGCGAGCTTTTTGAAAGTCAAAGGCGACGGAAACAGTATTAGCGTCGGGTTTACAGGACGGATTGCCCGAATCGCCAGGGTGCACCAGTACGGCTTGAAGGACAGGGCCGAACGGGGTGCACCGGATGTGCGGTACGAACAAAGGGAGATACTTGGCTTCATCGACGCGGATATAGATTTGATCCGCGACGGCCTCCTGGCACATTTCACAAGCAATTCATGACTTAGGAGTATCGCGCTTAACAATTGCCTCCCGGAGGTTCTCAGGTAAGGATTCATATATTTCTTTAATGTGCTTAGGTTCGGAAATTGTCTTATCAACAATCAAGTTAAGAAGTTTGAATAGAGCTTCAGCAGTTGCACGATCATCCCTAATATCAATTTTCCCTGGATGGACAGCTGAGTTACCAATCACGCGCACGGCGTCAAGCGACTGCTGAACTCTTGTATCCAATCCAGCTGCAACGAGCGATTTAATATCTTCGTTAATATTTTCCCCCGGTTGCCCCAGTTCCTTGCAAAGTTTCTGAATGGCAAGTCTTAAAAGCGCCGCAGCACCACGAGGTGATTGGTTTAGAATCGCTCCAGCCTCTTCATAATCACGCCTAATGTCATCAGACATATCAGGATTAGCGGGAACAACATTACCAACAACAGGATAGATTAATTTATCGTAGATCCAAATCGAGATTTTGCGACAGTTAAAACAGTTGCTGATATTACAATTCCTAATTTGGCGCTTCAAATATGCGCCATCATCCTTAACATCGACAAAAGGGGCGCCTTCTGCCATCCGTACAAACCAAGAAAGAAGTTCTTCTCGCTCAGCAACATCCTTAATCTCGCTAAGATCCAATTCATCAAGAAAAGCCTTATCAACAAGTCTAGGACGCGGCGTATCTTCGGGATAACTATCAATGAATACATTTGACCAAAACTGTTTTGCTAGTGCTCCACAGTGCGGACAGTTGAATGCGGTTTCTTGTATAGATGGTGAGATATATTTCATTTACATTCCTTTGATTTCTGAACCGTTGAAAATGGTTGACCCGTCCGCCACAGCAGCACATTACTGGACTGTAACCAAGCTTGCTACAAGTTGACAAAGCTGCGCTTGCGCACGCGTGACGCCACCATCGGCACCATGAACGACTTAGCCACCCTCGCCCGCCTGATCGAAAATCTCATCCGCTTCGGCACCATCGCTGCCGTCCAGATGCAGCCTCCACGTGTGCAGATCAAAACCGGAACCCTGACCACTGCCTGGCTGCCGTGGATTGCCCTGCGCGCCGGTGCTGACCGGGAGTGGAACCCGCCGACCGTCAACGAACAGGTTTTGCTGTTTCAGCCCTTCGGGCCAACTCGGCAACGGTGTCGCCCTGACCGGCCTTTTCAGCGACCAGATCCCCGCCAACGGAGACCGCGAAGGCCTGCACCGCTTCACCTACCGCGACGGCACGGTGATCGAGTACGACAGCGTCGCTCACCACCTCAACGCCACGCTCACCGATGGCGGCACCACCAACCTAGTCAGCACCGGAGGTATCAATATCGTCGGCAACATCACGCACAAGGGCAATTACACCCAGACCGGAGACCAGAATGTCACCGGTAAGGTCACCGTCTCGGTAGATGTGATAGCCGCTGGCATCAGCCTGGTGAAGCACCTGCACGGCGGCGTCATGCCTGGCAGCGGCAAGACGGGGAAACCGGAATGAATCGACACACCGGCGCCGCCATCAGCACCGTGGAAAGCATCGCTCAATCCATGAGCGACATTCTCAGCACGCGCATCGGCACCCGGGTCATGCGCCGCGAATACGGCAGTCTGTTGCCCGAGCTGGTGGACCACCCCTTCAACGACATCACCCGCTTGCAGGTGTACGCGGCCACCGTCATGGCGCTGATGCGCTGGGAGCCGCGTATCAGCCTGAGCCGCGTGCAGTTCCAGGGCGCCACGCTGCAAGGACAATCCTTGTTGGATATCGAGGGCAGCATCGTCGATAGCAACGAGCCGTTGAGCCTGAGCGTGCCTCTGAATTTGGGGGGTAGCGCATGAACTCATTCGTCGCAATTGACCTGGGCCAGCTCCCCGCGCCCGAGGTCGTTGAGCAGATCGATTACGAGCAGATCCTCGCCGAGCGCAAGGCCTACGCCATCGGCCTCTGGCCGGTCGAGGAACAAGCCGAGATCGCTGCACGGCTTGAGCTGGAGTCTGAGCCTTTGACCAAGCTGCTACAGGAGAACGCCTACCGCGAGACGGTATGGCGCCAGCGCGTCAATGAGGCGTCCGTCGCCAACATGTTGGCCCTCGCCAAGGGCAGCGACCTGGAGAACCTGGCCGGCAACTTCAACGTCAAGCGCCTGGTCATTCAGGCCGCCAAGCCCTCGGCCGTACCGCCAGTTCCGTTGCTGATGGAGAGCGACGACAGCCTGCGGGAGCGGGCTCAAATGGCGTGGGAAGGCCTCAGCACTGCCGGCCCGCGTAACAGTTACATCTTTCATGCGCGCTCTGCTGACGGCCAGGTGGCCGACGCCACTGCCGAGAGTCCCGCCCCGGCCGAGGCGGTGGTGACTGTGCAATCGATCCTGGGTGACGGCACCGCCTCGCCCACGCTAATGGCAAAGGTCAATGCCTACCTCAGCGACGACGACCGCCGCCCTGTCGCGGATCGGCTCACTGTGCAAAGCGCCCAGGTCATCAACTACCAGATCAAGGCCAAGCTGTTTCTCTCGACGTCCGGCCCTGAGAGCGAGTTGATTCTCGCGGCCGCCAATGCGCAGTTGCTCGCCTTCGTGCACCAACGGCGCCGCCTGGGCTTGGAGGTTTCGGAATCCATTATCCATGCCTCGCTGCACGTCGAGGGGGTGCGTAAGGTCGTGCTGGAAAACTGGGCGGACATCGTAGCTACGAAGTACCAAGCCCCATACTGCACAGCCGTCGATTTGGCGCTGGGGGTCGAATGATGGCAAACGCTCCCCTTCTTCCAGGCAATTCGACGCCGTTGGAGCGTCAAGCGGCGCAGGCGCTGGCCCAGATCCAGCGTGTGCCGATTCCATTACGCACGCTGTACAACCCCGACCTTTGCCCACTGCCCCTTTTGCCCTACCTGGCCTGGGCCTTTTCCGTGGATCGCTGGGACAGCAAGTGGACAGAGGCGGCCAAGCGCGCCGCCATCCGCAGTGCGTACTACATCCACTCGCGAAAAGGCACCATCGGGTCACTGCGTCGCGTGGTTGAACCACTCGGTTACCTGATTGAAATCATCGAATGGTGGCAGACCGTTCCGGTCGGCCCTCGCGCCACCTTCAGGCTCAAAGTCGGCGTGCTGGACACCGGTATCACTGAAGAGATGTACCAGGAACTGACCTGGCTGATCGACGATGCCAAGCCCCTGACACGCCACCTCACCGGTCTCGCCATCAGCCTGGAAACCACCGGATCAGTTCATATCGGCGCCTGCATCACCGAAGGCGACGAGATTGATATCTACCCACCAACACAGCGAGACATTGAGGTCACGGGCTACATCCACCAGGGCGGCCGTGAACACCAGATCGACACCATGGACATCTACCCATGACAGACCAGAACAGCCAGTTTTTCGCCATCCTCACCACTATCGGCAAAGCCAAGCAGGCCAACGCGGACGCACTGGGCATTCCCTGGACATTCGCGCAGATGGGCGTGGGTGATGCCAACGGCACGGAGCCAATGCCCAACGAGCAGCAGACACAGTTGATCAACGAGCGCCGACGTGCCCCGCTGAATCAGCTCAAGGTTGACCCAGCCAACCCAAACATCATCATTGCCGAACAGGTCATCCCCGAAAACGTCGGCGGCTGGTGGATTCGTGAGGTGGGACTGTACGACGCCGCCGGTGACCTGGTAGCCGTGGCTAACTGCGCGCCGAGCTTCAAGCCGTTATTGACCCAGGGTTCAGGCCGCACACAAGTCGTGCGGATGAACCTGATCGTCAGCAACACGGCGAATGTCGAATTAAAGATTGATCCCTCAGTTGTTTTGGCGACACGTCAGTACGTTGATTCCAAGATTCTTGAGGAACTGTACAAGCTCGACAGCAAGCAATCGGTGCGCGTAGCCACCACGGCGAGCATCGCATTGACCGGGTTGCAGAGCGTTGATGGCGTGACGTTGGTTGCTGGGGATCGGGTTTTGGTGAAGAACCAGGCGGCCGCCAAGGACAATGGCATCTACGTTGTTGGAGCAGCAGCATGGCAGCGTGCGCCGGATGCTGACAGCAGTGCTGAAGTCACCTCGGCGATGATTCTGTCAGTCGAGCAAGGCGCTACGCTGGCCGACACTCGCTGGCAGTTGGTAACGGATGGGGCAATTGTCCTTGGAACCACGTCGCTGACCTTTCAGAACATCACCCAGGGGTTTGCAACCATCAACTCCCCGGCGTTGGTGAACCCAACGGCAAACACGCCGCCTCAGTTTGATAATACGAAGGCGCTGGCCACTTCCGAGTTTGTAAAGAGGATGGGGCTCGAATACGGGGATTACACCAACTACGCGGCGACGGCGGCGCTAACCGCTGCTGACGTTGGCAAGGTGGCTGCGTTTGCTGGCGCTGGGGCTATGATCGCCACTCTCCCAACTGGCGGGACAATTCCGCGAGGGGCGGTTGTTAAGATCCTGTGCGGCATGGGCACGGTAACGGTAAAGGCAGCCGCAGGTGATTCGATCGATGCCGTTAACTTCGTCGGCAACATCGCCATGGCTCAAGGTGATACCGCTGAATTTATTCGTATCGGCTCGCTGTGGCGGTTGATTGGCGGCAGCGTTTCGCTGGAGTATTCAGCGTATTTTTCTACCGCAATAAAACGGCAGGTAAATCCGACCGATGTTACAGCCGGCGCCCTTATGCCGGTCGGCGCCTTCGGGGCTGGTCGCGGTATCTTGAGCACTGAAGTTGATATGAATAATTACCTGATCCCCGGTAATTATCTCACTCCCATGGCCGGCTTAGTAAACATCCCACCCGGCTGGTCGCCGTCGGCTCGTTACAGCGTCGTTGTTGAAGGCTATATGAGCAACAACTACCTGGTACAGCGAATCACTGGCGGCTTAGGAAGCGGCCAGACGCCGGTATTTGCCTCGCGTGCCATGCAGAACGCTGGGGAATGGACGCCTTGGCAGTTCGGCATCACCAGTGAGCAAGCGCCTTTTCGCGGTACCCAAGTATTTAAAACCGCAGGTGTATTCACCTGGGCGGTGCCTGCTGGCGTGAAAAAGGCTTGGGTTACGGTTATCGGGGGTGGCGGTGGCGGAGGTCGCGCAGGCGTCTCCGGGGCAGGATCAGGTGGCGGTGGTGGAGGTGGCTTGGCACAAGAGCTAGTTGATCTCACAGGCGTGACCAGTGTCACGGTGACCGTTGGCGCTGGTGGCGCTGGCGCTACCGTAGAAGCGGGTGTTGGCGAAACCGGTGCGACGTCTTCATTTGGGACCTATCTATCTGCTACTGGCGGGGCCGGGGGCTTTGGTAACGCCTCGTCCGGTTATGCAAATGGCCCGGGGAGTGGTGGGCTGGGCACTGGCGGGGACTTCAACACGTCACTTGGGGCCGGACATCCAAGTTATGGGCCATACGGTGGTTCAGGTGGTGGCCCCGGTAGTCGATCCACGCAAGGGCAGGTCCCAGGTAATACCGGTGTTGGGCCTGGCGGCGGCGGGTCAGGTGCGTTTTACGGGTACAACGGTGGTGCAGGTGCTGCCGGTAACGTAATCATTCAGTGGTGATCAGCATGTGGGCACGAATCGAAAACGGGACGGTAGTCGAAACTACCGACATTGATCCAATCGAGCGCTTTCACCCGGATTTATTCTGGCAAGCCTGTCCCACTGGGACACGGCCTGGCTGGACGATAGAGGAGGATGAATTTCTACCTCCGCCGACCGTCCCTGCCTCCGACCTGGCCGATGCTGAGCGGGTATGGCGCAACAATGAACTGCAATCAACCGAGTGGCTGGTTACCCGCCATCGTGATGAACAGGCCTTGGAGCGCCCCCCCACCCTGACCTCTGAGCAATACTCGGAACTACTCATCTATCGCCAGGCACTTCGAGACTGGCCTCAGACGGGGGACTTCCCAAACATAGAGTTCCGACCCATCGCGCCGTCATGGATAGCTGAGCAGATTCAGTAACGCTACTCCTTTTCTTCCTGTAACCCCCTCCCCTACAAGCCCCCGCGCTCGCCCAACAGGCGCGCGCGCGGCAGCCTGTGCACTGTCATCCCAATCACTGCGCAGGCAAACCCATGGCCGATTATCTTCACGGCGTGCGGGTCATCGAACTCAACGACGGCACCCGCCCCATTCGCACCATCCCCACCGCTGTTATCGGCATGGTCTGCACGGCCGACGACGCTGATGCCACCGCTTTCCCATTCGACACACCGGTACTGCTGACCAACGTCCAAACCGCCATCGGCAAAGCCGGCACCACTGGCACGCTGGCGAAGAGTCTTCAGGCCATCGCCGACCAGACCAAGCCCTACACCATCGTCGTGCGGGTGAAGGAAGGTGCCACCGAGGCAGAAACCACCAGCGCCCTGATCGGCACCACCACGGCAGAGGGCAAATACACCGGCATGAAAGCCCTGCTCGCTGCCAAGGCTCGCGTTGGCATGGTGCCGCGCATTCTGGGTGTGCCAGGCCTCGACAGCCTGCCGGTTGCCACCGCGCTGGTCACCATTGCGCAGCAGTTGCGTGGCTTCGCTTACGTCAGCGCCTGGGGCTGTAAAACCAAGGAAGAGGTGGTCGCCTACCGTGACAACTTCGGCGCTCGCGAAGCCATGGTCATCTGGCCGGAATTCCAGAACTGGAGCACCGTTACCAACGCGACCGTCACCGCCTCGGCCGTGGCCCGGGCATTGGGCCTGCGCGCCAAGATCGATCAGGACGTGGGCTGGCACAAAACGCTGTCCAACGTCGCGGTCAACGGCGTCACCGGCATCAGCGCCGACGTGTTCTGGGATCTGCAAAACCCGGCCACGGATGCCAACTACCTCAACAGCAACGAAGTCACCACGCTCATCAACGAAGGCGGCTTCCGCTTCTGGGGCAGCCGCACCACCAGCGAAGACCCGTTGTTCGCCTTCGAGAACTACACCCGTACCGCGCAGATTCTGGCCGACACCATGGCCGAGGCGCACATGTGGGCTGTGGACAAGCCGCTGCATGCCTCCCTGGTGCGCGACATCATCGAAGGGGTCAATGCCAAGTTCCGCGAGATGATCTCGGCGGGCTACCTGATCGGCGGCAAGTGCTGGTACCCGGAAGATGCCAACGATAAGGACACGCTCAAGGCCGGCAAGCTGTTCCTGGACTACGACTACACGCCGGTGCCACCGCTGGAAGACCTCACGCTGCGGCAACGCATCACCGACCGCTACCTGATCGACTTCGCCAGCAAGATCAACAGCTAACCTGGGCCTCCCCGCAAGGGGAGCTGTCCCCGCGTCAGCGCAACGGAGAACACCACCATGGCTATGCCCAGCAAGCTCAAGAACCTCAACCTTTTCAACGATGCCAACAGCTACCTCGCCGTAGTCAAATCCGTCACCTTGCCGCCGCTCGGTCGCAAGATGGAAGCCTATCGTGGCGGCGGCATGAACGGCCCGGTCAAGGCCGACATGGGCTTCTCGGACGACGGAATCCAGTTCGAATGGAAGACCGGCGGTCTGGATCTTATCGCTCTCAAACAGTTCGGCGCCGTCAATGCCTCGGGTATCGCCTTGCGCTTTACCGGCGCGTTCCAACAGGACGACACCGAGGAGGTCAGTGCCGTGGAAGTAGTCATGCGCGGCCGGCACGAGACCATAGAAATGGGCGATGCGCAGCCGGGCGAAGACACCGAGCACAGCATCACCACCACCTGCACCTATTACAAATTGATCGTCGATAACGAGGAAATCATCGAAATCGACCTGCTCAATTTCATCGAAATCGTCAATGGCGTGGACCTGCTGGCAGAGCAGCGCAAAGCCCTCGGCATCTGATCACTCTCGCCCTGCCCCAGGGCGGTTAACCATGCAATCTGGAGCCCCATATGAAACCTGAAGAAACCCTCGAAGCCCTGCCGCCGGTTGACGACAACACCGTCACCCTGGACACCCCGATCACCCGTGGCAAGACCGTCATCGACAGCATCACCCTGCGCAAACCGCAATCCGGCGAACTGCGCGGTGTGCAACTGGTGGACCTGCTGAATATGGACGTCGCCACCCTCATCAAAATCCTGCCGCGCATCAGCGCACCAGGCATCACCGCGCCCGAAGTCGCCAGCATGGACCCGGCCGACCTGCTCGCCTGTGGCAGCAAGATCTCCGGTTTTTTGTTGCAGAAGTCGGTGAAGACGGACGCGTCCCTCGTTGCGTAGAAGACGCCATGGCCGACTTGGCCGTGGTTTTCCATTGGGCACCGGCTGACATGGACCAGCTGGGCCTGCAAGAACTGATGGAGTGGCGCGAGCGCGCCCGGGTGCGGAGTTCCACCGATGGCGAATGACTTAAAACTTCAGGTGTTGCTCAACGCCATCGACAAGGCGAGCGGCCCCCTGAAGGCCATCAACAACGGCAGCATCGGTGCCGCCCGCGCCCTCAAGGAAGCCCGCGACCGCCTCAAGGAACTCAACACCCAACAGAAGGACATCAGCGCCTGGCGCACCCAGCGCGCTGCCGCCGAGCAAACCGAGCAAGCCCTCGTCGCCGCCCGCGACAAAGTACGGGCGCTTTCCCAGCAGTTCGCTGCCACCGGTGCGCCGACCAAGGCGATGACCAAAGACTTTCGAGCAGCCGTTCGCGAAGCGCAGAAACTCAAGGAACAACATCAACAACAGGGCGAACAGCTCCAGGCCCTGCGTAGCAAACTGCAAGGCGCCGGCATCAGCACCAAGAACCTCAGCAGTCACGAACGCCAGCTGCGCGAGCAAATCAGCGCCACTAACGCAAGCATCAGCGAACAGGGCAAACGCCTGGTCGCGTTGAATGCTCAGCAAAAGCGCCTTGCCATCGAGCGCGCCAAGCTGGAGAAAACCCAGAACCTCGCCGGCAACATGGCTATGAACGGCGCCGCCGGCCTGGGTGTGGGATATGCAGCGAGTCGGCCGGTGGCTAAGGCGATCGGTGCGTTTGCGCCGAACGAAGACTCGGCCACACAACTCAAGGTTTCTATGATGGACGACACCGGCAAGGTGTCTGAAGACTTCCAGAAAATCACCGACCTGGCGACCAAGCTGGGCGACCGCCTACCTGGTACCACGGCCGACTTTCAAGAAATGATGACCATGCTGCGGCGCCAAGGCCTGAGCGCCAAGAGCATTCTCGGCGGCACCGGCGAAGCGGCCGCATACCTGGGCGTTCAGTTGCAGATGCCGGTAACCGCCGCGGCTGAATTTGCCGCGAAGATGCAGGACGCCACCCGAACATCCGAAAAAGACATGATGGCGCTGATGGACATCATCCAGCGGGGGTTCTACTCGGGTGTAGACCCGACCAACATGCTCCAGGGCTTCAGCAAGATCGCGCCGGTCATGGACACCATCAAAAAATCGGGCATCGACGCGGCCGCCGAGCTGGCCCCGCTGCTGATCATGATGGACCAGGCTGGCATGGAAGGCGGCGCGGCCGGTAACGCCTACCGGAAGATCTTCCAGGCCGGCCTGGACAAGGACGGGGTCAAGGACGTCAACAAGATCATGGAGCTGGAAGGCAAAAACATCCGCTTCAAGTTCACCGACGACAAAGGCAACTTCGCAGGCCTGGACAACCTGTTCGCCCAGGTCGAAAAACTAAAGTCACTGAACGATGAGGACCGCACGTCCACAATCAAGCTGCTGTTCGGGGACGACTCCGAAACCATGACCACCTTGAACACCATGATGAACAAGGGGATCGCGGGTTATCGGGAAGTGCAACAGAAGCTGCAAAACCAAGCCGACCTGCGCAAACGGGTCAACGAACAACTCGCCACTCTCACCAACGTCATGGAGGCCGCAGAGGGCAGCTTCACCAACGCCCTGGCCGAGTTTGGCGCCGCTGTTGCGCCCGAACTGAAACAAATCATCAGCACCCTCGGGGAGGTTGCCAACAACATCGGCGCCTGGGCTCGGGAGAACCCACGATTGGCCGGCGGCCTGGTCAAGGTCGTAGCGGCTGTGGCCGGCCTGGCCTTCGTGTTTGGTGGCCTGGCATTGACGATGGCGAGCCTTCTCGGCCCATTCGCCATGGTGCGGTACGGCATGGGCATGTTTGGCATTCGCTTGGGCATTGTTAAGGCCCAGTTGATCGGCACGCGCACCGCAGCAGCAGGCGCCGGTACCAACATCGGCAGGCTTGGGAAAGTCTGGCGGTCCCTGGTAGCAACTCGCTCGGCGGGTGGTTTGCTCAGTGCGTTACCCGCTTTCGTTAGCAGCGCCCGCCTGGCTGCCGCCAGCGTGCTGCCGATGCTCGGCGGCGCGATCAGTGCGGTCGGTACCGCCATCATAGCGACGCCCATCGGCTGGCTGCTGGCGGCCATTGCTGCCCTGGTTGCTGCTGGCGTGCTGGTCTACAAATATTGGAACCCGATCAAGGGCTTCTTCCTCGGCTTCTGGCAAGGCCTGGTCGGGGCCTTGCAACCGGTACTCGATAGTTTCGCCGGGCTCGGCCAATCGCTTCTGAACCTGGGCCAGGCCGTCATGACGCTGCCAGGTGTCGGCGCGGCCATGGAGCTTCTGGGCAGCATCGCACGCCCCCTGTTCACTCTGATATCAGATGGCGTCAGCAGCCTGATCACCTGGTTCGGCCAGCTACTTGCGCCCGTCGAAGACGTCGGTGGCGCCGCTCAGTCAATGGGCGAACGTTTCGGTGCCGTCATCGGCAATATGCTCAGCCTTTTGTTAGGCCTGCCTGCACAGTTCGCTGAACTGGGCACGCAGATGATTCAAGGCCTGGCAAATGGCATCACCAACAGCCTGACCGTAGCCAAGGAGGCCATCACCGGCGCAGGCGATGCGGTGATTGGTTGGTTCAAGGAAAAGCTCGACATCCACAGCCCCTCCCGTGTGTTCGCAGAGCTGGGCGGCTTCACCATGGCCGGCCTGGCCCAGGGGCTTGAGGGCAGTCAGAACGGGCCACTGAGCGCCATGACCAGCCTGAGCAAACAACTCACGGCAGCCGGCACACTGGCCCTCGGCGCAACCGCCATGCCGCTGGCCGCCATGCCGTTGCCGCAATTCCCGGTCGGGGCTGCCGCTGCCTCTTCGTTGTCGATCGATGATCGGGCGCCCATCAGCCCTGCCCCGGCGCCGGTTCATGACAGCCACGACACCTACGAAATCAACATCCATACCACGCCAGGCATGGACGCCCAGGCGATCAGCCGCGCCGTACGGGCCGAGCTGGCGCGCATCGCCAGCGAAAAGGCCGCTCGCCAGCGCAGCAAACTGTCAGATCTGGAGTAATCCCTATGATGCTTGCCTTGGGCATGTTCGTGTTCAGCCTGTCCACCGCCGCTTACCAGGAGCTGCAACGCCAAACCGAATGGCGCCATGCGAGCAACAGCCGCGTCGGCGCCGCTCCGGCTCGGCAGTTTGTCGGGCGCGGCGACGACACCATCACCCTACCCGGCGTCATCCTCCCGGAGCTGGCCGGCAGCGCCCTTAGCCTCGACGCTCTGCGGCTGATGGCGAACACCGGCAAGGCCTGGCCGATGGTCGAAGGCAGCGGCCGCATCTACGGCTTGTGGATTATCGATGGTCTGAGCGAAACCAAAACGCTGTTCTTCCGTGACGGCACGCCTCGGCGTATTGAATTCACGGTCAACCTCAAGCGCATCGATGACGACCGGATCGATCTGCTCGGCGCCGGTACCAGCGCAGGCGTCAACATTTTGAGGGCGCTGCTGTGATTGATGCTGCCCTGTCCAAGGTTACCGGCTACGTAGAAGACCTGGTCGAACGCTACCGCCGCGATGCGGCCTACCCGGTGCCGGCGTTTCGTATCACGGTCGATGGCAACGACATCGCCCAATTGATCAGCCCACGACTGATGAGCCTGGAGCTGACCGACAATCGCGGGATCGAGGCCGACCAGCTCAGCATCACCCTCAGCGACCACGATGGGCTGCTGGCGATACCGCCCAAAGGCGCGACCATCCGACTGTGGCTGGGTTGGAGTGATACAGGCCTGGTGGACAAAGGCACCTACACGGTCGATGAAACCGAACACAGCGGCGCGCCGGATGTTTTGAGCATCCGCGCCCGCTCGGCGGACCTTCGCAAAGGCCTGAAGACCAAGCGCGAGCGCAGCTGGAGCAACACCACCCTCGGCGATGTTCTGGGCGATATCGCCCTGGGTAACGGCCTTACCGCCACCATCGCCGGCGCCCTGGACGGATTGCCCATCCTTCAGCTGGACCAGGCCAACGAATCCGACGCCAACCTGATCAGCCGCGTGGGGGAAGAGTTCGACGCAGTGGTCACCGTCAAGGCCGGTTGTCTGCTGTGCCTGCCGGCGGGCGGCGGCAAGACGGCCACCGGCGCCGAGCTGCCGCATGTCACCCTCACCCGCATCGATGGAGACCAACACCGCTACCTGCAAGCTGACCGCGACAGCTACGACGGTGTGCGGGCCTATTTCTATGACGTGAACAGTGCTAAGAAACAGGAGGCCATTGCCGGCGGTGGTGAAAACCTCAAAGACCTGCGCCACACCTTCAGCGACCGCCAGTCCGCCTTGCGTGCTGCCCGGGCCGAGTTCAACCGCTTGCAACGCGGCAGCGCTACGCTCAGCTACACCCTGGCCCGGGGCAGGCCTGACCTGATTCCCGAACTGACCTACACGCTCCAGGGCGTGAAGCCTGAGATCGACGAGATCATCTGGTATGGCGGCAATGTGCAGCACACCCTTAGCCCGGACAATGGTTACACCGTCAGCCTAGAGCTGGAGAGCAAGTTGCCCGAGGATACGGTTGAGGGGTTGGCTGAGGAAAACAAAGGGGATTACACAGGGATCATCGCGTACTACCGCGACAAGAAAACAGGGAAGGAAAAGACTGTAACGGCGGGGGATCAGAGCAAACCGAGGCGGCTGCGGTGGTTGTATGCCACCGAGAAGACGGCGAAGCGGGCGGTTGATCGAGAGTGGAATCGTATGCGAGGGTAGCGAATCGACATCACTCTGCTATCTTCAGAGGCAGAATTCAAGAGACTAGCCCTATGACAGATCATTCAGTAGAAGAACTAGACAATAAGCTTTCTGCATTAGAGGATTTATTGCCAAAACTCGACCCGATTGGGAACGCTTTTTGGAAGACCACCGCAACTTTCCAAACATTACTAGACGCTACAACCTCAACATCTAGCACTGTCAAAACAACCAGCACTATAAGGCGCTTTACCCCAACAGGTCTATTCTACATAGACTCTATAGATTTCTATGCGGAAAATAACGAAAAACTAGCATCAAACTTGACCGTAACAATCAAACCAATTGGAGCCCAACCTTACAAACTGAAACTCTCGCTTGTAGACAAAGCGACCTTCGCATATGGATACGTTAGAAAATTCTGTGAATGGTTTGAAATATCAAGCGATTCAATCATATACAAACCCACACTCAAAAAAATCTCAGTTTTTGGCTGCGACTCCACCCTGCTTTCCGAGTACGCCAAAGACATTCAACAAATATTAGACTTAAAGAGGAGCATATCAGCATTCAAAACAAAAGCAAAATCAGAATACCAGGATATACTTTCCGAGACAGAAAAATTAACAGAGGAGTCGCTCAACCTCACCAACTCCATAACCATAACAAAGGAAGAGATAGCCAACCTGGATGCAGAACAGCTTCTACTTAAATCCGCACTTGAAAGCAGCAACAAAGAACTTACAAAGCTTAACTTATCCGTTCTAAATGCAGAAAACAATCTTACCAATGCAACCAACAACACAGCTCAGCTAAAAGAAAGTGCTGAAAAACTGAACAAGCAGATCTCAAACCTAAACGCCGACCTAGCAAAGCTAACCAACGATAAGAACTTAATATCCGATGAGTATGGTCCCTACGTAAAGGAGGGTAACACCCAAGCTAAAATCTACTTATCCCTAATAATACTTCCACTGCTAGCTATTATTTTTTCGGTTTATCAAGTCTACGTTGGGGCTAGCAATCTCCTAGCAGCACAATACACCTCCTTCATGGATGTATTAGCCGCCTTCATCTTAAGAATTCCATTTGCAGCGATCTTTGGACTGGCAATTATTTATAGCTGGAAACTCGCACTAGCAATGATACAAAAAGTTTTCAAAATTCATAGCGATCGATTAACACTTGCTAAACTTTTGGTAGTAGCAAGAGAAACCGTTCACTCTTCGGCAAAAAATTTAGACATAACAGACCATGAAAAATTCCAAGAACAAACCGCCCTTAAAATTGAAGTATTAAAAAGCCATATGGCACGTGATCTCAATGAAGGCTTTTCTTACAAACCCGTACCTAACCAGAAACAATCAGTAAAAGAAGCTTCAGCTGAGGCTTCACCGGAAGCAGTTAATGATGAGTTTGTACCACAGGATGTGAAAAGTCCTGCTTAACGCACGAGTCAGCATAATCGTAAGAAAACCCGGCTCATGGCCGGGTTCATTTTACTTAGGGGTTAGGAGCACATCGAGAAAGCGAATTATATCTTTCTGACTAACCTCGTCGAGAAGCCTGAAAAGCAGCACAAACTTCCGTTCACGCTCATTCAATTCAGACCATCCAATTGCTTCAGATTGATCGACATCTACCTTTTTCATCACCGACATGTGTCACTCCATTCAACACGTTCGGGTGCCCGATACCAACATCGGTACCAACCAAAGCACCCGGGGAGCGAGCAATTTTCAGCATGTTTGGCTGTGTCATCAGCCTAGGAGATTAAAAATTCATTACAAATTACGCACCACTGCAAAGCGCCTGGGCACGCTGAACGATATCGCTGTAGTCCATCTTGATGGACGGTATCGAGGGATTGGCCTTGGTGATGTCCTGACCGTCCGACCAACCACGATCTTTTGCCTGGCTCCGAGCACTACCGCTCAATGCATAGACGGTTCCATCCGAGGTTCGGGCCAACGCCTTGGGCGAAGGCCCAAAGCACAACAGGTCAACGCTATCGACCGTAAAAGGCCAAGCGTCTCCGTAATCCTTGCTCGAAACTGTCTGGGTCCTCTCCTTGGCCCCACACATACCCGAAGCGAGCATTGCCAGCGTCACTACCGATAACGTCATCCTTTTCATGCCACAACTCCTTATTTTTTCACTGTAAAAGCCCTGAGTAGGCGCATCACCGCGCCTTTGTCCTCATCGTCCAGACTGCGCACGTGCATCACGATTTCCAAGTCGTCGTTGGAAAGCTGATTTTCGCCCACGGATGAGCGCTGGCCGGTTACCACGTAAAGGACGTCCACCCCTTGTTCAGCAACTGCTGCCAGGTAACTGGCATCTGGGCTGCGCTCGCCCTTTTCATAGTTGTACTGACTGTTTTTCGAGGCGCCAGCCTTCGACGCGAACTCGGTCTGATTGAAGCCCAAGCGCTCGCGCTCTTCTTTCAGGCGATCACCAATTCCCACAAACGTCTCCACGACGAGTTGACATTCCCACATTCATGGGAAATACTCCGTCTGTCATCACACGAAATCACACGAAACGAGACTATGCCGAACGCATACCCCACGGAGCAAGCTTGCCGAAAGGCACGTGAGCGCCTCGCGCATCAAGGCCTCTCTGCCAAAGACTGGGCCGATCAGCACAACTTGACCCCGTCCACGGTGTACGCCGTGTTGAACGGACAGAAGAAATGTCTGCGGGGCGAGTCCCACCGCGCTGCGGTGTTGCTCGGTATCAAAGACGGCGTCGTCCCAAATTAGGCCCGTTGGCTCAGGTAGGAAACCAGAAGATGAAACGCTCAGTTCTAGCCAACCGCAAAGACGTAGTCAGCGCCGTCATTGCCGCTTATCCCGGGGGCCGGCATTACGCCGCAACTGACCTTGGGATGCCGATCAAGAAGTTTGACAACCAAGCCTATGAGAACGCTGGCAGCCGGCCGCTGAGCGACGAACATATCCATCGCCTCGAGCAAGTTGCGGGTACGTCATACCTCGCGGATTACATCACCGGCATGTATGGCGGCATGTTTGTGCCCGTCGCGGTGCCTGGAACGCTGGATAACGTCGAGCTGTACAACCGCTCCGTAAGAGCTGCCGCCAAGCGTGGGTTGGTTGACCAGATCATTGCCCAGGCCCTGGACGACGGTGTCATCGAGCAGAGTGAGGCCGAAGTCATTGTTTCCGCACTGATGAAGTACATGTCAGCCCGCTACGCCGAAGTGCTAGCGACCATTCAACTGCACGGCCGGGGGTTCGCTGGGTGAGCACCTACAAACTTGTCTGCCCTCACTGCCTCGGCCGCATGCGTATCCGCACCAGCGAAGGCACGCACATCTTCCTGCGGGTGGCCTACCTGCAATGCACCAACGAGGCCTGCGGCTGGTCGGTGCGAGCTGAGTTCGAAATGACTCATGAAATGAGCCCCAGCGGCATGGCGAACCCCTCCGTCAAGCTGCCCATCGCCGACATTGCCCTGCGCCGTGCCGCGATGAAGTCCGCCAACGATCAACCCGACCTGCTCGACCAAATGGAAATGGAGTGTGCGCAATGAACCATGAACAGCTTGACCACGACTACCGCAGCAGCATGCAACGGGCGGCGTTTGCCTACCTGCAACGGCACGAAGCGCAGCACCTGGTGGAATCAGATCTGTTGTACGAAAACTGCGTTCGGCACATGACCACCGCGCTGGAAGTGCCGGTGTTCATGGCGCAGAAGCTGGTGCACAACGCTTGGACTGAATTGCAAGTCATCAACCAGCGCAAGTGGATCGGCGTGGACTGGGGCAACAGCCCAGGCAGCACGGTCGTCCACCTGATCGATACCCGGGCTGACCTTCGGTATCCGGTTCCGGCAAGGCTGCTGCCGCAAACCCTGCTCGCCCAGCGCGATGACGCGCTGAAGCAACACCCTCAGTAATCCCCGTTTAAACAACCTGCCCTGCCCCGCTTCCCGTGGGTTTGGGTGAGCTTTGCCCGAAATCCGAGGTGGACCATGCAAATCGACGTCGCCATCAACGCAAAACTGCCACGCGAAGAGGCTGAAGCGCTGCTCCAAGCGCTACGGAACCAGTACGCCCAGCAGTTTAACGAGCATTGGTACGACGACCGCTTTCGCATGATCCCAGAAGGGTTGCGGCATGGCTCGTTGCTCGCGGCCTTCCCGGTGATGGCCGCGCAAAAACGCCTGATTGGCGCCCTTAAATACAGTCTCGGCGAAGTGAAGTAAGACCCGATGAATAAGCGACTCGACATTTCCCATGGCTCAAAAACTTATGTACGTAAGCCCATGGAACACAAGCTGCGCGCTGATGTGCTTCAGCGCCTTGAGTCCGATTACGGCCTGCAACACATGGTCGGTACGAATTACATGCGCAAGGGCACTTGCCCTCAGTGCAACCAGAAGCGCTTGTTTTCTCGCCATGATGAACCCTGGTTTATTCGCTGCGGCCGTGAGGACAAGTGCCGATACCAGGCCCCAGTCAAGGAGCTTTACCCCGACCTTTTTGACGACTGGAGCAAGCGAGCGCCAGCCACCAACGATGAGCCAACAGCTACTGCAAAGGCATACCTCACCTTTGCTCGCGGCTTTCGGCTGGAGCTGATTGAGGGCTGGTACACCCAGGAAAGTTACTTTGACCGCGACCTGAATATTGGCTCGGCCACGGTGCGATTCCCCCTGGAGCACGGCGGGTACTGGGAGCGCTTGATCGACCAGCCCTCACGCTTCGGTAAGAAGAAGGCTCGCTTCCAACCCAAGCAAAGCTACAAGGGCTACTGGTGGTGTCCACCTTGTGTCGATGTTCTCCAGGTTGATGAACTGTGGATCGTCGAGGGCATTTTCGACGCCATAGCGCTCATCCATAACGGCATTTCCGCAGTCGCCGCGTTGTCCTCCAACGCTTTTCCCGAAGAGTCGTTAAAGGCCTTGATAGCGGACCGTAGCGGGAAGCCGCCGAAGTTGGTCTGGGCCCTGGATAACGAGCCTGGCGCGCAAAAGTACACCAAGTCGTGGGTCAGGCAGGCTCGCGAGCTGGGTTTCGTTTGCGAGGCCGCGCAGATCCCGCAACCAGATGCTCGCAAGGTCGATTGGAACGATCTGCATCAACGCTGGGCGTTTCTGGACGGTGACGAGGCACGTGCCCAGCGGATCGACAAAGACCTCAAAGAAGCCAAGCATCAGGGCGCTCTGCTGATCGCCGAGAGCGCCACCGATAAAGCATTGCTCATGTACCAGTGGCGGGAACGGGAGGAGTTTCACTTCTGTTTCGACTCCCGCTTGTACTGGTGGAAGTTGGATATTTCCAAGTTCAACAGCGCCAAACAGGCGCTCGATGACAGCGACAAAAAAGAAGACCAATTACTCAACGAAAAGGCCATTCGCGAAAAGGCACTGCGCATGTCTGGCTGCGTGGTCGAGATCGCGAATTGCTACCCCAAGGCACTGTATTTCCAGCGCAACGAGATAACCGACGAGTCCTGGTATTTCTTCCGCGTCGATTTCCCGCACGACGGTGGCTCTGTGAAAAACACCTTCACGGGCGGCCAGGTCGCTGCTGCCAGCGAGTTTAAGAAACGACTTCTCGGCATGGGCGCCGGTGCGGTGTTCACCGGCAGCGGACAGCAGCTGGACAAGATCATGAAAGACCAACTGTTCGGCATTAAAACCGTCCAGACCATCGACTACGTCGGCTACAGCCGGGAGTACGGGTGCTATGTATTCAACGACGTGGCCGTTCGCGAAGGGCAACTGATCACCATCAACGAAGAAGAGTTTTTCGAAATGGGCAAGCTGAAACTCAAGAGCTTGCAGAAAGGAGTCAAGATCCAACTCACCAAAGACGCGAAGAACTATGACCCGCGCTGGCTGGATCTGCTCTGGCAATGCTTCGGTACCCAGGGCATCGTCGCTCTGACGTTTTGGTTCGGCTCGCTGTTCGCCGAGCAAATTCGTCATCGCTACCAGTCGTTCCCCTTCCTTGAGGCCACCGGTGAAGCCGGTGCCGGCAAGACAACCTTGCTGACGTTGTTATGGAAGCTACTCGGCCGTGATGGGTATGAGGGCTTCGACCCGTCCAAATCCACCAAGGCCGGCCGCAGCCGCTTGATGGGCCAGGTGTCTGGCATGCCTATCGTGTTGCTGGAATCCGACCGTAGTGGTGAGGACAAGGCACACGCCAAAACTTTCGAATGGGATGAGCTGAAGGATTATTACGGCGGCGGCACGCTGGCGACTAAAGGGGTTAAAACCGCCGGCAACGAAACGTACGAGCCGCCATTCCGGGGAACCATTGCCATCAGCCAGAACGCGCCGGTGGTGGCCTCTGAAGCGATCATGACCCGCATCGTCAAACTGCACTTCGTGCGGCCGAACGTGACCCCAGAGAGCCGCGCAGCTGCGGACTTACTCAACGCTTTGGAAGGCGCGACGCTGAGCAACTTCGTGTTGCAGGCCGTGCGCAAAGAAGCCGAGGTCATGGATCTGTTTGCACAGTGCCTGCCCGGCTACGAAGCGAAACTGCGCTGCCTGCACTCGCACTGCTTCGCTTGCGACACTCCTTTCAAAGATGAACAAAGCGACTGCGTACATTGCGGCAACAAGCTGCGCGGCTATATCCGTGTCGAGCGGATCAACAAGAACCACGCCCAATTGCTCGCGTTGCTCGACTGCCTGCGAATGGTGGTTTCGCTCACCGATGCGCAGATCAGCAACACCCGCACCCAGATTATTCGCATGGCGATAGAGCGCCAGGCCTCCATCAGTTCCGATCATCCGGTCGTGGCCGAATTTTGGGAGGTGTACGAGTACCTGGAAGGCCTCGACGCCGATGGGCCCGTGGTCAACCACAGCAAGAAAGACAACATCATCGCCATCAACCTCAACGACTTCGTGAAGTGCGCCGCAGAACATCGCCAGAAAATTGCCGATGTCAGCGAGCTGCGCGAGCGGCTGAAGGACTCCCGCTCTCGAAAGCTGATCGACATCAACAAAGCGACGGATAGCGCGGTGCGGGCTCACCAGGCCAAGCACAGCAACGCGGTCATCACCAAGCAGCCCATCGTGAAGTGCTGGCACTTCCAGGCCTGACCAATCGACAGCAACACACACCAGGCGCGGCAACGCCTGCCATTCGAGGAGAAGCACCATGCAAAACGAAACTCTCAAAGATGCCTTTGACGAGCTGTTCCAGTACCAGGCCGAGCGTCCGGCCATCCGCAAAGCCGGTGTCGAGGCGCTTGTTCGCTTGCTGCCGGTCGCGCAACGCGACACCGGGCAAAGCGGGGTCATCGGGCGCTTTCTGCTCGGTTTGTACAACGGCCCGGCACATCCGTTTGACCTGACCGAGCTGCGCCGTCTCGACGCTGGCCTATTCGACGACTGCATTGCCGTCCTGCGGCTGGATAACAGCCCCGAGCAAGAGGTTCACACCTACTTCCCCGACGGCGATGCGATCTGGCAGGACCTGCGCAGGGCCTGGGCATGAAGTGGGCAGCGAAACGCAACCGAGACGGACAAGTGCAGCAGAACTGCTGGATTACCGACAGCGGCTACACGGTGGCCGAGTGCCGGTTGCCTGAAGCGCGCTACCCGATCACTCGCCCAGGCGGCGAACTGCCTTTCGCGTATGCGAAGGATCGGGACGAAGTCATAGCGATCATTAAGCAAGACCAGGCCAGAACGGCCTGAAAAGACGGTGCCGGGGAGCGGCAACTCCCCGACACCTACCACCAAAGGAGAAGCACCATGCAAGTGAATCAAACCCAAGGTAGCGCCGCAGAGGCTACCACAACCCCGTTGGCTATCGGCGACACGGTCAGCTACGTGGCAATCAGTGGCGGCGGTCGCAGCTATCGCTTCAGTGCTCGCAAAGCTGTGATCGAAGAGATCGACGGCGACGTAGCCACATTGCGTAGCGCCAATGGACGCACCACCACCCAGCCGCTGAACAAATTGACACCGGACGGCCAACCCAACGCCCTGACACGCATGCTCATGGGAGGGAAGTAATTATGGCTGTCAGCCCAGCGCGGACACGGCCAGTCATGGCAAGTCAACGCCTCGACCTGCCCAGCCGCTGCGATATCTGTGGCAAAGCGCGCTCCACCCGCAAGCACCAGGCCTGTAGCCGTATTCGGCAGCAGCGCAAATCGCTGGAGTGGGCCGCTCTTATGGCCGAGCGGGAAGCGATCAGACAAAACAAAACGCGTCGATACGCACGCTGACTATCAAAAAAGGCGGAACGGGGGAGCGGCAACTCCCCCACCGCTTACGAGGAGAAGCACCATGCAAGCAAACATGCCCCGTGGAGGCGATGCGAAGGTCCAGGCCAAGCTACGCAAGCTAATGGCCCTCGCAGAGCGTGGCGAAGGCGGCGAGAAGGATAATGCGCAACGCATGCTGAATAACTTGTTAGCGCGTCACGGTTTAACCATCGACGACTTAAACGACGAGTGCCGAGAAATCCGTTGGTTTCCGATTTTGAACGTGTACGACCGTAGGCTCGCGGCGCAGATCATGTCCAAGGTGTGCGACATATGTACACCTGGCCTGTACACCAGCCGGGGCCGACCAAAGAAGGTCGGCGTGGAAGTTACACCGGCTGAGGCAATTGAGTTCAAGCTTCACTACGACGCATTGCGAAACGCGCTGGCCGCGCACTTCGACGAGGCCTTCTCCGCATTTGTACAGGCCAACCGATTATTTCCCGCAACCCCATCAGGCAGTAAGGAGATGGAGCTGAGCGAGAGCGATATGCGGGTCGTCTCTATGGCTTCAGCGATAAAACCAACACCTGTCCGCCCCCGCCTTGGGCGGAAGGGGAACGTATGACGGTCCTCTTGCTTTTGTACTTATGCAGCGACGCAACTCGTACTGACTGCCAGGTTTTGCCTGCCCAGAGCTGGCATGGGCCGGATGCCTATGAGCAATGTATCGGCGCGTTGCCACGGCTCACCAACGCGCTGAGCGCAACGAATCGGAATAGGCACAGGTTCATTTGCGAGATTCAGGCGAACGAGGCGCAACCTGCAGGACGTACCGCCCGGCCGACGCTCATTCATCAATCGTTTCGGATGTGAGAGACATCATGAACACAGCCTTTATCCTGATGGCCCAGTACGACGGCCAAGCGATTATCTCGCTGGAGCAGGTTTGCCGGGACTACTTCACGCACCTGACACCTGACATGTTCCAGCGCAAGGTGATGAGCGGTCAGATCAAGATACCCATCACCCGCCTGGAACGTAGCCAGAAGTCGGCCAGGGGGATCCACTTAACCGACCTGGCTGCGTATCTCGATCTACAGCGCGCAGCCGCGGTTAAAGAGAACAGCCAGCTCAACGGGTTAAAACACGCCTTTTAAGCCACTTCATTGATGCGGCGCCCAGTTGGACGGGCGCCCTCAATATCTCTTCGTACCATTCCCAACCCACATAGCGATCCCCCTTGCCACGTAGGTGGGTGTAGCGCCTCAACGAATTCCAGTCCCTGTGTCCTGAAACGCTCGCCACTCGGGGGATATCCCAGTCCATTTCGAACAGACGGCTTACACCCTCGTGCCGGAGGTCATGGAAGTGCAGATTCTGGATATTCAGGATCTTGCAGGCCTTCGCCCAGGATGAGGAAATTGATTCAGGGCTATAGGGGAAAATATCTTCGCCGGCACGGGGCATGGTCTTGAGAATCCTCCAGGCCTCGTCTGGCAGGTAGCACCACACGTCGTTACCGATCTTCTGGCCCGGGTTCTTCATGTCGCGTACCAGCACCCGCTGGCCGGGCTCGTCGAGATCGTCCCAGCGAATCCGGGTGATTTCGTCGAGGCGACGCGTCGAAAACAAGGCGAAGCCCACCACTTTCATCATGTTGATAATGCTTCGACGCCTGGCCTGCATGTCCTGGTAGTGCTTCATGAGCGCCCCCAGCTCGTCCAACGTAGGGCGCCGGTCACGCTCGCGGCTTTTCAAGTTGTAGCCGAGCTTGCGCAGTACGCGCCGTGCGCCCCCCATCGCCAGAGGATCAAGCTGGTAACCCCAAGCGTCCTTGCCGATGGAAAGCACCGCGCCGAGGTGGGCCAGGTCGTTGCCGGCGGTCTGCGCCTGGACGCCTCCCCCCTCGGGGCTCATCCGCCATAACGCGTAATCGACCAGGCATTGGGTGTTGACCTCTGTATCGGCCAGCTTGCCCATGTACGTTTCGCCTATGGCCGTAAGGGTTGCACGCTTGGTCTTGCCCAGCGGCCGGGCCTTCTCAACCTCGATAAGGTACTGGTCAATCATGTCTTTGAGCGTGACGCCTTTGCGGCTCGCCCGCTCAATCGCACCAGGTTCATCCAATTCGGATTCGCGCTTGCGTGCCCAGGCCTGCGCCGCCTGTTTTCGGGCGAAGGTTTGGCTCTCTTGATAGACTTGCACTCCGTCGCGCTTGATGCGGATCTGAGCCGTGTAGCTAACAGACCCATCCGCCAGTTTTCTTGCCCTGATAGTCGCCATGTCAAAAGTGGTACGCGTCAGTTTTTAAGTGGTACATCGTACCACCGAGCCCTAAAAAACGCCTGAAAACGCCCGAAATCACGCCCAGAACACGTTGAGTAAAATGCTAGATAAACAGAGCCTTAGCCCAGTAAATACGCGGCCTACGCTGTCTCGGCGCTTCAGTGTTGCACCCATGATGGATTGGACTGACCCCCACTGCCGGTTCTTCCTACGCATCCTCTCCAAACACGCCCTGCTCTACACCGAGATGGTCACCACTGGCGCGTTGCTCAACGGCGATCACGAGCGTTTCCTGCGCCACCACGAAGCCGAGCATCCCCTGGCGCTTCAGCTCGGCGGCAGTGTCCCGGCCGATTTGGCCGCGTGCGCGCGGATGGCTCAGGAGCATGGCTATGATGAGGTCAATCTCAACGTCGGCTGCCCAAGCGATCGCGTGCAGAACAACATGATTGGTGCATGCCTGATGGGGCATCCTGAGTTGGTGGCCGATTGTGTGAAGGCGATGCGTGATGCTGTGTCGATTCCGGTGACGGTCAAGCATCGGATCGGGATCAACGGGCGGGACAGTTACGAGCAGTTGTGTGAGTTCGTCGGGACGGTGCGTGACGCCGGTTGTACGAGTTTTACCGTGCATGCGCGGATTGCGATTCTGGAGGGGCTGTCGCCCAAGGAGAACCGTGAGATCCCGCCGCTGCGGTATGACGTGGCGGCACAGTTGAAGAAGGATTTCCCGGAGCTGGAGATTGTGCTCAACGGCGGGATCAAGACGCTGGAAGCCTGCCACGAGCATTTGCAGACATTCGACGGTGTGATGCTGGGGCGCGAGGCGTATCACAACCCGTATCTGCTGGCCGAGGTGGATCAACAACTGTTTGGCAGCAGCGCACCTGTCATCAGTCGGGCCGAGGCGTTGGCGCAGTTGCGGCCTTATATCGCCAAGCACCTGGACGCCGGCGGAGCGATGCATCACATCACTCGCCATGTACTGGGGCTGGGTACCGGGTTTCCTGGGGCGCGCCGTTTTCGGCAGTTGTTGTCGGTGGACATCCACAAAACCAAAGACCCGTTGGCGCTGCTGGATCAGGCGGCGGGCATGCTGGAAGGACGCTGACCGTCACTTGTTTTGAACCTGAGTCCTGTTTTGGCATCGTATCTACCGATACCCGCCCCGGCCTTTCAAACATCCGTTTTCAGGTTGTTGCCGCTGGGGCCATCGATCCCCCTTCACGCCCTTGAGTGGCTGCCGGCCCTCGGGTAATGTCAACAGACCCATAGGACAGAGCACGCTCATGACTTCCAAGCTGGAACAACTCAAACAATTCACTACCGTAGTGGCCGATACCGGCGACTTCGAAGCCATCGCCCGCGTTAAACCCGTGGATGCCACCACCAACCCTTCCCTGCTGCTCAAGGCCTCGGCCATTCAAGGCTACGCCGAGCTGCTGAACGCCTGTGTGGCCGATTGCAAGGGCGATGTGGGCCTGGCCAGCGACCGTTTTGGCGTGGCGGTCGGGCAAGAGATTCTCAAGGTGATTCCGGGGCGTATTTCCACTGAAGTGGATGCGCGTCTGTCGTTCGACACCGAGGCCATGCTGAAACGTGCGCATCGCCTGATCGACCTGTACGAAAAGGCCGGCGTTGGCCGCGATCGCGTGCTGATCAAGATCGCGTCCACCTGGGAAGGTATTCGCGCCGCCGAGCAGCTGGAGCGTGAAGGCATCCAGTGCAACCTGACACTGCTGTTTTCCTTCGCCCAGGCTGCGGCTTGTGCCGATGCCGGCGTGTTCCTGATTTCGCCTTTTGTCGGCCGCATCTACGACTGGTACAAGAAGGCCAACGGCAACGACTACACCGGTGCCGATGATCCGGGCGTGCAGTCGGTGACGCGTATCTACAACTACTACAAGGCCAATGACTACAAGACCGTGGTCATGGGCGCAAGCTTCCGCAACCTCAACCAGATCGAGCAACTGGCCGGCTGCGACCGTTTGACGGTCAGCCCGGATCTGCTGGAGAAACTGGCCGCTGACGAGGGCAAGCTGGAACGCAAACTGGCGCCTGGGCAAGCCGGCGAGGCGCGCTTGAGCCTCAATGAAGCGCAGTTCCGCTGGTTGTCCAACGAGGACGCCATGGCGACTGAGAAACTGGCTGAAGGCATTCGTCAGTTCGCCCGGGACCAGGAGAAGCTTGAGGCGTTGCTGCAAGCCAAGCTTTGAGGTGATTTCGAAGTCATAAAGAAGGGCGAACCTGGGTGGGTTCGCCCTTTTTTATAGGCTTGGGAAGGTGGCGGCTGGCCGGGCGCCATCGCGAGCAGGCTCGCTCCCACAGGGGGATTTGTGCAGATTCGGAGATCGTGGTCGATGCGAGACCTTGTGAGAGCGAGCCTGCTTGCGATGAGGCCCGCTCAGTCTACGCAAAACCTATGAATCAGGGCCGCTCCAGCGCACTCACCAGGTCATGGAACGCTTCACGATTGGAGTCGTTCAGCCCCATGAGGATCTTATGGGCTTCGAGCACCTTGATCCGCACTTCCTCTTCCGATTGATCCTGATCGGGCAGATCGTCCAGGCACTCAGGGCATGGCACGGGATCGCCGACGATATTGAATACCTGGTCAAAGCCCATGGATTGCAGCAACCGGGTGATGTCGTTGTGGGTGGTGACCACGGTCGGCAGCAGGCCGACCTTTTGCCGCGACAGGATCGACAGCTTGGCCAGCAGGCCCAGGGTGGTGCTGTCGATGCTGCGGGTTTCGGTCAGGTCGATCACGATGGCGTTGAAGTTCAACGCGGTGAAGATCCGCTCAATAGTCGCATCCAGCGCCGAACAGAGAGTCAGACGCACTTCACCGACAAACTTCAGGACAAAGGTGCCGTCCTGCTCGGCGAACTGGATTCTACCGGTACTCATCAAAGATTCCTGCTCAACACTAACAGGGCGATATCATCCGGCATCTCCCCTAGCGTGGCTAATCCAAACACTTGACGCAAGCCTTCCAGGCTGCCGCCCGCTGCGCTTACCCGTTCAGGCAAGGCCGCTTCTTTCTCTTTGAGTGTAGGTTCTGACAAAAGGTCCAGAATGCCATCAGACATCAGCGTCAAACTGAAGGTCGGTGGCAGTTCCAGTACGTGGTCTTCGTAGGTGGCCTCGTTGAACAGGCCCACCGGCAAACCACGCCCTTCCAGGTAACGAACACTGTCAGGCGTATACAACACAGGCAACGGCAGATGACCGCCGATGCTATAGGTCAACAAACCCGTCTCCTCGTCGATGACCCCACCGACCATTGTCACGTGTTTGCCCAGCTTACAACTGATCAGGCCCCGGTTGATATGACCAAGGACTTCTGATGGCTTGAACTCAGGCAACGTGCCGTTGCGCTTGGATTCGAACAGCAGGCGCGTGGTCATGAACTTCAACAGTACCGTCACGAACGCTGACGAAGCGCCATGGCCGGAAACGTCCGCCAGATAGAACGCCACTCGACGTTCATCGACCCGGAAATAGTCGACGAAATCCCCCGACAGATACAAAGACGGGATGATCTGGTGGGCAAAACGGAAATCGTCGGCGGTCCAGGGACTGACCGGCAACATGTTCATCTGCACCTGGCGGCCGGCGTTCTGGTCTTCCTGCAACAGGTTCAGGCTGGCTTCCAGCTCGCGGTTGGCGGTTTCCAGCTTCTCGCGATAACGCTGGTTCTCCACCAACAGGCGCGAACGGTCCAGAGCCCGGCGCACCGAGTGCTCGAGCACGGCCAGGTCTTCAAGGGGCTTGATCAGGTAATCGGCCGCGCCCAGGCGCAACGCCTCAACCGCGTCGTTCATCACGCCCGCACCCGAAACCACGATGACCGGGGTCTGCGAGGAAAGCTCGGTGACTTGGCGAATGAGTTCGAGTCCGCCCATCTGCGGCATGCGCAGGTCGCAGATGACCAGGTCGGGCTTGTCTTGCTCGAATACCTGAAGACCCTGTTGACCGTTGCTGGCCTGCAGGACGCTGAAACCACTGTCTTCCAAGTAGGCTGCGAGGCTGGCTCGCACCACTTCGTCATCATCGATTATCAGCAGCGTGGCACTGGTTTTTGGCATGTGGGCAAACGGCGCCAGAATTAGGTTGGCGTAGCGGGCTGGGCAACTGGGCCTGGCGCTCACTACTGGATTCGCTTTCTAGCCTCTCTGTCGTACCGGATGTAGGCCCTTGTCCTACACACAGTTACATCAGAGGTGCCCTTCTAAGGCGCAGACGGTACTCCCATCCGCGGGGCGTTTCAAGCTCATGCAGATAGCCGCTTGCCGTCTTGGTTTGTCAAAGTACAGAGAGTTATAAGAACCGAGCGAAGCGTAACTCAATGGAAGGTTCGATCCCTGCTTAAACAGTGCCTCAAAACAAAGAAGGCGGCCCTGAGGCCGCCTTCCTGGGGTTACCGGGCGAAATTAAAAATCATCTTCGACCTGGCCATCCTTGACCTTGAATTCACGGTTTTGCAGGAAGGCGTTGCGGATAAACACATACTTGTCGCCACTCACCAGTTTTTCGGCGGACAACAGGCTGGCGCGGGTATCGACGATGTTCAGACCGAAGATCGAGTTACGCACCGAGACGTTGTCGATGTAACGATAAGGGGCCGTGTAGTCATCGACAAGCTTGGCCGGCGCGTCACGCAAGGTGCTTGGTCCCAACAACGGCAGCATCACGTACGGGCCACTGCCGACTCCCCAATAACCCAGGGTCTGGCCGAAATCTTCATCGCTGCGTTGCAGGCCCATATGGGTGCCCACGTCGAAGAACCCCAACAGGCCGAAGGTGGTGTTGAAGATCAACCGGGCCGTGTCGACCCCGGCTGCGGCCGGTTTGGCCTGCAGGACATTGTTGGCCAGATTGCCCACGTCGCCGATGTTGCGGAACATGTTGTGGATGCCGTCTTCGAGAAATTGCGGCGTCACGTACTGATAACCCTGAGCCAGCGGCTTGAGTGCGTAGGTATCAACGGTGTCGTTGAAGGTAAAGATCGGGCGGTTGATGCTTTCCCAAGGATCGTCTTCCGTTGCGGCCTGGGCGGCGAAGGGGACTAGCAGGACGCAGGCAGACAAACACAGCTGAGCTAGACAATGGCTCCAGCGCATAGGGAAAACTCCTTGGATTATTCAGGCAAGGGCGCCGAGCCCAGGCGGTAAGGGCGCTAGTATAAAGCGGAACGCTTGGATAGACAGCACTGAAAGAGAAGCTGCTCGTAGGATTTTTCCGCACCCGGCGCCTTCATTTCACTGTCATTGGACTGTCATTGAGGCACGTTAGGCTGCGGGATATTTCAAGGACGTTCCCATGCCCCGCGCCGAAACCCTGCCCCTGCCCTCCCCCAGCCTGACCGCCGTACTGTTTGGCTTGAGCGGTTGTCTGGTGGATTTCGGGGCAAGGGCGCGACAGTCAGGAGCAGTGCCCACCGAGCATTCGCAGCCAACCCCCGGCGCCCTCGAAAGCCTGCGCCTTTTGCAGCTTCAGGAGATTCCCTGCGCCTGGCTCGACGAACTGCCACCTGCCATCAGTCATAGCCTGGCTGCTTCGTTACCGGCGTGGATCAAATCGCCGCAACTTCCCGCAACAAATTATCCGTGGCCGGCCCCGCATGCCTGCTGGCAGGCCTTGATGGCGTTGAACGTCCAGCAATTGGACGGTTGCGTGCTGGTCAGCGGCGAGCCGCGCTTGTTGCAGTCGGGGCTCAATGCCGGCTTGTGGACCATCGGCCTGGCGTCCTGCGGCTCGCTGTGTGGCCTGGCGCCGAACGAATGGCAGCTCCTGAGCCAACAGGAACGAGAGACCAAGCGCGCCAAAGCCACCGTGCAGTTGTTCGGCCTGGGCGTGCATTCGGTGATCGATCACCTGGGTGAACTCGACACCTGCCTGGCGGATATCAGCCTGCGTCGGCTCAAAGGTGAAAAGCCCTGACCGAGATCATGCAGGGTGCACGAGGGTGGATTACTCTTAAGGCAAGCCACGGACTTTTGACGCACCGTCGCGGTCCATGGCTGTGCCTATCAATAAAGGGAGTACGCCAATGCCTGCCCGCGAATTGCAGAAACAACTTGATGAACTGCGCGAGCAATTGGAACAGAACCCGCCGCTTTCCGAACCGGAGCGCGAGAATCTGCATCAACTGATGATTCAGCTCGAAGCCGAGATCGAACTGGATAATTCGCTTCAGAATGCCGACCTGGTCGATGGTGTGAACCTGGCCGTCGAGCGCTTCGAACTGGATCACCCCACTATTGCCGGGACGTTGCGCAACATCGTACAAGCCTTGGGCAACATGGGGATCTAAACCCGCCAGATGCAAAAAAGCCCCGCTATTGATAGCGGGGCTTTTCATTTTTCACGATATGAAATGTAATCCCCTGTGGGAGCGAGCCCGCTCGCGATAGGTGGCTCAGCCAACATCAATGCTGAATGTGCCTGACTCATCGCGAGCAGGCTCGCTCCCACAGGATTATTTATTGCCGGACCAGGCGATGGTTCGGCAGCTGCACCTCTTCGGTACTGCGATACGGGTTGATGTCCAGCCCACCCCGCCGCACATAGCGCGCATACACCGTCAATTTTTCCGGTTTGAGCAAGCGTTGCAGGTCGAGAAAGATCCGCTCCACGCACTGTTCGTGGAAATCCGAATGCTGGCGGAAGCTGACGATGTAGGCCAGCAAGCTGGCAGGGTCCAGCGCTGCACCGCGATATTGCACTGCAACGCTGCCCCAGTCCGGCTGGCTCGTCACCGGGCAATTGGATTTGAGCAGATGGCTGTGCAGGCTTTGCTCCACGATGCGCGAATCATCGCAGCGCAGCAGCTCCGGGCGCGGATGCTCGTAGGAGTCGACGGTGATGTCCAAGTCATCGATGCACACGCCGGGTAGTGCCACGACCCCTTCACTTTCCACGTCCTTGAGGCTGCGGATGCGCACGCCCACCGGTTTACCGGCGGCCGCCGACAGGTCCTGACGCAAGGTCGCTTCCAGGCTCGCGGTATCAGCGAATGGCGTCTGGTTCAGCGAGTTGAGGTACAGCTTGAAGGATTTGGATTCGATGATGTTCGGTGAATCCGCCGCGATTGCGAATTCACCAATGGCCACCACCGGTTTGCCAGACGGCAGCAGCCATGACAGCTCGAAACAGTTCCAGAAATCCACGCCCTTGTACGGCAGGGTCTCGGCCGTCAGGCCCAGTTCCGCCCATTTCGCGGTGCGCGGGATCGGAAACAGCAGTGACGGCGTGTACGTGGCGATGTATTCGCTGGATTTGCCCAGCGGCGAATGTTCGGCTGCGGGATGCATGACGGAAACCTGACTGAAGAATCAGCCAATTCTATCAGCCTTTGCCCCAGCCTTTGAGTGCTTACTGACTGACTGTCAGCTTGCCTTTCATCCCGGCCTGGTAATGGCCGGGCACATTACAGGCGAACTCCAGCCGCATGGCCTTGTTGAAGGTCCAGGTCAGCTCGGCGGTTTTGCCCGGCTCCACCAGCACACTGTTGGGGTCTTCATGGCGCATGCCGACCTCCCCGTGCCCCATGGAGTCATGGGCCATCCCTTGCTTCATTGCGGTCGGGGTCAGTTGTCCGCTCTGTTGCATCTTGAGCATTTCCTGCTGATGCTGGGCGTGCATCGCGGCATTGCCCAGGTTGAACTCATGCAGCAACTGACCTTTATTGATCAGCACGAACCGAACGGTCTCGCCAGCCTTGATATCAAGTGCACCGGGGTCGAAGGTCATGTCCCCCATCACCACATCGATGCTGCGACTGGCCTTGGCCGCCGAGGCAGGCTGGCCGAAATCAAAATGGCCCGGTGACGCCCACGTGGGCGTACTGAGCACCAGTGCAAAGGCGGTCAGGATCAAGCGGTTTGCCATTAACATGTCCATACTCCTGTCAGATTCAGCGTGTGAGAACTCTATCTCTGCACACCTGCCAATCGGCTTACGGCTCGATTACAACTTTGTCAGGTAGAGCCACGGCCACGTCCGACGCGGTATAACGCCCTCGTTCCAACAACGCCTTGAGCTGCCCATGAAACTGCTGATCGTCGAAGACCAAACCAAAACCGGCCAGTACCTGCGCCAGGGCCTGACCGAAGCCGGGTTCAACGCCGACCTGGTGGCCGATGGCATTACCGGCCAGCAATTGGCCTTGAGCGGTGAATATGCCTTGCTGATCCTCGATGTGATGCTGCCCGGCCGCGATGGCTGGCAGATTTTGCAGGCCGTGCGCGGCGCCGGCCTGGATACGCCGGTGCTGTTTCTCACCGCGCGGGATGCGGTCCAGGATCGCGTGCATGGCCTGGAGTTGGGCGCCGACGATTACCTGGTCAAACCCTTTGCCTTTTCCGAACTGCTGGCGCGAGTCCGCAGCCTGTTGCGCCGTGGTAGTTCGACGCCCCAGGAAACCAGCTTGCGACTGGCGGATCTACGCCTGGACCTGATCCGCCGCCGCGTCGAACGCAGCGGCCAGCGCATCGACCTCACGGCCAAGGAGTTCGCGTTGCTGGAAATGCTCCTGCGTCGCCAGGGCGAGGTCCTGCCCAAATCCCTGATTGCTTCCCAGGTCTGGGATATGAATTTCGACAGCGACACCAACGTCATCGAAGTCGCGATACGGCGCCTGCGAATCAAGATCGACGACGATTTCCCCAGCAAGCTGATCCACACCGTGCGGGGCATGGGGTATGTCCTTGAAGAGCGCAACCTGTGAGGGGGCGTTGGTCGCTGAGCAGCCGGCTGGCGCTGCTGTTCGCCGCCTGCACCGCCGTGGTCTCCCTGTTTGCCGGCGTGCTGTTCAGCCGTGGCAGCGAGGCGCACTTCATCGAGCTGGATCAGCAACTGCTCGAAGGCAAACTGATCGGCCTGCGTCGCGCCCTGCAGGGGCTTGATGCCGAGCAAACCCAAAACCGTCTGGCAGATGAACTCAGTCGCCAGGCCGACCTGGCCTTGCGCATCAAGGATAGCGATGGCGTGCGCTGGTACGACAGTTCGCTGCGGATTCCGGCTCAGTTGCCGGAGCGTCCCGGCCTGTCCACCCTCAGCGATGCCGACACTGACTACCGGGTATTGAATGCACCGCTGTACCCCGACCGCCCGGACTCGCCGCAACTGACGCTGCTGCTGGACATCACCCACCACCAGCACTTCCTGCAACGCATGCAGCGCCTGATCTGGCTGACGGTCGGCCTCTCGGCCCTGGCTACCGCCCTGCTCGGCGCCTGGGCCGCCCGCCGCGGCTTGCGACCGTTGCGGCGTATGGGGGCCATCGCCGGCAGCGTCTCGGCCCGCTCGCTCAATGCCCGACTGCCGGAAGAACACATGCCCGCCGAACTGGCGGAACTGGCCCACAGCATCAATGACATGCTCCGACGTCTCGATGACGCGTTTCAACGGCTCTCGGCGTTCTCTGCCGACATCGCCCATGAACTGCGCACCCCTTTATCGAACCTGCTGACCCACACCCAGGTCACCCTCACCCGCGAACGCTCGCTGGAGGATTATCGCGAAGCATTGCACAGCAATCTTGAAGAGCTGCAATGGATGGCGCAGTTGGTCAACGACATGCTTTACCTGGCCAAGGCTGACCACGGCTTGCTGGCACCCAGCCGCGAACCGCTGGAACTGGCTCAGGAAGTGGATCTGCTGCTCGAGTTTTTCGCCCCGCTGGCCGAAGACGCCCACGTCCGCTTGAGCCGTGAAGGCAACGGCCGCATCGACGGAGACCGCAGCATGTTGCGCCGGGCGCTGTCCAATCTGCTGGACAATGCTTTGCGCTTCACGCCTGACGGTGGCGAAGTACGGGTACATATTGTCGAGGGCGTTGGGCAGGTGCATGTGAACGTGGAGAACAGCGGTGACGGGATTTCAGCGCATTTGCTGCCGCGTTTGTTCGACCGTTTCTATCGCGCCGACCCGGCCCGCCAGGAAGGCAGCAGTGAACACGCCGGGCTGGGGCTGGCTATCACCCGCTCCATCGTCCGCGCCCATGGCGGGCAGATCCGCTGCGAATCGGCCGATGGCTGGACGCGGTTTTTGATTGAGTTGCCGAAGGAAGATTAAGCCCAACGCAAACCCTGGTGGCGAGGGGATTTATCCCCGCTGGGTCGCGAAGCGGCCCTAAACCCTGGCACCTGGGTGTAGCAGGCAGGTTGAGTTGACTGTATTGGGGCTGCTTCGCAGCCCAGCGGGGATAAATCCCCTCGCCACAGAGAGTGTCGCCCTTGGCACAAGGTTTTGCGCTGATTCAGGAATAGCGCAACGCCTGCGCCGGCTCGACCTTCGCTGCACGCCAGGCCGGGTAAACCGTGGCGAGGAAGCTCAGGATGAACCCGGCCGAGCAGATCAGCACTACATCACCGCGTTGAAGCTCCGAAGGCAGGTTGCTGACGAAATACACGTCGGAACTGAAAATATGCTGGCCAGTGACCCTTTCCACCCAACCCACTAAATCACTGACGTTCAGTGCCGCAATCACCCCCAGCACGCCGCCAATCAGCGTGCCGACCACGCCAATCACCGTGCCCTGGACCATGAAAATCGCCATGATCTGCCGCGGCGTGGCGCCGATGGTGCGCAGGATCGCGATATCCGCGCCCTTGTCGTTCACCACCATGATCAGGGTCGCGATGATGTTGAAGGCCGCCACTGCGACAATCATCAACAACAGCAGGCCGATCATGGTTTTTTCCATCTTCATTGCACTGAACAGGCTGCCCTGAGTGTGGGTCCAGTCGTCGGCCTTGTAGTCCGCGCCGAGGCCCGTGGCGATGTCGCCGGAAACTCGCGGCGCGGCGTACAGGTCCTTGACCGCCAGGCGCACGCTTTGCACCTGGTTTGGCTGCCAATGTTGCATTTGCGCGGCGTCGGCCACGTGGATCAGTGCCATGGAGCCATCCAGTTCGGCGCCTACCTTGAACACGCCGACCACATTCAAGCGCTGCATCCGCGGGGTGATGCCGCCCGGCGCGGTGCTGATTTCCGGCACGATCAGGGTCAGTTTGTCCCCGACGTTCAAACGGAAGCGCCGAGCAGTGATTTCGCCGATCACTACGCCAAACTCGCCCGGTTTCAAGGCATCGAGACGCCCCTGGACAATATGCTGGGCGACGATGGATACCTTGCCTTCCTGGGCCGGGTCGATGCCGCTGATCTGGATCGGTTGCATCGCGCCTTTATGGCTGAGCATGCCTTCCATTTCAGTGAACGGCACGGCAGCGATCACCTCAGGATTTTTCAGCGCCGCGGCAGCCACCGGCTGCCAGTCGTCGATCGGCTTGACGCCGACGATGGTGGCGTGAGGCACCATGCCCAGGATGCGCGAGCTCATTTCGCGCTGGAAGCCATTCATCACCGACAGCACCACGATCATCGCCAGCACCCCCAGGGCGAGGCCGATCATCGAGGTCATGGAAATGAACGAAACAAAGCGATTGCGGCGCTTGGCGCGGGTATAGCGCGTGCCGATGAAGATCGATAACGGTCTGAACATTCGCGGGGCACCGTATGAAAATAAAAGACCCGGCGCTTGCAGCAAGCGCCGGGTTTCGGTCGGTCAAATGGGCGTCAGGCAACCTTCCTGCAAGTGCAGGACGCGGTCCATCTGCCGGGCCAGGTTCATGTCGTGGGTCACCACCAGGAACGCGGTACGCATTGAGGTACTGAGTTCCAGCATCAGGTCCTGAATGCCTTGGGCGGTGTGGGAGTCGAGGTTGCCGGTCGGCTCGTCGAGCATCACCAGCCCCGGCTTGTTGACCAGGGCCCGGGCAATCGCCACGCGCTGGCGCTCGCCACCGGACAACTCCGCCGGCTTGTGCTCCAGACGATGGCCCAACCCGACCCGCTCCAACAACGCCGTGGCCCGCTGGCGGGCTTCAGGGATCGCGGTGCGACCGATCAGCAGCGGCATGCAGACGTTCTCCAGCGCGGTGAACTCCGGCAGCAAATGGTGGAACTGGTAAACGAAGCCCAGGGAACGGTTGCGCAGCAGGCCACGGGCCTTCTCGTTCAGCGCCGAGAGTTCCTCGCCGGCCAGCCAGACACTGCCGGCAGTCGGTGTATCGAGGCCGCCCAACAGATTGAGCAAGGTACTTTTGCCCGACCCGGACGTACCGACAATCGCCACACGCTCGCCCGGATGCAGCTCCAGCTGCAAGCCCGACAACACCACCACCGATTCCGGCCCCTCCTCGTAGGATTTGCCCAGGTTACGGCAGCTCAAGATTGCTTTTTCACTCATACCCGACTCACTCATAACGTAACGCCTCCGCAGGCTGGGTGCGCGCGGCACGCCAGGCTGGATACAGGGTGGCGAGGAAACTCAGGACCAACGCGGCGCCGCAGACCATCAACACATCGTCTGTCTGCAACTGCGACGGCAGGTAGTCGATGAAGTACACGTCGGCGTTGAGAAACTTGTGCCCGATCAGGCCTTCGAGAGCGGCAATCGCGGCGCTGACGTTCAGCGCGGCAAACATCCCGACCAAGGCGCCGACCACCGTACCGATCACGCCAATGACCGTGCCCTGGACCATGAAGATCCGCATGATCTGCCCCGGTGTAGCGCCAAGGGTGCGCAGGATGGCGATGTCGCCTTTCTTGTCATTCACCACCATCACCAGGGTGGAGATGATGTTGAACGCGGCAACGGCGACGATCAGCAGCAATAGCAGGCCGATCATGGCTTTTTCCATGCGGATCGCCTGGTACAGGTTGCCGTGGGTGCGGGTCCAGTCTCGGGCGTAGTAGCGGTCTTCGCCGAGCTGCTGGGCGATGGTCCACGCGACGCGCGGCGCCTGGAACAGATCATCGAACTTCAGCCGCAGGCCCTGGACCTGATCCGGCTTCCAGCGATGCAGGCGCGCCAGGTCCTGAAGGTTGGTGACGCCCAGGTAACCGTCCAGCTCGCCGGCGCCGACATGGAAAATGCCGACCACGGTAAAGCGCTTCATGCGCGGGAACATACCGCCCGGGGTCACGGTGACTTCCGGTGCCACGAAGGTCAGCTTGTCGCCGATGGCGGCGCCGAGCTTGGCAGCGGCCTTGTCACCGATGACGATGCCAAAGCTGCCCGGCGCCAGGTCGTCGAGTTTGCCCTGCTTCATGAAGTTGTCGATGATCGACACCTGCCGCTCAAGCCCAGGGTCAATGCCATTGAGCAAGACCTTGGAAACCTTGCCATTGTGGGTCAGCAGCCCCTGCATCTGGGTGAACGGCGCAACCGCCAGCACCTGCGGGTTCTGCTTGACCTTGGCGGCCAGGCTCGGCCAGTCGCTGATGGCTTCGCCGGTTTCGAGGGTGGCGTGGGGCACCATGCCCAGCACGCGAGTGCGCATCTCATGGTCGAACCCGTTCATCACCGACAGCACGACGATCATCACGACCACGCCAAGGGCCAGCCCGATGATTGAAGTCAGGGAAATGAACGATACGAAATGATTGCGACGTTTTGCACGGGTATAACGCGTGCCGATAAATACGAAGAGAGGTCTGAACATGTCGGGGCTTGTTCGGAGGGAAAAGGAACGTCCTTGTGGCGGGGGTCACAAACCAGCTTTACACTCAGACCACCGCCGCTACCATGGGTTCGCCATGTCGACATTAGATGAAGAAGATCGCCGCGAATACTACCGTATCGAGGACACGATCGCACTGGAAATTCGGCCCCTCTCCATTCCTGAAGCTGCTGGCCAGGAAGTGTTGCAGGATGCTTCTCCACTGTTCAATCTGCTCAGCGAATTGCACCTGAGCGAATTCGAATCGCAACACCTGCTGCGCCAGATCAGCGAGCGCGAGCGCAGCATCGCGGCTTACCTCAAGGCGATGAATAAACGCATCGACCTGCTCAGTCAGGTCATTGCCCTGACGGCGCTCGGCGAAATCGGCGAACCGCAGCCGGTGATCATCTCCGAGGGCGGCATCGACTTCCAGCACGCCACGCCTGTCGGCGTTGGCACGCACCTGTCGATCAAGATGGTGCTGATGCCCCAGGCCCTGGGGCTGTTGCTCCGGGCCCGGGTCACTCATTGCGACCCCAAGGGCGACGGCTATGACGTGGGCACCGAGTTCGAACGCCCCACCGACGCCCAGCGCCAGTTACTGGCCCGCTACATCCTGCAGAAACAGGCGCAAGAGCGACGCCTGGCGCGGGAACTGAACGAATCCGGCATCAATAAGGAAGAACCGTGACCCTCATTTATGGCCACCGTGGCGCCAAGGGCGAAGCGCCAGAAAATACCCTGACCGGTTTTCAGGAGTGCCTCAAGCACGGCGTGCGCCGATGCGAGCTGGACCTGCACCTTTCAATGGACGGCGAGTTGATGGTGATCCACGACCCGACCCTCAAGCGCACCACCGATCGCCGGGGCAAGGTGGTGGAGCATTCGGCCGCCGAGCTGGTGACCTACGATGCGCGCAAGGGTGGCCCGGGCTGGATCAAGCCGTGCCCGATCCCGCGCCTGGAGGAGCTGTTCGAAAAATGTGATTTCGAGCATTGGCAACTGGAGGTCAAGAGTGCCTCACGCACCCGCGCCGCCGCCACCGTGCTGGGGATCCGCGAAATGGCCCAGCGTTTCGGGTTGCTGGACAAAATCACCATCACCTCCAGCTCCCGGGAAGTGCTCAAGGCTGCCCTGGACCTGACCCCGGACATCTCCCGCGGGCTGGTGGCCGAATACGCCTGGCTCGACCCACTGAAGGTCGCCCAGAGTTACGGCTGCGAGATTCTGGCGCTCAACTGGACGCTGTGTACGCCGGAACGCCTGATCAAGGCCCAGCGTCAGGGGTTGCATGTATCAGTGTGGACCGTCAACGAACCCGCGCTGATGCGCAGGCTCGCCGACTTCGGCGTTGACAGCCTGATTACAGACTTTCCCGGTTTGGCCACTGCCACCCTCGAGAATTGCTGAAATCGGTCTCCCCGGCCGGCTCAGGCCACCGGCCGGAGCCGCTCAAAAAAGCCGGTTGAGCCCGTCATAGGCCGCTACCCGATAGGCTTCGGCCATGGTCGGGTAGTTGAAGGTCGTGTTGACGAAGTATTTCAGCGTGTTCAACTCGCCCGGCTGGTTCATGATCGCCTGGCCGATGTGAACGATCTCCGACGCCTGGTAACCGAAGCAGTGCACGCCCAGCACTTCCAGCGTCTCGCGGTGGAACAGGATCTTCAGCATGCCCTGCGGCTCTCCGGCGATCTGCGCCCGCGCCATGCTCTTGAAGAAGGCCTTGCCCACTTCATAGGGCACCTTGGCCTGGGTCAGCTCCTGCTCGTTCTTGCCGATCGAGCTGATCTCCGGAATGGTGTAGATGCCGGTCGGTACGTCGTTGACGAAGCGCCAGCTCCCGTTGTCGACAATGCTGCCGGCCGCTGAACGGCCCTGGTCATGGGCGGCGCTGGCCAGGCTCGGCCAACCGATCACGTCACCGGCGCCGTAGATGTTCGTCACACAGGTGCGGTAGTTCTCGTCAACTTCGATCTGGCCACGGCTGTTGACCTTCACGCCGATGTTTTCCAGGCCCAGGGTGTCGGTGTTGCCGGTACGGCCGTTGCACCAGAGCAAGGCGTCGGCCTTGATTTTCTTGCCGGACTTGAGGTGCAGGATCACGCCGTTGTCCACGCCTTCGACGCGGTCGTAGTCCTCGTTGTGCCGCACGGTGATGTTGTTGTTGCTGAAGTGATAGCTCAGGGCCTGGGAGATTTCCGAGTCCAGGAAGCTCAGCAACTGGCCGCGGTTATCCACCAGCTCCACCAGCACACCGAGGCCGCTGAAGATCGAGGCGTATTCGCAACCGATCACCCCGGCGCCGTAGACAATCAGCTTACGCGGGGTGTGGCCCAGGCTCAGGATCGTGTCGCTATCGTAGATACGTGCGTGGTTGAAATCGATATCGGCCGGACGATACGGGCGCGAGCCGGTGGCGATGATGATGTGCTTGGCCACCAGCTTTTCGACCACGCCATTGCCGCAGACCACTTCAACGGTCTGCTCATCGGCAAAGCTGCCGGTGCCAAAGAACACGTCGACCCGGTTGCGGGCGTAGTAACCGGTGCGCGAGGCGACTTGCTTGGAGATCACCTTCTCGGCGCTCTTGAGCACGTCCGGGAAGGAGAACCAGCGCGGCTCGCCGATGGCGCGAAACATCGGGTTGGTGTTGAACTGCATGATCTGCCGGACCGAGTGACGCAAGGCCTTGGACGGGATGGTGCCCAAGTGGGTGCAGTTGCCACCGACCTGCCGACGGCTGTCGACCATCGCGACCTTGCGCCCTGCCTTGGCGGCGTTCATTGCCGCGCCCTCTCCCGCCGGGCCGGAACCCAATACCACCACGTCGTAGTTGTAGACAGCCATGCGTACTCCTCAGAACAGGCCGCGGCGCCACATTTGGCACCACGGCTAAATCATGCCGGCCAGCGACATGAAGGAACAATTTGGGGCCGGTTCATGAGCCCGGCCACAGTCTATAGAAGCGTCAACGCCGCGCACATTACCCCTTGGTCGCGTCGTAGGCTAGTTTTGCCTGCGCTATTTCGCCACAGGTATGCTTTCACAACGCTGTCATCATTGGGTTTTTCCGCGACTGATCCGTTCAAACTCATCATTGGTGCGAACAATAAAACGGTCATTGTCCCGCAATACGAAAAATACCCCGACACCGTATTTTTCGGCATAGTCCCAACCCCGTTCAGGACCGAGAATCAGCAACAGCGTCGATAGTCCATCGGCCATCAACGCCGAAGGATGAATCACCGTGACTGACGCCAGGTTGTGTAGGACTGGTGTACCGGTGCGCGCATCAAAGGTGTGGGAATAACGCCTGCCGCCCTGTTCGAAATATTTGCGGTAGTCGCCCGAGGTGGAAACCCCGTAGCCGTTGACCTCGATGACGCGCTCAGCCACCCGCCGGTCGTCCCGGGGTTCCTCCAAGGCGATACGCCAGACGGCACCATCGGGTTTGCGTCCGGCGGCCTTGAGTTCGCCAGTGACCTCGGCCAGATAGCTGTCGATGCCCAAGGCCTTGAACCGGCTGGCGATCCGGTCGACGGCATAACCGGCGGCGATACTGTTGAAATCGACTTCCACCGCAGCGTCTTTGCACAAGCGGTCGCCGTCGATACGCAGATGAGCATGCCCGACGCGTTGGCGCACCTGGGCCAGGGCTTCTGCGGTCGGTACTTTCTCTGCTCGGGACTGAGGACCGAAGCCCCACAGGTTGAGCAGCGGCTCCACCGTCAGATCGAAAGAGCCGTCGCTTTGGGAGGACAACTGCTCACCCACGCGGATCAACTCCAGGACAGGGCCAGGCATGATCTGGCAGCTATTGGCCGGCAACGCATTGAAACGTTCGATGTCCGAATCGCTGCGATAGGTCGAGAACTGTCGATCCACTTCGGCGAGGATGCTTTCCACCTCGGCCCGCACCGCTTTCGGTGCAGGCGCGGCGGAATGCCTGACGTACTGAATCGAATAGTGGCTGCCCATGGTCGGGCCGTCGAAGCGCTCCAGGGTGTCGCCGTTGCCGCAACCGGACAACACGCCGAGCAGCACCACAAGCCCCATCCATCGTCCAGTTAACAAATCTTCATCCCCCCTCGAAACCGCGCCGGCCATTATGGGCTTCAGCGCCCTTCAGTCCAGATGCAAAAAAACTGTGGGAGCAAAGCTTGCTCGCGACGAACGATAACGCGGGTCTTGCAACTGAACCGTGTCGCCTGCATCGCGAGCAAGCTTTGCTCCCACGGGCTTCCACAGGAACAGCACCTTCATACAAGATTTACCAGAACGAGTACCTACCCATGCCTTCCAACACCAGCAACGGCAAGGCGATCTTTCGCGTTGTCAGCGGCAACTTCCTGGAGATGTTCGACTTCATGGTCTATGGCTTCTACGCCACGGCCATTGCCAAGACGTTCTTCCCGACCGACAGTGCTTTCGCCTCGCTGATGCTGTCCCTGGCCACATTTGGCGCCGGGTTCTTGATGCGCCCGCTGGGGGCGATTTTTCTCGGGGCCTACATCGACCGGCACGGCCGCCGCAAAGGCTTGATCATCACCTTGGCGATGATGGCCGCCGGCACCGTGCTGATCGCTTGTGTGCCGGGTTACACCACCCTCGGCGTGGCGGCACCGCTGCTGGTGCTGCTGGGGCGATTGCTGCAGGGCTTTTCCGCCGGGGTTGAGCTGGGCGGCGTATCGGTGTATCTGGCGGAAATTTCCACGCCGGGGCGCAAGGGTTTCTTTGTCAGTTGGCAATCCGCCAGTCAACAGGCCGCCGTCGTGTTTGCCGGCCTGCTGGGCGTTGGCCTCAATCACTGGCTGAGCCCCCAGGAGATGGGCGAATGGGGCTGGCGCGTGCCGTTCCTGGTGGGTTGCATGATCGTGCCGGTGATATTCGTGATTCGTCGCTCCTTGGAAGAAACACCTGAGTTCCAGGCGAGAAAACATCGCCCTACCCTGTCGCAAATCATCCGTTCCATCGGTCAGAACTTCGGCATCGTCCTGGCGGGCATGGCGCTGGTGGTGATGACCACGGTGTCGTTTTACTTGATCACGGCGTACACGCCGACCTTCGGTAAAGCCGAACTGAACCTGTCGGACCTGGATGCGTTGCTGGTGACGGTATGCATCGGGCTGTCGAACTTCTTCTGGCTGCCGGTGATGGGCGCATTTTCCGACAAGATCGGACGCAAGCCCTTGCTGCTGGGTGCGACTATTCTGGCGATCCTCACGGCATATCCGGCGCTGTCCTGGCTGGTGGCGAACCCCAGCTTCAGCCATTTGCTGATCGTGGAGTTGTGGTTGTCGTTCCTGTATGGATCGTACAACGGTGCCATGGTAGTCGCCTTGACGGAAATCATGCCGCTGGAAGTGCGCACCACCGGTTTCTCCCTGGCCTACAGCCTGGCAACAGCGACCTTCGGCGGGTTTACGCCAGCGGCCTGTACTTATCTGATTCATGTGCTAGGCAACAAGGCCGCGCCAGGGATCTGGCTCAGTGGCGCGGCGGTGTTGGGGCTGATTGCTACCTTGGTGTTGTTCAAGGGTAATCGGCATGAACTGCGCACTGCACAAGCTTCAGTCGTCGGCGGCGCCTGACACATCGCTATCGCGAGCAGGCTCGCTCCCACAGGGATTTACGCGCTCCAATGTGGGAGCGAGCCTGCTCGCGATGAGGCCAGCCCAGGCGACAGAAAACCCAGACAAAAAAAACGCCCCGACAAGTCGGGGCGTTTTCACAAGCGGCTAAAGCTTAGCGCGGGAATGCTGGCGGGTTTACACCGGCCATGTCTTCCATCACGCGAACGACCTGGCAGCTATAACCGAACTCGTTGTCGTACCAGACGTACAGCACAACGCGGTTATCCTGAACGATGGTCGCTTCAGCGTCGACCACACCGGCATGGCGCGAGCCAACGAAGTCGGTGGACACCACTTCCTGGGAATTGACGAAATCGATCTGCTTGTGCAGGTCGGAGTGCAGCGCCATATAGCGCAGGTACTCGTTCATCTCTTCACGGGTGGCGGCTTTCTCAAGGTTCAGGTTGAGGATGGCCATCGACACGTTCGGCGTCGGTACACGGATCGCGTTGCCGGTCAGCTTGCCGGCCAGCTCAGGCAAAGCCTTGGCAGCAGCGGTGGCGGCACCGGTCTCGGTGATCACCATGTTCAGCGCGGCGCTGCGGCCACGACGGTCGCCTTTGTGGAAGTTGTCGATCAGGTTCTGGTCGTTGGTGTACGAGTGAACGGTTTCAACGTGACCGTTGATGATGCCGAACTTGTCGTTCACAGCCTTGAGCACCGGCACGATGGCGTTGGTGGTGCACGAAGCGGCGGAGACGATCTTGTCGTCAGCGGTGATTTCGTTGTGGTTGATGCCGTGAACGATGTTCTTGAGCTTGCCCTTGCCAGGTGCGGTCAGAACAACGCGGTCGACACCCGGGCATGCCAGGTGCTGGCCCAGGCCATCGGCGTCACGCCATACACCGGTGTTGTCCACCAGCAGTGCGTCCTTGATGCCGTACTGGGTGTAATCCACCTCGGTCGGGTTCTTCGCGTAGATCACCTGGATCAGGTTACCGTTGGCCGTGATGGTGTTGTTTTCTTCGTCGATGGTAATGGTGCCGTTGAACGAACCATGGACCGAATCGCGACGCAGCAGGCTGGCGCGCTTGGTCAGGTCGTTCTCCGCGCCTTTGCGCACCACGATGGCACGCAGGCGCAAACCATCGCCACCACCGGTTTTCTCGATCAGGATGCGCGCCAGCAGACGACCGATACGACCGAAGCCGTAGAGCACGACGTCGGTGCCTTTGCGTGCCGAAACGTTTTGCTGGCCAACCACATCAGCCATCTCTTCGCGAACGAACTGCTCGGCGCTACGGCCGTTGCCCTCGTTACGGAATTTGAACGCCAGCTTGCCCAGGTCCACCGAAGCCGCGCCGAGCTTGAGCTCGCTCATGGCCTTGAGCAGAGGGAATGTTTCGTGGACGGAGAGTTCGCTGTCGTCGGAAGAACGGTGGCGAGCAAAGCGGTGAGCCTTGAGAATCGCGATGACAGACTGGTTGATCAGGCTGCGGCCATAGATCGAGCTCACCACGTTGTTATTGCGGTAGAGCTGACCGATGAGAGGGATCATCGCTTCTGCGAGTGCTTCACGATCGATCCATTCACCAAGACACTGGTCGGGCTTCTGAGTCACGGGAACCTTCCACATGTAGGGGCTGAAAAAAGGGGCTACATTATGCCGCCGACTCTTCGGCGGAGCAATGCGCGCCTGTCGCACCGTGGTTTTCCTGTTCGCCAGGGTAGTCTGCGACTGACAGCTGCCCCCTTCCCCCGCTACAATTGCCGACTTTGTCGCAACGCTGGAGCTCAACCTTCCGTGCCCGTTCTGCGTCTCCCGCTTCTCCCTGCCGCGGCAGGTAAACAGCACTGGGGCAACCTGCCCGGTGCCGCCCTGAGCCTGGCCATTGCCGAGGCTGCCAGCGCTGCAAAGCGCTTTACCCTGCTGCTGACCGCCGACAGCCAAAGCGCCGAGCGGCTCGAACAGGAACTGAGTTTCTTCGCCCCGGATTTGCCTGTGCTGCATTTCCCGGACTGGGAAACCCTGCCCTACGATCTGTTTTCGCCCCACCAGGACATCATTTCCCAGCGAATCGCCAGCCTTTATCGATTGCCGGAGCTCAGTCATGGCGTTTTGGTAGTGCCGATCACCACGGCCCTACATCGTCTGGCACCGACCCAGTTTTTGCTCGGCAGCAGCCTGGTGCTGGACATCGGCCAGAAGCTCGACGTCGAGCAAATGCGCAGCCGTCTTGAAGCCAGTGGCTATCGTTGCGTCGACACGGTGTACGAGCACGGCGAGTTCGCGGTACGCGGCGCGCTGATCGATCTGTTCCCGATGGGCAGCAAGTTGCCTTACCGCATCGACCTGTTCGATGACGAAATCGAAACCCTGCGCACCTTCGACCCGGAAAACCAACGCTCCATCGACAAAGGACAGTCGGTGCGCCTGCTGCCGGCCAAGGAATTCCCGCTGCAAAAAGACGCCGTGACCCGCTTCAAGGCGCGCTTTCGCGAACGTTTCGATGTGGATTTCCGTCGCTGCCCGATCTTCCAGGACCTGAGCAGCGGGATCACTCCCGCCGGTATCGAGTACTACCTGCCGCTGTTTTTCGAAGAAACCTCCACCCTGTTCGATTACCTGCCCCAGGACACTCAGGTGTTTTCCCTGCCCGGCATCGAGCAGGCGGCGGAAAACTTCTGGAACGATGTGCGCAATCGCTACGAAGAGCGCCGCGTCGATCCTTCCCGTCCTTTATTGCCACCGGCCGAGCTGTTCCTGCCGGTGGAAGACTGCTTCGCCCGGCTCAAGAACTGGCCACGCGTGGTGGCAAGCCAGCAGGACGTGGAAACGGGCGTCGGCCGCGAACGCTTCCCGGCCAAGGCCTTGCCGGACCTGGCGATCGAAGCCAAGGCCACGCAGCCACTGGCGGCCCTGGCCGGTTTTCTCGACGGTTTCCCCGGCCGCGTGCTGTTCACCGCCGAATCCGCCGGTCGTCGTGAAGTGCTGCTGGAACTGCTTGAACGCCTGAAACTTAGGCCGAAAACCGTCGATAGCTGGCCAGACTTCGTCGCCGGCAAAGACCGCCTGGCGATTACTATCGCGCCGCTGAACGATGGCCTTGTCCTGGAAGACCCGGCCCTGGCGCTGGTGGCCGAAAGCCCATTGTTCGGCCAGCGCGTCATGCAGCGTCGGCGTCGCGAGAAACGTGCCGACGCCGCCAACGACGCGGTCATCAAGAACCTCACCGAGCTGCGCGAAGGCGCGCCAGTGGTGCACATCGACCACGGCGTAGGCCGCTACCTGGGTCTGGCGACCCTGGAAATCGACAACCAGGCCGCCGAGTTCCTCACCCTTGAATACGCCGAAGGCGCCAAGCTCTACGTGCCGGTGGCTAACCTGCACCTGATCGCCCGCTACACCGGTAGCGACGACGCCCTGGCGCCGCTGCATCGGCTGGGTTCGGAAACCTGGCAGAAAGCCAAGCGCAAGGCCGCCGAACAGGTGCGCGACGTGGCCGCCGAGTTGCTGGACATCTATGCCCGTCGCGCCGCCCGCGAGGGCTACGCCTTCGCCGACCCGAAAGCCGACTACGAAACCTTCAGCGCCGGGTTCCCCTTCGAGGAAACCGTCGACCAGCAAACCACCATCGAGGCCGTGCGCGCTGACATGCTCGCGCCCAAACCGATGGACCGGCTGGTGTGCGGCGATGTCGGTTTCGGCAAGACCGAAGTGGCGATGCGCGCCGCATTCATTGCCGTGCACGGCGGCAAGCAGGTGGCAATCCTGGTGCCCACCACCCTGCTTGCCCAGCAGCACTACAACAGTTTCCGCGACCGCTTCGCCGACTGGCCGGTGACCGTGGAGGTGATGAGCCGCTTCAAGTCCACCAAGGAAGTGAACGCGGCGGTGGCCGATCTGGCCGAGGGCAAGATCGACATCGTCATCGGCACGCACAAACTGCTGCAGGACGATGTGAAGATCAAAAACCTGGGGCTGGTGATCATCGACGAAGAGCACCGCTTTGGCGTGCGCCAGAAAGAACAGCTCAAGGCCCTGCGCAGCGAGGTCGACATCCTGACCCTGACGGCCACGCCGATCCCGCGCACGCTGAACATGGCAGTGTCGGGCATGCGTGACCTGTCGATCATCGCCACGCCGCCGGCCCGTCGCCTGTCGGTGCGCACCTTCGTCATGGAGCAGAACAAAAGCACGATCAAGGAAGCCCTGCTGCGCGAGTTGCTGCGTGGCGGCCAGGTCTATTACCTGCACAACGACGTCAAGACCATCGAGAAATGCGCCGCCGACCTGGCTGAGCTGGTGCCGGAAGCCCGCATCGGCATCGGCCACGGGCAGATGCGCGAACGTGAACTCGAACAGGTGATGAGCGATTTCTACCACAAGCGCTTCAACGTGCTGATCGCCTCGACCATCATCGAGACCGGCATCGATGTGCCGAGCGCCAACACCATCATCATCGAGCGCGCCGACAAATTCGGCCTGGCCCAGTTGCACCAGTTGCGCGGTCGGGTCGGGCGCAGTCACCACCAGGCCTACGCCTACCTGTTGACGCCACCGCGCCAGCAGATCACCCCGGACGCGGAAAAGCGCCTGGAAGCCATCGCCAACACCCAGGACCTGGGCGCCGGTTTCGTGCTGGCCACCAACGACCTGGAAATCCGCGGTGCAGGCGAGTTGCTGGGCGACGGCCAGAGCGGCCAGATCCAGGCCGTGGGTTTCACCCTGTACATGGAAATGCTCGAACGGGCGGTCAAGTCGATCCGCAAGGGTGAGCAACCGAACCTCGACCAACCGTTGGGCGGCGGGCCGGAAATCAATCTGCGGGTGCCGGCGCTGATCCCGGAAGACTACCTGCCGGATGTCCACGCACGGCTGATCCTCTACAAACGCATCGCCTCGGCCACTGACGAAGAAGGCCTCAAGGACCTGCAAGTGGAGATGATCGACCGCTTCGGCCTGCTGCCGGAGCCAACCAAGAACCTGGTGCGTACCACCTGGCTCAAGCTCAAGGCCGAGCAACTGGGCATCAAGAAAGTCGACGGCGGCCCCAATGGCGGTCGTATCGAGTTCGAAGCCCAGACGCCGGTCGACCCGCTGGTACTGATCAAGCTGATCCAGGGCCAGCCCAAACGCTACAAGTTCGAAGGTGCCACGATGTTCAAATTCATGGTGCCCATGGAACGCCCGGAAGAGCGTTTCAATACCGTAGAAGCGCTGTTCGAGCGCCTCACTCCGACCCCTGCTTGAAGGACGCCCCATGCGCCTGTTTCGCTCACTGACCTTGTTGATGACCCTGGTCGCTCCCCTGGCGTTTGCCGATGACCTGTATCAGGTTGAAATGATCCTGATGCGCCAGAACGCCGAACCGGCGATTGTCAGCCGCGCCGCACCGGAGGACTGGGACGCGGGCGCGCAACGCCTGGACGCGAAGAGCCAGCGCACGCCTGCATTGGGTCACATCGTGGAAAAACTCAACGCCAGCGGCCAGTACACGGTGCTGATGCACAAAGCCTGGCAGCAGAACCTGGGCGAACAGGGCAGCCGAATCGCCGTCAGTGATGGCGTAGAACAGTTCGGCCAGTTTCCCATCGAAGGAACCCTGGAACTGAAACTGGGGCGGTTTACCGACGTGGACGCCGACTTCTGGATCAACCAGATCGACACCAATGGCCTGGTCACTTCCAGCGAACGCCTCAAACAGCAGAGCCATACCAAAAATGGCCAGTTGAATTTCCTCGACAACGGCCACCTCGGCCTGCTGATCAAAATCACCTCGCTGACTGCGCCTGCGCCACGGCAGGCGCCTGACGTCATTCCGGACTGATCGGCGCGCCTATGCCCTCGCCCCTGAGCAAACCCCTGGCACCCTCCTGGGTCAATCGATTCAAGGAACAGAGCCTGGAGCGCGGGCGCCGTTACGCGCTGGAAAACCGCGTCAGGATCGTCGAGGCTGGCGACAGCACCATCACCGCCAGTTGTGAAGGCTCTGGGGGTAACGTTTACCGCCAGACGATTCGTCTGAAAGAATCAGCCAAAGGCACGTTGATTCTGCTTGAAGCCGCCTGTACCTGCCCGGTGCGCATCAACTGCAAGCATTGCGCGGCGGTACTGCTGCAAGTCCAGGAAACCCTGGCCTACCCGGCCGCCCAGAAAGACGCGCAGTTGCTGGAGAAACTCCAGGCCGTGCTGGAAAACCGCAGCCCCAAGGCCCCGCCGCAAGTGCTGGTGGACAACGTCCAACCAATGCCGCGGCTGTGGCTGGCGAGCATCGAGTTCAGCGCTTTCGAGCCGCGCAATGGCAAGATGCAGCGCTACATCCAGCACCGCGCCGCCCTGTCTTTCAGCTACCTGGACGAATACGTCAGCGGCCAGCGCAACACTGACGTACTGATTCGCCAGGACACACAGACGCTGCGGATAAAACGCCAGACAGAAGTGGAGCAGTCCTACCGCGAACAGCTTCGAATCCTCGGCTTCAAAATCGCAACCCGACAAAGCAAGGCCCTGCCCGAAAGCGCCGGTGAACTGTACGAGATGGTCAACGACAGTGCGTGGCTGACGTTCACCCTCAACGATCTGCCGAAACTGCGTAGCCAGGGCTGGGAGTTGCAGATCGACGAGGATTTCGGTTTCGACCTGACGGCGGTGGACGAATGGTACGCCACGGTCGAAGAAACGCCGGAACGGGACTGGTTCGATCTGGAACTGGGGATCATCGTCAACGGTGAGCGATTGAGCCTGCTGCCGATTCTGCTGAACCTGATGCGTTCGCACATCGAGCTGTTCAACCCGGAACGCCTGGCCAGGCGTCGCGATGACGAACTCATTCTGGTCAACTTGCCTAACCGCCCGAACTCCGAGTTCGGCCCGCAGCAAGTGGCCCTGCCCTATGGCCGGCTGAAACCGGTGCTGGCCACCCTGGGCGAGTTTTACCTGCAAGAACCGGGCACCACCAAACTGCGCTTGAACAGCGCGGATGCCCTGCGCCTGAACCCGCTGCAAGACATGCCCTTGCGCTGGGAAGGCGGCGAACACATTCGTGGCCTGGCCCAGCGCCTGCGGGACATCAAGGACTTCACCAGCACCGCGCCAGACGGTCTGAACGCCACGCTGCGGCCTTATCAGCTCGAAGGTTTAAGCTGGATGCAATCGCTCAGGCAACTGGAAGTCGGCGGCATCCTCGCGGACGACATGGGCCTGGGCAAAACCCTGCAAACCCTGGCGCACATCCTCAGCGAAAAAAACGCCGGGCGCCTCGACCGCCCTTGCATGGTGGTCATGCCCACCAGCCTGATCCCCAACTGGCTCGACGAGGCCGCCCACTTCACCCCGCAACTCAAGGTGCTGGCCTTGTACGGCGCCGGGCGCAAGAAGCACTTTGACCGGCTGAACGATTACGACCTGGTCCTCACCACCTATGCGCTGTTGCCCAAGGATGTCCAGCGCCTGGCGGAGCAGCCGTTACACGTGCTGATCCTCGATGAAGCCCAGTACATCAAGAACCCGAACAGCAAAGCCGCCGAGGCCGCCCGCGAACTCAACGCCCGCCAGCGGCTGTGCCTGTCCGGTACGCCGCTGGAAAACCACCTGGGCGAATTGTGGTCGTTGTTCCACTTCCTGCTGCCGGGATGGCTCGGGGACGTCAAGAGCTTCAACCGCGACTACCGCGTGCCGATTGAAAAGCGCGGCAGCGATGTGCGACTGCAGCACCTCAACGGTCGGATAAAACCTTTTCTGCTGCGCCGGACCAAGGAGCAAGTGGCGACAGAACTGCCACCCAAGACCGAGATCATTCATTGGGTCGAGCTCAGCGATGCCCAGCGGGACGTCTACGAAACCATGCGCCTGGCCATGGACAAGAAGGTACGCGACGAGATCACCCGCAAAGGCGTGGCTCGCAGCCAGATCATCATTCTCGAGGCGCTGCTCAAGCTGCGCCAGGTCTGTTGTGACCTGCGCCTGCTCAACGATGCCGCCCTGCCCGCCCGCGGCAGCACCTCGGGCAAGCTCGACAGCCTGATGGAGATGCTCGAAGAGCTGTTTGAAGAAGGTCGCCGGGTGCTGCTGTTTTCTCAGTTCACCTCGATGCTGTCGCTGATCGAAGACGAACTGAAGAAACGCGGCGTCGATTACGCCATCCTGACCGGCCAGACCCGGGACCGACGTACGCCGGTCAAGGAATTCCAGAGCGGCAAGCGTCAGATCTTTCTGATCAGCCTGAAGGCCGGCGGCGTAGGCCTGAACCTCACCGAGGCCGACACGGTGATCCACTACGATCCATGGTGGAACCCCGCCACCGAAAACCAGGCGACCGACCGCGCCTATCGCATCGGCCAGGAGAAGCCGGTGTTCGTCTACAAGCTGATTGCCCGAGGCACGGTGGAAGAGAAGATTCAGCTACTACAGAAGGAAAAATCCGACCTCGCAGCCGGCGTATTGGACGGGCGCGTGGCCGGAGACTGGAAACTGCAAAGCGACGATATCGAGGCACTGTTCGCGCCATTGCCGGACAAGCTGGAAAAACGCTGATTCACAGCAATCCCTGTGGGAGCCGAGCCTGCTCGCGATAGCGGTGATTCAGATGTTGAAGATGTGGCTGTGCCGCCGTCATCGCGAGCAAGCTCGCTCCCACATTGCCCTGAGGTGAGCGCCGGATAGGTCTGCACCCCGAATCTCCTGTGGGAGCGAGCCTGCTCGCGATAGCGGTGATTCAGATGTTGAAGAGGTTGGCTGTGCCGCGGTCATCGCGAGCAGGCTCGCTCCCACATTGCCCTGAGGTGAGCGCAGCATAGGTCTGCACCCCGAATCTCCTGTGGGAGCGAGCCTGCTCGCGATAGCGGTGATTCAGTTGTTGGAGATCTTGGCTGTGCCGCCGTCATCGCGAGCAAGCTCGCTCCCACATTGCCCTGAGGTGAGCGCCGGATAGGTCTGCACCCCGAATCTCCTGTGGGAGCGAGCCTGCTCGCGATAGCGGTGATTCAGTTGTTGGAGATCTTGGCTGTGCCGCCGTCATCGCGAGCAAGCTCGCTCCCACATTGCCCTGAGGTGAGCGCTGGATAGGTCTGCACCCCGAATCTCCTGTGGGAGCGAGCCTGCTCGCGATAGCGGTGATTCAGTTGTTGGAGATCTTGGCTGTGCCGCCGTCATCGCGAGCAAGCTCGCTCCCACATGGTCCTGAGGTGAGCGCAGGATAGGTCTGCACCCCGAATCTCCTGTGGGAGCGAGCCTGCTCGCGATAGCGGTGGTTCAGTTGTCGGAGATGTTGGCTGTGCCGCCGTCATCGCGAGCAAGCTCGCTCCCACATTGCCCTGAGGTAAGCGCCGGATAGGTCTGCACCCCGAATCTCCTGTGGGAGCGAGCCTGCTCGCGATAGCGGTGATTCAGTTGTTGGAGATGTTGGCTGTGCCGCCGTCATCGCGAGCAGGCTCGCTCCCACATTGCCCTGAGGTGAGCGCTGGATAGGTCTGCACCCCGAATCTCCTGTGGGAGCGAGCTTGCTCGCGATAGCGGTGATTCAGATGTTGAAGAGGTTGGCTGTGCCGCCGTCATCGCGAGCAGGCTCGCTCCCACATTGCCCTGAGGTGAGCGCAGCATAGGTCTGCACCCCGAATCTCCTGTGGGAGCGAGCTTGCTCGCGATAGCGGTGGTTCAGTTGTTGGAGATGTTGGCTGTGCCGCCGTCATCACGAGCAGGCTCGCTCCCACATGGTCCTGAGGTAAGCGCCGGATGGGTCTGCACCCCGAATCTCCTGTGGGAGCGAGCCTGCTCGCGATAGCGGTGGTTCAGTTGTTGGAGATCTTGGCTGTGCCGCCGTCATCGCGAGCAGGCTCGCTCCCACATTGCCCTGAGGTGAGCGCAGCATAGGTCTGCACCCCGAATCTCCTGTGGGAGCGAGCTTGCTCGCGATAGCTGACTAACCGGTAGATACCTTGTCACTTTGAAAATCCCTCACCGGCGTGCGCCGATCCGTGGTGCTGCCGGTCAACAACGAATAGTCAAGGCTGCGCTTTTGCAGCTCCTCCTCAATCAAGGCCAGCATTGAGGTGAACTGGGAAAACAACAGAATCTTGCCCGAATAGCCCTTGCTGGCAGCAGGAAACCTTTGCGCCCGTTTTCACTGCCTGTTCCGCTAGCCAGCCATCAATACCCGCGCCAACGTCGACTTCACCTTCCCCATCCCATCATGCAGCGCCTGCTCGATTTCCGCCATGGTGATCACAGCCGTGGACTTGCCCGCCGCCGGATTCACCACCAGCGCCAGGCAGGCGTAATCAAGCTCCAGTTCACGGGCCAGCGCCGCTTCCGGCATGCCGGTCATGCCGACGATGTCGCAACCGTCGCGCTCCAGGCGGGCGATTTCGGCCACGGTTTCCAGGCGCGGGCCCTGGGTGCAGGCGTAGACGCCATGGCTGCTGTAGCCACAGCCTTCGGCGGCCAGGGCGGCGATCAGTTGCTGGCGCAGCGCCTCGCTGTAGGGGTAGCTGAAATCAATGTGGGTAACCGCCTCCAGGTCATCGGCAAAATAGGTGTGCTGACGGCCGCTGGTGTAATCGATCAATTGGTGAGGCACGCAGAAATGCCCGGTCCCCATCGCGGCGTGAATCCCGCCCACGGCGTTGACCGCCAGGATCGCCTCGGCGCCGGCCTGCTTCAGGGCCCAGAGATTGGCGCGATAGTTCACTTGATGAGGTGGAAAGCGATGAGGATGGCCGTGACGGGCCAGAAACAGCACTTCGCGCCCGGCGTAGTCACCGATCTGCACCTCGGCCGATGGCGCACCATAGGGCGTTTCTACTGCCAGGGACTGGCGAATGGTCAGACCTTCGAGTTGGGTCAGGCCAGTGCCGCCGATAATTGCGTAAACGGTCATGACAAATGTCCTTAATCGATCAGTTGGGCGGCTTTCAGCGCGCTGATTGCCGTCAGCCAGCGTGGGTCCTGGCGGTACTCGGTGGAGGCGAAGGCCTGCCCGCGCATGCGTGCGATGCGCGCCGATGGTTTGACCTTCAACCGCTGGGCGGCGCTCAAGGCCAGTTCGGCGGCGGCGCGGTCGTTGCACACCAGCCCCATGTCGCAACCGGCCGACAACGCCGCCTCGATACGACTGGCGGCATCACCCACCACATGAGCACCCGCCATCGACAGATCATCGCTGAAGATCACACCATCGAACTGCAATTCGCCACGCAGAATGTCCTGCAGCCAGCGCCGGGAAAAACCGGCCGGATTGGCATCGACCTGCGGATAAATGACATGGGCCGGCATGACGGCCGCCAGTTGCTTGCTCAGTTTGGCGAACGGAACGAGATCGTGGGCGCGGATCTGTTCAAGGCTGCGCTCATCGTTGGGAATGGCCACATGGGAATCGGCTTCGGCCCAGCCGTGGCCGGGGAAATGCTTGCCGGTGGCAGCCATACCGGCGGCGTTCATACCCCGAATGAAGGCACCTGCCAGCAGCGCTGCGCGCTCGGGGTCGCCTTCGAAGGCACGACTGCCGACCACCGCGCTACGTTGATGATCGAGGTCCAGCACCGGGGCAAAACTCAAATCGAGGCCGACCGCCAGCACTTCAGTGGCCATGATCCAGCCGCACTGCTCGGCCAGGTATTCGGCATTCGGGTTGTCGGCAATCGCCCGCATTGCCGGCAAACGCACAAACCCCTGGCGCAGGCGCTGCACACGCCCGCCTTCCTGATCGACCGCCAGCAGCAGGTCGGGGCGGATGGCGCGAATCGAGGCGCTCAGCTCGCGCACCTGGCGTGGATGCTCGATATTGCGAGCAAAAATGATCAGGCCACCCACTTCGGGCTGGCGCAACAGGTGGCGATCTTCGGCCGTCAACCAGGTACCGGCGACGTCCACCATCAACGAGCCTTGCAGGCCAGCAGTCATAATATTTCCTTGATAACAATGAACCCGCACAGCGGCGCACGCACGACCGCGCCGCCGGGCTCCAGGCCCGGCAGGTCACGGTTATGCAATGAAATATAAAGCGGGTTCGAAACGAGAGTCGGCATGGGCCGCTAGCTTAGCGGATGTAGGCAGCCGCGCCCACCCGTGCACTCAGGCCTTGGCGAGCGCCGGGGTTGATTTGCTGCGCGGGCGCAACTGCGCGGCAGCCATGGCCTCATCGGTGACGCCACTTTCGGCGCGCATGCCAGCAGCCAGGAATGGCACCATCAGACGCATCACTTGCTCAATCGAGGTATTCACACCGAAATCGGTTTCAGCGATGGCCCGCAGCGCCTTGATGCCGGACATGCTGAAGGCAGCGGCGCCGAGCATGAAATGCACGCGCCAGAACAACTCGATCGGCGGAATGCGCGGCGCGGCCTCGTTGACCAGAAGCATATAGCGGCGGAAAACCTTGCCGTACATGTCTTCCAGATACCGCCGCAGGTGGCCTTGGCTCTGGCTGAATGCCAGGCCCAGCAAGCGCATGAAAATGGAAAGGTCGTTACCGCTGCGTGGCTGCACGACAAGGGCTTGCTCGACCAGGATCTCCAGCAGCTCTTCCAGGGTTGGCTTGACGTCAGGCTTGGCCTGACGCCGCTCCAGCTCACGATCCAGGCTGACACAGAAAGGCCCGAGGAAACGCGAGAACACGGCCTGGATCAGCGCTTTCTTCGAACCGAAGTGATAATTCACCGCCGCCAGGTTCACCCCGGCCTTGCTGGTGATCAGACGCAATGAGGTTTCAGCGAAACCTTTTTCCGCGAACAATTGCTCGGCAGCATCGAGAATGCGTTCTACGGTTTCCGACTGGGCCATGGCTACTCCGCCTGACAAACACTTGTTTGAAACATACGTTTCAGCCTTGGGGTTGTCAAGCCTGCCGGGACGTTTTGCGAACGCTCGGTCAGATATTTAACCACACCTGCGGCCCGCTGTAGCCCATGACGTTTTTGCGGCCCGACCGACCGTCCAGCGGCCTGTGCGAAAAGGAGGATTGCCAAGCCGCGCCCACTGTATATAATCCCAGTCACTGTATAAAAAGACAGAGCGATCAATATGCTAAAGCTGACGCCACGCCAAGCAGAGATTCTAGCCTTCATCAAACGCTGCCTCGAAGACAACGGCTACCCGCCGACCCGCGCGGAAATCGCCCAGGAACTGGGCTTCAAGTCGCCCAACGCGGCTGAAGAGCACCTCAAGGCGCTGGCTCGCAAGGGCGCTATCGAAATGACCCCGGGCGCGTCCCGTGGCATTCGCATCCCCGGTTTCGAGGCCAAGGCCGACGAAACCACCCTGCCGATCATCGGCCGGGTAGCGGCAGGTGCTCCGATCCTCGCCGAGCAGCATGTCGAGGAGTCCTGCAACATCAACCCATCGTTCTTCCATCCGCGAGCTGACTACCTTCTTCGCGTGCACGGCATGAGCATGAAGGACATCGGCATCTTCGACGGCGACCTTCTTGCGGTCCACACCACTCGCGAAGCCCGCAACGGCCAGATCGTGGTGGCGCGAATCGGTGATGAAGTAACCGTCAAGCGTTTCAAGCGCGACGGCAGCAAGGTCTGGCTGATTGCCGAGAACCCCGAGTTCGCCCCCATCGAAGTCAATCTTAAAGATCAGGATCTGGTCATCGAAGGCTTGAGTGTCGGCGTTATTCGCCGCTAAAGGAGGCTTTATGCAGTTCCCACACACACCACAACACACTCAACTTCCGCTGTTCGAGGCGTTCATGGCCCAACCGCTGGTTCCCGCCCTCAAAGAGGTGATCGAGTCACCTTGGGGCGCCGAGCCCGAGGCCTTCAGCGAACTGTCGTTACGTGGTGCCGCCGGGAACTGCCTGAACCTGCTGGCGCCGATCCTGCGCGAGCTGAGCCAGGACCAGGACGCTCGCTGGCTGACGCTGATCGCACCACCGGCCAGTGTCACCCAGGCCTGGCTGCGAGATGCGGGCCTGAACCGTGAGCGCATCCTGCTGCTACAGCCGCGAGGCACTCAAAGCGCCCAGCAACTGACCTGCGAAGCGTTGCGCCTGGGCCGCAGCCATACGGTGGTCAGTTGGCTCAATCCGTTGACCACGACCGCACGGCAACAGTTGATCAGCGCCGCGCGCACCGGGGACGCACAAAGCCTGAATATTCGATTGGGCTAAAAAACGCAGGGCTTCTCCAGGACAGAGAAGCCGGCCAGGAACACTATCGTCCAAAAAGCCGACAGGCGGGATCAATGAAGAACCCGCGGCCCCTCTTCCTTGTTGAATTCGCCTTCAACCAGACGACCTGCCATCTGCACGCCCACACTCAACATCGCCTTGGCGACTTCGACGTGCTGGCCTTGCAGGAAGGCCTTGGCGTCCTCGGAGAAGTTCAAGGTAACCAGAGAACCCTCGTCCTCGGCCCTGCGCAGCTCGATGCGGCCATCAGGAAGTTCGACAATTTCTAGAAAGGACGTTGGCATAAAAGTCTGTTCTCCACGAAAGGCGAGGATTATATAGTCATCGGCCAGGCTTCGCTCGGGATCTTGACCAAGCGTTATGGGCGAATATTACGGATCGAGGGAAAACTCAGCACTCGTTCAGCCCTTCGCGAAAGCGGATTGCCAGGCTCTTGAGGTTCTGACGCCAGCTTTCCAGCTCCTCTCGGCTCAACGCCTGCTCGGGCTCTTCTTCGTCCAGATTGACCGCCATGATCAAAGGTTGGGTCACGTCGCCCTTAGGCTTGCGAGGAGCACGGGGTGGCTCGAACAGTGCCGCGTGTGCCGCCAACAGTTGCGCCAGCCAGGTTTGCGGGTTGTGCGCCAGCTCGACCATTTCGGCCAGTTCCGGAATGGCGATGGTTTCCAACACTTCTTCTGTCAACAACAGTTCGGCCCGGGGCGCATTTGCCTGCGGCAGACGGTAGAAACCGGCAATTTCGTGGCAAAGCCCCAACAACGCGCCGTACAGATGAAACAGCGCTGATTCGCGCCCGGCCTGGGTCAGCGCGGGGGAATTCATCGCACGCCCATCCTCTGCCCTGGCGAGCGCTTCGAGCGACAGGCCGGCGAAATAAATTTTCTGATTGGTGCGGGTGTAGAGTTCGTGGGCCATGGCGGCATTCTCCCCAACGAAATAAAAGCTTCACGCAAGGGCGACAGTGTCGTGGAACAACCGAGGCCACTGCAAGGCAAAAACAAAAAGGCCGCATGAAAACCTACGGGTTGTCATGCGGCCTTTTGTTTACTTGAGGCTATTGGGACGGCTGCGCCCGAAATATCGGACTGGTCCAGCGGGAGCAAGCTCCCTCGCCACAGAGGCCCCGTACGCCACAAGAAAGCACTTTATCAATCAGCGCTTGTCTTCAACCTTCCATTTGCCGCCGTCGTAGTACGCCTTCCAGCCGGTTGGCTTGCCGTCGACTTCGGTCTGCACGTACTGCTCCTTGGTCTTGCGGCTGTAACGAATCACCGCCGGCCGACCCTCCGGATCCTTCTGCGGAGCTTCGCAGAGGAAATGGTACTTCGGATCGATTTCATCCTTGTGCGGCACGATCTCCAGCACCAGCGGCGCACGGGTCTCGCGGTTTTTCGGGAACTGGCTCGCCGCCAGGAACAGGCCGGACGCGCCGTCGCGCAGGATGTAGGTGTCGTTGACCTTCTCGCACTTGAGTTCAGGCATCTTCACCGGGTCCATCTTCGGCGGCGCCGCGTCACCGCTCTTGAGCAGTTTGCGGGTGTTCTTGCAGGTCGGATTGGTGCAGCCGAAGAACTTGCCGAAACGGCCGGTCTTGAGCTGCATCTCACTGCCACACTTGTCGCACTCAAGGCTCGGACCTTCATAGCCCTTGATGCGATAGGTGCCCTCTTCGATCTCGTAACCGGCGCAATCGGGATTGTTACCGCAGATGTGCAGCTTGCGCTTCTCATCCAACAGGTAGGCATCCATCGCTGTGCTGCAGATCGGGCAGCGGTGCTTGCCGCGCAGCACCAGGGATTCCGATTCCCCCTCGTCGTCCGCGGCGATTTCGTCGCCCGGCACCAGGTTGACCGTCGCCTTGCAGCGCTCTTTGGGAGGCAGGCTGTAGCCCGAGCAACCCAGGAACACGCCAGTCGAGGCGGTACGGATCTGCATCGGACGACCACACGTCAGGCATGGGATGTCGGTCATGACGGGCTGGTTGGCCCGCATGCCGTTCTCGGCACTTTCGGCTACTTCGAGCTTTTTCTTGAAGTCGCCATAAAACTCGTCGAGGACGTTTTTCCAGTCCCGCTCACCCTGGGCCACATCGTCGAGGTTCTCTTCCATGCCGGCGGTGAAGCCGTAGTCCATCAGGTTGGAGAAGCTCTCGGACAAACGTTCGGTGACGATGTCGCCCATCTTTTCCGAATAGAACCGACGGTTGTGCAGCGCCACGTAACCGCGGTCCTGGATGGTGGAAATGATCGCCGCGTAGGTCGAAGGACGACCGATGCCACGCTTTTCCATTTCCTTGACCAGGCTGGCTTCCGAATAACGGGCCGGCGGCTTGGTGAAGTGCTGGGTCGGATCAAGCTTGATCAGCTTCATCACATCGCCCTGGGCCATGTCAGGCAGGACGTCGTCGTCACCCGGCTTGGTGATTTGCGGCATGACGCGGGTGTAGCCGTCGAACTTCAGGATGCGGCCCTTGGCGCGCAGCTCGAAGTCGCCAGCACCGACGGTGACCGTGGTCGACAGGTATTGCGCCGGCAGCATCTGGCAGGCCAGGAACTGGCGCCAGATCAGCTCGTAGAGGCGCTCGGCATCGCGCTCCATGCCCGACAGCTTGCTTGGCTCGGTGTTGGCATCGGAGGGACGAATCGCTTCGTGAGCCTCTTGTGCGCCTTCCTTGCTGCTGTAGACGTTCGGCGTCTCCGGCAGGTATTTCTTGCCGAACTCGCTTTCTATATAAGTGCGCGCCATTGTCACGGCATCGGCCGAGAGGTTGGTCGAGTCGGTACGCATATACGTGATGTAGCCCGCTTCGTACAAACGCTGGGCCATCATCATGGTTTTCTTCACGCCGAAACCCAGGCGGTTGCTCGCGGCCTGTTGCAACGTGGAGGTGATGAACGGTGCCGACGGCTTGCTGCTGGTCGGCTTGTCTTCGCGCTTGACGATGCTGTAGCTGGAAGCCTTGAGCTTCTCCAGCGCAGCCATGGCCTGGGCTTCGTTGAGCGGCTTGAAGGCTTCACCCTTCTCGCGCGCCACGTCGAAGCGCACGGTGGCGCCCTTGGCGGTGCCGAGGTCGGCGTGGACTTCCCAGTATTCTTCAGGGATGAACGCACGGATCTCCCGCTCGCGTTCCACCACCAGCTTCACGGCGACCGACTGCACACGCCCGGCCGACAGGCCACGGGCGATCTTGGCCCACAGCAGAGGCGAGACCATGTAGCCCACCACGCGATCGAGGAAGCGCCGCGCCTGTTGGGCGTTGACCCGATCGATGTCCAGCTCGCCTGGCTGGGAGAAGGCCTCCTGGATGGCCTTCTTGGTGATTTCGTTGAACACCACGCGCTTGTAGCGGCTGTCATCCCCACCGATGGCTTCGCGCAGGTGCCAGGCAATGGCTTCCCCTTCGCGGTCCAAGTCCGTCGCCAGATAGATGGTGTCGGCATCCTTGGCGAGCCGACGCAGTTCTTCGATGACCTTTTCCTTGCCCGGGAGGATCTCGTACTTGGCTTTCCAGCCGTGTTCCGGATCAACCCCCATGCGCGAGACCAGCTGCTTGCGCGCCTTGTCCTTGGGCGACAGCGCCGGCGCTTCACCGGCAGCAGCCTTGCCGCGCTTGGCGGCTGGCTCCTTGCTGGCGCTAGCCGAACCGCTGGTGGGCAGGTCTCGGATATGGCCGATACTCGACTTCACCACGTATTGGTTGCCCAGATACTTGTTGATGGTCTTGGCCTTAGCCGGGGATTCCACAATGACCAGCGATTTGCCCATGGATCAGAAAATTCCTGAATTCTAAAAAGTGAAAGGCGGTTGGCGCCTGACGCGGCACCGCTATATATAGTGGCTGCAAGGTGAGGTCAAGCGCAGGGTTGCCCCGGTATCGGCCTCAAGGCTTGGAAAAAAGGCTCTCTTCGGCCTGCACCAAAGCAAAGCGTGGCACCTGCTCGCCGTCAACTTCGACAGACTCCTGGAACATGCTCAACGGTCGCACCCAAAAGCCGTAATCGCCATACAGGGCTTGATAGAAGACCACTTCTTCCTCGGTCTCGGAATGCCGCGCGATGCTGAATACGCGGTACTGCGGACCTTTGTAATGTTGGTAGAGCCCAGGTTGTATCGGCATGCTTCGGCCCTCGCTCAAATATTTTTTAAATAAAAACAAAATCTTTTTTTCTAAACCCGGAAAAACAAAAACCGGGGCACTTGGCCCCGGCTTCCATCGACGTAACGCTTAGACGCGTTCGAAGACAGTGGCGATGCCCTGGCCGAGGCCAATGCACATAGTGGACACCCCAAAGGTGCCGCCGTTCTGCTTCATGACGTTGAGCAGCGTGCCGGAGATACGCGCACCGGAGCAACCGAACGGGTGACCCAGGGCGATCGCGCCGCCGTGCAGGTTAACCTTCTCGTTCATCTTGTCGAGCACTTTCAGATCTTTCAGCACTGGCAGGGCCTGTGCGGCGAAAGCTTCGTTGAGCTCGAAGAAGTCGATATCGGAAATACTCAGACCCGCACGCTTCAAGGCTTTCTGCGTCGCCGGTACTGGACCATAGCCCATGATTGCCGGATCAACACCGGCCACGGCCATCGAACGAATCACCGCCATCGGCTGGATGCCCAGGTCCTGGGCACGCTGGGCCGACATCACGATCATGCACGAAGCACCGTCGGTGATCTGCGAAGAAGTACCGGCTGTCACGGTGCCGCCCTTTGGATTGAAGGCCGGCTTGAGGGCTGCCAGGCTTTCCAGGGTGGTTTCCGGACGAATGGTTTCGTCGTAGTCGAACAATTTCAGGAAACCGTTCTCGTCATAGCCCTGCATCGGGATGATTTCGTCCTTGAACTTGCCTTCCACGGTCGCCTTGTGGGCGAGCTGGTGGGAGCGCACGCCGAAGGCGTCCTGCTGTTCGCGGGTGATGCCGTGCATTTTGCCGAGCATTTCCGCGGTCAGGCCCATCATGCCCGAGGCTTTTGCCGCGTACAGCGACATGTGCGGGTTCGGATCGACGCCGTGCATCATGCTCACGTGGCCCATGTGCTCGACACCGCCGACGACGAACACATCACCGTTGCCGGTCATGATCGCCTGAGCAGCGGTGTGCAGCGCGCTCATGGACGAACCGCACAGACGGCTGACGGTCTGGCCGGCCGCGGTGTGAGGGATCTGGGTCATCAGCGATGCCATGCGGGCAATGTTCCAGCCCTGCTCCAGGGTCTGGTTCACACAGCCCCAGATCACGTCTTCGACTTCGTTGGGGTCGACCTTGACGTTACGTTCCAGCAGCTTGCTGATCAGGTGCGCCGACATGTCTTCGGCGCGGGTGTTGCGGTGCATGCCGCCCTTGGAGCGGCCCATCGGCGTACGACCGAAGTCGACAATCACGACGTCTCTAGGATTCAAGCTCATAAATGTTCTCTCGCTCTAGTCGTTGGGCGCTTAACCGAAGAAGCTCTGGCCGTTCTTGGCCATTTCACGCAGCTTCGCGGTCGGGTGGTACAGCGCGCCCAAATCAGCGTACTGGTCTGCCAGGGCAACGAACTCGGCCACACCGATCGAATCGATGTAGCGCAGCGCACCGCCACGGAATGGAGGGAAACCGATACCGTAGACCAGACCCATGTCGGCTTCGGCGGCGGTTTCAACAATGCCGTCTTCCAGGCAACGCACGGTTTCAAGGCACAGCGGGATCATCATCCAGTTGATGATGTCCTCGTCGGTGACTTCGCGCTGCTCGTAGACGATCGGCTTGAGCACTTCCAGCACCGACGAATCGGCCACTTTCTTCTGCTTGCCGCGCTTGTCAGTCTCGTAGGCGTAGAAGCCCTTGCCGTTCTTCTGGCCCAGGCGCTTGGCTTCGTAGAGCACGTCGACGGCCGACCGGCGGTCGTCTTTCATGCGGTCCGGGAAGCCTTCAGCCATGACGTCACGACCATGGTGGCCGGTGTCGATGCCGACCACGTCCATCAGGTACGCAGGGCCCATTGGCCAGCCGAATTTTTCCATGATCTTGTCGATGCGCACAAAGTCCACACCGGCGCTGACCAGCTTGGCGAAACCGCCGAAGTATGGGAACAGTACGCGGTTGACCAAAAAGCCCGGGCAGTCGTTGACGACGATCGGGTTCTTGCCCATTTTCTTGGCGTAGGCCACGGTGGTGGCGATCGCTAGTTCGCTGGACTTCTCGCCACGGATCACTTCCACCAGCGGCATCATGTGCACTGGGTTGAAGAAGTGCATGCCGACGAAGTTTTCCGGACGCTTGAGGGCCTTGGCCAGCAGCGAGATGGAAATGGTCGAGGTGTTCGAAGCGAGGATGGTGTCCTCTTTGACCTTGTCTTCGACTTCAGCCAGTACCGCCTGCTTGACCTTCGGGTTCTCGACAACGGCTTCGACCACCAGGTCGACATGGCCGAAATCGCCGTAGGACAGGGTCGGACGAATGCCGTTGAGCACTTCGGCCATCTTCGCCGCGGTCATGCGACCTTTATCGACGCGGCCAACCAGCAGCTTGGCCGCCTCGGCCAGGCCTTGCTCGATACCGTGCTCGTTGATGTCTTTCATCAGGATCGGCGTGCCTTTGGACGCCGACTGATAGGCGATACCGCCACCCATGATACCGGCGCCGAGTACGGCGGCCTGCTTCACGTCACGGGCGATTTCGTCGTAGGCCTTGGCCTTTTTCTTCAGTTCCTGGTCATTGAGGAACAGACCGATCAGGCTTTGTGCAGCCGAGGTCTTGGCCAGTTTGACGAAGCCGGCGGCTTCGACTTCCAGGGCCTTGTCGCGACCGAAGTTCGCGGCTTTCTGGATGGTCTTGATCGCTTCGACCGGCGCCGGGTAGTTCGGGCCTGCTTGACCTGCGACGAAACCCTTGGCGGTTTCGAAAGCCATCATTTGTTCGATGGCATTGAGCTTGAGCTTTTCAAGCTTCGGCTGGCGCTTGGCCTTGTAGTCGAACTCGCCACTGATGGCGCGCTTGATCGTTTCGAGGGCCGCTTCCTGGAGTTTGCCTGGCTCGACCACGGCATCCACGGCGCCGACTTTCAGTGCGTCTTCAGCACGGTTTTCCTTGCCGGCGGCAATCCACTCGATAGCGTTGTCGGCACCGATGAGGCGCGGCAGACGCACGGTACCGCCAAAGCCTGGGTAGATGCCCAGCTTGACTTCCGGCAGGCCGATCTTGGCCGTGCTGGACATGACGCGGTAATCCGCTGCCAGGCACATCTCAAGGCCGCCACCCAGGGCGATGCCATTGATGGCCGCGACGGTCGGTACGTTGAGGTCTTCGAAGTCGCTAAAAATACGGTTCGCTTCGAGGTTGCCAGCGATCAGTTCGGCATCGGGCAGCTTGAAGTTATCGACGAATTCGGTGATGTCGGCGCCGACGATGAAGACGTCCTTGCCGCTGCTGACGATCACACCCTTGATCGAAGCATCTGCCTTGATAGTGTCCACAGCCTGACGCAGTTCATTCAGGGTTAGACGGTTGAACTTGTTGACGGACTCACCCTTGAGATCGAACTTCAGTTCGACGATACCACTTTCAAGAGCCTTAACCGTGATGGCTTTACCTTCGTAAATCATCAACTGATCTCCACGATATGGAAGCTGAACAGTACACGTTGAACGCTGACTGCTGGTTCGGCATTGACGTTTACCGCCGATGCTACGCCAATCCGCCAGGCACACCCGTCAACGCGATAGTCGGGGTTCTGTAGGAACGTTCGGAAAATACAAACGCTCAATTCATACGCCCGTTTGATTTGGGTACGCCACCTTCACGGAATTTCCGACAATTGTCAATCGCCCTAAACAGGGGCTTGAACGCGACTTCCCGGTCATTTGCGTACCGCACGGATCCGCAACACGGCGCTGCATGTACAGCCATTCATAGGATCAATAATTAGAAAAGTCGCCCTAATTCCAAGCGCGCTGGATTCAACCGACTACTCTGTCGGGAGCGCGATTGAAGATTTTGAGCAAAGGACGTTACGAACGAACGTCCGGATAGGCGTTTTGATTACCGGCCTGCCTGGCCAACCCGCCCGATGAGACTGTCGGGCTTTTTTATGCCTCAGGCCAGCGCCTTGAGCACCGCGCAAATATCCTGCAACACAGCGGCTTCGCCCTTCTCGCCCCAATACAAGGCGATCATTTGCCCATCGGCCTCGATTTTGTAGACGTTGGCGGGCAATTTTTCGAAATGATTGAGCAACGACTCATCCTGGCAGACTTCGCGCCACTGATTGACCCATACGCCCGGCGCGGTTTGCCAGTAGGTCCAGATAGCCGGCTGCTTGCCCCGTCGGGGCCGATGGTACTGGGCGCAGGGGTTTGGCGCCTGCTGCCCGAGCCAGTGGGGCCACTCCTGCGGAGCCAGTTGCATGGCCAGGCCAAGGCGTCGCGCCTCCATGCGCAACGCCATGCGACCGCTCTGAACACGGGACGGGCGCAACCATGCCAGGGGGCTTAATACCACCAACAGGATTGACACCACTATCCAGACCGTCATATTCGTACTCCCCGAATTCTGATGAGCCATGACGATTGACCCACGTCGCCGTCGATGCGCTTGAAACCAGCCATACTTACCGTATCGCAATTCTCTGGAGTGCCTTCCATGTACTACGAACACGTCCTGGTCGCCGTCGACCTCACTGAAGAATGTGATCCCGTCGTCAAGCGTGCTCTGGCCCTTTGCGAAGGTCGAGACACCAAACTGTCGCTGGTTCACATCGTCGAACCAATGGCCATGGCCTTCGGTGGTGATGTGCCGATGGACCTTTCCCAGTTGCAACAACAACAATTCGATCAAGCCAAGGAACGCCTTGACCGGCTGATCGTGAAATACCCCGCCCTGAAAAAGGAATACAGCCACCTGACCTACGGCCAGCCGCGTCAGGAGATCCATCACCTGGCCAAGGAACAAGGTTGCGACCTGATCGTCGTGGGCAGCCATGGCCGTCATGGCCTGGCACTGCTGTTGGGCTCTACAGCCAACGACGTGCTGCATGGCGCGCCTTGCGATGTGCTCGCGGTGCATCTGGTCAAGCGCACATAAAACCTAAACCTGTGGGAGCGAGCTTGCTCGCGATAGCGTCCTGACAGTCAACATTGAAGTCGACTGATACACCGCTATCGCGAGCAGGCTCGCTCACACAGGGGAATAGCGTTTCAAATAGAAATCCCGGCGTTCATCTCTGAGCACCGGGATTCTTTACAACAGTGGATCAAGCGTCCAGTTCAGCCCAGCGCTCGACCAGCGCATCCAGCTCGGCCTGCAGCTGCTCCAGATGCGCGATCACCTTGGCGGTTTCAGCCGCAGGGCGCTGGTAGAAGCCAATGTCAGCCATTTCGGCTTGCACCGCTGCGATCTGCTGCTCCTTCGCGTCGATATCACCCGGCAATGCTTCCAGCTCACGCTGCAACTTGTAGCTGAGCTTCTTCTTTGCCGGTGCCGCCGCCGGTGCAGCAGCAACCGGAGCAGGCTCGGCCTTGACCACCGCCGAATTCAGGTCGGCCTTGCCGGACTTGCTCTCAGTCACGCCCAGCAAGCGCGGCGAGCCGCCCTGGCGCAGCCAGTCCTGATAACCACCGACGTATTCACGCACCAGGCCTTCGCCTTCGAACACCAGGGTGCTGGTCACCACGTTGTCGAGGAATGCCCGGTCGTGGCTGACCATCAGCACAGTACCGTTGAAGGTCAGCAGCACCTCTTCCAGCAACTCGAGGGTTTCCACGTCCAGGTCGTTGGTCGGTTCGTCGAGCACCAGCAGGTTCGCCGGCTTGCTGAACAGTTTGGCCAGCAGCAGACGGGCACGTTCACCGCCGGACAGCGCCTTGACCGGGGTACGAGCACGTTGAGGGCTGAACAGGAAGTCGCCCAGATAGCTCAACACATGGCGGCTCTGGCCATCGATGTCGATGAAATCGCGGCCTTCGGCAACGTTGTCGATGACGGTTTTTTCAAGGTCCAACTGATGGCGCAACTGGTCGAAGTAGGCGACGTCGATCTTCGTGCCCTCCTCCACCTTGCCATTGGTCGGTACCAGACCGCCGAGCATCAGCTTGAGCAAGGTGGTCTTGCCGGTGCCGTTGGCGCCCAGCAGACCAATGCGGTCACCACGCTGCAGCACCATGGAAAAGTCCTTGATCAGGAACGGGCCGCCAGGGTGCGCAAAACTCACGTTCTCAAGAACCATCACCTGCTTGCCGGACTTGTCAGCGGTATCCAGCTGAATATTGGCCTTGCCGGTGCGCTCGCGACGCTCACTGCGTTCCATGCGCAGTGCCTTGAGCGCTCGTACACGGCCTTCGTTGCGGGTGCGACGGGCCTTGATACCCTGGCGAATCCAGACCTCTTCCTGGGCCAGCTTCTTGTCGAACAGCGCGTTCGCGGTTTCTTCCGCCGCCAGCGCCGCTTCCTTGTGCACCAGGAAGCTGGCGTAGTCGCCGTTCCAGTCGATCAGGCCGCCGCGATCCAGTTCGAGGATACGGGTCGCCAGATTTTGCAGGAAAGAACGGTCGTGCGTGATGAACAGCACCGCGCCCTGGAAATCCTTCAGGGCTTCTTCAAGCCAGGCGATGGCGCCGATGTCCAGGTGGTTGGTGGGCTCGTCGAGCAGCAGCAGGTCCGGCTCGGACACCAGGGCCTGGGCCAACAACACCCGGCGACGCCAGCCACCGGACAGCTCGGCCAGGGTCTTGTCGGCCGGCAGTTGCAGACGGCTCAGGGTGCTGTCCACCAACTGCTGCAGGCGCCAGCCATCGCGGGCTTCGAGGTCGTGCTGCACGTGCATCAACTTGTCCAGGTCGGCATCGGTGACGATGTTCTGGCTCAGGTGGTGATACTCGGCCAGCAGCGCGCCGACACCGTCCAGGCCTTCGGCGACCACGTCGAACACCGTCCGCTCGTCGGCCACCGGCAGTTCCTGGGGCAATTCGCCGATTTTCAGGCCTGGCGCGCGCCAGACCGAGCCGTCATCGGGCTTCTGATCGCCCTTGACCAGCTTCATCATGCTGGACTTGCCAGTGCCGTTGCGGCCGATGATGCACACCCGCTCACCACGGGCGATCTGCCAGGACACCTTGTCCAACAACGGCATAGCGCCGAAAGCAAGGGACACATCGCTGAATTTGAGCAGGGTCATGAGCTTCTCCAAAAACCGGGCGCGCATTCTACCTGAGATGAGGCCTCAGAAGTCCGCCAATTTCGCCCTCGAAGCACTCTGCATAACAAATGTTGCGAACTTGCGCGGATGACCCCGCAAAGCTTTCGCCCATTGCTGGCAAAAGGCTAAGCTACAGACAGTTACCCTGGGTCAAACCTTGGGCTTGTCATGTTTTTTTCTGCCCGGACGTATCATGCGCAGTCGCCTTTTCAGTGTTTTATCTTGCTTGTTTGTATGTGCCACTGCCGTTCAAACCGCCCAGGCGGTGGATATCTCCACCCAGCGTCAGTATTACGATGAAGCCAAGCGTGCCTTGGCCAAAGGTGATTCCGGCCCCTATTTTCGCTACAGCCAGGCCCTGCGTGACTATCCGCTGGAACCCTACCTGGCCTACGACGAACTGACCGCTCGCCTCAAGAGCGCCAGTAATGCCGAAATCGAGAAATTTCTCGCCGAACATGGCGACCTGCCCCAGGCCAACTGGATGAAGCTGCGCTGGTTGCGCTGGCTGGCCGACCGTGGCGATTGGGCGACCTTCGTCAAGTACTACGACCCCAAGCTCAACTTCACCGAACTGGACTGCCTCAACGCCCAGTATCAGCTCAGTCATGGCCTCAAGGCCGAAGGCTACGCCAACACCGAAAAGCTTTGGCTCACCGGCAAATCCCAACCGGCCGCGTGTGATGCGCTGTTCGGCCTGTGGGCGACCCAGGGTCAACTGACTGAACAGAAGCGCTGGGAGCGCGCCAAACTGGCCGCCCAGGCCCGCAATTATCCACTGGCTAAAAGCCTGATCAGCGGCCTGAGCACCCTCGCCCCTCGCGGCCAACTGCTGATAGACGTGGCGCAAAAACCGGAACTGCTCAATCAGCCATCGCGTTTCCGTCCGGCCGATGAGCCGATGGCCGATATCGTCAGCCTCGGCTTGCGGCGCCTGGCCCGTCAGGATCCAGAGAAAGCCATGGCGCTGTTGGACGGCTACGCCAGCACCATGCATTTTTCCAAGCCTGAGAAAGTCGCCATCGCCCGGGAAATTGGCCTGACCCTGGCCAAGCGTTTCGACAGTCGCGCCTTGGGCGTGATGACTAAATATGACCCGGAACTGCGCGACGATACCGTCTCGGAATGGCGCTTGCGCCTGCTGTTGCGCCTGGCCCGCTGGGACGACGCCTATGAGTTGACCCGCCGCCTGCCCGAGACGCTGGCCAGCACCAGTCGCTGGCGTTACTGGCAGGCCCGCAGCCTGGAGCTGGCGCAGCCTCAGAATCCCGAGGCGCTGACGCTTTACAAGCATCTGGCCCGTGAGCGGGACTTCTACGGTTTCCTGGCCGCCGATCGTTCTCAATCGCCCTATTCGCTCAACAACAAGCCGCTGGTGATGAGCCAGGCGCTGATCAATAAAGTGCGCAACACACCGGGTATTCGTCGGGCCCTGGAGTTTCATGCCCGGGGTCAGATCGTCGACGGTCGCCGCGAGTGGTATCACGTCACTCGCCACTTCAACCGGGACGAGATGGTCGCCCAGGCGAAACTGGCCTACGACCTGAAATGGTACTTCCCGGCGATCCGCACCATCAGCCAGGCTAAGTATTGGGACGACCTGGATATTCGCTTCCCAATGGCCTACCGCGACACCCTGGTGCGTGAAGCCAAGGTTCGCGGCCTGCATTCAAGCTGGGTGTTCGCCATCACTCGACAGGAAAGTGCCTTCATGGAAGATGCGCGCTCCGGTGTTGGCGCCAGCGGCCTGATGCAGTTGATGCCGGCCACCGCCAAGGAAACCGCGCGCAAGTTCAACATCCCGCTGGCCTCGCCCAAGCAAGTGCTGAACCCGGACAAGAACATCCAACTGGGCGCGGCGTACCTGAGCCAGGTTCACAGCCAGTTCAACGGCAACCGCGTCCTGGCCTCCGCCGCCTACAACGCCGGCCCTGGTCGGGTGCGCCAGTGGCTGCGCGGTGCCGACCACCTGAGCTTCGATGTCTGGGTCGAAAGCATCCCCTTCGACGAAACCCGGCAATACGTGCAGAACGTGTTGTCGTACTCGGTGATCTACGGCCAGAAACTCAACTCGCCGCAACCGCTGGTGGACTGGCATGAGCGCTATTTTGATGATCAGTGAGTGGGCAGCAGCAAGCCATAGGCTTCAAGCGGCAAGTTGTTCCTGAAAAAATGCCCGCATCTTTCGATGCGGGCATTTTTTTGCTCGGTTGCAGACCCTGTGGGAGCGAGCCTGCTCGCGATAGCGGTGTGACAGTCGACCTCATGGTTGCCTATCTGCCCCTATCGCGAGCAGGCTCGCTCCCACATTGGTTTCGGCTCGGCAGGCTCACGGAACAGAATCACCCTGCTGATTGAACTGCAACGCTGCCAATCGCGCATACAGCGCGTTACTGGCCACCAGTTCCCTGATGGGTGCCCACGGCGACTACTTTGCCCTGGTCCATCACCGCGATCCGGTCGGCATTTTTCACCGTGGCCAGGCGGTGGGCGATGACCAGGGTGGTGCGATTTTTCATCAGGCTGGGCAGCGCTTGCTGGATCAAGTGTTCGCTTTGCGCGTCGAGGGCGCTGGTGGCTTCGTCCAATAGCAGGATCGGTGCGTCCACCAACAGCGCTCGGGCGATGGCCAGACGCTGGCGTTGACCGCCGGATAACCCCAGACCGCCGTCACCCAGGTGGGTCTGGTAACCCTCCGGCATTTTTTCGATGAAATCGTGGGCATGGGCGATCTGCGCGGCTTCGCGCACCTGCTCGGACGTCGCCTCGGGGTTGCCGTAGCGGATGTTCTCTTCAACCGTGCCGAAAAACAGCGCCGGATTCTGCGAAACCAGGGCGAAATGGCGACGCAGGTCCAGTGGATCGAGCTGGGTCAGCGGCACATCATCGATGAGAATCCGCCCTTGCGCCGGGTCGTAGAAGCGCAGGAGCAAGTCATACACCGTGGATTTCCCGGCACCGGACGGCCCGACCAGGGCCAGGGTCTCGCCAGCCTGGACGCTCAGGTCCAGGCCGTCGACCGCATAGCTGTCCGGCCGGGACGGATAAGAGAAGCGCACGCCTTCGAGACGTAAATCACCCCGTACCCGCTCAGGCAGAGTCACCAGGCCAGAAACCGGCGGCTGGATGATGTTTTCCGAGCGCAGCAATTCGGCAATGCGCTCAGCCGCACCAGCCGCCCGCTGCAACTCGCCGATGACTTCGCTCAGGGTGCCGAAAGCGCTGCCGACGATCAGGCTGTAGAACACAAACGCCGCCAGCTCACCACCGGAAATCCGTCCGGCGATCACATCCATGCCCCCGACCCAGAGCATCACCCCCACCGCCCCCAGCACCAGCACGATCACCAGTGTGATCAGCCAGGCCCGCTGGGCGATGCGCTTGCGGGCGGTGTCGAAGGCCTGCTCCACGGTCACGGCAAAGCGCCGTTCATCCTGGACCTGATGGTTGTAGGCCTGCACGGTTTTGATCTGGCCGAGGGTCTCGGAGACGTAGCTGCCGACATCGGCAATGCGGTCCTGGCTCTGGCGCGACAGGCTGCGCACCCGCCGCCCGAATATCAGGATCGGCGCCAAGACCAACGGCAGCGCGATCACCACGATACTGGTGAGTTTGGGGTTGGTGATGAACAACAACACAATGCCGCCGACCACCATCAAGGCGTTGCGCAAGAATAGCGACAACGACGAGCCGATCACTGACTGCAACAAGGTCGTATCGGCGGTCAGGCGCGACTGGATTTCCGAGCTGCGGTTGTTTTCGTAAAAGCCCGGGTGCAGGTACACCAGATGGTTGAAGACCTGCCGGCGGATATCGGCCACCACTCGTTCGCCAATCCAGGACACCAGGTAGAAACGGGAAAAAGTGCCGATCGCCAATCCCACCACGAGCACCATGAACAGGCCAATGGACTGGTTGAGCAGGTGCGGGGAGCGCGTCATGAAGCCCTGGTCCACCAGCAACCGGATGCCTTGCCCCATGGACAAAGTGATTGCGGCGGTGACGATAAGGGCCAATAAGGCGCCAGCAACCTGCTTGCGATAAGGAGCAATGAAGCCACTGGCCAGGCGTATGGCACGGCGTTGTTGGGAAGAGAGCATCAGAAGCATCCGATAATGCAGCAGGAAATGGACCGCCCGGCGACACCGAAGCGCAGCGGAACTTGGTTGAATCAGAATGAGTCAGGTTAAATATGACCGTAGCGACTAGAGGCTAGATGTTATCGGTCTAAAGTCTGGCTGGAAACGCGACCGTGTTTCTGATTGAGTGGAGCTGTCGCCATGAACCTACAAGGAGTGTCATGGCTCGGTCACCTGGCGACACTAAAATAGGCACACAACCTGATGAGGAGACAGGCCATGTCCTTGCAACACAGCAGCGACGACAAGATTCAAGTGATCCGCACGCAACCGGACCAGTCTCTGGGCTGCTCGTTCATCGACGCCCAAGGGCGCGAAGTACCGATCACCGAAGACATGATCCAGAAAGCCTGCAGCGAGCTGGAAAAACGACTGGTCAAGCCTGCCGAACAAAAGTGATACAGCCCGTCTTCATTGAACCCGACCATGATGTCGGGTTTTTTATGCCCGCAGCCTTTGCGGGCTCCTGTGACCTGTCGCTTGTGGGTTGGCTCTTGTGGCGAGGGAGCTTGCTCCCGCTCGGCTGCGCAGCAGACGCCAGGTTTTGGGCCTGCTTCGCAGTCCAGCGGGAGCAAGCTCCCTCGCCACAAAAGCGATCCACGATTAAAGGCTGGTGGCGCCCAGAGCGCTCACGATCTGTTGCAACGCCGGCGACTGCCCCTCGATGCGAACCTTCAGGCTATCGATCTCCCGACGCGGCGGATAATGCTTGCGCAGGGCATCGAAAGCGCTGCGTTGGTCGCTGACCGTTCCCACCAGGCTGCGACGAAAATCCGCGTCGTCACGACGTGGGTCATACACGCCACGGCACAACATCGCCAGCGCCCAGGCCGGATCAGTGTCAGCGTCCAGCGTGATGCCGCCCAGCCATGGCCGGGGCAGCAGATCGCTCAACCGGACCGCAACCGGTTGCTCGAGGAATGCGCACAAGGATTCGTAGATCTGCGCCGTACCACGCTGGCGACCATCGAGGCTGTAGCCGGCAATGTGCGGGGTGGCGATCACGCACAGGTCGGCCAGATCCGCATCCACGCTCGGCTCATGCTCCCAGACATCCAGCACCGCTTGCAGGTCTTCGCGCTCCAGCAGCACCTCGCGCAGCGCCGTGTTGTCGATCACCGGTCCACGGGCTGCGTTGATCAGCCAGGTACCGGGCTGGAGCCGGCGCAGGCGCTGCTCATCGAACAGGTGCCAGGTCGGTTGCGCGCCGTCGCGAGTCAACGGTGTGTGCAGGCTGATCACATCGCACTGCTCGATGATCTGTTCCAGACTCACGTAGTCGCCGCCTTCGGCAGCCTGACGGGGTGGGTCGCAGACTTTCACCGTCCAACCCAGGCCCTTGAGCACCTCAACCAACCGCCCGCCCACCTGCCCGGCACCGACCACGCCAAAGGTGCGTTGCTTGAGGTCCGCGCCTTCGATTTCAGCCAGGGTCATCAGGCTGCCCAGCACGTAGTCCACCACGCCACGGGCGTTGCAACCCGGGGCGCTGGCCCAACGAATACCGGCCTCGGCGAAATAATCCAGATCCAGGTGATCGGTGCCGATGGTGCAGGTGCCGACGAACTTCACCTTGCTGCCTTCCAGCAGCGTGCGGTTGACCTGGGTGACGGAGCGCACCAGCAACACATCGGCCTGCTCGACCATTGACCGGTCAATCCCCCGGCCCGGAACCCGGCGGATCTCGCCAAACCCTTGGAAAAACGCATCGAGCAGGGGAATATTTTCGTCGGCGACGATCAGCATGGCAGAGCTCCTTTGGCGGGATGGGCAGTGTAGGCGTTCCGTTAGGCCTGTGCATTACCCGAAGCAAATGATGTTGTGGCGAGGGGATTTATCCCCGCTGGGTGCGCAGCCCCCCAACGACTTTGCGACTGCTGCGCAGTCGAGCGGGGATAAATCCCCTCGCCACAAGGTATTCGCAAGCCAGCTAAACGATTACAAATCCACAACACAGGTTTTTTCCTGACCACTGTGTCAAGGCGTAGAATGCGCCGCCTCGCGCTTATTTTTTCGGACGTTTCGCCTGTGAATCCTGTGATCGACCACGCCACCACCCTCTCCCGCCCGGCCCGGGTTCGCCTGGAGCTCAAGACGCTGCTGGCCCTGGCATTGCCGATCATGGTGGCGCAGCTGGCGACCACTGCCATGGGCTTTGTCGACGCGGTGATGGCCGGCCGGGTCGGACCACGGGACCTGGCGGCGGTGGCACTGGGCAATTCGATCTGGGTGCCGGTGTTCCTGTTGATGACCGGCACACTGTTGGCCACCACGCCGAAAGTCGCCCAGCGCTTCGGCGCCGGCACGTTCGACGAGATTGGTCCGCTGGTGCGCCAGGCGTTGTGGCTGGCGCTGGTGGTGGGGTTGATTGCCACGCTGGCGCTGCTCGGCGCCGAACCGATCCTGCACATCATGAACGTGGACCCCGAACTGATCGGTCCTTGCATGGAGTACCTGCAAGGCATCGCCACCGGCCTGCCGGCGGTGGCGCTGTATCACGTGCTTCGCTGCTTCAGCGACGGCCTGGGCCGAACGCGACCGGCGATGGTCCTGGGTTTGTGCGGGCTGGCGCTGAACATTCCGCTCAATTACATCTTCATTTACGGGCATCTGGGCCTGCCCGCCATGGGCGGCGTCGGTTGCGGCTGGGCCACGGCCCTGGTGATGTGGTTCATGGCCCTGGGCATGGCCGGTTGGGCGCGCTGGGCGCCGGCCTACCAGTCGAGCCGGCTATTCAACCGCTTCGACTGGCCACAATGGACCGTCATCAAGCGCCTGCTGGGTATCGGCCTGCCGATTGGCATCGCGGTATTTGCCGAATCGAGCATTTTTGCGGTGATTGCCCTGCTGATCGGCAGCCTCGGCGCCACCGTGGTGGCCGGGCACCAGATTGCCCTGAACTTCAGCTCCCTGGTGTTCATGATTCCCTATTCGTTGGGCATGGCTGTGACGGTGCGGGTCGGCCAGGCCCTGGGCCGGCGCCAGCCGCGCGAAGCGCGCTTCGCCGCCGGAGTCGGCATGGGTACGGCGCTGGCTTATGCCTGCCTGTCGGCGAGCCTGATGTTCTGGCTGCGCGGGCCCATCGCGGCGATCTATACCGGCGATCCGGTGGTGATCGAAGTGGCGTCGATGTTGATCGTCTATGCGGCGTTGTTTCAGTTTTCCGACGCGATCCAGGTCACGGCGGCGGGCGCGTTGCGCGGCTACCAGGACACCCGGGTGACGATGATCCTGACGCTGTTCGCCTACTGGGGCATTGGCCTGCCCGTGGGTTACATCCTGGGCCTGACCGACTGGCTCGGCACCGCCAGCGGTCCGAGCGGGTTGTGGCAGGGCCTGATCGTGGGCTTGAGCTGCGCGGCGCTGATGCTGTCGATCCGCCTGGCACGCAGCGCACGCAAGCAGATCCGCATCAGCCGTTCGGCGGACTAAGCGAGCTTTTTGCGGATCCAGTAGCGGTAGGTGCCATCGACCTCGTCCTGGGCCACCAGTTCGTGGTCGAGGAACACACAGAACTTGGGAATGTCGCGACGGGTCGAGGGGTCGGTGGCAATCACCTTCAACAGCCCGCCGGGCATCAGGTCGCGGATGTGCTGGTGCAGCATCATCACCGGCTCCGGGCAATTGAGGCCGGTGGCATCCAGCGTGCCGTCGACCGGCGTATCGTTCATTTCACTCATGTTCTACTCCTGAAACTGGCGGGCATTGTCGCGCAATGTCGGTGCAAGGTCACCTCTGGCTTAACACTGCCCCCTGTGGGAGCGAGCCTGCTCGCGATAGCGTCGGGCCACCCAACATCGATGTCCACTGATGCACCGATATCGCGAGCAGGCTCGCTCCCACAGGGATTTCATTGCCTTTCAAGCGCTAGCGGGACTTGGGCTTTTTGGTGTCCAGCCGCCGCAGATGGCACGTCACTTCCTCACGGTCGTGGTACAGCTGCTTGCAGCCGATCTCGACCTTGATGCCCCGGGCCTTGAAGCCGTCGGCGATACGTTCGAGCAGGCGTTTCACTTCGGCGTAACGCTGCTTCATCGGCAGCTTGAGGTTGACCACCGCCTCGCGGCAGTGCCCTTCGCCGATCCACTCTTCCAGCATCGCCGCATTACGCGCCGGCTTCTCGACGATGTCGCAGACCATCCAGTCCACCGGCTGCTTGGGCTTGAACGTAAAGCCGTCCGCCATCAGATGCTGCACCAGGCCAGTGTCCATCAGGCTTTCGGCCATCGGCCCGTTGTCGATGGCCGTCACCAGCATGCCGCGGTTGACCAGTTGCCAGGTCCAGCCGCCCGGCGCGGCGCCTAGGTCCACACCGGTCATGTCGCTGTGCAGGCGCTCGTCCCACTGATCCCGAGGAATAAAGTGGTGCCAGGCCTCTTCAAGCTTGAGGGTGGACCGGCTCGGCGCCTCCCGAGGAAATTTCAGGCGTGGAATGCCCATCGGCCACATGGCCGAATTATCGGCCTGCGCCAGGCCCAGGAAGACTTCGCGACCGCTCTTGAAGGTCAACAGCAGGCGTGGCTTGTACGGGTCATCCACCAGTTTGCCGGCGCCGGTCAGCGCCTTGCGCAGCGGCCCTTCGAATTTCTTGCAGAAGTTCGACAGCTCTTTACCGTCATTGGTGTCCACCACCTCCAGCCACAAGCTACCGCAGGTCGGGAAGGCGCTCATGTGGGCCAGGATGACACTGATGCGGTCTGTTTCCGGCAGATCGATGAAGCTGCCACGCGCCCACTGGCGCGGAAAAATCAGCTCGGCGAAACGCTGGCCGTGCATAAGTCGCTCGGCGCCGTCGTCTTCGGTACAGACAAATTCGGCGCAGGCGCTGGCCGGCTTGGCCTTGGCGTAGCCGGCCACGTTCAGCCGTGCGGCGTGTTCGGCGATCTCGGAACAGACCTCGCCTTCGAAGCCTGGTCGGCAGTGCATGAAAAGCGTGTTCATTGAAACTCCGTAGCAAAGCCTGTCACGAAAACCGGCGCATGATAGCGGAGTTCGGAACCCCAAACCCGCTCGTAGAGTCCAGTGATTAGTCATACGCTCAAAACAGGGCTAGGTTAAAGGCTCTGTCCGTCCCGTCAGTCCGTAGCCGTGCGGACTCAAAGGAGTCATTTCAATGCCGTCCCTCGATAGCCTGAAAACCCTTAAAACGCTGCAAGTCGACGCCAGGATTTACCACTATTTCAGCCTGCCCGACGCTGCCCGAAGCCTGGGAGACCTGGACCGGTTGCCCATGTCCCTCAAAGTGCTGCTGGAGAACCTGCTGCGCTGGGAAGATGAAAAAACGGTCACCGGCACCGATCTCAAGGCCCTCGCCGGCTGGCTGAAGGAGCGTCGTTCCGACCGGGAAATTCAATACCGTCCTGCTCGGGTACTGATGCAAGACTTCACCGGCGTCCCGGCCGTGGTCGATCTGGCCGCCATGCGCGCCGCCATGGAAAAGGCCGGTGGCGATCCGCAGCGGATCAACCCGCTGTCACCCGTGGACCTGGTGATCGACCACTCGGTGATGGTGGACAATTTCGCCAGCAGCCAGGCGTTCGAACAGAACGTCGACATCGAAATGCAGCGCAACGGAGAGCGCTACGCCTTCCTGCGTTGGGGCCAGAGCGCCTTCGACAATTTTAGCGTGGTGCCGCCGGGCACCGGCATCTGCCACCAGGTCAACCTCGAATACCTGGGCCGCACCGTGTGGACCAAAGAGGAAGACGGACGGACCTATGCGTTCCCGGACACCTTGGTGGGCACCGATTCCCACACCACCATGATCAACGGCCTCGGTGTACTGGGCTGGGGCGTCGGCGGGATTGAGGCCGAAGCGGCCATGCTCGGCCAGCCGGTGTCGATGCTGATTCCAGAAGTCATCGGTTTCAAACTCATCGGCAAGCTGCGCGAAGGCATCACCGCCACCGACCTGGTGCTGACGGTCACCCAAATGCTGCGCAAGAAAGGTGTGGTGGGCAAATTCGTCGAGTTCTATGGCGACGGCCTTGCCGACCTGCCGCTGGCCGACCGCGCCACCATCGCCAACATGGCCCCGGAATACGGCGCCACCTGCGGTTTCTTCCCGGTGGACGACGTGACCCTGGACTACCTGCGCCTGTCCGGACGTCCGACCGAAACCGTGAAGCTGGTGGAAGCCTACTGCAAGGCTCAGGGCCTGTGGCGGCTGCCCGGCCAGGAACCGGTATTCACCGACACGCTGGAACTGGACATGGGGAGTGTCGAGGCCAGTCTCGCCGGGCCCAAGCGTCCTCAAGACCGGGTCTCACTGCCGAATGTCGGCCAGGCTTTCAGCGACTTCCTGGGCCTGAACGTCAAACCCACCAGCAAGGAAGAAGGCCGCCTGGAAAGCGAAGGCGGCGGTGGGGTCGCGGTAGGCAACGCCGATCAGGTGGGGGAAAGCGAATACGAGTTCGAGGGCCGGACCCATCGCCTGAAAAACGGCGCAGTGGTGATTGCGGCCATTACCTCTTGCACCAACACCTCCAACCCCAGCGTGATGATGGCCGCCGGGCTGCTGGCGAAAAAAGCCGTGGAGAAAGGCCTGACCCGTAAGCCGTGGGTCAAGAGTTCCCTGGCACCAGGTTCGAAGGTGGTCACCGATTACTACAAGGCCGCCGGGCTGACCGAGTACCTGGACAAACTGGGTTTCGATCTGGTGGGTTACGGTTGCACGACCTGTATCGGCAACTCGGGGCCGTTGCCCGAGCCGATCGAAAAAGCCATCCAGAGCGCCGACCTGACGGTGGCCTCGGTGCTGTCGGGTAATCGTAACTTCGAAGGCCGCGTGCACCCGTTGGTAAAAACCAACTGGCTGGCGTCACCGCCCCTGGTGGTCGCCTATGCCCTGGCCGGCACGGTGCGCATCGACATCAGCAGTGAACCGCTGGGCAATGACCGCGACGGCAACCCGGTGTACCTGCGCGATATCTGGCCCAGCAGCCAGGAAGTCGCCAACGCGGTGGCCCAGGTCAACACCAGCATGTTCCACAAGGAATACGCCGCCGTGTTTGCCGGTGATGAGCAATGGCAGGCTATCGAGGTGCCGCAAGCCGCGACTTACGTCTGGCAATCGGACTCGACCTACATCCAGCACCCGCCGTTCTTCGAGAACATCAGTGGGCCGCCACCGGCCATCAACAATGTCGAAGGTGCACGAATCCTGGCTTTGCTCGGCGACTCGGTGACCACCGACCACATCTCCCCGGCCGGCAATATCAAGACCGACAGCCCGGCCGGCCGTTATCTGCGCGAACAGGGCGTGGAGCCCCGGGACTTCAACTCCTACGGTTCAAGACGCGGTAATCATCAGGTCATGATGCGCGGCACCTTCGCCAATATCCGGATCCGCAACGAAATGCTCGGCGGCGAAGAAGGCGGCAATACGATCTACATCCCCAGTGGCGAGAAAATGCCGATCTACGACGCCGCCATGTTGTATCAGGCCATGGGCACACCTCTGGTGGTGATCGCCGGACAGGAATATGGCACCGGCTCGAGTCGGGACTGGGCCGCCAAGGGCACCAATCTGTTGGGGGTCAAAGCGGTGATCGCCGAGAGCTTCGAGCGCATCCATCGCTCCAACCTGGTGGGCATGGGCGTGCTGCCGTTGCAGTTCAAGCTCGATCAGAATCGCAAGAGCCTGAACCTCACCGGCAAGGAAACCCTGGACATCCTGGGCCTGAGCGACGTCGAACTGACGCCACGCATGAACCTGCCACTGATCATCACCCGCGAGGACGGCCGCCAGGAGCGGATTGAAGTGTTGTGCCGGATCGACACCTTGAATGAAGTGGAATATTTCAAGGCTGGGGGGATTTTGCACTACGTCCTACGGCAATTGATTTCAGAATAAAAAGAAGCGTCTTACGAAAACACCGCCTGTTAATAGGCGGTGTTTTCGTATGGGTCTGCCTATAATCCCGCCGGTCCTGCCATCACCATCGCCACAAACGGTTCTTCAGTCTCAAAGGATGTGATATGCCTGCCCTGCCCTGGCCATACCTGGCCTTCCTTTCCATCGGCTATGCCTTGGCCCTGGCCTTCGGCCATCTGGCCTGGACTGCTGCGATCTCGGTCGCGCTGCTGCTGTTCGCCGGGTATGCGGTGCGCCAGCAGCAGACACCGGTCGGGCAGTTTCTCGGCCACGCCCTGTTTGTGGTGATGGCCCTGGCGTTGGCCTTGCACTGGATGCCGGGTTTTTTCAATGGCCGGGCAATCGCGCCGCAACGTTTTACCGACGATGCCGTGCCGTTTGCCATGTACCTGAACCAGGACAAGCCACTGATCGGCTTCTGGTTACTGCTGGCGTGTCCCTGGATCGTCGGCAGGCGCTCGTTTCGCCTGTCGCTACAGGCCACGGCCCTGGGGCTGACCCTGAGCGCCGTGCTGGCGCTGGGCGGGGCGATGCTGCTGGGAATGATCCATTGGGCACCGAAGTGGCCGGAGTCGGCCTGGATATGGGTACTCAATAATCTTTTATTGGTGACGTTGGTGGAGGAAGCGCTGTTTCGTGGCTACATTCAGGGTGGCCTGAGCCGACGCTTCAAACATCTGAACTATGGCGACAATCTGGCATTGGTCCTGGCCTCGCTGCTGTTCGGCCTGGTGCATGCCGGGGCGGGATGGCAATGGGTGTTGCTGTCGGGCATGGCGGGGGTCGGTTATGGCCTGGCTTATCGCTTTGGTGGGCTGGGCGCGGCGATTGCCGCCCACTTTGGCCTCAATCTGCTTCATTTCGCCCTATTTACCTACCCGATGCTGGCGTGATACCGACCGGAAAAATAACTTCAATAAAAACCTGACGACGCCGACAACCTTTCAAAGCCTTGCGGATCTACACACCATGCGTAACAACCAGCCCGTCACACAACGCGAAAGGACCTTCCCGGCCCAACAACGTCTGATTTCCACTACCGATGCCAAAGGTGTGATCACCTATTGCAACGACGCGTTCGTTGAAATCAGCGGGTTTTCCAAGGAGGAACTGATCCGCTCGCCCCACAACCTGGTACGCCATCCCGATGTGCCGTCGGCCGTGTTCGCCCATATGTGGAACACGCTCAAACAAGGCTTGCCATGGATGGGTATCGTCAAGAATCGCTGCAAGAGCGGTGACCATTACTGGGTCAACGCCTATGTCACCCCCGTGTTCGAAGGTAACCAGGTGATCGGCTACGAGTCGGTGCGGGTCAAGCCCAGCGCCGAGCAGATCAGCCGGGCCGAAGCGCTCTATCAACGCATCAATCAGGGCAAGCCGGCGATCCCGCGCAGCGACAAATGGTTGCCGATCCTGCAGGACTGGCTGCCGTTTATCCTGGTCAGCCAATTGAGCTTCGTCGTTGGTGCGTTTCTCAATTCCTCCTGGGGCTTTGCCCTGGCTGCCGTGCTCTCGGTGCCCCTGGGCCTGATGGGCCTGCAATGGCAACAGCGCGGGATCAAGCGCCTGCTGCGTCTGGCCGAGCAAACCACCTCCGATCCGTTGATCGCCCGGATGTACACCGACAGTCGAGGCGTCCAGGCGCGCCTGGAGATGTCGATCCTCAGCCAGGAAGCTCGCCTGAAAACCTGCCTGACCCGGTTGCAGGACACTGCCGAACACCTCAACGAGCAGGCGCGGCAGTCGAATTCGCTGGCCCATAACAGCTCCAGTGGGCTGGAACGCCAGCGAGTGGAGACCGAACAGGTGGCCACCGCCGTCAACGAGATGGCCGCGACGACCCAGGAAGTCGCCAGCCACGTGCAACGCACCGCCGACGCCACCCAGGAAGCCAATCGCCTGACCAGTCGTGGACGCGACATCGCCGGGGAAACCCGTGAAGCCATCGAGCGTTTGTCGGTGGTGGTGGGCGAGACCGGGCAGACCGTGACCCAGCTGGCCAAGGACAGCGACGAGATTGGTGGCGTGGTGGACGTGATCAAAGGCATTGCCGACCAGACCAACCTGCTGGCCCTCAACGCCGCCATCGAAGCGGCCCGCGCCGGAGAGATGGGTCGCGGCTTTGCCGTGGTGGCGGACGAAGTGCGCCAACTGGCGCAACGTACCAGTGAGTCCACCGGGCAGATCCACGCCCTGATCGCCAAACTCCAGCAAACCGCTACCAATGCCGTGCAGACCATGGATGCCGGCCACCGCCAGGCCGAAGAAGGCGTGGCTCGGGTCATGGAGGCGGACGCAGCGCTGGTGGGCATCAGTGAAGCGGTGGCCAACATCACCGACATGACCACCCAGATCGCTGCCGCTACCGAAGAGCAGAGTTCGGTGGCTGAAGAGATCAGCCGCAATATCAGCAACATCTCGGAACTGGCCGACCAGACCTCGGGCCAGGCCCACAGCTCGGCGCTACTGAGCGAAGAACTGACCCGCACCGCCAATACGCAGTATTCACTGGTGGAGCGGTTCAACCGCTGATAGAAGTAGAAGCCTGCCTCATGAAAAACCCGGACAGCGAAAGCTTCCGGGTTTTTTGTTGCCTGACAGGCCGCTATCGCGAGCAGGCTCGCTCCCACAGAGGGTCAAGGTTGCTCATTCAAAGGCATTCCAATTGTGGGAGCAGGCTTACTCCCTCAGAGGGTCAAGGTTGCTCATTCAAAGGCATTCCAATTGTGGGAGCGAGCCTGCTCGCGATGAGGCCTTGATAGTCGGCAAGGAACCTACTGAAGAAACCCGGCCACCCTGCCCGCCGCCGCCTCCAAATGCTGCTCGTGACTAAACCCCGAGGCCTTCAGCGGTTTCAGATCATGATCCCCCGCCACCAGCCACATCACCTCGATACTCGGTGACAGCACGTAACCCTGCACCGCCTCGCGGTTACCCAAGGCATCGCGCTCGCCCTGGACGATCAAGGTCCGGGTCTTCAAGGCTGCCAAGTGCTCGACCCGCGGTTTCTCCGGTTTGCCCACCGCGTAGAAGGGATACCCCAGGCACACCAGGGCATCAGCTTTCAGCTCATCGGCCAGCAAACTCGCCATGCGCCCGCCCATGGACTTGCCGCCAATGGCCAACCGCCCAGCGACATAAGGCCGCACCGTGGCGTACACCTCACGCCAGCATTCCAGCAACTTGGGAGCCGGGTTCGGCGGACGCTTACCGCCGTCCAGGCGTCGTTGAGCCATGTAGGGAAACTCAAAACGCAACACGTTGATGCCATGCCCGGCAAGGCGCGCGGCCATTTCGTTCATGAACCCGCTGTCCATCGGCGCGCCGGCGCCATGGGCCAGGATCAGGGTCGGTGGCTCGGCGCTGACACCCGTTTGCGCCGCCGTCCATAGCCAACCGTGTTCGGCCACACATCGCGCCCATTGATCCCCGTCAATACTGGCCTTGTGCTGTTTGTCCATGCTTGCCTCGCTTTTAGTCTGCCTATAACTCCAGGCGAAGAATGCCGCGCTGCCTTGCGCAAGCGCTCACTTCGGCTGAACCGTGGATGGGGAACCATGAACACATCTATCAGTACCGCCTACAACTACAAGGTGGTCCGCCAATTCGCCATTATGACGGTGGTGTGGGGCATCGTCGGCATGGGGCTCGGGGTTTTTCTCGCGGCCCAATTGGTCTGGCCACAGCTCAACTTCGATTTGCCGTGGACCAGCTTCGGCCGCCTGCGCCCGTTGCATACCAACGCGGTGATCTTCGCCTTCGGCGGCTGCGCCCTGTTCGCCAGTTCGTTCTACTCGGTGCAACGCACCTGTCAGACACAGCTGTTCGCGCCGAAAATCGCCGCGTTCTGCTTCTGGGGCTGGCAATTGGTGATCCTGCTGGCGGCCATCAGCCTGCCGCTGGGCTACACCAGCTCCAAGGAATACGCCGAACTGGAATGGCCGATCGACATTCTGATCACCATCGTCTGGGTCGCCTACGCCATCGTGTTCTTCGGCACCGTGGCCAAGCGCAACACCAAACACATCTATGTCGGTAACTGGTTCTTCGGCGGGTTCATCCTGACCGTGGCGATCCTGCACATCGTCAACAACCTGGAATTGCCGGTGAGCTTCACCAAATCCTACTCGGTGTATGCCGGGGCCACGGATGCGATGGTGCAATGGTGGTACGGCCACAACGCCGTAGGCTTTTTCCTCACCGCCGGCTTTTTGGGGATGATGTACTACTTCGTGCCGAAGCAGGCCGAGCGTCCGGTGTACTCCTATCGGTTGTCCATCGTGCACTTCTGGGCGCTGATCACCCTGTACATCTGGGCCGGCCCGCACCACCTGCACTACACCGCGCTGCCGGACTGGGCACAGTCCCTGGGCATGGTGATGTCGCTGATCCTGCTGGCACCGAGCTGGGGCGGCATGATCAACGGCATGATGACCCTGTCGGGTGCCTGGCATAAATTGCGCAGCGACCCGATCCTGCGGTTCCTGGTGGTGTCCCTGGCGTTCTACGGCATGTCGACCTTCGAAGGCCCGATGATGGCCATCAAGACCGTCAACGCCCTCTCCCACTACACCGACTGGACCATCGGCCACGTACACGCTGGTGCCTTGGGTTGGGTGGCGATGATTTCCATCGGCGCGCTGTATCACATGATCCCGAAAGTCTTCGGCCGCCCCCAGATGCACAGCATCGGCCTGATCAACGCGCACTTCTGGCTCGCGACCATCGGCACCGTGCTGTACATCGCCTCCATGTGGGTCAACGGCATCGCCCAGGGCCTGATGTGGCGTGCGGTGAACGAGGACGGGACCCTGACCTACTCCTTCGTTGAAACCCTGGTGGCCAGCCACCCCGGCTTCGTCGTACGGCTGGCGGGCGGGGCGATCTTTCTCCTCGGCATGCTGCTGATGGCCTACAACACCTGGCGCACCGTGCGGGCCTACCAGCCTGCCGAAGCCGCCGCTGCCGCGCAGATGGCTTGAGGAGTCCGCCATGAAACACGAAACAATCGAAAAAAACGTCGGCCTGCTGATGCTGCTGATGGTTCTGGCCGTGAGCATTGGCGGCCTGACCCAGATCGTGCCGCTGTTCTTCCAGGACGTGACCAACAAACCGGTGGACGGCATGAAGCCCTACACCGCCCTGCAACTGGAAGGTCGCGACATCTATATCCGCGAAGGCTGCGTCGGCTGCCATTCGCAGATGATCCGTCCGTTCCGCGCCGAGACCGAGCGCTACGGCCACTACTCGGTGGCCGGTGAAAGCGTCTGGGACCACCCGTTCCTGTGGGGCTCCAAGCGCACCGGGCCGGACCTGGCCCGGGTCGGCGCGCGCTACTCCGATGACTGGCATCGCGCCCACCTGTACAACCCGCGCAACGTCGTGCCTGAGTCGAAGATGCCGGCCTACCCGTGGCTGGTAACCCAAGCGGTGGACAGCAGCCACACCGAAGGCAAGCTGCGCGCCATGCGCACCCTGGGCGTGCCGTACACCGACGACGACATCGCCGGCAGCGTGGCCTCGCTCAAGGACAAGACCGAGATGGACGCCCTGGTGGCCTACCTGCAAGTGCTCGGCACTGCCATCAAGAGCAAGAGGTGAGCCTATGTTTCTTGAAATGAGCACTGGAATGATCCGCGGCCTGGGCACGGTCGTGGTGTTCGTGGCCTTCATCGGCCTGACCCTGTGGGTATTCAGCAGCAAGCGCAACTCGGAGTTCGCCCAGGCGCGCCTGCTGCCATTCGCCGACGAGCCATCCGCCGACATCGCCAACCCCCAAGACCCTGCAACAAGGAGCACCCGGCCATGACCACCTTCTGGAGTACGTGGATCAGCGTACTGACCATCGGCAGCCTGATCGGTCTGACCTGGCTGCTGATCGGCACCCGCAAGGGCGAGACCAAGGGCAGCGTCGACCAGACCATGGGCCACAGCTTCGACGGCATCGAGGAGTACGACAACCCGCTGCCGCAGTGGTGGTTCCTGTTGTTCGCCGGCACTTTGGTGTTTTCCGTCGGCTACCTGGTTCTCTACCCGGGCCTGGGCAACTGGAAAGGCATCCTGCCCGGCTACGAAAATGGCTGGACCGGCGCCCATGAATGGGAAAAGGAAATGGCCAGGGCCGACGCCAAGTTCGGGCCGATCTTCGCCAAATTCGCCGCCATGCCGGTGGAAGAAGTCGCCAAGGACCCACAGGCATTGAAGATGGGTGGCCGCTTGTTCGCCTCCAACTGCTCGGTCTGCCACGGCTCGGACGCCAAGGGTGCCTTCGGCTTCCCGAACCTGGCCGACAGCCACTGGCGCTGGGGCGGCAGTGCCGAAACCATCAAGGCCACCATCATGGGCGGTCGCATGGCCGCGATGCCGGCCTGGGGCGAAGTGCTGGGCGAAGCAGGCGTCAAGAACGTGGCCGCGTATGTGCGCCATGATCTGGCGGGCCTGCCGCTGCCGGCAGACAGCGGCGCCGACCTGCAAGCAGGCCAGCAAGCGTTCAACACCACTTGCGTTGCCTGCCACGGTGCCAACGGTAAAGGCACCGAAGCCATGGGCGCGCCAGACCTGACCTTGCCGGCCGGCTTCATCTACGGCACCAGCCTGGCGCAACTGCAACAGACCATCCGTCATGGCCGCCAGGGCCATATGCCGGCGCAGAATGAGCTGCTCGGCAATGACAAGGTGCAACTGCTCGCGGCTTACGTCTACAGCCTGTCCCACGCGGCGGGCGCCGAGCGCCTGCAAGCTGAACGCAAAAGCGAATAAATCCTGACCACGCGAACAGCCGCATCCATCTGGATGCGGCTGTTTCGTGCCCCTGCGCGACGCATTGTCGCACCCTCCCTTCGTCTTCCTTTCGGTTCCCCGGAATCAAGTCTAAGCTTGCCTCTGCGTGCGCTGGCGACTGCCGGTTTCAGGTCGACCCGACCCGATGCGTTCGACAATCGTTCGACAAAAAGGCCGCAAAGGCAGGTGAATACCGGCTGTTGCGACAGTTACCTGGCATCACCCGAACGCCGTGCTCGAACACACCCCGTTACAACCGACCTGCCCCCCTCGCCTCTTTCCTTCGTTGCGACATTTTACCGAGGGCCAATTTTGTCCCTACTCAGCACATGGAAAGGCCGCAGAATCTGCTTTGGAAAGCATTGACCCAGGTCATGGCGCGTTGCAATGACCCCCCGCTTTCTCCATACTTGCGACCGATTTTTATCCTAATAAAACACCCAAACCGTGGAACCTTAGAATGAGCACAGCAATCAGTCCGACTGCTTATAACTATAAGGTAGTCCGCCAGTTCGCCATCATGACGGTGGTCTGGGGGATCCTTGGCATGGGGCTCGGTGTATTCATCGCCTCGCAACTGGTCTGGCCGGAGTTGAACTTCGATCTGCCATGGACGACGTTTGGACGCCTGCGCCCGCTGCACACCAACCTGGTGATCTTCGCCTTCGGTGGTTGTGCGTTGTTTGCCACTTCCTATTACGTCGTGCAGCGAACCTGCCAAACGCGACTGATTTCCGACAGCCTCGCCGCCTTCACCTTCTGGGGTTGGCAAGCGGTCATCGTCGGTGCGATCGTGACCTTGCCGATGGGTTTCACCACCACCAAGGAATACGCAGAGCTGGAATGGCCCCTGGCTATTCTGCTGGCCATCGTCTGGGTGACCTACGGTCTGGTGTTCTTCGGCACTATCGTCAAGCGCAAGACCAAGCACATCTATGTCGGTAACTGGTTCTACGGTGCCTTCATCGTCGTGACCGCCATGCTGCACATCGTCAACCACGCGTCCCTGCCGGTCAGCTTCTTCAAGTCCTACTCGGCCTACTCGGGCGCCACCGACGCGATGATCCAGTGGTGGTACGGCCACAACGCCGTGGGCTTCTTCCTGACCACCGGCTTCCTGGGGATGATGTATTACTTCGTGCCGAAACAGGCCGAGCGTCCGATCTATTCCTATCGCCTGTCCATTGTCCACTTCTGGGCGCTGATCACCCTGTACATCTGGGCCGGCCCGCACCACCTGCACTACACCGCGCTGCCGGACTGGGCACAGTCCCTGGGCATGGCGATGTCGATCATCCTGCTGGCTCCGAGCTGGGGCGGCATGATCAACGGCATGATGACCCTCTCGGGCGCCTGGCATAAGCTGCGCACCGACCCGATCCTGCGGTTCCTGGTGGTTTCCCTGGCGTTCTACGGCATGTCGACCTTCGAAGGCCCGATGATGGCCATCAAGACCGTCAACTCCCTGAGCCACTACACCGACTGGACCATCGGCCACGTACACGCCGGGGCCTTGGGCTGGGTTGCGATGATTTCCATCGGCGCGATCTACCACATGATCCCGAAACTGTTCGGTCGTGCGCAGATGCACAGCACCGGCCTGATCAACACTCACTTCTGGCTCGCCACCATCGGCACCGTGCTCTACATCGCCTCGATGTGGGTCAACGGCATCACCCAGGGCCTGATGTGGCGTGCAATCAACGACGACGGCACCCTGACCTACTCGTTCGTTGAAGCGCTGCAAGCCAGCCACCCTGGTTTCATCGTCCGTGCCCTGGGCGGCGCGTTCTTCGCCAGCGGCATGCTGTTCATGGCCTACAACGTGTATCGCACCGTTCGTGCCTCTGACCCGGCTGAAGCTGAAGCCGCCGCCAAGATCGCCGTAGTTGGAGCTCACTGATGAAGCACGAAACAGTAGAGAAGAATATTGGCCTGCTGGCCTTCTTCATGGTCATCGCCGTCAGCATCGGCGGCCTGACCCAGATCGTTCCGCTGTTTTTCCAGGACGTGACCAACAAGCCGGTCGAAGGCATGAAGCCGCGCACCGCTCTTGAACTGGAAGGTCGCGACGTTTACATCGCCAACGGCTGTGTCGGCTGCCACTCGCAGATGATCCGTCCGTTTCGCGCCGAAACCGAACGCTATGGTCACTACTCGGTTGCCGGTGAAAGCGTCTGGGACCACCCGTTCCTGTGGGGTTCCAAGCGTACCGGCCCGGACCTGGCCCGTGTGGGCGGTCGCTACTCCGACGACTGGCAGCGTGCGCACCTGTACAACCCGCGCAACGTAGTACCTGAGTCGAAAATGCCGGCTTACCCGTTCCTCGTAGAAAACAAGCTCGACGGCAAAGACACCGCCAAGAAAATGGAAGTCTTGCGGACCCTGGGCGTGCCTTACACCGATGAAGACATCGCCGGTGCCAAGGATGCCGTGAAGGGCAAGACTGAAATGGACGCGCTGGTGGCCTATCTGCAAGGCCTGGGCACCATCATCAAAAGCAAACGGTGATTTAGATGGATATCGGGATGATTCGTGGCCTGGGCACCGTCGTCGTGATGGTGGCCTTTATCGGTCTGGCGTTGTGGGTGTTCAGCCCCAAGCGCAAGTCGGAGTTTGACGACGCGACCTTGCTGCCGTTCGCGGATGATCCCGAAGCCATCAAGCACGTCGAGCAAGCTTCTAGGAGTAACAAAGAATGACTACGTTCTGGAGTCTGTACGTCACAGTCCTCAGTCTGGGTACGATCTTCGCCCTGACCTGGCTGCTGCTGTCGACCCGTAAGGGCCAGCGCGCCGAACAAACGGACGAGACTGTTGGTCACTCGTTCGATGGCATCGAAGAGTACGACAACCCACTGCCTAAATGGTGGTTCATGTTGTTCGTGGGCACCATTGTCTTCGCCTTGGGTTATCTGGTGCTCTACCCGGGCTTGGGCAACTGGAAAGGCCTGCTGCCAGGGTATAACTACCTGGACACCGAAAAGCAGACCCCTTTCGCCAATGGCCAGACCGGCTGGACCGGCGTTCACGAGTGGGAAAAGGAAATGGCGCGTTCGGATGCCAAGTTCGGCCCGATCTTCGCCAAGTTCGCCTCCATGCCGATTGAAGAAGTCGCCAAAGACCCGCAAGCCCTGAAGATGGGTGGCCGCCTGTTCGCCTCCAACTGCTCGGTCTGCCACGGTTCCGACGCCAAGGGTGCCTATGGCTTCCCGAACCTGACCGACGCCGACTGGCGCTGGGGTGGTGAGCCGGAAACCATCAAGACCACCATCATGGGCGGTCGTCATGCCGTGATGCCGGGCTGGGCTGCCGTGGTTGGCGAGCAAGGCGTTGCCGACGTCTCCGCCTACGTGGTGACCAGTCTGCACGGCCGTAAACTGCCGGAAGGCGCCAAGGCCGATCCGGCCAACGGCCAGAAGCTGTTCGCGGCTAACTGCGTGGCCTGCCACGGCCCAGCTGGCAAGGGCACGCCTGCCATGGGCGCACCTGACCTGACGCACCCGGCCGGTTTCATCTACGGTTCGAGCTTCGCTCAGCTGCAGCAGACCATCCGTTACGGTCGCCAGGGCCAGATGCCTGCCCAGGCCGATCTGCAGGGTAACGACAAGGTCCACCTGCTGGCTGCGTACGTCTACAGCCTGTCTCATGGGGAACCGGCGCCAGCCGCCGATGCCCAGTAAGGCACACGCCTGATGTACCAAAGGCCCCGTCAACCCATGTTGGCGGGGCCTTTTTTATTGGTGGGTATCCAGGAGCGAAGCTGTTTAACTTGCTCGCCGCCCACGCCAGTAGTAACGTGCCTACATTGTAGTTTATGAGGGCACTGCCATGTCCATCACGACCATTTCCAGCCGCGAATTCAACCACGACACAAGTGGTGCCAAAAAAGCCGCCCGCCAGGGGCCAGTCATCATCACTGACCGTGGCAAGCCGGCCCACGTACTGCTAAGCATTGAGCAGTACCAGAAACTGACCGGCATTGGCACCAGCATTGTCGAGTTGCTGGTCATGCCTGACGCGCCGGATACCGATTTCGATACCGAACGTGCCGTCATCACTCCCCGGCCAGTGGACCTGTCCTGATGTTTCTACTCGACACCAATGTCATTTCGGAACTGCGCAAGCCGCATGCAGATAAAAACGTACAGGCCTGGGCACGGAGCGTGTCCGCCCCCAACCTGTACGTCTCGGCAATCACCGTATTGGAGCTGGAAACTGGTGTAATGCGCTTCGAACGCAAGGATCCGGTGCAAGGCAGCCGCCTGCGCGCGTGGCTGGATAACCACGTCCTGCCCGCATTTTCCGGCAGGATCCTGGCGGTCGACCGCACCGTCGCGCTGCGCTGCGCTCGCCTGCATATACCGGATCGCAGCAATGAATGCGATGCACTGATTGCCGCCACCGCGCTGGTCCATGGCCTGACCGTGGTCACCCGCAATGTGAGTGATTTTCAAAGCAGCGGCGTGGCCTTGCTCAATCCATGGTCAAGCTAATATAACGTCGCGACGGACCATCAATTACCGCCAAGGAGATAGGCGCAATGGGCATCGAAACACTTCAGCGCGCAACGATGAGCCCCCGGCATGTCTGACGCGCTCTGGGCCGCTCGCCTGGGCGATGCACTGAACCACACCTCCATGATGGCCGACATTCTCGGCGGCGTGCTGGAAGTGGCGGCCAACATCGCCATCACCGCCCTGGCGACGGCAGCGGTGGTGGCCGCCACCGGCATCACCGTCGCCACGGGTGGCTTGGGTTGTTTCCTGCTCGGTGCGGTGGTGGGGGCGGTCGTGGGCATTGCCATGAGCAAGACCGGGGCCGACGAAGGCCTGAGCAATATCTGCGAAGGCATCGGCAACGCGCTCTTCCCGCCCACGGTGCAGGCCAACATCCTCACCGGCTCCAAGGACACCTTTACCAACAACATCCCCTCGGCCCGCGCCGCCGGAGCGGTTGTTTCCCATGTCGCGCCGGCCGGCACCGAACTGGACATGCCCGAGCCGGAAGAAGAAGCCGAGGCCAGTTACCTGGACATGGCCGGCAACTTCTTCTCGCAGATGTGGCGCCCCACCGTCGCCTCGCCCGCCCCCGGCACAGAGACTCGGCCGGAAGACCTGGTGATCTGCACCAAGCACCCACCGATGCCGCCGCAGTTCATGGCTGAAGGCTCGGACAAAGTCACCATCAATGGCCAGCCCGCCGTGCGCAGCGGCGACCGCAGCACCTGCGATGCGACGGTGGTCTCGGCCGGGTTGATTTCCCCGGACGTGACCATCGGCGGCGGCTCAGTGGTGGTGCGTGAGATTCGCAGCGGCAAGACCCCGGGCGTGGGGCTGGCGGTCACCGCGTTGCTGATGCTCAAGGGGGGCAAGGGCAAGTTCTTCAGCAAACTGCCGTGCATGCTGGCCGGTGGCGCGGCGTCGATGGCGGTCAGCAGCGCCATGGGCGCCGCGGCCAACGCCACCATGGGCTCGTCGAACCCGGTGCATGCCGCCACCGGCGCCAAGGTGCTGGGCCGCGATGAAGAGCTGGACTTCGTTTTGCCCGGTGTTCTGCCAATCGACTGGCAACGCTTCTACAACAGCCGCGACGAGCGCCGCGAAGGTATGTTCGGTGCGGGCTGGAGCGTGGTCTACGAGGTGCAGGTGGAGATCCTGGCCCATCCCGAGGGCGGCGAGACCCTGCTCTACACCGACGAACAGGCCCGGCCCATCGACATGGGTTCGATCCCGTTGGGCGGCGCGGTGTTCAGTGCTGGCGAAGGCCTGGCCGTGCGACGTCATCTCAACGGGCAGTTGCTGATCGAAAGCGACGACGGTGTGTATCGCCTATTCGAACCCACGCCGGGCCACACATCCCTGCTGCGCCTGAGCCAACTCGGTGACCGCAACGACAATCGCATCTTCCTCGACTACGACGCCGCCGGACGACTGATACGCCTGCGCGACACCTTCGATCTGGTGCAAGTCGAGCTGATCCGCGAGCGCGAACGCGTCACCCAGATAGAACGCCTCTACCCCGACCAACAGCGCGAAGTGCTGGTCAGCTACGCCTACGACACAGCGAACAACCTGAGCGAAGTACGCGACGCCACCGGCCAGGTGCAACGGCGTTTCAGCTACGACGCCGGCCAGCGAATGCTGGAACACCAACTGCCCACCGGGCTGCGTTGCTTCTACGAATGGGCCTTGGTCGAAGACCAGGAATGGCGCGTGGTCCGCCACTGGACCGACGAGGGCGACACCTACCAGTTCGACTATGACCTCAAGGCCGGTGTAACCCGCATTACCGACGGTTTGCAGCGCGTCAGCACGCGCCACTGGAACAGCCAACACCAGATCACCCGATACAGCGACAACCTCGGCCAGACCTGGCTGTTCGAGTGGAACGACGAACGCCAACTGCTCAGCGCCACCGACCCACAGGGCGGGCGCTATGAATACAGCTATGACGAGGCCGGTAACCTGATCGGCGAAACCGATCCCTTGGGCCGCAGTGATTCGACGTTATGGCTCGAGCACTGGGCGCTGCCGCTGGTGGACACCAATGCCGCCGGCCACAGCTGGAAATACCGCTACGATCAACGCGGCAACTGCACCGCCGAAACCGATCCTCTGGGCCACGTCACCCGCTATCGCTATGACGCCCACGGTCAGGTCATCGAAATCATCGACGCCACCGGCAAGCTTAAAAAGCTGCGCTGGAATCCGTTCGGGCAGTTGGTGGAGCACATCGATTGCTCGGGTTACCCGACACGGTTCAGCTACGACCAGCGCGGCTACCTGCAGACCATCACCGACGCCCTCGGCGAGCGCACCCAGTTCAGCTACGACGCCCAAGGCCGTTTGCTCAGCAGCCAATTGCCGGATGGCCGCACCGAACAGTACCAGCGCGACCTCGCCGGTCAGTTGACCGGCTACACCGACCCGGCCGGGCACACCACGCTCTACCAGCACAACCGTCGCGGTCAGGTCCGCCAACGCACCGACGCCCAGGGCCGGCAGGTGCAATTCGCGTACGACAGCTACGGGCGGCTGCAGGCGCTGGTCAATGAGAACGGTGAGAGCTATCGGTTTACCTGGGATGCGGGGGATCGGTTGGCCGAACAGCGCAACCTTGATGGCAGCGCCAAAGGCTACACGTACGACGTCCTCAACAACGTAAAACGAGTCGAAACCATCGCAGCGCCGCGAGGTGATCATCAGCCCAGTGAAAGGACCATTGTTCATCATCTCGAACGTGATGCCATTGGCCGGCTGACCACCCGAATCACACCTGATGGACAGTCCCGGTACAGCTATAGCCCGTTGAATCAGTTAATCGAAGCCACCGTCATCGCTAACGACGGCAACGAACAACGACTGGGCTTTGCTTATGACGCGCTGGGTTATCTGATTGAGGAGCAGAGTTCAGCGGGCGTTCTGAAGCATCACTACGACGAACTCGGCAACCTGATCCAGACCCACCTACCCGACGGCCGTTGGGTCAGCCGCCTGTACTATGGCAGTGGTCATCTGCACCAAATCAACCTCGACGGCCACGTCATCAGCGACTTCGAACGCGACCGGCTGCATCGAGAGGTGCTGCGCACCCAAGGCCAAATCAGCACACGGAGTGAATATGACCGTAGCGGGCGCTTACGCAGCCGCCAACGCCGGCATACCAGCCAGCCGTCGTTGATGCCTGCCGCAGATCAAACCCATTTTGAGTTTGATCCTGGCGACCACCTGGTGGCGCGCCTTGAACGGCAGCCAAAAGGTCAACAACGCCAATTGCTGCACTACGATGTGACCGGCCGCATCCTGGCAAGCCAGGGCACTCGACAAGGCCAGAATGAAACATTTTCCTTCGATGCCGCCGCCAATCTCCTCGACAGTTCACCTGGTACAGGTGGGCGGGTTACGCACAACCAACTCAAGCGCTATCAGGATAAGCACTATCGCTACGATGATTTTGGCCGAATGATTGAAAAGCGCAGTGGGCGACATGGCCTGCAGCGCTTCAGTTACGACTCGGATCACCGGCTGGTTGAAGTTCGAACCCAGAAATCCGACGGTGGAAACGTCGTCAGGATGCGCTACGACCCGTTGGGCCGAAGGATTGAGAAAACCGAACATGACGACAACGGGCGTCTCATCGCCCGCACGCGTTTCGACTGGGATGGCCTGCAATTACTCAAGGAACATAAAAATAGCCTGACCAGCCTGTACCTCTATATTGGCGACAGTCACGAGCCCTTGGCCCGGGTCGACGGCATCGGTGAACATCAACGCATCCGCTATTACCACAACGACCCCAATGGTCAGCCACAGGCCTTGACGGAAAGTGACGGCCATCCGCTATGGCACGCTCACTACCAGGTATGGGGCAATACCACTGATGAAGTCCGTGAGCCGTACTACATCGAAGAACAGAACCTGCGTTTTCAGGGGCAATACCTGGACCGGGAAACAGGCCTGCACTACAACACCTTCCGCTTCTATGATCCCGACATAGGCCGCTTTACCACGCCCGACCCCTTGGGCCTGGCCGCAAGCCTGAATCTTTATCGCTACGCACCGAATCCATTTACCTGGATCGACCCGCTGGGGCTTAAAGAGAATGAGATTATCCGGTACATGGGCGAGAGCGAAACCGTCTCGTCCAAGGCCGCCAACGGAGGCAAAGGCGGCTTGGTTCCGAATATCCGAGGAGAGAAAGCGGTCTGGGTCAACCAGGACAGTAACCCTGGATTCAACCCAGGCAATGAGAAGTATCGGGTAGTGGCCACCGTCAATAACGAAGGGGTCAGCATGCTCAATAACCACAAGGACATCTCTACCGTTGACTATAAAGAGACGGGCCTGAAAGATGGCGTGCTGTCCAAGACGAATGAGCCCAAGGCCAGAGGCATCGGTTTCCGATTATTGGATAAATTCAATAAAACCATTACGTCATTTCGTGTCGAGAAGAAAGGCCCGAACGGAAAATGGAAGACCTGCGGATAAAGCCAGATGGACATATTCGATCTTCTCTCATACAAGCTTGAAAATTTCCTGAACGTCCGGCCGTATCCGAAGGCGTTGGGTGCTGTTTTTTACAAAGAAGACGAGCCTTCGCTACTGAACGTCGTCGCGAAAAAACACAATGGCGCTCCCTTCAGCGTTAGCCGCTGGCGGGACTTGTTTTCCACCAGCGCTTTCGAAAAAGCCATGCTGAAGAACGGCTTCACGGAACCCGACTGCTACGCCCTCCTCCTGGTCCTGTCGCGCTTTGGCTACCTGCTTGAAATCGACAACCGTCAACGAACCAACAAGGAATATTTTATTTTCTTCTACCTGATCCAACTGATCAGCTTGAAGAACAGCACCCTGGATGCGGATGCGCGCCTCAGGAACTACATGCTTAGGTTCCTCCTCTTCGAATTGAGCATCGATGACGAGGCGTATCGTCGGTTCAGCATCGAGGGCAATCAGTTGATGATGGCGACCGATGGGCTGGGGTCCGTGGCTTTTCTGGATGTGATTGATCTGGTTTACAAAGCGATCAAGGCCGACAGCAGGAAAGAGCATCAACTGCTGAGTACGTTGAAAACGTTTCAAACAAGCACAGTCAGATTACTCAGCGAGCCCGACGATACCCATTACCGCTGCGCGATCAATGATCGTCACAGCGAGCTTATGTACCCCGACGTTTTTTTGCCCACCTATGCTCAGGACAGGCAAAAAATATTTGATGCTTTGATCGACGCGGTCAATCCGCTTCAGTCAACGGCAAACCTGTTCGTCTCCAATATGGTTGTGATGAATTACGCCTTTCACGTCCTGAAAGACAAGCCTCACGAAATTCTAAAACTGAAAAAACACGTCCGTGATGAAGCGCTGTTCGGCCAATTGCTGGAGGTGATCATCATGCGTCGGATGGCAGTCAACAAAGCGCTGTTCGAAAAAATTCCCACGGGGCACGATCTGTCCTTGATCAAGGATGAGCAAACCGCGTTCTACAACATTTTGTACCGCCGGTAGAAACTTGATGCATTTGTGCGCCTGACGCTTCTCTTTGCAGCGCAAAAAAATAATCAGAGCCGGGATTCGGCTGTGCTCAAGAAAACCCTGGCGGCTAGATCAAATTGGGAAACAAGCAGTTCGATCTGGCGCTTGCGAACAAATGACCAGGCGCAGGTTAAGCGCAAATCCCCGTGGCGAGGGAACTTACCCCCGCTGGGCGGCGGAGCCGCCAAAAATAGTGGCACAAAACAATCAGGAGGGGCTGTCGAACGAGTCGGCAGGCCCATGGTTTTTTCGCCAACGCCATGGAATGTCTATAGTCAATTGATCTGGGTCATGACTTGTTACATCCGCTACACCATTCTATGCAGAGTCCCAACGCGACCAAAGGTCGCACCCTTGAGCTAGACCTACAGGCGTATCATTGCACCACTGCAATACCCTTTCTGACCGTGGTCGGCACGTACTGATCCCGGCACTTTTCCACTGCCGTGGGATGCATTTTGATGAGTAACCAGATTCCGGTACATGACGTCACCCCGCCTGCCAAGGACGCGAACCAAAGCGTCGACCTGTATGCCTCTCGGGAAAAAATCTACACCCGTGCCTTCACCGGCCTGTTCCGCAACCTGCGGATGGTCGGCGGTGGCGTGTTGTTCCTGCTGTATTTCGGTACGGTCTGGCTGAACTGGGGCGGGCATCAGGCCGTCTGGTGGAACCTGCCCGAACGCAAATTTTTCATTTTCGGTGCGACCTTCTGGCCCCAGGACTTCATCCTCCTGTCCGGACTGCTGATCATTGCCGCCTTCGGCCTGTTTTTCATTACGGTCTATGCCGGGCGGGTCTGGTGCGGCTACACCTGTCCGCAAAGCGTGTGGACCTGGATTTTCATGTGGTGCGAGAAGGTCACCGAAGGCGACCGCAACCAACGCATCAAGCTCGACAAGGCGCCCATGAGCGGGAACAAGTTCCTGCGCAAGTTGGCCAAGCACAGCCTGTGGCTGCTGATCGGTTTTGTGACCGGCATGACCTTCGTCGGTTATTTCACGCCGATTCGCGAACTGGTGTTCGAATTCTTTACCGGCCAGGCCGATGGCTGGTCGTATTTCTGGGTCGGCTTCTTTACCCTCGCCACCTACGGCAACGCCGGCTGGCTGCGCGAGCAGGTGTGCATCTACATGTGCCCTTACGCCCGTTTCCAGAGCGTGATGTTCGACAAGGACACCCTGATCGTTTCCTACGACCCGCGTCGGGGCGAAAGCCGTGGCCCGCGCAAGAAGGGCGTTGACTACAAGGCCCTGGGCCTGGGGGACTGCATCGACTGCACCATGTGCGTCCAGGTCTGCCCCACCGGTATCGACATTCGCGATGGCCTGCAGATTGAATGTATCGGCTGCGCGGCGTGCATCGACGCCTGCGACAACATCATGGACAAGATGGATTATCCGCGCGGGCTGATCAGTTACACCACCGAACATAACCTCTCGGGGCAGAAAACCCATAAACTGCGCCCACGCCTGATCGGTTATGCCCTGGTGCTGCTGGCAATGATCAGTCTGCTGGTGACCGCGTTCTTCATGCGTTCGCTGGTCGGTTTCGACGTCAGCAAGGACCGCGTGCTGTACCGCGAGAACGCCGAAGGCCGGATCGAGAACGTCTACAGCCTCAAGATCATGAACAAGGACCAGCACGACCATACGTACGTGCTGGAGGCCTCCGGCCTGCCGGATCTCAAGCTCCAGGGACGCCGGGAAATCAAGGTCGCGGCCGGTGAGATCTTCACCCAGCCGGTAGAACTGTCCAGTGCACCGGACCAACTGCCGTCGAGCACCAACGAGGTGACGTTCATCCTCAAGGATGCCGATGACGACAGCGTTCATGTTGAAGCCAAGAGCCGGTTCATCGGCCCACAAATTCGTTGAGAGAACTGAACATGCCTGCAGCAACCGCCACCAGCCCCTGGTACAAGCATCTCTGGCCGTGGATCATCATTGCGATCCTGGCCTGCTCGGTGACGCTGAGTCTGACCATGGTGACCATCGCCGTGAACAACCCGGACAACCTGGTCAACGACAACTACTACGAAGCCGGCAAGGGCATCAACCGCTCCCTGGAGCGCGAACTGCTGGGCCAGACCCTGCAACTGCATGCCAACGTGCAACTGGATGACGTCACCGGCGAAGTAAACCTGCGCCTGAGCGGCGACAGCCGGCCCCAGACCCTGGAACTGAGCCTGATCTCGCCCACCCAGCCGGAGAAGGATCGCAAGATCGTCCTGACGCGCAACGACAGCGAGCCGGGACGGTATGTCGGTCAGTTGACGGACAAGATCGAAGGCCGGCGCTTTGTCGAATTGCTGGGTGTGGAGAACGACAAGACCTGGCGCCTGTTCGAAGAAGAGCAGATCAACCATGACCAGGCCATCCTGCTCGGCGATGAACCGCTGCAAGGCGCTGAAGACCTGAAGAAATAGACGGCTGCGCTGCGCGCAATCGCGAGCAGGCTCGCTCCCACATTGAGGTGTCGTTAGGTTCAATTCACAACGACGCAGACCTGTGGGAGCGAGCCTGCTCGCGAAAAGGCCTTCAGATGCCAGAAAGTTTCGATATGTGAATACCTCATGACCACCCCACTGCCTTGCTACCACTGCGCCCTGCCCGTCCCCCCGGGCAGTCGCTTCACCGCCGTTGTCCTGGGTGAAACCCGTGAGCTGTGCTGCCCGGGCTGCCAGGCGGTGGCCGAGGCCATTGTCGCTGGTGGTTTGGAAAGCTATTACCAGCATCGCAGCGAAGCGTCGGCCAACCCCGAAACCCTGCCGGTCCAGTTGATCGATGAGCTGGCGCTGTACGACCGCCCGGACGTGCAGCAGTCGTTCGTGCGCCATGAAGGCGAGCTGGCCGAAACCACGCTGCTGATCGAAGGCATCAGTTGCGCCGCCTGCGGCTGGCTGATCGAAAAACAACTGCGCAGCCTGCCCGCCGTGGCCGAGGCGCGGCTGAACCTGTCCAATCACCGCCTGCACGTGAGCTGGGCCGACGCTCAATTACCGCTGAGCACCTTGCTGGCCGAACTGCGCCAGATCGGCTACGTCGCCCATCCCTACCAGGCCGATCAGGCCAGCGAACAGTTGGCCGCGCAAAATCGCCTGGCCCTGCGCCAATTGGGCGTAGCCGGTTTGCTCTGGTTCCAGGCGATGATGGCGACCATGGCCACCTGGCCGGAATTCAACATCGACCTGAGCCCGGAGATGCACACCATCCTGCGCTGGGTCGCGCTGTTCCTCACCACACCTATCGTGTTTTATAGCTGCGCGCCGTTCTTCAAGGGCGCGATGCGCGACCTGCGCACCCGACACCTGACCATGGACGTTTCGGTGTCCCTGGCCATTGGCGGCGCCTACGTGGCCGGGATCTGGACGTCCGTCACCGGGGTGGGCGAGCTGTATTTCGATGCCGTGGGCATGTTCGCACTGTTCCTTCTGGCCGGTCGCTACCTGGAACGCCGTGCCAGGGAGCGCACCGCTGCCGCCACCGCACAACTGGTTAATCTGCTGCCGGCCTCGTGCCTGCGCCTGGAGGATAACGGCCAGAGTGAACGCATCCTGCTCAGCGAATTGCGCACCGGTGACCGGGTCCTGGTGCATCCCGGAGCGGTTCTGCCGGCCGACGGCAGAATCCTCGACGGCCAGTCCAGTGTCGACGAATCGCTGCTGACCGGCGAATACCTGCCACAACCTCGCCAAGTGGGCGACACGGTGACGGCCGGCACCCTTAACGTAGAAGGCGCATTGACGGTCCAGGTGTTGGCACTGGGGCAAGACACCCGGCTGTCGGCCATCGTCCGGTTGCTGGAACGAGCCCAGGCCGAGAAGCCGCGGCTGGCGGAAATCGCCGACCGCGCCGCGCAATGGTTCCTGCTGTTCTCCCTGGTCGCTGCGGCGGCCATCGGTGTGCTGTGGTGGCAACTGGATGCCTCTCGCGCCTTCTGGATTGTGCTGGCGATGCTGGTCGCCACCTGCCCTTGCGCACTGTCCCTGGCCACGCCAACCGCTCTTACCGCCGCCACCGGCACGCTGCACAAGCTTGGCCTGCTGCTGACTCGCGGCCATGTGCTGGAGGGCCTGAACCAGATCGACACGGTGATTTTCGACAAGACCGGCACCCTCACCGAAGGGCGTCTGGCGTTGCGCGCCATTCGCACGCTGACGGCCCTGGACAGTGATCAATGCCTGGGCCTGGCCGCTGCCCTGGAAAATCGCTCCGAACACCCCATCGCCCGTGCCTTTGGCCGCGCGCCACTGGCCGCCGAGCATGTGCAAAGCACCCCGGGGCTGGGCCTGGAAGGGCTGGTGGGTGACCAGCGCCTGCGCATCGGCCAACCCGGTTTTGTCTGCGAACTCAGTGGCGCGGCGGTGCCGGTGATGCCGGATGAGCCCGGACAATGGTTGCTGCTGGGTGATGACATCGGTCCGTTGGCCTGGTTCGTCCTCGACGACCGCTTGCGTACCGACGCCCCGGCATTGCTGGCCGCCTGCAAAGCGCGGGGCTGGCGCACACTGTTGCTGTCGGGCGACAGTTCGCCCATGGTTGCCAGTGTCGCCGCCGAACTGGGCATCGATGAGGCCCGCGGCGGTTTGCGCCCGGACGACAAACTGGCCGTGTTGCAACAGTTGCACCAGCAGGGCCGCAAGGTGCTGATGCTCGGCGACGGGGTGAATGACGTGCCGGTGCTGGCGGCGGCGGACATCAGTGTCGCCATGGGCTCGGCCACCGATCTTGCCAAGACCAGCGCCGATGCGGTGCTGCTGTCCAACCGTCTCGACGCCCTGATCCACGCCTTCAGCCTGGCCCGGCGCACACGGCGGGTGATCATCGAGAACCTGGTGTGGGCGGCACTGTACAATGGCCTCATGTTGCCGTTCGCCGCCCTCGGCTGGATTACGCCGGTGTGGGCCGCGATCGGCATGTCCATCAGTTCGCTGACCGTGGTGTTGAATGCGCTGAGGCTGACTCGCCAGCCCAAGATGCAGGTTTTCGATGCCTCGCCCGATACCCGCCCGCTGCCGGCCTGAGCCGCGCGGGCATGGAGTTCCGACATGCCAGCTCTTTACGTGATGATCCCGGCCGCACTGCTGATCGTGGCCATTGCCGTCTACATCTTCTTCTGGGCCGTGGACAGCGGGCAGTACGACGACCTCGACGGTCCGGCCCACAGCATTCTGTTCGACGATCAGGATCCGAACCACAAGGCAGCGGTGGACGAAGCCAGCGGCGAGCCCCGCAAGCCGGACGACAAGGCCCCGCCCCATGCTTGATCTGGCGCCATTGTTGGTCTCGGCGCTCATCCTGGGTTTATTGGGCGGCGGCCATTGCCTGGGGATGTGCGGCGGCCTGATGGGCGCCCTGACCCTGGCAATCCCCAAGGAACAGCGCAGCCGGCGCTTTCGATTGCTGCTGGCCTACAACGTTGGGCGGATTCTGAGCTACGCCAGCGCAGGGCTACTGATCGGCCTGGCTGGTTGGGCCGTGGCCAATAGTCCGGCGGCGATGGTCATGCGCGTGTTGGCCGGCCTGCTGTTGATCGCCATGGGCCTGTATCTGGCGGGCTGGTGGAGCGGCTTGACCCGCATCGAAGGCGTCGGTCGTGGCCTGTGGCGGCATATCCAGCCCGTCGCCAACCGCTTGCTGCCGGTGTCGAGCCTGCCCCGGGCCTTGCTGCTCGGCGCGCTCTGGGGCTGGCTGCCGTGTGGGTTGGTCTACAGCACCCTGCTCTGGTCGGCCAGCCAGGGCGATGCGCTGGACAGCGCGTTGCTGATGCTCGCCTTCGGCCTCGGCACCTGGCCGGTGTTGCTCGCCACCGGCATGGCCGCCGAACGCATCACCGCCCTGTTGCGCAAACGCAGCGTGCGCATGGCCGGCGGGCTGTTGGTGATTGTCTTTGGTATCTGGACCCTGCCAGGGCCGCATCAGCATTGGCTCATGGGGCATTGACCGAGTCGCCGCCATCGCGAGCAGGCTCGCTCGCACACTGGATCGCGGCTGACCCAAACCTCATGAACACCGCAAATCCCTGTGGGAGCGAGCCTGCTCGCGATTGGCCCTCGCCCAGACTCCACCCCCCGTTGACGCAAATCAAAACCGCCCCGCGCCCTCCCTCTTAAACTCTCGCCCATGCCAGCCTATCCGGGAAACGCCCGCATGCTCGACGCCATTCGTTGGGACTCAAACCTGATCCACCGTTACGACCTGGCGGGGCCCCGCTACACCTCGTATCCGACCGCGGCGCAATTCGGCAGCCAGGTGGGGACCTTCGACCTGCTCCACGCCCTGCGCGACAGCCGCAAAGCCTTGAGGCCACTGTCGTTGTATGTGCATGTGCCGTTCTGCGCGAACATTTGCTACTACTGCGCCTGCAACAAAGTCATCACCAAGGACCGTGGCCGCGCCCACGCCTATCTGCAACGCCTGGAACAGGAAATCCAGCTGATCGGCTGCCACCTCGACCCGGCCCAGCGCGTAGAACAGTTGCACCTGGGCGGCGGCACCCCGACGTTCCTCAACCATGACGAACTGCGCCAGTTGATGGCCAGGTTGCGCCAACACTTCAACCTGCTGGAGGACGATTCCGGCGACTACGGGATCGAAATCGATCCCCGGGAAGCCGACTGGTCCACCATGGGCCTGTTGCGGGAACTGGGTTTTAACCGCGTCAGCATCGGCCTGCAGGACCTTGACCCGGCCGTGCAGCGCGCCGTCAACCGCCTGCAAAGCCTGGAAGAAACCCGCGCGGTGATCGAAGCCGCCCGGACCTTGCAGTTCCGTTCGATCAACATCGACCTGATCTACGGGCTGCCCAAACAGACCCCGGAAAATTTCGCCCGCACGGTCCAGGAAGTCATCCAGCTGCAGCCGGACCGGCTTTCGGTGTTCAACTACGCCCACTTGCCGGAACGCTTCATGCCCCAACGCCGCATCAACAGCCAGGACCTGCCCAACCCGGCGCAGAAACTGGCGATGCTGCAAGGCACCATCGAACAACTGACCGCGGCGGGTTATCGCTATATCGGCATGGACCACTTCGCCCTGCCCGACGACGAACTGGCGATTGCCCAGGAAGACGCTACCCTGCAACGCAACTTCCAGGGCTATACCACCCATGGTCACTGCGACCTGATCGGCCTTGGCGTGTCAGCCATCAGCCAGATCGGCGATTTGTACTGCCAGAACAGCAGTGACCTGAACCATTACCAGAACACCCTGGCCGACGGTCAACTGGCGACCAGCCGCGGGCTGCTGTGCAATGCCGACGATCGGCTGCGGCGCGCGGTGATCCAGCAGTTGATCTGCCATTTCAATCTGCTATTCACCGACATCGAACAAACGTTCAACATCGATTTTCGCGGTTACTTTGCACCGTTGTGGCCGCAATTGCAGGGGATGGCCGAAGACGGCCTGATCGAATTGGACAGCAGCCACATCAAGGTACTGCCCGCCGGGCGCCTGCTGGTGCGCTCGGTGTGCATGGTCTTTGATGCCTATCTGGAAGGACACAATCGACAGCGCTTCTCCCGAGTCATCTGAGCGCGACAATTTGACGATGAAAGCCCACTGGCCGGAGTACCTTAGCTGAGTTACCCTTACGGCTTATGTGTGTTTCCCACAAGGATTTAAGAAATGTCCGAGCCAGTCAAACTGCGCGCCCACAACCAGGCACATTGCAAGGATTGCAGCCTGGCTCCGCTCTGCCTGCCACTTTCATTGAATCTGGAGGATATGGACGCGCTGGACGACATCGTTAAACGGGGTCGACCGTTGAAAAAAGGTGAATTCCTGTTTCGCCAGGGCGACACCTTCGATTCCGTCTATGCCGTGCGCTCGGGCGCCTTGAAAACCTTCAATCTGAGCGATGGCGGCGAAGAACAGCTCACCGGCTTCCACCTGCCCAGCGAGCTGGTGGGTCTGTCGGGCATGGACACCGAAACCCATCCGGTCTCGGCCCAGGCGCTGGAAACCACCTCGGTGTGCGAGATACCCTTCGATCGCCTGGACGAGCTGGCCTTGCAACTGCCGCAACTGCGTCGTCAGTTGATGCGGGTCATGAGCCGGGAAATCCGCGACGATCAGCAAATGATGCTGCTGCTCTCGAAGAAAACCGCCGACGAACGCATCGCCACGTTCCTGGTGAACCTCTCGGCACGTTTCCGCGCTCGTGGGTTTTCGGCCAACCAGTTCCGCCTGAGCATGTCGCGTAACGAAATCGGCAACTACCTGGGCCTGGCGGTGGAAACCGTGTCCCGGGTATTCACCCGTTTCCAACAGAACGAGTTGATCGCCGCCGAAGGCAAGGAGATTCATATTCTCGACCCGATCCAGCTCTGCGCCCTGGCGGGTGGCTCGATCGACGGCTGATGAGCATGCGCGCGGCCCAGATTCGCCTTGCCGCGCTATACTCCGGCGTTTGCAGCCTGCCAGGACACCTAGACGATGGTCTTCGACTCCTTCGATATCAAATCCCTGATCCGCCCCGTGATCGATTTCCCCAAGCCGGGCGTGATCTTTCGCGACATTACCCCACTGTTCCAGTCCCCCACCGCGTTGCGGCTGGTGATGGACAGCTTCGCCCATCGTTATGTCGAGGCCGAGTTCACCCACATCGGCGCGATGGATGCGCGAGGCTTCCTGATCGGCTCAATCCTGGCTTATCAGTTGAACAAGCCCTTGGTGCTGTTTCGCAAGCAAGGCAAGCTGCCGGCGGATGTGCTGGCCGAGGGTTACCAGACCGAATACGGCGAAGCCTTCCTTGAAGTTCACGCCGACAGCCTGTGCGAGGGTGATTCGGTGGTGATGTTCGATGACCTGATCGCCACCGGCGGCACGCTGATCGCCGCCGCCAACCTGATCCGCCGCATGGGCGCCAAGGTCCACGAGGCCGCGGCGATCATCGACCTGCCGGAGTTGCTTGGCTCGCAGCGCCTGGAAGACATGGGGATACCGACGTTCTGCCTGACGCAGTTTTCGTTGAGCGAAAGGTAACGCCCGTCAATAGCACACACACCCCATGTGGGAGCGAGCCTGCTCGCGATAGCGGCGTGTCAGCCGACATCGATGGTGACTGACACACCGCTATCGCGAGCAAGCTCGCTCCCACAGGGTTATTCGTAGCAGTTATAAAGCGATCGGTTTGCGCCCGGCAAACGAATGCGCCAGCGTCCCGCCGTCCACCAGTTCCAGCTCGCCGCCCAGCGGCACGCCATGAGCGATGCGTGAGGCGATCAGGCCCTTGTTGTTGAGCAATTGCGCGATGTAGTGGGCGGTGGCTTCGCCTTCGACCGTCGGGTTGGTGGCGAGGATGACTTCGGTGAAAGTCCCGGCCTCTTCGATCCGCGCCATCAGTTGCGGAATGCCGATGGCTTCCGGTCCCAGGCCGTCGAGCGGAGACAAATGCCCCTTGAGCACGAAATAACGGCCGCGAAAACCGGTCTGCTCCACGGCGTACACATCCATGGGTCCTTCCACGACGCATAGCAGGCTGTCGTCCCGACGCGGGTCGGCGCATTGCGGGCAGAGGTCGTCTTCAGTGAGGGTGCGGCATAAGCGGCAATGCCCTACCCCTTCCATGGCCTGGCTCAGGGCCAGAGCCAGACGCGAACCGCCGCTGCGATCACGCTCAAGCAATTGCAACGCCATGCGCTGAGCAGTTTTCTGACCCACACCCGGCAAAGTTCGCAGGGCGTCGATCAGTTGGCGAATCAAAGGGCTGAAGCTCATGGAGGAAATGTCCGACATAACAACGAGACGCGGTTTATACCCGCGCCTCCGATTAGCGTCAAATACTCAATCCTGCGCCACCCGCACCACCAGCTTGCCGAAGTTGCGCCCTTCCAGCAGGCCGATAAAGGCCTGTGGGGCATTCTCAAGGCCATCGACCACGTCTTCGCGGAACTTGACCTTGCCGTCACGCACCCAAGGCGCCATGGCGCTGATGAACTCCGGCTGACGACCACTGAAATCGTCGAACACGATAAACCCCTGGATCCGCACGCGCTTGGTCAGCAAGGTGCGCTGCAATTGCGGCAAGCGATCCGGGCCAGTGGGAGCTTCATGCTCGTTGTAGGACGCGATCAGGCCACAGAGGGGAATCCGCGCCTTGGCGTTGAGCAGCGGCACCACGGCGTCGAACACCTTGCCACCGACGTTTTCGTAATAGATGTCGATGCCCTTGTCGCAAGCCCGGGCCAGTGCCTCGGCAAAGTCATCGCGCTTGTGATCGACACAGGCGTCGAACCCCAACTCGTCGACCACGTACTTGCATTTCTCGGGGCCGCCGGCCACACCGACCACCCGCAGGCCCTTGATCTTCGCCACCTGGCCGACCACCGAGCCGACTGCGCCCGAGGCTGCCGCGACCACCAGGGTTTCCCCGGCCTTGGGCTGACCGATCTCCATCAAGCCCATGTACGCGGTCATGCCCGGCATGCCCAGCACACCCAGCGCCATCGACGGGCTGGGCAGCCCGGACGGGATCGGAATGACATTGCGGCCATCGCTGACAGTGTGGCTCTGCCACCCCGTAGCGCCCACCACCAGATCCCCCTCCTGAAACTTCGGATGCATAGAACGCTCGACCCGGCTGACAGCACCACCGGTCATCACCTCATCGATTTCCACCGGCGCGGCGTAGGAAGGTGCGTCGCTCATCCGTCCGCGCATGTAAGGGTCCAATGAGAGAAACAGCGTCTTGAGCAGGATCTGCCCCTCCTGCAGCTCCGGCAACGTCACCTGCTCCAGACGGAAGTTGTCCGGGGTGGGAGCACCTGTGGGGCGGGAGGCGAGGACGATGCGCTGGTGGGTGGTCGATGCTTGTGACATGGAAGCGTCTCCTTGATCGTTGAGTGGCACTTACAGGAAGCAGACCATTGCCGGCTGGGCGGCGTTCGATGTTTGTTCAGTGGGTACTGGTGGGAGCAAGGCTTGCCCGCGATGCAGACGCTCCGGTTCGTCGCTGCGGCGCGTCATCGTTCATCGCGGGCAAGCCTTGCTCCCACAGGTAAAGTTTCTAGCGCACTCGCCTTGTGACACAAACAAAAATGCCAGGCGCGATGCCTGGCATTGTATGTAGCCCATCCCGATCGGGATGGCGAGTCAGAACGGCAGTTTCATGCCCGGCGGCAGTTGCATGCCAGCGGTCATGCCGGACATTTTGTCCTGGCTGTTGGCTTCGATCTTGCGCACTGCATCATTGACGGCGGCGGCGAACAGGGCTTCGAGCATTTCCTTGTCGTCTTCGCTCAGGCCTTCGACCACGCTCGGGTCGATGCTCACGCGCTTGATGTCGTGGCGACCGGTCATGACCACGGTCACCATGTCGCCGCCGGACTTGCCGGTGACTTCGGCGTTGGCCAGTTCTTCCTGCATCTTGGCCATTTTTTCCTGCATCTGCTGCGCCTGCTTCATCAGGCCGGCCATGCCACCTTTCATCATGGGAATCACCTCGAAAGTACTTGGATAAACACCGCGCCCGGCCCGTTCGGCCTGACGCTTTCAGTTATGAGCCCTGGGTCACCGGGGCCTCGATAGGTTCGATAGTATCGTGACGGACCACGGCACCGAACTGTTGCATCATTTGCTGGATGAACGGATCACCGTGGATCGACTCCTCGGCTTCGCGCTGACGGTCGGCACGGCGGCGGGACGCGGCCTGGGCCGGCGTCTCCTGCTCAGGCTTGATCAGCTCGATGCTCAGCGTCAGCGTGCGCTGGTGATACTGGTTCAGTGCATCGTTGAGACGGCGCTGCTGCGTGGCGTTGAACAGCGCGCTGTGGGCCGGGTCCAGGTGCAGCAGCCAGTGGTCGCCCTCCACGGAGATCAGCGTGCAGTTGGCGGCAATGCTGCCGGTCATGCCGGTAATCGGCAGTTTCGGGAACAGCTCCAGCCATTGCAGGGCCAGCCCGGTAGCCGGCATCGCCGCCGGTTCAGGCTCGGGCTCCGGGGCCGGCTCGGCGGCGTGCTCGCTGGCCAGTTCATCCAGATAGCTGTAGGCCGAATCCATGTCCGGCTCGATGTAATCCTCGTCCAGTGGCGGCTCATCATCCAGGTCCATGCCTGGCGTGGCGACATCAACGTCCGCCACCGTGGGCTCAGGCACCGGGGCAGCCACCCACTCGGGCGCGTCGGGTACCACGCTGTCGGGCGTGGGCATGGGCATCGGCGGCAACTCGGGTTGCTCGGCGACGGTTTCCAGCACCGGTTCCACGGCAGGCTGCTGGACGACCTGAGCCTCGACCGGGTCGTTCCAGGGCAGGTCGACCACTTCTTCAGCGACCGGCTGCGGCAACGCCTCGACGACAGGCTCGGGCTCAGGCGCCGCGACGACAGGCACCGGGGCCGGTTGCTCAACCGCTGCCGGGGCAGAGGCCACTGCCGGCGCAACAACGGGCGCGGCAGCCACTGGCTTGGCGGAATCAGCTGTGGCCTGGCTGATCCCCACTGGCTTTAGCGGTTGCCTCGGGGCGTTGTCCGTGTCGGCCGGCCGGAACGCGAGCATTCGCAGCAGCACCATTTCGAAACCACCGCGCGGATCCGGCGCCAGGGGTAGGTCGCGCCGACCGATCAGCCCCATCTGGTAGTAGAACTGCACGTCTTCGGCCGGCAGCGCCTGAGCCAATGCCAGCACCCGATCGCGGTCGCCATGACCGTTGTCGACCCCCTCAGGCAAGGCCTGGGCGATGGCGACACGGTGCAATACGTTGAGAATTTCCGAAAGCACGCCATTCCAGTCCGGCCCCTGCTCGGCCAGGTGACGCACCGCTTCGAGCAACGCCTTGGCGTCACCGTCGATCAGCGCATGCAACACGTCGTAGACCTGGCCGTGGTCGAGGGTGCCAAGCATGGCCCGCACATCGGCGGCCATGACCTTGCCTTCACCAAAGGCAATGGCCTGGTCGGTCAGACTCATGGCGTCACGCATCGAACCATCGGCGGCGCGACCCAGCAGCCACAGCGCATCGTCTTCGAACGGTACATTCTCGACACCCAACACGTGGGTCAGATGCTCGACCACCCGCTCCGGGGTCATGTTCTTGAGGGAGAACTGCAGGCAGCGGGACAAAATCGTTGCAGGAAGCTTCTGCGGGTCGGTGGTCGCCAGGATGAACTTGACGTAGGGCGGCGGCTCTTCGAGGGTCTTGAGCAGCGCATTGAAGGAATGGCTGGAAAGCATGTGCACTTCGTCGATCAGGTAGACCTTGAAGCGCCCACGGCTTGGCGCGTACTGCACGTTGTCGAGCAGTTCACGGGTGTCTTCGACCTTGGTGCGGCTGGCGGCGTCGATCTCGATCAGGTCGACGAAACGGCCTTCGTCGATTTCCCGGCATACCGAGCACTCGCCACACGGCGTCGAGGTAATACCGGTTTCACAGTTCAGGCACTTGGCGATGATCCGCGCGATGGTCGTCTTGCCGACGCCGCGCGTGCCGGTGAACAGGTAGGCGTGATGCAGCCGCTGGCTGTCCAAGGCATTGATCAGGGCCTTGAGCACATGGGTCTGGCCGACCATTTCGCGGAACGAGCGCGGACGCCATTTACGTGCAAGAACCTGATAACTCATCGAAAACCATCGCCACTGGGAAGCAGAAGCGGCTAATGCTAGCGGAGCAGGGGCGAAATTGCATCCGGTGTGCTCGTCTAATCTGTCTAAGCTTGGGTCAGGGGCCTGGTTGCCGACAGGATTTTGCACCATCAGGAGAGTTTATGCGTTCGGCCATGGGGGCTTTGCTGTTATTGGGTTCAGGGTGTTTTGCTGGCGAAATCCCGTTGCGTTTCGCCATTACCGATAGCTGGGCCATGCCCATGGTGCAGACTGAAGAAGGTCGCCCGATCCAGGGTATCATCCCCGACGTAATGACCCGCCTGGCGGCCCAGGTGGGGATGCCGGCGCAGTTTCATGTGCTGGCCCGCGCCCGGCTGGACAATGCCATGAACCACGGCGAAGTCGACGTACGGTGTTATGTCACCCCCGAGTGGGTAAAGGATACGGGGGGCAATTACCTGTGGAGCGTCCCGCTGTTTTTCCAGCGCGACGTGCTGGTGGGCACGGCCAGCTCCCCCAAGGTGGTGACGCCCGCCACCCTGCCCCACCAGCCGGTCGGGACCGTCCTCAGCTATACCTACCCGACCTTGCAGCCGTTATTCGACGGCGGGCATCTGCGACGTGACGATGCACGCAGCCAGGAACAAGTCCTGGCCAAGCTTCTGGCCGGGCGCTATCGCTACGCGGTGAGCAATCAATGGGCGCTGGACTGGTTCAATCAACGACATCCCCCAGACCGGCAACTGCGTGCCGTGGCGGTTCTCCAGGAGCGCGGGCTGGGCTGTTATGTGCGCGATGATCAAAACATTCCGGCCCAACGCATTCTGCGCACCTTATTGAAGATGAAAACGTCGGGGGAAATCGACGCGATCATCCAGTCCTACACCGGACATAAAGAGTCGCCGCAAGCCGGATCCGATTCGCCCTGAACGTCCGACTGATGCTGCCATTGCGGCGGCGAAACAAATCCTTTCACCCAGCCAGGCACCTGATCGGGTGGCATGGGCCGGGCGATGAAATAGCCTTGGGCCACTTCGCAGCCCAGGCGCAGCAGCAATTGACCATGCTCCAGGCTGTCCAGCCCCTCCGCCACCACCTGGCGCCCAAACGCCCTGGCCAAACCGATGACCGCTTCGGTCAGCGCCAGATCATCGCGGTCATTGAGTATGTCGCGGACAAAGGTCTTGTCGATCTTGATGGTCTGCGTGCGCAGGTGTTTGAGGTCATTGAGCGAACAGTATCCCGTGCCGAAACCGCCCAGGGAAAACCCCACGCCCAAGGCCTGGCACGCCTGGAGACAGGCGCTGACGTGGGCAAGGTTTTCCACCGCCAAGGATTCAACGATCTGCAGATCCAGCATGCGCGGCGACACCGCCGGGTGCCGTTGCAGCACCTGCCGCAACCGCTCGACGAAATCTGCCCGCTGGAAATGCCGCGCCGAGATATTGATGCTCACCGGACAGACTTGCCCCGCGTGCTGCCATTGCTGCAACTGAATCAGCACCTGCTCCATGACCCACTCACCGATCTCGACGATCAGGTCGGTTTCCTCCACCAGCGGCAGGAACTCCCGGGGCGGTACCAGGCCCCGTTGGGGGTGTTTCCAGCGCAGCAGCGCCTCGAGCCCCACCACCGTGCCATGGCGCATGTTGACCTTGGGCTGAAAATGCAGGCGCAATTCGTTGCCGGCCATGGCCTGCCGCACCCGCTCGACGGTCTGGTAAGTGGCCCGCACTTCCTGGTCCCGGGACACGTCGAACAAATGAAAGCGATTGCGGCCGCTCTGCTTGGCCACGTACATCGCCTGGTCGGCGTGGCGCAACAAGGTATCGGCGTCTTCGTTGTCACCGGGAAACAGGGTGACGCCAATGCTGGCGAAAACCTTGATGGCCTTGCCATCAATGGCATACGGCATGGAGACGGCAATCAGCACCCGGTTCAACGCGGCATGCAATTCCTCAAGCCCGCATACATGGCGCAGTACCAGCACAAACTCATCGCCGGCCAACCGCGCCACCACATCCTCCCCCCGCACGATGCTGCGCAGACGCCGGGCGACCTCCACCAGCAACTGGTCACCACTGGCATGGCCGTGGCCGTCGTTCACAGCCTTGAAGCCATCCAGGTCAAGCATGCACACCGCCAGGGGCAAGCTCTGCGACCTGGAAAATTCCAGGGCCTGATCCAGCAGGTCGGACAGGTAGGTGCGGTTGGGCAACCCGGTCAACACGTCGTGACCGACCCGCCATTGCAGCGAATGCAACAACTGACGCTTCTCGCTGACATCAAAACGAATCGCCAGATAGCGCTCGATCTGACCGGTCGCATCGTCGATCACCGGCACCAGAGTGGTATCGACCCAATGCAGCGTACCGTCCTTGGCCCGGTTGCAGATCTCACCCTTCCAGACCTGCCCCAGGGCGATGGTGCGCCACATGGCGCTGAAGAACTCGTCCGGGTGCTGGCCGGAGTTGATCAGGCGATGGTTAGCCCCCAACAGCTCATCGCGCGGGTAGCCAAAAAGCTTACAGAACTGGTCGTTGACGTAGGTAATGCGCCCGCTCAGATCGGTTTCAGAAAAAATCGCGGCGGCGTCAACGGCTCTGCGGTACTTCTTATCCATCGAAGCAGTCATCCATGAGTCAGGCTCATTTGTCGCGCGCGGTTGCACCGCCCCAGGACAGGCGAAAAATCAACTAGGCTCAAACACCTTGAGATACGCTGGAGCGCGGGCCGTGGCGGTGCTACCTGAAGGCGCCAAGCGTCGCCTTGTGTACAACAAGAAAACGCAAGGCTCGCCTTTTTCGCACATCCAGGCTTCTGAAGCAGGTCACCAAATGCCCGTGCCAAAGGCCGATTCTACGAAACACATCACATTTTGCAAAGCAAGGTGATGGATCATGCGGTTGCCTAATGCAAAAATCTATCGTTAAGTTCTTGATTCTAAATGGGAATTAAGCGATGCAAATTTCAAGTTTGGGTCCGGCCATCAGACGCTATCGCAAAGTAGCGGGGCTTACTCAGGCTGAACTTGGCGAAAAAACCGGTTTTGACCCCAAAACCATCAGCCGCTTCGAAACCGGCACCTACACCCCGAGCATGGAAGCCTTGGTCTTGCTTGCCGACAAACTGGATGTGCAGCTCAAAGCATTTTTTGCCGACATGGACGATGAGGACGAACAGCGAGCGTACCTGTTTGGTGTCATACACAGAGCCACCGCGAAGGATCTGGGGAAGCTGATTGCGGCGGTAGACCAGGCACTGTCGAAGCCTTGAAGCAGGCATGAAAAAAGAGGAGTCCGGGCTGTCGGTGTGCGACGGATCGGGTTCCTCTTTGGCTTTTTTGCTTGTTCGCTGTCCGGCTCTATTGAAAGGCTACTGTCACAAATTCCGAAGTGTATCCATCCGATCATGCAAGACACGAATCACCGCAATCCCATAAGCCGTGATCCGAAAGTAAATCATGTGTCGTTCGACACTACGTCGGCGATAACCAGTTCGAACATGGTCACAGGCTGGAGCTATCTTAGGCTGCTGCGCCAGTTCAGAAAACGCCGCAATGATGGTATCAACGTATCGATTGGCCTGCGCCACGCCCCATCGTTGGGCGGTATAGGTCCAGACAATTTCAAGATCACGCTCGGCGGCAGGTGTAAGGCGGTATTCAGCCATGCGCTGTCAGCATTCTCTTCTTGAACGCATCGGGATCGAATGGTTGAGGTTTTCCACTGGATTCACCCTCTTTCAGGGCGGACCGGATAGCCTCAAGTTCAGCGCTACGCTCCTGCTCGCGCCGAATCAGATCGCGAATGTATTCGCTATCATTGGTGTAGTGACCCGCTTCGATCTGAGCCTTGATCCAGCCGTCTTGTTGGTCGGTGACGGTGATGGTTTTTCGAACGGTACCCATGATGAGCCTCCGGAAAAATGATCGACTCACGCAAAATTATCATACTATTGGTGCGATATCGAGAATGAGCACTGCAAAGGCCCGTACGCAAATCCTTTGCCCCCTCCAGTCAAAAAGCCCCACTGCGCAGCAACGCACTGGAGCTCTTTGCTTTCCATCAGGCAGCAGAAAATATCGACCGGTAATCGATCAACAAACAAAGTAGATAAGAAAATTCGACAAACCTTGCGAACGAAGGCCTGGGCGTTATGGAGGCAACCCCACCAGCCACACCCCGGCACACAATGTTCCCGCTGTGGCTGCTTCCTTCCGGATCTGACCAGGTTCACGGGTAATCGTTGCGGGGGGACCGATGGGGTCACCATAACGACGCCCGCCTGACGGCGAGCCGCGCCATTGTACCTATCTGACGAGAAGTTACAACCGTTCGCGCCGGATTAAAAAACTGAAGATGTTCAAGCACTTGCCTGTGAGAACAAAGCTTGCTCCCACAAGTCGGCGGTTACAGCAGCACCTCGTCAGCCCGGCCGCCCTCCTCCTGAATCACCAGATGGATGAAATGCAGCTTGGTGATCACCGCGGCGGGTACGACGAACGGGTAGAAATCCGGTTGGCCCATGCTGCGCGACAGTTCGTTGAGCATGCCGGCCAGTTCGATCCAGGCGTTGACGAACGAAAGAAAGGCCACGCCCCCCGTATGTTCAGGGTCGAACAAGGTCTCGGGCGGGAACGGCTGGTAGTCGAAATCCATTTCCCCGGCGCTCATGCCAAAACCCAGGGCCGTGTCCACCGCGTCCATCATATGCAGGTAATGCGCCCAGGTTTCCGCCCAGTCTTCCCAAGGATGCATGGTGGCGTAGGCGCTGACGTAGTGGGTTTGCCAGTCCAGCGGCGCGCCTTGCTGATAGTGACGCTCCAGGGCATCGCAATAGCTGGCCCGCTCGTCACCAAACTGCTCGCGAAATGCATCGAGCCAATGGCTGTTGGCGATCAACCGGTCCCAGTAGTAGTGCCCCACCTCATGACGAAAATGCCCGAGCAAAGTGCGATACGGCTCGCGCATCTGCTGGCGCACATGCTCGCGGTGGGCATCGTCGGCCTCTTTGATGTCAAGCGTGACCAACCCGCTGGCGTGGCCGGTGGTCGGAGGCGTGCCATCGAGGTCGACGCCGATGAAATCGAAGGCCAGCCCCTCACTTTCACTGACGGTTTTCGGGATGACAGGCAAACCGAGGGTGATCAATTGCGCCACCAGCCGCCGCTTGGCGGTTTCGACCTTGCACCAGCGTTCGGGGTTTTCCGGGATCGACAGGTCGGGAATGGTGCGATTCAAGCTGCAGGCGATGCACAAGGTGTCGTGCCCATTGGCCGGCAGCAGCCAATTGCAGGCCGCCGGCGTGTCGAGGTTGGCGCAACGGCGAAACAACCCGGCTTGTGGGTCGGCATCCAGGGTCCAGGTGCCAGGCTGCTCGCCGGGTTGCAGGGACGACAAACGGCTTTGCTCGGGCTGATAGCCCAACACCGCCTGGCAGGCCAGGCACTGGCTGTTGCGAAAAAACAGCGACTGGCCGCAGCGACACGGCCAGATCTTGCTGTTACGCGAGCGATCGCCCGTAAAGGGCGCGGCGATGCGTGAACTCAGTTGCTCGAAGAAGCGGTACATGGTGATCTCCGGGGGCCTGCAAGACTAGATCCCCTCCTGTGCGTGATCGTTCCCAGGAGCGTGCGAATCATCCGAAGATTGTGAGCATTGTGTAGGACGCTGCCGGGCCGGGCTACCCCGCCTTGCGCCATTGCCTACAACTGCGCCAGAATCCGCCGGCTTGTGCGCCTATGGGCCGGACTTTATCGTTTCCGGGTCGCTGACGAATCAGCGATCGGGTTTAGCGACCCGGATCATTCTAGGTGCATAAGCGGCCCATGCTTCGTTGCAGGTCTAACTGCAATGACGTTATGGCGGCTGTATGTGGGAGACCTTCGAGTCTGCCGGGTGCCTATGACCGGTTCGCTAACCTGCGTGCAGCCGCCACCATTTCTGTTTAGCGACAGGCCTTGGTGGCTCCATCCCATAGGAGCGTCACCATGTTCAAAGCAACCCCCAACCCACCGGACACCGATCCAACATCCCCGCACAAAACCGCCGCCGCTAAAAACTCGACGAAGCCGCCGAGCGCGCCCTCGACTTCTACCTGAAGCCAAAACCGGAAACGCCGGAAGCCGATCCCGCACCCGCTCAGCTCTTCACCGTGATCAACGGCATCGACACCGAATGCCTGCTCGCCAACCTCAGTGAAACCCTGGCTTCAGCCGATGCCATGATCAGCGATCTGGCGTTCGAGCTGGAGGGTTCGCGGCGGCATGTTGCGCTGGGTATTCAGCAGTTGATCGAGCTGGGAGGGTTGCTGGCGAATCGGGCGCTGGATAACGTCGACCCGCGCTAGCCGACTCGCCACATAACCCTGTGGCGAGGGGATTTATCCCCGCTGGGCCGCGCAGCGGCCCCAATCCTGTCGACTCAATCAGCCAGACAGACCGAGATGGCAGATTTTAGGGCTGCTGCGCAGCCCAGCGGGGATAAATCCCCCTCGCCACAATGGGTCCGAGTTTCCTGGCGACATGACTAAACCGTAATGCCGTGCTGGCTCAAGAACGCCACAAACGCTTCTTCATCCAGCACCTTGAGCCCCAGCTCATTGGCCTTGGTCAGTTTCGACCCGGCCCCCGGCCCGGCGACGACGCAATGGGTTTTCGCCGACACGGAACCGGCCACCTTGGCCCCCAGGCTTTCCAGTTTGTCCTTGGCGACATCGCGGCTCATCAACTCCAGCGATCCGGTCAGCACCCAGGTGTGCCCGGCTTCGGGCAAACCTTCGACGACTTTTTTCTCGCTCTGCCAGTGCATGCCGAAGGCCTGCAGTTGCTTCTCGGCGGCTTCGGCTTGTTGGCGGTTGGCGGCGATGGCGAAGAACTCGTGCACGGCGTTGGCCTGTTTTTCCGGCAGGGCCTGGCGCATGTCCAGCCAGTCGGCGTTCATCACCGCTTCGAGCGAACCGAACTTGTCCGCCAGCTTCTGCGCCCCGCCCGGCCCGACCGAGGGAATGTTCAGCTTGTCCAGGAAACCGCCCAGGGTGGTGCTGGCGGAGAACTCGGCGCCCAGTTCGCCCTGGTCCTGGATATCCAGGCCATGGCGCAGCAAGCCCTCGATCACCTGGCGGTTGTGCGAGTCTTCGAAGAAGCTGTGGATCTCGTGGGCCACTTCCAGGCCGACGTCCGGCAAGTACGTGAGCACTTGCGGCAAGGCCGCTTGCACACGCTCCAGTGAGCCGAGGGAGCGGGCCAGGACCTTGGCGGTTTCCTCGCCCACGTCCGGGATGCCGAGGGCGTAGATGAAGCGCGCCAGGCTCGGCTTCTTGCTGTCGACGATGGCCGCCAACAGGTTCTTGCTCGACAGTTCGGCGAAGCCTTCCAGGTCGACCACTTGCTCGAAGGTCAGGGCATACAGATCCGCAGGCGAGCCCACCAGCCCCTCGTCCACCAACTGTTCGACGCTCTTCTCGCCCAGGCCTTCGATGTCCATGGCCCGGCGCGACACGAAATGAATGATTGCCTGCTTGAGCTGCGCACCACAGGCCAGACGACCAACGCAGCGGTACACCGCGCCTTCGCTGATGGTTTCACGACCCTTGCTGCGCTTGACCAGCTGCGTACGCTCCACATGGGAGCCACACACCGGGCACTGTTGCGGGATTTCAACGGGACGGGCGTTTTCCGGGCGACGCTCGGTGACCACTTGCACCACTTGCGGGATCACGTCACCGGCGCGGCGGATAATCACCGTGTCGCCGATCATCAGGCCCAGGCGCGCCACTTCGTCCATGTTGTGCAGCGTGGCGTTGGCCACGGTCACACCGGCTACCTTGACCGGCTTGAGCCGCGCCACGGGTGTCACGGCGCCGGTGCGGCCGACCTGGAACTCGACGTCCAACAGTTCGGTGAGTTCTTCGCTGGCCGGGAATTTATGGGCGATGGCCCAGCGCGGTTCCCGGGCGCGGAAACCCAGTTCGCGCTGGGAGGCGATGCTGTTGACCTTGAACACCACGCCGTCGATTTCGTATGGCAGCGCGTTACGCCGCTCGCCAATGTCGTGGTAGTAATCCAGACACTCGTCGATGCCGTGGGCCAGTTTCAGTTCGCGACTGATGGGCAAGCCCCAGGCCTTGAGCTGCTTGAGATTGCCGATGTGGGTGTCGGCAATGTCCGCCGTCACCTGGCCGATGCCGTAACAGCAGAATTCCAGCGGACGATTGGCGGTGATCTTCGAATCCAGCTGGCGCAGGCTGCCCGCGGCCGCGTTGCGCGGGTTGGCGAAGGTCTTGCCGCCCGCCTCCAGTTGCGTGGCGTTGAGACGCTCGAAGCCGGCCTTGGACATGTATACCTCGCCGCGCACTTCCAGCACCGGCGGCCAGCCACTGCCCTGCAACTTGAGGGGGATGTTGCGCACCGTGCGCACGTTAACGCTGATGTCTTCGCCGGTGGTGCCGTCGCCGCGCGTGGCGCCGCGCACCAGCAGGCCGTCCTGGTACAGCAGGCTGACCGCCAGGCCGTCGAGCTTCGGCTCACAGCTGTACTCCACCGCCGCGCCACCGCCCAGCAAGTCGCCCATGGGCAGGTCGAGGCCTTCGGTCACCCGGCGGTCGAATTCACGCATGGTGGTTTCGTCGAAGGCATTGCCCAGGCTGAGCATCGGGATTTCGTGGCGGACCTGGCTGAAGGCCGACAGTGCAACACTGCCGACACGCTGGGTCGGGGAGTCGCTGGTCACCAGCTCCGGATGCTGCTCTTCCAGGGCCTTGAGCTCATGGAACAGGCGGTCGTACTCGGCGTCCGGGATGCTCGGTTCGTCGAGGACGTGGTAGCGGTAGTTGTGCTGATCCAGCTCGGTACGCAACTGTTGGATGCGGGTTTGGACGGCAGTCATGGATGTTCTCTCATAAAGCAAAAGAGCAGCCTAGGCTGCTCAATTTTTTGAAATCATCGGCAGTCGGACCTGAGCCCGCCGAACATACAACCTGTGGCGAGGGGATTTATCCCCGCTGGGCTGCGAAGCAGTCCCAAAGCTAACGACTCAACTAGCTGATAAGGCCAAGGGGCCAGGATTTAGGGCTGCTGCGCAGCCCAGCGGGGATAAATCCCCTCGCCACAAAAGCCCTTCAGCCAAAAAAATTCTGCCGACTTTAGCGCTTCTGGGTCAGCGCCCGGCGTTCGAATTCGACGATGCGCTGGCGGTAGTGTTCGATGGTCTGGGCGGTCAGCACGCTGCGCTGGTCGTCCTTCAGCTCACCGTTGAGTTCCTGGGACAGCTTGCGCGCCGCGGCCACCATCACGTCAAAGGCCTGCTTGGGATGACGCGGGCCGGGCAGGCCGAGGAAGAAGCTCACCGCCGGGGTGCTGAAATGGTCGATGTCGTCCAGGTCGAACACGCCTGGCTTGACCGCGTTGGCCATGGAGAACAGCACCTCGCCGTTGCCGGCCATGCTTTCATGGCGGTGGAAAATGTCCATCTCGCCAAAACGCAGACCGCTCTCCAGGATGTTCTGCAACAGCGCCGGGCCCTTGAAGCCGGCCGGGTCGCGGCAGATCACGCTGATCACCAGCACTTCCTCGGCCTGGGCCTGGTCCTTGTCGCCGCGCACGGGTTTGTTCTCGTCCGGGAAGTCGTCGTCGCGGCTGCTGAAGCTCGGGCCGCCGTCCAGGTCAAGATTGAGGTTCAGGTCGCCCTGGGACGGTTCGCTGTTGCGCTTGCCGCGCTTGGAACCCGTTTCCCGTGGCTCGCGCACTGGCGCGCTCATCGACGGCAGGTCATGCTCATCCAGTTGCGGCTCCTTATGGGTATCCAGCACCCGGGGCGGGCCCAACAGCTCGGCATTGCCATCGTCATCCGGCAGGTTCGACAGGCTGCGGTCGAGACGAAACTTGAGTTTCCCCTTGCCGCCGCGCATGCGGCGCCAGCCGTCGAAAAGAATACCGGCAATGACAATAATGCCGATGACGATCAGCCACTCGCGCAGACCGATTTCCATGTAATCCCGTGCCTCTATAAAAATGCTGAAAAATAAGGGGCTTAGCTATGTGCAAACCGCTTTAAAACGTGGCGCCAACTCTATGTTCTGAATGGCGTTTTGCCCACGCATACGAAAAATTGACATTAAACTAGCACGACCAAAGATAACTTTACACCGTCTGTCGCGTAGGCTTGCGCCATTCTGTGAATTGAACGACAAGCCCAAGGCTCAAAAAAATCCTACAGCATCCTAAATAGATGCCCTACAAGCAGTGTTTCACGCGTCCACCATCGCCATCGCCTCCTCCACATCCACGGCCACCAGACGCGAGCAACCCGGCTCATGCATGGTCACGCCCATCAACTGGTCGGCCATTTCCATGGCGATCTTGTTGTGGGTGATGTAGATGAACTGCACAGTCTCAGACATCTCTTTTACCAGCCGCGCATAACGCCCCACGTTGGCGTCGTCCAGCGGCGCGTCCACCTCATCGAGCATGCAGAACGGCGCCGGGTTCAATTTGAAAATGGCAAAAACCAGGGCCAATGCCGTCAGCGCTTTTTCACCCCCGGAGAGCAAATGGATGGTGCTGTTCTTCTTGCCCGGGGGACGCGCCATGATGGTCACCCCTGTATCGAGTAAATCTTCGCCCGTCAGTTCCAAGTAAGCGCTGCCGCCACCGAAAACTTTCGGGAAAAGTGCCTGCAAACCGCCGTTGATCTGATCAAAGGTATCCTTGAAGCGATTACGGGTTTCCTTGTCGATCTTGCGGATGACGTTTTCCAGGGTCTGCAACGCTTCCACCAGATCGTCGTTCTGGGCATCCAGATAGCGCTTGCGCTCGGACTGCTGCTGGTACTCGTCGATGGCCGCCAGGTTGATAGCGCCCAGACGCTGAATGCGCGCGGCGATGCGTTCCAGCTCTTCTTCGGCGTCTTTCTCGTTGGCCCCGGCCACCAACGTGGCGAGCACGCCGTCGAGGTCGTAGCCGTCTTCCAGCAATTGGTCCTGCAAGGCTTTGCGGCGCACCGTCAGGGCCTGCCATTCCATGCGTTGCTGTTCCATCTGGCTGCGGATCAGCTGGGATTGCTGTTCGGCCTGGCTACGACGCTTTTCGGCGTCGCGCAGTTCGCGGTCGGCATCTTCCAGGGCAATTTGCGCAGTCTTGAGTTCCTCATCAACGCTCATGCGCTTGTCGAGCAACTCTTCGAGTTTGAGGCGCAACTCTTCCAGCGGCGCTTCGCCCTCCTCCAGGTTCAGGCTCAATTGCTCGCGCTTTTCGGTCAGGCGTTCGGACTGCATTTCCAGCCGCTCCAACGCTTGGCGCGTGGAATCGTACTGGGCCTTGAGCGAGCCCAGGCGCACCGCCAACTGATGGGCGTGATCCTTATGCTGGCGGGCATCCTGGCGCACCCGGTCGAGGCGTTCGCGCAGACTGTCGCGCTGAGCCAGCAGCAACTCGCGCTGCTCGGTGTCCACGGCCATGGCATCGAGGGCTTCCTGCAGTTGCAGGCGCGCTTCACCGATCTGCTCATGCTCCAGCGCCCGTTGTTCGCCCAGCTCGGCGATTTCCTCCTCAAGGCGCGTGCGGCGCAAGGCCAGTTGTTCAACCTTGGCCTTGCCGGCGGACAGCTGCGCTTTGAGTTCGCCTTGCTGGCGTGCTTCGTCCTGCAACAGCCGACGCAAGTGTTCGCGACCATTTTCCTGCTGACGCTGTTGCGCCCGCAGATTCTGTAATTCGGTTTCCAGGGCTTCGACGCTCGCTTCGCGTTCTTCACGCTCAGCGCTCAGGCGCTGGATTTCCTGGCCCCGGGCAAGCATGCCGCTCTCGGCTTCGCTGGCCCGGCGCACCCGCAGGAAATGCCGACCGACCCAATAGCCGTCCCGGCTGATCAGGCTTTCCCCGGCCGCCAGTTGTCCGCGCAGGGCCAAGGCCTGTTCAAGGCTGTCCACCGGTTTCACCTGCCCCAACCAGGGAGACAGGTCGACCTGGGCCTCGACTTTATCCAGCAAGCTGCCCGGCATCCGCACGCCATCGCCAGCCGGGCTGAGCAGGCGCAGATCGCCCTGAGTGAAGCCCGACAGATCGAAGCCTGCGAAGTCATCCACCAGCACCGCTTGCAGATCGGCGCCTAGCACGGTTTCCACCGCCAGCTCCCAACCGGCATCGACCTTCAGGCCTTCGGCCAGTCGCGGACGCTCGGCCAAATGCTGGTCGCGCAGCCATTCAGCAGCGCCGGTGCCGGGGTCCAGCGCCGCTTGCTGCAAGGCCTCCAGCGAAGCCAGACGGCCATTGAGGCGCTGCAATTCGCCCTGGGCCTGCTGCTGATTCTGCAGAGCCAGTTGCAAAGCCTGGCGCAGTTGCTCGAGCCGTTCGACCTGGGCATCTTCGCTGGCTTGCAAGTCTTCAAGGGTGGCTTCGCTGGCAGCCAGTTGTTCGCTCAGATCGACAATCGCCGCATCTTCAGGGTCCGCCGCGAGCAAGGCGCGCTCTTCGGCCAAACGGCGCTGACGCTCGGCCAGGCGTTCCATGCTGGCTTCCAGTTGCTGGATGCGCGACTGCTGGACTTCGGCCTGACGCCGCGGCTCGGCAGAGCTCAGGTTGAAACTGTCCCACTGCTCTTGCCAGCCATGCATGCTCAGCTCGGCTTCTTCCAGGGCGGCGGCAGCCTCTTCGGCGGCGGCGCTGGTGAGTTCCTGCTCGGGCGTGAGCCGGTCCAGTTCTTCGCCCAGGGTCAGCAGCAACGTGCGGTCGTGGCCCAGGTGGGATTCGGTTTCCAGGCGCGCGCGCTCGGCCTCTTTCAAATCATCCTGCAGCTGGCGCAGCCGTTGCTGACCGTGCTGGATGCTCTGCTCGACCCGGGCGATGTCGCCACCCACCGAATAGAAGCGCCCTTGCACCAGGTTGAAGCGTTCGGACAGGTCGTGGTGGCCGTCACGCAGGCGCTCAATGGCGGCGTCGGCATTGCGCTGCTCGGCCACCAGGGCTTCGAAGCTGACTTCCTGATTGCCAATGATCGCCTCGCGCTGGCCGACCTGCTCGTTCAGCGCCTGCCAGCGCAGGGCCGAAAGCTGGGCCTTGAGCTGACGTTCTTCGCCTTTGTATTCCTGATATTTCTTGGCGGCTTCGGCCTGGCGGTGCAAGCGCTCGAGCTGGCGTTCGAGTTCTTCGCGCAGGTCGGTCAGGCGGGCCAGGTTTTCGTGGGTGCGACGGATGCGGTTTTCGGTCTCGCGGCGCCGCTCCTTGTACTTGGAAATGCCGGCGGCTTCTTCGATGAAGTTGCGCAGGTCTTCGGGCTTGGCCTCGATCAGCTTGGAGATCATGCCCTGCTCGATGATCGAATAGCTGCGCGGGCCGAGGCCGGTGCCGAGGAAAATATCGGTGATATCGCGACGTCGGCACTTGGCGCCGTTGAGGAAGTAACTGTTCTGGCTGTCGCGGGTCACTTTGCGGCGGATGGAGATTTCCGCGTAGGCCGCGTACTCGCCGATCAAGGTGCCGTCTGAATTGTCGAACACCAGCTCGATGCTCGCCTGGCTCACCGGTTTGCGACTGGTGGAGCCGTTGAAGATGACGTCGGTCATCGACTCGCCGCGCAGGTTCTTGGCCGAGCTCTCGCCCATCACCCAGCGTACGGCGTCGATGATGTTCGACTTGCCGCAACCGTTGGGCCCCACCACCGCCGCCATGTTGCTGGGGAAGTTCACCGTGGTCGGATCGACGAAGGATTTGAACCCCGCCAGTTTGATGCATTTGAGCCGCACGTTCAGGCCGCCGTCAGGGCAGAAACCACCAGATCGCAACTGCGCTGGGCATAAGCCGTCAGCACGATGCGGATCTGCGGCAAATCACGGGCCAGCACGGCGGTCAGCAAGCGCTGGAACAGGTCGAGGAATTCGCTCATCTCGGCCTTGCGTTGTTCCAGGGCCAGGAAGTAGGCGCGGCTCATGGCCGGTTGCAGGTTCTCGACGGTTTCCTGCAAGTACGGGTTGTTGGCAAAGGGATACGCGGCGCGCATCACGCTGAAACTTTCATCGACGAAGGTGCGGATGTCCTGGCGCGCGAAGGCGTCCTGAAGACGCTGCTGGATCTCGATGAACGGCGCCATGTCGGCCTGTTCCTGCCAGCCATGAGCCACGGCATTGCCCAGCAGGATGTACAGCTCGCTCATCAGCGCACAGAGGCTGCGCACCTTGTGTTCGCTCAATTCGGTGACGTGTGCACCACGGCGCGGCAGGATCGCGATCAGATGCCGGCGCTCCAGTATCAGCAAAGCCTCACGGACCGAACCGCGACTCACGTTGAGCGCCAGCGTGACCTTCTGCTCCTGGATGCGCTCGCCCGGCTTCATTTCACCACGAATGATGCGCTCGGCCAGGTGATGGGCGATTTGCTCGGCGAGGCTGTCCGGGGCCTTGAACGTCATGGTTGTCCTTCAAACTCTTCGATTTGCACAAGCGGCGCAGTGTAGCGCACTCAATACGTCATGGCGCAGGGCCTGCAGCGGGTTTTTGGCACGATCCAAGCAAAAAAGTTTGAGCCCTCATCCTGAAACAGAATCTGTGGAAGAACCTGTGGGAGCCGAGCTTGCTCGCGATAGCGGTCTGTCAGCATGCATCCATACTGAATGTACCGCCGTCATCGCGAGCAAGCTCGGCTCCCACAGGGTTCTACAGTGTCTATAGACCGTTGTTCATCGACAAAGCAGATTTTCTTGACCTTTAAGTCAGAAAATCGTTGACCGCAAAGTCAGACCTGCTAAATTCAGCCCAAGTCGATACAACAATAATGAGTCTGCGAGGCCTTCCGTGATCCAGTTTTTACTCAACCAGGAACTCCGTAGCGAGCACGCCCTGGACCCGAACCTGACGGTGCTCAACTATTTGCGCGAACACCTCGGCAAATCCGGCACCAAAGAAGGCTGCGCCAGCGGCGACTGTGGTGCGTGCACCGTGGTGGTGGGCGAGTTGCAGACCGACGAGGACGGCCGTGAACGCATTCGTTATCGCAGCCTCAATTCGTGCCTGACCTTCGTCTCGTCCCTGCACGGCAAGCAACTGATCAGCGTTGAAGACCTCAAGCACCAGGGCCAGTTGCACAGCGTCCAACAGGCGATGGTCGATTGCCACGGTTCGCAATGCGGCTTCTGCACACCGGGCTTCGTGATGTCCCTGTTCGCCCTGCAAAAGAACAGCGAACAGCCCGACGCCCATAAGGCCCACGAAGCCTTGGCCGGCAATCTGTGCCGCTGCACCGGCTACCGGCCGATTCTGGCCGCCGCCGAGCAGGTCTGCTGCGCCAGGCAAGCGGACCAGTTCGACGCCCGCGAAGCCGAGACCATCGCTCGCCTCAAGGCCATCGCACCGACTGACACGGGTGAGCTCAACAGCGGCGACAAACGCTGCCTGGTGCCCTTGACCGTGGCCGACCTGGCCGACCTTTACGACGCTTATCCCCAGGCGCGCCTGCTGGCCGGTGGCACGGACCTGGCCCTGGAAGTCACCCAGTTCCATCGCACCCTGCCGGTGATGATCTACGTGGGCAACGTCGCTGAGCTCAAGCGTATCGAGCGTTTCGCCGATCGTCTGGAGATCGGCGCCGCCACCGCACTCTCCGACTGTTACGAAGCCTTGCAGGCTGAATACCCGGACTTCGGCGAACTGCTGCAGCGCTTCGCTTCGTTGCAGATCCGCAACCAGGGCACCTTGGGCGGCAACATCGGCAACGCCTCGCCGATTGGCGACTCGCCGCCTTTGCTGATCGCCCTCGGCGCGCAGATCGTCTTGTGCAAGGGCCAGACCCGCCGCACCCTGGCGCTGGAAGACTATTTCATCGACTACCGGGTCACCGCCCGCCAGGAAAGCGAATTCATCGAGAAGATCATCGTGCCCCGGGCCAGCGCCGAGCAGGCGTTCCGCGCCTATAAGGTCTCCAAGCGCCTGGACGATGACATTTCCGCCGTATGCGCGGCGTTCAACCTGCGTATCGAGCATGGCGTGGTCCAGGACGCCCGGGTGGCCTTCGGTGGCATGGCCGCGACGCCCAAGCGCGCCAAGCATTGTGAAGCCGCGTTGATCGGTGCCGCGTGGAACGACAACACCGTCGAACGTGCCTGCGCCGCACTGGCCGAGGACTTCACACCGCTGTCGGACTTCCGCGCCAGCAAGGAATACCGCCTGCTCAGCGCCCGCAACCTGCTGCGCAAATACTTCATCGAACTGCAAACGCCGCACATCGAGACTCGGGTGACCGCTTATGTCTAACCATCACGCCGTAGAGAAGACTCAAGCCGAGCTGGCCGAACTGTTCGCCCGCGACCTGACCACCGGCGTGGGCCGCAGCGTCAAGCATGACAGCGCCGCCAAGCATGTGTCCGGCGAAGCCCAGTACATCGATGATCGCCTGGAATTTCCGAACCAGTTGCACGTCTATGCCCGGCTGTCGGACCGCGCCCACGCCCGGATCATCCGTATCGATACCGCGCCCTGCTACGCCTTCGAAGGCGTGCGCATCGCCATTACCCATGTAGACATTCCGGGGCTGAAGGACATCGGCCCGCTGTTACCCGGCGACCCGTTGCTGGCCATCGATGACGTACAGTTCGTCGGCCAACCGGTGCTGGCGGTTGCCGCCAGGGACCTGGAAACCGCGCGCAAGGCAGCGATGGCGGCCATCATCGAATACGAAGATCTGGAACCGGTGCTGGACGTGGTCGAGGCCCTGCGCAAGCGGCATTTCGTGCTGGATAGCCACACCCACCAGCGCGGAGATTCGGCGGCGGCACTGGCCAGCGCCGAGCATCGCATCCAGGGCTCGCTGCACATTGGCGGCCAGGAACACTTTTACCTGGAAACCCAGATTTCCTCGGTGATGCCCACCGAAGACGGCGGCATGATCGTCTACTGCTCCACACAGAACCCCACCGAAGTGCAGAAACTGGTGGCCGAAGTGCTGGACGTTTCGATGAACAAAGTCGTGGTGGACATGCGCCGCATGGGCGGCGGCTTTGGTGGCAAGGAAACCCAGGCCGCCAGCCCGGCGTGCCTGTGCGCGGTCATCGCCCACCTCACCGGCCAACCGACCAAGATGCGCCTGCCCCGGGTCGAAGACATGCTGATGACCGGCAAGCGCCACCCTTTCTACATCGAATACGACGTCGGCTTCGACAGCACCGGGCGCCTGCACGGTATTGCCCTGGAGCTGGCCGGCAACTGCGGTTGCTCGCCGGACCTGTCGGCCTCGATTGTCGACCGGGCGATGTTCCATGCCGACAACGCCTACTATCTGGGCGATGCAACCATCAACGGCCATCGTTGCAAGACCAATACCGCGTCGAACACCGCTTACCGTGGCTTCGGCGGGCCGCAAGGCATGGTCGCCATCGAAGAGGTGATGGACGCCATCGCCCGGCATCTGGGGCTGGATCCGCTGGCGGTGCGCAAGGCCAACTACTACGGCAAGACCGAGCGTAACGTCACCCATTACTACCAGACCGTCGAGCACAACATGCTCGAGGAGATGACCGCCGAACTCGAGCAAAGCAGCCAGTATGCCGAGCGCCGCGAAGCGATCCGCCGCTACAACGCCAATAGCCCGATCCTGAAAAAAGGCCTGGCGCTGACCCCGGTGAAATTTGGTATCTCCTTCACCGCCAGCTTCCTCAACCAGGCCGGGGCGCTGATTCATGTCTATACCGACGGCAGCATCCACCTGAACCATGGCGGCACGGAAATGGGCCAGGGCTTGAACACCAAAGTCGCGCAAGTGGTGGCCGAAGTGTTCCAGGTGGAAATGGACCGGGTGCAGATCACCGCGACCAACACCGACAAGGTGCCGAACACCTCGCCCACCGCTGCCTCCAGCGGTGCCGACCTCAATGGCAAGGCTGCGCAGAATGCCGCCGAAACCATCAAGCAGCGCCTGGTGGAGTTCGCCGCGCGGCAGTACAAGGTCAGCGAAGAAGACGTGGCGTTCCACAACGGCCATGTGCGGGTGCGCGATCACATCCTGACGTTCGAGGCGCTGGTGCAGCAGGCGTATTTAGCCCAGGTCTCGCTGTCGAGCACCGGTTTCTACAAGACCCCGAAAATCTATTACGACCGCAGCCAGGCCCGGGGCCGGCCGTTCTACTACTACGCCTATGGCGCGGCGTGCGCCGAGGTAATCGTCGACACCCTGACCGGCGAATACAAGATGCTGCGCACCGACATCCTCCACGACGTCGGCGCCTCGCTGAACCCGGCCATCGACATCGGCCAGGTCGAGGGCGGTTTCATCCAGGGCATGGGCTGGCTGACCATGGAAGAGCTGGTATGGAACGACAAAGGCAAGCTACAGACCTGCGGCCCGGCCAGCTACAAGATTCCGGCGGTGGCCGACATGCCGTTGGATCTGCGGGTCAAGCTGGTGGAAAACCGCAAGAACCCGGAAGACACGGTGTTCCATTCCAAAGCCGTGGGCGAACCGCCGTTCATGCTCGGCATCGCCGCGTGGTGCGCCATCAAGGATGCCGTGGCGAGCCTGGGAAATTACCAGCACCAGCCGAAAATCGATGCACCGGCGACCCCGGAGCGGGTGTTGTGGGGGTGTGAGCAGATGCGTGGGTTGCGGGTGGCGAAGGTTAAGGAAGCCGAGTCCGAAGCCATTTGATGATCGTTCCCACGCTCTGCGTGGGAATGCAACCCCCCGACGCTCTGCGTCGAAGTTTGAAGAGCGGACGCGGAGCGTCCAAAGATGCATTCCCACGCAGAGCGTGGGAACGATCAGTTGAGGTGAAATATGTACAACTGGATCAGCGCCCTCGCCGACCTGCAAGATCGCGGTGAACCCTGCGTGCTGGTGACGATCATCGAAGAACTCGGCTCGACCCCGCGCAATGCCGGTTCGAAAATGGTGATCAGCGCCAGCCAGACGTTCGACACCATCGGTGGCGGCCACCTGGAATACAAGGCCATGGAGATCGCCCGGCAGATGATCGCCAGCGGCCAGCAAAGCACCCATCTGGAGCGCTTCAGCCTCGGTGCCAGCCTGGGCCAGTGCTGCGGCGGCGTGACCGTGTTGCTGTTCGAACCCATGGGCCAGGTCCAGGCGCAGATCGCCGTATTCGGCGCCGGCCACGTCGGCCGCGCCCTGGTGCCGCTGCTGGCGAGCCTGCCCTGCAAGGTGCGCTGGATCGACTCCCGGGAAGCGGAGTTTCCTGAACACCTGCCCCACGGCGTGCGCAAGATCGTCAGCGAGGAGCCGCTGGATGAAATCGACGAGCTGCCCGCCGGCAGCTACTGCATCGTCATGACCCACAACCATCAGCTCGACCTGGAACTGAGCGCCGCGATCCTCAAGCGCAACGACTTCGCTTACTTCGGCCTGATCGGTTCGAAAACCAAACGGGTCAAGTTCGAACATCGCCTGCGCGATCGCGGCTTCGACAGCAGCACCTTGCAGCGCATGCGCTGCCCGATGGGCATTGGCGACGTCAAAGGCAAGTTGCCTGTGGAAATCGCCATCTCCATCGCCGGTGAAATCATCGCCACCTATAACGCGGATTTCGGCCAGCACACCACGCGCGCCGAACCGATTGCCAAGCTGCTGCCGGCCTCGCGCCGCAGCCAGGCGAACCGTTGAACAATTGTTGAGAACCCCCATGCCATTGACACGTAAAGCCTACCGCGCCGCCCTGCTCCACAGCCTTGCCGACCCCGCCGAAGTCGGCATTGAAGCGTCCTATGAATATTTTGAAGACGGCCTGCTGGTGGTGGAAAACGGCCAGATCAGCGCCATCGGCCACGCCAGCGAGTTGCTGCCGACCCTGGCGGCCGACATCGAGATCACTCATTACCAGGACGCGCTGATCACGCCCGGCTTCATCGACACCCACATCCACCTGCCACAGACCGGCATGGTCGGGGCTTACGGCGAGCAATTGCTGGACTGGCTCAACACCTACACCTTCCCGTGCGAAAGTCAGTTCGCCGACAAGGCCCATGCCGACGCTGTCGCCGATATTTTCGTCAAGGAACTGCTGCGCAACGGCACCACCACCGCGCTGGTGTTCGGCAGTGTGCACCCGCAATCGGTGAACGCGTTTTTCGAGGTGGCCGAGAAACTCGACCTGCGGATGATCGCCGGCAAAGTGATGATGGATCGCAACGCCCCGGACTACCTGACCGACACCGCCGAATCCAGCTACACCCAAAGCAAAGCGCTGATCGAGCGCTGGCATGGCAAGGGCCGCCTGCATTACGCCGTGACCCCGCGTTTTGCGCCGACCAGCACGCCGGAACAACTGGCCCTGGCCGGTCAGTTGCTGGGGGAATATCCCGACCTGTACATGCAGACTCACATCAGTGAGAACCTGCAGGAAGTGCAATGGGTCAAGGAGCTGTTTCCAGAGCGCAAAGGTTATCTGGACGTCTACGACCACTACCAACTGCTCGGCGAACGCTCGGTGTTCGCCCACGGCGTGCACCTGTGTGACGACGAATGCGCGCGCCTGGCCGAGACCGGTTCGGCCATCGCGTTCTGCCCGACCTCGAACTTTTTCCTCGGCAGCGGCCTGTTCAACCTGCCAATGGCCGAGAAGCACAAAGTGAACGTGGGGTTGGGTACGGATGTGGGGGGCGGCACCAGTTTTTCGCTGCTGCAAACCCTGAACGAAGCCTACAAGGTGATGCAGTTGCAGGGCGCCCGCCTGAGCCCGTTCAAGTCGCTGTACCTGGCCACTCTTGGCGGCGCCCGGGCCTTGCGCCTGGAAGACCGGATCGGGACCTTGCAGCCGGGCAGCGATGCGGACTTTCTGGTGTTGGACCACAACGCCACGCCGCTGTTGAGCTATCGCCTCAAGCAGGCCCGGGACATTGCCGAGAAGTTGTTTGTGTTGATGACGCTAGGGGATGACCGGACGGTGGCGCAGACCTTTGCGGCTGGCCGGTTGGTGCATCAGCGCTAGATTTCTAGCGCCTGTCAGACCGCCAATCGCGAGCAGGCTCGCTCCCACAGTGGATTTGTCTCAGTCACATAACCCTTGTGGGAGCGAGCCTGCTCGCGATGAAGGCAACTCGATACGTCTGATTCAACCCATCAAAGCTTGGCTGTCGACCGCCCTGGCTTCTTGCTCTGCAACAAATGCGAAAACACCGCATGCAAATCATCCGACGCGCTTTCTTCGTCGAGGTTGAGCTTGCTGTCGATGTGGTCCATGTGGTGCATCATCAGGTCCACCGCCAGGGTGGCATCGCGGGCCTCGATGGCGTCGATCAATTGGGTGTGTTCGTCGTAGGAACAGTGGGAGCGGTTGCCGCTTTCATACTGGGCGATGATCAGCGAGGTCTGCGACACCAGGCTGCGCTGGAAGCTGATCAGCGGGGCGTTCTTCGCCGCCTCGGCCAGCTTGAGGTGGAACTCGCCTGACAGGCGGATGCCGGCGCCACGGTCACCACGGGAAAAACTGTCGCGCTCGTCGCTGACCATCTGCCGCAGTTCGGCAAGCTGCTCGGCGGTGGCGTGCTGCACGGCCAGTTCGGTGATGGCCCGCTCCACCAGACGCCGGGCCATGAATACCTGGCGGGCCTCTTCAACACTCGGGCTGGCCACCACGGCGCCGCGATTGGGCCGCAACAGCACCACACCTTCATGGGCCAAGCGCGACAACGCGCGGCGAATGATGGTGCGACTGACCCCGAAAATCTCCCCCAACGCCTCTTCGCTCAACTTTGTACCGGGCGCCAGACGCTGTTCGAGGATGGCCTCGAAAATATGCGCATAGACAATATCGTCCTGGGTTCCGCTGCGGCCGGCTTTGCCTGCTCGCGGTTGTTTCTTGAGGGGCTGCAACTGTTCGTTCATGGGCACTCGAGTCGGAGAACTGCGGCGAATTGACCGTGACTGTAATACGCCTCAGCGGGTCGCTGACAAGTATCACGTAAATAATACGTCGATTGTACACAACCTCTGATGGCAACACGACTGTACGGCTGTTTACGGACGTGGCTGTATTGCAATTGGCAACGGAGTTGAGTTTAGGCTTAAACCCCGAATCTGTGGCCCCCGCCCTCCTGCAATTTACAACAAGGACCACCGCCCACCATGACCGAAGTCACGACCACGCCACTTCGTCCGTTGGCCGATACATCGCCATCGGCGATCGTCGCCGGTTTCATCGCCATGATGACCGGCTACACCAGTTCGCTGGTGTTGATGTTCCAGGCCGGACAGGCGGCAGGGCTGACCAGCGGGCAGATTTCTTCGTGGATCTGGGCGATTTCCATCGGCATGGCCGTGTGCTCCATTGGCCTGTCGTTGCGGTATCGCACACCGATCACCATCGCCTGGTCGACACCCGGCGCGGCGCTGCTGATCACCAGCCTGGGCGGGGTCAGTTATGGCGAGGCCATCGGCGCCTACATCACCTGCGCGGTGCTGGTGACGATCTGTGGCCTGACCGGCAGCTTCGAGCGCCTGGTCAAGCGCATTCCGGCCTCGCTGGCGGCGGCGTTGCTGGCGGGGATCCTGTTCAAGATCGGCAGCGAGATTTTCGTCGCCACCCAGCATCGAACCGGTCTGGTGCTGGGGATGTTTTTCACCTACCTGATCGTCAAGCGCCTGTCGCCGCGCTACGCAGTGCTGGCGGCGTTACTGATCGGTACAGCTCTGTCAGGCTTGATGGGGCTGCTGGACTTCAGCGGCTTTGCCCTGGAAGTCGCCACACCGGTATGGACCACGCCGCACTTCTCCCTGGCGGCCACCATCAGCATCGGCATTCCATTGTTCGTGGTGGCGATGACTTCGCAAAACATGCCTGGCATCGCGGTGCTGCGGGCCGACGGTTACAACGTACCGGCCTCGCCGCTGATCACCAGCACCGGCATCGCCTCGCTGCTGCTGGCACCGTTCGGCTCCCACGGCATTAACCTGGCGGCCATTAGCGCGGCCATCTGCACTGGGCCCCACGCCCATGAGGATCGTAACAAACGCTACACGGCAGCAGTCTGGTGCGGGGTTTTCTATGGGCTTGCCGGGGTGTTCGGCGCGACACTGGCGGCGTTGTTCGCGGCGCTGCCCAAGGAGTTGGTACTGTCCATCGCGGCGCTGGCGCTGTTCGGCTCAATCATCAATGGCTTGAGCATCGCCATGAGCGAAGCCCGGGAACGGGAAGCGGCACTGATCACCTTCATGGTCACGGCATCGGGGTTGACGCTGTTTTCCATCGGCTCGGCGTTCTGGGGGATTGTGGCGGGGGTGTTGACCTTAGTGATCCTGAACTGGCGTAACGATTGATCGTGCCCACGCTCTGCGTGGGCATGCCACCCGTGACGCTCCGCGTCACTGGACGCGGAGCGTCCCTAGAGGCATTCCCACGCGGAGCGTGGGAACGATACCCCCAACCGACAGGCACAAAAAAACCGGCACCCAAACGGGCTGCCGGTTTCAGACCATCAAGCGACCGGATTGATCGGCTTTTCCGGGTACCAGACGTCCATCAGCGGGCTGACTTCAACGCTGGTCAGTTCAGGACGTGCCTTGAGCCAGGCTTCAACGGCCGCACGCTGCTCTTCGGACACCGAGCCACGCTTCTGCAGGCAAACCAGACCGTAGTCGTCGCCGCCAACATAGCCCAGGCCATTGGCTTCCATGGCTTCTTTCAGGAAAGCGTCGAGGAAAGCGTCAACGGCCTCATCGGCCAGATCTTCTTTGAAATCCAGGTTCAGTTCGAAACCCAGCTCTTGAAATTCATCCACGCACAGTTTTTTGCGCAGACGCTGGGAACGGTTAGTCGCCATTGGAACAATCCTCATAAGTAATAACGGCCGGCACTCTACCAGTTTGGTGCACTGTTTGCCCGCCTGATCGGGTGTGTGGGCCTACCGTCGGTAAAAAATAGCGCCCTGAAGGGCTCAGGCACGGCACAAGCCGTTGCACCTTGGGGCATAATGCCGACACTTTCATGACGTTGAGGGCGTTCATTTTCATGTCCTCGTTTTTTCCCCCCTCGCCCGTAGGGTTTTATTTCAAATGATCAGATCTTTGCGTCCACTGCTTTTGGCCAGCCTTCTTCTTCCCCTGGCCCTGCCCGCATCCACCAGCGCCGCCACTATCAACACGGCCCTGACGCCCAATGTGCAAAAGGCCCTCAAGAACAGCAAGCTGCAAAACAACGCCTTGTCCCTGGTGATGATCCCGCTCAACGGCCCTGGCACCCCGACCCTGTACAACGCCGACGTCTCGGTGAACCCGGCCTCCACCATGAAGCTGGTGACCACCTATGCCGCCCTGGAGATGCTGGGGCCCAATCACCAGTGGAAAACCGAGTTCTATACCGACGGCACCCTCAGCGGCGGGATTCTCAACGGCAACCTGTACCTCAAGGGCGGCGGCGACCCCAAGCTGAACATGGAAAAACTCTGGCTGCTGATGCGCGACCTGCGGGCCAATGGCGTGCAACAGGTGACCGGGGACCTGGTGCTGGACCGTGGTTTCTTCATCAAACCGCAGTTGCCTGAATTCAACGACGACGGCAACGACAAGAACAAACCGTTCCTGGTCAAGCCCGACTCCTTGCTGGTCAACCTCAAGGCCCTGCGTTTTGTCGCCCGCAATGACGCCGGCCGGGTGCTGGTGTCGGTGGAGCCGCCGATTGCCAGCATTCGCATCGAAAACCAGGTCAAGGCACTCAACTCCAAGCAATGCACCGGTGGCGTGCGCTACAACCCGGTGCCCCAGGCAGACGGCAGCGTGACCGTGACCGTCGGCGGCCAGCTCGGTGACGGTTGCAGCTCCCAGACTTACCTGGCGCTGCTGGACCACCCCACCTACACCGCCGGAGCGGTGCGGGCGATCTGGAAGGAACTGGGCGGCAGCATTCAGGGCAAGGACCGCCTGGCGGCGACCCCGAGCAGCGCCAAGGTGCTGGCCCGGGCGTTCTCGCCGGACCTGGCGGAGATCATTCGCGACATCAACAAATACAGTAACAACACCATGGCCCAGCAATTATTCCTGAGCCTGGGCGCAGAGTTCCGCAACGAAGCCGACGGTGACGACGCCAAAGCGGCACAGCGGGTGGTACGCCAGTGGCTGGCCAGGAAAGGCATCACCGCGCCGCACCTGGTCATGGAAAACGGCTCCGGCCTGTCCCGCGCCGAAAGGGTGAGTGCCCGGGAAATGGCGGCAATGCTGCAAGCCGCGTGGCGCAGCCCGTACTCCGCCGAATTCATCAGTTCGATGCCCATCGCCGGCACCGACGGCACCATGCGCAAACGTCTCAAGACCACCGCCATGGCCGGCGAAGCGCACGTCAAGACCGGCACCCTGAACACCGTTCGCGCCATCGCGGGCTACAGCCGTGACATCAACGGCAACACCTGGGCCGTCGTGGCGATTCTCAACGATCCGCGGCCATGGGGCGCTTCGTCGGTGCTGGACCAGGTGCTGCTGGACCTGTACCGCCAGCCGAAACTGCCGCAGACGGCTTCGGTGCTCTAAACCCGTACCAAATTGAATGTGGGAGCGAGCCTGCTCGCGATGCGTCAGCCAGTGAACAGCGATGTTGAATGGCACACCGTTATCGCGAGCAGGCTCGCTCCCACATCGATCACCGGCGCGAACGCCTACCCCAACTGCACCTCAACCCGATCCCGTCCGGCCTGCTTGGCCGCGTACACCCCCGAGTCGGCCCGCAGCAGCAGCGCATCCGCCCCCTCCCCGACCCGCCAGGTGGCGATACCGAAGCTGGCCGTGATGACACCCACGTCCTCGATCGGCGCGCTGCGCAGCCCTTCCCACAACCCCGTGGCCAAGGCCTGGGCACTTTCGCCGTCGGTGTCCGGGCATAACACCACGAACTCTTCACCGCCCAGCCGACAGAACACGTCGGTACGTCGCAGCCGCTGGGTGATGCGCTGACAAACCGCCTGCAACACCCGATCGCCCACTGCATGACCATGCTGATCGTTGATGCGCTTGAAGTGATCGATGTCGAGCATGATGACCGCCAATTCCCCGGTACCCCGCTCCACCCGCGCCATCTCCGTGGTCAGGCGCTCCTGGAAATAGCGCCGGTTGCGAATACCTGTCAGGGCGTCGGTCACTGACAAGGCTCGCAGTTCCTCCTCCACCCGCTTGAGATCGGAAATGTCGGAAATATAACCGTGCCACAACACTCCGCCGCCTGGCAGCTCCTCAGGCGTGGCCTCGCCGCGCACCCAACGCAACCCCCGCTGCGGCAGCTGCAGGCGATACTCCTCGCGCCATGGGCTCAGGGTGTCGGCCGAAGTGCGGATCGATCTGCGCACGCGCGCACTGTCCAGCGGATGGATGCGCGAGAAAATCGATTCGGCGTTGCGCACCAGTGTCTCGGGCTCCAGTTCATAGATATCGCGAATGCCATCACTGGCATAAATCACGCTGAAACGCCCATTGAAATCCATCTTGAACTGGTAGATGCCCCCAGGCACGTGGGCACTGAGCTTTTTCAGCAACAGGTCCCGGGCGGCCAGGGCCTCATGAACGCGCTTGCGTTCGGTGATGTCGATGCAGATCGCCAGATGTCCGACCCACAGTCCCTGATCATCAAGCATCGGTGTCGCCAGCATGTTCACGGTCAGATGACTGCCATCGCGGCGCACCAGAGTCCATTCCCGGGCCTGCTGGCCACCCTGTTCGCCGCCCTCGACCAACATTGCGTGGCACGTGGGAATCGGTTTGCCATAACGCGCAGCAAGTTGTACGGCCCGGGCCTGGAGCTCGCGCGGCAAGTGAAGGCTTTCGAGGGTCATGCAGTGCAGAACCTCGCCGCTGTCGTAGCCAAGCATCTGCTCGGCGCCCGCATTGAACGTGGTGATCACCCCGCGAAGATCCGTGGCGATGATCGCAACCTGGGTCGCGGCATTCAGCACACCACGCAACTGACCATGAGTGCCCCGCAGTTCCTGCTCACGCTCGCGCAGCTCTCGGGTCCGCAGCTCGACCAACTGCAGGGCCCGCTGTCGCTGGCTGACCAGCACATACAGCAGCGCACTGAGGAGCAGGCTGAGCAAGCCCCCCAATACCACCAGGCTGGCCACCGAGGAAGGGTTGGTGGACAGGAACATACGACTGGGCCGCAACTCTATCCGATAGTCACGATCGGCCAGGCGTAACAGGCGGGTCGCCGACAAGTCACTTTCGCCCGGTGGATCGAGTGACTCGAACAGCACTTCCTCCCGATCGTCCGTGGACAGGTCTATGACCCGCATCGAAAGGTTGTCCTGACCGGGCGCCGGCAGGCCATCACCCACCAGTTGGCGCATGCTGACGGCAGCCACGACATAACCGAAAGGTTCCTTGGACCACGCCTTGGAGACCGGCGCGACCAGCAACACCCCGCGGGTGGCGGTGGCGGCCTCTCCCGCCAGGTCCAAAGGTTGCGATACCACTATGGTCTCCCGGTGGCGAGCGCGCTCAAGGGTGGCACGGCGCAAGGGATGGGCGAACAGGTCCAAGCCCCGTGGAGCCTTGAAGGAAGGTTGATTCTGGAGGTACAACACCGGCACGTATTCGTCCCGTTCGGCGGCCAGACGCAAGCCACCGGAGTCGTCCGGCTCACGGATGGAAAACGTATCGCCCCCCTCGGTGCGGGCTTGTTGTTCGAACGATGATCGTTCGTCGCGCAGCACCCGAGGCGCCCAGGCGAACGCCTGAGTGCGCCGCAGCAACGCTTCGGCATAGCCATGGAATTCCCTCTCGGAAACCCCGGCCGAGTTGGCAAAGAAACGCCTCAGGCTGTCGAGACGTTGCTCCTGGTCCTGAAAACGTTCCTCGATGCGGCTAAAGCGTTCATCGGCTTGCAGTTCAAAGCGCTGGCGCAATTGCTGGTCAAACAGATTAGCCATCGCCCAGGTCAACAAACCGGTCAGGAACGCACCGGCCAGCAGCACCAGCGAAGCCACCAGCCAGGCCGACACATCTTCGCTGATAAAACCCAGGATTCTGGGGCGTACCTGATGCAATGCCATAAATACAACTCAGAAAGGGGCAGGCAGTAGGTACTGCCCTGTCCACAGGCTTAAGTTATAGCTATTAGCCATCACTTTGACCAGCACAAAAACGCCTGAAAGCCTTGAGTTTCAAGGCTTCCATGGATCCAATCGGCTATAGGTCAGCGGGCCATGATTTTCCAGGCACGGTGAATCTTGCCATTGCGGGCAAAATCCGGATCGATGGTCTTGGCGGTGATTTCCTCCACCGCGTAACGCTCGGCCAGATTGTCCTCGAGCTGGAACTTGCGGAAGTTGTTGGAGAAGTACAGCACACCACCCGGCGCCAGGCGGGCCATGGCCAAGTCCAGCAGTTGGACGTGGTCGCGCTGTACGTCAAACACCCCTTCCATGCGCTTGGAATTGGAGAATGTCGGCGGATCGATGAAGATCAGGTCGTATTCGTCACGGCTGGCTTCAAGCCAAGCCATCACGTCGCCCTGCTCCAGGCGATTCTTGTCCGAAAAACCATTGAGCGACAGGTTGCGCCGCGCCCAGTCCAGGTAGGTTTTCGACAGGTCGACACTGGTGGTGCTGCGCGCACCGCCCTTGGCGGCGTGGACACTGGCGGTCGCGGTGTAGCAGAACAGATTGAGGAAGCGCTTGCCGGCCGCCTCTTTCTGGATCCGCAGGCGCATCGGCCGGTGGTCGAGAAACAGCCCGGTGTCCAGGTAGTCGGTGAGGTTGACCAGCAGCTTCACGCCGCCTTCGTTGACCTCGGTGAACTTGCCCTGGGTGCTCTGGCGCTCGTACTGCTTGGTGCCGCTCTGCCGCTCGCGACGCTTGATCACCACGCGGCTCTTGTCGACGTTCAGTGCCTGGGGAATCGCCGCCAGGGCGTCGAACAGCCGGGCCGAGGCCTTTTCCGGGTCGATGGATTTTGGCGCGACGTATTCCTGGACGTGAACCCAATCGTGGTACAGGTCGATGGCCATGGAGTATTCCGGCATGTCGGCATCGTAGACCCGATAGCAGTCCACGCCCTCACGCTTGGCCCATTTACTCAGCAGCTTGAGGTTTTTTTGCAGGCGATTGGCGAACATCTGCCCGCCTTCGCTCAAACGGGCCTGCTCGACCACAGGAGCCGGAGCCGGTGCCGGCTTGATCGGGTTACCGTTCTTGTTGTACTGGCGCTCTTGCGGTACTTCCGGCGCCTGATCGTACTCAGCCTGCTCACGCTCGGCCTGGCGCTGTTCCGGGGTACGACGCTCGCCGGTGACGAACTGATCGGGCAGGACCTTGATCAGCAGCAATTTGCACGGCAAGGCGCCGTTCCAGAACGAATACTGCTTGTGACTGCGAATGCCCATGCGCTTGCCCAGGTCCGGCGCGCCGGTGAACACTGCGGCCTCCCAGTTCAGGCAGGCCTGGCGCAGGCGCTCGCCGAGGTTCTGATAGAGATAGAGCAAGCTGGCTTCGTCGCCCAGACGCTCGCCGTACGGCGGGTTGCAGATCACCAGGCCTTTCTGGTTCTGGTCCGGGCGGGGTTCGAACGTGGCGACTTCCCCCTGATAAATCTTGATCCACTCGCTCAGGCCCGCCCGCTCAACGTTGTTGCGGCCCGGCTGGATCAGCCGTGGGTCGGCTTCGTAGCCGCGAATCCACAATGGTGGCTTGGCCAGGCCGGCAGCGGCACGCTCGGTGGCTTCTTCGTGGAGCTTCTTCCACAACGCCGGCACATGGCCGAGCCAGGCGGTAAAACCCCACTGCTGGCGACGCAGGTTCGGCGCCATGTCGGCGGCGATCATGCCGGCTTCCACCAGGAAGGTACCGACGCCGCACATCGGGTCAGCCAACGCCCCGCCTTCAGCGGCAATACGCGGCCAGCCGGCACGGATCAGGATGGCCGCGGCGAGGTTTTCTTTCAGGGGCGCGGCGCCTTGCTGCAGGCGATAGCCGCGCTGGTGCAGGCTGTGGCCGGAAAGGTCCAGGGAAAGGATCGCTTCGCCGCGGTCCAGGCGCAGGTGGATGCGCAGGTCCGGGTTGAGCTTGTCGATGGATGGCCGCTCGCCTGTCGGGGTACGCAGCTTGTCGACAATGGCGTCCTTGACCTTCAAGGCGCCGAAGTGGGTGTTGTCGATACCCGAGCCGTGGCCGCTGAACTCCACCGCCAGGGTGCCATCGGCGAGCATGTGGTCTTGCCAATCCACATCCAGCACGCCGTGGTACAAGTCTTCGGCATCCTTCATCGGGAAGCGCTTGAGCACCAGCAATACGCGGTTGGCCAGGCGCGACCACAGGCACAGGCGATAAGCCGTTTCCATGTCGGCCATGCCGCGCACGGCCGAGGTGTGCTCACGCGCCTCTTCAAGGCCAAGCCCGACGGCTTCCTCGATCAGCAGGCCTTCAAGACCTTTGGGGCAAGTGAGGAAGAGTTCGAAACGATCGGACATGGGATTTCCAGAGCCTTTGGCTAAGTGGACCGGGCAACGCATTGCCGGGCCGGGTTCAATCAGGTGCTTTTCTCAAGAGCACCCGTGTGGCACGAAAGTGTGCCGTGCCGCCCTCGCCGCTCAGGTTAAAAGAGCTTAGAGGCGAGGGCAGATAAAAAATTCTGTGCAACAAATTGTGAAAACTCGACCCTTTCGTCGAATAGTACCCGAGTGCAACGGGGGGACATTCTCATTCGCCTGAGGGCTGCACCCTTCGATGCAGGGCCGATCATACAGGGGTCTTGCCTGAAAGCGGGTGACGAACATCATGTTACTTATCGCCCTAACATCTTTATTGTTACGTGCTTATGACAAAACGATCATTCCATCCATGTGACGCTTTGGTTAGAACTCAACACAGGTTGACGTCGCAACGGCGTCAACACCTCGGCTCGTCACGCCGGCAACGAGCCACCAACGGCAGAATGATTCTGCCCCGGCCTCAATAGAGGTCGACGCTAAGCAACAGTCAACAAGTGAGGGCAACACCCTATGAGAAGACTTAAGCGTGATCCGTTGGAAAGAGCATTTTTACGCGGTTACCAATATGGCGTTGGTGGTAAATCCCGTGAGCTTTGCCCCTTTACTCTACCGTCGGTACGTCAAGCCTGGATCAATGGCTGGCGAGAAGGACGCGGCGACAATTGGGACGGTATGACCGGCACTGCGGGTATCCATAGACTCAACGAACTTCACGCCGTCGGCTGACACAGGGCTTAACACTCAAGAACTCGACAATTTGATACTCACATCGATTTAACCACGCACGTCCCATCCGGACGGCGGGCTTCGGCCCAGGGGGCTCCTTCGAGGAGCCCTTTTTAATGCCTGGGTTTCATGAACACTGCAAAAAGCTGGGCTGTGAATACAGTTGTGGCGAGGGGATTTATTCCCGCTGGGCTGCGCAGCAGCCCCTCAGAGTGTCAGGTTTAACGAGTGAGCTGTTTGGGGCCGCTTCGCGCCCCAGCGGGGATAAATCCCCTCGCCACAGTTGAATCGCGTTGCACCTTGAGAATCAACGCAGTGCAGCAATCGCATCCACCGATTCCCGAATCAACGCCGGCCCCTTATAGATAAAGCCCGAATAAATCTGCACCAGGCTCGCGCCTGCGCTGATTTTTTCGGCAGCATGCTTGCCCTCGGTGATGCCACCCGCCGCGATGATCGGCAAGCGCCCCGCCAGTTCGGCGGCCAGCACTTTCACGGTATGGGTGCTCTTGTCCCGCACCGGCGCACCGGACAGCCCGCCCGCCTCGTCGGCGTGTTCCACCCCTTCGACGCCTTCGCGACCCAGCGTCGTGTTGGTGGCAATCACCGCGTCCATTCCGGTGTCGATCAGGGCCTGGGCCACCTGTGCGGTCTCTTCGTCGGTCATGTCCGGGGCGATCTTGATGGCCAGTGGCACATGCTTGCCATGGATCACCGCCAATTCGGCGCGACGTCGAGCCAGGTCAGCCAGCAGTTGCTTGAGCGAATCACCAAATTGCAGGCTGCGCAGCCCCGGAGTGTTCGGGGAACTGACGTTGACGGTCACATAACTGGCGTGGGCGTAGACCTTGTCCAGGCAGATCAGATAATCGTCAACCGCGCGCTCCACCGGTGTGTCGAAGTTCTTGCCGATGTTGATGCCCAGCACGCCCTTGTACTTGGCGGCAGCCACACGCCCCAGCAAATGGTCGACGCCCAGGTTGTTAAAGCCCATGCGGTTGATGATCGCCTCGGCTTGCGGCAGGCGGAAAATCCGTGGCTTGGGGTTGCCCGGCTGGGCACGCGGGGTAACGGTGCCGATTTCCACGAAACCGAACCCCAACTGGGCAAAACCGTCGATGGCCGCGCCATTCTTGTCCAGGCCCGCCGCCAGCCCGACCGGGTTGGGGAACTCAAGCCCCATCACATTCACCGGCAATTTAGCCGGCGCCTTGCACAGCAGACCATTGAGGCCCAAACGTCCACCCGCACCGATCAGGTCCAGGGACAGATCGTGGGAGGTTTCCGGGGAAAGTTTGAACAGCAGTTCACGGGCCAGGGTGTACATGGGCGGCTTGGACTCAGGCGACGAAATGAGGCGGCGATTATAGCCGGGCTACGACGACGCACGCGAGGCGCCTGCACAAAACAGCGGCGATGGCATATGCCTTGCACCACTTGCGTTCATCGGCACCCATGCCAACGACGGAATGAGTGCCACACTGTATTTGAAGGACAACGGCGTCGTCATCCGGCCTTGCAAACGTCCGGATACGGCGCCTTTTTTTGTGGAAAGGTGATGCGCGATGAATGAAGTTCCAGCCAACCCCCTGGCCTGGGTCAACGGCAGCGATGCCCCGGAAAAGAGCGCGATCAATCTTGGCTTCATGGCCTTGAGCGACTGCGCGCCGCTGGTGGTGGCCGCCACCCAGGGCTTTGCCCAGCCTTACGGGCTGACTTTGAACCTCAAGCGCCAAGCGTCCTGGGCCAACCTGCGGGACAAGCTGGTCAGTGGTGAAATCGATGCCGCCCACAGCCTTTATGGCCTGATCTACGCGGTGCACCTGGGCATCGGCGGGGTCGCGCCGACCGACATGGCGGTGTTGATGGGGCTGAACCAGAACGGCCAGAGCATCAACCTTTCCCATGGCTTGCAGGCCCAAGGCGTGACCAGTCCTGAGGCACTGGAACAGCATGTGCACCAAACTCGCCCGAAACTGACTTTCGCCCAGACCTTCCCCACTGGCACCCACGCCATGTGGCTCTATTACTGGCTCGCCGCTCAAGGCATCCATCCGCTGTCGGATGTCGACAGCGTGGTGGTACCGCCGCCGCAAATGATCGCCCACCTGCAGGCCGGACGGATCGACGGGTTCTGCGTGGGCGAGCCGTGGTGCGCCAGTGCGGTAAAACAGAACCTGGGCTTCACCCTGGCGACAACTCAAACCATCTGGCCCGATCACCCGGAAAAAGTCCTCGGCTGCACCCGTGCATTCGTCGAGCAATACCCCAATACCGCCCGCGCACTGGTGATGGCGATCCTGCAAGCCAGTCGCTTCATTGAGCAAAGCACCGAGAACCGCCGCAGCACCGCACAACTATTGAGTGCCCCCGAATACCTGGACGCGCCGCTGGATTGCATCGAGCCGCGCCTGTTAGGGATTTACGCCGACGGGCTGGGCAACAGCTGGCAGGACCCTCACGCGATGCGTTTCCACGGCCACGGCGAAGTGAACCTGCCCTACCTGTCCGATGGCATGTGGTTCATGACCCAGTTCCGCCGCTGGGGCCTGTTGCGTGAAGACCCGGATTATCTGGCCGTGGCACAGCAAGTCCAGCAGCTCACGCTATACCGTCAAGCCTGCGCGGCACTGGACATCGCCGCCCCCCGCCAGGACATGCGCAGCAGCCAATTGATCGACGGCACCATCTGGGACGGCTCGGATCCGGCCGCTTATGCCAAAAGCTTCAAACTGCACGCTTTGAGCGATGCGGCTCCCCTCTTCGCCAGCCGCTGACAGGAGCCACGACCATGCTGCGTATCCTGCTGATCAACGACACCGCGAAAAAAGTCGGCCGTCTCAAAGCGGCCCTGATTGAGGCCGGGTTCGAAGTCATCGATGAATCCGGATTGACCATCGACCTGCCGGCACGCGTCGAAACAGTGCGTCCGGACGTGATCCTGATCGATACCGAGTCACCCGGACGCGATGTCATGGAGCAAGTGGTGCTGGTCAGCCGCGACCAGCCACGACCGATCGTCATGTTTACCGACGAGCACGACCCGGATGTAATGCGCCAGGCGATCAAATCGGGCGTGAGCGCCTACATCGTCGAAGGCATCCACGCCGCGCGCCTGCAACCGATCCTCGACGTGGCCATGGCCCGCTTCGAAAGCGACCAGGCCCTGCGCGCCCAGCTCCTGGCCCGGGACCAGCAACTGGCCGAGCGCAAACGCATCGAACTGGCCAAGGGCATGCTGATGAAGATGAAAGAATGCAACGAAGAACAGGCCTACACCCTGATGCGCCGCCAGGCCATGAGTCGCCAGCAGAAGCTGATCCAGGTGGCCGAGCAGATCATTGCGATGAATGAGCTGCTCGGCTGAAAGCCTTGCAGCGCCAGACCTGGCGCTATCGCGAGCAGGCTCGCTCCCACAGATCCTGTGGCCACTGGAACTCCAATGTGGGAGCAGGCCCGCTCCCACAGGTTTCATGGCCACTGAAGATCCACTGTGGGAGCGAGCCTGCTCGCGATAGGTCTCACACTGCTCCCCTGTTGGCACAGTTCTCGCTTTAGCAAAGCCACAGGTAACCAACGGCGGTTGCCCCACCTACGACAAAGACGTCGCACACCCTCCTCGCCCCCTGGCGATTCGGGTTGCGGCGTTTTTTTGTTTTGATCCCACAGTCCGGGGTCGGTGGTGCAGCCACAGGCGGCGCACTGCTTCAAGGCACTGACTCATTTCTCGAGACTTTTACAGCTGAGGTGCGCGATGAATTCAAGCTTCTGGAAATCCGGCCACACCCCGACACTGTTCGCGGCCTTCCTCTATTTCGACCTGAGTTTCATGGTCTGGTACCTGCTCGGTCCACTGGCGGTGCAGATCTCTGCCGACCTGCACCTGACCACCCAGCAACGCGGCCTGATGGTGGCTACGCCGATCCTGGCCGGTGCCGTGCTGCGCTTGTTCATGGGCCTGCTCGCCGACCGGATTTCACCGAAAACCGCCGGTATGGTCGGTCAGGTGATTGTGATCGGTGCACTGTTCTGTGCCTGGAAACTGGGCATCCACAGCTACGAACAAGCCTTGCTGCTGGGACTGTTCCTCGGCGTGGCCGGTGCTTCATTCGCCGTGGCCCTGCCGCTGGCCTCCCAGTGGTATCCGCCACAGCACCAGGGCAAGGCCATGGGCATTGCCGGCGCTGGTAACTCGGGCACCGTACTGGCTGCGCTGATCGCCCCGGTGATGGCGGTGGCATTCGGCTGGAGCAACGTGTTCGGTTTCGCGCTGATCCCGCTGATCGTGACCCTGATCCTCTTTGCCTGGCTGGCCAAGAACGCTCCCGAGCGACCAAAAGCCAAATCCATGGGCGACTACCTCAAGGCCCTGGGCGACCGGGACAGCTGGTGGTTCATGTTCTTCTACAGTGTGACCTTCGGCGGCTTCATCGGCCTGGCCAGCGCACTGCCCGGCTACTTCAACGACCAGTACGGCCTGAGCCCGGTGACCGCCGGTTACTACACCGCCGCTTGCGTCTTCGGGGGCAGCCTGATGCGTCCACTGGGCGGCGCCCTGGCGGATCGTTTCGGTGGCATTCGCACCCTGTTGGGCATGTACACCGTGGCCGCTGTCTGCATCGCGGCAGTGGGCTTCAACCTGCCAAGCTCCTACGCGGCCCTGGCCTTGTTCGTCTGCACCATGCTCGGTTTGGGTGCGGGCAACGGCGCGGTATTCCAACTGGTGCCACAACGCTTCCGTCGCGAGATCGGCGTGATGACCGGATTGATCGGCATGGCCGGCGGCATCGGCGGTTTCGCCCTGGCGGCAGGCATGGGCGCGATCAAGCAAAGCACCGGCAGCTATCAACTGGCACTGTGGTTGTTCGCCAGCCTCGGCGTCCTGGCCTGGTTCGGCCTGTACGGCGTCAAGCGTCGCTGGAGGACCACCTGGGGTTCGGCCGCTGTCACCGCGGCTCGGGTATAAATAGCCTCCATGAGCCTGCAACTGAGTTTTGCCGAAGCCAGTGCCATTGGCCCTCGGGAAGAAAACCAGGACGCCCTGCGCCTGGTGACCCCGGCGCCGGCCCTGGCCGCGAGCAAGGGGTACCTGTTCGCCATCGCCGACGGTGTGAGCCAATGCGCCGATGGCGGGCTGGCCGCCCGTTCGACCTTGCAGGCCCTGGCCCTGGACTACTATTCCACGCCGCAAACCTGGGGTGTGGCCCAAGCGCTGGACCGGCTGTTACTGGCCCAGAATCGCTGGCTGCAAGCCAACGGGGGCGGGCAACCGCTGCTCACCACCGTCAGCGCGCTGGTCCTTCGGGGCCGGCGCTTCACCCTGGCCCACGTGGGCGATTGCCGGGTCTACCGCTGGCACGACAATCATCTGCAGCGGGTCAGTGAGGATCACGTCTGGGAACAACAGGGCATGCAGCACGTGCTCAAGCGTGCCCTGGGGCTGGATCAGCACCTGATCCTGGACTTCCTCGATGGCGAACTGCGCACCGACGAGACCTTCGTACTGCTCAGCGATGGCGTCTGGGCGGTTCTGGGGGACACGGCCATCGCCGGTATCCTTCGCGACCAGCCGGACCTGGACATTGCCGCGCAAACCCTGGTCAACGCTGCGCACCTGGCCGGCAGCCAGGACAACGCCAGCGCACTGCTGGTGCGGGTCGATGCGGTGGGCGAAGCGAGCATTGGCGATGCGCTGGCCCAGTTGCAGCAATGGCCCCTTCCCCCGGCATTGAAACCGGGGCAAGTGTTCGAGGGCTGGCAGATCGAAAACCTGCTCGGTCAGAGCCAGCAATCGCTGCTCTACCGCGTACACGATGGCCAGGGCCAACCATGGTTGCTGAAAACCTTGCCGGGGCATCTACGGGACGATACTCAGGCCGGGCAGTCGTTGCTGTCGGAAGAGTGGTTCCTCAGGCGGGTCGCCGGGAGGCAGTTTCCGGAAGTCCACGGCGTTGCCCAGCGTCAGCATTTGTACTACGTCATGCGGGAATATTCGGGCAAGACCCTGGCCGAGCTGTTCAACCAGGGCGGCCCGTTGCCTCTGCCCCAGTGGCAGGATCTGGCGCAGCGGCTGGTGCACGCGGTGGGCCTGTTGCATCGAAGACAGATCTTTCACCGCGATATCAAGCCGGAGAACCTGCACCTGGGCGAGGATGGGGAACTGCGCTTGCTGGATTTCGGACTGGCGTACTGCCCGGGATTGTCCGAAGACCAGGCCAACGTGCTGCCCGGCACGCCCAGCTATATCGCCCCGGAAGCCTTCGTGGGTGCGCCGCCGACGGCGCAACAAGACTTGTATGCGGTCGGCGTGACTTTGTATTTCCTGCTCACCGGACACTATCCCTACGGCGAAATCGAGGCGTTCCAGCGACCGCGCTTTGGCATACCGGTCAGTGCCCATCGCTATCGACCGGACCTGGCCGAATGGCTTGGGCAAAGCCTGGAGCGTGCCGTGGCGGCGGATCCTGGGCAACGCTTTGAAACCGCCGAGGAATGGCTGTTACTGCTGGAACAGGGTGAACGGCGCAGCTTGAGCGTCAGGCCTCGGCCGCTACTGGAAAGGGAGCCGCTAAAGGTCTGGCGCACGTTGGCGCTGGTGTCGTTGGTGGTGAATCTGGTGCTGCTGTATTTAGCGTTTCATGGCTGAAACCCAGTCGCGTCTATCGCGAGCATGCTCGCTCCCACAGGTTTTGTGTCCACCGCAGATCCAATGTGGGAGCGAGCCTGCTCGCGATGGCGGCCTGATGGTCCCTGCAACTGCGCCTGCGGGACGCTCCATTACCGGGCAACACGCTTTGATTCGGTGCAATAAATCCCGCTCCCATCCGTGCAACCCGCCTCCCCTCCAATAAATCCGCGCCCTCAAGCCAGTTGGCACAACCACTGCATAACCTCTCTCACCATACATAAAGCAACGCCTCCAACGATGAGGGCGGTGCTTCCCGAGAGAACGGGACAAGGACAAAGGCGTCCTCGCTAGGCAACTAGCGGGACGCCTTTTTTTGTTTTCGTAAAAGTATCGAGCCAGTCCGAGCACCGTGATGAACCGGGCCTGAGCTTGTGGAGAACCCTGATGAAGAAACTCAAACTGGTGATGATCGGCAACGGCATGGCCGGGGTTCGAACCCTTGAAGAACTGCTCAAGCTGAGCAATGAGCTATACGACATCACGGTGTTCGGCGCCGAGCCTCATACCAACTACAACCGCATCCTGCTCTCGCCCGTGCTCGCCGGCGAGCAGACGTTTGAAGAGATCGTGCTCAACGACCTGAGCTGGTACCTGGACAACAACATCAAGCTGCTGCTCAACCGCAAGGTCGTGGAGATCGACCGAGTCAAGCGCCGGGTCATCGCCGAGGACGGCAGCGAAGCCGAATACGACCGTCTGCTGATCGCCACAGGCTCCACGCCATTCATCCTGCCGATTCCCGGCAACACCCTGGAGGGCGTCATTGGCTACCGCGACATCGCCGACACCCAGGCGATGATCAACACCGCCAAGACCCACAAACACGCCGTGGTGATCGGCGGCGGGTTGCTCGGCCTGGAAGCCGCCAACGGCTTGAAACTGCGGGGCATGGACGTGACAGTGGTGCACCTGGGTGAATGGCTACTGGAGCGGCAGCTGGACAAGACCAGCGGTCAGTTGCTGCAAACCGCCCTGGAAAATCGCGGGCTGAAATTCCGCCTGAGCGAACAAACGCAAGCCCTGCACGACGCCGGCAATGGCCGGGTCGGCTCGGTGCAATTCAAGAACGGTGACATCATCCCGGCCGATCTGGTGGTGATGGCCGCCGGTATCCGCCCCAATACCGAACTGGCGGAAAAGTCCGGCATCCCTTGCAACCGCGGGATTCTGGTCAACGACACGATGCAAACCTACGACCCGCGCATCTATGCCATCGGTGAATGCGCCAGCCACCGTGGAACCGCCTACGGCCTGGTGGCACCGCTGTTCGAGCAAGCCAAGGTCTGTGCCAACCACCTCGCGCAACTGGGCTTCGCCACCTACAAGGGGTCAGTGACCTCGACCAAACTCAAAGTCACCGGCATCGACCTGTTCTCCGCCGGGGACTTCATGGGCGGCGAAGGCACCGAGACCATCACCCTTTCCGACCCGATTGGTGGCGTCTACAAAAAACTGGTGATCAAGGATGACGTGCTGGTCGGCGCCTGTCTGTACGGCGATACGGCAGACGGTGGCTGGTATTTCCGTCAGATCCGTGAGAACCACACCATCAGCGAGATCCGCGATCACCTGATGTTTGGGGAAAACGCCCTGGGAGACGTAGGACACCAGGGCCAGGACAAAGCCATGAACATGGCCGACACCGCCGAAGTCTGCGGCTGCAACGGCGTGTGCAAGGGCACCATTGTCAAGGCGATCCAGGAGCATGGGCTGTTCAGCGTCGATGATGTGAAAAAACACACCAAGGCCGCCAGTTCCTGTGGCTCCTGCGCCGGTTTGGTGGAGCAGATCCTGATCAACACCGTGGGCGGCGCGGCGGACGTCAAACCGAAAAGCGAAAAAGCCATCTGCGGTTGCAGCGATCTCAACCACGGGCAGATTCGCCAGGCGATCCGCGACCAGCATCTGCTGACCATCGCCGCAACCATGAGCTACCTGAACTGGCGCACCCCGAACGGCTGCGCCACCTGCCGCCCGGCGCTCAACTACTACCTGATTTCCACCTGGCCCGGCGAAGCGCACGACGATCCGCAGTCGCGCCTGATCAACGAGCGTGCCCACGCCAACATCCAGAAAGATGGCACTTACTCCGTCGTCCCGCGGATGTGGGGTGGCGTGACCAATCCGTCTGAGTTGCGGCGCATTGCCGATGTGGCCGACAAATACAACGTGCCGATGGTCAAGGTCACCGGCGGCCAGCGTATCGACTTGCTAGGGATCAAAAAGCAGGACCTGCCCGGAGTCTGGAAAGATCTGGACATGCCGTCCGGCCACGCTTATGGCAAATCCATCCGCACCGTAAAAACCTGCGTAGGCAGCGAGTTCTGCCGCTTTGGCACGCAGAACTCCACCCAATTGGGAATCGAGCTGGAGCACGACCTCTTCAACATGTGGTCGCCCCACAAAGTGAAGCTGGCCGTTTCCGGTTGCCCCCGCAACTGCTCGGAAGCGGGCATCAAAGATGTCGGCATTATCGGCGTCGATTCCGGCTGGGAGATGTACATCGGCGGTAACGGCGGGATCAAGACTGAGGTCGCCGAATTCTTCGTCAAACTCAAGACCGCCGAAGAAGTGCGCGAATACAACGGCGCATTCCTGCAGTTGTACCGCGAAGAAGCCTTCTACCTCGAACGCACCGTGCACTACATGCAACGGGTCGGCATGGAGCACATCAAGAAAGCGGTACTTGAAGATCCGCAACGACGCAAAGCCTTGCATGACCGCCTGAAGTTCTCCCTGTCGTTGGAACAGGACCCATGGAAAGAACGCCTGGAACAGCCCCAGCTGAAGAAAGAGTTTGAAGTCATCACCGTGAAAAACCTGGAGGTACCGGCATGAACTGGCTGGATATCTGCGCACTGGAAGAGATCAACGCCCTGGGCTCGCGCATCATCAATGGCCCGAAAGGCGATATCGCGATTTTTCGTACCAGCGACGATGAGGTTTTCGCACTCGATGACCGCTGCCCGCACAAGGGTGGCCCGCTGTCCCAGGGGTTGATCTATGGCAAGCGCGTGGCCTGCCCGCTGCACAACTGGCAGATCGACCTGGAAACCGGCCAGGCCCAGGCCCCGGATGTGGGTTGCGCTCATCATCATGCGGCGCGGGTCGAAAACGGCCGGGTGATGCTGGCATTGCGGGAAGCAAGCTGATGAGCCGTCAAACCACCGCCTCGACCTGCTGTTATTGCGGGGTCGGTTGCGGCGTGCTGATCGAACATGACGACGAGCGTATCCTCGGCGTCAGTGGCGATCCCGCCCACCCGGCCAACTTCGGCAAACTGTGCAGCAAAGGTTCGACCCTGCACCTGACCGGCGACCTCGCCGCGCGCGCCTTATATCCCGAACTGCGCCTGGGCAAGGGCCTGTCCCGCGCCCGCACCGATTGGGACAGCGCGCTGGATCACGCGGCCAGCATCTTCGCCGATACCATCGCCGAACACGGCCCCGACAGCGTGGCGTTCTACATCTCCGGGCAACTGCTGACCGAGGACTACTACGCCTTCAACAAACTCGCCCGGGCACTGGTGGGCACCAACAACATCGACAGCAATTCCCGGCTGTGCATGTCCTCGGCGGTGGTGGGTTACAAGCGCAGCCTCGGTGCCGACGCCCCGCCCTGCAGCTATGAAGACCTGGAGCTGAGCGACTGTGTGATGATTGTCGGCAGTAACATGGCCTACGCCCATCCGATCCTGTTTCGCCGCCTCGAGGACGCCAAGTCCCGCCGACCACAGATGAAAATCATCGTCATCGACCCACGGCGTACCGACACCTGCGACCTTGCCGACCTGCATCTGGCGATCCTGCCGGGCACCGATGTCGCCTTGTTCCATGGGATTTTGCACCTGTTGTTGTGGGAAGACTGGGTCGACCGCGGCTTCATCAAGGCCCACACCGAAGGCCTGGCGGACCTCAAGAACCTGGTGCGCGACTACACCCCGGCCATGGTCGCCCAGATCTGCGGCATCAGCGTCGAGCAACTGCACCAGTGCGCCGAATGGGTCGGCACGTCGCCCAGCTTCCTGTCGTTGTGGTGCATGGGCTTGAATCAGTCCACCGCCGGCAGTGCGAAGAACAGCGCGTTGATCAACCTGCACCTGGCCACCGGCCAAATCGGCCGGCCGGGCGCCGGGCCCTTCTCGCTGACCGGTCAGCCCAATGCCATGGGCGGTCGGGAAACCGGTAGCTTGTCGAACCTGCTGCCGGGTCATCGCGACGCCGCCAACGCCGAACATCGCGCCGAAGTCGCCCGCTACTGGGGTGTTGAACAATTGCCCGCGACCACGGGTTTGAGCGCCATCGAACTGTTCGAACAGGTTCGCAGTGGCAAGATCAAGGCACTGTGGATTGCCTGCACCAACCCCGCGCAGTCGATGCCTGACCAGACGGCGGTCCGGGAAGCCCTGCAAGCCTGTCCATTCGTGGTGCTGCAAGAGGCCTTCCGGACCACCGAAACCGCCGCGTTTGCCGACCTGCTGCTGCCAGCGGCCAGTTGGGGCGAGAAAGAAGGGTCGGTGACCAACTCCGAACGGCGTATTTCCCACGTCCGCCGGGCGATTGCCGCACCGGGTGAGGCACGGCCGGACTGGGCAATTACCGTGGATTTCGCCCAACGCCTGGAGAAACGCCTGCGCCCGGGTCAACCCAGCCTGTTCGCCTTTGAAACCCCGGCCCAGTTGTTCGATGAATACAAGCAACTGACCCGTGGCCGCGACCTGGACTTGTCCGGTATCAGCCATGCCCTGATCGATCAACTCGGTCCTCAGCAATGGCCCTTCCCGCAAGGCGCCAGCAGCGGAACACCGCGCCTGTATCTGGACGGGATTTTTCCTACCGACAATGGCCGCGCGCGGTTTGTCGCAGAACCGTATCGCGCCGCCAAAGAGTTGCGCGACGCCCGCTACCCATTGACCCTCAACACGGGTCGCCTGCGGGACCAATGGCATGGCATGAGCCGCACCGGCACCGCCGCGCAATTGTTCGGTCATGTGAACGAAGCCGTGCTCAGCCTGCACCCTGACGAACTGCTTCGCCATCGCCTGCAAGCCGGTGACCTGGTCAGCCTCAAGAGCCGTCGTGGCGCCGTGATCGTGGCGGTGGACAGCGACGACAGCGTGCGCCCCGGGCAGGCGTTTCTGCCTATGCACTGGGGCGATCGCTTTCTCAAGGGTGGGGTCAATACCCTGACTCAACCGGCCTTCGACCCCCTGTCAAAACAGCCGGAACTCAAACACAGCGGCGTGCGCCTGGAACCGGTGAACCTGCCCTGGCAGCTTTTCGCCCTGGTCGAAGGCGATGTTCAACAGCACTTGGAGACTTTGCGACCACTGTGTGAGGCGTTTGCCTACGTCAGCCTGAGCCTGACTGGGCGCGAACGTCCCGCGTTGCTGATTCGCGCGGCCAGCGCCGTCGCCCCCGAACCGCAGTTGCTGCAGGCGATCGACGAGCAATTGGGGCTGATCGAAGGGCCGGTACTGGCCTATGACGACCCGCGTCGTTCCATCGGTAAACGGGTGCGAATCGAGAACGGTCGCATCACCGCCATTCGCCTGGCCGGCGAAACCCTGGCCCGCCACTGGCTGCAAAACCTCTGGCTGGAAGGCCGCGCCGATGAGCAGTTGCGGCGCTGGCTGCTGGCGCCTTTGAGCGCCCCACCAGGCAATGCCGGCGCCGCCGTTGGCGGCAGCAAAACACTGTGCAACTGCATGAACGTCAGCCAGCGTGCGATCTGCGCCGGCATTGAACGTGGCCTGGACTTGCAGGGGCTGAAACAGGAACTGGGCTGCGGCACGCAATGCGGCTCCTGTGTACCGGAAATCAAACGCCTGCTGGTTGCCACCGCGCAACCGGTGGCCGCTGTCTCGTGAGGAAAACACTATGAACGCAAAAGTCTGGCTGGTGGGTGCAGGTCCTGGCGACCCTGAATTGCTGACCCTCAAAGCCGTGCGCGCCTTGGGCGAAGCCGACGTGGTGTTGATCGACGATCTGGTCAACGATGCAGTGCTGGAGCACTGCCCTGGCGCGCGGATCATCGCCGTCGGCAAGCGCGGCGGATGCCGTTCCACGCCACAGGCTTTTATCCATCGGCTGATGCTGCGTTATGCCCGTCAGGGCAAATGCGTGGTACGCCTCAAGGGCGGCGACCCGTGCATCTTCGGCCGGGGCGGCGAAGAGGCGCAGTGGCTGCGCGAGCATGGCGTCGAAGTGGAACTGGTCAATGGCATTACGGCCGGCCTCGCGGGTGCGACGCAATGTGATATTCCGCTGACGCTGCGTGGGATTGCCCGGGGCGTAACGCTGGTCACCGCCCACACCCAGGACGGTAGCAGCCTGAACTGGCAAGCCTTGGCACAAAGCGGGACCACCTTGGTGGTGTACATGGGGGTGGCGAAACTGAGCGAGATCCGCGAGCAACTGCTGGCCGGAGGCCTGGCGGCGGACACGCCGGTGGCGATGATTGAAAATGCCTCTCTGCCCCATCAGCGCGACTGTCGCAGTGACCTGACCTCGATGGAGGCCGATGCAGGCGCATTTCAACTCAAGAGCCCGGCGATCCTGGTGATTGGCGAGGTGGCCAGAGCTGCTGAGCTGGCAGGCGCGCAACCGGCCTGGGTCCAGGCTTCGGCGCTATAGCACAGACACCAGCAAACCTGTGGGAGCGAGCCTGCTCGCGATGGCGGTGGATCAGCAACATTGATGCTGACTGACACACCGCCATCGCGAGCAGGCTCGCTCCCACAGTTTTTTGTGTTTCTCCAGCCCCGCCCCTGATTTTCATAAATCGCAGGCAAAGAAAAGCCCGGCCTAAGCCGGGCTTTTCCAAAGCTGTGGGCTAATTACTTAGCTTCGGCTTCAACCTGCGCTTCTACGCGACGGTTAACAGCACGGCCAGCGTCAGTAGCGTTGTCGGCAACTGGGCGGGATTCGCCGTAGCCAACAGACTGAACGCGGGACGATTCAACACCGTACTGGTTGGTCAGGACTTGCTTAACGGCGTTTGCACGACGCTCGGACAGAGCCTGGTTGTAAGCGTCAGGACCGACGGAGTCAGTGTGACCTTCAACAGTAGTGGTGGTGGATGGGTACTGCTTCATGAAATCAGCCAGGTTCTTGATGTCGCCGTAGCTGTTTTCTTTAACGACCGACTTGTCGAAGTCGAACTTGACGTCCAGCTCAACACGTACGACTTCAGCAACAGCTGGGCAGCCATCAGCGTCAACGGTTACGTTGGCTGGGGTGTCAGGGCACTTGTCGACGTTGTCGCACACGCCATCGTTGTCGCTGTCGGAGCAGACTTCAGCCGGAGCTGGAACTGGAGCAGCAGCAGGCTTGGAGCCGCCACCGAAGTTCACACCGATACCGACGCTTGGAGCCCACTCGGTGTCGCCCTGGTCGATGTTGTACTGAGCTTCAACGCCGGCACGGGCGTAGAAGTTGTCAGTGAAGTACAGCTTGGCACCGCCGCCAACGTTGGCGAAGGTGGAGCCGTTGCGACCGCTACGGCCGTTCTGACCGATGCTCTGATCGGAGAAACCAGCCGATACGTAAGGACGCAGCATGTCGCCTGGGTTGTTGAAGTGGTACAGAGCGTCCAGAGCGGTGTTGGAGCCCTTGATGTTACGACCGTCTTCGGCACGTGCGTTGTGCACTTCGTCGTAGGCCAGACGCAGTTCTACGTCGTCGGTCAGGAAGTAACCAATCGAGCCGCCGAACAGGTTGCCGTTGTTCTTGAAGTCGCGAGCGCTGTCGAACATTTCTTTCTTGGCGAAGCCTTCGATTTCAACTGCGCCTTGGCCTTGTGCCAGAGCGCCGAACGAAGTGGCAGCAATCAAAGAACCAATGGCAAAGCCCAAGGTGTTTTTCAGTTTCATCCGTTAAATCCCCATCTGGTGATTGTAAAGCAGTCCCGCAAACCGGGGGACAACTCGGCGACAAGTCTATCAGAACTTGCCTACACGTAAGAGATATTTGCGCCGAACTAAGTTTCAGCAATACCCGCAAATTTCTCACGCAATTTATCAAGAGCGCGCTTGTAACGCATTTTTGTCGCGCTCAACCCCATGTGCATTATGTCTGCGATCTCTTGGAATTCCAGCTCTGCGACAAATCGTAGCACCAGAATTTCCCGGTCGATCGGGTTCACATGGACAAGCCAGCGATCCAGCCCACCCTTTTCCTCTGGTTTGGGCGCCTTTTCTTCAGACGCTTCCTCCAGAGGATCCAGGCTCAAAGCATCCATCAAGCGACGCTTTCGCCGTTCCTTGCGGTACTGCGTGATGCATTCGTTGTACGTGATGCTATAGAGCCATGTCTTGAACTTCGATTTCCCCTCGAAGTTCTTCAGGCCATACAGCACCTTCAACATCACCTCCTGACAGACATCGTCAGCATCACGATCGTTCCCCAGATAACGCGCACAAACGTTAAATAATGTTCTCTGGTAACGGCGCATCAATTCTTCGTAAGCACGCGTTACGTGGAAAAGTTCCGTATGCGCGCGCGCGACCAACTCCTCATCGGAGAGATCACGGGGGTCGTAGCGCGTGGATAGCGATTGGGGTTTGTTCAAAACAAGTCGGGCCGACAGTCTAGGTCAATGTGCGCCGCAGCCTGCGTTAACGGGCATTTTGCGGCGGCATACATTAGCAGGGTTTGCCGGGTTAGCGGCTACTCACATGCTGTTCCAGTAGGATCCGATTGGAGAGCGATACCAATTCACCCTCCTCGGTCAGCAATGTGGTCTTCACCGTGCCGATCTCTTCGATCTGGCCTTCGACCTCGCCAACACGCACTTGTTGCCCAACCTCATACAATTCACGCACATAGATTCCCGCAAGAATCTGGCCGGCGATTTCCCGGCTTCCCAACCCCATTGCCAGCGCAACCGCCAGACCAACGGTAATCAATACGATGACGATCACATGGTTGAGCAGGTCAGTCTTGACCTCCAACTGGCTGATCGCGACCGAAATACTGATGATGATCACCAGGCCCTGGGCAATTCGCCCCAAGCCCTGGGCGTAGTCAAGCCCGACACCTTCGGCCGCGCCGCGCACCAGCCCGTTGGCCAATTGCGCCAGCAGAACGCCCACCAGCAATACCAGCGCGGCACCGAAAACCTTCGGCAAATACAGCGCAAGCATATCGAGCGTAGCTGAAACTCGCTCAAGGCCCAGGGATTCAGCGGCAGAAACCAGGAAAATCAGCAGAACGAACCAGTAGACGATCTTGCCGACCAAGGTCGAGATCGGAACCTGAATGCCACCGCGCGACAGCAGCTTGGTCAGGCCGGTGCCGCCCATCAGGCGGTCGAGCCCCAATTTGGCGAGCAGTTTTGAAAGCAGGGTGTCCAGCAGCTTGGCCACCACGAACCCCAACAACAGCACCACCAGGGCGCCGAAGAGGTTGGGGATGAAATTAGCCACCTTGGTCCACAACGCGGTCATTGCCGTGACGAGGCTCTGGGTCCAGAGATCAAGTTCCATATTCAATCAGCCTTATCAGCGGTGCGAGTAACAGGTTTACGACGGGAAACCGGCGAAACGTGGGCCGACCCGTTATTCAGGGCGATCATCAGCGCGGGCAACCAGCGGCCCAGCAGGCTGAACAGATCGCCGGCGCCAACCTGGCGGTTGGCGGTTTTCAGTACACGTCCCAGGCATGCATCGTCGTCCCGGCTGGACGGCGAAGCCTTGAGCATGTCGCGCAAAGACTGTTCAAACGGATCGTGCATACGCACCTCTCGTGATGTCTGTGAAAGACGCGATCAAATTTCGGCAGGTCACATGGCGCCCCGTCAAACCCAGCGCAAACGGCGGAACAGCCACCACTGACCGAGGGCCACGCCGACCATCAACAGGCATGCAACCAGGAAGCCATAAGGGCTTTCGGAGAACGGAATACCGCCGACGTTGATGCCCAAAAGACCGGTGAGAAAACTCATCGGCAGAAAAATCCCGGTGATGATGCCGAAGCGGTACATGGTGCGATTCATACGCACCGACAGACGCCGGTCCTCGGCCTCCAGCACAAGCCCCACGCGCTCTCGGGTCAATTCCAGCTCTTCGAGGTAGCGGGTCAGGCTGTTGTTCAATTCATTCCAGTAATCGCCATCATCCTCGACAAACCACGGCAGTTTGAGCCGTGTCATCTGGCCGAAAATATCCCGCTGGGGGGCCAGGAACCGCTTCAGCCCGGCCGCCCTTCTGCGAATGTGCAAAATGGCATCATGCTCGGGGGTATACCGTTCGTCGGTATCAATCTTTTCTTCTTCGCTATCGACGATTTCCGAGAGCTGGGTGACCAGATCCTGCACCTTGTTGGTCAGGTACTGCGCCATATAAAGGATGAGTTCCGACGCAGTCCTTGGCCCCTCGCCCTCGGCCAGTTGCGTCAACAGTTCATCGGTGGCGCGCAACGGACGCAGGCGCAGGGAGATCACTCGCTGGGGGGACGCGAAGATCCGCACCGACACCATGTCCTCCGGTTCTGCGCCCGGATTGAGGTTGACGCCGCGCAGAAACAGCAGCAGTTCGGCGTTGGGCAGCGGCAACAGGCGCGGCCGGGTGTTCTCCTCCAGCAGCAGGTCGCAGTTGAATTCGCTCAGGCCACTGGACTTGCGCAGCCAGGTGTGGGTTTGCGGATGACTGCGATCCCAGTGCAGCCACAAGCTTTCGTGGGCCTGTAACTGCAAATCGTCGAGTTCTGTCCGGGCTATCGAACGCGCGCCACCATTACCGTCCAGCACCAGGGCATGCACCAGCCCCCATTGCGCGTTTTCTTCCTCGAACATCCTCATCCCTTATGGCTTTGACGCTTCATTCAGGCATTTTCAGCGGGCTGGGCGACACAATCACGCCGTTGTTGTCCGCATAGACATACTCGCCTGGACGAAACGTCACGCCGGCAAAGGTCACCGCGACATTGAGATCGCCGATGCCACGCTTGTCGGTTTTCATCGGATGGCTGGCCAGGGCCTGGACACCAAGGTCTGTCTGGGCAATGACGTCGACGTCGCGGATGCAACCGTAAATCACCAGCCCTTCCCAGCCGTTTTTCGCGGCTTTTTCGGCCAGCATGTCACCCAGCAATGCCCGGCGCAGTGAGCCGCCGCCATCGACCACCAACACTTTGCCGTTGCCCTTGAGTTCCACCTGCTCCTTGACCAGGGAGTTGTCCTCGAAGCACTTGATGGTCACGATTTCGCCGCCGAAGGAATCGCGGCCACCGAAATTGCTGAACATCGGCTCCAACACTTGCACCAACTCCGGGTAGGCGTCGCACAGGTCGGGCGTGAGGTAATGGTTCATTGAACAACTCCTGTAAAGGCTGGAACGTCAGGCTGAGTGAGCAACCGTTTGTGACCGGAACCGCGTATCGCGTCATATCTTAGCCGCAAGCCGACAAGAGCGAAATGCCCTTGTCAGAGCCTTCGCTTCAAACCGCTTCGGCCAGCCTGGATGGATCCGCCAGTAGCGGTGCATGCTGATCTGCCAGCCAACGCGCCACCAGCGGCCAGACCTCAGCATGGGCCGCTTTGCTGACCAGCATCTCGACATGGCCGAAATCGTCGGTAAAGCCCTGCTCCCGGCCCAGGCAGACAAACTGCTTGTGCGCAGAGCCGACCTGCTCGAAGAGTTTGCGGCAAGCCCAGGTCGGATCCTGCTGGTCGCCGGCCGCGCTCACCGCCAGTATCGGCACCTGCACATCGGCCAGCCCCGCCCACCAGTTCTTCTGCGCATCACCAAAACGCCCGAACAGGCCATACCAGCGCATGCTCTCCAGCGCCAGGCCGATGGGCTCGTCCTCCGGGCCGCGCTTGAGCCGCGAACCGGACAACTGGGCAAAACGCTTGAGAATGAAACGTCCGCTCCATTCCACCGGCGGGATCTTCAGCGGCCAATAGGTGCGGCTGACCTGGGTGCCAAAAAACGCCGCCGAAGCCACCGCCGGCTCGCCCAGATAGTGACCGCCCAAGGCCGCCGCCAGGGTGATGCCGCCCAAAGAATGGCCGATCCAGTGCGGCACCTGCCCGCTCTGCTCACGCACAAAGGCGCCGATGGCCGGCAGGTCGTAACGAGCGTAATCGGCCACGCGGTTCTTGCGGTAGTCGTGATTGCGCTGGGACAGCCCATGGCCGCGCATTTCGGGAATCCACACGTCAAAGCCCAGCCGCGCAAGATAGGCCCCCAACCCCAGGCCCTTGGGCGAATACCAGAAGCGCCGGTTGGAAAAACTGCCGTGCAGCAGGATCACGGGAACGCCGCGAACCTCGCTGCCGTCGGCCATGCCCAGTCGGGTGACGGCCAGTTCAACGCTGTAGTCCGGGCTGTTGCCGGGCTTCAGACGATAGACGTCTTCGCTCAGATCACCACGCCGCTCGGCGCTGATCAGGGCGACAGGAAAAAGGTTGCTGCTGCTTTGCATAATGCTCTTGCACAAAAAAGGGCGGCATCCGCCTGGAGCCCGCCCTACTTCAATCAAAAGGGGCTGCCGCGCAACCTGTGGGAGCGAGCCTGCTCGCGATGGCGGTGGATCAGCAAATCAACGTTGACTGACACTCCGCCATCGCGAGCAGGCTCGCTCCCACAAGGGCTGCGCTCACCGACTGACATCAGCCGGTGAGGCCCCTTCACTCGATCAGACCGCAGCCTGACCTTCAGCCAGGAAGAACCAGGTCTCCAGTACGGAGTCGGGGTTCAACGAAACGCTTTCGATGCCCTGCTCCATCAGCCACTTAGCCAGGTCCGGGTGGTCCGAAGGGCCCTGACCGCAGATGCCGATGTACTTGCCGGCCTTGTTGCAGGCGGCAATGGCATTGGCCAGCAGCTTCTTGACCGCCGGGTTCCGCTCGTCGAACAGGTGCGCGATGATGCCGGAGTCACGGTCCAGGCCCAGGGTCAGCTGGGTCAGGTCGTTGGAGCCGATGGAGAAACCGTCGAAGAATTCAAGGAATTCTTCAGCGAGGATCGCGTTGGACGGCAGCTCGCACATCATGATCACGCGCAGGCCGTTGTCACCACGGGCCAGGCCGTTTTCCGCCAACAGGTCGACAACCTGGCTCGCTTCGCCCAGGGTGCGCACGAACGGCACCATGATCTCGACGTTGGTCAGGCCCATCTCGTTGCGCACACGCTTGAGGGCGCGGCACTCGAGTTCGAAGCAGTCACGGAACGATTCGCTGATGTAACGCGAAGCGCCTCGGAAGCCCAGCATCGGGTTTTCTTCTTCCGGCTCGTAGAGCTTGCCGCCAATCAGGTTGGCGTATTCGTTGGACTTGAAGTCCGACAGGCGCACGATGACCTTTTTCGGCCAGAACGCAGCCGCCAGGGTGCTGATGCCCTCCACCAGTTTCTCGACGTAGAAACCGACCGGATCGTTGTAACCGGCAATGCGCTTGTCGACGCTGTCCTTGATCTCCGGCGGCAAGCCGTCGTAGTTCAGCAACGCCTTGGGGTGCACGCCAATCATGCGGTTGATGATGAATTCCAGGCGGGCCAAGCCCACACCCGCGTTCGGCAGTTGCGCGAAGTCGAAGGCGCGATCCGGGTTGCCGACGTTCATCATGATCTTGAACGGCAGGTCCGGCATGGCGTCCACGGAGTTCTTCTTGATGTCGAAGCCCAGTTCGCCTTCGAAGATATAGCCGGTATCGCCTTCGGCGCAGGACACGGTGACGCCCTGGCCGTCCTTGAGCAACTGAGTGGCGTTGCCGCAACCGACCACAGCCGGAATGCCCAGTTCACGGGCGATGATCGCCGCGTGGCAGGTACGTCCGCCGCGGTTGGTGACGATGGCGCTGGCGCGCTTCATCACCGGTTCCCAATCCGGGTCGGTCATGTCGGAAACCAGCACATCACCGGCCTGGACCTTATCCATCTCCGAGACGTCCTTGATGATCCGCACCTTGCCGGCGCCGATGCGCTGGCCGATGGCACGGCCTTCCACCAGCACGGTGCCGGTTTCCTTGAGCAGATAGCGCTCCATGACATTGGCCTGGGTACGGCTCTTCACGGTTTCCGGACGGGCCTGCACGATATACAGCTTGCCGTCGTCACCGTCCTTGGCCCATTCGATGTCCATCGGGCACTTGTAGTGCTTCTCGATGATCATCGCCTGCTTGGCCAGCTCGCTGACTTCGGCGTCGCTCAGGCAGAAGCGCGCGCGCTCGGCCTTGTCCACGTCGACGGTCTTGACCGAACGACCGGCCTTGGCTTCGTCGCCGTAGACCATTTTGATGGCCTTGCTGCCCAGGTTACGGCGCAGGATGGCCGGACGACCGGCTTCCAGTGTGCCTTTATGGACATAGAACTCATCCGGGTTCACCGCGCCTTGTACGACGGTTTCACCCAGGCCGTAGGCGCCAGTGATGAACACCACGTCACGGAAACCCGACTCGGTGTCGAGGGTGAACATTACCCCGGCGGTGCCGGTTTCGGAGCGGACCATGCGCTGAACACCGGCAGACAGGGCGACCAGTTTGTGGTCGAAGCCCTGATGCACACGGTAGGAAATGGCACGGTCATTGAAAAGGGAAGCGAAGACTTCCTTGGCGGCACGGATGACGTTTTCCACGCCACGGATATTCAGGAAGGTTTCCTGCTGGCCGGCGAAGGAGGCATCCGGCAGGTCTTCGGCGGTGGCCGAGGAGCGCACGGCGACGGCAATGTCGGGATTGCCTTCGGACAGTTTGGCGAAGGCGGTGCGAATTTCGGCGTTCAGCTTCTCGGGAAACTCGGCTTCCATGATCCATTGGCGGATCTGGGCGCCGGTCTTGGCCAAGGCGTTGACGTCATCGACGTCCAGGGCATCGAGCGCGTCGTGGATCTGTTTGTTCAGGCCGCTCAGTTCCAGAAAGTCACGATAAGCCTGAGCCGTCGTGGCGAAGCCACCTGGCACCGATACGCCGGCACCGGCGAGGTTACTGATCATCTCGCCCAGGGATGCGTTCTTGCCCCCCACATGCTCTACATCATGGACGCCGAGCTTATCGAGGGAAACTACGTACTCTACCAAGGTGATCTCTCCACTAACTGTGTTGGAAAAGCTCAAGGCACCGGTGGCTCCAGGGGAGCGAATACCGGCGATATGGCCTGGACCTGGAAAATAAGTGAGAATGCGGGCCACTGGCGGCCGGCAAATCGCGCCTATCATATCCAAGAATCGTCACTAGCTCACTAGGGCCCAAGGCGCAAATGAAACGATCTGCTTTCTTTATCTCCGACGGCACCGGCATCACGGCCGAAACACTGGGCCAAAGCCTGTTGGCGCAATTCGAAAACATTACCTTCGCCAAGTTCATACGTCCGTACATCGACAACGTCGACAAAGCGCGGGCCATGGTACAGCAAATCAATAAAGCCGCCGAAACCGACGGTTTTCGCCCGATTATCTTCGATACCATCGTCAATCAGGACATCCGTGAGATTCTCGCAATGTCCAATGGTTTCATGATCGACATTTTTTCCACCTTCCTGGCGCCTTTGGAGCAGGAGCTGAGCGAGCATTCGTCCTACTCGGTCGGCAAGTCCCATTCCATTGGTCATAACTCCAACTACATGGAGCGCATCGAGGCGGTCAACTTCGCCCTGGACAACGATGACGGCGCCCGTACGCATTATTACGACAAGGCCGATTTGATCCTAGTGGGTGTGTCGCGCTGTGGTAAGACGCCGACGTGCCTGTACATGGCGATGCAATTTGGTATCCGCGCGGCCAACTATCCGCTGACCGAGGACGACATGGAGCGCCTGCAACTGCCCAGCGCCCTGCGCGCCCACCAGCACAAGCTGTTCGGCCTGACCATCGATCCGGATCGCCTCACCGCGATCCGCAACGAGCGCAAGCCCAACAGCCGCTATTCGAGCTACGCCCAGTGCGAATTCGAAGTGCGCGAGGTGGAAAACCTGTTCCGGCGGGAGAACATTCCCCACATCAACTCCACGCATTTTTCCGTGGAGGAGATTTCGGCGAAGATCCTGGTGGAGAAAGGGGTGGAGCGGCGGTTCAAGTAACCCGCAACAACACAAAACCCTGTGGGAGCGAGCCTGCTCGCGATAGCGGAGTGCCAGCCAACATTAATGTCGCTGATCCACCGCTATCGCGAGCAGGCTCGCTCCCACAGAGGTTGAGGCGATCTTACATGCTCTGCAGTCAGTGAACCACAGCCACCTGCTCTTCCATCTTCTTGCGCAGGCTCAAGGGACGCATGTCGGTCCAGACTTCTTCGATGTAGGCCAGGCAGTCCTTTTTGAAGCCGCTTTTGCCAACCGCACGCCAACCTTCGGGGATGGCTTTGTACTCAGGCCAGATCGAATACTGTTCTTCGTGGTTGACCACGACCTGAAAGACGATGTCCTCGCGGTCGAATACTGAAGTCATGGGTGTCTCTCCATCTTTGCTCGAGGTTCACTGCGGCGCATGCGCAGCCAGGGTATGAAAGGAACGTTTGGAGCCGGGTGAAAATTAGGCTTGGGCAACGGCAGCCTTCAAGGCGCGTCCGAAAATCTCGGCAACCCGGTCGATCTCCGTCGCTGTGATGGTCAGCGGCGGCAGGAAACGCACCACGCCGCCCTGCCGGCCACCCAACTCCAGGATCAACCCGCGTTTGAGGCATTCACGTTGCAACCGTGGCGCCAAGCGCGCATCTACCGGCGGGTGGCCCAAGGCATCCGGCATTCCGGCCGGGTCAACCAGTTCGACGCCAAGCATCAGCCCGCGTCCACGGATATCGCCCAGTTGCGCAAAATCCCGCTGCAGGACGTGCAGGTGTTCGCTCAAGCGATCGCCCATGGCGCTGGCGTGGGCCGGCAGGTTGTGTTCCACCAGATAACGCATCACCGCGGAACCGGCAGCCATGGCCATTTGATTGCCACGGAAGGTCCCGGCATGGGCTCCCGGCAGCCAGGTGTCGAGCCAATCGCGATAAACCACCACCGCCAGCGGCAGACTGCCGCCGATGGCCTTGGACAGCACCACCACGTCTGGAATGATGCCGGCGTGTTCGAACGCGAACATTTTACCGGTGCGGCCAAAACCACTCTGGATCTCGTCGACAATCAACGCCACGCCCGCCTGCTCGGTGATGCGCCGCAACCCGCGCAACCAATCCAGATCGGCCGGTATGACCCCGCCCTCGCCCTGCACCACCTCGACGATCACCGCCGCCGGCAATTGCACGCCGGCCTCGGGGTCGGTCAGCAGGTTTTCCAGATAATGCAGATTGGCCTTCACCCCCGAGGCACCGCCCAAACCGAACGGACAGCGGTAATCGTAGGGGTAAGGCATGAATTGCACACCGTTACCGAGCAAGGCGCCCAAGGGTTTCTTCGGTCCCAGGCTGCCCATCAGGCTCAGCGCCCCCTGGCTCATGCCGTGATAACCGCCCTGAAACGACAACACGGTGCTGCGCCCGGTGGCCGTGCGCACCAGTTTGAGAGCAGCTTCCACCGCATCAGTGCCGGTGGGGCCGCAGAACTGGATCTTCGCCTCGGCGGCAAGGTCCGCCGGCAACAGGCCGAACAGGTCCTGAACGAAGCGATCCTTGACCGGCGTGGTCAGGTCCAGGGTATGCAAAGGCAACTCATCGCTCAGCACCTGCTGGATCGCCTCGATCACCACCGGATGGTTATGCCCCAGGGCCAGGGTGCCGGCCCCGGCCAGGCAGTCGATGAAAGTGCGACCCTCGACGTCCTCGACATACAAACCCCTGGCGCGCTTGAGGGCCAAGGGAATGCGCCGTGGATAGCTGCGGGCGTTGGACTCCTGCCGGCTCTGGCGGGCCAGCAGCGGCGACTCGTTGAATTGGTAGAGCGTCTCGGTCGGCGCGCAACTGACCCGCGCCGGCTGTGCTTCGATAAGACTATTGGCGACTGACATCTCTCGACCCCGCAATACACTGTAGTAGTGACCCAAATGGCACACCGGGCAGGTGCGCATCCGGTCGGGGCGCACGTGCAGGTTTCCTGTTGTGGAAACGCACCGGCGCGGCAAGGATTTACTCTGGAATCGAACTTTCCCCCGCAGGCTCGACCAGTGGCTTGTGCATGGCAATGGCGGTGACACCGCCGATGGCGAACGCCTCGGCGCTTTGCCTGAACCCCAGATGTCGATAGAACCCATGGCTGCTGCGTGTGCTGTTGAGTGTCACCTGGACGACCCCGCGACCGCGCAACCACCCCTCGATATCCCGTACCAGCGCTCGCCCGGCACCGCGGCGAAACCATTCCGGTTGCACATAGCAGAACGCGATCCGGCCTGAAACCGAGGCCATGGCGGTGCCCACCAGCCGCCCCTGCAAACGCGCCAGGGTCAGGCGCAACCTTGGGTCGAGCAGTAAGGGTTGTAGGTGAGCGAGGGTGTTGTGGCGTATCCAGGCTGCCACGATGCGCGGGTCGTTACGGTGTTCGGCGGCACATCCGAGGCGGATGGAGCGTTCGGCGATCCGGCTGATGATGCCGGCATCGCTGGGGGTGGCGGTGCTTATTTCAATGAGTGGTTCCATGGCGCGGTGTTCCTCAGTCCTTGAGTCGAGCTGAGAAAAACATAGCCCCGGATGAGGTGGGTGCGCCAATGGCAGGTCGTTACAACGGATGTATGCAGCTCCCCGGTAGACCTGGGTTAACCCACCTGTACAGGCATCGTCAATTCAACCCGCAATCCGTCCGGACGGCTGTCGAAATGCAGACCGCAACCACAACGCTGGACGATGGCCTGGACAATCGCCAACCCCAGTCCGCAGCCGGTGCTCTGGCCATTGCGCCAGAAGCGCTGGGTCAGGTACTGGATATCGTCGGCGTCAATGCCGGGACCATGATCGCGAACCTGGAAGCGTACACGCTGGCCAATCATTTCCAGGCTCAATTGCACCTCGGTCCCGTCCGGCGTATGACGCAAGGCGTTGTCCAGCAGATTGCGCAAGGCGGCGATGGAAAGCACCGCCGGCATTTGCACCGGCGCGTCGGACACCCCGGGTGCCAAATGCAACTTGATCCGCTGGGGAGCTCCGCCGGTCGCATCCTGGATCGCCAGTCGCGCCACTTGCTCGGCGTTGCATTGCACGCCATCGTCGAACGACAGGCTGCCCTCGACCCGGGCCAGCAGCAACAACTGTTCGAGGGTGCGGTGCAAGCGGTCGGCGCCCTCCTCGGCCCGGGCCAGGGACTGATCGCGGGCGACGCCTTCGGTCATGCGCGCCACTTGCAGGTGAGTCTTGATAGCCGTCAACGGGCTGCGCAACTCATGGGCGGCATCGCCGGTCAGCCGGCGCTCGCGCTCAATGGTCTTACCGATACGCTGGAACAGCTGGTTCTGGGTCTCCAGCAACGGCCGCAGCTCACTGGGCAGCGGATGGATCTGCAGAGGCTCCAGGGAGTCGGCATTGCGTCGCATCAATGCATCGCGCATGCGATTGAGCGGTGCCAGGCCCTGGCCGATGCCCAGCCATAACAGGCACAGGCAGCCCAGCAGCGCCACGCCGACCGGTACCGAGGCCGCCAACAGCACCGACATGTTCAAGGCTTCGCGTTCGATCTGGCGGTCGGCGGTGGTGATGCGCAAATCCCCTCGGGCCAGGGTGAAACTGCGCCAGGGCGCGCCGTCGATCATCTGGTCGTGAAAGCCCAGCTTCTCGGCTTCCAGGGTTTGGTCTGGGGTGCCATGGCTGCGGGCCAGGATCTCCCCCCGCAAGGAGCTGACCTGGCAAGCCATGCCCCCCGGAATGCTCACATGCTCGGTCCTCAGGTGCGTGCCTTCACCTTTGCTGGGCAATGGCGGCATCTGCTCCAGCAGCCCGGCGACCATCCGCGCCGAAGCCACCAGTCGCTGGTCAAGGGAAAACATCATCTGGTTGCGCAGATCACTGAGCATCCACGCCGCCGCCAGGGCCCAGATCAGGGCGAAGGCCGCGCCGAGGGTCAGACTCAGGCGCAATCGCAGGCTCATCACTTGGAGGACTCCCCGTCGTCGGCCGGCCCCAGCCGATAACCCAGCCCGCGGACCGTCTCGACAATGCCATTGCCGAGCTTGCGCCGCAGGTGATGGATATGGACGTTGAGGGCGTTGCTTTCCAGTTCGTCATTGAACCCGTAGACGCTGTCCTTGAGTTGCTCGGTGGACAGGACCCGACCGCGACTGTGCAACAGCGCCTGCAGCAATGACTGCTCACGCCGGGAAAGGTCCACCGGCTGTCCGCCGAGGGTGGTTTCCCGGCTGCTGGGGTCGTAGGTCAGGCGACCGTGCTCGATCAGATTGACGCTGCGCCCCGCCACGCGCCGTAGCAAGGTGTGCAGGCGCGCCGCGAGTTCACGCAGATCAAAGGGTTTGAGCAGATAATCATCGGCACCGGCCTGCAAGCCGTCGACCCGGTCGGTCACCGAGTCCCGGGCGGTGAGGATCAGCACCGGTATTTCCAGACCTTGCTGGCGCAATTGGCGCAACAATTTAAGGCCGTCCTCGTCGGGCAGCCCCAGGTCCAGCACCATGACGTCGAACCGGGCCACGCCGACCATCGCCCGCGCCGCCGACGCCGTGGCGACGTGTTCGACGGTCAGGCCCTGGGCCGTGAGCCCGGCGACGATCCCGCTGGCGATCAACTCATCGTCTTCGCAGACCAGTACGTGCATGGTAAGCCCCGTGGAAAAAGGTACATTAGGCCGCCGGCCGATTAAGCCGACATTATGCGACGAGTACGGCAAACATGGGCGATCATTGCTACCTGCCGATCGTCGCCGGGTTAATCGACGGTTAATCGCCAGTCGCCATCGTGCATTCCACTTGCTTCGTTCTAAGGCTTTATCCATGCGTCGATTGTTTTTGCTGTGGCTGCTCCTGATCTCGGGCCTGGCCCAGGCCGCCAATCCGTTCGAGACCAAAACCGATTTCCTGCCGGTGGAAAAAGCCTTCGTGTTCACCTCCGAACGCCTGGACTCCGGTGAAACCCAGTTGTTCTGGCAGATTGCCGACGGCTACTACCTGTATCAGCAGCGACTCAAATTCGACGGTCTTGCCGAGGCGCAAAAGCCGAAGTTGCCGGAGGGTGAAGCCCATAGCGACGAGTTTTTCGGCGATCAACAGGTTTATCGCCAGGCGCTGGAACTAAAGATTCCCGCCGGTGCCACCGGCAAGATCAAGGTCGGCTTCCAGGGCTGCGCCGACGCGGGCTTGTGTTATCCGCCCCAGACCCAGGTGGTGGACCTGGGTGGCACTGCACCAGCGGTTGCCAATGGTGAGGCGCCGGACCAGGCCTTGGCCAGCGGCCTGCAGCAACGGGCCTTGGGCTGGAGCCTGCTGGTGTTCTTTGGCCTGGGCCTGTTGCTGGCGTTTACGCCGTGCTCGCTGCCCATGTTGCCGATCCTGGCCGGGGTGGTGGTGGGCAGCGGCGCCAGCCCTCGGCGTGGATTGGCATTGGCCATCAGCTACGTGATCAGCATGGCCCTGGTGTATGCCGCCATGGGCGTAATCGCCGCGCTGCTGGGGGCCAACCTTCAGGCGCTGCTGCAACAACCGTGGCTGCTGGGCACTTTCGCGGCGATCTTCGTGGTGCTGGCGCTACCGATGTTCGGTTTTTTCGAATTGCAGTTACCGGCCGCCCTGCGCGACCGCCTGGAAAGTGCCGGACGCCAGCGCCGCGGCGGCAGCCTGGTGGGCGCCGGTATTCTCGGAGCCTTGTCCGGCCTGTTGGTGGGCCCGTGCATGACTGCCCCGCTGGCCGGTGCGCTGCTGTACATCGCCCAAAGCGGCAATGCGTTGCACGGCGGGCTGATCCTGTTCGCCATGGGCGTGGGCATTGGCCTGCCGCTGTTGCTATTGGTGACCGTGGGCAATCGTTTCCTGCCCAAACCCGGCGCCTGGATGAATGTGCTCAAGGGCGTGTTCGGTTTTCTGTTCCTGGGCACCGCGATCCTCATGATCCGCCCGGTCATCGACGGCTCGCTGTGGATCGGCCTGTGGGGCACGCTCTTGTTGATTGCCGCCTATAGCGCCTGGCGGCAGACCGAAGGTTTCGGTCGCACAGCCTATGTATGCGGCAGCGCGTCGCTGCTGTTCGGTCTGTGGGGCAGCCTGCTGGTGATCGGCGCGGCGGGTGGCGGCGATGATTTCTTCCAGCCCCTGGAGGTCTATGCAGGCACCTCGGAAAGCTCGGCCGTCAGCGCCCATGATGCCTTTATCACGGTCAGCGAGCCTGCCGCCCTGCAGCGGGAACTGGATGCGGCCAAGGCCCAGGGCCAATGGGTCTTGCTGGACTACTACGCCGACTGGTGCGTGTCCTGCAAGATCATGGAAAAACAGGTGTTCGGCCGCGCCGATGTGCTGGACGCCTTGAAAGACGTACGTCTGGTGCGTCTGGACGTCACCGCCGACAATGCCGCCAGTCGCGAACTGCTGGGCCGCTATCAAGTGCCGGGGCCACCGAGCCTGCTGTGGATTGGCGCCGACGGTCAAGAGCGGCGCAGCCAGCGGATCACCGGGGAAGTCAATGCCAAGGAATTCCTGGAGCACTGGAACATGACTCGGAACGCGCGCTGATGCTGACGTTTACCCTCGGCACCTTTGCCATTGCGCTTAACCATCTATTGCTGATCAGCGCGTTGGCACTGGCGACCCTGGTGGGCTGGCGAGTAGCCAAGCGCGGTGGCGAAAACCCGGAATCGGTGCTGTTCGTGCTGTTTTTGCTGGGGCTTCTGGCCGCACGGATCGGCTTCGTCGCCGCCTACTGGAACCATTACCAGGATGACCTGTGGCAGATCGTCGACCTGCGCGACGGCGGTTTTCTGGCCTGGCCGGGGATCGTCGCGCTGGTGATTGGCGCGTTGCTGTGGGGCCGGCACCGACCGGCCTTGCGCCGGCCGTTGGGTTTCGGCGTGGGCAGTGGCCTGTTGTTCTGGCTGGTGGCGACGATGTCGTTGACGATCTATGAACAAGGTACCCGACTGCCGGAAATCAATCTGCGTAACGCCAACGGCGAGACGGTGAAACTCACCGATTATCAGGGCGGGCCCCTGGTGATCAACCTCTGGGCCACCTGGTGCCCACCCTGCCGGCGCGAAATGCCCGTGCTGGAAGAGGCCCAGCAGCAGCGCCCGGACCTGACGTTCCTGTTCGTCAACCAGGCCGAAAGCATGCAAAGCGTCAGCACTTATCTGGCCACCCAGGGCTTGAGCCTGGACAACGTGCTGTTTGATGGCAGCGGTCGCCTCGGTCAAGCCGTCGGTTCCATGGCACTGCCAACCACCTTGTTCTACAGCGCCGACGGCCGCCTGCTGGACAGTCACTTGGGCGAATTGTCAGAAGCGAGCCTGGCCCGCGCCCTGGAGAACTTCGAAACGCCGGATTCAACCTCGGCTCCCCACTCCGCCACAAGGAAACCCTCATGCCCCGCCTCCGCCACTTGCTGACCCTGGCCGTCGCCGCCACGCTGTCGCAGGCACCGCTGCTGCACGCCGAAGAACTGCCCGCGGCCATCAAGAAAATCGAAGCCAAGGGCGCGAAAATCGTCGGCACGTTCGAGGCGCCGGACGGATTGCGCGGTTACGCGGCGCAATACCAGAACCGTGGGATGGCGCTGTACCTGACACCCGATGGCCAGCATGTCTTGCTGGGCAACCTGTACGACGCCGACGGCAAGGACCTGAGCGCCGAGCCGCTGCAAAAGCTGGTCTATGCCCCAATGGCCAAGGCCATCTGGGGGAAGATGGAAGCGAGCAACTGGATCGCCGACGGCAGCAAGGACGCGCCGCGCACCGTCTATCTGTTCAGTGACCCGAACTGTCCGTACTGCAACATGTTCTGGGAACAGGCACGGCCATGGGTCAAAGCCGGCAAGGTGCAGTTACGCCACATCATGGTGGGCATCATCCGTGAAGACAGCCCAGGAAAATCCGCCGCATTGCTGGCGGCCAAGGACCCTGAGCAGGCCCTGGAAACCCACGAGAAGGCCGGCAAGGGCAGCGCGCTCAAACCCCTCAAAAACATACCGCCGGCCATCCAGGCAAAACTGGACGCCAACCTGCAGTTGATGGAAGAACTGGAACTGTCCGCCACCCCGGCGATTTTCTACCTGGATGACAAGGGCGAACTGCAACAGCAGCAAGGCGCACCGTCGCCGGACAAGCTGGTGAAGATTCTCGGGCCGAAGTGAGATCGACCTAGAGGGCCTCATCGCGAGCAGGCTCGCTCCCACAGGGGATATGTGGCGACGACAAATTCAGCGTCAGGCACAGATCAAAATGTGGGAGCGAGCCTGCTCGCGATGGCGTCAGGTCAGCTGCGCAGAAACTCCAGCAAGGCTCGGGTGACGAATTCCGGGTTTTCCAGGTTGGAGATATGCCCAGCCTCTGGAATCAGCACATGCGGGCAGCCAATCAGCTCAGCCATTTCCAGCGCCTCGGACGGTGGTCGCGGTTTGTCCTGGTCGCCGCACATCACCAGCGTGCGCCCGGCGTCGAGCTCAGGCAGGCGCGGCAGGATGTCGTCCCGACCAAAAATGATCCGTCCCAACGGCACGATACTGTCGCGCAGGCGGTCGGCCGGCAGTGCAGCCAGCGTGGCGCGGAACTGCTGGTAGAGCGCTGACTGCGGATCGATGCCCGACCGGAAAAAGATCGGCACGACAATGTCCAGCAACGGCTCGGGGATGCTGCCGCTGGCTTCGATCTTGTCGAACAACGAAAAGTAATACTGGCGAGTCGGTTCAGGTTCGCCCCCCACGTAAGTGTCCATCAACACCAACGCCTCAAGCCGCTTGGGCGCCATCAGCGCCAGCCGTGCGCCCCACATCCCGCCCACCGAAAGCCCCACCAGACTGAAGCAATCGACCTCCAGATGATCCATCAACGCCAGTGCCTGGCGGGCCAGATCGTCCAGGGATTTCATGCCCTCAGGCAAACGCCCGGACTGGCCGTGGCCCCAAAGGTCCAGGGCGATCACCCGGTAATGCCGGGACAGTGCCTCGATCTGCGGCGCCCACATGGTGTGATCCCACAGGTAGCTGCTGCCCAGCAGCACCACCGGGCCCTGGCCTTGGTCCAGGTAGTGAAGTGATTGCCCATCAAGGGTTGCAAAAGGCATTGATGACCTCCTTGTGTTGAATGGAGAAAAAGCCTGGGAGGCTGAGCCGTACAGGGCGAGGCGTCAACCTTGGGCTTTGCGGTGTTAGTAATGACGCCATCGCGAGCAGGCTCGCTCCCACCGGGGATTTGCGTCGATCACAAATCCATTGTGGGAGCGAGCCTGCTCGCGATGAGGCCTCTTATAGACGCCGCAGAACTACAATCCTTCCAATTGCGCCATCAAATCATTCAACCGATCCACCTTCTCCTCGGTGATTTCACTCGCCGCCAGCCCATCGATGTATTCGGCCAGTTCCTGCACCGTGCTGCACTCGAACATCGCCCGCAGCGGCACATTGCGTTGCAGGGCCTTTTGTACCCGCGAGGCGATTTGCGTCGCCAGCAACGAGTGGCCGCCCAGTTCGAAGAAATTGTCTCGCACCCCCACCCGCTCGACCTTGAGCACCTGGGCCCAGATGTCCGCCAGGGTCTGCTCCAGCTCATTGCCTGGCGCCTGGTAATCCTGGCTGTGCAACTGGCCGATTTCCAGGGCCGGCAAGGCGTTGCGGTCGAGTTTGCCGTTGGCGTTGAGGGGCAAGCGCTCAAGCCACAGCCAGTGCAGCGGTACCATGTATTCCGGCAGTTCGGCGCGCAGACGCTGCTTGATGCGTTCCAGGCGTTCGGCTGGCTTGAGTGCCGAATCGGCGGCGACCAGATAGCCCACCAGATGCTTGCCGTTGGCGCCTTCCTGCACCCCCACCGCCCCATCGCGGACCTCGGGCTGTTCATGCAAGCGCGCTTCGATTTCCCCCAGTTCGATGCGGTAACCACGAATCTTCACCTGATGATCGATGCGTCCAACGTACTCCAGCACGCCGTCGCGACGCCGCCGCGCCAGGTCGCCAGTGCGGTACAAGCGCTCCCCTGGCGCACCAAACGGGTTGGGCACAAACACTGGGGCAGTGCGCAATGGGTCACTGACGTAACCGCGCCCTACCCCGGTGCCTGCCACGCACAACTCGCCCACCGCACCCAGCGGCACCAGGTCCAGCGCACCATCGAGCAAGTACAAACGGTTGTTGTCGGTGGGCGTACCAATCGGCAGGTAGCTGCCACGGGTCGAGGCCATGTCGACCCGGAAGAACGCCACGTCATCGGAGCATTCCGCCGGGCCATAGGCGTTTACCAGGCCAATGTCCGGGTAACGCAACAACCATTGATGGGCCAGCTCCGGCGGCATCGCTTCACCAGTGGGCAGCATCCAGCGCAGGCCGTCCAGGCCGATGCGGTCCTGGGCGAGCATGCCCTGGATCAGTGACGGCACGCTTTCCAGCACCGTGATGGCCTGGCGTTGCACATGCTCGAGCAGCCCTTGCGGGTCGTGGGCGATAACGTTGGGCACGATGTCCACCCGGGCGCCGAACAACGGCGCGGCGAGGAACTGCCAGACGGAAATGTCGAAACTCTGGGAGGCGGTCTGGGCGATCACGTCAGTCTCGCTCAAGGCCAGGTACGGCACCTTGCTGAGCTGGTTGTTGAGCATGCCGCGTTGTTCCACCATGACGCCTTTGGGCAACCCGGTGGAGCCCGAGGTGTAGATCACGTACGCCAGGTTGTCCGGGCCGCTGTAGATGCCAGGGTTTTGCTGCGAAACATCGCTGGCCTGGATACTTTCCCACACCAGCAACTTCGGTCGCCCGGAACAGGCGAACTCGTCCAGCAGCGCCAGCGCCTGGGCATGACAGGCCTGGGTGCAGACCAGCAGCGGCGTGCGGCTCAGCTCAATGATGCGGCTCAGACGCTGACTCGGCAGGCCTGGGTCCAGCGGCAGGTAACCGGCACCGGCCTTGAAGCTGCCGATGATCATGCCGAGCAGGTCCAGGTCGCGCTCGGCCAGCAACGCCACCGGTTGATCGAGGCCCACGCCCGACGCGATCAAGGCATGGCCGAGGCGGTTGCTCCGTGCATTCAACTCGGCGTAGCTGTACGTCTTCTCCAGGCAGGTGGCGGCCACCCGTTGCGGATGGGCCGCGACCCGGGCCTCGAACAGCTCGACGTAACTTTGCTCCAACGCATAGGCACGCTCGCTCTGGTTGCAGCCTTCGATCAGGAAGTCCTGCTCCTGGGCGCCAATCAGCGGCAGCTCGGCCATGTCACCGTGAAAACCTTCCATCAGCGCCAGCAGCAAGCGCTTGAACTCACCCAGCAAGCCCTGGACAGTGGATTCATCGAAGTAACGCTGGTCGTAGGACAGATGCAACCCCAAGTCATCCCCCGGGTAGCAGACCGCCGTGAGCGGGAAGTTGGTGTGGGTGCGGCCCGAGTCAGAGGTGGCGTTGAGGCTTTGGGCGCGATCCAGCACCGAAACTTCCACCGGCGCGTTCTCAAACACGAACAGACTGTCAAACAACGGTTGGCCCTTGGGCAGTTCGCTGACTTCCTGGATGCTCACCAATGGCAGGTATTCGTACTCGCGCAGTTGCATGTTGCTGTCGAGCAACTCACTGAGCCATTGGCGCACACTGCAACGCTGATGATCGTCGGGCATCCGCACGCGCAAGGCGATGCTGTTGATGAACAGGCCGACGGTGCGTTGCATTTGCGGCAGTTCCACCGGGCGTCCGGCCACGGTGACGCCGAACAGCACGTCCCGATCGCCGCTCACCCGCCGCAGCACCAGCGCCCACGCGGCCTGGGCGAAGGTGTTGACCGTCAGTTGGTGAGCCTGGGCCAGTTCGCGCAACCGGGCACCGTCGTGGACATCGAGGCGGGTGTAGCAGTCACCGACAATCATGCCGCCGCTGTCACCGGCGTGTTCACGCAGCAACGGCCGGTCGGTGGGGATCGGCGTGGTCCGTTCGAAACCTTGCAGGTTGCGCGTCCACCATTGCCGCGCCTCGGCCAGACTCTGGTGTTGTAACCAGCCGATGTAATCGCGATAACGCGGCGGCTCGGCCAGTCGCGGTTCGCGGTGTTCGCCAAGGGCGGTGTAGATCTCGAAGAAATCCTCCATCAGCAACGAACGGCACCAGGCATCGATCAGGATGTGGTGGTTGCTCATCATGAACCAGTAACGCGCCGCGCCAACCCGGATCAGGCGCAAGTGGAACGGGGCCTGGTTCAACAGATCGAAACCGGCCTCGCGCTCGTGCTTGAGCAACGCCTGGAGTTTGGCGTCCTGCTGATCCTCGGGCACTTCACACCAGTCCAGATAATCCACTGGCGTGCTGCCAGGCTTGTGGATGATTTGCAGCATTTCTTCGCCGACATTCCAGCAGAACGACGCGCGCAAGGCTTCATGACGAGCGATCACGGCTTGCCAGGCTTGAGCGAAACGTTGCCGATCCAGTTCGCTGTTGATGCGGTAGCGGTCCTGCATGTAGTACAGGCCCGTGCCTGGCTCCAGCAATGTGTGCAGCAGCATGCCCTCCTGCATCGGCGTCAGCGGGTAGACATCTTCGATCTGCGCGGCCGGCACCGGCAGGCTGTCGAGTTGGGCCTGGGTCAGTTTCGCCAGGGGGAAGTCCGAGGGCGTCAGGCCGCCCGCCGCGTCCGTCAGGCAATGTTCGATCAGGCCCTGCAGCTCATCGAGGTAGGCATCGGCCAGCGCAGCGATGGCCTGGCGGTCGTGCCGCTCAGCGCTGAACGTCCAGCGCAGCACCAGCTCGCCGCCGCTGACCTGACTGTCGACACTCAGCTCGTTGGGCAGCGGCGCATCGGGGTCGTGGATCGCCCCCAACGCAGCGTCCAGCGGCTGGAACAGCGCGTCGTGGCCCAGGGTCTGATCGAGCTGCCCCAGGTAGTTGAAGGTGATCGCCGCGTGCGGCAGGCCGGCCATCGCCTGGCGCGTCGCGGCGTCAGCCAGGTAGCGCAACACGCCGTAACCGAGGCCCTTGTGAGGCACCGCGCGCAGTTGTTCCTTAATGGCCTTGATCGAGGTGCCGAAGTCGTCACCCGCCGGGCTCAGGCGCAATGGATAAACGCTGGTGAACCAACCCACCGTACGGGTCAGGTCGATGTCATCGAACAGCGCCTCACGGCCGTGCCCTTCGAGCTGGATCAGCGCCGATTCGTGGCCGCTCCAGCGACACAGCACCCGGGCCAGGGCGGTGAGCAGCAGGTCGTTGACCTGGGTGCGGTAGGCCCGCGGTGCCTGTTGCAACAGTTGCCCGGTGCGCTCGGCGTCCAGGCGCACGCTGACGGTTTCGGCGTGACGTTCCTCAAGCCCGCCGTCAGGATGGGCGCAGGGCAGCGCCACATCCGGGCCGCTCAACCGCGCTTGCCACCAACCCAGTTCCTCGCGCAGCGACTCGCTGCCGGCGTAGGCCTGCAAGCGTGCGGCCCAATCCCGGAACGGGCTGGTCTTGGCCGGCAGGTCTGCGGTTTGCCCGGCACTGATCTGGCGGTAGAGCGTTTGCAGGTCATCCATCAATACCCGCCACGACACACCATCAACGACCAGGTGATGGATCACGATCAGCAGACGTTGGCGGCCATCGGGCAACTGCGCCAACACCGCGCGCAGCAAAGGCCCGCTCGACAGATTCAGGCTGCGCTGCGTCTGGGCAAACACCGTTTCACAGGCCTGCTCACTCTCCACGTCCACCTGCCGCAACAGCGCCGCTTCGGACAATGGTCGGTGCTCGGCGCGCCAATGCCCGGCCATTTCGGCAAAGCCCAGGCGCAACGCATCGTGCTGTTGGAAAACGCTGCGCAATGCCTGTTCCAGCACGGAGGGTTGCAGGGTAATGGCCGGCTCCAGCAACAACGCCTGGTTCCAGTGGTGACGGTTGGCAATCCTGCTATCGAAGAACCAATGCTGGATCGGCGTCAGCGCCGACTCACCGGCGAGCAGCCCCTGCTCAGCGCTCACTGACTGACTGTGGCTGGCAACACAGGCCAGGGCCTGCACGGTCTGGTGCTGGAACAGGTCGCGGGGCGTGAAGTGAATGCCCTGTTGCCGGGCACGGCTGACGACCTGGATGGACAGGATCGAGTCGCCGCCCAGTTCGAAGAAGTTGTCGTTCAGGCCGACCTGCTTCACGTTCAGTACGTCGCACCAGATCGCCGCCAGGGCCTGCTCCAGGGCACTGCTAGGTGCCAGGTAATGTTGGCGATTGAGCTCAGGATCCGGCATTGGCAAGGCACGCCGGTCGAGCTTGCCATTGGCGGTCAGCGGCATGCTCGCCAGCAGGATCAGGTGGGTGGGCACCATGTAGTCCGGCAGTTGAGCCTTGAGGTGATTTTTCAGCGCTTCGCGCAGGGCCGCTTGTTGCTCGGTGTCCTGTTCAACGATGTCGGTTACCAGGTAGCCGGCCAGTTGCTTGCCGCCTGACATATCGAGCGCCAATACCACCGCCTCGCGCACGGCGTCATGTTCCAGCAGGCGGTTTTCGATTTCCCCCAGTTCGATGCGGAAACCGCGGATCTTCACCTGATGGTCGATCCGCCCCAAATACTCCACCTGACCATCGACGCGCTGGCGCACCAGGTCACCGGTGCGGTACAGCCGTCCGCCATCGACGGCAAACGGATCGGCGACGAAGCGTTCGGCGGTCATGCCCGGACGCTGGTGATAGCCCTGGGCCAATCCCGCGCCGCCGACGTACAACTCCCCGGTGGCACCTTGGGGCACCAGGGCCAGGTCGGCATCGAGGATATAGGCCACCCGCGCGCCGACCACGCTGCCAATCGGCACACTCGCCGCGCCCTCTTCCAGTTGCTCAGGGGCCAGGCTCGCCAGTGGCATGACCACGGTTTCGGTCGGGCCATAGGCGTTGAAGAACAGGCTCGGCTTGAACGCCGCCCGGATGCGTTGCAAATGCTCGCCGGTCAGGGCTTCGCCACCGGTGATGCACATGCGCACCGGCAGGGTTTGTCCCTGGGTCGCCAGCCATTGCGCCAACTGGCTGCCGTAGCTGGGGGTGAAGCCGAGGATGTTGATGCGCTGTTCGCGAATCAGCCCGCAGATCTGTTCGGCGTCCCACTGCCCTTGTGCGCGCAGCACCACCTGGGCACCGCTGAGCAGCGGCACCAGCAGGCGCTCGGTGGCGGCGTCGAAGTTGATGGAATAGAAATGCAGCTCGCAATCGTCCGGGCGCATGCCGAAACGCTGGATCACCGCCTTGCAGTGCATGGCGATTTCACCGTGGGACACCACCACGCCCTTGGGCTTGCCAGTGGAACCTGAGGTGTAGATCAGGTAGGCCTGATGCTGCGGCAGGTTGATCAGCGGCGGTGCCTGGTCCGGGTAGCCGGCCAGGGCCGGGCTATCGTCCTCCAGGCACCAGCCCTCTACACCGGCCGGCAATGGGCCCAGGGCCTGGAACATCGCCCGGTCGCTGAGCAGCAGACCGAGGCCACTGTCTTGGATCATGTAATGCAAACGGTCCAGCGGGTATTCCGGGTCCAGCGGCACGTAGGCGCCGCCGGCCTTGAGGATCGCCAACAGGCCAACGACCATCTCCAGCGACCGTTCCAGGGCCAGGCCCACCCGCACCTGCGGCCCGACGCCGCGCTCGCGCAGCATCCAGGCCAGGCGGTTGGCACGGCGTTCGAGTTCGGCGTAAGTCAGGGTCTGCCCGGCAAAGGTCAGGGCCGGTGCGTCGGGGCGCGCCAGGGCCTGTTCGCTGAACAGTTGATGGATGCATTGATCCAGGCGGTGTTCGCCGGGTTCGACGCCGAGGCTGTCGAGCATCTGTTGCTGCTCGCGGGCATCGAGCAACGGCAATTCACTTAGCCGCTGGGTCGGATCGGCCAGCAGTGCCTCCAGCAAATTGCGCCAGTGTCCGGCCATGCGGGCGATGCGCGGTTCGTCGAACAGGTCGGTGCTGTAGGTCAGGCAGCAACCCAGGCGATGGTCCAGGTCGGTGACTTCCAGATTCAGGTCGAACTTGGTGGCCCGGGCATCGTTGGCCAGGTATTCGACGCTCATCCCGGCCAGCGTGCGGCTCTGCTGGAACTCCCAGCGCTGCACGTTGCACATCACCTGGAACAGCGGGTTGTACGCGGCACTGCGCGGTGGTTGCAGGGCTTCGACCAGATGATCGAACGGCAAATCCTGATGGGACTGGCCTTCGATCACCGTCTGACGCACCTGCTCGAACAACTCAGCCACCGACATTTGCCCATCGAGCTGGCAGCGCAGTACCTGGGTATTGAGGAACGCACCGATCAGCCCTTCGCTTTCCGGACGGATGCGGTTGGCCACCGGCGCGCCGATGCGCAGGTCGGTCTGGCCGCTGTAGCGATAAAGCAGCACGGCCAGGGCGGCGGTCATGGTCATGAACAGGGTCAAGCCCTGTTGCGCATTGAAGGCGCGGACTCGGGCGGCGAGATCATCACTGAGGTCGAATCGGAACAATTCACCGCGATGGCTTTGCACCAGCGGACGCGGACGGTCGCCCGGCAATTCGAGCAACGGGTGTTCGCGACCCAGTTGTGCGGTCCAGTAGTCCAGTTGCCGTTGACGCTCGCCAGACTCCAGCCACTGGCGCTGCCAGACGCTGTAGTCCAGATACTGCACCGGCAAGGGTTCCAGTGGCGATTCACGGTCGTCGATAAAGGCTTCGTACAGCGCACTCAGTTCCCGGGCAAAAATATCCATTGCCCAGCCTTCGGTGACGATGTGGTGCAGGGTCAGCACCAGGTAATGTTCCTGCTCGGCGGTCTTGACCAGACAGACCCGCAGCAATGGCCCGGTTTCCAGGTCGAAGGGTTTGTGGGCTTCGCTGTCGGCCAGGTGCTGCACCCGCTGTTGGCGAATATCGACGGCCAACGTCGAAAAATCTTGCCAGTCCATGCGCAGGCCGGTGTTGGCGTGCACCTGCTGCCGGGGCACGCCATCGACGCTGGGGAAAGTGGTGCGCAGGGTTTCATGGCGCAGGACCAACGCCTGCAACGCCGCCTCGAAACGCCCGACATCCAGCACCCCGCGCAACCGCGCCATGCCGCCGACGTTGTAGGCCGGGCTGTCGGGCTCCATTTGCCAGAGGAACCACATGCGCTGCTGGGAATAAGACAACGGCACCGGTTGGCTGCGATCGACCTTCTCGATCGGCGGTTGCCGGTTGGTCTGGCCGCTGGCCTTTATCAAGCGAACCTGTTCGGCGAACGCACCCAACTCGCTGGCCTCGAACAAGGTGCGCAACGGCAGCTCGATATCGCAGGCCTGGCGGGTGCGGGAAATGATCTGGGTCGCCAGCAGCGAATGACCGCCCAGGGCAAAAAAGTCGTCCCGCAGACCGATGCGGTCGAGCCCCAACACGTCGCGCCAGATGCCAGCGACCTGCTGCTCGAGGGCACTGACCGGCTCGACGTGTTCACGTACTTGCCAGTGCGGTTCGGGCAAGGCACGACGGTCGAGTTTGCCGCTGGGGCTCAGGGGCATGGCGTCCAGGCGCAGCAATTGCGCGGGCACCATGTAGTCCGGCAGTTCGGCGGCCAGGGCGGCGTTGAGTCGGGCGTTTTGGAGGTCCTGATCTTGCCCGACATCGCAAGCGGTGTAATAGCCGATCAGTTGCGGGCCGGCCGAGGTCTCGCGTACCAGCACCGCCACTTGGGCCACGCCGTCCTGGGCCAGCAGCCGCGCTTCGATTTCCTGTGGTTCGACCCTGAAGCCGCGCAGCTTGACCTGTTGGTCGAGACGGCCAAGGTATTCGATCACGCCATCGGCGCTCCAGCGCGCCCGGTCACCGCTGCGATACAGCCGCGTGCCCGCTACGCCCAGCGGGTCGGCGATAAAGCGCTCGGCGCTCAAACCCGGACGCCCGAGGTAACCCCGAGCCAGCCCCAGGCCGCCGATACACAATTCACCCGGCACACCGGCGGGCACGGGGTTAAGTTCACTGTCGAGCACGCGGCACACCACATTGCCCAGCGGCCGGCCGATGGGCGAGCGCTCGCCGTCGGCGACGCTGCAATGCCAGTGGGTGACGTTGATGGCGGTTTCGGTCGGGCCATAACGGTTGTGCAATTGCGCCGACGGCAGCTGCGCCAGCACGCGGTTGCGCAGTTCGGCCGGCAAGGCCTCACCGCCACAGAAGACCCGGCGCAGGCTGGTGCAGCGGGCGCTCAGGGGCTCGTCGATAAACAGGCTGAGCAGCGGCGGCACGAAGTGCAGCGTGGTCACGCCAAATTGTTGGACCAACTGCGCGATGCGGTGCGGGTCACGGTGTTCGCCAGGGCCGGCCAGCACCAGTTGGCAACCGGTGATCAGCGGCCAGAAACACTCCCACACCGACACGTCGAAACTGATCGGCGCCTTTTGCATCAACACATCGGTTTCGTCCAGCCCGTAAGTGTCCTGCATCCATTGCAGTCGCTCGGCCAGGGCGGCATGGGTGTTGCCGACGCCTTTGGGTTGGCCGGTGGAGCCGGACGTGTAAATCACGTAGGCCAGGTGATCGCCATCCAGGTGCAAGCCCGGCGGGTTGCTCGGCCATTGCTCCAGATGCAAGGCATCCATGGCGATGACGCTGACGCCCTCGCAGAGGGGCAAGCGTTCAAGCAATGCAGTTTGCGTCAGCAGCAGATCGACGCCGCTGTCCTTGAGCATGTAGGCCAAACGCTCGGCCGGGTAATCGGCATCCAGCGGCACGTAGGCGCCGCCGGCCTTGAGGATAGCCAGGACACCGATGAGCAACTGCGGCGAACGCTCGGCGGCAATCGCCACGCACACGTCCGGACCGACGCCTTTGTCGCGCAGGTAATGGGCCAGGCGATTGGCCTGGGTGTGCAGCTCGGCGTAATCCAGGCAGCCATCGTCCCACAGCAGCGCAGTGCGTTGCGGCGTGCGCCGGGCCTGCTCGTTCAACAACTCCGGTAGCCATTGGCCGGCCGGCGCGCACGGGGCCGCGCCCCACTGCTGCTGTTGGGTGTATTCATCGGCGCTCAATAACGGCACATCGCCGATGGCCTGCTGCGGATCGGCACAGACCGCGTGCAACAGGTTGCAGTAATGCATCGCCAACCGCGCGATGGTCGGAGCCTCGAACAGCTCGTCGGCGTAGTCGAACGACAGCGTCAGCCGGCCGTTGCGATCCTCTTCGCTGTGCAGTTGCAGGTCGAACTTGGCTTCGCGGCTGTGCCACGGCAACTCCTCGGCCAACAGCCCCGGCAAACGACGCAAGGCGCTCAGGTCTCGCTGTTGATGGTTGAACATCACCTGGAACAGACCTTGCTCGCGCGCCTGAGGGAACGCTTCGAGCAGTTGTTCGAACGGCAGGTCCTGATGGGCCTGGGCACCGAGCGTGGCCTCCCGAGCCTGGGCCAACAGTGCGGCAAACGGCTGGCGCGAATCGATCTGCCCGCGCAGCACCTGGGTATTGATGAAAAAGCCGATCAGCCCCTGGGTCTCCAGGCGTGGACGGTTGGCGTTGGGCACGCCGATGCGGATGTCGGACTGGCCGGTGTAACGCTGTAACAGCGCCTGGAAGGCCGCCAGCAACAGCATGAACGGGGTTGCATCGTGGGCCTGGGCCACTTGGCGCAAGGCATCGCCGAGGCCTTTGTCCAGGCGCAGGCTATGGCGGGCGGCGCTGCGCTGGCGTTGCGCACTGCGGGGATGGTCCGTGCTCAGGGCGAGGGTCGGATGTTCGTCGCCCAGTTGCTGTTTCCAGTATTTCAGTTGCCGCTCGGCCTCCCCTTGAGCCAACCACTGGCGCTGCCAACTGCCGTGGTCGGCGTACTGCAACGGCAACGGCGCCAACGCGGCGACCTGCCCCTGGCATGCAGCAATGTACAACCGGGAAAACTCATCGATCAGTACGCTCATCGACCAGCCGTCGGCGATGATGTGGTGCAGCGTGACCAACAATTGGTGGTCACCCTCATCGAGACGCAACAAGGTGACCCGCCACAGTGGGCCCTTCTGCAAATCGAACAGCAGCGCCGCTTCATCCTCACGCATCTGCCGCGCCTGGGCTTCGCGTTGGTCGGCGGGCAGGTCGCTGAGGTCGATCACGCGCAGCTTGAACTCACCGGCCGGATCGACCTGTTGCAGGGCGACACCCTCGCGCTCCAGAAATCGTGTGCGCAGGGCTTCGTGGCGTTCGAGCAGTTGCTGGAAACTTGCCCGTAGTGCGTCTTCGTCCAACTCACCGCGCAGGTGCAAGCCGCCGGGGATGGTGTAGGCGCTGCTCGCCGGATCCAGTTGCCAGGTGATCCACAACCGATTCTGGGCAAGGGATTGCGGCAACGCTTCGTGGCGCGGCAACGGGCTGATCACGCCTTGGGCCTCGCCCCCTGCCTGTTGCTGATTCGCCACCGCTGCCGTGAACGCTGCGAGGGTCGGCGCTTCGAACAACAAGCGCAGATTCAGCGCCAGCCCCAGCCGCTCTTGCAGCCGTGCGACCACTTGAGTGGCGGCGATGGAGTTACCGCCCAACAGGAAGAAATGATCGTCGCCATGGACGTGTTCAATCTGCAACTGTTCGCACCAGACCTGGCCGATCAATGTTTGCAACGGCGATGACGAGCGAGCGTCAGGGCTTGCTTCAACCGCGACTGAGGGGAACAGCGCATAACTGTCAAGACTGCCGTCGGCCAATCGGGTCCGACAGGCCGAGCGTTGCAACTTGCCGCTGGAGGTCTTGGGCAACGCGCCCGGATTGAGCAACACCACCACACTCGGCGCTTGCTGACAGGCTTCGGCCACCGCCTGGCGAATGGCTTTGATCAACGCTTCGGGGGGCAGGATCTTCTGCACGCTGCGGCTGATTTCCGCTGCGATGCCGATGCCTTCCTCGCCGCCATCGTCGACCGCGAACGCCGCCACCCGGCCCTTGCGCACGACGTCCACTTCCCGCTCGATGGTTTGCTCGATGTCCTGGGGATAGAGGTTATGACCGCGCACGATCAACAGATCCTTCAGGCGGCCGGTAATGAACAGCTCACCCTCACGCAGGAAACCCAAGTCGCCGGTGCGCAGCCAGGTGCGGCCATCGTACTGGACGAATGTCTTGGCGCTGGCCTCAGGGTTTCGCCAGTAGCCATGCGCAATGCTCGGCCCGCAGGCCCAGACTTCGCCGACCCGGTTGTCGGTCAGCGGCTGCAACGTGTTGGGCTCGACGATCAGCACCGCATGCCCGGGCTGGCTCACGCCGCAACTCATCACCGTACAGCCCTGCCCTGGCTCGGCACGGTGGTGCGCCAGTGCCGTGTCGTCCATTTGCAACGACGGGATGCCTTGACTGCGCGGTGTGCCCGCGACGAACAAGGTCGCTTCAGCCAGGCCATAGGACGCCATGAAACTGTCCGGCGTGAAGCCGCACGGCGCGAATTTCTCGGCAAAGCGTTCCAGGCTGTCGAGACGGATCGGCTCGGAGCCTGAATAAGCCACGCGCCAGCCGCTCAGGTCGAGGCGCTTGAGCGCCGACTCACTGACCCGCTCGCTGCACAGCCGATAGGCGAAGTCCGGGCCGCCGCTGATGGTGCCGCCGTATTCGCTGATCGCTTCCAGCCAGCGCAACGGCCGGGCCAAGAAGTATGCGGGCGACATCAGCACGCAGGGCACACCGCTGAAAACCGGCTGCAACAGGCCGCCGATCAGGCCCATGTCGTGGTACAGCGGTAGCCAACTGACGATCACGTCGTCAGGGTTCAGATCAATGCCGAAGCCGTGGCGGATCAATAATTCGTTGGCCACCAGGTTGCCATGGCTGACCTGCACCCCCTTGGGCAATGCGGTGGAGCCGGAGGTGTATTGCAGGAAAGCGATGTCATGGTCCTGCAGATTCGGTTGCAGCCATTGCCCGGCGCGGGCCGGATCAAGGTTATCGACGCACAGCACCGGCGGTGCCGACTCGATGGCTTGCAGCGGCTCGCGCAGATCGCTGCGGGTGAGCAACAGGCGCGGCTCGGCATCGGCAATGATCGACAGCAGGCGTTCCTGGTGGTGGCGACGGGCGGACTCCGGCGGATAGGCCGGCACCGCGATCACACCCGCGTACAGACAGCCAAAAAACGCCGCGACGTAGTCCGGGCCACTGGGAAACAGCAAAACCGCACGGTCACCAAACGCCGCCTCGGCCTGCAAGGCGGCGGCGATGGTCCGGGCACGCAGGTCCAGGTCGCGATAACTCAGTACAACACTTTGCTCCGGAACGTCGGCAAGGAAGCGCAAGGCCACACGGTCCGGCGACAACGCGGCGCGGCGCTGAAGGGCATGAGCCAGGGTGCTGGGGAGTTCGAACGCGTCGGTCATGAGGTTTCCTGCCTGAAATTCGGCTTGCGAGTGGTATCTGGTGGCCTGCGGAATGCGGTTCGGCATCGGGACTGCCGCCCGAAACCTTCATCCCTGAGAACGGATACCGTCGGCAAATAATTAGTCAGCAGCCTCTTGATCCAGACCCGCCGGAAAGCAGAACACCGCGGCAACGGGTCGCAGTTCTCACGCTGGACTTCTCAGCATCAATAATTCTTCTTCTCAATTGACAATCATTATCATTCAGCCTAATTTGTCGCTCGATATGCAGGACGAGTCGGACAGATCCCTCGTCCTGCTAACTTTTTGCAACAAGGTGAATTCCATGACGGAACAAGTATCCACAAGCAGGTGCGACTCACCGTTACTTCAGGCATTCGTGGATAACCGGATGATCCTGGTCAAGATCGCAGCCCGAATCACCGGTTGCCGGTCCCGGGCAGAAGACGTGGTGCAGGATGCGTTTTTCCGGCTGCAATCGGCGCCCCAGATCACCTCGTCCTTCAAGGCTCAGCTCAGTTACCTGTTTCAGATCGTGCGCAACCTGGCGATCGACCATTACCGCAAGCAGGCGCTGGAACAGAAATACTCCGGGCCGGAAGAGGAAGGGTTGAATGTGGTGATCCAGGGGGCTTCGCCAGAAACGTCACACATCAATTTCTCGACGCTGGAGCACATCGCCGACGCGCTCACCGAACTGCCCAGCCGCACCCGCTATGCCTTCGAGATGTACCGCCTGCACGGTGTGCCACAGAAGGATATCGCCAAGGAGCTGGGGGTCTCGCCGACCCTGGTGAACTTCATGATCCGCGACGCCCTGGTGCATTGCCGCAAGGTGTCGGGAGTGCGTGGGGATACCTTTGCCCGGCGGTGATTTTGCACTGATTTTTCGGGCCTTATCGCGAGCAGGCTCGCTCCCACAATGGATCTGCGCACTCACAAAGTCTGTGCTGTGCGCAATCCCTGTGGGAGCGAGCCTGCTCGCGATGGGGCTCTAGGGGCTTACAACCTCACATCAACCTACACCGATCAAAAAACCGCTCACGCCCCAGAATCATCAGCGCCGCGCGCTTGTGGGGGAAATCGAATTCCTTTTCACAGTGGAAACACTGGTTGTGCAGATGACCGATCATCCGGGCGTTGTCGGCTCGAGGTTCGGCCACCACCCGCTCGGTGCGCGGGTCGTCGAGAAACAGGTAATGCACCAGCGCCGACAGCCAGCTCGCCACCTTGTGCGGGCCGCGGTGTTGCTCCTCGCCCACCAACATGTGAATGCCGCGATCATAATTGTGCACGTCATAGAACGGCGCGATCCGATCCTCCTTGGCCCAATAGGCTTCGAAGTAGGCGAAAGGCTGGTCGTCGAAACAACCGATCAAGGTTAGCACCCGGGGATCGCGCTGCAGTGTGCTCAGATACTCGCGATGTTGTTCCAGGCTGCCCTCCTCCTGCCAGAAACTCGCCACCCGAGGACTGTTCTGCCAGCGGTTGAAGCGCGTCAGGTCCTGTTCGATTTCCAGCGTGCGCAACGACACCCAGGCTCCCAGGCGCGCATCGAAGCGCCGATACACCTCGCCTCGCGGCTTCATGGGCCGGCGCGGATGACGCTTGCCATCGGTGATGATCATTTGTTGCGGATAGCTGCCGTTGAACGACTCCCCCAGCCAGGGTTGCGGCAGTTGCCAGAACATCGTGCGCTCGCAGATGTATTCGTCGGCACACTCGCCGGGCGTCAGCAGTCCGCTGAGCAAGGCTTCACCGGGGCGCTCGGGCAGATGCCAAGTCAGGCGTCGGCATTCAGGATCGCGGGCGAACAGCCAATAGCAGGCCGCCCAAAGCGCCGGGCCTACGGGCCGATCGTTGATTTCCTGCAAATGCACATGCAGCTCGGTACCACGCTCCAGGCGCAGCCGGATCAGCGGCGCGCCCTCAAGCATCAGGCTCAGGTGGCGTTCGGTTTCATCGGCGCCGAGACGGCGACCGCCGGGTAAAGGCAGCGTCGTCGGGTGCTTGAGATTGGACATGGGCGGGGCTCACGTAGTCGTCGGTAGTCAACGTGTGACGTGAGCCAGGCAGGGAAATTTAGTGCCCCGTTCAATGATCGTGCGCTGGCACCAGCTGTATCTGGTAGGGCTTGAAAATCGCCAGCATCTGCCCGTCGTCCCGCAGCTTTTGCAGCAGTCGCTCGAACGCTTCGCCAGAGATCGGCGCCTGGGGGCGGATCAGCGCGTAATGGTGGTAAATCTGATCGATACGTTCGGATATCAGCAATTGAGGGTCGACGTCAGGATTGCGCAGCACGTAGTCGATGAGGTACGAACGGGTGACCAGCGCAATGTCCGCACGCCCGCGCAAGACCATCAGCAGGTTGCTGTCATGGGAATACGTCAGCGTGGCGTTGTATTGGCCGGTCAGGAACTTGGGGTCGGCGTTGAATTCGGCAAAGGCGTAGTGGTAGCCGCTGAAGAGCGCCAGGCGCTTGCCCCTCAGATCAGAGAAATAGTCTTGCTGACGATCCGGTTGACGCTGGGCAACGAAGATTTCCGCATCTTCCAGACCCATGTCTACCGCAGTATGAGGCACATCCTTCCAGCCCCAGTCCGGGTTCTCGAAAATGGCCATGTCGACCCGGCCCTGCTTGAAATCATTGAAGCGGCGCGGAATCGACGTCGGAACCAGCACGAATTGATAGTCGCTTTGGGACCGGTTCAAGGCCTCGACCAACTGCGGCAGCAAACCGGTATCCGCGCCAGTTTCGGGGCGTATCGTGTAGGGCGGAAAATGCGCTGCGCCAATCCGGACCAGTTGCGCAGCCGTGGCCGGCAACGCGAACACCGCAATAAACGCAGCCAGCAAGACGCGCGAGGCTATCCCCATCGTTGAAAACGTCAAGACAGCTCACTCCCCAGAAAGTTAATCATCAGTGAATCCAACCAGGCATCTCAATGCACATTACGCAGGGCACGCAAGGCGACCACTCAGCGGCATTGCTGCCTCTTTTTATTTTTCTTCAAGCACCAGAATCAAGGCTTGCTCGGCCAACTCATCAAGACTCAGGCTGCCCTCGGCGCGAAACCAGGTGGTGGTCCAGGACAGGGCGCCGGTCAGGAAACGACGGGTGATGAACACGTCGCCCCGAATATACCCCGCGTCCTTGGCCTGCCCAAGAACCTCAAGCCACAGGGCCTCATAAATATCACGCAAAGCCAGCACCTGTCTTTGACCTTGCTCAGACAACGAACGCCATTCGTAGACCAGGACCGCCATCGCCTCGCCGCTGCCGCCCATGATCGATTGCAACTCGCAGCGAATCAGCGCCAGGACCCGCTCGCGCACACTATCGGCCTCGGCCAGCGCCGCGCGCATCAACGCCGTGTTGTAGCGAATGGTCTCTTCCATCACCGCCCGCAGGATCTCGTCCTTGCTTTTGAAGTGATGAAAGATACTGCCCGACTGGATGCCCACCGCGCTCGCCAGGTCGCGCACCGTGGTGCGCTCGAACCCTTTGTTGCGAAACAGATGGGCGGCGGTCTGGAGCAGTTTGCCGCGAGCGCTGTCAGGATCGGTCAGTTGCCCGTTATCGACCAGCTCACGCATCACGTTCAGGGCTTTTTGCTCATCCACCCATTCTCTCCTACAGTCGATCGATCAACGTCGGGCCACGCTTGCGGAACCGACGAGGTGGCGCGGGCAATTTAAGCTGGCCGGGGCACCCAAGCAAGCGCTTGGATCGAAGAACCGGCGGTCGTTTACAAACCAAGCGCTTGCTTGGTAGTCTCGGGCGACGTCGGCCGGAGGGAGCACCATGCCAAAAACGATACGTATCGGTTGTGCCAGCGCCTTCTGGGGCGACACCTGTACCGCTGCGGCGCAACTGGTCGAAGGCGCCGAACTGGACTACCTGGTGTTCGATTACCTGGCCGAGGTCACGATGTCGATCATGGCCGGGGCGCGCATGAAAGACCCTCGGGGCGGCTATGCCACGGACTTCATCGAAGTGCTCTCACCGCTGCTTGCTCGTTTGCATGAACGCAAGATCCGCGTCATCAGCAATGCCGGCGGGGTCAACCCCCAGGCCTGCGCCGCCGCTCTGCAAGCGGCCTGCGACAAGGCCGGCGTGCCCTTGAAGATCGCGGTGCTGCTGGGAGACGACCTGCAACCACGATTCGAACAGCTCGCCAGCCAGGGCATTATCGAGATGTTCAGCGGCGCGCCCCTGCCGGCGGTGTGCGTGTCCACCAACGCTTACCTGGGTGCCCCCGGCATTGTCGAGGCCTTGCGTCTGGGAGCCGACATCGTGATCACCGGCCGGGTGGTGGACAGCGCCGTGGTCAGCGCGGCCCTGGTGCATGAGTTTGGCTGGGCCTGGCACGACTACGACAAACTGGCCCAGGCCGCATTGGCCGGGCACCTCATTGAGTGCGGGGCCCAATGCACGGGCGGTAATTTCACCGACTGGCGGGAGGTACCGGATTACGAGCACATCGGTTTTCCCATCGTTGAAGTCAGCGCCGACGGCCAATTCATCGTCACCAAGGCCGAAGGCACCGGCGGGCTGGTCACGCCGCTGACTGTCGGGGAACAACTGCTCTATGAAATCGGCGATCCCCAAGGCTATCTCTTGCCGGACGTGATCTGCGACTTCAGTCAGGTCAGGTTGATCCAGCAAGGCAAACACGCGGTGCGCGTCCAAGGCGCCAAGGGCTTGCCGCCCACCGATCAATACAAGGTCTGCGCCACCTGGGCCGACGGTTTTCGCTGCACCGCCCTGTGCCTGATCGCCGGCATCGATGCGGTGGCCAAGGCCGAACGGGTCAGCCAGGCGATCATCGCCAGGACTTCGCAGCTGTTCAGTTCGCGCGGCTGGGCGCCCTACAGCGAGGTGAACATCGAGCTTCTGGGCAGCGAAGCCACTTACGGCCAGCACGGCAGGCGCCAGGACAGCCGTGAAGTGGTGATCAAACTGGCGGTGCGCCACCCCGACAAACAGCCGCTGGTGCTGTTTTCCAGGGAAATCGCCCAGGCCGCCACCGGCATGGTGCCGGGGCTGACCGGCCTGATGGGCGGTCGCCCGACGGTGTATCCGTTGATTCGCCTGTTCTCGTTCCTGATCGACAAATCCGCTTGCCGGCTCGACATTGAACTCGACGGGCAGAGTCATCCTTGCCTGCTGCCCGCCGTTGAAGCGCTGCAAACCCGCGACTTGCCGGTCGCTCCCGACCTGCCCAAACCCCAGGGCCGGGCTGATGCCAGCGTGCCGTTGGTCAAACTGGCGGTGGCGCGCTCCGGCGACAAGGGCAACCACAGCAACATCGGTGTGCTCGCCCGCGCCCCCGAATACTTGCCGTGGATCGCCGAGGCGCTGACGCCCCAAGTGTTGGTTGACTGGATGAGCCACGTGCTCGACCCACTGCTGGGGCGCGTCGAGCGCTGGTATCTGCCGGGCACCCACAGCCTGAACTTCGTGCTGGAAAATGCCCTTGGCGGCGGTGGTGTCGCCAGCCTGCGCATCGACCCGCAGGGCAAGGCGTTCGCTCAGCAGTTGCTGGAGATCCAGATACCGGTGCCACAGAGCATCGCCGATCAGGTCAATTAAAGGACGATCGCCATGGCGTTCGGTTCGAGCACAAGGAACACCCATGCCAGTCATCGAATCGCACCTTGACCCACACAGCGCCGACTTCGCCCGCAACCACGCGGCCATGTTGGCTGGCGTCGCACACCTGCGTCAGATCGAACAGGCGGTGCTGGAGAAAGCCGCCCAGGCCCAGGCCAGGTTCGAGCAACGCGGCCAACTGCTGCCACGCGAGCGTCTGAACCTGCTGCTGGACCCCGGCGCGCCGTTCCTGGAACTGGCGAGCCTGGCCGGCTACAAACTCCATGACGACAAGGACGGCAGCCAGGCCGGTGGCGGCTTGATCGCGGGGATCGGCTACGTATCCGGCGCTCAGGTCTTGGTGGTGGCGAACAACAGCGCGATCAAGGGCGGGACCATCTCCCCCAGCGGCTTGAACAAGACCCTGCGTCTGCAACAGATCGCCATGGAGAACAAACTGCCGGTCATCACCCTGGCCGAAAGCGGCGGCGCCAACCTCAATTATGCCGCGCAGATTTTTGTCGAAGGTGCGCGCAGCTTCGCCAATCAGGCGCGGATGTCCGCCATGGGCTTGCCGCAGATTACTGTGGTGCATGGTTCGGCCACGGCGGGCGGGGCCTACCAGCCGGGGCTCTCGGATTACGTAGTAGTGGTGCGCGACAAAGCACGGCTGTTTCTGGCCGGCCCCCCGCTGCTCAAGGCCGCCACTGGCGAAGTCGCCACGGAAGAAGAACTGGGCGGTGCGCAAATGCATGCGCAGGTGGCCGGCACCGCTGAATACCTGGCCGAGAATGACGCCGATGGCATACGCCTGGCCCGGGAGATCGTCAGCCTGTTGCCCTGGAACGAGCAACGGCCGACACCGCCTGAACGCACCTGGAAAGAGCCGCTCTACCCGGCCGATGAGTTGCTGGGGTTGATCCCCGACGACCCGAAAAAGCCCTATGACGTGCGGGAAATCGTCGCCCGCATCGCCGATGGTTCGGACTTCCTGGAATTCAAAAGCGAGTTCGATCAACAGACGATTTGTGGCCACCTGCGCATTCGTGGTCATGCCTGTGGCCTGATCGGCAACAACGGCCCGATCACGCCCAAGGGCGCGAGCAAGGCCGCGCAGTTCATCCAGCTGTGCGACCAGAGCCGCACACCGCTGCTGTTCCTGCACAACACCACCGGCTTCATGGTCGGCACCGAGTCGGAACAACAAGGGGTGATCAAGCATGGGGCGAAGATGATCCAGGCCGTGGCCAACGCCCGAGTGCCGAAGCTGACGGTTGTGGTGGGCGGCTCCTACGGCGCCGGCAACTACGCCATGTGCGGCCGAGGGCTGGACCCACGCTTCATCTTCGCCTGGCCCAACAGCCACACAGCGGTGATGGGTGGTGCTCAGGCCGGCAAGGTTTTGCGCATCGTCACGCAGGCGACGCAGATCAAGAATGGCCTCACCCCCGACCCGAAGATGCTGGACCAGCTCGAACACACCACCGCGCAGACACTCGACAGCCAGTCCACTGCGCTATACGGCAGCGCCAACCTGTGGGATGACGGGCTCATCGACCCGCGCGACACCCGCACGTTGCTAGGCTACCTGCTGGACATCTGCCACGCGGCTGAGCTTCGCCCGCTGCAACCCAACAGTTTCGGTGTGGCCCGTTTCTGAACGTGTGAAGGACTTTTGATCGCTGCTCACAGGAGAACAATAAAATGATCTTCACCCAGGAACACGCAGCTCTGCGGCGCACCGTTCGCCAGTTTGTCGACCAGCAGATAAACCCCTATGTCGACGAATGGGAGAAGGCTGGACGGTTTCCCATCCACGAGGTTTTCCGCAAGGCCGGTGAACTGGGGTTGCTGGGTATATCCAAGCCGGAGCAGTTCGGCGGCATGGGCCTGGACTACAGCTATTCGATCGTCGCCGCCGAGGAGTTCGGCACCATTCATTGTGGCGGCGTGCCGATGTCCATCGGCGTGCAGACCGACATGTGCACCCCGGCCCTGGCGCGTTTCGGCTCCGATGAGCTGCGTGAAGCATTCTTGCGCCCGGCCATCAGCGGTGAGCAGGTCGGTTGCATCGGCGTCTCGGAAGTCGGGGCCGGCTCTGATGTCGCCGGGCTCAAGACCACGGCCCGCAAGGATGGCGATGACTACGTCATCAACGGCAGCAAGATGTGGATCACCAATTCACCGAGTGCCGATTTCATGTGCCTGCTGGCCAACACTTCGGACGACAAGCCCCACATCAACAAATCACTGATCATGGTGCTGATGAACAGCCCGGGTATCAGCCTCGGCGGGCACCTGGACAAACTCGGCATGCGCAGTTCGGAAACCGCCCAGGTGTTCTTTGACGACGTACGGGTGCCGCAACGCAATCGCGTTGGCCAGGAAGGCGCCGGGTTCATGATGCAGATGTTGCAGTTCCAGGAGGAACGCCTGTTCGGCGCGGCGAACATGCTCAAGGGGCTGGAGCACTGCATCGACAGCACCATCGAGTACTGCAAGGAGCGCAAGACCTTCGGCACCGCCCTGATCGACAACCAGGTGATCCACTTTCGCCTGGCGGAACTGGCCAGCGAGATCGAATGCCTGCGGGCGCTGGTCTACCAGGCCACCGAGCAGTACATCAACGGCCAGGATGTGACGCGGCTGGCGTCCATGGCCAAGCTCAAGGCCGGGCGCCTGGCCCGGGAAGTCACCGACAGTTGCCTGCAATACTGGGGCGGCATGGGTTTCATGTGGGACAACCCGGTGGCGCGGGCGTATCGCGACGTGCGACTGGTGTCCATCGGCGCCGGTGCGGACGAGATCATGCTGGGCATCATCTGCAAACTCATGGGCATTTTACCGGGCAAGAAAAAATGACTGTGTTCACTCTCCATTGTGGGAGCGAGCCTGCTCGCGATGAGGCCCTGACTGCCACCGAAAAACCCAGGAATGACCACCATGCCCGCCTTCAGCAAGATCCTCATCGCCAACCGCGGTGAAATCGCCTGCCGGATCCAGCGTACCGCCCAGGCCCTGGGCTATCGCACCGTGGCGGTGTTCAGCGAGGCCGACGCCGACGCGCTGCACGTGCGCATGGCCGATGAAGCAGTACTCATCGGCGCAGCACCGGTGCCGCAGTCCTACCTCAATCAGCCGGCCATCCTCGATGCGGCCCGGCGTACTGGCGCCGACGCCATCCACCCTGGCTACGGTTTTCTCTCGGAAAACGCCGGATTCGCCAAGGCCTGCGCAGAGGCCGGTATCGTGTTCATTGGCCCCAGCCCCGACGCCATCGACCTGATGGGCAGCAAACGTCGCTCGAAAATCGCCATGATCGCCGCCGGCGTACCGTGCATCGCCGGTTACGAAGGCACCGATCAGGACGACGACACCTTGTGCCGTGAAGCCGAACGCATCGGCTATCCGTTGATGATCAAGGCCAGCGCCGGCGGTGGTGGCCGAGGCATACGCCTGGTTTGGCGGGCTGAAGACCTGCTGGAACAGTTACGCACCGCGCGCTCCGAGGCGCTGCATGGTTTTGGCAACGATGAGTTGATCCTCGAACAGGCCTTGATCAATCCACGGCATGTGGAAATCCAGATTTTCGCTGACCACCACGGCAATCTGCTCCATTTGGGCGAAAGGGATTGCTCGATCCAGCGACGCCACCAGAAAATCATTGAAGAAGCGCCCTGCCCGGTCATGACCGCCGATCTGCGCCAGGCCATGGGTGACGCCGCGCTCAAGGCTGGCCGCGCGGTCAATTATGTGGGTGCCGGGACCGTGGAGTTTTTGCTCGCCCCGGACGGCGGTTTTTACTTTCTGGAGATGAACACGCGCTTGCAGGTCGAACATCCGGTCACCGAGCTGATCACCGGACTGGACCTGGTGGCCTGGCAACTGGATGTGGCCGCCGGCCTGCCACTGCCCCTGCGCCAGGACCAGGTCCAGTTCAGTGGTCACGCCATGGAGGTGCGGTTGTATGCCGAAGACCCGGCTGCGAACTTTCTGCCGCAAACCGGCCATTTACTCAGTTGGGAACCCCCTATCCGCGACGGTGTACGAATCGACCATGGTTTGCTTGAAGGCCAGACCATCAGCCCGTTCTACGACCCGATGCTGGGCAAAGTCATCGCCCACGGCGCTACCCGTGAAGAGGCCCGACGCAAATTGCTGCGAGCCGTGGAGGACTGCGTGCTCCTGGGTGTACAGGCCAATCAACGCTTGCTGGCGGGGTTGCTGGCTCATCCACAATTCATTGATGGAGATTTCGGCACCGATTTCATCCAGCAACACTTCGCCGATCATCCTGCCTTGCAGGCCCCCGCCCCCTCGGCTGAGCAGCTCGCCATCGCCGCAGCCTTGTTCTATCAGGCCATGCATGCACGTCATGCGCCCGGCCTGGGAGGATGGAGCAACAATAGCGGCGCGGTGCGGCGCTATTGCATTGGCCTGGGCGAGCGCGACTGGACCCTGACCCTGACCGCCGGAACCGGCGGCACGCTGCATATCCGGATAGCCGAGCGTGTGATCGAGTTGAAATTGCTCGAAGCTGATCAGTGCGGCGCGACGCTGATGATCGACGGCATTCGCCAACGCCATGCCTGGCACCTCGATGGTAATGACCTGTGGCTGTTCACTCGCCCAGGCGGCCTGCATTTACAGGATCGGACCCAGGCCCCCGTCGCCGCCAGGGCCAGCGTCAGCGATGGCTCCCTCAACGCGCCAATGGACGGCGCTATCGTCGAAGTACTGGTCAGCGAAGGGACGGCAGTACGCCAGGGACAGCTACTGATGGTGCTCGAAGCGATGAAAATGGAGCACCCACTCAAGGCAGGTATTGATGGAGTGGTCAGGACCTTACACGTCAAGCCAGGCGATCAGGTGAAAAACCGCCAGTTATTATTGCAGGTTGAAACAGCGCACTAGGCGGATGCGCAGGGTTTGACTACGCTCAAACCCATCAGCACGCCGATACCGGGAACCTTGCGATGCCTCACTGGCTGGTGATTGATCTGGAGGCCACCACCGATGAAGGTGGCTGGCCGGTAACCGAAATGGAAATTATCGAAATCGGCGCCACGCTGGTGAATCGGGATGGCCGCGAGCTGGACCACTTCCAGCGGTTCGTAAAGCCGTTGAGGCGTCCCTTGCTCACACCTTTCTGTCGCGAGCTGACCCATATCACCCAGGCCAATATCGACAGCGCCGCGCCATTGACCGAGGTCTGGCCGGCGTTCGAACGCTGGCTGGCGCAGTACCACGCGAACCTGGAGAGCTGGGTCAGTTGGGGCGATTACGACCGCAAGCAATTGCTTCAGGAATGGCAGCATCAGCGGTTGCACAGCTTTCTCGGCCAAGTGCCGCACATGAACCTCAAGCAGCGCTTCGCCAAAGCCCGCCGGCTGGAGCGCCCCCTGGGGCTCAACGGGGCGCTGCAACTGGCCGGCCTGCAATTCTGCGGTCAACAACACCGGGCCCTGGAAGATGCGCGCAATACGGCGCGGTTATTACCCCTGGTACTCCCAGGCTGAACGCGAGCCACGACTGCGGCGCGGCAGATGACGAACGTTGAAGCCTTGTGCATACTGGCCGGCCTTTTCCAGCCCCTTTTTTCGAGGAATCGCCCATGTTTAAAGTCAACGAGTACTTCGACGGCACCGTCAAGTCGATCGCTTTCGGCACTGCCGAAGGCCCTGCGACCATCGGCGTCATGGCTGCGGGCGAATACGAATTCGGCACGGCCCAGCGGGAAATCATGCACGTCGTCTCCGGCGCCCTGACCGTGAAACTGCCCGACAGCACCGACTGGGAAACCTTCGAGGCCGGCAGCCAGTTCAATGTACCGGCCAATAGCAAGTTCCAGCTCAAGGTCGCCGTCGACACCGCCTACCTGTGTGAATACCGCGGCTAAGCCTGTGGCGAGGGGCGGTGCGACGTTTCGCTAAATCCCCTCGCCACAAAAGCCCCGGCGTGGCATCGGGTAATGAAAAATGCCCGTGTCCAGTGGACACGGGCATTGTTTTTTCAAAAGCGGTGTTTATTCGAGCACTTCAACCGGCATACCCACTTCAAGCCAACCATTGCTGTCATTGACTAGGTTCTGGCCGAACATCGCACCGTCCGGTGTCGAACGATACTGCTGCAGCGTGGCGAAGGGTTCGCGGTCAGGGTCGCGTTCGCCGGTTTGCGGGTCGACCGTGGTCATGATGCAGCGTGAGCAGGGCTTGACCAGCCGGAACTCCACATCGCCGATACGAATGCGCTTCCAGCCATCCTCGGCAAATGCCTCACTGCCCTCGATAACCAGATTGGGACGAAAGCGCAGCATCTCCAAAGGGCGGCCGACCCGATCGGACACGTCCTGCAAAGAGGCCTGGCCGATCAGCAGCAAGGGGAAACCGTCCGCGAACGCCACCTTGTCGTCATCCTTGCCGTAACCGGCGGCGGTGGTGCGCGCCAGTTCCACCGGAACGTGAACCAGCCGGGTGGGCTTGCCGATGAACTCGCTGACCCAGGCCGCCGCCTCGTCACCGGCATCCGGTACGCGCAAGGTGTCGCGCCAGATGATCACTCCGCGCCGTTGCTCTTCGTCAACAGGTGGCAGGGGCACATCCAGGGTGGCAAAACCTGGCGCACTGAGCGTCAGACCGCCGGCCTCATTCCACAATGCCGAGAGCTGGCTCATCTGGGTCACCGCCCGCTGGGTCAGGAAGCGCCCGGTGCCCTCGTCCACCAGCATCCAGCGCCGGTCACCGTCCAGGCCCAGCTTGTCCAGGCCTATGCCTTGCAGGAGCTGGCCCTTGCCGGACTTCAACGGATAACGATACAGCGCGCTCAGCCGCAACATGGTCGACTTCCCCGGTGACGAAAAAACGCCACCTTATACGAGCCGGCCATTGAAGCAAACCATGATCAGCCTCAGTCGAGCATCAGTCGCTGGCGCACCACATCAACCAGCTTGTCCGGCTGGAATTTGGAGAGGAAGTTGTCGCAGCCGACCTTCTTGACCATCGAATCGTTGAAGCTACCGGACAGCGAGGTGTGCAGCACCACGTAGAGCCCGCGCAAACGTGGGTCGTTGCGGATCTCGGTAGTCAGGCGATAGCCGTCCATTTCCGGCATTTCCGCGTCGGTGAAAATCATCAGTAATTTGTCGGTCATCACTTCGCCAGTATCGGCCCAGGCCTTGAGCATGTTCAGGGCTTTCAAACCGTCGCTGGCAACGTGCATCTTCACACCCAACTGACCCAGCGTATCGCGCAGTTGAGAGAGCGCGACATTGGAGTCGTCCACCAGCAGCACTTCGCGTCCACGGGCGCGCTCCAGTACCGGATCTTCGAGCTTGTCCCGGGAAACCTTGGCGTTATAAGGCACGATTTCGGCCAGGACCTTTTCCACGTCGATGATTTCCACCAACTGATCGTCAACCTTGCTGATCGCCGTCAGGTAGTGCTCACGCCCAGCGCTGGTCGGGGGCGGCAAGATGGCTTCCCAGTTCATATTGACGATGCGGTCCACGCCGCCCACCAGGAACGCCTGAACCGAACGGTTGTATTCAGTGACGATAATGGTGCTGTTAGCTCCCGGCACCAGCGGACGCATACCGATGGCCTGGGACAGGTCGATCACCGGCAATGTCTGGCCCCTCAGATTGACTACACCGCACACAAACGGATGGCGCTGCGGCATCAACGTCAGCTTCGGCAACTGCAGTACTTCCTGGACCTTGAACACGTTAATGGCGAACAACTGCCGCCCTGCCAGGCGAAACATGAGAATTTCCAGGCGATTCTCACCCACCAGTTGGGTTCGTTGATCTACTGTGTCGAGAATGCCGGCCATCTATGACTCCTAGGCTTGTTCGGATGAATCCATGAAGGAGATATCGGCCGTGCAGACGGGATCTTGACCCCTGTATAAAATCTCGCGCAGGGCATTGATGTCACATTAGCATCATGCTTTACTTGCTTCACGGATTTCATCCCCCAGCTCTGCCGCTGCGCGACCTCAGTTTGCGCACAAAGTTCCCCCGCCTAGGGGTTTCCCCTAGGGACAATCAGGTCCAACCTGATATTCCCGCTATCCAATAGCCATTAATGTGACGCCATTCTCATTGCTGAACGGAGTCAGGCCTTTGTGCGCGACCGCAGGACACCGGACTTCCAGCCATTTGGCCGATCCCGCCAGTGCAATCGTTTGCGCGCATGCCTTTGTCTACGGGCGAAAGAGTGCCTGCGGGTCTTCGTTAGTTGCCGGCCGAGAAGTCCAGCCGTTCGCCACACGCGATTTTCTTGCGTCTGACATGATGTTGTGGAGATAAGCATGCCGAACGATCGTAAAAACTGGAATCAGCGCCTTCCCGAATTTCTGATCGAGGCCGAAACGCTTTTGGCCAAGTCAGAGGAATGCCTGACCCATCTGCAGCTGATCAACGACGACAGGGACGCCATTGATTGCATGCTCAGCACCTTGCTGAAGCTGGCAAACAAGGCCGACGCCCTGGCGCTGGAAGCCATTTCAGAATTTTCGCTGCATATCCATGGCTTGCTCAGCAACGCGCAGAGTCACGTTGAATTGCATGAGCAGGCGCTGGGCGCGCTGAAGGATTGCTTCACCCTGATGGCCTGGCAACTGGAACTGGTCGATCACACCACCGGCCAGCTCAGCCTGGACAGCAGCGAACAGACCTCGTTGATCGAAGCCTTTGCCTTCCAGGTAGGCCAGAGTCCTGGCCAGACATTGCCTGCTTCGCGCCCCCTGGGTTTGGTGCCCTACTCACAAAAGCAGGCCTGAGGCCGATGAGTGCGGTTCGACCCGATGCGGCTGACACTTGGCACTTTCACGCCACCATGCTGAACGCGACCAACGAAATATGAAGTGGTACTATCTCCCGCGTCAGAGGCTTCAAGATAGTGGCATTAAGCCGCCAACTGAGGCCATCTTCGACCTGAAACGTTTATCCGTCCCGGCCTGTCAGATACGCTGACCAGCCTGCCCGCAGCGAACATTCATTGGCTCCATCCGTCATGTACGCCAGCCTCAAGTCAATCATCACCTGGCCACCCTCCCGAGAAAATGCCCGCCGTTTCACGCTGTTGTTGTGCATCTGCTCGACCCTTGGCAGCCTGCTGGCCTATCTGTTCGCCTCGACCGTCCCGTTGAGTTTGCTGGCGCTCAATAGCGCAGCCATGACCTGTGTCTGGATCCAGCATCGCCTGTCACACAAATCCATCAAGTTCCAGCCCCAGGAATTGGCCGATCGGTTGCTTGAGGTCCAGGAAAACGAGCGTCACCGGCTCAGCCGTGAATTGCACGACGATATCGGCCAGTTGCTGACCGCGGCCAAACTGCAAAGCGAATGGCTCAAGCGCCGTATTCCGGAAGAACTGCACGGCCAGTGCACGATCCTCTGCGAGACGCTGGACGAAACGCTCAACAAGGTTCGCGACGTATCAGCCATTCTCAACCCAAGACAACTGACCAGCCTGGGACTTGAAGCCAGCCTGCGCGCGCACCTGCTCAAGACGCTGGCTAATACGCCGCTGAAATGGAGCCTGGACTGCCAACAACGCATGACCGGCATCCCTGAGGAAATGACGGTCGCCGCGTTTCGAATCACCCAGGAAGCCGTGACCAATATTTTGCGCCATGCCCAGGCGAAAAACCTGCTGGTGCGCCTGCAACGCTTGCCCGAAGGCCTGACCCTGTTGATCAGTGACGATGGCAAGGGATTCGTCCCGGCCTCCCACCCCGCTCATGAAGGACAACGCGGCATGGCCGGCATGTCGGAGCGGGTTGAACAACTGGGCGGCACCTTGAAGGTCATCAGCGAGGCCGGTAAAGGCACCCATATTGAGGCAAGCTTTCCCTGGACACCTCGCGCCCTGGAACGGGCCAGCAAGAATAAGGTTCTCCATTGATTTGTAATTTGCTTCTGATAGATGACCACTCGCTGATCAGGGCCGGTGTGCGCGCCCTGGTTATGGATCTGCCCGGATATGCCGTGATCGGCGAAGCCAGTGACGGGACGCAATTGCTGGAACTGGTTGAACGGCTGGTTCCAGATATCGTCTTGCTGGATATCTCCATGAAAGACACCTGCGGCCTGGACGCGCTGCAACAGCTCAAGCGCGTGCGTCCCCAGAGCAAAGTGCTGATTCTGTCGATGCACACCGATCCGGCGTTAATCATGCAGGCGCTGGAATCCGGAGCCCATGGCTATCTGCTCAAGGACACCACCGCCACCGAGCTGGAACACGCGCTGGAAGCGCTGCGCAACAACGAACGCTACCTGAGCCCTGCCATTGCCCACACCGTGATCAACCAGGCACTGACCCGTACCCAGAAACCGCAACCCGATCCTGGCCAAGCTCATAATCTGACCGCCCGCCAGTTGGAGATCCTGCGGCTGATCGTGCGTGGCAAGTCCACCCGGGAAATCGCTAACGGCCTGAGCTTGAGCATCAAGACCATAGAAACCCACCGGGCGCAAATCATGAAACGCCTGCAGATCCATGATGTGGCCGGACTGGTGCTGTTCGCCGTGCGCGAGCAGATCATCAGCCTGGACGATTAAGCGCCACCGAGGTACTCAGCAAAGGCGAATCGGCGGGCAGGTGAACACGCAGCGCTTTGGCCTGCACAGTGAAACGCAAACTGTCGACCTGCAACGGTTCGCCATCAAGATTGATATCCAGGCCTTGAGCGACCTTGATTTCCACCCATGGCAGGCGTGCGCGCACGAACATGTTGTCGATCCCCAGGCCACCGGCCAGCAAATCCTTCAGGGTACTGACCACCTCCTGAGGCGCCGGCAGGACACTGATGTCCAGCAATCCATCATCGACCAGCGCCTCAGGGCACAGTACATGCCCCCCTCCGGCCTGCCGGCCATTGCCGATGCCCAGCGCCAGCAAATCGCCCTGCCAGTGGAAATCCGGGCCCTGCAGCTCACCGTAGGCCGCACTCAGTTCACTGAAACGTGATAAACCGGTGAACAAATAGGCGGCGCCACCCAAGACCTTTTTCAAGTCCTCGGAGGTGTTCGCCGTCACTTGGCTGCCAAAACCGCCCGTGGCCATATTCAGGAAGATCTGACCGCCCACTTCGCCCAAATCGATAGCCTGGGGCGTCACATCCAGCAGATCCAGGGCCTGCTCCGGCTCCAGCGGGATACCGGCGGCACGGGCAAAGTCATTGGCCGTACCCAGCGGCAGCAATACCAGGCTCACCTCACTCGATTGACGCACGATCGCCTCGGCGATATCACGCAAGGTCCCGTCCCCACCGCCGGCGATCAGCGTCGTGTAACCGGCATCCAGCGCCTCATCGACACAGCGTCGGGCATCGCCGGCCTCCCACGTCACTCGGACCGCAAGGTCCCAGCCCTGCTTGCGCTTGAGCATCACTGCGGCGCGAACCTCATCGTTGAGCGCTTGCTTGCCATGCAAAATCAACAGCGCCTTGCCTTTGCTCATTGTTATCTCCGTCATGGGAAGGTTCAGAGAATGGGACCACTCACACGGCCGAAAAAGCCCGGACCGATTCAAATTAAATAAAAGACTGCGCCGCGCGCCCATGGGGAAAACCGGCGGACAGCCCCCGCCGCCCGCTTCTCGACTCGAAGAATTTTCTTACAAGAACTGGCGAATCAGCTCAATTGACCCGTCAACGGTATTGAGACACTTTGGTGCTCTGTTGTGCTGGATCGTTTAAATGCTCATTACACAAGGATGTCTTAACCCATGGATGGATACATCACGGCCCGCTGGGGCCGGAACAGTGGTTCGAACAGTTATGGCCAAAGGGATGAAACGCCCCATGCATAGCCATAAATACAAGCTGTCGCCCCGGCAGCTCGCATCATTTGGAAGCGAACAGGCCAACGTTCAAAACGAATGCAAAAGTTGCAGTAATCCCGCAGGAGGAATTGATTTGGAACCGCGCGTCGTTGAACTGGAAACCCACCTTAAATACATCCGTAAAGACATGGATGAAATCCGAACCGATGTGAAGGTCATCCGCCACAGGCTCGCCTATTCAGCAGGCGCAGCAGCGGTGGTCTTTGGCCTGCTGGGCTGGATTGCGAACAGTCGATTCGATCAACTGGTCATGCTGCTCTCGCGATAAAGCCGATGGGCATGAAAAGCCCGAGCACTCGACTCGGGCCGGATACTCCCACTGCCGCAGCGCTAGCCCAGGACCTCGCTCAAGGGAATAAAACCCACTTCGTCGCCTTCGACCAGGGTTCGCCCCTCAAGCACCTCAACCAGTCCTTCAGCCCAGGCCGCGCTGCGCAGCACACCGGAGCTTTGATTGCGGTAGATGATCGCCCGACCGTTCTCGAGGCGACCTCGCAAGTATTCTCGTCGACCGCCTGCCTTCGGCCAGTCGAAGCCAGCCGGTACCTTGAACTTGAGCGGCGTTACCGCCTGAACACCCTGGCGGCGTAACAAGTAAGGCCGGGCTAACAATGCGAACGTCACCAAGGTCGAGGCAGGGTTTCCGGGCAGGCCGATCACAGGCACACCACGAAAATGCCCGAACGTCAGCGGTTTCCCAGGCTTGATGGCAAGCTTCCAGAGCGCGAGTTCACCCTCTTCGCGCAAGGCGGTCCCCAGGAAGTCAGCCTCCCCCACCGATACGCCGCCAGTGGACAGGATCAGATCGACATCCGACAACTGCCCCAGACGCTGGCGGGTGGCGGGCAAGTCGTCGGGCAGAATACCTGCGTCGACCACCTCACAACCCAGCTGCTGCAACCAGCCACAGAGCAGTACGCGATTGCTGTTATAGATCTGGCCAGGGCCCAGCGCCTGACCTGGCTCTACCAGTTCGTCACCGGTGGAGAGCACTGCAACACGCACCTTGCGCACCACCTCCAGCGACGCGCAGCCAAGAGACGCCGCCAGCCCCAGTTCAATCGGCCCCAGGCGAGTACCGCAGGAAAGAACCGTTTCTCCGACCGTTGCCTCCTGCCCCTGCGGGCGGATGTTTTGCCCGCTCACCATCGGCTCGGTAAAGCGTACGCGCAGGTCATCTTCAACCACGGCGTTTTCCTGCATCTCGACGCAGTCAGCGCCGGCAGGGACAGGCGCTCCGGTGAAGATCCGTGCACAGGTTCCTGCAGCCAGCGGCTCCGGGGCCTGGCCGGCGAAAATTCGCTGACTGACCACCAGCGGCTCACCTGTGCAGTCAGCCAGCCGCAACGCGTAGCCGTCCATGGCGCTGTTGGGCCATGGCGGCAAATCAAGGGTCGATACCAGATCTTCTGCAAGCACCCGGCCTTGCGCCGCGGCCAAAGGCAAACGTTCACGCTGGACAATCGGCGTAGCCGCCGCCATCTCGAGCAAACGCTCCAACGCCACCTCCACGGCCATCAAGGCACCGGCCTTGCCCGGTTTACCCACGGGATTTCACAAGGCGCTGCCTGTTTCAGATGGGCCACGAAGTTACACGGACGATGCCGCGCATCCAGTTGCTCGGCCAGTATCCCGTCCCAGCCAGTACGCACCGCGTTGGTTGAGCCAGGCAGGCAACAAACCAGCGTGCCATTGGCCAGACCTGCCAGCGCCCGAGACTGGACGGTGGAAGTGCCGATGTCCGCCACCGATATTTGGCGAAACAGTTCACCGAAGCCGTCGACCTGTTTGTCCAGCAGGCACGCGACGGCTTTCTGGAGTGCTGTCGCGCCCCGTGAAACCGGTGCCGCCAGTAATCAGCACCACTTGCACCACGTCCTCGGCGATCCAGTTCGCGACTTGCGCGCGGATCTTGTACAAATCATCTTTGAGCAGAACCCGCGCCGCCAGGTTGTGACCGGCCGCCGTGAGCCGATCGACAAAGACCTGCCCCGACGTATCGGTTTCAAGGGTGCGGGTATCACTGACTGTCAGCACCGCGATATTGAGCGGCACGAAAGGTACATCAGCCTTGGCTTTCATAGGCTCGTCCAGTTGTAGAGGAAACAGCCCGGTGTTATATCACAGCGCTTCATTTTTTCGCCCGTGCGGAGACACACCATGACCTCGAATACTTCCCCGCCATCATGCTCCATCCTGCTGCTGGCGGGGGGGCGCGGACAACGCATGGGCGGGCAGGACAAGGGCCTGTTGCAGTGGCAGGGCGAACCGTTGATCGCCCATCTGCATCGACAGACGCGCGCACTGAGCGACGACCTGATTATCTCCTGCAACCGCAATCCGGAACGCTATGCGCTGTATGCCGATCAATTGGTGCATGACGATGAAGGGGGCTTCCCCGGTCCGTTGGCAGGCATCCGGGCGGGCCTCAAGGTGGCACGATACCCTTCTCTGCTGGTGCTGCCGTGTGATGTACCGCAGATCGACTCCAGCCTGCTCGACAGCATGCTCAGCGAGGCGAGCCAGCATCCCGACAAGCCACTGATGGTACGTCATGGTGAACATTGGGAACCGTTGCTGTGCGTCATTCCTGTGGCGCTGGCCCCGGCTTTCGAACAGGCCTGGAGCGAAGGCGAACGCAGCCCGGGCCGCATCATGCGGGCGTTGCATGCGACTGCACTGCAATGCCCTGCCAACGATATTCGCCTGGCAAATCTGAACACGCCTGAACTGCTCAGCGGCCACAAAGGTGTGTCAGATTGACACTAGCCAGGAACTTGCGCGCGCTGTATACGTCTGAAGGTCAGTAACTTGAAGAATCCTATTTCGGAGAAACACCATGACTCAACGGACCCTCGCCACTTTCATGCTCGCACTGGGCCTCGCCACTCTCGCCGGGTGCGCATCGCCAACAGTGATTACCTTGAATGACGGTCGCGAAATCCAGGCCGTCGACACCCCCGAGTACGACGAAGACACCGGCTTCTACGAATTCGAGCAACTGGACGGTAAAGAGACTCGCGTGAACAAGGATCAGGTTCGTACCGTTAAAGACCTGTAACCTTCAACGCCACAGCCAGCTACAGAAAAGCCCGCGATACTTGCGGGCTTTTTGATGCCTGCTCGTAAGTCAGCCCGATTACCACTGCAAGCTGATATCGCTTTGAAAAGCACGTTCCTGGCCGGTGACAGGATCGATAAAACTCAACCCCTGGGCCAGCAGCTTGAGCGGGTTGGCGTAATCGTCCTCCACGTCCCGCAGCACGTCCGGGTAGAACGGATCGTTACAGATAGCCGCCCCGAGGGCATTCATATGCACTCGCAACTGGTGCTTCTTGCCCGTGACCGGAGACAGACCGTAGCGCCACAACTCGCCGTTCTTTTCCAGGACTTCGATGGCCGTTTCGGTATTGGGCTCGCCCGGCCCTTCCTGCATCCGGAAGAACGGCTCGCCATCGATCATTCGGCTCTTATGCACCCGAGGGAAGGTCATCTGAGGTAACGCAGGGGCTATGGCCTGGTAGCGTTTCTCGATTTTGCGCGTTGGAAACAGCGACTGATAAGCCGAACGGGTCTGCGGGTTGGCTGAAAACAGCACCAGCCCCGCCGTATGCCGGTCGATACGGTGCAAGGGCACCAGATGGGGATTGTCCAGACGTCGGATCAGACGTCGCAACAGGGTCTGCTCGACATACTCGCCCGCTGGAGTGACAGGCAGAAAATGCGGCTTGTCTGCTACCACCAGATGTTCGTCGGCATACAGAATCGATTCCACGACCGGGATCGGCTTCTCGTCAGGCACCTCACGAAAGTAGTGGATGCGCAGACCTTCCCGGTACGGCAGGTCGGCAGCAATGGCCCTGCCCTCGCCGTCCAATACCCGCCCCCGGGTGATGCGGTCCAGCCACTGCTCGCGACTGATGGTGCTGAAATGCTCGCACAGGCACTCCAGCACCGTCTGCCAGGAGCCGGGCGGAAGATACAAGGTACTGGCCTGATGGTGAGCGGCGCAAAATGATGACCGGGACATTGAAAACTCTAATCTTTTGGCAGGGCGGCATTATCCGCCAGCCGCGCATGTCAGCCCAGCAATGATTGCTTCACGCCGGGATCGACGTCGTCTTTGCTGCCGCTTCAGTGAACTCTTTCAGCCAGCGCAGCACCTCCACCGCCTCCCAGCGACCCGGATCGTACAATGCATACAACAGGCCCTGGTAACCCACCACATCCAGTTGCTTGTGGTAGCCGGCACGCTGGAACAGTGCTTCGATCTCGGCGAAGCAGGTGTTGAAATGCAGTTTGTTGAAGGGCGTCTTGCCTTCGGTTACCAGCCCGTCCAGGCGCAACTCCTGGACCGCCTCGCGCACAACGTCCACGGACATCCTGTTCACGCTGTTTTTCAGTTGTTCGACATTGACCAAGGGACGCACTCCAGATAACTGTATGGGCATACAGTAACCGAAGAAGGGGATTTTCGCCAATGGCAGTGCCCGGACGCGACGTATGGCAGGGTTCAACTCAGGAAAGCGGCGACCTGATCAGCATCATCGAAAGGCCAATCCAGTTCCGCGCCCGTATCGATCCGGCGCAGGACCGGGATTCGCAGCCCATAACGTTCGGACAAAACCTCGCTCTCGGCGATATCCACCAGCTCCACCAACAATCCATGCTCGACGAAAGACATCAATACACCTTCGGCAACTTCACAAAGATGACAACCCAGGGTGCCGAACAACTGGCATTCAGGAGGCATGGCAGGTAGACCCACTAAAGAGAGACGGTCATTCTAGGCCCACCCTGCAAAACCGTCGAGCCGGGTAGAAAATCTGACAGTGCTTCGGTAAAACGCTGTGCAAATCATTGAGCGCCAATACTTTTCCGACAATGCCCGGCGCTTTTTTTCCTTCTACGCTGTGTGGCGCAAACCTTGAAACGGAGTACCCCTTGTTTGCCAATCTGCTGATCATTCTTGCCTCGTCCCTGGTGGTCATCGCCCTGTTCAGGCGACTGCGCCTGCCGCCGGTACTGGGTTATCTCTGTGTCGGTCTGGCGGTCGGCCCCACCGCCCTGGACTGGGTGAACGACAGCGAGGAACTGCCAGACCTGGCCGAGCTCGGGGTGGTTTTCCTGTTGTTCTCGCTGGGGCTGGAGTTCTCCCTGGCGAAGATGATCGAACTGCGCAGGGTCGTGTTCGGCCTTGGCAGCCTGCAGGTGCTGTGCTCAGGGATACTGCTGGGCAGTCTGCTGCTGCTCTTCGGCGCCCCACCTGTCGCCGCCATGCTGCTCGGCGCCGGGCTGGCCTTGTCCTCCACCGCTATTGTCAGCAAGGAGCTGACCAGCCTGGGGGAAATATTCAGCAGCCATGGCCAGAACGCAATCGGTGTGCTGCTGTTCCAGGATGTCGTCGCGGTGTTGCTGTTGACCCTCGTCCCCGTGTTCGCCGGCAGCAGCGAGCAACCATGGTACTGGGCGTTGCCCCTGACCCTGGGCAAGACCCTGGTGCTGTTCGGCGGTTTACTGCTGGCCAGTCGTCTACTGCTGCCACGGCTGTTCCATGAAGTGGCCGAATCCCGGTCCGCTGAGCTGTTCGTGCTGCTGGCCCTGGTGATCGTATTGCTGACAGCGTGGCTGACCCATCTGCTGGGTCTGTCACCGGCGCTTGGGGCGTTTCTGGCAGGCATGTTGTTGGGGGAAAGCCATTACCGACATCAGATCGAGGCAGACATACGGCCGTTCCGCGACATTCTGCTGGGGCTGTTTTTCGTCAGCATCGGCATGCTGATCGATCTGCAGTTGTTTGTGGAGGACGGCTTGCTGATCCTCGGGTTGACCCTGGGATTGATGCTTATCAAAGGCTGCGTGGTCGCAGTGCTGGTGAAATGGCAAGGGGACGACGGCGAAACCTCCTGGCGCAGTGGCCTGGCCCTGGCCCAGGGCGGCGAATTCTGTTTTGCCCTGATGGCACTGATGCAGCAGAACCGCCTCATGCCCGCCGACATCAGCGGCCTGCTGCTGGCAGCGACCTTCTGCTCGATGCTGCTGACGCCACTGCTGTTGCGTGCCGCGCCGCGCATTGCTGCCCGCCTGCACCGCAAACCCAACGAAGAGGCACAGCTGGACCAGATAAGCGCACTCAATGCCGATTTGTCGGGTCATGTAGTCATTTGCGGGTATGGTCGCGTCGGCCAGTCAATCGGCAGGTTTCTGCGCAGGGAACGCCAGGCGTTTGTGGCCCTGGACGACGATCCAGTCATCATTCAGGAAGCCAGCGTCGGGGAAAGCTGCGTGCACTATGGAGATTCACGCCGGGGCGACCTTCTGGCCGCCGTCGGACTGAGTCGCGCCAAGCTGCTGGTGATCGCCGTGGACAAAACCGACATCGCCATCAGCGTGCTCAAGGAAGCCCGCCGGCTCAATCCCCAGGTGCCGATTCTGGTGCGTACCCGCGATGACAGCCAATTGGCGGAGTTGCAGGCTGCCGGGGCCAGCGAAGTGGTCCCGGAGCTGCTGGAGTCAAGCCTGATGCTGGCCTCCCACGCCCTGATCATGCTCGGGCTGCCGAACCAGCAGGTCCAGCAGCATGTGGATCAGGTCCGCCACGACCGCTATCGCTTGCTACACGGTTTTTATCCTGGGAATCAGGACAAAGAGCCTTAGGATCAGTCCTGACTGACCGCGCCGATCTTGTGGATCGAAAGGTCGGCGCCGTAGTACTCCTGCTCCTGAGTCAGCCGCAGTCCCACCACAGCCTTGATCGCACCATAGACCGCGAACCCGCCGCACAGGGCAACGACAACGCCCAGCGTGGTGCCGATCAGTTGGCTGATCAAACTGACCCCGCCCAGGCCGCCCAGAGCGCTCTGGCCGAAGATCCCGCAAGCAATGCCGCCCCAGACACCACACAACCCGTGGAGCGGCCAGACACCGAGCACATCGTCGATCTTCCACTTGCCCTGGGCCGCGGTGAAAAACCAGACAAACAAGGCACCGGCAATAGCGCCGGTCACGAGTGCGCCGATCGGGTGCATCAGGTCCGAACCGGCACAGACCGCTACCAGCCCGGCCAACGGACCGTTGTGCAGAAAGCCGGGGTCATTGCGTCCGACGACCAACGCCGCCACGGTCCCGCCGACCATGGCCATCAATGAATTGATCGCCACCAACCCGCTCACCGCCGGCAGCGTCTGGGCGCTCATCACGTTGAAGCCGAACCAGCCGACAATCAGGATCCACGAACCCAAGGCCAGGAAAGGAATACTCGATGGCGCGAACGCCACCAGACGACCGTCGCGGTAACGGCCGTTACGCGGCCCCAGCAAGAGCACGGCCGCCAGCGCCAGCCATCCGCCCATGGCATGCACGACCACCGAACCGGCAAAATCATGGAAGCCAGCGCCGAACTGGGCTTGCAACCAGGCCTGCAGGCCGAAATTGCCATTCCAGACCACGCCTTCGAAGAATGGATACACAAACGCGACGATCAACACCGTGGCACACAACTGAGGGGCAAATCGGGCACGCTCGGCAATACCGCCGGAAATGATCGCCGGGATCGCGGCGGCGAACGTCAACAGGAAGAAAAACTTCACCAGGCTGTAACCATGATCGACGTTGAGCACCGCAGCAGGTTGCAGGAAGGTCACGCCGTAGGAAACCCAGTAGCCCACGAAGAAATAGGCCAGGGTGGAGACGGCGAAATCACTGAGAATTTTCGACAGTGCATTGACCTGGTTCTTCTGTCGGACAGTTCCCACTTCAAGGAACGCGAAACCGGCGTGCATCGCCAGAACCATGACCGCACCGAGCAAAATGAACAGCGTGTTGGAGCTGTGGACCAGAGTGTCCACAGCGCTTTGCATATTTTCCATGGTTGGCAGACCTGAAAAGTTGAAAAAAGCACCAAACCGGTTCGCCCGCCCAGACGACGCACCAAGTCGAGACATCTCATCTGACTACCGAAAAACCGATGAACCGAATGAGTGCACAAAAAATCGACAATGCGGTGTTGCGCTTGGAGTGCTTCGCGGATTTTGTTTTTCTGGGTTAAGGTTTTGCGGGCTGACGCCCAGCTTCAGCGCACAGGCGCAGGGGGACGCACCAGTACATGGCAAAACCCTGAGCAAAAGTTGTACCAGTCAGTTTCACTGAACCTTCCGGTATGGCTCATACTCGAACGCTTCAGACGTCACTTACGGAGATTCCCCCATGGCCAGAACCCAGGCAAAGACTGCTCAAGAAATCCTGATGGAAGATTTTCAGACGCTGGTCAGCGACACCGAACGGCTGTTGGATCACACCGCGACACTGGCTGGCGACCAGGCAGATGAGCTGCGCAGTCAGATCCATGAAACCCTTTTGCGCGCCCGCGAGACCCTGAAGTTGACCGAAGACTCGGTGCGTGAGCGCGGCCAGGCGGCGGTGATCGCCACCGAGGAATACGTTCAGGCCAATCCTTGGCAATCCGTCGGCATCGCAGCTGGCGTGGGCTTTCTGATCGGCCTGCTGGCGACACGGCGCTAATGATGGGCATTGACGAATCCGGCTCGTCCGAAGCGGGCACCCAACCTACAGCACGCCGCCTGGGCGCCGCGTTCCTTGGCTTGCTGCACAGTCATGTCGAATTGTTCGGCATCGAATTGCAGGAACAGAAAGCACGCACAGTCAGCCTGTTGTTGTTCGCCGGGCTGGCGCTGGTATTTGCGTTGTTGCTACTGGTGGGGCTGTCGGCGCTGGTACTGATCCTGGTATGGGATACCTATCGTCTGGCGGGGATTATTGGCCTGTGTCTGTTCTATCTGCTGGCCGCCCTGTTCTGCGGCCTGCGACTCAAGGCAGCGATCTATGACGAGTCCTCCCCTTTCCATGCCACTTTGGAAGAATTGGCCAACGACCGGGAGCGCCTGTTGCCATGAGCCTGCCTGATATTCCTCAAGCCCGGACCCGCCAGGAAATGCGCAAGGCGCTGGTACGTCTGCGCATGGAAATGCACCGACAGGAAATCCGCCAGGAAACCCGTCAACTGTTGCAACCTCTGCAGCGGGTGCGCGGTTTCACACAGAGTTGGCACGAGGGCTTCGGCATCAAGCACGCGCCGCTCTGGGGCGTGGCGGCGGTGTCCTTGCTCGGTTTTCTCACCGGCAAACGGACCCGCAGCGGCCGCAACAGCAGCCTGACGGGACTGATCCGGCTGGCAACGACCCTGCTGCCGCTCATCAAGCTGGCCAAAAGTGTGCGCAAACCCTGACGTAGCAATAGCCTATAGGTCTTGCGAGGTGCCCCGCGAACCGCGAAGCTAGGACATCGACCTTATCAAACGGAGCAACCAGCCTTGGATTGGCACACCCTGCTGACTCGCGAGCGCCTCGGAAAAACGCTGCACAGCCCGGAAGAGTTGGGCCGCAGCCCGTTCCACAAAGACCATGACCGCATCATTTTTTCCGGCGCGTTCCGGCGCCTGGGACGCAAGACCCAGGTGCATCCGGTCTCCAGCAACGACCACATCCACACACGCCTGACCCATTCGCTGGAAGTCAGTTGCGTCGGACGCTCCCTGGGCATGCGGGTGGGAGAAACCATCCGCAGCGCCCTGCCTGAGTGGTGCGAGCCAAGTGACCTGGGCATGGTGGTGCAATCGGCCTGCCTGGCCCATGACATCGGCAACCCGCCATTCGGTCATTCCGGTGAAGACGCCATCCGCTATTGGTTCCAGCAGGCCGCAGGCCGCGGTTGGCTCGACGCCATGACCGAGGCCGAGCGCAACGACTTTCTCAATTTCGAAGGCAACGCCCAGGGGTTCCGGGTGCTCACCCAGCTTGAATATCACCAGTTCGACGGTGGTACGCGGTTGACCTATGCCACCCTCGGTACTTACCTCAAATACCCCTGGACCGCCCGTCACGCGGATTCCCTGGGCTACAAGAAGCACAAGTTCGGTTGCTACCAGAGCGAACTGCCGTTGCTGGAACAGATCGCCCACAAGCTCGGCCTGCCTCAGCTCGAAGACCAGCGCTGGGCACGGCATCCGCTCGTTTACCTGATGGAAGCCGCCGATGACATCTGCTACGCGCTGATCGACCTGGAAGACGGCGTGGAAATGGAGCTGCTGGAATACCCGCAAGTGGAGTCGCTGCTTCTGGACCTGGTGGGCGACGATCTCCCGGACACTTACCGTCAACTGGGACCACTGGACTCGCGAAGACGCAAACTGGCCATCCTGCGGGGCAAGGCCATCGAACATCTGACCAACGCCGCAGCCAGGGCTTTCGTCGAGCAGCAGCAAGCGTTGCTGGCCGGTACGCTGCCAGGGGACCTGGTGGAACACATGCATGGCCCAGCCAAACGTTGCGTATTGAATGCCAAGGACATGGCGCGCAAGAAGATCTTCCAGGACAAGCGCAAGACCCTGCATGAGATCGGCGCCTACACCACGCTGGAAATCCTGCTCAACGGATTTTGCGGCGCCGCCCTGGAGCAACATGGCGGTCGCACGCCTTCGTTCAAGAATCGGCGAATTCTCGACCTGCTGGGTAACAACGCGCCCGATCCGAACGGTTCGTTGCATGGTGCATTCTTGCGGATGATCGATTTTATCGCCGGGATGACTGACAGCTACGCCAGCGAAATGGCTCAGGAGATGACGGGCCGTACTCGCCAATGAGAGGGCGTCGGCGGCAAGCCTGGATGCGAAGGCACAGTCATTGAGGTTTGGCAGGCCCGCCCCTCGGGGCGGGGTAAACGGCAATGAAGCGTCGTACTCGTTTCTGAAAAGTCGATGGCCTGCCATTTAATACTGAATAAAACCCTTCCTCTATTTGTTTGTATAAACAACATCCTGAAAGAAATCTCCCCTTCAAAACGGGCAATAATTCCCCTTCCTAGTTCATTCACCTACTAAAAACCCAATCACATCGTAGTACCCCGCCTCTTTTTTTGTAGGAAACTTCTGAAATTGAATATGTATGCCTGTCTCCTCATACGACCCCGGCATTAACTGGGCTAAGGTGCGCGCTTTATTAAGCTCGTAGGGACTTTATTCATGAACTCCGTTTTCATTGTCGACGACCACCCGGTCATCCGCCTCGCCGTTCGCATGCTCCTGGAGCATGAGGGCTATAAAGTCGTAGGGGAAACTGACAACGGTGTGGATGCGATGCAAATGGTGCGCGAATGCATGCCGGACCTGGTCATTCTGGACATCAGCATCCCCAGGCTTGACGGGCTGGAAATTCTCTCACGGTTCAACGCCATGACCACGCCCCTTAAAACATTGGTGCTCACCGCTCAGTCCCCAACGCTTTTCGGTATCCGGTGCATGCAATCCGGTGCCTCTGGATACGTTTGTAAACAGGAAGACCTCAGCGAGCTGGTCAGCGCAATCAAGGCCGTTTTGTCCGGTTATAACTATTTCCCCAGCCAGGCACTGAACCCGGTCCGCCAGGATGATCCTCGCAGCATAGAGCTGGATCTGTTCAAAAGTGTCAATGACCGAGAGTTGATGGTGCTGCAACTTTTTGCTCAGGGCCGTACCAATAAGGAAATAGCCAAAGGTATGTTTCTCAGCAATAAGACTGTCAGCACTTACAAAAAAAGATTGATGCAAAAACTCAAGGTCAAGTCCCTGGTAGAACTGATTGAAATGGCGAAGCGCAACGCGCTGGTGTGAGAAAAGACCGGATGCTCAAATGCATAAGTAGATGCCTCCTGCTATTAAGCGCGGGGTTATATGCGCACGTCCTCATGGCGACGCCGGGCACGCCCGAGCACTACACGCTTTTGGGTCGTTCGACGGCGGCTCATGTCGAGGTCCTGCTGGATGACGCTCACCGTAGCCTGTTACAGGACCGGCAGGAATTGGTACTGGGAACGTCTGCCCCTGATTATCCGCCCTTCGATCTGTCCACCAGCGGGCAAGACTACGAGGGCATGACTGCCGACTACGCCGGCGTCATCGCCAGGGCGATCGGTCTGCCAATGCGGGTTTTGCGTTTCGCTTCCCGGGACGAGGCCATTGCGGCCCTCAAGAATGGAAAAATCGACCTGCTCGGCACCGCCAATGGTTTCGAAGCGCGCACCCCCGGCATTGTGCTATCGACCCCTTATGCAGTGGACCAGCCCGTTCTCGTCACCCGGACGAATGAAAGCCGTTCCCTGACCGAAGATCTCCAGGGATTGCGGTTGAGCATGGTTTATCACTACCTGCCGCTGCGGGAAATCGAAAAGCTTTACCCCAAGGCAATCATCAGCACCTACCCCTCCTACCAGAACGCCATAAACGCCGTCGCTTTCGGCCAGGCGGATGTCTTTCTCGGCGATACCATTTCCACCCACTACATGATCAGCAAGGGTTACCTGAGCAACATCCGCATGGCCAGCTTCGGCAAGCATGAGTCCTATGGATTCGGTTTCGCGGTTCGAAGTCACGATACCCGGCTGCTGGAGGCCATCAATGCCACGCTGAACCAGATTTCCATCACCGAGCAAGCGGCCATTTCCAAACGCTGGAGCGCTGGCAGCGACTTGTATCTCACGGAACACAAGATACAACTGACCGCCCGGGAGCAACGCTGGCTGGCACGGCACCCGGTGGTGCGAGTCGTGGTCAACGAAACCGCGGCGCCCTTCACTTTTTTCGACTCCGATGGTGACTTTCGCGGCATCAGTGCCGACCTGCTGGAGCTGATCCGGTTGCGCACCGGCATCCGCCTGGAGATCCAGCGCACTCAGAATGACAGCGAAATGATTGCCGCGGTCCTGAACGGTCAGGCCGACATGATTGCAGCGCTTTTACCGAGCAGCGCGCGGCAGCAACAGTTGAAGTTCAGCCGCCCCTACGTCGACAGCTCATTCGTCCTGCTGACCCGCAAGCAAGCCGACACCCCGGCAACCCTCGACCAGTTCGGCGACCGAAGCCTGGCCATCACTCAAGGCAATCCGGTCATTGAATGGCTACGCAGCCAGTATCCGGACATCAAGATCATCGAAACCGACGACCCTCTCCATGCCGTTGAAATGCTCGCCAAGGGCCAGATCGATGGCAGCGTGAACTCTCTGGTCATGGCCAACTACTTCATCTCGTCGCACTCGTTGCGAGACACCTTGCAAATCAGCAGCACCGTAGGAACCCGCCAGGCCATGTTCTCGTTGGCCACTGCCAAAGACGCCGTGGAGCTGAACTCCATTCTCGACAAAGCCCTCACCAGCATCGACCCGGACGAACTGGGCGTGATCAATAATCGTTGGCGAGGTTACGTGTCGGCATCGGAACACGTGTGGCGCACCTATAACCGCCTGTTTTTTCAGATCGTCGCCGGCGTCGGCCTCTTGTTGCTGCTGTCGCTGGCATGGAATGCCTACATGCAGCGCCAGATCAGGCAACGTCAACGGGCGGAGCTGGCCCTCAATGACCAGCTTGAGTTCATGCACTCACTGCTCAACGGCACCCCTCACCCGATCTACGTCAGAGATCGCAACGGTTTCCTGCAAAGTTGCAATGACAGTTACTTGCAGACGTTCAACGTGAAACGCGAAGAAGTCATCGGCAAGAACGTCATGCCTGGGTCCATGAGCAATGCTTTCGAAGCGCAGGAGTACCAGGCGGACTATCAGCGGGTCATGGCCGAAGGCACTCCGCTGGTCCTGGATCGCCCGTTACATATCGGGGCTGACAAGCTGACCATCTACCATTGGATTCTCCCCTATCGCAACTCAAACGCCGAAGTACAGGGCATCATTGGCGGCTGGATCGACATCAGCGAACGACGCCAATTGTTCGACGAACTGCGCGCCGCCAAGGAGCGGGCCGACAATGCGAACCGCGCCAAAAGCACGTTCCTGGCGACCATGAGCCATGAGATCCGCACCCCCATGAACGCGGTGATCGGCATGCTGGAGCTGGCTTTGAAACATGCCGACAAGGGCCATCTGGACCGTTCGACCATAGAAGTGGCGTACGAATCGGCTTCCGGCATGCTCGAGCTGATCGGCGACATCCTGGACATTGCACGGATCGAGTCAGGTCACCTGAGCCTGGCGCCCGAGCGGGTCAATCTCAGGGCCTTGCTGCAATCGGTCATACGGGTTTTCGAAGGCGTTGCTCGACAGAAGAACCTGGCATTGTCGCTGCTGTTCGACCCGGCCGAAGGCAACCCGGACGTCCTGATAGATCCCTTGCGATTCAAACAGGTGCTCTCGAACCTGATCAGCAATGCCCTCAAATTTACCGAACAGGGTCAAGTTCAAATCAAGGTCCAACTGTCTCCGGCCGCCCCGGATGACACCCTGCACATGCAACTGGAGGTCAGCGACAGCGGCATCGGCATCAGTGCGGCAGACCTGCAACGTCTGTTCGAGCCGTTTTCCCAGGTCGACAACACCGGCCGGATGGCGCGAACGGGCGCAGGACTTGGCCTGGTGATCAGTCGCAACCTGTGTCAGATGATGGGCGGCAGTCTGCACATGAGCAGTGAGCCGGGCATCGGCACCCGGGTCCAGATTTCACTGCAACTGACTACCCTGCCGACCACCACGGTTTGCGTGCCCCCGGAACCTGTCGTTGAAACGGCCACGGCCGCCTTGAGCGTTCTGGTCGTGGATGACCATCCGGCCAATCGCTTGTTGATGTCGCAACAACTGGAGTACCTGGGTCATCACCATCAGGTCGCCCATGATGGCGCACAAGGACTCAAAGCCTGGCATGAAGGGGATTTCGACCTGGTCATCGCCGATTGCAACATGCCCATCATGAGTGGCTACGAACTGGCCAGTTCGATTCGTCGCCATGAGTGCGAACGCGAACTGCCGCGCTGCACCATCCTGGGGTTTACCGCCAACGCACAACCGGAGGAAAAACAACGCTGCCGGGACGCCGGAATGGACGACTGCCTGTTCAAACCGATCAGCCTGAGCGCCCTGAGCCAATGGATGAAAACAGTCAGATCCACCAGCCGGCCCAAGGCTTTCAATGTGCAAAGCCTGCAGACCTTGACCGGTGGCAACCCCTTGTCCATCCGGCGCCTGTTGGAAGAACTGCTCAGCAGCAATCGCTCGGACCGCCGGGAGTTGCTCGATATTGCCCGCAGTGGGGACCGACAGGCACTGACCGAGGCCGCGCACAAAATAAAAGGCGTCGCCCGAATCGTGCAGGCGACCTCGTTGATACAAAGATGTGAGGCGCTGGAACACGCCTGCCACCAGGCACAGGGTGCGCAACCCATTGGCGAATGTACCGAGGCGCTCGACCAGGCCATGATCGAACTGGAGCGCGCCCTGGAAACAGAGATCGCCAAGGCAAAATAATCCAGCGTTTACTATGCTGATCGCTCAGCAGTGCGCACCAGGGGCGTTCTCGATTGGTTTCCCCCGGCGCGGCAGGGAATGAGTTGGGAACGCCCATCAACACTTGGAGTGACTGCAATGCCCAGCGCACCGCGTCCGCAACAACGCCGGTTCCCCTTGCACGTACACATCAGCGTGATGTTTACGTTGCTCCTGCTGCTGACCGGTGTGGTGCTAGGCATTTTCAACTATCACCAGACCACACAAATCATCCTGTCCAGCAGTGAAAAACTGTTCAACCGCATCGAGCAGGACGTACGCCTGGATTTGTATGACACCTATGAACCCATCCGCCACCTGTTGGGCCTGCTAGCCGATTACCCGGCGACACGTGAACCCAGGATCGCTCAGCGCCTGGCCCTGCTCGCCCCCTTCAGCCAGGCGCTGCGGGACAACCCGAACCTGGCGTCGCTGTACCTGGGCGACAGCAATGGCGACTTCCTGATGGTCCGTCCCTTGCGTACCGAAGCCCTGAAGACCGCGCTGAAAGCACCGGCCAACGCGGCCTACCAGGTCTGGACCGTGGATCGGACAGCTACCCCCGGCCAGGTTCGTGCCCAGTCGCTGTTCTACGACCAGAGCCTGACGCTCGTCAGCCGTCAGGACATTGCCGACGAATCCTACGATCCGCGCAACCGAGGCTGGTTTCGCAGCGCGCTGGGAAGCGCCGAGCAAATCACCACCGAACCCTACGTATTCTTCTCCACCCAAAACCTGGGCACCACCCTCGCCCGGCGCAGTGGCGAACAGGCGGTCATCGCTGCCGACCTGACCCTGGCGTCCCTGTCCCAGACCCTGGCCAAGCACAGGGTGACCGCCGGCACCGAAATTGTGCTGCTCGACCCCCAGGGCAATACAGTCGCCTACCCCGACAGTCATCGGCTGATCACCGACATCCAGTCGGCACGCCTGATCAAGGCACGCGACCTCAGCCCGGCCATCGCCGCCGCACTCGACGACAACACCGACACCCCACGCCTGGAGGCTGGTGGACGCCAATGGATCGTTTCGCGCAGCCACATGCAGGAAGGCGGGCCGCAGGGTCTGGAACTGGCGTTGCTGGTCCCTGAGGATGAGTTGCTGGCCGATGCCTATCGCATGCGCTGGCAAGGCGCGCTGATTACCCTCGCCACTCTGCTCCTGTGCCTGCCCCTGGGCTGGTTGACCTCCAGGATTCTGGTCAAGCCCCTGCGCGCACTGGTGCAGGAGGCGGACGCCATCCGCAGCTTCGATTTCAACTACCCGGTGTCCCGTCGCTCCCCCGTGCTGGAGGTCGATCAGTTGGGCGTCTCAATGGCGCGAATGAAAGAGACCCTGGCAAGCTTCTTCGAAATCACCGCCAGTCTGCGCGCCGAAACCCGCTTTGCCCCGTTGCTGGAGCGGGTGCTGTTCGAAACAGTGAAAATCGGCCAGGCCCAGGCCGGCCTGATTTACCTGCGCGAGAACGATGACGATCAGGTCAGGCCCTACGGGTTGGTCATCGATGGAAGGCCTCGGGACCTTGCTGCCTTCGGCTTGCAAGGTCAAGCGGTCAAGGCACAGGACAGCCCGTCATGGCTGCAGCAACTGGACGCCTCGGACAACCTCGTCACCTCGTTGGGCTTCGAGCAGGCCGGCGACCTCAAGAGTGTCCTGCTGGCACTGGATGCGCCACGGGTTCACCTGATCGGCATCCGCCTGCGCAATCGTCACCAGGAAACCGTCGGGGTTCTGGTGTTGCTGATAACCGACAGCGGCACCGAAGCCGACCTGGAAAAACTGCAGCCAGACCGCATCGCCTTCCTGCAGGCCGTGTCCGGCGCCGCCACCGTGAGCATTGAAGGCCAGCGCCTGCAAGCCCGGCAAAAACAACTGCTCGATTCGTTCATTCAACTGCTGGCTGGGGCGATCGATGCCAAGAGTCCTTACACCGGCGGTCATTGCCAGCGGGTGCCAGCCCTGACGCTGATGCTCGCCCAGGCCGCCGCTGCCAGCCAGGCGTCGGCATTCCAGGCCTACCGTCCCACGGAAGATGAGTGGGAAGCGCTGCACATCGCCGCCTGGCTGCACGATTGCGGCAAGGTCACCACACCCGAATACGTGGTCGACAAAGCCACCAAACTGGAAACCCTGAACGACCGGATCCACGAGATCCGCACGCGCTTCGAGGTGCTCAAGCGCGACGCCTGGGTCGATTATTGGCAGGCCCTGGCAACGGGTGGCGAGCCGTCATCCCTGGCCCAGCGACGCGACGCCACACTGGCCAGCCTCGATGACGACTTTGCCTTCGTCGCCCGCTGCAACCTCGGCTCCGAGGCCATGGCCGACGCCGACCTGCAACGTTTGCAAGATATCGCCCAACGCCCCTGGACCCGGACCCTGGATGACCGCCTGGGGGTTTCCTGGGAAGAGAACCGGCGCCAGGCACGCACGCCCAAGCCTGCGCTTCCAGTCACTGAACGGTTATTGGCGGACAAGCCCGAGCACCTGCTGGAGCGGCACGAAGCCGAGCTGATCCCGACAGACAACCCGTGGGGGTTCCAGCTCGACGTGCCGCCCTGGAAGTACAACCGCGGCGAGCTTTACAACCTCAGCATCAAACGAGGCACGCTGACGCGTGAAGAGCGTTACGTCATCAACCACCACATGGTGCAAACAATCCTGATGCTCAGCCAGTTACCCTTTCCCAGCCATTTGGGCAACGTGGCGGAGATCGCTGGCGGGCATCACGAGAAGATGGACGGCACGGGATATCCCAAGCGGCTCAAACGCGAGGAGATGAGCCTGCCGGCACGCATGATGGCGATTGCGGACATTTTCGAAGCACTGACGGCTGCCGATCGTCCTTACAAGAAGGCCAAGAAACTGAGTGAAGCCCTGGGCATCATGGCCACCATGTGCCGTGACGCCCACATCGATCCAGAGCTGTTCGGGCTGTTCATCGATGAAAAGATCTACCTGAGCTACGCCAACCAGTTTCTCGATCCGCGCCAGATCGATGAAGTCGACCCGGACAGCCTGCTGGACAAGGCCGGACTGAAGGCATGAAAGCCGCCGTTGTAGGCGCTGCCGAGCCGAACGCGGTCCGAGCTTTGGCCAACTGCTACGGCAAGCGGGTCAGCAGTCTGTCAGGCGCAGGAAGATATCGGCCAGTTGCTCGATACCGGCCCGGTCATGCTCGGTAAAACGTGCCAGTTTCGGACTGTCCAGGTCGAGCACGCCGATCAGGCGCCCGCCCTTGACCAGCGGCACCACCAGTTCGCTGTTCGACGCGCTGTCGCAGGCGATATGCCCGGCAAAGGCATGGACGTCTTCAACACGCTGAGTCTGGCGGGTCGCCGCCGCTGTCCCGCACACACCACGGCCAAAGGGAATTCGCACGCAGGCGATCTGCCCCTGGAATGGGCCCAGCACCAGTTCTTCGTTGCGATTGAGGTAAAAGCCGGCCCAGTTCAAGTCGTCCAACTGACTGAACAGAAAGGCCGAAAACTGCGCGGCATTGGCGATGAAGTCCCGCTCCTCGGCCAGCAAGGACTCAAGCTGTGCCGCTAACAAGCCATAGCCGTCGAGACCTTCGCCCGTGCCTTTCAAATCGATCATGCCTTATTCTCCAGAAGTTTGAGGCCCACCCAATATCGGGCAAACTGATAAGCGCAACGTCCGTTGCGGTTGCCGCGCCCGGTGGCCCAACGCACTGCCTGCACATCCAGCGCTTCATCACGCTGCCAGGCCAGCCCGGCCTTGGCCGCCAGCTCGCCGATCCAGTGCTCCACCACGTTGAGGAAATGCTCCTGGGTAAACGGATAAAACGACAGCCACAACCCGAAACGGTCAGACAGGGCGATCTTGTCCTCCACGGCCTCGCTGGGGTGAAGCTCGCCATCGACCCGCTTCCAGTTCTCGTTGTCGCTTTCCTTTTCCGGCACCAGGTGACGGCGGTTGGAGGTGGCGTACAACAGCACGTTGTCCGGCGCCTGTTCCAGAGACCCGTCCAACACGCTTTTAAGAACGCGGTAATCGCCCTCCCCGGACTCGAACGACAGGTCATCGCAGAACAGCACAAAGCGCTGCGGCAGCTTTGCGATTTGTTCGACCACCCGCGGCAGATCGGCCAGGTGATCGCGCTCGATCTCGATCAACCGCAAGCCATGCTGGGCATGTTCGGCCAGCAACGCGCGCACCAGAGACGACTTGCCAGTGCCACGCGAGCCCCACAGCAACGCATGGTTGGCCGGCATGCCATCGATGAACTGGCGGGTGTTGCGACCCAGCTGTTCAACCTGACGATCCACGCCAATCAGGTCCGACAGGCGCATGTCGAGGCTGACTTCAAGCGGCAGCAGGTAACCACTGCGCCCGTCGCGCTGCCAACGGGCCGCCAGCGTTCGGGTCCAATCGATAGCCGGCCGTGGAGCAGGCAACAAGGGCTCTATGCGAGCCAGCACCGCATCGGCACGCTCAAGAAAAGCATTCAATCGAGAGTCCATGTCTTCTCCTCGGACAGGTTCACAGTGATGATGGCGCTACAGCGACGAAACGCCGTACCCAATGGCGGGTCTATCCCACACAACATAAACCGGCTGCATCGGTATTCAGAGATGATCAGCTATGCTTGAGCGGCGAAGGGAAACGTAAGTGGTTCATCATTCCATGGACATCAGATTCACCCAACGGCTGTCCTACAAGCAGGCCCGGCTGACCGTTCTGGTGGGTTTCGTGCTGGGTACTTTGCTCAGCCTGATGCAGATCGGCATCGATTATGCCAGCGAAGACGCGTCGATCAACCGTGAAATCCTGTCGCTGCTGGAAATCAGCCACAACCCGGCATCGCGTATCGCCTATAACATCGATGCCGAACTCGCCCAGGAGCTGTCCTTGGGCCTGTTGCGCTCACCGGCCATCATCGGTGCCCAACTGATCGATAACAACAACACCGTGCTGGCCAGCGTCAAACGCCCCGAACTGCAGAGCAGTTACCGGTTCATCAGCGACTTTCTCTTCGGTGCCCAGCGCCAGTTCGAAGACCGCCTCTATCTGGACCACCTGCCGGCCGAGTCCCTGGGCGTGCTGCGGCTGGAGGTCGACACCTATGCTTTCGGCAGCCGGTTCCTGCGCCGGGCCGAAGTGACGCTGCTCAACGGTTTCGCCCGCAGCCTGATCCTGACCGGTCTGCTGCTGGCGTTGTTTTATGTGATGCTGACCAAGCCGCTGGTTCGGGTCATCCGCGAACTGAGCAGCCGCGATCCCAGCAGCGGCGAGCAGAGTCGTCTGGAATGCCCCTCCGGCCACCAGCAGGACGAGATCGGTGTACTGGTCTCGGTGGCCAACCAGCAGTTCGAAAATATCGCCACCGAGATCCAGCAACGGCGCACGGCCGAAAATCGCCTCACCGATTACCTGGCGCAGTTGGAAAACATTGTCTCGGCCCGTACCGCCGAACTCAAAGCCATCAATGCCCGCCTCAGCCAGTCCAACGAGGAGTTGGAAGTGGCCCGGCGCACCGCCCTGGATATGGCCGAAGCCCGCTCCGTCTTTCTGGCCAACATGAGCCATGAGATCCGCACGCCGCTCAACGGTCTGTTGGGAATGATCGCGCTGTCACTGGATGGCCCCCTGACGGCCGAACAACAGCAACAGCTATCGATCGCCCATGACTCGGGCAAGGTGCTGGTTGAACTGCTCAACGATATCCTTGATCTGTCGAAATTCGACGCCGGTCAACTGGAACTCGAACGCATCCCGTTCGACCTTGGCTCGCTGGTCGAAGACACCGCCAACCTGCTTTCCCAGAACGCAGCTCCCAGCGTCGAGCTGGCCTGCCTGATCGACCCGGCGCTTCCAGCACAGGTCCTGGGTGACCCTACCCGGGTGCGCCAGATCGTCAGCAACCTGCTGTCCAATGCGCTGAAATTCACTCGCTTCGGCCGGGTCGACGTACGTTTGAGTCCACATGAAGACGGCGTGCGAATCGAGATCTGTGACACCGGCATCGGCATCCCCCAGGAAGCCCAAGCACGAATTCTCCAGCCGTTCACCCAGGCCGGTGTTGGCATTACCCGCCAATTCGGTGGCACCGGGCTGGGCCTGGCGCTGACCTACAACCTCTGTGAAGCCATGCAAGGCCAGTTGACGATCACCTCCGAGGCCGGTTTCGGCAGCCAGTTCTGCGCTGACCTGCCCCTGCCCTGCCATACCCCGGCGACGCCCGTCGAGCCCTTGCGCGGCAATATTGTGGCCATCACCGACCGCAGCAGCGGCCTGGCCGAATTGCTCAACATGCTATTGCCCGGCTGGGGGCTGGACTATGAAAGACGTTCGGTGGATGACGGATTGCTGGGCCTCAAGCCTGATGTCCTGATTACCGACTGCCCGGAATGCCTGTTCACTATGCGTCCCACCTTCGACGCGCCCATCCTGCTGGTCACCGCATATGGCAGTTTTCTGCCCAGCGAAGAAGCCGCCGCCCTCGCCCCCTTGTTACAGCAGGCCCGGCCCCTGGCGCGCCATGCCCTCTATCAGATCCTGCGTCGCGCCTTGCAAAGCGACGCCACCACCATCAATGACGCTCAGATCGAAACCCTGGCGCCGTCCAAACGCGGGCGGGTGTTGCTGGTGGAAGACAATCCGGTCAACCAACTGGTGGCCAAGGGCATGCTGGTGAAGCTCGGTTGCGAAGTCATCGTCGCGGCCCATGGCGCCGAAGCCCTGGACCTGCTCGAACAGAGGGATTTCAATTTGGTCCTGATGGATTGCAACATGCCGGTCATGGACGGTTACGAAGCCAGTCGCCAGATCCGTCGCAGCGGGCGCTGGCCGGATCTGCCGATTGTCGCACTGACAGCCAACGCCATGCCTGAGGAACGTGAGCGATGCCGGGCCGCCGGCATGAACGATTACCTGTCCAAGCCGTTTCGGCGCGAAGAGCTGGCGGCGTTACTGGACCAGTGGGTGCCGCTTACGTCAGCGCTTTGATCTGCCCCAACAGATGATCGAGACCGTCTCGCAACTCTCCCAGGCGGTCCAGGTCAAGCCCACTGTCGCATAACAGGCGGGCCTTGAGCGGACCGACCTGCTCACGCAATTCCCAGCCGGTTTGCGTAAGGCTCAGATGCACCTCCCGCTCATCGCGGGCCGAACGCTGGCGCTGAACCAGGCTCAGTTGTTCCAGGCGCTTGAGCAACGGCGTCAGCGTGCCTGAATCCAGCAGTAGCCGTTCGCCCAGCGCCTTGACCGTGGGTTGTTCCGGCGCATTTATCTGCCACTCCCACAGCACCAGCATCGCCAGGTATTGCGGATAAGTCAGGCCGAGCTGATCGAGCATGGGCTTGTAGCCGCGAATGACCGCCCGCGACGCGGCGTACAGTTTGAAGCACAACTGGCTGTCGAGTTTCAGCGCATCGACTGACAGATCATTCATTTGAGTAAGGCTTCGATCTCACCGGTCAGGTCCTGGGGTTTGGTGGTCGGCGCAAACCGCTTGACCACCTGGCCGTCCTTGCCGATCAAGAACTTGGTGAAATTCCACTTGATGCCCTTGGACCCCAGTACGCCGGGCGCCCGCTGCTTGAGCTGGACAAACAGCGGATGGGCATTGGCGCCGTTGACCTCGATTTTCTTGAACAGCGGAAAACTCACACCGAAGTTCAACTCGCAGAACTCGGAAATCGCCCCCTCGTTGCCCGGCTCCTGCTTGCCAAATTGATTGCAGGGAAAGCCCAGCACCACCAGGCCCTGGTCCTTGTAGGTCTGCCACAACGCCTCAAGCCCCTTGTACTGGGGAGTGAAGCCGCACTGGCTGGCAGTATTGACCACCAGCACAGCCTTGCCGGCGAAATCGGCGAGGGTCTTTTGCTCCCCCTTGATCGTGGTGCACGGGATGCTCAGCAGGTTGTCGCTCATGGCAAGGCTCCAGATGGGAAGAAGAGGACAATGAAGATAGCGAGCAATTAAATTGCATGCAATTTAATTATCCAAAAATACCCGCATCACAGATTGTGGGAGCCAGGCTTGCCCGCGATGAAGGCGACACGGTCTTTCAGAGATCGAGGTGCCTTCATCGCGAGCAAGCTTTGCTCCCACAGAGTTACCCTCGGGGCACCAGATCCAGGCACACCGAATTGATGCAATAACGCAAGCCCGTGGGTGGCGGGCCGTCAGGGAAGACGTGGCCCAGGTGCGCGTCACATTTGGCGCAGACCACTTCGGTGCGGATCATGCCGTGGCTGACATCGCGCACTTCCACCACTGCGCTGCCTTCGATCGGCGCGTAGAAACTGGGCCAGCCGCAGCCGGAATCGAATTTGGTCTGCGAATCGAACAATGGCTCGTTGCAGCAGATGCAGTGGTACACACCATCAGTCTTGGTGTCGTTGTATTTACCGGAGAATGGCCGTTCGGTGCCCTTTAGCCGACAGACGTTGTACTGCTCCGGGTCAAGCATGGCGCGCCATTCTTCAAGGGTTTTCTGCAACTTTTCCATCGTCCTACCTCGGCAATTGAAAAAGCCCGATCCGACGCTTTTCCGCAGATCGGGCGGCACGTATGATTGCGCCTCGTCAGGCGCCAGTCTGGCAGTCACGTCATGCGCATTCAAACGGATTGTCACGCATGTACCGCGTCAAGCCTGGGCACAGACGCAGGATCCCCAGTACGGTAGTTCACTCGCCGCCTGGATCGTTCATTTTCGGGAACACATCGCCATGCAGGTCAGCAAATCGAACAAGCTCGCCAACGTCTGCTACGACATTCGCGGCCCGGTGCTCAAGCACGCCAAACGCCTGGAAGAGGAAGGCCATCGCATCCTCAAGCTGAACATCGGCAACCCGGCACCCTTTGGTTTCGAAGCGCCCGATGAAATCCTCCAGGACGTTATCCGCAACCTGCCGACCGCCCAGGGCTACAGCGACTCCAAGGGCCTGTTCAGCGCCCGCAAGGCCGTGATGCAGTACTACCAGCAGAAACAGGTCGAAGGTGTCGGCATCGAAGACATCTACCTGGGCAACGGCGTGTCCGAACTGATCGTGATGTCGATGCAGGCCTTGCTCAACAACGGCGATGAGGTGCTGGTGCCGGCCCCGGACTACCCATTGTGGACCGCCGCCGTGAGCCTGTCGGGCGGCAACCCGGTGCATTACCTGTGCGATGAACAGGCCAACTGGTTTCCCGACCTGGCGGACATCAAGGCCAAGATCACCCCGAACACCAAGGCACTGGTGATCATCAACCCGAACAACCCCACTGGCGCGGTGTACTCCAGGGAGGTCCTGCTGGGCATGCTGGAACTGGCTCGCCAGCATAACCTGGTGGTGTTTTCCGACGAGATCTACGACAAGATCCTGTACGACGATGCCGTGCACGTCTGTACCGCTTCCCTGGCGCCGGACCTGTTGTGCCTGACCTTCAACGGCCTGTCCAAATCCTATCGGGTGGCGGGTTTCCGCTCCGGCTGGATCGTTATTTCCGGTCCCAAGCATCACGCCCAGAGCTACATCGAAGGCATCGACATGCTGGCCAATATGCGCCTGTGTGCCAACGTACCGAGCCAACACGCAATCCAGACAGCGCTGGGTGGCTACCAGAGCATCAACGACCTGGTCCTGCCCCAGGGCCGGTTGCTGGAGCAACGCAACCGTACCTGGGAATTGCTCAACGACATTCCTGGTGTCAGTTGCGTCAAGCCAATGGGTGCGTTGTACGCCTTTCCGCGGATCGACCCGAAGGTCTGCCCGATCCACAACGATGAAAAATTCGTCCTCGACCTCCTGCTGTCCGAAAAGCTGCTGGTGGTCCAGGGCACGGCGTTCAACTGGCCATGGCCGGATCACTTCCGCGTCGTGACCCTTCCCCGGGTCGACGACCTGGACCAGGCCATTGGCCGGATCGGCAACTTCCTCAAGTCCTACCGCCAGTAATCCAGGTGGCGTGCGAGGGGACGACTCGCACGCTGTTTGATTCAGCAACACATCCGTTTCGCCCGTTGCGGCAGGCCTTCTACACTGAAGGCGCGGCAGACGGTGCGCGGCGCGACTCAACGTTCACGGGGTACGGGCGCTCCTTTTCTTTTCCGCGGTCACTTTCAGAAAAGTCTTTCAAACATTTGCGACGCGTGTAGGACACAGTTTGAAATAGTCGGCGTGTTGAATAGCCTGCGGCGGCACCTTATATACCCCGCATAACGCTACATCTTTAGCATGAGGAGATTTCCACAACCATGATGCGCATCCTGCTGTTTTTGGCCACTAACCTGGCGGTCGTGCTGATTGCCAGCATCACCCTGAGCCTTTTTGGCTTCAACGGGTTCATGGCGGCCAACGGGGTTGACCTCAACCTCAGTCAGCTGCTGATCTTCTGTGCGGTGTTCGGTTTCGCCGGTTCCCTGTTCTCGCTGTTCATCTCCAAGTGGATGGCGAAGATGAGCACCAGCACCCAGATCATCACTCAGCCGCGCACTCGCCACGAACAATGGCTGCTGCAAACCGTCGAGCAGTTGTCACGCGAAGCCGGCATCAAGATGCCGGAGGTGGGCATCTTCCCAGCCTACGAGGCCAACGCCTTCGCCACCGGCTGGAACAAGAACGACGCGCTGGTCGCCGTCAGCCAGGGCTTGCTCGAGCGGTTTTCGCCGGATGAAGTCAAGGCTGTGCTGGCCCATGAGATCGGTCACGTCGCCAACGGCGACATGGTGACGCTGGCGCTGATCCAGGGCGTCGTGAACACCTTCGTCATGTTCTTTGCCCGCATCATCGGCAACTTCGTCGACAAGGTGATCTTCAAGAATGAAGAAGGCCAGGGCATCGCCTACTACGTGGCGACCATTTTCGCCGAGCTGGTACTGGGCATCCTCGCCAGCGCCATCGTCATGTGGTTCTCGCGCAAACGTGAGTTCCGCGCAGATGATGCCGGCGCACGCCTGGCTGGCACCAGCGCCATGATTGGCGCACTGCAACGCTTGCGTGCCGAGCAAGGTTTGCCGGTACACATGCCCGACACCCTCAATGCCTTTGGCATCAACGGTGGCATCAAGCAAGGCCTGGCTCGCATGTTCATGAGTCACCCGCCACTGGAAGAGCGTATCGACGCACTGCGTCGTCGCGGCTGACAGGTTCAAGCTTCAAGAAAAAGCCCGCAGCGATGCGGGCTTTTTTTCTGCCTGATTTATGAGTTGCCTGGTCTGGCCCCATCGCGAGCAGGCTCGCTCCCACAGGGCGTCTTCGGCGAGCGCCAATTCACAGTTCGCAACGGATCAACTGTGGGAGCGAGCCTGCTTGCGATAAGGCCAGCGGGCACGCCACATCAACGACTGGAAACCCGATACACCCGCTCATCCAGCCTTTTGACCCCAGCCTGCAAGAACTTCCAGCTTTCCCCCAGCACATCCTGCTCCTGCAATACCTCCAGCCGCCAGACCTCGCCCAGCAGCCTCTGCACTTCGCCATCCCCTACGGAAAACGGCGGGCCAGGCATTTCATCCTGTGAGTAATCCAGAGTAATGAGCAATCCGACACACTGCGGCAGAATCTTCTGCAGATGAGCCGCATACCGCTCCCGCATCGGCCCAGGCAGGGCGATCAATGCAGCGCGATCGTACAGCGCCGTGCAATCGCTCACATCCTCCGGGCTCAGGGCAAAGAAGTCACCGCAGCGGATTTCAATGTCAGCGGCACGGAACACCTTGAATGCGCCCTCTTCACTCACGCTCGGCTCAAGCTGATGCTCAAGGAAGAAATCCGCGGCGGCTTTTTCCGACAGCTCCACCCCCAGTACCGAATACCCCTGTTGGGCAAGCCACAAGAGGTCGAGCGTCTTCCCGCATAGGGGCACCAGCACCCGACTGCCCTGCTCAACCCCCAGTTGCGACCAGAAACGTTGCAGATAGGGATTCACCTCTGGCAGATGAAAACCGATCTGATTCGTTGACCAGCGCTTGTGCCAAAACTCAGGCTCCATCACTCACTCCAGAAAAACCGATTAAAACGGGCTAAAACTTATATTAGATTTAGATCATAGACCTGACAGAAGATGGCGACATCTTAACGCTCAGGAGTCCGTTCATGCTGCCCAGCCTGTTTATCTCCCATGGCTCACCGATGCTGGCCCTGGAACCCGGCGACAGCGGCCCGGCACTGGCTCGCCTCGCCGCGCAACTGCCCACACCCAAAGCCATCGTCATCGTGTCCGCGCACTGGGAAAGCAGTGAACTGCTGGTCAGCGCCAATCCGCATCCACGGACCTGGCACGACTTCGGCGGCTTCCCGCCGGCTCTGTACGAGGTGCAATATCCGGCGCCGGGCAATCCACAATTGGCGGGGCAAGTGGCGGCCCTGCTCAACGCCGCACACCTGCCGGCACGCCTGGACACAGAGCGACCCTCCGATCATGGCGTGTGGGTGCCGTTGTCCTTGATGTACCCCAAGGCCAAGATTGCCGTCGTGCAGATCTCCCTGCCCAGCCGACAAGGGCCGGCCCTGCAAACCCAGGTCGGCCGGGCCTTGGCGAGCCTGCGCCAGCAAGGCGTGTTGCTGATCGGCTCAGGCAGCATCACCCATAACCTGCGCGACCTGGACTGGAACGCCGGCCCCGAAAGCATTGAGCCCTGGGCCAAGGCTTTTCGTGACTGGATGGTGGAGAAATTGGCAGAGGACGACGAAGCCGCGCTGCATGATTACCGTCGCCAGGCACCCCACGCCGTGCGCAGCCATCCCAGTGACGAGCACTTGTTGCCGTTGTATTTTGCCCGAGGTGCGGGAGGTGAATTCAGCGTTGCCCATCAGGGGTTCACCCTGGGGGCTTTGGGGATGGACATCTATCGGTTTGACTGATGAACCGAGTCGCGTTCAATCGCGAGCAGGCTCGCTCCCACATTTGACTGCATTTACCTGTGCCACTGTGGGAGCGAGCCTGCTCGCGATGGGCTCGCCCTGAAAAGACACCCAGCTTCAGGCAAAAAAAATACCCGAACCAGTCGGGGATTTTTTATGTTCGATCAATCAGCCCGAGAGCGGATCAATCTTCGCGATAGCGACGCAGTTTAAGCTGCTTGCCGGCGACACGAGTGTCCTTCAGTTTGGTCAGCAACTTCTCCAGACCATCTTCCGGCAGCTCTACCAGGCTGAAGCTGTCACGTACCTGGATGCGACCGATGGCCTCACGAGCCAGACCGCCTTCGTTGAGGATGGCGCCCAGCAGGTTCTTGGCCGCGATGCCGTCACGGGCACCCAGCGCAGTACGGCAGCGCGCACGGCCTTCGGCCAGCGGGATCGGCGCACGACGCTCGCGATCACCACGGTCCGGACGATCACCGCTACGCTCTGGACGATCGCCACGCGGTGCGTTGTTCGGCACCAGTGGACGTTCTTTCTCGATCGCAGCGAGGGTCAGCGCCTGGCCATTGGTGGCCTTGCGCAGCAGAGCAGCGGCCAGGGCACGTGGGGTGCAACCGATGTCGGCGGTCAGGCGATCGAGCAGATCACCGTGGGTCGATTCGGCGTCAGCCACCAGTGGCGACAGGCTGTTGGTGAGCTTCTTGATGCGGGCATCGAGAACTGCCTGGGCGTCCGGCAGGCGAACCTCGGCGACCTTCTGACCGGTTACACGCTCGATCACTTGCAGCATGCGGCGCTCACGCGGGGTGACCAGCAGCAGTGCACGACCTTCGCGACCGGCACGGCCAGTACGGCCGATACGGTGAACGTAGGATTCCGGATCGTACGGCATGTCCACGTTGAACACGTGGGTGATGCGCGGAACGTCCAGGCCACGGGCGGCAACGTCAGTGGCCACAACGATGTCCAGACGGCCATCCTTGAGGGAGTCGATCACACGCTCACGCTGGTTCTGGGCAATGTCACCGTTCAGCGCAGCGGCTTTGTAGCCTTTGGCTTCCAGGGCGCTGGCCAGGTCCAGGGTCGCTTGCTTGGTACGTACGAACATGATCAGGGCGTCGAAATCCTCGACTTCCAGCAGGCTCAGTACGGCCGAGGTCTTCTGGTCGGCGTGAACCAACAGGTGAGCCTGTTCGATCGCGGTGACGGTCTGGGTCTTGGTCTGGATCTTTACGTGTTGCGGATCGCGCAGGTGGCGCTCGGCAATGGCGCGGATCGACTGCGGCAGAGTGGCCGAGAACAATACAGTCTGACGGGTCGCTGGCAGGGCCTTGAAGATGACTTCCAGGTCATCCATGAAACCCAGCTTGAGCATTTCGTCGGCTTCATCGAGAACCAGGTGGTTCACGGTGGCCAGGACTTTTTCGTCACGACGCAGGTGGTCGCACAGACGGCCCGGAGTGGCGACAACAATCTGCGCGCCGTTACGGATGGCTTTGAGTTGCGGGCCCATTGGAGCGCCGCCGTAAACAGCCACAACGGTTACACCAGGCATTTGCTTGGAGTAGGTTTCAAAAGCGGTTGCTACTTGCAGCGCCAACTCACGAGTTGGCGCCAGGATCAGGGCTTGCGGTTCGCGCTTAGCAGGATCGATGCGATGCAGGATCGGCAGGGCGAACGCGGCGGTTTTACCCGTACCGGTTTGCGCCTGACCAATCATGTCGTGACCGGCCATGATGATCGGGATCGATTGCTGCTGAATAGCCGAAGGTTCTTCGTAACCGGTCGCAATGACGGCTGCAAGAATGTTCGGATTAAGATTAAAAGCGACGAAGCCGCCGGTTTCCTGGGTCATGGGTCTGCCTCTAAGTGCATCCGCAAAGACCCATGCTCCAAAGCTGCGCATGCCGTGTTGAGACTCAAGAGTCGCCCTGGCTGCTTTGTCGGCGGGGATTTGCGAAAACGAATGAATGAAAAAGAACGTCGTGGAAGCATCCGTTGTGCGGACATGCAACCGAAGCTGGCTTCGGGGAATTGCGCTACCTTGACGCGGCCCGGCTAAAGGCCGGCGCGCACTATACCGGAAATCGCCCGAAAAGGGAGATTTTTTATTGCCAAACCCGGTTATGGGACTGGCTGTCATGGGCGTCGGGACAGCCGGCTTAAACGATTTACCTTCCGACAGCTTGCCTATCAAGTCGCCGGACGAATGGCCTTGATCAACGACTGCAACGAATAACCCAGCCGCGGCGCCAGCCCTTCGGCCCGGGCGACCAGTCCTTGCATGTCCAGTTCCTGGTCCAGATCCGCCGGCACGATCAGGATGACATTGCCTTCTTTAACCGGCAGCTCCCAGTAATGCCGGTGGTACAAGCCGCGCAGCAGCGCCGCGCCCAATGGCTTGCCGTCGTCGGTGGCCCATTGGTTGATCACCAGCCAGCCGCCGGGGTTGAGGCGTTTCTGGCAGTTCTCCAGAAAACCCCAGGCCAGGTGCCCGACGCCAGGGCCGACGTCGGTATAGAGGTCGACAAAGATCAAATCCGCAGGCTCGGCGGTTTCAAGCAGCTCCAGGGCATCGCCGACGCGGATGTACAGCCGCGGATCGTCGTCCAGCCCCAGGTATTGGATGGCCAGGCGCGGCACATCGGGGCGCAGTTCGATGGCTTCGACATCTTCCAGCGGCAGAAACTTGAGGCAAGCCTGGGTCAGCGTCCCGGCGCCCAGCCCAAGAAACAGCGCGCTTTCCGGCTGCTCGTGGCACAACGCGCCAATCAACATGGCGCGGGTGTAATCATATTCGAGCCAGCTCGGGTCGGCCGTGAACACGCAGCTCTGTTCGATGGCATCGCCAAATTCCAGAAAACGGTAGTCCGCCACTTCGAGAACCCGGATAACACCGAACTCGTCATGCACTTCGGCGAGCAAATGCTCGACGCGCTCCTCTGTCATTTCATCTCCTGTGGCTGCGCTGACCCTGAACATAACCGGGGCAAAAGCGCGATTGTCCGCGAAGCGACGCAAACAGGTCACGCACTAATTTGCTGATAACATGGCAACCCGAGCGTAAACCACCTAGAGATCATGATGAGCCAACCCTGGAGCCCTGACAGCTGGCGCGCCCTGCCGATCCAGCAGCAACCCCAATACCCCGACGCGGCGCATTTGCTGCAGGTCGAGCAGACCCTGGCCAGTTATCCGCCGCTGGTGTTTGCCGGTGAAGCCCGGGAGTTGCGCCGTCAGTTCGCCGAAGTCACCCAAGGCCGGGCCTTCCTGCTGCAGGGCGGCGACTGCGCCGAGAGCTTTGCCGAGTTCTCGGCGGCGAAGATCCGCGACACCTTCAAGGTGTTGCTGCAAATGGCCATCGTCATGACCTTCGCCGCCGGTTGCCCGGTGGTCAAGGTCGGTCGTATGGCCGGACAGTTCGCCAAACCGCGCTCGGCCAACGATGAGACGATTGGCGGGGTAACCCTGCCGGCCTATCGCGGCGACATCGTCAACGGCATCGGCTTCGACGAAAAAAGCCGCGTACCGGACCCGGAGCGGCTGCTGCAGTCCTACCATCAGTCCACCGCCACCTTGAACCTGCTAAGGGCCTTCGCCCAGGGCGGATTCGCCGATCTGCATCAGGTGCACAAGTGGAACCTGGACTTCATCGCCAACTCGGCCCTGGCTGAGAAGTACAGCCACCTGGCCGACCGTATCGACGAAACCCTGGCCTTCATGCGCGCCTGCGGCATGGACAGCTCGCCGCAATTGCGCGAAACCAGCTTCTTCACCGCCCACGAAGCGCTGCTGCTCAATTACGAAGAAGCTTTCGTGCGCCGCGACAGCCTGACCAACGACTACTACGACTGCTCGGCCCACATGCTGTGGATCGGTGACCGCACCCGTCAGTTGGACGGTGCCCATGTCGAATTCCTGCGCGGGGTGAACAACCCGATCGGCGTCAAGGTCGGCCCGAGCATGAACCCCGACGACTTGATCCGTCTGATCGACGTGCTCAATCCGGACAATGATCCGGGGCGGCTTAACCTGATCGCGCGAATGGGCGCGAACAAGGTCGGCGATCACCTGCCGCAGCTATTGCGCGCCGTGCAACGAGAAGGCAAGCAGGTGCTGTGGAGTTCGGACCCGATGCACGGCAACACCATCAAGGCCAGCAGCGGTTACAAGACCCGGGACTTCGCGCAAATCCTCGGGGAAGTGAAACAGTTCTTCCAGGTTCACGAAGCCGAGGGCACCTATGCCGGGGGCATCCACATCGAAATGACCGGGCAGAACGTCACCGAGTGCATTGGCGGCGCGCGGCCGATCACCGAGGACGGGCTGTCGGACCGTTACCACACTCATTGCGATCCGCGGATGAATGCCGATCAGTCGCTGGAACTGGCGTTTTTGATTGCCGAGACGTTGAAGCAGGTGAGGCGGTGAGTCAGTAAGTCATTCGCCGTTTGTTGGATTGCTATCGCGAGCAGGCTCGCTCCCACATTGACCGCGGCGTTCACAAATCCTGTGTTCACCAAAGGTCAACTGTGGGAGCGAGCCTGCTCGCGATGAGGCCAATTCAGTCAGCCCCCACCTCAGCCAACGCCCCCGCCAGCCGAACCCCACCCGCCCGAGCGCAATTGAGCTGGACCCGCGCCAACCCCAGCCAGTCGGCCAAGCGTCGCAGGTTCACCGCCAAAGCCTGCATCCCTTCCTCGTCCAGCCCCGGCGCCTCCTCGTGCACGGCATGCACCGCCAATCGACCCAAAGCCCGCTCCGCCCGCAGATCCACCCGCGCGGCGATACGTTCGTTGTGCAGGAATGGCAGCACGTAGTAGCCATACACCCGCTTGTGAGCCGGGGTATAAATCTCCAGCCGATAACGGAAATCGAACAGCCGCTCGGTACGGCTACGCTCCCAGATCAATGAATCGAAGGGCGACAACAACGCACTGGCCGCCACCTTACGGGGAATCTTCGCGGTGGGTCGGCACCAGGCCGGTTGCTTCCAGCCTTGCACCTGGCAGCGCACCAGTTCACCGGCCTCCTCCAGTTCGGCCAGTCGTCCACGGCTATCGGCCGGATCGAGTCGAAAATAGTCGCGCAAATCTTTCTCGGTGCCCACACCCAAGGCTTGGGCGGCATGCAGCAGCAAGGCGCGCTGAGCCTGGGGCTCGTCCGGCAGCGGTTGTTGCAGGACCGAGGACGGAAACACGCGTTCCGGCAAGTCGTAAAGCCGCTCGAAGCCCGCCGCCCCGCCACCGTCACTTCACCCGCCGCGAACAGCCATTCCAGCGCATGCTTCTCGGCGCTCCAGTCCCACCAGGGGCCGGCCTTTTCCTGGCGCGTGGACAAGCTGCCCGCACCCACGGCGCCTTGCTCGCGGACCGAAGCCAGTACGCGACGAATGACATCCTGACGCTCCTGACCGAACTGCGCCAACTGTCGATAAATGCCCTCACCGCGGGACGCACGCTCCATGCGCCAGCGCATCAGCGGATACATCGCCAGCGGCAGCAATGAGGCTTCATGACCCCAGTATTCGAACAGCGTACGACGTCGGCCCTGGCTCCAGGCTGCCTGGTCGAGCAAATCAGGGGTGTAGTGACCGAGACGGGAAAACAGCGGAAGGTAGTGCGAACGCACCAATGCATTGACTGAATCAATCTGCAGGACGCCGAGGCGTTCAATCAGGCGGTTAAGGCGCGCCGGTTGCACCGAAGCTGACGTCGGCCGCCCGTCGAATCCTTGGGCGGCCAGCGCCAGACGCCGGGCCTGTTTGAGGGTAAAGGACAGAGTCGCGGGCATGAAGATCTCCTTGTCTGCTCGCAACCTACCTCACCATTAAGCGGTTTGTGTAGGGAAGGATGGCTCATTTGTGCATCGGGTCATCCCAGAATGGCCGAACCACTTCCTTTTCGACGTCGGCACGGCTGACGCCGATGTCCTTGAGCGCCTCATCGCTCATTCCGGCAAGCAGTTCACGTTCGTGGTGCAATTCGTACCAGCGGCTAAACTTGTGCAGCAGAGCGCTGATGGAAAAGCCATGGGATGAGAGTTTTTCTATCAGTAGATAACCTTTTTGACCTTTCATCGTGATGTCCTCCGTTGGGGATGGCTCAAGTCTCACGCTAACGCTAAGATCAATCCAACGAATGTTTCTTATGCAATACATCTCGGAGATTGATCAATTGTCGAGTTACCCGAGCATCGATACGGAAGTGCTGCGTACCTTTGTCGCCATCGCTGACCAGGGCGGTTTCACCCGTGCCGGTGAGTTGGTCAATCGCACCCAGTCCGCCGTCAGCATGCAGATGAAGCGACTGGAAGAAGATGTATTGCAGCGGCGGCTGTTCGAGCGTGACGGGCGCCAGGTCAAGCTGACCGCCGAAGGCCAGGTGTTGCTCGGCTACGCCCGGCGGATCCTCAAGCTGCACAGCGAAGTGTTCAACACCCTGCGTGAGCCACACATGGTCGGCACGGTGCGCATCGGCACCCCGGACGATTATGTGATGCGTTTTTTGCCGGGGATCCTGCAGCGCTTCGCCCAGTTCTATCCCTTGATCGAAATTGAAGTGCACTGCGAGTCGTCCAAGCAGTTGCTGCTGCGCCAGGATCTGGACCTGTCCATCGTCACCCGCAAACCGGGGGACGAAATCGGCCAGTTATTGCGCAAGGAGCGCTTTGTCTGGGCCGAAGCGGCATGCTTCAACGTCCACGAACAAACACCGTTGCCGCTGGCGATGTTCAACAGTGATTGCTTCTGCCGGCAATGGGCCTGCAATGCACTGGATGCCATGGGCCGCGATTATCGCGTGGCGTACAACAGCTCGAGCCTGTCGGCGCTCATGGCAGTGGTTGGCGCGGGCCTGGCGATCACCGCGCAACTGGAAAGCCTGCTGACCCCGGACATGCGCGTGCTGGGCGAGGCGGAAAACCTGCCGCAGTTGCCCGAAGCGAGCATCATGCTGATCCGCAACCTGCATAATCCGTCGCCGATCACCGAGTGCCTGGCCGAGCACATCGTCGAAGGTTTCAAACTTTAAAGGCGAGCAAGATCGCGCACAGCACCAGGAAACCGCAGAACAGCCCGCGCAGCAGCCGCTCCGGCATGGCGTGGGCGACTTTTACCCCCCAACTGATACTGAGCAAGCCACCAGCGGCCAGCGGCAGGCCGATCCACCAGTCCACTTGGTGATGCACCGCATACGTGGCGAGGGTCACACCAGTACTGGGCAAGGCCAACGAGAGAGACAACCCCTGGGCGACCACCTGACTGGTACCGAACAGGCTGGTCAGGAACGGCGTCGCGACGACCGCCCCGCCGACACCGAACAATCCGCCCATGGTCCCCGACGCCGCCCCCAACACGGCGAGCCACGGCCAGCCATAACGCATCTGCGCCGAAGCCGGGGGGCTGGCGGCAAACATGCGAATCAGGTTGTAGGCCGCCAGCACGATCAGGAAGGCCACGAAGCCGATTCGCATGCTTTGCGCGTCGATACCCACCGCCCAGATCGAGCCAAGCCAGGCAAAGCAAAAACCCATGGAGGCCAGTGGCAGTACATGACGCATTTCAATGCGATTGCGCTGGTGGTAGCGCCACAAAGCGAGCATCACGTTTGGCACGACCATCACCAGGGCCGTGCCCTGGGCGATCTGCTGATCGAGGCCGAACAACAGGCCCAGCACCGGAATGGCGATCAACCCGCCACCAATCCCGAACAATCCCCCCAAAGTGCCCAATGCGGCACCGAACGCCAGATACATCACACCTTCGATCACAGCCGATTCCCCCTTGATCAGGGCGCTTATCCTACGCAGTCGGCGCTCGCGGGGGAACGCAACTTCCGATCAGAACGTCAGAATTATCTGGCGCATTAAAGGTTCGCCCGCTAGATTCGTAGCGATCATTGATTGAAGGTTCTGCCATGAGCACCCAACGCGACACCCCCGACCCCTGCGAAGCCCTGTTGCTCGACAACCAGGTGTGCTTCGCCCTGCACTCCACGTCGCTGCTGATGACCAAAGTCTACAAGCCGCTGCTGCAAGCCCTGGGCCTGACTTATCCGCAGTACCTGGCGATGATGGTGCTGTGGGAAAAGGACGGCCTGACTGTCGGGGAAATCAGCAACCGCCTGCTCACCGATCCGGGTTCACTGACCCCGTTGCTCAAGCGCCTGGAGGCCGAGGGCTTGCTGAGCCGCACCCGCAGTCGTGAGGATGAACGCGTGGTCATCGTCGAGCTCACCGAACAGGGACGCGCCCTGCAGGAAAAGGCCCTCAACATTCCCCAGTGCATTCTCGGCGCCAGTGGCCAGACCCTGGAGCAATTGAAGAAGCTGCAGCATGACCTGCAAGAGCTGCGCGGGAATTTGCAAGACAGCCTCTGAAACGCAGCCTGTCCAGCAGCACCGTCAACTGCCCCAACGCTATCGCGAGCAGGCTCGCTCCCACAACGATCTGTGTTGAACACAAAAAGTGCGTCCACCAAAGATCAAAATGTGGGAGCGAGCCTGCTCGCGATGGCACCAGTCCGATCACCTCCTGACCCCCTTCGCCCCTCCCTGAAAAAAAATTTTCAGCTGATGAAACCGCTCTAACTCAAGGGATCTACGCCGTTTGAGCGAGCGAAATTCAATTCCCCTTAAAAATTTATCTTGCGCGCAAAATATTAGCGCTATACATTTGCCTCACACCTACTTAGCGCACAAATATTTAGCGCTGCAACAGCAACCAAAACCGAGGCTCTCACCATGCAAACGCTCTACACCGCAATCGCAACTTCCACCGGTGGCCGTGATGGTCGTGCAATCTCCAGCGACAACATCCTGGACGTCAAACTCGCCACCCCCAAAGAACTCGGCGGTGCAGGCGGCGCGGCAACCAACCCGGAACAACTGTTCGCTGCCGGCTACTCGGCCTGCTTTATCGGTGCCCTGAAATTCGTCGCAAGCCAAAGCAAGCGCAAGATTGCGGATGACGCCTCGATCACCGCCCATGTCGGTATCGGCCAGATTCCCGGTGGTTTCGGCCTCGACATCGACCTGCACATCAGCTTGCCCGGTCTGGACCTGGCCGATGCACAGAGCCTGGTGGACGCAGCTCACCAAGTCTGCCCGTACTCCAACGCCACTCGTGGCAACGTCGATGTGCGCCTGCACGTCACCGTTTAACCAACGCCTTCCAGCCTGCACTTAAGGAGATGCACATGAACACCTTCAGCAAAGCCTTGACCGGCACCCTTCTGGCACTGAGCGTCGGCAGCGCGTTCGCCGACGGCATCGTGGAACACAACACCCAGGCGTTTCTCGACGCGCTGAATGCCGGCACCGGCAAGCCATTGGAGCAACTGTCGCCCAAGGACGCCCGCGCGGTACTGGTCGGCGCCCAGGCCGGGGTGAAACTGAGCTTGCCCAAGGCCGACGTCAGCGAGAAAACTATTGAGGTCGATGGCCAGCCGATCAGCCTGACCATCGTCCGGCCGGCCGGCGTCAAGGGTGAACTGCCGGTGTTCATGTTCTTCCACGGCGGTGGTTGGGTATTGGGGGATTTCCCAACCCACGAACGGCTGGTTCGGGATCTGGTGGCCGGATCAGGTGCCGTCGCAGTGTTCGTCAACTACACGCCTTCGCCGGAAGCGCATTACCCGGTAGCGATCAATCAGGCCTACGCCGCGACGAAATGGGTGGCCGAGCATGGCAAGCAAATCAATGTCGACGGCAAGCGCCTGGCCGTGGTGGGCAACAGCGTCGGCGGCAACATGGCAGCGGTCGTGGCGTTGATGGCCAAGGACAAAGGTACCCCGGCGATCAAATTCCAGGCCTTGTTGTGGCCGGTGACCGATGCCAGTTTCGAGACGGCGTCCTACAACCAATTCGCCGAGGGACACTTCCTCAGTAAAAACATGATGAAGTGGTTCTGGGACAACTACACCACCGATGCCGGGCAACGCAGCGAGATCTATGCCTCCCCGTTACGCGCCAGCACCGCGCAACTCAAGGGCCTGCCGCCCGCGCTGGTACAGACCGCCGAGGCCGACGTGTTGCGCGATGAGGGTGAAGCCTACGCCCGTAAACTGGACGCGGCTGGCGTGCCGGTCACGGCGGTGCGCTACAACGGCATGATTCACGATTATGGTTTGCTCAATGTGGTGAGCCAGGTGCCAGCGGTGCGTTCGGCGATGTTGCAGGTATCCCAAGAACTGAAACAACATCTGAAGTGACTTGTGGCGCAACCCTGTGGGAGCAAGGCTTGCCCGCGATGAACACAGCGCGGAACCGAGGCGCCTGGATCGCGAGCAAGCCTTGCTCCCACAGGGCAGGATTAAATCCCCTCGCCACCGTCTCCATCCTGCCCTCTGTCTGAACATGATCCGCAGGCATGAAAAAGCCCGACTCAATGGTCGGGCTTTTTCATACACAAGACTTCGCTTATTTAGCGCGGCCTTTGTAGGAACCGCCTTCGCGGGTATCGATCTCGATCATGTCGCCGATTTCGATGAAGTCAGCAACCGACAGCTCGGTACCGTTCTTCAGTTTGGCAGGCTTCATTACCTTGCCGGAAGTGTCACCGCGAGCGGAACCTTCGGTGTAGTCAACCTGACGCACGATGGTGGTCGGCAGTTCTACGGAGACCAGACGCTCTTCGAAGAACACGGCTTCGCAGACGTCGGTCATGCCTTCTTCGATGAACGGCAGAACGCTTTCGATGTCTTCGGCGTTCAGCTCGTACATGGTGTAGTCAGTGGTGTCCATGAACGTGTAGGTGTCGCCGCTGATGAAGGACAGGGTCGCTTCTTTGCGGTCGAGGATCACGTCGTCCAGTTTGTCATCGGCGCTGTAGACGATCTCGGTTTTGTAACCGGTCAGCAGGTTCTTCAGCTTGGTCTTCATGATCGCGCTGTTACGACCCGACTTGGTGAACTCAGCTTTCTGAACCAGCCAAGGATCGTTTTCGAGACGGATCACGGTCCCGGGTTTCAGTTCTTTACCAGTTTTCATTGCGAATATCCGAATTTGGATGGGATTTACAAAAATCTAGGCCGCGTATCATATCCAATTTACATAAAACTTCACCAGCGCTGCGGCAAGATCGGGTCGTGAGGCCTGTTCCAGACACCATGCCTGGGCATGATCAAGCAGTTCCTGCTGCTGTTGATCGACCATTTTCCAGTGTTCGGCCATGTCCTGGCCAGCATTCCAGGATCGCCAGAGACCGCTGATCGCTTTTTCAGCCGGCTCCGAAAGGCCGTGGGTGTACAGCCGGAGAAATGCCTCGAGTTTTTCCAGATGAACGTCTTCTTCCTGCTGGTAGATATGCCAGAGCAGCGGCCGACCCGCCCATTGGGCGCGCACGAAGGAGTCTTCACCCCGCACGGCGTTGAAATCGCAGCACCATAGCAGTTGATCGTACTGATCCTGGCGGACGAACGGCAGCACCTGCACCGTCAGGGCACCACGTTGTTGTACCGCACCGGCCTTCAGGCCATCGATGCCGAGCCAACGCTGGACATCGCCGAGCACCCGACCTTCGGGGATCAATACATGAGAGGCCTGGGTATCGGTTGCCATGGCATCGAACCAACTGGCAAGCCCGGCGTTTTCGTAGGCAAACAGCGAGATCAGACGCGAGCCCGGCGTCCGATGGACGCCCAACGCCTCCAGGAAAATCCGTTGCGCCTGGGCATCCTGCTGAAACTGCCGACGCCGCTCCAGCAGGCCGGCTTCACGCAGCAGCCCGCCCGTGCCCTCGCGGAAGCCCGGAAAAAAGAAATATTTCTGCACGTGCTTGTATTTGACCGAGGGTAATCCGTGGCACCCGATCACCCAATCTTCCGCACTCAGGTAATCGAGGTTCATCCACAACGGCGTGGTCTGCCGCTCGGCCATCGCATCCATGTAGGCGCTCGGCAACTGGCAGGCAAACGCGGCGATGACTACATCGGCGGCGTCGGTGGACTGCCAGACCTCAGGCCAATGGCAGACTTGCACACCCTGCTGCCATTGCTCGGACAGCGTGATGTCGATTTGCGGACACAGTCGTTCAAAGGCCCGCAGGTCATCGACCCATAACCGCACCGCACATTGATGCTCGGCCACCAATTGCCGAGCCAGGCGCCAAGTGACGCCGATGTCGCCAAAGTTATCGACGACGGTGCAAAAAATATCCCAGCGCACGGTCATTCCCGACTCCCTGTGGCAAAGGCCTGATTGTCCCGCATTAAACCGATGATGCAGAAGAGCCGACGGCGATTAATCTTCATGCGACAATCGCCGCCTATCACGTGTTCATTGCCAGGAAGCAGCCATGTCCGATCACCCGCCAGCGCCACGCCTTACAGCCCTGCAATTGACCGTCAGCATTGCCCTGGGCCTGTGGCTGGGGTTTCTCGCCATCGTATTGACCGGTTGGCTGCTGTCCAGATTCCTGTTCAACGAACAACTGGCGCCAGTGGCCGCGGCCGTGCAGCAACTGGGGCAACCGCCAGCGATGCAACCGGCCCCGGAACCGCCAACCCCCATGTTCGAGCAGTACCAGCAAAATCTGCAACGAAACGAACAACGACAGGCCCTGGATCAAGCCCGCAGCGATCCTCGCAACCTGTCCAACCCCAAGTGTCAGTTCTGGTTGCAACAGGACCAGAACGCGCCCAGTGAAAAGAGCCGGGCCAACGTTTTGCAGTTTTGCGATTGATCATGAACAAACAGATCGTCCACCAACTGATTCTCGACAAACTCAGGATTGACCTGGGTATCGCCGAGCGCGCCGCGCAAACGGCCTACGAAACCGCGACCCACGAGGAAAACATCGCCGAGAACAAATACGACACCCTGGGTCTTGAAGCGTCTTACCTCGCTGCCGGGCAAGCCAGGCGTGTCGAAGAAATCCGCCAGGCCCTCGCCCTCTGCCAGAACCTGATACTCAGGCCCTACGACGAACAGCGCGGCATTCAGATTGGCACCCTGATCGGGCTGGCGGATGAGGATGATCGTCAGCAATGGTTGTTTCTGGGACCGGATGCCGCGGGGTTGAAAGTGTCGCTGGTGGGCCAGCCGATCACCGTCATCACCCCTCGCTCGCCGCTGGGACGAAGCCTGCTGGGCAAGTTCGAAGGGGATGAAGTAGAGATCGTCGTCGCAGGCGCCCGGCAACAGTTCGCTGTCACCGAGGCGATCTAGCACTCACTGTTCAGTGCACCGGTAATTCCACACCGTCGAACAGCTCTTCGAGTTCCTGCTTGTTGTGGCACTGGATGGCCTTGGCCATGACTTCCCGGGTCAGGTGTGGGGCGAACTTTTCGATGAAGTCGCACATGAAACCACGCAGGAAGGTGCCACGCCGGAAACCGATCTTGGTCACGCTGGACTCGAACAACTCGCTGGCATCCAGCACCACCAGATCGCCGTCCAGCTTGGTATCGACGGCCATTTTCGCCACGATGCCCACGCCCAGGCCAAGGCGGACATAGGTCTTGATGACGTCGGCGTCGGCGGCGGTGAACACCACTTTCGGGGTCAGGCCGCGATGGCTGAAGGCTTCGTCGAGTTTCGAACGGCCGGTAAAACCGAATACGTAAGTCACGATGGGGTATTCGGCCAAGGCTTCAAGCGTCAACTTTGGCAGCTTGGTCAGCGGATGGCCCTGAGGCACAACCACGCAGCGGTTCCAGCGGTAGCACGGCATCATCACCAGATCGCCGAACAGTTCCAGAGCCTCGGTGGCGATGGCGAAATCCACGGTACCGTCCGCCGCCATTTCGGCGATCTGCATCGGCGAGCCCTGGTGCATATGCAAGGCCACGTCCGGGTATTGCTTGATGAAGTTGCTGATCACCGGAGGCAGTGCATAACGGGCCTGGGTGTGGGTGGTGGCAATCGACAGCGTGCCTTTTTTCTCGTTGGAAAATTCCTGGGCAATCTGCTTGATGCTTTCGACCTTACGCAGGATCTCCCCGGCCGTGGTGATGATGCGCTCACCGGCCGGGGTCACGCGGGTCAGGTGCTTGCCGCTGCGGGCGAAAACTTCGACACCCAGCTCATCCTCCAACAGGCGGATCTGCTTGCTGATGCCGGGTTGCGACGTGTAGAGGCTTTGGGCAGTAGCGGAAACGTTGAGGTCGTGGTGCGCCACTTCCCAGATGTAGCGCAGTTGTTGAAGCTTCATATGTATCCCTCAAAGCAGTTGGACGCCACGGGCATCAGCGACGGTATATAACTATATGAATGGTTGCATCAATTAATCTAGAACTTTTTATAAAAAAGCCACTACTTTGCCTCAAGCCTCCCCTTGACGTCGCCGCTGCACCAACGGCACCAGGTAGACCGGTACCCGGGATAACTGCAATACCCGCGCAGCGGTCCTGCCTAGCGGCGTTTCACCGCTCGCCCCTTGGCAGTGACTGCCTACGATCAGCAAATCCACAGAGAGTTTCGCAGCCTGATCGAGAATGACCTGGGATGGATCGCCCTGGAAAACCCGCACCGACTTGATCAGCTTCAAGTCCTGCTGCCCCTCACCCAACTCTTCACGAAAGCTGTCGAGCACCCGCTGCTCAATGTTGGCCATCACCGTATTCAGACCCTGGCGATGAAATTCGTTCAGCGCTTGCTCATCGAGATAACTTTGCAACACCGACTCCGCGAACAGCCCCATCGGCTCTACCGCATGCACCACATACAACTCGGCTTCGAACGTCCGTGCCAACGCCAAGGCATGCTGCATCACATAAGGGGCGTAAAGTCCCAGGTCTGTGGCGTACAGCATCGAACGAATCATGTGACCTCCTCGCGTGCCAGAATGGCGGAGATGGATTCAGCTTAGCAGCGCCTTGAGGAGTACGACGTCCAGCGTAACGCCCTAAACAACGGGCAGTCAGAGCTTCACTTCATTGCTGATGCCGTGAGGCACATGCCCCGTGGCGACCACCTCGCGAGCCAGTTCGCAGTGGCCGGTCTGGTCGTCGAAAAAGACGTCGGCGGCGAAGGCTTCGAGAAATGCCGATTTGGTCAGGCCACCGAGAAACAGCGACTCATCCAGACGAATGTCCCATTCGCGCAACGTCCGGATGACGCGCTCGTGGGCCGGTGCCGAACGGGCAGTGACCAGCGCCGTGCGAATCGGGCAGGCGTCTTCGGGGAACTCGCGTTGCAGTGCATTGAGTGCCGCCAGAAACCCCTTGAACGGCCCGCCTCGCAGCGGCTCACGAGCCGCTTGCCGTTCGCTGGCCTGGAATGCAGCTAGGCCGCCGCTCTGATAGACACGCTCGGATTCGTCGGAAAACAGCACCGCATCGCCGTCGAAAGCGATACGCAGTTCCTCGCTGGCGGCGCGGCTGGCGCCACCCGACAGAATGGTCGCAGCGGCGAATCCGGCGTCCAGGGCACTGCGCACATCTTCAGCGTGGGTGGACAGAAACAGATCACAGCCGAACGCCTTCAGATAGGGGTAAGGACTGCGGCCGCCGACGAACGCCGCGCGGGAAATCGCCAGCCCGTAATGATGAATCGAGTTGAACACCCGCAGGCCGGTGTCGGCGCTGTTGCGCGAAACCAGAACTACCTCGACTCGCGCACGCCCCAGATGCTCGTTGAGATTCAGCAGCTTTTGTACGAGAGCGAAGGCGTCGCCGGGTTCGAGGACTTCGTCCTCATGCTCAATCTGATATTGCCGGTAAGCCTCGACGCCGCCCGACAGATACACCTTATGGCTGTCACTCAGATCGAACAGCGCCCGCGAGGAAATCGCCAGCACCAGTTTGTCGTCGATGTTGTTTGCCATGTCGCTCCCCCTTTCGCCTGATCAGCGGTTTCGTCGGTCCATAAATGCCAACGCCTGATACAAGGCTTCGATTTTCGGCAGCTCACAACCGGCTTTTTTCGCCGCCGCCAATGGTCGGCTGTAAATAGCCTCCAGCTCCAGCGCGCGCTGGTGGGAATAATCGTGATACATACTCGGCCAGTAGTCGGGCATCTTTTCGGTCATCGCAAACAGATACTCGGCGTAACCCGGCGCAATCTGGTGACCGCAAGCCTGAGCACCCCGCACCACCTCCCCCATCAGGGCCTGGATCAAGCCTCGGCTGTCACTGTCGGCCATCAACGGCGTGGTACTGGCACCCAACAGAACCGAAAGACCGTTGTAGGGCACGTTCCACACCAGTTTCTGCCAGCGCGCCTGCCGCAGGTCGGGCATGGCCTGGGAATCCAGGCCGGCGGCACGGAACAGCCCGGCCCCCTGCTCGACAATCGCCATGCGTTGCGCCTGATCGTGGCAAGGACCGCTGTGGTAACCGAGGTTGACTGCACCGAGGGCCTGGTGGGCAATGACGCCAGGACCGACCCGATGCACACAGATCAGGCACAGGCCGCCCAGCAGATGCAGCGAATCGGGCAGCAACGGTCGGAGGTCGTCCTCAACATCCAGGCCATTTTGCAGCAACAGGACTTTTGCACCCTGAGCGGCAGCTTGAATGATGGCCGGGGCCAGGTCGGCATTGCTGGTGGTCTTGGCACCGACCAGTAGCCAGTCGCAGGGCGGCATGTCCGCCGCCGAACGATACGCCTGGACCGGGTTGAGCGTCAGGGCGCCGTGAACCGCGCTGTCGACTCGCAAGCCGCCCTCGGCCACCGCCCCAAATTCGCTGCGCAGTAAAAAATGCACGTCAAAACCGGCGCGAGCCAGCATCACGCCATAGAACCCACCGATCGCACCGGTGCCGATCATCCCGATCCGCGGTTTAACGCCTGCCTGCATCATTGCCACTCCTCAGCTAACAGTCCCTGCGCATCATTACATAGGTGCGGGCCAACGTGGCGAGACAGCCGGGTTCCGCCGGGCCGGTTCACGTTCGGGCGCAGCAGGTCCTTTTGTGAAGGCTGCGCCGTCAAGCGCGAGCAAGCTCCCCCGCCGCAATTAACCCGTCCCTGCCCATTGTCGAGCAACCTCGTAACGCGCTAAGGTTCCGCTCCCCGACGCGCTTAAATCCGCTGTGCACCGCCGCGCGGGGATCGCTGGCGGCCGGCACCCGTGACCTGACGAGTAACACGATGGCTGATTTACCGATCAATGACCTTAACGTCGCCTCCAACGAGACCCTCATCACGCCTGACCAGCTCAAGCGCGATATCCCCCTGAGCGACGCTGCACTGCGCACCGTGACCAAGGGCCGGGAAGTCATTCGCAACATTCTCGACGGCACCGACCATCGCCTGTTCGTGGTCATCGGGCCCTGCTCGATCCATGACATCAAGGCCGCCCACGAATATGCCGAGCGCCTGAAAGTGCTGGCGGCGGAAGTTTCCGACACCCTGTACCTGGTAATGCGGGTGTATTTCGAAAAGCCGCGCACCACCGTCGGCTGGAAAGGCCTGATCAACGACCCGTACCTGGACGACTCCTTCAAGATCCAGGATGGCCTGCACATCGGTCGCCAATTGCTGCTGGATCTGGCCGAAATGGGCCTGCCCACCGCCACCGAAGCCTTGGACCCGATCTCCCCGCAATACTTGCAGGACCTGATCAGTTGGTCGGCCATCGGTGCGCGGACCACCGAATCCCAGACTCACCGTGAAATGGCCTCCGGCTTGTCCTCGGCCGTGGGTTTCAAGAATGGCACCGACGGCGGCCTCACCGTGGCGATCAACGCCTTGCAGTCGGTTTCCAGCCCTCACCGCTTCCTGGGCATCAACCAGGAGGGTGGCGTCTCGATCGTCACCACCAAGGGCAACGCTTATGGTCACGTGGTGCTGCGCGGTGGCAACGGCAAACCGAACTACGATTCGGTCAGCGTCGCGCTGTGTGAGCAGGCACTGAACAAGGCCAAGATCAAGCCGAACATCATGGTCGACTGCAGCCACGCCAACTCCAACAAGGATCCGGCGCTGCAACCGCTGGTGATGGAGAACGTGGCCAACCAGATTCTGGAAGGCAACCAGTCGATCATCGGCCTGATGGTCGAAAGCCATTTGAATTGGGGCTGCCAGGCGATCCCCAAGGATCTGGCGGACTTGCAGTACGGTGTGTCCATCACCGATGCCTGCATCGACTGGAGCGCAACCGAGAACACCCTGCGCAGCATGGCCAAGCTCAAGGACGTGTTGCCTAAACGTCAGCGTGGCTAAAAGGATCGCAGCCTCGTGGCACTCGACGGCGCCTAGGCCGGCTATGTGTAGGCGAAGGCTGCGACCTTTGCTCTTTTCAAGGCTAAAAAAAAACGCCGGGCTTTTCAGCCCGGCGTTTTTATTGGGGAATCCGTAAGGTCAGAGCTTGGCCGCGTGACGCTGGTGACGCTCCATGTAGCGCTCCACGTAGGAGCAGGACGGGATCACCGTGTAGCCCATTTCGTCGGCGTATTGCAGCGCCCTTTCGGTCAGCGCCGCCGCAATGCCGCGTCCGCGCAAGGCATTGGGCACGAAGGTGCGATAGATATCCAGGGTCTGTTTGCCCAGGTCCATATAAGTCAGATAGGCACGATGACCGTCCACATTGGTCTCGAACTGATGACCAGCCTGGTCATGGTGGATGGACAACGCCTCGCTCATCACTACTCCTCGCGGGTCTGAATGCTGACCCCTACCTTACCGATGTTTTTCCGGCGAAGGAACATCTACGCCACCCCGTGCCTGTCTGGTCACCGAGCGCCAACACCCACCGCTCAACCCCGAGCACGTCGTGAATAGTAGGCACCAATGACGCAAATGCTCAAGGCACGCCCGTCAATGGGGGTAAAACCCGGTCGGGTTTATCGATTGAGCGCCACCGTCACGCGCTAGTCGGCCAAGGCGCAATAGCTGAACATCGCCAGTTGTTGAGTCGTGAGACGAGCGCCGGTTATTAAAGTCACCGCCAACACCAATAAAGATAGCCGCCCCCCTGAGCAAAAAACGCTCAAAAGTGTAGACGAATCAATAAACAACGACGTTAACGGCTTAAGGAAAGTTCTCCCGGGCACGGAACTTTTGCTCAATGACGCGCTCAAGCCAGGTGCCGGAGGCTGCATATTTTTTAAACAACACCCCAAAAAGTTGCTCGAAAAAGAATCACCGCCTACAATTTTTTTGCTTCTTGCGCGACGTCAGTTTACTTACTACAAGTAATGGGTAGTATGTACGCCGGCTAACTCCTCGCTGTGAGGAGACAGTCACTTAATAGAAAGTCCTTGAAGGGGAACACGATGAACAACGTTCTGAAATTCTCTGCTCTGGCCCTGGCCGCAGTTCTGGCTACCGGTTGCAGCAGCGCATCGAAAGAAACCGAAGCACGTCTGACTGCTACCGAAGACGCAGCAGCTCGCGCCCAAGCTCGTGCAGACGAAGCTTACCGTAAAGCTGATGAAGCTCTGGCTGCTGCTCAAAAAGCACAACAGACTGCTGACGAAGCTAACGAGCGTGCTCTGCGCATGCTGGAAAAAGCTAGCCGCAAGTAATAGTCCTCCGGGATTGTTATCGAGCCGACCCATTTTTTGGGTCGGCTTTTTTATTGCCCGGCGTTTCCCCAGGCGATAAAAAACCCGCCGACATCGCGAAACGCCGGCGGGTCTCTATTGCAGGTTTTACTGTTGCAGATCGATCGGCGCGCTGGAGACCATCGGTGCCGAAGTATTCGGAACGGCGATCTCGACCGGCAGGCCGTCTTCGGCCGCCACCACATCACGCACAACATCCCAGTCCATGCGCAGGTTGCTGGTGATGTCCTCACGCTTGAGCATCGTGTTGATCACCGCGGTGTGCTTGTCCACCACCGATGGGTTGCCGTTGTCGTCCAGCGGCGTGTGGGCCTCCAGATAAACCTTCCCGCCGCTCACACCCAGCTTGTAGGGATCGTTGATGATCCGTACCGAGGTGCCCACCGGCACCATGCCGGCCATCTGCAGTACGTTGTTGTTGAACATGCGGAAGCAGCCGTGGCTGGTGCGCATGCCGATGCCGAACTTCTTGTTCGAACCGTGGATCAGGTAACCCGGGGTGCCCAGGGTGAACTTGAACGGACCCAAGGGATTATCGGGACCGGCCGGCACCACGTTCGGCAACGGATCGCCGTCGGCGGCATGCTCAGCCTTGATCGAGGCCGGCGGAGTCCAGGTCGGATTCGGGGTCTTGGCAATGATGCTGGTGTGGGCGATCGGCGATCCCCAACCTTCACGGCCAATGCCCAGCGGGAAGGTGTAGACCACATTCCGGCCCTTGGGGAAGTAGTAGAGACGGTACTCGGCGAGGTTGATCACGATGCCTTCGCGCGGGCCAGGCGGCAGGATGAAACGGGTCGGCAGCACGACCTCGGTGCCCGCACCCGGCAACCAGGGATCGACGCCCGGGTTGGCAGCGACCATCTCGGTGTAGCCCAGGTCGTAGGTAGTGCCCAGGTCGGCGAAGGTGTCTTCGTATTTGGCCTTGATGACCTGCACCTGGCCAACAATGTCTTCGCCTGGCGGTGGCAGAGGCAGCTCCAGGGCGGCAACGGGACCAGCCATGCACAGGGCGGCAAGAGACAGGCAGCGGGTGACGGCAGGCAAGCGCAGCAACATCCGGGAAATCCTTTGCAGGTCGAACAGAGGGTATGAAGACTGTGATTGTACACCGGCCCCCGTTATTTCGGGGAGGGCAGGAATGAGGCGTCCGATGCCTAGCATGCCTGGAGACTGAAATAAAAACCTGTGGGAGCGAGCCTGCTCGCGATAGCGGCGGCACATCCAACATCAATGCAAGCAGGCCCACCGCCATCGCGAGCAGGCTCGCTCCCACAAGGGGCATGCCGGGGATCTGGGGAATTACAATTCGAACCGCAGTTCCGGCCAGATCGGCGAGGTGCCGCGCTTCTGGGACTCCAGGATCGCCCGGCACAATGAACACAGGCGATGGTCCTGGAATATCTTGCGGTCAACAGCCGACCAGCGCGGCTGGGCCGGCAGCAGGCTGCCGCACAGGGTCCGGTCGGCCGAGCCACCGAGTTCCAGTTGCCGGGTCACCAGATGCACCCGCACTTCCTGGCAGGCGAACAGGTCCAGCTGTTCGTCAGGCTCGATCAGTTGGTAGGCAAACAGGGACCAGGCGGGACGCGGCATCGGGGGCTCCAAATCGGGGGCGCCACATTAGCCGAAAGACCGCCTGTAGAAAAGCTTCACAGCAGCGGTTTTAGCGTCGGCCAGACATTTTCCAGCAACTTGCCCTGGGCCGCGACGGACGGGTGCAAGCCATCGCCCTGCATCATCCCCGGAACACCACCAACGTCCTGAAGGAAAAACGGCACCAGCGGCACGTTTTTCTCCTCGGCCAGGGTGCTGTAGACCCGGGCAAAGGCATCGGTGTAGCGCTGCCCATAATTGGGCGGCAACTGCATGCCCAGCAGCAGTACCTTGGCACCGCTGGCGCGGGAGCTGTCGATCATCGCTGCAAGGTTTTGTTGCAATTGCGTTGGCGGCTGTCCACGCAAGCCATCGTTGCCACCCAGTTCCAGGATCACCAGGTCCGGCTTATGGGCTGCAAGCAGCGCCGGCAGCCGCGCCTGGCCGCCTGCACTGGTGTCACCACTGATAGAAGCATTGACCACTTTGTCGTCGAAACCTTCGGCCTTGAGCCGTTGTTCGAGCAAGGATACCCAACCTTGCCGGGTATCCAGGCCGAAAGCGGCGCTGATACTATCGCCAACGATCAGGACTGTACCCGCCGCTGCGTTCTGGGCCATGCACATCAGGGCCAGGCCGGCACTCAAAAACCACACACGCATCGGATTCTCCATGGGCTCAAGCATTCTCACCGCGAAGGACCTTAGCAAAGTGGTTCCCAGCGCGGAAGGTGAACTGACTATCCTGCACGAACTCAGCCTGGAACTGAACAAGGGCGACAGCCTGGCCATTGTCGGCGCATCCGGTTCCGGCAAATCCACCCTCCTGGGCCTGCTGGCCGGCCTCGACCTGCCCAGCAGCGGTGAAGTGACCCTCGCAGGTCAAGCCCTCAGCGTTCTGGATGAAGACCAGCGGGCCCGGATCCGCGCCGAGCATGTCGGCTTTGTCTTCCAGTCGTTCCAGTTGCTCGACAGCCTCAATGCGCTGGAAAACGTCATGCTGCCATTGGAGCTTGATGGTCGCCAGGATGCCCGCGAACGCGCTACGGAATTGCTGCAGCGGGTCGGCCTGGGCCAGCGTCTGACCCATTCGCCCCGCCAGCTCTCCGGCGGCGAGCAGCAACGCGTGGCGATTGCCCGTGCCTTTGCGGCCGAGCCGGACGTGCTGTTTGCCGACGAACCCACTGGCAACCTCGACAGCCACACCGGTGAGCGCATCAGCGATCTTCTGTTCGAGTTGAACAAGGAAAGCGGCACGACCCTGGTGCTGGTCACCCATGACGAACGCCTGGCCCATCGTTGCCGGCGCCTGATTCGACTTGAAGCCGGCCAGATGGTCGCCCCCCTGGAGCCTTGATGGCACGCTTGCCGCTGTTGCGTCTGTTCAGTCTCGCTGTCCGCCAATTGCTGCGCGACGCCCGCGCCGGCGAACTGCGGGTGTTGTTCTTCGCCCTGCTGGTGGCGGTGGCGGCGAGTACCGCCATCGGCTACTTCGGAGCCCGTCTCAACGGCGCGATGATGATGCGCGCCACCGAATTCCTTGGCGCCGACCTGCTGCTCGAAGGCAGCTCGCCTGCCCGTCCCGAACAGATTCGCGGCGGCACCGATCTGGGCCTCGAACATGCCCGGGTGGTGGAGTTTTCCAGCGTCGTGGCCACCGACAATGGCATTCAGCTCTCCAGCGTCAAGGCCGTCGATGACATCTACCCCCTGCGCGGCGAACTGAAAAGCGCCCCTGCCCCGTTCGCCCCGGAAGAAACCGGCGGGCGACCGAACCCTGGCGAGGCCTGGGTTGAAGCACGGCTGCTGACGGCACTGGACCTGAAAATAGGCGACAGCATCGACGTCGGCAACCAGCCCCTGCGCCTGAGCCGTGTGTTGACCTACGAACCGGATCGCGCCGGCAATTTCTATAGCCTCACGCCCCGGGTCATGATCAACCTCAAGGACCTGGACGCTACCGGCGTCGTGCAGCCCGGCAGCCGCGTCAGTTATCGCGACCTGTGGCGCGGCCCGGCACCAGCGCTGCAAACCTACCGCGACCTGATCAAGCCGGGCCTGGAGCCCAATCAGCGGCTGCAGGATGCACGCGATGGCAACCGGCAGATCGGTGGCGCCCTGGGCAAGGCCGAACGGTATCTGAACATGGCCAGCCTGGTGGCGGTGCTGCTGTCCGGCGTCGCCGTCGCCCTCTCGGCCAACCGCTTTGCCACCCGACGCTTTGATGCCAGCGCACTGCTGCGTTGCCTGGGGTTGTCACGCCGGGAAACCATGGTGCTGTTCAGCCTGCAATTGACCGTGCTGGGCCTGCTGGCCAGCCTCAGCGGTGCGCTGCTTGGCTGGGTCGCCCAACTGGGACTGTTTGCACTGCTGCATGACCTGTTACCCACGACCGTCCCGCCGGGTGGCCTGCTGCCGGCCATTGCCGGAATCGGCACCGGAATGGTGGCGTTGGCCGGCTTCGCCCTGCCCCCTCTGGCCGCGCTGGGACGGGTACCCCCCTTGCGCGTTTTACGCCGGGACATGCTGCCGATTCCTTCCAGCACCTGGGTGGTCTATGGGGCCGCCCTGGGTGCCCTTGGCCTGATCATGTGGCGCTTGAGCCTGGACCTGGTCCTGACGTTCGCCCTGCTCGGCGGTGGCGTCATCGCAGCACTGGTGCTCGGCGGCCTGCTGTTGCTGCTGCTCCAAAGCTTGCGCAGGATGCTGGCCCGCGCCTCGTTACCCTGGCGGCTCGGCCTGGGCCAGTTGCTGCGCCACCCCTTGGCGGCGGCCGGCCAAGCGTTGGCCTTCGGCTTGATTCTGTTGTCCATGGCGCTGATCGCCCTCTTGCGCGGCGAGCTGCTGGACACCTGGCAAAACCAGTTGCCGAAAAACGCCCCGAACTATTTCGCCCTGAATATCTTGCCCAACGACAAGCAGGCCTTCACCGACAAGCTGCTGGCGTTGTCGGCGCAATCGGCGCCGCTCTACCCCGTGGTACCGGGACGCCTGATCAGTATCAACGGCGAGCCGGCCAAGGAGTTTGTCACCAAGGACTCGGCTGGTGACCGGGCCCTGCAGCGCGACCTGAGCCTGACCTGGGCTGCGGACCTGCCGGCGGGCAACGTCGTCACGGCCGGGACCTGGTGGCCGCAGCAACCGCCGGACGATATTCCGGGCGTTTCGGTAGAAGGCAAGGTGGCCGAGAACCTCAAGATCCAGCTGGGGGACCGTCTGGTTTTCAACGTGGGCGGCGTCAATCGCGAGGCGAAGGTCACCAGCTTGCGAGAAATCAACTGGGACAACTTTCAGCCTAACTTTTTCATGATCTTCCAACCCGGCACGCTGAAGGATCTACCGGCCACCTATCTCACCAGCTTCTATCTGGCGGCAGGCCACGACCAGCAGATTGTCGACCTGTCCAGGGCCTTCCCGGCGGTGACGATCCTGCAAGTCGAAGCCCTGCTCGAGCAGTTGCGCAGCATCCTGGCCCAGGTCACCCTGGCCGTGGAATATGTGTTGCTGTTTGTACTGGCTGCGGGAATGGCCGTGCTGTTCTCCGGCCTGCAAGCCACCCTCGATGAACGGATCCACCAAGGTGCGCTGCTCCGCGCCCTGGGTGCCGAACGAGCCCTGTTGGTCAAGGCCCGGCGCATCGAGTTCGGGCTGTTGGGTGCGGTCAGTGGCTTGCTCGCGGCCTTGGGTTCGGAACTGGTGAGCCTGGTGCTTTATCGTTACGCGTTCGACCTGCCCTGGCATCCGCATCCATGGCTGCTGGTACTGCCTTTGGTGGGAGCATTATTGATCGGGGCTGCTGGTGTGTTCGGCACGCGTCGAGCCCTCAATGCCAGCCCGCTGACAGTCTTGCGCGAGGGTTGATAGACTCCCGGCTTCGCCACCACAAGAAGTTGCCATGAGCCGTTATCGCCCACCCCGCACCGCCGGCACCGCGTTGATCACCCCTGAGGGCGAGGCGCGGATGCGCGCTGAATTTCATGAACTGTGGCATGTGCGCCGCCCTCAGGTGACCCAAGCAGTCAGCGAGGCGGCGGCCCAGGGGGATCGTTCGGAAAACGCCGAATACACCTATGGCAAGAAAATGCTGCGGGAAATCGACAGCCGCGTGCGTTTCCTCACCAAGCGCCTGGAAGCCCTCAAGGTGGTCAGTGAAAAACCCAGTGACCCGAACAAAGTGTATTTCGGCGCTTGGGTCACGGTTGAAGATGAGGACGGCAAAGAGTCTCGCTATCGCATCGTCGGCCCCGACGAACTGGACCTGAAAAAGAACCTCATCAGCATCGACTCGCCCTTGGCGCGGGCGTTGATCGGCAAAGCGCTGGATGCTGAGATCAAGGTTCAGACACCCGCAGGTGAACAACTTTTATATGTCACTCACATTGAATACATATAAAGCTTCACCGGCCCAAGGCCCGAAAAACCCAGTCATCTCAGCTCACCTCAGCGGCGGGTAATCAGCCCCTGTCGGGCCACGCGGGTCAATTGCCGGATCATTTCGCTGGCGTGCGCCGCACTGGGGGACTGGATAACGGCCAGATCGAAACTGTCATCGGCAAAACGCGCCAGAGACTCACCGTCTTCGACAAACTGGATAAGGAACGCCGCCGGCCCGTGGTTGCGTCGCGGCCAGCCGTCGAGATAGCGCAATAACGTAGGCTGGTGAGTACCGCCCAGAAGGATTTTTGGATTGCGTTGCAGAAGGTTCGCCGTGATCGGCGCAAGACGTACAAGGGGGCTGGATGCGTTCATCGTGTCGTGTCTCTGCCTCAAAAGTCTGCATGGCAGGTGAGAGGCAACACCGAACCAGCGCTTTAGCGGTATTTCGAAGCCCCGTGTGACCGGCTTCTATCGGTGACTGAATGAGTCACCTGGCGCCCCGCAAGTAGCTGTTTAAATCGGCGCATGAGCGGCATCCTAGAGAAGCTGACCGGCCAGTGTCAAGAATCTGCGCGCACAAAAAAGGCCCGTTCCAGACGGGCCTTCAATGATTCAGGTATGCAATCAGCGGGCGATGGCCTGGTCGACCGACAACTTGCCAGCACCTTCGATCAGCACCGCGACGCTGCCTGCCAGCAAAGCCAGGGCAAACTCATAACCGTTGTTGGCCATGAACAGACCGTTGCCAATGTGCACGGAGAAAATCGCCACCAGCGACAGGAAGGCCAGTCCCAGCGCCGCTGGACGGGCCAGCAGACCGATGATCAAGGCCAGCCCGGCGAAAAACTCGGTGCCGCCGGCCAGTGTCGCCATCAGATAACCTGGGGTCAGACCAATGCTTTCCATCCACTGCGCCGTCCCCGTCAGGCCGTAGCCACCGAACAGACCGAAGAGTTTCTGGGAGCCATGGGCGGCGAAGATGATCCCGACAACGATGCGCAGGACAGTCAGGCCATAGCCAGCGCGAGTAAACAGAACTTTGTTGATGAAAGTGCTCATTAGGTTCATTCCTTGGGATAAGTGGGTTGGCCGCTATATTAATCAACAAAATGCATGATAAAAGCGGAAAAAATCCGTGATACCAATCAGTTTACTCGATCATTTACGCACAACAACCTTTTGTTCCCTGGGTTCCAGCGACTCCCGTTCACGATCAAATGCCAGATAGTATTTGTTCACACTATTAACGTAGCTTACTGCGCCCATTCCCACCTGCTCCATGGCGATGCGTTCGACCTGGAAGAACCACTGATTGGGATTGAGTCCCCGCCGCCTGGCCTCGGCCCGCATGCCTTGGACACGCTCAGGCCCCATGTTGTAGGCGGCCAGGACGAAGGCCATTCGCTCGCGCTCATTGAGCTTGGGGCTGGCGAAAAACTTTCGGCGTATCAAGGCCAGGTACTTGGCGCCAGCCTGCACGTTGGCGTCCAGGTTCTGGATGTTGCGCACCCCGACCCTCTGGGCTGCTGAAGGGGTAATCTGCATAAGACCCGTAGGGCCGCTGCCACTGCGGGCATTGGGTTGCAGGGAAGACTCCTTGAACGCCAGTGCCGCCAGGTTCAGCCAATCCATGCCTTGGGCCGTGGCATGTTTTTGCAACACCGGGCGCAGTTTCTCAAGACGCTGGCGATTGGCACGGGCCAGCGGATAGTGAACCCGGTACAAGCGGCGATAGATGCGCAGAAACGCCGCGTCCTGATTGGAAGGCGCCTTATAAGTCGTCAGGAAGCGGTCGATGCTCGCTCGCAGCATGGCGGCGTCACGACGGACAAACCAATACTCGTCAGCCGGCTCGCCAATGAGCACCTGCCGGTCGAAACGCAGCTTGGGCAGGATCTTGCTCCAGCGTTCGGCAATGGGCTGCTCGACGATGGTCAGATGGAAAATCCCGGCCTGAACCATTTCCAGCACATCTTCCACCGCCAGGGTCGGGTCGACCCACTCGATCTTCACCGGCGGTAATTTACGCAGTGCCAGCTTCTGGTTGATCTGACTCAGGGCTTCCCCTGCGGCGCTACCGTTGGGCAGGGCCAGGGTCTTGCCCGACAGTTGCTCTACGCGGGTGTAGCGCCGCTGGCCCTTGGCTCCCACCAGAAGCAACGGCACGTCGGTGCGAATCGGATTGCTGGCGCTGACCGCAAGGCCAGCCAGGGGCTCGAGCAACTCGCCGGGCGCGACCAGATCGCCTTCTCCGCGTTGCAAGGCGCCCAGCAGTTGGTCCTTGGCCTTGGGAATGATTTTGAGGGTGATTTTCTGGTCATCCCGAGCGTGGCCGTTGAGGTATTGCTCGAAGGCACGTAAGCGATGATATTCGACGCCAATGGGTTGCCCCTTGACTTCGCCAGAGCTGTTGCGGCTCTGGTTGACCAAAACTTTCAGCACCCGGCTGCTGCGGATTTGCGCAAGGTCGCGCACCGTAGTCGGCGCTACCACCTGTACCGGGCCGGGCAGCCGCGCCTCGGCCGGCATCGGCAGCAACAGCGAACAACACAGCAGCAACAACACTTGGGGACGTGTCATCCACTCTCCGAAAGGATACCGCGGCCCGCAGCCTTGAAATATCGAAGCTGGGGTCGACAGAAACAGAGCACCTGGGGCGCTGAAAAGTGCGAAAGACTGGCACAGTGCTGGCGTTTATACCAACCCGACCGGTCTGGCGGCCTCAACAGACAGCCTCAACTCGTTGTAGTTCTTGGCTTTTCTTATAAATCTACAGCTCTGATATGCTTTGCGGCCTTTGGGTCGAGGTAGCACCATGCAACTCATCGATATCGGCGTCAACCTGACCAACCCCAGTTTTGCCGACAAACACGAGGCCGTGCTTGAGCGCGCCTATGCGGCCGGTGTCTGCCAACTGGTCTTGACCGGTACCAGCGTCGACGGCAGCGAACAGGCGTTTGAGCTGTGCCAGCGCCTCGATGACGCCGGGGAACGGCTGTTTTCCACCGCCGGTGTTCACCCCCATAGCGCCAGCGACTGGACCGCCGATAGCGCCAGGCACCTCAAAGACCTGCTGAAACAAGACCGCGTTCGCGCAGTGGGTGAATGCGGGCTGGATTTCAACCGGGACTTCTCCCCGCGCCCGCAGCAGGAAAAAGTCCTGGAAGAACACCTCGCCCTGGCGGTGGAGTTGCAATTGCCGGTCTTTCTTCACGAACGTGATGCCGATCAGCGACTGCTGGAAATCCTGCGGGATTTTCGCGACCAATTGCCCGCAGCGGTGGTGCACTGCTTTACCGGTGAGAAAAAGGCCCTGTTCAGCTATCTCGACCTGGACTTGCATATAGGCATCACAGGCTGGATCTGCGACGAGCGCCGGGGCACCCATTTGCATCCATTGGTACGGGAAATTCCTCGCACTCGCTTGATGCTTGAAAGCGATGCACCGTACCTGTTGCCTCGCACACTGCGCCCCAAACCCAAGAATGGTCGAAACGAACCGGCCTACCTGACGGAAACCTTGCGCGAAGTCGCCTTGCACCGGGGCGAAAGCCAGGAAGACCTCGCTGCCCATAGCACCGCCTGTGCCCGCGCGTTTTTTGGCTTGCCCACCCTCTCCTGACCCAGTGAAAACCTGTGGGAGCGAGCCTGCTCGCGATAGCAATGGATCAGCTTGCCCATAGGCCGACTGGTACACCGCTATCGCGAGCAGGCTCGCTCCCAAAGGGGATAGGCGTTGTCTGTTGACCCATATCAACACCCCACACCTTGGATAGCGGCACAATAATGGCACCTTGCCAAAACTGTTTCCGCTATCAGAGAAGACCTTCCATGGGTGCCTGGCTTAGCAATATCTCACTGAAGTACAAATTCTGGGCGGTCAATGCGGTCGCCTTTGTCACGACCTTGCTGCTCGTACTCTACGCGGTGCAGCTCGAACAACAGGCGCGCAACCATGCGGCCCAGGCAAACGCCCAGGCCCAGGCACGCTTGCTCAGTGCCTGGCCTGCCGGGCAGCCATTGCCCAAGGCCGATCACCTGCTGGCATTCCAGCGCGGCCAGATTCCCACATTGAACGATCAATCATTGCCTTCAATAGCAGAGGCCAACGGCTGGGTAGCACTCTCGGCCAGCCCCCTGTTGGGCGACAACCCACTGCTGGGCGCCGAAGTAATCCGTGGCGGTGACGGCCAACAGTTGGCCGTGCTGGCCCAAGGCGCAAGCCTGAGCCAGGTGTTCAGGGAACGCTTCAGCCAATACGCCGTGGCGGTGTTCGTGTTGATGCTGGCCATGCTGGGCGCATCGCAGCTGCTAATCCGGTTTCTGCTCAGCCAGCTCAACACCCTGAAGGATGTGATGCTGCACGTGGAAAAAACCGGTGACCTGTCCGCCCGCGTCCCCTTGGCCTGCAAGGACGAAGTGGGCCAGATGGCGGCGGCGTTCAATGCCATGCAAGCCGGATATCAACGTGTGGTTGACACCGTTGCCAGCACTGCTCGGCAACTGGACAGCGGTGCAGCACGCCTGGCATCGAGCATGAACGATGTTCGCCACGGCATGCTCGGCCAGCAAAGCGAAACCGATCAGGCGGCGACGGCGATCAACGAGATGTCCGCTACGGTTTATCACATCGCCCAACATGCCGGCGCCACCCGCGACCTGTCGAAAAGCGCCGATACCTTGGCCGGCAATGGCCGCGAAGTAGTCAGCCGGGTGCAACAGTCGATCACCGGACTCTCCCGCGGCGTGCAGCAGACCGCCGAAATGATCCAGCGCCTGGCCGAGGACAGCCAGAAGATCAACAGCGTGGTCAGCGTGATCCACAGCATCGCCGAACAGACCAATCTACTGGCCCTCAACGCGGCCATTGAGGCGGCGCGAGCCGGGGAAATGGGTCGAGGGTTTGCAGTGGTGGCCGACGAAGTACGCAACCTGGCCAAGCGGGTACAGACCTCTACGGATGAAATCACCGCCATGGTGTCGGCCTTGCAGGCGGGAACCCGGGACGCGGTGGATTTCATGCAGGAAAGCTCCTACAAGGCCGACGATTGCGTGCAACAGGCCCGGGAAGCCGGTGAGGCTCTGGAGCAAATCACCGGGGCGGTGGCGCAGATGCGCGAGAGCAACACCCAGATCGCCGTGGCGGCCGAGCAGCAAAGCCAGGTTGCCGAGGAAATGAACCGGGCGGTCGTGAGTATTCGTGACGTGACTGAAAACACCGTGCGCCAGACGGTGGACTCGGCCACCACCAGCCATGAGCTGGCGACGTTGGCCGGTGAGTTGAACAAGGCGATCGGGCAGCTCAGGCTCTAGGGCCCCGCTGCCAATTGACCTGCCTGGGAGAGTTCTTGCGGCCGGGGGTTTATCTGTGGGAGCAAGGCTTGCCCGCGATGAAGACAATATGGTCTCCCTGGGGAACGAGGCGCCTGCATCGCGGGCAAGCCTTGCTCCCACAACGGTGAAAGGCTATGGCCACCTATCACGTCGATAGCCAACCGCGATTCGTCGCGCTGCCCGGCCGGGCTTACGCTTGGGTTACTCGGTTAGCGAACTCAAGGATCAGCATCATGGGCAAACGTCACCCCCACTTCCCGGCCTGGCAATGGCGCACCTGCCTTGACCATCATGGTCACCCGAGCAATCCGGTGTTGCACCAGATTGCCGTACCGCTGTTCATCGTCGCGTTTTTGCTGATGGTATCGGGGGTGTTCAGCCTCAGCCTGGCCAATGTCGCCATCGGCTCCCTCGGCATGATTGCCGCACTCGTGTTGCAGTGCCACGGTCATGAAGAGCCTTAGGCGAAAACTGTCACTGTCTGCCGGCTCAGGGCGATCAAGCGACCATCCGCGCTCCAGAACCTGGCGGCGACATGGCCGTAACCGTCCTGAGCATGCTCGATCTCGGCCAGGTATTTACACCAGTCCAGTGTCGTGAGTTCCAGCAGTGGCTGGACGAACTCAATGGTCCAGGTGAGCGTACTGCCCGGTGCCATTTGAGTGAGATGGGGTAGCAACGCCGGAGGCCAGGCATCGACCAATGCCAGGATGTGCCCCTCGTTCAGCGGCTCCTCTTTGACATCACCACGCAAGCGCACCCAGCCCCCCATGCTGCGGGATTTGTTGCCGGTAAACGGCAGGCCACCAACACTCCAGCACAGCGCCAGGTGACGCATGAATTCCGGCGTAGCGCCCTTGATGTAGGGCAGTTCCTGGCATTGCTCCACGCTTTTGAACTCAGGCGCGGGGTCGGCCTGGACCGCCACCACGGAAGAGCGCGAGGCGCCGAAGCTGCCTTGTACCACGGTCACTACCTGACCGTTCTGTACCGCTCGCCCCAATACTTGGCTGACCGCCTTGCCTTCACGCAATACGTCGACTTCGAAACTGACGGGTACGTCGGCCGCTACCGGCCCGACGAAGGTGATCGCCAGCGAACGCACCGGGCGATCCGCCGGAACCCGCGCACGCATCGCTTCATATTGCAGCGCCGCCACCAGACCGCCAAAACTGGCGCGTCCCTGGCCCCATTCAGGCGCGATGATCACGCAGTCAGGCTGACGGCGCACGGCATCGATCAAATCGGAAAAGCGCATGACAACCTCGAAAACATGGGAAAAAGATGCAGGAATCTTAACCAGCCCAGACGGGTGGCACAGCGCTCATTCTGGCCAAAGAGACTGACAGATAGGCCGCGGCATCCCAACCCCCGCCAATCTACTGTGGGAGCGAGCCTGCTCGCGATAGCGGTGAGTCAGCTTGAATAACTGGTGACTGACGCGGCGCTATCGCGAGCAGGCTCGCTCCCACAAGGGAATATCTGCAGGACTCAGGATTTTTTGAAGCAACTGGCAACGAGTTTATCGAGCACTTTATCGGACTTGGCCTCGGCCTTTTCCATGGTGCTGAGCCAGACCGGCACGCAGGATTGCAAGTCGCTTTCCTGCTTGGCCCTGGCCAGCCATTGCCAGCAATCGTGCCAGTCCCCCAAGGCGCCTTGGGCGGACTTGAGCCGTGGCATGGCCGCTTCGGGTAGGCGGTCAAGTTCGGGGTAGGCTTCGATGGCGTAGCGCACACGCTTGATCAGCAGCCGCAAACGGTGGCGATCATGGGCCGGATCGCCCAAGGCTTCGCCGAGTTTCTTCCATTGTTTGTCCAGGCGCTTTTCGATGCGTTTGCGCAGACCTTTAAGCAGGTCCTGACGTTGCGCCGCGCGAATGAAGCGCGGGAAAGCATCAAGCACCATCAGCAATTGGGCCAGCTCCGGGCTGCCGGCAACGGCGGGATAAGCATCGGCCATTTGCACCTGGCGCCGCCACGCGGCTTCGATCTTGCCGTGCTGCTCAAGGTAGGCGGCCAGCACTTCCCGGTCACGCAGGGGCGTGGTCAGCACGCCGACCGCCGAGGCCGCCGTTTCCAGCTGCTCGACACCGGGCAAACCGCGCAACGGACGAAGCAAGCTGCGCAAACGGCGAACCGTGGTCCGCAGGTCATGCAGGGCTTCACTGTCGGTATGGGCATTGAGGCGGGCCTGACAGGCCAGCAGCCGGACTTCCAGGCCCAGTATCCGGGCCACCAGCCGATCAATCATGGGGACGTACTCCGTACGTAGCGTTGAGCGTCAAGCTGCAAGCTTCAAGTGAGGAGCAGAGTGCTCCCCTAACTTGTAGCTTGCCGCTGACAGCTTGTCGCTGCTATTAACGCCCTGCGCGGGATTCGCGGATGTAGAAACGGGCCTTCTCGGCCTTTTTGGTGCACCCCTCAAACGCTTCGAACTGCTGCTGGGTCTTGGCGCCGGTCAACAACGACAGGGCCTTGGAATAACTCACGGTGCCGGCAAAACCTTCGGCCTTGGCCAGGTCCAGTTCGCGCCAGGCACTGTCGAGCTGGCTGCCGCAGCTATCGCGGTAAGCGGTCTTGCCGGCACAACCGGCCAGGGCCAAAACCATCAAGGATGCCACCAGGGGCAGACAAATCCGGGCTTTCATCAATTACACCTCAAGTCAGGTCAACAGTCGTGCAAGTAAGACGGTCCAGCCCGCAAAAAGTGCCAATGCCCGACCGCGTAAATACAAGTGTGGGCGAGCATACGCAAATGCCGGCACGGCGTATCAAAAAACGACACCTGCGCCACAACGATTGAGCCCAGCCGTCGATAAGTGCATTGTTAAAGTCTGTTTTACAAGAGGCCGGGTCATGACAAAACGTGTCGCATTGGTACTGGGATCGGGTGGCGCCCGGGGCTACGCCCATATCGGGGTGATCGAAGAAATCGAACGACGTGGCTACGACATCGCTTGCATCGCCGGCTGCTCCATGGGTGCCGTGGTGGGCGGAATCTATGCCGCGGGCAAGCTCGACGATTATCGTAACTGGATTGAAAGCCTGGATTACCTGGATGTGCTGCGACTGGTGGACGTCAGCTTTCGCCTGGGGGCGATTCGCGGCGAGAAAGTCTTCGGGCAAATTCGCAAGATCGTCGGCGAACTCAATATCGAAGACCTGCGTATTCCCTACACTGCCGTGGCCACCGACCTGACCAATCAGCAGGAAATCTGGTTCCAGGAAGGTTGCCTGCACCAGGCAATGCGCGCCTCGGCGGCGATTCCCAGCCTGTTCACCCCCGTGATGCAAGGCAACCGCATGCTGGTGGATGGCGGCCTGCTCAATCCGTTACCCATCGTGCCGGTGGTGTCGAGCCATTGCGACCTGATCATCGCGGTCAACCTCAACGCCACCAACCAGAAACAGTACCGACTGCCGGTCATCCAGCGCCCGGCAGCGTTCAAGCGTCGCTTCGACACCCTCGTCAGTTCCCTGGGCTCGCGTCTACCGTTCCGTCGCAAGCAAGCCGAGCAGTTGCTGCTGCTGGAACAGGAGGCGCTAAAAGCTGAAGCCGCCGAGATCAATCCATGGCTGGAATCCGCCGAGCCCGAGGGCCAACAACCGGCCGCCGCGCCGGAATCCGAAGGTGCGCCGAAATCGGCGACCGGTTCGTTCATCATCGACAACGTTGGCCCGGCCTCGCTGCTGGATCTGATCAACCAGAGTTTCGAGGTGATGCAGACGTCCCTGGCCCAATACAAAATCGCCGGGTATCCACCGGATGTGCTGATCAACGTGCCGAAACGGGTGTGCCGGTTTTTCGAGTTCTACAAGGCGCCGGAGCTGATCGCCCTGGGGCGGGAGATTGCCAGCGATACGTTGGATCGCTATGAGAATGAGCAGAACTGATAGAGCGCTCGTGGCGGTGAGGGCCTCTTCGCGAGCAGGCTCGCTCCCACACTAGATCTGCGGATTCAAGAACATCACAACGCCTGTGGGAGCGAGCCTGCTCGCGATGACGGCAGCTCAGCCAACATCAAACTCAAAGTCCACCCTCCCCCAACAACCGATACCCAACCCCCGCCTCGGTCGCAATGAACCGGGGCCGGGTCGGGTCGTCCGCCAGTTTTTGCCGCAGATGACCGACCACGATCCGCAAGTAATGGGTGTCTTCGGTGTGGGTCGGGCCCCAAATGTCCTTGAGCAATTGCTGCTGGGTAATGACCCGCCCGGGATGGCGCGCCAATTGCGCCAGCACGGCGTATTCCTTGCGGGTCAGGGCCACTTCGGTGCCATCGAGCAGGACCCGGCGATAAGCCAGGTCCACCGTCAGCGGACCAAACGTCAGCGCCGCTTCCCGCGCCTCGCCTGCCGGGGCCTGACGCAACAAGGCACGAATGCGCGCCAGAAACTCCTGGATGCCGAACGGCTTGGTGACGTAATCATTGGCGCCGTTGTCCAGTGCCTCGACTTTCTGCGCTTCGCTGGCCCGCACCGAGAGCACCAGCACCGGCACCGTGGACCATTGGCGAAACTCGCGCAGTACCTGCTGGCCGTCCATGTCCGGCAGGCCCAGGTCGAGCACCAGCAGATCGGGCTTGTTCAGCGCCGCCTGGGCCAGGCCTTCGGCGCCGGTGCCGGCTTCGAGCACCTTGTAGCCTTGGGAAGTCAGGCTGATGCGCAGGAATTTGCGAATCTGCGGTTCGTCATCGATGACCAAAAGGGTCGCGGTCTGGCTCATGAGGTCCGTTCAATGCAATCAGGTGGAAAGAGAGTAACCCAGCGCCGCTCAGGCTTCATCGTCCAGGCCCGGTTGTGTCTGTAATGGCAGGTGCAGGATGATGCAGGTACCGCGTCCGTCCAGGCCGGTGTCCACGCTGATCCGCCCGCCATGGGCACCGACCATGCCCTGACAGATCGCCAGCCCCAGCCCCGTGCCCTGCCCGCCGCGATCCCCGCGCGCAGCGGTATAGAACATGTCGAAGATTTTCTCGCGCTCTTCTTCAGGGATCCCGGGCCCCTCGTCGGCCACGGCGAAAAAAACTTCGCTGTCCGTCGCCCCTGCGCTGAGCAGCAATCGCCCGTGAGTCGGTGAAAATCGTGCGGCGTTCTCCAGCACGTTCACCAAGGCCTGTTCGATCAACGCCGCGTGAACATACAACAACGGCAACTCGGCCGGCACTTCGATGCCCACCGTCAACGGTGCCAGCACCGCCCGCAACCGGTTCAACGCGCTGCCGACAATATCGGCCGGCGACACCCAGTCCCGCGCCAGCTTCAGAGCCCCATGGCCGAGACGAGTCATGTCCAGCAAGTTCTGGATGTAGCGATCCAGGCGCTCAGCTTCATCACGGGTGCCTTCCAGCAGTTCGCGGCGATCGGCCAGCGGGATCGCCTCTCCCAACGCCAACAGGCTGTCGATACTGCCGCGCATGGAGGTCAGCGGCGTGCGCAAATCGTGGGACACCGACGCCAACAACGCACTGCGCAGTTGCTCGGTTTCGCCGTGCAGGCGCGCTGCTTCCAGATCCTGGGCCAGTTGCGCCCGCGCCAGGGCCTGCGCCAGTGGCTGACTGAGAGCTGCCAGCAGACGACGCCGCTGGCCGCTCAACGGCTTGCCTTCTTTCGGGCAAACGCCCAGCAACGCCAGCGGGCCCTCCTCTGTCGACAACGGCCACCACCACCAGCGCCCGGACGGCAGTGTCCCGGTGCCGGCGCCGGCCGGTTGGTCGTGTTGCCAAGCCCAATCGGCGGCCGCGCGCTCAGCTTCAGTGAAGGTCAATGGTTCAGCTGTCTCAACCTTCCAGCCGTCCTGGCCGTCACGGTTGAGCAGGCACAGTTGCAGGTCGTGCCAGCCGTTGAGGTGTTGCGCGGCGGCGCTGATCACCGCCTGGCGGTCGGTCGCGGCGGTGAGTTTGCGGGACAGATCAAGCAGCTCGCCGGTTTCCTGCTGGGTCTCGCGCAGCGCCTGCAACTGTCGTCGCTGGCGGGCCGCAAGGTTGCCGGTCAGGGCCGCCATGAGCAAGAAGAACACCAGGGTGAGTACATCTTCTTCACGCTGGATGGTGAAGGAAAAATTCGGTGGGATGAACAGAAAGTCATAGGCCAGGAACGACAGCGCCGCGCAGGCCAGCGCAGGGCCGAGGCTGCTGCGAACCGCCACCAGCAACACCGCCATCAGAAACACCAGGGAGATATTAGGCAAGGGAAGAAGCCCGGAGACCCCCCAAGCCAGCGCACTGGCCGCCGCCGTCGCCAACAGCGCCAGCACGTAGTCGAAACCAGCCAGGGCGGCGTTTGAACGCTCACGGGCCGCAGGGGGCTGTTCATCGCGATCCAGTACGTTGATTTCCAGCCCCCTGGCATCGCGCAGCAAACGCGCAGCCAAGCCACCACCGAACAGCCGCCGGCGCAGACGCCTCCTGGACTGTCCCACCAGCACCAGCGTAGCGCGACGTTCGGTGGCGTGCTGGATCAAGGTCCTGGCGACTTCACCGGCCCGTAGCAGCACCACTTCCCCACCCAGGCGTTCGGCAAGTTGCTGGGCATTTTGCAGGCGCTGGCGCGATGGCTCGTCCCGCGTGCTGCCGTTGTCCACATGCACCAGGCTCCAGGGAAGATGCCGACGCTGGGCGACGCGGCTGGCGTGGCGTACCAGACGTTCGGCCTGGGCATCACCGTCAACCCCCACCAATAATCGTCCCCGCACCGCCGGAGCCGCCTGGCCCAGTTGGCGATAGCCCTGGGCAAGATCGTTGTCCACCTGTGCAGCGGCAGTTTGCATGGCCAGCTCACGCAATGCGGTGAGGTTGGTCTGGCTGAAAAATGCATCGATCGCAGCGCGCGCCTGTTCCGGCACATAAACCTTGCCATCGCGCAGGCGCTCCAGCAGCTCGCGCGGTGGCAGGTCGATCAACAGCAGTTCATCGGCCTCCTGCAGGACCCAGTCGGGCAGCGTCTCTCGAACTTGCACGCCGGTGATACCGCGCACCTGATCGTTGAGACTTTCCAGGTGCTGGACATTGACGGTGGTGTAGACATCGATGCCGGCGGCCAGCAACTCCTGAATGTCTTGCCAGCGTTTGGCATGTCGGCTGCCGGGCGCGTTGCTGTGGGCCAGTTCGTCCACCAGCACCAAGGCCGGTCGAGCCGCGAGCAGACCATCAAGGTCCATTTCCTCGAGCATCACACCGCGATACTCCGAACGCACCAGCGGCTGCTGCACCAGACCACCGAGCAGCGCTTCAGTCTCACTGCGGCCGTGAGTCTCCACGACGCCGGCAACCACCCTGACACCTTGGCGCAGTTGCGTGTGGGCCGCCTGCAGCATGGCGTAGGTCTTGCCGACACCCGGCGACGCACCCAGGAAGACCTTGAGCCGGCCCCGGTCATTGCGGGGCAGCTTGGCTAACAGTGCATCGGCGCGGCCGGAGTCGCTCATGTGTTCGGGTTCTCTTTCAGATGTTGATCAAACGCCCTGTGGGAGCAAAGCTTTGCTCCCACAGGTGCCACTCCCACAGGTGCCACTCCCACAGGGGTCTACAGTTTTTCCAGCGCCAGGTTCAAGGCCAGCACATTTACCACCGGCGGCCCCACCAGCGGTTGTTCGATGTGAGCGTCGAGCAGTTGCTGCACGGACGATACCGGCAGATTGCGTGCGGCGGCGACACGCGCCAGTTGATAGGCAATCGCTGCTGGTGGCAAGTGGGGATCCAGTCCGCTGCCCGAGGTGGTCAGCAGCGCCAACGGCACTGGGCCTTGACCCGGCACTTGCAAGGCCTGGGCGTCACCGATCACCCGTGCGGCCAGGGCCGGATTGCTCGGGGAAAAGTTGCTGGCGCCGCTGGCTACCGTGGCGAAAGCACCCGCCGATGGACGTGGATGGAACCAGGCATCGCCCTGGAAATCCTGGGCGATCAACAGAGAGCCGCGGACCTTGCCGTCGGCATCAACGATCAGGCTGCCGTTGGCCTGGGCGGGAAACGCGACTTGCGCCGCGCCCGTAACCAGCAAGGGGTACGCAACGCCGGTGATCAGGGTCATCAGAAGCAATAGGCTCAAGGCCGGGCGTATCAGAGTGAACATCCAGAAATCCTCGAATTGAATGAAAAATTACCTGTGGGAACCACTTTGTGGGAGCAACGCTTGCTCGCGATGCGGTCACCTCGGTCTGAACCAACACCGCGTCATCGTTCATCGCGGGCAAGCCTTGCTCCCACAAGGTGAAGGCGAGCGTCGGTTATCCGCTCAAACCAACCCCAACGCCGTCAGCAACATGTCGATCGCCTTGATCCCCACGAACGGCACCACGATCCCACCCAGGCCATAGATCAGCAGATTGCGCCGCAGCAGCGCCGCCGCGCTGGCGGCCTGCACCCGCACGCCACGCAACGCCAACGGGATCAGCACCACGATGATCAAGGCGTTGAACACAATGGCCGACAGAATCGCGCTTTGCGGGCTGCTCAGGTGCATCACGTTCAGCACACCCAGTTGTGGATAGATCGAGGCAAATAGCGCCGGCAGGATAGCGAAGTACTTGGCGATGTCGTTGGCGATGGAAAACGTCGTCAAGGCCCCACGGGTCACCAGCAGTTCCTTGCCGATTTGCACCACGTCCAGCAACTTGGTCGGATCGCTGTCCAGATCGACCATGTTGGCCGCCTCTCGCGCCGCCTGTGTGCCGTCGTTCATCGCCATGCCGACGTCAGCCTGGGCCAGGGCCGGCGCATCGTTGGCACCGTCACCACACATCGCCACCAGACGACCGTCATTCTGCTCATGACGGATGCGCGCCAGTTTTTTCTCCGGTGTGGCCTCGGCCAGCACGTCATCGACGCCGGCCTCGGCAGCAATGGCGGCGGCGGTCAGTGGGTTGTCGCCGGTGACCATCACCGTGCGAATCCCCAACTTGCGCAGCTCGGCAAAGCGCTCACGGATACCGGGCTTGACCACGTCCTTCAGATGAATCGCCCCCAGCAGCTTGCCGTCAACGCACACCAGCAAGGGGGTACCGCCGCTCTGGGCGATCTTGTCCACCTCCCGTGCCAATGCAGGTGGCAGTTCGCTTTTCGACAGGCCGATAAAACTCAGCAACGAATCCACGGCCCCTTTGCGGTACACCCGGCCCTGATAGTCGACACCGGACAATCGGGTTTCAGCACTGAACGGCACAGCGGTCAGCAGTTCGGCGCCAGGCTCGGGTTGCGAATGCAAACCCCGCAGGTACTCGACGATGGACTTGCCCTCCGCCGTGTCGTCGGCCAACGAAGCGAATAACGCGCCTTCGGTCAGTTCCTTGACGCTCACGCCGGGCGCGGCGTGAACCGCGGCACAACGACGATTGCCGAAGGTGATGGTGCCGGTCTTGTCCAGCATCAGCACATGCACGTCCCCCGCCGCTTCCACGGCGCGGCCGGACTTGGCGATCACGTTCAGGCGTACCAGTCGATCCATCCCGGCGATGCCGATGGCCGACAACAGCCCGCCGATGGTGGTGGGAATCAACGTCACCAGCAGCGCCACCAGAAACACCAGCGGCAAATTACCGTTGGCGAAATGCGCGAACGGCTGCAGCGTCACCACCACCAGCAGGAAGATCAGCGTCAGGCCGATCAGCAGAATATCCAACGCCACTTCGTTGGGCGTCTTCTGCCGCTTGGCGCCTTCGACGAGGGCGATCATACGGTCCAGGGTGGATTCACCGGGGTTACTGGTGACGCGCACCAGCAGCCAGTCGGAGACCAGGCGCGTGTTGCCGGTGACGGCTGAACGGTCGCCGCCGGACTCGCGGATGACCGGGGCCGATTCGCCAGTAATCGCCGCCTCGTTCACTGCAGCGATGCCTTCGATCACTTCACCATCGCCAGGAATCATCTCCCCCGCCTCGACGCGTACCACGTCGCCTTTTCGCAGGCGGGTGGCGGCTATCACCTCAAAGCCGTTGGCCGTCTGGCGACGTGCGCTCAGGCCTTCGCTACCGGCCTTGAGACTGTCTGCCCGGGCCTTGCCGCGACCTTCGGCCAGGGCTTCGGCAAAGTTGGCGAACAGCACCGTGAACCACAGCCACAGGGCAATTTGCGCGGCGACAAAAGTCGGCACGCTGCTGTCCGGAACGAAACACAACACCGTGGTGAGAATCGCGGTCAGCTCCACCACCAGCATCACTGGGGCACGGTGCAACTGGCGCGGATCGAGCTTGACGAAAGCTTGCACCAGCGCTGGCCGCCACAAGGCCGAAATCGCGGTTTTCGGTTGCTCCGACGCCTTGGCGACGACGGTTTTGCTCATTGGCATATTCATCATCAGATCCTCAGAAACCCAGGCTCAGGTGTTCGGCAATCGGCCCCAGGGCCAGGGTCGGCAGGAAGGTCAGGCCGCCCACCAACAAAATGGTCACGGTGAGCAGGGTCACGAACAGCGGGCCGTGGGTCGGGAAGCTGTTCGGGCCGATAGGCGCGGTTTTCTTCAGCGCCAGGCTACCGGCCAAGGCCAGCACCGGCAGGATGTAGCCGAAACGACCGATCAACATGCCCAGGCCCAGCATCAGATTGTGAAAGGGTGTGTTGGCACCAAAACCGGCGAAGGCCGAACCGTTGTTCGCACCCGCCGAGGTGTAGGCATACAACAACTGGCTGAAACCATGGGCGCCAGGGTTGCTCACCGCTGCAGCAGGTCCGGGCAGGCTCGCAGCAATGGCCCCCAGCCCCAACACGCTCACCGGCATGACCAACAGGGTTATCACCAGCAGTTGCACTTCCCTGGCAGCGAGCTTTTTGCCCAGGTATTCCGGGGTACGGCCAATCATCAATCCAGCCAGGAACACCGCGATCAGCACGTTCAGCAGCATCCCGTAGAGCCCCGCGCCGACGCCGCCAAAAATGACTTCGCCGACCATCATGTTCACCAGCGAGACCATGCCGCTCAGAGGATTGAGGCTGTCATGCATGCCATTGACCGAGCCATTGGAGGCCGCCGTGGTGGTGACGGACCACAGCACCGTGGCCGTGGTGCCAAAGCGCGCCTCCTTGCCCTCCAGTGGCGCGGTCTGCTCCACCGAAGCGTTATGCAGCGCCGGATTGGGTTGGGATTCGGCCCACAACGAGGTGGCGCCGCCGATCAGAAACAGTACTAGCATGCAGGCGATGATCGCCCGACTCTGGCGCAGGTCCTTGACGTAATGGCCGAAGGTGAACACCAGCGCGGCGGGAATCAGGATGATCGAGGCAACTTCGAACAGGTTGCTCCAGGCCGTCGGGTTTTCGAAGGGGTGTGCCGAATTGACGCCGAAGAAACCACCACCGTTGGTGCCCAGTTGCTTGATCGCGATCTGGCTCGCGGCCGGGCCCAATGGAATCACTTGATCCGCGCCTTGCATCGTCAACCCATGCACATAGTGCGCGAAGGTTTGCGGCACGCCCTGCCACACCAGGAACAGGGCCAGCAACAGGCACAGCGGTAACAGCCCGTAGAGGGTGGCGCGGGTCATGTCGACCCAGAAGTTACCCAGCGTTGCAGCGGATTTGCGCCCGATTCCGCGACACAGCGCCACCAGCACGGCCAGGCCGGTAGCTGCACTGACAAAGTTCTGCACAGCCAGGCCAAGCATCTGGCTCAGGTAGCTCAACGACGCTTCACCGCTGTAGGACTGCCAATTGGTATTGGTGGTGAAACTCACCGCCGTATTGAATGCCTGGGTCCATTCCATACCCGGCACTTTTTCGGGGTTGAGTGGCAAATGCCCCTGTAACAACAGAATCGCGAACAACAGCGAAAAGCCGGCCAGGTTGAAAGCGAGCAAGGCCAGGGTGTATTTCTGCCAGCTCTGCTCAACGGTGTGATCAACGCCGGCCAAGCGATAGCAACCACGCTCCACCGGGCCAAGAACAGGTGAAAGCCAAGTGCGCTGGCCTTCCATCACCCGGTAGTAGAAACGCCCCAGAAACGGTGCAGGGATCAGCACCAGCGCAAAGAAGGCGAGGATCAGCCCGTAGTCATAACCGTGCATAGCCACTCCTAGTTCCGATCCGCGCGCAGCAGCGCAATCAGTAGATAAATGAACAGCGCCGCTGCCAGCAGCAGCGACACCCCGTCCAGAAGGCTCATGGGATTTCTCCGTCGTACGGCGTCATGCCGTGTGTGGAGTGATTGTCGGCAGGGAGGGCGTAAAGGAACGAGATCGAGAGAGGGGTTGGGGGATAAAGAATGTGTAAAAAAGGGGTTGGTAGTTGGCTGGGCGGGCCTCATCGCGAGCAGGCTCGCTCCCACATTTGATCTGTTGTGAATAGAGAATTTGCCTCCACTGAAGATCCCCTGTGGGAGCGAGCCTGCTCGCGATGAGGCCCGCCCTGGCGCTGACGCTCCGAACTGGAGCACAAAATCGAGCCATCAGGCAGCGAACATCCCCGATACGACACAATTTCACCCATTACGACCACCGCCGCCACACTGGCACGCCCACTGCACTGCCCCACCCCAGCGCTTTTGCTATGGATCGAGGGGGAGCCACCGATGAACACACAACTCAAACCCACCCTGGGCACCCTGCATTTATGGGGCATTGCCGTCGGGCTGGTGATCTCCGGCGAGTACTTCGGCTGGAGCTACGGCTGGGGCGTTGCCGGAACGCTGGGCTTTCTGGTGACATCATTCATGGTCGCGGCCATGTACACCTGCTTCATCTTCAGCTTCACCGAGCTGACCACCGCCATCCCCCACGCTGGCGGACCGTTCGCCTACAGCCGTCGGGCCTTTGGAGAGAAAGGTGGGTTGATCGCCGGCCTGGCGACGCTGATCGAATTCGTTTTCGCACCACCGGCCATCGCCCTGGCCATCGGTGCCTACCTGAACGTGCAATTCCCGGCCCTGGACCCGAAACACGCGGCGGTCGGTGCCTATATCGTGTTCATGGGCCTGAACATCCTCGGGGTGAAACTGGCGGCGACCTTCGAACTGATCGTCTGCGTGCTGGCGGTGGCCGAACTGCTGGTGTTCATGGGCGTAGTCGCCCCGGCGTTCAGCTTCAGTAGCTTCGCCTTGAACGGCTGGGCCGGTTCCGATGTGTTCGGCGCGCCGGCCATCGCCGGGATGTTCGCCGCAATCCCCTTCGCCATCTGGTTTTTCCTGGCCATCGAGGGCGCGGCCATGGCCGCCGAAGAAGCCAAGGACCCGAAACGCACAATTCCCAAGGCCTACATCAGCGGCATCCTGACCCTGGTGTTCCTGGCCATGGGCGTGATGTTCTTCGCCGGTGGCGTAGGCGACTGGCGCACCCTGTCCAACATCAACGACCCGCTGCCCCAAGCCATGAAAACCGTAGTCGGCGAAAGCTCCGGCTGGTTGCACATGCTGGTGTGGATCGGCCTGTTCGGCCTGGTAGCAAGCTTCCACGGCATCATCCTCGGCTACTCGCGCCAGTTCTTCGCCCTCGCCCGCGCCGGCTACCTGCCCGCCTCCCTCGCCAAACTCTCACGCTTCCAGACCCCGCACCGGGCCATCATCGCCGGTGGCCTGATCGGCATCGCGGCGATCTACAGCGACGGCCTGATCAACCTCGGCGGCATGACCCTGACCGCCGCCATGATCACCATGGCGGTGTTCGGCGCGATCGTCATGTACATCATGAGCATGCTCAGCCTGTTCAAACTGCGTAAAACCGAACCCAACCTGGAACGCACCTTCCGCGCGCCGGGCTATCCGATCATCCCGGGTATCGCCCTGGTACTGGCAGTGGTGTGCCTGGTAGCGATGGCCTGGTTCAATGCCCTGATCGGGCTGATCTTCCTCGGTTTCATGGCGGTAGGCTTCTTGTACTTTGTGCTGACCGCACAACTGCGCGCCGATGCCCCGGCCGATGCGATGCTCACCGGGCTTTGAGGTGAACCCGGCACAACGGGCGTAATATGGAACCACTGCGAACAACCTTCGCTCATAAGTGGTAGGTGCGGTGGACAGGCGAAACGTTCGTCGTCCATCGCCCCCTCAAGGAGAACCCTATGCCCTGGTACGCCTGGTTAATTCTGATTGTTGCAATCGGCTCGATCGTGGGTGGCTTGATGATGCTGCGCGACACCGCCCACAAGGTCGAACTGACGGATGAACAACGCAAGCGTGTTGCCGAGCGCAATGCCGAGATGGATGCGAAGGAGGCCAAGGATCGTTGAGCCGCTACAGTCCTGATTGCATGACGCTTTGTGGCGAGGGAGCTTGCTCCCGCTGGGGCGCAAAGCGGCCCTGAATCTGCTGGCGCGGAGTGTCAGGCTAATCGGGTTTGGGCTATTGGGGCTGCTACGCAGCCCGGCGGGAGCAAGCTCCCTCGCCACAAAAAGCCAGCGCTTGCTACATCACTGCTCCCAATCAGCCTTGGCGATATGCAAGCCATGCAACCCCTTGTACGCCGCCCGCTCAGGCTGGCTCCAGCCCGACAGCAATGAATCCTCCAATCGATAGATCTCCACCCCCAACGGACGACAGACACTGAGGGGATCCTGCGCATCCGGCCCCCACATCGCCAGCGACAGATCGCCGCCGGGGCAAGTGGACAAGGCACACAGCAAATCGATCTCGGCAAAGAACTCCAAATAATCGCCCTTCTTCGCCGGACAGGCCTTCATGAAGTACATGTCATCATGATTGAGCCCAGTACATTGGAAAATATTCAGCACATCGTGCACATCGAACTCGGTCAGCCCATGGGGTAATACCGCACGGGTCAGGTTCGAGTGGCAGTGATGGTGAAAATCCTCGCCGGTCAGCATCCTGTTCACGTACGGATCACAGCGCGTCCCCAGCAGGTCGTGCAATCGTCCACCATGCTCGTCGATGCCATAATCGGCCAGACTGTCATCGGTAATAGTCACCAATGGACGCAAGAATGGCAGGTTCGACCACAACCGATCATGAGTGCTGACATGAGCGCCCTGCAGCTGACGCGTGCGCGCAGCCCACAGGCGTTCCCGTGGATCGTGGGCATTCCACACGTTGAAGTCCCCCACCTGCGGGCCCACCGGAGTCGTAACGCGGAACACATGCCCGGCGGGTACGTGCCAAGCGCGGCCGGTACGGATGGGGACCTCGAACTGTTCGATCAGGGTGCGCTTGTCCTGCTGGGTTCGGATGCGGTCGTAGAAGGGTTTGTCCACTTGCAGGGCCGAGCCTTTGCTGACTTGGTAGGCGGCTGGGTAGTTTTTATGCATGGGGTGGGTCCTTGATCTGAGGTGGTTGGCGGGGACGAAGCTCCAAAAGGCGGATGGTCGAACCTAGACCAAGACGCATCCGATCATCGTTTTAAGTGGCATTGAGCCAAAATGCAAAAAGGCCAGTCATATTTCGACCGGCCTCTTTCACCATCACACCTCAGTTCACTTCCAGCTTGTCACGATTCCTGTCGAGAATCGCCTTGCCAATCCCCTTGACCTCCAGCAACTCCTCTACTGAAGAGAAGGCTCCATTACTCTCGCGATACGCAACAATCGCATCAGCCTTGGCCTTGCCTATCCCCGCCAGCTCGCGTTGCAGCGTAGCGGTGTCCGCCACGTTCAGATCCACCTTGACGCCTTGCGGTTTAGCCGACAGTTCCAGTGCCTGCGGCGCCGCCGTCGTCTCGGGCTTGACCGCGGGCGCAGCGATAACAGCTATAGAGGCGCTGGTCAGAAGGGCAAAAACCAGAGAGTAGAAATAGCCTGTACGCATAAGTGACGCTCCATGACATCGTTAAGAGAGAAGCAGCTTTTCCGAAGCTGCTTCTCAAACTTAGGCGATGATGGGGGGCTGTCAAAAGTGTGTACGTTACAGGTTGTGTAACAATCAGGGTTCGAGACGGCGCTGCTGGTAGATCCAGTCGACGATCTCACCGTCGGGGGCGTAGCCGCTGACGGTATCGCGCAGCAACTGACGGACTCTCGCGTAATCATCGTGTTCGATGGCAGCCAGCAGCTCCTCCAGCCGTGCCTTGAGCACATCCCAGGGCAGGTGATCTTCGTTGGCACTCATGATCATCGGATGCGGGGTCGCGACAACGTTATCGCCAATCAGCAACTCCTCGTAAAGCTTCTCGCCAGGACGCAGACCTGTGAACTCGACTGAAATGTCGCCATGAGGGTTCTTTTCCGAACGAACACTCAAGCCAGACAGGTGAATCATCTTCTCCGCCAGCTCGACAATCTTCACCGGCTCGCCCATGTCCAGTACAAACACATCCCCACCCAAGCCCATGGAGCCAGCCTGAATCACCAACTGTGCGGCCTCGGGAATGGTCATGAAATAACGCGTGATCTTGGGATGTGTAACGGTTAATGGGCCGCCGGACTTGATCTGCTTATGGAACAGCGGAATCACCGACCCTGACGAGCCCAGCACATTGCCGAACCGGACCATGGTGAAGCGAGTTTTATTAACACGCGAGACATTGGCCTTATCGCCGAACAGCACTGGCGCCAGTTCACGGCTCAGGGCTTGCAAGGTCAGTTCTGCGAGGCGCTTGGTGCTGCCCATCACGTTGGTGGGGCGCACGGCTTTGTCGGTGGAAATCAATACAAAATTCGAGACGCCCGCTTGCAACGAAGCTTGCGCGGTGTTCAACGTCCCGATCACGTTGTTCAAGACACCTTCGGCAATATTGTGCTCAACCATGGGCACATGCTTATAAGCGGCGGCGTGATAGACCGTGTCGACATTCCAGGTTTTCATCACGTCCAGCAACTTGTGCTGATCGCGCACCGAACCCAGGATAGGCAGCAAGCGGACAGACAACGATTCCCGAGCGATTCGCGGCTCAAGTTCAGACAGAATACTGTAGAGATTGAACTCACTATGCTCGAATAGCAGCAGCGTAGTGGGCTTGAGGGCTACGATTTGCCGACAAAGCTCAGAACCGATTGAACCTCCCGCCCCCGTCACCAAAACCGACTGTCCGGCGATGCAATGCTCAAGCAAGTCAGCTTGTGCAGGCACAGGATCGCGCCCAAGAAGATCCGCAATATCCACTTCCTGGATGTCGTCGACCTTGACCCGGCCACTCGCTAGATCCATGAAACCGGGAACACTGCGCACATGCAGCGGAAAACCTTCCAGCAACGTCAATATTTCACGCCGACGACCTCGTGACGAAGACGGGATCGCCAGCAAAATCTCTTGCGCACCGGTCGCATCGATCATCTTTTGAATATGTTTGGGTTGGTAGACCTGCAACCCGGCGATCACCCGGTCTGCAATGCTGCGATCGTCATCGATGAACGCGACAGGACGCATCACCCGTCCCATACGCAATGCGGCGACGAGTTGGTTACCGGCGGCACCGGCACCGTAAATAGCGACTTTCGGTAACCCGCCATCACGGTTGGTGAAGGGTACATGCTGGGCTGCGGTGAACCAGTCTCCCAGAAAGTATTGGCGCATCATGAGGCGCAAACCGCCGATCATGATCAGGCTCAGCCACCAATAGTTGAAGATGATGGAGCGCGGGACTACATTTTTATGGTTACTGTACCAATATACCAAGAGAGCCAACAGCAAGGCAGAGAGACTGACTGCCTTGCAGATAGTGATCAGCGCGTCATTGCCGAAATAACGCATGACAGCGCGGTACATGCCAAAGCGGATGAAAATCGGGATAGCGACCAGCGGAGCAGATGCGAAAAGCCAAAGATGCGTTTCGATCGGGCTCGCCAAGGCGTCGATACCGAGTCGAACGACGAATGCCAGCCATAGGGCCGCCCAAACCAAAAGCACGTCTGTGGCTACCTGGATTGCGCGTTTGTGGCGTCTCGGTAAGCCTAACAAAGCCGATCTTATTTTATCCATAACCCCTTCACGCACCTTGGCCTGCTCCTTAAACAAAATCCGCTTCCATTGTACGTTTCCTCCACGTCAAACACTCGACAAAAGCACCACTAAAGGGGACCTGCCTCATCTCCAAAATGAGATGAGCGCGTCTCAGGCCCTCCAGCGTGAAATCTGAGGGCCATTATTACCAGAGGAACATACGCCAGAATCAGACCCAACGCACCATCAAGATCCCAGAACACCACACATGCAGCGATAGGCAACAGCCATAGCAGGTTAATCGCGACCACTGCCAATGTCACTGGTAAGTGACGTCTGTATTGACGTGAAGCAAATTGGTAAGCGTGGCTACGATGGGCCTCATATACCTTCTCACCGCGTAACGCACGTCGTATCAACGTAACAGTGGCATCGACAATAAAAACGCCAAGTAAAATCAGCCAAACCCAAAAAAATTCGGATGAAACCCAAGCTGCTTGTAACGAGATCAAACCCAGAGTGATCCCTAAAAAACCACTTCCGCCATCGCCCATAAAAATTCGCGCTGGAGGAAAATTCCAGTAAAGAAACCCCGATACAGCCATAACAAGTACTAGAGGCACAACGATCAAGCTGTCAAAGCCAGCAGCCCAATAAAGAACACAAGCGCAGAGACAACTACAAATAGCTTCGACACTTGCAATGCCATCGATACCGTCCATGAAGTTATAAAGATTTAGCATCCAGACCAGATAAAAGACAGTGAGGATATGTCCTCCCCAGCCAAAATCCATCACAAAACCAAATACCTCCAAAGGTGGCAGCCCGCCCAACCAAAAAAGAGCCCATATGGAACCCGCAAAATGTCCAAATAGCCTCCAGCGGACGGAAAGGTGTCGATGATCATCGAAAAAACCGATTAATGCAATTCCGCCTCCTGCGCCGAACATAGCCCATGCGAACGGCCAAGCTAGTAAACTGTCCAACACCAGTATAATCATAGCGAACAAAAAACTAAGTACGATCGCAATGCCGCCACCACGTGGAATCACGCTGGTATGCGAACTGCGTGCATTAGGTATATCTAAAATTCTTTGACGAATGGCATAGCAACGCAACAACCAAGTAAGTACTACAGACAAGCCTATTGTCAATATAAGAACAAATAAGAGCTCCATAACCAGCACACCTTGGCAAACCGTTCAAATTCGTCTTAGGCAGCCCTTAAAACACTCCAAAAATAGCAACCTATAATGTCATCATCTATTCATCAAGCAATACAGTCCCTAGCCGTGAGATGCCTGTTTCATAACATCGCTCAAAACATCACATGTCTTGGTTATTTCATCATCTGTTAAGGTCGGATGCACAAGGAACATCAAGCTTGTTTCTCCTAACTCCTTAGCTGTTGGCAAAAAGCTGGACGGACGCCAATTTGTTCCATCAAACGCCTTCTCTAAATAAACCTCGGAGCATGATCCTGAAAAAACAGGAACACCTTGAGCGGAGATCTCTTGTAAAATGCGATCACGGTCCCAGCCAGCCGCAAGCTGATCCAGCCTCAAGAATACGTAACATTTATATGCAGCATGGATACTCTCGGAGGAAATCATTGGAACGCGCAAACTATCTATTTTCTGAGCGCAGGCCCAAATGCGATTGGCATTACTCAGGCGTCTTTCGTGCCATTCAGCCATACGTCGTAACTGTATGCGTCCAATGACCCCCTGAACCTCAAGCATCCTCCAGTTGGTACCGAAGCTATCATGTAGCCAACGAAAACCAGTTGCATGTTTACGCTCGTAAACTGCCTCCCAGCTTTTTCCATGATCTTTGTAAGACCACATTCTTGACCATAAAGCGTGGTCGTTTGTCGTCACCATGCCACCCTCTCCACCAGTGGTCATGATTTTGTCCTGACAAAAGGACCACGCTCCGATATGCCCAATAGACCCAACCGGGCGTCCTTTGTAACGGGCACCATGCGCCTGGGCGCAATCTTCGATTACCTTCAAACCGTGCTTAGCCGCAAGCCCCATAATCGGATCCATATCACAGGGCCACCCAGCCAAATGGACACAAATCAGAGCCCGTGTCCGAGGGGTCAGCACCGCCTCAATAGAGTCGGCAGTAATGTTTTGCGAATTACGGTCAACATCAGCAAACACTGGTATCGCGCCAGCATTGACAATGCAAGAAACAGAAGCGAGAAAAGTACGAGAAGTTACAATGACCTCATCGCCAGCACCGATATCTAACGCTAATAATGCCAAATCCAAAGCGACGGTACCATTGGTAACAGCAACGGCATAACGGGTGTCAGTCCAGGCGGCAAACTCCTTCTCAAATTCTCGACATTCAGTACCGGTCCAATAATTTACCTTATTGGAAAGAATGACATCACGGACTGCATCACCTTCTTCTTCGGTGAAAGATGGCCAGGGAGCAAAAGGAGAGTTAAGCATTCTAAATCCATTCTATTAGCATTCTAAGAAAACCGCCAGTTACTTCGCGGCCACATGTCTTAAATAACAAACCCTAGCAACAATGAGAAACCAACAAAAACAGACAGCCTTTATCCAATATTTTTTATATATCTTGCAGGATTACCGAAAAAAAGCTCGGACTCCGGAATATTTTTCGTCAAAACACTTCCCATCCCTAACATCGAACCAGCACCAAGATCAAGCCCCTGACGAATACATGAGCCAGTGCCTATTTCTGCTAACGAATCAATATGCACGTTGCCCGAAATAGCAACCTTAGGCGCCAATGTAACAAAATCTCTAATAACGACCTCATGCGCAACAGAACAACTTGGATTAATTACTACATGAGCACCTATATTAATTTCAACAGTACAGGTCGTCCCAGCGCAAATCAAACTACCTTCCCCCACAGAAACCTGAGTGAAATCGACAACAGCACTAGGATCAACCAACGTAGCGAAATTTGGCACGCCATACTGAAGCATCTTATCTCGAATTCTCATACGAATTCTAGGGTTTCCAATCGCGATTATGAACTCACACTCGCTATAGGCCTTCCAATCACTTACAGTTCCCAGTACGGTGGCATTACAAAACTCCGCGCCGAGCAGATTGGGATTATCGTCGAGAAAACCGCGTACGTGAACTCCTAAACGCGCGGCCAGCCAATGTACCTCTTTGCCTAGACCACCAAATCCTATGACAATCAAACTTTTGGCTGGTACCACTTCGACCTCCTACAGCACAATGAAACACATTACCGGCATACAAAAATCATTTCGTGCCAGTAAATTTAGACATAGAGGCTTCGCCCGCCTCATTTATATCATCACGAAGAGCAACTTTTTTGATTGTAAGAAACACAATCCTCACATCTAGCCAAAACGAGTGATTATCAACATACCAAGTATCCAGCTCAAACTTTTTCTCCCAACTTAAAGAATTCCTCCCATTAACTTGAGCCCACCCCGTGACACCAGGACGAACCAAATGACGCCTATATTGTTCAGGAGTATAAAGAGATAAGTACTCCATTAATAATGGTCTGGGGCCTACCAAACTCATATCACCCTTTAAAACATTCCACAATTCCGGTAACTCGTCCAAACTACTAGAGCGCAGGAAACTGCCAAATGGTGTCATGCGTTCGGCGTCTGGCAATTGATTGCCTACAGCATCCACAGCATCGCGCATGGTACGGAACTTGATCATCTCGAATGGTTCACCATTCAGGCCGGGACGCACCTGACGGAACAACACAGGAGTACCAAGCTTGCGGCGAACCAGCCATGCAACGACAGCAATGACTGGGGCTAACAGTAAAAGACCGAAAAAAGAGGCGACGATATCGGTAAGACGCTTGATCATCACTTTACCCCCTCCAACCAATCGACAAAGCGACTCGCCAGAAGCTCGCGGTCAAATTCTCGCTCAGCCAACTCACGGCTCCGTTTGCCCATTTCCTTTGCTTCCGCCCTATCATTCGCAGCCTGCTCCAGCGCATCGGCAAAAGCGTGTCGATTTTCTGGTTCAACTGAATAGCCGCACAGGTTGTCGCGGATCATCTCGGCTAACCAGCCGGGGTAATTGTTCAGTACCGGCAAACCAGCCGCAATATAGTCGAAGAACTTGTTCGGTGAGGTACCAACGTAGAAAGCAGGCACATTTGCCAATACCTGTAACCCAACATCCGTACTTGCCATCAGACCAGCAAGCCGAGACTTGTTAACTGGCTCGTGGAATACAACACAATCTAACGCCTCATGCTGCGCCCGTGCCTGCAGAGCTGGTTTGAGCTTTCCCTGGCCGATCAAAAGCAACTTGATATTGTCACGTCCACGCTGTTTCAGTTCCGCTGCTGCATCGAGCACCGCATCCAGACCATTGGCCACGCCATGGGTACCCGCAAAGACAGCCAGCAGATCGTCCGGTTTTATCTGCTCGGGGCGCCAGGGTTCGATGTCGCCAGCAAAAATATCGAGATCGCAGCCATTGGGGATCAGAGCAATCCGCTCGGGCGGGACCCCACGTTTAGCGATGCCCGCAACTATCCCGGGGGACAAGCCAATCAACCTATGCGCCGACCGATAGCTCATCCATTCCAGTATCGACATGGCACCCAACACTAGAGGATTGCGGATCACCCCCATAGCCTTGGGCAATTCCGGCCACAGATCACGCACCTCGAATACAAACGGTTTAGCCCTTAACCAACGAGCGAAAATTCCGGGAATACCCGCCGTCAATGGTGTAGTAGTTGCAAATACTAGATCGTAGCGCTCAGTCAGCGCCAAACCGACACTGCGCAGAGCAAACTTGGCGAAGGTCACAACTCTCTTTGCTAAGCCATCACTATTTGCATACGCCAGATCGAACTCAATAATGTTGATACCTTCGACTGTTCCGCGTCGTTTACCACCAATAAAAGGCAGACTCAGACCTGTCTCCCCGCCACTATAACTCCCGCACACCATCGTCACTTCATGACCACGCGCAAGTAAACGGCGAGCCATTTCATAAGAGCGGGTGCCGACCGCACCTTTCGGGGTTGAAAAGTGTTGATGAAAGTACAGAATTCTCATAGGATCCAGCGATACTCCGTAATTAACGATCCCGGCTGATGGACTTCAACTTCCAATACCGGTACTTGTTCTTTGTCCAGATAATAACGCGACTCCCCCTCCTCTGCCAGCGATAGGTATTGAAGCCGCCAATGGCGGCGTGTGCTGACCATTGCAAGAGTTGGAGCCCTCCACTCGGCTCACCGGATTCGAGCCACCAGCGAAATATAGCCTTCTTGACGAATCCCCGACATTATCGATCACCCTAAACGCTCTTCCACCAGGCGGACACTGCGCTGATGACAGGCTTACGCCCACATTGGTAGTCAACGATAAAGATTGTCATACCACCCAAGAAAATAGCTTTATCCGTTAGTCTCATCAAAAATCGATACGACTGCTGAGTCCATATCCAAAGCATTACTATTTATTTGATACAGGTTCATACCCGAAGAACTCTTTCTCGTACAACCCAGAACGAAAGAATGGAAAAGATAAAAAATGAAATCCAGGTTGCTATAGCAGCCCCTACACCACCCCAAAATGGAATCAAAGCAAAATTCGCAACAATCCCGCTAACCGCACCAGCAAAAGATAATTTCGCGACAACACCTGTAAGATCATAGGCACTCAGCACGGGTACAAATATCTGATACCCCACACGAGCCATAAATGCAGACAGCACAATAATCGCCGTTACCCAAAAAAGGTAATCAAAAGAAAAAAATGAATTCTTATAGACAAAAACAAAGCCAGCCCCAGACAGCAAAAGTAAAGACAGTAAGTTAGCAACTCCAAAAACAAGCAAGGTCTTAGGATACAGATCAGTCTTAAAATCACCGATTCTTCTGACGACTAGCGGCGCCCACAATAAGGAAAAACTATCAATGAGCATTCCCGCAGCCGACCCAATAAGATAGGCTTTACCATACTTACCAAGCTCCTCCACAGTTACAAAGGCACTCAAAATATATCGATCACCAACATTATTGAGCAAGGCCATCAACTGAACCATCACCAACGGAAATAAATACAGCACAACCTCCTTCTCACCCAAGGATGACTGCGACTTATTAAACAACTTTGAACGAAGATGAAAGACCGAAACAGAAACGACCAACAGCAAAGAGGAACAAAGGACAACCAAATATACCGCTACAGCTGAAAATTCGAACTCCATCAACAGAAAGGCAGTCAACGAAAGAAAAACCAGAAGGGGCCTTCCCAGCTCAGCGAAAGCATAACCAGAAAAGTTATTTGAACACCTATATATTGCATTAAAACTAGCAATATGTGCTGCCAAAAAGCCAGAAACGGGAAGCAACGCAAACCAAACGAAATATTTGTGATCTATAAACACAAAGTACAACAGCAACCCAGATAAAACAGAAATAACAAAAAGCAGTAAATAGATCCGTTTTAATGCCTTATAAATGGCAGAAATTCCTTCGCTATAAAAATACCTGACATACGCCGCAGAAGAGTTAAACCCCATCAAAGCAACTGAAGTAACGAACAGAGCTTGAGCAAGTGAGAAATAGCCGAACTCGGTGTTACTCACAGAGAAGGCAACCATATAACTTACCAAAAGGGTAAGTCCTTTTGACATTAACAAGACCGATGAGTAACTAAACACTAAGCCAAAATTTTTATAGATAGCAGGCATCTTGTTTCATCTTAAAATAATGGTCCTGATCACGAAATCGAATAACTTCGGCTGGATTACCGCCCGCAATGGCTAAATCAGGTATTGACTTTGAAACCACCGAGCCGGCTTGAATAATTGCTCCCTCCCCAATTCGCACGCCTGGCAGAACCATTACCCCCATACCAAGCCACACATTATCACCGATAACGACATCTTTCACTATAACCGTTTTGTCATAGGGGATAGACTCGCCGTTATAGTTATGACTCTGAGTCAGTATCTTCAACCCCACACCCGAGTGAAAGTTATTCCCAATATAAACCTTACCACCCCCATATGTTCTAGCCCCATTAAAATTGGCGTTAGTTCCCAAAATCAACTTCGCTCCGAATTTACAGAAGCCGTTTATCTTAGGGCGTCCTGCTGGCGCATTAAAGTTACGCCCCGATGCCAGATAATAAAAACCAGAAAGAGTCTTCTTAATCACGCGCTTAAACATTAATCACCTTTGATCCCCGGGCAACTTCATCAACATTAATTTTTGGGGACTTCGATCTTAATAGATAGAACATCAACCCAAAAAAGACTACATCATTAAACACCAGCCCCCAAAGCAACCCATATTGAAACACCGAATAGATCAATATGGGTAACGCTGCCAGCATTCGCCCTCGTAACACCAGAAGATAATAGCCCGAAAAAAACACAAGCGAGATGAAGATACCGTTCGACACCAAAAACTCAAGATACGAACTATGAGCATGATATAGACCATCATTAATCTCTAGCCAAACTTTTTGCGCAGCGTTACCGAAAAATGGACTTTGATCCAGAACATTAAAAAACTCATAAAAAATAAAATCCCGGCCAGACAAATCCAGCTCACCCCTGCCACGCGTAAGATTATCAACTATAGTGGATAGGTAGAACGCGCCCACCGCACAACCCACCACACATCCGGAAAGCACAACCCTCCAATTAGTCACGTAATAGAAAATAAGGCTAATCGCCGCAGCAACAATGGCAGTCCTATTGAACGACGTAATAAACCCGACAGAAAGTACCACCGAACAAACTAGAAAAACCCGCCGAGACAACTCAGACTTTATTGCCATCAGAATAACAAAGCCAACCAAGACCTTGAACGCATAAACACTGGAGTTCATACTCAAACCGAAAACCCGATTATAGTAGAGCAACTCAGTGTCACCTATTTGAGTCAGCCCTTTCGACTCAACCGAAAAAAACGAATGAACCCCAACAATATATTCAGCAAAACCTACAGCTATTTCAAAAAAAACCAGCAGAAGCACCACTATCAAATCGTGCCTGCGAAATGCCATGCCCACGAATAAAGAAATCAGTATTAGCACTACATAGGGGAAAGCACCTAATATTGACTTTTCAAAATTACCAATCAAAGGCTCCATAAAAACAAATACAGCAACTGACAGAAACGCTGACAACAGCAACAGCATCATTCCGATCTTATGCCCCACCTTCAAATAACTCAAACTCCTCCCATAGCGAGTCAAAAACAATCTATAGAGGACAATCGGGAGGAGCAATAGATTAACGACTGGAGAAAAAAACACAATCGTCGAAAGAAAAGTGAGCAAGCCAAGCATTTAGAGGCCTATAGATAATTTTACTGTTAACGCAAGAAGCCTACGCCACCATACAACACGACATAAATTTTATTGCAAATAACTATGAAACATAATCTATCACGATAGATTTATGTTTTTCAAAAGACTCCATTATCAGATCATGATGCACAAACATTTGCGTCTTCAATGTACTCGGAATCATGGCAACGGCCCTTGAGTCAGGAAACAGGCTCGCCAGCGTGAAAAGTGCCGTAGAGTTAACTGAATATATTTTCTGCGGACGCCACTTATTCCGTAACATGAAGTACTCCACAGCCACATTCGCATGTAATAACTGGAGACCTTTTACTTCCTTCACAGCCTCCAGACACTCTAAACTTTCAGTGCGATGCGGGATATAATGCACAATTGACCCAGGCGCCCCCCTTACTGCAGCCTCTAGAACTCTAATATAGGCAGCCATATCCATAGCACCGATATCAACCAACTTCTGCCCTATAAAGAAAACAGAATAATCTTCATTTTCCTTGCAATCATATTCACCGGCAATTGAATCAAACCGGTTCACCTCACAATTAACATAATTCTTTCTATTCAAATCAAATATGCTAAATACTGAATATTTCCCTCCTCGCTCACTTATTATTCTATCAGCCAATAAAGTCGCCACACCATCGTCCAAAAGGACTATTTCTTTTTTTTGAACAATAGAAGAAAGCACCTTTTGGAAGCCAGAAAAAAAACTACCTAGAACAACCTTATCATAACGATGAAAACCGCTAAACCAGAAGCTTAAGACCGATAAAATATAATCCGCCTTATTGCCAGGCCTAACCAAGAATTCCTTCTTTACTTGAAGTTTTAAATCCCTGACCATAGCGTTCATCTGCTGGTCATTACTGCCGACACCGCTATTCCTTATATATAAAGAAATATTAGTTGGATTTTTACGCAAATACTCATAAGCGCATAAGAGTTGAAATGGCGTTTCTACTAGAATCAACACCTTATCGTTCATTTATTTAAACTCAGAAATTATAAAATATCGCTTATGCATCTCTTAGCCCTTCCAGAACAACAGGACTGTTAGCAGAAACATCAGACATTACTTTCTTACCAAGCACATAGCCTAAATACTTCGGAGCAGCACCATATCCTGGCCGCACACTTCGCACTGCATCTTCAGTAATCACATCGCCAGCCTTCAAATTTTTCACAAAATAAAGAGATCGGCGGAATTTTGCGTTACTTTGCTCGCTGGACTTGCGACCATAATCCACTCTTCCTAGCGCAGCCCACGCGGTCTTACTGTCACGACAAAGCGCAGTGAGTTCAGCGGGCTCTAGAGAAAAACTATCATCAGCCCCTCCACCGTTGCGGTCTAGGGTGAAGTGCTTTTCAATCACACAGGCGCCCAGAGCAACACTTGTAATAGCGGTAGTATTATCAAGCGTGTGATCAGACAATCCCGTAACCAAGCCGAAGCGCTGGATCATGTCGGGAATAGTCCGTAAGTTGTAGTCTGCTGCTGGGGCAGGATAACCACTCACACAATGCAATATAGCCAACTCCTTGCATCCTCCGTCGCGCGCAGCCACTATCGCTTCCTGAATCTCTTCCGCATCGGCCATACCGGTAGAGATGATCATCGGTTTACCAGTGCTGGCGACATATTTGATCAGAGCCAGATCAATGGCCTCGAAGGAGGCGATCTTGTAGGCTGGAGCTCCGAGGCTTTCCAGCAGGTCAACAGCGGTGTTGTCGAATGGCGAACTGAAGATGGTGATACCTAATTTACGCGCATGCTCGAACAGCGGGGCATGCCAGTCCCAAGGCATATGGGCTTCCTGGTAAAGCTGATAGAGACTTTTACCGTCCCACAATCCACCGTGGATCTGAAACTCTTCCGAATCGCAATTCAAGGTAATGGTATCGGCAGTGTAGGTCTGGAGCTTGATGGCGTCGGCGCCCGCCTTTTTTGCTTCTTCGATTATCTTCAGTGCCGTTTCCAGCTTGCCATTATGGTTAGCGGAAAGTTCGGCAATTATGTAAGGCGGCGCATCGAGAGCGATGCGCCGACCGGCAATGCTGATACTTGGGATAGTTGCCATACGGTTATCTCTCAGAGGTTCGATTGCCATTCAGAGGCAAGTAGGCCAAAGCACACAACATCGTGATAGCTCTGGCCGTCAAAGTGTTGCTCACGCAGAACTCCTTCCTGCTGGAAGCCAAGTCTCTGATGAAACTTGATGGACCGCGTATTGAAGCACAGCGCCTGGCCACAGAGCTTGTGCAAGGCTAGATGAGTGAAAGCATGTTGCAATACTGCATACCCCAGTAGACGGCCTGTTCCTTTCGGCGCGTCAGGAGCAACATAGAAACCCCAGTCAGCCACACCACCGGGAGCAATTTGATGAAGGTTTATGAAGCCAAGAGGCACCGCATTACTTTCAAATATCAGCAGGTGGCGGCTGGAGTCTTGGGATGTCCGCTCGAACCAGCGTGAATGCTCGATGAGGCTAATCTGGTGCTGAGTGTACATGTAGCGGCGCACTTCTTCGTGGTTACGCCAAGCAAGTACCCGCTCGAGATCCTTGTTTGTCATCGGGCGTACTCGTTGCGGAGCCGATGCTGTTACGGTCACTTCAAGACTCCAGATGCTGGATTACAGTAGACATCCCATTGCCGTCTGCAACGCGCTGCGCAGCTTGGCTCATGGAAGCCCGAAGGGCTGACGATGAAACCAGTGAAGCCAGTGCCTGAGGGAGGTGCGCCGTGATCAACCGTGGTTCCTGCACGACATGGACCGCGCCCGCTTGTTCCAGACCTTGTGCGACCTGTTGTTGATTGGCGGCAAGAACCACCAGCACCGTCGGAAGTCCTAGACAACAGCGCTCCCAAGACGTCGAGCCGGCGGCGCCAATCGCCAAGTCGCTATCGGCCATCAACTGTGCCATATCGTCGACGTTTACGCGAACGTCGACAGCCCATGGCATTTGCTCAGCCAGCTGACGAACCTCAGCTAGCCAAGGCGCGGTTGCCCCCATCACCACAGTGATGCAGCAATTGGCGGGCAGTTCGCTGGACAGGAGGGCATGCAGTACCTGCCCGGTCGCATTGTCCTTGTCGACACCGCCCATGGTGATTAGCAGGTGCCTTAGCTGCATATTTACCCGCCGAGCCAGACTGTAGGCTCGCAGTGCGGAAAACTCGGGACGTAGCAGGGCGTATCGCGAGCCGCAGAGGAGCGTGCATGTAGCTGGCACCCACGGAGCATAGTCTGCTGGATTACGACCGAAGGTCTGGTCCAATAGCAGGTGGCCTTGATGGGGCCGATCGGCTAGGTCATCAATCACCATCAACTTGTGGTAGTACCGCTTGAGTGCAACTTCCCAGCGAGCATCGAGGGCGTAGTGATCGACGACTAGCCAATCGGTGTTCAGCTCGCCAAGGATGACAGCACACTCGGCGACATCCTGCTCCTGAGTGGTGCCGAGCCAATCAGTCTGGGGCAATTCCTGCCCACCACCAGCTTCACTGGTCACGAGCAAGCTTGCTTTTTGCGGTTCACTGAAAGGTAAGCCATGGACTAAATAGCCCTTGCTACGAATGAACTCAATCAGATTGCCGGGGTGCTCGCGACAGATAAACCGGCACTCTGTACCCCGGGTACTGAGAGCATCGGCCAGGGACAGACAGCGCATGACATGGCCGGTACCGATCTGTTGCGAGGCGTCGGCGCGGAAGACAACCTTCATAGCTGATTTGTACCCTGTTGCGCCTGCATAGCTTTGAACAGCCACTCAGCTCGCATCCAGTCCTCCGGCGTATCGATATCTTGCACACGATGGCGCGGCAAGAGGACGGGTGCCGAGCCGGGATTGAAAATCATTTTGCCTTGCAGCCAAGCGCTGGCGCGACCCCAATAAAACTGGCCTGCATCATGGAAGGCTTCCTCCAGATCCTGCGAGCGGGTATTGAAATATTCGGGATTGAACATCTCGACTCTACCCTGCTCGGTGAGGCGAAGGGCCCGCTGGATCGGGAAGGCGTAGGTGGTCACCGAAAAGGCATAGTCGCTACCTGTCTCTTCGAGGATCTGCAACCCTCTTTGAATGTCATCAACTCGGACAAAAGGGGCCGTCGCATACAAGCAGCAGACTTGTTCAACCGCCTGCCCTCGGGCGTTGAACCACTCGATGACATGCCGAATCACCGGGAGAGTGCCGGTGTAATCGTCGGACAGCTCGGATGGACGCGTGAATGGTACGCTGGCGCCATACTGGCGAGCGACGTCGGCGATCTCCGCATCGTCGGTGGAGACGATGACCTGATCGAAGCAGCCACTTTGCAGCGCCGCCTCAATGGACCAAACGATCATCGGTTTGCCACAAAACGGTTTGATGTTCTTGCGCGGGATGCGTTTGCTGCCCCCTCGTGCAGGGATGACTGCCAGTCTCATTCGTTGAGCACCTCACGCAGAGCGGCAATAACCGTGTCCTGCTGTTCTTCGCTCATAGTCTGGAACATCGGCAGGCTAATAGCTTCGCTGTAATAGCTTTCTGCCGAGGGATAGTTGCCGACCTCGAATCCCATACGTTGGTAGTAAGGTTGGGTATGCACAGGGATGTAGTGCAGGTTGACCCCAATACCCAGCTCCCGCAGGGAATCGAATACTTGGCGATGACTCTTTTGGAGCTTGCCCAATTGCAGGCGGATGACATACAGGTGCAGCCCCGAGTAGCTGTCCGGATGCTGCCAGGGCGTGATGACCGGTAACTCAGCCAGCAACTCGTCGTAACGGCGAGCTAACTGGTGACGACTCGCCACGTACTGATCCAAACGTGTCATCTGACTGACACCCAAAGCAGCCTGCAACTCGGTCATGCGGTAATTGAAGCCGAGGTCGACCTGCTGGTAGTACCAGGGGCCGTCGGCCTCGTGGGTCATCAGTGCCGGATCGCGGGTGATGCCGTGACTACGCAACAAGGCCATCTTGCTGGCCAGTTCGGCATCATTGGTCAGCGCCATGCCGCCTTCGGCGGTGGTGATTATCTTCACCGGGTGGAAGCTGAACACGGTGATATCGCTGTAGCGGCAGTTGCCAATGAATTCGCCTTGGTATCTGCCGCCGATAGCATGGGAGGCATCCTCTATCACTTTGAATCCATAGCGCCGGGCCAGCGTATGAATGGCTTGCATATCGCAGGGTTGCCCGCACAGATGCACGGGCACCACGACCTTGGGCAGCTTGCCTTCATGCTTGGCACGCTCCAACTTACGCTCAAGGGCTTGCGGGCAGAGGTTATAGGTTTGCGGATCGATATCGACGAAGTCTATCTCCGCTCCGCAGTACAAACCACAGTTGGCCGAGGCGACGAAAGTGATCGGGGTGGTCCACAAGCGGTCGCCGGGACCAAGCCCAAGCGCCAAGCAGGCGATATGCAGCGCCGAGGTGGCGCTGTTCACAGCCAACGCATGACTAACGCCGACATGCTGCGCCACACTCTGCTCGAAACGCGGCACCATGGGGCCCTGAGTCAGGAAGTCAGATTTCAATACTTCCAGAACCGCATCGATATCGGTCTGGGTGATGTCCTGGCGACCGTAAGGGATCATGGATCAGATGCTCCCTATCTTTTCGCGGTTCGTATCAATCCAGACCTGCAACTCCTCGTCGCTCATCCACTCGGCATTATTGTCGCTGGAATAGACAAAGCCATCAGGGACTTTTGTGCCATCCTTGATACGCTTGGCGCATGTCGACCAGTTATTGATGACCGGCAGGATTTTGTAATGCTCGGGGTAGTCATAGGTGTAGTACGAGTCCTCTGCGCTGATCATCTGCTCATGCAGCTTTTCACCGGGACGAATGCCGATGATTTCCTGCCGGGCTTCGGGCGCGACCACACGTGCCAAATCCGTGACCTTCATGGACGGAATCTTTTTCACATATATCTCGCCGCCCTCCATATCTTCGAAAGCGTGCCAAACCAGTTCAACACCTTCTTCGAGGGAAATCATAAAGCGGGTCATGCGGTCGTCGGTAATAGGCAGCACTCCCTTGTCCTTGATTGACATGAAGAACGGAATCACCGAACCACGCGAGCCCATTACATTACCGTAGCGGACGACGGCAAAACGGGTGTCATGCCCACCGGCATAGGAGTTGCCAGAGACGAACAGCTTGTCCGAAGCCAGCTTGGTCGCACCGTACAAATTGATCGGGCTGCTGGCCTTGTCCGTGGACAGTGCGACCACGCGCTTGACGCCTTTGTCGATACAGGCATCGATCAAGTTCATGGCGCCATTGATGTTGGTCTTGACGCACTCGAACGGGTTGTACTCGGCGGTCGGCACGATTTTGGTGGCGGCAGCATGCACGACGTAGTCGACACCATCCAGGGCACGGTAGAGACGGTCCTTGTCACGTACATCGCCAATGAAAAAACGCACGCGGGGGTCACCCTCGAATTTCTTCGCCATGTCCCACTGCTTCATCTCATCACGGGAGAAAATGATGATTTTCTTCGGATTATACTTAGCCAGGGTCATTGGTACGAAAGTGTTGCCGAAGGAGCCAGTTCCGCCAGTGACGAGAATTGTTTGGTTAGTGAACATTTGATCAATCCCGCTTAAGTTAAACTTTTAAATAAGTTCTATTGGGTAGATTTACATCTCGACACCCATGAACAATTTACCAATCAAGAGATCCAGACACCCCTGGTGTCAATGATCTTATGGTCCCGAAGCGCAGCCACAGGAATACTTCTAAACACCTTGTGATCGACCAACAACACCAATACATCAGATTCGGCAAGTGCTTGATCAATACTTTTCAGGACTAATTTTTTACCCGCCAGCTTAATCGGCAGCGCTTCAATGTTTGGTTCAACCGCCAATACACAACCGGGGTGGGCTGCGGCAATCTTCTGGGAAATTGCCAAAGCGGGGCTTTCACGCAGATCATCGATATCAGGCTTAAAAGCCAGGCCAAAACAGGCAATAGTCACATCCAAAGCAGTCCTCTCTGGATTCTGCTGTAAGAATTCAGCTACGGCCAATTTCACTTTATCCTCAACCCAGTACGGCTTGCTGTCGTTAACCTCGCGGGCAGCGCGGATGAGCCTTGCTTCTTCTGGAGTGCTACTAACGATAAACCAAGGATCCACAGCAATGCAGTGTCCACCTACCCCGGGACCAGGCTGCAAGATGCTCACCCGCGGATGACGGTTAGCTAGGCGGATTAGCTCCCAGACGTTGATGTCCAGCTTGTCGCAAATAATCGATAACTCATTGGCGAAGGCGATATTCACGTCGCGAAAGCTATTTTCGGTGAGCTTGCACATTTCTGCTGTGCGTGCGTTGGTAATGACGCACTCACCTTCTACGAAAGTTTTATAAAGCTTGACCGCTGCCTCGGAGCATTTGGCTGTCATGCCGCCAATCACTCGATCATTCTGCACAAGCTCTCTCAAGACATGGCCTGGCAAGACCCGTTCCGGGCAGTGCGCTACGCGAATGTCTGAGTCTTCCCCATGAGTCTGCGGAAAACTCAGATCGGGGCGGGACGCAGCCAGCCAGGCTGCCATCTGTTCAGTCGCGCCCACCGGGGAGGTAGACTCTAGAATCACCAAGTCACCCTTCTTCAGAACTGGCGCAATAGACTTACTCGCTGATTCTATATATGAGAGATCCGGTTCGTGATCGCCCTTAAACGGAGTTGGTACCGCAATTAAAAACGCATCCGCTGGCTCTGCCTGTGTCGTAGCACGCAGATAACCTTCAGTGACCGCAGCATGCACAACCATATCTAGATCGGGTTCGACGATATGAATCTCCCCCCGGTTGATGGTATCCACCGCCTGCTGATTGACATCAACACCAATCACTTTCTTCTTGCGGGATGCAAATACTGCAGCGGTAGGTAGACCGATATAGCCGAGACCTATGACTGAAATGGTTTGGAAAAGCATCGTGCGTCCTTGAATATTCTTAAATAAATATGTTTGCATTAGAGTCAGACTATTGCGAGCGAACTCGCTCTACAACCGCTAATGTGTGATGCAAGCTCAGAATGTTTGGCACAAGGCGTCAATGATTCGACCACAAGCATGGCCATCACCATAGGGGTTATGGGCATAACTCATGGCGCGGTATGCGTCTTGATCAGTTAGCAACCGATTCAGCTCGCCAACTATGTTGCTGGTATACGTACCCACCAGTTTAACGGTACCTGCATCTACGGCTTCGGGACGCTCAGTGGTATCGCGCATGACCAACACTGGTTTACCCAACGACGGGGCCTCCTCTTGGATGCCACCCGAGTCGGTCAGGATGATGTGCGCGCGGCTCATCAAGGAGACGAAGGGCAGATAGTCCAACGGCTCGATCAAATGGACATTACTGATACCATTGAGCAGACGATTGACCGGCTCACGCACATTGGGATTAAGGTGAACCGGGTAAACGATATCAACATCAGGTTGTTGCTGGGCAACTTCCATCAGTGCCTGGCAAATACGCTCGAAGCCATCACCGAAACTTTCACGGCGATGCCCGGTAACCAGGATCAGTTTGCGAGCAGGATCCAGGAATGCCGAAGGCGCAGATGCTATGGCGTTCAGCTCTTCATCATGGTCGAGGCGCTTAACAACATCCAGTAGTGCATCGATCACAGTATTGCCCGTGACGATGATTTTCGCGGGGGCAACGCCCTCTCGCAGCAAGTTGGCCTGGGAGGTTTCAGTGGGAGCGAAATGAAGATTCGCCAAAGCGCCAGTCAGTTTGCGGTTGGCTTCTTCGGGCCAGGGGGAATAAATATTACCTGTCCGCAAGCCCGCTTCTACGTGTGCGACCGGGATTTGCTGGTAATAAGCCGCCAGAGTGGTAGCAAAAGTTGTAGCCGTATCGCCATGAACCAATACGACGTCTGGCTTGAACTCAGCGAAAACCGTTTTCATACCCTGAAGAATCGAAGTCGTTACATCTGTCAGATCTTGTCCGGGCTTCATGATATTCAGGTCAAAATCTGGCTCGATGGCAAACAAACCCAAAACTTGATCAAGCATTTCTCGGTGCTGGCCAGTCACGCATACTTTGGACTCGAAGCGCTCGTCAGCAGCCAAAGCCAAAGCCAAGGGTGCCATTTTGATTGCTTCGGGGCGGGTACCAAATACACATAGAGTTTTCATCTAGTAAATTTCCTTGGCCTGAATATACGACGGGCCTTTTTAAGCTCAAAAACCACAGCCTTAACTCGGAAGTTATCAAGCTTTTTTAAGCGACGATTTGTTCGATTTTTCCCAGCTGCTCTGTTACGAGAGCAACGTCAACACCAAGGCTATTAACGACGCAGTTGAATTCATCACTAAGGATGTTCCGTCATACGCTCCACCCCCCATTTGCGACAACGACTTGCCCCGGCTGCTTATTCGTTCGGCTACCAGCGCCTTAGGACAAGAGCTCTAGACACGCAAAGAATCGCGCCCGGACGGCCCTACGGACAGATGTAAATAACGCATTGCCTGTAGGCTCCCACGAAACAATGACGGCCAGCTCCCGCCCAAAACTAAACCTGCAAAAATAAAAATATCGCCCTAGGGACCGAAAACAGCCCTAACCTTCCTGAGCGTGTTGAGGTTTGATCTGCACCAGACACGCTACCGCCCCAGGATTTACCGTTGGTTCCCTGAGAACGTCGCAGGCTTTAAATTTTACTGGCACAGCCAGGGTGTAGCTTTGACCTCGGCCGAGCCGAGGCTGATTCAATTCTTGATTATGCTCACCAACGGCATGCTGATCTTTTGCTGGCGGTTGAGCATATTAAGCAGCAGTATTACGCGCTGCTCGCCATCCATTGCTACGAAGATGGCGTCCAGCTCTGCAAAGCCGCCCTGGGTAATGCGTACGCTATCCCCTGCCGCGAGTGCCGGTTTAGTAGCTGTTGCCGTGCGTTGCCGCAAATGCGTAATCAGGCGGTCATCAAGCCGTAGCGGAATGCCGCCGAAGCCCACTATACGGTTGACCCCGCGAGTCGAGCGCAGGGGAGCCCAGTTTGCATCGGCAGCCAGCTGAATGAATAGATATCCAGGGAACAGCGATTCGGCGACGATTAGCCGACGGCTTCGCACTATCCGCTCGCAGCTGTGTTGCGGCCGATAGCAAGTGTAACCCTGGCGTAGCAGGTTCTCTTCCGCACGCTCATCCTGGCGAGGCTTGCAGTGCACGAGGTACCAGGCCGGGGCCATATCTGCAATGCTTATGGGATTCTCAGAGCTTACATTCATAGGGTGACAAGCAAATCGGCGCGATATTTGCGCACCGACAGTTTACTCCTGTGTGCAGCTGGCTCGAATAGGCCGGTTGCGGGATTCGTTTTAGCCTAGCCAACGGTTTGGAGTGGATAGGGAGGACTTTTGTTGTTGAAACCACATCCATCTGCGTTACCAGGTGCCGGTTAAGTGGCGACCCGTTTGAAGTCATTTTAACCCCTTTGAGGGGAACGTCTCTCCCGCGGGAGCCAACTGCCGGCGCTCCGCTGTGGTCGCAAAGCTGGTGATAGCCCCAAAGCAGCCAAGACAAACCCTCTCCAGATTCGTACAGTCTAACATCGTTGGTGCCACTGGGAATTAGTAGCTCCGGTTGAGTTGCGCCGTAGCCCACGGTACCAGACATGCGGGCCGTTCGATCCAGGCTTGTCCGCATTGCCGGCCTTATCCCCACGAGAGACAGCGCTTTTTCGCTCCCCCGCAAGACGTAAGGTTTCTGCTGTTGATGAGGCCCTAAAAAACGGGACTCCTGAATCGCAAAACTAGAGAGAGCCCTTACCTCTTAGTAATACCTATATCTTCTAAAATAGAATCGATTTTTAAAGGCTGCCGCTCATCCAGCCAAAGATTGAGCATTGTCCAAAAACACAACCTATTATAGTGTATATAATAATTAGGGTTTGAGGCGGCACCATTGATAAAGTCAGTCAGCCATTTCGCCGTCTGGGACATAGCCGTAGACGCTCTCACGAAGCAAATGACGAACCAGCGCATAGGCATCACGCTCAACGGCGGCTAGCAACTCCGTCAATCTTTCCTCATGCAAATCCCCGCCAATATATCTTCATAAGTGCGCACAGCTATAGAATGCTGAGTTACGACTATGTAGCAACCATTAAAGACAGAGCTCCATCCATACTCAAGAAGACAACATCTACAGCCAACCCAGGTTGATTTAAGCGCCCGTGAAGGGTACGGAGAAATTTCAACCGAATTTTCGCAAAGCGAACTGATAGGCGCGATAGCAATGGACCGGATTCATTTTATCGCACCAAAATAGCCAGCCAATTAACTTTACCACTGCATCAACTATAAAAAACATCAAGTAAAATTAGCTGTAACAAGCAGCTTAAATGCAGCCAAGGCCATCTCCTGCGACAGCAGCCGTAGCTTTACGCCAACAGACCCACTTCTGCGTTGTGCATGAAAATTCGCACACTAGTAGAGGATATCTACCACCACTATTGCGAATACCTACAACGCCTTGACCAGTGTTTAAAATTACCCAACAAATACTCAGACCAACTCCAAAGAGACGAACACCTTGGAAGTTGGCAAAAACGTTAAATAGCCTCCCACCATCAAAAAACCAAATTTGATGAAGAAAGGCTATTCAGGTCACACCGCAGCTATGCTTCCCACATTTAAAATTTCAATATTCACTGAGATTTATGGAACGGCGCTCAGCCTCTCCCAGCTTTTCCACCCCATCGACCATCTTGATTGCGGAAAAATACAAAGTAAACCAATGCCATAAATACACCCAACACAAGCCCAGCAAAAAAACCAAACCCGACGATCAAGCTTTTCCTGGGTTTTATCGGACTCTCCGGCACCTCAACACTACCATCCTGCCGATAAACCGAAATTCTTTCAGGATCAACATTCAACTTACGATAAAAACCGTACTGCATCTGAAGCGGCCGTAAATCAGTGATAAATGCATCATCAGAAGACCTGGACTCCAGCGCATTGATTTCCGCTGCCAATGCTTTGCTACCCCGCTGGTAATCCATTTTATCGCCGGTCTCTACCGTGATATCCACCGCTGCAGAAGAGTTGATTATCGGCGAGGTCAAACCGATCGTTTCAGCGATCTTCAACGCCTCCCGCAGCTGCTGAATGCGGTCCTCGCGAACTCGCTGGGCAGTCTCGCGCAAGCTCACAATTTGCTGCTCAAGGTTACGCGCATTTACCGACGCCTCGGTGGTCACGTTCTTGACCAGCTCCGACTCAGCAGCTTCGCTGGCGTGTTGGACGTAGATCTTTGCCCATTCGGTGGCCCGGACAGGGTCTCCACCTTGAACGGTCACCGAAAAGCGATCTGGCGTATCTTTTCCCGGCCCCTTGATCACCAGCTCCCGGGAAAAGCGCGCGTACAAACGGTCGAGAGCGCCCTGTCGTTGAGACTCTTCAAGGGAAGGAAGATAAACCTCATCGAAAAATTTCCGACGAAGGGATTCACCTTGGAGGTTTCTGGCAAAAACGTCATAAACATACTTGATCGAATAAGGTTCCAGCTCAGTGCTTTTCCCACGACCAAAATTCAGCTCGGCTATATCATTCTGCGTTGGCGGCATGATGAAAAGCTTGGACTCATAGACCGGCTTACTGAGAAGCGCATACGCAGCCGCACCTACCGTGACTAAAAGAGTCACACCAATGATCAGCCATTTTTGGGACCAAAGCCCCTGAGTAAGGGCGATAAGGTCAATCTCATCAGAGCGATGGGTTTCGACTTGATTATTTTGCATCTGAGGCCTCGTGTCCTTTTTTTGACATAGCGCCCGCACACAAACTGGACGCGCTAAAAGGCAGAACGATCAGCCCCTCGGCGGATACCGCAGTAAACTGAGTTAAATTAAACACGATCAAAACGCACCCAAAAGCCAGAAAAAAGTTGCAGACAGTGATCCTTTTACACAAAGACTTCCGGGCTCACACATCCATTATTTAAACCGCCGGCGCAGGCCCATGAACCATGCGAGTAGCGGGCCCAACATCATACCAGCGAGAAATGCCAACAGCACGAAAACCGAAACAGGAACCTGCGGCGTCGACCAGCCCAAGAACAACAATGCGACAGAGTGGGTATTTTCAAGCACAAACAGAACGATGACTGCAGCCACTAGCAACGCGAGCAAGACGAGGGCAAAACGTTTAAAGCGGTGCATGAATTTCCCCTTGCATAAACGCCTCCTTACAGGTCATCCCCCTCCTCCTCATTGACGCGATCCCTGAGTTCCTTGCCCGGCTTGAAATGCGGAACAAATTTACCGTCCAGGCTCACGGATTGGCCGGTTTTGGGATTGCGACCGACACGCGGCGCACGGTAATGGAGAGAGAAGCTGCCGAAGCCACGGATCTCGATGCGGTCTCCGGTCGCCAGGCACTGGGACATTTGCTCAAGCATGGTCTTGATGGCCAGCTCCACATCTTTAGATGAGAGTAGCCCTTGATGGGTGACAATTCGTTCGATCAACTCCGACTTCGTCATATTTTTCCCTTCTTTTTCAAGCAGCTAGGAAAATCGCTTGAAAAGGTTTTAGCATGACCGGAAGAATTTGAACAGCCCAAGTCTTGACATATCTTCATCCTGTCGTATTTGCCCCGCTTCTGCACAAGCCTTGCACTTGAGCGAATTCAACGACAAATGACCAACATCGTGCGGGTCAGGTAGCCTGCCGGATTGAAGCCGAATGGATACTGATCTTCATCCTTGGCATCATCGGAGCGAGTGATGACTTTGTACCCTGCGCCCTTGCACTCCTTCGCAGCGCGCTTGTGGCATTTTTCCCAGCCCGATCCCAGGCCGGAACAATCGACCTCGATGCCACTGACGCCACGCACCGCATGGGTCTTGGCACTTGTGGTGCAACCTGCCAAGGCCAATACCGCGAATACCAGGATGAGCCTGTTCATTCGTCTCCTTAAATAGCCAGCACCCGACTGGGTGGTGTCTGACCTGACGCTATCGCGAGCAGGCTCCCCCCCACATTGGCCCGGGGAGACCAGGGCATCCACAGTCTAACCTTGAACAGGTGATTGATCTGCTTAAAGAAAGAGACAGTTAGGTTGCAGGATTGGTTTCACTGCCGAGTCAGACAGAGGAGCCAACTTACAAACAGGCCAGTTTTCCCGAATCACGCCCACAAAAAAGGGCGACCGAAGTCGCCCTTTTTTATGGTCTGACAGAACTCAGTTCTGCTTTTCCATCTGTGCACGCAGCAGGTCGCCCAGAGTGGTAGGACCAGCAGCAATGTCAGAGGTAGCTGGCTTGTCGCGCAGGCTCTGGATTGCTTCTTTCTCTTCAGCATCGTCTTTCGACTTGATGGAGAGCTGGATTACGCGGCTCTTGCGGTCAACGCTGATGATCTTGGCTTCTACTTCTTCGCCTTCTTTCAGAACGTTGCGCGCGTCTTCAACGCGGTCACGGCTGATTTCAGAGGCTTTCAGAGTCGCTTCGATATCGTCGGCCAGGGTGATGATGGCGCCTTTAGCGTCAACTTCTTTCACGATGCCCTTAACGATTGCGCCTTTATCGTTCTCTTGAACGTACTCGGAGAACGGATCGCTTTCCAGTTGCTTGATGCCCAGGGAGATGCGCTCGCGCTCTGGGTCAACCGACAGGATAACGGTGTCCAGCTCGTCGCCCTTCTTGAAGCGGCGCACGGCTTCTTCGCCCACTTCGTTCCAGGAGATGTCGGACAGGTGAACCAGACCGTCGATGCCACCGTCCAGACCAATGAAGATACCGAAATCGGTGATCGACTTGATGGTGCCGGAGATTTTATCGCCCTTGTTGAACTGGCCAGAGAAATCTTCCCATGGGTTAGATTTGCACTGCTTGATGCCCAGGGAGATACGACGACGCTCTTCGTCGATGTCCAGAACCATAACTTCCACTTCGTCGCCGACTTGTACGACTTTCGAAGGGTGGATGTTCTTGTTGGTCCAGTCCATTTCGGAAACGTGTACCAGACCTTCAACGCCTTCTTCCAGCTCAGCGAAGCAGCCGTAGTCGGTGAGGTTGGTAACACGAGCGGTGACGCGGGTGCTTTCTGGGTAACGGGCTTTGATAGCAACCCATGGATCTTCACCCAGTTGCTTGAGGCCCAGGGAAACACGATTGCGCTCGCGATCGTACTTCAGAACCTTGACATCGATCTCGTCGCCAACGTTGACGATTTCCGAAGGATGCTTGATACGCTTCCAGGCCATGTCGGTGATGTGCAGCAGGCCATCGACGCCACCCAGATCGACGAATGCGCCGTAATCGGTGAGGTTCTTGACGATACCCTTGACCTGCTGGCCTTCCTGCAGCGATTCCAGCAGAGCTTCACGCTCGGCGGAGTTCTCGGCTTCCAGGACACTGCGACGGGAAACGACAACGTTGTTGCGCTTCTGGTCCAGCTTGATGACCTTGAATTCCAGCTCTTTGCCTTCCAGGTGCGTGGTGTCGCGCACTGGACGGACGTCAACCAGGGAACCTGGCAGGAACGCACGGATGCCGTTAACGTCGACAGTGAAGCCGCCTTTAACCTTACCGTTGATAACGCCCTTGACCACTTCCTCAGCTGCGAAAGCCGCTTCCAGAACGATCCAGCATTCAGCGCGCTTGGCTTTTTCACGGGACAGCTTGGTTTCACCGAAGCCATCTTCAACCGAGTCCAGCGCAACGTGAACTTCGTCACCGACGTTGATGTTCAGTTCGCCAGCGTCGTTGTAGAACTGCTCAAGCGGGATGAGTGCTTCAGACTTCAGACCAGCGTGAACGGTTACCCAGCGAGCTTGGTAATCGATATCAACGATAACACCGGTGATGATGGAGCCTGCCTGAAGGTTCAGGGTTTTCAGGCTTTCTTCAAAGAGTTCCGCAAAGCTTTCGCTCATTTTAATTCCTGTTGATTAGGGCGAAGAATACGCCCGCCTCCACACCCCAGACGGTGTGGGTTAGTTTCATATAAAAGAAGCACCGCAGGACTATGACTGGTCCCCTGCGGAGCTTCCTGGTCACCCGGCGATATCGCGGATGGCGATTTCGCTCATGATGCGTTGCAACACCTGATCGATGGACAACTCCGTGGAATCCAGCTGCATCGCGTCAGCCGCCGGCTTGAGCGGGGCTACTGCGCGCTGGGTGTCACGCTCGTCGCGTGCACGGATCTCATCTAGCAGACTCGACAGACTAACATCCTCGCCTTTGCCCTTCAACTGCAAATATCGGCGACGAGCCCTCTCCTCGGCACTGGCGGTGAGGAAAATCTTCAGCGGGGCATCGGGAAACACCACGGTCCCCATGTCGCGCCCATCGGCCACCAATCCGGGCGGCTCCTGGAAAGCGCGCTGGCGCTGTAGCAACGCCTCGCGCACCGCCGGCAGCGCGGCGACCTGGGAGGCCCCGGCCCCGACGCTTTCGGTACGAATGACATTGCTGACTTCGTCACCCTCCAGAATGATGCGCTGCAGCTGACCGTCGGTCGCCGCGATGAACTGCACGTCCAGATGCGCAGCCAGGGCCTTGAGCAGCTCTTCGTTGGTCAGATCGACGCCATGATTGGCCGCGGCGAACGCCAGCAGACGATACAAGGCGCCCGAATCAAGCAGGTTCCAGCCCAATTGTTTGGCCAGTATTCCGGCGATGGTGCCCTTGCCCGAACCGCTTGGGCCATCGATGGTGATAACCGGTGCCTTGATGTTCACGACTGTGCCTCTTGTGCTACTCGAATACCGACCTGGGCACACAGCGCCAGGAAGTTCGGGAACGACGTCGCGACGTTGGCGCAATCATGGATGCGGATCGGCGCACTGGCGCGCAAAGACGCAACACTGAAGGCCATGGCGATACGGTGATCACCGTGACCATGGACTTCGCCACCGCCGATCTGGCCGCCGTCGATAATGATGCCGTCCGGCGTCGGCTGGCATTTCACGCCCAACGCGATCAGGCCGTCAGCCATCACCTGGATACGATCCGACTCCTTGACCCGAAGTTCTTCAGCGCCGGTCAGCACGGTGCGCCCTTCGGCACAGGCCGCCGCCACGAACAACACCGGGAATTCGTCGATGGCCAGTGGCACCAGCGCTTCGGGAATCTCGATACCCTTGAGTTTAGCTGCTCGTACGCGCAGGTCTGCAACCGGCTCGCCGCCCACTTCACGCTGGTTTTCCAGGGTGATGTCAGCGCCCATCAGGCGCAGGATGTCGATCACACCGGTACGGGTCGGGTTGATGCCCACATGCTCAAGCACCAGCTCGGAGCCTTCGGCAATCGAGGCGGCCACAAGGAAGAACGCCGAGGACGAGATATCGCCCGGCACCTCAATGTGGGTCGCGGTCAGTTTGCTGCCGGACTCGACGGAGGCCGTGGCACCGTTGACCGTGACCGGGTAGCCGAAGCCGCGCAGCATGCGCTCGGTGTGGTCGCGGGTCGGGGCCGGCTCGGTGACAGTGGTCTTGCCTTCGGCATAGAGACCGGCCAACAGCAGGCAGGATTTCACCTGGGCGCTGGCCATCGGCATGGTGTAGGTCAGGCCCTTGAGCTTGTTGCCACCGCGAATGGTCATTGGCGGACGACCTTCGGCCGCCGTCTCGATCACCGCACCCATTTCCCGCAGGGGGTTGGCCACGCGATTCATCGGCCGCTTGGACAGCGAAGCGTCACCGGTCAGGGTGCTGTCGAAGTCCTGGGCGGCCAGCAGTCCGGACAGCAGGCGCATCGACGTGCCGGAGTTGCCCAGGTAGATCGGCCCCGGAGCCGGCTTGAGGCCGTGCAGGCCGACACCATGAATGGTCACGCGACCGTGATGCGGGCCTTCGATGACCACGCCCATGTCGCGGAACGCTTGCAGCGTCGCCAGGGCGTCTTCACCTTCGAGAAAGCCTTCCACTTCGGTCACGCCTTCAGCCAGGGAGCCGAGCATGATCGAACGATGGGAAATCGATTTATCGCCCGGTACACGAATACGCCCACTCAGGGAGCCACCAGGTTGTGCCAGGAAAATCAGATCGTTGGAGTTCATAGCGTCCACATAGGCCCGACGGGCCAGGATTTTACTGAAATGCTCGCGGGCCACCCTGGCGCGTGTGAAAACGCCCAGCAATTGGTGCCCGTCCCCTGCATCGACCGCGTCGCGCAAGGCGTCGAGGTCGCTGCGAAATGTATCGAGTGTGCGCAGGACAGCTTCGCGGTTGGCGAGGAAGATGTCGTGCCACATGACCGGGTCGCTACCGGCGATTCTCGTGAAATCGCGGAAACCGCCGGCAGCGTAACGGAAGATCTCAAGATTTTCATTGCGTTTGGCCAATGAATCCACCAGACCGAACGCCAACAGGTGTGGCAAATGGCTGGTGGCGGCCAATACTTCATCGTGGCGCTCGACCTGCATGTGCTCGACGTCCGCACCCAGCTCGCGCCACAGGCGATCCACCACTGCCAGCGCAGCCGGATCGGTCTGGTCCAGTGGCGTCAATATTACTTTGTGACGACGAAACAGTTCGGCGTTGGAGGCTTCCACCCCGCTCTGCTCGGAACCGGCAATCGGATGACCCGGCACAAAGCGCGCCGGCATCCCGCCGAAGGCTTCGGTGGCCGCCCGCACGACATTGCCCTTGGCACTGCCGACGTCCGTGAGAATCGCCTGCCCCAGGTCCATGGTCGCCAGGCGTGCCAGCAGCTTCTCCATGGCCAGGATCGGCACAGCCAACTGGATCACGTCCGCACCCTGGCAAGCAATCGCCAGGTCGTCCTCACAGCGATCCACCACTCCCAGTTCCACCGCCAGCCGACGCGACTGCGGGTCCAGATCGACACCCACCACTTCACGACACAGACCGCTTTCGCGCAGGCCTTTGGCGAAAGAGCCGCCGATCAATCCCAGACCGACCACCACCAGGCGACCGATCATAGGTGCAGCAGATTGCAGTGAAGTGACATCAACCACGAGCCAGAACCTTGCTCAACGCCTCGAGAAAGCGGCTGTTTTCCGCTGGCAGGCCAATGGTGACGCGCAGGTGGTTCGGCATGCCGTAGTTGGCCACCGGACGCACGATCACACCCTCGCGCAGCAAGCCCTGGAACACCGGGGCAGCGACACGGCCCAGGTCGACGCAGATGAAGTTGCCTTTCGATGGAATCCAGCTCAGGCCCAACTCACGGAACCCGGCTTCCAACTGCTGCATGCCAGCCTCGTTCAGGCGGCGACTTTCGGCCAGGTAGGCGTCGTCCCCGAGCGCAGCACAGGCAGCGGCCAGGGCAAAGCTGTTGACGTTGAACGGCTGACGCACGCGGTTGAGCACATCGGCCACCACGGCGGTGGACAGGCCGTAACCAACCCGCAGCGATGCCAGGCCATAGGCCTTGGAGAACGTGCGCGAGACCAGCAGGTTCGGGTAGGCGGCGAGAAAATCCAGGCCATCGGGCAAATCGCTGCCTTCGGCGTATTCGATGTAGGCCTCATCCAGCACCACCAGCACGTGCTCGGGCACGTCCTGCAGGAAGTCGTCCAACGCCTGGGCATCGAACCAGGTGCCGGTCGGGTTGTTTGGGTTGGCGATGAAGACTACGCGCGTGTTGGCGTCGATGGCCGCCAGCATGGCGGGCAGGTCGTGCCCCCAATCCTTGGCCGGCACCACATGGGCGTCGGCACCGACGGCCTGGGTGGCGATCGGGTAGACCGCAAACGCATGCTCGCTGAACACGGCGTTGAGGCCCGGCGCCAGATAGGCACGCGCCACCAGCTCGAGAATGTCATTGGAACCGTTGCCCAGGGTGACCTGGCTCAACTCCACGCCACAGCGCTCGGCCAGCAGGCTCTTGAGGGCGAAACCGTTGCCGTCGGGATAACGGGTCAGCTCGGCCAGCTCGTCCCGGATCGCCTCCAGCGCCTTGGGGCTCGCCCCCAAAGGGTTTTCGTTGCTTGCCAGCTTGACGATGCTGGCCGGGTCCAGATCCAGCTCACGGGCCAATTCGTCCACCGGCTTGCCTGGAACGTAAGGCGAGAGTTGTTGCACGCCTGGCTGAGCCAGAGCGAGGAAGTTGCCACTCATTAGCTATCCGCCCTTAAAGAACTGCTTTGGGGTAGGAACCCAGCACCTTGAGTGCCACTGCTTCCTGACTGATTTTTTCCAGCACACCTTTTACCAGTGGATCGCGGTGGTGGCCGACAAAATCGATGAAAAACACGTAGGTCCATTTACCGCTGCGCGACGGACGGGTCTCGATCCGTGTCAGATCGATGCCATTGTCATGGAACGGCACCAGCAGCTCATGGAGCGCGCCGGGCTTGTTGCTCATGGAGACGATGATCGACGTCTTGTCGTCGCCGGTCGGCGGCACTTCCTGGCTGCCAATCATCAGGAATCGCGTGGAGTTGTCCGGGCGATCCTCGATTTTTTCCGCCAGGCGGGTCAGGCCGTAGAGGCCGGCCGCCATGTCGCCGGCAATCGCCGCCGAGTTCCATTCACCCTTGACTCGCTTGGCCGCCTCGGCGTTGCTGGAGACCGCCACGCGCTCGACATTCGGGTAGTGGGCATCCAGCCACTTGCGGCACTGGGCCAGTGACTGGGCGTGGGAGTAGATCCGGCTGATACTGTCGGTCTTGGTGTTCTCCCCCACCAGCAGGTGATGGTGGATGCGCAGCTCGACTTCGCCGCAGATCACCATGTCGTGCTCAAGGAAACTGTCCAGCGTGTGGTTGACCGCGCCTTCGGTGGAGTTTTCCACCGGCACCACGCCGAAGTTCACCGCGCCCGCCGCCACTTCACGGAAGACTTCGTCGATGGCCGCCATCGGCTTGCTGATCACGGCGTGGCCGAAATGCTTCATGGCGGCCGCCTGGGTGAAGGTGCCTTCCGGGCCCAGGTAAGCGACTTTCAGAGGCTGCTCGAGGGCCAGGCACGAAGACATGATCTCGCGGAACAACCGCGCCATTTCTTCGTTGCCCAGAGGCCCCTTGTTGCGCTCCATGACACGCTTGAGTACCTGCGCTTCACGCTCCGGGCGATAGAACACCGGCACTTCGCCTTCGGCCAGGGAGGCCATTTTCACCCGCGCCACTTCCTGGGCGCAGCGCGCGCGCTCGCTGATCAGCTCCAGGACCTTTTCGTCCAGGGCATCGATGCGCAGGCGCAGCGCCTTGAGTTCTTGCTCAGACATCAACCATGTTCCTTCTCGAACTCTGCCATGTAGGAAATCAACGCATTGACCGCGTTGATATCGACGGCGTTGTAGATGGAAGCGCGCATGCCGCCGACCGAACGGTGACCCTTGAGGTTCAGCAGCCCGCGCTCGTCAGCACCGGCCAGGAACGGCTTATCGAGACGATCGTCGGCCAGGCGGAACGGTACGTTCATCCACGAACGATCAGTCTTGTTGATCGGATTGCTGTAGAGGCCGCTGGCGTCAATGAAGTCATAGAGCGTGCGCTGCTTCACTTCGTTGAGCTTGCCGATGGCCTCGACACCGCCCTGTTCTTTGAGCCACTCGAATACCAGGCCGGACAGGTACCAGGCCAGGGTCGGCGGGGTGTTGTACATCGAGCCATTGTCGGCGGCGACCTTGTAGTTGAGCATGGTCGGGCACAAGGAACGGGCGCGTCCCAGCAGGTCTTCGCGAATGATGCTGACCAGGATGCCGCTGGGACCGATGTTCTTCTGGGCGCCGGCGTAGATCATGCCGAAACGGGAGATATCCACCGGGCGCGACAGGATGTCCGAAGACATGTCAGCCACCAATGGCACGTCGCCGGTTTCCGGAATCCAGTTGAATTCCAGGCCGCCGATGGTTTCGTTCGGCGCGTAATGAACGTAGGCCGCGTCCTTGGACAGGTTCCACTCGTTCTGGCCGGGAATGGCGAAATAGTCGTAGGGCTTGGCCGTGGCCGCGACATTGACGTGGCCGTAGCGCGAGGCTTCTTCGATGGCTTTCTGCGACCAGATCCCGGTGTCGATGTAGTCGGCCTTGCCGCTTTCGGGCAGCAGGTTCAGCGGGATCTGGGCAAACTGCTGGCTGGCGCCGCCCTGCAGGAACAGCACCTTGTAGTTGGAGGGGATGCTCAGCAGATCACGCAAGTCCTGCTCGGCCTTGGTGGCAATGGACACGAACTCATCGCTGCGATGGCTCATTTCCATGACGGACAGGCCCTTGCCATGCCAGTCGAGAAGTTCACCTTGGGCACGCTTCAGGACCGCTTCAGGAAGCGCCGCCGGGCCGGCACAGAAGTTATAGGCTCTCTTGCTCACATCCAATCTCGCTCTGATCTGGTGGTCACATCAATCTTCAATCAACACATGACCCAAATGTGGGAGCGAGCCTGCTCGCGATAGCGATGTAACAGTCAGCATCCATGTTGAATGTCAGTCCGTTATCGCGAGCAGGCTCGCTCCCACAGTTGCGCGTCATGTGCAGTGTCGCAAATTTTCAAACGGGACAAACAACAAGGGGGCGAATCTTCATCCGCCCCCTGCATGTCCGCTTAGTCCTGCGGTTCTTCTTCGTCTGCGGCAGCGTCGAGCGGTTGGTCGCCGGTCATGTCGTCAACGTCGGTAGCAAGAGTGCCGTCGAACGCCACGCCCTCCTCGCCTTCCAGCTCCTCGCCTTCGACTTCCGATGGCTCCTGCACCCGCTCAAGCCCGACCAGCGTTTCGTCGCTGGCCAGCTTGATCAGCGTCACACCCTGGGTGTTACGACCCAGGCTCGACACTTCGGCCACCCGCGTGCGCACCAAGGTGCCCTGGTCGGAGATCAACATGATCTCCTCGCCATCGAGCACCTGGACAGCGCCGACCAGACGACCGTTACGGTCGTTGCTGACCATGGCGATCACGCCCTGGCCGCCACGCTTGTACTCAGGGAATTCGCTGATGGCCGTGCGCTTGCCATAACCACGCGCCGAAGCGGTGAGGATCTGGCTGCCTTCTTCGGGGATCAGCATGGAAATCAGCTTCTGACCTTCCGGCAGGCGCATGCCGCGCACACCGCGGGCGGTACGGCCCATGGCGCGAACGTCGGATTCCTTGAAACGGGTAACCTTGCCGCCGTCGGAGAACAGCATGACCTCACGCTCACCGTCGGTGATGGCAGCGGAAATCAGCACGTCGCCCTCGTCCAACTCCAGGGCGATCAGGCCGACACTGCGCTGACGACTGAAGGATTCCAGCGGAGTCTTCTTCACGGTGCCCTTGGCGGTGGCCATGAAGATGTAGTGACCTTCGGTGTATTCCTCCACCGGCAGCATGGTAGTGATGTACTCATCGCTATCGAGCGGCAGCAGGTTGACCAGCGGACGACCACGGGCGGCACGGGACGCTTCGGGGATTTCGTAGGTCTTGAGCCAGTACACCTTGCCCTTGCTGGAGAACAGCAACAGCGTGGTGTGGCTGTTGGCAACCAGCAGGTGAGCGATGTAGTCCTCGTCCTTGACGCCTGTGGCCGACTTGCCTTTGCCGCCGCGACGCTGGGCCTGGTAGGCGGCCAACGGCTGGGTCTTGGCGTAGCCGCCGTGGGAAATGGTCACCACGCGCTCTTCTTCCGGGATCATGTCACCCAGGGTCAGGTCCAGGCGCGCATCGAGAATCTCGGTGCGGCGCACGTCGCCGTATTCGGCGCGGATCACTTCCAATTCTTCGCGGATCACTTCCATCAGGCGCGTGGCGCTGTTGAGGATGCGGATCAGCTCGCCGATCTGGTTGAGGATTTCCTGGTATTCAGCCAGCAGCTTCTCGTGTTCCAGGCCGGTCAGGCGGTGCAGACGCAGTTCCAGGATGGCTTGCGCCTGTTCCGGGGACAGGAAGTACTTGCCATCGCGCAGGCCGTATTGCGGGTCGAGGTTTTCCGGACGGCACGAGTCGGCGCCGGCACGCTCGACCATCGCCACTACCGCGGTGGATTCCCAAGGCGTGCTGATCAGCGCTTCCTTGGCTTCCGACGGGGTTGGCGAGGCCTTGATCAGAGCGATGACCGGGTCGATGTTCGACAGGGCAACGGCCTGGCCTTCGAGGATATGACCACGCTCGCGGGCCTTGCGCAGCTCGAACACGGTGCGGCGGGTGACCACTTCGCGACGGTGACGCACGAAGGCTTCCAGCAGATCCTTGAGGTTCAGGATCCTCGGACGGCCGTCGATCAGCGCCACGATGTTGATGCCGAACACCGCTTGCAGCTGGGTCTGGGCATAGAGGTTGTTGAGGATCACCTCGGGCACTTCGCCGCGACGCAGTTCGATCACGACGCGCATGCCGTCCTTGTCGGACTCGTCCCGCAGCTCGGTGATGCCTTCAAGCTTCTTCTCTTTCACCAGCTCGGCGATCTTCTCGATCAGACGGGCCTTGTTCAGCTGGTATGGGAGTTCGGTGATGACGATCTGCTGGCGACCACCGACCTTGTCGATGTCTTCGATGGTCGAGCGGGCGCGCATGTAAATGCGGCCGCGACCGGTGCGGTAGGCTTCGATGATGCCGGCGCGACCGTTGATGATCGCAGCGGTCGGGAAGTCAGGACCGGGGATGTACTGCATCAGCTCATCGACCGTCAGCTCGGGATTGTCGATGAGGGCCAGGCAACCGTCGATGACTTCACCGAGGTTGTGCGGCGGGATGTTGGTCGCCATGCCCACGGCGATACCGCTGGAGCCGTTGACCAGCAGGTTCGGGATACGGGTCGGCATGACCGCCGGGATCATTTCGGTGCCGTCGTAGTTCGGCACCCAGTCCACGGTTTCTTTATGCAGGTCGGCCAGCAGTTCGTGGGCCAGCTTGGTCATGCGCACTTCGGTGTATCGCATGGCCGCAGCATTGTCGCCGTCCACGGAACCGAAGTTGCCCTGGCCGTCTACCAGCAAGTAGCGCAGGGAGAATGGCTGGGCCATCCGGACGATGGTGTCGTACACGGCGGTGTCACCGTGGGGGTGATACTTACCGATCACGTCACCGACGACACGGGCTGATTTCTTGTACGGCTTGTTGAAGTCGTTGCCCAGCTCGCTCATCGCGAACAGCACGCGCCGGTGCACGGGCTTCAAGCCATCGCGCGCATCCGGCAGCGCCCGCCCGACGATTACGCTCATTGCGTAGTCGAGGTAGGACTGTTTCAGCTCGTCTTCGATATTGACCGGGAGGATTTCTTTGGCCAGTTCGCCCATGAGAAGCCTGATTCCTTTTTCTGGTGAAACCTCGTCACATCCAGATGGGACGAACGAAGCTCGCCGCTGCAGAACAAGTGCCATGCAGCGACTTACGACAAATCAACGAGTTATGCCATGGATCTGCGCAGTAAACGCCACCTCGTGAGGCAGCCCTGGAAACCGCCGGATGTTATCACAAGAGCCGCCACGCACCTATCCCCCTGATGCGCATGGAGCATAGTTAGTTGACCGGTGACAGGCTGATATGGGACGAGAGGGGCTTAGAGGCTTGCCGAAAGCAGATTTGAGGTTCAATTCAGACTCATTTGCTGACTTTTAGGGCCTCATCGCGAGCGGGCTCGCTCCCACAGGGGATCTGTGTATGCCGAAGATTCCGGCCACAACACCGATCCAATGTGGGAGCGAGCCCGCTCGCGATAGCGGCAGATCCGACACTTAAAGCCTTCAGTGCAACCGCTTGCGACACATCAACTGCGCCATCTTCGCCGTATCCGGGCGCTCGACGATGCCTTTCTCGGTGACAATGGCGTCGATCAGGTCCGCCGGGGTGACGTCGAACACCGGGTTGAAGGCATCCACCTCCGCCCCGACCCGCTTGCCACCAACCTCCAGCAGTTCGCGCCCGTCGCGCTCTTCAATCGGAATGTCTTCGCCGCTGGCCAGGTTCATATCGATGGTCGAACTCGGCGCCACCACCATGAAGCGCACGCCATGGTGCATGGCGCAGACCGCCAGTTGATAGGTGCCGATCTTGTTCGCCACGTCGCCATTGGCCGTGATGCGGTCGGCGCCGACGATGACCCAGGTCACGCCCTTTGTCTTCATGATGTGGGCGGCGGCGGAATCGGCATTGAGGGTCACCGGGATGCCTTCATTGGCCAACTCCCACGCGGTGAGGCGCGAGCCTTGCAGCCACGGACGGGTTTCGTCGGCGTAGACGCGCTCGACCATGCCCTCGATAAACGCCCCCCGGATCACGCCAAGGGCCGTGCCAAAACCGCCGGTGGCCAGGGCGCCGGTATTGCAATGGGTCAGGATGGCCTGGGCGTTGCCCTGATGCTTGCGGATCAGGTCGACACCCAACTGAGCCATGGTCAGGTTGGCTTCGCGGTCGCTTTCATGGATTGCGATGGCTTCGGCCTCCAGGGCCGCCAGCGGTTCGGCATGCTCTTTCAAGCGCCCCAGCCGGTCGCGCATCCGGTCAAGCGCCCAAAACAGGTTCACCGCCGTCGGCCGGGAGTCGGCCAGCAGGGCAAAATCAGCTTCCAGCGCCGTCTGCCAGTCCCCGCCCTCGGCCACCCGCGCCCGCGCTGCCAACACCACGCCATAGGCCGCACTGATGCCGATGGCCGGCGCGCCCCGCACCACCATCGAGCGAATGGCCTCGGCCACGCCGGCCGCCGAGGTATAGGCGATCCAGGTTTCCTCGAACGGCAAAATACGCTGATCCAACAGATAGAGGGCGCCATCACGCCAATCGATGGCCTTCACCTTCTCCGCAGCCAACAGTCGATCGCGCATCCCACACCCCGCACTCATGAACAAAAGCCGCCGATTATAGCGATCCCTCCGCGAAGACGCTCGGGTATACTTCGCCATCCTTTATACGCCATGGAACCGTTCCACGATGCCCAAGCCTGCCGTTGCGCTCGACTTATTACTGCTGCCGACCTGGTTGGTGCCTGTCGAACCCGCCGGTGTCGTGCTCAAGGATCATGGCCTGGGCATCCGCGACGGCTGCATTGTGTTCATCGGTCCAAGGGCAGAAGCCCTGAAGTGTGACTCAGCCCAGGTCCGCGAACTGCCGGGCATGCTCCTGAGCCCCGGATTGATCAACGCCCACGGCCATGCGGCGATGACCCTGTTCCGCGGGCTGGCCGACGACCTGCCCTTGATGACCTGGCTTGAACAACACATCTGGCCGGCCGAGGGTAAATGGGTCGACGAAGATTTTGTTCGCGACGGCACTGACCTGGCGATCGCCGAGCAGCTCAAGGGCGGCATCACGTGTTTCTCGGACATGTATTTCTACCCCAAGGTTGCCAGCGAGCGTGTGCATAACAGCGGTATCCGCGCACAAATCGCCATTCCGATCCTCGATTTTCCGATCCCCGGTGCCGCCAGCGCCGACGATGCCATTCGTCAGGGCATCGAATTGTTTGGCGACCTCAAGCATCATCCACGGATCAAAGTGGCATTCGGCCCCCATGCGCCCTACACCGTCGGCGACGAGAACCTGGAAAAAATCCGGGTAATCGCCGAAGAACTGGACGCGGCCATTCATATGCATGTTCACGAAACCGCCTTCGAAGTACAGCAGGCTGTGGATAACACCGGTGAGCGACCCATGGCCCGGCTTGGGCGACTGGGCCTGCTGGGGCCACGCTTTCAGGCGGTGCACATGACTCAGGTCAGCGATGAAGACCAGGCGTTGCTGGTAGAAAGCAACTGTAGCGTGATCCATTGCCCGGAATCGAATATGAAGCTGGCCAGCGGTTTCTGCCCGGTGGAGCGCTTGTGGCAGGCCGGGGTCAATGTCGCGGTCGGCACTGACGGGGCGGCGAGCAACAACGATCTGGACCTGCTGGGCGAGACGCGTACCGCCGCGTTGCTGGCCAAGGCCGTCGCCGGTTCGGCCACGGCCCTGGACGCCCACCGGGCGTTGCGCATGGCCACGCTCAATGGCGCCCGGGCACTGGGCATCGAAGCGACGGTCGGCTCGCTGGAAGTCGGCAAGGCCGCCGACCTGGTGGCCTTTGACTTGTCGGGACTGGCCCAGCAGCCGGTCTATGACCCGGTGTCGCAACTGATCTACGCCACCGGTCGCGACTGCGTGAAACATCTGTGGGTGGCCGGCAAGCCCTTGCTTGAGGACGGCCGCCTGACCCGCCTGGACGAATCGCAGCTCAGTGCCACGGCACAGGCATGGGGTCGTCGCATCAGCGGCCACAACGAATAACCAGGCCCCTTGAGCCACGGCTCGGGCCCTACGATTTTTCAAGTTTTTCGAGGATCTGCACATGAGCAACGTCGACCACGCTGAAATCGCCAAATTCGAAGCCCTGGCCCATCGCTGGTGGGACCGTGAAAGCGAATTCAAACCGCTGCACGATATCAACCCGCTGCGGGTCAACTGGATTGACGAGCGAGTCAGCCTGGCTGGCAAGAAGGTGCTCGATGTCGGCTGCGGCGGCGGCATCCTCAGCGAAGCCATGGCCCAGCGCGGAGCGACGGTGATGGGCATCGACATGGGCGAAGCACCGCTGGCGGTTGCGCAACTGCATCAACTGGAATCCGGCGTCAGCGTGGAATACCGGCAGACCACCGCCGAAGCCCTGGCCGAGGAAATGCCCGAGCAGTTCGATGTGGTCACTTGCCTGGAAATGCTTGAACACGTACCGGATCCATCATCAGTCATCCGCGCGTGCTTTCGCATGGTCAAGCCCGGTGGCCAGGTGTTCTTCTCCACCATCAACCGCAATCCGAAGGCCTACCTGTTCGCCATCATCGGCGCCGAATACATCATGAAGCTGTTGCCACGTGGCACTCACGACTTCAAGAAATTCATCCGGCCTTCGGAGCTGGGGGCTTGGAGCCGCATGGCCGGGCTGACCGTCAAGGACATCATCGGCCTGACGTACAACCCGCTGACCAAGCACTACAAGCTGGCCGCCGACGTTGATGTCAACTACATGATCCAGACCTTGCGCGAGGAGTAAGTCGATGCGTCTCAAAGCGGTTCTCTTCGACATGGACGGCACGCTGCTCGACACCGCGCCGGACTTCATCGCCATCTGCCAGGCCATGCGTGCCGACCGTGGCCTGCCACCGATGAACACGCAGCATATTCGCGACGAAATTTCCGGCGGCGCCCGGGCGATGGTCGCGGTGACCTTCTCCATGGACCCGGAGTCGCCGGGTTTCGAGGAACTGCGCCAGGAATTCCTCGACCGCTACCTCAAGGGCTGCGCGGTACACAGCCACCTGTTTGACGGCATGGCCCAGGTGCTGGCCGACATTGAGGCCGCCAACCTGATCTGGGGGGTGGTCACCAACAAACCGGTGCGCTTTGCCGAGCCGATCATGCAGCAGCTAGGCCTGGCCGAACGCTCGAAAGTGCTGATCTGCCCCGACCATGTAAAGAACAGCAAGCCGGACCCCGAACCGCTGACCCTGGCGTGCAAGATGCTCGACCTGGATCCGGCCAGCGTATTGTTCGTGGGCGACGACCTGCGGGACATCGAGTCTGGCCGCAGCGCCGGCACCAGGACCTGCGCGGTGACCTACGGCTACATTCACCCAGACGACAACCCGAACCATTGGGGCGCGGATGTGGTGATCGATCACCCCTCGGCGCTGCGTGAAGTGCTGGATAACGCGTTGTGCAGTTGCTGAGCTGACCGTACTCACTGTTGTCGATGCTTTTGTGGCGAGGGGATTTATCCCCGCTGAGGCGCGAAGCGCCTCTCCTACAGCATCAGGCCAAGCTGCAAAAATTTGGGGCTGCTTCGCAGCCCAGCGGGGATAAATCCCCTCGCCACAGATCAATCCCTTCGCCACACGTGCGCATCACCACGCATTTGTTCTGTTTCGTGAGGTTTTTTTATGTTTGAGTATTCCGCCCGCCCCGACCTGCTCAATGGCCGGGTCATCCTGGTCACCGGCGCTGGTCGCGGCATCGGCGCCGCAGCCGCCAAGGCCTATGCCGCCCACGGCGCTACTGTATTGCTGCTGGGCAAGACCGAAGCCAACCTGACCCAGGTCTACGATGAAATCGAAGCGGCCGGGCATCCACAGCCGGTGGTAATCCCGTTCAACCTCGAAACCGCCCTGCCCCATCAGTACGATGAACTGGCGGCGATGATTGAAACCGAATTCGGCCATCTGGACGGCCTGCTGCACAACGCCTCGATCATCGGCCCGCGTACGCCGCTGGAGCAGTTGTCCGGCGAGAACTTCATGCGGGTGATGCAGGTGAACGTCAACGCCATGTTCATGCTCACCAGCACCTTGCTGCCGCTGCTCAAGCTGTCCAAGGACGCGTCCGTGGTGTTCACCTCCAGCAGCGTCGGGCGTAAGGGACGGGCTTACTGGGGGGCTTATGGTGTCTCCAAGTTTGCCACCGAGGGGCTGATGCAAACCCTGGCCGACGAAGTCGAGACCGTCGCACCCATGCGCGCCAACAGCATCAACCCCGGCGCCACCCGCACCAGCATGCGCGCCCAGGCCTATCCGGGGGAAAACCCGCTCAACAACCCTACGCCTGAAGAAATCATGCCGGTCTACCTGTACCTCATGGGGCCGGATAGCACAGGCGTCAACGGTCAGGCGTTCAACGCCCAATAATTGTTCACCTTCGCGTCGCGTCGGTTTACCGTCGCGACGTCTCTGCGCCCGATACGTAGCCAGGCGAACCGCCAAGTCCATGTCGCCCCATGCCGACGACGCGCTCGCCGTTTGCAGTCAATACATTGATTTACAATCGGTTTTTATTCTACTGAACCGAATGGCACGACTTTCGCTCTAAAGATCCTCAAACACGCCATGTTCGGCGGGTAATGGATGTTGAGATGAGACTTATGCCTGCCAGGTAAAGCGGACTAAACTCAAATCAGATGTCCTACGGGACTGAAGGACCAGTACGACGCGCCGCCCAAAGCCGCCTCACCCAACCTGTCAGGACAGATTTGCTTAGGGGCTCACGCCATATGAAAACGCCAACCCAGATCAACGCGATTGATTTCGACAGCGCCAAACTGCAGCGCCTGGGCTTTGGCCAGCCGTCACCGCTGGTGGCACGCTCTGTCAATCTTTCGCAGTTGCGTCAGCAGCTGAGCCAGCAATTGCAGACCAGCCTGGAGCCGCAACGGATCCTGGGGCTGTTTTTTCGTGAGGTTCAGCGGCTGGTGCCGCTGGACGCGCTGATCTATCGCCACAGCCCCAGCGATCTGCGCCTGGAGCTGGGGCAACGCGGACATCACACCCTCACCTACAACCTCAGCCATGAAAGCGAGTATTTGGGCGAGCTGGTGTTTCGCCGCAATCAACGCTTCACCGAGACCGAACAAGCCGACCTTGAGTCTGTGTTGTCGACGCTGCTGTTTCCGTTGCGCAATGCTCTGCTCTACCGCGCCGCGACCCAAAGTGCCCTGCGTGACCCACTGACCGGCACCGGCAACCGCATCGCCATGGACCAGACGCTGATCCGTGAAATTGATATGGCCAAGCGTCATTTGCAACCGCTGTCACTGTTGATGCTGGACATCGATCATTTCAAGCGCGTCAACGACAGTCATGGGCACGGTATCGGCGATGAGGTGTTGAAGGGCGTAGCCGAGGCCATCAAGAATCAGCTGCGCAATGTGGACATGGTGTTCAGGTTCGGCGGCGAAGAATTCCTGATTCTGCTCTCGAACACCAGCCGGGACGCCGCGGCCTTGGTCGGAGAACGACTGCGTCATGCCGCCCAGGCGCAGGATTATTTTGCCGCAGGCACCAGAATCGAACTGACGGTCAGCCTGGGTTGCGCGACGTTGCTGCCGGGTGAGTCAGTCGAAAGCCTGCTGCGCAGGGCCGACAACGCGTTGTACGTGGCCAAGCGCGAGGGCCGCAACCGGCTGGCGATGGCGGGTTGAAAACCAGCAATGACAGATTCTGTGAACACCGTCGAAAAATGTGGGAGCGAGCGTGCTCGCGATGGCGATCAGGCAATCAACCTCCCCGTTGACTGTCCTGACCCCTTCGCGAGCACGCTCGCGCCCACCTGGGTTGGCTATCGGATATCAGCTCCCGGCCAACGCCAGGCGCTCACGGGTCGATGAGGTTTTCCCCACCGATTCCGATTGCTCCAGTTGCATGCAGCGTTCCAGGAAGAGGTACATGTAGTCGTAGCTCTTGCAGACGGCCTGGCGCAGTTCGATCTGCAAGGCCTTGCTGGGGTTCATGCCCGCCAGGGTGCAGATGATTTCCAGGGCTTCCCAGGGATGGGCATCATCGTACTGGGCGTGCATCTTCAGCCACTTCATGGCTCGCTTGCGGTCTTCCTCGGCGAAAGCCGCCGCGTAGATACCGCTGGAACACACCAGTGCCGACCACTCCCCGGTTGCCCCCTCGATGGCATAGTTGGTCGCGGCGATGGCCACGATCAGCGAGTCCGAAGAACTCGTATGCCAGCACCAGTGGCTCAGCGCATGGAGTTCGGGTGGCACTTGCTGCGCTTGCAGATCTTCCAGGGTCACGCCATGGGCGGCGCTCCAGTTGACCCAGTAATCGGCATGGTTGAGTTCGACACGAATGTTGCGCATCAGCCAGCGACGCGCCATGTCCTCGCCGGGATGGCGGGCAAAGCGCGTCTTGGTGAGGTTCTGTGCCATGTATAAGGCGAACTGTTCAACGACCGGCCAACCACCAATAAGGTAGTGGCGCATGGTCTTGGCACTGAGCTTGTTATCGCGCATGCGTTGATACAGCTCGTGTTCGACAACCCGGCGCTTGCTCTCGCTGCAATCGGTAATGAGCTGTTGTGCCCATTTCGGATAGCTTGTGGCGTCCATGAGCGGGCCTGTTCGGTTGAATGTGTCGATCACTGTCGGGCTCCTTTTGATTGTGATTTTTTCCGGATCAACAAGAGGTTCAGCGGAACGTGCCGGGGGCCTTGAATAACAGCGGCTGCGGCCGGGCCGGCCTGCATTGCAACGTATCACAGGTAAACAACTGCGGGCGTTCAATCACATACCCTTGAGCGTAATCCACCCCAATCTCCAGCAACGCCTGCTCGATCTGGGTAGTTTCAACAAACTCGGCAATCGTGCGCTTACCCATGACGTGGCCGATGTGATTGATCACCTCGACCATTGCACGGTTAATCGGGTCGTCCAGCATATCCTTTACGAAACTCCCGTCGATCTTCAGGAAGTCTACAGGTAAATGTTTCAGGTAAGCGAATGAAGACATTCCGGCACAAAAGTCATCGAGCGAAAAGTAACAACCCAAGCTCTTGAGTTCATTGATAAAGCGGATGGCGCTGCCCAAATTCGAAATAGCACTGGTCTCGGTTATTTCAAAACAAATCATTTCTGGTGGAATCGAGTAGGCCGCGAACTGTTTACGCAGGAAATCAAGGAATGCCTGATCTCCGATAGTTGTGCCTGACAGATTAATCGCACACATGGCCATCGGTCCCTGTCGCGAATCGTTCAGGCACTGGCGGATGATCTTGAAGACGTTTTCCACCACCCAGCGATCCAGGGAAGTCATCAAGCCATAGCGTTCTGCCGCAGGAATGAAACTGTCCGGCAGAATCATCCTTCCGGCTTCATCATGCAGGCGCAACAGGATCTCGATATGCCCGCCGCCATGGTCGCCCGGACCCAGCGCGGCAATTTCCTGGGCATAAAGACAGAAGCGATTCTCCTCCAGGGCCATGTGCAAGCGCTGGACCCAAGCCATCTCGCCAAAGCGCAGGGACAGCTCCGAGTCGTCGGCGTGATAGACCTGGACGCGATTGCGGCCCTTTTCCTTGGCCATGTAACAGGCCATATCGGCGGCACGCAGGGACGCCTCCAGCGTCGTCGGGCTTTGGGCGATATGCACCAGACCGATGCTCACGGTGGTCACGAATGGCCGGCCCTTCCAGACAAAATGCAGGTTCTGTACGGTCTGGCGCAGCCCTTCGGCGATCTTTTCCGCGGCCTCCGGCGAGCAGTTCTCCAGCAAGATACCGAACTCATCGCCCCCCAGTCGGGCCAGGGTGTCGTTTTCCCGCAGCCCCGATTGCAACAGTGCGCATATATGCCGCAACAGTTCGTCACCCGCCGCATGACCACAGGTGTCATTGACCAGCTTGAATTGGTCCAGGTCGAGGAACATCAATGCATGGCGCCCCACCTGGCGCGTCAGATTGTGCAGGGCTTGCTCAAGGCGATATTCAAATTCCCGGCGATTGGCCAGGCCGGTCAGCGCATCATGGGTGGCTTGCCACGACAGGTTGGCGATGTATTGGCGTTCCTGGGTCATGTCGTGCAACACCAGCACCGCTCCGCTGACCTTGCCGGCATGGCGGATCGGCGCACCTACGAGCGTGACGGACACAGTGCTGCCATCCAGGCGCTGGATCAGTTTGGAATGCTCGCTGCCGCCACCGAGCCGGCCGCTGAGAATATGTTCGATCAGGGTCAGGCCTTCACTCTGGGCGTTGTCATCGAGCAAATTGAACAGGGCGGCCAGAGGCAGTCCCGTGGCGTGCTCGGCCTTCCAGTGAGTCATCGCTTCGGCGGCGGGATTCATGTAGGCAATTGCCCCTTCCACATCGGTGGTGATCACGCCATCGCCAATGGACTGCAAGGTGATCTGCGCCCGCTCCTTTTCCAGTTGCAGGGCATTGGCGAAGACCTGCCGCTGGGGCCAGCAGTTTATGCGTGCGCAACAGCGCCAGCACGATCAACCCCAGTGCGGTGGCGAAGTTGGTCACCAGCAACAGGCGCAGGATGAAGCGCGACCCCTCCCCCAGCGCATCGCTGAAAGCTTTGGCTGCCGGGGTGACGGAATCGTTGATGGCAAAGATTTTCGCCTTCCAGCCGCGAATATCTGCCTCAGAAGCCTGACCTGCGGGTAATCCGGCTGTGCATCTGGCGGGCGACGTCATCCAGTTCAATCAGGTAGCCGTCGCCCACCGTCCAGAGATCGATAGCCTCTTCCAGGTAACTGAAGTGTCGAAAATTCAGGTAGAGCCAGATCAGACTGGACACGTCGTCCGGGTGGTTGCCGCCCTTGAGGATTCCCGCCCGTGCAGCCTCCAGATCCGGCGGCTGACGGTCCAAGGCCACCCGCAGCTCATGCCCGCCCTCAGGTACGGCGATGGCCCGCTGGTACTTTTGAAAGATTGTTTCGTCACGACTGTCGGCATAAAGATTGAGGTAGTAAATGGCGTCTTTCTGACCCTTGGACCAAAGGCTTTCTCCCGCCACGTAGCCGCGCACCGCAGACAACACGTAAAGACTGACACCCCCCAACAATGCCTGAAACAGGACGACGGCGATAAAAGGCCAGACGATGCCCAACAACCGGGGGGTTCCGAGAGTCCGCGCTTGAGTCATGAGATCCCTTGCATAGGCGTAGGCGATCAGCATTCAGACCGCTCATTCCCGCAAGACTAGGAGGCGTAGCAGCTCCCCGCAAGAGGCCGGACACTATTTGACACCCCATGCCCCTGGATGCCTGAGACAACAGCGGTGATAAAGCCCTGGTAATTGCCAAACGCCGTTACAACTTTCCTGCACCCCATACATATCTACCACCCCGGGTTTGCCTGGACTGTTTTGATACGGAACTTCTCTAGACCTTGCACTTTATCGAGGCGCGTAGAGAAACGTTCGTTAATCACCAGGAAACCTCCATATGCAATCTACCGCCGCCCCCGGCCTTTCAACGAGTCTGAGCCCGACACCCTCTTATGCCGAGAAACATCAGGGTTTGCTGGGCGATTACGAGGCCATGCTATCGCTCGTTCGAAACCATCAGATACCGCCGCAGACGTTGGCCGACAGCCTGGTCAAGCCCAGGCTTTGTTCACCCATGGCGTTGGAAAATGAAACCGGACAACGAGCACTGCACACGCTCATCCAGGATAAAAACTATCAGGCGCTGTGCAAAACGCTAAGCGCCCCTCATTACCACTTGATCGTCACTTTAAAAGACGGCAAAGCCCTCTACGAGACACTGTCAAGGAACAGAGAAACCACCATTCAGATTCCACTGAACAACGACCCCTCTTGGAACGGGCTGCGTGCAAAGATTGAAAAAACTGCTCGACTATTAGGCGGGCAAATTCGTTTCGACGGCCAAGTAACATTTGCACGAATGACCTGGTTTTACGGTATTACCCCATGCAATCGGCAAAACACCGAGCAACGCAACGCCACGATGAATGCGCTGGAAGAGAAACGCGCTCACCACACGCTGGGGCTTGGACATGGAATAAACATCGACGCCCTGAGCCCCCACACTGAGAACCTGATCACTGACACAGTGCGTCAATTCCTGCCTACGCCGCACACCCCATTGCTGGCCTACCTGGGCGCTTCGGATATCGACACATTGACGACGACGCAAATCCGGGCGAAGCCTTCGGCGTATCTGGAGGCTATTCTGCAATCGACGAACGCCCGGCAGCTGGCAACCAGGTTATTGCAAGTGCTGGGCTGGTTTGGCGGCAGACCCGGTGAGGACACGGCTGCAGGGATATGCACCAAGCTGCTCGCCCACGCCATTCGTCTTTGGCTTGAAAACGGGCAAAACGAGAGCCCGGACAGTATCGCCGGTTACCCGTGGCAACGTTCGTCCAACTGGGGGAAAAGCTATGGGCAGATTCGGGCCGAGTTCGAAGCGCATCTGCTGTCTTCAAAACGCGCCGCGTCAGTGAACGAATCCATTCTGCTCGCGTGTCTTTATCAACCCTTGTTCCCACCGCAATTCCAGATTCACGATATACCGTCGCAACTGCCTTACCGAAGCTCCACCGTCTGGGTAAATTTTGCTCATGGTGTGGGTCTTGCTGACGCGATCGACCCGACGTTGCTGCAAAGACTGAGTTTCCAGCAACTGGTCGACTTCCCTGGCCAATACGCCAGTGAAGCCACGGCTGATGACCTGAAACTGGTCACCCTCACACGATTGAAACCCATGCTGGAATGGGCCGTGACAAACGGCCTGGTTGCCCATAAGGCCGACGGGCACTACACCCTGCAGGACATACAGACTGCTGCAGAAAAGCTCGACTTCACCATCGATAGCTTGACCCAGGCGGTCAACTGGCTGGATAGCCGCCCCCCCGAGAGGCTGAACATCGCCCGGCTTAAAATGGCGAAGCTCTTCGCAGACGGCCGGTTCGTGACGGATGGCCGGAAGCTGGTGAAGGAGGCCAGCACGTATGCCGCCCCCGTGACTCGGCTCAGCGGCCCCATCGCAAGACTCGCCCCCCAAACCTACACATTCACGGATGTGTATGCAGCCGGCCAACTCACTGAGCATAAATGGTTCGTCACCCGGCCCGATGGAAAAGTCATCACCGATGTCTGGTTCAAGATCGACCACGATACGACCCTACAGACTAACTTTGCCGGGCCCGGCTTTAGCGCTATTGCCCAGCAGGACAGGAAGCTCCCCGATATCGAGCAAACGTTCAAAACCCATTTCGACATCTACCTCAGCTTCATCAGAAGTTCCTATCGCACGTTGATCACCCACCTGCTCGCATCCCTACCCCTGGCTGATCGCCAAGCCCTGGAGTACGGCGTGACAAAGGTCTACACCCTCAGAAAAGAAACCACGGGCATTGAAGCAAACAATGAATCCGAAGATAAGACGCTGCCCCTGCGCGCGCGTAATGGCTTCATCCTGGAAACGACGAGCCAGCGCAAAACCTCGTACTACGAACTGCTCCCGCGGGCTGGGGTGATCCGCCCACGACCGGATATTCAGCCACACCATATTGGCGCAGAGCGCAAAATCGAAAAGTGGAGAATCAGCCGCGGCTCGGCAGTGAGTGTGGATGTTCTTCGCCATAAAACCCTTCCGTTCGATTGGGATGCCCACGTAAAAGGCACCACCCCCCGTGCTCACGAGGAATGCCAAGCCATCCTGGACCCGCTGGGCGGCACGTTCGGCGAATCGAACAATAGCGACGCCAACCACACCCTACCGCGGACATTGGAGTCGAAAGTCACCCTGGATCTGGCCCGGTACATTTGCGAGAAGCTGCTTTTCGTTGACGAAAAACAGCTCTACGACAGTTGTTATGGCGAAACCGAATTCGACCGTCAAAAGGCCAGGCGTGAAAAAAACCTGGAAATCCTCAAAATGTTTGTGCCCTTCTGGGGCAGTATCGAAGACCTGGCTTCGGGGGACCGTGATCGCCTGGTGAGTGGAGCCTTTGGCCTATTCACAGATTTTGTTGCATTCGCCCGGCCCATGGGCAAGTTTGCGTCAGGCTCGCTGAAGTTGGTCAGCGCTGCGGGCAAGTTGAGCATTGGCAAAGCACTGCCTGCCTTTGCAACGCTGACAGGTAGTTTGCTCAACGCCACCCTGAACCCGCTCGACGGCATTGCGTCCTTGCTACGGGCAGGCAGCCAGAGCGTGTACAGGTTCAGTAAAAAGGGCTATCTGAGTCTCAAGACGTTGTCCGGGCGCGCCGGCCAATACGATTTCGTCCAAGGCATGGCCCAAGCCACGGACCCGGGCCGCTGGCGTCCACTGACAATGAATGACCAGTTGAGCACTGTGCGCGGAGTTGACGATGTTCCTGTGCGCAACACCGCAGCCACAGGCAGCGCCGATTACCGTTTGATTGACCCTTTATCGTCCAGGCCTTACGGCCCTGGGCTGGGTGCTGACGTGTCACCGGGCCGCTCCCACTTCAACGCACGGGCGCAAACCGACACCGAGACCCTCGTTGAGTTACCGGAAAATGCCCGGGTACTAGAAGTGCTTGAAGCCGATGGCAGCCGCCTCTTCTATGTGGATGGCGTGCCCTATCGTTTGAAGGCCGGAACCCTGCGTCGCATCAACCACCCGGATGACAGTCCACCCTTCAGGAAACTGGCGTGCCGTGTTCGTCGTGCGCCGGATGAGGTGTGCAAAACCAGGTATGTAGTGCAAGACAAACCTGCCGAGCGCCCACCCGCTGGAGAATTCAGCACTGAGTTAAGCTGGGCGCCCTGGTTTGGTGACGCTACGTTCTATCCCTCCACGCCCAAGCATCCCAACGATCGCGCCCTGCTCGCCTTCGAAGGGAAAATCTATGAACTCAAGGACGGCAAGCTCAACACCTACAAAGGCAAACCGCAATGGATCGGTCTCTCCAGCAGAGTCCCCATCCCCAGAGAAACCATTACGGCGACCCTGGAATTTCAAACCGGTCTGTACGGCGGCATCAAAGTAACCGGTTCGGCAGAAAAAATTGACGATATCCATCAAACCGGCGCGCTCATCATTCCCTCGATCGATGAGCAGTTCACGTACATATTCAGCCGCTTGAACATGGATGATTATTACATGACCAGATTGCTCTCCACTGAGAGTGTCGAGTCTGCTCTGAGCCTGAAAAGGCTTGGCCCAAGCGACCTGACGCCGGGCTCTTTGGGAGAAGAGCTGCAACGGGTTTATATCGGTTCGTTGAACGCCAACAACGCCGCGCGAATCTACGGCAGAGACCAGGTCGAACGGGCACTGGACAAGATCGATGAAATTTCGATCCCCATTGGCGCACCGAGCCATCCACCCTCCAATATGAAGTGGTTGAAAGTCAGTACCTACTACCCCGCCGAGGCGGTGTTATTTTGATCGTCGCACCAGAATGATTGTCTCTGATTTGCCTAACGGGGCAGCCGTGTGGCAACCCACCACACAAGCGCCCGAAGCCATACAAAAATCAACCGCAAGCATCTTCAACGCGCTTTTTACATCGCCGTCCATTGCCGGTCCGTCTCAATCAACCACCCGAGCGGTGACCATCAATGACGCCATGCGGGAACTGCAAAAAACCCTTCCGACCAAAAATCAAAAAAACATAGCTTTTGCCCACGTCATCACGGCATCCGGAAACAACGAAATATATGTCAGTGTTTCCGGAATCGAGGACTACACCAGGCACCTGCCGCTGTTCAAATCCCACAGTGGCTATACGCAAGTCAACGTCAAAGAGGCCACTTACTTCAATGTTGATGGCATCAGGAACGCGATTGACCCGGCATCCCTCACTCTGAGCGCCGATGGAAAATTGCTCGCTATCCCCCATCTGATGGATGCTCCGGGCACCTCGGACAGGCTCAGTCGAGTGACCTCTGCGGACAGTGAAAGCAAACTGATTGCCTACATCAGCGAAAAGTATCCAAACCCTGAAGACATCAAGTCGATCACGCTTGCCACCACCCTACCTCCCTGCGAATCCTGCGCGATTGTCATGAAGGAGTTCGGTCATGAGCGCGGAGCCGCTGCGTTGAACGTCATCTGGGGACAGCGCCGTAAGCGTCCAGCAACTGAAATGAGCTCTTCAACCGAATCCGATTGATCCCTGGCGATCAATGCTGCTGCAGATGCCCGTAGAGCTTGGCGTATAAACCTCCGTCAGCAATCAGTTGCTGATGGTCGCCATCCTCGGCGATTTGTCCGCCGTCGAACACCAGCACCCGGTCGGCCTGCTTCACGGCCGACAACCGATGCGCGATGATCAAGGTGGTACGGTTGCTCAAGAACCGCGCCAGCGCCTGGTGCAGGTTGTACTCGGTGGCGGCGTCCAGCGCCGACGTCGCCTCGTCGAGGATCACCACCTTGGGCTCGGCCAGTACCATCCGGGCAATGGCCAGGCGCTGGCGCTGGCCGCCGGACAGACGCACGCCGGAACGGCCGACGATGCTGTCCAGACCGTTGGGCAAACTTATGATCGTCTGGTGCAGTTGGGCGATTTCCAGTGCCTGCCAGCAGGCCTCGTCCGTGCGCTCGCGGCCCATGGTCAGGTTGGCCCGCACCGTGTCATTGAACAGCGCGGGATGCTGCAGGACCACGGCAACATTGTCGCGCACGGTTTCCAGGCCGATTTCCTGCTGAGTCGAACCGCCGAAACGGATAGTCCCGGCCAGCGGCGTGTACAGCCCCAACAGCAACTGGACCAAGGTACTTTTGCCACCCCCGCTGGCCCCGACAATCGCGACTTTCTCACCGGGGGCAATCGACAGGTTCATCTGGTTCAGCACCAGTTCGTCGCCGTAGCCGAAACTCAGCCCCTGAACTTCGATACCCACGGTGGCACGCCCCTGGAACGGGTTAACACTGCCGGTGTATTGCGGTTCGTCGGCACGGGCCAACAACTCGTTGATCCGCGACAATGCGCCCCCGGCGGCATAAAACGCGTACTGCAGATTGAGCAGTTGCTCCACCGGTCCGATCATGAACCACAGGTAGCTGAACACCGCCAGCATCTGGCCGATGGAGAGGTCGGAGAACAGTACGGTGAGCATCGCCGCTGCGCGGAAAATATCGATACCAAACTGAAACAGCAAACCGCTGGCGCGGTTCGAGGCATCGGTTTTCCACTGTGAACTCACTGCGTAATCACGGACCTCCCTGGCCCGTGTCCCCAATCGACCCAGGAAATAACCCTGGCGGTTACCGGCACGCACCTCCTGGATGGCATCCAGGGTTTCGGTCAGGGCCTGGGTGAAGCGCGAGGTGCTGTCATTCTCCAGCTTCTTGAGGTGCTTGACCCGTTTGCCCAACTGGACCGTGGCGTAGATCACCAACGGGTTGAACAACAGGATCAGCAGCGCCAGTTGCCAGTGCATCCACACCAGAATGCCGGCAGTGCCCACCAGTGTCAGCATCGCCACTAGGAAACGACTGAGGGTTTCGCCGACGAATTTGTCCAGGGTGTCCAGGTCGGTGACCAGGTGTGTGGTCACGGTACCGCTGCCCAGGCTTTCGTACTCGCCCAGGGAAATACGTTTGAGCCGTTCGATCAATCGGACGCGAATGCGATAGACGATGTCCTTGGCCAGCCTGGCGAACAATCGCGCCTGCAGCACGTTGAACAGCAAAGCGCCGCATCGCAGGACCAGGGTCACCACCAACATCAGGCCAATATAACCGGCCGCGCTTTGCCAGCCGCTGGGCAATGCATGGTTCATGACCTTCAATGCCGCGTCGCCCTGGCCCAGCAGCACTTCGTCCACTAAAAGCGGCAGTAGCAGCGGGATCGGTACGCTGCACAGCGTCGCCAGCACGGCCACGCCGTTGGCGATCCACAGGGCTTTCTTGTGTTTAAGGGCCAGACGGCGGATTTCTGCCCAGCTCAAGCGGTCGACGCGCTGCCCAGGGGATGCGTCATCCGCCCGGTCAGGCACAGGCCGCGCGCTCCAGCCAGCGGCCCAACAGCGGAGACAACTGGTTCAGGGGCTGGTAGCCGTTGGTAAGCAAGGCCAATTGACCGTCACGCTCGGCCAGCAGCGTAGGAAAACCCGCGATGCCAAGATCCTGCACCCACGTGAAATCCGCGGCAGTGGCCGCATGTTGCTCGGCGCGGTCAAAGGCTGCGGCGAACTCGATGCGTGGCAGTCCAGCCTGTTCGGCCAGTTCCACCAGGACGCTGGCGTGGGTCACATCACGACCCTCGACATAAAACGCCTGCTGGATCAGCTTCAACAGCTTCCAGGCCAGGTCCGGCGCCAGGCCACGGGCCGTCACCAGTGCCCGGCAGGCCGGTTCGGTGTCATAGACAAAACCGTCCGGCAGCGCCCCTTCAAGCTTGAACGTCTGGCCGGTGGCCTGGGTGACGGCCTGCCAATGCTCGAGGATGTAGCGTCGGGTGGTCGGCTCCAGGGCCGAACCGCTGCCGGTGCGCAAACCGCCCACCACCAGGTGCAGTTCTACCCCGGCGGCCTGCGCCTGCTCGACCAGTGCCTCGGCAACCGGCGCAAAACCCCAGCACCAGGAACACATCGGGTCCATCACATAGAGCAGGCGTGGCGCCATGGTTCAAGCCTCGGAAGGTGATTGCTTATAGTTGTAGCCGATCGGATGCGGCATGTTGCGGGCCTTGGCCAGTTCGATCTGCTTTTGCCGGTCGATGGCGCTGCGCCGGGTCTTCTCGCTCAGCTTGTCCCAGCAATGCGGGCAACTGATGCCTGGCACGTAGTGCTCCGAAGCACGGTCTTCTACGCTCACCGGTGTACGACAGGCATGACACTGATCGTAGTCGCCTTCGCTAAGGTCATGGCGAACGGTCACGCGGTTATCGAACACGAAGCAGTCGCCGCGCCATTTGGTTTCTTCCTGAGGCACCTCTTCAAGGTACTTCAGGATGCCGCCCTTGAGGTGATAGACCTCGTCGAAACCCTGGCCGAGCATGTAGCTGGAAGCTTTTTCGCAGCGAATGCCACCGGTGCAGAACATCGCGACTTTCTTGTGCCTGGCCGGGTCGAAGTTGGCTTTGATGTACTCGGGGAACTCGCGAAAGCTGGTGGTCTTGGGGTCGATCGCGCCTTCAAAGGTGCCGATGGACACTTCGTAGTCGTTGCGCGTGTCGATCAGCAAGACTTCCGGATCGCTGATCAGTGCGTTCCAGTCCTGCGGTTCGACATAAGTGCCAACCTGTTTGTTGGGATCCACGCCTTCGACGCCGAGGGTGACGATTTCCTTCTTGAGCTTGACCTTGGTGCGATAGAACGGCTGCTCATCGCAGTACGACTCCTTGTGGTCGATGTCGATCATGCGCGGGTCGTTCTTGAGCCAGGCCAGCAATCCGTCGATGCCTTCGCGAGTGCCGGAAACGGTGCCGTTGATGCCTTCTTCGGCGATCAGCAGCGTGCCTTTGATGCCGTTGTCGAGCATGGCCTTGAGCAATGGCTCACGCAGCTCGACGTAATCTTCAAGGGTGACGAACTTATACAGTGCCGCCACGACAATGGATGGTGTCATGGGTATTTCTCCAGGTGGCTACCCTCGCAAAGGGTGAACCGGATGCGAAAAAAAACGCGCCCCGTGAGGCGCGTTGCGGATTCTAACAAAAAACAGAGGGGTTGCAGGAGTGCAGCGACAACAGCCACAACAGCAGTCATTCTCTGCAGATCAGTGCTTGCTGCCACCGGCACAAGTCGGCGAAGCCGGGGCTGTATCGATCTGCGCCCATTCCTCGGGGGTATAGGTGTGCAGCGCCAACGCATGGAACTCACCCATCAGCTCGCCCAGCGTGCCGTAGACCTTCTGATGACGCTTGACGCGATTGAGCCCCTCGAACTGGTGGCTGACCACCACGGCCTTGAAGTGGGTCTGTAACCCACGGCTGTGCATGTGGCTTTCATCCAGCACTTGCAGGTGCTCGGGCTGCAACAGCCCGAGCGTCGATTCGATGCGTTGTTGCATGCTCATACCGGGCTCCGCTTACGGCTTTTTCTTGGCAGGGGCGGCTTTGGGCTCAAGCTCGGCGGTCATGTCCGCCAGCAGCTTGTTGACCACCGGCACCGCGCTTTCCAGCTTGGCCTGGGTCAACTGGGCCGATTGCTGGGTCAGCTGGGGCATTTTTTCCAGGACTTTCTTGCCCAGGGGCGAACGGTAGAAGGACACCAGTTCCTTGAGTTCCGGCTCGCTGAAGTTGGAGGTGTAAAGCTTGACCATGTCCGGCTTGAGCTTCTTCCAGCCGATGGCCTGGTCCAGTGCGGCGTTGGCCTTGGCCTGGTAGGTTTCGAGGGTAGCTTTTTTCGACTCGGGAGCCTTGGTCTGCTCAAAGCGCTGGGCAAACATCTGCTGCACTTGCATGTACACCGGGGTACCCAGTTTGTCGGCGTGCGCCAGGGTCAGGAACTCTTCGGCACTGGCGTTGTGGCTGGCGGTATCGGCAAAAACAGGACTGCTGGCACACACCAGAGCAACTGCGGTACAGATGGCACGAAGACGGGTCATCGAGTTTCCTTTTCTACAGGCGAGGTAAAACCCCAAGGGCGATCATTCTGCGCCTAATAAACGCCGGCCCTCAACCCCATTGCTCTGCGCGTCCGATTGACGGGCCGAAACGATCGAAAAATGATTGAGGGAACCCGTGTCGCCCTTCAGGGCCTAAACTGCGCATTCAGACCTACAGGAGTTTGACCCGATGAGCCGTATCGAAACCGACAGCCTTGGCCAGGTTGAAGTCCCGGATGAAGCCTACTGGGGCGCCCAGACGCAGCGCTCCATGATCAACTTTGCCATTGGCAACGAACGCATGCCGCTGTCGGTGCTGCACGCCCTGGCGCTGATCAAGAAAGCCGCCGCGCGGGTCAATGACCGCAATGGCGACTTGCCTGCCGACATCGCGCGCCTGATCGAACAGGCCGCCGACGAAGTCCTGGCTGGCCAGCATGACGACCAATTCCCCCTGGTGGTCTGGCAGACCGGCAGCGGAACCCAAAGCAACATGAACGTCAACGAAGTGATCGCCGGGCGCGCCAACGAGCTGGCGGGCAATCCCCGCGGCGGCAAGAGCCCGGTGCACCCGAACGATCACGTCAACCGCTCCCAGAGCTCCAACGACTGCTTCCCCACCGCCATGCACATCGCCGCCATCCAGGCGGTCCATCAGCAATTGCTGCCGGCGATCGCCGAGTTGTCCGGCGCACTGGCGGAACTGGCGGCGCGCCACATGAAACTGGTCAAGACCGGCCGCACCCACATGATGGACGCCACGCCGATCACCTTCGGCCAAGAACTGTCAGCCTTCATCGCTCAACTCGATTACGCCGAACGGGCGATCCGTGCGGCACTGCCGGCGGTTTGCGAACTTGCCCAGGGCGGCACGGCAGTGGGCACCGGACTCAACTCGCCCCACGGCTTCGGCGAGGCGATCGCCGCTGAACTGGCGGCGCTGTCCGGCCTGCCCTTCGTCACCGCGCCAAACAAGTTCGCGGCGTTGGCCGGCCATGAGCCCCTGACCACGTTGTCCGGCGCGCTGAAAACCCTGGCCGTGACCCTGATGAAGATTGCCAATGACCTGCGCCTGCTGGGCTCCGGGCCACGGGCCGGGTTCGCCGAAGTGAAGTTGCCAGCCAATGAACCGGGCAGCTCCATCATGCCCGGCAAGGTCAACCCGACCCAGTGCGAGGCCTTGTCGATGCTGGCCTGCCAGGTCATGGGCAACGACGTGACCATCGGTTTCGCCGCCAGCCAGGGTCATTTGCAATTGAACGTGTTCAAGCCGGTGATCATTCACAACCTGTTGCAGTCGATCCGTCTGCTGGCCGATGGCTGCAGCAATTTCCAGCAGCACTGCATCGCCGGGCTCGAACCGGATGCCGAGCAGATGGCGGCGCATCTGGAACGTGGCTTGATGCTGGTCACCGCCCTGAACACACACATCGGCTATGACAAATCCGCCGAAATCGCCAAGAAAGCCTACGGCGAAGGGCTGACCCTGCGCGAAGCGGCCTTGCAGTTGGGGTATCTGACCGACGAAGAGTTCGATGCCTGGGTGCGGCCGGAGAATATGCTGGAGGCCGGAAGCCAGGGTTGAGATGTGTGCTTGGTTGGACGCAAAGCGTGCGCTCAACACAACCCACCTGTGGGAGCGAGCCTGCTCGCGATGAGGCCGGTCGGCTCGACATCATTATCGACGACCAGACCGCTATCGCGCGCAGGCTCGCTCCCACAAAAAAGCGGTTCTTCCTGCAGTCGCGGTCTATCGCCCGACAGCCAGTCGCTCACGCCGGGCCCTGAGCCCGGCAATCAGCGACGGCCCCAGGGCAACCAATGCCGATCCCAACACCACCAGCACCGCCCCGCCATACCCCAACAGATTGATCTGCTCGGCATGCACGTAGTCAGGCCACCACCAAGCTGCCAACGCCACCGCGGCGAAGGTCACCAACGGCGTGATCGCCAGGGTTGCGCTGACCCGCGACGCTTCCCAGTGAGCCAGGGCCTCGGCAAAGGCGCCGTAGGCAATCAGGGTATTGAGGCAGCAAGCAAGCAGTAGCCAACCTTGCAGCGGACTCAGTTGCAGCGCCTCCAGCGGATGTACCCAGGGCGTGAGCAGCAGCGCGCAGAACAGGTAGATCACCATCATCACCTGCAACGAATTCCACACCGTCAGCAGTTGCTTCTGGCCCAGGGCATAGAAGGTCCAGACCGTCGACGCCAGCAACACCATCAAGACCCCGGCGGTGTAGTCGCTCAGGGACGTCAGCAGCTCGCCGAGGCGCTGGTTGAAAAACAGCGTGAAGCCGATCAACAACACCAGCAGGCCGATGCCCTGTCCCACGCTGAAACGCTCCTTGAACACAAACAGGCTGGCCACCAGCAACATGATCGGCCCCATCTGCACCACCAGTTGCGCGGTGCCGGGGCTCAAGCGATTGAGGCCCATCAGGTACAGCACGTAGTTGCCGACCAGCCCCAACACCGCCATCGCCACCAGCCAGCCACCCCGGGGGCCCAACACCTTGCGACTGGGCAAACGGCCAGTGGCCGTCAGGTAGATGAACAGCAAGCCACCGGACACCAGCAAGCGAAACCAGGTCACGGTGACCGGATCCATCACCTGCAGCACTTGCTTGAGCTTGATCGGCAGGATGCCCCACAGCAGGGCGGTCAGCAGGGCAAGGAACAGGCCGTAGACCCAGCGACCGGACGATATGTGCATGCAATCCTCGCAGCTCAAGACAAAGAGCCCCCATTCTAGGCGCGGATCGCTTCAGGACACAGGGACAGTTAGGCCGTGGACGTCCATGGGACTGTACGGGTCGTTGCCGTCGATCGCCTGGCCAGGCGCAAATCAAGGACTGCGCATAAGCTCAAATGACATTGCCCCGCTGCCTTTGGAGACCGCCATGTTTGGCAAACGCGCCCAGGATCCCGCCCCTACGACGATTTTTCGCAGCGACCGGATCTGCCGGGTAAACGGCGAGTTTTATTTCAATACCCGAGAAGGCACGCAGGAAGGCCCGTTCGCCAGCCGCGAGGCGGCAGAACGGGAGATAAAAGCGTATATCGCGCGGATGCAGCAACTGACCCAGGTTGCCAGCTAGCGCAGCTGACGCAGCCCCCCCTTGTGGCGAGGGGATTTATCCCCGCTGGGCTGCAAAGCAGCCCCAAAGCAAACCACTCTGTCAGCCTGATATACCTCGGTTGTAGATTTTAGGGTTGCTGCGCAACCCAGCGGGGATAAATCCCCTCGCCACAAGTAATCATCTCGCTAACTGTCAGCGCCCGGTTATCTCACCGCCTCAAACAACCCCGTCGCCCCCATCCCGCCGCCCACGCACATGGTCACGATGCCGTAGCGCAGGCTGCGCCGTTGCAGCTCGCGCACCAGATGGCCGACCTGGCGCGAACCGGTCATGCCGAACGGGTGGCCAATGGAAATCGAACCGCCGTTGACGTTGTACTTCTCGTTATCGATTTCCAGCCGGTTACGACTGTAGAGACACTGGGATGCGAAGGCTTCGTTGAGTTCCCACAAGTCGATATCATCGATATGCAAGCCCTTGGCCTTGAGCAGTTTGGGCACCGAAAACACCGGACCGATGCCCATTTCGTCCGGCGCGCAACCGGCCACGGTAAAGCCACGGAAAAACGCCTTGGGCGTGAGCCCCAGGGCCAGAGCTTTTTCCAGACTCATCACCAGGGTCATCGAAGCCCCGTCGGACAACTGTGACGAGTTGCCTGCTGTCACCGAGCCGTCTTCGGCGAACACCGGCTTCAAGCCCGCCAGACTTTCATAGGTGGTGTCGGGGCGGTTGCAATCGTCGCGATCAACCACGCCGTCGAGAATCTGCACCGCACCGGTGTTCTTGTCCTCGACCTTGTACTTGACCGCCATCGGCACGATCTCGTCGTCGAACAGCCCGGCCGCCTGGGCCTGGGCAGTGCGCTGCTGGCTCTGCAAAGCGTAGCGGTCCTGTTCTTCACGGCTGACCTGATAACGGCGGGCGACGATCTCGGCGGTCTGGCCCATGGGGAAATAAATCCCCGGCACTTGCTCCTTGAGCAGCGGGTTGATCAGGTGATCGGTATTGACGCTTTTCATTGTCAGGCTGATGGATTCCACGCCACCGGCAACAATGATCTCGCTGCAACCGGAGGCGATCTGGTTGGCGGCGATGGCGATGGCTTGCAGGCCCGAGGAGCAGAAGCGGTTGAGGGTCATGCCGGCGGTGCCGATGCCCAATTGCGAGAGCACCGCCACGTTCCGACCGATGTTATAGCCCTGGGCGCCCTCGTTCGAACCGGCGCCGACGATGCAGTCCTCGACGCTGGCCGGATCGATCCCGTTGCGCGCCAACAATGCATCGACACAATGGGCCGCCATGTCGTCCGGACGGGTCATGTTGAACTTGCCGCGAAAAGACTTGGCCAGGCCGGTCCGCACGCTGTCGACGATCACCACTTCACGCATGGCTGTACCTCAATTGTTATTGTCGGTTAGGAGTCAATTGAGCATAGATCCACTGCATAACCGACCGCGACGATCATTCACCCCGCGTATGCGTTCCCATCGCCCACTATTTGCCCTTGCTCGCCTTGCGAGCCTGCTTTGCTGAGCGCTCGAAGGCCTCCTCCAGCGCTTCATTAAGCGTGCGCAACACCTTGACCCGCGCCCAGCGCTTGTCGTTGGCCTCCACCAGGGTCCAGGGAGAAATCTCGGTGCTGGTGCGGTCGACCATGTCGCACACCGCCGCCCGGTAGGCATCCCATTTGTCACGGTTGCGCCAGTCGTCCTCGGTGATCTTGAAACGTTTGAAAGGAATTTCCTCGCGTTCCTGGAAGCGCTCCAGTTGAGTCTCCTTGTCGATGGCCAGCCAGAACTTGACGACCACGACTCCGGCGTCGGCAATCTGCTCCTCGAAATCGTTGATCTCGCCGTAGGCCCGCAGCCAGTCGGCCTTGCTGCAAAAACCTTCGACCCGCTCCACCAGCACCCGGCCGTACCAGGAGCGATCGAACACGGTGAACTTGCCCCGCGCCGGGATATGCCGCCAGAACCGCCACATGTAGGGATGGGCGCGCTCTTCCTCGGTGGGTGCGGCAATCGGTACGATGCTGTACTGGCGCGGGTCGAGCGCTGCCGCGACCCGCCGGATCGCCCCACCCTTGCCCGCCGCATCATTGCCCTCGAACACCGCCACCAGGGCATGGCGGCGCATGCGTTTATCGCGCAACAGGCCGGAAAAACGCGCCTGCTCGGCGATCAGTTGTTCTTCGTAATCGGCCTTGTCCAGACGCAGGGTCATGTCCAGGCTGTCCAGCAGCGTGACCTGGTCGTCCAGCGGCGGCAGTGGCGCCACATTGACCTTTTCCGCTTTGATCCTCGAGCGGTGCAAGGCCTGGCGCATCCCGTCAAGCAGGATCCGTCCGACCGTAAGGCTTCGATAATAACTGTCCATGCCTTCGATCACATGCCACGGGGCGTAGTCTCGACTGGTGCGGCGCAGGACCCGCTCACCGTATTTGACGAACTTGTCGTAGGTCTGGGACTGCTGCCAGTCCAGCGGGCTGATGCGCCAGCTGTGCAGCGGGTCGTCCTTGAGCCCCTTGAGCCGGGCTTTCATCTGTTTCTTGGACAGGTGAAACCAGAACTTGAAGATCAGTGCGCCTTCATCGCAGAGCATTTTCTCCAACCGTTCAGCGCCATTGATGGCCTGGTCGAGCCGTGGATCCTTGATCTGGCCATGAACGCGCCCCTGCAGCATCTGGCTGTACCAGTTGCCAAAGAAAATCCCCATGCGTCCCTTGGCCGGCAGCATCCGCCAATATCGCCAGGCCGGTGGCCGCGCCAGCTCTTCGTCGGTCTGCTGATCGAAGGTACGCACTTCGATCAGCCGCGGGTCCATCCACTCATTGAGCAATTTCACCGTTTCGCCCTTGCCGGCGCCTTCGATGCCGTTGATCAGCACGATGACCGGAAAACGGCTCTGCTGGTGTAGCTCGTACTGGGCTTCGAGCAACGCTTCACGCAGTGCCGGCACTTCGGCGTCATAGGTGTCTTTATCGACGGCGTGACCGATTTCAGCGGATTCGAACATGGACAGCTCCTTCCAGGGAATGGGGCAAGACTAGCGGATTGGACGCGGGCCGGTGCAGCAGATTCCATCCAGACGAACGCTGTATTGCGATGGGTCAAGCAAGCCCATACCGATCGGCTAGAATGGCCTCCCAGTTTTGACCGAGCCTGCCATGACACCCGTACAGCACCACGCCCAACTCGACTGGGACGATCAGGGTCGCCCGCGCTCGCGGGTGTTCGACGATGTGTATTTTTCCGATCAGTCGGGCCTGGAAGAAACCCGCTATGTGTTCCTTGAACAGAACAACCTGACCGAGCGTTTTGCCGCGCTGCCGGACGACGGGCGGCTGGTGATCGGCGAGACCGGGTTTGGCACCGGGCTGAATTTTCTCTGCGCCTGGCAGTTGTTCGAGCAGTGCGCACCGGCCGGGGCGCGGCTGCATTTTGTCAGTGTCGAGAAATTCCCCTTGAGCCCCCCCGACCTGCGCCGGGCACTGGATTTGTGGCCGCAACTCAAGCTTCAGGCGGATCAATTGCTTGCGCAGTACGTCGCCATCCATCAGGGCTTCCAGCGCCTGACGCTGGCAGGTGGCCGGGTGACCCTGACCTTGTTGATCGGCGACGCCCTGGAACAATTGCCACAGCTGGATGCGCAAATCGACGCCTGGTTCCTGGACGGTTTCGCGCCGGCGAAAAATCCCGAGATGTGGACCGCCGAGCTGTTTGCCGAACTGGCGCGCTTGGCTGCCCCCGGCGCGACCCTCAGCACCTTTACCAGCACCGGCTGGGTGCGACGGTTGTTGAACGCGGCCGGCTTCAAGATGAAGCGTACGCCGGGCATCGGCCATAAATGGGAAATCCTTCGCGGGGTGTTTCTCGGCTGGCCGCAACTGACACCCGCACCGCCCCCGGTAAAACCCTGGTACGCCCGCCCCACGGCGCACAGCGGCGAGCGTCGAGCCCTGGTGATCGGCGGCGGCCTGGCCGGTTGCGCCAGCGCGTCCAGCCTTGCGGCCCGTGGCTGGCAGGTGACACTGCTGGAACGGCATGCCGGGTTGGCCGAAGAAGCGTCCGGCAACCCGCAGGGCGTGTTGTATCTCAAGCTTTCGGCCCATGGTACGGCGCTGTCGCAGATGATCCTCAGCGGTTTCGGTTACACCCGGCGCCTGCTCGAACATCTGCAGCGAGGTGTGGACTGGGACGGCTGCGGTGTCTTGCAACTGGCCTTCAGCGCCAAGGAAGCCGAGCGCCAGGCGCAATTGTCCGAGGCCTTTGCCGAAGATTTGCTGCACGTCCTGGATCAGTCCCAGGCCGAGGCGCAGTCCGGTATCGGCCTGGCCTGTGGCGGTCTGTTTTACCCGCAAGGCGGTTGGGTGCATCCGCCCGCGCTGTGCCGCTGGCAGGCATCCGCCCCCAAGATTGAGGTGCAAAACCACCATGAAGTCCTCGAGCTGCGCCGCATCGACGGTCAGTGGCAGGCCTGGGACGGTGAACGTTGCCTGGCCAGCGCGCCGGTAGTGGTCCTCGCCAGCGCCGCCGAGATCAAACGCTTCGATGCGGCCGCCGACTTGCCCCTCAAGCGCATTCGCGGGCAAATCACCCGCCTGTCGCAAACCGCCCACAGCCAGGCACTGCGCACGGTGGTCTGCGCCGAAGGCTACGTGGCTCCGGCACGGTTGGGCGAGCACACCCTGGGGGCCAGTTTCGATTTCAAGAACGACGACCTGACCCCTACCGCCGCCGAGCACGCCGGCAACCTGCAGATGCTGGAGCAAATCTCCGCTGATCTGGTGGAACGCCTGGACGCCAGCACCCTGGACCCGGCACACCTCCAGGGCCGCGCGGCGTTCCGTTGCACCAGTCCGGACTATCTGCCGATTGTCGGCCCCTTGGCCGAGAGTCAGGCCTTCACCCAGGCATACTCGGCGCTGAGCAAGGACGCCCGCCAAGTGCCGGACTGCCCATGCCCCTGGCTCGATGGCTTGTACATCAACAGCGGCCACGGCTCCCGGGGCCTGATCACCGCGCCATTGTCGGGCGAGTTGATTGCCGCCTGGCTGGACAACGAACCTTTGCCCCTGCCCCGAAGCGTGGCCGAGGCCTGCCATCCGAACCGGTTTGCGTTGCGGGCGCTGGTTCGGGGCAAGGCCTAATGCAGATTGCCGGTATGCCACAAAAACCTGTGGGAGCGAGCCTGCTCGCGATTGCGCCAGATCATCTGGCATCCAAGTGACTGGCACACCGCGATCGCGAGCAGGCTCGCTCCCACAGGCTGATGTTTTGCCGTGGTTTTTCAGTCGCCCGAGCGTCCCTACTTCAGCTGCTTATAACGCATTGATCTAAAACTCACACCAATCCCACCGGTCAGTTTCAAAGTACCCGCCATTTTGGCGTATGGTGTTTGACCCTCCCCAACGGAAAAACCGGTAAGGACTTATGTGCGGATTAGCTGGAGAGTTACGTTTCGATCAACAACCTGCGGACCTTGCGGCCGTAGAGCGAATCACCCATCACCTGGCTCCTCGCGGCCCCGACGCGTGGGGTTTCCACAGTCAGGGCCCCATTGCCCTGGGCCATCGGCGCCTGAAAATCATGGACTTGTCCGACGGTTCGGCCCAGCCGATGATCGACAATCAGCTGGGCTTGTCCCTGGCCTTCAACGGCGCGATCTACAACTACCCTGAATTGCGCGCCGAGCTGGAAGGCCTGGGCTACGCCTTCTATTCCGGTGGCGACACCGAAGTGCTGCTCAAGGGCTACCACGCCTGGGGCGAAGCACTGTTGCCCAAGCTCAACGGCATGTTCGCCTTCGCCATCTGGGAACGCGACGCCAAGCGGCTGTTCATCGCCCGCGACCGCCTCGGTGTCAAACCGCTGTACCTGTCGCGCACCGGCCAGCGCCTGCGCTTTGCCTCGGCGTTGCCGGCGCTGCTCAAGGGTGGCGACATCAGCCCGATGCTCGACCCGGTGGCGCTGAACCATTACCTGAACTTTCATGCCGTGGTCCCGGCGCCTCGCACCCTGCTGGCCGGCGTTGAAAAGCTGCCGCCTGCTTCCTGGATGCGGGTCGAAGCCGACGGCTCCACCGAGCAGAAAACCTGGTGGACCCTGCCCTACGGTCCACGGGCCGACGAACAGCACCTGAATCTGCAAGACTGGATCGACCGCGTGCTCGACAGCACCCGTGAAGCGGTCGCCATTCGTCAGCGTGCCGCCGTGGATGTCGGCGTGCTGCTTTCCGGCGGCGTGGACTCCAGCATGCTGGTGGGCCTGCTGCGGGAGGTCGGTGTGGAAAACCTTTCCACATTCTCCATCGGCTTCCAGGATGCCGGTGGCGAGCGCGGTGACGAGTTCCAGTATTCGGACCTGATCGCCAAGCACTACGGCACTCATCACCACCAGTTACGCATCGACGAAAAAGAAATCATCGAGCAACTGCCGGCGGCGTTTCGGGCCATGAGCGAGCCGATGGTCAGTCACGACTGCATCGCCTTCTACCTGCTGTCGCGGGAAGTGTCCAAGCATTGCAAAGTGGTGCAAAGCGGCCAGGGCGCCGATGAACTGTTCGCCGGTTACCACTGGTATCCACAAGTGGACGGCGCCAGTGACCCATACGCGGCCTATCGCGCCGCATTCTTTGATCGCAGCTACGAAGAATATGCCGCTACCGTGCAGCCCAAATGGCTGACGGCCAATGACGCGGCCGGTGATTTCGTCAAGGAACACTTCGCCCAACCGGGCGCCGACGCAGCGGTGGACAAGGCCCTGCGTCTGGACAGCACGGTGATGTTGGTGGACGACCCGGTCAAGCGCGTCGACAACATGACCATGGCCTGGGGCCTGGAAGCGCGCACGCCATTCCTGGATTACCGACTGGTGGAACTCTCGGCACGGGTCCCGGCGAAATTCAAGCTGCCCGACGGCGGCAAACAGGTCCTGAAGGAAGCCGCTCGACGGGTGATCCCTGGCGAGGTCATCGACCGTAAAAAAGGCTATTTCCCTGTACCCGGTCTCAAGCATCTGGAAGGCAACACTTTGGCCTGGGTCCGCGAACTGCTGCTGGATCCGAGCCAGGATCGCGGCCTGTTCAACCCGGCGATGCTTGATCGACTGCTGACCGACCCCAACGGCCAGCTCACCCCGTTGCGTGGCTCAAGGCTGTGGCAATTGGCGGCGCTGAACCTGTGGCTCAGCGAGCAAGGAATCTGATCGATGAAACCCCACAATCAACGCCTGCTGCGGGGCCAGGCGCCCTCCTACGAACGCCTGCAGGCGCGACTGGCCGAAGACGGCAGCGAACTGGGCGCCGACCCGATCGCGGTGCACTGCGGCTGGGGCCGATTGCTGATCGGCCACACCTTCCCGGACCCGGCAAGCCTGGCGCAAGAGCTGCTCAATGAGCAATCGGGTGAGCGCGACATTGCCTTGTACGTCGCCGCCCCCCAGCAAATACTCGGGCTGGAGCCGGCGCAGCTGTTTCTCGACCCATCCGACACCTTGCGCCTGTGGTTCAGCGACTATCGCCAGGCCACCCGGGTATTTCGCGGTTTCCGGATACGCCGGGCCCAGAGCGACGCCGACTGGCAGGCGATCAACCTGCTGTATCAGGCCCGGGGCATGTTGCCCATCGATCCGCAACGACTCACACCGCGCCATGAAGGCGGGCCGGTCTACTGGCTGGCCGAAGATGATGACACCGGCGCGGTGATCGGCAGCGTCATGGGCCTGAATCACCAGAAAGCCTTCAACGACCCGGAAAACGGCAGCAGCCTCTGGTGCCTGGCCGTGGATCCGCAGTGTTCGCGGCCCGGTGTCGGTGAGGTCCTGGTGCGCCACCTCATCGAGCACTTCATGAGCCGGGGCCTGAGTTACCTGGACCTTTCGGTGCTGCACGACAATCGCCTGGCGAAAAGTCTCTACGCCAAGCTCGGGTTCCGCAATCTTTCGACGTTCGCCATCAAACGCAAGAACTGCATCAATCAGCCGTTGTTCCTGGGGCCGGGCCCCGAGGCGCAGTTCAATCCTTATGCGCGCATCATTGTCGAAGAGGCTCACCGCCGGGGCATCGAAGTCCAGGTGGACGACGCCGAAGGTGGATTGTTTACCCTGGTCCACGGCAGCCGCCGGATCAGGTGCCGTGAATCCCTCAGCGACCTGACCAGCGCCATCAGCATGACCCTGTGCCAGAACAAAAGCCTGACCCACAAGGTGCTGAAAAACGCCGGCTTGAACTTGCCGGCCCAACAGTTGGCTGGCAACGCCGATGACAACCTGGCCTTTCTCGATGAGCACGAACGGGTAGTGGTCAAGCCTCTGGACGGTGAACAGGGCCAGGGTGTGGCGGTGGATCTGCGCACGATTGAAGAGGTGCAGAGCGCGATTGAAACGGCCCGCCAGTTTGACAGCCGGGTGCTGCTGGAAAGCTTCCACGAAGGCCTGGACCTGCGCGTCCTGGTGATTGGCTTTGAAGTGGTGGCAGCGGCGATCCGGCGGCCGGCGGAGGTGATCGGCGACGGTCGGCACACCATCGGCGCGCTGATCGAAGCCCAAAGCCGCCGCCGACAAGCGGCCACGGGGGGTGAAAGCAAGATTCCCATGGACGCCGAGACCCAACGCACATTGAGCGCGGCAGGTTATGACTACGACAGTGTGCTGCCCGCTGGCAAACACCTGTTCGTACGGCGTACGGCGAACCTTCATACCGGCGGGGTGCTGGAAGATGTCACGGGCATCCTCCATCCGACCCTGAGCGAAGCTGCGGTACGCGCCGCGCGGGCCCTGGATATTCCCATGGTTGGCCTCGACCTGTTAGTGCCGGCGGCCGATCAGCCCGAATACGTGTTCATCGAAGCCAACGAACGCGCCGGCCTGGCCAACCACGAACCGCAACCCACTGCCGAACGCTTTGTGGATTTATTGTTTCCCCATAGTCAGGCGGTGGCCCAATAGAGGTGTAGTGCCTGGGCGGGCCTCATCGCGAGCAGGCTCGCTCCCACCCGGTGGTATGCACCGCCGCAGAAACCTTGTGGGAGCGAACCTGTTCGCGATGGCGGCTTGAAGGACACCAACCTTTCATAGGTCAGACACATTCCCTTCCTCATCGAAACCATCGATGCGCTCAACTCATCAGGAGTTTCCATGATCAGCAAAATTCCCGAACCGGATCTCGAATACCTGCAAAAGGTCCTGCTGGAAATGCTCGCCATTCCCAGCCCCACCGGCTTCACCGACACCATCGTGCGCTATGTCGCTGAGCGGCTCGAAGAGTTGGGTATCGAGTTTGAAATGACCCGGCGCGGCACGATCCGCGCCACCCTCAAGGGCCGCAAGAGCAGCCCCGATCGGGCCGTGTCGGCTCACCTGGACACCATCGGCGCCTCGGTGCGCGCCATCAAGGACAACGGGCGCCTGACCCTGGCTCCGGTGGGTTGCTGGTCCAGCCGCTTTGCCGAGGGCAGTCGCGTCAGCCTGTTTACGGACACGGGGGTGATCCGAGGCAGCGTACTGCCGCTGATGGCGTCCGGGCATGCATTCAACACCGCCGTGGACGAAATGCCCATCAGTTGGGATCACGTCGAACTGCGCCTGGACGCCTACTGCACCACCCGCGCCGATTGCGAAACACTGGGGGTGGGCATTGGCGACTATGTGGCGTTCGATCCTTTGCCGGAGTTCACCGAGAGTGGCCATATCAGTGCTCGGCACCTGGACGATAAAGCCGGGGTCGCGGCGCTGCTGGCGGCGCTCAAGGCGATTGTCGACAGTGGCGAAGAACTGCTGATCGACTGCCACCCGCTGTTTACGATTACCGAAGAAACCGGCAGCGGCGCGGCGGCTGCACTGCCTTGGGATGTCAGCGAGTTCGTCGGCATCGACATCGCGCCGGTCGCACCGGGCCAGCACTCGAGCGAACACGCAGTGAGCGTGGCGATGCAGGATTCCGGGGGACCCTATGACTATCACCTGTCACGGCACTTGCTGAAGCTGGCCAGGGAAAACGAACTGCCGGCGCGCCGCGACCTGTTCCGTTATTACTTCAGCGATGCCCATTCCGCCGTCACCGCCGGCCACGATATCCGCACCGCCCTGCTGGCCTTCGGCTGCGACGCCACCCATGGCTACGAACGCACCCACATCGACAGCCTGGCCGCCCTGAGCCGTCTGCTGGGCGCCTACATCCTCAGCCCACCGGTATTCGCCAGCGACGCCCAACCGGCCCAGGGTTCGCTGGACCGCTTCAGCCATCAACTCGAACACGATGCGCAGATGGAAAGCGATACCCGGGTGCCGTCGGTGGATAGTTTGATTGGGCAGCGGTCGGATAACTGAGCACAGTTCCAGAATCTCAGTGCCCGTCATGACGCCATCGCGAGCAGGCTCGCTCCCACAAGGAGACCTTCGTTGAGCATAAAGTTCGTGCCCGACGCAGGCCCACTGTGGGAGCGAGCCTGCTCGCGATAGCGCCGCAGCAGACACCGCAATCCCCAAGCCAGGCTAGCCGCAAAAGCCCTTTGGTCGTAGCATCGCGACATTGTCTAGCCGAGGTACCCCATGCTGATCCCTTACGACCAACTCGAAGTCGACACGCTCACTCGCCTGATCGAAGATTTCGTGACCCGCGACGGCACCGACAATGGCGATGACACGCCGCTGGAGACCCGCGTATTGCGGGTCCGGCAAGCCTTGACCAAAGGCCAGGCGATGATCGTCTTCGACCCGGAAAGCGAACAGTGCCAGTTGATGCTCAAGCACGACGTGCCCAAGCATCTATTCGACTGAGCAGACCTTGCGACTGGCCAGGGCCCTTTTTTTCTGAATCTTTTCGTATATCTCGGAGCGATGAACGTCGATGTGCCGTGGCGCTTCCACGCCAAAACGAACAGTGGTGCCGTTGACCGAGAGCACTCGGACGGAAATATCATCACCGATGGAAATCAGTTCACCCACAGCGCGGCTAAGTACGAGCATGGTTCTTGTCCTTAAGAATATCTGGAACTTGACCATGCCCGCCCCGCCTGAGGTTCTCAAGACACCTTCAAGAATTCAGTAACGCCCTACAAGCAACACTCTGGCAACTGAAGGAAACGTCCTGCAAAACCCTGTCAGCTAGCGGACTTATTCAAGAGGCGGAAATCCGCGGACCGAACAGAATCACACTCGCCCCCAACACGCAGAGCGCCACCCCCACCCAGTCGGAAGTCAGCGGCCGCGCTCGCTCCACCACGGCCAGCCAGCCGATCGAGGCGATGATATAGATACCGCCATAAGCGGCGTAGGCACGACCGGCGTAGGTCGCTTCGATGCGGGTCAGCAACAGGGCGAACAGCGTAAGACTCAACAGGGCCGGCACAATCCACCAGGCGCTCTTGCCCTGGCGTAGCCACATCCAGAACGCGTAACAGCCGGCGATTTCAAACAGCGCGGCGAGAAAGAACCAAAAATAGTTGAGCATGTGAGCGTCCATCAGGAGGGCCGAATGCGGCCATCCTGAGGACGCCGGACACTCAGGTCAACTCGGGTTCTGTCGAGCCTTGGCGCGCATCTTGTCGGCCATGACGGTCATTTCGTCGTACAGCAATTGCGGATTCTTCTGCTTGATGGCCCAGGCCATGCGCCCTTGCTCGTGGGGCAGGATCATGAACTGGCCCTGGGCGACCTGTTCATAGATGTAATCGGCAATCTCGGCAGCGCTGATCGGCGAGCTTTCCAGCAGCTTGCCAACCTGGGCTTTCATTGCCGGCGTCGGGCCGCGGAAGGAGTCCAGCAGGTTGGTCTGGAAAAACGACGGGCACACCACATGCACACCGATTTCCTGCTGTGCCAGCTCGATCAACAGGCTTTCCGACAGCGCCACCACACCAGCCTTGGCCACGTTGTAGTTGCTCATGGCCGGGCCTTGCATCAGGGCGGCCATGGAGGCGATGTTGATGATCTTGCCGTGGCTTTTTTCCAGCAACGGCAAGAACGCCTTGCAACCCTTGACCACGCCCATCAGGTTGATTGCGATCTGCCAGTCCCAATCCTCCAAGGACAGTTCACTGAAGAACCCACCCGAGGCCACACCGGCATTGTTGACGATGATGTCGATGCCACCGAGCTTCTCTTCGCAGGCCTGGGCAAACGCCGTCAGTTGGCTGTAGTCGCGCACGTCGCAGCGCTGGACAAAACCGTCGCCGCCAGCGTCACGCACCAACCTGAGGGTTTCCTGAAGGCCCGGCTCACTGACATCCGACAAGGCCAGGCGCCAGCCTTCGCGGGCCCAGCGCAGCGCGATTTCGCGACCCAGGCCAGAACCGGCACCGGTAATCATCATGCGATTTTGCATAGGAAACAGCCTTGTTGTTCCGGGAGAGATGCGCCGAGTGTAGCGAAGGACCCCGCCGCACCCACGCTCCATCAGAGTGCTGAATGGCGAGGGCAAACCTTAATAGGTTTTGAGGGGAACAACCCAGTGGAACCGCCTGTGGGAGCAAAGCTTGCTCGCGATCGGCGCGACGCAGTTCTGGAAGATGGTGTCGTTTGCAGCGCGAGCCCGCTTTGCTCCCGAAGACGGGTTCTTTCACGCCTCAAAAAGACTTTGAATTTTTTACAGGACGTTACGGTCGTACTTATTAAGCCGCCCGGATTTAACGCATGCGTGCTGGTAGTTGAAAGTTGCATCACTCCAGAACTGACCAATAAGGAAATCAACAATGGGCACAATACTCATCATTATCCTGATCCTCCTGCTGATCGGTGGCCTGCCGGTCTTCCCGCACTCTAGAAGTTGGGGTTACGGTCCGTCCGGAATCATCGGTGTCGTACTGGTAGTGCTGTTGATCCTGCTATTACTGGGCAAGATATGAACCACTAAGTGACAAAAAAAGAGGCCCGTTAAGGCCTCTTTTTTATGGGCGGAACTTCTCAGTCCGGAACACCTTGTGTCACGCCGGCGGTGTTATCCAGCAGGCTCTTGGTGGCGGTTTGCAGAAACGCCTCCAGCTTGAGTTTCATTTCGAGAGCCTGCGGCGCGTCGGAGATGACATCCGCGCGTGGCTGGGCACCCAGTTGGTAGCGGTACAGCTTCGGCGCCATTTCCTTTTCCCTTGGCAGTACCAGAATTTTGTCGTCGCGGATGATCGCCGTGGTCTGATCACTGCCCGACGGTTTGATCACGCCAAATCCGCTGTCGCCTGGCGGCAGGTTCAACAGATCGCGGCCCCAGCACTGGTTACGCACTTGCCCGCCGATCCGGCCCATGATGGTCGGGACGATATCGACCTGTGTGCCCACGGTGTGGTTGCGCTGGCCGAACTTTTCCTGGATACCCGGGCCGATCAACAGCATCGGTACGTTGAAACGGCCCAAGTCCATTTCGGTAATCTGGCGCTCGTTACCAAAGCCGTGGTCTCCGACGATGACAAACAGCGTCTCCTTGAAATAAGGCTCCTTGCGGGCCTTTTCGAAGAACTGACCCAGCGCCCAATCGGAATAACGCATGGCAGTCAGGTGCGCATTCAGGCTGCCACGGTCAGTGACCGGTTCCACCGGCAACGGTGTCGGCAGCGCATACGGCGTGTGGTTGGACAGGGTCTGCAGCAACGCATAGAACGGTTTGCCGTTTTCCCGTGCCTTGAGTTCGATCAGGCTGCGGTCGAACATATCCTGGTCGGACACGCCCCAGGTGGGGTCGGAGAACACCGGGTTCACATAATCATTGCGCCCGATGAACGTGGTCATACCCTGGCCGCTGAAGAAACCCGACTGGTTGTCCCAGGCGAAATCACCGTTGTAGACATACACGTCGTCGTAGTTGCGGGCACTGAGCAGTTGCGGCAGCCCCGAAAACTTGTGGCTGCCTTCAGGTGTCTGCATCAGGTACTCGAAGCCCGGCAGGTTCGGGAAGCAGGCCATGGTGGCGAACATGCCCTGATGGGTGTGGGTACCATTGGAGAAGAAGCGGTCAAACAGCAGACCTTCCTTGGACAGTTTGTCCAGATAAGGCGTGATATTGCCCGGCGCGCCCAAGGCACCTACCGAGTGCCCCGCCATGCTTTCCATGAGAATCACTACCACGTTCTTGATCGGCAAAGTCTTGTCGGCCGGTGGCGTGTAGTCGCGACGTACGGCGGCGGTGTCTGCATCGACCAGTTTGTCGTCGGGCATCACCAGCATGTCCCGCACCGTCTGCTGGGCCAGCGGTTGCTCGAGGGTGGCTTTCCAGATGTTGTCGCGATGTTCGGACATCCGGCTCTTGGCCGCGGCCACCAGTGACAACGTGCCATTAAGGCCCAACTGGTTGGCAAAGTTCGAATCGGTGGTGTAGACGTCACCCCAGCGCAGCGGCGGCCCCTGGCGCAAGGTACCCCGGGCGGCGCCCACGGCCACGACCAAGCAGACCATGAACACCGCGACACGCCCGTACCACGGAGCCACCTGGCGTGTGCCAATGGTGCCGCCACTGAACGGCCCGCGCGGTCGAGTCGCGCGGTCGGCGCCCTTGAACGCCATCGTGAGGATCAGCGTGCCCACGGCCCACGCCAACAGGTAGCGCACCACCGGGAACCCATACCAGAGCATGCTCATCACGGTTTTCGGGTCTTCCTGCACATACTGGAAGACCAGGCCGTTGAGACGCTGGTGAAACTCGCGGTAGAAGTCCATCTCCATCAGACCGAGGAACAGCGCGATGCTGGCGGTCACGGTCAGCCAGAAACGAAAAAAACCACGAGCCGCCATGGCCCGCGCGCTGAACAAGGCCAGCAGCAGCGGAATACACAGATAGACCACCAGACGCAGGTCAAAACGCAGACCGTTGACGAACGCCTCGACGAAGGTCGAGGCCGGGGTGTCGAGGATCATTTCGCGGTTGTAGACCAGTAGCGCAACGCGCAACAGGCTGAACATGATCATCATGACCAGGGCACAGAGCAACGTGTAGGCCAGGTGAGATTTGACGGTCGGTTGCAGCAGGCGATGCGTGGTGCGTTGCTGACTCAGGGCGTCCGGGATTGCCATGTCGTGTAAGGACCTAATGGGGTTGAGGGCGAATAGAACAACGGCGCGTCCTATGCCGACCATCACCCGGGTCCCTGGGTCTGCGCGAGTGCGCGAGCGTTGAATGAATGGCTGAGCATCGCCATTCATTCACCGACGGCAACAGGCGCCGGGATTGTCCGCAAGGTCCTGTGAAAATTTTGTTCAATGACTATTCGCAAACACAAAAAACTCCGGATTGCCCGATGAGTCTGTGTCGAACCTCTCTGTGGTCAGGGGATATAACCCCCGCCACAGCTTGTGAGTCCTGATCAGTCGTTGCTTGGCTTGTTGATCGCCCGCAAGACGTACTGCGGCATGGCGAACGCGCCGATGTGAACTTCAGGGTTGTAGTAGCGGGTAACAATGCCGCTGCCAATGAAGCGCTCACGCAGGGTCTCGCGGGTCAGCTTGCGATAGGCAGTATCCGTCGAGCCCCAGGCGAAAGTCATGGCGCCACCAATGTAGGTCGGCACGGCGGCCTGGTAGAAATGCCAGTCGGCAAACAGGCCACGCAGACGCCCGGCAGTGGTTTGTACTTCGCCCAGTTGCATGAACGGTGTGCCGTTCTGGGTCACCAGAATGCCGCCTTCGTTCAGGCAGCGATGACAGGCCTGGTAGAAGTTTTCCGAAAACAGCACTTCACCCGGGCCGATCGGGTCGGTGGAGTCGGAGATGATGACGTCGAACTTCTCCTGGGTGGTGGAGACGAAACGCATGCCGTCATCGATCACCAGGTTCAGGCGCGGGTCGTCGTAGGCGCCCTTGGAGTGGTTGGGCAGGAACGCCTTGCACATGTCCACCACGGTGCCGTCGATTTCCACCATGGTGATGTGCTCAACGCCCAGGTGCTTGGTCACTTCACGCAACATGCCGCCGTCGCCACCGCCGATGATCAGCACGCGTTTGGCCGCGCCGTGGGCGAGGATCGGTACATGGGTCAGCATTTCGTGGTAGATGAATTCATCGGCTTCGGTGGTCTGGATCACGCCATCCAGCGCCATCACCCGGCCCATGCGCGGGTTCTCGAAAATCACCAGGTGCTGGTGCTCGGTGCGCACTTCGTGCAGCAGCTTGTCCATCCGAAAACGCTGGCCGTAGCCTTCGTAGAGGGTTTCCAGATAGTCGCCGGTCGGGGTAGTCGTCATGGTCAGGTGCTCCGATAAATACGCGGTTGGCCGGTGAAGGCTCGCAAAGGCGCGCATTCTACGACGCCGGGCATGACAGGTCGAACCTTGAACTCATCACCGGCCAAACTGCGTAGCAGCTGTCGAGCCCAGCCGGGGCGAGCCGGTTCGCCACAGGCTGGTCTCTCTTAGTGGAATTGACGCCCCAACCCCGCCGGAACGCCTTCGATGGTGGTTTCTTCCCACGGCCCGTTCGGGCTGATGGAGCGGCTCCAGCCGTTGCTCCAGCGGTAATAGGTGCGCTGGCGATAGAAGGTGTTGGTGTGGTTGTCCAGCACATAGACCCCAAGTTTGGCGTCCCAGTGGCTATTGCCGCCGGGTGGTGGGGCGAAGCTGGCGGAAGTACGAGGCAACGGCTTGGCCGGTGTGTTCGGCGTGACGGGCTTGCTTGGGGCGGTCGACGGCCCCGGCTTGGTGGCCGGGCCTGAAGACGGGATGGGAGGCAGCGGCGCCGACGGCTGCGGCGGACGCTGGACCGCACAAGCACTCAGGCCCAGGACGAGCGTGAGCAGGGTGATACGAGCGATGGCGGTCATGGTGCGAATTCCTGTTATTTATCCGGGCTGTCGATAGTCAGTTGTTGCTGCGCCGTGGTGCTGCTCGCCAGAGGCTTGCTGCGGCCGATCCATTCACCGGCGGTCGGTTGACCGGCCCGGGAAATGCGCGCCACCAGTTGGACTTCAGGGAAGTTCGACAGTTTCAGTTGCGGCATCATGGCGTCCGCGTCGCCCAGTTCCACGGTAACAGGCAGATCAGCGACGGTCAGGCGCTTGGCCGCCAGCGGCGCCGGCGGGCCGGAAGCGGCGCGGGCAAAGATGAACACGCTGTCGCCCGGCTGCACCTTGGCCTTGAGCGCTGGCGCCAGCTCGACGCGCACCTTGAGCAATGCCGCAGCCTTGCTCACTGGCGCTTGGGCGACCTTGCCGCCGCTGGCCTCAAGCTTCTCGGTGGCGCGGTTGATACCGCCCTGCAGCGCCTCACGGGACTTGTCGCCTTCCGGCAGTTGCGCGAGCAGGCGGCCCCAATAATCAATGGCTTGCTGATAGCGCTCGCCTTCGAACGCGGCGATTCCCAGCAGGCCCAGGCTGGTGACTTCCTTGGGATCGAGCTTGAGCGCTTCGTCGGTCAGGGCCTGGACCTTGTCCGACCATTTCTTGCCATCGGCGAAATACTGCGCCTGAGCCCATTGCCCGAGCAGCTCGGGTTGCCGGCCGGCCACCACCACGGTGCGCTCGAAGATCTTCGCCGCATCCGCCGGTCGGTCCTGGGCCATGTAGGTGCGACCGAGGAAATACAAGCCCTCGGCGTTATCCGGTTGCGCGGCCACCGCGCGCTCCAGGCGCAGGGTCATTTCTTCCATCGACTGCGGTGCCTGGGCGAACTCACGGGTCAGCTCGACCTTGTCGCTGGCGCCGAAATGCAGATACAGCCCCAGGCCCAACACCGGCACCAGCACGGCGGCGAGTAACGGCAACGGTTTCCCCAAGCGAGACTCGCGCGGCGCATCGGCGCCTTCGGTGTCGGCGAGCAGTTCACGCGCGGCTTCGGCGCGGCCGGTGTCCAGTTGCGCGGCGTTCAGCACGCCCTCTTCCTGCTCGGCCTGCAACTCGGCGACGCGCTCCTGGTACAGCGCCACGTTGAGCGCGGTGCGGTCCTCTTCGCGCTGGGCGCGGCGACCGCGCAATACAGGGATCAACAGAAAACTCAGGGCAACCAGGAGAAGCAGACCTGCGGCGAGCCAGAAATCAATCATGCTTGGTTTTATCCAACAGTTGGTCGAGGCGCTGGCGCTCTTCGACAGAAAGCGTGTCCGGGGCAGCCGTGCGCTGGACCCGGCGGCGGCGCACAATCACCGCGATGACAACGAAACCACCGAACAACAGCCCGGCGGGGCCAAACCAGAGCAGCGCGGTCTTGGAGGTCAAGGCCGGGTTGTAGCGCACGAACTCCCCATAGCGGTCCACCATGAAATCGATGATCTGCTGGTTGTCCTTGCCTTCGCCGAGCATGCGGAAAATTTCCTTGCGCAGGTCGGCGGCAATCGGTGCGTTGGAATCGGCGATGTCCTGGTTCTGACACTTGGGGCAGCGCAGCTCCTTGGTCAATTCACGAAACCGCTCGCGCTCGCCCTCGTTGGCGAATTCATAGGTATCGATGGCGGCGTGGGCCACGCCAGCCAGGCTCACCCCGAGGATGAGGGCTGCTAACCAGCGCTTCATGGCTTGGCCTCGTCGACCAGCGCCTGATACTTGGCGGCCAGCTTCTCGCGCCAGACCTGTTCGTCGATCACGCCGACGAACTTGTCGCGGATGACACCCTTGGCGTCGATGAAGAAGGTTTCCGGCGCCCCGTAGACGCCCAGGTTCAGGCCCAGGGAGCCCTCTTCATCGCGGATATCCAGTTGATACGGGTTATGGAATTCGGCCAGCCACTTCAAAGCATCGGCGTTGACGTCCTTGTAATTGACGCCGTAGATCACCACGCCGTTCTGGGCCAGTTTGTTCAATACCGGATGTTCAACCCGGCAGGAAATGCACCAGGTGCCCCAGACATTGACCAGTGCCGGTTTACCCAGCAGGTCCGCCCGCGTCAGTGTCTTGTCGTCCTGCACAGACGGCAGGGAAAACTCAGGGAACGGCTTGCCGATCATCGCCGAGGGCAATTCGGCCGGGTTCAGGTAGAGCCCCCGGTACAAAAACACCGCCATCAACAAAAACAGCGCCAGCGGCAACAGCATCAACCAACGTTTCATGCAGGGGCTCCCGTCATGCCCAGGGTTTCACGCACCCGGGTTTTTACCTTGACCCGATAACGACGATCCAAGGCCGCCAGCACGCCACCCAGGCCGGTCAGCAAGCCGCCGAACCAGATCCAGCGCACGAACGGCTTGACGTGGACCCGCACAGCCCACGCGCCATCGCCCAGGGACTCACCCAACGCTACATAGAGGTCGCGGGTGAAACCGGCATCGATCCCGGCTTCGGTCATCACCGAATTCTGCACGGTGTAGAGGCGCTTTTCCGGATGCAGCACGGTCACTTCCTGGCCGTCGCGGAGCACCCGCACGGTGCCTTTGTCGGAAGTGAAGTTCGGGCCTTCGTAATGTTTGGCACCCTCGAAGACAAACTGATAGCCACCCAGATCCATGGACTCTCCGGGCGCCAGGCGCAGGTCGCGCTCGGCGCTGTTCTGGCTGGACAGCACCACGCCCAAGGCGCAGACCGCGATACCCAGGTGGGCGAGCTGCATGCCCCAGTAGCTGCGGGTCAGGGTTGGCAGGCCCTTGATCAAGCCCTTGTGGCGGGTCTTGTCGAAGATATCCCTGACCTCGGCCAGCAATACCCAGGCCGCCAGCACGAAGGTCGCCAGCACCGCCCAGTTGAAATCGCCATACGCGATCCCGGCGATGACGGCCAGGGCAGCAGTGCCCAGCAGCACGGGCGTCAGCATGCCCATCAGCCATTTGACCGGTGTGTCTTTCCAGCGCACCAGCATGCCGACAGCCATCACCACCATCAGGATCGCCATCAGCGGAATGAACAAGGCATTGAAGTACGGCGGGCCGACCGACAGCTTGGCGCCGGTCAGCGCGTCGAGCACCAACGGGTACAACGTGCCCAGCAGGATCATCGACGCGGCAACCACCAGTACCAGGTTGTTGCCCAGCAGCAGGGTTTCCCGGGACCAGAGGTTGAAGCCGACCTGGCTTTTCACCACCGGCGCGCGCACAGCGAACAGCGTCAGCGAGCCGCCGACCACGAACAGCAGGAACATCAGGATGAACACGCCACGCTCAGGGTCAGAGGCAAAGGCATGCACCGAAGTCAGTACGCCGGACCGCACCAGGAAGGTTCCCAGCAGACTCAGGGAGAATGCGGCGATGGCCAGCAGCACGGTCCAGCTCTTGAACACGCCACGTTTTTCCGTGACGGCCAGGGAGTGGATCAGCGCGGTGCCCACCAGCCAGGGCATGAAGGAGGCGTTTTCCACCGGGTCCCAGAACCACCAGCCACCCCAGCCCAGTTCGTAGTAGGCCCACCACGAACCCAGGGTGATGCCAATGCCCAGGAAGGCCCAGGCGACAATGGTCCAGGGACGCGACCAGCGCGCCCAGGCGGCATCGAGACGACCGCCCAGCAACGCGGCAATGGCGAAGGCGAAGGCCACGGAGAATCCAACGTAGCCCATGTAGAGCATCGGCGGGTGAACGATCAGGCCGATGTCCTGCAGCAACGGGTTGAGGTCGCGACCGTCCATCGGCACCTGGGGCAGGATGCGCTCGAACGGATTGGAGGTAACGATCAGGAATAACAGGAAACCGATGCTGATCATCCCCATCACCGCCAGCACCCGGGCCAGCATTACCTGGGGCAACTGCCGGGAGAACACCGAGACCGCGAAGGTCCAGCCGGCGAGGATCAACGCCCAGAGCAACAGAGACCCTTCATGGGCGCCCCACACCGCGCTGAACTTGTAGTACCAAGGCAAGGCACTGTTGGAGTTACCGGCAACGTAGGCCACGGAGAAATCATCAGCCATGAACGCGTAGGTCAGGCAACCAAAGGCGAACAACATGAAGGCGAACTGCCCCCAAGCCGCCGGCTGGGCCAGGCTCATCCACAAACGATCGCCACGCCAGGCACCGAGTAAAGGCACCACCGCCTGAACGATGGAGAAACACAAGGCCAGGATCATCGCCAGGTGACCCAGCTCGGGAATAAACAGACCGGTCATCGATCAACCCTCCTTCACGGGAGCGGGCGCCGACTGGCCGCTGTCTTTCAAAGCCTTGGTCACTTCCGGCGGCATGTATTTTTCGTCGTGCTTGGCCAGGACTTCATCGGCCACCACCACGCCTTCGGCATTGAGCTTGCCCAGGGCGACGATGCCCTGCCCTTCGCGAAACAGGTCCGGCAGGATGCCACGATAGGTGATGGTCACGGTCTTGTTGAAATCAGTGACGTTGAATTTCACGTCCAGCGAGTCCCCGGAACGCTCCAGGGACCCCTCCTCCACCATGCCGCCGGCACGAATGCGCGTGTCCTTGGGTGCTTCGCCGTTGGCAATCTGGGTCGGGGTGTAAAACAGGTTGATGTTCTGTTGCAAGGCGCTCAGGGCCAGGCCGACTGCGGCGCCGACCCCCACCAGGATGGCAAGAATGATGACAAGACGTTTTTTGCGCAGCGGATTCACTGACCATTCTCCCGGCGCAGACGACGCGCCTCTTGTTGCAGATACCGCTTGCGGGCCAGGATCGGCGCCGCCACGTTGAGGGCCAGCACCGCCAGGCAGATGCCATAGGCGGACCAGACATACAGGCCGTGATGGCCCATGGCGAGAAAATCGCCGAATGATGCAAAACTCATCGAGCGGCCTCCAGGCTGTTCTGTACTTCGGCCTTCACCCAACTGGCCCGGGACTCGCGCTTGAGCACTTCCAGGCGCATGCGCAGCAGCAGCACCGCGCCGAAGAAACAGTAGAAACCCAGCACGGTGAGCAACAGCGGCAGCCACATTTGCACAGGCATCGCCGGTTTTTCGGTGAGGGTGAAGGTCGCGCCCTGGTGCAGGGTGTTCCACCAGTCCACCGAGTACTTGATGATCGGGATGTTGATCACGCCGACAATCGCCAGTACCGCGCAGGCCTTGGCGGCGCTGTCACGATTGCTGATGGCGTTGCCCAGCGCAATAAGACCGAAGTACAGAAACAGCAGGATCAGCATCGACGTCAGTCGGGCATCCCAGACCCACCATGAGCCCCAGGTCGGCTTGCCCCAGATCGCCCCGGTGACCAGCGCTACGGCGGTCATCCAGGCACCGATCGGCGCGGCGCATTGCAGGGCCACGTCCGCCAGTTTCATCTTCCACACCAGCCCGACCACGCCACACACCGCCAGCATCACGTAGATGGACTGGGCCAACAGCGCCGTGGGAACGTGAATGTAGATGATGCGAAAGCTGTTGCCCTGCTGGTAGTCCGGCGGTGCGAAGGCCAGGCCCCAGACCACGCCGATGCCTATCAGCAGCAGTGCGGCGATGCTCAACCAGGGCAGCAGTTTGCCGCTGATGCCGTAGAACCACTTGGGTGAGCCGAGCTTATGAAACCAGGTCCAGTTCATTGCTGTTTCCATCACGGTTGCGACTCGTCATTACGAGTCGCCAGGTCTGCCTTTACTTCAAAAGAAGTGGTCAGTTCTTGACCAGGCCTCATTATTATTCGCCGACGCTGATTTTCAGGCCAGCGGCTATTGCAAAGGGTGTCAGGGTTATCGCCAGGGCGGTCAGGCTCCCAAGCCACAGCAGATAACCGGTTGCCGGCATGCCTTGCAGCGCGGCTTGCAAGGCGCCACTGCCGAGGATCAACACCGGGATATACAGCGGCAGGATCAGCAGCGCCAGCAACAGGCCGCCGCGCTTCAACCCCACCGTCAATGCCGCGCCGACTGCGCCGAGTAGGCTCAACACCGGCGTGCCCAGCAACAGCGATACCAACAATACCGGCATGCAGGCAGCGGGCAAGCCCAGCATCATTGCCAGCAGCGGCGAGAGCAGCACCAGTGCCAGGCCGGAAAAAACCCAGTGTGCCAGTACCTTGGCCAAAACCAGAAGGGCCAGGGGGTGCGACGAAAGGACCCACTGTTCCAGGGATCCGTCCTCGAAATCACTGCGGAAAAGCCCGTCCAGCGAGAGCAGGACCGATAAAAGGGCCGCCACCCAGACCAGCCCCGGCGACAAGGTTTGCAACAATTGAGTCCCGGGACCGACCGCCAGCGGGAACAGTGCGATGACAATCGCGAAGAACACCAGCGGATTGGCCAGTTCGGCCGGACGGCGGAACAACAGGCGCGCCTCGCGGGCAAGCAGCAGGCCAAACACACTCATACAGCCCAGTTCCCAAGATCGATGTTGCGATAACCGGATGGCATCCGCGCCAATGTGTGGTGAGTGGTCAACAGCACCATGCCGCCACGCTCGCAGTGCCCGGCCAGGTGCTCCTCGAGCTGCGCCACGCCCTGCTTGTCCAGGGCGGTGAACGGCTCGTCGAGAATCCACAGCGGCGGGCTGTCGAGATATAACCGGGCCAGGGCCACGCGGCGCTGCTGGCCGGCGGACAGGGTGTGGCACGGCACGTCTTCGAAGCCGCGCAGGCCCACCGTCGCCAGCGCCTGCCAGATCGCCTCGCGCCCGGCCGGTCGATGCAGCGCGCAGAGCCAACTGAGGTTTTCTTCAGGCGTCAGCAAATCCTTGATGCCAGCGGCATGGCCGATCCAGAGCAGATTGCGGGCCAGTTCGCTGCGCTGGCTGTGCAACGGCTGGCCATTGAGCAGCACTTGGCCGGCAGTCGGCTGCATCAACCCGGCCAACAGGCGCAACAGGCTGGTCTTGCCACTGCCGTTGGGACCGCTGATCTGCACCATATCGCCAGGCGAGAGTCTCAATTGGAGATTCTCGAAAAGCAGCCGCAAATCTCGCTCACAGGCGAGGCCAACGGTTTGCAGGAGAGGACTGGTCAAGGGATAGCGGGCCTTATACGGTTCAAGTCGGCAATGCAGCGGCCGTTAAAGAGGTGCAGCATAGATGCTTTGGCGGCCGGTTCCACAGAGCTGCGTCAAACAATTGCAAGGTTTTCGCCACTCCCTGAAAGACCGGCGGCATTATACATGTCATGCCCCAGGGGGCGTGCTCAATTAGTTTCCCAAGGTAAGACCGCAGATGACAGGCGACATGAACATCCCGCCGTTGCCTCAGGCCTCGGCAACAACCCGTATGCCGGCGGTCACGGGCGAGCTGCTCAAATTGCTGACGCCGGTCGAAGGCCTGATCGGTGCGGGCCAGACCGCCAAGGCCGAGGTGTTGTCGCTCAAGCAGGCGGAACAGACCTTCCAGCTGTTGCTCAAGGTCACCCTGGAGAGCGGTCGCCAAACCACCGTGCAAGCCACCAGCACCCAGCCATTGCCCCAAGGCACCAGCCTGGCCGTGACTCAGCCGTCCGCCAGCAACCTGGCGATTACCGTGCAGCAGGCCATCGCCTCGAGCGTCGCCACCCTGACCCGTATCGACACGGCACAGATGCCGGTCGGCACGCTGCTGCAAGGCAAGGTACTGACCAGCCAGGCGTTGCCGCAGTTGCCGGGGCAACCCGCGGTGTACCGGTCGCTGGTGAGCCTGCTCAACACCCCCCAGGCCGGAAGTACCCTGGACATCGACAGCCCGCAACCGCTGCGCATCGGCACGCTATTGAGCGCTCAGGTACAAGACGCCCAAACCTTGAAATTTGTCCCCTTGAGCAACCGCCAGGAACAACTGGCGGTGAGCCAGCAACTGGTCACGCAGATGAGCCGCCAGGGCTCGTTGGACAGCCTGGTCACCGCGCTGCAAAACACCGCGCTGCAAAAGCTTCCGGCCAGCGACGACACTGGCGCCGAGTTGCGCGCTGCGGTGACACGCCTGTTGGCGGGCCTGCCCGACATCCAGCAACTGAGCACACCCAAGGGCCTGGCCCAGGCCATGGCCGCCAGCGGCGCGTTCCTGGAAAGCAAACTGCTGGCCGGGCAAGTACCGAGCCTGGCGCCAGACATGAAGGGCGATCTGCTGAAACTGATCGCCCAACTGACCCCGGCCCTGCCCGCCTCAACCAACCTCGCCGCCATCATCGCCGCCAACACCTTGGCCCAGGCGCTACCCAGCTTCGTGCGTAACGCCCTCGGCACCCTCGGCCAGGTCAGCGTCAAGCCGCAACCCACCAGTTTCCCCCTGCCTTCGCGCCTGTTGAAAGGCCAGGACGATGAAGGCGACCTGGAACATTTGTTGCGCCTGGCCGCCGCCGCCGTGTCGCGCCTGCAAAGCCATCAATTGTCGAGCCTGGAACAGACGGGCCTGACCGACGACGGTCGATTGATGAGCACCTGGCAGTTGGAAATCCCCATGCGCAACCTGCAGGACATCGTGCCGCTGCAGGTCAAGTTCCAGCGCGAGGAAACCCCGCCCCGGGAGGAGTCACCGGAACGCCGTGAAGAACGCGAGCCGAAACAGCAGCTCTGGCGGGTCGAGCTGGCGTTCGACATGGAGCCACTGGGGCCGCTGCAGATTCAGGCCCAGTTGCTCAGCGGCAGCCTGTCGAGCCAGCTATGGGCAGAGCGGCCGTATACCGCCAACCTGATCGAAAACAATCTGACCGCGCTGCGTGAACGCCTGGTGACCTGCGGCCTGAACGTTGGCGACCTGGATTGCCACCTCGGCACCCCGCCCCAAGGCCCCAAGACGCGACTGGAACAACGCTGGGTGGACGAAACCGCATGACAACCGACACCGCACCACGCCAGGCCATCGCCCTCAAGTACGACGGCCTCCACGCCCCGACCCTCACTGCCAAGGGCGACGAAGCCCTGGCCGAGGAAATCCTGCGGATCGCCCGCGAAAGCGAAGTGCCGATCTATGAAAACGCTGAATTGGTGAAGCTGTTGGCGCGGATGGAACTGGGCGACAGCATCCCGGAAGAGTTGTATCGCACCATTGCCGAAATCATTGCCTTTGCCTGGAACTTGAAAGGCAAATTCCCCCAGGGCTATGACCCGAACGCGCCAAGTGTCGAGAAGGATGTGACCGATCGCGGCGACGATTATTGATCACTGCGATGCTGTTCCTGTGGCGAGGGGATTTATCCCCGCTGGGTTGCGTAGCAACCCCAAAAAAAGCGACTCATTTTCTCTGACTCGCCGGATCGCCCAGATTCAGGACCGCTTCGCGATCCAGCGGGGATAAATCCCCTCGCCACAAAAGCGCACCCCAAAAAAAATCGCAGCCTTCAGCAACGCCTACAGGGGAATGTGAACCCTGTAGGCGCTGCCAAAGGCTGCGATCTCTTGATCTTTCTTGCAGCTTGCCGCTTGAAACTATCAGCCGCCCTTATGCAACTTGCTCATCAACTCTGCCTCGGCCTGGGTCAGGCCGCAGGCTTGGGTCAGTTCGTCGACGCTGGCGCCCATGCCCACCAGGCGAGCGGCCTGGGCGAAGGACAGGCTGGAGGGGTCGCGCTGCTCCAGTTGGGCCAGTTTGTCCGGCAACGGAGCAACCACGGCGCGTAGCTCGTGCAGGGCTTCGCCCATGCGCACGGTGCCGTTCTGGTAATCATCGACGCGTTTGGCCAGGTCGCGGATGCGTTGATCACGCAACGCATCGCCCTGGGCCTGCTGAGCGGCGATCTGCCGCTGGCCGCGTATGTACGCGACAAACATCGCCAGCGTGCCTGCCCAGAAAAGGAACAGGACAATGACTGCTACCTCAAGAATCAAATCAGATACTCTCCAGTTCCGACCATTCCTCTTCGCTCATCATCTTCTCCAGCTCGACCAGGATCAGCAACTCGTTGTTCTTGTTGCACACGCCCTGGATGAACTTGGCCGACTCTTCGTTACCGACGTTAGGCGCGGTTTCGATTTCCGACTGACGCAAGTAAACCACTTCAGCGACGCTGTCGACGAGGATGCCGACCACTTGCTTGTCGGCCTCGATGATCACGATACGGGTGTTGTCGTTGACCTCGGTGGAGTTCAGGCCAAACCGCTGGCGAGTGTCGATCACCGTGACCACGTTACCGCGCAGGTTGATGATGCCCAGCACGTAGCTTGGCGCACCGGGTACCGGGGCGATCTCGGTATAGCGCAGCACTTCCTGAACGCGCATCACGTTGATGCCGTAGGTTTCGTTATCGAGCTTGAAGGTCACCCATTGCAAAATCGGATCTTCGGAACCCTTGAGAGACGACGCCTTATCATTCATACCCTGACCCCTCGAAAAACCGCCTGTGGCGGTGTGTGTTCTGCCCCGTGACGTGGTGCGCCACGGGTTGTCTTATTTCGGTTTCTGAACCGGCTTGGCGCCGCCCAGGTGTTTTGCCCCGCCACTGGCGATCAGCTCGGCCAGCTCGGAAACGTCCAGCAAGGCGCACATGTGTTCGATCACCGTACCGGCCAGCCATGGCCGTTGGCCTCGATGGCTGCGCCACTTGATCTCGTTCGGGTCCAGGCGCAGCGAGCGACTGACCTGATGCACCGCCAAACCCCATTCATACCCTTGCACCGAAATCACGTATTGCAGGCCCTGGCGAAAATCATCGCGATAACGGTCCGGCATCACCCAGCGCGCGGTATCCAGCACCTTCAGGTTGCCGGCCTGGCTCGGCAGGATCCCCAGGAACCATTCCGGCTGACCGAACAACGGCGTCAGTTCCTGCCCGGCCAAGGAATATATCGATCCCAGGCATACCAGCGGCACCGCCAGGGTCAACCCGGCCACATCGAACAACAAACACTCGAACGGCTCGGCGGCCCAGGCCGGACGGTCGTCGGTCGGCACCGGCGGCGGTGGGCTGCTTGGTGGCAGATGGACTTCCACCACCGGCGTCACCAGGCCCTGCAGCAACGGTGCAACGGTCGAGACCGGCGCCAGGATCGGCGCAGGCGCTTGCATCACTGCCACCTGAGGCTTGATGAACGGCGCCTCGACTGCCGCGGCAATCACTGTTTTGTGTGCATCACGGGCCTGCTCTTCGAGCACGGCCGCCTGAAATTCATCCAGTCCACCTTCGGCTTCGACGGTCTCGGGCAACGCCTCGATCACGCTCGGTTGCGGTGGCAGTTCTTCGGTTGCTTCCTGCAGCAGCCCGTCCAGATAAGACTGCAGGGCCAGTTGCGGACGCGAGGTTGTCTTTATCGGGCGGCTCATGGGAACAGTGCGCCACTTGAAAAGGTTATCGGCATGTATGCGCCAGGACTTGAGCGCTCACAAGCGAGTGCAATGCCTTTGGTAAGCCTCGTCACCTTAAGCCACCTGCTGCGAAACGAGCTGCTGGGCCAGCAGGTGCTTGAGCAGCGCCCGGTAGGCCAGCACGCCGCGGCTCTTGCCATCGAATTGCGAAGGGGTCACACCGGCACGGCTGGCGTCACGCAAACGCGTGTCGACCGGAATGTAGCCTTGCCAGATGTCATCCGGGTACATGTCCCGCAGCACGCGCAGGGTGCCCAGGGACGCCTGCGTGCGACGATCAAACAGGGTCGGCACGATGTTGAAGGCCAACGATTGCTTGCGTGAGCGGTTGATCATCGCCAGGGTATTGACCATGCGCTCCAGGCCCTTGACTGCCAGATGCTCGGTCTGCACCGGGATAACCAATTGCTGGCTGGCCGCCAACGCGTTGACCATCAGCACGCCAAGCAGCGGCGGGCTGTCGATGATCGCATAATCGAAATCCTGCCACAGTTGCGCCAGACTCTTGGCGATCACCAGGCCCAGACCGCTTTGTCCCGGCGACTGCCGTTCCAGGGTCGCCAGGGCGGTGCTGGATGGCAACAGGGAAATCCGCTCATCGCTGGTGGACAGCAGCAACTGCCCCGGCAGGCCTTCGGGCACACCGCCCTTGTGCAGGAACAGGTCGTAGTTGCTGTGCTCCAGACTGTCGGGATCGTAACCAAAGTAGCTGGTCATCGAGCCGTGGGGGTCCAGATCGACCATGACCACGCGCTTGCCCGCCTCGGCCAGCAATCCGGCTAAAGCGATGGAAGATGTGGTTTTACCCACACCACCTTTTTGATTGGCGACTGCCCAGACTCTCATTCGGATTGTTCCTCCCGGCCGATACAGGCTCGACCGAGAAATAGCTCGGTTATAAAGCGGGTGACGGAGAATTGACGGCGCTCTGTCTTCCCGGCGACTTGGGCTGGGTCGGTGCAGTTTGTGTGCCAGCACGCTTCAATGCCGCATCCGGTGTTGCATGGGCCGTGCCGGTCCCGGTCAGGCTGCGGCGCACCTCAAGGTTGCGCGACACCACCAACACCACTCGCCGGTTGCGCGCCCGCCCCTCGGCGGTGGCATTGTTGGCCACCGGCTGGAATTCACCATAGCCCACCGACGCCAGCCGACCGGGGTTTACGCCCTGCATCGCGAGCATGCGCACGATGCTCGCCGAACGCGCCGAGGACAGTTCCCAGTTGGTCGGGTACTGCGCAGTGCGAATCGGCTGATCGTCTGTGAAGCCTTCTACGTGGATCGGGTTGTCGAAAGGCCTGAGGATCGCGGCCACTTTATCGATGATGTTGAACGCCATGTCGCTGGGCATGGCATCGCCGCTGCCAAACAACAGGCTGGAATTGAGTTCGATCTCAACCCACAACTCGTTGCCGCGCACGGTCATCTGATTGGAGCTGATCAGATCACCAAACGCCGCGCTGATGTCATCGGCAATGCTTTTCAACGGATCGCTGCCGCCAGCGATACCGGCATCGACCTGCTCGGAGTCCCTGACCAGCGGTTTGGCAGGCGTGGTGGTCTTGGGCCGCTCATCACCAATGGGGATGGGCTTGAGGGCGCGGTCGGAGTCGGTAAACACGCCGATCAGCGCCTCGGAAATAACCTTGTACTTGCCTTCGTTGACCGAAGAGATCGAATACATGACCACGAAAAAAGCGAACAGCAGCGTGATGAAGTCGGCGTAAGAGACGAGCCAGCGTTCATGGTTGACGTGTTCTTCACGATGCCTGCGACGTGCCATTTTCCATGTCTCCCATCAGTCCATGAAGCCCTGAAGCTTCAACTCAATGGAACGCGGGTTTTCACCTTCGGCGATCGACAGGATCCCTTCCAGCAACATTTCGCGATAACGCGACTGGCGCAACGCAATGGACTTGAGCTTGGCGGCGATCGGCAGCAGCACCAGGTTGGCACTGGCCACACCATAAATGGTCGCGACGAAAGCCACGGCGATACCACTGCCCAGTTGCGACGGATCGGCCAGGTTGCCCATCACGTGGATCAGGCCCATCACCGCACCGATGATGCCGATGGTCGGCGCATAGCCACCCATGCTTTCAAAGACTTTGGCTGCTTCGATGTCACGGCTTTCCTGGGTGTAGAAATCCACTTCCAGGATGCTGCGGATGGCTTCCGGCTCAGCGCCGTCCACCAACAGTTGCAGGCCTTTGCGCGAGTAGTTGTCGGGCTCGGCGTCGGCCACCCCTTCCAGACCCAGCAAACCTTCCTTGCGGGCGGTCAGGCTCCAGTTCACCACGCGGTCGATGCCCCCGGCCAGGTCGACGCGCGGCGGGAACAGAATCCAGATGAGCACCTGCATGGCGCGCTTGAAGGCGCTCATGGGCGACTGCAACAGCGCCGCGCCCACGGTGCCGCCGATCACGATCAACGCCGCCGGGCCGTTGGCCAAGGCCCCCAGGTGACCGCCTTCCAGGTAATTGCCACCAATAATGGCGACGAACGCCATGATGATGCCGATCAGGCTGAGCACATCCATTACAGGCACGCCTCGACCAGGTGTCTACCGATGTCGTCCAGCCCGTACACCGCGTCGGCCAGATCCGCTTTGACAATCGCCATCGGCATGCCATAGATCACGCAACTGGCTTCATCCTGGGCCCAAATGGCGCTGCCGCCCTGCTTGAGCAGGCGCGCGCCTTCGCGACCGTCGGCGCCCATGCCGGTGAGCACCACCGCCAGAACTTTGTCGCCGTAGGATTTAGCGGCGGAGCCGAAAGTGATGTCCACGCACGGTTTGTAATTGAGCCGCTCATCGCCGGGCAGGATTTTCACCGCGCCGCGACCATCGATCATCATCTGCTTGCCGCCTGGCGCCAACAGCGCCAGGCCCGGACGCAGGATGTCGCCATCCTCGGCCTCCTTGACGCTGATACGACACAGCTTGTCCAGACGCTCGGCGAACGCCTTGGTGAAGGCCGCGGGCATATGCTGGATCAGCACGATCGGCGCCGGAAAGTTGGCCGGCAACTGGGTCAGGACCCGCTGCAACGCCACCGGGCCGCCGGTGGACGTACCAATAGCGACCAGTTTGTAGGCTTTGCGCTTGGGGGCCGGCGACGATGACGTACTGGCGGGCGCGGAACGAGCTGGCGCTGGGGCCGGGGCACTGCGCGCTGGGGCCGGATTGAAGCTGCCCGATGAAGCCGGGGCTGGTGCAGGCGCTGGCGCAGGTATGCTATAGGCACCGACACGCCGGTTGCTGCGGGAAATACTGTGGACCTTCTCGCACAGCAACTGCCGAACCTTGTCGGGGTTGCGCGAAATGTCTTCGAAATTTTTCGGCAGGAAATCCACCGCCCCGGCGTCCAGCGCATCGAGGGTCACCCGGGCGCCTTCATGGGTCAGGGAGGAGAACATCAATACTGGGGTCGGGCAGCGCTGCATGATATGCCGCACCGCCGTGATGCCATCCATCATCGGCATCTCGTAGTCCATGGTGATCACGTCCGGCTTGAGCGCCAGCGCCTGATCGATTGCCTCTTTGCCGTTGGTCGCCGTACCGACGACCTGAATACTCGGGTCCGCCGAGAGAATTTCCGAGACGCGGCGGCGGAAAAACCCCGAATCGTCCACCACCAGGACTTTAACTACCATAAACACTCCGTTAGACGAGACGCGGCTGCGGGCCGCGCCCCTCCAGAATCAAATACGCCGTGCGGCGTAACGCTTGAGCATGCTTGGCACATCGAGAATCAACGCGATGCGACCGTCGCCGGTGATGGTGGCGCCGGACATGCCCGGGGTGCCCTGGAGCATCTTGCCTAGCGGCTTGATGACCACTTCTTCCTGGCCCACCAACTGATCGACGACGAAGCCGATCCGCTGGGTGCCCACCGAAAGGATCACCACATGGCCTTCACCCTGCTCGACATGAGCGGCGGAGCTGACCAGCCAGCGCTTGAGGTAGAACAGCGGCAGTGCCTTGTCCCGCACGATCACCACTTCCTGGCCGTCCACCACGTTGGTGCGCGACAGGTCGAGGTGGAAGATTTCGTTGACATTGACCAGCGGGAAGGCGAATGCCTGGTTGCCCAGCATCACCATCAGGGTCGGCATGATCGCCAGGGTCAGCGGGACCTTGATGACGATTTTCGAGCCCTGGCCCTTGGTCGAGTAGATGTTGATCGAACCATTGAGCTGGGAAATCTTGGTTTTCACCACATCCATGCCCACGCCACGGCCCGACACGTCGGAAATCTCGGTCTTGGTCGAGAACCCCGGGGCGAAGATCAGGTTGTAGCACTCGGTGTCGCTCAGGCGGTCGGCGGCATCCTTGTCCATCACACCGCGCTTCACCGCGATGGAGCGCAGTACGTTCGGGTCCATGCCTTTGCCGTCGTCGGAGATCGACAGCAGGATGTGGTCGCCTTCCTGCTCGGCGGCCAATACCACCTTGCCGCTGCGGGGCTTGCCTGACTCTTCGCGCTCTTGCGGCGACTCGATACCGTGGTCGACCGCGTTGCGCACCAAGTGGACCAGTGGATCGGCCAGAGCCTCGACCAGGTTCTTGTCCAGGTCGGTCTCTTCGCCCACCAGTTCCAGGTTGATTTCTTTCTTGAGCTGGCGTGCCAGGTCGCGAACCAGGCGCGGGAAGCGCCCGAAGACTTTCTTGATCGGCTGCATCCGGGTCTTCATGACCGCCGTCTGCAAGTCAGCCGTGACCACGTCCAGGTTCGACACGGCCTTGGCCATGGCTTCGTCCTGGCTGTTGAGGCCCAGGCGCACCAGGCGGTTACGCACCAGCACCAGTTCGCCGACCATGTTCATGATCTCGTCCAGGCGAGCGGTGTCGACCCGTACAGTGGTCTCGGCTTCGCTGGCCGGCTTTTCCGCCGGCGCGGCCGCCGGTGCGCGGGCTGGCGCCGGGGCGGCGGCAGCAGGCTTGGGTGTCTCAGCCTTCGGTTCCGGTGCCTTGGCGGCGGGTTTGGCCGCGGCCTTCTCCGCTGGCGCAGCCGCTGTGGCAGTGGCGGCAGGCGCAGTGGCTGTTGAGGCGGTGCCGACTTCGCTGAACTTGCCCTTGCCGTGCAGTTCGTCGAGCAGTGATTCGAATTCGTGATCGCTGATCAGGTCGCTGCCCGCTGCTGCGGCGGCAGGCTTGGCTGGGGTCGGCGCGGAGGCGATAGCCGAATCCAGTGCGTCCACGGCGAAGTTACCCTTGCCGTGCAACTGATCGAGCAAAGCCTCGAACTCATCGTCGGTGATATCGGAGTTGTCGCCCGCCGCTTTCGGGGCGGCCGGGGCACTCGGGGGGGCGACGGCATCCACGGCGAACTGGCCCTTGCCGTGAAGCTGATCGAGCAGCGACTCGAACTCGGCGTCGGTGATTTCATCGCTGGCGGCGGCATCGGCGGCCGGCGCAGCCGGGGCAGCAGGCGCTGCCGGAGCCTGGGCTTGAGCCTTGACGGCGTTCAGCGAGTCCAGCAGTTGTTCGAATTCGTTATCGGTGATGTCGCCTGATTCCTCGGCGACCGGTTCCTCAACCACTGGCGCGGCTACCGGTGCAGCTTCGTCAGCCGACTGCGGCTCGGCCAGGCGCGACAGCGCGGCGAGCAGCTCAGGCGTAGCAGCGGTGATCGGCGAGCGCTCGCGCACTTCACTGAACATGCTGTTGACCGCATCCAGCGCTTCGAGCACCACGTCCATCAATTCCGAGTCAACGCGACGCTCACCCTTGCGCAGGATGTCGAACACGTTTTCGGCAATGTGACAGCACTCCACCAGCTCATTGAGCTGGAGGAAGCCGGCGCCTCCTTTTACAGTGTGGAAACCGCGAAAAATTGCATTGAGCAGATCCGCATCATCAGGTCGGCTTTCCAGCTCGACCAGCTGTTCGGACAGTTGCTCTAGAATCTCGCCGGCCTCAACCAGGAAATCCTGAAGGATCTCTTCATCGGCGCCGAAGCTCATTAATGGGTGCTCCTAGAGGTCTAAAACCTAAAATCCAAGGCTGGACAGCAAATCGTCCACATCGTCCTGACCGGACACAACGTCTTCTCTTTTATCGGCATGAATTTGCGGACCTTCACCCTGAGAGAGATGTTTTTGTGGATCTTTTTCAGCGAGCATCGCTTCACGGTCGTGTTCGATGCCTGCAAAGCGGTCTACCTGGCTGGCCATCAACACCAGTTTGAGCAGGTTGCTTTCCACTTCGGTGACCAGTTGGGTCACCCGCTTGATCACCTGGCCGGTCAGGTCTTGATAGTCCTGAGCCAGCAGAATGTCGTTGAGGTTGCTCGCCACGGCGCGGTTCTCGGCGCTACTGCGCGTCAGGAAACCGTCGACCCGACGGGCCAGCTCGCGAAACTCTTCAGCCCCGACTTCGCGCCGCATGAAGCGACCCCAGTCGGTGCTCAAGGCCTTGGCTTCATCGCTCAGGCCATTGACCAGCGGCGTTGCGTTCTCCACCAGGTCCATGGTGCGGTTGGCCGCGGCCTCGGTCAGCTTGACCACATAACCCAGACGCTCGGTCGCGTCGGTGATCTGCGAGACCTCCTCGGCCTGCGGCATGTTCGGATCGATCTGAAAATTGACAATCGCGCTGTGCAGTTCACGCGTGAGCTTGCCCACTTCCTGATACAGACCGCGGTCACGGGTCTGGTTGAGCTCATGGATCATTTGAACCGCATCGCCAAAGCGGCCTTTCTCAAGGCTGTCGACCAGTTCGCGGGCATGTTTTTTCAGGGTCGATTCGAAATCACCCATTGAAGATTCGTTATCCATAGCTCCCCCGTGGCGCCGTTAACCGATGCGTTCGAAGATTTTTTCGATCTTCTCTTTCAACGCCTGGGCCGTGAAGGGTTTGACCACGTAGCCGTTCACACCGGCCTGGGCCGCTTCGATGATCTGCTCGCGCTTGGCTTCGGCAGTGACCATCAGCACCGGAAGGTGCTTGAGTTTTTCGTCGGCGCGCACATGGCGCAGCAAGTCGATACCGGTCATGCCGGGCATGTTCCAGTCAGTCACCAGAAAGTCGATGCTTCCGCTGTTGAGAACCGGAATGGCAGTGGTGCCATCGTCGGCCTCGACCGTGTTGGTGAACCCAAGGTCACGCAACAGGTTTTTTATGATCCGCCGCATCGTTGAGAAGTCATCAACGATGAGGATTTTCATGTTCTTGTCCAATTCGACCTCCAAGCAGTCTTAAACGCGCCCAGCACCTGAACGCGCCATTTCAATCAATCCGGCACAACACTCGACAACGGTCTGGAGGACAACAGAGAAAGACTGGCTCAGCACATGCCAGGCCAGCCTCGTTCGCAGTGTCCCCACACTGCTGTCAGCGCGCTCGCCACTCCCCCAAACGCCCCCGCAAACGGGCCGCGCACTGGCTGTGTAACTGGCTGACCCGCGATTCGCTGACACCCAGGACCTCACCGATTTCCTTGAGGTTCAGCTCTTCGTCGTAGTACAGCGCCAAGACCAGTCGCTCACGCTCCGGCAAATTGGCAATCGCATCCGCCAGCGCGCTCTGGAAACGCTCATCTTCCAGGTCACGCGATGGCTCCATGTGAGCACTCGCGCCGTCCTCGTGCAGCCCTTCGTGTTCGCCGTCCTGCAGCAGGTCGTCGAAACTGAACAGGCGACTGCCCAAGGTATCGTTCAAAATCCCGTAATAATCATCGAGACTCAATTGGAGTTCGGCCGCAACCTCGTGATCTTTAGCGTCACGCCCGGTTTTAGCTTCAATGGCGCGAATGGCGTCACTGACCATGCGGGTATTGCGATGCACCGAACGCGGCGCCCAATCACCCTTGCGGACTTCATCGAGCATCGCCCCGCGAATGCGAATACCGGCATAGGTCTCGAAACTGGCGCCCTTGCTCGCGTCGTATTTGTTCGACACTTCGAGCAGGCCGATCATGCCCGCCTGGATCAGGTCTTCAACCTGGACACTGGCCGGCAACCGCGCCAGCAAGTGATAGGCGATACGCTTGACCAGAGGCGCGTATCGCTCAATCAATTCGTACTGGGCGTCCCGTGCCGATTTCTTGTAGAGATGGTTGTAACCGCTGGCTGTCATAACACGGGCCCTGCTGTTTGTTGCACGAGACGCTCGACGAAAAACTCCAGATGCCCGCGAGGGTTGGCTGGCAGTGGCCAGGTATCAACCTTCTGGGCAATAGCCTTGAACGCCAGTGCGCATTTGGAACGGGGAAAGGCTTCATAAACCGCACGTTGCTTCTGGACGGCCTTGCGTACGCTTTCGTCGTAGGGCACAGCGCCGACGTATTGTAGGGCGACGTCCAGGAAACGATCCGTGACCTTTGTCAACTTGGCGAACAGGTTGCGACCTTCCTGCGGGCTCTGGGCCATGTTGGCCAGGACGCGGAAGCGGTTCATGCCGTAGTCACGGTTCAATAACTTGATCAAGGCATAGGCGTCGGTGATGGACGTCGGTTCGTCGCAGACCACCAGCAAGACTTCCTGGGCAGCGCGTACGAAACTGACGACCGAATCACCGATACCGGCAGCGGTGTCGATCACCAGCACATCGAGGTTGTCACCGATGTCGCTGAAGGCCTGGATCAGGCCGGCGTGTTGAGCCGGGGTCAGGTGAACCATGCTCTGGGTGCCCGAGGCAGCCGGCACGATGCGAATCCCGCCCGGCCCTTGCAGCAGCACGTCGCGCAGTTCGCAGCGGCCCTCTATCACGTCCGCCAGCGTGCGCTTGGGCGTGAGCCCCAGCAGCACGTCGACGTTCGCCAGGCCCAGGTCGGCGTCCAGCAGCATGACCCGTCGGCCAAGCTCTGCCAGAGCCAGGGACAAGTTCACTGACACGTTAGTCTTGCCGACGCCACCTTTGCCGCCGGTCACCGCGATCACCTGTACGGGATGCATGCTGCCCATGTTCGTTCTTTACCTTGTCTTACTTAGACGGAGGCCACATTACTGGCTGCGCGCTCGCATGAAGGAACAATGCATGGCAGACCATCGATGTAGGTACAAAAAATATTCATGATTACCTCAGCCGACCTGCTTGGTCGGGCTGTGGTAGATATCAGCGAACATATCAGCCATGGCTTCTTCGCTGGGTTCTTCCTGCATTTGCACACTCACGGCACGACTGACCAGTTGATGACGGCGCGGCAGATGCAAATCATCCGGGATCCGCGGCCCGTCGGTCAGGTAGGCCACCGGTAAATCATGACCGATCGCCAGGCTCAACACCTCGCCCAGGCTTGCCGTTTCGTCCAGCTTAGTCAGGATGCAGCCGGCCAGCCCGCAGCGTTTGTAGCTGTGGTATGCGGCGGTTAGAACCTGTTTCTGGCTGGTGGTTGCCAACACGAGATAATTTTTTGACCGGATCCCACGCCCGGCCAGGCTTTCAAGCTGCATGCGCAGGGCCGGATCGCTGGCTTGCAGGCCGGCGGTATCGATCAGCACGACGCGCTTGCGCAGCAGCGGTTCCAGCGCCTGGGCCAGGGACTGGCCCGGATCCACATGGGTCACCGACACATTGAGGATCCGGCCCAAGGTCTTGAGTTGTTCCTGGGCACCGATACGGAAACTGTCCATGCTCACCAGGGCGATGCTCTGGGCGCCGTACTTGAGTACATAACGCGCCGCGAGCTTGGCCAGGGTGGTGGTCTTGCCCATGCCGGCCGGGCCGACCATGGCAATGACGCCACCTTCTTCGAGAGGCTCGACTTCCGGTGTGGCGATCATCCGCGCCAGGTGCGCCAGCAACATGCGCCAGGCCTGACGAGGTTCTTCGATATCGTTGATCAGCGCCAGCAGGTCGCGGGACAACGGACCGGACAGGCCGATACGTTGCAGGCGACGCCACAGGTTTGCCTGGGCCGGACGGTTGCCTTGCAACTGGTTCCAGGCCAGGGAGCCGAGCTGAACTTCCATCAGTTCACGCAGGCTGTTGAGTTCGAAGCGCATCGAGTCCAGGGCGCGCGGGTCGACGCCACCGCCTGAGGCAGCCTGAACCGGCGCCGGACGACGCGGCTCGACCTTGGCCTGCTCGACCAGTGGCTCGGCCGCGGTCAACGGCAATCCAGCGGTCAGAGGCTGGCCGGCGAACAATTGACGATTGGTGCCCGCGCTGGCTTCGCCGTCACTGCTGCGCAAGCTCAATTCGGCCTGGGCACTGGCGATGCGCGACTGGGTCTTGCGCAGCTCATCCTCGAGCTCCACGTTGGGAACCCGCGGGGCCAGCGCCGACAATTTGTAATCCAGAGCCGCCGTCAGCTCGACACCGCCGGCGATCCGACGGTTGCCGATGATGGCGGCTTCAGCGCCCAGCTCGTCACGAACCAGCTTCATGGCCTGACGCATATCGGCGGCGAAAAAACGCTTCACTTGCATAAACCACTACCTCAGCCGTTGGGCCCTACTGTCGCAACGATGGTCACTTGCTTGTTGTCCGGTATTTCCTGGTACGCCAGCACATGCAACCCCGGGACCGCGAGGCGCCCGAATCGCGAAAGCATCGCGCGAATCGGACCGGCCACCAGCAGGATCACCGGTTGGCCTTGCATCTCCTGCCGCTGGGCTGCATCGATCAGCGAACGCTGCAGCTTCTCGGCCATGCTTGGCTCCAGCAGAACGCCCTCTTCCGAGCCTTGTCCTGCCTTCTGCAGACTATTGAGCAATATCTGTTCCAACCTTGGCTCCAACGTGATCACAGGCAGCTCCGACTCAGTGCCTACAATGCTTTGGACGATTGCGCGGGATACGCCAACCCGCACCGCAGCCACCAGAGCGGCGGTATCTTGACTCTTGGAAGCGTTGTTGGCGATAGCCTCGGCAATGCTGCGAATGTCGCGCACCGGCACCTGCTCAGCCAACAGCGCTTGCAACACCTTGAGCAATTGCGACAACGAAACCACGCCAGGCACCAGCTCTTCGGCCAGCTTAGGCGAGCCTTTGGCCAGCACTTGCAGCAATTGCTGGACTTCTTCGTGACCGATCAGCTCGCTGGAGTGCTTGTACAGAATCTGGTTCAAGTGGGTCGCGACCACGGTACTGGCGTCCACCACGGTATAGCCAAGGGACTGGGCCTGGGCCCGCTGGCTGATTTCGATCCATACCGCTTCCAGGCCAAAAGCCGGATCCTTGGCGGTAATGCCGTTGAGCGAACCGTAGACCTGTCCCGGGTTGATCGCCAGTTCACGGTCCGGGTAAATCTCGGCTTCGGCCAGGATCACCCCCATCAGCGTCAAGCGATAGGCACTTGGCGCCAGATCGAGGTTGTCACGAATATGTACGGTGGGCATCAGAAAGCCCAGGTCCTGGGACAGCTTCTTGCGCACACCCTTGATCCGCGCGAGCAATTGACCACCCTGATTGCGGTCCACCAAGGGGATCAGACGGTAACCGACTTCCAGGCCGATCATGTCGATCGGCGTCACGTCGTCCCAGCCCAGCTCCTTGGTTTCCATGGCACGAGCCGGCGACGGCAACAGTTCCTGCTGACGCTTGACCTCCTGCAGGGCCTGAACCTTTTGTACGTTCTGTTTCTTCCAGAACAGGTAGGCGCCACCCGCCGCCAATGCGGCCATGCTCAGAAACGAGAAATGGGGCATCCCGGGGACCAGGCCCATCACGGCCATCAGTCCGGCTGCAACGGCCAACGCCTTGGGCGATGCAAACATCTGCCGGCCGATCTGCTTACCCATGTCTTCGGAGCCGGACGCACGGGTCACCATGATCGCGGCAGCTGTAGATAACAACAGTGATGGCAATTGCGCCACCAAACCGTCACCAATGGTTAACAGTGCGTAAACCTTGCCGGCATCGCCGAATGTCATGCCGTGCTGGAAGATACCGACAGCCATACCGCCGATCAGGTTGATGAAAAGGATCAGCAGGCCGGCGATGGCATCACCGCGCACGAATTTGCTGGCACCGTCCATGGAGCCATAGAACTCGGCTTCCTGGGCCACTTCCAGACGACGGGCCTTGGCCTGGCCCTGATCGATCAGGCCAGCGTTGAGGTCGGCGTCGATTGCCATTTGCTTGCCGGGCATTGCATCGAGGGTGAAACGCGCACTCACCTCGGAAATCCGTCCGGCACCCTTGGTCACCACGACAAAGTTGATGATCATCAAAATGGCGAAGACGACGATACCCACCACGTAGTTTCCGCCGATCACCACTTCACCGAAGGCCTGGATCACCTTACCGGCAGCGGCGTGGCCTTCATGCCCGTGGATCATCACCACCCGGGTGGACGCCACGTTGAGCGCCAGGCGCATCAGCGTCGCCACCAGCAGAATGGTCGGGAACACCGCGAAATCCAGTGGCCGCAATGCGTACACACACACCAGCAGTACAACGATGGACAAAGCGATGTTGAACGTGAAGAACACGTCCAGCAGAAACGGTGGCACCGGCAGCATCATCATGGCGAGCATGACCAGCAGCAACAACGGCACGCCCAGATTACCCCGGCTGAGGTCGGCTACGTTGTTGCGCGCGGTGTTGAATAACTGAGAGCGATCCACCAATAATCCCCGTTCCTGTGAAGCAAACTTTTGACGCCCGAAACGGGCGCAGACGGGGTATTGCAAGAAGCCTTCCAACTTTTGTCAGAGGCTGAAATAGAGGCGCTAGCCAAGGCGCTGAATGCAATCGAGGCTCGCTCCCACTGGTTCTGCATCCGAGCGCAATCAGCGCAGGCCCGAATCAGGAGTCGCGGCGCAAATCCGGTGGAATCGGCAAATCCTTGAGAGGCTCGGGGCGCTTGCCCTTGCCGGCGCGGTGTTGACGGATCTGATAGACGTAGGCCAACACCTGGGCCACGGCCAGGTACAGGCCTCCGGGGATTTCCTGGTCGAGTTCGGTGGAGTAGTAAATCGATCGCGCCAACGCGGGGGACTCGAGCAGCATCACTTCGTTGGCTACGGCAATCTCGCGGATTTTCAGCGCCAGGAAATCACTGCCCTTGGCCAGCAACACCGGAGCATTGCCTTTATCGGGGTCGTACTTGAGTGCCACGGCGTAGTGAGTCGGGTTGGTGATGACCACGTCGGCGTCCGGGATCGCCGCCATCATCCGGCGTTGGGACACTTCACGCTGCAACTGGCGAATCCGTTGCTTGACCTCCGGCTTGCCCTCCTGGTCCTTATGCTCGTCGCGGATCTCCTGCTTGGTCATCATCAGCTTCTGCTTGCTCTGATACAGCTGGATCGGCACGTCGATGGCGGCGATCAGAATCAAGCCGCAAGCCATCCACAAGGTACTCCAGCCCACCAGCTGCACGCTGTGGATAATGGCCTGCTCCAAGGGTTCATGGGCGATGCGCAGCAAGTCGTCGATATCGGCCTGCAGTACCGTCAGCGCGACAAACAGGATCAGGAAAAACTTCCCAAGCGCCTTGAGTAACTCCATCAGCGCCGTACTGGAAAACATTCGCTTGAGGCCGTTGGCCGGGTTCATCCGACTGAACTTGGGCGCCAGGCTCTTACCGGCAAACAGCCAGCCCCCCAGGGAAATCGGGCCAATAATGGCCGCCAACAGCAGAAAGATCAGGACCGGTTGCACGGCCAGGATCGCGATCTTGCCGGAGTGCAGCAGGTATTGCCCCATGGCACCGGGACTGAGCAGTACCTCGCGGGGCAAGGAAAAATTCAGGCGCATGATTTCCAGCAGATCCAGGGCCAGCCCGCCGCCATAAATCAACAGACCGCCCGCCCCGGCCAACATCACCGCCAGGGTATTGAGTTCCTTGGAGCGCGCAATCTCGCCCTTGTCCCGAGACTCCTTCTTGCGCTTCTCCGTGGGGTCTTCTGTCTTGTCCTGCCCACTCTCGCTTTCGGCCATGGTTCAGCGCGCCTGTGCCATGTCGCGTAACAGCTGCAGGGCCTGGGTCGCCAGCGGCTGGTACTGATTGAGAAGATCCCCCAGGCTGATCCAGAAAATCACCAGGCCCAGCACCAGGGTCAACGGAAAGCCAATGGAGAAAATGTTCAACTGCGGCGCCGCCCGGGTCATGACGCCAAAGGCAATATTGACCACCAGCAAGGCGGTAATCGCGGGCAATACCAACACCATCGCCGCCCCTAAAACCCAGCCAAGCTTGCCGGCGATATCCCAGAAATGATTGACCAGCATCGCGCTGCCCACCGGCAACGTGGTGAAGCTCTCGGTCAGTACCTCAAACACCACCAGGTGCCCGTTCATGGCCAGAAACAGCAGGGTCACCAGCATCGTCAAGAACTGCCCGATCACAGCGCTGTTCACGCCGTTGGTGGGGTCGACCATGGAGGCGAACGCCATGCCCATCTGGATCGAAATGATTTGCCCGGCCACCACAAACGCCTGGAAAAACAGTTGCAGCGAAAAGCCCATCAAGACGCCAATCAGAATCTGCTCGGCCACCAGCATCAATGCACTGAGGTCCAGAGCGTTGACCGGCGGCATAGGTGGCAACCCTGGTGCGATGACCACCGTAATCGCCAGGGCGAAATACAGCCGTACGCGGGTCGGCACAAGGGTAGTGCCAAACACCGGCATGCTCATCAGCACCGCGGTGACACGAAACAGCGGCAGGATAAATGACGCCACCCAGGTACTGATCTGGGTATCCGTCAGTTCGAGCATCGACATCAGGTCAGCCGATCAACTGCGGAATACTGCCGTAAAGCTGCAGGATGTATTCCATGAAAGTTTGCACCAGCCAGGGACCGGCGACGATCAACGTCACCAGCATTACCAGCAGACGCGGCAGGAAGCTGAGGGTCTGTTCGTTGATCTGGGTCGCGGCCTGGAACATCGCCACCAGCAAGCCCACCAGCAGGCTGGGTATCACCAGCACAGCGACCATCATGGTCGTCAGCCAGAGCGCTTCGCGGAACAGGTCTACCGCTACTTCAGGCGTCATATTCTTGCTACCCGCACAAATGGCCTAAACACCGCCGAAACTGCCCGCCAGGGTGCCGATGATCAGGGCCCAGCCGTCCACGAGCACGAACAGCATGATCTTGAACGGCAGGGAAATGATCAATGGCGACAGCATCATCATACCCATGGCCATGAGCACACTGGCGACCACCAGGTCGATGATCAGGAACGGGATGAAAATCATGAAACCAATCTGGAACGCGGTCTTGAGCTCGGACGTCACGAACGCCGGCACCAGGATGGTCAGCGGCGCTTGATCCGGGCTGGCAATGTCAGTGCGCTTGGACAGGCGCATGAACAGTTCCAGGTCGCTGGTGCGGGTCTGGGCCAGCATGAAATCCTTGATCGGCACTTCAGCCTTGGCCACCGCGTCCTGGGCGGTGATGGTTTCCGCCAGATAGGGCTGCAGCGCATCCTGGTTCACCCGGTCGAAGACCGGTGCCATGATGAACATCGTCAAGAACAGCGCCATGCCGGTAAGAATCTGATTCGACGGCGTCTGCTGCAAGCCCAGGGCCTGGCGCAGGATCGAAAAGACGATAATGATCCGAGTGAAACTGGTCATCAGCATGACGAACGCCGGGATGAAACTCAGCGCGGTCATGATCAGCAGGATCTGCAGGCTGACCGAATACTCCTGAGCTCCTTCGGCGTTGGTGCCCAAGGTAATTGCCGGGATCGACAGTGGATCGGCGGCAAGCACCAACGGCGCGGCCAGCATCAGGACCACCGCCAACAGAATGCGCAATGGCATTACTTTTTATCCTTCTGATCTTTACCCAACAGTTCCATGAGACGCTGGGCAAACTCGGGGGTGGCCTGGTCGGTGGCAGGCACCTGCACCGGCTCCTTGAGAACATGCAATGCAGTAATGGTGCCCGGGCTCAGCCCCAGCAGAATCTGCTCGTTGCCAACCTGAACCAGCACCAGCCGGTCCCGCGGGCCAAGCGCGCGGGAACCGACGATGTCGATGACCTGCCCCTTGCCGGCTGGCCCCGCCTGCTGCACACGCCGCAGCAACCAGGCCAGGAAGAAGATCAACCCCAGCACCAGCAGCAGACCGAGCACCAATTGCGCCAGTTGCCCGGCGATCCCGCTACTCGCCGCCGGCGCAGCCGCTACGGTGGCTACCGGTTCGGCCGCCAGCACGCTGAATGGCAGCATCAAGGCTGCGGCGAAAAAACCTTTCACTCAGCGCAGCTTCTTGATGCGTTCGCTCGGGCTGATCACGTCCGTCAGGCGAATGCCGAACTTCTCGTTGACCACCACTACCTCGCCATGGGCGATCAGCGTGCCGTTGACCAGTACATCCAACGGCTCGCCAGCCAGGCGATCCAGCTCGATCACCGAGCCCTGGTTAAGCTGCAGCAGATTGCGGATGTTGATGTCGGTGCTGCCCACTTCCATGGAAATCGACACCGGGATGTCGAGAATCACGTCCAGGTTCGGCCCGTCCAGCGTCACCTGTTCGTTGCTTCTGGGCACGCTGCCAAACTCTTCCATCGGCAGGCGGTTGGAGGCATGAGCGCCAGTGTCGGCCGCCAGCAAAGCGTCAATGTCGGCCTGCCCGGCGTCGCCGGTTTCTTCCAGGGCCGCAGCCCACTCGTCGGCCAGCGCCTGGTCATCCTGGGTGTTCATATCGTCAGCCATCATTTGTCCTCGGCGGGCAAAAATTCAGTTAAAAACGTAAGGATTCGACACCGCTCAGCGGCGTTCGATCGGCTCGATCACCTGCAACGCCAGGTTGCCTTTGTGAGAGCCCATCTTGACCTTGAAGGCCGGTACACCGTTGGCGCGCATGATCATGTCTTCAGGCATCTCGACAGGAATAATGTCCCCCGGCTGCATATGCAGGATGTCCCGCAGGCGCAGCTGACGCCGGGCAACCGTCGCGCCGATCGGCACGTCGACATCCAGCACATCCTGACGCAAAGCATTGATCCAGCGCTCATCCTGATCGTCGAGATCCGACTGGAAGCCGGCGTCGAGCATTTCCCGTACCGGCTCGATCATCGAGTACGGCATGGTCACGTGCAGGTCGCCACCACCGCCATCGAGCTCGATGTGGAAGGTCGAAACCACAATGGCTTCGCTCGGGCCGACGATGTTGGCCATGGCCGGGTTCACTTCCGAGTTGATGTACTCGAAGTTCACTTCCATGATCGCCTGCCAGGCCTCCTTCAGATCGACAAAGGCCTGCTCCAGCACCATGCGCACTACCCGCAGCTCGGTCGGGGTGAATTCACGCCCTTCGATCTTGGCGTGACGACCGTCACCGCCGAAGAAGTTGTCCACCAGCTTGAACACCAGTTTGGCGTCAAGGATGAACAGCGCTGTGCCGCGCAACGGCTTGATCTTCACCAGGTTGAGGCTGGTGGGTACATACAGCGAGTGCACGTATTCACCGAACTTCATCACCTGCACGCCACCGACGGCCACATCGGCCGAACGGCGCAGCATGTTGAACATGCTGATGCGGGTGTATCGGGCGAAACGCTCGTTGATCATTTCCAGGGTCGGCATCCGTCCGCGAACGATGCGATCCTGGCTGGTCAGGTCGTAGCTTTTGACGCTGCCCGGCTCAGCAGCGTTTTCGGTCTGCACCAGGCCATCGTCGACACCATGCAACAGCGCGTCGATTTCATCCTGGGACAACAGGTCCTGCACGGCCATGTCGGGTTCCTACTGCAATACGAAGTTAGTGAAGAGCAACTGTTCGATCACCACTTTGCCGAGCTCTTTCTGAGCCACTTCCTGCACGCTGGCCGTGGCTTTCTGACGCAGCATTTCCTGGCCGACGGGCGTGGCCAGGGTGTCGAAATTCTGTCCGGAAAAGAGCATCACCAGGTTATTGCGGATCAGTGGCATGTGCACCCGCAGCGCTTCCAGATCAGCCTGGTTGCGGCCCAACAGGGTGATACTGACCTGCATGTAGCGTTGGCGGCCGTTCTGGGTGTAGTTGGCCACGAAAGCGGGCGCCATCGGCTCGAAAATCGCCGGCTGCTTGCCCACCGGCGCGGCCTCGACCGCCACGGCCGGCTTGCTTTGAGCGTTGTGCATGAAATACCAGGTCGCCCCCACAGAGACCCCAATGGCCAGGAGCAAGCCCACCACGATCAAGATGATCAGCTTGATTTTGCCCTTGGTTGCCGGGTCCTTTACAGCTGCTGCTTCGCTCTTCGCCATGCCAATAATCCGTCACTAATCGGGGTTTTCACTGTTGCACGGCAAGGCAGGAGCAAGTGTTATGCCAGAAGTGTCGGGGCACAAGGATCACGATTGGGATGCAATCTGCAGAACGCCATAAAACCAATGTGGGAGCGAGCCTGCTCGCGATAGCGGAGTGTCAGTCACCCATTTTGGGACTGATTCACCTCTATCGCGAGCAGGCTCGCTCCCACATTGGGGGCATCTTGGGGTCAGGCGTAGAAATCGACCGCGCTGGTGCCGATCACGCTGGTGGCAGTGGCTGCTACTTCCGCAATGCTGGCTGGCAGGTCTTCCTCTACCGAATCCACCCGACCGCCGGACGATGTTGTGCGCCCAGCCTGGGCCTGTTGCTGCGCTTGCTGTTCCTGCCCTTGGGAGCCACGGGATTGGTCGGACACGCTGACGTCGACCTGGCCCATGCCCTGCTGGGCAAAACTGTCGCGCAGGCGATGCATCTGACCTTCGAGCGCTTCGCGAACGCCGGAATGAGCGCTCATGAACGTCACTTGGGTCTGCTGATCCGGAACCATGTTCACCCGAATATCCAGACGACCGAGTTCGGCCGGCTGCAACTGGATATCGGCCGCCTTGAGGTTGACACTCGACAGGTACATCACCCGGTTGACCACTTCTTCGGTCCAGCCGCTCTGATTCATGGCGATAGGCTGGTTGACCGGTATCGCATTGGCAGTTTTTGGCGTGGCGGCCTGGGTTAGCGCTGCCAGACGGTTGGCGAAGTCATCCACGCGAGTATCGCTGGAGGCGGCGGTCAGATCCTTGAGACCTTCATTGATCAAACCGCCAAATGCTTTTTCACTGCCCTGGCTGCCGGGGCCGGTACTGCTCTGATCAGCCTGGACGGTGAGCATGCTTGCCATGCCGGCGGCAAAGGTTTGGGCCGATGTCGGCTCACCGTCAACCGATGCAGGGGCAGGCGTCTTGGACTGCGCGTGGCTGGCAGCGGAAACATGGCCGCTCTGCTCCATCGCCAGGCGCAAGGCAGGCAATGCATCAAGCGGATCGGCCGCCGGATCGAATTCAGGATCGACCACAGCCGAAGTCTGGGCTGCTGCGGCCAATGGAGCAACCGGCGCCGCCACCGCAGCCGCGACTTGAGGCATCGTCGTGGCCACCACGGGGGCGGGTTCTGCCTCGGTTGCGACAACCGTTGCGATCATATCCGGCAGCAGCGCGGGGTCCACAGCCGGATCGCCAGAAGCAACTTCCGCCACTGGGGTTTCAGTCGTGTCGGCACCGTCATCACTGGCCACCTTGTCATCGGCCGTTGACGGCTTGTCGGCGGGCAAGGATTTGCCGCTATCGGCAACCGTCGTCTCGGAGGCGGCAGCCGTTTCGTTGCCATCGTCTTTTTTGACGGTGTTATCAGAAGCCTGGTCGCGCACCTGTTTAACCGATGGCTCGGGGGCGGTCGACGACTTCGCGGGGGCCTGGCGGGCGAAGACCTGGGCGAAGCTGGAGGCTTTATTCCCGAACTCAGGGGCCGCTGCCGGTGAATTGACGGCGGCCTGAGGCTTGGCCTGCGGGGTGGCCTGAAGCAGTGTATTGGGCGTTACGGGCATAAAAAGGTCTCCGCTGCACTGGAATCATAGGTACAGTCGAGAGAGGACAATGCAAGGGACGGGCCAACCTATTGGCAATGCTCGAATCTCAGCAGTGGAACCCTTCACGCTCTTCCCTGCAAAGCTTGCGGACATGGGCGAATTCACTGTCGATTTCGCTGACCAGCTTTTCAATCCCGCTCAACGACGGCTGTTTGGCACGTTGCTCCAGTTCGCCACACAGTTCTGCCAGGCGGATGGCGCCCATGTTGCTGCTGCTGCCCTTGAAACTGTGGGCCGTGGCACTGAGCTTTTCCGCATCCCGCGCCTCATGCAGCACACGCAGGCGTGCTTCGGAATCGTTAAGAAAGGTATCCAGCAACTCCAGATACCCGTCCTCCATGACTTCCTTCAACGTACTCAGTACGTCGCGGTCCAGATGAATCTCACTCACTTGTTCGCTCCCTGATCAAGAATGGCGCCGATTATGCCAGAGCCTCCCAGAAAAACTCCACGCGCGCACTACGACCATCGTCGGACCAGCAGGCCTGATGGCTCAACTGACGCACCAGGCTCACGCCGCGCCCCGACAACCGGTGACTGTCCGCAGGTCGTGCCAACACCCGGGCGACATCGAAGCCCTGGCCACTGTCTTCGACTTCAATGACCAGACGACCACCGTCACCGTGAGGCGTGACGTGCACATGAACCCGGACGTGACCGCTGTTCAATTCATCCAGGCGCTGGTTGCGCTCGCTGTAGTAACGGGCGAAACCCGACGCGTCGCGCTTGAGACTCGAATCGAGCCCCAATACGCCATGGTCCAGCGCATTGGAGTAGAGCTCAGACAGCACGCTGTAAAGAGCGCCACTCTGAGCCCTGAGCCCATGAACCTCAAGCAACAGCTGCAACAGGTACGGCATCGGGTTGAACCGCCTGAGCGTCTGCGCGCGAAACTCGAAACTCATCGACCAGTCCAGCGGACTGGACTGGCCGCTATCGGAATAGACCGGCGGTGGCGGGTTGAGTTGCGTCGGCGCGACCAAGCGCACCTCGACCATGCTGAAGTCGTCCCGCGGCTCGCCGCGAAAGTCCCGCAAGGCTTGCTGGATGTCTTCGAAAAGACAGTCGGGCTCACGATTGGCCGAAAAGACCTGTTGCAAACGCTCCACGCCAAACAGCTGCTCATTGTCGTCAGCGGTGTCGATCACGCCATCGGACAGCAGGAATACCCGGTCACCCAGCGACATGGGGTGTACTTCAGTGCGGTCATCGAACAACTGGGGAGTGAGCACGCCCAGCGGCAGGTGCCGCGCCGGCAATGGCGTGCGCACACCGCTGAGGCTGTCATGCAGGTAACCATCGGGCATGCCGCCGTTCCAGACTTCCACCGTGCAGCGCTGGAAACTCAGGCATAACAGGGTCGCGCAACAGAACATGTCCACCGGCAGGATGCGCTTGAGCTTGGCATTCATCTCCCGCAGGATCTGCGCCAGGCCATAACCTTTGGCGGTCATGCCGTAGAACACCTCCGCCAGCGGCATCGCGCCGACAGCGGCCGGCAAACCGTGTCCGGTGAAATCCCCCAGCAGGATGTGCATATCGCCCGCCGGGTTGAATGCGGCCAGCAGCAGATCGCCGTTGAACAGGGCGTAAGGGGATTGCAGGTAACGGATGTTCGGTGCGCTCAGACAGCCGGAATGGGCGATCTTGTCGAACACGGCCTTGGCCACGCGCTGCTCGTTGAGCAGGTAGTCATGGTGCCGGGATATCTGGTCACGCTGTTCCACGACAGTGGCCTGCAACCGACGCAAGCGGTCCATGGCCTTGATCTTGGCGGCCAGGATGACCTGGTTATACGGCTTGGCCAGAAAATCGTCACCCCCGGCTTCCAGACATCGGGCCAAGGCTTCGCTTTCGGTCAACGAGGTGAGAAAGATGATCGGAACCAACTGCTCCCCAGCCAGTTGCTTGATCTTTTGCGCCGCCTCGAAACCATCCATCACCGGCATCATCGCATCCATCAGCACCAGGTGCGGACGCTGCTGGATATAGATGTCCACCGCTTCGGCACCGTCAGCCGCAGTGAGCACGTGATGGCCCTGACGACGGACAATAGTCGACAGCAGCAGTCGGTCAGCGGCACTGTCTTCGGCAATCAGGACCGTCAGCGGTTCGAGGTCGGACAACATGGCTGCCGGTCAAGCTTTTCCGGGATGAAGTTTGTCCTGGAGATGGCCTGCCTGTGGCTTGTCTTTTTCTCCCGAGCTGTCTTTCCCTGCTTCTTCTTTCGGATAGATATCGAACAGCTTGTCGAAGTTGGAGATCGCGAGGATTTTCTTGACGTCACTGTTGCTGTTCACGATCCGGATATCCGAATCTTCGCCGCCGGCATGATCGCGTAGCAGCAGGAGCATGCCCAAGGCGGAACTGTCGAGATAAGTGGCTTCTTTCAAGTCCACCACAATGGATTCGGGCTTTTTGTTGAGCCGCTCGTAAGACTCGCGAAACTCCTGATGCCGCCCAAAATCGAAACGACCCTTGATCGAGATCGTCAGCTTTTGCCCATCGGGGGATACTTCGGTAACGACTGACATGTTCGGCTTCCTTGTCATGGACATACGTGTACAAGGTTTAGCACCTGGTAGAAGTCTGAGCAAGGTTTGGAACACTTCCCTCTCAAAATCCCGGCCCGATGATCAATACGGATCCTGACGCGGCAGACGCTGGGACAATTCATCCAGCAGTTTTTGCTCGCGCCTGTCCTCCAATCGCCGCGCTTCGTCGATATAACGCTGTACGAGTTTGCGCAGCCCTTCGACCCGGGCGAAAGCCTCCTGCCAACTCTGGCGAGCCTTTTCCAGGTTGTTCTGGTGCCAGACCAGACTCTGGCGCTGCTGGTCAATGGCGGTGCCCAATTGCGCAAGAAAGCCCTGGTAACCCAGCAACCATTGGCCGGAAACCCCATGGCTGCCACGGGCGATCCACTGCTCCTGGTATTCGAGACGGAAGTTTTCCAGGTCCGCCAGTTTGCTTTCGGCGACGGCCACCTGCCCCTGGAAATATGCCAGACGCTGGACGGCGGTTTTTTCGGCTTTTTCCGCCATCTCCACCACGGGCGCCAGACGCGCCGCACGACTTGTGGCCATGGCCGGTTACCCGCCGGCGACCGGAGTGAAGATGCTCTGCAGGTGCGCTTCGCTGGCGCCCATGCCGATGTTGTCGTTCAGGCTCTGGCGCAGATAGACCGCCATTGCCGGATAGAGATTGATGGCGGTATCGGTCTCACGATCACCGCCGGGCACGTAGGCACCGACGCTGATCAGATCGCGGCTTTGCTGATAGCGCGACCAGTATTGCTTGAACTGTTGGGCACGCTTGAGGTGCTCGGCGCTGATGACCGACGGCATGACCCGACTAATGGACGCCTCGATGTCGATGGCCGGATAGTGCCCTTCTTCGGCCAGACGCCGGGACAACACGATGTGACCGTCGAGCACGCCACGGGCCGAGTCGGCAATGGGATCTTGCTGATCGTCGCCTTCGGACAGCACGGTATAGAACGCCGTGATCGAACCGCCGCCCTTTTCCGCATTACCGGCGCGCTCAACCAGCTTGGGCAACTTGGCGAATACCGAGGGTGGATAGCCTTTGGTGGCCGGCGGCTCGCCAATGGCCAGGGCGATTTCCCGCTGGGCCTGGGCGAAACGGGTCAACGAGTCCATCAGCAGCAGGACATTCTTACCCTTGTCGCGGAAATACTCGGCGATTCGCGTGCAGTACATGGCGGCCCGCAGGCGCATCAACGGAGCATCATCGGCTGGCGAAGCCACGACCACTGATCGCTTGAGGCCCTCTTCGCCGAGGATGTGCTCGATGAACTCCTTCACCTCGCGGCCCCGTTCGCCGATCAGCCCGACCACGATAATGTCCGCCTCGGTGAATCGGGTCATCATGCCCAGCAGCACACTCTTGCCCACCCCCGTACCGGCAAACAGGCCCAGACGCTGACCGCGCCCGACCGTCAACAAACCGTTGATGCAACGAATGCCCACGTCCAGCGGCACGCTGATGGGGTCGCGCTTGAGGGGGTTGATCGTCGGGCCGTCCATCGGCACCCAATCCTCGGCCTTCATGCCGCCCTTGCCGTCCAGGGCACGCCCGGCGCCGTCCAGCACCCGTCCGAGCATGCTCATGCCCATGGGCAGCCGACCGGTGTCAGCCAAAGGCACAACCCGCGCGCCAGGTGCGATGCCGGCTACGCTGCCCACCGGCATCAGAAAGACCTTGCTGCCGGAGAAGCCCATGACTTCGGCTTCGACCTGGACCGGGTGATAACTGTCGTCGTTGATCACCATGCAACGACTGCCCATGGCGGCACGCAGGCCCTCGGCTTCGAGGGTCAGGCCAACCATGCGCAGCAAGCGCCCTTCCAGGATCGGCTGCCCGGCCAGCTCGGTGGCCTCGGCGTAGCTGCCCAGGCGCTTGCCGAAGCTGGTTCGCTCAAGGCGCATCGCGGCCGTCCAGTTCAGGGGTACTGAGTTCAAGAGCATCCGACTCTGCGGCGTCTGGATCAATAGGGGTGTCAACCTGGGGCTCGTCCGGCAATTCCAGGCTCAGGTCGGCAGCAGCCGGGTGCAGTGCCTGTTCGTGCAACTGGTCGAAGAGCTTGGCCATGATCTGGCTGATGCGGGTTTCGATGGTCGCATCAATGCGGCTGTGCTCGGTTTCCACACGGCAACCGCCCGGCAGCAGGGATTCGTCCTCGACGATGCGCCAGGTTTCTTCATGACGCTCACGCAGTGCCTTGACCAGTTCGAAATCCTGAGGATTGATGTACAGCCGCACATTGCCCACGCCCAACGGCAAAAGCTTGAGGGCTTCGCGCATGACGTGTTCGATCTGGCTCGAATCAATGGCCAGTTCCCGCTGGATCACTTGTCGAGTGATGTGCTGCACCAGCCCGACCAGGGACTTCTCGATCTGAGTGTCCTGCTCGGCGATGGGCTCGAACAGGTTGAGCATCAGCGATTCCAGCGCGCGGAGCTTGGCTGTCAGCGCTACGTCGGCTTCCTGGCGAACCTTGAGCGTGGTGCTATGGAAACCTTCTTTTTCACCAATGGCGAAGCCTTCGTTGTAGGCCTCCTGACGAATGCTTTCGACTTCTTCGAGGGTCAGTGGCTGGACTTCTTCCAGCGGCACCTCCTCCATTTCCGGCAGTTCTTCCTCGGGCTCAGGCTCAGGCTCGGGCACGTGGGGATCGAAGCTGGGCAGCGACCAGACGTCAAAACCACCGACGTCCCGAGCGCGGATCAGGTCGCTGGGTGAACCATCACTCTTGGCAGACATAACGACCTTAGATCATCTCTTCGCCGCCCTTGCCACCGAGCACGATCTCTCCGGCTTCGGCCATACGGCGGGCGATGGTGAGGATTTCCTTTTGTGCGGTTTCCACGTCGCTGACACGTACCGGGCCCTTGGCCTCGAGATCGTCGCGCAACAGTTCGGCCGCCCGTTTGGACATGTTCTTGAAGATCTTTTCCTTGACGCCTTCGTCCGACCCCTTGAGGGCCAGTACCAGGACGTCGGAGGACACTTCGCGCAACAGCGCCTGAATGCCGCGATCGTCGACATCGGACAGGTTGTTGAACACGAACATGAGGTCTTCGATCTGACCGGACAGGTCTTCGTCGAACTCGCGGATCGAGTCCATGAGCTGGCCTTCGATCGAACTGTCGAGGAAGTTCATGATGTCCGCCGCGCGCTTGATGCCACCCAGAGTGGTGCGCGAGGCATTGGAGTTACCCGAGAACTGCTTCTCGAGAATCTGGTTCAATTCTTTCAGGGCCGCCGGCTGCACGGTATTGAGCGACGATACCCGCAGGATGATGTCCAGGCGCACCTTATGATCGAAGTTGCCCAGCACTTCACCGGCCTGGTCCGGGTCGAGGTAAGCCACCACGATCGCCTGGATCTGCGGGTGCTCGTAACGAATCACGTCAGCCACCGCGCGCGGCTCCATCCACTTGAGGCTGTCCAGGCCGCTGGTATTGCCGCCCAGCAGAATCCGGTCGATCAGGCCATTGGCCTTGTCCTCGCCCAGGGCCTGGGTGAGCATTTTGCGCACGTAGTCGTCAGATCCGACGCCCAGGCTGGTCTGGTCGCCGACGATGTCGACGAACTCGCTCATCACCTGTTCGACCTGCTCACGGTGCACGTTGCCCATCTGCGCCATGGCCACGCCCACGCGCTGGACCTCCTTGGGACCCATGTGACGCAACACTTGGGCGGCGTCGGTCGACCCCAGGGACAGCAGCAAAATCGCGGCTTTGTCGACCCGGGACAATTTGGCAACAGCGGCTCGATTATCACTCATCTGCGTTAATCCACTCTTTCACGACCTGGGCCACACGACCCGGATCTTCTGCCACCAGACTCTTGATAGCGTTCAACTGAGCGTCATAGCCTTCACTCGGACTTGGCAGCAGAATGCTCTGCGGCCCACCGAGGCTGACGCGATCATTGGCCAATTCGCCATCCAGGCCGCCCATGCCTCCCAGCTCTACATCACCCAAGCCAGCCAACTGCTTGTTCTTGCCGCCACCGGTAATGTTGTTGAGCACCGGACGCAGCACGCCGAACACCAGGATCAGGATGAACAGCACACCCAATACTTGCTTGACCACATCCCAGAACCAGGGTTGCGAATAAAATGGAATGTCGGCGATTTCTTCGCCGCGCTCCTGGGAGAACGGCACGTTGATCACGCTCACGCTGTCGCCACGGCTGGCGTCGAAACCGACCGCGTCCTGCACCAGGCGAGTGAACCGCGCCAGTTCGTCGGCACTCCACGGCGCACGGCTGGTTTCGCCATTGGCCGGGTTGATCTTGACCTGATCGTCCACCACCACCGCGACCGACAGGCGATTCAAACGGCCCTGTTGCTGCTTGGTGTGGCTGATGGAGCGGTCGAGCTCGAAGTTCTTGGTCGATTGTTGGCGCTTGTCGGCCGGGTACGGCGCCAGCATCGGCTGACCGGTGGCCGGATCCATGATCTGTTGGCCGTTGGCGTCGATCAGCGGCTGGCCCGGTTGCACCATGCCAGCGGCCGCAGTGGCACCACCGGTGGTCTGGGGCGCGCTGGCCGGCGACGGCGGTTGGTTGCTAAGCGCACCAGGCACGCCTTGCGGGCCATTGCTGGCGGTGCGTTGCTCGTTCACCGACTGTTCGCTGCGCAACGCCGGTTGATCAGGGTTGAACTGTTCGGACGTCGACTCGACGGAGCTGAAATCCACATCGGCCGACACCTCGGCCTTGTAGCGGTCGTTACCCAGGATCGGTTGCAGGATGTTGTGCACCCGCTGAGTCAGCATGCCTTCCATGCGACGGCTGTAGTCGAATTGTTTGCCGGCCATGGTCAGAGCAGAGTTCTCCGCCTGATCGGACAACAGGTTGCCCTTCTGGTCGACCACGGTGATCTGGGACTTGCTCAACTCGGGAACACTGGTAGCCACCAGATTGACGATGGCCACGACCTGGCTGGGCTCCAAAGAGCGACCGGAATACAGTTCAACCAGTACCGAGGCGCTTGGCTTGCGCTCATCGCGCACAAACACCGAGCTTTTTGGAATCGCCAGGTGCACACGGGCACCCTTGACGTTGTTCAGACTGGCAATGGTGCGCGCCAATTCGCCTTCAAGGCCGCGACGATAACGGGTCGCCTCCATGAACTGGCTGGTACCCAGGCCCTGGTCCTTGTCGAGGATCTCGAAACCGATATTGCCATCGGTGGGCGTTACGCCAGCAGCGGCGAGCTTGAGGCGCGCGCGCGCCACGTCGTCGGCCTTGACCAGCAAGGCGCCGGAATTGGGTTCGACGGTATAAGGAATGTCGGCGGCAGCCAGGGTTTCCATGACTTGCTTGGCGTCCATGCCCTCCAGACTGCCGTACAAAGGACGGTAGTCTGGCTGCTGGGACCACAGCACCACGGCAAACCCGATCGCCACGCTGGCAGCCAGGCCGACCAACAGGCCCACCTGACGCAGCATGGTCATCTCGGAGAGGTTTTCCAGGAAGGACAGACCGAACAGCGGCGGTTTGCCGTCGGGCGGAGTGGCCTTGGCCGGAACGTTATCAGCGACTGCTTCTGCCATGACTCAATAATTTCCTTAGACCGGCATCTGCATGATGTCTTGGTAGGCTTGAACCAGCTTGTTACGAACCTGGGTCAACGCCTGAAACGAGACACTGGCTTTCTGCGAAGAGATCATCACGTCCGTCAGATCGACGCCACTTTTGCCAATCTCGAAAGCACTGGCCAACTGACTCGATGCCTGCTGGGTATCGTTCACTTTATTGACGGCCTGACCGAGCATGTCGGAAAAACTGCTGGCGCCCACTTCCGGGACCGCGACCGACTTAGGCTGTGCCATGGCGTCCATTTGCATGGCCCGCATGTCCAGCATCAACCGATTAAATTCAATACCTTGGCTCATGGTCTACTCTCTCTGGCGGCCCGCATTTTTTTGACACTTACTCAGCGGGTACACAGGTATTAGCAACAAGGGTGCCAGCTCCGTGACCGTAAAAAACAAATGCATGTGGGAGCGGGCTTGCTCGCGAAGGCGGTGGTTCAGTCAATGCAACGGCGACTGGTAAATCGCTTTCGCGAGCAAGCCCGCTCCCACAAGGGATATTCGGTGCACATCACTCAACTGGCGAACAGGTAGGCCTCGACGTCCATGCCGGCGTCACGCATTTGCGCCAGCTTGTAGCGCAGGGTGCGCGGGCTGATCCCCAAGCGCTCGGCCGCTTCCTTGCGACGCCCGCGCTCGGCGCGCAGGGTGTCGATGATCATCTGGAATTCGCGACGACGCAGGTCGTCTCCCAAAGCACCGGCCGATTCGCCCTCCACTTCCGCCGGAGGGGCGAACGCCGGGACCGCTGACACGGCCGGCAATGGCGCGCAGGCCACCGGACCGCTCAGGCAAAAATCTTCCGGCTGGATCAGACCGCCCTGCTGCAGAATCAATGCCCGCTGAATCGCGTTATCCAGCTCCCGTACGTTGCCAGGCCAAGGGTAGGCGATCAGAAACGCCTGGGCCTCGGGGGACAGCCTGGCTGCCGCATGCTTCATTTTATTGACGTGTTTGGTCAGCAGACGCTCGGCCAGCGGCAGGATATCGGCGGTGCGCTCGCGCAACGGTCGCCAGGCCAGCGGAAATACTGATAGACGGTAGTAAAGGTCTTCGCGAAAACGCCCTGCCGCCACTTCGCCAGCCAGGTCGCGGTTGGTGGTCGCCACCACGCGGATATCCAGGCTGATAGGCTTGCGCGCACCCACCCGCTCCACTTCCCGCTCCTGCAACACGCGCAACAGCTTGGCTTGCAGGCCAAGGGGCATTTCGGAAATTTCATCGAGCAGAATGGTGCCACCGTCAGCCTGCTCGAACTTGCCGGCCTGGGCCGAGATGGCGCCAGTAAACGAGCCCTTCTCGTGACCGAACAGCGTCGCCTCCAACATATTGTCGGGAATCGCCGCACAGTTAATGGCAATGAACGGTTCGCTGGCACGCCGGGATTGCTGGTGAATGTAGCGCGCCAGCACCTCCTTGCCGGTGCCGGATTCGCCGGAAATCAAAACAGTGGAGTCGCTGCGAGCCACCCGCGCGGCCAACGCCAGCAACTGCGCACTGGCCGGTTCGATCGCGACCGGGCCTTCACCCTCGACGGCAGGGCTGCCCAAGGCATGGCGGGCCACCAGATCCAACAGCGCCTTGGGCTCGAACGGCTTGACCAGATAATCCGCAGCCCCCTGGCGCATGGCATCCACGGCGCGCTCGACGGCACCGTGGGCAGTCATCAGCAGGACCGGCAATTGAGGTTGGCGGGCGCGCAACAAACCAAGCAGCTGGTGCCCATCCATGCCCGGCATGTTGACGTCACTGACCACCAGGCCGAAGGTCTCTTGAGCCACGGCCAGCAAAGCATCTTCCGCCGAACCGACGGCGGTGTAATCGTGCCCGGCCAGCACCAGGGTATCGGCCAGCGCCTCACGCAGGGCCCGGTCATCCTCAACCAGTAACACCTTGATCGCCATGACCTTCACTCCACTCCCGGCGTACTGGAAAACAATGGCAAAAGCACCAGTGCACAGGTGCCACGCCCCAGACGCGAGCGCAGTTGCAATTCTCCCTGATGGGCACGCGCCACTGCCTTGACTACGGTCAGGCCCAAGCCCGTGCCTGTGGTCTTGGTGGTAAAAAAGGGTTCGCCCAAACGCGCCAGCACCGCTGGCTCGATGCCGCTACCACTGTCACTGACACACAAGCGCAAGGTGTTGCCCCGTGTGTACAAGTGCACTTTGAGCCGGACGTCGCCGCCGCTGGCCTGGACCGCGTTTTCGATCAGGTTCAACACTGCGCCCACCAGGGTGTCGCGATTACACAACACCTCGCCATCATGGCTGTCGCATTGCCAGCGAATTGGCAGGTCCTGCACGTGAGTCAATGCGGCGGCTTGCAAGGATTGCAGCAAGACCTTGGGGGTGACGCGATCGGTCAATGGCAACTCGCCACGAGCGAACACCAGCATGTCGCGCACCTGATGCTCCAGCTCGTGCAGCCGCTCTTTCAGGCGTCCGGCGAAGCGTTGTTGGGTTTCCACCGGCAGTTGCTGCTCGGTCAGATGACTGGCGTACAGCAAAGCGGCCGACAGCGGCGTACGAATCTGATGAGCCAGCGAGGCCACCATCCGCCCCAGGGAAGACAGGCGTTCGTGGCGGGCCAGTTGATCTTGCAGGTGACGGGTTTCGGTCAGGTCATTGAGCAACACGAGCTGCCCGGGCTCGGCGTCCAGCGAACGAGTGGAGATGGACAGGCGCCGACCGTCCTTGAGCGACACTTCATGGCCGTCGTCTTCACGCGGGGCGAAGCAGCGGGCGATGACGTGCCGCCACAACTCGCCCTCCAATGGCAGGCCAAGCAGCTCGCAGGCCGCCGGATTGGCTTCGCGCACGCGACCATGGGCATCGATGACGATAACGCCACCGGGCAACAGGTCGAGGAGATTTTGCAGCCGATTAGCCAGCCGTTCCTTTTCCGCCAGCTCCTGCATGCGCTGGGCACTGACCACTGCCAGCTCGCCCTTGAGCTCAGTGACGCGAGCTTCGAGCAGGCTGTAGGAATCGGTCAACCGGCTGGACATCTGGTCGAACAGCGAAAAGGCCTGCTCAAGTCCAACCCGGCTTGCCTGCTCGGCGGACGGCATGATCCCCGGCTCGGGGACAGGTGAGATCTGGGCGGCTTGGGTCATCGTGCTCTCTCGCTTGGCTGACCGTCAGTTAAACGGAACGTTGCGAGGGATGTAGCAATACCCGTGCCGAAAAAAAACCGCCTGAAAAATCAGGCGGTTGGAAAACAGGCGTCAATCATCCGCCTGTTCATCTCCTTCGCGACGGCTCATGCCGTACTTGCGCATCTTCTCCACCAGGGTGGTACGACGGATGCGCAGGCGTTCGGCGGCGCGGGCCACGATACCGTTGGCATCGTCCAGGGCCTGCTGGATAAGGCCTTGTTCCAGGCCTCCCAGATAATCCTTGAGGTCAAGGCCTTCTGGTGGCAGCAAGGCATTGGCGGTGAAGTCGGGCGTATGGCCGTTGATCGCCACGCGCTCTTCCAGATCGCTGCGCAGGCTATCGACCATTTGCTCGTCTTCATCGTCGACATAACGGAATTTCTTCGGCAACTCGACCACGCCGATCACACCGTAGGGATGCATGATCGCCATGCGCTCGACCAGATTGGCCAGCTCACGGACGTTACCCGGCCAACCGTGGCGGCACAGGGACATGATTGCCGCCGAGTTGAAACGGATCGAGCCGCGCTTCTCGTGCTCCATGCGCGAAATCAGTTCGTTCATCAGCAGCGGGATGTCTTCGACCCGCTCACGCAGCGGTGCCATTTCAATCGGGAAAACATTGAGGCGGTAATAGAGGTCTTCGCGGAAACTGCCCACCTCGATCATGCTCTCGAGGTTCTTGTGGGTCGCGGCGATGATTCGCACATCGACGCTCTGGGTCTTGTTGCTGCCCACGCGCTCGAAGGTACGTTCCTGCAAGACTCGCAGCAACTTGACCTGCATCGGCAACGGCATATCACCGATTTCATCGAGAAACAGCGTGCCGCCGTTGGCCAGCTCGAACCGCCCGGCCCGGCTGGTGATGGCGCCGGTGAAGGCTCCCTTCTCGTGTCCGAACAGTTCGCTCTCGAGCAACTCGGCCGGGATCGCACCGCAGTTGACCGGCACGAACGGCGCTTCGCGACGCTTGGAATGGTAGTGCAGGTTACGCGCAACCACTTCCTTGCCGGTGCCCGACTCACCCAGGATCAACACGCTGGCGTCGGTATCGGCGACCTGCTGCATCATCTGGCGCACATGCTGGATCGCCCGACTGGTGCCAACAAGACTACGGAAAAGGTTGGGCTCGCGATGCCGGCCGCGCTCGCGCGCCTGGTCGTACATCTCGCGATAAACCTGGGCGCGGTGCAGCGAATCGAGCAACTTGCTGTAGCTGGGTGGCATTTCCAACGTGGAAAGCACCCGGCGGCGCTGGTCCTCAGGCAAGTCAACGGAAGAATTTTCGCCCATTAACAAAACCGGAAGGAACTCATCCCAGGTTGAGAGTGTCTTTAGCAAGCCCAAAAGCGTTGCGGGTGCATTTACGGTTCCGATCAGAACGCAAATGACCTCACGACTGGACGACAAAGAGCCGACGGCCTGCTGCCAGTCATGGCTTCCGCAGGGTAAATTTTCTTCACCAAGAAAATTTAGGATCACCGCCAAATCGCGGCGGCGGACGCTATCGTCATCGATCAGGAGAATTTTGGTTTCACGCCACATGCAATAGCAACTTCCCTAGTCAACTCAATGCCCGGAATTTGGGGGCAAGCTAGACGCTTGCAGACTTGTCATGCCTGTAGACGCCTGAAATCTGTAAACAGCCACTAGTTAAGTCAAAAAACCGTGCACAGTCAAATTTATGGCGCACTTTGTTCGGATTAACTGAGCGTTAACCGAACAGATGGTAAACCTTTGCCGCGTTCTGCGCTTGATGGATCTGCGACATCTCGTCGACAATCGCCTGACGCTCGCCAGTGGCCGCCTCCAGCAGCTGCCGATAGACCCCCAGCAACTCCTCAAGATTGCTCCGCAACGCCGCCTCGTCTACCTCAGGCTCGCTCAGAACGTCTTCCATGCAGGAACGGCAAGCCAGGTCCAATTGACCGATTGCCTCCCAGTTGCGCTCGGCCAGGGCACCGACCAGGGCATCACGGGTTTGTTCGATTCGCTGCAAGACAAGACTCATGAGCGTGCTCCTTAGAATTGCGGACCCGGTACGGCGATGGCATCCCAACCTTCCTTGACCGTGCTCAGCAGATCGGCGACTTCGTCGAGGATCTTCGGATCAGTCTTGGCGTTGGCTTCGGCCAGGCGCTTCATCATGTAGGTATAGAGGCTATCCAGCTCGGTGACCGACTCGGCCTGGTTTTCCAGGTCCAGGCCTTCACGCAAACCGCCAATGATGCCGATGGCCTTACTGATCAGTACGCCTTTATTGGCGATATCCTTGCGCTCCATCGCACCCTTGGCCTGGGCAATGCGGTCCAGCCCGCCCTCCATCAGCATCTGCACCAGACGATGGGGACTTGCTTCGGAGGTTTGCGCCTGGGCGCCAATCTTCTGGTATTGGCGAAGGGCTAACATCGGATTCATGTTCTACCTCATCAAAAAAAACTTCGGTTCGTATAAACAGCGTATCGACGCCGCGTCAAAAAACTTTAGATCGAAAAAGCCGAAAGCCCGGAGCGTCCTGAGACGCTACCGGGCTTTTGTGTATCGACCAGAATCAGCTGTTTTTCTGCTGTGCCGTCATGGCTTCGAACATCGAGGTGATGTTACTGGCAGTGGCTTTCAGCCTGCCCACCAGGGTATCCATGTCGTTGTACTTTTTGGTCAGCACCGCGGTGAGGGTTTCGATTCGGCGATCAAGGGCCAACTGATCTTCGCTCAGTTTCGCCTTGAGAACTTCCAGGTTCTTGGATCGAGCCGTCAGGATGTTATCCACAGGCTTGCCATTGGAGTCCTTCTTACTGGTCTCCGTGTAGGGATTGAGTGCATTCTGCATGCGCTCGATCAGACCATTTTCCCCAGTGAACAGGGTCTGGATTTCTCCACCCAACTGCCTTTCGTTCACGGCAGTTGCGAACTTCGTACTGTTAAAATCCAGGGCACCAGTCGTCTGGTTGGTGGTAATCCCCAACTGCGACAACACGGTCAGCTTATCGCCAGCACCGGTTTCGGACAAAGGCGCGCGAATAGCCGCCAAAAGCGAGCGAGGCAATGAGTCACCGGTCAATGCTGCCGGAACCGAGTTACCTTCGGCATCTGTCGATGGCTTGGTCAGGGAAGTCACGGCCTTCGCAATAGCGTTATAAGCATCGACAAATTTCTGAATCGAAGCTTTCAGACCGTCGGTGTTGGCAGCAACGGTGACGGTCGTCGGGCCGGTACCGGCAACGACTAACGTCATGCTCAAGCCTGAGACCACGTTATCCAGCTTGTTGGTCGGACTGGTCATCGCCAGGCCGTCGACGTTGAACTTGGCATCCTGTGCGAACACCAGAGAACCTGAAGAAGTCGCGGTGGGGGGTGTAGCCATCGCTACAGAGCCGTCAGCCGCAAGACTGGCAATGCCGCTGAGAGAAATATCGTTGCCCGCACCAGTTTTAGTCGAGCCCACCACAAGACGTGAACCAAAACTGTCGGTCACGATGTTGGCGGCCAGACCGCTGGAGGAGTATTTGCTGTTGATAGCGTCCCGAACCGACTGCAGCGTCGAATCAGCAGGAATATCAAGGGTGTAATCCGTACCGCCCTGGCTAATGGTCAGCGTACCGGTCTCCACCGCACTGGAAGCGCCACCGGCGAAAGCAGCCGTGGCAACTTTTGAGGAGGTTGCCAGCTGAGTGACGTTGACCGAGTAGATACCACTTACCGCCGAGTTCCCGGCTGTCACCGTCAGCGCACTGGTATTGGCCGAAGTAGCGGAAACACCGGTGAATTGAGGCGTGGTCGTGCTGCCCAGGCTTTCAAGCGCGGACTGGAAGGTAGCCAACAGCGATTTCAGGGTGCCGATCCCCGAAATATTGGCGGTATTGGTCTTGGTGGCGCGGTCAATCTGACCTTGCTTGGCTGCTTTGTCAGAATCCACCAATGCCTTCACGATAGCACCGGTATCAAGGCCAGAGCCTAAACCCAAGCCAGGTAGAATTGGACTTGCCATGTGGGACTCCCTTCAGTGTGCCGCCGGTCTTTTGACCTTTAAAACGTCAAAAGAACCAAACAACAAAATTCGTGCCAGCTGTCAGGCTTGTGCGCTGAACAACAGGCTGCTTGCATCATTCAAACTGTTCGCCAGCTTGAGCACTTCTTCATTAGGGATCTGGCGAATCACTTCACCGGAGCCGCTGGCAATCACTTTGACGACCACTTTGCCTGAAGGCTCATCGATTGAGAACTCCAGATTGCGCTTGACCGACTGAACAAAGGTTTCGATCTCCTGAACCGCTCTCTTCAGTTTTTCCTGCTCGGCCTCAGCGTCTTTTGGCTCATCCTTGACCGGTACCACGGTAGCAGCATCGGCTCGAGGCTTCTCCACTGGCTTGTCGGCAAATGTCGTCGCCGGCTTCGCAGCTGGATAAGACAAGTTCAGCTTCACGCTCATATCCATGTCCATCACCTCTTGAACGGAAAAAGCGAGAGAGTACGCAAGCGCACTCCCCCGCTAAAACTCATCCGACTATTACTGAAGCAGCTTCAGTACAGCGGATGGCAGTTGGTTGGCCTGGGCCAGAACCGAAGTGGAAGCCTGTTGCAGAGTCTGCTGCTTGGTCAGCTGGGCAGTTTCAGCAGCGAAGTCGGTGTCTTGTACACGACCCAGTGCAGCAGCGGCGTTTTCGTTGATGTTCTGCAGGTTGGAGATGGTGCTGGTCAGACGGTTCTGGGCAGCACCGAGGTCCGCACGGCTGGCGTTGATGGTCGCCAGAGCAGCGTCGATCGCGTCGATTGCAGCTGCAGTGTTGGTTTCAGCCTCAGCACTATCAGCAGCACTGATCGCGATGGCAGCAGAGTCAACGCTCAGGGTCGCAGCGTCGAAGCTGTCGCTCAGGGTCAGAGTGATCTGGTTGGTAGCACCGGTGTTGGAGCCGACCTGGAAGGTCATGGTGCCAGCGGAACCGTCGATCAGGTTCTTACCGTTCAGGTTGGTCGAATCAGCGATACGGGTCAGTTCGTCCGACATCTGAGCAAATTCTTTGTTCAGAGCATCACGGTCTGCAGTGCCGTTGTTGTCGTTTCGAGCCTGGACAGCCAGTTCACGCATACGTTGCAGAATGTTGGTGGATTCCTGCAGAGCGCCTTCAGCGGTCTGAGCGATGGAGATACCATCGTTGGCGTTTTTGATCGCAACAGTCTGACCGCGGATTTGCGAGGTCATACGAGTAGAGATCTGCAGGCCGGCGGCGTCGTCTTTGGCGCTGTTGATTTTCAGGCCGGAAGACAGACGGGTCATCGAAGTGGACAGAGCATCGGAAGCCTTGTTCAGGTTCTTCTGAACGTTCAACGATGTGACGTTAGTGTTTACTGTTAAAGCCATGACGAATTCCTCGTTGGTTGGGTACTGCGGCTTCCGGCCCTGGCAACCGCCGGGTGTGGCCTAGAGAACCTTCGTAATAGTTATCGTCGTAATCGGAACTTGCTTTAGCTGTTTTTTCAAATAATTTGCCATCAGGGTGCCACCCCTCGTAAATCAAGGACTTGGCAGCGCTCAGAAGGTAAAAAAATGACGTCAGGGAATTGCCGGAGCCGCTATTCGTCCAGACAGCGGTCCTAGCGGAGGGGAAAAGACTTAAACCGCCTGACCAGCGGTCAATAGGTCAACCAGCTCGTACTCAAGATAATCCGCCAGCGAAAGCCAGTTCTGAGCCTGCTGATCGTTGAACATCAAGCCAAGCAAACCGCCCCACGATGACTGGACATCGCCTGGCATAAGCTCGACAAAAGGCTGGGCCGCCTCGACCACTGCAACCATCGCCAGCCCCGCCTCGACATCGCGGCCAAGACGAAACAGCCGAGCACATCCGCGCGCGTCTTCGATGACCACCTCAAGGCTGCTCATCGCACAAACTCCGGATGAAAAGCAGTGCCCACGATCATCGCTCCATCTCGACTGCTGTTATAAAAGCGCACCTGAGGGTGCCTGGCGACAAATCGCTCCAGCTCACACAAATAGCTACGGAAGTTGAGCTGAGTCTTGACCCGCTGGCCATGGCCATCAAGCACCCAGTGCCTGGATGCGTCCAACTGAGGCCCCAAATCGCCGTCGTCCCAACCCGCATGGGTCTTGTCATGGGGAAAAGCGAAATCGGCTCCGAACAAAGTGACCTGCGCCGCGCCCATCCTGACGGCCAGGTCCACGGCCGGATGAATCACGCTGCCACCTACGAACAGCTCGCCCCGAGGCAGTTGCTGGCGCATTTGATGATAGACAGGGCTGGCGGAATAACCGGCATAACGGCGACCCTGCCAGGCTTCAATCACCGATGGATCCGCCATTGGCAGGTAAACCAGTGCAATGGCACCGGTGTCTTCAGGCGGAAGGTGGCGCGCCGAAATGCGTTGATCAATGCTGACCACGATATCCGGTCGGATGCCCTGGGTGATCAAGGGCCGATAGGCCGTATCGACACAGATCAATAGCGGCCGCTCGGCTTGGCTATTCAAGCCGCGAAGTCTCTCGAAATGTTGCTCAAGGCTGGGACCGGTGGCAACGACGAACGCCTCACGCCCCTTGAACGCGCCGAACAGCTCGGCAACATCGCGGTCGTCTCGCACGAGATTGAATGTCGATTGCAACCGCTCGACGATCTCGGGGGCTTGGGAATCGAACTCCCGATTAGTGAAGTCCAGATGAATTTCGCTGATCAGGCGATCACGAATCTTGGCACTGTAATCATCGGCCAGTACCAGCTCGGCGGGGAGCGCGAAGAATGGCAATTGGATTTCCGCCAGATCCCCCGCGTAGAACAACACTACCCTGGGATTGGCAAGCCATGGCATCTGATCCAGTACCTGCAGTACCAGAGAAAACACCGCGCCGTTGAGAACATGAACATACAACCGCTCGAGCCCTGCCCGCTCCAGCAAGCGGTTTTGCAGGTCGCCCAACCCGGTGCCGTAGACATGCACCATGGTCGCATCCTGCGGCAGACTGGCCGCTTGCAGATCAGCTTCGGCGAGACGGTCATGCCGGCTGGTCAGCTGGATGCCGTTGATGCTCAGGGTCGAACCCAGGCCCTCCACCAGATCGGCCTGCAACTCACCGGCATTCTCCAGCAGCAACCGCTGGGCCACGGCCGGCCAGCGTTGCTCGATCACCTGGAAATTGCGCTCAAAGAACTCGCTCATGGCGTCTCGCTTTTCCATCAGGCAAAAAAATAGCGTTCAAGGTTACACCTTGGACGCTATTTTTTGTGCTCGGGCATTAACGGCTCAAGGACGATAAATGATCGCCGACCCCCAGGACAGGCCCACGCCAAAACCACTTAACGCCACGCGTTTCCAGTCGGAATCGAGCACGTGCTTTTCCAGCAGCAATGGAATGCTCGACGACACGGTGTTCCCGGTCTCGACCATATCCTTGATGAACTTCTCCGGCTCGCCTTCGAAACGCCGCGCCACCGCATCGACAATCGCCGCACTGCCCTGGTGAATGCAGAACGCATCGATGTCGCTGGCTTGCAGATCGGACTCGGCGAGCAACTCATGCAAATGAGCCGGAACCTTGATCAAGGCGAAATTGAACACTTGGCGACCGTTCATGAAGAACACCCCGTCGCTGACCTTCAGGTGCGGCGCACCGGAACCGTCGGTGCCGAACTTGGCCTTGCCCAAGTGCCACGGTGCATCCTCGCCCATCCAGGTAGCGGTAGCGGCGTCACCAAACAACATCGTGGTGTTGCGATCTTCCGGATCAACGATTTTCGAATACGGGTCCGCCGTTATCAGCAGGCCATTCTTCAGGCCGGCGGCTTCCATGAAGCCCTTGATGGCGTAGATGCCATAGACATAACCCGAGCAGCCCAGGGAGATATCAAACGCTGCGACAGTGGTCGGCAAACCCAGCTTGTCCTGAACGATGGCCGCCGTGTGAGGCAAGCCTTCTTCGTCGCCGTTCTGGGTAACGACGATCAGTACATCGACAGATTCACGTTTCAGGCCGGGATTGTTGGCAAACAGCGCATTGGCCGCTTCTACACACAGGTCCGAGGTTTCCTGCCCGTCATCCTTGCGCGGCAAGAAGGCGGAACCGATCTTGCCCAGGATGAACTCTTCATCCTTGTCGAACTTCGCACCTTGTGCGTAATTATCCACGCCGGCTACAGGAACGTAGCTCGCAATGCCTTTTATGCCAATCATTACGGCTTCCCAATTAAAAATAGCCCAATACCACCGCTCGCAAGGATTCGAGGGGCGCCGACAAACGGGAAGTGTAAAGGGCTATCACTGGGCCTGATAAGGGCCAGGCGCCATCTTCCCGGTCAATACAATACAGTGAAGATGCGCGTTATGACTCACAGGTCACGCGATTTTACTGATTAAGCCTTTTTGAAAAGGCCTAATCAGCAACAACGGGTTTAGTAACAGACCCTATGCAAGCAACCGCGACCAATCGACAGCCGTAGCGGTGCCCAGCGCAAAGCCGGTGCCGGTCAAGGCCAGGTTGGGGTTACGGGCCGGGTCGTGTTCAAAGCGCGCCCGCCATTTGTCCTGCAGAGCGCCGGCAGCCTGTGGCGCTTGGGCGAATGTGCCGGGGTGCAGCATCTGGGCCTGAGGGGTCCAGACGGTGAGATAACCCGCATCGGCCGCTTTCAGGCACAGATCGACATCGGCAAACGCCTCAGCGAAGTGGCCCTCGTCCAGGCCGTCCACGGCTTCGAACAGCTCCTTGCGGATCATCAGGCAAGCGCCCGACACCGCCGAGTAGCTCTGCTCCACCTGATGACCGTTGAGGTAGCCCTTGGCGTCCTTGCGTTCGCCAACAAACACCGAGCCCACCTGGCCGTCGGGCTTAAGCACCAGCCCGGCCTGGGTGGTGACACCGCGGTTGTCCATCTGTTTGCTGCCGACGACCCCCACTTCAGGCCGCTGGGCCTGGTTGAGCAGACTGTCGAGCCAGTTGGAGTTGACCACTTGCACCTGAGCAGACAGCAGCACCAGATAGTCACCTTTGGCCTGGCCGCTGGCCCAGTTGTACAACGCCGAAGTGCTCAAGCGGCGGTCGCTGCGCAGGATGCTAATCCGGTCGCCCTTGCCTTCCAGGCTATCCAGCCACTGGATCAGGTCTTCGGATTGGCTGTGGTTGTCGGCAATCACGATTTCATGACGATGGTAGCGGGTACGCTGCAGCACGCTGACCAACGCCTGTTGGATGTGTTCGAAGTTGTCGCGGCTCTCAAGGATGATCGACACCAGTGGCCGTTCGGCGTGCTGGTAATCGATCTGGTAGGTCAGCGGCTGGGCCGAAGTGACCTGGGCGCGATAGCCCCGGGCAGTCAAGTGACGGGTCAACACCTGACGCTCTTGAGGGTTTTCTTCCTGCGTCGGGGCGTTGCAGATCAACAACGGCTCGGCCAGATGCGCCAGGCCGCTGAGCCCTTCGTCCTCGATCAGGCGCAACAGCAGGTCCAGTTCCAGGGCCTGGGTGTATTGCGCGGTAAAGCCACGGGCCTGGGTCAGCACCTCACGGCGAATCAGCCAGTGCCGCGCCATCAACGAAGGCACCGATTGCAACAGATCGAGGTTGACCCCCGGACGGAATACGTCGGTGAGGCCGCCATCGGCCTTGCGCTGGATTTCATCCATGGCCACCGCGCGCACGCCCTCGGCACCGATCAGTTCGAGACTGGCGCGCAGCAGGCCGCTTTGGGTGAACTGGTCACCGGCTTCGGCCAGCAACAGCCAGTCGGCGGTGGATTGCCCGACGATCTGATTGATGCGCTCGACGTAATTGGTGGTGCTGACTTTGACGAAGTGCACGGTGTCACGCGCGGTGGTGGTCGCCGGCAAGTCACCCGTGGTGAACACCACGACGTTGAATGCTTTGCAATGGCCGTTGACCAGGCTGTCGAAGGTAGCCTGCAACTTGAACATGTCAGCGTCCAGATCCAGCAACAGGATGCCAAACCGCGGCCCGCCCTGATGCTCGGCCAGGTGGGCGGCGATGGACTTGAGTTGCTGTTCATCGGGGTTACGTGCTTCAAGCCAGCTCAACAAGCGACCGGAGTGCATGTTCTCCAGTAACCGGCGATCCTGCTGCCCCGGCACCGAGTCCAGACGCTCGAGCCAGGCCTGCAACTTCACCGATTCTTCAGGCTCGTCGCTGTTCTTCAACGACTCGGCCAGGCGCTTGACCACGGTACGATTGAACGCGTACAGGCCTTGGGCCTCCCACAAACGACTGCGCAATGTGCGCTCGTCGTCATTGGGTTGCACCTGCATCAATTCGTGCTGGCGCAGCAGGATGCCTTCCAGTTGCTGAAGCTGAAGGCGACCGGCCGGCATTGCATGCAGCAGGAATTCAAACTGGGTCAGCAGATCGAAAACCCTCTGATTATAAAATGGCATTTCAACAAACTGCTGTGGGCCAAACGAACGTATCGGCTCGCCCCCTGCTTCCAGCCAGGCGGAACGAATGATCTGTGTACCTTTGAGTGAGCGCCCCTGCTGCAAGCAGTCAGCCATGGCTGCAAAACTGTCCAAAGCAATCTGTTTGATACGCTCCGGAGCCTGCTGGGTAAGCTGGGTAGGCACGGATGCGAGAAACTCGGCGAACTGTTCCCGCTCGGCAACGCTTTTGGCGTCCTTGTAGCTAAGCACGGTCAACACATTGGTGTTGTGTTCGGAACCGCCGTAGTTGAGTTCGCGCACGGCGAACGGAATCGGCAGGATCCGCGCCTTGGCGCACGCCAGCAAGTAAAAGGTATGACCGATTTCCTGCCATTCGAAACTGGTGCCTGGCGGCAGCATGCCGTACCACTGCTGCAGCAGGTCGGTGCGGGTCACGGCGTAGAACGGCGGAAGGAACTGATCCATGAAACGGATCACACGGTCCTCGGCCAGTTCGCTGTTGTAGTCCTCATGCACCTTGCGATCACGACGGAAGTAGCAGACTTCTGTGGCGCAGGACAAATACATGATCCCGTAGCCATGGCACAGGCCATAGTCAGGGTTGGCTTCGAGGAACTCCACCGATTCGGTCAAGGCATCGTGCAGCAGGAAATCGTCATCGGCGGCGAACACCATGTAGGGCGTCGTGACCTGATTGACGCCGTACACCAGCTTGTCTTGCAGCCCCTTGTAAGTGAACTGAGGCAAGTGCCGGTAATCGACCGAGGGAAAGTCCCGGGCAATTTGCTCATCGCGCTCGACCGATGAATCAAGCACCAGCACCGAACACGGATAGCCGCTGTAGTAATGCAATGTCCGGCGCAGGAACGCACTGCGGTTGTGGGAGATCACCACCACTGTGAACCGCTCGTTCAGCGGTGCCACGTTGCTTTGAGCATTGTTTCGAACCTGCATATTTCCTGTCCCCACAACCTGCCAGACGCCAATGATTTGATACGGATGAATTAACGAACCCGGCGCAGATAGCCATCCGGTGCAACGGTGATCAGCAGCTTGTTCTGCAACTGCCGGTCAATTTCGAAATCGCCATTTTCCTCGAGGTATTTCCACACCGCCGTTTTCGGGTTGTCGCCCGGGCCCCATGGACGATCCGGGAAAAAGTCCGCCGGCATGTCCTCGACCACGGTGTCCATCACCACGCAATAGCTGCCTACCGAAACCAGCGGCGCGTACAGACGCAGTTCTTCGAGCACATGGTCGTGGGTGTGGTTGGAATCGAGCACCAGGATGACTTTCTTGCCTTTGGCCGCTGCATGGACCTGCTCGGCGATGGCCGGATCGATGCTCGAACCCTCGATCATCGAGATGCGTTTGCTCATCGGGTGGCTCTCGATGGCTTCACGGTTATGGGGGCGGATATCCAGGTCGATGCCCAGCACTTCCCCGTGGCCTTGCAGCTCCAGCAACGAGGCGTAATAGATGATCGAACCACCGTGGGCGATGCCGCACTCGATGATCAGGTCAGGCTTGATCTGCCAGATCAATTCCTGCATGGCCATCATGTCCTGTGGCAGTTGGATGATGGGGCGGCCCATCCAGGAAAAATGGTAGCTGTACTTGTGACGGGCCGATTCGTTGAAGAACTCTTTGGCCAGGCCGACGAGTTTCTGGTCTTGGCCTTGACCGGCGATTTCGGTCTGGCATTGGGCTTCGAAGGCTTTATGGATCGTGTTGTCGGTCATGTTCGAATCTCGTGGTTATTGGAACGAAGCACTGTCAACGGCGTGGTAGACGTAACGCCCACCGGTCATCCGCTTGATCTCTTCAAGGTAATTGGAATTCATCACAAACACGTGCGCCCCTTCAGGCAAGGTATCCATCGCCTCATCCGGTGAGCAGACACGTGCGCCACTCAAGGGTAGATACCGTCCCTGCTTGGCCGGGTTGATATCCACCACGCAGTCCACCGCCACACCAGCGCGTTGCAGGAACAGCGAATAGATCACACCTTTGGACGAAGCCCCCCAGATCGCCGAGCCCTGCTGCGGCGCAGCCTGGATAATCTGCACCGCGCGCCCGAGACTGGCAGTGAAGCCGTCCGGCAACGCGAGTTCCGCCGCGGGTTCTTCCGGCGTCAGGCGCAACGTAGCCAGATCAGCCACGATGTACAGGTACTGGCCGCCGAACAGATGTCCGGCTTCATGCACCGTGCCGAACATTCGGCGCAGGTCATCGAGGCGGAAATAATTGACATGCTCGTAGAACAGGTCGAACCAGGCGCGATGCTCCAGGATCCAGTCCAGGCATGGCACTTCGATGTAGATCTGGCCGCCCTGATTGGCCGCTGCGATTTCGGTGAGAAAGCTCAGCGGGTCCTGGATGTGCTCAAGCACATGACGAAGCACCACCGCGTCGGCCGACAGGCCCAGGTCACGAGTGAACGGCGCCTTGATCACATCGGCGTTATCGCCCTCGTAGGCCGGGTCGATGCCCGTGATGGCGTAGCCACGCTGCTTGAGCAGTTCCAGGAAATAGCCCTTGCCACAACCGACCTCGATCAGCTCCTGAGCGCTGAAGTGCCGGGCAATGATGCCTTCTACCTCAGACAGATGCCGCTGGAACTGCGCCGAGTGGGCCTGTTCGTTCTGATAATCACTGTCGTAGCTGAGCTTGTCGGCATCGAATGCCTGGTTGAAGACCAACCCGCTCACTTCGTCCTGGACGAGTACCATATCGGCACACGCCGAGGCTTTGGCCGACTGCTCATCGGCAAAGGTCCGGTTTTGCAAAACCGGAAGACCGGTGGCCCGGTACAGCTCACGCGTCATGTGCGGCTCCCAATAAGTTTTGCAAACGGTCGGCCACGCCCCAGAACGCCATGGGTTCGTGAGTCGGGTAAGGATAATGGCCCAGGTTCAGGCGAAGGGCGGCACCACGCTCGCGCAGGTGTGCTTCCACCAGCGCGCGCACTGACACCGGTTCGCCGCTGGAACAATTGACCACGCCATTGAAACGGCGCCGCAGCAGCAGGCCAGCCAAATGGGCGGCCGCAGTCTCGATCGGCAGGTAATCGCGCAACTGCTCCCCCCCGGACATATCGAATACCGCTGCTTGCGCATCGATGGCCCGGTCCAGCGCCGCCAGCAGGCTGTTGGGGTTCTGGCCAGCGCCATGCAGGTAGAACAAGCGGGCCCACTGCAAGGTAAAGGGATGCTCGCGTTGCAGGTGTTCGAGAAACAGGCGCAAGGTGTTTTTCGCCAATCCGTAAGGATTGGCCGGTTGCGGCGCAGTCTGCTCGTCGAGCGGCCCGCTTTGCAGGCCGTATTCGAAACAGGTGCCAGTGACCAGCACTTGGGAAATGCCTGCCTCGACGGCCTTTTTGATGAAGCGATAATCAGCCATCAAGTTGTGTTCGAAATGAAACAGTGCCTGGTAATTCGGCAACCCAGGCCAGGCCAGGTGCGCCAACGCATCGACCCCTTCGACCAGCGCCGCGACGTCCAGCGCCTCGTCGTGGACATCAGCCGCCACGAACTCGACCTGGTCGAACCAAGGCAATGCTCTCGCCGGTTCGACCCGACGAGCAACAGCCCTTACCTCACAGCCACGCGCTAGCAACGCCTGGACCAAATGACGGCCGACGAACCCTGTAGCGCCAGTCACCAGGACCTTCATAGCACCGTCAACTCAGGCACGGCTATCACGAACTGCCCACCCCATTGACGAACCTCGGCCAACTGCTGGCTGACTTCGCTCAACAGGTTCCAGGGCAGGACGAGGACGTAATCGGGTTTCTCCCGCGCGATACGCTCGGGCGATACGACCGGGATTCGGCTGCCCGGCAAGTACTTGCCCTGTTTGTGCGGATTGGCATCGGCTACCCATGCCAGCAGGTCGGGTTTGACCCCGGCATAGTTGAGCAACGTATTACCTTTGGCGGCCGCGCCATAACCGACCACATGCTTGCCATCAGCCTTGGCCTGCAAAAGGAAGCGCAGCAAACCATGCTTGATGGCCTCAGCGGCCGGCGCCAGGGTGGCGTAATACGCAGAGGTTTTCACGCCAGCGGACAGCTCAGCCTGCAATTGCTGTTGCACCGTGGCCAGCACCGGACGACGCTCGCCATCGGAGCGCTGGACGAACACCCGCAGCGAGCCGCCGTGGGTCGACAGTTGGCTGACATCGAATACTTCCAGCCCGTTGCGCTCGCACAGTGTTTGCACGGCCGTCAGCGACAGGTAGGAAAAATGTTCGTGATACAGGGTGTCGAACTGCTGCCCGGCCATCAGCGTGAGCAATTGCGGAAACTCAAACGTCGCGACGCCCGTCGGCTTCAGCAGCGTGGCGAAACCAGCGAGGAAATCATTGATGTCCGGCACATGGGCGAGCACGTTATTGGCCGCCATCAGGTCGGCTGCCCAACCCTCACCCACAAGTTGCGACGCGGTATCGCGACCAAAGAACAGCTCGCGAATTTCCAGACCTTTTTCACGAGCCGCCTCGGCGGTGCTGCGGGTCGGCTCGACGCCCAGGCACGCAATGCCGCGCTTGGCCACGTACTGCAACAGGTAACCGTCGTTGGCGGCAATCTCCACCACGCGGCTGTCCGGGGTCAAATCGAAGCGTTCGACCATCTCGGCCACATAGCGCTCGGCATGGGCCAGCCAGGTACTGGAGAACGAACTGAAATAGGCGTAGTCGGCATCGAACAGACTGTCGGCGCGGGTGTAATCCTCGGTCTGTACCAGCCAGCACTGCTGGCATACCGCAACCTTGAGCGGCACCCACTGCTCGGCCTGCTCCAGTTGGTCGGCCCGCACGTATGCGTTGGACGGCGGCGACGTGCCAAGGTCAATCAGTGGCAACACCAGGGCAGTCCCGCAACCTCGGCAATTCATACACGCACTCCAGCGAAATGCTCGTCGAGCAAGGGATGGCTGCTGTCCCGCATCGACAGATTATTGACAGGCAGCGGCCAGGCAATCGCCAGCCGCGGATCATTGACCGATACGCCACCCTCATGCTCCGGGGCGTAATCGGCACTGTGCAGATACAGGAGCTCGGCATCGTCGGTCAGGGTCTGGAACCCATGGGCAAACCCGGCCGGGATCAACAGGCTGCGGCCGTCACCCGCCGTTAAATGTTCGGCATGCCAGTGCAGGAAAGTGTCGGAATCGGGGCGCAAATCCACCGCCACATCCCAGACCTCACCGCGCAGGCAAGTGATCAATTTGGCCTCCGGTTGCGCCGCGCTCTGGTAATGCAGCCCCCGTACGCTACCTCGCTCACGGGTGCAGGAATGGTTGATCTGACGGATATGAAACGGTTGGCCGAACGCGCTCAGACTGCCCTCGCAGAACAGCCGGGCAAAATGCCCGCGCTGGTCTTCGAAGCGTTTGTGCTGGACGCTGAACAGCCCGGCAAGAGGCAATGCCTTTAACAAAAACTCGCTCACAACGCGCCTCGGTACAGGTTCAATTGGCCGAGGGTGACCTGACGCATGTCATCGCCGTTTTGCCACGCCAAATGCCAATCGAGGGTCTGGGCAAGACACTGCTGCAACGACCAGCGCGGTTGCCAACCCAGCAACTGACGGGCACGGCTGCTGTCCAGGCGCAGCAGGCCGGCTTCATGCAAATCACTCGGTTCGATCCGTAGGCCCGGCGCCAGCGGCCAGCGCTCGGCGAGCAACTGGACGACTTCGCCGACGCTGCACATGTCGGCCTCGCCGGGGCCAAAGTTCCAGGCACCGGCAAACTCCGGGCCTTGCTCATAGAGGCGCGCGGCCAATTGCAGGTAACCGGCCAGCGGCTCCAGGGCGTGCTGCCAGGGGCGTACGGCCTGGGGATAACGCAGCGTCACCGGTTCGTCCGCCGACCAAGCCTTGAGCACGTCTGGAATCAGCCGTTCAGGGGCAAAATCACCGCCACCCAGTACGTTTCCAGCCCGGGCCGTAGCCAGGGCCAGGCCGTGTTCAGCGTAACGATCGGCGGAGAAAAACGAGGCGGCATAAGACTGCGCCAGCAACTCGCAGCAGGCCTTACTGCTGCTGTAAGGATCGTGGCCGCCCAGGGCTTCGTTTTCGCGGTAGGGCCACAGCCATTCCTGATTGGCGTAGACCTTATCGGTAGTGACCAGGACACAGGCTCGCACGCCGCCAATCTGGCGGACCGCTTCGAGCAGGTTCAGGGTGCCCATGACGTTACTGGAATAAGTGCCCAGCGGATCGCGATAACCCTCGCGTACCAATGGTTGAGCCGCCAGGTGCAGGACGATCTGCGGCTGCACGTCGGCGAGCACTTCCAGCAACGCGCCGAGGTCGCGCAAATCACCGCGCCGATCATCGATGCCCTCGCCCACCCTTGCCAGCTCGAACAGGTTGGGTTCGGTGGCCGGATCCAGGGAAAAACCACTGACCCGAGCGCCCAGGCTTTGCAGCCACAGCGCCAGCCAACTGCCCTTGAAACCGGTGTGGCCGGTGACCAGCACCCGCTTGCCGTGCCAGAACTCCGGGCTCAACCCCATTGTTTCCATGGGGCCTCCCCGCGCTTTGCCACAGGGCCTCAAGATGGTTTTTATCGCGCAGGGTGTCCATCGGGTGCCAGAAACCGTCGTGCTGGAACGCCTGCAGTTGCTGTTCCGTTGCCAACGCTGCCAGCGGCTCGGCCTCCCAGGAAGTCTGATCGTCAGCAATGTAAGGCAGGACCTTCGGCGAGAGGACAAAAAAACCACCGTTGATCCAGCCACCGTCACCCCGAGGTTTTTCGGTGAAACCCAGGACGCTATCGCCGTCACGCTCCAGCGCACCGTAACGTCCAGGAGGCTGGACTGCCGTCACCGTGGCGAGCTTGCCGTGCGCCAGGTGAAAATCCACCAGCGCACCGATGTTGAGGTCCGAGACGCCGTCGCCATAGGTAAAGCAAAACGCCTCTTCGTTTTCCAGATAACGCGCCGCCCGCCGCAGCCGGCCGCCGGTCATGGTGTCTTCACCGGTGTCGATCAAGGTCACGCGCCACGGCTCGCTGTAGTTCTGGTGAACGTCCATGCGGTTGTTGCACATGTCGAACGTGACATCGGAGGTGTGCAGGAAGTAGTTGGCGAAGAAGTCCTTGATGGCGTAGCCCTTGTAGCCCAGGCAAATGACGAAGTCGTGGATTCCATGGGCGGAATACTGCTTCATGATGTGCCAAAGAATTGGCTTGCCACCGATCTCGATCATCGGCTTGGGCTTGAGGTGCGACTCCTCGCTGATCCGCGTGCCGAGACCACCTGCCAAGATAACTGCCTTCATCGTCTCCCCTCTTGTCCATCACCGGGCTCGGCCAAGCGTTGTTTCGCTTTGCGGGCGCGGGGATTACACCTTCGATGCCGATCCGGGCGCCGCGGAATGCCGCAAGCGCTCGTTTTATGGCGATATGAGGGGGGCTTGCAGGAAACGCGCCAGCTCGCCGGAGGGGATTTGAATCAAAACAGGGTTGAATACTGATCTTAGTGGCGAGGGAATTTTATCCCCTCGCCACAGGCTTTCCGGCCCAAACAGCTCATGCTCAGTCCGGCAACCAGCCCCACAACCAATGCTGCAAGTTGTCGCCGCTGAGCATGAAATCACGAAGCACCGCTTCGCGCAGTTCATCGCCCATGCGGTAGCTGGCGTCAGGGTCGGCCAGGTGCATGCGGATTGCCGCGATCCATTCCTCGGTACTGTTGCTGCGCACCTTGGTACACGGCAGGAAGCCGTCGTAGGCCTTGGTATCGGTGCAGATAACCGGATAGCCGCAGGCGCCGTATTCCAGCAAGCGCAGGTTGCTCTTGCAGTCGTTGAAGATGTGGAATTCCAGCGGGGCCAAGGCCAGGTCCAGGTTCAGGCTGGCCAATTTGGAAGGATAAGTGCTCAAGGCAACCGACCGGTGGAATTCATGGATGTACGGCCGCAGCGCATCCGGACACATACCAAAGAAGACCCACTCCACCTCGCCTGCCAGCTCGCGAACCACGTCCGCAATGATCTCCAGGTCGCCGCTGTGACTTGTCCCTCCTCCCCAACCCACTCGGGGCTTGGAGGACGTACCGCGGCGACTGGTCAACCGACTCCATGGCTTGGGCGGCAGCATGTTGGGCACGATACGGATCTCATGGTGCATGCTGGACAACGCATCAGCGAGCGACGGCGTCGTCACCACCACGCGATCACACAATCCGATCCCTTCGCGCAGCATCTGCTCGATATTGACCGGCTTGTTGCGCGCATGAGTGTTTTTCTTGGGCGCATTGACGACGTAATCGTCAAGCTCGAAGATCCGCAGGGCATTGGAATACTTCTTCATCCTAAGGATATCGCCGGCGGCACCTTCACTGTAGCGCCCCTGCAAGACGATCGTATCCGGCGACAAGCGCTCGACTTCAACGGTCGAAGGCGATTCGTAGGCGACTCGGGCAATCACCCGTCCCGCAGCCTCCAGTTCGGCCAACGGAGCCGTAACACGATAATGGCCGACCGCGGTGGCGTTGACCGGCAAGCCAAGCACCAATGGCAACGCGCGGGTGCAGAACGGATTCCAGTTGTTGCGCAGCGAAGGCTCCAGGCTGAAGCTTGATGCCCCCAGGCTCAGCGCAGGATTGTAGGCAGGATCCCGGGCAATCTGCGGCAACCATCTACGAGAGAAGATTTCGTGCTCGCGCTCCATCAACGTGGTTTCGTCCGGCCGGACAACGCTCGATTGAGGGTCGATTTTCATCACGGTGGCGTAAGGCGTCCAAACCACCAGATAGCCGTGCTGGCCAGCGCGCAAGCACAGGTCGGCATCGCTGAGACCGAGGGTAAAGGACGCTTCGTCCAGGTAGCCGAGTTCATCGAAAACCTGCTTGCGCACCATCAGGCAGTCGCTGCTGACCGAACTCCAGTTCTGGGTGGTGTGCAAACGTTGCATATAGCCCCGGGAAGCCGCTGGCTCACCGTAGAACGGCGTCCCCACCGGCCCGGCCAACCCGAGAATCTGCCCGCCGCCAACAAGGGCGCCTTGAGGGCTGAGGATCCTGGCACCTACCACCGCGACCTCAGGTCGCTGGGCATGATTGATCATCTCATCCAGCCAATCATTATCGCGGATGATCGTATGCGCACTGAGCAGTAGCAAGTATTCACCACTGGCTTGGCTGGCGGCAAAATTACGCACGGCGGCGTCATTGGCCTCGCCGACATGACGCAGTACCCGCAGCATGCTCGCCCCCAACTGCGCCATGCTCGCCAGCCAGTCGAGCATAGCCGGATCCTGAACGCCGCTGTCCACGATCAGGATTTCATAATGGGTATAGGCAGTACGCTCGATCAGGCTTTCGGTGCAGTGTTGCAACGCCGCAAGCGAGTCGCCGGTACGCACGATAATCGACACCAGCGGACGTGCACCGTGTCGATAGTTGATGCGATTGATCAACGGCATCGTATCCGGTGAGATCTTGTGTTCGATGCCGATACGATCCAGATGCGCGCCAACCAACCGGGCATTGCCTTCGATGACCTCGGGCAGCGACAACCATTGGGCGAAGCTCAGGGCCGACTCGACCTGGATTTCCGGAATGTGTTCGATGGTCTGAGGGCCGGCCTCTTCCACCAGGCGCCAGAGCAGATCGTGGGGCGCCAGTTCGCCCTGGGTCGGCTCGAAGCCGCCCGCGGTCATGAACCGCTCACGCTCGAAAGCCAGGGTCCGACCGACATAGGGATAGGCGCGCATCAGGTCCAGATTGAAGTCCGGCTTGAATACCGGCTCGAAGGACTCCCCGTCCACCAACGCACCTTCATCACTGTAGACGCAAAGAATGCCCTGCCTCCCGGCCACGCGCTCGGCCAGGATCAGCAATGCCGAATCGCGCAAGACGTCGCCCGCTCGCAGCAGGTAAAACCAGTGCGCGCCTTCCAGCTGTGGAACGATGGCATTGAGCTGACGCGGCCAATCGGCCTGATAAGGCAACTGCAGCACTCGCTCGTCGACCTCGCAATGCGCATCGGAAAGCACCACCACGGCCTGGGCGCGATACAGCTGGCCCTTGATGCTACGCAACGTCGCCGCAAGCGACGTCGCATCACCGAGGGCGTCGATGATCACAGGCACGATGTTCGGCTGAAACGGCCAGCTATCGATGCGCGCGGGCATGACACGCCGCTCAACCTCGCTGAACTGGCGGACGCTCAGCCATTCGCGGTAAAAGTCGGCGTAGCTCTCACTTTGCGCCCCTACCCGACCATTGACGACGGTATTGCGGTTGCCCAGCACGCGGGTTACGCAGAGTTCCTGCCAGGCATGAGGCTGGTCAGTGATTTTGTTCAAATCGATGCAGCGCACCCAACCCGAGGCCGGAGCCGCTTCGCCGCTGCGCGCAACAAGCATCTGCGCCAGCCACCCCCCTTCTGCCTTCGCGGCCTTGAGCATTTCCGGAGTCTTGCTCAAACGCTCCGGGTACAGCCGCTCGACACTCAACACGGTATTCAAGGCAATCAAGTTGCCACGACGCATCAAGCAGACGAACAAAGCAAAGTCGAGCAAAGCGACAAAACCGGCACCGTCCTGAAGGAGCGCCGGCAGCAATTCCAGCACATCGGCGCGGCGCATCAGCGTCGAACTGAAATTGCCAACAAAGTTGGTCAGCGTGCTCTCGAAAATCGCCAGCATGTCATCGCCCTTGAGCAGGGCATCGTTCGGCGAGAAGCGGCAATTGTCCACACGAGGCGGCAAGATGAAGTTACCCGCGTCACACAACAACCGAAGCGCGAACACAACGCTGACGTCAGCATGATCCATCAACGCCTGGGCCTGCATCGCAATGCTCGGCGCAAACAGCCGATCATCGTCGCACAGCACTTTGATGAACTCGCCCCTGGCCTCTTCGACACAACGCAACAGGTTGCCCTGAAGCCCCAGTCGCTGCGGATTTCGCAGATAGCGGATCGGATGGGACGGCTCAGTGAAGGAATCGACTATCCGGCGAATTTCATCGCCAGGCGAATCGTCGCAAACAACGATTTCGATCTGCTCGTAAGTCTGGGCCAGGGCACTGAGCAGTGCCTGATCGAAGAACCGGGGGTTGTACGCAGGAATGACAATACTGACGAGGGGCAATGGTTTCACGGCGAAAACTCTCGAGCGGCGGGCCCCGACCTTTTCAGGCCGGAGCCCCGGAACCGCTTAAAAAAGACGGTTGGCGGCTCGGTCGATACCGGCTCAGATCTTGTTGAACAGGCCCAGTTGGGTGATCTTGCTGAAAGCCAGTTGCGAGGCTTGCAGCATGGTCTGTTGCAACGTCAAGCGGGTCATCACTTCGGCCGGATCGGAATCGCGGATCGACGATTGGGTCTGGCTATTGGCCAACAACAAGCTCTGGTTCGTGTCGCTTTGGGTTTCCAGAGCCTGACCACGCCCACCTACCGAACTCAAGGCGCTGGACAACTGATCGGTGCCGCTGGCCAGGTTGCCAATACCGGAGGCCAGCGAAGCCTGCAGCTTTTGCAGCGCAATCGGATCGTTGTTGGTTGGCGTGCTCAACGCGGTTTTCAGTTGGTTCACGGTGTCCAGAATGTTCTGGGTCTCGTGAGTATTGACCGCGATGCTGAACTGATCGTCCGCACCGGGCGTACCGTCCAGGGTGAAGCTCACGCCCGAGGCGGTGGCCACGTTGCCGGCCAGGGTGCCGCTGGACACCGGCTGGCTGTTGGCGGTCAACGGCGCGGCGTACAGGTCGAAGTCGGTGGCGCTGGTGAACTTCAATACGGCCGAACCGGTAGGGAAACTGGCGTGATACGCCACCGGGTCGGTGATCTCGCTGCCCGTGACCTGGACGGTGGTCGGGTTGCCCGGGCTGCGGGTCGCGGCAAAGGTGTCCGGCTTGGCGGCCAGGGTGAAGGTATGGCCCGGCAACACGGTATTGGCATCATCACCGGTTTGCAGATTGATGTTCAGGGTCAGTTCCAGACCGCGGAACTGCACCGCCTGACCTTTTTTGCTGCTGGGATCAAAAGCGCCGCCCTGGCTGGCTTCGGCGGTGACGTCGTTGCCGCCGGAGTCGGTGATTCTCAGCTGCGTGCCGCTGGTGAATTCCACGGTATAGGGTTCGCCGCTGCGGAATTTGCTGTTGTAGCTGACACTGGACGAGACCTGACCGTTGGACAGCACCACGCGACCATCGTCCACCGCCGGCGCGGTCATGGTGACCTGGCTGCGGCTGGTGTTGACGGCCTGCTGGAACACTTCCCAGCCGGTGCTGTTGGTGGCCATCGACATGGTATCGCCGACCGGCAGGTCGAGGGTCACCTGGTCACCGTTGTAACTGTAGCTGCCATCGTTGTTGCGGGTGAACGGGATGGTGTCGCCCTTGGAACCGGCAAAAATGTACTTGCCGTTTTCGTCCTTGCTGTTCATCAGGCTGAGCAACTGCTCTTCGATCTGCGCCAGCTCCGAGGCGTTGGCCTGGCGGTCGGCGTCGGTGTAGCCAGCGTTGCCGGCACCGACGGCCAATTCCTTGGCGCGCTGCAGCACGTTGCCAATGCTGGTCATCACCGCTTCAGTGGTGCCCAGCGTCGCCTTGATGGTGTTGGCGTTGGTTTCGTACTGAGCCAGCATCGAGGCCTGTGTGCCCAGTTGCAGCAGACGTGAAGCCCCTACCGGGTCATCGGCAGCGGTATTGACGCGCACCAGGCTGCTGGCCTCTTCGCTGGTCTTGACCACATTGGCGAAGTTTTTCTGATAGTTCGCAGCCGTGGATTCGTAAAACTGGGCGGTAGAAATTCGCATGGGCTACGACTCCTTAAAGACTGTTGATCAATGTGCTGAAGATTTCCTGCGCAGCCTTGATGATCTGCGAAGACGCGGTGTAGTACTGCTGATACTTGACCAGGTTGCCGGTTTCTTCGTCCAGGTCCACGCCCGACAGCGAATCGCGAGCACCCTTGGCGTTATCCAGGATCGCGCCGGTGGCAGCGCTGTCGAGCTTGCCCTGGGCGGCCTTGGAACCTACGCCCTCCACCAGCTTGCCGTAGGCATCGTTCAACGAAATGCCCTTGCTGGCGGAACCGGTGTCCACGGTCTTGGCAGTCTGCAAACCGGCCAGGACAGTGCCGTTACGGTTATCCAGGCTGCCGGCCTGGCTGACGCTCACATCGATCGCGGCACCGTTGGACGGCGCGCCAGCAATCGACATGTCGAAGGTGACGGTACGCTGCACCGGCGGTGCCGAGGAATCCATGATCGGGTTGCCGCTGGCATCCTTGAGTGGAACGCTCAGGCTCAAGGTATTGCTCTGGCCGGGCTTGATCGTGCCATTGCTGATCTCGACACCCGTGGCATCGAGCAACTGGTAAGCCTGGCTGGTACCGTCGGCGGACGTCGCGCCGAAGACCACCTTGACTGGCATCGAGGTCTTGATGCCGTTCTGGATGATGGTGGTGGTGGCTTCGTCGTAGATGTCCAACTGCGACGTCATGGTCGGCTGGCCGCTGGCCGGAATGGTCAGCGTACCGCTGCCGCCCGGCACGATGGCTGCGCCCAGCGGCGCGGCAATCGCCAACCGCTTGGAGTCGGTCATCTCGGTCTTGATACTGGTCGCCGCGTTGCGGGTCGGGGTGATCTTGAACGAATCGCCAGCGGCAGCGGTGCCATTGGCGAAGGTCATCGAAAAGCCGTCGATCACCGGCGGCGGCGTCGTCGCGGTATTGAACGAACCCATCGAAGTGCCGTCAGGCAGGCGCTGGACCGTGTAGTCGGTGGCGCTGGTGAACTTCACCTTGTAATCATTGGTGGTCAGCGCGCCGGTGTCTTCGATGGCCACGTTGAAGTTGCCGGAACCGGCGCTATTGTTCAACGCGGCAATACTGCGCTGACTCATCTGCGCGGCACTGTTGATGTTGGTGAACAGGTTGGAACCGAAGGCGCCGTTCTTGTCGATGCCCGAGGCCTGGATCGCGTTCATCTGGTCGGCGACCACCAGGGCCACGCGGCCCAGTTCATTCATGGCCGGGTCAAGCACAGTGCTGCGATAGCGCATCAGGCCGCCGATCTCGCCGCCGGTAAGTACCTGGGTGAGGTCCATGACACTGGAACCGCTATTGAGCTGGATCCCCAGGCGGCCCGGATCGTTCTTGTCCGGCACGGTTTCCAGGGTGTTGACCGTATTGCCCATCACCAAAGGCTGGCCGGAACCCAAGTAGATGTCCAGGCTGCTGCCGTTCTCCACGATCTGAGTGCCGGTGAAGGCCGAGAGCTGGAGAATGGTCTGGTTGCGGGCGTCGAGCAGGTCGTTGGGAGCACCGCCGGAGTTGGAGACTTCGGCGATTTTCTTGTTCAACTGAGCGACGGTGGTAGCCAGTTTGTTGACCTGATCGACCATGCTCGACAGGTTGCCGTTGATGTTCTGATTCTGCTCCGTCAATTGGCTGGCGACCGAATTGAAACGATTGCTCAAGGCTTGCGCATCGCTGAGCAGCAACTGACGGGACGCATCATCGCCCGGCTTGGCGTTGACGTTCTGCACCGAGGCGAAGAACTTGGTCAGCGCGCCATTGAGGCCCGTGCCGCTGTCCGACAGCAAGGCATCGAGCGGGGTGATCTGCCCTTGATACGCGGCCGCATCGCTGTTGAGCGAGGTCGTGGTCTTCAACTGCGCTTCAAGGTAGGCGTTATAGACCCGGCGCACATCGGCCAGGGTGGTGCCGGAGCCGATGAAGACGTTGCCGTATTGATTGGACGCCTTGGTGGTCTGCACGGTCTGCTGACGCGAATAACCGGCGGTATCAACGTTGGCAATGTTGTTACCCGTGGTCACCAATGAGGTCTGACTTGCGGACAGACCCGACATCCCGATGTTGAGCAAACTCATGGTTCAGACCTTATAAAGTCGTAGTGGCGCCAGCCGAAGCGTAGTTTTGGTAACTGGTCATCTGCCGGGCTATATTCGAAATCTTGCTGGCGTAGTTCGGGTCGGTGGCGTAACCGGCCTTCTGCAACTCACGCACAAACTGTTCCGGGTTATCGGCCGACTTCAGCACATCTTGATAGCGACTGTTGCTTTGCAGCAGATTGACCAGGTCATGGAAGCTGTCGCGATACGAAGCGTAGGAACGGAACTGGGCCGTCTCCTTGACCATCTCGCCATTGCGGAATTCGCTGGTGATCGCCCGCGCCGAATCGCCCGTCCAGTTCTTGCTGGCCTTGATACCGAACAGGTTGTGGCTGCTGCTGCCATCAGGCTGACGCATGACCGACTTGCCCCAGCCGGTTTCCAGGGCCGCCTGGGCCACCAGGTAACGAGGGTCCACGCCGATACGGTCCGCGGCTTCCTTGGCCATTGGCAGCATGGCATCGACGAATTCGTCAGCATCGCGGAAGGCCTTGCGGGCTGGCGCCAGGGGTGGCTGCGCCACGGCACGCCCGTACACCTGCATGGACCCGCTCGGTTCTGACGCCTTGAGCGCGGCCAACCAGTCGCCATTGGCCAGTTCGCCGGTGGCAGGCTTGACGGCGGTGATGGCACGATCCGGCAAAATATTCTGCGCCTTGACGTCAGGCGCGGCGGCAGCCGAAGGCACCAACCCGGCAAGCAGCCGATCGGCCAGTTTTGGCGGCAAAGCCAGGCGGCGCTGGTTGAGCAATTCCATGTCGTTGCGGTGAACGCCCTCGCCCGCCCCTTGCGGCGCACTCACGGCCCGCGAAGCCCACAGCGGACGCTGGCCGTTGGAGCGCGACAATGGCCCGTCGGGCAACGTGCCGGCGGCAATGGGCGTCGGCACAGGAGCCTTGACGGCCTCGTCCAACGCTTGCTCCTGCTTGCCGGCCGACAGCGTTGCCGCCTCGCCTGACACCAGGGGTTTGTTCTTGGACATCTGGCGCAGCAGCACGTCGGCCAGGCCAATACCACCGCCCTCGCGAGACATGGAAACGGCCAACTGCTGGTCGTACATTTCCTGGTACTGCTTGGCTTCAGCGGTATTGAGCGGATTGTCCTTGCCCATCGACTCGGTCGCCGCACGCATGGACTTGAGCATTTCACCGATGAACAGCGACTCGAATTCCTGCGCCACTTTGCGCAGGTTGCCGTCACTGTTCTTGTCGCCGACCTTGAGCTGGTTCAGGCGATTGAGGTCCGAGTAGGAACCCGAATCCCCGCTGATCAAAGCGCCCTTGCGCATATCCATGGCTCGTTCCTTAAATCACGATCAGGTCGGCTTGCAACGCGCCGGCCTGCTTCAAGGCTTCGAGAATCGCCATCAAGTCGCCCGGCGCCGCGCCGACCTGGTTCACCGCCCGGACAATTTCATCCAGGGTAGTGCCCGGGCCGAACTTGAACATCGGCTTGGCTTCCTGCTCGGCATTGACCCGCGAACGGGGCACCACGGCGGTCTGGCCGTTGGACAAGGGTCCAGGCTGGCTGACGATCGGGTCTTCGGTAATGGTCACGGTCAGGCTGCCGTGGGTCACCGCGGCGGGTGAAACCTTGACGTTCTGGCCGATCACAATGGTGCCGGTGCGCGAGTTGATGATGACTTTCGCAACCGCCTGGCCCGGATCGACTTCGAGGTTCTCCAGGATCGACAAATAGTCGACCCGCTGACTCGGATCCAGAGGCGCGGTGACGCGCACCGAGCCGCCGTCGATGGCCTGTGCCACGCCAGGGCCGAGCATGTCATTGATCTTGTCAACGATGCGCTTGGCGGTCGTGAAGTCGTAACGGTTGAGGTTCAGAGTCAGGCTGTTGCCCTGGTTGAAACCGCTCGGCACCGCACGTTCCACCGACGCACCACCAGGAATGCGGCCAGCCGACGGAACGTTGACGGTGATCTTGGAACCGTCACGGCCTTCGGCGTCAAAGCCACCCACCACCAGGTTGCCCTGGGCGACGGCGTAGACGTTGCCGTCGATACCCTTGAGCGGCGTCAACAACAGGGTGCCGCCGCGCAGGCTCTTGGAGTTACCGATGGACGAAACAGTGATATCCACCTGCTGCCCGGGCTTGGCGAACGCCGGCAGGTCGGCACTGACCGACACCGCCGCCACGTTCTTCAACTGCACGTTGCCCGAACCCGCCGGCACCTTGATGCCGAACTGCGACAACATGTTGTTGAAGGTTTGCAGGGTGAACGGGGTCTGGGTGGTCTGGTCGCCCGTGCCATTGAGACCCACGACCAGGCCATAGCCGATCAACTGGTTGGAGCGCACGCCGGAAATGCTGGCGATGTCCTTCAGACGCTCGGCTTGAGCGGTGAAGGCCGCCGACATCAGCAGTGCCCCCATCAACAGCTGCTTGAGATTCAACCGCTTAAGATTCAACTGGGCCACCTAGAAAGGGAACTTCGGGCTGAGGAAGAAACGGTCGAACCAGCCTGGCTGACTCGCATCGGCAAAAGCACCGGTGCCCGAGTAGGTAATACGTGCATCGGCTACACGGGTCGACGAGACGGTGTTGTCGGTAGCGATATCATCGGCGCGAACCATGCCGGCGATGCGCACCAGCTCGTCACCGGTGTTGAGGGTCAGCCACTTCTCGCCCCGCACAACGATGATGCCATTGGGCAACACATCGGCGACGGTCACGGTGATCGAGCCGGTCAGGCTGTTGCTCTGTCCGGACTTGCTGTCGCCCTTGGTGGCCCGGTCGGAGCCATAACCGGCGTTGAGGCTCAGGTCCCCGCCACCGATGGGATTGTTGGTGGTCAGGCTGGAGCCGAACAACGACGTCAGGCCAACGCTGGTCTCGCTGGTCTTGTCGATCTGCGAGTTGGCGTTCTTGCTGGCCTGGGTCCGTTCGTTCAGGGTGATGGTGATGATGTCCCCAACCCGGAAAGCCTTACGGTCGCTATACAGGTTCTGCTCGAAGCCAGCCTGGTAGATCGAACCGTTGTTGGCAGCGGCCGGCAACGGCGTGCGCGGCAACACCGGAGCGTAGTACGGGTCATTGGCTTTGGGCGTTGGCGCGACACAGCCCGCGAGCGCAGTAACTCCACTCAGTGCCAGAACAGATACGAAGCGATTCATGACCCTACCTCTTGGTGTTGCAGGCGGCCTCAGGCCGCCCTATAGACGTGATTACAGATTCTGCGTAACGAACGAGAGCATCTGGTCGGCGGTGGAGATCACCTTGGAGTTCATCTCGTAGGCGCGCTGGGTGGTGATCATGTTGACCATCTCCTCCACGGTGCTCACGTTGGACGTTTCCAGGGTGTTCTGCAGCGTGGTACCGAAGCCGTTCAGGCCTGGCGTGCCGACTTGTGGCGCGCCGCTGGCCGCGGTTTCCAGGAACAGGTTGTTACCCACCGCTTGCAGGCCGGCCGGGTTGATGAAGTCGGCAGTCTGCAGGTTGCCGATCACCTGCGAAGCAGGGTTGCCCGCCACAGTGATGGACACGGTGCCGTCGCGGCCCACGGTGAACGTTTGGGCGTCGTTCGGGATGATGATCGCCGGTTCCAGGGCGAAACCGCTGGCGTTGACGATCTGGCCATTGGAATCGAGGTGGAACGTACCGTCACGGGTGTAGGACGTGGTGCCATCGGGCTGCAGGATCTGGAAGAAACCGCGACCGTCGATGGCCATGTCCAGCGGCTGCTCGGTGGTTTGCAGGCTACCGGCGGTGAAGTTTTTCTGGGTGCCTACGATGCGCACACCGGTCCCCACTTGCAGGCCCGACGGCAATTCGCTGTCCTGGGTCGATTGGGCGCCTGGCTGGCGTTTGACCTGGTACAGCAGGTCCTGAAATTCGGCGCGATCACGCTTGAAACCCGTGGTCGACACGTTCGCCAGGTTGTTGGAAATAGTAGAAAGGTTGGTGTCCTGGGCGGACAGACCTGTTTTGGCAACCCAAAGAGCCGGAAGCATTCGATTCTCCTCGTACGCCTGTTTTTCGGCGCGACGCTGTAATTAATGATTAGATCTGCAAGACCCGAGCCATGGCTTCGTCGCCTTCTTTGGCGGTGTTCATCATCTTGACGTGAAGCTCGAACTGCTTGGCCAGGGCCAGCACCGAAGTCATCTCGTCCACGGCATTGACGTTGCTCGCTTCCTGGAAACCCGACACCAGTTGCACGTTGGCATCAATGACAGCCGGCTGGCCGTCCTTGGTGCGGATGGTGCCGTCCAGGCCCTTGGTCATGTTGCGAAGATCCGGGTTGACCAGCTTGATGCGGTCGACTTCAGCCATCACGCGCGGGCCTTCACCCATGGCGCGGATACTGATGGTGCCGTCCTGGCCGATTTCGATTTTCTGCTCTGGCGGCACGGCGATCGGACCACCGTTGCCCATCACCGGCATACCGTTGCCGGCCCGCAGCACGCCCAGGGCGTCAACGTTGAGGCTGCCGGTGCGCACGTAGCTTTCACCGCCTTCAGGGTTCTGCACAGCCATCCAGCCCGGCCCGCTGACTGCCACGTCGAGGTCGCGGCCGGTTTCCACCAGCGCGCCAGGGGTGAAGTCAGTGGCTGGACGCTCGGACATGGCAAATGCCCGCGCCGGAAAGCTGTCGCCAAACACCGGCATCGAACGAGCCTGCTCCAGGTCTTTCTGAAAACCGTTGGTGGAGATGTTCGCCAGGTTGTTGGCATGGGCCCGCTGCGCCAGTGCGTTCTGGCTGGCGCCGGTCATTGCCACATAAAGGTACTTGTCCACTGTCGTTCCTCTGCATGCCGGACGTTTGCCGTCCACTGCTGTACTGCTGAGCACTAAGCAATTTGCAGACCAACTTTTTTCTGGCGCCGTCGAGCCGCACAAACAAAGGGCTTCAGGGTTCTTGAAGGGATATGGGGAAATGTATCGAAGACGAAAAACCGGCGGTGTCATGCCGTTTGGTGGCAACGCTTGACCTTCTGGCAACGGCTACTGCCGTCATCGCGAGCAGGCTCGCTCCCACCATGGATCTTGGGTGCTCGCAGGATTTTGAACACTCGATACCCCTGTGGGAGCGAGCCTGCTCGCGATAGAAGTCCCACCAAACACAACAGGTAAGCAACTATTATGAGCCGGCCTTACCCACCTCATACTCACGCAACTTATTGGCAATGGTCGTATGGGAAACCCCCAGCCGCTTGCCCAGTTGCCGGCTGCTGGGGTGTTCGGAATACAGCCGCTCCAACACGGCTTTCTCGAATCGCCCGACGATGTCGTCCAGCCCGCCCTCCAGGGAAAAGTCCCCCAGGGGCTGACGCACGCCGTAGTCCGGCAGACGGATATGCTCGGCTTTCACCGTTGCGCCATCACACAGGGAGACAGCCTGGAACAGCACGTTTTCCAGCTGCCGAACGTTGCCTGGCCAGTGGTAGTGGCTGAGACGGTCCATCGCCGCCGGGGCCAGTTTCGGTAGCGCACAGCCAATCTGCCGACTGGCCTGGTCAAGAAAATGCTCCACCAGCGGCATCAAGCCATCGAGGCATTCGCGCAGAGGCGGGATGTGCAGCGAAAGGACGTTCAAACGGTGGTACAGATCCTGACGAAATTCCCCTCGGGCGCAGAGCTCGGACAAATCCACCTGGGTCGCACAGATCACCCTGACATCCAGGTACACCTCTTCATCGCTGCCTACACGACGGAAGCAACCGTCCTGCAAAAAGCGCAGCAATTTCACTTGCAGGCGCGGGCTCATTTCCCCTACCCCGTCGAGGAACAACGTGCCTCCGGCGGTCAGTTCGAGCAAACCGAGCTTGCCTTCGGCCCGGGCCCCCTCGAAAGCACCGGGGCCGTAGCCGAACAGTTCGGTCTCGGCCATGGACTCGGGCAACCCCGCACAGTTGAGTGCCATCAACGGTGACTGCCCGCGCGGACTCGCCAGGTGACAGGCGCGAGCCAGCAACTCTTTGCCAGTGCCGGTTTCACCTTCTATCAACAGCGGCGCATCCAGTGGCGCCATGCGCCGGGCTTCCCGGACCACAGCGGCCATCACCTTCGAACTCTGGAAAATGCTGTCGAAGCCGCGCAGTTCCTGCTTGCGCACGTTATAAATGCGCTCGCCAACCCGGTCCGCCCGATGCAACGTCAGCACCGCACCGGCCATGGCCTCGCTGTCGTCGTGCTCCGATTGCAGTGGCGCGATGTCCGCCAGAAACACATCGCCCCTGACCTTGACCCGCAAACCGTTGATGCGTGACTGATTGGCGCGCACCAGCTCAGGCAGGTCAAAATCCTCGGCGTACCGGGACAGTGGAATCCCCGGCACTTCGTCCACTCGCACCCCGAGCAACTGCGCCGCAGCCCGGTTGGCGGCGACGATGGAACCCCCCATGTCGATGGACAGCACCGGAAACTCCAGGGCGCCGAGCAGCGCGTTGAGCTCCATGTGCCGACGTTCACTGGGCATCAACCCCACCCGCTTGACGCCGAAGACCCCGGCAATGCCTTCGAACTTCGGGCGAAGCGCCTGAAACTGGATGTTGATCAGATTCGGGCAGTGCAGATAAATCGCATTGCCGTGCTCACCGCCCACTTCCCCGCGGGCGACGTTGATGCCGTACTCCACCAGCAGGTTGAGGATGTCCCGCAGGATGCCGATGCGGTTCTGGCAATGGACTTTGATGCGCATGAAAAGGCCCGATATCGATGTGTATGCAAGCATGGGAGAGCGGGAGCAAGCTCCCTCGCTACAAGTTTTTCTGCTTGGCAGCGCAAATAAACGTCAAGATTATGTGACAGTTGTAGGCCATTTCCCAGTCGAAAAACCCGACAATAGCGAAGAACAGCCGGAGCCGTAACGAAAACTTTACGAAACCACACCTTTATCGCGATACCCACTCTTGCCTGCCTGCTGCACACATCCCTGCTTCGGGTTATCTCTAATGCATCGCTGGACATAACAACAAACAAGCCGTCCCCCAGAGGGAAATCAGCAGGAGAGCAGCATGAAGCAGACGCAATACGTGGCCCGCGAGCCCGATGCGCAAGGTTTTATTCACTACACCGCCGAAGAACACGCGGTGTGGAACACGCTGATCACCCGCCAGCTCAAAGTCATCGAAGGCCGTGCGTGCCAGGAGTACCTGGACGGTATCGACAAGCTGGGCCTGCCCCACGACCGTATTCCGCAATTGGGTGAAATCAACAAGGTGTTGGGTGAAACCACCGGCTGGCAAGTGGCCCGGGTACCAGCGCTGATCCCCTTCCAGACCTTTTTTGAATTGCTGGCCAGCAAGCAGTTTCCCGTCGCGACGTTTATTCGTACCCGCGAAGAACTGGATTACCTGCAAGAGCCGGACATTTTCCACGAGATATTTGGCCACTGCCCGCTGCTGACCAACCCCTGGTTTGCAGAATTTACCCACACCTACGGCAAACTCGGCCTACAGGCTTCCAAGGAAGAACGCGTCTACCTGGCGCGCTTGTACTGGATGACCATTGAGTTCGGCCTGGTGCAAACCCCGCAAGGCCGACGCATCTACGGTGGCGGCATCCTGTCTTCGCCCAAGGAAACTGTTTACTGCCTGTCGGACGAGCCGGAGCATCAAGCCTTCGATCCGCTGGAAGCCATGCGCACGCCGTATCGCATCGACATCCTGCAGCCGGTGTATTTCGTGCTCCCCGAGCTCAAGCGCCTGTTCGACCTGGCCCACGAAGACATCATGGGCATGGTCAAGCGCGGTCGCGAACTGGGCCTGCACGCTCCGAAATTTCCGCCAAAAGCTGCGTGAACCGCGTCTTTTAATCTCAATTGAGTCTGTTGCACAACGCGGCTTTGCTTTAGCGTGAGTGCATCGACGTTTTTCAAATATTCGATCCGGGAACACACCATGAACACTCTGAACCAAGCCCATTGCGAAGCCTGCCGCGCCGACGCGCCACAAGTCAGCGACGAAGAACTGCCGGTACTGATCAAGCAGATCCCGGACTGGAACATCGAAGTGCGCGACGGCGTGATGCAGCTGGAAAAAGTCTTCCTGTTCAAGAATTTCAAGCACGCCCTGGCCTTCACCAACGCCGTAGGGGAAATCTCCGAGGCCGAAGGTCATCACCCGGGTCTGCTCACCGAATGGGGCAAAGTCACCGTGACCTGGTGGAGCCACTCCATCAAGGGCTTGCACCGCAACGACTTCATCATGGCCGCCCGCACCGATGACGTGGCCAAGGCCGCCGAGGGCCGCAAGTAATGCATTTCGATGCCATCGGCCGGGTGCCCGGCGATCCGATCCTCGGCCTGATGGAGGCTTACGCGGCAGACAGCAATCCGGGCAAGTTCGACCTGGGCGTGGGCGTCTATAAAGACGCCCAAGGCCTGACGCCGATTCTTGCGGCAGTCAAACAGGCCGAGCAGCGCCTGGTGGACCGCCAGAGCACCAAGACCTACATCGGCGGTCATGGCGACGCCGCGTTCGGCCAGTTGATCAATGAACTGGTGCTGGGCGCCGACTCAACGCTGATCAAGGACAACCGCGTCGGTGCGACCCAGACGCCGGGCGGCACCGGCGCCCTGCGCCTGAGTGCCGACTTCATTGCCCAGTGCCTGCCGGGCCGCGGCGTTTGGTTGAGCAACCCGACCTGGCCGATTCACGAAACCATCTTCGCCGCCGCCGGGGTCAAGGCCAGCCATTACCCCTACGTGGGCACCGACAATCGCCTGGATTTCGAAGCGATGCTGGCGACCCTGAGCCAGGCACCCAAAGGCGATGTGGTATTGCTGCATGCCTGCTGCCATAACCCCACCGGCTTCGACCTGACCCAGGAACAATGGCGCCAGGTGCTGGAAGTGATGCGCAGCCGCAACCTGCTGCCGTTGATCGACTTCGCTTATCAAGGTTTCGGCGATGGGCTGGAGCAGGACGCCTGGGCCGTCCGGCTGTTTGCCCAGGCACTGCCTGAAGTCCTGATCACAAGTTCCTGTTCGAAGAACTTCGGCCTGTACCGCGACCGCACCGGTGCGCTGATCGTCTGCGCCGGCGATGCCGACAAACTGGTGGATATCCGCAGCCAACTGGCGAACATCGCTCGCAACCTGTGGTCGACGCCACCGGATCATGGCGCGGCGGTAGTGGCGACGATCCTGGGCAACCCGGACCTCAAAAGCCTGTGGGCCGACGAAGTGCAGACCATGCGCCTGCGCATTGCGCAGTTGCGCAGCGGCCTGCTGGAAGCGCTCGAACCCCACGGTTTGCGTGAGCGCTTCGCCCATATCGGCGTGCAACGGGGAATGTTTTCCTACACCGGCCTGACGCCGGAACAGGTCAGGCTCCTGCGCGAACGCCACAGCGTGTACATGGTCGGCACAGGCCGGGCCAACGTGGCAGGCATCGACGCCACGCGCCTGGATTTGCTGGCAGAGGCTATTGCTGACGTGTGCAAGTAACCAGCCTTTGAATAGCTGAACACATCCCCTTGTGGCGAGGGGATTTATCCCCGCTGGGCTGCGCAGCAGCCCTTAAATCCGTCACCTCGGAGAGTCAGGTTGCCTTATATCGAAGGTTTTGGGGCTGCTACGCAGCCCAACGGGGATTTATCCCCTCACCACAGATAAGTCCTTTTCACCACAGAAGCTGCGCCAGACGCTAGACCTGCGGGCCCGTCCACTCCCGGACAAACTGCCCGACGTCTTCCTTCGGCGCCGTGCGTGCTTCTTTCTGCGGTGTGCCCAGGTAGAGAAAACCGATCACCTCTTCACCGTCCTCAAGACCAAGCCCCTTGGCCACATGAGGTGAATACGCCAGCTCACCCGTACGCCAGACTCCGCCCACCCCTTGGGCGTAAGCCGCCAACAGGATTGCGTGGGCTGCGCAGGCGGCCGCCAGCATTTGTTCGGACTTGGGAATTTTGAAATGGTCCTGCAACCGTGCAATCACCACCACGACCAGCGGTGCGCGCAGCGGGCCGTTGAGCGCCTTCTCCACGACGGCTTCGGCTACCAGCGGATCATTGAACCGCGCCGCTTCGGCCAGGAGCTCGCCCATGCGATGACGCGCCTGCCCTTCGACCGTCAGAAATCGCCATGGCCGCAACTGGCCATGATCCGGAGCCCGCATCGCCGCGGCGAACATGACCTCGCGCTGTTCGGCGGTAGGCGCCGGGTCCACCAGGCGCGGGACGGAAACACGGTTGAGCAAAGCGTCGAGAGCCTGCATCGGCCACCTCCTGAAAAAATGTCCAGCTATTCTAGTGGCTTGTACGGCGAGTTCGTTAGCTCAAATTCCGCAACCAGAAGTCCATTGCGCAGGCCACTGGCCTCACGCGCCACCGGGTGCCGGTTTACATGCCGCTTGTCGCGGGTAGAATGACGCCCTTCCCTTTCAGCCCGAGCGGACTTCATGGCGTTGCCGACCCTACGGATCATTGGTTTCATCATCGGCATCTTCCTGATCACCCTGGCGATCTTCATGGTCGTGCCCATGGCCACCTTGCTGATCTTCGAGCGCACCAACGACCTGCCATCGTTCCTCTGGTCGAGCATGATCACCTTTGTCGCCGGCCTGGCCCTGATCCTTCCCGGACGCCCGGAACACGTGCATCTGCGGCCCAGGGACATGTACCTGCTGACCGTCAGCAGTTGGCTGGTGGTGTGTATCTTTGCCGCGTTGCCCTTCCTGCTGACCCAGCACATCAGCTACACCGACTCGTTCTTCGAAAGCATGTCCGGGATCACCGCCACCGGCGCCACGGTCCTGAGCGGCCTGGATAACATGTCCCCCGGCATCCTGATGTGGCGGTCGTTGTTGCACTGGCTCGGCGGGATCGGCTTCATTGCGATGGCGGTGGCGATCCTGCCGCTGTTGCGCATCGGTGGCATGAGACTGTTCCAGACCGAATCCTCCGACCGCTCGGAGAAAGTCATGCCCCGCTCCCACATGGTGGCGCGGCTGATCGTGGCGTCCTATGTAGGCATCACCATTCTCGGCACCCTCGCACTGTGGTGGGCGGGGATGAACCTGTTCGATGCCATCAACCATGCGATGTCGGCGATCTCCACCGGCGGGTTCTCGACGTCGGACAAATCCCTGGCCAAATGGACTGAACCGGCGGTGCATTGGGTCACTATCGTCATCATGATTCTCGGCAGCCTGCCGTTTGCCTTGTACGTCTCGACACTGCGGGGCAATCGCCGGGCGCTGATCAAGGACCAACAGGTCCAAGGCCTGCTGGCGGTGCTGCTGGTGACCTGGGTGGTACTGGGCACCTGGTATTGGGCGACAACCGACCTGCACTGGCTGGAGGCCCTGCGGCACGTGGCGTTGAACGTGACGTCGATCGTCACCACCACAGGCTTCGCGCTGGGAGACTACAGCCTGTGGGGCAATTTCTCGCTGATGTTGTTCTTCTACCTGGGTTTCGTCGGCGGCTGTTCCGGTTCGACGGCCGGCGGGATCAAGATCTTCCGCTTCCAGGTTGCCTACATCCTGCTCAGGGCCAACCTCAAGCAACTGATCCACCCGCGCGCGGTGATCAAGCAGAAATATAACGGCCACCGCCTCGACGAAGAAATCGTACGCTCGATTCTCACCTTCTCGTTCTTCTTCGCCATCACCATCTGCGTGATCGCCCTGCTGCTCTCGCTATTGGGCGTGGAATGGATGACCGCCCTGACCGGCGCGGCCAGCACCGTGTCCGGCGTCGGCCCGGGACTGGGAGAGACCATCGGCCCGGCCGGCAACTTTGCGCCGCTGCCGGATGCGGCCAAGTGGATTCTGTCGGCTGGCATGCTGCTGGGCCGACTGGAGATCATCACCGTGTTCGTGCTGTGTATCCCGGCGTTCTGGCGTCACTGACCGGGCTGGCCGTTTGACCGCGCCCGGTATTCGCCGGGCGTTGTGTCGAACCAGCGTCGAAAGGCCCGGAAAAAATTGCTCGGGTCGGCGAAGCCCAGCAGATAGGCGATTTCCAGCAGGGTCAGGGCCGGCTGCGCCAGATACTGTTCGGCCAGTTCGCGGCGGGTGTCATCGAGCAAGCTCTGGAACGTGGTGCCCTCTTCCTGCAAGCGTCGCTGCAAGGTGCGCTGGGACAGGTGCAGCGTCTGCGCCACCACGTCACGCTTAGGCTCGCCCCGTGGCAGCAGCCGGCACAACACTTGCCGGGTCTGGTGGGTCACGCGGCTTTCGGAAAAACGCGCCAGGTATTCACCGGCAAACCGGTCGTGGAGCTGCGCCATGGCCTCGTTGGCGGTGGGTAACGGTGCTTCCATGTCACTACGTTCGAAGATCAACGCGTCGTAAGGTGCGCCGAACATCAGTGGCGCGGGAAACGCCTGTTGATAAGGCGCCAGATCAACCGGTTCGGCGCCCTGGAACAGCACCTTCATCGGGTGCAGGGTGCGTCCGGTCAACCAGTTGCACATGGCCAGTGCACAGGCCAGGGAAGCCTCGGCACTCTGGCGGGTGGGCGGGAGATGGTCGCCATGCACTGTCAGAACCAACCCGTAGCCCCCCTCCATCTGACGAAAGCTCAGGTCGGCGCTTTCAGCGATGATCCGCTGATAACGCACGAGCCGCTGGAAACCCTCGACCAGCGTGCGGCTGGACATCAAGGCATACCCGACCACGTGAAACGACGCCGGGCGCACCACTTTACCCATGTTCAAGGCGATGGCCGGGTTGCCCGACAACTCCACGGCGCGTTGCCAGAGTCGGGTCATCGAATCCTGGGGGAAACGTGCATCTGGATCTTCCAGCGCGTCATAGTCCAGCCCCAGCTGTTTGAACAGCATCCGACAATCCAGGCCGTCCATTTCCAGTGCCTTGACAATCCCCATCGCCCAGCTTGAAGAAGTCGTTCGTTCGCTCATGACGTTTTACTTGCATGACGAGCCGCAGGGTACGGCTGGATTTGCGAAGGATACTAAAGTGGCGCCCATTGTCACTGGTCGTTGCAAGTGATCGCTCTAGACTTCAATCAAACCGTTGGTCGCCCAGAACCAACAGAACAATAACCACAGAGCCCGCAGTCGTGGAAAACACCAGACGCTTCAATACGTTCGCTGAGTTCTATCCCTATTACCTCAGCGAACACAGCAACAGCACCTGCCGGCGCTTGCACTTTATCGGCACCTCTCTGGTCATCCTGATTGTTGCCCTGGCTCTGATCGTCGGCAACGGCTGGTGGCTGATCGTCTTGCCCATTACCGGCTACGGCTTTGCCTGGGTCGGGCATTTCTTCTTTGAAAAGAACCGTCCCGCCACGTTCCAGCACCCGTTCTACAGCCTGCTCGGCGATTTCGTCATGTACCGCGACATGCTGCGGGGCAAAGTTGCGTTCTAGCCACTCTCAAAGGACTGCCCATGAACTCCCACGCGCGCTTTACCCACATGAAGGACGGTACTGAGGAAGACTGGGCAATCATCGCTGCCGACTTCAGCGCCTATGCCCGGCAATTACCGGGTCGAATCCTGACCCATTTGAAGTTGCTGGACGGCGATTTCGGCGGTTTTCCGGTGGATCGCCTGACCCATTCCCTGCAAACCGCCACCCGCGCCTATCGTGACGGACGGGACGAGGAATATGTGATCTGCGCCTTGCTTCACGACATCGGCGACACCTTGGGCAGCTACAACCACCCGGACATTGCCGCCGCCATCCTCAAGCCGTTCGTCAGCGCCGAAAACCTGTGGATGGTGGAGAAACACGGGATATTCCAGGGCTATTACTTCTTCCATCACCTGGGCATGGACCGGCACCTGCGCGAGCAATTCAAAGCGCATCCCCAATACCAGGCGACCATTGATTTCTGCGCCCGATACGACGCCGCGGCGTTCGATGCCGAGTACGACACCCTGCCGTTGAGTTTCTTCGAGCCAATGCTGGAAAGGCTGTTTGCCGCACCGAAGCAGTCGATCTACAAGGCGGCGATGGCTGAACAGGTTCAAGCCTGACTGATTGCCGGGGATCGCTGTGCGGTCCATCGCGGGCAAGCCTTGCTCCCACAGGTGGTGCTTGCTCTCGCAGGCTGTGAATACCTGTGGGAGCAAGGCTTGCCCGCGATGGCGTCAGATCGGCTCACGCCGGTTCGGTGACTTTCAACTCAGCCCGGATCAACGCCTCCCGCGCCTGGGCATCGGCCAACCGATACAACTCGATCGACCCGTCCCAATGCTCGATCGCAGCGCCGTGCACGACTCGACCCAATCGCCACAATTGAGATACTCCACCTCGCCCACCCTGCGCATCTCGGCATGGTGGATGTGTCCGCACACCACACCGTGCAGTTCACGCTTCACACATTCATGGGCGATGGCTTCTTCGAAGTCGCTGATGAAGCTGACCGCCGTCTTGACCTTGTGCTTGAGGTACGCCGACAACGACCAGTAACCGTAGCCATAACGGGCCCGCCAATGGTTGAGCCAGCGGTTCAGGGTCAGGGTGAACTCGTAGGCCGAATCGCCAAGGAACGCCAGCCAACGGTGGTACCGGGTGATGACATCGAACTGATCGCCATGGATCACCAGCAAATGCCGGCCGTCCGCGGTGACGTGCACCGCTTCGTCCACCAATTGGATATTGCCCAGGATCAGCTTCGAATATCGCCGCAGAAATTCGTCATGGTTACCGGTGACGTAGATCACCTCGGTACCGCGCTTGCTCATGGTCAGCAAGCGGCGAATGACGTTGGTGTGAGCCTGTGGCCAGTACATGCCGCCGCGCAGCTTCCAGCCGTCGATGATGTCACCCACCAGGTAGATCTTGTCGGTATGGTAGCCCTTGAGAAACTGCGACAAATGCTCGGCCTGGCAGTCCCGGGTGCCCAGGTGCACATCGGAAATCCATAAGGTGCGAACACGCTGTTTGCGGCTGGGTCTGGCGAGCTCGGCGCTGGTCATGGGCAACCCTCTGATCGTTTTAGCCACTGTGCCTCCCTGCGGTTAATACCCCATGACAAACACAAGTCCGTTACATGACAGCGCGAAGCAGCGTGGCCTCGGTGTATGCTGACGGCCTGCCCCGGGAGACCGAGATGAGACCGACCCTGACGCTACGCCATTACAGCCACGACCTGATTGTCCACAGCCACGACCACGCCCAACTGGTGTTCGGGTTGTCCGGGCTGTTGGATTTCGAGGTCGAAGGTTGTGGCAGCCAGGTCGTGCAGCAGAGTTTCGTGGTGATACCCGCCGGTGCCCATCACGCCTGCGGCAGCCCCCGTGGCAGCCGTTGCCTGGTGCTGGATGTGCCGAGCGATGACTGGATCGGGCAAGCCTTGGGTGATCACGCCGACGCCAGCCGCCGATTGCTCGACAATGCCGCGCGCAGGCCCCTGGATGCGGGGCAAAGCCAGTTGGTCAGTTGGCTGGCGGGCAGCCCGGTGGACGACCCGGTGATCGCCCAACAAGGGGCCGTGCTGCTCCTGGCCAGCCTCAATGGCACTGGCCAGGACATCGTCGGCGGCCGGCGCCTGCCCTATGCGGCGCTCAACGCCCACATTGACCAGTACGCCGCCTATCCGCTGCAAGTGGCGGACCTGGCCCAGGTCGCCGGGCTCTCCAGTGCCCGCTTGCATGCACGCTTCGTCGCCGAATGCGGGCAAACCCCGATGGACTACATCCGCAGTCGCCGTCTACACAAGGCGGTGGACCTGCTGCGTGATTCGCAACTGCCCATCGGTGAAATCGCCCACCGGGTCGGTTATAGCTCGCAAAGCGCCTTTGCCGCCGCAGTGCTGCGCGAATTCGGCGCCTCACCGGGCAAGCTGCGGCGCCAGCGCTAGCTTCGCGCTAAAAAACGCGAGGATCGCGACAGACATGAACGGCCGGTAGCGGGTTCAATACCCAGACGCTCAACCGTTGGACAAGGATCGCAATGACTCCCCGTACCGCCCTCGGCGCCCTGCACATTGGCGCACTCATGTTTGGCCTGACCGGTGTATTCGGCAAGCTCGCCGCCGCCTCGCCAGCGGTCATTGTGTTCGGCCGCGCCGTATTCGCCGTGCTGGCCCTGGCGTTTTTTGCCCGCTTCGCCAGCAGCGCCCGCTGGCACAAGCTCCACGCACAGGACCTTCGACGCCTGCTGCTGGGCGGCCTATTGCTCGCCGGACACTGGGTGAGCTTCTTCATATCGGTCAAAGTCGCCGGTGTGGCAATCGCCACGTTGGGCTTTACCAGCTTCCCGGCCTTCACGGTGTTGCTCGAAGGGTTGATTTTCCGCGAGCGGATCCGTGCCAATGAAATCCTGTTGGTGGCAATGGTAAGCATCGGCCTGGTGCTGGTCACACCGCACTTCGACCTGGCCAGCGGCGCCACCACCGGCCTGCTGTGGGCCGTGCTTTCGGGGTTGCTGTTCTCGCTGCTTTCGCTGGTCAACCGCGCCGGTTCCACACGGGTGCCGCCGGTACAGGCCGCTTTGTGCCAAAACCTGGTGGTCGGCTTTTGCCTGTTGCCAATGGCAGCGCCGCAACTGATTGACGTGCGCCCTGTCGACTGGCTGTGGATCGCCCTGCTGGGGGTGTTCTGCACCGGCCTGGCCCATAGCCTGTTCGTCGCCAGCCTGGCGGTGATCAAGGCCCGCACGGCGGCGGTGGTGTTTGCCATGGAACCGGTCTACGGCATCACCATCGCCTGGTTGCTATTCGATGAAAACCCGACGTTGCGCATGCTGCTGGGTGGCGCGCTGATCATCGTCGCGATCGTGATGTCGAGCCAACTCAGTGGCGGCACAAAGAAACCGGGTGTAAGCGCCCAAGCCGCGTCTCACTGAACCCGGTCGTTGTGGCCCAGGTCCCGCTCCGGGTCGATCCGGTCGCGGACCCGCTGCTTGAGAACCTTGGCCTCGGGAAAACCACCATCGGCCTTGCGTTCCCAGATCTGCGTGCCGTCGCAACTGATATGAAACACCCCACCGGTGCCCGGCACCAACGACACCTTGCCCAAGTCGTCGCTAAACGTGCTGAGCAGTTCCTGAGCCAGCCAGGCGGCGCGCAGCAGCCACTGACATTGGGTGCAATAGGTGATGACGACTTCCGGCTTGTGCTCGGTCATTGCGGGTGAACTCCTGGGGGCAAAGGCATCGCTATAATACCTGCCTTTGATTGCCCGCCCCGAGATTGACGATGCGCCGCCTGCTGCCTTGCCTGCTTCTGCTACTGCTGCCCCTGCTCGTTCATGCCAACGAGCCCGCCGTCGAGGCGCCGCATCCGAAAATCGGCCTGGTACTGTCCGGCGGCGCCGCCCGGGGCCTGGCCCACATCGGGGTGCTCAAGGCCCTGGAGGAGCAAGGCATCCAGATCGACGCCATCGCGGGCACCAGCATGGGCGCAGTGATCGGTGGACTGTATGCCTCAGGTTACAAAATCGACGAGTTGGAAAAACTCGCCTTGGGCATCGACTGGCAACAGGCCCTGTCCGACGCTCCGCCGCGCAAGGACGTGCCGTTCCGGCGCAAGCAGGACGATCGGGACTTTCTGGTGAAACAGAAACTCAGCTTTCGTGATGACGGCAGCCTCGGCCTGCCCTTGGGCGTTATCCAGGGGCAGAACCTGGCCCTGCTGCTCGAAAGCCTGCTGGCCCACGCCAGCGACACCCGGGACTTCGACAAACTGCCAATCCCTTTCCGCGCCGTGGCGACCGACATCGCCAGTGGCGAGAAAGTGGTGTTTCGCAAGGGCCACCTGCCCAAGGTCATCCGCGCCAGCATGTCGATCCCGGCGGTATTCGCGCCGGTGGAACTGGACGGCCGGTTGCTGGTGGATGGCGGCATGACCGACAACATCCCGCTGGATGTGGCCCGGGAAATGGGCGTGGACAGGGCCATCGTGGTGGACATCGGCACCCCGCTGAGCACCCGCAAGCAATTGGTCACCGTGATCGACGTCCTGAACCAGTCGACCACCCTGATGACCCGGCGCAACTCCGAAGAACAATTGGCAACGCTCAGAGAAGACGATGTGCTGATCCAGCCGGCGCTGGCGAGCTTCGGCGCCACAGACTTCGGCCGCGCCCAGGAAATGATCGACGCCGGTTACCGTGCCACCCAAATACTCGAGGCCCGCCTGGCGCACCTGCGCCCCACGGAGCCGGCCGACCCCGAGCTCATGGCGGCGCGTACCCCAAGCGAGCGCACGCCGGTCATCACCGCCATTCGCGTGGAGAACGACTCCAAAGTCGGTGACGACGTGATTCGCTATTACGTTCGCCAGCAAGTCGGCGAGCCGCTGGACCTGGGTCGTTTGCAGACCGACATGGGCACGTTGTACGGGCTGGATTACTTCGAGCAGGTGCAATACCGCGTAGTGCACAAGGCCCCGGACCATACGCTGGTCATCAGTGCCCGGGGCAAACGCACCGGCACCGATTACCTGCGGCTGGGGTTGAGCCTGTCGGACGACATGCGCGGCGACAGCGCTTTCAACCTCGGCGCCAGCTATCGGGTCAATGGCATCAATCGCCTCGGCGCCGAGTGGCTGACCCGGGCACAGATTGGCGACAAGCAGGAGCTGTACAGCGAGTTTTACCAGCCGCTGGATGTCGGCTCGCGCTACTTCATCGCACCCTACGGGCAATTCGAATCCCGCAACGTCGAGTCCATCCTGGACAACGACCCGGTGGCCCAGTACCGCGTCGAACGTTATGGCTTTGGCCTGAACCTGGGCCGGCAGATTGGCAACAGCGGCGAAATCCGTTTCGGTGTCGGCCAAGCCTGGGGCGAGGCAGATGTACGCATTGGCGATCACGACCAGCCCAGCGAAAGTTTCAATGAAGGCTTCTACGACCTGAAGTATTCATTCGACTCCTTCGACAATGTGTACTTCCCCCATGAAGGCGAAGACATCGGCCTGACCTGGCGCCAGTATGAGCCGGGATTGGGTTCCGACCAGCGTTACCGCCAATGGGAACTCAATCTGGACAAGGCGCTGAGCCACGGCCCGGACACCTTCATCCTCGGTGGGCGTTACGGGCGTACCCTGGACACCGCTGAAGTGGTGACTTCAAGCTTTGTACTCGGTGGTGCGCGGCAACTGTCGGGCTTTCGCCAAGACGGCATCTCCGGGCAGAACATAAGCCTGATGCGCGCCGTGTATTACCGCAGGCTCACACCGCGAGCCTACCTGCCGCTGGATTTCCCGCTGTACATCGGCGGCTCCCTGGAACGCGGCCGGGCGTGGAACAACGACAATGAGTTCGACAGCGGCTACATCAATGCCGCCAGTATTTTCCTGGGGTTTGATACGCCGTTGGGGCCACTGAATTTCAGCTATGGGTTTAACGATGATGACGAGCGGGCGGTGTATCTGAATCTGGGGCAGACGTTTTGATGGCCCTGTATCCGCAGCAGCCCCCACATTGGTTTCGTGTCGTTCGCGGGCTTGGCGTTCACCGCAAATCCCCTGTGGGAGCGAGCCTGCTCGCGAAGGGGCCAGCAGGCTCACTAATAAAGGACTTCAGCGAATCCCCGCCAGGAGCACACGCGCGGTTTGCCTGAGAGGTTCGTTGCCCTCTTCGAGCAACTCTTCCAGCAGTGCGACGGCGGTTTTCAGATCGCCATCGTCAATGCAGTTCTGCGCTTGCTCCAGCTTGTCGGAGTGTTCCGGTACCTGAGGCTCTTGGTGGACAGGCTTGAGGACCATCGGCTCCAGTTCCAGCGACTGCTCTTCATCGGCAAACCCGTCGAGAAATGCATCGTCCAGCGATTCAGTTTCCGAAGGTGCGCTCCACTGCAGGTCCGGCGCGTCGAAACTCGAAAGCGACAAGTCCCCAAAGCCTTCGGGCGCAACAGGGGTTTTTTCAGTGGTGCTGTGCTGCGGCTCGGCAAGGTCCCAACTGGTTTCCATGGACAGCGCATCCAGATCGAGTTCGAACTCGTCACTGGACGCAGGAGCGACGTCAGTCAGCGGCGGCAGAGGTTCTGTGACCATGGGCGCGGCCACCGCGGCGACCTTCGGATAACGCCCGCGGATTTCTTCGAGTGTGCTGACGTCAATGCCCTGCGCCAACAAATGATGTTCCTGGGCCTGGAAACCGATGGTATCGCCCTGCTTGCCCAGCACTTCCAGCAACTTGAGGCCCAGGTCGGTGCGCGCGGGCTCTGTCAGCAGCGCGGCGCGCAGTAATCCCGCCGCTTCGGTGAAACGACCGTAGGTCAGGTAAATCCCGACCCCTTCCAGCACGTCCCCCAAAGGTGCATCACCGTTGCTGAACGACGTGGCGGCCTCAGGCTGTTCCGTGTCGGCGGTCGAAGCGTAGGTTTGGGTGTCGTCTTCCAGCATCGGTTCAGGACGCTCGGGCAGGGGCTCCATTTCCGCCTGTTCTTGCTGCCGCCGACGAAGGAACAGCAATAACCCGAGCAACCCCAACAGCCCCACCAGCGCTGTTATCCACAGCCAGTTAATGCCCTCCTCTGGTTCCGGGACCGGTTCTGTGACGGGTGGTGCTTGATCTGGCGGCGCGGGGGTTGCGGCAGGCACAGACTCCGGCTGCGCAGATTCAGCAGGGGCTGGCGTGAGCTCGGCCAGTTGTGTCTGCAACTCGCTGATCTGCTTGCGCTGACTCGCGATTTTTTCGTCCTGGGATTGGAGCAGCGCCTGCAGTTGCTCGATGGTTTTTTGTTGCTGCTCGTTTTGCAGCACGCTGGCGGCCAGTTGCTCGTCGGACATGGCGGAGGCCGGGGCGGCAGCCGTTTCTGTCGCTGATGGCAGCACCGCAGAATCGGGCAGCAATAAACGCTGGCCCACGGAAAGCCGGTCACTGCCGGGGTTCAGGGCCTGGATGCCCTGCATCAGCTCATTGACCGAAGCATTGCTGCCGGCGTCATGCAGGCGTTTGGCGATGGACCAGGGGTTGTCTCCCTGCACGACGGTATAGCGCTTGCCTTGAGTAGCCGCAGGCGGCTTGATCGCAGGCGTTGCCTGGGCCGCGGCGGCTGGCTCGTCCCGCGCCGGTACGATACCCGGCGTGCCCGGTGGGTCGATCAGCACGGTGTATTCGCGCAGCAGACGCCCGTTGGGTTGATTGAGCTGCACCAGGAAATTGAGGAAGGGTTCCTCCACCGGTTTGCTGGAGGTCACCCGAATGTAGCCGCGCTCGCCGCGCAGCACTGGCGTGAAGCGCAAGCTATTGAGATAGAACACCCGCTCCACGCCGGCACGGCTGAAATCGTCCGCGCTCGCCAGGCTGGCCGACAAATCGCTTTCACTTACCCCGGTCACATCGACCAGGGCGATATCGGCACGCAACGGCTGATTCAGGGCGGAATGGAGGGTGATCTCCCCAAGCCCCAGCGCCGATGCCAACGCCGAATACCCCATGGCTGCCACGACTACCAACACGTTGAGCCAACTGCGCAACGTGCACTGCAAACTTACAAGCATGGGCATCCCTTTTGATTACCAGACTGAGCGCCTAAGTACTGGTTATAGTTCGCGAACCGCCGAATCTCAAAAGTCTGATGCCTGGGATATGCCTCAGGATTTTTCCAGATTGGCCAGAATCGTGCCATGGACCCGCATGCACACGCGCATGTCGGCTTCATCGACCCCCTCGAACAACTCGCGGCGCAGTTGCGTGGCAATGGTTTCGATCTGTTCGATCAGCGGCAGCGCCGGTGCACAAAGCACGATTTTCTTGGCACGACGATCCTCGGCCACGGCCTGACGCTGCACCAGGCCCTGAGCTTCCAGGCTGTCGAGCAACCGGGCCAGGGTCGGGCCTTCGACAGCGACACTCTGGGCCAGTTCGCGCTGGGTCGGCGCCTGTTCGAAACGGGCCAGGTGCAACAGCACCAGCCAGCGGGCCTGAGACAGACCCAACCCGGCCAGGCGACGATCCAGCTCGGCACGCCAGCCTCGAGACATTTGCGCCAACTGCATGCCAAAACGGTGTTGATCGGTTAACGGCATAAAAAAACTCATCAGATCTGAAATAGAGAAAAACTAATTATTAGTCAGCTAAGCATGAGCTTCGGATTCAGGCAAGGTTTACCCTGTAGTGAATCGTTAAAGGAAGGTAACTCACTGATCAGACTTCAAATTCCGACTGCAACGCAGCCCTGACACAATACAGGACACCTTCCGGAACCCGACCGACAAACATTGCTGCGACTTCCGACACCGCTGGCAACTCGCCTTCGCCGTCCAGAAACGCATCCTGCACCTCGCCCATCAACTCCTCGGGTAAATCCAACGCCTGCTCCAAAGACAACTGCTGCTTGCCGATGGCCTCGGCCAGCATCGTATAAACGTTCTTTTCCGAGCATTGCAGTTGCCCGGCGATCTGCAACGGGGTCATGCCGGCGCGGGCCAGGGTGATCAATTCGTGACGAACATCGGCCACCGCTTTCGGCGCCTCGACCTCGCCGCCCAGCACTTGGAGGAAGGCTTCGCCGTAACGCTCCAGCTTGCGCGCGCCCACGCCACTGACCCGGGCCATTTCCGCCAGGGACGTGGGTTGGCTGCGGAGCATCTCCAGCAGCGTCGAGTCGGGGAAGATCACATACGGCGGCACGCCATGCTCTTCGGCCAGCTTGCGACGCAAGGCGCGCAAGGCTTCCCACTGGTCGCGCTCTTCGCCGCGCACCAGTTGGCTGGCCTGGCTCTTGCTGTTCTTGATCGCCGTTGCCGGCTTGAGATCACGGCGCAGTTCGAGGGAGACCTCGCCTTTGAGCAACGGCCGGCAACTCGCACTCAGGCGCAGACCGCCGTAGCCTTCCAGGTCGATATCGGCCAACCCGCGGGCCACGAGCTGGCGGAACAATGAACGCCACTCACTTTCCGTGCGTGCCTTGCCCACACCGAACACCGAAAGATGCTGGTGGCCAAAACTGCGCACCTTTTCGTTGTCCTTGCCCAGCAACACGTCCACCAGATGCCCCACGCCATAGCGCTGCCCGGTGCGATAAATCGCCGACAACGCCTGGCGGGCCGGCTCGGTGGCGTCCCAGGTTTCCACACCGTCGACGCAGTTGTCGCAATGTCCGCAAGGCTGGGGCATGTCTTCGTCGAAATAGGCCAGCAAGGTCTGGCGCCGGCAGCGGGTCTCTTCGCACAGCGAAAGCATGGCGTCGAGCTTGTGCTGCTCAAGACGCTTGTGGCGCTCGTCGCCCTCGGAGTTCTGCAGCATCTGCTTGAGCATCACCACGTCTTGCAGGCCGTAGGCCATCCACGCGTCGGCCGGCAAGCCATCACGGCCGGCGCGCCCGGTTTCCTGGTAATACGCCTCGAGGGATTTGGGCAGGTCCAGGTGCGCGACGAAACGCACGTTGGGCTTGTCGATGCCCATGCCAAACGCCACGGTGGCCACCATGATCAGGCCTTCCTCATTGAGGAAGCGCTTCTGATGATAGGCCCGCAGGTCATTGGGCAGGCCGGCGTGATACGGCAATGCCGAAAAGCCTTGCTCGCAGAGAAACGCCGCCACTTCATCGACCTTTTTGCGCGACAGGCAATAAACGATGCCGGCATCGCTGCGCCGCTCGGCAATAAACGCCAGCAACTGCTTGCGCGGCTGCTCCTTGGGCACGATGCGGTAGAAAATGTTGGGTCGGTCGAAGCTGGAAAGGAAGCGCTCGGCGTTCTGCAAATGCAGGCGTTCGACGATTTCTTCGCGGGTGCGTTTGTCGGCGGTGGCGGTCAGGGCGATGCGTGGCACGTCGGGAAACAGTTCGGCCAGTTGCCCCAGTTGCAGGTATTCACGGCGGAAGTCGTGGCCCCATTGGGACACACAGTGGGCTTCGTCGATGGCAAACAGAGCGATTTCCAGGCTCTGCAGGAAGGCCAGCATGCGCGGCTGCACCAGGCGTTCCGGGGCCAGGTAGAGCATTTTTATTTCACCGCGCTTGATTCGCGCCGCCAGGTCCCGTTGCTGCTCGGCGCTGAGGGTCGAGTTCAGCGAAGCGGCTGCAACCCCCAGCTCTTCAAGGGTCGCGACCTGGTCGTCCATCAACGCAATCAGCGGCGAGACCACTACCGCCAGGCCGTTGCGCAACAGCGCCGGCACCTGGAAGCACAACGATTTGCCGCCGCCGGTGGGCATCAGCACCAGGGCATCGCCACCGCTGGCCACGCGCTCAATAATGGCACCCTGGCGGCCACGAAAACTGTCGTAGCCGAAGATGTCCTTGAGGACGCGTTGAGCCTGTTCGAGCATAAAAACTCCAAAAATCACCGAAACATCCCTGCAAGGCTGGTTCAGAATCAAAAACGCTGCACCGGCAAATCGTAAGTGCGCGTTTCGAAACGCCGGGACGCCGCAGGGCATCACAAAACGCGGCAGTATACCCGAGGGTTTCGTTGTAAAGGGTGATGCTGACAAGAGGTGTCGGGGGTCTTCCGGTTGCCATCAGTCCCTGTGGGAGCGAGCCTGCTCGCGATGACATCGGCCCATTCAACATCAATGCAAGCTGCTCCACCGCTATCGCGAGCAGGCTCGCTCCCACATTTGATCTGTGGGCGAGCGCAAATTTGTGTCCACCCCGGGCATTGGAGAGGCAAATACACCACGCGGCTGGCCTGGGCGCTCAAGAAGGCCTAGAATTCCCGCATTGTTTATTCCCCAAGGTAGCCTGTAATGTCCTTCGCTGAGCAACTGACCCGCCTGCAAGTCTTCCTCGACGCCGATGAGCTGCACGAAGAGGCGCTGGATTACGTGGCCGCTCACGGCTACCTGACCGCCCTGTCCATCTGCTCCGAACAGGTGCCGGAGCGTGAGTGGATCGACGCGCTGTTCGCCGAAGAGCCGCATTACGCCGACGATGCCGAGCGTGAGGTCATCGAAACCACGCTGGTGTTGCTCAAGGCCCACATCGCCCGTCAGTTGGCTTCCGACGAAGAATTCGAATTGCCATGCGAGCTGGACCTGGGCGATGACCCGGACGATTCGGAACTGCGTGGCTGGTGCATCGGTTTCATGGAAGGCGTGTTCCTGCGCGAAGCCGCCTGGTTCGAAACCGCCGAGGAAGAAGTCAGCGAAATGCTGCTGCCGATCATGGTCGGTTCCGGTCTGTTCGACGAGCAACCGGAGTTTTCCGACATCGCCGCCGACGCGAACCTGATGGACGACATGATCGTGCAGATCCCTGAAGCCCTCACCGCCCTGTACCTACTGTGCAACGCCCCGGACGAGAAACCGGCGATCCTCAAGCCGCGCCACCACTGAGCCACCGGGTGCTCGCGCCCATCGGCAACCGCTCGCTGATCCTGCGCTACGTTCTGCTGGCCATTGGCTGGTTGAGCGTGGTGCTGGGGGTCATCGGGATCTTCATTCCCGTATTGCCCACTACCCCTTTCCTGCTGCTGGCCGCGGCCTGCTTCGCCCGCAGCTCGCCACGCTTCTATCGCTGGCTGGTGGGCCATCCGCGGCTCGGACCCTGGATCGCTGATTACCTCAGCGGCAACGGCATCCCACTCAAGGGCAAGGTCTACGCCATCGGCCTGATGTGGGTGAGCATCCTCCTGTCCTGCTACCTGGTGCCCCTGCCGTGGGCGCGCGCATTCATGCTGACCAGTGCGGTGCTGGTGACGGTTTATATCCTCAAGCAAAAAACCCTGCATAAGCCCTGAAGTCGCGCCCACGGGCCCACGCTGCCCGAGCATCCCCTCGCCACAGGGGCCTGTACTCCGAGCAAAAATCTGCATGTCCATCAGCCAGCCCCTCACCAACCGTTCGTCTTAAACCCGCCCTCACCTGTTAGTTCTGTCAGTAGCCAGCTTCCTCGGTCTGGCGTGTGATAACCGTGCCCAAGAGGCTCACGCCCCGTCACCTGCCAGGAGAACATGATGGACATCCATTCCTCTGAGTTAGACGAACTGTTCAAGATGGTCCCTGTGATCATTCCGGGTTGGATAACGCCAGTGAAGCCGGCCGGCCTCGCCCATGGGGGCATTCCCAAGAGCCTCTACGACGGTCAGGCGCGGGGCCTTCAATGCCTGATTGAGCCACTGGTGGAAATGCAGCGGCACGCCTGGACGCTGGAGGCTTGGGACCGGGTGGACCTGTATGTCAATGACGACCCCACTCCTGCCGCTGGCGATACCGTTCAGCCGGGGGAGGAAGCAAACCGCATGCCCTTGTATATCCCCCACGGACGCTTGAACCATGGGGTCAACAGGCTGCACTACCTCGTGACCCGTCCCAGCGATAACTCTTCGCAGCCCTCCGAGGACTTGTTCGTGCTGTATCACCTGCGCGCGCCGGGTGAGCCCGCGCCCGATGGCCTGGATCTGGTGATCCCGTCCGATGTTGTCATCGAGGGCGTCAGCGCCGAGCGCGCAGCGCAAGGCGTCGAGTTCGGTTTTACCTACACCAACCCGCGGGACTACGACCGCATCAACTTTTTAGTGGGAAATTTCCCCGTCCCCTTTGAGGTAACCGACGCTTCGATGCCGGTGGTAAAAACCCTGTTCACCGACACCTTCCAACAGGCGGGGGACAACCCCAATACGCTGCTCGAATACCGGGTGACGGACCAATTGGGCAACTCCAACCAGTCGCCGATCAAGCGTTTGAATATACATCTTGGCCAACCGCTGGAGCTGTTTCCCCCGAGCATTGACGAGGCCCTGGGCGACCAGCTCGACCCTGCCAATACGCCCAACGGCGCCACGGTGCGGATACCGGCCGAGGTCAATCTGCTGGAGGGTGATTCCGGAGAAGTGCGCTGGGTAGGACTACCCGGTGCGGGCAGCATCAACGTGCCGTTTACCATTTCAGCCAGCGAAGCTGGGCAGGCCAAGACCGTGCCCGTGCCGAAGTCGGTGGTGGAGGCGAATATCGATCAGACCATCACGTTGGACTACACACTGCGGCGTCAGGGAGGGTCGCCTCTACCTTCGGATCCGGCGGTTTATGACATACGGCGGCAGGTGGGTTCTGGACAGTTGTTCGTCATGGGTGCGCGTAGTGTGTTTTTCAAACATTGGGCAACCAGCGAGATACGTCAGCTGACGGCATTGGATTCAACGACGCGCAAGCCACGCGAGGCGCTGTGGCAGTACGACGGGGACAGCGAAAGTGTGAATGCAAGCCACTTTCCGGATACCCAACCATCAAAATTGCTGCACGTGCGCAGTGGTAATGATTGGGTTCGTATCAATCCCGTTAATGTCTTCAGCAATGGCAACAATGTGTATACCGACCACATGGCGCCCTATGCCGCTTTTGTGGCTCGCCGTGACAGTGGTCATCTGGTCGGATGGGGCATGGCACTGTATGGCGGTGATATCCCGTCGACAATCAGGACCTTCACCGACATTGTCGAAGTCGCTGGTTCGGCCTTTTCCTTTGCAGCGTTGCGCGCCAATGGCCATGTGGTTGCCTGGGGCAGTTCAGTGCATGGTGGAGAGGTACCGGAGTCGATCGCCAGGCTCAAAGATATCAATGCGGTATACGCTAACGCTTACGGGTTTGCGGCGCGGCGCACCGATGGCAGATTGGTTGCTTGGGGTGATGAGAGATTTGGTGGCGCGCTGCCAGGGCCCATCGAGGCACTGGCTGGCATTGATGAGGTCACAGGAGCCCACTGGACCTTTGCTGCGCGCCGCACCAATGGTCAGGTGGTCGCCTGGGGTCCTGCTTTTGCAGGCGGCACGGTGCCGAACGACCCCCAATACAACAACGTAGAACGGGTAGTAGCCTCGGCCGCGGCTTTTGCAGCACTGCGTACCGATGACAGTGTGGTCGCGTGGGGCCATGCCGGCGGAGGCGGTGATGTGCCGCGCGACATCGCCACGCTCGACGACATCATCGACGTAGCCGCCACCCATGTGGACGCTAATGCCGATCTCGACCACGGCGCCTTTGCCGCACTCCGTGCCAACGGGCATGTGGTCGCGTGGGGCCATCCATCTCTAGGTGGATCAGTGCCTCAGGATATCGCCGAGCTGAACGACATCTTACAGCTGACATCCAGCTCGGGGGCCTTTGCTGCGTTACAGGCCGATGGACATGTAGTTGCCTGGGGCCACCCGGAATATGGCGCAGCGGTGCCGGGGCCGATCCTCACACTTGATAACATCGTGCAAGTGACCTCCACACGAGGCGCTTTTGCTGCCCTGCTGGCCGACGGCACAGTGGTGGCATGGGGGCTTACGGCCTGGGGCGGCGACATTGGGGCAGTGGCTGATCAGCTCTTCGACGTTCAAGCTGTCTACGCCAACAATCAGGCATTTACGGCGCTGACAAACGATGGACGCGTGGTCACTTGGGGCTTGGCCGATGCTGGCGGCAACAGCGACGCCGTCCAGAACCAACTGCGCGGTCAAGTTTCCTACTACGCCACCCCGGCATCACGCGGTGCCGCGCTCACGCTTCAGGCTCGCAGCCAGGAAACCAGAAGCAGTTGAAGGAATAATCCACTAAACCGGTGAGACGCCCCGCGTGCCTCACCCTCAAACCACCGATTCTTGCGCCATTGCCTACAACTGCGCCAGAATCCGCCGGCTTGTGCGCCTTGGGGTCGGGCTTTATCGTTTCCTGGTCGCTGATGAATCAGCGATCGGGTTTAGCAGCTCGAACCATCAAGGCACGCCAGTGTCGCCATTGATCAGTCGATCATCTTCGGCTGGTCAGCATTATGGCGGCTATGCGTGGGGCACTTCGGTGCGCCGGGTTCCTTGATGCCTGGTCTGCTAACCCGCGTACAGCCGCCACCTTCTTCGTTTAGCAGCGATGGATGACGGCTCCACTCATCAAGGAGTTTCATCATGTTCAAAGTAACCCCCAACCCACCAGACACCGCCCCGTCATCCCCCTGCGACACTATCGATTCGAAAGCATTCGACCAAGCCGCCGAACGCGCCCTCGACTTTTACCTGAAACCCAAACCGACCCAACCCGAAACTGATCCGCCTCCAGGCCAACTCTTCACTGTCGTCAACGGCGTCGACACCGAATGCCTGCTCGCCAACCTGCGCGAAACCCTGGCTTCGGCCGACGCCATGATCAGCGATTTGGCCTTCGAGCTGAACGGCTCGCGACGGCATGTGGCGCTGGGTATTCAGCAATTGATCGAACTGGGCGGATTGCTGGCAAACCGCGCGCTGGATAACGTCGACCCGCGCTAGTCGACACACCTTCTCCCTCGCCACAAAAGCATGCATGCCGTTCACGCCAAAAGCGTGCATCCCCTCAAAAACACAAACCCGCCATGTCCTATTTGAACATGACGGGTTTTGTCGTTTCAGTTCACCTCACACGGTGTCCACCTTCAACGAGTGATCATTCAACATTCCGTTGATGATGGTCGCTGTATCCGCGCCGGCGATCATGCCGTCCACGCCCGGTGTGACGCCGTAGTAGCTGGCGAGGTTGACGCCGGCCAGGTCGATGGTCTGGTTCGGCGCGGCGCCGGCCGTGGAGCTGACGTCGATGCTGGTCATGACCGACGCACCACTGCCGGTGACGCTGAAGTGCAGGTAATCGTCCAGGGACGCGCTGCTGCCGTTTTCCCCCAGCAACAGTTGCGACAGGTCGAGTTTGTCGAGGCCTGGGGTGAAGTCCGTGACCAGGTCATGGCCGCTGTTGCCCACCTGCCATTGGAAGGTATCAGCGCCGCTGCCTCCGGTCAGGGTGTTGTTGCCCAGGCCGCCGATCAACACGTCATCGCCACCACCGCCATTGAGCACGTCGTCGCCCAGGCCGCCGTTGATGCGGTTGCTGGCACTATCGCCGGTGAGGGTGTCGTTGAAGTTCGAGCCGACCAGGTTTTCGATGCCCGCCAGGGTGTCGATACCGGCGCCCACGGTGTTTTGCGCGGCTAACAGACCCAGGTTCACCGTAACCCCGGCACTGGCGTGGGCGTAGCTGGCGGTGTCGTTGCCGGTGCCACCGTCGAGCAGGTCGTTGCCAGCGCCGCTGTAGAGCAAGTCGTTGCCCGCCTCGCCATGCAAGACGTTGTTGCCCGAACCGGCGCTGAGTATATCGTTGCCGTCACCCGCGTTGAGGATGTTGTCCCCCTCGCCGGCGATCAGCACGTCGTCTCCGGTCGTGCCCGTCAGGGTGTGGCCAGCCTGATAGCTGATGCCGACCGCTGCGCTGTCGCTGCCACCGTGATTGTCGCTGGCGGTGTAGCTGTCGTGGTAATCCGGCGTACTGTCCTGGGCGCCGGCGTAGTTGACGGTCAAGGTCAGTTGGTAGTTTTCCGCGCCGTTGGGGTTGCCACCACTGGCATTGGCGATGTTGGTGACGTGGATCTGGTAGTTGCCATCGGCCGCCGCGGTGAACGAGGCACCGTCGGTGATCGCAATGAAAGGCCCGCCGTTGAGGGAGTACTCCAGGGCGATCCGTCCGGCCGCCAGGTTGTGGTCCAGGGTGAGGGTTTCCCCCTGCTTGAGGCTGATGTTGAGCCGGTCTTCATCGTTGGTGTTGTGGTTGGACACCATCCCCAGCGCACCGCTGACCACCAGCACCGCGGTCATGGTCGCGGCATTGGCGACAAAAGCGCCGCGGTTGAGGTTGATCGACTGCACGTTGTTACCGGTGAAGCTGACCGTGCCGGTACTGCCGGTGAAGTCTGCGCCCCTGGCAACCCAGCCGGTGTTGAAGCCGGTGGGCGACGCCGTGAGCGGGTCGCCGTTGGCGTCGCTGTCGTTGCCCAGCAGCATTTCTCCCGGGATCACGATGTTGCCCGACAGGACGTTGGTGATGATGTTGTCGTCGACTGCCACGGGCGGGCTGTTGGGGAGAACCTTAACCACCAGGCTGGAACTGGCCAGGTCGCCGTCGTTGTCGCTGACAGTGAAGCCGATGGTCTCGGTGATCAATGCGCTGGTGGCGGTCTGGGAGGTGTAGCTGTACTCGCCGGTGTCGAGATTCACCACCAGCGTGCCGTCGTGGTCGGTGGCGATACTCAGCGTGTTGTTGGCGGTGTTGAAGGTGCCATGGTTGGCCCCGCCGCTGGCGGTCAGCGCACCCTGTCCGGCGTTGGCGGCCGGATCGTAGCTGTAGGTGCTGCCATCGACCACCAGGCTTTTGACAAACCCGCCGTCGGCGCCGAACGAGCCGCCCTCGCCCAGCAGGCTGCCAGTGACGGGCACACCCTGCACGGTGCCGGAGAGCACCGAGTTGAGCTGGTTCAGGTCGGTGACCAGCACCGCGTCGGTGTCGGTGTGGGTGCTGCCGTCGTAGGCCAGCGGGTCGAGGTGAGTGTCACTGACACCGCCGCCCAGGCCGATGGCGTAGTTCTTGATGCCGTTGGCGTCGAGGAATGCTTTCCACGCCACTTCGTCCGCCGCATCAATCCCCTGGCCCGTCGTGGGCTTGCCGTCGGAGAAGAAGTAGCCAATGTTCTGTGCTCCGGTCAGTTGCCCCGAGGTGACAAACGCGGTCTTGGCCGCCGCTACCGCCGCATCGTAGTTGGTCCCACCGCCCGCTGACAGGCCGGAGAGGAGCGACTTGGCGGTCGCCACGTCCACCCACACGGAAGTCTGGTCGGTGGCGCTGCTGCTGAAGGTCACGAGCTGGACTTTCACATCCCCCAGATCGTCGTATTTATCGAGCAAGGCACTGATGGCCTGTTTCGCCAGGTCCAGCCGCGAGAGCCCCGGTACACCCGAGGGGTCGGCCATGCTCCCGGACACATCGAGCACGATCAACAGGTTCGAGTCGATCTCCACCGCCGTCACCGAACGCTCGGACGCGACGGCCATGGGCACGTCGTCGACGATGCTCACCACCAGGTTGCCGGTGACACTGTTGCCCAAGGCGTCCGTGGCCTGGTAGGTGAAGCTTTCGCTCAATACATTCGGGCCGTCGTTGGCGTTGGGCGCCGTCGTGGCGGGCGAAGTCAGCGTGTAGGTGTACGAGCCATCGGGGTTGAGCAACAACTGGCCGTAGGCGCCGGTGGCGTTGCCCACCAGACTGAACGTCAGCGCACCACTGGCACCAGTCACCGAACCGACAAGGCTACCGCTGGCGGTTTCGCTGGTGGCGCTCGGCTCGCTGCCGGTGACGGTACCGGGGGCCAGGTCCTGGCCGTCCTGATTCAGGTCCAGGGCTTTTTCGTAGACGGTAATGTCCTGATCGGTTTCAGCGACGAGGCAACTGTTGTAGACATCGATGGTGATGGTGGTGGTGCTTTCATCGCCGTCGGCATCGCGCACGGTGTAGGTGAATACGTCAGTGGCCCCCGGTGCGCCGACGGCGTCCGGGTTGCTGTGGTAGACCGCATTGCCATTGGCGTCCAGCGTGAGATAGCCGTAGGTGCCGTTGATCTGGGTGTTGAGGCCACCTGTTGCAGGGTTTGAGGTGTCGTTGCCGGCACGTACGCCGATCACTGCGCCACCGTCGGCGCCGAGCACGTCGTTGTCCAGCACATTGCCATTGACCGTGCCGCCCTCCACCACCGAAGCCAAATCGGCATGGGCGTTGGGCACGTCGTCAACGATGTTGATAACGATGGTGCTGGTGACGGTATTGCCCAGTGAATCGGTGGCTTGATAGGTAAAGCTTTCGCTCAGGACATTCGGACCATCGTTGGCCGAAGGTGCGGTGGTGGCTGGCGAGGTCAGGGTGTAGGTGTACGAACCGTCGGGGTTGAGCAGCAGTTGCCCATAGGCACCGGTGGCGTTGCCTACCAGGGCGAAGGTGACGGCGCCGATTGCACCTGTGACCGAGCCGACCAGGCTACCGCTGGCCGTTTCAGTGGTAGCGTTCGGTGCGCTGCCGGTGACGGTGCCGGGAGCCAGGTCCTGGCCGTCCTGGTTCAGGTCCAGGGCTTTTTCGTAGACGGTGATGTCCTGATCGGTTTCAGCGACTAGGCAGCTGTTGTAGACATCGATGGTGATGGTGGTGGTGCTTTCATCGCCGTCGGCATCGCGCACGGTGTAGGTGAATACGTCGGTGGCACCGGGTGCACTGACGGTGTTCGGGTTGCTGTGGTAAACGGCGTTGCCATTGGCGTCCAGCGTGAGATAGCCGTAGGTGCCGTTGATCTGGGTGTTGAGGCCGCCAACCGCCGAGGTTGAGGTGTCGCTGCCAGCACGCACACCGATCACCGCGCCGCTTGCGGCGGGTCCGTCGGCACCGCCCACATCGTTGTTCAGAACGTTGCCGCTGACCGTCCCGCCTTCGTCCACCGAGGCGGAATCAGCATGGGCGGTGGGCAAATCATCAACGATATTCACGTCCAGATTGCCGGTGGCCGTGGTGCCGTTGTCGTCGGTGACCACGACGGTAAATTGCTCGCTAAGGCTGTTGGCGCCGTTGGCGTTTGCGTGAGTTTCATTGTCCAGCAAGGTGTAGCTGTAACTCACCACGCCCGTGGCGGCGTTGAAACCGGTGATGGTCAGCGTGTTGCCCAAGGCCGTGGTGATGGATTGTGGGAAACCGGCCGCAACACCGCCCGTGACGACATTGATGCCACCTACGCTCAGGGTCTGTACACCGTCCAGCGCGGTGATGGTGAAGGTGCCACTTTGGGTCAGCGCTGGAGCGTCCGGGCTGGTGCCGTCGCTGAGGTTTTTCTCCTGAAGGTTCAGCTCACCGCCTTCGGTGTCCAGGCCTTCGATGATCACCGGGTCGTCGTTGTTGTGTACCTGTAGCACCAGATTGGCGGTGCTGGTGTCGCCGTCGGCGTCGGTCAGGGTGTAGGTGAAGGTTTCGCTACCGCTGCCGCCGCCGTGCAGGCCTTTGAAGTCGGCGTCGGCGGTGTTGAGCGTGTAGGTGTAGGAACCGTCAGCGTTGAGAACCAGCGTGCCGTAAGTGCCAGTGAAGGTACCGGGCGTGACCGGGCCGGACGCCACACGATCCGCGCCTTCGGTGTCATTGGTCAGCACGCTGCCCGTCAGGGTCAGGTTGGTTTCCGAGGCGGTGCCGACGTTGCTGTCGTCCACGGCTTGAGGCACATCATCAACGATATTCACGTCCAGATTGCCGGTGGCCGTGGTGCCGTTGTCGTCGGTCACCACGACGGCAAATTGCTCGCTGAGGCTGTTGGCGCCATTGGCGTTTGCGTGGGCTTCGTTGTCCAGCAAGGTGTAGCTGTAACTCACCACGCCCGTGGCGGCGTTGAAGCCGGTGATGGTCAGCGTGTTGCCCAAGGCCGTGGTGATGGACTGTGGGAAACCGGCCGCAACACCACCCGTGACGACATTGATGCCGCCCACGCTCAGGGTCTGTACACCGTCCAGCGCGGTGATGGTGAAGGTGCCGCTTTGGGTCAGCGCTGGAGCGTCCGGGCTGGTGCCGTCGCTGAGGTTTTTCTCCTGAAGGTTCAGCTCACCGCCTTCGGTGTCCAGGCCTTCGATGATCACCGGGTCGTCGTTGTTGTGTACCTGTAGCACCAGATTGGCGGTGCTGGTGTCGCCGTCGGCGTCGGTCAGGGTGTAGGTGAAGGTTTCGCTACCGCTGCCGCCGCCGTGCAGGCCTTTGAAGTCGGCGTCGGCGGTGTTGAGCGTGTAGGTGTAGGAACCGTCAGCGTTGAGAACCAGCGTGCCGTAAGTGCCGGTGAAGGTACCGGGCGTGACCGGGCCGGACGCCACACGATCCGCGCCTTCGGTGTCATTGGTCAGCACGCTGCCCGTCAGGGTCAGGTTGGTTTCCGAGGCGGTGCCGGCGTTGCTGTCGTCCACGGCTTGAGGCACATCATCAACGATATTCACGTCCAGATTGCCAGTGGCCGTGGTGCCGTTGTCGTCGGTGACCACGACGGCAAATTGTTCGCTGAGGCTGTTGGCACCGTTGCCGTTTGCGTGGGCTTCGTTGTCCAGCAAGGTGTAGCTGTAACTCACCACGCCCGTGGCGGCGTTGAAGCCGGTGATGGTCAGCGTGTTGCCCAATGCCGTGGTGATGGATTGTGGGAAACCGGCTGCAACACCGCCCGTGACGACATTGATGCCGCCCACGCTCAGGGTCTGTACACCGTCCAGCGCGGTGATGGTGAAGGTGCCGCTTTGGGTCAGCGCTGGAGCGTCCGGGCTGGTGCCGTCGCTGAGGTTTTTCTCCTGAAGGTTCAGCTCACCGCCTTCGGTGTCCAAACCTTCGATGATCACTGGGTCGTCGTTGTTGTGCACCTGCAACACCAGATTGGCGGTGCTGGTGTCGCCGTCGGCGTCGGTCAGGGTGTAGGTGAAGGTTTCAGTGCCACTTCCGCCGCCGTGCAACGCCACGAATTGCGGGTCGCTGGTGTTGAGGGTGTAGGTGTACGTGCCGTTGGGGTTCAGCACCAGGGTGCCGTAGGTGCCGGTGAACGTGCCGCCAATGATCGGCCCGCTGTCAGGACCGGTGGGGATGCGGTCGGCGCCTTGATGATCGTTGGGCAAGACGTTGCCGGTGAGCGTGACAAGACTTTCCGATGCGGTGCTTGCGTGGCTGTCGTCAATCGCCTGGGGTACGTCGTCGGTGATGTTGACGTCCAGGGTCCCCGTGGCGGTGTCGCCATCGCTGTCGACGGCCACGACGGGGAACTGCTCGCTGATGCTGTTGGCCCCACCACCGGCTGGATGGTTTTCATTGTCCGTCAGGGTATAGCTGTAACTGACCACACCGGTCGCGGGGTTGTAACCGGTGATGGTCAACGTGTTGCCCAGCGCCGAGGTGATGGATTGGGGAAAACCTGCGGGCACGCCACCGGTGATCACGGCGATTCCACCGATACTCAGGCTGCTCAGCCCATCGGGCGCGGAAATGGTGAAACTGCCGCTTTGCACCAGCGCACCGGGATTGCTGGCGGAACCGTCAGACAGGTTCGCCTCATTGGCGGTCAATTCACCGCCATCCACGGTCAAGCCATCAAGGGTAACCGGGTTGTCCGGGGTTTCAGGGTCTACCGGTGGCACGATTGCATCGTCGCCGCCGTCATCCGGATCACCGGCCAGACGCAGGTCTGGAAACTCGGGTATCCCGTTGAACCCGGCGGTGGGAAAACCGATCTGCGGATCGACCTCCCCGCCGACCTCTTCCAGCAACACAAAACTGTGCCCGCCGCCCACGCCCCCCGGATTACCGCCCTCGGCGCCTGCAGCCGTTGCCTCGCCGGTCTGGGTCGGGTCAGCGCCGGCGGCGATGGCTTGTTGCAGTTTTTGCACATCAGTCAGTTGCGCATCACTGGGTGTGGTGGCCTCAGGCGTATCGCTAGCAGAGGCCTGGTTGGCGAGCAATTGCGGGCTCAGCGTCAGGTCACTTCCGCGGCCCAGGGTCAACTCCTTGCCGTTTTGCAACTGCACAGCCACCGCCCCTTCGGCCCCGGTGATCAGGTGCTCGCCGGCATAGAGCCGATCACCTTCAACCAGAGGTCGCCGCAGACCGCCGACGGCTTCTGCGAAAACCTGTCCTACCACCTTGCTGACGGTACCGATGAGCGCTGCCATGTGCATTCCTCCGTTGCCAACCGCAGTCGGCACCTGTCTGGGTGAAGAATTGGTGCTCGGGTTGGCAGCCAGGGAATCTGGAAAATCTGCCAGCTTTCGGGGACGTAAAAGGCGCTAGCTATTCGCCACAATGACAAAAAACCGTCACTTAAAATCGCCTTTCAAGTCGTCCTTTTCGGCACCTCTTCACATCGCTTCAAAATGATTATGGAACTTTATTGACGCCCAAAATCCGTCAGGACCCGCAGATTCAAAGGCTTTCGCTTTGAACAATGTGCCGCTTTTTTCCAAGCACATAAGTTTTTTTTGGCATAAGTCTTATGAGAAATTCTTCTTAGGTTTTGCGCAGGATGTTCTTAGCTGTGTTGTTACAAGCTTGAAACGGTTTTGATCTTAAATACGTCAATATTTTGGCGACAGCGAAGCACAACAGACCTTAGGAGATGCACCCCATGCGCGTTCTTTCCCCCCTCTGCAGCGCGGTTTTGCTGGCCATGGCCTGCTCTTCTTCAGCGCAGGCCATGTCGTTGACCGAAGCGATCCAGAGCACCATTGCTACTCACCCGGAACTGGCGCAACGGGTCGATAGCCGTCTGTCGGCCAATGAAGACGTCAAGGTCGCCAGAGGGGGGTTCTTCCCGTCGGTGGACCTTAATGCCGGCTACGGGCGCGGCTACAGTGACAACACCAACACCCGGGCGCTGGGCAATCACCACACCAATATCCTGACTTACACCCAGTCGGAGCTGCGCCTGCGGCAGATGCTGTTTGACGGGTTCAACACCGCCAATGAAGTGGAACGCACCAAAGGCGTGGTCAATTCCCGGGCCTACTACGCCCAAGGCACCGCCCAGGACCTGGCGCTGCGCACCATCGAGGTTTACCTGGAAGTGCTCAAGCGTCGCGAGCTGGTGACCCTGGCCAAGAACAACCTGCAAGCTCACCTGCGCGTCAACGACCAGATCGGCCTGCGCACCGAGCGTGGCGTGGGCAGTACGGCCGACTCCGATCAGTCCAATGCTCGCCGGGCCCTGGCGGAAAACAACTACGACACCGCCCAGGTCGATCTGGCCGACGCCGAGGCTAACTTCTACAGCGTGGTCGGACGCATGCCCGATGAGCTGGAAACACCGCCCTCGACCAAAGGCGAGATGCCCGCTGACCTGCGCCAAGCCCAGCAAAGCATGGTGGACAACAACCCGTACCTGAAATCGGCCCAGGCCGACGTGCAGTCCGCCGAAAGCCAGTATGAAGTGGCCAAGTCGCCGTTCTATCCGCGGTTCGACGCCGAGGCGGCGGTGGGCGCCAATAACAACCTCGGGGGCGAAGAAGGCCACGACAACAACTGGCGGGTCGGCGTGGTGATGAACTACAACCTGTTCCGCGGCGGCAGCGACAAGGCGCGGTTGGCGTCCAATGCCCACCAGATCAACCAGGCCATGGACATCCGCAACAACGCCCTGCGCCAGCTCAACGAAGACACCCGCCTGGCCTGGAACGCGATGCTCAACGCCCGCAAGCAGACCCCCACCGCCCGGGAATACGCCGAAACCACTTCCCGTGTACGCGCCGCCTATCAGGATCAGTTCGGTCTCGGCCAGCGGACCCTGCTCGATGTGCTCGATAGCGAAAACGAGCTGTACAACGCCAACCGTCGCTACACCGAAGTGCGCTACACCGAGGAATACTCGATGTATCGGGTATTGGCGAACATGGGCCAGCTGTTGAGCAAACAGCGCGTGGTGCTGCCGGCCGACGCGGTCGCTCAAACAGAAGTCAAAAACGAAGCGCGGCTGCCAGAACTGAAGTAGCCCCCCAAAAAAATGGGAGCGATCAATGTGACCAGCATGGAACCCGCAACCCTCAGCACCGATCCGCGGCTGAATGTCGATGATCCCTTGCTTGACGGTCTGTTGATCCTCTGCAAACTCCATGGCGCGACAGTCAGCCGCGCCAGCCTTGGCGCCGGGCTTCCAATGGCGCACCAACGTCTGAGCCTGGACCTGCTGCCGCGCGCAGCGGCCCGGGCCAATTTGCAGGCGCGCTTGCTGCGCCGAGAGCTGGCCGATATTTCGCCACTCAACCTGCCGGTGATGCTGATTCTGGCCGGTGGTCGTTGCGCCGTGTTGCGGCGCTGGAGTGAGGACGGCCAGGCGCTGATCCTGCCCAGCGAAGCCGATGGCGGCGAGCAGTGGGTCAGCCGCGACGAACTGAGCGCCGTCTACAGCGGCCAGGCGTTGTTCGCCCGGCCGCGCCATGAACTCGAAGACCTGCGCGCGCCCTTGGTTCCACGGGTCGAGGCCTGGTTTCGTGACACCTTGAAACTGTCGCGCTGGCTGTACAGCGACGCGATCCTGGCAAGTTTGCTGATCAACCTGCTGGGGCTGATGGTGCCGTTGTTCGTCATGCAGACCTACGACCGCGTGGTGCCGAACCAAGCCACATCGACGTTGTGGGTGCTGGCCGTGGGGCTGTTGATCGGCACTGGTTTCGAACTGGTTTTGCGCGTGGTGCGCGCCCATCTGCTGGACACCGCCGGCAAGAAAACCGACGTGATCCTCTCCGCGACCCTGTTCGAACGCATCACCGGCATGGCGATGAAGGCCAAACCGGTGACCATCGGCGGGTTCGCCCAAAGCATCCATGACTTCCAGGGCCTGCGCGAATTCCTGACCGCTGTCACCCTCACCAGCCTGATCGACCTGCCCTTCGCCGTGCTGATGCTGGTGGTGATCGGGTTGCTGGGTGGCTGGCTGGTGGTGATTCCGGTGGTGGCTTTTCCGCTCACCATTATTTTCGCCATGATCATCCAGGCACGCCTGCGCGACACCGTGCAGAAAAGCCTGGCCCTGGGCGCCCAGCGCCAGGCATTGCTGATTGAAACCCTCGGCGGCCTGGAAACCCTCAAGGCTTGCAGCGCCGAAAGCGAGCGCCAGTATCAGTGGGAAAGCACCCATGGCGCCCTCACCCGCCTGGACAGCCACGCCCGCAGCCTCTCGGCGCTGGCCACCAACGGTACGCTGTTCCTGCAACAACTGGCCGGCATGGCGACCATCGTCGCCGGGGTCTACAGCATCATCGCCGGTAACCTCAGCGTCGGCGCGCTGGTGGCGACCTACATGCTCGGCAGCCGGGTGCTGGCGCCGCTGGGACAGATCGCCGGGCTGATCACCCGCTACCAGCAGGCACAGCTGACCATGCGCAGCACCGATGCGCTGATGGCGCTGCCCCAAGAGCGCGATGCCAAACAACGGCCGCTGGATCGCACCCAATTGCAGGGCGCGCTGGACGTCAGCGGCGTGACCTTCCATTACAACGGCCAGAACGCCCCGGCGCTGGCGAATGTGAGTTTCAGCCTCAAGCCCGGCGAACGGGTCGGGATTATCGGTCGCAGTGGCTCGGGCAAGAGCACCCTGGCGCGCCTGGTGATGGGGTTTTATGAGCCCCAGGAAGGCCAGTTGCTGCTCGATGGGCTCGACCTTCGGCAACTGGACGTGGCGGACCTGCGCCAGCAGATCGGCTATGTCGCCCATGACCTGCCGCTGCTGGCCGGCAGCCTGCGGGACAACCTCACCCTCGGCGCCCGCTACATCAGCGATGCACGCATGCTGGAAGTGGCGGAACTGACCGGCGTTACCGAACTGGCCCGCCAGCATCCCCAGGGCTTTGACCGCCCGGTGGGCGAGCGCGGGCAGTTGCTCTCCGGTGGGCAACGCCAGGCCGTGCTACTGGCCCGAGCTCTGTTGCTCGACCCGCCGATCCTGCTGCTGGACGAACCCACCAGCGCCATGGACAACAGCAGCGAAGACGTGTTGCGGCAAAAGCTCCATACCCATGTGCAGGGCAAGACGGTGCTGCTGGTGACCCACCGCACGTCGATGCTCAGCCTGGTGGATCGGCTGGTGGTGCTGGACAACGGCCGGATTGTGGCCGATGGGCCGAAGGAAGCGGTGATCGATGCACTGCGTAAAGGACGGGTGGGGTCTGCGGCGGTATAGAAACAACACCGCAACCTGTGGGAGCAAGGCTTGCCCGCGATACAGGCGCCTCGGTTCCAGTGAGACCGCATTAGCTTCATCGCGGGCAAGCCTTGCTCCCACAGATAACCCCCTCAAGCCACAGGTATGTGTTCGGCTTTATTTTTTCTAACTGACGGGTATCGCCCATGTCTGCTCAAACACCCGATTCAGCGGCCCGAAGCTACTTCGGCAGTTTCAGCAAAAGCGCCGAAAGCGAGTTCATGCCGGAAACCGCCGGTGCCGCGCTGCAGGATTCGCCCCGTCGCTCGCGGGTCACGGTGTGGCTGGCGGCCGGACTGATCATCACCGCGTTGGTGTGGGCCAAACTGGCAGTCTTGCAGGAAGTCACCACCGGTGAAGGCAAGGCCATTCCTTCGAGCAAGATTCAGGTAATCCAGAACCTGGAGGGCGGCATCGTCACCGAGATTTTCGTGCGCGAAGGGCAGATGGTGAACAAGGGCGACACCCTGCTACGCCTGGACGACACACGGTTTCTGTCGAACAAGGGCGAAAGCGAGGCCGACCGTTATGCCCTGACCGCCCAGGTCGAACGCTTGTCGGCCGAAGCCGAAGGCCGACCTTTCGAACTGTCCGCTGAAGTCATCAGCAAGGCCCCGCAAGTGGCCGAGGACGAACGCTCGCTGTATGAACAACGACAGCGGCGCCTGGCCAGCGAACAGCGGACGCTGTCCGAACAACTGCGCCAGAAAACCCAGGAGCTGGCGGAGTTTCGCTCCAAGCAGGGCCAGTTCAGTTCCAGCCTGGCCTTGCTGCAAGAAGAGATGAACATGTCGGCACCACTGGTGCGCACCGGGGCGGTGTCGCCGGTGGAAATCCTGCGGCTCAAACGCAGCGCAGTGGAAATCCGTGGCTCACTCAACGCCACCACCCTGGCGATTCCTCGGGCCGAATCGGCGATCAACGAGATCAAGAGCAAGATCGACGAATCGGAACAGTCCTTTCGCTCCGAAGCGGCCAAGGAACTCAATGAGAAACGCACGGAGTTGTCAAAAATCACCGCTTCGAGCATTGCCATCGACGACCGCGTGACCCGCACCACCGTGGTCTCGCCGGTACATGGGGTGATCAAGCAGCTAAAGGTCAACACCATCGGCGGCGTAGTGCAGCCGGGCAGCGACATGGCAGAAATCGTGCCGCTGGAAGACAACCTGCTGATCGAAGCCAAGGTCCGCCCCCAGGACGTGGCCTTCCTGCATCCGGGCCAGAAAGCCATGGTCAAGTTCAGTGCCTATGACTACACGATCTACGGCGGGATGAGCGCCAGGCTCGAACTGATCGGCGCCGACACCATCACCGATGACAAGGGCAACAGCTTCTACCTGATCCAGGTGCGCACAGATAAAAATCACTTGGGCGGCGATGCCAAACCGTTGTTGATCATTCCTGGGATGGTGGCGACGGTGGACATCATTACCGGGGAGAAAAGTGTCCTGGATTACCTGCTCAAGCCGGTGTTGAAGGCGCGGACTGAGGCGATGCGTGAGCGGTAGGCCTTGAGCTGAGACTTTGGTTGATTGTGCTGCCGCTATCGCGAGCAGGCTCGCTCCCACATTGGATCTGTGGTGTTAGCAGATTTTTGCATGCACTGGAGATCAACTGTGGGAGCGAGCCTGCTCGCGATGAGGCCAGCAAAGGCACCACTCATTTCTCGGCATGATTACGCCGAAAAACCTCCTCCCCCATCGCCGCAATCTGCCCCTCGATCAACGCTTCGAACGGCCTCAGCAACGGCTCAAAACAGGTCGGTGCCTCAAGGGTTTGCAGCGCCTGGACAACCGCCTCCACCGTCGACAATGCCCCTGGCCCTGGCGCCTTGCGCAAGCGGTATCGAGACACACCGCCCGCGGCCAGTGTCACCCTCGGCAGCGCCGCTAACAGAGGGTTGAGGTGCAGCAACTTGCGCGCCTTGCGCCAGGTGCCGTCCGGGACGACCAGTAGTAGCGGATCCTCAGACGGAGCATAAGCATGCATGGGCTGCGCCTCTTCGCCGGGAAACAAAAGCCGCGCCTGATAACCCGGTTGATTGAGCAACCCAGGCAAATCCTCGAACACCTCGCCCACGATCAACTCGGCATTATTGAGCCCCAACGCCGCCAGCCGCGCGGTGTTCAGGGCATGGTTCACCTCGCTGGGATGCTGCAACAACAGCACCCGGGTGCGACTGTCGAGGCTGGGGATCAGCGGGCACAGGCAATGACTTTGCGGCCTGTGGCAGCGCGGACAATGAATTCTGGACATGACGGCACCTCAGGCCTGGTTGAGCTGCGCCTTGAGCAGATCGCGAAAAGTCTGGATCAGCGGCTCACGGCTGCGGCCACGGCGTACGATCATCGAAAACGGTGCCTGATAACCAAAAGTGGCCGGCAGCAACACGCGCAAATCGCCCTTGTCCACCCAGGCCTGAGCGTAGTGTTCGGGCAGATAGCCGACGTAGGCGCCGGACAATACCAGGATCAACTGCGCCTCCATGCTCTCCACCGTCGCCGCGCTGTGCTTGAAGCCGTGACGGGCCAGTTCGGCCTGGCTCCAGTAACCGCGCCCGACCATGCGTTGCTGGGTGATGAGTTGCTCAGGGATACGCCGCTCGTTGAACAGCGGGTGACGGTTGCTGCAATACAACCAGTGCTGCTCACGGTACAGCGGCATGTAGACCAGGCCGCTCATGCGCGTGGAAAACGCGCCGATGGCCAGGTCCAGGCGGTTGTCCTGCACGCCCAGTTGCAGTTCGTACGGACTCATGACCGACAGGTGCAGGTGAACTGCCGGATGCTCCTGGCTGTAGGCGCCGATGGCTTCGGCGAACGGCAGGGCTTTGTCGCTGACGGTGGAATCGATCACCCCCAGGTTCAGTGTGCCGCGCAACTCTCCTTTCAGCGCGGCGGCGTATTGCTCGAACCCTTCAAGCTCGCCCAACAGACGCAGGGTCTCCTGGTGGAACAACTCGCCCTTGCTGGTCAGGCTGAACCCACCCCGCCCACGATGACACAACACCAGGCCCAGGGCCGATTCGAGCTGGCTCATGTAGGTGCTGATGGCCGACGTGGAAAGGTTGAGCTCGTGCTGGGCATTGGCGAACCCCTGGTGCCGCACGACGCTGACGAAAATGCGCAACAGTTTCAGGTCGGGTAGAGCGTTGGCCATGGGGTCTCTCCATACAGGCGGGTCACTGCACACTTTGTGGCAAGGGGGTTTATCTGTGGGAGCAAGGCTTGCCCGCGATGAAGTCAACGCGGTTTCCCCCCTGGAACCGAGGCGCCTATGTCGCGAGCAAGCTTTGCTCCCACAGCTTTGCTTGCACAGCTTGCAAGCATGGTGTTGCCCCCAGAGATCAATCGCGAGTCTATCGCTCCATCCCGAATTAGTTTAGAAAAATCTGAACTAAGTATTTGCCCCCAGCGATTCTTCCACTCCCAGGCTTTTCGCAGAATCGGCCCCTGATAAATAAAACAACGATGAGGCCCTACCCGTGGACAAGATTCTTCACCAACCACTGGGCGGCAACGAAATGCCGCGCTTCGGCGGCATCGCCACCATGATGCGACTCCCCCATTTACAAACCGCTGCCGGCCTGGACGCTGCTTTCGTCGGCGTGCCGCTGGACATCGGCACCTCCCTGCGCGCCGGCACCCGTTTCGGGCCCCGCGAGATCCGCGCTGAATCGGTAATGATCCGTCCCTACAACATGGCCACCGGTGCCGCGCCGTTCGACTCGTTGTCGGTGGCCGATATCGGTGATGTGCCGATCAACACCTTCAACCTGCTGGACGCCGTGCGGATCATCGAAGAGTCGTACCACAAGATTCTGGAACACAACGTCATTCCCCTGACCCTGGGCGGCGATCACACCATCACCCTGCCGATCCTGCGGGCGATCCACAAGAAACACGGCAAGGTCGGCCTGGTGCACATCGACGCCCATGCCGATGTGAACGATCACATGTTCGGCGAGAAAATCGCCCACGGCACCACCTTCCGCCGCGCGGTGGAAGAAGGCTTGCTCGATTGCGACCGCGTGGTGCAGATCGGCCTGCGGGCCCAGGGCTACACCGCCGATGACTTCAACTGGAGCCGCAACCAGGGTTTCCGCGTAGTCCAGGCCGAAGAGTGCTGGCACAAATCCCTCGCCCCACTGATGGCCGAAGTCCGCGAGAAGGTCGGCGGCGGCCCGGTGTACCTGAGCTTCGACATCGACGGCATCGACCCGGCCTGGGCCCCTGGCACCGGCACCCCGGAAATCGGTGGCCTGACCACCATCCAGGCCATCGAAATCGTGCGTGGCTGCCAGGGCCTGGACCTGGTCGGTTGCGATCTGGTAGAAGTCTCGCCGCCTTACGACACCACCGGCAACACCTCGCTGCTGGGCGCCAACCTGCTGTACGAGATGCTCTGCGTACTGCCCGGTGTGGTCCATCGCTGAGGCGCGGTCATGAACGATCAGGCTCAAGTGCTCAAGGCCGCCGCTGAACTGGTGTCGGCCTTCGCCCGTAATGACCGTGACGCCTACTTCGGCGCCTTCACACCCGACGCGAGTTTCGTGTTCTACACCCTTGAACAGCCTCTGCTGTCTCGCGATGCCTACCAGGCGTTGTGGGACCGCTGGCGGTCCGAGGATGGCTTCGAGGTGCTGTCGTGTACCTCGAACAACGCCTTCGTCAGCCTGCAAGGGGACGTGGCGATTTTCATCCATGACGTGGCCACCGAGTTGCGCATGCAAGGGGAGCGACACTTTAGCCAGGAGCGCGAAACCATTCTGTTCCGCAAGCAGGAAGGACGCACACAAGAACAACAGGGCCTATGGCTGGCCTGCCATGAACATTTGTCCGCTATGCCGGAAGGGCTGCCACCCCCTTAGCCAAACAGACGACGCTCGCACACGATGGGCGCGCCTTTATGATCGGAGCAGATCATGCATAACAATAACGACAAAAGCCTTACGCAAATCGAAACCAACGGGGTCGAGCAGATCCCGGACCATGAACGAACCGCTGGCCCGACGGATCTGTTTCGACTGATCTTCGGCGGTGCCAACACCTTCGCCACCGCCGTGCTCGGCAGTTTCCCGGTGCTGTTCGGCCTCTCGTTCCAGGCCGGGGTCTGGGCGATTGTGCTGGGGGTGGTGCTCGGTTCGATCATCCTCGCGCCCGTGGGCCTGTTCGGCCCGCTCAACGGCACCAACAACGCGGTGTCCTCCGGGGCGCATTTCGGCGTACACGGGCGGATCGTCGGCTCGTTCCTGTCGCTGCTGACGGCCATCGCGTTCTTCTCCCTGTCGGTGTGGAGTTCGGGAGATGCGTTGATCGGTGGCGCCAAGCGTTTGATCGGTGTGCCGGAAACCGACTTGAGCCTGGGCCTGGCCTACGGCCTGTTCGCCTTGCTGGTATTGACGGTGTGCATCTACGGCTTTCGTTTCATGTTGTGGGTCAACCGCATCGCCGTGTGGGCCGCCAGCCTGCTGTTTCTGCTGGGCATCGCCGCCTTCGCGCCGGCCTTCGACAGCCAGTTCGCCGGCACCGTCGGCCTCGGCCAGCCGGGCTTCTGGGCGGCGTTCATCGGCGCGGCACTGGTCGCCATGAGCAACCCGATTTCCTTCGGCGCATTCCTCGGTGACTGGTCGCGTTACATCCCGCGCAACACGCCCAAGCGACGCATCATGCTGGCGGTGATCGCCGCTCAACTGGCGACGCTGATCCCGTTCCTGTTCGGCCTTGCCACGGCCACCATCGTGGCGATCAAGGCACCGGACTACATCGCAGCCAATAACTATGTGGGCGGCCTGCTGGCGGTTTCGCCGGGCTGGTTCTTCCTGCCGGTGTGCCTGATCGCGGTGATCGGCGGCATGTCCACCGGCACCACGTCGCTGTATGGCACCGGGCTGGACATGTCCAGCGTGTTCCCACGGGTGCTGTCACGGGTCAAGGCCACGCTGCTGATCGGCGTGCTGTCGATTGCCTTCATCTTCATCGGGCGCTTCGCCGCGAACCTGGTGCAGAGCGTATCGACCTTCGCCGTGCTGATCATCACCTGCACCACACCATGGATGGTGATCATGATCATCGGCCTGCTGGTACGCCGCGGCTTCTACTGCCCGGATGATCTGCAAGTGTTCACCCGTGGCGAAACCGGCGGGCGCTACTGGTTCAGCCACGGCTGGAACTGGCGCGGCCTGGGGGCCTGGATTCCCAGCGCGCTGGTGGGGCTGTGCTTCGTCAACCTGCCTGGGCAGTTCGTCGGACCGCTGGGCGAACTGGCCGGAGGCATCGACATCGGCCTGCCGGTGACCCTGGGCCTGGCCTCGGTGATTTACCTGGTGCTGCTTGGGTTGTTTCCGGAGCCGGCGGCGGTGTATGGGCCGGATGATCCGCGTAGCAAGGGTTCGGTCTCACCGAGCGCCGAACCTGTGGCGAGGGGATTTATCCCCGCTGGAGCGCGCAGCGCTCCCAAACCCTGACATATCAGTGTGCCTGACAGATTGAGTTGACTGCCATGGGGCGGCTGCGCAGCCCAACGGGGATAAATCCCCTCGCCACAACGGCAACGCTCGACTCCATCTGTCCATGGCGCCATCTCGACCTAACTATAAAAAAGACAATCGGAGACACGCCATCATGGCTTTGGATTTAATCGTCGTTCTCATCTATGCCACCGGCATGATTGCCCTGGGTTGGTACGGCATGCGCCGCGCCAAGACTCGTGACGACTACCTGGTCGCCGGGCGCAACCTCGGCCCGGGCTTTTACCTGGGTACCATGGCCGCCACCGTTCTGGGCGGCGCCTCCACCATCGGCACCGTGCGGCTGGGCTACGTCCATGGGATTTCCGGTTTCTGGCTGTGCGGCGCCATCGGCCTGGGCATCGTCGGCCTGAGCCTGTTCCTCGCCAAACCGTTGCTCAAACTCAAGATCTACACCGTGACCCAAGTGCTGGAGCGCCGCTACAACCCCGCCGCGCGCCACGCCAGTGCACTGATCATGCTGGTTTATGCGTTGATGATCGGCGCCACCTCGACCATCGCCATCGGCACGGTGATGCAGGTGTTGTTCGGCCTGCCGTTCTGGGTGTCGATCCTGGTGGGCGGCGGTGTCGTCGTGCTGTATTCCACCATCGGCGGCATGTGGTCGCTGACCCTCACCGACATCGTGCAATTCTTGATCATGACCGTCGGCCTGGTGTTCCTGCTGATGCCGATGTCCATCAGCGATGCGGGCGGCTGGGACGCGATGGTGGCGGCCTTGCCGGCCAGCTACTTCGATTTCACCGCGATTGGCTGGGACACCATCCTCACCTACTTCCTGATCTACTTCTTCGGCATCTTCATTGGCCAGGACATCTGGCAGCGGGTGTTCACCGCCCGTAGCGAAGGCGTGGCGAAAGTGGCCGGTACCGCCGCAGGCCTGTACTGCGTGCTGTATGGCCTGGCCGGGGCCTTGATCGGCATGGCGGCCAAGGTATTGCTGCCGGACCTGGAAAACGTCAACAACGCCTTTGCCAGCGTCGTCCAGACCAGCCTGCCCAACGGCATTCGCGGGTTGGTGATCGCCGCCGCCCTGGCGGCCTTGATGTCCACCGCCGCGGCCGGCCTGCTGGCAGCCTCCACCACTGTGGTCCAGGACCTGCTGCCGCGTCTGCGCCAGGGCCGTGAAAGCGGCAATGGCGACGTTCATGAAAACCGCATCGCGACCCTGCTGCTGGGCGTGGTGGTGTTGGGCATCGCCCTGGTGGTGAGCGATGTGATCAGTGCCCTGACCCTGGCCTACAACCTGTTGGTGGGCGGCATGCTGATTCCGCTGATCGGCGCCATCTACTGGAAACGCGCAACCACGGCCGGCGCGATCACCAGCATGTCGCTGGGCTTTTTGACCGCGCTGTTCTTCATGATCAAGGACGGCCTGGACGCCAATACGCCGATCTACTACAGCCTGAGCGTGGCGCTGGTGAGTTTCGTGGTGGTGAGTCTGTTGTCACCACGGTCGAAAATGATGGCCAAGGCGGTCTGAAAGCAGTTTTTCTTCGAGGGTGTGGCGTCGGTGGCCACACCCTTTTTTTGCCCTTGTATCGCTCAGTTCCAGACGATGAAAACCCTGTGGGAGCGAGCCTGCTCGCGATAGCGGTGTATCAGCCAATATCAATGGTGGCTGATCCGCCGCTATCGCGAGCAGGCTCGCTCCCACAGAGATTTTCCTTCAAAAACAAAAAAGATCGCAGTCTCAGGCTGTTTCAACTGAAACAGCCTGAGACTGCGATCTCTCCGATATTCGCGGTGTCTTTACCGACGGCGCGGCTGGCGGCGGCGCTGCTCGTCATCGGTGCGGATAGGGATCGGTTGCATGGGCGGCTCGATCAGGCCGAGCGCGACACCCAAGTCATGAAGCCAGTTCTGGATTTTCTCTTTCATCGTGGTGCCCCCTTCAGGGTGGTACGAGCGGCAAAATTCTGTGGCCCCTTCGCACTGATAATAGTCCGAAGTCCTACGCAATGCTCGTCACACATTGCAATGATCTGTTACTGAATCCATCAAAATCCAACGCTAGGCGCTCAAGCTGATCGTTCCACCATCAGCGGCGCCCGCGGCCAGGCCTGTTGCTGCAGTTCAATCCAGGCGGTGAGATTGGCCCCCACCATCCCTTTGCGCCACATCAGCCAAGTCGTGGCATTGGCAAACGGCTCGGCCAACGGATGCATCCTCACACGCTCGCGGCCCGGCAGGCTGGCGAGCATCGACTCGGACATCAGCGCCACCCCGGAGCCGGCAATCACACAGGCCAGCATCCCCTGATAAGACTCAATCTCCATCGCCCGGCCCATGGCCGCATGGTCATGGGCAAACCAGGCTTCCAGACGCATGCGGTAGGAACAGCCCTGGCGAAAGGTGAATACCGAGCGGCCCTGAACATCCAGCGCACTGCGCACTGGCGGGTGATCGGCCTCGGTGATCAGCACCAGCCGCTCGTCGCACAACGGCACCCCGTCCAACCCCGCCAGCTCCAGCGGGCCGTCCACCAGCGCCGCGTCAAGGCGCCCGGTGAGCAAGCCTTCGAGCAGTTCACCGCTGGGCGCCGACTGCACCTGCAAGTTCACCGCCGGGTACGTGCGGTGATAACCGGCCAGCAGGTCCGGCAAATGAATCGCCGCCGTGCTGTACATCGTACCCAACACAAAATCCCCGGCCGGTTGCCCGCCCTGCACGGCAGCATGAGCTTCGTCGTGCAGAGCAAAAAGCTTGATCGCATAGTCCAGCAGGACTTTTCCCGCTGGCGATAGCTGCAAACGCTGACGCTCGCGCAGGAAAAGATCTACGCCCAGTTGCTCCTCAAGCTGCTTGAGCCGGGTCGAGAGGTTCGACGGCACCCGATGCAGCCGCTCGGCAGCGCGGGTAATGGAGCCTTCCTCGGCCACGGCCTGGAAAATCCGCAATTGGCTGAACTCCACGACATTCTCCAAAAATGAACAAGTTACTCACTATTATTCATTTTTAATGAAAGTCAATCAGTCCTAGCCTGACGGTCATTCGCCTCAACGCTGGAGACCCGCCATGTCACCTCTGATTCGCCTGCTCGGCAGTTTCATCGCCCTGATGATGGCCATGGGCATTGGCCGCTTCGCCTTAACGCCGCAGTTACCTCATTTAATCGGCGAAGGTCAGATCGACTTGACCGCCGCTGGTCTGATTGCCGCGGCCAACTACCTGGGTTACTTCCTCGGCGCGCTGGACGCCATGTTCGCCCGCCGTCCGGAACAGGTGCGGCGGCGTTTGATCGGGGGCTTGTGGCTGTGCGTGCTGCTGACCCTGGCTTCGTTCTGGGCCTGGGGCTTCTGGCCACACTTGGTACTGCGCTTTGGTACCGGAGTGGCAAGCGCCTGGGTGTTGGTGATGATCACCGCCCTGAGCCAACCGCTGGCCGCTGCCGCGGGACGGCCACGGCTCGGCGCGCTGGTGTTTGCCGGCCCTGGGTTGGGGATTTTTCTGACCGGTTTGCTCGCCTTGGGCTCGAACCTGCTCGGCCAGACCTCTGCGACCCTGTGGCTGGTGTATGCCGGCGTGGCATTGGCGATGCTGCTGGTGATTCTGCCCATTCTGCCGCAACCCGCCGCAGCCGCGACCGCTACAGCGCCCGTCAGCGCCTCGCCGAACCGTGGCATCGCTCGACTTGGCGTGGTGTATGCCCTGTACGGCTTGGGCTACATCATTCCCGCCACCTTCCTGTCGCAGATGGCCTCGGCGCAGTTCCACGGGCAATGGCAAGCAGACCTGTTCTGGCCCTGCTTCGGTCTGGCCGCCGCCACTGGCGTGTTGCTGGTCAGCTTGCGTCGTCCCAACCCGAACACCACCGGTCGCTGGCTGATCGGTACACTCTGGCTGCAAGCCGCCGGAGTATTCGCCTGCCTGTTGGGCAGCGGGCCGGGGCTGGCGCTGGGCGTAATCCTGTGTGGAGCACCATTCCTGGCCTGCATGCAACTGGTAATGCTGCGCTCCCGGGAGCTGGCACCCCACGCCACCCAGCGCAACGCGGGCCTGTTGACCGCCTGCTTTGCCTTGGGCCAGCTCAGCGGGCCATTGCTGGCGGCGTCGAGCAGCCACTTCAGCGGTGGCTTGCAACCGGCGCTGATCATTGCCGGCAGTGGCCTGCTGCTGGCCGGCGGGCTATTACTGCGGCCCGCCAGCCGGGGTACGGTGAGCCCTTGCGCCCAGACCGCCCTGCGTTAATCAGGCCTGGCCGAGCGATGGGCTCAGGTGCACGGTCGAGTCACGCCGTGCCAAGGCGAAATACAACACCCCGCCCAGGAAGCAACCGGTGAACCAGGCGAAATTGGCCATCGGTTGCAACATCGGCGTGAAGGTAATCGCCACGCCCATCAACGTCGCCGGCACCAGCGCCTTGACCGCCGTCCAGTTGATGCCGCCGCTGTAGTAATAGCGCCCGCTGGGCCCGTCATTGAACAGCGCGTCGACGTCGATCTGCTGCTTTTTGATCAGGTAGTAATCCACCAGCAGAATCCCGAACAGCGGACCGATGAACGCTGCCAGCACGTCCAGGGTGTAGTGGATCACTTCGGGGTTGTTGAACAGGTTCCACGGTGTGATGAATATCGATGCAATGGCGGCAATCATGCCGCCGGCACGCCAGCTGATCTTGCTGGGGGCGACGTTGGCGAAGTCGAACGCCGGGGATACAAAATTGGCGACAATATTGATGCCGATGGTGGCAGTCACAAAGGCAAAGGCGCCCAGCAACACCGCCACGTCGTTGTCGATACGCGCCACGGTGGCGATCGGGTCATGGAGCATTTCGCCGAACACCGGCAACGTCCCGGAAACAATCACCACGGTCACCAGGGAAAACGCCAGGAAATTCACCGGCAGCCCCCAGAAATTGCCACGGCGCACGTCAGACATGCTCCGGCAGTAGCGACTGAAATCACCAAAATTGAGGGTCGGCCCGGAGAAGTACGACACCACCAACGCCGTCGCGACGATCACCTGACCGAACGCTTGCCAGCCGGACAAGGACTTCTCCGCCAGGGTGAAATTGATGTTGCTCCAGCCGGCTTTCCATACGATCCAACCCGCCAACAGGAACATCACGGCGTACACCACCGGCCCGGCCCAGTCGATAAAGCGACGGATCGACTCCATACCGGCCCAGAACACCAGCGCCTGGACGAACCACAAGCTGAGGAAACCGAACCAGCCCAAGTAGGACAAACCGGCAAATTGCGGTGAGGCATAGACTTCCATGGAAGGAAAAAACCGCAGCACCACAATGATCAGCGCGCTGGAAGCCAGGTACGTCTGAATGCCGTACCACGCCACCGCGATCAAGCCGCGGATCACCGCAGGAATATTCGCCCCGAATACCCCAAACGCCAGGCGACAGATCACCGGATACGGCACCGCCGCTTGCTGGCTCGGCTTGGCAACCAGGTTGGCGATTAACTGCACGATGCAGATGCCGCAGAGCAACGCAATCAACACCTGCCAACTCGCCAGCCCCAGCGCGAACAGGCTGGCAGCGAACACATAACCGCCGACGCTGTGCACATCACTCATCCAAAACGCGAAAATGTTGTACCAGTTCCATTTCTGCGGCAGCGGACCCAGGTCTTCGTTATAGAGACGAGGGCTGTAGCCGTTGGGCAGTTGCTCGGACATTGCGAGGCTCCTTTTGAGGACCGCCGTGCCCCCGTATCAACCTGCTCACCATACTGCGCACGGGAGCCGGCATGGTTTGTATACGGGTTGCTACGCAGAATGCGTGCCAGAGGTGGGGAATATGAGACAAACTGCGGTGTGTGGCGGGGACTAAAGCCGGGCAGGAGCAGGCACGCGCCCACGAACAGGGCGCGGGTGCATGCTAAAGGTGCAGGGTTTTGTATACAGAGGAGAGCCGAACACCGCTCCTGTGGCCAGGAGATTTTGAGGAACGGCGCATCGCTGTGGGAGCAAAGCTTGCTCGCGAAACAGGCGCCTCGGTATCAGAAAGACCGCATCGTCTCCATCGCGGGCAAGCCTTGCTCCCACAGCGGCCTCCCCTGGCCACATGAATCCTTACTTGCCACAGATGCCGTGGCTCGACTGAAGATCAGCTCAACTCAATCCGATCAGCATGAATGACAATTTGCCCATTCTTGTAGAGCGCACCAATGGCTTTCTTGAAGTTGCCCTTGCTGACACCAAACAGGCTGCTGATCAGCACCGGGTCGCTCTTGTCGCTGACCGGCAGCGTGCCGTTGTTTTCGCGCAACTTGGCGAGGATCTTGGCATTGAGGCTGGTCGCCGCTTCCTGACCCACCGGTTGCAAACTCAAGCTGATCTTGCCGTCCGGGCGGATTTCCTTGATGAAACCTTTTTCCTGCTTGCCGGCGCGCATGAACTTGAAGATTTCGTTCTTGTGAATCAGGCCCCAGTGCTTGTTATTGATGATCGCCTTGAAGCCCATGTCGGTGGCTTCCGCGACCAGCAAATCGACTTCCTGACCCGGCGTGTAGTTGGCCGGGGTCTTGTCCAGATAACGGTCCAGACGCGCCGTGGCGGTGATGCGGCGGGTGTGCTTGTCGAGGTAGACGTGCACCACGCAATATTCGCCGGCGGTCATCTGGCGCTTTTCTTCGGAATACGGCAGCAGCAAGTCCTTGGGCAGGCCCCAGTCCAGGAATACACCGATGCTGTTGACTTCAACCACTTTCAGGCTGGCAAACTCTCCGACCTGAACCTTGGGTTTTTCCGTGGTAGCGATCAGTTTGTCGTCGCTGTCCAGATAAATAAAAACATTGAGCCAGTCTTCATCTTCGCTGGGAATATCCTTGGGGATATAACGATTGGGCAGCAGAATTTCGCCGTCCGCACCGCCGTCCAGATATAAACCGAAGTGAGTGTGTTTAACCACTTGCAAACTGTTGTAGCGCCCGACTAAAGCCATTTCCAATACCCTCATTGCGTGGGCGGCATTCTACCCGGTTTTGCGGCGTGATTCGTGGCCTCTGGCGCGGGCGGCCGGAAGGGCCTTGTGCAGCCGTTGATTTCCCTGGGTTTTCCTCGCGTATGCGGCCATTCGTCAGGCAGACAACGGCCCTCCAGGCCGTTTCGGCCAGCCGTTTTTAAGTTATACAGTCCAGAGGGTTGCTATTTAAAACAGTGGCTTAGGGCAATAATGACGGCATAAACCACGCCTTATTCCAGCGCCCGGCGTGATAATTGAGGGAGTATATTTGCCAAGCAATTGTCAAGTATTTCCTGTACGATGCCTGGCCCAATTAATTATTTACAGGTTAATGGCCGTCATGCGCGTAAAAGCATCCAACAGCAAAGCAAAGCCCGCTCCAGCCGTGGAAACCAGCGAGTCTATCAACGACCAGATCGCTGCATTCCTCAAGTCCGGCGGTGAAATCCAGCAAATTGCCAAGGGCGTCAGCGGCCAGACATTCGGCCCGTCCAAGCAGATCAGCCTGGGCAAAAAGTAACCCGCGCGTCACCTGGTCCCAAAGCGCTTTGAGCTTCGAAGCGCTTGGACTGGAACCTCCCCGCTTACCCTCATCCTGCAAAAATCGACGAACGGCCTTCGCTGCCGAGCTTTCGCCGGTATGCTTGCACCTCTCTAGCTCAAGTGTTTCAGCTTGATGACCGATCCTGCTCCTCGCTATCCATGGAGTGAAGCATGCGCATTCCCATTGTCTCCCTGACGCTCAGCCTGCTGGCGTGCCCCTTCGCCCATGGGCAGGTGTTTCAGCGCGAGCTCGGCGACTTCGACCTCAAACTCGGCACCACGCCCAGCCGCAGCATGGCCCAGGGCTTGGTCACGCCGTCGAGCACCGGCTCGTTTCATGGCGGCCTGGACCTGAGCCACGACAGCGGCTGGTACGTGGGCCAGTGGTCGCCCAGCGTTGGCCTGAGCCCATCGAGCAATCTTGAAGTCGATTCCTATATGGGCTTCAAACAGCCCTTCGACCAGACCCTGGGTTACGAAATCGGCCTGATCCACTACAGCTACCCCACCCTCGACACGCTCGACAGCCAGGAATTCTTTGGCGGCCTGACCGTGCTGGGCAGCAGGTTCGGCGTGGCCTTCAGCAACGACCCGGATAAACAGAACAGCACCTTGTTTGCCGACCTGGGCGGCAACGTGCCGTTTGGCATTGGCGTCAGCGCCAAATACACCACCCACCAGTACAACTCACCGGTGTCGGTGGAGGACGGTTATGTAGGCAGTTTCAGTGACTGGTCGTTGAAAATTTCCCGCCCCTGGAGAGGCATCGACCTGGACCTGATCTACAGCGACTCAAGCCTGAGCGGCAGAAGTTGCTCGGCGTACTCCGGTCACAACAGCGAATGCGATGGCCTGCTGACCCTCAAGATGGCCCACCCTTTTTACTAAGCGTTACTTATTCGATCAGCTGAACTGCCGCGCACCTGCCATGCTCAAACAAGACAGTTACGCCTTCGCAACCCATGCCTTCGCAAGGACTCGCTCATGTCGCGCTGGTTCACCCGCATCGCCCTGCTCATGGCCCTGCTGCTCACCGTCACCGCCTGCAGCCGCGTGGGCCTGGCCTACCGCAACCTCGACCTGATCATCCCCTGGACGCTCAACGACTATCTGGACATCAATGGCGAGCAAAAGGACTGGTTCAACGACCGTCTCAATGAACACTTGAACTGGCATTGCACCACACAACTGCCCGGCTACCTTGACTGGCTGGACCGCTTGAAGAACATGGTGCAAACCAACCAGGTGACCGACCAGGCCCTGCAACAGCGTACCCGGGAAGCCAAGGCCGCCATCGCCGAAACCGCCCGGGAAATCACCCCGTCTGCCATCGAGTTATTGCAGGGGTTGAACGACGATCAGGTCGCGGACATGGACGCCGCGTTCGTCAAAGACCAACGCAAACGCCAGCAGCAATACCTCAAGCCGACGTTGCAGCAGCAAATCCAGGAGCGCAGCGAACGCATGGAGAAACGCCTGAACGACTGGCTCGGCCCGCTCAGCGAAGCCCAGCGCCAACGCGTGCAGGCCTGGTCCCGCGCCTTGGGCGATCAAAACCAGCAATGGATCGCCAACCGCGCGCACTGGCAAAACCAGTTCAGCGAAGCTGTGGCCCAACGCCACAGCCCCGATTTCCCCAAGCGCATCGAGCAACTGCTGGTCGACCGCGAAAGCCTCTGGACCCCCGCCTACTGCCAGGCCTTCGACAAAACCGAAGCCCAGGCCCGCAGCCTGCTGGTGGACGTGATGGCCGACAGCACCCCGACGCAACGCGAACACTTGCTGAGGAAGATCGACCGGGTGAAAAAGGATTTCAGTGATTTGAAGTGCCTGAAGGCAGCACGCTCATAAAACCACTGAGATGCATGTGGGAGATCGAATGTGGGAGCGAGCTTGCTCGCGATAGCGGCAGAACAGGCAACACACCTGTTGATGTCAGACCGCTATCGCGAGCAAGCTCGCTCCCACAGGGCTCAGTGCAGGCCTGTCAGGCAATCTGCGCCTTCGAAGCCACCTCATCAAAAGTAAACTCATCCAGCGCATCTTCCTGCTCATCCAGCACCTGGCGCGGATGATCATTGCCCGGGATGCTGCTGTCGATCAGGCTCAACAACCGCGAGCCACGGGGCGTCAGCACAAAGTTCTCGCCGTTACCGCCCTCTTCCTCCGGCCGAGGCTCGATATAGTTACGCTCCAACAGCAGCTTTTCGTACTCCCCGGCGACCGCTTTCAGATGATCGAGGTTCTCGATCGGCTCGCCTGCGGCTGCCTTCTCTGCCGCGTACTGCTCCGCATAAGGCCGAGGGGTAAAGCTGTGGCCGGCGCCGTTTTGCACTTCGTGCAACAACCGTTCGATCAAGTCCCAGTTATAAGTCGTCATCCTGGTCCATCCTCCAAAGAGTGAGATGCCTACTTAAAGTGTGACCCAGGCGCTGCGCTGCCGTTCAGCCGGGCTTACCGGTGGGCTATTGCCCAAGCCGACCAACGGCCTGTCGAATTCCCCCCGGGCCAAACGACCACTGACAGAAGTGCCGAATCAGCGGCTCTGCCACGCAGGAGAATTCACCATGAACGTAGAAAATCATGCCGTCGTCTCGCGGGAAGAATGGCTCGCCGCCCGTCGCCAGCACCTGATCCACGAAAAAGCCTTCACCCGCGAACGCGACAAACTCAGCGCAGAACGCCGCGCCCTGCCCTGGGTAAAAATCGAAAAACCCTACCGTTTCCAGGGCCCCAACGGCGAACTGAGCCTGGCCGACCTGTTCGGCGGCCGCAGCCAACTGATCATCTACCACTTCATGTTCGGCCCCGGCTGGACAGAAGGCTGTGATGGCTGCTCATTCCTGTCCGACCACATCGACGGCGCCAACCAACACCTGGCCCACCACGACGTCGCCGTGGTCGCCGTCTCCCGCGCGCCGTTCGCCGAGTTCCAGCCGTTCAAACGTCGCATGGGCTGGGCCTTCGACTGGGTCTCGTCAGAAGGCTGCGACTTCAACTACGACTTCGGCGTCAGCTTCAAGGCCGAAGACGTCGCCGCTGGAAAAACCTCCTACAACTACGAAAAATCCGACACCACCGAAGGCGAACTCCCAGGCCTGAGCGTCTTCTATCGCAACGAAGCCGGCGACATCTTCCACACCTACTCCACCTACGCCCGCGGCCTCGACATCCTGGTCGGCACCTACAACTACCTCGATCTCACGCCCAAGGGCCGCAACGAAGACGAAATCATGGACTGGGTGCGGCATCACGATAAATACGAAGAGGCCGAGCCCCACGGCTGCTGCCATAGCTGATGCGCCAACCCGCGCAAGTCGAGCGCGAACCCTGTGGCGAGGGAGCTTGCTCCCGCTCGACTGCGCAGCAGTCGCCTGCGTTGCCTCAGCCAAAGCCGACAACTGCCAGGCCAAAGGTCCTACATGAAGCTCGGAAAGCGGTGTCTTGTGGCTCAAGAGTGGATCGCTCTATAGTCCTTCGTCACCCAAAAAAGGCGACCGGGTTTGGCGACCCGACCTACAGAGAGACTCAATCAACTTTCGAGGCTCTGACTATGACCAGATACATGCCCATCACCGGAATTGACTGCACCCCGGCCACCCTGCTCATCGACACCGAAGCCCCGCTCGATGTCCTCTTCGAAACCGCCGACTACCGCATCCGCACCGTGACCCAACTGCTGGAAAATATCGCGCTCCGTTCGGATCTCAGCTCCGATACGGTGGTGCTTTCAGACTTTTGCAAGATGTTGACGATAGCGTTGCGTGATGGGTGTGATGTGATGGACGTGATTGGGAGGCGGTTGCGGGCGCAGGCTGCTGAATAACGAAAACGGGCGACCTTTGGGTCGCCCATTTCATGCTCGAATAAGGGAGATACACTTTGCATACTTTTCACAAACAATAAGAGAAAAACGGTGACAGACCACGTTTCTACATCATAGAAAACGTGGTCTGTCCCCGTTCGTCATCAGCGGTTGCCAGAACATAACGTTGGCCAACAGGAACGCCAGGCCGTGTTTGGGCATGCCCCAGAAGTGCTCGCGGGTTTGCAAGGTAGCAGAAGGCTGGCAGGCCAGAAAGGCGTGTTGGCGGTCGTCCATGATCGAGTCTCGTTGCAGCAGGAATTAGAGGAATACATCCACGCGGAAGTAGATCGGCGCTTCGCGCTCGGTCAGGGCATCCGGGCGTTCCAGGGAATGGGCGAAGGTGACGCTGGCGCTCAGGTGCTGGCCGCGGGCGAACAACTCCAGAGAATTGCTCGACATGCGCCCGTGCTGGTCGTCGTTGTAGCGGCCGCCACGAATCACGCCTTGGTCGTAACCGAGGCTGGTGCCGTATTCAGCGAACACCGGGCGCAACCACTCCAGCGTCACCGGGCGGCTCCAGCGCAGGTCGTTGCGCCAATAACCACCGCTGTCGCCGGACAGCGACTGGTCCTTGTAGCCACGAATCGACGATTGCCCGCCCAGGCTCATGCGCTGGGGGCTGAACAGGATCCCTCAGGGTCTGTCCCCGTTTTTCTGCTTAAGTTGATTACCAAGAAGCGTGTAGGAAATCGCCCAGACAGAATCGAATCTTGCGCTATAAAACGAAGACCCAAGCCTTATCCCTTGCTGATGACAACTCGTCGAGCAGCAAGGGCTGAGGTCAAGAAGAATGGGTACCTGAAGAAGGTTAAGTAAGTGCCATTCAAATCTGTCCCTTTTCCTCGAGATGTACTCAACGTTACTCTTCAGTCTTTGTTAGCGCCTGCAAATATTTAAAAGGAGCATTTCCAAGTTCAAACCCCATATCCAATGCTAACTCCTGAATCTCTTTAAACTCATCAACACTCAGCGCTACATCGTACTCACAAATATGCTCACAAAAAATCTCTAACGCCAAGCTCTCTTCATTGTACTTGACATAGTCCAATGCCCCCGCCAGAAATACCGCTTCCAAACGCCCTTCAAATTTAGCACCTAGCTTTAATATTCGTTGCGAGTACATAGCAGCCTACTTAATAGATTTATAAGGTGGTATAGGTGCATTATCAGGAAATGCAGTTACAACATTACTTATCGCGGGTTGGTAAACAACACGCATACGAACCCCATCTCGCACCTCAGTTGCCGCCGTTGACTTCGTTGAGGATGGTCTTGGCCGCCGTGCCATTGAGGTTCGGGTTGCCGAGGATGATCCCGCCCAACTGGGTGGACTGGGTGCGGGCGGTGGCGTTGTTGAGGATCACGCCGTTGCTGCCGACGTTGTAATCCTTGAACTGGTTGTGGGACAGGCCGCTGCCGTTGGGTTTGGCGATATTGACGATGGGCACGCCGTTACCCGCCCGGTCCAGGCCTGTGCCCGGTGCGCTGACCACGATGCCGTCAGCCTGGGCCCACAGCGGTTGCCAGAACATGACGTTGGCCAACAGGAACGCCAGGCCGCGCTTGGGCATGCCCCAGAAGTGCTCGCGGGTTTGCAAGGCAGCAGAAGGCTGGCAGGCCAGAAAGGCGTGTTGGCGGTCGTCCATGATCGAGTCTCGTTGCAGCAGGAATTAGAGGAATACATCCACGCGGAAGTAGATCGGCGCTTCGCGCTCGGTCAGGGCATCCGGGCGTTCCAGGGAATGGGCGAAGGTGACGCTGGCGCTCAGGTGCTGGCCGCGGGCGAACAACTCCAGAGAATTGCTCGACATGCGCCCGTGCTGGTCGTCGTTGTAGCGGCCGCCACGAATCACGCCTTGGTCGTAACCGAGGCTGGTGCCGTATTCAGCGAACACCGGGCGCCACCACTCCAGCGTCACCGGGCGGCTCCAGCGCAGGTCGTTGCGCCAATAACCACCGCTGTCGCCGGACAGCGACTGGTCCTTGTAGCCACGAATCGACGATTGCCCGCCCAGGCTCATGCGCTGGGGGCTGAACAGCACGTCCTCGCTGCGCTGGCCGGTCATCAGGCTGCTGAAACTGAACGATTCGCCCCACAACTTGAACGGTTGCAGGTAGCTGACGGTAGCGGTGTATTTGCGATAACGGGCGTCGGCCTGGCCGGGACCCGGATCGTGATCGCCCTGGGCATCGAAAGCGCCGATGCCTTGCTGCACACCCAGGTCCAGGTTGACGAAAGCACTGCCGACCCGTCGGCCATGGTTGATGCCGAACTGCCCTTCACTCAGGCGATTGCTGCTGACGTCCAGTTTGCTGTCTTCAATGAAGTTATTGGTGCGCAGGTAGGCCAGGCCGGTGTTGAGAGACGTCTTGCTCAGGGCGTCGCGGTGAATCACCCGTTCGACTCGCAACTGATGGTTCTGGCTGTCGCCGGTCTGCTTGAAGTTGAAACCGTTGGCCGGGATCTGCGAGCGGTACTCGCTCCGACTGTAGGTGTAGCTGACGTTCCACCAGCCAAAAGGCAAGTTGTAATAGAGCATGGCGTTGTTGGAGGTGTGCTGGTGGTCGGTCATCGCATCGTGACCACCGCGCAACATCAACTGGTCGGCCAAGCCCAGCGGGCTGTCCCACTCAAAGCTGGTGCCCCACTGCTGCTCGCCTGTGCTGCGCTGGCCGTCGTTGCTACGCGACAGCCCGGCACGCCAGGGCTTTTGTACTTCGTTGGTGACGCGCACTTCACTGCCACCGACGTTCTGGCCGGGGGTCAACTCCATCTTCGCCTGATTCGATGGCAGGCGATTGAGCTGATCGACCATCTGCTCGATCTCTCGCAGGTTGACCAACTCGCCGGTCTTGCCAGGAAAGGCCATCGCCAATTCACGGTCCGAGAGCTTGCTGTTCTCGGCGCCCTTCAAGCCTTCAAGCCGTCCTTCCACCACCAGCACGCTTAAATGCCCACCGGACAAATCCTGCTGCGGTAAATAGGCCCGGCTGGTGACCAGGCCTTTTTCGATGTAGTGATCGGTGATGACTTTGAGCAGCTCATTGAGCTGCGTCACGCCCAGGCATTGGCCGATGTAAGGTTTGAGCAACCGCTCGCGCTCACTGGCCGAAAGACTGTCGGCACCTTTGAGTTCAATGGTCTTGATGGGGAAACATCGGGCATCGGCAGGCGCTGTTGGCTGGGCCGGTTTCTCCGCCTTGCCGGGTAAGTCCTTGAGCTCTTCCAGACGTTGACGCTGCTCTTCGAGCAAGCGGTTCTGACGCTCGCGGATAAGGTCGGTTTCGCCGGGGGTGGGGGCAGCATGAGCAACAACAAGCGGAGAAAGGCACAGCAAAGCTACGCACAACCTCGCCCAAAGTAAGGGGGAGGACATGTTAGATCCCTCTAGCAAAATCGATATCAAAATAGTGGCGCGATACTAATTAGCCATCATTTTGACGTCAACTATTTGTTTGATCCGCGGGACTATTACCGAAACCATTCATCTGAAATAAGACGCCTTCCCCACGGAAGTACGAAAGGTCCGATGCGGAACCGGAGACTTCCTGCGAGACGGACAGAAACAATCGCGGGCGTACCTCGCAACATCCAGCCAATGAACTTTCCACCCTCGCGTGGCCTCAACCCCTTATCAGCCCAACAAGGAATACGAGGCCCTGCCATGAACACCCTCCTCAAACTCACCCTCGCCGCCACCCTCACCTGCGCCCTGCCCGCCTGGGCCACTTGCACGCCCGAGCAAGCCACCGCCAAGCGTGAACAATTGGCCAAGGAAGTGACCAGGCTCACCGAACAGAACCCGGACAAGGCTAAGGAAATGAATAAGGAACTGCAGGCCATGGACCTGGAGACCGCCAGCAAGGACGTGCCGGATAAGTGCCAGTTGATTGATGAGCGTCTTCAAGAGCTCAAGAATGCGGAGAAGAAAGCGGGGTGACGCCCGGAGCGGATACAGCTTGCTTTTGTGGCGAGGGAGCTTGCTCCCGCTGGGTGCGAAGCGCCCCCTGAAATCGAAGCGTCAACTCGTTAGATGATTGTAAATTCCACTTTGTTGGGGCTGCTGCGCAGCCCAGCGGGAGCAAGCTCCCTCGCCACGGGTTTTGCGTCAGATTCAGTTATCCATAAAAAACCGGACCCAAGGTCCGGTTTTTTGTGCAGCACTACCGCCGTTTCACTCAGCCGCTGGCGCCTCCGGCTTGCGGCGCTTGAGTGGGGCCATGCCGTCCTTGCTGACCAGCGACAAAGCGTCGGTCTTCGGGCGGTTGGCGATCTTGCGCTTGGTCGGGGCCTTGGCGCCGGTTTTCTTCTTGTCGCCCTTGGCGTCGACCTTTTTCTTCTTCACGCCAACGGCCTTGCCCGAGGCCTTGACCTTTTTCGGTCCGCCGTAGGTGCCTTTGACTTCCTTGATGGTGCGGCGCTCGAAGCTCTGCTTGAGGTAGCGCTCGACGCTCGACATCAGGTTCCAGTCGCCATGGCAGATCAGCGAAATCGCCAGGCCATCGTTGCCGGCGCGTCCGGTACGACCGATACGGTGCACGTATTCGTCGCCGCTGCGGGGCATGTCGAAGTTGATGACCATGTCCAGGCCTTCCACGTCCAGGCCGCGGGCGGCGACGTCGGTGGCGACGAGGATTTTCACGCCGCCCTGCTTGAGGCGGTCGATGGCCAGCTTGCGGTCTTTCTGGTCTTTCTCGCCGTGCAGCACGAACGCCTTGTATTCCTGGGCCACCAGGCGACCGTAGATGCGGTCGGCCATGGCGCGGGTGTTAGTGAACACGATGGCTTTTTCGTAGGTTTCGTTGGCCAGCAGCCAGTTCACGATCTGTTCTTTGTGCTGGTTGTGGTCAGCGGTGATGATCTGCTGACGGGTCGTGGAGTTCAGCTGGCTGACCGCGTTGAGCTGCAAGTGCTCAGGGTTGTTCAGCACCTTGGCGATCATTTCCCGCAGGCCCGAACCGCCGGTGGTGGCGGAGAACAGCATGGTCTGCTGGCGGTTGGTGCATTCGTCCACCAGGCGCTGCACGTCTTCGGCAAAACCCATGTCGAGCATGCGGTCGGCTTCGTCCAGCACCAGCACTTCGACTTCCTTGAGGTCGAGGTTGCCGGCGTTCAGTTGCTCGATCATCCGCCCTGGCGTGCCGATCAGGATGTCCGGTACTTTGCGCAACATGGCGGCCTGGACCTTGAAGTCTTCGCCACCGGTGATCAGGCCAGACTTGATGAAGGTGAACTGCGAGAAGCGTTCCACTTCCTTGAGCGTTTGCTGGGCCAGTTCACGGGTCGGCAGCAGGATCAGGGTCTTGATGCTGACACGAACCTTGGCCGGGCCGATCAGGCGGTTGAGGATCGGCAACACGAACGCCGCGGTCTTGCCGCTGCCGGTCTGCGCCGTCACCCGCAGATCACGCCCCTGGAGCGCGAGCGGAATAGCCGCTGCCTGCACCGGCGTTGGCTCGACAAATTTAAGCTCGGCCACGGCTTTGAGCAGGCGTTCGTGCAGGGCGAATTGGGAAAACACGGGTGCTACCTCGAAGAAATGCAAAAAAACAGCTGCATAGGGTAACGGTTTCGAGCGCGAAGGCCGAGTTTCTTTATACGAACGGCGCTAATCAGTGGCTTTTTTGTGAGCCGACTCGTCATCAAGGGTCACTTAACCTGGCTTAAATGCTCTAATCGCACCGTCGCGTCTTTATAGAAGAACCGTTTCGTCCATGGACATCAAACAGCTCTGGGTCAACATTCAAGACCTTTGGGGTGCTCTCGATAAGCATCCCCTCCTGCATTCCAGCCTTGCACTGATACTGCTGCTGGTGATTGCCCTGGTGCTGGGGCGCGTGGCGCGTTACCTGATCCTGCACGGTGCCAAGTTGCTGGGTCGCCAGCCGGCCCTGCACTGGGTCAACGACCTGCGCCAGAACAAGGTTTTCCATCGCCTGGCGCAGATGACGCCCTCGCTGGTCATCCAGTTCGGCCTGCACCTGGTGCCGGAACTGAGCAAGACCAGCATGATTTTCCTGGGCAATGTTGCCCTGGCTTTCACCATCCTGTTCATGGTGCTGGCCATCAGCGCCCTGCTCAGCGCCCTTCTGGATGTCTACGCCCGCACCGAACACGCCCGCACCCGCTCGATCAAAGGCTACGTGCAACTGACCAAGATGGTGCTGTATGTGTTTGGCGCGATCATCATTGTTGCCACCCTGATCGACCGCTCGCCGCTATTGCTATTGTCGGGTTTGGGGGCCATGTCGGCGGTGATTCTGTTGGTCTACAAGGACACCTTGCTGTCGTTCGTCGCCAGCGTGCAGCTGACCAGCAACGACATGCTGCGGGTCGGTGACTGGATCGAGATGCCTCAGGTGGGGGCCGACGGTGATGTGGTGGACATCACGCTGCACACGGTCAAGGTGCAGAACTTCGACAAGACCATCGTCTCGATCCCCACCTGGCGCCTGATGTCCGAGTCGTTCAAGAACTGGCGCGGCATGCAGCAATCTGGCGGGCGGCGGATCAAGCGCAGCCTGTTCATCGACGCCGGCGGCGTGCGGTTTTTGCAGGACGAGGAAGAACAGCGCCTGACCCAGGTTCATCTGCTGACCGATTACATCAGCCGCAAACAGGCCGAACTCAAGGCCTGGAACGAAGCCCAGGGCAACGTCGCGGCGATGTCGGCCAACCGCCGGCGCATGACCAACCTGGGCACCTTCCGCGCCTACGCCTTGGCGTATCTGAAAAGCCACCCGGACATCCAGCCAAACATGACCTGCATGGTCCGCCAGATGCAGACCACGGCCCAGGGCATCCCGCTGGAAATCTACTGCTTCACCCGCACCACTGCGTGGGCCGACTATGAGCGTATCCAGGGGGATATTTTCGATTACCTGCTGGCGGTAATGCCGGAGTTCGGGTTGAGCTTGTACCAACAGCCGAGCGGCACGGATTTGCGGGCGGGGTTGTTGGCCATCAAACCGGACGTCAAGGCAGTCGAACGCTTGGAAAACTGAACGCTACGATCGGCAGATCGAACATGAATCGAATCAGCCAAAATACCGCTATGCCTTTAGTGGATTTCACTACGAGCGCGGACATATCTCGTCTATTTCCAAGTATTTCCAACCTTTAGCATCTTGCCTTCATTCATTGAGCGAAGGCGCTACGACATGTTATGGACGACAAAACTCACCCGTGAGTCTGCCTACGATGGATCGAATGCAGAAGCTGAGGCACTCGCCCTCTATGCTCAGGCCGATGCGTTCGCCCAGCCCAGCAGTTTTTATACCAGCAGCCCGTATCGGCGCCCCTCGCGACCTCAAGACATCAATGACTCGCTGCTCACCGAGAGCCTGAAAATCAATCAACTTTCCAGCAGCCACCATTTGTTGGTGCAACGGTTGTTGCTGAACATCTACGAGCAGGACTTGGTTTTCCTCCCCAAGCCGCCCATGGCGTTCAACCTGAAGGAGTTCAAGGACTTCTATGAGCCGCAACACGTGGCGTTCGGTAAAAAAATCCGTCCCGTGCTGGAGAACTATGTCTACGGCTGGCTCAAGGAAGAGGTCCATATCAACGGCCCTTGGGAACTCGAATCGTTCCTGGCGCATACCGATAAAGTGTTGGAAGACGTAGCACAATCCGAACCCAAGCTCTTCGAAGTCCTCACACACAGCCGTGATCCACAACGGGCGGCCAAGTTTTTCATGACTCAGTGCGCGAGTGGCTATCTCAGTAAAGCATCAGTCATGGCGCGCAAAGTGTTGGGCAACTGCAATGTGGACACCACCAGATTATTCAAGATCCTGATCGACGAGTACGGTTATGGCGTGGAAAAAAATGACACCATTTTTTTAGAAAATATGCTTAAGGAAATGAGCATGTCGCATCGCGTCCATCACTACTGGCAGTTCTATACCGCCAGCTCGCTGTCGCTGACCAACTACTTCCATTACGTTTCAGCCAACCATGGCGAGTTGTTCCGTTACATCGGTGCCATGTATTACACCGAAGCGACATTGGCCTTAACGACCAAACATCAGTCGCGCGCGATCCGGACCATCTTCAACAACACCGTGTCCACCGAATACTTCGATGAACATTCCCACATCGACGTTCATCACGGACGCATGGCCCTGAAGCGCCTGATCATCCCGATGATCGAACAGTTCGGCAACAAGATCATTCCGGACCTTATCCGCGGCTTCGAAGAATTCAAATTGCTCCAGGATATCGCCGACGAAGAGCTCTATGCCCACATCAAGTGGCACGACGAACTGGATGAACATCGCGCCCGCGCGGCAGAACTTCATGGCCAACGCAACGTGGACATGCGCATCACCGAGTCGGAAAACGAACTCTCGGTGCTGCACACCCATTCCAACGACGAGTTGTTCTGGGTCGAGTCAGGCGAGCTGGACTTTGTCCTGAGTCCTGAATTGTCAGTCCGACTGAAGGCTGGCGAGGGCGTCGTGATTCCCAAGGGGATGATTCATGGCACTTGCGTCACCAGCAAAACCTGCACCTACACCGTTACGGCAATCTGAGTAACCCAGCCCATGAAAGCCATCAGCCTGAATCTGACCCACGTCAATTACGTCGCTGTGGACGAGAAAACCTATTTTCTCAAGCGCCATCCTCATTCCACACAGCTGTTGCCCACCAGTTGCCCCCATCGAGGCGGTCCGTTGCACATGGGCGAAGTCACGCAGGACGGGCAAAGCGTGATCTGCCCTTGGCACGACAACGCTTACAAACTTTGCAACCTGGAAAAGAAATCCCTGCCAACGGTGCGTGTGCGGAACGTAATCAGCACCGTGGTCAGCGATAACAACCGGTGCGTGCCGCTGTTCAAACTTTCTCGCCATGACTGAGTAAAGCGTATGACTAATAAATCAACCCTGGGAGCGTTCTACTCGATCGTTACCCTCTTCACCGGCCTGGATATGGCGATCGTCATCGCCATGGTCTGGTTCGGCCTGGAAACCACCGGGTCGACATTCCTGGTGGGTGCGACCTTGTGTGTGGCGACAGTGGTGCCTTATCTGTGCGAACAGTTCATCGGTAAGTTTTTTACCGTCGAACTGAGCATGCGTCGATTGCTCTACATTCGACTCACGGCATTTGGAGCCATTCTGGGATTGTCCCTTACCGACGCCGCGCTGCTGCCAATCGGCTTTTTAAGTATCGCGTTCGTGGTGGGGGTTACCGACTACTTCACCATCAGTACCCTGGAGTCAAAAAACACCAAGCTGGTGCTGGCGGGCCTGACCAACAGCGACACGTCTGCACGCCTGATGCAAACCTCCATCCAGATAGGTGCCTTCGGCGGCGCGCTGCTCGGGGGGGTGATCGTGGATATCTTCTCGGTCAATCAGACCCTGCAGATCATCAGCCTGGCGGCTATCGTGTCGTTGGGAGCAACGTTGCTGGTAGCCGCAACCCCGACATCCGACGATCCGGTACAGGCGCCTGACACCAGTGCAATTCTCGCCCGGCATCTGCCAGCCAATCTTTACATCCTGATCATCGTCCTGAGCATGATCGGCTTCCACATCGGCGCGTTCAACAGCCTGGTGCCCATCGTCTTCCAGAAGCTCAATGAGTGGAACGCCACCTTGTTTGGTGTCGCCAGTGGCTTGGCCGGCCTGGGTGCTTTCAGCGCCGCCGTGTTGCCACGGATCAAGCTCAACAGTTACAGCGCCATGTTGATGGTGGTCCTGGCCGATGTCGCGATCGTCTATTTCCAGAACCTCTACGTGATGATGGCCGCAGCGTTCCTGCTGGGTTTTTGCATCAACAGCCTGAGGATCCAGCTGCGTAAAACGCTGATCGAGTCTGCGCCCAATGCGCGGATTGCCGATGTCATCGCAGCCAAGAGCTCGCTTTACTACCTGCTGGTCAGCGGCTCGGCGCCCATGATCCTGACGTTCTTCACCACATCAGGCTTTTTGGGAATCGAAGGCGCGCGCCTTCTGATGATCGCGTCGGCCGCACTGTTGGGATGTGCCGTGCTGGTCTGGAATCTCAGCCCCGGCGTCTCGCCCGCGGTCACCGCTGAATAGGAGTGGATGATTTGAAAACCGTACTGATTGTTGATCCTTTCTCCACCGGCAAGCTCTACGCGCCAGTGCTCAATGCCCAAGGCGTACGTTGTGTTGCTGTTATTTCCACCGGCGAGTTGCCCCTGCACTTCACCAGTGACTTGGTGAAGGAAAACTTCGAGGCGATTTACTACTGGGACGATAAACCGCTGGAGGCTTTAAAGACCCTGTCCGTGACGGCAGTCATCGCTGGGTGCGAAACAGCGATCTATCTCACGGACTACCTGACAGAAGCCCTCGGCCTCACGGGTAACAGTCGCGCAACCAGCGACCTTCGTCGCAACAAGTTCGCCATGCAGCAAGCGCTGAAGGAACACGGTTTACGCCACATTCCTTCAGACATCTTGAGTTCACCCACGCACATTGCGGATTTTGTGGCCACACTGGACCCGACCCTCAAATACGTGATCAAGCCTTTGAACTCAGCGGCTACCGAAGGTGTTGTGTTCGCCGAAGGTAAGGAAGCGGTACAGGCTGCACTGGATGGCGCGGCATGGAATAAAAAAAATGACTTGGGTGAGATCAACCTTGGCTTCATCGTCCAGCCGTTCATATCGGGGCCGGAGTACGTGGTCGATATGGTCGCGTTCGAGGGCACGTTCGTCGTGGCTTCCGTGTGCAAGTACACCAAGGTCAATAAAAACGGCAGCCGGTTTGTCTATGAAAGCCTGGACACCCTCGATCCCCGCTCACCCGATGTGCAACCACTGATCGACTACGCGCGCCAGGCAGCCGCCGCATTGAGCATCAGGATTGGCCCCATCCACATGGATATCATCTGGTCCGATGCAGGCCCAGTGATGATTGAGGCGGGAGGTCGCCTGCACGGAGGGATTGCGCCGCAACTCTTTCAGCAGGTCTACCAGCCTGATTTGCTTTCGTTGTCCGTTGACTGCTACCTGGGACGCTCGCCGACCCCGGCCGAAGAAGTCAGCCAAATCAGCCGGGGAAGAATCGGTTTCTTCTGCTCCCACGAAAAGCGCACCTTCAACACACCTTCTTCGACGGTGCTGCACAGTGTTGCCCAGGATGTTGCCTATTGCGGCCACAAATATTTCATCAGCCCCGGCGATACCACACCGGTAACGATCGACTTTGCCACCTGCCCCGGCTTGTTCTGGCTCCATCATCCTGAGGTCAACCAACTGGATGCCAGCACCGAAAGCATACGCAATAAACTATGGTGTTAATGTGATGAAGCCCCGTTTAATCATCCAGAAATCCGCCAGTGACCTGGGCATCAACAATGCCTGCGCGGCGGTGATCAGCAACGTTACCGTTTCCGATGACCAAAGTTTCATGGGCGTGCTGCAAAGCAACCTGAATCACGTTGCTTCCCACTTGAACAGCCTCATCTCGAACAGTGTGTATGAAGGGTTTTCCAGACAGCTCAAAAAGCTCGGCTATGAAAATACCGTCAGCGCCAATGAGAAACTGCTCAGGCGATTCATCTCCAAAGGCGCCCAGCCCATCAACAATATTGTCGACGCCTATAACGCCGTTGCGATTCGCCACGGCGTCAGTATCGGCGTGCACACCTACCATCACCAGGAAGACATTCATGTATTCCGTTCGGAACAACCCAGGAACTTCCGACCGCTGTTTGCCAAGAAAGACATCACCATACCCACCGGCGATCTCGTCTATAGCTGCGGTGATGTCCCCTTGGCAAGCATTGGCAAGGTAGACGCCGATGCCCATGATTTTCGTCTGACCCAGGATTCGTCGAATCTGCTGGTTGTCGTACTGGGGCACGACGAGACGCCTAGGGCGTTCAATCGGTCAATCATTGAAGAGTTGATAGACATGCTTCGTCAGAAAATGCCGAGCCTGAATCATTACTTCCTTGAGACGGTGGTCGACCGGTAACCCCGCTGAGGCATGAACAAGGATTGAGCAGCCTGCCAGCCACTGCTCAATCCTCCTCAGCGCCAGGCCTTGAGGACCGGGTTAACCACCACTTCATTGACATGCTCAATCTTCAGGAAACTGTCCTTGAGCACCATCAGCGCCTCAAAGTTTTTGTATTTGACTTCGAGCATCATGTCCACATCGCCAAACAGCGAATAGGCGTGAATCACTTCGCGGTAGTGATAGATCTTCGGAAACACCAGATGGCAACTGTTGCCGTCAAGTCGCAGCATCAGAAACGCCGACTGTTGGGCTTCTTCGTCCTGCGCGACGTTGATGGTGAAGCCCAGGATCACACCCTTTTCAATCAGTTTTTGAACACGCGACTCTACCGCCGTACGGGACTTGTGCACTTGCCTGGCAAGCTGCGCCAGGCTAACTCTGGAATCATCCTTCAAGGCCGCAATAATCAGCTCATCAACCTTGTCCACTTCGCAGCTCCCTCTGTTTCTGTTGCGTAGGCATTACCGCTCGCGCCGATGCCGCTGACGATCACGCCGCGGAGTTTACGCCAGGCGCCGGTTTTATACCCAACCGACTGATCCACACCGCCGCCAATATCACCGACCCGCCCAGCAGCAACCGCCCCAGTTCTTCGTGCTGGTTCCAGATCAGCAGGTTGACCAGCAACCCCACCGGCACATGCAGGTTGTTCATCACCGCCAGCGTGCCGCCGTTGACCATGCACGCGCCTTTGTTCCACCAGTAAAGCCCCAAAGCGGTGGAGACCAGGCCGAGGAATATCAGTACGCCCCATTGCAGCGGTGCTTCTGGCCAGAAATCCGCCTTGCCGAACATCAGGAAGGCCGGCAACGCCACCGCCAGTGCGCCGAGGTAGAAGTAGCCGAAACGCCGGTAGTGCGGCAGGTCGCTGGGATGGCGAGCGACGAGATGTTTGTACAGCACCTGCCCGGCCGCATAGGTGAAGTTGGCCAGTTGCAGCAGCAAAAAGCCCATGAAGAAATCCGGGTTGATCCGGTCGTAACGAATCACCGCCGCGCCAGCCACCGCCACCAGCGCCGCGATCAAGGCCCAGGGATTGAAGCGACGATTGAGCGCGTCTTCGATCAGGGTCACGTGCAGCGGCGTCAGGATGGTGAAAAGCAGGACCTCGGGCACCGTCAGCACACGAAAGCTCAAGTACAGGCACACGTAGGTCACGCCGAACTGCAAGGCGCCGATCAACAGCATGCCGCGCATGAACGACGGTTCCACCTGACGCCAGCGGGTCAGCGGAATGAACACCAGCCCCGCCAGCACAACCCGCACCAGCACCGCGAAGTAACTGTCGACATGCCCGGCCAGGTATTCGCCAATCAGACTGAAGGAAAACGCCTGAATCAGCGTGACAAAAAGTAGATAGCCCATACGCCCCTCGTTTCGGATGGCGGCGAAGATAGCGGTTTTTGCCGGTTGTCGCTAACTGCAGTAGCCAGCCCAGGCACTGAACCCTGTGGGAGCGAGCCTGCTCGCGATGGTGGAGTGTCAGGTGATTTCTCTTACACAGTCACACTGCAATCGCGAGCAGGCTTGCTCCCACAGGGTTGTGAGGCTGGCCTGGAATTGCAGGCAAAAAAAAGCCCGATCTCGCTAAAGCGTTCAATCGGGCGACTGCACTCAGGAGCAACAAGTGCTAAGGGAGGTTCGATGCGCAAAACAGCTTGAAGGGAGCGCCAGGCCACTAGACCACCTGGCGATTACCTGAGGATTAACGGATCAGGCGACCTGGGACAACTTGGCGTTGGCCTGATTCAAGCCCTTCTCCTGGAAATCACCGCCCAGGTTCATGCCCTCGGCATGGATGAAGGTCACGTCGTGGATGCCGATGAAGGCCATGACCTGACGCAGGTAGGGTTCCTGATGGTCGGAGCTGGCGCCGGCATGAATGCCGCCGCGAGCGGTCAGGACGAAGGCACGTTTGCCGGTCAGCAGGCCCTGGGGACCGGTGGGGGTGTACTTGAAGGTCACACCGGCACGCAGTACGTGGTCCAGCCAGGCTTTCAAGGTACTCGGGATGGCGAAGTTGTACATCGGCGCGGCCATCACCAGCACGTCAGCGGCCAGCAACTCATCGGTCAACTGGTTGGAGCGTTCCAGGGAAGCGTTTTCGATGTCGTTGCGCTGCTCGACGGGCTTCATCCAGCCCCCGAGCAGATTGGCGTCCAGGTGCGGTACCGGATGGATGGCCAGGTCACGAACACTGATTTCATCGGCCGGGTGCGCAGCTTTCCATTGGTTGATGAAGGTCTGGGTCAGTTGACGGGACACCGAGTCTTGCTGGCGGGCACTGCTTTCGATGATCAGAACGCGGGACATGGGATGTAGCCTCCATCGGAGAATGTTGTCAGTCGATGGAGTGAAGCTTAAACATGGTTACATCGATCAAAAAGCGCAAATAGTTGCTGCAAAACATCGATAAATTCGTTTATAAGCGGAGCAAGGATTGGCTCGCTCCTGTGTCACCGACTTATTTCGGCTGGCAGGTCAGTGTGATGCGCAGCTTGATGATGTTGCGGTTGAACTTGGCGGTGGCGTTCTTGAACTTGCCGGCGGCGACTTCGATCTTGCGGGTACGTGGCGCTTCAGGGCCGTTGCGAAACACCACAGTGCAGGCCGCGTCGGTGCCGCCGTAGTTGTTGACCTGAATGGAGCCGATGTCGGCGTCGGTGTCATAGGCGGTGTAGTCGATGCTCAGGCCGTTGAGGTGTTTTTCCACATCGATCGGGTACGCGAACGCAGTCAGCGGCAACAGGGCCAGCACCACACAACAGATTTTTTTCATTAGGCAGTCTCCACCAAGGGACCGCCAGCTTAGGACAAGAGGAGCTCAATATGAAAGCGCCCCGCGTGACCCTGGATCAATGGCGAACCTTGCAAGCGGTGGTCGACCACGGCGGCTTCGCCCAGGCCGCCGAGGTGCTGCACCGCTCCCAGTCGTCGGTGAGTTACACCGTGGCCCGCATGCAGGACCAGCTCGGCGTGCCGTTGCTGCGTATCGATGGGCGCAAGGCCGTGTTGACCGAAGCCGGCGGCGTATTGCTGCGTCGTTCCCGTCAATTGGTGAAACAGGCCAGCCAACTGGAAGACCTGGCCCATCACATGGAGCAAGGCTGGGAAGCGGAAGTGCGGCTGGTGGTCGATGCCGCCTATCCCAACGCCCGCCTCGTACGTGCCTTGACCGCGTTCATGCCGCAAAGCCGTGGCTGTCGCGTGCGCCTGCGCGAAGAAGTGCTATCGGGTGTCGAGGAAGTGCTGCTCGAAGGCGTGGCGGACCTAGCCATCAGCGGCTTCAGCATTCCCGGTTACCTGGGCGCCGAACTGAGCGATGTTGAATTCGTCGCGGTGGCCCATCCCGAACACGCCCTGCATCGCCTCAACCGCGAACTGAACTTCCAGGACCTGGAAAGCCAATTGCAGGTGGTGATTCGCGACTCCGGTCGCCAGCAACCCCGCGACGTCGGGTGGCTGGGGGCCGAGCAACGCTGGACCGTCGGTAGCCTGGCCACCGCCGCGACGTTCGTCGGCAGCGGCCTGGGCTTCGCCTGGCTGCCACGGCACATGATCGAGCGGGAACTCAAGGAGGGCTTGCTCAAGCGTCTACCCTTGGAACAAGGCGGCAGCCGTAACTCCACCTTCTATCTTTTTTCCAACAAGGAAAAACCCTTGGGTCCGGCCACGCAAATCCTCATCGAACTGCTGCGCACCTTCGACACCGCGCCGCTGGATGCGCCGTTCGCCGCCCCTGAACAAGCCTGACAAGGATTTTGCCAATGGCCTATTTCGCCCACGAAGATTGCAACTTGCACTACGAGGAATATGGCCACGGCGCGCCCTTGATCCTGGTCCACGGGCTGGGCTCGAGCACCCGCGACTGGGAAAAACAGATCCCGGTATTGTCCGCCCACTACCGTTTGATCGTAGTGGACGTGCGCGGCCATGGACGCTCCGACAAACCTCGCGGGCCTTACAGCATCGAAGGTTTCAGCGCCGACCTGATCGCCCTGTTCGAACACCTGGACCTGGGCCCGGTGCATCTGGTGGGCTGGTCCATGGGCGGCATGATTTGTTTTCAACTGGCCGTGGATGAGCCAGGGCGGGTCAAGAGCCTGTGCATCGTCAACAGCGCGCCGCAAGTCAAAGTCCGCACGCCTGATGACTGCTGGCAATGGTTCAAGCGCTGGAGCCTGATGCGCCTTCTGAGCCTTGAAACCATTGGCAAGGCCCTGGGCGCCAAGTTGTTCCCCAAACCGCAACAGACCGAGTTACGCCTGGAAATGGCCCGGCGCTGGGCAAAAAACGACAAACGTGCTTATCTCGCCAGCTTCGATGCCATTGTGGGTTGGGGGGTTCAGGAACGACTGTCGCAGGTGGCCTGTCCAACCCTCGTCATTTGCGCCGACCACGACTACACCCCCGTGGCCTTGAAAGAGGCCTATGTGAAACTGCTGCCCGATGCCCGGCTGGTGGTCATTGCCGACTCACGGCACGCGACCCCGCTGGATCAACCCGAGCGCTTCAACCAAACCCTGCTCGAATTTTTGACCGCAATCGACTCAACTACTCAGGATCACTGAACCCATGCTGAAAAAAATCGCCCTCGCCGCCGGCTCCGTCCTGTTTGCCGCCAACCTGATGGCCGCGCAGCCGACCACGGCGCCCCACGTATTGCTGGACACCACCAACGGTCAGATCGAAATCGAGCTGGATCCGGTCAAGGCGCCGATCAGTACCAAGAACTTCCTTGAGTACGTGGACAGCGGCTTCTACAACAACACGATTTTCCACCGCGTGATCCCGGGCTTCATGGCCCAGGGCGGCGGTTTCACCCAACAGATGCAACAGAAAGACACCAAGGCACCGATCAAGAACGAAGCCAGCAATGGCCTGCATAACGTTCGTGGCACCTTGTCGATGGCGCGTACTTCCAACCCGAACTCGGCCACCAGCCAGTTCTTCATCAACGTGGCCGACAATGCGTTCCTCGACCCGGGCCGTGACGCCGGTTACGCAGTGTTCGCCAAAGTGGTCAAGGGCATGGACGTGGTGGACATCATCGTCAACTCCCAGACCACCACCAAACAAGGCATGCAAAACGTGCCGATCGATCCTGTGATCATCAAGTCGGCCAAGCGCATCGACTAAACAGCACAGGGCAAGCCTGAGCGGCGGCGGCGATCCCGCGCCGCTCACAGGAAAAAAGGAGAGCCCGGCCCGGGCTATGTACCCATGGTTTATCGCCGTTTCGAAACACTGATCGACATTTTCCGCGACGCCCCTACCTCGGCACCACCGAACCGCGTCCTGCCCTTCTACACCTATTATCTGAAACAAGTCTGGCCCAGCTTCGCCGTGCTGCTGGTGGTGGGCCTGATCGGCGCACTGATCGAGGTGGCGCTGTTCAGCTACCTGAGCCGCATCATCGACCTGACCCAGGGCACGCCGAACGTGGACTTCTTCAAGCTCCACGGCCTGGAGCTGGCGTGGATGGCGGTGGTGGCGCTGGTTTTCCGGCCGATCTTCGTGGCCTTGCATGACCTGCTGGTGCACCAGACCTTGAGCCCCGGCATGACCAGCCTGATCCGCTGGCAAAACCATAGCTACGTGCTCAAGCAGAGCCTGAACTTTTTCCAGAACGACTTCGCCGGACGCATCGCCCAGCGCATCATGCAGACCGGCAACTCCTTGCGCGACTCAGCGGTGCAGGCCGTGGACGCGCTGTGGCACGTGCTGATCTACGCCATCAGCTCACTGGTGCTGTTTGCCGAAGCCGACTGGCGCCTGATGATCCCGCTGCTGATCTGGATCGCCGCCTACATCGGTGCACTCTGCTACTTCGTGCCGCGGGTCAAGGAGCGCTCCGTCGTATCGTCCGATGCCCGCTCCAAACTCATGGGCCGGATCGTCGACGGCTACACCAACATCACCACGCTGAAGCTGTTCGCCCACACCAACTTCGAACAGCAATACGCCCGCGAAGCCATCCAGGAGCAGACCGAGAAAGCCCAATTGGCCGGCCGCGTGGTCACCAGCATGGATGTGGTCATCACCAGCATGAACGGGCTGCTGATCGTCGGCACCACGGCGCTGGCCCTGTGGCTCTGGACCCAGTCGCTGATCAGCGTGGGCGCGATTGCCCTGGCGACCGGGTTGGTGATCCGTATCGTCAACATGTCCGGCTGGATCATGTGGGTGGTCAATGGCATCTTCGAAAACATTGGCATGGTCCAGGACGGTTTGCAGACCATCGCCCAGCCCGTCAGCGTTACCGACCGCGACCAGGCCAAGCCTTTGGCGGTGGCCCGTGGCGAAGTGCGCTTCGAGCATGTGGATTTCCACTATGGCAAGAAAAGCGGGGTGATCGGCGACCTCAACCTGGTGATCAAGCCGGGGGAAAAGATCGGCCTGATCGGCCCGTCCGGTGCGGGCAAATCCACGCTGGTCAACCTGCTGCTGCGTCTGTATGACGTGCAGGGCGGGCGCATTCTGATCGATGGGCAGGACATCGCAGAAGTGGGCCAGGAAAGCCTGCGCGAGCGCATCGGCATGATCACCCAGGACACGTCGCTGCTGCACCGTTCCATTCGCGACAACCTGCTCTACGGCAAACCCGACGCCACCGATGCGCAACTCTGGGCGGCGGTGCACAAGGCCCGGGCCGATGAGTTCATCCCGCTGCTGTCGGACGCTGAAGGCCGCAGCGGTTTCGATGCCCATGTGGGTGAACGCGGGGTGAAGCTGTCCGGCGGCCAGCGTCAACGTATTGCCATCGCACGGGTGCTGCTCAAGGATGCGCCGATCCTGATCATGGACGAAGCGACGTCAGCACTGGACTCGGAAGTCGAAGCGGCGATCCAGGAAAGCCTCGAGACCCTGATGCAAGGCAAGACCGTGATCGCCATCGCCCACCGCCTCTCCACCATCGCGCGAATGGACCGGCTGGTGGTGCTGGAAAACGGCCGCATCGCCGAGACCGGCAGCCATGCCGAACTGCTGGCCCATGGCGGGTTGTATGCGCGGCTGTGGCAGCATCAGACGGGTGGGTTTGTGGGCATCGACTGAACCGGGTTGGCTTCTACAGACAGGAGGCGTGGGAGTCGTGTGGGAGCAAGGCTTGCCCGCGATGAAGATGACGCGGTCTCCCGGATGGCCCGAGGCGCCTGCCTCGCGAGCAAGCTTTGCTCCCACAGCCCAGCGCCCGAGCGCCATTCTGAAAAATTCTGTCCAGGATCCATTTAGCCCACACCGCAACCACATACTCCCCACCGTCCAAGGACGAAACCGCCACAGTCCATGACTCTGGCGGTTTTTTAATGCCGCTGGATTTGTCGCAAAAATTTGCTGTACTCAGCCCAGGTTCTGGAGATGAACCTGTCGTAATTCTGCTGGATGCATAACCGATTATCACGACTGTTTTATCAAGGATGCTTATGTCTTTACTCAAACGTTCAACGACTGAGTTGTTGGGTACGTTCTGGCTGGTGTTGGGCGGCTGTGGCAGCGCTGTATTGGCCGCTTCCGGGATTGGCGTGCTGGGTGTTGCCCTGGCATTCGGCCTGACGGTGTTGACCATGGCGTTCGCCATCGGCCATATCTCAGGTTGCCACCTGAACCCGGCCGTCTCGGTGGGCTTGTACGTGGGCGGGCGGTTTCCGGCCAAGGAACTGCCTGCCTACATCATTGCCCAGGTCATTGGTGGGGTGCTCGCCGCCGCATTGATCTACTTCATCGCCAGCGGCAAGGAAGGCTTCGACCTGGCCGCTTCCGGCCTGGCAGCGAACGGTTACGGCGAACATTCGCCCGGTCAGTACTCCATGGTGGCCGGCTTTGTGACTGAGCTGGTCATGACGGCAATGTTCATCCTGATCATCCTCGGCGCCACCGACAAACGTGCGCCAGCCGGCCTGGCACCGATTGCCATCGGCCTGGCCCTGACGCTCATCCACCTGATCTCGATTCCGGTCACCAACACCTCCGTCAACCCGGCCCGCAGTACCGGTCCGGCACTGATCGTCGGCGGTTGGGCCATCGAACAATTGTGGCTGTTCTGGGTGGCACCGCTGCTGGGCGCCATCGTCGGCGGTGTTGCTTACCGCTGGCTGGGCAAGGAAAACAGCTGAGTCACGCCGGCGAAGATCAGCATTGCCGATAAGGCAGTGCGGTCTTCGCCTCTTCGGCATACGCCAACACGCCCTCCTGCTCCCGGACCAGAAAGTCTGCAACCGCCGCCTTCAGGCCAGGATGGCGCAAGTAGTGCCAGGAACGGGTGATCACCGGCTCGAAACCACGAATCAGTTTGTGCTCGCCCTGGGCACCGGCATCGAAACGCTGCAAGCCGTGGGCAATGGCGTAATCCATGCCCTGATAAAAACAGGTCTCGAAGTGCAAACGGTCGAATTCCGCCAGGCAACCCCAGTAACGCCCATAAAAACTGTCACCGCCCACCAGGCTGAACGCCATCGCCACCGGCCGTGAACCTTGTTTGGCCAATACCACGCGAATGGCCTCGGGCATGCGCTCGGCCAGCAGACTGAAAAACGTCCGGGTCAGGTACGGCGCTTGCCGACGCACCGCGTAAGTATTGGCGTAACAGGCGTAGACAAAATCCCATTGGGCCTGGTCCAGTTGATGACCTTCCAGCCATTGGAACTCGATGCCCTGCCCCGCCACTTGCTCACGTTCCTTGCGCATCTGCTTGCGTTTGCGGGAACTGAGCGCGTCGAGAAAATCCTGGAAGTCCCGATACCCGCGATTGCGCCAGTGGTACTGGCAACCAATCCGCTGCAGCCAGCCCTCCTGCCCGGCCAACGCTGCGTCGGTGAAGGCATCGGTGAAGTTGATGTGGGCACTGGAGAGCGATTCGATTTCCAGATAACCCGGCAGGCTGGCAAGCAACTCCAACCCGTCTTCCCCACTTGCCGCCAGCAGCCGCGGGCCACTGACCGGGCTGAACGGCACCGCCGTCAACAGCTTGGGGTAATAGTCGATCCCGGCCCGGGCGCAGGCGTCGGCCCAGGCGTGATCGAACACGTATTCGCCGTAGGAATGCCACTTGCGATAACTGGGCAGAGCCGCCAGCAAACGACCGTCTTCAATATGCAGCAGATGCTCGGCCTGCCAGCCTGATTGCGGGCCCAGGCTGCCACTGTCTTGCAGGGCCGTGAGGAAAGCGTGGCGCAGGAAAAGTTGATTGACGGGCACCAGCGCGTCCCACTCTTGCGGCGCGATGGCGGACAGGCTGTCCAGAACGTGTAGCGGCATGCGGCTCCCCGATATCCAGAATGCGGATGGGGCGAGTATCGCCGATCCTGAGCGGACGGACGTAAAAAAAAACCCCGCCAGAGGCGGGGTTCAAAGGAGCTATAACGGATGAAACATGAAGCGTTGAATCAAATCAGCACGACTTAGAACACGTACTGGGCGCGCATGACAAAACCGTCACCATCGTCGTCGCCGTTGGCATTGGTCACGTTGTCGGCCTTGGCCTTGACGTAGGCAGCGGAGATTTTCACCGCTTCGTTGGCGTACCAGTTCACACCCAGGTTGTGCACCTTGGCTTCGGCATCGCCCACGTCACGGGTCGCGGAGGCAGTGGTGATGTTGTCGTCTTCGACGGTCATGCTGTCGTAGCGATAGAACACTTCCCAGGCGCCGATGGATTTGTTCTGGGGTTTGATCGCGTCAAACTTGCCGACTTTATAGCCACGGGACTCGCCAGTGATGGTATAGGCACCCTGGACGTAGAAGCCGTGGCCTTTGATGTCTTCGAAGGCATCGCTGTCAGCCTTGGTTTTACGCGAGATGTACTCACCCTGGATCGACGCAGGACCCATGGCGAAAGCGGCTTCCAGGCCGAACGCCGTGTCGGTGTCGTACGAACCGGCCGGCGAGTTGTTCGCGCCACCCAGCAACGGACGGTTGCCGTTAGGGCCGGCATCGTTGCCACCCAGCGTTTCGACGCCACGCATGCCCAGGCGGGAACGATAACGTGCATCGAATACGGTGTCGGAGACGTCACGGGAGGCGACGTTCACACCGAAGTGCAGAACGTTGCCGGAGTCGTGCATCGGCGCGAATACGAAGCGACCGTTGACCTGCTTGACGCTGTCGCCGTCGGTGTCGTTGTTGTCCTTGGCGAATACGCCAGCGGAGGCATAGAACGAATCGGCGAAGGTGCTGGACGCTTGCAGACCCAGACCGTTCTGGTGGCCGTTGGCCCAGTCGATCAGATCGTAAGCAGCGTTACGCTCCGGCGCGGTCACCCACTTGGAACTGGTGGCTTTTTCCAGGCCGAAATCCGGGTCGAAACGACCGAATTTGATCGAGACCGGCTTGAAGCCGTTGTAGGCCATGGACGCTTCGTCAAAGTAACCGTCGTCTGAACTGCCGGCGTTATGCGAGAAGTCGTAGCTGATGGTGTAGGCCCAGTCCGTGTACAGCACGCCGGACAGTTCCAGGAAAGCGCGACGAAAGTAAGCGGCGTCGGCCGAATTGCCATTATCGGTGTAGAGACCGTCGAACTGGCTGTAGTCAGCCTGCAAACGACCGCCAAGCTTGAAGCTGAACTCTTTGTCGGTGGTAGCGACCTCAAGGCCGCCCTTGGTTTTGACCACGATATCGGCGCCATCGGTGGTGACGGTGCCGGCGAAAGCCTGGGCGGTTACTGCCATTGCCAGTGCGCTGGCGGCAACACCTGCGAAGTGCTTACGGATCATCGAAGAATTCCCCTGTTGGTAGTCTATGCCGTTAGAAAACACGCGGAACTGAGCCCGCTGGTGTTGGAGGGGATCTTGGCGATGGGTTGTGTCAGCGCAGTTGCTGTCAGATAAAGATTTTATGACAGGGGAACTTTTTACTTCGAAAGGGAATAACTGCTGCACCAATACCAGTGGGAGCGAGCCTGCTCGAGATAGCGGTCAATCAGCCGGCATTGATGTCGAATGAAACAATGCCATCGCGAGCAGGCTCGCTCCCACAGGGGCGTAGGGGTGTCTGGGACTCAGCGAATATTTTTACGGCGCTCGGCCGCGAGTTTTTCAGCCAACTGATCCAGATTGGGAACCGGCGATTCAGGCAGCTTTCTGAGCGTGGCCTGCATCAGGCGCATCTGGCGAATGAAACGCCGGCACGTGGCACAGAACATCAGATGATGGCGCATCATCAGGCGCTCACGAAAACTCAGTTGGCCGTCGAGAAAATCGCTGGAGCGCGCCACTTGTTCCTTGCAGGTCAGCATTCGCCGGTTTCCTCGAAATGTTCTACGGTCGCAAAGACCTTCAGCCGTGCCCGATGCAACAGCACACGTACGTTGGAGAGCGAGATGTCCAGAAGATTACAGATGTCTTCCAGTTCCAGGCCCTGACGTTCGCGCAGGGTCAAGACACTGCTTTGCAGTTGCGACAGACTGAGCAGCGTGTGCTCGAGGCATTCGCGCAGCTCACTCATCGTGAGCAGCGCCTCCGGTGTGTCCTGATGCCAGGCGAACGGTGCTAGCAGCCAATGGCCATCCGCGGCGAAACGATCATCGCCCAGGGTGCCGTGGGGCGACGCCAGATCATCGAGCAACACCTCCCGACGGTTCTGCTTGTAGCGGCCCTTGGCGGCGTTGGCGGTGATGGTCAGCAGCCAGGTCTTGAGACTGGAGCGGCCCTGGAAGCCATTGAGGTTGCGCACCACTGACAACCAGGCGTCCTGCACCACTTCATCGGCATGCCGACTGCCCACGATGGCGTAGGCCACGGCGCGCATCGGGCTCTGGTAGGTGCTGACCAGCTCTTTGAAGGCCTGCTGCTCACCGGCCAGGAGGCGTTGGAGCAGTTGTGTGTCGTCGGTGACGGTCATTCAACGCCCATTGCTGAATAGATCGCGGCTGTGGCGAGGGGGCTGATGTGGGAGCAAGGCTTGCCCGCGATGCGGTCCTTCATAAACCGCGCTGCCTGTTTCGTGAGCAAGCTTTGCTCCCACATGACCTTGCTTCCACAAAAAATTCGTCGCCGCCAGAGGATCAATGCTTACGCAGAATCACGCTGCCAATCGAATAGCCGGCGCCGAACGAGCTGAGTACGGCGACCGAACCGCTGGGCAAATCATCCTGGTAGGAGTGGAACGCAATCACCGAACCCGCCGAGCTGGTGTTGGCGTAGCGGTCGAGGATCACCGGCGCTTCTTCTTCGGTGGCTTCGCGACCCAGCAGCTTGCGCACGATCAGGTGGTTCATGCTCAGGTTGGCCTGGTGCAGCCAGAAACGCTTCACTTCACCGACGCTCAGCTGATTTTCTTCCAGGTGCACGCCAATCAGTTCGGCCACCATCGGGCAGACATCGCGGAAGACTTTACGACCTTCCTGGACAAACAACTTGTCACGGCTGCCGATCCCCTCTTCCCCGGCGCGGTTGAGGAAGCCGAAGTTGTTGCGGATGTTGTTGGAGAATTTGGTGAGCAGCTTGGTGCTGACCACGTCGAACTGATACGGCGAGGTCGCCAGGTCCGCCCGTTCGATGATCACCGCGGTGGCCGCGTCGCCGAAGATGAAGTGGCTGTCGCGGTCGCGGAAATTCAGGTGGCCGGTGCACACCTCAGGGTTGACCATCAGGATCGCCCGGGCCTGGCCCAGTTGTACGCTGTTGGCCGCGGCCTGGATGCCGAACGTCGCCGAGGAACAGGCCACGTTGATGTCATAACCAAAGCCTTCGATGCCCAGCGCTTCCTGGACTTCAATGGCGATGGCCGGGTACGGACGCTGCAGGTTGGAACAGGCGACGATCACGCCATCGATGTCGGCGGCGGTGCGGCCGGCGCGTTCCAGGGCCTGTTTCGCGGCACCGACGGCCATTTCACACAGCACCGACCACTCGTCGTTGGAGCGCTCGGGCAGGCGCGGGGTCATGCGTTGCGGGTCGAGGATGCCATCCTTGTCCATGACAAAGCGGCTCTTGATGCCAGAAGCTTTTTCGATGAACGCCGCGCTGGATTCGGTCAACGCCTCGACTTCTCCCCGCTCGATGGCTTGGGCATTGTCGGCGTTGAATTGCGCGACGTAGGTATTGAAAGACTGCACCAGCTCTTCATTGGAGATGCTGTTGGCCGGGGTGTACAGGCCGGTGCCGCTGATGACGACGTTATGCATGGTCGTGTCTCTGATCTGTTCAGGCAGAAAGCGTTGGCACCGACGTACCAACACACAAGGGGTCTTTTCCCATCCAGGGGAAGCAGACCTGGCAGCGCTTTATTCCGATCCGCCCGTGATCATCGACGCTAAAAACCACGGGACCGGCATTTATAGGCGCGAAGTTTGCCATAAACGCTGGCGTTTGGCCCATTCTCAGTGAATTACAAAACCAAACCCTGTGGGAGCGAGCCTGCTCGCGATAGCGCTGGATCAGCCAGCATCAATGTTGACTGACCCACCGCTATCGCGAGCAGGCTCGCTCCCACAGGTCTTGCGCCGGGGTCAGGGCTCCACCTGCCCCCACTGCTTGCTCAAGCGCTTATCCGAAATCGGCACCTTGGTGCCCAGTTGCTGGGCGAACAGCGACACCCGGTACTCCTCCAGCCACCAGCGGTACAGCTCCAGTTGCGGGTCGCGCTTGCCTTCCTGGGCGTGTTTGCTGGCGCGGGTCTGGTACTGGACCCAGAGGTTCGACAGTTCACCGCTCCAGACCCGGTCCTTCTGCACCTGGCTGCCGAGTTTCTCCAAGCGCTGCTCGATGGCCTTGAGGTAGCGTGGCAGCTCCTTGAGCCACTGATGCGGGGTTTCGCGCACAAATCCCGGGTACACCAGATGGCTGAGTTGCTGTTTGATGTCGTTCAGGGCCACGGCCTGGGCCAGGTCGATCTTGCCCTTGAAGCGTTTTTGCAGGCCGTGCCAGAGTTTGAGGATCTCCAGGGTCAGCTTCGCCAGGCGTTCGGCATGTTCGGTCCAGCCGCCGCGTTTGCGCTCGGCCAGGGATGCCAGCGCGGCGCCATCACGGGGCAGGCTCGCCTCGCCTTCCAGCACGCAACTGTCGAGACTGACCAGCAGGATGTCTTCCACCAGGCTGTCGATGCGTCCCAGTTCGCGGTACAGCAGGCCAAGTTCCGTCAACCCGGGCAGTTTGCCGCGCAGGAACTTGGCCGATTCTGCCAATTGCTGCATCAGCAACCGCTGCAAGGCGCGACGGTGCTGGAACTCGGCTTCAGCCGGGGTCGGGAAGCGGCCTTCCTTGACCACACCGCCCTCTTCCACCAGCGCCGGGTACACCGTCATCGACAGCCCGGCGATCTTCTGTTGGGTTTTCTCGGCCACCGGGGCGAAGATTTTCGCTTCCACCGGCGCCTGGCTTTTCGCCGTCTGCGGCACGGCCAAGGCGGCCTGGCTGGCTTCGGCAAAGCGTGCCGTCAACTCGGCCAGGTCGCGGCCTTCACCGAGAAACTTGCCCTGGCCATCGACGATTTCCAGATTCATGCGCAGATGGCTTTCCACCTGCTGCGCAGCTTCCGCCCAGGCTTCGTCGCTGACCCGCGCGCCGGTCATGCGCAGCAGTTCGCGGCCCAGGGATTGCGGCAACGAACCCTCAGCAAAGGTGATGCGTTGCAGCGCGGCCTTGACGAAATCCGGCACGGGCACGAAGTTTTTGCGCAGGGCCTTGGGCAGGTTGCGCACCAGGGCGATGCACTTGGCTTCGATCATCCCGGGCACCAGCCATTCCAGACGCTCCGGCGGCAGCATCGGCAGCAGCGGTGCCGGCACGCGCAAGGTCACGCCGTCGCGGGGATGGTTGGGTTCAAAATGGTAGCTCAGCGGCAAGGTCAGCTCACCGACGCGCAACGTGTCGGGGTAATACGCGGCAGTGACTTCACTGGCCTCGCGGGCCAGCACGTCTTCTTCGCGCATGATCAGCAGTTGCGGGTCTTTCTGGCTGTTGATCCGGTACCAGCTGTCGAAGGTCGCGGTCTGGTGGATCTCGGCCGGCAAGCGCGCATCGTAGAAGGCGAACAGGGTTTCCTCGTCCGCCAGGATGTCGCGACGGCGGGCCTTGGCTTCCAGTTCGTCGAGTTGCTCCAGCAGTTGGGTATTGGCACTCAGGCACTTGGCCCGGGACTGGATCTCGCCGCGCACCAGCGCCTCGCGGATGAACAGTTCCCGCGACACCACCGGGTCCACCGGCCCGTAATGCACCGGCCGGCGACCGACCACGATCAGCCCGAACAGGGTGATCTGCTCATACGCCACCACCTGCCCGCGCTTTTTCTCCCAATGGGGTTCGAAGTGGTTTTTCTTGATCAGGTGGCCGGCCAGCGGTTCGATCCAATCCGGCTCGATCTTGGCCACCATGCGCGCGTAGAGCTTGGTGGTTTCCACCAGTTCGGCGGTCATCAGCCATTGCGGACGCTTCTTGCCCAAGCCTGACGAGGGGTGAACCCAGAACCGTCGTTGGCGGGCACCGAGGTAGTCGCCGTCTTCGGTTTTCTGACCGATCTGGCTCAGCAGGCCGGAAAGTACCGCCTTGTGCAGTTTCGGGAAATCAGCCGGCTCTTTATTGAGGCTCAACTGCATGTCGCGACAGATCAAGCTCAACTGGCGATGGGAATCGCGCCACTCGCGCAGGCGCAGGTAGTTGAGGAAATTCTTGCGGCACCAGTTGCGCAGCGGGCTGGCGGTCAGGGCCTGGCGCTGCTCTTCGAAACCGCGCCACAGATTGACCAGCCCGGCGAAGTCCGAGTCGGGGTCTTTCCACTGGGCGTGGGCCTGGTCAGCCGCCTGCTGACGCTCCGGTGGACGCTCGCGCGGGTCCTGGATCGACATGGCGCTGGCGACGATCAGCACTTCCTGCAAGCTGCCCAGTTTCGCCGCTTCCAGCAGCATACGGCCCATGCGCGGGTCCACCGGCAAGCGCGCCAACTGGCGGCCCAGCGGGGTCAACTGACTGTTGCGGTCCACCGCCGACAGCTCTTGCAGCAAGTTGAAGCCGTCGGTGATGGCCTTGCCGTCCGGCGGTTCGATGAACGGGAAATCGGTAATCTCCCCCAAGCGCAAGTGCAACATCTGCAGGATGACCGCCGCCAGGTTGGTGCGCAGGATCTCGGGGTCGGTGAATTCCGGCCGGCCGAGGAAATCCTCCTCGCTGTACAACCGCACGCAGATCCCCGGCTCGACCCGCCCGCAGCGGCCCTTGCGCTGATTGGCGCTGGCCTGGGAAATGGCTTCGATGGGCAGGCGCTGGACCTTGGCGCGATAGCTGTAGCGACTGATGCGCGCGGTGCCGCTGTCAATCACGTAGCGGATGCCCGGCACGGTCAGCGACGTTTCAGCGACGTTGGTCGCCAGCACCACGCGACGGCCAGGGTGGGACTGGAAGATCCGCTGCTGTTCGGCTGGCGACAGCCGCGCATACAACGGCAGGATTTCGGTGTGTTTGAGCTGGGCCTTGCGCAGCATTTCCGCCGCGTCGCGAATCTCCCGCTCGCCCGGCAGGAACACCAGCACATCACCGGGGCTGCGGCGTTCGCTACGCTCATAGGCGGCGATTTCATCGAGGGTGGCGAGGATCGCCTGGTCGACGGTCAAGTCATCCTCGACGCGGTTGCCCTCCTCGTCCTGCTCCAGGGTCAACGGGCGATACCAGGTGTCCACCGGGAAGGTGCGACCCGAGACTTCCACGATCGGCGCGTCATCGAAGTGCTTGGAAAAACGCTCCAGGTCGATGGTCGCCGAGGTGATGATGACTTTAAGGTCCGGGCGACGCGGCAGCAGGGTCTTGAGGTAGCCGAGCAAAAAATCGATGTTCAGGCTGCGCTCGTGGGCTTCGTCGACGATGATCGTGTCGTAGCGTTCCAGGTAACGGTCGTTCTGGGTCTCGGCCAGCAGGATGCCGTCGGTCATCAACTTGATCAGAGTGTTGGCGTCGCTCTGGTCTTCGAACCGCACCTGGTAACCGACCAGCGCCCCCAGCGGCGTGGCCAGCTCTTCGGCGACCCGGCTCGCCACGCTACGCGCGGCGATCCGCCGCGGCTGGGTATGGCCGATCAAACCGTGCTGGCCGCGACCGATTTCCAGGCAGATTTTCGGCAGTTGCGTGGTTTTGCCCGAGCCGGTTTCGCCAGCGATGATCAGCACCTGATGCTTGAGCAGCGCGTCCTTGATTTCGTCGCGCTTGGCGGCGATCGGCAAGCTGTCGTCGTAACGAATGACCGGCAGGCTGGCCTTGCGCGCCAACACCTGATCACACGACGCCTGCATGCGCGTCACCCACTGGGCCAGCTTGGCCTCGTCGGGTTTCTTGCGCAGCTCGAGCAACTGACGCCGCAACCGGTGACGGTCGGCGAGCATGGCGTGGTCGAGGTTTTTCAGCAGTTTGTCGATAGCGGGGGCTTGGTCAGTCATCAGGTACGCAAGGGTCGTCGGTTTGTGCAGGGGGCCGATTGTCGCAGATTTGCGCAGGCTGCGCCGACCCATGGCAGCCTGCCCGCTGTTCCCTTGTGGGAGCGAGCCTGCTCGCGATAGCGGTGTGTCAGTCGACATTAATGCTGGCTGATCCACCGCTATCGCGAGCAGGCTCGCTCCCACAGAGGTTTTGCGCTGACTTCGGGGTTATTCGCTGTCCAGATCTTTACGCCGATAGGGAAACACGTCGATCACCTTGCCCGCCCGAATCGCCTCTTGCAGGCCCTTCCAGTAATCGGCGTTGTACAACTCGCCGTGCAGTTGATCGAACAGTTTGCGTTGCCCCGCGTCGGCGAACAGGAAAGGGGGGAACTCTTCGGGAAAAACGTCCAGCGGCCCGATGGAATACCACGGCTCGGAGGCCATTTCGTCTTCCGGGGTCCGCGGCTGGGGAATGTGACGGAAGTTGGCTTCGGTGAGAAAGCAGATTTCGTCGTAGTCGTAGAACACCACGCGGCCGTGGCGGGTCACGCCGAAGTTCTTGAGCAGCATGTCGCCAGGGAAGATGTTGGCCGCCGCCAGTTGTTTGATCGCCAGGCCGTAGTCTTCCAGCGCCTCGCGCACCTGGTCCTGGTTGGCGTTTTCCAGGTAGAGGTTCAGTGGCGTCATGCGCCGTTCGGTCCAGCAGTGACGAATCAATACCGTGTCGCCTTCCACCGACACCGTGGACGGCGCCACGTCCAGCAGTTCCTCCAGGCACGCCGGTTCGAACTTGCTCAGGGGAAAGCGGAAATCGGCGAATTCCTGGGTATCGGCCATGCGCCCGACCCGGTCGACGCTTTTCACCAGCCGGTACTTTTCGATCACGGTCGCGCGGTCGACGTTCTTCGACGGCGAGAAACGATCCTTGATGATCTTGAATACGGTGTTGAAGCCCGGCAGGGTGAATACGCTCATGACCATGCCACGTACACCAGGGGCCATGATGAACTGGTCGTCGGTATTCGCCAGATGGTTGATCAGCGCCCGGTAGAACTCGGATTTGCCGTGTTTGTAGAAACCGATGGAGGTGTACAGCTCGGCGATGTGCTTGCCCGGCAGGATGCGCTTGAGAAAGCCGATGAATTCCGCCGGGACCGGCACGTCCACCATGAAGTAAGAACGGGTGAACGAGAAAATGATCGACACCTGCGCCTCGTCGGTAATCAGCGCATCGATCTGGATGCCCCGGCCTTCGCGGTGCAGCAGCGGGATCACCAACGGCCATTGGTCGTCCTGCGTATAGATCCGGCCCACCAGGTAGGCGCCCTTGTTGCGATAGAGCACCGACGAAAACAATTCCACCGTCAGTTGCGGGTCCTTGCAGACCCAGTCGGGCAGGTTCTCCCGCAATTGGGCTTCAAGGCGCTGCAAATCGCCCGGCAAGTCGGCGTAATCCTCGCTGAAACGGTAATCGGCGAAAATCGCCGCCAGCATCCGGTCCAACTGGCCCTCAGGTTTGTAGGTACGAGTCTGGGCGGCTCGGGCGCGGCGCAGGCTGGGCCGGGTGGTATGGATGAACATGGTGCCGTCGCTGATCAGGTCATGGCTGAACAGCCCGCAGAAGATCGAGTTGTACCAGGTCTCGGACAGCTCATCGTCGAAACGCAGGTCGATCAGGCTGATGTAGGCGCTTTTGACCAGCGGCCAGCAACTGACGTCCATCAGGGCCTCGGCTGCGAAAGCCTTGCGCAAGCGGGCGACGGTTTCGAAGACCTTTTCTTCATACAAGTTGATCCGCGCCGCAGACGCCTCTTGCGCCTCCTGCCAACGGGCCTGCTCGAACCGGGCGCGGGCGCCATCGGTGATCTGCCGGAAATGCTCACGGTAATCGTCAAAGCCTTCGAGGATCGAACGGGCGATATCGGCGGCGGGCCATGGCTGCGGCATAGGGTAAACCTCGGCGGGTCATGCTTGTTATTGGCGACTGAGCTTAGAGGCCAATCGCGCGGCAACGCAACCATTGCCATCGGTCTTGAGCGAGGCGACACTTGCGACCCGATCAAGGAAGGAATGCGCTGTGAACCCCGTTGATATCCTGCGTTTGCTGTCATTGGCCGCCATCTGGGGAGCCAGTTTCCTGTTCATGCGCATTATCGCCCCTGTCATTGGCACAATCCCCACTGCATTTTTTCGCGTGTCCATCGCTTTTGTCGGCTTGCTGGTGATCCTGGCGTTGATGCGTATCGACTGGAATTTTCGCGGCAAGCTGAAAATCGTGATGGTGCTGGGCCTGATCAACTCGGGCATTCCGGCGACGTTTTATTCGCTGGCGGCCCAGGTGCTGCCGGCCGGTTACTCGGCAATCTTCAACGCCACCACACCCTTGATGGGGGTGTTGATCGGCGCGCTGTTCTTCAGCGAAAAACTCACCATGACCAAGGTCAGCGGTGTGTTCCTGGGATTGTTCGGCGTCGGCATCCTGACCGGCGCGGGGCCGGTGGCCTTCGACCTGCAATTGCTGATGGGCGCCCTCTCCTGCCTGCTCGCCACCACCTGCTACGGTTTCGCCGGGTTCCTTGCCCGCCGCTGGCTTGATCATCAAGGCGGGCTGGACAGCCGTCTCGCGGCCCTGGGCAGCATGTTCGGCGCCACGGTGTTGCTGTTGCCATTGTTTGGCTACAGCGTCATCAGTCACCCTCCGGCCAGTTGGGGTGGCTGGAGCGTCTGGTTGTCGCTGCTGGGGTTGGGCCTGGTGTGTACAGCGCTGGCGTACATTCTTTATTTCCGCCTGCTCAGTTCCATTGGCCCGGTCAAATCCATGACCGTGACCTTCCTGATCCCGCCGTTTGGCGTGTTATGGGGGGCGTTGCTGCTGGATGAGCCGTTGGGGATGGCGCACCTGTATGGCGGGGTGCTGATTGCGGCGGCGCTGTGGCTGGTATTGAAACCAGCGGCGAGCGCGACCAAGGAGCCGCTCCCAGGCCAGCGCAACTGAACATCCCCCACCCTTGTGGCGAGGGGATTTATCCCCGCTGGGTTGCGAAGCGACCCCATAACTGACACCTCGAGGTGACTGAGCTGTTCTGGGGACTGCTGCGCAGTCCAACGGGGATAAATCCCCTCGCCACAATAACCTTCGCTCACCAGTCGCTGGGGGGCACGATTACTGCTGAGTCTCCTGCTCAGTGAACAGATCACTGAACAACATGCTCGACAGGTAGCGCTCACCCGAATCCGGCAGGATCACGACAATGGTCTTGCCTTGCATTTCCGGCTTTTCCGCCAGGCGCACGGCTACAGCCATCGCCGCGCCACAGGAAATGCCGCACAGGATTCCCTCCTCCTGCATCAGGCGCAGGGCCATGGTCTTGGACTCCTCATCCGTAACCCGCTCGACCTGATCGACGATCGACAGATCGAGGTTTTTCGGCACGAACCCGGCACCGATCCCCTGGATCTTGTGGGGGCTGGGCTTGATCTCGTCCCCCGCCATCGCCTGGGTGATCACCGGCGAAACCACAGGCTCCACCGCCACCGACAGAATCGGTTTGCCGCAGGTGTTCTTGATGTATCGCGAAACCCCGGTAATGGTCCCGCCGGTGCCGACGCCCGCCACCAGCACATCCACAGCGCCGTCGGTGTCGTTCCAGATCTCCGGGCCGGTGGTTTTTTCATGAATGGCCGGGTTGGCCGGGTTATCGAACTGCTGCGGCATGAAGTATTTGGCGGGGTCGCTGGCGAGGATTTCGGCCGCTTTCTCGATGGCACCCTTCATGCCCTTGGCCGGATCGGTGAGCACCAGCTCCGCGCCCAAGGCCTTGAGTACCTTGCGCCGCTCGATGCTCATGGAGGCCGGCATGGTCAACATCAGCTTATAGCCGCGGGCGGCGGCTACGAACGCCAGACCGATCCCGGTGTTGCCGGAAGTCGGCTCGACGATGGTCATGCCGGACTTGAGCTTGCCCGAGCTTTCGGCGTCCCAGATCATGCTGGCGCCGATCCGGCACTTGACCGAGTAACCTGGGTTGCGCCCTTCGATCTTGGCCAGGATGGTCACGCCACGCGGGGCAATGCGATTGATCTGCACCAGTGGCGTATTGCCGATGGAATGGGCGTTGTCAGCGAATATGCGGCTCATGACTGGGTCCTTAATGCAGCGGGGATTTAGCGCTTAAAGGTATGCCTGTTGCCCATGGGCGTCCAGTTGCACCGAACGTTCCAGTTGTTACAACAGTCAATGTTTTAACAACGCGGGAGACTGACTGAAATGAAGCGTCGATACAGCTGGCCACTGTGGACTTTCGCCGCCATCGTTGCGGTGCTGGTGGCCCTGCATTTCACCTTGCCGTTCCTGGTGCGCGACTACCTGAACGACAAACTGGCCGACATGGGTGACTACCGCGGCCAAGTGACCGATGTGGACCTGGCGCTCTGGCGCGGGGCCTACCGGATCAACGGCCTGGAGATCGTCAAGGTCGACGGCAAGGTTCCTGTGCCATTTGTCGAGGCGCCACTGATCGACCTGTCGGTCAGCTGGCATTCGCTGTGGTACGACCATGCGGTGGTGGCCGAGGCGGAGTTCGTCCGTCCCGAAGTGAATTTCGTCGACGGCGGAGCCGACCGGCAGAACTCCCAGACCGGTCGGGGCACCAACTGGCGCGAGCAACTGAGCAAGCTGCTGCCCATTACCTTCAACGAAGTGCGGATCCGGGATGGCAAGGTGACATTTCGCAACTTCAACTCCAAGCCGCCCGTTAACCTGCGGGCTACCGACGTCAATGCCAGCTTCTATAACCTGACCAACGTGGTCGACACCGAAGGCAAGCGCGACGCTCGTTTCGAGGGCAAGGCCCTGGTGGCCGAACATGCGCCGCTGGAGGTGCAGGCGACCTTCGACCCGTTGAGCGACTTCGAGGATTTCGACTTCCGCTTGCGCGCCAGGGACATCGAACTCAAGCGCCTCAACGATTTCGCCGCGGCCTATGGCAAATTCGATTTCAATGCCGGCCATGGCGATCTGGTGGTGGAGGCAGAAGCCGAGAACGCCCAGCTCAGCGGCTACATCAAACCGCTATTGCGCGACGTTGACGTGTTCGACTGGCAGCAGGATGTGGAAAACGAAAAAAAGAACATCTTCCGTTCGGTCTGGGAGGCCTTGGTGGGCGCGGGAGAAACGGCCCTGAAAAACCAGCGCAAGAACCAGTTTGCCACCCGGGTGGAGCTCAGCGGCAATGTCCATCAGCAGGACATCAGCGCCTTCGAAGCCTTCCTCCAGATCCTGCGCAACGGTTTCGTCCAGGCCTTCAATGCCCGGTATGAGCAGCCGCCGCCGTCGGCCGACTGAGTCAACATGTGACGCTCCATTCAGAGACTGAATACAGCGTCTGCGTTCACAGTCGGCGGGGCACCGCGTTATAGTCGGGCACGACATTTATTTCGCGCGCCCCGCCTCGTCAGGCCGGCGTCACGTTCGAGGAAATTACAGATGAAGTTCGAAGGCACCAGCGCCTACGTGGCCACCGATGACCTGAAGCTGGCCGTCAACGCCGCCATCACCCTGGAGCGTCCCTTGCTGGTCAAGGGCGAACCGGGCACCGGCAAGACCATGCTGGCCGAACAACTGGCTGAATCCTTCGGCGCGCGCCTGATCACCTGGCACATCAAGTCCACCACCAAGGCCCATCAAGGCCTCTACGAGTACGATGCGGTCAGCCGCCTGCGGGACTCGCAGTTGGGCGTGGACAAGGTGCACGACGTGCGCAACTACCTGAAGAAGGGCAAGCTCTGGGAAGCGTTCGAGTCCGAAGAGCGGGTGATTCTGCTGATCGACGAGATCGACAAGGCCGACATTGAATTCCCCAACGACCTGCTGCAAGAACTCGACAAGATGGAGTTCTACGTCTACGAGACCGATGAAACCATCAAGGCCAAACAGCGGCCGATCATCATCATTACCTCCAACAACGAAAAGGAACTGCCGGACGCCTTCCTGCGCCGCTGCTTCTTCCACTACATCGCCTTCCCCGACCGCGTCACCCTGCAGAAAATCGTCGACGTGCATTACCCGGATATCAAGAAAGACCTGGTCAGCGAAGCGCTGGACGTGTTCTTCGACGTGCGCAAGGTGCCGGGCCTGAAGAAAAAACCTTCCACCTCCGAACTGGTGGACTGGCTCAAGCTGCTGATGGCCGACAACATCGGCGAAGCGGTGCTGCGCGAGCGCGACCCAACCAAGGCCATTCCGCCTCTGGCCGGTGCCCTGGTCAAGAACGAACAGGACGTGCAACTGCTCGAGCGCCTGGCGTTCATGAGCCGCCGTGGCACCCGCTGAACCCTCTTCGTTTCAACAAGAGCGAGGGCGATTGCCATGCTGCTTAACCTGTTCAATGAAATGCGCGCCGCCAAGGTGCCGGTGTCGGTGCGTGAACTGCTGGACCTGATCAGCGCCCTGAAACAGCGGGTGATCTTCGCCGACATGGACGAGTTCTATTACCTGTCCCGGGCGATCCTGGTGAAGGATGAACGGCATTTCGATAAGTTCGACCGGGCGTTCGCCGCCTACTTCAATGGCCTGGAGAAACTCGATGATCATCTCCAGGCGCTGATTCCCGAAGACTGGCTGCGCAAGGAGTTCGAGCGCTCGCTGACCGACGAAGAGCGGGCGCAGATCCAGTCCCTGGGCGGCCTGGACAAGCTGATCGAGGAGTTCAAGAAACGCCTGGAAGAACAGAAGGAACGCCATGCCGGCGGCAACAAATGGATCGGCACCGGCGGCACCAGCCCGTTCGGCTCCGGCGGTTTCAACCCCGAAGGCATCCGCGTCGGTGACGCCGGCAAGCGCCAGGGCAAAGCCGTAAAGGTCTGGGACCAGCGCGAGTACAAGAATCTGGACGACCAGGTGGAACTGGGCACCCGTAATATCAAGGTCGCCCTGCGCCGCCTGCGCAAGTTTGCCCGCCAGGGGGCCGCCGAAGAACTGGACATCGATGGCACTATCGACCACACCGCCCGGGACGCCGGCCTTCTGAATATCCAGATGCGCCCGGAGCGACGCAACACCGTCAAGTTGCTGTTGTTGTTCGACATCGGCGGCTCGATGGATGCCCACGTAAAAATCTGCGAAGAACTGTTCTCGGCCTGCAAGACCGAGTTCAAGCACCTGGAGTATTTCTACTTCCACAACTTCGTCTATGAATCAGTGTGGAAAAACAACCTGCGCCGCACTTCCGAACGCACCTCGACCCAAGACTTGCTGCACAAGTATGGCGCCGATTACAAAGTGATCTTCATCGGCGACGCCGCCATGGCCCCGTATGAAATCACCCAGGCCGGCGGCAGCGTCGAGCACTGGAACGAAGAACCGGGGTATGTCTGGATGCAGCGCTTCATGGAGAAGTACAAGAAACTCATCTGGATCAATCCATACCCGAAGGACACCTGGGGCTACACCGCGTCGACCAACATCGTGCGCGAACTGGTGGAGGACCGCATGTTCCCGCTGACCTTGCGAGGGCTGGAAGAAGGGATGCGGTTTCTTTCCAAGTAAGATTTTTTCTGCCCTTTAGGGCCTCATCGCGAGCAGGCTCGCTCCCGCAGGGTCTCGAGTCCAATGTGGGAGCGAGCCTGCTCGCGATGCTTTCAGCCTCCGAGCGATGTTACAGCCCGCGCAAATCGCGCTCTTCAATCGGTCGGCTCTGGCGCAGACGCCTGCCGCCCAGCACCACCCAGTCGATCAGGCGGAACAGGCACTCCAGGCCAAACGACAGCAACATGGCGCCACTGAGGCCCCAGATCATCGCTTCGGGGGTCAGGAGAATCTGGTAGCTGTAGCCGTTCCAGGTTTCCTTGCGAATTTCCGGGTCAGCGGCCAGTGCCACTTGCAGCAAACGGATGTACCACGGCCCCTGCATCGCCTGGAATTGCTTGTCCAACGCCTGCTGACGGACGAGCAAGGTGTTCAGGCTGTCAGCATCACTGCGAAAGATCGGGTCTTCGCTGGCACGGTAGTGAGCCACCAGCGCTTGCATGTCGCCCTTGAAAAACTGGTTGGCGGTGCCCTGGAAGCCTTTCAGTCCTGTCTGCGCTTCGATCAGGTGCGCCTCGACCCGCTTGGCGTAATCGCTGATGAAACCGGGCACCTGCACCCCCACCAACAGGCCTACCGCGAACAACACCAGCCGTAGATAACTGAGCAACATAATCGTGAAGTCCTTATTCGGTCTGGCCATGGCTGACGCATTCGCCGCGCCGCCACAGGCTCCATTGGCCCGGTTCGTAGCGGGTCCAGGTTTCGTTTTCAGTCAAGGGTTCGGTGGCAATTACCGTGACCACGTCATTGGGCGTGGTTTCGGCGTGGAAATCCACGATCACGTCCACATCCTTGAGCCGCGCCGGGCCGAACGGCGCGCGACGGGTGATCTGGACCAGTTTGGTCGAGCAAAAGCAGAACAGCCAGTCACCATCGCTGAGCATGCAATTGAACACGCCCTTGCTGCGGTATTCGGTGCAGGCCTGGATCAACGACGGCAACAGTTGCTCCACCTCCACCGGTTCCGGGAACGCCTGGCGCACGCGATTGAGCAAATCGCAGAACGCCGCCTCGCTGTCGGTATCGCCCACCGGACGATAGAAGCTTGCGCCCGGCTGGAAATCGGCGAGTTGGCCATTGTGAGCGAAGCACCAGTTGCGGCCCCACAACTCACGTACGAACGGGTGGGTGTTGGACAGGCAGACCTTGCCGACATTGGCCTGGCGAATGTGCCCGATCACCACTTCGCTCTTGATGGGATAGCGCTGCACCAGGTTCGCCACTTCCGACTCGCTGCTGGCGGCCGGGTCCTGGAACAGGCGCAGGCCACGACCTTCATAGAAGGCAATGCCCCAGCCGTCCCGGTGCGGTCCGGTCTTGCCGCCACGCTGCATCAGCCCGGTGAAGCTGAACACGATATCGGTCGGCACGTTGGCGCTCATGCCCAGTAACTCACACATGCTCGGACCCTCGCTTCAATGGGACAAGCCTGGCTACAGCCGCGGTTCGATGCGCGAACGCTGAGGGTTGCTCGGTACTGGCGGGCGACCGTAACGGTCATCACCCGCCACACCGAACGGCTGCTCATCCTGTAGTTCATCGGCCGCGGCGGCGGCTTTGGCGGCATCGGCTTTTTCCTTGCGAGCGCTGGCTGCACGCTCGATGGGGAAGCGGATCAGCACGAAGATCAAATAAAGACCAAAGACGATCATGCCGTACATGAACAGATCGGACACCGCACGCCAGGCGTTGTTGCCGACCTTGAACAGCACGTCCAGGGCAACGATGGCCAGGGCCGGAGCAACCTGTTCCTTCACGGGGTCGACGATAGTGGGGCTGAACAGCAACACCGCCATCAACAGGCGCAGGGGCTCGCGCAACCAGCGCCAGATCCAGCGGGTCATGCGCATCCATACCAGCAGGCAGCCCAGGGCGGCGAAGGCATAGAGGCCCCAGGCGATCAGATAGTCGTTCTCGGTCATGGTGTCCATGGCAAGGCAGGCAAATAGGCGCTTATAGTAACGGCTTTTCGCTCGTCAGGCTGCCCCGGCGTCTGTCGAGTGGTCTGTGCCGCAGTATCTGTCGGTTAATTTCTGCCGCCGCAGGTGGCTGACCGAACTAACCACACCGGCCATCAGTCCCTATTTCGTACAACGTTCGAGAGCCTTTCATGCCCCTATCTGCCCACGTTTGCAACGCCCCGATTGCCCGCAGGGACCCCGGTGTTGATCCCTACGCCTGGCTGCAGGAGCGCGACACCGACGCCGTGCTCGACTACCTCAAGGCTGAAAACAGCTATCAGGACGCGCAACTGGCTGACCAGGCCGAACTGCGCGAAACCCTGTTCCAGGAAATCAAGGGCCGGATCCTGGAGACGGATCTGTCCCTGCCTTCGCCTTGGGGTCCGTACCTGTATTACACCCGCACCACGGCCGGGGACGAATACCCACGTCACTACCGCTGCCCGCGTCCGGTGGACGACAGCCTGACGGTGGATGAAAGCCGCGAGCAATTGTTGCTGGACCCTAACGTGCTGGCTGGCGGCGGTTTCTTTTCCCTGGGTGCCTTCAGCATCAGCCCCGACCACCAGCGTCTGGCTTACAGCCTGGACACCACTGGCGACGAGATTTACACCCTGTTCGTCAAAGAGCTGGCCAATGACAAAGTCAGTGAACTGTCCTTTGAGGATTGCGACGGCAGCATGACCTGGGCCAATGACAGCCTGACGCTGTTCTTTGGTGAGCTGGATGACACCCATCGCCCGCACAAACTTTGGCGCTATCGCCTGGACGGAACGGCGGCCGAAGAAGTGTTTCATGAGCCGGACGGACGTTTTTTCCTGCATTGCTACCGTTCGAGTTCGGAAAAACAGTTGATCCTGTCCCTGGGCAGCAAAACCACCAGTGAAGTCTGGGTCCTGGACGCCACACAGCCAAACCAGCCTTTCACCTGCCTGGCGCCACGGGTGGAAAACCATGAATACGACGTCGACCATGGTTTGCTCGACGGTCAGTGGAGCTGGTTGATCCGCAGTAACCGCGACGGGATCAACTTCGCGCTGTACCAGGCTGCCGACACGGGCCTGGCGCCGACCGAGGCCGACTGGCAGAACCTGATTCCCCACAGCGACACGGTGATGATCGACGGCCTGAGCCTGAACGCCGGCGCCATGACCCTGAGCCTGCGTGAAGGCGGCCTGCCCATCATCGAAGTTCACCCACAGGGTTTGCCGGCGTATCGGGTGCAACTGCCGGACGCGGCCTACAGCCTGCATGTGCAGAACAGCCTGGAGTTCGTCAGCCCCCGCATTCGCTTGCGCTACGAGGCGCTGAACCGTCCGGCACAGATTCGCCAGCTGGACCTGGCCAGCGGCGAACAGGTCGTACTCAAGCAAACCCCGGTCCTGGGTCCATTCGATGCCGATGACTACGTGAGCCAGCGGCTGTGGGCGACGGCACCAGACGGCACGCAGGTGCCCATCAGCCTGGTGGTCAAGCGCCAGGCCCTCGGCCAGCCGGTGCCGCTGTACCTGTATGGCTACGGCGCCTATGGCGAGAGCCTCGATCCGTGGTTTTCCCATGGGCGGCTGAGCCTGCTCGATCGCGGCGTGGCGTTTGCCATTGCCCATGTGCGTGGTGGCGGTGAGCTGGGGGAAGCCTGGTATCGCGCCGGCAAGCAGGAGCACAAACACAACACCTTCAGCGACTTCATCGCCTGCGCCGAGCATTTGATCGCCAATGGCGTCACCCGCGCCGATCAACTGGCGATCAGCGGCGGCAGTGCCGGTGGCTTGTTGATCGGTGCGGTGCTCAATCAACGCCCGGATCTGTTCAAGGTCGCGATTGCCGAAGTGCCGTTCGTCGATGTGCTTAACACCATGCTCGACCCGGACTTGCCGCTGACCGTCACCGAATACGACGAGTGGGGCAATCCCGAGGAGCCCGCCGTCTATGATCGGATCAGGGCCTATGCCCCGTACGAAAACGTCAGCGCCCAGGCGTATCCGGCGCTGCTGGTGATCGCCGGTTACAACGACAGCCGCGTGCAGTATTGGGAAGCAGCCAAATGGGTGGCGAAATTGCGCGCCACCAAGACCGATGACAACCCCTTGCTGCTCAAGACCGAACTGGGCGCCGGCCACGGCGGAATGAGCGGGCGCTACCAGGGGTTACGTGACGTAGCCCTCGAATATGCATTTGTTTTGAAGGTTTTGGGGTTGGTCTGAGGAACTCCGTCGGATGGCCGGGTCTTAGCTCCATGCGCAGGGCTCTGATACCACCACCCAATGTGGGAGCAAGCCTTGCTCCCACAAAGGAATCGCCTTACATCCAAACCCTTGCAACCGCCCCAGACACAAGAAAAAGACCGTGACGACATGTCAGAACCGACCTTACTGAACAACGAAATCCGCGACTGGCTGATGGACTGCGGCCTGTTCGACCAGTTGCAGCCTGTCGACTTCGCCGCGGCGTCGGGCTACTTCAGCATCAGCGCCATTGCCCAAGGGGAAGCGATTTTCCGCGAGGGCGATGCCGGCAGCTTCATGTGCATCATCCATTCAGGGCAAGTGGCCGTGCAGAAAACCGGCCCCGACGGTCAACCCGTCACCATCGCCACGCTGCGCAGCGGCCGGGCATTCGGGGAAATGGCGGTGCTGGACGGAGAACGGCGCTCGGCCAGTTGCATCGCCGCCAGTGATTGCCAATTGCTGAACCTGGGCAAGGATTCCCTGGAAAAAATGCTCAACGATGCACCGAAGATCGCCGCCAAGATCATCCGCGCCCTCGCCGTTTCCCTGTCCAAACGCCTGCGCATGGCCGATGGGCAGTTGTTGTCGCAGCAGGTTTAGCTCTCCTCTGTCAGTTGAAATGCAGAACCTGTGGGAGCGAGCCTGCTCGCGATAGCGTCGGATCAGCCAACATCAATGTTGACTGGTTTATCGCTATCGCGAGCAGGCTCGCTCCCACAAGTTTTTTGCCATTCAGTGATCTCATTAACAAGCATTGGGCCTACCCCCCCGGCGACTTGGCCTTCGGTGGTTTTGGCTCCATCCCTGGTATCGGCTGGTCCTTGGGCGGCTTGGGCATTTCGATTGGCGGCAGCAACGGCGGTCCGCTTCCGGGGCTGGGCGTGGGTACGCCGCTGGGCGTGACCGGCGGGTATGGCATCGGTGTGGGGGTGCCGGGCGAACCGGGAATGCTCGGTGGGCTCACCGGAATCGTGGGCTGCTGGGCCTGCACCCAACTTATCGAGAGCGCTGCCAGGGCAATGGCCGTTAGAATGGTGCGCTTCATCAATGGCTCCGTGGCGATTGTCTGTCTTCAGGCTAGTCCTTACCGCGCCGCTTTGCCCTTCCTTTGCATGAGACATCCATGAAACGTTTCGTTCTACTGGACACCACCCCCATCCCTGACAATGGCGGCGCCCTGTGCCTGTTCGAGTACGGCGACGACTTCGTCATCAAGATCCAGGGCGGTGACGGTGGGCAGTTGATGAATACGCGCATGCACGGCTCCGAAGACGCCCTGGCCGAGATTCCTTGCCGCAAGGTTGCCGGCCGTCCCGGCTCGCGCGTACTGATCGGTGGCCTCGGCATGGGGTTCACGCTGGCCTCGGCCCTCAAGCACCTGGGCAAAAATGCCGAAGTGGTGGTGGCCGAACTGGTGCCCGGCGTGGTGGAGTGGAACCGTGGCCCTTTGGGCGAAAAGGCCGGTCGCCCACTGTCGGACCCGCGTACCGTGATCCGCATGGAAGATGTGGCCAAGGTGCTGCAAGCCGAACCCCAGGGCTTCGACGCCATCATGCTGGACGTCGACAACGGCCCCGAAGGCCTGACGCAGAAAGCCAACAGCTGGCTGTATTCAGCTGGCGGCCTGGCCGCCTGCGCCAAGGCCCTGCGGTCCAAGGGTGTGCTGGCAGTATGGTCGGCCAGCGCCGACCGGCAGTTTTCCGACAAACTGAAAAAGGCCGGCTTCAAGGCCGAAGAGGTGCAAGTCTTCGCCCACGGCAACAAAGGCACCCGCCACACCATCTGGATTGCCGAGAAGCTCAAGGGCTGAGCTAAACTCTGTTCAACCGTCATCAGTCTTTTTTACAAAGGTGAACCCATGAGTTCGTCAACGCCACCGTCCAACACCGCCAAGCTGGATCGCATCCTCGCCGATGCCCAGCGTGACCGGGAAATGGGTTACCGCGACAAAGCCCTGAAAATGTACCCCCACGTCTGTGGCCGCTGCGCCCGTGAGTTTTCCGGCAAGCGCCTGAGTGAACTGACTGTTCACCACCGCGACCACAACCATGACAACAACCCGCAGGACGGTTCCAACTGGGAACTGCTGTGCCTGTACTGCCACGACAACGAACACTCGCGTTACACCGACCAGCAATATTTCGGCGACGGCTCCCTGAGCACCCCGAAAATCGCCAAGGCGACCCACAACCCGTTCGCCGCACTGGCCGGGTTGATGAAAAAGGACGAGTAGCCAGCCATTTGTGGCGAGAGGATTTATGTGGGAGCAAGGCTTGCCCGCGATGAAGCCGATGCGGTCTTTCAGAAACCGAGCCGGCTGTTTCGCGAGCAAGCTTTGCTCCCACAGGATTTTGCGAACAACACGAATCCACTGTGGGAGCGAGCCTGCTCGCGATGGCGATCTTCAGAGCAATACATCACCAGAACCGAGCCCAGCCCGGACATTCCCCGTATAATCGCGCCTTTTCCCCAAAGGCACCCCGCCCGTGGCCAACAAACGCTACAGCTGCATCGGTCTGTTCAACCCCAAGTCTCCGGAAAACGTCGGTTCGGTCATGCGCGCCGCCGGCTGCTACGGCGTGGCATCGGTGTTCTACACCGGCAAACGCTATGAGCGCGCCGCAGACTTCGTCACTGACACCAAGAAAGTCCACTACGACATCCCGTTGATCGGCATCGATGACCTGAAAAAAATCCTGCCCCTGGGCTGTGTGCCAGTGGCCGTGGAACTGGTCGAAGGTGCTCGTCCCTTGCCCGAATACACTCACCCGGACCGGGCGCTGTATATCTTCGGCCCGGAAGATGGCTCGCTGGATAAAGACATCCGTGACTGGTGCGAAGACGTGGTGTACATCCCCACCACCGGTTGCATGAACCTGGCGGCCACGGTCAACGTCGTGTTGTACGACCGCATGGCCAAAGGCAATAACACCCGTTCGGGGCCGCAATTCCGCTGATCGGTGCGCAATTGGATTGAACAAGGGAATCGCTCGGGCAGTCAGTTTTATACCAACCCCACACCGGAGACAGATCATGAGCGATAACAACCCGTTCGAGCCGATTGAGACCACCCCTTTCCAATCTCATCCGCCGCAAAACGTGCATGGCTGGGAACGCATTGGCTCATTGGCCGGCGGAGTCCTGATGATGGGCAAGGGCTTGCGCCGTGGCGGCGTGATCGGTTTGGCCCAACTGGCGATCGGCGGCATGGCCCTGGCGCGCGGCATCACCGGGCACTGCTCGGCCAAGACCTTGCTGGAAAAGAATCGTCAGAACCTGCACCACGCCCGTGCCCGCATCGAGCAGGCCGGTGATGAGCTGAGCCGCATGAAAGCCAGCGCCGAGGCCGCGACCAGCACGGCTACAGTGACGGGGAATGATTCGTTGAGTTCGCCGAAGGTTGGGCTTTGATTTTACTGGCTGATGGCCCCATCGCGGGCAAGCCTTGCTCCCACATTTTGAGTGCAACGCTGGTCAATGTGGGAGCGAGCCTGCTCGCGATAGCGGTATTACTGAAGTAACCGAGTATCCAGCACAGTAGAACTCTCCCCCAGAACGCTCTCGCTGAGCTGGACAAACTCCTGGGTATCAACCGTCTCCAGACGCATGGCGGCGTGCAGCACGTCATCGAGCGAGCGCTTGTTGCGGGTTTTCAAACGAATCTCGCGGTCCAGCTCCTGCAACAGCAACACCGCCTTGGCCACCGTCGCCGGGCGGACCTGCTCGCCACGCAAGGTGCTGACGCCTTTGCTGTCCCGAGCCAACCGGTCGTTCAGGCTCTGGTAGCGCTCATCACTCATGCCGCCAGCCCGACGCAGCAATTCGATGGCGTAATACTCGGCCAGCCCTTCGCTGATCCAGTCACTGCGCTCACGATCGTTGACCCGCGCCAGCATCTGCACCAACTCGCGCAACATCGGGCTATTGCCGCGTTCGCTGACCAGCGGCGGACGACTGTGCAGATAAATCGATTCATGCCCGGCCTGGGCGCCACGCCACATCGGGTCTGACGCGCCGATGATCAGCAGCTTGCCGGGATGACGCGGCACCAACGCCTGCACTTGCGGCCAGACGAACGTCAGCAGCGTCAGCACATCCATCCGGCGCATGCCCTGGCCTTGGGGTGAGGCCACCGTCACCTCGGTCTCTCCCAGGCGTGTGCGACGGCTGCCGAGTTTGCCGGCGAGCATCCAGCCGGTGGGACGATCGAACATCCGCGCGGGGTTGTCGATGCGAAAGCGTTGCTTGCCGATGCGCGGCCAGGCCGTTTCGATGCTTTTCCAGCCGTCGGGCAGTTCAAATTGCAAACGTGACACCAGCTCAGTGCCATCCTGCTGATCCAACTTGGCCGGCGGCACAAGATCGTCGCCACGCAGAAGCCCCCATCCCGGGGTCATACGGGTTTCAAACGTACCGTTCTTGCGAGTATTACTGATGCGCACGCGATAGCTCAGGCTCGCCTTGTCGGCACTGGGACGCCAAACGCCGCGTGTGTCCTTGCCCAGGATGAGCTGCCATTGACCGTCGGCCTTGAAGTGGCTGTAGCGGCTGCCATCGCCGAGGTCGAAGTCCAGGCTGCGCACTGCCGAACCCCGCGCCAGGGTCAGGCGCACTTCGGCCTGATCGCTTTGCGGCAACAGGTGCACGTGATAATCCAGATCGACTTTCTGCGCCGCCCACAGCGGCCCGCACACCGCCCACAGCCCGGCTGCGAGCATCCTTTTCAATCCTGCTGCCATGGGTTCTCCCTGATGGTGCGATGCCCGGCATTCAGCCGGCGCGAAAAATCAGATGATCTTCCCAATCGTCCTCGGGCACGCTGCCTTCGGCCAGCATGCGCCCGGATTGGGAAATGCGTTCGTGGTGCACGGCATCGCGATCGCCACAGACCAGGTGGTGCCATAACGGCAGATCCTTGCCCTCACTGACCAGACGATAACCGCAGGTCGGTGGCAACCATTTGAACTCATCGGCCTTGCCCGGTGTGAGCTGGATGCAATCGGGAACAAAGTCGCGGCGCCGGGAATAGTCGGTGCACTGGCAGGTTTTCAAGTCCAGCAATTTGCAAGCGATGCGCGTGTAGTAGACGCTGTTGTCGTCTTCGTCTTCGAGTTTTTGCAGGCAGCACAGGCCACAGCCGTCACACAGCGATTCCCATTCCTGCGCATCAAGCTGATCGAGGGTTTTACGTATCCAGAACGGTTCGACTTTGGCGGCCATGGCTCAAGCAATCAGCATCAGATGGTGAAAAGGCCGTCAGTCTAGTGCCGGGGCCTCTTCAGGCCAAGCATGGGCGACTGTCGGTAGGGCGTTGTGTTGGCGAAGTCCGTAAATGGATTGGCCGAGAACACCGATGGGGTGACCGCTGAAGATCACTGTGGGAGCGAGCCTGCTCGCGATAGCGCCGGATCAGCCAGCATTGATGCCGACTGGCAAACCGCTATCGCGAGCAGGCTCGCTCTCACAAGTTGATTGGCTCGGTCTAATATCCCCGATCGAAATCCACTTCCCCGCGCAAGGTTTCGCCGGCCTGGTAGGCCCGCAGGTTTTCCAGGAACAACTGCACCATCATCGCCGGCGACGTCGGTGCCGAGCTATGGCCGGTCAGCAGCAGGCCCCAGGCCGTCCAGAAAGGATGCCGCTGTGGCAACGGCTCCTGGCGGCAAACGTCAATGACCGCGCCGGCCAGGTGCCCTTCCTTCAAGGCTTGCACCAGATCGGCATCGACCACGGCCACGCCGCGCCCGACATTGATGAACAGCCCGGTGGGCTTGAATTGCCTGAACAGCGTCGCGTCGTATATATCGTGGGTGTCCGGCGTGTTGGGCAGCAGGTTGATCACATAATCCACCTCCCCCACCATGCGCGGCAGATCCTTCAGCGCCCCGACCTCAATGAACGGCGCCAGCTCCCGGGCTTCGCTGGCAATGCCATACAGCTGCACACCAAACGGCAGCAGGAACTGCGCTACCCGCTGGCCGATATCGCCGGTCCCGACGATCAGTGCCTTGCGCCCGGCCAGACTCTGGCCCTGACGGTTGTCCCACTTGCGCTCGACCTGGCTGACCAGCCGCGCCAGCACCTCGCGCTCATGACCGAGCATATAGGTAAGGACGTACTCGGCCATCACCTGGCCGAAAATGCCCACCGCACGGGTCAGGCGATAATCACGCGTCAAGCCCTCGGCCAGCAGCGGCGTGATGCCCGCCCAGGTCGATTGCAGCCACTGGGGCTGATGGCCTTGACGCAACAGGGTGGCCAGCAGATCGGGCTGGCCCAGCCAGACCGGGCAGTCGGCGGCCAGTCGCGACAGTTCGGCGGAGTCGCCACTGGTCAGGACTTGGATATCGGGTGCAGCCTGTCGCAGAAGCTGGGCGTACACCGCGTGATCGTGTTCGGCAATCAGAACGCGCATGGATCAAACCTTTCAAAAACTATGCAGACGACCGCCGACAGAGTGTCGCTCCATCCTTGCGGCCATCGCCAATAAACCATTCCAGTGTTTCAAGAGGCCCGGGAAAGGTGCCTCGGGGTACCGTCAGACCGGGTCGTTGCGTCGCAGCAACTCTTCCGGCAGATGCTCGATGTATTCGTCTTCAGCCGGTGGCATCTGCAAGTGATAACCCTGGGTATCGAGGTTTTCCAGCACCAGGTTGATGTCCTCCCGGGACAGCTTGCGCTCGGGGCTCAGCACCAGGTCAAAGGCATGGATCGCCTTCCCAAAGGCAGCCATCAGGGGCTCGGGCACACGCTCCAGGGCATCGCTTTTGAGCACATACAGGTACATCTCGTTTTTCTTCGAGCTTCGGTAGATCGAGCAGATACGTTTCAAGGCTGTTCTCCGGCGGTGGCCAGGCTGTCGAGCAGCGCCTGGCCCATCAATTCGCGGCGCCAGCCACGCAGCGAATCGGGCAATTGGTAAGGGCCCTCGGGAAAGCCGCTCTTGATCAGCGCCTCGAGGGTTTTCTTGCGCAGCATCAGTTCAGGGGCGATTCCCAGGCGCTCGGCCTCAGCCTGCCCCAGTGCCCGCAGACGCTTGACCAGCGCCGAAGCCTCGATGGGCAAGGGCTCGGCCACGGCTGGCGGCCATTGTTCGGGCGGCACGCTGGCGGCGCGTTTGATCAGCTCCAGCAGGAACTCGCCGTCCTGGCGCACGGTACGCGGGTGCATGTCTTCGATTTTCGCCAACGCACCGAGGTTATCCGGCTGAGTGCGGGCCAGGGGCCACAGCGAATGCTCGCGAATGACCCGGTTACGCGGCAGGTCACGAGCCCGCGCTTCCCGCTCGCGCCAGGCGCATAGCTCGCGCAGCACGGCCAGTTGGGCACGGGAAAGTTTCCAGGCCAGCTTGGCCTCGCGATAAACCTCATAGGGGTCGACTTCGCGACGCAGGTTGGCCACCAGCTCGGCGCCATCCTCCAGGACCCAGGCGTATTTTTCGTCAGAAAGCTTCGGGCGTAGCTGTACGAAAACTTCCGCCAGATGCACTGCATCTTCAGCGGCGTAGCTGATCTGCGTTTCCGACAGGGGTCTTTGCAACCAATCAGAGCGGGTTTCGCCCTTGGGCAAGTCGATGCCCAACACGTCCTGTACCAGCCGGGAATAACCCATGGAAAAACCCAGGTTCAGGTAGGCGGCGGCCAATTGAGTGTCGAACAGCGGCGCAGGCAGGCTGCCGGTCAAGCGCAGCAGCACTTCAAGGTCTTCGCTGCAGGCGTGCAGCACCTTGAGCACTGCCGGGTTTTCCAGCAACGCGGCCAGGGGCTTCCAGTTGTCGATGGTCAAGGGGTCGATCAGATAGGCACGCTCGCCGTCGCCGATCTGCAACAAACCGGCAATGGGATAAAACGTGTCGACCCGCATGAATTCAGTGTCGAGGGCGACGAATGGCAACTGCTGCCATTGGGCGCAAAACTGACCGAGGCTATCGTTGTCGCGAATCCAGTGAATATCGATGGCCACACGGCTCTCCCTTGAAGAATGGCGCGCAGTATATATCGCCGTCAGCGATTGCGAGCATCCATAGAGCGGGAGCCTGAGAGAAATCGCCTGCGCGAAGGCAAGAATAGTCCTACATCGGGAATTAACCGGCCTTGCACAACGCATAAATCCGCGTCAGCGCAAACCCGGGCAGAAAATCCTGGTACCACAGCTGGGTGAAACCGGCCTGGCGGAACTCGGCTTCAACTTCAGCCTTGTCCGCCAGGCCGCGGTGCGGCGCAGGTCCGATGTTGAGGCGACCTTCAATTTGCACCGACACAATCACCGTGTCACGGCTGACCCGATGAAATTCGCGCAACAGCGCCAGCCGATGCTCACTGGCCTTGACGTGCCGAAACAGTTGCAGACACAAAATACAGTCCACAGCGTTAGCCGACAGGCCGAGGGTGAATGCCGAACTGGGAAAGGTCGTGACCCGCTCCAGCAACGCGCCGCCATGGTGGGTGCGGGCGTGATCGAGCATGTCTGGCGAGGGGTCCGCCGCCAGGATCACCCGGTTGGCATGTTCGGCCAGCACCGGCCAGAACCGGCCCGCGCCACAGGTCACATCCAGCACCAGCCCCGGTTCACCGGCGGCTTTCAAGGCATTGCGGACCAATTGCTCGTCACGCCAGAACGCCAGGCGCAGTCGCCTGGGCGCCGCTTGACGGCAAATGCGCGCGTGTTCCCGGTCATGATGCCTGGCGAACTCGATCTCTACGGGGGATGGGGGTTGCCCAGACATACCAACCGCTCTTGGGAAAGATGAATAGGAACAGGCTAACCACCCGTACGTGAAAAAAAAGTCGAGGCGCTCACTGCCGGGCCAATACCCCGTCAATGACCGCGCCACGGCAACCGGCAAACAGGTCCAGGTCCCGGTTGTAGACCCTGCTGTTGACTTCCAGCAGCCCGAGCATCGAATGAAACAGATTGTCCTGGCTCAAGGGCTTGTCCCGGCTCAGTTGCAGGCAATGGGTGTCGACGGAGAAGGACTTCTGATAGCTGTCGGAAAACCAGGCCAGCATCGCCACGTGTTTCTGTTGTTCCGGGGCGAGCATGTAGGGCGTGCCATGGAGAAACAGGTTGTACTCGCCCAGGGACTCGCCGTGGTCGGACAGGTACAGCATCGCGGTGTCGACCTTGTCCTGATTGGCCCGCAGCAGGTCGATCAGGGTCGATAACACATGGTCGGTGTACACCAGCGTGTTGTCGTAGCCGTTGACGATGCTCTGGCGGCTGCAATTGTTCAGCGCATTGCTTTGGCACACTGGGGTGAAATGTTCGTATTGCTTGGGATAGCGCTTGAAATACTCCGGCCCGTGACTGCCCATTTGGTGGAGCACCAGTACGGTGTCCTTGTCGAGGGTGTCGATGAAATGCTGCAGGCCCTGGAGCAGAATTTCGTCGCGACACTCACTGTTGGCGCACAGGGCCGGGTCCTTGAGATTGCTGACATCCTGCACAGTGACCCGGTCGCAAGTGCCTTTGCAGCCCGACTGATTGTCACGCCAGATCACCTCCAGCCCGGCGCGCTTGAGCACATCGAGCAGGCCTTCTTCGTTCCTGGCCTTGCTGGCGTCGTAGTTCTTGCGGCCCATGTTGGAAAACATACACGGCACCGATACCGCGGTTTCCGTACCGCAGGAGTGCACATCAGTGAAGGCGATCAGGCCAGCTTCTTGATTGAGTTGCGGCGTGGTATCGCGGTTATAGCCCAGAATGCCGAAGTTCTCGGCACGGGCGCTCTCCCCCACCACCAGTACGGTCAGGGACTTGCGGGCATGGGTTTGCCAGACCGGATTACGACTCGCATCCTCACCCAAGGTGATAAAGGGCTGTTTGGCCGACGCGACCTGTTCACGCAAGTACCCGATCGACGCACCGATGTAGTTGCTCGGTACCACCATCAAATGCAATTCATGATGATTGCGAAACAATGAAGACAACCCTTGGTAATTGGCCAGGGCGACCATGCCGATCACCCCCGCCGACACCCCGCTCACCACTAACTTGCTTAACAATTCTTTGGGCCAGCGGCGATAGCTGATCGGCGTTTTAAATAACAACCAGGACGGCAACACGCCTAACAAACCGAGGTAGGCAAACAACTTTAACGACAGTAAATCACGCACCTCTGTGGCATTGGTTTCAGCAAAGTTACGAAACATGCCGGCATCGATCAGCACGCCATACTGAGCCATGAAATACGCCACACCGGCGCTGATCAGAAAAAGCAATATCAGCACAGGCTTGAGCAGCCCACGGAACGCTACCATTGTCAGCATCAGGTTGAAGGCGAACAACACCAGCACCGCAAACGCCACGCCGATCAGCACGCCCCCGCCGTCACCTGCCGTAATGGTATGCAGGTGCTGCCAGAGCACAACGTTGAAGCCCACTAATAAAAAGACACTGGCGACCAGCGTCACCCACTCGGGGCGCACGGGTTTAATGGTCAGCATGAGGTTTTAAAGTTTCCTGGAAGTTGCGCTATGGAAAGCAAATACCGCAGGAAAGTTTGAAAAACTACTGTGCTACGGCAACACAAACTTTAGGCAGGTCACTATCAATTTTTCGTGAAAAAGTTGCCATTAAATAATTTTTCAAGTAGCAAGCCGCACGTCCGATCCGACGTGCAGCTTGTCGCTCAGTTCAAGCCTGATGGATGTACCAACGCCAGTCCTGCTCTCCGACCTCGCCCATGAACTGACGGTATTCGGCGCGTTTGACCGCCAGGTACACCCTGAGGAACTCATCGCCGAAGGCTTGCCTGGCCCAGGTCGAGGCTTCAAGCGTGCGCAAGGTGGTGAGCCAGTCGGTGGGCAGCAATTCGCTCGCCTGGGCATAGCCGTTGCCCGCCACTGGCGCACCGGGATCGCACTGTTCACGAATGCCGCGATGGATGCCGGCCAGTATCGCTGCGGCGGCCAGGTACGGGTTGGCGTCGGCACCACAAATACGATGTTCGATATGCCGCGAAAACGCCGGCCCGCCCGGTACCCTCAGGCTCACGGTGCGATTGTCCACGCCCCAGGTTGCTGCCAGCGGCGCGTAGCTGTTGCTCTGGAAGCGCCGGTAGGAATTGGCATTCGGACAGAACATCAGCAGTGAGTCGAGCAACGTGTCGAGCATCCCGCCCACCGCATGACGCAGCAGCGGCGTGCCATCGGCGGCTTCGCTGGCAAACAGGTTATGGCCCTCGCTATCCGCCAGGCTGACGTGCATGTGCATGCCCGAACCCGCCAGTTCCGCGAACGGCTTGGCCATGAAACACGCCTGCATGCCGTGTTTATGCGCCACGCCTTTAACCAGACGCTTGTAGCGCACCGCTTCATCCATGGCTTGCAAGGCATCGGTGCGGTGTTGGAGGGTGATTTCCACCTGGCCCGGCGCGTATTCGGAAATGGCCGTTCGGGCCGGGATCCCCTGCGACTTGCAGGCGGAATAGAGGTCCGCCAGGAACGGTTCGATCTGTTCCAGCTCGCGCAAGCCATAGACCTGCGTGGCACCGGGTCGGCCGCCATCAGCGTCCCGCGCCGGTTGCGGCCGGCCCTGGCTGTCGCGCTGCGCGTCCAACAGATAGAACTCCAGCTCCGCCGCCATCACCGGGTAATAGCCATCGGCCTGCAAAGCGTCGATCACTTGACTGAGCAAATAACGCGGATCGGCGATGGTCGCGGGCATGCCTTCCTGAGGATGCATGCTGACCTGCACTGCCGCAGTGGGGATCAGCCGCCAGGGCATTCGCTGCAAGCTGCCGCTGATGGGATAAGCCCGGCAATCGATGTCGCCAACATCCCACACCAGCCCGGAGTTTTCCACGTCGTCGCCATTGATGGTCAACCCGAGAATGGTACTGGGCAAGGGCCGCCCACTTTCGTAAAGCGCCAGCAACTCATCCCGGTGCAGCAGTTTGCCCCGAGGCACACCGTTGCTGTCGAGAATAAACAGCTCGAACAGCTCAATATCCGGATTTTGCTCCAGGAACGCCTGGGCTTGATGCAGGGGGGCAAAAGAGAGGTGGGCAGAACTCATGAGAACGCTCGTATTTTCATGTCGGACGGGCGACAAAGCACCGTCAGCCTGTGCTCGCGATCAACGAACACTGTTTAGGATCAACAGGAAATACAAGTATCTGGAGGACGGGCGTGGCGACAATGCCAGAGTGCCCAAAAAGCCAGTTCAGAGGGCAGCGCACACAGCGTGGGAGAGACCCCGGACATAAACCTGCCCACCGGCCCCATTGCGGCGAATGAAGGGTATTGGATTGCTGCGGGCCAACCGTCCATAAAAGACATCACAGGAAACACACTTTGGCAGAGTCCCACGTCACCAAAGCCGGTTAAACCTTGATTTGATGGAGCTTGGATCGCAACGAGCTAAACAATCGGCCAGAGAATCGAATGCTGAAGATCCGTCGTGTTCATTACATTATCTGTCCCACTCGCGACCGTGAAACCGCTCGCCTGGCATTCTCCTGGGACGATCGTTCCGTTAGGATCAAAGGTCTGGTTTGCGCAAGATCCGCGCAAGGAGCGCAGAGAGAGACAGAACGGATGCTGAACAGTAACTCCCTCAGAAAACTCGATATGCAAGACCTCATGGTGTTTAACGCTGTGTACGAGCAAAGCAGCGTCACCGGTGTATCCGAGGCGTTGTGTGTCAGCCAGTCAACGGTCAGCTACTGCCTCAAGAAACTGCGGACCTGTTTCGACGACGAGTTGTTCATCAACACCCGCACTGGCATGCGCCCCACTTATAAAGCCGAGGGCATGTACAAGCATGTGCGCGCCATCTTGCAGAGTATCAACCTGTGCCATGCCGGTGCGGCCACGGTTGATCCCACCCGGCAAACCATCAAGCGCCTGAAGGCTTGTCGGGATTCACCTTGAAACGCCGTGCAGCCAGGCCGCTGATAGCACCTGGCTGCGCGAGCGGATCGTCAAGACGCGAAGCACCTGACCCTCAGGCGCCGACGACAGCCTTGGCATAGGGGCCTCGGTCGATGTCGAGGATTTCCACGCACAGTTGCACGGAAACGTCAGCCGGCCATTCGCCCACCTCCTGGATCACCTCCAACAGTTTTTCGGCCAGCTGCTTCTTGACCTCTGGCGAACGGCCGCTCAACAAGGCCAGCTTCACGTGCACGAAACCGCGCTTTTCGAAAAGGGTGCCCACCAGGAAATTCTCGATTTTCACAGCCCGGCTTTTGATGTCCGACTCGGCAGCGAACTGACCGGAGGCCACCAGCGTATTATTCAGACGCAACAGTACGACACCCTCGTCAAACTTGGGCAGGTTGGCGGTGTACTCCATGTGCAGGTGAGGCATGTGTTCGACTCCTGTTCGAAAATATGACGATGTGGTTTCAGCCGTCGCAACCATACCTCGACTTTACTTGGCTGACGCAGGTTTTTGTTTCGCGCAGCAGAATTTGCACCGCGCCGGCGCGCTCACGCATGAACGCTTCCAGCCGTATCAGCGTTTCGAAAAACAGCCTCAAATTGTGCATTCGGCGCTGCGCAAAAAACCTTGAAGCACGATAAAGACGTCCGGCTTAATTCACCGTCAGAGACTTCAGCCCCAACGCCATGACTCGCTCGTCGCTCCCCAACCCCAGCGCCTTGGGACTGACCGCGTCGGGTAGATGAAACTGCACACGCACCTGCCCATCTGCGGCAATCGCTTCGCGAATGGCCGGGCTCAATGACAGCTCCAGGGTGTTCTCCTGCATGCGGGTCAGTTGCGTCGACAGGGCCGCAACGCCATTGATCGAGACCTCGATTCTCTGCCTGGTATGCAGGGGCTGTACGAACGCCGCAGCTTCGATCGAGAGGGCGCGGGCCTCAGGGGGCACACGCAATACAAGCTCTGCCTGAGCACCTTCCGACCAGGTGCCCCAATCTTCGACGCGCCCCCAGCCGCTGACCAACATCGCGTTTATTCGGTTGAACACCTGGCGCTCACCTGGCTTGACCTGCACGTCCAGCGTCTCCTGCGCTATCGGTGGGCATTGGGTACAGGTCTTCCATCCCGGTGCCAGCACCACGAGGCCATCAAGACGGGTCAGCAGATCGGTCTGACGATTAACGGTTTTGATCGCTTCGAGCGCGGTGCGGCTGTCGAGAATGTAGAGGGAATCCGCTTCATACTGACCGGTGGCGAGCATTTGGCCTGCGTGCCGTTGAGCGTGTTCGATCTCCCGAGTGCCCATCCGCCCCAAGTACACGCTATCGGTTTCCAGACCATGGTTCTGGGCGTATTGGCTGATCAACAGCCAGTTGTCCGGCTGATTCTGCGGCAACAACGACCGGACCTTGGCGTAGTGATTTGCCGCGCTGGCCCAAAACGGATCGGCCAGGGGCGTCGGCCAGCTCGAGGCGGTCGGCATCATCCGGCTCTTGCGCAGGCCTGCCCACCCGCTGCGGGTATCCAGAACCTGCACCACCAGGGCGACAGCCAGCAGACACACCGCAGCTCGTGGCTTATTGCCTCGGACCACCAAAAAGATCAGCGTAAACACGAGAATGTAGAACACCGGCCAGAACATCCTACCGGCTGCGCGAAAGACGTTCGCCAACTGCTCGATGGTTTTCGGCAACCAGTAATGCACATCCAGCATGCCAATACCAAGCGTGTTGGTCAGTGAAAAAAGCGTCAGCCCGATCAGCGCCAACAGCAATAGAGGTCTGCGACGCACGGCCTCCGCCAGGCCGGTGTTGCCTTGCAGCAGTGCCACGCCGGCGCAGATGGCCAGCATCAGCACCCCCAACCCCAGGTAATTGAAACCCTCGTAGTCCCCGGGTCCTTGGGGCATGTCGCGCAATACGTATGACCAGCCACTGGGGTTCACCACCGACAAAAGATTCAGACGATACAAGCCAAAACCACCCGCCACGGTCCCGCCGCCCACACTGAAATAACCCGCTTGCCAGCAGCAGAATGCGACCAGCAGAAACAGACCGGCCAGCTCAATCAAGGCATTGCGCCGGGGTAACCGACCCTTGATGGCGTTGCTGGCCAGATCAGCCAGCCAGATCAATGCCACCATCGCCAACAGATAGGCATGCACCAGCGCCGTCGCGCCCAATAGCACGCCCCAGGCCAGGCGTCGCTTTTGCAGACCGGGCCGCAACGCCAGGTACAGCGCCGCCAGGATCAGGAAATGCCCGGACAAGGAAAGATGCCCTCCCATGCGCAGAAACATCGGGGGAGAAAACACGAACAACCCGGCCCCCAACAACCTGATCCAGACCGAAGGCGTCAGCAGCCCCACCAGCTTCCAGGCAAACCAGGCCTGCAGGACAAAACACGCCAGCAGCCACAGCCCGAAATACTGGAACGTCTCGGGAAGCCAAGCATTGAAGGGCTTGAATATGAACGCCAGCAGCGGGTTGGAATCGGAAAAAATGATCCCGTTGGCCAACTCCAAGCCATAGGAAGGGTTCATGCCCAACGGAAAGGTCCAGGGCGAATCACGGAAAAACGCCCATCCCAGATAATGAGTCGCCGCATCGCCCTCCCCCAGCCAGGCGATATTCGTCGGGTTCAACACCCGAGGGCCGATGACCATCAGAAACGCCAGCACGCCCAGCAATACGGGCAACAGGGAAACCAAATAACGCTCGCCACGAACGGTCATCGATACGTCCAGAAATTATGCAAGATGAAGGTAAACACCGGGATGATCAGCGCCACGGCAGCAATGCCTGCCAGGTAATTCAGGCCCGCGCTCTGCGCCACCCAGGCCACCAGCATCGCCAGCCAGAATCCGCCGATCGACACCACCACGAAACGGCCGAGCGTGCGGCCATGCAATCGGCTGGAGAAACTCCAGAGCGTGTTGATCAGGTAAGACACCACGGTTGCCACCACAAACGCAAAACCGTTGGCCAACGGCGGGCTGGCCAGGATCAGGTGCACAAACAACACGGCAGCCAACACATGCACAGCGGTCACGAACAAGCCCGTCATGGCGAACCGCAGCCCACGTCGCAGCAACGGCGACCGCGTCCAGATCATGGTTTTTGTGCCAGACAGAACACCGTCAGGCCGGCCACGCGATTGGCGCCCATAAACGCAAGCTCCAGGCTGCACAGCGACTTCAACACGCCATTGACCAGCGGATGATGCCGAGTGAGCGAGCTGGCCGGCGCGCCGGACGTGTTGCGTTGCAACAGGCGCACGGCAGCGGCGATCGGAAACACCAGGCCGAAATAGTAAGCGCTTCTGTGCACCTGCAAACCCGCCTGGGCCACGACCCCCTCCAGTTGCCCGAGGGTGTAACGGCGTTTGTGTTCCAGAAACACATCATGCCCGCTCCAGAGAAACTGGAACGCCGGCACGGTGATCAGGAAGCGGGTGCCAGAGGGCACCTTGTCGACATAAGCCTTGAGCAGGCCCATGTCATCGTCCACGTGTTCCAACACATCCATCAACAACACCAGATCCGCGTCCAGCGCGTCGATGGCGCGCCGGTAGTGGACGGGTTTGCCGGCGGTGCTGGCATCAGAGTCGGCCGGGTAACTGATGTCCACGCACCAGGCCCGGGCCGTCTCGGTATGGGACAACAAGTGATGGGAAAAAAAGCCCGATCCGGCCCCCACATCCAGCAGTGTTTTGGCCGATGTGCCTTTGAGCATGTGGAGCATGGCGCGCGCCTTGGAACGATAGTACCAATGCTGCCCGATATCGGGCCCCAGGATGTCGGTTTCCTTGAGATCCATTGTCAGTCCTTGGCGTCATAGATGCGCCGTACCAGAAAAACCGGTCGGCGTTTGGATTCGATATAGGTCCGGCCCAGGTATTCACCCAGTACGCCGATGCCGATCAGTTGCAACCCGCCCAGGAACGTGACGGCCACCATCAGGGAGGCATAGCCTGGCAGATCGACCCCGGAAATCAGCGTCCGTAACACGATGAACACGGCAAACGAAAAGGACACCAGCGAGACGCTAAGCCCCAGGTAGGTCCAGATACGCAGCGGTTCGGTGCTGAAACTGGTGATGCCCTCCAGGGCAAAGTTCCACAGGCGCCAGCCGTTGAATTTGCTTTCACCGGCCGCACGCTCGGGCCTGACGTAATCCACGACGGTGGTTCGAAATCCTACCCAGGCAAACAAGCCCTTCATGAAGCGTCGGGACTCTGGCAGGCTCTGCAGCGCATCGACCACACAACGATCCATCAGCCGAAAATCACCGACATTTTCCGGTAGCTTGTGGTCGGCGATTTTATTTGTGCAGCCGATAGAACCCGTTGGCGGAAACCTGTTTGGCCCAAGAGTCGGAGTCACGGTTTATGCGATGGCCCAGTACCACCTCGGCACCGTTGCGCCAGTGGGCGATCATTTGCAGGATCACCTCGGGCGGGTCCTGCAGGTCGACGTCGATCGGCACCACCGCCTGGCCACGAGCCGCTTGCAGACCGGCACTCAGCGCCGCTTCCTTGCCGAAATTGCGGCTCAGGTCGACGATCCGGATGCGCGGGTCGGCTCGCTGTTTTTCCAGCAACAGCATCAATGTTTCGTCGACACTGCCGTCATTGACGAACACCAGTTCCAGGGTCACCAGCGGCTCGTTCGCAAAAACCCGATCGACTCTGGCGATAAACAAATCTATGGACTGGACTTCGTTGAAAACTGGAATGACAAGCGAAAGCGCTAGACATCCTTGCAGATCCGCTCCTGGATATTCAGTCACTTGATGGCTCTTTTTCTTATAGGTTTTTCCAGTCCCATCGGGCTCCCAGCCCCCGGGTTCCCCGGACCGGACGTCAATGACAAACGTCTGAATCGGAATGTATTAAGCAGGACCGGACAAGGCAACGCAAGAACGAAACCGGAACTTTATCCAGCCCCGCGCCCCCAAGATGACCTGTTTCCTGAAAAGGGTCGCCGGAGCAAATCCGAATCCACATCGGCAATATTTGATAACGAATGGAAACGAATTTCCCATAGCCAAAACTATCAGCTTGGCTAGGCTTGGAGCGACATGTGCAAAGCATGTCTTGAATGATTAATCGCAGGGAGCGAACCGATGTATTTTGAGATCTACAGGCAGACCCGAGGCACCCAGAGCACTGGAAAAGGCCAATGGCGGTGGCGCTTGAGAGCCGGCAACCACGAAACGATCGCCAGCGGCGAATCCTATGTGAACAAGGCTGACTGCCTTCACGTCATCGGGCTGATCAAGAGTGCCCAGGGTGAGACACCCGTGAAAGAAATCTGAAACAGCGACGCACTGTACGACCAGTAAGCCGCCCTGCGTAACGAGCAGCTTTCTGCGTTCCGAAGAATCCGGATCTCGCTTTTTCCTGCGCCAAGGCATATCAGACAGGTATCGTGTGCAGACAAAAGCGAGAGGCCGGTCTAAATGACTCAATCAAATCGTGATCGCGACTGGCTGGTGCGGGCTCCTGAATCGCGGAAAATGGAACGCATCGAAGCCTATTTCAGTGGCCATGGCTACACCACCCACCGGCATGACACCTACGCCATCGGCGTCACGCTTTGCGGTGTTCAGAGCTTCAACTACCGCCATAGCAAACGCCATAGCCAGCCCGGCGGAACCATCGTCCTGCACCCGGACGAAGTTCACGATGGCGAAGCAGGCACGAGCGACGGCTTTCGCTACCGGATGTTCTATGTAGAGCCCTCCGTGATCCAGCAAGTGCTGGGCGGCAAACCCTTGCCCTTCATCGAAGGGGGGGCTGTCGAACGATCCTCACCTCAATGTGGCTACGCGCAGATTGTTGCGCTGCATGGATCATCCACTCGATCCGCTGGAAGAGGAGGACGGCATCTACGATGTGGCCCAGGCACTGGACAGCGCAGCGGGTAACCGGCGTGGGCGGCGATTGATCGACTACTCGGCGGCAGAGCGCGCACGACTGTTCATTCATGATGCCCTTGACCAGCCCATCAGTCTGGATGATCTGGTCCAAGCCAGTGGCCGGGATCGATGGAGCCTGTCCCGGGACTTTCGAGCGCTGTACGGCACCAGCCCCTATCGGTATATCAACCAGCGACGTCTGAATAAAGCCCGTCGCCTGGTTATCCACGGCATGCCATTGAGTGAAGCGGCCCTGGCGTGCGGTTTTTTCGATCAGAGCCACATGACCCGGTTACATAGCCAGGCTTTCGGCATTTCACCAGCACGCTGGCTGAAGATGCTGCGCTGACTTCGGGTGCCGGGCCCCACAAAAGCTGCACAATCATCCAATACCTGCTCAGGCTCAGGCAGTAAGGTCGCGCTCACCCCCTTCACAAGACGAGCATTCCTCATGAGCACTCACTACTCCCCCATCAACTTCGCTCAGAAATACACACTCTTCCAGGAACAGTGGGCCCCGAAAGTCGTGGCCGAAATGAACGACTACCAGTTCAAGATCGTCCGGCTCGAAGGTGACTTCGTCTGGCATACCCACGCCGATACCGATGAAACCTTCATCGTGCTGGAAGGCGAGCTTCGCATTGATTTTCGCGACGGCGCGGTGACGATTGGCCCAGGCGAGATGTACGTGGTGAAAAAAGGTGTCGAGCACAAGCCAAGCGCCGCACTGGAAGTGAAATTGCTGTTGATCGAACCTCGCGGTGTCATTAACACGGGCGACGAAACCAATGAGCGAACAGCGGTGAATGATGTCTGGATCTGACGTAGCGCCGTGACGTAACCGATGCCAGGAGGTCAATCGTACTCAGCCTCCTGATGATCGCCCAACAGGCGCCGCTGGCGAGGTGTCGCGGCAGCCAGTACAGCGGGGTTGAATTGCCAGTACAGATAAGGCGAGAACTTCTGCGCGATCATCCGCCGGCCATAGTGAACCTGCAGCATATAACGTGAACGGTCGACGCTGCGGTTCTCGCTGCCGGCATGCCACAACTCGCTGCGCAGCACCAGCACGTCGCCCGCCCGGCACAATACCGGTTGCGCGACGCGCCCTTGCCATTGCGTTTCGCCCGCCACGGGCGCCCGCCCCGCCCGATGACTGCCGGGAATGACGCGGGTCGGGCTCAGGTCGGCATTGATGTCATCAAGGTAAAACTGTGCGGTGAAAATCTGCATCGGCAACTCGAAAGCTGGATCGGCCAGAAGCTGTGGTGGCAATGCCATCGCCAGGTAATCCAGGTGCAACGGGGCGCCGACAAAACCGGGGTGGCAACGCCAGGCTGTCTGCCCAATGATGTGGCAATCATCCCCCAGAGCCGCCTCGGCCAGCTCGATCACCCCTTCCATATCGAGAAACGGCAACCAGAACGGATCGCGATTGAACACGCATTTGTAGTGATCGATCACGCCGCTGTAGTCCCAGTGCTGAGGCTTGAGGCAATCGATTGCATGGCGCAGGTCGGTGATTTGCGCGACGCTCAACACCGCAGGTATCAGGACGAAACCGTCCTGATGCAGGGCTCGCAAGCGCTCGCCGGTGAGCGCCGCCAAGGATGGGAGGGTGGCCACCATCGCGCCTGGACTCAGGTGCGAAAACGGCCGGTCAACTCCGCCAATGTCCTCGATAGCCCGGAAAGCTGCTGGCTGGCATGCATGCTCTGGGCAGAGTTCTGCGCCGCTTCGTTGGACAGGTCGCGGATGTCGGAGATGTTGCGGGCGATTTCCTCAGTGACACTGCTCTGCTCTTCGCAAGCGTTGGCGATCTGCGCGGCCATATCGTTGATCCGCTGTATGGAACCGCCCGTGCCGCTGAGCACCTGATCGACACTCGCTGCCCGCTCGACGCTGTCACGGGCCTTGGTGCTACCGACGTGCATCGCTTGAACGGCCTTGGCGACACCCGACTGCAAGCGCTCGATACGGACCTGGATATCCTTGGTCGAATCCTGGGTCCGCGCCGCCAGCGCCCTGACTTCGTCAGCCACGACCGCAAAACCGCGGCCTTGCTCACCGGCCCGTGCAGCCTCAATGGCGGCGTTCAGTGCAAGCAGGTTGGTCTGTTCAGCGATGCCACGGATCACCTCGAGGACCGCGCCGATACTGGAGGTTTCCTGGGCCAAGGCTTCGATGGTTCCCGACGCGCTTTCCACTTCCTGGGCCAGTTGGCGGATCGATTCGATGGTGCTGCTGACAACGTCGGCACCATCACGGGACTGACTGGTAGCCTGTTGTGCAGCATCCGAGGCATTCAGCGCGTTGTGGGCGACTTCATGCACGGCGGCGCTCATCTGGGTCGCGGCGGTGCTGACCTGATCGAGTGCCGCATGCTCGCTGCTGATCAGTTGGTCATTGGTCGCGGCCATACTGGCCATGGCGCGTGCCGCAGCATCGACCTCCCCGGTCACCCGGCCCACCTCGGCAATCAGCGGCTGCAGTTTGTCGAGGAAGCGGTTGAATGCGTTGCCGAGCTGGCCCAGCTCGTCAGCCGAACGGACCTCAAGACGCGCCTTCAAATCGCCGCCACCCTCTGCAATCTGCTCGACGCGGCTGAGCAAGCGACGCATAGGACGCAGCACGACCAGTGGCAGGGCAACAACGACCAGAATGCAGCCAAGCAGACCGATCAACAGAATGCCGCCCTGATGCACCCCCACTTCCTCGCCATTTTCTATCGCCGCGTCTCCCTCGCGGTGGGACGCCTGGTCTTCCAGCTCGCCAAGTTTGTCGATGGGATCACGCATGGCCTCGAACAGGCGTTCGCCGTCACCAAAACTCAGTTTGCTGGCCGCCTCCATATCCCCCACGGACAGCTCCATTACGCGCCTCGAAACCTGCTTCCACTTTACAAAAGCGTCATTGAACTGACTGACCAACGCCAGCGCCTCGGCACCGGGCTGCATCGCGGCATATTGCTGCACGCGATCATAAGCCTGCTTCGCATTCTCCTCATGACTGGCGCTCAGCGCTGTCAGATGCTCGTCCGCATGACCATCGAGCAGACTACGCTCGGCAACAAAAGCCTGGTAAAGATCGCGATCGGCATTGAGCAGCAAACTGATGGCCGGCAAGTAACGCTTGGTCAGCTGTGTGCTGGACGCCGTCACCTGGTCGATGCCTCGCATGCCCGACCACCCCATCAACACCAACAACAGCGCCAGAAAAGCAATCGGCAGGGTAATTTTCCAGCGAAAGCCCAGGTCGGCAAAGAACCGCATCATGGGGGGCACTCCTTCTATGGGGGTTAGCTTTCTTATCGGCAGGCATGCCTTGAGCTATAGACCATTAGTCTGATTGACACAAAGGAGGGGATTGTTTTAAAGGGCAGGCGAAGACGTTTTTGATCGTCTTGACCGAGGCCAGGGTTTCGGTTGAGGTTAGTGAAAACACCGTCGCCCTGTCCTGCAACGTCCGACACCGGAACGGTTAGAGTTTTTTAATTGCCGGAAAAATGTCCCCGCCGTGCCGGGTTACTTCGGCAGGATTCGGATCATTCAGCGAGAAGGCCAAGGCGTAGGGGCCGGGCGCTCCATCCGATGTCCAGTACAAAGACTCGGGCCAGCTCAATGCCCGCGCCACAAGCCCTTCGGATGGGAAATAGATTCCCCAGAATCTCTTCATTTGGGCCAGGTCAAGGTGCAGCTCAGGGTTGGGCCGCACAGCTGAGAAGTTTGGGTCCCACCACATGTTGTCGATACGCTCCACCAGTCGGACTCCCGAAAATGTAAGCACGTAGAAGGCCGTCCGACCACCTGCATCGGTAGCGATTATCCGTGCCGACCCATTTCCCGCAGCCCGCACAAGACCCGACTCCGAGTCTACGAGGGCAACCTCCTCGTTCGAGGATGCGTATTGATAAGGAGGTACGCCCCCCGTAGCCGTACGCGTATAAGTTGCAGTTGCGTCATCCGGAGGCATCCTGGGTGGTCGTCCACGCACGATAAAATAATTCGATGCCGTTTGACTGTGGTCCTGTCCGAAACTCAGCGGCTCCAGCACTGTGAAGGTGTAGGCGAGTGACTCCGGGTTGCTGCCGTAGACCGCCTTGGCGGTGAAGCTGTGCTCACCGACGGCCAGGCCGATGACGGCGAAACTCCAGATACCATTGCCCTCGACGTGGGCAGAGCCTTTGAAATCCGCACCGTCAAAAATATCCACTCGTTGATCGCCACTGGCGGTGCCGCTGAGCACGACCGAGGTCGCCACAGTGCTTGTGCCATGCGGAATTTCAACCTCTTTGTCGTCTTTCACTGAGGTGATTTCTGGCGGAGCAAGTCGGTTCAGATGAATATCCAGAAAGTACACTGACGACTGACTGGAGTTGCCCAACTGGTCAAAAACCCTAAACTCGACCTGCGCCCTGCGGTTGTCACCCGCTTCCTGGAATTTGTCGGTAAACAGTGTCCTCACCTCCGGGACCGGGGCGTCGTCGGCTATCTCCCATTCATCGGTCGCATCGCCCAGCAGAAATCGAATACGGTCGTAGCGCCGCCGGTAGCTGTAGTCGAAACCGAACGTCACGCCTTGCGCTGCTCGCTCGGCGCTGACACCCGCAGTGACAACATCGGAAGGGATCATCAGGTCCAGGCTATCGGGTGCGGGTTCGCCTGGAGCCCGTCGGTGGTACAAAACATTCATATCATTCGATGTTCCGCCACCACCACTGGGACGGGTCACTTTGTAGTACAACCGATTGACGCCTTGAACCAACCGTCCATGAGGCAAGTAAAGGCGCAGACGTTTGTTTTCTTCCCTGATGATATCGCCAGCCGAAGGAGTCGCGTCGTCATTTACATACAGGTCGACCTGGTCGTCAATCTCCAATGTCCCGCCGCGACGCGGGATCTCGAACCATGGGTCGACCAGACATTCAAGCCCCAGTGCCTGATCGTCGTAAATCCTTTTGGGGATACCTCCGTTCGCAAGATTGGCAGGCTTCACTGGGGTCACCCAGCCAGGGATGATCACGGGGATCAATTTGAAAAGCTCATTTAACTCAGAGGACTGAATATCCATCATGTTCTCCTGGCAGGTGGCGGGGCGTGGATCTCTGGGCGACGCCGTTATCACACTCCAGGCAGGAGAACCTGGCTACTGTCAGAACTAACAGGTGCGGGGAGATTTACGACAAATGGCGGGTTGAGGGGAGAGCCCTTGCGCGCCACAAATTCTCATTGCGAAGGGACCTTTTCCTGAAGAGCCCCAGTGCCGGAAAATCTTTACCAGGGAAGAATGTTTCGCGTGGACCGACGATGGCCGGCGCCGGTTCGCCAGCAGTTTGTCCAACGATGCCCTGAATAAAAACCTGAAAACGAAAAAGCCCCTGAAATGTTCAACCATTTCAGGGGCTTAGTCGTATTCAATAATGGCGGAGAGATAGGGATTTGAACCCTAGGTACTGTCGCCAGTACAACGGATTTCGAATCCGTCCCGTTCGGCCACTCCGGCATCTCTCCAGTGGCGCGCATCATACCAGCACATTCGCCGGAAGCGAACCCCCGGGCGAAATTTTTTCCGTGCTATCAGATGCTTGCGTCGATTACAGCGGTACGCCCAGACGCTGGGCAACTTCTTCGTAGGCTTCGATGACATCACCCAGACCCTGACGGAAGCGGTCCTTGTCCATCTTTTTCTTGGTGTCCTTGTCCCAGAGGCGGCAGCCGTCCGGGCTGAATTCGTCACCCAGGACGATGGAGCCATCGCTGAATACGCCGAATTCAAGCTTGAAGTCCACCAGCAGCAGGCCGGCGTCGTCGAACAGCTTGGTCAAAACCTCGTTGACCTTGAGGGACAACTCCTTCATGCGCGCCAGTTGCTCGGCGGTGCCCCAACCGAACGCCACAACGTGGGATTCGTTGATGAACGGGTCGCCCTTGGCGTCGTCCTTCAGGAACAGCTCGAAGGTGTATGGGTTGAGCTTCATGCCCTCTTCCACGCCCAGGCGCTTGACCAGGCTACCGGCGGCGTAGTTACGCACGACGCATTCGACCGGGATCATGTCCAGCTTCTTGACCAGGCATTCGTTGTCGCCCAGCAACTTGTCGAACTGAGTCGGCACGCCAGCGGCTTCGAGCTTCTGCATGATGAAGGCGTTGAACTTGTTGTTCACCATGCCCTTGCGGTCCAGTTGTTCGATGCGCTTGCCGTCGAACGCCGAGGTGTCGTTGCGAAACAGCAGGATCAAGCGGTCTGCGTCGTCGGTCTTGTAAACCGATTTGGCTTTGCCGCGGTAGAGTTCTTCACGTTTTTCCATGATGGGCTCCGCTTGCTAAGTAGATGGGCTAGGCGATATGTCGCCAGTCGAGCCCTGAATCTTGATCGGCCAGTTGCAGCCAGTCCGGGTCGCACCCTAGGGTGTCGACGAAACATTGCCGGGCCAGCTGCGGCAGGTTGTTCTTGCTGCTCAGATGGGCCAGGACCAGGTGTTGCAGGCCTTGCCAGCCCAACTCGGCCACCAGGAACGCTGCCTGGTGGTTGTTCAAATGTCCGTGTTCCCCGCCCACCCGCTGCTTGAGAAAGTATGGGTAGTAACCACGGGCCAGCATGTCACGGCAGTGGTTGGACTCGATCATCAATGCATCGAGATCCCGGTAGCTGTCCATCACCCTGTCGCAATACGAGCCCAGGTCGGTCAGCAACCCAAAGCGCCGCTCACCGTCGCTGAACACATACTGCGTTGGCTCCCGGGCGTCGTGCGCCACGCTGACCACACTGACTTCCAGAGCACCAATGCGCAGTTGCTCGCCACCGGCGACGAAGCCAGCAGGTTCGATAGGCTTACGCAGCCCCTCCAGTGTTCCACGGCTCAGGTACACCGGCAGATTGTAGCGCCGAGACAGCAAACCCACGCCATGCACGTGGTCGGCATGTTCGTGGGTTACGAGTATCGCGCTCAATTGCGCCGGGTGCACACCCAGGCGCAACAGGCGTTTCTCGGTTTCTCGCAAAGAGAAACCACAATCGACCAGCACATACGTGCCGGCGCTGGCTATCAGCGTGCCGTTCCCTTGGCTACCGCTGCCGAGAACGGCAAAACGCATCGGATCAGCCCAGGTTGTCCTGAATCACGCTCAATACCTTGCGGGCCACATCGGCCGGCGCCACGGTGTTGATGTTTTTCTCGACGGTCACCTGAACGTTGTCACCCACCTTGCTCAGGCGAACCTGATAACGCTCGGCACGGGCTTCAATTTCTTCCTTGTCCGGCGCGCTGCCGAACAGACCGCTGAAGAAGCCAGGCTTCTCATCTTTCTTCTCGGCCTTTTCGGCGAGGTTGATGTAGTACAGGCCCAGGCTGCGGTTGATGTCTTCAACCCGCCACTCACCTTGTTCCAGCGCACGACCTACGCTCGACCAGGCGCGATCCAGGTCGGAGCCGACGTTGAGCACCGGGTTGCCGCTGCCGTCTTCGCTCAGGCTGACGCGGCTCGGGACGTCGAAGTCCCGGGATGCAAGCATCGAAACCGAACCGCCCTGTTCTGCGGTACGGCTCATGCTGGCGAGCATGTCGTCCACCAGCGCAGCGTCCAGGCCGGTGTTGACCGAACGGTTGGTGAAGGCCACATCAGCGGTGCTACCGGCAGGGCGTTCAGCGCTGACCACGTAGATTTCACTGGTGTTGCGCTGCACGCCCGGCTCGATGCGAACCCGCACGCGGCTTTCGCTGTCGGCACCGACACCGGCGGCGCTCAGGCGCTTGGCCATGGAGGCGGACAGCTCATCGGCACGTTGCCAGGTCGTGGTGAATTCGCCCGTTTGCGGGCGCTGCTCATCCAGGCGAAAACCGTTGTCCTGGAAGAACTGGATCGCCACGGGCCAGACTTCGGCCGGTGGATGCTGGGCCATGACCCAGCTTGAATCGCCACTCTTCTGCAGGGTGTAGTCGCTGGCATCGGCCATGGCCGAGAGCGGCTGTGGACGGGGGACGATGTATTCACCCTTGACGCTGTCGTCGGCCACATTACGCGGGATCGGCAACAGCGGATCCAGACGTTTGGCGACATTGACATCGGGAGGCAGTTGCATCGGTGCAGTCTGTTGCGCTTCCAGGTAATCGCTACCACGGTCGCGGAAGTAACCTTCCGGGCCCCAGACCCATCCGCAGCCACTGGTGCTGGAGATAATCAAGGCAAGTGCGGAAAGTCCGGCCATTCGCTTCATGCGTTGTACTTCCTCAATTAAACCAGGACGCCCGACTGGCGCATGGCCTGCCGAAGCGGTTCGTGACAGGCTTCGCTCAGCCAGGTGAGCGGCAGGCGGATGCCTTGATGCATCAGGCCCATTTCAACCAAAGCCCACTTCACCGGAATCGGGTTGGCTTCGATGAACAGATCCTTGTGCAACGGCATCAGTTTTTCGTTGATTGCCCGCGCGGTCTCGGCGTCGCCCTTGAGCGCAGCCTCGCACAGGTCGGCCATTTCGCGCGGAGCGACGTTGGCGGTGACGGAGATATTGCCCTTGCCACCCAGCAGGATCAGCTCGACCGCGGTCGGATCATCGCCGGACAGCACGATGAAGTCATCACTCACGCCAGCGAGGATGGCCTTGGCGCGGTCCAGGTCGCCGGTGGCTTCCTTGATACCGATGATGTTCGGCACGGTGGAGAGGCGAATCACGGTCTCGGCCTGCATGTCGCAGGAGGTGCGGCCGGGAACGTTGTAGAGGATCTGCGGGATGTCGACCGCTTCGGCAATGTGCTTGAAGTGCTGGTACAAGCCTTCCTGGGTTGGCTTGTTGTAGTACGGCACGACCAGCAGGCACGCGTCGGCACCGGCTTCCTTGGCGTTGCGGGTCAGCTCGACGGCTTCGCGGGTCGAATTGGCGCCGGTACCGGCGATCACCGGAATCTTCCCGGCTACCTGCTTGACCACGGCACGGATGACTTCGATGTGCTCGTTGACATCGAGGGTTGCCGATTCGCCAGTGGTACCGACGGCGACAATGGCATGGGTGCCGTTTTCAAGGTGGAAGTCCACGAGTTTGCTGAGGCTGGCCCAGTCAAGACGCCCTTGTGCATCCATGGGTGTGACCAGTGCCACCATACTGCCCGCAATCATGAAACCGCTCCTGCCGGAAAAAGAGAGCGGTAATGGTACTGGCGCCAAGATGCTTGTACAAGCGAACTACCATTCCCCTTGGCGATGGTTTTCGCTACCCTTCAGGCTTTGATCGGTACCGATAAGCTCATACGCCGGTTCCCAGCCTCCGTTATTCGTCGCCACAAGCCCCATTCCTGCGTTTGTCCTGCCGCATTCCCGCCGTCCCGGAATGCAGCGCAACCCCAGGCACAGGGCTTGAGTCGTTCGTTTATCCCGGTCTGTCGCCGTGCCGAGCTGCAAAAGTGCCGACCGCTCATCGCTTTAGGAATGCTGCATGTCCACCCCCACAGTCCGCGAACAATTCCTTGTTATCAGTGCCCTTGGCGCCAACCCCATGGAGCTGACTAACGTCCTGTGCCGCGCCAGCCATGAAAATCGCTGCGCCGTCGTAACTTCACGCCTGACCCGTCATGGCGAATTCAGTGCGCTCGTGCTTGAGATTTCCGGCAGCTGGGACGCCCTGGCCCGCCTGGAAGCGAGCCTGCCGGTGCTGGCCAAGAAACACGCCTTCACCGTCAATGTGGTGCGCAGCGCCGCCCTGGAGAACCGCCCCCAGGCCCTGCCCTACGTGGCGTATGTGAGTTCGGCCTATCGCCCGGACATCATCAACGAGCTGTGCCAGTTCTTCATGGACCACCATGTCGAGCTGGAAAACCTGACCTGCGACACCTACCAGGCCCCGCAGACAGGCGGCACCATGCTCAATGCCACGTTCACCGTGACACTGCCGGCCGGCACCCAGATCAGTTGGCTGCGCGATCAGTTCCTGGATTTCGCCGACGCGATGAACCTCGATGCCCTGATCGAACCGTGGCGCCCCCAAAACCCAATGTAAGGAAGCGTTCATGGCCGTTGCCATCGACCAACCGGTTACCGATTTCCAGGCGCCCGCCACCAGCGGGCACACCGTCAGCCTCGCGGCCTTTAAAGGCAAGCAGGTGGTGATTTACTTCTATCCCAAGGACAGCACCCCGGGGTGTACCACCGAAGGCCAGGGTTTTCGTGACCAGTACGCCCAGTTCCAGGCTGCCAACACCGAAGTGTTCGGCGTATCGCGCGATAGCCTCAAGTCCCACGAGAACTTCAAGTGCAAGCAGGAGTTTCCGTTCGAGCTGATCAGCGACAAGGACGAAGCCGTCTGCCAGCTGTTCGACGTGATCAAGTTGAAAAAACTCTACGGCAAGGAATACCTGGGCGTTGATCGCAGCACGTTCCTGATCGACAAAGATGGCGTGCTACGCCAGGAATGGCGCGGCGTGAAGGTGCCGGGGCATGTGGATGCGGTGTTGGCGGCGGCGCAGGCTCTGAACAAGGCCTGAAGTTTTTTCTGTCTGTCCTGACGCTATCGCGAGCAAGCTCGCTCCCACAGGGGATTTATGGTGTTCATCAATCCTGTGGGAGCGAGCTTGCTCGCGATGGGGCCATCAGCATCACCTGATTAATCAAGCTACAGCAACGGCGCCACCACCGGCTCACGGCTCGGCCACGCATCCAGCACAGCCTTGAACAGTGTTGCCAGGGGAATGGCAAAGAACACGCCCCAAAACCCCCACAGCCCGCCAAACAGCAATACCGCGCAGATGATCACCACCGGATGCAGGTTCACCGCCTCGGAGAACAGCAGCGGCACCAGCACGTTGCCATCAAGCGCCTGGATGATCCCGTAGACGGCCATCAGATAAATGAACTGATCGCTCCATCCCCATTGGAACAGCGCGATCAACGCCACGGGCACGGTCACCACCACGGTCCCGACATACGGCACCACCACCGAAATGCCCACCAGCAGCGCCAGCAATGCAGCGTAATTGAGCCCCAGGGCCACGAAGCCGATGTAGGTCACGCCGCCGCAGATGAAAATCTCGATGACTTTTCCGCGAATGTAGTTGGCGATCTGGCGATTCATTTCCTGGGCCACCCGGGTGATCAGCGCCCGCTCGCGAGGCAGATAGCCACGGACCCAGCGCCCGATCATTTCCCGATCCTTGAGAAAGAAAAACACCAGGATCGGCACCAGCACCAGGTAGATCATGATGTTCACCAGAAGCGGCAGGCTGGACAAAGAAAACGTCAGCGCCCACTGGCCGAACTTGCCGATCTGGCCGCGCACCACCTCTATGGCCTGCAGTACCTGTTCATCGGACACCAGATGCGGATAGCGCTCCGGCAACAGCAACAACAGCGACTGCCATTTGACGAGCATCCCGGGCAATTCATTGAACAAGGTCACCAACTGATGCCAGAGCAGCGGCATGATCACGACGACGAACACCACCAACACCCCCATGAACAGGGCGAACACCAGCCCTACCGCCATGGCGCCAGGCAGCCGCATCCGTTCCAGTGTCATGACCAGCCCCTGCATCAGGTACGCCAGCACCATCCCTGCCAGCACCGGCGCGAGCATGCCGCCCAGCGTGAGGACTGCCGTGAAGGCCAGGAACAGCAACACTGCCAGCACCACCGCCTCTTCGTCGGAGAAGTAGCGCTGGATCCAGTCGCGTAACACTTTGAACATTAAAAATCCTTAAGGGCCGCTGTTAATTTTCAGGCTTTCTTCAGCCAATAACGGTAGACGCCGTTGTCGTCTTCTTCACGCAGCAGCGTATGACCGGCCAGTCGGGCAAAGGTGCGGAAATCGCGCTGGGAGCCCGCATCCGTTGCGGTCACCTTGAGCACGGCGCCGCTGGCCAGGCGATTGAGTTCCAGCTTGGCCTTGAGCAGTGGTAACGGACAATTCAGGCCGCTGGCGTCCAGTTCGGCATCGGGGGCTACAGCATCGGTCATCGGTTCACTCCGCAACAGGTCGTTGAGCGACTTAGAATATCTGGTCCCGGGCCTGGTGTCCGGCTACAGTAGGGTCTTTGTCGACTAAGGCTTCGTGCATGACATTTCTGCGCCCCACCCTGCTGACGCTCGCTTGCCTGCTTGCCTCACCGGGCTTCGCCGACGACCTGCCGTCACTTGGCGACGCCAGTTCTGCCATCGTCTCGCCGCAACAGGAGCACCAGTTGGGTCGCGCCTGGCTGGCCTTGCTGCGCAGTCAGGTCTCACAGCTCAACGATCCACAGCTCAAGGACTACGTCGAGTCCAGCGTTTACAAACTGGTGGAGACCAGCCAGGTCAACGACCGACGCCTGGAGTTCATCCTGATCAACAGCCCGCAGCTCAACGCTTTCGCCGCACCCGGCGGAATCGTCGGGGTCAACGGTGGACTGTTCCTCAATGCGCAGACCGAAGGTGAATACGCCTCGGTCATGGCCCACGAACTGGCGCACTTGTCACAACGCCACTTTGCCCGGGGCGTCGAAGCTCAACAACGCATGCAGGTGCCGATGATGGCAGCGCTGCTGGCCGGCATTGTGATCGCCGCCGCCGGTGGGGGTGACGCCGGGATCGCGGCCATTGCCGGCACCCAGGCAGCAGCCATCCAGGAACAACGACGTTTCTCTCGCCAGAACGAACAGGAAGCCGACCGCATCGGCATCCAGAACCTGGAAAAGGCCGGCTATGATCCGCGGTCCATGCCGACCATGTTCGAACGGCTGATGCGCCAGTACCGTTTCGACGCCAGGCCCCCTGAATTCCTGCTGACTCACCCAGTGACCGAGTCCCGAATCGCCGACACCCGCAACCGTGCCGAACAGGCAAGGCCAGGTGGCATCGAAGACAGCATGCGTTATCAATTGATTCGCGCACGGGTCAAGTTGATCTACGAAGAAACTCCGGGGCTGGGCGCCAAGCGCTTCCGGGCGCAGCTGGATGAAAATCCGAAGAACGATGTGGCCCGCTATGGCTTGGCGATCGCGCAGATCAAGGGCGGCCAGTTGAATGAGGCCCGGGAAAACCTCAAGCAGCTCCTGGCCAAATCGCCCAACGAGATCATCTATAACCTGGCCCAGGTCGATCTGGATATCACCAGCAACAAGCTGCCAGACGCTCAGGCTCGCGTCGACCGGATGCTGACCCAGTACCCGGGCAACTATCCGCTGAATCAGGTGCGCGTCGACTTGCTGCTCAAGCAGAACCGCCCCGCCGACGCCGAGAAGGCTCTGGAGAACCTGCTCAAGACTCGTCCGGACGATCCGGATGTCTGGTACATGGTGGCAGAGACCCGCGGACTGTCGGGCAACATCATCGGCCTGCACCAGGCCCGCGCCGAATACTTCGCCCTGGTGGGCGACTACCGGCAGGCCATCCAGCAACTGGACTTCGCCAAACGGCGCGCCGGCAGCAATTTCCCGCTGTCGTCACGCATCGACGCCAGGCAGCGCGAGCTCATGGAGCAGGAGCGCATGGTCAAGGACATGATGGGCTGAGTCTTTTCGGACACAAAAAAACCGCCTCTTTCGAGGCGGTTTTTTTTGGGGACAGCTAAGCGATCACTCGGCCAGCTTGAAGGTAATGAAACTCGCACGGCCCTGACGCAGAACCCGCATCGAGACTGAACGATTCTTCGGCAACGCCTTGGCGATGTCGGTGAACTCCTTGGCCGAACCGATTGCCTGGTTGTTCAGGTGAGTGATGATGTCGCCTGGTTGCAGGCCGATCATGGCCGCAGGACCCTCCTGCACCTCCTTGATCACTACACCACCTTGCAGCTCCAGGGTCCGTTTTTGCTCTGGCGTAAGCTCCGCCACAGCCACGCCCAGACGATTGCTGCTACGTTCCACGCCTGACTTGGCCAGCGAGTCCAGCTCCTTGCCTTCCTCAGGGATGGCGCCGACGGTCAATTCGACGTTTGTGCGCTTGCCTTCGCGAATCACTTCCAGATTAGCCTTGGAACCGGCCTTGAGGGCGCCCACCAGATGTGGCAAGTCAGCGGACATGACGATCGGCTGGCCATTCATGCTCAGGATCACGTCGCCCACTTGCAGGCCACCCTTGGCAGCCGGACCACCCTCCTGGATCTGCGCCACCAGCGCACCGGCAGGTTTCTCCAGGCCGAACGACTCGGCCAGGTCCTTGTTCACTTCCTGAATGACCACGCCCAACCAGCCGCGGCTGACCTTGCCTTCGGTTTTCAGCTGATTGGACACGTCCATGGCAACGTCGATCGGAATCGCGAAGGACACGCCCATGAAGCCGCCCGAACGGGTATATATCTGGGAGTTGATCCCCACGACTTCACCGTCGAGGTTGAACAGCGGCCCACCGGAGTTGCCTGGGTTGATCGGCACGTCGGTCTGGATGAACGGCACGTAGTTTTCGTTTGGCAGGCTGCGACCGATGGCGCTGACGATGCCCTGGGTTACGGTATGATCGAAGCCAAACGGCGAACCGATGGCCACGACCCACTGGCCGGCTTTCAGGTTCTGGGATTTGCCCAGCTTGAGCACGGGCAGATCTTTCCCTTCGATCTTCAGCAACGCCACGTCAGAACGCGGGTCAGTGCCGATCAGCTTGGCCTTGAGCTCACTGCGGTCTGCCAGGCGCACCAGGATCTCGTCGGCATCGGCAATCACGTGGTTATTGGTCAGGATGTAACCGTCGGGCGAAATAATGAAACCCGAGCCCAGGGACTGCGCTTCACGCTGACGGCCACCGCCAGGCGAACGCGGTTGCGGCATCCCGCGCTCGAAGAACTCGCGCAACATCGGCGGCAAACCTTCCAGGTCCGGCATCTGCTGATCCATCACCCTGCGTTCCGGCAGTTTCTGGGTGGTACTGATGTTCACCACCGCAGGCGAGGCTTGCTCGACCAGCTCAGTGAAGTCAGGCAATTCGACCGCCATAGCGGGAACGGCCTGACCGAGCACAAGCACAGTGGCAAAGATGGAAAGATAGGTTTTCAAGCGTGGTATCGACATACGGCTCCCGTTACGACGAGCGTGGTTAAGCGATATGGAGCAAGAAATACCAGGGGAAGATACGCCGGTATTTTTGTTCCGCAAACAGGCAAGGCCAGAGCCGAGCGGCTCTGACCTATAGAAAAAAAATTGAAGTTTTGCAAATGAAAATGCTGACAGAAAGTTTCGGCATTTCGATCAAGTCCCGGCGCTGTAAGCCTCTTGCCCAATCGAACCACCCTGGCAGCTATTGAGTCGCCGTGGCATCGGAACGCATGGAGAGCGCGATCCGTTCCGCTGTGCCGATGGGAATTTCGCCGACCACCGTGACCATCATTTCGCCCTGGGGCGTCGTGAGTCGACGCGAAACAGCTGCTGTCGGGCCGAGCTGCGTACGCGTGTCGGTGACAGTCGCGCCGTTCAACGGTTCCAGAAACACCGAGAAACGAGCCAAGCCATCATCGTACATCAGGCTATTGACCTGAACGTTGGTTTCCGGATCCTTTCTCATCGCACTGCTGGTCAGTTCGAAGCCCGGTGGAAGCCAGTCCGAACGCCATGCAGTTTTCGCCATGGCACTTTTAGCTGGGGTCTGCGCTACTACCTTGCATTCGGCAGTGGTTTGCAGATCAGCGTCGGACGGTGCCGTGATATTCAAGCGTGTGAACTGAAAACGCTCCAGCAACTGGCCCTTGTCATTGAGCAACAGAGACTTGAGCGGCAGGCCGGTCTCTCGGTCCAGATGCAGTTCGAAACCATAACGATGCTGGTCCTTGGGTGTCAGCGCCACAATCACTGCCGGGCGCCCGGCCACGCGCGACTTGCCAATGACGGCAAGATCATACCAATTCTTGAGTTTTTGCGGATCGAGCGCACGTGCCGTGCCTTCAGGCGTATTCCCCACCCCAGCAATCAAGGAGCCGCTTACGCATTGAGTACGTCCATCAATGCGCAGGACTTCCTGTGCCGACCCATCGAGCTGGAGTAGCCGCTCGCGGACTTTGCCATCCTGGACACGATGCCAGATGCTATGGGTAGAAAAACTACCATTACGCTCGTAAACGAAAGTGCCCTGGAAGCTTTGCTGTTGCTCGGCTTGACTCAAACGATTAAGCCAGTCCTGAGCCTCACCGGCATAAGCTGGGATAACGCACCAGCCACCCAGCAGAAGCGAAAAAAGAGGTATGGCGCGCATGGTCCTCCTTAGCGGTTTTCCAGACTGGCTGCACGGGCGTAAGGCAGTGCGCTTTCAGTACCTTTCAGGGCTGCTTCCTGGGCATGCTGACGCAGGTAGTTGGGCAGACGCTGATCATGCCAGCCTGGCTGGCCTTGCAGCACACCATTGGCCATTGGACCGGCGACTTCCGAGCTTTCGCTATAACCGGCCAACACTGCCGGGCCCTTGACCTGTGGAGCGGCCAAGCCAGGCTGATTGGACTGCTGGGCCATTTGCACACCGGCGATCTCATCCTGGTTGTAGAGGCGAACCCCGGCCAGCACGGCCACCGTAACCGAAGCGGCAACCGCAAGACGACCCAGGCTACGCCAAGGGCTGCGGGAGGCTTTGGCCGGAACAGCTTCATCAGCCAGAGCAGCAGACACAGCCGCAGCGATGTCCAGACGCGGAAGCAGCAGGTCCTTGTGCATGACAGCCCGGGCGATCTGGTAACGAGCCCAGGTCTCACGGGTTTCAACATCGTCGAAGGCATTGAGTACCCGACGCAATTCCAATTCGTCCGCTTCGTTATCCATCACTGCGGACAGCGATTCCTGCAGGGCTTCACGACTCATGGCGTTCCTCTCTTGGCTGTCGCCGCTGTCTCAGTTTTCCTGCAACAAAGGTTGCAGGGCTTTATCGATGGCCTCCCGAGCGCGGAAAATCCGGGAGCGCACGGTACCCACCGGACACTGCATGACGCTGGCAATGTCCTCGTAACTCAGACCGTCGAATTCACGTAAAGTTAGAGCCGTACGCAAATCTTCGGGCAGTTGCTGGATGGTCCGATGGACAGTGCCTTCGATCTCATCCCGCAGCAACGCTCGTTCCGGTGATTCAAGATCCTTGAGGCCGTGATCGCCATCATAGAACTCTGCATCTTCAGAACTCACATCGCTATCCGGCGGCCGGCGGCCGCGTGAAACCAGATAGTTTTTCGCCGTGTTAATGGCGATGCGGTAAAGCCACGTGTAAAACGCGCTGTCTCCGCGAAAATTACCAAGCGCACGGTAAGCCTTGATGAAGGCTTCCTGAGCAACATCCTGGGCTTCATGGGTGTCGTGCACAAAACGCACGATCAACCCGAGAATTTTGTGCTGGTATTTCAGCACTAGCAGATCGAAAGCTCGCTTGTCGCCGCGTTGAACGCGCTCGACCAGTTGCTGATCCTCTTCCTGGGTTAGCATGAACACTCCTCGATAAGCTCGAAGGAGGCTTGCATTACTAATCGACCGGGCTTGCAACCATAGACTCGGGCTTTTCGCAAAAGTTCTCCCCTCCAAGCAAGTTTCCGGCGCGCTCTGATCCGGCACGCACGAAAAACGCAGCACGAGATTCCCCGGCTGCGCGAATAATCTGTCGCCGGGCCTGTCGGCAAAGATTCAAATCCTAATCTTGCACCAACCCGACGCTGTTCCCTTTTGCAGACAACCGTCTATTGAACCCAGTCGCTCGGCAAAAGTTCCAACTATTTATAGCCTTGTGTGTGGAACATCGAGCAACCCTGACGAGATAAACAGCCTTTCATCCTCGAAATGGTCGCCTTGTCGCCCATCCACCAAAATCGTGATCCGACGAAGCGTCACGGTTGTGTCATTCTGGTTTCACATTGCCATGAATACGCCGCTATTGTGCCGATCCCCCTCTCTATATACTAGTGGGCTGCATGGCTGCCTGACCCCATTGAAACGGATGTCTTGCGCCAACCCCGACCCGGGTCGTTTTGAGCGGAAACCTTTCGAATGAGCCAACAGTTCCAACACGATGTTCTGGTAATCGGCAGCGGCGCCGCCGGATTGAGCCTGGCGTTGACACTGCCTGAGCATCTGCGCATCGCAGTCCTGAGCAAAGGCGACCTGGCCAACGGTTCGACATTCTGGGCCCAGGGTGGCGTCGCGGCCGTGCTGGATGACACCGACACTATTGAATCGCATGTCGATGACACCCTCAATGCCGGGGGTGGCCTGTGCAATCCAGAAGCCGTGCGTTTCACCGTCGAACACAGCAGGGAAGCCATACAGTGGCTGATCGACCAGGGCGTCCCCTTCACGCGTGACGAGCAATCCGGTACCGAAGACGGTAGTTTCGAGTTTCACCTGACCCGCGAGGGCGGTCACAGCCATCGGCGCATCATTCACGCTGCCGACGCCACCGGTGCGGCGATTTTCAAGACGTTGCTGGCCCAAGCCCGCCAGCGGCCCAATATCGAGCTTCTGGAGCAACGCGTCGCGGTCGATCTGATTACCGAAAAACGCTTGGGCCTAGACGGTGATCGGTGCCTGGGTGCCTACGTGCTCAACCGTGGCACCGGGGAGGTCGACACCTACGGCGCCCGCTTCGTGATCCTGGCCTCCGGCGGTGCCGCGAAAGTCTACCTTTACACCAGCAACCCCGACGGCGCATGCGGGGACGGCATTGCCATGGCCTGGCGTTCAGGCTGCCGGGTGGCGAACCTGGAGTTCAATCAGTTCCACCCCACATGCCTCTACCATCCGTTGGCCAAGAGCTTCCTGATCACCGAGGCCCTGCGCGGCGAAGGTGCTCACCTGAAACTTCCTAACGGCGAGCGTTTCATGCAGCGCTTCGATTCCCGTGCCGAACTGGCGCCCCGGGATATCGTCGCCCGGGCCATCGACCACGAAATGAAGCGCCTGGGCATCGACTGCGTCTACCTGGACATCAGCCACAAGCCCGAAGCATTCATCAAGAGCCATTTCCCCACGGTGTACGAGCGTTGCCTGGAGTTTTCCATCGACATCACCAAGCAACCGATTCCGGTGGTGCCAGCGGCGCATTACACCTGCGGCGGGGTGATGGTCGACCAACAAGGGCGCACTGACGTACCGGGCCTGTATGCCATTGGCGAAACCAGCTTCACCGGCCTGCATGGCGCCAACCGCATGGCCAGCAACTCGTTGCTGGAATGTTTCGTCTACGCCCGCTCGGCGGCAGCGGACATTCTTGAGCAATTGCCGCAGATCGCCGCCCCATCCGCCCTGCCCTCATGGGACGCCAGCCAGGTCACCGACTCGGACGAAGATGTGATCATCGCTCACAACTGGGACGAACTGCGGCGCTTCATGTGGGACTACGTCGGCATCGTGCGCACCAACAAACGCCTGCAACGGGCGCAGCATCGGGTGCGGCTGTTGCTGGATGAAATCGATGAGTTCTACAGCAACTACAAGGTCAGCCGCGACCTGATCGAGTTGCGCAACCTGGCCCAGGTCGCTGAACTGATGATCCGCTCAGCCATGGAACGCAAGGAAAGCCGCGGGCTGCACTACACGCTCGACTACCCGGGCCTGCTGCCCGAAGCGTTGGACACTATCCTGGTGCCGCCCACCTACGCCGGCTGAACTTGAGCCGAACCCGCAGGCGCCGATGCAGATCCGGCGCCAGCGCATCGCGAGGCACACACAGCGAGCGGACCCACCATTCCCCCCGCAGGCGAAAACGCAGCACGATAATCATCGGCAATGCCAGGCTGTCAGGGCGCAATTGCACCGCCTGCCAGCCAGATGCCCTGTTCCACAGCTGCCAGCCATCGGCGTCACGACGCAACCGGCAAAAAGCCTGACGGTGGGTCAACAATAGATGCCGCGGTAGCGTCCAGGCACCATGGGCCAGGCACAGCAGCACGCCGAGGCTGATTAACCAGAACGGGACGGACAACAGCAACAACGAACCCAAGGCAAAGGCCTGGGCCAGGAGATAGGCCGCCAGCAGTTGCCCGGAAGCCTGCCAGCGGCATTCAAAGCGATTACTTGGGCTGGACACGGTCCAGAATCATCCGAACCATGCGCTGCAGCTCCGGGTCTTCGGATTCGCTGCGTTCCATGAACCAGCCGAACATGTCCTGATCCTCGCACTCGAGCAGACGCACGTAGCACGCACGGTCGACGTCGTTAAGGTGGGGATAAACTTCTTTCACGAACGGCACCAGCAACACGTCAAGCTCAAGCATGCCGCGGCGGCTGTGCCAGTAAAGGCGATTCAGTTCAACATCTTCGACCATGGAGCGCTCCTCAAATAGAGCGCAAGTATACAGGCCCCGCCGCGATGGAACAGACGGCTCGGGTCGGGCACCACCGATCCTTTGTGAACTACCCATTTCAAGGGCGCCCCCTTATGATGTCCACCAGACTTTTTACCCTGCGATGACCCATGGCTGATTCCGCTTTTTTCTGCACCCTGTCCCACGAAGGCGTTCTCGCGGTCCGCGGCGTGGACGCTGGCAAATTCCTGCAAGGCCAATTGACCTGCAACCTCAACTACCTGAGCGACAGCCGGGCCAGCCTCGGTGCCCGCTGCACCCAGAAGGGCCGGATGCAATCGAGTTTCCGCATCCTGCTCGAAGGCGATGGTGTACTGATGGCAATGGCCAGCGAATTGCTCGAACCGCAACTGGCGGACCTGAAAAAGTATGCCGTGTTCTCCAAATCCAGACTGACCGATGAAAGCACCGCCTGGGCTCGCTTCGGCCTGGAGAACGCCGACACGGCGCTCGCAGCCTTGGGCCTTGAGCTGCCGGCCGAGACCGACAGCGTCGTTCGTCATGATTGCCTGATTGCCATTCGCGTCTCTCCGAACCGCGCCGAACTTTGGGCGCCCGCCGAACAGGCCGACCCGCTGTCAGCCCGGCTGCGCGAACAGTTGACCGAGGGCGAGCTGAACCAGTGGCTGCTGGGTCAGATCCGCGCCGGGATCGGCCAGGTCATGCCGGCTACCCGCGAACTGTTCATTCCGCAGATGCTCAATCTGCAAGCCGTTGGCGGCGTGAGCTTCAAGAAAGGTTGCTACACCGGCCAGGAAATCGTCGCCCGCATGCAGTACCTGGGCAAACTCAAGCGGCGCCTGTATCGGCTGCAAATGGATGCCGGTGAACTGCCCGAGCCTGGCACCCCCTTATTTTCACCCACGCACGGCAGTTCTATCGGTGAAGTGGTGATGGCCGCTCACGCCGAACGAAACATTGAACTGCTGGCGGTGGTACAGGCCGAAGCTGCAGAAGATGACAATTTGCACCTCGGCGCGCTGGAAGGCCCGGGCCTGCAATTGCTCGACCTGCCTTACGAACTGGACCGCGACCGCGAAATCCAGCGCTGATCGCAGCATTTTGTCGTAATACCCTAGAGAAACGAAATGAGCGATTTGGCGGATAAGGTCCAACGGGATTTGGTGGAGGCCATCGATAACGATGACCTGGTTCTGCCAACATTACCGGAAGTGGCCCTGCAGATTCGCCGGGCCGCCGAAGACCCGGAAATCAGCGTCAGCAACCTGAGCAAGGTGATTGGTCGTGACACGGCGCTTTCGGCGCGCCTGATAAAAGTGGTCAACAGCCCACTGCTGCGTGCGACCCAGGAAGTCACTGATCTGCACACAGCCATCACCCGGCTGGGGGTCAACTACAGCAGCAACCTGGCCATCGGCCTGGTCATGGAGCAGATTTTCCATGCCCGTTCCGAAGTGGTGGAACAGAAGATGCGCGAAGTCTGGCGTAAAAGCCTGGAAATCGCCGGTGTCTGCTATGCGTTGTGCCGGATCTATACGCAACTCAAACCCGATCAAGCCGCGCTGGGTGGGCTGGTGCATCAGATCGGCGTACTGCCGATTCTCACCTACGCCGAAGACAACAATGAATTGCTGTCTGACCCGGTCAGTCTCAATCACGTCATCGAGACGATTCACCCGGTGCTGGGAGACAAGTTGCTCAGTGTTTGGGAGTTTCCAGAAAGACTGGTGAAGCTGCCGGGGCTGTATCTGGACTTCACCCGAGATTCGAAACAACTCGATTACGTCGACCTGGTGCAGGTAGCTGCGTTGTATTGCTACAAGGACTCCGACCACCCCCTGGGCAGGATCGATGCCTTCGGGGTACCGGCCTTCAATAAGCTGGGCATCGACCCGGAAAACAAAGCCCGGTGCGCGGAGATCGAAGAAGCGCGGTCGATGTTTTATTAAGCAACCAGGCTCAAGCCCCCGAACTTGAGCTCAGGCACTGAACCTGTGGCGAGGGGATTTATCCCCGCTGGGGCGCGAAGCGGCCCCTGGCGTTCTGTCTGATACACCTAAATCGCCAGTTTGGGGCTGCTTCGCAGCCCAGCGGGGATAAATCCCCTCGCCACAATAGGGCTTGGCTCGGGTTCAATCGGAACCGGGGATAAAGCTCACCCTAACTTTCAAACCACCCTCCTGCCCATCATGCAGCGTGATTTGCGCCAGGTGCGCACGGCAGATTTCACCGACGATAGCCAACCCCAGACCCGAACCGGCCACTTGCTGATTGCGTCGATAGAAGCGCTCGAACACGCGGTCTCGCTCATGCGGCGGGATGCCCGGCCCGTCGTCCTCGACCTCAAGCACCGCAGGCGCTGTGACCCGCAGGATCACATTGCCGCCCGATGGGGTATGGGCCAGGGCGTTGTCCACCAGGTTGCTCAACAACTCGTTCAACAAGGTCGGCTCACCTCGCAGCCATACCGGTTCGTCGGCTTCCAAAGCCAAAGCCACGCCACGGGCATGGGCCAACGGGGCCATGGCCATACCCAGCTCCCGTGCCAATTGGCTGAGATCAAGCAACTGCGCGCCGCCCTCGGCGATGGCCCGGGCACCATTTTCGACACGCGCCAGGGACAGCAACTGATTCGCCAGATGGGTCAACCGATCCGTGCCTTGGGCCGCGGTTTCCAGGGTTTCACGCCAGATTGCCGGCTCGCTGGCGCGCAGCCCCAGCTCAAGCCGGGCCTTCAGCGCAGCCAAAGGCGTGCGCAGTTCATGGGCGGCGTCGGCGATGAATTGCGCCTGACGTTCGAATTGCCCACGAAGACGCTCGGTGAAATGGTTGAGGGCCCGCACCAGTGGCCAGAGTTCATGCTGGACCTCCACCAGGGGCAATGGCCGCAAATCATCCGGCTGACGCTCCTCCACCGCCGTGCGCAAGCGCTCCAGGGGGCGCAAGGCGGCACTGACGGCGAACCACACCATCAGCAGCGCGCCCACCGCCAGCATACCCAGGCGCAACAGTGTGTCGGCCATCAAGCCGCGGGCCATGCTGATCCGCGCCTCTTCGGTTTCCGCCACGCGAATCTCCGCCATGCCGTTCATGTTCGGTTCACTCACCGCCTTGAGCAGGCTCACCACCCGCACATCCTGCCCCTGATAGCTGGCGTTATAAAAGCGCGCCAGGGCCGGGTAATCGTCGGTACGCGGCGTACCGGGCGGTGGACCTGGGAGGTTTTCGTAGCCGGAAATCAGCTTCTGGTGGATGTCATTGACCTGGTAGTAAATACGCCCGGCGCTGTCGTAGGCAAAGGTATCCAGGGCCACGTAAGGCACATCCGCGCTGAGGCTGCCGTCGCGTTGCGACAGGCCGGCGGCGATGGTCCGGGCGGAGGCCAGCAGCGTGCGGTCGTAGGCCGTGTCCGCGGCTTCGCGACCGTTCCAGTAAGCACTCAGGCCGCTGGCGAGCATCAGTACCACCAACAGCAGTGCCAGGTTCCAGAGCAGTCGCCAACGCAAACTGTCGGGCTTATGCATCGCGGGTTTCCAGCAGGTAGCCCAGGCCACGGAATGTCACGATCGCCACGGCATGGCCGTCGAGTTTCTTGCGCAGGCGGTGGACGTAGATTTCGATGGCATCGGGGCTGGCCTCTTCGTCCAGGCCGAACACCTGGGCCGCAAGCTGCTCCTTGCTCATCACCCGCCCTGGCCGGGCGATCAACGCCTCCAGCACGGCCTGCTCGCGGGAAGTCAGGGTCAGCAATTCGTCGTCGAGGGTGAAGCGGCGGGTGTCCAGGTCATAAATCAACCCACCACAGCGCTGCTGGCGTTCGCCCCCCAATACGCTACGGCGCAACAGTGCCTTGACCCGAGCCTCCAGCTCCGTGAGCTCGAACGGCTTGGCCAGGTAATCGTCAGCGCCCAGGTTCAGACCATGGACCCGGTCCTTGACGTCGCTACGGGCAGTCAGCATCAACACCGGCAAGGTCTTGCCGCGGGCCCGCAGCCGGGCCAGCACCTCGAAACCGTCCATGCGTGGCAGCCCTACATCAAGAATCGCGACCGCGTACTCCTCGCTGCTCAAAGCCAGGTCGGCCGCCACCCCGTCGTGCAGCACATCCACGGTCAAACCGGTGCTCTTGAGCGCCTGGGCTACACTTTCGGCCAGCTGGAGATGGTCTTCGACGAGCAGGACACGCATTGGATTTCACCTCGATTCAGGGATGGTCGGCACCATTCTGTGGCGCGGAGTTTACAGCCGCATCCACCTCTGTGAAGCCAAAAACATCGTGAAAGCTTTTGAAAGGTTAGCGAAAGGTTGGCCGGTTACAGTCCTCCAACGGCCAGTTTCGACTGCCGGTCGCGAGGCACCTCGCGAACGAAAAACGCCCCGAAGCGTTTTCGCCAAATAAGAACAATAGAGCGGAGTATTCACCATGCTGTCCATACAGCCCCAGGCCCCGACGCCTGCTCGCCCTTCCCGCCTCAACCAGATCGCCTTCACTTGCGCCGCCGCTTTCGCCGGTCTTGCACCGTCGTCGCTGTGCGTCTACGCCACGTGACCTATCGCTCCTGATGGCCCGCTGTCGATTCCCGAAGGGTCCGACAACGGTAAATGTGCAACACACAACAACAACTCCTGTGGAGACAAAAATGAACCTATCACTGCGTAAAGTAGCCCTGGCCGCTGGTTGCCTGATGTTCGCCGGGCAGTTGCTCGCCGAACCCAAGCGTCCGGAATGCATCGCCCCGGCCGCGCCTGGCGGCGGTTTTGACCTGACGTGCAAATTGGCCCAAAGCGCCCTGGTGAACGAAAAACTGCTGACCAAACCGATGCGTGTGACCTACATGCCCGGCGGCGTCGGTGCAGTGGCCTACAACGCAGTGGTCGCTCAGCGCCCGGCCGACGCCGGCACGCTGGTGGCCTGGTCCAGTGGCTCGCTGCTGAACCTGGCCCAAGGCAAATTCGGGCGTTTCGACGAAAACGCCGTTCGCTGGTTGGCAGCCGTTGGCACCAGCTATGGCGCCATCGCGGTCAAGAGCGATTCGCCCTACAAGAACCTCGATGATCTGGTACAGGCGCTGAAGAAAGATCCAGGCTCCGTGGTCATCGGTTCCGGCGGCACCGTGGGCAGCCAGGACTGGATGCAAACCGCGCTGATCGCCAAGGCCGCCGGTATCGACCCGCGCAAACTGCGCTACGTGGCGCTCGAAGGCGGTGGCGAGATCGCAACGGCCCTGCTGGGCGGCCATATTCAGGTAGGCAGTACGGACATCTCCGACTCCATGCCACACATCCAGAGCGGCGACATGCGCCTGCTGGCGGTGTTCGCCGAGAAGCGCCTGGATGAGCCGGAAATGAAAGACATCCCGACCGCCCGTGAACAAGGCTACGAGATCGTCTGGCCAGTGGTTCGTGGCTTCTACCTCGGGCCGAAGGTCAGTGATGAAGACTACGCCTGGTGGAAAAACGCATTCGACAAGCTGCTGGCGTCCGAAGACTTCGCCAAGCTGCGTGACCAGCGCGAACTGTTTCCGTTCGCCATGACCGGTCCGGAACTGGACACCTACGTGAAGAAGCAAGTGGCCGACTACAAGATGCTGGCCAAAGAGTTTGGCCTGGTCCAGTAATCGCCTCTGTTCTCGCGGCGGCGCCTGCATCACTGCGGCGCCGCCCAGGAGTTAGTCATGCTCATCCAACGTATTTTCGCTTCAGTGCTGCTGCTGGTTTGCGTCGGCCTCGCGCTGATGGCCTGGCCCTACCAGGCAGCCTTTTCCTACGAACCGGTCGGGCCGCGCGCCTTCCCCTTGCTGATGATCGGGCTGCTGAGCCTGGCCCTGCTTTATATGGTGTTTCGTCCGACGCCCATCGTGCACAGCGACGAAGATCCGCAACTGGATCGCGAGACCCTGCAGAAAATCGGCATCTGCGTAGTGCTGCTGCTGATATTCGCCGGGACCTTCGAACCCCTGGGTTTCATCCTCGCCAGCATTGTGGTCGGGGTTCCGATGGCGCGCCTGTATGGCGGTCGTTGGGTGCCGAGCGTGGTGATCATCAGCCTGATGGCCATCGGTCTCTATCTGTTGTTCGACAAGCTGATGGACGTGCCGCTGCCCCTGGGCCTGCTCGACGTCCTGGAGAATTGATATGGATACCCTGAATTATCTCGGCCAGGGTTTTGGCGTTGCACTGACCCCCTACAACCTCGTTACCGCCCTGAGCGGCACCCTGATCGGCACCGTGGTCGGCCTGCTGCCGGGCCTGGGCCCGATCAATGGCGTGGCGTTGCTGATCCCGATTGCATTCGCCCTCGGTCTGCCACCGGAGTCGGCCCTGATCCTGCTGGCGGCCGTATACCTGGGTTGCGAATACGGCGGACGAATCAGCTCGATCCTGCTCAACATCCCGGGTGAAGCCTCCACCGTCATGACCACCCTGGACGGTTACCCGATGGCCCGCAAAGGCATGGCCGGCGTCGCCCTTTCGCTGTCGGCGTGGAGTTCGTTCCTCGGTGCATTCATTGCCACTTGCGGGATGGTGCTGTTCGCCCCGCTGCTGGCCAAATGGGCGATTGCCTTCGGACCGGCGGAATATTTCGTGCTGATGGTGTTCGCCATTGTCTGTCTCGGCGGCATGGCCGGAGACCGCCCGCTCAAGACCTTCATCGCGGCGCTGATCGGGCTGTTCCTGTCCTGCGTCGGGATTGACGCCAACAGCGGCGTCTACCGTTTCACCGGGGACAATATCCATTTGACCGACGGCATCCAGTTCGTCGTGCTGGTGCTGGGCCTGTTCTCCATCAGTGAAATTCTGTTACTGCTGGAAAAGACCCATCGCGGCCAGGAAGCGGTGAAAGCCACCGGGCGGATGATGTTCAACGTCAAGGAAGCGGCGTCGGTGTTCTGGGTGAACATGCGATGCGGCGTGCTTGGCTTCATCATGGGCGTGTTGCCAGGTGCCGGTGCGACGCTGGCCAGTGCCGTGGCGTACATGACGGAAAAACGCATCGCCGGTGCAAGCGGTACGTTCGGCCAAGGTGACAAGCGTGGCCTCGCCGCCCCGGAAACCGCCATCGGCGGCGCCGCCTGCGGTGCGTTGGTGCCGATGCTGACCCTGGGTGTTCCGGGTTCCGGCACCACGGCGGTGATGATCGGCGCGCTGTCGCTGTACAACATCACTCCAGGTCCACTGCTGTTCCAGCAACAACCTGACATCGTCTGGGGCCTGATCGCTTCGTTGTTCGTCGCCAACATCATGCTGGTGATCCTCAACATCCCGATGATCCGCGTCTTCACCCGTATCCTGGCCGTGCCGAACTGGGCATTGGTACCGGTCATCGCGATCATCACCGGGATCGGCGTCTACGCGGTGCACGCCACCACGTTCGACCTGTTCCTGATGATCGGTATCGGCATCTTCGGTTACATCCTGCGCAAGCTGGACTTCCCGTTGTCGCCGGTCCTGTTGGGCTTCATCCTCGGTGGCCTGATGGAACAGAACCTGCGTCGTGCGCTGTCGATTTCCAACGGGGCGCTGGAAATCCTCTGGTCGAGCCCGATCACCCTGGGTTGCTGGGTATTGACCGTCATCATGCTGCTGATGCCATTGCTGCGGATCTGGCGCCGTCGCTCGGCTCAACGTCGCGCCCTGGCCAATGTCTAAAGCAACACTCAGACAATGGTGGGGAACACCGCTGGTCGGTCTGGCCGGCGGTTATCTGGCCAGCCTGATCGGCTGGCCTTTGCCCTGGATGGTTGGCTCGTTACTGGCGATCATCCTGGTGCGCTGCCTCACACCGTGGCAACTGATGGAAATCCCTGGCGGCCGTAAATGCGGCCAGTGGGTGGTCGGCATCGGTATCGGCCTGCACTTCACCCCGGTGGTGATGGAGCAGGTGCTGAGCCATTTTGTCCTGATCTTCTTCGGCGCGCTGATCACCAGCGTGTCCAGCGTGGTGAGTGTGTGGCTGATGCGCCGCACTGGCGAAGACCGCGCCACCGCTTTCTTCTCCAGCATGCCGGGCGGTTCCGGCGAGATGGTCAACCTCGGTGCCCGCAATGGCGCCGACCTGAGCCGCGTCGCTGCCGGCCAGAGCCTGCGGGTACTGGTGGTGGTGCTGTGCGTACCGGCCGCTTTCAAATACTTGCTCGGCGAAGGCGCCCCGGTGCAGCACGCTGCCACGGTGGATTGGCTGTGGCTGGCGCTGCTGTTCCCGGCAGGCGCCCTGCTCGCCTGGGGCTGGGAGCGTTTGCGCCAACCCAACCCATGGCTGTTCGGACCGTTGCTGGTGAGTGCGGCGGTGAGCATCGGCTGGGATCTGCACATCGGCCTGCCCGACGGCGGCAGCCAGATCGGCCAGTGGCTGATCGGCAGCGGATTGGGTTGTCATTTCAACCGGCAGTTCTTCCGCCGCGCGCCGTCGTTCATGGGACGTACGCTGATCGGCACGGTGTTGACGATGCTGATCGCAACCCTCGCGGCCCTGGGCCTGAGCACGCTGACCCACCTGGACTTGCGGTCACTGACCTTGGGCATGATGCCCGGCGGTATTGCGGAAATGAGCCTGACGGCGGAGACGCTGCAACTGTCGGTACCGCTGGTGACGGCGTTGCAGGTGATGCGGCTGCTGTTTGTGCTGTTTCTGGCGGAGCCGTTGTTCAGGTATTGGATTCGCAAGCCGGGTTCGGTCTGATCGTCCGCGGCGCCTTCATCGCGAGCAGGCTCGCTCCCACAGAATATTGCGGCGTACACAAATCAGTGTGGGAGCGAGCCTGCTCGCGATGGGGCACGTCAGCTGGGCGCATTAAACCGGCGGCAACCGCCAATCAATCGGCGCTTCGCCCTGTTGCTCAAGAAACTTGTTGGCCCGACTGAAATGCCCGCACCCCAGGAAACCGCGGTAAGCCGACAACGGCGACGGGTGGACGGACGTCAGCACCAAGTGTTTGGTGGCATCGATCAGCTTCTGCTTGCCTTGGGCATGAGCGCCCCACAGTAGAAAGACCAAATGCGGCTGGTGCTCACTGACCACTTCAATGACCCGATCAGTAAAGTGCTGCCATCCCTTGCCTGCGTGGGAGTTGGCATTGGCACGCTCCACGGTCATGGTGGTGTTGAGCAGCAACACCCCCTGGTCGGCCCAACTTTGCAGGTAGCCGTGATTCGGGATGTCGATATTCAGATCGCGTTTCAATTCCTTGTAGATGTTCACCAGCGAGGGCGGCGCCGGCACGCCCGGCTGCACTGAAAAGCACAAACCATGAGCCTGGCCTGGGCCGTGATAAGGGTCCTGGCCGAGGATCACGACCTTGACCTTGTCCAGCGGCGTGGAGTTGAGGGCATTGAAAATCAACGATGCCGGTGGGTAAATTTCCTTGCCGGCGGCGTACTCCCGACGCAGAAATTCACGCAACTCTGCCATATAGGGCTGGTCGAACTCGGCACGCAGGGCTTGCTTCCAGCTCGGTTCGAGTTTGATACGGTCGTCAGCAGTCATGGTTGCACCCGGTAAAAACAATGGGCGCACCCTAGGAAAGCCTACATGGCTTGTCAATTGATCTGACGCAGAACCGGCACTTTCCTACGCAGCGGTCATACTGATCATTCAAATTTCTGATCGAGGTCACGATGAATCTGCACTTCGAAGAACTCACTGGCATCAATGGCGCCCGTATCGGCATCGCCACCCTGGATGCTGAAAAATCCTTGAATGCCCTCTCCTTGCCGATGATCAACGCCCTGCGCGATCGTCTCGACGCCTGGGCCAGAGAACCGCAAATCGTCTGTGTATTGTTGCGCGGCAACGGCGCCAAGGCGTTTTGCGCCGGCGGCGAAGTGCGCAGCCTGGTAGAGGCCTGCCGCGCTCAACCAGGTGAAGTACCGCCCTTGGCGGCGCAATTTTTTGCCGCGGAGTACCGACTGGACTTCAACCTGCACACTTTTCCCAAACCCTTGGTGTGCTGGGGCCATGGCTACGTGCTTGGCGGCGGCATGGGGCTGTTGCAAGGCGCGAATATTCGGATCGTCACACCGAGCACGCGCCTGGCGATGCCGGAAATCAGCATCGGCCTGTACCCGGATGTCGGCGCCAGTTGGTTCCTGTCGCGGCTGCCCGGCAAGCTTGGCCTGTTCCTGGGCCTGACGGGCGCCCATATGAATGCCCGGGACGCCATTGACCTGGGTCTGGCCGACCGTTTCCTGTTGGATGAACAACAGGACGATCTGATCGAAGGCCTGCTGCAACTCAATTGGCAGGAACAGACGCCCATGCAGCTCAACAGCTTGCTCAAGGCCTTGCAACAGGAAGCCGTCGCCCAATTACCCGAGGCGCAATGGCTACCGCGCCGGCAGAAAATCGACGAATGGCTGGATGTCAGCGATGTACGTTGCGCCTGGAAAACCCTCAGCCTGCTGGTGGACCATTCAGACCCATTGATCGCGCGGGCGGCCAAGACCATGACCGAAGGCTGCCCGCTGACTGCTCATCTGGTCTGGGAACAGATCGCCCGAGCCCGGCATTTGTCATTGGCAAGTGTGTTGCGCATGGAATACACCTTGAGCCTCAACTGCTGCCGACACCCTGAATTCAGCGAGGGCGTGCGGGCGCGGCTGATCGACAAAGACCACAAGCCCCGCTGGCACTGGCCGGACATCAACCATGTCCCCGCAGCAGCGGTCGAGGCGCATTTTCACAAGGCCTGGGAAGGGCGGCATCCGCTGGCGGATTTGTCTAACGAGTAAAGAACCTGGGTGACATTCTGTGAGAGCGACATCTGTGGGAGCAAAGCTTGCTCGCGATAGCGGTATGCCAGTCACCGGGAAGCTGACTGATCCCCTGTCATCGCGAGCAAGCTTTGCTCCCACAAGTGTTATCCCATCGGGTTTGTTACAGGCACAAAAAAGCGGCGCTCAATGCGCCGCTTTTTGCTGCCGATGAATCAGCGGTGGTTACGCCGTCCATCATGATCACCGCGTCCCCGATGATCACGTCCGCCTCGGCCACGACGGTCGTCATTCCAGCCGCCCCGGTTATGGCCGTCCCAGCCGCCCCGGTGTGGATGAGACCGGTATGCCGTGCGCGGTGGCGAGTAATAGCGTGGACCGTGTTGGTAGTAGCGCGGCGCCGAGTAATAGCGTGGTGCCGGTTGGTAATAACGCGGTGCCGAGTAATACCGCGGTGCGTAATAGCCGCGCGGTGCCGAGTAGTAGCTCCCGCCACCGTAATAGACCGGCGCCGGTGAGGTGTAGACCTCGGAACGGTAGTAGCTTGAGCCTCCGTCGTAAGGAACACATGCCGAAAGTGTCAAACCCAGAAACGCAATGAGCAGAAGTCGTCGATACATGGCGGCCTCCTGGACCGCTAATGAGCCACATCAGCGACGCTGGCGGGCGGCAGTCATCTATTGGGTGACTGACGATTAATCTGACAGCGAAATCCGAATCTGGTGCGCCCCGGCAATAAGTTGAAACATGTGCTCCGTGCCTCATCCCGGTGCGATAAAGCACCACAACCATGCACAAACCCACTGGCGACGCCGCGCTGTTCTCCCCCCCACCCGCTTTGGACCGGGCCTTTACGCTACTTGGCACGGCTCTCGCTTTAACAAACTCCGTGCAGGAGTCATCACAGGTTCGCGGCACCACAATTTGCAATGGCTGACTAGGGTTCCGGCTCGCCTCTGGCGAGTGGCTGGTCCGAGAGTTGGCGACCTCCAGTTGAGGTTACACGGCGGGACAAAAGCCCGGGAGACAAGCCACCGTTCGCGGTGCCGCGTTGCTCCTGTCCGCCCTTGATCAACTGGAGAACCACCATGCTCAAGCTTCGTCTTTGCGCCCTGCTCCTCGCTACGTTCTCGGCCCTCGTAAGCCCCTCGTCCCCTGCCGCGCAAAAAGACCATTTCAGCGTCTGCTGGACCATTTACGCCGGATGGATGCCCTGGGAGTACGCCGGCAGCCAAGGCATTGTCGATAAATGGGCGAAAAAATACGGCATCACCATCGATGTCGTGCAGCTCAACGACTACGTCGAATCCATCAACCAATACACCGCCGGTCAGTTCGATGGCTGCACCATGACCAACATGGACGCCTTGACCATTCCCGCCGCCGGCGGCGTGGACAGCACCGCGCTGATCGTCAGCGATTTTTCCAATGGCAATGACGGCATTGTGCTCAAGGGTGACGGCAAGAAAGTCGCCGACCTCAAGGGCATGGACGTCAATCTGGTGGAGTTGTCGGTCTCCCATTACCTGCTGGCCCGCGCCCTGGACTCGGTCGGTCTCACCGAGAAAGACCTCAAAGTCGTCAACACCTCCGATGCCGATATCTCCGCGGCCTTCAATACCGACCAGGTCAAGGCCGTCACCACCTGGAACCCGATGCTCTCGGACATCAAGGCCCAGCCCGGCGTGAGCGAGGTGTTCAATTCCAGCCAGATCCCTGGGGAGATCATGGACATGATGGTGGTCAACACCCAGACCCTGCAGGACAACCCGGCCCTGGGCAAAGCGTTGACCGGTGCCTGGTTTGAAGTGGTGGCGCTGATGGATGCAAAAAACGCCGCCAGCAAGACCGCACTCGAACACATGGCCAAAGCCTCGGGCACCGATCTGGCCGGATTCCAGTCGCAACTGGACACCACCAAGCTGTTCGCCACGCCCAAGGAGGCCCTGAGCTTCGCCACCAGCGAGCAACTGCCCGCCACCATGCGCAAGGTCGCCGAGTTTTCGTTCCAGCACGGTTTGCTCGGCGAAGGCGCCAAGGACACCGACGCGGTCGGCATGACGTTTGCCAATGGCGTGACCAGCGGCGACAAGGCCAACCTCAAGCTGCGCTTTGACCCGACCTACGTGCAGCTGGCCGCCGACGCCAAGCTGTAAACCGGAGGAGCTGGCATGCGCCTGATCAACCGCTATCCGGATCGTCCCAGCCGCCTGTTGTTGGTGATCCTGCCCTTCGCGCTGGTGCTGTTCGCCTACTTTATGGGCTCGGCCGAACGGTTGACGGACAACCCCAACGACAAGCTGCTGCCCAGCGCGGTGCAGATGGCCGATGCGGTCAAACGCCTGGCCTTCACCGCTGACGTGCGCAGTGGCGATTACCTGCTCTGGCAAGACACCGCATCGAGCCTGCGCAGACTGGCAATCGGCCTGGGCATCAGCGCCTTGGCCGGCCTGTGCCTGGGCATCGCCGCCGGCACGCTGCCGCTGTTCGGCGCGCCGCTGTCGCCGTTGCTCACCGTGCTGTCGATGGTGCCTCCCTTGGCGATCCTGCCCATTCTGTTCATCGTCTTCGGTCTGGGAGAATTGTCGAAAGTGATGCTGATCGTCATTGGCATCACCCCGTGTCTGGCCCGGGACCTGGAACAGCGCGCCCGGGAAATTCCGCCCGAGCTGCTGATCAAGGCCCAGACCCTCGGCGCTTCGACCTGGACCCTGATGCTGCGGGTGGTGCTGCCGCAATTGCTGCCACGCCTGTTGATTTCCCTGCGGCTGATGCTCGGTTCGGCCTGGCTGTTTCTGATCGCCGCCGAAGCCATCGCCTCCACCGATGGGCTGGGCTATCGGATTTTCCTGGTACGCCGGTACCTGGCGATGGATGTGATCTTGCCGTACGTGGTGTGGATCACCTTGCTCGCCTGGCTGATGGACTGGGGTCTCAAGCACCTGACCCGGCGAGCGTTCCCCTGGTATGAGGGGGCGAAGGCATGAGCTTCATCAAGGTCAATAACGTCTGGCAGCAGTACGCCGATCAGGTGGTGCTCGAACGCTTGAACCTGAGCGTCGCCGAAGGCGAGTTCTGCACGCTGGTGGGGGCGTCGGGTTGTGGCAAATCGACCTTTCTGCGGCTGCTCTTGGGCCAGGAGCGCGCCAGTCGCGGGCAGATTCTGCTGGACGGTGAGCCTCTGGCTGGTGAGCCGGATGCCAGCCGTGGTGTGGTGTTCCAGCGTTACTCAGTGTTCCCGCACCTGACGGTGCTGAACAACGTTGCCCTGGGCCTGGAACTGCCACGCTCGCCGCTGCTGGGGCGCCTGTTCGGCAGCGCCAAACGCCAGGCCCGTGAAGAGGCCGCGCATCTGCTGAACAAGGTTGGCCTCGGCCATGCACTGGACAAATACCCGGCGCAGTTGTCCGGGGGCATGCAGCAGCGGCTGGCCATCGCCCAGGCGCTGATCATGAAACCCCGTGTCTTGCTGCTGGACGAACCCTTCGGCGCACTCGATCCCGGCATTCGCAAAGACATGCACGCCCTGTTGCTGGAGCTGTGGCGCGAGACCCGCTTGACGGTGTTCATGGTCACCCATGACCTGTCCGAAGGATTCAGCCTCGGCACACGCCTGCTGGTGTTCGACAAGGTTCGCGTCGATCCCCATGCCCCCGGCGCCTATGGCGCGCGCATCACCTACGACATTCCACTGAACAGCGACCGCCGCACCGCCCGTGCCGCCGTCGACGCCCTGCCCGCCGAACTGGCCGGCGCATTGCGTATCGCTTGAAAGGAGTTTCCCATGACCGATTCGACCCAATTGTTTCCTCCCTTCGCCGAAGAACTGCTGCCTGGTGGCGGCCACCGTTCCTTCGTGCTCAAGCGCGGTCAACTGCTGCGCCTGACCGATCTGCGCGGCGGAGCCAACGTGAGCCTGACGCTGCTCAATGCCAATGAGAAAACCGAGCGCCTGAACCTGCCCGACAGCCTCAAATGCCAACACACCGCCAAACTCACCACCGGCCATTGCCTGTACTCGGACATGGGCCGGGTGCTGGCGGCGATCACCGCCGACACGTGCGGCTGGAGCGATAGCCTAGGCGGTGTGCTCTGCGCCGAGGAAGTGGCTGAAAAATACGGCCAGGGCCGCTATCAGGAACTGCGTAACGGGTTCTTCCGCAACGGCACCGACAACCTGTTGGTGGAGCTGGGCAAATGGGGGTTGGGCCTGTCCGACCTGCTGATGACCCTCAACCTGTTCAGCCGGGTCGATGTCGACGAGGCCGGCAACTTTCATTTCGTTGAAGGCCATTCCAAGGCCGGCGATTACATCGAGCTCTACGCACCGATGGACACCCTGGTGGTACTGACTGCGCTGCAACACCCGATGGACCCGAACCCCCAATACGCCCCGCAACCGCTCAAGCTCAGCTGGATGAACGCCGAGCCCAGCGTGGCCGAGCACTGCCGCAACTCGCGCCCGGAAAACCAGCGCGGCTTCATCAACACCGACCGCCTGTTCGCCTGAGGATCGCTGCCATGTCACTTGCCATCGCCACCCTGCAAAAGCAGCCCGACGCCGCTATCTACCGCGCCACCATTCCCGCCGGGGAACCCTGGCTGGTGGAGGTCAAGGCCGGCCAGACCCTGCGCATCCTCGACCTGGAAGGCAACCAGGCGGTCGATACGCTGTTCTACAGCCTGGCCAATCCCAAGGAACGCTACGACGTGCAGCGCACCCTGCGTCGGCAGAACAGCGTGTACCTGAGCACGGGCAGCGTGCTGTATTCCAACCTCGGCCAGCCCATGCTGACCATCGTTGAAGACACCTGCGGGCGCCACGACACCCTCGGCGGCGCCTGCGCCCAGGAAAGCAACACCGTGCGCTACGCCCTGGAAAAACGCTACATGCACAGTTGCCGCGACAACTACCTGCGGGCCTGCGCCCACGACGGTCGTCTGGGCAAGGGCGACATCGGACCGAACATCAACTTCTTCATGAACGTGCCGGTCACCGCCGACGGCGGCCTGACGTTCGAGGATGGGATTTCGGCGCCCGGCAAATACGTCGACCTGCGGGCCGAGATGGACGTGATCGTCCTGATCTCCAACTGCCCGCAACTGAACAACCCGTGCAACGCCTACAACCCCACGCCAGCGGAGCTTTTGATATGGAACTGAAACTCACCCGCCTGCGCCGCTGGCTGTTTGCGTTGTGCCAGAGCCGGTCGGGGCAGTGCATCAAATAAACACTGATTTCATGAACACCCTCAAACCCTTGTGGGAGCGAGCCTGCTCGCGATGGCAGCAGCACATCCAACACTGATGTAACTGACAGACCGCTATCGCGAGCAGGCTCGCTCCCACAGGGGAGTCGGGTGTTTGGAGGTTTCGCTCACGGGGACGACCCCGTCGGCCATCGAAAACTGCGGGACGGCCCGCATCCCAGTTCAGGCAGCACGCATGCCTGAGGGGGCAATGCCATGTTCGAAAAAATCCTCATCGCCAACCGTGGCGCCATCGCCTGCCGGATCCTGCGCACCCTGCGTGAGCTGAAGGTCGAAGGCGTCGCGGTGTATTCCCAGGCCGATGCGGCCAGCTTGCATATCCTGCAGGCCGACGAAGCCCACTGCCTGGGCGAAGGTGCGGCGGCCGGTACGTATCTGGCGGTGGACAAGCTGCTGGCAATCGCCAAAAGCAGCGGCGCGACGGCGATCCATCCCGGCTACGGCTTTCTCTCGGAAAACGCCGCCTTCGCGCAGGCCTGCGAGGCCGCCGGCATCGCTTTCATCGGCCCGACGCCAGAGCAACTGCGTGTATTCGGCCTCAAGCACACCGCCCGCGACCTGGCTCGCCGGCACGGCGTGCCACTGCTCGAAGGCAGCGAACTGCTCGACAGCCTCGACGCCGCGCTACTGGCCGCCAACCAGGTCGGCTATCCGGTCATGCTCAAAAGCACCGCCGGGGGCGGTGGCATCGGCATGCGTGTCTGTCGCGATGCCGCCGAGTTGAGCGAGTCATTCGAAGCGGTCAAGCGCTTGGGCCAGAACAACTTCAGCGATGCCGGCGTGTTCATCGAGAAGTACATCGAGCGGGCTCGACATCTTGAGGTTCAGGTATTCGGCGATGGCCAGGGCCAGGTGATCGCACTGGGCGTGCGCGACTGCTCGGTGCAGCGGCGCAACCAGAAAGTCATCGAAGAAACCCCTGCGCCTAACTTGCCCGAAGGTATGGCCGAGGAGCTCTGCGCAGCAGCGATTCAACTGGCCCAGGCGGTCAACTACCGCAGCGCCGGCACCGTGGAGTTCGTGTTCGACAGTGACGCCGGGCGCTTTTACTTTCTGGAAGTGAACACCCGCCTGCAAGTGGAGCACGGCGTCACCGAACAAGTGTGGAACGTCGACCTGGTGCGCTGGATGGTGCAACTGGCCGCCGGGGACCTCCCGCCCCTGAGCGAGTTGAGCCAGGGGTTGCGAGCCCAGGGTCATGCGATTCAGGCGCGCGTGTATGCCGAGGATCCAGGCCGGGACTTCCAGCCGAGCCCGGGGCTGCTGACCGCTGTGCAATGGCCGCCAGCCGACGGCAAACAACTGCGCATCGACACCTGGGTCGAGGCCGGCTGCCAGATTCCACCCTACTTCGACCCGATGATCGCCAAAGTCATTCGTTGGGCGCCGACCCGTGAGCAGGCACGCCTGGGCTTGCATCAAGCGCTGAATGAAAGCCTGTTGTACGGCGTGGAAACCAACCGCGACTACCTGCAACAGATTCTCCTCGATTCACCCTTTGCCAGCGGCCAGCCCTGGACTCGCTGCCTTGAGGCGCTGGTCTATCGCGCCCACACTTTTGAAGTGCTCAGCCCCGGCACCCAGACCAGCATTCAGGACTACCCCGGCCGACTCGGCTATTGGGCGGTGGGTGTTCCGCCATCGGGACCGATGGACAGCCGCTCGCTGCGCCTGGGCAATCGCCTGCTGGGCAACGAAGAAGGCGCCGCGGCGCTGGAAATCACCATGAGCGGGCCGTTGCTGCGTTTCAACTGCGCTGCCAGGGTGGCCGTGACCGGCGCGGTCATTGCACTGACCCTCGATGACGAAGCTGTGCCGATGAACACTGCCCTGTCGATTCCTGCCGGTTCCACGTTGGCGATCGGCACCATCGCCGGCGCCGGGGCGCGCAGTTACTTGTGCCTGCAAGGCGGCGTGCAAGTGCCGGATTACCTGGGCAGTAAAAGCACCTTCACCCTCGGCCAGTTCGGCGGCCATGGGGGGCGGGCCTTGTGTACCGGCGACGTGTTGCACCTGGCGCCCCTGGATGAGCGCGCGACCGTGGCGCACACGAGCGAGCCCACTCTGGAGCTGCCCGACGTGCGGCAGATCCGCGTGATTTACGGCCCCCATGGCGCGCCGGAATACTTCACCGAGCGCTACATCCATACCTTCTTCGACACGGCCTGGGAAGTGCATTTCAACTCCAGCCGAACCGGCGTGCGCCTGATCGGGCCGAAACCCGAATGGGTACGCGCCGACGGCGGCGAGGCCGGACTGCACCCTTCCAACATCCATGACAACCCGTATGCCATCGGCGCCGTGGACTTCACCGGCGACATGCCCGTCATCCTCGGTCCCGACGGCCCGAGCCTGGGTGGTTTCGTCTGCCCGGTGACGGTGATCGAGGCGGATCTTTGGCAACTGGGGCAACTGAAGGCCGGGGACAGGGTGCGGTTTGTGCCGGTAGACCTGAAGACCGCCCGCTCTCTGACCTTGGAATGGAATCAATGTGGGAGCGAGCCTGCTCGCGATGAAGTGGATGCGGTGTCTGATCTGGCCCCATCGCGAGCAGGCTCGCTCCCACAGGGGTTTGGGTCGCCAGTGGTGTTGGATATCGGTCAGGACGATACCCGCCTGGTGGCGAGATTGGCCGGCGACACGCACCTGCTGCTGGAGATAGGCGCTCCCGAACTGGATCTGGTGCTGCGTTTTCGCGCCCATGCCTTGATGCAGGCGCTGGAGCACAAACAGTTGCCCGGCGTAATCGACCTCACGCCGGGCATTCGTTCGTTGCAAGTGCATTACCAACCCGAACAACTGCCGCTGGCCGAACTACTGCAAATCCTCAGCGGTGAATGGGACGCGGTGTGCGCCGCGCAGGATCTGCAGGTGCCGTCACGCATCGTGCACCTGCCGCTGTCCTGGGACGATCCGGCTTGCCAGCTGGCCATCGAAAAATACATGACCACGGTGCGCAAGGACGCGCCCTGGTGCCCGAGCAATCTGGAGTTCATCCGCCGTATCAACGACCTGCCCAACCTCGACGCAGTGCAACGCACGGTGTTCGACGCCAGCTACCTGGTGATGGGCCTTGGGGATGTCTACCTCGGCGCGCCGGTCGCCACGCCACTGGACCCTCGGCATCGGCTGGTGACCACTAAATACAATCCGGCCCGCACCTGGACTGCGGAAAACTCGGTGGGCATCGGCGGCGCGTACATGTGTGTGTATGGCATGGAAGGCCCAGGTGGATATCAATTCGTCGGGCGCACGTTGCAGATGTGGAATCGTTATCGCGAGGTCGCCGCATTCGACGGCAAACCCTGGCTGTTGCGGTTCTTCGACCAGATCCGCTTCTACCCGGTCAGCGCCGATGAACTGCTGCGCATCCGCCGGGACTTCCCGCTGGGCCGCTTCGACCTGAACATCGAACACGGTCAACTCAACCTTGCTGATTACCAGCGCTTCCTGGCGCAGGAGGCGGACAGCATCGCCGCGTTCCGAGCGCAGCAACAAGGCGCCTTCAATGCCGAGCGCGAGCGCTGGATCGCCAGTGGCCAGGCACACTTCGACAGCGAAGAACCGGCACCCGCGCCCAGCGAAGATTCGCTGCTGAGCGAAGATCAACTCAGTGTCGATAGCCACATCGCTGGCAATCTCTGGCAGGTCCAGGTGCAGGTGGATGCTCGGGTCAGCGCGGGTGACGTACTGGTGATTCTGGAGTCGATGAAGATGGAGATCCCGCTCCTCGCCCCCGTGTCCGGAGTGGTGCGCCAGATTCGTGTACAGCCCGGCTCGGCGGTGCGCGCCGGACAACGTGTGGTGGTGCTGGAACGTGACTGAACTCAATCAAAGGATTAATGCCATGACCCCGTCTTTACGCCTGGACGATTTGCGCGACGCCTACCGCAGCGGCGAACTTATACCTCGGAATTTACTGTTGAGCCTGCGGGAAAAAGCCGCGGCGCTGAACCCTGACTACCACCTGTTCATCCACCTGCTGACGCCCGAGGAGCTTGAACCTTACCTCGTCGCGCTGGAGGGCCAGGATCTGGAAAACCTGCCGCTGTATGGCGTGCCGTTCGCGATCAAGGACAACATCGACCTGGCAGGTATTCCCACCACGGCCGCCTGCCCGGCGTTCAGCTACGTGCCGCAACGTTCGGCCACCCTTGTCGAGCAGCTACTGGCCTTGGGCGCGATTCCTCTGGGCAAGACCAATCTCGACCAGTTCGCCACCGGGCTCAACGGCACCCGCTCGCCTTACGGTGCCTGTCGCAATAGCGTGCTGCCCGACTATCCGGCCGGCGGTTCAAGCGCCGGCTCATCACTGGCGGTGGCCCTGGGTGTGACAAGCTTTGCCCTGGGCACCGACACCGCAGGCTCGGGTCGGGTGCCGGCGGCGCTGAACAATCTGCTGGGGCTGAAGGCCACCAAGGGATTGATTTCCACGGCGGGTGTGGTGCCGGCCTGTCGCACGCTGGACTGCGTCACGACCTTCACCGCTACAGCCCGGGAAGCCAGCCAGTTACTCGCGCTGACAGCCCGTCTCGACCCACGCGATGAGTACAGCCGCCGCAACCCGCAGTGGAACGACGGCACAGCGTTCGGCGCGCCACGCAGCTTTCGCTTCGGCGTGCCTCGTCGGCAAGACCTGGCTTTTTTCGGCTGCCATGAAGGTCCACAACTGTTTCAAGCGGCCATCGAGCGCCTCAAGGGCCTGGGCGGCGAAGCGGTGGAACTGGACCTGTCCCCGTTTCTGGAAGCCGCCCGGCTCCTTTATGAAGGGCCTTGGGTGGCTGAGCGCTACAGCGTTGCCGGGGAATTGATGGAGCGCGAGCCCGACGCCGTACTGCCAGTTATCCGCGCCGTATTGGCGAAAGCGCCTACCGTGGATGGCGTACAAACCTTCCGTGCCCAGTACCGTTTGCAAGCGCTCAAAGCCCAATGCGATCGCGTCATGGAAACGCTCGATTGCGTCCTCACCCCGACCATCGGTCGCCCGGTGACCCTCGCCGAACTGGCCGCCGAACCGGTGCTGCGCAACTCGGAGCTGGGTTACTACACCAACTTCATGAACCTGCTGGACTACGCTGCCGTCGCTGTTCCCAGCGCATTCATGGCTAACGGCTTGCCTTGGGGCGTGACGCTGTTCGGTCGGGCCTTCACCGATCAATACCTGTTAAGCGTCGCCGATGCCTTGCAACGCCAGCAAGAGCCAGCCGTGCCAGCGCCGGCCAACCCGGCTCGCCATGACCGGGCGCGGCTGGTGGTATGCGGGGCGCATCTGGACGGTTTGGCGCTGAACTGGCAGCTCCAGCAACGCGGAGCCCGTCTGATCGAGGCCACCCACAGCTCAGCCGATTACCGTCTCTACGCACTGGCCGGCGGCCCGCCTCTGCGCCCCGGCATGCTGCGGGTCAGTGAAGGCGGCGTGGCTATCGAGGTGGAGGTTTGGGAATTGCCGAGCAGCGAACTCGGTTCGTTCCTGACCGCCATCCCCGCGCCGCTTGGGCTGGGCAAGGTACAACTGGCCGACGGCCGCTGGAAAAGCGGATTCATTTGTGAGCCGTATGGTTTGACGGGCGCGCAGGACATCAGTCATTTGGGGGGGTGGCGGGCTTATTTAGATAGTCTGAAACAGTTGTGATTGTGTGGCGAGGGAGCTTGCTCCCGCTCGGCTGCGAAGCAGACGCTTTTGCGGCCGCTGCACTTCGGTAAATCCCTCGCCACCCTTTACAAACCTGCAAATCCGAGCACCTTTTCCTACAAGGCCACTAAACTGATTTCATTGGGTCTGCGCCAAGGAAATCGCCATGTCGCTCCGTTCGCCGTTGTATTCCCAGCGCAAGCCGCTCCTGCTCGTGGCGGGGCTGCTAGGTGCAGGCTTTCTGATCATTTCATTGTTGGGCTACCACGCTGCCAACACTTCGGTACGGGACCACACGCTCAGGATGCTGTACCTGAACCTGCTGATCGGCCTGCTCGTGACGCTGGCGGTGTTGGCAATCCTTTATCAATTGATCAGCAGCTACCAACGCCGCATCGACGCCCAGGCGACCCTCGACAGCCTGACTGAACTTCCCAACCGCCGAGGCTTCGACCTGTTGGCGGTACAAGCCCTGCACGAAGCCCAACGTGAACCCCAACCCCTGGCGGCGCTGCTGCTGGAGCTGGACGAGTTCAAGCGACTGGACACCACCCATGGTCATATCGCCAGCGACCAACTGTTGACCGGGTTCGCTCGCGACTTGACCGACAGCCTGCGGCATTCGGACATCGTGTGTCGCTGGAGTGGCGAGACGTTTATCGTGCTGCTCAAGGACACCGACGGGCAGAACGGTCTGAAGATCGCCGAGAAAATTCGTCAACGGATCGAACAACAACGTTATTTCTGCAGTGGCAAAGAGCTGCGGGTCACCGTCAGCATCGGCCTCACCACCTTGCAGGGTGAAGACACCTTGCACAGCCTGCTGTCGCGGACCGATCATGCGCTGCAACGCGCCCGGCAAACCGGGAACAACCGAACCTGTGTACAGATGCCTCACTCCAGCTATGAATAAACCTGACCTGTGCCCGGCCTGTGGCGCCAGCAATGACTGCACCCTGGCCGACCCGCGAACCGCCGACCGCGCCTGCTGGTGTTACGGCGTGAGCATCGACCCGGCCGTGCTGGAAGCATTGCCGGCCGAGCTGCGCGATCAATCCTGCCTGTGCCCGCGTTGCGCCCAGGTCGAAACCCAGTTGCGGGCCAAGCCGCAGCCGATCGCGTAAGATGCCCGCCCTTCGCTCTCTTGCCTGACCTGCCCCATGCGCCTTGACCGCTTCCTCAGTAATCTGCCGCGTTTCAATCGCCAACAAGTCCGGTTGTTGTTGGTGGAACGCCGAGTGCGGATCGACGGGCAGATCATCAGCGATCCTCATGCACAGGTGCGCGAATTCAGCCGGGTCGAAGTCGATGAACAGGTGCTGCAAGCCGGTCGCCCACCCCGGTATTTCATGCTGCACAAACCGCCCGGTTACGTCAGCGCCACCCGCGACCCGCAGCACCCCACCGTGCTGGACCTGCTGGATGAGCCAGACAAGGACGACCTGCACATCGCCGGGCGGCTGGACTTCAACACCACCGGGCTGATGCTGATCACCAATGACGGCAGTTGGTCACGGCGCCTGACCCAACCGCAGACCAAACTGCCCAAGGTCTATTACGTCGAGACCGAGCAACTCATCACCGCCGAATACGCCGTCACCTTCGCACGCGGGCTGTACTTCGCTTTCGAAAACCTCACCACCCAGCCTGCGGAACTGCTACTGCTGGGGCCAAGATCGGCGCGACTGAGCATCGTTGAAGGCCGCTATCACCAGGTCAAACGCATGTTCGGCCACTTCGACAACAAGGTGTTGCGCCTGCACCGTGAACGCATGGGACCGCTGCTGCTGGACGCCGAGCTTGAGCCAGGCCAATACCGTGCCCTGAGCCCTGAAGAGATCCAGCTGATCTGATCGTATGACCGCTCGGCAGAAGTGTCGGACAATTGTCAAACAACACTTGCGCGACGGCCGGTCCACTGCTTGAATCAAACCGTCGGCCGAAATGTGACCGATGAGTCACCACATACTTCCAAGAAACTTTTTGCCGGCCGGAGCCTCCTCGGGTTCCTTCTTAACTCCGGCAAACTGCCCGCCATAACAATACCCGTCGACCGGCTTTCGTGGATCGACATGGGCCTTATCTTTCAGGCGTATGCCTACCTGTCACATTGCTCGTGCAATCTCATTGCGCGCATACCCGCTTGCCAGGAGTCTTATGACATGAGGCCAGAAATCGCTGTGCTGGATATACAGAGTCAGTATCGGGTTTACACGGAGTTCTATCGCGCAGACGCCGCGCAAAAGACCATCATCCTGGTCAACGGCTCGATGGCCACCACCGCGTCGTTTGCACAGACCGCCAAAAACCTCTACCCGCAATTCAACGTCGTGCTGTACGACCAACCCTATGCGGGCAAGTCCAAGCCCCACAACCGCCATGAAAAAATGCTGACCAAAGAGATCGAAGGCCAGATCCTCCTGGAGTTGATCGATCACTTCGCCGCAGAGCATGTGCTGTCTTTTTCCTGGGGCGGCGCCGCCACCCTCACCGCCCTGGCCCAGCGTCCACGGCGCATCGAAAAAGCGGTGATCAGCTCGTTCTCCCCAGTGCTCAATGCACCAATGCGCGACTACCTGGAACGCGGCGTGGATTACCTGGGCAGCCTGGACGGCGACCGCGTGGGACATCTGGTCAACAGCACCATCGGCAAACACTTGCCGCCGCTGTTCAAGCGCTTCAACTACCGCCACGTCAGCAGCCTGGCCGAGCACGAATATGGACAGATGCATTTCCACATCAACGACGTGCTCCACAGCGATCGGTTGTGCTACGTCAACGCGGCGAAAAAAATCAACGTGCCGGTGCTGTTCCTGAACGGCGAATGGGACGAATACACCTCGGCCAGCGATGCCAAGGTTTTCGCCGACCACGTGCAGCACAGCACCTTCAGCACGCTGCAAGCCACGGGGCATTTCCTGGACATGGAACACAAAGCCGCCTGCCGCGACAGCCGTGATGCCCTGCTGGGTTTCCTCAAGCAGCCCCATCAAGAAAGCCGACCACGCTACAACTACGTGCAGGACTACCATGCCCTGGCTATGTGAAACCGAGTCCTCGCGAGCAAGCCCCGCCCTGCCCCAACAGACACGGGGCTTGCCCGCGAACGACCGCTCTGGTTTGAGGTTTGCGTAGACGCGTCACCGCTGCGCCCGTAAAGAAAAACTTCAAATCCGCGCCCACATCTGGTACAAAGTCAGCCGCTCTGAGCGGGTGTCGTATAATGGCATTACTCCAGCTTCCCAAGCTGATAACGAGGGTTCTTATAGGATTACCCGTTTTGTGAACAAAGAAACACGCTTAAAGCGGGTATAGTTTAGTGGCAAAACGAAAGCTTCCCAAGCTTTAGTTGAGGGTTCGATTCCCTCTACCCGCTCCACTCCAAGCCCCGTATCTCGCGGGCTCCAGCATTCCCCCACCACCAAATTTGCCCCCAGTCACAACCGATCCCGACTTGTGAACAAGAAGCCCTTTTTCCTCTTTCCTAGCCGTAAAACCACGCAGGTTTGTGATTAAGAGTGCCCCCCCGTAAATCCATAGCCACAACTCATTTCCGCTCACCAATCCCTCAATCAGCCCCTCCTAAGGGATGCCACTACACTTGCGCCTCCCGTGCTCCGACGCCTCATTCAGTGCATAGCTCAAGACTATGAGTTGCTTTCGAGCTTCTTGGGCTCAATCGTGAGATTGCAGCAGCTAATGGATCGTCTCAGGAATCCTGCGCCGCTTTCCGCAGCCCACGCAGATCGATAAACTGGCGTGATGCATCGTACAAACCTGGTTCGCCCAGGCCTCTTAAGGATGACAGCAGATGCCTTCTTTGCGCCCCTCACAATACGCCATGCAACAGCGCACCGACGGTGGCCCATTTCTTCGTTTCGACTTAGAAGACGCCATGATTCTGACCGAGGAGGAGCTTGAGGCCATTGAATCAGACAGCGAGTATGAATCGATAAGTGAAGAGGTCTATGGGATCTCTCGGGTCTATTACAGCGACGTAGCCTTACCTGACGATGCGCCTGGATGGCACCTAATCCTAAAGATCGCTGCAGATTACCTAACTCTTTATCCCATCATCACTCGGTCGGGACATCCTGAGTACGCTCAGCCCAAATACGACACCATCACGTCAATCATAATCACTAGGCCCGTTTACCAGCCTTATGTTCATCCGTCCGACCAATACGCTGTCGACGAACTACTTAACGGCCTGCCTGCTGGCCTGTCGAAGGATTGGCGCTACGGTCTCGGGTTTCACTACGAATACCGGTACATACTTCAAGCACTGGGCGGATTGGAAGGTGTAGACACCCTTATCCTTCACGGCGGAAGTGGTCACAACGACGCAAAGATCAAAGGCAACGAGTTTTACCTGGGAATTAATCGGCTTGAGCAGTTGAAGAAAAGCTTGGATCGTCTGACCCAACGTCACCAACGGGAGACTGCAGCAGACAAAAAGCTCGTTTGCTACACAAGCTTGCTTCACCAATCGGCACCAGAGTTGTACCTACCCCGCGCCCGGAAATTAGCGCCGGATATGCTGGCCGACCTCGTTTCACTTGGTTCGGCGTCCCCTAAGCTTTCTCCGAAAGATCAGCAACAAATAACAAAGCTTGCGCAACAGAGTGTCCCATCTTTGGCGAAATCCGAGCCTCGCACCCTGTACAGCCTCAAGGCAGAAATCGAGCTCGTCACACTTGGCGAGCTCATCGAGGTTTATCGGAAGATGATGGATAACAATGCCAGTGAATCCAAATGGCAGACCTTCCTCAGCGAAAATCCATTTGTGCTAGACATGGCGTTTGGGTATCCCGTAAAGAAAATCGCAGATCAGCCCTATGTAGGTGGAAAGAGCTTCCATGGTCAAGGCGGCCAATATTCTGACTTCCTCATGGCAGCGAAGGCCACTGGGAATCTCGCCCTGATAGAAATCAAGCATCCCCAGCATGACCTGCTCGGAAAACCCTACCGAAAGACCTTTCCCCCGTCCTACGAGCTTAGCGGTTCAGTCGCCCAGATCATCAGCCAGCGCAGCCATGTGCAGCGAGAGATTTACGGCTTGGCGTATGACCTCGAAGAGCGCGTTCACGCCCATGCGGTTGCAGCCATCGTGATTATTGGGCGCACCCCAAACGAAGAAAATAAACAGCGCGCCTTTGAGCAATATCGGAACGGTCTGAAGGACGTTTTGGTGGTGACGTTCGATGAACTGCAGGTTCGACTCGAAAGCATTCATCAAGCCCTGATGCCGAAACCCCAAGATGCCCCTGAGCCAACTGAGGACGAAGACTTACCCTTCTGAATTTGCTCGATATTGGCCTTACATCGAATCGCCTATCATCCGTAACGCCGAAAATGATCGTGAATATCTGGACGAACCTTCAGAGCCAAGGTCATCACAGCCATTGATTGACTAAGAAGTGCATCGTCCCTTTCAGAGCCTTCGACGAAATTGGCATGGCCGGCACCGCCATCTTGATACTTAGCGCCATGAACGAGATTGTTCCTCACTCGGCGGATAGCGAGAAATAAATCCAACGTGCGTTCCACAGCATTTGTATCTTTCCACCCAAGCATCCCATCATCGAGCTTCACTTGTTTTTTGGGAGGATTGGCAACTAGGACAGGAGCAATTTCTAGGGCGATGACATCAACCAGAAATCCCTGGCCAAGATCTCGGGCAAATTTATCCCAATCAGGGCTCACTCCATTATCGTCGCCAATTGCATAGGTACCAGATCGCTTAAGTGCGCATTCGAATCTTGAGAAAACGACGAAAAAGTCTACTGCCAGCTTCGGCAGCTCTGCCCTGAGAGCCTCTTCAACCAAGTCCATATTTACTCCAGAAAATCCGTTAATCCTGCGCAGGCATCGAGTGTTGCATCAATCTGCACCCACATTGGCCGCAGGTAGGAAAACGTGATGTGTAATACCTGCAAATTCAGACTCAGCACGCTCCTAGCCTAGAGGAAGCTCTCCCCGCCAGCGGGCTACCAAGCGCTTTTAGGTACTTGCCCAAATCCTGGAAGCCCGCCTCGTGCAATACTCGAGCGACCTTCGCCGAGCGCTTCTCAGATTTAGGCAAGAAGATCGCACATTGCTCGGTGTAAGGGCGTGGTAGAGCTTTCCAATAGTAGGTGGCCTCAAAGTTTTGCATGGCCTTGTGGAAACCTAATTGGTGGTCGGTTTTCCAGGACATCACAAAAATCTCGAAGTCGCGGCGAAGGCTTGCCACGGCTACTTGGTTGATACCGTACGTTACGTATCTGCCGGACAAAGGCACTTTGATCTCAAGGCTCTTCGCTATGTACTTGGCTGCTGCGAAGTGATGAGAGCCACCACTGTTGATGAGGAAAACCCTCCCATCCCATTCCCACGTAGCGAAATGGTCAGTGGTCTTCTCTCGAGAAATGATGCGGATCTCATCCCAGCGGAGGTTTTCTTCGAGCTTCTCCTTCGTGACAGGGTTGATCATTTCCTGAGAATTTCGCTCAACCATGGCGTCCGTACTCTTGAACTTGTGCAATTCGGACTTCGACCCCGAGAAACCATCAATCTCCTGGATCTCGCATCTCAATTGCTCCTGCTCAATGACAGTGCCGAGATTCAGCAGATCCTCGCGCACGATGCTTATGCTGCCATAGTTGTGATACGCGCCTGGGCAACGCGTCCAGCCACTGAGACGCCGACGGTGAAAATGATCTTCACTCAGTAGGTTTCCAAAATCATTCCAACGAACGATCTCGAATGCACCGATACCCTTTTCATGCTCAACGAGGTGTCTGTTCAACCCGCTGTCTTCGCGCACGAGGTTGATCAGTGAGGCCGGATAACCTAAGTCCTCAAGCAGAGAATTTCGAAGAAATTTTACAGCCTTCCTTAGCATTACAAGCTCCTGTGTCGTTGCGAGTGAAGCGGCGATGGAGTCAAGAGTGCAGAAAAAGGCATCACAAAACCAGCGGATAACAATCAGCGTTCCCATCACCCTACGAGCTTTACAAATCAAAAAATACGCCAATGATGGCTAAACTCCATCATAGTGGTTGGAGCACTGAGATGGCTCAGCTAGAGTTCCGTCATCTATCAGCCTGGCGCGTAGTCGCTGAGCAGTCATCAGGGAAGAGACCATGCAAATTCAGCATCTGGAAATCGCGAACTTCCGCAAGCTCCTGTCTGTACGAATCGACCTCGCGTCTGAGACTACCCTCCTCGTTGGAGCCAACAACAGTGGCAAATCCTCTGCCATGTTGGCCTTACGCAAGTTCCTATTGTCGAAAGCATCGGTTTTCAGACTGCAGGATCTGACTCTGAGCCATCTCGCCACAATCGATTCGATTGGAGAAGCTTGGGAGGGTGCAGATAGTAGCTTTCCAATCCCCGTGGCAAACGACTGGGCTGACTGGTTGCCAACGCTGGATGTATGGCTCGAAGCATCTCAGGGTGAGCTTCACCACATCCGCGACCTCATTCCTAACTTCACGTGGAAAGGCGGCCATGTAGGCATGCGGTTCCGCTTGGAACCGGATGAAATGACAACGCTGTTTGTTGATTACCGCAAAGAGCGGGAGCGTGTGAAGCTGCTTCAGCAAGAAATTCAGAAACAGGCCGCTCAAGGTACGGAACCACCGTCGCTTCCGCTCTGGCCGCAGAGCTTGCATGACTACCTGAATCGACGAATTGGTAGAACTTTCAAGATTCGATGGTACCGCCTTGATCCAGGCCAGCTCCAAGCCCCCGATCCGGTAACTCGTAAAGCGAACCAGCAAGCGCTCGCGGCCACTGCAACGCCACTTGAGCGCAACCCCCTTACTGACCTGATTCGAATCCATGAGATCAATGCTCAACGCGGCTTCGGTGATAGCGCTGACGAGGGCGTCTTGGAAGGAGGACATGGCTCGGGCAGGAAACTCTCGGAGCAACTACGAGCGTACTACAGCAGACACCTTGATCCAGGTGATAGCCCAGATGTTTCAGATTTGGAGGCACTCAGAGCAATCGAGGCCGCTCAAACTGCCTTTGACACACGCTTGAGCACGAGCTTCGCGCCAGCGCTACAGGAAGTGGCTGGCTTGGGATATCCGAATAACTCCGATCCGTCCATCCGAGTAGCCACTCGCCTCGCCCCTACGGACGGGATGAACCATGAAGCCGCTGTGCTGTTTGAACTGGACTCCGTCGGAGGAGCTCCTGGAGCGCCGCCTCTCAGGCTTCCCGAGACGTCCAACGGACTGGGATATCAAAATCTCATCTCGATGATATTCCGATTGATGGCGTTTCGAGATGAATGGCTGAAGAAGTACAGGAGTCCTGAAGAGCAAAGCGCAACAGGTGTTGAGCCTATCCACTTAGTTCTCATCGAGGAACCGGAGGCTCACCTGCACGTCCAGGTTCAGCAAGCATTCATAAAACACGCCTACCATGTACTGTGCAGCGACCCACTGTTAGAAAAGTACTCAAATCTCAGAACACAGCTAGTAGTCAGTTCACACTCCAGCCATGTGGCTCATGAGATTGACTACGAAAACCTAAGGTACTTCCGCAGACTCCCCTCTGGCATGGCCGGGGTACCAATTCCGGTCTCTACTGTGTCGAACCTTAGTACCGTCTTCGGCAAGCCAAATCAAACAAAGGAATTTGTTACCCGTTACCTTCGCGCCCAACATGCCGACCTATTTTTTGCGGATGCGGTGATTCTGGTCGAGGGAGCTGCTGAACGCATGATGCTTCCTCATTTTTTGAGGCAGCACTTCCGCTTTCTTGACCAGTGCTACATCACCATCCTGGACATCGGGGGAAGCCACGCGCATCGTCTCCGGCCACTGATTGATGCATTAGGCATTGTCACTCTGGTGATAACCGACTTGGACGCAGGAATCCTTCAGGTAGGCAAACCTGTCGAGCGGAAAAAAGGCCAATCCACTAACAACCCAACAGTGCGTCATTGGATGCGAGCAGCAGGCCTTGGTCATGATGTGGATTCACTACTGGATCTGCCCTTCGACAGTAAAGCTCAACAAATTGACGATCTGTTTTCGATCAGGATCGCTTATCAAACGCCCATTACCATCCGCCTACCCAAAACCGGGATGGACGTCGAAGCATTACCAAACACGTTTGAAGATAGCCTCGTGCTGAGCAACACCGAGCATTTTGCAGGCAAAGCGGGACGCGGGCTGACGCGATCCTTTGCGAAGGCGCTACGCGAAGCCGAGACATCCCTCGACCTTGGCACAGGGCTGTTCACCAAACTTAAGGATGGTGATAAGGCTGAGTTTGCCCTGCACGTTCTCGGCGACTCAAATTTTACCCAACTGACCGTCCCGACCTATATCCATGAAGGCCTGACGTGGCTGCAGTCCAAGCTCGAAAGAAAAAGCAAAGAGCTCTTGGTCATTCCATCAGCGATTGTCGAGGTGACGCCATGAGCACCCAGCCAGAAGTTTCGATGGATGATGTTCCTGATGCCGACCAGGTTATTCAGGACTGTCTGAATCTCGACCATCCGAAGAGTTTTTTCCTATACGCCGGTGCTGGCTCTGGAAAAACCCATTCGTTAGTCGAGGCCGTGAAAAATCTAAAGAACAGGGAGCGGCAACGACTGACATTTGAAGGACGTCAAATCGCGATCATCACCTATACCAATGCGGCGTCCGAAGAAATTTCCCGCCGTCTTGAACACGATCCTCTAGTGATTGTGTCAACCATCCACGCTTTCTCTTGGAGGATGATTCAGGGCTTCAATGACGACATTCGCGAGTGGCTTCGAGTAAAGCTGACCAAAGACATTGGAGAACTGGATGAACGGCTTGGGAAGGCCCAACGGCAGAACAAGACATTTCTAGCAAACCAAGCCTCGAGAGATAGCAAAGCTCGACGGCTCGATTCGCTGGGTGAGATAACGACATTCACTTACAGCCCTACTGGTGAAAACCGAGGTAGGCAGGCTCTGAATCACAGTGAAGTCATCCAAATGGCGGCTGAGTTTATTCAACAGACGCCACTGCTGAACGTTATGGCAGATCTGCACCCGGTACTTTTGATCGATGAGAGCCAAGATACCTACGGGCCACTCATGGACGCTTTTCTGCGAGCACAATCCCTCATCCCTGACCGGTTCTGTCTCGGGCTTCTCGGCGATACCATGCAGCGCATCTACACCGATGGGAAGGTGCGCTTGGAAGACGCGATCCCTCGAGACTGGGCCGTGCCCGAAAAACGTGTGAACCGTCGCTGCCCCACACGAGTCGTTGATCTTATCAACGTAATACGTGCGGGCGGAGACAGACACCAGCAAACGCCAAAGCCGGGCGCTATAGAGGGCACGGTTCGAATGTTTTGCACCCAGCAGGCACCAGGTCAAGGTTTCGAATTAGAGGAAGACATAGCCCAGCGCATGGCAGCCATCACCGGCGATGCTCAGTGGGCAGCTGGTAAGGATGGAAGGAAGACCCTCATCCTTGAACACAAGATGGCTGGACGTCGAATGGGGTTCGAGGGTGTGTTTACACCGCTGTCTAGGGTGGAGCACCTACGAACGGGGCTACTGGACGGAACACTGCCGATCTTGAAACTGTTTTTCGAAAGACTGGCCCCAATTCTTCAAGCTGCCAAGACGAACGACTTCAGTCTTATGGAAGCTGTGCGGCTACAGTCTCCACTTCTCGACCCTAAATCCATGAAGGAGGCACCTGACCAGTTAGCCTTGCTTAAGAAAGCGGGAGACGCTAGTGAATCGCTTTGTGAGCTGTTCAATGACAACGATCCCCTGATAGGAGACGTCGCTCACGTGCTGCATCAAACAGGCCTTCTAGATCTCCCTGACCGACTTGTAGCCGCTCTACGGCTGGGCGCTACGACTGATGACCCTCCCGAGACATCGGATCGTGATGCATTAGAAACCCATGCGTACCAGGTTCTACTTGGGCGTCCCTTCTCGGAAATGGCTGCGTTCGCTGGCTATACCGAGGGGCTATCTCCCTTCGACACGCACCAAGGTGTGAAGGGGCTGGAGTTCCCCAGAGTCATGGTCATCCTCAATGACGAAGAAGCAGGTGGCTTCCTTTTCAGTTACGACAAGCTCTTGGGCATCAAGCCAGCTTCTGACAGCGACATAAAAAATCAACGTGAGGGCAAAGATGATTCCTTGGCTCGCACTCGTCGCCTGCTGTATGTCACTTGCAGTCGGGCCGAAGAAAGTCTCGCAATTGTGGTTTACACCGCTCAACCTGAGATAGCTAAACAACGAGTGACCGAGGCTGGTTGGCTCAAGCCTGAAGAGATCGATCTTCTGTGAGCTGCCATAGTAGTGACTTCTCGAGGCAGATTGTTAAAGAGCCAGGTGCGCCCCGGATTCTCTAGACACCTTGCAAGCTCATTGCGTAACGCTTTTCAAACTCTACCGGTGACAGTTGATTGTTGAAACCATGCCGGCGTTTTGCGTTGTAGAACATCTCGATGTAATCAAACACATCACTGCGAGCATCTTCCCGCGTGGTGTAGATTTTCCGCTTGATCCGTTCCCGCTTTAGAAGCTGGAAAAAGCTCTCGGCCACGGCGTTGTCATGACAGTTGCAATGGATCACTCACATGAATCCTACGGACGATGCACATATTGCTCACCTGTGAACATAGAGAATTTCGTATAGGCGAGACCTGCAAGGCACGTAAATCAATGGCTTGCCTGCATAAGCCACCTACACACCTACACACCTACACACCTACACACCTACACACCTACACAGATTGGTGTCGGATCTGTCCTATAAGAGTTCGATTCCCTTCACCCGCTCCAATCGAATTCTGGTCTCACGTCGCGTGGTTTTGGCGGGGGATATGAAAAAACCGGCTCTTGGTGGCCGGTTTTTTTTCGTCCGCAGTTTGTTGGGCTCCGCCCTTAAAGCACAGTGCTTGCAGTAATACCGACCCAGGATGAGCGAAGAAAACTCGACCTGTTTAATTTTCGTAAACACATCCGGCGAAGACACGTTTAAATACATTCCACGTTACGCCCTAGAGGCTACGAGACCTTGCGTCCTTACTTACGCGTGCGTCAGAATCCGCCGGCTTGTGCGCTTTACCCCCGGCCTCTATCGTTTACCTGCCACTGCCCATCAGTGGTCGGGTTTAGTAGCCCGGATGGTGTTAGTAAGGTGCATGAGCACCATTCAGTCAGGTATTTCTATTCCTGCACTTGATGGTGGTTGTGCGCAGGGCGCCCCTGGGCGCGCCGGCATTGCTAATTCCACCGGTCTACTAACCTGCGCACAGCCGCCACCCTTCTTTTAGTAGAGAACGGTTGCGGCCCCAACTCTGGAATTAGACATATGTTCAAGGTTACCCCCAACCCCCCGGATATCGATTCGGTACTCTACGGCGACTCTCTCGACCCTGAAAAGTTGAAAGAGGCGGCAGACCGCGCACTCAAGCACTACCTGAACCCGGGGGCGCCGAAAACGCAGATACGGCCCCGCAAGCCCAGTACGATCTTCACCATCGACGCAGCGGTGGATGACGAAACGTTGCTCGTTGAGGCGTGCGAATCCTTGGCATCCGCCAGCGTGATGGTCAGCGACCTCACCGACTTGACGGACGGCCCACGACGCCAAACGATGCTGGTGTTGCAACGGGTCATCATGTTGGGTGAGTTAGCGGTCAATCGAGTACTGGATAACCACAAGCCTGGCTAATCGCCAGGGATTGTTGTGGGGGCACTTGCGCCCCCCAACAGTCATTCAGTCCAACAACGAAGCCTGTTTGAGCAATTCGAAAAGCCCTTCAGGAACTAGCGCAGACGTAGCGGTGAAGCTGGAACCCAGGCACCACGTGGCTTTGAACGAATCACCATTGGTTTCATGACCGTCTAACCAAGATCGCTCATAGACGTCTACATCATCAAACCTTGCATCGTAGACCTGGACTATTTCGTGTCCTGGCTTGCCTGCGTAGGTGAAAATGCTTTCCAAAGTGCCAATCAATCGAACATCACTGATCGAAAGAGCCAGTTCTTCTTGCACTTCACGGACGATGGCATCGATACCTCGTTCGCCGAACTCAATGCCGCCGCCAATAGGGCGAAAAAGGGTTCGCTGTTCAACGGAGTCATAGAATTGGTTAACCAGTATTTTTCCGTGATGATGAAAGATACAGAGCGCGAGGGCACGAATGCGTGGTTCTGACATGAGTAAAATTCCCTTTTGACTTGATGAGCTGACGGCACTGGATTCCCCCAACATGACGCATGAAATCCAGTAGCAGTGAGATCGCGACCCACAATACTCAATGTGCGAATAGACATTCTAAGCGGAGCCTGGCTGCCAATTATGAGGAAGCAGCTCGCCCATTTCACTTGTCCCCGTGTGTGAGCGCGAAATCAATCGCTGGCTCGAACTGGCCGACAAAGCCAGTGGCTGATCAGCGTCACAACACCCACCACCAGCCCCGCCAGCAACGCGCCACCCGCCGCAGGTTGCGCGCAGCAGGCACCTCAAAGCGTCGATAGGCTGGTGAGCGGTAGTATGACGGGCGGACGGTTTGCCGATTTCCCTCTGCTATATAGTTTGTCCTACGATGGCTGTCCGGCGCGAAAGGCCGTAATCGGCCATAGCGGACAGTCAGCAACATCAGTGTGATCAGTTCCCGACTTCTACGAGTGCTGCCAGCATGTGGACAGCCAGCTCGTTAGTCAGGACCGATTGCAATCTGGATATCTTCCCCACGTGCACACATACTCCCAGAGCAGCTTTCGCTCTAAGTGCTTGATGTAGGCGGTGGTGTAAGGTTGGCCCATGTCGACAGGACAGGCCAAAACCCAAAGGTGCTCAAGTGGCGTGGTTTCGAGAAGTGTCAACCTAAAAGTATTGCCTCCAGAATGTCCGGGGCGTTCGCTGAACGCTGACGTGTTGAATTGACGCAACCTGTCAGCCAGTGTCTGGCCTGTCGTCTCGCCAATGTAGATGATGAAATCGTTGTTTACCCGGTAGTTGTCAGGTTTCTTTTTACTGCGGGCGATGAAGTACACACCCGGCAGATTCTTTCCTTCGAGTTCTGTCCGCTCAGACCAAGGACGCCAATCACAAAACCCTACCTCGCCCACCATAATCTGGCCCTCCCCGAAAAACTGTCTTTTTTAACATCATCGGCACATCAAAGGGAGATTTGCTTTTCCGCGTAAATGGCCGCTTTTGGCCGTTTTCCGCCTTTCGCCACCGGCAGCAATGGGTCGATATCTGCCGCTTGCGTGCGCACAGTCCGCACATCAAGATCCCTAGCAACTCAGAAGCTTCGTACCCAATCAGGGAGGACTGACCGCAATGGAGATTCAACGAGTTACGCACATGCCGTCACAAATTTCTGCCCTTGAGAAAGAGGCTGTGGCAGAAGGTTTCAGGTTTATCACCCGGCTGACTTCGGAATGGCATTCAGGCACCAATTGCTTCGATGCGCCAGGCGAATGCCTAATGGCAGCGTATCTAGACCGGCAACTGGTGGGCGTTGGAGGTCTGTCTGTTGATCCGTTCACGCATACCCGCACAGGAAGGCTGCGGCGTGTTTATGTGACTCCTGCGTCACGGGGGCAACAGATTGGCAGGCGACTGGTTAGCGCCTTGCTTGCCCACGCCGCTTTGCACTTTGAAAGTGTGCGTCTTTACACCGACACTTCTGAGGGAAGCACTTTTTACCTGCGCTGCGGCTTCACACGAACTCAAGACGCTCATGCGACTCACATCGTGCAGCTAAGAAGCCTCTGACTCTGGCAGCTATCGGCCTTTTGCGGCCTGTTGCAAAAGTGGGCTACCGATCTATAGCTGCATCCTTTCGTTATCAGAACCAGGTCGAAGGCTCACACCGACAAGCTAAAGTTTTTCGTATATCACCTCGAATTCTTCACCCAATTCCTGTTGGATGGATTTCAGTAATTTAGCGGCAGCCTCGTCAAATCTTGCGTAATCGTCTGCACTCCAAGGGCCGGGATCAGGTGGATAATCCCAGTTCAGCGAGGTGTCATGCCACTGTGAAAGCTCGTTAAGCATTGCCTGGACTTCGTTACTGAGTGGTAGCCTCTCTTCAATAGGCCCTACAGAAAATTTATCCCGGGCAATATTGTTTCCACACCAAAGGCAACCGCCGCCCCATTCGAACATTAAGCGAACACGATAGCGTTCTGCCCCCATCATTGGGCTCCATTTTTTTGTGGGTACATGGTGCGCACAATAGGCTGGCAAAGATATCCACGCTAGGCCAGCAACTGGACGCAGGGTTTCTTCAATTTCCGTCAATCGACATTCCGACTTCTGCAACGCCCTCCCACACTGAAATACCTTGCAACCCTTGCCTGATTGAGAAATCCCACGCGCTTTTCTAAATTTTTTCCCACAACGCCGGGCCCCTCTGACAGCGAATCGCTGCCATGTCGGAGTTGCAGTTTGTACAACTTCGACACTGAGAGGAGGGGCTTATGACTGCCCTGGAACCGTTCTTTTTTGCCGAGTTTCTCGGCACCGCCACTTGGTTGTGGCTCGTTTTTATCAGCATCGTTATCAGCCTGTTGGTCTTCGACCTCGGGGTGCTACACCGCGAGCATCGAGAAATCGGCGTGCGTGAAAGCCTGCTGCTGTCTGCTGGCTATATCACGGCCAGCTTGCTGTTTGGGCTCTGGGTCTGGCAGGTCAAGGGCGGTGATGCCGGGATGGATTTCTACACAGGCTTTCTGATCGAGAAATCGTTGTCGATGGACAACGTATTTCTTATGGCGATGATCTTCAGCTTTCTCTCAATCCCGCGTAAGTATCAGCACGAGGTGCTGTTCTGGGGCATTCTCGGTGTGATAGTGCTGCGCGCGATCATGATTGGCCTAGGTGCGGCGCTGATCGCCGAGTTCAGCTGGATTCTCTATGTGTTCGGCATCTTCCTGCTGTTGACCGGGGCCAAGATGCTGTTCAGCAAGATCGATGACCATCCGGACCTTAGTGAAAACCTGCTGGTGAAGTTCCTGCGCAAGCACATGCGGGTGACTGATCGCTTGCATGAAGGGCGCTTCTTCGTCCGCCAGGCGGATGCCAGTGGGAAGTCCGTGCTCTGGGCGACGCCGTTGTTCCTGGCCCTGGTGCTGATTGAATGTGCCGACTTGGTGTTCGCTGTGGACAGCGTGCCGGCGATCTTTGCCATTACCCAGGATCCCTTCATCGTCTACACCTCTAACATCTTCGCCATCCTTGGCCTGCGTGCGTTGTATTTCGCTCTGGCGGCGATGATTCACCGCTTCGCCTATCTCAAGTACGCCCTGGCGCTTGTGCTGGTGTTTATCGGCGGCAAGATCTTCCTGGTCGGCATCATCGGCAAGATTGCGCCGGTGATTTCCCTGAGCGTGACCCTGGCTTTGCTGCTGGGCGGTGTGCTGCTATCGCTTTGGAAAACCCGCGACCAGGCCTCTGCTCGCTCGCAGGTTTAGATCCAAACAGGCGGCGGCCGCTACACGAAAACAATATTTTCGCCTGCCATCGGGGGCCATAGGCCGATGTCGTTGAATGGGTGAGGGGCAGCCGAAAGTGAGCCGCCCCTCGTCACTTAAACGCGATGTACTGTTGTGTAGGCGCGTTGGTGAATAGTCCGCCCCCCTTCGATGCGTTCTCGAATGCAGACGCGAATTGGTAGAGTCCGATATCGTTCATCTGCACCACCTTGCTTTCATTCGCCGATCCGTGGAGCGAGTGAAAGACAATGCCTCGAACGGGAATCCCCCCTGGGTTGATTAATGCGTTGAGGATTTTTACAGGTAAATCCGTCTTCGTTTCAGGCCCTATGTACGATGCGTTTTTGCTTGCCATATTGATAAGGCACCAGAACAACCATTTGGGTGACATTTGCTGGCCGGTGCTGGGATGACCCAGTGTCGCGTTGACGCTTCCTTTCGCTTCAACAATCAGGTACTCAATTACGTTGCCTGTGCGCATGTCGCGTTTGACCCAAATCTGGTCTATTCCATTGGGGCGCATCCCGTTTGCGGACTTCCCCATTTTCATCTGGTAGTCCGTGCCATACGCGGTGATCAGGAGTTTGCTTGCTGCATATTCCCCGCGGGCCGACGTTATAGACTGCGGGGTCTTCAGATCTCCACGAAGGTTCGTGTAGTGGGTGCTCAAGCGATTTCCAGATTTGACATCGTTTCTTTTGAACCGGTCCCAGCCGAGGCTGTGATCCTCCCCCCGAAGCCAGGTGTTCACCGCTTCCCTGGTCGTGGCGTCGAGCCTGGAAACGGCGTCGTAGTGATCCCACGCTTCTTTTGCCTGCCGACGCACGATCCCTTGCTGCCGTATATCCTCGAATGCCAGCAACATCTGCGCACGATGCGTCCGAATCCACTGCACATGCTGATTAGTTGAGTCGAACAGCGGATGACTATGGGCGCTACCTTGGGTATGACGCGCATCCCGCCTCAGTGCCTGTGAGATTTCAAGTTGGCCCTGCATGTCGAGTAGAACGAGTTGGTCGGCGCTGGAATTGCTCGGAAGGACGGTGTGACGGTTCACAATCTGGCTGATCAGGCTACTCTCGGGTGGATCCAGCAACTTTCGTATGCCTATCGTTCCGAGGGCTGTGTAAGGGTATTGCTGGCTCGATAAAAGCGTCAGGTTATTCGTGGTCAGATCCAGCGTAGGTTGGTCGCCCAGATAAAGATCTACTTTCAGACCGCCAGGCCGCCCCGCTTCCAGGTTGTTCAAGATGCGTTGATTCAGCTGGTCGTTGGTGTCGGTATAACTTGTCAGCTGGTTCATATCAGGCGCCGTCCGTTGGCAAGGGTAAAGGCCGGATACAGGGCCGCAGTGAACGGTCGTTTACGGTCACTATCACTACGCGGGGCTTGATAGCAGCATAGAACACTGTGTCTGGAGTGTGAGTCTGAATTCAAAACCGGTGTAACGGGCGCTCAGGGGCATTCAGTGGGAATACGCGGATGCCTGCAAGAAGCCGCCTGCGCAAGCGGCATGACGCGAAATGGGCCGGCTGCACATCGCCAACATGCGCAGGGGGCTGGATCCTATTGTTTACAAGGTTCCGGTCAGTCGAAAAACCATCACCGTGCTCAATCAGAACCTTCAGTACCGTAGCGCCAGACTGAAGGCTATCCGCTCGGCCCTTAAAGGCCGTGAGTCACTACGCCAAAAGGTACTGTGATGGATGATAATCAGAGTCAAGGCTCACCAGTCCAGATGGTGAAGGTGAGATGCAATGCCCCACTCGCGTCAGCCCTCCGCTAACAAGCAGAAAATGGGTTGACGCACGTGGCAATTCTCACTAGATTCATCCCCATCGAAGCGACTGACCAGATGAGATTGAGCGCTTCCCAGCGACGAAAGTCGTAACCGCGCAAGGCGGTTCGTAAGTGGTGTCTGGATCTGCTTTACCGAATCCGAAAAAAGACGCCTGCGGCGTCTTTTTTCGTTTCTGTCTCTAACGCTTGGTCGATGTCGGCTGCCGCATGTGGATCTTACCGCACAGCAATATAAAGCCCATCCTGCCCAGTAATCGAGGCGGTTTGTCGGTTTGATGATAAGCGCTTTCAACGACAAGGTTCAGGTCCTGAGGCTTATTCTTGGCAGCCCGACGTATCTCAAAAAACACGTGATAAGGTCCGTTCGGGTCTACGATCGTCATTGAGTACGCCCAATTGCGAAAATATCAACCGCCCCCCGGCAAATGCCCCAACGGCAGGGCCCCGGGAGTCTTCACCGTATGAATCGCAAAATTACTCCGGATGTCACTCACCCCCGGCAACTTCAGTAGCCGCCCAGTGAGAAAACGGTCGTAGGCCCGCAAGTCCGGCACCACCACTTGCAACAGAAAGTCCGATTCGCCTGAGACCAGAAACGCTGAAATCACCTCCGGCAACGCCGTGACCGCTTGGCGAAACGCTTCGGCCTGTTCGTCGTTGTGCCGTTCAACCTTGACGCCGACAAAGATCGTCAACCCAAGTCCTACTTCATCACGGTCGAGGATGGCTTGGTAACCGCGAATGACGCCGGCTTCTTCCAGCATCCGCACGCGGCGCAGGCATGGCGACGCGGACAGGCCGATTTCCTCCGCCAGTTGCACGTTGCTCAAGCGGCCGTCGCGTTGCAGCGCGGCGAGGATTTTGCGATCGAAGGCGTCCAGTTTCATGAATTGGTAGTTCCCGATTGAACTTCACGATTACTTGGCAGGTTATGCCAATTCCATAAGCTTTAGAAGCTGACTTCGCAACCACCTGCCCTGCCCGTCAGCCCTAGACTGGCCCTACCGAAATCGTCGATATGCAGGGGGATGGTGTGGCAGAGCTCTGGTTGTTTTTGATGGCGTTGATGGTGGTGTATCTGTTGCCCGGCCCGGACATGATCCTGCTGCTGCAAACCGGCGCTCGTCAGGGTAAAGGTGCGGCGCTGGCGACTGCGGTAGGCCTGGGGATCGCTCGGGGGTGTCATGTCGCGCTGGCAGCGTTGGGGCTTTCGGCGTTGTTCAAGACCGCGCCCTGGACCTTTGACGTGGTGCGCCTGGCCGGTGCCGCTTATTTGTTATGGATTGGTTTTCAATGCCTGCGAACTTCGCTGTTGCCAAGCTTTGAAGGGGCCGGCGTTGAGGCAGGAAGACGGCAGTGGCACCCGGCGATTCGGCGCGGGTTGTTGACCAACCTGCTCAATCCCAAGGCGCTGCTGTTTTGCTCGGTGCTTTTGCCACAGTTCATCGACCCACAGGGCGGGCCAGTGCTTGGGCAATTTGCAACCCTCGGCGTGGTGTTGGTCAGCGTCGGCTTATTGTTTGATAGCGCCTATGCGCTGGTGGGCGTGGCGCTCGGTCGCTGGCTCCAGCGTTCTCCTTCGGCCCAGCGCCTGCAGCAGTGGCTATTTGGGAGTCTTTTGATTGGGTTTGCTGTGCGACTGAGCTTTGTGCAGCAGTCGTAGTGCTTTTGGACAGGCTGATTGGAGGAGAACGAAGCAATTGGAGTCGAAAATCCGGGGCGGCTTCACACCCAGCGGGAGTAAGCACTCTCGCCATGGTCGCACTTCGTTGTCCTTCACATTCTGAAATAACACCAACTCGCCTCCCCGCCGCCCTTCTCCACGCGACTTCTAGACTGGGTTGCAATGACTGCGCTGGCTTACCGACCCACTTTTGGTAGTTATAGTGTTGATCATCAAAACCAAGTAGGTATAGTAACCACCAAGCACACCACACGGAGGTGATGTGAATAGCCGATTTTTGATAAGCCAAATTGTTGCGGACGGTTGGTATCTGGTGCGGGTTCGGGGCAGTCATCATCACTTCAAACACCCGACCAAACCGGGGCTGGTCACGGTCCCTCATCCGAAGAAGGACCTGCTCAAAAAAACCGCCATCAGCATTTTGCAACAGGCCCTGCTACAAACGGCCAGTTGCCCTGCCCTCCCGGAGAACGATTGACATGCTTTACCCGATTGCAATTTCCATGGGCGATGAGAAGCACGCCTGGGGTGTTGAAGTACCGGATATTCCGGGTTGTTTTTCTGCTGGCGATGACCTGGACGATGCCATGGCGATGGCCCGCGAGGCGATTGAAGGGCACTTCGAGATTCTGGCTGAGGACGGCTCGCCGATTCCATCGGCCAATACAGTCACCTTGCATGCGGCCAATGCGAAATACGCAGGTTGCACCTGGGCGCTGGTGGATATTGATGTGACCAAATATCTGGGCAAGGCGCAGAAGCTCAACATCACCTTGCCTGGCTATCTGCTGAACCGTATTGACGAATACGTGCTGCACCATCCTGAAGAAAAAAGCCGTTCCGGGTTTCTGGCCTCGGCGGCGCTGAAGGTGTTGCAGCAAGGACGTTGAAAACCAACCTGCCCCAGACCCTAACCCCTTGTGGGAGCGAGCCTGCTCGCGATGGCGCCATGTCAGCCAAGAACAATCCTGCTGATCTGCCCATCGCGAGCAGGCTCGCTCCCACAGGTTCTTTGCAATAAGCCGGTTATTTTTTCTCCGAACCGGACTCCTGCATCTGCACCGACGACTTGGTGCCATCGGTGTTGTCCTTGGTCTCGTTGTCAGAGTTGTCGAAGCAGCCCTGCAGGGCGAACAGGCAACAGGTGAGGAAAAAGGTGCGCGTGAGATTCATGGTGTACTCCGATTGAGGGCTTTAAGCAGTGACCTCTGAATACGGTGAATGGTTGCGATGACCTTGCAGCTCGCTGAACTTCAGGCTGCGCGGCAAATGTAAGTAGAATTTTCATCGCTTCATTGCTGTCACACCAGACAGGTAAGTCCCAGAAGGAAACGCAGCAATGAACTTCGCAAAAATCGCACAAAAACTGGCCCTGTGGGCAGGCAGTCCCAAGACGTTTTTGGGGGCGCTGGTGTTGTTGGTGCTCTGGGCAGTCAGCGGGCCGTTTTTCCAGTTCAACGATACCTGGCAACTGATCATCAACACCTCGACCACGATCATCACATTCCTGATGGTGTTCCTGATTCAGAACACACAGAACCGCGATACCGACATCTTGCATCTGAAGGTCGACGAACTGATCAGGGCGAACAAAAATGCGCACGATGCAATGCTCGGGCTGGAGTCGCTGGACCTCAAGCAGTTGGAAGCGATGAGAAGACACTACCAAGCCATGGGCGAGAAGGAGGCCAAGAACCTCGGCGCCGAGCAAGGCCTGGAGCCAAAAAACAAGATCGATCTGAATCAGTGCTGAGACTGGCGCGCGAGCAGCCTTCGCCACTCGCGCGGCCAAGCGTGAAGTCAGGGCAGCGGATTACCGCCCGTCACGCCAAACACTTCCCCGGTGATGTAGCTCGACTCCTGTGACGCCAGCAGCACATAGAGCGGTGCACACTCGGCCGGTTGGCCTGGGCGCTTCATCGGAACTTGAGAACCAAAGGTGGGGATTTTCTCCTGGGGTTGTCCGCCGCTGGGTTGCAGCACGGTCCAGATCGGCCCCGGCGCCACGGCATTGACCCGTATACCCTTGCTGATCACCTGCCCCGCCAGCGCCTTGGTGAATGCGACGATGGCCGCTTTGGTGGTGGCGTAGTCCAGTAGGGTGGCAGACGGATCATAGGATTGGATCGACGCGGTATTGATAACCGTCGCCCCCGCCGGCATCAACGGCACCGCGGCCTTGCAGATCCAGAACATCGCATAGATGTTGGTTTTCATGGTGTCATCGAATTGCGCGGTGGTGATATCGGCAATGTCTTTCTGTGCTTCCTGTTTACCCGCAACATTCACCAGGATATCCAGGCCACCCAGTTGCTCATGGGCGCTTTTCACCAGTTGGACGCAGAATTGCTCATCCTTCAGATCGCCCGGGATTGCAATCGCCTTGCGACCCTCGGCCTCGATCAGCTCGATGACTTGCCGTGCATCCCGCTCTTCGCTGGGCAGATAGTTGATCGCTACATCAGCGCCTTCCCGGGCGTAGGCAATGGCGGCGGCGCGACCGATGCCCGAGTCGCCACCGGTCACCAAGGCCTTACGCCCTTCGAGGCGCCCGAAACCCTGGTAACTTTTTTCACCGTGATCGGGCTTGGGCACCATGTCCTGATCGATACCCGGTGCCGACTGCGGCTGGTCGGGGAAAGGGGGACGGGGATATTGGGTCAAAGGGTTCTGCATCGCGTATTGGTTGGGTTCTCGGCGTGTGGACATCGAGCTTCTCCTTTTCGGCGGGCAAGGTGAGCCGGGACGCAAGCGCCCTGGCCCTGAATGTTAAACGTGCGGCGAATCAGCGACTGGCCTGGAGCGCCCGGGCCATTTCGAGGTGGGTCTGCAACTTAGGCAGGGTTTCGTCGGCGAACGCCTTGATTTCCGGCACTTCCGTGGTCTTGGCCTGTTCCTGGATCTGCGCAATGGCTTCCTCGGTAGCCTTGACCTGGCTGGCGGCATAGGCAGCCTCGAACGACTCGCCTTCCGGCACTTGCGGCATTAGCGTCTTGGCCTTGTCTGCCACTTCTTCCCGTGGCGCGACAGGCAGGTCGAGTTTCTTCGCAATCTTGGCCAGATGCTGGTTGGCGGTGGTGCGGTCGTTGATCACCATGATGGTGTAATCCTTGACTTCCCTGGACTCGGCCTTGCCGTGGGCCATGCGGCTGGCCTCGATGTCGGCCATGCCTTTGGCCGAAGCATCGTTGATAAACTCGGCAGGCGATTGTGCCCAGGCACTGTTAACCCCCAGGCCCATCAGCACGACGAGACTGGTGCTGCGTAAAAAGGTGGCCATCCGGCTCATGGTCACGCCCTCCTCTAAAAAGTTGCGGCAGATTTCTCGCCGCTGAATCAGAACCACCTGTAACGATGTGGACAAACGTCTGTTCCGAATACGGCCGATACCGGCTTCAACGGGTAACTCTCGACGACGATGAAGTGGGTGGTTCTCCCACATGTGCGACCCGATCCAGACGCCTTCGTTCGATCCAGGGCAATGTTTCCGGCGAGCGGGCCCCACCTGATATTCGAAAGGGCCGCGAACTGAAAGGTTTGAAAAATCGTTGGGCGCCACGACGAACGGTGGCCCGTGGTCAAATATCGAACGCCTTGTGATTCTGGCGTTTAGCGGCGTACATCGCCTCATCGGCGTGGCGGAACAGTGCGACATCTTCCAGGCCATGCTCGGGGAAACAGGCCACCCCGATGCTCGGCTCGATACTCAGGCAATGCCCGTCCAGGCGCAGCGGCTGGGTCAGTGCATGACGGATCTTTTCCTGCACATGGTGGGCATCTTCCAAGGCCTGGACACTATGGAGCAGCACAACGAACTCATCGCCGCCAATACGCGCCACGGTATCGGTGTCGCGCACACAGCCCTGGAGCCGGCTGGCCACTGCCTGCAACAACATGTCGCCCACCGCGTGGCCGTAGGTATCGTTGATCTGCTTGAAGCGATCCAGGTCGATATACAGCAGCGCCATGCGCCCAGACGCCGTCCGGGCGGTGGCCAGTGCGGCCTTGAAGCGTTCGCGCAGCAATTCGCGGTTTGGCACCTGGGTCAACTGATCGTACTGAGCCATGCGCTGCAACCGGGCGTGCAATTGCTGGCGCTCGATGGCGATGGTGAGCTGCGCACAGACGTATTGCAGCAACTCCTTGTCTTGCTCGGTGTAGCGCTGATTGTCTTGCGTGCTCTTGACGATCAACGCACCGATCGTGCCGTTTTGCGAGATCAGCGGTACACCCAGCCAGCAGGGAGCGTTCGGTTGCGCCACAAGGTCGCAGAACCCCGATGGCAACTGACTGCAACCGGGGGTCAGCAAGATCGGTTGGCCGCTGCGAATCACTTCGGCGCACAGGCGCTTGGTGACCGAGCTCGGCCCATCGGGCTGTCGTTCCAGGTCATCGACGTGATAGGCAAAGTTCAACTGCTCGCACTGCTCGTCATACAGCGCCACCGAAAAATTCAGCGCCGGCAGCCACTCGCCAATGATCAGGTGGATGCGCTTGAACAACGCCAGCAGGTCCGCAGCCGCATGGGCGGCCTCGGAAATCGCATACAACGCCGCCTGCCGAGACTCGGCCTGCTTGCGTTCGGTGATATCCCGGGCCACGGCGATCCGCAACTGGTCCGCCGGCGACCAGCGCGCCGACCACAGGATATGCACCACCCGACCGTCCTTGTGCAGGTAGCGGTTCTCGAAATTGAGCTTGGGTTCGCCGTCCATGATCTCCCGCGCCGCATCAAGAGTCCGCTGGCGGTCGGCAGGATGCACCAGGTCGATCATCGGCTGGCCGATCAGCTCCTGCGGGGTGTAACCGAAAATGCGTTCACAAGCGGCGCTGACAAACACGAAACGCCCCTGGCCGTCGACGGCACACACGGCGTCCAGCAAAAGATCCATGTAACTGGCCAGCGGCGCACGATTGCGAGTGTCCATGGGGCTGGTGGTCTTCCGATAATGCATCGTTGAAAAAAGCCTTGCCTGCGCAGCCGGCACGTCAGCCCTGCGCCTTGCTGGCCAACAACCGATTCGCGCCAACAATACCCATGAGGATAGCGTAGGCCAACGGGCCGCCCAAAAAACTGATTGTTATCAGCAATGGCAATATCGACCCATGCAGCAGCTCGGCACGGCTGCACAGGCGAGGCGAAGAATCAGGGAGCCGTAAAAAACTCCATGGAGGCGTAAGGCGCCTGTCGACAGGCCTGCAGGCGGGACGTCAGATCTCCCACATGGATTTCGAGTTTGTGCCCGTCCGGGTCGAGAAAGTAAAACGAGTCCCCTTCGCTGCGGTTGTCGCGCCACGTCACCACCTGGGCCGCATTGAGCCGCGCCACCAGCACCGGGAAGTCCTCGGCACGGATACTGAATGCGTAATGGGTGTAGTCCGCCGCAGCCCCCTTTTTGCGCAACGGGTCAACAGACAGGCACAGCCATAGTCCGGGCAGCGACAAATAGGCCCCTTTGTCCCATCTGGCCTCAAGACGAAGCTGCAATAGCTCGCTATAAAAAACCACACTGGGGTCCAGCTCGGTGACGGCAAGTGTCAGATGATTGAAGCCTGAGAGCATCGACAAGCAACCTTTGGAAAAGAAACGGATGGGTCAAGTGCAGCAGGCTCAAGGGTGAAAGCATCGCGTTGCCCAGCTCCGACAGCGTAAATGGATTCCCCGCCCAGCCCCTTAGGCAAGATCCTACACAGAAGTCTCCGGTAACACTCAAACACGCCGGAAACGGCCGATTCAAAGCCCTGCATAACGATCTGTAAAGTCTGGAAACACACAGATATCGAAACCACCCACGGACAGCACCACTCAACCAAGGAATGTAAGCGCACCATGAACCAGACTGCACAGCCAACCCATCGCTACACCAACTACCGTAAGGTCATTTCCCTGGCGGACCAGGACTGGCAGAGCGCCGAAGTAGGAAAAATCTCAGGGCTGAATGTCGAGGTCAAGACACCCAATGTCCTGGTCGACCAGTACGGCAGAACCTTTCACCACTTCTGTACCACGTCCTATCTGGGCCTGGATCACCATCCGGCGTTGCTGGACGGGGCCATGACGGCCCTATGGGAAACCGGGACCTTGCGCGTAGCCAACTCGAAAAACCGCTGCAAACTGGCGATCCTGGACCGATACGAAACCCAATTGTCGGAGTTGTTTGGCGCCAGTTGTCTCAGCGCCCTGTCATGCAGCGCAGCGAGCGCCGGGATCCTGCCGTTGCTGGCCAGCGTGCTCACCGACAATCGGCCGCCGGTCATGGTGTTTGACAAACATGCCCATTACTCGATGAACCACGTCAAGGCTGCCTGCGCCGATGAAACCCAAGTCATCACCGGGCCCCACAACGACATGGACTTTCTCGAGGACGTGTGCAAACGACAGCGCAACGTGGCGTATGTGGCCGATGGGGCCTACAGCATGGGCCGGGGTGACGGATATGGACAGCCTGTTGTACCTCAAACAGCGCTATGGCCTGTTTCTCTATCTGGATGACTCCCACGCGCTGTCCGCCGTAGGGCAATGCGGAGCGGGCCTGGTCCGGTCACGCTTGCACGCCGTGGACGAGCGCACGCTGATTGTCGCCTCGCTGGCCAAATCATTCGGGGCCAGTGGCGGCCTGGCGATGTTTGGCAGTGAACGGCAAAAAACACTGGTGCAGCGCTACGGCGGGCCGAGCAATTGGTCCCAGAGCCTGAACGCGGCGGCCATTGGCGCCGGCATTGCCTCGATCCGCCTGCATCGCAGTCGAGAATTCAGCGCCTTGCAGGAGCGTTTGCAGGCTAATATCCGCCTCTTCGACAGCCTCATCCGCACCGAGCAGCTCGGCAATGCCATGGCGATCCGCCTGGTGACATGCGGTGAAGCAACCCTGGCCAACAGCCTGGCGGTCGAACTGGCCGACCTGGGGTATTTCACTTCAGCGGTCTTTTTCCCCGTAGTGCCGCAAAACAAGGCCGCAATCCGCATCACCCTGCGCGCCGACATGGAGACGAACGTGATTCGCTCGTTCTGCGAACGGATCACCGATCTGCTGCTGGCACACGGGCGTGACATCCGTCCTTGAACGAGCGCCTTGATGAAGAACCGTACGACCCTGATCATCACCTGCACCACTGTCTTCCTGGCACAACTGGGCATGAGCATCTACTTGCCGGCCCTGCCCGACATTGCTCGGGATCTGGGGGCCGATGCGTCCCGGGTTTCCTGGGGCTTGTCGGTTTACCTGATCGGCATGGCGCTGCCAATGTTGCTGTGGGGCAGCGTGAGCCAGCGTCTGGGACGCAAACCGGTGTTGCTGGCGGCATTGGGGTTGTACGGCCTGAGTAACCTGGCGTTACCGCTGGGTACGACAGTCGAGGCGTTCCTGACGCTCAGGTTGATTCAGGGCATCGGCGCCAGCGGTATCTCGGTGATGGCCAGGGTATTGATCCGTGACAGTTTCAGCGGCGATCTGCTGGCCAAGGCCCTGTCATGGATCTCGATAGCCTTCGTGATTGCCCTTGGCATTGGCCAGTATCTGGGCTCCTTGATCCAGGTTGCCTTCGGCTGGGAAGCGATCTTCTACGGGTTGGGTGCGGTCAGCCTGGCCATGGCGGTGGCAGTGTCCCGGGTCGGTTTCCCAGTGCTGACAGAAAGCAGCCACGGGCAATCAGCGTGGCGCGTCTACGGCAGAATTCTCCGATACCGAGGTTTTTTACTGCCGGCATTGGCTGGTGGCCTGGGTTACGGCGTGATCGTCGCGTTCAACACCGCCGCGCCACTGATCCTGCAGGAAAGCTTTCATTGGTCAGCGATTGAGTACGGCCTGCTGGGCTGGCCGATCAGTGCGGCGTACCTGTTCGGCGCGCTGGCGGTAAACGCCTTTGTGCTGCGCACCGGTCAGCGACGGCTGATGAGCTGGGGCATTGCGCTGGTGCTGGGTGGCAGCGCAACCATGCTGCTGGGGAGCGTCGCGCTGAGCAGTGTTGCGCTGCTGTTCTGGTTGCCGTACTGCTTCGCGGTGTTCGGCCAATCGTTGAATTACCCCATCAGCCTGTCCCTGGCCAACGAGGGTTCACCGGTGGCCGGTGCTTATGCCATGGCGTTAAGCGGTTTCCTGCATCAACTGATGGCATCGGCGATCGGCGCCATGGCCAGCCTGTTGTTGAGTCAACAGGCCTGGCCGCTAGCGGCATTGTGCACGCTGCTGGCAGTGGCAGCGATGCTGTGCGTGCGGTTCATGCCGCCACGGGTCGCCTAAAAGGCGCTGCGGAAAATCTCCTCGATCTGCCGTTGATCCCCTGCCCGTGGATTGGTCAGGCCACAAGCATCTTTCAATGCGTTGGTGGCCAGTACCGGCACGTCGTTGAGACGTACGCCCAACTCACGCAGGCCGGCCGGAATATCCACATCCCGGGCCAGGCTGCGGATCGCCTCAATGGCCACCCGCGCGCCCTCCTCCGGGCTGAGTCCGCGCGTATCGGCGCCCATGGCATGGGCCACGTCGGTCAGCCGAGCGGCACATACCGAGGCGTTGAAACTCTGCACATGGGGCAACAGCACGGCATTACACACGCCATGGGGCAAGTCATAAAAACCGCCCAGTTGATGGGCCATCGCATGCACAAAACCCAGCGAAGCATTATTGAACGCCATCCCCGCGAGAAACTGCGCGTAGGCCATGTTCTCCCGCGCCGTCAGATCGTTGCCGTCGCGCACGGCCTGACGCAGATTGTTGCTGATCAACGTGACTGCTTTCAGCGCGCAGGCATCGGTGATCGGATTGGCGGCAGTGGATACGTAAGCTTCGATCGCATGGGTCAACGCATCCATGCCGGTGGCGGCCGTCAGCCCCTTGGGCATCGCCACCATCAACGCCGGATCGTTGACCGACATGAGCGGCGTCACGTTGCGGTCGACAATCGCCATTTTCACGTGGCGGGTCTCGTCGGTGATGATGCAAAAACGGGTCATCTCGCTGGCAGTACCTGCCGTGGTGTTGATGGCGATCAGCGGCAACTGCGGTTTACTCGAGCGATCAACGCCCTCGTAGTCACGAATTTCCCCGCCGTTGGTGGCACACAAGGCGATGCCCTTGGCGCAATCGTGGGGCGAGCCACCACCCAGCGACACCACGAAATCGCATTGGCTCTCCTTCAGCAACCCCAGCCCGCGCTCGACATTGGCGATGCTGGGATTGGGCTTGGCACCGTCGAAAATCACCGAATCGATGTCCTGCTGCGCCAGCAGGTCGGCCACCTTGCTGGCGACGCCGGCCTTGGCCAACCCTGTGTCAGTGACGATCAGGGCCTTGCGAAAGCCGTAGTTACGGATGGCGGTCATGGCCTCGTCGAGGCAACCCAGCCCCATGACGTTCACGGCGGGAATGAAAAAGGTGCTGCTCATGGGAGATGCTCCTGGAAGAGGCCGGAATTGGCAGGGCTACCAGAATGACCGACTGGTCACAGCGCATCTTGATCTGGCTCAAGACTGGGTCGTGATAAAGTCGCGCCCTGCCTTAACCACGTTTTGAGATAACTTTCGCAATGACCGACTTCCAGCAATACGACGCCCAGCTCGAAGACTGGGATGCCTTGCGCGCCAGCACCGCTTTCAGCGGCTTGCTGCTGGGTAACGGCGCCAGCCGCGCCGTTTGGGACGATTTCGGCTACGACTCGCTGTTCGAAAACGCTCGCACAGTCGAAGAAAAACCCTTGAGCCCGTCGGAAATGAGTGTGTTCGACGCGATGCAGACACGCAGTTTCGAACAGGTACTCGGCGCGCTGAAAACCACCAGCCGGGTCAACAAGGCTCTGGCCGTCAGTTCCGCTGCACCGCGCAACCGCTACTACGCAATAAAGGAAGCACTGATCAACACCGTGCACGCGGTGCATATCCCGTGGCGACTGGTCGAACCCTCGACCCTGGCGACGCTTAATCAGGAGCTGGGCCGCTATCGCACGGTGTTCACCACCAACTACGATCTGCTCAACTACTGGGCGATCCAGCATGCGCCCGAGACTGTCACCGACCTGTTCCTGGGCAACGATCACAGCTTTGATCTGAGCCAGGCAGACACGGACAAACCACGTCTGCTGTACCTGCACGGTGGCCTGCACCTGGTACGCAACCAGGACGGCACGGCACGCAAGCTGACCGCCACCGAAGGCACGCTGTTGGGCAGTTTCGCCATCAACAATACGATCAAGACCCTTGACGACGTGCCGCTGTTCGTCAATGAAGGCCCGAGCCAGGACAAGCTCAAGACCATTCGCAGCTCTGATTACCTATCGTTCTGCTACGACCAGTTGCTGCACCACGGCGACAACCTGTGCCTGTTCGGCCATGCCTTGGGCGAACAGGACAGTCACATCGTCCATGCCCTGCGCCAGGCCGCGCCGAAAACCGTGGCAATCTCGATCTACCCCCGCAGCCAGGCGTTCATTCAGCACCAGAAGCGCCATTACGCCAAGGTGTTCCAGGGGTTGGCGGTTGAACTACGGTTCTTCGATGCCAAGACGCATCCGCTGGGCAACCCGAAACTGTCGGTGCCGGTGGAGGTTTAGAGCCAGGGCAGGCATGGCCCCGTAGCTTGTGGGGAAGGGATTTATCGGTGGGAGCAAAGCTTGCTCCCACATTGGCCCTCGGCTTTTGGCGTCCTGTCAAAGCGCCGCCAGCGTCTTGTCCTTGATCACCGTCGTCGGTCCGTTGGCCATGACGCTGGCAATGCCCTTGTCCCGGGCGGCGTCAGAGGAATAGCTTTCGCTGCTGCCGATCACTTCGTGATTGCCAGCCTTGAGGTTGAAGTAAGGATGGCCGTCCTTGGTGCTCTTGAGTTCATAACGTTCAGCCAGTGGGCTGTTCTTCTGCACCGAAGCGATGCCACCGTCGGCACCGCTGCGGGTCGTGTACAGCTCGCTGGTCAAAATCGTTTCGGCGTTCGCCGCCTTGAGCACAAACTTAAACTGGCCGTTGCTGCTTTTGCTGACTTCGTACCATCCGGACATGTTCTTTCTCCTGGGCGGTTGAGGCATCCCCAAGAGTAAAGACCCGCTGCGCTTGTTCTGCCAGTGCCTTACAAGGTGATGGCCGTGCCCAGCAGCGTCAGGAACCCCGCCAGCCAGTTCGGATGTGCCGGCCAGGCGGGCGCGGTCGCCAGATTGCCTTGAACGTGGCCTTCGGTGACCGCGCACTCGATAAAGGTCCCTCCCGCCAGACGCACCTCCGGGGCACAGGCGGGATAGGCGCTGCATTCGCGCCCTTCCAGGATACCCGCCGCTGCCAGCAATTGCGCACCGTGGCATACCGCTGCAATCGGCTTGCCCGCCTGGTCAAATTCACGCACCAGTTGCAGGACTTTCTCATTCAGGCGCAGATATTCCGGCGCACGTCCGCCCGGCACCAGCAACGCATCGTAATCAGCGGCCTCGACACCGAGGAAATCATGATTCAGTGCGAACAGATGCCCCGGTTTTTCGCTGTAGGTCTGGTCGCCCTCGAAGTCGTGGATCGCCGTGCGCACGGTCTGCCCGGCGCTTTTGTCCGGGCACACGGCATGAACGGTGTGGCCGATCATCTGCAAGGCCTGGAATGGCACCATGACTTCATAGTCTTCGACGTAATCGCCGACCAGCATGAGGATTTTCTTTGCGGCCATGGGGTGGACTCCTTGAAAAATGCGTAGGGGGTGAACGCATTAAAGGTAGACCGGTACGTCGGTAGATGAGGGATAAGCGGCGATTACCTGACGGGCTGCACATCGCTGGATGCTGAATGCAACGTGTGGGAGCGAGCCTGCTCGCGATTCAGGCGACGCGGTTTTTCAGGTGCACCGCGTCATCGTTCAATCGCGAGCAGGCTCGCTCCCACAGGGTAATGTGTCAGTCACTCAGGCGAGGTAACCGTCAGCCCGCAGCAGGGTTTCGAGGCAGTGCTCGGTGATGTGGTAGAACGCCTTGAGTTCCTGGATCTTCGCCAGCAGCTCTGCCGGGTCCACCGGTTCGGCGCGTTTGACCGCCAGGATCATCTTGTTCTTGTTGGTGTGGTCCAGGGAAATGAACTCGAACACCTTGGTTTCGTAGCCGCACGCCTCCAGAAACAGCGCCCGCAGACTGTCAGTGACCATTTCTGCCTGCTGGCCCAGGTGCAGCCCATATTGCAGCATCGGCTTGAGCAACGCCGGACTCTGGATTTGCAAGCGGATCTGCTTGTGGCAGCACGGCGAGCACATGATGATCGAAGCGCCCGAGCGAATGCCCATGTGGATCGCGTAATCGGTGGCGACATCACAGGCATGCAAGGCAATCATCACATCCACCGCGGCCGGCGCCACGCTGCGCACATCGCCGTGCTGGAAGCTCAGGCCCGGGTGCTCCAGCCGCGCGGCAGCTTCGTTGCACAGCTTGACCATGTCCTCTCGCAGTTCGACGCCGGTCACGATCCCTTCAGCCTGCAAGGTGTTACGCAGGTAGTCATGGATGGCGAACGTCAGATAACCCTTGCCCGAGCCAAAGTCCGACACCCGCACCGGCTGATCCAGGGCCAGCGGCGAAGATGTCAGCGCATGGCTGAAGACTTCGATGAACTTGTTGATCTGCTTCCACTTGCGCGACATCGCCGGGATCAGCTCGTGCTTATGGTTGGTCACGCCCAAATCCGCCAGGAACGGGCGGTTCAGGTCGAGGAAGCGGTTTTTCTCGCGATTGTGCTCGGCCGATGGCACTTCTCGCAGCTGCTGGGGCTTGCTCTTGAACAGCGAGCTTTTGCCCTTTTTGCTGTATTCCAGCTGCGCTTCGTCGGTGACAGCCAGCAGGTGCGCGTTCTTGAACGACATCGGCAACAACGCGGCGATGGTCGCCACGCCTTCGGCCAGCGGGAAATTCTTGGTGATGTCGCGGGTTTTGTAGCGGTAAACGAAGGACAGGCATGGCTGATCCTTGACCGTCAACTGCTTGATGATCAGCCGTTGCAGGTCCGCTTCGTCACCGACGTACTTGGCCAGCACCAGTTTGATGAAGGCGTTCTGCTCAAGGCTGCTTTGCAGCAGCTCGATGAACTGGGCGTGGTGATCCGGCGCAGGACGGGCGGGGGTAGCGGTGACAGACATGGAAAAAGCGGCCTCGGGGCGGGCGGATCGGGAATGGCGGTTATTTTAGGGGGGATGGGCAGTGAGGGCACGGAAAAGTTCGTGTGGCGAGCAGTATCCCCTGTGGGGGCAAAGCTTTGCTCCCACAGGCTTGTGCTGGCAGAAATTTTTTCAGCCCAGCACCACCAGCCGATTCGGCAATTCATTGCGCGCGTGAGTCACGGGTACATGCTCCTTGAGCAATTCGCCGCAGGCCTCGATGCAGGTGACAAAACCCTGCAACGTCTGTCCTTGGCGGACCTGCTGGGTGAAGGTGGCGACAATGGCCTCCCAGCGCGTGTTGTCGAGACGCTTGGAAATGCCTTCGTCCACCAGGATTTCCACATACCGCTCGGCCTCGCAAACGAAAATCAACATTCCTGTGCCGCCGACGGTGTGGTGCAGGTTCTGCTCGAGAAACTGCCGGCGCGCCAGATTGGAGGCGCGCCAGTGGCGCACGGAACGGGGGATCAGGTGAGTGGTGATTGCAGGAATGCGAAACACCAGGCACAGCACGATAAACAGGACCCACTGCACCAGCAGCAGACTGTGCATGTTCAGCCAGCCCGTGAGGTAATGCACCATGCCGGGCACCACCAAGGCCAGCAGGCTGGCCCACAGCAGCGGGATGTAGGCGTAGTCGTCGGCGCGGGCAGCAAGCACGGTGACCAGCTCGGCATCGGTATCGCGCTCCACCCGGGCGATGGCCTCGGCGACCTTGCGTTGTTCGTGTTCAGTCAGTAATGCCATGGTTAAAAGTGCCCACTCATTATTATTGTCACCAGCCGCCCGACGAACCGCCGCCCCCGAAACTGCCCCCACCACCACTGAAGCCGCCGCCACCACCGCCGCCAAAACCGCCGCCACCGCCATAGCCGCCCCCGGAACCACCGCGTCCGGCCGGCAGGATACCGAGCATCTGGCACACGAACACCGTTACGATGAACAGCAGCACCAACAACACGAACAGCCCCGGATGGCGCCCGACGAAATCGCCCTCCTCCTGGCCGTCGGCACCGTACACCGCAGCCGGCTCATCCAGCGCATTGCCGCCCAGCACCATCAGCATCGCCGCTACGCCGTCGCTGATACCTTTGTTGAAATTGCCGGCCTTGAACGCCGGAGTGATCACCTGGTTGATAATCACCGAACTCTGGGCGTCAGTCAGGCGGTCTTCCAGACCATAGCCCACTTCGATCCGCAGTTTACGGTCATCCCGGGCCACGATCAGTAGCGCGCCGTTGTTTTTATCCTTCTGCCCAATGCCCCAGTGACGCCCCAGTTGATAACCGAAGTCTTCGATGCTGCTGCCTTGCAGGTCCGCCAGCGTGACCACGACCACCTGTTCACCGGTGGCCTGTTCATGGGCCTTGAGCTGTGCATCCAGTTGCGTGCGCACCGAGGGTTCCAGCATCTGGGCAGTGTCCACCACCCGCCCGGTCAGTGTCGGAAAACTCAACTCGGCCTGGGCCGTGATGGCAAAGACCCAGAGCAACAGCACCAGGCCAAATTTCAACACTCGCATCGTAACTCCTGTGTGGGAGCGAGCTGGTGTGGGAGCTGAGCTTGCTCGCGATGAAGGCACCTCGGTCTTTCTAATGACCGCGTTATCGTTCATCGCGAGCAAGCTTTGCTCCCACAGGCTAGCGCCCACAGTTTTTTCAGAATTTCACTTCAGGGGCTTTTTCGGCGTTGGGGCTGGTGGCTTCGAAGGTTTCGCGGATCGGCAGATCGCTGTACAGCACGCTGTGCCACAAGCGACCGGGGAAGGTGCGGATTTCGGTGTTGTATTTCTGCACCGCCAGGATGAAGTCGCGACGAGCCACGGCGATGCGGTTCTCGGTGCCTTCGAGTTGTGATTGCAAGGCCAGGAAGTTCTGGTTGGCCTTGAGGTCCGGATAACGCTCGACCACCACCATCAGCCGGCTCAACGCATCACTCAACTGGTCCTGGGCCTGCTGGAACTGCTTGAGTTTTTCCGGGTTGTCCAGGGTGCCGGCATCGACCTGGATGGACGTGGCCTTGGCCCGCGCCTCGACCACCGCCGTCAGGGTTTCCTGTTCGTGCTGCGCATAGCCCTTGACGGTTTCCACCAGGTTGGGGATCAGGTCGGCTCGGCGCTGGTACTGGTTCTGCACCTGTCCCCAGGCGGCCTTGGCCTGTTCGTCCAGGGTTGGAATGTTGTTGATGCCGCAACCGGCCAGCAGCGTGGTGAACAGTATCAGCGCCAGTATTGGCAGGTGGCGAAGGTGATCGAGTCGTAGATTCATCGGTTGAAACTCCCCTATACAGTCCATTGAAGAAAACACAGCCACCTATCTCACCAGCGTCTGGGGCATAATCTGCCGCCGCCACGGGATTGAATCGGGTCGATGGGCTAAAAGATGCCCGGTGCGAAACTAAGTTCATCCGCGTGCGTTCGAAAACAGTGCTGCTCTTATTCAGACAATACTCGAACAACAATAGCCGCTCCTCACATTTTGCTGACCGGCGAGTCCTGATTACCGCCCTTAGGCTTGCGAGAAACCATTCATGAAGAAGCTGTGTTTGCTGGGCCTGTTCGTCACACTGGCCAGTCAATCCGTATTAGCCGACAACCTGCCAACCCCGATAGAGAACAAGAATGCCTTCATCAGCAACCTGATGAAGCAGATGACCCTCGAGGAAAAGATCGGCCAGTTGCGCCTGATCAGCATCGGCCCCGAGATGCCTCGGGAGATGATTCGCAAGGAAATCGCCGCCGGCAACATCGGAGGAACGTTCAACTCCATCACCCGGGCTGAAAACCGCCCGATGCAGGACGCGGCCATGCGCAGCCGGCTGAAGATCCCGATGTTCTTCGCCTATGACGTGATCCACGGCCATCGCACGATTTTCCCGATCCCCCTGGCCCTGGCCTCCAGCTGGGACATGGACGCCATCTACCGCTCCGGCCGCGTCGCTGCCAAGGAAGCGGCGGCCGACAGCCTGGACATCACCTTCGCGCCGATGGTGGATATTTCCCGCGACCCCCGCTGGGGCCGGACCTCCGAGGGCTTTGGCGAGGACACTTACCTGGTGTCGCGCATCGCCGGGGTGATGGTCAAAGCATTCCAGGGCAGTGGCGCCAACGCGGCCGACAGCATCATGGCCAGCGTCAAGCACTTCGCCCTGTACGGCGCGGTGGAAGGTGGCCGGGACTACAACATCGTGGACATGAGCCCGGTGAAAATGTACCAGGACTACCTGCCACCCTACCGCGCCGCCATCGATGCGGGTGCCGGCGGGGTGATGGTCGCGCTGAACTCCATCAACGGCGTGCCCGCCACCGCCAACACCTGGCTGATGCACGATCTGTTGCGCAAGGAATGGGGGTTCAAGGGCCTGGCGGTGAGTGACCACGGCGCCATCTTCGAACTGATCAAGCATGGCGTGGCCCGGGACGGTCGCGAAGCGGCGAAGCTGGCGATCAAGGCCGGCATCGACATGAGCATGAACGACTCGCTGTACGGCAAGGAGCTGCCTGGACTGCTCAAGGCCGGTGAAATCGAGCAGAGCGACATCGACAATGCGGTGCGCGAAGTCCTCGCCGCCAAATACGACATGGGCCTGTTCAAGGATCCGTACCTGCGCATCGGCAAGGCCGAGGACGACCCGGCCGACACCTACGCCGAAAGCCGCCTGCACCGCGACGATGCCCGTGACGTGGCCCGCCGCAGCCTGGTCCTGCTGGAAAACCGCAACCAGACCCTGCCCCTGAACAAAAACGCAAAAATCGCCCTGGTCGGACCGCTCGCCAAGGCTCCGATCGACATGATGGGCAGTTGGGCCGCTGCCGGGCGCCCTGCGCAATCGGTGACCTTGTTCGACGGCATGACCCGCGCACTGGGCGCAGAATCGAAACTGATCTATGCCCGTGGCGCCAACATCACCGGCGACAAGAAGGTGCTCGACTACCTGAACTTCCTCAACTTCGACGCCCCGGAAGTGGTGGATGACCCGCGCCCTGCCCAGGTGTTGATCGACGAAGCGGTAAAAGCCGCCAAGGATGCCGATGTGGTGGTGGCCGCCGTGGGTGAGTCGCGCGGCATGTCCCACGAATCCTCGAGCCGCACGGAACTGAGCATCCCCGCCAGCCAGCGCGAGCTGATCAAGGCCCTGAAGGCTACCGGCAAACCACTGGTGCTGGTGCTGATGAACGGCCGCCCGCTGGCGCTGGTGGATGAAAAGCAACAGGCCGATGCGATCCTGGAAACCTGGTTCAGCGGCACCGAAGGCGGCAACGCCATCGCCGACGTGTTGTTCGGCGACTACAACCCGTCGGGCAAACTGCCGATCTCCTTCCCGCGCTCGGTAGGACAGATTCCGACCTACTACAACCATCTGAGCATTGGTCGACCGTTCACGCCGGGCAAGCCGGGCAACTACACCTCGCAATACTTCGATGACACCACTGGCCCGCTCTACCCGTTCGGCTACGGCCTGAGCTACACCGAATTCAGCCTGACGGACATGGCCCTGTCGTCCACCACGCTGAACAAGACCGGCAAGCTCGATGCCAGCGTGACCCTGGAAAACACCGGCGAGCGTGACGGCGAAACCGTGGTGCAGCTCTATATCCAGGACGTGACCGGCTCGATCATCCGCCCGGTGAAGGAGCTGAAGAACTTCCGCAAGGTGATGCTCAAGGCCGGCGAGAAGAAAGTCATTCACTTCACCATCACTGAAGACGACTTGAAGTTCTACAACGCCCAGCTCAAATACGCCGCTGAACCGGGCAAGTTCAACGTCCAGATCGGCCTGGATTCCCAGGATGTGAAGCAACAGAGTTTCGAGTTGCTCTGATTCATCAACAGCGCAAATAACCGTGGGAGCGCGCCTGCTCGCGATGAAGGCCTACCAGTCACCGCATCATTGACTGTCAGGCCACCATCGCGAGCAGGCTCGCTCCCACATTGTTTTTGCTGAACCTTAACCCCGCCGCCCCAGCACATTCACCACCAACCGATCCACCAACCCCCACACCCGTTGCTTGACCCGTTTCCACAGCGGCCGGCGCTTCCAGGCATCGAGACTGACCTCCAGGCTCTGGGCGAAGTCACGCTCGAAACTCGCCGCCACTGCCGTGCTGAGTGCGGAGTCGAGGGCTTCGAGGTTGGCTTCCAGATTGAAGCGCAGGTTCCAGTGATCGAAATTACAGGAGCCGATGCTGACCCAGTCGTCCACCAGCACCATCTTCAGGTGCAGGAAACACGGCTGGTATTCGAAGATTTTCACCCCAGCCTTGAGCAGACGCGGGTAATAACGGTGCCCGGCGTAGCGCACGGACGGGTGATCGGTGCGCGGGCCGGTGAGCAGCAGGCGCACATCGATGCCCCGGGCGGCAGCCTTGCGCAAGGAGCGACGCACGTTCCAGGTCGGCAAAAAGTATGGGGTCGCCATCCAGATCCGCTTCTGGCCGCTGTTCAGGGCCCGGGACAACGATTGCAGAATGTCGCGATTCTGGCGGGCATCGGCATAAGCCACCCGCCCCATGCCCTCACCCATCGGCGGAACCCGGGGCAAGCGCGGCAAGCCGAAGTTGGAAGCCGGTTTCCAGGCACGGCGATGGCGGTTGGCGAGCCATTGGCGGTCAAACAGCAACTGCCAGTCGAGCACCAAGGGGCCGACGATTTCCACCATGACCTCGTGCCACTCGCAGCGGTCATCCAGCGGGCTCCAGAACTCATCGGTGACCCCGGTGCCGCCAACCACCGCCAGGCGCTGGTCCACCAACAGCAGCTTGCGGTGGTCCCGATATAAATTCCGTACCCAGCGGCGCCAACTCAGGCGATTGTAAAAACGCAGCTCCACGCCCGCCTCGATCAGACCGTGGCGCAGGTCCTGGGTAAACGCCAGGCTGCCGTAGTCATCGAACAGGCAACGCACGCGAACACCGCGCTCGGCAGCCTGGACGAGTGCCTGGACCATCGCCTCGGCGCAAGTTCCCGCCTCCACCAGGTACAGCTCCAGCTCGACCTGTTCCTGGGCGCGGGCAATTTCCACCAGCATGCGCGGGAAAAACTGCGGGCCATCGATCAACAGCTCGAAGCGATTGCCCTCGCGCCACGGAAATACCGGGCCTCCCATGTCAGCGCGCCGTGAAAATCAGCACCGCATTCACCGGCACTGCGAGGCTGATGGCCGACAGCCCGGCCTGTTTGCGCAACTTCTCCAATCCCGGCGCCAGATCGAAATCCGCCGCATTGAGCACCACCGGCTCCAGGGTCACGACCTGGAACCGTCGTTCATCCAGGCGCGTTGCCAGCAGTTCGGCCTGATACACATGTTGCTTGCCGTGCAGGTCAACGGTCAGCGGCAAACGCAGTTCCAGTTGAGCGCCGTTGGCCAGGTCCTGAATCGGTAACAGGTCGAGCTGCGCGGTAATGGCGGCGTCGGCAAATTGCTTGATCTCGAACAACTCGGCGCGCATGCGCTCGTCACGCAGGGGAATGCCACTGTTGACCGACTCCAGCTCCACTTCCAGCCGGACCATCCCCTTGGGCTGGACCTGACCATGAAGCACCAGGAAACGCTGGACCTCGGAAACGTTGCCGTTTTTGCTGCTGATAAACGACAGCCGCGACGATTCGCCGTCCAGATACCAATTGGCTTGGACCGGCAGCGCGGCGCAGGCCAGCAGCAAGGTCGCGACAGCGTGAGAAAAAGACCGCTTGAACATACACACTCGGAGGGCAGATAAACCTGTGGCGAACCTTAACCGGGCCGAGGGCACTTGCAAACCTTCTGTTTCAATCCTCTATGGGAATACACAGGTCCGGTCACGGCTCCAACCGACAGCCCTGCCGCTCCCCCAGCCATCGTGCGCTATTGCTTCGTCCCAACCCGGCGACGGTGATGCGTTTCGCTTCAGGCGTTTCGAGAAAATCGCTGATGGGCACCGACTGCTTTACATAGCCACGGCAATAGTCAGCCGGTTGCTCCATCACGTAGCGACACGAGCAATACTCCTTGGCGGTGTAGGCGCTGATGATGTCGGGGAAGGCCCGCAGCGCCACCCGCTCGAGCCAGATCCAGCCGAGCAGCGCCACAACAAGCACCGACATCAGCGTGAGCAGCGGTCTGCGTCTCATGGCTGCACCGTCCCGGCGAACGCCGCCATGGCTCGCTTGAGCAACTCGTTGTGGCGGTAGCTGCCGTCGCGGTCATCAGCGTAGCGCACGATCACCAACCGGGCGCTGGGGATCACGTACAACGCCTGCCCCCAATGGCCCAGCGCGGCAAACGTATCCGGCGGTGCATCGGGCCACGGGTGGATGGCCGGGTCGGCCGCGCGGTTGAGCCACCAATGCCCACCGGGCACCGCTTCATCCTGGCCGGCCCGGAAGCGGGCGAAGGGCTCGCGATTGAACGCCACCCAGGCTTGCGGGATCAGTTGCCGCTCGCCCCAGCGCCCCTCGCGTTGCATCAACAGCCCCACACGCGCCAGGTCCCGCGCCGTGAGGTAGGCGTAGGAGGACCCGACAAACGTGCCGGCGGCGTCGGTTTCCCAGGTGGCGTGGCGGATACCCAGCGGCTCGAACAGGGCCGTCCAGGGGTAATCGGGATACCGCGCCGGGCCGACGATATTTTTCAATGCCGCGGCCAGCAGGTTGCTGTCACCGCTGGAGTAACGAAACACCTGCCCCGGCGGACTGTCGCGTTCATGCTGCGCAGTGAACGCCGCCATGTCATGACGCCCACGGGTATAAAGCATCGCCACCACCGAGGACTTGAGCGGTGCGTATTCGTAATCTTCCTGCCAATCCAGCCCCGAGGCCCAATGGAACAGATCGGCCAAGGTCATGTCCGGATGCTTGCTCAACGCCGGGTAATACCTGGCGACAGGATCCTGCAGACTGAACAGCTTTTGCCCATAGGCCACGCCAAACACCGTCGCCATCAGGCTTTTGCTGATCGACCAGGTCAGGTGCGCAGTGTCGGCACGGGTGGGCCCCGCATAACGCTCGTAGACCAGCCGACCGTCCTGTATCACCAGCAGCGCATCGGTGCGGATGCCCTGGCGAGTGGCATCGTCGCGGGGTGGGAAGGCGTATTGCTCCAGGGCTTCGATGGCCGGCCCGGTGGGGGTCGGGCCGCTTGACCATTGCTCACCGGGCCAGTCTTCAGCCTGGGCGTACAGGTTGAGCAATAGCAGCGGGATCAGGAACCAGCCTTTGGACATGCTCGGGGCTCGCAGGATTGAACCTTCGGAGCCTATTCAGACTTGATGACAATTTGGGTATGGGTGGCATTTCCCTGTGGGAGCGAGCCTGCTCGCGATAGCGCTGGCTCAGCAGCATTGATGTCAACTGACACTCCGCTATCGCGAGCAGGCTCGCTCCCACAAAGGGTTATCCCAACGCCTTGGCCAACCGCTTGGCCCGCGCACCCGCCGCCATATCCATCACGGCTTTATCTCGCGTCCACATCTCGCGCCACACCGCCGGGCCGGCGGCCAGGGCGTCGTTCAGTTCTTCATCGAGCCCGTTGAACTGGGCGAACAACCCACCCAGCAGCACATGCCCGGCCGCGCTGGACGGGTTGTGACGACTCACTTCAGCGCAACCGGCCAGCAATCCCAGCAGACGCAGCTGCAGGGCTTGGGGCCAAGCGCACTCCTGCCCCACGCCATACAGCCAGGCGGCCATGGCACTGAGCACATAAAGGTCTTCCAAGGTGCGGAACGGTTTGACGTAGGCGTCCCAACCGTCCCCGGCCAACAACTCGCACAGCGCGCCATCCAACAGCACCCGGCCATGGCTGATGTCTGGCATCAGGGCGATGGCCGGGAGTTTTTCCAGGGTCACCCCCGGCTCTCCGGGATAAACCACCGCAAGATTCAACCGCGGCGGCTCGCCGGCTGCTTCGCTGCGGGCGGCAATCAGCAGCCACTCGGCCGCATCGCCCGCAGTAACGAAATCCTTGCGCCCGTTCAATCGCAGGTCGGTGATGCGAGTCTGCATGTCCGCCGGGCGCAGGCTGCGCTGCTCCGTGGCGCACAAGGCGCCCAGGCTCTGGGGCGCGCTCGGCCAAAGCACCCGCAGCGCCGCCTGATACCCCACCAGAAAAGCCAACCCCGGCGTTGCCATCAATCGCGCCCCCATGACGGCCAGTTCGAACGGCGTAACCGGCCCCAGGCGTTGCAGCAAGGCCGCATAACCCTCAGCCAGGTCCGGATGGGCGGGCAACCGCTCGCCGCGTTCGATCAGGTTTTGCCAGGGCATGGGAGGCTCCTCAATGGGCTGTCATATAAGCATCACCAAAGCTTCATGGCGATGACACCGGGGCTACATAGCCTGACTTTGCACAACATGGCTGCATAAAGAAAGTCGATCGGCTGCAACTGAACAGCCCGCACGGAGATTCGCTATGACTCAGATCGCCCGCATCAGCGACACTGGCAATGAACGCCGCCTGCAAGCCGAACGCCTGATTGGCGCCAAGGCTTTGCAAGAAGCCCAGGCCCTGCGCTTCAACGTCTTCAGCGGCGAATTCAACGCCAAGCTCAAAGGCGCGGAAATGGGTCTGGACATGGATGACTATGATGTTCACTGCGCCCACATCGGCGTACGCGACCTGAATACCGGCCGACTCGTGGCGACGACACGCCTGCTCGATCACCACGCTGCCAGCAGCCTGGGCCGATTCTACAGCGAAGAAGAATTCAACCTTCACGGCCTGGTCCATCTCAAGGGCCCGATCCTGGAAATCGGCCGCACCTGCGTCGATCCGGCCTACCGCAACGGCGGCACCATCGCGGTACTGTGGGGCGAACTGGCCGAGGTGCTGAACGAAGGCGGCTACAGCTACCTGATGGGATGCGCGAGCATTCCAATGCAGGACGGCGGCGTCCAGGCCCAAGCGATCATGCAGCGTCTGCGCGAACGTTATCTGTGCACCGAACACCTGCGGGCGGTGCCGAAAAAACCGTTGCCGGCCCTGGACGTACCGTCCAACGTCATCGCCGAAATGCCACCTCTGCTCAAGGCTTACATGCGCCTGGGCGCGAAGATTTGCGGTGAGCCGTGCTGGGATGAGGATTTCCAGGTGGCCGACGTGTTTATCCTGCTCAAGCGTGACGAACTCTGCCCACGCTACGCCCGCCACTTCAAGGCAGCGGTGTGATGAGTCGGTTGCGGGTGTACGCGCGAATCGCGCGAGTGTTGCTGGTGGTGACGCTGGGGCTGAGCATGGCCAGCGTATTCGGGCTGTTCGAACGGTTGGGTGTGGCCAACTCCATGGTGCGCCGCCAGCGCTGGTCGCGTTTTTTCATGGCGCGCCTGAGCAATGCCCTGCCCTTCTGCGTGACGGTGCACGGGCAAATGCCGCAACAGCCCATGCTGTGGGTCAGCAACCATGTGTCCTGGACCGATATCCCGCTGCTGGGCATGCTCACGCCAATGTCCTTCCTGTCCAAGGCCGAAGTACGCACCTGGCCAGTGGCCGGATGGTTGGCGGCCAAGGCTGGCAGCCTGTTTATCCGGCGCGGCTCGGGCGACAGCCAGTTGATCCGCAAGCAAATGAGCCGACACCTGGAACAGGCCCATCCGCTGCTGATGTTTCCCGAAGGCACCACCACCGATGGCCGCTCCCTGCGCACTTTCCACGGTCGTTTATTGTCGGCGGCCATCGATGCGGACGTGGCGCTGCAACCGGTGGCGATCCGCTACCTGCGCAACGGTGAACCGGACTCGCTGGCGCCGTTCGTTGGCGATGATGATTTGCTGTCGCACCTGATGCGCCTGTTCGCCAATGACCGGGGCGAGGTGCACATCCATCTGCTGGAACCGATTGCCTGCCACGGCCAGGAGCGGGCTGCCCTGGCCTTTCAGGCGCAACAGGCGGTGCACAAGGAATTGTTTGGCGAAATCCCACAAAAGCAGCAAGTGCCGATGCGGCCTGCGATCGCGGCCTGATCCGGCGACCCTATGCAGAGCCCTTGTGGGAGCGAGCCTGCTCGCGATAGCGGTCAGTCAGTTGGTTCTTGACTGCCAGGCCTTCATCGCGAGCAGGCTCGCTCACACATTTGAACTTCAGTGACGGCAAGAACCGGCTCCAACATCACCCCTGCCGTGTTGTCTGGCTCAACGCAAAATCCTGCAACTGCGGGTAGAACAGCTGAAAGTCTTCGCTCAACGGTTCATAGAGCCTGATCAATTCTTCCATGGCCCCGGCCAGTTCCTCCGGCCGGGACAGGCGTCGGGAAATCCCCCGCAATACTTGCCCAAGCACATCGAATTCTCGATAAGACCCCAGCCAGTCATCCGCAGCCATGTAAGGCGCGATTTGCGCCAGACGCCCAGGCAACTGCGGCTCGGCGGCGAGCACTCGGTAGACCTGGGAGGTGAAGTCCATCAACGGCCCTTCGCCATACAGCGCCCAGTCCCGGGCCAGGCAATGATCAAAAAACACGTCGAGCACAATTCCGGCATAGCGCCGCCGTACGGTGGAAAAGCGCGACAAAGCGATATCCACCACGGGGTGGCGGTCGGTGTACATGTCGATGCGTCGATGCAGGGCAATCGCCGCTTCGATCTGCGGATCGTACAGCCCTTGCAACGGCCCTTTGACGAAGTCGCCGTAGAGGCTGCCGAGCAGTCGTTCCCGGCCGGGGCCGCCGAGGTGCAGGTGTGCGAGATAGTTCATGGCGCGAAGCTTAGCACCGCCGCGCCAATATCGTTATAACCCGATATAACGATTTATTCGGTTTTCAGATCAAATCCATATTGGTGTATCGCGAAATAACGATTTAAAGTTCGCCCCATCGCGATATAGCGTTTTACTCATTCCGAGCAGCCAACCATGCCCCTCGACCTCGACGAAATAATAAAAGCCCTGGCACACCCAGTACGGCGAGACATCCTCAACTGGCTCAAAGACCCCAAGGTCCAGTTCCCCGAACAGCTGCACAACCACGAATTCGGCATTTGCGCCGGGCAGATCGACCAGCGTTGCGGCCTGTCGCAGTCCACGGTGTCCGCCCATCTGGCGGTGTTGCAACGGGCGGGGCTGATCACCAGCCAGAAGGTCGGTCAATGGCATTTCTTCAAACGCAACGAGGACGTGATCCAGCAGTTCCTCAAGCAAATGAGCCAAGAGCTCTGACCCGACAAGGATCCACCATGCCCCTCTCACTTCTCATCCTGGCCCTGAGCGCCTTCGCCATCGGCACCACCGAGTTCGTCATCATGGGCCTGTTGCCTGAGGTGGCGGCCGACCTGGGTGTATCGATTCCCGGTGCCGGCTGGCTGGTGACCGGCTACGCCCTGGGCGTGGCCATCGGGGCACCGTTCATGGCCCTGGCCACCGCACGGTTGCCGCGCAAGGCCGCCCTGGTCGCGCTGATGGGGATCTTCATCGTCGGCAACCTGCTCTGCGCCATCGCCAGTGATTACAACGTGCTGATGTTCGCCAGGGTCGTCACCGCCCTGTGCCATGGCGCGTTCTTCGGCATCGGTTCGGTGGTGGCCGCCGGCCTGGTGGCACCCAACAAGCGCGCCTCGGCCGTAGCCCTGATGTTCACCGGCCTGACCCTGGCCAACGTACTCGGCGTACCGCTGGGCACCGCGCTGGGTCAGGAAGCCGGCTGGCGCTCGACCTTCTGGGCCGTGACCGTCATCGGCGTGATTGCACTGATCGGCCTGATCCGTTTTCTGCCGGCCAAGCGCGATGAAGAAAAACTCGACATGCGCTCGGAACTCGTCGCCCTCAAGGGCGCAGGCCTGTGGCTGTCCCTGAGCATGACCGCGCTGTTCTCCGCCTCGGTGTTCACCCTGTTCACTTACGTCGCCCCGCTGCTGGGAGAAGTCACTGGCGTATCGCCCCGCGGCGTGACCTGGACCCTGGTGCTGATCGGCCTGGGCCTGACCCTGGGCAACATCATCGGCGGCAAGCTGGCGGACAAGAGCTTGGCGAACACGCTGATGGGGGTTTTCACCACCATGGCTGTGGTGTCCACCGTATTGAGCTGGACCAGCGTCGCGCTGATCCCCACTGAAATCACCCTGTTCCTCTGGGCCACCGCCTGCTTCGCCGCCGTGCCGGCCCTGCAAGTCAACGTGGTGACCTTCGGCAAAGACGCGCCAAACCTGGTTTCCACCCTGAACATCGGCGCCTTCAACATCGGCAACGCCTTGGGCGCCTGGGTCGGCGGCAGTGTCATCGACCACGGCCTGGGCCTGACCAGCGTGCCCCTGGCCGCCGGTGCGCTGGCCGTGCTGGCGCTGCTGGTCACCCTGATCACTTTCCGCCAGGGCGGCAATGCCGACCTGGCCCCTGCCACTCACTGACTTTTAACCCTTAACTTTCGAGGTTGTAATTGATGACGACTATTTTCGATCCAATCAAACTCGGCGACATCGAGCTGAAGAACCGCATCATCATGGCGCCGCTCACCCGCTGCCGTGCCGACGCCGGCCGTGTGCCCAACGCGCTGATGGCCGAGTACTACGTGCAGCGTGCCTCCGCTGGCCTGATCCTCAGCGAAGCCACCTCTGTCACGCCCATGGGCGTGGGCTACCCCGATACCCCCGGCATCTGGTCCAACGACCAGGTGCGCGGCTGGAGCAACGTGACCAAGGCCATCCACGGCGCCGGCGGCAAGATTTTCCTGCAACTGTGGCACGTGGGCCGGATCTCCCATCCGTCTTACCTGAACGGCGAATTGCCGGTGGCGCCCAGCGCCATCCAGCCCAAGGGCCATGTAAGTCTGGTGCGTCCGCTGGCCGACTACCCGACGCCACGCGCGCTGGAAACCGAGGAGATCGCCGATATCATTGAGGCTTACCGCGTAGGCGCCGAGAACGCCAAGGCCGCCGGTTTCGACGGCGTGGAAATCCATGGCGCCAACGGCTACCTGCTCGACCAGTTCCTGCAAAGCAGCACCAACCAGCGCACCGACAACTATGGCGGCTCCCTGGAAAACCGTGCCCGCCTGCTGCTGGAAGTGACCGACGCTGCCATTGAAGTCTGGGGCGCCGGCCGGGTTGGCGTGCACCTGGCACCACGCGCCGACTCCCATGACATGGGCGACGAGAACCGCCTGGAAACCTTCAGCTATGTGGCCCGCGAGTTGGGCAAGCGTGGCATCGCCTTTATCTGCTCCCGTGAAAAGGAAGGCGAAGACAGCATCGGCCCGCAGCTCAAGCAAGCTTTCGGTGGCCCGTACATCGCCAACGAACGTTTCACCAAGGACAGCGCCAACGCCTGGCTGGCCGAGGGCAAAGCGGATGCCGTTGCCTTTGGTGTGCCGTTCATTGCCAACCCGGACCTGCCGGCGCGCTTGAAAGCTGACGCACCGCTGAACGAGCCGCATCCGGAAACGTTCTATGGGAAAGGCCCGGTGGGTTACATCGATTACCCCGTGATGTAAATAAAAAACCGGCCTTACAAAAAGCCCCGACTCGCAAGAGCCGGGGCTTTTTTACATCTGTTGACGGCTGACGCAATCAAACTCCGCAGACATCGAAACATCAAATAACAACACCACACTTACTCACCATGGATTAACACACCGGACAGCGCTAATAATAAGCCCGAACAACAACCCACTCAACCAATGGATTTAACCGACATCTATCAAACTTAATAAGCAACTTCAATTCTTGTAAAAAACAACACTAAACCAAGTAACTTCAATTACGCGCCATTATCTTACGCAGGCTTTAGCGCGCCTCGTAATACATGAGAGACACATTACAATGAACATGATGAAAAAATTAATCCTCGCTCTGCTACTGGGACCGGCAGCCGTCGCCACCAGCCTGGCCAACACCGGCATCACCGTGGAGCTGGTAAACAAAACTTCTCACGCCTTGGAAATGACCAACATTTTAAGTGAGCAACCCACGCCCCCGGACATGTCCTTGAGCGCTTATGATGTCCCCGCCAAAACAACCCGCGAATTCTATTTCGCCCATAACAGGAAATTCACTTATCCCGCTGCTGGCTGGCAACCGACGCTGAGAAAAATCAAACCGATTGAATTAGTTCTCTCCTATCAAATGAGCACCTTCAACTTCGGCTGCCAAATGCAAACCCGCTTTGAAGCCCCCATCGGTTTTGGCGTCCTGGAATCCAGTTACAGGCCAAACAGGAAAAGCAAAACTGCGTATACCGGCAATGGTGAATATACCTGCCGCTCGGAAATCTTCCAGAAGATGCTCGAACCCCCTTTCAACTATTCCGTGCGCCTCATTGTTGAATAAACCAGAGGGTCGGTAACAGGCCGGCACGACAAGTACAGGCGCCTCAATGGCGCCGGTACATCAACACGCCATAATCCTCCTGCACAATCGCGAATCGCGAGCGATCAACGTGTCTGCAGTTCGTCTATAAATGACTCTGCCGGGATCAAGGCCCGGCGGGGTCCTCGCCGTTCAGCTATTGACACAAACCGATGAAATTGAGCATTTTGTTTTATTTGCGCAGGTTGGGGCTCAGGTGCAGTATATCCAGCCCGATCTCCACCCAGCGCTCGGCCTCACCCGCCAGTGCGAAGCTGTCGGGAGCCAGTAGCCACTGGTACAAAATGCCGTCGATGTATGCATGTATGGCGACCGCTGCCCTTTCGGGATCCAGATCGTCCGGCAACTGGCCACGCTTCATCGCATTGCGCAACGACAACGCGATACGCACGTTGCAATCGAGACTGACCTGGCGCCGCTGCTGGCGCAAATCGCACATTTCATCGGTGAATTCGCACTTATGAAACAAAATCTCATTAATGCGTCGGGTTTTCGGGTCCAGGGCCACCTGTTGGAACAACCGCACCAGCAGCTTGCGAACACAACCCAGGGGGTCAAGCTCCTCTTCACTTTCACTGGCGCGGGCCAGATCGTCGAGCGGCTCGTGCAAGGTATCGAGCATGGCCTGGAGCAGGTCCGCCTTATTGCTGAAATGCCAGTAGATGGCACCGCGCGTTACACCGGCCAGCGTCGCGATGTCAGCCAGTGTCGTGCGGGCCACACCGCGCTCGAAAAAGGCTTTTTCGGCCGCTTCGAGTATCTGGCTGCGAGTCTCCAGAGCTTCCTCTTTGGTACGACGGACCATGGCAGTAAACACCTCAATCAGGATGCGTAAGCAATGCGTAAGGATCAACTGAACAAAATGTGAGGCGGCGTTTTTCACAACGCTTCTGCGACCTGCGCAGGCCTTTTGTCAGGCTTTTGTAAATACCGATGGTACGCAATTTGGGTGTTTACAAACAACCGTGTACGTAAGTATATTTCTTAGCATCCTACTAATTGTTTATCTCGCTCTTTTTCACCTTCCACTTTCTTGTGCGCCTCTTACGCGCCTGGACCCGAGGAGTTCCATGCAATTCAAGCCAGCTGTTACCGCTCTGGTTACCGCCATCGCCCTGGCATCGCTGCTCAGCGGATGTAAAAAGGAAGAGGCGGCACCTGCCGCACCGGCTCCTCAGGTCGGCGTCGTAACCCTCAAGACCCAGCCGTTCACCCTGACGTCGGAGCTTCCCGGTCGCACCAGCGCGTTCCGCATCGCGGAAGTTCGTCCGCAAGTCAACGGCATCATCCTCAAGCGCCTGTTCAAGGAAGGTGCCGACGTCAAAGCCGGCCAGCAGCTGTATCAGATTGACCCGGCCATGTACGAAGCGACCCTCAAAAGCGCCGAAGCAAACCTGCGCTCAACCAAGTCCATTTCCGATCGCTATAAACAATTGGTGGACGAACAGGCCGTCAGCCGCCAGGAATACGACACCGCCTTGGCCAACCGCCTGGAGTCGGAAGCCAATCTGCAGACCGCCCAGATCAATGTGCGCTACACCAAGGTCTACGCACCGATTTCCGGTCGCATCGGTCGCTCCTCGGTGACAGAGGGTGCGCTGGTCAGCAACGGCCAGGCCGATGCCCTGGCAACCATTCAGCAACTGGACCCGATTTACGTCGACGTGACGCAGAGTTCCGTGGAACTGCTGCAACTGCGCCGTGAACTGGAAAGCGGCCGCCTGCAGAAGGCTGGCGACAACGCCGCCATGGTCAAACTGACCCTGGAAGACGGCAGCCAATATGCCCATGAGGGCAAGCTGGAGTTCTCCGAAGTGTCGGTCGACCAGACCACCGGTTCGGTAACCCTGCGCGCGGTGTTCCCTAACCCTGACCACACCCTGCTGCCGGGCATGTTCGTCCACGCGCAATTGCAGGCCGGGGTCAACAGCGCGGCGATTCTCGCGCCGCAGCAAGGCGTGACCCGCGACCTCAAAGGCATGCCGACCGCCCTGGTGGTGGGCCCGGACAACAAGGTCGAGCTGCGCCAGCTCAAGGCCAGCCGTACCGTCGGTAGCCAGTGGCTGATCGAAGACGGGCTCAAGGCTGGCGATCGTTTGATCACCGAAGGGTTGCAGTACGTACGGCCAGGGGTGGAAGTCAAAGCCACTGAGGCCACCAACGTTGGCGCAAAGAACCCGGCCCCCGCACAGGCAGCTGACAAAGCCGCCGGCGGCAAAGGGGAGTAAACCATGTCGAAATTTTTTATCGACCGTCCGATTTTCGCCTGGGTTATCGCCCTGGTGATCATGTTGGTCGGGGCCCTGTCGATCCTCAAATTGCCGATCAACCAATACCCCAGCATCGCGCCGCCGGCCATTGCGATCCAGGTCACCTACCCGGGCGCATCCGCGCAGACCGTGCAGGACACCGTGGTGCAGGTCATCGAGCAACAGCTCAACGGCATCGATAACCTGCGTTATGTCTCCTCGGAAAGTAACTCCGACGGCAGCATGACCATCACGGCGACCTTCGAACAAGGCACCAACTCCGATACCGCCCAGGTGCAGGTCCAGAACAAGTTGAACCTGGCCACCCCGCTGCTGCCGCAAGAAGTGCAGCAACAGGGCATCCGCGTGACCAAGTCAGTGAGAAACTTCCTGATGGTGATCGGCGTGGTGTCGCGCGACGGCAGCATGACCCGGGAAGACCTGTCCAACTACATCGTGTCCAACATGCAGGACCCGATCTCGCGCACAGCCGGTGTCGGTGACTTCCAGGTCTTCGGTGCCCAGTACGCAATGCGAATCTGGCTCGACCCGGCCAAGCTGAATAACTACAGCCTGACCCCGGTAGATGTGACCAACGCCATTTCCGCGCAGAACGTCCAGATCGCGTCCGGCCAACTCGGCGGCTTGCCTGCCCTGCCCGGTCAGCAACTGAACGCCACCATTATTGGCAAGACCCGCCTGCAGACCGCCGAACAGTTCAAGGCCATCTTGCTCAAGGTCAATCCGGATGGCTCGCAAGTGCGCGTCGGCGACGTGGCAGATGTCGCCCTGGGCGGCGAGAGCTACAGCATCAATGCCCAGTTCAACGGTGCCCCGGCCTCCGGTCTGGCAGTGAGACTGGCCACCGGTGCCAACGCCCTCGACACGGCCAAGGCCCTGCGCCAGACCGTCGAAGATCTCAAGCCGTTCTTCCCGCAAGGCCTGGAAGTGGTGTTCCCCTACGACACCACACCGGTGGTGAGCGAGTCGATCAAGGGTGTGGTTGAAACCCTGATCGAAGCGGTTGCCCTGGTGTTCCTGGTGATGTTCCTGTTCCTGCAGAACTTCCGCGCCACCATCATCACCACGATGACGGTGCCGGTGGTATTGCTCGGCACTTTCGGGATCCTCGCGGCATTCGGCTTCAGCATCAACACCCTGACCATGTTCGGCATGGTGCTGGCCATCGGTTTGCTGGTGGACGATGCCATCGTCGTGGTGGAGAACGTCGAACGGGTCATGAGTGAAGAAGGCCTGTCACCCAAGGAAGCCACCAAGAAATCCATGGGCCAGATCCAGGGCGCCCTGGTGGGTATCGCCCTGGTGCTCTCGGCGGTGCTGCTGCCGATGGCGTTTTTTGGCGGCTCCACCGGCGTGATCTACAAGCAGTTTTCCATCACCATCGTCTCGGCCATGGCCCTGTCGGTACTGGTGGCCCTGATCTTTACCCCGGCCCTGTGCGCCACCATGCTCAAGCCGATTCCCAAGGGTGAGCACGGCACGCCGAAACGCGGCTTCTTCGGCTGGTTCAACCGCACCTTCGACCGCGGCGTCCGAAGCTACGAGCGCGGTGTGGGCAACATGCTCAAGCACAAGGCGCCGTACCTGCTGGCCTATGTGATCATCGTGGTTGGCATGGTCTGGCTGTTCACCCGCATCCCGACGGCGTTCCTGCCGGAAGAAGACCAGGGCGTGCTGTTTGCCCAGGTGCAGACCCCGGCCGGTTCCAGCGCCGAACGGACCCAGGTGGTGGTGGACAACATGCGCGAGTTCCTGCTGCGTCCAAGCAAGGATGGCGGTGAAGGCGATGGCGTGGCCTCGGTGTTCACCGTGACCGGCTTCAACTTCGCTGGTCGTGGCCAGAGCTCCGGCCTGGCGTTCATCATGCTCAAGCCGTGGGAAGAGCGTGACGCAGAGAACAGTGTGTTCAAAATCGCTGGCCGCGCCCAGCAACACTTCTTCACCTTCCGCGACGCAATGGTGTTTGCCTTCGCTCCGCCGGCGGTGATGGAACTGGGTAACGCCACCGGTTTCGACGTGTTCCTGCAGGACCGCGCCGGCATCGGCCATGAGAAGCTGATGGAAGCCCGTAACCAGTTCCTGGGCATGGCTTCCCAGAGCAAGATTCTCTCCCAGGTGCGTCCGAACGGCCTGAATGACGAGCCGCAGTACCAGTTAGAAATCGATGACGAGAAGGCCAGCGCCCTGGGCATCACCCTCTCGGACATCAACAACACCCTGTCGGTTGCCCTGGGCAGTAGCTACGTGAACGACTTCATCGACCGTGGTCGGGTGAAGCGGGTGTACGTCCAAGGTCAGCCGAATGCACGCATGAGCCCCGAAGACCTGCAGAAGTGGTATGTGCGCAACAGCGCCGGGACTATGGTGCCGTTCAGCGCATTCGCCAAGGGCGAATGGGTCTACGGCTCGCCGAAACTGGCCCGTTACAACGGCGTGGAAGCAATGGAAATTCTGGGGTCCCCGGCCCCGGGTTACTCCACCGGTGAAGCCATGGCCGAAGTCGAGGCCATCGCCCAGAAACTGCCGGCCGGCGTCGGTATTTCCTGGACGGGTTTGTCCTACGAGGAACGTCTTTCCGGCTCCCAGGCGCCTGCGTTGTACGCCTTGTCGCTGCTGATGGTATTCCTCTGCCTGGCTGCGCTGTATGAAAGCTGGTCGATTCCGATCGCGGTCATGCTCGTGGTACCACTGGGGATCATCGGTGCCTTGATGGCGACCAGCCTGCGCGGCCTGTCCAACGACGTGTACTTCCAGGTGGGCTTGTTGACGACCATCGGTCTGGCGGCGAAAAACGCTATTCTGATCGTGGAATTCGCCAAGGAACTTCACGAACAGGGCCGCACGCTGGTGGAAGCCGCCATTGAAGCCTGTAGGATGCGTCTAAGGCCGATCATCATGACGTCCCTGGCGTTCGTTCTCGGCGTGGTGCCGTTGGCGATTTCCACCGGCGCAGGTTCAGGCAGCCAGCACGCCATCGGCACCGGTGTGATCGGCGGTATGTTGACCGCCACCATCCTGGCGATTTTCTGGGTGCCATTGTTCTTCGTGACTGTGTCGTCGATAGGCCGTCGCAAAAATATCGACCAGGACGACACTCCTGAAACTTCTAAAGAGGCTGGCCAATGAGCAAGTCGCTCCTCTCTCTGACCATCGCCGCCGTCGTGCTCAGCGGCTGCTCGCTGATCCCCGATTATCAGCGGCCCGAAGCACCGGTCGCCACGCAGTACCCGCAAGGTCCGGCCTACGAGCCGGCCAAGGCGGCCAGCCAGGCCGCCGCCGAACAGGGCTGGAAACAGTTTTTCCATGACCCGGCCTTGCAACAGCTGATCCAGGTTGCCCTGGAAAACAACCGCGACCTGCGCGTCGCGGCGCTGAATATCGATGCTTACGCCGCGCAATACCGCATCCAGCGGGCGGACCTGTTCCCGGCGGTCTCGGCCACCGGTTCCGGCAGCCGTCAGCGAGTACCGGCACGGGCGTCGCAAACCGGTGAGGCAGCCATCAGCAGCTCCTACTCCGCGACCCTGGGCATCAGTGCTTATGAACTGGACTTGTTCGGCCGGGTGCGCAGCCTGAGCGAGCAAGCGCTGCAAAGCTACTTCGCCACCGAAGAGGCCCGTCGCAGTACCCAGATCAGCCTGGTGGCCAGCGTTGCCAACGCCTACCTGACCTGGCAGGCCGACAAGGAACTGCTCAAGCTGACCCAGGAAACCCTGGGCACCTACGAGCAAAGCCTCAAGCTGACCTCGCGCAGCGCCGAAGTCGGCGTGGCCTCGGCCCTGGACCTGAGCCAGGCACGCACGGCGGTGGAAAACGCCCGCGTACAACTGGCGCGCTATACCCGCCAGGTGGCTCAGGATGAAAACAGCCTGACCCTGCTGCTGGGCACCGGTCTGCCGTCCAACCTGAGCACCCAACCGCTGAGCGATGACCTGCTCAGCGAAGTGCCGGCGGGGTTGCCGTCAGACCTGTTGCAACGTCGCCCAGACATCCTCCAGGCCGAACGCAACCTGCTGGCCGCCAACGCCAACATCGGCGCCGCACGGGCCGCGTTCTTCCCCAGCATCAGTCTGACGGCCAACGCCGGCACCCTGAGCCCGGACCTGTCCGGCCTGTTCAAGGGCGGTTCGGGCACCTGGACCTTCGCCCCGCAAATCAACCTGCCGATCTTCAACGCCGGCAGCCTGCGGGCAAGCCTGGATTACGCCAAAATCCAGAAAGACATCAACGTCGCCAATTACGAGAAGTCGATTCAGACCGCGTTTCAGGAAGTCTCCGACGGCCTGGCCGCACGCCGGACCTACAATGAACAGTTGCAGGCCCAGACCGCCTTCGTCGCCGCCAACCAGGACTACTACAGCCTGGCCGAGCGTCGCTATCGCATCGGTGTCGACAGCAACCTGACCTTCCTCGACGCCCAACGTCAGTTGTTCAGCGCCCAACAATCGCTGATCACCGACCGCCTGGCGCAACTGACCAGCGAGGTCAATCTGTACAAGGCGTTGGGCGGTGGTTGGAATGCCGAACCCGGCAAGAACGAACCGGTGGCGGAGAAAGCGCCGCCGTTGAAACTGTTCTGACTTGATGCCTGAACGCTGAAACACGAAGCCCACCGGAAGGTGGGCTTTTTGTTTGTGCACGCTGTGTGGGAGCAAGGCTTGCCCGCGATGGCGGCCTGACAGTCGGCCAGGGTTTTGTTGATTGCGTACATATCCGTTTCTGCGGTAACGGCCACTTAGGGTTCCGCCCTTACGGCGGGTCACTTTCGAAAATCCGGAAGCCGGCCCAGGCGAAAGTAAGCAAAACGCTTCTGCCCCACCACTCGGTGCCTCGCCTAGGCTCGGCATGCCCGCACTCCGGCATTGCTCCGTGGGCCCGCCGCGAAGGGCCATCCATGGCCCAGCGCGGCTACCTCGGCATCCATGCCGAGGTGCCCACTGCGCAATGCCTGCGTTCGGCCAGCGTGGTTAACGGGGCGCCCGAGATCAACGTCCACCGCGAGGCGGCCTGATAGCCGACCTGATTTTTGGTGATCGCGTTCCTCCTGTGGGAGCGAGCTTGCTCGCGAAGAGGCCAGCACATCCAACATCGCCGCAAACTGACCCTACGCTATCGCGAGCAGGCTCGCTCCCACATAGGTTTGCGGGTGTTCACAACATTCGCACACGATACAAAAACCTGTGGGAGCGAGCTTGTTCGCGATGACGCCAGCACATCCAACACCACCGCAAACTGTCCCTCCGCCATCGCGAGCAAGCTCGCTCCCACAGTTGGATCGGGGTATGGCCGGAGAGACAGGTCGGCTGTCAGACCGCCTTCGCGAGCGGGCTCGCTCTCACAATGGGATCGGCGTACGACCGGGAGAGCCAGGTCGGCTACTAGGCCGCCTCGCGGTGGACGTTGATCTCGGGCGCCCCGTTAACCACGCTGGCCGAACGCAGGCATTGCGCAGTGGGCATCCCGGCATGGATGCCGGGATAGCCGCGCTGGGCCATGGATGGCCCTTCGCGGCGGGCCCACGGAGCAATGCCGGAGTGCGGGCATGCCGAGCCTAGGCGAGGCACCGAGTGGTGGGGCAGAAGCGTTTTGCTTACTTTCGCCTGGGCCGGCTTCCGGATTTTCGAAAGTGACCCGCCGTAAGGGCGGAACCCTAAGTCGCCGTTACCGCGAAATGGATATGTACTCAGTCAAAAACATCCTGGCCGACTGTAGGCCGCCATCGCGATCAGGCTCACTCCCACAAAGATCCAATCAATTTTTGCCGTTCGATAATCGCCCAAAACCCGCAAACGACAATTGAACCGATCCCAGCCGGCCCTTCACCATCCCTCGCACAAAACCAATAACAACAGGTTCGATGCCATGCCCATAGACCCCGCCTCATCCGGCTGATCCTTCGATCGCCTTACCGTCCAGCTCCACAGTGCCGACTGCAACCCAAGGTTGCGGCAGCGACCCGCTTTGCCCACAAAAACTAGAGACATGCCCATGAAACCTACACAGCATTTGTTTCCCAGCCTTATCGCTATCGCCCTGTCTGGCGCCACCCTGCCCGTCCTGGCCGCAGAGTCGGGTTTTGTCGAGGACGCCAAGGTCAATCTCAACCTGCGCAACTTCTACATCAACCGCAACTTCACCAACCCGGCTAACGCCCAAGGCAAAGCCGAGGAATGGACCCAGAGTTTCATTCTCGACGCCAAGTCCGGCTTCACTCAGGGCACAGTCGGTTTCGGTATGGACGTGCTGGGCATGTACTCGCTCAAGCTCGACGGTGGTCGCGGCACTGCCAATACCGCCTTGTTACCGGTGCATGACGATGGCCGCCCGGCCGATGACTTTGGTCGCCTGGGTGTCGCACTCAAGGCCAAGGTGTCGAAAACCGAGTTGAAGGTGGGCGAATGGATGCCGGTGCTGCCGATCCTGCGCTCTGACGATGGCCGGTCCCTGCCGCAGACTTTCCGCGGCGGTCAGGTCACCTCCACCGAGATCAACGGCCTGAGCCTGTACGGCGGCCAGTTCCGCGCCAACAGCCCGCGTAACGACGCGAGCATGGAAGACATGTCGATGAACGGCCGCGGCGCGTTCACGTCCGACCGCTTCAATTTCGGCGGCGGCGAATACGCTTTCAACGACAAGCGCACTCAGGTCGGCGTCTGGTACGCGGAACTGTCGGACATCTACCAGCAAAAATATTTCAACCTGACCCACAGCCAGCCCATCGGTGACTGGACCCTGGGCGCCAACCTGGGCTACTTCATCGGCAAGGAAGAAGGCAGTGCCCTGGCGGGCGACCTGGACAACAAGACCGCGTTCGCCATGCTCTCGGCCAAATACGGTGGCAACACCTTCTACGTCGGCCTGCAAAAACTCAGCGGCGACGATGGCTGGATGCGCGTCAACGGCACCAGCGGCGGCACCCTGGCCAACGACAGCTACAACTCCAGCTACGACAACGCCCAGGAAAAATCCTGGCAAGTGCGCCACGACTTCAACTTCGCCGCCGTCGGCGTACCGGGCCTGACCCTGATGAACCGCTACATCAGCGGTGACAACGTACACACAGGCACCATCACCGACGGTAAGGAATGGGGTCGCGAAAGCGAACTGGCCTACACCGTACAGAGCGGTGCGTTGAAGAGCCTCAATGTGAAATGGCGTAATTCGACGATGCGTCGGGATTACAGCACCAATGAGTTCGATGAGAACCGGCTGATCGTCAGCTATCCGATCAGCTTGTTGTAAAAGCCAAACATGGGTGGAGGCTGTACCGGCGTCATCGCGAGCAGGCTCGCTCCCACAGGGGGATCAGTGTCGAGCATAAAATTTGTGCTCACTGAAGATCCAGTGTGGGAGCGAGCCTGCTCGCGATGGCGTCATCACATTCAACATCGATGCAAGCTGACCCACCGCTTTCGCGAGCAAGCTCGCTCCCACAGGGGGATCAGCGTTGAGCATAAAATTTGTGCTCACTGAAGATCCAGTGTGGGAGCGAGCCTGCTCTCGATGGCGTCATCACATTCAACATCGATGCAAGCTGACCCACCGCTTTCGCGAGCAAGCCCGCTCCCACAGGGGATCAGTGTCGAGCATAAAATTTGTGCTCACTGAAGATCCAGTGTGGGAGCGAGCCTGCTCGCGATGGCGTCATCACATTCAACATCATCGCCAACTGACCCACCGCTTTCGCGAGCAAGCTTTGCTCCCCCAGTCTTGACTTCCACAGGGATTGGCGGTGGATCTCAAGCCCGTGATTCGACGCCCAGTTCATCCCACACCGACTCGGCCAGGTGGAAGGTGGCGTTGGCCGCGGGGATGCCGCAATAGATAGCACTCTGCATGATCACTTCCTTGATCTCGCTGCGGCTCACACCATTATTGGCAGCAGCGCGCAGGTGCAGTTTGAGTTCTTCGCTGCGGTTCATGCCGATCAGCATGGCGATGGTGATCAGGCTGCGGGTGTGGCGCGGCAGGCCCGGGCGGGTCCATATGTCGCCCCAGGCATGACGAGTGATCATCTCCTGGAATTCGCTGTTGAACTCAGTCAAGGCATTCAGGCTGCGGTCGACGTGGGCATCGCCCAGCACCGCGCGGCGTACTTGCATGCCTTCGTCGTAACGTTGCTTCTCGTCCACAAAATACTCCCTCAAGAACGACTGGAACCCAGCAGGAAAGCCAGCACCCGTTCGCTGAACGCAGCGCCGGCCTGGACGTTGGACAGATGCGCGGCATGGAATTCGGCGTATTCGGCGCCGTTGACCCGCTCCTGGATAAAGTGCCCGCCCGACGGTGGGGTCACGGCATCTTCGGTGCCGGCGACCACCAAGAGCGGCACGCGAATCGACGACAACTGCTCGCGGAAATCGGCATCGCGCACCGCCGCGCAGTTAGCCGCGTAGCCCTGGGGCGAAGTGGCAGCAAGCATGTCGGTGATTTTCCTGACCCTCTCTGGATGAGCCTGGGCAAAGTCCGATGTGAACCAACGGGCAATCGAGGCATCCCGCAGCGCGACCATCGCCGCCTTGCCATCACGCAGTACGGTTTCGATCCGCGGGTCCCATACGGATGGGTCGCCGATCTTGGCGGCGGTGTTGCACACCACCAGTTTGTGCAGCCGCTCACCGGCATTGATCCCCAGCCATTGGCCGATCAATCCGCCCATGGACAACCCACAGAAATGCACCTTGTCGATGTTCAGCTGATCGAGCATCGCCAGCACGTCGCGGCCCAGTTGTTCGATGCTGTACGGCCCTTCAGTCACCAATGATTGACCGTGCCCACGCGTGTCGAAACGCAGCACGCGAAAGTGTTCACTGAAGGCGGCGATCTGCTCGTCCCACATGTGCAGGTCGGTGCCCAGGGAGTTGGAGAGCACCAGCACCGGGCCATCCTGCGGTCCATCGAAACAATAGTTCAGTTCGCCTTCGGCGAGTTTGACGAATCCCACAACAGTCTCCTTTCAGGCGTTCAAGGCAAGGTGTTCAGCCACCGCGCGCGCGACCCAGGTCTGGGCCTGGCCGAGGTAGTGGGCGGGGTCGAGCAAATGATCCAGCTCAGCGGCAGACAACTGCGCAGTGACTTGGGGCTCGTCCCCCAACACGCCCCGCAAATGACGCTGCTCCGCCACGGCGCGTTTGCAACATTGCTCCAACAGATGATGCGCGGTGTCGCGTCCGACCCGCTGGGCCAGGACGATGCTCACCGCCTCGGCCAGCACCAACCCTTGGGTCAGTTCCAGATTGCGAGCCATGCGCGCCGCGTCCACTTCCAGACCTTCGGCCAGCAGCCGCGCCTGTTGCAGGGCGCCGGACACCAGGCAGCAGATCTCCGGCAAGGTTTCCCATTCGGCGTGCCACAGGCCCAGGCTGCGTTCGTGCTCCTGGGGCATGGCGCTGAACAGCGTCGACAACAGGCCAGGGACTCGGGTCGCCGCACCGATCAGCACCGCCGCGCCCACCGGGTTACGTTTGTGCGGCATGGTGGACGAACCGCCCTTGCCCGGCGCCGAGGGTTCGAACGCTTCACCGGCCTCGGTCTGCATCAACAAGCTGATGTCGCGGCCCAGTTTGCCCAGGCTGCCGGCGATCAACCCCAGTACCGAACCGAACTCAACCAGGCGATCGCGTTGGGTGTGCCACGGCTGCTCCGGCAAGCTCAGTTGCAGCTCGGCGGCCAGGGCTTCGGCGATGGGCAAGGCCTGCTCACCCAGTGCGGCAAGCGTTCCGGAGGCACCACCGAACTGCAACACCAGCAAGCGCGGTTTGAGCTCATTCAGGCGCTGGCGGCTACGGGTGATGGCTCCCAGCCAACCGGCGATTTTCATGCCCAGGGTCACCGGTGTTGCCTGTTGCAACCAAGTGCGCCCGGCCAATGGCGTGGCGGCGTAGCGTTCGGCTTGGCGGGCGAGAATCGTGGCCAGTTGCACCAGTTCGCCTTCAATCAAAGCCAATGCCTGGCGCAGTTGCAGCACCAACCCACTGTCCATCACGTCCTGACTGGTAGCCCCCAAGTGCACATAGCGCTCAGCCTCGGCGTCTTGCGCGGCAATGCGCTTGCCGAGGGCCTTGACCAGTGGAATCGCCGAATTACCCGCCGTGGCAATCGCCTCGCTCAACGCCGAAAAATCGTACAACTGCGCGTCACAGGCCTTCTCGATCGGAGCCACTGCACTGACAGGGATCAAGCCCACCTTCGCTTCAGCCCGGGCCAGCGCCGCCTCGACATCGAGCATGGCCTGCACCCGGCCCGCATCACAAAACACCTCGCGCATGTGGCGGGTGGTGAAGTAGGCATCAAAGAGCTGATTACCCGGTCGTTCGCTCATAAAAAGTCCTTGGGTGTGCAGGTCTGCCGGCCTGACGCGGTTGGGTCAAAAGCTGCGACGTAAATACGTGGGTTGTCGCACATCCTATTCATCACCCCCGCAGGCCAACCCTACGCCTTCGGGTGGAACAGGGTCATCAGTATTTTGTACGACCCACGCCCCACCGTTGTTGCGGGGCTGGGCCAAGAGCCTTCGCCACACGGGTTTCAATCAGTAGTCGAAGAACACCGTCTCGGCATCCGTCCCCTGCAAAACCACGTTCCACTGATACACGCCCGAAGCATCGGGCTTGCTCACGATAGTGGCGCGACGTTCCTCGGGCACGCAGGCCAGCAGCGGGTCGGTTTCGTTGGCCTGCTCGCCATCGAAGTAGATTCGCGTCAGCAAATGCTTGACCAGACCGCGGGCGAACACCAGCACGACAAGATGCGGCGCCTGGGTCGTGCCGCCAAGGCCCGGCACGGAGCCCGGCTTGATGGTGGTGAAACGAAAACGCCCTTCGGCATCCACCGGCACCCGGCCAAAGCCTTCGAAATTCGGGTCCAGGGGCTTGTCCTGGTCGTCTTCCGGGTGTGCGTATTTGCCGGCGGCGTTGGCCTGCCAGACTTCCAGCATCGCGTCATTGACGAATTCGCCGTTGCCGTCGATCACCTGCCCGGTGATCGCCACGCGCTGGCCGAGGGTTTGGGCGACGGTCAGGTCTTCGCGGTTCAGCCAGGTCAGGCCGATGTGGTAGTAAGGACCAACGGTGTGGGAGGTGGTGGCAGTGAGCGTCATCTTATTTCTCCATCGGCGTGGCATCGCGGCCGCGCAATACGATGTCCCAGCGATAACCGAGGGCGTAGTGAGGAATGGTTTTTTCCAGGTCGAAACGGGCGATCAGACGTTCCTTGGCGCTGGTGTCCGGCACGCAGTTGTAGATCGGATCGTAGGCCAGGAGTGGGTCGCCGGGGAAATACATCTGCGTCACCAGGCGCGTCAGGATGCTCGGGCCGAACAGTGAGAAATGGATGTGCGCCGGGCGCCAGGCATTGTGATGGTTGCCCCACGGGTAGGCGCCGGGCTTGATGGTCTGGAACTGGTACCAGCCACCGGCGTCGGTGACGGTGCGACCGGTGCCGGTGAAGTTCGGGTCCAGCGGTGCGTCGTGCAGGTCGCGGTCATGGTTGTAACGACCGGCGGCGTTGGCCTGCCAGATCTCCACCAGGATGCCAGGGACGGGTTGGCCATGCTCATCCAGCACGCGCCCGTGAATGATGATTCGCTCCCCCAGTGGCTCGCCGGCATGCTGGGCAGTCAGGTCGTTGTCCTTCTCCTGCAGGCGATCGGCACCTACGGTCGGACCGGTAATTTCCGACAGCGAATGGGGCAGGTACACCAACGGCTTTGAAGGCGAGCGCAGGTTGGTGGACTGGTACGGCGGGTGCAGGTACTCCGGTTGGGTGCCCGCTTGGGGGCGACGATAACCAGGCTTGTCAGTCATGAAGCATTCCTCGGTTTCTTATTAGTGGAACGACGTGTCAGACGCGTTCGATTGCCAACGCCAGACCCTGGCCGACGCCGACACACATGGTCGCCAGGCCTTTCTTGCCACCGGTCTTTTCCAGATGATGCAGCGCCGTCAGCACCAGCCGTGCTCCGCTCATACCCAGCGGATGGCCGAGGGCGATGGCGCCGCCATTGGGGTTCACCTGCGGCGCGTCGTCCGCCAGCCCCAGATCGCGCAGCACCGCCAGGCCCTGGCTGGCGAAGGCTTCGTTGAGTTCGATCACATCAAAGTCTGCGACCGCCAGGCCCAGGCGCTCAGTGAGTTTGCGCACCGCGGGCACCGGGCCGATGCCCATCACCCGTGGGGCCACGCCGGCACTGGCCATGCCCAACACTTTACCCCGAGGCGTCAGCCCGTGTTTTTTCACCGCTTCGGCCGAAGCCAGGATCATAGCCGCCGCGCCATCATTCACGCCCGAGGCGTTGCCGGCCGTGACGGTTTTGTCTGGACCGTTGACCGGTTTGAGTTTGCTCAAGGTCTCCAGCGTGGTGTCGGCGCGAGGATGCTCGTCCTGCTCGACCACGGTTTCGCCTTTCTTGTGGGCTACGCGCACCGGGACGATTTCCTCGGCGAAATACCCTGCGGCCTGGGCTGCCGCCGTGCGCTGCTGACTGCGCAGGGCGAAAGCATCCTGGTCAGCGCGGGACACTGCGTAATCATCGGCCACGTTATCGGCGGTCTGGGGCATCGCGTCCACACCGTACTGGGTTTTCATCAACGGGTTGATGAAGCGCCAGCCGATGGTGGTGTCTTCCAGTTTCATGTTGCGGGAGAACGCGGCATCGGCCTTGCCCATCACGAACGGTGCGCGGGACATCGACTCCACGCCGCCGGCGATGGCCAATTCCATTTCGCCGCTGGCGATGGCGCGGAACGCCGTGCCGACGGCGTCCATGCCCGAGGCGCAGAGGCGGTTGAGGGTTACGCCGGGAATGCTCTGCGGCAGGCCAGCCAGCAGCAGCGCCATGCGCGCCACGTTGCGGTTGTCTTCCCCGGCCTGGTTGGCGCAACCGAGAAACACTTCGTCCACGGCAGTCCAGTCCACCGATGGGTTGAGTTCCATCAGCGCCTTGATCGGCACCGCGGCCAGGTCATCAGCGCGCACCGCGGCCAAACCGCCCCCGAAGCGACCGATGGGGGTTCGAATCGCATCACAGATATAAACGTCGCGCATCACGCTTCTCCCGGTGCCTGGCCGTGGGCCGCGGCAGTGCGAGCTTCCAGGTCGCGCAGTGCGCGCAGCTCTGTTTCGGTCGGCTCGGCGGTGGTTTGCACCTGGCCGGCAAAACGAATCGCCCAACCGGTGGCGGCAACGACTTGCTCGCGGGTCACGCCGGGGTGCAGCGCAGTGACCACGAACTCATGGCTGCCGGCTTCCGGCTCCATGATGCACAAGTCGGTGATGATACCGACCGGACCTGCGCCCGGCAGGCCCAGGCGTTTACGCGAATCCCCGCCCTCGCCGTGACCGACCGAGGTGATGAAATCCAGCTTGTCGACAAACGAGCGCGCCGACTGCTTGAGGATGATCAGCACGCTCTTGGCCGAACCGGCGATTTCCGGTGCACCACCGGCGCCCGGCAAGCGGACTTTCGGTTGATGGTAGTCGCCCACCACCGTGGTGTTGATGTTGCCGAACCGGTCGACCTGAGCTGCACCGAGAAAGCCGACGTCGATGCGTCCGCCCTGCAACCAGTAGCGAAAAATCTCACCGGTGGGTACGACAGTGTCCGCGGTTTCAGCCAGCTCACCATCACCGATAGACAGTGGCAATACGCTGGGTTTGGCCCCGATCGGACCGGACTCGTAGATCAGAACGACATCCGGCGACGAGGTCAGCCGCGCCAGGTTGGCTGCCTTCGATGGCAGGCCGATGCCCACGAAGCACACAGCGTTGTTCTGCAATCGACGGGCTGCGGCGACGGTCATCATTTCATTGGTGGAGTACGTCATTATTTCACCTGCGAAGTGGCAGCCAGTCGGGCCTGGAATTCACTGAAATCTTTCGTTGCGTGGATGTATTCATTGATCCATGCGGTAAAGGTCTCACGGTCCCGGGCGATCGGATCCCACGCCTGGTAGAAACGGTTGTCACGTTCGGTGTAGCCGTGCGCGTAGGAAGGATGAGCGCCGCCCGGTACATGGCACACCGCGCTCAGCGCCCAGGTCGGCAGCACGCAGGCGTTCATCGGTGCGTTGAGGTCATCGACGATTTCTTCCACGGTGACGATGCAGCGCTTGGCGGCCAGGGCGGCTTCTTTCTGCACGCCGAGAATGCCCCACAACAGGACGTTGCCCTTGCGGTCGGCTTTTTGAGCGTGGATCACTGTAATGTCCGGGCGCACGGATGGCACGGCGGCCAGCACTTCCCCGGTGAAGGGGCAGGTCACGGTTTTGATCAACGGATTGACCTTTGGCAGGTCGGAGCCGGCGTAGGCCCGCAGCACCGCGAATGGCAGGCCCGAGGCCCCGGCGACGTAGGCATTGGCCAGGTCGGCGTGGCTGTGCTCTTCGATCTCCAGCGGCTGCGGCCATTGTTTTTCCACGGCATCGCGCAGCCGGTGCAGGGAGCCCACCCCAGGATTGCCGCCCCAGGAGAAAATCAGCTTGCGAGCACAACCGGCGCCGATCAACTGGTCGTAGATCAGGTCGGGCGTCATCCGCACCAGGGTCAGGTCTTTCTTGCCCTGGCGAATGATTTCATGACCCGCCGCCGTCGGAATCAGGTGAGTGAAGCCTTCGAGCGCGACGGTATCGCCGTCATTGACGAATTGCTTCACTGCGTCGTGCAGCGAAAGGATTTCAGCCATGGGGCAGGCTCCCGTTTTTCAGTAGACCAAGATGAAGAAAAAGGCGCGAGGTTAAGCGCCGGAGTGACTGAAGATTAAGCTCGGGGTGACAGCCAAACAATCCGATAATCGACTGAGTGTTCGTTTATCGAACAGATTGTTGTTTGGCTATCGATTTCCCAGACACCCTGATCCTGTGGGAGCGAGCCTGCTCGCGATTGAGGTGGGTCAGTCAACACTTATGCAAGTTGACCCACCGCTATCGCGAGCAGGCTCGCTCCCACCGGTCTGTCGCAAGGTTCAGATCATTGGCTCACGTCGCATCCGCATGACTGACCATACCCTTGATCACCACCGCCGCAGTCGCCAGGGCCGCTGGAATGACCAGGGCGGTCAGGACCTGTTCGAAGTTCCAGCCCAGGCCCAACAATGTCGCGCCCATCCAGGCGCCGAGGATCGCGCCGAACCGGCCGATACCCAGCATCCACGAGACACCGGTGGCCCGGCCTTGGGTCGGATAGAACCGCGCCGCCAGCGACGGCATCGCCGATTGCGCGCCGTTGACGCACATGCCGGCCACCAGCACCAACGTGGCAAGCAAGGTAATGTTGCCCAGACTCTGCCCTACCGCGTAGGCGAATATCCCGGCCATCAAGTAGAAAATGCCGATGACTTTGTGCGGATTGAACCGATCCATCGCCCAACCCACCCCAACCGCGCTCAATACGCCGCCGAACTGAAACAACGCCCCGATAAACGCCGCCTGCTCCATGCTCGCGCCGCTGTCGCGCATCAGCGTCGGCAACCAACTGGTCAGCAGGTAAACAATTACCAGCCCCATGAAATAGGTCAGCCACAACAAGAGCGTCCCGGCGCTGTAGGTGCCGGAGAAAATCACCGCCAGCACGTTGCGGGCTTTAACGATTTTTTGTTCCGGCACACTGAAACTCGCCGCCTGGGCGACGGTGTGCGGATCGATCGGGGCCAGGGTCTTGCGCACCTTGTCCGTGCCGCGATTGCGCACCACCAGATAACGTGCCGACTCCGGCAACCAGAACACCAGCACCACCGCCAGGATCAACGGCAGGATCCCGCCGATCAGCAGCAGACTGTGCCAACCGAACGCCGGTATCAACTTGGCCGAGATAAACCCGCCGCCGGCCATGCCCAGGTTGAAGCCGCAGAACATGCTGGTCACCAGCAACGACTTTTTACGCTCCGGGGTGTATTCCGACAGCAAGGTAGTGGCGTTCGGCATACCGGCGCCCAACCCCAGGCCGGTCAGAAAGCGCAGCACCAGCAATTGATCGATGTTGGTGCTGTAAGCCGATGCCAGGCTGAACGCGCCGAACAGCACGACCGCGCCTACCAGCACAACTTTTCGGCCGAAACGGTCTGCCAACGGACCGGAGCCGAGAGCCCCGAAGACCATGCCGATCAGCGCCGCACTCATGACCGGACCCAGGCTGGCCCGATCAATGCCCCAGTCCTGAGAGAGCGCCGGAGCGATGAAGCCCATGGCCGCAGTGTCGAGGCCGTCGAGAAAAACAATCAGAAAGCACAGAATCACTACCCGCCATTGATAGCGCGAGATGGGTTGAGCGTTGATGAAGGACTGCACGTCGAGGCAATTGCCTACGGAGGTCTGGGGTTGGTTCATCTTGTTTTTATTCCACGCAAGAAAACGCAGGCGAACAGAGGCCCGGCAAATAAACCGCAAGGCTGCAAAAAAGGTGTTGGTTAGCGGGCGATCCGGGACAGACAGGTCGGTCGATCGTCAAGGTGAAGGCCGAGCAAGGTATACATGGCAGGTGTGCCTCTCATTATTATTGGGCCGCCATCCATCGGTCGAGCCAGGCTCGATCACGTCGGATGACGCTGCCGCGACATTAATGATCCGAGGCAAATACCGTCAATTCGTCAGAGGCGACTCTGTGCGTTTATCGAACAGCTTAAGTGAACAGTTGCGCGCTCAAGTCGCGGCTGGCTCCCAACAGCCCCGGCAGGAAGCGCTGTTCCAGTTCATTGCGGCTGACCCGCCCGGCATGGGTACTGACATTCAGCGCCGCCACCACCTGGCCGGAGGCGTCGTAGACTGGCACGGCAATCGAGCGCAGCCCCTGCTCCAGTTCCTGATCGACGATGCACCATCCCTGCTGCCGCACCTCTTGCAAACACTCCAGCAAAGCCTGGGGAGTGTGCAGGGTCCGGCTGGTCTTGGCCTGCAGGTCGGCATGGTCGAGGTAATCACGCAGGGAAGCGTCGTCCAGTGCCGCCAGAAGAATCCTGCCCATCGAGGTGCAATAGGCCGGCAGACGTCCACCGACGGACAGGTCCACGGATATCAGCCGCTGGGTGGTGGCCGAACGGGCGATATAAAGAATGTCGTCGCCTTCAAGCGTCGCCATATTACAGGCCTCATGCAGCTGTTCGCTCATGCGATCCAGATACGGCTGCGCGGACACGGCCAGAGGCGTCGATGACAGATAGGCATGGCCCAGGGTCAATACTTTGGGCAGCAGCGAATAGGTTCGTCCGTCGGTGGTGGCGTAGCCGAGTTTGATCAAGGTATGCAGGCAACGTCTGACGGCGGCGCGGGGAATTTCCGTGCGGTGGCTGATCTGAGCGATGGTCAAGTGCCGCTTGCGCTCCTGGAACGCCTGGACCACGGCCAACCCTCGGGCCAGGGACGTCATGAAGTCCGGGTCACCGGTCAGGGCCTGGATGCGCTTGGCCGGCGAAGCAACGATGGGTGGCGCTACAGAAGCAAAGGCGTTGCGCAATTGGTCGTTCATATCTGGTCCTTCCCGGGGAATGGCGGCTATTACAAGCGGCTGCCCGCTGAGCAGACAAGGGCTGGCTGTCAGCACCGTTCGATTATCGAACCATCAACCGATAATCGCAATCAAGGCACCCTACCCCCCTCTTGCTTCTGTGTGAAGGGTTGATAAATAAGTAAGACGACACGAGTATTGAACGTAGTTCGCGCCAGCAGAGTGGATAGCGACATTGTCTGGCATTGCCTGAAACCTAATTGCCACAAGTTGCACATACAAATATTGATTCACACAACAACAGATTCTTTTAACTTTTCCCGATAGTGTTCTTCGGGCAGCCCGCTATAATGCACCACAGTGACGGTGCGGCAATCGACCGCTCCCGTCCGCAGGCATTGCAGGTTTCTATCCTGCGTGGTGCCGGCAGCCGGTGCCCGAAGCACCCGGATGGCGCTTCCCCGTATCGGCGGTATACGAAACTCCTGATGCTACGTCAGCTGTCAGCTCTGGTGCCGTGGCCGTCTGCATGTCTACATGCAGTGCGTATCACCAGATCCAATTCAATCCATTAGGTAATACTGTGACGAAAGACGAACTGCGCGCGGAACTTGAGCGCCAGGAACAACGTTACAAGGAAGTTTACGGCGGGGAAATCACCACCTACGCCGCGCAACCTGAACCGGAACGCAAACCCTGGCGTAAACGCGCCACCGTTCAGGACCAGGCCTTTACCCAGGAACTTCAGAAAATGGAACAGGAACTCAAAGCGGAAGAGCGGTAATGCTCAGCGCTTGATGTTCTTGTGAAGCGGTATCCGGCCGACACCCTGGCCGGCCCCGTACCGGACGCCCGCCATGAGCGGGCCGCCATTTCCCCGACAACGGTCGAGGAATGGCCTTGGCTTACCTTCTTTTCGGATTTTTCGCACAACCGCTTAAGGCTCTTGCAACGACGAGCGGCCCCTTGCCTGGCGCGTTTTCCGTTCCCGAATCAATGGCTTGCGCAACCCGCTAAAAGCCAGGGTTCGAAAGGGTGCCTGCAAATTATTTCGTTGAAGAATGTTACCGATGAGCAGGCAATGCATCGATTACCGAGGTTTTCTGGCATAATCGCGCCCCCTTACGACCGGGTCAGAAAACCTTCATGATCGATTTATTTAGCGGACTGGATGCTTGGGTGCTTGTGAGCCTCTTGCTCGCCCTGGCCTTTGTCCTCGCCTTCGAGTTCATCAACGGCTTTCATGACACCGCAAACGCGGTGGCCACTGTTATCTACACCAAAGCCATGCCGCCTCATCTGGCGGTGTTCTTTTCCGGTGTGTTCAACTTCCTCGGCGTGCTGCTGGGCGGTGTGGGCGTGGCGTATGCCATCGTTCACCTGCTGCCGGTAGAGCTGCTGATCAATGTGAACACCGGACACGGGCTGGCCATGGTGTTTTCGCTGCTCGCAGCGGCCATCACCTGGAACCTGGGCACCTGGTATTTCGGTATCCCAGCCTCCAGCTCCCACACGCTGATTGGTTCGATCCTCGGCGTGGGCCTGGCCAACGCGCTGATCAACGATATCCCGTTGGCCGACGGAGTGAACTGGCAAAAGGCAATCGATATCGGTGCCTCCCTGGTGTTCTCGCCCATGGCGGGCTTCCTGATTGCCGCACTGGTATTGATCAGTCTGAAGTGGTGGCGTCCGCTGTCGAAGATGCACAAGACGCCGGAACAGCGCCGCAAGATCGATGACAAGAAACACCCCCCGTTCTGGAATCGCCTGGTGCTGGTCATTTCAGCCATGGCCGTCAGCTTCGTCCACGGCTCCAACGATGGCCAGAAAGGTATCGGCCTGATCATGCTGGTGCTGATCGGTATCGTACCGGCGCAGTTCGTGCTTGACCTGAACAGCACCACCTACCAGATCGAGCGTACCCGCGACGCGACGTTGCACCTGAGCCAGTTCTACCAGCGCAACAGCGAATCGCTGGGTGAATATCTGGCGCTGGGCAAAAGCGTGAAGGGCGATCTGCCAGAGAAATTCCGCTGCAACCCGCAGCAGACCGAGCCCACCATTGCGGCGCTGCTCGACACCCTCAAAGGCGTGGCGGATTACCAATCGCTGCCGTCGGAAAGCCGCATCGAGGTTCGCCGCTACCTGCTCTGCCTGGATGACACGGCGAAGAAGGTTGGCAAGCTGCCAGGCCTGGCAGCTCGGGAAAAAGACGACCTGAACAAGCTGCGCAAGGACCTGACCGCCACCACCGAATACGCCCCGTTCTGGGTGATTCTGGCAGTCGCCCTGGCCCTGGGCCTGGGCACCATGGTCGGCTGGAAGCGTGTGGTGCTGACCATCGGTGAGAAGATCGGCAAGCAAGGCATGACCTACGCTCAAGGTATGTCGGCGCAAATCACCACGGCGTGCATGATCGGTGCGGCGAACATCTTCAGCCTGCCGGTTTCCACCACCCACGTACTGTCGTCCGGCGTGGCGGGCACCATGGTCGCCAACAAGAGCGGTCTGCAAGGTGGCACGGTACGGACCATCCTGCTGGCCTGGGTACTGACCCTGCCGGCGACAGTGGCCCTCTCGGCCGCGCTGTTCTGGCTGGCGTCCAAGGCCATCGGCAGCTGATATCAGCGGCTTGCAAAAAAGGTGCGACCCTTACGGTTCGCACCTTTTTTTATGCCCGGACACCTGACTACTGTGGGAGCGAGCTTGCTCGCGATGGCGCCGGGTCAGTCAACACATGTATCTACAGACATACCGCTATCGCGAGCAAGCTCGCTCCCACAATGGGCTTGTGTGGAACAGGGGAAATCTGCTCAAAAAAAAGGGCGACCGAAGTCGCCCAAAATGCCTTGCGTGCTCGTTGTAGCTGGAAAGACCTACGGCTTTTTGCGCTTGTGTGCATCTTTCCAGATGAATAATCCGAAGCCGGCGAAAAACACGAACATGAGGCCGACGGTCAACACTCCGGCAAACACCACATTATCGAAAAACATGACTGGCCTCCTGGTCTTGCCCCTGTTGCGATGGGTGCAAGTTAACCAATCAGGCCTGGATGAAAATTGACCGGGGTCAATAACGCTCGCGACGCGGCGAAAAGGAAGGGAAATAACTGATCTGTATCAATGGATAGAGGGGGGAGTCAGCGCTTTTTGGGTTTTTTCTTCGGTTTTTTCTGGGCTTTGCCCAATGGCATGGCTTGCTCAAAAGCCTGGCGGACTTCGTTAAGGCGTTTTTCGTTGAGGTCGTGAACGCGCTTGGCGCGCTCAGCACTGAGGTCGATCAGTTTGTCGTCTTGGCTCATGGCGTGTCGGCATCGTACGGTGAACTGCGGATGCTCTCATGATGAAGGCTGTCGAGCGGGTTGACCAGCCTGCATGCGTCGACAAAAGCCTGGATCAGACCTGGATATCGACCCACAAGCCCTGACGCTCTTCCCCTTCCACCAACGGCACCACAGGCACGGTGTTATCGGCGTTCAGTTCAGTGCCCCGTACGGCCAGGTGCGCTTCGGGATCTTCGTCGGCTTCGCGGCGGCGCTTGTTGCGTTCCTGCTGGCGCTGTTGCTCCTCGCGCAGCAACAGAGCAGCCTCCTCAGGGTCGCGATTTTTCAGGTCGATGGTGCTTTCGTTGGAGCTTTGCTGCACCGGGACCACGGGCGGTATGTCCGGCCGCTGGCGGACCGGATCCTGTTGAGCGGTGATGGGTACGGCGCTCAAAGGGAGCATGGGTGGCAACATAAAGGTCTCCTGTCTTCAGGTTGTCGGCTGAGCGAAGGACAGCTTGAACCGCTGGTCTGAAACTTGTGACCCGGTTGGCATTATCACAATAGGCCGGGCCGAGCTTGTTTGATCACCCAGCACACTTAAGTTCCGCACCGCCGGTAAGTAATCAATGCCCATGGCGACCCGATGTCTACGTAAATCCTTTGGTCTGAGGGATCATTCCGTTAAGATAACCGGCTTTTTCAAGGCGGGAGTCAGGCAGCATGGCGCAGCAGTATCAACCGGGGCAACGCTGGATCAGTGACAGCGAAGCCGAGCTGGGTTTAGGCACCGTTCTGGCACAGGACGGCCGCTTGTTGACCGTGCTCTATCCGGCCACTGGCGACACTCGCCAGTACGCGCTACGGAATGCGCCCCTCACCCGCGTGCGGTTTTCGCCGGGCGATGTGATCACTCACTTCGAAGGCTGGAAAATGACCGTGCGCGAAGTCGACGATGTCGATGGGCTGCTGGTCTACCACGGCCTCAATGGGCAGAACGAGGTTGTCACTCTGCCGGAAACCCAGCTGTCGAACTTTATCCAGTTCCGCCTGGCCAGTGACCGTCTGTTCGCCGGCCAGATTGACCCGCTGGCATGGTTTTCCCTGCGCTACCACACCCTGGAACACACCAGCCGCCAGTTGCAGTCGCCGCTCTGGGGCCTGGGTGGCGTACGTGCCCAGCCCATCGCCCACCAATTGCACATCGCCCGTGAAGTGGCCGACCGCATCGCGCCACGGGTATTGCTGGCAGACGAAGTGGGCCTGGGCAAGACCATCGAAGCCGGCCTGATCATCCACCGCCAACTGCTCTCCGGCCGCGCCAGCCGCGTGCTGATCCTGGTACCGGAAAACCTTCAGCATCAGTGGCTGGTGGAAATGCGCCGGCGTTTCAACCTGCAGGTCGCCTTGTTCGACGAAGAACGCTTCATCGAAAGCGATGCCAGCAACCCGTTCGAAGACACCCAACTGGCCCTGGTGGCGCTGGAGTGGCTGGTGGACGATGAGAAGGCCCAGGACGCGCTGTTTGCCGCCGGCTGGGACCTGATGGTGGTCGACGAAGCCCATCACCTGGTCTGGCACGAAGATCAGGTCAGCCCGCATTACGCTCTGGTCGAACAGCTTGCCGAAACGATTCCCGGCGTACTGCTGCTGACCGCGACCCCGGAACAGCTGGGCCAGGACAGCCACTTCGCCCGCCTGCGCCTGCTGGACCCGAACCGCTTCCATGACCTCAAGGCCTTCCGCGCCGAGAGCGAGAATTATCGCCCGGTGGCCGAGGCCGTGCAGGAGCTGCTGGACAAGGGCCGTCTCTCACCCGAGGCGCACAAGACCATTCACGGCTTCCTGGGTAACGAGGGCGAAGCGCTGCTGACCGCCGTCAATGATGGCGATGTAGAAGCCAGCGCCCGCCTGGTCCGCGAACTGCTGGACCGCCACGGCACCGGCCGCGTGCTGTTTCGCAATACGCGCGCCGCCGTACAGGGTTTCCCGGAGCGCAAACTGCACGCCTACCCGCTGCCGTGCCCGGACGAATACCTCGAGCTGCCGTTGGGTGATCACGCCGAGCTGTACCCGGAAGTCAGCTTCCAGGCTCAGCCGGACGCCAACGAAGAACAGCGCTGGTGGCGTTTCGACCCACGGGTCGAGTGGCTGATCGACACCCTGAAGATGCTCAAGCGCACCAAAGTGCTGGTGATCTGCGCCCACGCCGAAACCGCCATGGACCTGGAAGATGCCCTGCGCGTACGTTCCGGCATCCCGGCCACGGTGTTCCATGAAGGCATGAACATCCTGGAGCGCGACCGTGCGGCGGCTTATTTCGCCGACGAAGAGTTCGGCGCCCAGGTGCTGATCTGCTCGGAAATCGGCAGCGAAGGCCGCAACTTCCAGTTCGCCCACCATTTGGTGCTGTTCGACCTGCCCTCGCACCCGGACCTGCTGGAACAGCGTATTGGCCGTCTGGACCGGATCGGCCAGAAGCACACCATCGAGCTGCATGCGCCGTACCTGGAAACCAGCCCGCAAGCGCGGCTGTTCCAGTGGTATCACGAGGCCCTGAACGCGTTCCTCAATACCTGTCCGACCGGCAACGCCTTGCAGCATCAGTTCGGCCCGCGCCTGCTGCCATTGCTGGAAGAAGCCGATGACGGCCAGTGGCAAGCCTTGATCGACGAAGCCCGCACCGAACGCGAACGCTTGGAGGCCGAGCTGCACACCGGTCGCGACCGTCTGCTGGAGCTCAACTCTGGCGGCGCGGGTGAAGGCGATGCCTTGGTAGAGGCCATTCTCGAACAAGACGACCAGTTCGCCCTGCCGATCTACATGGAAACCCTGTTCGATGCGTTCGGCATCGACAGCGAGGACCATTCGGACAACGCGCTGATCCTCAAGCCGAGCGAAAAAATGCTCGACGCCAGCTTCCCGCTGGGCGACGACGAAGGCGTGACCATCACCTACGACCGCAACCAGGCGCTGTCTCGCGAAGACATGCAGTTCATTACCTGGGAGCACCCGATGGTGCAAGGCGGCATGGACCTGGTGCTGTCCGGCTCCATGGGCAATACCGCCGTAGCGCTGATCAAGAACAAGGCCCTCAAGCCCGGCACCGTGTTGCTGGAACTGCTCTATGTCAGTGAGGTGGTTGCCCCGCGCTCACTGCAACTGGGCCGTTACTTGCCGCCGGCCGCCCTGCGCTGCCTGCTGGACGCCAACGGCAACGACCTCGCCGCCCGAGTCTCGTTCGAGACTTTGAACGATCAGTTGGAAAGCGTGCCTCGGGCCAGCGCCAACAAGTTCATCCAGGCCCAGCGTGACCAGCTCTCGCCACGGATCAACGCCGGTGAAGAGAAGATCGCCCCGCGTCACGCCGAACGCGTGGCCGAAGCCCAGCGTCGCCTGGCAGCCGATACCGACGAAGAACTGGCGCGCCTGACCGCCCTGCAAGCGGTCAACCCGACGGTACGCGACAGCGAACTGGTGGCTCTGCGCCAACAGCGTGAGCAAGGTCTGGCGATGCTTGAGAAGGCGGCGCTGCGCCTGGAGGCCATACGGGTGTTGGTGGCGGGCTGAATTGCCGCCGTTACTCAACAAAAGGCCCGCAGCGATGCGGGCCTTTTTTTGTGCATTTGTCTGGTCCCACTTGCCGATCAGCGCAAGGATCGGCAAGCCCACCGGTTTGCAGCGGCTGAACACTTTGCAAGCGCACGACTCACGATGTGGGAGCGAGCCTGCTCGCGATGGCGGTGGCACATCAGCCATTGATGCAAACTGACTGACCCACCGCTCGCGACTACAGCCTCGTCACTGAGCTCGGCTGCCAAGTTGCTGCTGCAGGTTGCGGATCTGCGCTTGCAGCGTGTTGATATTGCGGGTGACCTGGCCGCGGAAGGCGTCGAACTCGGCGGTGTTGCTGCCCCCGTTGTCCTGTTGGCTCTTGAGCACGATCACGTCCTGCTCCAGACGCTCGATGGCAGAATTGGAAGTGGCGCGTTTCAGGGCGGTGATGTCGGCACCGATGCTCTTGAGCCGGGCATCGAGAGCACCATCCTCGCCCTGGTTTTTCAGGGCGGAAACTTCAGCCGCCAGCGCCTTGACCTGGTCCTGGAGTTCCTTGTTGGAAGCTTGCAACTGAGTGCTGGCGTTCTGCTGCTCAGTGGTCTGGGCAATGATCTGGGCCAGCTCCTTGTCCAGGTCGGCGGACGGACCGAACGCGACCATCTGTTGTTTGTACTGCTCCTGCAGCTTGCTTTCGAATTGCTTGCCCTGCTCCTGGAGCTTGCCTTCCAGCTGTTTGATCTGCAACTTCAAGGCTTCACTGTCGCTCATGACATTGGACTGACCGGCTACCACCTTGCCGGAAATGTCCTGCAAGCGCCCCGCCGCGTCTTCACTGATACGGGCGAAACTTTCCTGGGTGGCCACCAGCTGCTGTTCCATCAAGGAAATCTGCTGGAAGCTCCACCACGCCAGGAAGGCAAGCGCACACAACAGCGCACCGACCAGTGCCCACAGTGGCCCGGTACTGGCCCCCTTGACCTTGGCCGCCGCAACGGGTGCCGGGCGCGCTTGCACGTGGGGCGGGCGTTCGCGCTCAGGCAGAAAGTCATCGTCATCGGGAATGTCGGCCCGCATCCGCAAGCTCGGTATATCATCGAAGTCGTCGTTGGAATCGTTACGCATGGGCATTGGGTTCAACCTTTGGGAAACCGGTGTTGGCTTGATGCAGCGAGTATAACCCCCTCGCCCGCCGCACCGATTGACCCCGAACCTGGCACTCGGTTCATGACGGGGCGATCAGCGGGCATCCTGGGCTTTCCACCAGGCGCAGAACTCATCAAGAGCGGTCCACAGGCTGACCTGTGGATCGTAATCCAGATAATGCCGGGCCCGGCTGATGTCCAGGGTGAAATTCTTGTTCATGACCTGCATGCCCAGGCGCGACAACGTCGGTTCGGGACGGCCCGGCCATAACGTGCAAAAACCTTCATTCAGGGCGGCGACGCTGTAGGCCAGCCGGTAGGAACGATAACGCCGGACCTGTGGGACTTCCATCTGTCGCATCACATAATTGACCACATCCCACAACGGCACCGGCGTGCCGTTGCTGATGTTGTAAGCCTTGCCAAGGGCCGATTCGCCGGCCAAAAGACTGCTGAGCAGCGCTTCGTTGAGATTCTGCACGCTGGTGAAATCCACCTTGTTCAACCCGTTGCCGACAATGGCCAAGCGGCCCTTGCGTTGCATTTTCAACAGCCGGGGGAAAATGCTCATGTCGCCGGCGCCGGTGACAAAGCGCGGGCGCAGAGCCAGTACTTCGAGACCGAACTCCTGGGCCCCGAAGACTTTCTGTTCAGCCAGGTATTTGGTGGCGGCGTAGGGATGTTTGAAGCGTTTGGGCACCTGTTCTTCGGTCAGGTCCAGATGGTCCCGGCCGTCGAAGTAAATAGACGGTGATGACAGATGAACCAGACGCCGGACCTTCTGCTTGAGGCAGGCCTCGACAATATTTTCCGTGACCTGGACGTTGCCCTGGTGAAAATCCTGATAGCGGCCCCAAAGCCCCACGGAACCGGCGCAATGCACGACGCTGTCAACATCAAGGCACAGGTCGCGAGCCAGCAACGGGTCACTCAGATCCCCCTGAATGAACTGCGCCCCGCGACGCACCAGGTGCTCAACGCTCTCGGCCCGGCGACCGTTGACCCGTACATCCAGGCCCTGCTCCAGAGCGAAACGCGCAAAGCGCCCGCCAATGAAGCCACTTGCGCCGGTAACCAGAATTTTCATGAAGACTCCTAAAATCAGATTCGAGCTTCAAGCTACAAGCTTCAAGCCAATCGCTTTCAACTTACCGCTTGGAGCTTGCTGCTTGCCGCCTTGATCAATCGTTCAGTCAACAAACCCAGTAACTGCCCACCATTGCGCCAATGATGCCAGTACAACGGCACATCAATCGGTTTATCTGCCAGCAATTCCACCAACTCGCCCCGCTCCAGTTGCTCACGCATTTGCAACTCAGGCACCAGTCCCCAGCCAAGCCCCGCTTCGGCGAGCCGAATGAAACCTTCGGACGACGGGCAGAGATGATGTTCGAAACCGCCTTCGACCCCCAGGGAAGCAAGGTAGCGATGCTGCAGGAAATCATCCGGGCCGAACACCAGCGCCGGCGTGCGCGCCAGTTGATCGGCGCGCACCCCATCGGGGAAATGCCTGGCGATGAACGCCGGGCTGGCCAACGCCCGGTAGCGCATGGCCCCCAACAACACACTACGGGCACCAGCCACCGGACGTTCACTGGCGCAGACGCACGCCGCCACCTCACCAGCACGCATGCGTTTGAGGCCGACGGTCTGGTCTTCCACCACCAAGTCGAGCAACAGATGATGTTCGGCGCAGAAATCTCCAACGGCCACCGCCCACCAAGTGGCCAGGCTGTCGGCATTCAAGGCGATCCGCAGGCGCTCAGGCAGCCCCTCCTCATCCAGCGCTGGCACCAGGCTTTGCAGGTCGCGCTCCAACAGCCGCACCTGCTGCACATGGTTGAGCAAGCGGCGACCGATTTCGGTCGGTGCCGGCGGCGTGACGCGCACCAGCACCGGCTGGCCGACCCGCGCCTCCAGCAGTTTGATCCGCTGGGAAATCGCCGACTGCGACAAACCCAGCACTTGGGCGGCACGCTCGAATCCGGCCTGTTCGACAACCGCCGCCAGAGCGGAAAGCAATTTGTAATCGAACATCAGTTTCCCTAATGAGCAATCAGCAATATTGGTTTTTCTTATACCGCTTTGCACCAGAGAATGACACCGCATTCATACCTACTCGGGGAGTAATTTATGTGGCAAAGCTACATGAACGGACTACTGGTGGCCCTCGGGCTGATCATGGCCATCGGCGCTCAGAACGCCTTCGTGCTGGCGCAAAGCCTGCGCCGCGAACATCACTTGCCGGTCGCCGCCCTGTGTGTAACTTGCGATGCGTTGCTGGTGGCCGCCGGGGTGTTCGGCCTGGCGACACTGCTGGCCCAAAGCCCGTTGCTGCTTTCAATAGCCCGCTGGGGCGGCGCCGGGTTCCTGCTCTGGTATGGCAGCCTGGCGTTGCGTCGGGCCTGTTCGAAACAAAGCCTGCAACAAGATGAAAAACAGGTCGTGCGCTCGTTACGGGCGGTGCTGCTCAGTGCGTTGGCGGTGACCCTGCTCAACCCCCACGTCTATCTCGACACCGTGTTGCTGATCGGTTCCCTCGGGGCCCAGCAAAGCGTGCCTGGCGCCTATGTCGTGGGAGCGGCCAGTGCCTCGTTGCTGTGGTTCTTCACACTGGCAATCGGTGCGGCATGGCTGGCACCGTGGCTGGCCCGGCCGAGTACCTGGCGGATACTGGATGTGCTGGTGGCAACGATGATGTTCAGCGTGGCCATACAGTTGATCGTCTCTGGCTGATTATTCCAAACCGCTCTGGAACCTCTATCCCACACAGTTGTTGCGTGGTTATGCCGTTCCCCCGGTGCTATGATCCGACTCCTGCGCCGCAATGAGTACAAACTCCCCGGCGCTAGTCTGGCCGCCCGTGATCGGCCTTGCGCTCACCGCAACTGACCTGATTAGGAGAATCACCATGGCTTTCGAATTGCCGCCGCTGCCTTATCCACACGATGCACTGCAGCCGCACATCTCCAAAGAGACTCTGGAATTCCACCACGACAAGCACCACAACACCTACGTCGTGAACCTGAACAACCTGGTACCTGGCACCGAGTTCGAAGGCAAGACCCTGGAAGAAATCGTCAAGACTTCCTCGGGCGGTATCTTCAACAACGCCGCTCAGGTCTGGAACCACACCTTCTACTGGAACTGCCTGGCGCCAAACGCCGGTGGTCAACCTACCGGCGCGCTGGCCGACGCCATCAACAGTGCGTTCGGCTCGTTCGACAAGTTCAAGGAAGAATTCACCAAGACTTCCGTCGGCACCTTCGGTTCCGGTTGGGGCTGGCTGGTGAAAAAGGCTGACGGTTCCCTGGCCCTGGCCAGCACCATCGGCGCCGGCAACCCGCTGACCAGCGGCGACACCCCGCTGCTGACCTGCGACGTTTGGGAACACGCCTACTACATCGACTACCGCAACCTTCGTCCGAAGTACGTCGAAGCGTTCTGGAACCTGGTCAACTGGAAGTTTGTGGCCGAGCAGTTCGAAGGCAAGACCTTCACCGCTTGATCCGTAATGCCAGACAAAAGAACCCGGCGCTTTGCCGGGTTTTTTTTAGCTGGCACAAAGCCCCGGAATCTTGTCCGGCCCCCTACCTCGTGTCTGAAATCCAACAAAAATCAAACCCAGGCCTCAAGTTGCGGGCCCTTCCATCCGACACAATGGTCGTAGAGCAATAACTCTGGAAACACCGTATAACGGCCAGGTTTCAGGCGAAGACCCTTGTGTTTGATTGTCCCTTTGACTGACATCACAGGATTGCCAATACTCATGGCAACTTGACGCTACTCGCACGGAACAAGGAACCCCCTCTTTGAAGCTGGAACTCAAGAACAGCTTGTCTGTGAAGTTGCTCCGGGTCGTGCTCCTTTCGGCATTGATCGTCGGCGTGGTATTGAGCTGCGCCCAGATCGTTTTCGATGCCTACAAAACCGACCATGCCGTCGCCAGCGATGCCCAACGAATTCTTGATATGTTCCGCGACCCTTCGACCCAGGCCGTCTATAGCCTTGACCGGGAGATGGGCATGCAAGTGATCGAGGGGCTGTTTCAGGACCAAGCGGTGCGCATGGCTTCTATCGGTCACCCTCACGAGACCATGCTCGCCGAAAAAACCCGGCCTTTGCAGCACTCTGGAAGTCGCTGGCTGACCGACCTGATCCTTGGCAAGGAACGCACATTCACCACGCAACTGGTGGGTCGCGGGCCTTACAGTGAATATTACGGTGACCTGAGCATTACTCTCGACACCGCCACCTACGGCCAGAGTTTCATCGTCAACTCTGTGATCATTTTTATATCGGGCATGTTGCGAGCCCTGGCGATGGGCCTGGTGTTGTACCTGGTCTATCACTGGCTGCTGACCAAACCGCTGTCGCGGATCATCGAACACCTGACCGAAATCAACCCCGACCGGCCGAGTGAACACAAGATCCCGCAGCTACGCGGCCACGAACAAAATGAGTTGGGGCTCTGGATCAACACCGCCAACCAATTGCTCGCCTCCATCGAGCGCAATACACACCTGCGCCACGAGGCGGAAAACAGCCTGCTGCGCATGGCCCAGTATGACTTCCTCACCGGCCTGCCCAATCGTCAGCAGCTTCAACAGCAATTGGACAAGATCCTGGTGGATGCCGGGCGCTTGCAACGCCGGGTGGCCGTACTGTGTGTGGGGCTGGATGACTTCAAGGGCATCAACGAACAGTTCAGCTATCAAACCGGTGACCAGTTGCTGCTGGCCCTGGCAGATAGGCTGCGAGCCCACAGCGGACGCCTTGGCGCGCTGGCGCGACTGGGGGGCGACCAGTTCGCCCTGGTCCAGGCCGATATCGAACAACCTTACGAAGCCGCCGAGTTGGCCCAGAGCATCCTCGATGACCTGGAGGCGCCGTTCATCCTCGATGATCAGCAAATCCGCCTACGGGCGACCATTGGCATCACCCTCTTTCCCGAGGACGGGGACAGCACCGAGAAGTTGTTGCAGAAAGCCGAGCAGACCATGACCCTGGCCAAGGCCCGCTCGCGCAATCGCTACCAGTTCTACATCGCCAGCGTCGACAGTGAAATGCGCCGCCGTCGCGAGCTGGAAAAAGACCTGCGCGAGGCTCTGCTCCTCGAGCAGTTCAGCCTGGTGTACCAGCCGCAGGTCAGCTATCGCGACCTGCGAGTGGTCGGTACCGAGGCGCTGATTCGCTGGCATCACCCCGAACACGGCCTCGTGCCGCCGGACCTGTTCATTCCCTTGGCCGAACAGAACGGCACCATTATCGCCATCGGTGAATGGGTCCTGGATCAGGCTTGCAAACAGTTGCGCGAATGGCATGACCAGGGCTTCGTTGACCTGCGCATGGCGGTCAACCTGTCCACCGTACAATTGCACCATGCCGAACTACCGCGGGTGGTGAACAACTTGCTGCAGATGTACCGCCTGCCGCCGCGCAGCCTGGAGCTGGAGGTCACGGAAACCGGCCTGATGGAAGACATCACGACAGCCGCCCAGCACTTGCTCAGCCTGCGCCGCTCCGGCGCGCTGATTGCCATTGATGACTTCGGGACCGGTTATTCGTCCCTGAGTTATCTCAAGAGCCTGCCGCTGGACAAGATCAAGATCGACAAGAGCTTCGTCCAGGACCTGCTCGATGACGAGGATGACGCGACCATCGTCCGGGCCATCATCCAGTTGGGCAAGAGCCTGGGGATGCAGGTAATCGCCGAGGGGGTTGAGACGGTCGAGCAGGAAGCCTACATCATCTCCGAGGGCTGCCATGAAGGTCAGGGGTATTACTACAGCAAACCGCTGCCGGCACGGGAGTTGGGCATCTATCTCAAGCAGGCGCAGCGCAGCAAAGTCTCCATCATCTGATTCTTTCTCCTCGGGTAGTCATGCCTCTGCCGGAGTTGGCGAAGCCTGCGCTCTTTGGTTTGTTCGCTTGAGACTCAAGCGTCTGGGCAGAGATCGCCGCCTCGCTTCGCTCGGCGGCGCCTACGGAAGGCTGCCCGCGCCGCATCACAAATAAGAAATATTTACAGCTACAACCCTTTACACATAATGCAAATCTTTCGCATTATGTCGCAGCTTTGCGCACCTCGCGCCTGTCCCATCCATCACCGAAGCAGGATGTTCGCCATGATTCGTATGCCTCTGGCTACCGCCAGTTTGCTGGCCATCGCTATTTCCCTCGCCGGTTGCGGCGAAGGCAAAGACAAGGCCGCCGCGCCGCAAGCGCCCACGCCTGCAGCCAGCACCGCCGCCCCAGCCGCAGCCGGCAAAATCGACGAAGCCGCTGCCAAGGCCGTTGTCGCGCACTACGCCGACATCGTCCATGCGGTCTACAGCGATGCCGAATCCACCGCGAAAACCCTGCAAACCGCGATCGATGCGTTCCTGGCCAAACCGAACGACGAGACCCTCAACGCCGCCAAGGCCGCCTGGGTCGCTGCGCGCGTCCCTTACCTGCAAAGCGAAGTGTTCCGCTTCGGCAACACCATCATCGACGACTGGGAAGGCCAATTGAACGCCTGGCCGCTGGATGAAGGCCTGATCGACTACGTCGACACCTCCTATGCGCACGCATTGGGTAACCCGGGCGCCACCGCCAATATCATCGCCAATACCGAAGTCCAGGTAGGCGAAGACAAGGTCGACGTGAAAGACATCACCCCGGAGAAACTCGCCAGCCTGAACGAGCTGGGCGGTTCCGAGGCCAACGTCGCCACCGGCTACCACGCCATCGAATTTTTGCTGTGGGGCCAGGACCTCAACGGCACCGGCCCTGGTGCCGGCAAGCGTCCGGCTTCCGATTATCTGGAAGGTGCCGGGGCTACTGGCGGTCACAACGACCGTCGTCGCGCCTACCTCAAGGCCGTGACCCAATTGCTGGTCAGCGATCTGGAAGAAATGGTCGGCAACTGGAAGCCAAACGTGGCTGACAACTACCGCGCCACCCTGGAAGCCGAGCCTGCCGAAACCGGCCTGCGCAAGATGCTGTTCGGCATGGGCAGCCTGTCCCTCGGCGAACTGGCGGGCGAACGTATGAAGGTGTCCCTGGAAGCCAACTCGCCAGAAGACGAGCAGGACTGCTTCAGCGACAACACCCACAACTCGCACTTCTACGATGCCAAAGGCGTGCGCAACGTTTACCTGGGCGAATACACCCGCGTCGACGGCACCAAGATGACCGGCGCCAGCCTGTCGTCCCTGGTGGCCAAGGCTGACCCGGCCGCTGACAACGCCCTCAAGGCCGACCTGGCCGACACCGAAGCCAAGATCCAGGTCATGGTCGATCACGCCAACAAGGGTGAGCACTACGACCAACTGATCGCTGCGGGCAACACCGCTGGCAACCAGGTCGTGCGCGACGCCATTGCCGCACTGGTCAAGCAAACCGGCGCGATCGAACAGGCCGCGGGCAAACTGGGCATCAGCGACCTGAACCCGGACAGCGCTGATCACGAGTTCTGATCAAGGCTGGTTGACTGACGGGTTATGCCCGTCAGCCAAGCCATAAAACCCTGTGGGAGCGAGCCTGCTCGCGATAGCGATGTTTCAGCCAACAGCAATGTGACTGACATGACGCTATCGCGAGCAGGCTCGCTCCCACAGTGATTTCGGCTGTTCATAAATACGATGCACACCACAACGCCCGCTCCCACAGGAAATTTCATCGTTTGTGGTCATCACTGCAACCCCGCAAGCCTCCCCTCGATAAACCGCCTCTCCGGCAATTGCTGAGTCAATTCAAGCGCGCGTCGATATGCCGCCCTCGCCTCCTCCACGCGTCCCAACTGCCGACAGAGTTCTGCCCGCGCCGAGTGGGCCAGGTGATAATCGAGCAACTCGCCCCGGTCCAGAATCGCGTCGATCCGCTGCAAGCCCGCTTGCGGTCCATCGCGTTTGGCCAGGGCCGCGGCGCGGTTGAGTTCGATCACCGGCGAAGGCACCGCACGCAGCAACACATCATAGAGGCCGACGATCTGCGGCCAGTCGGTCTCCTGCGCCGTGGGGGCTTCGGCATGCACTGCCGCAATCGCAGCTTGCAGGCAATAAGGCCCGAACCTTCGGGTATTGAGCGCGGCTTCCACCAGGGCGCAGCCTTCGGCGATCATGTCGGCGTCCCACAAGGACCGGTCCTGCTCATCCAGCAGGATCAGTTCACCGCTGGGAGAGGTTCGCGCTCGCCGCCGCGACTCGTGCAGCAGCATCAACGCCAACAGCCCCATGACTTCGGCTTCAGGCAACAGCTCCATCAACAGGCGGGCCAGGCGGATGGCTTCGCGGGTCAAATCTTCACGCGTCACCTCAGCCCCCATCGAGGCCGAATAGCCTTCGTTGAATACCAGGTAGATCACTCGCAACACACTGTCCAGCCGCTCGGGCAGTTCCGAGCGGGACGGTACCTGATAGGGGATCTTCGCATCGCGAATTTTTGCCTTGGCCCGCACGATGCGCTGGGCGATGGCCGCCGGGGCGGCGAGAAAAGCCCGGGCGATCTCTTCGGTGGTCAGGTCGCACACTTCCCGCAACGTCAGCGGCACCTGGGCATCAGCGGCCAGGGCCGGGTGGCAACAGGTGAAGATCAGCCGCAGGCGATCGTCTTCCACGTCCTCATCACTCCAGTCGCTCTGCTCCAGTTCTTCGAGCTGGGCAATCAGCATCGGCCGGCTCGCCGCGAAGCGAGCGCGCCGGCGCAAACTGTCGATGGCCTTGAAGCGCCCGGCCGACACCAGCCAGGCCCGAGGATTGTCCGGCACACCGTCGCGCTGCCAGCGCTCGACCGCGATGAAGAAGGCCTCGTGCAAGGCCTCTTCAGCAAGGTCGAAATCCCCCAGCAGGCGAATCAGCGTCGCCAGGATGCGCCGCGAGTCTTGCCGATAAACCTGCTCGACCCGTGCACTGACTTCTTCGGCCGACATCAGTCGGGCATGCCCTGGGTCACCAGCGCTTCGAGCCGGTCAAGGCTCTGGCCCCAGCCGTCATGAAAGCCCATGGCTTCGTGGGCCTGGCGGTCTTCTTCGTTCCAGTGCAGGGCGCGGGCGGTGTAACGGGTTTTATCGCCCACTTCCTCAAGCAACACTTCGCCGGTCATGAAGGCTTTGCCGGAGGGGATCCAGCCGGGCACAAACGCATCGGTGAAGACCAACCGCTGCGGGGCAACGATTTCCAGGAACACGCCCATGGTCGGATATTCACTGCCGTCCGGGGCACGCATCAGGGTGCGAAACTGACCACCGACCCACAGCTCCATTTCGCACTCCGGCGTAGTCATGCCGTGGGGTCCCCACCATTGGACAAGCAGCGCCGGCTCGGTCCAGGCGCGGAAAATCTTCTGGCGCGAGGCGTCGATCACTCGGCTGATGGATAACTCGAACGCGGCAGGTTTGAGGTTCATGAATGAAATCCAGTTTGTGATTGTTGTTCAGGGACTCAGTTGGCGTACCGGTCGGACCTCGACGCAGCCGACCCGGGCCGCCGGAATGTTGCCGGCGACCTGGAGGGCTTCGTTCAGGTCCTTGGCGTCGATCAGGTAGAAGCCCGCCAGTTGCTCCTTGGTCTCGGCAAATGGACCGTCCGTGATCGACAACTTGCCGGCGCGCATGCGCACCGTGGTAGCGGTCTGCACCGACTCCAGGGCCTCGGCGGCAATCATACGACCGCTGCCCTGGATCGACTCGGCGTAGGCCATGCATTCAGCGTCCTGCGGGCTGTCGGGTGAGTTGTGCAGCGCATGCTCGTTGCTATAGACCAGGCATAAGTACTTCATGGAAAGCTCCGTGATCGAACTGATCAACTATGGACCGCAGAAAAGCGCTCAGCGAAGAAACCGACGATCAGGGCTGCAGGTCGAACATCACCGTACCGGCCATCGGATCAAACGGCGCGGACCAGTGTTCGTGGACAATCTTCCATTGCCCGGCCACCCGTTGATAGCAGGCGGTCGTGCGCATCCAGCAAGCCTGCTCTTCACCTTTGTCGTTGGTGCCGCCGCAATAGGCCAGCCAGTGAGCGAAGGCGATCGTGTCAGCTGCGGTAATCTCGATCTGATGGAAGTCGAACTTGTGCGGTCCAGGGCACATCTCCATGCACGCCTGCCAATGGGCCCGGTAAGCGACTTTGCCCTTGAATTGCAGGGCCTGGATGGCATCGAACGAAACGATGTTGTCGTCATAGAGCGCCATGACTTTTTCAACATTTTTTTCCATGACAGCCTGGCGATAAGTCTCGATCAAGGCCTTGATTTCGGTTTCGGTGGCTTGGGTATTCATGGTGATTCTCCGCAGGTTTTTGTTGAAGACACCCTTTGTCGTTTAGAGAAACTGCGAATCGACAACCCAAACAAAAATAATTCAAAGAAAAAAATTCGCTAGAATCCCAGGCCCATTCTGTCGGCAAACAACGGATGCTTTTGTGACCGCTCAGCTCGTACCCTACGAAGACCTCACCGAGCTGCAGCGCACGCAGGTCGAAGCCATCGAAATCCACCCCGAACAGATCAAGTTCGCCGGCGATATCCACGGCGCACTGCACACGCTGCTGTCCAGGCCCGGCCCTGGCGTCAAAGGGTTTGCGTTGCTGGCTGGCGAGGTGCCAGTGGCGTTCCTGTTACTCAAGCGCCCGCCAGTACTGCCCGCCTGGGCCAACGAACACAGCGCCACCCTGCACGCCCTGCAAGTCGATTATCGGGCCCAGGGCAAGGGTTACGGCAAGGCCTGCCTGCAAGCGCTTCCTGCCGCAGCTCAGGCGGCATGGCCGCAAATCAGGGGACTGGAGCTTTCGGTCGACGCCGACAACGTCTCGGCCATCGGCCTGTACACCCGGTTGGGCTGGGTCGACAGTGGCGAAGCGTACAAGGGCCGCATCGGTTATGAGCGGCGGATGGGGCTGGTGTTTTGACCAGGACATAACCTGTCTGTGAGCGCGAGCCTGCTCGCGATTGTGGTGGGCCAGCTTGCATGAATGTTGGATGTGGCACCGCTATCGCGAGCAGGCTCGCTCCCACCGGTTTGCATTGCCGAGAGGATGGCAATCAGCTCGGTTTGAGAGGAATCCAGATTTCCAGAGAGCCTTCGCCGGTCCTGGGGTTGAAGTCTTCGCTGTAGCGTTCGAACTCCGGGGCCTCGGCAGCTGTGTGGCCGGATCGCGGCAGCCACTCTTTCCAGATGTAGTGGAACGTCTGCGGCAGGGCTTTCAATGGGCCTTTGTGTTCGAACACTGCGTAGTGCGCAGGCTGTATTTCGATCCAGCGCAACTGTTCAGGCAAGTCATCGAGCCGGCTGACTTCCACGCCGGCAATGTATTCAAACCCACCCTTCCCGTCCGGGTTGCAACACACGCCATAGGTGACCTCATCTTTCTGCCCTGGCACTTTACCGAGCCAGGGCAAAAACTTTTCCCAGAGCAGCGGGATATCCTCGGCGGTGTCCGGGGTAAAACAGCCACCAAAACCGGCGATTATCTGAAAACGTCCGTGTTCGAAGCGTGGTTCGGCTGCGTTATCGGGTTCGTGCTTTTCCATGCGTCAACACTCCAGAAACGTGAGGTCGGGTGTTGCAGTATAGAAGCCTGATGAAGATTGCCAGGCCCGTTTCGCTTATCCGAGTCCAGGCACCACGGCCGGCGCCACTTTCCCGATAAACTCGTTGTAGCCAGAAACAATCACGTACACCGCGAAATAGCAGAAGATGGCGGCCGATGCCCAATAGCAATAGCGCAACAGTTTATCCCCCAGCAGCCTGCCGCCCTGGGTTGCTGCCAGGCACAGGCCTGCACACCAGAGAAGTCCGGCACAGAGAAATCCACTCAGGAACAGCGCCGAGCTGAGGATCGTTCCGCCGCCCGAGCGAGCGATCAATGTGCCGCCCACCGCCGCGAACCAGAGAATGGCACTGGGCGACGACATCGCCAGGAAAATCCCGCGAAAAAACTCCTGCCCGGATGAATGACTCCGCACCTCGCCAGCCTCGGCCAACGCCGCATGGTGATAGATCGCCGAATGAATCATCTTCGCTGCGAAATACAGCAGCACCACCGAGCCGCCGATCCACAGCACCCAGCGCACCGTTTCGTATTGCAGCAGCACCGTCATGCCGGCCAAGGCCAGGACCGCGTAGATCAGGTCCCCCACACATGTGCCCAGGCCCAGGGCGAAACCCTGGAAATAGCCACGTTGCATGGCCAGGGTAATCATCGCGATATTGGCCACGCCAATGTCCAGGCACAAAGAAAGGCTCAGCAGGAAACCGCTGGAAAATTCCATCATTCAGTCCATTCGTTTTTTGAACAGGGCGAGTCGTGCAGTGCGCAGGTGTTACTGAAAGTCCCCTGAGCGGATCGACAGTGTCGTCGAAAATAGTTGCGCGCCGCTACTGGACAATTGGCCATCAGCCCCTTTATCTTGCGCCGCAGGCCACCGCAGTGGCCAACGTCGCTCGGACGGTTCCGGGCGCTCACGTATCTCGAGGCAATAATGGCCAACCAAGGTTCGCCGCGCCGCTTTGCGCGCATCGATCGACTCCCCCCGTATGTATTCAATATCACTGCCGAGCTGAAGATGGCTGCGCGTCGGCGCGGCGAGGACATCATTGACTTGAGCATGGGTAACCCCGACGGCGCCACACCTCCACATATCGTTGAAAAGCTGGTCACCGTCGCCCAGCGTGAAGACACCCACGGTTACTCCACCTCCAAAGGCATACCGCGCCTGCGCCGCGCCATTTCGCGCTGGTACAAGGACCGCTACGAGGTGGACATCGACCCGGAAACCGAAGCCATCGTCACCATCGGTTCCAAGGAAGGCCTGGCGCATCTGATGCTAGCGACCCTGGACCAGGGCGACACCGTGCTGGTGCCCAATCCCAGTTATCCGATCCACATCTACGGCGCAGTGATCGCCGGCGCCCAGGTGCGTTCGGTGCCACTGGTGCCGGGGGTGGATTTCTTCGACGAGCTGGAGCGCGCCATTCGCGGCTCGATTCCCAAGCCGAAAATGATGATCCTGGGCTTTCCGTCCAACCCTACCGCGCAATGCGTGGAGCTGGATTTCTTCGAACGGGTCATCGCCTTGGCCAAACAGTACGACGTGCTGGTGATCCACGACCTGGCCTACGCCGACATCGTCTACGACGGCTGGAAAGCCCCGTCGATCATGCAGGTGCCGGGTGCAAAAGACATTGCCGTGGAATTCTTCACCCTGTCCAAAAGCTACAACATGGCTGGCTGGCGTATCGGCTTCATGGTGGGCAACCCGGAACTGGTCAACGCCCTGGCGCGGATCAAGAGCTACCACGACTACGGCACCTTCACACCGCTGCAAGTGGCGGCCATCGCCGCGCTTGAAGGCGATCAGCAGTGCGTGCGGGATATCGCCGAACAGTACCGCCAGCGCCGCAATGTGCTGGTCAAGGGCCTGCATGAACTGGGCTGGATGGTGGAAAACCCCAAGGCGTCGATGTACGTCTGGGCCAAGATCCCCGAGGCTTATGCACACTTGGGTTCGCTGGAGTTTGCCAAGAAACTGTTGGCCGAAGCCAAGGTCTGCGTCTCGCCGGGGGTGGGGTTCGGTGAATATGGCGATGATCACGTGCGCTTTGCACTGATCGAAAACCAGGACCGGATTCGCCAGGCCGTTCGCGGCATTCGCGGGATGTTCCGGGCGGATGGGTTGGTAAGCAAACCGAACGCCTGATACCAAAATCGATGTGGGAGTTTGCTCCCACTCTGGATCTTCAGATCACCAGAAGCCAATGTGGGAGCGAGCCTGCTCGCGATAGCGGCATGACAGTCGACTTCGTTGCTGACGGTCAGTGCGCTATCGCGAGCAGGCTCGCTCCCACAATGGGTGATGCGTCGTCGCTTAGATCACCAGCGACAGCAACAGGATGAAGATCAGCGCTACCACGGACAGGATGGTTTCCATCGCGGTCCAGGTCTTGAAGGTTTCGGCCACGGTCATGTTGAAGTACTGCTTGACCAGCCAGAAACCGGCATCGTTGACGTGAGACAGGATCAGCGAACCGGCACCGGTCGCCAGGACCAGCAGCTCACGGTTCACACCCGGAATCATCCCGACCACCGGCACCACGATCCCGGCACCCGTGATGGTTGCCACGGTCGCCGAGCCTGTGGCGATGCGAATCACCGCCGCCACCAGCCAGGCCAACAGGATCGGTGAAATCTGCGCACTCACCGCCATGTGACCGATCACATCACCCACACCGCTGGTGACCAGCATCTGCTTGAAGCCACCGCCTGCACCGATGATCAGAATGATTGCCGCAGTCGGTGCCAGACTCGCGTCCAGCCACTTGAGTATCTGGCTCGAACCGATGCCCTGCTTGTAGCCGAAGGTGTACAGCGACAGCAGTAATGCCAACAGAAGTGCAGAAATCGGATGCCCGATCAGGTCCATGAACGTGCGGAAGAAATTGCCTTCAGGCAACACCACATCGGCAAAGGTCTTGAGCAGCATCAGGAACACCGGCGAGAGCACGGTGATCAGCGTGATGTTGAAGCTCGGCAGATCGGCAGAATCGGTCTCACGTGCCAGTTGGTCCACCAGCTCCTGATTCGGATGGCCGGGGATATGCTTGGCAATGAATGTACCGAAAATCGGCCCGGCAATAATGGCCGTCGGCAGCGCCACGATCAGGCCATAGAGAATGGTTTTACCGATGTCGGCACCGAATACGCCAATCGCCAGCAGCGGGCCCGGGTGCGGTGGTACCAGGCCGTGGACCGCGGAAAGACCGGCCAGCAGCGGGATACCGATCTTGATGATCGAGACACCGGTGCGACGCGCCACGATGAACACCAGCGGGATCAGCAGCACGAAACCGATTTCGAAGAACAGCGGAATGCCCACCAGGAAGGCGGCGAACATCATGGCCCACTGCACTTTATCCTTGCCGAAGGCGCGGATCAGGGTTTGGGCGATCTGATCGGCCCCGCCCGATTCGGCCATCATTTTACCGAGCATCGTACCCAACGCCAGAATGATGCCGACAAAGCCCAGCACGCCACCGAAGCCGTCCTGGAACGCCTTGATGATGGTGCCGATCGGCATGCCCGAGGTCAGGCCCAGAAAAGCGGCCGCGATGGTCAGTGCAATGAACGGGTGGAGTTTGAACTTGGTGATAAGGACGATAAGTCCGATCACCGTAACCACTGCATCAAGCAGCAGAAACGTCTCGTGGGACATGCCGAACATGGGAGGTGTCTCCTGATTTGTTGTTGTTATTGAAGCGGTTATTTGTAAGCCGTCGGGACAGCGCTATCTTTCTGACGCAAAATTTTTGCAACTCAACTGGCCAGCTTCAAACCGTGATCCACCCACCAGACATAAGCCTGATGAGCCAGTTCATCGACGCTGTGGCTGGATGCATCCAGAGCCAGGGTCAGGGGCTCGCCAACAGGGGATTGAAGGGTGGCAAACTGGCTGTCGATCAGGGTCGACGGCATGAAATGCCCCGGACGATGGGACACGCGGTCGGCGGCCACTTCAGGGGTCAACTCAAGAAATACGAAGCCCAGGCCCGGCAAGGCACTGCGCAGACGCTCGCGATAACTGTGCTTGAGGGCCGAACAGGTCAGCACCGGACGCTCGCCCATCGCATCGACACGGCGCAACTCGTCGCACAGGCTGTCAAGCCAGCCGGCACGGTCGTCGTCGTTCAAGGGGATACCGGCGCTCATCTTCTGGATGTTGGCCGCAGGGTGGAAAGTGTCGCCTTCAATGGCGGTGGCGCCGCTCAACTGGCACAGGGCCTGGCTGACGCAAGTCTTGCCGCAACCGGCAACGCCCATGATGACCAGGGCGGTGATGGGATTATTCATGTAACACCTCAGCGCGCAGACAGCGCTACCTTTGCAAGTTGTGACACCAGAGCAAAAGCAGAAGTTGCCGACGCCTTCTTGTCATTTTTGTGGTTGCAGCATGTTCGTTCACAACGCTAACGGTCAGGGCTCAGGCAAACCCCGCTCACGCATTTGCAGCCGCGTCGAGACAGCGCTACCTTAGTGCCTTGATTTTTGTTTGGCAAGCCGCCCTGATGACCGTCACTAAAAACGATAAGAATACCCGCACCACCGGTCGCCCCACGCTCAACGAAGTCGCACGCCTGGCCGGTGTCAGTCCTATCACCGCCTCCCGTGCCCTGCGCGGCGTCAGCACCGTTGCCGAAAGCCTGGTGGAAAAAGTCCGCCAGGCCGCCCGCGACCTGAACTACGTGGTCAACCCCGCCGCCCGCGCCCTGGCTTCGGCCCAGAGCCATTCGGTGGTGGTGCTGGTGCCGTCGTTGTCCAACCTGTTGTTCATCGACACCCTGGAAGCCATTCATCGTGTGCTCAGGCCCAAGGGCTTCGAAGTGGTGATCGGCAACTATCACTATTCCCGGGACGAAGAAGAAGACCTGCTGCGCAACTACATGGCCTATCAGCCACGCGGTCTGTTGCTGACCGGCTTCGACCGTACCGAAAGCGCCCGGCGCATGATCGAGGCCAGCAACATTCCCTGCGTGTACATGATGGAACTGGACCCCGGTGCGGGCCTTAACTGCGTCGGCTTTTCGCAACTCAAGGCCGGCGAGACGGCGGCCGAGCACTTGATCTCCCGGGGTCGCAAGCGCCTGGCCTATGTCGGCGCACAACTGGACCAGCGCACGTTGCTGCGTGGCGAAGGTTTTCGCCGTGCTTTGCAGAAAGCCGGCCTGTACGACCCGGATCTGGAACTGCTGACCCCACGGCCATCCTCGGTGGGCCTGGGCGGCGAACTGTTCCTGCAGTTACTCGCCAGCCATCCGGACGTCGATGCAATCTTCTTCGGCAACGACGACCTGGCCCACGGCGCGCTGTTCGAAGCCCTGCGCTGTGGCATCAAGATTCCCGAACAGGTTGCGGTCCTGGGCTTCAACGATTTGCCCGCCTCGGCCCACATGGTGCCGCGCCTGAGCAGCATCAGCACGCCACGGGAAGCCATCGGCCAGCGCGCCGCCGAACAGATGCTCACGTTGATGGCCGGCAACCGCATCGCTCAGCCGGTGGTGGACATGGGATTTGAACTCAAGGTTCGCGAAAGCACCTGAGCCCGACGGTCATGTGCGGTCGATCCATGCCGTCCGACGGCAAGGATTGGCCGCCATGATCGCCGGCATACGCTACACAGGCCTTTGGATCCAGGGCTCGCGACGGCGGCATGGGATTTGCTCCTGCACATGGCTCAGCCATAACCGCAGGTATCCATCATGTTGGTCAGTGCACAACAGCAAACGATGATTTTGCTGCCCAAGCGTCCGGGCGAGGATCCCACCGCAGAAGCCGCCAGCGGCCTGCAAAGCGCCGCGCTGCAGGCATTGCGCGATAACGTCCAGGCTCAGGCCAGCCAGGGCAGCACGCAGGTGCAGGCTTCGATCGCGCGACAAGCCACACAGCAGGTCAATGCCGCCACCGCCATCAGCGACAAGGTTGATGAAGCGTTTGCCAAGACCCGGGTTCAGTTGCAGACCGTTGCTTCATCAGCCTCCGATGAGGCCAAGACACAGGGCAGCTCTGCTCTGGACGCATTCAAGGACTACATGAGCAAGACGCCTGAAGAGCGTCTGCGCGACAGCATTCTTGAAGAGATGGGCATCACCCAGGAGGAGTTCGAGGCGATGCCGCCCGAGAAGCAATTGGCGGTCAGTCAGGAGATTGCCCAGCGCATGCAGGACAAGACGGCGATGGCGCAGGTCGAGAAGGACCAGGAAAGTCGCACTTCCGGCAAAGACCCGGCTACGGACATGTTCCTCGCCTCGCTTTGATAGGCTGCTGGGGTCAGCGGGCCGATGGCCGGGATGCATCCCTGGCCCGTCGCCCGCTGGCGTCGATTCAATGACCGAACAGATTCACCTTCTTGGCCTTTTTGTCGGCGCGCTTTTCATCGGCGGTCTTCGCCGGTTTTTTCTTTGCCGCTTTTTTTGAATCCATGCCTTTGGCCATGATACGTACTCCACTCATACGGGATGTGAAGTCAGGTATACACCTATCGCCGCAGACATGTTCTTTTATAATCACCCTCCCCTTCACCGCCCCCTGACTTTGCCATGTCCCAGATCCACTACACGCGGCTCGACGAACCCTTGTGGCCGCTGATGAACAAGTTTTATCGCGCCCACCAATCTTCAATGAAAGCGGTGCGTGAAGCGCAGTTGTGGGTGGCGCGGCAGGATGAAATCATCGCGGCCCTGTGCTTGCGAGCGGTGTCGGGTGGGCATTGGCTGACGGGGTTGTTTGTCGACCCGACGTATCGCATGCAGGGGATCGCGGCGCGCTTGATCGACGAAGCGGTGAAAGGCGTGGAAGGACCGGTCTGGTTGTTCTGCCATCCTGATTTGCGCGGCTTTTATGAGCGGCTGGGGTTCAGCTTCGACCCCGTGCTGCCTTATGCGATGGCCGAGCGCCTGAGTCGCTATGCGCGCAGCAAGCCGATGATTGCGATGGGGATGGAGCCTAAAACACTCTCCTGAAGCGCATCACAATCCAATGTGGGAGCGAGCCTGCTCGCGATAGCGGCGTGTCAGTCAACAGCTTCATAGCTGACTCACCGCTATCGCGAGCAGGCTCGCTCCCACAGAGGGTTTGCGTAGGCTAGTCGTCCGCCGCCGGGTCCAGGTCCGGAAACATGACCTCGGTAAAGCCGAACTTACTGAAATCGGTGATGCGCGAGGGGTACAGCCGCCCGATCAGGTGGTCGCACTCATGCTGCACTACCCGCGCATGAAAGCCCGAGGCCGTGCGCACAATGGCTTCGCCTTTGGGGTCAAAGCCTTCGTAGCGAATGTGTTGATAGCGATCGACCGCACCGCGCAGGCCCGGCACCGACAAGCAGCCCTCGAACCCCTCCTCCATCAGTGGGCCCAACGGCGTAATCAGCGGGTTGATCAGGATCGTCTGGGGCACCGCCTCGGCGTCCGGGTAACGCTCGCTGTGCTCGAAGCCAAAGATCACCAGTTGCAGGTCGACACCGATCTGCGGCGCGGCCAGGCCGACGCCGCCCACACTTTCCATGGTCTGGAACATGTCGTCGATCAACTGCCACAACTCTGGGCTGTCGAACATTTCCGGCGGCACCGGCGGGGCAATACGCAGTAGGCGTTCGTCGCCCATTTTCAGGATTTCACGAATCATGGTCAGGTTTCGTCAGTGTGGGGGTGAGGAATGGAATGGTCACGGCCCAGGCCCGACACATGCTGTTTTTCGTGCTCGCCCGGGCTCTTTTCACCACGGTCCTTGCCCTCGGCGGACATGTGCTCGATCACCGCGTTCATCTCCGCACCGAGCAACAGCACCGCCGAAGAAATGTAGAAGTACAGCAACAGCACGATGATCGCGCCGATACTGCCATACATGGCGTTGTAGTTGGCGAAGGTCTTGACGTAAAACGCAAAGCCCAGGGACGCGATGATCCACACCACCACCGCCAGCACCGACCCCGGTGTAATAAAGCGAAACTCCTGTTTGACGTCAGGCATCACGTAATAGATCAACGCCACAGCCACCATCAGCAAAAACACGATCACCGGCCAGCGCACGATGGTCCAGAGTGTGACGATGAACTCCTCCAGCCCGACCTGGGCCGCGATCCAGCCCATCACCTGCGGCCCGAGCACCATCAGCGCCGCGGCGGCCAACAACATGCCGGCGATGCCGATGGTGTAGAAAATCGACAGCGGGAAGCGCTTCCAGATCGGACGGCCCTCTACCACATCGTAGGCGGCGTTCATCGCACTCATCATCAACCGGACACCGGCCGAGGCAGTCCACAACGCAATGACGATACCCACCGACAACAACCCCCCCTTGGATTGCTGAAGCTGGTCGATCACCGGGTTGACCTGCTCCAGGGCCTGGGGTGGCAACACCAGCTCCGATTGCAGGCGCAGCCAGGAGAAGAAGTCCGGCAAATGCAGGAAACCGATCAGTGCGATCAGGAACAGAATGAAGGGGAACAGCGAAAACAGCATCTGGTAGGCCAATGCCGAGGCGTAGGTCGACATCTCGTCGTCGAGAAACTCGGTCACGGTGCGCATCATCACACGATGCAAGGGCAAGCCTTTCAAGGCCGGGAACATCATGTGCGTCTCCTTTCGCCGCAAAAAAGGAAGGTCGCCTGGCGACTCTCGGGGTTGCTATCCAAGACAAAAGTAACCTGTTTGGCGACTTTGGAACAATTTCCCCGGTGCAAGTTCGAGCAGACATGACAACGGCCACCCGCGGATGGCCGTTCCAATCGGTTATTCAACAGGCCGGTTATGCCTCGTCAACGCCTTTCTTGACTGCGTCCTTGGCCTTGCCCACGTTTTGCTGAACCTCACCTTTTTTCTCCTGAACCACGCCCTCAGCGCGCATGCGGTCATTGTCGGTGGCCTTGCCGACGCCTTGCTTGATGTTGCCGACGGCTTCGTTGGCAACGCCCTTCACTTTATCGCTCGTGCTACCCATGATGTCTCTCCTGTGAACAACTGTACGAAAAGTCATTACATAAGGGTTGACCGAGGCCGTTTGCGGGGAGTTTCATTTTTTCAGCAGCGCATTTCATCGTCAGATGCAGGTTGAGCTTTATGTTTGCCGATCCACCCCCGAGAATGCCCCACGTATTCAGGCTGCGACCTGAAGCTCCAATCTCGTAGGAACGTTATGAAACTCGATAAAAAGCAGGCCATCGCCCGCAGAAACCAGGAACTGGGCGGCGCCGTACTGGGCGTCAATAACTGCCACTTCAGCGAATTGAACCGCAACCGCAACATCTTCTGGTTCGATATCCCGGTGGCACGCCTGGCCATCGGTCAGTACGAATGGATCCACCTGCTGCTGCACACGCCGGCCACCGATGAGCTGCTGCACCTGAAGGTACCGACCGTGTTCCTGCGCGAAAAAATGGAAGGCCTGGAAGTACGCAACCAGGGCAAGCGCAAGGCGGCCCTGAGCCTGGAGCTGAGCGCCGACAAGGATTCGTACCTGCAGGACATGCGCCCGGGTGGCACCAACCTGGATTTTGCCCAGTTTCGGTTGTAACCAATCCGTATGGCTGCCGGGCTTCCTGTGGCGAGGGGATTTATCCCCGCTGGGCTGTGAAGCAGCCCCACGCTTTCATGAGCCACACCAATCTGTCATACAAGAGGCAGGGGGTTGCTGCGCAACCCAGCGGGGATAAATCCCCTCGCCACAGATTTTTGGGGCCTGCCAGGGCAATCCCAAACAAAAAGCCCCGCACTGGCGGGGCTTTTTGTTGGCAGCGGTTTTACTTCTTCAGACCCAACTTCTTCAGTTCTTCATCACGTAACTCGCGTCGCAGGATCTTGCCCACGTTGGTGGTTGGCAGCGCGTCGCGGAATTCCACCGCCTTGGGCACTTTGTAGCCCGTGACGTTGGCGCGCATGTGTTCCATCACCTGCTCTTTGGTCAGCGTGACACCCGGGCGGGGCACAATGAAAATCTTGATTGCCTCGCCGGATTTTTCGTCCGGTACACCGATGGCCGCGCACTGCAGGACGCCCGGCAGGGTCGCCAGCACGTCTTCCAGCTCGTTGGGGTATACGTTGAAACCGGAGATCAGGATCATGTCTTTCTTGCGATCGACGATGCGCATGTAGCCGTCCGGCTGGATCAGCGCGATATCGCCGGTCTTGAGCCAGCCTTCGCTGTCGAGGATCTCGTCGGTGGCGTCCTGGCGCTGCCAGTAGCCCTTCATGACCTGTGGACCTTTCACACACAGTTCACCGATTTCGCCCAATGGCAGTTCTTCGCCAGCGTCATTGATAATCTTGCACAGCGTCGACGGCACCGGAATGCCGATGGTGCCAATCTGGATTTTCTGGATCGGATTGACCGTGGCGACCGGGCTGGTTTCGGTCATGCCATAACCTTCGCAGATCGGGCAGCCGGTAACCTCTTTCCAGCGCTCGGCCGCCGCCAGTTGCAGGGCCATGCCACCGGACAACGTCACCTTCATTGCCGAGAAATCCAGGTTGCGGAAGGCTTCGTTGTTGCACAGGGCCACGAACAACGTGTTGAGGCCGACAAAACCGCTGAACTTCCACTTCGACAGTTCCTTGACCATCGCCGGGAGGTCGCGCGGGTTGCTGATCAGGATATTGTGGTTGCCGATCAGCATCATCGCCATGCAATGGAAGGTGAAAGCGTAGATGTGATACAGCGGCAGCGGCGTGATCAGGACCTCGCAACCTTCGTTGAGGTTGGACCCCATCAGCGCCTTGCACTGCAACATGTTCGCCACCAGGTTGCGATGGGTCAGCATCGCGCCCTTGGCCACGCCAGTGGTGCCGCCGGTGTACTGCAACACGGCCACGTCGTCACTGGTGGGGTTGGCTTCGGTCACTGGCTGGCCGTGGCCCTTGCTCAGCACATCGTTGAACTTGATGGCCTTGGGCAAGTGATAAGCGGGGACCATCTTCTTGACGTACTTGATCACGCTGTTGATCAGCAGACGCTTGAGTGGCGGCAGCAAATCGGCAACTTCGGTGACGATCACATGCTTGACGCCCGTCTTGGGCACCACAGCCTCGGCCAGGTGCGCCATGTTCGCCAGGCACACCAGCGCCTTGGCGCCGGAGTCATTGAACTGGTGTTCCATTTCCCGCGCGGTGTACAGCGGGTTGGTGTTGACCACGATCAGGCCGGCGCGAATCGCACCGAACACGGCAACCGGGTACTGGAGAACGTTGGGCAGTTGCACGGCGATTCGATCGCCAGGCTGCAAGTCGGTATGCTGTTGCAGATACGCAGCAAAGGCACCGGACAATTCATACAGTTCCCCGTAGGTAATTGTCTTGCCCAGGTTGCTGAATGCCGGCTTGTCGGCGAAGCGTTGGCAGGACTGCTTCAACACCGCCTGAATATTCGGATACTCGTCTGGATTGATGTCGGCAGCAATCCCAGCTGGGTACTTATCCTTCCAAAAGTCTTCGATCATGGAAGCCCACTCCTCAGCAACGCGAATTCTCACCGCATTTGATGCGATTATTATTGGTGTGTGTTTATTGGTGAATCTGGCCTAATTCAACGCCGAGAAGTCACAAAAGCGCGCCGAGAGTAGCAGCTTTGCCAAGGGTCGCCTAGAGCCAAAAGTGGCCCCTATAGTCATAAATATGACTCAAGAATATGCAGTGGTCATTTTTAGAGTAAAAATACTAAGCACTGGTTAATCACTGCGAATACATAAAAACCGTGGGAGCGAGCCTGCTCGCGATGGCGGCGCCTCAGTCGACATCTCTGTCACTGATACACCGCCATCGCGAGCAGGCTCGCTCCCACAGGGTTTATTCCAAAGGATGGCCGGCCTCAGGCGATATCCCGCAACTCCCGCCGCAATATCTTGCCCACTGGCGTCATCGGCAACGACTCTCGCAGCACGATGTGCTTGGGTATCTTGTAGCCGGTGAAGTTCTCCTTGCAGTAAGCCTTGAGCTCCTCAAGGCTGACGCCCGTTTCGCGTGGCACCACGAACAGTTTCACCGCCTCCCCCGAACGTTCGTCCGGCACACCGATCACCGCGCAGTTGGCAACTTTCGGATGGGCCATTACCACGTCTTCGATTTCGTTGGGGTATACGTTGAAACCCGAGACGATGATCATGTCTTTCTTGCGATCGACGATGCGCACGAAACCGTCCGGGTCGATCACCGCGATGTCACCGGATTTGAACCAGCCTTCGCTGTCCAGCACCTCGGCGGTGGCTTCGGGTTTGTTCCAGTAGCCTTTCATGATTTGCGGGCCCTTGATGCACAACTCACCGCGCTCGCCCAGTGGCTGTTCGGCGCCGTCGTCGCTGACCACTTTCATGAGCGTGCCCGGCACCGGCAGCCCCACCGTGCCCAGCCGGGACTTGGTGCCGTAGGGGTTGGTGCAGGCCACCGGCGAGGTTTCGGTCAGGCCATAGCCTTCGGTGATACGGCAGCCGGTGAGCTGTTCCCAACGCTCGGCCGTGGCCTTGACCAGCGCAGTGCCACCGGAGTTGGTGAGCTTGAGGCTGGAGAAATCCAGGGTCTTGAAATCCGGATGGTCCATCAACGCCACGAACAGCGTGTTGAGCCCCAGCAGCGCCGAAAAACGCCAGTTCTTCAGCTCCTTGATAAAGCCACCGATGTCCCGCGGGTTGGTGATCAGCACGTTGTGGTTACCGGTGACCATCATGCACATGCAATTCGCCGTGAAGGCATAGATGTGGTACAGCGGCAGCGGCGCGATCATCACCTCCTGGCCTTCGCGCAGCAACGGTTGGCCGTCGTCGCCGAACTGGCCCAGGCATGCCCGGGCCTGCTGCATGTTCGCTACCAGGTTGCCATGGGTCAGCATCGCCCCCTTGGCAAGGCCGGTGGTGCCGCCGGTGTATTGCAGCACCGCGATGTCCTCGAGGCTGACTTTCAGCGGTTTGATGCCATGGCCCCGCCCCAGGCGCAACGTGCTCTTGAAGGAAACGGCCTGGGGCAGCGAATAGTCAGGGACCATCTTCTTGACCTTGCTCACCAGCGTATTGACCAGCCAGCCCTTGGCAGTGGGCATCAGGTCGCCCATCTTCGCCTCGATGAGATACTGCAGATCGGTGTCAGGCAGCACCTCCTGGACTTTCTGTCCGAACAGGTTCATGTACACCAGTGCCCGGGCGCCGGAGTCCTTGAACTGGTGGCGCATTTCCCGCGGGGTGTACAACGGGTTGGTGTTGACCACGATCAGCCCGGCGCGCAAGGCACCGAACACGGCGATGGGGTATTGCAGGACATTGGGCATCTGCACCGCGATACGATCGCCAGGCGCCAGGTCGGTATGGGCTTGCAGGTAACCGGCGAAGGCAGCGCTGTAGCGCTCGAGTTCGGCATAGGTCAGGGTAACCCCCATGTTGCTGAACGCCGGACGGTCGGCGAATTTCTTGCAGGAACGCTCGAACACCTCGATCACCGATTTGTAGGCCCCCACGTCAATGTCCAGGGGCACGCCGGCCGGGCGTTTGTCATTCCAGAAATCAGGCTGCATTGTTTTTATCCTCTTTACCTGAACGTGTCCGGGCCGCTTCTGTGGCTCTTGCACAGGCGGTGCTCTTGGGACACTAGCAGCTATGGCCAATCAGGCAAATATGGCAACCTGCTTCATAGATTGTGTGAATCTACCTGCCACGACTAACGTAACGTGACTTGATCAGGCGAGACGCAACGGATGCGCTATACAATGCAGCGACGCTGTGTTTGCCCTTGTGTATGCCCGTGAGTAAAGGAATGACCATGATCCACCAAACGTTCATGCTCACCGCCACCGACCACACCCGCCTGTTCGTCAATCAGTGGCTGCCTGAAACCGCCCCTGAAGCGGTGATCATGCTGGCCCACGGCATGGCCGAACACAGCGGCCGCTACGCGCGTCTGGCCCGGGCGCTGTGCGATGCAGGCTACGGTGTCTACGCGCCGGACCTGCGCGGCCATGGCAAAACCGGCGAAGCAGCGACGCTCGGCCATTTTGCCGACGAGGATGGCTGGGCCAAGGTGGTCGGCGACCTGGCCAGCCTCAATCAACACATCGGCCAGCAACACCCCGATGTTCCCATCGTGTTGCTGGGTCACAGCATGGGCAGCTACATCGCCCAGGGTTACCTGTTACATCACAGCGCCAGTCTGCACGGGGCGATTCTCAGCGGCTCGAATTTCCAGCCCGTGGCGCTCTATCGTGCCGCGCGCCTGATCGCCTGTTTCGAGCGCAAGCGCCAGGGCCCAAAGGGCCGCAGCGCCCTGATCGAGTGGCTGTCCTTCGGCAGTTTCAATAAAAAATTCAAACCCACGCGTACCCCCTTCGACTGGCTCAGCCGCGACCCGGCCGAGGTCGACAAGTACCGCCTCGACCCGCTGTGCGGCTTTCGTTGCACCAATCAGTTGTGGGTCGACCTGCTCGGCGGGTTGCAGCAGATCAGCAAAGCGTCCAATCTCGCCCAGATCGATCCGGGCCTGCCCCTGCTGGTGATCGGCGGTGAATGTGATCCGGTGAGTGAAGGCAAACGTCTCAAGGATCTGGCCGACGCCCTGCGCGGCGCCGGCAGCCAGCACTTGCAATTGACGATTTACCCGCAAGCCCGGCACGAACTGTTCAATGAAACCAACCGCGATGAAGTGACGGCCGACGTGCTGGCCTGGATTGCCCAGGCCCTGAGTCACAAGCGACCGCCACGCAGCGAATAGGTTTGCAGCGTTTTCCTTTACTCGTCACAGGATTTGATAGATGACCCAGGTTACCAACATCCCCTACGAAGCCCTCGAAGTCGGTCAGACCGCCAGCTACAGCAAGACCGTCGAAGAGCGCGACATCCAGCTGTTCGCCGCCATGTCGGGCGATCACAACCCGGTGCACCTGGATGCCGAATTCGCTGCGGCGAGCATGTTCAAGGAGCGCATCGCCCATGGCATGTTCAGCGGTGCACTGATCAGCGCGGCGGTGGCCTGCGAGCTGCCTGGGCCGGGCACCATCTATATCGGCCAGCAGATGAGCTTCCAGAAGCCGGTGAAGATTGGCGACACCCTGACCGTGCGCTTGGAGATCCTTGAGAAACTGCCGAAATTTCGCGTACGCATTGCCACTCGCGTGTTCAATCAGCGCGATGAGCTGGTGGTGGACGGCGAAGCGGAAATCCTCGCGCCACGCAAGCAGCAGACCGTGACCTTGCCGACGCTGCCGGCGATTACTGTCGGCTGATTACCACTATCTAAAGTGAATGACCTGTGGCGAGGGGATTTATCCCCGCTGGGCTGCGAAGCAGCCCCCTGCGCTCGGGCAGACACACCTCAGAGGTCTTGAGATATTGGGGCCGCTTCGCGCCCCAGCGGGGATAAATCCCCTCGCCACAAAGTTATTGCAAGTCTTCACGCACCTGCACGCTCGCCGTCATCCCCGCGCTCAGGTTTACCCCTTCAGGCACCTTGTCCAGCTTGATCCGCACCGGAATCCGCTGGGCCAGGCGCACCCAATTGAAGGTCGGCTCGACCTCCGCCAGCAACTGCGCATCGGGATTGGTATTGCGGTCGGTAATGCCGCGGCTGATGCTTTCGACGTGGCCTTGCAGGGCATGACCGGCGCTCATCAACCAGACCTTGACCGGATCGCCCACGCGGATCCTGGGCAGTTTGGTTTCTTCGAAATAGGCCTGCACATAAAACGTTGAATCGTCGATCAGCGCCATGACCGGTTGCCCGGCATTCACGTAGTTGCCCTCGGCCAGGCGCAGGTTGGTGATATGGCCGCCCCGTGGGGCCAGGACCTGGCTGCGGGCCAGGTTGAGTTCGGCGACCTTGGCCTCGGCCTGGGCCTCGCGCAGTTCGCCCCGGGCGATGCCGGCGTTGATCTGGGCGTTTTCCCGCAACTCGGCGCTGATAGCCTGGGGCCCCAGAGCGGCGCGTCGACTGGCTTCGTGTTCACGCAAACTCAGTTGCTGCTGCCGGGTCTGGACCACCGCCCGGGCTTTCTCCAGCGCGGCCTCGAAACGTTCGCGGTCGATGCTCAGCAATAAATCGCCGGCCTTGACCTGCTGGTTGTCCACCGCCTTGAGCTCGCGCACCCAACCCGACACGTCGGGGGCGATCACCACCACGTCGGCGCGAATCCGCGCATCCCGGGTCCAGGGCGTGAGCATGTAGTACTGCCACAGATGAAACCCGGCGAAGATCGCCACGGCCACCACGCTCAGCGTGACGGCAACACGTACGGAAGTACGCATGTTCAACTCCTTATAGCGGTCCGAGGACCACGGTAATAACAGTCAGGACACAGACATACAGGGCGCAGTCGAACAAGGCTTCATGCCAGATCCAGCGCCCGGCCGGCACGAGGCTGAGCAACAGGCGAAGCCCACCGGTCACCAGCAAGGCCAGCACCACATAAATCAAGAACGGGCTGAGCAAAACCCCGCCTATCGACCACTCACGCAAGCCCATGGCTGTGCTCCCGTTGTTCAGGTTCGTGCTGACGGCACCAGGCGCGCCAGCTGTTCTGCAATTGCACCACCGCGCCCTGGGCCAGTTTCAGCGCATCGCCGGGCGGTTGCGTCGACAACACCTTCAGGAACTCGTCGCTCGCCGGGCCGAGTGCTTCGGCCTGATCAACTGCCGGACCGCGCTCAAGCACCTGCTCCAGCGCATCGAAGTAACGGCGCTGGGCCCGGTTGTCGGGCATTTGGGCGACGGCCAGACTCAAACGCAGGTGCAGCAACTCGTCACCCATGTCCAGGCCAAGCAATCCGTCATCCCAACGGCTACGCGCCGGCACCGGCAGTTCGGGATAATGCCGCGCCAGTTGCAACAGCCGATCAGCCATGCGTCCGCCGAACCAGCTCTCGGCGCCCCGCAGGCTACGGCGCGTCAACCGCACCAGATCATCCAGCGTGGCGGCCAGCAGGCGCCGGCTATGCCAGGCCGGATCGCGCAGAATCAGCAGGTTGAAGGCCAACACCGCCGCACCCACACCGATCATCATCGCTTGAGCATTGTTGAAGAACGCCGCCACGTCATATTTCATGGCGTTGAGCGGCGATATCAGCACCACGAAATGCAGACAGAACGAGGTGGCCGTGGCGAAAATCTGCGGCTTGGCCATACCCAGCGCTCCCAGGAACAGCGGCACGCCCATGGCCATGCACAACATCGCAAAACTGCTCCACTGCGGCAGCAAAATCTCACCGATGACAAACGCCGTCGGCACCGCCAACAGAATTCCCCGAAGAAAACTCATGCCGATCTGCGCGCCGTTTTCGCGACTGGCGAACAGACTGCACACCACGCAGGTGAGCACCAGCGCGCCTGAGGCGGCGGGCCAGGCAGTCGCCAGCCAGAAACAGGCGACCGCCAGAAACGCCAGGGCGCTACGCGCACCAAAGACCATGGCCAGGGGCAGGTCACGATGGGGCGCCAGGGTGCGAGGCGGATCCACCGCCTCCCTGCCCTCTTGCACCGCCTTCAAGGCTGCGCAGGCAGCCAGGGCGGTATCGAGCAACAAGGCGAAGCGGGCCAGGCAATAACTTTGCGCCGGGCTGATCAGTGGATCGTGGGATGCATCCAGCACCCGTGGTCGCAAGGCTTGCAGGGTCGCGCTGTCGGCGTCGAGGGCTTGTTGCACCTCGCTCATCCACGGCTTGAGGGCCTCGGCTTCCTCAGGATCGAGTTGTTTCCATTGCCGCCGAACCGAGCGGGAGATGCGCAGCAGCATCAACAGTTTCTGGCTCAGAGCGCTGATGGCCCGAGCCCGTTGCCGACCCAGGCTGCCTTCGAACCAGGCGTGTTCACGCTGGGCGTCCACGGCGACGATCTTGCCGAGGATTTCCAGCAGTCCTTTACGGGCCTGGGCGTCGCCCCTCAGGGTGGCACGGGCCGCCTGCATGCCGCTCTGCCAGGCGACACGGGCCTGATCGGCCAATTGCCGCTCGACCCGCAACGGCCAGAGCAACGCGCTGGCCGCCGTGGCGCAGACAATGCCCAGACTGATCTCCGTACAGCGCGCCACGGCCTGATCGAACACCCCCAGCGGATGGGAAATGGCCGGCAAGGCAATGATTGCCACTGTGTACCCGGCCAGCACGAACGAATAGGACCAGGCGCTGCGCAGCAGTGTGGAGCAAGCCGTGCACAAGCCCAGCCACACGGCCAGCGCCAGTAGGAACAACCAGGGTGCCTGAGCAAACAGCCCCATGAACACCACCGACATGACGGTGCCTACCAGTGTGCCGACCAATCGCGCCAAGCCTTTCTGCACCACCATCCCGGACAGCGGTTGCGCCACGATGATCGCGGTCATCAACGCCCATGAAGGCTGCTCCAGGCCCCAGCGCAAGGCCAGCCAAAGCGCCAAGCCGCCACCAAGCACGGTCTTGATGGCGAATTGCACAGCGAGGCGGTCGGGAGCGAACAGGGCCTGGAAAGTAATGGGCACGCGAAAAACTCTTATGAGGACGCAGTAACGATAGATGCAATAAAGGGTGATGGAGGGCGCAATTATTAGCTGGCTATCTATTTGAGTCCAGAGCCACCGTTACATGATCGGCATAAAAAAACGCCAGACAGGCTGGCGTTTTTTGTAAAGCGCGCGTGTTTAGCTGGCGCGCGCCTGGTTACGCAGGGCTTTTACCTGGTCATGGTTGCGCTGCACACCATGGTACTGACGCTCAACCAGATCGCGAATACCAACCAGGTTGTGCTTGCTGATTTTCTCCATGGCTTCTTTGTAAGCCTTAAGGGCATGGTCTTCACCGCGCTCGGCTTCGTTGAGCACTGCTTCTTCGTCCTTGCCAGTGAACATGGATTTCACGTCCACCCAACGGCGATGCATATCACCGGCAACGCTGGTGGAAGTTTCCGGATCGCCACCCAGGGCCCGTACGGCAGCTTGCAGCTCAGCCGCGGCGGCAGCGCAGTCTGCGGCGCGCTGGACGAACAAATCCTTGAGTTGTGGATGCTTGATGTCTTCAGCGCAAGTCTTGAAACCTTCCTGACCATCTTTGCTGGTCTCGATCAGGTCGTTCAGGACGGAGATGGATTCTTTGTTGATGTCGGTCATTTTTCAATTCCTTTGCTTGGTGAATAAAAAACCTACAAGGAATATTGCATCGGTCGTGCCAGCCGCAATCACAAATAAAAACATTAAAAATCAATAAGTTAATCAATCGCTCGATAACTGTATCCGTGTTCTTTGCATGATCTGTCATTTGGCCTGCATGCAGAATGCCTGTATTTTCCAGGCTGACTGAATCAAGACCCCTGCCATGAACCCGGAAAAGCTCGAACTGCTGGTGACACGCCAGATGCCCTTCGGCAAATACAAAGGCCGAATCCTGGCCGACCTGCCCGGGCAGTACCTGAACTGGTTCGCTCGCGAGGGTTTTCCTCACGGGGAACTGGGCGGTTTGCTGGCGCTGATGCAGGAGATCGACCACAACGGTCTGTCGGATCTGCTTGACCCCCTGCGTGCCAAACACGGCAAACCCAAGCCCCAACATTGATTGAGCCACGCCATGCCCGAGAACACCCTGCGCGCCCACGATGAAGCTTTCTGGGAAACTTTTGTGGGTCGCTACGATGTCGACCCCAATGGGCCGCTCAATCTGGAAAACGGCTACTTCGGCCGCATGTCCCGGACCGTGGTCGAGGAGTACCAACGCAATATTGAGTTCGTCAATCGCGGTAACTCGGTGTACGTGCGCCAGCATTTCGACCGGGACCATGGCGAAGCGATTCGCCAGCAAGTGGCGCAACTGATCCACGCGTCCCCCGCTAGCGTAGCGCTGGCCAACAGTGCCGGCGACGCCCTGCAAACGCTGATTCGCAACTACAACGGTCTCAAGCCTGGCGATCAGGTGCTGATCTGTGATCTGGAATACGCGTCGGTCAAAAGCGCAATGCGCTGGCTGGCCCGGCAGCGTGGCGTAGAGGTGATTGAACTCGTCCACCCGCACCCCGCCAGTTTCGAAAGCCTGGTGGGCACTTATCGCCAAGCGTTCATTCGTTACCCGCGCCTCAAGCTGATGGCGCTGACCTACGTCAACCACCTCACTGGGCTGGTGATGCCGGTCCAGGCCATTGCCGAAACCGCCCGTGAGTTTGGCGTCGATATCATTCTCGACGGTGCCCACGCCCTGGGCCAGATCGATTTCGATCTGAAGAAGCTCGGTATCGAATTCGCCGGGTTCAACCTGCAGAAGTGGATCGGCGGGCCGCTGGCCCTGGGCTTTTTATACATCGCACCGCAACGGCTGGCCGACATCGACCCGGACATGGACGAAGATCATTATCCAGCCGCAGACGTGCGCTCGCGAACGCCCCACAGCACGCCCAATATCCCGGCTTTGCTCACCCTGCCCTTGGTCCTGGAGGAGCACCGCTCATTGGGTGGCGCATCGGCCAAGGGCGTGCGGCTCAGTTATCTGCGCGACCTGTGGGTGAACGCCGTGCGTGATGTACCGGGGATCGAAATCATGACGCCGGACGATCCGCGCCTGTACTGTGGCATCACGTCGATGCGCTTCACCGCCCAGCCCGATCAACAGGCGATGGCCGATCGACTGCTCAATGACTACGGGATCTTCACCGTGGTGCGCAACACCAGTGTCGGGCCGTGTATTCGCATTACCCCAGGGTTGATCACCTTGGCGAAGGATATCGAGCGGTTGACTGCGGCGCTGATTAACCTGAGCCGAATGTAGTTGTGGCGAGGGGATTTATCCCCGCAGGGCGGCGCAGCAGCCCAGCAAGGAGGACTTAACTTATCTGACGCACCGAGATGTCGGTTTCGGGGCCGCTGCGCGCCCCAGCGGGGATAAATCCCCTCGCCACAAATCCAGCGTTCATCCAGCGCGGTACGATAAAACCCAGGCAAAAAAAAACGGCGCGCCGACCAAGCGCACCGTAAAACCGTAGAACACCCAACGAAGGTTCGGTAAGACAATCAGTCCAGCAGCGCCAGCGCCTCGGCGGTGCACTCCTGGATGCGGGCCCAGTCGCCGTTCTTGATCCACTCAGGATCAAGCATCCAGCTACCGCCCACGCACATCACGTTTTTCAACGCCATGTAGCTCTTGATATTGGCCGGGCTTACGCCGCCGGTCGGGCAGAATTTCACTTCGCCGAACGGGCCGCCCAGGGCCTTGATAGCCGCGACACCGCCGCTGACTTCCGCCGGGAACAGTTTGAAGCGGCGATAACCCAGGCCGTAGCCTTCCATGATGCCGGAGGCGTTGCTGATGCCCGGCAGCAACGGGATCGGGCTGTCGACGCTGGCTTCCAGCAGATCACGGGTGATGCCTGGGGTGACGATGAACTGCGAACCGGCAGCCTCGGCAGCGGCCAGCATATGGCGGTCCAGCACCGTACCGGCCCCGGTCACCAGTTCCGGACGTTGCTCGCGCAGCACCTGGATGGCCTTGAGGCCGTATTGGGAACGCAAGGTCACTTCCAGCGCCGTCAGGCCGCCGGCGGCCAGGGCATCGGCCAGCGGCAGGATGTCCTGCTCACGGGCGATGGTGATCACCGGCAGAATCCGCGCCTTGGCGCAGAGGCTGTCGATCAGGGTAACTTTGTCCGCCATGGAAACGGTCGGGGATGGGTTTGTCATAGCGGCTGATCCTTGGTTCATGGGCACCAGTAAATCTCTAACGTAGGTTGCAAAAACGCGCGGATCGGCATTTCGGCGACATTGTCACCGGCCACCGCAACGTTCAGGGTGGTCAATTTCGACTGACCGGAAATCGACAGCACTTTGTGTTTCGCCGAGGCCAGCAAAGCGCGACTCATGGTCAGGCGCTGGTGCGGCACGGTGGGCGCCAGCATCGGCCAGCAGCGGCGAGCACCATTGGCATCCAAGGCTTGAGCCAGGTTCGGACTGTCGGGGAACAGCGACGCGGTGTGCCCGTCATCGCCCATGCCCAATATCAGTACGTCGATGGGCGGCAGCTCGGCCAGCAAACGATCGGCCTGCTCGGCTGCGGCTTCCAGGTCGGCGCTGGCGCTGTAGAGGCTCAGGAACTGGGCCTTCGCCGCCGCACCTTGGAGCAGGTAACGCTTGAGCAGACCGGCGTTGCTGTCAGCGTGCTCAACCGGCACCCAGCGCTCATCGGCCAGGCTCACCACCACGCTCGACCAGTCCAGCGCCTGTTTGGCCAGGCTCTGGAAAAACGCCACGGGGCTGCGACCACCGGAGACCACCAGGGTCGCCGTGCCGTGCGCCTCGATGGCCTCGCGTAATTGCTCGGCCACCTTCAACGCCAAGCCCTCGGCCAGCAGCACCGGGGTTTTGAATTCGTGGGCGCTGACACCCTGCGGCAGTTTCACTTCAGATATCGCCATACCATGACCTCCCGTCCCGCGTGATCAGTGCAATGGAGCTCATTGGCCCCCAGGACCCGGCCGCATACGGCTTGGGCGCATCGCCGGATTTCTTCCATCCGGCAATCAACTGGTCACACCACGTCCACGCGGCTTCAATTTCATCTTTACGGACAAACAGGTTCTGATTGCCGTTCATGACTTCCAGCAACAACCGCTCGTAGGCATCGGGAATCCGCGCGCTGCGATAGGTGTCGGAAAAGTTGAGTTGCAACGGACCACTGCGCAATTGCATGCCCTTGTCCAGGCCTTGCTCCTTGGTCATCACTCGCAAGGAAATCCCTTCGTCCGGCTGCAGGCGGATGATCAGTTTGTTGCTGATCTGCAAGCGCTGCTCGGGGGCGAAGATGTAGTGGGACGGTTCCTTGAAGTGAATGACGATCTGCGACAGTTTCTGCGGCATACGCTTGCCGGTGCGCAGGTAAAACGGAACCCCGGCCCAGCGCCAGTTGCGAATGTCGGCGCGCAGGGCCACGAAGGTTTCGGTATCGCTCTGGGTGTTGGAGTTGGGCTCTTCCAGGTAACCCGGCACCGACTTGCCCTCGCTGTGGCCGGCGATGTACTGGCCGCGCACCACCTGAGTGGTCAGGCCTTCCGGGCTGATGGGGGCCAGGGCCTTGAGCACTTTGACCTTCTCGTCACGGATGCTGTCGGCGGACAGGTCGGCCGGCGGGTCCATGGCAATCAGGCAGAGCAACTGCAACAGGTGATTCTGGATCATGTCGCGCAGTTGGCCGGCTTTGTCGAAATAGCCCCAGCGGCCTTCGATGCCGACCTTCTCGGCGACGGTGATTTCCACATGGGAAATGTAATTCTGGTTCCACTGGGTTTCGAACAGGCTGTTGGCGAACCGCAGGGCGATCAGGTTCTGGACCGTCTCTTTACCCAGGTAGTGGTCGATGCGATAGGTGCGGTTTTCCGGGAAGAACTGCGCCACGGCGTCGTTGACCTTGCGCGACGATTCCAGGTCCGAGCCGATGGGTTTTTCCAGCACGACGCGGGTGTTTTCGCACAAACCGACCTTCGCCAGGTTCTCGCAGATCGCTCCATACACCGCCGCTGGGGTGGCAAAATAGGCAATGACCTGCTGGGCTGAACCGGCCTGCTCGGCCAGGGCGACATAGTCCTCGGCCTTGAGGAAATCCACGTGCAGATACGTCAGTCGCCCCAGGAAGCGTTCAACCACGGTCTCGTTCAGATCCTTGTCGCCCACGTAGCGGCGCAACTCCGCGGCGATGAACGCCAGGTGTTGCTGTTCGCTACCCGGCTCCCGGGCCAGGGCAATGATCCGCGTGTCCTCGTGCAACAGGTCCGCGCCATCGAGCTGATAAAGGGCAGGAAACAGCTTGCGCAAGGCCAGGTCGCCCAACGCGCCGAACAAGGCGAAGGTGCACGGTTCAACCGTAATCGAATGCATGATGTTTGTTCTTTTATCAAGTTAAGCTACAAATACCTTTTTTCAAGGCATCACTCAAGGAAAAATGTAGTAATAACCACAACATTTTTCGAAAATACCGATTCCGAGTGGTGGTACACCGGAGCCATCAGTAGGATAGGCCACCGCAAAGGGTCGTATCAAAGACCCGTCTTTCTAGGAATCTTGTATGGACCGCGTGCGAAATTTACTGGAACAGATCCAGAGTCGCCTTGAAGACCTGAACAAGGCAGAACGCAAAGTGGCCGAAGTGATCCTGCTCAACCCACAGCAGGCCACCCGCTTCAGCATCGCCGCCCTCGCCCAGGCCGCTTCGGTCAGCGAACCGACCGTCAACCGCTTCTGCCGCTCATTCGGCGTCAGCGGCTACCCGGAACTCAAGCTGCAACTGGCCCAAAGCCTGGCCAGCGGCGCCGCTTACGTCAGTCGCGCAGTGGAGGCCGATGACAACCCGGAAGCCTACACCCGGAAAATCTTTGGCAGTGCCATTGCCTCATTGGACAGCGCCTGCCAGGCCCTTGATCCCAATTTGATCAGTCGTGCCGTGGATCTGCTGATCCAGGCCCGGCAGATTCACTTCTTCGGCCTCGGTGCCTCGGCACCGGTGGCGCTGGATGCCCAGCACAAATTCTTCCGCTTCAACCTGGCGGTGACCGCCCACGCCGATGTGCTGATGCAGCGGATGATCGCGTCAGTGGCCCACACGGGCGAGCTGTTCGTGATCATTTCCTACACCGGCCGTACCCGCGAGCTGGTGGAAGTCGCACGCATCGCCCGGGAGAACGGCGCGTCGGTACTGGGGCTGACCGCCGAAGGCTCGCCCCTGGCCAAGGCCAGCACCCTGAGCCTGAACATCCCGCTGCCCGAAGACACCGACATCTACATGCCGATGACCTCGCGGATCATCCAGCTCACTGTGCTGGACGTGCTCGCCACCGGCATGACCTTGCGCCGCGGTGTGGACTTCCAGCCGCATCTGCGCAAGATCAAGGAAAGCCTCAATGCCAGCCGGTATCCGGTGGGGGATGAGTTCAACTGAACTGGCTTGGGTAATTGAGCGCCTGACAGGCCGTCATCGCGAGCAGGCTCGCTCCCACAATGGATCTGCGGTCAATGAAGATCCACTGTGGGAGCGAGCCTGCTCGCGATGGGGCCAACAGCTGCCCCCCTTGATCAAGCCCCCACCCGCGCCTGCAAACTCAAATGCGCCCGCTCCCCCGGCGCCAGGCAGAGGCTGTCAGTGCCACCGCTGGCCGCTTCGACGCAGACGAACTCCGACACCTCATCCCAACTCACCCCCAGCAAAGGCCGGGCACCGGGATGCCACACCACGGTATCGGCGCTGGCTCCGGTGTCGATGCACAGCTCACGCTGCCAGGCGTGGTCCTTGAGCTGCAGTTCACCCTCGTGCTGGAACACCCGCTGACAACCGCCCTCGACCCGCAAATCGCCTTCCTGCTGGCAGGCTGCACGGTTCAACTGGTCGTAGCCCAGCGCGCCTTCAAGCCCAGACAGCGCTATCTCACCCACGTCACCAATACGCCAATAGGCGTGCAGAGCCTGGCTCAATTGGCACGGCAGGCTGTCTTGATGCTCGGTGCTCAAGCGTAATTCCATGCGTTCGCCCAGATCGGCGTACAGATCGACCTGCCAGTCGCACAACTGGAGCTGCCAGTGCAGGTGCACACCGTCTTCATCGCTGCGGCTGTCGAGCAGTTTCCAGTCGATCAACCGTGCCCAGCCATGGGACGGCCAGGCGTTTTCGCTGGGATGACGGCCATACCACGGCCAGCACACCGGCACACCGCCGCGGATCGCACCGACTTGTGGCCACTTGGCCGCACACCACAACCAGGGTTTCTGCCCCCGCGGCTGAAAGTGCAACAGCTGCGCGCCCTGGCGACTGAACACCGCCTGGCACAGAGGATGATCGATCACCAACACATCACGTTGCTGATAGCGCTCCCACGCAAACACCGGGCGCTCGCGCAAGGATCTGAAAAAGCGTTGTAGCGGATGCTCATGCATGAGCTGCGGTCCTGGAAATCATTGAACTGGATTGATGCGACAGCTTTTTGTGGCGAGGGGATTTATCCCCGCAGGCCTGTAGGCCTCACAAAAAAAAGCGGACAGCCTTGGCCATCCGCAAATATGCGCACATAGAGAGGAGCTTATCGCAACAGCGTTAGAACACCGACTGAATTTTCAGACCGGCGACCAGCGCGTCGTCGACTTCATTCACACCACCCGGATGAGTGATGTATTGCAGGTTAGGGCGTACGGTCAGCCAGTTGGTCACGTGGAAACCATAGTTGATTTCGTAGTTGTATTCGGTGCCACGCAACGGCGAGAACAACGGATCGTCGTAGTCGCTGACACCATTGGCCGCGTTGACCAGCTCGGCGTTTTTCTTCACATCTTCGTTGACATGGATGCGGGAGAAACCAATCCCGACGTCATCTTTAGGACGCGCATTGAACGGCCCCTTGTACACGAACATCAGCGACTGGTAGTTGTCGACGACGTTGGTTTCCTTGTCATGGAAGGTGGCGTTGGCCGCAATGTTCAGACCGCGCGATGCATCACCGTTGTGGGTGGTGAGCTGTTGCTGCACCACGAACCAGTAGCCATCCTTGCTGCTGTGGCTGCGGTAGGCGTTACCGGTTGTCGCGGCATCCTGGCCATTGTCGTCTTCGCGCACGTCGTCAGCCTTGGCCGTACTTTTGTAGTAACCGACACGGTATTCGCCTGGCAGGCCATTGAGCTTGGGCGACCAGACCAACTCGACCGGAATGAGCGTGCCCTTGGTGCCACTGCCGCTGAGCTTGTAGCGGTTTCCGTTTTCCAGCTGCGAAGGGTTCTGGTTGTAAGCACCGATCTGCGCATAGAGTTCGGGCGTGAGGTTGTACTTGACGCGAATCGCCGCCTGCATGATCGGCCAGTTGTACCAGATGCCGGTTGCCCAGTTACCCGCTTGCGAACCGCAGAACGCCAGGTTCTGGAACTCGCACGGGAAACTGTTGAAATCTTCACCGACCCCGTAATAACCGGCTTTGACATCCAGCTTACTGTCGAAATACTGCTGCTTGATCCACAACTGCGTCAGACGGGTGGTTTGCCCACGGCCCCAGACTTCCTGGGAAGAGCTGAGGGTGCCGGCACGTGGATCACCGATACGGTCGTTGGAGATGTTGCGACCGTCACGGCGAGTGAATTGAATCTTGGCCGTGGTATCACCCCAACCTGCCAGTTTCTCCAGGTCGAGGGCTACACCCAAGCCAAACTGCTGGGACCAACGCGCAGTCTTGTCATCGTTGTAACCGCCGTCGAGATTGGCCCCCATCTCACCGACGAAATCAGCCTTGATATCGATACCTTGCTCGATCAGCCTGGTCCGCTCGCCACCCCAGTCGCCCGTCATCCACTGCGAATCGGCGCTGAAAGCCTCGGCCGCGTGCGCACTACCGGCCAGCATCATCGCCGCAACAGCGGACAATTGGCAGACACGCCGGGCGTTGTTGTTCTTCTTCATCCCTACATCCTCGTCTTTATTGTTATTAACTGTTTTTATCTAACGCGGTTTACAACGATTGCGGCGAATGGTCCCCCACTCACCGCATACTCCCTTGTGGGAGAGAGCTTGTTTGGGAGCAAAGCCCCCTCCCCCATTTGTTCTTCATCGGCCTTTGAACTGCGCTACGTTTGCGGTCCGGGCATCTGTCTGCACTTGGCCGGCCACGCCCAGGCGTTCGCCGGACTTGGCGTCGAACAGCAGCACTTTCGAAGGATCGAATTGCAGCGTCAGGGTCTCCCCCACCTGCGGCGCCACGTCCGGCGCCAGGCGGCAGCAGACCTTGGTGTCGTTCAGGTTGACGAACACCAGCGTGTCCGGTCCGGTAGGTTCGGTGACCTGGACTTCGGCGCGAATGGTCGGCAAACCATTGGGCTCGTTGCCCGCCAGCATGATCTGTTCCGGGCGCAGGCCGAGGATCACTTCACGGTCTTCCAGACCCGCATCCTGCATGCCCATCGGCAGCTCACAACGAGCCTGGCCGCTGTCGAGCAAGGCCAGCAGACGGCCGTCCTTGCGTTGCAGGCGCAGGGGGATGAAGTTCATCGGTGGCGAACCGATGAAGCTCGCCACGAACAGGTTGGCCGGGTTGGTGTAGATGTCTTTCGGCGTGCCGAACTGCTGGATGATGCCGTCCTTCATCACCGCCACTTTGTCGCCCAGGGTCATGGCTTCGATCTGGTCGTGGGTGACGTAGACCGTGGTGGTCTTCAGGCGCTGGTGCATCAGTTTCATTTCAGTGCGCATCTCGACCCGCAGCTTGGCGTCGAGGTTGGACAGCGGTTCGTCGAACAGGTAGATCTTCGGCCGCCGCGCCAGCGCCCGGCCCATGGCCACGCGCTGTTGCTGGCCGCCGGAAAGCTGGCCGGGCTTGCGGTTGAGCAGGTGTTCGATCTGCAACAGCTTGGCCACGCGGGTGACTTCTTCGTCGATGGCCGGCTGGCTCATCTTGCGAATCTTCAGACCGAACTCGATGTTCTCCCGCACGCTCATGGTCGGGTACAGCGCGTAGGACTGGAACACCATGGCGATGTCGCGATCCTTCGGACTCATGCCGCTGACATCCTGGTCACCGATCATGATCGCGCCGCCGGTAATGGTTTCAAGGCCGGCGATGCAGTTCATCAGCGTCGACTTGCCGCAGCCCGAAGGGCCGACGAGGATCAGGAACTCACCGTCCTTGATCGACAACTCGATGTTCTTCAGGGTGTCCGGCAGGCCGGCACCATAGGTCTTGTTTACATTGCGAAGTTCGAGCGTTGCCATGATTACCCCTTGACTGCGCCGGCCGTCAGACCGCGCACGAAATACTTGCCTGCCACTACATAGACCAGCAGGGTCGGCAGCCCGGCGATCATCGCCGCCGCCATATCAACGTTGTATTCCTTGGCCCCGGTACTGGTGTTGACCAAGTTGTTCAGCGCCACCGTGATGGGCTGCGAATCGCCGCTGGAGAACACCACGCCGAACAGGAAGTCGTTCCAGATCTGGGTGAACTGCCAGATCAGGCAGACCATGATGATCGGGGTGGACATCGGCAGGATGATCCGCCGGAAGATGGTGAAGAAACCCGCACCGTCCAGTCGCGCCGCTTTCACCAGCGCATCGGGAATGCTCACGTAGTAGTTACGGAAAAACAGCGTGGTGAACGCCAGGCCGTAGACCACATGTATGAACACCAGCCCCGTGGTGGTACTGGCCAGGCCCATCTTGCCGAGCGTGAACGAAGCCGGCAGCAGGACGGTCTGGAACGGCAGGAAGCACCCGAACAACAACAGGCCGAAGAACAACTGCGAACCGCGAAAGCGCCACATCGACAACACGTAGCCGTTCAATGCACCGATCGCGGTGGAGATCAGCACCGCCGGGACGGTGATCTTGATCGAGTTCCAGAAATACCCGTCAACCGTGGCCCAGGCCTTGACCCAGCCGATGCCGGTGACCACGGTCGGCCAGCTCAGCAGGTTGCCGGTGCTGATGTCTTCCGGGGTCTTGAAGCTGGTCAACAGCATGACTACCAGCGGCACCAGGTAAAGCAATACGGCAAGGATCAGTACCGCGTAGATCGCGATGCGACTCAGGCTGATGGAAGGTTTGGCAGCGAGACTAGTCATGACGCTTGGTCCTCAGCTCGGAGTACAGGTAAGGCACGATGATTGCGAGAATCGCACCGAGCATCAGAATCGCACTGGCCGAGCCCATGCCCATCTGGCCGCGACTGAATGTGAAGGAGTACATGAACATGGCAGGCAGGTCAGAGGAGTAACCCGGGCCGCCGGCTGTCATCGCCGCCACCAGGTCAAAGCTCTTGATCGCGATGTGCGCCAGGATCATTACGGCGCTGAAGAACACCGGACGCAGGCTCGGCAGCACCACTTTCCAGTAGATGCGCGGCATGCTCGCGCCATCGATCTGCGCAGCCCGGATGATCGATTGATCCACCCCACGCAGGCCGGCCAGGAACATCGCCATGATGAAACCCGAGGCCTGCCACACTGCGGCGATCACCAGGCAATACACCACACGGTCCGGGTCGATCAGCCAGTCCAGGCGAAAACCTTCCCAGCCCCAGTCACGCAACAATTTGTCCAGGCCCATGCCCGGGTTGAGCAACCACTTCCAGGCCGTACCGGTGACGATCATCGAGAGCGCCATCGGGTACAGGTAAATGGTGCGGATGAAACCTTCACGACGAATGCGCTGGTCAAGAAACACCGCCAGCAGCACGCCGATCACCAGGGTGATGCCGATGAACATGCCGCCAAAGAGCGCCAGGTTCTTGCTCGCCACCCACCAGCGGTCGTTGTCCCACAGCCGCGCGTATTGCGCCAGGCCCGCCCACTTGTAGTTCGGCAGAAAGGTCGAGGTGGTGAACGACAGAACAAACGTCCACAAGATATAACCGTAGAAGCCCACCAGAACGATGAACATGCTCGGCGCCAGCACCAGTTTTGGGAGCCAGCGCTGCAATGCATCGAACGGCGAGGCCTTGCTGAACACAGCAACAGAACTCATGGGAAGATCCAGTACTTGAGAAAAAGACTACTCGCATCCCTTGTGGGAGCGGGCTTGTGTGGGAGCTGAGCTTGCTCGCGATGAAAGCGCTACGGTCTTTCGAATGACCGCGTTATCGTTCATCGCGAGCAAGCTTTGCTCCCACAGGCTCGCTCCCACAGGGGGTCGCGGTGCTAACGGTTACTTGGCAGACTGGACCGCTGCGCCAAGTTTCTTGGCGGCGTCGGCTGGGTCGGCTTTCGGGTCGTTGATGAAGTTGGTCACCACGTCAAAGAACGCGCCCTGTACTGCCAACGTGGTCGCCATGTTGTGCGCCATGCTCGGCTGCAGGCCGCCGGACTTGGCGTCCGCCAGGAAGTCCTTGGCAGCGGTCTGGGCGCAGGAATCGAAACCGTACTTGGCCATGTCGGCCAGCATGTCGTTGCGCACCGGGATCGAACCCTTGTTGATGCTGAAGACTTTCTGGAAGTTCTCACCCAGCACGACCTTGGCGATGTCCTTCTGACCGGCCGCGGTGCCTTCGTCTTTCTGCTTGAACACCGCCAGGGAGTCGATGTTGTAGGTGAAGGCCTTGTCGGTCCCCGGGAAAGCTACGCACTCGTAGTCCTTGCCGGCGACTTTCTTCGCAGCGGTCCATTCGCTCTTGGCCCAGTCACCCATGATCTGCATGCCGGCCTTGCCGTTGATGACCTTGGCCGCTTCCAGGTTCCAGTCCTGCCCCTTGCCGTCCACGTCCATGTAGGTCGCGACTTTCTTGAGCTCGGTCAACGCCTTGACCATGTCCGGACCGGTCAGGGCTTTGTTGTCCAGATCGACCAGGGCTTTCTTGTAGCCATCGACACCCATGACCGAGAGCACCACGGCTTCGAACACCGTGCTGTCCTGCCAAGGCTGGCCGCCGTGGGCCAGCGCAATGAAGCCTGCTGCCTTGAGCTTGTCGCCGGCGGCGTAGAATTCTTCGAGGGTGGTGGGGTTTTTGGTGATGCCGGCTTTCTTGAAGACTTCCGGGTTGATCCACAGCCAGTTGACGCGGTGGATGTTCACCGGCACGGCAACGTAGTCACCTTCGTACTTCACGGTATCGGAGACTTTCTTGTCGAGCAGGCTGTCCCACTTCTCTTCTTTGGCAACGTCTTTCAGGACGTCGGTGTCGAGCAGTCCGGTAGACGCCCACTCCTGGATGTCCGGGCCTTTGATCTGGGCCACACCCGGTGGGTTACCGGCCACGGCACGACTCTTGAGCACGGTCATGGCAGTTGAGCCGCCACCACCGGCAACAGCGCCATCCTTCCAGGTAAAGCCGTCTTTCTCTACCTGGGCCTTGAGCACATCGACCGCGGCTTTTTCGCCACCGGACGTCCACCAGTGAACGACTTCCACGCTGCCTTTGGATTCGGCGGCAAGGGCACTGACAGGGAATGCTGCGACGGGAAGCAGGGAAGCAAGAGAAATGACAGTAGCGAGGCGAGAAATCGCATTCATCTAGAAGTACCTTTCTTGTTGTTATGCATGCAAGTCTGGTGCTTGCGCTGCATGGATTCTAAACAGGGGAAATCCCTTCGCAGGTAACGAAGGGACGCGTAAATGTCACGGCATGGTTACACAGGCGCGGGACTGGAGAGTTTCGCCAACGCCGTCGCCATGCTGGGGGCGAGGGGCAAACGCGGGATCAGCACGGCCTGCCAGGCGTGATACAGGTCCGGCTTGCCCGGCCAGATGTCGGCGCTGGGGCGGTTTTGCGGATCGAGCTCGTGGTACCAGCTGCCGTTGCAACGGTCGATGAAATGTTTGTCACAGAACTCCCAGAACCGCCGGTACCAGGCTTCGTATTGCGCCTCGTCGGTGCGTTTGAGCAAGGCACTGGCGGCGGCCGCTGCTTCGGCATGCACCCAATGCAGGCGATGGCGAACTACCGCGCGATTGTCCCAGTCCAGGGTGTAGACAAAGCCTGGGGCGCCGTCGACCTCCCAACCGTGGCGGCAATTCTGGTCAAAAAGTTTCTGCGCATCCTGGGCCAGCCAGCCCGGGGTCAACATGCCAATCTGCACCCGTGCAGCCTCAAGGTGCAACAGCAGCCGCGCCCATTCGAAACCATGGCCGGGCGTGGTGCCGTAAGGGCGAAAACCGTCGGCGGGGTTGTCGTGGTTGTACTCGCGCAGCGGCTGCCAGTGACGATCGAAATGCTCCACCACCAGGTAGTCATTGGCGGCGGCGTGGCCGTGGATTACCCGCTCAACGATACGCAGCGCGCGGACCAGCCAGCGGGGCTCGTCCGTGGCATCGGCCAGGGCCAGGAAGGCTTCGGTGGCGTGCATGTTGCTGTTGGCGCCGCGATAGGCTTCTTCGTCGCTCCAGTCGCGGTTGAAGGACTCGCGCAGGGCGCCCTCCTCTTCGCTCCAGAAGTGCGTATCGATCACCCGCACGGCTTCATCCAGCAACGCCTGGGCGCCAGGACGTTGGGCCACCACTGCGGAACTGGCCGCCAAGGCGACAAATGCGTGCAGGTAGGCGGCCTTGCCGGTGTCGTTCTCATGGGGTTGCGCCGTGGCGAACCAGCCGCCGTGCTCGGCGTCCCGCAGAGGGCCGCTGAGGGCCTGGACACCGTGGTCCACCAGCTCGGAGAACCCCGGCAGCCCCTGGATATGGGCCATGGCGAAGCTATGGGTCATGCGTGCAGTGTTCATGGTTTCAGCCCGGGCATCGTCCGGCAGGCGACCCTGCTCGTCCAGGTTGCCAAAGCCGTCCGGCAGCTTCGAGGCCTTGGCGAACGCCAGCAGACGCAAGCCTTCGGCGGCAAGCCATTGCTGGTGGGCAGGCGCATTCAGCCAACTGCTGAAGGCCGGTTGGAAGGTGTCCATGGGAGTACCTTTTTTTGTTGTTTTGACGCAGGGAGTCTAAACAAGGGATGGCGGGTGGCAGGTAACGAAAGGGGCGAGTTATGTCACCGACTTGTGACATTCACTTGAGCGATGTGCTGAAGCTGACGGCATCATCGCGAGCAGGCTCGCTCCCACATTGGCGCCAGGGAATAAACAATTTTTGTGGTCACCACCGAGCCCTGTGGGAGCGAGCCTGCTCGCGATCAACGAGAACGCGGTCCGACTAATCCACACTGCGAGGCAACTGCAATGTCACCCGCAACCCACCCTCGCGCAGGTTCTGCAGGCTGACTTCGCCGCCATGGCTATGGGCGATGTTGCGGGCGATGCCCAGGCCCAGGCCATAGCCCTGCTGCTGCCCGGCCAGGCGAAAGTGCGGTTCGAAGACTTGCTCCAGACGTTGCTCCGGCACACCTGGCCCCTCGTCGTCGACGTGCAGGATGAACGCGGTGTCATCGTCATCGATGTGCAAATGGGCGTTTTGCCCGTACTTCAGCGCATTGTCGATCAGGTTACCGATGCAGCGCTTGAGGGCCAGTGGCTTGCCAGGATACGGCGCCAACGCGCGGCCATCCTGGGTCACCCGACCATTGCCATTGGGCGCCAGGTACGGCTCGACCAGGCAATCGAGCACATGGTTGAGGTCCACCGGCTCGATGTTTTCGTGAATGTCGGTGTCCTTGACGCATTGCAACGCACCTTTGACCAATAACTCCAGCTCGTCCAGGTCGCGGCCGAACTTGGCCTGCAGGTTTTCGTCCTCCAGCAGTTCGACCCGCAAGCGCAGCCGCGTGATCGGCGTGCGCAAGTCATGGGAAATCGCGCTGAACAATTGGCTGCGTTCGGTCAGGTAACGGCTGATGCGTTCACGCATGGCATTGAATGCCCTGCCCACTTCCACCACTTCGCTGCCGCCGCCTTCAGCTACCGGTTCCACTTCGGCGCCCAGGGACATGTCGCGTGCCGCGCGGGCCAGGCGTTTGAGGGGCCGGCTCTGCCAATGCACCAGCAAACCGATGAACAGCAACAACAGGCTGCTGGTCAGCACGATGAAACCGACCTGCTGCGTCGGCAGGCTCTGCTCTTCAAGGCTGGTGTAGGGCTCTGGGAGCAGCGAAGCGATGTACAGCCATTCGCCCGGCGCCATCTGGATTTGCGTAACCAGCACCGGCGGGTTCACCGGTTCCAGGGTCAAGGCGTAGTGGGCCCAGGAGCGCGGCAATTCATCAAGCTTCAGGCCGCCATTGAAAATCCGCAGGTCTTCGGGGCTGACAAACTTCACCGAGATGTCGGCGCTGTTGCCCAGGGATTTTCGCAGTACGTCATCCACCGCCTTGAGCACCGCCAACTTGCGCGGCGTAACCGGCAGCACGTCCATGCCCAGGGGTTTGTCGTTGAGCGTGACGACAAACCGCGTGCCGCCCATGCTGCGCAATTGATCCAGCACCAATGGCCGGTAAGCCACCGGCAACGAGCGCAGATAGCTGACACTGGCGGTCATCGAATGAGCCAGGCTACGGGCGCTGGTGACCAGGCCTTCGAGCTGGGTGGCGCGCAGTTGCGAGACCCAGATCAGACTGGACAGGGTCTGGGCGAACAGCACCACCAGCAGGGTCAGCAGCAGCATTCTTCCAAGCAACGAACGCGGCACCGGCACCCGGCGGGCTATTTTCTTGATCCAATCAATGACCATTGCTGGCAATCACACTGGCCGCCAGTTGATAACCACTGCCGCGCACCGTGCGGATCAACCGTGGTGGCTTGTCGGTGTCACGCAGGCGCTGGCGCAGACGACTGACCGCCATGTCGACGATTCGGTCCAGGGGCATCAACTCCCGACCGCGAGTGGCGTTGCCAATGGTGTCGCGGTCGAGGATTTCCTGGGGATGGTCAAGAAACAGCTTGAGCAAGGCGAAATCGGCGCCGGAGAGGATCACTTCTTCGCCGTCGGTGTGGAACAGTCGATGACTGACCATGTCCAGCCGCCACTCGTCGAAGGCCAACACTTCGCCGCCGGAGCGTTCCTGGCCAAACTGCGCACGACGCAACAGCGCCTTGATGCGCGCCTGGAGTTCACGCGGACTGAAAGGTTTGCCCAGGTAATCATCGGCCCCCAGCTCAAGGCCGATAACCCGGTCGGCCTCGTCGGAACTGGCCGTGAGCATGATGATTGGTACGTGGGCCTGGCGCGGGTGCTGGCGAACCCAGCGGCAAAGGCTGAAGCCGTCCTCGTCGGGCAACATCACGTCGAGGATCACCAGATCGCTGGCTGCTTCGTTAAGTGCCTGGCGAAACCCGGCGCCATCAGGGGTAGTACGTACCTGAAAACCCGCGCGACTGAGGTAAGTGTCCAGCAGTTCGCGAATCTCCTGGTCGTCGTCGACCAACAAAATCGATTTGTTCACTGAACTCACGGGGCCTCGTCCTTGTTGTTTGGGTTGGGCGGATTATGCCTGAAGGACGGAATCTACAAACACTGCAAAACCTTGTGGGAGCGAGCCTGCTCGCGATAGCAGTGTTTCAGTCGCCACGAATGTTGGCTGATACACCGCTATCGCGAGCAGGCTCGCTCCCACAGGGGGAGGCCACACTTCAACTTTAAACCGGGTTCGACTGCTCCAACGCCACACCCGCGCCCATCAGCCCGGAATACGGCGCGGTCACCAGCCAGACTGGAATGCCCTTGAAATAATCGCTCATGCAGCCCTTGTCGGCGAAGCAACGGGCGAAACCACTTTCAAGGAAAAAATCGGCGAATCGCGGGACCACCCCGCCGACGATGTATACACCGCCACGCCCACCCACCGTCAGCACATTGTTACCGGCCACCCGCCCCAGCCAGCGGCAGAATTGCTCGAGCACTTCCAGGGCAATGGGGTCTCCGGCCAGGCCGGCGGCGGTGATGGATTCGGGCGTGTCGAGCACCGGCGTATGGCCATCCACCGCGCAGATGGCGCGGTACACCCGAGGTAACCCGCTGCCGCTCAGGGCGGTTTCGGCACTGACATGACCGATCTCGTTGTAGATGTGCTGCCACAGTTGGGTTTCCCGCGGGCTGCTCATGGGCAGGTCGACATGGCCCCCCTCCCCCGGCAATGCCGCGAAACGACCGCCGCCCAAATCCAGCAACGTGCCCACACCCAGCCCGGTGCCAGGACCGATCACCACCGCCGGACGCAACGGCTCCGGCGTGCCCTCGCAGACAACCCGGTATTCATCGGGACGCAAGCACGTCATGCCCAGGGCCATGGCCGAAAAGTCATTGACCAGCAGCAGCTTCTCGACCTCAAGGGTCTTGCAAAAGGCCAGATTGCTCAGGCGCCAGTGATTGTTGGTGAAGCGAAACTCATCGCCGCTGACCGGCCCCGCCACGGACAGGCACACCGAACCGATCGAACCCGGCTTCAGGCCCACGCCGCTCAGGTAAACCTTGATGGCATCTTCGGGGCAGGCGTAATCCGCGGTCGCCAGCACCTGGATATTTTCCAGGTTGTGGTTCTTCCACAAGGCGAACCGGGCGTTGGTCCCACCGATGTCACCGACCAAAGCCAGTTTCAATTAAGCGTCTCCAGGGCAGAAGTGAAGGCGCTGGCGCCCTGCTCTGCCGAGCTGAAGGCCATGCGCATGAAACCAAACAGCTCGCGACCGGTGCCAATGTTGTTGCCTAACAAGCCCTTGGCCGGTGTGCGTGCGGCGAATTCCTCGGCGTCCACCTTCAACTCCAAGGTGCCTTTGACGCCATCGACGCGGATGATATCGCCCTCCTGCACGCGGGCCAATGCGCCGCCGACGTAGGCTTCGGGGCTGACGTGGATAGCCGCCGGAATTTTCCCCGACGCGCCGGACATGCGTCCGTCCGTCACCAACGCCACTTTGAAACCGCGATCCTGCAATACGCCGAGGAACGGTGTCATCTTGTGCAGCTCCGGCATGCCATTGGAGCGCGGGCCCTGGAAGCGCATCACCGCGACAAAATCTTTCTCCAGCAGGCCGGCCTTGAACGCATCGGCCAGGTCCTGTTGATCCTGAAAGACCATGGCCGGGGCTTCGACGACCTGGTTTTCCAGGGCCACCGCCGAGACTTTCATCACGCCGCGCCCCAGGTTGCCTTCCATCACCCGCAACCCGCCCTCGGCCGAGAACGCGCGGGCCACCGGGCGCAGGATGTTTTCATCGAGGCTTTCGATCGGGCCTTCGCGCCATACCAGTTCGCCGTCTTCGAGAAACGGTTCCTGGGTGTAGCGGCTCAGGCCGTGACCCAGCACGGTGTTGACGTTTTCGTGGAGCAAGCCGGCTTCCAGCAATTCGCGGATCAGGAACGACATGCCGCCCGCCGCCTGGAAGTGGTTGATGTCGGCCTTGCCGTTCGGATAGACGTGACTCAGGGTCGGCACCACCTCGGAGAGGTCGGCCATGTCCTGCCAGGTCAGCTGGATGCCTGCGGCCATGGCAATGGCTGGCATGTGCAAGGTGTGATTGGTGGAACCGCCGGTGGCGTGCAGCGCGACAACGGAATTGACCAGCGACCGCTCGTCGACGATTTCGCCGATGGGCATGAAGTTGCCGCTCTGCTTGGTCAGATGCGTGACCTGGAACGCCGCTTCGCGAGTCAGCGCATCACGCAACGGCGTGTTCGGGTTGACGAACGAGGCACCCGGCAAGTGCAGACCCATTACCTCCATCAACAACTGGTTGGTGTTGGCCGTGCCGTAGAAGGTGCAGGTGCCGGGGCTGTGGTAGGACTTCATCTCCGACTCCAGCAGCTCTTCGCGGGAGGCCTTGCCCTCGGCATAGCGCTGACGCACATCGGCTTTCTGCTTGTTGGAAATGCCTGAGACCATGGGCCCGCCTGGCACGAAAATCGTCGGCAAATGACCGAAACGCAGCGCGCCCATCATCAGGCCTGGCACGATCTTGTCGCAGATGCCGAGCATCAGTGCGCCGTCGAACATGTTGTGGGACAACGCGACCGCCGTCGACAGTGCGATCACTTCGCGGCTCGGCAGGCTCAGCTCCATCCCCGCCTCACCTTGGGTCACGCCATCGCACATGGCCGGCGTGCCACCGGCAAACTGGCCGACCGAGCCGATCTCGCGCAAGGCTTTCTTGATCTGTTCCGGGAAGGTTTCGTAGGGCTGGTGGGCCGAGAGCATGTCGTTGTAGGAAGACACGATGGCGATGTTGGCGGCATTCATCATCCGCAGGTGATGCTTGTCTTCGGTGCCGCAACCGGCCACGCCGTGGGCGAAGTTGGCGCATTGCAACTTACCGCGCATCGGACCGTCGCTGGCTGCACCGCGGATCAATGCAAGGTAAGCCTGACGCGTGGCGCGGCTGCGGGCGATAAGCCGTTCGGTGACCTCAAGTACGCGGGGATGCATGTGTAGAACTCCAGGCTAACGGGTGTGGCGACCTGATTGTCTATGCTGGTCAAAACCCCGCCACGCATTGGGCGACAGCGGATTTCTTGACCATTCGGACCAGTTGATTCAGGTCACTCGTTGTAGATAAAACAAAATATTGCCACTAAAAAGGCTTGTTTTCTATTTTTATGCGAATAATCTTGTAATTCCAACAACAAATCGACGGCGGCGCAGTTAATGACTCTTCGAATCGCAATCAATGGTTTTGGCCGCATCGGCCGCAACGTCCTCCGTGCACTGTATACCCAAGGTTATCGTCGCGACTTGCAGATCGTCGCCATCAACGACCTGGGCGACAGCGCAATCAATGCTCATCTGCTCAAGTTCGACACGGTTCACGGCACCTTCGATGCCGACGTGCAGCACGATCACGAAAGCCTGACGGTCAATGGTGACCGTATCTCGGTCAGCGCCATCCGCAACCCGGCCGAACTGCCCTGGGCCGCCGAAAAAATCGACGTCGTGTTCGAATGCACCGGTTTGTTCACCGACCGCGCCAAGGCCGCCGCCCATATCAGCGCCGGCGCCCGCAAGGTGATCATTTCGGCCCCGGCCAAGGGTGCCGACGCCACCGTGGTGTACGGCGTGAACCACGATATTTTGCGCCAGTCCCACCAGATCATCTCCAACGCTTCGTGCACCACCAACTGCCTGGCCCCGGTGGCTCAGGTGCTGCACCGCGAGCTGGGCATCGAAAGCGGCCTGATGACCACGATCCATGCCTACACCAATGACCAGAACCTGACCGACGTCTACCACAGCGACCCATACCGCGCCCGTTCGGCCACGCAGAACATGATCCCGAGCAAGACCGGTGCCGCCGAGGCGGTGGGCCTGGTGCTGCCGGAACTGGCGGGCAAGCTGACCGGCATGGCCGTGCGCGTGCCGGTGATCAACGTGTCGCTGGTGGATTTGACCGTGCAGCTCAAGCGTGAAGCGTCGGCCGAAGAAGTCAACGAACTGCTGCGCCAGGCCAGCCAGCATTCGAAAATTCTCGGCTACAACACCCTGCCGCTGGTCTCCAGCGATTTCAACCACAACCCGCTGTCGTCGATCTTCGACGCCAACCACACCAAGGCCAGCGGCAAGCTGCTCAAGGTACTGGCCTGGTATGACAACGAATGGGGCTTCTCCAACCGCATGCTGGATAACTGCCTGGCGTTGTGTAACGCCGAGTAACTCACCGCGCAGCCGGTAATGTGGGAGCAAGCTTTGCTCCCACAGGCCTGCTTCCAAGGCTTGCTCCCCACATGGACTCGGGGTGGTGAAATGAGGGCTTGACCCGTCAACTGGATGATAAGCATTATCATCTAGTCAAATCGAATCGGGCCCTACCGTGAGTCAATCGCGCTTTCATCACGTCTTCCTTGCCCAGCGCACGCCACTGCTGCGCACCCTCCAGCGCATGGTCAACAACCCCAGCACCGCCGAAGACCTGCTTCAGGAAACCTACCTGCGTGTCACTCGCGCCTTGGGCGAGCGCACGGTCGAGCACCTCGAACCCTTCGTTTTCCAGACCGCCCGCAACCTGGCGCTGGACCACTTGCGTGCGCGGCGTATTCAGTCCCGGACCCTGCTGGACGACGTGCCGCAGGAAGTTGTCCACAACGTGGTCGCCCCCCAAAGCAGCGCCGAAGACGCGGCCCATGCCGAGCAGATGCTCGAACGCCTCAATCTCCGCCTGCAAGCGCTGAGCCCGCGACAGCAGCAGATTTTTATCCTCAGCCGGCTGCACGGTCACAGTTACCAGGACATCGCTAAACGGCTGGACGTGTCGCTGAGCACCGTGCAGAAGGAACTGAAGCTGATCATGGCGATCTGTGTGGGCGTGGCCGAACGCCTTGGTGGCGACTGAACCTGTAAGGATTTTCTCTAAGAGGCCGTCGCCGATTGCGCTGGCCTGCGACCCTGCTAGGCTTGGTCGCTGACGCTAAATAGCCGTGCAAAAGACACTGCGAGGAACCACCGTGACAGACAAACAACGTGCCCCTGAGCACGCTGCGGCGCAGGACACCGCCCATGCCATGGAACAGGCGCTGGACTGGCTCATTCTGCTGGACAACCCCAGCGAGGAGCAGACCCGGCAGTTCCAGGCCTGGCTGGCGGCCGATCCGCGCCATGGTCAGGCATTCAAGCGGGCCCAGGCGATCTGGAACGGCCCGCAAGTGATGCAAAGCGCCCGGCAACTCAAAGGCCGCCCCCAAGCCAGTGCACTGTCACGCTTGCGCGCCCATTGGAAACCCTTGGCCACCGCTGCCGTGCTGTTTCTGGGCCTGTTCAACTTCAGCGACCTGCCCCTGCGTCTGCAGGCCGATCACCTGACCGTGGTCGGTGAACGCCAGCGCCTGCAACTGGAGGATGGCTCCAAGGTCCTGCTCAACACCGACTCGGCCTTTTCCAGCACGTTCAACGACCAACGGCACATAGCTCGGTTGTACAAAGGCGAGGCGTTTTTCGAAGTCCCGGACACACGCACCCTGCCTCTGCAAATCGACGCCGGGCCGGTCATCGCCAGCGTCAGCAACACCACCTTCGCGGTGCGCTACCTCGATGGCGTGACGCAAGTGCAGGTGCAGCGCGGTGATGTGGATTTGCGGGCCACGCGTTATGACGCCCATGTCAGGCTGTCGGCCGGGGAAAGCATCCGCATCGGCCCCAACGGCTTCGACCGCCCTGCCCGGATGGATGCCAGCACCGATCTGGCGTGGGTCCAGGGACGACTGGTGTTCGAGAATCGACCGCTGAACCAGGTACTGGCCGAGCTGCGACGCTACTACCCTGGCTGGATCATCAACAACAACGAACAGTTGGCCCAGGTCGCAGTGACCGGCAATTATCGCCTCGACCAGCCGCTGGACGTGGTCCGTTCTCTGGCCCACATCACCTCTGCGCGCCTCCAGGAATTCCCGGCGCTGGTGATCCTGAACTAAATGAGAATTATTTTTACTCGATAGGCTTCGCTGGTTCGTCTCGTTATAGCCAATGCAATTGATTCGCATCCAGCGACATCATCTGCACCTATAACAGATGCGACACGGAGCGCTATCGATGTCCTCTCGCCTTACCCGCCGGTCCCTTGCCCCTGCGTGCACGCTGTCATTGCTGACCGCCGCCATCCTGATCGCCGGCACCGCGCCGACCGCCCTCGCCGCCACCACCGTGCAGCCGCCTGCGCGCAATCTTGGTGATTACACTTTTGCCATTGCCCAGCAACCGCTGGTCTCGGCACTGAATGCGTTCACCGCCGTCACGGGCTGGCAGGTCGGCTTGCCCGCAGAACTGGCCGAAGGCGTCGCGTCGCCTGGCGTCAACGGCTCGCTGCCAGCGGAAAAAGCCCTGGAGCGCCTGTTGGTGGGGACCAACCTGAGCTACCGCAAGCTGGGCAACACCAGCATTGTTCTGCAAAAGCACAGCACCAGCAGCGTACTGAACCTGCAGCAGGTGACGATCAGCGCCACCCGCCAGGAACAGGACATCGTCAGCGTACCCAGCAGCGTCAGCGTCCACGACCGGCAGGAACTGGACCGCAACAACGTCAACACCCTCAAGGATCTGGTGCGCTATGAACCCGGCGTTTCAGTGGGTGGGGCAGGCCAGCGCGGCGGCATCAGCGGCTACAACATTCGCGGAATCGACGGCAACCGGGTGCTGACGCAGGTCGACGGTGTGGAAATTCCCGGGGGTTTCTTCAACGGCCCGTACGCCAAGACCCAGCGCAATTACGTGGACCCGGAAATCGTCAAGCGCGTGGAGATCCTCCGCGGCCCGGCCTCGGTGCTGTACGGCAGCAATGCCATCGGCGGCGCTGTCAGCTATTTCACCCTTGATCCGGACGACATCATCAAACCGGGTAACGACGTCGGCGCCCGCCTGAAGACCGGCTACAGCTCCGCCGACGAAAGCTGGCTCAAATCCGCCACCCTCGCAGGTCGCAGTGGGCCGTTCGACGGCCTGTTGCATTACAGCCAGCGCGACGGTCATGAAACCCAATCCTACGGCAATAACAACGGCACCGGCCTGGACCGCACCGCGGCCAACCCTGAGGACGTGCGCACCCACAATGTGCTGGCCAAGCTCGGCTGGAACTACAACGATGATTCGCGCCTGGGCCTGGTCTACGAGAAGTACAAGGATGACCGGGACACCGATCTGAAAAAGTGCCTATGGCGGCCCCTACTCCGACGGCCAGCCGGCAATTCCTGACTTTGTATTGCCCGGCGGCATGTATCAGTGGCGCACCGGTAACGACACCATCAGCCGCGAACGCTTCGGCCTGGAGCACAGCTTCGCCCTCGACAGCCTGCTGGCCGACCACGTGAAGTGGAGCCTGAACCACCAGATCGCCAAGACCGACCAGAGCACCGCCGAGTTTTACTTCCCCATCACCCGCCAGGTGCTACGCACACGAGAGACCCTCTACGAAGAAAAACAGTGGGTTCTCGACGCCCAGTTGGACAAGGCCTTCAGCCTCGCCGACACCGATCACGCGCTGACCTACGGCACCACGATCAAGCAGCAGAAAGTCACCGGTTCGCGCAGTGGCAATGGCGTCTGTCTGGCCGTCGGCGTGGGTTGCTCAGCCGTCGGTGCCATCAGCACCCGGGACGTGCTGGAAAAAGCCAGCGACTTCCCGGACCCGACCATCAACACCTACAGCCTGTTCGCCCAGGATCAGATCCGTTGGAACCGATGGACTTTCACGCCGGCCCTGCGTTACGACTACACGCGGCTCAAGCCGCACCTGACCGAGGCATTCCTCAACACCGTGGACCCCACCAGCGGCGGTCAAGTCAGCGACAAGAACAAGACCTGGCATCGCGTCTCGCCCAAATTCGGCCTGACCTACGCCCTGAGCGACCAGTACACCTGGTACGGCCAGTACGCCGAAGGCTTCCGCACGCCAACCGCCAAGGCGCTGTATGGTCGCTTTGACAATCCCGGCGCCGGCTACAGCGTGGAACCCAACCCCGATCTGGAACCGGAAAAAAGCAAAAGCTATGAGACTGGCCTGCGGGGCCGTTTCGACTCCGGTTCGTTCGATGTGGCGGTGTTCTACAACAAGTATCGCGACTTCATCAACGAAGATGCGATCACGCCCGGGGCCGATGCGCTGACCTTCCAGAGCAACAACATCAAGCACGCCACCATCAAGGGCGCCGAGGTCAAGGGACGCCTGAACCTGGATCTGTTCGGCGCACCGCAAGGCCTGTACACCCAAGGCTCGGTGGCCTATGCCTACGGTCGCAATAACGACACAGGCGAGCCGATCAACAGCGTCAACCCGCTCACCGGCGTGTTCGGCCTGGGTTACGAGCAGGACCGGTTCGGCACGTTGCTCAGCTGGACCCTGGTCAAGAAAAAAGACCGCGTCGACGACAGCAACTTCAACTCGCCCGATGGCGTCAGCAGCCAGTTCAAGACCCCGGGCTTCGGCATCCTCGACCTGACCGGTTTCTACAAGGTGACCCACGACGTCACCGTCAGCGGTGGTCTCTACAACCTCACCGACAAGAAGTACTGGCTGTGGGATGACGTGCGTGGCTACGACAGCGTTGGCGAAGCAGCGGTGCTGAGCCCCGCCAACCTCGACCGTCTGACCCAGCCCGGGCGTAATTTCGCGGTCAATCTGATCTGGGATATCTGACTCGCTTGCCAGGCAAAACAAATACCTGTGGCGAGGAGCGTCATGTGGGGAGCAAGGCTTGCCCGCGATGAAGGTGATGCGGTCTTCCAGGAATCGAGGCGCCTGTTCGCGAGCAAGCTTTGCTCCCACAGCCTCTCGCCACAATGTGCTCATTCGAAGGAGTTTTTCATGACTACCCAACACCCCGTTTTACGCTCCCAACGCTTGAACCAGATCACCCACGAGCCCCACAGCAGGCTCGATGCACTGGTCAAGGCCCACGCCCCGTTCGAAACCAAGGCCAACTTCGCCCGCTTCGTCGTGGCCCAGTACCTGTTCCAATCGGAACTGGTGGCGCTGTACAACGACGCCGAACTGTCCAGCCTGATCCCCGACCTGCCGGCCCGTTGCCGGGCAGAAGCGGCCAAGGCAGATCTTGCGGACCTGGACACCGACGTCCCCGCGCCAGTAGCCGGCGCGGTAAAAAATCCGACCCAGGCCGAGGCCCTGGGTTGGCTGTTTGTCTCCGAAGGCTCCAAGCTCGGTGCTGCATTTTTGATCAAGCGCGCCGTCGGCCTGGGCCTGAGCGAAACCTTCGGCGCTCGGCACCTGGCAGAACCTGCCGGCGGTCGTGCTGAAGGCTGGAAAACCTTCATCCGCACCCTCGACGGCCTGGCCTTCACTGAACAGCAGGAAGCCGAAGCGGACAAAGGCGCGCTGGATGCCTTCAATCGGTTTACGGTGTTGCTCGAGCACGCCTATGAAGCTGAACTGGCCTGAAATTCACCACCACTGCCTGTGGGAGCGAGCCTGCTCGCGATTGCGGTGTGTCAGCCTCCAATGATGGCGCCTGGCACACAGCTATCGCGAGCAGGCTCGCTCCCACAAGGAAATGCGTAGGCCTGAAAGAAGTTCATGAACTGTCCAGCCTCGAAAACCGCCCAACTACTCTTCGCCCTGCTCGCCTACACCAGCCTGGCCATCGGCCTGGTCGCCATCGTCGTGCCCGGCCTGCCGACCACCGAGTTCATCCTGTTGGCAGCCTGGGCCGCCACCCGCAGTTCACCGCGACTGAGCGCCTGGCTGGAAAGTCACCGGCTGTTCGGGCCGATGCTGCACAACTGGCGCAACGGCAAGGTCATCCCGCGCCGGACCAAGGTCGGTGCCACCGCCAGCATGCTGTTCTGCGCCGGGCTGATGCTGGTGATGCTCGACCACGGCTGGCCGGTGTATCTGGCCTTGGCCGGCATGGTCCTGGGTAACCTGTGGATCTGGTTCCGCCCGGAACAAGTGCGGGAGCTTGCTCCCGCTGGGCCGCAAAGCGGCCCCCAACGCGATTTTGAACTATGATCGCCCTCTCGTTCCGGAGGGCTTTCGATGTCAGATCTGCTCACGTCCATGCAAGCCGCGCTTGGTTTGCCCACGACCCCGATCCCCTTCACCGGCGTCGGTGCCCTGCCGTCGGCGTTCGCCGTCACGGAGCTGGCCTGCGCCAGTATTGCCGCAGCCGGCCAAGCCGCCGCCGAGCTCATCCACCAACAAACCGGCCGTCTGCCGGCCCTGGAGGTCGACCGACGGCTGGCGTCGTTCTGGTTCTCCACCTCCCTGCGCCCCATCGGCTGGAGCGTACCGCCGATGTGGGATCCGGTAGCCGGCGACTACCCAACCACCGACGGCTGGATTCGCCTGCACACCAATGCGCCGCATCATCGCCTTGCCGCGGAAAAAGTCCTCGGCACCTGCACCGACCGCGCCGACATGGCGGCCAGGGTGGCCCGCTGGAACAAGGCCGAGCTGGAGCAGGCGGTGGTCGAGGCGGGCGGTTGCGCCGCCGAGATGCGTTCATGGCAAGCGTGGCAAACCCACCCTCAAGGCCTGGCAGTCAATGCCGAGCCGCTGGTGCACCTGAGTGACACGACTGGAGAGCAGCGCAAGCCTTGGCTCGGCTCCGTGACCCAGCCACTGGCGGGCCTCAAGGTACTGGATCTGACCCGCGTCCTGGCAGGCCCTATCGCTAGCCGTTTCCTCGCAGGCCTGGGAGCCGACGTGCTGCGCATCGACCCACCGAGCTGGAACGAGCCCGGCGTGGTGCCGGAAGTCACCCTCGGCAAACGCTGCGCCCGCCTGGATTTGCACCGAGCTGAAGATCGCGTGGCTTTCGAGGCTCTGCTCAAGGACACCGACATCCTCCTGCATGGCTACCGCGCCGACGCCCTGGAACGTTTGGGCTACGGTGCCGAACAACGCCAGCGAATCGCCCCTGGTCTGATCGATGTCAGCCTCAACGCCTACGGCTGGAGCGGCCCCTGGCAGAACCGGCGCGGCTTCGACAGCCTGGTGCAAATGAGCAGCGGCATCGCCGAAGCCGGCATGGGCTGGAAACACACAGACAAGCCAACCCCGCTGCCGGTGCAGGCCCTGGACCACGGCACCGGATACCTGATGGCCGCCAGCGCGATTGTGTTGCTGTCCCGACGATTGATGAGCGGCCAGGGCGGCTCGGCACGCTTGTCACTGGCGCGCACGGCGAAGCTCTTGATCGAGCGTGGCGCGGGGGATCCGACCTCATTGCGGGCCGAGGCCGAGGATGATCAGGGACTGGTGGTCGAACAGACGCCGTGGGGACCGGCCCATCGCCTGCAGGTGCCCTTGAAAATCACCGGAACACCACTGCAATGGACCTTGCCGGCGGCGGAGTTGGGCGCGCATCGGGCCCGGTGGTGACGACCGTCCGTTGTGGCGAGGGGATTTATGTGGGAGCAAGACTTGCTCCCACATAAATCCCTCAACGCCCCCAAAAAGCTGACCTTCGCCTCAAAGCGCCAAAAACCCACTGTACAACCCATAAGCCGCCATGCCCGCCCCGGCCATCACACAGGCAAAGACCCCCTTCTCAACGTGAGTGAACAAGGGCTGCCCCTGCTCTCGCTTGGCCTGGGCGAACAGGATCACCCCGGGCGCATACAACAGCGCCGACAACAGCAGGTATTTCACGCCACCGGCATACAACAACCACACCGCGTAGCACAGGGCAACGCCACCGATGCACAGGTCTTTCATGCGCCGAGCCGAGGCCTGTTCATAGGTTTCCCCACGGGCGCACAGCAGCACCGCATAGGCCGCCGACCACAGATACGGCACCAGAATCATCGACGAGGCGAGATAGATCAGGCTGGTGTAGGTACCGGCGGAAAACAGGGTGATCAACAAAAACAGCTGGATCATGCCATTGGTCAGCCACAGCGCATTGACCGGCGCATGGTTGGCGTTTTCCCTGGTCAGGAATGCCGGCATGGTCTTGTCCCGGGCGGTGGCGTAAAGAATTTCCGCGCACAACAACGCCCAGGACAGCAGCGCGCCGAGCAGTGACACCGCCAGTCCCACACTGATCAGCAACGCGCCCCACGGCCCGACGATATGCTCCAGGACGCCGGCCAAGGATGGGTTCTGCAACTGCGCCAGTTCAGGCTGGCTCATGACCCCCAGGGACAGCACATTCACCAGCACCAGCAACGCCAACACCCCGAGGAATCCGATCACTGTCGCACGCCCTACGTCCGCGCGTTTTTCTGCCCGCGCCGAATACACACTGGCGCCTTCGATACCGATGAACACGAACACCGTGACCAGCATCATGTGCCGCACCTGGTCCATCACACTGCCCAGGTCCGGGCTCAGTGTGCCCCAGATATCGCGGGTGAAAATCTCGGCCTCGAAGGCCACCCCGGCCATTACAACGAACATCAACAGCGGCACGATCTTGGCCACGGTGGTCACCAGGTTGATGAACGCCGCTTCTCTGATGCCCCGCAGCACCAGGAAATGCACCGCCCACAGCAGCAACGATGCACAGCCGATGGCCACCGGCGTATTGCCTTGGCCGAACACCGGGAAGAAATAGCCCAAGGTACTGAACAGCAGCACGAAGTAACCGACGTTGCCCATCCAGGCGCTGATCCAGTACCCCCAGGCGGACGAAAAACCCATGTAGTCACCGAACCCGGCCTTGGCATAGGCATACACGCCCGAGTCCAGTTCCGGCTTGCGATTGGCCAGGGTCTGGAACACAAAGGCCAGGGTCAGCATGCCGACGGCGGTAATGGCCCAGCCAATGAGCACCGCTCCGACATCCGCCCGAGCCGCCATGTTTTGCGGCAGGGAAAAGATCCCTCCACCGATCATCGACCCCACCACCAATGCGATCAGGGCGCCGAGGGGTAACTTTTCGATGGGCTGCGGCATGTTCTCTCACTATTTAAATAAGTAAATAAAGCGACATAACGTTTTTGAATAACGCCATCCACGAAAATTCCAAATACTTATGGACCGACCATTGTCCAATGGCATCAATTAAAAAGTCCATGTGGCAAGATTATTTTTGTCATGTCAGCAGCCTACAAAATAGTTGCGACTCATTGAAAATCAACTAGCGTGAATAATCCCGAGGGAAGGAAACTTTATATTCCCCTGCCGAACGCCCCATAGAGTGGGCCTTTCGCACAACTACAGACGCCTACGGACGCCGTTAACGCCTTCATTAACAATGGAATGTTGTCATGCACTGATCCAGATCAGCTATTCAACTTTCAAATCGACTTAGTCTGTTGATTCTCTTCTCCTGCGCTGGAGTCTCGCAAATGTCTGATACCCCCGCAAAACTTCGATTGGGTGCACTGGTCGCCCTGGTCGTCGGTTCGATGATCGGCGGCGGAATCTTTTCCTTGCCGCAAAATATGGCGGCCAGTGCCGATGTCGGCGCCGTGCTCATCGGCTGGGCCATTACCGCCGTCGGCATGCTGACCCTGGCTTTCGTATTCCAGACCCTGGCCAACCGTAAACCCGATCTGGACGGGGGTGTATATGCCTATGCCAAGGCCGGGTTCGGTGACTACATGGGCTTCTCGTCGGCCTGGGGTTACTGGATCAGCGCCTGGCTGGGCAACGTCGGTTACTTCGTGCTGTTGTTCAGCACCCTGGGCTACTTCTTCCCGGTGTTTGGCGAGGGTAATACCGTCGCGGCGGTGATCGGTGCATCAGTGCTGCTCTGGGCGGTGCATTGGCTGGTCCTGCGGGGCATCAGAGAAGCGGCGTTCATCAACTTGGTGACCACCATCGCCAAGGTGGTGCCGCTGTTGCTGTTCGTGCTGATCGCGGTGTTCGCCTTCAGGCTCGATATCTTCACCGCCGATATCTGGGGCTTGAAGAACCCGGACCTGGGCAGCGTGATGAATCAGGTGCGCAACATGATGCTGGTCACCGTGTGGGTGTTCATCGGCATTGAAGGGGCAAGCATATTTTCCGCCCGTGCCGAGAAACGCACAGACGTAGGCAAGGCGACCGTGATCGGTTTCATCACCGTGCTGCTGTTCCTGGTACTGGTGAACGTGCTGTCCCTGGGCATCATGACCCAGCCTGAACTTGCAAAGTTGCAGAACCCGTCCATGGCCGCCGTGCTGGAGCACGTCGTCGGCCATTGGGGCGCGGTACTGATCAGCGTCGGCCTGATCATCTCGCTGCTCGGTGCCCTGCTGTCCTGGGTGCTGCTGTGCGCCGAGATCATGTTCGCCGCGGCCAAGGACCACACCATGCCCGAGTTCCTGCGCCGGGAGAACGCCAACCACGTACCGGCCAACGCCCTGTGGCTGACCAATGCGATGGTCCAGCTGTTCCTGATCATCACTTTGTTCTCGGCCAGCACTTACCTGTCACTGATCTACCTCGCCACCTCGATGATCCTGGTGCCCTACCTGTGGTCGGCGGCTTACGCCGTGCTGTTGGCGGTACGCGGCGAGACCTACGAAAACGCCCTGGCCGACCGCCGCAAGGATCTGACCGTGGCGGCTATCGCCCTGATCTACGCGGTGTGGCTGCTGTATGCCGGCGGGATCAAATACCTGCTGCTCTCCGCCCTGCTCTACGCCCCCGGCGCGATCCTGTTCGCCAAGGCCAAGCGCGAGCTGGGCAAACCGATTTTCACCTCTGTCGAGAAGCTGATTTTCGCCGCAGTGATCGCAGGCGCCCTGGTGGCCGCCTATGGGCTCTACGACGGCTTCCTGACCTTGTAGCTGGCTGATTGTCTTAACTGGAGGATTTGTAATGACCACGGAAAAAGTGAAATACGGCGTTCATTCCGAAGCCGGTAAATTACGTAAAGTCATGGTGTGTTCCCCAGGCCTGGCCCATCAGCGGCTGACCCCGAACAACTGCGACGAGCTGCTTTTCGACGACGTGATCTGGGTCAACCAGGCCAAGCGCGATCATTTCGATTTCGTCACCAAGATGCGCGAGCGTGACATCGACGTGCTGGAAATGCACAACCTGCTGACCGACATCGTCGCCATCCCCGAAGCCCTGGACTGGATCCTGCAGCGCAAGATCACCGCCAACTCGGTGGGCCTGGGCCTGGTGAATGAAGTCGGTTCCTGGCTGCGCAGCCTGGAGCCACGCCATATCGCCGAATTCCTGATCGGCGGCGTCTCGGCCGATGACCTGCCGGACAGCTTCGGCGGCAAAACCATCCAGATGTTCCGCGACTTTCTCGGGCACTCAAGTTTCATCCTGCCGCCGCTGCCCAACACCCAGTTCACCCGCGACACCACTTGCTGGATCTACGGCGGCGTGACCCTGAACCCGATGTACTGGCCGGCACGCCGCCAGGAAACCCTGCTGGCGAGCGCCATCTACAAGTTCCACCCGGAGTTCACCCAGGCTGACTTCCAGATCTGGTACGGCGACCCGGACCAGGATCACGGCAACGCGACCCTCGAAGGCGGCGACGTGATGCCCATTGGCAACGGCGTCGTGCTGATTGGCATGGGCGAACGCTCGTCGCGCCAGGCCATCGGTCAACTGGCGCTGAACCTGTTCAAGCACAAGGCCGTGGAACGGGTGATCGTCGCCGGCTTGCCGAAATCCCGCGCCGCCATGCACCTGGACACCGTGTTCAGCTTCTGCGATCGCGACCTGGTGACGGTTTTCCCGGAAGTGGTGAGCCAGATCGTCGCCTTCTCCCTGCGCCCAGACGAGAGCAAGCCCGGCGGCATCGATATACGTCGCGAAGAAGGCAGCTTCCTCGACACCGTCGCCACGGCCCTCAAGCTGCCGGCGCTGCGGGTGGTGGAAACCGGCGGCAACAGCTTTGCCGCCGAACGCGAACAATGGGACGACGGCAATAACGTGGTGGCCCTGGAACCGGGCGTGGTGATCGGCTACGACCGCAACACCTACACCAACACCCTGCTGCGCAAGGCCGGGGTGGAAGTCATTACCATCAGCGCCAGCGAACTGGGCCGCGGCCGGGGCGGTGGTCACTGCATGACCTGCCCGATCATTCGCGACCCGATCGACTACTGACCTTTGAGCCTGGGCCGGTATTTACCCAATACCGGCCCAGGGGATAACCGAAACCCAAGGAGATCCAAATCATGGCTTTCAACATGCGCAACCGCAGCCTGCTGAGCTTGATGCACCACACCAACCGCGAACTGCACTATCTGCTGGACCTGTCCCGCGACCTCAAGCGTGCCAAGTACACCGGCACCGAACAACCGCACCTCAAGGGCAAGAACATCGCGCTGATCTTCGAGAAAACCTCGACCCGCACCCGCTGCGCCTTCGAAGTCGCGGCCCATGACCAGGGTGCCCACGTCACCTACATCGACCCGGTGTCGTCGCAGATCGGCCACAAGGAAAGCATGAAAGACACCGCCCGGGTGCTGGGACGGATGTTCGACGCCATCGAGTATCGCGGCTTCGAGCAGGAGATTGTCGAGGAGCTGGCCAAGTTCGCTGGCGTGCCGGTGTTCAACGGCCTGACCGCTGAATTCCACCCCACTCAAATGATCGCCGACACCCTGACCATGCGCGAGCACAGCGACAAGCCGCTGCACGACATCAGCTACGCCTACTTGGGCGATGCCCGCTATAACATGGGCAATTCGCTGCTGATGATCGGCGCCAAACTGGGCATGGACGTACGCATCGGTGCGCCGAAGGCCCTGTGGCCGCACCAGGATTTCATCGACCAGTGCCAGGCCTTCGCCGCCGAAAGCGGCGCACGCATCACCATCACCGAGGACCCGAAGGATGCCGTCAAGGGTGTGGACTTCATCCACACTGACATCTGGGTCTCCATGGGCGAGCCGGTGGAAGCCTGGGACGAGCGCATCGAGCAACTGCTGCCCTACCAGGTCAACGCGCAAATGATGAAGGCCTCGGGCAACCCGCGGGTGAAATTCATGCACTGCCTGCCGGCGTTCCATAACAGCGAAACCAAGGTCGGCAAGGACATCGCCGCGCGCTATCCGAACCTGGCCAACGGCGTGGAAGTGACCGAGGAGGTGTTCGAATCCCCGGCCAACATCGCCTTCGAGCAAGCGGAAAACCGCATGCATACCATCAAGGCGATCCTGGTGTCGGCGCTGGCGGATATCTAGAACCTCAGGCAACTCGCGCGTTCTGGAGCAGAACTGTGGGAGCAAGGCTTGCCCGCGATGCAGACACCTGGGTGTAGCTGATGGACCAGGCGATGCCATCGCGGGCAAGCCATGCTCCCACAGGCCAGCTCCCACAAGGGGGCCGAGTCGTCCATTATTTTCTCTGTCAGAGGACAGCATTATGCGCATCGTCGTAGCCCTGGGCGGCAACGCCCTTCTGCGTCGGGGTGAACCCATGACCGCCGACAACCAACGCAGCAACATCCGCACGGCGACCGAACAGATCGCCAAAATCCACCCCGGCAACGAGCTGGTCATCGCCCACGGCAATGGCCCCCAGGTCGGCCTGTTGTCGCTGCAGGCCGCGGCCTACACCTCGGTCTCGCCGTATCCGCTGGACGTGCTCGGCGCCGAGACCGAGGGCATGATCGGTTACATCATCGAACAGGAACTGGGCAACCTGCTGGACTTCGAAGTGCCGTTCGCCACGTTGTTGACCCAGGTCGAAGTGGACGCCAACGACCCAGGCTTCCAGAACCCCACCAAGCCCATTGGCCCGGTCTACACAAAGGCTGAGGCGGAAAAACTCGCGGCTGAAAAAGGCTGGTCCATCGCCCCGGATGGTGACAAGTTCCGCCGCGTGGTCGCCAGCCCTCGCCCCAAGCGCATCTTCGAAATCCGCCCGATCAAGTGGCTGCTGGAAAAAGGCAGCATCGTGATCTGCGCTGGCGGGGGTGGTATCCCGACGATGTACGACGCCGACGGCAAGCTACGGGGCGTGGAAGCGGTGATCGACAAAGACTTGTGCTCGGCGCTGCTGGCTGAACAACTGGAAAGCGATCTGTTGGTGATTGCCACCGATGTCAACGCCGCGTTCGTCGATTTCGGCAAGCCGACCCAGAAAGCCATTGCCCAGGCCCACCCCGATGAAATGGACAAGCTGGGGTTCGCCGCCGGTTCCATGGGGCCGAAAGTCCAGGCCGCCTGCGAATTTGCCCGCAACACTGGCAAGGTCGCGGTGATCGGCTCACTCTCGGACATCGAAGCGATCGTCCAAGGCACCGCCGGCACCCGCATCAGCACGGCCCAACTTGGCATCGCTTATCGATAACAGGAAACTTGCGGGGCAGATTCACGGTCTGCCCTACACCCACGCCTTCGAAGGAGAGTCGTTTATGGCCATGTTCGAACCCGGTCACCTGCACATGGAACGCCATGCACTGAACAAGGATGATTTCAGCTATAACCTGTGCATCGACTATAAGGTCGACCAGAACAAAAAAGAGGGCACGGGCATGTCGTTCCGGGTGCATGGCACCGTTGAAGACAAGCCTGTGGACGAAGAATTTTTCCTGGCCAAGGACCAAGCCTTCGACTTCGCCCGCCATGCCACGCGCATCGCCCAGAAATACGGCCTGCCCAAGACCGCCAGCATCGGCTCGATGCACAAGTACTACGACGAGATGTTCGAAGACGTACGCAAGCAACTGGACGTCAAGCCGGGCGACCCGATGAAGCCTGAACACCTGGAGTAACCTGGTTCAAAGCCCCCCAATTCCCGGTGGGAGCGAGCCTGCTCGCGATAGCGGTGCAACAGTCAACATCAATGGGGGCTGACCCACCGCATTCGCGAGCAAGCCCGCTCCCACAAAGGGTTATCAGCGTCCTGAATATCGGTTACATCAAACCACTGACTGGCTGGCAACCCGCTACGGCTGACCTATGCTGAAAGTAGTACCCACGGGTATTCGTTCAGAGGTCATCGCCATGAACATTAAAACAAGAAGACGCCTCGCCATTTTTATCACCTGCACCGCCACGCTTGCGCTGTATGGCACGGCAGCCTATCGGGTCGAACAGACTAGGCAGTTGCCGCGTGAATACGCCAGTTGCAACTTCGAACGCTGCATTCCTCACACCGCGACCCTGAACGCCTTGCGCTGAGGCGTGTTCAGTCGTCCGGTTGATCGGTCTTGAGCCGGTCCCGGAATGCCTTGGGAGAGATGCCAACCCGCCGGCGAAACAACCGGGTGAAATTGGTCGGGTCGGAAAAGCCGAGCATTTCAGAGATCTCGTAGATGGTCATGCCGGTGTAGGTCAGCAGCCGTTTGGCCTCCAGCAGTTGGCGCTCATGCATGATCTGCAGGGCCGGCTGCCCCGCCAGTTCCCGACAGGTGCCGTTGAGGTGCGACACGGAGATGCCCAGACGATGGGCCAGGTCTTCGACCTTGACATGCTGGCGATAGGTTTCTTCCACCAACTGAATGAACCCGTTGAGGTACTCCCGCGCGCGTTGTGGGCGCTGGGCCTGCGTACGCCGCTGCATCACCTGACGACTGACCCAGACCATGATCACGCTGACCAAGGCATGCATCAGCATTTCCCGGGCCGGCTGATGCCCACCGTATTCAGCCTGCAGGGCGCTGAACAGGCTATTGAGGTACTCGGCATCTTCCAGGGCCGGGTAACTTTCGGCCTGGGCCAGCACGTTGACCGAATGACCCAGCTGCGATTGCAGGTGCGTCACCAGCGGTGCGGCCAGGGTCACCACGTAACCCTGCACATCCTCGGAAAAACGGAAGCCATGCACCGACAACGGCGGCAGGATCTGCACCGCCGGCTCGTCGAGCTGTGTGCGCTGGCCTTCGATTTCCAGCTCCGCCTGGCCCTTGAAGACAAACAACAACTGACAGAGATCGGCGTGCCGATGGGGTTTGATCTCCCATTGGTGCTCTCGGCTGCGCTTGGAAATGGTTTCACAGTGCAGCAGGTCCGGGGTCGGCCAATCCTGGCTCTCGCCGTAGAGCTTGAATACCGGGATTGAAGGCAGGTCTGTTTTTTTCATCACGAGGATCGGCCTGGGTTGCGGGCGATAATCGCACCGATTGGTAGAAAGTACAGGTATCGGCTCAGTTTTCCCCTTCAATTGACAGGTCCGCAAGCGAAAAATGCAAGCACCCCAATCAACACCGACCCTGGTCAGGTGCTTCGTGCGAGTCATAACAACAATGAAAACCCTCAAGACCCAAGTTGCCATTATCGGTGCCGGCCCTTCTGGGCTGCTGCTCGGCCAGTTGTTGCACAACGCTGGAATTGACACGGTGATCCTCGAACGCCAGACCCCGGACTATGTGCTGAGCCGCATCCGCGCCGGTGTGCTGGAGCAAGGCATGGCCCAACTGCTGCGCCAGGCCGGCGTCGGCCAGCGCATGGACGCCGAGGGACTGCCCCATGACGGCTTTGAGCTGGCGCTCAACGGCCGTCGGGTGCACATCGACCTGAAGGGGCTGACTGGCGGTAAAAACGTCATGATCTACGGCCAGACTGAAGTCACCCGCGACCTGATGGCCGCCCGAGAAGCCGCCGGCGCCCGCACGCTTTATCAGGTCGGCAATGCCCAGCCCCACGACATGCAAACCGAGAGCCCCTTCGTGATCTTCGAGCACCAAGGGCAAACCTGGCGCCTGGACTGCGATTACATTGCCGGTTGTGACGGTTTCCATGGTGTGGCGCGCCAGTCGATCCCCGCGGAAAAACTCAAGGTCTTCGAGCGGGTCTACCCGTTTGGCTGGCTCGGCATCCTGGCCGACACCCCACCGGTTCACGAGGAGTTGGTCTACGCCCGTCACGAACGTGGTTTTGCCCTGTGCAGCATGCGTTCCAAGACTCGCACCCGTTATTACCTGCAAGTGCCCGCCGAGGAGCAAGTGGCCGATTGGCCGGACGAGCGCTTCTGGTCTGAACTGAAAAACCGCCTGCCAGCCGACCTGGCCCAAGCACTGGTGACAGGTCCCTCCATCGAGAAAAGCATCGCGCCGCTGCGCAGCTTCGTGGTCGAGCCAATGCAGTATGGACGGATGTTCCTGGTGGGGGACGCGGCCCACATCGTTCCGCCCACCGGCGCCAAGGGGCTGAACCTGGCGGCCAGCGACGTCAGCACGCTGTTCAACATTCTGCTCAAGGTCTATCGCGACGGCCGTACGGACTTGCTGGAAAAATATTCCGCCATTTGCCTGCGGCGGGTGTGGAAAGCCGAGCGTTTCTCCTGGTGGATGACGTCCATGCTGCACCGCTTCGACGACGACGCCTTCAACCAGCGCATCAGCGAAGCGGAGCTGGAATATTTCGTCGACTCCGAGGCGGGTCGAAAAACCATCGCGGAAAACTACGTCGGACTTCCTTACGAGGCTATCGAATAGCCGGCTATCGACTTAAACTGCGGGCTCAGTCCTATTCGCCCCCCCCAGGCGTGATGCCCGCAGGTTCTGCCTTGACTCAACTCCATACCTCCCAAGCCCCACAGCCTGCCATCCGTAGTGTGCTGGTGGCCCTGATGCTGGCGATTTTTCTCGGCGCACTGGATCAAACCATCGTCGCCGTCTCGATGCCGGCCATCTCCGCCCAATTGGGTGATGTCGGCCTGCTGGCCTGGGTGATTTCCGGCTACATGGTCGCCATGACCGTGGCGGTGCCGATCTACGGCAAGCTCGGTGACCTCTACGGGCGGCGGCCGTTGATGCTGTTCGGCATGGGGCTGTTCACCCTGGCCTCACTGTTCTGTGGGCTGGCGCAAAACATGGAGCAACTGGTGCTGGCGCGCATTTTCCAGGGCATCGGCGCCGGCGGGATGATCTCGGTGAGCCAGGCGATCATCGGCGACATCGTGCCGCCCCGCGAACGTGGCCGTTATCAGGGCTATTTCAGCAGCATGTATGCGCTGGCCAGTGTGGCGGGGCCGGTATTGGGCGGCTACATGACCGAGTACCTGTCGTGGCGCTGGGTGTTCCTGATCAACCTGCCCTTGGGCCTGGGGGCCTGGCTGATTGCCCGGCGCACCCTCGTCGGGTTGCCGGTGCCGCACCGTAAGCCGATCATCGATTACCTGGGCACCGTATTGTTGATCATCGGCCTGACCGCGCTGCTGCTGGGCATCACCGAGGTTGGCCAGGGCCACGCCTGGCACAGCAGAGAGGTACTGGGGCTGCTGGGTTGCGCCGTGGTGGCATTGTCAGTGTTCATCTGGCAGGAGCGCCGGGCCCGGGAACCGTTGTTACCGATGCACCTGTTCGTCAACCGCAACGCCGTGTTGTGCTGGTGCACGGTGTTTTTCACCAGTTTCCAGGCGATTTCCCTGACCGTGCTGGTGCCGTTGCGCTATCAGAGCGTGACCGGGGGCTGGCGCCGACAGCGCAGCGTTGCACTTATTGCCGCTGGCGATGGGGTTGCCCATGGGGGCGTATTTCGCCGGACGCCGTACCTCGATCACTGGCCACTACCAACCGATGATCCTCAGCGGCGCCCTGCTCTTCCCGTTTGCCATCCTCGGCATGGCCTTCACCCCGCCCGACGCGTTCTGGCTCAGCAGCCTGTTCATGCTGCTCAGCGGCATCGCCTCCGGCATGCAGTTCCCGACTTCGCTGGTGGGGTCGCAAAACTCGGTGCAACAGCAGGACATCGGGGTCGCCACCAGCACCACCAATCTGTTCCGCTCCCTCGGCGGCGCCGTGGGCGTGGCGCTGATGTCGGCGTTGCTGCTGGCTTTGCTGCAGGACTCAAGCGTTGCCCAACTCGCCGGTTCGTCGCGGTTGGGTGAAGGGCATTCCGGCAATGTTTTGCTGGATGGCTTGAACGCTGCCCCCGGCGAAGCACAACACGCCTTGCGTCAGCAATTGCAGACGACGTTCCGGCATTTGTTGCTGATCAGCGCCGCGGTGTCGTTGTTGGGGCTGGCGGCGGCAGTGGCGATGCCCAATCGCGTCCTTCATCCGCTTGGCATCGCGCACGAAACAGCGCGACGCCAGGAACAGGAACACCATGGTCAGGAACAGCGCCACCGGAATCAGGAACATCGCGTCATGCAAGCCAATGGCCTTGAACGCCTCGGTCATCTGCGAGGCGCCGGTCGCGGCCATGGCCGCATGGGCAAAGTAGTCAGACAAGCCACCCACCACCACCGGCCCCATGCCTCCGCCCAACAGATACAACCCGGCAAAGAACAACGCCATCGCCGTGGCCCGCAGACGCGGTTCGACTACGTCCTGGATCGCCGTGTATACGCACGTATAAAAGGTATAGGCAAACAGCCAGCCGACACTGAACACCGCAACGAACACACCAATTTCAATCCGCCCGGCATACAACGCCCAAGCGGTGGTGGCCGTGGAGATCACCAGGCTGAACGCGGCGAACAGCAGGCGTCCGTTGGGCACCCGTTGATGAATCTTGTCGGCAATCCAGCCGCCCAGGGTCAACCCGAACAGCCCGGTCACGCCCACCATGATCCCGGTGGCAACCGCCGCGTCGTGCAGCGGCATCAGGAAATAGCGCTGTAACATGGGTACCAGGAACGAGTTGCAGGCATAGGTGGCGAAGTTGAAACACAGCCCCGCCAACACCAGCCACAGAAAAGTAGGAATTGCCAGCACTCGACGGATCGGCTTGTCGATTTTTTCCTGGGAGATCTGCACCGCTTCCGCCGCGCCGCGCTTGGGCTCCTTGATGAAAAACATAAACACCGCCAGCACCAGCCCCGGCACCGCCGCGATAAAGAACGGCGCGCGCCAGCTGTCGAAGGCCTTGACCATCGCCCCGATGGTGAAGAACGCCAGCAGCAAACCGATAGGCAGGCCGAGCATGAAGATGCCCATGGCCCGCGCCCGACGGTGGGCCGGAAACAGGTCGCCGATCAGCGAGTTGGCCGCTGGCGCGTAACTGGCTTCACCGATTCCCACGCCCATGCGTACCACCAGAAACGCCCAGAAACTGCCCACCAAGCCATTGACCGCCGTCAGCCCGCTCCAGGTCGCCAGGCCCCAGCCCATCAACTTGCTGCGCGAACCGGTATCGGCCATGCGCCCCAGCGGCAGCCCGGCGATGGCGTAAACGATGGTGAAGGCGGTGCCGATGATGCCGATCTGGAAGTCGCTGAGGCTCCACTCCATACGGATCGGCTCGATGATGATCGCCGGGATGGTGCGGTCAAAGAAGTTGAACAGGTTGGCCAGGAACAGCAGGAACAGAATGCGCCAGGCATTCGCCGCTTGGGTCGAGTTCTGCATGGGTCCGTCTCTTTATTGTTATGGGGCACGGCGAGGCATCCGAACCCGGAGTCTGCAATCTAGACAGCGGCGCGCAGGCTGTCTCCAATCATTCGCATGACTGATACCCGGCCATGGCGGGCGGCGTGTTTAGTGACTATGGTCAATTCCCTGAAGCAATTGACATCATTTTGCCTTATTTCGACTAAAGATCGCCTTCTGATGGCCGATTCAACCTATCAGGAAAGATTTTCCCGAGCGCTGCTCAGGCTGCCCCCCCTGAACGCTTGGGCCGACCTTCGCGCCGTCAAGGACGCGAGCTCCCATCCGCGATGGTTTGATGACAGTGGTCATCGAACCGACCAGTTCAGGCATATGGCGCACAATGACCTCTAAAAAAACAGCCACTGCAGTATCCGATCTTACGTTGAGCCCGGCCGCTAACGGTCCTGAAACCCCGAAGCCGCCGAGGCGCTCACGTTCCCTGTCGACTCAGCAGTATCTGTATTTCACTGAAACCAACACCGACCGCATCCTCGACAACCTCGACGGCCTGCGTGACAGCGTGTTCCCGCGCCCGCCGCACCTGGTGGACGACGAAAGCGAACGCGATCAGCAGGAGTTCCCGTCCGTATGCCTGATCGGCCTGGGTCGCTGTGGCTCCAACATCGCCCTGGACGTAGCCGAGCTGGTGTACAACGCCCGCAAGTTCTACCTCAACGAGTTCAATGCCGAAGACAAGGGCTACAGCGACAAGGGTTACAGCCCGGCGCAGTGGATCCGCAACAATTTGCGCCTGGGCACCAGCAAGGTGAGCAAGCCGGTGTTTTTGGTCGAGCCGTTGGTGATGCTCGGCGACCTGGACAAGGACATCGCCGGACGCATCCGTTTTTCGCGCAAAGGCGAAAAAAGCGGCTTTTTGCGCGACTACAGCAAAATGAAAATCATGGACCTGTCGGAAGTCCATGCCGGCGGCGCCGGTAACGCGCCGATCCTGGGCCAGTACCTGGCCAAGATCATCCTGAACAAGGACACCCAGCGTTTCTCCAGCCCCGACTGGAAAATGATCCACTCGTACCTGATCGACAGCTGCGGCATCAAGGCCAACCAGTCGCGCCTGTACTTCTCGATCTTCAGTGCCGGTGGCGGTACCGGTTCGGGCATGGCCTCGGAGTTCGGCCTGGCTCAGCAGTACTCGTACATGAACAAGACGTTCGACACCAAGCCGATGGACGAACACGACAGCAAGAGCGGTCATTCCTTCGTCTTCGAGCCGATCTTCACCAGCGGCATTTGCGTACTGCCGAATATTTCCGATCACCGCAGCGAAATGTCCGAGGCGCTGCACATCAACGCCGGACGTCTGCTGTGCAAGTACCTGTCGGAAGAATGGGATTTCTCGTACAACTTCGCCAACGAAGACAGCAGCGAAGCCAGCGTGATGGGCCGCATCCGCCCCTGGAACGCGATGATGCTGATCTCCAACGACATCATGCGCTACGCCGAAGAGAGCGATGACGGCAACATCCAGAACATCGATGTCAATGCCATGGAGAAGCACGCCAACCAGTACATCTCCCAGCAGATCTTCAACATCCTGACCGCCCAGGCGGTGACCACCGACTACGACCAGAACTACTTCCGTCGTGCCGGCATCGACATTGGCGAAACCATTCGCCTGGACGCCAACGACCTGTTCATGAGCCTGGCCGGCCCGGTGGCGATTGCCTACGCCGAGTCCGTCGTTCCGGAAACCCCAGCGCCCAGCGGCGACAAGTTCAAGGTGTTCGAGAAGGAGCCGCCGCGCCTGAACATCGACGACCTGTTCTTCCGCTCCATCGACCTGCCGCACTTCAACAAAGTCACCCAGGCCATCGAAGGCATCAGCCTGTTGCCGATCGAATCCAAGCGCTACCGCGCCTCGCTGGAGCAGTACAAGAATTCCGGCTACGACGCCGCGGCCCTGCATGACCTGCACTTCTTCAAGAACTGCTCGTCGGTGGTGTCGATCGTCTCGTTGCCCAAGGACTACAAGCTGTCCTACATGGACCTGAACCGGCTCAAGACCCACCTCAACAGCCTGTTCCCCAACACCACCCTCAAGCGTTACGCGCTGGTGATCGGTGCCTCGGCCAACCTGTCGCTGACCACCCTGATCGCCAAGAGCCCCTGCCTGTCGGATGACTTCCTGACCCTGATCGTGGCGTTCATCAAGCGCTGTTTTGCCCGCACCCCGTATCGCTTCGATGACACCCTGGACAACTCGATCCTGGACTTCATCATCAACGAAGACTTCGACGAAGAGCGCATCGACGATCTGCTCAACGAGTTCGAAAATCCGGCGAAGATCCTCGACACCAACTGGTACGCGATCAAGCCGATGTACGAGAAGAAATACCGCGAGCTGATCAGCGACAAAGACAAGTTTGTCTCGATCAACGACATCCGCCTGTCCCGCGACTGCGTGAAAAAGGCGATCAAGTATTTGCGTGAGATCTACCGTCACCGCATCGGCAAGACCAAGGTTATTTCCCTGAATAACCATACGGGCAAGACTTATTGAGGCAGGCGCAGGACCGCGTCGCGCCAATCGCGAGCAGGCTCGCTCCCACATTAATCGCGTTCTTTCTGAGAACCGCGGCTCACTGTGGGAGCGAGCCTGCTCGCGATTGGCGGCCTTGACCAAAACACAAAATCAACATTCAGAAACAATTAAGCAGCCCAACGGCTGCCCAATAAACTGTTCCCGTTACGTATACGTCACCCTCCGCTGTGGCGTTTCACCACGGCAGGATGCCATCACGCTACTCACCTACACACTTTTACTCCGCAGAAAATACGAACCAACTTGGTGCAGGCATCAAACCGATGCCCTTTCCTGGACCATAATCCACGGTGAAACCACCACCGCCCATAGCTGCGGATCGCGTTCGAAAAAGTCCAGCGCCCGCGTTTCAGACAGCTTGGCCAACTGGTCGGCAGCCAGCCAGGCGGCGACTTTGGTACCTTCGTCCTGGGCAACGGCCTCGGCCGCGGCGATCAGATCCAGGGCCGGGTCGACCCACAATAGGGCACCCTTGGCAAAGAACGGCTCCAGCTCCTTCCAGGTGATGGATGCGGTTTCACCAAGCAGTTTGGCATAGAGGGTGCTAGGTTCTTGATTCATGGGAGCTGTCCGGAAAAGAAATCGGCGCGAATGATAACGTCGGTGGTCTGGCAGAAAAACCCGGTAGCAATTGGAGTACCGATTGGAAAGCGCAGGAAAGCCAGGGATTGCCGATTTGTCCGGACGAACCCCGCCGCCATTCTGTCTTTTTCTTTCAATTAAGCGACACCCTCAGGTTTTGCCCCCAAGCGCCAGCTTCCCTTGCCAACAATCGGCGCTCTACACTGTACCGGTACAGTTGCCGGGGGCATTTTCCGCGAGGATATCCAAGATATCTGACCCGGTTCTGCTGCTTCGGCGCCAGGACTATAAAAACTACAACAGCATGAGTGGAGCACTATGACTAAGGCTACTAAGCAGATTTCCAAACTGTTTGCCGCTATGGTTCTGGCCGGGGTTGCCAGCCATTCGTTCGCCGCCGACACCATCAAGATCGGCATCGCCGGCCCAAAGACCGGCCCCGTAGCCCAGTACGGCGACATGCAATTCAGTGGCTCCAAAATGGCCATCGAGCAGATCAACGCCAAGGGCGGCGTCAACGGCAAGCAACTGGTTGCCGTTGAATACGATGACGCCTGTGATCCAAAACAAGCGGTCGCGGTGGCGAACAAAGTCGTCAACGACGGCGTCAAGTTCGTGGTCGGCCACCTGTGCTCCAGCTCCACCCAACCGGCTTCGGACATCTATGAAGACGAAGGCGTGATCATGATCACGCCAGCCGCCACCAGCCCGGACATCACCGCTCGCGGCTACAAGATGATCTTCCGCACCATCGGCCTGGACAGCGCCCAGGGCCCTGCCGCGGGCAACTACATTGCCGACCACGTCAAGCCGAAAGTCGTTGCCGTCCTGCACGACAAGCAGCAATACGGCGAAGGTATCGCCAGTGCCGTGAAAACGACCCTTGAGAAGAAAGGCGTGAAAGTCGCCGTGTTCGAAGGCGTGAACGCCGGCGACAAAGACTTCTCCTCGATGATCGCCAAGCTCAAGCAAGCCAACGTCGACTTCGTCTACTACGGCGGCTACCACCCGGAGCTGGGCCTGATCCTGCGTCAATCCCAGGAAAAAGGCCTGAACGCCAAGTTCATGGGTCCGGAAGGCGTGGGTAACGACTCGATCTCGCAGATCGCCAAGGAAGCTTCCGAAGGTTTGCTGGTGACCCTGCCGAAATCCTTCGACCAGGATCCGGCCAACATCGCCCTGGCTGACGCGTTCAAAGCCAAGAAGGAAGACCCGAGCGGTCCGTTCGTGTTCCCGTCCTACTCGGCCGTTCAAGTGATTGCCCAGGCCATCACCGAAACCAAGAGCGAAGACCCGGAAAAAGTGGCTGAAGCCATCCACGCCGGTACTTTCAAGACTCCGACCGGTGACCTGAGCTTCGACGACAAGGGCGACCTGAAGGACTTCAAGTTTGTGGTTTACCAGTGGCATTTCGGCAAACCTAAAACCGAAGCTTCGCCTCAGTAAGGCCTGGCCTGACTGACTGCCAATAAAGCCCACGGCGTGCCGTGGGCTTTGTTTTAAATGTATTGGGCCGCGCTGGCGTGATCCGCCAGTCTCCCCACCTGAAAATCTCAAAACCGTCATCAGCGGTTCGCTGGCAAACCTCGTGCTCGAAGTGGATGCAGATCCACGGGGCCGGGCGGGAAAATGACTCCACCAGTGAAATGCGTATCAGGTTTTTAGGAGCGCTGTAATGCCTGACATCTATCACTTCTTCCAACAGCTGGTTAACGGCCTGACCGTTGGCAGCACGTATGCCCTGATCGCCATCGGCTATACGATGGTTTACGGCATCATTGGAATGATCAACTTCGCCCACGGCGAGGTGTACATGATCGGCTCCTACGTGGCGTTCATCGCCATCGCCGGGCTGGCCATGATGGGACTCGACAGTGTCCCGCTGTTAATGACCGCGGCGTTCATCGCGAGCATCGTGGTGACCAGTTCCTATGGCTACAGCATCGAACGGATCGCCTACCGCCCCTTGCGCGGCAGCAACCGTCTGATCCCGCTGATTTCGGCCATCGGCATGTCGATCTTCCTGCAGAACACCGTTCTGCTGTCGCAAGACTCCAAGGACAAATCCATTCCCAACCTGATTCCGGGTAACTTTACCTTCGGGCCAGGGGGGGCACAGGAAGTGCTGATTTCCTACATGCAAATCGTGGTGTTCGTGGTGACCCTGGTCGCCATGCTCGGCCTGACGCTGTTCATCTCCCGTTCCCGCCTGGGCCGCGCCTGCCGTGCCTGCGCCGAGGACATCAAGATGGCCAACCTGCTGGGCATCAACACCAACAACATCATTGCCCTGACCTTCGTCATCGGCGCGGCCCTGGCGGCCATCGCCGCCGTGCTGTTGAGCATGCAATACGGTGTGATCAACCCCAACGCCGGTTTCCTCGTGGGCCTGAAGGCCTTCACCGCCGCGGTACTGGGCGGCATCGGCAGCATCCCCGGAGCCATGCTCGGCGGGCTGGTGCTGGGCGTGGCGGAAGCCTTTGGTGCCGACATCTTCGGCGATCAATACAAGGACGTCGTGGCGTTCGGCTTGTTGGTTCTGGTGCTGCTGTTCCGGCCGACCGGCATCCTGGGCCGTCCGGAGGTTGAGAAGGTATGACTAAACATCTTAAATCGGCGCTCTTCAGCGCGCTGTTGGTCTGGGCGGTCGCGTACCCGGTACTCGGCCTGAAACTGACCATCGTGGGCATCGATCTTGAAGTGCACGGCACCAGCCCCGCCATCCTGGCGACCATCGCCGCGTGTTCGGTGCTGATGTTCCTGCGGGTGCTGTTCAGCACGCAGATCAGCGCCGCCTGGAAGGCCTCGCCCGGCCTGCCGATAGTCCCGGCCAAGGCCAGCAACTTCCTGACCCTGCCGACTACCCAGCGCTGGATCATCCTGGCCCTGATCGTCATCGCGTTGGTCTGGCCGTTTTTCGGCTCTCGCGGTGCGGTGGACATCGCCACCCTGATCCTGATCTACGTGATGCTGGGCCTGGGCCTGAACATCGTGGTAGGGCTGGCCGGTCTGCTGGACCTGGGTTACGTCGGCTTCTATGCCGTCGGCGCCTACAGCTACGCGCTGCTGTCCCACTACTTCGGCTTGAGCTTCTGGATCTGCCTGCCAATTGCCGGGATGATGGCCGCCACCTTCGGTTTCCTGCTGGGTTTCCCGGTGCTGCGCTTGCGCGGTGACTACCTGGCAATCGTGACCCTGGGTTTCGGCGAGATCATCCGTCTGTTCCTGCGCAACCTGACCGACATCACCGGCGGCCCGAACGGCATCAGCAACATCGAGAAGCCGACGTTCTTCGGCCTGACCTTCGAACGCAAAGCCGCCGAAGGTCTGCAGACCTTCCACGAGTACTTCGGACTGCCCTACAACTCGATCAACAAGGTGATTTTCCTCTACCTGGTTGCGCTGCTGCTGGCCCTGGCTGCGCTGTTCGTCATCAACCGCCTGCTGCGCATGCCTATCGGCCGTGCGTGGGAAGCGCTGCGTGAAGACGAGATCGCCTGCCGTGCCCTGGGTCTGAACCCGACCGTGATCAAGCTTTCGGCTTTCACCCTCGGTGCCGCCTTCGCCGGTTTCGCCGGTAGCTTCTTTGCTGCCCGTCAGGGCCTGGTGACGCCGGAATCCTTCACCTTCATCGAGTCGGCGATCATCCTCGCCATCGTGGTGCTGGGTGGGATGGGCTCGCAGCTGGGTGTGATCCTGGCGGCAATCGTGATGATCCTGTTGCCTGAAATGATGCGTGAATTCAGCGAATACCGCATGTTGATGTTCGGCGCCTTGATGGTGCTGATGATGATCTGGCGTCCTCAAGGTCTGCTGCCTATGCAACGCCCGCACATGGAGCTGCGCAAATGAGCCGCGAGATCCTGAAAGTCGAAAACTTGAGCATGCGCTTCGGCGGCTTGCTGGCGGTCAATGGCGTGGCCCTGACCGTGAAAGAGAAACAGGTCGTTGCATTGATCGGGCCGAACGGCGCGGGCAAGACCACCGTGTTCAACTGCCTGACCGGCTTCTATCAGCCTACCGACGGCACCATCCTGCTGGACGGCGAGCCGATCCAGGGCCTGCCTGGTCACCACATCGCCCGCAAGGGTGTGGTGCGCACCTTCCAGAACGTGCGGCTGTTCAAGGACATGACGGCGGTCGAGAACCTGTTGATCGCCCAGCATCGTCACCTGAACACCAACTTCTTTGCCGGTCTGTTCAAGACCCCGGCGTTTCGCAAGAGCGAACGCGAGGCCATGGAGTTCGCCGAGTACTGGCTGGAGAAGGTCAATCTCAAGGAGTTCGCCAACCGTACCGCCGGCACCCTGGCCTACGGCCAGCAACGGCGCCTGGAAATCGCCCGCTGCATGATGACCCGCCCGCGGATCCTCATGCTCGACGAACCGGCCGCCGGCCTGAACCCGAAGGAAACCGAAGACCTCAAAGCGCTGATCGGCGTGCTGCGCGAGGAGCACGATGTCACCGTGTTGCTGATCGAGCACGACATGAAGCTGGTCATGAGCATTTCCGACCATATCGTCGTGATCAACCAGGGCACGCCGCTGGCCGACGGTTCGCCGGAACAGATCCGCGACAATCCTGAAGTGATCAAAGCCTACCTGGGGGAAGCGTAAATGCTGCAGTTCGAAAACGTTTCCACCTTCTATGGCAAGATCCAGGCCCTGCACAGCGTCAACGTCGAAGTCCGCCAGGGCGAAATCGTGACGCTGATCGGTGCCAACGGTGCCGGCAAATCCACCCTGCTGATGACGCTCTGCGGTTCGCCCCAGGCCCACAGTGGCAGCATCCGCTACATGGGTGAGGAGCTGGTGGGCCAGGACTCTTCGCAGATCATGCGCAAGAGCATCGCCGTGGTGCCGGAAGGCCGTCGGGTATTTGCCCGACTGACCGTGGAAGAAAACCTCGCCATGGGCGGTTTTTTCACCGAAAAGGGTGATTTTCAGGAGCAGATGGACAAGGTGCTGCACCTTTTCCCCCGCCTGAAAGAACGCTTTAGCCAGCGCGGCGGCACCATGTCCGGCGGCGAACAGCAAATGCTCGCCATCGGCCGTGCGCTGATGAGCAAGCCCAAGTTGTTGCTGCTCGACGAACCGTCCCTGGGCCTGGCGCCGATCATCATCCAGCAGATCTTCGACATCATCGAACAACTGCGCAAGGATGGCGTGACGGTATTCCTGGTGGAGCAGAACGCCAACCAGGCGCTGAAAATCGCTGACCGGGCGTACGTGCTGGAGAACGGCCGCGTGGTGATGCAAGGCACGGGTGAGGCGCTGTTGACCGACCCGAAAGTACGCGAGGCGTATCTGGGCGGTTGAGTCTGTTGCTGCATGAGAAAACGGCCTTCGGGCCGTTTTTTTTTTGCCCAGTTCTCAAGTGAATGCTGTTGTGGCGAGGGGATTTATCCCCGCTGGGCTGCGAAGCAGCCCCTAAGGCAGGCAACTCAATCTTCCTGACTCACTGTGGAGCTGGTTTTAGGACTGCTTCGCAGCCCAACGGGGCGGTGCGACGTTTCGCTAAATCCCCTCGCAACAATGGATTTCGAAACAAACAAAAAAAATCGAGAACCTGCTGTAACGCATTCCCCCACCCCCTCTCTAGTTCAGCAGACCGGCGCTAACGCCGGTTCATTTCCTGAAACTGGAGAATCATCATGACTGCTTCGACCCGCACCCTGTCCGCCGCCGCCCTGGCCCTGGCACTTGGCTCTGCCTTGAGCATGACAGGCGTCTCGACTGTCCATGCCGCCGACGACACCATGGAAAAATGCTTCGGTGTCGCTCTCAAAGGCAAGAACGACTGCGCCGCCGGCGCTGGCACCACCTGTGCCGGCACCGCGAAAATGGACTATCAGGCCAACGCCTGGAAATCGGTCCCCAAGGGCACCTGCACCACCCTCAAAAGCGAAACCTCGCCCACCGGCTTCGGCCAGCTTGAAGCCTATAAAGCCAAGTCCTGATCGCACCGCCTGAGGCCTGCCGCCATGTCGAACACCGCTTCCCTCGCCTTCGATACCCGGCTACCGCCGCGGGCGGGGCTGGGGCTCAAGACCGAGCATTTTCGTGAAGTGCTCCAGACCCGACCGGATCTGGGTTTCTTCGAAGTGCACGCGGAAAACTACATGGTGGCCGGCGGGCCGTTTCATTACTTTCTGGGGCGGATACGCGAACAGTATCCGCTGTCATTGCACGGCGTCGGTTTGTCGATCGGTGGAGAGGGGCCGCTGGATGTTGCGCATTTGCAGCGCCTGGCCACACTGATCGAACGCTATCAGCCCCAGTCTTTTTCCGAACACCTGGCCTGGTCCAGCCATGGCCCGGTGTTTCTCAACGATCTGCTGCCCCTGGCCTACGATGAAACGACGCTCAGGCGCGTCTGCGAACACGTCGATCAGGTCCAGTCCAGCCTCAAATGCACACTGCTGCTGGAAAACCCGGCCACTTATCTGGCGTTCGAGGACTCGACCCTCGACGAGCCTGACTTCATCAGTGAAGTCATCCGTCGCACCGGCTGCGGACTGCTGCTGGATGTGAACAACGTCTACGTTTCGTGCATCAACCATTGCCGTGATCCCCAGGCTTACCTCGACGCACTGCCCCTGCAGGCCACCGGCGAAATTCATCTGGCCGGGTTTGCCGAAGACTCCGACAGCCTGGGCGAGCGTTTGCTGATCGATGACCACGGTGCGCCAATCGACAACGAGGTCTGGCGCTTGTATCGCACGGTACTGGCGCGGACCGGGCCAGTCGCCACGCTGATCGAGCGCGACAACCGCATCCCGGCGTTGGCAGTGCTGTTGGCCGAAGCCGGTCAGGCCGACCAACTATTAAACGCCGCCAGGGTCCAGCCATGAGCCGCTACAGCGAATTCGCCGCCGCCCTGCTCGACCCGCGCAAAGCTTCTCCGCAGGGTTTGACCTGCGCCACGGGCGCCGATCCAGAGAGCCGGTTCGCGGTGTATCGCAACAACGTGCTCAGCTCATTGATCAACGCCCTGGCCGACAACTATCCGGTGATGGCGCAACTGGTGGGCGAGGAGTTCTTCGGCGCGATGGCCGGAATGTACGTCCAGTGCGCCGCACCGCGAAGCCCAGTCATGAGTGACTACGGTGCCGACTTTGCCGGGTTCATCGAACATTTCGAACCCGCCGCCAGCGTGCCGTATCTGGCGGATGTCGCCCGACTGGAGCGCCTGCAGGTGCAAGCCTGGCACGCCGCCGACGCCCGGCCCATGGATGCACAACAGGTCATGCAAGTGCTGTCATCGCCGGCATCCCATGATCATCTGAGGGTCGGTCTTCACCCGTCACTGCACCTGTTGCAATCGCCCTTCGCCGTGGTGGCGATCTGGGCCGCCCATCAGCAAGAGCCCGTCATGCCGGTCGACCCCTTCACGCCGCAATGCGCCCTGGTCCTGCGCAACAACCTGGACGTGGAGGTGTTTGCGATCAGTCCCGGCGCCCATGATTTCCTCAAGGACCTGCTGCAAGGTTGTTTCCTGGGCGCGGCCATTGATGCTGCAACCAGGCGCGACAGCGATCTGGAACTGGAGCACACCCTGGCGCAGCTCATCAGCCATCAAGCCGTCACCCATCTGTTAGCCGAGCAGGTATTGCCATGAACGCCCTGATCACTCGCTCCATTGAATGGCTGGATAAAATCCCTCACAGCCTGATCGCCTTCGTTGGGCGCTTTTGCATCGCGGCGGTGTTCTGGAAATCCGGCCAGACCAAAATCGAAGGCCTGGCCATCGACCTGATCGACGGCACCTTCCAGCTCGGCCTGCCGCGATTGGCCGATTCAACCATTCCCCTGTTCAAAAGCGAATACGCCTTGCCGCTGTTGTCGCCAGAACTGGCAGCGCATCTGGCGGCAGCGGCCGAGCATGTGTTCCCGATCCTGATCCTGTTTGGCCTGGCGACACGCTTCTCGGCCCTGGCCCTGCTGGGCATGACCTTGACCATTCAACTGTTCGTCTACCCCGACGCCTATCCGACCCATGGCACCTGGGCGGCGGTACTGCTTTATCTGATGGCGCGCGGGCCGGGCAAGCTGTCGCTCGACCACCTGATCGCCAGGCACTACGCTCGCTGATCAAGATCGGGACTCCTGTGGGAGCGAGCCTGCTCGCGATAGCAGTGTCAGCTTCAGCACAATTGTTGCCTGACCCACCGCTATCGCGAGCAGGCTCGCTCCCACAAGGTTCGTGTGATGCCTTGCTATCGCTGAAGCCGATCCAGCGCCTCGCCACTGCGCTTGAACCAGTCGATCAGATAATCGGCCAGCACCTGGGTGCGCTTGGGCAAACCGCCCTGGTACGGGTGCACGAGGTACATCGGCATGCGACGGGTCTGAAAATCCCTGAGTAACCAGCGCAAACGTCCGTCAGCCAATTCCTCATGCAACAGATAGGACGGCAACCGGGCGATCCCGGCGTTGGCCAGGGCGGCTTTTTTCAGCAGGCTGTAGTGATTGCTGGCGAACGGTCCCGATACCCGCACCCGCAACAATTCGTGTTGCTGGTGATAGAGCCATTCTTCGCGGCCGCTGTAATGACTGTTGAGCAAGCAACGATGTTCGACCAGGCCCTGGGGCGTCAGGGGTTCGCCGTAGTGTTCGAGGTAGGCCGGGCTGGCGCAGGTCAGTTCATGCCAGGCCAGCAACGGACGCGCCACCAGGCGCTCATCGAGGGCAGCGTCGGAGCGGATCGCCAGGTCGAAACCATCACGGGACAGATCCCGGTAGCCATTGTTGAGTTCCAGTTCAATCTGTACGTCGGGGTAGCGCTGGGCGAACTCCGTCAGCAAACCCTCAAAGAAGGTTTCGCCCAACGACACCGGAACCGTCATACGCACCGGCCCGGAAATTTCATCCTTCAGGCGAGCCAGGGCCTGACGCGCCCTTTGCACCTGCACCAATAACGCCTGGGCCTGGGGCAATAACGCCGCCCCCGCTGCCGTGAGACTCAAGCGCCGCGTGGTGCGCTGTAGCAACACCACCGAAAACCGACTCTCCAGCAGGCTGATGCGCTTGGACAACTGGCCCTTGCTGCAGCCCAATTGCTGGGCCGCCAGGGTGAAACTACCGGCCTCGATCAACACGGCGAACGCCGCCAGGTCGTCCATTTCGCTCATCGGATTGTTTCCAATTGAAAACCAAAGGTTGCCTATTACCACGATTATCAAGAGAAAGAACCTCTCTAGACTGCAATCTCATCCAGCCCATTGAGGAACAGCTAATGAAAATCCTGTTGATCGGCGCCAGCGGCACCATCGGTTCGGCCATTGATAAAGAACTGTCGCCGCGTCACGAGATTGTCCGCATCGGCCGTCACAGCGGCGACCTGCACGTGGATATCAGTGACAGCTCTTCGATCCGTGCCCTGTTCGAGAAAACCGGTCGCTTCGATGCACTGGTCTGCGCCGCGGGCAACGTCACCTTTGCGCCCTTGGACGAGATGACGCAGGACAGCTTCGCCCTGGGTTTGAAAGACAAACTGATGGGCCAGGTCAACCTGCTGCTGATCGGCCGCGAATTCGCCAATGACGGTGCGTCCTTCACCTTCACCACTGGCGTGCTCAGCCACGATCCGATCAGAAGCGGTGCGTCGGCGGCGCTGGTCAACGGTGCCCTGGACAGTTTCGTGCGTGCCGCGGCAATCGAATTGCCCCGGGGCTTGCGGGTCAACTCGGTCAGTCCGAACGTGCTGCTCGAAGCCATGGACAACTATGCCCCGTACTTCCGTGGCTATAAGCCGGTACCAGCCGCCGATGTCGCATTGGCCTACGCCAAGAGTGTCGAAGGCCTGCAGACTGGCCAGACCTTTCACGTCGGTTGACCTCTTGTGATGCAGGATCAGTCTGCGTAACGTGGCGGCACTTGTCTGGAGACTCAATGATGCGTGCCGCCCGTTCCCTGCTGTTTGTCGCCCTCCTGCCGCTTTTCGCCGGCTGCCAGTTGCTCGACGCTCCACCCCAGAGCGTTTCCCATGCCGGCCAGATGCGCATGCAGGGCGAACTTACGGCGGCCGATGGCAAGCTGGTATTCCAGCCCTGCCAGGAGCAGCGTCGCTACATCGTCAACGACAGCGGCGGCACCAGCGTACTGCAACAGGCCGCCAGCCTGGCCGATGATCAGGGCAAACTGTTTGCCGATGTGCGCGGCCATATCGTCACCAGCGCAGCGGCCGGTACCGACAGCCAGTTGAATCTTGAGCAGTTGTATCGCCTGGAGCGTTCGGGCAGCGCTTGCGACGACGCCGACTTCAAGCGGCTGCTCCTGCGCGCCACCGGCCATGGCCCCGAGTGGAATCTGAACGCCAGCGGCAAAGGCCTGGTGCTCGAACGTGAGGGCCAGCCGCCTCTGGCAGTGCCTTTCGTTGAAGAACAACTGGGCGATGGCCGCTTCAATCTCGGCACCGAAGCCAACGGCCAGAAGGTCGAGCTTTGGGTCACTCCCCAGCGCTGCGTCGACAGCGTGACCGGCAGCGTGCAGCACATGAGTGCCGAGCTGCGGGTCAACGGTCAGGTCCAGCGCGGCTGCGCTTACTTCGGCGGTGCGCGTAACGACTGATTCGAAGTTTTTTGGCTTATAATCGCCGGCTCACGCCCTGGCGCAGTTGTGCGTCCCGCGAACCGGATCCTGTCATGTTACGAATCACCGAACTCAAGCTGCCGATCGACCATCCCGAAGAAGACCTGCGCCCAGCCATCGTGCAGCGCCTGGGCATCGCCAGCGATGACCTGCTCGACTTCACCCTGTTCAAACGCAGCTACGACGCGCGTAAGAAGTCCTCCGAACTGTGCTTCATCTACACCATCGACCTGACGGTGCGCGATGAAGCCGGCTTGCTGCGCAAGTTCGCCGATGACCGTAACGTCAACCAGGCGCCGGATGTCAGTTATAAAGTGGTGGGCCAGGCACCGGCTGACCTGAGCGAACGGCCGATCGTGGTCGGCTTCGGCCCGTGCGGGATCTTCGCCGCCATGTTGCTGGCACAGATGGGCTTCAAACCGATCATCCTCGAGCGCGGCCCCGAAGTGCGGCAGCGCACCAAGGACACCTGGGGCCTGTGGCGCAAAAGCGTGCTCAACCCCGAATCCAACGTGCAGTTCGGCGAAGGCGGTGCGGGGACGTTCTCCGACGGCAAGCTCTACAGCCAGATCAAGGATCCCAAGTTCCTGGGTCGCAAAGTCCTGCACGAATTCGTCAAGGCCGGCGCGCCGGAAGAAATCCTCTACGTCAGCAAGCCGCACATCGGTACGTTCCGTCTGACAGGCGTCGTGGAAAACATGCGTGAGCAGATTCGCGCCCTGGGCGGCGAAGTTCGCTTCCAGCAGCGGGTCACGGATGTGTTGATCGAGGACGGCCAGTTGGTCGGTGTTGAACTGGCCAGTGGCGAACGTATTCATTCAAAACATGTGATTCTGGCCCTGGGCCACAGCGCCCGGGACACGTTCCGCATGCTCCACGGCCGCGGCGTGTACATGGAAGCCAAGCCGTTCTCGGTGGGTTTCCGCATCGAACACCCGCAATCGCTGATCGACAGCGCGCGCCTGGGCAAATATGCCGGCCACCCGAAGCTTGGCGCCGCCGATTACAAACTGGTGCACCACGCCAAGAACGGTCGCTCGGTGTACAGCTTCTGCATGTGCCCGGGCGGCACCGTAGTGGCGGCCACCTCCGAGCCGAACCGCGTCGTGACCAACGGCATGAGCCAGTATTCACGCAACGAGCGCAACGCCAACTCCGGCATCGTGGTGGGCATTACGCCTGAAGTGGATTACCCGGGCGGCCCCTTGGCGGGCATCGAATTGCAGGAGCGTCTGGAATCCCACGCTTTCGTGCTCGGTGGCAGCAACTACGAAGCCCCGGCACAACTGGTGGGCGACTTCATTGCCGGCAAACCGTCTACGGCGCTGGGCAGCGTCGAGCCGTCCTACAAGCCGGGTGTGTCTTTGGGCGACCTGGCCTTGGCCCTGCCCGACTTCGCCATCGAAGCCATCCGTGAAGCCCTGCCGGCGTTCGAAAAGCAGATTCGCGGCTACTCGCTGCATGACGCCGTGCTGACCGGCATTGAAACCCGCACCTCGTCGCCGCTGCGCATCACCCGCGACGAAACGTTGCAAAGCCTGAACGTCAAGGGCTTGTTCCCGGCTGGCGAAGGCGCCGGCTACGCGGGCGGGATTCTCTCGGCGGGCGTGGACGGAATCCGGATTGCCGAGGCGGTGGCGCGGGATATCCTGGGCCTCAAGGCCTGACCCCTACCCACTGCGGGAGAAGCTTTGTGGGAGCTGGGCTTGCCCGCGATGCAGGCAGCTCGGTCTATCAGGTGAACCGAGGTGATGCTATCGCGGGCAAGCCCAGCTCCCACACAAGCTCGCTGCCACAAGGAAATTCAGTGTTTTCCAGTGTTCAGATATTGGCTCGGAGCACACTTTCCGGCAGCGCCTCACCCCGCTCCACACTCGCCGCCACGGCGTCCATCAATCCACTCAGCTCGTAGCCCTGGGCTTTGAGCCACGCCGGATCGTAATAGGTCGTGGCATAGCGCTCACCGCCGTCACACAAGATTGCCACGATCGAGCCCATCTCACCTGCTTGCACCATCTGCCTAGCGGCGATCAGCGCGCCGATCAGGTTGGTGCCGCTGGATCCGCCGACCCGTCGGCCCAATCGCTGGGCCAGGTAGTGCATGGCCGCCAGCGACAGGGCATCCGGCACTTTGACCATCGCATCGATCACCTTGGGCAAAAACGACGCTTCGACCCTTGGCCGGCCGATACCTTCGATCCGCGAACCACAATCCAGGCGCAGGCTCGCATCGCCGCTGCGGTAATAGTCGAAAAACACCGAACGCTCGGCGTCGGCACACAGCACACGGGTACAGTGCTGGCGGTAGCGTACGTAACGACCCAGGGTCGCGGTGGTGCCGCCGGTGCCGGGGCTGGAAATCAGCCAGCTCGGCTCCGGATGCCGCTCGAAACGCATCTGCTGGAAGATCGATTCGGCAATGTTGTTATTGGCGCGCCAGTCCGTGGCGCGCTCGGCGTAGGTGAACTGGTCGATGAAGTGGCCGTCATGCTCACGGGCCAAACGCTCGGACTCGGCGTAGATCTGCGTAGGATCGTCCACCAGGTGACTCTGGCCACCATAGAAGGCGATCTGTGCGATTTTTTCCCGGGAGGTGGTCGCCGGCATCACCGCAATAAAGGGCAAGCCCAAAAGCCTCGCGAAGTAAGCCTCGGAAATAGCCGTCGATCCGCTTGAAGCCTCGATCACCGGGGCGCCAGGCTTGAGCCAGCCATTACACAGCGCGTAGAGAAACAGCGAGCGGGCGAGTCGATGCTTGAGGCTGCCGGTGGGGTGGCTGGACTCATCCTTGAAGTACAACTCGATACCCGGCAGCCCTGGCAGCGCCAGTGGAATCAGATGGGTGTCGGCGCTGCGCTGGAAGTCAGCCTCGATGATACGGATCGCTTCACGCGCCCACTGGCGGTGGTCATTCATGATGTCTTCTCACTGGATCAATGCGACGCGAGGAACCTGACGTACAGACAGGCACGACTTGTCTCGGAAAAACCAGTCGCAAGCTTAGGAAAAAACCGACATCGCGCACAGGTACAGCTAAGGTCCAATATGGCCTGTCACTGCCTGACCACGCGTTGCATGCGTTGTAACGACATATAACAAAAAAGAATATAACTTTTGTTTTAACAACTAACAGTACCGGTTAGGGTGGACCATCTTTTTGATTTGATCCATGGAGAGCAACCGTGCCTCTACGTAATACTTTGACCCGTTTCCTTCAGTTGGAAGCTGCCAGCGGCCTGCTATTGATCGCCGCCGCCGTGCTGGCCCTGATACTCAATAACTCACCGCTGTCGTGGCTCTATACGGACTTTCTGGACACCCCTGTGGTGGCCCAGATCGGGGCGCGCTGAAAATCGCCAAACCGGCGTTGTTGTGGATCAACGACGGCCTGATGGCCATGTTCTTTCTGCTCATCGGCCTCGAAGTCAAACGTGAGGTTCTCGACGGGCAGCTGTCGAAACCCTCGCAGATCGTCTTGCCGGGTGCGGCAGCGATCGGTGGCATGGTCGTCCCCGCCCTGATCTACTGGTTCCTCAACCGCGACAATCCCGGCCGCCCTCGCAGGCTGGGCGATTCCAACGGCCACCGACATCGCCTTCGCCCTTGGCGTGCTGGCCCTACTGGGCAAACGGGTACCCGTGTCGCTCAAGCTGTTTTTGATGACCCTGGCGATCATCGACGACCTGGGCGCCATTATCATCATTGCCATCTTCTACTCGGGCGCCCTGTCGACCTTGTCACTGGTATTGGCAGCCGCCTGCATCGCCGCGCTGGTGGCGATGAACCGCGCGGGAGTGGTCAAGCTTGGCCCCTACATGGTTGTCGGCCTGATTCTCTGGGTCTGCGTACTCAAGAGCGGTGTCCATGCCACCCTGGCCGGTGTGACCCTGGCGTTCTGCATTCCGCTGCGCACAAAAAATGCCGAGACCTCGCCGCTGCTGACCCTGGAACATGCCCTGCACCCCTGGGTGGCCTACGGCATCCTGCCGCTCTTCGCCTTCGCCAACGCCGGCCTGTCCCTGAGCGGCGTCACCGTCGAGAGCTTCACCCATCACGTGCCGATGGGCATCGCCATCGGCCTGTTGCTGGGCAAGACCGTCGGCGTCTTCGGCCTGACCTGGCTGGCGGTCAAGATCGGTATCGCCAGCCTGCCCGCCGGCGCCAACTGGGGGCAGATACTGGGCGTGGCAATCCTGTGCGGCATCGGCTTCACCATGAGCCTGTTCGTCGGCTCCCTGGCGTTCGCGCCCGGTACCAGTGAGTATGCCGGTATGGACCGGATGGGTATTCTCACTGGCTCGATCCTGGCGGCGTTGCTGGGTTATGCGGTGACAGCGGCGGCTAGTCGTAAGCAGACTGCATTTAAAGCCAACTAAAATTACCTGATCGGGGTGATGTTTGTTGTGTGTTTATTGGTGTGTTTATTGGTGTGTATATCCGTTTCTTCGGTGACGGCCACTGGCGGTTCCGCCCTTACGGCGGGTCACTTTTGAACAGCGCAAAAGTAACCAAAACGCTTCTGCCCCACCACTCGGCACCTCGCTTAGGCTCGGTGTACCCTCACTCCGGCATTGCTCCGTGGGCCCGCCGCGAAGGGCCATCCATGGCCCAGCGCGGCTATCCCGGCATCCATGCCGGGATGCCCACTCCACAATGCCTGCGTTCGGCCAGCGTGGTTAACGGGGCGTCCGAGATCAACGTCCACCGCGAGGCGGCCTTATAGCCGACCTGTTTTTTTGATGATCGCGTTTTTCCTGTGGGAGCGAGCCTGCTCGCGAAGAGGTCGACACATGCAACATCTTCGTCAACTGTGTAGCCGCCTTTTCAGCCTTGCGATAGTTCAGTTACATAGCGATTGAATGGACTGCCGTCATCGCGAGCAGGCTCGCTCCCACATTCGACCTTTCAGTGAGCACAAATTTATATCCAACACAGAACCACTGAGGGAGCGGGCTTGTTCGCGAAAAGGCCAACATACCCAACATCTTCATCGACTGTGATACCGCTTGCGTGAGCAAGCCCGCTCCCACAGGAGAAACGCGGTCCCACCAAGAATCAGGCCGGCTATAAGGCCGCCTCGCGGTGGACGTTGATCTTGGACGCCCCGTTAACCACGCTGGCTGAACGGAGGCGTTGTGGAGTGGGCAACCCGGCATGGATGCCGGGTTAGCCGCGCTGGGCCATGGATGGCCCTTCGCGGCGGCCCACGGAGCAATGCCTTCGTTCAGGCACACCGAGCCTAAGCGAGGTGCCGAGTGGTGGGGCAGAAGCGTTTTGCTTACTTTTGCGCTCTTCAAAAGTGAGCCGCTGTAAGAGCGGAACCATAAGCAGCCGTTACCGAAGAAACGGATATACACGCCGCGCGCCCCCCGAAACGAAGCCATAAAAAAAATCGCGCCTCCCCGTTCAGGAAAAAGCGCGATTTTCTCTTAGCGATTCCAGCTTAGTGCGATACGCGGCTCGTACCATCCACAGTGGCAATACGAACCCGCTCACCCACACGGAACACTTCGTTTTCCTGAACCTGCTGCACATAGGCGCGCATGCTGCCGTCGTCTTCGCGAACGGTGATTTCCACACCCTGGGTACGGGTCAGGCCTTCTTCGGTCGCGGAGCCGATCAGGCCGCCGGCCACGGCGCCGATCACGGCAGCAACGATACTGCCACGGCCACCGCCGATGGCGCTGCCACCCACACCACCTACCACCGCACCCGCCGCGCCGCCGATCGGGGTCTTGGTGCCTTCGATCTTGACCGGACGCAAGGCTTCAATGGTCCCCATGCGAATCGTCTGCACGCGACGCGCTTCGTCACGGGAATAGGAGTCACCGGTCAGGCTCGACTGACAGCCAGTGAGCAACATCGCCATCGTGGAAAAGGAAGCAACCAGCAAAACAGACTTACGCATAGCATCAAACTCCAAAAGACAGGTATTCATTAAACTCCGCAGCTTGACGCCTGTCACGGCCTCGCCGGGATAAAATTGTTTTCATTCAGGTGGGATACAGACTCGCCCGAAAAATTCACCCAAACAGTAGCGCCAATTTCCGCTATCCGCGTCACTGGCCTGAGGATTTCTCATGGATTATTTCATCATAGCCGCTACCACCGTCGCCGGTTTGTACTTTCATTGGTGGCTGTACGTGCGGATCAAACGCTGGATGGACCGCGATCTGGCGCTGTCATTGGCGGGGCAGGATGAGCTGAAAAAAACTTACATGCTGCAACAATTGGCCCACGCCCAGAAGCAAGGGATCAAGCGGCGCGACCTGCCGCAATGGCTTCAGGCCGCAGCGGCAGGGTATACCCAGGGCTAAGGCGCCAGACGCTCGCGGATCCAGCTCGCCTCTTGCAGGCGGTAGTTGAGGCGATCATGCAGACGGCTGGCCCGTCCCTGCCAGAATTCGATACGCTCGGGCAGCAGACGATAGCCCCCCCAATGCTCCGGGCAGTGAGGCTGGCTGTCACTGAAGCGTTGTTCGGTGGCCTTGAGCAAGTCTTCCAGCTCACCTCGACCCGCAATCACCCGGCTTTGAGGTGAAGCCCAGGCCCCGAGGCGACTGCCCAATGGCCGTACCTGATAATAGGCGTCCGACTCTTGCGCCGTGACCTTCTGCACCTTGCCTTCGATACGCACCTGACGCTCCAGCGTCGGCCAGAAAAATGTCATGGCCGCGAACGGGTTCGCGGCCAGTTGCTGACCCTTGGCGCTCTCGTAGTTGGTGAAGAACGTGAAGCCTTGGGCATCAAGCCCCTTGAGCAGCAGGATCCGGCAATGCGGGCGCCCATCGGCATCCACGGTCGCCAAGGTCATGGCGTTGGCCTCCACCGGCGCCTGTTCGGTTTTCACCGCGTCGGCGAACCACTGGTGGAACAGCGCGAACGGCTCGGCCGGGGCCTGCGCCTCGGTCAGGCCATCGCGGGTGTAGTCGCGGCGCATATCAGCCAGCGTCTGGGTCATGGCGCGTTCCTTGTAGTTAGCCCATCACTGCTTGGATGCATCGGCAGCCGCGACTTTCTTGGCATCGGTAGCGGCTTTGGTCGGTTGCGGCTTCTTCGCCACCGGCGCTTTCTTGGCCGGGGCTTTTTTGGCAGGAGCCTTGGCGACAGCCTTCTTGGCCGGCGCTTTTTTGCTGGCAACAGCCTTGGACTTGTTAGCCGCCGGCGCGGGCGCTGGCGCCAAAGCCGCAGGTTTCACGTCCTGGACCGCCACCAACCTTACTGGTGCCGGGGCCGGCATGTTGTACTTGCTCAGCAGCGCAACCATGGTGTTTTGCGGCGTGACCAGCAGCTCGACACGACGATTCAAAGCGCGACCTTCAACGCTGTCATTGGCGGCACGGGGCGCAACCGAACCCATGCCACGCAGCATCAGGCGATCACGCTGCAAGCCGCTGAGACGGAAAATCGCCGCCACGGATTGGGCGCGTTCCTGGCTGAGCTTCAGGTTGACCGGCGCGGCGCCCGACGTGTCGGCGTGGCCGAGGATCAGCACGGCTGTTTTCGGATCAGCTTCCAGAATTTTCGCAACGCGGGTGAACGGGCCGAGGCTCACCGGCAGCAGCATGGCCGGACGATCCGGGTTGAAGGAGCCGTCCACCGGTGCGGTGACCACCAGCACGTCGTCGCGGCGTTCAAGTTCGAGCTTGCTGTCCTTGATGGCCGTGCGCAATTTTGGCTCGTAGTCGTCGAGCCAAGCCTGGGTGACTTTCGGATCCGGCATCGGCACCGTCTTGGCGGTTTCCTGATCTTTACCGCCGAATGGCCACCACCACTTGCCGTTGCTTTCAGCTTCAGCCTTGGCAACGGTAACCGGCGTCTTGACTTCAGGTTTGGCGTCGACTTTTTTGGCGACGCCGTCGGTGGCGTCATCGGAAGAAAACGGCCACCACCAGTGAGTGGCACCCTCGGCCTTGGCTTGTGGCGCGACGGCAGCCGGTTTCAGCGGCGCCGCTGACGTCGGTTCTTTGGCCGCGACCTTGTCGGAGGCGCCGAACGGCCACCAGCCACTGCCGCCCTCGGCATCATTTTGTGGGGTTTGTGCGCAACCGGTGATAGCGAAGCACAGCGCCAGAGCGAAAGATTTATTCAATGACATTGGATATCCACAAAATGATGTAAAGAAAAAACAAAGGCCATGTTCGGGCCGCATAAACAGACGGTTGGAAACTGAAAGGAACACGAGGTTCCTGTGCCCGCCGCCTTCGCTAACGTTTTATAGACAAGTGGCAAGTACCCGCGCAAGGTTCTGCGCCCGCGGATCCATCAAAACGTATGGCCCGAGGGTGTTTGTCACAAAGCCAAAAGCCACATCGTGCTCCGGGTCGGCAAAACCGATGGAGCCCCCTGCCCCAGGATGACCGAATGCCCGAGGGCCGAGACCGTAGGTCGCGTTCGGTACATCCGGCTGATCGAGCATGCAACCCAGGCCGAAACGGGTCTGGGTCAACAATGTCTTGTCCTCGCCGAAGCTGTGCTGGCGAGTCAGTTCGTCGAGCATTTCTCCCTCCAGCAGGCTGCCGTCCAGCAGGCCGGTATAAAACCCGGCCAGGCTGCGGGCGTTACCATGGCCGTTGGCCGCCGGTTGTTCCATGCGCCGCCACTCTGGCTTATTGGTGCTGGTCATGATCGAGGGCGGGTTAGTAAAGGCCCGGGTAGTCATGGCCGTGGGTTCGCGCATCGTTACTTGTAAAAGGCGCTGGGCCGCCGCATCCCCCACATTGCCTTTGCCGCGAGCGATGTGGGCCACGCGATGAAACTCTTCATCAGCCAAGCCGACGTGAAAATCCAGGCCCAACGGCTTGGCAATACGGGCCACGATGGATGCCCCCGGCCCACGACCGTCAGCCCTGCGCAGCAGTTCGCCGACCAGCCAGCCATAAGTGATCGCCGCGTAGCCGTGACCGTCTCCCGGCGTCCACCAGGGCGCTTCAGCGGCCAGAGCATCGACCATGGTCTGCCAGTTATAAAGTGCTTCGGGCGCCAGCAATTCACGTAACGCCGGCAACCCGGCCTGGTGGCAAAGCAACTGACGGAGCGTGACGGCTTGCTTGCCGGCTGCCGCGAACTCAGGCCAGTAGCGGGCGACAGGGGCGTCCAGCTGCAGCTTGCCTTCGGCCACCAGTTGCAGGGCGGTGACGGCGGTGAACGTCTTGGTGCAGGAAAACAGATTGGCGATGGTGTCGCTGTGCCAGGCTTCACTGCCATCCTTGTCGGCCGTGCCGGCCCACAGATCGATGACCGTGCGGCCACCAACCTGAATGCACAACGCCGCGCCGCGCTCCTGAGGATCGTCGAACAGCGCGGCGAAGGCTTCACGCACCGCCTCGAATTGAAGCTCATAATGGCCTTGAATCTGCACCCGCAACTCCCTTGAAACAAACACTTTTTTGAAGTGGTCTGCATTGTTTCAGCCATTGAGGTTTTTGGGAACCGCCGCAAGACGGCTGACCGGACTGACACAGCCCGTTTCGCTAAATCCCCTCGCCACAGAGACCTCCTCAGTCAAAAATCACCGGGAGGCTAGGATATCTCCCGCCGAAACGGTGGCAGGGCGTTGAGGATCGCCTTGCCGTAGCGCTGGGTCACCAGTCGGCGGTCGAGCAAGGTGATGGTGCCGCGGTCTTCTTCGGTGCGCAGCAATCGACCACAGGCCTGGACCAGTTTCAGCGAGGCGTCCGGCACGGAGATCTCCATGAACGGGTTACCACCGCGGGCCTCGATCCATTCGGCCAACGCGGCTTCCACCGGGTCGTCCGGAACCGAAAACGGGATCTTGGCGATCACCACATGCTCACAGTAGGCACCGGGCAAATCCACGCCTTCGGCAAAACTCGCCAGGCCGAACAGCACGCTGGAATCGCCGCCATCGACCCGCGCTTTGTGCTTGTTCAGGGTTTCCTGCTTGGACAGGTTGCCTTGGATGAACACTTGCTTGCGCCAGTCGCGGTCGAGGCCGTCGAACACGTCCTGCATCTGTTTGCGCGAGGAAAACAGCACCAGGGTGCCCCGCGAGCCTTCCACCAGTTCCGGCAGGTCGCGAATAATCGCCGCGGTGTGGGCGGCGGCATCCCGCGGATCAGCCTTGAGGTCCGGGACCCGCAGCACGCCGGCGTCGGCATGATGGAAGGGGCTCGGAACCACGGCGGTCACGGCTTTTTTCGGCAGGCCGGCGCGCATGCGGAAACGGTCGAACGTGCCCAGGGCGGTCAGCGTGGCGGAAGTCACCAGCGCGCCGTAGGCGACATTCCACAGGTTGCGACGCAGCATTTCCGCCGCCAGGATCGGGCTGGCATTGACCTCGATGTCGAACAGCGAGCCGCTTTCGGCCAGGGTCAACCAACGCGCCATCGGCGGGTTGTCTTCCGGGTCTTCAGTCGTGAACGCGGTCCACAACTCCCAGTTACCCTGGGAGCGGGACAGCAGACTGCCGAACAACGGGTACCACTCCTCGGCCTGGTTGCTGGCGATACCGATATTGACCTCGCCATCCATGCCTTCCTTGAGCAGGTCGGTCAGACGGGTGAACAGGTCGGTCAGGCGGGCAAAGCCTTTCTTGAGCTCGATGCCCATCTCGCGCATGTGCTCGGGTATGACGCCGCCGACAAAGCGATGGCGAGGTCGATCACGACCCTCGACGTCTTCGCCGGGCTTGAAATCCGCCACTTGTTCGCAGGCACTGAACATGAACTGCTGGTTCGTCTTGATTTCACGGGCCAGCTCGGGCACCTGCTCGATGAACTTACCCAGGTCACCCGGCAGCGGGTGTTGGGCCAACAGCTTGGTGAGGTTCTTGGCGGTGGTTTCCAGCCAGTCAGCGGTGGAGCGCAGCCGGGTGTAATGGGCGAAATGGCCGATGGCCTTGTCCGGCAGGTGGTGACCTTCGTCGAACACATAGATCGTGTCACGCGGATCCGGCAGCACCGCGCCACCGCCCAGGGCCAGGTCGGCCAGGACCATGTCGTGGTTGGTGACAATGACGTCGACCTTGCCCATGCCTTCGCGGGCCTTGTAAAAGGCGCACTGGCCGAAGTTCGGGCAATGACGGTTGGTGCACTGGCTGTGATCGGTAGTCAGGCGTGACCAGTCGGCGTCTTCCAGGGCGGTGGACCAGCTGTCGCGGTCGCCGTCCCATTTATTGCCGGCCAGTTTTTCGATCATGCTGGTAAACAGCTTCTGACTGGCCTCATCGACTTCGATCTTGAAGCCTTCTTCCTCGAACAACTGGGCCGTGGCGGTCTGCGCCTGGCCTTCCTGGAGCAACATGTCGAGCTTGGACAGGCACATGTAGCGCCCACGGCCCTTGGCCAGGGCGAAGCTGAAATTCAGCCCGCTGTTGCGCATCAGGTCAGGCAGGTCCTTGAAAACGATCTGCTCCTGCAAGGCGATCGTGGCCGTGGCGATCACCAGGCGTTTGCCGGCGGCCTTGGCGGTGGGGATTGCCGCCAGGCTGTAGGCCACGGTCTTGCCGGTGCCGGTGCCGGCCTCCACCGCCACGACGGCAGGCTCGCCACTGCGCCGGCCTTCGTCGTCGGTGTCGATGTCACCCAGGACTTTTGCCACTTCGGCAATCATCAGGCGCTGGCCATATCGCGGCTTGAGGCTCTTGGCTTCGAGAAAACGCGAATAGGCGCCCTGGATCGTGGTTTTGAGTTCGGTGCTGATCATGAATGGTCGGGCGCTAAAAACGCTGGATAAATTTTCAGTGGTTCGGATCGGCGGCTATCATACCCCGCTAATCAATCCTGCGCAGAACGGAGTAACTCAATGACACCCTTTGCCCTCGTCTACACCCTGCATTTACTGGCGGCCCTGGTCTGGGTCGGCGGTATGTTCTTCGCCTGGATGATCCTGCGCCCCGCCGCAATCGCGGCCCTTGAGGGGCCGGCCCGGCTCAAATTATGGACAGAAGTGTTTCAGCGTTTTTTCGTTTGGGTCTGGGTCGCAGTGGTGCTTTTGCCGATCAGCGGCGTGGGCTTGATCCACATGCGCTTTGCCGGCTTCGAGACCGCGCCACGTTATGTGCAGATCATGATCGGCTTGTATGTGGTGATGACGGCGCTGTTTATCCGCATCCAGGGATTGCAATTGCCGGCCCTGCGCAAGGCCGTAGCAGCCCAGGACTGGCCGACGGGCGCGGCGGTACTGGGGAAAATCCGGCAGTTGGTGGGGATTAATCTGTTGATCGGGTTGCTGGTGGTGGCGATTGGCGCGGCGCGGCCGATGTTCTGAACTTAGCGTATCCCCTGGTGGGAGCGAGCCTGCTCGCGATAACGGTGGGTCAGTCACATCAAGGTTGACTGATACCCTGCCAACGCGAGCAGGCTCGCTCCCACAGGTCTCGAGCTCAGTTCTCTTAGAATCGCTGCACCGTCACCGCCCCCGCTGCTCCGGCTGGTCCTGGCTGGCCATCGGCACCAGGGCGACCGCTTTTGCCACCGTCGGCGGTATAGACGAAGCACCCCTTGGCCTTGCCGCCAGCGCCGGGTTTACCTCCGGCTCCAGCGGCGCCGCCCGCGCCACCCTCCACCGTAACCTTGATCTGCTCATCGGGATAATCACGGGGCAGTTCGAGACGCACCTGCGCACCCGCCGCACCCGGCTGGCCATCGCTGCCATTGCTGCCGTCGGCACCGCGACCGGCTGCCCCCCACGTACAACCCGGCGCCTGGCCGTTGGCGCCGTCGAGGCCCACGTAACCTGGCGCACCGGTTCCACCGCGGGCATCCACCGACAACAATGGCGCATTCAAGGCATTGAAGCGCAGATTGAGATCACGCCCCGGTCGTGCCGCTTTGGTATAGGTTCCGGGCGCGCCCCGAGCCGTGATCTGACTGCCGTCGGCCAGTTCCCCCTCGGCAACTTTTATCTGCAGTGCCTGTTGCCCAGGCACGATGGCGATCCGTGCTTCGCGCCCCAGGTGCAGTTGGCCAATGGTCAACTCAGTGACGTTGGCAGGCACCAGCAACGTGCCGTAATCGGCCACCTCCAGCCGTTCCAGTGTCAGGGCGCTGGTGGTATTGGGCAGGCGCATCAAGGAATGGGTTTCGACCTGGATCACTTGGGCACTGGCCCAGGGGCACACGAGTGCGACAAGCAGACACAATTTACGCATGGGAAGCCTCGGCGGCGATCGGGAGAGTTTGCAGGTGGAAGATGCCGAACAGCAGCACTCGCAGGCGATCACGGCCTGAAGCCGGCCGGCCGCGCAAGCTGGCTCGAAACAACACCAGTTCCAGCAAATGGATCGCCAGCAACATCGCTGCGCCAAAATTGACCAGCAGATGCAGCGGATGAACGAACGGCATGACCAGGTTGACCAGCACCACCAGCCAGAACAGCAGGGTCAACAAGCGCCCCAGCGCCCATAACAGCTTCATACATCCCCCCGGCAAGTATTATTCTTTGCACGCACAGTAACGGCTTGCGCGCAGAATAAGCCAGAGGCCAGGGCAAATTTAATCTGACGCAAACCTCGACTCGTCGGGTCGCCCCACTGGCGACCCGACGGCTCTGGCACGCGGCTCAGCGCTGGATATGCAACTCAACCCGACGATTCTGCGCCCGCCCCTCATCGGTCTCGTTGTCGGCCACAGGCTCGCTTTCACCCTTGCCCTCACTGGTGAGCTTGTCCGGTGAAAGCCCCTGGGTAAGCAGATATTCCACCACGCTGCTTGCCCGACGCTCGGACAACCCCTGGTTGTAGGCGTCAGTGCCGACGCTGTCGGTGTGCCCCACCACGCGAATACTGGCGACATTGGCATGACTCAATTTGCTCATCAGCCCATCGAGTTGGCTTCGCGCGTCTTGAGTGAGATCGGATTTATCGAAGTCGAACAGCACCTTGCCGGCATCGTTGAGGGTGATCACTTCAGTGGCCGGTGCCTGAGGTTCAACCGGCGGAGCGCTGACCGGGTATTGCGGCAACGGGCAACCATGATGTTCAACCGGGGTATTGGCCGGCGTGTCGGGACAACGGTCACGGCGGTCGAACACGCCGTCATCGTCCTCGTCGCCATTCTGGGCGTAGCAGATCAGGCCGCCGGTCAACAGCCCCAGCGCAGCACCGCCCGCCGCCCAACCGCTGCTTTCGAGGGCCCCCAGGCCGCCGCCAACCAGACCGCCGATCAAGCTACAGACTGGCCAGGTGCGTTGATTGAGCGGTGCGCCGCCATCGCTGTGAGTGGCACAACCTGACAATAGACTGCCCGCCAGCAGTACCGGTAAGGCGGCCCTGAGTAGAACCTTCATGGTGAATGCTCCTGTGTTACCGGCCCATACCGGTCACACAGGAGTAAAGACCCGCATCCGCGACTGTACAAGCCGCGGATGACGGGGGCTTCAGCGATTTATCTTGATCTCCGTGCGGCGGTTCATGGCCCGACCATCGGCGGTGCTGTTGTCCGCCACCGGCTGGCTCTCACCGGCACCCTCCACCGAAACGAAGCTGGAACGGGGCACGCCGCTCTCAACCAGGTATTGCACCACCGCGTTGGCCCGTTGTTCAGACAGGCGCTGGTTATAGGCATCGCTGCCGACGCTGTCAGTGTGGCCGGTGACGTGCAGTTGCGCGGTGGACGTTTCCTGTTTGAGTCGGGTTGCAATCGTGCTCAGGACCTCCTTGTCTGCCGCCGTCAGCGTGGCCTTGTCGAATTCGAAATGCACGTCACGGATCACAATGGTTTCTTCCTGGACCACCACGACTTCTTCAACCATCGGCGCCGGTGCCGGTGGCGGGCAGCCGTCGGCATCGACTTGCACGCCCTTAGGCGTGCCCGGGCATTTGTCGCGGCTGTCCGGCACGCCATCGCCATCCTCATCGCCGTCGCCATGCACCCAGCAATAAGCCGCCGCCATGGTGCCGACAAACAATGCACCACCGCCGGCCCAGGAGGTGCTTTCGATGGCGCCCAATCCAGCGCCCGTCACACCGCCAACCGCCGCGCAGGTCGGCCAATCGGTTTTCTGCAAACCTGCGCAACCAGTCAACACTCCGGTCAGCAGAACCAAGGGTAACGCTGTGCGAACTATGCTCATTGGGTTTTCTCCTTGAGGGATCGGCTTTGCGCCGATTCAGGGGAGTAAAGACCCGACTCAGCATCCGCGCCAGCATCACGCTATCGCGGTTTTTGCCCCCTATTTGCCGTAGATCGATACGTTTAAGCACAAACCGCTCTAGGCCATGGGGTCCGCGCAGGCTATCGTGGTGGCTCTGACAGAGGAACTTCGATGACCGTTGCCATTTCTTCCCGTACGCCCCAGCAAGCCCTGGCTGCCGTGCTGGACCGTTATGCCCCGAAAAAACTGCTGTTGATCGGGGCCAGCAGCTTCCCTGCCCTTGAGGCGTTCCAGCAAGCGCATCCTGATACTGAAGTGGTCCACGCCGCCCCTGGCGCCCTTGCGGCGGACGTCGCGGCGCGACGTTTTGACCTGGCCCTGGCGCTTGATTGCCTGGAGCATTTGCCCAAACGTGACGGTCTGAACCTGTTGGGTGGCATCCGCAATCTCAACGCCAGCCGTATCGCCGTGCTGGCGGACCTCAATGCCTGCGGCTGGCAAGAAACTGATTTCTTTTCCCTGGCCCTGCAGGCCAGTGAGCGATTCCAGCGCGAGGAGCAGGTGCTGACCCTGTTTACCTACGATCTGCTTGAATACAAACAAGTCCCTGACTGGCTCAACTCACGCTTTTGGGCCAACCCGGAAAACTTTGGAAAATACTGGTGGTAGCCGTGAACACAAGCATGCACACAACCATTTGCCCGTGTGGCAGTGGCAACCCACTGGACGCCTGCTGCGGCCATTACCACGATGGTCACCCGGCGCCCTGCGCCGAAGCCTTGATGCGTTCGCGTTATAGTGCCTACGTGCTGGGATTGGTGGACTATCTGGTAGCCACGACCTTGCCCGCCCAGCAGGACGGCCTGGATCGCCAATCCATCAGCGAGTGGAGCGCCAAAAGCACATGGCTCGGACTGGAGGTGGAAAGCAGCGAAGTATTCGGTGGCCAACCCGAACACGCCTTTGTCACCTTCACCGCGCGCTGGCACGACGGCCAGGGGGAACACAGCCACCGCGAACAGTCATCCTTCGTACAGAACGGCGCACGCTGGTACTTCATCGACCCGACAGTGCCAGTCAAGACCGGACGCAACGACACCTGCCCGTGCGGCAGTGGGCACAAATTCAAGAAGTGCTGCGCAGGCTACTTTAATCGCTGATATCGGAATCGTCCGACACTGCTGCGCTCGCCAGCAGGCTAGACTGGGATAAACCAGAGGCACGGACATGACCCTTTCATCACATCTGCTGCGCATCACCTGCCTGCTGCTGTTCATCGGGCTCGGCAGTTGTGCGTCCTGGCGAGGTGATGAGGCCCCTGAACCGCAGGTGCATCTGACCAAGGTCGAGGTGGTACGGGCGCGGCTGGTGGAGCAGAAGTTCATGCTGCACTTTCGTGTGGACAACCCCGACGACAGTGATTTGACCGTGCGCGGCATAACCTACCGCATTCATCTGGGCGACCTGTTGCTGACCGAAGGAGAGCACGAGCACTGGTTCACGGTGCGTCCCGGGCATAGCCGCTACTTCAGGGTTCCGATCCGCACCAACCTGTGGCCGCAGGTACGCAAGCTGGTGAAAATGCTCGAAAAACCCCGCCAGCAGATCCCCTATCGCCTGGAAGGTGAGCTGGAAACCGGTTTATTCATCGCCCACTACGTGCACCTGAGGCGCAATGGCGTGATAATCGCCGCCGATTTTATTGCGGAGTAACCCCGATGACCCAGCAACCCCACGTCCATGGCCCTGACTGCAACCACGATCATGACCATCACCACGATCATGATCACGGACATGTCCATGGCCCCAACTGTGGCCACGCCCACCAGGAACCGGTGCGCAACACCCTGAAGGATGTCGGCCGCAACGACCCTTGCCCGTGCGGCAATGGCAAGAAATTCAAGAAGTGCCACGGCGCTTGATGATCCGGGCGAAGATAATCTTCGCCTATTGAATCGTCCTCGCGAGCAGGCTCGCTCCCACAGGGGCCTGCGGCGAACACAAAATCTGGATTCACTACTGAGCCCTGTGGGAGCCTGCTCGCGATGGGGCGTTTGAGGCTAATCCATACCGGCTGGGGCAACCCCACACACTCGGTTTCAACCCGCCGCAAGAATCTCCTTCACGCTGACCACCGTCGCATACTCGCCATGCAAGTTGCCCAGCGACATGGCATGCACCTCGCCAGCCGAACGGGCATGGCCGAAATAGTCAGCCTTGTCGAAGGTAAAACACGCGTCTTCGGCCACCCAAGTGTCGAATCCCAGATTGCCGGCCGTACGCGCCGTGGACTCCACCGAGTTGTTCGTCGCCACGCCCACGATCACCAATTGCTCAATCCCCGCTTCCCGCAAGTCTGTCTCCAGGCGCGTGCCGCAGAACGCATCCGGCACCTGCTTTTGAACCAGCCTTTCCCCGGCTAACGGCTCGAACCGCTCCTGAACCTCCACGCCCGATTGCCCGGGCCAGAACACTGAGTCCGGCGAGCGGGACAGGTGGTGGACATGAATCACCGGCCGTGCCGATTGTCGCCAGAAATCGAGCAACTGGAGCATGCGCAGCTCCGCATCGGGGTTGTTGCGAGGGCCTAGCCTGGGGTGAAGGATGCCTTTTTGTTGATCGATAAGAATCAACGCTGCGTTTTTCTGTAACTCCATGCCGGTTTTCTCGTGTTCGGTCATTGAATTTTCCACACTTGAGCATCACCTCTTCCTACAGGCAAGCCTTTCGGCAATCAGGACGACCTCCCGCCGTCATGTGTTGTCCATCCATCACGCTGTCTTATCTGGAGCCCTCCATGATCGACCTGTATTACTGGACCACGCCCAACGGCCATAAAATCTCGTTGTTCCTTGAAGAAGCCGGCATGCCCTACAAGGTGCACCCGATCAACATCGGCCAGGCAGAGCAGTTCAAGCCCGATTTCCTGAAAATCGCCCCCAACAACCGCATTCCGGCGATCATCGACCACAAACCCGCCGATGGTGGCGAGCCGATTTCGCTGTTCGAGTCGGGCGCGATCCTGCTGTACCTGGCGGAAAAAACCGGCCAGTTCATTCCAGAGAATTTGCGCGGACGGCAAGAAGTGTTGCAGTGGCTGTTCTGGCAGATGGGCGGCCTGGGGCCGATGGCCGGGCAGAATCATCACTTCAGCCGGTTCGCCCCGGAAAAAATCCCCTACGCGATCAAACGCTATGTCGACGAAACCGCTCGTCTGTATGGTGTGCTGGATCGCCGCCTGGCGGACCGTGAATTTGTAGCGGGCAACGAGTACAGCATTGCCGACATGGCGATTTATCCCTGGACCGTTTCACACCAATGGCAAAGCCAGCGGCTGGAAGACTTCCCGAACGTGCAGCGCTGGTTCAATCGCATCAAGGAGCGCCCGGCCACTGCCAAGGCCTATGCCCTGGTGGACAAGGTCAACCCGCCCAAGCCCTGAGCCCTCCTGATACACCCAAAACCCTGCTGTGGGTAAGCCTCACAGCAGGCTTTCATCGCCAAATCAACAAATAACCCCTGCCCCCGCTTGCGCGCCCTCCTCCTGCTCACTAACGTAGCGCCTTTATCGGTGTCCCCCCCTCCCGCAGGAGCTTTGCCATGGCCTCGCCAGCCTCTATTTTTCCCTTCCCCCGGCTCGGCGTTGCCGCCGCAGTGGCCAGTGTGCTCGGTCTGAGCGGTTGCCAGACCTGGAACGCCCAGGACACGGTTCCTCCGACGTCCGGCGTGCAACCGCTCAAGGGGCTGGCGCAGAACGTCTCGGTTCGACGCAATGCCATGGGCATGCCACTGATCGAGAGCAACAATTTCCATGACGCCCTGTTCAGCCTCGGCTACGTCCATGCCAGCGACCGCATCAGCCAGATGGTGACCATGCGCCTGCTGGCTCAGGGTCGTCTGGCAGAAATGTCCGGCGCCGAACGACTGGACGTCGATCGCTACATGCGTGCGGTCAACCTGAAGAAAAGCGCCGACGAGTTGTACAAAGCCTCCTCGCCGCGGCTCAAACGCTTCTTCGAAGTCTATGCCCGCGGCGTCAACGCGTACCTGTTCCGCTATCGCGACAAGTTGCCGCCGGACCTGGCCGCCAACGGCTACAAACCCGAATACTGGAAACCGCAAGATTCGGCGCTGATGTTTTGCCTGCTCAATTTCAGCCAATCGGCCAACCTGCCGGAAGAAATCGCCGCCTTGGTGCTGGCCCAGACGGTCACCCAGGACAAACTGGCCTGGCTGAGCCCCTCGTACCCGGATGAACAACTGCCGATGGCCGAGGCCGATAAGCTCCAAGGCCTGCGGCTCAGCGGTCAGGTCCCGGGCCTCAACGAAGTCAGCAAGGCCAGCGCTCAGTTGTCCGAACTGAATTTGCTGAATATTGCTTCCTCCAGCAACTGGGCCATCGCCCCGCAGCGCAGCCGCAACGGCAAGAGTCTGCTGGCCAGCGACAGCCATGGCCCATTGAGCGTGCCGTCACTGTGGGTTCCCGTGCAGATTCGTGCGCCCAAGTATCAGGCCGCCGGGGTTTCCGTGGCGGGGATCCCGATGATTCTGGCGGGGTTCAACGGCAAAGTGGCCTGGAGCATGAGCAGCGTGTTGGGCGACAACCAGGACCTGTTCCTGGAAAAAATCCGACGCCAGGGCAATGGTCTGTCCTACGAGGTCAACGGCAAATGGCAACCGGTGATGGTCCGCAACGAGACCTACTTCATCAAAGGCCAGCGACCGATTCGCGAAGCGGTGTATGAGACCCGCCACGGCCCGCTGCTCAACAGTGTCCAGGGCTCGGCCATGGCCAACGGTCTTGGCCTGGCCTTGCAGACGCCGAGCTTTAGCGACGACAAAACCCTGGACGCGTTCTTCGACTTGTCCCGAGCGCAGAATGTCGAGAAAGCCTCCGATGCCAGCCGTGAAATCCGCGCCATCGCGGTGAACATGATCTTTGCCGACGCCAGCCACATTGGTTGGCAAGTTACCGGGCGCTATCCGAACCGCCGCGAAGGTGAAGGCCTGTTGCCATCGCCCGGTTGGGAAGGTCGCTACGATTGGGATGGCTACGCCGACCCGATGCTGCACCCCTACGATCAGGATCCGGCCCAGGGCTGGCTCGGCGCCGCCAACCAGCGAGTCATTCCCGACGGCTACGGCATGCAGTTGTCCAATTCCTGGGGCGCACCGGAGCGCGGCGAGCGTATGGCCGAGCTGGCCGGGGCCGGCAAGCACGACAGCCGCAGCCTGACTGCCATGCAATATGACCAGACCACGACCTTTGCCGCCAAGCTCAAGAAAGTCTTCGAAGCCCCGGGCATGGCCCAACCGCTCAAGCAGGCGATCGACGCGCTACCAGTGGCGGACCGGGCCAAGGCTCGCGAGGCCTATACCCGGCTAATGGCTTTCGATGGCCGGCTCAGCCCAGGCTCCGCCGACGCGGCGATTTATGAACTGTTTCTGCAGGAAAGCATGAAGCAGATCTTCCTCGACGAACTGGGTCCGGACAGCAGCCCGGCGTGGAAAGCGCTGCTCGCCAACGGTCAGTTGTCCTACTCGGCCCAGGCCGATCACTTGCTCGGTCGCGAAGACAGCCCGTTCTGGGATGACGTGCGCACACCGCAGAAGGAAGACAAATCCGTGATCCTGGCCCGCAGCCTGGCAGCGGCCATCACTGCTGGCGACAGCCAGTTGGGCGGTGACCACAAGGCTTGGCAGTGGGGCAAGCTGCATCGCTACGAATGGAAGAACAGCAGCGGCCAAATCGTCCGCGGCCCCCTGCCCGCCGGCGGCGATGCCTCCACGCTCAACAGCTCGGCATTCGTCTGGGGCGAGAGTTTCAACACCACCCAGGCGCCGGCCATGCGGTTCATCGTCGACTTCGGCCAGCCCGAGCCGTTGATGATCCAGGGCGGCACCGGCCAGTCTGGCAACCCCGCCAGCCCGAACTACGTCAATGGCATTGATCCGTGGATCAAGGGGAACTATCAGAACCTGCCATTGCAGCCGCAGAACTTTGAGCGGGCGTACGGCAAGGCGCGCTTGACCCTGGTGCCCGGTAAGTAGGCTGTCCTGTGTGGCGAGGGAATTTATCCCCGCTGGGCTAAACCCCCTCGCCACATTTGTCCGCCCTGCCACCTGATCCTGCCGCACCAAACCCGATAGAACTTCTCCTCCCGCCCCCGCCTCTACCAGACAAGCCCATCTTCCCGGTGAATGCATGGATCTTGTCATTGCCCGCCCCGAAGGCCTGTACTGCCCGCCCGGAGATTTCTACATCGACCCCTGGCGTCCGGTGGAACATTCGGTCATCACCCACGCCCACGGCGATCACGCCCGTGGTGGCAACCAACACTACTTGGCAGCGGCCCCCGGCGAAGGCATTTTGCGTTCGCGATTGGGCCAGGACATCAACCTGCAAACCCTGGCCTACGGCGAGCGCTTGCTGCATCACGGCGTGAGCTTGAGTTTTCATCCTGCCGGCCACGTGCTGGGTTCGGCCCAGGTGCGCCTGGAATATAAAGGCGAGGTCTGGGTGGCGTCCGGGGACTACAAGATCGAACCCGACGGCACCTGCGCGCCGTTCGAACCGGTGAAGTGTCATACGTTCATTACCGAATCCACCTTCGGCCTGCCGATCTATCGCTGGCAGCCTCAAGCGCAGGTCTTCGACGAAATCAATCAGTGGTGGCGCGGCAACATTGCCGTCGGCCGGGCCAGCGTGCTGTTCTGCTATTCCTTCGGCAAAGCCCAGCGGATTCTCCACGGAATTGACGCGAGCCTGGGTCCGATCCTGGCCCACGGTGCGGTAGAACCCCTGAACCGGGTCTATCGCGAGGCCGGGATCCGTTTGCCAGCGACGATCTATGCCGGCGACATCAAAAAGAACGACCCAATCATGAACCAGGCGCTGATCATCGCTCCCCCCTCTGCCGGTGGGAGCACCTGGATGCGCCGTTTCGGTGACTACAGCGACGCCTTCGCCAGCGGCTGGATGCGCCTGCGGGGCACCCGTCGGCGACGCGGCGTGGATCGCGGCTTTGTGCTGTCCGACCACGCCGATTGGCCCGGCTTGCTCTGGGCCATCGAACAGACCGGCGCCGAGCGGGTGATGGTCACCCACGGTTCAGTGGGCGTACTGGTGCGCCATTTGTGCGAGCAAGGCCTGGATGCCCAAGGCTTCAGCACCGAATATGGTGACGATGAAGAAGACTCAGGCAGCGCCACCGACGAGGACGCGTCATGAAAGCCTTCGCCCAGTTGTATGCCGAACTGGACGCCACCACCTCCAGCAATGCCAAGCTCGCCGCCATGCAGGATTACTTCACCAAGGCCCCGCCCCAGGACGCAGCGTGGGCCGTGTATTTCCTGTCTGGAGGGCGCCCGCGACAACTGGTGCCGGTCAAGACCTTGAGGGAACTGGCGGTGCAGATATCCGGGTTGTCGCTGTGGCTGTTCGAAGAAAGCTATCAAGCCGTGGGTGATCTGGCTGAAACCATCTCACTGGTCCTGCCAGAATCACCTCAGCGTTCCGACGAAGGCCTGGCGCTGTGGATCGAAGAGAAACTCCTGCCGCTGCGCGGTGAATCGCCCGAGGTGCTGGCGGTGCGGTTGCCGGCGTTGTGGGCGCAACTCGACCGAGCCAGCCTGATGCTGTGCATCAAACTCATCACCGGCAGTTTCCGCGTGGGCGTGTCCAAGTTGCTGGTCACACGCGCGCTGGCGGCCATGGCCGGGCTGGACAGCAAACGGGTCGCCCAGCGGCTGGTGGGGTATACCGACCTGTCCCATCGTCCGACCGCTGCAGGCTACCTCAAGCTCATCGCTGCCGAATCCGCTGATGAGCACGCCCAGCGCGGCGGCCAGCCTTATCCGTTCTTCCTGGCTCATGCGCTATCGCAAGCGGTGGAGCAATTCGACACGACGCTGGGACCGGCCAGTGACTGGCAGGTGGAATGGAAGTGGGACGGAATCCGCGCCCAGGTGGTCAAGCGCGATGGCCATTTGTGGGTCTGGTCCCGGGGCGAAGAGTTGGTCACCGAGCACTTTCCCGAATTGCACAGCCTGGCGCAGGCGTTGCCCGACGGCACGGTGATCGACGGCGAAATCGTGGTATGGAAAGCCGCGCCGCCATCCACCGCGGATGCCTTCGATCCGGATACGCCGCTGGAACCGAGGGTGCAGCCCTTTGCCCTGCTGCAACAACGCATCGGCCGCAAAACCCTGGGCAAGAAAGTCCTCGAAGACGCCCCCGTGGTGGTGATGGCCTACGACCTGCTGGAATGGCAAGGCGAGGATTGGCGCAGTCGTGTGCAGACCGAGCGCCGCGAACAACTACAGACCCTGATTACCCGCTGCCGCAGCGCGGTGCTGCTGCCCTCCCCGATCATCACCGGCAAGGATTGGTTCGACCTCGCCCGGCAGCGCGAAGCGTCCCGCAGCCTCGGCGTCGAAGGCATGATGCTCAAGGCCCGCGACGCGCTGTACGGCGTTGGCCGGACCAAGGACATGGGCGTGTGGTGGAAGTGGAAAATCGACCCGTTCAGTGTCGACGCGGTACTGATCTATGCGCAACGCGGGCATGGCCGCCGCGCCAGCTTGTACAGCGACTACACCTTCGCCGTCTGGGACAACCCGCCGGGCAGCCGCGAACGCACACTGGTGCCGTTCGCCAAGGCGTATTCGGGGCTGACCGATGACCAAATGCGTCAGGTGGACAGCATCGTGCGCAAGACCACCGTGGAGAAGTTCGGCCCGGTGAGCAGCGTCACGCCGACCCTGGTTTTTGAGCTGGGCTTCGAAGGTATAGCCTTGTCCAAACGCCACAAGAGTGGGATCGCCGTGCGCTTCCCGCGGATGCTGCGCTGGCGCCAAGACAAAAGCGTCGAGGAGGCTGACACGCTGGCGACGCTTCAGGATCTGTTGAAAGGTTGACCGTTCTCCTCCGAACAGGGCCAGCGTCGGCCCGTGTCATGACGCCCTCCACATCAAGGCGAAAATACTTTCACCCGGTACTTCAAAACGTATGCGTCCATCCCGGCACTGGACAGGGGCATCGCGCTGGCGGCTATCAGGACCGAAAAGGGCGAGGGATGGGCAGGCAGTGCCTGCGCCCTGCAGGCTGATCCGTTGCAGACGGTCGCCCTTGTTTACCCCCAGCACGCTGCGTTCGTTGCCGCGGGCCATCGCCAAGGCATCGACCTCGAACGCGCTGTTGTCCATACGCAGAACCTGATCGAGCCAGTGCGACTGGATGAATTGCTGCGCCAAGCCTACCGGTTTGAGCTCGAAGCGATCGGGTCCTGGCAGGCGGATCATGCCTTTGAGGTGGTGCGGATCGTCAGCGGCCTGAAACCAATTGAGCACGTCGAGCAAACCATCCTGGGCTGAGTTGATCGCAACCGAGGCCCACCAGAGCGATGCGAAGTGCGTCTCCTGTTCGTAGGGGCTCACGCTTGAGCCACTGGAGATATTGGTCTGGTCCAGCAACAGCGCCTTGCGTGGCCGGCCATTGGCTTGCAGGCCGACGACTTCGGCAGCCCGGCTCACGGAGTCGCGGTAGACCCGTGTGGCCAGCAGGTCGCGAATCATCCACTCGTGCCAGGCCAAGGCATCGATTTGTGCCGCCGATTCGTCGAGCATCCGCCGAGCCCAGTCGATGCCACGGTGCTGGGCGCCTCGTCGCGTAAACGGGCCGTTGACGAAACGCGAGCTGGCGGGCATGGCGATGCGCACGCCGGCCTCCCGCGCCCCCGGGTAGTCGAGCACCTGACGATACATGGCGTCGAAGAAGTGCTTGTACGTCGCATAGTCGGGATAGTTGTAATTGGGTTCGTCGGCAAACGAGAGGTAGTGCGTGCCGCTACCCAGGGCCACGGTGGCCGCCAGCCAGGCGTTCAGGCCGGCGTTGCTCTGGCTGTCGGCCTTCAGGTCGGCCTTACGCCCAGTGGCGGCCAGCAAGGTGATGTTCGTATCAATGCCACCGCGTTCCAGGTAAAAACGCCTGAAGGTATCTTCGTAATGGGGGTCAGCGGCCATGATGTCGACGGCGCTGTAAAAACTGCCCGCACGGGGCTTGAGCGCGTCGAGCGCGCTGTAGCTTGCCGGCGGTGGAAGCAGGTAGGGCAAGGCCAAGCCCAGGCGCGGCGTGGGGCCCAGCATGTCGGGGTGCAGGGCCAGCTCGGTGCGGCCGCTGTCCTGCCGCAGCGGCTGCAGGTGCTGCGGGCGCTGGGCGAACAGGTTGGCGGTGCCGTCCAGCCAGAAGGCCGCTTTGCCTCTACCTTGCAGGCGCAAGCGCCAGTCTTGATCCCTATCGCTGACGGGTAAGGCAACCTGGTCGAACTTCGGGTACTCCTGGTAGGGCTTGAGCCTCAGTTCGACTGTTTTGCCATCGCCCAGGCGCTCGGCATTCAGAGCCCTGACGCCGCCGAAATACTTGCCTGCCAAGGTCGCCTGCTCGCCACCGCGGACCTTGAAATACAACTCGACGTTGGCGGCGGTCTCGACGCTGAAGTGCACTTTCGTCGGCGCGAACAGGGCGACGGTCTTGTCGTCGTGCTCGAAGCGATAGCGCCTGAAGCTATAGCCCGGGACTTCGACACGGTAACTGGCGGCGCTGGCGGGCAATGCCCAGTCTTGTTTGCCGCTCCCTTCGCTGGCGGGAATAAAACGCTCGTCGCGCAGTTGCCCCTGGCCGTCGAGCAAGTAGATGCGTTCTTCATTAGCGTCGGTTTGCCAGGCCGGCACCCAACTGACGCGCAAGGTGTCGTCGCGCCCTGCCTGCAAATAGAGGCTGCCGTCACGCACATCGCCCCAGCGCATTGGCGCGGCCTGGGCCAGGCTGCTGAACGCCAGCGTTAATATCACGGCGATGCGTTTCATAATGTCCTTTTCACCATCTAACTGAGGCGCGTTGGCGCTCTGCCATCATCGTTCTATACAGTAGTCGCTGTGTAACAGGCGTGAGAAAAATAGTGTGAATCGTCGATGAACGGTATTTGAAGAAATGTATTCAGATGGCGTTTTATGCGTTTCTAAAAAAACTATTGATGCCCCGCCCACTAGCAGTTTTTCTGACGCCGTAATTGCGTCATCAGGGTATCTATCACAACAATAAAAAACCGACTTGCTCTTTTAAAGAGCAATGCTAACGTGACATCAGAGCCCACTATTTATTTAAGTGTCTTAAACCGTCCAGATCCTGCGCCAGGCCCTTCATGCAACAGTGACGGGGATACCATCATTCAGGGAGTGGGCAGCCGCCCTCCCAGGGTGCTGCCCCAATGACGTGGCGACCGGAGTGAAACCCAAGACGTGCCAATCGTACAAGCAAGGGAGCCTGACATGCGCGCAGAGCAGCGGTTTCATTCACTGGACAGTTTCAGGGGGTTGATGGCCATTTCAGTAATGCTCTATCACTTGCGCGTCAGCGGTAGTTTCACCGAATGGTTGTTATTCCGTCACGCTGAAGTATTTGTATCTTTCTTTTTTGTATTGAGTGGCTTTGTATTGACGCACGCCTATGGCAGCTCGGTAAAATTTAACTTTAGAAAGTTCTTCATTTCACGAACCTTCCGCTTGCTTCCCTTGCACCTCTTTATGTTGGGCGTCTTTATACTGTTAGAGTGCGGTCGATATTGGGCTGCGCAAAAAGGCATGGACTTCAACAATGCGCCATTCTCAGGAAAGTTCGCCCCTTCTGAAATCCTGCCGAATGCACTGCTGTTGCAATCCTGGACGCATTTGACTAACCCACTGTCATTCAACTATCCGTCCTGGAGCATCAGTATCGAGTATTACACCTACATGATCTTCGCCCTGATCGTGTGTATCGCTTTCGGCATCAGGACATGGATATGGGCGACGGTGATGCTCCTGGCCTTGGCGCTGATGTATGCCGGTAATACCTTCTTCACCATCGAGTCGCTGCGCGGCCTCGCTTACTTTTTCACTGGCTGTCTGGCTTACGCCGTGTACCTGAGGCTCCCCCAGCCCAGCCGGGCCCAGACTTGGTTATTGAGCACGCTTGAAGTGGCGGCAGTGACAGCGGCGCTGATTTTCGTAATCAACGATTTTGCAGGCAAGCAGTTGTGGGCCAGTCCGTTGTTCGGTGTCATCGTTGTGATATTCGCCTTTGATCATGGCGCCGTGTCGCGGCTGTTGGCGGGCCGTGGCTTCGGTTTTCTCGGCAAGTTGTCTTATTCCATCTACCTGACCCACGCGGCCGTTCTGTTTTGCGTAGTGTCGGCATTCATGGTGGCGAAGAAAATCGTTGGCGTTGACATTGCACCGGTGATCGACGGGACTCGCTACCTGGACCTCGGTAATGTACTGCTCAACAACCTCATCGCTTTGCTGGTAGCGGGATCGGTAGTCCTGGTGTCGATGTTCACCTACCGATATGTCGAAATGACCGGGCAATCCCTTGGCCGAGCGCTTAGCAACACCCCCTCGCACAGCGGTCCGGTATTGAGACCTGATACCGAGGCCTAAAAAAACAGCAGCGTCCGCGCCATCCTGGTGCATCTTTTAAAGCCTGCTCATCCCCGCGCACCATCACGTCCCGCTGGCTGCCGCCAAAGTTTTTAAAACGCTTGTTCGGCACTCTGGTTCGGAAATTGCTACCTTTATGCCGTCATACCGTTCTCGCCTTCACCGGTAACAATACTTACGCGCCACAAGCGCTCATATTGGTTTTAGGGATTGAATAATGAAAAAAGCACTGCTGACCCTTTCTGCACTGGCGTTGTGCATGGCCGCCGGCGTCGCCACGGCCAAGGAATACAAGGAACTGCGTTTTGGTGTCGACCCGTCCTATGCCCCGTTTGAATCCAAGGCCGCCGACGGTAGCCTGGTAGGTTTCGATATCGACCTGGGCAATGCAATCTGCGAAGAATTGAAGGTCAAGTGCCGCTGGGTCGAAAGCGATTTCGACGGCATGATCCCTGGCCTGAAGGCCAATAAGTTCGACGGCGTGATCTCGTCCATGACCGTGACCCCGGCCCGGGAAAAAGTCATCGACTTCTCCAATGAACTGTTCTCCGGCCCGACCTCGTATGTGTTCAAGAAGGGTTCCGGCCTGAGCGAAGATGTCGCGTCCCTCAAAGGCAAGACCGTCGGTTACGAGCAAGGCACCATCCAGGAAACCTATGCCAAAACCGTACTGGACAAGGCTGGGGTCAAGACCCAGGCCTACCAGAACCAGGACCAGGTTTATGCCGACCTGACCTCCGGCCGCCTCGATGCGTCGATCCAGGACATGCTGCAGGCCGAACTGGGCTTCTTGAAATCGCCAAAAGGTGGTGACTATGAAGTCAGCAAACCCGTGGACAGCGAACTGCTGCCTTCCAAGACCGCCATCGGTATCAAGAAAGGTAACAAAGAGCTGAAGGCTCTTTTGGATAAAGGTATCAAAGCGTTACACGAAGACGGCAAGTATGCCGAGATCCAGAAGAAACACTTTGGCGATCTGAATCTGTACAGCGGCAAATAATGCGCAGCGCCCATCCGGCCTCGGATGGGCGCTTTTTTTCTGCCAAAGGCCTCTTCCATGTTCGAACAACTCCTACAAAATCTGGGGCTCAGCGCCTTCAGCCTGCAGGGCTTCGGCCCGCTGCTGATGCAGGGCACCTGGATGACCATCAAGCTGGCGGTCCTGTCTTTGTTACTGAGCGTTTTGCTCGGCCTGTTGGGGGCCAGCGCCAAGCTGTCCAGCGTCAAACTGCTGCGTATCCCGGCCCAGCTCTACACCACGCTGATTCGTGGCGTGCCGGATCTGGTGCTGATGCTGCTGATCTTCTACAGCCTGCAAACCTGGCTGACCTCTTTTACCGACTTCATGGAATGGGAATACATCGAGATCAACCCATTCGGCGCCGGGGTCATCACCCTGGGCTTCATTTATGGCGCGTACTTCACCGAGACCTTTCGCGGAGCGATTCTCGCGGTGCCCCGGGGTCAGGTCGAAGCCGCCACGGCGTATGGCCTCAAGCGTGGCCAGCGTTTCCGGTTCGTGGTGTTTCCGCAAATGATGCGCTTTGCCCTGCCGGGCATCGGCAATAACTGGATGGTGATGCTCAAGGCCACCGCGCTGGTGTCGATCATCGGCCTGGCCGATTTGGTCAAGGCCGCCCAGGATGCCGGCAAAAGCACCTACCAACTGTTTTACTTCCTCGTGCTCGCGGCGCTGATCTATCTGCTGATCACCAGCGCGTCCAATGTCGTGCTGCGCTGGCTTGAACGCCGTTACGCCGCCGGTGCACGGGAGGCGGTGCGATGATCGAACTTCTTCAGGAATACTGGCGACCGTTCCTCTACAGCGACGGCAATCACATCACTGGCCTGGCCATGACGATGTGGCTGCTCAGCGCCTCGCTGCTGATCGGCTTCGTGATCTCGATCCCGCTGTCCATCGCCCGGGTCTCCCCCAAGGTCTACGTACGCTGGCCAGTGCAGTTCTACACGTACCTGTTCCGCGGCACGCCGCTCTACATACAGCTATTGATCTGCTACACCGGCATCTACAGCCTCGAAGCCGTGCGCGCCCAGCCTCTGCTCGACAGCTTCTTTCGCGATGCGATGAACTGCACGATCCTGGCCTTCGCCCTGAACACCTGCGCCTACACCACGGAAATTTTCGCCGGGGCGATTCGCAGCATGAACCATGGCGAAGTCGAAGCGGCCAAGGCTTATGGCTTGACGGGCTGGAAGCTGTACGCGTACGTGATCATGCCGTCGGCGTTGCGACGTTCGCTGCCGTACTACAGCAACGAAGTCATCCTGATGTTGCACTCGACGACCGTGGCGTTCACCGCTACCGTTCCAGACGTGCTCAAAGTCGCCCGGGACGCCAACTCGGCCACCTTCCTGACCTTCCAGTCGTTCGGTATCGCCGCGTTGATCTACCTGACCGTGACCTTTGCACTGGTGGGCCTTTTCCGCCTCGCCGAACGCCGCTGGCTGGCCTTTCTCGGGCCGACTCACTAGGGCTTCTGTTCCAGGACATACACGCAAATGCGCCACCAGATTCATGACCTGCAGGCCCCACTGCCGGGGACCGCACGCAAGATCCACAGTTTTCACTTCGGCCCGGAAGAAGCCGTCGGCAAAATCTACATCCAGTCGTCCCTGCACGCTGATGAGTTGCCCGGCATGCTGGTGGCCTGGCACCTCAAGCAGCGTCTGGCCGAGCTTGAGGCATCCGGTCACCTGCGGCACGAAATCGTGCTGGTGCCCGTGGCCAACCCCATCGGCCTGGAACAAGTGCTGATGGACGTGCCGCTGGGCCGCTACGAAATGGAGAGCGGGCAGAATTTCAACCGCCGGTTCGTCGACCTGAGCGAAGAGATCGGCAACCAGATCGAAGGCCAGCTCACGGATGATCCACAGCACAACCTGATGCTGATCCGCGAACACCTGCGCGACGCCCTCGCCCGCCAGACCGCCAGCACGCAATTGCAATCCCAGCGCCTGGTTCTGCAACGGCTGGCCTGCGACGCCGACATGGTGCTGGACCTGCATTGTGATTTCGAAGCGGTCGCTCATCTCTACACCACCCCCGAAGCCTGGCCCCAGGTCGAGCCGCTGGCCCGCTACATCGGCGCCGAAGCGAGCCTGCTGGCAACGGATTCGGGCGGTCAGTCGTTCGATGAATGCTTCACCCTGCTCTGGTGGCAACTCAAGGAGCGCTTCGGCGAACAATTCGAGATTCCCCTGGGCAGTTTTTCGGTCACCGTCGAACTGCGCGGCCAGGGCGACGTCACCCACGACCTGGCGAGTCTCGACTGCCAGGCCCTGATCGAATACCTGATCCGCTTCGGTGCCATTGACGGCGAACCGATGCCCTTGCCCGACCTGCCCTACCCGGCTACGCCGCTGGCCGGCGTGGAGCCGGTGGCGACACCGGTCGGCGGCCTGCTGGTCTACAGCGCCGTGCCCGGGGAGTACCTGGAGGCGGGGCAACTGGTGGCGCAAATCATCGACCCCATCAACGACACCGTCACCCCCGTTCATTGCTGCAATGCCGGGCTGCTGTACGCCCGCTCGCTGCGTCGCATGGCCACTGCCGGCATGGTGATCGCCCATGTCGCCGGCGCCGAAGCCTACCGCAGCGGCTACCTACTTTCGCCTTGAGGATGCATGCCCCATGTACAAACTGACCATCGAAGGCCTGCATAAGAGCTATGGCGAACATCAGGTGCTCAAAGGCGTTTCGCTCAAGGCCAGGACCGGCGACGTGATCAGCCTGATCGGCGCCAGCGGCTCGGGCAAAAGTACCTTTTTGCGCTGCATCAACTTTCTGGAACAACCTAACGACGGCGCAATGAGCCTGGACGGCCAGGCGATCCGCATGATCAACGACCGCCACGGCATGCGCGTGGCCGACGAAAAGGAACTGCAGCGCCTGCGCACCCGCCTGGCCATGGTTTTCCAGCACTTCAACCTGTGGAGCCACATGAGCGTACTGGAAAACATCACCATGGCGCCGCGCCGGGTGTTGGGCGTCAGTCAGCAGGAAGCCGAAGACCGTGCCCGTCGTTATCTCGACAAGGTCGGCCTGCCGGCGCGAGTGGCCGAGCAGTACCCGGCGTTCCTCTCCGGTGGTCAGCAACAGCGCGTGGCCATCGCCCGCGCCCTGGCGATGGAGCCGGAGGTGATGCTGTTCGACGAACCCACCTCGGCCCTTGACCCGGAGTTGGTGGGAGAAGTCTTGAAGGTGATTCAGGGCCTGGCCGAAGAAGGCCGGACCATGATCATGGTGACCCACGAAATGAGCTTCGCTCGCAAGGTGTCTGATCAGGTGCTGTTTCTGCACCAGGGCCTGGTGGAAGAAGAAGGCGCGCCGGAAGACGTGCTGGGCAATCCCAAAAGCGAGCGGCTCCAGCAGTTTCTCAGTGGCAACCTGAAATAAACCCGACAAACCTGAAAGACTGCTTCTGTGGCGAGGGGGCTTGCTCCCTCGCCACAAAAGCGCCCTCGCCACGATTTTCTTCATTAAACCTTTCATCCCTCACCGCGGTCACTGAAAGAGGACTTTCAGGGCGCACGCGGCGGGTATGGCGACATCCAACAACTACGCAAACCAGTGGTTCAGCGCCCGCGGCTGGAAGCCGTTCACCTTTCAAAAACAAGTGTGGGCTGCGGTCAAACGCGGCGAATCCGGGCTGTTGCACGCCGACACCGGGGCCGGCAAGACCTACGCCGTGTGGTTCGCGGCGCTCAACCGGTTCGCCCGCGCGGCGCCACTGCCGGATAAACCCCGTAAACGCAAACCAGTGACCGAACCGCTGACGGTCCTGTGGATCACGCCGATGCGCGCGCTGGCCGCCGATACAGGCAAAGCCCTCGAGGCACCACTGGCAGAGCTGCAGATTCCATGGAGCGTCGGCCTGCGCACCGGCGACACCAGCGCCAGCGAACGCGCCCGCCAGGGTCGGCGTCTGCCCACCGCGCTGATCACCACGCCCGAAAGCCTGACCCTGATGCTCGCCCGTGCCGATGCGCAAACGGCTACCTCGACGCTGCGCATGGTCGTGGTGGATGAATGGCACGAGTTGCTCGGCAACAAACGGGGGGTGCAGTTGCAATTGGCATTGGCGCGCTTGCGGCGCTGGCATCCCCAACTCATCGTCTGGGGTGTGTCCGCCACTTTGGGTAACCAGGCCCCACGCCGAACAGGTATTAATCCCGCAAGGCAATGGCATCAGCGTGCAGGTGGCCAACGGCAAGGCGCTACGGGTCGATACGCTGCTCCCCCCGGCCCTCGAACGTTTTCCGTGGGCCGGCCACATCGGCCTGAAGATGCTGCCCCAGGTCATTGCTGAAATAGACGCCAGCAGCAGTTGCCTGGTTTTCACCAACACCCGGGCGCAATCGGAAATCTGGTATCAGGCCATTCTCCAAGCCAGGCCGGACTGGGCCGGGCTGATCGCGCTGCATCACAGTTCATTGTCCCGGGAAACTCGCGACTGGGTAGAGCAGGCCCTCAAGGAAGGGCAGCTCAAAGCGGTGGTCTGCACCTCCAGCCTGGATCTGGGGGTGGACTTCTTGCCAGTCGAACGGGTCCTGCAAATTGGCTCGGCCAAAGGCGTGGCGCGGCTGATGCAGCGCGCCGGGCGTTCTGGTCATGCGCCGGGGCGGACCTCGCGGGTCACGCTGGTGCCGACCCACAGCCTGGAGCTGATCGAAGCCGCCGCCGCCCAAGACGCCGTGGCTCAGCGGCGCATCGAACCCCGGGAATCGCCCCACAAGCCGCTGGATGTATTGGTCCAGCATCTGGTCAGCATGGCCCTGGGCGGCGGTTTCCTGCCTAACGAGCTGTTTGAGGAAGTGCGCGGCGCCTGGGCCTATCGGGACCTCAACGAAGCCGAATGGGCCTGGGCCCTGGCCTTCGTGCGCCATGGTGGGCTTTCATTGACCGCCTATCCCGACTACCGGCGGGTCGAGCCGGACGAACACGGCGTGTGGCGAGTCCCCGATGCGCGACTGGCCCGACGACATCGCATGAGCATCGGCACCATCGTCAGCGACGCCAGCCTGCAATTGAAGTTCTGGAGCAAAGGCGGTGGCGGCAAGACCTTGGGCAGCGTGGAAGAAGGCTTCATCGCTCGCTTGCGGCCTGGAGATGGTTTTCTGTTTGCCGGACGCTTGCTGGAATTGGTCCGCGTCGAAGACATGACCGCCTACGTGCGACGCAGCCAGGCCAAAAAAGCCGCCGTGCCGCGCTGGAACGGTGGGCGGATGCCGCTTTCCAGCGAGCTGGCCGGCGCCGTCGTGGCCCGTCTGAGCGAGGCCGCCACAGGCCGCTTCGAGGGCCCGGAGATGAGCACCGTGCAGCCCTTGTTATCGATTCAACAACGCTGGTCCGGTTTACCCACGCAAGAAACATTGTTGGCCGAGCGCCTCAAATCCCGCGAGGGCTGGCATCTGTTTCTGTATCCCTTTGCCGGGCGCCAGGTTCATCTGGGGTTGGCGAGCCTGCTGGCCTGGCGCGTCAGCCAACAACAGCCGGTGACGTTTTCCATCGCGGTGAACGATTACGGCCTGGAACTGCTCAGTGCCACGGCACTGGACTGGACGCAGCACCTGGGGCCGGAACTCCTGAGCGTCGACAACCTGCTGGCCGATGTGCTGGCGAGCCTGAACGCCGGAGAGCTGGCGCTTCGACGCTTTCGCGAAATCGCCCGGATCGCCGGACTGGTATTTGCCGGCTATCCCGGCGCGCCAAAAAGTACCCGTCAAGTCCAGGCGTCCAGCGGGTTGTTCTTTCAGGTGTTCAAGCAATACGACACCGACAACCTCTTGCTGGCCCAGGCCGGGGAAGAAGTCCTGCGTGAAGAATTGGATATACGCCGACTGGAGCAGACCTTGGAACGCCTCAATACCTTGAAGCTCGACCTGCATGCCATTAAACGGCCCACCCCACTGGGATTCCCCTTGCTGGTGGAGCGATTCAGGGAAAGCATGAGTTCGGAGAAGCTCGCTGATCGCATCCGGCGGATGGTCAGCGAACTGGAAACGACCGCTGATCGTGGTGACGCCTGATGCCGGCGCCCTATCCCGTAAGCCTGGCCGGCGAAGAACTCTGGTTATTGCCGGAAAAAGCCCTGTACTGGCCTGCCCAGCAAACCCTGATGGTCGCCGATGTGCATTTCGGCAAGGCCGCTGCTTATCGCAGCCTAGGCCAACCGGTGCCCCATGGCACGACGGCCAGCAACATCGCCGTGCTGGACGGGCTACTGGCGAGCCTGCCATGTCGCCAACTGATCTTCCTAGGCGACTTTCTCCACGGTCCAGGTTCCCATGCCCCAGGCACCTTGAAGGCCCTTTGTAGCTGGCGTGAACGACATCAGCACCTGGCCATGACGCTGATTCGCGGCAATCACGACAAACGTGCCGGCGACCCGCCGCCAGCGCTGAACATCCGGGTCGTGCCGGAGCCTTTGTTGCTCGGACCTTTCGCCGTACAACATGAGCCCGATCCGCATCCCAGCCGCCACGTCCTGGCGGGCCATGTCCATCCCGTCTACCACCTGAGCGGCAAAGGACGGCAACGGCTGCGCCTGGCCTGCTTCCGGCTCGCCAGCGACATCAGCCTGCTACCGGCCTTTGGCGCATTCACAGGGGGTCATCGGGTCGAACAGGACAATGACTGCAGGATCTTTGTCATTGGGGATAACGAAATATGGCCCGTCAGTTGAAGCACACGTGCTTTCCACTGACGGGCCATTTTGCGATCAGGCAACAGGCGCAGGAGGCGGCTCATCCGGCAGGGTGGGTTCACCGGGTTCGCTGGGTTCTAGGGGCTGTTCGTTGGGGGTATCGGGATCAGGCTGGCCTGGAATACCGCCCGCCGCTTCGGCAGGGTGGGCCAGCAATGACCAAGCCATGACACCGATCTGATTGGGCTCAAGCTTTGCCAGTTCGGCACTGATTCGCGGATCGATCTTCATAGAGCAACTCCTGGGCGAAGGCCCGCTGCGCTGAGGCAAAAAAACGGGCAGTACACCCCATAGAGTGCCTGCCCGCCCAGGAATTCAAACTGTTCGTCAGAATCAGGTACGCGGCAGCGTTACGCCGCGCTGGCCCTGATATTTACCACCACGATCCTTGTAGGACACTTCACATTCCTCATCGGACTCAAGGAACAGCATCTGCGCCACACCCTCGTTGGCATAGATTTTTGCCGGCAAGGTCGTGGTGTTGGAGAACTCCAGGGTCACATGCCCTTCCCACTCAGGCTCCAGCGGCGTGACGTTGACGATGATGCCGCAGCGCGCGTACGTGCTTTTACCCAGGCAGATGGTCAGCACGTTGCGCGGGATACGGAAATACTCGACGGTGCGTGCCAGGGCAAATGAGTTCGGTGGAATGATGCAGACGTCGCTCTTGACGTCGACGAAGCTCTTCTCGTCGAAGTTCTTCGGGTCCACGGTCGCCGAGTTGATGTTGGTGAACACCTTGAATTCATCGGCGCAGCGCACATCGTAGCCGTAGCTGGAGACGCCGAAGGAAATCAGCCGATCGGCGCCTTCGCCACGCATCTGGCGCTCGACGAAGGGCTCGATCATGCCGTGCTCTTGCGCCATGCGGCGAATCCACTTGTCCGATTTGATGCTCATGGCGGTTTCCTGAAATAGCGAGGTGGAAAAAATACGTCCGGCATCTTACCGGGGCGCGAGGCCGGGTTCAAAGTGCGGGACGTAAATCTCGCCGATCCACCTTGATTTCCTGGTCCTGACGGCAATACCGCTGGCCGTCAGTCACCAAAACCGAGAAACCTTCGCAAAGACCATTGGCACATTCAGGAAAAAGGGTTAAGGTGACGTCACTGTGTTGCTTGTGTCACTGAGAATCTCTACACGATATGTTGAATTTCGATCCAACCATCTACAAGAATTTTTCCTGCTCTTTGCACTCAGTCTCGGCCAGGGTTCTTCCTGAGTCGCAGTTATCTTTGTTCAAGGAGTTACACCATGTCTAATCGCCAAACTGGTACCGTTAAGTGGTTCAACGATGAAAAAGGCTTCGGCTTCATCACTCCACAATCCGGTGACGACCTGTTTGTTCACTTCAAAGCAATCCAATCCGACGGCTTCAAAAGCCTGAAAGAAGGCCAACAGGTTTCTTTCATCGCTACCCGCGGTCAGAAAGGCATGCAAGCTGAAGAAGTTCAAGTTATCTAACTTGTCCTTGCTTTAGTAAAAAGCCCCGCCCTCAAAAGCGGGGCTTTTTTGTGCCTGTGTGTTTTTGCCCACGCACAAAAAAAATGTGGGAGCGAGCCTGCTCGCGATAGCGGCGTGTCAGTCAACGTTGATGTTGCTGATCCGCCGCTATCGCGAGCAGGCTCGCTCCCACACGGGCTGGTTGCTAGACCGGGATTACCAGGTCACGCCAAACCCTGCGGTGTAGCGCGTCTTGCTCAAGTCGCTGTCTTCGGTGCCCTCAATGACATCTTTCTCGGCCTTGAGGTTGAGCGAAGCCCAGTCGGTAACTTTGTAGCGCAGCCCCACCTCGGCGTCGTAGGCATATTCGGCAACACTGGACAGCGGCTTGCCGACTTCGCCATTGGTGAAGAACTCGACGCGCTTGCCAATCAGGTAGCGGTTGTAGTCCCACTTCATGGCGATGGAATAGAAGTTGTCGGTGCCACCGTCGCGGTATTCGTAATCGGTGCGGTTGAACAGCGAACCCAACGAGAAAGCACCCAGCTCGTCATCCCAGAACTGGTAGCCCGGACCGGTACCCACCACGCGCTGTCGAGCCAGCTCTTCGACTTTGTCGCGCTTGTAATTCAGGCGCCCTTGCCAGAACCATTTTTCCGTCAGGAAGCGGTCGAGGGAATACTCCAACCTCCAGTTGTCGGTGGAAACCACGTCATCCTGGAACTCACGGTTGTATTCGCCTTCGGCGGTATGCCGCCATCTGCCGTGGCGTGCCGAGGTCTTGAAATCGATGTCGTAGTCATCGGTATCTTTTTCCGCGCGCTGATAATCCAGTGCGGCGTCGATATTGCCCTTCCACACCAGATCCTCGACCACCGGTTTGGGTTTGAGGATTTGCTGGATACTGGCCAACTCGACGGTTTTGGGTCCGTCGCCGTTGGCCAGGGTCACCTTGCCGTCCTCGGCAGCCTGCAGCGCCTTGGCTTTTTCGCCGGTGTAGGCATCCTGCTTGACCAGCAATTGCTGGTCGCTCTCAAGAGTCTTGACCTGTTTCCAGTCGATGGGAATCGCGCCGGCGTAATCGGTCTGGATCAGCAACTTGCCGCCATCGAAAACGGTGATCTTGCCGCTGAGCTTGTCGCCGTTCTTCAACCAAACGGTATCGGCAAGCAATGGCATGGAGGCGCTGGTGACAGCTAGGCATAGCAGGGTTCTAGACAACATAAGCGTATAAAGAGCTCAAGTTTGCGGTAAAAAGGCGGCATTATCCCCCGGGACGACACCTTAGCAAGGACTGACCGAAGTATTTGTAATGAGTTCATTTCTCAACCAACCTTGCGGGATTTAATCTACAAACGGCAATACGCCCTTGCCCAGGACACCTGAACGTGACTGATGCTCCCGCGGCCCCAGAGAACGCCGCCCAGATCCGCCGCACCACCCTGTACCTGACCCTGGCACAAGTGCCGGCCGGCAAGGTCGTGACCTATGGTCAGCTAGCCGAGATGGCCGGTCTGGGCCGAGCGGCGCGCTGGGTAGGGCGTACCCTCAGTCAGTTGCCGAACGACACAAAGCTGCCATGGCATCGAGTATTGGCTGCCGGCGGTCGGATCAGCCTGCCGGCCGGCAGCGCCTCAGGGGATGAACAACGCGCGCGCCTGCGCACGGAAGGGGTGAGTGTCCTGAATAATCGTGTTGATATTCAGCGCCATGGCTGGCGCCCGGTAGAGCACAGCGGTTAGAGTGCGCGCTTTGTTTTCGCAATTTTTGAGGCAGACTCCAGCCCATGCCCCGTAAAACCTGGCGCGCCGCCCTCGCCGCCTATGCCAGTCCCTCGACGCTCGTGCTGTTGCTGCTTGGCTTCGCCGCCGGCCTGCCCTACATGCTGGTGTTTTCCACGCTTTCGGTCTGGTTGCGCGAAGCTGGCGTGGCCCGCGAGACTATTGGCTACGCGAGCCTCATCGGCCTGGCCTATGCCTTTAAATGGGTCTGGTCGCCCCTGCTCGACCAATGGCGCCTGCCGCTGCTGGGCAAACTCGGCCGTCGGCGTTCATGGTTGGTGCTCTCCCAGGCCCTGGTGATCCTCGGCCTGATCGGCATGGGCTTCTGCGACCCGCAAAAGCACCTGTCATGGTTGATCGCCATCGCCGTGATCGTGGCTTTCGCGTCGGCCACCCAGGACATTGCCGTCGATGCCTATCGCCTGGAGATCGCCGACGACACCCGCCAGGCGGCCCTCGCCGCCAGCTACATGTCCGGGTACCGAATCGCGGCATTGCTGGCCACCGCGGGCGCACTGTTCTTCGCCGAAGGGTTCGGCTCCACCGGTTTCAGTTATAAGCACTCGGCCTGGGCAGGCACCTATCTGTTGTTCGGCGTGCTGATGGTCCCTGCGTTGCTCACCTCGCTATTCATGCGCGAACCGCCGGTGCCGCTACGCACCCAGTTGCAGGCCGGTCGCTATAGCTTCGTCCACCAGTTGGCCTCGGTGTTCGTACTCATCGTGCTGCTGGTGTCGGTACCGGCGATGTTCACCCAGCTCTATAACACCGACTTTGCCAGCGTCCTGTTCGAAGGCGTCAGCCTGCTGGACCTGCTGCTCGAAGACCGTGCCTTCCTGCGGGCCATTCTCTATATCACCCTGACAGCCCTGTGCCTTTCGGCCATGGGGCGCCGCGGGCTGGCGCCGGTGTTGACACCGGTCAACGATTTCATCCTGCGTTACCGCTGGCAGGCCCTGTTGCTGCTTGGGCTGATTGCCACCTACCGGATGTCCGACACGGTCATGGGCGTCATGGCCAACGTGTTCTACATCGACCAAGGCTTCACCAAGGACCAGATCGCCAGCGTCAGCAAGATTTTCGGGCTGATCATGACGCTCGTCGGCGCCGGCATGGGCGGCTTGTTGATCGTGCGTTTCGGTATCCTGCCGATCCTGTTTATCGGCGGCGTTGCCTCCGCCGGCACCAATATCCTGTTTTTGATGCTCGCCGACATGGGCGCCAACCTGCAGATGCTGGTTGTCACCATCTCCCTGGACAACTTCAGCTCCGGCCTGGCCACTTCGGCGTTCGTCGCCTACTTGTCGAGCCTGACCAACCTGAAGTTCTCGGCCACCCAATACGCCCTGCTCAGCTCGATCATGCTGTTGCTGCCGCGCTTGATCGGCGGTTACTCAGGGGTGATGGTGGAGAAATTCGGCTATCACGACTTCTTCCTGATCACCGCCTTGCTGGGGGTTCCGACCCTGTTACTGATTGCCTTGCACTGGTATCAGGAAAACCGCCGCCAGGGTTCAGGCTCGGCTTCGGAGCCGGAACCGACACCCACGCGACCTGCGCAAGAATCGTAGGAAACTTCCAGCAAGCGCCGGCGAAACCGGCGCTCATGCCTGGCGACCGGCCACGCGCCTGTACGCCAGGGCATCTCGCCCGTACAATGCTCCGTCACTTCTCGTCATCAGCAACCGACAACGGCCAACCATGCGCACCAGTCAATTTTTGCTCGCCACACAGAAAGAAACGCCTTCCGACGCCGTCGTGATCAGCCACCAGCTGATGCTGCGCGCCGGCATGATCCGCAAACTCGCCTCGGGCCTGTACACCTGGCTGCCGATGGGTCTGCGTGTGATGCGCAAGGTAGAAGCCATCGTTCGCGAAGAAATGAACGCCGCCGGCTCTCTGGAAGTGTTGATGCCGGGCACCCAGCCGGCCGAGCTGTGGCAGGAATCGGGGCGCTGGGAAGAGTACGGCCCTGAGCTGCTGCGCATCAAAGACCGTCACGGTCGTGACTTCTGCGCAGGCCCGACTCACGAAGAAGTGATCACCGACCTGATGCGCAACGAGTTGAGCAGCTACAAGCAGCTGCCTATCAACCTGTATCAGATCCAGACCAAATTCCGTGATGAAATCCGTCCACGCTTCGGCCTGATGCGCGGCCGCGAATTCATCATGAAGGACGCCTACTCGTTCCACACCGACCTGGCCTCGCTGCAAGTCACCTACGACCGCATGCACCAGGCGTATTGCAACGTATTCACCCGCCTGGGCCTGAAATTCCGTCCGGTTGAAGCCGACAACGGTTCCATCGGTGGCGCCGGCTCCCACGAGTTCCACGTACTGGCCGAGTCCGGCGAAGACGACATCGTCTTCAGCAACGGCTCCGACTACGCCGCCAACATCGAGAAAGCCGAGGCCGTGCCACGGGAAACCTCCCGCCCTGCACCGACCGAAGAACTGCGCCTGGTGGACACGCCAAACGCCAAGACCATCGCTCAACTGGTGGAAGGCTACAACCTGCCGATCGAACGCACCATCAAGACCCTGATCGTGCGCGCCGAAGAAGAAGGCAAGCTGATCGCCCTGATCATCCGCGGCGATCACGAGCTGAACGAAATCAAGGCCGGCAACCAGCCTGGCGTTGCCAGCCCCCTGGTCATGGCCACCGACGCCGAACTGCGCGACGCCATCGGCGCCGGTGCCGGCTCCCTCGGCCCGTTGAACCTGCCGCTGCCGATCATCATCGACCGCTCGGTGGAGCTGATGAGCGATTTCGCCATCGGCGCCAACATCGATGACAAGCACTACTTCGGCGTGAACTGGGAGCGCGACCTGCCGGTTCCGGCCGTGGCCGACCTGCGCAACGTTGTGGCCGGCGATCCGAGCCCGGACGGCAAAGGCGTCCTGGAAATCAAGCGCGGCATTGAAGTCGGGCACATCTTCCAGCTGGGCAACAAGTACAGCAAGGCCATGAAGTGCGAAGTGCTGGGCGAGAATGGGAAGCCGGTGACCCTGGAAATGGGTTGCTACGGCATCGGCGTATCCCGCGTGGTCGCCGCGGCCATCGAGCAGAACAACGACGAGAAAGGGATCATCTGGAGCGACGCCCTGGCGCCATTCCAGATTGCCCTGGTGCCGCTGCGCTACGAGACCGAACTGGTTCGCGAAGCCACCGACAAGCTCTACGCCGAACTGACGGCGGCCGGCTTCGAAGTGCTGCTGGACGACCGCGACAAAAAAACCAGCCCCGGCATCAAGTTCGCAGACATGGAACTGATCGGCATCCCGCATCGGATCGTCGTCAGTGACCGCAGCCTGGCCGAAGGCAACCTGGAATACAAAAGTCGCACCGAGGCCGAGCCGCAAGCGCTGCCGGTCGCTGACGTGCTGTCGTTCCTCCAGGCCCGTATCCGCCGCTGACACCAGATAGAGACGTCATGTTCAAGCGAAACACCTTAGGCCTCTGGGGCGCCGCGCTGTGCGGCGCCCTGCTGGTCAGCGGCTGTGCCAACCAAATGTCGCAACGCAGCGAGCACGAAGAGCGGGTCGAGCGCAAACTGCTCGACCATAGCCTGCATATCGAAGTGGGCGAGCCCAAAGTACTCGAACTGCCGCAACGTCGGGTGCGGATCAATGAGCAGAAGACCTTCGAAGTCACCGAATTCGAAGTCACCCGCCATTATGATCGCTATACGCCGTATCAGCCCTGGCGCGAAGTTTACGAAATTCCGCTGGGCGCGGTGGCAGTGGTGGCGGGTGTCGGCGCCAATGTGGTCAATGTGTTCGCCCTTGGCAACCTCCCAGAGAGCGCGACTCGAGACTGGATCAGCTACGGCTTCGCCGGGCTCAATCCATTCATGAACGTGCCGTCCCATGGCCGCGCCCAGCAGAACCTGGCCGGAATCGACGAAGTGCAACGCGACAAACGCGTCGAACACACGAGCCTGCCCTGGAGCGAACGCCCGGTACAGGTCAAGGCTGCCCGGCAAACCTTCGAACTGAGCACCGACCGCAATGGCGTGTTGCGTTTGAATCTGCTGGAAAGCCCGTTCGCCGAGCATGATCTGAGCCACTTCGGCAAGTTGCAGATCAGCGTGACGGACGCCCTGGACGAGGTACACACCGACTCGTCCCTGAGCATCAGCAGCACGTTGCGCGGCAAGCTGGTGGAAGCCCATGGGTTGATCTACGACGATCTGGAAGATGACGAGGTGAGCCAGTGGGTTCATCGGGTCAAGCGGCTGTCGGAGCTGGGGCTTGAAGAAGAGGCCAGCGAGCTGGAACAGAGCCTGATCGAACTGACCCGCAATGATCCGGAGTTACAGACCGAATTCCTCAAAGCCCTGACCAAGGATGGCGGGCGCCTGGTGGCGGATCCAGGAGCGAACTAGCAGCAAAACCTTGTGGCGAGGGAGCTTGCTCCCGCTGGGGCGCGCAGCGGCCCTCAAGCCTGCCACCTCGGTGTGCCAGATAAGTTGAATCAACTGTTTCTGGGGCTGCTGCGCAGCCCAGCGGGAGCAAGCTCCCTCGCCACAAGAGCCGGCAAAGCCTTCATGTAAGTGGCAGCCTCACCGCTCAAACAATTCCAACTGCTCAAACCCGCCTCGCAGATCCTCCAGCCGTACCCCTATCCCCAACAAACGCACCGGCTTGCCGCCGCGGTTGAATGCCTGGGTCAATAGCAACTGGTAACTGCCCAGATCGCGCCCTGCCCCGGCCTGCTCCAGGGTGGTCTGGGTGAAGTCATGGAATTTCACTTTGACGAACGGCTTGCCCGGTCGATAACTACTGTCGATCCGGGCGATGCGCCCACTCAGGGACTGCATCAGCTCCGGCAGTTTATCGAGGCAGCTTGTCAGATCAGGCAGATCGACGTCGTAGGTGTTTTCCACACTGATGGACTGTCTACGGCTGTCATTGTGCACCAGACGCTCATCAATCCCACGAGCCAGGCTCCAGAGGCGCTCACCGAAACTGCCGAATTCGCGCACCAGCGCCAGCTTGTCCCATTGACGCAACTGCAGGCAATCGACAATGCCAAGCCTGTTCAGTTTGTCGGCGGTCACTTTACCCACCCCATGCAGCTTGCTCACCGGCAGGGCCGAAACGAAGTCTTCGACCTGATCCGGGGTAATGACGAACAAGCCGTTGGGCTTTTTCCAATCGCTGGCGATCTTGGCCAGAAACTTGTTGGGAGCGACGCCGGCGGACACCGTGATGTGCAGTTGATTGGAAACCCGCCGCCGAATGTCCTGGGCGATGCGGGTGGCACTCCCACCGAAATGGGCACTTGCGGAGACATCCAGGTAGGCCTCATCCAGGGACAGCGGCTCGATCAAGTCAGTGTAATCGCTGAAGATCGTATGAATTTCCTTCGACGCCTCCCGATAGGCGTCCATCCGCGGCTTGACGATGGTCAAGTCGGGGCAGAGCTTCAAGGCGTGTCCGGATGACATGGCCGAACGCACACCGTAGGCCCGGGCCTCGTAGTTACAGGTCGCGATGACTCCGCGCCGGTCCGCCGAACCACCGACCGCCAGGGGTTTGCCAGCCAGCCGCGGGTCATCGCGCATCTCGATAGCGGCGTAGAAGCAGTCACAGTCGACGTGGATGATTTTGCGTTGCGTCATAAGAGAAGCGGATGTGCGACAAGTCGGGACGCCAGTATCGCACCGACAACTGTATATAGCACCAGTAGTTGAAAAGATCCTTCACTGCGGCTGGAAAAAGCCTACGTGAATTTATTTCTTCAATCGCAGCGAAGCGTCCAATAGAGCGCCAGCCCTTGCCAGGCTTGCGTCACAGCGCTGTCACAATGCCCAGGACTTAGGCTAAGCAATTGAAGCTGAACAGATTTTCCTGGCGCCAGGGTTGACAGCCAGCCGATCCTCTGTAGAATGCCGCCACACAGACGCGGGATGGAGCAGTCTGGTAGCTCGTCGGGCTCATAACCCGAAGGTCGTCGGTTCAAATCCGGCTCCCGCAACCAAACATCAAGAAAGGCTACTCGAAAGAGTGGCCTTTTTTGTGGCCGTTTGTTTTTGAGCAAGGCGCCGTGAAGAGAAGACCTGCGAACCTCGCCCAACCCCACGGCGACGCAATGCAGACTGCCTGCTTGTAGGACAATTTCCTTTTGATTTCTTGTGTTTAGCTCGGTTGGCGACGAATTGGCCGTTTATTTGACCTCACCACCTTTTAACGGTTGACACTCAGGCGTTCGCCTGTAGAATGCCGCCACACAGACGCGGGATGGAGCAGTCTGGTAGCTCGTCGGGCTCATAACCCGAAGGTCGTCGGTTCAAATCCGGCTCCCGCAACCAAACATCAAAAAAGGCTACTCGAAAGAGTGGCCTTTTTTGTGCCTGTCGAAAAAAGCTTTCATGACAAATATTTTGTAATTATTTTTTTCGGCAGGGATTGGTAACTGAGCGGGTTGCCCCCATCCTGTCGCGCATAGTTCAAGAGGTGATTGATGCGCGCTCACTCGTCTGCCCCACAAGACACTGTTACTGCGGTACAACCGATCAAGGCCGGGCGCTTGCGCTGGCTGGAGCGTATCAGTCAGTACCGTCAGCCTATCGGCCTCGCTGTCACGCTGTTGCTGTTCGCCCTTGCATTGATTGCCTGTCGCCACCTGCTGAGCGAGCTCGATCTGTACGCTCTGCACGACTCGATCATGCAGGTGCCGCGCTCAGCCCTGCTCGGCGCAGTCGCCGCGACGGTCGTCGGATTCGTCATCTTGCTGGGCTATGAATGGTCCGCCAGCCGTTATGCCGGTGTGAAATTGCCCGCGAAAACGCTGATCCTGGGCGGATTCAGCGCTTTTGCCATCGGCAACGCCATCGGGCTCTCGTTATTGTCGGGGGGCTCGGTTCGCTACCGGCTGTATGCCCGCCATGGCCTGGGCGCGACAGATGTCGCCCACATGACCCTGTTCGCCAGCCTATCCCTGGGCTGTGCACTGCCGCCGCTGGCAGCCCTGGCAACCCTCAGTGATCTGCCCGCCGCTTCCGCCGCCCTGCACTTGCCGGCCACCTGGCTGGGAGCGATCTGCGTGGCGGTGCTGCTGCTCACCTGTGCGCTGGCTATCGGCATCTACCGTCGGCGCCTGCCAGAACAGCCCTATCGGGACAGCCTGCTGATCAAGGCCGGGCGCCGCACCCTGCGCCTGCCGGGCCGACGCTTGACGCTCCTGCAACTGATCATCACCACGCTGGATGTCGCGGCGGCCGCCACGGTGCTGTACTTGTTGTTGCCCGAAACACCACCGTTCGGCGCATTCCTGCTGGTGTACCTGTTGGCGCTGGCAGCCGGCGTACTCAGTCATGTACCGGGCGGGGTCGGGGTGTTCGAAGCGATCCTGCTGGCGGCCTTCGCCGACAAACTGGGGGCCGCGCCTTTGGCCGCCGCCCTGCTTTTGTATCGCTTGATCTATGTCCTGCTGCCGATGCTGGTGGCCTGTGTGTTGTTGCTGATCAATGAGGCGCAACGGCTGTTCCAGGCCCGCCAGTCCCTGCGGGTAGCGTCGGGCCTGGCGGCGCCGATCCTCGCGGTGCTGGTGTTCCTATCGGGCGTGGTGCTGCTGTTTTCCGGCGTGACCCCGGAAATCGATACTCGCCTGGAGCACATTGGTTTCCTGATCCCTCATCGGCTGGTGGACGCCTCGCACCTGGGCGCCAGCCTTGTGGGCGTGTTGTGCCTGTTGCTCGCCCAGGGTCTGCGCCGTCGCTTGTCTGCTGCCTGGATGCTGACCACCGTTTTACTGTTGGTGGGCGCCCTGCTCTCACTGCTCAAGGGCTTCGATTGGGAAGAGGCCACGCTGCTGACGCTGACGGCCAGTTTGTTGGCGGTGTTCCGGCGTTCGTTTTATCGTCCGAGTCGCCTGACCGAGTTGCCATTTTCGCCGCTGTTTCTGATTGCCAGCCTATGCGTGCTCGGCGCGTCAATCTGGCTGCTGCTGTTTGCATACCAGGACGTGCCCTACAGCCATGAACTGTGGTGGCAATTCACCCTCGATGCCGACGCACCTCGTGGTCTGCGCTCACTGCTGGGCGCGGCGGTGCTGCTGGTGGTGGTGTCCCTTACCTGGCTGCTGCGTACCGCCCGCCCGGTGATCCAGCTGCCGGCGGCAGAAGAACTGGAGCGAGCCAAAAAGATTCTCATGGCCTCTTCACAACCCGACGGCGGCCTGGCCCTGACCGGTGACAAGGCATTGCTGTTTCATCCCAACGACGAAGCATTTCTGATGTATGCCCGCCGTGGCCGCAGTCTGGTGGCATTGTACGACCCGATCGGCCCTACCCAGCAACGCGCAGAAATGATCTGGCAGTTCCGCGACCTTTGCGATATCCATCATGCGCGCCCGGTGTTCTATCAGGTTCGCGCCGAGAACCTGCCGTATTACATGGACATCGGCCTGACCGCGATCAAGCTGGGTGAAGAAGCACGGGTCGACCTCAAGCATTTCGATCTCGAAGCCAAGGGCAAAGAGATGAAGGACTTGCGCTACACCTGGAACCGCGGTACCCGGGACGGCCTGTCGCTGGAGATCCACGAACCGGGCCAGGCGCCGATGGATGAGCTGAAGGTCATTTCCGACGCCTGGCTGACCGGCAAGAACGTGCGGGAAAAAGGCTTTTCACTTGGCCGCTTCAGCGATGACTACCTCAAGCATTTCCGCATCGCAGTGATTCGTTTCGAAGGCCGCCCGGTGGCGTTCGCCAATCTGCTGGAGACGCACAGCCATGAATTGGCCAGCCTCGATCTGATGCGCGCCCATCCCGACGCCCCGAAACTGACCATGGAATTCATGATGGTCGGGCTGATTCAGCATTACAAAGCCCATGACTATGCCCGCTTCAGCCTCGGAATGGTCCCCCTGTCGGGCCTGCAACCGCGACGCGGCGCACCGCTGACCCAGCGTCTGGGTTCGATGGTGTTCCGCCGTGGCGAACAGCTCTACAACTTCCAGGGCCTGCGCCGTTTCAAAGATAAATTCCAGCCTGACTGGGAACCTCGTTACATGGCCGTGCCCGCCGGACTCGATCCGCTGGTAGCTCTGGCCGATACCGCCGCCCTGATTGCAGGCGGCCTGACTGGATTGGTGAAACGCTGATGATGCAACGCTCCTGGCGATACGTAGTGGCCACCCTGCTGGTGGTGGCGGTGATTCTCGGTGGCGGTTACTGGTACTGGAACCGCCCTGCCCCGCAACCGACCCTTGAACAGCTGACGCCGGTCGACGGTGCCCCCATGACCCGGATCATTCCCGGCACCCCGCCCCGCGCCCAAGTGCTGGTGGCGGTCAACGAAGAGCAGAAACTCAGCGACACGCAATTGCTGACCCTCAGCCGCAGCGGCTCGGCGCAAATCGTCCAGGTGATCCTGCCCAAGGACTGCATGCTGCAAGGCCGTGCCCTGCAGGCCGGCCTGAAGCAGCTCCAGGGGCCGGCAACGCTGGTCAGCGGTATCGGCCCCGGAGCCGTGCTGGCCTGGCGCTGGCTGGCGGAGCAGAAGAACGACAAGGCCCAGGCCGTTTCGGTGGACCTGGCCCTGGAAAAACCCGGCTGCACCCACCTGCTGCCTAAAAGCGCGGCCCACGGCCACTGGCTGGTGGCCTGGAATGACAACCCCGACGACACCAGCGCCGGTTTCGTCCGGGATCAACCGAACGCTGAAACCAGCATCAGCAACTACGACATCAACCTGCCACAGGTGCTGAACAACGAACTGCACAAGATCCTGGTAGGCACCGACCAGGGCGGCCTGGGCATTCCCGTAGTGGAAGTGCCGGCCAGCCAGGCCCGGGACACCGTGACCCTGTTTCTCTCCGGAGACGGCGGCTGGCGGGACCTGGATCGGGACGTGGCCGAAGAAATGGCCAAGATCGGTTACCCGGTCGTCGGCATCGACACCCTGCGCTACTACTGGCAGCACAAGAGTCCGGAACAAAGCGCCCAGGACCTCACCGAACTGATGCAGCACTACCGTCAGGTCTGGGGCACCAAGCGCTTCATCCTGACCGGATATTCCTTCGGCGCCGACGTACTGCCCGCAATCTACAATCGCCTTCCGGCCAGCGAACAGCAAGGGGTCGACGCAATCATCCTGCTGGCCTTCGCGCGCACCGGCAGCTTCGAGATCGAAGTCGAAGGCTGGCTCGGCAATGCCGGCACCGAAGCCGCCACGGGCCCGGAAATGGCCAAGCTGCCCGCCGACAAAGTCGTGTGCATCTACGGCGTAGAAGAAGCGGCTGAAAGTGGCTGTACCGACAAGACCGCGGTGGGCGAAGCCATCCAGCTACCTGGTGGCCATCATTTCGACGAGAACTATCCGGCGCTGGCCAAGCGCCTGGTGGACGAAATCAACAAGCGCCAGAACAAGAACGCCGAACAGTGAGCTGAGGCTGGTTTTTTGTGAACCCTGCGAACCTAATGTGGCGAGGGATTTATCCCCGCTCGAGTGCGAAGCACTCGCACAGGTCATGAACCCAGGAAAATCCAGAGGGTTGCTTCGCAACCCAACGGGGATAAATCCCCTCGCCACAAATTGTTGTCCACTCAACCCCACGCCCATCAAAAAGCCCCCGCTGCCACAAGACAACGGGGGCTTTTTTGTTTGGGCTACATTTCCACCTGGGTCCCCAGTTCAATCACCCGGTTCAGCGGCAAATTGAAAAAGCGCAAATTGCCGTTGGCGTTTTTCAGCATGAAGGCGAATAGCACTTCGCGCCAACGGGCCATGCTTTCAAGCTTGGAAGCGATGACCGTCTCGCGGCTGAGGAAATAGGTGGTGCGCATCGGGCTGAAGTCCAGCTCATCCAGATGACACAGCCTGAGAGCCTGTGGCACGTCCGGTTCGTCAGTGAAACCAAAGTGCAGGATCACCCGGAAGAAACCTTCGCCGTAGGAATCCACCTCGAAGCGCCGTTGCGGCGGCACCCGGGGGATGTCTTCGTACACCACCGTCAACAGCACCACTTGCTCGTGCAGCACCTGGTTGTGCAACAGGTTATGGAGCAGCGCGTGAGGCACGGCATCCGGGCGAGCAGTGAGGAAAACCGCCGTGCCCTTGACCCGATGGGGAGGTTCGACACGGATGCTGCTGATAAATACCGGCAACGGCAGAGCGCCTTCATCCAACCGATCTACCAACAGTTCCTTCCCGCGCTTCCACGTGGTCATCAGAATGAACAACACGATCCCCGCCAACACCGGAAATGCGCCACCCTGCAGGATTTTCGGGACATTGGCGGCAAAGAACAGGCCGTCCACCAATAGAAAACCGACCAGCAACGGCACCGTCAGCAGAGGTGGCCATTTCCACAGCAGCAACGCCACCGCCGACACCAGGATGCTGGTGATCAGCATGGTGCCGGTCACTGCCACGCCATAGGCAGAGGCCAACGCGCCGGACGACTCGAAGCCAAGCACCAGCAGGATCACGCCAACCATCAACGCCCAGTTCACCGCGCCGATGTAGATCTGCCCTTGTTCGGCGCTGGAGGTGTGCTGGATGTACATGCGCGGGATATAGCCGAGCTGGATGGCTTGGCGTGTGAGGGAAAACGCGCCGGAAATCACCGCTTGGGATGCGATCACCGTGGCGAAGGTCGAGAGCACCACCAGCGGCACCAGCGCCCAGCCTGGGGCCAACAGATAAAACGGGTTACGAGCGGCCTCCGGGTTCTCCAACAGCAAGGCGCCCTGACCGAAATAGTTGAGCACCAGTCCTGGCAACACCAAGACGAACCAGGCCCGGGCAATCGGTTTGCGGCCGAAATGCCCCATGTCCGCATACAAGGCTTCGGCGCCGGTCAAGGCCAGTACCACGGCCCCCAGGATCGCAACGCCAACCCCCGGATGCACCATGAAAAAGCGCACGCCCCAGGCCGGGTTCAACGCCTCGAGCACCTGCGGATGCTGGACAATGCCATGAATGCCCAGGCCGCCAAGGACCACGAACCACAGCACCATGACCGGCCCGAACAATTTACCGATCCGATCGGTCCCGTGTTTCTGAATCAGGAAAAGCGCCACCAGAATCACCAGCGCCATCGGCACAACCCAGTGATCCAGCCCATCAAAGGCCACTTCCAGACCCTCCACGGCCGACAATACGGAAATGGCCGGGGTGATCATGCTGTCACCGTAAAACAACGAGGCGCCGATCAGCCCGAGAATCACCAGCACCGAACGCAACCGGGGATAAGGGGTGGACGCCCGCCGGGCCAGCGCGGTCAACGACATGATGCCGCCTTCGCCCTGGTTGTCAGCGCGCAGGATAAACAGCACGTATTTGATCGAGACGACCCAGACCAACGACCAGAAGATCAGCGCCAGAATCCCGAACACTCCGTCATGGTTGACCTGCACACCATATTGACCGGAAAACACTTCCTTGATGGTGTACAAGGGACTGGTGCCGATGTCGCCATAGACCACCCCCGCGGCGGCCACCAACATTCCCACGGGCCTGGCCGCTGCATGCCCGGTACCCGACACCTGACTCTCTGCCTGCTCCATCCAACACTCCCACTACCTGATCCGCGCTGCTGGAAAGAAGCACCCTGATTGACCTTGCGTCCAGGCCACCTTACTTCCTGTTACAGACAAATGATTGACTGTAGAGATTCAGTTGCGCTGGACGGCGCGAAGCATAGCGCAGCACTCGTCGTTTTTCCCCGTATAAAGCTGGTCAAGCGCTTCCAGCACCGCTAGAATTGCGCACTTTTTGATCAGAGGCGCGTCAAGCGTCCTGTCTCCACAAGAGACGATCTCCCCTACACCGAGGTTAGACATGTCCACCACTACCGCGCCGGCCAACCCCAAGGTTGGCTTCGTATCCCTGGGTTGCCCGAAGGCTCTGGTCGACTCCGAGCGCATCCTGACCCAGCTGCGCATGGAAGGTTATGACGTCGTATCCACGTACCAGGACGCCGACGTGGTAGTGGTCAACACCTGCGGCTTCATCGATTCGGCCAAGGCCGAGTCCCTGGAAGTGATCGGCGAAGCCATCAAGGAAAACGGCAAGGTCATCGTGACCGGCTGCATGGGTGTGGAAGAAGGCAATATCCGCGACGTGCACCCCAGCGTGCTGGCCGTGACCGGTCCGCAGCAGTACGAGCAGGTCGTCAATGCCGTGCACGACGTAGTGCCGCCCCGCCAGGACCACAACCCGCTGATCGACCTGGTGCCGCCGCAAGGCATCAAGCTGACACCGCGCCACTACGCTTACCTGAAGATTTCCGAAGGCTGCAACCACAGTTGCAGCTTCTGTATCATCCCCTCGATGCGCGGCAAACTGGTAAGCCGCCCGGTGGGTGATGTGCTCGACGAGGCCCAGCGCCTGGTCAAGGCCGGCGTCAAGGAGCTGCTGGTGATCTCCCAGGACACCAGCGCTTATGGCGTCGACGTGAAATACCGCACTGGCTTCTGGAACGGCGCGCCGGTGAAAACCCGCATGACCGAACTGTGCGAAGCCCTCAGCACCCTCGGCGTGTGGGTCCGCCTGCATTACGTCTACCCGTATCCGCATGTCGACGAACTGATCCCGCTGATGGCCGCCGGCAAGATCCTGCCGTACCTGGACATCCCGTTCCAGCACGCCAGCCCGAAAGTCCTCAAGGCCATGAAGCGCCCGGCTTTCGAAGACAAGACCCTGGCCCGCATCAAGAACTGGCGCCAGATCTGCCCGGACCTGATCATCCGCTCGACCTTCATCGTCGGCTTCCCTGGCGAAACCGAGGAAGACTTCCAGTACCTGCTGGATTGGCTGACCGAAGCCCAGCTCGACCGCGTCGGTTGCTTCCAGTATTCGCCCGTCGAAGGCGCACCGGCCAACGACCTGGACCTGGATGTGGTGCCGGACGAGGTCAAGCAGGATCGTTGGGAGCGTTTCATGGCGCACCAGCAGGCCATCAGCTCGGCGCGCCTGCAAATGCGCATCGGCCGTGAAATCGAAGTACTGGTGGATGAAGTGGATGAACAAGGCGCCGTGGGCCGCTGCTTCTTCGACGCCCCGGAAATCGATGGCAACGTATTCATCGACAACGGCAGCAATCTCAAGCCGGGCGACAAGGTCTGGTGCAAGGTGACCGACGCTGACGAATACGATCTGTGGGCTGAACAGATCGGTTGAGCTGCTGCTTCACAGACTCAATGTGATACCTGTGGGAGCCGAGCTCCCACAGGTTCCTTCACAGGCCGAAAAATTGAAGAGCCTCGCTATCCTCACAAGATGCGAGGCTTTTTTGCAGCTATCGTATGGAGATATCCAGCACAAGGAGCAGGCGGGCATGCGTCAGCATTCGGTCATCCACACACCGAAATCCAGCGACTATCAGGAACTGACCCGGGTCTGGGAGGCCTCGGTACGCGCCACCCACGATTTTCTGCCGGACAGCTACATCGAACTGTTGAAGAATCTGGTGCTCACCCGTTACCTGGACGCGGTCATGCTCATCTGCACCCGGGACACTCGCCAGCGCATTACCGGTTTCGCCGGCGTCGCAGCCGGCAAGATCGAGATGCTTTTCATCGACCCGCAACACCGTGGCCAGGGCCTGGGCAAACAGCTGTTGCGTTATGCCATGGAGCACATGAACGCCGATCAGCTGGATGTCAACGAACAGAACCCGCAAGCCTTGGGTTTTTACCTCAAGCAAGGCTTCGAAGTGGTTGGCCGTTCGGCAAAGGACGGCATGAACCAGCCGTACCCGTTGCTGCACATGCGCTACAAACAGCCCGACCTGAAGGTCCAACGCGGCTAAAAGGCAAATGGACCCGCGATTAACCGGCGCCAGGCAGGTACAATGCCCACCCTCTTTTTGTTACGGCCCTGTCATGACTGACCCGATTCGTCTCTCCAAACGCCTCATCGAACTCGTCGGCTGTTCCCGTCGGGAGGCTGAGCTGTTCATCGAGGGCGGCTGGGTCACCGTGGACGGCGAAGTGATCGACGAACCGCAGTTCAAGGTCACTACCCAGAAAGTCGAACTCGACCCCGAGGCCAAGGCCACCGCGCCAGAGCCGGTCACCCTCCTGTTGAACGCCCCGGCGGGCATGGATGCAGACACGGCGATGGCGTCCCTTGGACCACAGACCCTGAGCGAAGAACACCGCTTCGGCAAGCGCCCCCTCAAGGGCCATTTTCTGCGCCTGACCGCCAGTGCCGACCTGCAGGCCAACGCCAGTGGGTTGCTGGTGTTCACCCAGGACTGGAAGATTCTGCGCAAGCTCACCGCCGACGCCGCCAAGATCGAGCAGGAGTACGTGGTGGAAGTCGAAGGCGAAATGGTCGCCCATGGCCTCAATCGCCTGAACCATGGCCTGACCTACAAAGGCAAGGAGTTGCCGGCGGTCAAGGCCAGTTGGCAGAACGAGAACCGCTTGCGCTTTGCCATGAAGAACCCGCAACCGGGGGTGATCGCGCTGTTTTGCCAGGCGGTCGGCCTCAAGGTGGTGGCCATTCGACGCATCCGCATTGGCGGCGTGTCCATCGGTAAGGTGCCCCTGGGCCAGTGGCGTTACCTGTCCACCAAAGAGAAGTTCTAGTTTCTTTTTCCGGCGCCGCACCGAGCTGCGGCGCCCACTGCCGATTGATCAGGATTGCACACATGGTTCACAACGACGTACTTCGCAGCGTGCGCTACATGCTCGACATCAGCGACAAAAAAGTCATCGAGATCATCAAGCTGGGTGGCCTGGAAGTGCCCATGGCGGATCTGGTGGGTTACCTCAAGAAAGACGAGGAAGAAGGCTTCGTGTTCTGCCCTGACGAAGTCATGGCGCATTTTCTCGACGGCCTGGTGATCTTCAAGCGCGGCAAGGACGAAAGCCGTCCACCGCAGCCAATCGAAGTGCCGGTCACCAACAACATCATCCTCAAGAAGCTGCGGGTGGCCTTCGAACTGAAGGAAGACGATATGCACGCCATCCTCAAGGCCGCGGAGTTCCCGGTATCCAAGCCGGAACTGAGCGCATTGTTCCGCAAGTTCGGTCACACCAACTACCGCCCGTGCGGTGACCAGTTACTGCGCAACTTCCTCAAGGGTCTGACGCTGCGCGTTCGCGGCTGATTTCCCGCCGAACCATGACCTACAACGTCTCCCCCATCGGCTACGTCCGCTCCTGCTTCAAGGAGAAGTTCGCCATTCCCCGTCAACCGCAACTGGCCCCGGCCGCGCGCGGTGTGCTGGAGTTGGTGGCGCCATTCGATCAGGGCGATGCGGTGCAGGGCCTGGAGCAGGTCAGCCATGTCTGGCTGCTGTTCCTGTTCCACCAGGCCCTGGAAGACAAGCCACGGCTGAAAGTGCGCCCGCCGCGTCTGGGCGGCAATAAGTCCATGGGGGTGTTCGCCACTCGTGCCACCCATCGCCCCAACGGCATCGGCCAGTCGGTGGTGAAACTGGAGCGGGTCGAAGCCGGGCGCCTGTGGATCTCGGGCATCGACTTGCTGGACGGCACCCCAGTGCTGGATATCAAACCCTACGTGCCCTACGCAGACATCATCGGCTCGGCGCACAACAACATCGCCAGCGCAGCGCCTGAGCTGATTGCGGTGCGATGGGCCAGCTCTGCCCTGCATCAGGCCCGCGACCACGCCAAGCGCCTGGAAGAACCCCTGGTGGAGCTGATCGAACAGTGCCTGGCCCAAGACCCACGTCCGGCGTACCAGATTCCTACGCCCGAACGGGAATATGGTGCGCAGTTCTGGGATCTGGATGTGCGTTGGCACTATCCGCAGCCCGGGGTGATCAAGGTGCTGGAAGTGATTCCGGCGAAATCGTAACCGCCAGAAACGAAAAAGCCCGCGCTGCCTTCTTCAGGTAGCGCGGGCTTTTTCATGGGTAACTGCAGACCGGGTTGCGGCTATCGCGAGCAGGCTCGCTCCCACCTTTGAACTTCAGTGGCCACAAGATTTGTGTTCCCACATATTCCATTGTGGGAGCGAGCCTGCTCGCGATGGCGATCGATCAACCACCGCATAAACCGAGGGTTACTTCTCTACAAACGCCCGCTCGATCAGGTAATCACCCGGCTCACGCATGCGCGGCGAAACAGTCAGGCCGAAACTGTTGAGCACTTCGCTGGTCTCGTCGAGCATGCTCGGGCTACCGCACAGCATGGCGCGGTCGTCCTGCGGGTTGATCGGCGGCAGGCCGATGTCGCGAAACAGCTTGCCGCTGCGCATCAAGTCGGTCAGGCGGCCTTCGTTCTCGAACGGTTCGCGAGTAACGGTCGGGTAGTAGATCAGTTTGTCACGCAGCGCTTCGCCAAAGAATTCGTTCTGCGGCAGGTGTTCGGTAATGAACTCGCGGTAGGCAACTTCATTGACGTAACGTACGCCGTGGCACAGGATCACTTTTTCGAAACGCTCGTAGGTTTCCGGATCCTGGATCACGCTCATGAATGGCGCCAACCCGGTGCCAGTGCTCAGCAAGTACAAATGCTTGCCAGGCTTGAGATCGTCCAGCACCAGGGTGCCGGTGGGCTTCTTGCTGATGATGATCTCGTCGCCTTCCTTCAGATGCTGCAACTGGGAAGTCAACGGGCCGTCAGGCACCTTGATGCTGAAAAATTCGAGATGCTCTTCCCAGTTCGGACTGGCGATCGAGTAAGCGCGCATAAGCGGGCGGCCGTTGGGCTGCTGCAGGCCGATCATCACGAACTGACCGTTCTCGAAGCGCAGGCCCGGATCACGGGTGCACTTGAAGCTGAACAGAGTGTCGTTCCAGTGATGAACACTGAGGACACGCTCGTGGTTCATGTTGCTCATGTACGGGGACTCCTGGGAATGATGCCTGCGTCGTTAATTTGCGCAATTGCATCGCATTCTAATGGCGGCGACAATATCTGTTAAATGAATTATTAAGATAAGGGTTATCGGTTATATCGATATGCGATTTACTCTACGTCAACTTCAAGTCTTCGTCGCCGTCGCCCAGCAAGAGAGCGTGTCCCGTGCCGCGGGCCTGCTCAATCTTTCGCAGTCGGCGGCCAGCACCTCCATCACCGAACTGGAGCGCCAGTCCAGCTGCCAATTGTTCGACCGCGCCGGCAAACGCCTGAGTCTCAATGCCTTGGGCAAACAACTGCTGCCCCAGGCGGTGGCGCTGCTGGACCAATCCAAGGAGATCGAAGACCTGCTCAACGGCAAGTCCGGTTTCGGCTCACTGGCGGTGGGCGCCACCCTGACCATCGGCAATTACCTGGCGACCTTGCTGATCGGCAGTTTCATGCAGCGTCATCCGGAAAGCCAGGTGAAGCTGCATGTGCAAAACACTGCCAATATCGTGCACCAGGTTGCTCACTATGAAATTGATCTGGGTCTAATCGAAGGCGACTGCAGCCATCCGGACATCGAGGTCCAGAGCTGGGTCGAGGATGAACTGGTGGTGTTTTGCGCCCCTCAACATCCGCTGGCCAAACGCGGCCAGGCGACCATGGAGGAACTGACCCATGAGGCGTGGATTCTGCGGGAGCAAGGTTCCGGCACCCGCCTGACCTTCGACCAGGCCATGCGTCACCATCGCAGTGCGCTGAACGTGCGTCTGGAACTGGAACACACCGAAGCCATCAAGCGAGCCGTGGAATCGGGCCTGGGGATTGGCTGCATTTCACGCTTGGCCCTGCGTGACGCCTTCCGGCGCGGCAGTCTCGTAGCCGTGGAAACCCCGGACATGGACCTGGCCCGGCAGTTTTATTTCATCTGGCACAAACAAAAATACCAGACGTCGGCCATGCGCGAATTCCTCGAGCTGTGCCGGGCATTCACCGCTGGCGTGCAGCGCAGCGACGAAATCGTCCTGCCCCCCATTGCCTGAGCGCCGGGGCACTAGAGCAAAATCAGGCCCCACACCAAGGCAATCATGCTCAAAGCAACGAACTGAGCGGCACTGCCCATGTCCTTGGCATTTTTCGACAACGGGTGCAGCTCCAGGGAAATGCGGTCGATGGCCGCCTCCACCGCCGAGTTGAGCAACTCCACGATCAATGCCAGCAGGCAGACCGCAATCAGTAGCGCCTGCTCGACACGGCTGACATTCAGGAAGAACGACAACGGAATCAGGATGACGTCGAGCAAGACCAACTGACGAAACGCGGCTTCACCGACGAAGGCCGCGCGCAGGCCGTCCAGAGAATAGCCGGAGGCGTTGAGGATGCGTTTCAGGCCGGTTTGGCCTTTAAAAGGCGACATAAGTGGGCAACTGATCAAAAGGGGTGGAGAAGCTAATTCAAACCCGGTCAAAAAAGCGTGAACAAAACGCTACGATTGCGGTGAAATGGACTCAAGTTGCTGCAGCAGCAAGGCTGCCTGGGTCCGGGTGCGCACATTCAGTTTACGAAAGATTGCAGTGACATGGGCCTTGATGGTGGCTTCGGACACGTTCAACTCATAGGCAATCTGCTTGTTCAGCAGACCTTCACACACCATGGTCAACACGCGGAACTGCTGCGGAGTGAGGCTGGCCAGCCCTTCGCTGGCGGCCTTGGCTTCGTCGGACACGCTCACAGCTTCGAATGCCTGGGGAGGCCAGGACACATCGCCATCCAGGACCGCCTTGACGGCTACCTGGATCATCTCAAGGGAACTGGATTTAGGAATGAAACCACTGGCGCCGAACTCCCGGGCCTTGACCATCACCGAAGCTTCTTCCTGGGCCGATACCATCACCACAGGAATTTGCGGGTATTGGCCGCGCAGCAAGACCAGCCCGGAAAAACCATAAGCGCCCGGCATGTTCAGATCCAGCAGCACAAGATCCCAATCGGCCTTTTCAGTCAGCCGGGCCTCGAGTTCCGCAATACTGGCCACTTCCGTGAGTCGGACATCGGGGCCCAGCCCCATGGTCACCGCCTGATGTAACGCGCTGCGAAAGAGCGGATGGTCATCGGCTATCAGGATTTCGTATGTGGCCATTTTTCAAATGATCCTGTTTTTAATGGCAGGCCTGATGCACTCACGCCTTGCCCAAGCAACTCAAGATACCGACATGCCGCGGCATCAAAGGGGTACGTTCAACGCCAACACGTAAAAACACGGCGTTTCAAACCTTGGCCGTACCCTAATCGGCGCCAAGCATGCCCAGCGAAACCGGGGTGGTCAAGCAGCACGGCCGCTACCGTGTTCAGTATGGGCCACTATTAAGCCAACACTGGCTGCGCCGTACGAATAAAGGGCTGCAACTCAGCGTGGGCCGCAGTGGACACATCCACCTCCTGCTGTCGTTTGGCACCCAGGTAATGCTGGCTGAACACATCGAAATAGGCATCCAGGGCCGAGGCAGCGTCACTGTCCCCAGCCAGTTCCAGACACAACGCCGCCACTTCGGCGGTGCACAGATGCTCGCTGCGAGTCGAGCGGCGCAAGCGGTAGCGCGACAGCCTGTCGGGCAACAGGCTCAGAATCGGCAAACGGTCGAAATACGGGCTTTTACGGAAAATCTTGCGCGCCTCGGTCCAGGTCGCATCCAGCAGAATGAACAACGGACGCTTGCCCTGATCGAGGTTGACGGTATGTGTGACCCGCGATGGTTCGACATACTCACCGGGAAACACCAGATATGGCTGCCATTGCGGGTCGTTGAGCAGCGCCAGCAGTTGTTCGTCGACGTCGGTGCGTGACCAGATGAACGCGTGATTGTCGCGCACTACGTCAGCAATCAGCCAACCCGTGTTGCTCGGCTTGAACACTTCCTTGTTGGTCATGATCAGGCAGACACCCGAACGAGCCTCGACGCTCGGACGCCAGGCGCACAGGCAATGGCTCTCGATCACCCGGCAGGCGCTGCAACGGGGCGCGCGCCAGCCACGGGCCTGAATCGGCTTGATACCTTCATCGATGCGCAGGTCGCGCAGACGGGCTACGGCGTTAGGGGCATGGTTCATCGCAGGCGACGCCGACAGGCAGGGAAAATCGACACGAACAAGACTCGGCAGGATAAAGGCCGGCAGTCTACCAGAGCGCGCAAACCTGTACCGTCCACCCGGCCTACCCTATAATTCGCCACCACTGAACGCACAGCCATGTGACCGGTCGAACCACCAGTCACTGAACCAGGAGAGTTTCATGCTGCGCCTTATCGTCCCCACCGTTGCCGTGCTACTGGCGACGTCCGTCACCGCACAGGCCGCTTCGCTGAAAGAACTCGAACTGAACAAGATGCTGCGCAATGTAGCCGCGCAAAGCAGCGCCGGCACGCCCCGGGCAATCAACGAGGACATTCTCGACCAGGGCTACACCGTAGAAGGCACTGAGCTGATCAATCATCTGAGCGTGCAAAGCAGCCATGCCCAGAAAATGCGGGCCGACCCCAAGGCCGTCTATTTCCAGCTGGGTGCCACCGTGTGTACCAACCCAGGCTTGCGCAAATTGATGGCCCAGGGCGCGACCATGCGCTACGAGTTCACCGAAGTTAAGACCAATCGCCCCATTGCGACTGAGCGCTTCCAGGAATCCGACTGCCCGAAACCGGCCAAGACCAAAAAATAATCAACCCGAACTGGCGCGCCGCTGCTCATCGTCGGCGCGCAGTTCCGCCACCAGCGCCTGCAGGTAGCGCGAGCGCCATGCTCGACCTTCCAACCGGCGACAGCACTCCTCCTCGAGGCTTACCCGATTAGCATGAGCCGCTTCCAACAGCGTCAGGTACAACTGCTTGTCGAGCTCCAACGTCACTCTGATCATCAGTCCCGCCTCCATGCCCGATCCACTTCAATCCATCGCGCAGCGTCCAGTCCTGGACGCGCCATAGCATTGAATGCTTGCTAATCAGTTAATCAGAGCGGCGCGCACCTAGTTGGCAATCTGACGAGCGGCATGACATTTGAGCGGTTGCCAACGATGTTTTTTGAGCGCCATGATCAAGACAGCGAAGATCCGCGCGAGGGACTAGATTCAAAAGTATCTCTTTGCTTCAGGCAGAACGAGGCTGCCCTACCGACACCTTTGCGCGTGACAGTTCTTTCATACAAGGGAAACGCAGAACCCGCAGGATGGCTTGGTCGCCTGTCGCACGCCGCGTCGAACCAGGTCGAACGTCCAGGCACGGTCCTGGGCTGACAACGACACACGGAGTGTCGTGGCCCTGACGAATCTCTCGTTCGGGCTGGGGTTTTGCCAAGAAGGAGAAGCTGAATGCCTTACAAACCGAATGACTTGCTGAGTCGTCATTTTGAGAACCATGGACACGACCTCACCCGCAAGGTCGAAGAGCAACTCAACCTGGTCTCCCCCAACAGCCCGAACCTCCCCATCTACCGAGACATGATCCTGACCGTCCTGCGCATGGCCCAGGAAGATCACAACCGCTGGAATGCCAAGATCACGCTGCAGGCCTTGCGAGAACTGGAGCACGCTTTTCGCACACTCGAACAATTCAAGGGCCGACGCAAGGTCACGGTCTTCGGTTCGGCCCGAACGCCCATCGAACATCCGCTGTACGGCCTGGCCCGGGAACTGGGGGCGGAGTTGGCACGCTCGGACATGATGGTCATCACTGGCGCCGGCGGTGGCATCATGGCGGCCGCCCATGAAGGCGCTGGCCGGGACCACAGCCTGGGTTTCAACATCACCTTGCCTTTCGAACAGCATGCGAATCCGACCGTTGACGGCACGCAGAATCTGCTGCCGTTCCACTTCTTCTTCACCCGTAAGCTGTTCTTCGTCAAAGAGGCCGACGCGCTGGTGCTCTGCCCGGGCGGTTTCGGCACCCTCGATGAAGCGTTGGAAGTCCTGACGTTGGTGCAAACCGGTAAAAGCCCGCTGGTGCCGGTGGTGCTGCTGGACGTGCCGGGGGGCAAGTTCTGGCAAGGCGCCCTGCACTTCATCCGTGAGCAACTGGAAGAAAACCGCTACATCCTGCCCACCGATATGAAGTTGATGCGCCTGGTGTACAGCGCTCAAGAGGCAGTAGAGGAGATCAATCAGTTTTACAGCAACTTCCACTCCAGCCGCTGGCTCAAACATCAATTCGTAATCCGTATGAATCACAAGCTGAACGAGCAGGCCCTTGGGCATTTGCAGGCGGAGTTTGCCGACCTGTGCCTCAACGATTGTTTTCATCAACACGCCTACGCCGGCGAGGAACACGACGAGGCCCGTTTCAGCCATCTGACCCGACTGGCCTTTACCTTCAATGCCCGCGATCACGGTCGTTTGAGGGAACTGGTGGATTACATCAACCTGTCGGAAAACTGGGCCCAGCCCACCACCAAGGTCCAACCCCTCACCTGGGAGCCGATCAAGGTGACCTGAGTCCATAAAAAAACGGCCCGCTATCAAAATAGCGGGCCGTTGTTGTTTAGTCGTCCATGCCGCGACCGCTGAATAAACGGTTGATCATTTCCATGGAATATCCTCGATATGCCAGGAAACGTCCTTGCTTGGCTCGCTCCCTAGCATCGATGGGCAGATGCCCTGAGAACTTGCGGCGCCAGGTGTCCGTCAGTTGCGCCTGCCAATCGATACCGCTTTCGCGCAAGGCCAGTTCGATATCCGGGCGCTGCAAGCCACGCTGACCGAGTTCCTCACGAATTCGCAAGGGGCCGTATCCAGAGCGAGCGCGATAAGAGACAAAGCTCTCAAGGTAACGAGACTCCGACAACAAGCCCTCTTCCGTCAAACGGTCGAGGGCCGTGTCGATCAACTCATCTGGAGCGCCGCGCTGACGCAGCTTACGCGTCAGCTCGACTCGACCGTGCTCGCGCCTGGCGAGCAGGTCCATCGCGGTTCGCCGCACCGCGACGAGGTTATCGAGTACGACGGTCATCGAATCGATCAGATGTCAGCGTCAGCCAGGTCGTCTGCAGTCTCGCGGTTAGCCACCGACTTGACGTCCGCAACTGGGCTCAGAAGCTTGTCACGCAGTTGCTTCTCGAGGGTTGCTGCAATTTCCGGGTTATCCGCCAGGAACTTGGCCGAGTTGGCCTTGCCCTGACCGATCTTGGTGCCGTTGTAGGCATACCAGGCGCCGGATTTTTCGACGAAACCGTGCAACACACCCAGGTCGATCATCTCGCCATTAAGGTAGATACCCTTGCCGTAAAGAATCTGGAACTCCGCCTGACGGAACGGCGAAGCGACCTTGTTCTTCACAACCTTGACGCGAGTTTCACTGCCGACAACCTCATCGCCTTCTTTCACGGCGCCGGTGCGGCGGATATCCAGACGAACCGAAGCGTAGAACTTCAGCGCGTTACCACCGGTGGTGGTTTCCGGGCTGCCGAACATCACGCCGATCTTCATGCGGATCTGGTTGATGAAGATCACCAGGCAGTTGGCGTTCTTGATGTTACCGGTGATCTTGCGCAGGGCCTGGGACATCAGACGAGCCTGGAGGCCCACGTGCATGTCGCCCATTTCACCTTCGATTTCCGCTTTTGGTACCAGTGCAGCCACGGAGTCGACGATGATCACGTCAACGGCGTTGGAACGCACCAGCATGTCGGTGATTTCCAGGGCCTGTTCACCGGTGTCCGGCTGGGAAACCAGCAGGTCATCGACGTTGACGCCCAGCTTGCCGGCATATTCCGGGTCCAGGGCGTGTTCGGCATCGACGAAGGCGCAGGTCGCACCGGCTTTTTGAGCCTGGGCGATCACGGACAGGGTCAGCGTGGTTTTACCGGAAGATTCAGGACCATAGATTTCAACGATACGGCCTTTTGGCAGGCCGCCGATGCCAAGCGCAATGTCCAGGCCCAGGGAGCCGGTGGAGATGGAAGGAATAGCCTGACGGTCCTGATCGCCCATACGCATTACGGCACCCTTGCCGAATTGACGTTCGATCTGACCCAAGGCCGCAGCCAAGGCTTTCTTCTTGTTGTCGTCCATTAAAGTCCTCACGTAATCAATAAGGCCTGACGGCCAACACCTGTATAAGTAGCCAGTATTATTCCACAGCGATTACAGATCGCCTACCCCTGATTTGAGATTTCTACAGCGGCATGTTGCAACAGCCCCTCTAGCGCGGCCTTCACCGTTTGTCGGCGGACCTCGTCGCGGTTACCCGGGAAGAATCGCTGCTCACTGATGACCGTCTCGCCAACGCCCCAGGCCAGCCATACAGTGCCCACTGGTTTGTTCGGCGTACCACCATCGGGGCCGGCCACGCCGCTGACCGCCACGGCAAAACGCGCCAGGCTTTTTTGCTGCGCGCCCCGCACCATTGCCTCGACCACCTCGCGACTGACCGCCCCCACCGTTGCGAACAGCTCGGCCGGCACACCCAGCTGCTGAGTCTTCTGGCGGTTGGAATAGGTGACATAACCCGCCTCGAACCACGCCGAACTCCCGGGAATGCGGGTGATCGCCTCGGCAATCCCGCCTCCGGTACAGGATTCGGCCGTGCTCACATGGGCATTGACCCGCTGCAGGCGTCGGCCCAGTTCAGCGGCCAATTCGGTAATGTCGTCCATGATGCTCTCCTGATTCGATGCAAGGGCCCTACCGTACACGAGCATTCCAGGCTTGCAAGGCTCGCCGGATCAGCGCCCCAATGCCCTGACGTACGCCTGACAGGCCTGCAGAGCGATCAATCCGCGATCCCCTTCGTCGGTGATGGCGATAATTCGTTGAGCATGCGCCGGGTCAAGTCGGGCGCGTGGGGGGCCATGATCCACGCCGCCGGCGCTGGCGGTGGCAGGCACTGCACAACCGGCGGCAACATCGTCGGCGTCGAGGAGGACTGACAGCCGGACATCGGCAGTAGCAAGACGATCGCGCAAGCGATCCTGATCACGTTGGGCATCGCTCAAGGCTCGGTAATGGGATTGTTCGCTGGCGGAGAGTTGTTGTTCCAGGGCTAGGCGCTTGTCTTGCTCGGCCTTCTGTTGAATCGCTGCTGCCTGGGTGATTTGATTCAGCGTCTGCGCCTGGACCTGGGCCGCTTGCGCCAGTTTCCGGTCATAACGCCACGCCTGGACTTGCCAGGCCAACACCGCCGGGCCGCCGGCCACCAACGCCAGCAACACAGCGACGCCAAGGGTGCGGGAAGAAAATGGCATCAGGTCGAAGGCTGACATAACACCGCCCTCGCCCGCGCCCAGAGTTGCAGACGATCCTGCAAGCCATTCAAACCGCCGTTGATACGGCGGGTGATGGTGTTGAACTGATCACGGTCGGCCAGTTCGTTCAAACCGTTCTGATTCCAGAACCAGGCGGCAGACTCAGCCGCCCATTGCGGTTGCTCCAGCAGTTGCGGCAACGCCAACAGTCGTTCATCGCCGAACAAACCCAGGCTGCAACGCCGATAATTGTCACGCCCGGTAATCTGAATCAGGCCGCGACCACGATATTGCTGACCGTCACCGTCGGCCTGGGGCGTATTGCCCAAGCGAACGGCCAACGATCCCGTGTCGTACCTGCTGAGATATTGATCACTGCCAAGTTCGCGCACGTAGCGCAATTGCCCTGATTCATGGCCAACCTGGGCCAGAAACGCGGCCATGCGTTTGGGTGTGTCGACACGATGGCGCGACATCGCGGTGTTTAGCGCGGAAACAAAAACGCCCGCTTGGGCGCGGGCGTTGGGCATGATGTTGATGAGTTGCTGTTGGGTAACTTCCATAGATCAGTTCATCGAAGGCGTTATTGAAGTTGCTCGGCCAGCCAGGGTGGCGCGACCGGACGATATTCAGCAGTAGGGAAAAGCTCATGCTGTGGCCATTCCCTGAGGGCCCGTCGGTACGTCTGCAGTTGTGTGTATTGCGTCTGGTCCAGTGTGGTGCCGCTACCGTCGTCCATTTCATCGCGATCCCGCGCGACGAGACGGTCCGTTGCCGATAGCTGGGCATTGCGCCACGCATACTCGTTTTCAGCAGCTTGGCCTGACGTCAGAGGAGGTGGATCTACGAGGACGGGATAACCATTGTCAGGATTGACTGCAATTTTCTTGGGCGACATAGCCAGCTGCTGAAGCAACGACAGCCAATAGGCCCTGGGGACTTCGATGACATCTTCTGGGATATCCGAAGTATTGATACCCGGGACATAAGCGCCGCAGGTACTTGGACTGAACAACACAGTGAATTCGTTCACTCAATACCCCTTCGCAAAATAATATACACCCCACCCGGCCATCGCCTGTCCATCCATATTGCGAACCCGGAAACGACAGCCCTGTTTAGTACCGCTTCCTCCAACGAGAATAACCACCGCACCATCACCGCCGACATGGTTGGCTACAACAGAAGCAAAAGCGGTTGGAAATGAAATAGGAAAAGTGACGAACACATCGCCGTTAGCATCGGTCGTGCCGGCTCCCCATTGGTCGATAATCCCACTGGCGTATTTTTGATAACCCGGATTACCGAGATGACCTGAAAACAACGAGGTGTACTTCAGCACAATGGTGCCGCCGATCAGCCGCCATTGGTTGTCGAGTTTGACGAACTCCGCCGTTTCACCCCGCCCCAGATCGATTGGCCCCAAGGCGGCACTTGACGAACCTATCGTATCGGCAGCCGAGGCCGTCGATATGGTGACCACGCCGACACCAACGTTAATAAGTGTCAGCGTCGCCCCATGCATGATCCCGGTAGTGCCAGGCAGCGTGACGCTGATCGGCGTAGCACTGGCAAAACTGACGGCTCCGCCGATGTGCGCCAGTGTCAACGCGGTATTGGTTGCGTACGCAGCAAAGCCGGAATACTGCAGCCCGCTACGTCTCACGAACTCCGTGGTGGCTACTGACCCGTCACTGTCAAACTGCGCGGCGGTGGTAAATAACCCGTTGCCACGCAACGCCGTCAAAAGTTGATTGCTCAGTTGTTCCGAGGGTGTCAGCCCGGCGGCTTGAATGACATTGAGCATCTCCTGCGTGACGCCATTGCCCCAACTGGCGGGGATCAAAGACCCCGGCGTCCCCGTCAAGGGATCCTCATCCACAAACCTGCCATTCACTAAACCCGCACTGGGCACACTTCTTGGATAGTCCACGTTGTCCTCCCTTGATATTCAAACAGCCAAAAAACAGGCAATAGAAAACTGCGCCTGTTGATTCGCCCAACAGAGCCCGAAAAAAATTGAGAAGGTTTAAGCGGTTTGGTCCGTGCCGCTTTAAGCCGCAGACTCAGGCACGACCGGCCAGTTGATGTCGGTTGGAAAACCGGTTTGGTGCTGGATACGGTTCAACTCGACGCAGTAGAGCTTCCACTCCATCAGGGCCAGTTGTTCCTGGTCGTTGGCATCGCCGATGTCTTCGGCGTATTGAAGCGGTGCTATACGCAAAACCGCCTCACGAAGAAATGTATCGCGCTTGGCCAGAACTTGAACCTTGGTATCGTTCAACTGAGATTCGCCATCGAACTGCCAGGCATTATTAGTCCAGATATAGTAATCGCCAGGCCATGGTTCAGCTGTAAAAGCTTCCGGCAACTCTCCAAGCTCACTCCAAATCTGTTGCCCTCCATCGTCCTTGCGATACACCACCCCGCGACAGTCAACTACCTCTCTAGGAACGTTATTCACCAGCGCCCACGTACGCCCGTTCTCAGATGAGGGTAGTTCAAAGGAAAGCTCAATGGCATTACTGGGAAGTTGAACACCAATACCTGGCGTCACGGAAAACTCTACGGGGCCTGACAAGACACCCGCTCTGTCAAATAGATAATAAAACACAAAGCACCTCAAATAAGTTTTATACGCGCTGGATAGGCTATGTTGCGCGGACGAGATTTAAAGGAATAGAGCAATGTATTGGCCGGATCCATCTGGTAAGTGGTCCCGGTGGGAAAAATGGGGCCACCGTTTACTAAATCTCCTATGATTTTAATTTCCTCACGGGTATTAGCACCGAATCCGGTAAGGCTATCGGACCATCTTGATCCAACCGCACCCGCGCCTTGGGCTCCTAATGCATGGGAATGAACAGTGCCAGGTTGAAAGGTACCCATTGTCCGCCCAACGTCTACCGAACGCCCTTCGTCCAAAACTCTTAAGAACTCCCCTCGCCCTTCAGGGCCGCGAAAGGTTAGCGCTCCATCACCAGTGGTCCATCTGCCTTCATTGCCTTCCCTAGTGGCTTCGATGCCAAGCATTCCGGACTGCTGGGCGTGATCCCAGAGCCAAGGCCATTCAGCACGCTTCATGATCGTGCCATTTAGCGCACCGTAGCCTCCCGGGCTCAGTTGGATGGTCGTCTCAAAAAAGGGGCGACCCAAGGGAGTGTTATCAAACCTCCCTACGGGCCACCAGCTCCCAGCACCGTCACTGCGCAAATGCCACCAGTCACCGCCGCCCATCAACACCAGAAATGGATAGCCAGCGACCGAAAGATGAGTATGAAATCTTATTCGATCGGTACCGGCAGTCTGAACCACAAGGCGATTACCGCTGTTATCAAGACGTCGAACGATGACGTCCCGCACACCCAACCCTGCATTCGCCGAAGGCAAACTAACAGTAGAAACACCAGCACTAGCATCAATCAGCACCAGCCCCAGCTCGTCGGCTGTCAGCGCTTTAGAAGCCGTTAACCGCGTCACCACCGAACGCATCGGGCTGCTACGCCCGAGAATAGCCTGCAACGCCTTGATCAACTGGCCGGTGTCCGCTTCAGACGGTGTGATGCCAGCGGCGGAGATCACGCCCAAAATCTCCTGTGTAACGCTGTTACCCCACACGGCGGGAATCAAAGATCCCGGCGTGCCTTCAACGGGATTTTCATCCACAAACCGACCGTTCACCAGCCCGACGCTGGGAACGCTTTTTGGATAGTCCATCTCTCTACTCCTTAGTCATAATTGATATGCACCCGCGTATGCGCCGGCGCACTACGATGAATCAGGCACTCGAGCGCCGATCCCGGATTGACGCCGAAACGCTCCCCCCAATAGCTGGCGCCAAAACGTCGGCCGAGCAGCAGGCGGCCGCCGGTGTTGAGGGTCCACATGAATTGCGCCTGCCAGGTGCCGAAGTGCGCTTCGCCGAAGCGGGCGCGGCCCATGCGAGGGGCCTTGAGTTCGGTGATGGTGGCGTTGGGATAGCCCTGGCTCTTGGCGATTTCCACGTAATAAGCGATGGCCTGACTGCCCACCGCCAACAACCGCCGACGCACCGCCAACCGGCGATCGTCATACAGAGGTGTAGCGCCGAGGCACGGGTCGGGCAGGTTCATCACCCGCTCCCAATCCGGCACCAGCTCACTCACCCCCGCCGGGTCCATTTCGTGGAGCAGGTCGGCGGCGCGGGCGTCGAGACGCGCCAATTCCTGGGCGATGCCTTCGAGCACCTCTTCCAGTTCCGGCACACGCTCCGGGTCCCACGCCGGGCCGCTGGGCAGCAGGCTGCGCAGTTGGGCCTGGTACTGCTCGGCGGTTCTTATTCCAGCCATACGCAGCCTCCGAAGGTCAGCAACTGATTGCTGGCAGCGACCACGTCAGCGATGGGTGCGGTGAGTTTGTGGTCGGTTTCGCCGGTGGCGCTGCTGATGGCTTCGGCGATGTGGGTCAGCAACAGGGTTTCGCCGAGGCCAGCTTCGCGGTTATGCAGGTCGCGCAGTTGCGCTTCGATGGCGGCGCGCACGGCGCTGGTGTCCGGGGTAATGCGCAGCCGGTAGGTCACCGGCACCTGGGTTGGCGCCAGCACATGCACCTCGGCGGTGACCGGGCGCAGCGGCTCGATATAGGCCCGGACTTCTTCCAGTTGTTCGGCGTTGGGAATCGGCAGTGGATCGTCGTCACGCATGACGAACACGCCAACGGTGCCGGGCCCAAGGTAGCTGCCGCGACACCAGGCGCGGGTGATGCCAGGGCATTCCAGGGCCCAGGTTTCATAGTCCTGCGCGGAACCGCCGTGGGGAATGATGCGGTAGGAACGGATCACCCTGGCCCGCAGGGATTCGAGGCTTTCCCGGGCGAGACCGCCGGTCAGCCCGGGCGCGAGCACGGTGAAGCTGTTGCCGATCCCAAGGATCGGCTGCACCGGCGTCAACACCAGGCCGGCATCGGCATTCCCCAGGCTACCGGCGTCCAACGCGGCGACAGTGGTGCTGTTCAGGCCATTGCTGGTGGTGCGGGCGCTGGTCACTTTGTAGGTGCGCCCATCGCTGGATTGCAGCAGCGTGTCGACATCCAGCACCGCACCCGCGGTGGCGGTGAAACTGACACTGCCGCTGGCCACCTGGGCCGCTTTGCGCGCCTGGTTCAGGCGCAGGGCGGCGATGCGCTCCAGGGTGGATTCGTCGGCCTTGTCCGGGAGGATCTGCTCAGCGATCCAATCCAGGTAGCCATACAGGCCATAGGCGGCGCCACCCAGGGTGCGGGCCAACACTTGGGCATCGGACTGGCGCAGCGAATCGCTGGCCAGGTCGCTTTGGGCGCGCTTGATCAGCACCGGCAGCGAAGGGGTTTCAAACGGCATAGGTCACCTGCCAACTGTTATCGGGGTTGATGTCCAGGCGCTCGCCGTCGGCCAGGGTCAAAACCGTGCGCAGATTCAGGCGCTGGGCGTCGAGGCGTTCGCTGATGATGTCGATGGCGCTGCAATGGCCGTCGTCGATCAGCCATTGCAAGGCTTCGCGGGCATAGAATTCGGCGTCGAGCTGGGTCTGCCGGGTCAGCTTGACCCGGCGCAACAGCCACAGCCGCGAACCGATGCGGTCGTCGGCGACGGTGGGAAAAGTGTCGCCCCACCAGCCGAAACGTTGCTCGTCATCCACGGCATCGTCGTCAGCGGCGCGGCGCCAGGTGAACAGGCTGATCAGCACCGAGCGGGTCAGCGCGGCGTGCAGGTTCTGGCTGATGAACATCATTGGCCTCCCGCCGGCACGCCGGTCTGGCCGTTACCGGCCTGCACGCCGACGTGCACATGCTTGATCTGGCTGATGCCGCCGGCGATCTGGTCGCCCTGGGAAACGAACTTGCCGGTGTGGTTGATGACCGGGCTGTCGATATTCACCGCGCTGCTGGCGCGGATGTTCAAGGTCGCGGTGTCGATGTCGATGACCCGACCGCGCTTGAAGTGGATCTTGTCGCCTTCATCGGTGTAGATCGCCACTTCGCCAGGGGCCAGGGCCTTGAGGCGGAAACGACGGTCGGCGACCACCAGCACCACGGCATGGGAACGGTCACCGCCCAGGAACGTGGCGATGCCCTCGGCACCCGCCAACGGGTTGCTGGTGAAGCCGTAGGGTTCGAAGTGCTCCATGTCGTCGTTCACTTCACCGGCGGTGAGGCGCATTTGCAGCGATTGCAACTTGGTGGCCGAATTGGCGAGCACGACAGTGCCGCGCGCCAGGAGGCGGGTCAGTAGGCTCATTGAGGTTTCCTTCGGAATCGGAAGTTTGAAAGCGGTGTTTATTGGCCATAACTTCTGTTGGCTGTACCGACGCCATCGTGAGCAGGCTCGCTCCCACAGGGGATCTGTGCCGAACACAAAACTTGTATCCACTGGAGATCCCTTGTGGGAGCGAGCCTGCTCGCGATGGCGTGGGCTCATTCAACATTGAGGCAAGCTGACCCACCGCTTTCGCGAGCAAGCCCGCTCCCACAAGGAGTTTTGCGTTGGGCTCAGGTTTTGGGCGGCACCGGGTTCGCGTCGAACGTATGGGGCGGCGCGACCTGCAGGGTGGTGACGGAGCCTTGGGCGGACAGTGAATACGTCACTTTGGAGATCAGCATGTCGCCGTCAAACCCCTGCACCGGGTCGATCACTCGCACCAGAGTGTTATGTCGCCACAAATCACCATTGGCCTGACGCCAGCCCTGCACGCGGTAGGTCGTGGTCAGGGCCTTGCCAGTGCGGATAGCGCTTTCCCAATCGGCCCGTTGCTGGGCCAGCTCGAAGGTCAATTGCGCGCTTTCGCTGATCACCGTGACCCGCTTGCGCTTGAAGCCCAGGTCGGTCGCGATGCCGGAAACTTCGCTCACCGCCGCCCCGCTCTGCTGATCACTGCCTTTGTGCTGGCCGATGACCCGGTATTCGGAGAACACCTGGCTGTAATCCATCGGTGCATTGCCCGAGAGAATGTTTTTCCCCAGTTCCAGCACATCACTGGCTCGCCCGCCACTCCCGGGTTTGGCCAGCAACACGCGGCCTTCGGCATCGTCAGTGGAAAACACCCGGAACAACGTCAGCAGACGGTCGATGGATTGAAAGACCGTTTCCCCCGGCACGATGCTGTGTTCGCTCAACCGAGCGGTTTCAGGGATCTCACTGATCACTCCCACGCCATATTGCGAGGCCAGGGCCTGGACGATGCTCAGCACCGTTTGCCCGCGCCATTGGCTCGGGCGATTGATCGCCGCGCAGTCCACCAAGTCCTGGGTCCTGGAACCACCCTCGATGCTCAGGCTGATCTGGCGCCCGTCATAACTGACCGGGGCTTTGAACACGTAGCCGCTGAGCACCAGGTCGGCACCGATGCGCACCTGACATTCATCCCCAGGTCGAATCGGCACCGACTGAGTCTGCCCCGGCCATTGCCAGGTGATGTCGAGTTTGAAGGTGCGGAACTGCCGCTCCAGGTCCGCACTGATTTCCACGCTTTTCCAGCCGCCGTAATCCAGCCCGCCGACGGTGAGCGAGACAGCGTTGTCGAGCTCGTTCATGGTTTATTCCCCCGAGACTTTCAGGTCGTTGGGCGGCAGGAAACCAGGGTGAGCCACGCCATTGCGCTGGGTCACTTCGGTGACCCGGGTAGCATCGGCAAATTGCTGATACGCCACCACCAACGCCGGCAGGCTTTGCTTGAACGACAGGTTGATCAGCCTTACGCCCGACGACGCTACCGCCGTCAGGTGCGCGGCCATCTGCTGACGCAAATTGTTCATTGCCTGGTAGAGATCCGGATCGGCCTTGAGCGAGGCTTGCCAGATGGCCTCGTTGAGGGCATCGCGCAGGGCCAGCACATCGTCGGCCACCGGCACGTCACGACGCTGGACCGGCTGCACCGCCTGCTGCGCCACCGATGGGGTGGCGCCCAACTTGACCGCCGGTGCGGCCACCGGCATCGCCGCAATCCATTGCGCGGCCTGCACCAGCAGCGTGTCCTGGACCAGATCGGCTACGGCCTGGGCCGCCGCCGTGGTGTCCTTGCCAGTGGTGAGTTTGGGGGCGTCCGCCTTGCGAATCGCCTCGACCTGTTGCGACACGCTGGCAATCACGCCGCGATAGCCGTCACGGGCAAAGTCCTTCAATTCCCGGATGTCCCCCAGCAACCCTTTGAACTCGGCCGCCACTTCCTTGGGCAGCTCCTTCACCGCCTTGACCAGATCGCTGAGTTGCCGATAAGTCTCGATCAACGGTTTGAGTTCCTGCTCGATGACGCCGTAGACATCCTTGAGGCTGTTGCGCAGGTCAGCGATGCCGATCCGCGCGGCTTTGATCAGCGTCATCGCGTCTTCGAAGCGCCGCACCGCCGCACCCAGGAAACTGTCAGCCGACACCAGCAACAGTTTCTGGCTGTTGATCGCGGCCGACGGGAATTGCAGCGGCTGGTCGGGGTAGAACTTCAGGGCGAAGGTCACCAGGCCACCGTCCTGGCGGGTGTGGGTCATGTCGCATTCACCGACCTTGACCTGCAGGCGCCCCAACCACGGATGCACCAGTTCGCCGCTGCCCTGCTCCAGGGCCTTGAGCAACTTGTCGCGCTGCTCCAGGCAATCGGGGCCGACGATGAACGCGGTCAGCTCATGAATCTTCGCTTGCTGACCGAGACCTTCGAAGAACGGCTGGTCACGCTGGGGATATTCATGCAACTGGCCCTTGTGGCCGACCGGGGTTTTCGCCTGATCGACCCAGAACCCGACACCACGAAACGACGCCGGCAACAAACGATCACGCCAGCTCATTGGAACCTCCTGTGGAAAGTGAGCGATAGCCGATGCGCGAACTCACCGCCAGGGCCGGTTGATTGGTCTGTGGTGGATCGGCGCGCAAACCGGCCGGCGCATTTTCGAAGCGCACGGTCAGGCCGCCTTCGAGCTGCGTGCGATTGTTGGCGGCGCTTTGTTGCACCAGGGCGCTGGAGGTTTGCGGCAATGCGCCTGGCGTCAATGAGGTTTTCATCGGCAGGTTGCCGGACGCCGGCGCAAGGCTGGATGACAGGCCCGCAGGCGGCGGCTCACTGGCCCCACCAAAAAACGCCGGCGCCAGCTCGCCCTTGCCTTCGGCATTGGTCTGGCGCTGCGCCTCGGTCAACCCTTCGACCTTGCCGGTGAACGAGGTGATGATTTCACCGAAGCCGCCGTTGAAGAACGCCTTGATCGGTGCAATCACGCCCTGCAGTTCGTCCCACCACTGGCTGAACCATTCACCCACCGGCCCCCACTGTCGGGTCAGGCCCTCAATGGGCGACCAGTCGAACAAACCGCTGAACACCGCCAGCATGATCGACACCTGATTGCGAATGCCTTCCCAGATACCGGCGAAGACTTCCCCGATCGTGCCCCAGTTGGCCATGATCAGCCCCAGTGGCGTCCAGTCGAACAGACCTTTCAGCGCGTCCATTACCGGCACAGTCAACGCCTTGAGCAGATCCCAGATCGCTGCGAACAACCCGGTCAGGGGCGCCCAGTTGCTGATGATCAAACCCAACGGTGACCAGGCGAACAGCGTCTGCATGAAACCGATGACCGGCGTTGCGGCCGCCACGATCACATTCCAGAGCGCGCCAAAAAAACTGCTGATCGGGCCCCAGTTGCTGATCACCAACCCCATCGGGGTGAAGGCGAACATCGTCTTGAAGAACTCGACCATCGGCATGACGATCGGCGCTAGCTTCTGCCAAAGCCCGGCGAAGAACGCCGAGATCGGAGTCCAGTAGGCGATGATCATTCCGGCCGCCAAGGCGATGCCCATGGCAATCAAGCCGATGGGGTTCATCTTCAAGGCCAGGTTGACCACTTCCAGCGCCTGGCTCGCACCACTGACCGCCGTTTGAATCGCATTGAACGCCACGACGCCAGTCGCCAGGCCCTGCACCAATTGCGGGTTATCCTGCAGCACCTGGGCCACACCCGTGACCATCGGCTGCAAGCTGGCTGCCGCCGCGTTGACCGCCGGCCCCAGGGCCGAACCGAACTGTACCGACACATTGCTGATGGAAGTCTTCAATCCATCCAGGCTTTGTGCCGCCACACGCGGCGCTTCAGGTGCCTTCAAGCTGCTGGCCGCCGCGTTCGCCGCGCCCACTTCACCTTTGAAAGCCTCTGCTGACGTGAGCCCCTCCATGAACGGTTTGGCCAGGCCGCCCTCGGGGAGCAGAGCGGAAATATCCAGGCTGCCAAGGCCCGTGGCATCGAGGTTCTGTTTGAAGCTGACGACCTTCGCTCGAAGGCTGGCAAGCTTGGGCGACAGCTCATCGATGCCGGTCAGCAGCACTGCTTTTTTCTCTACCTTTTGTGTCTCTGCCATCACTGCACCTGCTGCATCGCATTGATCCGTTGCGCGTGCTCCAGGGACTCGCGGAGCACATCCAGTGGCCTGGCCATCATCTGTTCGGGGTCAACCTTCCAGAACCAGGCCAGGTCATAGGCGGCTGCGATCAGGTCGCCGATGGCTGCGACGCCGCACTCATGAAAAAACTCGCGACGGCCCAGCTCAATGCGTTGAGGTCAGCCAGGTCCAACTGGTTGACCGACGACGGCGGGATGCCGGCGCAGACCGCGATGTATTTGGCCGCGACGTCCATGTCCAGGCTCACCTCCTCGCTCTTGTCGATCTTGTACGGCAGCGCCTTGATCGCCCGGACCTCCTGCACCGTCGGACGGCGCAGGGTCAGTTCGCTTAGCGGCTCGCCGTGGGCCTCGATGGCCACGCGCAGCGTCACGACATCGCTCATTGCCAGGCCCCCTTGATGCCTTCGAATTTCAGTTCGATGGTGGCGTCGTCGCCCTTGGACACCGGCTCTTCCACCAGGTAGGCGCCGGCCAGTACGTAAACCTTGCCGTTGTTGAATTCGCAGGTGACGGTCATGTCGGTGCCGGCGACCAGTTGCTTGAGCGGGAAGTCCGCGGTATGCAGCGCCGTCACCTTGAAGGACGGGGCAATGTCGGTTTCCTTATAGAAACCCGGTACGACGGTTTCGCGTTTGGTGAACATCAGTGGCGCTTCGCAGCCGCCGTTGATGGTCAGTTGAGCGCCGTCCACTTTGACGTAGCAGGTGCCCGCAATCAGTTGACCCATGGTGTTTCTCCCTTCAAATAAAAAGCCCACACGAGGTGGGCGCAGTTCATACGTTCAAACGCGACTTTCAGGCGGCGTCGTCGTATTGCAGACGGAACTGGTTGAGCAGTGCGAACACCCGCAAACCATTGATGTAGTCCGGCGGGAATAGCACATTGACCCGGCTCGGGTCCTGACTGTCACGCTCGACAACCAGGTGCTCGGCGAACAGCTCGGCGTTTTCCACGTGGCCTTCCAGCTCCAGCTTGGCGTACTGGGCGATCAACTCGCCGCGAATGGTGCTCGGCGTCACGATGGGCTGGCCGGCGCCGAAACGGGTGCCGTCGGCAGCCAGTTTGTGGCGCCCATATTTGCTGGTGATCACACTTTGCAGGCGACGCACGATGAACGCCGACTGGTGCATGGTTTCGCTGTCCAGGTAGGAATTGTCAGCCTGGCCAAAAGCGTTCTTCTGATAGGTGGTGATCGAACGCTGGATGCGCACGTAGCCACCTTCGTAGTACGCCGTGGCGATACCGTAGTTGAGCAGCGACTGACGCTCGGTCAGGGTGAAACGTTCGCTGGCCGGCGCCGGATCCAGGCCTGGCAGACTGCCGCTCTGGGTCGGACGGCTGGCGTCGGCGGAAATGAACACCGCAGTACGGGCGGCCAATGCAGCGGCCTGGACCCAGAACGGTTGCGGCACACCCAATTCCAGGGCCTGGATAGTCATGTGCTGGTCGTTGCGCGCCTGACCGGCCGCCACCAGGGTGCCGATGGTGCCGCGCTTGGCGCTGTAGACATGGCCGAACAACTGCTTGGCCCAGGACCAGCGACCAGTGCTGTCGTCCATGACCGCTTGCCAGGTGTTGAGGCTTGCCACATCGGACCACGGCATCGCGATGAATTCGAACGGCTCGTCACCCAGCGCCGCGACGGCGGCGGTCTGGTCCGGTACACCGGCCCCACCGGTCATTGCCGTGATGGCGGTGGTCAGGCCGGCCGGGGTGTCTTCGCCATTGCTCTTGCCCAGGCGATTGAATTGCAGGCTGATATCGTTACCGCTGTCGCCGGTCCATTTGGCGCTCAGGGTCACAACACCCTCGGCAGCCGCAGCAATCACCGGCAGATCGGCCGCCGCGTTGATCTTCAAGGCCAGCGCAGTGGCGGCTTGAGCGGCCGTCGCTCCATTGACGATGGCCGCCTGAACACGCACGCCGCCCACATACAGATTGAGCATGCCGCTTTGAGTGGCGGCGCCGGTCAGGGTCAGCACGCCCTGGGCAATGGCACCTTCGACGTTGTGCAGCGGCAGGCACCAGATCTCGCCCAGCGGGTCGGTCTTGCGCCAGGTTTCGTACATCGAGGCAAGCATCGAACCTTGACCGCCGATGTTTTTGGCCAGCGCAACGCTGGACACCAGCACCAGTTTACCGACCTCGGCCGGGGCCACGTTGTCGTTGACCTGAGCCACGATCAACCGGCGCATGGCCGACGACGCGCTATTGGCCGCCGAGTTGTCCATTTCGGCGTAGAACAGCGGAACACGAATGTCCGCGGGAATGTTGCTGAATCCGATCGCCATTATTTGGCTCCCTGTGGTTTTGCCGCTTTCACGGTTTTGGTAGTGATATCGCCATCGGCCAGACGTCGACGCCACCAGGCGCTGTCCGGTACTTCACGGCCCTCGAGGGGCAACAGATCGCCCGCTTCCGGGTCCGGTACGGCACGGCCCGGGGCCGGCAGCACGGTGATGCGTTTGCTCATGGGGTTACGTCTCCAGAGAAGGTCAGTTCCACGCGCCCATCAGGGCCGGGACGTTTCAGGTTGGGGTCCGCCGGGTCGATGGCATCGACCCGCACGGTGGCCCCGGTAAAGGACGACAAGCCGTCCAGTTCACGCTCGTGCCAGCTTTCGGCAGGCTGGCTCGCCAGATTGCGGCCCAGCTGGAACTCGGCGAAAAAGTGCAGCCGGTACAACACACGGCTGCTGTTGATGGAAACCAGTTCACTGCCGTCATACTCGATGCCGGTGTAGTCACCACCGGGCTTGAACCCCACCAGCGCCCGCCACAGTTCGGCGCGCAGGTCGTGCAGCAGATCCAGCGCTTTTGTCGCATCGGTGGCGTCGAGCACCAGTACGGTGTCGAAACGGTCACGCACCGCTTGCAGCGTGGCGTTCTGGGCGGCGTTCTTGCTGGCAATGTCGGCGCTTGGCAGGACATAGGCGCAGGGGTTTTGCAGCGGTGTGTCAGCTTGCAACGTGGCGAGGTCAAACCCTGCTGCCACGCGATTGCCGAGCGCAGGACATTGCTCACGCAGTTGCGTGAGGATCGGAGTGATCTTCATGGAGGTGCTCCAGTTATATGGAAGGCGCAGTCAGAACTGTGGGAACGAGCCTGCTCGCGATGGCGGTGTGTCAGGCAACATCAATGCTGGCTATGACGGCCTCATCGCGAGCAGGCTCGCTCCCACAGGGGAGTGGTGTTTAGGCCCTGGCATCCAGGCAGGTCGCATCAATCCTGCTGCGATAGCTTTTTTCCCGGTCGCCGCTGGCGGTGACTTTGTCGATCGACCAGCGACCGCGCATGAAGTCCGGCCAGGAGGCGTCCAGCAGCACGATGCCTTCGGCGCACAAGCCTGGATTGCCGGGGCATTCGATCGCCACCTTGAGTGCTTCGCGCATCATCCGGCGTACCTCGCCTTCACCGGCGGCGCGAGCATCGTTGGCGCTTTGAAAGCGCTGGCGAAGGGTCTTGAACGGCGCGATGCCGCTCTCCTCGACGCGCATTTTCCCTGCCGCCGCATCCCACCAACTGGCCTTGCAGCCCTGGTATTTCGCCCGGGCGGTATCATCCAGAACGGCGGAGATAAAGGCGTTGTCGCCTGGGCGGTTATTCGTCGTCACCGACAGTTTTGTCTCGGGCAGGACTTTGCCCGACAAAGACTTCGCCTGCCCCCGGCGCGCCAGCACATACAGCTCGTTGACCGGCTTGGCGACGGCGTCATAACGGTGAGCCAGTCGCGTCAGAAAACCCATGTCGGTTTCGTTGGACTGATCGATGTGCTCGATTTTTATCAGCGCCAGGTCCGGCGCCACACGCGGGGAAAACCCGTGTCTGGAGGTCAACTGACGAAACAGCACGCCCAGGGTCGTCGGACCATGACTGACGGATCGCCGTTGCTTGAAACCGGTCTGATCGGCCGCACTGAACGGCGCCGCCGTCGCGACAAGCGTCAGGCGCAGGGGAAACAGCGTCGGCGTGCGCCGGGTCACGACGAACTCACCTTTATCCACCAGCCCCGACTCCAGATAACCGACCCGCAGGCCGATTTTCCCGCCCAGGCTGGGCAATCCTTCAAGCCCTTCCAGGCTGATGGTGAGCGTCAGTTGATCGGACTCAATCCCCGCCGCGTCGATGTGCGTCCAACTGAGCAAGCGTTCGTTGAGCAGCGCCGCGTTCGCACCGTAGATTTCCACCGCTGGCGTGAAACCCAGTGACATATTGCCTCCTTAATCCCAGGCCGAAACCGGTGTGGGTGCGACGGGCTGTAGATCCACTTCCGGCAGGACAATCCATACACCCGCCGGCAATACCGGCCCCCACTCGGCCAGCTTCGGATTGAGTCGCCAGAGCGCCTCTTCGGCGGCATCGTCACAACGCTCAAGCTCGCGGTACAGCAACAGATTCACCGAATCACCGGCGATACTTCGAACCCTACGCATTGGCGAACTCCGTCAATTCAATCACCCAGCCGACCACCATCGCGGTGCCGTCATCAATGATCTCGGTCTGGGTTTCCGACACCTTGTTGATCTGCCATAGGCCCCAGTTGCGGCCGATGCCGTCAACCAACGGCACCGGAGCGCGTCGGGCCTGTAATGCACGCAGCTCATCGAGTCGGTCCATGGCAGTGGCGTACATCGACTTGCCGGTGATCGTCAGCGCTTGCAGCCCTTGACCGACCTGACTGGATTTGGGTTTGCTGGTGAGGATGTCGATGCTTTTCCAACCGCCATCCGAGGTGCGGACCAAGGAGTGGTAGGCGAAGTTTCTGGACAGACCTAAAATGAAACTGCCCAGTGCCATTTGCTGACGCATCACGTACCTCCGTCAGTCAGCGCCGCATCACTGCGCATGGCGAGTGAGTTGGGCATGGTTGTCAGGCCGAACTGGCCCGAGAGCTGTTGCACAACCAGGTTGGCCAACTGACTGGCACTGGCCTGGTCCTGGCCGTTGATGTAGATGTTTGCGGTCATGGTGTTCTGATGAGTGCTTGTCGGGGTGCTGGTCAGGTCTTTGCTGACCTGCTCTGGAGCGGCGAGTCTGTCGGTGGGTGCGACGAGTTTTTCGCCCAGAGACGCCCCGGCATCGCTCCCCAACCAACCGCCCAGCAGTCCGCCGATCAGCCCACCAATGGCAGTGCCGATCACCGGAACGACGCTGCCCAAAGCGGCACCGGCCGCGGAACCTGCGGCAGCGCCTGCCCAGCCGCCACCTGCGGCTCCCAGGCCTGCGCCCATCATCCGTTTGTCGCCGGTGAGCACTCCCTCGGCTACATCAGCGACGGCGCCGACGACTTTCAACGGGCCGGGCGCCTTGCGAGTCATCGAGCGCAATGAGGCCGTTGGCGCGAGTGAAAAACGCCCTGCGCCTCCCTGTGAGCCTCGTGGCCTTCTCGTGGATTCGGGACGCTGGTTGGCATTGCTTGTATCCAGCTTGCCCACACGAGGATTTCTGAGATCTTCGGAGATCACCTCACCCAATCGGCCGGGAAGGTGCGGGGCGGCCCTACCCAGCACTCGCTTGGCCACCTGACTGGACATTTCATCCACTACGGCCTTGAGCAGCACACCCACCAGCGGTTTGATCGCTGCGGCAACAAGCACAATTGCAGCGGTGGCTTTAGGTGAGGATTCAGCCAATTCACTCATGCCATCGGCCAGCGAACCCAGCCACTGGGACGAGGTATCCGCCGAAGGCATCAGGGCATTTCCCGTAGCCACCGACAAACGCTCGCTACGGGCGTTGAGGATGTTCAGCTGGCCTTGTTGGGTTTTCGACAGCGCCAACGCGTCCTGCCGCACCGAGCCGTCGTTGCCCAATTGCGACGTGGCATATTGGCCTGGGTCTTTCACCTGCAAGAAGGCTGCGTTCACATCAGGCAGTTTCTGCGCCATGCGCAGCACCGCCTCATCGCCATTGCCGAAGAGCGTGCCGGCAAGGGCCGAGCGCTTGTCGGCCGGTTGCGCGTTCAAGGCCGCCAGCACCGTCATCACCGTGCCAGACGCCGTGTCCTTGTCACGCAAGCCGCTCGCCACCGCCGTGGGCGCCAGACCCAGCTGTTTCCAGGCCGTTTGCTCGGTGGCGGAGGCCTGGTCACCCTTGCCCAGGGCCGTCGTGAAACTATCCAGCGCCACCCCGGCTTCAGCTTGTTGGGTACCGGTATTGAGCAATGCCGCCGTCAACGCGGCGGCTTGTGCAGGGGCCAGGCCCGCCGTCGTCGCAGCGGCACCTTCACGCTGCAAGACCGCACCGATCTCAGCCGCTTTCGCACCGTTGGGTAATTTGCCCAATTGGTTAGCGGCATCCGCCAGGTCAAAGGCTTGCGCGCCGCTGAGCTTCATGGAGATGCGCCAGTCGGCCAGCATTTCGGCGGCCTTCATGGCCGGCATCTCGAACGCCGCCGCGGTGACGCCAGCATCCGAGGCGAAGTTCGACAGGACCAACTGTCGCTCCGAGGCATCGTGCACATCGCTACCGATGCCTTTCCTGGCCGCCAGGCTTTGCATCCTCACCACTTCAACCGCCGTGGTGCCCCCGCCCGCCACCAGCGGTGCGGTGGCGATCTGCGGGGTTGACTCAGCCACCTGTTGAATCTGGCGCGGTCCGAATTGGCTGGCCTTTTTCAGATCGGCCATGGCCGAATCCATCGCTATCGCCGGTTTGAGCAGCACCGGTGGTTCGATACCGCCACCCGACTTACCCTTGGGCTCACTGGCCGACTCACCCTTGGCGCCGGCGCCCATCGTTTGGGAGAACAATCGTTGCGCCGACAGTTTCACGGTCAGCGACTCAATCGCCGTGGTCAACAACCCGAGTTTGAGCCCGAGTTTTTCCAGCACCCGATCGAGGCTCGACAGCTGATTCCCGGCGAACGCACCTTGCGCTGCCACACCACTCGTGAGGCTGGTATTACCGAACGCCAGCCCGCTCTCATTGAAGGCTGCGTATTTGAGCGAATATTTATCGTTCGCCATCCGGCCCTACTCCTTTTTCACGCCAAGGCGAGTCATCGCGATGTCGTAACGACGTAATGCCTTGCCGACGTCCCACTCCAGAATTTCCGCTTCACTTACCGGGTAAATGAGCGGCACCACATCGAGGATCACTTCGATGTCGCGCTCCGAAAGAAGTCCGCCGGTTTGTTTAAAAAATCGTCGATGCGTACCTGAAGCTGTGTCCAGTCGGGCACGGTCAGCAGGTCCAGATCGGGAATCATCAGGCCGGTGCAATGGGCGGTGATGAACTCGGCGCGTTCCTTGGCCGTCTTCAGTTTTTTCATCGCCTTGGTCGCTCGCAGTACGGGCATTTCCAGGGTCAGCGAGGTCAGGCTGCGGCCAGCGACGTTGAGCGTTTGGAGCAGTTGTACCTGGTCGGGGTCGACTGCCGCGCCATCCGTTGATTCCAGGAAGTGGGACGTCGGGTGAGTGGACATTTCGTGCACGTATTGCGCGATGCTCACGTAGTCCGGGCGCTTGAGCTGATCCAGCTCCTTGACCGACAGGCCGGTGGCCAATTTGGCCAGCTCGAAAAACTGATCGTCCTCATCGTCGCCGGCACGGGCCAGGGCATCTTTCTGTGCGGCGTAGTGCAGCGGCTTGAGCTGAAGCTGCTCGATTTGCGCCCCGTCATCACCGGTGATCGGCGACAGCAAGACGTGAACAGGAGGTGTCCAGGACATGAAGTGAATTCCTTGGTCAATCATGGGAAGTTGCGCGGTGCCGGTCAGTGGAGGACGCAACCTGTGGGAGCGAGCCTGCTCGCGATGACGGCGGTACACCCAGCATCAAGGTGTCTGACACACCGCTATCGCGAGCAGGCTCGCTCCCACCGGATTGCGTTCAGTTGCCAGGCATTTGCTTAGGGCAACAACACCGCACGACGGGCGTCGCCGAGGATGTCGACGCCGTTGAGCACGAACTTCTGGGTGCGCACGTCGATGTCGATCACCGGGACACCATTTTCGAGACGGTTGTAGGTACGGCAGGCCAGCTCAAGTGTCGTGGTGGGTTTGTCGCCCATCTTCAGCTTGGCCTCTTCCAGGGATTTGAGCTTGCCGCCGACGGTGTGGTAGGTGAACCAAGTGTTGCCATCCTGATCCTGACCGGCTTCACGCACGTTCAGCAGAATGTCGTCGCCCAACTGCACACCCAGGGCGAGCATGATTTCCGGCCCGGCCCCTTGCAGTACGAGGGTAGCGTTCAGCACCTTGCCGCTCTTGGCCATTTCTTCGGCAATGAAGCGTCCACCGACCATCGCCTCCATGTCGAATTCGATCTTCGGTGGGCTGAACTCTTCCACCGTCGCCGACAACGGCAGGCCTTGCAGGGTGGCCGCGATGGCCTGTCTTACGCGGTTGGTAAACATTAGAGAACGTCCTCCAGGAACTGCTCGATGATTTCATCGCGGGCATTGAGTTGATAAATCATGTGTTCGTTCGGCGCGTAGCGGCCGTAGTCGATGACCACGTACCAGGTGCCGTTCTTGTACTTCTCGACGCTGTTCAATTCCGGGTGCAGGTACACGCTGCCGCCGGGGATGGTTTCGTCGGCGACCAGGGTTTGCAGCCAGTCGTTGATGCGCTTGACCTCCTGGTCCATGAAGGATTTGGTCAGGTTCTTGGCCATGGCCTTTTGGCCGGCTTTCACCAGCTTGCGGCTGATGGCATCTTCAAGGCCGACGTAGCTGATGAACTTGCCGGTGACGGAGCGGTTACCCAGCAGCGAGAAGCCACCGAGAATGGTCCGGGCGTAGTAGCAAACGCCGTAGCGGTTGAGCAGATCGCCTTCGGTGGAGGTGTCGAGGATGTTGTATTCGACGGTGCGCGACACGTCTTCGGCGTAGGTCACCTGGTTGCCCGGGCTCTCCCATTGCTTGACCTTGGCCAGCGCGGCGATGGCCAGGCTCGACGGCGCCAGGAAGACATTTTTCTTCGCCGCTTTCGAGTAGACCGCCGGCATGTTGTGCACCACCAGGCAACGGTCGAAACCGAGGTCCGCGCCGCCCAGTTCCTGGCTGTAGGTCACTTGGTCAGCAACCGCCGCGTCCTTGCCGTCGAGCACCACGCGCGCCTTGATACGCTTGCCGAACGAGGCGAACTCGCTCGCCACCGCCTTGGTGCCGGTGAAGCCTGGCGCGCCGATGATGGTCAGGTCTTCAGCGACCCCACTGAGCGCCGCCAGACCGAGTTTGCGCCCGGTCTCGGGCTCGATGCCGCCAATCACGTTGTTCTGCGTATCGGCCGGTGTGGCGCCCTCTTCGACGATGACCACGTAGACCGGCACCTTGACCACTTTGAGGATCTGGTAAACCGCCTGAAACAGCGTCCCCGCCTCAGCACCGGTCGGGTCCAACTGGGACTGAGTGGTGAAGCTGTTGATGCGAAATGGGGTGTTTTTCGGAATCAACAGGTTGGCATTCGGCGCGGTGCCGACCAGCCCGATGACGTTATCACCCAGGCCACCCATGGCCTCGGGAGATTCAGTGGCATTGACGGTGATGCCGTTGTGCTCGAAGTTCAAAACCTCAGCCATGGTTATTCAGCCTTTTTTGGGGCGGCCTTTTTGGCCGGGGTGGATGTGGAAGCCGACTCGACGGCTCCGGTTTTTTTCAGTTGCAGACGACCGGCGCTGTGCCAGGCATTGGCCTCGACGTCGAGCAGGTCGAGTTCCTGGCCGACGCTTGACCAATGGCCGCCGCCGGTGGGGAATGGGAGGAGCACGGTGTAGGTTTGGCGTAGTGCCATTTCTGTTTCTCCAGATATGAGAAAGCCCCTTGAGGAAGGGGCTGTTGGGTATTTGACAGGTAAGAAAACGCCCCATCGGTGCGGGGCGTTTATTAGGGTTGCATCGCCAGCCAATCGGGCGCTGGCGGTCGATGGTCGATCAGCGGAAACTCGCCAGTCTCCGGCCAATTGCGCAAGGCGCGTCGGTAGGTCTGCAAGGCTCCGTATTGATCGGAGGTCAGTGTAGTTACGATACCGTCCTCTATTTCGTCGCGATGGCGTGTAACAGCGCCGTCAGTCACTGCGAGCTGCTTGTCTCTCCACGTACGCTCAACAAGCGCAAGCTCATCCAATGAGGGCAACGGCGGATCCTGCAAGGCCGGACGACCATCAGGCCCAAGCACGATGACTTTAGATCCCCTGTCCGACTTAAAAAGCGCCGCGTGTTCATCATCTGTAATCTCAATACCTCCGTTATCAACGCGCTCGAAGGCAAAACGACCATCCTCTTCAATCCATTTAGCGTACATATTTTCCCCCTAGTACCCGATCGCCACCCAATTAAAACCACCCGCTGTCACCGAACCGGCATTGCTGACCACACTCGTGAGATATCCCGTAAAACCCGTACGGGTAGGGTTTCCGACCTGACAAAGTGAAGGGTTTTGTGCTGAAGAGGCACCGCCATAATTGGCTATCACAGCCATGCACGCAGTAGGAAATGCGACGGGAAACGTGACCGACGCTACTCCAGCAGTGCCATTGGTTGAGCCGTGCCCGGTTTTACATAGCCACCCGCTGGGTAAAGCCTGGCTGGAGTCATATCCAAGCGTTGCTGTAAACATCTTGGAATATTTAGTCAATACGGTCCCCGAAACCACCCTCCATCCACCAACATGGGAAACCAATATCATGCTTTCGAAAACATCAATAGGGACTACGGAGAGAACAGATAATCCGATAGATATCAGGTCGTCCGCAAAGGCTCGTAAATTGAAACTTCCTGCACCTGCGGAAATAATGATTGACTGGCCTGATGTTGTCGTTGACAACTTTGGCAACGTGACATCTAAACCAGCTAACCCAGCGGATCCGATAATTAGACATCCTGTATCGTTTACCGTCAGCGCTGTCGATGATGTAATGATCTTGACGCCCGAATAGTTTCCAATTAGGGAGTTAATGGCTGTCGAATCTGCAATCTGGGCGGAACCTGATGCCCACCATCCACTGGTGCCGTCAGTAGTAAGATCCAGCGTGGAACCCGCGGGCATAACCATCGTAGTTTTAATAAGACTGCCCGACTTAATATTGTCTGACCCTGGGCAAAGAATGGTTACTACACCCGCCCCCCGGTTTCGAAGGCTTACTGTTCCGCCTGCACCGCCGCTGTTGGCAGCAGGTAGAGTGATGTTAAACGTCCCAAGGCAGGACACCATAGAACCGAACGCCGTAGAAGCTACCAGCGTCGTATTGGATGTTGCGTTAAGGAATCCTCGATAGTTCCCTTTTGCGCGCTCTACAAATTCGGTAGTGGCCAGCAACTTGCTGCTATCGAAAATCGATGGCGTGTTTGCCGTAGGGTCTACCAGAGCTGGAGAGTTAATCGGCGCAAACCCTTGAGTGATGTTCTGAAACGCCAACGCAGTAGTACCCAGAACAATCCCACCATCCGTTATCAACTGCCAGATCGTATTGGCAAGCGTCGTGCCCTCCTCCACCGAGACAATCAATCCCGAAGTAACCTCGGCGTTCGCATCGGCATCCCTTGCCCGAACCCAAGCGCCGTTCGCGGCAACGTAGATGCCATTGTCTTTCGCCAAGGTCTGGGATTTAACAAGCACCCGATTCCCGGCAACCACGGCAATACCATCAATCGCCTGCGCACCACTCAAAACAATGTTGGCCGTCGTCGCCACCCGTACAGACTGCTTCCTGTCGAGCTTGGCCAGCTCATCAGCGACGTAGCTGGCAACCCAAGCCCGCGTCGCCTTGACCACCGTGTCATCAATCAGCAGCGTCACCAGCTCAGCATTACTGGTCTCGAAAATCGACCGGATATAAAACTCTTTCCCCGAACCCGACGTCGCCAACACCGGCTTGAACGACTCCGGATATTTGACGATCGCATACAGAATCCCGGTATCGGTCCAGATCCCGGCCTCACGCACATACCAGCCGCCCACGTCGGGCGGGATGGTGACTTCAGCGAGCAACCAGCTCGGGTTTTTCTCATCCTGGAACAGCGCATTGAGTGGCCCGCGCCACACTTCGCGTTTGAGCGCCGTGGCGGTTGCGGCCGGGTTGTAAACTTCGCCGCCGCCGTCACCGACGGAAATCTGCGACAGCTTGATCGGTGTGCCCGCCGCCTTGCAGGCGGTTTCGTAGGCGATCCCCGCATCGGTGAGCAGGGTGTAGTAGTCGGCCATTTAGGACCCCTGTGGATAAATAGTGGAGGTTTCGACGGTGTAGAGCGCGGCGGCAATGAAGGCCCGGCCCGAGGCTTCAAGCCCTTCGATGACAATCGGATAAACCGTGGTGAGTTCGCCGCAAAGAGTGGCGGCGCCGATGACGTGACGGCCGAACGCACTCAAGCCGACAGAGACCGTCAAGGTGTCGCGCTCGCTTTTGGCATCGGCCAGACGGCGGTCGAGACGGGCGTCGATGGCTTCGCTGTAGGGCTGTTCGGTAAACGCCCTGACAGAAAAGCTATAGGGTGGGCCGGGGGGCGTTTGCTCATGCCAGGCGCGCACCTCAGGCATCAGTTGCAAACCCTTGGCGGCGTTTTCCAGCGCCTTTCGCGTCCCGGCTTGCCGTGCGGTGGGCCAGGCCAGTTCAACCGTCAGGCGCTTTTCAGCTTCGGGCGCTGAGGAACTCCATTCACTGACCCCGCGATCCGCCGCGAGATAGGGCAGGAACGCCAAAGGCGTGGCTGCCGGATTCATCAACTCGGGAAACGGTGGATCGATGCGTTCGAGCAGCCGGGCGAAACCCAGATCGAGCGCCCTTTCCAGCGGCGAACTGTTGGCCGGCAGCAGGCTTGGGCGAGGTGTGTCGTCACTCATAACGTATCCACCTCGACCTCGACACCCGTGCAGTACGGAGCTTGAAAAGCCGTTGTCACAATCGGCTCGAGCGGTTCGAGAATCTGCAGCTGAACCGCCCCCGCGCTGTGCAGCGTGTAGTCGATCCAACTCGGGTCCACCCGGCCCTCCAAGTGATGACAGGCCTCGGCGTACGCCTGCAGCTGCTGTTGTGCCGCAACCTGGGTCAAGCCCGAATCCGGGCCGGCATTGATCTTCGCCACGACGCGGATTTTGTAGGGTTTGATTTGCGCAGCCTGAACGATGATGTGATCCGTCTCCGGTCGCACATCAGGACGAGCGAAGTGCTGACGAACACCCTCAAGGAGTGTCTCGGACGGTGTGCCATCTCCCTCCCGGGACAGCACCGTGACCGTGACTTCGCCCGACGCGGTGCGGCGTCCATTGCCGTCCTTGACCTGCGCCGCATAGCCATCCGGGTTGAAGGTGTAGGTAACCGTCACGACACCGGCCGAGGCGTTTTCCACCTTCACGACGGGCCGTTCACCCAGGGTAAAAATCTCCCGCCGATACTGCATGCGCGAGCCGGCCGCCGGGGCATGGGGCGCCAGGTAATAGCGCAAGCGGGCGTCATCATCGCTCTCGTAAACCGGAGGGATGGGCGGGAATGCTGCCGGGTCGCCAGGATCGAGCAACTGGCGTTCGAGGCCCATGTCCGCGAGGCGCGCATCGAGGTTGGTCCCCGTGGCCCACCACGCCAGCATCTGCTTGATGCGGGCGTTGTATTTGCGTTCGTGGGTTTGCAGGCGGACGCAGAACGCCTCCAGGGCCAGGGTCAGCAATTCGCTTTCGTTTTCGAGGCTGTCCACCAGCTTCGCCGCGCTGGCGGGAGAGCGTGCGGCGACGTACTCGACCACGAAGGTCTTGAACTCTGCGAGCAAGTCTTCGAACGCTTCGACAGTGACGATTGCCGGTTCGGCCAATTGGTTCTGGCCGGGTATCAACATGCTCATGTCACCACCTCGAAAGTCTGTTTGCGGTTTTTCCAGGTGCCGGCGAAGCGCAACAACAAACCGGCACCCTGTCGGCTGGCGACAATGACCTGCGGCTCGAAGTCTCCAATGCCGTTGTCCGGGTTGTAGAACGCTTGGGCCGCGTGGCTCTGGGCAAGGATCAGCAGGTCATCGCCGAGGTTCTGCCCGAGCAATTGCGTGAGGGCGCAGCCATACAGAGGGCGCTTCTGGCGAGTGCCCAACGGCGTGGTCAATGCACGAGTGGCGCGCTGCACGAACTGCAGCCAGTCGTCGACCGTGGCGCCGGTATTTCGATCGATTCCAATCATGAGGAAATCTCTTATGCGGTACTGATGACGCGCCCCTGGTGATCCACCACCGGGCCGCTCAGGTGCACACCGGACGCGTCGAGCCGTATGCCGACGGCGCCCAGTTGCAATTCGATGGCCTGCGGCGTCATCGCCAGCCTCGCCGGGCCAATGCTTAAGTCGATGGACTCACGGGAACCGGTGAATGCCGTCGGGCCGTTTTGCCAGTGCAGGACATGGCTGGCGTGGTCGTAGCCGTTTTCCGTGCCGTCCTGATAGCGGCGGCGCGTCAGTGATGCCTGTGTGGAGACGGGCGGGAATTGACCGCCGTTGAGACCGAACAACGCCACTGACTGCCCACCGCTCTCACCGCCGCCATGGTTCAGCAGCAAGCACTGCTCGCCCACGGAGGGAATCCGCGACTCGCTCTGTTCGCCAGCGCTGGGATTGAAAAAACGGATCGCGGGGGTCAGCAATTCGCCATGGCTGACCTTGCAGGTGTTGCTGGCCGCGTCGACTTCCTGACAAACGCCGATGCGACAGAAACTGTCGGCGCGCCGATGCAGGTCTTCCAGCTCGGTTTCCATCTCGGCCAGACGCTCGATGAGCGGCCCCAGATGCATCCGTAATAGCGCATCAAACATGGGTCAGCCCTCAAGTGCGGTGTATTGAGCCGGGTCATCGATGTTCGAGACTTCCCAGGTCCGGGCAAATTTCGGGATGCCCAACGGGTCCTCCAGCAGCGTCGGGCCGAGGTACAGGGTTTGAGTGAAGGAAAGGGTCCAGGCGGTGTATGCCCGGGCTTCGTGGGTGAACGTGGATGCAAGGCCATCGATCTCCGTGGGCAGATCACATTGATCGCCCGACAGCCCCCAGCGGTTATCCACCACCAGATGTTTCAGCTCACCGGCGAGATCGCACGCCTCCCATCCCGCAACGGCCATGACCACTTGCAGGGAAACCGTCAGGACATGGGCGATACGTCCGTCGTTGGCGCGGTTGCCTGACGCATCACGTTCGAGGGCAATCAGCACCCAGGGTTGGTCGTCGGTGCCATCGAACTCCTGGGGGCTGCCGATTTTCAAAGTGGGATAAGTGGCGCGTAGCGTCTGGGCAATGGCAGAGAACAACTGCGACGGTTTTTCGATGATGGCAGGCATTGATCGCCTCCTTTTGTAGAGCAACGCGCAGATCAGCAATGTCGATTTAACGTTGGTCGGGCGGAAGGTCTCGCGGTGGCACTTCGCAGACGCCAATCCGCTTGGCAACCCATCGTTCATAAAGTCCGATGGCCACATCGGCACCGGCCATGGCAGTCAGGCAACCCAGGGCGCAAGCACTCCAGATCGACATGCCGAGGGCATACAACAGCATGGTTGCCGAGACCCCGCAGACCACGCAGGCACCAGAGCGCAGAACCACGCGGCGCAGCAACGGCCAGCCACGGGCGCCCTCCTTGTCGGCGCGCCACATCTCGCCGGACACCCCACCCACCAAGGCGAGCACAATGACCAGCCAGATCGGCATGTCCAGCAACGCTTGTTGCTCGTTTGTCATGTCACGCCTCCTGGGGGTGATGGATGAGTGTTTGGAAGACAATGCAAAAAACCCGGCACTGAACCGAGCTTTTCAAACAGACACTCCGTTCAGGGCAGCTCTGGCCAAACAATGCTCAGTGGAAAACCGGGTTGTTTGTTGACCTGAGTGAAGGCGATGCAATACTCCTTGAAGGCAATCAAGTAAGCCTGCTCGGCAGCACTAGCGACGCCCAGATCGACTTTGAATTGCAATCCCGAAGACGCCACGCGGGTCATGATGCTGTCGAGCCGCCTGGCTTTTTCATTACGCATCTGCTCTGCAAGAGCAGTCTGTGGCCAAGGGAAACCGGAGTTAAACGACCAGACCCCATCAGTGTTGACTGCGATGTAGTCATAATCGACCTCCGCGCTGGAACTGCCGGTAACGTCAATCCAAAGTTGGTCTGCTGGGAATTCCTCAGAGATCGGATTGACGGTTTCGTAGATGTTGTCGACTTTACCGTCCACAACCCGTGCGTATTTTTTCATGCTCATATCCTTATTTATTGCCGGCTCTGCGGCGTTCTTCGATCTGCCTGCTTCAGGTAGGCATTCCAAAAAGCCCGGCAACTGACCGGGCTTTTCAGTAATGCGGTCCTTCGCCTTCCCTGGCCGATGGCCAGAAGGAAGTTGATCTTTCGGCGCGACTGGCGCGGTACGGATCCATTCAAATTGTTTTTCCGACCGCGGTCCCTGCCCGCCGGATAACTGCTTCTGGTGCTTTACGCTGCACACCCGGGTCAGTTGCCAACCCTCTGAACCGTTAAGGCCGGTTCATCGCTGCCTGTTGGTGGAACTAAAGAGCTTCGTTGCCAGCCGCTTTGTCGAGCGGCTTGGACACAGAATATGCATGGATGCATATACAGTCAATGCGTAAATGCATTTATTTATGCGCGATGAATGCATAGACGCATAAAGCCCAGCAAACACAGGGGTCAGGGGATTTTCACAGGCGTAAAAAAACCCGCACGATGGCGGGTTTTATCTGACAGCGGAGGGGTTAACGGGCGTACATGCCCCACCAGAAGACGTGGCCGAGGATGACGATTTGCTCATCCTGCATGTCCTGGAAGGTGTAGTCCTCATCCGGATGCTCGTCGCGGTTGAAGCTGCGCAGACGGATGCCGGTGGGCAGACGGTAAAGCTGCTTCACCCGCAGTTGACCGTTGTGGTTGATGGCATAGAGGTCGCCGTCGACGATGTCGCCGATCCCGCACTTGCCTGCGTTCACCCCGACCGTTGCGCCATCGCGCAGCACCGGCAACATGCTGTTGCCGCGTACCGTCACGCATTTGGCCTGATCGAACTGCACGCCGTTATGACGCAGGCTGCGCTTGCCAAAGCGCAGGCTTGAGCGCTCGCTCTCCTCGATGACGAATCTTCCTGATCCAGCAGCCAATTCAACCTCACGCAGAAAAGGGACCGACACCTCGTCTTCTTCGACGGGAGTGTCGTCATCCCACAGGCTTATGTCCTTGAGTTCGGAATGCGGCTCGTCGCGGCGCGGATGGCCGGCAGACGCAATGTCCGCGCGCCCGCGCAACTGATCGGTACTCACGGCAAAGTATTCGGCGATCTTCGAGATGTGTTTATCCGAAGGGTCGACAATCTTGCCGCTGAGAATCCGCGACAGGGTTGACTGAGGCACGCCGGTACGACGGTGAAGCTCCGTGGGGGAGATCCCGTGCTGATCGAGCAGTGCCCTTAATACGGTAGAAACGTTGCGTTTTTGCATAACGCGCATGATGCGGGTTCTTTTTGCAGAAGACAAATGCTGTTTTGCATAAGTGTGCATATCGATGGTGAAGTGTTTCCGTCCAACATCAATGCAAGCTGACCCAGCGCTATCGCGAGCAGGCTCGCTCCCACAGGGGATTTGGGGTGTATGCGAGGTCTGTGAACGACTCGGTAAAACTGTGGGAGCGAGCCTGCTCGCGATGACGGCGGCACATTCAACACCGATGCAGACGGCCCTAACGCGCTGGGCTGGTGTCAGCTATTGTCAGCGCTTGGAAACCCCCTACAACCTCGTGGGAAACCGCCCGATCTGCGTCCTTCAAATTTGCGAGGCCGGGCTACGTCGCCTTGCGCCTCTGCCTACAACTGCGCCAGAATCCGCCGGCTTGTCCACCTTGGATCCAATTAGTACTTTTGATCCCGTCACTGCCCATCAGTGATCGGGTTTAGTCGCTCGGTATTCCAAGGTGCTCATTGCTCCATTCAGTCAGGTATCCCCATTCCTGCACTTGATGGTGGCTGTGCGCAGGGCGCCCTCGGGCGCGCCGGTTCCTTGGATCCCCGGTCGACTAACCTGCGTACAGCTGCCCCCCCCTCGTTTAGTCGCGAGTGAGTGGTGGCTCAACTTCAAGGATCCATAGAATGCCGAAGAACACACCGAATCCCCCAGACAATCACACCTCCCGCCCCCAGTCGGCCAACGCCAAGAAACTCGACGAAGCCGCCACCCGCGCTCTGGACTACTACCTCAAGCCGCCAGCCGACAAAGAAACATCCGACACACTCGATACCCTTTACGTCATCGCTCCGAACATCGACGCCGAGTGCCTGCTCGCCAACCTCAGCGAAACCCTGGCCTCGGCCAACGCCATGGTCAGTGATCTGGCATTCGACCTGAAGGGCTCGCGGCGGCATATCGCGCTAGGGGTCCAGCAGATGATCGAACTGGGGCAGTTGCTGGCGAATCGGGCGCTGGATGTGGTTGAGCCGAGGTAGGCATTCATGATGCAAGCCGAGACCTAAGAGAAGCCCGAGTAATCACTGTGGGAGCGAGCTTGCTCGCGATAGCTGTAGTCCTGTCACAACTAAGTTGTATTGGCAGCCGTCATCGCGAGCAAGCTCGCTCCCACAATTGGATCGGCGTACAGCCAGAGCACCAGGCCGGCTGTCAGACCGCCTTCGCGAGCAGGCTCGCTCCCACAGGAGAAACGCGAACCCACCAAGAACCAGGCCGGCTGTCAGGCCGCCTCGCGGTGGACGTTGATCTCGGCGCCCCGTTAACCACGATGGCCGAACGCAGGTATTGCGTAGTGGGTATCCCGGCATGGATGCCGGGATAGCCGCGCTGGACCATGGATGGTCCTTCGCGGCGGGCCCACGGAGCAATGCCGGAGTGAGGGCACACCGAGCCTAGGCGAGGTGCCAAGTGGTGGGGCAAAAGCGTTTTGCTTACTTTTGCGCTTCTCAAAAGTGAGCCGCCGTAAGGGCGGAACCATAAGCAGCCGTTACCGCAGCAACGGATATACATACGATCCCAACAACACTCATCCCTGGGTCCCCCCCGACCGCCCATGTTAACCTTGCGCCCATCGCGGAAAAGCCGGGCCAATGCCCCTCCTTTTGCCCCACACCTTTCAACGAGCCTCCCTGACACCCATGAATACAGCCGTAAACGACCTCTCCAGCCACACGCCAATGATGCAGCAATACTGGCGCCTGAAGAATCAGCACCCCGATCAGCTGATGTTCTACCGCATGGGCGACTTCTACGAGATCTTCTACGAGGACGCGAAGAAAGCCGCCAAGCTATTGGACATCACCCTGACGGCGCGTGGGCAATCGGCGGGCATGGCGATTCCGATGTGTGGGATTCCTTACCACGCGGCGGAAGGTTACCTGGCGAAGCTGGTCAAGCTGGGCGAGTCGGTGGTGATCTGCGAGCAGGTCGGCGACCCGGCCACCAGTAAAGGGCCGGTGGAACGCCAAGTCGTACGGATCATCACGCCGGGTACGGTCAGTGATGAAGCCTTGCTGGATGAACGCCGGGACAACCTGATCGCCGCCGTGCTGGGCGATGAGCGCCTGTTCGGCCTGGCGGTGCTGGACATCACCAGCGGCAATTTCTCGGTGCTAGAGATCAAGGGCTGGGAAAACCTGCTGGCGGAGCTGGAGCGGGTCAACCCGGTGGAACTGCTGATCCCGGATGACTGGCCCAAAGACCTGCCGGCGGAAAAACGCCGTGGCGTTCGGCGCCGGGCGCCGTGGGACTTTGAGCGCGACTCGGCGCTGAAAAGTCTCTGCCAGCAGTTCTCCACTCAGGACCTTAAAGGCTTCGGTTGCGAAAACCTGACCCTGGCCATTGGCGCTGCCGGCTGCCTGCTGGCTTACGCCAAGGAAACCCAGCGCACCGCCCTGCCCCACTTGCGCAGCCTGCGTCATGAGCGCCTGGATGACACCGTGGTGCTGGACGGTGCGAGCCGACGCAACCTGGAACTGGACACCAACCTGGCCGGCGGGCGCGACAACACCCTGCAATCGGTGGTCGATCGCTGCCAGACCGCCATGGGCAGCCGCCTGCTGACCCGTTGGCTGAACCGTCCGCTGCGAGACCTGACGGTGCTGCTGGCGCGTCAGAGCTCCATTACCTGCCTGCTGGATCGTTATCGCTTCGAGCAGTTGCAACCGCAGCTCAAGGAAATCGGGGACATCGAGCGGATCCTGGCGCGTATCGGCCTGCGCAACGCCCGCCCCCGTGACCTAGCGCGCCTGCGCGATGCCCTCGGCGCCCTGCCCGAGCTTCAGGTGGCGATGACCGACCTGGAAGCACCGCACCTGCAACAACTGGCGCGCACCACCAGCACTTACCCGGAGCTGGCTGCGCTGCTGGAAAAGGCCATTATCGACAACCCGCCGGCGGTGATCCGTGACGGCGGCGTGCTGAAAACCGGCTACGACGCAGAACTCGACGAGTTGCAATCGCTGAGCGAGAACGCCGGTCAGTTCCTGATCGACCTCGAAGCCCGGGAAAAAGCCCGTACCGGCCTGGCCAACCTCAAGGTCGGTTACAACCGTATCCACGGTTACTTCATCGAATTGCCGAGCAAACAGGCCGAACAGGCGCCGGCTGACTACATTCGTCGCCAGACGCTCAAAGGCGCCGAGCGTTTCATCACCCCGGAACTCAAGGCGTTCGAAGACAAGGCGTTGTCGGCCAAGAGCCGTGCCCTGGCCCGGGAAAAGATGCTCTATGAGGCGCTGCTCGAAGACTTGATCAGCCAACTGCCGCCGCTGCAGGACACCGCCGGCGCCTTGGCGGAGCTGGACGTGCTGAGCAACCTGGCCGAACGCGCGCTGAACCTGGACCTCAACTGCCCGCGGTTTGTCAGCGAGCCGTGCATGCGCATCACCCAGGGTCGTCACCCGGTGGTTGAGCAGGTATTGACCACGCCGTTCGTGGCCAACGACCTGAGCCTGGATGACAACACCCGCATGCTGGTGATCACCGGTCCGAACATGGGCGGTAAATCCACCTACATGCGTCAGACCGCCTTGATCGTGCTGCTGGCCCACATTGGCAGTTTCGTGCCGGCAGCCAGTTGCGAATTGTCCCTGGTGGACCGGATCTTTACCCGCATCGGTTCCAGCGATGACCTGGCCGGCGGGCGTTCGACCTTCATGGTGGAAATGAGCGAAACCGCGAACATCCTGCACAACGCCACCGAACGCAGCCTGGTGCTGATGGACGAGGTCGGACGCGGCACCAGCACCTTCGACGGCCTGTCCCTGGCTTGGGCAGCGGCCGAACGGCTGGCGCACCTGCGGGCGTACACCCTGTTTGCCACCCACTATTTCGAACTCACCGTACTGCCGGAAAGCCAGCCGCTGGTGGCTAACGTGCATCTCAATGCCACCGAGCACAACGAGCGCATCGTGTTCCTGCACCATGTACTGCCCGGCCCGGCCAGCCAGAGCTACGGCCTGGCGGTAGCGCAACTGGCCGGCGTACCCAGCGAAGTGATCAGCCGTGCGCGCGAGCACCTGAGCCGTCTGGAAACCACCAGCCTGCCCCACGAAACACCGCGTCCGAGCAAAGGCAAACCGGCGGCTCCGCAGCAGAGCGACCTGTTCGCCAGCCTGCCGCATCCGGTGCTTGATGAACTGGCCAAAGTGGATCTGGACGACCTGACGCCACGTCGGGCACTTGAATTGCTTTATTCATTGAAGACACGGATCTAACGCACTGGCGTTCAAGCTGGTAGAATCTCGCGCGGTTTGGGATGCTGCGGACTATTAGCCTGGTCCGCAGACTATCGCTCCCGAACCTGGCGAGCCCACCGTGAAGGGGTTCCGCTGCCGCCGCCTGAGGAGAGAATTAGAAATGACCTTCGTCGTCACCGACAACTGCATCAAGTGCAAGTACACCGACTGCGTAGAAGTCTGTCCGGTGGACTGCTTTTACGAAGGGCCGAACTTCCTGGTCATTCACCCGGACGAGTGCATCGATTGCGCCCTGTGTGAACCGGAATGCCCGGCGACTGCCATCTTCTCGGAAGACGAAGTGCCGGCCGGCATGGAGAACTTCATCGAGCTGAACGCCGAACTGGCGGACATCTGGCCAAATATCACCGAAAAGAAAGACAAGCTGCCAGAAGCCGATGAGTGGGATGGCAAGCCAGACAAGCTCAAAGAACTCGAACGCTGATATCACCCCTGCGCTCGTTGAAAAAGGCCCCTTGCGGGCCTTTTTGTTTTCTCGGATTCAATAAATCGCAGGCAAAAAAAAGGGGCGGTTTGACCCGCCCACATTTTTTCCCTAATCCCTTTGATCCTTTTCATCGTCCTGATGAATCGCATCCTGCGATGTCCTTCCTTCCCCATCGTCCGTGACAGGTGTGTCTGTCCGTCGACACAGGACTGATATTAGTATTTTCCCCAGCGAGTGCAATTGGCCAAACGCCGTCGCCGTGCCTCGTCACAGGACTGAAATACATAAAAATATAGCTATATATCAACAACATACGAAAAATACGACGGCCTTTATAGTCGTCTATCCCTTCGACGGGAAACCAAACGCTTACGCAACACTAGGCAAAAGCTTACACGCCAAGCCGGCAAACAGAGTAAGCGCTGCAACAGCCGCCAAAGAAACGAAAAAGCCCCGAACCAGTCGGGGCTTTTCTTATTACGCGTGCGTTCCCGTTATTGGAACAACGACTCGCTCGACAGGCCGTTCTTCTCCAGGATCTCCCGAAGACGTTTAAGGCCTTCGACCTGAATCTGCCTGACCCGCTCACGGGTCAGCCCAATTTCCAGGCCCACATCTTCAAGGGTGCTGCTTTCATGACCGCGCAAGCCGAAGCGGCGAATCACCACTTCCCGTTGCTTGTCCGTGAGCTCCGAGAGCCACTGGTCGATGCTCTGGGACAAGTCATCGTCCTGGAGCAGTTCGCACGGGTCGGTAGGTCGGTCATCGGTGAGCGTGTCCAGCAGGGTCTTATCCGAGTCCGGCCCCAGCGAGACGTCAACCGAAGAAACCCGCTCGTTGAGCCCAAGCATGCGCTTGACCTCGCCCACCGGTTTTTCCAGCAGGTTGGCGATCTCTTCGGGTGAGGGTTCGTGGTCGAGCTTTTGGGTGAGTTCACGGGCAGCCCGCAGGTAGACGTTCAGCTCCTTGACCACATGGATCGGCAACCGGATGGTCCGGGTCTGATTCATGATCGCCCGTTCGATGGTTTGACGAATCCACCAGGTCGCGTAGGTCGAGAAACGGAAGCCTCGCTCGGGGTCGAATTTCTCGACAGCGCGAATCAGCCCCAGGTTACCCTCTTCGATCAGGTCCAGCAGCGATAGGCCACGATTGACGTAGCGTCGGGCGATTTTCACCACCAGGCGCAGGTTGCTTTCAATCATGCGTTTTCGCCCGGCCGGGTCGCCACTTTGCGACAGACGCGCAAAATGAACTTCTTCCTCGGGGGAGAGCAGCGGCGAGAAGCCGATTTCGTTGAGGTACAGCTGAGTGGCGTCCAGCGCCCGTGTGTAATCGATGTACTTATGTTGTTTAAGCGAAGCGGAGTGTCTGGATTTGGCACGAACGGAAGGTGGAGTCGCCCCTTCATCATTCGACATCGAATCCATAGCGATGCCGGTCTCCATAAGGAGAACCTCATCGTCGATGTCAAACTCCGGCACTTCTTTACTGAGAGCCATTGTTATAGTCCTTTGGTGAGTTCGACCTCAAGCTCAAGCGACGCCTTTATCCTTGGCAACGCTGGAGCCTGTTCCCTCTACGTGACGGAACAGGCTGACAATCAAATCAACGACGTGGCAGGAATTGCAGCGGATCGACTGGCTTACCTTGTCGGCGAATCTCAAAATGCAGTTTCACCCGGTCCGTTCCCGTTGATCCCATTTCGGCAATTTTTTGCCCGACCTTGACCTGCTGCCCCTCCCGAACCAACAGCCTGCGGTTGTGACCGTAGGCACTGACGTAGGTATCGCTGTGTTTGATGATCACGAGTTCGCCGTAGCCCCTTAAACCACTCCCGGCGTACACAACCGTGCCATCAGACGCGGCTAAAACAGGCTGTCCCAAATCCCCGGCGATATCAATTCCTTTATTCAAACTACCGTTTGAAGAGAATTTTCCAATAAGAACGCCATTAGAAGGCCATCCCCAGCCGCTCGGGCTGGGGCCTGGCGCGGGGGTAGGAGCAGGTGTCGGTTTGCTCGCGACGGACGGTACTGTTGCCGTTGCGGCACCGACCGGACGTTGAATCACCGTGGTTCTACTCGACGACGAAGCCGTCGAACCGGACTGAGTCACCACCGCGGTAGGCGTTGAACCACTGCGCCCATCAAAGCGAATTCTCTGACCCGGATGAATCGTATAGGGCGCAGGAATGTTGTTTCGCGCTGCGAGGGCTTTGTAGTCCCAGCCATAGCGAAAAGCGATGGAAAACAGCGTATCACCGCGACGGACTACATACTGACCGGTCGTTACTGTAGGACGTTGAGGCGTTGCGTTGGTGCGATCGACAACCCGGACGTTACCCGACGGGGTACTGGAGCAACCGACCAGCAAGGTACTCAAGACAAGGCCAGTCACCAGGCGCTGAAAGCTCGTGATACCCATACGCTGCGCAATGACTGTGAGACTCACCCGCCGCTCCCTTTGTGGTGGTTGAAAAATTGGAAACTGCCTGTGCAGGCAACGGTATTACAAATACAGCTGGCCGCAACCCCACCTCTATTAATGAAGCGCGAGGCGCTGCCGCACACGTTTGCTCGACGCCGTTGCAATCCGTTTAACCAATCAACGGTTAATTGATCAGCGCCGGTGTAAGACACAACCCACGCCACGGAATTCAGCGTCTGTTTATAAATGCTCAGGCCAATGGCCCGTTAAGCAACGGAACAAACCGAACCGCCCCCAGCACGTGACGTGAAAAACCCTGTTCTTCGCGCACGATCAGCATCAACTGCTGGACTTCACCAGCCCCCACCGGAATGACCAGCCGGCCGCCGGGGGCCAGTTGATCCAGCAAGGCCTGGGGCACATCAGTGGCAACGGCGGTCACGATGATGCCGTTATAAGGTGCCAGGGCCGGCCAGCCTTCCCAGCCATCACCCCAGCGAAACACCACATTGCGCAGGTTCAGTTCCACCAGGCGTTCCTTGGCGCGATCCTGCAGCACCTTGATCCGCTCCACGGAAAATACCCGCTCCACCAGCTGCGACAACACCGCCGTCTGGTAACCCGAACCGGTGCCAATCTCCAGCACCTTGTCCAGCGGGCCCGCCTCCAGCAGCAACTCGCTCATGCGGGCCACCATATAAGGCTGGGAAATGGTCTGGTTGTGGCCGATCGGCAATGCGGTGTCTTCGTAGGCGCGATGGGCCAAGGCTTCATCGACGAACAAATGCCGTGGGGTACGGCGAATCACTTCCAGCACCTGGGCGTTGGAAAGGCCTTCTTCATACAGCCGTTGAATCAGGCGCTCCCGGGTACGCTGGGAGGTCATGCCGATTCCGCGGCGCAGTATATCGTCTTGCTCGCGAGCCATCAGCGCAGCCCCTCCAGCCAGCCATCGAGCGTTCGAAAAGCATCGTTGAAGGTCCGATCCAGCTGCAACGGCGTTATCGAGACATAGCCTTGCATCACTGCATGAAAATCGGTGCCCGGCCCGCCATCCTCGGCATCACCGGCGGCGGCGATCCAGTAACCGGCCTTGCCCCGGGGATCGACCACCTGCATGGGCTTGGCCGCGCGGGCACGATGACCCAGGCGAGTGAGCTGGATGCCTCGGATGTGATCCAGTGGCAGGTTCGGAATGTTCACGTTCAGCACCGTGCGCGGTGGCAGGTCCAGCTCGCCATGGGCCTCGACCAACTTGCGAGCGAAGTAGGCGGCGGTAGGCAGATTATCGACTTGCCGCGAAACAAACGAAAAGGCAAACGACGGATGCCCGAGGAAACGGCCCTCAAGGGCGGCGGCCACGGTGCCGGAATAAAGCACGTCATCCCCCAGGTTGGCCCCCAGGTTGATGCCCGAAACCACCATGTCCGGCTCGCGCTCCAGCAAGCCGTTGAGGCCCAGGTGCACGCAGTCGGTCGGGGTGCCGTTGAGGCTGATGAAACCATTATCCAGATAGCACGGGTGCAATGGTCGGTCGAGCGTCAGCGAACTGCTGGCGCCGCTTTTGTCCTGGTCCGGGGCGATGACCACACATTCGGCAAAATCCGCCAGCGCAGCATAAAGCGCGGCAAGGCCGGGTGCTGTCACCCCGTCGTCGTTAGAAATCAGAATACGCATGGGCTGTCCGTCTGCCCCACCGGCACCAGATCGACGAGTTCGCGCACCAAGACAGTGGCGAAACATCCGGCCGGCAGGACGAATTCCAGTTGCAGAATGTCAGGCGAGGGATAATGCCACGACAGGCCGCCAATGGGCAGTCGCAGGATGCGACGTTCGTGACTCATTCCCGCGTTTATCAACCAGTCGCGCAGATCGGCCTCCGCCTCGGCGATGGCCTGCTCCAGATCATGGACCGCGCCGGCGGCAGGCGAAGGTCCCTCGCCCCACTGCGGCCCGGTGGGGTGCAGGTCGAGAATCGCTAGGCGTGGGTCACTGCACTCGGCCTCGCCGGCGGGGAAAAAACTGCGGCTGTCGGTGAAGGCCAGCAAGTCGCCCACCTGCGCGTGCTGCCAGGTGCCATCGGCCACCCGAGCCGCCAACACCCGGTTGAACAGAAAACTGCGGGCGGTGGACAACAGCCGCGAACGCACATTGCGCTGTTCCGGCAAAGCCTTGCGCGCGGCCCAGGCGCGGGCATCGACGAGGTTACCGCCGTCATGCCCGAAGCGCTGGGCGCCGAAATAATTGGGAATGCCCAGCCGGGCGATCTGTTGCAGACGCGCATCGATCGCCGCTGGGTCGCCCTTGAACTGGGTCAGGCGCAAAGTAAAGCCATTGGCCGAGTGCGCGCCGCGTTGCAGCTTGCGTTTATGGCGACCGGTCTTGAGGATCTTCAGCGTTTCGTTTTCCGCCGCCGACAGGTCCGGGTCGGCCTTGCCCGGCAACTGGACGCTGAACCACTGGCGGGTCAGCGCCTGGCGGTCCTTGAGACCGGCATAACTGACGGTGCGCAACGATACGCCGGCGGCCTTGGCAATTCGCCGAGCCGCTTCTTCAGTGTTCAAACCGCGTTTTTCAACCCAGATCCATAAGTGCTCGCCTTCGCCCGTGAGCGGGATGTCGAGCACTTCGTCGACCTGAAAATTTTCAGCAGTGGCCTTGAGTACTGCGCTGCCCAGCGACTCGCCGTAGGCACGGGGGCCTAATAGTTCCAGTTCGGTCATGGGCGCAGCAACAAGGCAACGCTATGAACGGCAATGCCTTCTTCGCGACCGACGAAACCAAGTTTCTCGGTGGTGGTGGCTTTCACGTTGACCTGGTCCAGCTCAACTTGCAGGTCCTCGGCAATCAACCGACGCATCGTTTCGATGTGTGGCGCCATTTTTGGCGCCTGGGCGACGATGGTGTTATCGACATTGCCGACTTTCCAGCCCTTGGCGTGGATCAGCGAGACCACGTGGCGCAGCAGCACCCGGCTGTCGGCGCCCTTGAACTGCGGGTCGGTGTCGGGGAAATGTCTGCCAATATCCCCCAGCGCGGCGGCGCCAAGCAAGGCGTCGCTCAAGGCGTGCAGCAGGACGTCACCGTCAGAATGCGCGAGCAGCCCGAAGCTGTGTGCAATACGCACGCCGCCCAGAGTAATGAAGTCGCCTTCAGCGAAACGGTGAACATCGTAGCCGTGGCCAATACGCATAAAAAAACGCCCCGATTTTTGTCAGGGCGTGATTCTACCTGCATTCAGCGTGGGGAGCGCCCTCAATTAGCTCCCTCGCCAAGGGGAAACAGACTAAGAGCCCCCTAAAGCGTGGGCATGATGTTGCAAGTGATCCTCAATGAAGCTGGCGATAAAGAAGTAGCTGTGGTCGTAGCCCGGTTGCAGGCGCAGCTCCAACGGATGACCGGCAGCCTTGGCCGCTTGCTGCAAGGCTTCGGGCTTGAGCTGGTTGGCCAGGAAATCATCGCGATCGCCCTGATCCACCAGCAACGGCAGCTTTTCGCCAGCTTCGGCGATCAATGCACAGGCATCCCACTCACGCCACTTCGAGCGGTCTTCCCCCAGATAACGAGAAAACGCCTTCTGGCCCCACGGGCAATCCATCGGATTGTTGATCGGCGAAAACGCCGACACCGAGCGGTAACGCCCTGGGTTACGCAAAGCGCAGACCAGCGCGCCGTGGCCACCCATGGAGTGACCACTGATGCCGCGCTTATCCGAGGCCGGGAAATGCGCTTCGACCAAGGCCGGCAATTCCTGCACCACGTAGTCATGCATCCGATAGTGCCGCGCCCACGGTTCCTGCGTGGCGTTCAGATAAAACCCCGCACCCAGGCCAAAGTCCCAGGCACCGTCCGGATCGCCCGGCACGTCGGCGCCGCGCGGGCTGGTGTCCGGCGTGACAATAATCAGGCCCAGTTCGGCAGCCATGCGCTGGGCGCCGGCCTTTTGCATGAAGTTCTCGTCGGTGCAGGTCAATCCGGACAACCAATACACCACAGGCAACTTGCCGCCCTGCTCGGCCTGGGGCGGCAGGTACACGGCAAACACCATGTCACAACCAAGCACTTCGGAACGATGCCGGTAACGCTTGTGCCAGCCGCCGAAGCTTTTCTGGCAGGAAATGTTTTCAAGACTCATGACCGACCTCAGAAATGAATAACGGTACGGATGCTCTTGCCTTCATGCATCAGGTCGAACGCCTTGTTGATATCTTCCAGGCCCATGGTGTGGGTGATGAAGGTATCCAGCGGAATCTCGCCCTTCTCGGCCATTTCCACGTAGCTTGGCAATTCGCTGCGCCCGCGCACGCCGCCAAACGCCGAACCGCGCCAGACGCGCCCGGTCACCAACTGGAACGGACGGGTGGCGATTTCCTGGCCGGCCCCGGCCACACCGATGATCACCGACTCGCCCCAGCCCTTGTGGCAGCATTCCAACGCGGCACGCATCAGTTGCACATTGCCGATGCACTCGAAGGAAAAGTCCACGCCGCCGTCCGTCATGTCGACGATGACTTCCTGGATCGGACGGTCGAAATCTTTTGGGTTGACGCAATCGGTGGCGCCCAGTTGCTTGGCGATTTCGAACTTGGCCGGGTTGATGTCGATGGCAATGATGCGCGATGCCTTGGCTTTCACCGCACCAATCACCGCCGACAGGCCAATGCCGCCCAGGCCGAAGATCGCCACGGTGTCACCCGGCTTGACCTTGGCGGTGTTGAGGACCGCGCCGATACCGGTGGTGACGCCGCAACCCAGCAGGCAGACTTTTTCCAGCGGCGCTTTCTTTGGGGATTTTCGCCACGGAAATTTCTGGCAATACGGTGTATTCGGAGAACGTCGAGGTCCCCATGTAGTGGAAAATCGTCTCCCCCTTGTAGGAAAAGCGCGAGGTGCCATCTGGCATCAAGCCTTTGCCTTGGGTGGCGCGAATCGCCTGACACAGGTTGGTCTTGCCCGACTTACAGAACTTGCACTGCCCGCATTCCGGCGTGTACAGCGGAATGACGTGATCGCCCACCGCCACCGACGTCACGCCTTCGCCGATGGCCTCGACAATAGCGCCGCCTTCATGGCCGAGGATCGACGGGAAGATCCCTTCCGGGTCGGCGCCCGACAAGGTGTAGGCATCGGTGTGGCAGACACCCGAGGCCACCACGCGCAGCAACACTTCGCCCGCCTTGGGCATGGCGACGTCGACTTCAACGATTTCCAGGGGTTTCTTGGCCTCGAAGGCAACGGCCGCGCGTGACTTGATCATGGGGAGTCTCCAGCAAATAAAAACAAGACAGGGAGTGTAATCCCTCACCGGACGATGAATAATCCAACCAAAAGCAAAACATTATTGCTGCACAGGGATAATCATTCATGTCCGATAACCGCTGGGAGGGCATTGACGAATTCGTCGCCGTGGCCGAATGCAGCCAATTCACCGCCGCCGCCGAACGCCTGGGGGTTTCGTCTTCCCACATCAGTCGACAAATCGTACGGCTTGAAGAGCGTCTGCAGACACGACTGCTGTATCGCAGTACCCGCCGGGTCACTCTGACCGAGGCCGGCCAGACGTTCTTGCAGCATTGCCAGCGCCTACAGGACGGACGCGAAGAAGCACTGCGGGCGGTGGGCGACCTCACCAGCGAACCCAAAGGCATGTTGCGCATGACCTGTGCCGTGGCCTACGGCGAGCGGTTCATTGTGCCGCTGGTGACACGGTTCATGACGCTTTATCCGCAATTGCGGGTGGACATCGAACTGAGCAACCGCCCCCTCGATCTGGTTCACGAAGGCCTGGACCTGGCGATTCGCCTGGGCCGTTTGCAGGACTCGCGCCTGGTTGCCACGCGCCTGGCGCCACGGCGCATGTACCTGTGCGCATCGGCGTCCTACCTGGAGCGCTACGGTCGCCCCCATAGCTTGTCGGAATTGAGCCGCCACAATTGCCTGATCGGCAGCTCCGACCTCTGGCAACTGGAGCAGAACGGGCGGGAATTTTCCCAACGAGTGCAGGGAAACTGGCGTTGTAACAGCGGGCAGGCGGTGCTGGATGCGGCTTTGCAAGGGGTGGGATTGTGTCAGTTGCCGGATTATTACGTGTTGGAGCATTTGCACAGCGGGGCGTTGATATCGCTGTTAGAGGCTCACCAGCCGCCGAATACAGCGGTGTGGGCGTTGTATCCGCAGCAACGGCATTTGTCGCCGAAGGTGCGCAAGTTGGTGGATTACTTGAAGGAGGGGTTGGCGCAGCGGCCGGAGTATCGGGGGTAACACTGGTTTTTATGTTATCTGAGCGATTGCTATCGCGAGCAGGCTCGCTCCCACACTGGATCTTCAGCGGCTACAAATTTTGTGTACAGCCAAAGTGCCTTGTGGGAGCGAGCCTGCTCGCGATGGCGATTCCACTTAATGGCGATTCGCCCAACGCTGGCGCAACCACTCCAGATCTTCAGGGCGTGTGACCTTGAGGTTATCGGCCCGCCCTTCGATCAGGCGTGGCGCTTGACCTGCCCATTCCATGGCGGACGCTTCGTCGGTAATCATGGCATCGGCCACCAGGCTGTCAGCCAGGGCCCGGTGCAGGGCTCCGAGACGAAACATTTGCGGCGTGTAGGCTTGCCAGATGACGCTGCGGTCAACGGTTTCCACTACACGGCCGTGCTTGTCGACTCGTTTGAGGGTGTCACGCGCCGGCACAGCCAGGAGGCCGCCGACCGGATCATTCGCCAGTTCCCTGAGCAATGTGTCCAGATCGTCCCGGGCCAGGTTGGGCCGGGCGGCGTCGTGCACCAAGACCCAGTCGTGATCATCGGCACCCTGTCCGTGAAGATGCAGCAAGGCATTGAGCACCGAATCCGAACGTTGTTCGCCACCGTCCACGCGCTGGATGCGTGTATCGCTGGCGCAGGCCAGGGTCGGCCAATAAGGGTCATCGTGTGCAACACTGACCACCACGCCTTTTACGGTCGGATGATCGAGGAAACAGCCAAGGCTGTGTTCGAGAATTGTGCGTCCGCCCAGTTGCAGGTATTGCTTGGGACGGTCCGCAGCCATACGGGCGCCAACGCCCGCGGCAGGAATCACGGCCCAGAAGGCCGGCAAACGGATACTCATTGGGCCAACTGGTAGAGGGTTTCGCCCTCTTTAACCATGCCCAGTTCATGGCGAGCCCGCTCTTCAACAGTCTCCATGCCTTTTTTCAGTTCACTGACTTCGGCGTCCATCACCCGGTTACGCTCCAGCAACGCCTCGTTTTCGGCATGCTGTTCGGCAATCTGCTGAGTCAGGTCCGCCACTTGCGCCAGGCTGCCATTACCCACCCAAAGGCGGTACTGCAGGCCAGCCAGCAACAGGAGCAAGACAAGAAACAACCAATTGGGACTGCGCATCGAATCTCAGGTTTCCAGTGAAAAAGACAGCCATGCCACACTTTGAAGCGTCTGATAGCACGAAGCCTGGAAAAACCAGGCTTGTGCTTGATAAGGCATCAGATTAGAGGCAAAACCGCCGCTATTGCGACTTTTTTGACATCATCCGGTGTCTTTTTACCATCTACCGCTTAACCGCGAAACTCGGCACGACCGTTGTACTTGGCCTTGCCGTTCAACTGCTCTTCAATACGCAGCAGTTGGTTGTACTTGGAGACGCGATCGGAACGGCACAGCGAACCGGTCTTGATCTGGCCTGCCGCAGTGCCCACGGCCAGGTCGGCAATGGTCGAATCTTCGGTTTCGCCGGAGCGGTGGGAGATCACGGCAGTGTAGCCGGCGGCCTTGGCCATCTGGATGGCTTCCAGGGTTTCGGTCAGGGTGCCGATCTGGTTGAACTTGATCAGGATCGAGTTGGCGATCTTCTTATCGATGCCTTCTTTCAGGATCTTGGTGTTGGTGACGAACAGGTCGTCGCCTACCAGCTGGGTTTTTTCGCCGATCTTGTCGGTGAGGATTTTCCAGCCGGCCCAGTCGGACTCGTCCAGGCCATCTTCGATGGAGATGATCGGGTAGCGCTCGGTCAGGCCCTTGAGGTAATCGGCAAAACCTTCGGCGGTGAACACCTGGCCTTCACCGGACAGGTTGTACTTGCCGTCTTCGAAGAACTCACTGGCCGCGCAGTCCAGGGCCAGGGTCACGTCGGTGCCCAATTTGTAACCGGCGTTGGCCACGGCTTCGGAGATCACTTTCAGTGCGTCTTCGTTGGACGCCAGGTTCGGTGCGAAACCGCCTTCGTCGCCAACGGCGGTGCTCAGGCCACGGGCCTTCAGCACAGCCTTGAGGTGATGGAAAATCTCGGTGCCCATGCGCAGGCCTTCGGAGAAGGACTTGGCGCCCACCGGCTGGACCATGAATTCCTGGATGTCGACGTTGTTATCGGCGTGCTCGCCACCGTTGATGATGTTCATCATCGGCACCGGCATCGAGTAGACACCCGGGGTACCGTTGAGGTTGGCGATGTGTGCGTACAGCGGCAGGTCCTGGTCCTGGGCGGCAGCCTTGGCAGCGGCCAGGGACACGGCGAGGATCGCGTTAGCGCCCAGGGTGGCTTTGTTTTCGGTACCGTCGAGCTTGATCATCGCGTGATCGAGGGCTTTCTGGTCGGCAGGATCCTTGCCCAGCAACAGGTCACGGATCGGACCGTTGATGTTGGCGACGGCTTTGAGCACGCCCTTGCCCAGGTAACGGCTCTTGTCGCCATCACGCAGCTCCAGCGCTTCGCGCGAGCCAGTGGAAGCACCGGACGGCGCGCAGGCGCTGCCGATGATACCGTTGTCGAGAAGCACGTCCGCTTCAACAGTGGGGTTGCCACGGGAGTCGAGAACTTCACGACCTTTGATGTCGACGATTTTTGCCATTGTTGTAAACACTCCAAAGTTGACGAAACGCTGTAACAGTAAGGCTTGCCGACGACGGTCCCGAAGGACGTCATCGCTGGCAAGCCATGCTCCCACAAAAGCAGTGCGGCCAGCGGGCCAGAGCGATAATCGAGCGGTACTTTACCGGAGAAAACCGCGTTACGCGGTTTCTATCGTCGGAAAACTCTTGACCAGTTCGTCCAACGCCTTGAGCTGAGACAAGAAGGGTTCCAGCTTGTTCAAGCGCAAGGCACAAGGGCCGTCACACTTGGCATTGTCCGGGTCCGGGTGGGCCTCGAGGAACAGACCTGCCAGGGACTGGCTCATGCCGGCCTTGGCCAGGTCGGTGACCTGGGCGCGACGCCCCCCAGCGGAATCGGAACGACCACCGGGCATTTGCAGCGCGTGGGTCACGTCGAAGAACACCGGGTATTCGAACTGCTTCATGATGCCGAAACCAAGCATGTCCACCACCAGGTTGTTGTAGCCGAAGCTCGAACCACGCTCGCAGAGGATCAACTGGTCATTGCCGGCCTCTTCGCATTTGCTCAGGATGTGTTTCATCTCCTGGGGCGCGAGGAACTGGGCTTTCTTGATGTTGATCACCGCACCGGTCTTGGCCATCGCGACCACCAGGTCGGTCTGGCGCGACAGGAAGGCCGGCAGCTGGATGATGTCGCAGACCTCAGCGACCACTGCGGCCTGGGCAGGCTCGTGGACGTCGGTGATGATCGGCACGCCGAAGGCTTGCTTGATGTCCTGGAAGATGCGCATGCCCTCTTCCAGGCCCGGGCCACGGTAAGAGGTCACGGACGAGCGATTGGCCTTGTCGAAACTGGCCTTGAAGACATAAGGGATGCCCAGCTTCTGGGTGACCTTCACGTACTCCTCGCAGACCTGCATCGCCATGTCGCGGCTTTCCAGTACGTTCATGCCGCCGAACAGCACCATGGGCTTGTCGTTGGCAATCTCGATGTCGCCGACGCGAATGATCTTCTGGGCCATCGTTTTATGCCTTCTTCTGGTGTTGAGCCAAAGCGGCTTTCACGAAACCACTGAACAGCGGGTGGCCGTCCCGAGGCGTCGAGGTGAACTCGGGGTGGAACTGGCAAGCAACGAACCATGGATGATCCGGGGCTTCGACCACCTCCACCAGCGCGCCGTCACCGGAACGACCGGAGATTTTCAGGCCGGCTTCGATCAGTTGCGGCAGCAGGTTGTTGTTCACTTCGTAGCGATGGCGGTGACGCTCGACGATCACATCCTTGGCGTAGCAATCGTGCACCTTGGAGCCGGCTTCAAGCAGGCATTCCTGGGCACCGAGACGCATGGTGCCGCCCAGGTCGGAGGCTTCGGTGCGTACTTCCACGGCGCCGGTGGCATCTTCCCACTCGGTGATCAGGCCCACGACCGGGTGACCGCTGGCGCGATCGAATTCGGTGGAGTTGGCGTCCTTCCAGCCCATCACGTTACGGGCGAACTCAATGACCGCCACTTGCATGCCCAGGCAGATGCCCAGGTAAGGCACCTTGTTTTCGCGAGCGTATTGAACAGCGGTGATCTTGCCTTCCACGCCCCGCAAGCCAAAGCCGCCCGGCACGAGGATCGCATCGGCGCCTTCGAGCAGACCGGTGCCCTGGTTCTCGATGTCTTCAGAGTCGATATAGCGCAGGTTGACCTTGGTACGGTTGCTGATACCGGCGTGACTCATCGCCTCGATCAGCGACTTGTAGGCATCCAGCAGCTCCATGTACTTGCCGACCATGGCGATGGTGACTTCGTGTTCCGGGTTGAGCTTGGCATCGACCACCGCTTCCCATTCGGACAGGTCGGCGCTGGCGCACTGCAGGCCGAAACGCTCGACGACGAAATCGTCCAGGCCCTGGGAGTGCAGGATGCCCGGGATCTTGTAGATGGTGTCAGCGTCTTCCAGGCCGATCACCGCACGCTCTTCAACGTTGGTGAACTGGGCGATCTTGCGCCGCGAAGAAATATCGATCGGATGATCGGAGCGGCAGATCAGCACATCCGGCTGCAGGCCGATGGAACGCAGTTCCTTGACCGAGTGCTGGGTGGGCTTGGTCTTGGTTTCGCCAGCGGTGGCGATGTACGGAACCAGGGTCAGGTGCATCAGCATCGCGCGCTTGGCGCCGATTTCGAAACGCAACTGGCGGATGGCTTCGAGGAACGGCTGGGACTCGATGTCACCCACAGTGCCGCCGATTTCGACCATCGCCACGTCGGCGTCGCCGGCACCCTTGATGATGCGGCGCTTGATTTCGTCGGTGATGTGCGGGATGACCTGGATGGTCGCCCCCAGGTAATCACCACGGCGTTCTTTGCGCAGCACGTGTTCGTAGACACGGCCGGTGGTGAAGTTGTTGTTCTGGGTCATGGTCGTGCGGATGAACCGCTCGTAATGGCCCAGGTCCAGGTCGGTCTCGGCGCCGTCGTGGGTGACGAACACTTCACCGTGCTGGAACGGGCTCATGGTGCCCGGGTCGACGTTGATGTACGGGTCCAGCTTGAGCATGGTGACCTTAAGTCCCCGCGCCTCCAGGATGGCCGCCAATGAAGCCGAGGCAATGCCTTTCCCCAATGAAGAAACAACACCGCCCGTGACGAATATGTAGCGCGTCATGAAAAACCCTAGAAGTCTGCGTTAAAGCGGTCCGAGCCGCCGGGGAAAGCGAAGGAAGGCCGAAGCCCCCGATCACCTGCATTAATCACAGTGCACCTTTCAAAAAAACCGCCGCGTTGGGACAGACCGGAAGTGAAATCACCGGTACGTTGCTCGCTACACATTTTTTGGAATCGCCCAGCAAAGACTGCTTGGTAATCGGCAACTCCTGCAATTCAGGCGAATCCACAGAAGTTGTATCAAGAAGGGAGCGTAGTCTACCGGAAAGCCCCTTTCAGCTCAAACCCAGATCTTGGTTTCATGGCTGCCAGATCAGTTGCCAGTTGCCATCAATGCCGCTGTCGAGTCCTGGCAGGTTCGCCACCGCCAGCAATTGCTCGTCCCGATACAGCAGTGGCAATCGACCGCGCGCAAACGCCGGCACGCCTCTTTCGTTGAGCAAACGCTTGAGGTCCCGGTGGCCACGGCCGGGCAACATCATGGCTTCACCTCCCTGACGATAGCGGACGCAGAGCGGTCCGTCGGGCATTTTACCGTCGAGGGTCACCGTGCCGTTGTCTGGCAGGGTCAATGCTTGAGCAGTCAGCGTCCATTCTACGGGGCCTGCGGCCGGTCGCAGCCAGCGGTCGGATAACCACCAGACGCGTCCGCCGGTGCGGTGCAGTTCGCCACCGGCCAGCCGCCAGATCGGCCGGGCATCGTCCGCTGCATCGCGCAACGAGTCCCAGCCAGACCAATGATCACTGTCGGGCAGCGTTGTCATTGAAACCAGCCAATGACTCAACGCATTACGCTGACGGGCCGGCGACAAGGCTCGCAACGGGGCCAACTCAAGCGACCGCAACCCAAGCCAGTCGAACGCGCAGGGCGTGATGGCTCGATCCAGATCGATTCGCGCCAGGTCATCCAGCAAGCCTTGCGCCTCACTCAGGTGCGCAGCGCTGCGGGCGAAGGTCGTCGAGGCTTGGGGCCACTGCTCGGTCAATACCGGGAAAATTCGCTGGCGCAGGAAATTGCGCGCGTACCGGTGATCGTCGTTGGAAGGGTCTTCGATCCAGTTCAAGCCCTGTTGCGTCGCGTAGGCTTCCAGCTCCGCCCGGGACACATCGAGCAAGGGTCGCAGCAAGTACCCCTGGCCCAGAGGACGCTGCCGAGGCATCGCCGACAAGCCCCTCACCCCTGCCCCACGCAACAAACGAAACAACAGGGTTTCAGCCTGATCGTCGCGATGTTGACCGGTGAGTAGCACTTCATTGCTGTGGAGCAGCGCCACGAAGGCAGCATAGCGCGCCTCCCGGGCGGCACGCTCGACGCTGGCACCGGCCGGGACTTGCACGTTCACTACTTCCAGCGGCACCCCAAGGGCCTTGCAGACCGAGCGACAATGGTCCGGCCATGCATCGGCCACAGCCTGAAGGCCATGATGGACGTGGACAGCACGTAACGGTGGCAGGGCTTCATTTTTGGAGAGAGACGCGAGCAGGTGCAGCAGGACGGTGGAATCGAGGCCACCGGAGAAGGCGATGCGCCAGGTGACGGCGTTGCGCCAGGGGGATAGCTGTGTGAGGAGCCGGGTTGGCAGATCCGCGCTTGGGTTCATAGGAGTCAGCCTTGGCACAAACAACTGTGGGAGCGAGCCTGCTCGCGATGGCGGTATATCAGTCAACTCATTTGTTGAATGTTAAACCGTATCGCGAGCAGGCTCGCTCCCACATGGGCATTGCGGTCGGATCAGAGACCGTAGCTCATCAGCCGCTCATAGCGACGGGCCAGCAGCGCCTCGTTGTCGAACTTCTTGAGCATCGACAGTTGCGAACTCAGCTCGGCACGAATCAGCGCCGCAGCCGCGGCCGGATCACGATGAGCGCCGCCTACAGGCTCGCTGATCACTTTATCCACGATACCCAGGCCTTTGAGACGCTCAGCGGTGATGCCCATGGCTTCGGCGGCATCCGGCGCCTTCTCGGCGGTTTTCCACAGGATCGAGGCGCAGCCTTCCGGCGAGATCACCGCGTAGGTGGAGTATTGCAGCATGTTCAGCTGATCGCAGACACCAATGGCCAGCGCACCGCCGGAACCACCTTCGCCGATCACGGTGGCGATGATCGGGGTTTTCAGTCGCGCCATTACGCGCAAGTTCCAGGCGATCGCTTCGCTCTGGTTACGCTCTTCGGCGTCGATGCCCGGATAAGCGCCCGGCGTATCGATGAAGGTCAGGATCGGCATCTTGAAGCGCTCGGCCATTTCCATCAGGCGGCACGCCTTGCGATAGCCTTCCGGACGCGGCATGCCGAAGTTGCGGCGCACCTTTTCGCGGACTTCGCGGCCTTTCTGATGGCCGATGACCATCACTGGCTGGTCGTCCAGACGGGCGACGCCACCCACGATCGCGGCGTCGTCGGAGAAATGCCGATCGCCGTGCAGCTCATCGAACTCAGTGAAGATGTGCTCGATATAGTCCAGGGTGTAGGGACGACGCGGATGACGCGCCAGGCGGGCGATCTGCCAGCTGGTCAGCTTGCCAAAGATGTCTTCGGTCAGCGTGCGGCTTTTGTCCTGCAGACGAGAGATTTCATCGCCGATATTCAGCGAATTGTCATTACCGACCAAGCGCAACTCTTCGATCTTGGCTTGCAGGTCGGCGATCGGCTGTTCGAAATCTAGAAAATTCGGGTTCATAGGCGTCCGTCTTGGGTCGACGTCCAAGAGAGCTTGGGCCGGCCGGTTGTCTATTCGCGCCCTACCTTAAGGGAGAGGCGCGTTCAGGTCGAGATTAAAAATTCGGGTCGAGATCAGGGCCGCTCCAAGGTTCAGGAGTGGCACCTGGCCGTCAACGGTATTGGAGGAAGACGTTGTCTTTGCCGAACTGGTCACGCAAGGCTTGAATCAACGCATCCGCCGGATCGATCCGCCAGCCTTCGCCGAACTGCAGCACAGCCTTGGCGTCGGGGCGCACGTACTCCATGGTAATCGGGCAAGCACCGCGATGGCGCTTGAACAACTCCCCCAGCCAGCGTAGCTGATCGCCCTTGAGATCCTGGGTCTGCAATTTCAGGCGCAGGCTCTCGGCCAGGTTGGTCCGGGCATCTTCCATGCTCATCACCCGTTTGACCCGCAGCCGCAGGCCACCGGAAAAATCGTCGTTGCTGACTTCGCCTTCCACCACAACCATCGCGTCAGTCTGCAACAGCGACTGGGCCGAATGGAACGCATCGGCAAACAACGACGCCTCGATGCGCCCGGAGCGGTCGTCGAGGGTGATAAAGCCCATCTTGTCGCCCTTTTTGTTTTTCATTACCCGCAGGGCAATGATCATACCGGCGACGGTCTGCGTGTCACGCGCCGGCTTCAGATCAATGATGCGCTGGCGGGCGAACCGGCGGATCTCGCCTTCGTACTCGTCGATCGGGTGACCCGTGAGGTACAGGCCCAAGGTGTCTTTCTCACCCTTGAGACGCTCCTTGAGCGTCAGCTCCTTGGCCTTGCGGTGATTGCCGTAGACATCGGCATCTTCCTCGACAAACAACCCGCCAAACAGGTCGGCGTGACCACTGTCATGGGTCCGGGCGGTTTGCTCGGCGGCCTTGATCGCTTCTTCCATGGCCGCCAGCAGCACCGCGCGGTTGCGGTCGATATTGGCCTGGTAGGCCTTGGGTTCATCCTGGAAGTACGGGCCCAGACGGTCCAATGCACCGCTGCGGATCAAACCGTCGAGGGTACGTTTGTTGATGCGTTTGAGATCGACCCGGGCGCAAAAATCGAACAGGTCCTTGAACGGTCCGTCCTGACGGGCTTCGGTGATGGCTTCCACCGGTCCTTCACCCACGCCCTTGATCGCCCCCAGTCCATAAATGATGCGGCCTTCGTCGTTCACCGTGAACTTGAACTCCGAAGCGTTCACGTCCGGCGCGTCGAGGCGCAACTTCATGGTCCGCACTTCTTCGATCAAGGTCACGACCTTGTCGGTGTTGTGCATATCCGCCGACAGTACCGCGGCCATGAATGGCGCCGGGTAGTGGGCCTTCAGCCACGCGGTCTGGTACGACACCAGACCATAGGCGGCCGAGTGGGATTTGTTGAAGCCGTAACCGGCGAATTTTTCCACCAGGTCGAAGATGTTACCGGCCAGGTCCGCATCAATGCCGTTGTTCGCACAACCCTCAATGAAACCGCCGCGCTGCTTGGCCATTTCCTCGGGCTTTTTCTTACCCATCGCCCGACGCAGCATGTCCGCGCCGCCGAGGGTGTAACCGGCCATTACCTGGGCAATCTGCATCACCTGTTCCTGGTACAGGATGATGCCGTAGGTCGGTGCCAGGACCGGCTTGAGGCCGTCGTACTGATAATCCGGGTGCGGGTACGCCAGCTCGGCGCGCCCGTGCTTACGGTTGATAAAGTCATCCACCATGCCCGATTGCAGCGGGCCCGGACGGAACAGGGCCACCAGTGCGATCAGGTCTTCGAGGCAGTCGGGCTTGAGCTTTTTGATCAGCTCCTTCATGCCCCGGGATTCAAGCTGGAACACTGCCGTGGTTTCGGCTTTTTGCAACAAGCTGTAGGTCGGTTTGTCATCCAGCGGAATAAACGCGATGTCCAGCGGCGCATCGCCGACCTTGGCTCGATCACGGTTGATGGTTTTCAGCGCCCAGTCGATGATCGTCAGGGTCCGCAGACCAAGGAAGTCGAACTTCACCAGGCCCGCCGCCTCGACGTCATCCTTGTCGAACTGGGTCACCAGGCCGTCGCCCTCTTCATCGCAATAGATCGGCGAGAAGTCAGTCAGCTTGGTCGGCGCGATCACCACGCCCCCGGCGTGCTTGCCGACGTTACGCACCACGCCCTCAAGCTTGCGGGCCATCTCCCAGATTTCCGCGGCTTCTTCATCGACCTTGATGAAGTCCCGCAGGATTTCTTCCTGCTCGTAGGCTTTTTCCAGGGTCATGCCGACTTCGAACGGGATCATCTTCGACAGACGATCCGCCAAACCGTAGGACTTGCCCTGCACCCGCGCCACGTCACGCACCACAGCCTTGGCGGCCATGGAACCGAAGGTGATGATCTGGCTCACCGCGTTGCGGCCGTATTTCTCGGCCACGTAATCAATCACCCGGTCGCGACCGTCCATGCAGAAGTCGACGTCGAAGTCGGGCATGGACACCCGTTCCGGGTTGAGGAAACGTTCGAACAGCAGGTCATATTCCAGCGGGTCGAGGTCGGTGATCTTCTGCACGTAAGCCACCAGGGAGCCTGCACCCGACCCCCGGCCTGGCCCCACCGGCACGCCGTTGCTCTTGGCCCACTGGATAAAGTCCATCACGATCAGGAAGTAACCGGGGAAGCCCATCTGGATGATGATATCCAGCTCGAAATTCAACCGGTCGACATAGACCTGGCGCTTGGCCTCGTAATCTTCGGTGGTGTCCTTGGGCAAGAGAACGCTGAGGCGCTCATCCAGGCCATCGAAGGACACCTTGCGGAAATACTCGTCGATGGTCATGCCATCGGGGATCGGGAAGTTGGGCAGGAAGTGCTTGCCCAGCTTCACTTCGATGTTGCAGCGCTTGGCAATCTCGACCGTGTTTTCCAGCGCCTCGGGCAGGTCGCTGAACAACTCGGCCATTTCCTCGGCGCTTTTGAGGTACTGCTGATCGCTGTAGTTTTTCGGACGACGCGGATCATCGAGCGCCCGGCCTTCACCGATGCAGACGCGGGTTTCGTGGGCCTCGAAATCTTCCTGCTTGATGAAGCGCACGTCGTTGGTCGCCACCAGCGGCGCGCCGATCCGGTCGGCCAGGGCCACGGCGGCATGCAGGTGTTCTTCGTCGTTGGGGCGATTGGTGCGTTGCACTTCAATGTAGAAGCGGTCCGGGAACACCGCCATCCAATCGCGGGCCAGTACTTCGGCTTCTTCTGGATTGCCACTGAGCAGGGCCAGGCCGATTTCACCTTCCTTGGCCGCCGACAGCATGATCAAACCTTCATTGGCCTCAGCTACCCATTCGCGCTCGATGATGATCGAGCCGTTGCGCTGGCCATCGATAAAACCGCGGGAGATCAACTCGGTGAGGTTGCGGTAACCCACGGCGTTCATCACCAGCAGGCTGATGCGGCTCAGCGGCGCGTCCGGGTCTTTGTTCGACAGCCACAGGTCGGCCCCGCAGATCGGCTTGATCCCGGCGCCCATGGCATTTTTGTAGAACTTGACCAGCGAACACATGTTGTTCTGGTCGGTGACCGCCACAGCAGGCATGTTCATGCCCACCAGGGTCTTGACCAGTGGCTTGATCCGCACCAGGCCATCGACCAGGGAGTATTCAGTGTGCAGGCGTAGATGAACGAATGAAGCCGGCATAGTGATCCTGCGTTAAGTCATGAAAACAACAAGGCCCGGATTGTACCGAGCCTTGGGTAAAACATCAGCATGATTGCCTTGCCACAAAAGCCTGCATCAAGAGACCGCAGTCTGATGACTTACGATCAAACCCTCACGGGCTTCATAAGCCAGTCGCACCGGCGCGAACGAGCGCCGATGGATCGGCGTTGGCCCAAGGCGCGCCAGCGCTTCCAGATGAACGGGTGTCGGGTAGCCCTTGTGGCCGCCGATGCCGTAGCCCGGGTAAATCAATTCAAAGGCGCTCATTTCCCGATCACGGCTGACCTTGGCCAGAATCGATGCCGCCGCAATGGCCGGCACCTTGCCGTCCCCCTGAACGACTGCTTCGGCGCGCATAGACAGCTTCGGGCACCGATTGCCATCGATCATCGCCAGTTTCGGGGTGATGTGCAGGCCTTCCACGGCACGCTGCATCGCAAGCATGGTGGCGTGCAGGATATTCAGCTCGTCGATCTCTTCCACTTCAGCCCGTGCAATGCACCAGCTCAGGGCTTTCTCACAGATTTCGTCGTAGAGCTTTTCGCGACGGGCTTCGGTGAGCTTCTTGGAGTCGTTGAGGCCCAGAATGGGCCGGTTTGGATCGAGAATCACCGCTGCCGTCACCACTGCGCCGCACAACGGACCACGACCGACCTCATCAACACCGGCCACCAGTTCTTCAACTTCAGCCACCAGATTGAAGTCCAGGCCCATCTGCAATTTCACGTTACTCATGGTTTGGCGCCGATCAGGGTCAATACTGCGTCGGCGGCCTGGTTGGAGGCATCGCGGCGCAAGGTACGGTGAATGTCATCAAAGCCCCGGGTCTGCTCCTGGCCACCGTCGATCAAGGGCGACAGCGTACGGGCCAGCGCATCGGCGGTTGCCTCGTCCTGCAGCAATTCAGGCACCAGCAAGCGCTGGGCCAACAGATTGGGCAAGGAGATGTAAGGGCTCTTGACCATGCGTTTGAGGATCCAGAACGTCAACGGCGCCAAGCGATAGGCGACCACCATCGGGCGTTTATACAGCAACGCCTCAAGGGTAGCAGTGCCGGACGCAATCAACACGGCGTCACACGCAGCCAGTGCGAGATGAGAGCGGCCATCGAGCAATGTGACAGGCAGATCGCGCCCGGCCAGCAGCGCTTCAAGCTGAGCCCGTCGCTGCGGGCTGGCACAGGGCAGAACAAAACGCACGCCGGGACGCATCGCTCGCAGACGCTCGGCGGCGTCGAAGAACAAGCCTCCCAGGCGACTGACCTCGCCGCCACGGCTACCGGGCATCAAGGCCACCAGCGGGCCGTCGGGCAGGCCCAACGTTTGACGCGCCGCGTCACGATCCGCTTGCAGGGGAATGGTATCGGCCAGGGTATGGCCGACAAACCGTACCGGCACGCCCTTCTCTTCGTAGAATCGGGCTTCGAACGGCAGCAGCGTGAGCATCAGGTCGCAGCCTTCGCGGATTTTCAACACGCGCTTCTGCCGCCAGGCCCAGACCGAGGGGCTGACGTAGTGCACCGTCTTGATACCGGCCTGACGCAACTTGAGTTCGATATTGAGAGTGAAATCCGGCGCATCGATGCCGATGAACACATCCGGTTTTTCGTCGATCAGGGTCGCGATCAGCTTCTTGCGGCGAGCCAGCAGTTCGCGCAGACGTCCGAGCACCTCAACCAGCCCCATCACCGACAGGCGTTCCATGGGGAAATATGACGCCAGCCCTTCGGCCTGCATCAAGGGGCCACCGACACCGATGAACTCCACTGCTGGGTGCTGCGCCTTGAGCGCACGCATCAGACCGGCACCCAGAATGTCACCGGAAGCCTCTCCCGCCACCAGTGCTATACGCAAGTTAGCCATGGTTAGCGAGTGATGCCGCGAGTCGAGGACTGGATGGAGTCACGGAATATCGCGACTTCCGGGAACTGCGCCGAAGCCTCGGCCAGCTCGACAAGGGCCTGTTCGACGGTCAACCCCTGGCGGTACACAACCTTGTAGGCGCGCCGCAATGCCGTGATCGCCTCTTCGCTGAAACCACGACGGCGCATGCCTTCGAAATTCATACTGCGGGCTTCGGCCGGGTTACCGAACACAGTGACATAGGCCGGTACGTCCTTGCCGATGGCGGTGCCCATGCCCGAGAAGCTGTGGGCGCCGATATGACAATATTGATGGACCAAGGTGAAACCGGACAGGATCGCCCAGTCGTCCACATGCACGTGGCCAGCCAACGCGGTGTTGTTGACCAGGATGCAATGGTTGCCAATGACGCTGTCATGACCGATATGGGCGTAGGCCATGATCAGGTTATGGTTGCCCAGAGTCGTTTCGGAACGATCCTGAACGGTGCCACGGTGAATCGTCACGCCTTCGCGGATCACGTTGTGATCGCCAATGACCAGCCGGGTTTCTTCACCTTTGTACTTGAGATCGGGCGTGTCCTCGCCTACCGAAGAAAACTGGTAGATGCGGTTGTGCCGACCGATCCGGGTCGGACCCTTGAGAACTACATGGGGCCCGATCACCGTACCCTCGCCGATTTCCACACCTGGGCCGATGATCGACCATGGGCCGACCTCGACATCGGCGGCCAGGACTGCCGCCGGATCGATGATTGCGCGAGGGTCAATCAAACTCATAGTTTGCGTTCCGCACAGATGATTTCAGCGGAGCAGACTGGCTTGCCGTCGACCGAAGCCTGGCATTCGAACTTCCAGATCTGGCGCTTGCAACTGATGAATGTGGCTTCGAGGATCAGCTGATCGCCCGGGGTGACCGGCTGGCGAAAACGCAGCTTGTCGGAGCCCACGAAGTAGTAAAGCGTGCCGTCGGCAGGCTTCACGTCGAGCATTTTGAAACCAAGGATCCCGGCAGCCTGAGCCATTGCCTCGATGATCAGCACGCCGGGCATGATTGGATGCGCGGGAAAGTGACCATTGAAGAACGGTTCGTTGATGCTGACATTCTTGTAGGCGCGAATCCGCTTGCCTTCAACGTCAAGTTCCACCACCCGGTCCACCAGCAGGAACGGGTAACGGTGAGGCAGGTATTCGCGAATCTCGTTGATGTCCATCATTTCGGGGGGAAGCCTATGTAAAGATTGGAAGCGCACGATCGACGCGCGCCCCTCTAGCAAATCAAGGAGGCAGTCTAGCGGCTGTGCACACTTGATATGGAAATGGTATCAGCCATCTGATGAAGCATTACCGTCAGGGGTCACGTCCCCTACACGCTTTTCCAACTGACGCAAACGCCGCGCGATGTCATCGAGCTGGCGGATTCGGGCCGCGCTCTTGCGCCATTCGGCCGCCGGTTGCATCGCCGTGCCGGAAGAATAAGCACCCGGCTCGGTGATCGAATGGGTCACCATGGTCATTCCGGTGAGGAATACGTTGTCACAAATATCAATATGCCCCACCAGCCCCACGCCACCGGCGAGCATGCAATGCTTGCCGATCCGGGTGCTGCCGGAAATGCCTACGCAGGCGGCCATGGCGGTGTGATCACCGACCTGGACGTTGTGGGCGATCTGAATCTGGTTGTCGAGCTTGACGCCATTGCCGATGACCGTATCAGACAGGGCACCCCGGTCGATCGCGGTGTTGACACCGATTTCCACGTCATCACCGATGGTCACGCCGCCGATCTGGGCGATCTTTTGCCAGATCCCCTTCTCCTTGGCAAAACCGAAACCTTCACCGCCCAGTACCGCACCCGACTGGATCACCACCCGCTTTCCGATACGCACGTCGTGATACAACGTGACCCGGGGAGCAAGCCAGCCACCCTCACCGATCTCGCAGCGCGCACCGATGAAGCAATGGGCGCCCAGCGTGACGCCCGGGCCGACCCGGGCGGCGCTTTCAATGACGACAAAAGGACCGATGCTGGCCGTGGGATCAACCACCGCATCCGCCGCGATGACCGCGCTGGGATGAATGCCGGGGGCCGACTTGGGCTTGGGGTCGAACAGGTGGGAAATCCGCGCATACGCCAGGTAGGGATCCGGTACGATCAGCGCATCGCCCGCGAACCCGTCAGCATCGGCAGGCTTGAGCAACAGCGCTGCGGCCCGGCTGTCGGCCAGGTATTTGCGATATTGAGGATTTGCCAGGAAGCTCAACTGAGCTGGGCCAGCCTCTTGCAAAGTGGCTAGCCCAGTGATGACCTTCTCCGGGTCGCCACGCAGGGTGGCGCCGAGGAACTCAGCCAGTTGGCCGAGCTTGATAGTCGCTGTCATGGATTACTTCAGCTGATTCATGCGCTCGATAACCTGGCGCGTGATGTCGTACTGGGGTTTGACGTCAATCACTGCACCACGCTCGAACACCAGGTCAAAACCACCTTTCTTGATGACTTCTTCCACCGCCCGATCGAGCTTTGGCTTGAGCTGCTTGAGCATCTCGCGGTCGGCAACGGCTTTCGCTTCGTTCAGCTCCTTGGACTGGAACTGGAAGTCACGGGCCTTTTGCTTGAACTCAAGCTCCAGACGCTCACGCTCGCCCTGGGCCATTTTGTCGCCACCGGAAACCAGACGATCCTGGATACCCTTGGCGCTGCTCTCCAGGCTCTTGAGCTTGGTCAGCTGCGGGCCGAACTTCTTCTCGGCATCCACGGCGTATTTCTTCGCCGCGTCGGATTCCAGCAGGGCCATCTGATAGTTCAGTACGGCAATCTTCATGTCGGCAAAAGCCGGACCTGCGACCATCAAGGTCGCCAGGAGAACCAATTGAGTCAACTTACGCACGATGTACTCCTACAAAATCCATTGTCGTTATCTTGGGTCAGACGCTTAAAACGTCTGGCCGAGGGAGAATTGGAACACTTGGGTTTCAGCGTCATCCGGTTTCTTGATCGGCATCGCCAGGGCGAAGCTCAAAGGACCGAGCGCGGTGACCCAGGTCACACCCACGCCTACGGAACTTGCCATGTTGCTCAGGCTGATGTCGTTGCACTTGGTATTGGACCTGGTGCCGTCGGCGTTGGTGGTGTCCTCGCACGAAGAGTCGAATACGTTACCCACGTCCCAGAATACCGAGGTACGCAAGGAGCGCTGATCCTTGACGAACGGCATCGGGAACAACAGCTCGACACCGCCCTGGATCAGGACATTACCACCGAACGGCAGCGGATCCTGGTCCGGATCACGTATGGTTCCCGGGTTGGTGCCCCGGCTCGGCGTACTGCGCGGACCAAGAGTGCTGTCCTTGAAGCCACGGACCGAGTTGAAACCGCCGGCATAGTAGTTCTCGTAGAACGGCAAGCCGTCGGTGGAACCATAACCGTCGCCATAACCCAGCTCAGTGTGCAGGCGCATGGTGTAATTATCAGACAGCGGCTGGAACAGTTGGCCACGATAGTCGAGCTTGAAGAACGAGAGGTCGCTGCCAGGGGTGGTAGTTTCCAATACCAGGCTCTGGGAACGACCACGGGTCGCCAGCACACCTTTGTTCAGGGTCGATTCGGACCAACCGACAGACGCCTTGAAGTTCAGGTACTTGTCGCCTTCCTTTTCAACGAAGTCAAAAATCTCGTCAACGGTATAACGCCCGGTGCTGATCTCGTCCTGCTGGGCGGTGAGACCGAACGTCAGACGCGAAGTCTCGCTGATTGGATAACCCACGTTGACGCCTGCACCCAGGCTGTCCACGGCATAGCTGGAGATGTCGGAGTCGAGCTCGTCATAGTCAGTGGTGCGATAGAAGGCGTTGTAGCCCAGGCTCACACCGTCTGCAGTCCAGTAGGGGTCGACAAAACCGAAGTTGTAGCGGGTCTGGTATTCGCTGCGGGTCAAGCCAACGCTGACCCGGTTACCGGTACCCAGGAAGTTGTTCTGGGTGATCGAACCACCGAGGATCAGGCCGGCGCTCTGGGCGAAACCGACGCTTGCGGTGATCGAGCCGGACGCCTGCTCTTCAACGCTGTAGTTCACATCGACCTGGTCATCGACGCCCGGTACTGCCGGCGTCTCGACGTTGACTTCCTTGAAGAAGCCCAGGCGCTCCAGACGGGTCTTGGACTGGTCGATCAGGTAGGTCGACGCCCAGCCACCTTCCATCTGGCGCATTTCACGGCGCAGCACCTCATCTTCGGACTTGGTGTTGCCACGGAAGTTGATGCGGTTGACGTAGGCACGCTTGCCCGGATCCACGGCGAAGGTGATGTCGACGGTATGGTCTTCATCGTGCGGTTGCGGCACGCCGTTGACGTTGGCGAAGGTGTAGCCCTCGTTGCCCAGACGACGGGTGATCAGCTCGGAAGTGGTGGTCATCAGCTTGCGCGAGAACACCTGGCCCTTCTGCACCAGCAGCAGAGAGGTGACCTGGTCTTCAGGCACCTTCAGGTCGCCGCTGAGCTTGACGTCACGAACGGTGTACTTGTCGCCTTCGTTGACGTTGACGGTGATGTAGACGTGCTTCTTGTCCGGGGTGATGGACACCTGGGTCGAAGCGATGTCCATGTTGATATAGCCGCGGTCCAGGTAGTAGGAACGCAGACGTTCCAGGTCACCGGAGAGCTTTTCACGGGCGTACTTGTCGTCGTTCTTGAAGAACGACAGCCAGTTGGTGGTCTTGAGTTCGAACAGGTCGATCAGGTCTTCATCAGGGAAAACGGTGTTGCCCACCACGTTGATGTGCTGGATCGCCGCCACGGTGCCTTCATTGATGTTGACCTTCAGGCCTACGCGGTTGCGCGGCTGCGGCACCACTTCGGTGTCGACGGTGGCCGAGTAACGGCCCTGGGCAACGTACTGGCGTTGCAGCTCGTTACGAACACCTTCGAGGGTGGCGCGCTGGAAGATCTCGCCTTCGGCCAGGCCGGACTGTTTGAGGCCCTTCATCAGGTCTTCAGTGGAGATCGCCTTGTTGCCTTCGATCTCGATACTGGCAACCGATGGACGCTCAACTACCGTGATGACCAGTACATTGCCATCACGACCCAGCTGGATATCCTGAAAGAAGCCGGTTTTGAACAGCGCGCGAGTGGATTCCACCAGACGCCGATCATCCGCCTGCTCGCCGACGTTTAACGGCAAGGCACCAAAGACACTACCCGCGGAGACCCGCTGGAGGCCATTGACGCGAATATCAGAGATAGTGAAGGACTCGGCGTGAACTTCGGCGATCATCAATACGGTGAGAACCGCAGTTAGCAGCAGACGTTTCATGAAGTCCTTTCTTATTCCAACTGGCAATAAACAAACTGCCGCAAAATGCGGCAGATTCGCAATTCAGCGAAGCGTTACAGACGACCCAGATCGTTGACCAAGGCAAGCAACATTACCCCGACCACCAAGCTGATACCGATCTGTATCCCCCAACCTTGCACCCTATCCGACAAGGGACGACCACGCGCCCACTCGATCAGATAAAACAACAAATGCCCCCCATCCAGTACCGGAATGGGCAGCAAATTCAGAACCCCCAGGCTAATGCTCAGATAAGCAAGGAAATTCAGGAAATCAGCGACGCCCGACTGGGCAGAAGCGCCCGCCACTTTAGCAATGGTTATCGGTCCACTCAAGTTTTTTACCGAGAGCTCGCCGAACAACATTTTCTTGAGCGAATCGAGGGTCAGGATGCTCATGGTCCAGGTACGACGCGCGCCCTCGCCAATCGCCGCCAAAGGGCCGAAACTGACCTCGCGGATCATTTCCGGTGGCCAGTCGACAGCCTTGACGCCGGCACCCAGATAGCCGGTCGGCGCCTTGCTCTCGCCACGGGCGCCCAGGGTTACCGGGACGTCGATCGGCGCACCATCGCGCTCGACGCGCAGCACTATCTTGCTATCCGGACGTACACGAACCGAATCGACCACCTGCTGCCAGTCACTGACCGGCAGGCCATCGAGCGCCAGCAGCCGATCACCGGTCTTCAGGCCTGCAGCCTGGGCCGGGCCTTTCGGGTCGAGTTCGGCGAGTATCGGCGGCAAGGCCGGACGCCATGGCTTGATCCCCAGGGAACGGATCGGATCCGGCTCGTCGGCGCCCTTGAGCCAGTTGTCCAGGATCAGTTCGCGAGGCGAATCCACCGTGGAACCCTGCTCGCGCACCATCAATTGCAACGAACCGCTCTCACCCAGGCGACGCACCAGTTGCAGGTTGACCGCCGCCCAGCCCGATGTCGGCTCCCCATCGATGGCAACGATTTCCTGCCCGACACCCAGCCCGGCACGGGCGGCGACGCTGCCGGCCTCCACCCCACCGATGACCGGACGCACCTGCTCGCTGCCCAGCATGGCCAGGGCCCAGAAAAAAACCATGGCCAGCAAAAAGTTGGCTATCGGCCCCGCCGCCACGATGGCAATACGCTGACGGACGGTCTTGCGATTGAAGGATTGGTCGACCTGATCGGCCGGCACTTCACCTTCGCGCTCGTCGAGCATCTTCACGTAGCCGCCCAGCGGAATGGCTGCCACAACGAATTCGGTGCCCTTTTTGTCATGCCAGCGCAGCAGCGGCATGCCGAAACCGACGGAAAAACGCAGAACCTTGACGCCACAGCGCCGCGCGACCCAGAAATGACCGAATTCGTGAAAAGTGACCAACACCCCCAATGCAACCAGGGTGCCGACAATCATATAGAGCGCGCTCATCTGTTTTCTCCGCAATCCTGCCCAGGACAATCCTGGCTAACGTACCGCAGCCTCAACGCCCGTGACGCTTCAACCATTGGCCCGCCAGCTCACGAGCCCTGGCGTCCGCCGTGAATACCGCATCAAGGTCATCGAGCGAAACCACAGCCTCGAGGTTCAAGACCTCCTCGATGATACTCGCGATCTCGAGGTAACGGACACGTCCGTCGAGAAACGCTGCAACCGCCACTTCATTGGCAGCATTGAGCATGGCCGGAGCACTGTTGCCTGCCTCAGCCGCTTGTCGCGCCAGACGCAGGCATGGAAAGCGCTGCTCATCAGGCGCCTGGAAATCCAGGCGGGCAATGGCGAACAGGTCCAGCGGCGCCACGCCCGAATCAATCCGCGCAGGCCAGGCCAGCGCATTGGCGATCGGAGTACGCATGTCCGGGTTGCCCAATTGAGCCAGCACCGAACCGTCTATGAAATCCACCAGGGAGTGAATCACGCTCTGCGGGTGAATCACCACTTCCACCTGGGACGGCTTGGCATCGAACAACCAGCAGGCCTCGATCAGTTCCAGGCCCTTGTTCATCATGCTGGCCGAATCCACGGAAATCTTGCGCCCCATGGACCAGTTCGGGTGAGCACAAGCCTGCTCGGGTGAAACATGCACCAACTCTTCCAGCGGAGTCTGCCGGAACGGACCGCCGGAAGCCGTCAGTAAAATCCGCCGGACCCCCACTGCGCCCAGGCCGCGGGAAAAGTCCTGCGGCATGCATTGAAAAATCGCATTGTGCTCGCTGTCGATGGGCAGCAGCACCGAACCGCTTTTGCGCACGGCCTGCATGAACAGCGCGCCGGACATGACCAGTGCTTCTTTATTGGCCAGCAGGATTTTTTTGCCTGCCTCTACCGCCGCCAGCGTTGGACGCAAACCCGCCGCGCCGACAATCGCCGCCATCACCGCGTCGACTTCAGGATCGGAGGCGACCTGACACAACCCTCCCTCCCCCACCAGCACACGGGTAGGCAAGCCTGCCGCGCGCAAGTCGTCCTGCAAGGCGCGGGCAACGCCAGCCTCAGGCACCACGGCGAAACGCGGGGTATGGCGTATGCACAGCGCCAGCAGCTCACTCAAGCGAGTAAAACCACTGAGGGCAAATACCTGATAGCGCTCCGGGTGACGGCCGATGACATCAAGCGTACTCAGGCCGATCGAACCGGTAGCACCCAGGACGGTAATTTGTTGAGGGCGACTCACGATGCCGCCATCCATAGCAGCACGGCAAAGATCGGAATCGCAGCGGTCAGGCTGTCGATGCGATCCAGCACGCCACCATGGCCGGGCAGCAGATTACTGCTGTCCTTGATGCCGGACTGACGCTTGAACATGCTTTCGGTCAGGTCGCCGACCACCGATACAAATACGATGAGAGCAGCCCCAAACAGGCCCATCAGCAACTGCCCGGCACTCCACTCCCGCACGACGCCGACCACCGCTGTGATCACCAGGCTCAAGGCCAGGCCTCCATAGACCCCTTCCCAGCTCTTGCCGGGACTGACCTTGGGAGCAAGCTTGCGCTTGCCAAACGCCCGTCCGGAGAAATAGGCACCGACATCCGCCCCCCAGACCAACACCATCACAGCCATGATCTGCCAGTTGCCCAACGGGCCTTGCTTGATCCAGATCAGCCCTTGCCAGGCCGGCAGCAGGATAAGCAGGCCAATCACCAGCTTCGCGGCAGCACCTGCCCAATGATGCGTGGTCCGCGGATAGGTCAACACCAGGAAGGTCGCCGTGGCCCACCACAATACCGCTGCCCCCAGAACCCAGGGCGCGATACCCGGCACCAGGTACATGACGAACAGCATCGCCGCCACGGCCACGGCATAGGCCACGCGCGCAGACTGCGCCGGGAAGCCCGCCAAGCGCGCCCACTCCCATGCCCCCAAGGTCACGACCAATCCGATGAACAGCGCGAAACTGGCACCTTCAAGCAGGAAAAATCCACCCAGGGCGATGGGCAACAGGATCAGAGCGGTGATGATTCGTTGTTTAAGCATTAAACCCGGGCTCCAGCTTCGATCTGCTCGCTCGTTTTACCGAAACGACGCTGACGGGAAGCGAAATCGGCCAGCGCCGTGCGCATGGCTTCGTGTTTGAAGTCCGGCCAGAACAGGTCGGAGAAATACAGCTCGGCGTAAGCCAGCTGCCAGAGCAGGAAGTTACTGATGCGATGCTCGCCACCGGTACGAATGCACAGGTCCGGCAACGGCAAGTCGCCAGTGGCCAGACAGGTCTGCAGCAGCTCAGGCGTGATGTCTTCCGGCCGCAGATGCCCGGCCTGGACCTCCCGCGCCAGCCGCTGGGCTGCCTGGGCGATGTCCCATTGGCCGCCATAGTTGGCGGCAATCTGCAGGACGAACCGATTGGCACCCGCCGTGGCGGCCTCGGCTTCGCGCATCGCAGCCTGCAACTCGGGATGAAAGCGCGAGCGGTCACCAATGATGCGCAGGCTGATGCTGTTGTCGTTGAGGCGCTTGGCCTCACGCCGCAGAGCCTTGAGGAACAGATCCATCAAGGCGCTGACTTCATCGGCCGGACGCTGCCAGTTCTCGCTGGAGAAGGCGAACAGGGTCAGCACCTCGACCCCGGCCTCGGCACACACCTCGATGACCGCGCGAACTGCATCGACCCCCGCCTTGTGCCCGGCCACGCCAGGCATAAAGCGCTTCTTGGCCCAGCGATTATTGCCATCCATGATGATCGCCACGTGACGCGGAATCGCAAACGGCACGGCCTGTTTGGTCTTTTCCATGAAAACGAGACCCTTATACGGCCATCAGGTCTTTTTCTTTCTGCGCCAAATCCGCATCGATCTTAGCCACGTACTTCTTGGTCAGATCATCAATCTCGCCAGCGGCGCGACGCTCTTCGTCTTCACTGATTTCCTTTTCCTTGACCAGATCCTTGAGCTGGCTGTTGGCATCACGACGGATGTTGCGCACGGCAACGCGAGCGTCTTCAGCCACATCACGGGCCTGCTTGGTGAAGCCCTTACGGGTTTCCTCGGTCAGGGCAGGCATGGAAATCAGCAGCAACTCACCCAGGTTGGTCGGGTTCAGATTCAGGCCGGCACTGCCGATGGCCTTGTCGACCGCGCCCAGCATGTTGCGCTCAAAGGCAACGACTTGCAGGGTCCGGGCATCCTTGACGGTGATGTTGGCCACTTGCTTGATCGGCGTATCAGCGCCGTAGTACGGCACCATCACGCCTTCGAGAATGCTTGGGTGCGCCTGGCCGGTACGAATGCGACCGAAGTTGTGTGCCAGCGATTCCACGGATTTCTGCATGCGCTCTTGAGCGTCTTTCTTGATTTCGTTGATCATTGTTGTACTTCCTCGATCAGTGTTCCTTCGGCGCCGCCATGCACGATATTCAGCAGGGCGCCGGGCTTGTTCATGTTAAAGACGCGCAGCGGCATCTTGTGGTCGCGGCACAGACAGATAGCCGTCAGGTCCATGACACCCAGCTTGCGATCCAGTACTTCATCGTAGGTCAGATGATCGAACTTCTCGGCATGCGGATCTTTGAACGGGTCAGCGGTATAGACGCCATCGACCTTGGTTGCCTTGAGCACGACATCGGCATCGATCTCGATCGCTCGCAAGCAGGCGGCCGAATCCGTGGTGAAGAACGGATTGCCGGTGCCGGCGGCAAAAATCACCACTTCCTTGGCATTGAGGTGGCGCATGGCTTTGCGGCGGTCGTAGTGATCGGTCACGCCGACCATGGAAATGGCCGACATTACGATGGCCGAGATATTGGCACGCTCCAGCGCATCGCGCATAGCCAGGGCGTTCATCACAGTGGCCAGCATGCCCATGTGGTCGCCCGTAACCCGATCCATGCCGGCCGCGCTCAGCGCTGCGCCGCGGAACAGGTTGCCGCCGCCGATGACCAGGCCGACCTGAACGCCAATTCCGACCAACTGGCCGACTTCCAGCGCCATGCGATCCAGCACTTTCGGATCGATCCCGAACTCTTCCGAGCCCATCAGGGCCTCGCCGCTAAGCTTGAGTAGAATGCGTTTATAGCGAGCCTGATAACCACTGCCCTGCTGAGCCATTGCGAATCTCTCCTGCGGCGTATTTTCGAAAATTCTTTCAGGCTGTTTGCAGCCTGCGTTCACTCTAGCTTGACGCTGACACAGCGCCATCGAAACACGGCTTTGTAAGCCAGTTCCGACAGGAAACCAATAAAAATCGGTATCCCATCCAAAAAGAGGCTGCGCGCGTGAGCGGGCAGCCTCTTCAGGGCGACAGTTAAAAAAACCGTCTTATTGCTTGGAAGCAGCCGCTACCTGAGCAGCAACTTCGTCAGCGAAGTTGTCGACTGGCTTCTCGATGCCTTCACCTACCGCAAAGCGAGTGAAGGAAACGATTTCAGCGCCGCCTTTCTTGGCCAGGGCACCCACGGTGATTTCCGGGTCCTTGACGAAAGCTTGCTCAACCAGGCTGGCTTCAGCCAGGAACTTGCTGATGCGGCCGCCGATCATTTTTTCAACGATTTCAGCTGGCTTGCCTTTCATCTTGTCTTCGTTGAGGCTCATGAACACGGCTTTTTCGCGTTCGATGGCTTCAGCGGAAACTTGCGATGGCAGCAGGAACTCAGGGTTGCTGGCCGCTACGTGCATGGCGATGTCCTTGGCCAGTTCAACGGAACCGCCCTTGAGGACAACTGCAACACCGATCTTGTTACCGTGCAGGTAAGTACCGACCACGTCACCTTCAACGCGAGCCAGACGACGGATGTTGACGTTCTCGCCGGTCTTGCCGACCAGAACCAGACGATCAGCTTCACGAGCTTCGATCAGCGGAGCGACATCAGTCAGTTTGTCAGCAAAGGCTTTTTCGACGCTGGCAGCGACGAATGCCTTGAAGTCATCCTGCAGAGCCAGGAAGTCGGTCTGGGAGTTGACTTCCAGCAGAACGGCGACCTTGCCGTCGTCCTTGATGGCGATGGCGCCTTCAGCGGCGACGTTGCCGGCTTTCTTGGCAGCCTTGATGGCGCCCGAAGCACGCATGTCATCAATGGCTTTCTCGATGTCGCCGCCAGCCTTGGTCAAGGCCTTCTTGCAGTCCATCATGCCTTCGCCGGTACGCTCGCGCAGTTCTTTGACCAACGCTGCAGTAATCTCTGCCATTTCAAAATCCTCTTGGATAGGTTTTCAACCATTCCACCCGATTGAACGGGCGTGCAATTCTTCCCGAACCACCCTTGTTAGCCGCTGCACGTTACAGATGCTGTAGCTGCGCTGCTGACAAATGGTTTTCGAGGTGGCAAAAAGGGGGCCAAGCCCCCTTTTTGCTTACTGAGTCAACGCCAGGGCGTCAATTACTCAGCGGCTGCTGCCGGAGCTTCTTCAGCGAAGACTTCGGTGCCGCCATTAACATTGTTGCGACCACGGATAACAGCGTCAGCCATCGAACCCATGTACAGCTGGATGGCGCGGATGGCGTCATCGTTGCCTGGGATGATGTAGTCAACGCCTTCCGGGCTGCTGTTGGTATCGACAACGCCGATGACCGGGATACCCAGCTTGTTGGCTTCGGTGATCGCGATGCGCTCGTGGTCAACGTCGATCACGAACAGTGCGTCAGGCAGACCGCCCATGTCCTTGATACCGCCCAGGGAGCGGTCCAGCTTCTCAAGATCGCGAGTGCGCATCAGCGCTTCTTTCTTGGTCAGCTTGGCGAAAGTACCGTCTTCGGACTGCACTTCAAGGTCACGCAGACGCTTGATGGAAGCGCGAATGGTCTTGAAGTTGGTCAGCATGCCGCCCAACCAGCGGTGATCGACGTACGGCGAACCGCAACGTGCTGCTTCTTCAGCAACGATCTTGCCAGCGGAACGCTTGGTGCCGACGAACAGAATCTTGTTTTTGCCCTGGGCCAGGCGCTCTACGAAGGTCAGTGCTTCGTTGAACATCGGCAGGGTTTTTTCAAGGTTGATGATGTGGATCTTGTTACGCGCGCCGAAAATGTACTTACCCATTTTCGGGTTCCAGTAACGGGTCTGGTGACCGAAGTGCACACCGGCCTTCAGCATATCGCGCATGTTGACTTGGGACATGATAGTTCCTTGATAAGTCGGGTTTGGCCTCCACGTATCCCAATGACCAACCAGCGGCCTATATAAGCCGAAGGCACCCAGGTCATCGTGTCGACACGTGTGTGGATTTAAGCTTGCGGGGTCATCCCCGGAAAGCGGCGCATTTTATACCACAGCAAGGGCGAAAACGGAACACGGATTCTGAAAACCCCTATGGAAGGGGTTTTATCCCCTCGCCACAGAGTTCCATCCAGGCGATAGGGTTCATTGCGCTGATCGTCTGTTAGAATCGCCTCTTTCAGGGCCGCGCTGCTCATCATCCGCCGCCTATTTCGTTTTGAACAGCGCCGCCGGGCGCAGAGAGAGCCTGTATGACCGTCACCCTCAAGACCCCCGAGGACATCGCAAAAATGCGTGTCGCCGGCAAACTCGCCGCCGACGTGCTGGAAATGATTGCCGAACACGTCAAGCCGGGCGTTACCACCGAAGAACTGGACCGGATCTGCCACGACTACATCGTCAACGAGCAGAAAGCCATTCCTGCCCCGCTCAACTATAAAGGCTTCCCCAAGTCGATCTGCACCTCGATCAACCACGTGGTCTGCCACGGCATCCCCAACGAAAAGCCGTTGAAGGATGGCGACACCCTGAACATCGACGTTACCGTCATCAAGGATGGTTACCACGGTGACACCAGCCGCATGTTCCATGTCGGCAACGTGCCGGAATGGGCCCAGCGCCTGTCGAAAGTCACCCAGGAATGCATGTACATGGCCATCGAACTGGTGAAACCGGGCTGCCGCCTGGGAGACATCGGTGAAGTGATCCAGAAACACGCGCAGAAGAACGGCTTTTCGGTGGTGCGCGAATTCTGCGGCCACGGTATCGGCAAAGTGTTCCATGAAGAACCGCAGATCCTGCACTACGGCCGTGCCGGCACCGGCATGGAGCTGCAAGCGGGCATGACCTTCACCATCGAGCCAATGATCAACCAGGGTCGCGCCGACACCAAGGTACTGGGCGACGGCTGGACCGCCATCACCAAGGACCGCAAGCTGTCGGCCCAGTGGGAACATACCTTGCTGGTTACCGAGACTGGGTACGAGATCTTCACCCTGCGCAGCGATGACACCATCGCTCGCGTTTCCGCCTGATCCACAACCCAGCTATAGATAGAAAGAAAGGAAAGCCATTCGATGCCGCAGGTGGATCCCGAACTCTTCGACCGCGGCCAGTTCCAGGCTGAACTGGCCCTGAAGGCAAGCCCCATATCGGCCTTCAAGAAGGCGATCCGCCAGGCTCATGAAGTGCTCGACCAGCGCTTTCGCAGTGGCCGGGATATTCGCCGGCTGATCGAAGACCGTGCCTGGTTCGTCGATAACATCCTGCAAAAGGCCTGGGAGCAGTTCAACTGGAGCGAAGACGCCGACATTGCCCTGGTGGCGGTGGGCGGCTATGGGCGCGGTGAGCTGCACCCTTACTCCGACATTGATCTGCTGATCCTGCTGGACAGCGCCGACCATGAAGTTTTCCGCGACTCCATCGAGCGTTTCCTGACGCTGCTGTGGGACATCGGCCTGGAAGTCGGTCAGAGCGTGCGCTCGGTGCAGGAATGCGCCGAAGAGGCCCGCGCCGACCTGACGGTGATCACCAACCTGATGGAAAGCCGCACCATCGCCGGTCCCGAGCGCCTTCGCCAGCGTATGCTCGAGGTCACCAGCACCGCGCACATGTGGCCCAGCAAGGACTTTTTCCTGGCCAAGCACGCCGAACAAAAGGCCCGCCACCACAAGTACAACGACACCGAATACAACCTGGAACCCAACGTCAAAGGCTCCCCTGGCGGATTGCGGGACATCCAGACCATCCTGTGGGTTGCCCGTCGCCAGTACGGCACTCTGAACCTGCGCGCCCTGGCTGGCGAAGGCTTCCTGGTGGAAAGCGAAAATGCCCTGCTGGCCTCGTCCCAGGAATTCCTGTGGAAAGTGCGCTACGCCTTGCACATGCTTGCCGGGCGATCCGAAGACCGCTTGCTGTTCGATCACCAGCGCTCCATCGCGGGCTTGCTGGGTTTCGAGGGCCAGGATGCCAAGCAGTCCATCGAAAACTTCATGCAGCAGTACTACCGGGTGGTGATGAGCATCGCCCAGCTCAGCGAACTGATCATCCAGCACTTCGAAGAGGTCATCCTCGCCCCCGAAGACGAAGAACCGCCGCAGCCGATCAACTCACGCTTCCAGCTCCACGATGGTTACATCGAAGCGCGCAACGCCAATGTATTCCGCCGTACGCCGTTCGCCATGCTGGAGATTTTCGTGCTCATGGCCCAGCAGCCGGAAATCAAGGGGGTGCGCGCCGACACCATTCGCCTGCTGCGGGAAAACCGTCACCTGATCGATGACGACTTCCGCCACGATATCCGCAACACCAGCCTGTTCATCGAGCTGTTCAAGTGCAGGATCGGGGTGCATCGCAACCTGCGGCGGATGAACCGCTACGGCATTCTGGGGCGCTACCTGCCGGAGTTCGGTTTCATCGTCGGTCAGATGCAGCACGACCTGTTCCACATCTATACGGTCGATGCCCACACGCTGAACCTGATCAAGCACCTGCGGAAGTTGCAATACACCCAGGTATCGGAAAAATTCCCGCTGGCCAGCAAGCTCATGGGCAAGCTGCCCAAGCCCGAACTGATCTACATGGCGGGGCTTTACCACGACATCGGCAAGGGTCGCCAGGGCGACCACTCCGAGATCGGCGCGGTGGATGCCGAGGCGTTCTGCCAGCGCCATCAACTGCCGGTATGGGACAGCCGGCTGATCGTCTGGCTGGTGCAGAATCACCTGGTGATGTCGACCACCGCCCAGCGCAAGGACCTGTCCGACCCGCAGGTGATCCACGACTTCGCCCAGATCGTCGGTGATGAAACACGTCTGGATTACCTCTACGTGCTGACCGTGGCCGATATCAATGCCACCAACCCGAGCCTGTGGAATTCCTGGCGCGCCAGCCTGTTGCGCCAGCTCTACACCGAGACCAAGCGTGCCCTGCGCCGCGGCCTGGAAAACCCGGTGGACCGCGAAGAGCAGATCCGTCGCACCCAAACTGCCGCCCTGGACATCCTGGTGCGCGGCGGCACCGATCCGGACGACGTCGAACAGCTCTGGTCGCAGTTGGGCGATGACTATTTCCTGCGCCACACTGCCGGCGACGTCGCCTGGCACAGCGACGCGATTCTGCAGCAACCGGCCGATGGCGGGCCGTTGGTGCTGATCAAGGAAACCACCCAGCGCGAGTTCGAGGGCGGCACGCAGATTTTCATCTACGCCCCGGACCAGCACGACTTCTTCGCCGTGACTGTGGCGGCGATGGACCAGCTCAACCTCAACATTCACGACGCCCGGGTCATTACCTCCAGCAGCCAGTTCACCCTCGACACCTACATTGTGCTCGACACCGATGGCGATTCGATTGGCGACAACCCGACGCGGGTCAAACAGATCCGCGACGGTCTCACCGAGGCCCTGCGCAACCCGGCGGATTACCCGACCATCATCCAGCGCCGGGTCCCGCGCCAGCTCAAGCACTTCGCCTTCGCTCCCCAGGTAACGATCCACAACGACGCCCAGCGTCAGGTCACGGTGCTGGAGCTCAGCGCCCCGGACCGCCCTGGCCTGCTGGCGCGGGTCGGGCATATATTCCTGGAGTTCGACCTGTCGTTGCAGAACGCCAAGATCGCCACCTTGGGCGAACGGGTGGAAGACGTGTTCTTCATCACTGACGCGCATAACCAGCCGCTGTCCGATCCGCAGCTGTGCAGCCGCTTGCAGGACGCGATTGTCCGGCAGTTGAGCGTCAACCAGGAACCTGATGCTCACCCGACACGGATCAGCATCTGAACGAACAAATTTCCCCCTGTGGGAGCGAGCCTGCTCGCGATGACGGCAGAACATCCAGCACAGATGTTTCCTGACATACCGCTATCGCGAGCAGGCTCGCTCCCACATTAAAAGAGGCCCCCGATGAACAACGCTCTGAACCAGTTGCAGCCCTACCCGTTCGAAAAGCTCCGCGCCCTGCTGGGCAGCGTCACGCCCAACCCGGACAAACGCCCCATCGCGCTGTCCATCGGCGAGCCCAAGCACCGCTCGCCAAGCTTTGTGGCTGAAGCCCTGGCCAGCAATCTGGAAAAAATGGCCGTGTACCCGACCACCCTCGGCATCCCGGAATTGCGTGAAGCCATCACCGGCTGGTGCGAGCGCCGCTTCAACGTGCCGAACGGCTGGCTGGACCCGGCGCGCCACGTGCTGCCGGTCAATGGCACCCGTGAAGCTCTGTTTGCCTTCACCCAGACCGTAGTCAACCGTGGCGACGACGCCCTGGTGGTCAGCCCGAATCCGTTCTATCAGATCTATGAAGGCGCCGCGTTCCTGGCCGGAGCCAAGCCACACTACCTGCCGTGCCTGGACGAAAACGGCTTCAATCCGGATTTCGATGCGGTCTCGCCGGACATCTGGAAACGCTGCCAGATTCTGTTCCTGTGCTCCCCGGGCAACCCGACCGGTGCGCTGATCCCGGTGGATGTGCTGAAGAGGCTCATTGCCCTGGCCGACGAGCACGACTTCGTGATTGCCGCGGACGAGTGCTACAGCGAGCTGTACTTCGACGAACAGACCCCGCCACCAGGGCTGCTCAGCGCCTGCGTCGAGCTCGGCCGCCAGGATTTCAAGCGCTGCGTGGTGTTCCACAGCCTGTCCAAACGCTCCAACCTGCCAGGCCTGCGCTCCGGTTTCGTGGCCGGCGATGCGGACATCCTCAAGGGCTTCTTGCTGTATCGCACCTACCACGGCTGCGCGATGCCGGTTCAGACCCAACTGGCGAGCATCGCCGCATGGAACGACGAAGTGCACGTACGGGCCAACCGCGCGCTGTACCGGGAAAAGTTCGACGCGGTACTGGAAATCCTCAGCCCGGTACTGGACGTGCAACGCCCCGACGGTAGCTTCTACCTGTGGCCGAACGTAGCGGGCGATGATGCGGCGTTCTGCCGTGACCTGTTCGAACAGGAACACGTGACCGTGGTACCGGGCTCGTACCTGTCCCGCGAAGTGGATGGCGTCAACCCAGGCGCCGGACGCGTGCGCATGGCCCTGGTCGCGCCATTGGCTGAATGTGTGGAAGCGGCGGAGCGGATTCGCGCGTTCATTCAGCGTCGGGGTTGATGGCTGCACCAGGACTTGAGCGAACTGCTGTTGTGGCGAGGGGATTTATCCCCGCTGGGCTGCGAAGCAGCCCCAAAGCAGTCGACTCAATTGTCCTGACACACCGAGTTGCCGGGTTTTAGGGCTGCTTAGCAGCCCAGCGGGGATAAATCCCCTCGCCACAGGTTCAGTGCTTTACTGGGATTTTTGTGTTTGCCTTTCGATTTATCGCGAGCAAGCTTTGCTCCCACAGTGGTTTGGTGTTGTTCACAAAGTTTGTGATCGATACCGGATCCTGTGGGAGCAAAGCTTGCTCGCGATGAGGCCGGCACGATTACATCAAGTCCGAAGCTCTACCCGATCCAGGCACTTGTTCGCCAACAACATCCCCAACTCAATCATCTGGGCCACTCCCAATGCTACATGTCGTCGCGAGCCGTCCTGATCGAAGGCAAGGTCATTGAGCACTGCATTGGCCGAAGCCAGGGTTTCGCTGAGATTGGCCAGCAACACTTCGGTGTCGATACCGTCAGCCACAGTGAATAGCTGTACTGAGGGCTTGGGTTCTGACTCGCTGTCGTCAGGTTTGAGATAGTGATCCAGCACACGATCAGCGGCTTCTTGCAGTTTTTCGGGTGCGTAATCGCCGTAGGGGAAAGTGGATGCGGGCTTTGGTGCGTTTTGAGTCTCTTTGTTGTCCATCAAAATTGCTCCCTAGAGCTGAAGTATGTAAAGCCCCGCGCTTGGATAGCGCAGAAGCCCGTGCTCCTAGAGGTTTTGTTCGGATTCTTACGTCCGGTCGCTGAATTGGCAGCGACACCCAGAGGCTAGAGCCCTCGCTTCCGACGGACAACCTTAAAAACTTGTCGGAAACTTCGGCGTGTCTGACAGACCACGGTCTGTCTGCTCAGACAAGAAAAGACATAAAACGTACCGCGAACGCCAAGCCGCTGATTTCGCTTACTTTGTACACCGAAAGATCTCATTCAACCCTGTTACGAGGGTTCAAGCTGGCTTGAATTCGCTATCCCCTGTAGCCATAATCCTCCCCGTCACCAGCGAAAGCTGGCAGGAGTCTGGGTCCCTCTCGAGGTTGACCCAGCGGCGCAGAAAGGGCGAAGCAAGCTCAACTGCGTGTCGATTGAAGCCGCCTTCGGGCGGCTTTGCTTTTTTATGAGGATAAGGAATGCCTCTTTATTACCATCCCAAGCAAGGCGATGTTCTTCTTTGCGACTTCACGCGGGGCTTTGTTGCGCCTGAAATGCTGAAGATCCGCAAGGTGGTGGTGATCTCTCCTACTGCCACACACAGTCGCAAGCTCTGCACTGTGGTGCCGATTTCCTCCACAACTCCACAAACTCAGCAGGACTGGCACCACCTGCTCCGCACCAACCCCCTCCAGTCCGATGGCTACAAAGAGCTGTGGGTGAAGTGCGACATGATTTATACCGTGAGTTTTGAACGTCTGGACAAGCTGCATAAAAAGACTCGATCCAAGGGCCGAGAGTACTTCGTTCCTCGCCTGGGCTCTGAAGACATGCAAGGCGTGATCGCCGGTGTGAAGGCCTACCTTCCGCTCTAACCCCAACCGTTATTTACCCAACCCCAAATTCGCCTCCGCCAGATCCAACTCCCCCAGCACCTCTCGCAGCACATCATCCCCAATCTGGTGATGACGGCTGAGGCGATACAACTCCAGCCGCTGCGCCCGATAGGCCTTCAAGCGCAGCCGGCGTTCCAGCAGGTCCATCTCAAACGCCAGCGCCTGGGCTTCGGCGGAGTCGTTGAACACCTCCAACTGATGGCGATATTCAGACATCAACCGCGCCTTGACCTCGGTCGCCAGCGCCGCTTGGGTCGCGTCGGGCGCGCTGGCAGCCTCGCTCGTTTCGTCCACTTCCAATGCATGGATCGCCGCTTCAGCAGTTTTGCGCCAGGCATCGCGCACTTCGTGGCGGCGCTTGTCATCGGGGCTTTTCTCGATACCTCGCAGCAGCAATGGCAGGGCGATGCAGGCGGCGATCAATGACAGCAGAATCACCCCGGCGGCAATGAAGATCAGCAAGTCTCGCTCGGGAAACGGCTCACCCGCCGCCAACAGCATCGGCACCGACAGCACGCCCGCCAGTGTCACCGCTCCGCGCACCCCGCCGAAGGTCAGCAACCAGCAGGAGCGCGCAGTCGGCACGAGCGTCAGCTCGCCCTTGCCACGCCAGCGGCGCAATAGCCCGGACAGGCGCCAGGTGCTTTGCACCCAGACAAACCGCAGCACCAGCAACACCAGGAAAATCGCCACCACGTCCAGGCAGCGGTAGAACAGCGTCGGCCACAATGTGGTTTCGTGGCTGGTCACCGCCTTGGCGATGTCCGGCAATTGCAGGCCCAGCAGCAGGAAGATCAAGCCGTTGAAGGCGAACTCCAGCAGTGACCAGACGCTGCGGTTGAGCAACCGCGTGCCGGTCTGGCGCGGCAGCAGGTCGAGCCAGCTCTGCATCATGCCGGCCGCCACTGCCGAGAGAATCCCCGAAGCGCCCAAACGTTCAGCCAGCACATAGGCCGCGAATGGCAACAGCAACATGAACACTACGTGGGTGGCCGGGTCGTCCCAGCCGCGCCCGATCATCCAGGCCCGCATACGGCCCACCAGCCAACTCAAGGCCACGCCGACCAGCAGTCCACCGATCGCCACCAGCACGAAGGTCAGGCTCGCGTTGGCCAGGGAAAACACCCCGGTGATGGCCGCCGCCAGGGCGAACTTGAAGGTGACCAGGCCCGAGGCGTCGTTCATCAGCGCTTCGCCCTGGAGCATGTGCATCAGGGGGCCGGGCAAGCGGTCGCGAGCAATCGCCGACACCGCCACCGCGTCGGTCGGCGACAGGACCGCCGCCAGGGCAAACGCCACCGGCAGCGGGATGCTCGGCAGCAGCCAGTGAATGAAATAACCGGCGCCCACCACCGTAAACAGCACCAGCCCCACCGCCAGCGTCAGGATCGGCCCGCGCAGGCGCCAGAATTCGCGCTTGGGCATACGCCAGCCGTCGGAGAACAGCAGCGGTGGCAGGAATAAAAACAGGAACAACTCCGGATTGAGCGTTACATGCAAACCCAGGGATGGCCAGGCCAGCAACGCCCCTGCGCCGATCTGCACCAAGGGCAACGGCAGCGGAATCAACCGCCCGATCAGCCGCGAAACACCCACCAGCGTCAACAGGATCAGCACGGTATAAGCGCTTTGCATAACGAGTTTCCATTTACAGCGACACACATCCGGCAACAGCTTGCCGTTGAAGTGCCATATTAACCGCCTAGCATTAACTTGGCCGTTACACCTATGTCGCAGTCAGCCCTGTGGAATGAGCCTGTGGGAGCAAAGCTTGCTCGCGATGAACGATGGCGCAGTCTTGCAGTTGAACCGTGTCGCCTGTATCGCGAGCAAGCTTTGCTCCCACAGACTCGCCCACAGGTTTGGGTGCATGCCGATCTGGCGTCGCGAAACCGTCCGGTCATGGCATAATCCTTGACCTTTTATTTCCAGCACCTGCAAAGGGGGCAATTCCTTGACCGATTCAAGTAAAACGTTGCACCTTTTCGGTATCAAAGCCTGTGACACGATGAAAAAGGCGCGCACCTGGCTCGATGAACACGCTGTGCACTACGACTTTCACGATTACAAGACCGCCGGCATCGACCGTGAGCACCTGACCCAATGGTGCAACGAGCATGGCTGGCAAGTGGTGTTGAACCGTGCCGGTACGACCTTTCGCAAACTCGACGACGAACGCAAAGCCGATCTCGACCAGACGAAAGCCATCGAACTGATGCTCGGCCAACCCTCGATGATCAAGCGCCCGGTGCTTGATCTCGGTGACCGAACCCTGATTGGCTTCAAGCCAGATATATATGCGGCAGAAATCAAGTAAGCCTGCCCAGTCCATTTTGTAGAGGTAATTTCATGTCCAATACTCTGTTCAGCCTGGCCTTCGGTGTCGGCACGCAAAACCGTCAAGGTAGCTGGCTGGAAGTGTTCTACGCCCAACCGTTGCTCAACCCTTCGGCCGAGATCGTCAAGGCCATCGCGCCGATTCTGGGCTATAGCGAAGGCAACCAGGCCATCACCTTCACCACCGCCCAGGCTTCGCAACTGGCTGACGCGCTCAAGGGCGTCGATGCCGCGCAAGCCGCGCTGCTGACCCGTCTGGCCGAGAGCCACAAGCCGCTGGTCGCCACCCTGCTGGCTGAAGACGCCCCACTGAGCTCCACGCCCGAGGCCTACCTCAAGCTGCATCTGTTGTCGCACCGTCTGGTCAAGCCTCACGGCCTGAACCTGACCGGTATTTTCCCGCTGCTGCCGAACGTGGCCTGGACCAGCCAGGGCGCAATCGACCTGGGCGAACTGGCCGAGCACCAGCTCGAAGCCCGTCTACGCGGCGAGCTGCTGGAAGTGTTCTCGGTGGACAAGTTCCCGAAAATGACTGACTACGTGGTCCCGGCCGGCGTGCGTATCGCCGATGCCGCGCGGATCCGCCTGGGCGCCTACGTAGGCGAAGGCACCACAGTGATGCACGAAGGTTTCGTCAACTTCAACGCCGGCACCGAAGGGCCGGGCATGATCGAAGGCCGTGTATCGGCTGGCGTATTCGTTGGCAAGGGGTCTGACCTGGGCGGCGGTTGCTCGACCATGGGCACCCTGTCGGGCGGCGGCAACATCGTGATCAAGGTCGGTGAAGGCTGCCTGATCGGTGCCAACGCCGGCATCGGCATTCCGCTGGGCGACCGCAACACCGTGGAGTCGGGCCTGTACGTGACCGCCGGCACCAAGGTGGCGCTGCTGGACGAGAACAACCAACTGGTCAAGGTGGTCAAGGCCCGCGAGCTGGCCGGCCAGCCCGATCTGCTGTTCCGCCGCAACTCCGAGACCGGCGCGGTGGAATGCAAAACCCATAAATCGGCCATCGAGCTGAACGAAGCACTGCACGCCCACAACTAAGCCGCTTCACACCATCACCTGTGGGAGCAACCTTGCTCCCACAGGGTCCGGCGTAACTCCAGCAGGGCCCGAAAGCATGTTGATTCCCTCTCCCTGGCGCGCCGATTTCCCGGCCATCGCCGCCTTGCAACGGCAAGGCCAGACCTACCTGGACAATGCCGCCACCACGCAAAAACCCCAAGCCCTGCTGGACGCCCTGGCGCATTACTACGCCAATGGCGCGGCCAACGTGCACCGCGCACAGCATCTGCCGGGCGCCCATGCGACCCAGGCATTCGAAGACAGCCGACTCAAAGTGTCGCAATGGCTCAATGCCGGGGATTGCGGGCAAATCGTCTTCACCCATGGCGCCACTTCGGCGCTGAATCTTCTGGCCTATGGGCTGGAACATCTTTTCAATCCGGGCGATGAAATCGTCATCAGTGCCCTGGAACACCACGCCAACCTGCTGCCGTGGCAACAACTGGCCGAGCGTCGTGCGCTGACGCTGGTGGTGTTGCCGCTGGGTGCCGACGGGGTGATCGATATCAGCGCCGCCGCCGAACTGATCGGCCCACGTACGCGCCTGCTGGCGGTGAGCCAGCTGTCCAACGTGCTGGGCACCTGGCAGCCCTTGCCAGCGCTATTGGCCCTGGCCAAGGTCCAAGGCGCGCTGACGGTGATCGATGGCGCCCAGGGTGTGGTTCATGGCCGTCACGATGTGGAGGCACTGGGCTGCGACTTTTATGTATTTTCCAGCCACAAGCTCTATGGCCCCGAAGGACTGGGCGTGTTGTTCGGCCGCACCGAAGCGCTTCATCAACTGCGTCATTGGCAGTTCGGCGGCGAGATGGTGCAACAGGCCGACTACCACAGCGCCACGTTCCGTCCGGCGCCACTGGGCTTCGAAGCCGGCACGCCGCCGATTGCCAGTGTGATCGGCCTGGGCGCGACCCTCGACTACCTGTCCGGCCTCGACCCGCAGGCAGTCAGCGACCATGAAACTGCACTGCATGACTACCTGCTTCACGGGCTGCTGGCGCGCAATGGCGTCCGCCTGGTGGGCAATCCGAGCCTGGCCCTGGTCAGCTTCATGGTCGAAGGCGTGCACAACGCCGACGTGGCCCACTTGCTGACCGAACAAGGCATCGCTGTACGCGCCGGGCATCACTGCGCCATGCCGCTGTTCAAACATCTGAAGCTGTCGGGGGCGATTCGCGTGTCGCTGGCGCTGTACAACGACTCCGCCGATATCGAACGCTTCTTCGAGGCTCTGGACCAGGCCCTGGAGATGCTCCGATGAGCCTGCCGGCCGACGCGGCCACAGCGCTGCAAGTGTTTCAGGACGCATCGGGTTGGGAACAACGCGCCCGGCTGCTGATGCAATGGGGCGAGCGCCTGCCGCCCTTGAGCGATGCGGATAAGTGCGACGCCAATCTCGTCCATGGTTGTGAAAGTCAGGTGTGGTTGGTGGGACGGCTGCAGGACGGACATTGGCAGTTTGCCGCCAGCAGCGATGCGCGGTTGATTCGTGGGCTGGTGGCGTTGCTGCTGGCGCGGGTCAACGGCTTGTCGGCTGACGAGTTGCAACAGGTGGATTTGCCGGATTGGTTCAATCAGTTGGGATTGTCGCAGCAGTTGTCGCCTTCGCGCAGCAATGGTTTGAATGCGGTGTTGAAGCGGATGCTTGAGTTGACTGAATGATCGCCATCGCGAGCAGGCTCGCTCCCACAGGGGATCCGTGTCGTACACAAAACTTGTGTTCCATGAGATCCAATGTGGGAGCGAGCCTGCTCGCGATGAGGCCATCAGCCCCAGTGCTCAAACCTGAGGCTTAACCCGGTCCGCCGGCCGCCGCACACCCGCCACAATCTTATCCACAGCCTTGGTCGCCGCGACCATGCCGAACGTCGCCGTGACCATCATCACCGCACCAAACCCGCCAGCACAGTCGAGCTTGACGCCATCGCCGACAAAGCTCTTCTGCAAGCAAATGCTGCCGTCCGGTTTCGGGTAGCGCAGTTGCTCGGTGGAGAACACGCAGGGCACGCTGTAATGGCGGGTCACGGTACGGGAAAAACCGTAATCGCGGCGCAGGGTGGAACGCACTTTCGAGGCCAGCGGGTCGTTGAACGTGCGGTTCAAGTCGCACACCTGGATCAACGTCGGGTCGATCTGCCCACCCGCGCCGCCGGTGGTGATGATCTGGATCTTGCGGCGCTTGCACCAGGCGATCAGCGCCGCCTTGGCGTTGACGCTGTCGATGCAGTCGATCACGCAATCGATGTTCGGCGTGATGTATTCGGCCATGGTGTCGCGGGTGACGAAATCCGCCACGGCATGCACCGTGCAGTCGGGGTTGATGCCGCGCAGGCGCTCGGCCATCACCTCGACCTTGGGTTTGCCGACGGTGCTGTCCAGGGCGTGCAGTTGGCGGTTGGCATTGCTGACGCAGACATCATCCAGGTCGAACAGCGAAATCTCGCCCACGCCGCACCGGGCGATGGCTTCCGCCGCCCAGGAACCGACGCCGCCCACCCCGACAATCGCCACATGGGCCGCCCGCAGGCGCTCCAGGCCTTCGATGCCATACAAACGGGCGATACCGGCAAACCGTGGATCTTCTGTACTCATGACCATTACCCCAAAAACCGGCGCGCATTATAGGGCTTTGCTGCGGCAATTCGAGCCGGTCGCGAAATGAATCCGACCAATTTCCCTTGTGGGAGCGAGCTTGCTCGCGATAGCGGTGTGTCAGTCAATATTGATGCGGCTGATCCGACGCCATCGCGAGCAGGCTCGCTCCCACAGGTTTCGTGGTCCAACTGACCAGCACCAGGGGCCCACCGGGGTCGTTTTGCTATAAGATAACCGCCATTTTGTAAGCCTCGACCGAATACAATCCAACGGTCGAACTCAGGACCTGTGGGAGCGGGCTTGCTCGCGAAGGCGTCATCACTGACGCTAAAAGCTTCGCGAGCAAGCCCGCTCCCACATGGACTGTGATCTCCTTTCCAGCTTTCGGAGTTTTCCATGACGGCCCACGCCGACCTCTCGCCGACCCTGCAACTCGCCTGCGACCTGATCCGCCGTCCGTCCGTGACGCCGGTGGATGCCGATTGCCAGAAACTGATGATGCAGCGCCTGGGCAGCGCGGGCTTTACGCTCGAACCGATGCGCATCGAGGATGTGGATAACTTCTGGGCCAGCCATGGCAAGCATGACGGCCCGGTGCTGTGTTTCGCCGGGCACACCGACGTGGTGCCGACCGGTCCGGTTCAAGCCTGGCAGCTCGACCCGTTCGATGCGGTCATCGATGAACACGGCATGCTCTGTGGCCGTGGCGCGGCAGACATGAAAGGCAGCCTGGCGGCTATGGTGGTGGCAGCGGAACGGTTTGTCGCCGACTACCCGGACCACAAAGGCTCGATCACCTTTCTGATCACCAGCGACGAAGAAGGCCCGGCCCACCACGGCACCAAGGCCGTGGTCGAGCGCCTCAAGGCCCGCCAGGAACGCCTGGACTGGTGCATCGTCGGCGAGCCGTCGAGCACCACCCTGGTGGGTGACGTGGTCAAGAACGGCCGCCGCGGCTCCCTCGGCGCAAAACTGACGGTGCGCGGCAAGCAAGGCCACGTGGCCTATCCGCACCTGGCGAAGAACCCCATCCATCTGGCCGCGCCGGCCCTGGCAGAGTTGGCCGCGGAGCATTGGGACCACGGCAACGACTTCTTCCCGCCCACCAGTTTCCAGATTTCCAACCTCAACGCCGGCACTGGCGCGACCAACGTGATCCCCGGCGACCTGGTGGCGGTGTTCAACTTCCGCTTCTCTACCGAGTCCACCGTCGAAGGCTTGCAAAAACGCGTCGCCGATATCCTCGACAAGCATCAACTGGACTGGCACATCGATTGGGCGTTGTCGGGCCTGCCATTCCTCACCGAACCAGGCGCTTTGCTGGATGCCGTGTCTTCGAGCATCAAGGATGTCACCGGTCGCGAGACGAAAGCCTCCACCAGCGGTGGCACCTCCGATGGCCGCTTCATCGCTACCATGGGCACCCAAGTGGTGGAACTGGGGCCGGTCAACGCGACCATCCACCAGGTCAACGAGCGCGTGCTGGCGGCCGACCTCGACGTGCTGACCGAGATCTACTACAAGACGCTGATCAAGTTGCTCGCCTGATGCTCGCCTGCCCGATCTGCAGTGAACCGCTGAACGCGGTGGACAACGGCGTGGTGTGCCCGGCCGGCCATCGCTTCGACCGCGCGCGGCAGGGTTACCTGAACCTGCTGCCGGTGCAGCACAAGAACAGCCGCGATCCCGGCGATAACCAGGCGATGGTCGAAGCCCGCCGCGACTTCCTCAACGCCGGGCATTACGCCCCTGTCGCCCGGCGCCTGGCCGAACTGGCCGCCGAGCGCGCGCCCGGTCGCTGGCTGGACATCGGCTGTGGCGAGGGTTACTACACCGCGCAGATCGCCGACGCCTTGCCGGATGCCGATGGCTACGCCCTGGACATTTCCCGCGAGGCGGTCAAACGCGCCTGCAAACGCGATCCACGGCTGACCTGGTTGATCGCCAGCATGGCCCGCGTACCGCTGGCGGACGGCTGCTGCCAGTTTCTGGCCAGCGTGTTCAGCCCGCTGGACTGGCAGGAGGCCAAACGCCTGCTCAGCCCCGGTGGCGGCCTGATGAAGGTCGGCCCGACCAGCGGCCACCTGATGGAATTGCGCGAGCGACTGTACGACGAAGTGCGCCAGTACACGGATGACAAACACCTGGCCCTGGTGCCGTCGGGCATGGTGCTCGATCACAGCGAAACCCTCGAGTTCAAGCTCATGCTCACAAGTGGCCAGGACCGCGCCAACCTGTTGGCGATGACGCCCCACGGCTGGCGCGCCAGTGCCGAACGCCGCGCCAGCGTGATCGAGCAGGCCGAGCCGTTCGAGGTCACGGTGTCGATGCGCTACGATTATTTCGTTCTTCAATAACTTTTAATTCCCGGCCTCGGGCAACCGCCAGAGGCCAGTTAAATCCGCGAATGGATTTTTCAAGACCGCAGTGAGGACATCCATGCGCCAACCCGATATCGAGATTTACCTCAAAGACGCCGACGTCGATCACAAGGCCATTGCCGCGTGGCTCGGCCAGGCCCTGGGCCCGTGCAGCGACTGGGTCCAGAAAGGCCAGACCTACAAGTGCAAGGCCGGCGATATCCCGGTGACCTGGCTACCCAAGGCCGTGGGTAAATGGAACAGCCTGTACCTGGAAAGCGACCAGACCCCGTGGGAAGACGACATCGCCTGCGCCCGTGCAGCCTTTGCCGCGCTGAACGTCGAAGTGCGCTGCGCACCTGGGTCGTGGGTGGAGGAAGAAGGTGAGGAATCGGCCGATCGCTGGATTCGCATCAGCGCCGATGGGGAAGAAGAGATTACCTGGAAGACGGCGTGACTATCTGAGGGCCACCCTCGCGATGCCCGCCGCAGATACAAAGGTAAAAGCACAACCCATGTGGGAGCGAGCCTGCTCGCGATAGCGGTGTGACAGTCAATGATGCATTGCCTGATACACCGCTATCGCGAGCAGGCTCGCTCCCACAAGGGGTTTTGTGTCGCCAGTGAATGCGGGTTACAACCCCACCACATCCTCAGCCTGCAAGCCCTTCTGCCCTTCCACCACCGCGTACTCGACCTGCTGGCCTTCAGTCAGAGAACGATGGCCTTCGCCACGGATCGCGCGGTAATGCACGAATACATCCGCCCCGCCTTCACGCTGGATGAAGCCGTAGCCTTTGGCGTCGTTGAACCACTTCACATTGCCGGTTTCGCGTGCTGCCATGATTGCTCACTCCCATTTTTATTTTTAAGTCGGCCTTTCGATAGAAAGCCGTACGATCTTCGCCGCCGTCCGGCCGTCCACGAGGAAGGCAGAGGCAGTCAGCCGCCCGAGTATATGACAGACGTAAAAACTCTCAACTGACTTTACTTCGGCGCTTTTTTGCCGATTTTCGACGAATCCGGCACACTAGCCGCCGCTTTATCTTATCCACTCATGCAGAAGCCGTATGACCCGTTCCCCGTTCCGCCGTCTTGTGTTTGGCACCCTGCGCCGACTGTTGTACCTCTGGGTTCGCTCCGAGACGATCAATCAGTCGTCCTTCACCCTCAACCTCGACCGCAGTCGTCCGGTGTTCTACGTCCTGCAAAACCCTTCGCTCACCGACCTGGCGGTGCTCGACACCGAGTGCACCAAGGCTGGCCTGCCCCGCCCGGTACTGCCGGTGTCCGTGGGCAACCTGTTGGAACCGGCGGCGTTTTTCTACCTGACCCCGGCACCGAACTGGCTCGGCCGGCAGGACAAACGTGGCGCACCGCCGACCCTGACGCGACTGGTCAATGCCCTGACCCACAACGCCGCCGAAGACGCACAGATCATCCCGGTCAGCGTGTTTTGGGGGCAGTCGCCCGACAGCGAATCCAGCCCGTGGAAACTGTTGTTCGCCGACAGCTGGGCTGTCACTGGCCGGCTGCGGCGCTTGCTGAGCATCATGATCCTGGGGCGCAAGACCCGCGTGCAGTTTTCCGCGCCGATCCATTTGCGCGAACTGATCGAGCACGACAAGGGCCACGAACGCACCGTGCGCATGGCCCAGCGGATCCTGCGGATACATTTTCGCAACTTGAAAGCGGCGGTCATTGGCCCGGACATTTCCCACCGACGCAACCTGGTCAAGGGGCTGCTGAACCAGCCTCTGGTCAAACAGGCGATTGCCGACGAGGCCGAGCGGGAAAAAATCGCCCCGGAAAAAGCCAAGGCCCAAGCGCTGCGTTACGGCAACGAAATCGCCTCGGACTACACCTACACCGCGATCCGTTTCCTGGAAGTGGTGCTGAGCTGGTTCTGGAACAAGATCTACGACGGTATCAAGGTCAACCACATCGAAGGCGTGCAGAAGGTCGCTCAGGGCCACGAAGTCATCTACGTGCCGTGCCACCGCAGCCATATCGACTACCTGCTGCTGTCGTACCTGCTGTTTCGCAACGGCCTGACCCCGCCGCACATCGCCGCCGGCATCAACCTCAACATGCCGGTGATCGGCGGTCTGCTGCGTCGGGGCGGGGCGTTTTTCATGCGTCGCACCTTCAAGGGCAACCCGCTCTATACCGCGGTGTTCAACGAATACCTGCACACACTGTTCACCAAAGGCTTTCCGGTGGAGTATTTCGTCGAGGGCGGTCGCTCGCGCACCGGACGCATGCTGCAACCCAAGACCGGCATGCTCGCCATCACCTTGCGCAGCTTCCTGCGCTCATCGCGCATGCCCATCGTGTTCGTGCCGGTCTACATCGGCTATGAGCGCGTCCTGGAAGGCCGCACCTACCTGGGTGAACTGCGTGGGGCGAGCAAGAAGAAAGAATCGATCTTCGACATTTTCAAGGTCATCGGCGCCCTCAAGCAGCGCTTCGGCCAAGTAGCGGTGAACTTCGGTGAGCCGATCAAACTGGCGGAGTTTCTCGACGGCGAACAGCCGGGTTGGCGCCAACAGGAGCTGGGCCCGCAATTCAAACCGGCCTGGCTCAACGCAACCACCCACCGCCTCGGCGAGCGGGTGGCCCGGCACCTGAACGAAGCGGCGGCCATCAACCCGGTCAACCTGGTCGCCCTGGCGCTGCTGTCCACCAGCCGCCTGGCCCTGGACGACCGTGCCATGGCCCGGGTGCTGGACCTGTACCTGGCGTTGTTGCGCAAAGTGCCGTACTCGCCTCACACCACCTTGCCCGAGGGCGATGGTCGAGCGCTGATCGAGCACGTCAAAGGCATGCACCTGCTGTCGGAACAGAGCGATGCCCTGGGCAAGATTCTGTATCTGGACGAGCAGAATGCCGTCCTGATGACCTACTACCGCAACAACGTGCTGCACATCTTCGCCCTGCCGGCGTTGCTGGCGAGTTTCTTCCAGAGCACCTCGCGCATGAGCCGCGAACAGATCCTGCGCTACACCCGCGCCTTGTACCCCTACCTGCAATCGGAGCTGTTCATTCGCTGGTCACTGGAAGAACTGGACGCCGTGGTCGACCAATGGCTCGAAGCGTTCGTCGAACAAGGGCTGCTGCGTTTCGAAAAAGACCTGTATCTGCGCCCGGCCCCGAGCTCACGGCATTTCGTGCTGCTGACCCTGTTGTCCAAGAGCATCGCGCAGACCTTGCAGCGCTTCTACATGACCGTCTCCCTGCTGCTCAACAGCGGCCAGAACAGCATCAGCGCCGAAGAACTGGAAGACCTCTGCACGGTCATGGCCCAGCGCCTGTCGATCCTGCACGGCTTGAACGCACCGGAGTTCTTCGACAAGAGCCTGTTCCGGCATTTCATCCAGACAATGCTGGACCTGGACGTACTGCGCCGGGACGAAGCGGGCAAGCTAAGCTATCACGAGCTGCTGGGTGAACTGGCCGAAGGTGCGGCCAAGCGGGTCCTGCCGGCGGAGATCCGTTTGTCGATCCGTCAGGTGGCGTTGCATCGCAGTGAAGATGCGGCAGATCAGGTCATCCCGGTGGTTGCGGACTGACCCCACAGGCGCCAGGTTCTCTCTGGCGCCCTCAATATGGAAATGCCCCCAATGAAAAAGCTTCTTCTCGTCGCCGTTGCCACGTTACTCAGTGCCTGCTCCAGCGCACCGCTGGCGAGCAAAAACAGTCTCGACGGTGAAGTGTTCTACCTGCAGCGCATCGCCCTGCCGCCTACCGCTGTCTTAAGCGTGAGCCTGCAGGATGTGTCCCTGGCCGACGCCCCCGCGGTGGTGCTTGATGAACAGAGCGGTCCGGTCAAGGGCCAGGTCCCGCTGCCGTTTCACCTCAGCTATGATCCGGCCCAGGTCAAACCCGGCCATCGCTATGCCGTGAGCGCGCGCATTGAAGTGGACGGCCAGTTGATGTTCATCACCACCGAACAACACACCGTGCAGCTCGATGGCAAAGATCCACAGCCGCTGAAGATCCGCGTCAACGCCGCCCGCTGATTTCTCTTTCTAATTTTTTCAAGGAAGCTGCCATGCTCCGCTCTACGCTCCGTTTCACCAGCCTGTGCGCCGGCCTGTTGTTCTGCGCCAACACCATGGCCCTGTCCCTGGCCGACCTCTCGCAGAAGGACGCCACCGGCGGCCTCAAGGACGCACTGACCCAGGGCGCCCAAGTAGCCGTCAAGCAGTTGGGCACACCCGGTGGCTTCAGCAACAACCCCGAGGTGAAGATCGAACTGCCGGGCAAGCTCGGTAAAGTCGCCAGCAAGATGAAAGCCTTTGGCATGGGCGATCAGGTCGAACAACTGGAAGCCAGCATGAACCAGGCCGCTGAAGCCGCTGTGGTCCAGGCCCAGCCGATCCTGGTCAATGCCGTGAAGAACATGAGTGTGAGCGATGCCAAGGGGATCCTGAGCGGCGGCAACGATTCCGCCACGCAGTACCTGAACAAGAGCAGCCGCGAGCAGATCCGCGCCAAGTTCCTGCCCATTGTCAAGCAAGCCACCGACAAGGTTGGCCTGGCGCAGAAATACAACACGTTCGCAGGCCAAGCGGCGACCTTCGGCGTGCTGGACGCCAAAAGCGCCAACATCGAAAACTACGTGACCGAACAAGCGCTGGACGGTTTGTTCGAGATGATCGGCAAACAGGAAGCCACCATCCGCCAGAACCCTGCGGCGGCGGCGAGCAGTTTGGCCAAGAAGGTGTTTGGTACGCTCTGAGATTCAGCGCAAAAACACTGTGGGAGCGAGCCTGCTCGCGATAGCGGTATCAGCCATAACATCTGTGTTGACTGATACTCCGCCATCGCGAGCAGGCTCGCTCCCACATTTGATCTTCAGTGCTATCAGGATCGTGTCAGGTCTTCTTGACCCTGAACCACGCCGCATACAACGCCGGCAGGAACAACAGCGTCAACGCCGTCGCCACGATCAGCCCGCCCATGATCGCCACCGCCATCGGGCCAAAGAACAGGCTACGTGACAGCGGAATCATCGCCAGCACCGCCGCCAGCGCGGTGAGCACAATCGGGCGGAACCGTCGCACAGTGGCTTCGATGATCGCCTGCCACGGGGCGAGCCCCGCCTTGATGTCCTGTTCGATCTGGTCCACCAGAATCACCGAGTTGCGCATGATCATCCCCGACAAGGCGATGGTGCCCAACATGGCAACGAAACCGAACGGCTGGCGGAACACCAGCAGGAACAGCGTGACACCGATCAGCCCCAGGGGCGCGGTGAGAAACACCATGGCCGTGCGGGAAAAACTGCGCAGTTGCAGCATCAGCAACGTCAGCACCACGACGATGAACAGCGGCACGCCGGCGTTCACCGATTGCTGGCCACGGGCGGCATCCTCTACCGTACCGCCCACTTCCAGCAGATAACCGTCCGGCAGCTCGGCACGAATCGGGGCCAGGGTCGGGAAGATCTGCTGCACCAGGGTCGCCGGTTGTTCCTTGCCATAGATATCAGCCCGCACGGTCACACTTGGCAGGCGATTGCGGTGCCAGATAACGCCTTCTTCGAAGCCGTATTCCAGCGTCGCGATCTGTGACAGCGCAACGCTTGTGCCATTGTCGGTCGGCACCGCCAGGCTCGGCAGCAGGGACAATTCGGTGCGCTCATGCACCGTGCCGCGCAGCAGAATCTCGATCAGTTCGTTGTCTTCCCGGTATTGGCTGACGCTGGAGCCGGTGAGGGAACTGCGCAAAAAGCTCGACAGGTTAGCCGTACTCACGCCCAACGCTCGGGCGCGGTCCTGATCAACGTTCAGGTACACCACCTTGCTCGGCTCTTCCCAATCCAGATGCACGTTGGCCACGTAGGGATTTTCACGAACCTTGGTCGCCACTTTCCGCGCCAGGGCCCGGACTTGTTCGATGTGCTCACCGGTCACGCGAAACTGCACCGGATAACCCACTGGCGGGCCATTTTCCAGGCGCGTGACCCGCGAGCGCAGGGCCGGGAACTGCTCGTTCAACGTGGTGATCAACCAGCTGCGCAGGGGCTCGCGGTCTTCGATGGTCTTGGCCAGCACCACGAACTGGGCGAAGCTGGGTGCCGGCAGTTGTTGATCCAGCGGCAGGTAGAAACGCGGTGAACCGGTGCCGACATAAGCCACGTAGTTGTCGATGCCCGCGTGGTCCTTGAGCAGCGCTTCAAGGCGCTTGACCTGCTCGGCGGTGTTGCTCAGGGACGCGCCTTCGGCCAGCTTCAGGTCGACCATCAGCTCAAGTCGCCCCGAGGCCGGGAAGAACTGTTGTGGCACGAAACGGAACAGCGCCACCGAGCCCACAAATAACAGCACGGTCAGCACGATGACGGTTTTGCGCCGCCGCACGCACCACTCCACCAAGCGCCGCGCCGGACACGCTGGTAGAACGGCGTGCCGTAGGGGTTGAACTGGCCATCAGCGGTGCCGTGTTTGGCGGCATGAATTTTCGCCAGGTCCGGCAACAGTTTCTCACCCAGGTACGGCACGAACACCACCGCGGCCACCCAGGAGGCCAGCAGCGCCAGGGTAACGACCTGGAAAATCGAACGGGTGTACTCACCGGTGCCTGACTGCGCCGTGGCGATCGGCAGGAAACCCGCAGCGGTGATCAGCGTACCGGTGAGCATCGGGAATGCGGTGCTGGTCCAGGCATAGCTGGCGGCCTTGATCCGGTCGAAGCCCTGCTCCATTTTGATCGCCATCATCTCGACCGCGATGATCGCGTCATCCACCAGCAGACCCAACGCCAACACCAGCGCGCCAAGGGAAATCTTGTGCAGGCCGATGCCCAGGTAATACATCGCGGCGAAGGTCATCGCCAGCACCAGCGGAATCGCCAGGGCGACCACCATCCCGGTTCGCAGCCCGAGGGAGAAGAAGCTCACCAGCAACACGATCGTCAGGGCCTCCACCAGCACCTGGACGAACTCGCCAACACCGGTTTTCACCGCCGCCGGCTGGTCCGAGACCTTACGCAATTGCATGCCGGCCGGCAGGTTGTTCTGGATACGGGCAAACTCCGCCTCCAGGGCCTTGCCCAGAATCAGAATGTCGCCGCCGTCCTTCATCGCCACGGCCAGACCAATGGCATCTTCGGCCATGAAGCGCATGCGCGGGGCTGGCGGATCGTTGAAACCGCGATGCACATCCGCGACATCGCCGATACGGAACGTGCGATCAGCGACACGAATGGGAAAGTCGCGGATCTCTTCTACTGTCTGAAAATTTCCCGATACCCGTAGTTGGACTCGCTCGCTGCCGGTTTCGAAAAAGCCTGCGGTCGATATTGCGTTCTGCTCTTCCAACGCCTGCTGGACTGCCGCCAGCGGCACGCCGAGGGTCGCCAGCTTAACGTTCGACAGTTCGATCCAGATTTTCTCGTCCTGCAAACCCAGCAGTTCGACCTTGCCCACATCCTTGACTCGTTGCAGTTGGATCTGGATGCGATCGGCGTAATCCTTGAGCACGCCGTAGTCAAAACCATCGCCAGTCAGCGCATAGATATTGCCGAAGGTGGTGCCGAACTCATCGTTGAAAAACGGCCCCTGGATGCCCGGCGGCAAGGTGTGACGGATGTCACTGACCTTCTTGCGGATCTGGTACCACAACTCGGGAATCTGCGCCGAATGCAGGGAATCGCGAGCCATGAAAGTCACCTGGGATTCGCCCGGGCGGGAGAACGAGACGATTCTTTCGTAATCGCCGGTTTCCATCAGTTTCTTTTCGATGCGTTCGGTGACCTGGCGAGAAACCTCCTCGGCCGTAGCCCCCGGCCAGTTGGTGCGAATGACCATGGCCTTGAAGGTAAACGGCGGGTCTTCGCTCTGGCCGAGCTTGGTGTAGGAAAGCGCGCCGACGATTGCCAGTAGCAACATCAGGAACAGGACGATCTGGCGGTTACGCAGCGCCCATTCGGAAAGATTGAAGCCCATCGGGGATTACTCCTTGGCCGCCAGATTGACCACGCGGTTGGAGCGATCCACCGGCCGCACCTGCTGGCCGTCGAGGAGCACGTGCACACCGGCTGCGACGACCCAGTCATTGGGGCTCAGCCCTTCAAGCACCGGAACGGTTTTTTCGCCAAACGGGCCGACGCGCACCGGGACTTTTTTCAGGGTGTTATTGCCGTTGACTACCCACACGTAAGTGGCGCCGTTCTCGGCGGTGAGTGCAGACAGCGGCACCGACAGCGACACCTGGTCGCCGGTCTGGATAAACACTCGGGCACTCTGGCCCAACTCAGCCGGAACACTGCCGGCGGTGAAGGCAACGCGAGCGGCGAAGGTGCGGGATCTGGGATCGGCGGCTGGCGACAGTTCGCGGATGCGTCCGCTGAAACGCTGATCGGGCTGGCTCCATAACTCCACCGAGACCGGCTGACCAATCTTGAACCGGCCAAAGCCCTGCTCCGGCAGGCTGATCAGCACTTCACGCTCGCCGTCAGTGGCGAGGGTGAAGACCGTTTGACCGGCCGATACCACCTGCCCGACCTCCACGGAACGCCGGGCAACCACGCCATCCTGTGGCGCACGCAGCACCGAGTAACTGGCCTGGTTGCTGGCGACATCGTATTCAGCCTTGATCTGCTTGAGCCGCGCGGCACCGGAGCGGTAGAGGTTTTCTGCGTTGTCGTACTGGGAGCGGCTGACCATCTGCCGCTCCATCAAGGTTTTGTAGCGATCACGTTCAGCGCGCACCAGGTTCAGGTTGGCTTCGGCGGCGGCGACTTGGGCACGGGTGGCTTCCAGCTGCAGGCGCACGTCCTGGGGATCGAGCTCGGCCAGGGGCTGGTTGGCCTTGACTCGCTGGCCCTCTTCGACCAGTCGTCGGCTTACTTTGCCGCCGATGCGAAAGGCCAGGTCGGGCTCGAATCGCGCCCTGACTTCCCCCGGATAACTTTCCATCGCCTGGCCCGAAGGCTCTGGCTGCACCACCATGGCGGGGCGCACGGCAAGGGACACGGGTTCGTCCTGACCACACGCAGACAATAAAAAAACCAGGCTCACTGGCAGGGCGAGGGGCAAGGCATAGCGGAACATGGCGAGTGACCTTTCGCTAATGGTGCTTGGAATAATTATACTGACGAGTATGTTATTAATAGCAAACTCACCAGTCCAGTATTAAAAGCGAATAATGTCGAACAATCTTTCACCTCCCAACGGCCCAGGCCGTCCGAAGGATCTGGCCAAGCGCCAGGCCATTCTCGACGCGGCAAAAAAACTCTTCGTCAGCCTGGGGTATGCCAACACCAGCATGGACGCGGTCGCCACCGAGGCCGGTGTGTCGAAGCTGACGGTCTACAGCCACTTCAACGACAAGGAAACGCTGTTTTCCGCTGCCGTGGTGGCTAAGTGTGAAGAGCAAGTGCCGCCGCTTTTCTTCGAATGGCCTGACGGCGTACCGATCGAACATGTGTTGCTGAACATTGCCCGTGGTTTTCACCAACTGATCAACAGCGACGAATCGGTGAACCTGCATCGGTTGATCATGGCCTTGGGCAGTCAGGACCCGCAGCTGTCGACGATCTTCTTTGAAGCAGGCCCGCAACGCATGCTCTCAGGCATGGAAAGGCTGCTGAACAAGGTCAACCAGAGCGGCGCCCTGAGCATCGACAAACCGCGCAATGCGGCGGAACACTTCTTCTGCCTGATCAAGGGTGCGGCGAATTTCCGCTTGCTGTATGGCTGCGGCGCACCGTTGGAAGCCGCAGCGGCCGAGGCTCATGTCGAGGAAGTGGTGGGGTTGTTTATGCGCGCTTATCGGCCGCAGATCATCTGATAGATTCTCGCCGGCTGGGCGGGCCTCATCGCGAGCAGGCTCGCTCCCACAGGGTAAGGTGTAGTTAACACAACACACATCTGTGGGAGCGAGCCTGCTCGCGATGGAGGCGACGCGGTCTCAGGCCTTGAGCGCCTTCTTGGGATAGATGTCGTAGCGGCTGGATTTACCCTCGAGCCCGTGGCTGGGTTTTGGCCCTTCGATGCACGGTGCCTTGCGCGGGCGCTTGACCACGACGCGGTGAGTCGCCAGGGCCAGGGCCGCGGCCAACAACGCCGGAGCGTCCAGGTCGTCGCCCACCAGCGGCCGGAACAGGCGCATTTCCTTCTTCACCAGGGCCGTTTTCTCACGATGAGGGAACATCGGGTCCAGGGTAGATCACCTGGGGCGGCTCGCCTTGCCAGTTGCGCATCACCTCGATGGAATTGCCCTTGAGCAACCGCATGCGGGCGACGATCGGCGCCACGTCGAAGTCCTCCGAGCCTCGGGCCAGGCCATCCTCGAGCAATGCGCCGATCAGCGGCTGGCGCTCGATCAGGCTCATTTCACAGCCCAGGCTGGCCAGCACAAACGCATCCTTGCCCAACCCGGCCGTGGCATCCAGCAACACGCGGACGTACGCCCTGGGCCACACCGACGGCTTTGGCGATCATCTGGCCGCTACCGCCGCCGTACAAGCGGCGATGGGCCGCGCCGCCTTCGACGAAGTCCACCCGCACCGGTCCCGGCGCATCCGGCCCCAGTTGCTGCAATTGCAACCCCTGCTCACCGACCTGCAAGGCAAACTCGCCATCGTCCACCTGCAACGGCAGGTCAAGGCGCTGTGCCCAGTGCTCGGCCTGCGGCTGGAAGGCCGGGGCCAGGGCCTCAACATGGATGCGGCAGGCCGCGGGTTGATCACTCATGGAAGTTGTTCATTCTTGGAAACATGCTCAAAAAATTAAGGATCGGCAAAAACGGCCGATAACAACGGTGAACGGCATTTTGCCAGAGCTGAGCGTCGACCGAGAAAAATGTCAGACATTCAATCCACATCGATAGGCGTCATCTCCCCTTACGGCGATTACAGCCTGCGCAACACCCAAGCCCTGAGCGGCGTCAGTCACCTGTGGCAGGATTTTTTTGCCCGGGCCCTGGCCGATCAACTGGGTGATAACGCACCGGCGCCTGGCAGCTACCAGCCAGTTGCCCTCGATGAGGCTGTTGAACCGACCCTCGGCGCCGAATTGCTCGAGCACATTGTCAGCCAGCGCAACTGCCAAGTGACAGAAACCCAAGTCAAACCGCCTGAGCCGCTGTTCCTGCCAATCGCTGAATTTGAACTCGACCTGCTGGACAAACCCTTCCCGCCGTTCCCGCCGGAAGAAATCGCCACCCAGCAAAAACAGCAGACCTTCGAAAGCAACTGGGTTCGCCCTCTGGTGCTTGCCGCCGGCCAACCGCTGCCAGAACCGGGACCTGCGCCTCAGCCACGTCCTCTGCACCTGCCGATTGCCGAATTCGAACTGGACCTGCTGGACAAGCCGTTCCCGCCGTTCCCGGAAGAGGAACTGGTGGCACAGCAGAAGCAACTGGACTTCGATACCCGCTGGGCACGCCCGATCGTGTTGCAGAACCTGCGCATCGCCGCCTGAATCAACGGCAAATCCACCACGGCCCGACATCCAGATGAAAATGGTTGCGGTGCGCCGCGTTGTAATCCGGACTCAAGACCACATTGAACACGTCACAGGCACCGTCGCGCACCTGGCGCAGGAATTGGGCGTGGGTGTTGTCCTTCGGCCAGTCCTTGAGCACGTTCACGCGACGGCCGTCCGCCAGGCGAAACCCGGCGATATCCAGCGCACTGGCCGTGGCATGCTGGCTGCGCGCCCCGCTCTCCCGACCGTACATATTGCGACAGGCGAAACTGCCCAGATGATCGACCTGCACCACTTCCTGCCCATAGGTCGCCAGCGCCGCCGGCTGCAGCGCGTGACGTTCAAACAAGGCGAACGCCACCGCCAGCGGGCAACTGGCCAGGAAGCTGCTGCTCAACGCCACCTCGCCGCCCTGCACCCTCAGCACATTGCTCAGCGGGCAACTGGCCTGGGGACTGCTGTCGGCCTGGCGGGTGGCCCGCAGCCCCGAGGTCGCGAGCGCCTGGTCGCATAACTGCGGATCGTTGCGCAGGGCCATGAGTTTGTAACGGGTCAGCAGGTTCGGCGGCGCATTGACGTCCAGGGGCGCCCAGGGATTCCATTGTGGCGGCACCGACAGCCAACCGCGCCATACCCCCAGCACTGCGACGCCAACAACCAGCACCAATAGCGTAAAACCTTTCAAAACCCGCACGACAATGCCTCGGGCCTCAACCCTTGAATAATTGGTTGGCCTGGTTGAAGGGCATCGAACGACGGGTGAAGGTGAACGAGCCCTGTTCGCGGATTTCCTCGGCGGCGCGGAAAAACTCGCCATACGCCGCCAGGGCCAGCGCGGACCCGACACTGATGCGCTTGACGCCCATCTCGCTCAGCTGCGCAACCGTCAGGTCCAGCGCCCCGGACATCAACACATTCACCGGTTTCGGCGCCAGCGCCCGGACCACCGCCAGCACCTGCTCGGCCGAGCGCAAGCCTGGGGCATAGAGCACGTCGGCACCGGCATCGGCGAACGCCTTCAGGCGGGCAAGGGTGTCATCCAGGTCGGGCTTGCCGTGCAGAAAATTCTCCGCCCGGGCGGTCAGCACAAAGGGATACGGCAGACTGCGCACCGCGTCAGCCGCAGCTTTAACCCGCGCCACGGCATGCTCGAAGCCATAGATCGGGCTGTCTTCGCGCCCTGTGGCATCTTCGATCGAGCCACCCACCGCGCCGGCCTGCGCCGCGCGGATCAGGCTGCTGGCGCACGCCTCGGGGGCATCGGCGAAGCCGTTCTCCAGATCGACCGCCACTGGCAAGTCAGTGGCCGCCACAATCGCCCGGACATTGGCCAGGGTGTCATCCAGCCCCGCCGCACCATCGGGCCGTCCCAGGGAAAAAGCGTAACCGGCACTGGTGGTGGCCAGGGCCTCGAAGCCGAGACTGGCAAGCATCTTTGCCGAACCGGCGTCCCACGGGTTGGGAATGACGAACGCGCCTTCGCGTTCATGCAAGGCTTTGAAGGCCTGGGCTCGACGGGTTTGCGCATCCATGGAAATCACTCCTGGGCAGAGGAAATTTTCGCCTCAGAGCAAACCCAGTTGCTCGGCGGCGGGCTCTCTGTATAGCTCAGGCAGGGCCGGCAAGCCAGGCAAACGGCTCATCAATCGGCGATGAAAGTGTCGCGCGAGTTTGGCCGCCAGCACGTTGTCGGCGGTGTGCAGAAAGATATAAGGCGTGCGCCCCTCTTCGATCCACCCGGCGATTTTTTCCACCCAGGGGGTCAGGAACGGTTCGTTGGCCTCCAGCACTGGATGGCCGATGAAACGCACCTGCGGGCAGTGGGTGAACGCGGTCGGCCGGGGCGGTACGCGCGGTTTCTTCGATTGAGCATGGAGCACGGCAGGATCGGTCGAGGTGCAACTGAACAATGCCCGGGGATCCAGACAGATGCGTTCTACCCCGCGATCAAGGAGCAGGCGGTTGAGCTGTCGTTCTGCATCGCCCTTGGCAAAGAAGTCACCGTGACGGACCTCCACGGCCAAGGGTCGCTCAAAGGCATCGATGAAGCCCGCCAGCTCCGGCAAGCGATTCGGGGTAAAGGCCTTGGATAGCTGCAACCAGAACGGTGAAACCCGTTCGCCCAGGGGGCTGAGCAATTGCACGAAGGTTTCGATGGCCGTCAGGTGCTCACGCAAATCGCCATTGTGGCTGATGTCACCGGGCAACTTGGCGGTGAAGCGAAACTGCTCGGGCATGGTCTGCGCCCAGCGCTGAACGATGGCCGCAGAGGGGCTGGCGTAGAAGGTCGTATTGCCTTCCACGGCATTGAACACTTGAGAATAGAGGTTCAGGAAATCGGAGCTTTTGGCGTCTTGCGGATAAAGATAATCGCGCCAGGCGTTTTCGCTCCAGGACGGGCAGCCCAGGTAGTAAGGCAACCCCATCAGATGTAGAGATCGAGTCCCAGCACTTCCATATCCCAGTCAACGAAACCGGCAGTGCTCAGGTAGCTGGCCAGGGCCGCGGATACACTGCGGCTCATCGCGCGGTGATACAGCATGTCTTGCTGACGGGCCGGAAGATTGCTCAGGCGTTGCGCCGAGGCTTTGGCAGCGCGAGCGGCCAACTGCTCTTCGGACGGAAATTCCAGTTCGCCATCGATGTCATCGAAGGACTCATCCGCAGCAACTTTGCCTGCACGAGGCCTGCGTTTGATGGGGTAGGACTGGGATGAAACGCCGTCTATACGCATAACAGAATGCTCGGTATCAATGATGGCAATTTAGCGGCACTTTCACAGCCGCGCAAATGCGCAAGTGATAACTAGAGCACATAAAGTCAAAAAGGTTTAAAACCGGCTCGAAAAAATGACGACTGGTAATATTGGGCGTGACTTTTGGGGGAGCAAATGACTTTGTAGGAGCAAGGCTTGCCCGCGATGAAGATGACGCGGTCCGCCGGAGAACCGGGGCCCCCGTATCGCGAGCAAGCTTTGCTCTCACAACGCCTGGGTCTACCGTTCGGATTTGGGTGTTGCAACCTTGTCCCGTAAGTACACCGGTTGTGCATCGTCGGCCGGGATGGCTTCGCCGCGCTCCCAGGCGAAGCGGGCCAGGGTCAGCAGGTCTTCGGCATGGGGCAGCATCGAGGCGTCCTGGCCGCTGAGGGGGACGGCAATCCGCTCGCCGTAGCCCCAACCGGTCCCGGCGCCGAACCAGTCGCCGCTGGCGTTGGCAGGCAACGCCGCCGCTTCGGGGGGGAGCACCGCTTCGGCGCCCACCAGGCGCATCTCACCCTCGGACTCGCGGTAGCAGCCCCAATACACCTCATCCATGCGCGCATCGATGGCCGCCGCGACCTGGCTGACGCCCTGTTCACGCAAGGCGCGCTGGGCGAGTACCGCCAGGTTGGACACCGGCAACACCGGCCGCTCCAGGGCAAACGCCAGGCCCTGCACCACGCCGACGGCAATGCGCACGCCAGTGAACGCTCCCGGCCCACGACCAAAGGCAATCGCATCCACCGCCTGCAAGGTGGTCCCTGCATCGCTGAGCAATTGCTGGATCATCGGCAGCAGCTTCTGGGCGTGCAAGCGCGGGATCACCTCGTAATGGCTCGTGACCTTGCCGTCGTGCAGCAAGGCAACGGAGCAAGCTTCAGTCGCGGTATCCAGGGCCAGCAAGGTGCTCATCGGTGTGTCCGTAAATCAGATGGGGAAAAGTGCGCCAGTATAAACAACTACGGCCCGCAAGCGGGCCGTTGTTATTTGCTGCACAGCAGACTTGTCAGCTCAGTGCTTCAAGCACCTTGCCGGTGATCGCTTCAACCGAACCAACGCCCGCGATGTAGCTGTACTTGGGCTTGCCCTGGGTCTTGGCGGACAGCTTCTGGTAGAACTCCACCAGCGGCTTGGTCTGGGAATGGTAGACCGACAGGCGATGGCGCACGGTTTCTTCGGTGTCGTCCTTGCGCTGCACCAGTGCTTCACCGGTGATGTCGTCCTTGCCGGCGAGTTTCGGCGGGTTATAGACGGTGTGGTAGACACGGCCGGACGGCTCGTGGACACGACGACCGGCAATGCGTTGAACGATCTCTTCGTCGTCGACGGCGATTTCGACAACGTGATCCAACTCCACGCCAGCCGTAACCAAGGCTTCGGCCTGCGGAATGGTGCGCGGGAAACCGTCGAACAGGAAGCCGTTGGCGCAATCGGCTTGAGCGATGCGATCCTGGACCAGCGCGATGATCAGGTCATCCGACACCAGGCCGCCGGCATCCATGATGCTCTTGGCCTTGACGCCCAGCTCGGTGCCGGCCTTGACCGCGGCACGCAGCATGTCGCCAGTGGAGATTTGCGGGATACCGAATTTTTCGGTGATGAACTTTGCCTGAGTACCTTTACCGGCCCCGGGAGCTCCCAGCAGAATGACGCGCATCGATGTGCTCCTCAATTTTTTTATGTAAACGCTCGGATTCGCCTCGTGGGGCCAATCTCGGAAAACAGGATCGTGACCGCCCAAACGGCCAAAGGCTGATCAAGATACACAGCAGGCCCGACCCACACAAGCCGCCGAAAGTCGAAGGAACCCGCGCCTGACGCGACCTTGGGAGGAGGTGGCGATCGTCGCAACCGGACAACAAACTGTCGCCCGACCGACCTCCTCCCTGCCCACCCGGCCTCCGCCCGGGGGATACCGGGCGGGCCGTTTCGGTACGCCGCTTAACCTTAGCCGGTGTTGCGCAAACCGGCGGCAATCCCCGCCACAGACACCAGAAGCGCCTGTTCCACGGGGCTGCCCTGGGCAACTTCCTGCTGCCGCGAACGGGCAAGCAGTTCAGCCTGCAACAGGTGCAACGGGTCGAGGTAGGTGTTGCGCAGGCGAATGAATTCCAGAGTGTCAGGGCTATGTGCCAGTAGCTGCGACTGACCGGTCAACCCCAGGACCACCGAGCACGCCTGCGACAATAGGTCGCGTAAATGCTCGCCCAACGGTAGCAACCCAGGTTCGACCAAACGCTCATCGTAGGAGCGCGCGATGTCCGCGTCGGCCTTGGCCAGCACCATCTCCAGCATGTCGATGCGGGTGCGGAAAAACGGCCATTGTTCGCGCATCTGCCCCAGCAACTCGCCCTCGCCGCGCTCCAGCGCCTTGCCCAGGGCGGTTTCCCAGCCGAGCCAGGCCGGCAGCATCAGGCGCGTCTGGGTCCAGCCGAAGATCCACGGGATCGCCCGCAGGCTTTCGATGCCTCCGGCCCGGCGCTTGGCCGGCCGGCTGCCCAGCGGCAGACGGCCCAGTTCCTGCTCCGGTGTGGACTGGCGGAAATACTCGACGAATTGCGGATTTTTCCCGCACCACGGCGCGGTAAGCCTTGACCCCGTCGGCCGCCAGTTCATCCATCAGATGACGCCACTGAGGAGTGGGCGGCGGCGGTGGCAGCAGTGTCGCTTCCAGCACGGCGGCGAGGTACAGATTGAGATTCTGTTCGGCGATGTCCGGCAGGCCAAATTTGAAACGAATCATTTCACCCTGCTCAGTGGTACGGAACCGCCCGGCCACCGAACCCGGCGGTTGCGACAGAATCGCCGCGTGAGCCGGACCGCCGCCACGCCCCACGGTGCCTCCGGCCCGGCCATGGAACAACAGCAGTTCGACTTGCTGTTCGCGACAAATGTCCACCAGCCGTTCCTGGGCTCGATACTGTGCCCAGGCCGCCGCTGTCGTGCCGGCATCCTTGGCCGAATCGGAATAGCCGATCATCACCTCCTGAGGCCCTTGCAGCCGCGAGCGATAGCCCGGCAGCAGCAACAATTGCTCGATCACCGGCCCGGCGTTGTCCAGGTCGGCCAGGGTCTCGAACAGCGGCACCACCCGCATGGGTCGCAACACGCCGGCCTCTTTCAACAAGAGCTGCACCGCGAGCACATCGGAAGCGGCGCCCGCCATCGAGATCACGTACGAGCCCAGGGACGCCGCCGGCGCCGCCGCCACTTCCCGGCACGTGGCCAGGACTTCCGCCGTATCGGCCGACGGTTTGAAATGAGCGGGCAAAAGCGGACGCCGGTTGTTCAGCTCCTCCAGCAGAAAGCTGATGCGCTGCTCCTCGCTCCAGTCCTCATAGCGGCCCAGGCCCAGGTAGTCAGTGATTTCAGTCATGGCTGCGCTGTGGCGCGTGGAGTCCTGGCGTACATCGAGGCGCACCAGGAACAACCCGAACGTCACCGCCCGGCGCAAGCAGTCGAGCAGCGGCCCGTCGGCGATCACGCCCATACCGCACTCGTGCAGGGACTGGTAGCAAAGCTCCAGCGGGTCCAGCAGTTCGCGGTTGTTCTGCAACACATCGGCAGAGGCTGGGGTGGTGACTTTCAGGGACGCGTGCGCCCAATTGCGCGTGGCGCGCAGGCGTTCACGCAATTGCTTGAGCACGGCACGGTAGGGTTCAGCGCTATCACCGGCCTGGGCGCGCAAAGCCTCGCTGGCTTTTTGCATGGACAGCTCAGCCGCCAGATGATCAACGTCGCGCAGGTACAGATCTGCCGCCATCCACCGCGCCAGCAACAGCACTTCGCGGGTTACCGCAGCGGTGACATTGGGGTTGCCATCCCGGTCGCCGCCCATCCACGAGGCAAAGCGGATCGGTGCAGCCTCCAGCGGCAGGCGCAAGCCGGTGGCGGCATGCAGGGCCTGATCGGCCTTGCGCAGGTAGTTGGGAATGGCTTGCCACAGCGAATGTTCGATCACCGCAAAGCCCCACTTGGCCTCGTCCACCGGGGTCGGCCGGGTGCGGCGTATTTCTTCGGTATGCCAGGCTTCGGCGATCAGCCGTTGCAGACGCTCGTGGATCTGCGCACGCTCGGCGCTGGTGAGATCGCGGTGGTCCTGGGCCGCCAGTTGCGCGGCGATGGCATCGTATTTCTGGATCAGCGTGCGCCGGGCCACTTCCGTGGGGTGGGCGGTGAGTACCAGCTCGATTTCCAGCCGTCCCAATTGCCGCGCCAGGGACTCGGCGCCATGGCCCTCGGCCCGCAACCGAGCAAGCAGTTCGGGCAGCACCCGCGCCTCGAACGGTGCCGGTTTGGACTCTTCGCGTCGGTGGATAAGTTGATACTGCTCGGCGATGTTGGCCAGGTTGAGGAACTGATTGAACGCCCGCGCCACCGGCAGCAGTTCGTCCTCGCCCAACTGATTGAGGCTGGCGCTCAGTTCGGCGTCCATGGAGCCGCGTCGATCGGCCTTGGCACCCTTGCGGATCTGCTCGATCTTGTCGAGAAACCTGTCCCCGTACTGTTCGCGGATGGTGTTGCCCAGCAGCTCGCCGAGCAGGTGAACATCCTCGCGCAAGCGTGCATCGATATCGGTCATCAGCAGTTCTCCAGCAAAAGGTCCGGACAGCTCTTGGGTTAGACGTTTTACAGAGAGTGCCGACGCAAGACGTTTATGACAAGCGACGAGGGGACATTAAACCTTGTCGGACAAAGCTAGTCTTAACAGTAAGCCACACAACGGCTTGTCACTCTGCGCGCCTGCCATCCGCGGGCTATTGAGGCCATCATGAAAATCCGTGAGCTCGCCCAACACTGGGAAGAAAACGCCAAGGGTTGCCTGACCCAGACCGGCTACACCATTCACCTGGACGTGGAGGCCGCCGCACGACTGGCGGCGATCTGCGAGATGTACCCCAAGCGCCAACCCGAGGAACTGCTCGGCGAATTGATCGGGGCGGCGCTGGAAGAACTGGAAGCCAGCTTCCCTTACATCAAGGGCTCGCAAGTGGTGGCCACCGATGAAGAGGGTGACCCGCTCTACGAAGACGTCGGCCCGACCCCGCGTTTTCTCGCTCTGTCGCGGCGTCATCTGCATCAACTCTCCTCGCAGAATGACAAGTCCAAGCACTAATTTTCTTTAGGAGCGGGGCTGCGATCTTTCCCAGACGCCAGGTCAAAAGATCGCAACCTTCGCCAGTTCCTACACGCGTCCCCCACAAAAAACGCACGGCTCCTACGCCGGGAATACCGCTACGCGCCTTGAAAGTTCAGCTTTTCTGGCGCTGACCAATCAGTCAGCAAAACTTTTGGCGATTGGCCATCCTCGCTGAACTTTTGAAAAACGCCTCAGGTCACACCGAGTAACCATACTGGAACGGTCGTTTAAATAAACGCGCCCCGGCGCCAGCGCCGAAACAGACGTCCCGGCTTCGGTCCCAGCATGGATCTGTAGTTTTTTCAGGAGTTTTCCAATGGAGTTGAAGCCTATGAATACCTGCACTGCCAAACCCTCATCCACTGGCCTGCGCGGCCTGAAGTTGGCTGCCCTGGCTATCGGTAGCAGCTTCATCCTCGCCGGTTGCGCCGGCAACCCGCCCTCGGAGCAGTACGCGGTGACCCAATCGGCGGTCAACAGCGCCGTCAGCGCCGGCGGTACCGAATTCGCCGCCGTGGAAATGAAGTCGGCCCAGGACAAGCTCAAGCAGGCCGAGATCGCGATGCACGACAAGAACTACGAAGAAGCCAAGCGTCTGGCCGAGCAGGCCGAGTGGGACGCCCGCGTCGCTGAGCGCAAGGCCCAGGCCGCCAAGGCCGAACAGGCTCTCAAGGACTCCCAGAAAGGGGTTCAGGAACTGCGTCAGGAAGGCATGAACAAGCTTCAGTAAGCCGTTCACGCCGCGACGTACTTCTCATTGATAAAAGGACGACAGACTATGATGCACAAACACTTGATGATCCCCGCCCTGCTGGCCGCCTGCGTCTCGCTGGCCGCGTGTTCCACAGATCCGAACGCTAATCTGGAACAGGCCCGTACCAACTACAACGGTCTGCAGGCTGACCCGGCGGCGACCAAGGTTGCGGCTCTGGAAACCAAGGACGCCGCCGACTTCCTGGCCAAAGCCGACAAGGCTTATATGGACAAGGAAGATGAAGCCAAGGTCGACCAGTTGGCCTATCTGACCAACCAGCGCGTGGAGGTGGCCAAGCAGACCATCGCCCTGCGCACCGCCGAAGCCGAGCTGAAAAACGCCGGTGATGAACGCGCCCGCGCATTGCTCGAGGCCCGTAACGCGCAGATCAAGCAACTGCAAGACAGCCTCAACGCCAAGCAGACCGAACGCGGCACGCTGGTGACCTTCGGTGACGTGCTGTTTGCCACCAACAAGTCCGAGCTGCGTTCCAGCGGCCTGGTCAACGTGAATAAACTGGCCCAGTTCCTCCAGGAAAATCCCGACCGCAAGGTGATTGTCGAAGGTTACACCGACAGCACCGGTTCGGACTCCTACAACCAGTCGCTGTCCGAGCGCCGCGCCAGCTCCGTGCGTATGGCTCTGGTGAAAATGGGCGTCGACCCGGCGCGCATCGTGACCCAGGGTTACGGCAAGGAATTCCCGGTAGCGGACAACACCAGCGTCTCGGGCCGTGCCATGAACCGTCGGGTCGAGGTGACCATCTCCAACGACAACCAGCCAGTCGCCCCGCGCTCGACCATTAGCGCCAACTGATCGGCTGACTGCAAGCAAAAGCCCCGCCTGACGTGATCAGGCGGGGCTTTTTTATCGGCCAACACATTTCCCTTGTGGGAGCGAGCTTGCTCGCGATAGCGGTGGGTCAGTCAATGCAGTTGCAACTGGTCCACCGCTATCGCGAGCAGGCTCGCTCCCACAGGGAAATTGAGGCTGGGTTATGGCTCAAGCTTCTGCGGCGTCTCCTGCCCCATGCAGCGCACCGCACGCTTCTTCTCATTGATCAGCACGCCGGTCAGGCCTTTCTGTTCGGTGTCGAACAGCACCAGTACGCCATCGATGCACTGGGCAACTTGTGGAGCCGGCTCCAGGGCGACTTTGTAGTCTTCGCCCGGCACGGTCTTGAGCATGGTGAACTCGTTGAGCAGCAACGCATCCTCGGGCTTGGCGAAGTGCAGGTAGCCGTAGTACCAGAGCACCGCGACGGTGCCGAGGATGCTGCAGATACCGGTGATGATCAGGGGGATGGCGTTACGTTCTTCGCTCATTGCGGGCTCTCTGAAGATTCAACGGATGATTTCGGATAATTCGGGATCTCGCCCAGGCGGCGCAGGCCGTCAAAGTGCCAGGGGTCGTCGAGATAGCGCAGCATCACCGTTCGCCAGACCGGGTCGGCGAATGTCTGCACATGCCCACCGCGAGTCAGTTGCAGGACCCGGGGCGGCGGCGCAGCTTGATACAGACGGATGCCGTTGGAAAGAGGCACGATGGGGTCATCGAGGCTGTGGTAGATCAATTTCGGTACGCCCTTCAATTGCGCCACCGAACCGATTGCACTGTCACCGTCGGGCACCAGCCAGGACAGCGGCACCTGCAATGCCCAGGTCAGCCATGAAGTACTCAGGGCGAAACGCCCTACGTCGCGATAACTGGCGGGCACGCCATCGAGCACCAAGGCCTTGAGTTGCGGCTGACGCTCGGGATGATCGGCCAGGTAATGCACCGCCAGCGCGCCGCCCAGGCTCTGGCCGAGCAGCACCAGAGGCTTGCCTTGAACCTGTGGCGCCTGGTCGAGCCATTTGAACGCCGCGTCGATGTCCTGATAGATCGCCGGCAGGCTCGGCTCGCCTTCGGAGCGGCCGTAACCGCGGTAATCCACCATCAATACCTGGTAACCCTGCTCGGGCAACCACCAGCTCCCCCCCAGATGCCAGGCCAGGTTGCCGCCGTTGCCGTGCAAGTGCAGTACCGTGCCCTTGACCTCCACCCCTGGTTTGACCGGCAGCCACCAGCCGTGGAGCCTGACACCGTCGGCGGTGGTCAGGGTGACGTCGCGGTAGTCGAGCTTGGCCCGTTCCGGGGTAAAAGGCAGGCCGCGTTCGGGGTAGAACAGCAGGGAACTGCAACCGCTCAGGGTCAGCAGCAGGCATAAGATGCCGAGGGTTCGCATCCGGTGAAACCTCGCAAGTCAGAAGTGAAACGCAGTCCCCCCTGTGGGAGCGAGCTTGCTCGCGATAGCGTCAGTACAGTCAATACGGCTGTGACTGGCCCGCCGCTATCGCGAGCAAGCTCGCTCCCACAGGGTGCTCAAAGGATATTGGAATAATCCGCTTCGATCCGGTCCAGGCTCAGGTGGTTGAGGAAGTTGGAGAAACACATCCAGGCCGACAGCGCGTTCATGTCGCGGAACTGTTCCGGCAGGTATTTGGGCGGCACGACCAGGCCTTCGTCCACGAGTTGGCGCATCGTGCGCATGTCTTCAAGGGTGGTTTTACCGCAGAACAACAGCGGCACCTGCTCCAGCTTGCCTTTGCGTACGGCCAGCTGAATGTAGTTGTAAACCATGATGAAGCCCTTGAGGTAGGACAAGTCTTTGGTGAATGGCAGACCCGTCGGCACCGAACCACGGAAAACCCGGCTGGCGTTGCCGTAGCTTTCGCCCATCTCAAAGCCCTGCTCACGGAAGAACTCGTATATCTGCAGAAAGTCCGCCCCCTCCTCCACCATGTGAATGGCCCGGGTGCGATTGGTCAGCTTGCGCAGGCGACTTGGGTAAGAGGCGAAGGTAATGATCTCCATCAGGATCGCCAGGCCTTCCTGGGTCACCGTGGACGAGGGTGGCCCCTTGGACAGGAAGGTGCAGATCGGCTGATTCAGGCCATTGAGGGTGGTGCCGACGTGCACCAGACCTTCATGGACTTCCAGGGCCCGAACGTCACGGTCGTTGAACATCGCATCGGTGCGAATCTTGATGTAATCGGCGCCAGCCGCCGCATCGGCCACGATCCCGTCGGACTCGAACACCCGGATGGTTTCCTCGGCCTCGCCAAAGACCCGGTTGAGGCGATGCTGCAGCAGGCTGACAGCGTCCTGGGCGGTCAGAATCTTCGGCTCATCCTTCAGATCGCCACGGCCGTCAATGTTGTTCAGGTAATCGGACAGCATCAAGCCCAGGTCAGCCAGGGTCGGGTCGCCGGCATGGAACGCATCGGAGGCGGCACCATACAACTCCTGGGAGATCAGCCCGAAATCCTCGGTGCCGCGTGCTTCGAGCATGCGCACCACCATGCGGTATTCCTTGCACATGCGACGCATGATCTGGCCGACCGGGTTGAACTGCCCGAGTTGACGGGTGATGTCGCGTTCGATGTTCTGGAATTCGAGTTTCACTTTGCTGGAATCGAACGACAGGGGCCGGTTGAGGTAATAGTCGCGGTCCACGGCGGGCATTTCCTTGCCCTTGGCCTTGAGGAAACCCTTGCGGATGCTTTCGTCCCACTTTACTGCGTCGAGAATGCGAATCGGCGTTTGCGCCAGCACAATGCGATCGGACAAGGTGCGTATCGTCTGCTGGTAATCGTCCACCCGGAACTCCTGTGAAAAAACGTCCGCTTGTTGCAATTATTGGGATTTGACCAGCCGCTGGTAGCGCACGGCCTCCGAGAACACATCGGAGTTGGCCGGGTCGTCGAGGTAACGGAAAACCGTCCCCATGTCGCTGTCCACCAGCACGCCGTCACCTTCTTCGCTCTGGTTCGGCTGGCCACTGAGGATCTTCTGGCTGATGGCCTGGTTGATCTGATCCATATCCAGGTTGTAGATCACCAGTTCCTGCTTGTCGGTCAGTTCAAAACCGGCGATCACGAAATGCCCTCCAAAGCGGGCCGGCACCTTGGCCGACAGATACCAGCGGCTGCCGTGACGGGAGACGGTCACCGGGATGGCTTCGCGCTCCAGAGGCCTGGCCCTGAAGTAGGTGACGGCTTGATAACGGCGGGGGCCCACTTCGACCAACTCCAGATTGAGCGGCTCGCCCCAGGCGTTGGTACTGGTCCAGTGGCCGACCAGCCCTTGGGGCGCGGCTTCGCTGTCGGGCAACGGCGCCTTGAAGGACACCAGGCAGCCACTGAGCAGCAGCAACGACACGGCCATTACAACGGCACGCCAGGCTTTCATTTGAACTCCCTATGGCATACGGCGCCTAGTCTTTGTGAGGAGCCTTTGTGGCGAGGGAGCTTGCTCCCGCTTGAGTGCGCAGCGCTCACAAAAGGGGCCGCTACGCAGCCCAGCGGGAGCAAGCTCCCTCGCCACATGTGGTGCTCCTGAAAAACTAAACCGACGCCAATACCAGATGCATGTAGCGGGTCAGGATGCCGAGCATTTCTTCTGCCGCTACCGGCTCGGCGCCATTGAGCAAGCCTTGATATTCCATCCGTCCGATAATCGCCGTCAACACTTTGGCATCCTGCTGGGGTTCACGCGAGCCCAAAACCTGGAAAAACTGACAAGTGCCGTGCAACAGGATCTGCTGGTGAGAGCGCACCAGCTCCGCCAGGCGCGGGTTGAGCAGCGCTTCCTGACGAAAAGCCTGTTCCGCCATCAGGTATTCGCGCCGGCTGTGCAATTGATGCTGCACGTAGTCGGCGGTCATCCGGGCGATGTCGTCCGCCAGCTGCGAGCGGGATTCGGCGCTGCCGTCTCCGTAGGCAACCATCTCCCGCAGCAGGCCTTCATTGTTGGTCCACAACTTGGCCATGAACGCCGCGCTGCGCTCCACGTACTGGGCGAAGGTATCGGTCAACAGGTCATCGATGTCCTTGAAATAATAAGTCGTGGCCGACAGCGGCACACCCGCTTCGGCGGCCACGGCGCGGTGGCGTACCGCCCGCACACCATCACGCACCACAATGCGCATGGCCGCATCGAGAATCTCCTGGCGACGCTGTTCACTGCCCTGCCGGCTGGCCTTGCGACCCTGGTACTGAACACTTTCAGCGACAGCAGTGGCGACGCCCGCCGCACCTTCTGGAGCCATTACACGATTCACGACAGGTCTTTCCTCGCTATTTCAAAATTAACCAATTGATACGTTTGTACCAGACAGGCAATAAAAAGCCGCCTGTTCGAGGCGGCTTTTTAATTGAAACACTTACGCTTGGGGCCGCATGTGCGGGAAAAGAATGACATCCCGGATCGACGGTGAGTTGGTCAGCAACATCACCAGGCGATCGATGCCGATGCCTTCGCCGGCCGTCGGCGGCATGCCGTACTCAAGGGCGCGAACGAAGTCGGCATCGTAGTGCATGGCCTCGTCGTCGCCGGCGTCCTTGTCGGCCACCTGGGCCATGAAACGCTCTGCCTGATCTTCTGCGTCGTTGAGCTCGGAGTAGGCGTTGGCGATTTCGCGACCACCGATGAACAGCTCGAAACGGTCGGTCACGCTTGGGTTCTCGTCATTGCGACGGGCCAGCGGCGACACTTCGAACGGGTACTGGGTGATGAAATGCGGCTGCTCCAGCTTGTGCTCGACCAACTCTTCGAAAATCATCACTTGCAGCTTGCCCAGACCCTCGAAGCCGAGCACCTTGGCGCCGGCCTTCTTGGCGATGGCGCGGGCCTTTTCGATGTCCTGCAGGTCGGCCGCGGTGATGTCCGGGTTGTACTTGAGGATCGAGTCGAACACCGACAGGCGCACGAACGGTTCGCCGAAATGGAACACCTTGTCGCCGTACGGCACGTCGGTGGTCCCGAGCACCAGCTGCGCCAGTTCGCGGAACAGCTCCTCGGTCAGGTCCATGTTGTCTTCGTAGTCGGCGTAGGCCTGGTAGAACTCGAGCATGGTGAACTCGGGGTTGTGCCGGGTCGAAACGCCTTCGTTACGGAAGTTGCGGTTGATCTCGAAGACTTTCTCGAAGCCACCCACCACCAGGCGCTTGAGGTACAGCTCTGGCGCGATACGCAGGAACATTTCCATGTCCAGGGCGTTGTGGTGGGTTTCGAACGGCTTGGCCGCCGCACCGCCGGGGATGGTCTGCAGCATCGGCGTTTCGACTTCAAGGAAGTCACGCTTCATCAGGAAGCTGCGGATGTGGGCGATGACCTGCGAGCGCACGCGGAAGGTCTGGCGCACGTCTTCGTTGACGATCAGGTCGACGTAACGCTGACGATAGCGTTGCTCGGTGTCGGTCAGGCCGTGGTGCTTGTCCGGCAGTGGGCGCAGGGACTTGGTCAGCAGGCGCACGTTGGTCATTTCGACGTACAGGTCGCCCTTGCCGGAACGGGCCAGGGTGCCTTCGGCGGCAATGATGTCGCCCAGGTCCCAGGTCTTGACGGCGGCCAGGGTTTCTTCCGGCAGGGTCTTGCGGTTGACGTAGACCTGGATGCGCCCGGTCATGTCCTGGATCACCATGAACGAACCACGGTTGAGCATGATACGACCGGCCACCTTGACTGGAATCGCCGCCTCGGCCAGCTCTTCCTTGGTCTTGTCCGCATACTGCTTCTGCAAGACGTCGCAGTAGGCGTCGCGGCGGAAGTCGTTGGGGAAGGCCTGGCCCTTGGCGCGCTCGGCAGCAAGCTTTTCCTTGCGCAGGGCGATCAGGGAGTTTTCTTCCTGTTGCAGGGCTTGCGGGTCGAGTTCTAGGTCGCTCATGTCTTTAAAGATTCCATCACAGGTTCGTTGCCCCCGGCCCCGGGCCGGAGTTTGCGGCCAGGCCTCGCTCCTGGTTGGAAGCGTGCCTGTCCGCCGCATGGGGGTCGCGTTACAGCCCTTGTTTGAGGCTGGCGATCAGGTATTCGTCGATGTCGCCGTCGAGCACCTTGTCACAGTCGCTGCGTTCGATGCTGGTGCGCAGGTCCTTGATCCGCGAGGCGTCAAGTACATACGAACGGATCTGGTGACCCCAGCCGATGTCCGACTTGGTGTCTTCCAGGGCCTGGGACGCCGCGTTGCGCTTCTGCACTTCCTGCTCGTACAAACGGGCCCGCAGCATTTTCATCGCGGTGTCTTTGTTCGCGTGCTGGGAGCGTTCGTTCTGGCAACTGACCACGGTGTTGGTCGGTACGTGGGTAATCCGTACGGCCGAGTCGGTGGTGTTAACGTGCTGGCCACCGGCCCCGGAGGAACGGTAAGTGTCGATGCGCAGGTCCGACGGGTTGATGTCGATTTCGATGTTGTCATCGATTTCCGGCGAAACGAACACCGCCGAGAACGACGTGTGACGACGGTTACCGGAGTCGAACGGACTTTTGCGCACCAGGCGATGGACGCCGATCTCGGTGCGCAGCCAGCCAAAGGCGTATTCGCCCTTGATGTGCACGGTGGCACCCTTGATTCCGGCGACTTCACCGGCCGACAGTTCCATGATGGTCGCGTCGAAGCCGCGTTTGTCGGCCCAGCGCAGGTACATGCGCAGCAGGATGTTGGCCCAGTCCTGGGCTTCGGTGCCGCCGGAACCGGCCTGGATGTCCAGGTAGGCGTTGTTGGCATCCATCTCGCCACTGAACATGCGCCGGAATTCCAGCTTGGCCAACGCCTCCTCGAGGCGTGTCAGCTCGGCGACGACATCGCCGACGGCACCTTCATCGTTTTCTTCGACAGCCATGTCCAACAGGTCGCGGCAGTCGGCCAGGCCGCTGGACATTTCATCCAGGGTCTCGACGATCTGCGCCAGCGCAGCGCGCTCGCGGCCCAGTTCCTGGGCGTACGACGGGTTGTTCCAGACATTCGGATCTTCAAGCTCGCGATTGACTTCGGTCAGACGCTCATGCTTTTGATCGTAGTCAAAGATACCCCCGAATAGTTTCGGAGCGCTCGGACAGGTCCTTGATGGTGTTCAGGATCGGGTTGATTTCCATGGCGGGCAGCACTCGTTGGCGAACTTTTGAAAGCCGGCGAGTATAACGTAATCAAGCGCCAGCGGCAGCCCGCCTGGCGGCTTTAGGGACACCAATTCTTGTGGCGAGGGAGCTTGCTCCCGCTGGGCTGCGCAGCAGCCCTAAAAAAACACAGCTCAGTCAACTGACTCACCGAGTTATCTGGTTTAGGGGCCGCTACGCGCCCCAGCGGGAGCAAGCTCCCTCGCCACAAGAACTCTCCAGCCGGCCGGACGCACTACTCGATACCCACCCGATTACGCCCATTGTGCTTGGCCGTGTACAGCCCTTTGTCCGCCGCCGAAATCAGCTGGCGGCAATCGCCACCTTGCTGTGGCGTGAAGGTCGAGACGCCAACGCTGACAGTCAGGTTCGCCCCCTCATGAGGCGTGATGTGGGGGATGTTCAGGGCAACGACGCTCTGGCGCAGCTTTTCGGCCATCAACCGCGCGCCGCCAGCCGAGGTGCTGGGCAAGACCAGGGCGAACTCCTCGCCGCCGTAACGGGCCGGCAGGTCGGACGGACGACTGCACGCATCACGGATCGCCGTGGCGACCTTGCGCAGGGCTTCGTCCCCCTCCAGGTGGCCGAAATTGTCGTTGAAGGACTTGAAGTAATCCACGTCGATCATCAACAGCGAGAGCTGGGACTGGTCCCGCAGCGCCCTTCTCCACTCCAGCTCCAGGTATTCATCGAAGTGCCGGCGGTTGGACAGCCCGGTCAGACCGTCGGAATTCATCAGCCGTTGCAGCACCAGATTGGTGTCGAGCAGTTGCTGCTGGCTGACCCGCAGGGCGCGATAGGCCGCATCGCGTTGCAGCAGCATCATGTAGGACCGCGAGTGGTAGCGAATGCGCGCCACCAGTTCGATGTTGTCCGGCAACTTGACCAGGTAATCGTTGGCCCCGGCGGCGAACGCCGCGCTTTTGACCAGCGGGTCCTCCTTGGTGGACAGGACAATGATCGGAATATCCCGGGTCGCCGGATGGTTACGGTATTCGCGCACCAGGCTCAAGCCATCAAGACCGGGCATCACCAGGTCCTGGAGGATCACCGTTGGCTTGATGCGGACCGCATGGGCGATGGCCTGGTGTGGGTCGGCGCAGAAGTGAACGTCGATGTTCTCTTCATTGGCCAGCCCGCGCCGCACCGCCTCGCCGATCATCGCCTGGTCGTCGACGAGCAAGACCATGGCCGCGTTCTCGTCACGCTTGAAATCGTCGAGCTGTAAATCACTCATGGGAACTCACCTGAATACGGCTGGTGGACAAGGCTGCCGGGGTTCTTCATTGGGTAAAAATCTCCACTAACCGTGGCGCTATATGGTCCAGCGCAAGAATCTGCGCAGCCGCGTCGATGGCCGCGGCCGCTTTGGGCATGCCGTACACCGCGCTGCTCTGCTGGTCCTGGGCGATGGTCAGATAGCCCTGCTGGCGCATGAGTTTAAGCCCTTGGGCACCGTCGCGGCCCATGCCAGTGAGCAAAACGCCTACCGCGTCACCGCTCCAGAAGTGGGCGACGCTCTCGAAAAATACGTCGATGGACGGCCGGTAGATCTCGTTGACCGGCTCGGCGGTGTAGGCCAGGGTGCCGTTTTTCAATAGGCGCAGATGGTGGTTGGTGCCGGCCAGCAGCACCGTACCGCTTTGCGGCGGCTCGCCGTGCCGGGCCAGGCGCACCTGGTGGCCTGACGCACTGCTCAGCCATTGGGCCATGCCCGCAGCAAACACCTCGTCCACATGCTGGACCAGCACAATGGCCGGGGCGAAATGACGGGGCAGGCCCTTGAGCAGGATCTCCAGCGCGGCCGGCCCACCCGCCGACGACCCGATGGCAATCAGGCTATTGCGTGACACCGACATCCGCTGCGCAGCCGGCGCAGCGCGCTCACCGTGATTGCGCTCACCGATCAGCCAACCGATGTTGGTGATCTTGCGCAGCAGCGGTGCCGCCGCATCCGCGGGGTTGCCCACCCCCAAGGTAGGGGTATCAACCACATCCAGCGCGCCATACCCCATGGCTTCGAACACCCGGTGAACGTTCTGCTGGCTGTCACCGGTGACAATCACAATGGCGCACGGGGTTTCGGCCATGATCCGCCGGGTCGCCTCCACGCCATCCATGATGGGCATGAGCAGGTCCATCAGAATCAGGTCCGGGGTGTATTCGGCGCAACGCTGAACCGCCTCGGCACCGTTGGCGGCCACCCAGACCAACTGGTGCGCCGGCTCGAAAGCCAGGGCACGGCGCAGGGCTTCGACCGCCAGGGGCATGTCATTGACGATGGCGATCTTCAAGCGCGTGCTCCTCCGATCAATTCGACGACGGCATCAAGCAAGGCGTCGTCATGGAAACTGGCCTTGGCTAGATAATAGTCAGCGCCGGCATCCAGGCCACGGCGACGATCTTCTTCACGATCCTTGTAAGACACCACCATCACCGGCAGCGACTGCAGACGGTTATCGCGCCGCAACAGCGACACCAGCTCGATGCCGTCCATGCGCGGCATGTCGATGTCGGTGATCAGCAGGTCGAAATCCTCCGCTCGCAGCGCGTTCCAGCCGTCCATGCCGTCCACGGCCACCGCCACGTCATACCCACGATTGAGCAACAGCTTGCGTTGCAGCTCGCGCACGGTCAGGGAGTCGTCCACCACCAGGATCCGCTTGCGCGGTGTCTGCGTCTGGTTCTGGCGGGCGATGCGTTCCAGGCGCCCGGTGTCGAGCAACTTGTCCACCGAGCGCAGCAGGTCTTCGACATCGACGATCAGCACCACCGAACCATCGTCCAGCAAGGCCCCGGCGGAGATGTCCTGGATCTTGCCCAGGCGTTCGTCCAGGGGCAGGACCACCAGCGTGCGCTCGCCGATGAACCGTTCGACCGCCACGCCGTAGATGGCCTCGCGCTCACGGATCACCACGACCTTGAGCGCCTGGCTGCTGTTCTGTGATGCCGGACGATTGAGCAACTGACTGACGGCGACCAGCCCGACATGCCGCCCTTCGTGCCAGAAGTGCTGGCGCCCTTCGACCTGCACAATGTCCTCAGGAGCGAGATCGCACATGCGCTCGATGTGAGCCAGGGGAAAGGCGTAGGCTTCACCGCCGACTTCCACCACCAGGCTGCGCACCACTGAGAGCGTCAGCGGCACCTCAAGATGGAAGCGGCTGCCCTCGCCCGCTGTCTGCTCCAGCACCACCGCGCCGCGCAACTGCCGGACCATATGCTGGACGGCGTCCAGGCCGACGCCGCGCCCGGACACTTCAGTGACGGTGTCGCGCAGGCTGAAGCCGGGCAGGAACAGGAACGTCAGCAGTTCCTCTTCGCTCAAATTGGCTGCGGTCTGCTCAGGGGAAAGCCCTCGTTCGACGACGCTGCGCCGCACCCGCTCCAGGTCCACACCGGCGCCGTCGTCCGCCAGTTCCAGCACCAGCAGGCCAGCCTGATGGGAGGCGCGCAAGCGGATCAGGCCTTCGGCGGGCTTGCCGGCCAGCACCCGTTGCTCCGGAGATTCGATGCCATGGTCCACGGCGTTGCGCAGCAGATGGGTCAGCGGCGCTTCGAGTCTTTCCAGCACGTCGCGGTCGACCTGGGTTTTATCGCCCTCAATCTCCAGGCGCACCTGCTTGCCCAGGCTGCGCCCCAGGTCACGGACCATCCGGGCCTGGCCGGATAGCACATCGGCAAACGGTCGCATGCGACAGGCCAGCGCCGTGTCGTACAACACCTGTGCTCGCTGACCGGCCTGCCAGGCGAACTCGTCCATCTCCGCGGTTTTCTGCGCCAGCAATTGCTGGGTTTCGGCCAGCAAGCGGCGGGCGTCGTTGAGCGCTTCCTCGGCCTGCAAGCTCAACGCGTGTTCCTTGAGGTGCACATTCAGCTCTTCCAAGGCCCGCAAGCCGTTGCTCTGCTGGCGCTTGAGCCGTTGCATCGTCGCCAGCCAGGGCTTGAGGCGCTGGGTTTCCACCAAGGATTTACTGGACAGGTCCAACAGGCTATTGAGGCGCTCGGCGGTGACCCGCAAGACCCGCTCGCCCCCTTCGGTGACCCGCTTACCCTTGGGCAGCGGTTCCGTTGCCGCGAGCGGTTCTGCCTCGGCCGGCTCAACGCGAAAAGCCTCCGCTTGCATCTCGATTCGCGGCGACCCGGCAGGCGTGCGCGCAGCGGCAGGATCGAGCAGTTGCCCCATCAACGCCACATACGCATCGACGTCCTGGGCTCCGATGCTGTTGCCTGGCGTGGCAATTCGCGTCAACAGGTCGGTGCCTTGCAGCAAGGCGTCGATGTGCTCGGCGCGCAGGACCAGACGGCGCTCCTGGGCGCTGACCAGGCAATCCTCCATGACATGGGCCACGCTGACCCCGGCGTTCACTCCAACGATCCGCGCCGCGCCCTTGAGGGAATGGGCCGCGCGCATGCACGATTCAAGATAATCGGCCTGGGTCGGGTCGCGTTCCAGGGCCAGCAGGCCGGCGCTGAGCACCTGAGTCTGGGCTTCGGCTTCCAGGCTGAACAACTCCAGCAACGAGGCGTCACGCATTTGATCAGGGGTCATGACAGGCTCCGGGTCATGGCGGACAACAACTGTTCTTCGTCCAGCCAGCGCAGGCTGCGGCCCTTGAACTTCAATACGCCACGGGTGTACTTGGCCGCCGATTGCGAGGCCGCGCCCAGGACGCGCTCATCAATGGCGTGAATGCCGTCCACCTCGTCCACCGGCACCACCACCGGACCGCCCTGGGCCGCGACGATCAACATGCGCGGCATGACCCGCGCGCCGGCAACCACTGCCCCGCCGGGTTCCAGGTCCAACAGTTCCACCAGCGACAGGCAGGCCACCAAGGCCCCGCGCACATTCGCCACGCCCAACAAGGCCCGCGAACGCTGGTGGGGCAGCGAGTGAATCGGCTGCAACGGCGCCACTTCCACCAGACTGCGGGTGGTCAGGCCCAGCCACTCTTCGCCCAGTCGGAACATCAACAGCGATCGTGTGACGATATCGGTGTCCAGCGGCGCGTGGGCCAAGTCCCGGTCGTCGTGCTGCAAGGTGTAGCGATCGAGCAAACGGGTGGCAGCCGCCGAATACACCGCGCAGTTGCGGCAGTGAATATGCTCGGCCAGCAACGGACAGGATTTATCGCCATGCACCCCGATGCGATTCCAGCAATCGTCGATGGCCTGGGCATCGTCATGGGTCAGGTTGTCATTAGCCGAACCACTCATTGTTTACGCTCACTGTCAGCCATGCGCCCGCTGCGAGCGGCGCGGTCCTGCAATCGACGGGCACCGGCCGCGTCTCCCTGGGAAGCCAGCAACGCCGCCAGATGCACCAGGGCCTCGGCGTGTTGCGGTTCAAGATAGAGCGCCTTGCGATAAAAACCCTGGGCCTCAAGCGCGCTACCGGCCATGTCACTGAGCAGCCCCAGCCAGTAGAACACTTGGGCCGCCGGCGCATGATTGCGCAGGTACTGCTGGCAGGCCGCACGGGCTTCGGCGCTTTTGCCAGCATTGGCCAGCGCCGCGATATTGGCCAGTAAGGTAGTGGCGTCGCTGTTTTTCGGCTCAGTGATCGGAGCCACGCTTGCTGCGAACGGCCGGGGCCGGACCACCGGTGGAATGACTCGAGGCGCGACCTGGCCAAGCGGCAGCGGAGTCGACATCAACGCGGGCACTGGCTGTGGCTGCGGGGCACCTTGGCGACTGAAAGCGAACGACTGGGCAATCCCGATTGAACGCATGCCCAACCGCCCCAGCAAACTGCCCTCGGCGGGGCCGATAAACAGCACGCCGTCCTGGTGGGTCAGGCGCTTGAGCACCTCGAACACCTGCTGCTGGGTCGGCTGGTCGAAATAGATCAGCAGATTGCGGCAGAACACAAAATCGTAAGGGGCCTCGTTCACCAGCAAGGTCGGATCCAGCAGGTTGCCCACTTGCAGACGCACCTGTTCACTCACCCGCTCGCTGAGGCGATACCCCTCTGCCTCGGCGCTGAAATATCGCTCGCGAAAGCCGAGGTCGGCGCCACGGAACGAGTTCCTGCCGTAAAGCGCTTGCCTGGCACGTTCTATCGACAGCGGACTGACGTCCAGCGCGTCCACCTTGAACTGATGCGGTCCCAGGCCCGCGTCGAGCAACGCCATGGCAATGGAGTAAGGCTCTTCGCCAGTGGAGCAGGGCAAGCTGAGGATGCGCAGCGCACGCAGGTGCTTGATCTCGGCCAGACGCTTGATGGCCAGCCTGGCGAGGGTGGCGAAGGACTCGGGATAACGGAAGAACCAGGTCTCCGGGACAATCACCGCTTCGATCAGCGCCTGTTGCTCCTGGGCAGAATGTTGCAGGCATTGCCAGTACTCATCTGCCGTACGCCCAGGCACGGCAATGATGCGCTGGCGCACGGCCCGCTCGATGATGGCGGTGCCGACGGAGGTGACATCCAGGCCGATGCGCACCTTGAGAAAATCGAAAAACCGCTGGTCGCTGTTCATGCCCGTCCCTCGAGGTTATCGAAGTTCAAGGGCGGCGTGGGAAACAGCACGGCACGGACCGACTCGTCGAGCAGGTCATTGACCCGCACCCATTGCAACAGGCCTTGCGCGTCTTCGCGCACCGGGCCCAGGTACGGCGCCTGTGGGTTATCCAAGCCATAAGGTCGGAAATCCGCCGGATCGCAACGCAAGGTGTCGGTGGCCTGTTCCAGAATCAGCCCCAGAACCTGCCCCGCCTGCTGCGCGTCGGGTCGGTAATGCACCAGCACCAGTCTCGTACTGGTACGCGTCTGGGCGCTCTGACCGAAGGTCAGCGTGCACAGATCGATCACGGGCACCACCGCGCCGCGCCAGGCAAACACCCCCGCCACCCAGGACGGTGCCTGGGCAATCGGTTTGAGGGGCAAGCGCGGCAGCACTTCCACCACATCGATGGCTTGCAGGGCGTAGCGTTCGTTGCCGATGCAAAACACCAGGAACAACGACTGACGGGCCGCCGACACGGCGCCACGTCTGGCCTCGAACTCGCTCATCAGACTTTGAAACGCGAGACGCCACTGCGCAGCCCCACGGCCACCTGGCTCAGTTCATCGATGGCAGAACTGGCCTGGCGCAGGGACTCCACCGTCTGACTGCTGGCATCGCCCAATTGCACCAGGGCATGGTTGATCTGCTCGGCGCCGGTGGCCTGGGCCTGCATACCTTCGTTGACCATCAACACCCGCGGCGCCAGCGCCTGTACCTGGTGGATGATCTGCGACAGTTGCTCGCCGACCTGCTGCACCTCGGCCATGCCACGGCGCACTTCTTCGGAAAACTTGTCCATGCCCATCACTCCAGCGGATACGGCGGACTGGATCTCGCGCACCATCTGCTCGATGTCGTAGGTCGCCACGGCTGTCTGATCCGCCAGGCGCCGAACCTCAGTGGCGACCACGGCAAAACCGCGGCCATACTCTCCCGCCTTCTCGGCCTCGATGGCGGCATTGAGGGACAACAGGTTGGTCTGGTCGGCCACCTTGACGATGGTCACCACCACCTGGTTGATGTTGCCGGCCTTCTCGTTGAGGATCGCCAGCTTCGCGTTCACCAGATCCGCCGCGCCCATCACCGAGTGCATGGTTTCTTCCATGCGTGCCAGGCCTTGCTGGCCGGAACCGGCCGCCACCGAGGCCTGGTCGGCGGCGCTGGAAACTTCGGTCATGGTGCGCACCAGATCCCGGGACGTGGCGGCAATTTCCCGAGAGGTCGCGCCGATCTCCGTAGTGGTAGCGGCGGTTTCGGTGGCCGTGGCCTGTTGCTCGCGGGAGGTGGCGGCGATCTCGGTGACCGAGGTGGTGACCTGCACCGAAGAGCGCTGGGCCTGGGACACCAGCGATGTCAGCTCGGCCATCATGTCGTTGAAGCCGGTTTCCACCGCACCGAACTCGTCTTTACGCGCAAGGTTCAGGCGCCCGCTCAGGTCGCCGCTGCGCATGATGCCGAGGATTTCCACAATGCGGTTCATCGGCGCCATGATCGCGCGCATCAACAACAGGCCACAGAGCATGGCAATGAGCACCGCCACGAGAAACGACAGCCCCATGGCAACTTCAGCGGCGGTTACCGACTGACTGATGGTCAGGGCGGCTTTTTCCGCCAGCTCCCGGTTGCGTTCGATGATCTGGTTCAAATGCCCGCGACCGTCGAGCCATGCCGGCGTCAGCTCCTTCTCCAGCGCCAGCTGTGCCCCTTCGAAATCCTTGCGTTCATACAGGTCCAGAACCTTCGCCAGGGCCTTGTTGAAGTCCTGATGATTGACCTCGAATTCGTCGAAGGAGACTTGGTCGGCAGGGTCCTGGATCAGCTTTTGATAGTGCTGGATTTCCTCGCGCAGATGCTGCTCGTAGCCCTGGTAGAGGGCCTTGTCCTCGGCAGTGATTTCCCGCTGGCCCGAGAGGCCGACGATCTGCTGGGTCTTGACGTAGCTGTCGACCCAGCCACCGCGAATCATGGAACTGTAATACACCCCCGGCACCGCGTAGACGCGTACTTTTTCTTCGCTGGCCTCGATCCTCAATAACCGCGAATACGTGACGACCACCATCAGCAGCATGATGGCGATGATCACCGCAAAACTCGCCAGGATGCGTTGGCGCAACGTCCAGTTCTTCACAGTACAACCTCGGGCATTTTGAAATGCTGGGGAGTATAGCCGAGGGCGACGTTGCGGCTGTATGGCGGTGAGGAAGGAGTTTGGTGATTCGCTCAGCTGTTCAAACAGCTCAAGCCAGGCATCAATGTGGCAGTCGATGCAAAAGTTCTATGGGAGCGAACCTGCTCGCGATTGCGGTGCATCGGTCAATAATAGTGTCGACTGACATACCGCTATCGCGAGCAGGCTCGCTCCCACAGGGGGTGATATTTACCTTGGGGTCAGGCCTGACTCAAAGAGACGCCTGACGTACCTGCTTCTCCAGCTCAGTCTTCAACCCCGGCTCCAGTTTGAGCTGGCGCGCCAGTTCATCGAGGTAGGATTTCTCCATGAAGTTTTCCTCATCCACCAGCATCACACTGGCGATGTACATCTCGGCGGCCATTTCCGGCGTGCTGGCGGCCCGGGCGACATCGGCGGGGTCCAGGGGTTTGTTGAGCTCGGCGTGCAGCCAGTGTTGCAGCTCCTGATCGTTGTCGAGCTTGGTGAACTCGCCTTCGATCAACTGCTTTTCACGCTCGTCGACGTGGCCATCGGCCTTAGCCGCTGCCACCAGGGCCGTGAGGATCGCCTGGCTGTGCTGCTCGACCTGGGCCGGGGGAAGACGATCCAGCGTCTGCGGTTCAGTTTTCGGCGCACTGCCCTGCTGGGCTTGCCAATTGCCATAGGCCTTGTAGGCGATCACGCCCAATGCCGCCAGACCACCATAGGTCAGGGCCTTGCCGCCAAACTGGCGAGCCTTCTTGTTGCCCAGCAACAGGCCCATGGCTCCGGCGGCCAGCGCCCCGCCACCCGCGCCGGAGAGCATCCCGCCCAAATTGCCAGCACCACCGCCGAGCAAACCGCCCAGGCCGCCGGATGACTTGCCTTGGGAGCCGCCAGCCTTGTTCTGCAACATTTCCTGACCGGACTTGAGAAGCTGATCGAGCAATCCACGGGTGTTCATTTGCTGCCTCCACGCATTCGGGTAACCGGATCATTAAGGCAATCAGCCTAGTTCGAAAGTGCCCGAGTCTGTCGGTGAGAGTGCTTCGAGATGTTGCTTGCCAATTTTCCTGTGGCTGCGGCGAACCCGATAAAACGATATAGACTCGAATCAACTGAAAAACCGCAGCAAAAACAGCTTTGACGAGGGCTTGGACATGCAAACCAAACTGCTGATCAATGGTCACCTGGTGAACGGCGACGGGCCCGGCCAGGCCGTGTTCAACCCCGCGCTCGGCCGGGTGCTGGTGGAAATCAACGAAGCCAGCGAAGCTCAGGTCGATGCCGCCGTGCGCGCGGCCGACAGTGCCTTCCAAAGCTGGTCCCAGGTATCGCCCAAGGACCGCTCCCTGCTCCTGCTCAAGCTGGCCGACACCATCGAAGCCCACGGCGAAGAACTGGCCAGGCTCGAATCGGACAATTGCGGCAAACCTTTGAACGCCGTGCTGAACGACGAGATCCCGGCAATTGCCGACGTGTTCCGTTTCTTTGCCGGCGCCAGCCGTTGCATGAGCGGCTCGGCGGGTGGCGAATACCTGCCGGGGCACACGTCGATGATCCGCCGCGATCCGGTGGGCGTGATCGCCTCCATCGCGCCGTGGAATTACCCGTTGATGATGGTCGCCTGGAAAATCGCCCCAGCCCTGGCCGCCGGTAACACCGTAGTGCTCAAACCCTCGGAGCAGACTCCACTGACGGCGTTGCGGCTGGCGGAACTGGCGTCGGAAATTTTCCCCGCGGGTGTACTCAACGTGCTGTTCGGTCGTGGTCAGACGGTCGGGCAACCGTTGGTCACTCACGCAAAGGTGCGCATGGTTTCGCTGACCGGCTCCATCGCCACAGGCGCGAACATCATTTCCAGCACCGCCGACAGCGTCAAACGCACCCACATGGAACTGGGCGGCAAGGCCCCGGTGATCATTTTCGACGATGCCGACATTGACGCAGCCGTGGAAGGCATCCGCACCTTCGGTTTCTACAATGCCGGCCAGGACTGCACCGCTGCCTGCCGCATTTACGCCCAACAAGGCATCTACGACAGGTTCGTCGAGAAACTCGGTGCGGCGGTGGCCAGCATCAAATACGGTCTGCAAACCGCCCCGGACACCGAGATGGGTCCGCTGATCACAGCCCAGCACCGCGACCGCGTTGCCGGCTTTGTCGAACGGGCCATCGCCCAGTCGCATATTCGCCTGATTACCGGTGGCAAGGCCGTGGACGGCAACGGATTCTTCTTTGAACCAACGGTATTGGCCGACGCCCAGCAGGACGACGAAATCGTGCGCCGCGAGGTTTTTGGGCCGGTGGTGTCCGTCACGCCGTTCATCGACGAAGCGCAGGTGCTGGCCTGGGCCAACGACTCGGACTACGGCCTGGCGTCTTCAGTCTGGACCGCCGACATCGGCCGCGCCCATCGCTTGGCGGCACGCCTGCAATATGGCTGCACCTGGGTGAACACCCACTTCATGCTCGTCAGCGAAATGCCCCATGGCGGTCAGAAACGTTCCGGTTATGGCAAGGACATGTCGATGTATGGACTGGAGGACTACACAGTAGTGCGGCATGTGATGTTCAAGCATTGAACCAAAGAACGACTACCACGGCCGGACGGCAGAGTCTGGTCGTGGCGGTTCAAGTGTCATGACGGCACTACCAACGCCACTGAGGGAAAATAACTTCGGTAGCGTTTGGCATCACGAGTGAGCAAAGGCAGGCCATTCACAGCCGCATGGGCACCGATAAAAAAATCGGCCAGCACGTTATTTTTTCCGCCTCCTACTGGCTGATGTGAAACCAGAAAGATGGATAAAGGCGCAATCCGAGCTCTCTACGAGCTGATCCGCACTCATTCAAAACCTCGAAACACTGCGCATCGCATCCATCAGGCAACGCATGGCGATCCGGTCGTTTTCCGACAGTTCGCGATAGCGTTCCACCAGTCTTAGTTCGTCCATGCTGAGCGGCCGGGTCCGGCGCGCGCTCGTCAAGCATGGAAGGATCCCCAGCAATTGGGTGATGCCCTGTATTTTTGTCATTGAGCCTTGTCCTTCTGTACGTCGAATTGACCGATAGCACCTGCTGAATCCGCGGGTTCAACCTCTATCACGCTAAAGGATAGGGAGGATTCACACCGTGAACAGGGAGTTTTAGAGTAATTAGTCAAAAAATGCAGAGTTACCCGTTAAAAAAGGAAATATCTGTAAGGAAATTTAACTAAACCACGCTTTCCTCTCTCTCCCGTGCCACGTATCCCCTATGATTTTGCGCCTCGGTGAACCGATCCAGCTCTCAGGTATCTGTTCTAACGTCCGTCGCGTTTGGCCAAAGGCATGTCCGAACTTCTTTACCAGTCTCTGTTGCCAGGAAAGGCTCGGGATTGTTTCCAGAAAGGTTGTATTTATGCACCGCAGGAATCTGCTCAAGGCGTCCATGGCTTTCGCTGCCTACACCGGGCTTTCGGCCTCAGGGCTTATGGCCGCACGCGCCTGGGCTGCTGACCGGACCGCCGACGGCGAGGCCCGTCCTTTCGATTTCAATGGGTTGAAAGAACAGGCCCGGGAACTGGCCAAGAGCCGTTACGTCGACACCAAGCAAGTTTTGCCGCCGACACTGGCGATGATGTCCCCGCTGCAATTCAACGCCATCCGCTACGACGCCAACCACTCGCTGTGGAAGGAGCTGGACGGTCAACTGGACGTGCAGTTTTTCCACGTCGGCATGGGCTTCAAGCAACCGGTGCGCATGTACAGTGTCGATGCCAAGACCCGCATGGCCCGTGAAGTGCACTTCCGCCCGGAGTTGTTCAACTATGAGAAAACCACGGTCAACACTTCGCAGTTGACCGGTGACCTGGGCTTCTCAGGGTTCAGGGTGTTCAAGGCGCCGGAGCTGGACCGGCACGATATCGTTTCGTTTCTGGGGGCCAGTTATTTCCGCGCCGTGGACAACACCGGCCAGTACGGATTGTCGGCCCGGGGCCTGGCCATCGACACTTACGCCAAGAAGCGTGAGGAATTCCCGGACTTCACCAAGTTCTGGTTCGAAATCCCGGACAAGAACAGTACCCGTTTCGTGGTCTACGCCCTGCTCGACTCGCCCAGCGCCACCGGCGCCTATCGTTTTGACATCGATTGTCAGCCCACCCGCGTCGTGATGGAAATCGATGCGCACATCAATGCCCGTACCGCCATCGAGCAATTGGGCATCGCGCCGATGACCAGCATGTTCAGCTGCGGCACCGTTGAGCGGCGCATGTGCGACACCATCCACCCGCAAATTCACGATTCCGACCGGCTGGCGATGTGGCGCGGCAATGGCGAGTGGGTTTGTCGCCCGCTGAACAACCCCGCCACCCTGCAGTTCAACGCCTTCGCCGACAACAACCCCAAAGGCTTCGGCCTGGTGCAGACCGATCACGACTTCGCCAGCTACCAGGACACCGTGGACTGGTACAGCAAGCGCCCGAGCCTGTGGGTCGAACCGACAACGGCCTGGGGCGAAGGCTCGGTCGACCTGCTGGAAATTCCTACGACCGGTGAAACCCTGGACAACATCGTCGCCTTCTGGACGCCGAAGAAGCCGGTCGCTGCCGGTGAATCGCTGAACTACGGTTACAAGCTCTATTGGAGCGCCTTGCCACCGGTGAGCACCGAGCTGGCCCAGGTCAACGCGACCCGTTCAGGCATGGGCGGCTTCATCGAAGGCTGGGCACCGGGCGAGCACTACCCCACCGTCTGGGCCCGACGTTTTGCCGTGGACTTCAACGGCGGCGGCCTCGATCAGCTCCCCCCAGGCACCGGTATCGAACCGGTAGTGACCTGCTCCCACGGCGAAGTGAAGGACTTCAACGTGCTGGTGCTCGATGCGATCAAGGGTTACCGGATCACCTTCGACTGGTACCCGACCGACGATCGCGTGGACCCGGTGGAGATGCGCCTGTTCCTGCGCACCAATGACCGGACCTTGAGCGAGACCTGGCTGTACCAGTACTTCCCGCCGGCGCCGGATAAGCGTAAATACCCTTGATCCTTGCGCGTCAGGGATGACGCCATTGCGAGCAGGCTCGCTCCCACAGGGTGGGGTGTGGATCACAAATTCTGTGAACAACACCAATCCACTGTGGGAGCGAGCCTGCTCGCGATGAGGCAAGTACAGACGCCGTACCATCCAGCCAAATAAACAAAAGCCCCGGCCAAAACGACCGGGGCTTTTTGTTTCAAGCTAACCCTTAATCGCGCAAATCCGACTCATGAATCGGCTGGTCCCGATGCGTGGCTCTCTGATACTGCGCTGGCCACGTGGCCTTGCGGCCCCCCAGGTCATCATCGGCATGCAACGCCCAGTACGGATCACGCAACAGTTCGCGGGCCAGGAAAATGATGTCGGCCTGGCAGGTCCGCAAGATGTGCTCGGCCTGGGCCGGTTCGGTAATCATGCCGACAGTGCCGGTGGCGATTTCCGACTCCTTGCGCACCCGTTCGGCAAAGCGCGTCTGATACCCCGGACCGGTGGGAATTTCCGCATTCACAGCGGTGCCGCCCGATGACACATCGATCAGGTCCACCCCCAGCGCCCTGAATCGCCGCGCCAGCTCCACGGTTTCATCCGGGTTCCAGCCATCCTCGACCCAGTCGGTGGCTGATACGCGCACGAACACCGGCAATTCCTCAGGCCATACCGCCCGGACCGCTTCGGTCACCTGCAGCACCAGCCGGATGCGATTCTCGAACGAGCCGCCGTATTGATCGCGCCGCTGATTGCTCAAGGGAGACAGGAATTGATGCAGCAGATAGCCGTGGGCTGCGTGGACTTCCACGACTTTGAATCCGGCCGTCAGGCTACGTTTGGCCGCCTCCACGAACGCCTGGATGACACCGGCAATCTGCCCCTCGTCCAGTTGGATCGGCTGGGTGTGCTGCGGATCGAAGGCAATCGGCGACGGGCCGACCGGAACCCAGCCGCCCTCCTCCGGTTTTACGCTGCCATGCTTACCGAGCCAGGGTCGCCAGGTGCTGGCCTTGCGTCCGGCGTGGGCCAGTTGAATGCCGGGCACGGCCCCTTGGGCGGTGATGAAGCGGGTGATGCGTTGCAGGGGGCCGATCTGTTCATCGTTCCACAACCCCAGGTCCTGATCAGTAATGCGACCGTCGGCAGTGACGGCAGTGGCTTCGGTGAACACTAGGCCGGCACCGCCCACGGCGCGGCTGCCGAGGTGTACCAGGTGCCAGTCATTGGCCAGGCCATCGGCACTCGAATACTGGCACATCGGCGACACCGCGATGCGATTGGGCAGGGTCAATTGACGAAGGGTATAGGGTTCCAGCAGCAGACTCATGGGGCACCTCTCGAATCAGTGGGCAGGCTCCAGGGTTCTGTTTGAAAAGTCGACGAGTGACAAAAGGTGCAACACCCGCCCCCGCGGGCAAAGAAATCCGACAAGACGTCACAAGGGCTATCAAGCAGTGCTTAGAGCCTAGTCGACAACCTGGGAGGCGGGAGGGTTCAGAACTTAAAAATCGACGGTGTGACGCAATGGTGTACCCCTGTGGCGAGGGAGCTTGCTCCCGCTGGGCTGCGAAGCAGCCCCGGCATTGCAGCCATCACATCGCAAGGGGACGCTGGCGCGTCCAGCGGGAGCAAGCTCCCTCGCCACAGAGTACGAACGCAAGATGGCGGCGTGTCTACCGCGGTTCGATATGGGCAATCATCAACTGCACCGTTTCCTGGCCGCGAAACTCGTTGAGGTCGAGTTTGTAGGCCAGTTCCACCCAGCGCACAGTGGGGTTTGGCCAGATATCGCGGTCGATGCCGAAGGCGATACCGTCCAGTTTCACCGAGCCGCATTCGCTTTTGAGGACGACCTTGAGGTGCCGTTCGCCCACCACGCGCTGTTCGACCAACTGGAACACACCGTGAAACATCGGCTCCGGGAAATGCTGGCCCCAGGGCCCGGCGTGACGCAGCGCCCGAGCCAGCTCCAGGTGAAACTCTTCCACCGCCAGGGTGCCGTCCGACAACAGGCGTCCGGTCAGGTCTTCTTCGCGCAATTGGCGGCGCACTTCAGCGTCGAACGCCTCGGCGAACAGTGGAAAATTCTCTTGCGCCAACGTCAGGCCCGCCGCCATGGCGTGGCCGCCATACTTGCTGATCAGCGTTGGATGTTGCGCCGCCACCACACTCAGGGCATCACGAATATGAAAACCCGGCACCGAGCGCCCCGAGCCCTTGAGCAGGCCGTCTCCGGCATCGGCAAAAGCAATGGTTGGGCGGAAATACCGCTCCTTCATCCGCGAGGCGAGGATCCCGATAACGCCCTGGTGCCACTGAGGATCGAACAGACATAAACCGAACGGCATGGACTCCAGCGGCAAGTCCTTGAGCTGGGCCAGCGCTTCACGCTGCATGCCCTGTTCGATGGATTTGCGATCCTGGTTCATGCCGTCCAGTTGCGCCGCCATCTCCCTCGCCAAGGCCGGATCGTCAGTGAGCAGGCATTCGATGCCCAGGCTCATGTCGTCCAGACGCCCGGCTGCGTTCAGGCGCGGGCCGAGGATAAACCCGAGGTCCGTGGAAGTGATACGAGAATGATCGCGCCTAGCCACTTCCAGGATCGCCTTGATGCCGGGTCGGGCGCGCCCTGCACGAATGCGTTCCAGGCCCTGATGCACCAGGATCCGGTTGTTGGCGTCCAGAGGCACCACATCCGCCACGCTGCCCAGTGCCACCAGATCCAGCAGTTCGCCGATGTTTGGCTGGGGGCTGCTGGCATACCGGCCCAGGCTGCGCAGACGCGCCCGCAAGGCCATCAGCACATAAAAGATCACACCGACACCGGCCAATGCCTTGCTCGGGAACTCACAGCCCGGCTGGTTCGGGTTGACGATGGCATCCGCCGCCGGCAGTTCGAGGCCCGGCAAATGGTGGTCGGTAACCAGCACCTTGAGCCCCGCCGCTTTCGCCGCTGCCACACCTTCGACACTGGAAATGCCGTTGTCCACGGTGATCAGCAACTGCGGCTCACGGGTCAGGGCGACCTCGACAATTTCCGGGGTCAGTCCGTAGCCATACTCGAAGCGATTGGGTACCAGATAATCGACATGGGCCGCACCGAGCAAACGCAGGCCCAACATGCCCACCGTGCTGGCTGTCGCCCCGTCGGCATCGAAGTCGCCGACGATCAGGATGCGCTGGCGCTGCTCCAGCGCCACCACCAACAGATCCACGGCCGCGTCGATACCCTTGAGTTGCTGATAAGGAATCAAGCGCACCAGGCTCTTGTCCAGTTCAGCCTCGGACTGCACGCCACGGGCCGCATACAGGCGCGTCAACAGGGGTGGCAGGTCACCGAGGAATGGCAGGGTGTCGGGTAGCTGGCGGGGTTCTATGCGCATGGGGTGACAAAGTTTTCTCTGGAAATCGTGAAGGTTGTGGCAAGGAAAGCTTGGGTGGGAGCGGGCTTGCTCGCGAAAGCGGCGGCACATTCAACATCAATGCAAACTGATCTGCCGCCTTCGCGAGCAAGCCCGCTCCCACAAGGGCTCACTCAATACCGGGTCAATGGCTCAGCCGCGCTCACCCAGCAACCATTGCAATTGGACTTCATGCTGGCCGCGATCATCGGTCACGAAAATCGTCCCCTCGCTGATCATCACATCCCACTTGATCACGCGGGGCATGTCCTTAGCGAGCGTATCCAGCACTTCCTGGGGCACGGCGGCGATGTTGACGTTCTTGAGGTTCTTTACCGCCGGGATCACCTTGCCTTCCCAGACTCGCAGGCTGCCGTAGGCCAGCAGGCTGGTGCGTTCGGTGCGGCGCGAGCACCAGGTCAGGCGGTCGGCGTCGGGCTGGCCCACTTCGATCCAGTGCAGCACACGGTCATCCAGGCTTTTTTCCCACAGCGCAGGTTCATCGACATCCGACAGACCTCGGCCAAATGCCAGCAGCTCGTTGTACCAGAAAGCGTAGGCCAACAGGCGCACGGTCATGCGTTCTTCGGTTTCCGAAGGATGACGGGCGATGGTCTGCTTCACGTTCTCGTACACACTGCGGTCGAGGTCGGTGAGATTCAGTTCAAACTTATAGGTCGTGGACGGCTGGGCCATGAACGGGCTTCTTGATACGAGGAAAGGCGGCAAGTCTAACCGATGAGGCGGGCATTCCACGAATTGCCGACCATCAACCTGCGGCGACTGACGCCGGCCTATGATAAAACGCTCTTTCGTTCTGCCTTTGTTCTACAGGATCCGTCATGTCGCTTACTGCCAAACCCCTTGCGGGCGTCAAAGTCATCGAACTCGGCACCTTGATCGCCGGACCTTTTGCCTCGCGGATCTGCGGTGAATTCGGTGCCGAGGTGATCAAGGTCGAATCGCCCGATGGCGGCGACCCGTTACGTAAATGGCGCAAGCTGTATGAAGGCACGTCCTTGTGGTGGTTCGTCCAGGCGCGGAACAAGAAATCCCTGACCCTGAACCTCAAGCACCCCGAAGGTCTGGCGATTCTGAAAAAGCTGATCGGCGAAGCCGACATCCTGATCGAGAACTTTCGCCCCGGCGTGTTGGAAAAGCTCGGCCTGGGCTGGGATGTATTGCATGCGCTGAACCCGAAGCTGGTCATGGTGCGGCTCTCCGGCTTCGGTCAGACCGGGCCGATGAAAGATCAGCCCGGGTTTGGCGCAGTGGGCGAGTCCATGGGCGGCCTGCGTTACATCACCGGGTTCGAAGACCGGCCACCGGTGCGCACCGGCATATCCATCGGCGATTCGATTGCCGCCCTCTGGGGCGTGATTGGCGCACTGATGGCGCTGCGTCATCGCGAGGTCAACGGCGGAACCGGGCAAGTGGTGGATGTGGCGCTGTACGAGGCGATTTTCGCCATGATGGAAAGCATGGTGCCGGAGTTCGATGTGTTCGGTTTCATCCGTGAGCGCACCGGCAACATCATGCCCGGCATCACCCCCTCGTCGATCCACACCAGTGCCGATGGCAAGCACGTGCAGATTGGCGCCAACGGCGACGCGATCTTCAAGCGCTTCATGCAGGTCATCGGTCGTGAGGATCTGGCCAATGACCCGCAACTGGCCAGCAATGACGGGCGCGACAGCCGCCGCGATGAGCTGTACGGGGTCATTGATCGCTGGGTCAATTCACTCCCGCTCGATACCGTTATCGAGCATTTGAACCAGGCGGGAGTGCCGGCCAGCCGGATTTTCAGCGCCGAAGATATGTTCAGCGATCCGCAGTTCCTGGCCCGGGAAATGTTTCTCCAGGCCAAGCTGCCGGACGGCAAGGCGTTCAAGATGCCGGGCATCGTCCCGAAACTCTCCGACACACCGGGCACCTCTGAATGGGTGGGACCGACGCTGGGTGAGCACAATGCCCAAGTGCTAGGCGAGCTTGGCTATGATGCACAGCAGATCGCCCAACTGCGCATCGACGGCGCCATTTGATGCGGTGAACGAAAGTCTGTGGCCACTGAAGATCAACTGTGGGAGCGAGCCTGCTCGCGATAGCGTCGGTTCAGTCGACTTGATATTGACTGACACACCGCAATCGCGAGCAGGCTCGCTCCCACAAGGGTTCGGCATCGCTCAGCGCCAGAGCACGCTAAAACCTTAAACGCCGGGCAAAAAGAAACCCCGAGAAGTGGGGAGACAACTCGGGGTTAAACGCGACCATTCAGGTCCGTACAACAAGCGACAAGCACCGGAGCACAATGCTTGATCTTGCTGGTAAAGGGTCTGACTCATCAGGACGTAGGAAGGTTCCCACGAAATAGTGTTCAATTTGGGAGAGCCATCACCTTGTCACGTGCCAGATTACGCAGCGCCGCGATCACACAGGGCTCAAGCCGGCCCTCGGCAATCAGCACGTCGCGGTGCAGGCCATCGACCACGTCCGTCAGTTGGCGTCTGTCGGTCAATTGCGCTTGGTTGAACATGCGTTCGACCATGATGGCCCCGGAGGCATTCTTCAGCGTTACCAGACACTCGCCCCTGGCGCCAGAGGGAGTCAGCGTCACCTGATACGGGCTCAAAGCCTCACCCAGCAATAGGCTGATACTTTCCATTCGCTCACCCTTCAATAGTCCGAAAACAACTGCTTGTTCACAGTAAATGACCGTGGGCCGCAGCAGAAAGTTCGTTCGCATACCGAGCCGGTACACCTCGACGTCGTTCAACCGAGCATGCGCGTCCAATATGACAGGCAAACAACAGCTACCGCTTGAAGACATTTCCTCACGAGCAGCCTGCATCAAGCCAGCAATGGCTCAGCGCGGTTCCACCGGCGCCCGACATCGATCCAGCCTCCCAGCAACCCGCGCAACTGCCCATCGGCCCCATAAAAAGGCACCGACCAATGATAGATTTTGCGTAATCCACTCCTGAACATCAGTTGACGATCAACGAACCGGGACTGGCCGGTTCGCAGTTGCTCCATGACCTCTCCGTGCAGCAGTTCGGCAGTCGCCGGCGGGAACACCGCGGAATCCGTCAGCCGGGTTCCCCGCAACTTTTCAAAGCGCGTCGCGAACTGCTCTTCGTAACTCTTGTTGCACATGATCAGGCGCCCTTCCAGGTCACGAATGAAGATCGGATCGGGAATGGCATCCATCAAGGCCCTCTGGAGCATCAACTGATCATTGAGGACAGCCTCGGCCTTGAGGCGCTGGTCGATTTGTATCTGGAGGCGGCGGTTCCAGAGCAGGGACAGCAGAGCGAACAACACGACCACCGTCACACACCAATAACCCCAGCGGGAAATCCGCAACCAGACCGATGGCGCCTGGCCAGGGGCGATACCGGCCATCCATTTGGAACGCAGCGCCCGCATTTCTTCGGCCGGAAAAGCTTCCAGCGCCTTGTTCAGAATACTCAGCAATGGGAGCAGATCCTGACGTACAGCCAGATAATCCGGTTCCCACTTGCCCTCCAGACTTCTTCCTACACGCAACTGTCCCGCCGGATAAAGGTGCACCCCGGTTTCGTTTTCAATGGTGGCGTGGGCCTCCCGGCTCTCCACCAGGGCCCTCGCTTCCCCGTAAGTCTTGACCGTGCGCAACTCGATGGCCGGGTAGTCGCGCCGGATCTGCGCCTCCAATGCATGCCGTGCCGGCAATGCCAGGATCTTGCCATTGAGCTGCTCCAGCGAATCGGGGACGGACTCCCCGTCGCGCCCTACGAATACCCAGCCGGAACCGCCAAAGGCGTGGCTGAAGCTCAGAAAATCCCTGCGTTCGTCGTTCATCGCCAGCGTGGTCGTCATGTCGGCCTCTGCGTTTTCCAACATCGCCAGCAATTGTTCAGGGGAGAACGACTCCCGATGCACAAACTCAAGGCCTGTCATGCGCGCAATACGCTGGAGAATGTCGTTGTTCAGGCCGTTCCACTGCCCATGCTCATTCTTGAACAGGTACAACGGAAACTGCATCGAGGCCACGATGACCTGCGGGTTTTGCTCGATCCATTTCAATTCCTGCGGATCCAGCACCAACCGTTCGCCGGGGCCGAACGGTGGCGTTTCGTAGGTCGCCAACTGTGCGGCGTCCACCCCCAGTGCCCAATACACCAGGACCAGGCCCATCATCCAGCCCAGGGCTGCTTTGCATCTGATAAAAAACAACATCTGCATATCCTTCGAGATTACTCGCCCGTCCCTCCAAGGGCGAAAACCCGATCAGTTTGGCATGCAGAAACAAGAAAGCCCGTCAGGAGACGGGCTTCAAAATGTGACAGGTTTCAGCGCTCAGAGAGGCTTGCCGCGGTTGCCATGCTGACTGACAAAGGCCTGCACGGCTTTCAAGTCATTGGGCAACACGGTGCAACGCTCATCTCGCTCAAACAAATCAGAAAGATGTGCAGGTAGTTCGAGCGCTTTTCCTACACCGGCCTTCTCCACCGCTTCCGGAAACTTGACCGGATGAGCAGTGCCCAGGATCACCATCGGAATGTCCAGACTGCGACGGCACTCACGAGCGGCTCTCACACCGATGGCCGTATGTGGATCGAGCAATTCACCGCTCTGCTCGAACACCTCGGCAATGGTCTCGCAGGTTTGCGCATCATCCACCGCCAGGGAGTCAAACAGCTTGCGCGCTTCGGTCCAGCGCTCAGGCTCGACGCTGAAACCACCGCCCTGCCGGAAGCTGTCCATCAGGCCGGCAATTGCCGCGCCATTGCGACCGTGCAGGTCGAACAGCAAGCGCTCGAAGTTCGACGACACCATGATGTCCATGGACGGCGACAGCGTAGCGTGCAGGGTTTCCTTGACGTACTGGTTGCCGCTCATGAAGCGGTGCAGGATGTCGTTGCGGTTGGTGGCGACGATCAACTGGTTGATCGGCAGCCCCATGTTGCGCGCCAGATAACCGGCAAAGATATCGCCGAAGTTACCCGTAGGCACCGAGAACGATACCGAACGGGCCGGGCCGCCCAGTTGCAGGGCCGCGTGGAAGTAATAAACGATCTGGGCCATGATCCGCGCCCAGTTGATCGAGTTCACTGCGACCAGCCGCGTACCTTTGAGGAAGCTCTGGTCGGCAAAACTGGCCTTGACCATTTCCTGGCAGTCATCGAAGTTGCCTTCGATGGCGATGTTATGGATGTTATCGCCGAAAATCGTCGTCATCTGCCGACGCTGCACTTCCGAGACACGGTTGTGCGGGTGCAGGATGAAGATGTCGACGTTCTCGCAATGCTTGCAGCCTTCGATGGCGGCCGAACCGGTATCGCCGGAAGTGGCACCGACAATCACGACACGCTCGCCACGCTTTTGCAGCACGTAGTCCAGCAGACGACCGAGCAATTGCAGGGCGAAGTCCTTGAAAGCCAGGGTCGGGCCGTGGAACAGCTCCATCACCCATTCGTTACCGTTGAGCTGACGCAACGGCGCGATGGCGTTGTGGGAAAAGACGCCATAGGTCTCTTCCAGGATTTTCTTGAAGTCGGCGTCCGGGATGCTGCCGGTGACAAACGGGCGCATGACCCGGAAGGCCAGCTCGTGATACGGCAAGCCGGCCCAGGAGGCGATCTCTTCCTGGGTGAAACGCGGCAGGTTTTCCGGCACATAGAGGCCGCCGTCCGTGGCCAGGCCGGCCAGCAGGACATCTTCGAAATTCAGGGCCGGTGCCTGGCCGCGGGTGCTGATATAGCGCATAGGGGCAAACCTTTGGTTTGAGCTGCAAGCTACGAGCTAAAAGCTACAAGTAAAGCGGGGTTGCTTTTAACTTGTAGCGTGCAGCTCGTCGCTTGTAGCTGCTTCAGTTCAAGTGTTCGACGCGGATACGGACCACCGGCCCGACGACGCCCTGGAGAGCCTCCAACGCGGTGATCGCGTCGTTGATGCGCTGCTCGACCACTCGGTGGGTCAGCAGGATCATCGGCACCAGGCCATCGTGTTCCTCGACTTCCTTCTGCATGATCGACTCGATGTTGATGCCGCGCTCCGAAAGGATGCTCGCCACCTGAGCCAGTACCCCTGGGTGGTCCTTGGCCTGGATACGCAGGTAGTAGGCACTTTCGCATGCTTCGATCGGAAGAATCGGATGATCCGACAGCGAGTCCGGCTGGAAAGCCAGGTGCGGCACACGGTTCTCCGGGTCGGAGGTCATCGCACGCACCACATCCACCAGGTCGGCCACCACCGAGGAAGCGGTCGGTTCCATGCCGGCGCCAGCGCCGTAGAACAGCGTGGAGCCCGCGGCGTCGCCGTTGACCATCACAGCGTTCATCACGCCGTTGACGTTGGCGATCAGGCGATCGGCCGGGATCAAGGTCGGGTGCACGCGCAGCTCAATGCCACTGGCCGTGCTACGGGCTACGCCCAGGTGCTTGATGCGGTAGCCCAAGGCTTCAGCGTAGTTCACGTCAGCGGTGGTCAGCTTGGTGATGCCTTCGGTGTAGGCCTTGTCGAATTGCAGCGGAATACCAAAGGCGATGGACGCCAGGATCGTCAGCTTGTGCGCCGCGTCGATGCCTTCCACGTCAAAGGCCGGATCGGCTTCTGCGTAACCCAGGGCCTGGGCCTCGGCGAGCACGTCTTCGAAGGTGCGACCCTTTTCGCGCATCTCGGTGAGAATGAAGTTCCCGGTGCCGTTGATGATCCCGGCGACCCAGTTGATACGGTTGGCCGAAAGGCCTTCACGGATCGCCTTGATCACCGGAATGCCACCGGCCACGGCGGCTTCGAACGCAACGATCACGCCCTTTTCCCGCGCCTTGGCGAAAATCTCATTACCGTGAACAGCGATAAGCGCCTTGTTCGCGGTGACCACATGCTTGCCATTCTCGATGGCCTTGAGTACCAGCTCGCGGGCAACGGTATAGCCGCCCATCAGCTCTATGACGATGTCGATCTCAGGGTTCGTGGCCACTTCGAAGACATCGTTGGTAATCGCAATACCGGTCGTCTGGAACTGAGGCTTTGGCGTGCGCATGGCAATTTGTGCCACTTCGATTCCACGCCCGGCACGACGAGCAATTTCCTCGGCGTTGCGCTGAAGTACGTTGAAGGTGCCGCCACCGACGGTACCTAACCCACAGATGCCTACTTTGACCGGATTCACTCTTGACTCCCCATGAAACGGCCGACGCAAGGTCGGCCGTGAAATACAGCCGCGCAGCAACGCGACTTTGTGTTTAACGGCCCGACGAAGGTTTTCGCCGAGCCGTGATCTTCATAAACGCACTGCCCATGATCATTTGGCGCCAAGGGCCAGTTTGGCGACTTGTGGCGCCGGCTGGTAGCCCGGAATCACCTGGCCGTCCGCCAAAACGATGGCCGGCGTACCGTTCACACCGATGGACTGACCGAGGGCGAACTGCTTGGAAACCGGGTTTTCGCACTTGGCGGCCTTGATCTCCTTGCCATCGACCATCTTGTCCATGGCCGCTTTTTTGTCCTTGGAGCACCAGACCGCCTGCAACTGCTCATCACCCGGCGAACCCAGGCCCTGGCGCGGAAACGCCACATAGCGCACTTCGATGCCGCGCTTGTTCAGCTCCGGCACTTCGGCGTGCAGCTTGTGGCAATACGGGCAGGTGGTGTCGGTGAACACGGTGATGTGGGACTTGGTTTCGCCGACCGCCGGGTAAACCACGGTTTCGGCAACAGGAATACCGTTGATCAGCTTGGAAATGCCCTGGCGTTCGGTCTTCTCGGTGAGGTTGACCGGCTTGCCATCCTTGAGCTCGAACAGGTTGCCCTGGACGATGTACTGACCGTCGGCGCTGGCGTAGAGCACGCGGCTGCCCTGGAGCTTGACTTCATACAGGCCGGACATGGGGCTGGCGGTGATGGTTTCGATCGGCACCTCCATCTGAAGGTTTTCCAGGCTCTTGCGGATAGCCTTGTCGGCCGCGTCGTCGGCGATGGCAACAGTACTGGCCAACGCAATGGCGGCGGCGGTGAACATCTGGATCAAACGCATGGGAGCTCCTGAGACGGACAAATGGGACGGGGAACGCCGACCGGCAGATTCGGGTTCCAACCGCCCACTGTGCAAACCGGCAAAGCCTACCACATAAGGCCCGCATGGCCGAATGCCGGTGATACAAGGCATATGGATGCCTTTTTTCTGTGTGCTGGCGTGGGTTCACCTATCTGGCGCTCACCACAACTCCCTGTGGGAGCGAGCCTGCTCGCGATAGCGGTGGGTCAGCTTGCATTGATTTTGAATGCGCCACCGTCATCGCGAGCAGGCTCGCTCCCACATGGGCTATCGGGTACTCATCAATCCAGGGATCTTCATTCAGCCTCGGGGGTGATGCTTGGCGTGCAGATCCTGCAACCGCGCCCGAGCCACATGGGTGTAGATCTGAGTGGTGGACAGGTCGCTGTGGCCCAGCAGCATCTGCACCACACGCAAGTCGGCGCCGTGGTTGAGCAGGTGCGTGGCGAAGGCATGGCGCAAGGTGTGTGGGGACAGTGACTTGCCGATCCCGGCCACCTTGGCCTGGTGCTTGATACGGTGCCAGAAGGTCTGGCGAGTCATCTGCTCGCCGCGCAGGCTGGGAAACAGCACGTCACTGGGACGCCCGCCCAGCAGTTCATGACGCGCATCGCGCATGTAGCGCTCAACCCAGACGATTGCCTCTTCGCCCATGGGCACCAGACGCTCCTTGCTGCCTTTGCCCATCACCCGCAGCACGCCCTGGCGCAGGTTGACCTGCTCCAGCGTGAGACTGATCAGCTCGGTGACCCGCAGGCCGCACGCGTACAAAACCTCCAGCATGGCCCGGTCGCGCTGACCGATGGCTTCGCTGAGATCCGGCGCCGCCAGCAGCGCCTCTACATCAGCTTCAGACAGGGACTTGGGTAACGGTCGCCCCAGCTGCGGCATCTCCACGCGCAAGGTCGGATCCACCGCAATCAGCTTTTCCCGCAGTAAATAACGATAAAACCCACGCAAACCCGAGAGAAAACGTGCGGTCGAGCGCGGCTTGTAGTTCTGCTCCAGACGCCACGCCAGGTGATCGAGGATCAACTCTCGCCCGGCATTGGCCAGCTCCAGGCCTTGTTCCTGCAACCAGCCATTGAACAGCGCCAAGTCGCTGCGATAGGCATCGCGGGTGTTGTCGGACAGCCCCTTCTCCAGCCACAGGGCGTCGAGAAACTGGTCTATCAGCGGGTGATCAATGGCTGGCATAAAAACTCATGAGGGATGCGTGCGTACGCGGCATCGAAATGGAAATGATGAGATGCAGGGTGCTCAAAGACCAAATCGCAGGCAACAAAAAAGCAGCCCGCAGGCTGCTTTTTTTGCATCGGAAGCTGGACTTAAGCCAGTTTTTCCTTGATGCGAGCTGCTTTACCGGACAGGTCACGCAGGTAGTACAGCTTGGCTTTACGCACGTCACCGCGACGCTTGACAGCCATGCTGTCGATTTGCGGGCTGTAGGTCTGGAAAGTACGCTCTACGCCAACACCGTTGGAGATTTTACGAACGGTGAATGCACTGTTTACGCCGCGGTTACGCTTGGCGATAACAACGCCTTCGAACGCTTGCAGACGCGAACGGTCGCCTTCCTTCACTTTCACCTGAACGACAATGGTGTCGCCCGGGGCAAAGGTAGGGATTTCTTTGGTCATCTGCTCTGCTTCGAGTGCAAGAATGATTTTGTTAGTCATGCTGTGCTCCTAAGGCAAGTCGTCGGACTTACCATCGATACGTTGTGAACTATCGTCCCGCTCGCGGATATATTCCTCGAGCAGCTTCTTCTCTTCTCCAGAAAGCGAGCGGCTTTCCAGAAGATCGGCGCGTCGTTCATAGGTCCGACCAAGGGACTGCTGTAAACGCCAACGCCGGATGTGCGCGTGGTTGCCACTTAGCAACACGTCGGGAACACGCTGATCCGCATACACCTCCGGTCGGGTGTAGTGCGGGCAATCCAGCAGACCATCCGTAAAGGAATCTTCCTCGGCGGAATCTGCATGCCCTAAAGCTCCAGGCAGCAGTCGTGTAACCGCATCGATCAGGACCATCGCCGGCAGCTCGCCGCCAGACAGTACATAGTCGCCAATCGACCACTCTTCATCGACATGAGCTTCAATAAAACGCTCGTCAATGCCTTCATAACGGCCGGCAATCAGGATCAATGCATCCGAATTTGCCAGCTCGCGTACCGCCGACTGAGTCAGCTGACGGCCTTGGGGCGACAGGTAAATCACCTTCGCGCCCTCCCCGGCTGCGGTTCTGGCCTGAACCAGAGCGTCTTCCAGGGGCTTGATCTTCATCACCATGCCCGGACCACCGCCAAACGGGCGATCGTCCACAGTGTGATGCCGATCCGTGGTGTAGTCCCGCGGATTCCAACAGGTAAGCTGCAACAGCTCCTGTTTCACCGCGCGGCTGGTTATGCCGTACTCGCTGATGGCGGAAAACATCTCGGGAAACAACGTGATGACTTCAACGCGCAAATTAGCCACGTTTAGAAATCCGCATCCCATTCCACCTTCATCTCGCCTGCTGCAAGGTCGACGGCCAACACGCATTGCTCGGTATAGGGCAACAGGCGTTCGCGATCATCCAGGCTGCCGACGCAAGGCTTGACCACCATGACATCGTTCGAACCGGTCTCGAGCAGGTGATCGATTTTCCCGAGCAATTGCCCGAGGTGGTCGATGACCTTCAGACCCACCAGCTGGTACCAGTAGTACTCGCCGTCGGTCAGTTCAGGGAACAGGTTGCGTGGCACGCAGATCTCAAAACCGGCCAGAAGACGCGCTTCTTCACGATCATCGAGATCCTTGAGCTTTGCGACCAGGAACTTGTCGTTCCCACGTCCGCTGACCAGCTCAACCTGTTTCACGCTACCTTCGCGCTTGAGCGTCCAGGTTTTGTAGTCCAACAGGTTTTTGATCGGATCAGTAAAGGAATACACCTTCACTTCGCCGCGAACGCCATGAACAGAATAGATTTTGCCGACAACGATCAAATCATCAGCATCTTTTGGCGTCGCGTTCATATTGCTCAGGCCGCAGCCTTAGCCGATTCCTTCAACAACTGAGCAACACGCTCAGAAGGTTGTGCACCAACGCTCAGCCAGTAGGCTACGCGCTCTTGGTTCACGGACAGACGAACTTCCTGACCACGGGCAACAGGGTTGAAGAAACCAACCTGCTCCTTGTGGGAACCGTCACGCGGGTTGCGGCTGTCGGTTACGGTCAGGTGGTAAAACGGGCGCTTTTTGGAGCCGCCAAGGGCAAGACGGATTGTTAGCATGTGAACATCGTTCCTGTAGTCGGTGCTGCAAATCTAAATGCACAGCGGGCATAGGTGCCCGAAAGGCCGCATATTCTAAGGAATATCCGGACTTTTGCAAATGTCTTTTTCCGGCGCCTGGCGCCATGCGATCAAGATTTGCCATAGAGCCGTCATGAAAAACGGCAGGTCAGCTCCCGTGCAGCACGGGTTCTGGAGATCCCCGCATCCGTGCGGGGCAACGCCGGCATGACAGCCGGCGCAGATTCTTTACATTTTCGGCATGCCGCCGCCGGGCAACATACCGCCCATGCCGCGGCATCATCTTGGCCATCCCGCCCTTGGCGGAGAATTTCTTCATCATCTTCTGCATCTGCTTGTGCTGCTTGATCAAGCGACCGATGTCCTGCACCTGGGTACCGGACCCCATGGCGATGCGGCGTTTGCGCGAACCGCTGATCAGCTCAGGGTCGCGGCGCTCGGCCGGGGTCATGGAGTTGATGATGGCTTCCATCTGCTTGAACTGCTTTTCAGCCGCGCCCTGGGCATTGCCCATCTGCGCCAGGTTCACGCCACCGATGCTCGGCAGTTTATCCATGAGGCCGCCGAGGCCGCCCATGTTCTTCATTTGTTGCAGCTGATCGCGGAAGTCTTCGAGGTCGAAGCCCTTGCCCTTCTTCAGCTTCTTGGCCAGTTTGTCGGCCTTGTCCTTGTCGAGGGTCTGCTCGGCCTGCTCGATCAGGCTGAGCACGTCGCCCATGCCGAGGATCCGCGAGGCAATACGCTCGGGATGGAACGGCTCGAGCGCTTCGCTCTTCTCGCCCATACCGATGAACTTGATCGGCTTGCCAGTGATGGCACGGACCGACAGCGCGGCACCGCCACGGGCATCACCGTCGACCTTGGTCAGGATCACGCCGGTCAGCGGCAGCGCATCACCGAACGCCTTGGCGGTGTTGGCCGCGTCCTGGCCGGTCATGGCATCGACCACGAACAGGGTTTCCACCGGGTTGATCGCGGCATGCAACGCCTTGATCTCGCCCATCATCTCTTCGTCGATGTGCAGGCGACCGGCGGTATCGACGATGACCACGTCGATGAATTTCAGTTTTGCTTCTTTAATAGCCGCCTGGGCGATGTCCACCGGCTTCTGGCTCAGGTCGGACGGGAAGAACGTCACGCCGATGTCGTTGGCCAGGGTTTCGAGCTGTTTGATCGCCGCCGGGCGATAGATGTCCGCGGACACCACCATCACCGACTTCTTCTTGCGCTCTTTAAGGAAGCGCGCCAGCTTGCCGGCCGTGGTGGTCTTGCCCGCGCCCTGCAGGCCGGCCATCAGCACCACCGCTGGCGGCACGGCGCTCAGGTTCAGGTCTTCGTTGGCGGCGCCCATCAGGCTTTCGAGTTCGGCCTGGACGATCTTCACGAACGCCTGGCCCGGCGTCAGGCTGCGCGACACCTCGGCGCCGACGGCGCGTTCCTTGACCGAATTGACGAAGTCCTTGACCACCGGCAGGGCGACGTCGGCTTCGAGCAACGCCATGCGCACTTCGCGCAGGGTGTCTTTGATATTGTCCTCGGTCAGCTTCGCCTTGCCGGTGACATGGCGCAGCGTCTGCGAGAGACGGTCGGTTAGGTTTTCAAACATGCGCGATCCTTTCAGGCCCAGATAAGACCGGGATAATGGCGGCCCAGACCGTAAAAAATGTGCTCGGCGAGCCTGCGGCGTGGGCAGGTCGCGGATTATAGCGAAGACTGCGCCCGGCGCACACCTCGCCGTCAGTTGCGCTGGTCTTTCGTGCGATGGGGATTCTATGCCAAACTCAGCGCCTTTCGGGCCTGCCTAACAGGATTTATGCTCCCCTTGTCACCCAGTTTGCTTGCCTCCCTCGCCGCCGCTTGTCTTTATGCCGCTGCGACCCTCTATCAAGGCTCCCGCCTGGCCACCGGCGCCAAGGCGAACAAACGCCTGCTGGTCATGCTTGGCGTGCTGGCGGTGCTCGGCCACGCGGCCAGCCTTTATACCCACCTGATGACGCCCATTGGCCTGGGCCTGGACTTCTTCAACGCCGCCAGCCTCATTGCCGTGGCCGTGATCGCCCTGACGCTGCTGGCCTGTTCACGCATCCCGGTGGAAAACCTGCTGGTGCTGCTTTTCCCGCTGGGCCTGGCCACGGTGCTGCTGGCGCAATTCGCGCCGTCGGGCACGGTACAGATCATCGATGAAGAACCGGGCATCCTGGCCCACATCCTGCTCTCGATCCTCGCTTACGGCCTGTTCACCATCGCGGTGTTCCAGGCCTTGCTGCTGCTGGTGCAGGATCACCAGCTCAAGCACAAGCACCCTTCCGGGCTGATCCGCAACTTCCCGCCCTTGCAGACCATGGAAAGCCTGTTGTTCGGCTTCCTCTGGGCCGGCTGGACGCTGCTGTCGCTGTCGCTGATCTCTGGCTGGCTGTTCGTCGAAAACCTGTTCGCCCAGCACCTGGTGCACAAAACCCTGCTGGCGTGCCTGGCGTGGGTGGTGTTCAGCGTACTGCTGTGGGGCCGAAATCGGCTGGGCTGGCGCGGCCATAAAGCCATTCGCTGGACCCTGGCCGGTTTCTGCCTGCTGATGCTGGCGTACTTCGGCAGCAAGCTGGTTCGTGAATACATTCTGCATGTCTGACGGACGCCTCTGATGGATATGTTGCCCGTGGGCCCGCTGTTCGCTGTACTGGTCGTGCTGATCCTCTGGTCCGCCCTGTTCACGGCCATCGAAGCCGCCCAGCAGCATTTGCTGGCCCAACGCAAGGCTTCGCGCGCCGGTGACAAACCGCTGGCGAAGCTGAGTTTCCCCCGGGACAGTCTGATTCTGTGCAATACCCTCTGCCGCGCCCTCGCGGTGGTGATCGGAACACTGCTGGCGATTTTTACCTGGCTGCAACACGGCCCCTTGATAGCCTGGCTCGGTACCAGCGCGGCTCTGCTGGTCTTTGCCGATTACCTGCCGCGCACCCTGGCCACCCGCCATCCCGATGCGGTACTGGCGTTGGGTAACGCCTTGCTTGGCGTGCCCTTGAAGATTCTTTATCCATTTGCCTGGCTATTGAATGGCATCAGTCAATTGCTGCTGCGTCCGTTTGCCCGCCAGGCAAGCGTGGTACAGCAAAACGACGATGAAATGCCCACACCCGCGCGCAACGATCACGAACCCGAACACAACAGCGGTCGGCCGCATCCGGTTTCCGGCATCCATGCCCTGGACAACATTACCGTCAACGATATTCTCGTGCCCCGCAGTGAGGTCGATGGCATCAACCTCGACGACCCCATCGGCGACATCATTGAACAGTTGCGCCTGAACCGCCGTACTCGCCTGCCGGTGTTTCACAGCGACATCAACCAGGTCGAAGCGGTGCTCAATACCCGCCAGATCCGCCACCTGCTCAAGGATGCGAGCCTGACCCAGGAAGCGCTGCTGGCTGCCTGCCACGAACCCTACTTCGTTCCCGAAAGCACGCCACTGCAGCTGCAATTGCTGAACTTCCACAAGCAGCAACGACGCCTGGGCATGGTGGTGGACGAATATGGCGAAGTGCTGGGCATTGTCACCCTGGAAGACATCCTTGAAGAAATCGTCGGGGAGTTCGAAAGCGAGCACAGCCTCGACAACCCCCACGTCCATCCCCAGCCTGATGGACGCCTCATGATCGATGGCGCCGCGTCGATCCGCGAACTGAACAGGACCCTGGGCTGGCACCTGCCTTGCGAAGGCCCCAAGACCCTCAACGGCCTGGTGACCGAAGCACTGGAGACCATTCCCGAAAGCCCGGTCTGCCTGAAGATCGGCCGCTATCGGCTGGAAATCATCGAAACCGTGGATAACCGCGTCAGCCAGGTGCTGGTGTGGCACAACAGTTCGGTGCCGCTGGCGTCCTAAGCCCTCGCCACAGGGTTGTGCGCAAGCGCCGCTATTGTGTACGGGCTCTCTTGTTGAATCGTTAGCCCCCTTCCTATACTCAACCCGCTTATCCAGCGCGCGCCAGCGAGCCGAGGGAGTTCGACCATAATAATTAGCTCCAACGGAGCACATGACTGTCAGGGATAACCGCATGACAACGACCACTTGCAACGAAGCTGTGTCTGCCCCGCCGACGAACTCCGCCACCCGCGTGGCGACCGCAAGCTTCATCGGCACGGCCATCGAGTTCTATGACTTCTACGTCTACGCCACGGCTGCGGCCCTGGTGATCGGGCCGGTGTTCTTCCCGCAAACCTCAGGCACGGCACAAATGCTCTCGTCCTTCCTGACGTTCGGCATCGCATTCCTCGCTCGCCCGCTGGGTTCGGCGCTGTTCGGCCACTTCGGCGACCGGATCGGGCGCAAGTCCACGCTGGTGGCGTCCCTGCTGCTGATGGGTGTGTGTACCACGCTGATCGGCGTACTGCCCGGTTACGCCAGTATTGGCGCCTGGGCGCCGATCCTGTTGTGCGTGCTGCGTTTTGGCCAGGGGTTGGGCCTGGGCGGTGAATGGGGTGGCGCAGCGTTGCTTGCCACCGAGAACGCGCCCAAGGGCAAACGCGCTTGGTTCGGTATGTTTCCCCAACTGGGGCCCTCGATCGGCTTTCTGGCGGCCAACGGGTTGTTCCTGACCCTGGCCATGACCCTGGACGACGAGCAGTTCCGTTCCTGGGGCTGGCGCATCCCGTTCCTGCTCAGTGCGGTGCTGGTGATCGTCGGCCTCTATGTGCGCCTCAAGCTTCATGAAACACCCGTCTTCGCCGATGCCATGGCCCGCCAGGAACGGGTGAAAGTTCCGCTGGTCGAGCTGTTCAGCCAGTACTGGGCGCCGACGTTGCTGGGTGCCGCGGCGATGGTGGTGTGTTATGCGCTGTTCTACATCTCGACCGTGTTTTCCCTGAGCTACGGTGTGTCCACCCTCGGCTACAGCCGCGAAACCTTCCTCGGCCTGCTGTGCTTTGCGGTGCTGTTCATGGCCGCCGCGACGCCGCTGTCGGCCTGGGCCAGCGACCGCTACGGCCGCAAACCGATATTGCTTATCGGGGGCGTACTGGCAATTGCCTCGGGCTTCCTCATGGAGCCCTTGCTGACCCAGGGCACAACCTTGGGCGTGGCGCTGTTCCTGTGCATCGAGCTGTTTCTGATGGGCGTGACCTTCGCCCCCATGGGCGCCCTGCTACCGGAGCTGTTTCCCACCCATGTGCGCTATACCGGCGCCTCGGCCGCCTACAACCTGGGCGGCATCGTCGGCGCTTCGGCCGCCCCGTTCTTTGCCCAGAAACTGGTGGCAATGGGCGGTTTGAGCTACGTCGGTGGTTATGTCTCGGGGGCCGCGGTGCTCAGCGTGATCGCGGTACTGTGCCTGAAAGAGACGCGCCATAACGATTTGAACAGGGTCGCCTGAACCCTCGGTGCGGGCCCGGCGACAGGCCCGCACCGAACCTGTCACAAGGCTGAATGCCTTGCAATGAAATAACAGCTAACAATCATCCACCATTGAAACCACCCCTCGCCTGCCCCATCTAAGACCCATACTCCATTGCGCAGGTGCCCCATGAGCGACCAGCACTCTACTGAAGCCACGAACGATTACGCCGACTCCGAACACATCGAACACACCTCCTCCGGCACCGGCCTGGCCCTGCCCGGCCAAAACCTGCCGGACAAGGTCTACATCATTCCAATCCACAATCGCCCGTTCTTCCCGGCCCAAGTGCTGCCGGTCATTGTCAATGAGGAACCTTGGGCTGAAACCCTGGAATTGGTCGCCAAATCCGAACACCATTCCCTGGCGCTGTTTTTCATGGATACGCCCCAGGAAGATCCGCGCCACTTCGACACCTCAGCGCTGCCGCTGTATGGCACGCTGGTCAAGGTGCACCACGCCAGTCGCGAAGGCGGCAAACTGCAGTTCGTTGCCCAGGGTCTGACCCGCGTGCGCATCCGCACCTGGCTCAAGCACCATCGCCCACCGTACCTGGTGGAAGTCGAATACCCGCACCAGCCAAGCGAGCCGACCGACGAGGTCAAGGCCTATGGCATGGCGTTGATCAATGCGATCAAGGAACTGCTTCCACTCAATCCGCTGTACAGCGAAGAGCTGAAGAATTACCTCAACCGCTTCAGCCCCAACGACCCGTCGCCCCTGACTGACTTTGCCGCCGCACTCACCTCGGCCACCGGCAGTGAGTTGCAGGAAGTGCTCGATTGCGTCCCCATGCTCAAGCGCATGGAAAAAGTGCTGCCGATGCTGCGCAAGGAAGTTGAAGTCGCGCGGCTGCAGAAGGAGATTTCTGCCGAGGTCAACAACAAGATTGGCGAGCATCAGCGCGAATTCTTCCTCAAGGAACAGTTGAAGGTCATCCAGCAGGAGCTGGGGCTGACCAAGGACGATCGCAGCGCCGATATCGAACAATTCGAGCAGCGGCTGGAGGGCAAGGACTTGCCGGCCCAGGCGCAAAAGCGCATCGAAGAGGAAATGAACAAGCTCTCGATCCTGGAAACCGGCTCGCCGGAATACGCGGTCACCCGCAATTACCTCGATTGGGCGACGTCGGTGCCGTGGGGCGTGTATGGCCAGGACAAGCTCGACCTCAAGCACGCGCGCAAGGTGCTCGACCAGCACCATGCCGGGCTGGGGGACATCAAGGACCGCATCCTCGAGTTTCTCGCCGTGGGTGCCTATAAAGGCGAAATCAGCGGCTCCATCGTGCTGCTGGTGGGGCCGCCGGGGGTGGGCAAGACCAGTGTTGGCAAGTCCATCGCCGAAACCCTGGGTCGGCCGTTCTACCGTTTCAGCGTCGGCGGCATGCGCGATGAAGCCGAAATCAAGGGCCATCGGCGCACCTACATCGGTGCTCAACCGGGCAAGCTGGTGCAGGCGCTTAAAGATGTCGAAGTGATGAACCCGGTGATCATGCTCGACGAGATCGACAAGATGGGTCAGAGCTACCAGGGCGATCCGGCCTCGGCCTTGCTGGAAACCCTCGACCCGGAGCAGAACGTCGAATTCCTCGATCACTACCTGGACCTGCGCCTGGACCTGTCGAAAGTGCTCTTCGTGTGCACCGCCAACACCCTGGACTCGATCCCTGGCCCGCTGCTAGACCGGATGGAAGTGATTCGCCTGTCGGGCTATATCACCGAAGAAAAGGTCGCCATCGCCAAGCGCCATTTGTGGCCCAAACAACTGGCCAAGGCCGGCGTGTCCAAAGGCAGCCTGAATATCACCGACAGCGCCCTCAAGGCCCTGATCGACGGTTATGCCCGTGAGGCCGGGGTGCGGCAGCTGGAGAAACAGCTGGGCAAGCTGGTGCGCAAGGCGGTGATGAAACTGATCGATGACCCGAAAGCCGTGATCAAGCTTGGGCCCAAGGACCTTGAGGCATCGCTGGGCAAGCCGGTGTTCCGCAACGAGCAAGTGCTGTCCGGCATCGGTGTGATTACCGGCCTGGCCTGGACCAGCATGGGCGGCGCGACGCTGCCGATCGAAGCGACGCGCATCCACACGCTCAATCGCGGCTTCAAGCTCACCGGGCAACTGGGGGAGGTGATGAAAGAGTCAGCGGAAATCGCCCACAGCTACGTCAGCTCGCATTTGAAGCAGTTTGGCGGCGATCCGAAGTTCTTCGACGAAGCCTTCGTTCACTTGCACGTACCGGAAGGCGCCACCCCCAAGGACGGTCCGAGTGCCGGGGTGACTATGGCCAGCGCCTTGCTGTCCCTGGCTCGCAACCAGGCGCCGAAAAAAGGCGTGGCCATGACCGGCGAACTGACCCTCACCGGGCACGTGCTGCCCATTGGTGGGGTGCGCGAGAAAGTGATCGCGGCGCGACGGCAGAAAATCAATGAGCTGATCCTGCCGGAAGCCAACCGGGGCAACTTCGAAGAACTGCCGGACTACCTCAAGGAAGGCGTCACCGTGCACTTCGCCAAGCGGTTTGCCGATGTGGCCAAGGTGTTGTTCTGATAGTCCTGTAGCGCTTGTGCGGGCCTCATCGCGAGCAGGCTCGCTCCCACAGTGGCTTTGTGTTGTTCACAACATGTGTGATCCACACCAAACCCTTGTGGGAGCGAGCCTGCTCGCGATAAGGCCATGAGATCCAACACATGCCCCGCTGACACACCCAGTAGCATCTTCGGTTATGCTCGCCGTTCGTCGTGAATGCCGGAGCCCTTATGTCCCTCACCCGCCTGCTCGTCCCTTTCAGCCTCGCCCTGCTGAGTGCCTGCGCCACGCAACCGAAACACAACGTGACCGTGGAAAAACTGAGCCAGTGCCCGGTGCAGCTCACTAACGGCCAGAACCTGATCCTGAATTTGCCCAGCAACCCCAGCACCGGTTATCGCTGGGCGGTCCAGGATTCGGCTGGCGGCGTGCTGAAGGCCTTGGGGCCTGAGGTTTACCGCAACCCGGAAGACGCCGGCATCGTCGGCGCGGCCGGAGTATCAACCTGGCGTTTCCAGGCATTTGCTGCCGGAACCGGTCGCTTGCGCCTGACTTATCAACAGCCCTGGGCACCTGAAGTGCCGCCGGTGGAAACCTTCGACTGCGCCATTTCGGTGAATTGACCATGGGTTGGCTGATCCTTGCATTGATGGGCGCGGCCACCTATGTGTACGGGCTCACTGTGCATGCCACCCTGCTGTGCCTGCTGGTCAAGCCGATGCCGGTGCTGGCCCTGCTCGGCTGGCTGCACGATGCGCCACCCAGCGAATATCGACGCTGGATCAGCCTGGGCCTGATTTTCTCGCTGGTGGGCGATGTGCTGCTGGCTTGGCCCGGGGATCTGTTCGTGTTCGGCCTTGGCGCGTTTCTGCTGGCGCACCTGGCCTATCTGAAAGCCTACCTCAGCGACTGTCGCCGTCCGGCGTTGCTATCGCTGGCTTTGGCATTGGGGCTTGGCGCAACGCTGCTGGGGATTCTGATATCGAGCGGTCTGGGGCCTTTGCTCGTCCCGGTGATTGTCTACGGCCTGGCCATCAGCGCCATGCTCTGGCGTGCGCTGGCGCGATTGGGCACTGAAGTCCCCGAGCGCTCGGCCTGGCTGGCCGCTGCCGGGGCTCTGGCGTTTGTGTTTTCCGACAGCGTCATTGGCATAAACCGGTTCGTGGCGCCCTTTCATGCCGCGCCTTACCTGATCATCATCAGTTATTGGCTGGGCCAGTGGGGCATTGCGGCGTCGGCCTTCACTCAAAAAAACCACTGAACCAGAGAGCAAGCCCGGCGCTCACAAAGGCTCGCTCCCAGAGGTTTTTTGGTTAAAATGCCGGCCTTTTCACCACCCATGCCGCTGGAACTGCCGTGAGCAAAGAACCCGATCGTCTATTCGCCCAGCCCCTGGCCCAGGTGCCTGACTTCGCCTTTAACGAGGACGTGGTGCGGGTGTTTCCGGACATGATCAAGCGTTCGGTGCCGGGTTACCCGACCATCGTCGAGAACCTGGGCGTGCTCGCCGCGCAATTTGCCCAGCCGGGCAGCGTCCTCTACGACCTGGGCTCGTCCCTGGGCGCGGTGACCCAGGCCCTGCGCCGCCATGTGCGCACCGACGGTTGCCGGGTGATTGCGGTGGATAACTCGGCGGCCATGGTCGAGCGCTGCCGCGAGTACCTTAACGGCCAGGACTCGATGTTCCAGGAGTTGCTGCCGGTTGAAGTGATCGAAGGCGACATCCTCGCCCTGACGTTCCAGCCGGCCTCGGTGGTAGCGCTGAACTTCACCCTGCAGTTCATTGCGCCGGATCAGCGTACCGCCTTGTTGAGCCGCATCCGCCAGTCCCTGCTGCCCGGCGGTGCGTTGATCCTCTCGGAGAAGCTGCGCTTTAACGATGAACAAGAGCACGCGCTGCTCAACGACCTGCATGTGGCGTTCAAGCGCGCCAACGGCTACAGCGAGCTGGAAATTGCCCAGAAACGCAGCGCCATCGAAAACGTCATGAAGCCCGACAGCCTCGAAGAACACCGCGAACGCCTGCTGGCGGCCGGGTTCTCGAAAGTCGTGCCGTGGTTCCAGTGTCTTAATTTTGCCTCGTTGATTGCCCTGCCATGATTGATCTGTCTCCCCTGGCCCGCCATCTGGCCGGCACCCCTCTGGCCGATTGGGCCGCGACGCTGCAAACGCAACTGGACGGCAAAATGGAAAAGGGTCATGGCGACCTGGAGCGTTGGCAAAGCGCCCTCGATGCCTTGCCGGTGCTGCAACCGACCCGGATCGACCTGCTGAACGGCCTGACCCTCGACACCGATTGCAGCGACGAAACCCGTGAACAGATGCGAACTGCGCTGATGGGCCTGTCGCCGTGGCGCAAAGGGCCTTTCGACCTGTTTGGCGTGCACGTTGACACCGAATGGCGTTCGGACTGGAAGTGGTCGCGGGTCGCCCCGCACCTGGACCTGGTGGGCAAGCGCATTCTCGATGTGGGCTGCGGCAATGGTTATTACATGTGGCGGATGCTCGGCGCCGGTGCCGACACGGTGATCGGCGTCGACCCCAACTGGCTGTTCTTCTGCCAGTTCCAGGCGGTGCAGCGCTACCTCTCGCAGCCCAACGCCTGGCACCTGCCTTTCCCATTCGAGGCGCTGCCGCCGGAGCTGGAAGGCTTCGACACAGTGTTTTCCATGGGTGTGTTCTACCATCGCCGCTCGCCAATCGAGCATTTGCTGGCGCTCAAGGATTGCCTGGTCAAGGGCGGAGAGCTGGTATTGGAAACATTGGTGATCGAGGGCGACGAACATCAGGTGCTGGTCCCCGAGGACCGTTACGCACAGATGCGCAACGTGTGGTTCCTGCCCTCGGTACCGGCCCTGGAACGCTGGCTGCGCCGCGCCGGCTTCAGCGATGTGCGCTGTGTGGACGTGAGCTTGACCACTGTGGAAGAACAGCGCAGCACCGAGTGGATGAAGTATCAGTCGCTTAGCGACTTTCTCGATCCCGCCGACCACAGCAAAACCATCGAAGGACTGCCGGCGCCAATGCGGGCGGTGATTGTGGCGCGGAAATAAATCGCCCAGGTACCACAACCCCCTCTGTGGGAGCGGGCTTGCTCGCGAAGGCGGCAGCACATTCAACATGAATGCAAGGCTCAGCTCCCACAGGGATTGTGGTGAACGCAGGATCTGTGGACACCCGGGACCCCATGTGGGAGCTGAGCTTGCTCGCGATGGCGGCGGACCATTCAACATCTATGTGACTGACACGCCGCTTTCGCGAGCAAGCCCGCTCCCACAGGGTACAGCGTCAGTCTTGGGATTTGGCTCTGCGGGCCTTGAAGAACTCGCTCAACACCGCACTGCACTCGTCAGCCAACACCCCGCCCTCGAACATCACCCGGTGATTCAGAAACCCCTGGCTGAAAAATTGCCCCTGGCTCTGCACAATGCCGGCCTTGGGCTCCAGGGCGCCGTAGACGACCCGGGCGATGCGCGAGTGAACGATGAGGCCGGCGCACATGCTGCACGGCTCCAGCGTCACATAGAGGGTGCTGCCGGGCAGGCGATAGTTGCTCACGGCCTGGGCGGCGGCGCGGATGGCGACCATTTCCGCATGGGCGCTGGGGTCGTGGCCGCTGATCGGGCAGTTGAAGCCGCGGCCGATGATCTCACCGTCCTGCACGAGCACCGCGCCCACCGGCACTTCACCCAAAGCCGCGCCTTGTGCGGCGAGGCTCAGGGCTTCGCGCATGAAATCCTGGTCACGGCTGCGGTCGATGATTTTGGCGGGGCGAATCTGGCGCATCACGCCACCTCGATGGCGGCCATCAGGCCGGTTTCCATGTGGTCGATCACATGGCAATGGAACATCCACACGCCTGGGTTATCCGCCACCAGCGCCACCTGCGCCCGCTCGTTCTTGCCCAGCAGATAGGTGTCGGTGAAATACGGGATGACCTTGTGCCGGTTGGATGCAATCACCTTGAAGCTCATGCCGTGCAAATGGATCGGATGCTGGTACTGAGTCATGTTCTTCAATTCGAAAATATAGCTCTGGCCTTTTTTCAACGTGGCGATTGGCCGGTCGGCGCAGGTCTTGTCGGTGATGTCCCAGGCCTTGCCGTTGATCTGCCACAAACTCGGTGGTTTGCCGTTGTCGACATTGACCGACACCGAACCGACCCACTCGAAATTGAAGTTGAGTTTCTCGGCATTGGCCAGGTCTGGCTCGGCCACCGGGTTAGGTGGCAACGCAGGCGGCCACTGGGCCGGCGCCTCGTTGTTGGGCACGGAGCGCAAAGTGCCCAGCCGCACCGGACCATTGCGCAATGACAACTCCTCCCCGGCCGCCGGCGCCTTGATCGCCAGACAAATGCGCATGCCCGGACCCAGCCAGTATTCCTTGCCCAGCGGGCGCGGTTCGATAGGGTTGCCGTCCAACGCATAGATCTGCGCTTCAACGCCGGGGATGTTGATGCGGTAAGTGAGAGTGTTGTCGAGATTGAGCAAACGCACCCGGGTGATCTGCCCGGCCGGCAGATCAATCACCGGCAGCGGCTCGCCGTTGATAGTCGACAGACGCCCGGCCGTCCCTCCACGCGCCGCTTCACGGGGAATGCTGAAGGCGACGAACTCGCCTTGCTCATCCACATGCCAGTTCTTGAGGCTGAGGGTTTGTTCGTATTTGAAGCCGGTGGGCTCACGCTCCTCGACAATCAAAGGCCCAACGAGCCCGCGACCGAGCTCCTCGCTGCTGTTGACGTGGGGGTGATACCAATAGCTGCCGGCGTCCGGCACGCGGAATTTGTAATCGAAGTATTCACCCGGCAGCACCGGCAATTGCGAGACATACGGCACGCCGTCCATCTCCAGCGGCAGACGGATACCGTGCCAGTGAATGGTGGTCGCAACCGGCAGGTGATTAATGAAGCGCACCCGCAACCATTCGCCCTGACGCACCCGCAATTCAGTACCCGGTGCCGACGGACCAAAAGCCCAGGCCTGGGTCTTGTGCCCGGCCACCAGCTCCACGTCCAGGGGCGCGGCGATCAACTCATAGTCGTGACCGGCCTCGGCATCGGCCATCTTGCCCAACCAATACCGCGACGCGCCCCCCGCCCCTACGCCCACGACAACAAGACCGGCCAGGCCACCGAGTATTTGGCGACGGGTAAAGGACATGAAGCGACCACCTCTTGAATCTGCGGCGGACCCTGGGGCCCGCAAAAGGCGAATACGATACACCTGCAATTGAGAAATATTAAGTGAAGGATTGTCGCGTCGCCCGGTCGAGCCATCATCGTCAGATGCGACAAGGGCGCCTAATGGCGCCCCAAACGGTTCAGACCGTCACCCAACCAAAACTTCCAACTCTCTGACAGCCAAGCCAGGTAACCGCCGCCCCTCTTTCGCAACGTTGACCTGCAAAGCCACCTGCGCCAGATCCAACACGTGCTTGGGAAGTGAATAGCTGCCCTTGGCCTGCAGCCAGGTCAGGATGTCTGCCAAGTGCCAGATAGACGAACTCCCTTCGTGCACAGGCGTCGGGAAGCTGCCAGGATGAGCCAACATCAGCTTGCGCATGTTCTGTCGAGATACGCCTACGATTTCGGCTACGTCGGTCAGCCCGACCCAATCAGGAGCAACCTCGATCAGTTTGGCCGACGGCACCGCGCGGCGGACATCGCCCAGGGCACTAAGCACGGCCTTGATCGCATCCTCAGCCTCGCGAGTGAACTCAAGCGCCAGCCGACCCGGTTGCCCAATGCCTACCAGAGCGTCGTCGCAGCCAGCCTCACCCAGCCGCTCGACCAGTTCATCCGCGGGACAGTCATCACCAGCGAGCTGATATTTCAAGGTAAAGGTGTATTCCATTTCCTAGTCCTCAGCACCGTCATCAGCTTCGCGCCAATTACGATGCGCAGTGCAATTGTCCACAACGCGCCGCAATGCTCGCGCGTGATTGCCAGGGTTCTTTGGCGTGCTCCATATCGACGTAATGCAGAACTCACCGCAGCGGCAGTCCTCATCGTTATAAGGACAATAAGCCGCCCCCAGGCGTGACTACCGCCAACTACTACACGCCAGCCCTGCGCTTCGGCATGCCTAAGCACTTCTTCGACCTCTTTCTTCGGGTGCGAGGGACGACTCATCCGTGATCTCCAGTATTCGCATGGCCCACTAGGTTGTCAATCGACAACCTTGGCCCGCTCTTCAATAGCTGCGATACCCGCAGGCCATACCGCCCGATGATAAGCGCCTCTCGGCCCCCGCTGAGACGGTAATCGTAGCGAAACGTGACGGGAAAACCGCCTGACAGAAGCTTTCCTCAGGAGACCCGCAGATGAGAAATAGTAAGGCCAGTCAAAATGAAAAAACCCTGGAGAGGTTATCCACAGGGTTTTCCTGTACACATCGATACGGTGGTCATTCGTGCAGCATGCGCAGATAAGAGACTCTTCGCGCATCTGCTGCGTTGAATCAGCAACTTGGGGATCGAAATCGGATCTATAAATGGCGCGCTTCGAACTGGGATAGGCTGGTCGCCACATCCTGCCATCGCCGCCCTAACTTAACCAAGAACTACACCGCCAATGCCGACTTCAATGCCGATGCTGCCAATTGCCAAGGTGTGTTACGACAGATGATGAGTAGATACTTTTCCTGTCGTGGGACATTGGCTGGCTTCTATAAAGCCTGGATGGTGATGGTCAGCGCGCTTCTCATCGCCTGCCAATCGCCGCGCGAGGCACTGCAACAACTGGCTGAAGAGCACGGCCGACAATGGGAGGTCTTGCCAGGCCACGCCTTCCCCCTCCTCATACTTGCGCCGCACACTGGGGAAAAGATGACTCGCCTGCGTGTCTACCTGGAAGGCGATGGCCATTCCTGGGCGACGGCCACTCAACCCAGCCTGGATCCGAGCCCGCACAATCTGTTAGTGCCACGACTGGCGGTCGATGATCCGACACCGAACGCGTACCTGGCACGCCCCTGCCAGTTCGTCATGGCCGCAGCCTGTCAATCAGCACTCTGGACCAATCGCCGCTTTTCTCAGGAAGTGGTCACCCGTCTCAGCCAGGCGCTGGACCAACTGAAACAGCGATATGGCAATAGGGAGTTCGAACTGGTGGGGTATTCAGGTGGAGCCGCTCTCGCATTATTGTTAGCGGCACAGCGCAATGATGTTACTCAGGTGCAAACCCTTGCTGGCAATCTCAGTCCACGTCTGTGGGCGACGATGAAAGGACTGTCGCCACTCGACGGTTCACTGGATCCGCTGGACTATCGTAGTCGACTCGCCTTATTGCCCCAGCGTCATCTCATCGGAGAAGCAGACCTGATTGTTCCAGGTCGTTTAGCTGATAGGTACCAACAGGCGCTGGGCTCGCCCCTTTCCCAATACGTCCATGTACCAGGAGCCAGCCATGATAGGGGGTGGGAAGCGACATGGAGCCGGTGGGCCAAAATTCCATTGGCACATGAGAATCCTGAGATTAAGGGTGGGCACGTCCGTTTAAAAACATCCGAACACCATTCCCCCTAGTGCCTGACCCGGGCGTGACCACAACGGCGACCTTAAGTTCCGCTTATTGCTGAATAACCCTATAAAGCCTCAAAAAATAACTGTAACGTCGCATTTTTTAGCTTTTTCTTCGTCATTTATTCTTTTTATGGTGATTTGCCCTACAAGCATCGTGTAAATTTCACCGCGCTTGAATCAGCACTTCACTGACAAGCTGGCAGGGAAGCCTAAAACAGACGCTGACGCGCAGGTTGTTCTCTGTCAGTTTCTACCCTGTAAGGATACTGTCTTGAACATCTCCCACCTGCGCCGCTCGTTGTTGGCGCTGTCCATCGCGGCTGCCACTGCCACGGTCCATGCCGCACCCGCACCCGACTTCAACCACGACCTGAGCACAGGGGCATACAGCAGCTCCGGTGACGTTTTCAATAACGCCACCTTCACCGGGACGTCGCAAAACGCTGGTGTAGAGCTGACCGACGTGACCCTGGCGGGCAACCTGGTCAACCAGGGCAACATCAACCTGACGGCCGCGAACCCCAGCGACATCCCGGCCGGCATCGCCATGACCCTCAATTCCACCGTCGCTGGCGATCTGGTAAATCATGGCGACATTACGGTGAGCGGCAATGGCGCCATGGGGCTGGACCTGTATCTGGCGAATATCGCTGGCGAAGTGAACAACAACGGCAACATCACTGTGACTGGCGAAGATGCCAACGGCATGATGATCACCTCGACCCAGGCGAACATCAATAACTCGGGCACTATCACCGCTCGTGGCATCGACTCTGCGGGTATCGAGATCGAGAACGCTCGCTTTACCGGTCAGATGACAGGCGCTCCCTTCAAGAGCGATATCAACAACAGCGGGACTATCTCCGCCGATGGAGTCGGTATCCATTTTCGCAGTCTCGACACCTCCGGCGGTTTCGACATCCTCACCATCAGGCAGACAGGTGGCCTGATCGAAGGCGGCACCGCAGCAATTCTGGCGGACGACAATGCCTCCCCTTCGTATTTCTACTGGCAAGGTGGTCAGGTCAAGGGTGACCTGCTGGGCCTGAGTGGTGTGCTGGTGCAAGGGGACGCGATGTTCGATGGCTCGACCATCCGCGCCGGTTTCGTCGATATCGACGGGGGCCGCCTGACTCTGCTTCGCCCGCAGACTACGATTGTGGGCGACCTCGACATGGACAGCGAGACTGCGCGTTTGCGCCTGCTGCTGGATAACAACACACTGCCCAACACGCCGATCCTGAAAGTCACCGGCAATACCTACTTCTCTCCAGGCAGCCAGATCGAACTGCAGGCTCGCTCCGACGACTTCCGCACGTCGGGCACCCGCTACACCCTCATCAACTCTGGCACTTGGGAAGACCCGCAGAACCTGTCCGTGGTTTCCTCCTCGGCGTTGCTTGAGGTGAGGAACTTCGGCATTGAAGGTCAGGACGTGAAAGCACTGGTTGCCACCCGCAGTGATGAGGCGATCACGCAAGACCTGCTGGGTGCCCGTGGTTCGCGCAACGCGGTGAACGCCATCAATCCGTTCAAGAACACGGTCATGGGCCAGTTGGACGAAAGTGACCCGGTATTCCAGCGTTTCGCCAACGCCGCCACCAGTGAAGATCTGGCCGAACTTGCCGAAACCCTGACCCCGGACGTCAGCCGCGGGGCGATCAACGCCGCCACCAACAGCCAGAACCTGGTCGCAAGTGCCATCAACCGCCGCGCCAGCAAAGCGCGTAGCGGTCTGTCCTCCGGTGACGTCCTGGCAGAACAAGGCGTATGGCTGCAAGCGCTGTCCAGCGATGCCAACCAGGACAGCCGCCACGGTATCGACGGCTACGACGCCAACACCAACGGCATCGCCGTGGGTGCCGACGGCAAGCTCAACGCCGATACCACCATGGGCCTGGCTTACAGCTACCTGACCAGCGACGTTAAATCCGACCTGGGCCACAAAACCGACGTCAGCGGCCATGCACTGACCCTGTACGGCAACTGGACCCATGACAACTTCTTTGTCGACACCTCGCTGATGTATGGCTGGAACGACAACGAGTCCAAACGCTACATCGCCGGTACCCGCGCCAAGGCCGACTACGACAGTGAGATCTTCGGCGTCAACGCACTGGCAGGCTACACTTTCCAGCTCGACAAGCAGTGGCTGCTGGAACCACAGATCGGTGCGCGTTATGCCAACGTGTCGATTGATTCGTACCGTGAAAAAGGTAGCTCAGCCGCCCTCAACGTCGGCAGCCAGCGTTATGAAATCGGCGAAATGGGCCTGGGCGCTCGTCTGGCGGCCGCTTTTGACGTAGGTGTGGGCAGCCTGGAACCGGAAGCCAAGCTGATGGCCTGGCACGATTTCATCGGCGACAAGGCCGGCACCACCTCCACCTTCGTACTCGGTGGTACCCCCTTCACCACCACAGGCGCGACACCGGCGCGCGACAGCTACGAGCTGGGACTGGGCGCGAACTACCGCGTGGGCGCGTGGAGCGTGGGAGGGACGTACAACTACCTGACCAGCAGTGGTTTCGACGCCGACACCTTCACTGCGAACGTGCGTTACGACTTCTGATCAACGTGTTCGTCTGAAACAACAAAACCCGCCAATGCGGGTTTTGTTGTTTGAGGCTGATGGTAAAGCCCGTAGCGTCTGGCGATGTCACCTGCCTGACTCAATATCACCCAGGTCGCAATTCTGTTTCGACCTGGGGCTCTCTAGTTTTTTACTTATAAAACAGAGAGCTGTGGATCAACCTTATTCCCACTCAATCGTCGCCGGCGGCTTGCTCGACACGTCATACGTCACTCGGGAGATGCCTTCGATTTCGTTGATGATCCGCCCGGAAACGGTTTCCAGCAGCTCGTACGGCAGGTGTGCCCAGCGAGCGGTCATGAAGTCGATGGTTTCCACGGCGCGCAGGGCCACGACCCAGGCGTAGCGACGGCCATCGCCGACCACGCCAACCGATTTCACCGGCTGGAACACCACGAACGCCTGGCTGACCTTGTGGTACCAGTCGGCCTTGCGCAGTTCTTCGATGAAGATATGGTCGGCGCGACGCAGCAGGTCGGCGTATTCCTTCTTCACTTCACCAAGGATCCGCACGCCCAGGCCCGGGCCTGGGAATGGGTGGCGGTAGACCATGTCGTACGGCAGGCCCAGCTCCAGGCCGAGGCGACGCACTTCATCCTTGAACAGCTCGCGCAGTGGCTCGACCAGCTTGAGGTTCATTTCTTCCGGCAGGCCACCGACGTTGTGGTGGGACTTGATCACGTGGGCCTTGCCGCTCTTGGCGCCGGCCGACTCGATCACGTCGGGGTAGATGGTGCCTTGGGCCAGGTACTTGATGTTGTCCAGCTTGCAGGATTCGGCATCGAATACGTCGATGAAGGTGCGACCGATGATCTTGCGCTTCTTCTCCGGGTCGGACTCGCCGGCCAGGTTGTTCAGGAACTGCTCTTCGGCGTTGGCGCGGATCACCTTGACGCCCATGTTCTCGGCAAACATGGCCATCACTTGCTCGCCTTCGTGCAGGCGCAGCAGGCCGTTGTCGACGAAGACGCAGGTCAACTGGTCGCCGATGGCCTTGTGCAGCAACGCGGCAACCACCGAGGAGTCCACGCCGCCGGACAAACCGAGCAGTACGTTGTCGGTGCCGACCTGGGCGCGAACCTGAGCGATGGCGTCTTCAGCGATTTTCGATGGTGTCCACAGGGCTTCGCACTCGCAGATATCGAGGATGAAGCGCGACAGGATGCGACCGCCTTGCTTGGTATGGGTCACTTCCGGGTGGAACTGCACGCCGTAGTAACGGCGATCATCGTTGAACATGCCGGCAATCGGGCAGCTCGGGGTGCTGGCCAGGATGTGGAAGTCTTCCGGCATCTTGGTGACCTTGTCACCGTGGCTCATCCACACGTCGAGGCCAAACAGGCCGTCGGCGTCGATGTGGTCTTCGATGCCATCCAGCAGGCGGCTCTTGCCGACCACGTCGACGCGGGCGTAACCGAACTCACGCAGGTCGGAGCCTTCTACCTTGCCGCCCAGCTGTTCAGCCATGGTCTGCATACCGTAGCAGATACCGAAGACCGGCACGCCCAGGTCGAACACCGCTTGCGGGCAACGCGGGCTGTCGGCTTCGTGCACAGACTCGGGGCCGCCGGCGAGGATGACGCCTTTAGGCGCGAATTCGCGAATCGCTTCGTCATCCATGTCGAACGGATGCAATTCGCAGTACACGCCGATTTCACGCACGCGGCGGGCGATCAGCTGGGTGTACTGGGAACCGAAGTCGAGGATCAGGATGCGGTGAGCGTGAATGTCGAGGGCCATGACTCATTCTCATGTAGTGAATCAGAAACAACTCGGGGCTGAATGAACAGCCCCGGTGATTAACGTTTTGCTGAAGGCCTTAACCTACGCGGTAGTTCGGCGCTTCCTTGGTGATCTGTACGTCGTGGACATGGGACTCGGCCATGCCTGCGCCGGTGATGCGCACGAACTCCGGCTTGGTGCGCATCTCTTCGATGTTGGCGCTGCCGGTGTAGCCCATGGAAGAACGCAGGCCGCCCATCAGTTGATGGATGATGGCGCTCAGGGTGCCTTTGTATGGCACGCGACCTTCGATGCCTTCGGGCACCAGCTTCTCGGCACCCGCAGAGGAGTCCTGGAAGTAACGGTCGGAAGAGCCTTGGGCCTGGGACATGGCACCCAGCGAGCCCATGCCGCGGTAAGCCTTGTAGCTGCGGCCCTGGAACAGTTCGATCTCGCCTGGCGCTTCTTCAGTACCGGCAAACATCGAACCCATCATCACGCAGGAGGCCCCGGCGACGATGGCCTTGGACAGGTCACCGGAGAAGCGGATGCCGCCGTCGGCGATCAACGGTACGCCAGTGCCTTCAAGGGCTGCGGCGACGTTGGCGATGGCGCTGATTTGCGGCACGCCGACACCGGCAACGATGCGGGTGGTGCAGATCGAGCCTGGGCCGATACCGACCTTGACCGCATCGGCGCCAGCTTCGGCCAGGGCCTTGGCGGCAGCGCCGGTGGCGATGTTGCCGCCGATCACCTGCACTTCAGGGAAGTTCTGCTTGACCCAGCGAACGCGGTCGATCACGCCTTTGGAGTGACCGTGGGCGGTGTCGACCACCACCACGTCGACGCCGGCATTGACCAGGGCCGCGACGCGGTCGCCAGTGTCCTTGCCGGTGCCGACCGCAGCGCCTACGCGCAGACGACCCTGGTCGTCCTTGCTGGCCAGCGGATAAGCCTTGGCTTTTTCGATGTCATTGACGGTCATCATGCCCTTGAGGGCGAACTTGTCGTCGACGATCAGCACGCGCTCGATGCGGTGCTTGTGCAGCAACTCGCGAACTTCGTCCTTGCCGATGCCTTCCTTGACCGTGACCAAACGCTCTTTAGGCGTCATCACCTGACGGACGGTGGCGTCCAGGCGGTTCTCGAAACGCACGTCGCGGGAGGTGACGATGCCGACCAGGTCGCCATCGTGCAGCACCGGAACGCCGGAGATGTTGTGCATGCGGGTCAGTTCGAACAGATCACGAACCGTGGCGTCAGCCTCGATGGTGATCGGGTCCTTGACCACGCCAGCCTCGAACCGCTTGACCTTGCGCACTTCGGCGGCCTGCTGTTCGATGGTCATGTTCTTGTGGATGATACCGATACCGCCTTCCTGGGCCATGGCAATGGCCAGACGGGCTTCGGTCACGGTGTCCATGGCGGCGGAAACCAACGGGATATTCAGTTCGATGCCACGGGTAAGACGGGTTTTGAGACTGACTTCGTTAGGCAGTACCTCGGAATAACCGGGCACTAGGAGAATGTCGTCGAAGGTCAGAGCTTCTTGGCTGATACGCAGCATCGCGGGGGCTCCCGAGCGGGAAAATGGAAGCGCGCCATTATATACATGCACCCCCTCTGGCTCAATGTAAAACTCTGTCTATTATTGTCGGGGTGATTGAAGGGGCTAAACACTGCCCGATTGCTACACATTCCCTTGTGGGAGCGAGCCTGCTCGCGATAGCGGTGTATCGGTCAACACCGTGCCAACTGACCCGACGCCAATCGCGAGCAGGCTCGCTCCCACAGGGGGGGAATCGCTCTCTTACAACTCCACCTTCACCCAACTCACCGGCTGATCCAGCCAGTCGGCGAACTCGTCGATAAAGTCCTGCTTGAACCCCGCCTCCAGCCAGTTGTTGAAGATAAACCCCAAATTGGAAAAGCCACACGGTTGCAGGAACAGAAACCCGTTGATGTCATCTTCATGCCCACACTCCGGGCAGGTGAAGTTGTCGGTGCGGGCCGGCATCCAGTCTTCCAGGCTTTCGAACAGCGCCTCGCCGATTTCCTTGCGGCATTCGGCGCAGCCCGCTTCCTCGAGAAAGCCTTTGGCCGGGGTATAGATGCAGCGCTTGGTGATGATTTCCAGGCCATTGACCGGTTCGCCAAACGGCAAGGCCTCAGGGTGCGTGACCACCTCGCGGGCGCCGGGGGCGATGGCGTGGGCCATGCGATTGCCGGTACGCCCGCAGGTGGTCAGTTGTTCTTCGACGATATTCTTGCGCACCAGCCAGCGCACAACCGCCCGGGCCCGAGGCTCGTGGACCGGCAAGGAGGAAATTTTCGGGACGATGATGCTTTGCGAATTCATGGGACATCCTGCGGCGAATCTACGGGTGGCGACGAGCAAGCCCGCGCCCACCTTGAACCTATGGGCAATGGTGCATTGTACCGTGCCAATTCCCGGAAGGTTTTTCGGTGAACATGGAGATTGAGCAGCGAATGCCCTTATCATGCTGCCCATGATTAAAGATCCCTTTGCCCGACTGGGCCTGGACCGCGAGGTCCTGACTGTCAGCCAGCTCAACGGCCGTGCGCGGGTGCTGCTTGAAGACGTGTTCAGCAACATCTGGGTCGAGGGCGAAATTTCCAACCTTGCCCGCCCTGCCTCCGGCCATGTGTATTTCACCCTCAAGGACAGCGGCGCCCAGGTGCGTTGCGCACTGTTCCGGCAAAATGCCGCGCGGGTGCGTCAAGCCCTCAAAGACGGACTGGCGGTGAAAGTACGCGGCAAGGTCTCACTGTTCGAGGGGCGCGGCGACTATCAGCTGATTCTCGACACCGTGGAACCGGCCGGCGATGGCGCCCTGCGCCTGGCCTTCGATGCGCTCAAGGAAAAGCTCAGCGCCGAAGGCCTGTTCAGCGCCGAGCGCAAGGTGCCGCTGCCGGCCCATCCGCAACGCATCGGCATCATCAGTTCGCCCACCGGCGCGGTGATCCGCGACATCATCAGCGTGTTCCGCCGCCGTGCGCCGCAGATTTCCCTGACGCTGATCCCCACCGCCGTACAGGGCCGCGAAGCCACCGCGCAAATCGTCCGTGCGCTGAAACTGGCGGATGCCCGGGGGTTCGATGCGCTGATCCTGGCCCGAGGCGGCGGCTCGCTGGAAGACTTGTGGTGCTTCAACGAAGAAGCCGTGGCCCGGGCGGTGGACGCCTGCGTCACGCCGATCGTCAGCGCCGTCGGCCATGAAACCGACGTATCCATCAGCGATTTCGTCGCTGACGTGCGCGCCCCGACCCCGTCCGCCGCTGCCGAACTGCTGGCCCCCGATGCCGGCGACCTGGTGCGCCGGGTCGAAAGCCTGCACCGGCGGCTGGTGATGCGCATGCGCGACCGCCTGATGCGCGATCAACTGCGCCTCGAAGGGCTGACCCGACGCCTGCGCCACCCCGGTGAGCGCCTACGCCAGCAAGCCCAGCGCCTCGACGACCTGGACATGCGCATGCGCCGGGCTTTCGAGCGCAGCCTCAATACCCGCCGCGAACGCCTGATCCGCCTGGAAACCCGCCTGGCCGCGCAACATCCGGGGCGGCACCTGGCACTGCTGCGCCAACGCCTGGACAGCCTCGCCGCGCGCCTGCCCCGGGCCATGCGCGAGGGCCTGAAGGCGCGACGCCTGCAACTGCAAAACCAGATGCAGACGCTGCACATCGTCAGCCCCCTGGCGACCCTCGGCCGCGGCTACAGTATTTTGCTCGACGAACGCGGCCAGGCGATCCGCAACGCCGCGCAGACCCAAACCGGCCAGCGCCTGACCGCGCGGCTCGGTGAAGGCGAACTGCTGGTGCGGGTCGAAGACAATCACCTGACGCCGGTCACCCTTTCTCTATTGGATTGATTCATGCCGCGATATCTCGCCCCATTGCTCTTGCTGTGCCTGACCTTCAACGCCAACGCCGACAGTTACATCACCCGCCTGCTGAACAAACCGGTGCCCGGCGGCGTGGCCGTGGTGGACCTGGGCAGCGCGGCCCAGGCGCCAAAAGCCAGTTACCAGGGCAAACCGGTGCTGGTGGTCAAGGAAAAGGACAACTGGCTGGCGATTGTCGGCATCCCGCTGACGGTCAAGCCCGGCACCCAGCAGATCAGCAGCGGCGGCAGCACCCAGCCGTTCGTGGTCGGCTATAAAAAGTACCCCGAGCAACACATCACCCTGAAGAACAAGCGCCAGGTCAATCCGAACCCGGCGGACCTCAAACGCATCAACGCCGAACTGGCCGTGCAACTGAAGGCCTATCGCAGCTTCAGCCCGAACATCCCCAGCAACCTGCTGCTGGACAAGCCGGTCAATGGTCCGATGTCGAGCAAGTTCGGCGTGCGGCGCTTCTTCAACGGCGAAGAACGCAACCCCCACGCCGGCCTGGACTTCGCCGTGCCCGCCGGCACACCCATCAAGACTCCGGCCGCTGGCAAGGTGATCCTCACCGGCAATTACTTCTTCAATGGCAACACCGTGTTTGTCGATCACGGCCAGGGTTTCATCAGCATGTTCTGCCACATGTCGAAGATCGACGTGAAGGTCGGCCAGCAGCTCAAGCGCGGCACGGTCGTCGGCAAAGTCGGCTCCACGGGCCGGGCAACTGGCCCGCACATGCACTGGAATATCAGCCTGAACGATGCGCGGGTGGATCCGGCGATTTTTATCGGGGCATTCCAGCCCTGAGTTTTTGCGGTGAAGCTGCCGGCCTGACCGCGAGCAGGCTCGTTCCCACATTTGGATCTCTTGTGAACACAACATTTGTGACCAACAGAAAATCCCTGTGGGAGCGAGCCTGCTCGCGATGACGGCAGCCACATCACCACCATCCAGCGAATTGCCAAGCTCAAAACATCGACGCAATTTCCAAGATCAACACTTCGAACCTGCGCGATTAAATCGCGCAAACCCGCCTAAAAACAGAACTTATCTCAATTTTTCCCGACTGCTTGCGATCCGCCCTCCGCGCGGTTAGGGTTGAAGGCATGAAAACCTCTCACACCCTCATTCAGCTTCGCCAGCACCGCAGCCTGTGCCTCGTCAGCGCACGACTGCCGGGCTGAATCGCGGCACCTCGTTCCGGCTGTAAAGCCACCCGTTCGAACCACCGGCAGGCCGCCTTTTCCCGGCCACGACAATAAAAGGATTCTGCGATGAGCATGCTCAAAGACCCGTCTTCCAAGTACCGCGCCTTCCCGACCATCAACCTGCCGGATCGCACCTGGCCGTCGAAGACCATCACCGCCGCGCCGATCTGGTGCAGCTCCGACCTGCGTGACGGCAATCAGTCGCTGATCGAGCCGATGGACGCCGCCAAGAAGCTGCGTTTCTGGAAAACCCTGGTCGCTGTGGGCGTGAAGGAAATCGAAGCGTCGTTCCCGGCGGCTTCGCAGACCGACTTCGACTTCGTGCGTACCCTCATCGAAGAAGGCCACATCCCGGACGACACCACCATCCAGGTGCTGACCCAGGCCCGTGAAGACCTGATCGCCCGCACGTTCGAATCCCTGCGCGGCGCGAAAAAAGCCATCGTCCACCTGTACAACGCCACCAGCCCTTCGTTCCGCCGCATCGTGTTCAACCAGGACAAGGAAGGCGTGAAGGAAATCGCGGTGAATGCGGCCAAGCTGTTCGTTAAATACGCCGCGCAGCAGCCAGAAACCCAGTGGCAGTTCGAATACTCGCCAGAAACCTTCAGCGCCACCGAGCTGGAATTCGCCAAGGAAGTCTGCGACGCAGTGATCGAGGTCTGGAACCCGACGCCTGAGCGCAAGGTCATCCTCAACCTGCCGGCCACCGTGGAAGTCGCGACTCCGAACGTCTACGCCGACCAGATCGAGTGGTTCGGTCGCAACATCACCCGTCGCGACAGCGTGCTCATCAGTCTGCACACCCATAACGACCGTGGCACCGGCGTAGCCGCCACAGAACTGGGCCTGATGGCCGGCGCCGACCGTGTCGAAGGCTGCCTGTTCGGCAACGGCGAACGCACCGGTAACGTCGACCTGGTGACCGTCGCGCTGAACCTCTACACCCAGGGCATCAACCCTGAGCTGGATTTCTCCGACATCGACGGCGTGCGCAAAGTGGTCGAAGAGTGCAACCAGATCCCGGTGCACCCGCGTCATCCGTACGTGGGCGACCTGGTTCACACCGCGTTCTCCGGCTCGCACCAGGATGCCATTCGCAAAGGTTTTGCCCAGCAGAAACCGGACACCCTGTGGGAAGTGCCGTACCTGCCGATCGACCCGGCCGACATCGGCCGCAGCTACGAGGCGGTGATCCGGGTCAACAGCCAGTCGGGCAAGGGCGGTATCGCCTACCTGCTGGAACAGGAATACGGCATCAGCCTGCCGCGTCGCATGCAGATCGAGTTCAGCCAAGTGGTTCAGCGCGAAACCGATCGCCTGGGCCTGGAAATGACCGCCCAGCAGATCCATGCCCTGCTCCACAGCGAATACCTGCAAGCCAACACCCCGTACGCGCTGGTCAGCCATCGTCTGCAGGAAGAAAACGGCAACAGCGCCGTGGAAGTCGAAGTGGCCAGCAAGGGCCAGGGCGAAACCAACCTGCACTGGCGCGGCAAGGGCAACGGCGCGCTGGAAGCGCTGGTGGCCGGGCTGCCTATTCCGGTGGAGATCATGGACTACAACGAACACGCCATCGGCGCCGGCACCAACGCCAAGGCTGCGGCGTACATCGAGCTGCGGGTCAACGGTGAGCGTGCGGTGCACGGCGTGGGCATCGACGAAAACATCACCACCGCCAGCTTCAAGGCCCTGTTCAGCGCGCTGAACCGCTCCCTGAGCCAGCCGGAAGCCAAAGCGGCCTGATGGTTTAGCTGAAATGCAAAAAGGCCCTGGGGTGTGAACCCTGGGGCCTTTTTGTTTGGCTGATGACTTGGGTGACTGTTCCGGCCTCATCGCGAGCAGGCTCGCTCCCACAGGGAATCTGAGGTGGGCACAGGATTTTGAACCCGCTGAAGATCAGTGTGGGAGCGAGCCTGCTCGCGATGGCGGCCTGTCAGGCAATACAAGTCTCAGGCATGGGTATCAATCGAAATAGTCATCGCCTGCAGCAAAGCGGCCTGCAAGGTCTGCAATGTGGCCTGGGTCGCCATGATCTGAGTCTGGATCGCCATGGCTTCCTGGGCTTTCTGCTCCTGGTTGGCCTGGCTTTTCTGCACGCGAGCCAACTGGGCTTGCTGCTCGGCCAGCAGTTTTTCAGTTTGCTCTATCTGTTTTTTCAGCTGCTCGATGACATCGCCGCTGCCGCTGGCTGGAGCACCGCCGATGTTCGCGCCACTGGTGTCAACTTTCAACTGGCGGTCTTTGTCTTCGCTGGCGTCAGTCGATACCGCAGGGCTGACTGCTGCTTCGTCTTCCGCACCCTTGATGGAAACCTTGGGTGCAGAGAGAGGGTATGGATTTACCGTGATTGCGCTGATGCTGGTCATAAGGGACTTCTCCTTGGCTGCCCCGGTTATCGGCAAACACCAGCGCTTCTGAAGGGCTGAAACGTTTCAATCAGATGAATTCAAAACGATCGGCATCCAGGTTCGCCGGAAAGCGTGCGCGGTAAGCCGCCAGCTCCGCCGCACTCAGACACACAGTGAATACCCCGTCGGCCTCACCGGTGCTGAGCAGGGTTTCGCCCTGAAAGTCCAGCACCTGACTGTCACCGGTATAGGCAAAGCCCTTGCCGTCGTGGCCGATGCGGTTTACCGCGGCCACGTAGCACAGGTTCTCGATTGCTCGGGCCGGCAGCAGACGGTTCCAGTGCTGGCGCCGCGCGCCGGGCCAGTTGGCGGTGTACAGCAACAGGTCGGTGTCCTCGGCGTCGCGGCTCCACACCGGGAAACGCAGGTCATAGCAAATCAGCGGGCGGATCCGCCAGCCGTTGAGTTCGAACAGCACCTGGCGCTCGCCCGGCGTGTAGTGATTATGCTCACCGGCCATGCGGAACAGATGACGCTTGTCGTAATGCAGCACTTCGCCGTCCGGTCGTGCCCAGAGCAGACGATTGCGATGACTGCCGTCGGCGGCCTGGATAATCACACTGCCGGTGATCACCGCTCCGAGCTTCGCAGCCTGAGCCTGGAGCCACTTGTGCGAAGGACCGTTTTCCGGCTCAGCCAGGGTCTCGGACTCCATGGAAAAACCCGTGGTGAACATTTCCGGCAGGATAATCAGGTCCGCCCCGCGCGCCTGCGCAAGCAAGCCCTCGAAATGTTCCAGATTGGCCTGGCGATCGTGCCAGGCCAGGGTGGTCTGGATCAGCGCAACATTGAGATTGGGCAAGGTACTCAGATCACGCATAGTTTTTCCGCCGCTTCGCGCAGCGTCTCCTCGCGTTTGGCAAAGCACAGGCGCACCAGGCGCTGGCCTTCGGGTGGGTTCTGGTAGAACACCGAGACAGGGATCGTCGCCACGCCGTGCTCACGGGTCATCCAGACTGCCATGTCGACGTCATTGAGGTCCGGGCGGATCTGCGAGTAATCCACCAGTTGGAAATAGGTGCCGGGTACTCGCTTGAAACTGAAGCGCGAGGGGGCCAGCAAATCGCAGAACAGGTCACGCTTGGCCTGGTAGAAGTCCGGCAGTTCTTCGACGTGCTCCGGGTGATCGGCCATGTAGTCGGCCAGGGCGTACTGCAACGGCGTCACGCCGCAGAAGCTGACGTACTGATGCACCTTGCGCAGTTCCGCCGTCAGGGCGGGTGGCGCCACCACATAGCCGGTTTTCCAGCCGGTGACGTGGTAGGTCTTACCGAAGGAACTGACCACAAAGGCCCGCCGGTACAGTTCTTCATGGGCCAGGACACTGGCGTGGGCGACGCCGTCGAACACCAGGTGTTCGTAGACTTCGTCACTGATCAGGTAAATATCGCGGTCACGAATCAGCGCCGCCAACTGGTCGAGTTCGGCGCGGCTGATCAGCGCGCCACTGGGATTGTGCGGTGTGTTGAGAATGATCATGCGCGTACGCGGGCTCAGGGCTTCAGCGAGCTTCTGGAAATCGATGGCGAAATCATCCAGGCCCAATTGCACATGCACACAACGGCCACCGGCCAACTCGACGGCGGGCTCATAGCTGTCGTAGCAAGGGTCGAACACGATCACTTCGTCGCCGCTGTGAACCACTGCCGCGATGGCGCAGAAAATCGCCTGGGTCGCACCGGGGGTCACGGTCACTTCCTGGTCGGCATCGACGGTGACGCCATAGCTGCGGGCGATCTTCGCCGCGATCTGCTGGCGCAGCGCCGGCAAACCGGTCATGGGCGAGTATTGGTTATGCCCTTGGGCGACATGCCGGCCGACTGCATCGCGCAGGGCCTGCGGACCATCGAAATCGGGAAACCCCTGGGACAGATTGAGCGCGCCGGTCTGCGCGGCGAGCTGGGACATCTGGGTGAAGATAGTGATGCCGACATTCGGCAACTTGCTGGTGATCATTGGGGGTTCCCTGCGTCTACACCCGGCTCTGGTGCGGCGCGGGAGAGGTCGAGGATAGCCCAATCGCCGGGCATGAAAAAGGGTGCCACCAAGGGCACCCTTCTTACGCTGACACAACTCGCTCCCACAGTGGAACTGCGGTGACTATCGATCAGCGTTTATCACGACGCTTCTTGTCAGCCTTCTTATGGTGCGACATCAAGCGGCGCTTCTTGTTGACCTGACGGTCGGTGAGCGTGTTCTTGTTGCCTTCGTACGGGTTCTCGCCGCCCTTGAACTCGATGCGGATCGGCGTGCCGACCAGCTTCAGGACGCGGCGATAAGTGTTTTCCAGATACCGGACGTACGACTTGGGCACCTTCTCGATCTGGTTACCGTGAATCACGATGATCGGCGGGTTGGCGCCACCCAGGTGAGCGTAACGCAGCTTGATCCGGCGGTTGTTGACCATCGGTGGCGCGTGCTCGCCGACGGCGTCTTCCAGGATCTGGGTCAGACGATTGGTCGGCCAGCGGGTGACCGCCGACTTGAACGAGTTCTGCACCGACGCGTAGAGGTTGCCCACGCCCGTGCCGTGCAAGGCCGAGATGAAGTGGATGTCGGCAAAGTCCACGAAGAACAAGCGACGCTGCAGTTCAACCTTGACAAAATCCCGTTCGCTAGGCGTCATGCCGTCCCACTTGTTGATCGCGATGACCAACGCACGGCCGGCTTCCAGGGCGAAGCCCAGCAGGTTCAGGTCGTGATCGACCACGCCTTCGCGGGCGTCCATCACGAAGATCACCACGTTGGCGTCTTTGATCGCCTGCAGGGTTTTGACCACGGAGAACTTTTCGACTTCTTCGTGGATCTTGCCGCGCTTGCGCACACCGGCCGTGTCGATCAGCGTGTACTTCTCTTCGTTACGCTCGAACGGGATGTAGATACTGTCGCGGGTGGTGCCGGGCTGGTCGTACACGATGACCCGGTCTTCGCCGAGCATGCGGTTGACCAATGTCGACTTGCCGACGTTCGGGCGGCCGATGATGGCGATCTTGATCCCGTCTTTTTCGCTAGGGCCAGGAATGCGCTTGGCTTCCTCGCCTTCGGCAACGATTTCTTCTTCACCGTCTTCCGGTTCGTCTTCGTCGTCTTTGGGGAAATCAGCCAGGGCGATTTCCAGCATCTGGGTGATGCCACGACCGTGGGCGCCGGCGATCGGGATCGCCTGGCCCATGCCCAACGGCGCGAATTCGGCGCGGGCCATGTCCGGGTCGATGTTGTCGACCTTGTTGGCCACCACATAGGAACGCTTGTTACGTTTGCGCAGATGCTCGGCGATCATCTGGTCGGCGGCGGTAAAACCGGCCTTGGCGTCTACCAGGAACAGCACCACATCCGCTTCTTCGATGGCGAGCAGCGACTGCTCGGCCATTTTTTCGTCCATGCCGTGTTCATCACCGGAGATGCCACCGGTGTCGACCAGAATATAGGTACGCCCTTGCCACTTGGCCTCACCGTATTGGCGATCACGGGTCAGACCGGACAAGTCGCCGACAATGGCGTCGCGAGTCCTGGTCAGGCGGTTGAACAAGGTGGACTTGCCGACGTTCGGTCGGCCCACCAGGGCGATTACGGGAACCATGCGGCTCTCCACTTCGTTATTTCAGAAAATACAAAAGCCGCTGCGAGGCAGCGGCTGGTGCTCGGGGGCCATCCTGTGGGAGCGAGCCTGCTCGCGAAAGCGTTGGATCAGTCGACATCCATGCCACTGGACCACCGCATTCGCGAGCAGGCTCGCGCCCACAAAAATGAAGCCGCTTGGGATTAACCCAAGCATAGTCTTACTTGATGGTCAGGGCTTCCAGTTTGCCGCTGTTGCCATACACATAAATCATGTTGCCCACCACCAGCGGACGGGCACGCAGGCCGTCGCTGTCGATGCGCTCACGGCCGACGAAGCGACCGTCCACCTGGCTGAGCAGGTGCAGGTAACCTTCCAGGTCACCGACTGCAACGTAGCTGGAGAACACTTCCGGGGCCGACAGTTGACGACGGGCCAGGGAGTCGTTGCTCCACAATGCGGTGGTGGAACGCTCGTCGACGCCTTCAACCGTGCCCGAGGACAGGCTCACGTAGACGCTGCCCAAACCCTCGGCGACGCCGGCGTAGCTGGACGCATCGCGCTGCCACAGCGGGCGACCGCTTTCCAGGTCCAGCGCCGCAACGCGTCCCTGGTAGCTGGCAACGTACAGCGTACTGCCAGACAACAGCAGGCCGCCGTCGATGTCGACCACGCGCTCCAGTTCCGAACGGCCCTGCGGGATGGCCACGCGCTGTTCCCAGACCGGCACGCCGTTGGAAATATCCAGGGCAACCACTTTACCGGTCGACAACCCGGCCACCGCGAGACGGTTGGTGACGATCGGCGCACTGGTGCCGCGCAGGGTCAGTACCGCCGGGGTGCTGTCGTACAACCAGCGCTGCTCGCCAGTGGCGGCATCCAGACCGATCAGGCTGTCATCCTGGGTCTGTACCACGACCACGTCACCGTTGGTGGCCGGCGGTGCGAGGACTTCACTGGTCACGCGAGCGCGCCATTTCTCTTCACCGCTGCTGGCGTCCAGGGCCACGATTTCGCCCTTGAGCGTGCCGATCATGACCAACCCGTAACCCACGCCAACGGCGCCGGAAACGGGCAGTTCGAGATCCTGCTCCCACTTGACGTCGCCATTGGTGCGATCCATCGCCATCACCACGCCAGTGACGTCGGAGGCATAGATAGTGTCGCCATCGATGGCTGGCACCAGCATGTTGTAGGTTTCACCCTGGCCGTCACCGATGGAGCGACTCCATTGCTTCTGCAGCACGACTTCTTCTTTGAAGTCGGTCAGTTCGGCCGGTGGCAGTTCTTTCTTGCTGTTGCTGCTGCAACCCGCGGCCAGAATGGCCAGAGCCAGCAATGCTGCATGTTTCCAACGGATCACGTCACGCATCCCCTTTGGCCAGGTCGTCCAGCTTGATTTGCAGGCCACCGACCGCAGCTTCATCCGACAGCGCAGCCTTGGCTTTTTGGTAGGCCGCATGGGCCTCATCAGCACGACCAAGCTGTACCAGCAGGTCGCCCTTGAGTTCTTCGCGGGTCGCCAGGAACGCCTTGTCGGCATCACCGTCGAGCAGCTTCAACGCATCTTCGGCCTTGTTCTGCGCCGCCAGCACCTGCGCCAGGCGCTGACGCGCCACTTCGCCCAGGGTCGGGTTGACCGGCTTGTCGACAATGGCCTTCAGCTCGGTGGCGGCGTCGTCCAGCTTGCCGGTGTCTACCGCGACCTTGGCCACGAACAGACGGCCATATTGCGCGTAGGCCGTGCCGCCGAATTCGTTGTCGAGCTTGCCGGCCAACTCCGCCACGCGGGCAGCGTCAGGCTTGCCGTCCGGGGTCAGGGTGGTTTCCAGCAACTGCTGATAGAGCATCGAAGCGCCTTGCGCCTGGTTGCTCTGGTATTTCTGCCAGGCCTGCCAGCCGAACACGATGACCAGCGCCAACAGGCCGCCAGTGACCAGCGGCTTGCCGTTGCGCGTCCACCAGTCCTTCAAATCCGCCAGCTGTTCATCTTCGGTACTCGACACCCCAATACTCCTTAATCGCTAAATCGGCTGTTTGACAGCTTCAACCCTGCACGACGCAGGTGGCCAGGTGTGCGGCAAGCGCATCCCAGGCAATGCTTTGTTGTTCGCCCTGGCCACGCAGGGGTTTGAAACCTACCACTTGCTGGGCCAATTCGTCGTCACCGAGAATCAGTGCATACAGCGCACCACTCTTGTCGGCCTTCTTGAATTGGCTCTTGAAGCTGCCGCCGCCGGCGTTGATCTGCAGGCGCAGGTTGGGCAACTGGTCGCGGACCCGCTCGCTCAGCGCCAGGGCCGCCAGTTCGGCTGCTTCGCCGAAGGCGCACAGGTAAACGTCGACCTGACGGGCGATTTCCTGCGGGATCTTGTCCAGCGTCTCAAGCATCAACACCAGACGTTCGATGCCCATGGCAAAACCCACGCCCGAGGTCGGCTTTCCGCCCATCTGTTCCACCAGCCCGTCGTAACGGCCGCCGGCACACACAGTTCCCTGGGCGCCCAACTTGTCGGTGACCCATTCAAAGACGGTCTTGCTGTAGTAATCCAGCCCGCGGACCAGCTTCGGGTTGATGACATAGGGAATACCGACTGCATCCAGACGCGCCTTCAGCCCCTCGAAGTGCGCACGGGATTCATCGTCGAGGTAGTCAGCCATTTTCGGCGCATCGACCAGGATCGCCTGCGTGTCGGCGTTCTTGGTATCCAACACCCGCAGCGGATTGGTCTTGAGACGGCGCTGACTGTCTTCGTCCAGCTTGTCCAGGTGAGCGGACAGGAACTCCACCAGCGCTTCGCGGTAGCGCCCACGGGACTCGCTGGTGCCCAGGCTGTTGAGTTCGAGCTTGACCGCATCACGAATGCCCAGCTCGCCCCACAGGCGCCAGGTCAATACGATCAGCTCGGCGTCGATGTCCGGACCGTCGAGGTTGAATACCTCCAGGCCTATCTGGTGGAACTGGCGATAACGACCTTTCTGTGGACGCTCGTGGCGAAACATCGGGCCGATGTACCAGAGTTTCTGCACCTGGCCACCACCGGTAATGCCGTGCTCGAGCACTGCACGCACGCACGCCGCCGTGCCTTCGGGGCGCAAGGTCAGCGAATCGCCGTTGCGGTCTTCGAAGGTGTACATCTCTTTTTCGACGATGTCGGTCACTTCGCCGATGGAACGCTTGAACAGCTCGGTGAACTCGACGATCGGCATGCGGATCTGCCGGTAACCGTAGTTATCCAGCAAACGCGCCACGGTGCCCTCGAAATAGCGCCACAGGGGCGTCTGCTCGGGCAGGATGTCGTTCATGCCACGAATGGCTTGCAGGGACTTGCTCACAGGTAATCCTTAAATTCGTTCGACTCAACCACGCGCGATTACAGCAGCGTCGGCCTCGACCTTTTCGGCCGCTTTCTGGCGGATCAGCCGTTCCAGTTCATCCACCAGATTGTCATTCGTCAGTTTCTGCGACGGCTTGCCGTCGATGTAAATCAGGTTCGGTGTACCGCCGGTGAGGCCGATATGGGCCTCCTTGGCTTCACCCGGCCCGTTGACCACGCAACCAATCACCGCGACATCCAGCGGCACCAGCAGGTCTTCCAGGCGCCCTTCCAGCTCGTTCATGGTCTTGACCACATCGAAGTTCTGCCGCGAGCAGCTTGGGCAGGCGATGAAGTTGATGCCACGGGAACGCAGGTGCAGGGACTTGAGAATGTCGTAGCCGACTTTCACTTCCTCCACCGGATCGGCCGCCAACGAGATGCGGATGGTATCGCCAATTCCTTCGGCGAGCAGCATACCGAGGCCGACGGCGGATTTCACCGTGCCCGAACGCAACCCACCGGCTTCGGTGATGCCCAGGTGCAGCGGCTGGACGATTTCCTTGGCCAGCAAGCGATAGGCTTCGACGGCCATGAACACGTCGGAAGCCTTCACGCTGACCTTGAAGTCCTGGAAGTTCAGGCGCTCCAGGTGCTCGACATGGCGCAGGGCCGACTCCACCAGTGCAGCCGGGGTCGGTTCGCCGTATTTCTTTTGCAGGTCTTTTTCCAGGGAACCGGCGTTGACGCCGATGCGGATCGGAATACCACGGTCGCGGGCGGCATCCACCACCGCACGCACGCGGTCTTCGCGACCAATGTTGCCCGGGTTGATGCGCAGGCAGTCCACACCCAGCTCGGCCACGCGCAGGGCGATGCGGTAGTCGAAGTGAATGTCGGCCACCAGCGGCACTTTGACCAACTGCTTGATTTTGCCGAACGCCTCGGCGGCGTCCATGTCCGGCACGGAAACCCGCACGATGTCGACACCGGCGGCTTCCAGTCGGTTGATCTGCGCAACGGTGGCGGCCACGTCGTTGGTGTCGCTGTTGGTCATGCTTTGCACAGCGATGGGCGCATCGCCGCCAACAGGAACGTTGCCGACCCAGATCTTTCGCGATTCGCGACGTTTGATTGGAGATTCGCCGTGCATGACTTATTGACCCAACTTCAGGCGAGCGGTCTCGCCACTGGTGAACGGAGCCACGTCGACCGGTTGGCCGTTGTAGCTGACCTGCGCGCCACGGGCATAACCCAGGCGCACGGCAAACGGCGGCGTGCCGTTGACGGAAGTGCTGTCGCCCTTGCGCTTGAGGCCACTGAACAGCACCTTGCCGGTGCCATCGGTGATCTGCGTCCAGCAGTCGGCGGTAAATTGAATCTGTACCTGGCCTTGACCGGCTGCGGGAGCGACGGGCGCTACCGCAGTGGTGGAGGCTGTCGGAGTTGCCGGCGCTGCGGCGGGCGCAGCCGGAGTCTCGACGACAGGGGCTGGCGTGCTCGGTACAGCCGGCGCTTGAGTAGCGGCGGTCGGGGCTGGCGTGGCGGGTGCAGCAGGCGCGTCTGCCGGAGCGGCCGGCACACTCGGTTCAGCACCGACGGCCGGATCTGCGCCATCCTGCCCCTGAGGCAACACCAGGTTGGTCTCCCCTGCGCTCTGGCCTTCCACCACAGCCTGATCTTCCGGCTCATCCAGCGGATGTATGCGGGTGGTGCCGTCGGCGCCTTCGACCTCGACATGCTCAGGGTTCATGGCGATGGGATCCTTGGCGCGCAAGGCGGCCTGGTCCTGCCACCAGAGGAAACCGCCACCAATCACCGCGATCAACAGCAACAAACTGACGATTCGCAAAATGGTGTGGGAAACGCGAACCGGCTCTTCGATGCGGCCCAGGCTGTGCACGCTGCTGCCCTGGGCGTCGGAACCGGTGTATTGATCGAATTGCTGGACCAGTTCGGTCTGGTCCATGCCGAGCAATTTGGCGTAGGCACGGATGTAGCCCCGAGCGAAAGTATGCCCAGGCAATTTATCGAACGCGCCGGCTTCCAGGTTGCCCAGGGAAGCCACGGTGAGATTGAGCTTGAGGGCCACCTCTGCCAGCGACCAACCATTGCTTTCGCGAGCTTGGCGCAGGGTCTCACCGGGATTTACGCGAGTCGCTGCTACAACTTCAGGATGCGCCGCTTTCATCATTGCTCCGACAGGTATTGCTGATATTCCGGCGTACCGGGATAGAGTCTTTTTAGTTGCAGGCCAAAACTGGCGGCCTTGTCACGATCTTCGAACACGTGGGCCAGCCGAACACCGAGCAATAGACTACGTGCATTTTGCTCGCTCAGCAGGCTAAAACGTTCGTAATAATCGCGCGCGGGCACATAATGCCTGTCTTCGTAAGACAACTCAGCCATTTCCAGCAATGCCCGTGGCTGCTGGCGGTTGAGCCGCAGCGCTTTTTCAAGCTGCTGGCGAGCCAGATCACGCTGGCCGAGTTTCGAGGCCGTCATGCCCAGGTTTTCAAACACCCGCGAACGCTCGGGGTAAAGGGTATCGGCGGTCGCCTGCTCGAAGCGCTCGTAGGCCTCTTTGTAACGCTTCTGCTCGAAAAGGAAGCTGCCGTAGTTGTTCAGGATCCGCGCATCCTGCGGCACAGCGGAGAGCGCCTTGCGAAAATGCGCGTCGGCCAGTTCAGGTTCCATCTCGGCCTGGAATACCAACGCCAGGGCCGCGTTGGCATCAGCATCTGAATCGTCCAGCTCCAGGGCTTTCTTGAGCGGCACCTTGGCCCGCTCGGTCATGCCCTGTTGCAGATAGCCTATGCCCAATTGCACATAGGCTTCACGCGCCTCATCGCGCCCCTTGCTGGTTTTCATGGGGTTGTAGTCACCCGACAGAACACAGCCGGTGCAAAGACCGGCCAACAGCAACAGCAGCGCGAAGCGCAGGGACATAGAGTTCCTCTCTTAGTGACTGTTCGCAGCGTTTTGCGCGACATCGTCGGCGGCGTTCAACTCACGCACGGCAATGTAGCGTTCACTGCGACGGGTGCGATCCAGCACCTGTCCTACCAATTGGCCACACGCGGCATCGATGTCTTCGCCGCGGGTGGTACGCACGGTGACGTTGAAGCCCGCGTGATGAAGCTGGTCCTGGAAGCGACGAATCGCGTTGTTGCTCGGACGCTCGTAACCGGAATGCGGGAACGGGTTGAACGGGATCAGGTTGATCTTGCAAGGGATGTTCTTGAGCAGCTCGATCATCTCGACCGCGTGTTCAACCTTGTCGTTCACGTCCTTGAGCAGCGTGTACTCGATGGTCAGCACGCGCTTTTCGCCCAGGGACGACATGTAGCGCTGACACGATTCCAGCAGCATCTTAAGCGGATATTTCTTGTTGATCGGCACCAATTGGTTACGCAATGCGTCATTGGGTGCGTGCAGCGACAACGCCAAGGAGACGTCGATGTGCTTGGCCAGCTCATCGATCATCGGCACCACGCCGGAGGTGGACAGGGTCACCCGGCGCTTGGAGATGCCATAACCCAGATCATCCATCATCAGGTGCATGGCAGCGATGACGTTGTCGAAGTTCAGCAGCGGCTCACCCATGCCCATCATCACCACGTTGGTGATGGCACGGTCGACGGTCGCCGGGACGCTGCCAAAGGATTTGTTGGCAATCCACACCTGGCCGATCACTTCGGCGGCGGTGAGGTTGCTATTGAAGCCTTGCTTGCCGGTGGAGCAGAAACTGCAATCCAGGGCACAGCCTGCCTGGGACGAAACGCACAAGGTGCCGCGTTTGCCCTGGGGAATGTAGACGGTCTCGACGCAGCTGCCGGACGCCACGCGCACCACCCACTTACGGGTGCCGTCGCTGGAGATGTCCTCGCTGACCACTTCCGGACCGCGAATTTCAGCAACGGCCTTGAGCTTTTCGCGCAGGGCCTTGCTGACATTCGTCATGGCGTCGAAGTCGTCGACGCCAAAGTGGTGAATCCATTTCATCACCTGGCCGGCACGGAAACGCTTCTCCCCGATCGAGTCGAAGAATTTCTCCATTTCCGGCTGGGTCAGGCCCAACAGGTTGGTTTTGCCGTTCGATGTAGTCATGGATTCACCTTCACTCAAAAGCCTGGGCTTAGCGAGTGGTTACTTCAGTAGCGGAGAAAAAGTAAGCGATTTCGCGAGCAGCAGCGGCTTCGGAGTCCGAACCGTGAACGGCGTTGGCGTCGATCGACTCAGCGAAGTCAGCACGGATGGTGCCGGCAGCAGCTTCTTTAGGGTTGGTGGCGCCCATCAGCTCACGGTTGCGAGCAATGGCGTTTTCGCCTTCCAGCACCTGAACGACAACCGGACCGGAAGTCATGAAGGCAACCAGCTCACCGAAGAAGCCGCGCTCGCTGTGCTCAGCGTAGAAGCCTTCGGCTTCGGCTTTGGACAGTTGCTTCATTTTCGAAGCTACAACGCGCAGGCCAGCGTCTTCGAAGCGGGTAACGATCTTGCCGATCACGTTTTTAGCAACGGCGTCAGGCTTGATGATGGAGAAAGTACGTTGAACAGCCATGGTGTAACTCCAGAAACGGTAATTTGCGAAAAATTAAACCCGCGAATTATACGCGGGTTCAGGGGTATTGCCTAACCTGCCAGGTGGATCAGTCGATTTCATCGATCCAGAGCTGTTGGACGGCCTCCAACACCTTCTCGCCACAACGGCCAGAGGTATTGTCAAAATCGGGAAGCTCCATGATCCAGCGCTGCAGATCGACAAAATTCACAGTCAACGGATTCACGTCCGGCTTGGCTTCGGCCAGTTCTTCTGCGATGCGTTGTACATCATTCCAACCATAGCTCATGACAGTGTCACCATCAGTGCGGCGCTTCGGCCGCATGGTTAAGCGAATATTTCGGAATTTCGACGGTCAGGTCTTCGGTGCCGACAATGGCTTGGCAGCCCAGACGCGATTGGGCTTCCAGGCCCCAGGCCTTATCGAGGAAATCTTCTTCCAACTCGTCCGCTTCTTCCAGCGAATCGAAGCCCTCGCGAATAATGCAATGGCAAGTCGTGCACGCACAGACGCCGCCACAGGCACTTTCCATCTCGATATGGTGCTCATGGGCCAGCTCGAGAATGGAAATTCCGGGCTCACACTCCACGACCATGCCCTCGGGACAGAACTTCTCGTGGGGCAGAAAAATCACCTGCGGCATCAGTTATTCCTCAATTTCATTCAGGTTGCGCCCCGCCAGGGCGGCTTTGACCGTCGAGTCCAGGCGGCGGGCAGCAAAGGCATCGGTGACTTGCGACAGACGCTTGGTCTGCTGCTCGATGGCATAACCATCGGTGCCTTTGATCAATTCAGACAATTCCTGCATTTGCAGCTCGATCACCATGCGTTCCTCTGCGTCCAGCAGACGGTCACCATCGGCCTCAAGAGCGGCCTGCACGGCTTCGACCAGACGCTGGCCGTCGACCTGCTGCTCGCGCAACACCCGAGCGACCTTGTCGTCGCTGGCATGCTGGAACGAATCCTTGAGCATTTTGGCGATTTCGCCGTCGGTCAGGCCGTAGGACGGCTTGACCTGGATGCTCGCCTCGACGCCTGAACCCAGCTCGCGGGCGGAAACATTGAGCAAACCGTCGGCGTCGACCTGGAAGGTCACGCGGATCTTCGCCGCACCGGCCACCATCGCCGGGATGCCGCGCAATTCGAAGCGAGCCAGGGAACGGCAGTCGCTGATCAGTTCACGCTCGCCTTGCAGCACATGAATCATCATGGCCGACTGGCCGTCTTTATAAGTGGTGAAGTCCTGGGCGCGGGCAACGGGGATGGTGGTGTTGCGCGGAATCACCTTTTCCATGAGGCCGCCCATGGTTTCCAGCCCCAGGGACAATGGAATCACGTCGAGCAACAGCAGCTCGCCGCCGTCGCGCTTGTTGCCGGCCAGTGTATCGGCCTGGATCGCGGCGCCGATGGCAACCACCTGGTCCGGGTCGATTTCAGTCAGCGGCTGGCGGCCAAAGGCCTCGGCAACGGCTTCGCGAACCCGAGGCACACGGGTCGAACCACCAACCATGACCACGGCCTTGACGTCTTCGAGCTCCACGCCGGAATCACGCACGGCGCGGCGGCAAGCCTTGAGGCTGCGGGCAACCATGGGCTCGATCAGCGCATCAAAGGCCTCACGGCTCAGTGCAGCCTTCCAGTCGCCGTACGCCACTTCGACACTTGCAGCGTCGGTCAGGGCTTCCTTGGCGGCGCAGGCCGTTTGCAGCAGGTGACGTTGCGCGCCCGGATCAAGGTCGGCGGACAGGCCCGCTTGCTCGATGATCCAGCCGGCGATGGCGTGATCGAAGTCATCGCCGCCCAGGGCGCTGTCGCCGCCGGTGGCCAGGACTTCGAATACACCGCCGGTCAGGCGCAGAATGGAGATATCAAAGGTGCCGCCGCCCAAGTCATAGATCGCGACGAGGCCTTCGGCGTGCTGGTCCAGACCGTAGGCCACCGCAGCGGCGGTCGGCTCGTTGAGCAGGCGCAGCACGTTCAGACCGGCCAGCTTGGCCGCGTCCTTGGTGGCTTGACGCTGGGCGTCGTCGAAATAGGCCGGGACAGTGATGACCGCACCGACCAATTCGCCGCCCAATGCCGCTTCGGCGCGCTGGCGCAGCACCTTGAGAATGTCAGCGGAAACTTCCACCGGGCTTTTCGGGCCCTGCACCGTTTCAATGAACGGCATGTGGGATTCGCCGTCGACGAAACGGTACGGCAGCTGATCACCCAATTGCTTGACGTCGGACAGACCACGCCCCATCAGGCGCTTGACCGACACAATGGTATTGAACGGATCGGTCGCGGCGGCCAGCTTGGCTGACTCGCCCACTTCCACATGATCGGCGTGATAGCGCACGGCGGACGGCAGGATCACTTGCCCCCGCTCATCGGCCAGCGGTTCGGAAAGACCGCTGCGCAACGCAGCGACCAGGGAATTGGTAGTACCCAAGTCAATTCCCACAGCCAGGCGACGCTGGTGCGGTTGTGGACTTTGGCCGGGTTCGGCGATCTGCAGTAGGGCCATCGTAATCAGGACTTATCTGTAATCAGGCGTGCGACCGGAGCGGCACTGGGTTAATCGTCGAGGCGCTCTTCGAGCTGGCGCACTTCGTAGGTGAGCTTGTCGAGGAACTGCATGCGCCGCATCAGGCGTTCGGCCTGTTCGCGTTGCGCGGCATCGTCCCAACAGGCTGCGAAGCTTTCATTCAAGGTGTGCTGGGCGTCCTTCAAGCGGCGCTTGAACACCGCGACACCGGCCAGATCGGCGCTGTCCTGCAGATCTTCGAGCTCTTCGCGCCACTGCATCTGCTGCAACAGAAACTCGGGATCATGCACGGTGACTTCCAGAGGCAACTCATGACCACTGATGGCCAGCAGATAACGCGCGCGCTTGGCCGGGTTCTTGAGCGTCTGGTAAGCGTCGTTGAGGTTCGCCGACTGTTCCAGCGCGCGCCGCTGCTCTGCCTCCGAGGCATCAGCGAAGCGGTCGGGATGGACGCCGCGGGCCAGCTCCAGATAACGAGCGGACAACTGCTCGAGATCCAGGGAAAAGCCCGGCTGCAACTGGAACAAAGCAAAATGACAAGGAGTACCCACAAGCCGCCTCAGATGTTGAAGCTTTCGCCGCAGCCACATTCACCGCGCACGTTGGGGTTGTTGAACTTGAAGCCTTCGTTCAACCCTTCCTTGACGAAATCCAGCTCAGTGCCGTCCAGGTACGTCAGGCTTTTCGGGTCGATGATCACTTTCTGACCATGACTCTCGAACACCTGATCGTCTTCGCCCACTTCGTCGACGAATTCGAGCACGTAGGCAAGACCAGAGCAGCCCGTGGTGCGAACACCCAGGCGGATACCCTCGCCCTTGCCGCGCCCCTCAAGAGAGCGCTGCACATGCTTAGCTGCCGCTTCTGTCATCTGGATAGCCATGAAAACTCCTTACCTGTGCGCGGATCAGATCAAGCCTTTCTTCTGCTTGTAATCGCGAACGGCAGCCTTGATGGCGTCCTCGGCGAGTACCGAGCAGTGGATCTTCACTGGCGGCAGGGCCAGTTCTTCGGCCAACTGAGTGTTCTTGATGGTTTCAGCCTCATCAAGGGTCTTGCCCTTCATCCACTCGGTGGCCAGGGAGCTGGACGCAATGGCCGAACCGCAGCCGTAGGTCTTGAACTTGGCGTCTTCGATGATGCCTTGCTCGTTGACCTTGATCTGCAGACGCATGACGTCGCCGCACGCTGGGGCGCCGACCATGCCGGTGCCAACATCAGGATCCTGCGCGTCCATCTTGCCGACGTTGCGCGGGTTTTCGTAGTGGTCGATGACCTTTTCGCTATATGCCATTTGCTTCAATCCTCATCAGTGAGCCGCTCTGGTGGCGACTTCTTCAGTGCGCCGCCCACTCGATTTTCGAGATGTCGACGCCGTCTTTGTACATGTCCCACAGCGGCGAAAGAGCACGCAGCTTGGTAACGGCCTCGCAGACTTTCTGCGCGGCGTAATCGATTTCTTCTTCGGTGGTGAAGCGGCCGAAGGTGAAGCGGATCGAGCTGTGGGCCAGTTCGTCGTTGCGGCCCAGGGCGCGCAGTACGTACGAAGGCTCGAGGGACGCCGAGGTGCATGCCGAACCGGACGACACGGCCAGATCCTTGAGCGCCATGATCAGCGACTCGCCTTCAACGTAGTTGAAGCTCAAGTTCAGGTTGTGCGGTACGCGGGCGATCATGCTGCCGTTGACGTAAAGCTCCTCGAGGTGCTCGACCTGCTTGAAGAAGCGGTCGCTCAGGGCCTTGATGCGTACGTTCTCGGCGGCCATGTCTTCCTTGGCCACACGGAAGGCTTCGCCCATGCCGACAATCTGGTGGGTCGCCAGGGTGCCGGAACGCATGCCACGCTCGTGACCGCCGCCGTGCATGGTCGCTTCGAGGCGAACACGCGGCTTGCGGCTCACGTACAGCGCGCCGATGCCTTTAGGGCCGTAGGTCTTGTGGGCAGAGAACGACATCAGGTCGACTTTGAGCTTCGACAGGTCAATGTCGACCTTGCCGGTGGACTGCGCGCCGTCGACGTGGAACAGGACGCCCTTGGAGCGGGTCAGCTCGCCGATGGCCTCGATGTCGTTGACGGTGCCGATTTCGTTGTTCACATGCATGATCGAAACCAGGATGGTGTCGTCGCGCAGTGCGGCTTCCACCATGGCCGGGGTGATGATGCCGTCTTCACCCGGCTCGATGTAGGTGACTTCGAAGCCTTCACGCTCCAGTTGGCGCATGGTGTCCAGGACAGCCTTGTGCTCGATCTTGGAGGTGATCAGGTGCTTGCCCTTGGTGTGATAGAAGTGCGCGACACCCTTGATTGCCAGGTTGTCGGACTCAGTAGCACCAGAGGTCCAGACGATTTCACGCGGGTCGGCATTGACCAGGTCAGCGACCTGGCGGCGGGCGTTTTCGACCGACTCTTCAGCTTTCCAGCCGAACACGTGGGAGCGGGACGCCGGGTTACCGAAGTTTCCGTCGACCAGCAGGCATTCACTCATCTTTTGCGCGACACGCGGATCAACCGGGGTGGTCGCAGAGTAATCAAGGTAAATCGGCAATTTCATGGACTTTCTCCTAAATCAGGCTGGCTGGCGTTCCGCTTGCTCTGCGGCGGTCATTCGACGGCGGACGCTTCAATCTTGTCCAGGTGCGGCGTCTTGCCATTGCAACGACGCTGGTCCTGACGCTGGGCTACTTCCTGCACCTCACGACGAGTTACAAGGTCAGCCAAGCTGATACCGCTAAGAAATTCGTGGATCTGCAGGCTCAAGTCACACCACAAGTGGTGGGTCAGGCAAGTATCGCCGCCATGGCAGTCGCCAAGGCCCTGGCATTTGGTCGCATCGACCGATTCGTTCACCGCGTCGATCACCTGGGCAACCTGGATGCCCTGCATGTCGCGTGACAGCTGATAACCGCCGCCGGGGCCGCGCACACTGGAAACCAGGTTACTGCGGCGCAGCTTGGCGAACAGCTGTTCAAGGTAAGACAGGGAAATGCCCTGGCGCTCGGAGATATCGGCCAGGGACACCGGCCCGTGCTGCGCATGCAATGCCAAATCCAGCATCGCGGTCACGGCGTATCGGCCTTTTGTAGTCAGTCGCATGGACAATTACCACGGAGTTCGGAATGGGGCGAGTATGCAATTCCCGAGTATTTAAGTCAAGTATAAGACCTAGTGCTTTACTCAGGTTTACCCGCAAAAGAGCGCGCGCATCATAGCAAAGGCTGGTCGGCGGCGACCAGTGATACCGCGTTATCGTTCATCGCGAGCAAGCTCGCTCCCACATTGGATCTGCGGCGGCCTTCGATTTTGTGGCCATTGCAAATCCCCTGTGGGAGCGAGCCTGCTCGCGATGAGGCCAGCAGGGTTTCAGCTGGCCTGGCTTTCATCCTTGTCCTTCACACACGCAAAATCTTCCTCGCGCAGTTCAGGCAGGTCCTTGGCGCAGTAATTACTGCCCAGGTCCTTCAGGGCGCCGCACATGCCCTCCAGGCGCCCATCGACGGCCTGCAGGTGATCGAGCAGTTGATTGATGGCACGGGCGACCGGGTCGGGCATGTCTTCGCCAACACCGTAGGCATCGAAGCCGATCTTCTCGGCCATGGCCTTGCGGCGGGCGTCCTGCTCGTCATCGGTCTTGACGATGATCCGCCCCGGAATGCCCACTACGGTTGCACCGGCCGGCACAGCCTTGGTCACCACCGCATTGGAGCCGACTTTCGCCCCCGCTCCCACCGTGAACGGCCCGAGCACCTTGGCGCCGGCACCGACCACCACGCCGTCTTCCAGCGTCGGGTGGCGCTTGCCTTTGTTCCAGCTGGTGCCGCCGAGGGTCACGCCCTGGTAGAGCGTCACGTCATCGCCGATCTCGGCGGTTTCACCAATGACAATGCCCATGCCGTGGTCGATGAAGAACCGGCGACCGACCTTGGCGCCCGGGTGGATCTCGATCCCGGTCAACCAGCGTCCGAAGTTGGAGACAACTCGAGCCAACCACTTCCAGCCCATGCCCCACAAGGCACTCGACAGGCGATGGATCCAGATGGCGTGCATGCCCGGGTAGCAGGTCAGCACTTCAAAGGCATTGCGCGCCGCCGGGTCACGATGGAAAACGCTTTGGATATCTTCACGCAAACGATCGAACATCTTTATTCCTTCCGCTTAATCAGCTCGCCACGGGCCGCTTTCTGGGTTTCCGTGAGGATGCCGCGCAATATATTCATCTCCGCCCGGCTGACCGAGCTTCGTCCGTACAACCGACGCAGGCGCGCCATCAAGTGCCGGGGCTTGTCCGGGTCAAGAAACTCGATGTCCACCAGGGTCTGCTCCAGGTGCTCATAGAGCCGCTCCAGCTCGTCCATGGTCGCCAGTGTCTCACTGCGCGGCGACGTGGCCTCGAATTTTTCCACCTTGCTGGGCTTGCCTTCGGCTGCCAGCCAGGCCATGCGCACTTCATAACTCAACACCTGCACCGCCGCCCCGAGGTTCAGGGAACTGAACTGTGGGTCGGAAGGGATATGCACGTGAAAGTGACATCGCTGCAGCTCTTCGTTGGTCAGGCCGGAATCTTCACGACCAAACACAAGAGCGATCTCAGCGCCCTGCCCGGCTTCCTCGACCACTTTCGTTCCGCATTCGCGGGGATCGAGCAGCGGCCAGGGGATACGGCGGTCGCGGGCGCTGGTGCCAAGCACCAGGTTGCAGCCCACCAGGGCGTCTTCCAGGGTGGCGACCACTTGGGCGGCTGCCAGGATGTCACCGGCGCCGGAAGCCCGGGCGTCGGCTTCGTGATGGGGAAACGAGCGTGGCTCGACCAGCACCAGCCGCGACAGGCCCATGTTCTTCATGGCCCGCGCAGCCCCGCCGATATTTCCCGGATGGCTGGTATTGACCAGGACGACACGAATGTTCTGCAACAAGGGAGGCGCTCTCGAACACGATAAAGGGAGCAAATCTTACCTAAGCACCTACCGTTAAGCTATGAAAGCGAACACCAACCTTCTCCTGGGAAAACTTTCTGATAGAATGCGCGGCTTTCTTTAACAACCTTAGGTGACACATCCATGCAGCCCATGCTGAATATCGCGCTGCGCGCCGCCCGCAGCGCCAGTGAACTGATCTTCCGCTCCATCGAGCGCCTGGATACCATCAAGGTCGATGAAAAAGACGCCAAGGACTACGTGTCCGAGGTTGATCGCGCCGCCGAACAGAAAATCGTCGACGCACTGCGCAAGGCTTACCCGAACCACTCGATCCTGGGTGAAGAGACCGGCATGCACGCCGGCACCGGCATCGAAGGCGAAGAGTACCTGTGGATCATCGATCCGCTGGACGGCACCACCAACTTCCTGCGCGGCATCCCTCATTTCGCTGTCAGCATCGCCTGCAAATACCGTGGTCGCCTGGAACACGCCGTCGTGCTGGACCCGGTTCGCCAGGAAGAATTCACCGCCAGCCGTGGCCGTGGCGCCCAGTTGAACGGTCGTCGCCTGCGCGTCAGCGGTCGCACCAGCCTGGACGGCGCCCTGCTGGGTACCGGCTTCCCGTTCCGCGATGACCAGATGGACAACCTGGACAACTACCTGGGCATGTTCCGCGCCCTGGTCGGCCAGACCGCCGGCATCCGCCGCGCTGGCGCCGCGAGCCTGGACCTGGCATATGTCGCCGCCGGTCGTTTCGATGCATTCTGGGAGTCGGGCCTGTCCGAATGGGACATGGCAGCAGGCGCCCTGCTGATCCAGGAAGCCGGTGGTTTGGTGAGCGACTTCACCGGCGGCCACGACTTCCTTGAAAAAGGCCACATCGTTGCCGGCAACACCAAATGCTTCAAGGCCGTACTCACCGCTATCCAGCCACACCTGCCGGCTTCGCTGAAGCGCTAAGCAGCTCGGCTACAGAAAAAGCACCTTTCGGGGTGCTTTTTTTATGCCTGTCTCACACCACTCACTGATCGTTCCCACGCTCTGCGTGGGAATGCATCCGGTGACGCTCTGCGTCACCTCTAGAAGCGGAACGCGGAGCGTCCCTGGCGGCATTCCCACGCAGAGCGTGGGAACGATCAACATTCAACCGCTATCGCGAGCAGGCTCGCTCCCACAGGGGATGGGTGGCGGGCCATAAAATGCGGGCGTAAAAAAAGCACCCCGAAGGGTGCTTCTTCATAACCGCTGGATCACTGAGCCGGTTCGTTCTGCCCCAGGATCAGTTGGCCTTCCTTGTTCACCGGGATCTGGTTGCCCGGGTCGCGGTCCATGCGGACTTTGCCTTCCTTGCCATCGAGCATGTAGCGAACGTCATAACCTACAACCTTATCGCTGATGTCGTTGACCGTGTTGCAGCGAGTTTGGGTGGTGGTGTAGGTGTCTCGCTCCTGCATGCCTTCCTGAATCTTGTTACCGGCATAACCGCCGCCGGCCGCACCCGCCACGGTGGCGATTTTCTTGCCGGTGCCGCCGCCGATCTGGTTGCCCAACAGGCCACCGGCCACGGCGCCCAATACGGTACCGGCGATCTGGTGTTGATCCTGGACCGGCTTCTGCCGGGTCACGGTGACGTCCTTGCACACTTCACGGGGGGTCTTGATTTGTGTTTTAACCGGGTCCACGGCCAATACTTGCGCATACTCAGGGCCGCTTTTGACCAAGCTGTAGGTGGCTACCGCACCACCGGCAGTCACACCGACAGCACCCAATACCGCACCAACCAGCATCGATTTGTTCACTTGAACCTCCTGACCATCACATGCGGATTTATCCGCGCTTCTCCCAGCCTTGGAGCACAAAAAAAGGCGCGAGTTCAACTCGCGCCTTTCAGGCCGTGACGGGCGGAGACCAAACCTTATGGTCGGTCGTCCACTTCCGTGTCGGAGGCCACCGGAGGAATCAAATCCTCGGTGCTCAGGTTCAGCCAGATCAACACCACGTTGGCGATGTAGATCGACGAGTAAGTACCCGCCAATACACCAATGAACAGCGCAATGGAGAAGCCGAACAGGTTGTCGCCACCGAAAATCAGCAGCGCGCCGATCGCCAGCAACGTGGAGATCGACGTCGCCATGGTCCGCAGCAGGGTCTGGGTGGTCGAGATGTTGATGTTCTCGATCAGCGTCGCCTTGCGCAGCACACGGAAGTTTTCACGCACCCGGTCGAACACCACGATGGTGTCGTTGAGCGAGTAACCGATGATCGCCAGCACCGCCGCCAACACCGTCAAATCGAAGGTGATCTGGAAGAACGACAGGATGCCCACAGTCACGATCACGTCGTGGATCAGCGAGACAATCGCGCCCACCGCGAACTTCCACTGAAAGCGGAAAGCCAGGTACAGCAGGATCCCGCCCAGCGCCATCAGCATGCCGAGGCCGCCCTGGTCGCGCAGCTCTTCACCCACCTGCGGGCCGACATACTCGACACGCTTGACCTGCGCCGGGTTGTCGCCACCAGCCTTCTGCAAGGCCTCGGCCACTTGCTGACCCAGTTGCGGGTCTTCACCCGGCATCCGCACCAGCAGATCGGTGGTCGCGCCAAAGCTCTGCACCACAGCGTCGGTGTAACCCGAGGTCATCAGTTGCTCGCGCACCTTGGTGACATCGGCCGGACGCTCGTAGGTCAGCTCGATCAGCGTACCGCCGGTGAAATCCAGGCCGTAGTTCAGGCCCTTGCTGAACCAGCTGAACAACGCCAGTAAGGTCAGCAATACAGTGACGCCGAACGCAACGTTGCGAACGCCCATGAAGTTGATTGTACGTAACATGGCAGCCCCTTAAATCCACAACTTCTTGAAGTCACGGCCACCATAAATCAGGTTGACCATTGCACGGGTCACCAGAATGGCTGTGAACATCGAGGTAAAGATCCCGAGGGACATGGTCACTGCGAAGCCCTTCACCGGGCCGGTGCCCATGGCGAAGAGAATCCCGCCCACCAGCAAGGTGGTCAGGTTGGCGTCGATAATCGCAGTAAATGCCCGGCCGAAGCCTTCGTTGATTGCACGCTGGACCGACATGCCCGCGGCGATCTCTTCACGAATCCGCGAGAAGATCAGCACGTTGGCGTCCACCGCCATACCCATGGTCAACACGATACCGGCAATACCCGGCAGGGTCAGCGTAGCCCCCAGCAGCGACATCAGCGCCAGCAGCAGCACCATGTTCACCGCCAGCGCAACCGTGGCGATCAGGCCGAAGAAGCGGTAGATGGCGATGATGAACAGAGAGACAAACAGCATGCCCCACAGCGATGCATCGACACCCTTGGCAATGTTGTCGGCACCCAGGCTCGGGCCAATGGTGCGCTCTTCAGCGAAGTACATCGGCGCAGCCAGACCACCGGCACGCAGCAGCAGGGCCAGTTCCGAGGATTCACCCTGGCCATTGAGGCCGGTGATGCGGAACTGGCTGCCCAGTGGCGACTGGATGGTCGCCAGGCTGATGATCTTTTTCTCTTCCTTGAACGTCTGGACCGGTACGTCTTTCTCGACGCCGTTGACCACTTGCTTGGTGTAAGTGGTGGTCGGCTTCTGCTCGATGAAGATCACCGCCATGCTGCGACCGACGTTGCTGCGCGTGGCGCGGCTCATCAGTTCGCCGCCGTGGCCATCCAGGCGAATGTTCACCTGTGGGCGACCCTGCTCGTCGAAGCCCGCCTGGGCGTCGGTCACCTGGTCACCGGTGATGATCAGGCCGCGCTCGATCTGCGCCGCCGGACGACCGCCTTCACGGAACTCGAAGCTCTCGGTAGTGGCGCGGGAAGCACCCGGTTCGGCCGCGAGACGGAATTCCAGGTTGGCGGTCTTGCCGAGGATACGCTTGGCTTCGGCAGTGTCCTGCACGCCCGGCAGCTCAACCACGATGCGGTTGGCGCCCTGGCGCTGCACGATCGGCTCGGCCACACCCAGCTCGTTGACCCGGTTACGCACCGTGGTCAAGTTCTGCTTGATGGAGTATTCGCGGATTTCCGCCAGCTTGGCCGGGGTCATCGCCAGACGCAGCACCGGCTGACCATTGAGGTCGGCTGGCACAATGTCGAAATCGTTGAAGTTCTTGCGGATCAGCGCACGGGCCTTCTCGCGTACATCTTCGTCAGTGAAACCCAGCTGAATGGCACCGTCGAGCTGCGGCAGGCTGCGATAGCGCAGACGCTCTTTACGCAACAGGCTCTTGACGTCGCCTTCGTAGACTTTCAAGCGTGCATCCAGCGCTTTGTCCATGTCCACTTCCAGCAGGAAGTGCACACCACCGGACAAGTCCAGACCCAGCTTCATCGGATGCGCGCCGAGGTTGCGCAGCCATTGCGGGGTGGTCTGGGCCAGGTTCAGGGCCACGACATAGTCGTCACCGAGGGCCTTGCGCACCACGTCCTTGGCCGGCAGCTGGTCTTCAGCCTTGAGCAGACGCAACAAACCGCCCTTGCCGCCTTCGGCAATGGTCGCGGCCTTCACGTCGATACCGGAGGCCTTGAGCGCAGCGCTCGCACGGTCCAGATCGGCCTGAGTGACCTGCAAGGCAGTGCTTGCGCCACTGACCTGAATGGCCGGGTCATCAGGATAAAGATTGGGAGCGGAATAAATCAGACCGACCGCCAGCACCGCCAGGATCAGTAAATATTTCCACAGAGGGTATTTGTTCAGCATCACGCCGCCCGCTTATGACGCGGGGCGCCTTGCGCGCCCCGTCGATTGAATAGAAGTTGTTACTTAGATCGCTTTCAGCGTGCCTTTTGGCAGCGTGGCCGCGATGGCGCCCTTCTGGAATTTCATTTCAACGGTGTCGGACACTTCCAGTACCACGAAGTCATCGGCCACTTTGGTGATCTTGCCAGCGATGCCGCCGGTGGTGACCACTTCATCGCCCTTTTGCAGGCTGCTGAGCAGGTTCTTCTGCTCTTTGGCACGCTTGGCCTGTGGACGCCAGATCATCAGGTAGAAGATGACCAGAAAGCCAACCAGGAAAATCCACTCGAAACCGCCACCCATTGGCGCTGCTGCAGGGGCAGCGGCATCAGCCATGGCATTAGAGATAAAAAAGCTCATTTAGCACTCCAGTTGCAAGTATTGAATCTTAGGATCGGAAAACTCAGTCCAAGGGCGGAACAGGCAACCCGCGCTTGGCATAGAAGGCATCGACAAAGGCGGCCAATGTACCCTGTTGAATAGCCTCGCGCAAACCAGCCATAAGCACCTGGTAATGGCGCAAATTGTGGATGGTATTCAACATGCTACCCAGCATTTCGCCGCACTTGTCCAAATGGTGCAGATAAGCACGGGAGAAGTTCTGGCAGGTGTAGCAATCGCAGGTCGGATCCAGCGGCGATTCATCATGGCGATGGAACGCGTTACGGATCTTCAGCACGCCTGTATCAATGAACAGATGCCCATTGCGGGCATTACGGGTTGGCATCACGCAATCGAACATGTCCACACCGCGGCGCACACCCTCAACCAGATCTTCCGGTTTGCCAACGCCCATAAGGTAACGAGGTTTGTCAGCCGGCATCTGGCCCGGCAGGTAATCGAGCACCTTGATCATTTCATGCTTGGGTTCACCCACCGACAGACCGCCGATGGCCAGGCCGTCGAAGCCGATCTTGTCGAGGCCTTCGAGCGAGCGCATACGCAAATCCTGGTGCATGCCGCCCTGGACGATGCCGAACAGCGCCGCCGTGTTCTCGCCATGGGCGTTCTTGGAGCGCTGGGCCCAGCGCAACGACAGCTCCATGGACACCCGCGCCACATCTTCATCGGCCGGGTACGGCGTGCATTCGTCAAAGATCATCACGATGTCCGAGCCCAGGTCGCGCTGGACCTGCATCGACTCTTCCGGCCCCATGAACACCTTGGCGCCATCCACCGGAGAAGCGAAGGTCACGCCCTCCTCCTTGATCTTGCGCATCGCGCCCAGGCTGAACACCTGGAAACCGCCGGAGTCGGTCAGAATCGGGCCTTTCCACTGCATGAAATCGTGCAAGTCACCGTGGGCCTTGATCACTTCCATGCCCGGGCGCAACCACAGGTGGAACGTGTTGCCGAGGATGATCTCCGCGCCCGTGGCCACAATATCCCGTGGCAGCATGCCCTTGACCGTGCCGTAAGTGCCCACCGGCATGAACGCGGGGGTTTCCACCGTACCGCGGGGGAAGGTCAGACGACCGCGACGAGCCTTGCCATCGGTAGCAAGCAACTCGAAGGACATGCGACAGGTGCGACTCATACTGTTTCCTCGGGTCCGCGTGGCGCGGGGTTACGGGTGATGAACATCGCATCACCGTAGCTGAAAAAGCGGTATCCATGCTCGACGGCGGCCTTGTAGGCGGCCATGGCTTCGGGATAACCGGCGAACGCCGAAACCAGCATCAACAGCGTGGATTCGGGCAAATGAAAATTGGTGACCAGGGCATCGACCACATGAAACGGCCGGCCCGGGTAGATAAAGATGTCAGTGTCGCCACTGAACGGCTTGAGCACGCCATCACGCGCAGCGCTTTCCAGAGACCGCACACTGGTGGTCCCCACCGCCACCACCCGCCCACCGCGCGCGCGACAGGCCGCCACGGCATCGACCACTTCCTGGCTCACTTCCAGCCATTCATTGTGCATGTGGTGATCTTCGATGCGCTCCACCCGCACCGGCTGAAACGTGCCGGCACCGACGTGCAGCGTCACAAACGCCGTCTCCACGCCCTTGGCGGCAATCGCCTCCAGCAACGGCTGATCAAAATGCAGCCCCGCCGTCGGCGCCGCCACCGCCCCCAAGCGCTCGGCGTACACGGTCTGATAACGCTCGCGGTCCGAACCTTCGTCCGGGCGGTCTATATAAGGAGGCAACGGCATGTGCCCGACACGGTCGAGCAGCGGCAACACCTCTTCGGCAAACGCCAGCTCGAACAACGCATCATGCCGCGCCACCATCACCGCCTCACCGCCGCCGTCGATCAAAATCGACGAACCCGGCTTGGGCGACTTGCTCGACCGCACATGGGCCAGCACCCGATGACTGTCCAGCACCCGCTCCACCAGAATCTCCAGCTTGCCACCGGAGGCCTTCTGGCCAAACAAACGCGCCGGAATCACCCGGGTATTGTTGAACACCATCAAATCGCCCGGGCGCAAATGCTCAAGCAAATCAGTGAATTGACGGTGAGCCATGGCACCGCTGACCCCATCCAGGGTCAACAGTCGACTGGCGCGACGCTCGGCCAGAGGGTGGCGAGCGATCAGCGAATCAGGGAGTTCGAAGGTAAAGTCAGCAACACGCATGATGGGGTTCGTCTAGCAGGGCCGGAAAGTCTAGCGGAATTATCAAAAATTCACCATGAAACGTGATTGACCAACGGTAGGCACCTCTCTATACTTCGCCGCCATTGAGCCCTGATGGCGGAATTGGTAGACGCGGCGGATTCAAAATCCGTTTTCGAAAGGAGTGGGAGTTCGAGTCTCCCTCGGGGCACCATCTTAAAGAAAGACCTTGAAATTCAAGGTCTTTTTTTTCGCCTGCAGGAAAGTGGTATTTCGCGACTAACGCAGATCCCAAGCAATCCCCCACCCGCTTTTGTGGTGGATGGATAAATCACCGCTCCCCTTTGTGGCGAGGGGATTTATCCCCGCTGGGCCGCGAAGCGGCCCCAAATACCAACCCCATGGTGAGGAAGAACCAGTGGTAGAGAAGAACCGGTGGGGGGGAAACCTGTGGCGAGGGAGCTTGCTCCCGCTTGAGCGCGAAGCGCTTACAAAAGTGTCACAGCCCCCACCGATGCTCCGCCTTGCGACGCCCTGTTGATCCACCGCCCCCCCCTCACCCGCTGACAAAGGATTTCACCTCATGGAATTGCTGCTGGAAACGGTCGCTCTTTACTCGCTGAAGCTGGCTTATGAGACAGAGGGGCATAGTCCGATTTTGCGGGATGATCCGTTGATGGGCGGGTGTGATCGGGAGGTTTTTGGGTTGTTGGTGCGCAGAGAAGACATCCAAGCTATCCAGGCGAAAGTACAGCACTGCCTGGACTTGGCACTGGAGGCAATTGGGGGAAGTAACACAGCTTTGGGGCGGGAACTCGGACGGTTAGCGACTGACTTCGGCGCTTCCCGAACGGTAGAGGAGCTTCAGGATCCGCTTCTAATTCTTAGGGATTACCTGAAAGATATCCAGTAAACCTGCGGGACCTGGCGCAACCGAACATCTTGGAGAAATACGTTTTGCTGAAATGGATCTCTGCATTTTTTCTTAGAAGTCGCGAAAACGACACGCTGGGCGAGTTAGTGATGGAGAACCGGCGCTGGCGCATGTTCGCCAAGGTCGGCTTCACGGTATTGATCTTCATGCCCATCCTCACCTACTGCTCATGGATAGCCCCAAGGTTTGAGGACCCGGGACTTACCAATCCCGCAGTGCTTGAGGTGATCAATAGCGAAGAGTATCGACAGGCAACCCGGGAGGCCGTTGCTCTGCTCGACCTCTATAACCGAGGGGAGATTGGCCTGGATTCGCTGCATGGTATACAGGGGGTTCACCGAATTGGCGGGGTGACGGTCACTTTCAACCTGCAACTGGTTCCACGAGACGAGCCCAGACAAGGAGGAGGCAACAAATACAAGCTTGATGGCCAGTACAAAGTGACAGTCGTCATAGGCTATCTGGTTATGTTTCTGACCATCGAATTGTTTCTGGTTGGGATAGCAACCTGCGTCATTTTCCAAAGGCCACCAAAAGCGCAGCGCAGGTTTGAGGAACAGATTCTACAAGAGCATTTCTCCTTTGATATGCCCGTGCTCCCCGCCCCCCAAGAGCGAGCCGACCAGATCATCGAGCGCATGCTGCTGCGTTTTCATCGTTTTGCGAAAGACCTGGAACACCGCCCGCGCGGCCGAAAGGGAGTTCAGCTCGACGATGAATACGACGTCCAGTTTCTGGTCAACGCGTTGCTAAGATTGCAGTTCGATAACGTAAAACCTGAAGAGCCGTCCCCGAGCATGGCAGCAGGCGGCACCCGCGCAGACTTCCTCCTGCCTGAACATGGGCTCTTTATTGAACTCAAGATGACGCGCGACGGTATGACCGCAAGATCGCTAGCCGACGAGCTGATCCTGGATATCGCACGCTATCGGGCCCATCCCGAATGCCATGCAATCACTTTTTTCGTTTATGACCCTCGCGGCCTTGTTAAAAACCCTGTGGCATTGCAAACGGAGTTATCGGAAATTGCAGGCGAGTTACCTGTAAGCCTGATCGTTTCGCCTAGCCATTAGGAGAGGGCAGCTCGTGGAGACTGCCCTAAATGCTCAAATACACAGGTACGACGTCACCGCCCGCTCAAGCATGTCTACCAGCTCAGGATCCATGAAGCGATAGTCATCGGGAATATCCAGAACATGCAGCCGCTTGTGTTCAAGCAACCGAGCGTACTCTGCCCGTAGACGATGCTCGTGCTTGCGCTCCATTACAAAAATGACATCGGCCCAACGGATATCCGCTGGCCCGATAGGTTTGCGTGCATTGGGGCTGGTGCCTGCCGAACGAGCCCCGAAACCAGGACGCCGACGCCAGATCGCCTCCCCGGTAGGGCTACGCCATTGGTTACGACTGCAAACGAACAGGAGATTGGTCACTCTTGATCCAACAGTTGGCGAGTGGTGCGAATGGGATAACTCATACCGAGCTGACGCGCCCGGTGCAGCTTATCGGCACGGGTGTACATCAGCTTCCAGTTCTTTTCTGGTTTGAAGTCCTGTGGGCCAATCGCTTCATGCCCTTTGTGCTTGCGGGACTGCGCACGTCTCCAGCTACGGGTTCTTTCCATGGTCATTTCCTCGTGAGTACCGGGTTCAGCAGCCGCGGTAATACGAGGTGGCAAGATGGTAAGCGTGAATCGAGTTTGTAGCTAGTGTGGGGCTCTGAATCATCTCTATTCTCGTAAGCATCTTAGAAGGGTCCGATGCTGTCCGTATGCGGTCGCATGCAACCGTCCGCCTCTTGCCGATTGCTTCATTTCACCGACGACGCCTCAACAGGGGCGACGTTGATCTGTAGCCACATCAGTAACGACTCACAACTCGGAAAGCTGTGAGAAACCGAGGGCGATTAATGATCCACTGCCCCCCCGCCGATCAGCGTTGTTGCGAATTCTTCCATATGCAAGTTGCGCGCAGTTGGGCATTCTCTGTCTAGACTGGCTCTAGTTCGCCCTTGTTGATTTAACTTCAGATAGGGAAATCACGATGCGCCTCAGGTCCGTCAAACTCAAACATTTCCGCGGTTATCGCACCGTTACGGTGATCCCTGCCAATCAAGCCATGACTGGCATCGTCGGTCGTAACGACTATGGCAAATCCAGCATTCTCGAAGCCTTGGCCATCTTCTTTGAGACGGAAGGGTTCAAGCCTGATAAGAGTGACATGAACTGCTTCAGCCTGGCGGAAGGCGCCGACCAATTTGAAATCGCGTGCGAGTTCGATGGGCTTCCCGAGCGAATGGTTCTGGACGAGGTTGCTGAGACGACCTTGGCAGATGAGTACCTTCTCAACGCAGAGGGCGCTCTGGAGATTGTCAAAACTTACAAAGCAAGTACCGGAAAACTCGAGCGAATAGCCCTTCGTTGCCAGCATCCTGCGGACCCGGAATTGGCAATGTTGCTCAGTCTGAAGATGGCCGATCTTAAAAAGCTTGGTGAGCAGCGCGGGATAGCCGAACAGGTTGCTGACAAGCGAGTAGCCTCACTGTGGCGCCAGGCCATTCGCCGTGCGGCCGGGCAGATAGCCTGTCAGGACACCATTCTAGATATCAGCAAAGCACTTTCGACTGACAACAAGTCCATCTGGGAAAAAATCGAATCACAGTTACCTGTCTTTGCTCTCTTCAAATCGGACAGAGAGAGCAGTGATGGCGATGCCGAAGCAAAAAACCCGCTGCAGCAAGCGGTCAAGGAGGCTCAGGCCGAACTTCAAGGCCAAATCACTGAATTGGAGCGTCAAATCGAAGCCAGCGTATTGGAAGTGGCTGCTCGCACCCTCGACAAGTTGCGAGAGATGGCGCCTGAGTTGGCCAACGAGTTGACTCCGCGCTTCAAGGATAAGCCGAAGTGGGTATTCAACTTCACGTTAGATGGTGAGAACGGCATACCTATCAACAAACGCGGGAGCGGCGTACGTCGCCTCATCCTTCTCAACTTCTTCCGCGCTGAGGCGGAGAAAGCCGTAGTGGGCACCCAGCGCGACGTCATCTACGCCATCGAGGAACCAGAAACCTCTCAGCATCCGAACTACCAAGTGATGCTGATGCGGGCGTTACTTGAACTGTCTCAGCATCCCGCCCGGCAGATCATCGTTACCACGCATGTGCCAGCCCTGGCTGGTCTGGTGCCCATAGAGGGAATCCGTTACGTAACCAAGGACGAAAACGGCTACCCGATCGTCAAAATGCCTGGTAACGACGTGCTGAAGGAAGCTGCTGAAAGCCTCGGCGTGCTTCCGGAAACAGGTCTGGAGCGCGCGCGTGCGGTCGTATTGGTAGAAGGCAAATCAGACGTAATCTTCCTTAGACATGCAGCCAATACGCTCAAGGCTGCAGGTCAGCTTGCCTCTAGCTTGGAGGATCTAGGAATTGTCCCAATTCTGATAGGTGGTTGCGGCAGCGTAAAACATTGGGTCACCCTCAATCTCGCAAATGATCTTGGACTTCCGTGGTGTGTTTTTTTGGATTCGGACATCGGGGGTACCGCCGAGCAAATAGCTGCGATTGCCAAGCGTAAGGGAGAGGTCGAGGCCCAGGGCCGATCGTTCTACTCGACGCGCAAACGGGAAATCGAAAACTACCTTTGCCCAGACTTGATCGAAGCCCAACTCGGAATAAGGGTGGCTTTCTCCGATACCTGCGACGCCAAGAAGTTAATCGGATCGGCAGCCCGTATTAACCCTAATGACGTCATTGACCGATTCTGGACGTTGATGACTGCTGATCAAATCCTCCAGCGCTCCAGTTACCGAGAGAACGATTTGGATCGCTCGGAGCTTAAAGAGTTGATAGAAAGCCTGCAGACCTTAGTCGCTTGAAGGCTGGGTGCCAGAAGCAGCATGTTTGAGGCCATTACTTTTACCGAAGCCTGGCTGATCTGATTGGCGTCTGGCCGCTATAGGCCGCAAGCTGCCTTCCACGATTGGCAGCCGATGGCCCGAAGGCTCCCTGGAGAGAGCTTGCTTTTCTGGCCGATCCGGGAGCGTGCGATTCGGGTTGTTCATCCGACTCGGAACCAGATATAAAGCGAATGCGCTTTGTATTCAGGGGAATACGAGCATTCATAAGGTGATCACGGATGTACATCTACAAAATGGTTCAAGTGCCGCCAAACATTGAAGTTCGTGCGAAGGAGCACCGGGGGAACGAGGCCGCTGTTTATCTACAAAATGTGGTCAACACTCATGCAGAGGATGGGTGGGAGTTCTATCGGATTGACACGATTGGCGTTTCAGTCAAACCGGGATGCTTCGACGCGTTAATGGGGAAGAAAAACGTGCTGAACCACTATTACGTGATTTCATTGCGCAAGCCCCGATGATCAAGCTTTGCGCCGTCTCAGCAATTCGCTGCTATCAGCGAGTTGCTCCCTCTCGATTGCGAGATGCCTGCCGATTTGAGCCTTCCTGTTCAAACTATGCGATACAAGCCATCGAAAAGTATGGTGTTCTAAACGGCTGCCGCATGGCTGTGGGCCGCATCTGCAGGTGTCGGTACCCGAACGGCGGGAAAGATTTTCCCTGAATAAGTCGGACAGTAAGCCCCGACGCCTTAACTATTCAGCAGTGCTTGCCATGATCCTGACGGGCTGCTTTTGGCCGGTAGCGCCCTGCCACACCAGCGGGCTAATCGCTGATAGCTTGCTGAAACCTAGCAAAGTGTTCATACCTAACTGCCAATCGTTGCTGATGGGCAGGCGAGAGTTCGACGAGAGCTTCTTTCCTGTTTTATGGGTCTACTTCAGACGCTCGGAAGCGTTACACCAGTTGGCTTAGTAACACTCCTAAAAATACATGCTCATACACAGTGTTATGCCGACAATATCCAATAAATACAGTCAGTTATCGACAACCGTTACACCAGTAACGTTCGTAACACTGCTTTTCAGAAGGATGCGTATTCCCCGCTCCCCGGAAGCATCAACGCCGCCAGCGAACGTCAGGAGCAGTTCCAAATTTTGCCGGGGACCCTGAGGTTTCTTTAAGACACGGGGTCGGAAACCCGCGTGATTTTGTTAGCGAAATAGTGCACAGCTTAGTGAACAGGTGAACCTGGTTCACCTGTGCTTTTGCCCTATCGCTTGGTGGCTCGCCGGGACCCTGGGCCTTTCGAATGGGTATGGGGCAAAGAACCCGCAGCATCTTGTTAGCGACTGAGTTTTCTACGTCGGTTGACAGGTTGACTTGGTTGACTTGGTTGACACCATCCCCAAGGTTGACCGGGTTCAACCGTTCGCTATCAGCAACACAATGGCTCACCTTTACCGTAGCGGTAACGATGCCCTTTTTTCGTCAGGATCCTTTCAATTTCAACGTTGAAATTTCAGTAAGGTGCAATCTCTGTCGCTACCAAGATCCCGCGGGTTTCCGACCCCGTGTCTAATGGAAAAGCTCAGGGTCCCCCGCAGTCTTGAGCATTCAAGATCGATGAACAACCTGGACGCCCGAAGAGATTGCGTTGCTTGCCCCTCTTGTTTTAGCCCGGGCAGCTAACATCCCTGGTCAGCTACTCAGTCCCCTGAGGGCAAGCAAACGAGAAAGACGCCCTGTCGTATTTCGTTTTGAGAAGAGCGAGCCGACAGTCATTGCCGAGCACCCGGACTGTGACGGCCTCACCTACATTCATCGATAGAGGTTCATTCCTCAAACGTCCACTGATGCTGCTCGTAAAGACTGATCCAACTCCTAGTGTGAGATTGTTCTTCACCAAATCTGCAGCACTTCCGGCCTCAAGCTCAATTCGCTGGCTAGGGACAAGCATTTTTTCAATGCTGACTCTAAGAGCCGCGTTCTGCCCGGATAAATCCTTGAGCTTTAGGGCTTGGTCCTCATTCACTTTTTCGAGGGAGGTGTTCCGCAGACGCAGTGCCTCACTATCCTTTCGCAGTGAATTAAGCTCATCGACGGAAGCAAATTGTGTTTGAAGCTTCTGGCTGACGTCCTTCAACTTTTCTATCGTATCTGGGACGTTCCATGCTTTGGCCTCCTTCAATGACGCAATCTCCTTGTCGCGAACCTCAAGGTCACGATCACGATCAGCAACTCGAGCTTGCTGAATTTGGTACGTGCCGCCTATCGCTAAGACAACTGCGCTGATTGCAGCTACGGTCAGTTTTTCATGCGTGATCCATTGCGGCCAGTTCACTCGTATTCCTTCTGCTTCACTGTGTTTATGTTAAAAAACCAAGAAAGGCGCTGCCCAGCTGCCAGCTTATCCATCAACACCTCCTTCCGTCAGTAGCAGAAACCGCAATAGCGAATGGAACGGTGTATCCCTACGTGTATCCCTAACCGTATAATTCGACTACAGAGCACGATTTATATGGCATGCACGAGTCTCCCTCGGAATAAAAAAGGTCTTGCTAGCAAGACCTTTTTTATTCCGGACGGCACGTAGCACTGCCGCCCTACCTCACCTCAACAATATCCAACGCCCGATTCGCCAACAGCTCACTCACCTCAATCACCTGCAAAATCCCCAACGCAACACGCCGCCGAGACCCATCCAGATCAAACGCCAAATCACTGATCATGGCATTCGCCGAAGCCAGGTTCTCACTCAGATTCGCCAGCAAACACTCAGAATCCACCCCCGGATCAATCCGTAAAATGGAGTCGGACTTGTCAGACGTTTCGTTCTCAGGCTTGGGCTTCAGATAAAAATCCAACGCTCGCGTGGCAGCGTCGTCGATTTTCTTGTTGCGGGCGGACTGGGCGCGGGACGTAGGTTCGTTTGTCGCAGGAGGATTCGGAGTAACTTTTGCCATCGTCTTGCTTCCTGTAGTTGGAGCCATCACCCGCTCGCTGCTAAACGATGGGAGGCAGCTGTACGCAGGTTAGCAGACCGGGGAAACAAGAAACCGGCGCGTCCGGGGACGCCCTGCGCACAGCCACCATCAAGTGCAGGATGGAGATTCCTGACTGGATGACGCCTTGCACAACCTGTTTCACCGCGAGCTGCTAAACCCGATCACTGATGAGCAGTGACAGGTCCCAAACTACCGACGCAACCCAAGGCGAACAAGCCGGCGGATTCTGGCGTAGTTGTAGGCAAAGGCGCAAGGCGAGGTCGGTTGGCGAGTTGCGGGCGCCCAATGTCTGACAGCCTGATCTGACGCTGCAGATTGTTTCGAGCCTCGAATAGCCAGCCCTACCGGTATTGAGGAAACCAGAACAACGACTTCAAGAAAGCTCCTACATCGCGCCCCTCTGTTCCCGCGTTAGCGTCTGTCCTGCATTTTTTCCGGACGAGACTCACTACGTGGCGGCACGCAAAAAAGACATCCCCCAGGTCCGAAACCCGCCCAGCGGCGATGGGCATCACGTCACCTATCGGGACATGACCGCCAGCGAACTGGCCGAGCACGAAACCCGGCAGCAGGCTTACGAAGCCATGCTTGCCCGGCAAGCTGCCTATGAACACGCGCGCTGGGCCGCGGTGGATAACAAGCCGTTGTCCACCGCTACCGGTTGCGTGTTTGCCAAGAGCTGCAAGCTCCCCAACGGCATCATCGATTACAGCAACCCCAGCGGCTACGTGCCGGCAGATCTGGTCAAGCAGTACGGCGATCTCATGTGGCTCGGCGGCCGGAGCGCCGACCCGTCCGGCACGATTCCCCTCAGGCGGATCGGCGCAGGCACGCTGCCCGTTACCTTGGGCAGGCTCGCGCTGGGCGGTTCGGCAACTTCCACGGCTGCGGCTGCCGGCGGCACCGTCGGCGCAGCGCTGCTGACCGGCATCGTCGCCCTGCTCTGGCCGTCCAATCTGGGTGACAGCGCGCTCTACAGCGAAGACCAGTTGCGCAACCTCAAACAGGCTCGCAGTCGCATGCGCTTGAGCATCGAGCAGCAGGCCGATGGCAGCCTCAAGGGCTACGGCTTTTACACCGGTCAGAACCGCGATTGGGAAATGGTCGACGTTGTTCAGTTCACCCCACGAGCCGACCAGTTCATCGCCGACCTGGGGGATGGCATCGAACTGATCTGGACGCCGGCTACCAATCCGGCTGACTCCCTTGGCATTCCCGCTCTGGAAGCGGCGCCCCAGGCACCACCTATTTGGATCTACCCACCGACGCCGATGGCCGACAACGTCATCGTAGACCCGATCTATCCGCCGGAGTACAGGGATTTCATTCTGGTGTTTCCGGCGGATTCGGGGGTTCGGCCGGTCTATGTGGTTTTGAGTGTTCCGGGGGATCATAAGTACTACAAGCCCCCGTCGCTGCTTCCAGCGTTTCCAGAAGCTACGATTGCTCCATCCAAAACGTTTGTACGTGGCGGCGGCGTAAAGCGTCGAAGATGGAAGGATCGTAAAGGCAAAATTTATGAATGGGACTCACAGCATGGCGCTGTAGAGCTGTACACAAAACAAGGTCAACACCTTGGCGAATTCGATCCGATAACCGGCGAACAAACCAAACCTGCCGATCCGACAAGGAAAGTAGAATAATGAAGCCCATGGTTGAAATTTTCGACATGACCACTGAAGAGTTAATTCAGACCGTAGAAGTCCCATGCGCGTACTTGGACCAGTTGGCCGCGCTTATGGACTGGACCAAACCTGAAGATTTTTGCTTCGTCTACGACCTGTCACCACAGCAGATAAAGACGATAGAAGAGTGGACGCATACAACGATTCATGGCGACAACCGCATCATTCAAATCGTCTGTCTTGAATAAAGCCAAGGAGTACTCTGGCGGCTTCGCCCAACACTTCTAACTCACTCCACATCTGCCTGCCGCGTACAGACCCATCCGTGCATCAATCCCGCCTGAAAGAACTGCACAGGAGCGTCAAACCCGGCGGCCTTGATAAGGCTCGCGACCTGTTGCGCAGGCAGGATCGCAACATCTCTGGCGTAAGCAATACGCGCTCGCTCCAGCACTTCTGGCTGAAGACCATCGGAGGACATCAATGTCATCCAACTGCGTAACAGCACCTCATAGGCAGGCGATTCGGTATCAGAGGCGAGGTCGGCGTTCGCCAATATTCCGTGGGGTTTAAGGCGCTGGGCTATTTCGCGAAAGAACCTGGTGCGGGCATCTTCTTCCAACAAGAATTGGGAGACCAGCAAGCAGGTAGCCGCGTTGTAGCTGGCCTCGGCGACGAGCGTATCCAGGTAGCCTTCGTGAAAATGGCAGCGCGCGAGAAAGCCATGCTGAACGGCCCTCTGACGACAGACATCAAGCATAGCGCCCGAAGGGTCGACAGCAGTGAAATGCCAGCCGGGGAAGCGCTCCGCCAGATGGGCAAGTTCCGTCCCCGTGCCAACACCGACGCAGAGTATCCGGGCATTTTCCGGCAGGCCGGCGAACTGAGATTCGAGCAGCAAATAGAGGGCGGCGCGAATCGGCGCCATCCTTTCCCATTGCTTGTCGTAGCTGACAGCTTGCTGGTCGAACAATATCTTGAGGTCTTCACTGCGCATAGGGCACCTTGTGTCGTGATAGACGCATCGCGTAACCGCGGTACTGCTTTCAGTATCCCAGACCTGTCAAGCCCCACACCTTTGCGGCCGCCATGCTGTGGATCAGCACTTCCCAGGACCCCAGTCGAGCATTGATATTAGGATTATCTCAGCAGGTTGCGAGGGGGGACTCAACCCGATCACTGACCTCGGCCTATTCTGACGCTGTCCCCTCTCCCACAGGCAGGCCCCATGATCCACTGCAAACGAGCCTACGAAGCAGCCAGCACCGAGGACGGCGTACGGGTGCTGGTGGACCGTCTATGGCCGCGTAATTGTCGCAAGGACGAACTCCCCATCGCGCAGTGGTTGCCAGAGGTGGCGCCTTCTCATGAGTTGCGCAAGGCGTTCAAAGCGGGGGCGGTTTCGTTCGAGCAGTTCAAGGTGGCCTATCGCAAGGAGTTGGCTGCGCGGCCGGAGGGTTGGTGGCGGTTGGTGGATGTTGCGCGGGGCGGCAATCTCACTCTGGTGTATGCCGCCAAGTCCACGGTCGAGAACAATGCCGTGGTGTTGGCTGAATGGTTGGAGGATGAGGTGGAGAAGCAGGCGGAGGGGAGTTCGCCGGTTTGTTATTTGGGTGGGGAGTTCTGATGGGCGGCAGGATGGTTTTGGGGCCGCTGCGCAGCCCAGCGGGAGCAAGCTCCCTCGCCACGGTGGTAGTTATTCTTTTCAGGCGGTGTGCGGCTAAGATGGCGCGCAGGCGAGGTCACAAGGAAGGCTGGCGTGATGCAATCCCGTTTTGATCCCTTGGTTCATATCGATTGGAAAACACCGGGCGCTGAGTTGCTTGGGCTGCTGCAGCATTACTATCCCGACATCGGTGTGTTTTCCGGGCCGAAATTCGAGACGCTGTTGGATGAGCTTTCCAACGAAATGGCCGAGGTCTGTTTCGAGGCGTTGGCACCTGTGCTGGCGCGTCAGGGCTTTGACCTGTGGAACCTGGACGCCGGCGGTGATGATTACCGACCGGTGATTGTCCCGGCCGATCAACGCGGGGCCTTTGCACAACACTGGCAAGGCCAAAGCGCAGAACCGAGGTTCACGCCAAGGCTGATCGAACCGCAAAAGCCTGCCGCCCCCGACCGTAAATCCAGCAAGCCCAAGCGCAGCAAGCTGAACTGGCTACAGGACGTCCACGACTATCCCGGCCCCACTTACGTGCATGACTACAACTACCGCAACGGCTGGGCCGCCATCACCGAGCAGGACGAAGACCAGTGGCTGTGTTTTCTGATCGATTACAACCCATGGCCGCCCGCTGAGCAGGACATGCTCGAACACCGCACCGATGGGGTGGACGGCGCAGACTTGCAGCTCATCGATGCCAATGCCCAACGCAGCCTGTGGAAGCGCCGGGTGAAAAGCGGCGCTTACAGTTCAGATGACCGCTACCAATACGAGATTCGCCAGGGCGATGACATCCAAAGTTTCGGACCTGTCGGGATGCAATGGTCGGAGTTTGAAGATCCCTGTGTCGTGGTCGACTCGGAGATATTCGAACGTCAGCGTATTTACGAACCCGAGCATTTGACGCGAATCTGGCGGATCACGGCTGACTCCAGCGAGGTCATTTTCGAGTACGCGGATGAACTGACGATCCTGCCCATCGGCCCGCGCCGTTTGCTGTTCATGCAGCACAACGGCCCGCGGTGTTGGGTCTGGAATCAAGACCCGCCGCACCAGGCCATTGCCGCCAAGCCGATGCCGGCTGACGCCTATAAATTGCGGGCGGCGACCGCGTACCTGGGCGGTGACGAGGTCCTGCTGTTCAGCGAAGGCGAGCGGCAGAATCTTGAGCACTCGGGCTATCAGGAGACGGTGCTGCTGGCGTGGCGCTTCAACTTCGTGACCGGCGCTACGACGAAGGCGCTGTTGGACGGCTTTGGCAGTGAGCTGCGCCAGGACACGCGCCTGCTGGTTACGCAGCCCAAGCAGGTCATCACGTTGCGCACGTTTCATGGGCAACTGCATGTTGCCCGGGGGCATGGGGATTGGTGGGTGTGGAATTACCGGACGAATACGTTTGGCACGCAGACCTTGGCGTGGTTTTGGAATCAGCGCAGCGATGAGGTGGTGAAGCTGTCGTCCAAGGATATTGCGCGGGTCAAGCCGGAGATTCGTTACCTGGCGGCGCAGGATCGGTATCTGGCGTTTGAGGCGGAGTTTGTGGCGCGGTTGCCGGGGTTTGCGCAGATGGTTGAGGCTAAGGGGTGTGAGGTTTTGGTCTTTGAGTGAGGCGGCTTTGCTGCGTGCGGGGAACAAGAAAGGGCTCCTGAGAGCCCTTTCCAGCTCGGGTTATTCTATAACTGGATACCACGTTGCATAGTTATCGCTAAAGTCGTCCAGCAGGGGAAACTCCTCATTGCGGGGACCTTTCACCACAGCCTTTTTTCGCTCAAACGCTTCTTTCATGTGCTCTTTGCAGAGCTCAGCGGAGATGTAACACAGCCCGTGCCAGCGATGGCGCCATGCGATTAACTGACGGTCCGTTTCTACGATAAAGACGGTTTTATCAAGCGACTTGCGCAGACGGGGAGCCGACTCGCCATGCAACGACCTGGGCACCCTGACTTCCTGCCCAAATTTGTCCCAGCCAGCCCATTGGCTATAGAACCTTAGCCGGGTGTCGTTGTTGACCGAGAGGAATTCATAGTAAGCGACGTTTGGCTTGGGCTGAGCCACCTCGCAATATCGGCGCATCAGCGTGGTGGAGATATTGCCGATCAGGTCTTCGGGGAGACGCTCAACGACCTTACGCAAGTGATGGAAATTATTGAAACCGAACTCTTTGCTGATGTGGGTCAATCGCTGGCAATACGTGTATTCACCAATGACAGACACGCGGGCCAACTCTTTGAGGTCGTCGATACACTCAGCAGCACTTGAACGGGACATAGCTCACTCCTTTAGCCAAATCGAAGACGTACTTCGACTAGCATGCTGCTTGCAGTGGCTAAATAAGTGGGTAAGTTCACTTAGATTTTTCGTATTTCCCATCGCAGCAGGGAGGCTACTTGTGCCTGCCCGTATAAAAACACAGGGACGCCTGCGGCGTAAACCATCTGGTGAAAACCTGTGGCGAGGGAGCTTGCTCCCGCTCGGCTGCGCAGCAGTCGTAAACCTGCAGATGCCGTTTTTCCTGGTACATCGCGTTGAATGGCTTTGGGGCTGCTGCGCAGCCCAACGGGAGCAAGCTCCCTCGCCACAGGTTTGCTTAAATGCACAGCACGCCGCGAAACCCTCGCGCCGCGTAATACGACTGCACACCATTGTGATAAACGAACACCCGTTCATAACGATAGTCACCGAACAGCGCCCCGCCGAGGGCGCGAAGTTCAGGGGGGGTTGCCAGCCAACTGGACGTTTTGGCATCAAACTCGCCAAGCTGCTGCAAGGCTCGGTACTGGTCTTCAGTCAGCAAGGCGATGCCCATTTCTTCGGCCACTTCTACCGCACTGCCTTTGGGTTTGTTCTCCTTGCGTGCGTCCAGGGCGGCGCGGTCGTAGCAGAGGCTTCGGCGACCGGTTGGGCTTTCTTTGGCGCAATCGCAGAAGGTGATGAGACCGGTCTCTTTGTTCTGGTCGATGACGTCGGGTTCGCCGCCGGTGGTTTCCATTGCCTGAAGGGATTTCAGGGCGTTGGGGTTGGCTTCGAGCCGGATTTGGACGTCGGCCCAGGGGATGTTTGAGTGGCGGTGGGGGTGTTGGTCGAAGCGGGTTTTGAGTGTGTGGACCAGCGTTTCTTGCTCTTGTTTTCTCATGGTCATTACCTCTATTGCTGGCGTGCCGACTTTCCAGCATAGCCGGCCTGATACCACTGCGAATTAATCCGGTCGCGGCTACTTGTCCGAAGGAAGACCAAAAAGATAGCATTGAGCCATCAACCCCAAGGAAGCCCGAAGATGCCTGGAACGCCCGCCCCTCTGAGCGTCACAACGAAGATCTGCTCATGACCCTCCTCACCGCCGACGCCATCGGGCAACGTGCTACGTTTTTCATCATCGTTTTATCCTGCTTGCTTGTCCTGGGCATCACGAAGACCTTGAGTAAAGCCCATCAAAAATCGAATCAAGACTCTCAGTTGTTCATGTACGGCACCATTGCCACGTCCTTCATCATAATCATGTCTGCGGTACTGATTTGGGGCAGCAAGGATCTTCCCGCGTGGCTTCAAGGCATCGGCAGCATCTACGCAATCATCGTGGCAATACTCGTATCCCGGCATGAAGGCCGAAATGCCCAGGAAAGAAGCAGACGGGAACGAGCAGAAGATCACAGACGTGAAGCCCAAAGAGTCAACCAAGAGAAGATAGAAACCACCAGGGCGATCTACCAGATCGTGCTTCGCGCGTTCATGAGCTTCAGCTACGTGCGTGAGAATGCCTATGACAAGAGTCTGTCAGCCAAGGATATCGGCCCGCGCAAGGGCGAGCCCGACCTGAAAATAACAGGCGGCAAACAATGGCGGTCACTGGGTTTCAAGGCTGCCGACATTCGCGTACAGCTTCGGCAACTGGAAGCATTTGTAGAGCAACTGGAAAAAATTTCCCCCTTTGAGCATAGGGATGCAGTTCTCGCCCTGCTGACATCCGAATTCTGCGCCTCGATCAAAGTGTTATTGGCTGATTTGAAGACAGGCTGGAATATCGAAAGTCAACGAACGGCGCCCGGCTCCGGCGCAAAATCGACGATCAAGTACCCTCCTTGCGTAAAAAACGCCACCTACACAGAAACTGAAAAACTCATTGGCGTCACCGAGTATCTGGCCCATGGGATTTTTCATATGTATCTGGATGAGCCGGAGTGCAATCGTATCGAGGAGGTTTTCCTGAGTTGGTCCCAAAGGGCAAACAAAATTTTTTTAAGTCATGGGCCCCAGGCATCATCCGGTGCGCAAGAGGATGTTAATCAGGCACAGCAGAGCTGACTTTTACGACGACATTCCTGCATGGGTAGCTAAGGTGAAGTAACCCGTTAGCGGCTAGCACTGAACAGGAGGCCCGCATGAGGAACTTCACGATCCAACACATCGACCACATCGTCCTGCGCGTAAAAGACATCGAGCGCAGCCTCGCTTTCTATACGTCCGTGCTCGGTTGCGAGCTGAAGAAGCGCCGGGACGATCTTGGAATGCTCCACCTCAGCACCGGTGTTTCGATGATTGATCTGGTGGCTGTCGACGGGCCGCTGGGGCGCGAGGGTGGGCCGGCGGCTGGCAAGCAAGGGCACAACGTCGACCACCTCTGCCTGCGCATCGAACCGTTTGATGAACAAGCCCTCATCGCTCATTTGGCCTCAGCCGGCCTGAGTGTTGAGAAAGCGCAGATGCGCTATGGCGCGGAGGGGAAAGGCTGGTCGATCTACTGCTTCGATCCGGATGGCAATCAGATTGAGCTGAAGGGGCCCGCGCTGGAGCCCTGAGCTTCTTGGTCTGTCTGGGCCAGTGATGTTGGATGGGCCGCCGTCATCGCGAGCAGGCTCGCTCCCACAGGGGATGTGTGACGGGCACAAAATTCGTGAACACCACCAATCAAAACTGTGGGAGCGAGCCTGCTCGCGATAGCGGTCTGTCTGAACCGGTGATGTTTGATGGGCCGCCGTCATCGCGAGCAGGCTCGCTCCCACAGGGGATCTGTGGCGGGCACAAAATTCGTGAACACCACCAACCAAAACTGTGGGAGCGAGCTTGCTCGCGATGGCGGTCTGTCTGAAACGGTGATGTTGGATGGGCCGCCGTCATCGCGAGCAGGCTCGCTCCCACAGGGGGATGTGTGACGGGCACAAAATTCGTGAACACCACCAACCAAAACTGTGGGAGCGAGCCTGCTCGCGAAAGCGGTCTGTCTGAACCGGTGATGTTTGATGGGCCGCCGTCATCGCGAGCAGGCTCGCTCCCACAGGGGATGTGGGGCGGGCTTTCGCTTATAGCGTTCCAATACAAAATCCGTATTCACTTACTTCCATCAGGTCTTGGCTACTGTCAGATATGACAGTGGTCCTCACTGCGGCTCACTTCTAACCTGATCCAGCCTCGCAAGTATGCGAAGCCAATCTTCGATGACCCGCAAGGAGTTCATGATGAACACAAGATACTGTGCCACTAAACCGACCCTACTGGCTCTTTCCCTATTATTGAGCGGCATGACTTTTCAAGCTTTCGCGGCAGGACGCGAGCCTTGCAGCGCGGACAAGGTCGCGCAAGCCAAGGAGTTGAAACCAGGGGGGATGGGTGAAACGGCTCTGTCCGAAGAAGAGTACGTATCGCAACTGAACCTGGAAGCGGTCAGGGTCACCGGAGTCGTCATGACCAAGGACTTGAGAAATGATCGTCTCACTGTGGTTACCGACAACTCCAGCAGCAAAATAGTGACCGACATGTACTGCAAATGAACGGTCCCAAAGAACTCGCCACATGCCCCTCATTGAAGTGGCATGTGGCTGTCCCTGCGCTTGAACGCTCAACGTAACAGGCGCCACTTCACCCCCTGAGTTTTCGTATTCACTCAGGGTCCGCTGACATCAGGCCAAAAGATGCCTGGAGATCAGCTTCGATATTTCGACGATGCCTGTCTTGCCGGTGAATTCGAACTTCACCTTGCCCAGGGATGAAAAGTAAATCTCCAGTTCCGAATCCAGGTCGAAGGTGCCGGAGGTTTCTACCGAGTAGGCCACGATGTTTTTATAAGGCAGAGAAGTGAAGTCTTTTTTGCTGCCGGTGATGCCTTGCACGTTCACCGCGATGATGCGTTTGTTGGTGAAGACTACGCCGTCGCGCATGGACTTATAGGCGTCGATGACCTGTTCGCCATCCAGCAGCAGGGCTGTTACGCGTTCGGCATACTCATCGTTCTGCTTGAGCTTGAAGAAGCCTTTGTTGTTGAAATCGATCATCGGTAAATCCTTGTGGGGTTGAAAAGCGTTCCAGGCTTCCTGGGCCCATATCGAGACGGGCGCGGGGATTCTGGCGCAGCCAGGAGTAACATCACAAGGCCATGACCGAGCATTTCGCCGTCTCACCAGGCTAAATCCCCCGACACCCGATGCGTGGCCAGCGAACAGGCCAGTAGCCATTATTTCGCTTTTATGGTTTCCTGACCCCCGTTACGGTTGCAGGCTGAAACCTTTCGCCCTGTTTCGGTCCCGATGGTTGTCGTCCCAGCCCTGGAAGGCTCTAACGCACCCTTTTGAGGCGTTAGCCAATACTCGCGATTTTTCCCGCACTGACCGTCACAATCCCCCGGCAAACTGTTTTTCTGCCTAGACTTGCAACTGTCCCGCCGTGCGCTGCGTTTTGAATGAGCCCGCACGATAAATACAAAAACAAAAGAGGAAACCCCACAATGTTCAAACCTATCTGGAAAGCGCTCGCCTGTACGCTGGCACTCAGTGCGTTGAGCACGGCCATGGCGGCGGATCCTGTCGTCATCAAGTTCTCCCACGTAGTAGCCGAACAAACGCCCAAGGGCCAGGGCGCACTGATGTTCAAGAAGCTCGTGGAAGAGCGTCTGCCAGGCAAAGTGAAGGTCGAGGTGTACCCCAACTCCTCGCTGTTCGGCGATGGCAAGGAAATGGAAGCCCTGCTGCTGGGCGACGTGCAGATGATTGCGCCGTCGCTGGCCAAGTTCGAGCACTACACCAAGTCCGTGCAGTTGTTCGACCTGCCGTTTCTGTTCGATGACATCTCCGCCGTGGACCGCTTCCAGTTGAGCCCTGAAGGCCAGAAGCTGCTCAAGTCCATGGAAAGCAAGAACATCACCGGCCTGGCCTATTGGCACAACGGCATGAAGCAGTTGTCGGCGAACAAGCCACTGCGTGAACCCAAGGATGCCCGTGGCCTGAAGTTCCGCGTGCAGGCCTCGGCCGTGCTGGAAGAGCAGTTCAAGGCGGTGAACGCCAACCCGCGCAAAATGAGTTTCGCCGAGGTCTACCAAGGCCTGCAGACTGGCGTGGTCAACGGTGCGGAAAACCCGTACTCGAACATCTACAGCCAGAAAATGCATGAAGTACAGAAGTACATCACCGAGTCCAACCACGGTGTACTCGACTACATGCTGATCACCAACACCAAGTTCTGGAACGGCCTGCAACCTGACATCCGTACCGAACTGGACAAGATTCTGGTTGAAGTCACCACCCACGTGAACAACGAGGCGGCGCAACTGAACCAGAAAGACAAGCAGCGCATCCTGGACGCCAAGACCACCGAAATCATCACTCTCACGCCTGAAGAGCGCGGCGAGTGGCGCGACAAGATGAAGCCGGTGTGGAAGAAGTTTGAAGGTGACATCGGTGCTGATCTGATCAAAGCCGCCGAAGCCTCCAACAAGGCTCAGTAATGGGTTGGCCGGTGCTGCCGCCCTGGCAGCGCCGGCCGGTCGTCCCCCCTGCAGGAGATGTCATCCATGAACGCCCTTCGGCGCATCTGGGAACACTTCGAGGAAGGTTTCATTGCCTTTCTTCTGGCCGCCATGACGCTGGTTACTTTCGTCTATGTGGTGCTCAACAACCTCTACACCGTTTTTTACAGCCTCGGCGACAACTGGCCAGCCGCCAGCGAGCCGGCGTTCGCCATTGGTGACGGCATCATGGGCATGGCCCAGGCGATGACCTGGAGCAGCTCGCTGACCAAGGCCCTGTTTGGCTGGCTGATCTTTTTCGGGTTGTCCTACGGCGTGCGCACGGCCGGGCATATCGGCGTGGATGCGCTGGTGAAACTGGCGAGCAAACCGGTACAACGCTTTATCGGCGTGATCGCTTGCCTGTGCTGCCTGACTTACGCCGGGCTGCTGGCCGTCGCCAGTTACGAGTGGATCAATACCCTGATGATCGCGCAGATCGGCGCAGAGGACCTGGGCCACTTCGGCATCATGCAATGGCACATCGGCCTGATCGTGCCGGTGGGTTTTGCGTTGGTGTTTATCCGTTTCGCGGAAATCCTCGTGCGCATCCTGATGAATCGTCAGACCGGCTTGGGCCTGGCCGATGAAGCGGCCGAAGCCATCAAATTGACTGAACACGAGGAAGACAAGCCATGACCATTGCCTTCCTGTTCGTGGCGCTGTTCGTGCTGATGTTTATCGGCGTGCCCATCGCCATTTCGTTGGGGCTGGCCGGTTCGCTGACCATCATTTTCTTCAGCCCGGACTCAGTGCGCTCCCTGGCGATCAAGCTGTTCGAAACCTCTGAGCACTACACACTGCTGGCGATTCCGTTCTTCCTGCTGGCCGGTGCGTTCATGACCACCGGTGGCGTGGCGCGACGCCTGATCGACTTTGCCAACGCCTGCGTCGGGCATATCCGTGGCGGTCTGGCGATTGCGGCGGTACTGGCGTGCATGCTGTTTGCCGCGTTGTCGGGTTCAAGCCCTGCGACGGTGGCGGCGGTCGGTTCCATCGCCATTGCCGGTATGGTGCGCTCGGGTTATCCACAGGCGTTCGGCGCCGGCATCGTCTGCAACGCCGGCACCTTGGGCATCCTGATTCCGCCGTCGATCGTGATGGTGGTGTACGCCGCCGCGACCGAAACCTCGGTGGGCAAGCTGTTCATGGCCGGGGTGATCCCGGGCCTGCTGCTGGGTTTATCGTTGATGGTGGCGATCTATATCGTCGCTGTGAAGAAAAACCTGCCGGCCCTGCCTCGGGCAACGTTGCGCGAATGGCTGTCCACGGCGCGCAAGGCCCTCTGGGGTCTGCTGCTGATGGTGATCATCCTCGGCGGGATCTATTCCGGGATGTTCACACCCACCGAAGCGGCTGCGGTGGCGGCGGTGTATTCGGCCTTCATCGCACTGTTCGTCTACAAGGACCTCACGTTCCGTGAGACGCCCAAAGTGCTGCTCGAATCGGCCAAGCTGAGCATCATGCTGATGTTCATCATTGCCAACGCCATGCTCTTCGCCCATGTGCTGACCACCGAGCAACTGCCGCAGCAAATCACCGCTTGGGTGATCGATGCCGGGCTGACGCCGGTGACCTTCCTGCTGGTGGTGAACATCGTGCTGTTGATTGCCGGTGCGTTCATGGAGCCTTCGGCGATCATCCTGATCCTGGCGCCGATCCTGTTCCCTATCGCCATGCAACTGGGCATCGACCCAATCCACCTGGGCATCATCATGGTGGTGAACCTGGAGATCGGCCTGATCACGCCTCCGGTGGGGCTGAACCTGTTCGTCACCTCGGCGGTGACCGGCATGTCGCTGCCCGCCACCATCCGCGCAGCTATGCCATGGCTGATGATCCTGCTGGCGTTCCTGATGCTGATTACCTATGTGCCATGGATCTCGCTGGCCTTGCCGAACTGGTTGGGGATGAGCTAGCCCCGACTCAAGACAGGCGCAGCGGCGAGGGCATTTGCTCCCTCGCCACTGCGCTGTCGGGCTAAGCCTGCGTGTCGCACCGTCGACCAATAAAAGGGAAGCCTCACCATGCTAAAACCTCTTTGCAAAGCGCTCGTCTGTACCTTGAGTTTCAGCCTGCTGGGCTCAGCCATGGCGGCTGAACCGATCGTGATCAAGTTTTCCCATGTCGTGGCCGAGCAAACGCCCAAGGGCCAGGGCGCGTTGATGTTCAAGAAACTGGCGGATGAACGATTGCCAGGCCGGGTGAAGGTCGAGGTGTATCCCAACTCCACGTTGTTTGGCGATGACAAGGAGATGGAAGCGCTGCTGCTGGGTGACGTGCAGATCATTGCGCGCTCGCTGGCCAAGTTCGATCAGTACACCCGATCCGTGCAGTTGTTCGACTTGCCGTTTCTGTTCAACGACATTGCCGCGGTGGACCGCTTCCAGCAGAGCCCGGAAGGCCAGAAACTGCTCAAGTCCATGGAAAGCAAGAACGTCACTGGCCTGGCCTATTGGCACAACGGCATGAAGCAGTTGTCGGCCAACAAACCACTGCGTGTACCCGAGGATGCCCGTGGCTTGAAGTTCCGGGTGCAGAGTTCGGCCGTGCTGGAAGAACAATTCAAGGCCGTGAGCGCCATCCCCCAACCGATGATTTTCTCTGTGGTGTACCAGGGCCTGCGCACCGGTTTGGTCAACGGCACGGAGAACACCTACTCAAACTTCTACAACCAGAAACAGCATCAAGTGCAGAAGTACATCACCGAATCCAACCACGGCATTCTCGACTACATGCTGATCGCCTCGTCCGACTTCTGGAACGGCCTGCCGCCGGATATCCGCACCGAACTGGACAAGATCGTGGTCGAGGCCACCGCCTATGCAAACAGTGAGGCGGACCGACTGAACCAGCAGGACAAGCAGTTCATCCTCGACGCCGGGACCACCGAGATCATCAGCCTCACCCCCCAGCAGCGCAACGCCTGGCGCGAGAAGATGAAACCGGTGTGGGCAAAGTTTGAAAAAGAGATTGGGCCGGATTTGATTAAAGCCGCTGAAGCTTCCAATCAGGCGCAGTGAGGCAGCAAAGCCCAGTGCAGCCTGTGGCGAGGGAGCTTGCTCCCTCGCCACAAGAGCTGGAGCACGTCGCCTTTTCACCGAGTCCCAGTTCTCCAGCGCATTGCGTTATGATCCCCGCCTCCATCGGAGCCAGAGCTTTACCCGCGAATGTTGCCGTCCTCATCTGACATCTCCCCTGCCCTGCCCCCTGTCCTGGTCGGCCCGCTGCTGCGGCGACTGGAGCCCACACGGCTGGTGATGTGGCTGGTGGGTACACGCCCCCTCACGTTGACGCTGCGTGTGGACGGTGTGGGCGATCTCACCCTGGATGCCCCGCGCTGCACCGTAGTGCCGGTGGGGCAGCAGGCTTTTGTGCACCTGATCGATGTACGACTCGACACCGCCCTGCCCCAGGACGTGGCAATTGACTACGACCTGCTGGTGGACGGCGCGCCCATTGCCGAATGGGCGCCCCATCTGTTGTATGGCCAGGCGCAGCGCCCGAACTTCGTCCTGCATTCGCGTATCGATCAACTGGTCCATGGTTCCTGCCGCAAACCCCACTATCCGACCCACGACGGCTTGCTCTGCGTCGACCGGCTGTTGGCACAAGCCCCACAGCAGCGTCCGGCGTTGTTGATGATGAGCGGCGATCAGGTCTATGCCGATGACGTCGCCGGGCCCATGCTGCGGGCGATTCATGCGTTGATCGAGCGGCTGGGGCTGTTCGAGGAATGCCTGGACGGCGCGGTGGTTGAAGACAGCGCCAAGCTCTATGAACACCCGGCCAGCTACTACCACCGCGCCGATTTACTACCGGCGCTGGAAAGCAATGAAACCCTGCGCGAGCGTTTTTTCGGCGGGGCCCGCAAGCCGATATTCACCAGCAGCAGCGCCGACAATCATCTGGTGACCTTCGCTGAAGTGATGGCGATGTACTTGCTGGTGTGGTCACCCGTGCCGTGGACCCTGATCGACCCGCAACCGCCGGAACTGACCGCCGAGCGGCGCCAGCGCTACGCGCTGGAACAGCAGCGCATCGAGGGTTTCAAGACCGGTCTTGGGGACGCGGCGCGGGTGTTTGCACACCTGTCGTGCCTGATGATTTTCGACGATCACGACATCACCGATGACTGGAATCTATCCGCGCAGTGGGAAGAAACGGCCTACGGCCACCCGTTCTCCAAGCGCATCATCGGCAACGCACTGATCGCCTACATGCTCTGCCAGGGCTGGGGCAACAACCCCGACGCGTTCGATGACGTGATCCAGCAAACCCTGGCCCTGAGCGACACCGCCCGGGACCGCTACCTGGACAGCGGCCCACAGGACAAACTGATCGACACGCTGCTGGGTTTCCAGCAATGGCACTACGTGTTGCCGACCACCCCGGCCCTGGTGGTGCTCGACACCCGCACCCGCCGCTGGCGCAGCGAGCGCAACCTCAAGCAGCCTTCGGGACTGCTCGATTGGGAAGCCCTGAGCGAACTTCAGCAGGAACTGCTGGATCATCCCTCGGCGATTATCGTTTCACCGGCGCCGATCTTCGGTGTGAAGCTAATCGAAACCGTGCAACGGGTGTTCAGTTGGTGCGGTTATCCGCTGCTGGTGGACGCGGAAAATTGGATGGCCCATCGCGGCGCGGCGCAAGTAATCCTGAACATTTTCCGGCACTCACGCACGCCCGGTAATTACGTGGTGCTGTCCGGGGATGTGCATTATTCCTTCGTCTATGAGGTGCTGATCCCACACCGTAAGGGCGGCCCGCGCATCTGGCAGATCACCAGCAGCGGCATCAAGAATGAGTTCCCGCCGGCGCTGCTGGAATGGTTCGATCGCCTGAACCGTTGGCTCTACTCTCCCCGCTCGCCCCTGAACTGGTTCACCAAGCGCCGCAGCATGCGCATCATTCCTCACACCCCCGAACACGCCGAGGCGGGAGAGCGGTTGTGGAACTCGGCGGGGATCGGGCAGGTGTTCTTCAATGAACAGGGGCAGCCGACGCAGATATTCCAGCACAACGCCAACGGCCAACCGCCGACGCGCATGCTGGCGCCGCAAGAGCCTTCGGCCTGAACCGAGAGAGTCCTGTGTGGGAGCGAGCCTGCTCGCGATAGCGCAGGCCCATCCAACATCCTTGCAAGCTGACCTTCCGCTATCGCGAGCAGGCTCGCTCCCACAAGGGATTTGCAGTGTTATGGGCTTGCGGCCAAATGAAATAACTCAAAACGCCAACTGCAGCGTCTGCTGACCCTCCAGGCTCAGCAGGAACTGTTTGGCCGCAAGGCCGCCCGCAAAGCCGGTAAGGCTGCCGGAGGTGCCGATGACGCGGTGGCAGGGGGCGATGATGGAGATGGGATTGCGGCCGTTGGCGGCGCCTACCGCCCGCACCGCCGTGGGTTGGCCGATCTGGATGGCAATGTCGCGGTAGCTGCGGGTTTCACCGAACGGAATGCTCAGCAGCGCCTGCCAGACCCGGACTTGGAAGTCGGTGCCGGCAAAGTCCAGCGCCAGGTCGAAACGGCGGCGCTGGCCGGCGAAATACTCCATGAGCTGGCGCTCTGTTTCCTTGAGGACCGGATGCTGGCTGTCCTCTTCCAAAGGCCCCAGGCGCACGCGGTTGAGACGTTCGTTTTCCCAGAGGATGGCCGCCAGTTTTGTATCCCGGGCGACGAGGATCAGTTGGCCTACGGGGGATGGGATGGTTTTGTACAGGGGTAACATCAAGCATTCCTTATCGCTGGCCAACCGCTTGGCACAAGTAACCAGTCCTAGCCCAACAACCCCAGCACCTTCGCCCGCGCCACGGCCTGGGTGCGGCGCTCCACGCCGAGTTTGCTGTTGATGTGGCTGGCGTGGGTCTTGACCGTGTGCAGTGAGATGAACAACTGCTCGCTGATTTCCTGGTTCGAACAGCCCTGGGCAATCAATTGCAGCACCGCCCGCTCGCGACTGCTGAGGGTTTCAACGGGGGCCGGTGAATCGGCAGCCACCGTCGACGGCAAGCGCTCAAGCAGGTTCTGGCGCAAGGGACTGGGGGGTGCGCGCAACAATTGCTCGCGCAGCCACTCCCGATGTTCGCCCAGCAACCATTCGAACGGCTGCAGCACCCCGCCAGCGGCGGCTTCGAGGGCTTGGGCCAGGGTACTGCGGGCTTCGGGTTCGCGGCCGACGCTCAGCAGCAAGGCGACCTTCTGGTTGAGCGCCATCACACTGAGCATCTGCCGGCCGGTTTGCTGGCCGTGTTCAAGCAAGGCATTGAGCCGTCCTTCGGCCAACATGGGCTGGCCGCGGATGGACTCCAGCACTGCCTGTTGCAGTTCGACGTGCAGCGGCAGTTGCGGGTGGAATTCCGGCGGCGCGGCGGCCCGCTCACCGGTGTAGGTCTGCCCCAGTCGCGCCAGCCAGGCTTCGGCCAGGTCCGTACGCCCCTGGGCCAGCCAGAGTTCGCATTTGACCAGGGTGATCATCGCCAGGTAATAAATCGGCGGAACGTCCCAGATATGCATCAGGCGTTCGGCTTCGGCCAGTTCGGCAAAGGCCCGGGAGAATTCACGAGCGTGGCCTTCAACCCGCGCGATCACGCAGTGGCCGATCAACACGCTGATGTCGCGACACGCCCGCGCTTCGGTAAGACCGGCCTGCAACCGCGCCAAGCCGGCCTGGGGCTGCATGCGCAAGGTCAGCAGGAATCCTTCGTACAGAATCAATCGCGCCCGCACGGCATACAGCCGTTGCGGCGAGAGTGCATGCAGGCGTTGCAGGCCCTGGCGCACTTCATCGAGCGCCCGCAGGATCTCCCCTCGCGCTTGCAACACCCGGGCGCGGTCGTAATGGGCCAGGGCCTCGAACAACGGGTTACCGACGCGCTGCGCCAGCTCCAGGGAGTCACGGTTCAAGGCCCGGGCGCGCCACAGGTCACCGTCGGCAATCGCCAGGTTCGACAGCGTGGACAGGCACATCAGACGTTGGCCATAGCGCTTTTGCGGCAGGCTCTCCAGGGCTTCGGTGCAGTAACGCACAGTGGCCTCGCGGTCCCCACGGCCACGGGCAATAATCCCGCTCAGGGCCAGCCATTGGGCAAGCATGGATTTTTGCGCAGTGGCCGAAGGCGCCGGCAGGAACCGGCTCAGGTGGGCGGCCAGTTCTTCAGCGGCGTCCAACTGGCAGGCCAGCCCCAGCGCCCAGCTGTACAGCACGATCAAGCGCGGTGTGCTGATGAGCAGGCTGTCGGGCAAGTCCATTTTCCAGCGCAGCAACATGCCGACGTTCTGCTCGGCCAGCAATTGCTCCTCCGAGAGGTTCTGCACCAGGTTCGCCGCCACATCCAGGTGCCCGGCCCGCAGCGCCTGTTCCACGGCCTCGTCGATCTGGCCCTGGGCATTGAACCAGCGGCAGGCCCGCAGGTGCAGGGTCGCAGCCGGCACCATGGCCGGCGCACTGGGACGGCTGCGCAGCAAATCGGAAAACAGATGGTGGTAACGGTACCAGTGGCCATGCTCGTCCAGCGGCACCAGGAACACCTGGTGCGCCGCCAGATACTCCAGGATTTCGGCGCTGTCATGGGCTTCGCGCACGGCATCACACAGTTCGCTGCAGAAACGTTCCTGGGACGCGGTGTCGTAGAGAAACGCCTGCACTTCGGCGGGCAGACAGTCGATGACTTCCTCAAGCAGGTAATCGCGAATCAGCCCTTCGCCGCCATGCAGAGCCTGGGGCATTCGGCCCTCAGTCCCGGCCTCGGAAGCGGCCAGCAACCAGAAACGCAGCCCGGCCACCCAGCCTTCGCTGCGCTGGATCAGGCTCTCCAGGGCTTCCCCGCGCAACGAACTGCTGTGGTGCTGCAGCAGGGTCAGGGCTTCTTCATGGGTCAGACGCAAGTCCTGCTCGTTCAGTTCGAGCAATTGGCGTGACAGACGCAGGCGCGCCAGATGCCAGTCCGGGCGCTGCCGACTGGTGACCAGCACCAGCAAACCTTCGGGCAGGTGATTAAGGAAAAATTGCAGGCAACGATCCAGTACCGGGCTTTGGGCCAGGTGGTAGTCGTCGAGCACTAGCAGCAAGGGTGTATCCGGCGACAGATGCGCGGACAGTTCATCCAGCAGGCCGTCGAGCCATTCTTCGAAGGCGAAAGGTTGGTGGCGCTGGCGCATTTTCAGCAGCCCCAACGCCCGACCTCCCACCTGCGGGAAGAACGCCTGGAGCCCTTCGAGCAGCCGTTCCAGAAAGCGTCCCGGGTCGTTGTCCCGGGCACTGAGCCCCAGCCAGAGGCTTTGCCAATAGGCCGGCAGGCTCTGGCAGAACTCCACCGCCAGTGAGCTTTTGCCGAACCCCGCCGGTGCGCTCACCAACAGCAACCGACCTCCAAGCCCCGCACTCAAGCGCTCGCACAACCGCGGCCGCACGACATGGCCGTCAGGCAAAGGCGGGCGGTAGAAGCGCCCGTCCTGGACCGCGACGGCGGTGCGGGCAGAACCCGGGAGTGAAGACAGATCAGTCATGGCCGGCTCTTGTTGAAATGCGGGTGGCGGCGTTGCAGATGTCCGCAGACTAGCGGTAAACGAGGAGGTATTGAAGGGAGTTGCTACAAATGGCTACAAAAAGGCTACAAGCCGACCGATTCGAAAAACTCAGGCAGCCACCGCTCTTGTGGCGAGGGAGTTTTGATCATTCCCACGCAGGAGCGAGGGAATGCTAGAGCTTTTTGGGGCTGCTTCGCAGCCCAGCGGGGATAAATCCCCTCGCCACAGGGGTTTTGTGTTGGGCAAAAAAAAGCCCCGAACCAGTCGGGGCGTTTTTTCGAGGATGCGGCCTCGGGTGAAGCTGTTTAGCGGATACCCTCCTGGCGCAATGCGTTGGGAGTGAACTCGGCGGTGCTGGCGGTGAAGCCGAAGTCGTAGGCCGATTTCTCTTCGTTCTTCATGCCCAGCGCCAGATAGCGGCCGGACTGCAGGTCGTAGAGGGTTTCCAGGGCGTACCACGGCACTTGCTTGTCGTAGTAGTTCTCGGCATGGGCCTCGGCAACGCGCCACAGTTGGCCACGACCGTCGTAATGGTCGATCACCGCGGCTTGCCAGGTGTCTTCGTCGATGTAGAAGTCACGCTTGGCGTAGATGTGGCGTTGGCCTTCCTTCAGGGTCGCGGTCACATGCCAGACCCGACGCAGCTCGTAGCGAGCCAGGTCCTGGTTGATATGGCCGGCCTTGATGATGTCGGCGTACTTGAGCTGAGGCGAATCGATCTTGTAGCTGTTGGAGGCAATGTACAGTTCTTTCTTGCCCACCAGCTTCCAGTCGTAGCGATCCGGCGCACCGTTGTACATGTCCAGGTTGTCGGAGGTACGCAGGCCGTCGGCAGCGGTGCCCGGGCCGTCATAGGAGACCTGTGGCGCACGGCGCACACGGCGCTGGCCGGCGTTGTAGACCCACGCAGAACGCGGTTCCTTCACCTGGTCGAGGGTTTCGTGCACCAGCAGTACACCACCGGCCAGACGCGCCGGCGCGGTGACTTGCTGCTTGAAGTAGAACAGGATGTTGCCAGGGTTGGCCGGATCGAAATCCTTCATCTTGTCGCGGAACACGAACTGGTCCCTGAAGTACACCAGGCTGTAGGAGCCGTTGGGCTGCGGCGTGGCCTGGGTCACCAGGCGGGTCACGCTGCCGCCGCGATAGCGGGTGATGTGGTTCCAGATCACTTCCACACCGCTCTGGGGAATCGGGAACGGCACAGCCGTCTCGAAGTTCTCCAGACCGTTACCGCCGGACACCAGCTTGGTGTTCACCGCGTTTTTCTTGATGGAGGCATACACGTCATCCGGCACGGTGGCGCCGCGATGGGATGGGTAGACCGGCATCTTGAAGGATTCCGGGTAACGCTTGAACATCGCGTACTGGCCCGGCGCGAGCTTGTCTTTGTACTGGTCGACGTTCTGCGCAGTGATGGTGAACAGCGGCTTTTCACTGGCGTACGGGTCGGAAAGGAAACCCTTGCTGTCCACGCTGCCGGCGTTCTTGGCCATGGGTTTCCAGGCCGGGATCGAACCGTCGGCATTGCCGGCCATTTCGGCGCCCATCGGCGTCAGGCTTTTGCCCAGTTTGTCGGCTTCGGCGGCAGGCACAGCCGCCATGACGCTGGCGGCCAGCAGGGATAGCCCCAAAACACCGACCTGCAACAGACTCTTTGTTATTTTCATAGTGTGTCGTCCTGAAATACTGTGCTTAGAAGGTCACGCCGACGCTGAGCGCCAGGAAATCGCGATCGTCCACGGTGCTGAAGTCGCCACCAAAGAAGTTGGTGTAGGCCAGGCTCGCGTTGTAGGTGTTCTGATACTCGGCATCCAGTCCGAGGCTGACGGCTTTGCGGCCTTCTTCAAAGTTGGCGCCCGGGCCTGGCGAGTAGCCTTTGACGTCATGGGACCAGGCCACGTTGGGCTTGAGGTTCACACCGGCGAACACGTCCGGGTATTCCCAGATGGCGCGGGCACGGTAGCCCCAGGAAGTGGAGGTGGTGAAGCCGTCGTTGTTGCAGTTGCTGTTCACATCGGCACTGGTCTGGCCACCACCGGCCGCAGTCGAGCCATTGAGCAGGTTACAGAAACCGTTGGGCAGTTCCCCCGGACCAAACACCGGGTCACGGCCGTAACGAGCGTCGGACCTGCTTTCCAGGCCGCCCACGTAGGTCACGCCGACTTCGCCCACCAGGGTCAGACGGCTGGCGCCCATGACCTGATCCAGGAAGTGGGTGAACGTGGTCTGGAACTGAGTGATTTCCTTACGGTTATAGCCATGCAGGTCCTGACCCGGCGAGCCAGGGAGGATCGAAGCATTGCCAAGACCGGGAAGCGGGGTCACACCGGCGAAAAGAATGTCCGTGGTGCTCAGTTGCACCGGGGCGTTCGGACGATAGCTCAGTTCACCGCTCCACGCCGTACCGGTAGGCAAGGTGGTGGAGAAACTCAAACCGGAGAGACGGATATCTTCAGGGTACTCGATGAAATAGTTCGAGTTACCCGCCACCAGCAGAGGCGACAGCGCGGCGAACGCAGGCGGCAGTCCTGCTGCCAGGTCAAAGACGGACTGTGGAGCACCGGTGGCACTGAAAATCGGCGCACGGCTGTGGTAGTTCATGAAGTAGGCACCAAACTCGGTGTCCAGCGGCTCGAACATGTACTTGAACGACACGCCCCACTGGCCACTGTCACGAGCATCACGATCCGGACCGCGACGCACCAGCACGCCTTCTTCGTTGACGTTGACGCCAAGCGCCTCCGCTGGGCCCAGGGCGGCCGCCGGGAGCGTAGAGCGTTTGTTCAGCACTCGCAGGTTGTCGGTGCAACCATCGGCAACCACGTCCGGCTGCGAGAAGAACGTACCGCAGTTGTCCACCACGGTCTGGTCCCACTCCAACTGGTAGAACGCCTCGGCCGACAGGTTGTCGGTCAGGCTCTGGGACACATAGAACATGTTGACCGGAATCAGGCCTTCCTTGACCTCGGCACCAGGACGACGGAACGCCGACACGTCGACCGGGTTGATCGAGTTGATCCCGCCCTGGATGAAGGTACTTTCACCCCAGCTGACCACCTGTTTACCCAGACGAACCGAACCCGGCTGATCGCCAATGGCGTAGTTGTGGTAGATGAAGGCATCGAGGATCTGCCCGCCGGAAGACTGGGCGCCTTCCTTGCGGTTAGTGTCGCTGATGTCCTTGTACAGGCGATGTTCGTCCTTGAGTTCGAAGTCGTACCAGTACTTGCCGCGCACAAACACGCCGGTATCGCCGTACTTGAGTTCCAGATCGTGGATACCCTTGAAGATCTTCGAAAAGGTTTCCCCGCGCTTGAAGTTCAGGTGACCGTCGTCGGAGGTCTGGGACAGGCCCTTGCCGCCGTTGTTGACGCCGATCAGGTCCCTGTTGGCCTTGGCCGTGGACCAGCTTGCGCCGACCGACAGGGACGAGTCGAACTGGCCCTCGATTTCACCGATGTTGAAACTGACGCCGAATGCTGGCCCGGCGAGCGAAGAGGCGAGACTGACCGCCAGAGGCAGTTTTGCCCGGCGCCAGAACGTGTTTGCTGAGGTCATCGACGCTACTCCATGTGCTTTTATTTTTATGGCAGTCAGTATTTTCCAAGAACACTTTCAACGGCTGGGAATGGCAACGTTCCACCCCGTTCAAAGTCGCATCGCCCGTTTAGTGCGTGCGCCCCGTTCTTGAAAATCCTTAAACGGACTATAGCCAGCAGGTAGTACGGCTTGATCCCTCTAAAGTGTGATTTGCAGCCCGCGACCACTCTGGAACAGTCCTTTCGCCAGGCCGACAGATGTCGGCACGGCAAGGATGGCTGAAATTTTCGGTTTGACAAGGCAAGCGCTTGCTTGGTGGGGCTGCCGTGCCCTTTTGGACACGGCAAAAACGTTTAAAGCGTCGACAGGAAGGTGCTGTTATTGCTCTGCCATTCGGTGACGTCGATGCGGATACGCTTCTTGTCGAGCTTGCCGACGCTGGTCTTGGGAATTTCCGTAACAAGGGCGATCTGGCTCGGGATCGCCCACTTGCTCAGGTGCCCCAATTCGACGAACGGCTTGAGATGTTCCTTGAGCTCGCGAGCCCCGATCTGATGCCCTTCGCGGATGACCAGCAAGGCAAATGGGCGCTCGCCCCACTGCGGATCGGGAATCCCCACCACTGCTACTTCGCGTACCGCCACGTGACGGCTGATGAGGTCTTCCAGGTCCAGGGACGAGATCCATTCACCGCCAGTCTTGATCACGTCCTTGATGCGGTCGCGAATATCGATCACGCCCATGCTGTCCAGCGTGGCGACATCGCCGGTGTGCAGCCAGCCGCCGGCCCAGAGCTCGGCGCCCTTCTGCGGCTCGTTGAAATAACCCTCGGTGAGCCACGGTGCGCGCAGCACCAGCTCGCCCTGGGTCTCGCCGTCAGCGGGCAGGAAATGCCCCTCGGCGTCGACAATCGCCGCTTCCACCAATGGCCCTGGTACGCCGGCCTTGATCCGGTAGGTGATGCGTTCGTCTTCGCTGCCGGCCATCAATTCGTCGTTGAGGTGGGCGCAGGACACCAGCGGGCCGGTTTCCGACATGCCATAGGCGGCGGTGAGCTGGATGCCCCTGGCCTTGGCCGCTTCATACAGGCTGCGGTTCAGGGCGCTGCCGCCGATGACGATTTTCCAGCCAGCGAAATCGGTGTCCTGGGCGCCCTTGGCATTGAGGACCATTTGCAGAATGGTCGGCACGCAGTGGGAAAAGGTGACTTTCTCCTTGCGCCACAACTGGACCAGGAATTCAGGGTCATAACGGCCGGGGTAGACCTGCTTGAGCCCGAGCATGGTCGCCACGTACGGCAGGCCCCAGGCATGGACATGGAACATCGGCGTAATCGGCATGTACACGTCGTTGGTGCCCAGCAACCGCACACTGTCGATGGCGCCCATGATGGTCGACACGCCCATGGTGTGCAGCACCAGTTGCCGATGGGTGAAATACACGCCCTTGGGGTTGCCGGTGGTGCCGGTGGTATAGAACGTGGTGGCGACCGAGTTTTCGTCGAAGTCCTGGAAATCGTAGGCGGGGCTGGCGGCGGCGAGCAGTTGTTCGTATTCGCCCACCAGGTTCGGCAGGTCGGCGGTTTTTTCAGGCAGGTCGGTCAGCAGGAGGGTTTTTTCTACGGTCGTCAGGTGTCCGGCAATCGCCTGGTACAAACCGACGAACTCGCTGTTGACCAGCACGAAGCGGTCTTCAGCGTGATTCATGGTGTAGAGGATCTGTTCCGGTGACAGGCGCACGTTGATGGTGTGGATCACCGCGCCGATCATCGGGATCGCAAACATGCATTCCAGGTAGCGATGGCTGTCCCAGTCCATCACCGCCACGGTATCACCGGCCTTGACCCCGGCCTCGGTCAGCACATTGGCCAGCCGCGCGACGCGTTCGATCAGGGTCGGATAGCTGTAGCGCAACTGGTCGCGGTAAATGATCTCGCGGGTTTTCTCGTAACGCGCACCGGACATCAGCAGCCGCTTGATCAGCAGCGGGTATTGATAAGCGCCTTCGGCTGGAGGAATAACGCGAGTCTGCAACATAAGAGTCCCTTTTCTGACTGCACGGTCTTGGCTGGAAGTAAGCACTGTAGAGCGCCGGTACGCGGATCAAATCAGCCAAAGGAATGATTTGATCCGCCCGCAAATACTGGCCTTGAGCCACTTAAGCGCACGTTTTGCACGCATTATGTTGGTTAAACCTTGTCAGAGCTGGATCCAGCAGCGAGCATAGGTGTCAACGTTGTTACAAAAGCCTGTAGGGAAGTACTCTCGCAGGCTCACCCGATACCACCCGCCTTTTGCAGAGAACAATGAGCACCGACCTGACTTCTTCCCCGGCCATCGCGCCACAGAGTGAGCCGCTCGTGTCGATCGTGGCCCCTTGCTACAACGCCGAGAAATACCTGGAAGAAGCGATCCACAGCATCTTTGCCCAGGATTATCCGAACGTTGAGGTCATCGTGGTCGATGACGGCTCCACCGACAATAGCCTCGCCATGCTCCGGCAGTTGCAACAGACCTACAACTTCCAGTTGTACTCCCAGGAAAATCAGGGTGTCAGCGCGGCGCTCAATCACGGGCTGAAATACGCCAAGGGCGTTTACATCTCGACCCCGGACCTTGACGACATCATGTTGCCCCACTCGGTCGGGCTCCGTGCCCGATACCTGGACGAGCATCCGCAGGTCGGTTGTGTCGGCGCGCTGATCATCTACATGGACAGCGAAGGCCACACCATCAAGGCGCAACAACGCGACCACATCCAGGTGCATACCTTCGACGACCTTCTACGCAGCGCTGCGGTAATCGGCGCGCCAACAGCGCTGTATCGCATGAGCGCACTTCGCGACGCCGGCTTTTATGATCCGCTGCTGCGGGTCCAGGATTTCCAGATCACTTTGCGGATCGCCCACAAGGGTTATGAAATTCATGAATTGCCGGTTTGTGTGACGCGCTATCGACGCCACCCCAATAACCTGTCGAGAAAGTACCGGTTGATGCTCAAGGCCGACCTGCAGGCTATCGAGCCCTATCGGGCCCATCACGCCTACGGTGCGGCTCGTACTGTGCTGGTTCACAAAGCGCTGAAGTACGCGGTGGTCGAAGACCGCAAAGAAGCCTGGCGGCTACTGCGCAGCATCCCGTGGCGCCACCTGAACGCAACCAGCCTGAAACGCTTCAAGCGACTGGTCTTGCGACGCCCGACAGCGAGGCCTCGACCTTGAATTTTTTGAAAAAGCTCAAAGAGCGCAAAGTACGCAAGCATCTCAAGCGCCTGGAGAAACTCGAGAGAGCGCCGGAAAAAATCCGTTTGCGCTATCCGAAATACCAGATTGGGGTGGGCACGTATGGCATTCCCGAAGTCATGGAGTTCGGCGACGACACGATCCTCAAAGTCGGGTCTTATACGTCGATCGCTCAAGGCGTGAAAATCCTTCTGGGTGGCGGGCATCGCACCGACTGGGTCAGCACCTTTCCGTTCCCGCTGATGATCGAAGAGGCCCAGGGTATCCCCGGCTGCAACCCGACCAAGGGCGATGTGGTGATTGGCAGCGACTGCTGGATCTGCGCCGAAGCGATGATTCTGTCCGGTGTGACCATTGGTCATGGCGCCGTGGTCGCAGCCGGCGCCGTGGTGACGCGCGATGTCGAGCCATACGCCATCGTCGGCGGCAACCCATGCCGGTTCATTCGCTGGCGCTTTGAGGAACCGGTGCGTCAAGCCTTGCTTGAGTCAGCCTGGTGGGACTGGCCGATGGAAGAGGTCAAGGCGGTGTCGCCATTGCTGTGCAGTGACAACATCGACGCCTTTCTGGAGTACGTTCGTCAACGCCCCTGACCGTCCCCTCCCTGGTGTGGGGACGATCAGAAGTAGGATCAAACGATCAACGCATCTCGGTAAACGCCAATTTGACGCCAATGGCAACGAGTACCGCGCCCATGGTCCGGTCGAACCAGTGGCCCATGCGGGCGAACCCGGCGCGCACTCGCTGCTGGCTGAACAGCATGGCCACCAGGCAGAACCACACTGCCGTCGCCACCGCCAGGTAAACGCCGTAACCGGCCTGGATTGCCAGGGGGGTATGAGGGTTGATGACCACGGTGAACAGCGACAGGAAAAACAGCGTCGCCTTGGGGTTCAGGCCGTTGGTGACGAAGCCCGAGGTGAACGCGCCACGGGCGGTACGTTGGCCGGCCTCCTCGTGCAGGTTGTCCGCCGTCGGCTTGACCGGTTGCGCCCGCAACGCCTTGAAGCCGATGTACAGCAGGTAGGCGGCGGCGGCCCATTTCAGCGCGTTGAACAGCACGATCGATTGCGACACGATCAGGCCAATGCCCAGCAGCGAATACCCCACATGCAGGAAAATCGCCGTGCCCACGCCCAGCGCAGTCCAGGTTCCGGCGCGGCGACCATGGGTCACGCTCTCGCGCACCACCACGGCAAAATCCGGCCCGGGGCTGGCCACGGCCAACAGGTGGATCAGGGCGACGGTGAGGAATTCGGTGAGGTACATGGGGACTCCTTGGCTAGCTCAATCTCAAGACAAACATCAACTGTGAGTGAGGGGCTGTGTGGGAGCAAAGCTTGCTCCCACACACATCTGATAGGCTCGCCACATTACGCCTTCGATTCCTGCGATAAAAGGTACAGCTGATGACGAACAACGGCCGCGCAGTTTTCCTCGACCACCCTTCCCTGGACCTCGGCGATCTGGACCTGGGACCACTGCGCAACTGCTTCAGTGAACTGCAACTGTTCGCCCGCACGAGCCGGGATGAAGTGAGCGAGCGGCTCAAGGGCGCCACGGTGGCGATCACCAACAAGGTCGTGATCGATGCGACCGCCATGGCCGCCAACCCCGAGCTGAAGCTGATCCTGATCAGCGCCACCGGCACCAATAACGTCGACCTGGACGCCGCGCGCCAACACGGCATAACAGTGTGCAACTGTCAGGGCTACGGCACGCCGTCGGTGGCCCAGCACACGATCATGCTGCTCTTGAATCTGGCGACGCGCCTGGGTGATTACCAAAAAGCAGTCGGCGCAGGTCGGTGGCAGCAGGCTTCGCAGTTTTGCTTGCTGGACTATCCCATTGTCGAACTGGAAGGCAAAACCCTCGGGCTGTTGGGTCATGGTGAACTGGGCAGCGCCGTCGGACGACTGGCCGAGGCCTTTGGCATGCGCGTGCTGTTGGGGCAGATCCCCGGACGCCCTGCTCGTCCCGACCGCTTGCCTCTGGATCAACTGTTGCCGCAGATCGATGCCCTGACCTTGCACTGTCCTCTCAACGAACACACGCGCAACTTCATCGGCGCCCGGCAACTGGCGCAGCTCAAACCCGGCGCCTTTGTGCTCAACACCGCCCGCGGCGGCCTGATCGACGAACAGGCCCTGGCCGATGCCTTGCGCAGCGGCCATTTGGGCGGCGCGGCCACCGATGTACTGAGCGTGGAGCCACCGACCCAGGGCAATCCGCTGCTGGCCGCCGACATTCCGCGGTTGATCGTCACGCCCCACAACGCCTGGGGCAGCCGCGAGGCGCGGCAACGGATCGTTGGCCAACTGACGGAAAACGCCCAAGGTTTTTTCAGCGGTACAGCGCTACGAGTCGTCAGTTGATAAACTGCCGCACTTTTTTTCAAGGAGCAGACCATGGATCCGCGCAGTGAAGTACTGCTTCGTCAGGCCGAGTTGTTTCAGGGTTCGGTCCTGCTGGCCGGCCTGCCCGCCGACGATCTGCTCGGCCGCTTGCCCCAAGCCCATGGCTGGTGCTGGCACGCTGGTGATCAGGCCGCGCTGGATGCCCGTTTCCCCGAGCGCAGCCACTTTGGCGTGAACGTGCCGACCCGTGAGTTCGAGACCGCCGTGGTGTTCCTGCCCAAGGCCAAGGACCTGACCGACTACATCCTCAACGCCGTGGCCTCGCGCCTGGCCGGTCGCGAGGTGTATCTGGTGGGGGAAAAGCGCAGCGGCATCGAAGGCGCGTCCAAGCAGCTCAATGCCTTCGGCAAGCCGCGCAAGCTCGACAGCGCGCGCCATTGTCAGCTATGGCAGGTCACCGTGGCCGACGCCCCCGCGGCCAAGCCTTTGGAAAGCCTCGCCCAGACCTACGAGCTGCCCCTGGCCGAAGGCGCACTGAAGGTCATCAGCCTGCCGGGGGTGTTCAGCCACGGTCGCCTGGATCGCGGCAGTGCGCTGTTGCTGGAACACCTGGATAAACTGCCCAGCGGCCACCTGCTGGACTTCGGTTGTGGCGCCGGGGTGCTGGGGGCAGTGGTCAAGCGTCGCTATCCGCACAACACCGTCACGCTGCTGGACGTGGATGCGTTCGCTGCCGCCAGCAGCCGCCTGACCCTGGCCGCCAATGGTCTGGAGGCCGAGGTGCTGACCGGCGACGGTATCGACGCCGCGCCCATGGGATTAAGCGCGATTCTAAGCAACCCGCCGTTCCATGTCGGCGTGCACACCGACTACCACGCCACGGAAAACCTGCTGCGAAAAGCAGCGAAACATCTGAAAAACGGCGGCGAACTGCGCTTGGTGGCAAACAGTTTCCTCAAGTATCAGCCGCTGATCGAAGAGCATCTGGGCGTGTGCGCGATCAAGGCCGAAGGCCAGGGTTTTCGCATCTACCGGGCCAAGCGCGGCTGAAGCAAATTTAAGAAACAGCACTTGCCCAATCGGATTTGCCTAGGCAGAATCCGCTCCGTCCTAGGGGAGTAGTCTCCCGCGAGCGCCACGCTCGCCCGGCATACGTCAACATACTTGGTCAGCAGACCATGGCGTATGCGGCCCAAGCGTCCACGCAGATGGTCGCTGGGTTTGACAAGACCTATGACACGCACACCTTACCCGGGGCGGGAAGGCTGTACGTGTCATAGCCGTGTCGACCCGCCCCTCTAGGAATCACCTGATGCTGGACTCTTTCCTCGTACCTACCGCTATCGTTGCGCTGGCCGAAATCGGCGACAAGACGCAACTGCTCGCGCTTATTCTCGCGGCTCGCTTTCGCAAACCCTGGCCCATCATTGCCGGCATCGTTGCCGCGACCTTGGCCAACCATGCGGCAGCCGGCGCGGTGGGGGCCTGGGTCGGTAGTATTTTCTCGGACGCGGTGCTGCACTGGATCTTGGCGGTGAGCTTTGCCGCCACGGCGCTGTGGACGTTGGTGCCGGACAAACTGGACGATGACGAAGCCAGTACGGCCCGCAAGTTCGGGCCATTCCTGACCACGCTGATCGCGTTCTTCCTGGCGGAAATCGGCGACAAGACCCAGATCGCCACAGTGATGCTCGCCGCGCAGTACCCGGAACTGTGGCTGGTGATCATCGGCACCACCGTGGGCATGCTGATTGCCAACGTGCCGGTGGTATTGGCCGGTAACTTCGCCGCTGAAAAGCTCCCCCTGACGCTGATCCGCCGCCTGGCCGCCTCGGCGTTCTTGGTCCTGGCGATCGTGGCGGTGTACAAGGCGATGCAGAGCAGTGGGTGGGTTTGATCGGGTAGGTGAGTAATACCGCGTTATCGTTCATCGCGAGCAGGCTCGCTCCCACACTGGCTGCGGGTGTTCACAAGAATATCGAACACGGCCAATCTCTTGTGGGAGCGAGCCCGCTCGCGATAAACGATGACGCGGTCTGATTGAAGTCTGCGTCGCCTCTGTCGCGAGCAAGCTTTGCTCCCAAAACGATGGTTACTTTCTGGCCTGCTGATACAGCGGCATCACCTTCGGAATCGCCGCCTGCAGCGACGCGATCCGGCTGCTGGAGGACGGGTGGGTGCTCATGAATTCCGGCGGCGCGCCTTCCGAAGCCTTGGCCATCTTGTTCCACAACGTGATCGCGGCATTCGGGTCGTAGCCGGCGCGAGCGGCCAGTTCCAGGCCGATCAGGTCGGCTTCGTTCTCATTGCCGCGACTGTTGGGCAGGGTCATGCCGTAGTTGGCCACGGTATCGGCCAACGCCAGGCTGTCCTGGCCCAGACCGAACAATGCACCGGCGCCCTGCTTGGCCATTTCGATGCCGTAGGCCTTGGACATCGCTTCGCGACCGTGCTCGCGCAAGGCATGGGCGATTTCGTGGCCGATGATCGCGGCGATTTCATCGTCAGAGAGCTTGAGCTTGTTGATCAAGCCGGTATAGAAAATGATTTTGCCGCCGGGGCCGCAACTGGCGTTGAGCTCATCGCTCTTGATCAGGTTCACTTCCCAGTTCCATTGCGCCGAATCCGGGCGGAACACAGGTGCCTGAGCGATCAGCCGACTGGAGATGGCCTGGACGCGCTTGGCATCGCTACTCGTCTTGTCCAATACACCCTTGGCGCTCGCTTCGCCCATGGTCTTTTGGTAGGACTGGGCATACATCTGATTGACCTGGTCGGTGGACAGCATGCTGAACATGTATTGCTTGCGCTCCACGCCCACGGCTCCGCCGCTGGTAGTGTTGACCGACTGGCAACCGGCAAGCAGCAAGCCCACACTCAGTGCACTCACCATCAATATCTTGTTCATGTAAGAAGCTCCCTGGAAACGTGGGCGTATCCTAGGCGCTGATTTGTATCGGCGCCAGATACATAGCGTGGGATTACAGTTTTTTCAGACAGACCCTACTCCAGTCCATTTACGACACCCACAAAGCCAAAACAGTCATCCGACGAACAGCGCCTCATGCTGGGCCAAAGAATCGCCGATACAGGCTTCAGACGTCATTCCCGCGTCCGGAGCCTTTATGAAATTCAAATCGATCCAGTTTTCCGTGGCCGCTCTGGCCGGCGCCATCATCCTCAGTGTGGTCGGTGCCCTGGTGCTGTACGCGCTGTTTGCCGGCGCCCGCACCCAGGACATGGTGCAACAGCGGACCAAGGCGCAGTTCGAGCATCTGATCGAACAACGCCTCGACGCGCTCGCCCGCACCCAGGCCAGCCTGATCCAGCGAGAACTGGAGGCACCGCTGTTGCTTGCCCGGGGCCTGGCGACCACCAATGCCTTGATGGGCATGAACGGCCCGGACGGCAACGCGCAATTGAAGGTGCCCCGCGAGCAGATGATCAGCCTGCTGCGCGAAACCGTGGTGCGCAACCCGAAGATTCTCGGCGCCTACATCGCCTGGGAACCGAACGCCATTGACCACGACGACGCCAATTACGTGAACAGCCCGGTGCTGGGCATGGAAACCGACGGGCGCTTCCTGCCGTGGTGGTTTCGCAACCAGGACGGCACCCTGGGCCTGGAAAAGCTCGCCGATGTGACGGACCAGAAACTGCTGTCCACCGGTATTCGCGCCAGTGAGTACTACCTGTGCTCCCGGGACAGCAAGAAAGCCTGCGTGATCGACCCGGCGCCTTATCGCGTTGGCAACACCATGACCATGCTCGCCTCGTTCATCGAGCCGATCATGGTCGATGGCAAGTTCCAGGGCATCGTCGGCGCCGACCTGTCGGTGAACTTCATCCAGGACATGCTCGTCGCTGCCGACCGCGAGCTGTATGAGGGCGCCGGGGAAATGGCGTTGCTCTCCAGCAACAACCGCTTGGTGGCCTTCACGAAGGACCCGTCCAAACTGGGAGAAAAGGCCAGCGACCTGCTGGACGCCAATGAACTGGACAACCTGTCCAAGCTCAGCGTCGGCCAGGTACGTTACGACGTCGATGAAGCCCATGGGCATATCGAGGTGTACATGCCGTTCGGCATCGGTGAAACCCAAGCCCGTTGGACGCTGATGCTGCAACTGCCACTGGATGCGGTGATGGCCGAACTGCAAGCGTTGCAAAAAGACCTGGATGCGCAACGCCAGACCGACATCTTCGGCATGGCCATGGTGGGCCTGGTGATTGCCGGCATCGGCCTGCTGGTGATCTGGCTGGTGGCCCACGGCATCGCCCGTCCCCTCAAGCAAATGGTGGCGATGCTCGATGACATCGCCCAGGGCGAAGGCGACCTGACCCGTCGGCTGGTGAGCGACCGCGCGGATGAACTGGGTGCGATCGCCAAGGGCTTCAATACCTTCCTGAGCAAGTTGCAAGGGATGATCACCCAGGTCGTCACCTCGGTGCAGAGCGTCAGCGATTCCTCGGAGCACACTGCCGACATCGCCATCCGCACCAACCAGGGCGTGCACAAGCAAATGGTGGAGATCGATCAGGTCGCCACCGCCGTGCACGAGATGACCGCCACCGCCCAGGACGTGGCCCGCAACGCGACCCAGGCCGCCCAAGCCGCTGGTCACGCAGACCAGGCTGCCAGCCAGGGCATGCAGATCGTGCGGGACACTTCCACCTCCATCGGCGCCCTGGCCGTGGAAATCGGCAAGGCCGTGGGCGTGGTGCAGGCTCTGGCCAAGGACAGTGAGAACATCAACGCGATTCTCATCGCCATCCGCGGGATCGCCGAACAGACCAACCTGCTGGCCCTCAACGCGGCCATCGAAGCAGCTCGCGCCGGTGAACAGGGGCGTGGATTTGCGGTGGTGGCCGATGAGGTGCGCAACCTCGCGCAGAAAACGCAGCAGGCCACTGAAGAAATCCAGACGATGATCCAACAGTTGCAACAAGGCACCCGGGATGTGGTGCGGGTGATGGAAGACAGCCAGCACCGCACCGATGAAAGCGTGCAACACGCAGCGAAAGCGGCCCAGGCCCTGGAGACCATCACCCAGGCGGTGTCGGTGATCAACGACATGAACACCCAGATCGCCAGCGCCGCCGAGGAACAAAGCGCGGTGGCCGATGACATCAACCGTAACGTGATCAACATCGGGCAAGTGGCAAATGAAGTGGCGGGCGGCGCGGACGAATCCAGCGCGGCCAGTGCGGATCTGACCAAACTGGCGGAGCAGCAGCGGCGGTTGATCAATCAGTTCAAGGTTTGATCCTAGGGCCCCATCGCGAGCAGGCTCGCTCCCACAAAGGGTTGGTGGCGAACACTCTCTCTAATGTGGGAGCGAGCCTGCTCGCGATGGGGCCAGCACAGGCGCCTCAACACTCAAGCCGGAGTCAGGCACTCCGGCCCGTTGAGCTTCGGATCATTGACCATGTTGGCCAGTACCCGCTCGCGCAGTGCCGCCGGCTCACTGGCCAGCAAGCCTTGCAATACATGCAAGGGCGTCTCGGGATCGAGCCACAGGCGCTGGCCCTCTTCATCCAGGATCAACGGCCGACGCTGCCCTGCCGCCGGCTGGGTGATGACTGCGGTGCTCAGCCACACCTGTTCCTGCACGGGATAGGCTTCCCAGATCGCGGCGAAAAACAACGAAGAGCCCTCACCCGGCGTCAACCAGTAAGGGCGTTTGCGCGTGCCACCGCGCCATTCATAGAAGCCGTTGGCCGGCAGCAGGCAACGGCGCAGGCGCAGGGCCTCACGAAACATCGGCTGCTCGGCCACGGTTTCGGCCCGGGCGTGGGCCGGGGTACGGGACAGGTCGGTCAGCCAGGGCGGCGTGAGGCCCCAGCGGGCCCGGGCCAGTTCGCGCTGCCCCTCAGCGCCGGCGCGCAGCATCAGCACCGAATCGTTGGGCGAAATATTCCACTGGGCCTTCTGGTCGGCGGGGAAGCCGGGCAAGGCCGCAAAGGCGGGGTTCCAGCGAAACAGGGCATAACGTCCACACATGGGGCAACACGACTCTTGATCAAACGGTCGCCAGCCTAACAGACCAATGTGCCGGGGTAACTGTCCGGCTCATCGCCGGGCAATGGCAACGCGGCATTGTAGGCGGCGATCAGCTCCCGGGCGTATTGCGCCTGGTCGTCCTCCACCGCCAGTCCCAGCAGGCCATACATCGGCAACTCGCCGGCGCCGCCCACCAGGTCACGGCCCACCAGGTGGGCGGTGATGCCTTCGCTGGCGAGCATGCCCTGGAGCAGTTCGCCTTCCATCAGGTTTTCCAGCTCGTAGATTCGCTGCATGGACGTCCCCCATCATTCGTTTTCACTGAAGACTTCCAGATGCCATTCTTCATCGTGGACCTGCAGGACAAATGTTATCGGTCGGCAACAGACCTGACAGTCCTCGATATAGGTCTGATCACCGCCGGACAGGTCCACCAGCGTTTCCACTTCCTCACCACAATACGGACATTCATACGGAGCGGTTTCCAGCATCGCGGTCTCCCAGGTGACTTGTGCGTATAATCGCCGGTCTATTTGCAGGGCTATTTTTGTCTGGCGGATCTTCCAGGCCGTGCCCTGTCGGTTTTTCGATCGAACCTTTACTTACCCTAGCCGTTTCCTACAAGAGAGCATGATGGGCGAATTCGATGCCATCCGACCTTACGACGACAGCGAAGTCCCAGCGGTGCTGGCACGGCTGCTCGGCGACAAGGCGTTTCTAGATATCCTCACCCACTTCCGCTTCCCACGCCTGGCCGGGGCTTTCGGCTGGATGCTCAAGCCTCTTATAGCGCAAAGGTTGCGTCGTGAGTTCGCCGGCGTGACATCGGTCGCCACTTTGCAGGACAAAGTGGAGTTCTATGTCGACCACACGATCGAGCGTGCCACCGATGGCGTGACCTACACCGGGGTGGAGCAATTCAAATCCGGTAGCGCGTACCTGTTCATCGCCAACCACCGCGACATCGTGATGGACCCGGCCTTCGTCAACTACGCCGTGTACCACGCCGGCTTGCCGACGCCACGCATCGCCATCGGCGACAACCTGCTGCAGAAGCCCTTTGTCAGCGATCTGATGCGTCTGAACAAAAGCTTCATCGTGCACCGCTCCATCACCGGACGGCGGGAAAAAATGGCCGCGTACCAGTTGCTCTCGGCCTATATCAATCACTCGATCCGCAACGACTGCGCCTCGATCTGGATTGCCCAGGCCGAGGGCCGGGCCAAGGACGGTGACGACCGCACCGAATCGGCGATCCTCAAGATGTTCCACATGAGCCGCAAGGACGAACCCTTCGGCGAGGTCATCCAGTCGCTGAACCTCACGCCGGTGTCCATCAGCTACGAATACGACCCGTGCGACCAGGCCAAGGCCCGCGAGCTGTACATCCGCGCCACCACCGGCACCTACACCAAGGCACCGGGCGAAGACGACGTGAGCATCGCCAAGGGCATTACCGGCTACAAGGGGCGGGTCCACGTGAACTTCGCCGCGCCGATCACCGAGCTGTTCGAGGACACCAAGCAACTGGCCCAGGAAATGGACCGGCAGATTCTCGGCGGCTACCGCCTGTTCCCGGTGCATTACCTGGCTTACGCCCAATGGGCCGACGCCGACCCGCAGTTGCAGGTGCCGACAGCGGCCGAGGTGTTTGGCGCCGATGAACTGGCCAAGGCCCAGGAAGAATGGCAGCGCCGGCTGGACGCTTGCCCGCCGGAGCACCGCCCATTCCTGGTGCTGCAATACGCGACACCGGTGCGTAATCAGTATCGGGTCAAGGCGGGATTGGCGCTTTAAGCGACGCCTGTCAAAAAGATCGCAGCCTTCGCCAGCGCCTACATGAATCGATTGTTCATCTTGTAGGCGCTGGCGAAGGCTGCGATCTTTTTTTATCCATCAGAACTGTGTGCTGACCCACGACACCAGCAGTGCCAGGCCCAGGCAGGCAAAGCCGAAACGGTAGAAAAACCGGTTCATGCGCTGGGTCGCCAGGTCCAGCAAGGCTTCGAATCGCTCGTCGCCGTCGCTCTTACGCGCCTCAAGGCAGGCCCGCGCCCGTTGTTCACGGCGACGCGTGGCATGCAGCACCCAACCGCCCGGGCAGGCAAACAACAATGCGAGCAGGTTGATCAGTTTGGCGGGGTGAGCAGCGAACAACGAAAACAAATGCAGCGACATCACAAACCTCAAGCAATAAACGGACAGGACGCGCCCGGGACCTACGAACGGCGTGAATTCTACCGAAAGCGCCCTCGCCTACTGCACTTTTTCCGACCAATAACGATCAGTTGGGGCGATGGCGCGCAGACTTTGTGGCGGGGGGATTTATCCCCGCTCGAGTGCGCAGCGCTCGCAAACGCTTAAGCAAGGCAGACGTCCCAGGGGCCGCTTCGCGACCCAGCGGGGATAAATCCCCTCGCCACAGGTTCAATCCGGCTAATTCCAGGCGTCACGGTTTCGTCATCTGAATAGGCCACCCTGTCGCCCTTCAAACCTGCCCGGAACCCACCATGCTCCACGCCGAAAACCAGGATCGTCTCTATCTCATCAGCCCGAGCGACGAACAACAGAACCTCGTCGGCAGCCTGTCCTTCAACGTACAGGATCGGCATTGGCTGGTGTATTGCGCCCTTGGTGGCCATCAACATGCCGACCTGCCCGAGACCGATCTGCTGACCGGTATCAGTGTGTTGGAACTGTATTCCCAGGCTGCATGAAGGTTTCTTGCTTGCAAAAAAACTGTGGGAGCGAGCCTGCTCGCGATAGCGGAGTGTCAGTCACCTCAATGTTGACTGATCCGCCATCGCGAGCAGGCTCGCTCCCACAGGGGTTACGGAACGTCCTACTTACTCAGCCAGCACCTGACCAATGGTCGGGTCCTTGAACAGGCGTGTCAGGGCGTCGCTCAACACGTCGCTGACCAGCTTGGTGTTGGTGTCCTGGTTAGGCGCCATGCCGAAGCGCTGGTCCAGCGAGGCACCGTAACGACCGCTGTAACGACGATTGGCGTTCTGCACCTCGGAGCGGAAGGTCGCGCCGATGGTGGCTTCGGTCACATACATACCTTCCTTGGGCGACTGGTACTTCAACTCGGCCAGGGTGACGGTCAGTTGCGGTGCATTCATCGCATTGGCGGTAGGGGTGAAGCCCAGCAAACGTACCGCCGCTTCGGCCTGGGCCTGCAGCTTGGGCAAAATCTGCGCGCCCTGCACCGTGATCACACTGGTTTCCGGGTACAGCCCGCCGCGGGTGCCGAGGGTCGGCGACGGACGACCGTCCACCACCCGTACCACCACCGGCTGGCCGCGGCCCACGGGCGCCAGCTGGGCGTTGAGCTTGGGCTCCGGGTTAAGTTGTTGCGGGCTGTGGGCGCAGCCGACGAGGGCCAGACTGGTCACAGCGATCAAACCGAACAACAGGCGTTGCAACATGCTCTTCTCTCCAGAATCGGGCACAAACAGGCCCGCAGTATAGCGGTGCGCTATGGCGGTGAACTAGCGCTGCACGATGAATACTCAAATGTCTGACACCCCATGGGAAAACCGGTTCGTGTCATGCCATTGTCATGATCCTTACACCGGCATGTCATGGCCTCCTGTCAGCCTTGGCACAAGCTCCCCGACACGGTGTCCGACCATGCGTTTTCTCATTTCCCTGTTCACCCCGCGCCCACAGCACCGCTGCTTCGCCCTGCTGGACCGCAACGGCCGTTGCCAGGCATTCAAGCAATGCAGCCTGCAGCCCATGGGTGAAGGTTGGGTGGAAATCGAAGAGATTCGCTTGAACTGGCTGCACCAGCCATTGCCCGCCAGCGCCCGCGTGCAAACCCTTGGCGCTCGCCCACGCAACCGTCAACTGTTGGCCGTCTGACCGGATGGCTAATAAAAGTCATTAAACACGACCATTTCCCTGCGTTTCTTCGATACAATCTGCCCCCGATTATAAGGACGTCTCCTGATCGGGCCTCGCAACACCGCTAATGCGCTTGTATTGGCACCCCGCACCGCCCACAGAGAGCCGCCCACACAGATCGAGTGAAGCTGGCGCGCTTGCTGTTCTTCAAGCAAATCACCACTTTTCGCGAATCTGCAGAGCTGTCATTACGCTCGGTCACTGAGCTGTCTGCCCGTTTTGCCTGTCATGTATTACATGGGGGCAAACCAAACCGGGCGCGGTGCCAGGCTGGGACAGCCCTTTTTTGAGGTTCACGTCTTCAAAAGAGCGTGAAAAAACGGGTTTTCACAACTTCACGAGAGTGTGGCGAGCAAATGAATAGTTTTGCGTCTGAACAAGCACCATTAGCGTCTGAAACAGCCCAACGACACAGGACCGCCTATCGTTCAAGAACCGGCGCCTGAAGCCTGTCCGCTACGGATTTGGTTGCACGAACGGATGTCTCGGCCATAAGTCGAATTGCCTGCCCGGCGCTTAAATGAGTTCATGGGACTCTGAGGCCAGGCTGCATGCATCCGCAGTAGTTGCGAAAAATTGCGAAGATTCGGACATGGCGATCCTGGCCATGGATACCTGGGGCGCAACTGACCTGCCCCGCCACTCCTGGCCGCCATGCCGACAATTTGGTGCTGCAGATTTTGGAGACGCGTTAAATGGCGCATAACGAAGCAGTCGATGTAGTTCTGGTAGGGGCCGGCATCATGAGTGCCACCCTGGCCGTGCTGCTCAAGGAACTCGACCCCGCGATCTCGCTGGAAGTCGTCGAGTTGATGGATTCCGGTGCCGCGGAGAGTTCCAACCCGTGGAACAACGCCGGCACCGGCCACGCCGGGCTGTGTGAGCTGAACTACACGCCCCAGGCGGCCGATGGCAGTGTCGACATCAAGAAAGCCGTGCACATCAACACCCAGTTCGAGGTGTCGAAGCAGTTCTGGACGTACCTGACCAAAAAAGGCACGTTCGGCTCATCCAAATCCTTCATTGCCCCCGTCCCGCACCTGAGCTTCGTGCAGGGTGAAAAAGGCGTGTCGTTCCTGAAAAAGCGCTTTGAACTGATGCGCCAGCATCACGCCTTCGCTGACATGGAATACACCGAGGACAAGGCCGTGATGGCCGAGTGGATGCCGCTGATGATGCCGGGCCGGCCAGCTGACGAAGTCATCGCCGCCACCCGCGTCATGAACGGCACCGACGTCAACTTCGGCGCCCTGACCAACCAGTTGCTCAAGCACCTGACCAGCGCCCCGGACACCCAGGTCAAATATTGCAAGCGCGTCACCGGCCTCAAGCGCAACGGCGCGGGCTGGACCGTCAGCATCAAGGACGTCAATTCCGGCAGCAGCCGTGACGTCGATGCCAAGTTTGTCTTCCTGGGCGCCGGTGGGGCGGCATTGCCGCTGCTGCAAGCGTCGGGCATCGAAGAAAGCAAAGGCTTCGGTGGCTTCCCGGTCAGCGGCCAGTGGCTGCGTTGCGACAACCCGGAAGTGGTCAAACATCACCAGGCCAAAGTCTACAGCCAGGCCGCCGTGGGCTCGCCACCGATGTCCGTGCCGCATCTGGACACCCGCGTAGTCGATGGCAAGAAATCCCTGCTGTTCGGGCCATACGCCGGTTTCACCACCAAGTTCCTCAAGCATGGTTCGCTCATGGATCTGCCGCTGTCGGTACGTGCCGGCAACATCGGCCCGATGCTGGCCGTGGCCCGGGACAACATGGACCTGACCAAGTACCTGATAAGCGAAGTGATGCAGTCCATGGAGCAGCGCCTGGAATCCCTGCGTCGCTTCTATCCCGAGGCGAAAGCCGAGGATTGGCGCCTGGAAGTGGCCGGCCAACGGGTTCAGATCATCAAGAAAGACCCGAAGAAAGGCGGTGTCCTGCAGTTCGGCACCGAACTGGTAGCGGCCAAGGACGGCACCCTCGCCGCCTTGCTCGGCGCCTCGCCCGGTGCTTCGGTGACCGTCTCGATCATGCTGGACCTGATCGAGCGCTGCTTCCCGGACAAAGCCAAGGGAGAATGGGCGAGCAAACTCGCTGAGATCTTCCCGGCGCGGGAAAAAGTGCTGGAAACCGACGCAGCGCTGTATCGCAAGGTCAATGCGCAGAACAACGTCGCCCTGGAACTGGTTGAAGAAAGCAGCGAGACACCCAGCTTCGCTTGATTCTGCCGGATAAAAAAACGCCCCGTTCTTTCTGAGAGCGGGGCGTTAATGAGATGGTCACCCCCACACCCTGCGAGGGCTACGCTTTCGCAGGGTGTTTTGTTTTCGGAGGCCATCATTATGAGCGAGTCAGCGCTGATCGGGATCGATCTCGGTAAACACAGTTTCCACCTGCACGGCCAAGACAAATTGGGCCGAGAGGTGTTTCGCAAGAAGTTCTCGCGTCAACAGATGATGACGCTCTTCGGCAATCTGCCGGCCTGTACCGTGGTGATGGAAGCTTGTGCCGGGGCGCATTTCGTCGCTCGCCAGCTGATGGCCATGGGGCATGAAGCCAAACTGATTTCCCCGCAATTCGTCCGCCCCTTCGTCAAAGGCAACAAAAATGACTTCGTGGATGCCGAAGCCATTTGCGAGGCGGCTTCGCGTCCATCGATGCGCTTCGTTTCGCCTAAAACCGAGGCACAGCAGACGCTTTCCGTTCTGCATCGCCTGCGCGAGTCGCTGGTACGCGATCGCACCAAAACCGCCAATCAAATGCATGGTTTCCTACTGGAGTTCGGCATCAGCCTGCCCAAGGGCCTGGCGATCATGAAGCGGTTGGCGAGTATTTTGGCTGAGCATGAGTTGCCCGTTCGGTTGACAGTGCTGTTACAGCGCTTGCATGAGCATTTCTGTTATCTGGATGAACAGATCAAGGCGCTGGATAAAGAGCTGGCAAGCCAACTGGCCGACGATGATCTCGGCAGCCGCTTGCTGAGCTTGCCGTGTGTCGGGCCGATCACCGCCAGCCTGCTGGCTGTAGAGATGGGGGACGGCAGGCAGTACCGATGCAGCCGTGACTTCGCCGCCTCCGTGGGCTTGGTGCCCAGGCAGTACAGCACCGGCGGCAGGGCTAATTTGCTGGGTATCAGCAAGCGCGGCGACAAGCACCTCAGGCAGTTGCTGGTTCAATGTGCTCGGGTCTATATGCAGAGGCTAGAACACCAGAAAGGGGCTCTGGCCGACTGGGTGCGCTCATTGCTTGGGCGACGACACTCGAACGTGGTGGCCTGCGCCCTGGCTAACAAGCTGGCGCGGATCGCGTGGGCGCTAGCGGCTCACCATACGCAATATGAAGCAGGGCCAGACGCGCTGAACGCCTGACCCTGCGGTTGTTGCAGTACCACGAATCACCCTTCAGGTTTTGCGATAGCTGAACAACGGATGACGTGAACGGCCCACCGGCCTGACGAAGAACCTGACATAAAAATCGGCTTCAGAAGCCGCGGCATTTTTCAGGATCGTCAGGCGCGACTCTCATCGTGGCGCGGGGCATGCCCTGGATCGACGCCGGATAGATTTAAGCAAGCCAACCACTTCACCCATTAATCAGTATTGCAAAAATGGGGGTGACCATAGATTTTTTATGGGAGAAGCTGTCGTGGCGAGGGGGCTTTCTCCCGCTAGCCAGCGAAGCAGGCCGCTTAGTAATCAGCCACGAGCCTTGTTGATCAACTCGATGTATTCCTCGGCATTGCGCTGGTCCTGGATCAGCGCCACGAAATCGTTGCCATGCTCATCCTTACCGTTGAGGTCGTAGCCGGCCTCGACGAAAAACGTCAGAAAGCGCTCGAAGTCGTCGACCCGCAGGCCACGGTAGGCCTTGATCAGTTTGTGCAGCGACGGCGAAGTGGCATCGACCGGATCGAAATTGAGGAACAGCTTGATCTGTTCATCGCCAATCTCGTCACCAATCACTTGTTTCTTGTCTTTACGCATTGCCGGGCTCCAGCTCGCACAGTTCACGGGGGCGGGCAGTTTACCCCCGGCAGGCCTCGGGGCTCAACGCGGGCGTACAGCACCGGTGTGCAGGTCGGCCCAGATATGGCCATTGGCGTAGCTGAGGAACTGCACGTACACCGTGTCGTTGCGCAGCAGATCGATCACCACTTGATACTGGGCCTGTGGATAAGACAGGGTCAGGGTCTTGCTCGCCTCGTCGAAGGCAGGCTTTTTCAGGCTTTTGCTTTCGCCATCGAAGTTCAGGATCACCTGGTTGAGGGTGGCGCCTTTGTTCAGGGGTTTACCTTTGAGGCGCACCAGCAACGGCGATGTAACCGGTATCGGTTGCTGGTTGGACTGACGCTGATTGCCCAGCACCACCGAATACTCGGTGACCTGAAGCAATTGCTGGTGTTCGGGTTGTTCCTGACGTACCGCCAGATCGTCGGGGGGCAGAAATTGACTGTGCATCGGCGCGCCAACGGCCGCCCACGACAGGCTGGACATCAGCAGCAGAGCGGCGCAGCGGCGGGTCAGTACACTCATGACAGGCTCCAGGATCTTGGCCCGGCACTCTAGCATGAGCCCAGGCGGTAAAAATAACGATCCAGGTCAATACATCCGCGCCACGAGCACGGCATACTCAAGGAGCCATCAGCCCTCGCATCACATGATGCCCCTTGTGGCGAGGGGATTTATCCCCGCTGGGCTGCGAAGCAGACCTAAACCGGATACTCGGTGAATCAGACAGATCACCCAACCCGACGGGGGCTGCTATGCAGCCCAACGGGGATAAATCCCCTCGCCACTGGTTAGGTGTTTGCCGGGTATTTGGTATTTACCCCGCTCATTTCGTGGAGTGCCCATGTCCTTCTCCGCCCCACCGATATTCGCCGCTTGGCGCCAAACCTGGCGCGCCGGTTACACCCTTGAGCGCCTGCGCGGCGATCTGGTGGCCGGGCTGACCGTCGGCATCATTGCCATCCCCTTGGCCATGGCCCTGGCAATCGCCGTCGGCGTGCCGCCGCAGCATGGCTTGTACACGGTGCTAGTGGCCGCCCCCCTGATCGCCCTCACCGGCGGCTCGCGCTTCAACGTGAGCGGGCCGACAGCGGCGTTCGTGGTGATCCTGCTGCCCATTACCCAGCAATACGGCCTGGGCGGCCTGCTGCTGTGCACGATGCTGGCGGGCATGATCCTGATAGCGCTGGGCCTGATGCGGGCCGGGCGGCTGATCCAGTACATTCCTTATCCGGTCGTTCTCGGTTTTACCGCTGGGATCGGCGTGGTCATTGCCACCCTGCAACTCAAAGACCTGTTGGGCCTGACCACTGTCGGCAACGCCGAGCATTACATCGAGCAATTGGGCGCCTTGATCACGGCGCTGCCCAGCGCCCGGCTCGGCGACGGCCTTATCGGCCTCATCTGCCTGGCGGTATTGATTGTCTGGCCGCGCTGGGTGCCGCGTGTTCCGGGACATCTGGTCGCCCTGTTGGTGGGTGCGCTGTTGGGGCTGGCGCTGGAAAGCGGCGGCTGGCAAATCGCGACATTGGGCGAACGTTTCAGCTACGTGGTCGACGGCATCAGTTACCCCGGCATCCCGCCATTTTTGCCGAGTTTCGACTGGCCTTGGAATCTCCCGGACAATCAGGGCCGCTCCTTGGAACTGTCCTACGATCTGATCCGCCAATTGCTCGGGCCTGCCTTTGCCATCGCCATGCTCGGTGCCATTGAGTCGCTGTTGTGCGCGGTGGTGGCCGACGGCATGACCGGCAGTAAACACGACCCCAACGCCGAACTGATCGGCCAGGGCCTGGGCAATCTGGTGGCGCCACTGTTCGGCGGCATCACTGCCACGGCGGCGATTGCCCGCAGCGCCACCAATGTGCGCAGCGGCGCGTTTTCGCCATTGGCCGCGATCATTCACAGCCTCGTGGTATTGGGGGCGATTGTGCTGCTGGCGCCGTTGTTCAGCTATCTGCCCATGGCAGCGCTGGCGGCATTGCTGGTGATGGTGGCCTGGAACATGAGCGAAGCCGGACACGTGCTGCACACCTTGCGTATCGCCCCACGCAGTGACGTGCTGGTGCTACTGACCTGCCTGAGCCTGACCGTACTGTTCGACATGGTCCTGGCCGTCGCCGTCGGCCTGCTGCTGGCCGCCGGGCTGTTCATCAAACGCATGAGCGAGCTGACGGACACCGCCGAACTGCCGCGCCATTTCCATCAGGCCCTGCTGGAGATGCCCGAGCACGTTCGCTGCTACGCCATTCGCGGACCGCTGTTTTTTGGCGCGGCAGAAAAGGCCCTGGATGTGCTGCGCAAATTCGATCCGGGGATTCGGGTGATGGTGGTGGAAATGAGCGCCGTGCCGATGTTGGACATGACTGCGCTGGCGGCTTTTGAAAGTATCCTCAAGGACTACCGCAAGCAGGGCATCGGCCTGATTCTGGTGGCAACCGCGCCACGGGTACGCCTGAAGTTGCGCCGCGCCGGCATCCATCGCGAGCAGCGCCAACTGGCGTATGTGCAGACCCTGGAGCAGGCACGGGCCAAAAGCGAAAAATGGCTCGCCGGTAGCGCTGCACACTCGAGCCCGGCCTGATTGATCTGTTGCCACGCAGCTGTTTGTGGCGAGGGAGCTTGCTCCCGCTTGGGTGCGTAGCATCCACCTGCAATTGGGGCTGCTGCGCAGCCCAGCGGGAGCAAGCTCCCTCGCCACAGAAGCAACGCTCAGTCGAACTGAGCGCGCATCCAGGCCTGGTACTGCGCCACCCCCGCCTCGCCTTCGCGGGGCGCCCAGGGGGCCAGTTCGCCATCGCCCACCGGGCGGTAAGGCCCGGCCTTGCACTCGAACATCAGGCTGTCGGCTTCCAGCACCACTAAACCGTGGTAAACGCCGGCCGGTAGGTCGACACCGAGGCAATCGCCACCGGCCTGCAGGATTCGCTTGTCCACCACCGTCCCGGTTTCATCAAAGATCAACACACCGAGCCGGCCCTTGAGCACCAGCAGGGTTTCAGCCTTGTCGGCGCTCAGGTGGCGATGCGGCGGGATGTAAGTGGACGGCTGCAAGCCAACCGCCATGCGATGGCAAGGCTCGTCCATCTGATGAAAATTGTGGTGTTGGCGCCCGCGAGGACTGGCCGTGGCTTTCTCGGCCAGTTCGTTGAACAGCGCTTGATCCAGAAAGCCCGGCCGGTTCATCGATTACATTCCTTTGACGGCGAAAATACCGTTGGCATTGCGCCAGTAACCTTTGTAGTCCATGCCGTAGCCGAAGATGTAGCGGTCAATGCACGGCAGGCCGACGAAATCGGCTTTCAGGTCCGGACGAGCCTTGCGGTCATGGTCCTTGTCGATCAGCACGGCGGTGTGCACGGCGCGGGCACCGGCGTGTTTGCAGAAGTCGATGATGGCGCCCAGGGTGTGACCTTCGTCGAGGATGTCGTCGATGATCAGCACGTCACGGTCGATGAACGAAACTTCCGGCTTGGCTTTCCAGAACAGGTCGCCACCGCTGGTTTCGTTGCGGTAACGGGTGGCGTGCAGATAGGACGCTTCCAGCGGGAAGTTCAGGTAGGTCAGCAGTTTGCCGGAGAAAATCAGCCCACCGTTCATGACGCAGAACACCACCGGGTTGGAATCGGCCAACTGGTCGTTGATTTGCGCGCCGACACGGGCGATGGCCGCTTCGACTTCGGCTTCGGTGTACAGGCAGTCAGCCTCTCGCATGATTTGACGGATATGCTCGAGATCAGCGGACATGGCGCTCTCCAGGGGAGGTTGGGGGAGGGACGGGTTCGGAAAAGCGGGCAAAGGTACGCATCCCGCCCGGCCAGATCAAGCGTTTGTGGACTAACGTTCTGTATTGTCTATAGGACAACACCCTCGGATAGATTAATCTAGGCCGGTTTTTTTGCCCGCCGCCGGAGCTTTCCCCATGCCCATCCTCGAGATCCGCCACCCGCTGATCAGACATAAACTCGGCCTGATGCGCCGCGCCGACATTAGCACGAAGAACTTCCGCGAACTTGCCCAGGAAGTCGGTGCACTGCTCACCTATGAAGCCACCAAGGACCTGCCGCTGGAGTCCTATGAAATCGACGGTTGGGCCGGTACGGTCCAGGTGGAAAAAATCGCCGGCAAGAAAATCACCGTGGTGCCGATCCTGCGTGCCGGCATCGGCATGCTCGAAGGCGTGCTGAGCCTGATCCCGGGCGCCAAAGTCAGCGCCGTGGGCGTGGCCCGCAACGAGCAGACCCTGCAGGCTCACACCTACCTGGAAAAACTGGTGCCGGAAATCGACGAGCGCCTGGCAATGATCATCGATCCGATGCTCGCCACCGGCAGCTCCATGGTCGCCACCATCGACCTGCTGAAAAAAGCCGGTTGCCGTGACATCCGCGCCATGGTGCTGGTGGCGGCCCCCGAAGGCATCAAGGCCGTGGAAGACGCTCACCCCGACGTCACCATCTACACCGCTTCCATCGACCAGAAACTCAACGAACATGGCTACATCATCCCGGGCCTGGGCGATGCCGGCGACAAGATCTTCGGTACCAAGCAGAAGGACGCTTGAGCATGCAGGATGAGTTCAACGATCCGCTCTGGCGCCAGGTATTGTCTGGCGCGCAGATGCTGTTCGTCGCCTTCGGCGCGCTGGTACTGATGCCGCTGATCACCGGGCTGGACCCGAACGTAGCGCTGTTCACCGCAGGCCTGGGAACAATCCTGTTCCAGATCGTCACCGGGCGTCAGGTGCCGGTGTTTCTGGCATCGAGCTTTGCCTTCATCACCCCGATCATTCTCGCCAAGGGCCAGTTCGGCCTGGCCGCGACCATGGGCGGGGTGATGGCGGCCGGTTTCGTCTACACCTTCCTGGGCCTGGCGGTGAAGGTCAAGGGCACCGGATTTATCGACCGCTTGCTGCCGCCGGTGGTGATTGGGCCGGTGATCATTTCCATCGGCCTGGCCATGGCACCGATTGCCGCCAACATGGCCATGGGCAAGGCCGGCGACGGCACCGAGCTGATTGCCTACCAGACGGCGATGCTGATCTCGATGCCGGCGCTGCTCACCACCCTGATCGTCGCGGTGTTCGGCAAAGGCATTTTCCGCCTGGTGCCGATCATTTCCGGCGTGCTGGTGGGCTTTGCCATGGCGTTTTATTTTGGTGTAGTGGACACCGCCAAAATCGCCGCCGCGCCATGGTTCGCCCTGCCGAATTTCACCGCGCCGGAGTTCAACTGGCAAGCGATCCTGTTCATCGTGCCGGTGGCTTTGGCGCCAGCCATCGAGCACATCGGTGGGGTCATCGCGGTGGGCAGCGTGACCGGTCGCGACTACCTGAAAAAACCCGGCCTGCACCGCACCCTGCTCGGCGATGGCATCGCCACCACGGCAGCCGGCCTGTTCGGCGGCCCGCCCAACACCACCTACGCCGAAGTCACTGGTGCGGTGATGCTGACTAAAAACTACAACCCGAAAATCATGACCTGGGCGGCGATCTTCGCCATCAGCCTGGCGTTCATCGGCAAGTTCGGCGCGCTGCTGCAAAGCATCCCGGTGCCGGTGATGGGCGGGATCCTGTGCCTGTTGTTCGGTTCGATCGCGGCGGTGGGCATGAACACGCTGATCCGCCACAAGATCGACCTGAGCGAAGCGCGCAACCTGGTGATCGTTTCGGTGACGCTGGTGTTTGGTATCGGCGGTGTGCTGGTAGGCACCGGCACCGGCCCGGACGACTTCGGCCTCAAAGGCATCGCATTGTGCGCGGTAGTGGCGATCGCCCTGAACCTGATCCTGCCGGGCAATGACGGCTGGAAGCAGAAGAAGGCGGATGAGCCGCTGATCTGACTCAAGCTTGAAGTTTTGTGCTGCCAGTCAGATAGCTATCGCGAGCAGGCTCGCTCCCACATCAGCGGATCTTTGAACACTCGAGATCCATTGTGGGAGCGAGCCTGCTCGCGATTGGGCCCTTGATTTTTACAAAGCGATCGGTGCCCGCTCGCACAGGGTGCTCAACGCCTGCGCCCATTGCACATCATCATTGAGACACGGCACCAGCACCAACTCCTCCCCGCCCGCCTCACGAAATTGCTCGCGCCCGCGATCACCGATTTCTTCCAGGGTTTCGATGCAGTCGGCCACAAACGCCGGGCACATCACCAACACTTTTTTCACGCCACTTTTAGCCAGTTCATCCAGGCGCGCTTCGGTGTAGGGTTCGATCCACTTGGCACGCCCCAGTCGCGACTGGAACGACACCGACCATTGGCCATCCTTGAGCCCCATGCGCTGGGCGAACAGGTCGGCGGTGCGAATGCATTGCGCGCGGTAACACGTAGCCATGACCTCAGGCGGCGCATTTTTGCAGCAGTCGGCGTCCTTGAAGCAATGGAAACCCGTGGGGTCGAGCTTGGTCAGGTGCCGCTCGGGCAAACCATGGAAGCTCAACAGCAGGTGGTCGTAATCCTGCATCAGATATGGCTTGGCGCTGGCAACCAGGGCGTCGAGGTATTCCGGCTGATCGTAGAACGGCTGGAGAATCGAGAACTGCACATCGAGCTTCTTCTCGCGCACCACCCGCTTGGCTTCTTCGATCACCGTGGTGACTGTGCTGTCGGCAAATTGCGGATACAACGGCGCCAGCGTGATCTTCTTGTGGCCCTGGCTTGTCAGGCGCACCAGGGTCGACTCAATGGACGGCTCGCCATAACGCATCGCCAACTCAACCGGCCCCTGGGTCCATTGCGCAGTCATGGCTTGTTGCAAGCGACGGCTGAGCACCACCAGCGGCGAGCCCTCGTCCCACCAGATCGACGCATAGGCATGGGCCGATTGCTCGGGGCGCTTGATCAGGATCAGCGACACCAGCAAGCGCCGCACCGGCCACGGCAGGTCGATGACGTAGGGATCCATCAAAAACTGATTGAGGTAGCGGCGCACATCGGCCACCGAAGTAGAAGCAGGCGAACCCAGATTCACCAGAAGCAACGCGTGATCGGTCATGCAACGTCCTATTTCAAAGGCGGTCCGACAAATCGTCGAGAGCCGCATGCAAATCAGTGAACCGGAAAGTGAAACCCGCCGCCTGCAATCGGGCCGGCGTTGCGCGCTGGCCGCCCAGCAACAGCAATGACAATTCTCCCAATGCGACCTTCAGCGCCAGTTCCGGCATCGGCACCACGGCCGGCCGATGCAGCACGTGCCCCAGGGCCTTGGCAAAATCGCGGTTGCGCACCGGGTTCGGCGCGCAGGCATTATAAGGACCGCTGGCCTCATCGCGGTGCAGAAGAAAATCAATCAGAGCGATTTGATCGGCAATGTGAATCCACGGCATCCACTGCCGGCCATTGCCAATACGCCCGCCCAACCCCAGTTTGAACGGCAGCAGCAGCCGCGACAAAAAGCCGCCCTCGGCCGACAGGACCAGACCGGTGCGAACCAGTACCACCCGTATGCCCATGGCCTCGGCGCGCTGCGCGGTTTCCTCCCAGGCGATGCACAACTGGCTGGCGAAGTCCTCGCTCACCGGTCCCGAGTCCTCGGTCAGCTCACGCTCGCCGCCGTCGCCGTACCACCCCACCGCGGAACCGGAAATCAATACCCCGGGTTTGTGTTCGCTACGCTCCAGCCAAGCCAACAACGCTTCTGTCAGGGTGATGCGACTGCTCCACAACAACTTCTTGCGTTTATGGCTCCAGGGTCGATCCGCAATCGGTGCCCCCGCGAGGTTGACCACCGCATCCACGGGCTCGGCAATCTCCTCGAGCCGGGCGACACCCCGCACTTGCGCGCCGCAGATCTTCGCCACGTCTTCGGGGCGACGACTCCACACCGTCAAGCGATGGCCCTGCGCCAACCAGTGGCGGCAGAGCTGACGTCCGATCAAACCAGTACCGCCGGTCAGCAATATGTGCATGAAGTGTTCCTCGCATCGCGTTTTACCCAGCCCATTAGTCTATTTTTATAAGCAGGGATTTTTCGTATCAGGCAGGGTCTGTGTTTAACAATAGGTCACCCTGTCAAAACGCGAACGGTAAAACTTATACCAAAAACCCCAATTGTACAGGTTTAAACGACGGCGTAGTCTGTACAGAAAGGTAAACGAGGCCCTCATGACTGTACCTATCGCAATCATCGGCACCGGCATCGCCGGACTTTCAGCCGCCCAGGCCCTGACGGAGGTCGGGCATGTCGTTCAACTCTTCGATAAAAGCCATGGCAGTGGCGGACGCATGTCCAGCAAGCGCAGTGATGCCGGCGCACTGGACATGGGCGCACAGTATTTCACCGCCCGCGATCGCCGCTTCGTGATGGAAGTCCAGCGTTGGCAAGCCCAGGGCTGGGCGGCGGAATGGACACCTCAGCTTTATCATTTCAAGGATGGGCAACTGAGCCCGTCGCCGGATGAGCAGACCCGCTGGGTCGGCACTCCGCGCATGAGCGCCATCACCCGCGCCTTGCTTGGCGAGTTGCAGGTGCAGTTCTCCTGCCGCATCACCGAGGTGTACCGCGGTCAGGAACATTGGCACTTGCAGGACGCGGAAGGCTTCACCCACGGCCCCTTCGGCCAGGTGGTGATTGCCACGCCCGCGCCCCAGGCCACGGCATTGCTGGCGGCCGTGCCAAAGCTGGCCGCAGTGGCGGCGGGCGTGAAGATGGACCCCACCTGGGCCGTGGCCCTGGCCTTCGAAACTCCGCTGGATACCTCCATGGAAGGCTGCTTCGTCCAGGACAGCCCCCTCGACTGGCTGGCTCGCAACCGCAGCAAACCGGGGCGCGACAGCACGCTCGACACCTGGGTGCTGCACGCCACCAGCGACTGGAGTCGCCAACACATCGACATGGCCAAGGAAGCGGTGATCGAACACCTGCACGGCGCGTTCGCCGAGTTGCTGCACAGTGCAATGCCTGCGCCCAGCTTCAGCGTGGCCCATCGCTGGCTTTACGCGCGCCCCGCCGGCAACCATGAATGGGGCGCCTTGGCCGATGCCGACCTGGGTATGTATGTCTGTGGCGACTGGTGCCTGTCCGGTCGTGTCGAAGGTGCTTGGCTAAGCGGTCAGGAAGCCGCACGCCGTCTGCACGCCAGCCTGCAATAGAACGCGCCAGCCTAGGTCACCCGCTGCTGTCGAAACAGGCAGCAGCCCGTCTGCGCAAAAACCACATCGCCCCCACATGCAAAAGCGGTTGACTTGTGCGCGTTCGGATCTATGATGAAAATATTGTACACAAATGTTATTTTGTACAAGATTTGAAATCAGAGGTCGCCCATGCCCCATGATGCCGTCGTCAAACCGAAAATCGCTATCAGCGCCTGCCTGATGGGCGCTGAAGTTCGCTTCAACGGCGGACACAAGCAATCGCAGCTATGCAGCCGTACCTTGGTCGACTACTTCGACTTCGTGCCGGTCTGCCCTGAAGTCGCCATTGGCCTGGGCATCCCTCGCGAGCCGATCCGGCTGGTGGGTAATCCCGAACGGCCCGACGCGGTTGGTACGGTCAGGCACGACCTCAATGTAACCCGGCCATTGGCCGCTTACGGAGAGCAGATGGCCGAGGAACTGGATGACATCTGCGGCTACATCTTCATGCAGAAGTCGCCGTCCTGCGGACTGGAGCGGGTCAAGGTCTACGATCACAACAGCGTGCCACAGGACGGCGGCGGACGCGGCATCTATGCCCAGGCGTTTTGCGAGCGCCACCCCGACTTGCCGGTGGAGGAAGACGGTCGCCTGAACGACCCGGTGCTGCGGGAAAATTTCCTGACCCGGGTATTTGCCTACGCGGCCTGGCAACCGCTGCGCCGCAAAGGCCTGACACGCCGTGAACTGATCCACTTTCACTCGCGCTACAAATATCTGTTGATGGCCCATAACCCGGTGCAATACAAGGCCTTGGGCAATCTGTTGGGCAACATGGGCAAGGCCGATCCTGACGAGCTGGGCGCACGCTACTTCAGCGCCTTGATGGCTGCTTTGAAGAAATGCGCCACCCGCCGCACTCACACCAATGTGCTGCAACACCTGAGCGGTTACCTCAAACGCGCCATCAACGCCGAAGACAAGCAGGAAGTGCAACACCTCATCGGGCAATACCGCCTCGGCATCGTCCCCCTGGTAGTTCCGCTGACCTTGCTCAAGCATCACTTGCGCCTGCATCCCGATCCCTATCTGGCGCAGCAGGTCTACCTGCAACCACACCCGGAAAACCTCAGTCTGCGAAATGCCATTTGATGAAAAGCGAACCTGATTCCAGCGCCAGCGAAGACCTGGGGGCCGACTTCGCCAAAGCCCTGGCACAGGGCTGGCTGCCCATACGCGAAGTCGCCCGCCAAACCGGGGTCAATGCCGTCACGCTAAGAGCCTGGGAGCGCCGTTATGGCCTGATCGTGCCGCACCGCACCCCCAAGGGTCACCGACTGTTCAATGCCGATCATGTGCAACGTATCTTGAGCATCCTCACCTGGATCGATCGGGGGGTGGCGGTGAGCAAGATAAAACCGCTGCTCGACACACCGCAGCCGCCCAGTGAACCGTTGGAAAACGACTGGCAGCGTCAGCGCCACGCCCTGGTGCTGGCGGTCACGCAACTGGCCGAGCGTCAGGTCGATGATCTGGTCAACCAGGCTATGGCGCTTTATCCGCCCTGGACGGTGTGCGAGCAGTTGTTGTTGCCTTTGCTGGCCGAACTGCAATTGCGCTGGCAAGGCCAGTTCGGTGCGCAGTTGGAGCGGGTGTTTCTGTACTCCTGGCTGCGCAGCAAATTCGGCAGTCGGATCTACCACAACAATCGTCAGTTGCGCGGTGCGCCATTGCTGCTGGTCAACCATTCGGACCTGCCCCTGGAGCCCCAATTGTGGCTTAGCGCCTGGCTGGCCAGCAGCGCCGATTGCCCCGTGGAAGTGTTCGATGGGCCGATACCCGCAGGCGAACTGGCCTTGGCCGTCGAACGCCTCAAAGCCCGTGGAGTGCTGCTGTACTCCAGCAACGCGCTGAACCTGTCCCAACTGCCCAAGCTGATCAGTGGGGTGGATTGCCCGATCATCATCGCCGGCCCGGCCGCATCGATCCATCACGCCCGGTTATCCACAGGCATTTCGACCGACAACCTTACGTGGGCCGAAGATCCGTTATCGGCTTACCGCGAACTGAGTCGCAGAGCACTTATTTGAATGAAAAACCCCACGCAACTGATCTGGCTGCGCAGCGACCTGCGCCTGCACGACAACACCGCCCTCGCCACCGCAGCAGCCCGGGGACCTTGTGTGGCGGTGTACCTGCCGAGCCCGGAACAATGGCGCGCGCATGACGATGCACCGTGCAAGATCGACTTTTGGCTGCGTAACCTCGCCTCGTTGAGCACTGCCCTGGAGGCGTTGAACATCCCGCTGCTGATCCGCCACGCTGCACGCTGGGATCAGGCACCGCAGATTCTGCTCTCGCTGTGCCACGAACTGGCAATCGACGCCGTCCATGTCAATGAAGAATACGGCTTGAACGAAACCCACCGAGATGCCGAAGTTGCCCGAACGTTGCAGGGCCAGGGCATCGAATTTCACAGCCACCTCGACCAGTTGCTGTTCAAGCCCGGCAGTGTGCTGACCAAGACCGGCACCTATTTCCAGGTGTTCAGCCAGTTCCGCAAGGTCTGTTACAGCCGCCTGCACTTTTCGCTGCCAAGCCTGGTCGCCAAACCGGCCCGGCAGGCACCCACCGGCATTGTCAGCGACCCGGTGCCCACGCAAGTCGAAGGCTTCTCGCCTGCGAGTGAAACGCTGCGCGCCCTCTGGCCAGCCGGTGAAAACGAAGCCCGGCGGCGTCTGGACACCTTCGCTGAGCAACACCTCGATTATTACCAGAGCGAACGGGACTTCCCCGCCAGGCCAGGCACCAGCCAGCTCTCGGCGTACCTGGTGGCGGGTGTGATCTCGCCACGCCAATGCCTGCATGCGGCGCTGCAGGCCAACCAGGGTGAATTCGAGAGCGGAAATGTCGGTGTTGTGACATGGATCAATGAATTGCTCTGGCGTGAGTTCTATAAACACATTCTAGTGGGCTATCCACGGGTGTCTCGCCATCGCGCGTTCCGTCCGGAAACCGAAGCGCTGGCCTGGCGCAACGCCCCTGAAGAGCTGGAGGCCTGGAAACAGGCACGCACTGGCTTGCCGATCATCGACGCGGCCATGCGCCAGTTGCTGGAAACCGGGTGGATGCACAACCGTTTGCGGATGGTGGTGGCGATGTTTCTGACCAAGAACCTGCTGATCGACTGGCGCGAGGGTGAGCGCTTTTTCATGCAACACCTGATCGACGGCGACCTGGCCGCCAACAACGGCGGCTGGCAGTGGAGCGCCTCGACCGGGACGGATGCTGCGCCCTGGTTCCGGATCTTCAACCCCTTGAGTCAATCGGAAAAATTCGACCGTGAAGGATTGTTCATCAAACGCTGGTTACCTGAACTGAACGATCTCGATAAGCAACAGGTCCATAATCCAAACATGCAGGGCCGATTGTTTGGCGTGACGGATTATCCTCCTGCGATTGTCGACCTGAGTCAGTCCCGGGCTCGTGCATTGCAGGCGTTCAGAAACCTGCCAACTCGATAAGTGAAAAATCAAGAAACCGGGCGCTCAGCGAACAGAAAAAAACTGACCGTAAGATGCAATTTCAACCCTGCGGCCATACAGTCTTACATCAAACTTGCGCACTCTGCTCGGTCGAAGGAAGTATGGAATGGGCCTAGAAACTCGAAAGCGATATTGGCTGACCGGTGCGGGCAACGGAATCGGTGTTTCGTTGGCCGAAGCGATACTCAAAACCGGCGCGCACCTGGCCGTTAGCTCGCGCTCGTCGCGCTCGAGTGAAGACCTTTCGGCACGTTATCCGGGACAAGTACTGGCGGTGCCCGGCAACTTGACCGACAGCCAGACCGTGCGCGAGATCGGCGAACAGATTGCCCGGCAGTGGGGCTCGCTGGACACCGTGATTCTCAATGCAGGAACTGCCGAATACATCGACGGCCAACCCGCCGATCCTTTGATCATCGAACACATTGTGCGCAGCAATCTGATAGCGGCCAGCTTCTGCATTCACACTGCCCTGCCATTGCTGCGTGCAGGCAACCGGTCCCATCTGGTGGGCATCGCCAGCCCGGCGACTTACCTGCCACCGTCATATAGCGAGGCCGACGGCAAAGGCATGCGTTTTCTGTTTGAGTCGGCTCGCGTCGAACTGGTGGCCGAGGGCATCGACGTGACGCTGGTTCATCCGGGCTTCGACAGCCCTTCGCTCAGTCTCGACGACTGTTTTCCGGCCCCAGTCCAGTGGACGGCCGAAACGGCGGCACATCACGTGCTGAAACAACTGGCCGAGCGCCCCCATGAAGTGGCGCTCCCCGTTTCGTCCATGACCGTACTCTGGCCGCTACCTTCATCGACCGAATCGATGCTCACTGACGTCAACTCAGATAAAGCGGGGAATGGGTGCCCGATCAAGGGCCAACCCTGAGGGGCGCGGTTGCCTTACACTGCGCGCCATGAAAACCATCCCTGTCCATCAGATCCCCCAGCCTGCCGTCACTTGTTCGACGTGCGCGGCGTGCTGTTGCCAACTGGAAGTGATGCTGATCACTGACACTGGCGTGCCCGAACGCTTTATCGACACGGACGAATGGGGTGGAGAAGTGATGTTGCGGCTCGATGACGGTTGGTGCGCGGCGCTGGATCGCGACAGCATGATGTGCACGATCTACGAAAAACGCCCACTGATCTGCCGCGAGTTCGAGATGGGCGCGCCGGAATGTATTGAAGAACGCAAAGGGATTGCGACTGCATATCGGTAGCCCGTGGGAGCGAGCCTGCTCGCGATAGCGGTAGACCAGTCAATATGAGGTTGTCTGATACTTCGCTATCGCGAGCAGGCTCGCTCCCACGGGTTTGGGTTACAGCGGCATCGTGTAGTGCAAGGCGTAACTTTCGACACCGTCGTTGGTCGACTTGATGCCGGCGTTGGAGTAATGAGTGGCGCGAATACCCACTTCATGTCCACCGTTGAAGCGCAGGCCGAAACCAATGCGGTCCTCGAACTGAAAAGCCGTACCGAGCTGGTTGTTTTCCACTTGGGTATTTTCAAACAACGCAACACCGATACCCGCCTCGATGTAGGGTTTTACGTTTTGACCGGCAAACTCATACACAAAGACAGGCGAGAACGACAGGCTATGGTTGCTGGAGGCCTCATCCCCCTCCCAATACGTGTATGCGCCGCTCCAATAGCCGGTCAGGCGACCGACATCACTCTGCAACCAGCTCTTGTCCCAATCGAACTGCATGCCCAAGCGGTAAGTCATGGTCGACTCGCCGGTCTGGCCCACCCCAAACTCCACACCTGCCGCTTGTGCGGAGTAAGTGTGCCCCAACAATGCAGCCGCAAGTGCGGCCAAGCAGAATAAACGCTTCATTAGAAACATCCTTTTCCGAACAGACTTAGTTAGTTTTGTTACAAACAGACAAAGCTATAGAAATCCGCGTTAAAACAGAAGTTCAGCCTGATTTAGGTATTTTTCAGGTTTTTTTACAGACTGAAGCTTCGCACAACGCCGGACGAATTCCATAGCGTTGGTAGGATTTTTCTTAAATGTATCGGATCTGCGCTACTCCAGAATCGCGTTTCGCTGGCGGGACCGGCGGCCAGGAGGCCGCGTTCAGCGAGCAGGCGCTGAAGTTGCCGGGCAACGGCGGCCCCCGTGTCGATCAGGCTGATGTGCGCGGGGACCATGTGCTTGAGCAATGGCTTGAGGAAGGGATAGTGCGTGCAACCCAGGATCAGCGTGTCGCAGCCGGCGGCCAGCAAAGGTTCGACATAGCCCTGCAGCAATTGACGCAAAGCCGGGCTCTGGAGATCGCCTGCTTCAATCAGCTCTACCAGCCCGGGGCATGGCTGGGTGATCACCTGCACATCGGTGGCGAACCGATCAAGTAACGCGGCGAATTTGGCGCTTTGTAATGTGCCAGTGGTTGCCAGCACACCGACAATGCCACTTCGAGTGGCAGCCGCCGCCGGTTTGACCGCCGGCTCCATGCCGACAATGGGCCAGTGGGGATAATCACGACGCAAATCGGCGACCCCGGCAACCGTCGCGGTATTGCAAGCCACCACCAGCGCCTTGGCGCCCTGGTGATGGAGAAAGTTGGCGATGATTGCGCAGCGCTGCCGGATGAATTCCGGGGTTTTCTCGCCGTAGGGAATATGCCCACAGTCTGCAACGTAGAGCAGTGACTCATTGGGCAACAGCCGACGAATCTCCCCCAGCACCGACAGCCCGCCGACACCCGAATCGAACACACCGACCGGCGCTTCACTCATGCTGGCTGCCACCGCAGACGCTGCACCCCGGATCACGCTTGACCCTCAGCTCACGAAAACGGCTGCCCAAGGCGTCGATCAACAGCAGGCGCCCCACCAGTGGCTCGCCGAAGCCGGCCAACAGTTTCAAGGCTTCAAGGGCTTGCAGACTGCCTACCAACCCCACCAGCGGCCCGAGCACACCGGCTTCGCTGCAGGTCAACTCGGCTTCACTGCCGTGGCCGTAGAGGCAGTGATAGCAGGGGCTTTCCGGGCGGCGTGGATCAAACACCGACAACTGCCCTTCCAGACGAATCGCCGCACCGCTGACCAGCGGTTTGCCTGCTGCGACACACGCCGCATTCACCGCTTCGCGGGTGGAGAAATTGTCGGAACAGTCCAGCACCACATCCACCGCCGCGACGGCAGCAGACAGGCTGTCTTCGTCCATGGCCTGTGGGTGAGGCACCAGGCTGATTTCAGGGTTGAGCGCCGTCAGGCGACGCATCGCCGAATCGACCTTGCTCAGGCCCACACTGTCGGTGTCGTGGATGATCTGGCGTTGCAGGTTGGTCAGGTCGACCGTGTCAAAATCCGCCAGGTGCAACTCACCGACGCCAGCAGCGGCCAGGTACAACGCCACCGGAGCGCCGAGTCCGCCGAGGCCGACGATCAATACGCGGCTGTGCTTGAGTCGCAGTTGCCCGTCGATGTCGACGTGCTGCAACAGAATCTGCCGGCTATAGCGCAACAGCTCCTGATCGTTCAGCACGGCAGGCGCCCCAGGCTGATGCGCTCATGCCCGCCCAGGTCCTTGCGACTGTGGACTTCAGTAAACCCTTGGGTTTGCAGAAGATCACGCACCGCGTCAGCCTGATCGTAACCGTGCTCGAGCATCAACCAGCCACCCGCTCCAAGATGATCGGGGGCCTGGGCGATGATTGTGCGCAAATCATCAAGTCCGTCGTGCCCTGCCACCAGGGCACTGGCCGGCTCGAACCGCACGTCGCCCTCCGCCAAGTGAGGATCGGTGGCAGCTATATAAGGTGGGTTGCTGATGATCAGCTCAAAACGCTCACCGTCCAAAGCGCTGAACCAGTGGCTGCTCAGCACCGTGACGTTGCGCAGGTCCAGGCACTGGCGATTGCGTTCGGCCAGGGCCACCGCCTCCAGCACACGGTCGACCGCGGTGACTGTCCAGGCCGGGCGCTCGCTGGCCAATGCCAGGGCAATCGCGCCGCTGCCGGTGCCCAGATCCAGAACCCTCGCCGGTGCGGCCGGCAGCAAGGCCAGCGCGGTTTCCACCAGCAGTTCGGTGTCGGGACGCGGAATCAAGGTGTGGGGCGCCACTTCCAGGTCCAGGTTCCAGAAGCCTTGCTGCCCGAGGATATAAGCCACTGGCTCGCCAGAACGACGGCGGCGCAGGTATTCAGAGAACAACAGCGCCGCTTCGCTTGGCACGATTCGCTCGGGCCAGGTGTGCAGGAAGCTGCGGGACTTGCCCAGTGCCGCGGCCAGCAGCAATTCGGCATCCAGTCGGGACGTGGGCGAATCCGGCAGCTCGGCGGCGCGTAACAAACTGGCGATGATGGTCATATGTTCACCTGTGCTTACTCGCCAATCGCGGCCAACTGGTCGGCCTGGTATTCGGCCAGCAACGGTTCGATCACTGCATCGACGCCGCCGGCGAGAATTTCGTCGAGCGAATACAACGTCAGGTTGACTCGATGGTCGGTGACCCGCCCCTGGGCAAAGTTGTAGGTACGAATCCGCTCCGAGCGATCTCCAGAGCCCACCAACAGCTTGCGTTCGCTGGCGATGGCGTTGGCCGCAGCACTGGTCTGTTGATCGTTGAGCTTGGCCGACAACCACGACATGGCAACGCGCACGGTTCTTGTGCTGGGAACGCTCCTCCTGGCACTCGACCACAATGCCCGAAGGCAGGTGAGTGATACGGATCGCCGAATCGGTCTTGTTGACGTGCTGACCGCCCGCCCCCGAGGAGCGGTAGGTGTCGACCCGCAGGTCCGCCGGGTTGATCTCGATGGCTTCCTGCTCGTCCGGCTCGGGCAAAACCGCCACGGTACAGGCCGAAGTGTGGATACGCCCCTGGGATTCGGTGGCCGGGACACGCTGCACGCGGTGGGCGCCGGATTCGAATTTCAGCTTGCCGTAGACGTTGTCACCTTCGACCCGGGCGATGACCTCTTTATAGCCACCGTGTTCGCCTTCGTTCTCCGAGAGGATCTCCACCCGCCAGCCGCGACGCTCGGCGTAACGCGAATACATGCGGAACAGGTCCCCGGAGAATATCGCCGCTTCGTCGCCGCCGGTGCCGGCACGGATCTCGAGAAACACATTGCGACCGTCATTCGGATCCTTGGGCAACAACATGCGTTGCAGGTTGCTTTCAAGCTCGAGCAACTGCTCCTTGGCTTCACGGACTTCCTCGACCGCCATTTCGCGCATGTCCGGATCGCTGTCCTTGAGCAACGCCTGGGCGCCTTCAAGGTCGCCCTGCACTTTGAGCAACTGTTTATAGGTGGCGACGATCGGCTCGACTTCGGCGTATTCCTTGGAATACGTGCGAAACTTGTTCTGGTCGGAAATGACTTCACCATCGCCCAGCAGGGCGGTCAGTTCCTCGAAACGGTCCTGGAGAATGTCCAGCTTATTGAGCAGTGACGCTTTCATTGCGATTTTTTATCCGAAAAACTATCCGGTGAACCCTCACCGAGGGCAAAGAGTTCCTGGGCCATGGCCAACGCATCGAGGCGGCCTTCGGCGGTCAGCTTCTTGAGCTGGACACTGGGCGCGTGAAGCAATTTATTGGTCAGGCCGCGAGCCAGTTGCACCAGCACCTCTTCGGCGCTGCCACCGTTGGCCAGCAGGCGCTGGGCCTTTTGCAGCTCTTCGTCGCGCAGGCGTTCGCTCTGCTGACGATAAGCCTTGAGCACATCCACCGCCGCCAGCTCGCGCAGGCGGACCATGAAGTCCTCGGCGCCAATGGTGATCATTTCTTCGGCCGCCTGGGCCGCCCCTTGCCGGCTCTTGAGGTTCTCGGCGACCACTTCGTGCAGGTCGTCGACGCTGTACAGATAAACGTCGTCGAGCTCGCCCACTTCCGGCTCGATGTCCCGGGGAACGGCAATATCCACCATGAAAATCGGCTTGTGCTTGCGCAGTTTCAGGGCGCTTTCCACCGCGCCTTTGCCCAGGATCGGCAACTGGCTGGCGGTGGAGCTGATGACGATGTCACTGTGCACCAGCTCGGCCGGGATGTCCGACAGCAGCACAGCATGGGCGCCGAACTGCTCGGCCAGGGTACTGGCGCGCTCCAGGGTACGGTTGGCAACCACGATACGCTTGACCCCCAGGTCGTGCAGATGGCGCGCGACCAGGGTGATGGTCTCCCCCGCGCCGATCAGCAGCGCCTGGCTGCGTTGCAGATCGCTGAAAATCTGTTTCGCCAGGCTGACCGCGGCAAATGCCACGGACACCGGGTTTTCGCCGATGGCCGTGTCGGTGCGCACCTGTTTGGCGGCATTGAACGTGGCCTGGAACAAGCGCCCCAGCAGAGGCCCGACCGTGCCGGCCTCACGGGCCACGGCATAGGCCGACTTCATCTGGCCGAGAATCTGCGGTTCGCCCAGCACCAGCGAATCGAGCCCGGAGGCAACTCGCATCATGTGACGAACGGCCGCATCGTCTTCATGCACATAGGCACTGGCGCGCAGCTCTTCAAGACTCAGATCGTGATATTCGGCCAGCCAGCGCAGCACGGTATCGGCCGAAATGTGATCCTGCTCTATATAAAGCTCGCTGCGATTGCAGGTGGAGAGGATGGCAGCCTCGCGGCTCTCGGTGAGTCGGCAAAGCTGCTGCAGGGCCTCAACCAGTTGCTCAGGCGTAAAGGCCACGCGCTCGCGGACGTCTACGGAAGCAGTCTTGTGGTTAATACCAAGTGCAAGGAAGGCCATTCAAGGTCGCTGATAGTGACGTGAAGCCGGCAATTGTCCTACTTCGCCAGATTCAGAACAACCACTCGATATCTATCGCCCTGCCCCGTGCCGTAAATCGACGGGCCGGTTATGTTTGACCGAAGGCTGTGTCATGATGATCCGACCGCAGGTTAGTCGTCCTTTTCCTATATGAATAGATCTTCCGCGTTGCTCCTCGCTTTTGCCTTGCTCGGCGGCTGTCAGTCCATGGCTCCCGTGTCGACAGACGGTACGCCGCCGGTCGAAGACAGCACCCAGGCCCCTGAAAAGCCCAAGGTCTATAGCTCATTCAGCGAAGAAACCATTTTCAGCCTGTTGAGCGCCGAACTGGCAGGCCAGCGCAATCGCTTCGACATTGCGCTGGACAACTACGTCACCCAGGCCATCAACACACAGGACCCGGGCATCTCCGAGCGGGCGTTTCGCATTGCCGAATACCTGGGTGCCGACCAGCCCGCCCTGGATACCGCACTGATCTGGGCCAAAAACGCACCGCAAGACCTCGAAGCGCAACGCGCCGCCGCCGTGCAACTGGCCCGGGCCGGACGCTACGACGACTCCATGGTGTATATGGAGAAAGTCCTGCTGGGCAAGGGCGAAACCCATTTCGACTTCCTTGCGCTATCAGCAGCCGATACCGACCAGGAAACCCGCGACGGCCTGACTAAAAGCTTCGACCGACTGCTGCAGCGCCATCCCGATAACGGTCAGCTGATTTTCGGCAAGGCCCTGCTGCTGCAACAGGATGGTGACATCCAGGGCGCCCTTTCCCTGCTGGAAGACAACCCGCCGCAAGCGGGCGAAGTGGCGCCGATTCTGCTGCGCGCTCGCTTGCTGCAAGGCGCGAACCGCGGCGACGAAGCCCTGCCGTTGCTGGAAAAAGCCATCAGGCAATACCCGGACGACAAGCGCCTGCGTCTCACCTACGCGCGCATGCTGGTGGAAAACGACCGCATGGACGACGCCAAGGTGGAGTTTTCCAGCCTGGTCCAGCAGTACCCTGAAGACGATGAATTGCGCTATTCCCTGGCGTTGGTCTGCCTGGAAGCCAAAGCGTGGGAAGAAGCCAAGGGTCACCTGGAAGACCTGATTGCGCGGGGAACGCATGTCGACTCCGCCCACTTGAACCTGGGCCGCATCGCGGAAGAGCGCAACGATCCCGAGAGTGCACTGCTCGAGTACGCCCAGGTCGGCCCAGGCAACGATTATCTGCCGGCCCAGTTGCGCCAGGCCGATATCCTGATGAGCAACGGCAAAACGGCCGAGGCCCAGAGTCGCCTCGCCGTGCAGCGGGACACCCAGCCGGACTACGGCATCCAGTTGTATCTGATCGAGGCTGAAACCCTGTCGGCCAATAATCAGGGCGACAAAGCCTGGACTGTGCTCGATCGGGCGTTGAAGCAGTACCCGGACGACCTGAACCTGTTGTATACCCGCGCCATGCTGGCGGAGAAACGCAATGACCTGGCGCAGATGGAGAAAGACCTGCGCCTGATCATCCAGCGCGACCCCGACAATGCCATGGCCCTCAATGCCCTGGGCTACACCTTGTCCGATCGCACCACCCGATACGCCGAAGCCAAGGTGCTGATCGAACAGGCGCACCAGCTCAACCCGGAAGACCCGGCGGTGCTCGACAGTCTTGGCTGGGTGCATTTCCGCCTGGGCAACCTCGACGAGGCCGAACGCCTGCTGCGCCAGGCCCTGGAGCGCTTTCCCGACCAGGAAGTCGCCGCGCACCTGGGCGAAGTCCTGTGGGCCAACGGCAAACAGCGCGAAGCCCGGCAGATCTGGAGCAAGTTCCTCAAGGAACAGCCCGACAGCCCCATCCTGCGCAGCACCATCAAACGCCTGACCGGATCAGAGACCCTTTAAAATTATGCTTTTGCGCCACTTCATCGTTTTCAGCTTTATCGCCCTGCTCGCCGGTTGCGCCGGCTTCGGCGCCCGAGAATCCGTCCAGGGCCACGGCAACACGGCCCAATGGCGAGAGCACAAGGAACAACTGAGCGGTCTCGACGGCTGGCAGATCGATGGCAAGATCGGCATACGCGCACCGAAAGACTCGGGCAGCGGCACACTGTTCTGGCTGCAACGCCAGGACTACTACGACATTCGCCTGTCCGGTCCGCTGGGTCGTGGCGCGGCGCGCCTGACCGGCCGACCAGGCCAGGTTTCGCTGGAAGTGGCCAATCAGGGTCGCTACGAATCACCCTCGCCGGAAGCCTTGCTGGAAGAACAACTGGGCTGGAAGCTGCCCGTATCCCACCTGACCTGGTGGGTTCGCGGCCTGCCGGCACCGGACAGCAAAAGCCGCCTGACCCTCGATGCCGACAGTCGCCTGTCCAACCTGGAGCAGGACGACTGGCAGATCGAATACTTGAGCTACGCCGAGCAAAACGGTTACTGGTTGCCCGAGCGCATCAAACTGCACGGCAGCAACCTGGACGTCACGCTGGTGATCAAGCAATGGCAGCCGCGCAAGCTGGGGCAATGACATGACCGCTGCGCGCCTGACCCTGCCCTCCCCGGCCAAGCTCAACCTGATGTTGCACATCCTGGGCCGTCGCCCGGACGGCTATCACGAGTTGCAGACGATTTTTCAGTTTCTCGACTACGGCGATGAAATCACCTTTGCCGTGCGTGACGACGGCGTGATTCACCTGCACACCGAATTCGAAGGCGTTCCTCACGACAGCAACCTGATCGTCAAAGCCGCGAAAAAACTTCAGGAGCAATCCGGGTGTTCGCTGGGCATTGATATCTGGATCGAAAAAATCCTGCCCATGGGCGGCGGCATCGGCGGCGGCAGCTCAAACGCGGCAACGACTTTGCTGGGGCTCAACCACCTGTGGCAGCTGGGTTGGGACGCTGATCGCCTGGCCGCATTGGGCCTGACGCTGGGCGCCGACGTGCCGGTTTTCGTACGGGGCCACGCGGCTTTTGCCGAGGGCGTCGGGGAAAAACTCACACCGGTAGAGCCCGAGGAACCTTGGTACTTGGTGCTGGTGCCGCAAGTATCTGTAAGTACAGCAGAAATTTTTTCAGATCCACTGTTGACACGTAACTCTCCTCCCATTAAAGTGCGCCCCGTTCCCAAGGGAAACAGTCGAAATGACTGCTTACCGGTGGTAGCAAGGCGTTATCCAGATGTTCGTAACGCTTTGAATTTGTTAGGTAAATTTACCGAAGCAAAACTCACCGGAACTGGAAGTTGTGTGTTTGGGGGCTTCCCAAGCAAAGCTGAAGCTGATAAAGTCTCGGCCCTTCTGACAGAGACCCTTACAGGGTTTGTAGCAAAAGGAAGCAACGTTTCGATGTTGCATCGCAAGCTGCAAAGTCTGCTCTAACGGAATCGAGTGCTGGGCACTCGAAGCAACAGATACAGGGGCGTCGCCAAGCGGTAAGGCAGCAGGTTTTGATCCTGCCATGCGTTGGTTCGAATCCAGCCGCCCCTGCCATTTTCCTATACTCATCCAGGTATACCCTCAGCCTTCAGGTACTGCGCGTGTCCAAGATGATGGTCTTTACGGGGAACGCTAACCCCGATCTGGCTCGGCGTGTTGTACGTCAGCTGCATATCCCTCTCGGTGACATTTCTGTCGGTAAGTTCTCCGACGGCGAAATCACTGCCGAGATCAATGAAAACGTTCGCGGTAAAGACGTCTTCATTATTCAGCCGACTTGCGCTCCGACCAACGATAACCTGATGGAACTCGTCGTGATGGCTGATGCCTTCCGCCGCTCCTCGGCTACTCGTATTACTGCTGTTATTCCTTACTTTGGTTATGCCCGTCAGGATCGCCGTCCGCGTTCCGCACGTGTGGCAATCAGCGCGAAAGTCGTGGCTGACATGCTTACCGTAGTCGGCATCGATCGTGTGCTCACGGTCGATCTGCATGCTGACCAGATTCAAGGCTTCTTCGATATTCCCGTGGATAACATCTACGGCTCCCCGGTTCTGGTGGATGACATTGAAGATCAGCGCTTCGAAAACCTGATGATCGTGTCCCCGGACATTGGCGGCGTCGTGCGTGCACGGGCCGTTGCCAAATCCCTGGGCGTTGATCTGGGTATCATCGACAAACGCCGTGAGAAAGCCAATCACTCCGAAGTGATGCATATCATCGGCGACGTCGAAGGGCGTACCTGTATTCTGGTCGACGACATGGTCGATACCGCCGGCACCCTGTGCCACGCGGCCAAGGCCCTGAAAGAGCATGGCGCTGCCAAGGTCTTTGCCTACTGCACACACCCTGTGCTGTCGGGTCGAGCGATCGAAAACATTGAAAATTCCGTGCTGGACGAGCTGGTGGTCACTAACACCATCCCGCTGTCCGCTGCAGCACAAGCCTGTGCGCGTATTCGCCAACTGGATATCGCACCGGTTGTTGCCGAGGCGGTTCGCCGCATCAGCAATGAAGAATCGATCAGTGCGATGTTCCGTTAAGGGCCCTGCCCTTTCCATTACATCTCGTTGACGAAAAGCGCCCCGCCCCGACATTACCTGCCGGGGCGGGGCTTTTTTGCCCATATCGCCTTTAGCGCTGGTCGCAAGCGCTGGGGTGAATGTGGTTACTTTGGAGATACAACATGAACGAATTTACCCTGAATGCTGAAGTGCGTTCCGACCTGGGGAAAGGTGCGAGCCGCCGCCTGCGTCGTCTCGCAAGCCTGGTTCCAGCTGTAGTCTACGGTGGCGACAAAGCCCCTGAGTCCATCAGCATGCTGGCCAAAGAAGTTGCCAAACTGCTCGAAAACGAAGCGGCCTACAGCCACATCATCGAGCTGAACGTTGGCGGCACCAAGCAAAACGTCGTGATCAAAGCCCTTCAGCGTCACCCGGCCAAAGGCCACGTGATGCACGCTGACTTCGTACGCGTTATTGCCGGTCAGAAGCTGACTGCGGTTGTTCCAGTGCACTTCATCAACGAAGCTGCTCCGGTCAAGAAAGGCGGCGAAATCTCGCACGTAACTTCCGAGCTGGAAGTTTCCTGCCTGCCGAAAGACCTGCCTGAATTCATCGAAGTCGACCTGGCTGACGCCGAAATCGGCACGATCATTCACCTGTCCGACCTCAAGGCTCCTAAAGGCGTTGAGTTTGTTGCCCTGGCGCACGGCGATGACAAGGCTGTTGCCAACGTCCACGCTCCACGTGTTGCTCCAGAAGCGACTGAAGAAGAAGCTGCAGAGTAATTTCACTCTGTCGCCGGAGTGACCGGAAACATCGCGGACTGGAACGTAGCGAGACAGCGGGCGAGAACGCGAAGTTTACTTAACGGTAGATCCGCCATTTTCGTCCCACTGTCGCAACACCGTTTGAGCGCGACGTTGTTATCCACACTCCAGGAAGGGCCCCTATCGTGACTGCCATTAAACTGATCGTTGGCCTGGGAAATCCAGGCGCTGAATACGAACAGACCCGGCATAACGCAGGGGCCCTTTTTGTTGAGCGCATCGCGCACGCACAAGGCGTCAGCCTGGCGGCCGATCGCAAATATTTCGGCCTGACCGGGCGTTTCTCACACCAGGGTCAGGATGTTCGTCTGTTGATTCCCACCACCTACATGAACCGCAGCGGCCAGGCCGTGGCGACATTGGCCGGTTTCTTTCGCATCAAACCTGAAGAAATCCTGGTGGCCCACGACGAACTCGACCTGCCTCCGGGCGTCGCCAAACTCAAGCAGGGCGGCGGCCATGGCGGTCACAACGGGTTGCGCGACATCATCGCGCAACTGGGTAATCAGAATACCTTTCACCGCCTGCGGCTCGGCATCGGCCACCCGGGCGTTGCCAGCATGGTTTCAAATTTTGTCCTGGGTCGTGCGCCTCGCGCCGAACAGGAAAAACTCGATGCCAGCATCGACTTTGCCCTCGGCGTGCTGCCGGATATCCTCGCCGGTGAATGGAACCGCGCGATGAAAAACCTGCACAGCCAGAAGGCCTGACTCTACTCCGAGGGGAAACACCATGGGATTCAATTGCGGCATCGTCGGCCTGCCTAACGTCGGCAAGTCCACCCTGTTCAACGCCCTGACCAAGTCCGGTATCGCGGCCGAAAACTTCCCCTTCTGCACCATCGAGCCTAACAGCGGCATCGTGCCGATGCCCGATCCACGCCTGGAAGCGCTGGCGGCCATCGTCAATCCCAAGCGCATCCTGCCGACCACCATGGAATTCGTCGACATCGCCGGTCTCGTCGCCGGTGCCTCGAAAGGTGAAGGCCTGGGTAACAAGTTCCTGGCCAACATTCGTGAAACCGATGCAATCGCCCACGTGGTGCGCTGCTTTGAAGATGAGAACGTCATTCACGTCTCCAACAGCGTCGACCCCAAGCGTGACATCGAGATCATTGACCTTGAGCTGATCTTCGCCGACCTCGACAGCTGCGAGAAGCAACTGCAGAAAGTCGCTCGCAACGCCAAGGGTGGCGACAAGGACGCAGTGGTCCAGAAGGGCCTGCTGGAGCAGTTGATCGCCCACTTCACCGAAGGCAAGCCCGCGCGCAGCCTGATGAAGAACATGAGCACCGATGAGAAGCTGGTGATCAAGGGCTTCCACCTGCTGACAACCAAGCCGGTCATGTACATCGCCAACGTCGCTGAAGACGGTTTCGAGAACAACCCGCACCTGGACGTGGTCCGGGCCATTGCCGAAGAAGAAGGCGCCATGGTCGTTCCGGTCTGCAACAAGATCGAAGCGGAAATCGCCGAGCTGGACGATGGTGAAGAGAAAGACATGTTCCTCGAGGCCCTGGGCCTGGAAGAGCCCGGCCTGAACCGCGTGATCCGCGCCGGTTACGAAATGCTCCACCTGCAGACTTACTTCACTGCCGGTGTCGAAGAGGTCCGCGCCTGGACCGTACGCGTCGGCGCCACTGCCCCGCAAGCCGCTGGCGTGATCCACACCGACTTCGAAAAAGGCTTCATTCGCGCCGAAGTCATCGCCTACGCAGACTTCATCCAGTACAAAGGTGAAGCCGGCGCCAAGGAAGCTGGTAAATGGCGCCTGGAAGGCAAGGAATACATCGTCAAGGATGGCGACGTGATGCACTTCCGCTTCAACGTTTAAGAGAGCCCGTGGAATCACACGGACTTCCCTGGACGAAAAAATCCCCGTAATCATGACTGATACGGGGATTTTTTTCGTCTCGGGATTTCCACCGGTGACAGAGACTCGCCATACGCTTCAAACAAACGAGGCCGCGGATGCGGCCCCAATTCTTCCACGTTAGCTTTTACGCAACAGCACCCTCGTCACCCGACGCTCTTCAACCTCGACAACGGTCATGCTCCACTCTTGCCAATCGAGTTTGTCTCCGATGATGGGCAAGCGGTCCAGCAAGCTCATGACCAACCCGGCGAGCGTCTGATAGTCATCCGTCGCTTTTGCCTGGAAGCCGATGTGTTCGCGAACCTGGCTGAGATTCAGCGCACCGCTGACCAGAAATCCGTCATCCTGGGCCACGATGTTCGGACCTTCTATTTCACTGGCATCGGGCAGTTCACCGGCGATGGATTCGAGAATATCGGTCATGGTGAGAAGACCAATGAAATCACCGAACTCGTTCACCACGAAGGCGATGTGGGTCGACTCTTTGCGCATCTGTTCCAGCGCGTTGAGAATCGTGAAGTTGTCCAGCAGGTTGATGGCCTTGCGAGCCATGGCTTCCAGATTCGGCTCGTTGCCCGCCAACAGCTCCTTGAGCAACTCCTTCTTGTGGATGAACCCCAGAGGCTCATCCACACGGCCTTCGCGGATCAACGGCAACCTGGAATACGACGAGTGCATCAGCCTGGTGCGGATCTCGTCTGGGGAATCGGCCAGGTCGAGGTGGTCGATTTCCGCCCGATGCGTCATGACACTGCGTATTGGGCGCTCCGCCAACTGCAGCACACCACTGATCATGACCCGCTCACGTCGGTGGAAGACCTGTTCGGCTTCATCGCCTGACAGCATGTCAGCGATCTCTTCACCGACTTCATCAGCCCCCAACTTGTGCCCACCCAGTAAACGCATGACCGCATGGGCAGTGCGTTCGCGCATAGGGCGATGCCCCTGCATGCTCTTCTTGCGACGAGAGCGAGCCAACTGGTTGAACAGTTCGATCAGGATCGAAAAACCGATCGCGGCATAGAGGTAGCCTTTCGGAATGTGGAAGCCCAGGCCCTCAGCCGTGAGGCTGAAGCCGATCATCATCAGAAAGCCCAGGCAGAGCATGATGACGGTTGGGTGGCTGTTGACGAACTGGGTCAGGGGCTTACTTGCGATGATCATCAGGCCGATGGAGAAAATCACCGCGATCATCATGACCGACAGGTGTTCCACCATGCCCACGGCCGTGATCACGGCGTCCAGGGAGAAGACCGCGTCCAGCACCACAATCTGCGCAACGATAGGCCAGAACATCGCATAGGCGGCGTTACCTGTACGCTCGGTGACATGCCCCTCAAGTCGTTCATGCAACTCCATGGTGGCCTTGAACAACAGGAATACACCACCGAACAGCATGATCAGGTCCCGGCCCGAGAACGTCTTGTCGAAGACCTCGAACAACGGCTCGGTCAGGGTCACCATCCAGGAGATGCTGGCCAGCAGGCCAAGGCGCATCAACAATGCCAGCGACAGGCCAATGATACGGGCACGATCGCGCTGCTCCGGCGGCAGCTTGTCAGCCAGGATGGCAATAAACACAAGGTTATCAATGCCGAGCACCAGCTCCAGCACGATCAGGGTCAGCAGGCCAAGCCATGCCGTCGGATCAGCAATCCATTCCATAAGGGTTATTCAACCTCTCGTAGAGTCGGGGCGAAAGGTGCCAGGGAAAGAAGCTTTATCGAGCGGATAGAGCAAGGCATGACTTGGGAGGCGACACCGTTGGTCTCACTGGGAGAAATCGATGAGAAGCCTACGGATGGGATTTGGATAGCCAGCGATCCAGAAAAACCGGATAAACGCTGGGTAACGCAGAGCGGACTTGTAGAGGGCGCGGATTGAAAAAAACGACTGGGAGGCTCCAGAAGGGTGTTCATATAGACCTGAAAATAATTGGGGAGGTGATCCTATAATGTTTCCGAACGCGTCATACGCATCGAATTATTACAGAATCTGACATCCACGCACGCGGCGGCAGATGGGACGACTGCGCAGCTTCATGGATTTGCCAACGGCAACCTCACCACGAACTCGCTCCCCTTGCCATCCCCCTCACTCTTGCCGACCACTGTGCCACCGTGGCTTTCGACCAACTCGCGCACCACCGTCAAACCAATGCCCAGGCCAACGCCGTTGAAGCCGATGGCGTGAACATCCTGCACAAAGGGTTCAAAAATAAACGGCAGCGCCTTGGCCGAAATACCTATGCCGGTATCACGGATGCTGACCTGCAAGACACTCCCTTCGACGGTAACCGACAATTCGACGGTGCCGCCCACAGGGGTGTATTTGACCGCATTACCCAGCAGGTTGCCGAGAATCTGAGCAAGCCGTACCGGATCGCCGTACACCAGCTGGGCACACTCGGGCAGTGTGGCGCTGAACATCAACTTGCCGCTGACCATGGCCGGTTTACAGATATCGATGGCCTCGCGAACGATCTGCACCATATCGACAATCTGGCAATCGAGGCGAAACTTGCCGGTGCTGACGCGGGAGACATCGAGCAAGTCCTCCACTAATCGAGACATGTGCCGGACCTGACCTTCGATCAGCTTCTGCATGCGCGGCAACTCCTCACTCGGCACCCGCACCAGTCGGCCGGCAATCATGCTGATGGGCGTCAGCGGATGACGCAGTTCGTGGGCAACCAAAGCGAGAACGCTACGCTGGCGCTCCAGCGCCCGTTCGGCCGCGTCTTGCAGATGCTGCGCGCTGAGGGCGGCAATGACCAATTGCTCATTGGCCTCGCGCATCTGCCGATACAGTTGTTGTTCTGCCTGCGTGGAAGGTGGCTTTTCAGCCTCGGACTGGGCCGACAGGATCGCCAGGACCAGTTGCTGATTGGCCTCGATCAGTTGCTCGACATGTTGCTTGTCGGCAAGTTGGGTGTTGGCGTCGTTCAGCTCCTTGCGCAGCGCGGCCAGCACCGCACGCGCCTCGACGGTTTTCTGGCCGAGCAGGAACAGCTCGCGAGCGGCCATCGCCTTCGCCTGCTCATTCCCGCCATTGGCCTCATTCATGATGATGCCTCATCCAGTACCTTTGCCAGACATCTGCCGGGTAGGCCGGCCTCCGAGCAAACCTTCCTGATCCGGCAACATGTCACCGATCTGCAAACCGCTATCGTCAATGCTGTAAAGGCGTAACTCATCGGAGTGAGCGCTGGCCCGCACCTTGACCACGGCCATGATGCGCAATAAACGGCTTTGCACTTCAATGTAGCGCTGAACGATGATTGCATCGGTGAGAAAAGCCGTGCCGTAAGGACTGAATCGCAGATCCGTGTAGCGATCCTCCAACTCCGAGGTCAGCAATACACTGACACCGGCGCTGGTCAACGCGGTGACCATGCGCGACAGCGACTCGCGAAAGTCTTCGCGAAAGGTCGGCGCCAGGGCCAGTTCGAACCCCGACAGCGAGTCAATCACCACCCGCGTGGCGTTCAGGCGAGCAATCTCGCTCAACAGCAACTGCACGATCTCGTCGATGGACAGATCTGGAGCACGGCTATCCACCAGCCCGACTTTGCCGCTTTTAATCAAGTTTGAGAGGGTGGCGTTCTGGGAGTGATTCGGGCGCTGCTCGAACACGGCGATCACGCCGTTTTCACCGTTTCGCGCGCCTTCAGCGAGAAACGATGCCGCGAGAATGCTTTTTCCAGAACCCGACGGGCCAGCAACCAACAGGGAGTAACCGCGCGGCAGGCCACCACCGAGCATTTCGTCGAGCTGTGGCACACCCATTCCCAAGCGTTTGATGGGGAACTCCAGCGGAGCTTCGATCGGATTGTAGGGCGCAGGGGCAAATACCTTGATTCCCGATGGGGCGATACGGAAAGTGTGCAGACCCGGCAGCGTTGGCTGGCCACGCATCTTCATGATTTCCATCTTGCGCACCATGGAATTGCGCTGAACGCTCTGGCGCAGCCAGATCAGTCCGTCGGCCACGGTGAAAATCGGGTTGGTATCGGTTTCGGTAAAGTACTCACCAATCAGGAAAGTCGTGGCCTGCCAGGTGGTCATCAACATGCCCAGTTGCTGGACGAACTGCGGCAAGTTGTTATTCGGGTTGTCCTGGGTCTGGCTGGCCAGCACCACCGAGCGGAACGAGTCAACGAACACCAGTGCCGGGGAGTGCGCCTCCACCTCGCTGACAATGCGCCGCAGCACTTCGTCCAGATCCCCAGCCAGGGTGTCGTCAGCCAGGTTGACGTAGCGGATCGAATGATTGATCGCGTCGCTGTCGAAGAAATCGAACTGCTGCTGATAGCGCAGCATCTTCAGTGGTGGCTCACCCAGCACGGTAAAAAACAGCGCCGGACGTGCGGGGGTCGCCAGGGCAAACATCATCTGGTGCGCGAGGGTGGTCTTGCCGCAACCGGGTGGGCCGGCGATCAGATTGAACGAAAACTCCGGCAATCCTCCGCCCAAGACCTCGTCCAGTCCTGGCACGCCGGTGGCCAAGCGGTTGATAGTCACTTTGCTGCTCATGGCGAATTTTCCTGCGAAGGGGTGTCGCTCAAAGAAGAATCCCACACGTCACGAAGCAAACGTGCGGTAAGCGAGGGTCCGATCAGCGTGGTCAGCAACTCATAGAAAGTGGTCAGCAACATTTCACCGAAAAACCGCGCATCGGCTTCGCTTTGCTCAACAAGCACTGAATTCAGGGCGGTCAGAACCATGCCGGACGGCACCTTGTTGCAGGTGCTGGTCAGGCGCGGATGAGCGGAGCCACACAGATGCAGGCTACGGCGATACAACGCGACAACCCCTTGCTGACCAATGACGGGCGTCAGGGTCGCCTCTATATCCTGCAAGATGGAAACGATCGCGTGGGCGGTCTTTGCAATGTCAGCGTTGGGGCCAACGCGGTGCGCCAGAGAAGCTACGATCTGACGGCTCTCTTCGCTTAGCGTGGACATGGCTAACTGGTATCCGATGGGCGAGTATCGATAGTACACCCTCAAGGGCGTTACCGAGACCCTATTGGATAACGCAATGCAATTGCGCTCATTCAAGAACTGGATTGAACTGTGGCGAGGGAGCTTGGTCCCTCGCACAATAAATCTTGAGTCACGCGTGGCCAGAAAACCCACTACCCCCTTTTGACTTTGAAGCGCCCCAGCACGCGCTGCATCAAAGATGCTCGCTCCGAAAGATCCTTGGCCGCCACCGCGCACTCTTGTGAGTTGGACTGGTTTTTCTGCGTCACTTCATCGATCTGCTCCAACCCGATGCTGGCCTGTTGCAGGCCTGAGGCTTGCTCGCTGGAAGCTTGATAGATCAATGAAACCAGGTTGGAAACAGCACTGGTTCCGCTGACGATGTTTTTCAGCGATTCGGCGGTCCGGCCTGCGATGATCATGCCGCGTTGCGTTTTGCTCGAGGAGTCAGCAATCAATGCAGCCGTCTGCTGGGCGGCCTCGGCGCTGCGGGCGGCCAGGCTACGCACCTCATCCGCCACCACAGCAAAACCACGCCCCAACTCACCTGCCCTGGCGGCTTCGATAGCCGCGTTCAACGCCAACAGGTTGGTTTGCGCGGCGATGTTGTCGATGGTGGTGATGATCGCGGTAATGTCTTTGCCCGAATTGTCGATTTCGGCCATGGCGGCAATCAGCTCACTCATCAATTTGTCGCTTTCCCCGGCATCGGCCCGTGATGCCTGGGACTGCTCATCGGCCTTTTTGGCATTGGCGGCGTTGTCCCGGGTCTGTGCGGCCATTTGTGTCATCACCGCGCTGATTTCAGTGATGGACGACGCGGAATTGGACGCCCCATCGGACAATGACTGGCTCAGGTCGGTAACCTGCGCCGAGCTGCCGGTGATCTGGGTGGCGCTGGCCTGAACTTCGCCAATCAGTTGGTTCAGATTACCCACCATCTTCTCCAGTGACCTGCCAAGGGTATCGTGGGGCGAAGACAACCGGACCTCCAGGTCCAGATCACCTTCGCTAATGCGCTCGGCCACCCTGACCTGCCGTTGCAGGCTTTCAGACATATCGTTGAGCGCGACAGACAACTGGCCCACTTCGTCCTCGGTTTTTTGCACCAGGCGACGCGAGAAATCCCCCAGGCTGATGTTGGCTGCCAAGGCGGCGGCTTCGCGAATCGGCCCAACGATTTTTGCGGCGGCAAACCACAGGGCGACCAGCGCCAACAGCGAAACGCCCAGGCCAACCGACACCTGCCAGATGCTGTTGCTGATACTGCGCGCCTGTAGCTCCTGCTCCAGGGCAATGGCCTGAGTCATGACCACTGCCTTTGGCAGGCGAATCAGCACCGCCCAGGGTTTACCTGTGCGCCCCAGCTCAATGGGCATCAGCACTTCGATATGCTGGGTGTGCGGATTGAGCAGACCGTCACCACGACCACTCTGGATATCGCGCAGCACTTTCTCCCAAGAGTCAGGCAACAAGGCCTTGATGGGCTGGCCAATCAGGTCGGTACGCTGACTGTCCGCGACTACCAGCCCCTGGTTACTCAGAATCGACACCGTGCCCTTGCCACCGTAGAGATCGGCCGACATCTGCTCGCTGAGTTTCTGGATAAAGTCGATATCGAAGTCAGCGCCGACCACGCCGTAGAACTTGCCATCGGATACGATCGGCACCGACAAAGTGGTCAGCCATACGTTTTTGCCCTGAACCACATAAGGAATGGGGTCCAGCACGCTTTCCTTCAGAGTGTCGCGTGGGCCGCTGTACCAACCCCCTTTGGGTACACCGTTCGGGTGGCGATCCGGGGAGTCATACTCGACCAATGGCTGTACTGCCACATGTCCGCCAGCGCTGCGCGTCCAGTAAGGCGTGAAGCGCCCGGTCAACGGATTACTGCCGTCCTGTGCGTTGCGCAACACAAGATCCTGACCATCCAACGCGTCCGGTTCCCAGCAGGAGTAAGTGCCATTGAAGTCCGGGTTATCTTTTAGAACACTGAGCAATACCGTGTTGATCTGCTCACGTCCCAACGCCAAAGGGCTCTGCGAAGCCTTGCTGGAGGCAAAGGTATTGGCCATGGTACGGGCCGCATCCAGAGCATTTTGCAACTTGGCCTGAATGGCATTGGCACGGGACTCGGCCAGGTTCTGAATTTCCCGGATCGTTGATTTTTCAACCAGCGCCGAGACTTCGGTCGCCACGTATTGTTCATTAGCCCTGGCGGTAAAGAGCCCGTAAATAACCAGGCTAATTGATGAAACAAACAGACATACGCCTGCCGTGACACAAATGCGTGCCTGCAACGACTTGAACTTCATATCATCCCCTGCCTGATTATTTTTATTGCCAACGTTTAAGACGACAGCCTCAAACTTGTGCACAACACGGCAAATAACAATCGCTCACGGCTGTTTACGCTGTCCACGAGGCAATCGCCTTGAACGGACGCGGCGATACAGCTGCTTTATAAGTATTTGAAGCGTGGCAGGTAGGGGCGTGAGTCACCTCACCCGAGGGGTGAAGGTATTCAGATCAAGAGCCGAAGGCCTTATGTCCGAAGACAATAAGAGCGGCGGGTGGAAAGAATGTGGAAAGCTGCTTTCCGGTCACCCCAGCGGACTCCCTTGAAGATTGCCGCTGCGTCCATTCAATCCATCAACCACAGCAGCAAATTAACATGACCGACCTTTATACAAAATCAAACTTAAGACTTATACAAAACGGTACTTTAGTAGCGACTCCAAGCAACTAATCAAATCGCTCTGGTTGGCGGGTATTTTTTCAACGTTTTGCAATTCAGTTGTTTGCAAGGCCCGGCGGGGCCCACTCGCCTCCGCCGGTTGAGTACACGTCAGTTTTTTCTGCTTTTGGGCAGAAAAATCGCCAGGGCTCCAAACAACGGCAAAAACGAGCACAACCAATACACATACTCGATGCCACGGATGTCCGCCAGATGCCCCAGCAGCGCGGCGCCAATCCCGCCGAAGCCAAACATCAAGCCAAAGAACACGCCGGCAATCATGCCGACGTTACCCGGCACCAGTTCCTGGGCATACACCACGATGGCCGAGAATGCCGAAGCCAGGATGAAGCCGATGACCACGCTGAGAATGCTGGTCCACAGCAGATCAACGTAAGGCAGGATCAGCGTGAACGGTGCCACGCCAAGGATCGAGAACCAGATCACCGCCTTACGTCCGATCCTGTCGCCTATCGGACCGCCAAAGAAGGTCCCCGCCGCCACAGCGCCGAGGAACAGGAACAGATACAACTGCGACGACGCCACCGACAGGTCGAACTTCTCGATCAGGTAGAAGGTGAAGTAGCTGGTGAAACTGGCCATGTAGAAATACTTGGAGAACACCAGCAAACCCAGCACCGCCAATGCACTCAAGACCCGGCCCCTGGACAGACCATGAGTAGCCGCCTGGCCTTGCTTGAGCTTGAACAGGTTGAGGTGATTGGCGTACCAGCGGCTGATGCGGTACAGCACGAACAGCGCAAACAGTGCGAACAGGCCGAACCAGGCCACATTACCTTGCCCGTAAGGAACGATGATCGCCGCCGCCAGCAACGGGCCGAAAGCAGAGCCGGCGTTACCGCCGACCTGGAACGTCGACTGCGCCAACCCATAACGCCCGCCCGACGCCAGGCGTGCGACTCGCGAGGCTTCAGGGTGAAAGGTCGAGGAGCCAATACCGATCAGACCGGCGGCCAGCAGGATCATGGCAAAACTGCCAACCATGGACATCATCACGATCCCGATCAGCGTGCAGACCGTACCGGCGGGCAGCAGCCAGGGCTTGGGGTGCCGGTCCGTGTGATAACCCACCCAGGGCTGCAGCAGCGATGCCGTCAACTGGAAGGTCAGCGTAATCAAGCCAACCTGGGTGAAGGTCAGCCCATAACTGGCCTTGAGCATCGGGTAAATAGACGGTAGTACCGCCTGGATCAGGTCGTTGATCAAATGCGCCAACGCCACGGCACCGATGATGCGCATGACCAAAGGGCTGCTTTGAGGTGTGGCAGGGATAGACGCGGTATCGACCTGGGTATCGCTGATAGCCATGGGAGTTTCCATACGGGGTTTGCACAGGAAGCGGATTCATCAATGTGCCATTTTTCGGTGCAGCAAGGCTATCCCCTTAGCTTGCTATCGACTTGAAATATTGTCAGCGAGCTCGGTAATAGCGCAAAGCCATGGTCTGAATCTTGCCTTGTTAACGGTCTACAACGCGGCCCCTTACAAAGGGGACCGAGAATGGGAAGTTTCGCTACAGAGCCAGCCTACAGAGCGGGCCTGGACAAACTTTCGAGGCCTTTTAAAAGGGCACCTGTTTCGGCACTGTGTCGAAACGCACAAAAATAGTGCAAAGGTGTTCAGGGGAGTATGGGCATGCAGGCTTTTCTATCACCGGGAATCAGGTTGCTGGGGCGTTTCGGCTTTGCCCGCAAATTTCAGTTGCTGTTCCTGCTTTTCATCCTGCCACTCATGGGCAGCCTGTGGATCATCGGCCAGGACTATCGCGACAAACTCAGCCTGATTTCCGAAGAACGCGCCGGGGTTCGCCAGTTGCTGGCCCTGGATAACCTGGACAACCTGCTCGCCGCCCAGCGCAACCGCGCGGCCCGTTGGCGAGCCACGGAAACCAATCGCCAGGCAACACCCGCAACGCTTGCCGCGATGGCTGCTTTCGATGCCGTGCAGCCGGCCCTCAACCAGGCCGCCAATGATCTGGGCAGCACCTTGCAAACCGAAGGTGCCGAAGCCGACACCCTGGCTCGCTTCCAAACGTTGCAAACCAGTCTCAATGGTCTTGATTCGAAAAGCCTGGGCACCGTCGGTTGGTGGCCGGACGGCTATGACCGCTTCACTGCGGCCTTGAGTGCCCTGCAAGCCTTGCGCGAGCAGATCGTCATGGACAATCGCCTGACCCTCGCCTCCTGGCTGGAAACCTACCTGCTGATCCAGATCTCGACCCAGCAGACACCGGACCTGATCGAGCGGGTCGGTCGCCTGGCCAGCGTTGGCCAGGCCTCCGTTGTGTCGGGTCAGTTCACCCTGCAAAGCCGCCTGCAATTGCGCGACCTGCGCAGCCGGATCGGCGATGCCCGGGATCAACTGGTCAAAACCGGTGGAGTACTGCAAGCGCGCCTGCCCAACGAACTGCAAGCCTGGGCCGGACAATTCCAAGACAGCCTCAAGCATCTGGATTCCGGCCTGAAAGTCCTGGATGAAGGGGTCTTCGCCGGCTCCATCAGCCTCAAGCCGGAAGAATTCGAGAAACACATGGATGCGCTCCTGGCGGACTTGGCGACCTTGCGCCAGCAGTCTCTGATGGCTCTGGATGCGCGACTGGACCACTACCACTCCTCGGCCATCCGCCAATTCACCCTGGTGGCCACGGTGCTGGGTTGTCTGCTGTTGGCCGCGCTTTACCTCTTCATCTGCCTGCAAGCGTCCATCCGCCGCAGCGCCAGTGGCATCACATTACTGGCCGAAGCCCTGCGTGACGGCAACCTCAGTCTGCAAGTGCCGGTACAAGGACGCGACGAACTGGCGGCCATCAGTACCGCTCTCAACGTTGCAGTGGTGCAGTTGCGCAACAGCCTGTTGGGTGTGGACCACGAAACGTTGCAGTTGAGCAATGCCGTTCGCACCCTCAACACGCACTCCAGCGGCGCCCTGGGCGAAGTCGAAGCCCAACAGATGCAGATCAGCCAGATCGCCGCGGCCGCCACGCAACTGGCCGCCACCTCTCAAGGGGTCGCCAGAAGCTGTGAGCAGGCCTCCGACAGCGCCCAGCAGACCCGGCGTATCGCCGCCGACAGCAGCCGCGACAGTCAACGCACTACGGCGAGCATCCAGCAACTCAACCAGCGCCTCAACGAAACCGCCGCCGCATTGGGCCGGGTCAGCGAACAGGGGCAACAGATCCAGATGGTGGTCGACACCATCCGCGGCGTGGCCGAGCAGACCAACCTGCTGGCCCTCAATGCCGCCATCGAAGCCGCTCGCGCTGGGGAACAGGGCCGTGGTTTCGCGGTGGTGGCCGATGAGGTACGCAGCCTGTCGCAACGCACCCAGTCCTCCACCCAACAGATTGCTGGCACCGTCGACAGCCTGCGCGCTACGGTCAACGAAGCGGTCAGCCTGATGGAAGCCGCATGCGGCCAGGCCCAGACCGACGCGCAAGCCGTTACCGGCCTTGGCGAGCGCCTGGGAGAAATTGCCAGCGCCGTGCAGAGCGTCACCGATACCCTGGCGCAAATCGCCACCGCGGTGGACGAACAAGCCAGCACCGCCGACGAGGTCAGCGGCAATATCCAGCAGGTCGACCAGGCGGCCATGCGATTGCTTGAAGGGGCACGCGCCGTGAACCTCGCGGCGGATACTTTGAGCCAGGGCAGCCAGGCCCTGAGCGCCAACACAGGGAGATTTCAACTCGGTTGACGGGTATTTGCGGCGAGGATTGATAAGCGGTTGAAAGCGCTGAGAAATATTTCAGATTTACGCTTGACACATCTTCGTTACCGGCGAATAATGCGCGCCACTTGGCTACATAGCTCAGTTGGTTAGAGCATAGCATTCATAATGCTGGGGTCCGGGGTTCAAGTCCCTGTGTAGCCACCAAGTACTAAAAACGGCTTATCGAAAGATAAGCCGTTTTTTTATGCCTCGATAAAAGCCGTCCCCCAAGTCCGCGCTGATTTGCGCCCGACGCCTCGCATCGCTACAGTCGATCCCTATCCCCTGGCCCACGGATGGAGCGACACATGCTTGCAGATCTGAAACCGAATCTTCATCGCCTGTCAGCCGTTTCGCTGCTGGCTGTAGCCCTGGCACTCGTTGCCTGTAAGGCCCCGTCCTCCTCCACAACCCCAGCATTGCCCGTCGCACCGGAGATCGCCTCCGGCTATCGCACCGACCTGCAGACCCGCCACGCTGACAAGCACATGGCCGCGGCGGCCAACCCGCTGGCGGCCGAAGCCGGGCGGCAGATGTTGCGGCGCGGCGGCTCGGCCATCGACGCGGCGATTGCCATGCAGGCGGTGCTGACCCTCGTGGAGCCGCAGTCCTCCGGGATCGGTGGCGGTGCATTCATCGTGTTGTGGGACGGCAAGGCAGTACGTACTTACGACGGTCGCGAAACGGCACCGGCCGGCGCCACCGAGAGACTTTTCCTGCAAGCAGATGGCAAACCCATGCCGTTTACCGCCGCGCAGATAGGCGGCCGTTCCGTGGGCACACCGGGCGTGTTGCGGGCACTGGAACTGGCCCATCGCAAACATGGCCGACTTGAATGGGGCACGCTGTTCGAGCCGGCCATCGCGTTGGCCGAACAGGGTTTTGCGATCTCGCCCAGGTTGCACTCGATGATTGCGGCCGATGCGTCCCTGCCGGGGTCGCCGGACATGGCCGCCTATTTCCTGAACGCCGACGGCAGCCCGAAGGCGGTCGGCACGCTGCTGAAAAACCCCGCTTTGGCCGACGTGCTCAAGCGCATCGCCCGCGAAGGTCCCGACGCCTTGTACAAAGGGCCGATTGCCGAAGAAATCGTCGCCAAGGTGCAGAAGCATGCCAACCCCGGCAGCCTGTCATTGAATGACCTCCAGGGCTACGCCGCCCGGGAACGTGCGCCGCTTTGCACTGACTACAAGCGCTGGCAAGTCTGTGGCATGGCGCCCCCGTCTTCGGGCGGGATCGCCGTGGCACAGATTCTCGGAACCTTGCAGGCATTGGAACAGCGCGACCGCCGCACGGCCCTGGCCCCCATGAAACCCGTCAAGACCGATAAACCCGCCGGCATTGAGCCGACGCCCGAAGCAGTGCACCTGATCGCCGAAGCCGAACGCCTGACCTACGCCGACCGCGCCCTGTATGTCGCTGACTCGGACTTCGTCCCCGTGCCGGTCAAAGGCCTGGTCGATCCCGGTTATCTGGCCAGCCGCGCGAGCCTGATCGGTCCACGCAGCATGGGCATCGCCAAACCCGGCACACCACCGGGCGTCCAGGTGGCCTACGCCCCGGACCGTTCGCCCCTGCGCATCTCCACCTCGCAAGTGGTGGCAGTGGATGATCAGGGTGGCGCCGTGTCGATGACCACCACGGTGGAGTCGGCGTTCGGCTCACACCTGATGGTCTGGGGTTTCATGCTCAACAACCAGATGACCGACTTCTCGTTCATACCCGAAGAAAATGGGCAAAAGGTCGCCAACCGCGTCGAACCCGGCAAACGCCCCCGCTCGTCCATGGCGCCGACCCTGATCTTCGATCGCCAGAGCGGTGAACTGCTGGCCGCTGTTGGCTCACCGGGAGGCTCCCAAATCATCGAATACGTCGCCAAGTCAGTGATCGGCCTGCTGGACTGGGACCTCGACGCGCAAGCCGCCATCAATCTTCCCAACTTCGGCAGCCGCAACGGCCCCACCGAACTGGAACAAGGTCAGTTCAGCCCGACGCTGATCCAGGCGTTGAAAAACAAAGGCCATGCCGTGAGTGAAATCGACATGACCAGTGGAACCCAGGCGATCGTCCGAGTCCGTGATGCCCAGGGCAAAATCTCACTGGCCGGTGGGGCGGACCCGCGGCGTGAGGGTCAAGCGCTGGGGGATTGAGCGTCGCGGCCATCCGACCGGTCTGCGAAGTCGCGTCGCCACCCATCGCGGGCAGACTCGCTCCCCCAAGGGGTCAGGCCTTGGGGGGATCGCTCTGCGGTTGGTAAATCAGCAAATCGGCGGGCTGACATTGCAGATGGCTGCAAATGGCTTCGAGGGTAGCCAGGCGAATACCCTTGACCTTTCCTTGCTTCAACAAGGAAAGGTTGGCTTCCGTAATGCCTATCGCGGCGGCAAGGTCCTTGGATTTAACCTTGCGCGTCGCCAGCATCACATCAAGTTGAATAACGATAGGCATAGGGCTCTCAAACAAAAGTCCGGTTTTCTGAATCGACTTCACTGGCCCGGGACAATATCCGGGCAATGATTGCAATGCAGGCTGCAAGAAACAACGCGACAAACGACGGGGCGGTAACGCTGAGGGTAAGCAGACGCTGACCGACCGGTGCGTTGATCGTCACCAGCAGGCTGAGAAACGGCTCACACAGGAAATCCAGCAGCACCCACAGCGCCACAGCGCGACCTACCTTCCCCAGGCAAACGGCTGCTTCGCTGGAAAAGTACTCGCCTTGGGCATATCGCTGGAACAACTGCCGCAAATGGCCCAGCCCGAACGCCAGGGCCAGCAGCGGTATGCTCGACAACAGCATTGCGCCAAGGCATTGCCAGCCAGTCAAGTGCATAGCCTCTGCTGACAAGCTCGACAGCTGTCGCTCGGTCAGGGCAAAGCCCAGACCGTATTCTGAAGCAACGTCAGGAAACAGCCAGACCCCGGCGTTGAGGACCATCATCGTGATAATGAAGACAAGTGTGATGACAGCCATGCGCTGGCTGTACAGGGCGAGACGATTCGAGGACATGGAAGGCTCCACAGAACAAAGGAAGCGCAAACCATAGCGGTGAAATTATCGCAGAACAATAATTAATACGTAAAAAACGATAACATCAAACTCAAGTCGACAACTGATTGGCAAACTGGCTCACGGCATCGACCACCTTCTTCGCGCCATCCTGAATCTCGACGATCACCGTCCCCGCCTCCGCTGCCAGGGCCAGACCCTGTTCGGCCTGGTGCTGGCCGTCGGTCATCAGTGCCACGGCGTTGCGGGCCATGTCCTGGTTCTGGCGAACCACGCCGACGATCTCATCAGTGGCCTGACTGGTACGCGACGCCAGTTGCCGCACTTCATCGGCCACCACCGCAAAGCCCCGGCCCTGCTCACCCGCCCGGGCGGCTTCGATGGCCGCGTTGAGCGCCAGCAGGTTGGTCTGTTCGGCAATGCCGCTGATGGTCTTGACGATGGTGCCGATCACCAGGGATTGCTCATTCAGGGCCTCGATGCCTTCGCCGGCGGTTTGCATGTGCCGGGCCAGGTCACGCATCACGCCCACGGCCTGGGTCACCACGGCGGTGCCGCGCTGGGCGCTGTTGTCGGTTTGCAACGAGGTGCTGTAGGCAATGCCGGCCGCCTCGGAGACGGCTTTTTCCTGGTTGACCTGATCAGTGATGTTCGTGGCGAACTTGACCACTTTGTACAGTCGCTCGTTGGCATCAAGCACCGGGTTGTAAGAGGCTTCCAGCCAGACTTCACGGCCGTTGCTGTCCAAGCGTTTGAAGCGACCGGCGACGAACTCGCCGCTGTTGAGACGCTGCCAGAACTGCTGGTAGGTGGCGCTGTTGTACTCCTCCGGTTCGCAAAACATGCGGTGATGCTTGCCCTTGATCTGCGCCAGGCTGTAACCCATGGCATTGAGGAAGCGATCATTGGCTGTCAGTACGTGACCGCCCAGGTCGAATTCGATCACCGCCGTTGAGCGCACCAGCGCACCAATGAGGTTTTCATGCTCGCGCGACGCCTCGATGGTACGGGTCAGGTCGCTGGAATACATCGAGAAATAGCGGATTCGGCCATCAGCCGCCCGAACCGGTTGGAGAATCGAACGCAACCAGGCTTCCTTACCGTTGCCCCGGAGCAGCCGTACGGCGCCGGAGAAATGCTCGCCTCTAGTCAGCGCCGTCTTGAAACGCAACTGGAACTCATTGGATTTCAGGTAAGCCGGCACCAGCTCTTCGACAGACCGGCCGATGAGGTCCTGGGACTTGTAGTGCATTTCGTCGAGAAAATTCTGATTGACCGTCTGCACCCGCCCTTCGGCATCCAGAGTGAGGGCCAGCATCTCGCGGTCCAAACTCTCCTTCACCTGCACAAGGCTGGACAGTTCCTGGCGAAGAGCCGAAAGCTCCTGCTTCAAGCGTTTATTGAACATGGCATGCTCCGAGAGCAGGAGAGTTAGGTGGCCTGTTCTCTTGCCATCGGCTCGCCGATTTTTTTCTAAAGAGCGCCCCGGGCCGCTTCTGAAAATAATCCTGCGCGCTCGCGAACCCCGATTAGCCTCCCATGGTCACTGGAATGTTCCAGTGTTGGCGCCTGACGCCAAGACCCTGCCGCACCCAATACCCATAACCATAAAAATCGAGGTAATTGCCGTGACCACCGACATACAAGACAGCCGTTCCGCCCGCTTCGCCTTGCGCTGTTCCAGTTTTGCCGAGCGCTGGTTCCCTGACTCCTGGGTATTTGCCGCCCTGGCAGTATTGGTAGTCGCGGTGGCGACACTGTTCATCGGCGCCAAACCCACAGCCGCCGCCATGGCGTTCGGCGATGGCTTCTGGAGCCTGATACCGTTCACCATGCAGATGGCCTTCGTGGTGATCGGCGGTTACGTGGTCGCCAGCTCGCCGCCCGCCGTCAAACTGATCGATCGCCTGGCACGCATCCCGAAAAACGGTCGCTCCGCGGTGGCCTGGGTCGCATTGATCTCCATGGTCGCGTCGCTGCTCAACTGGGGGCTTTCCCTGGTATTTGGCGGTTTATTGGTACGTGCCCTGGCCCGTCGCACCGATCTGAAAATGGACTACCGCGCCGCGGGCGCCGCCGCTTACCTGGGCCTGGGCGCGGTTTGGGCACTGGGTTTGTCTTCGTCGGCGGCGCAATTGCAGGCCAACCCGGCCAGCCTGCCACCGTCGATCCTGTCGATCACCGGGGTCATTCCGTTCACCCAGACCATTTTTCTCTGGCAATCGGGAGTGATGTTGCTGGCGTTGATCGTGATCTCGCTGATCGTGGCCTATGCCACCGCTCCCGGCCCGAACAGTGCCCGTGACGCCGCCGCCTGCGGGATTGATCCCAGCTTCAGCATGCCGGCATTGCAGCCTCGCACCCGCCCGGGAGAATGGCTGGAACATAGCCCGCTGCTGACCATTGCCCTGGCGCTACTGGCCGCCGGCTGGCTGTTCCACGAGTTCTCGACCAAACCTGCGATAAGCGCCATCTCCGGGCTCAACACCTATAACTTCCTGTTCCTGATGCTTGGCGCGTTGCTGCACTGGCGGCCGCGCAGCTTTCTCGATGCCGTGGCGCGCGCGGTGCCGACCACCACCGGCGTGCTGATCCAGTTCCCGCTGTACGGCTCGATTGCCGCGCTGCTGACCACGGTCAAGGGTAGCGACGCCCAGACGCTCGCCCATCACATATCCACCTTTTTCGTACAGATCGCGTCCCACGATACCTACGCCGTGTTGATGGGCGCCTACTCGGCGGTGCTGGGCTTTTTCATTCCTTCGGGAGGCGGCAAATGGATCATCGAAGCCCCCTATGTCATGCAGGTGGCCAATGATCTGAACTATCACCTGGGGTGGGCGGTGCAGATCTATAACGCCGCCGAAGCGCTGCCAAACCTGATCAATCCGTTCTACATGCTGCCGCTGCTGGGAGTGTTGGGGCTCAAGGCCCGGGACCTGATCGGTTTCTCCTTCGTGCAATTACTGGTTCACACGCCATTGGTGCTGGTGCTGCTGTGGGCGCTGGGGACGACATTGTCTTATCTGCCGCCCGTGATGCCATAAAGCCATAAAAAAGGGCCGATATTTTCGTCGGCCCACTTTTTCTTCGCTCCGGTCTGTTTCAGTATGGCTACACCCTGTTCGAGGGGTCCACACGCTGAAAAGGATCTGAGCATGTCCAAACTCGCCGTACTTTCTCTTGCCACCCTGGCCTTCAGTGCCGCCGCCCATGCCGACATCGATGTTCAGTTGGGCAGTACCGAACGCGTCACCCGTCTCTTCGCCTATCCCAACAACTGCAACGTCATTTGTTTTCGCAACTGGACGCTGGAGCAGACCGTTGAGCATTACCTGACCCAAAGCGTGCAGCGTGACGGCTACAGCGCGGCCAAGGTCAGCGTCAAAAGCGACAACGATAAGGTCTACGCCAGTATTAGCGGCGTGCCGCAAGACTACGGCAAACCGTTGACTGCGCTGCTGGATGCCGGTGACCTGGCATACAAGGGCGCCACCAAACTCAACAGCGATAACAAGTGGGCCTACGACTGGTACCTGTTCCTGCCGCTGGGCATGGCCCTGGAGAACCGCAAGAGCATTGAGTTGCTGCACTTCCCGCCGGATTACTCCCTGACCCAGGCGCAGGACTACCTGGAATCGGCCACCACCGATCGCTGGGCCACGCTGCTGACCGCCAACGGCATCGCCGCCGAACAGACCCCGGCCTTCCAGACCATTGTCGACATCGCACCGATTGCGGCGCCATCCAATGCCGGCCAGGCGCTGGGCGGGGTCTACGACTATTTCAATGACTACCAGACCACCATGGTCAAGCAAGTCAGCCAGAACGCCAGCGGCGACGCCCTGCCGATGGTGGCCTTCGGTGCTCCCGTGCGGAACTGGATCAAGACACAGTACGGCCAGACCGTGGACGTGCTGGGTCTGGCGACCATTACGCCGACTGCGGGTGTCAAGGTTCCGGTCCTGGGCTCCAACCACCCGAGCTACATCTGGTATGCCGCCGACCCTGACAGCTACAACGGTGATCAGGCCAAGGCGGATGCGGCAGGTTTGAAAGTCATGGGGCAGGACCTCAGCGCTGCATGCTGGCAAGCCGGCATGGGCAGCAAACCGGGCACCGATCCGAGTGCGCAATTGAATCAATGCACACAGACCTGGCAGGTCACGCAAAAGGAAGAAACCTGTGAGCTGTTCTATACCTCGATCCGCAAGCTGTCTGCGGACGAAGCGGCGAAAAAATGCGCGGAGCCGGCAATCAAATCACAACTTCCACAATTGAAAGTCCCCATGCCAGCGCTGCCTGACGCGGTTTAAACCCCAAGGACTTTCCTGCGTAAGCCTGGGCTCACGCGGGAAAGCGCCTTTGGCTCCTGTCAGAGTCGACAGTAGATGGCGTTTCAAGGTTGCGCGAAGCTAGGCAGGTTTCAATGATCGCTGGCAGGATCGCCAGCGCCAGAAGGCCGAGCGTCCTACGCGACAGGGACCGTCATGACCACCTTCCTTGCAGACAGCGCATCCTCACCGAACGGGGACGGCATCTACCCCGAGAAACAACTCAGCACGCGCATGGGTTATCCATCCAGGCGCGATTTCGAAGTGCGCCAGACGACTAACGGCCGCGGCAATGGCATCGTCGCCCGCAAGCGGTTTGCGCCGTTGGAAAGGATGTGCAGGGTATCGGGGCTGATCGTCAGCCGACGACGCCTGCATACACTGCAGATCCTGCCGGACATCCACATGTATGACCCGCGCTTCGCCGGATTGCTGCAGCACTCCTGCAGCCCGAACGTTTTCCTGGACATGAGCGAACTGTGGTTATGGGCGTTGACCATCATCGAGGAAGGTGACTGCCTGACGATGGATTACGCCAGTACCGAACAGAAATTGTATCGACAGTTCGCCTGCCGGTGCGGTTCGTCCAACTGTCATGGCTGGATCACAGGCTATGACGAACCGCCCAACGAGCGAGGGATGAAATTTCTACGGCACTGGCGTCGCCGCTGTCATCGCGACTGAATGAGCCGAATCAGGGCGCGCCGACCGGACGTAGCCGATACTGCGGCGGCAACTGCTCGAAACCGCTGATCGTCGTGTCCAGGCTTTTCCAGCGGCCGTCCTTGATCCCGTAGATACAGCCGTGAATCGACAGCTTCTGCCCGCGATGCCAAGCGTTCTGCACAATGCTGGTGTGGCCGACGTTGGCCACCTGCTGGATCACATTGAGCTCGCACAAACGATCCACGCGCTCTTCTTCGGTCGGCAATTGGGCCAACGTTTCGCGGTGCTCGTAGTACAGGTCGCGAATCGAACGCAGCCAGCCGTCGATCAGACCCAGTTGACGATCCTGCATCGAGGCACGCACGCCGCCACAGCCGTAATGCCCGGTGACCAGGATATGTTTGACCTTGAGCACGTCCACCGCGTACTGGATCACCGACAGGCAGTTGAGGTCGGTGTGCAGCACCACGTTGGCCACGTTACGGTGCACAAACAGATCGCCGGGCAGCATGCCGACGATCTCGTTGGCCGGCACCCGCGCATCGGAACAGCCGATCCACAGGTACTCAGGGGTTTGCTGACGGGCCAGCTTGGAAAAGAAATCAGGATCTTCCTGCTTGATCGCATCGGCCCAGCGCGCGTTGTTATCAATCAGATCTTGTAATTCGTTCATGCTATCTAGCCCTCGAGAATAGTGCGCAACTTTGACAGACGACCGCCCGTCGAGGTCACGTCCAGAATGCCGTTGGAATTCTCGCCACGGCTGTGGGTCCACCCAGTAAGCCCCACAGTATGAGGAATTGCCATGAATGATTCACGACGTCCTTTCGACGCGGTCCAGCCGGAACCCATCGACGATAACGAAGACCGCATGGGCTCGATGCATGAACTGGAATTCGACGAACAAGAGCCCAGCGCGAAAATCGGCGACGAACTGCCGGAAAATGAACGCGAACAGTTGATGCCGCGTGAACGCGTGCGTGAAGCCGGGCTGACAGGGGCTTCAACGGATGATCACGAACCCACCGACGACGACATGAGCCCGGAAACACTGATCCGCGAAGACGGTGCCCGGGACGCCCATGAAGCCGGTGACGACAAACGGGCGGACTGGGACCTGAGCGTAGTGGATGAAAATGACATTGGCGGGGGTGACGGGCTCGACGAAGCGGAAATGGCCGATATCGATCCGTTGGATGGCAAGCGGTAAGTGTCGATCGAGCTGACGCCATCGCGAGCAGGCTCGCTCCCACAGGTTCTGCGTCATAACCCAATGTCTTGAGCGATGCAGATCCAATGTGGGAGCGAGCCTGCTCGCGATAGCGGTGGATCAGTTTGCACTGGGGTTGAATGTGCCGCCGTCATCGCGAGCAAGCTCGCTCCCACAGGGTTTTGTGTTCGAGCGCAAATTTGATGCACACCGCCAAGCTCTCTGTGGGAGCGAGCTTGCTCGCGATGACGGCGTTGCGGTTAACCTCGATGTGGCAAGTTCAGTCCACCAAGGTACACGCCATGACCACCGCATCTTCGCGTCCGCCCACCGCAGGGTAGTAATCGCGGCGACGGCCGACTTCATTGAAGCCATAGCGCTCATACAGCCGGAACGCTGTGCGGTTGCTGTCACGCACTTCCAGGAAGCACTCCCGAGCCTCGGCCTTGTAGGCAATGGACATAAGATGCTCCAGCAGCCGCAAACCCAAGCCGCGCCCCTGGTTTTCCGGTTTGACGGTGATGTTGAGCAAGTGCGCTTCATCCAGGATGATCTGCACCACGCCGTGGCCCACTTGCTGCTGGCCTTCGAACATCAGCCAGATCTGGTACTTGCCCAGCCCGTCGAGAAAGATCCCTCGGGTCCAGGGGTGGCTGTAGGCCGCATATTCGATTTTCAGCACAGCGTCGAGGTCCGCCTCGGTCATCGGGCGGAACGATACAGCGTCACTCATTCGATTCTTTCCAACGCGCCATCAGCCGGCGCATGGCTTGCCAGACATCAGCCTTGCGCTGTGGCGTTTCCATTAACAATTCCAGGCCGGGCAACGCCCAGGCCGAGCCCAGGCCTTCGACCTGCAGTTCGCGATTGAATGCTTGAGCATCCACCTCACCCGCAAATTTCACCGCCGGCAGGCCGATCAGCCACAGGCACACGCAGGGCTCATCCTCAAGCCGCGCCGAGACAAAACCCTGGACAAAATCCCGCGCCGCTTCTGGTCCCTGGTCCATGGTCCCGCGAGACAACAACGGCCAGCGCACCGGCTCGCCAATGATCTGTGGGCTGTCCGGCAGACCGGCGGCGCGCAGCATGTCCTTGAGCAGCAGATACGCCGGATCGCGGCTTTGAAACGGTTCGCCCGTGGGCAGTTCCACCAGTAGCAGGCAACGTCCTGCCCGTAGCAGTTGCAGCGCGAAACGCGGCGGTGCGACGTAAGGGGCCTTGACCGGGGCCGGGGTCTCATCGGCGGCCTCTACCGGTTTGGCGTTGGTGCGGGTCGATGCCAGGCTCGGGCGCGGAACCTCGATCTTCGGCCGTTCGACCACGGGCGCCACCGGCTCGGCAACCGTCCTGGCCACGGGCGCGCTCACGACCGGCTCGATATCCAGCGGCTCGGGCGTTTCCAGCAGCTCGGGCCGCGACGGGGCGGCAAACGGCAATTCGGTACGCGGCAGCCAGTTGACCACCTGCATGGCGGTCAGATAGGCGCGGCGGCGGGACTCGATAAGCAAGGGTCGGCCACTTGTGGATAACTGAAAGTGGAAGGGATTCTACCGCCCTTCGAGACAGATCGCTTCCCTGTTGAATCAATAGTTGAGCGATTCAACCGACAGTCCGTCTCAGGGGTGAATCGCAACCGGCCTGATGCAGTACAATCGCCCCTTTTAATTGCCAACCCGACGGCCATTGCGATGATCGAACCCAAGCGCGTCTTGCGCGCCCTCGCTGAACACTGGGCATTGCTGGAACCTTTGTGCGAGCACTTCGACCAGGGCACCCTGAGCCTCAACGAATTGCGTTCACAATTGGCCGCCCAACAACTGGACAGCACGCCCCAGGACATCACCAACCTGTTGGACGTGTGGATCCGCCTGGACATCCTCGTACCGGTGGCGAAAAGCCCGAACCGTTTCGAGCTCAACGCCCAGATCCATGACTTCCTCGCCTACCTGCGCCGCGAACACCGTCTGGGCCTGTGCCTGGAGATCGAAGCCTACCTGCGCCACCTCGAGCGCCTGGCCGGCTACATCCAGGACGCGTTCGACATTCGCGACGGCAACGACCTGGCCCGCCAGTTGCGCCTGCTGGACATGCGCGTGCGCGACGTACTCAAGAAACTCGCCAACGACGAACAGGCCCTGGTAGCGGTGGCCGAACGGGCCAAGACCAGCGACCGGCAGATTCCGTTGCGCCAGCGCTACGCCGAAGTACTGGCGACCTGGGATGAATACGTCGAACCGATGATCCAGTTGGTGAACGCCGACGGTGCGTTCGAGCAAGGCGTGCGCAAGGTCGAGAATGTGCTGTTGCGCATGCTCACCGAACAGCAGCGCCTCGGCCACCTGGTGGACGATGACATGCTGCTGCGCACCCACGCGCGCATCCTCGAGATGCAGACCAGCGCCCAGTTGACCCTGCGCCATGCCCGCGAATTGCTCCTGCCGCTACGCGAAGAGGCCCGCCGTCACAACGCGGTGACCCGTGGCGCCGCCCTGGCCCTGGCCGCCATTCGGCGCAAAGGCCTCGATGCCGTGCCCCAAGCCGCCATGCCGCTGTTCACCCGCCCGCAAAGCACCTTCCTGGGCAGCGCCAGTCAGGTCGAAGCCTACGTGTACGCCCTGGCCCGTTTCGAACCGAAACCGGCGCGCTTCCCCAAGTCCCACAAGACCCACAAGGGCGGCGAGGCTCCTCGCGCGCCGCGCACCGTACGCGAGATGGTCGAGCGTTGCGAAGACGCGCTGCCAATGCCGGACCTGATGACCTGGTTGCTGGAGCAGGAGCCGGACGGCGCCACCGACGAATTACTGTACTGGTTCTCGCGCCTGTCGCGGGAAAAACGTTTCAAGCGCGAGCGTCTGGAACGCCGCGACTACCACACTCACGAGCATCAGGTCAGCCTGCGCTCCTTCGCCCTGCTCTCGGCCCGCGACACCGCCGCCGAGGATTCTGCGAGCATCCCCCATGCATCTTGATCTATCCGAACTGTCCCAACTGGCGCCGATTTTTCGCGAGCTGTTCAAGGGTTACCACGTCAGCCGCCGCGACCCGGAGCTGTACGCACAACTGTCGAACTTCCAGGACCAGTACCGCACGCTGTTCAAGGCCCTGGGTTTCGAACTGGTGTGCGACACCCGTGGTTTCTACTACTTCGTGCCGGACCTCGCCGCCGCTGCGGTGAACAAGACCGCCCAACGCCTGGCGCTGTTCACCTTCATCCTCGTCGAGCACCTGGCCGACCAGGGCCGCGACCCGATTGCCGTGCTCGACGGTGGGAGCCTGGGCCGCGATGAGCTGCCCTCGCTTCTGGAAAAGTACCGCGACCTGTTCCTTCAGGCCGAAGTGCAGACCCAGGAAGAGCTGGAAGAAAAAATCATGCGCCGCATGACCCAACTGGGTTTTGCCGGCGAAGAGAACGGTGTCTACCGCTTCCTGCCACCGATGCACCGTTTCCTCGACGTCTGCCTGTCGGTCCAGCAGGACCGCGACCTGGCCGCCAGCCTGCACAGCGTGCTGCCGTTGCCGGCGCCGGTACTGATCGACGAAGACAGCGACGAAAAGTTGCTGCAAACCGATGATCCGCTGGATCTGAGCGAATTCGAAGGTGAAAGCGAAGAAGACGCACTGGCCCGTGCCATTGCCGAAGAACAGGAGACCGACGCATGAGCAAGGAACGCTACGGCATCCGCCGCTTTGCCCTTTTGAACACCGCCGGCTACAGCCTGGGCCTGTTCCCGCTGGAAGAACCTCTGTCGGTGTACGGCGCGAACAACCTCGGTAAATCCGCGTCGATCAACGCCTTGCAGTTCCCGATCCTGGCGCGCATGTCGGACATGAGCTTCGGCAAGTACAGCCTGGAGCAATCCCGGCGGTTCTACTTTGCCTCGGACACCAGCTACATCCTGGTGGAAGTCGCCCTGCCCCACGGCCCGCACGTGATCGGTGTGGTCGGGCGCGGCCCCGGCGGCGGTTTCGGCCACCAGTTCTTTGCCTACGCCGGCAAGCTGGACCTGGCCCATTATCAGAAAGACGACACCTGCCTGCGTCAGAAAGAGCTGTTCACCAACCTGGAGCGCGAAGGCCTCAAAGCCTACGAACTCAAGCCTGATGAACTGCGACGCCTGCTGGTGGGCGGTCATACCTCGATTCCGCTGGACCTGACGCTGATCCCGCTGCGCTCCACCAGCGAGCAAAGCCTCAAGACCTTCCGCGCGCTGTTCATCAACCTGTTGCACATGCGCGAAATTACTGCGGCCAAGCTCAAGCAACTGTTCCTCGACGCGTTCGAGCACAGCCTGCGTTCCGGTAGCGTGGATTACATCGCCGCGTGTGAAGAGGCCTTCCGTGATGTACGACGCATGGAACAGGACTACAACTCCCTGGTGGCTGCCGGTCCGCTGGTGGAGGCCCTGGCCAATGGCGTGAAGCAGCGCGATGTACTGCGCGGCAAACTGCATCGCCTGTCACCGTTGCTCGACTCGCTGCTGGGCACCTGGTCGGACTACGCCAGTGCGCGCAAGGAAGAGCTGACCATCCAGGCCGAACACTACCGCAACGAGCAGGATTCGCTGCAGAACGACCAGCGCGGCGGCACTCAGGAGTTGATGCGCCTGGAACGGGAAATCAGCGGTATCCAGCGCTGGATTGGCGAACTGTCGGTGCTCAAGAACCGCTTTGCCCTGGTGGATGACGTCAAGGTCCTCGAGCAACAACTGCTCGCGGCCAAGGATGCCCACGACGAACTGGCCGGTGCCCTGGCCCAGTCCCGGCAGTTCAGCGCCGAAGACCTGGATGAGCGCCTGCGGGATCTGGAAAAACGCCTGAAGTCGGTCAAGCAGCAACTCGATCACGCCGATAACAACAGCTACGCCCGCCTGCGGGAAGAATTCTCGCAACAGGACGTTGAACGCCTGATGCGCCTGTTCAACAGTGCGCTGTTCAGCCTGCCGCTGGGCGAGCACGGTATCGCGCTGGACGAGAACGGCGAGTGGGTCAAATCCATGGAGCTGATCCTCGACGGCTTCAAAGGTGAGCGTTTCGAAGTACCGGGCCTGTCCATCGACCTGTCCCACATCGAACCGCCTGCCCTGCAAGCCCTGGCCGATCGCGCCGCACTGCGGGACCAGAAAGAACGCCTGGAAAAAGAACTCAAGCAGCTCAAGACCCAGCAAGCGGTGGCCGCCGACCGCGCCGCGAGCAAGACCCAGACCGAGGCGCTGTACCAGCAGGTTCTGGATGCGCAGAAAGCCCTGGAAGACTTCCGCCGCACCCAGACCCTGAGTGCCGAGGAAGGCGAAAAGCTTGAGCAACTGGCGCAGATGGAAGCCGCCCAGGACGAACTCAAGCGCTCCAGCGATGCCTTCACCGAACGTGTCCAGCAGTTGTCCGCCAAGTTGCAACTGGTGGGCCGGCAGATCGCCGACATGGAAGCCAAGCAACGTACCCTCGACGACGCCCTGCGCCGTCGTCAATTGTTGCCAGCAGACCTGCCGTTTGGCACGCCGTTCATGGACCCAGTCGACGACTCCATGGACAACCTGCTGCCACTGCTCAATGACTACCAGGACAGCTGGCAGGGTCTGTTGCGGGTCGATGGCCAGATCGAAGCGCTGTACGCCCAGGTGCGGCTCAAGGGCGTGGCCAAGTTCGACAGCGAAGACGACATGGAGCGCCGCCTGCAACTGTTGATCAACGCCTATGCCCACCGTACCGACGAAGCCCTGACCCTGGGCAAGGCACGGCGTGCGGCGGTGACTGACATTGCCCGGACCCTGCGCAACATCCGCAGCGACTACGACAGCCTCGAGCATCAACTGGCGTTGTTCAACCGCGAGATCAACAAGCGTCAGGTGTCCAACCTGCAGAGCTTCCGGATCGTCCTGGCGCCGAACAAGGAAGCGCTCAAGCACATCGACCAGATCATCCACAGCGCCGGCCAGTACGAGGAAGGCGAGACCCTGTCGGTGTTCGACCTCAGCCAGAGCGCCGAGCAGGACAACAAGAACGAAGAGGCCAAGGAATACCTGGCCCGCCTGGTGGCGGCCAACCACAACCAGCTCGGCCTCAAGGACCTGTTCGAACTCGCCTTCGAGATCACCAAGGTCAACGGCCAGCCAGTGATCCACACCGATATCGATGGTGCGGCGTCCAACGGCACCACGATGACCATCAAGGCGCTGACCAACATGTATTTGTTGCTGCACCTGATGGACCGCGAACAGGCCGGTCGCGTGCGTCTGCCGTACTACCTTGACGAAGCGGCAGACATCGACGAGAAAAACCAGGCCGCGCTGCTGGAAACCAGCTTGCAGCTGGGTTTTGTGCCGATCCTGGCCAGTGTGAAACCGCAAGTCTGCGCCAGCGTCGCCATCGACCTGGAAGGCGGCAGCGGCCCCAACGGCATCTACATCGACGAGGCGGACTGGAAGTACATCCGCCGTCACGATGCGGTGAAAGCCACGGTGAACGTGCAGGCCGACGAGCCGGAGCTGGATCCGGTTTGAGGTAAATAGCCGGACACAAAAAAGGCCGCGATCCAATGGATCGCGGCCTTTTTCATTGGGCTTTTTAGGATTGTCGCGAGCAGGCTCGCTCCCACAGGTTTAGCGTCGCAATCAGATGACACTTCGTGGGAGCGAGCCTGCTCGCGATGGCGTCAGAACAGACTGATTGCCCCCTGATCACTTACCCAGCTTGATCTTCGGCGCCCAGGTCAGCCACTCCTCTTCAAACTGATCGAACAAGGGGAAGGTCTGCTCCGGTCGCGCCGGGTTGCCCATCCGCTCGCCATCCGGGGTGGCAAAAGCGATGCCGCCCTGGATCAGCGTCTCCAGCGACTCAGTCCGCACTGTCGCGCCTTTGAACAACCCGAAGTCCATGCCGAAGCCACTGGTATTCCAGAATCGCGTGCCGCTGCGCACCAATGGCGCGTACTTGGGCTCGATCAGGATATGGACCAGCACACGGTCCGCCGTCTGGCCCAATTCATAGCCGGTGACCTTGCCCACGGTAATCTCGCGATACGTCACCGGCACGCCGGTCTTCAACGAACCACGGCGAGCGGCGCTCAACACCAGGCTCAGACCGGCTTCAGGGACGGCGTTTTGCGGTGGGCTGGCGAGGGCCACGAAGTTTTTCTGCGGCCCCAGGTTTTTCACCGGTGGCTGTACTTCGATGTACTGCCCGGTCACCAGCGTCTCCAGGTTCGAGGTCTTCATCAGCCCCAGTTCGGGCTTGACCACCCAGAACTGGGAGCCGACCCGAGCAATACGCTCCGGCACTTCGGTGATACGTGCGGTGAGCAGGATAGATTGCATGTCGGCGCTGAGGTCCACGTCCTCGATCTTGCCCACATCCAGCCCTTTGAAACGAATCGGCGTGCCGCTGCGCAAACCGTCGGCGCGATCGACCTTGATCGTCACCATTGTGCCTTTCTGTTGCGCGGCTTCGCGGTCTGCATGCAGGCGGAACCGTGGGATGCGCCTTTTCAACGGCACATTGGGTTCCGGCGTCTCGAAAGAAATGCCGCCGGCCATCAGGCTTTGCAAGGATTCGCTCTTGACCTGGATCCCCCCCGTCAAACCACCCGTGAGCGTAATCCCGCTGGCATTCCAGAACCGGGTCGATCCGTTGACCAGACCTTCGTATTCCTTCTCGATGTGCACACCAATGATCAACTGCTTTTTCTTGCGGGAGAACTGGTAGCTCTGCACCGATCCAACCTTGACCTGTTTGTAGAGAATCGGACTGCCGACCTCCAGCGAACCTAGGTTTTCAGTGAGCAGGACCAGGTGCAGCCCGGGCGAACGCAAGTCCAGAGGTGGCGCCTTCGGCCTGGCTTCAAACTCGCGCTGCGGCGCGCCTCCCTTGTCGCCGGGACGTATGGCGATGTAGTTACCTTTGACCAATGCCTCAAGGCCCGTAATCCCCGCCAGCGAGATCGACGGCTTGACCACCCAGAACTGGGTGCCGGTCACCAGGTAATCTTCGGCCAGTGGGTCTAGGGTCAATTCAGCGGTAGCGCTGGACAGATCCGGATCGACCTTGAGGTTCTTCAGGCTGCCGACCTGAATGCCTTTGTACATCACCGGAGTACGACCGGACTGTAACCCTTCGAAGTCGCTGAGCTTGACCTTCACGCGGATGCCGGCAGCGGCAGCGTCGAAGTCTTCATAAAGACGAAACGGCAGGCTCGGGTCTGTGGGCGGACTGTCTTTGCGACTCTCCGGCGTGGCGAACGCGATACCACCGGCCACGATGCTCGCCAGGGATTCGCTGCGCACTTTGACGCCCGACAGATTGGCATCGATGCTGATGCCGCTGGCATTCCAGAAACGCGTATGTTTACGCACCAGGCCGGCATAAGTCGGTTCGATATAGATTTTGATTTCGACCGTGCTCTGATCCTCCGATAGCAGGTAGCTTTTCACCTGCCCGACCTGAATCTGTTTATAGAACACCGGGCTGCCACGGTTCAGCGAGCCCAGGCGCTCGGCCTTGAGGGTCAGGTGCAAACCAGGCTTGGCGTCCGAGAGCGGCGGCTCTTCGGCCAGGGCCTTGAATTTACGGATCGGCTCCCCTTCCCCCGGGCTGATAGCCACGTAGTTACCGGAAACCAGGGTTTCCAGGCCGGTGATGCCGGCCAGGGTCACGCTCGGCTTGACCAACCAGAAGCGTGTCCCGGTCTTGAGGTATTGCTCGACGTCCTTGTTCATCTCAATGGTCGCGACCACGCCTTTCGAGCTGCCTTCGTCATCGAGCTTGAGGGACTTCACTTTGCCAACCGGCATACCCTTGTAGACGACTTCAGTCTTGTTGACCTGAATACCCTCGCCGCTTTCAAAGCGCACGTTGATCTCGATGCCGGTTTCGTTATAGGCCCGCCAGCCGAGCCAGCCGCCGATAATCAAGGCAATCAGCGGCAAGACCCAAATTGCGGACCAGTTCGAAGCCGGTCGGGTTTTAGCGGTAGGCAAATCAGTCATGGTCGTCATCCGACTCCGTGTTATCCCAAATCAGTCGGGGATCGAAGGTTACTGCGGCAATCATTGTCAAAATCACTACGCTGGCAAAAGCAATTGCACCAAGACCGGCTTCGACACTGGCGAGTCGACCGAAATTCACTACCGCCACCAATATGGCGATCACAAAAATATCCAGCATCGACCAGCGCCCAATGAACTCGATAAAACGGTACATAAGGATGCGTTGCCGCGCAGACATGGGCTGGTGCCGTTGCACGGAAAACAGCAGCAAGGCGATGCCTACCAACTTGAAAGTCGGAACGACGATACTGGCGATGAACACCACGGCGGCAATCGGAATCATCCCGTGCTGAACCAGCTCGATGACCCCGGCCATGATGGTGCTCGGAGCCCCTTGCCCCAACGAGTTGATGGTCATGATCGGTAGCATGTTGGCCGGAATGTAGAGAATCGCGGCAGTGACCAATAACGCCCAGGTCCGCATCAAGCTGTTTGGGCGACGAGGATGAACCAGGGCGCCGCAGCGGGTACAGGTTTGTGTATCGACGTCAGCTTCCTGCCGGTTTAGCTCGTGGCATTCTGTGCAGATCAAAATACCCGCATCAATCGCCCGCATGAGCGTCCTCTCCTGATAACGCTTGCCAGATCTGATGCGGCGACATCACCACCTCCAGCCAGACCTGGACGAGCAACAAACTGATAAAACACGCCAGACCAAGCCCCACGGTAATGGCCGCCATGTCTGCCAACTTGACGATGGCCACCAGCACACCCATGAGGTAAACCTCCAGCATGCCCCAGTCGCGTAAATGGTGATAAATGCGATAGAGCAATAAGCCGTAGCTACGGCCGATATTCCAGCGAATGGTCAGTAGCACGGCCAATTGGCAAAGCAGTTTAAGCAGCGGAATACCCATGCTGCACAGGAAAACCACCACCGATACACCCTGCATGCCGGTATTGAACAGGCCGACCACACCACTCCAAACGGTGTCCTGGGAGGATTGGCCGAGCAAATTGAGCTGCATGATGGGTAAAAAGTTCGCAGGCACATACAACAGCAGAGCGGCAATGACCAATGCAAGGCTGCGTTCGACCACATTGTGTCGGTGAGCGTAGAGCTCATACCCACAGCGAGGGCATTCGGCTTTTTCGCCATGGGCCAGCTGGGGCTTGCGCATCAACAGGTCGCACTCATGGCACGCCACCAAGTCATCCAACGGCAGATCTGACAACCGAGGGGCGTCAAACGGATCGGGCATAAAGAGCTCTGGCTCAACTAAGGTGGAGGCTATTCTAGTTCGCTGGCTTGAAAATAACTGTGCAAATTTATTCCGAGCCTCGGCGCAATTTTATTGCGGGCAAAACAAAACCCCTACCTGCGTCAGCAGATAGGGGTTTCGGAATTTAATCTTGACGATGACCTACTCTCACATGGGGAAACCCCACACTACCATCGGCGATGCATCGTTTCACTACTGAGTTCGGGATGGGATCAGGTGGTTCCAATGCTCTATGGTCGTCAAGAAATTCGGTAGCCAGCGCGTGCCTTGCGGTCACGTTCCAGCGAATGGGTATGCGATAGATTTGTGTGTTGTGCGAACTTTCGGTTCATAGCGTCTTCACACACCGCAATCTGGTGCCCTGTATCGGGTCAGCAAATTGCTTGGGTGTTATATGGTCAAGCCTCACGGGCAATTAGTATGGGTTAGCTCAACGCCTCACAGCGCTTACACACCCCACCTATCAACGTCGTAGTCTTCGACGGCCCTTCAGGGGACTCAAGGTCCCAGTGAGATCTCATCTTGAGGCAAGTTTCCCGCTTAGATGCTTTCAGCGGTTATCTTTTCCGAACATAGCTACCCGGCAATGCCACTGGCGTGACAACCGGAACACCAGAGGTTCGTCCACTCCGGTCCTCTCGTACTAGGAGCAGCCCCTCTCAAATCTCAAACGTCCACGGCAGATAGGGACCGAACTGTCTCACGACGTTCTAAACCCAGCTCGCGTACCACTTTAAATGGCGAACAGCCATACCCTTGGGACCGGCTTCAGCCCCAGGATGTGATGAGCCGACATCGAGGTGCCAAACACCGCCGTCGATATGAACTCTTGGGCGGTATCAGCCTGTTATCCCCGGAGTACCTTTTATCCGTTGAGCGATGGCCCTTCCATACAGAACCACCGGATCACTAAGACCTACTTTCGTACCTGCTCGACGTGTCTGTCTCGCAGTCAAGCGCGCTTTTGCCTTTATACTCTACGACCGATTTCCGACCGGTCTGAGCGCACCTTCGTACTCCTCCGTTACTCTTTAGGAGGAGACCGCCCCAGTCAAACTACCCACCATACACTGTCCTCGATCCGGATAACGGACCTGAGTTAGAACCTCAAAGTTGCCAGGGTGGTATTTCAAGGATGGCTCCACGCGAACTGGCGTCCACGCTTCAAAGCCTCCCACCTATCCTACACAAGCAAATTCAAAGTCCAGTGCAAAGCTATAGTAAAGGTTCACGGGGTCTTTCCGTCTAGCCGCGGATACACTGCATCTTCACAGCGATTTCAATTTCACTGAGTCTCGGGTGGAGACAGCGCCGCCATCGTTACGCCATTCGTGCAGGTCGGAACTTACCCGACAAGGAATTTCGCTACCTTAGGACCGTTATAGTTACGGCCGCCGTTTACCGGGGCTTCGATCAAGAGCTTCGCGTTAGCTAACCCCATCAATTAACCTTCCGGCACCGGGCAGGCGTCACACCCTATACGTCCACTTTCGTGTTTGCAGAGTGCTGTGTTTTTAATAAACAGTCGCAGCGGCCTGGTATCTTCGACCGGCGTGGGCTTACGCAGCAAGTGCTTCACCCTCACCGGCGCACCTTCTCCCGAAGTTACGGTGCCATTTTGCCTAGTTCCTTCACCCGAGTTCTCTCAAGCGCCTTGGTATTCTCTACCCAACCACCTGTGTCGGTTTGGGGTACGGTTCCTGGTTACCTGAAGCTTAGAAGCTTTTCTTGGAAGCATGGCATCAACCACTTCGTCACCCAAAGGGTAACTCGTCATCAGCTCTCGGCCTTAAGATCCCGGATTTACCTAAGATCTCAGCCTACCACCTTAAACTTGGACAACCAACGCCAAGCTGGCCTAGCCTTCTCCGTCCCTCCATCGCAATAACCAGAAGTACAGGAATATTAACCTGTTTTCCATCGACTACGCTTTTCAGCCTCGCCTTAGGGACCGACTAACCCTGCGTCGATTAACGTTGCGCAGGAAACCTTGGTCTTTCGGCGTGGGTGTTTTTCACACCCATTGTCGTTACTCATGTCAGCATTCGCACTTCTGATACCTCCAGCAAGCTTCTCAACTCACCTTCACAGGCTTACAGAACGCTCCTCTACCGCATCACCTAAGTGATACCCGTAGCTTCGGTGTATGGTTTGAGCCCCGTTACATCTTCCGCGCAGGCCGACTCGACTAGTGAGCTATTACGCTTTCTTTAAAGGGTGGCTGCTTCTAAGCCAACCTCCTAGCTGTCTAAGCCTTCCCACATCGTTTCCCACTTAACCATAACTTTGGGACCTTAGCTGACGGTCTGGGTTGTTTCCCTTTTCACGACGGACGTTAGCACCCGCCGTGTGTCTCCCATGCTCGGCACTTGTAGGTATTCGGAGTTTGCATCGGTTTGGTAAGTCGGGATGACCCCCTAGCCGAAACAGTGCTCTACCCCCTACAGTGATACATGAGGCGCTACCTAAATAGCTTTCGAGGAGAACCAGCTATCTCCGAGCTTGATTAGCCTTTCACTCCGATCCACAGGTCATCCGCTAACTTTTCAACGGTAGTCGGTTCGGTCCTCCAGTTAGTGTTACCCAACCTTCAACCTGCCCATGGATAGATCGCCCGGTTTCGGGTCTATTCCCAGCGACTAGACGCCCTATTAAGACTCGCTTTCGCTACGCCTCCCCTATTCGGTTAAGCTCGCCACTGAAAATAAGTCGCTGACCCATTATACAAAAGGTACGCAGTCACCCAACAAAGTGGGCTCCCACTGCTTGTACGCATACGGTTTCAGGATCTATTTCACCCCTCTCCGGGGTTCTTTTCGCCTTTCCCTCACGGTACTAGTTCACTATCGGTCAGTCAGTAGTATTTAGCCTTGGAGGATGGTCCCCCCATATTCAGACAAAGTTTCTCGTGCTCCGTCCTACTCGATTTCATGACTAAGAGATTTTCGCGTACAGGGCTATCACCCACTATGGCCGCACTTTCCAGAGCGTTCCGCTAATCTCAAAGCCACTTAAGGGCTAGTCCCCGTTCGCTCGCCACTACTAAGGGAATCTCGGTTGATTTCTTTTCCTCAGGGTACTTAGATGTTTCAGTTCCCCTGGTTCGCCTCTTGCACCTATGTATTCAGTACAAGATAACCATCTTATGATGGCTGGGTTCCCCCATTCAGACATCTCCGGATCAAAGTCTGTTTGCCGACTCCCCGAAGCTTTTCGCAGGCTACCACGTCTTTCATCGCCTGACTGCCAAGGCATCCACCGTATGCGCTTCTTCACTTGACCATATAACCCCAAGCAATCTGGTTATACTGTGAAGACGACATTCGCCGAAAATTCGCATGCTCTAAGAGCAACTCACAAATTTTACCTTAGCCTGATCCGTTACCAGTGAAAGTAACGTCCAGTCTATCTTTCTATCACATACCCAAATTTTTAAAGAACGATCTAATCAAAAGACTAGAAATCAACATTCACACCGTCTTGGTGGAATGCTCATTTCTAAGCTTTAAACGTTGGTGCCAATCTGTAATGGTGGAGCCAAGCGGGATCGAACCGCTGACCTCCTGCGTGCAAGGCAGCGCTCTCCCAGCTGAGCTATGGCCCCGTATTTCTACAGGGAACACCATGAAATTGGTGGGTCTGGGCAGATTCGAACTGCCGACCTCACCCTTATCAGGGGTGCGCTCTAACCAACTGAGCTACAGACCCAATCGTCTTCTTCAATGAATCAAGCAATTCGTGTGGGAGCTCATGAAGCAGCTGCGGTCGTCGATTAAGGAGGTGATCCAGCCGCAGGTTCCCCTACGGCTACCTTGTTACGACTTCACCCCAGTCATGAATCACACCGTGGTAACCGTCCCCCCGAAGGTTAGACTAGCTACTTCTGGTGCAACCCACTCCCATGGTGTGACGGGCGGTGTGTACAAGGCCCGGGAACGTATTCACCGCGACATTCTGATTCGCGATTACTAGCGATTCCGACTTCACGCAGTCGAGTTGCAGACTGCGATCCGGACTACGATCGGTTTTGTGGGATTAGCTCCACCTCGCGGCTTGGCAACCCTCTGTACCGACCATTGTAGCACGTGTGTAGCCCAGGCCGTAAGGGCCATGATGACTTGACGTCATCCCCACCTTCCTCCGGTTTGTCACCGGCAGTCTCCTTAGAGTGCCCACCATACGTGCTGGTAACTAAGGACAAGGGTTGCGCTCGTTACGGGACTTAACCCAACATCTCACGACACGAGCTGACGACAGCCATGCAGCACCTGTCTCAATGTTCCCGAAGGCACCAATCCATCTCTGGAAAGTTCATTGGATGTCAAGGCCTGGTAAGGTTCTTCGCGTTGCTTCGAATTAAACCACATGCTCCACCGCTTGTGCGGGCCCCCGTCAATTCATTTGAGTTTTAACCTTGCGGCCGTACTCCCCAGGCGGTCAACTTAATGCGTTAGCTGCGCCACTAAGAGCTCAAGGCTCCCAACGGCTAGTTGACATCGTTTACGGCGTGGACTACCAGGGTATCTAATCCTGTTTGCTCCCCACGCTTTCGCACCTCAGTGTCAGTATCAGTCCAGGTGGTCGCCTTCGCCACTGGTGTTCCTTCCTATATCTACGCATTTCACCGCTACACAGGAAATTCCACCACCCTCTACCATACTCTAGCTCGACAGTTTTGAATGCAGTTCCCAGGTTGAGCCCGGGGATTTCACATCCAACTTAACGAACCACCTACGCGCGCTTTACGCCCAGTAATTCCGATTAACGCTTGCACCCTCTGTATTACCGCGGCTGCTGGCACAGAGTTAGCCGGTGCTTATTCTGTCGGTAACGTCAAAACACTAACGTATTAGGTTAATGCCCTTCCTCCCAACTTAAAGTGCTTTACAATCCGAAGACCTTCTTCACACACGCGGCATGGCTGGATCAGGCTTTCGCCCATTGTCCAATATTCCCCACTGCTGCCTCCCGTAGGAGTCTGGACCGTGTCTCAGTTCCAGTGTGACTGATCATCCTCTCAGACCAGTTACGGATCGTCGCCTTGGTGAGCCATTACCTCACCAACTAGCTAATCCGACCTAGGCTCATCTGATAGCGCAAGGCCCGAAGGTCCCCTGCTTTCTCCCGTAGGACGTATGCGGTATTAGCGTCCGTTTCCGAGCGTTATCCCCCACTACCAGGCAGATTCCTAGGCTTTACTCACCCGTCCGCCGCTCTCAAGAGGTGCAAGCACCTCTCTACCGCTCGACTTGCATGTGTTAGGCCTGCCGCCAGCGTTCAATCTGAGCCATGATCAAACTCTTCAGTTCAAACATCTTTGGGTTTTGAGAAAACCCTAAACTTGGCTCAGCAATCGTTGGTTACATCTTTGATTTCTCGCGGAGTAACTTGTGATGCTGATAATCTGTTGACTAGCAGTCTGACTCCACAAGCACCCACACGAATTGCTTGATTCAGTTGTTAAAGAGCGGTGGGTTGAGCCTTTCGTCTCAACCGAGGCGCGCATTCTACAGCGCCCGGTGTATCTGTCAAGCGGTTATTTAAGAAGTTTTCAAAATTTCCTCTGCAACTTCAACCACTTGCGCTTCCGATCTCTCGTTAGCGGGAGGCGAATTCTACAGCGTTACTCGCTGCTGTCAACACCTCTTTTTGACGCTTTCGATCGAGAAGATCGAACCGTTAACGGAGCCAGGAAAACCGCCCCACTAACCGCTTCCCAAGCTTCGATGACCTGAAGCCCTGCGCTGCCTAAAATCGTTTAACTCATTGAAACTCAAGGAGTTTTTCGTTTCGACTGCGCCGGAAGTGGGGCGAATTATAGACGTCCAGAATTTGCCGTCAAGCGTTAATTACGCTTTTGTTGCAGAAGGTGCTTTGCGTCCAATTAAACGCGGTATCCGGCGCGTAACCACAGGAATTCGAAGCATCAAAAGCACAGCACCTATAAAGGCGTAAATCGACCACTCCTTAAGATCGGCCCGCACAATCCACAACATATGCAGCAATCCAAGGCCCAAGATCGGATAAACCAGGCGATGCAGTTTTTTCCAGCGCGCGCCCAGTCGCCGCTGACTGTAGCGATTGGAAGTAATCGCCAGCGCCAAGAGCCCCAGAAACCCGAGCGCTCCGACGATAATATAAGGTCGCTTGCTCAGCTCGACGCCCAGTTGCGACCAATCGAACCCCAGGATGAACGCCGTATACCCACTCAAATGCAGCACCACATAAGCAAAACACCACAATCCCAGCTGACGCCTGACCGCGATCCACCCTGCCCACCCCGTGAGTTTCTGCAACGGCGTCATGCTCAAGGTGATCAACAACAAAATAAGCGTGCCCAACCCGAGCCGATCCACCAGCACCTTGCCTGGGTCAGGCCCCAACTTATTCATCAACGCTTCGTAGAGCCAGAGCAACGGCCAAACCGCCGCCGCGACAAAGACGCCGATTCGCCAGACTGGAAAACGCATCAGTAGTCCTTCCTCAAGTCCATCCCTGCATATAAAGAAGCGACTTCATCCTGATAGCCGTTGAACATCAACGTATCGCGCACGTTAGGACTGAACAGCCCGCTCGGCAGACGGCGCTCCCGTGCCTGGGTCCAACGCGGGTGATCGACCGTCGGATTGACGTTGGCGTAAAAGCCGTACTCGTCGGACGCAATGCTCTGCCAGGTGGTCTTGGGCTGCTCGCTGACCAGACTGATGCGCACAATGGACTTCACACTTTTGAACCCGTACTTCCAGGGCACCACCAAGCGCAACGGTGCACCGTTCTGATTCGGCAACTCTCGCCCATACATCCCAACCGCCATGATTGCCAGCGGATTCATCGCTTCATCCAGTCGCAAGCCCTCGACATAAGGCCAGTCGATCAAAGCAAACCCTGAGCGCTGCCCTGGCATAGTCTTGGGATCCTGCAGGGTTTCGAAACGAATGTACTTGGCCTTGGAGGTCGGCTCGACCTGCTTGAGCAACGCCGAAATGGGAAAGCCAATCCATGGGATAACCATGGACCAGGCCTCCACGCACCGCAGGCGATAGATTCGCTCCTCCAACTGGTAAGGCTTCATGAAGTCTTCCAAGGCATAGCGCCCCGGCCTGCCCACCTCTCCATCCACCACCACACTCCAGGGCTCGGTTTTCAAGGATCCGGCATTGGCCGCCGGATCACCTTTGCCGGTTCCGAACTCATAGAAATTGTTGTAATGGGTGGCGTCTTTAAAAGGAGTGATGGACTCATCCTTGACCGTAACCGCGCCCCATTGGGTGGACGGCAGCTTCTCGGCAAACCAGGACGGCGCCTTGCCGGGCTCGACATCCGCATAACGCGCAACATCGGCAGCACTGGCCCAACGCGGAAGACCGCTGACGGCAAGCCCCGCCATGGCGGCCCCAAGCATTTGGCGACGGGATAAATAGAGGGATTCTGGCGTGACGTCCGACTCAAGGCAGTCGGACGACTTGGGGATCTTGATCAGCATGACAACTCCGCAGCATTGGAGGGCAGATGCACCAATAGACTGCGGAGTATGAGGGAAATTACATCACTCGGCTTTTTTGTGTCGGCGCAGGCGCAACAGGTATTGAACCGGGCCGGAAGCGGCATAGGCGAGGAATACCAGCAACAAGATACGTGGCGGATCACTGAAGACCACCGCGAACACCAGCACCACCGCCAGAATCGCAACGAACGGCACCCGCCCTTTGAGATCCAGCTCCTTGAAGCTGTTGTACTTGATGTTGCTGACCATCAGCATACCGGCCGCCGCTACCAGCAGCGCCACAAGGAACGACATCTTCGATCCCTGGATACCGTAGTCGCTGAAAGCCCAAACAACACCGGCTACGACACCCGCAGCGGCAGGACTCGCCAAGCCGATGAAGTAGCGCTTGTCAGCCGTACCGACCTGGGTATTGAAACGTGCCAGACGCAACGCGGCACCGGCGACATAGATGAAAGCGACCATCCAGCCAACCTTGCCCATGTCCCCCAGCGCCCAACCGAACGCCAGCAAGGCCGGGGCCACGCCGAAAGCGACCATGTCCGACAGCGAATCGTACTCGGCACCGAACGCGCTCTGGGTATTGGTCATGCGGGCCACACGCCCGTCCAGGCCATCGAGCACCATGGCGACAAAGATCGCGATGGCAGCGAAGGCAAAGTAACGACTCGCCCCGGCGCTATCGCCGGCGCTCAAGGCCGCTTGGGCGCTCATGGAGCTGATGATGGAATAGAAACCGGCGAACAGGTTCGCGGTGGTGAACAGATTCGGCAGCAGATAGATGCCACGGTGCCGGACCTTACGGCCTTCAGCGTCATGTCCTTCTTCGACGTGCTCATCGATGGGCAGCAGGCTTTCGGCGTCAGGAGCCTGGTTGGGCTCGTCGGGGCGTTCGCTCATGGACAGTACCTTGCAACGGTGTGAAAAATTCGACAGGTGTCTGGGACGAGGGTTCGGCCGCAAACGATGCAGCTTTATACCAGAAGCCACCGCCCAAACGAAAAAACGCGGCCAGGGCCGCGTTTTCCGATCAAGCTCGCGACTTAGTTCTTGGCTTTGTCGACGATCTTGTTGGCACCGATCCACGGCATCATCGAGCGCAGCTGCTCGCCAATGATTTCGATACCGTGAGCGGCGTTGTTGCGACGCTTAGCGGTCATCGAAGGATAGCCGGTAGCGCCTTCGCTGATGAACATCTTGGCGTATTCGCCGTCCTGAATACGTTTCAGGGCGTTACGCATGGCCTGGCGGGATTCGGCGTTGATCACTTCCGGACCCGTCACGTACTCGCCGTATTCAGCGTTGTTGGAGATCGAGTAGTTCATGTTGGCGATACCGCCTTCGTACATGAGGTCAACGATCAGCTTCAGTTCGTGCAGGCATTCGAAGTAGGCCATTTCCGGCGCGTAGCCAGCTTCAACCAGGGTTTCGAAACCGGCCTTGACCAGCTCGACAGTACCGCCGCACAGAACGGCTTGTTCGCCGAACAGGTCGGTTTCGGTTTCGTCCTTGAAGGTGGTTTCGATGATGCCGGTACGGCCGCCGCCAACACCGGCAGCGTAGGACAGAGCGACGTTCTTGGCGTTGCCGGAGGCGTCCTGATAGATCGCGATCAGGTCAGGGATACCGCCGCCCTTCACGAATTCGGAACGAACGGTGTGGCCCGGGGCCTTCGGCGCGATCATGATCACGTCGAGGTCGGCGCGTGGCACTACCTGGTTGTAGTGAATCGCGAAACCGTGGGAGAAGGCCAGGGTGGCGCCTTTCTTGATGTTCGGTTCGATTTCGTTCTTGTACAGCGAAGACTGGAACTCGTCCGGGGTCAGGATCATGACCAGGTCGGCGGCGGCAACGGCAGAAGCCACGTCGGTGACTTTCAGACCATGGGCCTCGGCCTTGGCAACGGTGGCCGAGCCTTTACGCAGGCCGACGGTCACGTCAACACCGGAGTCCTTGAGGTTGCACGCCTGGGCGTGGCCTTGGGAACCGTAACCGATGATGGCGACTTTCTTGCCCTGGATGATCGACAGGTCGCAGTCTTTATCGTAGAAAACTTTCATGAATTACCCCTATTTCCGGCCATTCAGGCCATTCGCTAATTTGGTTTAGATGCTCAGTACTTTGTCGCCACGGGCAATCCCGGTGACGCCACTGCGTACGGTTTCCAGAATCGAGGCAGTGCCGATCGATTGAATGAAGCTGTCGAGCTTGTCGCTGGTACCGGTCAACTGAACGGTATAGACGCTGGCGCTGACATCGACGATCTGCCCACGATAAATATCGGTAGTGCGTTTGATCTCGGCGCGCTGGGCACCGGTGGCCTTGACCTTGACCAGCATCAGCTCGCGCTCGATGTGCGCGCTTTCCGACAGGTCCACCAGCTTGACCACCTCGATCAGCTTGTTCAGGTTCTTGGTGATCTGCTCGATGATTTCATCGTGCCCCACAGTGGTCAGCGTCAGACGCGACAGGGTCGGGTCTTCGGTTGGCGCCACGGTCAGGCTTTCGATGTTGTAGTTGCGCTGCGAAAACAGGCCCACTACGCGAGACAGAGCACCCGGTTCGTTTTCCAGAAGCAGGGAAATAATATGTCGCATGATTAGGTACGCTCCGTCTTGCTCAGCCACATATCGCGCATGGAGCCGTCTTTGATCTGCATCGGGTAGACGTGCTCGCTGGTATCGACCTTGATATCGAGGAACACCAGGCGATCCTTCATGGCGAAAGCTTCTTCGAGCCCGGACTTCAAGTCCTTCAGGTCAGTGATGCGGATGCCCACGTGACCATAGGCTTCGACCAGCTTGACGAAGTCCGGCAACGACTCCATGTAGGAGTGCGAGTGACGGCTGCCGTAGCTCATGTCCTGCCACTGGCGAACCATGCCCAGTACGCCGTTGTTCAGGTTGACGATTTTCACCGGCAAACCGTACTGCAGGCAGGTCGACAGCTCCTGGATGTTCATCTGGATACTGCCCTCGCCCGTGACACAGGCGACGTCGCTATCCGGAAAGCTCAACTTGACGCCCATGGCCGCCGGGAAACCGAAGCCCATGGTGCCCAGACCACCGGAGTTGATCCAGCGGTTGGGCTTGTTGAACTTGTAGTACTGCGCGGCGAACATCTGGTGCTGGCCCACGTCGGAGGTCACAAAGGCATCGCCCTTGGTCACTTCGCACAGGGTTTCGATTACGGTCTGCGGCTTGATCACGCTGCCGTCGCCCTTGTCGTAAGGGAACAGGCCACGATCACCGCGCCACTCATCAACCTGCTTCCACCAGCTGGCCACGGACTCCTTGTTCGGAGCCTCGCCGATTTCCTTGAGGATGGCGACCATTTCGCTCAGCACGCTCTCCACAGGACCGACAATCGGCACGTCTGCCTTGATGGTCTTGGAGATCGACGCCGGGTCGATGTCGATATGGATGATCTTGGCGTTCGGGCAGAATTTCGCCGGGCCGTTGATGACACGGTCGTCGAAACGCGCGCCGACCGCCAGAATCACATCGGCATGGTGCATCGCCAGGTTGGCGGTATAGCTGCCGTGCATGCCGAGCATGCCGATGAACTGACGGTCAGTGCCCGGGTAGGCGCCCAACCCCATCAGCGTATTGGTGACCGGCAGGTTGAGCATTTTCGCCAATTCGGTCAGCGGCGCGGAGCCACCACCGAGGATGACGCCGCCACCCGAGTACAGCACCGGACGCTTGGCCGCCAGCAGCATTTCGGCTGCCTTGCGGATTTGCCCGGAGTGACCGCGCACAGCCGGGCTGTAGGAACGCAGCTTGGCTTTCTTGGGGAAAATGTATTCGAACTTCTCGGCCGGGTTGGTCATGTCTTTCGGGACATCGACCACAACCGGGCCCGGACGACCGGATTCAGCCAGGTAGAACGCCTTCTTCATGACCTCCGGGATCTCCGAAGCGTGCTTGATCATGAAGCTGTGCTTCACGATCGGCCGGGAAATACCGATCATGTCGGTTTCCTGGAACGCGTCGGTGCCGACCATGGTGCTGGGCACCTGACCGGAGATGATCACCATCGGGATAGAGTCCATGTACGCCGTGGCGATACCGGTGATGGCGTTCGTGGCGCCAGGGCCGGAAGTCACCAGGACCACGCCGGCTTTACCGGTGGCACGGGCATAACCGTCAGCCATGTGGGTCGCCGCTTGCTCATGACGAACCAGGATGTGGGTCACTTCCGGTTCTTTGAACAGGGCATCATAGACATGAAGAAGAGCACCACCGGGGTACCCGTAGATATATTTGACGCCTTCGTCACGCAAAAAGCGGACGAGCATCTCACCGCCAGATAAAAGCTCCACGTTGTTCACCTCTAAAACGCCAGAATACCGGCCCACAAAAAGGGACGGGTCTTAATAGGTTTACTTCTCGGCAGAGCATGAGCGACGGTGGTCGCCGACTACGTCAGCACTGACTGAGCAAGTATTGGGATCGTCCCAAGTGTTGCGGGCCTTTCCCACCCAGCGCGAGGTAACGCGTTGCGGGTGTAACAGGTCGGCGCGGATGTGCGCCTCATGATCTGCCGAGTGGGCCTGCTTCTGGCAGTCCCTCTACAGCGGACTTTGGATTCTTCTGTTTCGCCCTCTGCAAGTCAAGCCGTCAATGTGCTTTATTCGAAGTAAGCGCATGAGAACGCAAGAAAAAACCTTTAAACAGCAACTGTGTTAGCTTCAATTGCGCAACCCATGACAAGGAAACAGCATGCGAATGTTCTTCTTGACGGCCAGCCTGCTGGTTGGCCTGAGCCCGATGTGCATGGCCGGTCAGGTCTATAAATGGGTGGACGCCCAAGGGGTTACCCACTTTGGCTCCCAGCCACCGCCTGGAGGACAGGCCACAACGGTGATCAAGTCCTCCCCTTCCGCCGCCAAGCCAGCAGCCCCCCCGCCTGCCGGGGTCATTGGTGACCAGAAGGCGATTGACCAACAGGTCAAGCAACAGATTGCCGAGCAGCAAGCCCAGCTCAAGGCCTTCTGCGAACAGACTCGGACCAATCTGGCGCAACTGCAGAACAACCCGCGGGTACGCGAGGATGTGGAAGGGGAAATGCGCCGCCTCACAGAAGAGGAGCGGCGCCAGCGCATCGACGAAACCCGCAAGCAGATCGAGGAGCACTGCCAATAAATGGCGGTCAGTTAACGTCGCTGATCAATTGGTCGAACTGCGCCAACAGTCGCTGCAACTCGACGCCTTGCCCCGGCCGCTGGGCATAGACCATTTGAGCCATCTCCAGGATGCCCGAGGCGTTGGGCAGCGGCAGGTCATTTTCCAGGATGGCTTTCATGCGCGGCAGGAAAATCCATTGCAGCCATTGCTCGAAGTCCAGCGTGTCGACCGCGAACGGCTCGACACTGGCCAACGCCTCGGCCGACGGCGAAACGCTGCTCCACCAGCCCTGGACCCGCAACTCGCGCTCAATCAGCAGCAACTGATCGGCGATCTTGGGAAAACGCGTATCCATCAGAGCGAAACCTTGGCCTTCTGACGGGCCAATGCCGCGCCGGCGGAGTCGCCTTGTTTCTCACGGGCCTGAGCGATCAATTCCCACAGGCTGGCCTGAAGCGCCGGACGACCGTTGGCGAATGTCAGGCCACGGCGGGCCAGTTGCTCGGCTTGCGGCGCATCGCCCTGGGCCATGCGCACCTGGGCCAGGCGATAGAGAACCTGGGGTTCACGCGGCGCAACACGCTGGGCTCGCTCAAGGCTGGAGGACGCACCATTGAGGTCACCACCGGCCTGTTGCTGTTGGGCTGTGGTGAGCAATGCCAGTACTGGACCGTCCAATTGTTCATCAGCGGACAGACCTCCCGAACTGGTCGAGGGAATGCTGCTCGGTGCAGAAGGCATGTTGAAGCTGCCCTGGTCGATTGGTGAAGTATCGATAGGGCCCGGCGTGATCGGCCCTGGCGTGATCGGTGTGCTGCTGATCGGTGCCGACGTCGTGGCGCCGCCACCGGGCACCATCACGACGACACCGGTATCGCCCTGGGGAATCGCCTGGACCTGTCCCTGCACCGGCCGCTGCACCGTCGTTTGACGGAAGCCGCCATTGGCCGAGACCCGCTCGCTATTGGAAACGGCAGTGCCGGAATCGACAACCGGAATCGAACCGCGTTGTACGGTAGAGCAACCGCTGAGCAATGCCACGGCCGTAACCGCTGGAATCAACCACTTGTTCACTTGAAACCCTCTTTGCTTAATTCATCCAGTCCTTGACCCAATCCATGACCGATTCGGCGGGGTTTGGAATGCCACAGGCTGCACCGGGTGGTGGTTCGCTGCCGCGAATATACGGCATCTGCACCGCGCCCGGGCAACTGGCGTCGGAGCCTTGACCGGTGCGCGAATCCACCCAGGCCTGAACGATATTGTCTGGTTGCGGCATGTCCAGCGGCAACGGATCGGCCTTGCGCATGAAACTGGTCCAGACCTGCAATGCCCCGGTGGCGCCAGTGAACGGGGTCTTGCCATTGTCGTCACGGCCGAGCCAGACCACTGCCAGCAGGTCCTGGCTGAAACCGGCAAACCAGCTGTCGCGCGAGTCGTTGCTGGTACCGGTCTTGCCCGCCAGGGTCAGGTTACGCGGTAGTACGTTATAAACCGAACTGCCGGTGCCTTCACGCATGACCCGTTGCATGGCGCTCTGGATCAGATAAATGGACGCGGGATCAAAACGCTGTTGGATCTGGAACGGATAGCGCTTGAGCGGCTCGCCGTCGGCGGTAAGCACGCTGCGAATGCCGCGCATCGGCGTGTTGAAGCCACCGTTGGCCAGTGTCTGGTACATGGCTGCCACTTCAATCGGCGTGAGGCCACCGGCTCCCAGCAGCATCGATGGGAATGCCGGGAATTCGCGACTGACACCCAGGCGGGCCAAGGTCTTGAGGACATTCGGCACGCCGATTTCAAGCCCGAGGCGAGCCGTCGACAGGTTGTAGGAATGCGCAAGCCCCTGGTACAGGAACACCGTACCGTGGGAGCGGCGATCATAATTTTGCGGCTTCCACACCTGGCCGTCCGCGCCCTTGACCGAGAACGCCTCGTCGGACAGCCAACTGGTCAGGGTGTACTGGCTCGGTTTTTCCAGGGCGGTGAGGTAGACCGCCGGCTTGATCAGGGAGCCGATCGGGCGGACCGCATCGAGCGCCCGGTTGAAACCGGCAAAACTGGCCTGCCGACTGCCGATCATGGCCTGGACTTCGCCGGTTTCCGGGTTGGTCACCACCATCGCGGCTTCCACTTCATCAGAGCCCTTGCGCCCGGCCAGTCGCTTGAAGGTGTCATTGACCGATGCTTCGGCCTTCATCTGCAGGATCGGGTCGAAACTGGTGAAGATCCGCAGGCCTTCTTCGGTCAAGTCTTCGTCGCGGTAGTCCTCACGCAGTTGACGCTTGACCAGGTCCATGAAACCAGGGAACGAGCTGTCTGCCAGACTGCCACGCTTGGTCACACCCAAAGGCATCTTCTTCGCCGCTTCGACTTGCTCGGCCGTTGCCACGCCTTGCTGTTGCAGTAAGTCGAGTACCAGATTGCGCCGCTCGAGGGCACGCTCCGGATTACGCCGCGGGTTGTAGGAGGACGGCCCTTTCACCATCCCCACCAGCAATGCCACTTGATGCAGCTTGAGCTCGGACAGCGGCTGGCTGAAGAAGAACTGGCTGGCTAGGCCGAAACCGTGAACCGCCCGCTGGCCGTCCTGGCCGACAAAGACTTCGTTGAGATACGCCTCGAGAATCTCCCGCTTGTCGTAGTGCAGTTCCAGCAACAGCGCCATCATGGCTTCGGTAAGCTTGCGGCTGAGGCTGCGCTCGTTGGTCAAATAGAAGTTCTTGACCAATTGCTGGGTCAGGGTACTGCCGCCCTGGCGCATACGGCCCGAGGAGGTGTTGACCCAGATGGCCCGGGCAATCGACTTGGGCGAGACGCCGAAGTGATGGTAGAAATCGCGGTCCTCGACAGCGATCAGCGTATCGAGCAGGAACGGCGGCACCTGGTCGATCTTGATCAGGATCCGGTCTTCAAGGTTCTTGGGGTAGAGGCCACCGATCAGCAGCGGTTCAAGGCGCACCACTGACAGCTTCGCATTGTTGGCACCGGTCAGCGCAGCCACGTAGTCGCCGGAGAAACGCACTCGCACCGCCTGCGCCTGCTCCATGCCTTCATAAAATTGGAAACCGCGGGTATTGAGGTCGACGGTATTGCCGTTGACGGACGCAGCACCCGGGCCATTGGCAACGCTTTCACGGCGATAGCCGAGGGCATCGAGCTCGGTCAGGAAATCGTCCCGACTCAGCTTTTGTCCGACGAACAGCTCCAGGGGCCTGGCGTAGACCTTGGCCGGGATGGTCCAGCGCTTGCCGGAGAACTTCTCCTGGACCACGGCATCGAGGTAGACCGCAAAGCCAGCGAGCACGACGAGGCCCACCAGGCTGAGTTTAAGGGCCCAGCCCAGCCAGGGCCGCAAGCGACTGGCGGGTGGTTTCTTGGGGGTACGGGGGGATCGGGTACGAGTCATGGCGGCGGATTATACGCACTTTGCCGCGGTTCAACATGACCACACAACGGCCCCCTCCTGTTTGCGTTAACGCGGCTTGCCGCCATAATGACGGCCTTGAATTTTCCCAGTCTCTGAAGGATCGCCCGTGAGCCAGTCCCTGATCGCTGCCCTGCAAAACCCGGCCCTCTATCCGCATCCCGTTGAAGGGTTCCAGGTCATCGAGACCCACATTTCCTGGGTATTGCTCACCGGGCCGTATGCCTACAAATTCAAAAAACCGGTCAATTTCGGCTTCCTTGATTTCACCAGCCTCGAGGCACGCAAGCATTTCTGCGGGGAAGAACTGCGCTTGAACCAGCGCCTGACCCAGGATCTGTACCTGGAAGTCATGCCGATTACCGGCACCCCGCAAGTGCCGCAACTGGGTGGCGAAGGTCCGGCCATCGAATACGCCCTGAAGATGCGTCAGTTTCCCCAGAGCCAACTGCTCAGCACGCTCCAGGCCAACGGCGAACTGACCACCGCGCACGTTGACGAAATGGCCGCGCAGATCGCCCGCTTCCATCTCTCTACGCCCACCGTGCCTGCCGAAAACGCCGCCGGCACCCCCGACAGCGTTATGGCACCGGTGCGGCAGAACTTCGAACAGATTCGTCCGTTCCTCAGTGACAAGGCTGACCTGTTGCAGCTCGAAGCCCTGCAAGCCTGGGCCGAAAGCAGCTTCGAACGCCTCAAACCGCTGTTCACTCAACGCAAGACTGAAGGTTTCATCCGCGAATGCCACGGTGACATCCACTTGGGCAATGCCACGGTGATCGATGGCAAGGTAGTGATTTTCGACTGCATCGAGTTCAACGAGCCGTTCCGCTTCACCGATGTCTATGCCGACACTGCATTCCTGGCGATGGACCTGGAAGACCGCGGCCTCAAGTCGCTGGCGCGACGTTTCGTCAGCCAATATCTGGAGCTGACCGGCGACTATCAAGGCCTGGAGCTGCTGAACTTCTACAAAGCCTACCGCGCCCTGGTCCGCGCCAAGGTCGCGCTGTTCAGCATGCCGGCCGAAGCCGACCCGGTGCAGCGCGCCACAACCCTGCGCCAATACCGCAACTACGCGAACCTGGCCGAAAGCTACAGCACCATTCCCTCGCGCTTTCTGGCCATCACCCACGGCGTTTCGGCCGTTGGCAAAAGCCATGTCGCGATGCGCCTGGTGGAAGCCCTGGGCGCCATTCGCTTGCGCTCGGACGTTGAGCGCAAGCGTCTGTTTGGTGAGCAGCAAGTGCCCAATGATCCACAAGCCGGCATCTATAGCAGCGGCGCCAGCGACGCCACTTATGCCCGCTTGCATGAAATCGCCAGTGTCATCCTGCATGCCGGCTTCCCAGCAGTGATCGACGCCACGTACCTCAAACACGATCAGCGCAATGCTGCGGCGAAAGTTGCCGAGGCCACGGGCGCTCCGTTCCTGATCCTCGATTGCAATGCGCCACAAGCGGTTATCGAGAGCAGGCTGGCGCAGCGTCAGGCCGATCAGACAGATCCGTCCGACGCAAATCTGGCCGTTATCGCCGCCCAACAGGCCAGCCGCGAAGCACTCACCCCTGCGGAAATCCTTTGCAGCAAACGGGTCCAGACCAATGAAAGCGGCACGCTCGACATCGTGGTCGCGCAGATTCGTCAACGCTTGCCAGGCCTGTAAAAAACTATTTCGGCCGTGGAGTCTGCCCACCCTTCACGGCCGCCAAACAGTGGCACTATACTGGCGTCATAAAACCAACAGGTGATATGAAATGAGCCTACCCAAGCTTCTCAGTACCCCGCTTTATGCTTTGCTGCGCGAAGACGACATTGCCGGTTTCAACAACGAACGGCCACAAGGCCCGGTTGATATGCGTGGCGGCGATTTTCGCGGTCTGGATCTGCGAGAGCTCAATGCCGACGACGTGGATTTCACCGACGCTTACTTCCGCTCCGCGGATTTGCGCGGCATCGATTTTCGCAAGTCGTCCCTGGAAGGTGCCAGCCTGGCCCATGCGCAAATATCGGGCGCCTATTTCCCGGCAGAACTGTCTGCCGACGAAATTCTGATGTCGATGAACTTTGGCACCCGGCTGCGCTACCGCACCCGCTGAATCGGGCCGAATCTGCCGTCAACCCAATTGATCTCCAGCGCCCCCGCCTGCGCTGGACGCTGCATCTTGCCGCGCGCCCCCACCTATCGTGCGTAATGCATTAGAAGCTTTTGCTTCAAATCCCACCAAAGAATCACGTTTTTCCTACTGACCGCTACACTCCTGAGAAGCTTGCCCACTGCACCAGTCGGCCGTCGCAAGGAGGTTCGATGAATGATGAACTGCAACACCTGAAGAACCTGGGCAAGACATCAGCCCAGTGGCTGCATGCCGTGGGCATCCACAGCGCCTCGGATCTGCGTCGCCTCGGAGCGGTTGATGCCTATCGCGCAGTACGCACTCGCGGGTTCCGGGCTTCGAAGGTGTTGCTCTATGCCATTGAGGGCGCATTGATGGATGTGCACTGGAATGACATCCCCGCCGAACGCAAGGAAGCCTTGAACAAACAATTGGACGCCGTTTCGACGCGCCACAAAGCCTGACCATTCTCCTTGTTTGTCGCCACACGGCCTTCGCTTTGAAAGTTATTTAGGCAAATCCCAAAAACAACGTTTGACATGGTAATGAGAATCGCTATGATTAGCGCATCCGGTCGCGAGACTGGTCGATATTTGAAAAGCCCTTGGTTCGGACTCTCAGATATCTCCTCATCAGGCTAATCACGGTTATTTGACCCGACTTTTGTCGGGTCTTTTTTTGTCTGGAGGAAATGCGCTGTGTTCACGCATCTGCGCGCAGTAATCCTGAGGGGGAGCGGCCTTGGTGTACCACACGTAATCTGCCATGACCGATGTCATCTCGCTGCCCTCCTCGGCCAGCATCAGGACGGTGGGCGCCTCACTGGCCCCCAAGTCCAGCACATGCAGCGGCACCCCGACGTCTTTTCGTCCATGCCAGGCACCGGCGAACAACAACGCAGGCAATGGCGCAGCCAGCAGACGTTCGGCCATGCGTCGGTCACGTTGTTGCTGGACAGCCAGCATCGCCGGCATCTGAGATTCGGGCAGCAGGCCGCAATGGGATTGGCGAATCTGCTCCAGCAACTGATCCTTCACACTTGCCGCATTCGCACGGGCGCCTCGCAAGTCCGGCGCCTGCCGGTAGACGCGCTGGATCTCGGCGGCGTCCAGATTGGCGGCCAACAACGGATAGCGTTGCGTCAGGGCGAACTCCACGACCGGACCATACAGGCTCCAGTCCCATCCCGGCGACCAATCCAGGGCACCGGGAAGATCAGTTGGCAAGGCAGGTAACTGGCGGACCGCGTCAACGCGAGGCTGCTGGTGGGGTGTCAGCATTTCCAGCAGGAGGCTGCCCTGGGCCCGTTGCGCGGCCAGGGCCTGAAGCAGCCATAGCTGCAGCGCGTGGTGATCCGGATTGTCGTGCTGCTCGCCTACCACCACTCGCGGCGCCCGTGCCAGACGCTCGATCAACGCTTGAGGCGTGATGGCCCGGCCACTGTGCAAATCAAGGATCTGCCCGTCGACCGGGGGCGGCGCGGTGCTCTGACAGGCCGTCAGCACACTCAATGCCAGAATCAGGATCAGGCGCACGTCTACATCCTCAGGCAACCCTCAGCGGGCGATGATCAATGGATGTCCGCGCTCCGGATGGGGTTGCACCAGCACTTCCAGGCCAAACACCGCTTTGAGCGGTTCCGGGCGCAGCACTTGCTGCGGCGTGTCCAGGGCCACCGGCCGGCCAGACGCGAGAAACAACAGGCGATCACAATAACGCGCCGCCAGGTTCAGGTCATGCAGGATCACCAATACGGCCGCGCCGCGATCGGCAAACTCACGCACCGCTTGCAGGATGGTGTGCTGGTGCAGTGGATCGAGCATCGAGGTCGGTTCGTCGAGCAGCAGGGTCTGCCCCGCTTCCCCTGGCCACAACTGTGCCAAGACCCGCGCCAGGTGCACCCGCTGACGCTCGCCTCCCGACAGCGCCAGGTAACTGCGACCGTGCAGATGTGCCGCGTCTGCAGCGTGCAACGCCAAGGCAACGATTTGCTCGTCACGCACTCGACCACACTGATGAGGCAGGCGCCCCATGCCGACCACTTCTTCGACGCGGAAGGCAAAATCCAGGGTCGATGACTGCGGCAATACCGCCAGGCGGCGGGCACGCTCGGCGCCGTCCCACTGGGACAAAGGCCGATCATCGAGCCAGACCTGTCCCTGCGCAGGAGGCAATTGACCGCACAGCCCCGCCAGCAAAGTACTTTTACCTGCACCGTTGGGCCCGAGCACGCCCAGCACCTGGCCGGGATGCAGCTCAAGATTGACATCAGCCAACACGGTCTCGCGACCCCGCTGGATGTGCAGATTCTGCGCTCGTAACATCAGGCGCGTCCTCGCAGCAATAAATAGAGGAAGAACGGCGCCCCGATGAATGCCGTGACGATGCCGATCGGCAGTTCCGCCGGAGCCAGCGCCAGACGCGCCACCAGATCGGCGAACAGCAGCAGGCTCGCCCCCGCCAGCACCGAAGCCGGCAACAGAACGCGATGATCGGGGCCGGCCATCAACCGTACCAAATGCGGCACTACCAGCCCGACAAAGCCGATCATGCCCGCCGCCGCCACTGCCGCGCCAACCCCCAGGGCCGTGCAAAACACCAGTTCACGCTTGAGCCCTTCGACATCAACGCCCAAATGGGCGGCTTCGGATTCACCCAGCAACAGAGCATTGAGTGCCCGGGCCCGTCGTGGCAGCCAGAGTGCTACGCCAACGCTGACCAGCAACAGCGGCCACAACCGCGCATAGCTGGCACCATTCAGGCTCCCCAGGTTCCAGAACGTCAAGGTGCGCAGGGTCGCGTCGTCCGCCAGGTAAGTGAACAGGCCCACCGCCGAGCCGGACAGCGCGGTCAGGGCGATACCGGCCAGGAGCATGGTCGCGACATGGGTCTGGCCGTTGCGCCGGCCGAGGCGATAAACCAATGCCGTAACCCCAAGCCCGCCGAGGAACGCACACAATGACAGCACATAGGGGCCGAACGCTTCGGGCAAGCCGCCCAGCGCCGAGCCGCCAACAATGGCGAACGCCGCGCCCAGCGCCGCACCGCTGGACACCCCGACCAGCCCCGGGTCGGCCAACGGGTTGCGGAACAGCCCCTGCATCGCCACCCCGGATAATGCCAATACCCCGCCCACCGCCAACCCCAACAGCGTGCGTGGCAGACGGATCTGACCGAGGATCAGTTCGGCCTGCTCCAGACCCTCGGCGGCCACTGGCAAGCCCATCAAGCGCAACGCGGCGCGCAAGGTATCGAACAGCGGCAAACTCACCGGCCCCAGGGCCAGGGACAGCCAGATCGCCAGCAGACACAACAGGGCCAGGCCAATGAACAAGGTGCGCGGTTTGACCAGAGGGGTCATGGTGCCTTGGCCGGTTCGGTCGGGTAAAAACCGGCCGTCAGCTTCACCAGACTTTGCGGTAACCGGGGGCCTAGCCCGCCGACCAACAGTGTCGGGTCAAGCTCGATAACGCGCCCGGCCCTGGCGGCACGGGTGGAGGAAAGAATCGGATTTTCCCTGAACAACGCCGCACGCGCTTCTTCGCCACTCAACGCGCGATCGGCGAACACCAGTACTTCGGGATTCAGGCTGGCCAGGCTCTCCACCGAAAATGCCTTGTAACCATGGTGTGTCGCCAAGTTGTGACCGCCGGCCTGCTGCACCAGCCAATCGGCGGAGGTGCCCAGGCCTGCGACCATCGGCTTGCCGCCGGAGCTTGCGACCAACAGCAACACGCCGGGGGCCTGTTGCTCAAGCTGGATTTTACTCACTCGAGCTTTCTGTTGGCTGAGCTGCTGTTGATAACTGTCGAACAACTGCGCGGCTTTGGCCTCGGCGCCCAGCAGTTGACCCAGGTGCCGCAGATTGCCCTGAAGGGTCGACAGGTCGGGCGTGGCCGAGAACAGTTCAACCTGTACCCCGGCGCTGCGGATCTGCGACAGCACCGGTGGCGGCCCCATTTCTTCGGTGCCTACGAGGATCTGCGGACGCAGGCTCAATACCCCCTCGGCCGAAAGTTGTCGCTGATAACCGATGCTGGGTAAATCCCGCAAGGCTTCGGGATGCTGGCTGGTGGTGTCCACGCCCACCAGTTTCGACTCACCGCCCAGCGCGCTGACCCATTCGGACACTGCCCCGCCGGCACTGACCCAGCGCTGCGGCAGTTCAGCCGCCACCAAGCCCTGGCTGGCCAACATGACAACACAGAGCGTGACAACACGGATATTCAGGCGCATCGGGCAGCTTCCTCGAAGAAATGTTCACAGGGCCGGGCATGAACCCCGCAGGCAAAGTATCCTCAGCCCCCTGCGAAGGAGGCGCCATTTGATAATTGTTTTCATTTGGACGTCAAGCACGAACCTTTGGGGGGTTGCCTCTGTGGGAGCGAGCCTGCTCGCGATTAGCGGTGTGTCGACCCATTGCTGCTGGCTGATCGACCGCTATCGCGAGCAGGCTCGCTCCCACATAAACTCGCCCACTCATAACCATAGAGACCCACATGAAGTTTCTTTGTACCGGCGCCGAATTGCCCGACAACAGCAGTCGCGGTTTCGACCTCGATGGGCGCAAGCTGCTGGCGGTGCGTCGCGCCGGCCAGGTGTATGTCTATCTCAACCGCTGCCCGCACCGCGGCGTACCGCTGGAATGGCGGCCCAATGAGTTTCTCGACCCCAGCGCCAGCCTGATCCAGTGCGCCACCCACGGCGCACTGTTTCTGATTGAAAGCGGTGAATGCGTCGCCGGCCCTTGCGCCGGGCAGTCCCTGGCTGCGTTAGAGAGCCGGGAGGACGAGCAAGGCATCTGGGTCGAGCAGCACCGGTAACGGCCGATCCACCCACATTTGCTCGGGCGTCAGCGTCACCCCGTAGGCCAGCACTTCCACGCCCGCGGCCACAGCGTCGCGCAACGCCGCCGCGTACAGCGGGTCGATTTCCTGTGCCGGGCGCACGGCGTCGATCCCGCTCAGGTTGACACAATACAACTGCACCGCCCGCACGCCGTCCCGGGCCAGGTGAGCGAGTTCGCGCAGATGCCTGGCTCCCCGCTGGGTCACCGCATCGGGAAACGCCGCCACGGTCGTGCCGTCAAAACCCAACGTGACACTTTTGACTTCGACCCAGGCAGAGCCTTCGTCGTAGTCCAGTCGGAAATCGATACGACTGTTTTCCTGACCGTAAGCCACTTCACGCTTGAGCCCGGTAAAACCGTTCAGCTCGCTGATGACCCCGGCACGCAGGGCCTCTTCGATTAGCGGGTTGGCTCGCGCGGTATTGATGCAGGCCAACCGCCCCTGGGGGGTTTCGCCTATTTCCCAGGTGCCGGGCAATTTGCGCTTGGGGTCGCTGGAACGACTGAACCAGACTCGCGCACCTTCGGCCATGCAATTGAGCATCGAACCGGTGTTGGGGCAATGAATCGTCAGCAGTTCGCCATGAACGGTCTCGATATCGGCAAGAAAACGCTTATAACGTCGAATCAGCCGGCCTTCTTCCAGCGCAGGTGAAAAAAGCATCAGCCTTGCCAACTCCGCAGTCCGCGCTCGATTCGCTCCACCGCTTCCTGGAGCCGCGGCAAGCTCTGGGTGTAGGCGAAACGCACATGGTGCCCAGCCTGATGGCGACCGAAATCCAGCCCCGGCGTGAACGCCACATGCTCGGTCTCCAGAAAGTGCTGGCAGAACGCAAAAGCATCGCCGCCGAATGCACTAATGTCGGCATACAGGTAAAACGCCCCTTCCGGCTCCACTGCGATGCCGAACCCCAGATCACGCAAGGCCGGTAGCAGAAAGTCGCGCCGCAGCGCGAACTCGGCCCGGCGCTGCTCGAATATCTCGATTGTCGCCGGTTCGAAACAGGCCAACGCCGCGTACTGGGCCATGCTCGGCGCACTGATGTAAAGGTTCTGCGCCAGCTTCTCCAGCTCACCAACAGCCGCCGAAGGGGCCACCAGCCAGCCCAGTCGCCAGCCGGTCATGCCGAAATACTTGGAAAAGCTATTAAGGACGAAAGCTTCGTTGTCGACTTCCAGCACGCTCGCGGCATCGGTGCCATAAGTCAGGCCGTGATAGATCTCATCCACCACCAAGTGACCGTTGTGGCCCTTGATTGCCTTGGACAGGCCGGCCAGTTCGTCTCGGCTGAGAATCGTCCCGGTCGGGTTGGCCGGCGACGCGACCAGCGCCCCCACGCTGTTCGAGTCCCAATAGCGGTTCACCAGGTCCGGGGTCAGCTGGTAGCGCACGTCCGGGCCTACCGGCACCAATTGAGCTGTACCTTCCACCAGCCGCAGAAAGTGGCGATTGCAGGGGTAACCGGGGTCCGCCAACAGCCAGTGCTTGCCCGGGTCCACCAGCAACGCGCTGGTCAGCAGCAACGCGCCGGATCCGCCCGGCGTGACCAGGATGCGCCGTGGGTCTATGTCCACACCGTAGCGCTGCCCATAGAAACCGGCGATGGCTTCGCGCAGCTCGGGGATGCCACGGGCCGCCGTGTAACGGGTCTTTCCCGCCGCCAGCGCGGCCTGGCCGGCCTGGATGATCGGCTCAGCCGTGGTGAAGTCCGGCTCGCCGATCTCCAGGTGGATGACATCGTGCCCGGCGGCCTGCAGCTCATTGGCACGGGCCAGGAGCGCCATCACATGGAAAGGTTCGATGGCGCGGCTACGCGCACTGTAGGGCTGAGCCATTAGCCTTCCTTCTGGTAAAAAAGAACCGATTCTACCTAACTCTCCGGCCAACCCAGAAACAACTGCGCAAGCGAGCACGAACTCAGGGCCCGGCCGCTTGCAGCAAATGTCTCCAGCGATCGGCTCAGGCTTGACTAGAATCAAGCATTGAGCAGGTTTGTCACTCCACCGGACTGAACTTGACCACGCTTTGCAAGCCCCGGCCACCGCAGGCTCGACAACCGGGAGTAGCGCGGCCCGATTTGATCTGGTAAGTTCGCCCGCTTGCAGCCGCAGGGCCGGCAGGTGTCGGTGATGGAGCAATCCTGCGTAGTGGATTACAAGAGTAGAGGCGGTCCATTCATGCCCACCCAAGCAAAGCAGAATCAAAATCAGTCGCTCAGCGGGTTTGAGCCGTACGTGCCGCAAGCTGGCGAAGAGTACATGGGCGCCCCCATGCGCGCGCACTTCACCAAGATCCTGAACAAGTGGAAACAGGACTTGATGCAGGAAGTCGACCGCACTGTGGATCACATGAAAGACGAAGCGGCGAACTTCCCTGACCCGGCCGACCGTGCCAGCCAGGAAGAAGAATTCAGCCTCGAACTACGCGCCCGCGACCGTGAGCGCAAGCTCATCAAGAAAATCGACAAGACGTTGCAACTGATCGAAGACGAAGAATACGGTTGGTGCGAGTCCTGCGGCGTCGAGATCGGCGTCAAGCGGCTGGAAGCACGTCCGACCGCCGACATGTGTGTCGACTGCAAGACCCTGGCGGAAATCAAGGAAAAACAGGTCGGCAAGTAAATTGCCTGGGCTGTCATCGAAAAACGGAGCGTTCACACGCTCCGTTTTTTGTTTCTGATACTTCCCGCACACCCGGTTCCCTTGTGGGAGCGAGCCTGCTCGCGATAGCGGTGGGTCAGCCACATCAATGCCCACTGATAAGACGCTATCGCGAGCAGGCTCGCTCCCACAGAGGGGTGGCTTCGTCAGCAGGATATGTATTCCAACAGCCCGGACCCAGTAACATTCGCTTTATGACCGCCACTGCCCCCTACATCGGCCGCTTCGCCCCCACACCCAGCGGCCACCTGCACTTTGGCTCCCTGGTCGCCGCGCTGGCGTCCTATCTGGATGCCCGGGCCGCGGGCGGGCGCTGGTTGCTGCGCATGGAGGACCTTGACCCACCACGGGAAGAGCCTGGCGCGCAAGCGGCAATCTTGAAGGCACTGCAAAGCTACGGGTTTGAATGGGACGGCGAGATGGTCCGTCAGAGTGAGCGCCATGAGGCCTACGACCAGGTCATCAATCGCCTGCTCAGCCAGGGTCTGGCCTATGCCTGCACCTGCTCGCGCAAACAACTGGAGCCGTATCAGGGCATTTATCCGGGCCTGTGCCGCAACGCCGGTCACGACACCAAAGACGCGGCCATCCGCCTGCGCGTTCCTGAGTTGGCGTATCACTTCAACGACCGAGTACAAGGCCCGTTCCGCCAGCACTTGGGCCGTGAAGTCGGCGATTTCGTGATTCGCCGTCGCGACGGGCTCTATGCTTATCAACTGGCGGTGGTGCTGGACGACGCCTGGCAGGGGGTCACCGATATCGTGCGCGGTGCCGACCTGCTGGACTCCACGCCACGTCAGCTGTACCTGCAAGAGCTGCTTGGCTTGCCACAACCGCGCTACCTGCATGTGCCGCTGATCACCCAGCCGGACGGGCATAAACTCGGCAAGTCCTACCGCTCGCCACCGCTGGCGGCCGATCAGGCCACGCCATTGTTGTTGCGGGCACTGCGCGCGCTGGGCCAACAGCCAGGCCCCGAACGGGTCGACGCCAGCCCCCGGGACCTGCTGGACTGGGGCATTCGCCATTGGGATGCGGGGAAGATACCGCGCACTTTGACCCTGCCAGAGGCGCAAATACGTTGACGGCGCTTGCAGCTTGGCCCCCATCCGTTACCATCGCCGCACGTTTTCGGGCACGCGTTTAAAAAAGAGAGGCCGGGATGTACATCTATCGCTTGGTCCTGCTCCTGGTAGTGGGGATTTATCTGTTCTCCCCGGCCATCATGGATTGGTGGATCGACGCCACGGGTGCCTGGTATCGGCCCTATCTGCTTTGGCTGATCCTGATCGTCGTGACCTTCATCCTGCAGAGCCAAAAAGATGCCGATGAGCTTTAGCCTGACCCAGATGATCCTGATCAGCGCAGCCTACCTGGCAGTGCTGTTCGGCGTCGCCTGGATCAGCGAACGGGGCATGATCCCCCGGGCGATCATCCGCCACCCGCTGACCTACACCCTGTCGCTGGGCGTCTATGCCAGCGCGTGGGCGTTCTATGGCACGGTCGGGCTGGCCTATCAGTACGGCTACGGTTTTCTGTCCAGCTACCTGGGTGTATCGGGGGCATTCCTGCTGGCACCGGTGCTGCTCTACCCGATCCTGAAAATCACCCGCACCTACCAGCTATCATCCCTGGCCGACCTGTTCGCCTTTCGCTTTCGCAGCACCTGGGCCGGCGCGCTGACCACGATTTTCATGCTGGTGGGCGTATTGCCGTTGCTGGCCCTGCAGATCCAGGCGGTGGCCGACTCCATCAGCATCCTCACCCGCGAACCGGTGCAGCACCGGGTCGCACTGAGTTTCTGCGCGCTGATCATTCTCTTCACGATTTTCTTCGGTTCCCGCCACATCGCCACCCGGGAGAAACACGAAGGCCTGGTGTTCGCCATCGCCTTCGAATCGGTGATCAAACTGATCGCCATCGGCAGCGTCGGCCTCTATGCCCTGTACGGCGTATTCGATGGCCCGCAACAACTGGAGCTGTGGCTGCTGCAGAACCAGACCGCCCTCGCCGCCCTGCACACACCCCTGCAGGAAGGCCCGTGGCGCACGCTGTTGCTGGTGTTCTTCGCGTCAGCGATCGTCATGCCGCACATGTACCACATGACCTTTACCGAAAACCTCAACCCGCGCTCACTGGTGAGCGCGAGCTGGGGCCTGCCGCTGTTCCTGCTGCTGATGAGCCTGGCGGTGCCGCTGATCCTGTGGGCCGGACTGAAGCTGGGAGCCAGCACCAATCCTGAGTATTTCACCCTCGGCATCGGCATCGCCGCCAACAGCAAGGCCCTGGCGTTGCTGGCCTACATCGGTGGCCTGTCGGCGGCCAGCGGCCTGATCATCGTTACCACGCTGGCGCTGTCGGGCATGGCGCTCAACCATCTGGTGCTGCCGCTCTACCAGCCGCCAGCCGAGGGCAATATCTACCGCTGGCTGAAATGGACCCGCCGCGCACTGATCGTCGCCATCATCATGGCCGGCTACGGCTTTTACCTGATGCTGGGCGACGGACAGGACCTGGCCAACCTCGGCATTGTCGCGTTCGTCGCCACCTTGCAGTTCCTGCCCGGCGTACTGTCGGTGCTGTATTGGCCAACAGCCAACCGCCGTGGTTTTATCGCCGGTCTGCTCGCGGGGATCCTGGTGTGGCTGGTCGCCATGCTGTTGCCACTGCTGGGCAACATGCAGGGCTTCTATATCCCGTTGCTGAACATGATCTACGTGCTCGACGACACCAGTTGGCACATGGCGGCCATCGCCTCGCTGGCGGCGAACGTGCTGATGTTCACCCTGATTTCACTGTTCACCAACGCCAGCAGCGAAGAGGCCAGCGCCGCCGAAGCCTGCGCGGTGGACAACGTTCGCCGCCCTCAGCGCCGGGAACTGCACGCCGCCTCACCCCAGGAGTTCGCCACGCAACTGGCCAAGCCCCTGGGCGCCAAGGCCGCGCAAAAAGAAGTCGAACAGGCCCTGCGCGACCTCTACCTGCCCTTCGATGAACGCCGTCCATATGCCCTGCGTCGCCTGCGGGACCGGATCGAAGCCAACCTGTCCGGCCTGATGGGCCCCAGCGTGGCCCAGGACATGGTCGAGACGTTCCTGCCCTACAAGGCCGGCGGCGAGAACTATGTCACTGAAGACATCCACTTCATCGAGAGCCGCCTGGAAGACTACCACTCGCGCCTCACCGGCCTGGCCGCCGAACTGGACGCCTTGCGCCGTTATCACCGCCAGACCTTGCAGGAACTGCCGATGGGCGTGTGCTCCCTGGCCAAGGACCAGGAAATCCTGATGTGGAACAAGGCCATGGAGGAACTGACTGGAATCGCCGCCCAGCGCGTGGTCGGTTCACGCCTGAGTACCCTGAGTGAGCCGTGGAAAGGCCTGCTGCAAGGCTTCATCGACCTGCCGGATGAGCATTTGCACAAGCAGCACCTGGCCCTCGACGGCCAGACTCGCTGGTTGAACCTGCACAAGGCGGCGATCGACGAGCCGCTGGCGCCGGGTAACAGTGGCCTGGTATTGCTGGTGGAAGACCTCACCGATACTCAGATGCTCGAAGACAAGCTGGTCCACTCCGAACGGTTGGCAAGCATCGGTCGGCTGGCCGCCGGGGTGGCCCACGAAATCGGCAACCCGATCACCGGCATCGCCTGCCTGGCGCAAAACCTGCGCGAAGAGCGCGAGGACGACGGCGAACTGACGGAAATCAGCGGCCAGATCCTCGAACAGACCAAGCGTGTGTCGCGTATCGTCCAGTCACTGATGAGCTTCGCCCATGCCGGCGGCCACCAGCACAACGACGAGCCCGTCTGTCTGGCCGAAGTGGCCCAGGACGCCATTGGTCTGCTGGCCCTGAACCGGCGCAATTTCGAGGTGCAATTCTTCAACCTGTGCGACCCGGATCACTGGGTCGACGGCGATCCCCAGCGGCTCGCCCAGGTACTGATCAACCTGCTCTCCAACGCCCGCGACGCCTCACCTGCGGGCAGCGCGGTGCGGGTCAAGAGCGAAGCCAGCGAACACACGATCGACCTGATCGTCGAAGACGAAGGCAGCGGTATCCCCCAGAACATCATGGACCGATTGTTCGAACCTTTCTTCACCACCAAGGACCCGGGCGAAGGCACCGGTCTGGGCCTTGCACTGGTCTATTCCATCGTTGAAGAGCATTATGGACAAATCACCATCGACAGCCCGGCCGATGTACAAAGCCAACGCGGCACCCGTATACGGGTGACCTTGCCGCGTCATGTCGAAGCGACGTCCGCTGTGAACTGAGACCGTCGAGAGAATCGAATCAATGCCGCACATTTTGATCGTCGAAGACGAAACAATTATCCGCTCCGCCTTGCGCCGCCTGCTGGAGCGCAATCAGTACCAGGTCAGCGAAGCCGGTTCAGTGCAGGAAGCACAAGAACGTTTCAGCATTCCAACGTTTGACCTGATCGTCAGCGACCTGCGCTTGCCTGGCGCCCCCGGCACCGAACTGATCAAGCTCGGCCAGGGCACGCCGGTGCTGATCATGACCAGTTACGCCAGCCTGCGCTCGGCGGTGGACTCCATGAAAATGGGCGCGGTGGACTACATCGCCAAGCCGTTTGACCACGACGAGATGCTCCAGGCCGTGGCCCGCATCCTGCGCGACCGACAGACGGCGGCCAGCCATGCGCCGGAACCGGCGAGCAAGGCGACAGCCTCCACCAAAGGCGGCGCCGGCAACCATAACGGCGAAATCGGCATCATCGGCTCCTGCCCGCCCATGCAGGACTTGTACAGCAAGATCCGCAAAGTGGCGCCCACCGACTCCAATGTCCTGGTCCAGGGCGAGTCCGGCACCGGCAAGGAGCTGGTAGCCCGTGCGCTGCATAACCTGTCCCGACGGGCCAAGGCCCCGATGATTTCGGTGAACTGCGCGGCGATCCCGGAAAGCCTGATCGAGTCCGAACTGTTCGGTCACGAAAAGGGTGCGTTCACGGGTGCCAGCGCCGGGCGCGCCGGGCTGGTGGAAGCGGCGGACGGCGGGACGCTGTTCCTCGATGAAATCGGTGAACTCCCCCTTGAAGCCCAGGCACGTTTGCTGCGGGTGCTTCAGGAAGGCGAGATCCGTCGGGTCGGGTCGGTGCAGTCGCAGAAAGTCGACGTGCGCCTGATCGCGGCCACGCACCGCGATCTCAAGAGCCTGGCGAAGATCGGCCAGTTCCGTGAAGACCTGTATTACCGTTTGCACGTCATCGCCTTGAAGCTGCCGGCCCTGCGCGAGCGTGGCGCCGACGTCAACGAAATCGCCAATGCTTTCCTTGCCCGCCAGAGCGCGCGGGTCAACCGCACCGATCTCAAGTTCGCCCCGGATGCCGAACAGGCCATCCGTCACTACGCCTGGCCGGGTAACGTTCGAGAGCTGGAAAACGCGGTAGAGCGAGCAGTGATCCTCTGCGAGAGCCCGGAAATCTCGGCCGACCTGCTAGGCATCGACATCGAGCTCAGTGACCTGGACGATGACGAGTTCATCGGCCTGGCCCCGCAACAGGGTGGTGCCAACAACTCCAGTCACGAGCCTACCGAAGACTTGTCCCTGGAAGATTACTTCCAGCATTTCGTCCTCGAACACCAGGACCACATGACTGAGACCGAACTGGCGCGCAAGCTGGGGGTTAGCCGCAAATGCCTGTGGGAACGCCGCCAGCGCCTGGGTATCCCACGCCGCAAGACCGGGGTCGCCAGCGAAAGCTGAGGTGCGCGGGTAACACCGCCCAATGTGAAAAAACTGTTACCTCAGCTTTTTCACGTAACAGAAGCCGGGGTTTACGGTAACGAAACCCCGGCTTTTTTTCGCCCCGAAATAACCAGCAACCCCGCCAGCCCCCGACTTTGCTGGGGTTCGCAAAAGTTGGCACGCACCCTGCTATAGCTTTGGTACAAGAACAATAACAAACCGTGTAAACGACAATAAAAATAAGACGAATCGACTCACGCACAATAAAAACAAGACGGCGAGAGGCGCAGCTAACTGATTCTTTTGGAGAGGCGTTGTATTTGGGGCTTGCCCCACAACCAGGCCGAGAACAATAAAACTGTCCCAAGACAGGTGCCTGAACTGGTTGGATCGATTGATCACTGCAACACAGCGACCAAAGCAATCCGTTTGCTCTTGACTCCCGAATGGGAGTGTCACGCAGGGAAAACCTCGTGGCGCGGGCACTCAACAAAAACAAGAAGCCCGAAATCAATAATAAAAACAGAGCACGCAACTAATTCTGGGGGAGCTTCGGCTCCCCCTGTGGTTTCCGGCATTCCCCTTCCCTTAAAGCCTACAAGGCTTGTCGCTCAAGCTTGCAGCTCAAAACTGCTCCGTCCTACACCATCCCTCGACTAAATGCTAGAATCCCCGCCCATCATGCGGTCACTCTTCGTTTTTGGCCGAATATTCCTTCAAACAGTGCATCCCATGCTGAAGAAGCTGTTCCAGTCATTCCGTTCTCCCTTGCGTCGTACGCAACACATTCGCAGCACGCCTGAAGTGCTCAACAGTGGCCAGCATTCGTTGCAAAAGGCCCAGTTCAGCCGTTACGCGGTGAACATCGTCGAACGCCTGCAGAACGCCGGCTACCAGGCTTATCTGGTGGGCGGATGTGTGCGTGACATGCTGCTCAACATCACGCCCAAGGATTTCGACGTCGCCACCAGCGCCACGCCGGAACAGATCCGCGCCGAATTTCGCAACGCACGGATCATTGGCCGGCGCTTCAAGCTGGTCCACATCCACTTCGGCCGCGAAATCATCGAAGTGGCGACATTTCGCGCCAACCACCCGCAAAACGATGAAGAAGAAGACAGTAGCCAGTCTTCGCGCAACGAGAGCGGGCGCATCCTGCGCGATAACGTCTACGGCACGCTGGAAGAAGACGCGCAACGCCGCGACTTCACCATCAACGCCCTGTATTACGACCCGGTCAGCGAACGCATCCTCGACTACGCCAATGGCGTACACGACATCCGCAATCGCCTGATCCGCCTGATCGGCGACCCCAAGCAGCGTTACCAGGAAGACCCGGTGCGCATGCTGCGAGCCGTGCGTTTCGCCGCCAAGCTGGATTTCGGCATCGAAAAACACAGCGCCACGCCGATCCGCGAATTGGCGCCGATGCTGCGGGAAATCCCGTCGGCCCGTCTGTTCGAGGAAGTGCTCAAGTTGTTCCTGTCGGGCAACGCGGCGGACACCTTTGAAATGCTGGTGGACCTGCAACTGTTCGACCCGCTGTTCCCGGCCAGCGCCGAAGCGCTGGAGCACAACCCGACCTACACCCACACCCTGATCAGCGAAGCGTTGATCAACACCGATCTGCGCATCAAGCAGAACAAACCGGTGACCCCGGCCTTCCTGTTTGCCGCACTGCTCTGGCCTGCCCTCCCGGCCCGGGTGCTGCGCCTGCAGGAGCGCGGCATGCCGCCAATCCCTGCCATGCAGGAAGCCGCCCACGAGCTGATCAGCGAACAGTGCCAGCGCATCGCGATTCCGAAACGCTTCACGATGCCGATCCGCGAAATCTGGGACATGCAGGAACGCCTGCCACGGCGCAGCGGCAAACGTGCCGACCTGCTGCTGGACAACCCGCGTTTCCGGGCTGGCTACGACTTCCTGCTACTGCGTGAAAGCGCCGGCGAACAAACCGATGGCCTCGGTGAATGGTGGACTGACTACCAGGACGCCAACGACAGCGAGCGCCGCGACATGATCCGCGAACTCAGTGGTAAGGACGACGGTGCCAGCGGCCCGCGCAAGCGTCGTCGCAGCAGCGGCGCCAAGCGTAAACGTGCCGGTGTCCCGAGCGCTTCGGACGAGTAATCGATGGAGCGCATCTACATCGGCATGGGCAGCAACCTCGCCGAGCCCGCCGAACAATTGCGCAGCGCTGTCCAGGCGCTGGCGCAACTGCCCGACACGCAACTGGCGGGCGTGTCAGCGTTCTACCAGAGCGACTCCCTGCTGCCCGGCCAGCCACGCTACACCAATGCGGTCGCGGCGCTGGACAGTCGCCTGGCGCCGCTGGACCTGCTCGATGCGCTGCAAGCCATCGAAACCGGGCAAGGTCGCGAACGCCTGGAGCGCTGGGGTCCGCGCACCCTGGACCTGGACATTCTCCTGTTCGGCGATCGCCTGATCGACGAGCCCCGCCTGAAAGTCCCTCACTACCACATGCATGCCCGGGCCTTCGTACTCTATCCCCTCGCAGAACTGGCACCCGCCGACCTGCGCCTGAGCGATGGACGCCTGCTCAAGGACCTGCTTGCAGTGTGCCCGTTTGTCGGCCTGGAACGCTTGCCCTCCAACTGACGTAGATAGCCTGTGGGAGCGAGCCTGCTCGCGACAGCGGTGATTCAGCCAATGCAAATGTCGACTGACACACCGCAACCGCGTGCAGGCTCGCTCCCACAAGATTCGGACCCTACAGTCACTTTCGAGACTCTCCCCCACGCTGAAACGCATCAGTAACCCCGGTAACACCCGGCGGTAACACATCCAATTGACTTCCCGGGTACTCCTCACGACTATAGGCGTCCCGTCGCCGCCAACGCGGCGCTAAAGGGCGCAATCCAGGCCTTACAAGCACCACGCATAGAGGGTGCGCCTGTATAAATGACGAATCATGCGCGTTACTCGCAGTAGTTCAAGGAGGTGTTCTCAGTCAGGGAAACCGATTGAGAACATCCCCTGGCGCCTAATGAGGACTTTTTCATGCCAGCTATTACCCTTACCACGCTGCAAGGTCTCAAGCAAAAAGGTGAAAAAATCACCATGCTGACCTGCTATGACGCAACTTTCGCCCACGCCTGCAATGAGGCCGGTGTCGAAGTGCTGCTGGTGGGCGATTCCCTCGGCATGGTGCTGCAAGGTCACGACAGCACGCTGCCGGTGACCACCGCCGAGATGGCCTATCACGTGGCCGCCGTCAAACGCGGTAACACCGATGCACTGATCCTTGCCGACCTGCCATTCATGGCCTACGCCACCCTCGAACAAACCATGACCAACAGCGCCATGCTGATGCAGGCCGGCGCCCACATGGTGAAAGTAGAAGGCGCGTTGTGGCTGGCCGATTCCATTCGCCTGCTGGCCGAACGCGGCATCCCGGTGTGCGCACACCTGGGCTTGACGCCCCAAGCGGTGAACATCCTCGGTGGCTACAAGGTTCAGGGCCGCAATGAAAACCAGGCCCGTCAGATGCGCGCCGATGCGATCGCGCTGGAGCAGGCGGGTGCCGCGATGTTGCTGCTCGAATGCGTGCCCAGCGAACTGGCGGAGGAAATCACCCAGGCGGTGAAGATCCCGGTCATCGGCATCGGCGCCGGCAGCGCCACCGACGGCCAGGTACTGGTGCTGCATGACATGCTCGGCTTGTCGATCACCGGTCGCGTACCCAAGTTCGTGAAGAACTTCATGGCCGGGCAAGCGACCATCCAGGCCGCCCTGGGCGCCTACGTTGCCGAAGTCAAAGCGGCGACCTTCCCTGGCGTCGAGCACGGATTTTCTGCATGAACACCGTCAAAACCGTACGCGAACTGCGGGCCGCCGTGGCCCGCGCCCGCAGCGAAGGCAAACGCATTGCTTTCGTGCCGACCATGGGCAACCTGCACAGCGGCCATATGGCGCTGATCACCAAAGCGGCGCAGCGGGCCGACTTCGTGGTGGCGAGCATTTTCGTCAACCCGCTGCAATTTGGTGCCGGCGAAGACCTGGACAAATACCCGCGCACTTTGGCTGCCGATCAGGAAAAACTGCTCCAGGCCGGCTGCCATCTGCTGTTCGCTCCAACCGTCGAAGAAATGTACCCCGACGGCATGGCCGGACAGACCCGGGTCAGTGTCCCGCAACTGTCCGAAGGCCTGTGCGGCGCCAGCCGTCCGGGGCATTTCGAGGGCGTGGCAACGGTGGTCAGCAAACTGTTCAACATGGTCCAGCCTGACCTTGCGGTGTTCGGCCAGAAGGACTTCCAGCAACTGGCGGTGATCCGCGCGCTGGTCCATGACCTGAACATGCCGATCCAGATCATCGGCGAGCCGACCGTTCGCGCCGAAGATGGCCTGGCGCTGTCGTCACGCAACGGCTTCCTCAGCCCTGAACAACGCGCGGTGGCACCAGAGGTCTATCGCAGCCTGAGCCAGATTGCCGAGGCGATCAGGCTGGGGCGGCGGGATTTCCCGGTGCTGGTGGCCGAGCAGGTCAAGCAACTGGAAACTGCCGGCTTGCGTCCTGATTATCTGGAAGTCCGCCACGCCCGTACCTTGCGTCCGGCCACGGCCGAGGATCGTGATCTGGTGATTCTGGTTGCCGCTTTCCTGGGCACCACCCGGTTGATCGATAACCTGCACCTGGACCTCGACGCACTCGCCTGAACACCCTAGCCCAATGGGGGCCTTGTGGGAGCCAGGCTTGCTCGCGATAGCAGTCTAAAAGTCGACATATGTGTTGAATTTGACGGCGTCATCGCGAGCAAGCTTTGCTCCCACAGCCTTCGCTTCCACAAGGGATAGACGGTGTTTTACAGACTGCATTCTCACATCTCTTGTGTATTGCTGCCTCCAGAGCCTTCGGGCAAACTGCCCGCCGTTCGGACCCGACCAGAGGAAACATTCATGCACGCCATCATGCTCAAGGCCAAGCTGCACCGCGCCGAAGTCACTCACGCCGTGCTCGACTACGAAGGCTCCTGCGCCATTGATGGTGAGTGGCTGGACCTGTCGGGTATCCGCGAATACGAACAGATCCAGATCTACAACGTCGACAACGGTGAACGCTTCACCACCTATGCAATCCGTGGCGAAGAAGGCTCGCGAATGATTTCGGTCAACGGCGCTGCGGCGCACAAGGCCAAGGTGGGTGACCGGGTGATCATCTGCGCCTACGCCCATTACAGCGAAGCCGAACTGGCCAACTTCAAGCCCCGCATGCTGTACATGGCCCCGGGCAACGAACTGAGCCACACCAGCAATGCCATCCCGGTTCAGGTCGCCTGACCGAACCCTGTGCCGCTCCCTCGGTGTGCAAGCTTGGGGAGCACGCTTTGCTCCCACAGCGGGCATTCCCCAGAATAGGGATTTTGTGCCAGGGAACATCGCCGCGCTTCCGTCTGTCGGACCAATCCCGCCCCTGTTGTATAAAAAAGTACCGGGAAACGGTCTGACAAAGCCAAGACAGATCGCAACGCGAGGTTTACTGTAGTCGCCCTGTGCCCATAGATCGTGTCGACGCAGTTGTCCGGACGCCCCCAGAGGCCATGCCGGAATTTTTAGTGTACAAAAGGTCGTTCAAGTAAAAAGGAAACCCGCAGCGATGGCGTATTACCGAACCCCTCACGACGTGACCGCTCTGCCTGCTTGGCAAGCGCTGAATGACCACCGCAAAGCCATGCAGGATTTCAGCATGCGCGAAGCGTTCCATGCCGATCCGCAGCGTTTCAATCAATTCACTCTGTCGAGCTGCGGCCTGTTTCTCGACTACTCAAAGAACCTGATCAACGCCCAGACCCGTGACCTGCTGGTGTGCCTGGCCAATGAAGTCGACCTCAAGGGCGCGATCAAGGCGCTGTTCGAAGGCGAAATCGTCAATGCCTCCGAGAGCCGCCCGGCCCTGCATACCGCGCTGCGCCGCCCTGTGGGCGATAAACTGCTGGTGAACGGCACCGACGTCATGCCCGACGTACACAAGGTGTTGAACCAGATCACTGATCTGGTGGGGCGCATCCATGACGGCCTGTGGCGCGGCTACACCGAGAAACCGATTACCGACGTGGTGAACATCGGCATCGGTGGCTCTTTCCTCGGCCCGGAACTGGTCTCCGAAGCGCTGCTGTCTTACGCGCAAAAAGGCGTGCGCTGTCACTACCTGGCGAACATCGACGGCAGCGAGTTCCATGAACTGACCATGAAGTTGCGCGCCGAGACCACGCTGTTCATCGTCTCGTCGAAATCCTTCAACACCCTCGAAACCCTGAAGAACGCCCAGGCTGCCCGTGCCTGGTACCTGGCCCAGGGCGGTTCCGAAGCCGAGCTGTACCGCCACTTCATCGCCGTATCGAGCAATAACGCCGCCGCCGTGGCCTTCGGCATCCGCGAAGAAAACATCTTCCCGATGTGGGATTGGGTCGGCGGGCGCTACTCGCTGTGGTCGGCCATCGGCTTGCCGATCGCCCTGGCCATCGGCATGTCGAACTTCAAGGAATTGCTCTCCGGCGCCTATTCCATGGACCAGCATTTCCAGAGCGCGCCGTTCGAACAGAACATGCCGGTACTGCTGGCGCTGCTGGGCGTGTGGTACGGCAACTTCTGGGGCGCGCAAAGCCACGCGATCCTGCCGTACGACCACTACCTGCGCAACATCACCAAGCACTTGCAGCAACTGGACATGGAATCCAACGGCAAGAGTGTGCGCCAGGACGGCACGCCGGTGTCTACCGACACAGGTCCTGTGATCTGGGGCGGCGTCGGTTGCAATGGTCAGCACGCCTACCACCAGTTGCTGCACCAGGGCACCCAATTGATCCCGGCAGACTTCATCGTGCCGATCGTCAGCTTCAACCCGGTTTCCGATCACCACCAGTGGCTGTACGCCAACTGCCTGTCCCAGAGCCAGGCACTGATGCTGGGCAAGACCCGCGCCGAAGCCGAAGCGGAACTGCGTGACAAAGGTGCGAGCGAAGAAGACGTGCAGAAACTGGCCTCCCACAAGGTGATCCCGGGCAACCGTCCGAGCAACACCTTGGTGGTCGAACGCATCAGCCCACGTCGCCTTGGCGCATTGGTAGCGCTGTATGAACATAAAGTGTTCGTGCAAAGCGTGGTCTGGGGTATCAACGCGTTCGACCAATGGGGCGTGGAGCTGGGCAAGGAATTGGGCAAGGGCGTCTACAACCGTCTGGTGGGCAGCGAAGAAAGCGCGGCCGAAGACCCTTCGACCCAGGGCTTGATCAACTACTTCCGCGGGCGTCATCGCGGCTGATCCTCAAGTAGTTATCAAGGCCCGCGTTACCTTTGTGGGAGCGAGCCTGCTCGCGATGGCGGTGGATCAGTTGACACAGATGTTGACTGACACAGCGCCATCGCGAGCAGGCTCGCTCCCACAGTTGATTTGTACATGACTTGAACCCTCCGGCTACTCGGCGCATCTTTATGACTTGTCGCAAAAACAAGAATAAGGAACCGTCATGTTCGATATCAGCCAGTACCCCCAAGCCGATGCCGTCCGCCGGGCTGCGCAACTGAGTCAGGACGAGTACACGCGGCTCTACAAAGAATCCATCGAACATCCCAGCGCTTTCTGGGGCGAGCAGGCCACGCGCTTTCTCGACTGGATGACGCCTTGGCAAACCGTCCAGCGCTATGACCTCAAGATCGGCGACGCCACCTGGTTCGCCGGGGGCAAGCTGAACGTCAGCGCCAACTGCATCGACCGCCACCTGGAGACACGTGGCGACCAGACGGCGATCATCTGGGAAGGCGACAACCCCGCCGAATCGGCAGAAATCACCTACAAAAAACTTCATCACCATGTTTGCCGCCTGGCCAACGTGCTGAAAAGCCGCGGCGTGAAGAAAGGCGATCGGGTCTGCATCTACATGCCGATGATCCCTGAAGCGGCCTACGCCATGCTTGCCTGCACACGGATTGGCGCGGTGCATTCGGTGGTGTTCGGCGGTTTTTCACCGGACTCGCTGCGCGACCGGATTCTCGACGCCGATTGCCGCACCGTGATCACAGCCGACGAAGGCGTGCGCGGCGGACGATTCATACCGCTCAAACGCAACGTCGATAAGGCCCTGGAAAGTTGCCCGAACGTCAGCACCGTGCTGGTGGTCGAGCGCACCCAGGGCGAAGTGGCCTGGGTCGAAGGCCGCGACCTGTGGTACCACCAGGCCATGCACGACATGAGCGACGATTGCCCGCCGGAACCGATGGACGCCGAGGACCCGCTGTTCATCCTCTACACCTCCGGCAGCACCGGCAAGCCCAAGGGCGTACTGCACACCACCGGTGGTTATCTGCTGCAAGCGGCGATGACGTTCAAGTACGTGCTCGATTACCGCGACAACGAAGTGTTCTGGTGCACCGCCGACGTCGGCTGGGTCACCGGTCACAGTTACATCGTCTACGGCCCGCTAGCCAACGGCGCCACCACGCTGATCTTCGAAGGCGTACCGAGCTACCCCAGCAGTTCGCGCTTCTGGCAGGTGATCGACAAACATCAAGTCAATATTTTCTACACGGCCCCGACTGCCCTGCGAGCGCTGATGCGCGAAGGTGCCGGACCGTTGCAGGAAACGTCGCGCAAAAGCCTGCGATTGCTCGGCAGCGTCGGTGAGCCGATCAACCCGGAAGCGTGGGAATGGTACTTCAACGTGGTCGGCGAACAGCGCTGCCCGATTGTCGACACCTGGTGGCAGACCGAGACCGGCGGCATCATGCTCAGCCCGCTGGTGAGTGCGCCGCGGCTCAAGCCGGGCTGCGCCACCCGACCGATGTTTGGCGTGCAACCGGTGTTGCTGGATGAAACCGGCAAGGAAATCCATGGCGCCGGCAGCGGTGTGCTGGCGATCAAGGCGAGCTGGCCGGGGCAGATTCGCAGCGTTTATGGCGACCACTCCCGCATGGTCGACACCTATTTCAAGCCCTACCCCGGCTATTACTTCACCGGCGACGGCGCCCGTCGAGACGAAGATGGCGATTACTGGATCACCGGGCGCATCGACGATGTGATCAACGTCTCCGGTCACCGCATCGGCACTGCCGAAATAGAAAGTGCCTTGGTGCTGCACGACAACATCGCCGAAGCGGCAGTGGTCGGTTACCCCCACGACCTCAAAGGCCAGGGCATCTACGCTTTCGTCACGCCGATGGACGGAATCGAGGCCAACGACGCGTTGAAAAAGGAATTGCTGGACCACGTCAGCAAGGAGATCGGCAGCTTCGCCAAACCGGAACTGATCCAGTGGGCGCCGGCACTGCCCAAGACCCGCTCGGGCAAGATCATGCGGCGCATCCTGCGCAAGATTGCCTGCAACGAGCTCGACAGCCTCGGTGATACCTCGACCCTGGCCGATCCAAGCGTGGTGGAGGGGCTGATCGACAAGCGCCTTAATCGCTGAGCGAATGACTCGGTTCCCCTGAGGCATCGAGTCCTTGCGTCGCTGGACTGTGGGAGCACAGCTTGCTCCCACAAATCCCCTCGCCACAGAAACTGCTAAACTCCCGCGCCTCATTTCCTTAAGGCGCGCCCGGCATGTCTTCCTTGAATCAGGCGCTGCGCGCCGCCCTCGATCAGCGTCAGGACCTGCTCGGCCAATTGCACCAGCAAGGCACCGATTGCTATCGCTTGTTCCATGGCAGCCAGGAAGGCGCCCCTGGCCTGACGGTCGACCGCTACGGCCCGCAATTGCTGGTGCAAAGTTTCCATCAGTCACTGGAACGCGATGCCTTGCTGCAATTGCACGGTATCGTCAACGAGTGCCTGGGCCTGGACACCCTGCTGGTCTACAACGATCGCGCCCGGGGCAATTCGCGCGTCGACCGCCAGGACACCGTTTACCAGGCTGACGAAGCCGCCCTGCAAGACCTTGTCGGCCGTGAATGGGGCCTGAACTACCGCGTGCGCGGGCGCCATGCCGGGCAGGATCCATTGCTGTTTCTCGACCTGCGCAACGCCCGGGGCTGGGTCAAGGAACACAGCCGTCACAAAAGCGTGCTGAACCTGTTCGCCTACACCTGCGGCGTCGGCCTGAGCGCCGCGGCCGGTGGCGCGCGCGAGGTGTGCAACCTGGACTTTGCCGAAGGCAACCTGGCGGTGGGGCGCGAGAACGGTTTGCTCAACCCTGATCTGCCGCCCATGGATTTCGTGCAATCGGATTACTTCCCGGCCATCCGCCAACTGGCCGGCCTGCCCATCAGTCAGCGACGCGGGCAGAAGCTGCCAGGTTATGTGCGCCTGGAGCAACGCCAGTACGACCTGGTGTTGCTCGACCCGCCCGCCTGGGCCAAGAGCGCGTTCGGCACTGTCGACCTCTTGCGCGATTACCAGAGCCTGCTCAAGCCGGCGCTGCTCACCACCGCTGAAAATGGCGTGCTGATCTGTTGCAACAACCTGGCAAAAGTCTCCATGGACGACTGGCGCGAGCAGGTGCTGCGCTGCGCGGAAAAGGCCGGCCGCCCGGTGCGCGAATGGAAAATACTGACACCCGGCAGCGATTTCCCCTCGCGGGACCAGCAGCCGCCACTCAAGACGTTGATCCTTCAGCTCTGAACCAGCGGTTCAACTCCTACGCCGAAAACGGACAAATCTGATAAATCACAGTGGCTTCGGAACCGTAAACGCATGCCATACTCCAAGGCACTCCGAATTCACACCAGATGAAGCCGCACATGCCCAAAGGATTGATTCGCGCTTTCGGCGCCCTGTTGACCGTACTGGCCCTCTACAGCCTGCTGGGTTTTCTGATATTACCCGGTGTCGCCTTGCGGATCGCCAATCAACAACTGGCCGACCATGCAACGGTGCCAGCCCAGATTCAGCGTATCGAGCTCAATCCCTTCAGCCTCGAAGTCACGCTTTGGGGCCTGAATGTCGGCGAACCGGGCAAGGAGCAGGTCGCCTTCGAACGGCTGTACACCAACCTGCAGCTCGACAGCCTCTGGTCCGGCGCCCTGCACCTGACCGATATCGAGCTGGACAAGCCCAAGACCGAGATCATGTTCGCCAAGGACGGTCAGTTGAACCTGTTGGGCCTGTTCAAGCTGCCGGCCAGCGAAACCACCCCGGTCGACCCCGACGCCAAGCCGTTTCCCCTGCGAATCGACCGGATCAAACTGGCCGGCGGTTACCTGCATTTTCAGGACCTGCGTCCCAGCGAGCCCATCGAGTTTCTGTACGACACCCTTGATTTCGAGCTCAAGAACCTCAGCACACTGCCCGACGACAACGCCGACATGACCCTGGTGGCCGTCAGCCCTCAAGGCGGCCGGGTCGACTGGACCGGCAACTTCAGCCTCACGCCGATCGCCTCCGAGGGCAAGATCAAAGTCACCGACGGCCAGATGAAAGTCTGGTGGCCCTACGTACGCGACGCGGTACCGCTGGTGCTGGAAAACGGCGTGCTGAACCTGAGTACCGACTACAAGCTCAACCTGGCCAAGGGCACCGAACTGCTGCTCAACAACGTGGCCGTCAGCATGGCCCCCTTCTCCATCAAGGCGCCGGATGGCCGTCCATTGGCGAAGCTCGAACGCCTGGATGTGAGTGATACAACCGTCGACCTGGCCAAGCAACAAGTCATCGTCGGCAAGATCCGCAGCCAGAAGCTGGAAACCTGGGCCGCGCGCGAGGCGGATGGGCAACTGGACTGGCAAAAACTCTTCGCCAGTCAGCCGGCCAAACCGCAGGTCAAGGTCGAGCCGGCGTCGGCCCCGGCAGCCGCCGACTCGCCCGAGCCTGAACCCCAGGCACCGAGCAAGCCCTGGCAGGTGCTGTTGAAGGACGTGCAACTGCGCAATTACCAGGTGCACCTGGCCGACCGTCAGGCGCAGCCGGCGGTGGCCCTGGAGGTCGGCCCGCTGAACCTCGACCTGCAGAACTACGACACCCTCAACGGCTCACCCTTTACCCTCAAGCTGGATACCGGGATAGGCAAACAGGGCAAGATCCTGGCTGACGGCGAGGTCAACCTGAACCCGATCACCGCCCGGCTCAAGGTCAAGACCCAGGACATCGACCTGCGGGTCGCCCAGGCCTACATCAACCCGTTCATTCGCCTGGAACTGCGCTCCGGGATGCTCGGCAGCGACCTGGCGGTGGACCTCAAGAGCACCGAGCCACTGGCATTCGCCGTCACCGGTCGCGCCCAGGTCGATCAACTGCACACCCTCGATACCCTCAGGACCCGGGACTTCATCAAGTGGAAACAGTTGGTGCTCGAAGGGCTCAACTATCAGCACGGCGACAGCCTGTCGATCGACAAGGTCAACCTGTACCAGCCTTACGCGCGATTCATGATCAACCCAGACCGCACCACCAACGTCGATGACCTGCTGATCCCGCAACCGGCCGACAGTGGTACGAACAACAGCCCGGCAAAACCGGCATCCCAGGAGAAACCGCTGGGCATCCACGTCGGCGGCATTGCCATCAACGATGGCTCGGCCAACTTCGCCGACTTCAGCCTGACGCCGAACTTCGCCACGGCTATCCAGCAGCTCAACGGCCAGATCGGCACCATCGACAGCCGCCAGGCCAAGCCGGCCACCGTGGACATCAACGGCAAGGTCGACCGCTACGCGCCTGTCACCATCAAAGGGGCGCTCAACCCCTTCGACCCGATGGCCAGCCTCGACATCGCCACCAGTTTCAAACGGGTCGAACTGACGACCCTGACACCCTATTCCGGCAAATTCGCCGGCTATCGCATCCGCAAGGGCCGACTCAACCTCGACCTGCACTACCGGATCACCAAAGGCAAGTTGCTGGCCGACAACAAAGTGGTGGTCGAGCAACTGCAACTGGGGGAAAAGGTCGACAGCCCGGACGCCGTGAGCCTGCCGCTCAAGCTGGCCGTCGCGCTGCTGAAGGATTCCGAAGGCAGGATTTCCATCGAGCTGCCGGTTTCCGGCGACCTCAATGACCCGCAATTCAGCGTGATGCCAATTGTCTGGCAAACCCTGCGCAACCTGGTGGTACGGGCGGCCCAGGCGCCATTCAAACTCATCGGTGGGCTGGTGGCCGGGGGTGCCTCGCAAGACTTGGGCAGCGTGTCATTCGCCCCGGGCTCAAGCGAACTGAACCCGGACAACGAAGGCACGCTGCTCAAGTTGTCCGAAGCCCTCGGTAAACGTCCGGAGTTGCGCCTGGAGATCGAAGGCACCGCCGCCCAAAGCAGCGACGGTCCGCTGCTCGCCGCCCAGCGTCTGGAACGCGAATACCAGTACAACTACTACAAGATGCTGCAGCGCAGAGGCGACAAAGTCCCTGCCAAGGCCTCGCTGCTGGAGGTGCCCGAGGATGAAAAGGCACCGCTGCTCGAAGGCATCTATCGCACCCGTCTCAAGACCCAGCCACCGGTCGAATGGACGCAACTGGATAAAAAGGCCCGCACGGAAAAACTGCGCGAAGGCGTGATCTCGTTCTGGAGTGGCAACGAAGTGCTGTTGCGCCAGCTGGGACAGGAGCGCGCCAGCAGCATCAAGGATTTCCTGGTGGACAAAGGGCAATTGGCCGATGACCGTGTGTATTTCATCGACGCCAGCCTCGGTCAGGCCGAAAGCGACGGGCGCGTGATCACCCCCATGCATCTGGACGCCGAATAAGATGAAACGTCTGTACGGGCTTAGCCTGATCTTGCTGCTCGCCAGCGGCCAGACGTCGGCAGCCGATACATTGCGCTGTGGCAGCCAGTTGATCAGCGTCGGTGACCGCTCCAGCGAAGTCCTGCAAAAATGCGGGCAACCCGCGGCGCGGGATGACCTGGGCTACAAACGCAGCGTCAATCGCCGGGAAGAATACCCGGTGGAAGAATGGACCTACGGCCCCAACAGTGGCATGTACCAGTACCTGCGTTTCGAGGGGAATCGGTTGGTGCAGATCACCAGCAAGCGGGGGCGCTGAGCGGTTCTGTCATTCAGGTTGAGATGGCGTGGGATGTGCCGCCGCCAATCGCGAGCAGGCTCCCTCCCACATTCGAACGCATCTTGCCGAAGAAGCTCGTCCACTGTGGGAGCGAGCCTGCTCGCGAAATCGGCCAGTCGATTTCCCAGATGGGTCCCTGAATACTTTTCCATTGCGCAATAGAACAGGCCCCCGGCACGAATGCCGGGGGCCTGTAATGGCCACTTCCGTGTGGCCTTCGCATGAACTCCAAAGCAACGGCAAACGTATGTCTCAGCCCGCTTGCCGTGCCTTCTCCCGGTCCAGGCGAGAAGCCTTGAGTCTTACTCGGATTTCAGGCCGTCAGCCGAAACGTCTCGGACGCCTTTGATTTTCTTGGTAATCGCCACGGCGGTGTCTTTTTGCGCGTCGGTCAGGACAGTAGTCGACGACAGCGACACTACGCCTTTATTGGTTTCTACCTTGATATCGGAACCTGGGATGCCTTTTTCAGTGACCAGATCGGCTTTGACCTTGGTGGTGATCCAGGTATCAGAAACATCTTCTTTGGCTTCTGTCACTTCACCAGCAGCCAGCATCATCGGAGCCTGAGTTGCTTGAGTGGTCTCGGCGAAAGCGCTAGCCATGGTCAGAGTCAGGGCGGTGGCAGCTGCGGCAGTGATAGCGAACTTCTTCATACGAGTAACTCCTGTTTTTCTCAAAAACTGCCGGAGGTGTTTCCCGGCAGGGTTATCAGGAGTAGTGCGAAGGCTGTGCCAGTTTTCACGAATTAATTAATTCTTTTAAAATCAAATAGTTAAGCGAAACGGCAATTTTCACAATCATGCAAAATGCATGGCCTGCTGATTTGGGACATGCAAGTTGCGGCTTTTTCGGCGCTCCCTAAGTTTATGAATTGTTGAGGTTTTCCTGGGCAAGGGGAAAAGCCCCTCGCCACCGGCTCAACCAGACCCAAAATCAGGGTGCAGCGGCCCCCGTGCAACCGGCGGGCAAGAATTCCTGGACGGCCGTCGAAGCGCAGGTCCAGACACCGGCTGCTGAACGGGAAAGGGTGATTGCCTTGCCGAGAACGGGAGCTGGCGCATTCAGCAGGGTGCATGCAATGGTTCCGGTTCCGTCCGCTGCAGTACCTGAAGCGGTCAGGGTGCAATTGCTGGTGGGCGATGTTCCGCCGATGTTGGCTAACGTCGGGTTGGTTCCCTGGTTCATGACGTCCTCGAACGGCACCTTCAACGCGGAGACTTCCGCCAGCCCCGCCGTAGCTTTCGCCCGCGCTTGATACTTGGAATACTGCGGCAACGCAAACGTCGCCAGGATGCCGATGATCGCCACAACGATCAGCAACTCGATCAAGGTAAAACCGTTTTGCTTATTCATAGATAATCTCCAAAGCATGAGGTGGAGTCTCATGACCTGAGGAGGCCATTGCATGGCATGTGCCAACCCTGTCGCGCCCGCTGGCAAGGGACTTCGACCCGCCGCGTCCCTATGTCCTACCCCAACAAGCGCACTATCTGACGTTTTTTGTCACTGCGCCCCGCTGGTTTGGTCTGGATGCTTGACTAGGCTATAAGTCATGAACTGTCCGCGTCCGGGATTCCCATGAATGACATCGCCTTAAGCGGTCTGGCCAAGCAATTGGTGCTGGCCGAACTGATCACCGAGCAAAGTGCGCAGCAGGCGTACCAACAAGCCCAAAGCAGTCGCATGCCCCTGGTCAGTTACCTGGTGCAGAACAAACTGGTCCAGAGTCGCCAGGTGGCGGAAATTGCCTCGGAGCATTTCGGCGTCGCCCTGCTGGACCTCAACAGCCTGGACAAGGAAACCCAACCCACCGGCCTTGTCAGCGAAAAACTGGTGCGCCAGCATCACGCCCTGCCGCTGTGGCGGCGTGGCAACAAGCTGTTCGTGGGCATCTCCGACCCCACCAATCACCAGGCCATCAATGACATTCAGTTCAGCACCGGCCTGACCACCGAAGCCATCCTGGTGGAGGACGACAAGCTCAGCGACGCCATCGAAAAGTTTTTCGAATCCACCAGCACCGGCCTGGAAGGCATGGGCGATGTCGACCTCGACGGCCTGGACATCGAGTCGATCGATGATCACAAGCAAGACTCCATCGCCGGCCAGGACACCGACGATGCGCCGGTGGTGCGGTTCGTCAACAAGATGCTGCTGGACGCGATCAAGGGCGGCTCCTCCGACCTGCACTTTGAACCCTATGAAAAAATCTACCGGGTGCGGGTGCGTACCGACGGCATGCTGCGAGAGGTGGCCCGCCCGCCGATCCAGTTGGCCACCCGCATCGCCGCGCGCCTGAAGGTCATGGCCAGCCTTGATATTTCCGAGCGGCGCAAACCCCAGGACGGACGCCTGAAAATGCGCCTGTCGAAAAACAAGTCCATCGACTTCCGGGTCAACACCCTGCCGACGCTCTGGGGTGAAAAAGTGGTGATCCGGATCCTCGACCCCTCCAGCGCGCAGATGGGTATCGATGCCCTGGGCTACGAGCCGGACCAGAAAGAGCTGTACATGGCGGCGCTCAAACAACCACAAGGGTTGATCCTGGTGACCGGGCCCACCGGCTCTGGCAAAACCGTGTCGCTCTATACCGGGCTCAATATCCTCAACACTGTGGACATCAATATTTCCACCGCTGAGGATCCGGTGGAAATCAACATGGAAGGCATCAACCAGGTCAACGTGAATCCGCGCCAGGGTCTGGATTTCGCCCAGGCCCTGCGCTCGTTCCTGCGCCAGGACCCGGACGTGATCATGGTGGGCGAGATCCGCGACCTGGAAACCGCCGAAATCGCCATCAAGGCCGCCCAGACCGGACACATGGTGCTCTCCACCCTGCACACCAACAGCGCCGCCGAAACCCTGATCCGCCTGCACAACATGGGCATTCCCGGCTTCAACATCGCCACGGCGGTCCACCTGATCATCGCCCAGCGACTGGCGCGCAAGCTGTGCCCGCATTGCAAAAGGGCCATCGAGATTCCCGAGGAAACCCTGCTCAAGGAAGGCTTCCCCCGGGAACGCATCGGCTCGTTCACGATCTATGAGCCGGTCGGTTGCGAACAGTGCAACAACGGCTACAAGGGGCGCGTGGGGGTTTACGAAGTGGTCAGGAATACGCCCGAGCTGCAACGGCTGATCATGGCCGAGGGCAACTCGTTGGAAATCGACCTGCAAATGCGCAAGGACGGTTTTAATGACCTGCGCGCCTCGGGACTGCTCAAAGTGATGCAAGGCATCACCAGCCTCGAAGAAATCAACCGGGTCACCAAGGATTGAACATGGCGGTCAAGGCAATAAAAACCGACGTTTACACGTGGGAAGGCAAAGACCGCAAAGGCACGAAAATGACCGGCGAACTGACTGGGCAGAGCCCGGCCCTGGTCAAGGCCCAGTTGCGCAAACAAGGCATCAACCCAGGCAAGGTTCGCAAGAAGTCCACCTCGATATTCAGCAAGGGCAAGCGTATCAAGCCATTGGATATCGCCCTGTTCACTCGTCAGATGGCGACCATGCTCAAGGCCGGCGTGCCCTTGTTGCAGGCGTTCGACATCATTGGCGAAGGCTTCGACAACGCCAACATGCGCAAGCTGGTGGACGAGGTGAAACAGGAAGTCGCCGCCGGCAACAGCTTCGCCGCGTCGTTGCGCAAGAGCCCGCAATACTTCGACGAACTGTACTGCAACCTGGTGGACGCCGGTGAACAGGCCGGCGCCCTGGATACGCTGCTGGAGCGCGTCGCGACCTACAAGGAAAAAAGCGAAGCCCTCAAGGCCAAGATCAAGAAGGCCATGACCTACCCGGCGGCCGTGGTGCTCGTCGCCGCCGTGGTCACGGGTATTCTGCTGGTCAAGGTGGTGCCGCAGTTCGAATCGGTATTCTCCGGGTTCGGCGCCCAACTGCCGGCCTTCACGGTGATGGTCATCGGCCTGTCGGAGTTCATGCAGCAGTGGTGGTGGATGCTGCTGGGCGGCGCGGTGGCGGCGTTCTTCGGTGTCAAACATGCACTCAAGCGCTCCCAGGGCTTGCGTGACTGGCGCGATAAATGGCTGCTCAAACTGCCGCTGATCGGCACCCTGATGTACAAATCCGCCGTGGCCCGCTACGCCCGGACCCTGTCCACGACATTCGCGGCCGGCGTGCCGCTGGTGGAAGCCCTGGACTCGGTATCAGGCGCCACCGGTAACGTGGTGTTCAAACGCGCGGTACAACGCATCCGGCAGGATGTCTCGACCGGCATGCAATTGAATTTTTCCATGCGTGCTTCAGGCATATTCCCGAACATGGCGATCCAGATGACCGCCATCGGCGAGGAGTCCGGCGCGCTGGACGACATGCTCGACAAAGTGGCGAGCTTTTATGAAGCCGAGGTGGACAATCTGGTGGACAATCTCACCAGCCTGATGGAACCGTTCATCATGGTGGTCCTGGGGGTGGTCGTCGGCGGCCTGGTGGTTGCCATGTACCTGCCCATCTTTCAACTCGGCTCTGCGATCTGACATGCCCCTGACCGAATTTTTCGCGCTGTATCCCCTGGCCTTTGTGCTCGCCGCTTTACTGCTCGGACTGATCATCGGCAGTTTCCTCAACGTCCTAGTGTGGCGCCTGCCCAAGATGCTCTCGCGCGAATGGCGGCTGCAAGCCCATGACTTGCTGGGCCTGCCCGCCGAAGCCCCTGGCCCGGTCTACAACCTGATGCTGCCGCATTCCCAGTGCCCGCACTGCGGCCACCGCATCCGGGCCTGGGAAAACATTCCGCTATTGAGTTACCTGGCATTGCGCGGTCGTTGCTCCAGTTGTGCCGCGCCCATCGGCCGGCGCTATCCCCTGACCGAACTGGCCTGCGGCATCCTGTCGGCGTTCGTCGCCTGGTATTTCGGCTTTGGCTGGCAGGCCGCAATGGTGATGGTGCTGACCTGGGGCCTACTGGGCATGAGCCTGATCGATGCCGAGCACCAATTGTTGCCCGACACCCTGGTGCTGCCATTGTTGTGGCTGGGCTTGATCGTCAACAGCTTCGGCTTGTTCGTCCCCTTGAATCAGGCGATGTGGGGCGCCGTGGCCGGCTATCTGGCGCTGTGGTCGGTGTTCTGGGTGTTCAAATTGATCACTGGCAAGGAAGGCATGGGCTACGGGGATTTCAAGCTGCTGGCGATGCTGGGCGCCTGGGGTGGCTGGCAGATCCTGCCGCTGACGTTGCTGTTGTCATCGCTGGTGGGCGCCGTTATCGGGGTCATTGTGCTGCGCCTGCGTGATGCTCCGACATCGACGCAAATCCCCTTTGGGCCCTATCTGGCCATTGCCGGCTGGATTGCCTTGCTCTGGGGTGGTCAAATAACCGACTTCTATTGGCAGTCTGTCGGTTCCTAATGTCGATTTTAATGAATAGTCCCGCAGAAAAACCCTGGATTCTCGGCCTGACTGGCGGTATCGGCAGCGGCAAAAGCGCGGCGGCCCAGCACTTTATCGACCTGGGCGTACACGTCGTCGACGCCGATCACGCGGCGCGCTGGGTGGTCGAACCCGGACGCCCGGCGCTGGCCAAGATCGCCGAACATTTTGGCCCCGGCGTATTGCAGGCCGACGGCACACTGGACCGAGCGGCCCTGCGCCAACTGATTTTCGAAGATGCCGAGCAACGCCGCTGGCTCGAGGCGCTGCTGCATCCGTTGATCGCCGAGGAAATCGCTCATCATCTGGCCCAGGCACAATCACCCTACGCGATTCTGGTGTCGCCGCTGTTGATCGAGTCCGGCCAGTACGCCATGACCCAGCGGATCCTGGTGATCGATGTACCGGAACAACTACAGATCGAACGCACCTTGCAGCGCGACAAGACCAGCGAGCAACAGGTCCAGGCGATCCTCAAGGCCCAGTCCAGCCGTCAGGATCGCTTGAGCCATGCCGACGACGTGGTGGTCAATGACCGCGACCTCGCCTGGCTGCACAGCGAGGTCGAGCGCCTGCATCACTTTTACCTTACTTTGCGTGGAGGCCAGTCATGAGCCAAACCCCAACCGTTGATTGCCCAACCTGTGGCGCCCCTGTGGAATGGAGCCCGGAAAACACCTTCCGGCCCTTCTGCTCCGACCGCTGCAAACTGATCGACCTGGGCGCCTGGGCGTCGGAAGAACACAAGATCCCGGTCAGCCCCGATGCCGAGGACGACCTGTTCAGCGAAGAGTTCGAGCCTCGCCACTAGGGAGCCATGAGTTTCCCCACCGCGTTGTCGCCTTAAGGCCGCATGAAGCCGTAGTCCTGTTCATCGTCGAGATTCTCCGCCAGGAAACTCAGTTCATCGGCCAGGTCTTCAACACTGCGCACCGCCTTGCTCTGCTGCACGATCGCACTGAGCAAGGCCCGCAGGCTAAGGCCCGGGTCGAAGCCGATTTCCACTGCCGCATCCTGGCTGCGCCTGATCTCTTGTCTCGCCCACTCATAAACACTCATGGTTGTGCTCCTGGAATTTTTCCAGAGCATGAAGCGCACCCGGCTGCTCAGCCTTGATGTGAATCAAGGCTTGTCGTCATCCTTCCAGGGGGCCGACAGATAGCGCGTACGGTTGAAGGTCTCCAGCCATTCGGGGCTGAACACCACCAACGCACTGACCACCATGCCGTTGATAAACGCCTCGGGAAAGATGATCAGCCAGAGGTAGCCGATGAAATCTTCCAGCCAGTAAGGCATGGCGAACACCCCGTCGTACCACAGCAGGCCAAGCCCCACCAGCAAGCACAACAACGCCGAAAGCGCGGCGGCGAGAAATCCCGAACAGAAGATGTACACGAACAGATTGCGCGGTTGGGCGCGTTCCACCAGGATCGCGCAGCACTCGGTGACCAGCACCGGCAGCAAAATCAGCAACGCACCGTTGATACCCACCGCCGCCATGTCCTGGCGTCCCAGCAGCACCAGGGCCAGCTGGGCGCAAAGGCCGCCGAGAATCGCCAGCGGCCAGTCCAGCAGCAGTGTCACGGCGGTCATGCCGATGAAGTGATACGAGACGCCGGTATCGAAATCCCGTCGCACCAGCCACAACATGAACACGGCCAGGACTGTGCCGAACAGCAAGTGCTGGCGACGGCTGTCGGTGAACAGCTCCACCCATGGCGCCCGTGCTACGGCCCAGGCCAGCACCGGCACATAAATCAGCCAGCCGACCGTCAACGTCTGCGCAGACAGCAGTTCGGCACCGATCATGGCGCTACTCCTCTGGCTTGTCCTTGCATCAAAGACTCCATGATCACCTCAGGATTCAAGCCAGCAGTCTACACCCCACCCTTAACCGGCCATAAATCAATGCAACGCTTCCAGCTTGTCGCAATTGAACGCTAAGCTTGGGCTCATGGATGATTCCGATTATTTACGCCTGCTGACCATCGCGGCCGAGCAAGCCAACGCCTTTCTCTCCAATGCCCGCAAATGGGAGCGTGAGCGTTGGGTCTGCCAGCGTCTGCTGCAAGGGCTGAACGTACCCTATCGCGCCGACGAGTTCGCCCCTGCGGGAGAGCCGCCGGACGTATTGTTTCGCGATGCCAACTTCGAGGTGTTTTTTGTCCTCGACGAAGGCCGTCGCCTCAATGACGAATGGCGCGACGAGCTGCAGCGCCGCCGTAGCGCTTTCTCCCTGAGCCAACTGGTGCGCCGCGAAGCCAAGCCCCGACGCATCCCGGCCAATGAATTCCTGCTGCGCCTGGCCCCGACCCTGCGCAAGAAAGCCCACAACTACACCGAACGCGGCATGGATCTGGGGGAGCTGGACATCATCGCCTTCGCCAGCCTCAAGCGCGAAGTGCTGGACCTCAACAGCCATTTCCCGCCGCCGACCGAATACCTGCGCCAGGGTTGGCGCTCGCTGTCGCTGGTGGGGCCGACGTTTGGCCGGGTGCTGTTCGCCCATCCCGATGCGCCGGATTTCCTGCGCAGCAATCTGGGGCGCAGCATCGTGTTCGATGTCGGGATCAGCCTGTGAGCCCGTTGCAGGAACTGATTGCCGCTGTGCCCCAGCAAGGCCGCGTACGCTGGATAGGCGTGCGACCCCAGGGCCATGCACCCATGATTGCACTGGACGCCGTGGAGGCACGCCTGGAAGCCGGTCTGACGGGCGATCATGCCCGTCCCGGCGTGCGCAATGCCCGGCAAGTCACCTTGATTCAGTGGGAACACCTGGCCGTGATCGGTTCACTGATGGGCCGCCCGGTGGATCAGCCGGTGTTGCCGCAAGAGCTGCGACGCAACCTGGTGGTCAGCGGTATCAATCTGTTCAGCCTCAAGGGCCGGCGCTTTCGCATCGGCCAGGCCATCTTCGAAACCACCGGCTGGTGCCAGCCGTGCGCGCGACTGGAGCGCAACCTCGGCGAAGGGACGTTCCAGGCCGTGCGCGGCCATGGCGGAATCACCGCACGGGTGTTAAAAAGTGGAATCATTCGCCTGGACGACAGCTTGAGTGTCGAACCTGTTCCGGCGAGCGGCTACGCTGCTTTCAATGCCGGATAGCCAGACGCTGTAGCGTCTATACCTTTCGCAACGTCTACCTGCCGAGGCCTTTATGACCAGCCGCCTGAACCCGGAAGACCAGAAGCATGTCGAAGAGTACCTGCAACTGTCCCAGCACCGAGTCGAGCGCCGGCCTTTCCGGCCGTGGATGCTCCTGGTGGTGGTACTGGCCATCACCATCGGCCTGGGCCTGTTGAGCCGACTGATCAGTTACCTGACGCTATGAGCCGCTTGATGCTCGCGCGGGTAACGGCACCGATTTCCTTTAGCCTTGCGAGATATCCCCATGACTCATCGTATTGTCATCGTTGGCGGCGGCGCCGGCGGTCTGGAGTTGGCTACCCGTCTGGGTAAGACTCTGGGCAAGCGCGGCACGGCCAGTGTGATGCTGGTCGACGCGAACCTGACCCATATCTGGAAACCGCTGTTGCACGAAGTGGCTGCCGGTTCCCTGAACTCCTCCGAAGACGAACTCAACTACGTCGCCCAGGCAAAATGGAACCATTTCGGGTTCCAGCTGGGGCGCATGAGCGGTCTGGATCGCGAGCGCAAGAGCATCCAGCTGGCCGCCACCTATGACGAGGCGGGCCTGGAACTACTGCCGGCTCGTGAACTGGGTTACGACACTCTGGTGATCGCCGTCGGCAGCACCACCAATGACTTCGGCACCGAAGGCGCGGCGCAGCATTGCCTGTTCCTCGACACGCGCAAACAGGCCGAGCGTTTCCATCAGCAATTGCTCAACCATTATCTGCGCGCCCATGCCGGGCAAACCGACGTGGTCGAACGCATCAGCGTTGCCATCGTCGGCGCCGGTGCGACGGGGGTTGAACTGGCGGCCGAGCTGCACAACGCCGCCCATGAGCTGGCAGCCTATGGCCTGGACCGGATCAAACCGGAGAACATGCACATCACCCTGATCGAAGCCGGACCGCGAGTCCTGCCGGCCTTGCCGGAGCGCATCGGCGGCCCTGTGCACAAGACCCTGGAGAAACTTGGGGTCAATGTCATGACCAACGCCGCTGTTGGCCAGGTGACAGCCGACAGCCTGATCACCGTCGATGGCAAGGTCATCGACGCGAGCCTGAAAGTCTGGGCCGCCGGGATTCGCGCCCCGGACTTCCTCAAGGAAATCGACGGTCTGGAGACCAACCGGATCAACCAGCTGCAGGTGCTGCCGACGCTGCAGACCACCCGTGACGAGAACATCTTCGCCTTCGGCGATTGCGCCGCCTGCCCGCAACCCGGCAGCGATCGCAACGTTCCGCCCCGTGCCCAGGCCGCGCATCAGCAAGCCTCGCTGCTGGCCAAATCCCTGAAGCTGCGGATCGAAGGCAAGGCCCTGCCGGAATACAAATACACCGACTACGGTTCATTGATTTCGCTGTCGCGCTTCTCAGCGGTGGGTAACTTGATGGGCAACCTGACCGGCAGTGTGATGCTCGAAGGCTGGCTGGCGCGGATGTTCTATGTCTCGCTGTACCGCATGCACCAGATGGCGCTGTACGGCATGTTCCGCACGGCCATGCTGATGCTGGGCAGCAAGATCGGGCGTGGGACCGAGCCTCGGCTGAAGCTGCATTGAGTCAGCAGTACTGACATCGAATGCTCGCGATGGGGGCGGTACAGTCAATACTTGAGCTCGGGCAGGATCACTGTCCGAGCCATCCATCGATCAAACCTGAAACCGCTGCACCATGGTGCGCAATGAATTCGCCAGTTGCGACAACTCATGGCTGGACGCGCTGGTCTGGTCCGCACCGGTGGCCGAGCGCACCGACAGATCCCGAATGTTCACCAGGTTGCGATCCACCTCCCGAGCCACTTGCGCCTGTTCTTCAGCGGCGCTGGCGATCACCAGATTGCGTTCGTGGATCTCGTTGACCGACGCCGTGATGGTCTGTAGCGCCTCCCCTGCCCGCTCCGCCATTGCCAGAGTGCTGGCGGCACGACTGGAGCTGGCCTGCATCGAATCCAGCGCCTGGGTGGCGCCGCTGCGCATGCCCTGGACCATCTGCTCGATTTCCTGGGTCGATTGCTGCGTGCGATAAGCCAGCGCCCGCACCTCATCGGCCACCACCGCAAACCCACGACCGCTTTCGCCAGCCCGGGCCGCCTCGATGGCCGCGTTGAGGGCCAGCAGGTTGGTCTGCTCGGCGATGGCCCGGATCACGTCCAGCACCTTGCCGATATCCTGCGATTGGTTGGCCAGGGACTGCACCAGGCCGCCAGTCACCTGCACATCACTGGCCAGGGCGCCGATGGCGTCGACCGTGTCGCTGACCCGCTGCTGCCCAAGGGACGCCGACTCACTGGACTGACGCGTGGCATCGGAGGTGGAAACCGCATTGCGCGCGACTTCCTCCACGGCGGTGGTCATCTCGGTGACGGCGGTGGCGGCCTGTTCAATTTCGTTATTCTGCTGTTGCAGGCTGTGGGTGCTATCGACCGTGACCGCGTTCAGCTCATCGGCGGCGGTCGCCAGTTGGGTAGCTGAGCCGCTGATGCCCTGCAAGGTTTCACGCAGGTTCTGCTGCATGGTCGCCAGCGCCTTGAGTAAGCGGCTGACTTCGTCGCTGCCGTGGGTCTTGATCGGTCGGGTCAGGTCACCTCGGGCGACGTTTTCGGCGGCATTCAACGCCTCGCCCAAAGGCTTGACGATACTGCGAGTAAGCAGCATGGCCAGGGCCACCGTCGCCAAGGCGGCGAGCACAATGAACAGGCTGACGATCATCCGGGAATTGACGTAGTGTTCCTGGGATTTCTGGCTCTCGATGGAGACTTGTCTGGAGAACAGTTCCGCCAGATCGTTGAGCTGTTTGCCGGAACCGTCCACCACGGTCTTCATGTCCACCAGCAGCAGCTTGATCAACTCGTCCCGACGCCCCTGCTCTGCCAGGGCGAAGGATTGGGCGATGCCCGTGCGGTAAGCAGCAAAGGTTTGCTTGAACTGGTCATAAAGCGCCTTGCCTTCAGGCGTGATGACGAGCTTTTCGTAACTGACGATTTTTTCGCTCAGTTCTTTGTCGCGGGTGTCCATTTGCCCACGGTACACCGGGATGTTCTTCGGGTCCTGGTCCAAGGCCATGCGCAGGGAAATGGTGCGGATGCGCAACATCAATTCACGGATCTCGTCACCGCCGCGAATACTGGGCAACCACTGAGTTTCTACCGCGACTTCACTGTCACGGATACTCGACATCTGTCCTAGCGCAAACACCCCGAGCAACGCCACCAACACGGCGATCAAAGCGAACCCCAACGCGGCACGGGGGGCGATATTCAGTTGACGAAGAACCATGGGGAGCGCCTTTTTTATTTTGGCCTGAAGTGGGGCCACGCCCCTGTCGGTGGGTTATCGGCAGGTTGTACGATGACTTAAGGCAATCTGCTTTATCGCAGGCAAAAAAAATCCCCGTATCTTTCGATACGAGGATTTTTAATATGGTCGGGGTAAGGGGATTCGAACTCCTGACATCCTGCTCCCAAAGCAGGCGCGCTACCGGACTGCGCTATACCCCGGTAAAAAAAAGGCGACCTTCGCAAGTCGCCTTCCTCGATCAGCGCTTTTGGCCTCTGATCTTAAGATTCGATTCCAGCGAACTGGTTTCAAAAATGGTGGGTCGTGTGGGATTCGAACCTACGACCAATTGGTTAAAAGCCAACTGCTCTACCAACTGAGCTAACGACCCAAAAATGGTCGGGGTAAGGGGATTCGAACTCCTGACATCCTGCTCCCAAAGCAGGCGCGCTACCGGACTGCGCTATACCCCGATTGAAATGGCTCCGTGACCAGGACTCGAACCTGGGACCCAATGATTAACAGTCATTTGCTCTACCGACTGAGCTATCACGGAACTGATATTTCAAGTTACTGCTATTTGAAGCTACAACATTGAAGCCAGCTTCAACCTCTTCTACCCGTTCGCATCGCTGCGTTCGTGTGTCTGAGGCGCGCTATTCTACAATCTTAAAAACCTCTGTCAACCCCTTAAATTGCTTTCAAGACAATGATTTGCAACTTATTTCGGGTTGCTTCTCACAGAGAAGTGGCCCTTGGGGGTGACGTACTGCGGGGCGCACTTTACAAGCCTTTTCCTTTGAGTTCAACGGCCTGATGAAAAAAATGGCCTCGCAGTGCGAGGCCATTCCAATCACCCGATCCGCAGGCTTTCAGTTGAAGACGATTTCGTCGTTCTCCACCGTGCCGGTCACGGTTTCGCCCGGCATGAAGCGCCCGGACAGAATCAACTGTGCCAGCGGGTTTTCGATCCAGCGCTGGATGGCACGTTTGAGTGGCCGCGCGCCATAGACCGGGTCGTAACCCACCGCGATCAGCTTATCCAGTGCCTCGTCACTCAATTGCAGCTTCAGCTCGCGCTCGGTCAGACGGCTACGCAGACGTCCCAGCTGGATCTCGGTGATGCCCGCGATCTGATCACGAGCCAGCGGCTCGAAGATCACCACTTCGTCCACCCGGTTGATGAACTCCGGTCGGAAGTGAGTGGAGATTGCATCCATCACCGCCGCGCGTTGCGCCTCGCGATCACCCACCAGCTCCTGGATCTGCGCCGAGCCCAGGTTGGAGGTCATCACGATCACGGTATTGCGGAAGTCCACCGTGCGTCCGTGGCTGTCGGTCAAACGACCATCCTCCAACACTTGCAGCAGAATGTTGAACACATCCGGGTGGGCCTTCTCGACTTCATCGAGCAGGATCACCGAGTACGGCTTGCGTCGCACAGCCTCGGTCAGGTAACCGCCCTCTTCGTAGCCGACATAGCCCGGTGGTGCGCCGATCAGCCGCGCCACGGAATGCTTCTCCATGAACTCGGACATGTCGATGCGCACCATGGCCTCTTCGGTGTCGAAGAGAAACTCGGCCAGCGCCTTGCACAACTCGGTTTTACCGACACCGGTCGGGCCGAGGAACATGAACGAGCCACTCGGACGGTTAGGGTCCGACAGCCCGGCTCGAGACCGGCGCACGGCGTTGGAAACCGCCACTACCGCTTCTTCCTGACCGATCACGCGCTGGTGCAGCAGGCTTTCCATCTTCAGCAGTTTGTCGCGCTCGCCTTCGAGCATTTTCGACACCGGAATGCCGGTCCACTTGGAAACCACTTCGGCAATTTCTTCTTCGGTGACCTTGCTGCGCAGCAACTGGTTTTCGCTCTTGCCGTGCTGGTCGACCATTTGCAGGCTGCGCTCCAGATCCGGGATCACCCCATATTGCAGCTCGGCCATGCGGTTGAGGTCGCCTTTACGACGGGCCGCTTCCAGTTCCTGGCGGGACTGTTCGATCTTTTGCTGGATCTGCGCCGAGCCCTGGACTTCAGCTTTCTCCGAATTCCAGATTTCCTCGAGATCGGAATACTCGCGCTCGTGGCGAACAATCTCTTCCTGCAACCTTTCCAGGCGCTTCTTCGCCGCTTCGTCGCTTTCTTTCTTCAAGGCCTGGGATTCGACCTTGAGTTGAATCAGGCGCCGCTCCAGACGATCCAGCACTTCCGGTTTGGAATCGATTTCCATGCGGATGCGGCTGGCGGCTTCGTCGATCAGGTCAATGGCCTTGTCCGGCAACTGACGGTCGGTGATGTAGCGATGGCTGAGCTTGGCCGCCGCAATGATCGCGCCATCGGTAATCGCCACCTTGTGGTGAACCTCATAGCGTTCTTTAAGGCCACGCAGGATGGCAATGGTGTCTTCTTCGCTGGGCTCTTCCACCAGCACTTTCTGGAAACGCCGCTCCAGCGCCGCGTCCTTCTCTATGTATTGGCGGTACTCGTTGAGCGTTGTCGCACCGACGCAATGCAGCTCGCCACGGGCCAGCGCAGGCTTGAGCATGTTGCCGGCGTCCATCGAGCCTTCGCCCTTGCCCGCACCGACCATGGTGTGCAACTCGTCGATGAACAGAATGATCTGCCCTTCCTGCTTGGACAATTCATTAAGCAAGGCTTTGAGCCGCTCTTCGAACTCGCCGCGGTACTTGGCACCGGCAATCAACGAACCCATGTCCAGGGACAACAGTCGCTTGCCCTTGAGGCCATCCGGCACTTCGCCATTGATGATGCGCTGGGCCAGGCCTTCGGCGATGGCGGTTTTACCCACGCCAGGCTCACCGATCAGCACCGGGTTATTCTTGGTGCGACGCTGCAGCACCTGGATTGTGCGGCGGATTTCGTCGTCACGGCCGATCACCGGGTCAAGCTTGCCTTCCTCGGCACGCTTGGTCAGGTCGACGGTGTATTTGTCCAGCGCCTGGCGGGACTCCTCGTGGTTGGCGTCGTTTACCGCTTCGCCGCCACGCAGGTTGTTGATGGCATTTTCCAGGGCCTTCTTGCTCACGCCCTGGCCGAGCAACAGCTTGCCCAGCTTGCTGTTCTCGTCCATGGCGGCAAGCAGCACCAACTCACTGGAGATGAACTGATCGCCCTTCTGCTGGGCCAGGCGGTCGGCCTGGTTGAGCAGGCGCGCCAGATCCTGGGACATGTTCACGTCCCCTGTCGGATTCTGGATCTTGGGTAGCTGGTCGAGCTCTTTGGCCAGCTCTTTACGCAGGCTGCTCACGTCAAAGCCCACCTGCATCAGCAGTGGCTTGATGGAGCCGCCCTGCTGCTCGAGCATGGCTTGCATCAGATGCGCCGGCTCAATGCCGGGATGGTCCAGGCCGACAGCCAATGACTGGGCATCGGACAGGGCCAATTGCAACTTACTGGTTAAACGGTCAATACGCATGGGTCACCTTCCTTTTGAGCAGGCCGGACCTTAAAAACATCCTGAATGAAGAAACCTGCCAGATACCGCTATAGATGTGGACGATTCTGGAAGATTCAAGCAGTGCGCTATTGATACAGATCAGAGAAGTCTAGCGGTCGAGCCAGATCAGGGAGGCGAAGCGACCGGTACGCGAGTTGCGCCGATAGGAAAAGAAGCGTGGGTCGGTCACCGTGCACTGGCCGCCACCATAGACCGCCGTGACACCGCGCGCCGCCAGCCGTTGGCGGGCCAGTGCATAAATATCGGCCAGGAACTTGCCGGCAGTGTCGCCAGGCACGAAGGCGTCTGCCGCCCTAGGCAGTTGCGCCATGAACGCTTCACGCACCTCTGGCCCCACTTCAAAGGCTTGCGGACCGATGGCCGGGCCGAGCCAGGCAAGGATTTCGTCGGCCGGGACCTGGAGACTGTCGAGAGTCGCTTCCAGTACGCCGTTGGCCAGCCCGCGCCAACCGGCATGGGCTGCCGCGACGCGGGTGCCGGCACGGTTGCAGAACAGCACCGGCAGGCAGTCCGCCGTCATCGCCGTGCAGGCGATACCCGGTGTGACGGTCCAGCTGGCATCGGCGATGGCCACCTGAGCCGGATCAGCCTCGACCACGGTAATACCGTGGACCTGCTGCAACCAGGCCGGACGGATGGCAAATCGATCGGTGAGGCGGCGACGGTTCTCAGCGACGGCCGTGGGTTCATCGCCCACATGGTCGCCCAGGTTGAGGCTGTCGAACGGAGCCAGGCTGACGCCGCCAGTACGGGTAGTGACGCAGGCCTTTACCCAGGCCGGCGCGGGCCAGTCGGGTATCAGCCAGTCATTCATCCGATGAACGCCTCGCGGTCCTGCTTGAGCAACGTCAGCAGCCAGACGAAGTCATCCGGCAGCGGCGATTCCCAGCTCATGCGCTTGCCGGTGGTCGGATGATCCAGCTCCAGGAAACGTGCATGCAGCGCCTGGCGCGGGAAGTTTTTCAACGACTCGACCATGGTGATGCTCGCGGCCGGCGGAATGCGGAAACGTCCGCCATAGGCCGGATCGCCCACCAACGGGAAGTTGATGTGGGCCATGTGCACGCGGATCTGGTGGGTACGACCGGTTTCCAGCTTGACTCGCACATGCGTATGGGAACGAAAACGCTCCAGCACGCGGTAGTGGCTGACCGCCTGCTTGCCGCCTTCCATCACCGCCATGCGCTGGCGCTGCTGGCCGTGACGACCGATGGGGGCGTTGATCTTGCCACCGGCGGTGACCACGCCGATCACGATGCATTCATAAATGCGGCTGACGCTGCGACTTTGCAGCTGTGTGACCAGTTGTGTCTGCGCCTGAATGGTCTTGGCCACCACCATCAGACCGGTGGTGTCCTTGTCCAGGCGGTGCACGATGCCCGCGCGGGGCACGTTGACGATGTCCGGCACGTGGTGCAACAAGGCGTTGAGCAGGGTGCCATCGGCATGACCGGCGGCCGGATGCACCACCAGGCCCGCAGGCTTGTTGATCACCAGGATGTCGTCGTCTTCATAGACGATGTCCAGGGCAATGTCCTGGGCGACCCATTCTCCCTGGGCCTCCTGCTCGGCAGTCAGTTCGAGGATGGCGCCGCCATGGACGATGTCGCGCGGGCGGATCACCGCCCCATCCACAGTCAGGCGGCCGTCCTTGATCCAGGCGGAAAGGCGCGAGCGCGAGTGCTCGGCGAAGAGTTGTGCGGCGACTTGATCGAGGCGTTGGCCGCCCAATTCGGACGGCACCTCTGCGCGAAGTTCTATTTTATCGGACATGCTCGGACTAGGCGTCGGCACAGCCTTTGGTTTCGGCTGCGCGCTTGTGGTTAAATACGGCGTCTTTTGCCCCGAGGCTTCTCAACGGGGCGCTCATCATAACAGGACGGCCCCGCCCAAGACAGCGGCCGTCATAGGGACGCAAGCCGCCATGCAAGTGAAACACCTGCTGCTGATCGCCATCCTCGCATTGACTGCTGCTTGCTCGTCGAAGGAAGTCGTAGACGAAAACCTGAGCGAAGTCGAACTGTACCAACAGGCGCAGACCGACCTGGACAACAACAGCTATACCAGCGCCACGGCCAAGCTCAAGGCCCTGGAGTCGCGGTATCCGTTTGGTCGCTATGCCGATCAGGCCCAGCTGGAGCTGATCTACGCCAACTACAAGAACGCCGAGCCGGAAGCTGCGAAATCCGCCGCCGAGCGCTTCATTCGTCTGCATCCGCAGCACCCGAACGTCGATTACGCTTACTACCTCAAGGGCCTGACCTCCTTCGACCAAGACGTCGGCCTGCTGGCGCGCTTCCTGCCGCTGGACATGACCAAGCGGGACCCGGGCGCCGCGCGCGACTCCTACAACGAGTTCGCCCAGCTGACCAGCCGTTTCCCCAACAGCCGTTATTCGCCGGACGCCAAGCAGCGCATGATCTACCTGCGCAACCTGCTGGCCGCCTACGAAATCCACGTGGCTGACTACTACCTGACCCGTCAGGCCTACGTCGCTGCCGCCAACCGTGGCCGCTACGTGGTGGAAAACTTCCAGGAAACCCCCTCGGTGGGCGACGGCCTGGCAGTGATGACCGAAGCCTACCAGCGCCTGCACCTGGACGACCTGGCCGCCACCAGCCTGGAAACCCTCAAGCTCAACTACCCGGATCACCCGTCCCTGGAGGATGGTCAGTTCACTCCACGAGTTGACGAGGCCGACAACCGTTCGTGGCTGAGCAAGGCGACCCTGGGCCTGATCGAATCCCGTCCACCTCTGCCGCCGGGCGAAACCCGCGCCAACCAGGACGTTCAGCGCCAGTTCCAGGATGCCAAGGAAGCCATTCCAAACGAGCTCAAGCCCAAGGACGAAAATGGCGACGTGCTCGAAGAAGAAGAGCCTGAGAGCGAATCCAGCGATCGCTCCTGGTTCAGCTACATGACCTTCGGCCTGTTCGACTGAGGCCAGGTGTCAGCAAAAGGGAGGCCCGCGGGTCTCCCTTTTTTGTGCCTGGATTTTATAGCGCTGTGCGCCGTTCCTGTCCTTGGCTAAACTGCCTGATCATTAGCCAAAAAGCCGCCCATCATGCTTCGTTTACTGTTCTGGATCGCCCTGATTGCCGCCGCGATATGGTTGTGGCGCAAGTTCAAGGGGACCTCTGCCGCGCCGAACTCCCCTCGGGAACAGGACGCACCACCCATGGTCCGTTGCGCCCATTGCGGCGTGCACCTGCCGCGAGATCGGGCACTGGCCCTCGAACAACAGTGGTATTGCAGCCAGGCTCACCTCGAGCAAGGCCCGGGCACTCGTGACCGCTGAGCAAGCCTCAAGCCCTCGCGTCAAACAGGCGCAGCGCCTGCTGCGTCTCTATCACCTGTACCGTCTAAGCATCGGCATCACCCTGGTGCTGCTGATCTCCAGCAACATGGACAACCGCCTGCTGGAGTTCGCCAACGACGATTTGCTGCGCAGCGGCAGCTGGTTGTATCTGGTGCTGAATATCCTGCTGGTGGTGTTTCTTGAAAATACCCGCCGCCCAGCCCGGCTGTTCGGCCTGGCTCTGACCGACGTGCTGTTGTTGTCGTGGCTGTTCTACGCTGCCGGCGGCGCCCCCAGCGCCATCGGCAACCTGCTCATCGTCTCGGTGGCCATCGGCAATACGTTGTTGCGAGGCCGAATTGGCCTGTTGATTGCAGCTGTCGCTACGCTGGGCATCGTCGGGTCGAGCTTCTTCCTTGACCTCAGCGATTCGAGCCGTCCCAGCAGTTATCTGCAGGCCGGTACCCTGGGGGCCTTGTGTTTTGCCGCCGCGCTGCTGGTGCAAGGCCTGACCCGACGCCTGGAAGCCAGTGAAATCCTCGCCGAACAACGGGCCAGCGAAGTAGTCGGTCTGGAAGCGCTCAACGCACTGATCCTGCAACGCATGCGCACCGGCATCCTGGTGCTCGATCGCCAGCGCCGGGTGCAATTGGCTAACGAAAGCGCATTGAACCTGTTGGGCATGCACGACCTGGTCGGCCAGCGGCTCGACGACTGCTCCGGCGCCCTGGTGGAGCGGCTACAGCTGTGGTTGAACAACCCCAGCCTGCGTCCGCAAAGCCTGACCATTAACGGCACCGGCCTGACCTTGCAACCGAGTTTCATTGCCCTGGGGCATCACGATCAGCATCAGATCCTGGTCTTCCTCGAAGACCTGGCCCAAGTGGCCCAACACGCCCAGCAGTTGAAACTCGCCTCCCTGGGGCGCCTCACCGCCGGTATCGCCCATGAAATCCGCAACCCGCTGGGAGCGATCAGCCATGCGGCGCAATTGCTGCGCGAGTCCGAGGAACTGAACAGCGCGGATCGGCGTCTGACGCAGATCATCCAGGATCACTCCCAACGAATGAACCGCGTCATTGAAAACGTCCTGCAACTGTCCCGCCGCCAGCAGACCACGCCGCAGCGCCTGGATCTGCGGATCTGGCTCGACCAGTTCGTCCGACAAGCCCGGGAAAACGCGGCTGGGCATCAGCACTTGCACCTGAGCATCGACCCGGGTGACTACCTCACGCTGATGGACCCCGATCAGTTGACCCAGGTGCTCGACAACCTGCTGCGCAACGCCTGGCGTCACAGCGCGATGGCCCATGAAGAGGCCGAGGTCTGGCTGAAGCTGTTCATCGACCCCCACAGCCAGCTGTCCACGCTGGACATTATCGACAACGGCCCCGGCGTGACACCGGACCAGCAAGCGCATTTGTTCGAACCTTTCTTCACCACCAGCAGCCAGGGCACCGGCCTTGGGCTCTATCTGTCCCGTGAGCTGTGCGAAAGCAACCAGGCCCGCCTAGACTTCAAACCACGCCAAGGCGGCGGCTGCTTTCGCATCACTTTTGCTCACGGACGGAAACAGATTTGACTACGCGCTCACGGCAACGAATCCTGATCGTCGATGACGAACCGGACATCCGCGAACTCCTGGACATTACCCTGGGCCGGATGAAACTCGACACCCGCAGCGCCGAGAACCTTGCCCAGGCCCGGGCCCTGCTGGCTGAAGACACCTTTGACCTGTGCCTGACCGACATGCGCCTGCCCGACGGCACTGGCCTGGAGCTGGTGCAACATATCCAGCAACGCTACCCGCAATTGCCCGTAGCAATGATCACCGCCTACGGGAGCCTGGAAACCGCCATCGACGCCCTCAAGGCCGGCGCCTTCGACTTTCTGACCAAACCGGTCGACCTGGGACGGCTGCGTGAGCTGGTCACCAGCGCATTACGCCTGCCGTCGGTCGCCATCCCGGCGGCGTCCATCGAGCGCTGTCTGCTGGGCGACTCCCCGCCGATGCACAACGTCCGCAAACAGATCGAAAAACTCGCTCGCAGTCAGGCGCCGGTCTACATCAGCGGGGAATCGGGTTGCGGCAAGGAACTGGTCGCCCGGTTGATCCATGAGCAAGGCCCGCGTTCCGCCCAGCGTTTTGTGCCGGTCAACTGTGGGGCGATTCCCACGGAGCTGATGGAAAGCGAGTTTTTCGGCCATCGAAAAGGCAGCTTCAGCGGCGCCATCGAAGACAAACCGGGGCTGTTCCAGGCCGCCCACGGCGGGACCTTGTTCCTTGACGAAGTGGCCGACCTGCCCCTGGCGATGCAAGTCAAATTGCTGCGCGCCATCCAGGAAAAAGCCGTGCGGGCCGTTGGCGGCCAGCAGGAAGAAGTGGTGGATGTACGAATTCTTTGCGCCACCCACAAGGACCTGGACGCCGAAGTCACCGCCGGGCGCTTTCGCCAGGATCTGTACTATCGACTCAACGTCATCGAACTGCGCGTCCCGCCGCTGCGCGAACGCCGCGAAGACATCGAATCGCTCGCCAATCACACCCTCCAGCGCCTGGCCGCCAACACCGGCAGCCCCGCGGTCAAGCTCCATCCCCAAGCCCTGGACGCCCTTCGAAACTACCGCTTTCCGGGCAACGTTCGGGAACTGGAAAACATGCTCGAACGCGCCTACACCCTTTGCGAGCACCAGTTGATCGAAGCCCACGACCTGCGCCTGGCCGAGGGCATCAGCACCACCGACGCAGGCAGCCCCGACCTGATGCGGGTCGATAACCTGGAAGACTATCTGGAGGACGTCGAACGCAAACTCATCCTCCAGGCTTTGGAGGAAACCCGCTGGAACCGCACGGCGGCGGCCCAGCGGTTGAAGTTGTCGTTTCGGTCGATGCGGTATCGGTTGAAGAAGTTGGGGTTGGATTGAGGCGCGGTCCTGAAGCCCCCTACTTAACCTGTGGCGAGGGAGCTTGCTCCCTCGCCACAGGTTCGGCGTTCGCCTTGGCTGATTTGCACCCCTTCTCTAGCCCTCCGGCACTGGTACCCGTTCGTCCAGAACACGATTGGCCAGTAATTCACTCAACTCAATCAACTGCTGTACCCCCAAGGCGATATGCCGTCGCGAGCCTTCAAGCTCGAAGGCCAGGTCGCTGACGGTTGCGTTGGCTGAGGCCAGGGTTTCGCTGAGGTTGGCGAGCAGGCATTCGGTGTCTATGCCGTCCACGACGGTGAATAGCTGGTTTGAGGCGGGTTTCTTTTTGGCTTCGGGCTTTGGGCCGAGGTAATAGTCGAGGGCGCGCTTGGCGGCTTCATCAAGCTGTTTTGGGTTAAGGCTGGAGTATGGGGACTCGTTATTGGTTTCTGAAGCGGATGGAGATTTGTCACACATTGCGGTACTCCAAAGGAAGGAATGGATTACCAAGTTTGCGGGCCGCGACGCCCGGTCGCTGAATTGGCAGCGACGGGAAAAGGTTAACGAGAGACCTTCCCACCCGGCAACCGCCAGAACTCGTCGGAAAATTCGGCTCGAATTAGGGGCCTTGTCCGACCATTCCCACAAATTCTGGTTGGCTGTGAAGGCGCTATTGTGAGTGTGTATATCCATTTCTGCGGTAACGGCTACTTAGGGTTCCGCCCTTACGGCGGCTCACTTTTGAACAGCGCAAAAGTAAGCAAAACGCTTCTGCCCCACCACTCGGCACCTCGCTTAGGCTCGGTGTGCCCTCACTCCGGCATTGCTCCGTGGACCCGCCGCGAAGGGCCATCCATGGCCCAGCGCGGCTATCCCGGCATCCATGCCGGGATGCCCACTCCACAATGCCTGCGTTCGGCCAGCGTGGTTAACGGGGCGCCGAGATCAACGTCCTCCGCGAGGCGGCCTGACAGCCGGCCTGGTTTTGGGCGAACGCGTTTCTCCTGTGGGAGCGAGCCTGCTCGCGATAGCGACACCTCGGTTGCATCGAGGGTGGATGGGCTGACATCGCGAGCAGGCTCGCTCCCACACTGGGATAGGGCTACGCCCGCAAGAGACAGGTCGGCTGTCAGACCGCTTTCGCGAGCAGGCTTTGCTCCCACAGGTCCGGCTCAACATGTCTGATGGGTGTACACCCGCAAAAAACAGGCCGACTGTCAGGCCGCCTCGCGAGCAAGCTTTGCTCCCACAGGTCCGGCTCACAGGTCTGATGGGTGTACACCCGCAAGAACAGGCCGGCTGTCAGGCCGCCTCGCGAGCAGGCTTTGCTCCCACAGGTCCGATGGGTGTACACCCGCAAAAAACAGGCCGGCTGTCAGGCCGCCTCGCTTTTGATTTTGATCTGGGGCGCCCCGTTAACCACGCTGGCCGAACGCAGGTATTGTGGAGTGGGCACCTCGGCATGGATGCCGAGGTAGCCGCGCTGGGCCATGGATGGCCCTTCGCGGCGGGCCCACGGAGCAATGCCGGAGTGAGGGCATGCCGAGCCTAGGCGAGGCACCGAGTGGTGGGGCAAGAGCGTTTTGGTTACTTTTGCGCTCTTCAAAAGTGACCCGCCGTAAGGGCGGAACCATAAGTAGCCGTTACCGCAGAAACGGATATATACCCAACCAACAAAACCCTGGCCGGCTGTCAGGCCGCCATCGCGAGCAGGCTCGCTCCCACAGTTGGATCCGGGTACAACCGTGAGAGACAGGCCGGCTGTCAGGCCGCCTCGTCACCAAGCTCACCCCCAAGCCAAAGCCGAACCCTACAACCGCCCCGCCGGCGCATACGGCGCAGGATCAATCACCGGCTCACGCCCCAACATCACATCAACAAACAACCGACACGACGCCGGAGCCAACACCAACCCATTGCGATAATGCCCACAGTTCAACCACAACCCGGAAAACCCCGGCACTTCACCAATATAGGGAATGCCCTCCGGCGATCCAGGCCGCAAGCCGGCCCAATGCCCGACCACCTCGGCGTCCGCCAGCGCAGGAATCAGCTGCTGCGCCGACGCCTTCAAACTATCGAGCGCAACATCGGTCGGGGTCTTGTCGAAGCCTTCGCGCTCCAGCGTACTGCCCACCAGAATATGCCCGTCGCGACGCGGAATCGCATAACGGCCCTTGGCCAGGACCATGCTCGATAGAAAATCCGACGCACATTTGTACAGAATCATCTGGCCCTTGACCGGCTCGACCGGCAACTTCAGCCCCAGAGTCTTGAGCAATTCACCGCTCCAGGCGCCCGCCGCCAGGACCACCTGATCGCCAAGGATCGGCCCCTCGGAGCTGTTAACCCCCACAATACGCCCACCGTCGCGGATGAACCCGCCGACCTCGCATTGCTCATGCAGCGTGACATTGGGTAGCGCCAGCAACGCAGCCTTGAGGGACTTCACCAACCGGGGATTGCGCACATTGGCCACATCGGCCATGTGGATCGCCCGGGAGAAACCCGCGCCCAGTACTGGCACCGCGTCATGGACAGCCGAGATTTCCACAGCCCGCAACGGGCGCCCTTCCCGCTCGGCCCAGGCCAGTGCTTCGGCCTGATCGTCCAGGTCCAGCCAATACAGACCGGTGACATGCACCTGCGGATCAACCCCCGTGGCCGCGAACAGACGCTGGGCCAGCTGTGGATAAAAGTCCTGCGACCAGTGGGCCAGTGCGGTGACCGCCGGGCTGTAGCGCCAGGGGTACAGCGGCGAAACAATACCGCCGCCGGCCCAGGACGATTCCTGGCCGACACTGGAGCGGTCCAGCAGCACCACGCGCTGCCCTTCGGACGCGAGATTGAACGCCGTCAGCAGGCCAATGACTCCGCCGCCGACAATCACCACTTGCTGTTGCCTGGTCATGTTCTATTTCAACTCACAAGACAAAGGGCGCAGGACAGCGCCCGAAAAAATAAACTCAGCGACCCCAGCAATCCTTGGCAGTCAGCCCGGCAGCAGCGTTGATGATGCTTCGCGCGCCCGTGTTGTTGATGGTGAAATCACCGCACTTGTCGGTGGCCATGGACGAGGCGCTGTTGCGCACGGCAGTCAGGGTGAAACTCTGATCCATGAGCGTCTGGGTAATGGTGTAGAAATCATTACCGCTGCTCAGCCCGGTCGCGTTGGTGTAGACATTGTTCTTGGAGTAATGGCGCTCAAGAATCTGCGCCTGCTCCGATAGCAGCCCGGCGATTTCGGCCCTTCGGCCCTTTTTCATGTATTCGGTCAGGCTCGGATAGCCGACGGTGATCACGATACCGATGATGGCGATCACGATCATGATTTCGATCAAGGTGAAACCCCGGTTGGATCTGCGCATACCTTATCTCTCATTGTATTTGCCGCCACATGATGCGGCGGCTGCCGCCGACGGATTTCCCCAGCAGGTCGGTGATACCGCCACCGGAGTCGTTCACGATCATGTTGGTGGCCCCGTTGGCACTGACGACAGCGCTCAAGGTCGGGATCCCGCCCGTGAAAATCACTCCGCTGGAGACCGTGTCGAGGCTGTTGAGCATGCCGTCACCGTTGGTGTCGAGCACCGCGTAGTTGAGCATCTTACCGTTGAACGCATCCACCTCGATCAGTTTGCCAGTACCAAAGCTGGCGCAGGGATCGGTGGTGTCCACCGCGGCCGTGGTGAAAACCACGCGCCCGAGCACCAGACTGGCCGGGTTGATCACCCGTTCCCCAGTCAATGCGTTGTTGTACACCAAGGGCAGATACCAGCCATTTTTTGCAGGATACGTCACGTCGGTCTGGCTGGTCGTCACGAATTGCCCGGTGCTGCCTGAGAACACCCCGGTGATCGACTGGGCTTGCAGGCTCGAAACCGGGATTTGTCCGGTACCGCCGACGGCGTCCCAGATCGAATAGAACCCCTGCAGATCCTTATTGAGCTTGTCCACCGCTTCGTTGAATTTGCCCGTGCCGAAAAAAACCTGGGTCCCGCCCTGAGGGTTTTCCGCCAGCAACGGCTGGACGGTGATGGGCTGGGTTGCACCACCGGGCGCGGTGAACAACGGCTGCCCGGCAAACGCAACGCCCCAGGCGGTGGGGGAAGTGCCGCTGAGGTCGAATTTCCACATCCGCCCTTTCAAGTCGCCACCGTACGCGGCCTGCACCACGTTCTGGGAATTGACCCGAAGCTTGACCGACGACAGGCCGTTACCCGTCTCGCTGTTATTGACCGTGATTTTCCTGATCAGCGAACCATCTCGGATATCCACCACGTACAGCGCCGCCACGCCGGTGTTGCTGCCATAGCCATTGGCGATGAACGCGGCCCAGCGACCATCGGCCAGGCGCGCGACTTCGGGACGCGCATAGGCGTAGCCCAGGTCATTGAAGGCGTTGGCCGTATTGGCGACGGTCGGTGCGCTGATTTCCCACAACGCCCGGAGCGCATTGCCTGCCGCTGCGTCGAACAATTGCACCGCATAGAACGCTTTGCCCCCGGCTCCGGTCCCGCCCAGGGCAACGGTCTTCCAGGCATTGCCCAATTGCGCATCGAATACGCCGATCTGCCCATCCACCAGGAACTTGTGACTCACGCCGTTGATGTAATTGGTGTCAGCGATGTCCCGCAACGAGGGCAGGACGCTCGAGGGCATATAAGCGTAACGCCGCGTGCCGTTTGCGCTGTTGATGACGCTGAAGAAACCATCGTTGGCATTCACCACGAGATTGGCGTTCATGTTCGCCGCCTTGGTTGCCAGGTAAGTGCTGTAGCTGGTGTCGTTCAGCAGGTCCGAGGCGGTCTGGTCGTTCGGCGAGGCCAGGAGCAGTGGCGAGTTGATAATGTCCCCCAGCAACGCGCTGCGCACCTTCAGCCCGGTTTTATTGACACCTTTGCTCCATTCCACCAGATCGCTGCCGGTGATCCCCGTGGGCAGGCCCTGGCTGAGGCTGGTTTGCTGGGCCGGTGAAAAGTTGCCGTAGGCCAAGGTTACCGGCGTGTTGGTCGCGGTGTTCCAGGACTGATAGGTCGGTGCCGTGGCACCCGGCACGATGCTGGTGTTGGTGGTCCATTGCACGGCCGCCGTATCGACCGTCCCCGCCGAGGTAAAACCGAATGCGCGGATGGTGCCTCGCCAGTCCTTGGGGTCATAGGTGGTCTGGTAATAGCTGGAGGTGGTGGACAACGTTGCACCGTTGGTGGTGCCGCCGCCCCCCGATCCGGCCTTGGAGGTGATGTCACTCAAGGCCGATGACAAGGCCGAGTTCAGGCCTTCGCTGTCGGACGCTGGATAATATTTACCCGCGCCGTAGCGAGCGGCGTCGGACAGCATCGTATTGGTGACGGCAAAACCCACGGTGTAGGTATTGAGGTACTGCCGGGGAAAATCCGTGGCATTCCAGCTCTGGCCAGTGACGTCGGTGCCGGTGGAACGCATGTCGATGTCGAAAGCGAACTTGGCGATATCGTCCAGATAAAGCGTATCGCCCTCAGCGTCACCGTTGCGGTCAGCACCATCGTTGGTACTGATGCCATCCCAGTTCGGCAGACGGGATCCGCCTAACGGATCGTTGGTGGGAAAGGTACGGTCGTAGGTGGGCAAGCCGTCGGTGATCACCACACCGAAATTCTTCTGGCACCGGTACTGGATCGGGCTGGTGTAGGTGCTGGGGCTATTGTTGTGGTACGGCGCCATGCCCCTGAAATAACGGGTGACCTCGTAATAGCTCTCGGCCAATGGCGTATTGGCGACCGCGCCCAGACCGTTGATGGCGTTGATCAGGGCACTGTAGTTGGCGTTGGCCTGGGTCTGGGTCACGCTGCCGCTGACGGGTGACAGATCGCTGACGACACGGGCGATGTAGCCCCCCGGGCCGGAGTTGCTGAAGTTGGGAGGATTGAAGGTGGCAAGCCCGATGCGCAAGGCACGGTTGTTGGCGACCAGGTCGTTGGAGACATCCCGTGCCACGTTGATTCGATAATCCCTGGGGATTGAGCCATTGGTGTAGTCCCGGTTCGAGCCGTTGGCCAGGGTTACCAGATACGCCAGGTACTTGGCGGTGTAGCGTGTATCGCCCCCACCCACCGGGTCTGGCAGCCGCAGACAGATCCGACCAAGGCCGGGCCGGTAGAAACCGTACCAGCCAGACGAGCAACCGCCCCGCAACAGGCTCATTAACAGAATGTTCGAGTCATCCAGATCCAGTTCATACCTATCGTTGCAATTGCTACTGGCGCTGCATGCATAAGTGCGCGTTTGCGTCACCGTCGGATCAAACCCCGACGCCCAAATGATGTTGTTCATACTCCCCGAGTCATCGATCAGCAGCATCACGTTGGGCGTGACTGCGGCGGCACTCAGCAACGGCGAATCCGAAGGCGTGAAAGCATAGGCCGGTGCAGCCAGGTACAGGCTGAGCAGCACACCCCACAACGCCTGCTTCCAATCGCGACGCACCTTAATATTTCGCATAGATGCTCTCCACGACGCTGCGCTGGTTATTTCCCACCACGGCCACCGCCGTGATCCGGTACAGCGTCGCCGACGTATTGATCGGCACGTTGACCGCCGTCAGCGTGGTGCCCAGATTCTGCACGCCATAGAACCCGCCAGGGACGGCGATCCAGGTCACCCCCGACGATGAATTGCGCCCGGCCGTCGTGAGGGTTGCCGATTCAGCCGGCGGCGCACACTGGGTCGCGGTGGTACACACCGGCAGGGAGTAGGCCTCGGCCTGTACCGCGCTTTCACCAACCCGCAGCGCTGCCTCGGCCAACTGGAAGGACTGGTTGCGTAGCATGACGCTACTGGTCATTTTTTCCTGAAGGGTGGCGCTCTGCATCGACGACAGGCCGATCAGCGTCAGGAGCAGCAGGAAAACCAGGCTGACCAGCAATGCCATACCGCGCTGGCGATGCTTGATGGGCGTTGAATTCATCAGTCGCCCTCACAGAAGCCGGTTGCGCAAAGCGGCAACCACGTTGAAGGTCTGCTCACGCACGTTGTTCTTCGGATCAAAGAGCGTGAGGGTCAGGCGCACGCTGCGGATCAGGGCCGGATTGCTCGGGTTGCGGCTGTAGCTCGATGCCGCGATGTCTGTCGCGCTGCTGGCCACCCCAAATGTCACATCGAATGCCCGGACGTTATCCACCAGCACCGCCTGGGTCGGGTTGCCAGCCCCGGTGCCCATCAACAACTGGTTATTGCTGAAACTGTAGACCAGCCGCCGTATCGGAAACGCCATTTGCCCGGCCGCCGGTATCCGCGCCCCGGTATAGGCGGTCGCCGTGTTGCGACAATCCGAGATCACGGTCCAGGTCGGCACGCCGCCGCTGTTGCCGACATCCGTCGTCACCAGGGTCAGCTTCAGATTGGCATTGTCCCAGCTGATCGGCGTGACCTTGCTGGCATTGAAATCCCCCGCCGAGGACGCGTCGAGGACGGTCTCCAGGCAACCGAACATGCCCACCATACGAAGCTCCTGGACCATCTTGCTCAGAGCGAACCGCGCATCCTCCTGCATCACCGCCGCCGCACCCTGGCTGACGTAGGTGTTTTTGGCGGCGATGAAAATCTGCACCACACCCAGCACGACAATCAGGCTGAGCACCAAAGCGATCATCAGCTCAATCAGGCCGAATCCCCGGCAATGCCTGTTCATGGCGTCGCCCCGGGTGGGTCGACGGCGACGCGACTGGTCAGCACGAAACTGCGTCGCGCCTCGGCGGCGTTGGTCGTGTTGGCGGCCCGGGCGTCATCCCAGGAGATGGTAATGGTGTAGACCCGCTGGTGCAGCGCAACAGTGCCGGTGGCCGTGGCGCCGCCGAAGCTGACGATGTTGGTCTTGAAATCGTAGAGATCCTGGTCCCGGGCTACGTTGAGATTGGGTGAACTGGGCGGCGTAACCGTGTAATCGGCGCCGGAGTTGGCACGAATGCGGTCGAGCATGTCGTAGGCGATGAAGCTGGCCTGGCTGGTCATGCGCGAGCTGTCGGTATATTTGAGGGCATTGAGCTGAACCATCGCCGCTCCCAGCAAGCCCACGCCAAGAATCAGCACCGCCACCAGCACCTCGATCAGTGTCATGCCATCCTGTGCCTGTTTACTGCAACCCTTCATCCGCAACTTCCACCCAATACGATTCGTCCATTGAGGCAAACACTCAGTGTCCTGCTCTGCGCCCCCCTTACATAATTGAAAGTCACCGGCGTGGCCGGTGCCGACAACCCGCCGAGGTTGTTGAAATCAATGCTGGTCACGTCTGAGGTTAGCGTCAGAGTCGCGCCGCTGCTCATCGCTGGAACAACCCGCAATACATTGGGCTCAGCGCCAGTACTGTCATACACCGTCAGCTCGCTGCTCCATACGCTGCCCTGGACCGTGGGGCGAATCCGTGTGGTGACACCACGGTCGATCGCCGTCATCCGGGCGAAGTTCAGTGCCCGGCGCAGGTCGTCAATATCGGTATCGGCCTTGGTGCCCTGCACCGAACCGGTAAGGGCCGGTACCGCCAGGGTGATCAGGAGCAGCAGCACGCCAAGGGCGACCAGCACCTCAATCAGCGTGAAACCTTTTGTACGAAGATCCATCGATGCCCTCCGTCGCCATTGGCTATACCTGCTTCTACACGCTAGAACAAACGACTGCCTGTGGCGAGGGAGCTTGCTCCCTCTCTACAACAAGCCCTCCAGGGAGGAGACGTCATGTATCAACAGGGCTTTAGCCTGATCGAACTGCTCATGGGACTGGCGATTGCCGCGATTGTTCTGCCGTGGGCCGGTTCCGGATACAAAGCCCTGGTGGAATCCACTGACCGCGACGACGCCGCACGGCTGCTGGCCAGCGGTCTGCGCAGCGCCCGCAGCGAAGCAATCACGCGCAATCGGACAGTGACGATTCAAGGAATAGACAACGATTGGAGCCTGGGCTGGCAAATCATGCTGGACGGCGATGACCAGCAACTGCTGACGCAGCACAGCCGCCATGCTCGAATCATTGGCAACGGGCCGGTAAAACACTCGGTGAGATTCGCAAGCCAGGGGGAGCCGCTCCTGCCCAGCGGCGCATTTCAGGCGGGAACGTTACACGTTTGTGCACACCATAAGCCGGTCAGTCACCACCAGGTGGTCCTGTCGCGCAGCGGCCGCGTCAGCCTGCGCAGCGAGAAAACCGAGCAGGCCTTGTGCGAAATGGACTCAAAGCAAGGAGCGCACGCGTAGTTCCTTGGGCATGGAGAAGGTGACGTTCTCCTCGCGACCGGACAATTCATCGGCACCGGTTGCCCCCCAGGCCTGCAGTTGCTGGATCACGCCGCGCACCAACACTTCCGGCGCTGAAGCACCGGCGGTAATGCCGATACGCTCGACGCCGTCAAACCAGCTGCGCTGCATGTCTTCAGCGCCGTCGATCAGGTACGCCGGAGTGGACATGCGCTCGGCCAGCTCACGCAGGCGATTGGAGTTGGAGCTGTTCGGGCTACCGACTACCAGCACGACATCACACTCGTCGGCCAGTTGCTTGACCGCATCCTGACGATTCTGGGTGGCGTAGCAGATGTCATCCTTGCGTGGCCCACCGATGGCCGGGAAGCGCGCACGCAGGGCGTCGATCACTCGACTGGTATCGTCCATGGACAGGGTGGTCTGGGTGACAAACGCCAGCTTTTCCGGGTTACGCACCTGAAGGGCGGCGACGTCCTCTTCATCCTCGACCAGGTAGATCGCGCCACCATTGCTGGCGTCGTACTGGCCCATGGTGCCTTCGACTTCCGGATGGCCCTCGTGGCCGATCAGAATGCACTCACGACCGTCACGGCTGTAACGGGCCACTTCGATATGGACCTTGGTCACCAAGGGGCAGGTCGCGTCGAATACCTTCAGGCCACGGCCGGCGGCTTCGGTACGCACTGCCTGGGAAACCCCGTGGGCACTGAAGATCACGATGACGTCGTCTGGCACCTGGTCCAGTTCCTCGACGAAGATCGCCCCGCGGCTACGCAGGTCTTCGACGACAAATTTGTTGTGGACCACTTCATGGCGCACATAGATGGGCGGCCCGAAAACTTCCAGGGCGCGGTTGACGATTTCGATCGCCCGGTCCACGCCGGCGCAGAAGCCACGGGGGTTGGCGAGTTTGATTTGCATGCTGTGCCTCGTGTCTGTGGGAGCGAGCCTGCTCGCGATGCGGCAGAACAGTCAACTCGATGGTGGCTGTGATTCAGCCATCGCGAGCAGGCTCGCTCCCACAGGTATGGTGGGGGCGGTAACTGCCGTTAAATCTCAACTGCCTTCACTTCGATGATTTCCACTTCGAAGTTCAAGGTCTTGCCCGCCAACGGATGATTGAAGTCCACGGTCACCTGGGCGTCGTCGAACGCCTTCACCACGCCCGGCAGTTCGGTATTGGCCGCATCGTTGAAGATCACCAGCAACCCTTCGGACAGTTCCATGTCCTGGAACTGGGAGCGTGGCATGGTCTGCACGTTTTGCGGGTTGGGCTGACCAAAGGCGTTTTCCGGTGGAACCACCACGGTGCGCTTGTCACCGGCCTTGAAACCGAAGATCGCCGCCTCGAAGCCCGGCAGCAGGTTGCCGTCGCCAACCTTGAACACGGCCGGAGCCTTGTCAAAGGTGCTGTCGACGGTGTCGCCGTTTTCCAGGTGCAGGGCGAAGTGAAGCTTCACTTCAGTGTTTTGAGCGATACGCTGCTCAGTCATGGACGGCTTCTCCGGGTTTCTTGCTCTTGAACATGTCCAGGGCGAGCATTACGGCGCCCACGGTGATGGCGCTGTCGGCAAAGTTGAACGCCGGGAAGTACCAGCGGTTCTGCCAATGCACCAGGATGAAATCGATCACGTGGCCCAAGGCAATCCGGTCATAAAGATTGCCCAGCGCGCCCCCAAGCACCAATGCCAGCGCCACGGCGAGCCAGGTCTCATCGCGACCCAGGCGTTTGAGCCAGACCACCAGCACGCCGCTGACCACGACAGCGATCAGGGCGAACAGCCAGCGCTGCCAGCCCGAACTGTCGGCCAGGAAGCTGAACGCCGCGCCCGTGTTGTAAGCCAGGGTCCAGCTGAAGTAGTCGGGGATGACCACGATCTGCTGGTACATGGTCAGCGAGTTTTCGAAGTGGAACTTGCTGGCCTGGTCAATGACCAGCACCAGCAAGCTCAACCACAGCCAGCTCAGCCGGCCGAAACGGCTCGCCACGTTAGACGCACTAGGCATAGTGACGAACCTCACCAGTGCCGCTGATGTTGTCGACGCAACGGCCGCAGATCTCCGGATGCTCCGGACTCACGCCGACGTCTTCGCGGCAGTGCCAGCAACGGGCGCACTTGGTGTGGTTCGACTTGACGATCTTCAGCTTCAGGCCGCTGACTTCAGTGACGACCGCATCGGCCGGCGCCTGCACCAACGGTGCGACACTGGCGGTGGAAGTGATCAGCACGAAACGCAGCTCGTTGCTCAGCTTGGCCAGATCGGCACTCAGGGCTTCTTCGGCGTAGAGCGTCACTTCGGCCTGCAGGTTGCCACCGACGGCCTTGGCCGCGCGCTGGATCTCCATTTCCTTGTTGACCGCCGCCTTGACCGCCATGATCCGGTCCCAATAGGCACGGTCCAGCTCGAAACCTTGCGGCAGTTCGGTCAGGCCTTCGTACCAGGTGTTGAGCATCACCGACTCGTTGCGCTCGCCCGGCAGGTACTGCCACAGCTCGTCGGCGGTGAATGCCAGGATCGGCGCGATCCAGCGCACCAGGGCTTCGCTGATGTGGAACAGCGCGGTCTGGCACGAACGGCGCGCCTTGCTGTTGGCGCCAGTGGTGTACTGACGGTCCTTGATGATGTCGAGGTAGAAACCACCCAGCTCCTGCACGCAGAAGTTGTGGATCTTGGAGTAGACGTTCCAGAAACGATACTCACCGTAATGCTCCTGCAATTCGCGTTGCAGCAACAGGGTACGGTCCACGGCCCAGCGGTCCAACGCGAGCATTTCTTCGGCTGGCAGCAGGTCGGTGGCCGGGTTGAAACCGGTCAGGTTCGAGAGCAGGAAGCGCGCGGTGTTACGGATCCGCCGGTAGGCGTCCGCGCTGCGCTGCAGGATCTGCTCGGAAACGGCCATCTCGCCGGAATAGTCGGTGGAGGCGACCCACAAGCGCATGATGTCGGCGCCCAGGGTGTCGTTGACCTTCTGCGGGGCGATCACGTTGCCCAGGGACTTGGACATCTTGCGGCCGGACTCATCGACGGTGAAGCCGTGGGTCAGCAACTCGCGGTACGGTGCGTGGTTGTCGATGGCGCAACCGGTCAGCAACGAGGAGTGGAACCAGCCGCGATGCTGGTCCGAACCTTCCAGGTACAGGTCGGCACGCGGGCCGGTTTCATGGCCCATCGGGTGCGAGCCACGCAGCACATGCCAGTGGGTGGTGCCGGAATCGAACCAGACGTCCAGGGTGTCGCTGATCTTGTCGTACAGCGGCGCTTCGTCGCCCAACAGTTCGGCGGCGTCCATCTTGAACCAGGCTTCGATGCCTTCGACTTCGACGCGCTTGGCCACCTCTTCCATCAGTTCGACGGTGCGTGGGTGCAGTTCGCCGCTTTCCTTGTTCAGGAAGAACGGGATCGGCACGCCCCAATTGCGCTGGCGGGAGATGCACCAGTCAGGACGGTTGGCGATCATCGAGTGCAGGCGCGCCTGGCCCCAGGCCGGCACGAACTTGGTGTCCTCGATGGCTTTGAGGGAGCGCTGGCGCAGGGTGTCGCCAGTGGTTGGCTGCTTGTCCATGCCGATGAACCACTGCGCGGTGGCGCGGTAGATCAGCGGGGTCTTGTGGCGCCAGCAGTGCATGTAGCTGTGTTCGATGACGGTGGTGTGCAGCAGCGCGCCGACTTCGGTCAGCTTGTCGACGATGGCCGGGTTGGCTTTCCAGATGAACTGGCCGCCAAAGAACTCCAGCGACGGCACGTACACGCCATTGCTCTGTACCGGGTTGAGGATGTCGTCGTTGACCATGCCGTACTTCTTGCAGGTCACGAAGTCGTCAACGCCATAGGCCGGCGCGGAGTGAACCACACCAGTGCCTGCGCCCAGCTCTACGTAGTCGGCCAGGTACACCGGCGACAGGCGGTCATAGAACGGATGACGGAAATTGATCAGTTCCAGCGTCGAACCTGGCGCGGTAGCCAGCACCGAGCCTTCGAGGTTGTAGCGGGCCAGGCAGGACTCGACCAGTTCTTCGGCCAATACCAGCAGCCTGTCGCCAACATCGACCAGGGCGTAGTTGAATTCCGGGTGAACGTTCAACGCCTGGTTGGCCGGGATGGTCCACGGGGTGGTGGTCCAGATCACGATCGACGCCGGTTTGCTCAGCTTGCCCAGGCCGAAAGCGGCGGCGAGCTTGTCTTCATCGGCGATCGGGAACGCGACGTCGATGGTCGACGACTTCTTGTTTTCGTACTCGACTTCCGCCTCGGCCAAGGCCGAACCGCAATCGAAGCACCAGTTCACGGGCTTGAGGCCCTTGAACACAAAGCCGCCCTCGACGATTTTCGCCAAGGCCCGGATTTCGCCGGCTTCGTTTTTGAAGTCCATGGTCTTGTAAGGGTTGGCGAAGTCGCCCAGCACGCCGAGGCGGATGAATTCGGACTTCTGCCCTTCGATCTGCTCGGTGGCGTAGGCACGGCACAATTCGCGGGTCTTGTCCGCGCCCAGGTTCTTGCCGTGGGTCACTTCAACCTTGTGCTCGATCGGCAGGCCATGGCAATCCCAGCCCGGGATATACGGCGCGTCGAAACCCGACAGGGTCTTGGAGCGCACGATCATGTCCTTGAGAATCTTGTTCAGCGCGTGACCGATGTGGATCGTGCCGTTGGCGTACGGAGGGCCGTCGTGCAGGACGAACTTCGGACGATCCTTGCCAATCTCGCGCAACTTTCCGTACAGGCCAATGCTGTCCCAACGCTGCAGAATCTGTGGTTCGCGCTGAGGCAGGCCGGCCTTCATAGGGAAGGCGGTGTCCGGAAGGTTTAGCGTGGCTTTATAGTCGGTCATTTAAGGCTCTTCATTAGCGATTGGCGCTGGTTGCGACAAGGGCACGGGCGGCGGCGATATCTGCATGGATCGCCGTCTTGAGCGCCTCCAGAGAGGCAAAACGCTGCTCTTCACGCAGCTTTTGGTGGAAAACCACCGTCAAACGCCGGTCATACAGATCGCCGGCAAAATCCAGAACATGTACTTCGAGGTGGGCCTTGCCATCCCCCTGGACCGTGGGCCGGACGCCGATATTGGCGACACCGGGCCAGGTCTTGCCGTCGATCTCGACACTCACCAGGAACACCCCGGTCAGCGGTACACGACGACGCTTGAGTTGCACGTTGGCCGTCGGCGTGCCCAGTTGGCGCGCCAGTTTCTGCCCGTGCAGGATCCGTCCGGCAATCCGGTACGGCCGGCCGAGCAAACGCTCGGCCAATTCGAAGTCGGCAGCCGCCAGGGCATTGCGGACCTGGGTACTGCTGACGCGCATGCCATCCATCTCGACGGTCTGCGCCGCTTCGACGGTAAAGCCCCGGGCCTTGCCGGCCTGTTGCAGGTAATCGAAATCCCCTGCCCGGTCGCAGCCGAAACGGAAATCATCACCGACTTCCAGATGTTTTATGTCCAGACCGCCCACCAGGATGGTCTCGACGAATTCGGCGGCACTGAGCTTGCTCAGGCGCTGATTGAAGGCCAGGCACAAGACCCGGTCGACGCCTTCGGCGGCCAGCAGATGCAGCTTGTCCCGCAGCCGGGCCAGACGGGCCGGCGCGGTGTCCGGGGCGAAAAATTCCCGGGGTTGCGGCTCGAAGATCACCACGCAACTGGGCACGCCCAATTCCTGGGCACGCTCGCGCAACCGCGCCAGGATAGCCTGGTGGCCACGGTGAACACCGTCAAAGTTGCCAATAGTGGCGACACAGCCCCGATGCTGGGGGCGCAGGTTGTGGAGGCCTCGAACCAGCTGCATAACGCGCTTCTTGCTCATAAAGTGGCCGATTATAACCACACCCGGCGGCCGACGACAGGCAACACCGTAACCCAAAGTGATCGAGCCGACAAAACCACTGCCCGGCCCGGGATTATCGAGGGTAAACCCCTCAGCTCAAGCCCTTGCGGTTGAAGTCGCGCAGGCGAAAGCCCATCAGCAGCAGCATGCCGAAATACGCCACCACACCCGCCGCGACCAGTACACCCAGGCGCAGGAAACGCTCGAGCATCTGTCCTTCACCCCAGGCTGGCATGAAATGCATCGCCCCCAGCAGCACCGCCGACATCACCCCCACGGCCACCAGCAGCTTGAGGCCGAACTTGCCCCAGCCCGGCTGCGGCTGATACATCTTCTGCTTGCGCAGTTGGTAAAACAGCAGCCCGGCGTTGAGACACGCGCCGGCACTGATCGCCAGGGCCAGGCCAGCGTGGGCCAGCGGGCCGATCAGCAACAGGTTGAACAATTGGGTCATCACCAGGGTAAAAATGGCGATTTTCACCGGCGTGCGAATGTTCTGCTGGGCGTAGAAGCCTGGCGCCAGCACCTTGATCACAATGATCCCGAGCAAGCCCACCGAGTAAGCGATCAGCGCACGCTGGGTCATCAGCGCGTCAAAAGCGTTGAACTGGCCGTACTGGAACAACGAGACGGTCAGCGGCTCGGCCAGGATGCCCAGCGCCAGGGCACAAGGCAACACCAGCACGAAGCACAGGCGCAGGCCCCAGTCGAGGATGCGCGAGTACTCCTGGCGGTCCTGGCTGGCGTAAGTCTTGGCCAGGGTCGGCAACAGGATCGTGCCCAGGGCCACGCCCAACACACCGGACGGCAACTCCATGAGGCGGTCGGCGTAGTACATCCACGACACCGAGCCGGCCACCAGGAACGAGGCGAAAATGGTGTTGATGATCAGGGAAATCTGACTCACCGAAACCCCGAGGATCGCCGGCAACATCTGCTTCATCACCCGCCACACGCCGCTGTCGCGCAGATTCAGGCGCGGCAGCACCAGCATGCCGATTTTCTTCAGGTGAGGCAGCTGATACAGCAACTGCGCCAGGCCACCCACCAGCACCGCCCAACCAAGTGCCATCACCGGCGGGTCGAAGTACGGCGTCAGGAACACCGCAAAGACGATCATGCTGACGTTGAGCAGGGTCGGCACGAAGGCCGGCACCGAGAAACGGTTCCAGGTATTGAGGATCGCCCCGGCCAGGGACGACAGGGAAATCAGCAATATATAAGGAAAGGTCACCCGCAACAGGTCCGAGGTGAGCTGGAATTTTTCCGGGGTATCGGTAAAACCCGGTGCCGTGGCCCAGATCACCCAGGGCGCGGCGAGCATGCCGGCGACCGTAACCAGCGCCAGCACCAGCGTCAGCAAACCCGTGACGTAGGCAATGAACGTGCGGGTCGCTTCGTCGCCTTTCTGGCTTTTATATTCCGCCAGGATCGGCACGAAGGCTTGGGAAAACGCCCCTTCGGCGAAGATTCGCCGCAACAGATTGGGCAACTTGAAGGCGATGAAGAAGGCGTCGGTGGCCATCCCGGCACCGAATATCCGAGCGATCAGCGTGTCACGAACGAACCCCAGGACGCGTGAAAGCATCGTGATAGAGCTGACGGCAGCCAACGATTTGAGCAGATTCATGAAAAGAGTTTTTGCCTGTCGATAAACAGCAGGCGAACAACGCGCCCACTTATGCGATACTCCGCGCCGCTAAACAGTGCAGAGCCAAAGCCCGCGAGTTTACAGGTCGCACGCCGGAAAGAAATCATCCGGTGCGTTGTACCTGCCATTCAGCGGAACGCGTCACCCGCCCTTGACAAGACATCAACTCATCGGCATGATTCGCGGCCTATTTTGTTTGCTATTTCCTAAAAAGTCTTTCGAGGAGCTCGACGGTGGCCAACACACCTTCCGCCAAAAAACGTGCAAAACAGGCTGAGAAGCGTCGCAGCCACAACGCCAGCCTGCGTTCCATGGTCCGTACCTACATCAAAAACGTAGTTAAGGCCATCGACGCAAAAGACGCTGAAAAAGCACAAGCTGCTTACGTTCTGGCTGTGCCAGTTATCGACCGTATGGCCGATAAAGGCATCATCCACAAGAACAAGGCTGCTCGCCATAAGAGCCGCCTGAATGGCCACGTAAAGGCCCTGAACGTTGCCGCTGCTGCCTAAGCGACGCGCTCGTTAAAAAACCGACCTTAGGGTCGGTTTTTTATTGCCTGGGATTTACCACACATATCGCAAAAAATGTGGGAGCGAGCCTGCTCGCGATAGCTGACTAACACTCAATACAAGCTGACTGTTATATAGCTATCGCGAGCAGGCTCGCTCCCACACTGGGATTTGCGTCAGGTTATTGGGTACGAGCCCACGGCAGGATCGGGATCGCCGTCACCGCATTCTGCGGACTGCCTTCGATCACACGGTCGCTGTAGACCAGGTACACCAGCGTATTACGCTTCTTGTCGAGGAAGCGCACCACCTGCATGGTCTTGAATACCAACGACGTGCGCTCCCTGAACACCTCCTCGCCGTCCTTGAGCTCCCCCTTGAAGCTGATGGGACCGACCTGGCGGCAGGCAATGGATGCCTCGGCGCGATCCTCAGCCAGACCCAGGCCGCCCTTCACACCACCGGTCTTGGCCCGGGACAGATAACACGTCACCCCGCCCACCTTCGGATCATCGAAGGCCTCAACGACGATCCGGTCATTTGGCCCGACAAACTTGAACACCGTCGACACCTGGCCAATTTCCTCGGCCGAGGCCAGCAGCGGCAATGCCACCAGCAAGCCGATCAATCCTTTTGCCAAACCCATGATTTTTCCTTAGACGAGAATCAGGTTGTCACGGTGAACCAGCTCTGGCTCGGCCATGTAACCCAACAGACCGACAATCGCATCAGACGATTGACCGATGATTTTTTGTGCTTCGAGCGCGCTGTAGTTGGCCAGGCCGCGAGCGATTTCGCGACCATCCGGCGCCACGCACACCACCATTTCGCCGCGACGAAAACTGCCCTGGACCAGCTTCACGCCCACCGGCAGCAGACTTTTATTGCCCTGGGACAGCGCCGACACCGCCCCCGCATCCAGCACCAGCGTGCCACGGGTTTGCAGATGCCCGGCCAGCCATTGCTTCCGGGCCGCCAACATACCGCGCTCAGGGGACAGCAACGTGCCAATGCGCTCGCCCGCCTTCAGGCGATCCAGCACTCGCTCCAGCCGACCACCGACAATGATGGTGTGAGCCCCGGAGCGAGCAGCCAGACGGGCGGCGCGCAGCTTGGTCTGCATGCCGCCACGCCCCAGCGCACCACCGGTACCGCCTGCCACCGCGTCCAGCGCCGGATCATCGGCACGGGCTTCGTAGATCAGCTTGGCATCAGGATTGTTGCGCGGGTCGGCGTCGAACATACCGTCGCGATCCGTGAGAATCACCAGCAGGTCCGCCTCCACCAGGTTCGCCACTAACGCGGCCAGAGTGTCGTTGTCGCCGAAACGAATCTCGTCGGTAACCACAGTGTCGTTTTCGTTGATCACCGGGATGACTTTCAGCTCGACCAGCGCCCGCAAGGTACTGCGAGCATTGAGGTAGCGCTTGCGGTCGGACAGGTCGTCATGGGTCAGCAGGATCTGCGCCGTATGGCGACCGTGCTCGGCAAAGCTCGACTCCCAGGCCTGCACCAGCCCCATCTGACCGATGGCGGCAGCGGCCTGCAACTCGTGCATCGCGCTGGGTCGCGATGTCCAGCCCAACCGGCTCATGCCAGCGGCTACAGCCCCCGAAGAGACCAAGACCAGTTCGACGCCAGCCTCATGCAAAGCCACCATCTGCTCGACCCACACCGCCATTGCCTTGCGATCCAAGCCCTTGCCATCCGCCGTCAGCAATGCGCTGCCGATCTTCACGACCCAGCGCTGCGCACCCGTCACCTTGCTCCGCATCATCTTCAACCTTTGCCAGCGAACGGCGCGACCCAGCACCGCCCATGAGATTATTCGTATTTGCGTTTTACAGATACCAAAACGCCGCTCGAATGAGCGGCGCCTTGGAAACTGGCTGGTTGCGATGATAACACCGCGCTGAAACACTTAAACCTGTGGGAGCGAGCTTGCTCGCGATTGCATTGGGTCAGCAATATTGATACCGGCTGTCACACCGCTATCGCGAGCAAGCTCGCCCCCACAGGTCCTGGCTTCAACTGAGTGACATCAGCACACGATCAGTCGCGAACGTAGATGATTTCCGGACCGTCTTCGTCATCCACGTCTTCTTCGTCCCAATCGTCGTCACCGATGTCATGGACCGACTTCACGCCGCTGCGACGCAGGGCACGCTGATCATCCAGCGCCTGCAACTGAGCACGCGCCTCGTCTTCGATACGCTGATCGAGCTCGGCCAGTTCTTCCTTGTAGGCAGGGTCATTGGCCAGGCGATCGGCACGATCTTCCATGTAACGCATGATGTCGTGGCACAGGCGCTCGGTGCCTTCTTTGGCAATGGCCGAGATCACGTAGACCGGACCTTCCCACTCCAGGCGATCGACGATTTCCTTGACCCGCTCCTCGTGCTCTTCTTCGAGGATCTGGTCGCACTTGTTCAGCACCAACCAGCGATCACGCTCTGCCAGGGCCGGGCTGAACTTGGTCAGCTCGCTGACAATGACTTCGGCCGCATCAGCAGCACTGGTTTCATCCAGCGGCGCCATGTCCACGAGGTGCAGCAACAGCCGGGTACGGGACAAGTGCTTGAGGAAGCGAATCCCCAGGCCGGCGCCATCGGACGCACCTTCGATCAGCCCCGGAATGTCCGCAACCACAAAGCTCTTCCAGCGGTCGACACTGACCACGCCCAGGTTCGGCACCAGGGTGGTGAACGGGTAATCGGCGACTTTCGGCTTGGCTGCCGATACCGAGCGAATGAAGGTGCTCTTGCCGGCGTTCGGCAGACCCAGCAGGCCCACGTCGGCCAGCACTTTCATTTCCAGCTTCAGGTCACGCTGCTCGCCTGGCTTGCCTGGCGTGGTCTGGCGCGGCGCACGGTTGGTACTGGACTTGAAACGGGTGTTACCCAGACCGTGCCAGCCACCATGGGCCACCAGCAGACGCTGGCCAGCCTTGGTCAGGTCGCCAATGACTTCCTGGGTGGCGGAGTCGATCACCGTGGTGCCGACCGGCACGCGCAGGATCAGGTCTTCGCCCTTTTTGCCGGTGCAGTCGGTGCTGCCGCCATTGGAGCCACGCTCGGCATCGAAGTGACGGGTATAACGGTAGTCCACCAGGGTGTTGAGGTTTTCGTCGGCGAGCATGTAGATCGAGCCGCCATCGCCGCCATCACCACCGTTCGGACCACCGTTCTCAATGAATTTTTCTCGACGGAAACTCATGCAACCATTGCCGCCGTCGCCGGCCTTTACTCGAATCGATACTTCATCAACAAACTTCATGACACACGCCTCTCGCCATACGGACGAGCCAAAAAAACAAGACATAAGACTCTTGCAAAAATGAGCGCAGCGACCTGATGACACGCCCCAACCGCAGCGCCGACAGCCCATACAAACAGTTTTGCAAGAGACTCACCCCACAAACGAAAAAGCCCCGTCGCAAGACAGGGCTTTTCCAGCGGTCTCGCAATTAAGCTGCGATAACGCTTACGTAACGACGACCGAAGGCGCCTTTTACTTCGAACTTGATCACGCCTTCGACTTTAGCGAAGAGGGTGTGATCCTTACCCATACCTACGCCGTAGCCAGCGTGGAATTGGGTGCCGCGCTGACGCACGATGATGTTGCCCGCTTTGATAGCCTGGCCGCCATACATCTTGACGCCAAGGCGTTTGGCTTCTGAGTCGCGACCGTTACGGGTACTACCACCAGCTTTTTTGTGTGCCATGAGTTCAATTCTCCTAGTGAGGAATTAGGCTGAAATTAAGCCTGAATACCGGTGATTTTGATCTCGGTGTACCACTGGCGGTGGCCCATACGCTTCATGTGGTGCTTACGGCGACGGAACTTGATGATGCGGACTTTATCGTGACGACCTTGGGAGATCACTTCAGCCACAACGGTAGCGCCAGCAACGACTGGAGCGCCGATATTCACGTCATCGCCATTGGCGACCAACAGAACGCGATCAAAAGTCACGGATTCGCCAGTAGCGATTTCCAGTTTTTCGATCTTCAGGTATTCACCTGGGGCGACCTTGTATTGCTTGCCACCAGTAACAATTACTGCGTACGACATGGTATTTCTCCGATAATCCTGCTCACCCAGCGCTTTATAAGAAGAGGTATTGGCTGGCATGGCTGCATGGGCTGGAAGGCCCGGATGCAATTGCGTAAGGCAGGTGCTGCCCAGGAAGTTCAGGGTGCGCGATTGTACGCAAGCCGCAAGCGCCTTGCAAGAGGCCGTCCATCGCGCCTTGACAGGCCCAGGCGTGGGTCCTAGCATGCCGCGCAACCCTTCTGGAGCACCTGTCGCTGATGCAACCCCAAGCTTTCTACCGCGCGGTGGCGGACGATTTTAGCGCCGTCGACGGCATCATCAAGAAGCAGCTGACTTCCCGAGTGCCGCTGGTATCGAAAATCGGCGATTACATTACTTCGGCCGGGGGCAAACGCCTGCGTCCTTTGTTGGTGCTGTTGTGTGGCAAGGCCTTGGGCCGCGAAGGCGACGACATGCGCCTGCTGGCCGCCACCATCGAATTCCTGCACACCGCGACCCTGCTGCATGACGACGTGGTCGACATGTCCGGCATGCGCCGCGGCCGCTCGACCGCCAACGCCATGTGGGGCAACGCCCCAAGCGTGCTGGTGGGCGACTTCCTGTATTCGCGCTCGTTCGAAATGATGGTAGAGCTGGGCTCGATGCCGGTGATGAAGATCCTGTCCCAGGCCACGCGCATCATCGCCGAAGGCGAAGTGCTGCAGCTGTCCAAGGTGCGCGACGCCAGCACCACGGAAGAAACCTATATGGAAGTCATCCGCGGCAAGACGGCGATGCTCTTCGAAGCCTCGACCCACAGCGCCGCCGCCCTGGCCGGCGCCAGCGCCGAGCAAAGCGAAGCGTTGCGCACCTTTGGCGATCACCTGGGCGTGGCCTTCCAGTTGGTGGACGACCTGCTGGACTACAAGGGCGACGCCGAGACTTTGGGCAAGAACGTCGGGGACGACCTGGCCGAAGGCAAGCCGACCCTGCCGCTGATCTACACCATGCGCGAAGGCACTCCTGAGCAGGCGGCACTGGTACGCCAGGCGATCCAGAAAGGCGGGATCGAAGACCTGGAGAGCATCCGGGAAGCGGTTGAAGCCTCCGGCTCGCTGGACTACACCGCAAAACTGGCCCGCGACTACGTCGCCCGCGCAATCAAATGCCTCGACGCCCTGCCGGCCAGCGAATACCGCGATGCGTTGGTGGAACTGAGCGAGTTTGCGGTGGCTCGCACCCATTGATGGCATGAAGCCCCTGTGGGAGCGAGCTTGCTCGCGATAGCGTTGGGTCAGTAAGCTTGATGCTGATTGGCAGACAGCTATCGCGAGCAAGCTCGCTCCCACAAGGGTATTTCACTGCCCTGCCCTTCGCGGCCTAAAACCCTATATAATGTGCGCCCTTTTACCCTCCTGATACCCAAGGAACCTTAGTGAGCACGTTGCCTCCCTGCCCGAAATGCAATTCCGAATACACCTACGAAGACGGTACTCAACTGGTCTGCCCGGAGTGTGCCCACGAATGGTCTGCCAGCGGTGAAGCTGAAACGGCGTCCGATGAGACGGTGAAGAAGGATTCGGTCGGCAATGTCCTGCAGGACGGCGACACCATCACTGTGATCAAGGACCTGAAGGTCAAAGGCACGTCGCTGGTGGTCAAGGTGGGCACCAAGGTCAAGAACATCCGTTTGTGCGATGGTGATCACGACATCGACTGCAAGATCGACGGCATCGGCCCGATGAAGCTCAAGTCCGAGTTCGTCAGAAAAGTCTGAGCCGTGCGTATTCCATCCCACGCCCCGCGTGGGATGGTGCTTCACCCTCCCCGCTCCACCCCCCGTTTACGCCTCCGAGCCAAGCGCGAGCCGATTGAGCTGCCGCAACCCACCGTCAGAAAAACAATTCGAACACCAATAGAGCCTTGCTATTTAGCGAATAAGAATTATTCTCATAACGCCCATCAAGGAGATGAGAACCATGACTTATTTGATCGATGCCTGGCTGGACCGCCCACACCCTTACCTGAGAATCCTGCATCGGGAAACCGGGGAAGTCTGTGCGGTGCTTGAAGAAGAAGCCCTGAACGAACTGCAGGACCAGGGGGATCTGGACCTCAACAGCCTCAATTCCAGCGAGCCGCTGGTGCTCAAGGAACTGGTGCGCAATCTGTTCCTGTTCTGTTACGCCCGGGCGTTGCGCCCTACGGCGGATTTCAATGGCAGGTTTCATGGATGAAGCGCGCAAACCCTGTGGGAGCGAGCCTGCTCGCGATAGCGGTGTGACACTCAACATCAATATTGACTGACCGACCGTCATCGCGAGCAGGCTCGCTCCCACAAAAGCCTGCTTAAGCGTTGATGCCTTACAGAACGTCCAACAGCTCGACGTCAAACACCAGTACGCTGTGCGGCGGAATGCTGCCAACGCCTTGAGCGCCGTAGGCCAGTTCGCTTGGCACGTACAAACGCCATTTGCTGCCGGCGTTCATCAATTGCAAGGCTTCGGTCCAGCCTGGGATCACGCCACCCACCGGGAATTCGGCAGGCTGGCCACGATCGTAGGAGCTGTCGAACACAGTGCCGTCGATCAGAGTGCCATGGTAATGGGTACGCACCTGGTCTTCACGGCTCGGCTTGGCGCCTTCGCCCTGAGTCAGCACTTCAAATTGCAGACCCGAGGCCAGGGTGGTGATGCCTTCGCGCTTGGCGTTTTCAGCCAGGAATGCACGACCTTCGCCAGCGGCGGCTTCTGCCTTGGCGGCAGCTTCGGCCTGCATGATTTCGCGAATGACTTTGAAGCTGGCGGACATCTCGTCCTGGCCCACACGGCTCGGCTTGCCGGCGAAGGCGTCGGTCAGGCCAGCCAGGATTGCGTCCAGGCTCACGCCCGGTGGCGGGTTGTCGCGCAGTTGGTCGCCCAACTGACGGCCAATGCCGTAGCTGACGCGGGTTTCGTCGGTGGACAGGTTAACTTCGGACATGATGCTGCTCCGCTGTGCGGACGGCTCGGGAATTTGCCGTGCTTGACACAGCGCCTCCCGGAGCGCCCGGAACCAAAAGGGCGAGCAGACTAGCACAGATGCCGCAGCGGGTGACGAGCCCCCTGATCAAAGCGCCGCCACCAGAAACGACAACGCCCGCCTGCTTTGCAACAGACGGGCGGTGCGCCGCAGCGATGAACGGACCTCAGTGCTTGGTCAGTTTATCCAGGTAACCCATGGCAAACGCCGAAACCACGAAGGTCATGTGGATGATCACGTACCACATCAGGTGCTCGGGATCGACGTTCTTGGCATCCATGAAGATGCGCAGCAGGTGAATCGAGGAAATGGCAACGATCGAGGCCGCAACCTTCATTTTCAGCGAGGACGAATCCATGGTCCCGAGCCAGTTGAGCTTTTCCTTGTCGGAATCGATGTCCAGTTGCGAGACGAAGTTCTCATAGCCGGAAATCATCACCATCACCAACAGGCCGCCCACCAGCGCCATGTCGATCAGCGACAGCAGCACCAGAATCAGCTCGGATTCGGCCATGGCAAACACATTGGGAATGATGTGAAAGACTTCCTGGAAGAACTTCAGGGCCAGGGCCAGCAAGCCGAGGGACAGCCCGAAATAGATCGGCGCCAGCAGCCAACGGGAGGCGTACATTGCATTTTCGATAAAGCGTTCCATTGAGTCTCACACCAGGGCTGAAAAATCGCGGCGAGTATATCAGTCACGACCTGGGTCATAAACGCCAGGCCCATCCGCGACTTCAGCCCTTGGAGCTAAACCGTACTGCCAGCGCCCGCACGATGACGGCTTTCAATGCAACGGGCGAAACTCGAAGCCGTCAACGCTGCGACAACGGCCTCCATTGATTTCCCGCAATTGGGCCTGCATGTGCAGGCACCAGATCTGCGGGTCGTCGGCCAGCTCATAACCATGCGTTGTCAGGCTTTGCACAATGGTGTCGAGAATGGACTCAGCGGCATTCGGGCCGGGAAAAGGGCCTTGGGCCTTGATGGCCGAAGGTTGTTCGCCAGCCATTCCGGCGGCGAAGAGTAAGGTCCACATACCGGTATCTCCCGCCAGCGGACGGATGGCGCATTCGATACGGGTCACAAGGCCCAGGCATTGACGAGTGAGGCAAAGGTTGCGCGACATGGCGGCGCCCCTCGATAGATCCGGTATTCAGCCTCAGGACAAGGCTGTTTCGATCCGATGATGGCTCTCGTTATCCTTGAACTGAGGATAGAAGAAAAGTTCCGGCCGCAAGTCCCGCCGAGACCAGAATGCGCCGAATGGTCATAGTGTGAATATTGACGCCAAAGTGGTGGCACTTTTTAGCCATCACCACAAACAATTGTGGGAGCGAGCCTGTGGGAGCAAAGCTCGCTCGCGATGACGTCGTCACAGACAACACCTCTGTTGGCTGTAAAACCGCTATCGCGAGCAAGCTTTGCTCCCACAAAGCTCGCTCCCACATTGACTTACTCCGACCTGGAACGCATCAAGCCGGCTTGGCCTCCGCCAGCGCCTGTTGCGCCAGTTCCTTTTCCGCTTCCTTGATGTCGTCTTCGCTGATCATCTCCGCGATCACCCGCAGCCGTTCCACCACCCGGGCATTGACGCTCCCTTCGGGGAACTCACCATTTTCATCCGGCTCGCCGGCAGGCTCACCCACCAGCAGGCTCAGGGCTTCGTCGGCCTGGCGCACCGCATAAACATGGAACTGCCCGGCGCGCACGGCGGCGAGCACCTTCTCGTCGAGCATCAGGGTGGCGACGTTGGCCTGGGGGATGATCGCCCCCTGCTCGCCGGTCAGCCCACGGGCTTCGCAGAGGCGGAAGAAGCCTTCGATCTTCTCGTTGACCCCGCCCACCGCCTGCACTTCACCGAACTGGTTGATCGAGCCGGTGATAGCGAAACACTGCTTGAGCGGCGTCTTCGACAAGGCAGAAATCAGCGTACACGCTTCCCCCAGGGACGCGCTGTCGCCGTCCACGTAGCCGTAGGATTGCTCCAGGGCGATGCTGGCCGAGATCGCCAGAGGAAACTCCTGGGCGTACCGGCTGCCCAGGTAACCGGTGAGGATCATCACGCCCTTGGAGTGGATCGGCTGGCCGAGGTTGACCTCTCGCTCGATGTCGACGATGCCGCTGCCGCCGGGGTAGACCGTGGCGGAAATCCGCGCCGGCACGCCGAACGCCGAATCCCCCACCTCCAGCACCGTCAAGCCGTTGCACTTGCCCACAGCCGCGCCGTCGGTGTCGATCAGGATGATCCCCGCCAGCATGTCGTCGAGAATCCGCGCCGAGACGCGCCCGGTACGGGTGGCCTTGGCCTTGAGGGCGCGTTCGATGTGACCGGCATCAGTCATCTCGTCACCGGCCAACTGACGAATGAAATCCGCCTCGCTGACCAGCTGGAACAGATCGCCAATCCGCGCCGACAAACGCCCCTGATGTTCGGCCAGGCGCGCACTGTAGGTGGCCAGGCGCGCCACCGCATCGGCGGTCAACGGGGCCATGCCCTCCTCCGAAGTACGGGTCTTGAGCAACTGGGCGAACTGCTCCAGGCTTTCATCCCCCATCGGAATGTCTTCGTCGAAATCCACTAGCACGCGAAACATTTCCTGGAAGTCCGAATCCAGGTCCTGCAAGGCGTAGTAGAGCTGGCGGGCGCCGATGATCACCACTTTGACTTGCAGTGGAATGTGCTGCGGGGTCAGGGTGACCGTGGCCAGACGCCCCAGCTCGCCCAGTGGCGACTCCATTTTCAGTTTGCGCGATTGCAGGGCACGTTTTAGTGCATCCCACACGAACGGCTCGCCAAGCATTTTTTCTGCTTCAAGGATCAGGAAACCACCGTTGGCCCGATGCAACGCCCCCGGGCGCAGTTGTCGATAGGTGGTGTAGAGCGCGCCCTGGTCAGTGCTGTATTCAATGCGCCCAAACAGGTTGTCGTAGGTCGGGTGCGGTTCAAACACCACCGGCGCGCCACCGCTGGTTGGGTGCCCTACCATCAGGCTCGGGGCGTATTGCTCCTCCAGGAGCTTGCGGGCAATGGCGTCGGTCTTGCTGTCGTCCACCAACTGCTCGACCACCGTTTTGAGCAAGTAGACCTGCATGGCTTGCAAGTAGCCGCAGACCGCGGCGTTCTCTGCGTACTTTTCCGACAGCGGCGCCAGCAACGGTTGCAGGGCCAGGGTGATGGTTTCTTCGTTAAGTTGACGCAACTGGTTGCTGGACTCGCGCTTCCACTGCGGCAGGCTGGCGAGCTCTTCGTTCAGGCGTTCTTCCAGGCCCGAGATGTCGTCATGAAAACGCTCGCGCTCGGACTCCGGCAACTGGGCGAATTCCGCTTCGTCCAGGGCCTTGCCCTCGCTCATCGGCGTGAAGGCGATGTTGCTGCTGTCGCGGTACAGGGCGACATCCTTCTCCAGCGCCAGGCGCTCGATGACATCCAGGGCGCGGTCGTAGCGCTGGTTGAAAGCACGGTCGATGGCGCTTTTCTTCTGTTGATAGGACGGATGCTCGAACACTGCCGGGAAAGTCGCCAGGAGGTTGTCGATCAGGCCGTTGATGTCGGCGATGAAAGCCCCCGCCGTACCCGATGGCAGCTCCAGGGCGCGGGGTTCGCGGGGCTCATCGAAATTATTGACGTAGACCCAGTCCGCCGGGGTCTGCATACGCTTGCCTTCGGCCTTGAGATAACGCTTTACGAACGAAAACCGGCCAGTGCCGGGCTCTCCCATGACAAATACGTTGTAACCGGGGCGCGGCATGGCCACGCCGAACTGCAATGCTTCGACCGCACGCTCCTGGCCAAGCACACCGCGGAAGGGTTCCAGATCATTGGTGGTAGAGAAGCTGAACTGTTCAGCGGAAAACGGGCGGGTCAGCGCTTCGGGCGCTAGACGCAAGCTGGCAGCAACAGGATCAGGCATCGGGCTTCCTTACATCAGGCGGGGCAGATAGCGGCATTCTGGCGCTGCCTGCACCTGACTGGCAAGAAGCGCCTCAGGCCAAAGCATAGTCCAGGGGCATCCCCTGAGCCCGAGCCCGTAAATTCATGACACTGCTGTTACTTTTTGCAAAATGTCACGGAACCCCAGGATCGTGCCTAAACTCCAAATTGCGCGGCTGGAACAATAACCGGCCCACTGGCCTGTAGGGTCAGACCCTGTCCATTGGTATGCACATAAAAGAGAACATAGCTATGAAACGGATTCTTCTCGGTACTCTCTTCACCGCTGTATCCCTCAACGCCATGGCTCAGGCGCCAGGCGGTCCGGATTGCGGCTGGGGCAACATGCTGTTCGAAGGTCAGCGTGGCACCCCAGCTCACTTCCTGGCATCCACCACCAACGGCACCTCGGGCAACGCCACCTTCGGCATGACATCCGGCACCAACGGTTGCTCGACCAACGCGGCACTGACCTACGGTGGCAAGTCCTGGCTGGCCATGAATGGCATGATGAACGAGCTGTCCGAAGACATGGCCAAGGGCCAAGGCGAAGCGCTCACCACCTACGCCGTAGTACTGGGCGTGGCACCGGAAGACCGTGCGCATTTCTCCGCTGTCACTCACGAGCACTTCCAGCAGATCTTCAGCAAGGCTGATGTGACCGCAGAAGACGTGCATACCAACACCCTGGCCGTGCTGAAAAGCGACCCACGCCTGGCCAAGTACGCCACTCCAGCTTAAGCTCGACACCACTCGCTCCTCTCGGGGAGCGGGTTTTCTTTTTGGGGCCCCTTCCGGTCTTTATTTTTCGATTGTCCAAGTAGCCAACTATGCTCAAACGCCTTGCCTGGCTGGCGCTCTGTGTGTGCGCCCCGTTGTCCGCCGCACCTCATGTCGACCCTCAACGCTTGCAGCAACTGGCCAACGACCGTTTCTGGATTTCCCTGGGCCACTACGAAACCGCCAAGCTCGGTGGCTGGCGCAGCTATATCAGCGACAAAAGATTTTTCCTCGCTCCCGACGGCAACGAACATCCCGACCACGAACTGGCCGCCACGGTGCAAGCGCTGTACGGCCCGGCCAGTGCTGGTCAGCAACACGCCCAATGTGTGTACCCGGCGCGAACACGCTGGCTGAAGGCGCAGCTCAACCTGACGGATCTGCCGACGGTTGACTGCAGCGAATTCACCCAATGGTTCAAGGATGTCGCGCCCCACAGCGCGGTGATGATTTTTCCGGCCGCCTACCTGAACAGCCCTTCTTCGATGTTTGGCCACACCCTGCTGCGCATCGACCAGGCCGATGTGCAAAGCGACAAGACCGCGCTGCTCAGCTATGCGATCAACTTCGGTGCCTATATCGAAGGCTCGGACAACAGCATTCTGTATGCCTGGAAAGGCCTGATGGGCGGTTACCCGGGCCTGTTCGCCCTGGTGCCCTATCAGGAAAAGCTCTCCGAGTACCGCAGCCTGGAAAACCGCGACCTGTGGGAATACCGCCTCAATCTGAGCCAGGTGGAAACCGAGCGCATGGTCGAGCATGTGTGGGAACTCAAGCAGATTGAGTTCGACTATTTTTTCTTCGACGAAAACTGCTCCTATCGCCTGCTCGAACTGCTGCAAGTGGCCCGTCCCAGCCTGCGGCTGACCGAACAATTCCCGTTGACGGCGATTCCCACCGACACCGTGAAGGCGGTGAAAGAAGCCGGCCTGGTGGAAAGCATCGAATACCGGCCCTCCCGTGAGCGGGAACTGCTCAGCCGCGCCGAACCACTCACCGACGACGAGCAGCAGTGGGTGCTGAAAGTCAGCGCCGACCAGAAACAACTGCAGACTTCAGCATTCAAGGCATTGCCTCGCGCTCGCCAGGCTCTGATCATCGACGCCGCCTATCGCCTGGAGCGCTACCGCGCCAACGGCCAGGAACGCGACCCACAGCGCGCCCAGCGCAGTTTCGAACTGTTGCGGGCGATCAACCAGAACCCCGCGCCGGAACTCGACATCCCGCAACCGGGCCTGCCCGAGGATGGCCACGAGTCGCGCACCTGGCAGGCTGGCCTCGGCACTCGTGGCGACCGGGCGTTCGGCGAATATGGCCTGCGCATGGCCTATCACGACCTCAACGACAACGCCGAGAGTTTCCCGTTGGGCGCACAGATCGAGATCCTGCAACTGAAGCTGCGCCAGTACGAAGGCAATGACTGGCAGGTGCAACAGCTGGACCTTGCGACCATTCGCTCCCTGACTCCGCGCAACGAACTGCTGCAGCCGCTGTCCTGGCAAGTCACCGGCGGCCTGGAGCGGGTGTCGGGCAAGCACGACGACGAAACCCTGGTCAGCCACGTCAATGGCGGAGCCGGCGGCACCTGGGCACTGGGTGACGACATGCTGGGGTTTGCCTTGGGCACGGTGCGGGTCGAACACAACAACGACTTCGCCCAGTTCATCGCTCCGGCCGCAGGCTTCAACACTGGCGTGCTGTGGAAAAACCCGCTGGGCAACTTGAGCCTGGAGGCCAAAGGCGACTATTTCATCAACGGCGAAGTGCGCCGTAGCGTGAGCCTGAACCAGCAGTGGGAACTGTCACGCAACCTCGGTCTGCGCCTGAGTGCCCAGCGCGAGTTCAGCCATCTGGCGTCACCGGAGAACGAAGTGATGCTGGAGGTGAAGTGGTATCACTATTGACCGGGGCATACCCCGCACTCACCTAAGCGAACAGATTCATCACAGCGGTTTCACATCGGCCTGACGAATCCACTTCTAAACTTCTCTTATGAGTGGATCAGGCAGGAATGCAAAAAAAATGAGGCGCGCGGTGGTGCTGAGTGTGGTGATGTTGCTCGGTGGCTGCGAAACCACCCACGAAAACCTGATCGCCCGGGGTTACCCTCCGGCATTCGCCGACGGCTTTGATGACGGTTGCAGCAGCGGCCGGCAGGCAGCCGGCGTGATCACCGGCCAGTTCAGGAAGGACGTGCCACGGTATCTCAAGGACGCTCCCTATGCCGAAGGCTGGAGCGACGGTTTCCGTCAATGCCAGGCCATGCGCGAAAGTGAGGAGCGTAACGCTTACCGCGAACGCCATTGGGACGAGCGAGAACGGGCCTGGCAGCAGCAGAAGGACCAGGACGCCGCCCGGGCTTATCGCTCACAGTGAGTCGCGTACAGACATCCGCTGAAACCAAAAGCCTGCGACCATGGCCCAAACTCCAATAGAGGAGAACATCATGAGTCGCGCCTTCGTCAATGAGGACAACGCCGCTGCCCAGGCCGATCAGCCGGTCGAACGCCAGGTCAGCGCGCAACCCAATTACGTCACGCCCGCCGGACTCGCCCAATTACAGGCCCGGGTCGCTGAGCTGCAGGCGCTGCACAGCCAGCAGGTGGCCAGGGGAGAACTGGCGGACAAGCAGCGAATCGCGGATATCGAACGGGATCTGCGGTATTTCAATCAGCGTTTGCAAAGCGCGCAGGTCGTTACGCCAACCTCATTGGATCAGGTGCGGATCGGGCATTGGGTGACCTTTGTCGATGAGCATGACCACGAGCAGCGAGTGCAGTTGGTGGGTGAAGATCAGGCCGATGCGGCCAGCGGACTGGTCAATTGGGGCTCGCCGCTGGGGCGGGCGTTGCTGGGGACGAAAGTTGGCGATGAAGTGATCTGGAAACGGCCGGTGGGGGATTTGACCATTGAAGTGGTGGCGATAGAACCGGGGTGATCTTGCCGGCCTCATCGCGAGCAGGCTCGCTCCCACAGGAATCGCGCCCCACCGTGCAGCTTGTGACTGACCCAAAACCAGCGTGGGAGCGAGCCCCACCGTGCAGCTTGTGACTGACCCAAAACCACTGTGGGAGCGAGCCCCACCGTGCAGCTTGTGACTGACCCAAAACCACTGTGGGAGCGAGCCTGCTCGCGATGGCGGCGGGTCAGGCAACTTACGCTGGCTGATCCACCACTATCGCGAGCAGGCTCGCTCCCACAGGGTTTGTCGCTCGGTCGCCGGCCGAATCAGGCCAGCTTCTTGTGCCTTACGCGGTGCGGCTGGGCAGCGGCTTCGCCCAGGCGTTTCTTGCGATCGGCCTCATACTCGGTGTAGTTGCCTTCGAAGAACACCGCTTGCGAGTCGTCTTCGTACGCCAGGATGTGGGTCGCCACACGGTCGAGGAACCACCGGTCGTGGGAGATCACAATCGCTGCGCCCGGGAAGTCCAGCAGGGCTTCTTCCAGGGAACGCAGGGTTTCGACGTCGAGGTCGTTGGACGGTTCGTCGAGCAGCAGGACGTTGCCGCCCTCCTTCAAGGTCAACGCCAGGTGCAAGCGACCGCGTTCACCACCGGACAAGTCCTTGACGAACTTCTGCTGGTCGCCGCCCTTGAAGTTGAAGCGCCCCACGTAGGTGCGCGACGGAATTTCATAGTTGCCGATGCGGATCTGGTCGGAACCGTCGGAGATCTGCTGGAACACGGTCTTGCTGCCGTCCAGGTCTTCGCGGCTCTGGTCGACACAGGCCAGCTGCACGGTTTCGCCGATTTCGATGGTGCCCGAATCCGGTGTTTCCTTGCCCATCAGCATGCGGAACAGCGTGGATTTACCCGCACCGTTACCACCGATCACACCGACAATGGCGCCTTTGGGCATGGCGAACGACAGGTTGTCGATCAGCACGCGGTCGCCATAGCCCTTGGTGACGTTCTTGAATTCGATGACCTTGTCGCCCAGGCGCGGACCGGCCGGGATGTAGATCTCGTTGGTTTCACTGCGCTTCTGGAATTCCTGGGACTGCATTTCCTCGAAGCGTTGCAGACGTGCCTTGGATTTGGACTGGCGGGCCTTGGCGCCTTTGCGCACCCACTCCAGTTCTTCCTTCATGGCTTTTTCATGGGCCGACTGCTGCTTGGATTCCTGGGCCAGACGATCGGACTTGGCTTCAAGCCAGCCCGAGTAGTTGCCTTCGTAAGGAATACCCGCGCCGCGGTCCAGTTCCAGGATCCAGCCGGCGACGTTGTCCAGGAAGTAACGGTCGTGCGTGATCGCGACCACAGTGCCCGGGAAATCGTGCAGGAAGTGTTCGAGCCAGGCGACAGAATCGGCGTCCAGGTGGTTGGTTGGCTCGTCGAGCAACAGCATGTCCGGCGCCGACAGCAGCAGGCGGCACAGAGCCACACGACGCTTTTCACCACCAGAGAGGTGTTCAACCTTGGCATCCCAGGCCGGCAGGCGCAGCGCATCGGCGGCGACTTCCAGCTGGCGATCCAGGTTATGGCCATCGCTGGCCTGCAGGATCGCTTCGAGCTTGGCCTGTTCGGCGGCCAGCTTGTCGAAGTCGGCATCCGGTTCGGCGTAGGCCGCGTAGACCTCGTCCAGGCGCGCCTGGGCATCCTTGATCACGCTGACCGCCTCCTCGACCACTTCCCGTACGGTCTTGGTCGGATCCAGCTGAGGCTCTTGAGGCAGGTAACCGATGTTCAAGTCGGGCATCGGACGGGCTTCACCGTCGAACTCGTTGTCGACACCGGCCATGATTTTCAGCAGCGTGGACTTACCCGAACCGTTGAGGCCCAGTACGCCGATCTTGGCCCCGGGGAAGAACGACAGTGAAATGTTTTTCAGGATTTCCCGCTTCGGCGGAACAACTTTGCTCAGCCGATGCATGGTGAAGACGTATTGAGCCATGGTGAACCTAGCGTCAGTGACAGGTGAAAAGAACGGGCCAGGCCATGCGCGGCGCCGGCGCTTGACGGTTATCAATGCCGGCGGGCAGATAAAGCCTGGGGATCGGAGCTTGCGCGCTCTTGTTTGACCGGCAAAGCTACCTCAACCATCGGTCAAGGTCCAGCCACCAGGGGCTGGCACTTTGCCACAAGTCAAGGCATGCTAGCCGCCCTTTGGGCGTCCGGCTTATAGTGCACGTCGCGCCAGTCCAGCAAACTGCAGGATTACAGCTTGTCCAACGTCACGCCGACCCTGTCCCCACGCGCACCGACTGCTGCGAGCGGCTCGCCCCTGCGCGGGACATTGAAGGGCGCGCTGGCCACACTGGTGCTCTTGCTGCTTGGATTGCTCTTCTGGCAGTTGCTTGATCAATTGCGCGAAACCCAGCAGCAACAGCGCCAGTACACCATCGATTACACCGCCGACCTGGCCGCGCAAGTCAGCCTGAACATGGCCTTGAATGCGCAGATCGCCCTCAACCTGCTACCGATCGTCGAACAACCGCAGAGCGCCGACGAACAGCAGGCCCTGCTGCGCAAACTCCAGCAATCGTTGCCCGAGCTACGCAGCCTGGCGTTGCTGAGCCCTTCCGGCCGGGTGCTCAGCGACAGTGATCCTGCCAGCCACGATGCCGATTACCTGGCAGAGCTGGTACGGCGCAGTCGGGCCCAGGCGCACTATTTCAGCAATGCCGATGACGGCTCCGTGGTGCATCTGTTGTTGCACCAGGCCAGCGGCAGCAGCCGCAGCTATTGGGCGCTGCGCCTGACCCCAACCTTCTTCTCGACCCTGACCAAGCAGGCCGATACAGGCATGCGCCCACTGTGGCTGGTGGAAAACCGCCTCAACCAGCAAATCATCAGCCGGGACGAAAGCCTGCCCTCGGCCAGCCCTACCCGGCTGTCCCCGGATGATCTGAGCAACACCGTGCTGACCGTGCCCCTGAGCAGCAGCGACTGGCAATTGCGTGGACTGTTCGACCGGCGCCAGGTGCTGGAGCAATTGCTGCCGGCCTTCATCGGCAAATGCCTGCTAGGCCTGGCGTTTTCAATGCTGCCGGTGATCGCGCTCTTGAGCATGCGCCGTCGCCAGCGTCAGTTGCACGAGGGCCGCCGACGCTACCAGGATATTTTCGAAGGCACCGGCGTCGCGCTCTGCGTGCTTGACCTGTCGAGCCTCAAGGCATTTTTTGAAAGGACCGGCCTGCGCAACGGCGACCAGTTGCGCGCCTGGTTGGCCATCCCTCACCAGCTTGAACAACTGCAGCAGGAAGTTCACGTCACCGAGGTCAATCAGATGGCGTTGAAGCTGCTCAACGTCAACTCCTGCGAGCGGGCCTGGCAACTGCTGGTCGGCAATGCTGCCCAGGACAACAACCCAGTGGGTTCGAAGCTGCTCGAAGCGCTGCTCGACCAGCACAAGCAGTTGGAGCTGGAAATCAAGCTGCAGGACGCCCATGGCCGTGATCAGCACCTATGGCTGGTGCTGCGTCTGCCGGAAAAACAGCAGGACTACAACGCCGTCATCCTGAGCATCAGCGACATTACCAGCCGCAAGCTGATCGAACTGTCGCTGCTCGAACGCGAAGGCTTCTGGTCCGACGTGGTGCGCACCGTACCGGACCATCTCTATGTGCAAGACGTGATCAGCCAGCGGATGATCTTCAGCAACCATCACCTGGGACAGACCCTGGGGTACGACCGCACCGAACTGCACCAGATGGGCGAATACTTCTGGGAAATCCTGCTGCACAGCGAAGACGCCGACCACTATCACAACTTGCGCCAGGCACAACGCCAGGCCGGGTATGCGCAACTGCTGCAATGCCAACTGCGCTTTCGCCATCGCAATGGCAAGTGGCGGCGCTTCGACATTCGCGAACAAGCCCTGGCCCGGGACCGGCACGATCAGGTGACACGGATCATCGGCGTAGCCAAAGACATCACCGAACAGATCGAAGCCAGCGAATCGCTGCGCGACAGCGAACAACGCTACCGGATGCTCGCCGAAAGCATCAGCGACGTGATTTTCTCCACCAACAGCAAGCTTTCGCTCAACTACGTCAGCCCCTCGGTGCAAGCAGTGCTGGGCTACAGCGCTGACTGGATATTCCAGAACGGCTGGCAATCGACCATCGCCAACCCGCAACAACTGACCGGCATCTACACCTTGATGGATCGGGTCAGCAAAGCCCTCGACAAGCCTGAGCAACTGGCCGAGTTGCGCAACCAGATGCAGACCCAGCTGTTTCTGTTCGACTGCCTGCGCGCCGACGGGCGCAAGATCCCCATCGAGCTGCGGCTGGTACTGGTGTGGGATGAGCACGGCGCGTTCGAAGGCGTGCTGGGCGTGGGCCGCGATATCAGCCAGCAACGACGCGCCGAAAAAGACCTGCGCATGGCCGCCACGGTATTCGAGCATTCGACCTCTGCGATCCTGATCACCGACCCGGCCGGTTACATTGTCCAGGCCAACGAAGCCTTCAGCCGCGTCAGCGGGTATGCGGTGTCGCAGGTGCTGGACCAGTTGCCCAACATGCTGACCGTGGACGAGCAGCAGGAAGCCCACCTGCGCTACGTGCTCAAGCAGTTGCAGCAACACAGCACGTGGGAAGGCGAGGTCTGGCTCAAGCGCCGCAATGGCGAGCACTATCCGGCCTGGGTCGGCATTACGGCGGTGCTGGACGATGAAGGCGACCTGGCCAGCTACGTGTGCTTCTTCAGCGACATCAGCGAACGCAAGGCCAGCGAACAGCGCATCCATCGCCTGGCCTACTACGACGCGTTGACCCACCTGCCCAACCGCACGCTGTTTCAGGATCGCCTGCACACCGCGCTGCAATCGGCCGAGCGCCAGAAAAACTGGGTCGTGCTGATGTTCCTCGACTTGGACCGCTTCAAGCCGATCAACGACTCCCTGGGCCACGCCGCCGGCGACCGGATGCTCAAGGAAATGGCCACGCGGCTGCTCGGCTGCGTGGCCGACGACGACACCGTGGCGCGCATGGGCGGCGACGAATTCACCCTGCTGCTGCAACCGCGTTCCAGCCGCGAAATGGCGCTCAACCGGGCGATCAACGTGGCCGAGCAGATCCTCGCCAGCCTGGTCCGACCGTTCGTACTGGAAGGTCGGGAGTTCTTCGTCACCGCCAGCATCGGTATCGCCCTGAGCCCTCAGGACGGCAACGAGCTGAGTCAGCTGATGAAGAACGCCGACACGGCCATGTATCACGCCAAGGAGCGCGGCAAGAACAACTTCCAGTTCTACCAGGCCGACATGAACGCCAGCGCCCTGGAACGACTGGAGCTGGAAAGCGACCTGCGCCACGCCCTGGAGCAGAATGAGTTCGTGCTGTATTACCAGCCACAGTTCAGCGGCGACGGCAAACGCCTGACCGGCGCCGAGGCCTTGCTGCGCTGGCGCCATCCACGACGCGGGCTGGTGCCGCCAGGGGACTTCATCCCGGTCCTCGAAGAGCTCGGGTTGGTGGTGGACGTCGGTGACTGGGTGATCAGCGAAGCCTCTCGGCAGCTCAAGACCTGGCACCAGGCCAAGGTCCGGGTGCCGAAAGTCTCGGTCAACATTTCGGCCCGGCAGTTCTCCGATGGCCAGCTCGGCACGCGCATCGCCAACATCCTGCGTAGCACCGGCCTGCCGCCGGCCTGTCTGGAACTGGAACTGACCGAAAGCATCCTGATGCGTGAAGTCAGCGAGGCGATGCAGATCCTGGCCGGGCTGAAAAACCTGGGCCTGAGCATCGCCGTGGATGACTTCGGCACCGGTTATTCGTCCCTCAACTACCTCAAGCAATTCCCCATCGACGTGTTGAAAATCGACCGCACCTTTGTCGATGGCCTGCCATCCGGCGAACAGGACGCCCAGATCGCCCGGGCGATCATCGCCATGGCCCACAGCCTCAACCTGGCGGTGATTGCCGAAGGGGTCGAAACCCACGAGCAACTGGACTTTCTGCGCGAGCACGGCTGCGATGAAGTCCAGGGCTACCTGTTCGGCCGGCCGATGCCGGCCAACCGGTTTGAGGCGCAGTTCAGCAATGATGCGCTGTTCATGCTCGACTGAAAGCTTGTGCTGGCCGGGCGGGCCTCATCGCGAGCAGGCTCGCTCCCACAATTGCTTTTGGCTGTCCTTGGAATAGACATACACCACAGCCCCCCTGTGGGAGCGAGCCTGCTCGCGATGAGGCCAGTACAGGCAGCGTGAATCCCATTCGTCCGCGACATGACGTCCTTTCATATGCCTTCCAAAACCGGTTGGGTTAGAATGCCCCCCTTTTCTGCCCCCGATCCTTGAGGACCGCCATGTTCAGCCGTGATTTGACTATTGCCAAGTACGACGCCGATCTCTTTGCCGCCATGGAGCAAGAAGCTCAGCGCCAGGAAGAGCACATTGAGCTGATCGCTTCGGAAAACTACACCAGCCCCGCGGTGATGGAAGCTCAAGGCTCGGTACTGACCAACAAGTACGCCGAAGGCTATCCAGGCAAGCGCTACTACGGTGGTTGCGAGTTCGTCGACGTGGTCGAGCAACTGGCCATCGACCGCGCCAAGGAACTGTTCGGTGCCGACTATGCCAACGTCCAGCCTCACGCCGGTTCCCAGGCCAACGCCGCTGTCTACCTGGCGCTGCTGTCGGCCGGTGACACCATTCTGGGCATGAGCCTGGCCCACGGCGGTCACCTGACCCACGGCGCCAGCGTTTCGTCCTCGGGCAAGCTGTACAACGCCATCCAGTACGGCATCGACGGCAATGGCCTGATCGACTACGACGAAGTCGAGCGCCTGGCACTCGAGCACAAGCCGAAAATGATCGTGGCCGGTTTCTCCGCCTACTCGCAGATCCTCGACTTCCCACGTTTCCGCGAAATCGCCGACAAGGTCGGTGCCTACCTGTTCGTGGACATGGCGCACGTTGCGGGCCTGGTTGCCGCTGGCGTCTACCCCAACCCCGTGCCATTCGCCGACGTCGTCACCACCACCACCCACAAGACCCTGCGCGGCCCACGTGGTGGCCTGATCCTGGCTCGCGCCAACGCCGACATCGAGAAAAAGCTCAACTCCGCCGTATTCCCCGGCGCCCAGGGTGGCCCGCTGGAACACGTGATCGCCGCCAAGGCGATCTGCTTCAAGGAAGCGCTGCAGCCTGAGTTCAAGGCTTACCAGCAACAAGTGGTGAAAAACGCCAAGGCCATGGCCGGCGTATTCATCGAGCGTGGCTTCGACGTAGTGTCCGGCGGGACCGAGAACCACCTGTTCTTGCTGTCGCTGATCAAGCAGGACATCTCCGGCAAAGACGCCGACGCAGCGCTGGGCAAGGCGTTCATCACCGTGAACAAGAACTCGGTGCCCAATGACCCACGCTCCCCGTTCGTCACCTCCGGCCTGCGCTTTGGCACCCCGGCCGTGACCACCCGTGGTTTCAAAGAAGCCGAGTGCAAGGAGCTGGCTGGCTGGATCTGCGACATCCTGGCGGACCTGAACAACGAAGCGGTGATCGACGCCGTTCGCGAGAAGGTCAAGGCGATCTGCAAAAAGCTGCCAGTATACGGCGCTTAATCAGCCCGTTACACCTCAGTAAGAAAGGCCTCCATTGAAAGATGGGGGCCTTTTTCATGGGCGCAAACAATTACCCCAAATAATTAACCCCCACGCTTATCTAATGTCTTGCAATACACACACCACCACCGACAGCTAATAAATCAATAATATCGCTCCATAACTGCACACTTCATAAACCCAACGAGGAGTCGAATCACATGGACCGTGATCAATCTTTTAACGCCACACTTCGAATGTTTGACAACCACGTCAACCTGCTTGAAATACTTCATGGCAAACCCGCGATGGCCACCGTGAGTTTATTCAGCGGCGGCTTCTTTACCGGCCGCCCGCAAACCCACGACCACTCCAGCCTGCTCGGCATGCGCCCCAAAAATCAGGGTCAATCCAGCAACCCATTGAAATTGCATTTGCGACACACCCCGAACGGCTACAACCTGGTCATTAAAAACACGGGGGAACATGAAAACAAACTTGTCGGTAAACGCTGGCTTGAGGTTCTCGGCGCACAGGACTCCGGCACGGATGATCCGATGTTCTTTACCCTCGTTGATCATCAGAACAACGCCATCACCCGGCAGAATATTTCCACGCCGCATTTACCTGTCTCGCTCATGACAAAAAACAAAAAATATATCGGCGGATTGAAAGTTCGAGGCTCGCCTTATATTTATCTCGCCGAGACAGAAGAAAAATCGAAAGTAACATTCATCCTAAGTGTTCTTTAAAGAACATGTCGATATCTTTGTGGCGAGTGGGCTGATCCCTCGCCACAGGGAGCTGTGGCGCACTGCTTGCCACCCACATTTTTTTCACTGCAACAAACGGCTCAAGCACAAGGGTTCCGGCCAAACTGGTAAGACCGGTCATGCCAAATCTCTACAGATCAGCTTGCACAGCAGCGAAAACAGGGCCTAGACTGCGCCTGCACTGGACAAACCGGTAAGACCACAATAATGAAGTCCTGACGCCAACAGCTCTATTGACGGCGAAAAGGACACCGAACCAGGAATCCCTCCCATGCTCAAATGGTGCTCGCGTTCGATCTTCCTTCAAGTTGTCCTCGGATTGGTGCTCGGCATCGTCTGTGGACTGACCCTTCCCGAATACTCCGCACAGCTCAAACCCCTCGGCGACGGCTTTATCAAGCTGATCAAGATGCTCATCGGCCTGATCGTGTTCTGTGTGGTAGTCAGCGGCATCTCGGGTGCCGGAGACCTCAAGAAGGTCGGGCGCATTGGCCTCAAGTCGGTCATCTACTTCGAAGTATTGACCACCATCGCCTTGGTCATCGGTCTGGTGCTTGCCTTCAGCACCGGTATCGGCAGTGGTGCGAACATCCACCTGGAACAACTCTCCAGCGCGGACATGGGGGATATCGCCCAGCGTGGCGAGCACCTGGTCACCACCACCCAGTTCCTCATGAACCTGATCCCAACCTCGGTGCTCGGGGCCTTCGCTGAAAACAACATTCTGCAAGTGCTGTTGTTCTCCGTGCTGTTTGGCAGCGCCTTGAACCTGGTGGGCGATGCAGCGTCCGGCATCTCGCGGTTGATCAACGAACTGAGCCACGTGATCTTCCGCATCATGGGCATGATCGTGCGTCTGGCCCCCATTGGGGTCTTCGGGGCCATCGCCTTCACTACCAGCAAATATGGCCTGGACTCACTGCAACACCTGGGCAGCCTGGTGGGCCTGTTCTACCTGACCTGCATCGCCTTCGTTGCGCTGATCCTCGGCTTGGTGATGCGTGTCTCGGGCCTGCCGATGTTGCCGTTTCTCAAATACCTGCGTGAAGAGCTGCTTATCGTGCTCGGTACGGCCTCTTCCGACGCCGTGCTGCCACAGATCATGCGCAAGCTTGAGCACCTGGGGATCGGCAGTTCCACCGTCGGCCTGGTGATTCCGACCGGCTACTCGTTCAATCTGGACGGTTTTTCGATCTATCTGACCCTGGCGATTGTGTTCATTGCCAACGCCACCGGCACACCTCTGGCCATGAGTGATTTGCTGACCATCCTGCTGGTGTCACTGATCACCTCCAAGGGCGCCCACGGGATTCCCGGCTCGGCGCTGGTGATCCTGGCTGCCACGTTGACGGCCGTCCCGGCGATCCCGGTGGTTGGCCTGGTGCTGGTACTAGCGGTGGATTGGTTCATGGGCATCGGCCGGGCCCTGACCAACCTGATTGGCAACTGCGTGGCCACCGTGGCGATTGCCCGCTGGGAAAAAGACATCGATGTCCCTCGGGCGCGCAAGGTACTGTCCGGCCAACACGGTTATACCTTCCAATCCAGGAAACCGGTGGGCACTGCCCATCAGCAGCAATTCTGAAAGACTGCGGTGCCGGCCCGCGAACCGGTACCGCCTGATTGATTTTCGAGGAGTCACCAGTGATCAGTTCATCAACCGTCGTCAATTCCGTAGTGGAGAAACTACGTGCCGCCCTCGCTCGGGGCCAATGGCGCTCGGGCGACATGCTGCCCGGCCAGCGCGAGCTGGCCGAGCAATTGGGCATCAGCCGACCAAGCCTGCGCGAAGCGGTGATTGTCCTGGAAACCCTGGGGCTGGTGCGTTCGATGCCCGGCAAGGGCGTCGTGGTGCTGGAGGCCAACTTCACCGACACCGCCAATGAAGGCAGCGCCATGGCCGGCGCCAGCCTGGAGGACGTGCTGCAACTGCGCTACACCCTGGAGCCTTTCATCGTCGGTCTTGTGGCGCAATCCATCAGCAGCAAGGAGGTCGGCCAGTTGCGCCTGACCCTCATGGACATGCGCGAAGCGTTGGAGGCCAACGACAGCGACGCCTGCGCCAATGCCTACATTGCCTTCCATGAAGAGCTGTTTGCCTTGACGTCCAACCCGATTTTTCAAAACGTGGTCCAGCAGACCAGCAACGCGCTCAAGCAAAGCGCCGATGTGTTGCGCAATTCACCCCAGCATCTGGCCGAACGCCTGGAGGAAAACGAAGCCGTGGTGCGCGCCATCCGCGCCAAGAACAGCGCCCAGGCCAGCACCGAAATGCGCCGGCATATCCTCAGGGAAGGCCAGCGCATGGGCATCGAACTGAACATTCCGGACGACAACCTCGGCACTTGAGCCACACCCTGCGGAGACCGCCATGAACAACCTCATGCCCCACCCGGATCAGCCTGAGCGTAACGTGCTCGCGTCCCTGTCGCTGCCCGGTCGGGCCGGCAAACCGTCGGTGGACGATATCTACCCGCAGATCTTCGACGCCATCCTAGAACAACGCATTGCTCCGGCCAGCCGTTTCACCGAGGAAAGCCTGGGGGATGTGTTCGGTGTCAGTCGCAGCATCATTCGCCGTGTCCTGGCGCGCCTGTCCCACCAGCAAGTGGTGATCCTGCGGCCCAACCATCGGCCCCAGGTGGCGGCACCGGACCTGGAACAGACCCGGCAAATCCTGCATGCCCGGCGCCTGGCCGAACAGACCCTGGTGCGCCTGGCCTGCAAGGCGCCGCAGCCCAAGGACCTGCAGCGCCTACGCGATCTGATAGAGCGCGAGCGCCAGTGCCTGGATCGCGGCGAACGCGGCCCGGCGATTCGCCTGTCCGGCGAGTTTCACCTGCAATTGGCGACCATGGCCGGGAATGCGCCGTTGGCGCAGTTTCTCGGCAGCCTCGTGCCATTAACCTCGCTGGCCCTGGCGCGGCATGAGCTCAAGTCCCGCAGACATTGCGCCTGGCAGGAGCATTTGGCGATCGTAGACGCGATAGAACGTGGCAACGCTGATCAAGCGTTGCAACGGATGAGCGAGCACCTGGACCATCTTGAGCAAAAGCTGCTGATGGCCGCAGGCACCGGGACGTCAAAGTAGCGCGGCTTCGAAGCCTGCGCGGATCTTCTCTTCGGGCAACTCGTCGGCGATGAACACAATGACGCTCTCCCGTGCTTCGCCTGGCGCCCATTCGGTGTCCCAGTCAAAACCGTACAGTTTGAGTACGCCCTGGAACACCAGTCGACGGGATTCGCCAGCGATGCTCAGTACCCCCTTGTAGCGCAGCAACTGCTTGCCGTGCTCCTCCAGCAACTGGTTCATGAACTCGCTGAGTTTGTCGATATCCAGCGGTTTGTCGGTGCGAAGCACGAGGCTGCTGATGCGGTCCCCGGTGCTTGCCTTGCCCACCGGTCGCAGGCTGAACCCCGCCCCCAGGTCTGCGTTGAGATTGAAGCCGCGGATGTCGAGCAATTCGGCCAGATCGATCTTGCCGTGCTCCACCACCCTGATCGGCGCCCGTCGGTTGATCCGCGTCAGTCGTTCGCCAAGGGCTTGGACATGGGCTGCGTCCACCAGATCGGTCTTGCTCAGCAGCAGACGGTCGGCAAATCCGACCTGGGCCTGGGCAATGGCCTGGGTCAGGTGGATCTCGGCGTGAGCGGCGTCCACCAGGGTCAGGATACCGTCGAGGATGTAGCGCTCGCGCAGGTCCTCATCGATAAAAAATGTCTGGGCCACAGGGGCCGGATCGGCCAGGCCGGTGCATTCGATCACCAGGCGATCAAAGGCAATTTCGCCGCTGTCCAGCCGTTCGAGTAGCAGGTACAGGGCTTTGGTCAGGTCAGTGTGAATGGTGCAGCACACGCAGCCATTGGCCAGGGTCATGACTTGCACCGGCTCATCGCCCAACAGCTGGGTATCGATGCCGGCATCGCTGAATTCATTCTCGATCACGGCGATTTTCAGGCCGTGCTCGGCCTTGAGCAAATGACGCAAAAGCGTGGTCTTGCCGGCGCCGAGAAAGCCGCTGAGGATGGTGACCGGGATGGGAGAGGACAACGTGATTCTCCTGTTGCGAAATTAAAAGAAGAGCACAGAACCCATGTGGAGGCGAGGCAAACTGTTGCGACGCCATCGCGAGCAGGCTCGCTCCCACAAGGGGATCTGGGGTGTAGGCAAATTCTGAGATCCCCCACAAGGGGGATCGGTGGTGTATGCAAATCCCGAGGCCGCCCCAAAACAACTGTGGGAGCGAGCCTGCTCGCGATGGCGGTCGGTCAGTCAACATCATCGTAACTGACCCGACGCCATCGCGAGCAGGCTCGCTCCCACAGGGTTACCTCATCAACCTGAAATCAGTTGATCAACAGCACTTGGGCCCGGCCTTGCCACCGTATCGGGCTTCCTGGCGTTCGCGGAAGAACGCCTCGTAGTCCATCAACGGTTTGTCCGGGTGTTTGCTTTGCATGTGCTCGACGTAGTTGTCGTAGTCGGGCATGCCGACCATCAGACGGGCGGCCTGACCGAGGTATTTACCGAGGCGACTCAAGTCATTGAACATCGTTGCAATCCTCGATTCAGGCGTCCGGCACGGCCTGGAAGGGCGCTTCTTTATCCGTGCGTTCCTTGTGACCCCAGGCAGCGATGCCGACCTTGAGCGCGTAGAACAGGATGCTGAAGACCACCAGCAGGAACAACACCGTCAGCGTTGCGTTGGTGTAAGCGTTGTACACCACGTGCTGCATCTGCTCGATGCTCTTGGCCGGGGCCAGGATCTGGCCGGCGGCCAGGGCATCGTTGTATTTGCGCGCCAGGGCCAGGAAGCCGATCGCCGGGTTGGCGTCGAACAGCTTGATCAGGGCCTGCCGTGGTGGTGCAGATCAGCAGCCAGACCGCCGGCAGCATGGTCACCCAGACGTAGCGCTGGCGCTTCATCTTGATCAGTACCACGGTGCCGAGCATCAGGGCGATACCGGCCAGCATCTGGTTGGAGATGCCGAACAGCGGCCACAAGGTGTTGATGCCGCCCAGCGGATCGATCACGCCCTGGTACAACAGGTAGCCCCACAGCGCCACACAGCCGGCGGTGGCGATCAGGTTGGCGACCCAGGATTCGGTCCGCTTGAGGGCTGGTACGAACGAGCCCAACAGGTCCTGCAGCATGAAGCGCCCGGCACGGGTGCCGGCGTCTACCGCCGTGAGGATGAACAGCGCCTCGAACAGGATTGCGAAGTGGTACCAGAACGCCATGGTGTTCTCACCCGGCAACACCGAGTGCAGGATCTGCGCGATCCCCACCGCCAGCGTCGGCGCACCGCCGGCACGGGCCAGGATGGTGGTCTCGCCGATGTCATTGGCCACCGCCTGCAGCGCTTCGGGGGTGATTGCAAAGCCCCAGCTGCTGACAGTCTGCGCCACGCTCACCACATCGCCGCCGACGATCGCCGCCGGGCTGTTCATGGCGAAGTACACACCCGGCTCGATCACCGAAGCGGCGACCATTGCCATGATGGCCACGAACGACTCCATCAGCATGCCGCCGTAACCGATGTAGCGGGCGTTGACTTCGTTATCGAGCATCTTCGGCGTGGTGCCCGAAGAGATCAGCGCGTGGAAACCCGAAACCGCGCCACAGGCGATGGTGATGAACAGGAACGGGAACAGCCCGCCCTTCCACACCGGGCCCGTGCCGTCGGTGAACTGGGTCAGTGCCGGCATTTTCAGCTCGGGCATGGTGACCAGGATGCCGATCGCCAGGGCGACGATGGTGCCGATCTTCAAGAAGGTGGACAGGTAGTCGCGCGGCGCCAGGATCAGCCAGATCGGCAACACCGCGGCAACAAAACCGTAGCCGATCAGCATCCAGGTGATTTGCACGCCGGTGAAGGTGAAGGCCTCGGCCCAGACCGGGTCTGCGGCCACTTGCCCGCCGAGCCAGATCGAACCCAGCAGCAACAGCACGCCGATGAGGGAGATTTCACCAATGCGGCCCGGGCGGATGTAGCGCATGTAGATGCCCATGAACATCGCGATCGGGATGGTCGCCATCACCGTGAAGATCCCCCACGGGCTCTCGGCCAGGGCCTTGACCACGATCAGCGCCAGCACCGCGAGGATGATGATCATGATCAGAAGCAGCCGAACAGCGCGATGGTGCCGGGAACGCGGCCCATCTCTTCGCGGACCATGTCGCCCAGGGAGCGACCGTTGCGACGAGTGGACAGGAACAGGACCATGAAGTCCTGCACGGCACCGGCCAGCACCACCCCGGCGATCAGCCAGAGCGTACCGGGCAGGTAGCCCATCTGCGCCGCCAGTACCGGCCCGACCAGCGGCCCCGCACCGGCAATGGCCGCGAAGTGGTGGCCGAACAGGATGTGTTTGTTGGTCGGGACATAGTCCAGGCCATCGTTGTTGAGCACGGCGGGGGTGGCCCGGCGCGCATCGAGTTGCATCACGTTATTGGCGATGAACAGGCTGTAGTAGCGGTAGGCGACCAGGTAGATGGCCACGGCTGCGACGACGATCCAGAGGGCGTTGATCGCCTCTCCCCGACGCAATGCCACGACGCCCAGGGCGCTCGCTCCCAAGACGGCCAGCAGTAGCCAGGGTATGTGGCGCAGCAGGCTATTATTATTTGTCATTTTTATATTCCGGCCAGGGTGGACAAGAAAGACAGCCATCGGAGTTTAGCGCTAACGAGAACAAAGGCCACCCCCGACATTTGTCTGCCAGCAGCCCAACGGTGACGACGGCGCGCCAGTTGGGTCTATAGTCAATCAATCTTCAGAAAGGAATACGTAATGAGCGAACGCCGCCGCTTCGTACGAATCGAGTTCCATGCCCGAACCGAGCTGAGTCAGGGCAAGGACGAGGACAAACTGACTTGGCCGGTCGAACTGCTGGACCTGTCTCTCAAGGGCCTGCTGATCAAAAAGCCCGAGCCCTGGCTTGGCAATCCCGAGAAGACTTTCGTAGCCGACATTCACTTGAGCAACGACGTGGAAGTGCGGATGGAGGTTCGGTTGACCCACGACGACCATGGCCATCTGGGCTTTGTCTGCGAGCATATCGACCTGGACTCCATCGCCCATCTGCGCCGGCTGGTGGAGTTGAACCTCGCCGATCAGGCTGAGCTGGAGCGGGAGTTGGCGGCGTTGGTACAGATCTGAATAACCCTGCACCACACAGCAGGCCTCGGAGTTATTCGAACAACGCATCCAGCGCCTGTTCCAGGCGGGTCACGGCAATGATCTGCAACCCGGCAGGCGCTTCCTTCGGCGCGTTGCCCTTGGGCACGATGGCGCGTTTGAAACCGTGCTTGGCCGCCTCCTTGAGCCGCTCCTGTCCGCTGGGCACCGGCCGGACTTCCCCCGACAGCCCCACTTCACCGAACACCAGCAGATCATGGGGCAGCGGCCGATTGCGCAGGCTGGACATGACCGCCGCCATCAACGCCAGGTCAGACGCGGTTTCCAATACTTTGACGCCGCCCACCACGTTGAGGAAAACATCCTGATCGTGGGTAGGAATGCCACCGTGTCGATGCAGGACCGCCAGCAACATGGCGAGCCGATTCTGATCCAGCCCCAAGGTGACCCGACGCGGGTTCGCCAAATGGCTGTCATCCACCAGCGCCTGAACCTCCACCAGCATCGGTCGGGTGCCTTCCCAGGTCGCCATGACCACACTGCCCGGCACTTCTTCCTGGGCGCGCGTGAGAAAAATCGCCGAAGGATTCGAGACTTCTTTCAAGCCTCTGTCGGTCATGCCGAACACACCCAATTCATTGACGGCGCCAAAGCGATTCTTCACTGCCCGCAACAAACGCAGGCGACCGTCGGATTCGCCCTCGAAATACAACACGGTATCCACCATGTGCTCCAGCACCCGCGGGCCTGCCAGCGCGCCTTCCTTGGTGACGTGGCCCACCAGGAAAATCGCCGTACCGCTCTGCTTGGCATACCGCACCAGCAACGCCGCGCTTTCACGCACCTGTGACACGCCGCCCGGCGCCGATTGCAGTTGTTCGGTGAAAATCGTCTGGATTGAGTCGATCACCATGACCTTGGGTTTTTCCAGGCGGGCCGTGGCGATGATGGTTTCGATGCACGTCTCGGTCATGACCCGCAGTTGATCCTGGGGCAGCCCCAGACGCCGGGCGCGCATGGCGACTTGCTGCTGGGATTCCTCGCCAGTGACGTACAGCGCCGGCATGCGCGTGGCCAGGTTGCACAAGGTTTGCAACAGGATGGTGGACTTGCCGATGCCCGGGTCCCCGCCAATCAGCACGACCGAACCGTCCACCAGGCCACCGCCCAATACGCGGTCCAGCTCGCCGGACGCGGTGGAAAACCGTGGAATTTCCTCGACGCTGACTTCGGCGAGGGTCTTGATTTGCGCCTGCTGACCGGCCCACCCCGTGCGACCGGTGGGGGCTGCGGCACCGCCACTCTCGACCATGGTTTCGGTCAAGGTGTTCCAGGCACCGCACTCACTGCACTGGCCGGCCCATTTGGGAAAGGTCGAGCCGCACTCGGTGCAGCCATACATGCGCTTTGCCTTGGCCATCTGAACTCCGGGATAAAAACCGCGATGATAGCCCACGCGGGGGTCAGCGCGGGGCCGGCATTCTGATTTCACCGTTGGCCAGGTTCGCCGCGGTATTGCCCAGCGGATCCTGGGCCTGCAGGTCCGCCCCTTTGGCCGCCAAAGCGTCGAGCAACTCGACGCGCTTGAACAGGCCGGCGTACATCGCTGCGGTCTGTCCGGCGCCGTTGCGCTGGTCCGGGTTGCAATCGGTGGACAACAAACGGCGCGCGATCTGCACTTGGCCCTTGAAAATGGCGCCCATCAGCGCCGTGTTGCCCCGGTTGTCCTGGGTGCAGGCATCGGCGCCAGCGGCCAGCAGCCGCTCCACCGCCGCGCCATGGCCGTGGTAAGCGGCCAGGATCAGCGCGGTGTAGCCTTTTTCGTCCTGGGTGTTGAGCGAGTAACCAGCCTCGATAAAGGTCTCGAGCATCGGCACGTCGCCCCGCCGGGCGGCGTCGAAGTAATAAGTTTGCAACTGCTCTTGTACAACCACCGGGTCGGTGGGCATGGGCTGATCGGCCCATACGCTCAACGACCCGATTGCGAGCATCGAAAACAGGAAGTTACGCAGCATGACGTCTCCTTGGCGCAAGGCTGTAGATGCAGGGTTGCGGGAGCATGGCTTGCCCGCAACGCAGACGACTCGGTCTGGCTTCAGACCGCAGCGCCTGCTTCGCGAGCAAGCTTTGCTCCCACGGGTTATGCACGTGCCAGGCTGTGGATCAGTCGCTGAGTTTTTCCGCCAGCGCCTTGACCCGGGTCAGATCGCCTTTGGCGACACGGGCTACACCAGTGCCGTATTCAGGATCAGCCTTGTAGAGGAACGACAGGATGATGTGCTTGCTCTCCTCATCGGTGGTCGCCAGCGATCCGCCGAAGCTTTCGATCAGGTCATTGCGCTCTTTCTGGTTGAACGAGCGGTACAGGTCACCGGCTTGCTTGAAGTTCTGCTCACGCTGGATCTTCGCCTGCTGGGTACTGCCAGTCAGCGCGGTCTGGCTGTAGCGTGCCGTTGGCTGTTCCTGGCGAGGCATCAGGCGGCTCGGCTGATAATTCACGCCGGTGCTGGTGGCGCCCGAATTCATCGCGCCGTCCTGGTTGCCATTGTTGACCGCCACCTTCGGCGCATTGATGGGCAACTGAAGCGCGTTGGGTCCTACTCGATACATTTGCGTATCGGCATAGGAGAACACCCGCCCCTGCAACAGTCGATCTTCCGACGGCTCGATGCCCGGAACAAGATTGGCCGGCGCCATCGCCACTTGCTCGGTTTCCTGGAAAACATTCGCCGGGTTACGGTTCAAAACCATTTGCCCGACTTTGCGTTCAGGCACACCCGGCCAGATTTTTGTCGCATCAAGAGGATCGAAATCAAACGTGGAAAGGTCCTGCGGGTTCAGCACCTGAACGTACAAGTCCCATTTCGGGAAGTCGCCCTTATTAATATGACTCACCAGATCGTTAGTCATATGGCTGTAATCTTGCCCCTGAACTTTCACAACTTCTTTCGGATCGAGATTTTTCAGGCCCTGCAAACTTTTCCAATGAAACTTTACGTAGTGAACTTCACCCTTTGCATTCACCAACTTGTAGGCATGCACACCGTTACCGTCCATTTCACGATAACTGGCCGGCGTGCCGGAATTGGAATACAACTCGGTCAGCGTGCGCGTTGCTTCGGGCACGTGAGAAAAGAAATCGAAACGGCGGGCGTCATCATCCAAGTTTGTCCGAGGGTCGGGTTTGAAAGCATGGACCATGTCTGGAAACTTGATGGCATCGCGAATGAAGAAGGTCGGGAAGTTGTTACCCACCAGATCCCAGTTACCCTCGGCCGTGTAGAACTTGGTGGCAAAGCCACGGGGGTCACGCAGGGTTTCCGGCGAATGGTTGCCATGCACTACAGCAGAAAAACGCACGAACACCGGCGTGGCCTGGCCAGCGGCGAAGACTTTGGCCTTGGTCAGATCACTGAGGTCGTCGGTGACTGTAAATGTGCCATGGGCACCGGTTCCTCGTGCATGCACCACGCGCTCGGGGATGCGCTCGCGGTCGAAGCGCTGGAGTTTCTGGATCAGTTGCACGTCTTGCAACAAGGTCGGCCCGTTAGGACCGGCTGTTTGCGAGTTCTGGTTGTCGCCCACGGCCGCACCGTTATCGCGGGTCAGGGTGGCCGCGTTGACGGACAAGGACAACAGGCTGGCGGTGAGCACAAAAAAAGCACGGCGAGGGGTGAAAGTCCCGCCGCCAAGGGAAATGTTCATAGGCGTTTCCTCTGATGTTATAGAGCGCATCCATGTGCGCCTTGCAGAGGCTAGTGCTCTAAAAAGAAAAACCTAAATAGAAATGCCGCACCGATCCGATAGAAAAATCCTTATAGGGAATCGGCTCGGGACCGCGTATCACGCGCGATTGATGGCACTTTGTAAACTTTTCCCCCTGTCCCGAGTCGATAACTGAAGCTTTGTAAGCAGGCGTTTCGAGCAGGACGCGTTTGGCTGATTTACACTGCCACCATCCACTTCATCTGTCACAAGGAACAACTCATGGGCGTGATTAACGAGTTCAAGGCCTTCGCGGTCAAAGGCAATGTCGTCGACATGGCCGTCGGGATCATTATCGGTGCTGCTTTCGGCAAAATCGTTTCGTCCTTCGTTGGCGACGTCATCATGCCTCCGATCGGCCTTTTGATTGGCGGGGTGGACTTCAGCGACCTGGCCATCACACTCAAGGCGGCACAAGGCGATGCGCCGGCGGTGGTATTGGCCTATGGCAAATTCATTCAAAGCACCATTGATTTCATCATTGTGGCGTTCGCCATTTTCATGGGCGTCAAGGCCATCAACCGTCTCAAGCGCGAAGAAGCCGTTGCTCCCAGCGCGCCACCGGTTCCAACCAAGGAAGAACTGTTGCTGAGCGAAATTCGCGACCTGCTCAAGGCCCAGAACGAGAGGCCCTGACTCACGCTTCGCCGCCTGTGGCGTGGGTTTTTATCTCCTCGCCACAGGCGCCTTTTCTACCAATAGTTTTCCACGGCCACCTGACCTGGCCGACGGCTGAGACTCAGTTGCAGGCCCCTGGCCTTGAGCAGCTTGCGCGTGTCATCGATCATCTGCGGATTGCCGCACAACATCACCCGCGAGTGTTCCGGCGTCAGCTCGATGTCAGCCGCCCTTTCCAACTCGCCATTTTCGATCAGTGTCGTGATTCGTCCGCTGAGCGCACCGGGATGCTGTTCACGGGTGACGGTCGCGATGAAACGAAACTTGTGGGCGTAGCCGGCCAGGTAGTCGCGCTGGGTCAACCCTTTGATCAGCTCCTGATATGCCAGCTCCCGTGCCTCGCGGACGCTGTACACCAGGACGATCGTCTCGAATTTTTCCCATGCTTCGAAATCCTGGAGAATCGAGAGGAACGGTGCGACGCCCGTTCCCGTGGACAGCAGCCACAAATCGCGCCCGTCAACGAAACGATCAAGCGTCAGGTAGCCAAAGGCCTGGCGATCAACCAGCAGGCTGTCGCCTGGCTGCAGCCGACTCAGTTCGCTGGTGAACTCGCCGTCCGGTACCACGATGGAAAAAAACTCGAGGAATTCATCGAACGGCGAAGACACCATGGAATATGCCCGCCAAACGATGGTGCCATCCGCTTTAGCGACCCCGAGCCGGGCGAACTGGCCCGCCCGAAAACGAAAACCGCGATCCCGTGTGGTACGCAACGTAAACAAATGAGGTGCCACGGGCTGCACATCGAGCAAGGTTTGACGGGTGAACTTCTCTGAGCTGTCGATCATGAGCCACTCCAACGAGACAAGACTTACAGTGTCCCGCAAAGTGAGCCCCTTCACCACTGACAACGAGTAGTGGCACTTTAGCTACTAATGCCTCCGTCGCCGAGCATATCTTCTACCAGACTTATACAAAACTATCCCAACTGTAAAATCATACTCAAAAAGTTTATTTCTTAAACATTTCAAACTGTAAGCAAATAAAAAAAAGCTCACTGCAATTTAAGAATAGTCCTACACTAAAAATTCGCATCATGGATTGGATCCGCATGGACGAACTCAACCCAGGAGAGAGCGATGGACAAGTGGAAGGACTTGCTGTTGAGGAAGTTATCCTGTGAAAAGGACTTACAGACGGCCTATCGTCTAGTCCTGAATTTCTTTAACAATCAGGGATTTGAATATTGTGCATTCTCAGCCTATCTCGGAAGCCCGGACAAGCATACCAACAAGGTAAACCTGAATAACTACCCTTATGGATGGGACAGACTATATGAACAGAACGGCTATGCATCGAACGACCCACTAGTAGCACATTGCAATCAATCACCGCTTCCAATCTTGTGGGATGAGACTGTTTTTGCTCAGGCCCCCAAGTTGTGGCGAGAACTTAATCGTCAGGGACTCAAGTATGGCTGGACCCAGGCCGTTCATGATGAACAGGGGGCACACTGCAGCCTTTTCAGCCTGGCCCGGACTCATTGCCCCATCGATATCGACGAGCATTACGCAAATCTGGGCTATGCCATTTTCGCCAGTCAAAGATTGCATGCGCTGGCCAGCAAAAAACTGGCTGACGCTGCCGCGACTCCACAAAAATGTCATTTATCACCCAGAGAGATCGAAGTATTGAGGTGGTCGGCCGAAGGCAAGACGGCTTCGGAAGTGGGCAGAATCCTCTGCCTCTCCGAGCGCACCGTGAACTTCCATGTGTGCAGTTGCATGCGAAAGCTGAACGTCAACAACAAAATCTCAGCGGTAGCCAAGGCGGCCCACATCCATGTGATCTGAACCGTGCGGCGCACTTACCAACCTGAAAAAACCCGCGAGTAATGCCTGGCAAAAAAACGTACCATTTACGGCTCCACTTGAATGATGACGCGCCCAGTACGCGACGAAGTTCATTCAGGCGGTCCCGCTGAGACACCTGCCCCGGGGCAGCGGGACATTCGTTGATCTCCAGAGTCCCAGCCATGCCCTTGCTCGACAGTCCCTTCGCCCAACTTGACCTGATCCGCCAACCCGAACAGCAGAACGAACCGCTGCAAGCCTTTGACGCAGCCGACGAATACCTGCTCGCGTATCTGGCCGAGCAACAGCCGCTCGCCGATACCCGGGTCCTGGTCCTCAATGACAGCTTTGGTGCCCTGGCGGCGAGCCTTGCCGGCAAGGTTGAAGTCATCAGCAGCAGCGACTCGTACCTGGCCTTGCAGGCGCTGGAGAAAAACCTGGTGCGCAACGGCCTGCCCTTTGATGCAGTGCCGACGTTGCCGGCCAGTGAACCGTTGACCGGACCTTTCAACCGCGTCCTGATCAAAGTGCCGAAAACCCTGGCCCTGCTGGAAGAACAGTTGATTCGCCTGCAAGGCCAATTGGCCCCCGGCGCCCAGGTGATTGCTGCTGCGATGGTCAAGCATCTGCCACGGGCCGCCGGTGACCTGCTGGAACGCTACGTTGGCCCGGTGCAGGCCTCGCTGGCAGTGAAAAAAGCTCGCTTGTTGATCGCCACGCCAGAAGCGCTCCAGCCAGAAACCCGAGTGCCGACCGCATCCCCCTACCCCACGCGCTATTGGTTGGAAGAGCCAAAGATCGAATTGCTCAACCACGCCAACGTGTTCTGTCGCGAAGGCCTGGACATCGGCACCCGGGCATTTCTGCCGCATCTGCCAAAGAACCTGGGCACCGCCCGCGTCGCGGACCTGGGGTGCGGCAACGGTGTACTGGCAATCGCCAGCGCCCTGCAGAATCCCGAGGCCCACTACACCCTGGTGGATGAATCGTACATGGCCGTGCAGTCGGCCGCCGAGAACTGGCGCGCCGCCCTGGGCGAGCGTGAGGTGACCATACGAGCTGGGGACGGTCTGGCCGGGCAAGAGCCGCAATCATTGGACGTAGTGCTGTGTAATCCGCCTTTCCACCAACAGCAGGTGGTGGGCGACTTCCTCGCCTGGCGGATGTTTCAGCAGGCGCGCGAAGCACTGGTGGTCGGCGGCGCGCTGTACATCGTCGGCAATCGGCACCTGGGCTACCACAGCAAACTGGCGCGGTTGTTCCGGGGTGTCGAACAAGTGGCCGCAACCCCGAAATTCGTCATCCTCAAGGCCCGCAAATAATTTGACCCTGCCCGGGAGCGTCAGTGGGTGGTCAGCCCTGCGGCGTTCATGAACATCCGCATCAGGCTGGCGACGATAAACAGCGCCAGTACACTGCCGGCCCAGATCAGCGCCAGCCAGCCAAGTCGCTGCCAGAGCGGCTTCTTTTCAGCCGCTTCGATGTCTTTCAGATCAGGCTTGGCCATTTTCAATGCCTCGCAGGTCAATCAATGGTAGCCGTCGTCATGGGTCACCTTGCCCCGGAACACGTAGTAGCTCCAGAAGGTGTACACCAGAATCAAAGGAATGATGAACAGCGTCCCGACCAGCATGAACCCCTGGCTCTGTGGCGGTGACGCCGCGTCCCAGATGGAGATGGATGGCGGCACGATGTTCGGCCACAAGCTGATGCCCAGACCGCTGTAACCGAGGAAGATCAGCGCCAGCGTCAGAATGAACGGCGTGTAGTTGGCGTTGCGGGCAACGGCGCGAAACAACCCGTACATGGTCACCAGCACCAGGATCGGTACCGGCAGGAACCAGAACAGATTCGGCAGGGTAAACCAGCGCGCCGCGATATCGGCGTGAGCCAGCGGAGTCCAGATACTGACGATACCGATCACCGCCAGCACCCCGAACGCCAGCGGCCTGGCCAGGTTATGCATCTGCTCCTGCAACTTGCCTTCGGTTTTCATGATCAGCCAAGTGCAGCCGAGCAAGGCGTAGGCGACGATCAAGGCCAGGCCACAGAAGACGGTGAACGGTGTGAACCAGTCCAGGGAGCCGCCGGCGAACTGGCGATCGACCACTTCGAATCCATCAATGAACGCCCCCAACGCCACTCCCTGGAAGAAGGTGGCCGTCAGGGAACCGCCGATGAACGCCTTGTCCCACAGATGGCGCTTGTGAGCCTTGGCCTTGAAGCGAAACTCAAAGGCCACGCCGCGGAAAATCAGCCCGATGAGCATCAGGATCAGCGGCAGGTACAGCGCCGAAAGCACTACCGAATAAGCCAGCGGAAACGCCCCGAACAGGCCCGCGCCACCCAGCACCAACCAGGTTTCGTTACCGTCCCAGACCGGCGCTACGGTGTTCATCATCACGTCACGATCACGCTCAGCCTTGATGAAGGGGAAAAGAATACCGATCCCCAGGTCAAAGCCATCCATGATCACGTACATCATGATGCCGAAGATGATGACCACGGCCCAGATCAGCGGAAGATCAATACCCATGACTCAATTCCCCTTGTGCGAGCTGTCGTTATGGTCCACTTCGTCGTCGCCATCATCGGCGGCCGACAATGGACGGGCCGGGGTACGTTTCTGACCCGGGCCACCGTCGGCCGGCTCATCTTCATGGGCTTCCGGCCCTTTGCGCACCAGGCGCATCATGTAGCTCAGCCCCGCACCGAACAGCGCGAAATACACCACGACGAACAGCACAAGCGTGATGCTCATCTGCGCAAAGCTGTGGCCGGACGAAGCATCGGCCGTGCGCATCAGGCCGTAGACCACCCAGGGCTGGCGACCGATTTCGGTGGTGAACCAGCCTGCCAGGATCGCGATCAGGCCGGACGGCCCCATCCACAAGACCATATGAAGGAACGGTCGAGACTGGTAGAGCCGGTCGTTGCGGCGCAACCAGAGACTGCACAGACCGGTGAAGATCATCAGCAGCCCCAGGCCCACCATGATCCGGAACGACCAGAACACAATGGTCGAATTCGGTCGGTCTTCAGGCGGAAACTCCTTGAGGGCCGGCACCTGCTTGTCCAGGCTATGGGTCAGGATCAGGCTGCCCAGGTAGGGGATTTCCACGGCGAATCGGGTCTTTTCCGCCTGCATGTCCGGCCAGCCAAACAGGATCAGCGGGGTAGGCTCATTGCCGACGTTTTCCCAGTGACCTTCGATGGCCGCGATCTTGGCCGGTTGATGCTTGAGGGTGTTGAGGCCATGGAAGTCGCCAATGACGGCCTGGATCGGCGCCACCAGCAACGCCATCCACATCGCCATCGAGAGCATGCGGCGAATGGCCGGGGTATCCCGACCGCGCAACAAGTGCCAGGCCGCCGACGAACCGACGAAAAACGCCGTGGCGACAAACGCTGCCGTGGACATGTGCAACAGGCGATAGGGGAACGAGGGGTTGAACACCACCGCCAGCCAGTCCACCGGGATGACCCGGCCATCGATGATTTCGTAGCCCTGGGGAGTCTGCATCCAGCTGTTGGAGGACAGGATCCAGAACGTCGAGATCAGCGTGCCGATCGCTACCATGACTGTGGAAAAGAAATGCAGACCGCGCCCGACGCGGTTCCAACCGAACAGCATCACCCCCAGGAACCCGGCTTCGAGGAAGAACGCCGTGAGCACCTCGTAAGTCAGCAGCGGCCCGGTGACCGCACCGGCAAAGTCAGAGAAACGGCTCCAGTTGGTGCCGAACTGATAGGCCATGACCAAACCGGATACCACACCCATGCCGAAGTTGACGGCAAAGATCTTCGACCAGAAGTGGTACAGGTCGCGGTAGGTGTCGTCGCGGGTCTTGAGCCACAAGCCCTCGAGTACCGCCAGGTAACTCGCCAGGCCGATGGTGATGGCCGGGAACAGGATATGGAACGAGATGGTGAACGCGAACTGGATTCGGGCGAGATCGAGCGCCTCCAAACCGAACATAAGTCTTCCTCTGTCAGGTAAAACCGGCTGCGGGCGGGGCTTGCATCGCAACCTCCAGGGATATGGAGTGCGATGCTTTTCAAATCGTTCTTTTTTTAAACCGTCACAACGCAGGAACGTGGCCGGATGGCCGCCAGCCCAAGCCCCCGGAGGGTATTGACCTGGATCAAGCAATGCTCAAAGAGTAGTCGCATTATGGCCGCCGGACGGCGTGGTCTTTTGTCGCGTGACAGGTTGTCTCAGTGCTGCAATCCTGCTCTAAGCCAAGATTTCTTGAATCTTGAGGAGTGCACTGTTGTGGCGAGGGGATATCCCCGCTCGAGTGCGCAGCGCTCGCAAAAGCTTGGGGCCGCTTCGCACCCCAGCGGGGATAAATCCCCTCGCCAAAAAAAAAGCGTGCTATGTGAAAAGTAGATGCTTGGCTAACTATTTTTCCAGCAACCGCAACCTCCAGTTACAACTCGGTGATAATCTCGATGCCCTCATCACCGGACCCGTCATAGATGCCCAGCCAAGCGCCATTGCTGCTCCGCCACCACCGCCCCTTCATCGCCTTCTGGCTGGCCCGGATTTTCACCGCCAGTGGCTTCCAGATGCTCACCGTGGCCATCGGCTGGAACCTCTATCAACTGACCGGCAACGTATTGGACCTGGGTCTTGTAGGGTTGGTGGAGTTTGCTCCGCGTGTGCTGTTCATGCTGCACACCGGGCATGTGGCCGACCGCTATGATCGCCGCAAGGTCGCGGCGATCTGCCAGTCGTTGCAGGCGATGATTGCCCTGGCGCTGGTCATCGGCAGCGCCACCGATAACGTCACCCGGGAGATGATCTTCATCCTCGCCTTCCTGCTGGGCGCCGCCCGCTCCTTTGAGATGCCGACCACCCAAGCGCTGCTGCCGAGCATCGTGCCGGCCGCGCTGTTTCCCCGCGCCGTGGCCGCCGCGCAGTCGGCCCAGCAGTCCGCGACCATCGTCGCCCCTGCACTGGGCGGTCTGCTCTATGCCTTCGGCAGCGTCTGGGTCTATGGGCCGACCGTGTTGCTCTACGTCATCGCCTGCTGCCTGATGCTCAACCTGCCCGCCCGCCAGACGCCGCTGAACAAAGGCAAGGCAACCATGGATTCGTTGCTGGCCGGGATTCGCTTCATCCGCAGCCGCCCGGACATTCTCGGGGCGATTTCCCTGGACCTGTTCGCGGTACTGCTGGGCGGCGCGACCGCGCTCTTGCCGGTGTTCGCCAAGGATATTCTGCTTACCGGTCCCTGGGGCCTGGGCCTGCTGCGCTCGGCTCCGGCGGTGGGGGCCTTGCTGATGTCGCTATGGCTGGCGCGGTTTGCCGTGGAGCGCAAGGTCGGTCGGGTGATGTTCACCGCCGTGGGCGTGTTCGGCGTCGCCACCATTGCCTTCGGCCTCTCCACTTCGTTCTGGTTTTCCCTGGCGGTGCTGGTGGTGCTAGGCGCGGCGGACATGATCAGCATGGTGATCCGCGCCTCCTTCGTGCAGTTGGAAACGCCAGACGAAATGCGCGGCCGGGTCAGCGCCGTGAACGGACTGTTCATCGGTGCCTCGAACCAGTTGGGCGAGTTCGAGTCCGGCCTGACCGCCCACTGGTTCGGCACCGTGCCGGCGGTGGTCATGGGCGGTGTCGGCACACTGCTGGTGACCGGGGTCTGGATCAAACTGTTCCCGACCCTGGCCAACCGTGACCGGATGCACGAACCGGTGGACGCTGCGAAAACCTAGAGCAATTTATCCAGCGTGATGGGAAAGTCCCGGACCCGTTTGCCGGTGGCGTGATAAATCGCATTGGCCACGGCCGCCGCCACACCAACGATGCCAATCTCACCGACGCCCTTGGAGCCGAGGGCATTGACGATCTCGTCGTGCTCGTCGACAAAAAACACGTCAATGTCCCCGATGTCGGCGTTCACCGGCACATGGTATTCCGCCAGGCTGTGATTCATGTGCCGGCCCAACGCATGGTCAGTCAAGGTTTCTTCGTGCAAGGCCATGCCGACGCCCCAGACCACGCCGCCGAGGATCTGGCTGCGCGCGGTTTTCGGGTTGATCACCCGTCCGGCGGCGATGGCGCTGACCACCCGATTGACCTTCACCGTGCCCAAGTCCTCATCCACCAGCACTTCGACAAACACCGCCGAATGCGTGGCCGTGGCGTAGGCTTGGCGTTTTTCCTCCGGCTCGGCAGTGACCTGAACCTGCAAGGGCGTCTCGCCGTTTTTTTGCGCCAACTCTGCCAACGAGACACAGGCCTCGCCCAACCGTAGCTGACCGTCGGCAAACGTCACTTGCTCAAGGGTCGCGCCAGCAAAGGCCGGACAGCTCTGCCGCGCCACAGCCAGGAGTTTTTCCTTCAGGGCTTCACAGGCCTGCTGCACAGCGGTGCCCACCGACGAGACGGTGAACGAGCCGCCCTGCAGCGGCGCAGTCGGCAGCGACGAATCACCGAGGATAAAGGTGACGTTTTCCAGGGAAACGCCTGACGCTTGGGCGGCGATCTGGGTCATGACTGTGTAGGTGCCAGTACCGATGTCAGTGGTGGCACTGCTGACGGTCAACTGACCGTTGGCATCCAGCGAGGCCCGAGCGCTGGCCTTCTGCTGCATGGCCTCCCACACACCGCCCGCCATGCCCCAACCGACCAACTGCCGACCTTCACGCATGCTGCGCGGTTCCGGGTTGCGCTTGTCCCAGCCAAAACGACGGGCACCTTGGGCATAGCACTCACGCAACTCCTTGCTGGAATATGGCTTGTCTTCGTTCTCGTTACGCTCGGCATAGTTGAGCAACCGCAGTTGAACCGGATCGATCGCCAGGGCATAGGCCAGTTCATCCATGGCGCACTCCAGGCCGATCAGTCCCAGGGCAGCGCCGGGAGCGCGCATGTCCAGCGGCGTATAGACGTCCAACGGCACCAGTTTGTAGGTCAATTCAACGTTGTCGCAGTGATAGAGCATGCCGCTCCACTCCACCACATGCTCGGTGAAATCTTCAAAGCGCGAGGTCTGGCCGATGGCGGTATGCGCCACCGCCAACAGTCGCCCGTTGGCCGCGGCCCCCAGTTGCAGGCGCTGAAAGGTCCGTGGTCGATAGCCAAAGGTAAACATCTGCTGGCGCGTCAGACTGACCCGCACCGAGCGTTTGAGCGTCAGCGCTGCCATCACCGCCAGGGGCAGTTGGTACTGTGGCCGCAGCCCGGAACCGAAGGCGCCGCCCACATAGGCGGCAAACACTCGCACCTGCTCTTTCTCAAGCCCGAAGACCTTTTGCACATAGGCCTGGCAGTTTTGCGTGCCTTGGGTCTTGTCGTGGATGTGCAGGCTGCCGTCAGGCTGATACAGCACGGTGGAGGCATGAGGCTCCATCGGGTTGTGGTGTTCGATCGGTGTGCTGTAGGACACGTCCACACTGAGGGCCGAACTGGCGTACTCGCCCTGAAAATTCCCACGGGGCTTGGGCAATTCTGCCGGCGCCGGATGGGCTTCGTTTTGCAGGATTGCCAGATCGGTCTGATGGTCCCGGGCTTCATATTCGATTTCAATAAGCGAACCGGCGTAACGGGCCAGCTCGAGGTTTTCAGCGACCACCAAGGCCAACGGCTGGCCGCTGTAGAGTACCTGATCGTTGTACAGCGGTCGAAACGGCGAACCCTCTGCCGCATCGGCGTCCTCGTAAGGCTCGTCGTAGCTGGCGATCCTGGGGCGGTTGGTGTGGTCGATCACCGTGACCACCCCGGGCAACGCCAACGCTCGGGTGGCATCGATGCGCAGCACGCGGCCACGGGCGATGCTGCTGGAGACGACGCTGCCGTGCAGCAAACCGTCCTCGGGGTATTCGCCGGCATATCGGGCCTGGCCGGTGACCTTGAGCAGGCCATCGACCCGGTCAAGTGGTTGCCCTATGGATTTGCTCGAAGCATTCATCAGGCTTGTCCTCCCACCAGTGCGGCATCGCTCAAGGCGCGGACCACCGCCCGGCGCGCCAGTCTGACCTTGAAGCCGTTATGTTCCAGCGGCTCGGCGTTTTGCAACAGCGCGTCAGCGGCAGCAGTGAAGGTTTCGCGGCTGACGGTCTGACCGGTCAGCCAGCTCTCCACGGCCCGGTCGCGCCAGGGTTTGTGGGCCACGCCGCCGAGGGCCAGGCGCGCCTGGCGGATCACCGGCCCGTCCAGCTCGAGCGCCGCCGCTACCGAAACCAGCGCAAAGGCGTAGGAGGCCCGGTCCCGAATTTTCAAGTAATGGCTGTGTTCAGCGAAACCGGCGGCAGGCAACTCAATGGCGGTGATCAGTTCATCATCGGCCAGTTGGTTGTCCCGTTCCGGGGCATCGCCGGGCAGACGGTGAAAGTCAGCGAACTCGATGGTCCGTGCCCCGCCCCGACCGATAACATGCACCACGGCCTCCAAGGCAGCCAGTGCCACGCACATGTCGGAAGGGTGCGTGGCGACACATTGATCACTGGCGCCGAATATCGCGTGCATACGGTTCAAGCCGTCCCGAGCCGGACAGCCGCTGCCTGGCCGTCGCTTGTTGCACGGCACGTTGGCGTCATAGAAGTAATAACAGCGGGTGCGTTGCAGGAGGTTACCGCCGGTGCTGGCCATGTTGCGCAACTGCGGCGAGGCGCCCGCCAGGATTGCCTGGGAAAGCAGCGGATAGCGGCGCTGGATCCAGGGATGCCAAGCCATATCGGCATTGCTCACCAACGCGCCGATCATCACCCCACCGGAAGGGGTTTCGCTGAGGTCCGCCAGGGGCAGCCCGGTAATGTCGATCAGGTGCTCGGGGCGGGTGAGGTTTTCTTTCATCAGGTCCAGCAGGTTGGTGCCACCGGCAATGAAGCGTGAAACCGGGCTCGACAAGTCGACGGCGGCCTGCACGGTGTCGGGCTTGCTGTATTGGAAAGGGTTCATTGATCACCTCCCTGCTGACAGAGCGGCAATGCCTCTTCGATAGCGTCACGAATGTTGTTGTAGGCGCCGCACCGGCAGAGATTGCCGCTCATCAGTTCGCTGATCTGCGCCCCAGTCTGTGCCCGGCCTTCATTGGCCAATCCCACCGCGGAACAGATCTGCCCAGGCGTGCAGTAACCGCACTGGAAGGCGTCGTGCTTGATGAAAGCCTGCTGCATGGGATGCAACTGATCACCGTTGGCCAACCCCTCGATGGTGGTCAGCTCAGCGCCGTCGCACATCACCGCCAGGGTCAGGCAGGCGTTGATCCGCTTGCCATCGCGCAGCACCGTACAGGCACCACATTGACCGTGGTCGCAACCTTTCTTGCTGCCCACCAGATCCAGTTGCTCACGCAGCAGGTCCAGCAGCGTGGTCCAGGGCAGCACGTGCAGTTCGCGCGCCTGACCATTGAGCGTCAAGCGGATCGGATGGCGGACGAAGGACGCCGGTGTCGCTTCGGACAGGGTCGCGCTCATAAACACCTCACGGTTGGTCGTACACTCGCGGCGTTTTCGCAAACCGCCGTCATAAGGGGTACGACTTCGGGGTGGGGTGAGCGTTCAAGGCAATTTCGACGCGCCGAAAAAGCCTTGGCCATCGCAGGACACACAGATTTGCCTGGCATGTGCGGTATATATGTACCGCACCGAGTGTAATGTATCGCCTTACACTCGATTCCATGATTAAATCCTTCCGACACAAAGGCCTCAGGATCTTCTATGAAACGGGTTCGACCCGTGGAATCCGGGCTGACCATGGAAACCGCCTGGCTCGCATGCTCCAGTTCATGGACCGGGCGCAGTCGCCTGACGACTTGGATATCCCCGGATGGCGACTGCATCCACTCAGAGGTGAGCTGGTTGAATACTGGTCGCTGAGTGTTTCGGGAAACTGGCGGATTATTTTTCGTTTTAGCGGATCGGATATCGAACTGGTCGATTATCTGGACTACCACTGACAGGAGGCTGGAACATGCCCATGCACAATCCGCCACACCCTGGCGAAACGCTACTGATGGATGTGTTACCCGAACTGGGCATCACAGTCACCGAGCTGGCGCGGCATTTGGGCTTCGCCCGACCGCATCTCTCTCGGGTATTGCACGGCCATGCCCCCGTCAGCCCCGATCTGGCCGTGCGCCTGGAACGGGCCGGGATCGGCAAGGCCAGGGTCTGGCTGGGTGTTCAGACGGACTATGATCTGTGGCAAGCCGAGCAGCGTGAACAACCTTTGATCGAACGCTTACCTCACCACGCCTGATGCCTGTCAGGCCAGCAACTCCGCCGCCACCACGCCCCTCACGCCCTTGCCACAGAGCTGTTCCACCAGCGTCAAGGCAAACGCCAGCGCGGCAGCCGAGCCTTGGGCGGTGATGCAGTTGCCGTCCACCACCACCGGCTGATCGACAAAATTGCAACCGGACAGTTGCTGGCTCACGGCGGGCAGGCAGGTCATGCGGCGCTGGCGCAGTACGCCGAACGCCTGCAAGGCAAGGGCCGGGGCTTCGGCGATGGCGGCGAAGAAACGTCCAGTGGCGGCCTGGTCCTTGATCAGTTGTCGCAGTGGCTGATGGGCCGCCAGGTGTTGGGCGCCGATGATGCCGCCGGGCAGGACGATCAGATCAAAGTCCTGCGCCAACAAGTCCACCAGCATACCGTCGGCGGTCAGGCGCGTGCCGCGGGCACAGGTGAGCATCCGCCGCCCTTCGATACTTGCCACCACCACTTCGACCTGAGCTCGACGCAGCACGTCGATCAGCGTAACGGTCTGCAAGTCGTCGACACCTTCGGCGACGGCTATCAGGGCTCGGGGGATCTTGGTTCCAGGCATCATCGGTGTTCTCCGCTGGGTGGTTTATGAAGCCTAGTCAGGTTTGCCGGGCCGCGTGCGGCTTGTCAGGCTGGAAGGTCATTTGATGTACAGCTGGGTCGACATCCGGTTGCCTGGTGCGTTGATCGACTGGTTGCTGAAGCTGAAGGTGCCTTCCTGCTTGCCCTTCAGATCGAAGACATACAAATAGCCAACCGTTTTGCTCCGCACGGAACAATCATTCAGGTTGCCATTGCTGAACGCACAGACCGGCGAGCGGGTGCCATCGACTTCAAAGCCGTCCAGCGTGACGTGAGGCTGACGGCCATACCCCACCTCCAGCACATAGACCTTGATACTCGGGCCGCTGTGATTGCAACGGGTCTGTTCTTGCCCTTGGGCGATGTCCTCGAAGCCGCAGGCGGGCGACTCGACCTTGAGCACCTTGACCTCGCTCAGGGGCGGCGCCGAAGCGGCATTGACGGCCTGCCCGGGTAACCCCAGGCCCAGCGCACACCCCCATGCGACCAATAGGTGTTTTTTCATACGATGCATAAAGACCTCCCGGAACCGCGCGCAGTATGGCCGACTTGGCGCTTGGGCAAAACATCGACGACGATCGCAGCCACAGCGCCACGCTGCTGGTATGATGCGCGGCTTTTTCCGACCCACAGAAAATTCCCGAGCGCCCCTGGCGGTCTGTGCTTTGCTGTTGAGGTCGATACATTCACGGCGCCCGGCGCGCCACGGGGAGCAGACATGCTGGAAAGGCTGTTTCAACTCAAGGCACACAACACCAACGTGCGAACCGAGATTCTGGCGGGCGTCACCACCTTCCTGGCCATGGCCTACATTCTGTTCGTCAACCCGAGCATCCTCGGCGAAACCGGCATGGACAAAGGTGCGTTGTTCGTCGCCACCTGCCTGGCGGCGGCCATCGGCTCCACCACCATGGGCCTGATCGCCAACTACCCGATCGCCCTCGCGCCGGGCATGGGCCTGAATGCGTTTTTCACCTACACCGTGGTCCTGCACATGGGCCATACCTGGCAGGTGGCGCTGGGTGCGGTGTTCATTTCCGCCGTGTTGTTCTTCCTGCTGTCGATCTTTCGTATCCGCGAGTGGATCATCAACAGCATCCCGCTGCCCCTGCGCTCGGCCATCGCCGCCGGTATCGGCCTGTTCCTGGCGCTGATCGCCCTGAATAACGCCGGCATCGTGGTGAAAAACCCGGCAACCATGGTCGGCCTCGGTGATTTGAAACAACCCGCGCCGATCCTCGCTACCCTCGGCTTCGTCCTGATCGTCGCCCTCGAAGCGCTGAAAGTGCGCGGTGCCGTGCTCATCGGCATCCTGGCAGTCACCATCGTTTCGATCCTGATGGGCTTCACCCCGTTCGGCGGCGTGATGTCGATGCCGCCGTCCCTGGCGCCGACCTTCCTGCAACTGGACATCAAGGGCGCCCTGGACATCGGTCTGGTGAGCGTGATTTTCGCCTTCCTGTTCGTCGACCTGTTCGACAATTCCGGCACCCTGATCGGCGTCGCCAAGCGCGCCGGACTGATGGGCAAGGACGGCCACATGCCGAAGATGGGGCGGGCACTGATCGCCGACAGCACCGCCGCCATGGCCGGTTCGCTGCTGGGCACCTCCACCACCACCAGCTACATCGAGTCGGCGGCGGGCGTCAGCGCCGGCGGCCGCACCGGCCTGACCGCCATCGTCGTGGCGATCCTGTTTCTGCTGGCGTTGTTCTTTTCGCCACTGGCCTCCAGTGTCCCGGCCTTCGCCACCGCACCGGCGCTGTTGTTCGTCGCCGTGCTGATGACCTCAGGCCTGGCGGAAATCGACTGGGACGACATCACCGTGGCCGCTCCCGTGGTGATTACCGCGCTGGCGATGCCGTTCACCTATTCCATCGCCAACGGCATTGCCTTCGGCTTCATCGCCTGGACCGCCATCAAACTGGTGTCTGGCCGTGGCCGTGAGCTGAACCCGGCGCTGGTCATCCTGTCGATTCTGTTCGTGATCAAGTTGGGTTGGTTCAACGCATGACTTTTGACTCCCAGGCCTACGCCACTCAGCTCCAGGACAAGGTCAGCCGCTTGCGTGACCTGCTGGCCCCGTTCGATGCGCCGGAGCCAGCGGTGTTCGACTCACCGCTGGAGCACTTCCGCCTGCGGGCCGAATTCCGCCTGTGGCGCGAGGCCGGCGAACGGCATTACGCGATGTTCTCCCAAGACGACAAGCGCACGCCGATCCTCATCGAGCAGTTTCCCATCGCCAGCCTGCGCATCAACCAGTTGATGCCGCAACTCAAGGCGGCCTGGCAAGCCAGCGCGCCGCTGAGTCATAAGCTGTTCCAGGTGGAGTTCCTGACCACCCTGGCCGGCGATGCGATGATCACCCTGTGTTACCACCGCCCGCTGGATGAGCACTGGCACGCAGCGGCCACGAAACTGGCGAGCGACCTCGGTGTGAGTATCATCGGGCGCTCCAAAGGCAAACGGGAAGTGATCGGCCATGATTACGTGGTGGAGAAACTCGACGTCGGTGGCCGCACTTTCAGCTATCGCCAACCTGAAGGCGCCTTCACCCAGCCCAACGGCACCGTGAACCAGAAGATGCTCAACTGGGCCTACGAGGCCTTGGGCGATCGCAGCGACGACCTGCTGGAGTTGTACTGCGGCAACGGCAACTTCACCCTGCCTTTGGCCACCCGCGTGCGCAAAGTGCTGGCGACCGAAATCAGCAAGACGTCGGTGAACGCCGCGCTGAGCAACCTCAGCGGAAACGCTGTGGATAACGTGACTCTGGTGCGCCTGTCCGCTGAAGAACTGACCGAAGCCCTGAACGAAGTCCGCCCGTTCCGTCGCTTGCACGGCATCGACCTCAAGAGCTACGCATTCGGCAGCGTCTTCGTCGACCCGCCCCGCGCCGGCATGGACCCGGACACCTGCGAACTGACCCGGCGTTTCGAGAACATCCTCTACATCTCGTGCAACCCGGAAACCCTCGCCGCCAACATCGCGCAACTGCACGACACCCACCGCATCACGCGCTGCGCGATGTTCGATCAATTCCCTTGGACCCATCACATGGAATCCGGGGTGTTGTTGACGCGGCGCTAAACGCTGCGGGGCTGGACAGGGCAAAGCTATATGGGAGCAAGGCTTGCCCGCGATACAGGCAATGCGGTCGTTCAGAATTTGAGCCGCCTGTATCGCGGGCAAGCCTTGCTCCCACAGATAAATCCCCTCGCCACCAGTGCCCTCCCTCACCTCCCGACCAAGATCATGTTCGATCATCGAACACTTATTGCCCGATGCCATCGGCTTTGTTTGACCAAATTAACCATCTAGTACAATTTATCTCCACCGGCTGAAATCCGCCGACACCAACAATAAAAATTGTGGAGAAATTGCGATGCCTCCGATCGTTCTGGTGCTCAACGGCCCGAACCTGAACCTGCTCGGTACCCGCGAGCTGGCGACTTATGGCCACGAAACCCTGGCGGACATCTCCGCACTGTGCGGCCGCGCCGCTGAAGAATTCGGCCTGGCGGTAGAGTTTCGCCAGACCAATCAGGAAGGCGAATTGCTCGACTGGGTGCATGGCGCCCGCGGTCGGTGTGCCGGCATCGTCATCAACCCGGCAGCCTGGACCCACACCTCGGTAGCGATCCGTGATGCGCTGGTCGCCAGCGAAGTCCCGGTGATCGAGGTGCACCTGTCCAACGTTCACGCCCGCGAAACGTTCCGTCATCACTCCTTTGTTTCATCGGTCGCCATCGGTGTGATGTGCGGGTTTGGCAGCCATGGTTATCGCCTGGCGCTGGAGCATTTCAGTCAGCGGTTGAAGGGTTGATGAGCATGTCGAATATCACCGTGCTTGCCGGCCTGATTGGTGCGGGCATCCAGGCTTCGCGCACCCCTGCGCTCCATGAGCGCGAGGGCGATGCCCAGGGCATGCGTTACCTCTATCGACTGATCGACCTGGACGCCCTGGGACTCGACAGCGGCGCCCTGCCCGATTTGCTCAAGGCCGCCGAGCGCATGAACTTCACCGGCCTGAACATCACCTTTCCCTGCAAACAGGCGATCATCCCGTTGCTCGACGAGCTGTCGCCCGAGGCCAGGGGCATTGGCGCGGTGAATACCGTGGTGTTCAAGGAGGGCAAACGCATCGGCCACAACACCGACTGCCTGGGGTTCGCCGAAGGGTTTCGCCGCGGCCTGGGTGAAGTGGCGCGCAAGCACGTGGTCCAGATGGGTGCCGGCGGCGCAGGCGCGGCGGTGGCCCACGCGCTGTTGGCAGAAGGCATACAGACGCTGAGCATTTTTGATGTTGAAGTCAGCCGTGCCGAAGCACTGGCAAACAACCTGAATCAACACTTCGGTCCTGGCCGCGCCCGGGCCGGACATGATTTGCCTACAGCGATGGCCGAGGCGGACGGCCTGGTGAATACCACGCCCATGGGCATGGCGAAACTGCCGGGCATGCCGGTGCCGGTGGAGCTGCTGCGGGGCCAATTGTGGGTCGCGGAAATTGTCTACTTCCCCCTGGAAACCGAACTGCTGCGCAACGCCCGCGCCCTGGGTTGCCGCACGCTGGATGGCGGCAACATGGCCGTGTTCCAGGCGGTGAAGGCGTTCGAGCTGTTCAGCGGCGTAGCGCCGGATGCGCAGCGGATGCTGGAGCATTTCCAGAGCATGAATCACTGAAACCACCCTTGTGGGAGCGAGCCTGCTCGCGATAGCGGTATGTCAGCCACATCAACACTGACTGATTCACCGCTATCGCGAGCAGGCTCGCTCCCACAAAGGTTTCAAGGTCAGGCCTGCAGATACCGCAACACCGACTCACAAATCATCTGGCGATGACGCTGCTTGATCGCTTCGTCCGGCAAATCGATCTGAAAAATCTCACCGAATGTGTGGCGGTTGGACACGCGGTAAAAGCAGAACGAACTGATCAGCAGATGCACATCCAGCGGTTCCAGGCCGGCGCGGAACACCCCCTCTTCGGCACCTCGGCGCAGGATCACGCCCAGGGAATCAAGGATGGTATTGGTCATTGCCTTGATGGCGCCCGATTGCTTGACGTACTCGGCGTTGTGAATGTTTTCGATGCAGACGATGCGCACGAAATCCACATTGCGGTCATGGTGGTCGAAGGTGAATTCCACCAGGCGCCGGATCGCATCGACCGGGGCCAGTTCCGCCAAGTGCAGGCGGCTCTCAGTGTTGCGGATATCGCCGTAGAGTTTTTCCAGCACCTCGACGTACAACTGCTCCTTGCTGCCGAAGTAGTAGTAGATCATGCGCTTGGAGGTGTGGATGCGCTCAGCAATGGCGTCGACCCGAGCGCCGGACAGGCCCTGCTGGACGAACTCGACGATGGCTTCCTGAAGAATGTTTTCCCGGGTTTTCTCCGGGTTGTTCTTGCGACTCTTGCGCGGCTCGACGACAGGTTCGTCGAGGTCTGCGGAAAGCTCTGAATTCGTAGTCATTGCGGGGCTCACGGCCATCACTGCACAGGTTGGCGATTATGGGCCGCACCGCGCAGTCAAGCCAAGCCACGGGGTTGCCCCTTTACCGCCGCGTTTACGATTTGCCTACAACTTGGCGTGCCGCAAGCCACCGCTGCGGGACTTGGCCATGGCTGCCAGCCTTACCGCGACATTGGCGGCGCCGTAGCCGGCATAGCCGTTCTTGCGCTGGATGATTTCAAAGAAGAAGCGCCCTTCGAACGGCTCGGTGTAGACGTGAAACAATTCACCGCCCTGGGCATCTCGGTCGTACAACACGTTGAAATAAGCCAGCTCGCTGAGAAACTCATCATCGAAATCGAAACGCGCCGCGAGGTCATCGTAATAGTTGAGCGGAATGTCCAGCAGCGGCACACCGGCCTCTTTGGCGCGGCTGACCTGGGCAAAGATGTCATCGCAGTCGAAGGCGATGTGGTGCACGCCGGAGCCGCGATAACTGGACAGCGCATGGGAGATCGCGGTGTTACGGTTCTCGGAAATATTGAGCGGTAAGCGGATCGAACTGCAACGGCTACGCAGGGCGCGACTCTTTACCAGGCCATACGGGTCGGGCAGCACCACTTCGTCGTCGGCTTCGAAATCCAGCAGGCTCTTGTAGAACAGCACCCAGCTGTCGAGGCTATCGGCCGGCAGCGCCATTGCCATGTGGTCGATGCGCTTGAGTCCGGCACCGATGACAGCGCCCGGTTGCAGGTTGAAATCGGTGCCGTAGACGTCGGCGTCCTGATCCACCAGGTAAATCAGGCTGCCGTCCGGTGCACGCACCGCCGCCAACTCCAACTCGTTGGGCCCCACCAGGCCGCGATAAGGCTGGCCCTTGTAGGCCACGGCCCGCTCCAGGGCGCTGGCGCTGTTTTTGACCCGCACGGCGGTGGCGCACAGCGATGGCCCGTGAGCTTCGAAAAAGCTGTGGGCAAACGAATAGGGTTCGCAATTGAGGATCAGGTTGATGTCGCCCTGGCGCAGCAGGCTCACGTTCTTGGAGCGATGCTGGCCGGCCTTGACGAACCCCAACCGTTCCAGCCAATGGGACAGCTTCGCGCCAAGACTGTCGTCCACGGCAAACTCAAGGAATTCGATACCGTTGTATTCGCTGGCCGGTGGCGTGGCGAACAGGATGTCAGCATGGCTTGCCGGTTCGGCCTCTTCGGCCAGCCGCTGGCGGGTCTTCTCCTCCAGGTACAGCAACGAACGCAGGCCGTCGGCGGCATTGGCCCGTGGTGGCGCGGCGCGGAAACCGTCGTTGAAAATCTCCAGCGACAATGGCCCGGTGTAGCCACTCTTGATGATCGGTGCCAGGAAGCCCGGTAGATCGAACTCGCCCTGGCCTGGGAAGCAACGGAAATGCCGACTCCATTCCAGGACATCCATCGCCAGGATCGGCGCATCAGCCATTTGCACGAAGAAAATCTTGTCACCGGGGATCTGGGCAATCGCACTCGGATCGCCCTTGAGGGACAAGGTATGGAAGCTGTCGAGCAACACCCCCAGACTGGGGTGGTCGGCCTGACGCACGATGTTCCAGACCTGTTGATAAGTATTGACGTGCCGGCCCCAGGCCAGCGCCTCGTAACCGATGCGCAAGCCTCGCGCCCCGGCTCGTTCGGCCAGCAATCGCAGGTCATCCACCAAAATCTGCTCATCACCCAGGCTGTCGGCCGAGGCATTACTGCACACCAGCACCAGGTCGGTGCCCAGCTCCTGCATCAGGTCGAACTTGCGCTCGGCCCGCTCCAGATTGCGCGCAAGGCGTTCGCGACGGCAACCTTCAAAATCCCGAAACGGTTGGAAAAGCGTGATGTCGATGCCCAGGTCGGCGCACATCTGCCTGATTTCCCGAGGGCTGCCATCGTAATAGAGAAGGTCGTTCTCGAAGATCTCCACGCCGTCGAAACCGGCGGCGGCAATGGCTTCAAGTTTCTCCGGCAGGGTACCGCTCAAGGACACGGTGGCAATGGAACGCTGCATGGCTTCGGCTCCCGGGACAGGCATCGGCTACACACAGGTGTGCCGCTTTTGAAAGAGTGAGCCGATTATTGAGCTGGAGGTTTGTTTCAGCAATTTAATATGTACCATCCGGTTAGTTTTTTGGGCGATTATCGAACACAATGCCCGATCAACGAATTGACGGTTTTTTGCTCACTGCGCACCATCGGCCCCTCATTGAGGCCGCCCTGATCGTCGGCACCTTTGAACAGACCCAAGACCACACCATAAGAATTTCAAAAACGGGTACACGCTATGATTCCCTCCCAAAGCTCCCGCCTGCCCCCCGTCCTGGGTGCCACAACCGCTGGCGTCGGTGACAAGATCCGCGGCGCCCTGGCCGTGGGCAAAACCCGTTGGGGCATGCTCGCCCTGGTGTTTTTCGCCACCACCCTGAACTACATCGACCGCGCCGCACTGGGCGTGATGCAGCCCATTCTCGCCAAGGAAATGAGCTGGACGGCGATGGATTACGCCAACATCAACTTCTGGTTCCAGGTTGGTTATGCCATCGGTTTCGTGCTGCAAGGCCGACTGATCGACCGGATCGGCGTCAAGCGTGTGTTCTTCTGCGCCGTACTGCTCTGGAGCCTGGCGACCGGCGCCCATGGCCTGGCCACGTCGGCGGTGGGCTTCATGGTCTGCCGATTCATCCTGGGCCTGACCGAAGCCGCCAACTACCCGGCCTGCGTGAAGACCACACGGCTATGGTTCCCGGCCGGTGAACGGGCCGTGGCGACCGGTATTTTCAACGCCGGAACCAACGTTGGCGCGATGTTCACGCCAATGCTGCTGCCGCTGGTCCTGCAGGTGTGGGGCTGGCAGGCTGCGTTCCTGTGCATGGCCGCGCTGGGCGGGATCTGGCTGGTGTTCTGGGGCCTGAAATACTTCAACCCGGAGGATCATCCCAGCGTCAAACAGGCGGAACTGGACTACATCCAGGCCCAGGACGAACCCGATCAGGTCCGCGTGCCCTTCTCCCGTATCCTGCGCATGCGCGGCACCTGGGCGTTCGCCCTGGCCTACTCGATCACCGCACCGGTGTTCTGGTTCTACCTCTACTGGTTGCCGCCGTTCCTGAACCAGCAATACAACCTGGGCATCAACGTGACCCAGATGGGCATCCCGCTGATCATCATTTACCTCACCGCCGATTTCGGCAGCGTGGGCGGCGGGATTCTGTCTTCATTCCTGATCGGTCGCGGTCTGAACCCGATCAAGGCGCGGCTGATTTCCATGTTGCTGTTCGCCTGCTGCATCATCGGCGTGATCCTGGCCGCCGGTTCCAGCAGCCTGTGGATGGCGGTGTTTGCCATCTCCCTGGCCATCGGCGCGCACCAGGCCTGGACCGCCAACATCTGGAGCCTCGTGATGGACTACACGCCCAAGCACATGATGAGCACGGTGTTCGGCTTTGGCGGCATGTGCGCCGCCGTCGGCGGGATGTTCATGACCCAGTTGGTGGGCCACATCCTCACGGTGACCCACAACAACTACACCGTACTGTTCACCCTGATCCCGGCGATGTACTTCATTGCCCTGATCTGGTTGTACTTCATGGCACCGCGCAAGGTGCCGACGCTGGAAAGCTGATACCAGTCAGCCCGGGATTCATCCCCATGTGGGAGCACGGCTTACCCCCGATGCAGGCACCTCGGTTCACTCAGGACCGTATCGTCTTCATCGCGGGCAAGCCTTGCTCCCACAATCGATCCCACCACGGTGCGCGTTAGCTCCGCCGCTGTTGCCACGCCGCCGCCAGCCCGCTGAGGCAGATCAGCACGATGCCGAACACCGTGGTCAACGTCGGCGTATGGCTGAACAGCAACCAGCCCAGCAGGCCGGCAAATACGATCTGGCAATACCCGAACGGTGCCAACAGCGCCGGGGCGGCGAAGCGGAAGGCCTGGGTCAGCATCAGGTGCGCCGTCATCCCACACGCTCCCAACGCAAGCATCATTGCCCCATGCACCAGGCTTGGCACCTGCCAGAAGAACGGCACCAGGGCGCTCATCACCAACGTATTGCACAAGCCGGCGAAGAAGTTGCTGGTGGTCGGGCTATCAATCTCACTGAGCTTGCGAGTGAGCAATTGATAGAAACAGAAAAACAGCGCCGAACAGAACGGCAATAACACCGCTGGCGTGAACAGGTCACCGCCCGGATGGACAATGATCAACACCCCGATAAAGCCGAAGATCACCGCGATCCACTGGCCGCGTGTCACGTGTTCGCCCAGCAAAGGCACCGACAATGCAGTGACCAGCACGGGCGCCAGGAAGTTGACCGCGGTCGCCTCCGCCAAAGGAATGTATAGCAGCGCCGTGGTGAAGAACAGGCTGGTGCCCAACAGACACAACGCACGCGCCAACTGCCATAACGGACGCTTGGTACGCAGCACCCGCAGCCCCGAACGCGGCAGGAAAATCCCGGCCATCAACAGCGTGTGCACCACATAACGCGCCCACACCACCATGATGATCGGATAGAACCCTGAAAGGTATTTGGACAAGGCGTCATGGCTGGAGAACAGGAACGTCGCGCAGAGTATCAACAGGATGCCCTTGAAGGCCTGATTGACGCCGGAAAGCGGAGTGCTGACGGTCATGTAGGAATCCTGTGTTGCTTGATGTAGGGAGCCGATGTCTGCGACGGCGATTCAGCTGAACAACTCCGATGCCTGGCTGGCGTGTGACAATTCCTCGGTAAACGCAAGCAAGGTCGGCGCCAGCTCATGCAGCCTCAATCGCGTCATCCGGGCGGTGGGTCCGGCGATGCTGAGCACGCCCAAGACCCGGCCATCCAGCGGATGACGCACCACGGCCGCAATGGCTGAGGTGCCGACCGCCGAACTTTCCTCGACACAGGCATAGCCCTGCTCCCGGGCCTGACGCAGGTATTGAAGCAGTTCAACGCTGTCACGCGGCGCGTTGGGGCCCACGTCCGCCGGCATTTTCAGGGCCTGGCGGTCCACCAGCGACAGCGCCTCGGCATCGCTCATGCACGCCAGCCAGGCATGGCCCGACGCGGTATAGACCAATGGCGTCTCGCGGCCCATGTCAGGGTCGTAGCGCAACCCGGAGCGAGCGCCCTGGGACTTGGCAATCCAGGTCTGGCGATCACCCTCGATCACACCCAGGCGTACCAGTTCACCGCTTTCCCGAGCCAGACGATCGAGCACCGGCTGCACGATGTCGGCACCACTGCGCGACAGGTAGCGAAAGCCCAGGGCGACCAGGCGGGTCGACAAGTGATAACGCAGGTTCTCGGGATTCTGGCGCACGTAACCCAGGCGCGTCAGTTCAGCAAGCAGGCGGTGCGTGGCGCTCTTGGGAATCTGTAATTGTTCGGCCAACCCTTGCAGAGCCCAGCCGTGGGGATCGCTGGCGAGACTTTCCAGCACATTGAAAACCCGTTCGATTTGACTGCCGGCCATGAAAAATCCAGAGGAGAGAGGCTGATTCCAAAATATGCGAAGTGTAATGCAAATTCTGGAACCCGACATTCATTGTTGACGGATGAACCAAAACCCGTGGCGATTGCCTGAGAGCTCAGGCGTACAGCCTGCGCCTTCAAACGCTAGACTCACTGCGAATGTCTGTCCGTGAACTGGCGGCAACCCCACTCAGCGGCAACACTCTTCACACGGTCAATCAGAGGATTTCCCACATGTTATGGAAAAAAGGTCGCCGCAGTGACAACGTGGTGGACGCCCGCGGTGACGGTGGCGGCGGTGGTGGGATGCGTTTCGGTGGCGGCAAGGGGCTGAGCCTGACGGCCATTGTCCTGATCGTCGGTATCGGCTGGATCACCGGCCAGGACCCCATGCAGATTCTCGGGCAACTGGCCGGGCAGATGGACCAGACCTCGGCCCCCTCCTCCCAAACCCGGCAGGCGCCGCCCGCGAACGATGAACAGGCCGAGTTCGTGCGCTCAATCCTGGGTGATACCGAAGACACCTGGGGCCAGGTCTTCCAGCAGGCCGGGCGCCAGTACCAGCAACCCAAACTGGTGCTGTTCAGCGGTCGGGTCAACTCGGCCTGCGGCCTCGCTTCATCAGCCACCGGCCCGTTCTATTGCCCGGCCGATAAACAGGTCTACCTGGACATGAGTTTCTTCCAGGAAATGTCCCAACGGTTCTCCGCCGCTGGGGATTTCGCCCAGGCCTACGTCATCGCCCATGAGGTCGGGCATCACGTTCAGACCCTGCTCGGGGTGTCGGCAAAAATCCAGGAAGCTCGCCATCAGGGCCGCCAGATGGAAGGCGATGGTGGTCTGCTGGTCCGTCAGGAATTACAGGCCGACTGCCTGGCGGGCGTCTGGGCCAACCATGCACAGAAGCGCCTGAACTGGCTGGAGCCGGGGGACATTGAAGAGGCCTTGACCGCCGCCAACGCCATCGGTGATGACCGCCTTCAGCAGCAGGGCCAGGGCCGGGTAGTGCCGGACTCCTTCACCCACGGCACCTCGGCGCAACGGGTTCGCTGGTTCAAGACCGGGTTTGCCCAGGGTCAGGTCAGCCAATGCGACACCTTCGCGGCAAAAAATCTGTAATGAAGTGGGGCGCCCTCCTCAGCCTGCTGCTGTGCTGCACTTTTACCCAGGCAGACGAACAGGGCGTGGGCGTGGTCGCTCAAGGGCGACTGCAGCTCAAGGGCGGCGCCATGGTCGTCGGCGTGAGTCCACCCCCGGCGTCTATCCAGCGCGTGTTGATCATCCTCCATGGCCGGCTGCGCAACGCCCAGACCTATCTGCACAGCGCCGAAAAGGCCGCCGCACACGCCGGTCAACTGACCACGACCCTGATCATCGCCCCGCAGTTTCTCAACGAACATGACGTTGCCCGCCATCAGTTGCCCAATGACCTGTTGCGCTGGCAAGGCAACGACTGGATGGCCGGCGGCTTATCCACGGGGCCCAAGGCGGTCAGTTCCTTTCAAGTCATCGACGACATCGTCGCCCGGGTCAGTGACCGGCAGCAGTTTCCCGAGGTGAAAGAGATCGTCATCGCGGGCCATTCCGGCGGCGCGCAGGTCGCGCAGCGCTACGCCCTGCTCGCTCGCGGTCAAACCCGGATCGCCCCCAGATTCGTCATCGCCAACCCGTCCTCCTATGCCTATTTCGATGCGCAGCGCCCCATGGCCTTCGACCCGGCCGGTTGTCCCGGCTTCAACCATTGGAAGTACGGCCTGCAGAACTTGCCCGCCTATGCCGCCGGGCAACCCCCCGCTCAACTGGAAGACAACTACATCAAACGCGACATCGTTTATCTGCTTGGGCAACAAGACATCGACCCTGAGCACCCTGCGCTGGATAAAGGCTGTGAAGCGCAGACCCAAGGGCCGTATCGGTTACTGCGCGGGCAGTTCTTTTTCGACTACCTGACCCGGCGTCATCCCGAGGGGCTGAGCCAGCGGCTGATCGAAGTGCCGGGGGTGGGGCATAACGGGGATGGGATGTTCAATTCGGCTGAGGGGCAGAAGGCGCTGTTTGGTCAGTGAGTTCTGTAGGAGTAGACAGGGCCTCATCGCGAGCAGGCTCGCTCCCACAAGGGGATCGGTGTCGATCAAAAGTGGGTCCACCGCAGATCTACTGTGGGAGCGAGCCTGCTCGCGATAGCTATCTATCAGCCAACCCTCTTTCAAGCCGACAGCATCCGCCGCAACTCCCCGCAATCACGCGCATGCCAGTCCGCCAGCTCCGGCCAAGGATTGTCCGGCAGGTTCACCAGCACCGTCCGCGCACCCGCCGCACGGCCGCAGTCCAGGTCGAAACGGTAGTCACCCACCATCACCATCGCCTCAGGCGCCACACTCCAGGCCTCGGCCAGTTTCAACAGGCCGCCGGGATGGGGCTTGGGCGGCGCTTCGTCGCGGCCCAGCACATCTTCCACGGCGAAACAGTCCGCCAGACCGATAGCTTGCAGGGTCACGTGGGCCAGTTCGCGGGCGTTGCGCGTCAGGATCCCCAGGCGGTAACCCCGCTGCGCCAGCTCGCGTACCAGCTCGACCGCTCCCGGCGCAGGCCGGGAGCCCAGCGCCAGGTCCCGCTCGTGTTCCAGCAACCAGGCATGCTTGGCTGCGGCTTCGTCGGCCGGCAATGCCGCCAGGTGGGTCAGAATGTCGTCTTCGGCCGGGATCGCCAGGGCCACGCGAATCGCCGCAAAATCATGCACGGCGATGGTCAGCGTACCGTCCATGTCGAACACCCAGTGCCGCACATCCGCCAGACTCATGCCCAGTCCTTGCGGTGGCGAATCAGGCCTTCCTGGGTCACCGACGCCACCAGTTGTCCGGCGCGATTGAACACGCTGCCACGAGAGAACCCACGGGAGTTGCCGGCCCACGGGCTGTCCATCGCATAGAGCAACCAGTCATCGGCACGCAGGTCGGCGTGGAACCACAAGGCGTGGTCGAGGCTGGCGACCTGCATGTCCTTTTGCCAAACCGATTTGCCGTGGGGCAGCATCGAGGTGGTCAACAGACCGAAATCCGAGGCGTAGGCCAGCAGGTATTTATGCAGGGCCGGTGAGTCCGCCAGGGCACCATCGGCCCGGAACCACACGTACTTGACCGGATCGGCCGGCTGCGGATTGTAGGGATCTTTCTCGGTGACCGGGCGCACCTCGATCGGTTTGGGGCACAGCAGTTTTTCCCGCATGTGCTCGGGCAGCAGGTGCGCCCGCTGCTGGGTCAGTTCCAGCTCCGAAGGCAGGTTCTCCGGCCCGACCACCTGGGGCATGGAGTTCTGGTGCTCAAAACCCTGCTCGTCGTATTGAAACGAAGCGCTGCACGTGAAAATCGGGTTGCCCTTCTGGATCGCCGTGACCCGGCGGGTGCTGAAACTGCCGCCGTCACGCACCCGGTCCACCTGGTAGACCACCGGCAAGGCCGCATCGCCCGGACGCAGGAAATAACCGTGCATCGAATGCACATGACGGGCCTCTTCCACGGTCTGGCTGGCCGCCGACAGTGACTGGCCAAGCACCTGGCCGCCGAACAACTGGCGAAACCCCAGGTCCTGGCTGCGACCGCGAAACAGGTTCTCTTCGATGGGTTCCAGGGTCAGCAGGTCGACCAGATCTTCCAACACGTGGCTCATTCAGACTTTCCTCACACAGCTCAACCGCGCAGTCGGTGCTGCGACGGTGGATCGATTGTTGGCCCGGGCCATTGTGGCGGGCATTGTAAACGTCCGTGTCGGCTAACCGTGCAGGGTCTGTAGCCACTGTTCACGGTTGATACGATAGAGCACATGTTGACGCAATGGATGACCGACGGCGAGCTTTGGGTGTTCAAAGTCATCGGCCGGGTCATGATGCATGCCGATGGCTTGCATGACTTTCTGCGATGGCAGGTTATCGACGGCGGCGAACGCCACCACCTCATCCAGCCCCAGGCGATCAAACGCACACCGCAGGGCCGTCCATGCGGCTTCGCTGGCATAACCCAGGCCCCAATGCTCACGGGCCAGACGCCAGCCGATCTCGATCGCCGGAGTGAAGTGCGCGTCGAACCCGACCACGCCCAGGCCGGTAAAGCCGATAAAGGCCCCGGTGTCCTTGCGCTGCAGGGCCCACAAACCAAAGCCATGCTCGGCAAAATGCCCCCGCACGCGCCCGATCAGTGCGGCGCTTTCCAGGCGGCTCAGGGGCGCCGGAAAATAACGCATCACCTGCGCATCGGCAGACATGGCGGCAAACTCCGGCAAGTCCGCGTCGCGCCACTGGCGCAGTATCAACCGCGCGCTTTGCAGTTCCAGTATCGGCTCCATTTGCTTCCTCTCCATGCCCCAACGCCTACTCAAGCGAAATCGCCACGCCCAAATAAACGGCCCACGGCCGCTGCCGGGATCAAGGTGGGAGACGCAGGCGCCGTGCCCAGCTTGATCGAGTGAGCCACGCGGCTGCGCCAGGTATCAATTATCGACAGGCTTGGCTTGGCTGGCGAGGAGTTCGTCGCGCTCGTAGGGTGCTACCGGTTCAGACTGCGTTCGTAAGCGGCCAGAACGGTGCGCTCCGACTGCACCAGATAGGCTTCAAGCAGCCGGGTTGCCTCCTCTGATCGCCCTTCTTCGATACAACGCAGGATTGAAACGTTCATATCGACATAGGGCATATGCAGGAACTCCGGATCTTTGAGCAGGCCGAATGCCAGCCGCAGCTCGGCTGATATCTGACCGTAGAACACCACCAATCGCGGGCTGTCGGCGAGTTCGACGATAGCCTTGTGGAACATCATGTTGGCGGTGCCGACAGCCTTCCAGTCCTTGACTTCACGCGCTCGCATGCCCGCCTCCACCGCCTCACGCATATGCAGCGTTCCCGGATGCAGCGGGTAACCCTGGGCAATGGCCTTGCATTCGATAAAGCGACGGACACGATAGATGTCGATGATCGACGCCATATCGGGCACCGCCACGCTCACCCCGCGATTGGGCTCATGTTTGAGCAACCCCTCGCGGGTCAGGACCCTGAACGCTTCCCTCAAGGTGTTGCGGGAAATCTGCAGGCTTTCGGCCAGGGCCGCTTCGGACAATCGTTGACCCGGAACCAGTTCACCTTCGACCAGCATTCTGCGGACCTCCTGGGTAATGGATTCTCCCAGCGAGCGAGGAAGGGAAGGTGAAACGTCGTTCATGTGCAATCCAGAATAAGAATAAGAGAAAGTCACTTTGATGTTCCATGAGAGCCCCGCCCATGGCAAGGAGCAAGGGTGTCGCCTGCATCATTAAGTAACACCCACGAGTGACAAGGTTACAATTTGGTGCGAATTGTAGCCTTACACCAAACTGATTGTTGAACAATTCAGACGCTATAGATCAACACTTCTAGGCCGATGTTTGAGTCCTGGCACGCTCGTTGCTCAATAAAAAAATATCTCCCACCGTAGGAATTGATGCCGTGACACAGACAGCCGTGACACAGACCGCTCAAGATTTTACAAAGACGCGACGCGCTTCCCTGATCGCAGCAATTTTCATGATGGCGACGTCCGCCATCGGCCCTGGCTTCATCACCCAGACCGCCACGTTCACGGCCAAAATGGGTGCGGCATTTGCGTTCGGTATCCTGGCGTCGATTCTGATCGACTTCGTGGTTCAACTTAACGTCTGGCGTATCGTCACCCTGACCCGAATGCGTGCCGCAGACGTGGCCAACAACGCGATTCCAGGCAGTGGTTACCTGCTGGCGGTGCTGGTGATTTTCGGCGGGCTGGTGTTCAACGTCGGCAACATCGCCGGTGCCGGGCTGGGCCTGAACGCGTTGATGGGGCTTGATGCAAAATGGGGCGGCGGTCTCAGCGCCTTGCTGGCTATCGGCATCTTCCTTTCCCACCGCGCCGGAGTGGCCGTCGACCGACTGATCGTCGTGCTGGGACTGGTGATGATCGCCCTGACCCTGTTCGTGGCCTTCGCTTCCAACCCGCCACTGGGCGAAGCCCTCTATCAAACCGTCCTTCCGGACCAGATCAACTTCGCCACCATTACCACCATTGTCGGCGGCACGGTCGGCGGTTACATCACTTATGCGGGGGCTCACAAACTGCTGGACCGCGGGACTACCGGGGTAGAAAACCTCCAGGCAGTGACCAAGGCAGCCTTGGGCGGCATCATGGTCACCGGCCTCATGCGCTACATCCTGTTTCTCGCCATCCTCGGCGTCGTTGCCAGCGGCGTAGTCATCGACACCTCGGGCCAGGGCGCCAATCCGGCCGCACAAGCCTTCCAGGCAGCAGCCGGGCAGTTCGGCCTGCGCGTCTTCGGTCTCATCCTCTGGGCCGCCAGTATCACCAGCGTGATCGGCGCCGCTTACACCTCCATTTCCTTTATCACCGTGTTCAAGCCGGACATCACTGAGCAGGGGCGCAACCGCGCCACCACCGTGTTCATCGCTCTGTCGCTGCTGATCTTTGCCCTGATGGGAACGGCTCCCGCCGCACTGCTGCTCTTCGCGGGCGGTTTCAATGGCCTGATACTGCCAATCGGCCTGAGCATCTTTATCTACGTCGGCTGGCGCCGGTCCGACCTCATGGGCGGTTACCATTACCCACGCTGGCTGTTGGTGCTGGGCGCCCTGACCTGCCTGCTGACCTGGTACATGGCAATCAAATCCGTTGGGCCGATCTTCGCCTTCCTCAACGTTGCCTGAGCCCGATAACGAACAAGGAGTCACGTGAATGCCAACCATAGATATCAATAGCGACCTGGGCGAAAGCTTTGGCGCCTGGCGCATGGGCGACGATGCCGCGATGCTCGATGTCGTGACCAGCGCCAATGTCGCCTGCGGTTTCCACGCCGGCGACCCGGCCGGCATCTTGCGGACACTGAAAGCGGCGGTGGCCAAAAATGTCACCATTGGTGCCCATGTCGCTTACCCGGACAAAGTGGGCTTTGGCCGCCGAAACATGGACGTGGCCAGCGATGAGCTGACTGCCGACGTGATCTACCAGATCGGCGCGCTGCAAGGCCTGGCCAAGGCCGCCGGCACCTGCGTGCGCTATGTGAAGCCCCATGGCGCCTTGTACAACACCATTGCTCACGATCGCCGTCAGGCGCTGGCCGTGATCGAAGCCATCCGCGCGATCGACTCCAACCTCATATTGGTTGCCCTGGCCGGCTCAAGCCTGATCGAACTGGCCCGTAACGAGGGTTTGCAGTGTGTCGCCGAAGCGTTCGCTGACCGTGCCTATACGCCACAGGGCACCCTCGTCTCTCGCCGCGAACCAGGCGCGGTGCTGCACGATCCCAAGCTCGTCGCCCAACGTATGCTGCGCCTCGTTGAAGACGGCTGCCTCGAAGCGATCGATGGCAGCCTGACCAAAATCCAGGCCGACTCGATCTGTGTCCATGGCGACAGCCCCGCAGCGGTGGAAATGGCCCGCGAGCTGCGCCGGGTATTGGAACAGGCGCACATGTCCTTGCAGCCCTTTGCCGGAGCACGCCCATGAATGCCCTGGATCTCGCCCGCCAGGCGGCGATTGCCGCTGCCCGGGATGCACGCAGCACTTACCGTAACGGCCGGGTCGCCCCCACGGCGGGTATCGCGCCGGGCATGACCCAGGCCAACCTGATCGCCCTGCCGCGCGCCTGGGCGTACGACTTCCTGCTGTATGCCCAGCGCAATCCCAAAGCCTGCCCGATCCTTGACGTCAGCGACGCCGGCAGCCCGAGTACGCTGCTGGCTGAAGGGGCGGACCTGCGCACTGACATCCCGCTGTACCGCATCTGGCGTGATGGAAAGCTGGCCGAGGAAGTCAGCGATGCCACTCAGGCCTGGGCTGAACACGACGACATGGTGGCCTTTTTGATCGGCTGCAGCTTCACCTTTGAAACCGCCCTGCAAGAGGCCGGCATCGAAGTGCGGCATATCACCGATGGTTGCAACGTACCGATGTACCGGACCAACCGTGCCTGCCGCCCGGCCGGACGTCTACAGGGTGAAATGGTGGTATCGATGCGACCGATCCCCGCCGATCGCGTGGCTGAGGCGAGCACTATTTCCGGACGCTATCCCTCAGTCCATGGCGCCCCGGTGCACATCGGCGAACCCGCGCTGCTCGGCATCCAGGACCTGGGGCGCCCCGACTTCGGCGATGCCGTACGCATCGAACCCGGCGAGATCCCGGTGTTCTGGGCCTGCGGCGTCACTCCCCAGGCCGCGGTCATGGCCTCGGGCGTGCCCTTCGCCATCACCCATTCGCCGGGCCATATGTTCATCACCGATGTGCCTGACAGCATCTACCAGGTCTAGGAGTCTCCCGTGCGTTTTCTACCGGTCAACCTGGACGCCCTGCTCGTCGAATTGAAAGACCTCGACGAGACACTGGCGTTGTTCGACGCCCTGATGGCCGAGCCGATTTCTGGCGTGGAGGAAATCATTCCTGCCGCACGAACGCTGCTGATCCAATTTCGCCCCAGCGCCATTGCGCAGCAGGCGCTCGTCAATCGTATCGCTAGCCAAGACCTGAGCCAGCGCCGCGCGATCGAGCATCGCCGGGTGGAAATTCCCGTCCATTACAATGGCGAAGACCTCGACGAGGTCGCCACGCTGCTGGGGATCAGCCGCGCCGAGGTGGTCCAACGCCACACCGCCCATGACTACAGCGTGGCCTTCTGCGGATTCGCGCCGGGCTTCGCCTACCTCACCGGCGGTGCGGGTTTCCAGGTGCCTCGCCGACAAACTCCACGTACCCGCATACCCGCGGGTGCGGTTGCCCTGGCGGGGGAATTCAGCGGTGTTTATCCGCAAGCCAGCCCCGGCGGATGGCAGATCATCGGCGTCACGCCTTTGCAGATGTGGGACCTGAACCGCGCTGAATCGGCCTTGCTGCGTCCGGGCTATAAAGTGCGCTTCACCGATGCAGGCCCGCTCCCGGCGGGTGGTCTGCCCGCCCCCACAGCACCGGCAAGTGCCGCCGCGCCCAGCGGCGCCTATCTGGAAATCATCACCCCCGGTTTGCACAGCGTACTGCAGGATATGGGCCGTCCCGGCCAGACCGGCCAAGGCGTATCCCGTTCCGGCGCGCTGGACCTGGGCGCGCTGCGGGCAGCCAACCGCGCGGTCGGCAACCGCTCGGACATGGCCTGTGTGGAATCGGTACTCGGCGGCCTGAGCTTCGTTTGCCATGGCCGTGCCGTGATCGCCGTCACCGGTGCGCAAACCCCGGTCACAATCACCAACGCCAGTGGCCTGCAATGGCAGGCAAGTCACTACCAGCCCATCGAGCTGGACGCGGGTGACCGCGTCAGCCTGGGTTCCCCCCTCGCGGGGCTGCGCAGCTACCTGGCGATTCGCGGCGGCTTTGACGTCACTCCGGTGCTGGGCAGCCTGTCCACAGACACCCTGGCCCAGGTCGGCCCCCCGGCGCTCGCCGCCGGCGACCTATTGGGCTTTACGACACTGACAACGGGAATCAGCGTATCGCTGAACGAAGCCCCAGCCTTTGAACTGCCTACTGCTGCCAACATCGTCACCCTTGACGTGGTAATGGGGCCGCGTACCGACTGGTTTACCGAAGACGCCATCCAGCGTCTGAGCAGCCAGCTCTGGCGCGTCACCTCACAGTCCAACCGCGTCGGTATTCGTCTGGCCGGTGAAATACCGCTAGCGCGAAGCAACCACCATGAGTTGCCCAGCGAAGGCACCTCCGTGGGCGCCATTCAGGTCCCGGCCAGCGGCCAACCGGTTCTGTTTCTCGCCGATCACCCGTTGACCGGTGGCTATCCAGTGATCGCCGCAGTCGCCAGCTACCATCTCGACCTGGCTGGCCAGATCCCTATCAATGCGCAGATTCGCTTCAACCCTGTGGACGGCTTCAAAGAGATTCAACCCGTTACACAAGCTTCTTCAACTGCCGATGTGAAAAAAATTCCATGAAAAAATTACTGATTGCCAACCGTGGTGAAATTGCCGTCCGCATCGCCCGCGCCTGCCGCGACTACGGCGTGCAGTCTGTCGCGGTCTATGCCGACGCGGACATCGACGCCCTGCACGTGCGCCAGGCCGACGAAGCCTACTCACTGAATGGCCAGCGCCCGGCCGAAACCTACCTGGATATCGGCAAATTGATTGCCGTGGCCAAACGCAGCGGCGCCGATGCCGTGCACCCCGGCTATGGTTTTCTGTCTGAACGGGCCGACTTCGCCCGGGCGGTGATCGACGCAGGGTTGATCTGGATCGGTCCCAACCCGCAGACCATCGACGTGCTCGGCGACAAGGTCGAGGCGCGAAAAATTGCCCAACTGGTCGGGGCGCCTCTGGTAGCCGGTACGCCTGGCCCGGTCGAAAGCGCCGCCGAAGTATTGGCCTTTGCCGAACAGCACGGCCTGCCAATTGCCATCAAGGCTGCCTTTGGCGGCGGTGGACGCGGCATGAAAGTCGCCTGGCGCATGGATGAAGTGGCTGAATTGTTCGCCTCCGCCGTGCGCGAAGCGCAAGCGGCCTTTGGTCGTGGCGAGTGCTATGTCGAACAGTTCCTCGACCGTCCTCGGCACATCGAAGCGCAGATCCTCGCCGACAAACACGGCAAGGTCGTCGTCGTCGGCACGCGTGACTGCTCCTTGCAGCGGCGCAATCAGAAGCTGGTGGAGGAAGCGCCGGCGCCCTTTATCAGCGACGAACAGCGCCAGCGTATTCATCAATCCGCTCAGGATATCTGCGCCAAAGCCGGCTACGTCGGTGCCGGCACGGTGGAGTTCCTGCTCAGCCAGGATGGCACCCTGTCGTTCCTTGAGGTCAATACCCGCTTGCAGGTCGAGCACCCGGTGACCGAAGAGACCACTGGGGTGGATCTGGTGATCGAACAACTGCGGATCGCCGACGGTTTGCCGTTGTCCTTCAGTGAGACGCCGACCCCACGTGGCCATAGCTTCGAATTTCGCATCAATGCAGAAGACCCAGGCAAGGGCTTCCTGCCCACCCCCGGTCAGATCACCGATTTCCTGCCACCGTCTGGCCCGGGTGTGCGCCTGGACAGCGGCGTGATAAGCGGCTCGCGAGTGCCCAGCACCTTCGACTCGATGATGGCCAAACTGATCGTCACCGGCGCCACCCGCGAACAGGCTATTGTCCGCGCCCGACGCGCCTTGGCGGAATTCAACATTGAAGGCATTGCCTCGGTGCTGCCGTTCCACCGGGCCGTGATGGACCATGACGACTTCACCGGTGCCGATAAATTCGCCGTGCATACGCGCTGGATCGAAACCGATTTCGCCGAACAGATCACGCTCGCCCCACGTACCGCGGTATCGGCCGACCCAGGCATCCTGCGCACGTTTGTCGAGATCGACGGCAAGCGCCACGAACTGGGCCTTCCGGCTGCGCTGCTGCGAGGCGTCAGCCTGAATGCAGCGGGTACCGCCAGCGAAAACACGGCCCCCTCCGAGGTCACTGATCCGCAGGCGGTACTGACGCCCGTGGCGGGTAATCTGCATACCTGGGTCGTCGAAGACGGCGAGTCGGTGAGCACCGGGCAAGTGATCGCGGTTGTAGAAGCCATGAAAATGGAAACCTCGGTCCTCGCACCTTGTGAAGGCCAGGTGCAGATCGCCAAACAGGCAGGCGACTATTTTGAAGCCGGCTCCGTCATTGGCCGCATCAAAACAGCTCTCTGATTTAAAACTTTTCTTTTCGCAGTCAGTACGCGCAACTGGGTAATAACCCGGTTGCCGCGTGCTGCCCGCAGAAAACTGTAGATGTAACTTTGCAATCAAAATAACGATAAAACCCAACACATAAATCTGCTGTTATCTGGAGCATAAAGAGCATGTCAATCAATAAGACTTTGGCTATTGCGGGTACTTGCGCGTTGATTTTCCCTTTTACGGCATCTGCAGATTTTATTGCCGACAGTAAGGCCAGTGTGGAACTGCGTAACTTCTACTTCAATCGTGACTTTCGCAACGGTCCTCCCACGGCCCAGCGGGACTCGGCAAAAGAATGGGCCCAGGGCGCCATGTTGCGATTCGAGTCAGGTTATACCGCCGGCACCGTGGGCCTGGGCATCGACGCGGTTGGCATGCTCGGCCTCAAGCTTGACGGCGGTGATGGTTCCGGTGGCACGGGCCTGTTGCCGGCTGACCTTAGTTCGAAAAACGGCCGCGGCTCACAGGACGAATATTCCAAACTTGAGTTGACGGCCAAGGCGAAGGTGTCGGAAACCGCTCTAAAGGTTGGCTCACTCGCCTTCCGTACGCCCGTGGTATCGAGCAATGACACACGCCTGTTGCCCTCCACCTTCGAAGGCGCGCTACTGACCTCCAAGGACATTGATCAGTTGGTCCTGCAAGGCGGCAAGCTGGAGCAAATCAAGTTCAACAGTTCCTCGAACTATCAGGACTTCACGGGTAACCGCATCGGCGGTGTCAGTGATGACTTCCGCTTTGCCGGCGGTACTTACAGTTTCAACAAAGCCCTTAGCACAAGTCTGTTCTACGGCAATCTGGAAAATGTCTATCGACAGTTCTTTGGCGGCGTCGTCTATGAAATCCCTCTTGCCGCGCAGCAGTCGCTGAAGTTCGATCTACGTTATTCGAAAAGTACCGATGACGGTAACTTCCGCCCCCTCGATAACCGCGCCGCGAACGGACTGGTTGCCTACACTCTGGGCGCCAACGTGTTCACCGCCGCCTATCAACGCATGAGCGGTGACGATCCCTTCCCGTACATTGCCAATAGCGACCCATACCTGGTCAACTTCGTCCAGATCAATGACTTTGCCAACACCCAAGAGCGCTCCTGGCAGCTGCGTTATGACTACAACTTCGCCGCGCTGGGCATTCCTGGGCTGACGTTCATGAGTCGTTATGTCCAGGGTGACAACGCGTTGGTCGGGGGCAGTAATACGGGCAAAGAGTGGGAGCGCGATACGGATATCGGTTACGTGGTCCAAAGCGGTTCGCTGAAAAACCTCGGGGTCAAACTCAGAAACGCTACGGTTCGTTCGAACTTCAGCAATGACCTGGATGAAACCCGCCTGATCGTCAGTTACACATTAGCCCTTTGGTAATTCGCTGACGGCGACCTTTGTCCCTGCGCAACCGATCCTTATTCAGAGAAAGCGCAATGAAAAATCTCAGGTTTAACCAGAAGATACTACTGATTGCTTCGTTGCTTATCATGACGGTGTTTTCCGCATTCACCGTATTGAATGACGTTCGGTTGCGTGACGACAACGTAAAAAAAATCGAGGAACACACTCGATCGCTCTCGACATCGATGGCACATGATATCCAGAGCTGGTTGGACGGAAGACTGATTCTGCTGAAGGGATTTGCCGAACTCATCGGCCGCGATCCCTCGCCGCAAAACATACTCGACAAGTTGCAAAGCCAAGTGCTCATGAGCCAGTTTATCGCCGGTTATGTGGGCACCCGTGACGGTGGGTTCCAGATCCATCCCCCGCGGGAGATGCCAGCCGATTACGACAGTCGGCAACGGCGCTGGTACATAGACGCCGTAGACCATGGCGTGGCAATGACCGAACCCTACGTAGGGGCCGGGATCGACTACCCGATTATCACCCAGGCGGTCGCCCTCCACGCCGGGCAGCAAACGCTCGGCGTCCTGGGCGCCAGTCTGAACATCGAGACGATTTCCCAAACGCTCAACGCGCAAGCCTTCGAGGGCAGTGGATACGCTTTTCTGGTGAGTAAGGAAGGCAAAATACTGGTTCACCCCGACAAGGCACTGATCGGCAAGACACTGTCCGATCTGTTTCCGGGCAATACCCCGACGCTCAATGATCGATTGGTGGAAGCCACTACGGTCGATGGCGTGAAATTCACACTGTTCTCTGCGATCAAAGGCCTGCCGATGAAAGACTGGTACATCGGCATCGTCCTGGACAAACAGGCAGCCATGGCCAGTCTTGCTGCGTTCCGCAGTTCGGCGATCATCACCACAATCGTTGCCGGTCTGGCCACCCTGTTGCTGCTCGGGCTGCTTATTCGCGTGTTGATGAAGCCCCTGCGCCTTATCAGTCACGCGATGGAAGATATCGCCCAGGGCGACGGAGACCTGACCCGACGCCTGTCGATCCTGTCGAATGATGAATTCGGCCAACTGGCCGTGAGTTTCAATCGCTTCGGCGACCGGATCCATGCCTCCATCACCGAAGTCTCATCAACGACGAACTCCCTGAAAGAGGCCACCCGCAAGGTCCTGACGGCCTCCAACTCCTCGGTTGGGAAGTCGGAACACCAATCCGGCTTTACCAGCAACGTGGCGGCGGCCATTGAGGAGCTTGGGGCGTCGGCGCAAGAAATCGCCTCGAGTGCCTCGGCGGCGTCCAGAGGCGCCTCGAGCGCCAGGGCGCAGATCGATTCGAGCTGCATGCTCGTCGAGAACACGGTCAATGCGATGAGTTGCCTGCAAGAAAACATCGAAGAAACCCGCGCACAGATCGAAGAGCTCAACGCCAAAAGCGCCAATATCGGCAAGGTGCTGGAGGTCATCTCGACGATCTCCGGAAAAACCAACCTGCTGGCCTTGAACGCTGCCATCGAGGCAGCCCGGGCCGGAGCGGCCGGGCGCGGGTTTGCCGTGGTGGCGGACGAGGTCAGAAGCCTTGCCCACCACACCCAGACAGCGACCGAAGAAATCAGGGCGGTGATCGAGGCACTGCAGGAGGGAGCTACCCAGGCTGCCAAGACCATGCTGCGCAGCCATGAAATCGGCAGCCAAAGTGTACGTGTGGCGACCCAGGCCGGGGACAGCCTGCTGACCGTGGTGTCACGCATCATCGAGATCGATGAGATGTGCCTGACGGTCGCCGCTGCAACCGAGGAACAAACCAGCGCTGTCGACCAGCTCACTCGGGATGTTCATGAGATCAGCCAGTTGAATCGCCATGCCACCGACAACTTGTGCTCGACCCTCACGGCGTGTGGAGAACTGGATTTTGAAGTCGGACGACTCCGGAGTGTGGTCGATACTTTCAAGTTGTAGACACACACGCCATGCCCCTCGGCCAGTGAACCGAGCTGATAGAATGCCCGCCCTGATCCGCCAGACATAGCTCACCATGACCCAAGCGCCCAAGCCTTCCATCCCAAACGTCGCCATCATCGGCGGCGGCCCAGCCGGCCTGATGGCGGCCGAGGTGTTGAGCCGGGCCGGGATCCAGGTCGACCTGTATGACGGCATGCCTTCGGTGGGCAGGAAATTCCTGCTGGCCGGTGTCGGCGGCATGAACATCACCCACTCGGAAGACTTCTCGCCGTTCCTGTCCCGCTACGGCGAGCGCGCGCCCAATATCGCCCCGCTGCTGCGGGCATTCGGCGCCAACGAGTTATGCCAATGGATTCACGGATTGGGCATCGAGACCTTTGTCGGCAGTTCCGGGCGGGTATTTCCTACCGACATGAAAGCCGCCCCGCTGCTGCGCGCCTGGCTCAAACGCCTGCGCGATGCCGGCGTGATGATCCATACCCGCCATCGCTGGCTGGGCTGGAACCCCGACGGCAGCTTGCTAGTCGCCGCTGCGGACGGAGAAAAAACACTGCGCCCCACTGCGACATTGCTGGCGCTGGGCGGTGGCAGTTGGTCACGCCTGGGCTCCGATGGTGCCTGGATGCTGCCACTGGAACAGCGCGGTGTAGGCCTTGCGCCCTTGCAGCCGAGCAATTGCGGATTCGAAGTGCCGGCCTGGAGCGATCTGATGGTCAGCAAATTCGCCGGCGCCCCGCTGAAAAATATCGCCATCGGCCTGAATGACGATGTACCGCGCCTCGGTGAATGCGTGATCACCGCCACCGGCATCGAAGGCAGCCTGATCTATGCCCTGTCGGCGCCGATTCGCGAAGCCATCAACCAGCACGGTAGCGCGACGATCCATCTGGACCTGCTGCCGGGCCGGCCTGTGGATAAAATCCAGCAAGCCCTGAGCAAGCCACGCGGTTCACGCTCAATGGCCAAGCACCTGCACAGTCAATTGGGGATCGACGGGGTCAAGGCTGCGTTGCTGCGCGAGCAAACGCCTGCCGATTGTTTCGCCGACCCGGCGCGGCTGGCCCAGGCAATCAAGGCCTTGCCCATCACCCTGGTGAAACCCCGCCCGCTGGACGAAGCTATCAGCAGTGCCGGTGGCGTGACCTTCGAAGCCCTGGACGAACGCCTGATGCTCAAGCAGATGCCTGGCGTGTTCTGCGCCGGGGAAATGCTCGACTGGGAAGCACCGACCGGCGGCTATCTGCTCACGGCCTGCTTTGCCAGCGGCCAGGCGGCTGGGCTGGGAATGTTGGAGTGGTTACAGCGCAAGGTTTGAAAACCCAGGCGCGGCTATCGCGAGCAGGCTCGCTCCCACATTTGATTTGTGTACACCGTCAATGTGGGAGCGAGCCTGCTCGCGATGGCGGCCTGTCAAACGCTGCGGGTCATCAAGGCTTACGCTTGCGCGGCCCGGTGTTGAACACCGGCACTTTACGCACTGGCTTGACCGAGGGCTCCACGGGCGAGGCGTCGCCGCTGTCGACCCACTTGCCCAGGTTGCGCTTGCCGCCACCGCCCGAGGCTTTCGGTTTCTTCGGTTTTTTCGGCTTCTTGATGACCTGGCCGCTGGCATCGGTCTCCGGCACCCGGTGTTCTGGCTCGAAGTCCTGTTCCATCTGCCGTGGCAACGTCTGACGGGTCAGAGTTTCGATGGCTGACAGCAGATTCACTTCATCGGCGCAGACCAGGGAAATCGCTTCCCCGGTGGAACCCGCCCGGCCAGTACGACCGATACGGTGGATGTAATCCTCGGCGACAATCGGCAAATCGAAATTCACCACCAGCGGCAAGTCTTCGATATCCAGCCCACGAGCGGCGACGTCGGTGGCCACCAGGATCTGGATCTCACTGGCCTTGAAACGGTCCAGCGCGCGCTGGCGGGTGGCCTGGGGTTTATCGCCGTGGATGCCGTCGGCATTGACACTCATGCCCTGGAGTTTTTCCACCAGCGCATCGACACCGTTGCGGGTCTTGGCAAATACCAGCACCTGTTTCCACTTGTTCTTGCGCATCAGGTGCACAAACAACTCTGGCTTGCGCTTCTTGTCCACCGTCACCACCCATTGCTTGACGGTGTTGGCGGCCACGTTGCGCGGGCTCACTTCGATGCTCAACGGGTCGTTGAGCATTTGCCCGGCCAGCAAGCGGATCGCGTCGGAGAAGGTTGCCGAGAACAGCAGCGTCTGGCGCTTCTTCGGCAGCGCTTTGTAGATATTCGCCAGTTCCTCGGAGAAGCCCAGGTCGAGCATGCGGTCGGCTTCGTCCAGCACCAGGGTCTGCAGCTGATTGAACTTCAGCGCGTTCTGGCGGAACAGGTCGAGCAAGCGTCCCGGCGTGGCGACCAGCAGATCAACCCCTTTGCGCAGCTTCATCATCTGCGGGTTGATGCTGACACCGCCGTACACCGCATAGGTGCTCAATGGCAGGTTCTGCGCGTATTGGCGCACGCTTTCGTGGACCTGCTCGGCCAGTTCACGGGTCGGCACCAGAATCAGCGCCCGTACCGAGTTGGCGCTGACCTTCGGCCCCTCGGTGGTCAGCAACTGCAACAGCGGCACGGCGAAACCGGCGGTCTTGCCGGTGCCGGTCTGGGCCGCGGCCATCAGGTCGCGACCGGCCAACACCGCCGGCATGGCTTGGGCCTGCACCGGGGTTGGGGTCTGGTAGCCGAGCGTCTCGAGGGCGCGCAGCAAGGGTTCGATCAGGCCAAGGGTGGCGAAAGTCATGGAAGTACCGTAGGAAAATCAGCGCAAGGTGTGCAATGCGCGGCAGTTTACCCTAAATCAGGATTCGGCCGGCGCAGGCTTGGGTTTGCGCCACTGGGGCAATCCAATCAACACCACGGCACTGATGATCACCAACATCGCCAGGGCCTCTTCGATCCCGATGGTTTCACCGGCGAACACAATGCCCAGCAACACCGCCACCGCCGGGTTGACGTAGGCATAGCTGGTGGCCGCCGCCGGACGTACGTGCTTGAGCAGGTACATGTAGGCGTTGAAGGCAATGATCGAACCGAAGCAGGTCAGGTAAGCCAGCGCGATCCAGCCTTCCAGCGGCGGCATGCTGTCCAGGTGTTCGCCGCTGGCCACGCTGCCGATCAATAGCACCACACCGCCCACCAGCATTTCCACGGCACTGGCCATCGCCCCCGCAGGCAGCGGCAAATGTTTGCTCAGCACCGAACCGAAGGCCCAGGACGCCGCCGCGAACAGCAGCAAGGTCGCGCCCAGTGGACTCGATTGCAGGTTGGAACCGAGGTTGAGCATGGCAATGCCGATCAACCCCAGCACAATCCCCGCCCACTCCAGACGGGTATTACGGGCGCCCCAGAAATATCCGCAGAGCAAGGTAAATAACGGCACCGTCGCCACGGCCAGCGCCGCCACCCCGGACGCCACACCTGTGTGTTCGGCGACACTGACCGCGCCATTGCCGAAACTGAGCAACAACACGCCGATGACAGCCCCCGCCTTCCACTGCGCCCAAGTCGGTGCCGGCGCCCCACGCCAGCGCAGGAAACCGTACATCAGCGAGCCGGCGATCACGAAGCGAATCCCGGCCAGCAGCAGCGGCGGCCAATGCTCCACACCGATGCGAATCACCAGGTAGGTCGACCCCCAGATGACGTACAAGGCAAAAAATGCAGCGATCAATGGCAAGGGGAAACGGCGTGGGCCAGGCATGGTCAGCTCGAAGTCAGGACAATGAAAGACGCTATTCTAGAAAGGCGACAGGCGGAAAATAAGTTACAAAACCTGTTTATCCGAACCGTACACTTTTAAAAACACGGAGATCAGCGTTATAAACCGTACTTTCGAAAGTCAGCCCCTTGGAAGCCCGAACCGTGGATAAATACGACCGCATGCTGCTCAGCGCCCTGTTGGAAAACGGTCGTGCGTCCTATGCCGAACTGGCCCGCAAAGTGAACCTGTCGGCCCCGGCCGTGGCCGAGCGGGTCAGCAAGCTGGAAACCAGCGGCGTGATCACTGGCTACCAGGCGAAAGTCGACATGGCGAAAATCGGCTTGCCGGTGCAGTGCGTCATCGAACTGCGCATGAACCAGCACGGCAACCAGAAGACTTACGATGAACTGTGCAGGATCCCGCAACTGACCGAATGCCACCGGGTGACGGGCGACCCGTGCGTGATCATGCAGGCGGCGGTCGGCTCGATGCCGGAACTGGAAGAGCTGATCAACCGCATCGCCAAGTTCGGTTTCAGCAAGACCTCGATCGTGCTGTCCAGCGCGATTGAAAAGCGGGTGCCGTTGGGGCAGTTGGAAGGTAACGGGAAGTAATCGCGCCAACACACATCAGAACGGTGGGAGCGAGCCTGCTCGCGATGGCGGTGTATCAGTCAACTTAGTTGCCGACTGAACCGACGCTATCGCGAGCAGGCTCGCTCCCACAGTGGCTTGTTGGGGGGTGTTTTCAGAACCCGCGATGCCGCTTGAGGTGCTCGTTGATCTTCGCCGCCGGCACTTTCTGCAAACTGCACAGCAAATCGTGGGACAACTCCCGCAGCCCGTGCTGTTGCCGCAGTTGCGTCGCCAGGTGCGCGGTGAGGTTGGCGGCCATTTCGGCGTCGGCCATGGCCCGGTGAGCCTGGCCGGTGTGGGGCAGGCCGGCGAAGGTGTTGAGCGTGCCGAGCTTGTGGTTCGGCGCCGTCGGCATCAGGCGCCGGGCCAGCAGCAGTGAACAGGCAAAATTCTGCAAGCGGGTGCGTTTGATCCGGCCTAGCTCGAAATCCCAGAACTTCTGGTCGAATGCGGCGTTGTGGGCCAGCAGCGGCGTGATGCCGACGAACTCGTTGACCTCGTTCATCACCTTTTCCGCCGGCGGGGCGCTGCGCAGCATGGCGTTGCTGATGCCGGTCAGTTGCTCGATGAACGCAGGCACGCGCACACCGGCGTTCATCAGGCTCTGATAGCGATCCACAATCCGGCCCTGTTCGAGAATCACCACGGCGATTTCGGTGGCCCGGCAACTGCTGCTCGGCGTGATGCCGGTGGTTTCAAAGTCGATGACTGCGATGCGTTCCAAACCTGTCTGAACTCCGTAAAAATCAATTCTTGAGCAGCAACGCGCCTTCGATCGGCACGTAGCGGCTGGCGGCGCGAATCAGCGAGTTGGCCGTCAGCCCCGGTACGCCATAAGCCACCGCCTGGACCCCGTGTTTGCTGATGATACGTTCGAGCAGCATGTCGAAATCGCCATCACCGGAGGCCAACACCACTTCGTCAACGTGATCAGCGGCGTCCATGATGTCCAGGGTGATGCCCACGTCCCAGTCACCCTTGGCCGAGCCGTCGCTGCGCTGGATGTAAGGCTTGAGCTTCACGACAAACCCCAGGTTGCGCAGGATCTGCTGGAATTGCTGCTGCTTACTGTCGCCGCGATCGATCGCATACGCGTAGGCCTCGACGATCTGCCCCTGCTTGCTGACATCGGCCCACAAGGCCGCGTAGTTGAAATGGCAACCATAAGCCTGGCGCACGGTGTAGTAGAGGTTCTGGACATCGGCGAACACTGCGATTTTTTTCACCGCGTTTCCTCTTGAATGCACAAGCCGGCAGAGCGGGCCCGAAAAGTTGCCCAGTATGCCAGCCCAGAGGAATGTTCCGCGAATAATCGGTCCGAGGCACCTGGGCGCCCCGGACGAATGGCAGGTCAGACGAAGGAGTCGTCATCGCCGAAGAAGGATGAATCGTCGCTGTAGTCGGCGTCGGCGAAACCGCCCTGGTCGTTGCCATAGGCATCGCTACCAGCGACGTTTGAGTCATTGCCCCAGCCGCCGTCACTGCTTGCCGTGTCGTTGACCGGTTGGGCCGGCTCTGGCTCGATGACCTCGACGACTTCCTGAGGCTGCTGGGCACCGTGGAACAGACTGCTGATGCCCTGGGCGAGCATCACGCCCCCGGCCACACCAGCCGCGGTTTTCAGCGCGCCGCTCATGAAGCTGCCGGCCCCTGGAGCCTGCTGTTGCGCGGCGCCGTAGTTAGCGGGCGGCGCGGCGTAGTTCTGCTGGGGTGGCGCATTGAAGCCAGGCCGCGCCGGTTCGCGCCAGCCGCCACCGCTGGCGGGCGAAGCGCCTGGAGCGGACGTTGGCCGTGGGTCGCGCGAGCTGCCACCGAAAATACTCGAGAGAAAACCACCACCGCTGGGCGCTGGAGGCTGTTGCCGGGCCTGTTGCAGGTCCGCTTGCAACTGCTCGATCTGCTGGGTCAGTTGCCTGTTCTGCTCGTCGAGGCTTTTGAGCGCCGTCTCTTGCACCAGAATCGCCTGGGTCATGAAATAGCCCGCCGCGGGCTGGCGGGTCATATGTTCCTTGATCCGCGCCTCGGCCTGGACATCGCGCGGGGCTGCATCCTTTTCGGCCTGTTGCAGCCGTGAAAACAGTCCATCGATCAGGGTTTGTTCTTCGCTGTTCATGGCGACCTCATCAGATTGCCGGGTAGAAAAACCATGCCGGCCCTACAGGACCGGTGCCAGCAGTAATGGGGCTGGGCACAGAGGTTTCAATGGTCTTTACCTGATGTTTACGTTTGCTTGTGCAGGCGCCTGATCGGTTAAAGTGTCGGACCGCTTTTTGACCTGCGATACCGACTCATGAATCCGTTTGACGTGCTGCGCGACTCTTTGTATTTCTTCAAACGCCATCTTGGCCGGATCGCCCAGCTGTGCCTGCCGCTGGTGATCCTCGAGGCCGTGCTGCAACAAGGCGTGGACAGCGTCGTGGGCCCCGAAGGTTTTTCCGGCTACAGCCTGATCGTCGGGCTGCTGATATACCCGCTCTACACCGCCGCGCTGATTCTGTTTCTCGACGCTCGCAGTCGCGGTGAATCGCCCCGTCCCCGTGACCTTCTCGCGACGGCCCTGACCCTGTGGCCACGCTTTGCCCTGCTGACCGCACTCAATACGTTGCTGATTCTGGTGGGCATTTCGTTGTACTTCCTGCCGGGCCTTTGGCTGATGGTGGTCCTGGCCTTTGGCGAATACCTGCTGGTGCTGCGCGGCCTGACTCCGCTGGCAGCAATGAAGGAAAGCCTGCGCCTGAGCCGCGGCAGTTTCTGGCGCATCCTGTTGTGCATTCTTTGCGTGATGGTCCCGCTCTGGCTGCTCAAGGGCGCCAGCCTGTCGGTGTACCCGCCGCCCCAGAACCCGTTGATCACCTTGCTGATCGACAGCGTTCACAGTTTCCTGCAGCTGTTCACCACCGTGGTGCTGTTCCGGATGTTCATGCTGGTCGCGGAAAAACCTGACAGCCGTTGACGACTGCTGCGCAGGTTACGGGCTTGGGCTCGGCAACTGCTCTCGGTTATGCTCAGGATCACTTTTGCGTATTGCCCATTTAAGTCGAGCCATGACCCGTCTATTGCGCTACACCTTGCTGGGCCTGTTGTTGATTCTCGGCCTGGCCGCCCTGTCGATCTATAGCCTGACCTGGCGCCCACAATCCCGGGAAGCACTGCCGGTCAGTTGCCCCGCCAACACCGCAACGCTCGTGCCTGGCCAGGCCTTGAAGGTGATGACCTGGAACGTCCAGTTCCTGGCCGGCAAGCGCTACGTGTTCTGGCACGACCTGGCCCAAGGTGACGATGAAAGCCCGACCCTCGAAGACATGGCCTTCAGCCTCGACGAAGTGGCAAGGGTCATTCGCGACGAGCAACCGGACGTCGTGTTGCTCCAGGAACTGGACGACGGCGCCAAGGCGAGCGACTACCAGAACCAGCTCAAGTTGTTGCAGGAACGATTGACCGACCTGTATCCGTGCAGCACCAGCGCCTTTGACTGGAAAGCCGATTTCATCCCCGACCCGCATATCTTCGGCAGCGTCGGCCGGCAGTTGGCGACGTTGAGCCGTTACCGCATCGATCAAGCGGAACGGGTGCAGTTGCCAGTGGCCGGGGCCAATTTCATCAGCCGTCAGTTCCAGCCGAAAAACGCTTTGTTGGTCAGTCACCTGCCGCTGAGCAGTGGTGGCCACCTGGTCGTGCTCAACACCCACCTGGAACGGGCCACGCAGCCGGATGAAACCCTGCCGAACCAGGTCAAGGCCGTGAGCAAGGTACTGGACAAACTTGAATCGCGAGGCAAACCCTGGCTGATCGGTGGCGACTTCAATCTGCTACCCCTGGGCCAATACCGGCGCCTGCCAGCCGCGCAGCGCACGCCCTACTCCGCCGACAGCCCTCTGCACCTGCTGTGGGACAAATACCCGATGATCCCCACCAACAACGAAGCTAGCGGCATCGATCGCAGCCACTGGCTGACCCACTACCCGAACGACCCCGGCCTCAACGGCCCTGACCGCACTGTCGACTACCTGTTCTACAGCCCTCGGATCAAGCGGGTCGAGGCTCGGGTGCGGCAAGACGATACCTTGCGTATCTCCGATCATTTGCCGGTGATTGCCCGATTCCTGTTGCCGGCCACGCCGTGATGCCAAGCCACATTCGCCGTCAGACGAGTGTGGCGCTGGTCCGCGTAACCCACGCTTGATCAGGGTCGAGTACCTGTCTCGGCTTCCTGAACCGTCCAGGGTTTGACTTGTTCGCTCAGCGTCAGTCCCAAACCGGGGCGAGTGGGCACCAGCATCCGACCGTCGCGGGTTTCCAGGCGCTCGTTGAACAGCGGCTCAAGCCATTCGAAATGCTCGACCCAGGGCTCGGTCGGATAAGCGGCTGCCAGGTGAACGTGCAGTTCCATGGCGAAATGGGGAGCCAGCATCAGGCCCGCCTGCTCGGCCATTGATGCGACCTTCAGGTAAGGGGTGATGCCGCCTACTCGTGGCGCGTCGGGCATCAGGAAATCAGCGCCGCGCTGTTTGATGAACTCGGCGTGTTCAGCAACGCTGGTGAGCATTTCACCCGTGGCAATCGGTGTATCGAACTGCTGCGCCAACGCGGCATGGCCTTCAGCGTCATAGCAGTCCAGCGGCTCTTCAATCCAGATCAGGTTGTACGCTTCAAACTGCCGACACATGCGCTGGGCCGTCGGGCGATCCCATTGCTGGTTGGCATCCACCATCAACGGGAAGTTGTCACCCAAGTGCTTGCGCACCGCACTGACCCGTTCAATGTCGATGGCGCAATCCGGTTGCCCGACCTTCAACTTGATGCCGCCAATTCCCTTTTCTCGCGAGAGGTCAGTGTTCTTCATCAACTGATCAAGCGGGGTGTGAAGGAAGCCACCGGAAGTGTTGTAGCAACGCACCGAGTCACGTTGAGCACCGAGCAAGCGCGCCAGCGACAGGTTGGCGCGCTTGGCCTTCAGATCCCACAACGCCACGTCGAACGCCCCGATGGCCTGGGTCGACATACCGCTGCGGCCCACCGACGCGCCAGCCCAACACAGCTTGGTCCAGAGTTTGGCAATGTCACTGGGGTTTTCCCCGATCAGCGCCGGGGCGATTTCCTTGGCATGAGCGAATTGTCCCGGCCCGCCGGCACGTTTGGAGTAACTGAAACCCAGGCCCTGATGCCCATCGACGGTCTCGATTTCGGCAAACAGGATGGCGATTTCAGTCATCGGCTTTTGCCGTCCGGTAAGGACCTTGGCATCACTGATGGGATTGGCCAGCGGCAGGATGACCGAAGCGACACGAACCCAGGCGATTCGGTCGTCATCGGAGGACTTGAGCGATTGTTCTTGTACGAGCATGGGGCTCTCCTTGGACAGGCTCTGAAGGCGACGATGATTGCGCAATCATCACGAGACATAAAAAAGACCTTCGTCGATGCTTCAGAAGGTCTCTTGCCTCGATACTACACTGATTGCGCAATCATTCAATCCCGTAAATCCCCGGAAAATCGACTGCCAGGCTCAGGTACTGGCGCGGTCGATGAACGTGAAGCCGGTGTCAATTCGCACGGGTTTGAGATGGGCGCCGGGATTGTCGAATCGTTCAAGCAGTGCCTCAGCCACTTGCAGGCCAATCTTGCCGCCATCGACGCTGACGGTCGACAGTGCCGGGTAAACCTGCGCCGCGCTGCTGAGATCCCCGAAGCCCATGACGGCCAGCTCAGCGGGCACCTTCAAGCCAAGGCTGGCGGCTTGCGCCAACACACCTTGAGCCACGGTATCGGAGCTGCACACCACGATGTCGGGGCGCACCGGCAGATCCAGCAGCCGCCGCAGCCCCTCGCGCCCCACCTCCAGCGTGGCGGGGGGCGCCAGGACTTCCATGGGCACCTCTTCAATGCCCTGGCGCTGCAGCTCGGCGATAAGACTGTTGCAGCGACGCAGGCCACGCGGGTCGCTGATGGTCACCACGGAAAAGCGCTGGTAACCCTTTTCAAGCAAATGTCGCGCGGTCTCTTGCCCGACTTTTTCATGGGAGAAGCCAACCAGCATGTCCAAAGGGTCTTCACTCAGATCCCAGGCCTCGACCACGGGAATTCCCGCCTGGGCGAGTCGCAAGCGACTTGATTCGGTATGGAGCGTACCGGTCAATACGATGCCGTCCGGACGACGACCGAGTACGGCTTCAAGCAGTTTCTCTTCCTGCTCCGCGCTGTAGCCGGTCAGACCGAGCAGGGTTTGATAGCCCGCTTGGGTCAGGCGGTCCATCAGCGATTGCACGGTGTCTGCAAAAATGGAGTTAGCGATGGTTGGAAGGAAAATCGCCACCAGACGACTTTTGTTGCTCGCCAGGCTACCCGCCAGCATGTTCGGCACATAGCCCGATTGGCGCACCGCTTCGCGGACCTTCTCCCGCGTGTTCTCGCTCACCAGTTCCGGGCGATGCAAAGCCCTGGAAACGGTCATTGGCGAGACGCCTGCAATCTTTGCCACATCGATCAACGTCAGGCTCGAACCCCTGGTGGCCAAGGTCATCGGTGCCTGGGAGGTGGGCGCTGCTGGTTTCTTTGCCATGAACTGTTCCGAATCTGAAGCCAAGTAACCGGGACTGCGTATAAAGCAGTTGATGGGTCGGTGAATCTACCATTTGCGCCCCCGTGCTGGCGGGCCAAACCGGCGGTTTATCACTTGCGGGGTTTGATCCGGGCCGTGGCTTCGGCCACCAGCGGATCGTCCGGCCAGTAATGCTTGGGATAACGTCCCTTGAGGTCTTTCTTCACTTCGGCATAGGTGCTGCGCCAGAAATTCGCCAGATCCTGGGTCACCTGCACCGGTCGCCGCGCCGGTGACAACAGGTGCAGTTTGACGACCTGTCGGCCGCCGGCAATGCGTGGGGTGTCGGCCAGGCCGAACAGTTCCTGCAAGCGTACCGCGAGAATCGGCGGGTGTTCGCTGTAGTCCAGGCGAATCGACGAGCCCGAGGGCACGCTCAGATGATGGGGTGCCCATTCATCCAGCCGTTGCGGCAAGGGCCAGGGCAGCAGGTTGTGGACGATACTCGACAGGTCCAGGTTGGCGAAATGGCTGAGGCGTGACACGCGTCCCAGGTACGGCATCAACCATTGCTCAAGCGTGTTCAGTAGCGCCCCGTCGCTGACATCTGGCCAATCACTCTCGCTCTTGGCCTCCAGATCGAGCCGGCGCAACAGTGCCACCCGCGCCTGCCATTGCCGCAGCTCCGGCGTCCAGGGCAGCAACTCCAGTCCCTTGCGCCGTACCAGGTTCACCAGCGCCTGGCTGCGCGCCGACTCATCCAGCCCGGTCAGTGGCTCACGGCTGAGCACCAGTTCGCCGACCTTGCGCTGGCGCTCGGCCCGCAGCACGCCCTCACGCTCGTCCCAATCCAGTTGATCCACCGTGCGCACCTGTTCGGCCAGCACCGAATCAAACAGCGCCGGATCGAAGTCCGTCGCCAGGTAGATCCGTTCTTCCCGCTGCCCCTGACGGCTGCCCAGGTCGGCGATCACCAGCCACGGCTGTTTCATCAGGCTGTCCGCTTCGGCAAACAACGCTGCACGGCCGTTGGCCAGGCGATACTCCGCCCCGCCGGGCCGCCGCTGTTGAGCGACGCGATCCGGGTAGGCCAACGCCAGTAAAGCGCCCAGCCAGCGCGGATGTTCGGGGTCGGCGACGGCGTCTTCGGCCTTGCCCCGCAGGTAACCGCGATATTGCCGGGCCAGTTGCCGCGCCCGCTGTACCCCGCCCTGGGCGCCACGGGCCGCCCGCTCTTCACCGGACAGCAACGCCAGGCGCGTGTGCAGGTCCGCCCCGGCGCCGCGCAGAATGTCTCGCTCACCCAACAGCGCCGCGACGTTGCACGCCATGTCCGCCAGCCCCAGCGACTGCCCCCGCAGCAGCAAATGCGCGATGCGCGGGTGAGCCGGCAGTTCGGCCATGGCTTGGCCATGACGGGTCAGTTGCTCGCCGTCCAGCGCGCCCAGGCGTTGCAGCAGCTCCTGCGCCTGGGCATAAGCGGCGGTGGGCGGGATGTCGAGCCAGACCAATTGCTGCGGCGTCACGCCCCAACGCCCCAATTGCAGAGCCAGCCCGGCCAGGTCCGCCGAAAGAATCTCTGCGCTGCCATAAGCGGCCAGTTGTTCGTGCTGGTCTTCGGACCACAACCGATAGCACACCCCCGGTTCCAGACGCCCGGCCCGCCCGGCCCGCTGAGTGGCGCTGGCCCGGGAAATCCGCTGGGTGTCGAGGCGGGTCATGCCGCTGCCCGGATCGAAACGTGGCACTCGCGCCAATCCGGCATCGATCACCACCCGCACGCCATTGATGGTCAGGCTGGTTTCGGCGATGTTGGTGGCCAGCACCACTTTGCGCTGGCCGGGCGGCGCCGGGTCGATGGCCGCGCGTTGGGCGGCGAGGTCCAGCTCGCCATGCAACGGACAAAGCAGCACATTGCCGCCTTCACCCAAGGCATCGGCCAGTTGCTGATGAACCCGGCGGATCTCCGCTTGCCCGGGCAAGAACACCAGTACGCTGCCGGTTTCATCGTGCAGCGCTTCGAGCACGGTCTGCACCAGGCGCGGCTCGATGAACTCGCCGGGCTGGAACGGCCGGCCCCAGCGCACCGTCACCGGGAACATGCGCCCCTCACTGCGCAGGATCGGCGCGTCGTCCAACAACCCGGCCAGACGCTCGCCTTCCAGCGTCGCGGACATCAGGAGGATTTTCAGCGGCTGGTCGTCGCGAAACAGCTCGCGGCCATTGAGACTCAAGGCCAGGGCCAGGTCGGCGTCGAGACTGCGTTCGTGGAATTCATCAAAAATCAGCAGGCCCACGCCCTCCAGCGCCGGGTCGTCCTGCAAGCGCCTGGTGAGGATGCCTTCGGTGACCACTTCAATGCGGGTCTTGGGGCCCACCTTGCTGTCGAGACGAATTCGGTAGCCGACGGTTTCACCGACCTTTTCCCCCAGCTCGCTGGCCAGTCGCTCGGCCGCCGCCCGTGCCGCCAGGCGCCGGGGCTCAAGCATCAGAATCGTCTGCCCGGCCAGCCAGGACTCATTCAACAGGGCCAAGGGGACGCGGGTGGTTTTACCAGCGCCGGGCGGCGCTTCGAGCACGGCTTCGTGACGCGACGCCAAGGCTTGACGCAGGGCAGGTAAAACTTCATCAATCGGCAAAGAAATCATGCTGGCTCCAAAACAGAGGGCCGAGTATAACGGCGAACTGTTTAGCGTGGTCTGGACTCCAACCAGCAACGCCTTTACCTGCTCAGGAGATTGCTATGCGTATTCCCTTTCGCGTGATCGGCGGCGTTCTGGTCGCCTCCCTGCTGACCCAGATCAGCGCCTGCGGCTCGATCTTCTACCCCGACCGTCGCGGCCAGATCGACGGCAAGATCGACCCGGCGATTGCCGCGCTGGACGCCGTCGGCCTGCTGTTCTACATCATCCCCGGCCTGATCGCGTTCGCCGTGGACTTCGCCACCGGGGCGATTTATTTCGAGCCCGGCAGAAGCGTCCAGATCGAGCCAGAAAAACTCAAGCCGGCGATCAACGCCGACGGCAGCGTCAACAACCAAAAGCTGCAAGCGATTTTGGAGAGCGAACTGGGCCGCAGCTTCCCCCTGGACGACCCACGTTTGATCCAAAGCAAGGGCAACGCCCAGCAACTGGCCGCCCTCGGGCTTAAACCGGCCGCGTGATGGGCGCTATTGAAGGAACGACCGCGCCATGACCACCAGCACCGAACATGCCCGTCTGCTGCGTCTGGCCACCCGTGCTTCGGTGGCCGTGGCGCTTATTCTGGTCATTGCCAAGGCACTGGCCTGGTGGCTGAGCGGCTCGGTGAGCATGCTCGCCGGCCTGACCGACTCGGCGCTGGACGGCGTCACGTCGCTGCTCAACCTGCTGGCGGTGCATTACGCATTGCGCCCCGCCGACGAGGACCATCGTTACGGCCACGGCAAAGCCGAGTCCCTGGCCGGCATGGCCCAGGCATTGTTCATCGGCGGCAGTGCCGTGTTGATTGCGCTACAGGCGTTTGAGCGTCTGAAAAACCCGGTCCCGGTGGAAGCGGCCTGGCTCAGTGTCGGCGTGATCGTATTCTCCCTGGGGCTGACCCTGGCCTTGTTGGCGCTGCAACATCGGGTCGTCCGCGCCACCGGCTCCAACGCCGTGCGCGCTGACTCGCTGCACTATCGCTCGGATCTGTTGCTCAACGGCAGCATCTTGGTCGCCCTGGTGCTGGCCGGGTTGGGCTGGCATCAACTGGATGCCTGGTTCGGCCTGGGCATCGCCGTCTACATCCTGTGGAGCGCGATCCAGATCGCCCGGGAAAGCTTCGCGGTATTGATGGATGAGGAACTGCCGCCCGACGTCAGCCAGCGCATGCTGGAACTGGCCTGCGCGGTGCCCGGGGTACTGGGTGCCCACGATCTGCGCACGCGGATCTCAGGTAACCATTGGTTCGTGCAACTGCATCTGGAACTGCCGGGAGAACTGACCCTGTCAGTAGCCCACGGCATCAGCGACCAGGCCGCCGATGCCATACACCGCGCCTATCCGAAGGCGGAAGTGTTGGTGCATGCCGATCCGTCGGAAGTGGTGAAGCGCACCAGCGCCTGACGCCGAACACAGAACCCCGTGGCGAGGGAGCTTGCTCCCGCTGGCCTGCGCAGCAGGCCCAAGATTTTACGGTCGCTGCGCAACCGAGCGGGAGCAAGCTCCCTCGCCACAGGGGAGTGTTTTTCTTTCGAGTGATCAGTACGTCACCTGATACCCACGACTGCTCAAGCAACTCCCTTGGGCCTGACGATAGGTCTGTACCACTTGCGGCGCGGGCGGGTAGGTGTAGTTGCGCGGATCGAAACCGCTCTGCTGCACCGCCCAGCGATAGCATTCGTAGCCATCCTGATTGACCTGCTCGGGAGACTGGCCGTTGGCTGGATAAGCCACCACATCGTAGCTGTTGCCTTGGGGCTGGGGCTGCGGGTTGCTCACCGGCGCGTCAACGACGACGTAGTCCCGGGTGTTGGCTTCGTAGATGTAATAGGCACCGGCGGCGAGGAAAAACAGCGAGCCGCCGATCCAGACTTCCCGGGCATAATCGGGCAGATAACGGGTACGGATTCCGCGCGGCGGCTCAATCACGATATAGCGCGGCCCTTGGGGGCGATACCAGTAACCGCCCGAATAAAAATAGTCATGGCCACGGTAAGGCACGCGGTAGTGACGATCCGGAAAACGATCGATTACATACCCAGGACGATATTGCGGCCCCGGCCCCCAGCCGTTGCCATGACCGTCCGGCCGACCGGACCAGTGCTGATCAGGGCGAGAGTCATGGCTGGGGCGTGGCCCACCGCTCGGATAACCATCACTGCGGCGCGGAATATCGCGGTAGTAACCCGGCCTCGGCTCCTGGGTCTGGGTCACGCTGTCGGGGCGGCCCTGGATCGGCAGGCTGTTACCCGGTGGCTGCGGCGGACGACCATTGGGGTCTTGCGGCGGGCGGTTGTAGGGCTGGCCGCCTTGAGCGTGAGGCTGGACCTCAAACTGGCGGCTGTTGTCGCCGCGAATGATCTCGTTGCTCTGTGGCCGGGGTTGGCCTGAATAACCCTGGCCATTGCCACCTCGCCCGTCCGGGCCGCCACGATTTTGCTGATCGTCGGCCACTCCCTGCGCACTGACACTTGCCCACAACAGACCAACACCTGCCAAACGCCAGATGCGCGACTTCATGAAATTCCTCACAACGGTTCAGGGCCTGATGAATGAGACTGGAAAAGCCTAGGCCGGTTCTGCGACAGATTATCAGTCGCCGCCATTATTTCGCAGGCATAAAAAAGGGAGGCCCGTCGGCCTCCCCTTGAGAACTTCGTCCGTGCGCGACGCTTTTGACGTCGGCTCACCTCACGCCGTCTTCTGGACAGTGTGCAGCTCGGGGGTCTGCCAGACACCGGTGGGTGCTGCGACCGCGGCCGGCCGGATTAGGCGGGCCGCACTGGACTGTTTGTCCGAGCAGTGATCTTGGTGATAAGAATAGGCTCGGAGCACCGACGAATGATTGCGAAGATTGCGTAAATAAACATCACTTGCGCAATTTTTTACCTGCGATAGATAATATCCAGCAATTATCCAGACAAAGGCCCGACCAATGAGCAAACTCGACCGTTACGACCTGAGCATTCTGGCGGAATTGCAGCGCGACGCGCGCATCTCCAATCAGGAGCTGGCCGAACGCATCGGCCTGTCGCCGTCCCCCTGCTCGCGGCGGGTCAAGCAATTGGAAGACGACGGCTACATTACCCGTCAGGTCGCCCTGCTCGACCGCAAAATGCTCGGCCTGAGCCTGACGGCCTACGTGCTCATCGGCATGGACCGCCACACCCCTGAACGTTTCGAGAACTTCGAAGCCGCTATCCGCAATTTGCCCCAGGTGTTGGAATGCAGCCTGGTGACCGGCATGGATGCGGATTACCAGCTCAAGGTCGTGGTGCCGGACATGGACCATTATCAGAAACTGCTGCTGGGGCATCTGACCCGGATTGACGGGGTCACCAGTGTGCGGTCCAGCTTCGTGTTGAACCAGGTGCTCAACAGCACCGAACTGCCGCTGACTCATCTGCGCGGCTGACGACAAACGAGCGCCGCTTCACAGCCGCTCACCGACGTACGCGCGCATCGGCCAGCCCCCGAACCCAAACCACACTCGCCTTGAAGCCACGAATCAGCCTTTGAATTCCCGCGAGGCGTATTCGGCGAGCTTGCCCTGGATAAAGTCCAGAAAGCACTGGATCCTCAGGGCCAGTTGGGAGTTGCGGTAATACACCGCGTTGATCGGTTGGCGATATCCGCTGTTGGCATCGGCCAGCAGCACCTTGAGCTGGCCGGCACGGATGTCTTCACGGGTCATGAAGTCCGACAGGCACGCTATGCCCTGCCCTTGCAGCGCCAAGTGACGCACGGTTTCGCCACTGGACGCGCTGATGGCAGGCTGGATCGGCCAACGATCACCGTGCTCGTGGCGCAGCGGCCACTGATTGAGGCCCTCATTCTGGGCAAACCCCAACAGTGCATGCCGGGCGAGTTCGGCGACAGTGGCAGGTGTACCGTGCTGCTTCAGATAGGCCGGGCTGGCCAGGATATGCAGCGGACTGCACCCCAGGGATCGGGCATGTAGCGTCGAGTCGCTGAGGGTGCCGATGCGGATCGCTATGTCGGTACTTTGCTCGAGCAAATCGATGATCAGGTCGTTGCTGTTGAGTTCGAGCTGGATATCCGGGTAGAGCCCGCGGAACTCTTCGATATGCGGCACGATAGCGTGCAACATGAAAGGCGAAGCCGCATTGATCCGCAACCGCCCCGCCGGGTTTTTCTGGCGAGACGACAGGCGCTCCTCCAGCTCATCCATCTGGTCGAGAATGCCCTTGGCCTGCTCGAAGAAATACTTGCCCTCTTCGGTCAGGTCCATGCGCCGCGTGGTGCGGTTGATCAGCGTGGTATCGAGCTTGGCTTCCAGGCGCGACAAGGTACGACTGACCGCAGACGGCGTCTGCCCGACCTGCTCGGCGGCGGCGGATATCGACCCGCACTCGATCACGCAGACGAAAATCTGCAATTCGTCGGATCTGGCTTTCACGTATCCCCCTGTCGACTGCGCTCTCTTGTGGCGAGGGAATCTATCCCCGCCGGGCCGCAAAGCGGACCCGAGCCCCAGGATAGTATCGGGATACGTGACAAAAGAAAGGTCACGCCTTCAGGCCGAACACCTCAATCAAGTGCTGCTCATAACGCGCCACATCGGCCTCGATATTCGGGCGTTTCATCACGTCCACAGACAGGAAGGTTGGCAATCCGCTCATGCCCAGGAACTGGTTGGCCTTGTGGAACGGAAAGTACACAGCGTCCACACCCTTGGCTTCAAAGAAGTCGGTCGGGTCATCGAAGGCTTGCTGCGGGGCGTTCCAGGTCAGCGACAACATGTATTGCTTGCCCTGCAACAAACCACCGCTGCCGTATTTCTGCGAAGCATCGGAGCGGGTGCGGCCGTCGCTGGCATAGAGGCTGCCATGGCCTTCGGTGAAGACCTCATCGACGTATTTCTTGACGGTCCACGGCGCGCCCATCCACCAGCCTGGCATCTGGTAAATGATCACGTCGGCCCAGAGGAATTTGGCAACTTCTTCCTTGATGTCGTAACCACCGTCGATGAACGTGGTTTTCACATCGAACCCGCCACGGTCCAACACGCTGACCGCCGCATCATGGAGGGTGGCGTTATAGCGACCGTCGGAGTGAGCGAATTGTTTACCACCGTTGAGCAGCAGGACTTTTTTCATGGAGAGCCTCATCGGATTCCAGGGGACACGGTTGAACGGTCACCCAATGGAAAGATTGAAAATGATGGCGGCAGAGTACCGATGAGCTTGCGGCGGAGTAAGCACTGCAACGGCAAAACTGATTTGACCTATACGCACGAATAGGTAGCCAATTCTTGCCGTAGCATTCGCATACTTTTATTCAGGAGCCTCTCCGATGAGCGAATTGCACGGTTTCATCCTGCACGCCAAGACCCGTCCGGAAAAAGCCGAAGCCTTCGAAACGCTGTTTCGTGCCTACGTGGAACCGAGCCGTGCCGAACCCGGTTGCATCGAATATCACATGCTGCGAGACCGGCAAGACCCGACCCTGTTTATCTTCTATGAAATCTGGCAATCCCACGCTCATCTGGACGTGCATTCGAACCTGCCGCACATGAAGCAGTTTTTTGAGCAGCGCATGGAATACCTGGAGCGCGATTTCGAGATCCGCCGCGTCGACATGCTCAGCCCGTCCTCGGCTAGCCGCTGATCAGCAAATGGCCGCCGAGCACAGCGAGGCCAATGAAAAACACCCGCCTGAACAGCACGGCGCTGATGCGCTGACGCAGCCATTGCCCCAGCCACATCCCCAACAGCGCTGGCGCCAGGGCCAGCACCGAAGCACTTAATTCGCCACCGCCCAAGGCGCCGCGCCACAGCAGGCCGGCCGCCAGGGCCAGTGTCGAAACCGTGAATGACAACCCCAACGCCTGCACCAGTTCGTCCTTGCTCAAGCCCAACGCTTGCAGGTACGGCACCGCCGGGATGACGAACACACCCGTCGCACAAGTGATGAGGCCAGTGAGCAGACCGCACAACGGCGCTGCCCACGGCTCAACACTGGCAGCGACCCGCAATGTCGGCAGCAACAGCCCGCTCAGCGCGTACAGCAATAACGCGCCACCCAATGCTCGCACCGCCCAAGGTCCCCCCACCGTATCGAACCACAACGTGCCCAGAGCGGTGCCGATGCAAATCGCCAGCAACAGTGGCCACAAGCGCCTGATCAGGGTTTGCAGATGACCGCCAAAGGTCAGTTGCCAGATATTGGTCAGCGTGGCCGGGATGACGAGCAACGCCGCAGCCTGTGTCGGAGCCATAGCCAGGCCGAGCAGGCCCATGGAAATGGTCGGCAGGCCGAGGCCGATCACACCCTTGATGGTGCCGGCCAGCAGGAAAGTGCCTATGACCAGAAAAGAAAGGGCAGGGCCAAGATTTTGATAGAAAGCCATGAGTGTGTTCATGGGGCTATCGTGGGCCCTGGCGGTCGGGTTTTGAATCTGCCATATACTGAGATAGCCTCTGGCCGAGCAAGAGGCTGAAGAATTTGCTGAGGCTGTAGACGCCATCGCGAGCAGGCTCGCTCCCACCTTGGATCCTGCATTGTTCTCGTGGGAGCGAGCCTGCTCGCGATGACAATGTTCCAGACACCCCAGAACCCGGCACAGGATCACATCCCCCATGCACTTCGACCTCACCGACCTGCGCCTCTACCTGCACATCCTCGACACCGGCAACATCACTGCCGGCGCTGCCCGCAGCCATCTGTCCCTGGCAGCGGCCAGTGCCCGGGTCCGGGCCATGGAGGCCTCCCTGGGGATCGAGTTGCTCGAACGCGGGCGGCGCGGTGTAACACCCACATCGGCCGGCCAGGCACTGGCGCAACATGCCCGGGTGTTGCTGCAACATGCCGAACACCTGCAACAGGACCTCGGCGAATACGCCCGCGGCGTCAAAGGCCGGGTGCGGTTGTTGTGCAACACCAGCGCCATGACCGAATACCTGCCGGAATTGCTGGCCGACTTTCTCAAGGCCCATTCCAACCTCGACATCGATCTGCAGGAATTGCCCAGTTCACGGATCACCCATGCGCTGCGTCAGGGTGCGGCGGACCTGGGTATCATCTCCGACGCGGTGGACATCGCCGGCCTTGAAACCCGGCCCTTCCGCGATGATCCGCTGGTATTGATCCTGCCCTCGGAACATCCCCTGGCTGACGGTCGTCCGCTGAACTTCAATGAGACCCTCGGCCATGATTATGTAGGCCTGAACGCTTCCAGTGCGCTGGCGATTTACCTCGAAGAACAGGCGCTGCACACCGGACGACGCATGCACATTCGCATTCGCGCCGACGGTTTTGATGGCGTGATTCGCATGGTCGCTCATGGTGCGGGCATTGCCATCGTGCCAAAGGCCGCGATCGCGCGGCGCCCGCCCGAACCTTCCTGGCAATGGGTCTCGCTGCAAGAGGCCTGGGCTCAACGCTCACTGCGGCTGTGCGCCCGCCGCTTCGACAACTTGCCCGCCTACGCCAAAGCCCTTGCCACGCACCTGACCGCTCGCTGATGCGCGCTTCTGGATAGGCCGGTGTCGAGCACAGGCATCTGCCCGATCATGTCGCGCGTTAGGGTGCCTGCTCTCTTCTGTCCCTTTCGGAGTTCACATGACCGCCCCCATCACCGTCCTGCGCGATACCCATCCGCTGCCCGTACTCGATGCCTGCAAATGGGAAAAACTCGAAGGCGATCCGCACACCGTCAACCTCAACGCCTACACCAGCGAAGACGGCAGCAAGATCATGGGCACCTGGATCTGTACACCGGGCAAGTGGCGCGTCGACTATGTGAAGTGGGAGTACTGCCATTTCCAGGAAGGCTACTGCATCATCACCCCCGATGGCATGGAGCCGATCCATCTGCGGGCCGGTGACATCTTCGTCATCGAGCCTGGCATGAAAGGCACGTGGGAAGTGGTCGAGACCGTGCGTAAATACTTCGTCTTCGCCTGAAACAAAAAACCGAGAGACCACCCGACATGGTCTCTCGGAAAACAGCTTTCCAAATTGCACAGGCTCTGTGGCGTCGGTGCCCCAGCTCTTATTGCGGCTTGCGATAGCTGTTAACAATCGCCGAAAAATCCTTGCCGCCCTCGCCCCGCTGACTCATCGCCTGGTACAACTGCTGCGCAACCGCGCCTAGCACCACCGGCTGATGAACCTGCCGCGCCGCTTCGGTAGCCAGGCCCAGGTCCTTGAGCATCAGCTCGGCACCAAAGCCCCCGGTGTAGCCACGGGACGCCGGTGCTGTTTCGATCACGCCAGGCCACGGGTTGTAGGTGTCTGAACTCCAGCAACGGCCTGTTGAGCTGTTGATGATCCCGGCCAGTACCTGCGTATCGATCCCCAGGGCATCGCCCAGGGCCATGGCTTCGCTGACGCCTACCATGGAAATCCCCAACAGCAGGTTGTTGCAGATCTTGGCGATCTGCCCGGTGCCGACGTCGCCGCAATGCACGATATTACGGCCCATCTGCGCCAGCACCGGTTGCAGGGTGGCGAACAATTCAGCGGTGGCACCCACCATGAAGGTCAACGTGCCGGCCGCTGCGCCACCGGTGCCGCCGGAGACTGGCGCGTCGGCCATTGCTACGCCTTGTTTGGCGGCTGCGGCGGCAACATCGCGAGCGGTCTGCGGGTCGATGGTGCTGCAATCCACCGCGGGCGTACCGGCGGCGATGCCGGCCAGTACACCGTCGTCACCCAGCCAGACACTGCGTACATGAGCAGCAGCCGGCAACATGGTGATCACCAGGGCCACGCCCTGGGCCGCATCGCGAGGTGAGGCGCTGATGGTGCCGCCCAATGTGGCCAGTTCAGCCAGCACCGTCTGGTTCAGGTCGAACAGGTTCAGCGAGTGGCCGGCCTTGAGCAGATTGCGCGCCATGGGGGCGCCCATGTTGCCCAGACCGATAAATGCGATCTTCATGTCCGGCTCCTTAACGCAGATTGATGGTGGTGTTCACACCGTCATTGACGCTGTCATCATCGAACCAGCGTGCGGTAACGGTCTTGGTCTGAGTGTAGAACTGCACCACTTGTTTGCCGTATGGGCCCAGGTCGCCAAGCTTCGAACCACGGGAGCCGGTGAAGCTGAAAAACGGCACAGGTACCGGAATCGGGATGTTGATCCCCACCTGACCGACGTCGATTTCGCTCTGGAATTTACGCGCCGCCGCCCCGCTTTGCGTGAACAGGCCGGTGCCGTTGCCAAACGGGTTGGCATTGACCAGGGCGATTGCCTGATCAAGGGTGTCGACTTCCAGCACCACCAACACCGGGCCGAAGATTTCTTCGGTGTAAATACGCATCCTGGTAGTCACGCCGGAAAACAGGGTCGGGCCGACGAAGTTGCCTTGCTCGAAACCCGGCACGCTGATGTCACGGCCATCAAGTTCCAGCTTGGCCCCTTCCTGTACGCCACTCTCGATCAATTCAAGAATCCGCGCCTTGGCCCGCTTGGAAATGACCGGGCCGACATCCGTGCCCGGCTCACTGCCGGCGTTGACCTTGAGCTTCTGCGCCAGAGCCTTGAGCTCGGGCAGCCATTGTTTGGCCGCGCCCACCATGACCACCACCGAAGTGGCCATGCAACGCTGGCCCGCCGCCCCGAAACCGGCGCCGACCAAAGCATTGAGGGTCTGTTCGCGATTGGCATCAGGCAACACCACCGCATGGTTCTTGGCGCCCATCATCGATTGCACGCGCTTGCCATGCCGACCCGCCAGGTCATACACGTGAGTGCCGACCGCCGTTGAGCCGACAAAGGAAACCGCCTTGATGTCCTTGTGGGTGCAGAGGGCATCCACCACATCCTTGCCGCCATGCACCACGTTGAGCACGCCCGCCGGCACGCCAGCCTCGATGGCCAGCTCCACCAGCAGCATGGTCGACAGCGGGTCCTGCTCCGACGGTTTGAGCACGAAGGTGTTACCGCAGGCGATGGCCATCGGGAACATCCACAGCGGAATCATCGCCGGGAAATTGAACGGGGTAATGCCCGCGCACACACCAATCGGTTGGCGCAACGTGTAGGTATCGACGCCGCCGGCAACGTTCTCGGCAAACTCGCCCATTTGCAGGGTGCCGATGGAACAGGCGTGTTCGACCACTTCCAGGCCACGGAAAATATCGCCCTCGGCATCAGCGATAGTCTTGCCCTGCTCGGCGCTCAGTACGGCGGCGATGCGTTTGGAGTGCTCGCGAATCAGCGCCTGGAGCTTGAGCATGATGCGCATCCGCGCACCGATGGGGGTCAGCTTCCAGGTCTGGAAAGCACGCTGGGCGGCGGCAATGGCGGCATCGACTTCCGACGCCGTGGCGAACGGGACTTTCGCCAGTACCTGCTGGGTGGCCGGGTTGACGATGTCGTGCCATTCGCTGGACTGGGATTCAACCCACTCGCCGTCGATCAACAATTTTACGGTTTGCAGGGCAGTGTCGCTGGGCGTAAGGGAAACGTTCATGCTGGCCTCCGGGACTTGTTCTTATAGAGAGCGCTGGTTCAGCACAGATCAAGGTGCATAGACAGACACCTTGGTGATGAGACGGTTTTTGGAGTATAGATGTGCAAACTTCTAATAAGAACGCACATAAAAACCGGTCCATCATGCAAAAAAACATCACCTCCCTGGGGTCGCTGAATTGGGACGACCTCAAGTTTTTCCTCGAAGTGGCCCGCACCCGCAAGGCCAGCACGGCGGCCAAGCGCCTGGCCGTCGACTACACCACGGTGTCGCGACGCATCAGCTCGCTGGAAACGTCATTGGGGACGCTGCTGTTCGAAAAATCCCGGACCAACGGTTTTGTCCTGACCGCCGAAGGCCAGCGTCTGCTGGGTTACGCCGAATCGATCGAAAGCACCCTGCACATGGCCTGCGAACAGGTGTCAGGCTCTGGGGTGGCGTTGTCCGGCCACGTGCGCATGGGCTGTACCGAGGGCTTCGGCAGCTTCTTCATCACGCCGCAACTGAGTCATTTCGTCGATGCCTACCCGGCCATTTCCGTGGACATCCTGCCGCTGCCGCACTTCATCAGCCTTTCCAAGCGCGAAGCCGACATCGTCATCGCCCTCGAACGCCCCGAACATGGCCCGTATGTGTGCTGCAAACTATGCGACTACCGACTGCAGCTCTACGCCACCCAGCCATACCTGGACAGCCATCCTCCCATCCACCGACCGGCGGACCTGAGCAAGCATTCGTTCATCAGCTACGTGGATGATCTGGCGTTCAGTTCCGAGCTGCTCTATCTGGCGAATGTATTGCCGGGCGCCCATGCTCACCTGCGCAGCACCAGCGTGATTGCGCAGTTCGTGGCAGCGCAGCAAGGACGATCATTGGCGATCCTGCCGTGCTTCCTCGCCGCCCAGGATCCGCGCCTGCTGCCGGTGCTGCCGGAGGAAATCACCGTCACCCGGCAGTTCTGGATGTACTGCCGGGAGGATTTGAGGAAGCTCAAACGCATCACGCTGTTGTGGGATTACATCCGCGAAGTGACTGAGCAGAATCAGCCATTGTTGATGGGCGAGAGCCGAGAGATGGTATTCGCCGATTGACAGATTTTTCAAGGAATCAGGTAGCCGGATCGTAACGAGGTCAGCAGGTGTTTGCCAACGGTTTGTGTCAGTGGTTGATACATGACTTGTAACACTTAAGAGAGGACTCATAGTCCCCATCCAGAGTCGCGCATGGGCACGCAATAAGGCCCACGCGAAGGCACCCACGGGGGTACGTGCGGACGCACCCGGATTGAGGTGGTCATTCAGATTTTGCCCCAAATTCTCAAGGGAAAAGTTGTTTATTTTATGAACCAACTAAAAGCAGTCGTCTCTTCAGCCCCGAACGCCATCCAGTTAATTAAGACATCCTTTGGGTCCGTCACCAATGTGCCCGACTCTGAGTCCCACTCAAAATCAGTGGACTGAAGTAACCCGGCGCCACTAAACACCTTGAGCGCGCCGAAGCAAAAAGGTGTCCACGCACCACTTGGCCCCATTCGCCCCTTTACGTATATTTCCTCGGTCCTTGCACTGAAGAAGTGTTCGACTGTTGAGTAGTCAGCGACATCAAGAACGTCCTGCAAGGTCATAATGCCAAGCGGTACCGAGACAGCGAAAGCAGGGGACAGGCCTTCGTATATTTCTCCTTGGATTAAGGCTACGACCACCTCCTTTACTGCATCGTTGTCATTGAACGAAATTTCTACCTGTGTTTCCTCATAACGGTACAAGCAACTGTTACCAAACTCGTAACTCGGCGGGCCTAACCATTCTGTAACTTTTTCACGAGGGACTGAGCATTCAATACGATCGAACAGGTTACGAGGCGTCTTGGGGTGCACCACGACGATATCTGAGGGTTCAACGCCGTCTTCGGACGAAAGCGCTGCGATACGTTCTCGCGTTATCGCCTCGTACTTTGAGTTCGCCATTAACGGCCTGATCGACCCGCCTTCCCATTGCTGGGACTCCCTTGAAGCTTCCATGAGCCTAAAGGTTTCCCAAGCAGCTTGAGACTGAAGCAATGCTTGAGTCGCTTGCTGGTCCAGACCACTGAGTTTTATGCCTACTATCGTTGCAAGCTCATCATCCGCCTGTGCCGCCTTCTGCTTGGACAGCTCATTCAGTTCAGCCTGGGATAGTTCGTCCGTGTACTCACCATGTGTGTATTTATGCTTCTTACTCACAGCTTCATAATCAGACACTAATTTTTGAGCCCGGGTCGTGAATGTTTGCGCAATTTGAATAGCGTTATCTGCAACATCACCAAATGCGTGCGCCCGTAGAGCATCAAGGTCGGCCATGGTTTTCCCGGTCTTGTTCAGTTTTTCCTGAAGATCGACCAGCTTATGGTATTGGTCCAACTTTTCGCTCTCGGGCTTCCCCTCCAGTTTCCGTTTTACTGCGTATTCGAGAAATCGGCAGACGCCGTAGCCAATAGGTAATAGGACTGCCGTTCCCCAAGGAGTCTGAAGGAAGGCTGTAAGTGCAGCAAAATCAGTAGGGAATGCCATAAGCGGCTGTGCCTTCCGTGGGATTATTGATGGAGAAGGCTACCTCATTGAGGAGCGTTGGCACAGGGCCACCCGTATCACAAACTCACTCAGTACAGCCACCGAGTAGAACGCAGACGACATCCCCAAAGGTTTCTCCCAGAGGACCACCCTGACTAACTCCAATAGCGACAAGGAGTAAACCAAGGAATCGAAAGGTGACACGGTGGATAGCCAGATTCCGGGCCTACGACTGCCGTAGTCGCATAATGGCGTCAGTAATTCCTCGGGCATTCGTACCCAGCGTTTCCATGACTGCTGTAGCGTTAGCCGCAACACTCCCTACACCATTCTCTGAGAGCCACTTGTAATCTCTTCCATGGCAGCACCCAAGGCGTGCTGGTGGTGCAGAAGCAATGTCAGTGCGTCGGCAGTGGCCATCCTGCAATCCAGGTTATCTGCCATGGGCATCGTCCTCGAGTGGTCATACGGGAATCCTAGTTCACATTGCAGCCCTCTACGACACCAAGATGGCAAGAGGCCATTGCGCTGATCATTAGATTCTGGGTACATTCATTGCGCAGATAAATGAGAGAGCCGTCATGAAATCGATGCGTGATCAGTTATACGGAATTAAGAGAAAATTCAAGAAGGACTCCAAGGTCACTCTCGTATTGCCTAGCGAGTTCACTTTCAACCGGAGCGAAATCAAGCACTTCGATCACGTCCTATCAGTTTTTAATTGGAATCTACGCAACATTCCGGTTGAAATAGACTTTCGTTCGTGCAGCAGCGCCAACTATCAGGCCGTATCTTTATTAATTTTATATTGTTGGAGACTCAAGCAGCAAGGTTGTACTGTGTCAGTTCTATTGGACAACGAAGATGATCCGAACGGTAGTAGGGTCTGGAGAATGCTAGGTGCGCAAGGGTTGTTTGCAGTCTGTACGAACCCGCAAATAAACTTCAATTCAAATGAACACAAACCTCTTTTTGCCATTAGAAACTCCGATGACTTTAAAGCCGCGCTAAAATCTCTAGACGACTTCACCTTAAACTTCGGAGTCGAATATCAAAAGACACTCCGATATGTGATATCCGAGCTTTTATATAACGTACATGAGCATGGCATATCAGATTTCCATTGGCGAGGAAAAAGATACCCCACGCCATCACTACTACAGTTCACGTGGTACGAAAAAGTAAACGAACTGCACTTTATTGTTGGTGATATCGGGATTGGCGTAAAAAACCATATCAGCAAGGCTTATCCAGGTATTTCTACTGACGAAGAGGCTATCCGACTGGCTATCCAGCCAGAAATATCAGGAACTTTCACCACGAAAGACCCATATGCGACGCGAAACAATGCTGGCATGGGCTTGTTTATTTCGTCGAACATCCTAAAGAAACTACGCGGAGACATGCACATCATATCCGGCAACGGTGCTGTACATATCTCACCGACAGATACTACGGCAAAAACCTTAGACGCGAACTGGCCGGGGACATTTGTACTAGTAACAGTCCGGCTTGATCGAGGAACTGAGATTGCCTTAGATGCGATGATGAGTGAGTTTCGCGATCATGCGAAGGCAGAAATCGCTGCAAGAACCAACGCCGCAACTATGCAGCAACTGTATGTTGGTATGTACAACTACTTTGGAAAAAATGCTGATCTGAAATCGGAAGCCATCAACTATCGAGACAAACATATCATTCCTGCGCTTTCGGAAGGAAAATCACTACTATTAGATTTCGTAGATGTAGACTCATCAACGCATAGCTTTCTTAATGCTTTATTAGCCACCCCTATCCGGCGCATGGGCTTAATTGCATACAAAAAAATCAGGATAGTAAATGCAACAAAAGAAATCAGGGAGACAATAGACTATATTCTTGATGACAATACTGGAGACGTAGCTCCCTCAGATCAAGAAGAGTGAACTCAGCCTCCCAAACATCAAGCATCTAAATCAATCTAATCACTAGCACATTGCTCCAACTTAGACCATCCAACCCAAGGTTGCTCACAGAATGTGTGCTCTCGAAATAAAAGACATGCAGGTTCTATGAATCAAAACAGACAAATAATCGCCCGAATGGATCGCTACGTTTTTGTTTTCTGCCTATTTTCGGCTCCGATTGGTGCAATTTTCGTATGGGCTGAGGTAAGCAATTGGCCTGCGTGGGTTCAAGCGGTTGGGAGCATTGAGGCAATCATCGCTTCCTCCATGATTGCTACAAGCACTCATCGAAGAACCATTAATGCGCAACGAGAGAAAGAAGCCACTGACCATGCAAGAGTATTCACCAACCTTAAAAGCTTGATAGAAAAAACTTACTCTTATCTTGTCTACATCCGTGACCATGCTGTCGGGGGACTGGATAAAGGGAAGTCGGCATCAATATTTCCGCGCAACCTTGGAAGCTCCGATCAGCATTGGTCTAGCTATGGGTTTAAGGCTGCAGACATCAGAAGAAGCATGTCGCTATTTGAAAAGCATCTTGAGCAGCTCTCGACGCTTAGCATCGCCGAGGTGGGTGACGCAGTTATTGCTAGCGAAATTGCCAGTTTTATCTCCCACTGCAAAACTCTAGTTGAGGAAATAAACGTTGGCTGGGACGTTCCCGAGTTAAGCAGCGACAGGTCGGAAAAAGACGAAGAAACATACTCCAGCGATCCCTTCAACTACCGGCCTGGCACGCCAAACTTATCTCCGTCCCAAAAGAGAATTGGCCTATCCCATGCTATCGCACGCGGATATATGACCTACTATTTTAGCAGTGATCTTCCTGCCGTAATTACCAAGCTGCATGAAAGTTTAATAAATGAAATTAATGAAAAAATCTCAAGCAAAAAAGTTACCTAACTATTAGCAATCTCCCCCTCAACATCAGGCGCATCTATTCCCGGCATTCTTAGCCGAAAAGAGTCGTCCGAGAATGTAGTTTCCTGCTAATTTCTACCGGTCACAAATGGCAGTTAATGGCCTTTCTCTATCGGCCATAAGCCCCTTTGAAATCCACTTATACCCAAGCCTTTCAAAATCTGACATCCAAGGCTAAATGCTGTAGGGAAGTATGGTGCGCGGGCTAGGTTGCAAAAAGACAGATGCCGCTAGGTGAGTGCTCGACCAAGGTCTGTACCCCTCCCTGAGGCACGGTAGCCACCGGCATTTCTCCTGTGCGCTGTGGCCTAGGGAGGGTGTCAGTCAGGGGGTGGAGGGTACGCATAGCACAGTGCAGCACAGAGCGCCTCCAAGTGGAACGCCCTGATTAAGCCCGATAGCTGATCTGAAGCACCCAGTGCGGCCCTTCTGTTGCTGGTCCTGAGGGAAACAGAAGTGGACTCAGTGGTGCTACCTGTCGCCCTCAAACGCAGGTAGTAGATACCGTTACGCCTGTAGTGATATGGCATAGCGAGCCTTGTGGCAGGCCTCTGAGATGCGAGGAGACTTGTGACAGTGGTTGTGACAGCAGGTCGCGGTAAAGTGAGGTTCATCTCGGTTAAGCCCCGTATTCATTGGGTTAACCTGAATTCCTTGAAAATTCTGGATGTACTGCCGGGAGGATTTGAGGAAGCTCAAACGCATCACGCTGTTGTGGGATTACATCCGCGAAGTGACTGAACAGAATCAGCCATTGTTGATGGGCGAGAGCCGAGAGATGGTATTCGCCGACTAGTCGGCGATGACCACGATGGCGACGCGACGGTTTTCGGTGCGCCCCTCGACCGTGTCGTTGGAGGCGACTGGCCTGCTACTGCCCAGCCCCCGTGTTTGAACGTTTTCTTCGCGCATGCCCACGCCAATCAATACCTTGCTCACGCTGTAGGCCCGACGTATCGACAGTTGTTCGTTATAGGTTTGCGAGCCTGATGCGTCGGTATGACCATCGATCCGCACCCGCTCGATTCCGGCCCCCAGCAGAGCCTTGCCGATTCGCTCGACAATCTCGGTACTGGCCGGGTTGAGGGTTTCCACATCGCTGCCAAACAGTACTTTGCCGGACAGGCCGAAAGCCCATCCCTCATCGGTCAATTCGAACCCTTGTTGTTTGAGCACGGCGACTTGCGCCGGGGTAAGACCTTTTTGGGGTGTCGTCTGGCAGCCGGACAGGGCCAGAACGGTGATGAACAAAAGCGCGGCGAAGCGCTGCAGGGAGAGTTGAGGATATAGGCGCACGAGTCAGCTCCTGGCTTGAAGATCAGCAACCGGGTGCTCCGACCCAGCCGTGTGTTGACCGCCTCTGGCGAGGCGTTTGGCCTGATACATCGCCGCATCGGCGGCGTTGAGCAAGGCGCCTGGTGTAGCGCCATGATCAGGATAAACGGCGATGCCGACACTCAGAGAGGTCAGCACCGAGGCATTGCCGGGCAATTGAATGGGCATTTCCATGCTGGCTATGATTTTCTCGGCAATCCGTTCGGCATCCTCGGTCCGGTGCAAGGGTGCAAGCAGCACGGCAAATTCGTCCCCGCCCAGGCGCGCCACCAAGTCACCTTCACGCAACTGCGCCCGGACCCGTGTCGCCACCGCCGTCAGCACCGCATCACCGGCAGCATGGCCGAAGTTATCGTTGATACCCTTGAACCGGTCACTGTCCAGATAGAGCACGGCGACCTGCTCGTCGAGTTTGTTGGCATTGCGCAGTGCACGGATCAGCCGGCCTTCGAAAAATGCCCGATTCGGCAATCCGGTCAGGCTGTCGTGACTGGCCTGGTGAGCCAGGGTTTCGTTCTCGCTTTGCAGGTGGGTTTGCCAGGACTCCAGCTCATCAAGCAGCGCGTTGAAGTCATTGCCCAGGTTATCCAGCTCGGCGATAGCGGCCGGCGGTACGCGTCGGTCGAGGGCGCGTTCGCTGCGCGCGGCATGGGCCACCTCGGCGAGGCTGCGCAGCGGCCCGGTGATTGCGCGTAACTGGCGCCGCGCCAGATACAACGCCACCCAGGCGCTCACCGCCGTGCACAGGACAATTCCCGCCAGGCCGCTAAGCAAAAACCGCAAAAGGCTGCCGCCATGTCCCGACAGTAGAACTGCGCCTATATTCTGTCCCTGATGGATGATTGGCAGGCTGATGGGCTTTTCCAGGAAGGTTTTGGCGATGTGCCTTTCCAATTCCGACAACAAGCCTGTTTCCGGCCGCTGCCAGCGAGCCAGCAGACGGCCGTGCTCGTTGAACACCTCGGCATCGGCGACCTCTTCGGTGGAGGCAATCACAGCCAGCGCCTCGGTCGCCGCCACTGAGTCATCGAACACCACGGCCGCTTCAACGGTATAGCTGATCGAGCGGGCGATCAGGTGCAGGTTGTGATCGGCATAGACTCGCAGCGCCAGTACACCAAGCAACGTCAGGGAGACACTGGCCATGGTGATCGCCACCAACGCGACAATCAGGTGACCGCGACCAATGACCGAGCCCAGTGTGGGACGGATCCGTGCCGTGGGCAGATTCATGGGGCTGCTGGCCTGCGACGTGAAAGCTGTAAAACGCTGGGGTGAATGCGCACGCCACTGCGCGCCACCGAATCCAGGTTGACCTCGAACGAGACCTGTTCGTCAGCGACCCGCAGACAGAACAGGCTACCGACGGTGCACTGATCGCCGCCTTCACTGATGCTCAACACAGGTTTACCGATCAAGGACGCGAACAGCCGGGTGCGCTCGTCATGGGTCAATCTGCCGATGTAGATCGCGTTGCAATCAGTGGCAATACTGGGGTGGTCGGCCAGCACCCGCTGCACAGTCACAGGCCGGCCAGTGGCCTGAGTCGTACCCTTGACCAAATCGTCTGTGTATTGAGTCGGCCCGACAATGCACAGCTGCAATTGCGCTGGTTCCACGGGCCAGCGGGCGTAGCTGAGAATTCCCAACACAACCTGGGTGACGGATTCGGCCCGCTGTTCAGCCCGGGTCGTGGTGGCCTGATCCTGGGCGACAACCACAGGCGCCAGTAAGCACAGCAGGCCGGCAAGCAAATATTGCCTCCAGCCCTTGCGGCGCACTGTCTCCTGAACAGCCACACTCATGGAAAGTCTCTTGGTCGATGCAATAAGTGCCGGAAAGATAGCACAGTGCCAAAAAGCCAGCGAGGCAGCGCCCTACGACGCTTACGACACAAGCGTGCAGAACAGCCGCCCTGGGCACTGAATCGCGAAAGTCGATCGCTCAGACAGCTCCTTCCAGCGCCAGCATCAACCCGCTCAAGCGCTTGACCTTGCGCTGAACCGCCTCTTCAAAGACGCCCGCTCGCGGCTCAATCAGACTGAACCAGTGCTTGCCCCGAGTAATGGCGGTGTACACCAATTCTTTCGTCAGCACCGGGTTCAGCGCATCCGGAAGAATCAAAGCCGTATGGGCGAACTCCGAACCTTGGGATTTGTGCACCGTCATGGCAAAGACAGTTTCTACATCGTTCAGGCGACTGGGCAGGACGAAACGCACACCGCCCTGGCCATCGTTACGAGGGAACGCCACCCGCAGAACCTGCTTGCCGGCGTCCGGCCCATCACGCTCGGGCAGTTTGAGCGCGATACCGATATCGCCATTCATCAGGCCCAACCCGTAGTCGTTGCGGGTCATCAGAACCGGGCGCCCTTCGTACCATTGATGATCGCTGTCGATAAGCTGGGCCTTGAGCAGTGCGGCGGTGATGCGCTGGTTCAACCCCGCGACGCCCCACGGGCCTTTGCGTACGGCACAAAGCAGCTGGAACTCGTCGAAAGCCGACAGGACTTCCCGAGCCCAATCGGTCCAGCAGCTGTCCTCAAGCGGTCGGGAAATGGCCGGGCGGCGCTGACGCAACAGGCTCAAGTAATGCCGATAACCCTTCGGCCCTTCTGCCTTGCCGTCGAGTAACAAGCGCTCCAGCGCCCCATCGTGTTCGCCCCTCAGCGCCAGGGAAAACAGGTCGGTGAATTCGCCTTCGAGCAGCAGTTGACGGGCCTGTTCCGGTTGCTGCTGGTTGACCCGACGCGCCAGTTGACCGATCCCGCTGCCCTCACCGAAGCGCCGCGAATGCCTGAGCATAACCACTTGCTGGGCCAGGGCATGAGTGCCATCGAGGTCTTGCCGCAGATCACTGGCCGCCAGGTTTTCGCCGCTGACCGACTCCAGCCAGGCCAGGGTCCGGGGGCTGTACCAACCCTCCTCGGCGTCCCGACACAGGTCCCCCAGTACCGCACCGGCCTCAACAGAAGCCAGTTGGTCCTTATCACCCAGCAATACCAGTCGCGCATGAGTCGGCAGCGCATCCAGCAGATTGGCCATCATCTCCAGATCGATCATGGAGGCTTCATCGATCACCAACACATCCAGTGGCAAGCGATTGCCCCCATGATGGCGAAAATGTCGGGTACCAGGCCGACTGCCCAACAAACGATGGACCGTGGTGACATCACAGGGAATACGCTCGCGCACGGCGTCAACCACATCGAGGGTGCGGACCTGCTGGCTGATGGACTCGGTCAGACGCGCCGCCGCCTTGCCTGTGGGCGCGGCCAGGCGGATCCGCAGCGGTTTGCCTGCCTCGACAGCGGGCGCCTGAAGCAAGGCGAGCAAGCGCACAACCGTGGTGGTCTTGCCGGTACCCGGGCCGCCAGTGATGATACTGAAGGCTCCACGGGTCGCCAGCGCACAGGCCAGTTTTTGCCAATCGATCGGGCCAGCGGCGTTGGCCGGCCCGAACAACCCGTTCAAACGCTCGCGAAGATCATCAGGTGCCGCTTCATGTTCGGCAAGCCGTTGTCGCAACGCCTCATCGATCCGCCGCTCATAAGCCCAATAACGACGCAGATAAAGCCGCTTACCTGATAACACCAAAGGGCGTTGCCGCGCTTCTTCATGCTCATCGACGGCCAAGGCCACCAGAGCACTGGAAGCCAGGACCTTGCACCAGTGAGCCCCATCGAGGGTCCGTAGTATTTGCGAGGGCAACAACTCTACCCCCGTTTGCGAGTCGCCTTCAGGCGGCAGTGACAGGGCGAAATCCGGCTCCTTGAGCGTTTCGAACAGATCCAGGCAGACATGCCCGTGACCCAACTGATGGCTGGTGAGCGCCGCAGCAAGCAGCACCAACGGATCATCTTCAGGCGCGAGCTCATGGAGGAAGGCGACGAATGCCTTGTCCAGGGCACGCAACCATCCTCGCTCGACCCAGCGGGTGAGCAACAGCAGCAAGTCATCCGCACGGCTCAGCGGAGCCAGGTCCATCAGGCTCTCGTCATCAGACGATGTGGGTAACAGATCGGCAAAAGAACGTTTCATAGCAGCTCCCCCTGTTCCCATGCCGGTTCAGCCTTTGGCTCGCAAACCCCTTGGAACATGCGGTCCAGTTGCTCGATCAGCGCCCGTGGAGGCTTGGTGAAGTAAACGCCCTGACTGGCTGAGCGGGTACCGCGCAGGAACAGATACAACGCCCCACCGACATGCCGGTCGTAGTCATAGCCGGGCAGGCGCGCCTTGAGCTGACGGTGCAGGGCCAACAGGTACAACACGTATTGCAGGTCGTAGCGATTGTCGAGGATTGACTGTTCCATGGCCTGCTCGGTGTAGGCCATGTCATCGACACCCAGCCAGTTGGACTTGTAATCGGCCACGTAATACCGGCCCTCGTGCTCGAACGTCAAATCGATGAAGCCCTTGAACATCCCGTTGAGCAACACCGGCTCAGCGGCCACGCGAGCGACACCGCCATGGGTGAATTGGCAAACCAGTTGGTCGAGCTTGAGCACATCGACCTTGTGGCTGGCAAACCAGAACTCCATCTCGACCTGAAACCGGGACAGGTTCTCGAGCACCACCGGCGCCTGGTCACCACCTATGTGCATAGGCAGTTTGATCAGGTGTTGCAGCCAGTCACCCAGGGTAGCGATCCAGCCTTTCCAACCTCGACGATTGCAGCGCCGGGCTATGGCATCCTCGATGGCGGTTGGCGTAGCTTCAAATCCTTCGCCAGCGGCCCACTCCAGCAGGCCATGAAGGAATGTGCCGGGACCAGGGCCGCGAGGGAAGCGGTGAATATCGCCACCCACGGCAACAATTTCCCTTGGGGCATCGGGGTCAAGCCGCTCATCGTCGAACAGCTTCTGAGCCTGCGGGTTCTCCGGCGCATCATTGCTGCCCGCACTCAGGCTTTCCCCGATACGCAAGGCGCTGTAGGAGGCGATCCACCAGTTTTCGCTGGCTTTGCGTAGGGGAATCAAAGGCTCAAGCAATACCGCTTCGTTGCGAGGCGGCCGGTAATGCTCGTCGGTGGCCTGGGGCATCTCCTGATAGCTGACCACTGCGCTGCCTTGTTGCAGGTCCTCCAGCCAGCGCTTCAACTCCACCGATTCGACTAACGGCACACCACCGCCCAACAGATAGCCCAATGCGGACAGGTGCAGGATCGAGCTGTTGTTATTGCCCCGTTTGAGATCAGCCACACCCAGCCAGCAAGCGTGTTGTGCGCGGGTCAGGGCCACGTAGAGAAGCCGCAGATCCTCGGCCAGACGCTCGTCATCGGCCTTGGCGATCAACTCGGCGGTAGGCTTGAGGCTGATCTGTGCCTTGCAGGCTTCATCGTGGTAATGCAAAGGCAACCGACTGCCATCCACCGGTTTCGTCGAACAGATGAAGGGCAAAAACACCAGTGGATATTCAAGTCCCTTGGACTTGTGAATCGTGACCACCTTGACCAGTTGCTCATCGCTTTCCAGGCGCAGGATCTGTTCTTCACCAGCCTGCCCGGACAGCGCCAAGTGCTCGGACAGATGCCGAATCAAAGCTTGCTCGCCATCCAGCTCACCGGCGGCCTGTTGCAACAGCTCGCAAAGATGCAGCAAATTGGTCAGCACCCGCTCGCCGTCGCTGCGCGTCATCAAGGCCTGGGGCAGCTCGAAATCATGTAGCAGGCGACGCAGCATGGGCAACACGCCCTGGGTACGCCAGACCGTACGATAGCCTCGGAACTGCATGACCCGACGCTCCCAGGCCAGCTCATCCTGATTGAGACGTTCCAGCTCCGTCAGCGCAAGATTCAGCGTGATGCTGGCCAGTGCTGCCCGCAGTGGCCGCTCGACATCCGGCTCGGCGCAGGCCCTGAGCCAGATCAGCAGGTCCCGCGCTTCCTGTGAAGCGAAGACCGAGTCTTTGTCGGACAGATAGACACTGCGCACTCCCCGCGCGGACAGCTCGTCGCGCACGGCCTGAGCTTCTTTGCCGTCACGCACCAGGATGGCGATATCCGCCGGGCGTAATCCCTGGAGCGTCTTTTCATCGACCGTAAAGCCATCGCGCCCCGATTGGCCGCCATTGAGCAACGCGGTGATCTCACTGGCACAAGCCGCCGCCATGTGCTTCCGATACACCGCCCCGGAAAGCGGCTGATCAGAAGACAGGTGCCAGATATTCATTGCGGCAACGGGTAGCCCGTTGACTTGCAAGGACTCCTTGCGCCCTTGGGACTCAACGGGCTGGAACGGCACCGGGTTCTTGCCCGACGGTTCACGAAACAGAAAAGCACCGCGCCCTTCAGGGCGAGATTCGGCATTCTGGAAAATATGGTTCACCGCACTGACCATGGCGTGGCTGGAACGGAAGTTTGTTCCCAGCGTATGCAGCCTGCCGGCGGTGGCTTCGCGGGCGCGCAGGTAGGTATAGATGTCAGCGCCGCGAAAAGCGTAAATGGCCTGCTTCGGGTCACCAATCAGGAACAGCCCGGTGTCGGGGTTGCTTTCTGCGATGTGGTAGATGCTTTCGAAGATGCGATATTGAATCGGGTCGGTGTCCTGGAACTCATCGATCAGCGCCACCGGAAACTGTTCGCGGATCAAGCTCGCCAGCCGCTCTCCGCCCTCGGCCTGAAGGGCCGCGTCCAGACGCAGCAGCATATCGTCGAAGCCCATCTCCGCGCGGCGCCGTTTCTCCGCCTCGAAACGTGCCCCCACCCATTGCGCGGCATGTTGCAGCACTGCGGCATCGGGAGTGGGCAAGGCTTCCAGGCTGGCCTTGAGACCGGACATGGCGTCCAGCCCGGGATGACTGGGCACTTCGCCTTTCCAGGCCTCGGCCATGCCCTCGGGGGTCAGGCGTGTGAATCCGCTGCCGATGTCCAACAGCTCAAGGCTTTCGTCCTCCACCCAGGCATTGATTTTCTGGAACCACGGTTCGAAGTACCGGGCCTGCATCTTGCGCCCGTCGACGCTTTTGTTGGCGACACCTTGCTGACAGATCTCCAGCAGCTCCACGGCCCATTGCCGCCACGGCGCCTTGAGATCGAGCAAGGCGGCGCTGCGCTCCTGAAGCGATGCGGCGATCAGTTCGGCGGGTTCAAGCCCCTCAGCAGCATCGCGTTCGCTGGAAAACAGGCCTCTGACTCGCGGCAGCAGCGCAGCGGGCCCACCCCAATGTGTCCGCACCCAATTCAGCGCCTCGCCTTGCATCGAGTAGCAGAACAGCCGCCAATAGTCGCGCAGCACTTCGCCGAGCAAGTCGCTGTGATCGGTTTCCAGGGTCTGGGTAAACAGGCTACCGCTGTCAAAAGCATGTTCACGCAGCATGCGCTGACACCAGCTATGGATGGTCGACACTGCTGCTTCATCCATCCATTGCGCAGCGATGTCCAACCGGTTCGCACAGCCAGACCACTGCGTTGCATCGAACTCATCCCGCAACTCGGCGATCAGCGAATCCGGGGCGGCAATTTCATCACGAAAGAAGCGCGCCGCCTGGGCCAGACGCATGCGGATACGTTCACGCAACTCCTTGGTGGCAGCGTCCGTAAAGGTCACCACCAGGATCTGCGGAGGAAGCAGTTCGCGACCAAAGCCGGTAGCCGGGCCGCCATGCCCCAGTACCAGACGCAGGTACAACGCCGAAATGGTAAAGGTCTTGCCGGTACCGGCGCTGGCCTCGATCAATTGACTGCCACGTAGCGGGAAGGCCAGGGCGAGTGGAGGCTGGCGAGTCATGAGCTTACCTCCTCGCCGGCCAATGAACGCCATGGTGCTTCGAGCAGTGGCCGGTAAAGAGCATCGCACCAGTCGGGGAATGTCTCGTCGGCCGTCAAGGCATCGAAGTCAGCAAACTGCCGGGCCAACGCCGGACTTTCCCGCCGCTCACCCTCAGAGTTCTGCCCGTCGCCTTCGTAGGCTTTTCGAGCAGCCGCATCGGCTTTGGCTGGATCGCTCTGGCCGAGCCAGGCGAAGGCGGTCTTCACGGCGACGGGAAGCGGCTGACGCATACCCGCCTGCCAGGCTTGCAATAGATCGCCGAGCAACCGTCGTGCCACGGGCTCTTCAAAAGGAGCCAGCAGCAAGCTGTCATCACTGGCCACCAGTGCCGTCGTCATCGAAAAGCCGTTAGCGCACGCAACAAGATGATTGACCCAAGGACGAATCAGACGATGCCATTTACGGGTCTTGGGGGAGCCAATACCGTTGGGTATCGCGCTGATGGTGAGAACCGCTCCATCAGCACGCTGGTGCAGGCCACTCAGCCAGCCCTCGACGCTCACGCCATGCAATTGCAAGCTGACAGGCAAGGCACTGGTCAACGGCGTGGGCCATAACGCCAGAAGCTGCTGGTAACGCTGGAGCAAATCAGGCAAGGGCTCGATCAATTCACGTTGCATGCATTCACCGAAGCCGGCCATCGGTAACAGGCCGCTGTTCTGCAGTCTTTTGGCATGAGTGGCCAGTGCCAGATCCGGTTGATCGAGGTGAACCAGGGCGGCCTCCAGCAAGCTGTCGCTCAGGCTGTAGCGTTGCAGCGCATCGAGAACGAAGGGTTCGTCATCTGCCAAAGGGGCCTCGATGGCCTCGAAGAATATTTTGAGTCGTTGACTGAAGAAGTGCCGGACGGGATTGCGCAGAAAGTCCTGCAGTTGCCCAAGGCCCAAGGGCTCTTCCTGAGCATAGGGTTCCAGCACCTGGCTTTGGGCGGCGTGTTCGTGGGCACCGTGGAGCATTCGCCATTCACTGGCGTAACTGAACAACGCACTGCCTTGATGAAAATAACGAGCACTGAACGGTTGCAGCGGATGTTCCTGGGTCAACGCCTCAAGAAGGTCCCCGCGGTCATCCGCCAACCGCCAACCGCTGGCGAGATGATCCCGCAGTTGGCCGACCAATACTGAAGCAGGACGGTCGCTGTTGTCGCGGATGCTGCGTCCGACCCAACTGATATAGAGCTTTTCCCGGGCTGAAAGCAGTGCCTCCAATAACAGATATCGATCATCTTCGCGTCGGGAACGATCCCCGGGGCGATAGTCGCTGCCCATGAGATCGAAATCCAGGGGCGGTTGTGCTCGCGGGTAATCACCATCGTTCATACCCAGCAGACACACCAGTTTGAAAGGAATCGCGCGCATCGGCATCAGGGTGCAGAAGTTGACCGCTCCGGCCAGGAAACGCTGGGACAGTCGGCCCTGATCCAACCCTGCCAACCAGGCCTCACGGACAACAGTCAGGGGCAACTCATCCTGCAGGGCAACCGACTCACAGGTCTCCAGCCAGGTTTCACGCAAGTCTTCGAGTTGGGCCAGCAGATAGTCGTCATGTTCGTTGCTCGCCTGGAAAAACAGTTGCATCAGATCATGCAGGCGCGAGCCCCATTCTTGCGGTGATGCAGGCCGGGTGAGTTCCTGATGAGCGACTTGCAAAGCATCCAGCAACGCAACCAGAGGACCGATCAACGCCGCATCCAGGCCACCAATTTCATCATAGGGTTCGATGCCGTCATAAGCGCCCGCGCTGCCGACGGCATACCCCAGCAGCATGCGCCGAAGACCGAAACGCCAGCTGTTCTGCTCAAGCTCCGCGGGTAATCCCAGTCCGGCACGATGTTCGGCACTCATGCCCCAGCGGATACCGGCGCCCTCGATCCAGCGGTGCAGCGTAGGCAAGTCAGCTTCATCGATACCGAACCGCTCACGCAACGCCGGAACATCGAGCAGATCGAGGATTTCGCTGACCGGAAAGCGGCTATCCGGCAGCTTGAGCAAGTGTTCGACAGCGATCAATAACGGATCACGTCCACGCTGGCCCTGATCAGTGAGGGTGAAAGGAATGAAACGGGGATCAGTTCTTTCAAGCTGACCGAACACAGCGCGTATATGCGGTGCGTAGCTGTCGATGTCCGGGACCATGACGATGATATCCCGGGGGCGCAGGCTCGGATCCGCACTGAAGCGGGCCAGCAGCTGATCGTGGAGGATCTCAACCTCGCGCTGAGCACTGTGGGCTACATGGAAACGGATAGACCCGTCCTGCTCCGTATCCACCGCTGGCCAGTGTTCCCGGGTTTCGTTCAGGGGGCGCAGCTCGAGAATGTCATCCTGCAGTTGGCCGAGAAGGGTCGTGGGATTCCCCTCGCTGAACAGGTCGATCCGTCCATCGCGAAATACCGAGCGATAACTGTTGGGATCGTCGTAGCTGTCGAGCAGGTTGATATAGTCACGCCCCTGCTTGCCCCACGCAGCCAATAATGGATGAGCATGCTGGTGCAAGGTCTGCGGGTCGAGGACAACGGGCATTCCGGCCTTGCGGGCCTGGCGTTTGTATTGGTGGCGTAGCAGGTCCTTGTCCGCGACGATGTCCGCCCAATGGTGGCGACATGGGTTATGAACGCACAGCAGAACCTGGCTAAACCGTGACAGACCGGCAAGTGCTTCAAGGACTTGGGCCGGCAGAGAAGAAATGCCGAACACTATCACCCGCGCGGGCAGGTTCCTGGGAGCCACTTCCAAACTGTTGATACGCTCGATGTACCGTTGATGAACCCCAGCACGGCTTTGGGCCATGCCTTGCTCCCCTACATCCATCAAAAGGGCCCGCCACAGTTCGGCCTGCCAACAGTTTTCTGGCGCGAGCGGCTTGATTTCGCCCCGGACATTTCTTGTCTGGTGCCGACCTTCAGCCCAGTCCTCCAGCCAATCCGCCCGGTACACCTGATATTGGTCAAACAGATCGGCAAGACGCTCGGACAACTGATAACGCTTGCGCAAGTCGGTATCGTGGGTAAGGAAACGCCGCAGGGGCTCGAAATGGGGCTGCTCGATCAACTGTGGCAGAAGGCGCATCAGCCGCCATGTAAGTGGAGCCTTATCAAGCAACGACTTGGCCGGAATTTCGTCACGTCCCAGGACCGTTCGATAGAGTTGCCACATGAAACTGCCGGGCAACTGCACATCAATGGCGGCGGCGATACCGCAGCCACCGGTATCGTCATCTTCCGGATCCTCAGCCAATGCCAGCTTCAACCATTGGGCGATGCCATTGCTTTGAACCAGCGCGATTTCATTTTCAAGAGGCCCCAGCGGATAGCGCCGCATCAAGCTGATCACCAGGCTGCGCAACTCATCCAGGCGATTCCCGTGGACCACCATGAAAGCAGGGCTTAAGGACGTCGCGTCCGGCATAAAGGCATCCTTGAAAATGCAAAAGCTAGGGCCGAACCTTAGCACTGTCGGGGGGCTGTGACAGCCGGGAGCTGTCCGTGCTTGTCGTAAGAACTTTCCTGCGGGCAAAACAAAACCCCTACCTGCGTCAGCAGATAGGGGTTTCGGAATTTAATCTTGACGATGACCTACTCTCACATGGGGAAACCCCACACTACCATCGGCGATGCATCGTTTCACTACTGAGTTCGGGATGGGATCAGGTGGTTCCAATGCTCTATGGTCGTCAAGAAATTCGGTAGCCAGCGCGTGCCTTACGGTCACGTTCCAGCAAATGGGTATGCGATAGGTTTGTGTGTTGTGCGAACTTTCGGTTCATAGCGTCTTCACACACCGCAATCTGGTGCCCTGTATCGGGTCAACAAATTGCTTGGGTGTTATATGGTCAAGCCTCACGGGCAATTAGTATGGGTTAGCTCAACGCCTCACAGCGCTTACACACCCCACCTATCAACGTCGTAGTCTTCGACGGCCCTTCAGGGGACTCAAGGTCCCAGTGAGATCTCATCTTGAGGCAAGTTTCCCGCTTAGATGCTTTCAGCGGTTATCTTTTCCGAACATAGCTACCCGGCAATGCCACTGGCGTGACAACCGGAACACCAGAGGTTCGTCCACTCCGGTCCTCTCGTACTAGGAGCAGCCCCTCTCAAATCTCAAACGTCCACGGCAGATAGGGACCGAACTGTCTCACGACGTTCTAAACCCAGCTCGCGTACCACTTTAAATGGCGAACAGCCATACCCTTGGGACCGGCTTCAGCCCCAGGATGTGATGAGCCGACATCGAGGTGCCAAACACCGCCGTCGATATGAACTCTTGGGCGGTATCAGCCTGTTATCCCCGGAGTACCTTTTATCCGTTGAGCGATGGCCCTTCCATACAGAACCACCGGATCACTAAGACCTACTTTCGTACCTGCTCGACGTGTCTGTCTCGCAGTCAAGCGCGCTTTTGCCTTTATACTCTACGACCGATTTCCGACCGGTCTGAGCGCACCTTCGTACTCCTCCGTTACTCTTTAGGAGGAGACCGCCCCAGTCAAACTACCCACCATACACTGTCCTCGATCCGGATAACGGACCTGAGTTAGAACCTCAAAGTTGCCAGGGTGGTATTTCAAGGATGGCTCCACGCGAACTGGCGTCCACGCTTCAAAGCCTCCCACCTATCCTACACAAGCAAATTCAAAGTCCAGTGCAAAGCTATAGTAAAGGTTCACGGGGTCTTTCCGTCTAGCCGCGGATACACTGCATCTTCACAGCGATTTCAATTTCACTGAGTCTCGGGTGGAGACAGCGCCGCCATCGTTACGCCATTCGTGCAGGTCGGAACTTACCGACAAGGAATTTCGCTACCTTAGGACCGTTATAGTTACGGCCGCCGTTTACCGGGGCTTCGATCAAGAGCTTCGCGTTAGCTAACCCCATCATTAACCTTCCGGCACCGGGCAGGCGTCACACCCTATACGTCCACTTTCGTGTTTGCAGAGTGCTGTGTTTTTAATAAACAGTCGCAGCGGCCTGGTATCTTCGACCGGCGTGGGCTTACGCAGCAAGTGCTTCACCCTCACCGGCGCACCTTCTCCCGAAGTTACGGTGCCATTTTGCCTAGTTCCTTCACCCGAGTTCTCTCAAGCGCCTTGGTATTCTCTACCCAACCACCTGTGTCGGTTTGGGGTACGGTTCCTGGTTACCTGAAGCTTAGAAGCTTTTCTTGGAAGCATGGCATCAACCACTTCGTCACCCAAAGGGTAACTCGTCATCAGCTCTCGGCCTTAGAATCCCGGATTTACCTAAGATTCCAGCCTACCACCTTAAACTTGGACAACCAACGCCAAGCTGGCCTAGCCTTCTCCGTCCCTCCATCGCAATAACCAGAAGTACAGGAATATTAACCTGTTTTCCATCGACTACGCTTTTCAGCCTCGCCTTAGGGACCGACTAACCCTGCGTCGATTAACGTTGCGCAGGAAACCTTGGTCTTTCGGCGTGGGTGTTTTTCACACCCATTGTCGTTACTCATGTCAGCATTCGCACTTCTGATACCTCCAGCAAGCTTCTCAACTCACCTTCACAGGCTTACAGAACGCTCCTCTACCGCATCACCTAAGTGATACCCGTAGCTTCGGTGTATGGTTTGAGCCCCGTTACATCTTCCGCGCAGGCCGACTCGACTAGTGAGCTATTACGCTTTCTTTAAAGGGTGGCTGCTTCTAAGCCAACCTCCTAGCTGTCTAAGCCTTCCCACATCGTTTCCCACTTAACCATAACTTTGGGACCTTAGCTGACGGTCTGGGTTGTTTCCCTTTTCACGACGGACGTTAGCACCCGCCGTGTGTCTCCCATGCTCGGCACTTGTAGGTATTCGGAGTTTGCATCGGTTTGGTAAGTCGGGATGACCCCCTAGCGAAACAGGTCTTACCCCCTACAGTGATACATGAGGCGCTACCTAAATAGCTTTCGAGGAGAACCAGCTATCTCCGAGCTTGATTAGCCTTTCACTCCGATCCACAGGTCATCCGCTAACTTTTCAACGGTAGTCGGTTCGGTCCTCCAGTTAGTGTTACCCAACCTTCAACCTGCCCATGGATAGATCGCCCGGTTTCGGGTCTATTCCCAGCGACTAGACGCCCTATTAAGACTCGCTTTCGCTACGCCTCCCCTATTCGGTTAAGCTCGCCACTGAAAATAAGTCGCTGACCCATTATACAAAAGGTACGCAGTCACCCAACAAAGTGGGCTCCCACTGCTTGTACGCATACGGTTTCAGGATCTATTTCACTCCCTCTCCGGGGTTCTTTTCGCCTTTCCCTCACGGTACTAGTTCACTATCGGTCAGTCAGTAGTATTTAGCCTTGGAGGATGGTCCCCCCATATTCAGACAAAGTTTCTCGTGCTCCGTCCTACTCGATTTCATGACTAAGAGATTTTCGCGTACAGGGCTATCACCCACTATGGCCGCACTTTCCAGAGCGTTCCGCTAATCTCAAAGCCACTTAAGGGCTAGTCCCCGTTCGCTCGCCACTACTAAGGGAATCTCGGTTGATTTCTTTTCCTCAGGGTACTTAGATGTTTCAGTTCCCCTGGTTCGCCTCTTGCACCTATGTATTCAGTACAAGATAACCATCTTATGATGGCTGGGTTCCCCCATTCAGACATCTCCGGATCAAAGTCTGTTTGCCGACTCCCCGAAGCTTTTCGCAGGCTACCACGTCTTTCATCGCCTCTGACTGCCAAGGCATCCACCGTATGCGCTTCTTCACTTGACCATATAACCCCAAGCAATCTGGTTATACTGTGAAGACGACATTCGCCGAAAATTCGCATGCTCAAAGAGCAACTCACAAATTTTACCTTAGCCTGATCCGTTACCAGTGAAAGTAACGTTCAGTCTATCTTTCTATCACATACCCAAATTTTTAAAGAACGATCTAATCAAAAGACTAGAAATCAACATTCACCATCACATCGATGGAATGCTCATTTCTAAGCTTTCAGAAGCAGTTTATGGTGGAGCCAAGCGGGATCGAACCGCTGACCTCCTGCGTGCAAGGCAGGCGCTCTCCCAGCTGAGCTATGGCCCCATAACAAAATTGGTGGGTCTGGGCAGATTCGAACTGCCGACCTCACCCTTATCAGGGGTGCGCTCTAACCAACTGAGCTACAGACCCAATTTCGAGCGCGTAACTGTTAGCGTTGAGCTATCAGCTTGGAGCTTAAAGCTGCTTCTATCGTCTTCTTCAATGAATCAAGCAATTCGTGTGGGAGCTCATGGAGCAGCTGCGGTCGTCGATTAAGGAGGTGATCCAGCCGCAGGTTCCCCTACGGCTACCTTGTTACGACTTCACCCCAGTCATGAATCACACCGTGGTAACCGTCCCCCCGAAGGTTAGACTAGCTACTTCTGGTGCAACCCACTCCCATGGTGTGACGGGCGGTGTGTACAAGGCCCGGGAACGTATTCACCGCGACATTCTGATTCGCGATTACTAGCGATTCCGACTTCACGCAGTCGAGTTGCAGACTGCGATCCGGACTACGATCGGTTTTGTGGGATTAGCTCCACCTCGCGGCTTGGCAACCCTCTGTACCGACCATTGTAGCACGTGTGTAGCCCAGGCCGTAAGGCCATGATGACTTGACGTCATCCCCACCTTCCTCCGGTTTGTCACCGGCAGTCTCCTTAGAGTGCCCACCATTACGTGCTGGTAACTAAGGACAAGGGTTGCGCTCGTTACGGGACTTAACCCAACATCTCACGACACGAGCTGACGACAGCCATGCAGCACCTGTCTCAATGTTCCCGAAGGCACCAATCCATCTCTGGAAAGTTCATTGGATGTCAAGGCCTGGTAAGGTTCTTCGCGTTGCTTCGAATTAAACCACATGCTCCACCGCTTGTGCGGGCCCCCGTCAATTCATTTGAGTTTTAACCTTGCGGCCGTACTCCCCAGGCGGTCAACTTAATGCGTTAGCTGCGCCACTAAGAGCTCAAGGCTCCCAACGGCTAGTTGACATCGTTTACGGCGTGGACTACCAGGGTATCTAATCCTGTTTGCTCCCCACGCTTTCGCACCTCAGTGTCAGTATCAGTCCAGGTGGTCGCCTTCGCCACTGGTGTTCCTTCCTATATCTACGCATTTCACCGCTACACAGGAAATTCCACCACCCTCTACCATACTCTAGCTCGACAGTTTTGAATGCAGTTCCCAGGTTGAGCCCGGGGATTTCACATCCAACTTAACGAACCACCTACGCGCGCTTTACGCCCAGTAATTCCGATTAACGCTTGCACCCTCTGTATTACCGCGGCTGCTGGCACAGAGTTAGCCGGTGCTTATTCTGTCGGTAACGTCAAAACACTAACGTATTAGGTTAATGCCCTTCCTCCCAACTTAAAGTGCTTTACAATCCGAAGACCTTCTTCACACACGCGGCATGGCTGGATCAGGCTTTCGCCCATTGTCCAATATTCCCCACTGCTGCCTCCCGTAGGAGTCTGGACCGTGTCTCAGTTCCAGTGTGACTGATCATCCTCTCAGACCAGTTACGGATCGTCGCCTTGGTGAGCCATTACCTCACCAACTAGCTAATCCGACCTAGGCTCATCTGATAGCGCAAGGCCCGAAGGTCCCCTGCTTTCTCCCGTAGGACGTATGCGGTATTAGCGTCCGTTTCCGAGCGTTATCCCCCACTACCAGGCAGATTCCTAGGCTTTACTCACCCGTCCGCCGCTCTCAAGAGGTGCAAGCACCTCTCTACCGCTCGACTTGCATGTGTTAGGCCTGCCGCCAGCGTTCAATCTGAGCCATGATCAACTCTTCAGTTCAAACATCTTTGGGTTTTGAGAAAACCCTAAACTTGGCTCAGCAATCGTTGGTTACATCTTTGATTTCTCGCGGAGTAACTTGTGATGCTGATAATCTGTTGACTAGCAGTCTGACTCCACAAGCACCCACACGAATTGCTTGATTCAGTTGTTAAAGAGCGGTGGGTTGAGCCTTTCGTCTCAACCGAGGCGCGCATTCTACAGCGCCCGGTGTATCTGTCAAGCGGTTATTTTAAGAAGTTTTCAAAGTTTCCTCTGCAACTTCAACCACTTGCGCTTCCGATCTCTCGTTAGCGGGAGGCGAATTCTACAGCGTTACTCGCTGCTGTCAACACCTCTTTTTGACCGCTTTCGATCGAGAAGATCGAACCGTTAACGGAGCCAGGAAAACCGCCCCACTAACTGCTTCCCAAGCTTCGATGACCTGAAGCCCTGCGCCGCCTAAAATCGTTTAACTCATTGAAACCCAAGGAGTTTTCCGTTTCGGCTGCGCCGGAAGTGGGGCGAATTATAGACTTCCAGAATTTGCCGTCAACACCTATTTTCATATTTCTGTCACAACAGCCAAAAGCCCCCGCAAACACAGAGGCCGGTGTCCAAAGACACCGGCCTCTTCACCCACCTACCGCTTACAAGCTCGGGAAGGCGAACTGTGACGCCTCGTGGCTGGCACGCTGCGGCCAACGCTGGGTAATGGCCTTGCGACGGGTATAGAAGCGCACCCCGTCCGGACCATAGGCATGCAGATCGCCGAACAGCGAACGCTTCCACCCACCAAAGCTGTGGTAGGCCACGGGCACCGGCAAAGGAACGTTGACGCCTACCATGCCGACTTCGATTTCATCGCAGAACAACCGCGCCGCCTCACCATCACGGGTAAAGATGCATGTGCCGTTGCCATACTCGTGATCGTTGATCAGTTGCATCGCCTCTTCCAGGCTGTTGACCCGGACGATGCACAGCACCGGCCCGAAAATCTCTTCTTTATAGATGCGCATCTCAGGCGTCACGCGATCAAACAGGCAGCCGCCCAGGAAGAACCCCTCCTCATGCCCGACCACGCTCAAACCGCGACCATCGACAACCAGCGACGCACCCGCCGATACGCCATCTTCTATATAGCCGCTGACCTTGTCGCGATGCTGACCGGTCACCAATGGCCCCATGTCCAGTCCGCACGACGTACCCGCGCCGATTTTCAGTGACTGGATCTGCGGCACCAGCTTGGCGACCAGCGCATCCGCCACCTGATCGCCCACACACACCGCCACGGAGATTGCCATGCAGCGTTCGCCGCACGAACCGTAGGCCGCCCCCATCAGCGCACTGACGGCGTTATCCAGATCCGCATCCGGCATCAAGACCGCATGGTTCTTCGCCCCACCCAGTGCCTGCACGCGTTTGCCGCGCCGGGTGCCTTCGGCATAGATGTATTCGGCAATCGGCGTGGAGCCAACAAAACTCAGCGCCTTCACCTCCGGCGCTTCGATCAGTGCGTCCACTGCAGCTTTGTCGCCATGCACCACGCTCAACACGCCTTTGGGCAGCCCGGCTTCCAGAAGCAATTGGGCGATCAGCAACGTCGAACTAGGGTCACGCTCGGACGGTTTGAGGATGAAGCAGTTGCCACAAACGATCGCCAGCGGGTACATCCACAGCGGCACCATCGCCGGGAAGTTGAATGGCGTGATGCCCGCCACCACGCCCAAGGGCTGGAAGTCTGACCACGCGTCGATGTTCGGTCCTACGTTACGGCTGTATTCGCCCTTCAGAATCTCCGGTGCCGCACAGGCGAATTCGACGTTCTCGATCCCGCGCTTAAGCTCTCCAGCCGCGTCTTCCAGGGTCTTGCCGTGCTCTTCGCTAATCAACTGGGCGATGCGCGACTCGTTCTGCTCCAACAACTGCTTGAACCGGAACATTACCTGCGCTCGTTTGGCCGCCGGTGTGTTGCGCCAGGCAGGGAAAGCCGCCTTGGCGGCGTCGATAGCCTGCTGGACCGTCGCACGATCGGCCAAAGGCACCTGATGAATCGCCTGGCCGGTGGAAGGGTTGAACACGTCGGCGGTACGAACGCTGTCGCTCAACAGTTCGCCATTGATCAATTGCGCAATGAGGCTCATGGGGACTCCAGAATGTTATCCACAGGCGCCCGCTGCCGGACGCCCGTATTGAAAGCTATATAGAGGGACGCGTCAGTCGAGTTTGTTCAGCACTTCACCGACCGCATCGAACAAGCGATCCAGATCCTGTGGCTTGCTGTTGAACGTTGGCCCGAATTGCAGAGTGTCACCGCCGAAACGCACGTAGAACCCCTTTTTCCACAACGCCATGCCAGCCTCGAACGGGCGCACGATCGCGTCGCCATCGCGGGGCGCAATCTGGATTGCCCCGGCCAGGCCATAGTTGCGGATGTCGATGATGTTCTTCGCCCCCTTCAGGCCATGCAAGGCCTTCTCGAAATGCGGAGCCACCTCGGCCACGCTCTGCACAAGGTTTTCCTTTTGCAGCAGATCCAGTGCCGCCAAGCCTGCCGCGCATGCCACCGGATGCGCCGAATAGGTGTAGCCATGGGGGAATTCCACTGCGTACTCAGGCGTCGGCTGGTTCATGAACGTCTGGTAGATCTCGGAGCTGGCAATCACCGCGCCCATGGGGATCGCGCCATTGGTAACCTGCTTGGCAATGCACATGAGATCCGGGGTTACGCCGAAACTATCGGCACCGAACATCGAACCGGTACGGCCGAACCCGGTGATGACCTCGTCGAACACCAACAAGATGCTGTGCTGATCGCAGATTTCCCGCAGGCGCTTGAGATAACCCTCAGGCGGCACCAGTACGCCAGCGGAGCCGGCCATCGGTTCAACAAACACCGCGGCGATGTTGGAGGCATCGTGCAGTTCGATCAGCTTCAACAGCTCATCGGCCAAGGCGATACCACCCTCTTTTGGCATGCCACGGGAATAGGCATTGCTTGCCAGCAGCGTGTGGGGCAAGTGATCGACGTCCATCATCGCCTGGCCGAACAACTTGCGGTTGCCGCTGACGCCGCCGAGGCTGGTACCGGCGATATTCACGCCATGGTAACCACGAGCACGGCCGATCATCTTGGTCTTGGTCGCCTGGCCCTTGAGACGCCAGTAGGCGCGGACCATTTTCACCGCGGTATCGGCACACTCGGAACCGGAGTCGGTGAAAAACACATGGTTGAGGTTGCCCGGTGTCAGGCTGGTGATTTTTTCTGCCAACTGGAACGACAGCGGATGGCCGTACTGGAAGCCCGGCGAGTAGTCGAGGGTGCCCAACTGTTTGGCGACCGCTTCCTGGATTTCCTTGCGGGTGTGCCCGGCGCCGCACGTCCACAGGCCCGACAGCGAGTCGTAGACCTTGCGCCCTTTGTCATCCACCAGCCAACTGCCTTCGGCGGCGACGATCAGACGTGGATCGCGCTGGAAGTTGCGGTTGGCGGTGTAAGGCATCCAGTGGGCATCAAGCTTGAGCTGGCTGGCCAGGGAGCCGGCAGCATGTTCGGGCATGTTCATCGACAGAACCTCGCAGGAGAGAAGCGACAGGGATCCAAAGGCGTTCTTGCAGCTAACTTGCCACGGCGATAAAGTCGATGAAATCCAACTTTTCTAACCTTCAGTCAGCAGATCACTAAACTATGAGCGCGCGTCGTCCCGATCCACTGGCCCAAGTCAGCGACTTTGATATTCGTCTGTTGCGCATTTTTCGCAGCGTGGTGGAGTGCGGTGGATTCTCCGCAGCGGAGACGGTGCTTGGGATCGGTCGCTCCGCCATCAGCCAGCAGATGAGCGACCTTGAGCAGCGTCTTGGCCTACGGTTGTGCCAGCGCGGACGGGCGGGCTTTTCCCTGACGGAGGAAGGCCGCGAGGTCTATCAATCAGCGTTGCAGCTATTAAGTGCACTGGAAAGCTTTCGCACCGAAGTCAACGGCCTGCATCAACACTTGCGCGGCGAATTGATCATTGGCCTGACCGATAATCTCGTCACCCTGCCCCACATGCGCATCACCCATGCCCTGGCCCAATTGAAGGAACGCGGTCCAGACGTGCAGATTCAGATTCGCATGATCGCTCCCAACGAAGTCGAGCAAGGCGTACTCGACGGCCGATTGCATGTCGGCGTGGTGCCTCAGGCCAGTGCCCTTTCCGGGCTGGAGTATCAACCGCTCTACAGCGAACGTTCGCTGTTGTATTGCGCAGTCGGGCATCCGTTGTTTTATGTGGATGACCAACAACTGGACGACGCTCGCCTCAACAGCCAGGATGCCATCGCACCGACCTTCCGCCTGCCCGCCGAGATCCAGGCCCATTACCAGGCACTCAATTGCACTGCCAGTGCTTCGGACCGCGAAGGCATGGCGTTCCTGATTCTTACAGGGCGCTACATCGGTTACCTGCCGGATCATTACGCCAGCCTGTGGGTCCAGCAGGGACGGTTGCGCGCCCTCAAACCCACGGCCCGTTTCTATGATTTGAGCCTGGCGTCAGTCACGCGCAAGGGGCGTCGGCCTCATCTGGTGCTGGAGAGCTTTCTCCAGAGCCTGGCGGCAACCCGCTAACCCTTGGTCCGACATTGGCTGGGTTAGCCTGCCCCCAGCGAAAGGCTTTTAGCATGATGGCACTTGTCGGATCGCTGCCGGTGCGCTATCAACGCATTTGCTTGCCCCACAGACCCAGCCCGGAAACGCCCATGACCTTTGAAGTCCCTGCCCACGGTGGCAAGCCCACCAGCCGCATTCGTCAAAAAAACGAAGAGACCATCCTCAAGGCCGCCGAAGATGAATTCGCCCGTCACGGGTTCAAAGGCACCAGCATGAATGCCATTGCCTTGAAGGCCGGGCTGCCCAAGGCGAACCTGCATTATTACTTCACCAACAAGCTTGGGTTGTACGTGGCGGTGCTGAGCAACATCATCGAGTTGTGGGACAGCACCTTTAATACCCTCACCGCCGAGGATGATCCGGCCGAAGCCCTGACCCGCTACATCCGCGCCAAAATGGAGTTCTCCCGCCGCCATCCCCAGGCGTCCCGGCTTTTCGCCATGGAAGTGATCAGCGGCGGTGAATGCCTGACTGAATATTTCAACCAGGATTATCGCACCTGGTTCAACGGCCGCGCGGCAGTGTTCCAGGCCTGGATCGATGCCGGCAAGATGGACCCGATCGACCCCGTGCACCTGATCTTTCTATTGTGGGGAAGTACTCAGCATTACGCCGACTTCGCCACCCAGATCTGCCGCGTGACCGGTCGCAGCAAGCTGACCAAGCAGGACATGATCGATGCCGGCGACAACCTGATCCGCATCATTCTCAAGGGCTGCGGCCTGAAACCAACCTTTTAAGATCCTCATGCCTTTTACCCTCACCGGCTTTTGTGAATACCGCGAAGAGATTCGCAAAAGCCGCTTCATCACCCTCGCCGCCCCTATCACCAGCCCTGCCGACGCCGTGGCCTTTATAGAGCAGCACAGCGATCTGAACGCCACACACAACTGCTGGGCCTGGAAACTCGGCGACCAATACCGCAGCAACGACGACGGCGAACCGGGTGGCACCGCCGGGCGGCCGATCCTGGCGGCCATCGAAGCCCAGGCTTGCGATCAGGTCGTGGTGCTGGTGATCCGTTGGTACGGTGGAATCCAGTTGGGCACCGGAGGCTTGGCCCGGGCCTATGGCGGGGGCGCGAACAAATGCCTGCAAAACGCCGAGAAGGTTGAGTTGATCAGCCGTGTGGCGCTGCGCTGCACCTGCGGTTTCGCGGAACTGGCCCTGGTGAAACTGCGGGTCGCCGAGTGCGGCGGGCTGGTGAACACAGAAAGCTTTACAGCCAATGGCGTGGACTTGCAGGTGGCCGTGGGTGAAACGCAGATCGAAACATTGCAAAAGCAATTGGCGGACCTGAGCCGTGGACGGATTCTGCTGGCCCGTTGAGCGCGAGGGGGTCTGCGACTTTTCAGGGCAAACGCCATCGTGCGACTTGCCCACATCCACTGTGCACCCGACTGTGGATAACCTGAGCACATTTCGCTGTAACCCTTCTGTCATGCGGCTTTGCGGCCGTTGTTCGTTTTTTGATCAAAGCACTGTTTTCTGTACGAATTCTTCAGCAAAACAAATGCTTGCGAGGTTTTATCACCTTTAGAAGAAAGCCGGGCGCTGGTTATGCCAGACCTTCAGGCTTGCGCACAATAACTGTGGAACATCCTGTGGATAACCCGTTCATGGCTCACGCCGTCCCATGAAAGGCATGGCTCGCAGCCGCCTGATCATTTTTTAACCACCCGTTTCGGGGCACAAACAGCGCCTCTATCACCTGCTCGCCCCATTGCGGTGCCCTATCCACAGCGAGGGTGTTGGCGGGTAAGCCAAGCCGATAGGCAAAGCGCGGGGCTCGCTGACATTTCCTGACCTACTGGCCAGGAAATTGCTTTATCCACAGGCATTCATGTCCCCTGACCCGAGCCTGTCATGTCCGACCCCGATTCCATCCCGCGCCTGCAATTGCGCAAGATCAGCAAACGCTACCCAGGTTGCCTGGCCAATGACGCCATCGACCTGAGCATCCAGCCCGGCGAGATCCACGCGCTGCTCGGCGAAAACGGTGCTGGCAAAAGCACCCTGATGAAGATTATCTACGGCGTTACCCAAGCCGATTCGGGCGAGGTGATCTGGCAAGGCCAACGGGTCGACCTGCGCAACCCGGCCCAGGCCCGTAGCCTGGGCATCGGTATGGTGTTCCAGCATTTCTCGCTGTTTGAAACCCTGACCGTGGCGCAGAACATCGCCCTGGCCATGGGCGCGGCAGCCGGCACACCGGCGCAACTGGAGCCGCGAATCCGCGAAGTTTCCCAACGCTACGGCATGGCCCTGGAGCCGCAGCGATTGGTCCACAGCTTGTCGATTGGCGAACGTCAACGGGTGGAGATCATTCGCTGCTTGATGCAGGACATCCGTCTGCTGATTCTCGATGAACCTACCTCGGTGCTGACGCCCCAGGAAGCCGAAGAACTGTTCGTGACCCTGCGGCGCCTGGCGAGCGAAGGCTGCAGCATTTTGTTCATCAGCCACAAGTTGGGCGAGGTCCGCGCGTTGTGCCACAGCGCGACGGTGCTGCGCGGCGGACGGGTGTCAGGGCATTGCACACCAGCGCAGTGCTCGGACCGGGAACTGGCGCAGTTGATGGTCGGCGAAGCGGCCGGGCTGATCGCGGACTATCCCAAGGTCAGCGCAGACAAAGCGTTCCTTGAGATCCACAAACTGTCATGGCCAAACCCAGACCCGTTCGGTTGCTCGTTACGGGATATAGACCTTGAGGTACGCAGCGGCGAAATCGTCGGTATCGCCGGAGTGGCGGGGAATGGGCAGGACGAGTGGCTGGCGTTACTCAGCGGTGAAACGCAACTGCCCCGCCACAAAGGCGAGACGATCAGGTTCGATGGGCAACCTGTGGCGCATCTGCGCCCCGATGCCCGGCGCCGCCTCGGGCTGGCATTTGTTCCAGCCGAACGCCTGGGCCACGGCGCCGTGCCGCAATTGAGCCTGGCGGATAACACCCTGCTCAGCGCCTTCCAACAAGGGTTGATCAGTTGCGGCCTGATTCAACGGCGCAAGGTCGAGCACCTGGCCGAGGAGATTATCCGTCGTTTTGGGGTGAAGACGCCCGACACCAGAACCCCGGCGCGCAGCCTCTCGGGGGGCAACCTGCAAAAATTCATCCTCGGTCGGGAAATCCTTCAACAGCCCAGGCTGCTGGTGGCGGCGCATCCGACCTGGGGCGTAGACGTCGGCGCGGCGGCGACCATCCACAGGGCCCTGATTGCCTTACGCGATGCGGGTGCCGCCATCCTGGTGATCTCCGAAGACCTCGACGAACTGTTCCAGATCAGCGACCGCCTCGGCGCTTTGTGTGGCGGGCGTTTGTCCGCCTTGAGGCCCACTGTCCAAACCCGGCTTAGCGACGTCGGCGGCTGGATGGCCGGCCAGTTCGACGCCCCTCAATCCCCTGATCCCGCGACGGTCTAACGGAGTTTTTATGCTGCTGTCTCTTGAACCCCGCGGCCAACAATCGCGCCTGATGCTCTGGTGCTCGCCGCTGCTGGCCGCCGTATTGACCCTGGGCTGTGGCTCGCTGCTGTTCGCCGTCCTGGGGCATGATCCGTTGCAAACCTTGTACACCTTGTTGATCGCCCCGATCAGTGATCTATACGGTGTGTCCGAATGGCTGGTCAAAGCCTTGCCGATCCTGCTCTGCGCCCTCGGCCTGGCGGTGGCCTACCAGGCACGAATCTGGAACATTGGCGCCGAGGGACAATTGCTATTGGGCGCCCTGGCCGGCAGCGCCGTCGCGGTGAACATCATCGGCATGCAAAGCCGCTGGGCACTGGTGCTGATTCTGCTGACCGGCACCCTCGCCGGTGCCGCCTGGGCCGGGCTCACGGCGTGGCTACGCACGCGCTTCAATGCCAATGAAATCCTGACCAGCATCATGCTCAATTACATCGCACTTAACCTGCTGCTGTTCTGCGTTCACGGACCGCTGAAAGACCCGGCCGGGTTCAACTTTCCGGAGTCGGCGATGTTCGGCGATGCCATTCGCCTGCCATTGCTGGTGGAAGACGGGCGGCTTCATGCCGGGTTGTATTTCGCCCTGCTGGCACTGGTGGCGGTCTGGGTGTTGCTGCAGAAAAGTTTTGTCGGGTTTCAGATCAAAGTGCTGGGCCTGGACGCTCGGGCCGCCGGCTTCGCCGGCTTTCGCCAGAAGCCGCTGGTGTGGCTGGCGCTGTTGATCAGCGGTGCACTGGCCGGGCTCGCCGGTGTCTGCGAAGTGACCGGGCCAATCGGCCAACTGGTGCCGCAAGTGTCACCGGGCTACGGCTATGCGGCGATTACCGTGGCGTTCCTGGGACGTCTGAATCCCATCGGCATTCTGTTCGCCAGCCTGCTGATGGCCTTGTTGTACATCGGCGGCGAAAGCGCGCAGATGTCGCTGAACCTTCCCCAGGCAATCACCCAGCTGTTCCAGGGCATGATGCTGTTTTTCCTGTTGGCCTGCGACGTACTGATCCTGTATCGGCCGCGCCTGAACCTGCGCTGGGCCCGGCGCACCCGGACCACCGCCGTACAGGCAGGAGCGCTGTGATGGATATCGACCTGTTGAGCAATATTTTCTACGCCATGATCCGTTGCGGCACACCGTTGCTGCTGGTGGCTCTGGGTGAGCTGATCTGCGAGAAAAGTGGTGTTTTGAACCTGGGCCAGGAAGGCATGATGCTGTTCGGCGCGGTGATCGGTTTTATCGTCGCGTTCAACAGCGGCAACCTGTGGCTTGGCGTGCTGCTGGCGATGGCCGCCGGGATGCTGTTGTCGGCGCTGTTCGCGTTGGTAGCGCTGGTGTTCAATGCCAATCAAGTGGCCACCGGGTTGGCGCTGACGATTTTCGGCGTGGGGCTGTCGAGTTTTGTCGGCGCGGCCTGGGTCGGCAAGCCGCTGGCGGGGTTCGAGCCGCTGGCGATTCCCTACTTGAGCGACATCCCGTTGATCGGGCGGATGCTGTTTGCCCAGGATCTGCTGGTGTACCTGTCTTTTGCGCTGTTCGCCCTGGTGGCCTGGGTGATTGTGAAAAGTCGCGTCGGGCTGATTATCCAGGCGGTGGGGGAAAATCCCGATGCCGCCAGTGCCATGGGCCTGCCGGTACTGCGGGTGCGGACCCTGGCGGTGCTGTTCGGCGGTGCCATGGCCGGGCTGGCGGGTGCCTATCTGTCGCTGGCTTACACGCCGATGTGGGCCGAAAACATGAGCGCCGGGCGCGGCTGGATCGCCCTGGCGCTGGTAGTGTTCGCCAGTTGGCGAGTCTGGCGCCTGCTGCTGGGCGCCTACCTGTTCGGCCTCGCCAGCATCCTGCACCTGGTGGCCCAGGGCTTGGGGCTGGCGATTCCATCGAGCTTGCTGGCGATGCTGCCGTACGTCGCGACCATTGTGGTGTTGGTGTTGCTGTCCCGGGACGCGGTGCGCACGCGGCTGTACGCGCCGGTGTCGCTGGGACAGCCTTGGCAGGCGGGGCATTGAGGTAGACGGCGGCGCGCCTATCGCGAGCAGGCTCGCTCCCACATTTGATCGGGGTGACCGTCAGTTTCAGGCTCGCCCCATCTCTCCCTGTGGGAGCGAGCCTGCTCGCGATGAGGCCCGAACAGGCAATACCTGAACCAAGCCCCACACCAACTCGAAAAACAGGAAAACCCACAACACCGCACTAGCCCCATGAAGCAGTGCATACAGCATCCAGGCCGAAAACAAAAACCGCCCCGCCGCGTCATAACGCCCGTACAGCGGCTGCGGATCACGAATCCGCAGCACCGCCCACACGCAGACAATCGAGCCCAGCAGATTCACCATCAGCACATGCGCCGGCGCGAACGGCGGCAGTTCTCCAGGCAGGTCAAATAGCTGAGTCATACTCATCAACACACCATGCAACGCCGCAAAGCTCCACGGCGTGGCCAGCACGGCCGACACGATAAGGTCGTACCAGGCGCTGCCGCGCACCACCCGGCGATATTGCATCAAAGTCCACATACACCTTGCTCCAGATAATTGGGAAGCAAAGAGCCTAAAGCCTGGGGTATGCTCCAAGGTCAAGCCCTTCGGAGACCCACCATGCGCATCGGTGAACTCGCCCAAGCCTGTGCCGTCAGCCGTGACACCCTGCGCTTCTACGAGCAGCGCGGCCTGATCGCGGCGCAGCGCAGCGCCAATGGCTATCGCCACTACCCCGCCGACATGGTGCAACTGGTGCTCTACATCAAGACCGCCCAGCGCCTGGGTTTTACCCTGGGCGAGATCGGCGCCAGCGTCGCCGCCCTGTGGCAGGCGCAGGACCCTGACTGCGCCGTGACGCAATTGCTGCAAGACAAACTGAACCTGATCGAAACCCGCATGACCGAACTCGACGCGTTGCGCCATGAGCTGAAACAACGCCTCGGGCAACGCTGTCCATTAAATCCGTGACCTTTTTTCATCAAGGATGCTCCTCATGAATTCGGCAAAAAACGCATTGATCATTGGCGCCTCCCGGGGCCTGGGCCTCGGCCTGGTGAAGACGCTGCTCAGCGATGGCTGGAGCGTGACCGCCACCGTGCGCAACCCGCAGAACGCCGAGGCGTTGAAGGCACTGGGCCCAGTGCGGATCGAAAAGCTCGACATGGACGACCAGCAAGCCGTCATCACCCTGAGCCAGCAGCTCAAGGACGAAACCTTCGACCTGTTGTTCGTCAATGCCGGCGTCAAAGGCCCTGACAACCAGAGCCCCGGCGGTGCGACGCTGGCCGAAGTCGGCCAGTTGTTCTTCACCAACGCCGTGGCACCGATCAATCTGGCCCAGCGTTTCGTCGGCCAGATCCGCGACGGCAGTGGCGTGCTGGCATTCATGAGCTCCGTGCTGGGCAGCGTGACCATGCCTGACGCCCCGGAACTGGCGCTGTACAAGGCCAGCAAGGCGGCGCTCAATTCGATGACCAATAGCTTTGTCACTCAATTGGGCGAGCAGACATTGACGGTTCTGTCGCTGCACCCGGGCTGGGTGAAGACCGACATGGGTGGCGAAGGGGCGGACATTGATGTCGAGACCAGCACCCGCGGCCTGATTGATCAGGTCAATGCCTTTGCCGGCAAGGGTGGGCATCATTTCGTCAACTACAAGGGCGAGACGATTCCCTGGTAACCCAAGCCTTCCCCCTGTGGGAGCGAGCCTGCTCGCGATTGCGGCCTGACATTCACCATGATGTCGACTGACACACCGCTATCGCGAGCAGGCTCGCTCCCACATGGCTCCCGTTCAACTCTGGAAATGTGCCCCGCAACCTGAGTAAACTCAGCACCTCGCCCTACCCAACGGGCGACCCTGGATCAGCAGACAGGGCATCACTGAGCTGGCTAACCTGAACCCACTTTCAGAGGAGCCGGCCACCATGCCTGCGACCCGTACCTGGTTAAAAAATCCCCTCGCCATCTTCACGGCCAACGACCTCGATGCCCGTGGCGGTCTTGTCCTGCAAAACGGCGTGATCGTCGAATTGCTGAGGGCCGGCCAGCAACCCGCCCAGCCCTGCGACACAGTCTTCGACGCCGGCGAACATGTGATCCTGCCGGGGCTGATCAACACCCATCATCATTTCTACCAGACCCTGACTCGCGCCTGGGCACCGGTGGTGAACCAGCCCCTGTTCCCGTGGCTGAAAACCCTCTACCCGGTATGGGCGCGGTTGACACCGGAAAAGCTCGCTCTGGCGAGCAAAGTGGCGCTGGCCGAACTGTTGCTTTCAGGCTGCACCACAGCGGCCGATCACCATTACCTGTTCCCCGAAGGCTTGGAAAATGCCATCGATGTGCAGGTACAAAGTGTCCGTGAACTGGGCATGCGCGCGATGCTGACCCGCGGTTCCATGAGCCTGGGCGAAGCCGATGGTGGCTTGCCGCCACAACAGACCGTGCAGCAGGGCCACGTGATTCTCGAGGACAGCCTGCGGTTGATCAGCCAATACCATGAGCGCGGCGACGGGGCGCAAATCCAGATTGCCCTGGCGCCTTGCTCACCGTTTTCGGTCACGCCTGAAATCATGCGCGCCAGCGCCGAGCTGGCGGAGAAACTCGACGTACGCCTACACACTCACCTGGCCGAAACCCTCGACGAAGAGGACTTCTGCCTGCAACGCTTCGGCCTGCGCACCGTGGACTACCTGGACAGCGTCGGCTGGCTCGGCCCGCGCACCTGGCTGGCCCACGGCATTCATTTCAATCCTGAGGAAATCACCCGTCTCGGCGCCGCCGGCACCGGCATCTGCCATTGCCCAAGCTCCAACATGCGCCTGGCCTCGGGCATCTGCCCTACCCTGGAACTCACCGCCGCCGGCGCACCGCTGGGCCTGGGTGTGGACGGCTCGGCCTCCAACGATGCCTCGAACATGATCCTGGAAACCCGCCAGGCGTTGTACATTCAGCGCCTGCGCTATGGCGCGCAGGCGATCACCCCGCAGCGAGTGCTGGGCTGGGCAACCCGCGGCTCGGCACAACTGCTGGGGCGCAACGATATCGGTGAGCTGGCGGTGGGCAAACAGGCTGACTTGGCGCTGTTCAAACTCGACGAACTGCGCTTCTCCGGCAGTCACGATCCGGTTTCGGCCCTGCTGCTGTGCGGCGCGGACCGGGCGGACCGGGTGATGGTCAGTGGGCAATGGCGGGTCATCGACGGACAGGTCGAAGGGTTGGACCTGAAGGGGTTGATTGCTGATCACAGCCAGGCGGCGCGGGAGTTGATCGCCGGCGCCTGACCGGACGCTATCGCGGGCAAGCCTTGCTCCCACATCAAGGGTGGATGTATGAAGCAGCCTGCCGTGAGACCAGTGGGAGCAAGGCTTGCCCGCGATACTCTTCTAGAGTCCTAGCAACGACAACATGATAAACGTCGCGAACAACACAAAATGGGTCATGCCTTCAATGGCATTGGTTTCCCCATCGTTGAGGTTGATGGCGCAGACGATCAAGGTGATGAAGATCATCACCGTCTGCACCGGGGTCATTGCCATCTGGAACGGCTGGCCGGTGTAGAGCGCCATCGCTTCCATCACCGGCACGGTGAGGATCACGGTGGACAGCGAAGCCCCCAAGGCGATATTCACCACCGACTGCATACGGTTGGCCAACGCCGCGCGCAAGGCGGTGAGGATTTCCGGTGCCGCGGAAATGGCAGCCACCAGAATCGCCGTAACCACCGGCGGCGCCCCTGAACCTTCCAGCCCCAGGTCGATGGCTTTGGACATGACCTCGGCCAACGCTCCGATCACTACGACGCCAAACACCAGCGCCGCGATGGAGAACGTCAGGCTGATGGGTTTCGGCTGGTTTTCCACCGGCTCTTTCCGACGGCGTTTTTCCGGGTAGCTGTAGCTGAAAAAGTAACTGTGAGGCCCCACCTGCATGCGCAGGAACAGGGTGTACAGCACGATCATCGCGCCGATGGTGAATGCCGAATAGAGCTTCCAGCTCTCTTGGGGAATGAACTCCGGCACCACCATCGATACGCCCATGGCGGTGAGGATCATCACGCTGTAGGTGCGCGCCGAATCATCGTTGTAAGCCTGCTCGCCATGCTTGATTCCGCCCATCAGCGCCGCAAGACCAAGAATGCCGTTGATATCGAGCATCACCGCGGAATAGATGGTGTCGCGCACCAGCGTTGGCGAGGCTTCGTTGCTCATCATGATCGCCAGGATCACCACTTCTACCAGCACCGCCGACAGGGTCAGGATCATCGTGCCGTAGGGATCGCCGACCTTCTCTGCCAGCAGCTCGGCGTGATGGGCCACACGCATGGAAGCCGCGACGATAAAGCCGATCAGGACCAAACCGCCGAGCAACGCCACGATCTGTCCGCTGCCCAACAGCCAGTGCTCCAGCGGATAGGCGAGCACCGCGGCGATCAGCGCCAGCAACAGCAGTTTTTCTTGCTTGATCAAAGTCAGCATCGCGGGCCTATCACCGTGGGCGGGGTCATGAGCTACTGACTGTAGGGGGCGGCGAACGTTCGGGCGAAGTGACGCACCAGGGAGTGGCGAGTGGGTGGCAGGTGCACCTTTATCGATCTCAAGGACCTCATCGCGAGCAAGCTCGCTCCCACAGGTATTGCGTTGTCCTTGTGGGAGCGAGCTTGCTCGCGATGGCTGCCTCGAAAAGATCACAGATTTTGTTGTCCTATTGGTCAGCATTTTGCATTAGCGCTGTTCAGCCAACCTCACAACAAAATGGAGTTCGAGTTCATGCACAAGCGTCCCTTGAAGATGTTGCTTTGCGCCGTCGCTGCGACTGTCGGTCTGAGCGCCGGCCTGAATGCCATCGCTGCCGACCCGCTGAAGGTCGGTTTCGTCTATATCGGCCCCATCGGTGACCACGGCTGGACCTACCAGCATGAACAGGGACGCAAGGAACTGGTGGCGAAACTCGGCGACCGAATCACCACCAACTACGTGGAAAACGTGCCTGAAGGCGCCGACGCCGAGCGGGTGATCCGCAACATGGCCAAGGACAAGTACGACCTGATCTTCACCACGTCCTTCGGCTACATGAACCCGACACTGAAGGTCGCCAAGCAATTCCCCAAAGTGACCTTCGAACACGCCACCGGCTACAAGCAGGACAAGAACCTGGGCACGTACCTGGCTCGCACCTACGAAGGCCGCTACGTCGGCGGTTTCCTCGCGGCCAAGATGACCAAGACCAAAAAGATCGGCTACGTCGCCTCCTTCCCGATCCCGGAAGTCATCCGCGACATCAACGCCATCCAACTGGCCCTGAACAAATACAACCCCGGCACCGAAATCAAAGTGGTGTGGGTCAACTCCTGGTTCGATCCGGGCAAGGAAGCCGATGCCGCCAACGCACTGATCGACCAGGGCGTGGATGTGGTGTTCCAGCACACCGACAGCCCGGCGCCGATCCAGGCCGCCGAGCGGCGCGGCGTCTACGCCGTCGGCTACGCTTCGGACATGGCCCACTTCGGTCCCAAGGCGGTGCTGACCTCGATTGTCAACGACTGGGGCCCGCACTACATCCAGGCCACCCAAAGCGTGCTCGACCATAGCTGGAAATCCCAGGACTACTGGGGCGGCCTGAAGGAAGGCACGGTGAAACTGCCGATCAGCGACCTGGTGCCAGCGGCGGTCAAAGGCGAAGCCGAGCAGATCATCGCCGACATCGAGAGCGGTGCTTTCCATCCGTTTACCGGACCGATCAAGGACCAGGCCGGCGTCGAGAAAATCCCGGCGGGCGTGAGCGCTACCAATGTGGAACTGGCGTCGATGAATTACTACGTCGAAGGTATGAAGGCTGAGATTCCAAAGTAACCCCAGGCTCAACACAACACCCCATGTGGGAGCGAGCCTGCTCGCGATAGCGGACTGACATTCAACGTTGATGTCGACAGACAAATCGCTATCGCGAGCCGGCTCGCTCCCACATCGGCCCCCTCACACAATCAGGAAAGCCGCATGAACAGCCTTCCCATCATCGACATCAGCCCGCTCTACGGCGATAGCCCCAGCGCCTGGCAATCGGTCGCCAACCAGATCGACCAGGCCTGCCGCCAGTGGGGCTTTTTCTACATCAAGGGTCACCCCATCAGCCCGGCTCGCATCACCGAAGTCCTGGACCATGCCCAACGCTTCTTCAGGCTGCCGGTAGAAGAAAAACTCAGGATCGACATCACCCAGACCCGCCATCATCGCGGCTACGGCGCCGTCGCCACCGAACAACTGGACCCGGCCAAACCCAGCGACCTGAAAGAAACCTTCGACATGGGCCTGCACTTGCCGGCCGATCATCCCGACGTGCTGGCGCACAAGCCTCTGCGCGGTCCTAACCGACACCCGGATCTGGCGGGCTGGGAACCCCTGATGGAGCAGCATTACCGCGACATGCAGGCCCTTGCCCAAACCCTGCTGCGCGCCATGACCCTGGCCCTCGGCATCGAGCGGGACTTCTTCGACACGCGCTTCACCGAGCCTGTGAGCGTGCTGCGCCTGATTCACTATCCGCCGCGTCACACCGCCAGCTCTGCCGAACAGCAAGGTGCCGGCGCCCATACCGATTACGGCTGCATCACCCTGCTCTACCAGGACGCCGCTGGTGGCCTGCAAGTGCGCAACGTCAACGGCCAATGGATCGACGCGCCGCCCATCGACGGCACGTTCGTGGTCAACCTCGGCGACATGATGGCGCGCTGGAGCAACGACCGTTACCTGTCCACCCCCCACCGGGTGATCAGCCCGCTGGGGGTAGACCGCTACTCGATGCCGTTCTTTGCCGAGCCGCACCCCGATACGCAGATCCAATGCCTGCCCGGTTGTCAGGATGAGGGCCACCCACCGAAGTACCCGACCACCACCTGCGCCGAATTCCTGCTGTCACGCTTCGCTGACACCTATGCTTATCGGCGGGAACAACAGGCGGTGTAGTGGATCAGCCGGTCAGGTTTTACCAGACATTGCGGCCAGCCCCTGTAGAATGCCCGCCATCGATTCGCTGATGAGAAAAGAACATGTACGACTGGCTGAACGCCTTGCCCAAGGCTGAACTGCATTTGCATCTGGAAGGCTCGCTGGAGCCCGAGCTGCTGTTCGCCCTGGCCGAACGCAACAAGATCGCCCTGCCGTGGAGCGACGTGGACACCCTGCGCAAGGCCTATGCCTTCAACAATCTGCAGGAATTCCTCGACCTGTATTACCAGGGCGCCGACGTGTTGCGCACCTCCCAGGATTTCTACGACCTGACCTGGGCCTACCTGTTGCGCTGCAAGGCGCAGAACGTGATTCACACCGAACCGTTCTTCGACCCGCAGACTCACACCGACCGTGGTGTCCCGTTCGAAGTGGTGCTCAACGGCATCGCCGCGGCCCTCAAGGACGGTGAACAGCAACTGGGCATCACCAGCGGCCTGATCCTGAGTTTCCTGCGCCACCTGAGCGAAGAACAGGCCGAGAAAACCCTCGACCAGGCGCTGCCGTTCCGCGACGCGTTCGTGGCCGTGGGTCTGGACAGTTCGGAAATGGGTCACCCGCCGAGCAAGTTCCAGCGGGTATTCGACCGTGCACGCAACGAGGGCTTCCTGACCGTTGCCCACGCCGGTGAAGAAGGCCCGCCCGAGTACATCTGGCAAGCCCTGGACCTGTTGAAGATCCAGCGCATCGACCACGGCGTGCGGGCCATTGAAGATGAACGACTGATGCAGCGGATCATCGACGAACAGATCCCGCTGACGGTCTGCCCGTTGTCCAACACCAAGTTGTGTGTGTTCGACGACATGTCGCAACACAACATCCTCGACATGCTCGAACGCGGAGTGAAGGTGACGGTCAATTCCGATGACCCGGCGTACTTCGGCGGCTACGTCACCGAAAACTTCCACGCGCTGCACACCCATCTGGGGATGACCCAGGACCAGGCCACACGCCTGGCGCAGAACAGCTTGGATGCACGGCTGGTAAAAACCTAAGACGGGTGATGCCCCTTTGTGGGAGCGAGCCTGCTCGCGATAGCAGCATGACATTCGACATCGATGTCGCCTGACTTACCGCCATCGCGAGCAGGCTCGCTCCCACAAGAGTGAAGTGGTTTAACCGGCCACCGTACCCTCGCTCAACTCCTCCAATGTCTTGCCCCGCGTCTCCACGCCAAACAACCAGACCACCCCCGCCGCCACGGCGAAGCACAGCGCGCCCAGGGCGAACACACCGCCCTGTCCGGTAATGGGAAACACCAATCCGGTGACCAGGGGCCCGAGCAGCGAACCAATGCGACCGACAGCCGAGGCAAAACCCGAGCCCGTGGCCCGTGCCGAGGTGGGGTACAGCTCTGGCGTGTAGGTGTAGAGCACCGCCCACATGCCGAACAGGAAGAACTGCATCAAAAGCCCGGTGCCGATGAGCAGGCCCACGTTGCCGCCAAACACCGCGCTCTGACCATAAAGAAACGCCATCACCCCGCCACCCAGCAACGTGACCACGCACACCGGTTTACGTCCCCAGCGCTCCACTAGCCACGCCGCCATGAGGAAGCCGGGAATCCCGCCCAAGGAAATCAGCACGGTGTAATACACCGACTGGGTCACGGCGAATCCGGACTGCTGCAACAAGGCACTGAGCCAGGACGTCAGGCCATAAAAACCGAGCAAGGCGAAGAACCAGACGCTCCAGATCATCATCGTGCGCTGGCGATACAGCGGTGACCAGATCTGCGCCAGGGCCGAAAAGAAATTGCCCGGCGTGCTCTCGCCCCTCGGCAGACGAATCGGTTCAGGCAATTCTCCACGTCCCAACGAGGCTCGGACCTTGTCTTCGATTCGCTTGAGCACGGCGTCCGCCTCGTCCCCCCGGCCGGCCTGTTCCAGCCAGCGCGGCGACTCGGGAATGAAGAAGCGAATGACCAGGACGAACACCGCCGGCACCGCCAACACCAGGAAGATGTCGCGCCAGCCGATCACCGGCAACAGGAAATATGACAGCACGCCCGCCGCCACGAAACCCAACGGCCAGAAGCCATCCATCAACGCGATATAGCGGCCTCGGCGTGTGGCCGGGATCAGTTCCGAGAGCATCGACTGAGCGATCGGAAACTCCATGCCCATGCCGATACCCAGCAGGATGCGGAACAGCATCAGTGAATCGACGCTCTGGGCGGTCGAGCACAAATAACTGGCGACGCCCCACAACACGATGCTCCACTGGAACACCGGCTTGCGCCCGAACCGATCGGCCAGCATGCCCGACAGCGATGCTCCCAGTACCATGCCAAAGAAACTGGAGCTGGCGAGCAAACCTGCCTGGGCGGTGCTTAAGCCAAACTCGGCTTTGATCGAGCCCAGCAGGAACGTCATCATGGCCAGGTCCATGGAGTCGAAGAAAAACGCCAAGGCAATAATGATGAAAATAATCCGGTGGTAGCCGCTGATGGGCAGTCGCTCCAGACGTTCCGCCGCGCTGTAGCCGTGAGTATCCATGCTGTTTCCCCCAATCCAAAAAAATCCCAGGTTCGAGTGTGCGCGAACCTTGCTGGAGGCTATTGCTGAATACGACCTGTCGGCAGCCCTAGAACGCCATTTCCACGGTGTCCTGCGTGGCGAACCGATGGATTTCCTGCTGGCCAAGCACCGTTACCTGCAAGGCCCTGGAGTCGTTGGGCAAGCTCAGCCAACCGGACTGCATGAACAGTTGCAGCAACGCAGCACCCAAGGCGCCCCCCAGGTGCGGACGTCGCTCGCTCCAGTCCGGGCAGGCACAAGCGGTGCGGGCGTTGCGGTGGGCCAGCGCCTGGATGAACAGGCCGTGCCCGGCCAGCTCATTGGCACCTTTGTGAGTCACGATCACCCGCTGGTCGCCCTGCTCGATCCATCCGGCATCCAGCAGGCGCTGATACAGGTCGGCCGCCAGGGTGCCGCCCAGATGGTCTTCGCAAAGCCTGGCCCGCATCAACGAAGCGGGAGCCGACGGGGCCTTGCCCGGCATGACTCCGCGCTTGAAGACTTCCGGAAGCTGGCGCGGCGTACTGGCCAGGGTCGCGCTGGCCAGCGCTTCGACGGCAGCGCCGATCTCGGGTGCCGCCAGGCGGAAAAACCGTTTGCGGCCACGGGCTTCGACTTTCAACAGGCCACCGGCGGACAGACGGCCCAGATGAGCGCTGGCCGAAGACGGCGACAGCCCGGCCAGCAACGCCAGCTCTTCAGCCTGACGCGCAGTGCCGTCCATCAAGGCCCACATCATTGCGCTGCGTTTTGGGTCGGCCAGCAGCGTGGCGATCTGGCTGATGCAAGGTGCATGTTCCATGTATTCACTCCCTGTTGAATCATTCGTCTACTGCTCTGGCGCTAGTGACCAGCAATGGGGCCGCCCAAAGCGGCTCGACCGCCGCAAATCGCGCGCCGCTTCAGGCGGCCGCTAGTATAAGCGTGCGGATCGAGGTTTCCTGTCCTCCGGAAACCTTTGGAGGCGATTGTTCGTGAGGGAAAAGTCTCTATTTACGCGCGACTAATGGTCGTCCCCCGTCGAGAGGGCAAATTGTGCCGTCAACCGGCCACAACGCAGCTTGAGCATTTCCCGCAGCAGATTGATGGGTTTGCTCAGTTGCGCTCGGTGAGCACACAGCAGATTGAGCGGCGCGCGTTCGCATTGCAGATGCGGCAGAAGGATTTTCAAACGTCCGGCCAACACATCGGTTGAAACGTCCAGCCAGGACTTGTAAGCGATCCCCGCGCCTGCCACCGCCCAGCGACGCACCACATCGGCATCGTCGCTGAAGCGGTCGCCGCTGACGGTCAGGCTCATTTCCCGTTTGCCGTCATGAAAACGCCAACGGTCATGAACCCGCGTGCCGAGCATGTACAACAGGCAATTGTGCTGGGCCAGTTGCTCCAACTGAACAGGTTCGCCATGCCGAGCCAGGTAACTGGGCGATGCACACAGCACCCGGCGGTTATCCGGCGCGACCGGCAGGGCCACCAGGCTCGAATCTTTCGGCTCGCCATAACGCAACGCGACGTCCACCGGCTGCTTGAACAGATCAGCGATGCGATCACCCAGCAGCAGTCGCACGGTCAGCCCCGGATGCTCCTCCTGGAACGCGTCCAGCCAGGGCAGCAGCAGGTTGCGTCCCAAGTCCGAGGGGGCGGACAACTGCAACACCCCGCTGACCTGGCCCTGGCCGCTGGTCAATAACCTGCGTCCTTCGTCGAGGCTGCTCAGCGCCGCGCGGGCATACTCAAGGAAGCCTTCGCCCTCGGCCGTCAGGCGCAAACTGCGGGTAGAGCGCGCCAACAGCCGGGCGCCCAAGTGTTGTTCTATCCGCTTCAATGCGGCGCTGGCCACCGCCGCCGACAGGTCCATGACCCTGGCCGCGGCAGACAGGCTGCCCAGGTCTGCGGCCCGGACGAACAACTGCAAGTCGTCGAATCGAAGCATGACGGCCTCATTATCAAAAAAACATTGAAAGAGCCTGTTCTTTTAGCCGGTTTTATCTCGGCGATAAATAGCTAACCATTGGCTTCATCGAACTCACTTCAAGGAGCCGCCCTATGAAAGCCATCGCCTACTACCATTCGTTACCGATCACCGACCCGCAATCGCTGCAGGACATTGAACTGCCGGAACCCACCGCCGGCCCTCGGGACCTGCTGGTGGAAGTCAAAGCCATTTCGGTCAACCCGGTCGACACGAAAATTCGCCAGAACGTCCAGCCTGAAGACGGCGCAGCCAAAGTGCTGGGTTGGGACGTGGCCGGCGTGGTCAAGGCGGTGGGCAATGAGGTCACGCTGTTCAAGGCGGGCGACAAAGTGTTCTACGCCGGCTCCATTGCCCGCGCCGGCGGCAACAGTCAATTGCATGTGGTGGATGAACGTATCGTCGGCCAGATGCCCAAGACGCTCGGTTTCGCCGAAGCCGCTGCCCTGCCGCTGACGGCCATTACCGCGTGGGAATTGCTGTTCGAGCGCCTGCAAATCCAGGAAGGCCAGGAGGATCAGGGGCAAAGCCTGTTGATCGTCGGCGCTGCAGGAGGTGTCGGCTCGATACTGACGCAACTGGCCAGCCAGCTCACCGCACTGAAAGTGATTGGCAGCGCTTCCCGGCCGCAGACACAGGACTGGGTAAGAGGCCTGGGTGCCGATCTGGTCGTGGACCATAGCCATCCGCTGAGCGATGTATTAAAGCAGGCAGGCCAGGCTCAGGTGACCCATGTCGCCAGCCTGACCCACACCGATCTGCATCTGGATCAATTGGTGGAAGCCCTGGCGCCCCAAGGCAAACTGGCGCTGATCGATGATCCCAAGGCGCTGGATGTGACCAAACTCAAGCGCAAGAGCCTGTCGTTGCATTGGGAGTTCATGTACACCCGCTCACTGTTCGAAACGGCGGACATGATTGAGCAACATAACCTGCTCAACCGCGTCGCCGCGCTAATCGATGCCGGCACATTGCAGACCACCGTGGGCGAGCACTTTGGCACCATCAACGCCGAAAACCTGCGCCGGGCCCATGCCTTGCTGGAAAGCGGAAAAGCCAAAGGCAAGATTGTGCTTGAAGGTTTCTAACCACCGATAAGGGGGCGTTTTTCGTAGAGGCAAAGCTTGCTCGCGATGAAGGTCGCGCGGTTCCCCGTCAGGCCAAGTCGTCGCGTATCGCGAGCAAGCTTTGCTCCCACAAAAAAAACCTGCACCGTCAGTCTGAGAATTGACCCTTGTCACAATTGCGATCGCATTCAGGTCTACACTCGAGGCCTTTGCAGCACAATCTTTTACGTGAGGAGGTCAGCAATGAAGATCCTGATAAAAGAAGTGGCAAAATCCCAGTGGCAAGTGCGTCTTGACCAACACGTCGTGACCTTCCGCACCGAGGCCGAGGCCCAGGCTTTCGCCACCACCCTGCAAGCGCGTATTCACGCACCTCACCGCTACCCTGAACAGCAGCAGCGAGCGGCCGGCTGAATCAGTCCTGGCCACTGGCTTGTGCCAGTGTCCGGGCCTGTTGCAGGCGGCGGGTCAGCATCGCTGCACCCACCACCAATAACCCGCAAAGGCTGATGACCATCGCCATCGGCACGGCACTGCCATCGTGCAGCGCCGCCACCAATGCGGCGGCACCGGCGGCCACCGAAAACTGCAGGCATCCCAGCATCGCCGACGCGCTACCGGCACGAGCACCCTGTCCACTCATGGCGCAAGCCGAGGCATTGGGCAGGATGCAACCCAGGCTGGCGATGCAAATGAACAGCGGAATCAATAACGGCCACAACCGCTCAGGGTGCAAGGAACTGACCGCCAACAAACACAGCCCGGCGGCGAGATAGACCCACACCGCGCGCGACAGCAGGAATGCCGGCCCACGTTTGGACAACAACCGGGCGTTGACCTGTGCCACCAGGATAAAACCCGCCGCGTTGGTTCCGAACAGCCAGCCGAAGTGTTCGGCCGGCACACCGTAGAGCTTGATGAAGACGAAAGGCGAACCGGCAATGTAGGCAAACATCCCGGCGATAGCGATGCCTCCCGTCAAGGCATGCCCGAGGTAGACCGTGTCGGTCAACAGTCGACCATATTGGCGCAACGCCCCGGACAATGGTTGACGCGGCACATGGGCCGGCAGACTTTCCGGCAGCCACAATGCCACGGCCGTCGCCGCCAGTGCGCTGAACAGCGTCAGGGCAATGAAGATCGATTGCCAGCCATGCAGGTTCACCAACAGCCCGCCAAGCATTGGCGCGAGGATCGGCGCCAGCCCCATCACCAGCATCAGTTGCGAGAACACCTTGGCCGAGCCCACCGCGTCGCATTTGTCGCTGACCACCGCCCGGGAAATCACCATGCCGGCGCATCCGCCCAGAGCCTGGACGAAACGGGCACCGATCAGCCATTCCAGACTCGGCGCATAGGCACAGGCCAGAGAAGCCAGGGTGAACAGACCGACGCCCGTCAGCAATGGAATGCGCCGGCCGAAGCGATCCGCCACCGGCCCATAAGCCAGTTGCCCGATGGACAATCCGAGGAAATAAGCCGCCAGGGTCAGTTGGATGTGATTTTCGTCGGTGCCGAAGGCAGTCGCCATGGCCGGGAAAGCCGGCAGATAGAAATCGATCGCCAAGGGACCGAATGCGCTCAAGGCGCCAAGAATCAGAATGGTACGGAAGTTCATCGGGCGTCCAGGTTCAGGCGTCAGTCAGCAGCCCGACAGTCTAGCCCTGCCGGGCGCTCTTGAACATTCCGATAGGTCGCTAACTATTAAAAAATCTCAGGCGGGACTGGCCTCGTACCCCTCCTCTTTAATGGCTTGGAGCACGGCATCGACCGACAACGAACTCTGGACCTGAACGGTCCTGGCGCCCAGATCGATCTGCACCTGCGCCGCCGGATCCTTGGCCTGCACAGCCTGGGTGATGGCCTTGACGCAGTGACCGCAGGACATTCCCTGAACATTGAATGTTTGCATGAGATGACTCCTTGGGATTGAGGTTGCCAGCAGTTTCAAGCTTGCCATCATGGAAAGGTCAAGTTCTGACGAAAACTGCCGGGCTGGCAATCGCTGCCAAGCTCGGCCAAGCTGCACACATCAAGGATTTCACACCGGAGGTTCAGCCATGCGCTGGTCAGCGTTCAGCCTGTTTTGCATGCTCGGTTTGTCAGCGGTGAGCCCTCAGGCGTTGGCCGTCGGCGAAGACTACGGCGTGCTGATCATTTCCCGCGAGCGCCTGGAAGTGCCGACTTCCTGCGAAATCGGCATCTATATCGGCGATCAGCTCTCGGGGCGTTTGTTCCAGGAACAGAGCACCTCCTTCAACCTGCCACCCGGAAAATTCTCCTTGCGCTTGAAGCTGCTGCCAGGCCAGGCGCCGGGCTGCAGCCCGGGCATGCTTGCGCCGGGGTCGCAGGATGTGACGCTCAAGGCTGGCGACATACTGAAGTTCCGCATTGCCATGACCCAGGAAGGGATGTATCTCAAGCCGGCTGAGCTGGGTTATTGACCCCTTAGATAAAAAGTGGGAGCAAGCCCGCTCCCACAAAGTGTGTGTGCAAGCGTTTGGATTAGCGCTTGACCTTCCCGGCGTGGCAAGGTTGATCCTGTAGTCATTCACTACAGGGAGCCTGTCCGATGTCTGAATCCACCCTTTTCGATCTGCCGATTGCCGGGATGACCTGTGCCAGCTGCGCCGGGCGGGTCGAGCGCGCCTTGAGCAACGTCACAGGGGCCAGCGCCGTCAGCGTGAACCTGGCGACCGAACAGGCGCGGATCCAGGCGCCCGAGGGCAGCCTGCCAGCCTTGATGCAGGCCGTCGAACAGGCCGGCTACAGTGTCCCCGTCCAGACGCTGGAACTGTCCATCGAGGGAATGACCTGTGCCTCATGCGTCGGCCGGGTCGAGCGCGCCCTGAGCAAAGTCGCCGGGGTGAACCGTGTCAGCGTCAACCTCGCCAACGAACGGGCCCACCTGGACTTGCTCGGCCGGGTCGACCTGCAAACCCTGATCGATGCGGTCAAGGGCGCCGGTTATGACGCCAGTGTCTGGCAGGCCGAGCAACCCCATGACGCACAAAGCAATCGCCTGAATCGCGAGCGCCTGGCCTTGGTGCTGGCGATTTTGCTGTCCGTACCGTTAGTGCTGCCCATGCTTTTGCAACCGTTTGGCGTGCATTGGATGCTGCCGGCCTGGGTTCAATTCGCTTTGGCGACGCCGGTGCAGTTCATTTTCGGTGCGCGCTTCTATATCGCGGCCTACAAGGCCGTGCGTGCCGGGGCCGGGAACATGGATCTGCTGGTGGCCCTGGGCACCAGCGCGGGTTATGGCTTGAGCATTTATGAATGGGCCATCGCCCGCCCTGGCAGCATGCCGCACCTGTATTTCGAGGCCTCGGCCGTGGTGATTGCCCTGGTATTGCTCGGCAAATACCTGGAAAGCCGCGCCAAGCGCCAAACCGCCAGTGCTATCCGCGCCCTCGAAGCCTTGCGACCGGAGCGGGCGATTCAGGTCATTGACGGGCAGGAGCGGGACGTCGCCATCAGCGCCCTGCGCTTGAATGATCGGGTGCTGGTCAAGCCAGGCGAACGCTTCCCGGTGGACGGCGAAGTGCTGGAAGGCCAGAGTCACGCTGACGAAGCCTTGATCAGTGGCGAAAGCCTGCCGGTGCCCAAACAGCCCGGCGACAAGGTGACGGGCGGTGCCATCAACGGCGAAGGCCGCCTGCTGGTGCGCACCCTGGCCCTGGGCACGGAAACCGTCCTGGCGCGCATCATCCGCCTGGTGGAAGACGCCCAGGCGGCCAAGGCCCCCATTCAAAAGCTGGTGGATAAAGTCAGCCAGGTCTTCGTGCCGGTCGTGCTGGTGCTGGCATTGGCGACGTTGATCGGCTGGTGGTTGTATGGCGCCCCCCTGGAGACAGCGCTGATCAACGCTGTCGCCGTGCTGGTGATCGCCTGCCCGTGCGCCCTCGGTCTGGCGACACCCACAGCAATCATGGCCGGCACCGGGGTGGCTGCCCGCCATGGAATCCTGATCAAGGATGCCGAGGCCTTGGAGCGCGCCCATGAAGTCGACACCGTGGTGTTCGACAAGACCGGAACCTTGACTTCCGGCACACCACGCATCGCCCACTTGAGCGCCCTGGACGGTGACGAAGACAAGCTGCTGCAAATGGCCGGCGCACTGCAACGCGGCAGCGAACACCCCCTCGCCAAGGCGGTGCTGGATGCGTGTGCGGAGCGCGGCCTGGTTGTCCCGGACATCAACGACAGCCAGTCGCTGACCGGACGCGGTATTGCCGGCAGCCTGGACGGGCAGCGCCTGGCCCTCGGTAACCGACGTTTGCTGGACGAACTGGGCCTGGCCCCCGGTTCGCTGAGCGAGTCGGCCCAGGCCTGGGAGACCGAGGGCCGAACCCTGTCCTGGCTGATTGAGCAAAACGCCACGCCACGGGTGCTGGGCCTGTTCGCTTTCGGCGACACACTCAAGCCCGGCGCCCTGGCGGCCGTACACGCCCTGAATGAACGCCATATCGGCAGCCACCTGCTGACTGGCGACAACCGCGGCAGTGCCCGGGTGGTGGCCGAGGCATTGGGCATCGCCAACGTTCATGCCGAAGTACTGCCGGCCGACAAGTCCGCCATCGTCCAACAGTTGAAGACCCATGCGGTGGTGGCCATGGTAGGCGACGGTATCAACGACGCCCCGGCCCTCGCCGCCGCGGACATTGGCATTGCCATGGGCGGCGGCACCGACGTGGCAATGCACGCCGCCGGTATTACCCTCATGCGCGGCGATCCACGGCTGGTGCCCGCGGCGCTGGAGATCAGCCGCAAGACCTACGCCAAGATCCGTCAGAACCTGTTCTGGGCATTCGTCTACAACTTGATCGGTATTCCCCTGGCGGCATTCGGCTTCCTCAACCCGGTGCTGGCCGGCGCGGCCATGGCCTTGTCGAGCGTCAGCGTGGTGAGCAACGCGTTACTGTTGAAACTCTGGACACCCAAACACCTGGAGGACAAGCGATGAACATCGGCCAAGCGGCCCGCCAGAGCGGCCTGAGTGCGAAGATGATCCGGTACTACGAATCCATTGGCCTGCTCAAGGCAGCTCATCGCACCGACAGCGGCTACCGGATCTACGGTGCCGATGACCTGCACACCCTGGCCTTTATCAAGCGCTCCCGGGACCTTGGGTTTTCATTGGAAGAGGTCGGCAAATTGCTGACCCTCTGGCAGGACCGCCAACGCGCCAGCGCAGACGTCAAGGCCTTGGCCCGGCAACACATCGACGAACTGAACCAGAAAATCCGCGAACTGGCCGAACTGCGCGACACCCTCCAGGACCTGGTGGAACACTGCCACGGCGACCACCGCCCGGACTGCCCGATTCTCAAGGAACTGGCGTCGGGGTGTTGCGAGAAGACAGTGCATGCTTGAGCGAAGGTGAGAGTGAGCCTGCTCGCGATGACGCCAGCACATCCTACATCCATGCAAGCTGATACACCGCTATCGCGAGCAAGCTCGCTCCCACAGGGGATTTGTGCAGGACGCAGGATCCATATACCCCCGAGAACCAATGTGGGAGCGAGCCTGCTCGCGATGACGCCGGCATATCCTGCATCCATGCAAGCTGATCCACCGCTATCGCGAGCAGGCTCGCTCCCACAGGGGATTTGTGCAGGACGCAGGATCCATATACCCCCGAGAACCAATGTGGGAGCGAGCCTGCTCGCGATGACGCCGGCATATCCTGCATCCATGCAAGCTGATCCACCGCTATCGCGAGCAGGTTCGCTCCCACAGGGGATTGGTTCCGAACGCAGGATCCATATACCCCCGAGAACCAATGTGGGAGCGAGCCTGCTCGCGATGACGCCGGCATATCCTGCATCCATGCAAGCTGATCCACCGCTATCGCGAGCAAGCTCGCTCCCACAGGGGATTTGTGCAGGACGCAGGATCCATATACCCCCGAGAACCAATGTGGGAGCGAGCCTGCTCGCGATGACGCCGGCACATCCTACATCCATGCAAGCTGATACACCGCTATCGCGAGCAAGCTCGCTCCCACAGGGGATTTGTGCAGGACGCAGGATCCATATACCCCCGAGAACCAATGTGGGAGCGAGCCTGCTCGCGATGACGCCGGCATATCCTGCATCCATGCAAGCTGATCCACCGCTATCGCGAGCAGGCTCGCTCCCACAGGGAGTTGGTGGCGGACGCAGGTGTTGAGGGCCTCACAAAAACACTGTGGGATTTTTTGGGCGGCCACAAAAAACCCGGCCTGGGCCGGGTTCTGGTCAAGCGCTCACTGCATCCACGGCGGAGGCGGTTCTTCGGTTTTGCCGGGTGGAGCGTCGTCAGCGGCGCGGACGGCCTGGCGGCGTTCCTCGTCCAGACGGGCAGCCTCGATTTCACGCATGATCCCGCCGACATCCGCCAGCTCTTCCGGCTCATCGAACTCGCCGGTCAGCACGCTGGCCGGGTGCAAGGTGCCGGCCTCATACAACGCCCACATTTCCTTGGCGTACCGGGTGCGCTTGAGCTCCGGGGCAAACCGGCCGAAGTAGGACGCCATGTTGCCCACATCCCGCTCCAGCATGCTGAAGGCATGATTGTTGCCAGCGGCGTCCACCGCCTGCGGCAGATCGATGATCACCGGGCCCGTCGGCGTAAGCAGCACGTTGAACTCCGACAGGTCACCGTGCACCAGACCGGTACACAGCATCAACACGATCTGGGAGATCAGGAACGCGTGATACTCACGGGCCTGATCCGGCTCCAGTACCACATCGTTCAGACGCGGTGCCGCATCGCCGTACTCGTCAGCCACCAGTTCCATCAGCAGCACGCCTTCGAGGAAGTCGTACGGCTTGGGCACTCGCACGCCCGCGCCGGCCAACCGGAACAGCGCCGCCACTTCGGCATTCTGCCAGGCGTCTTCAGTTTCCTTGCGCCCGAACTTGGAGCCCTTGGCCATAGCCCGAGCCTGGCGGCTGTTACGCACCTTGCGGCCTTCCTGGTATTCGGCCGCCTGACGAAAACTTCGCTTGTTCGCCTCCTTGTAGACTTTGGCGCAACGTAGCTCGTTGCCGCAGCGCACCACATAAACAGCTGCTTCTTTACCACTCATGAGTGGGCGCAGCACCTCGTCGACCAGACCGTCCTCGATCAGGGGTTCAATGCGTTTTGGAGTCTTCATCAGCTTTTATTGTGGGTCCTTTATTACCGAACACGCGAATGACAGTCGTTATACGGCAATCCTCCCTCCACGGGGAGGGGTTGCCGACTTATGAACCCTTCGATGCACACAATGTGCCGGATTAAATCGACCGAGCCGATCATAGCCGAGACAGCGCATAGCGTTGGCAACTGAATGCAAAGGCATTTGCGACAAGAGCTGACAGCCATGCCCAGTGCAGCTGATTCAATGTTTAAACAACTCCCCCGGGGTCAATCCAAACATCCCCTTGAACGCCACTATGAAAGCGGACGTGGAATCGTAGCCACAGGACAACGCCGCGCCGGTCACGCTATCGCCTTTTTCCAACGACCCCAGGGACGACAACAGCCGCGTACGCTGGCGCCAGGCGCGAAAGCTCAGGCCGGTTTCGCGCTGGAACAGACGCATCAGGGTTTTTTCCGATGTGCCCAGGCGCTCGGCCCACACTTGCAAAGTCACGTTCTGGTCGGGCTGTTCGATCAGCTCGTTGCACAACGCCAGCAGACGCGCATGCCGGGGAAGTGGCAGGCAAAAGCCAACCTCCGGCAGTGTTGCCAACTGGTCCAGCAACACTTGCACCAGTCGTGCGTCCTGGGTATCGCCCTGGGAGTAATCGGCCGGCAACTGACAAAAAGCCTTGATCAGCTCCCGCGCCAGCGGCGTGACCTCCAGCACCCGGCAACGCTCATCGGCCCACGGGCAGGCGTCGCGGTGGACATAAAGGCTGCGCATTTCCGCCCGGGTGGAGGTCATCACATGATGCTCCAGGTCGGCAGGAATCCAGATGGCCCATTGTGGCGGGGCGAAAAAACTGCCTTCGGCGGTGTGCACACCCAGCACGCCACTGATGGCGTAGGAAAACTGCACCCAATCATGACGATGGGCCTGGGTCCACGAACCGGCGCTCAAGCTTTCGACACGGGCATAAAGCGGCCTGGGCAATTCCGTCAGGTCGGGAATGCGTCTTTCGAGTTGTTGGTGTCCGTTAGTCGGCATGGATTGGCCTTATGTCGCAAGACGGCTGCAAGTGCCGACGTTAGGCTAAGTCGACCTTTCTTACAACTTGCGGTGCCGTATGCACATTTTCAGACACCTCAAACGCCTGGTAACCGACTGGTTCCTGTGCGGCATGCTGCTTGCCACGTTGCTGGCGTATCTGTTTCCCAGCTTTGGCGCCACGGGTGGCGCCATGCATGCCGATTGGGTGGTCAATATCGGCATCTTTGTCGTGTTTTTCCTGCACGGGATAAACCTGTCCGGCGAGCAGATCCGCCACGGTCTGAGAAACACCCGACTGCACGTGATGGTGCAGGTCTTTACCTTCGGCGTGTTTCCGTTGATCTGGCTGGTCAGCGATTGGCTTCTGGGCCGCCATGTGCCGTCACTGCTGATGCTGGGGTTCTTCTACCTGTGCGTCCTGCCCTCGACCATTTCATCCTCGGTGGCCCTGACCGGCAGCGCCGGCGGTAACGTACCGGCGGCGATTCTGAACGCGAGCCTGTCCAGCGTGCTGGGGATTTTCCTGACGCCACTGCTGGTCAGTTTCGTGGTCGGCAGCGGCGCCGGGGGCATCGATCTGGGTGCGACTTTGCTCGACCTTTGCCTGATGTTGCTGCTGCCGCTGGTGCTCGGACAGTTACTGCGCCGCTGGCTGGCCGGTTTTTTCGGGCGGTACAAACGCTACACCAGCATCATCGACAAACTGGTGATCCTGCTGCTGGTCTACGCGGCGTTCTGCAATTCGATGGTGTCCGGGATCTGGCAACAACAAGGCAACACCGTACTGCTCAGTGCATTGCTTGGCAGTGCCGTGTTGCTGGCAATCATTTTGTGGATGACCACCCGTACCGCCCGGGCCCTGCGGTTCAGCAACGCCGATGAGATTGCCGCGGTGTTCTGCGCCAGCAAGAAATCCCTGGCGGCCGGGGTGCCGATGGCCGCGTTGATTTTCGGCAACAACCCCGGCCTGGGGCTGATCCTGTTGCCGATCATGATCTATCACCCGTTGCAGTTGATCGTCTGTTCGATCCTGGCCGAGCGCTACGCCAACCGCCAACGGGAACTCATTCATCAACAACGCGAGGCGTCCCTCAACGCTCGATGATTGCCGTCACACCCTGGCCACCGGCCGCGCAGATGGAAATCAGACCGCGGCCCCGCCCCGCCGCGTCCAGCAACTTGGCGAGGTTGGCGACGATTCTTCCACCCGTGGCGGCAAACGGGTGGCCGGCGGCCAGGGAGCTGCCTTTCACGTTCAGCCGTCTGCGGTCTATGCTGCCCAACGGAGCGTCGAGGCCCAGTCGCGTCTTGCAATAATCCGGGTCTTCCCAGGCTTTGAGCGTGCATAACACTTGAGCGGCAAATGCCTCGTGGATCTCGTAGTAATCAAAGTCCTGTAACGTCAGGCCGTTGCGCGCCAGTAACCGAGGCACGGCGTAGGCCGGCGCCATCAACAACCCTTCTGCTCCGTTGACGAAATCCACCGCTGCCGTTTCGCCGTCGCGCACATACGCCAGGATCGGCAACCCCCGGGACTTGGCCCACTCTTCGCTGCCCAGCAGCACCAGTGACGCGCCATCGGTCAATGGTGTGGAGTTGCCCGCCGTCATCGTGCCCTTGGCGCTTTTTTCGAAGGCCGGCTGGAGGGCGGTGAGTTTTTCCAGGGTCAGGTCCGGACGCAGGTTGTTGTCCCGTGTCAGGCCGAGAAACGGCGTCATCAAGTCGTTCTGCCAGCCTTCGGCGTAGGACGCGGCCATTTTCTGATGACTTTCCAGGGCCAATTGGTCCTGCTCCTCCCTGGGAATCTGCCAGGTCTGAGCCATCAGTTCGCAGTGCTGGCCCATGGACAGGCCGGTTCGTGGCTCGCCATTGCGCGGCAGTTCGGGAACGAGGTGCTGGGGACGCAGCTGCATGAAGGTCTTGATTTTCTCAGCGGTGGTTTTGGCGCGATTGGCTTGCAGCAGGATTCTGCGCAGCCCTTCGTTGACGCCAATCGGCGCATCCGAGGTGGTGTCTACGCCGCCGGCAATGGCACTGTCGATCTGCCCGAGGGCGATCTTGTTGGCCGTCAACAGCACAGTCTCCAACCCCGTGCCGCAAGCCTGTTGCAGATCGTAGGCCGGGGTGGTGGGCGATAGCCGCGAGCCGAGCACGCATTCGCGGGTCAGGTTCAGATCCCGGGAAAGCTTGAGCACCGCACCGGCGGCCACCTCACCGATGTGCAGGCCATGCAGGTTATAGCGCTCGATCAGCCCCTCGAGCGCGGCGGTCAGCATCGCCTGGTTGCTGGCGGTGGCATAGGCCCCGTTGGAGCGGGCGAAGGGGATGCGGTTACCACCAATGATCGCGACGCGGCGTAGCTGTGTCATGAAGAACTCCCTGTGTATGTCCGGATGCGCCAATGGGCCTGCGGAAACCCGGCTCCCGCACAAGCTTAGGCTTTATCTGGCCAATCGAACGACTGATTGCCAATCATGGTCCACACTTTGAACCTCATCAGCCGGAGTGTGTTCCATGTCAGACCGTTATATCGACTTCGCCAATTCGCCCCTGGGCCTGCGTCTGGTCGGTGCGCTGGGCCTGCCATCGCCGGCCCGCCTGGAGCGCTGGCAGGCCGGGCGGCTGCGGCCGATCGAAGGTGCGTTGCTGTTGGGCGGCGGGCCGTTGACCGAACAGATCGGCGCATTTGCCAAGCGCCTGACCGATGCGATCTTCATCTACGGGGGCGAACCGACACTGGCCACCGAATGGATCCCCGGTCACGGTCCGAAAATCAAGGCGGTGGTGTACGACGCCAGTCATCTGGCGCAGGCCGACCAGCTCAAGCAACTGCGCGAGTTCTTCCAACCCCTGATGAAGAACCTCGACCACAGCGCCCATGTCGTCATCCTCGGCCGCGCTCCGGAAGGTCTCGCCGATCCGTTTGCCGCCAGCACGCAGCGGGCCTTGGAGGGCTTCAGCCGTTCCCTGGCCAAAGAGTTGCGTCATGGCGGGACGCTGCAATTGCTGTATGTGGGTGACGGCGCCGAGGCCCAACTGGAAGGTGCGCTGCGGTTTTTCCTGTCGCCCAAGAGCGCCTACGTTTCCGGGCAGGTCATTCGCCTTGATGCCTGCCAGGCGCAGGTCCAGGACTGGACGCGTCCGCTCACCGGCCTCAAGGCTCTGGTCACCGGCGCGGCCCGCGGGATCGGCGCCTCCATTGCCGAAACCCTGTCCCGCGATGGCGCCGACGTGATCCTGCTGGACGTCCCGCAGGCCAAGGCCGATCTCGAAGCCCTGGCTGCACGCCTTAGCGGGCGCAGCGTGACGCTGGACATTTGTGCTGAAGACGCCGCTACACAGTTGACTGAACACCTGCCCGACGGCATCGACATCGTGGTGCACAACGCTGGCATCACCCGGGACAAGACGCTCGCCAACATGACCCCGGAGTTCTGGGACGCGGTGCTGGCGGTCAACCTCAACGCGCCGCAGGTGCTGACCAAGGCCCTGCTCGACAGTGGCACCCTGCGGGACAATGGCCGAGTAATTCTGCTGGCGTCCATCAGCGGCATCGCCGGCAATCGCGGCCAGACCAACTACGCAGCGAGCAAGGCCGGATTGATCGGTCTGGCCCAGGCCTGGGCGCCGGTCCTGCAACCTCGGGGGATCAGCATCAACGCCGTAGCCCCGGGTTTCATTGAAACCCGCATGACCGCCGACATCCCTTTCGCCCTGCGCGAAGCCGGGCGGCGCATGAGTTCCCTGGGCCAGGGCGGCCTGCCACAGGACGTCGCCGAAGCCGTGGCCTGGCTCGCCCAGCCGGGGACGGGCGCCGTTACCGGCCAAACGCTGCGGGTGTGCGGGCAAAGCCTCCTGGGAGCATGACCATGACGATCCAATGGCATGAAGTAAACGCCGCGCCCGGTATGTCCTCGCTGTACGTGAAAGCCGCGACACGGCGCAAGGTCACTGGAAAAACCTTGCCCCAGGACGGACTGCGCCAAGTGATACAGGTCGATCCGCAACGCCTGGCGGCCTATCGCAAGGTCTGCGGTTTTGCCGAAAACGGACTGCTGCCGCCGACCTACCCCCACGTACTGGCGTTTGCCCTGCAGATGCAATTGCTCACCGCCCGGGACTTTCCGTTCCCGTTGCTGGGGCTGATCCACTTGAGCAATCGCATCCGTTTACTGCGGCCCATGGGCGGGGTCAGCCAAGTGCAGGCTCGCGTCAACGTGCAGAATCTGCAAGCTCACCCCAAGGGCGCGGTGTTCGACCTTGTGACTCGCATTGATGATCAATTGGGGCCGTTGTGGGAGGCCGAGAGCCAGATGCTTTGCAAGGGCGTCCAGCTTGACGGCGCGTTGGTGGAAGAGCCGCTGCAAGAGATTCAGGCATTGACTGAAGTGGCGCACTGGACCGCGCCGGCTGACATTGGCCGGCAATATGCCAAGGTGTCCGGCGATTACAACCCGATCCACCTGAGCGGCCTCAGCGCCCGGCTGTTCGGCTTCCCCACCGCCATCGCCCACGGCCTGTGGAACAAGGCCAGGACCCTGGCGGCGCTGGACGAACACTTACCCGATGCCAACGTCGAGATCGATGTCACCTTCAAGAAACCGGTGCGCCTGCCCAGCGAAGTGACACTGCTGGCGAGTGCCGCGGGGTCCAGCGGAGACTTGCGATTGATCGGTTCGGGGGACTTGGAGCATATGGTGGGGAGCTGGCGGCCGGCTGGCTGAGGACCGGCATCTTTGTTGAATGTGCGATGGCTATCGCGAGCAGACTCGCTTCCACATGGGTTCTCGGGCGTTCATGGGGCCTGCGTGCGACACAAATCCCCTGTGGGAGCGAGCCTGCTCGCGATAGCGGTGGGTCAGCTTGCATCGATGTTGAATGGGCCGCCGTCATCGCGAGCAGACTCGCTTCCACATGGGTTCTCGGGCGTTCATGGGGCCTGCGTGCGACACAAATCCCCTGTGGGAGCGAGCCTGCTCGCGATAGCGGTGGGTCAGTTGGCGTCGATGCTGAGTCCGCCTACCGCGGCGGATAGTTCGCCAGGATCCGCGCAACCGTCTCACGCACTGCGGTGCTGCGATCCGTCGGATTGGGCGAGTTGCTGAGCATTCGTTCATCACTGCCACGCCACACCAGCTTGCCGTCCTTGCCATCGAGCAGGTCAATCTGCACCGTGGCGACCTTGTAGCTGATGTTGCGGGTTTCGTTGTACATCGGCCCGCCCCAATAGCCATTCCAAGGGCTGCCCCAACCACCGCCGTAGTTGGTCGTGATCTGTTGCTGGCGATCCTCGACGATCAGGTAGGCCTGGACCATCACATCCCCTCGCCCGCCAGCCTGGGCCGGGCGCAGACCGCGCTGGTCGAGTTGATCGGCAACCGCCTGACGGATCCGCTGTTCGGTCAGGTCGCTCTTGATGCGCGGATCATCGGGACGATATTGCAGCGCCGGCTCTTTCCAGCTCCAACTGCGGTAAGCCGAGAAATCCCGGCTGGTGTCAAAGTCGTGGTTGACCGGGGTACCCGCACAGGCGCCGAGCAACAGGGTAAAAGCCAGTAGAGCGATACGGCGAAACATGGTTTTTCTCCGTTGCGTAATCAACTTGGAGGATAAGCCGACAGGGCTTTTTCCACCGCTTCGCGAATGGCATCAGTGCGCGCGCTCTGACTGCCGCGCTGGCTGGTCTCGGCGCTGGCGCTCCACACCGGCTGACCATTACGGGCATCGAACAGGTCCACTCGCACCACCACGACCTGCTCCCGATAAGTGCGCACCACCGGCACCGAGTGATACATGCCATAGCCGGGGCCGTAGCGGTCGTAACGGTTATAGCCGCCGTAGTAACCGGAATCATAGTCGTCCCGAACCTGACGCACGCGCGTTTCCAGGCGCAGGTCGGCACTGACGAACAGGTCGGCCGGGCGGTTGTCATGCAATGGACGCAGGCCGCGTTGATCCAGGGCGTTGCTCACCGCTTCAGCCACCTGGGCCGAGTCCGCCCAAGCGGTGCCCGGTGGCAGTCGCCCGTTGAGCCAGGCCCAACTGCGATAGCGCCCGTAGTCACGGGGTGGCGCGGGGTAAGCGCTGCGGTCAAACACCGTGGCGGCCTGCGGCGGCGCCGGTGGCAGCGGGTTAGACGTGGCGACATACGGGTTGCTGCCCTGGCAGGCAGCCAGTCCCAGGCACAACACCAACAACCCTGAACGACCTTTCATTTCGCGCTCCGATTGCTCTTTCAGATCAGAGGGGACGGCAGACCCAGTGCAGATAACGCCCCAACCCGGCAAACGCCGGATGGCGGCGGTGAGCCAGCTCCATCTCCAGCAACTGCGCCAGCTCCACGCGGCCCTGGAACTCCACCGGCATGTAGTCATGGAAAACCCGCACGCCACTTTGAGTTTCGACCTGCCACACGCCTTCAAGTTGCGCCGCCAATTCCCGCGGATCAAGGGGTTGTTGCGGGGTCAGGCTCTGTTTTTCACCGGCCATGTCATTTTTGCGCAACTTGCGAAAATGCCCCTTGAGCAGGTTGCGATAAACCAGCGCGTCGCGGTTGTAGAACGCCAGGGACAACCAGCCGCCCGGGACCGTGAATTGATGCAGCACCGGCAGGATCGCATGGGGTTCGGCCAGCCATTCCAGCACCGCGTGGCACAGCACCAGGTCGTAAGGCTCAGTGAGCTGGTCGGGCAGCGCCTGCCACGGTGCCTGAATGAACGTTGCGCTCTGACCGGCATCGGCGAACCGCTGACGGGCACCTTCGAGCATGGGCTCGGCTGGCTCGGCCAGGGTCACCTGATGGCCGCGCTCGGCCAGCCACAACGACATGTGGCCCAAGCCGGCGCCTATGTCCAACACACGCAACGGACGCTCAGGCAGGGCTTCAAGCAGATCGGCCTGCAGTACCGCCAGACGGATCGCACCTTTGGCCCCACCGTAGATTTTTTCAGCAAAGCGCGTGGCGAGCTGATCGAAATGGCGATCGCTCATTGGCCGAACCGCCGCTCGCTGTCGGCCAGCTTGCTGCGCACCACAGCCTCCATATCCAACCCCAGCTCGCTGCACAGCAGCAACAAGTACAACACAATGTCACCGACTTCCTGCCCAGCGTGGGCCAGCTTGTCCGCCGGCAACTGGCGCGACTGGTCCTCGGTCAGCCACTGGAAAATCTCCACCAGTTCGGCCATTTCCACACTGGCGGCCATGGCGAGGTTTTTCGGGCTGTGAAATTGCCGCCAATCGTTATGGTCACGAATGGCATGCAGGCGTTCGGTCAATTCAACAAGGTTCATCGGGGTCTCCTGAATGCGCATAGCTTCGGGGGGATGACGAGGGAAGGCAAGCGTCTCGGTACGAAGCGGCGTTTTGCCCCATAATCGAACGATCTTGGCCTTCAGCCGCTCTTACAACCAGAAGCCCAAGGCTCGATTCCGATCTCTCTCATCAGGATGTACACATGCAGGTAGAAAGCTTTTTCGAATGGCTCGGCCAGGCGCTCGGTTCGGTGATCCGGTTTATCGTCGACCTGCTCAGCGGCCTGTTCAACACCCTGGCCAATGCTGGCGGCAACTTTGTCGATGGCCTGTCGCGCACACTGGGCATGGACACCTCGATCATCAGCATCATTGCGCTGATCCTCGGGCTGATGCTGCTGTACTCGGCAATCCGCGCCTTCATGCGGGCGTCGATCATCTTGGGCATTATCTGGTTGGTGCTGGGGTTGTGGTTGTTGAGCTGGATCATTCACTAGGGCCGAGAGCACTGTGTGGGAGCAAAGCTTGCTCGCGATACAGGCGCCTCGGCGCCCTGAAAGACCGCGTCATCTTCATCGCGGGCAAGCCTTGCTCCCACAGAGTTTCTTGAGATCGAACGCGGAGCGTCCCTAGAGGCATTCCCACGCGGAGCATGAGAACGATCATGCGAGAACCCGCTACAATCGCGCTCCGCCAAGGAGCTCGCATGTCCAACCTGATCACCGACTGGCGCGACCGTCTTACCCACCGCCGGGTATGGGCGCTGGCCGCGCCGATGATTCTCTCGAACATTTCCGTGCCGCTGGTGGCACTGGTGGACAGCACCGTCATCGGCCACTTGCCCCATGCCCATCAGTTAGGCGCGGTGGCGGTCGGGGCGAGTTTGTATACGGTGCTGGCCTGGGCCATGGGTTTCTTGCGCATGGGCTCCACCGGGTTCGCCGCCCAGGCAGCCGGGCGTGGGGATGGAGCGGCGTTGCGGCAGGTGTTGCTGCAAGGTCTGCTGCTGGCGATGGGGTTGGCGCTGGTGCTGGGGGCGGTCGGCGTGCCGTTGAGTGGCGTGGCGTTGCATTTCATGCAGCCATCCGCCGAGCTTGAGCAGTTGACCCGGGACTTTTTCCACACCCGGCTGTTTGGCTTGCCAGCGGCGCTGGCCAGTTATGCGCTGGTGGGCTGGTTTCTCGGTGCTCAGAATGCCCGGGCGCCGTTGGCGATCCTGCTGGTGACCAACCTGGTGAACATCGCCCTGAACCTGTGGTTCGTGATCGGCCTGGACTGGGGCGTGACCGGTTCGGCCCGGGCGTCGGTGATTGCCGAGTGGACCGGCGCCCTGGTCGGTCTGATCCTGGCGCGCAACACGCTGCAGGCCTGGCCGGGGCAGATCGCCTGGGCGGCCTTGGGGGTGTGGCAAAGCTGGCGGCCGTTGCTGGCGGTGAACCGGGACATTTTCATTCGCAGCCTGGCGCTGCAAGCGGTGTTCTTCCTGATCACGGTGCAAGGCGCGCGTCTGGGGGATGCGACCGTGGCAGCCAACGCGCTGCTGCTCAATGGTCTGCTGCTGACAGCCCACGCCCTGGACGGTCTGGCCCATGCCGTCGAAGCGCTGTGCGGTCACGCCATCGGCGCCCGCGACCGCCTGGCCCTGCGCCGCTCGCTGGTGGTGGCCTGCGGATGGTCATTGATTGCCAGCGTAGGGTTTGCCCTGCTGTTTCTGCTCGCCGGCCACCTGTTCATCGATATGCAGACCGATATTCCGGACGTGCGCGACACCGCTTACCGCTACCTGCCTTACCTGGCAGCGCTGCCGTTGATTGCGGTCTGGAGTTATTTGCTCGATGGCCTGTTCATCGGCGCCACTCGTGCCAGGGAAATGCGCAACGGCATGCTGTTGACCCTGTTGCTGGTGTCGCCGTTTGCCTGGGTACTGCAAGCGCTGGGCAACCACGGGCTGTGGATCACCTTCCTGCTGTTCATGGCTTTGCGCAGCCTGACCCTGGGTGCTTTCGCCTGGCGCATGCAACAGCGCGATAGCTGGTTCGGTGCCGGCGCCCATTGACCTTTTCAACCTTGATTGTCCTGCCACAGCCGCCGCAGGTGATCCAGGCGTTCGCGCTGCGAACCGCCTTTGAGCCCCGGCACGGGTCGGGCATTGGGGTACTGCAGGCGCAGCCATAACCAGTCGTCGAGTACCGGTCGTTCGGTGAACCCCAGGGTCAGCCCTTGCTGCAAGTCCTCCCAGAGCAGGCGGAAATCCCGCCCGGTAGAACAAGACCACTGCCAGACGTGGCGTTCCAGCAGACATCGCTGCAACTGACTCTGCTGCCAATGGCTGAGACTGTGTTCATTTTCCAGTGCCGGTACTGCCAGCCCCGGATTGCAGAGTTGCTGCCAGCCCTGGCTGCCGATGCTCCTGTCGCCCCAGGTCCCGCCGAACCAGCGCACCAGGCTGATCGGCCCCAGCCAGCAACTGAGTTCCCGAGGATCGCAACCGTCGAAGAAATAACTGGCCGTGTGAGGGTTGTAATAGTTCAGCAAGGCCTTGTGATGCAGGCCTAACGTCACCGTCAACATGCGCCGCAGATGCGCCAGTAATTGCGCCTCTGACGCTCCGCTGACCAACAACAGCCCCGGCCAGGCGCCGGCATCCAGGTGACACAGGCTGGCCAGTGCCGGCGATTGCTGCAAATCCACCAGCAACGGACCATGCTCCCTCAGCCCGTGCAATTCGGTGCCTTCGAACAAGGCAAAGCGCCGGATCTCGGCGAACTGCTCCTGCAAACGCTGCGCGGTGTCCGGCGCACCGGGTACGTCGAGCAGCAGCCATTGCGGCGCTGATGCAGACATGGCGGCAGCATTCATGGAGCAGCGCCCGCGCCGAGCTGCGTGAGCATGCGGCAGGTGCACAACGGCTGGCTACAGGGGTTGAAGCTGCCGCCCCCGGGCAACAGACACAACAACACCAACGGCTCGGCACTCTGGATCGCCGCCAACAGAAGCGGGTCGAAGCCAGAGGCCTCATGGACTGGTCGGGATGTTTCGCTCAGGAGTGACTCATCCCCTTCTTCCCGAGATGCCGGCGCGTCGAGCAATGCGCTGATCAATGGACGATCCGGGTCGCCCTCGATAAAACTCACCAGCACCTCGGTGCCCTTGCCAATGGCGTGCCCCCAAGCGGCCAGCTCAGGGGCCAACGGCAGCCAGCAATGACTGGGACTGGCTCCCTCCCCCTGATAGACCCAGTCGAACTGCACCGCCACTCGCCCCGCCACCTGCATCTGCGGCTCATCGACCGTGACCACCCAGCCGCGCTGCCGACTCAGCATGCGAGGTTTTGCCGCAACCCCGGTCGCCACGAACGGCCATCCCGCAGGAATGGCGCGAAAATGGTTGCCATACACGCCGGCCTGCGCGCGATGCTCGACTTTCATCAACAGCCAGGTCTGGTTCCAGCCTTCGACAGGGTGCCCTGCCAGCGACAGCGTCCGGCCGCAATGCAGCCCCATCAGATCGCTGCGGCCCAAGGCTACTTGCTCCCCCGAAACATCGCTTTGTACACGCCAGTTGCGCACCGCCGGAGCCGTTCCCTCGAGCCTGTAAAGCGTCTCGCCATCGGGCAGGGAATCGTCCGTGCTGTCAGCAAAAACCAGACAATGCCCATCCCGAGCCTGCTCGAAATGGAAGTAAATGCCCGCCTCGGCGCACACGCGTTGGAGAAATTGCAGATCTGACTCCCGATATTGGGTACAGAAATCGCGCAGCGGATAATCGCCACTCAAAGCCAGGCACACCTGGCGTCCGGCAATGCCGTGGGCCTTGAGCACCTGGCGAATGATTTGCGGCACTGAGCGGGCACTGAACACCCGTTGGCTGAATCGTTGCGCCAGGCACGCCAGCTTCGGCCCGATGCGTACCCGGCAACCAGCGCCCTGACGATGCTGGACAAGCTCGTGAATCTGCCCATGGATGCCCCGCCCTCCAGCGTCGAAACTCAACCAGACGCTGCGGTAGAGCAACCCGGCAAGGTCCAGGGGCGTATCGCCGATCAACAGCTCCACATCAAAGACAAAGGGTTCGCTGATGGCTTCGCTGCCCGTGAAGGCCACGACAACAAAGGATTCGGGCAGACCGGCTATCTCCAGACGAAATGACGGCTCGCTGGCTGGATCGGACATCGGCGTTTCTCTACAGGAGGGGCGGCTGAGGATTCTCGCTGAGAGCCATGGCCGAGTAGAGAGCCCAAGTACAAGTTAGGAAAGGGACTACACGAAATAAGGACACCACCGGTTAAATGCACCAGTGTTCGGAAATAACAGCGGCACAAATAAAAACGCCCTCCGGGACTATCCGAAAAAACCCGCAGCACACGGTGTATTTTCTGACAGTCCCGGAGGGCGTTCAGGCCGCCATCAGGAAGACAGGTAGGACGACCGCGTCAACCCCAGGCGCAGGGCATCCAGGAACTGGGTGCGTTCCGCGGCGCTGATACGGGCGCTGGCGCATTTGTCGCGGTAGTGGGTCATCAACTCCTCCGGCGACAGGTGCACGTAGCGCAGCATATCTTCGATGGTGTCGTGGGTTTCGATACCGGCGTGGTACACGCTGCCGTCGGCATTCTGGTAGATGTTCACCGAGTCGGTGTCACCGAACAGGTTGTGCATGTCGCCAAGGATTTCCTGGTAGGCACCCACCAGGAAGATGCCCAACAGGTAATCTTCGCCCGGATTGAGGGAATGCACCGGCAGGCTGGTTTCGATGCTCTGCTCGTCGACGTACTGCTTGATCTTGCCGTCGGAGTCGCAGGTCAGGTCTTGCAGCACGGCGCGGCGCAACGGCTCTTCATCGAGGCGATGCAGCGGCAGGATCGGCAGCACCTGACCGATGGCCCAGGTGTCCGGCAGGCTCTGGAACACCGAGAAGTTGCAGATGTACTTGTCGGCGAGCTTGTCGTTGAGCTCATCCAGCACCTGACGGTGGGAGCGCTGGCGGGCCTTCAACGAGTTATGCAGGCGACGGCACACCGCGAAGTAGCACTGCTCGGCCAGGGCTTTTTCGGCCAGGGTCAGCTTGCCGTCGGCGTACTGGGCGGCCACGTCACTCATGTAGTGGGTGGCGCGCCAGTAGGTCTCGGTGACCATCTCGATATCGGTCGGGCCCAGCAGGTCAACCAGCCACTGCACGGTCTCCGGCAGGCTTTCCTTGTTTTCGATCACCGGCACGTCGTCGTGGTGTTTCTCGACGTCGGTCACCTGCACCACCAGCATCGCGTGGTGGGCGGTCAGGGAGCGACCACTTTCCGAGAATATGTGCGGATGCGGCAGGCTCTGGGCATCGCAGAACTCCTTGAGCATGCCAACCACGACACCGGCGTAATCGTCCATGTCGTAGTTGATCGAACTGGCATTGCGCGAGTGCGTACCGTCGTAGTCCACGCCCAGGCCACCGCCAACATCGATGTGATCCACCGGCAGGCCGAGGTTGCGCAGCTCACCGTAGTAGCGGATCGCTTCCTTGAAGCCATGCTGGTAGTCCGCCAGGTTGGCGATCTGCGAGCCCATGTGGAAATGCAGCAGGCGGATGCCCTGATCCAGGCCAGCGGCGCGGAAGCGCTCGACCACCGACAGCAGTTGCGCGGCAGACAAGCCGAACTTGGACTTTTCGCCACCGGTATCGGCCCACTTGCTCGACGCCAGGGACGACAGGCGTACCCGCAGGCCGACCTGTGGCTTGACCTTGAGCGACGCGGCTTCTTCGATCACCAGGCCGACTTCGGATTCTTTCTCGATCACGATGAAGACGTTATGGCCCAGTTTCTGGCCCATCAGCGCCAGGCGAATGAACTCGCGGTCCTTGTAACCGTTGCAGACGATAGTCCCGCCCTTGGGCGCCAGGGCCAGCACTGCCAGCAGCTCGGGCTTGGAGCCGGCCTCAAGACCGATGGAAACGTTCTGGGTGGCGATGATGTTTTCGATCACCGCTTCCTGCTGGTTGACCTTGATCGGATAGAGCGCGGTGTACTGGCTCTGGTATTCCAGGCGCGCGATGTTGCTGTCGAACGCTCCGGTGAGCTGGCGCACGCGGTCTTGCAGGATGTCGGGGAAGCGCACCAGCAAGGGCAGCGACAGGCCGCTCTGGCGCAACTGGTCGACTTGCTCGAACAGGTCGATGGGCGAACTGCCTGGACCGTTCGGACGGACTTCGACGCGACCGGCGTCATTGATCGCGAAATACCCGGCCCCCCAATGGCGGATCCCGTAAACACTGCGGCTGTCCGCAACTGTCCATTGGCTGCCATCGTCTTTGCGTGTGCGTCGTACGGACATCGAAGTCCCCTATAAAGAAGTCAAAATGCACCATCCGGTAGGAGGCTGGAGCAGTCTAGAGAATGGAAATGACGATTTGCCTGTAAGCAAGGTAGACCCTGCTCACAGCGCTGAGTTTAGAAACCCGTTCAGAACAGGCTCTGTGAAAACCATGTGGGCGACTTCGAACCGTGCTTCGTAGAAAGGGTTCGAATCAAGCCGAGGGTGGTTTTCACAGAGGCTGCTAGCCGCCGGACTTTTTCGCCTTGAAGCCGTGTCGGGTCAGTTCCGCCAGCAGCAGCTCGACGTGATCGCCCTGGATCTCGATGATGCCGTCTTTCAAAGCACCACCGGTGCCACAGCGTTTCTTCAACGTGGTGGCCAGTTCCTTGAGCGCGTCCTCGGCCAGCGGCACGCCAGTGATCGTGGTCACCGTCTTGCCGCCGCGACCTTTGCTTTCACGGCGCACGCGAGCGATACCGTCACCTTCCGGGATGGTGGTCTGTTTGCAGATGCAGGCATCCACCGGCTGGCGGCAATCAGGGCAATGACGACCGGCGTCGGTAGAAAATACCAGGCCGCCCAAGGCGGCGAAGGATGCGGCTTTTTTGGCCACCGGCAATCCTCTTGGGAGGACAAAGACTGGCCGGGCAAAAGTAAGTGCCCCGACCGCGAAGCCCCACTCAGGCAGGGGCAGCGCTACTGGATCGCAGACAGCGATTCAGCTTGAAAAGTCGCGCAGTGTAACGGCAAAAAGCTAACTTGCTAAGGGCCAATCGGCGCCAATTTAGCGCTTCTTTGCGACATCATCGCCATGGGCTCGCAAATAGCGCTCCAGTGCCGCCAGAGAGTCCGGGCAGTAAGGCTTGTGCTGGATTTCATCGAGCACCTGGTCGACCGCCAGGAAACGCGCCTCGAGTACCTCTTCAGGTTGCAGAATCAGCGGCCCGTCCCACACGGCCGAGAACGCCGAGCACCACAGGCGACTGCCGCTGTCTTCGAAATAAAAATGGTCATGGGCCGTCAGTTCGACGCCGCTCACGCCCAACTCTTCCGCCAGCTCTCGAGCCGCCGACTCGGCGTAGGTCTCGTTGGCCTGCACCATCCCGCCGGCCGCCACGTCCCAGAAACCCGGATAGATCGCCTTGCTCAGGGTCCGCCGATGAACGCACAACTCACCGGCAGAGTTGAACAGCATGATGTAGGTGCCGCGTCCGATCAGACCGCGCTCACGCAGGTCCGAACGCACCAGGCTGCCAAGCAGGTTGTCGTCTTTATCGACCCAAGCGATGAGCTCGGCATCCGAGGCCACTCGATGAGCGACCTCCCGCGGGCTTTCTTCCATCTGTCAGCCCTGGTTCAGCAGTTGCCGCAAGTCGATCACCGCCGCGTTGGCGCGGGAAATGTAGTTGGCCATCACCAGCGAATGGTTCGCCAATACACCGAAGCCGCTGCCGTTGAGGATCATCGGGCTCCAGACCGGCTCCTGGGAGGCTTCGAGTTCACGAATGATCTGCCGCACGCTGACCGTGGCGTTTTTCTTTGCCAGCACATCGGCGAAATCCACTTCGATTGCGCGCAGCAAATGCGACAGCGCCCAGGCCTGGCCGCGAGCTTCGTAGAACACGTTGTCGATCTGCATCCACGGGGTTTCGACCACCTCCTCGTCCACTTGCGGTACCTGGCCCGGGGCCGTGACTTCGGTTTTCAGCGAGGTGTTGAGCTTGACCCGGCCCACGCTGGCCGACAGGCGCTGGGACAGCGAACCCAGACGAGTGCCGACATCGCCCAGCCAATTATTCAGGTTATCGGCGCGGGCATAGAACAGCGCGCTTTTCTGGTTCGGATCGGACAGGCGCGCCTGATAGCGGCTCAGCAGAGTGATGCCTTCCTGGTACTCCGACTCACTGGAGGGCAGCACCCAGCTGCGGTTATCGAAGTTGAAGCGCGGCTCGGCCTTGGCCAGGTCGGCGTCCTCGGCGGACTGGGACTGGGATCGGGCGAAGTCCTTGCGCAGAGCGCGGCTCAGGTCGCGTACCTGCACCAGCACGCCATATTCCCAGCTCGGCATGTTGTCCATCCACAGGCCCGGCGGGAACCGGTCGTTGGAAATGTAGCCACCTGGCTTGGTCAGCAGCGTTTCGGCCACGGTCTTGAGGGTCTCGACGGTGGTGTAGCCGATCACCATTTGCCGGCCTTCCTTCTCCGCGGCCGCCTGGGCGTTCTGCTGCACGGGGAACAGGGCGGGCTCCTGGCTCCAGTACCAGCCGACGGCAATGGTCACCAGCAAGTACAGGCCGACCAGGGTGGCCAGTGCCCGGCTGAAAAAAAGCCCACCCAGGTAGCTGCGGGTGGCCGATTTCGGCTCGGCGGCACGTTCAGGCGCGCTGCCCGCGCGGTTTTTCCAGTCCAGCATGGCGATGTCCCTTCAATCACTTGAGTTCACGGTTCGACCACAACCCTACGCCATCGTGCCTGATTTGAAACGCGATAATGCGGCGCAAATCATGCCGACCACGACAGGGCAATCGAACGGCCACTATAAAGGAAGCGCTGTCACCAGCCTACGAAACTGACCGGTCATAAACTGAATACCCTCCCAAGACAGATTATTGACGTATGACACTCATGCGAATGAAAAGAGGTGCTAGCATAGAGCCACCAGTCGATCTCAGCATGCACCCTAACTAGTAGTCAGGATATGACCGAGCCAGAAGACCCCAGCCGTGAGCGCCTCAAGCACCACTTTGCCCAGCGGGTAATTCACCAGGCTCGTCAGATCCTGGAGATCTGGCAGCGCCTGCAACGCAGTGAATGGTCAGGCATCGACCTGTCGGAGCTCAGCGAAGCCAACCTGCGTCTGCTGCGCTTTGCCGAGCGCTTCGAGCAACCGGAGCATTGCCAGCTCGCCCAGGGCATCAGTCAATCGCTGCAAGCGGTGGAAGCCAATCGCGGGCGTCTGAGCAGCCACCTGATCACTGAAATCAATCGACTGATGCAGCGCCTGTCCCGCACCGGCCTGCGCCATGGCGATCAGCTCGAACAGACCTTCCTGCCGCCGCTGCGCAAACCCATCTACGTGATGTTGCAGGACCATGACCGCGCCGAGCGGCTGGCCAAGCAGTTGGAGTTCTTCGGCCTCAGCGCCCAGGCGCTCGACAGCGTGGCGGCGTTTCGGGCTTCGATGGTCGAGCGCCTGCCGGCCGCGATTGTCATGGACGTGGACTTCAGCGGCCCCGGCATCGGCCTGAAACTGGCCGCCGAAGCCCAGGAAGGTCTGGAGCAGCCGTTGCCGCTCTTGTTCTTCAGCCTGCTGGAAACCGACACGCCGACACGCCTGGCGGCGGTGCGCGCCGGCGGGCAGGAGTTCCTCACTGGCACCCTGGAAGCCTCGAGCCTGCTGGAAAAGATCGAAGTGCTGACCTGCGTTGCCCAGTACGAACCCTACAAAGTGCTGATCATTGATGACTCCCGTGCCCAGGCCCTGCACACCGAGCGCCTGCTCAACAGCGCCGGTATCGTCACCCGCACGCTGATCGAACCGATCCAGGCCATGGCCGAGCTGGCGGATTTCCAGCCTGATCTGATCATCCTCGACATGTACATGCCCGCCTGCACCGGCACGGAGCTGGCGAAGGTGATCCGCCACAATGACCGCTATGTCAGCGTGCCGATCATTTACCTGTCCGCCGAAGACGACCTGGACAAACAGCTCGACGCCATGAGTGAAGGCGGCGACGACTTCCTGACCAAACCGATCAAACCCCGGCACCTGATCACCACCGTGCGCAACCGAGCGGCCCGGGCGCGCAACCTCAAGGCGCGGATGGTCCGCGACAGCCTCACCGGTCTTTACAACCACACCCATATCCTGCAATTGCTCGAAGACTGCTGCTTCCGCGCTCGCCGCGAAGGCAAGCCGTTGAGCTTTGCCATGCTGGACATCGACCATTTCAAACGGGTCAACGACAGCCACGGCCACCCCATGGGCGACCGGGTGATCAAAAGCCTGGCGCTGTTTCTCAAGCAGCGTCTGCGCAAGACCGACTTCATCGGCCGTTACGGCGGTGAAGAGTTCGCCATCGTCATGCCGGACACGGATATCGATGCGGCCTATAAGGTACTGGATGAAATCCGCCAGCGTTTTGCCGAAATTCACTACCCGGCGCAGCCCCAGGACCTGTGGTGCACCTTCAGCGCGGGCGTGGTGCAGATGAGCGAAGAGTCCGACAGCCTGATGATGGCCAGCCAGGCGGACGAAGCGCTGTACCGCGCCAAGCACGCAGGGCGCAATCGGGTACAAAGCGCGCGGCAATCAAAGCAAAGTGCCACCTTTTCATCGGAATCCACCGATTCAGTCATAAACCTGTAACCCAAACGCAATAACTTCAAGCACTTACGATTCTGCCCTTGGTAGACCCTTGATGCGCCTGAAGCTGCTGACCAATCTCAATACCCTTCTTTTAGTTGCCGTGTGCCTTGGCCTGGCTTGCACCCTGTGGTGGTCGCAAATCGCCCTGGAGCGCCCCTATCTGTTGATGGAGCGCTACCTGAGCCTGTCGCGGCAGTTCCAGGGCGAGGTGGCGCGCAACATCGAAGATTACCTGGCCAGCGGCGACGCCTTGCGCCTCAGCGCAGCGACCCAGTCCATTGATACCTTGCAAAAGGACCTGGACCAATTTCCGCCCGAGTTGGCCAAGAGCTTGCGCCCAAGCCTGTCCAGCCTCGACGGCTTCAGCAAGACCGATCTGCTGGCCGCCGGTAAGCTGGCGGGCGATCCGCAAGCCCTGCTGTTGCAGGCCGAACGGGAGCTGAGCGCGAGCCTGGACCGCCTTGCGCAATACGCCAATGGCGCCCCGGCCTACCTGCCGCCGTTGTTCGCCGCTTCGCAACATCTGGGCCGACTGTCCCTCGCCCGGGACAAACTGGTCAGCAGCGGACGCAGCGAATTGGCCGCCGATGTCGAACGGGAACTGCAGAGCATCCGCACACAGGCCGAGAGCCTCGACAGCCTGCCGCTGCTGGGCGTGACAGCCAGCAACGAAGCGCAGGGCGATGATTTCGCTGCGCTGATGGGCTTGCAGACCCAGGAAGAAACCGTCGCCGAAGACGCCGGCATCGCCCTCAAGCGCGAACTCAACAGCCTGCTCGGCCGCTACCCTGCCGAACTGGGGCGCACTCGCGCATTGATCCAGAAGCGCACAGAACTGAGCAGCGCCACGCACTTGAAAATCGCCGATGTGCAACAGGCGATCGATGCCATGGAGTCGGCGGTTCGCGCCCAACATGGCCAGATCCAGGGCGAAGTTCGGCTGATTCAGGGATTGATGATCGGCCTGATCCTGCTGATCGCATTGCTCATCGACACCTTGCAGCGGCGCCTGGCCCGGACTTTGACGAATCTGGCACCCGCCCTGTCGACTTGGGCCGAAGGGGATTTCAGCCGCGACATTCATGTGGGCGCCAGCAACCGCGAGTTACAAGACATCCAGGCCTCGCTCAATCGCTTGCGGGCGTATCTGGTGGATCTGGTCGGCACCATTCGCCTGAATGCCGAGCAGGTCGCTGGCAGCAGCCGGGCACTGGCCGAGCTGAGTGGAGAATTGCACAGCGGCGCCGAGCACCAGGCCGGTGACACGGCGCTGATCCGCGACTCTCTCAGCGAACTGGAAGCGACCATTCAACAAGTGGCCGGTGACGCCAGCCAGGCCGCCGACGCCAGCCGTAGCGCCGGGCATGCTGTGGAGCAAGGGCAGAAAGTCATCGGCCTGAGCCTCACCGGCCTGCATGCGCTGGTGGGCGAAGTGCAAGGCAACGCACAAATGATCGAACAACTGGCCGAGGAATCGGCCACCATCGGCGGCGTGCTGACAGTGATTCGCTCGATTGCCGATCAGACCAACCTGCTGGCCCTCAACGCCGCCATCGAAGCCGCACGCGCCGGAGACATGGGAAGAGGTTTCGCGGTGGTGGCCGAAGAAGTCCGCTCCCTGGCCCAACGCACGGCGGGCGCCACTGCCGAGATCCAGGAACTGATCGCCCGCCTGCAACTGGCCGCGCGCCAGTCGGTGGACGGCATGCGCGCCCAGGTCGAACACGCCGAAGCCACCGCCAACCAGGCACAAGCGGCCGACGGCGCACTGGATAAAATCGTCGGGGCCATCCAGACCATTTCCGAAACCGCAGTGCGCATCGCCGACGTCACCGCCCAACAAAGCGGCGCCGTCAGCGAAATCCGCGATCACAGTGAGCGGATTCATCAACTGGGTGGGGATAATCTGCTGCGCATTGGTCAGGGGCGGGAACAGGGCGACAACCTGCTGGTGCTCGGTGGGCGCTTGCACACGGCAGTTCAGGCATTTCGGGTTTAAGCAGCACAGATCCCCTGTGGGAGCGGGCTCGCTCGCGATTGCAGTGGGTCAGCTTGCAGAAATATTGAATCTATCGCCGCCATCGCGAGCAGGCTCGCTCCCACACGGGTTTCGGGTTATTCCCAACATTGATGTTCACCACAGATCCCTGTGGGAGCGGGCTTGCTCGCGATAGCGGTGGGTCAGCTTGCATCAGTGCTGAATGTGCCGCCGCCATCGCGAGCAAGCTCGCTCCCACGCGGGTTTCGGGTTATTCCCAACCTTGATGTTCACCACAGATCCCCTGTGGGAGCGAGCCTGCTCGCGATAGCGGTGGGTCAGCTTGCATCGGTATTGAATGTGCCGCCGTCTTCGCGAGCAAGCCCGCTCCCACGCGGGTTTCGGGTTATTCCCAACCTTGATGTTCACCACAGATCCCCTGTGGGAGCGAGCCTGCTCGCGATTGCAGTGGGTCAGCTTGCAGAAATGTTGAATGTATCGCCGCCATCGCGAGCAGGCTCGCTCCCACAGGGTTTAGCGCAGGCATCCCAGGGGCGGGTGACCGGATCTTGGAGCATGGTCACAAATTTCGCGCAAACATCGGTCATCGTGCTGGCTATTGCAGAGAACTGGACAGTCATAAAGGCTTTGCGGCATAGTCGCCGGGTTCTGACACCTGCTCACAGATAACAAGGAACAGCAGATGGCGACCCTATTGGTCCTGCACGGACCCAACCTGAACCTGCTGGGCACCCGCGAACCGGGCGTCTACGGGGCCGTGACACTGGCCCAGATCAACCAGGACCTGGAACAGCGGGCCCGCAATGCCGGCCATCATTTGCTCTACCTGCAAAGCAACGCCGAATATGAATTGATCGACCGCATCCATGCCGCGCGTGGCGAAGGTGTGGACTTCATTTTGATCAATCCCGCTGCTTTTACGCACACAAGCGTCGCATTACGTGACGCGCTGCTGGCAGTGAGCATCCCATTCATCGAAGTGCATTTGTCCAACGTGCACAAACGCGAACCTTTCCGCCATCACTCCTACTTCTCCGATGTAGCGGTGGGAGTGATCTGCGGCCTTGGCGCCAGCGGTTACCGACTGGCTCTGGAGGCCGCCCTAGAGCAGCTTGAAAGACAGGCAACAGCTTGAACAACAAGCGTTAAACGCCCCTGACCGACCCTTGGGAGTTGATGATTCATGGATATCCGTAAAGTTAAGAAACTGATCGAATTGCTGGAAGAGTCCGGCATCGACGAGCTCGAGATCAAGGAAGGCGAAGAGTCCGTACGCATCAGCCGTCACAGCAAGACCCCGGCCCAGCAGTTCTACGCGCCGGCACCGATGCAGGCTCCAGCCGCCGCGCCTGCTCCGGCAGCAGCGCCAGTTGCCGCCGCTCCAGCAGCACCTGCCGCGCCAACGCTCAACGGCACCGTTGCCCGTTCGCCAATGGTAGGCACGTTCTATCGCAAGTCTTCCCCGTCCTCGCCGTCCTTCGTTGAAGTCGGCCAGACCGTGAAGAAAGGCGACACCCTGTGCATCGTCGAAGCCATGAAGATGATGAACCACATCGAAGCTGAAACCAGCGGTGTGATCGAATCCATCCTCGTTGAAGACGGCCAGCCGGTTGAGTACGACCAACCGCTGTTCACCATCGTTTGAACCGCGGAGAGCCTTTGATGACTGCGAAGTTGGAAAAAGTTCTGATCGCTAACCGCGGTGAGATCGCCCTGCGGATTCTGCGTGCCTGCAAAGAGATGGGCATCAAGACCGTCGCCGTTTACTCCAAGGCCGACAAAGAACTGATGCACCTGGGCCTGGCGGACGAATCCGTCTGCATCGGTCCGGCGTCGGCTGCGCACTCTTACCTGCACATCCCGGCGATCATCGCCGCCGCTGAAGTGACCGGCGCCACCGCCATTCACCCTGGCTACGGTTTCCTGGCGGAAAACGCCGACTTCGCCGAACAGGTCGAAAACTCCGGTTTTGCCTTCATTGGTCCGAAAGCCGACACCATCCGCCTGATGGGCGACAAGGTATCGGCCAAGCACGCCATGATCGCCGCCGGCGTACCTACCGTTCCAGGTTCCGACGGCCCGCTGCCTGAAGACGAAGAAACCGCCCTGCGCATTGGCCGCGAAGTCGGCTATCCGGTGATCATCAAGGCTGCCGGTGGTGGCGGTGGTCGCGGCATGCGTGTGGTACACAAGGAAGAAGACCTGATTTCCTCGGCGAAACTGACCCGCTCCGAAGCGGGCGCGGCGTTCGGCAACCCGATGGTCTATCTGGAAAAGTTCCTGACCAACCCGCGTCACGTCGAAGTCCAGGTGCTGTCCGACGGCCAGGGCCAGGCCATCCATCTGGGCGACCGCGATTGCTCGCTGCAACGTCGTCACCAGAAGGTCCTCGAAGAAGCACCGGCACCGGGCATCGACGAGCAGGCTCGCGCGGAAGTCCTGGCACGCTGCGTCAAGGCCTGCATCGACATCGGCTACCGCGGCGCCGGCACCTTCGAGTTCCTCTACGAGAACGGTCGTTTCTACTTCATCGAAATGAACACCCGTGTTCAGGTGGAGCACCCGGTTTCGGAAATGGTCACTGGTATCGACATCGTCAAGGAGATGCTCAGCATCGCCGCCGGCAACAAACTGTCGTTCACCCAGGATGACGTGGTGATCCGCGGCCACTCGCTGGAATGCCGGATCAACGCCGAAGACCCGAAAACCTTCATGCCAAGCCCAGGCACGGTCAAGCATTTCCATGCTCCAGGCGGCAATGGCGTTCGCGTCGACTCGCACCTGTACAGCGGTTATGCGGTTCCGCCGAACTATGACTCGTTGATCGGCAAGCTGATCACCTACGGCGCAACCCGTGACGAAGCCATGGCGCGCATGCGCAATGCGCTGGACGAAATCGTGGTGGACGGGATCAAGACCAACATCCCGCTGCACCGCGACCTGGTCCGCGACGAAGGCTTCTGCAAAGGTGGCGTCAACATCCATTACCTGGAACACAAGCTGGCTGATCAGGCTTGATGTCCCGAGTGATGTAAAAAAGACCCCGGTCCATTGGCCGGGGTCTTTTTTTGCCTGCCTTTCACAATGGCGGCGAATGACTCAGCTCAGCGCTACCGTAGGGAGTGCCTGTGCTTCGATCTGCGCCCTCGTCGCCGCCCTGCCCTGCTGGGTGCGAACGCTACCGTTGGCATTGGCTACCAACGGCTCACTACGCAAGCGCGTCATGAACCCACGCGCACGCACCGACACCGGGTCGGAACTCTGTTTCGCCCTCGCCAGCACCGGTATGTAGTAGCGCTCAACCTGACTCTGTGATGTCTTGAACACCGACGTCACCCCAGTGCGCAGATCCAGCGACACACCATAGGTATTACCGAAGCAGGAAGAATACGACCAGTGATCCCAGGTTGGCTGCAGCCCCTGGCGCCTCATCACCGATCTGACCGGCTCGCCAATATCAGCGCCTGTCAGCCAATCGCCGCCCACCAGAATGGCGCGAATATCCTTCGCTGCCCCTCCCAAACGCTGCTTCACTTCGCGAACACTGCGCTCGATCAGTGCGCGGATGTTGTGATCGAAATGAATGACCGCCCCGACCTTGGTGGTCGGGTTGTACAACGAAGCGATCACGCATGTCTGGGCGTTCAGGGAGAACAGATAGTTGTCTGCCGCCGTCTCGCTGAACTTGGCGACCACCGCCTCGCCCTGCAACGCGCCCCGCGCCACGTCCGGGAAGACATGCCCGGGAAACGCTTCGCGCAGATCGCTCACTCGCCCAAGGTTGCGCACATCATCATTGCCGCCACTCATTCCAACGGGTTTACGCGCCCACTTGCCATTCGCCATCCTGTACACAGGCGGTTTGTAAAAGGCGCCGGGATAACGGGCATCCACCAGGCACAGACCATCGAAGTAGATATTCCCCCTCACCTGGTAGTACCTGCCCTTGTCGAGTATGTAGAAAGCATTTCGCGGCTGCGTAGCGCTGGACGGGCTCAGATAGGTGCCTTTGAAAGCCCCCTCGGTCACCTGCTGCAAATTCTTCGGCGTTTCCCTGACCGCCTGTTTCGGATCGAAACGGATCGGCTGGATCAGCGGCCCGCTCTCCCTGGCAGCGACTGATGTCACCTGCCTCAGGCGCTGAGCGGCCAAGGACATGGGCCTTACGGCGAGCTTCAGACTCCTGACAGCCTGACCGAGCAGCCGGGTCATGCTCATTGCCCCAAGCATGCCGAACAACGCGCCCCAGGTCGCTTGCAGCCAATGGCCGAGGGCGCGATCGGTGTCGCCCTGCCCATGCGCCTCGATCGCCTGCCTGGAACTGAGGGCAATGAAGCCGGCATCCAGCAACAGGGCAAAGGGCGGGTAAACCATGCACACCGGCGCGGAGGCGAAGAGCAGGCCCTTGAGCACCTGATCCCTGATCACCTCGCCGCGACTTTTCGTGACATCTTCCACGTCCGTGACAGCACGCTCGATGTAGGCATCGAACTGCGACGAGATATCCATTACCCGATTGAATTCGCGCAATACTTCGAGGCCACGGGTCGTGGTCGCCAAAGCCGTCAGCGAGCGCCTTACCGCGGCACGAGCACCAACGGCCACCCGCTCCAGTACGTAATCACGCAGGCGTGCGGCGACCGCCCCGGGGAAGTCCTGGTATGGGCGAAATGTGACGCCGTCGGGAGCGTCGGGCGTGTACAGCCAATAGGCGCCTTTGGGATCAAAGTAGGCAAAGACATAGACGCCCAATACCACATGACCGCCGACGGTAAACCGGATCAGACCTTCGCGCTGCACCACCGCCTGCGAACTCACTGAGCCGATCACCGGCGTCGCCTCACTCAGCAGCGTGATTTGCCGGGTGAGCCACCAGAACTCACGGGCGTTCAACAAGGACTTACCCGTCGCGATCCGCAGGTCGCGATCCATCCGGGTCAGCAACAGGTTGCGGTAGGCATTACGCCGCTTGGTGTATTCGGCAGCGCTGGCATCAAGGAACCTGGCGCGGATCTGCCGCGCATACTGCTCGCCCACGTAGGCCCGTCGGATGTAGGTCGCCAGCTCCGCACTGCGAACCTGCCCCAGGTCCTGCCCGATCGATGAGCGCACGCCTTTTCTGGGGTTGTCGATGCCCGAGTTGTCGTCATACCCATGGATGGCCAGCTCCAGCAAGCTGGCAACCTGGGTCTTGCCACTCGCCAGACCGGGTGTGTAGTCGATGAGCACCGTGGCAGGATCGACCGGTTCCTGCACCCCCTTGCTACGCATGTACGGTGCGATGGCTTGGGTGACGGTACGTTTGGCAAAGTCCACAAAGACCTCATAGCCGGCGATCTGCTCGTTGAAGACCTGCTGATGAACCTGAAGCTCCTGGCTCAAACTGCTGATGATGCGTCGGGAGTCAAGCGGCAGGGCCGCGTACCACCGGGGCGATTCGTCCTGCTCAACCTGCGCCAGGTTGTTGGCCAGGCCCATTGCAACAGACGCCTCAAGGCAGGCTTTGAAGGCCATCGCAGTGCTCCTGAGGTCTTTGTTCAGATCCCATGCCGTCGGCTTGTCCGCCACGCCGGCAAAGTACTCCCGAGCCACATCACGCCCGGCGGCAGAGAGTTGTTGCAACAGGTATTCGCGACCCGCCTGGCTTTCAATCCAGGCGCCTATCTCTGCATTCACGGACCGAAGCGAGGGCAACTCGATCCACTCCTGCCCATCTGGCTTGCCGGGGGCGTACAACAACAGATCACTGACCTCGCCCGACCGGTCCTCGCGGTAGAACAACAGAAGATCGGAACACTTCAGTGCGTTTGGAAGCGCAAGGCAGGCCACACGCCAGGCACTGGCCGATTGCGCCGACGTCTCGTTTGCCCATAAGGTTTTGAGCGCCTCGTGATGGCTCACCTTCAAATGGCCCGCACAACGTGCCACGAACGCGCTTTGCTCCAGGCGCGCCACGAACCAATCGAGCATGGCGTCCTTCAGGTCTGCCCGGCCATATTGGCTGACCAATGCTGCCCCATACCCAGCGGGGGCATCCACGTCTGCCAGCAGTTGGGTAATGAACGCCGGCGAAAGAGGCTGGTTGCGCAGCATGGCGCCATTTTCCACCAGGAACACCGATATAGCGTCCGATCTTATCGGACCTGCCGCCAGCAATTCGCTCAGGCTATGGGTCTGCACCGGCTGGTCAATGATCCCTCGCCACTGCAACTGCACTCGAATGCCGTCAGGCTCGACTTCCATGTCCAGTTCACGCCTGACATAGTCCCTGGCCAGCCGCCGGGCAAACGCCTGCAGCGAGCCCAGGCCGTCGAGCAGCTCATCCACCAGCGCCTGCGCCTGCGAGGTCCGTGCCTCAAAAGCCTTCAACTGTTTACGCTCGACTTCACTCAGCGCCTTCAGCCAGCCAGGCAATTGCCCCCCAGCGATTGCCTGAAGACTCCGCCGTTCCTGAGCGGTTGCCAACGAGGTGATCTGGTTTGTGAGACGCCAGTGCGCCTGAAGGTTTTCAAGCTTCTCCCTCAGCTCATCGACGTCCACCCCCGCCAGTTGCTCCGGCTGGAAAATCCTATCGATCCGGGCCAGGTATTCAGCGAGCCTGTGCTTGACCACCTCCTCAAGAGAGGCGTCGCTCCCGGCCATGCGCCAGTGACGTTGCAGATAGTCTTTGTAGTGATGGGTAAAGCCCGCGGCGCTTGCTTCCACCACCTGCACGATGACTTCCCGACGCTCAACCGCAAACCCCGGATCAGTCCCGCCGGGCCAGCGATAAGGAGCATCCTGTTCTTCATCAAAAGCCACCGGCGTCTGGTCAATCATCCGTTGCAGCACCGCATCGAGCAGGGTGCCGATGAAGTACGGATCGATGTTGCCCTGGTAATAATGGGTGCGCAGTTGGACCAGCAGGTACTCTTCCAGCACCTCCAGCAAGGGCATCTGAGCGTGTAATCGCTGGTCGATAGCCGCCTGCCAACGTGCCAACTTCTCCAGAATGACTTGTGCTGTTTCCGCCTGCGGGGAAGAGACCGTCCCCGCGCCGCTCGTGTTGCTGTGCCGTTCGGCAGTGTTGTCCATCACATTCCTCCCTGTTGTGTGGACCCGCACCTTATCCGTCCTGCATTGCCCCCATGTCATACATATATATATCGAAACACCACGCCGGCGGCACGAGACTCGCTTATCCACTTTGATGGCGACCTGGCGTACACTGCGCGCCTTTGCAGCCCTGCGCTGCCTCCTGTAGATTTTTTTCCAAAGGTGCCCGCCATGCCTTGGCTGCAAGTACGTCTGGCCATCAGCCCGGAACAAGCCGAAACCTACGAAGACGCGTTTCTTGAAGTAGGCGCCGTATCGGTAACCTTCATGGACGCCGAAGACCAGCCGATCTTCGAGCCGGAACTCAATACCACGCCGTTATGGTCCCACACTCACCTGCTGGCCCTTTTCGAAGGTGGCACCGAGCCGGCCAGCGTGCTGGCACATCTGGAGCTGCTCACCGGCAGCCCGTTGCCCGAGCATCACAGCGAAGTGATCGAAGACCAGGATTGGGAACGCAGCTGGATGGATAACTTCCAGCCGATGCGCTTCGGTCAGCGCCTGTGGATCGTGCCGAGCTGGCATGCCGCGCCGCAGCCGGATGCAGTGAACCTGCTGCTGGACCCAGGGCTGGCGTTCGGCACTGGCACGCACCCGACCACCGCGCTGTGCCTGGAATGGCTCGACGGCCAGGACCTTAAAGACTGCAACGTGCTCGACTTCGGCTGCGGCTCGGGGATCCTGGCCATTGCCGCGCTGCTGTTGGGCGCCAAGGAAGCGGTCGGCACCGACATCGACGTCCAGGCCCTGGAAGCCTCCCGCGACAACGCCGGGCGCAACAACATTGCCCCAGAGCTGTTCCCCCTGTACTTGCCGCAAGACCTGCCACAGGTTCAGGCCGACGTACTGGTGGCCAACATCCTGGCCGGTCCGCTGGTGTCCCTGGCGCCGCAGTTGTCGAGCCTGGTCAAGCCGGGCGGACGCCTGGCGCTGTCGGGCATCCTGGCCGAACAGGGTGAAGAAGTCGCTGCGGCCTATGCCGCGGACTTTGATCTGGACCCCATCGCCAATCGCGATGGCTGGGTGCGCATCACCGGTCGTCGGCGCTAGAATGGCCGCCTGTATCAACCGGATTGCCGCATGACTGACAGTTTCGTCACCCAGTGCCCGCATTGCCACACCAGTTTTCGCGTCAGCCATACTCAATTGAGCGTGGCCCGCGGGGTGGTTCGCTGTGGCTCGTGCCTGCAAGTGTTCAATGCCGCACGGCAATTGCTGGAACAGCATACTGCCAAGGAAACCGTCACGCCCCTGACACCGCCAATCAAGACGCCCGCCGCCGAATCCCCGCCCCGTGCGATCAGCCAGAAGCAATGGACCGCCGCCGAGCTGGACCTCGATGATCTGGACAAGGAACTGGCTCGACTGGAGCGGCGTGACAAGCGTGCGCCGGATACCTTCGGCCGACGTCGTGAAGACAACCTGAGCGCGCAACGCGACCCGCTCTCGAACGATCAGGAGCCTTGGTCCGACAGCCTGTACAGCGAATCCGCCAGCGAGCGCGACGAAACGGCCCTACAAACCCCGGTCGAACCGTTCGAGCCCCATGAACCGGCCCGCCCACCGCGCACCGAACCGTCCTTGTCCTTGCCCCTGACCCTGGAACCGCTGGAACCGGACGACGAGCCGGTCACCCCGCTACGCCTGGAGCCGGACGACGAGCCCCACGAACACCTGGAAAGTCTGTCTGCCAGCGATGATCACGATGATCACGACGAAGCACCGTTGCAAGCGGTGCCGACGCGCAAGGCACGCGAGCGCCATGAACCCGGATTACGCGCCGAGGCCCTTCAGGACCTGGATGACGATCCGCTGCAACTGGACTGGCGCAAGCGTCGCTCGCCCTGGGGCCGGCGTTTGCTGTGGGGCCTGTTGATCCTGTTCGCCGCCGCGGCCCTGGCCGGCCAGTACATCGCCTACCACTTCGAAGAACTGGCCCGTCAGGATCAGTATCGCCCGTGGTTCCTGCAGATTTGCCCGACCATCGGCTGCGACGTGCCGTCCAAGGTCGACATCGGCAAAATCAAAAGCAGCAACCTGGTGGTGCGCAGCCATCCGGAGTTCAGCGGCGCCCTGGTGGTGGACGCAATCATCTACAACCGTGCGCCGTTCTCCCAGCCTTTCCCGCTGCTGGAGCTGCGTTTCGCCGACCTCAACGGGCATCTGATCGCCAGTCGCCGTTTCAAGCCCGGAGAATATCTGGGCGGCGATGTCGAAGGCCTGGGGGAAATGCCGCCGCAGACGCCCATTCATATTGCCCTGGATATCCTCGACCCGGGACCTAAAGCGGTGAACTACAGCCTGAGCTTTCATTCACCAGAGTGATGCACACCAGGGCCGGGCGATTGGCGGCAGCTTTCTGACTCAGCGCACCCGAACCAAACCGCTGGCGATAACAAAATAGCTGTTCAGATTTTATCCAATTCGACCTTTATCCAGTCATCGAGAGCGGGTATCATGCCAACCCTTTTTCGAAGTCTCATGATCCGGCCCCACTTCAGGGAAGTCCTATGTCGGCGGTACGCATCGGCCCATATACATTACAGAACGGCCTGGTTCTCGCCCCAATGGCGGGCGTCACCGACCAGCCCTTTCGTCAGCTGTGCAAGCGACTGGGCGCCGGGCTTGTAGTTTCGGAAATGGTCAGCAGCGACATGAGTTTGTGGAACACCCGCAAATCGCGTCTGCGCATGATCCACGAAGGCGATCCCGAGCCCCGCTCGGTGCAGATCGCCGGTGGCGATGCCCAGATGCTGGCGCAGGCGGCCCGGGCCAATGTCGAGCTGGGCGCACAGATCATCGACATCAACATGGGCTGTCCGGCGAAGAAGGTCTGCAACAAGGCTGCAGGCTCGGCACTGTTGAAGGATGAAGCGCTGGTCACCGAGATCCTGCAGGCGGTCGTCGCCGCAGTCGATGTGCCGGTGACCCTGAAGATCCGCACCGGGTGGGACCGGGAGAACAAGAACGGCCTGACGGTGGCCAAGATCGCCGAACAGGCAGGCATCACGGCGTTGGCGGTGCATGGCCGCACCCGTGCCGACCTGTACACCGGCGAGGCCGAGTACGACACCATTGCCGCGATCAAGCAGGCGGTGTCGATGCCGGTCTTTGCCAACGGCGATGTCGACTCGCCCGAAAAGGCCCGGTACGTGCTGGACGCGACGGGTGCCGACGGGTTGTTGATCGGCCGGGCTGCCCAGGGGCGGCCATGGATTTTTCGTGAAATCGAACACTTCCTGCGCACCGGCGAAAAGCTCGCTGCGCCGCAACTGTCCGAGGTGGAACGTATTCTGCTAGAGCATCTGGCCGCGCTGCATGCCTTCTACGGAGAAGTCATGGGTGTACGCATCGCTCGCAAGCATGTGGGCTGGTATCTCGCAACCCTGCCGGGCGCCAGGGAGTTTCGCGCCCGTTTCAATCGTTTGGATGGTACGCAAGCACAATGCGCCGACGTTCAGGCGTTCTTCGCTGAGCGTTACAAGAGCCTGACAGGGGACGAAGGGGTGGCCGCATGACGATGATGACCGAGACTTTAGTGAGTGGAATAACACCCGTGAGCGACAACGTAAATTTGAAACAGCACCTCAATACGCCCAGCGAAGAAGGTCAGACCCTTCGCGGGAGTGTCGAGAAGGCGCTGCACAATTATTTCGCCCACCTTGAGGGCGCTGCCGTCACGGATGTGTACAACCTGGTGCTTTCGGAAGTCGAGGCACCTCTGCTCGAGAGCGTGATGAACTACGTCAAGGGCAACCAGACCAAGGCCAGTGAGCTGCTGGGCCTGAACCGCGGCACCCTGCGCAAGAAACTCAAGCAGTACGATCTGCTGTAAGCATTCAATCAAACCAGAAAGGCGCCCGCGTAAAAAACGGTCGCCTTTTTTGCTGACTTCCCTTGCTTTTGATGGAAATTGAAATGACCGACCAGACCACCCGCCTGCCGATCCGCCGCGCCTTGATCAGCGTCTCCGACAAGACCGGGATCCTCGAATTTGCCCGCGAACTGCAACAGTTGGGTGTCGAGATCCTCTCCACCGGCGGGACCTTCAAGCTGCTGCAGGACAACGGCGTCGCCGCAGTGGAAGTCGCGGACTACACCGGTTTTGCGGAAATGATGGACGGTCGGGTCAAGACCCTGCACCCGAAGATCCACGGCGGGATCCTGGGTCGTCGCGGCATCGACGACGCCATCATGAACGAGCACGGCATCAAGCCGATCGACCTGGTGGCCGTCAACCTCTACCCGTTCGAAGCCACCATCAACAAGCCAGGTTGCGACCTGCCGACCGCCATTGAAAACATCGACATCGGCGGCCCGACCATGGTCCGCTCGGCGGCCAAGAACCACAAAGACGTGGCCATCGTGGTCAACGCCAGTGACTACGCCAGCGTGCTGGAAAACCTCAAGGCCGGTGGCCTGACCTACGCCCAGCGTTTCGACCTGATGCTCAAGGCCTTTGAACACACCGCCGCCTACGACGGCATGATCGCCAACTACATGGGCACCGTGAACCAGGCCGCTGAAACCCTGTCGACCGAAGGCCGCAGCGAATTCCCACGCACCTTCAACACCCAGTTCATCAAGGCTCAGGAAATGCGCTACGGCGAGAACCCGCACCAGAGCGCGGCGTTCTACGTGGAAGCCAAGCCGGCCGAAGTCGGTATCGCCACCGCCACCCAGTTGCAAGGCAAGGAACTGTCGTTCAACAACGTGGCCGACACCGATGCGGCGCTGGAATGCGTCAAGAGCTTCGTCAAGCCCGCCTGCGTGATCGTCAAGCACGCCAACCCGTGCGGCGTGGCCGTCAGCCCGGACGCCGAGGGCGGCATCCGCCAAGCCTACGAACTGGCCTACGCCACCGACACCGAATCGGCCTTCGGCGGCATCATCGCCTTCAACCGTGAACTGGACGCCGAAACCGCCAAGGCCATCGTCGAGCGTCAGTTCGTCGAAGTGATCATCGCCCCTTCGGTCAGCGAAGAAGCCCGTGCCATCGTCGCCGCCAAGGCCAACGTGCGCCTGCTGGCCTGCGGCCAATGGTCGGCCGACCGCGCGCCGGCCTGGGACTACAAGCGTGTCAACGGCGGCCTGCTGGTACAAAGTCGCGACATCGGCATGATCGGCAGCGAAGATTTGAAAGTGGTGACCAAGCGCGCCCCAAGCGAGCAGGAAATCAACGATTTGATCTTCGCCTGGAAAGTCGCCAAGTACGTCAAGTCCAACGCCATTGTCTACGCCAAGAACCGCCAGACCATCGGCGTCGGCGCCGGCCAGATGAGCCGCGTGAACTCGGCCCGCATCGCCGCGATCAAGGCTGAACACGCCGGTTTGCAGGTACAGGGCGCGGTCATGGCCTCCGATGCGTTCTTCCCGTTCCGCGACGGCATCGACAACGCGGCCAAGGTCGGCATCACTGCGGTGATCCAGCCGGGTGGTTCGATGCGTGACGCTGAAGTGATTGCCGCGGCTGATGAAGCCGGCATCGCCATGGTATTCACCGGCATGCGCCACTTCCGTCACTAACAAGACAACGGCCGCACTGAAGCCGGCATCTGCTGCGTTGGAGCCGACCTCGATGATGCTCATTGCCAAAAGGCAACTCCGCTCATCGAGGTCGACTCCGCCTTGCATCTACCGACTTCTATTGCGACCTCCTATGGCGCAAAACGCCCTAGGCTCCAAACAGAATCAGCGTCATCCGAGGTTTTTGAAATGAATGTTTTGATCATTGGCAGCGGTGGCCGTGAACACGCCCTGGCCTGGAAAGTGGCTCAGGATCCGCGTGTGCAGAAGGTTTTCGTGGCACCGGGCAATGCCGGTACCGCCATCGAAGCCAAATGCGAAAACGTCGCCATCGACGTGCTGGCCCTGGAACAACTGGCCGACTTCGCCGAGAAGAACGTCTCGCTGACCATCGTCGGCCCGGAAGTGCCGCTGGTCGCCGGCGTGGTCGATCTGTTCCGCTCCCGTGGCCTGGACTGCTTCGGCCCGACGTCCGGCGCCGCGCAGCTGGAAGGCTCGAAAGCCTTCACCAAGGATTTCCTGGCACGTCACAAGATTCCGACCGCCGACTACCAGAACTTCACCGAGATCGATCCGGCCCTGGCTTACCTGCGCGAAAAAGGCGCACCGATCGTGATCAAGGCCGACGGTCTGGCCGCCGGTAAAGGCGTGATCGTAGCCATGACCCTGGCCGAAGCCGAAGATGCCGTGCGCGACATGCTGGCCGGCAATGCCTTCGGGGACGCCGGTTCCCGGGTGGTGATCGAAGAGTTCCTCGACGGCGAAGAAGCCAGCTTCATCGTCATGGTCGATGGCAATAACGTCCTGCCAATGGCCACCAGCCAGGACCACAAACGTGTTGGCGATGGCGACAGCGGCCCGAACACCGGCGGCATGGGTGCCTACTCCCCTGCCCCGGTGGTCACTACCGAGGTCCATCAGCGGGTCATGGACCAGGTCATCTGGCCGACCGTGCGCGGCATGGCCGAGGAAGGCAACGTCTACACTGGCTTCCTGTATGCCGGCCTGATGATCGACAAGGCTGGTAACCCAAAAGTCATCGAATTCAACTGCCGTTTCGGCGATCCTGAGACCCAGCCGGTGATGCTGCGCCTGCAATCGAGCCTGGTGCTGCTGGTCGAAGCGGCCCTGGCCCAGGCTCTGGACAAGGTCGAAGCCCAGTGGGATCCGCGTCCGAGCGTCGGTGTGGTACTGGCAGCCGGGGGTTATCCGGGCGACTACGCTAAAGGTAATGCGATACAAGGCCTGGAGGCTGCAGCCGGGCTGGAAGGCAAGGTTTTCCATGCGGGGACCGCGCTGAAGGATGGCCAGGTGGTCACCGCCGGCGGTCGCGTACTTTGCGCCACTGCCATGGGGTCCAGTGTCGACGCGGCTCAGCAGCAGGCCTACAAGCTTGCCGCCGAGATCGACTGGGAAGGCTGTTTCTACCGCAAGGACATTGGCTACCGTGCCATTGCCCGCGAGCGTGGCGAAAATCTGGAATAACCCGGCCATTCAGACCGGCAAGCGCCCATGGCCCTTGCCTGTCTGCTCCGGCGCCGCGCATAGTTATAATCTGGCATCAACCTACGAAGGGATTTCGCCGTGCGCTGGCTCAGGATTGCCATAGGTTTAACCGTCACCCTGCTGACACTGCTCTGCACGCTCCCGGCCCAGGCCGCGCCAGGCAGTGGCTGGGCGGTATTGCTCGACGAACAGGGCGACCTGAAGCTGAGCGACATCCGTTCTGCCCGCTACACCAATCAATTCAGCCCCATCGACCTGGACCGCCTGAAGGCCGCCGAGCCGGGTGGGGCATTGTGGTTGCGTTTCCGGCTGGCCCCCGACCCACATGAACAAATACTGCGTATCTTTGCACCCGACCTGTCTCGCCTGAACCTCTATGTGCTGGACGGCGATACCCTGGTGGACCAACAGGTCGGCGGCGATGCCCTGCCCCGTATCGAACAACCCCTGCCCAGCAGCGATTACATGCTGGCCCTGCCGCGCAGCGACAAACAGCTGGACGTCTACCTGCGCCTGGCGTCCCGGCACGAACTGCGGCCCTATGTCACCCTGGAAACGGCGATTCAGGCGGCGGCCAACCAGAACCAGACGCTGATCTACGGGTTGCTGTTCGGCTGCATCGCGATGCTGATCCTGCACAACCTGACCCGCTACGCCTATACCCGCTCACGCAGTTGCCTGTGGCTGGCGGCCTGCGAAGGGTTGTTGATGCTCAGCCTGGTGCTGCTGTTGAACCTGGCTGGAGCCTGGCTGCCCGACTGGCCGGCCATTCAGACGCCGGGGGCCTATCTGGCCCTGCTGCTGACCGCGCCCTGCGGCCTGATGTTCGCCTACCGCTTCTTCGCCCCACTGGGGCCGCACCCGTTGAACCGGCTGCTGCTGGGAGACATCGTGTTCATCACGCTCTGCAGCCTGCTGCTGTTGTTCGTGAACACACTGCCGCTCAATATCATGACCTATGCCCTGGTCGCGCTGGCCGGCCTGAGCATGCTGTTTGTCAGCGCCTGGCACTGGCAAAAGGGCTATCGCCCGGCACGGCTGTTTGTCGCCGCCATGGTGGTTTTCAACCTGGGCACGCTGATCATCCTGCCGGCCCTGCAAGGGCTGACGGAAGTCGCTCCCCAGGGCCTGATCATCACCCTGCTGGGGTTCATCTGCGTCAGCGGACTGCTGATGAGTGTCGCCCTGGGTGAGCGCCAGCGCTCGATCAACGAGAGCCGTTTCAGCATCAGCCGCGACCTGGCGGCGAGCAATGCCGAGATCAATGCCAAGGCCGAGTTCCTGGCCAAGATCAGCCACGAAATCCGTACGCCGATGAACGGCGTACTGGGCATGACCGAACTGCTGCTGGGCACGCCGCTGTCGGTCAAGCAGCGCGATTACGTGCAGACGATCCACAGCGCCGGCAACGAACTGCTGACCCTGATCAACGAGATCCTCGACATTTCCCGGCTGGAGTCCGGGCAGATCGAACTGGACGACGTGCAGTTCGACCTCAATGCGCTGATCGAGGACTGCCTCAGCATCTTCCGCGCCAAGGCCGAACAGCAGAATGTCGAACTGATCAGCTTTATCCAACCCCAGGTGCCGCGAGTGATCAGCGGTGACCCGACACGGTTGCGCCAGGCGCTACTGAGCCTGCTGGAAAACGCCCTGAAAAAAACCGACGAGGGCGAAGTGTTGATCGTCGTGGCGCTGGACGAGCGCAGCAATCAGCCGCGCCTGCGCATCGCGGTGCAGGACAGCGGAACACCCATGGACGCCGAAGAGCGCGACACGCTGATGCATGCCGAATTGCACAGCAAGAACTTCCTCTCGGCCACCCGCCTGGGCGGCAACCTGGGCCTGGTCATCGCCCGTCAATTGATCATGCTGATGCACGGCGAGTTCGGCATCAAAAGCGGCAGCAACCAGGGCAGTACCTTGTGGCTGACCTTGCCCCTGGACCCGGATCGCCTCGAACATCCGACCTCCGACCTCGACAGTCCGCTGCAAGGGGCGCGGGTGTTGATCGTCGACGACAATGACACCTGCCGCAAAGTGCTCGTGCAGCAATGCAGCGCCTGGGGCCTGAACGTCAGCGCCGTACCATCGGGCAAGGAAGCCCTGGCGCTGCTGCGCACCAAGGCGCACCTGCGGGACTACTTCGACGTGGTGCTGCTGGACCAGAACATGCCCGGCATGACCGGCATGCAACTGGCGGCCAAGATCAAGGAAGACCCGAGCCTGAATCACGACATCCTGTTGATCATGCTCACCGGCATCAGCAACGCGCCGAGCAAGGTCGTGGCTCGCAACAGCGGGGTCAAGCGCATCCTCGCCAAACCGGTGGCCGGCTATACCCTCAAGACTACCCTGGCGGACGAACTCAACCAGCGCAACAAAGGCCAGGCGCCGAGCATTCCGATGGGCGCCGGTCCTGTCGTTCCGGTAAAAGTGCCCAGCGACTTCCGCATCCTGGTGGCCGAAGACAACAGCATTTCCACCAAGGTCATCCGTGGCATGCTCGGCAAGCTCAACCTGCAACCCGATACCGCCAGCAACGGCGAGGAAGCCCTCAAGGCCATGAAGGAGCAGCGCTACGACCTGGTCTTGATGGACTGCGAAATGCCTATCCTCGACGGCTTTTCCGCCACCCAGCAACTGCGTGCCTGGGAAATGGGTAACCAGCGAACCCGCACCCCCGTGGTCGCGCTCACCGCGCACATTCTGGCCGAACACAAGGAGCGCGCCCGTCAGGCCGGGATGGACGGCCATATGGCCAAACCGGTGGAACTGTCGCAACTGCGCGAGCTGATCGAACACTGGGTGGCCCAGCGCGACCAGCAGAATCGTACAGCGCAGACGTCCTGAGCCGACAGACACCAAAACGCCTGATAGACTCCCCGACGTCTTTCTCCGCCTTGAGCCTCGACCATGCTTCATGTGTTGTTCAGCGTTTATCTGAAGATGCTGGTGCTCTACAGCCCCTTCTTCGTGCTGTCGTGTTTTATCGGCCTGACTCGCGGCTACTCGCGCAAGGAACAACGGCGCCTGGCCTGGAAAGTCGCGATCGCGACGCTGGTGTCCAGCGTATTGCTGTATTTGTTCGGACGGGTGATTTTCAGCGTGTTCGGCATCACCGTGGATGCGTTCCGAATCGGCGCCGGCAGCGTGCTGTTCATTTCGGCGCTGGGCATGGCCCAAGGCAAATCAGCCGTACAGACAGATAATGTTCAGCAGGACGTGACCATTGTCCCGCTGACCATTCCGTTGACGGTCGGCCCCGGCACCATTGGCGCCCTGCTGGTGATGGGCGTGAGCCAGCCGCACTGGGACGACAAACTCATGGCCATCATCAGCATCGCCCTGGCCAGCTTTACCGTCGGCGTGGTGCTTTACCTGTCCAGCCGCATCGAGCGGATTCTCGGTGACCAGGGCTTACAGATTGTCAGCCGCCTGATGGGGTTGTTTGTCTGCGCGTTGGCCGCGCAGATCATCTTTACCGGGGTCAGAGGCTATCTGGTGCCCTGACACAGCAGCGGTCTGCTTGCGACGTAAGACCCCAGCGCGAATATCGGACCGTGGTCAACTCACCAGATTGCTTTCCTCCTCATACGATACGTGTGACAACTCTTTGAGCGCGACACCGTTGCTGGCATTCTGCAAAGCACCCAACTGCTCAATCAGTGTCGAGACGGTGTAATGCCGGTTTCCTCCAAAGCTGAGCACGACTTCTCCGCGCAAGTTGACATCCGCCGCATACACTTCACGAAAAATCACACTGTGCCCACTGTTCGGGTCGATGATCACCAGATGTTCATGGATGGGGCTCAGCAACAACTGGTCAGGCTCATCGTGCTCCCAGATCAACTTACCGGGGATTGTCTGCGCGCTGCCTAGCGAGTGCCGGCAATCGAGAATGACCGACTTGACTCTCAACCAGGCCGCTTTCGACAACCTGTAACTCACCGCGCCTTGTCCCATGCGCAGGACCAGAGTCGTAACATCGTCCGGCATCAGCGCAAGAAGATCATCAACCTTCATCTGGCCCTCAATAGCCAGAACCTCGGCATCACGCCGGATATAACTGAGTGGCCCAAGATGCTCCATACCCGGCAAGGTCAGCAGCTTTCCGTTCTTGCTTTCATGAAGCAGCACGTTGCTCCGCTGCTGGGTGCCCAATAGTTCAAAGGACTCTGGAATGACCGTCTTGGGAACCCGAATCACACGCTCGGTCTCGGCGACGAACCATTGCAGGTTACCGGGCTCCTCCACTGACAGCAGTGCGCTGCGAAATGGCTGGGCCGCCAGCTGTTTGAGGCCCTCGAGCTTCCGGCCACCTTGTGCGACGACCCATTCGTGAGTGACGCCGGTAATCAACGCCGGCTCCCGGTCTCGCAGCACAACCACCACGCCCTCGAATGTCACGCCACGCAGCCCCACTCCTTCGACCGTCAGTTCGACAAACTGCCAGGGCGCCCACGCACGCTCCGCGGGGGGTAACGCATCAGCCTGCAGCAACTGCGAACCCTGGCCAAAAGCGGACTCCAGTTTCTGCGGATCAATGAATGCCTGGCGATAGACTTCGCCACTCGATACATCGAACAGCCAGGCCGCTTCGCTATCCGGGGTAACGCCGAGCAGGCGCACTTGCTTTGCATGCCCCCATTCAGCCAGCAACAATCGGTTGCCGACGTACCAGGCACACAACCTCGCGTCACCGTTCAAGTGGGTCAAGCCGATCAGGGCAAAGCTGTCGGTTGCGTATTGCCGGGCCAAGGGCTCCAATGCGGACCACCAGTGCGCCCGATCCTTGAGCCACACTTCACTCAAACCGCCCAAGGCCAGTCTGCCCTGGCTCGTCAGGTTGAAGAACAGGCCCTCTGACGTCAGGGCGACGTAGCCGCCGTCAACCGCCATGACGTTTTCCAGCTTCTGCGGGCGCATCCATGTTTCGGACCAGTGTCCCTTTCCCGCCACCTCGGTACGTTGCTTGCGACACAGTTCCTGTCTGAGCCGGTCATAGATGACAAACACATCGCTGTCGCCCGCCGGTGTCAGCAACGTCAGGTCAGTCATGTGCTTGATCGAGTCGGCCCAGCCACGGTGATGGTTGCGGCGGGGTGAGGGACGGATGATCAAGTGATCGCTGCGGCGAACCCAGGCCATGTCCCGCCACTGCGCCTCGGGCTTCCAGCAAACCGAAACAAAGGGGGCAGGCCGCCAGTTGACGGTGATGAAGCTGTCCTTTTCGCTGGCGGACGGGGTAAAGGGGTAGCCGTTACCAAGGATCAGCGACCAGTCGGCCAGTGTTTCGCTGGCACTCAGGACCGACTCCAATGCCAGGTCCAGGTCCCGAGTGATCGAACTGAGCAGCAGTTGCCCCTCATGTATCACATAAACCAGAACATCGCGGGCCTGATCCTTGCGGGTGATTTGCTGAACGACATGAATCACCCCCTGAGCATCCTCCTCGACGCGCTTGATGGTGCTTGCGACATTGCTTGCGCCCCACAGCCAATAACGATGGCTCAACAGCCCGGTCACCGCGTCGACTTGCCAGATGATCAGGTTCTGCGGGTCGTAGAAGTAACAGGAAGCACCCGCCACCGCCCCCAACACAGCGCCATCGACACCCGGCATATCGTCACGGATGTACAGGAAGCGGTCCTCCTTCGCGTCGTACCAGGCCTTAACGTAGCGGGGTTCGTCCGGTGCCTCGAACGGAATCAGATAATGGTGCACCGCCGTATACGGCATCACCAGGCGGTGCTTTTGAGCCAGAGTCTTGAGGTGTCCCTGCAACGCCTGTCGACTCATGCCCGGAGGCACATCCTGCTCGACGAGGGTGAGTTTGCATGCCTGCAGCTCAACCTGAAACACTTGATTGTCGGAGATCTTGAGCACAATTTCATGGCTCCCCGTTCCCGTTAGCGTCACCTGGAGCTCACCGATAAACAGTTTCCCTGAACCCTCGAAACGGATGTCGCTCTCGCCGACCCAAGGGGCGTCCAATACCCAACTGGACTTCTGCGCAGGCCCCGACTCAAGGATCAGGCCCACGCCGGGATTGAGTCCCAACGCGCAGCGTTTTCCGGCACCCCGAATCCGATAGGCAACCTTTGCGTGCCAGACGGCAGGGAGAACGGGCACCACCAGCGAGCGATCGACGGAATCGAGCCACACATCGATCACTGTTGGCCGATAGTCAGGCACCATGCGGTAGAGGATGTAGTCGCTGGGAAACGAATAGAACGAAAACAGGAACAGCCAGCCACCATCCGCTTTCCTTTTTTCCAGACGCCGGGCCGTGTCGAAACCGGTGTCATGGCGCAGGCTCGCGAAGGGCAGCGCCTTGTACTCGTAGCGATAACAGGTTTGCGGTGTGCAAGGCAGGACGACGACCTGGTCTGCCGGCGGCGTGAACTTGACCCGACCTGGCAGATTCAGCTCTCGACGGATATCGATTGCCCGGCGGTAATCGTCATCAAAGGTCGGCACGCCGAAATGATCACGTAGCGGATACAGCCTGGGGCTGTCCAGCACGAGCTCGGAGCGGGTCAGGTCCAGCGTCTGAACGATCAACGAAGAACGCGGCAGCCATGCCCCACTGGGGGCATCAAAGTGATAAGGCTGAAGATGAGCTTTTGTAGCCTCATCGAAGAAAAGCCCGACTTGCTTGGCTTCCTCAGCAATGGTGGCGAAACCCTGGGCCAGCGCGGCCACCCCCACCGCCAGCCCGCCCAGCATCACCGCGGCGCCGCCCAGAAACGCTCCGGCGGTGGTGGCACCGGCGGCGTAAGCGCCTACCGACAACGCCAGACCGGCCGAGTCGAACGCCAGTTGGGTGCCGAACTGCGCGCGTTCCACTTCGTTTCGGGCAGTCGACAACTGATAGATGTCGAAGCCGACATTCGCCAGTTGCAGCAGCCCCCCTGTCGCTTCGCTCACGCTGCTTCCCACCGCCGCCTTCACCACTGGCGCGACGGTACGGGCAATCAGTTTTTCTTCAGCCAGTGCCTGACGCACCAGCCCCACCAGGCCCGCGATATCCACCACGTTGCCGTGAACCAATTGCGCGTAATTGACATAGCCATGCAAGCGCACCGCCAGCGTCAGGGAGCGATCAGGCCCTTCCTGCCGTCTCAATGCATTCATCAATGCCTGTATGGCGAAACCGGCGTTCAGGGTATGGACGCTGCCCACTTCGGTGGGATCGCTGGGCACGGACGGTTTATTGGCCAAGGCTGAAAAACGTTCCGAGAGGTAGCTTTTTATACGCAAGAGTCGATGGTCGTCAGTGACGACCCGTACCAGGTGCTCGGGACTCTCAGGATCGATCAGGCTTATGCGGTACGATCCGTTCGACATGACCTCCAGGGTTTCGAACAACGGCACAAGGCCTGATGCCAATTGACCCGCCTGCTGAAGATGGGCCGTTGCCTGCGCGATCTGTTGCCCCCACCACTGGCCATCCAGCGCGAGCAGACAGTTGCCCAGTCGAGGATTACTCTGCAGCGACTGCCCCCGGGCATTGGCCAGGCGCTGCCTGACCGGGCGCAGCGCCTGCCCGGGCAGCGCGCCGGGTTGCAGCAGTTTGGAAACATCAATTGCACCAGACAATGCCAGGCTCGCCACCTTGGCACCGTCCAGGTCGATGAGATCGAAGGTCGGGCGCGCCGCATCGCCATACGCGGCGTAATAACTGGCCATCTCGTGCTGAAGGAAGAACTGCTCCAAGGCTTGCCTGAAGCGTGTCGCCTGCTGGAACTCGAATACGCCAAAGTTCGGATCGTAGAAGTGATACGTACTGCGCTCCCCCTCTAGGGTCTTGGCCACCAGCATGGCGTGATTGTCGGAGTTGAGCATCAGCGTGCTGGTCGTTGTCCTGGCTTGCAGAATGTCCACCACCGCATTCAGATCCGAGCGCGCCAACCCACGGCCGACGTCGCCGATCTGCACATCGCGCAACGACTCCACGCAGTTGAGGAACGTCTGCGAATCACTGGCCTGAGGCTCGATCACCCCCAGGTAGAACCGCTCACGCAAGGTGTTGACCGCAACCTTGTCCTGCGACAAGGCTGCCGCCATTGCCAGGGCCAAGGGATAACAACGTCCGCCCACCCTGTCGCCATCGCCCTGGAGCAGCAGATCCTGAGGTACAAGCTTGATTGTGTCGGCATCGAAATCGTCCAGGACAGTACCGAGGCGTTCAACGACCCGGACACGGTATTCAAGCTTCGCCACCTGGCGGATCCGCGCGACGTGCTGGCCCCATTGGCACAATGTCAAAGGCTGCTCCAGGGCGTTTTTCTTCAGGGCCAGGGCGGTTTCCTCATGCCCTGGTGGATACTCGGCCGCACTGGCAAGCCCGGCCAGAAAAGCCGGCGCCTTACGTTGGTACAACGCATGCTCGATCGTTGCATAGCCGCCGGCGCTTCCCTGGTTCGCGACGTTGTTGGCCAGGTTATCCAACTGCGGGCGTACCGCATCGAAGCTGCGATTATCCAAGGCCGTCGCACCGGTCAAGCCCCCCAGCAGCAGACGTTGCAGGGGACTCAATTGAGCGACTTCAAAATCACCTTTGGCGAGGCGCTCCAGAAGCTCAACGACGGACAACCGGCGCGTTTGCTGATCGCTCAACGATGCTGGCGGCAACGCACTGGCGCTTTGGGCGAGGATCGACTGACGTTCATCAAAACCCAGCGGTATCGCCTTGTCGAAAATCACCGTCCCGTCATGGCCCAGACTCATCATCTGCATGAACGGCTTACCCAGCTCATCGGCAAGATGCTGCAAAAGCTCGGTGGACAACACATGTCGCCCCTCGATCACCGGCCAGCCTTCATCGAACTGGAGCGTACGGTATTTGAGCAGCTCGGCCATATCGCCGGCATAACGAGCCTTGAAACGGCCCTCTTGCCAGCGTTTTTTCTCGTTAACGAGCCATTGCCCGGTGTCACTTTCGTTTTCCTTCCAGGAGTGATCCAGCTCCTCCTCGGTGGCCCCATTGACGCTGCTGACGGCCGCGATGGCCGCCTCCGCGCGCCACTGCTCGGCGGTTCGCGGGGTGAAATGCGCCCGGTGGTAATCGGCCATCCCCTCGCGCATGGCGGCTGGGCCGGTCAGGTAGATCGTCACTTCGCTCTGGGGGCGGATACCGTCGCTGTAGTAAGTGGCGGCCGCCTCCACCAGAAACGCCGCGGCCATTTCCGCTTCCGGCGACATCTCGTGAAACGCACCGAAAACCTGCGTTGCGGCCTGACGCGCAAGGCCGATCATGCTCTGGGCATCGGTAAGGGCAACGTTTTGCTCATCGGCCAGGCGCGCGGTGGCATCGACGATTTCATAGTTGAGCCTGAAACGCTCAAGCACGGTTTTGAGCATCGCCGCCCCAGGGTGGCCCATCAAAAAAGCGTTGCTCAACGAGTTTCGCGCGGCAACGGCGCGCAGCTCGTACGGACGCGCCAGACGCTCCACCGGCGGGCGAAAAACGCGGTTCAACTCGGGCTGGCTTTTAGCGAACCGCTCCAGCGCATCGCGATGCTGCGACGGGATCGCGTGGAGATAATCCGTGTACTGGCTGCGCAATGCCTGACGGCCGGGCATCCAATCCGGGTTTCGATCAAGCAACAACTGCAACACCCCCAGGCGCGCGTCGGTCTTGAACTCACGAATGTCCACCTCCCCCAGTTTCTCCAGCAAGGGCGGCAGGTGATCGATATCGACATAGCTGCCCCCTTCGGCGAACAGGGCTTCGACACGCACAATGTCGGAGCCCCCGGCAAACATGCCACGCAGACTGATCTCGCGCTCGTAGATATCCCGCAAGTGAAGGGGTGCTTGACCGGCGGCAACGTCGCGCAGGCTCAGGCAACCCTCAGCCAAGGCCGTGAGGCTGAGGCGGTTATCGTTCATCAGGGTATTGAGCCGCGCCTTATCCTGGCCGTAGGCGCGAACCAGCAGATCGATTCGAGCCTCATCGGCACTGCCGCCGTTCTTCACAACCTTGGTGATATGCGCATACATCTGCTGCTTCAGGACGATGGCGCGTTCTTCATAACGGTCGCCCAACTCCAACGGATCGACACTGGCCTGCCCGCCATTGAGCATGGCATCGGCCTTCGCGGCTTCGACAATGATCCGGTTGGTCTCATAGGCCAGCAGCGCGTCGCTGTCATACCAGAGACTGAGGCGATAGCCCTGCGGGCCCATCACCTTTTTCCAGATATTGATGTAATCACGCTGAATCGCCCCGACGCCGCCCCCAAGCCAGACAAAATGCAGGTTTTTCGGCACTTCGGTAGCGGGTAGTTTCAACTGCTCGAAGCTGTTGTGCAGGCGCGCTTCGAAACCCTCGATTTTGTTTTGTATCTGCGCCAGGTTCGCAGGCCCGGCGCCATCGGTGCTCAGCGGCTCCGGCGCACGACGGCGCCGGCTGTTTCCCTGCAAGGTTCCCACCGCCTGCTTGAGCAGCCCCAACGGTTCCAACATGCGCGCAGAATCCAACAGGGCAATACAACCAAAGTAATACCGAAGCACCGAATCATATTGTTCGGAACCCTTGTACGGTATTAAGGCCTGTTCAAGATCCTTTAGTTTCAACAAACTCACAAAATCGACGTAGTCATCCGCCGATGAACGCTCAGGTTCACTCATAAACAATACTTCCATTTATCGTATATAACAGGACAGCCTTGCACGATGACCGCCGACAAGCGCTTCCAAGCACTCGGGCAGCCTCTGCATCAAGTCATCCAAAGAAATACTCTTGTCAGGAGAAGTTGCGTGCTCTCTCCTGCAATAGATAAGTAGCAGCCATCCGCAGTGCGCCCCAACAACAGCGTTCACTCAGGCCGCAAACAGCACTTTACAGTCCCAATCAATTTCAAAGCGGAAGCAAACATAGCCCACACTTCGAACGCTGTTCAACTCACAAGGAATTCAATAAGTTTCCGAACACAATGACTTAGCGCTCGCGCGTCGAATATTTATTTCATTATTCAAACAAACAGGTATTCGCGACGTCTACAGCGTCAAACAGCGGGTCGTCTTGTACCCACGAAGTCTCGAACATGACGAAGTCAGATAGAGGCGGCCCAGGCGGGCCGCCGGGTTTTATCAGAGCGGTTTGCTGCCATACCAACGCGGCGTGTACACCCAGTCGCCCCCTTCGGCGCGCGGGAATACACACGTGGTGGAGGAACCGATCAGCACCATGGTGCGCATGTCCACCTGGTCCGAGGTCAACTGTCCCAATGTCGTGACCCGCAGGGTCTGGCCCGGACGACCGATATCACGCCCCAACACCACCGGCGTGTGCGGCGTGCGATGTTGCGCAACGATCTCCAGCGCTCGCCCCAGCTGCCACGGTCGGGAACGGGAAATCGGGTTGTAGAACGCCAGGGCCAGGTCTGCTTCAGCCGCCAGATCCAGGCGTTTCTCGATGATCGACCACGGTTTGAGATTGTCCGACAGAGACATCACGCAAAAATCATGACCCAGCGGCGCACCGGCCTGGGCGGCGGTGGCGAGGGAAGCCGAGACGCCCGGAAGGATTTGCAGGTCGACGCTATGCCAATGGGCATCCGTCGACTCGTGCAGCGCTTCGAGCACCGCGGCGGCCATGGCGAACACGCCTGGATCGCCGGACGACACCACCACCACGGAACGGCCCTGGGCCGCCAGTTCGAAGGCATGACGGGCACGCTGCATTTCTTCGCGGTTGTCGGTGCAGTGCTGCACCTGATCGGACCGGAAGGGACCGGCCATGCGCACGTAGGTTTCGTAACCCAGCACATCGGTGGCACGGTCGAGTTCGGCGCGCACGGCCGGCACCATCAACTCGGCAGCGCCGGGGCCAAGGCCGATCACGGCAAGACGCCCGCGCGGGCGGCCGATCTGTTCGGGGTCAAGGGGCTGCTCGGCCACGGCGATGGCATGGCTGCCCATGACCTGTAGCGATGCCGGTTGGCCGAGGGCATCGCTCAACCCTGTTTCGAGGTTGCCATTGATTGCGGCAAAACGCAGTGGCACACCCAAGGCCGATGCCGTTTCGTGCAGCTCAGGACGGGCCATGTCGCTGTCCGCCGCCAACAGGCACGCCAGCGACTGCGGCGCGAGGCCGGCCTGCTCCAGTATCGCGCCGATGTCCGCCGACGCCCCTGCACTCAACGCCACCAGCACATTGCGCGGATAAATACGCAGCTCATCCGCCGCCGGTGTACCCGCAGCACTGTCGATACGGATCGCCAACCGTGCCCGTTCATCCTCGGGTAACTGCGCCTGAGCCAGCCACGGCGCGGCGCCTTCGATGCGCACCGATTCACCTGCCAGCAGATCGGATACAAAGCGCTTGCCCTGCTCCAGATCGTCAAGACGGTAACCGCTCGGCGGATTGAGCAGGCAAGTGCCAAAACGCAATTCACCGCTGGTGGTGATCGCCGGGGTGACTTGCAGCGCTGTGGCGATATCACGGGCCATGACATTGACCCCGCCCAGCCCGCCAAGCAGCGGCACCACCGCGCTGCCGTCCTCGGCCACCGCCAGCACCGGCGGCTCGACGCCTTTTTCCAGCAGCAGCGGCGCCAGCGTGCGGATGACGATGCCGGCCGCGCACAGGGCGATGATCGGCGTGTCCTGTTGATAGAGTTCGCGCAGCGTTGTGCCGAACTCGGTGTATTGACGATCCACGCCCTCGACCCGTCCGCTCAGGCCATGAATCAGGGCGTCAGGGTAGCGCTGCTGGATCTGTCGGGCGGTGGCGAGACTGCCCGGGCCGAGGATGACAATGGCCGGCACTTTGGAAGTCATCAACCCTGCCACCGTTCGCCGGGCACGATGATCAGCGAGAAGTACGGCGAGGACATCGGCTCGACGTCGTCCAGCGGCACGATCTTCTGGTTGGCCATGGTTGCCCGCTCGACGTACAACGCCCGACCGTCCAGGCCCAGTTCCTGGAGCACCTGCCGGACCTTGGGGAAGTTACGCCCCAGTTTCATGATGACCGCCGCATCGGCGTCGGCCAGGCGGCGCTTGAGTTCCTCAAAGGGCAGCACGCCAGAGAGCACCGACAGGCTCTGGTTGCGATAGACCAGCGGCGCACCCAGCACCGAGGCGCCACCGAGCATCGAGCACACGCCAGGAATCACCTCGGCGTCATAGCGCTCGGCCAGGCGATCGTGCAGGTACATGTAAGAGCCGTAGAAGAACGGATCGCCCTCGCAGATCACCGCCACATCACGACCGGCATCCAGATGCACGGCCAACTGCTCGGCAGCGGTGTCGTAGAAGTCGGCGATGACCTGTTCATAGGACAGCGGGGCCGGCAGCGCTTCGGTAGTCACCGGATAGACCAGCGGCAGCAACGTCTGCGCCTCCTGCAAATGCGCCTCGATGATGCCGAAAGCGTTGCCCTTCTTGCCCTTGGCGACAAAGTACGCCACCACCGGCGATTCGCGCAGCAGGCGCAGGGCCTTGACCGTAATCAGTTCCGGGTCACCGGGGCCTACGCCGAGGCCGATCAGACGTCCAGGCTGCTGCATCATTCAATCTCCGTAGCGAGGGCGTTGACGGCGGCGGCGGCCATGGCGCTGCCGCCGAGCCGGCCTTGCATGATCACGAACGGCACGCCACGGCTGTTGGCTGCCAGCATCGCCTTGGACTCGGCGGCCCCGACGAAGCCCACCGGGAAGCCCAGGATCAGTGCCGGTTTCGGCGCGCCGGCATCGAGCATTTCCAACAGGTAGAACAGGGCGGTCGGCGCGTTGCCGATCACCACGACACTGCCTTCCAGATGCGGTCGCCAAAGCTCCAGGGCGGCCGCCGAACGGGTGTTGCCCAATTCAAGGGCCAACGCCGGCACGCTCTCGTCGCGCAAGGTACAGATCACCGGATTGTTCGCTGGCAGGCGAGCCCGGGTCACGCCTTCGCTGACCATCCGCGCATCGCACAGGATCGGCGCACCGGCGGCCAGCGCCTGGCGTCCCGCCGTGCCGGCGCCCTCGGAAAACTGCAGGCCATCGACGGCCTCGACCATGCCGCAGGCGTGAATCACCCGCACCGCGAGTTTTTCCAAGTCGGCCGGAATGCGCGCCAGGTTGGCTTCGGCGCGAATGATCGCGAAGGAGTTGCGATAGATCTCCTGACCGTCGCGGATGTAATCAAGCATCAAGGGGGCTCCGGGGGCGAGCGTCGAGCCAGTGGCCGAGCGCTTCAATAGTTAGATCGTGCGCCTGCAACGCGCCGAAACCCGGCAGCGTCGCATCGCGAAAATACAGGTCGTAACGACCGGGGGCGACCGCCAGCAAGGTGGCGGGCGCGACATGGGCCGCTGCGCAGGAACGCGGACAGCCCGAGAGATGGATCTTCAGGGCACGGCCCTGGCGTTGCAGCAGCTCGGCCAATTGACGAGCATCGGCCTTGGTGTCGGCCAGGGCTTTGCCACAGCCACTGGAGCCGGTACACGCGATGAGTTGCGCCAGGGGTTGCTCGAGCGAGCACAACAGCCCCAACTCCTCGAGCCGCGCCAGCACATCGGGCGCATCCTCGCGGCGCACGTTGGGCAGCAACAGGCTCTGCCAGGGGCTGAAACGCAGGCTGGCGTCGCCCTTGTCCCGCGCCAATTGCGCCGCTGCGCGCAGCATGACGGCGTCGAGCCGGCCCAGAGGCGCCGCCGCGCCAACGTAGACCCGGTCGTCGTGCTGGGAATGGATGCCGATGTGCAATCCGTCGATGGACTCGCCCCGCCGCCAATCCGGAGGGGGCTGCAACGCCACGCGGCGGGCCAACTGGACGAGGAACTCACCCCTCGGGATTTCGGCCAGCACGTGACGCATGCGCGTCTGGTCGGGACGGGCCAGGTCGAGAAACAACTCCAGCACCGCCACCACCAAATCATGTCCCTGGGCCAGGCGCACAGCGCCGTCCGGCTTATCCAGCGGGGTGCCGGCCAGCCCGAAGGCCAGCCACGGTTCGCCGTTGCGAACCAGCGCCGAGAGCCACAGGTCATGGTGATGTTCAAGCATCGCCAACCCTTCCCCGCCGTCCAATTGCACGGCGAACTTGGCCGACAGCTCATGGAAGCGTTCATGGGTTTGCAGGGTGAAAAGAATCCGCGCGGCCAACGGACGGGTATCGAGCAGCATCTGCCGGTCGATCCCGGCCGTGGGGCTGAGCATCAGGTTGCGCACGTCATCGCCGGCTAGTTTGCGGGGGCCAAGTCCGGCGTTCAGCAAGGGCTCGATCAACGCATCGTGCTGGGGCCCAATCCCACGGATTTGCAGGTTGGCGCGGTTGGTCGCCTCGATGACGCCACCGGCGAACCGCTCGGCCGCCAACGCCACGGCGTCGGCCTGATCCGCCTGGATGGAACCACCGTCGAGCTTGATCCGGCAGATCCCTCCGTCCAGCGCCTGGACGACACGCAGCAACCCCGGACAACCCGAGGGGCGTATGACGCTGGATGATGGACGTTCGTTCAAGGGCAAACCGGTCGATAAGGCACGCCGCAACGGCGAAGGCCCGCCATTATGCCTGCTTTGCCGGGGGGCATGAAAAGCTTGCTGGTCGGATTGCGGGCATCGCGCTGCGCCAGGGAGCCGATCACGGCCACAAAACGGGGGGAGCGAGCCTGTTCGCGATAGCGGTCCACCTGAAAGGGTGATGTTGAATGTGCCAACGCCTTCGCGAGCAAGCCCGCCAAAGGGGTTCGGTGTCAGGCACGCTGACGTAAGTTTCCGGCGCCTTCCATGTAGGGATTTTTACCTTAAAAACAGGCACATATCTTGGAACACATGCTCATTTGAACAAGCCGCAAAACCCCGCTTTATTCAAAGGGCAGCCACTCACTTCACTTCATGGGAATCTTTGATAAGGACATCAGGATATGCCACACGCATCGAATTACGCCTACACCCCGGAACAGGTCACGACCGCATTCACCGGAATCACCGACACGCTGTTCAATGGCATTACGGTCGAGTCCGTCCCCAAAATGCTGATCGTCGCCGGATCGCAGGGATCGGGTAAAACCTATCTGCTGGAAAAAAGCCTCCTGCCCTCCCAACGCTACGACAATCATGTGCGCCTGTACCTGCCCGAGTACCGGGAAAAACACCCTCACTACGCCGAAATGATCAAACACGGTGTGCTGCATACTTATGAGCATACAGAGGCCTTTGTTCGAGAGGTTTGCTCGAAAATCTTCGCAGAGGCGTTCAGGAAAAAATACAACATCATCATGGAATGCGCGTTCGACAGCATCGATTTCGCGGCCTTCCCGGCGATGGCCGCGGCAGCGGGCTATCAGCTGGAAACTCACATCATCGCCTGCAAAAAAGAGTTCGCTCATCTATCGAGTATCAAAAGAGCCCTCAGAAGCCTGGAAAAACAGGAGCTGGAAAGGTTCGTCACGCTATCGGCGCTCAATGCCAGCCTGGGCAACGCCCAGCCGACCCTGCTGGCTATCGAGACGACGGCCAAAGCAGTCAGCGGCTCGCAGATATACTTGTACGAGCGCGGGTTCGGCCCTTTGAAGGAACGGATCCTGCGCACCCAAAGCACCTATACCCTCGATCCGGACGGGACTTTGCTCATCGCGGGACCGAAGGTGGTGTATGCAAATGCCTTCGAGATCATCACCAACAACCGCCTCCACCTCATCGGCGACCGCGAAGAAATGGTAAAGGAGTGCCACCTGACACTGCTCAAGACCAAGCCCCATGCTGAACACGTACCCGACTCGGTCTACAACGATCTGTATGCCTATATCCTCAAATACGTCTACCGATGAATCGGCTGCCTGCTTGAGAAGGTGATGTTGAATGTGCCGGCGCCATCGCGAGCAAGCTCGCTCCCACAGGGGACCTGTGGCAAACACAGACCTTGTGCCTCCCCCAATCAAAACTGTGGGAGCGAGCCTGCTCGCGATGGCGGTCTGTCTGAATCGGTGCCGCACGCCGGCAGGCTCCCAACGGCCCACGCCATAACCGAAGGCGCACGGTATGATGGCGGCCCGGTTCGCGTGCGCAACAAGCCCGCCGATCAAACCTATCCATTCGAGGAACAGAGATGACCCCCTGGCTGACCGTAGTGGGCATCGGTGAAGACGGCTTCAAGGGCCTGGGCCGAGCGGCTCGCCACGCTTTGCTGCAGGCCTCGCGTATTCTGGGCAGTGAGCGCCAGTTGGCGCTATTGCCGCTGTGCATCCGCGGTGAACGGGAGCTGTGGCCCAGTCCATTTTCCCTCGAACCGCTGCTGGCACGGCGCGGAGACCCCGTGTGCGTGCTGGCCAGCGGCGATCCCATGTTCTATGGCGTAGGCGCCAGCCTCGCCAAACACCTGCCTGGCGAGCAGATGCGGGTCATTCCAGCGCCATCGTCCTGTTCGCTGGCGGCGGCCCGCATGGGTTGGCCCTTGCAGGAGGTGGTCACCCTGTCGCTGGTGGCACGGCCCCTGGCGGCACTCAGCGCTCACTTATCCACAGGCGTCCGGCTGTTGCTGCTGAGCAACGACCGCCACAGTCCTGCCGCCGTGGCGGCGCTACTTCGCGAGCGCGGCTTCGGCCCCAGCCCCATGACCGTGCTCGAACATCTGGGCGGCGCCGCCGAACGGCGGATCGAAAGCTCTGCGGCACAATGGTCCGATCCCACCGTCGCGGACCTGAACCTGATCGCCGTCGAATGCCGCGCCGAACCCTCGGCGTTACGCCTGTCGCGCCTGGCCGGTTTGCCGGACACTGCGTTTGAACATGACGGCCAGCTCACCAAACGTGACGTGCGCGCCATTACCCTCGCCCGTCTGGCCCCGATGCCCGGTGAATTGCTCTGGGATGTGGGGGCGGGCAGCGGCTCCATCGGTATCGAATGGATGCGCGCCCACCCCAGTTGCCGAGCCCTGGCCATCGAGGCCGACGAAGGCCGCCAAGGGTTGATCGAACGAAACCGCGACACCCTAGGCGTGCCCGGTCTGCAACTGATCCGCGGGCGGGCACCGCAGGCTCTGGAAGGACTGGAGCCGCCGGACGCGGTATTCATCGGCGGCGGCGTAACCCGCGAGGGCGTGCTCGACGCTTGCTGGGCTCGACTCAAGCCCGGCGGACGGCTGGTGGCCAACGCCGTGACGCTGCAGAGCGAGATGACGCTGATGAACTGGCGCGAACTTCATGGCGGCGAACTGACCCGTATCCACATCGCCCAGGCCCAGCCATTGGGCGAGTTCGACACCTGGCGCCAGGCATTGCCAATCACCTTGCTCGACCTGGTCAAACCCTTCGATGCGTGACGAAACCGCCGAACAACCCGCGCCCCTGCGCAGCGGCCTGACCACCGGCAGTTGCGCCACCGCCACCAGTCTGGCGGCCGCCCGGCTGCTGCTTTGCGGCATCCAGGCCGATGCCGTGGAGATCGTGCTGCCCAAAGGCAAGCACGTGCAGATGCGCCTGGAATTCTGCCGCCTGACCGAGCAAGGCGCCGAAGCCGGGACGATCAAGGACGCCGGCGATGACCCGGACGTGACCCACGGCGCGCTGCTATTTTCCCAAGTGCGGCTGACAGCCGAGCCTGGGGTGCGCTTCATTGCCGGGCGTGGCGTGGGCACCGTGACGCGGCCAGGATTGGTATTGGACGTCGGTGAGCCGGCGATCAATCCGGTACCACGTAAAATGATCGGCGACCACCTGGGACGGCTGGCCGAGCAAGCCGGGTATGCCGGCGGCTTCGAGGTCACGGTCAACGTTGAGGGCGGCGAAGCGCTGGCGCTGAAAACCATGAATCCCCGGCTGGGGATCCTCGGCGGCCTGTCGATCCTCGGCACCAGCGGCATCGTCCGACCATTCTCCTGCGCGGCCTACATTGCCTCGATCCACCAGGGCATCGACGTGGCGAAAACCAACGGTTACCTGCACATCGCCGCCTGCACCGGCAACGCCAGCGAAGACACCATGCGCCGGGTCTACAACCTGCCGGAAATCGCCCTGATCGAAATGGGCGATTTTGTCGGGGCGGTGCTCAAGCATGTGCGAAAGGTGCCCGTGGAGAAGCTCAGCCTCTGTGGCGGCTTTGGCAAAATCAGCAAATTGGCCGCCGGTCACATGGACCTGCACAGCCGTCATTCAAGTATCGACCTGCCACAACTGGCGCAATGGGCAGCCGCCATCGGTGCCGATGAGGCATTGCAGCAAGGCATTCGCCAGGCCAACACCAGCCAGCAAGCCCTGGCGATGGCCAGCGCCGCTGGCATCGCCCTCGGCGACGCAGTCTGCGAACACGCCTTGGCCTTCGCTCGCGGCATCGTACCAGCCCAGGTCCAGGTCGAAGTCTTCGCCATCGACCGCCAGGGCGGCGTCGTCGGTCACGCCGGAGCTTTCAAATGAAACGCATCCTGCTGCTGGGGGGTGTCACCGAAGCCCTGGCCATCGCCCGCACCCTGGGCCCAACACACCTCTACAGCCTGGCGGGGATCGGCCGCGTTCCCACCGACCTGACCTGTCAGGTGCGCGTCGGCGGCTACGGCGGCGCCGAAGGGCTGACGCAATTCATTCGTGACCAAAGCATCGACCTGTTGCTGGATGCGACCCACCCCTACGCCGCACAGATCAGCCACAACGCCGCCCACGCAGCCCGCGCTTGCGGCATTCCCTGCTGGGCCCTGCGCCGTCCGGCATGGCAACCCCAGGCCGGGGATGACTGGCGCGAAGTGGCCGACTGGGCCGAACTGATCCAGGCCCTGCTGCCGTTCCACCGCCCCCTCTTCACCCTTGGCCGCGAGCCGCTGCAACACCTGCACGAAATCCCGCCCGAGCAATTCTGGACCCTGCGGGCCCTGGAGGTTTACCCCGGTAATGAGCGCTGCGAAGTCATAGGTGCCCGTGGACCGTTTCATATTGACGGTGAGCGCGAACTGTTCGAACGGCGGCGGATCGATGTGCTGATCAGCAAGAACAGCGGCAGCACGGCCACCGAGCCGAAGCTGGAAGTAGCGCGGGAGCGGGGGCTGCCGGTGTTGGTGTTGAAGCGGCCGGTGTTGCCGGGGGTGGATCGGGAGTTTGGGACGGTGGGTGAGGTGCTGCAGGGGCTTCGGCATTTGGTCTGACAGTCCCCTGCACCCAGGGCCGCTTCGCGCCCCAACGGGGATAAATCCCCTCGCCACAAAGAGTGCGCACACCCCTAGATTTTCAAAGGAATGCTATGGCCCTGACACGAAGCTATAAACACATGATGAAGCCCCTACTCTGCTTTTGAACGCAGAGCCGGAGATGATCAAAATCCCTTGCCATAAAAGCACTCCCTTGAAGATCTGTTGCTACTGTTAACCCAAGCCCTGCGACCCTACACCGCACGTGCTCTTTTTACTTATCAACCCCGATCAGGCTAAATACCGCCACCTGATCGACCATCGAGCGGATTGCCCCATGTCCCGACAACGGCTTGCATTTGCCTGGATCGCCTGCTTCGCAGTGCTGTTCAACATGCTTGCCATGCCGCTTTCCGGCAGCGGTGGTGCGATGGCACAGGCCCAGTCGCCAGCCGAGCAATTGCTGTGGGGCAGTTTCTGCTCTTCCAGCGGAACGAAACTGGTGGCGATTTCCCTGGGCAAGTTCGAGCAGAGCACGCCGCAGAACGACGATCACTCGACGATGCAGCATTGCTGGTGCTGTGCGGGGTCGCCGCCCTTGGTGGCGCTCACCGGGCACGAGCCGCAGTTGTACCTGAATGCTCAGCCGGCCCATCGCGGCGCTGCCCACCCACTGCTCGACAGCCCCACACCGCGCCAGCAATGGCCGAGCCTCAATCCCCGCGCCTCACCTCTGGCCTGATTCTTCCCGCATGCCCCTGCGCCCTGAATCGTTCCGGAGAATGACCCATGCTGAACAGACTTATCCTGCTGGCCGCCCTGCTGCTTCCCGTCGGCTTCGCCCAAGCTCACCAGTACAAAGCGGGCGAGCTTGAAATCGCTCATCCATGGTCCCAGGAGTTGCCGCCCAATGCGCCGACCGTGGCCGCGTATTTCGTGATTCACAACAAGGGCACAACCGCCGACAAACTGCTCAGCGTCGATTCGCCGATTGCCGACAAAGCCGAGCTCCACGAACACGTGATGCAAAACGACCTGATGAAAATGCAAGCGGTGCCCGTCGTTGATATCGCCCCCGGTGCGACTGTCACCTTCGCTCCGATGGCTTATCACGTGATGCTGCTGGGGCTGGAGGATCGCAGCCTGCTCAGCGACGGCAAACGCTTCCCTCTGACCCTGCATTTCGAAAAAGCAGGGGATGTCACGGTCGATGTCGCGGTGCAGAAAAAAGCCCCCGACAGCAGCAAAACCCAAACGCACGCCCACTGATCACCTTTGCCCATGCGAACGCCCCGCGCCAGGTCGGTCATGCCCCGCCGTCAGCTGATGAGCCTGACACGCGGCAGCTGGATCAGCCTGTTCGCCATGCTGATGATCTTTATCGGTCCGCTGATTTCTCAGTCGATGCCGATGGATCAGCGCATGTCTTCGTCCATGACCATGAACATGGAAATGGACATGTCGGCGGGCGTTCACGCCGAGCATGAAGCAGCGAAAGCCGAACATTGCCCGCCCCAGAGCGAGCATCACGTACTGTGGGAAAAGTGTGGTTATTGCAGCCTGCTGTTCAATTGCCCTGCGCTGACGGGGGGGCATAGCTTCGCCGTCTTCGATACCCCGCCACCCCACACCTACACCAGCCCCTCACCACGCCTGGGCCATGCCCGAACGTCATTCTTCCCCGGTGCCCGCACCCGCGCACCGCCCCTCGTCGCGTAGACCCCGACACTTACCTCACCCGGTCGCAAAAGACAGCCCCAGGTTGCCCGACCGTGTCGTTTACGTCTGTTCGATGGAATCATCATGTCCAGGTTTTCTGCCGGCATCGCATTGGGCGCAGCCCAGGTTCGCTGCTCCCCGAACGAGCCACGGGTTCGTTTTCGCTACACCGCCACCGCACTGTGCGGCCTGCTGCTGCTCACGCCCTGTGCGCTGGCCGACGAGCATGCTCACCACGAAGCTCAGATCGAAGAGCTGAGCCCGACGGTCATTACCGCCGTCGCTCCCAGCTCGCCCCTGACCGTGGTCACCAACCCCAAGGATCCGCGCCAACCGGTGCCGGCCAGCGACGGCGGCGATTATCTCAAGACCATTCCCGGCTTCGCCCTGGTGCGCAACGGCGGCACCAATGGCGACCCGGTACTGCGGGGCATGTTCGGCTCGCGGCTGAACATTCTCACCAATGGCAGCATGCTGCTGGGCGCTTGCCCGGGCCGGATGGACGCGCCGACGTCCTATATTTCGCCGGAAACCTACGACAAACTCACCGTTATCAAGGGCCCGCAAACCGTGCTCTGGGGCCCTGGTGCATCGGCCGGGACCGTGCTGTTCGAACGCGAGCCGGAGCAGTTCGGCGAACTGGGCACCCGGGGTCAACGCCAGCGTACTGGCCGGTTCCAACGGGCGCTTCGACAAGGTCGTGGATGCGGCCGCCGGCGGGTCTTTGGGTTACGTGCGGGTGATCGGCAACACCGCTCATTCAGACGATTATCGTGACGGCAACAACGACACGGTGCCGTCGCGCTACGACAAGTGGAACGGCGACGTGACGCTGGGCTGGACGCCGGATGCCGATACCCTGCTGGAACTGACCGCTGGCAAGGGCGACGGTGAAGCACGCTACGCCGGACGTGGCATGGATGGCTCGCAGTTCAAGCGTGAAAGCCTGGGCTTGCGTTTCGAGCGTTCGAACATGGGCGATGTGTTGGATACGCTCGAAGCGCAGGTCTACTACAACTACGCCGACCATGTGATGGACAACTACACGCTGCGCACGCCGTCCGGCACCGGGATGATGGCCGGCCCCATGGCGTCCAACGTCGACCGCCGCACCCTCGGCGCACGCATCAAGGCCACCTGGCGCTGGGCCGATGTGCAATTGATCAGTGGCCTGGACGCCCAGACCAACGAGCATCGCCAACGCAGCAGCATGGGCATCGACACCTACAAGGAACGGCCGCGCACCAAGGACGCCGACTTTCATAACTACGGCGTGTTCAGTGAGTTGACCTGGTACGCCGCCGACCGCGACCGGCTGGTCAGCGGCGCCCGCCTCGACCGCGCCTCGGCCAAGGATTACCGCCAAAGCATCGGCTCCGGCATGTCCGTCCGGCCCAATCCCACTGCCGACCAAACCCGCGCCGACACGCTGCCCAGTGGTTTCGTACGCTACGAACACGATCTGGCCGACAGCCCTACTACCCTCTATGCGGGCCTGGGCCACGCGCAACGTTTCCCGGATTACTGGGAGCTGTTTTCGGCCAACGCCGGCCCCGCCGGTTCGCTGAATGCTTTCGACTCGATCAAACCGGAGAAAACCACCCAACTCGACTTCGGCCTGCAGTACAAAACCGAAACCCTCGAAGCCTGGGCGTCGGGTTATGTCGGGCAGGTGCGCGACTACATCCTGTTCGACTACACGCCCGGCATGATGGGCACCACCTCCCGGGCCGAGAACATTGATGCACGGATCATGGGCGGTGAGCTGGGCGCGGCCTACAAGCTGACCGAGCGCTGGAAAGCCGATGCGACATTGGCCTACGCCTGGGGCAAAAACAGCAGCGATGGCAGCGCTCTGGCACAGATGCCGCCGCTCGACGCCCGTCTGGGCCTGACCTACAGCGAAGATCGCTGGAGCGCCGGTGCCCTGTGGCGCGTGGTGGCCGCGCAAAACCGTGTCGACGAGAACAAGGGCAACGTGGTGGGCAAGGACTACGGCAAGAGTTCCGGGTTCGGGGTGTTCTCCCTCAACGGTGCCTACCGCATCAATAAACACTGGAAGGTCAGCAGCGGCGTCGACAACCTGTTCGGCAAAGCCTACGCCGAACATCTGAACCTGGCCGGCAACGCCGGGTTCGGCTACCCGGCGAGTGACCCGCAAGCCATCAACGAACCGGGGCGCACGCTCTGGACCAAGGTGGATATGAGTTTCTGAAAGCATCGCGGGCAAGCCTTGCTCCCACAGGTAGTTCATTGCTGAGGGGCACAACTTGTCCCACTGCACTGACAAGTACTGTGGGAGCAAGGCTTGCCCGCGATCGGTTGCGCAGCAACCGCAAAAAACATAACGATCACATTTGCCCTGCGGAGCGCTTCTAAAATGAGCCAACCGAAACCCAACTTCTACAACCTGGCCTGGCGCTGGCATTTTTATGCCGGGCTGTTCGTGGCGCCGTTCATGGTGATGCTGGCCCTGACCGGCATCATTTACCTGTTCAAGCCGCAACTCGACCCTCTGATGTACGGCAGCCTGCTGAACGTGCCGGCCGGCCATCACACGATGGCGGCGGACGACCTGCTCAAACAGGTCCGCCAGGCCTACCCCGAAGGCCAGGTCAAACAGTACCTGCCGCCGATCAATGCCGAGCGCAGTGCGCAATTCGTGGTGATCGACAAGGGCCGCGAGCTTAACGTGTTCATTGACCCGTACCATGGCGATGTCCTCGGTGAACAGGACGCCAAGGACAACCTGCAAGCCATCGCCCGGGCCATCCACGGTGAGTTGATGATCGGCACCGTGGGTGACCGACTGGTGGAAATGGCCGCCGGCTGGGGCGTGGTCCTGGTGGTGTCGGGCCTGTACCTGTGGTGGCCTCGCGGGCAGTCGTCGGCCGGAGTGTTGTGGCCACGCTGGAGCGCTCGCGGTCGTTTGTTCTGGCGCGACCTGCATGGGGTCGTCGGCTTCTGGGGCGCGGCGTTTCTGCTGGTGATGCTGCTCAGCGGCATGACCTGGACCGGCTTCTGGGGCAAGCAATATGCTGACCTCTGGAACCGCTTCCCGGCTGCCATGTGGAACGACATGCCCAAGTCCGACGTCGCCGCCGGCAGCCTCAACAATGCGCACCGCCAGACCGTACCCTGGGCCGTGGAAAATACCCCGATGCCGATGTCCGGCGACCATGCCGAACACATGGCCCACGGCGGCGCCCATGAAGGTCCCGCCGCGCCGACCATAAGCCTGCAAGCGGTGCAGGACATCGCCACCGAACGCAAAGTGGAACATGGCTACAGCATCACCCTGCCGACCACCGCCACCGGCGTATTCACCATCGCTGTATTCGCCGACGACCCGCGCAACGACGCGACCCTGCACGTGGACCAGTACACCGGCAAGGTCCTGGCGGATGTCCGTTGGGAACATTACGGCGTCGTCGCCCGCGCCACCGAAACCGGCGTGATGCTGCACGAAGGCAAAATGTTCGGCCCGCTGAACCAGATCATCGTGCTGCTGATTTGCCTGATGATCCTGCTCAGCGCCGTCAGCGGCGTGGTGATCTGGTGGAAGCGTCGGCCCCAGGGCAAGTTCGGCGTACCGGCGCTGCGTCACGACTTGCCGACCTGGAAGACCGGGGTGTTCATCATGCTGGCCCTGGCGGTGGTGTTTCCGCTGGTGGGCGCGTCGCTGCTGGTGATGTGGTTGCTGGATCGGCTCGTCACCCGTTTCAATCGCCAGCCTGAGGTGGTTTCATCTTCAAGTTGAAGACAGTGCGTTAACGAAAGACGGCGCGAAACCTCTACAATCGCGCCCGCCTTGCGAATTGTGAACACGGTGTTCCTGTGGGAGCGAGCCTGCTCGCGATAGCGGTCTGTCAGCCACCTCTGCGCAGGCTGATCCAGCGCTATCGCGAGCAGGCTCGCTCCCACAGGGGGCTGTGTCTCGATCCAACCATTTGAGTAGCTGCATGACCGCACTAACCCTCTCCCACCTCGCCTGGACACCCCTGGGCCATGGCCACTGCCATCATCAGTTCCAGCTGCGTGACGCCACGTTGCAGGTGGGTGCCGGGGAGTTTGTCGGGTTGATCGGGCCCAATGGCAGCGGCAAGACCAGTCTGTTGCGCTGCGCCTATCGGTTCAGTCAGCCGGAGGCGGGCGAGGTGAAACTTGACCATCACAACGTCTGGAAACAGTCCTCGCGCTGGTGCGCCCAACGCATCGCTGTGGTGTTGCAAGAGTTTCCCGACGCCTTCGGTCTGACGGTCCAGGAAGTGGTCGCCATGGGGCGCACGCCACACAAAGGCCTGTTCGATGGCGACAATCAGCGAGACCTGAGCCTGGTCAGCCAGTCACTGGAATCGGTGGGGCTGCAAGGTTTCGGCGACCATGCTTTCGCCACACTCTCGGGCGGGGAAAAGCAACGGGTGATCCTGGCTCGCGCCCTGGCGCAGCAGCCGCAGGTGCTGATCCTCGATGAGCCGACCAATCACCTCGACCCGCGTTATCAACTCCAACTGCTGCAACTGATCAAACGCCTGGGGATCGGCACCCTCGCCAGCATCCACGACCTGAATCTGGCCGCTGCGTTCTGTGATCGGCTCTACGTCATCGACCACGGACACATCGTCGCCAGCGGCACGCCCAAGGAAGTGCTGACGGTCACGCTATTGCGCGACGTCTTTGGTGTGCAGGCGCTGATTGACGAACACCCCTTGGCCGCCCACCCCCGAATCACCTGGATAACCCAACCATGATCTTGCGTTCCCTGCTGCTTCTGCCGCTGCTGCTCGGCAGTGCACATGCTTTGGCCGAGGCCACCCGCTACCCATTGACGATCCAAAGCTGCAATCGCGAAGTCACCTTCAACCAAGCGCCGAAACACGCCGTCAGCCATGACATCAACATGACCCAGATGATGCTCGCCCTGGGGCTCAAGTCGCGCATGGTGGGCTACAGCGGCATCAGCGGCTGGAAGTCCGTGACGCCCGACATGGAGAAAATCCTCGATGGCCTGCCGGAGCTGGCGGCCAAATACCCGTCGGTGGAAACCCTGCTCAATGCCAACGTGGATTTCTTCTTTGCCGGCTGGGACTACGGCATGCGGGTGGGCGGCGACCTGACGCCGCAAACCCTGCAACCGCTGGGCATCAATGTGTACGAGTTGACCGAATCCTGCGCGTTCGTGATGAAACGCCCGCCGGCCACCCTGGAAGACACCTATAACGACCTGCGCAACCTGGGAAGGATTTTCGATGTGCAGGATCGCGCCAATGAGTTGATCGCCTCGATGCAGGCCCAGGTGACGCAAGTGCGCAAGCAGTTGCCTGCTGATCAGCCCCGAGTGTTCCTGTACGACAGTGGCGAAGACCGCGCCATGACCTCCGGCCGTCTCGGCATGCCACAGGCCCTGATCGATGCGGCCGGCGGGCGCAACATTCTTGATGACGTGCAGACCAGTTGGACCCGGGTGAGCTGGGAGAACGTGGTCGAGCGCAACCCCGAAGTGATCGTGATTGTCGATTACGGCGAAGTCAGCGCCGAGCAGAAGCAGCAATTCCTGCTGAACAACCCGGCCCTGCAATCGGTGGATGCGATCAAGCACCGGCGCTTCATCGTGATCCCTTACGTTCAGGCCACGCCGGGTATCGATAACGTATTAGCGGTGCAAACCCTGGCAAAGGGTTTTCACCGTCCATGAGCAATCGTCGCTATGGCGCGTTGCTGGTGTGCCTCGGTGCACTGATGCTGGTGTCGTGCGTGGTGTCCCTGGGGTTCGGTCCGGCGCGGGTGCCGGTGGCTGTGGTCTGGGACATCCTGCTGAACAAGGCTTTCGGTGTGGGTGACGTGTATTGGTCGCCCGGCCAGGAACATATCGTTTGGCTGATCCGCGTCCCGCGCCTGCTGCTCGGTGCCTTGGTGGGCGCGGGGCTGGCGTTGATCGGTGCGGTCCTGCAAGCGGTGACGCGCAACCCCCTGGCCGACCCGCACCTGCTGGGCGTCACGTCCGGCGCGACCCTGGGTGCGGTCATTGTGGTGCTGCATGTCGGTGAGATCATTGGTCTGCTGACCCTGCCGCTGGCCGCATTTATCGGCGCATTGTTGAGCATGTTGCTGGTACTGGCCATCGCCAGCCGCCAAGGCCGTCTGGAAAGCGATCGCTTGTTGCTGTGCGGCGTGGCGGTGTCATTCGTGATGATGGCGGCGGCCAACCTCTTGCTGTTTCTGGGTGACCATCGCGCCAGTTCCGCAGTGATGTTCTGGATGCTCGGCGGCCTGGGCCTGGCGCGCTGGGAATTGCTGGCGGTGCCGGCGGCCAGTGTGTTGCTGGGGCTGGGATTGCTGCTGGGCATGGCCCGGCCGCTGAATGCACTGATGGCGGGCGAACAGACCGCCGTGACCCTGGGCCTGAACGCGGCGAAGGTGAGGTTGTGGATTTTCCTGATCGCCTCGCTGATGACCGGCGTGCTGGTGTCCATCAGCGGCTCGATCGGTTTTGTCGGGCTGATGGTGCCGCACATTGCCAGGCGCCTGGTGGGTGCCGAACACCGTCGGCTGCTGCCTGCGTGTGTTCTGCTGGGCAGCCTGTTCCTGGTGTGGGTGGATGTGGCGGCCCGGACCCTGATCGCACCGGAGGACTTGCCCATTGGCGTCGCCACTGCCGCTATCGGTGGCCTGTTCTTCATCGGCCTGATGCGCCGTCGCTGAATCCACCCCTGTTTCCCTGACTTGCAAATAACAGGGGAACTGCAAGCCTTCGCCCCAATGTGGCGCATCTGATCGCACCAGCGCCTAGGCCGCGGTCGCTAGTGGTGCATTCGCACTTTTACCCCAGCGCGCCAACCCCGCATTCTCAATGCCTTTGCTCAACCGGGCACACCCCTTGCAAAAGCCCCTTCAGCGTCCGCATCTGCCATCGAAAAAAACTCATAATTGCACGGAGATCGCACAATGAAGCGTCGTAGCTTGATCAAGGCTTTTACACTCTCGGCAAGCATTGCCGCGATGGGCATGGCCTGGACCGTCCAGGCCGCCGAAACCATCAAGGTCGGCATCTTGCATTCATTGTCCGGCACCATGGCGATCTCCGAGACGTCCCTCAAGGACATGGCGCTGATGACCATCGACGAGATCAACGCCAAAGGTGGGGTCAACGGCAAGCAGCTCGAAGCGGTGGTCGTGGACCCGGCCTCGAACTGGCCGCTGTTCGCCGAAAAAGGCCGTCAATTGCTGACCCAGGACAAGGTCGCGGTGGTGTTCGGCTGCTGGACGTCGGTGTCGCGCAAATCCGTGTTGCCGGTGTTCGAAGAGCTCAACGGCCTGCTGTTCTACCCGGTGCAATACGAAGGCGAAGAGATGTCGCCGAACGTCTTCTACACCGGCGCGGCGCCGAACCAGCAGGCCATTCCGGCGGTGGAATACCTGATGAGCGAAGAAGGCGGCAGTGCCAAGCGCTACTTCCTGCTGGGCACCGACTACGTCTACCCGCGCACCACCAACAAGATCCTGCGTTCGTTCCTGCATTCCAAAGGTGTGGCAGACAAGGACATCGAAGAGGTCTACACCCCGTTCGGCCACAGCGACTACCAGACCATCGTGGCCAACATCAAAAAGTTCTCGGCCGGCGGCAAGACCGCGGTCATCTCCACGGTCAACGGCGACTCCAACGTGCCGTTCTATAAAGAACTGGCGAACCAGGGCCTGAAAGCCACCGACGTACCAGTGGTGGCGTTCTCGGTGGGCGAAGAAGAGCTGCGCGGCATCGACACCAAGCCGCTGGTGGGTAACCTGGCGGCGTGGAACTACTTCGAGTCCGTGGAAAACCCGGCGAACAAGAAATTCGTCGACGCCTGGAAGGCCTACGCCAAAGCCAAGAACCTGCCGGGCGCCGACAAAGCCGTGACCAACGACCCGATGGAAGCCACCTACGTGGGCATCCATATGTGGGCGCAAGCGGTTGAAAAAGCCAAGTCCACCGACGTCGACAAAGTCCGCGAAGCCCTGGCCGGCCAGACCTTCGACGCACCGTCGGGCTACACCCTGACCATGGACAAGACCAACCACCACCTGCACAAGCCGGTGATGATCGGCGAGATCCAGGCCGACGGTCAGTTCAACGTGGTCTGGCAGACCGAGGGCCCGATCCGCGCCCAGCCGTGGAGCCCGTTCATCGAAGGCAACGACAAGAAGCCTGACTATGCGGTGAAGAGCAACTGAGCCCGGGAAGAAGCCCCTAACCCTGCTGATCGTTCCCACGCTCTGCGTGGGAATGCCTCACCGGACGCTCTGCGTCCACCATGGGACGCGGAGCGTCCCGGGCTGCGTTCCCACGCGGAGCGTGGGAACGATCAAACACGCAAGGCCAAGCATATGCCCACCGCCCTCTACCGCCTCATCCTCGCCCTGGTGCTGCTGTTGCCACTGGAGGCCCACGCCGGTGATGCCGAAGATTTCCTCGCCGCCAAGCCGCCCCAGCAAGCCACGCTGCTGGAAACCTGGGCCGCGCAACCGGAACCTGAGCGTGTCGAACTGATCAACGCCTTGCAACAAGGCCAGTTGACCGTCGACGGCCAGCCCAAGACCCTGCGCCTGAACAACCGCTTGCGAGGGTTGATTGAAACCGCCCTGGCCAGCCATCAACTATTGGCCGCCGACGCCAGCGTGCGCCTGAGCGCCGCCCAACAACTGCAAAAAAGCGCCCGCCCGGCCCAACTGGCGTTTCTCGATCGGCAACTGGCCGGCGAGCAGGACGAAGACGTGCATGCAGCCCTGAGCCTGGCGTTGGCGAACCTGCAACTGGTGGACCCCAACCCGTCGGTTCGCCTGGCTGCCGTGCGGCTATTGGGAGAAACCGGCGATCCGTTGGCCCGCACCCGCCTCGAAGGCCTGCTCGAACCCGGCGTTGAAACCGACGCCACGGTACGCACCGCCGCCGAAACCAGCCTCGGCCAGGTCAAGCGCAAGCTGCTGATCGGTGAATTGCTGGGCCAGGCCTTCAGCGGCATGTCCCTGGGCTCGATCCTGCTCCTGGCCGCCCTGGGCCTGGCAATCACCTTCGGCCTGCTGGGGGTGATCAACATGGCCCACGGCGAGATGCTCATGTTGGGGGCCTATTCCACCTACGTGGTGCAGATGCTGTTCCAGCGCTTCGCCCCGAATGCCATCGAGTTCTACCCGTTGATCGCCCTGCCGGTGGCGTTTTTCATCACCGCCGCCATCGGTATGGCTTTGGAGCGCACGGTGATTCGCCATCTCTACGGAAGGCCATTGGAAACCCTGCTCGCCACCTGGGGCATCAGCCTGATGCTGATCCAACTGGTGCGCCTGGTGTTCGGCGCGCAGAACGTTGAAGTCGCCAACCCGGCCTGGCTGTCCGGCGGCATCCAGGTACTGCCGAATCTCGTACTGCCCTACAACCGCATCGTGATCATCGCCTTCGCCCTGTTCGTGGTGGCGCTGACCTGGCTGTTGCTGAACAAGACCCGCCTGGGCCTGAACGTGCGCGCGGTGACCCAGAACCGCAACATGGCCGCTTGCTGCGGCGTGCCCACCGGCCGCGTGGACATGCTCGCCTTCGGCCTCGGCTCGGGCATCGCCGGGCTTGGCGGCGTGGCCCTGAGCCAGATCGGCAACGTCGGCCCGGACCTGGGCCAGAGCTACATCATCGACTCGTTCCTGGTGGTGGTGCTCGGTGGCGTCGGTCAGTTGGCCGGCAGTGTGTTCGCCGCGTTCGGGCTGGGCATCGCCAACAAGATTCTTGAACCGCAGATCGGCGCCGTGCTCGGCAAGATCCTGATCCTCGCGCTGATCATTCTGTTCATCCAGAAGCGTCCGCAAGGCCTCTTCGCGCTCAAAGGACGGGTAATCGACTGATGAACCAGCCCCTGATGCTCACGGCCGCGCAAAAGGCCGGCCCGAAAGTCACCCTCGCCGTCGGCGTGGTGATCCTGGCAGTGCTGTTGAGCCTGCCGCTGCTGTCGCTGTTGGCGGTGGATAACCCGCTGCATGTCTCGGCTTACACCCTGACCCTGGTGGGCAAGATTCTCTGCTACGCCATCGTCGCCCTCGCCCTGGACCTGGTCTGGGGCTACGCCGGCCTGCTCTCCCTGGGCCACGGTCTGTTCTTCGCCCTGGGCGGCTATGCCATGGGCATGTACCTGATGCGCCAGGCCGCCGGTGACGGCTTGCCGGCGTTCATGACCTTTCTGTCGTGGAGCGAATTGCCCTGGTACTGGAGCGGCACCGACAGCTTTGTCTGGGCCATGTGCCTGGTGGTGCTGGCACCGGGGTTGCTGGCGCTGGTGTTCGGCTTCTTCGCCTTCCGCTCGCGGATCAAGGGCGTGTATTTCTCGATCATGACCCAGGCCCTGACGTTTGCCGGGATGCTGCTGTTTTTCCGCAACGAAACCGGGTTTGGCGGCAACAACGGCTTCACCAACTTTCGCTCGATCCTGGGCTTTGGCATCACCGAGCCGGGCACCCGAGCGGTGCTGTTCCTGGCCACGGTGCTGCTCTTGGTGGCGAGCCTGTTCATCGGCTGGCGCCTGGCCCGCAGCAAGTTCGGCCGAGTGCTGACCGCCCTGCGCGACGCGGAAAACCGCCTGATGTTCTGCGGCTACGATCCCCGTGGCTTCAAGCTGTTCGTCTGGGTATTGAGCGCGGTGTTGTGCGGCCTGGCCGGGGCGTTGTATGTGCCGCAGGTGGGCATTATCAACCCCAGCGAAATGTCGCCGACCAACTCCATCGAGGCCGCCGTGTGGGTGGCCCTCGGCGGGCGCGGCACGCTGATCGGGCCGCTGCTGGGGGCCGGTGTGGTCAACGGCATGAAGAGCTGGTTCACCGTGGCCTTTCCCGAGTACTGGCTGTTCTTCCTCGGCGCGCTGTTCATCGTTGTGACCCTGTATCTGCCCAAGGGTGTGATCGGGCTACTCAAGAAAAGGGGCGAATGATGCGAATCACACCCACAGCCGATTTCATGCTCGAACCCATACTGGATCCCAACAAAGACCAAGGCAGCAGTCGCGACGCCATCGGCCTCGGTCAGGCCGCCGGCAAGGGCCTGAACACCCGTCACGGCACCATCCTGACCCTGGAAGACATCAGCGTCAGTTTCGACGGTTTCAAGGCCCTGAACGCTCTGAACCTGTACATCGGCGTCGGCGAATTGCGCTGCATCATCGGCCCCAACGGCGCGGGCAAGACCACGCTGATGGACGTGATCACCGGCAAGACCCGGCCCAGCCACGGCAAGGCCTGGTTCGGTGAAACGCTGGACCTGACGAGCATGAGCGAAGTGCAGATCGCCCAGGCCGGCATCGGTCGCAAATTCCAGAAACCCACGGTGTTCGAAGCCTTGAGCGTGTTCGAGAACCTGGAGCTGGCGCTGAAAACCGACAAATCGGTGTGGGCCAGCCTGCGGGCCAAACTCACTGGCGAGCAACACGAGCGCATCAGCGAAGTGCTGGAGACCATCCGCCTCACGACGTCGGTCAATCGCGCCGCCGGGTTGCTGTCCCACGGGCAGAAACAGTTTCTGGAGATCGGCATGCTGCTGGTGCAGGACCCACAACTCTTGCTGCTCGACGAACCAGTGGCGGGCATGACCGACGCCGAAACCGAGTTCACTGCCGAGCTGTTCAAATCGCTGGCGGGCAAGCATTCGCTGATGGTGGTGGAACACGACATGGGCTTCGTCGGCGCGATTGCCGACCACGTCACCGTGCTGCACCAGGGCAGCGTGCTGGCCGAAGGGTCGCTAGCGCAGGTGCAGGACAATGAGCGGGTGATCGAGGTGTATCTCGGGCGCTGAGGCGCAAAATTGCTTTTTATGTGGGAGCGAGCCTGCTCGCGATGGCGGTGTGTCAGTCAGCATCCATTCTGAATGTTCTGACGCTATCGCGAGCAAGCTCGCTCCCACAGGGGTTCGAGGAGAATCTGGAAAATGCTGCAAGTCGACAAGCTGCACCAATACTACGGCGGTAGCCACATCCTGCGCGGCCTGTCATTCGACGTGAAGGTCGGCGAGGTGACGTGCCTGCTGGGCCGCAACGGCGTGGGCAAGACCACCCTGCTCAAATGCCTGATGGGCCTGTTGCCGGCCAAGGAAGGGGCGGTGAGCTGGGAAGGCAAACCCATCACCACCTTCAAACCGCACCAACGGGTGCACGCCGGTATTGCCTACGTGCCTCAGGGCCGGGAGATTTTCGGACGGCTGACGGTGGAAGAAAACCTGCTGATGGGCCTGTCGCGTTTTCCCGCCGCCGAGGCCAAAGAGGTGCCGGCGTTCATTTACGAATTGTTCCCGGTGCTGCTGCAAATGAAACAACGCCGTGGCGGTGACCTGTCCGGTGGCCAGCAACAGCAACTTGCCATTGGCCGGGCCCTGGCCAGCCGTCCGCGCCTGCTGATTCTCGACGAGCCCACCGAAGGCATTCAACCGTCGGTGATCAAGGAGATCGGCGTGGTCATCAAGAAACTGGCGGCCCGGGGCGACATGGCGATTTTGCTGGTGGAGCAGTTCTACGACTTCGCCGCCGAGCTGGCCGATCAATACCTGGTGATGTCCCGGGGCGAGATCGTGCAGCAGGGGCGCGGAGAAAATATGGAAGCCGAGGGTGTGCGCGGGCTGGTTACGATCTAGTCTGTAGCGCTCTAACGATAATCGGAAATCATGAACCTACCTGTCTCCTTACTGGCGCCTTCGGCCCTGTTCACCCCCAGCTGGCATGCCGAGCTGGAACTGGGTTATGCCCGGTTCGGTGACTGCACGCGTCCGGTGCAGCGCCGCCACAAAGGTCCGCTGCGGGTGCAAAAACACCTGTACGCCGAGGGCCCCGAAGTGTGCCAACACATCATCGTCCACCCGCCCGGCGGGATTGCCGGCGGTGATCGGTTGGACATCGCGGCCCACGTCGGCCCCACTGCCTGGGCGCAGTTGACCAGTCCCGGCGCGGCCAAGTGGTATCGCGCCGCCGGCCCGGCCTATCAGCAACTGAACCTGAGCGTGGCCGCGGGGGCGACCCTGGAATGGCTGCCCCAGGAAACCATCGTCTTCAGCGCCGCCCAGGCCGAACTCAGCACCAGCATCGACCTGCAGGGTGACGGGCGCCTGTTCTACTGGGACATGGTGGCCCTCGGCCGGCCGGCCAGCGGTGAACGATTTGACCTGGGGCACTTCCAGTCGCGGCTGGACATCCGCCGCGACGGGCAGTTGCTCTGGCATGAACGCCAGCGCATTGTGGGCGGTGACGGATTGCTCGACTCGCCCATCGGACTGGGCGGCGATCCGGTGTTTGCCACGTTGTTGGTGACCGGGGAAATCGATAGTGCGTTGCTGGAACAGTGCCGATCTCTGGGCCATGACGTGCGCGGCGACCTGACTCAATTGCCCGGCCTGATCGTGGCCCGGTGTCTGGCGAGCGAGGCGCTGCTGGCGCGGGGTTGGTTGATTGAATTGTGGCGTTTGCTCAGGCCTGCATTGCTTGGAAGAGAGGCCATGCCGCCCAGAATCTGGAGTACATGAATCTGCTTTCCTGTGGGAGCGAGCTTGCTCGCGATGGCGATGGAACATTCAACATTAATGTCGACTGACACACCGCTATCGCGAGCAAGCTCGCTCCCACAAAGGATCTCCCACAAGGAGATCTGTGTTTACAGCAAGAATTTTTTATCCGCCCTTATGGATTGCACATGGACCTGACCCCACGCGAAAAAGACAAGCTGCTGATCTTCACCGCCGGCCTCGTCGCCGAGCGGCGGTTGGCTCGCGGCTTGAAGCTCAACTACCCGGAGGCGATGGCCTATATTTCCGCCGCCCTGCTCGAAGGCGCCCGCGACGGCCAGACCGTGGCCGAACTGATGCATTACGGCACCACGCTGTTGACCCGCGAACAGGTAATGGAGGGCATCCCGGAAATGATCCCGGAGATCCAGGTCGAGGCGACGTTTCCCGACGGCACCAAACTGGTCACTGTCCACCAGCCGATCGCGTGAGGCCGCACCATGACCTATGACATTCGAGACGCCCGCCACGCCGACTTGCCAGCGATCCGTGACATCTACAACGACGCGGTGCTGAACACCACGGCGATCTGGAACGAACAGGCCGTGGACCTGGGCAATCGCCAGGCATGGTTCAGCGCCCGGCAATCGCAAGGCTATCCAGTGCTGGTGGTGGTCGATGACGAGGATAACGTCCTCGGCTATGCCTCGTTCGGCGACTGGCGACCCTTCGATGGTTTCCGGCACACCGTGGAGCATTCGGTGTACGTACGTGATGACCAACGCGGCAACGGCCTGGGCTCACTGTTGATGACGGCCCTGATCGAGCGCGCCAGGGCGTGCGGCAAACACGTCATGGTCGCGGCCATCGAAAGCGGCAACGCCGCCTCGATTCGCCTGCACGAGCGGGCCGGTTTCATCACCACCGGGCAGATGCCCCAGGTGGGCACCAAATTCGGCCGCTGGCTGGACCTGACTTTCATGCAGTTGATCCTCAACCCAGGGGCGCTACCGCCTGCCGTCGACAAGGAGTGATGCCTATGAACCCCGCCCAGTTGCGTCGAGTCCACGCCGAGAGCTTTGCACATTATCGCCAGGGCCTGATCGATCTGTTGCTCGACGCTGTCGGCTATGGCGCCAGCGTGGGGTTCATGGCCGATCTCGATGCGGTCCAGGCACGCGCCTATTTCGATGAGGTTCAGGCCAGTCTCAACCAGGGCCACTTGCTGCTGTGGGTGGTGGTCAAGGATGAACAGGTGCAGGCCAGCGTCCAACTTGCCCTGTGCCAGAAACCCAACGGTCTCAACCGTGCCGAAGTGCAAAAGCTGCTGGTGCGCGGCGAGGCTCGCCGCCGCGGCCTGGGCCAGCAATTGATGAGCGCCCTGGAACTCGGCGCCCGCCAGCACAAGCGCGGCCTGTTGTACCTCGACACGGAGGCTGGTTCCGAGGCCGAGGCATTCTACCGCGCCATGGGCTACACCCGCGTCGGTGAACTGCCCGACTACTGCCAGAGCCCGGACGGGACGTACACCCCGACCGCCATTTACTACAAGACTTTGGGGCAACCGCAATGATTCCAGGCCAATACCAGGTCCAGCCCGGCGACATCGAACTCAACGTCGGTCGCCGCACCCTCACCCTGAACGTCGCCAACAGCGGCGACCGGCCGATCCAGGTCGGCTCGCACTATCACTTTTTCGAAACCAACGACGCCCTGACCTTCGACCGCGCCGCCAGCCGTGGCATGCGCCTGAACATTCCGGCCGGCACCGCGGTGCGCTTCGAACCGGGCCAGAGCCGCGAGGTGGAACTGGTGGATTTGGCGGGGCATCGCCGGGTGTTCGGGTTTGCCGGGCGGGTGATGGGCGACCTGTAAGTCATAGGGTGCCAGCACCGGCCCCATCGCGAGCAGGCTCGCTCCCACAGGGGAATGCGATCAACTGTGGGAGCGAGCCTGCTCGCGATGAGTGAGCGAAGCGAACGGTTTCCACATTCAATTGAATTCCAAGGCAAGCACATGAAGATTTCGAGACAAGCCTACGCCGACATGTTCGGCCCCACCGTCGGCGACAAGGTCCGCCTGGCCGACACCGAACTGTGGATCGAGGTGGAAAAGGACTTCACCACCTATGGCGAAGAAGTGAAATTCGGCGGCGGCAAAGTGATTCGCGACGGCATGGGCCAGAGCCAGCTGCTGGCCGCCGAGGTCGTCGACACGCTGATCACCAACGCGCTGATCATCGATCACTGGGGCATCGTCAAGGCCGATGTCGGTCTCAAGGACGGGCGCATCAAAGCCATCGGCAAGGCCGGTAACCCGGACATCCAGCCCGATGTGACCATCGCCATTGGCGCCAGCACCGAAGTGATCGCCGGTGAAGGCATGATCCTCACCGCCGGCGGTATCGACACCCACATTCACTTCATCTGCCCGCAGCAGATCGAAGAAGCCTTGATGAGCGGTGTCACCACCATGATCGGCGGCGGTACGGGCCCGGCCACCGGGACCAATGCCACCACCTGTACCTCCGGGCCGTGGCACCTGGCGCGCATGCTCCAGGCCGCCGACGCTTTCCCCATGAACATCGGCTTCACCGGCAAGGGCAACGCCAGCCTGCCAGAGCCATTGATCGAGCAAGTCAAGGCCGGTGCCATCGGCCTGAAGCTGCACGAAGACTGGGGCACTACGCCGGCAGCCATCGACAACTGCCTGAGCGTGGCCGACCAGTACGACGTGCAGGTGGCGATCCATACCGACACCCTCAACGAATCGGGTTTCGTGGAAACCACCCTGGCCGCGTTCAAGGGCCGCACCATCCACACCTACCACACCGAAGGCGCCGGTGGCGGCCATGCGCCAGACATCATCAAGGCCTGCGGTTTTGCCAATGTGTTGCCCAGCTCCACCAACCCGACCCGGCCGTTCACCCGCAACACCATCGACGAACACCTGGACATGCTGATGGTCTGCCATCACCTGGACCCGAGCATCGCCGAAGACGTGGCCTTCGCTGAAAGCCGCATCCGTCGTGAAACCATCGCCGCCGAAGACATCCTCCACGACCTGGGCGCGTTCTCGATGATCAGTTCCGACAGCCAGGCCATGGGCCGCGTCGGTGAAGTCATCACCCGCACCTGGCAGACCGCCGACAAGATGAAAAAGCAACGCGGCGCCCTGCCCGGCGATGGCGAAGGCAACGACAATTTTCGCATCAAGCGCTACATCGCCAAGTACACCATCAACCCGGCGATCACCCATGGCATCAGCCATGAAGTGGGCTCCATCGAAGTGGGCAAGTGGGCCGACCTGGTGCTGTGGCGCCCGGCGTTCTTCGGCGTCAAGCCGACCCTGATCCTCAAGGGCGGGGCGATTGCCGCCAGCCTGATGGGCGACGCCAACGCCTCGATACCGACACCGCAACCGGTGCACTACCGACCGATGTTCGCAAGCTTCGGCGGCTCGCGGCACGCCACCAGCCTGACGTTCATCAGTCAGGCCGCCGCCGAGGCGGGGCTGCCCGAACAGCTTGGACTAAAGAAAAGAATTGCCGTGGTCAAAGGCTGCCGGAATGTGCAGAAAACCGACCTGATCCACAACGACTACCTGCCGAACATCGATGTCGATCCACAGACCTACCAGGTCAAGGCCGATGGGGTGTTGTTGTGGTGTGAACCGGCTGATGTGCTGCCGATGGCGCAGCGCTATTTTCTGTTTTGAATGGAGTGAGGACCTGAGAGCAAGACTTGTGGGAGCAAAGCTTGCTCGCGATACAGGTGCCTCAACTCTTGAGAACCGAGTTGAATTCATCGCGGGCAAGCCTTGCTCCCACAGGTTGGCGCTTGTTCATTGAGCGTTTTTTACTCCACCAACCGCCCCAACCGCTGCTTGAGCATGCGGTTTTCGCTGCGCAGTTGCTGCACTTCTTCCAGCAGGTCCAGCGCCAGGGCGACACCTTCCCATTCCAGTTCCAGCTCGCGGCGCAGCTTGGCCGCACGCCGGGCCAAGACCAGTTCGTAATCGGTGAAGCGCCAATCCGCCGGGGCCGCGCCATGGGGTTCGAGAATGCCATGCTCGACGATTTCGATCACATGGACATCCGCCAACGCAGCGGCCTCGCAAAATTCCATCAGGTTCAGTTCAATGATCGGGTTGTTCATGGTCTGCTTCTCCCAATGCTTTAACTGTCGAGTCTAGCGCCTCAAAACAGTCAGAAATTCTCCCGCGGATCGAACGCAGCCTTCTTCGCCAGCTCCGCCCACAACGCCTTGACTGCCTCGTCGCTGGCCTTGGGCATCACGGCCTTGAGCTGTACGAACAGGTAACCGCGCTCGCCGGCCTTGTTGCGCAGGCCGTGGCCCTTGGCGCGCATGCGCTGGCCATTCTGGCTGCCGGCCGGAACCTTGAGGTTGATCTTGCCGGTGAGGGTCGGCACCGCCACTTCAGTGCCCAGTGCCAATTCCCACGGCGCCAGGGGCAAGGTGATGATCAGATCCTGGCCTTCGACGTCGAACTTGGGGTGCGGGGCAAAACGAATGGTCAGGTACAAATCGCCATTGGCACCGCCGCCAATACCCGGCGCACCCTGGCCCTTGAGGCGGATGCGTTCGCCGTCGGTCACACCCAGGGGAATCTTCACGTTCAGGCTTTTGCTGGTATTGCTGACGTGCTGGCCGGCGGCGTTGTACTGCGGCACCTGGAAGCTGACCTTTTTCGATTCGCTCGACAGGGTCTCTTCCAGGAAAATCGGTAGTTCCATTTCCACGTCTTGCCCTCGACGGCCGGTGCTGCGGCCTGACTGTCCGCCACCGAAACCCGGCCCGCGATTACCAAAAATCGAGCTGAAGAAATCCGAAAAATCGCCGGTGTCCTGTCCACCGCCAAAGCCGCCCCGGCTTTGCCAGCCCGGCGGTCCCTGGAAAGGCTGGCCGTGCTGGCCATAGCGACGCAGGTCATCGTACTCGGCGCGTTTGTCGGCACTCTTCAGCGCTTCATAGGCTTCGGAGACGTCCTTGAATTTGGTCTCGGCATCCTTTTCCTTACTCACATCCGGGTGGTATTTGCGGGCCAGTTTGCGATAAGCAGCCTTGATCGTGGCGTCATCAGCCGTCGGCTCCACACCCAGAATCTTGTAATAGTCTTTGAAGTCCATCGAAGGATCACCATCCGTTATCGATATCGCACCGCCACCCGCAGCATGCTCGTGATACAAGTCCTGGGGTTTGACCGATCTCAAGGTTTGTGACCGGGCGGCGCTTCAGAAGTTTATCGGCAGCCGGTGGCGGTTCTTGTACTCGCCTTGTGGCTGCCAGGCCCATGCCAGCAAGTTTGGGGGTGCGACGCTGTCTTTCAAGGCCAGAGTTTACGAATTAGCAGATAACCGGCCTTCGAATCCGTGCCGCACTGACATACACTGCGCGGCCGTTTTTTCAACTGGAATCCGAAAGACATGAAAAACGCATCTCCGGCCCGTGCCTGCGGCATCGACTTTGGCACGTCCAACTCCACTGTCGGCTGGCTGCGCCCCGGCATGGAAACGCTGATTGCGCTGGAGGACGACAAGATCACCCTGCCCTCGGTGGTCTTTTTCAATCTCGAGGAACGCCGCCCGGTGTATGGCCGCCTGGCCCTGCACGAGTACCTGGAAGGCTACGAAGGCCGGCTGATGCGCTCGCTCAAGAGCCTGCTGGGGTCCAAGCTGATCAAGCACGACACCAGCGTGCTGGGCACGGCCATGCCGTTCAAGGATCTTTTGGGACTGTTCATCGGCCAGTTGAAGAAGCGCGCTGAGGCCACCGCCGGTCGGGAATTCGAAGAAGTGGTACTGGGTCGCCCGGTATTTTTCGTCGACGACGATGAAATGGCCGATCAGGAAGCGGAGAACACCCTGGTGGACGTGGCCCGCGCCATCGGCTTCAAGGAAGTCTCGTTCCAGTATGAGCCCATCGCGGCGGCCTTCGACTATGAGTCGACCATCGAGAGGGAAGAGCTGGTACTGATCGTCGACATCGGTGGCGGTACTTCGGACTTCTCCCTGGTACGCCTGTCGCCCGAGCGGCGCACCCATGACAACCGTCACGCCGACATCCTCGCCACCGGTGGCGTGCACATCGGCGGCACCGACTTCGACAAGCAGCTCTCGCTGGCCGGCCTGATGCCGCTGTTCGGCTACGGCAGCCGCATGAAAAGCGGCGCCTACATGCCCACCAGCCACCACATGAACCTGGCGACCTGGCACACCATCAACGCGGTGTACTCGCAGAAATCCACCCTGGCCCTGGGCAGCATGCGCTACGACATCGAAGACACCGGCGGCATCGACCGGTTGTTCAAGTTGATCGAACAGCGCGCGGGGCACTGGCTGGCGATGGAAGTGGAAGAAACCAAGATCCAGCTGACTCACAGCGACCAGCGCCATTTGCTCCTGGACCGAATCGAGGCAGGCCTGAGTGTGGACCTGAGCCGGGAACTGTTTGAATCAGCCATCGACGGCTTGCTGGAGCGGGTGCGCGGCAGCGTCACACAACTGCTCAACGATGCCAACGTACGCGTCGATCAGGTGGATACGGTGTTCTTTACCGGTGGCTCCAGCGGCATCCCGGCACTGCGCAACAGCGTCTCGGCGATGCTGCCCCAAGCGCGGCATGTGGAAGGCAATATCTTCGGCAGCATCGGCAGCGGGCTGGCGATTGAGGCGATGAAGCGCTACGGCACGCAGGTCTGATTCAAGTTCTGCGGCGCATCTATCGCGAGCAGGCTCGCTCCCACATTGAACCGCATTCCCTCTGAAGGAACTCGGTCAACGGTGGGAGCGAGCCTGCTCGCGATGGCGTCAGAACAGGCGACGCCGATCAGATCAAACCATCCCCACCTGCTTCAACTCACTCTTCAAGTAAGCATAATAAATCGGCCCCGCCACCACGCCCGGCAGGCCGAACGCGGCTTCGAACACCAGCATCGCCATGAGCAATTCCCAGGACTTGGCGCTGATCTGCCCACCGACGATGCGGGCATTGAGGAAGTATTCGAGCTTGTGGATCACGATCAGGTAACCCAGCGCCGCCATTGCCACCCAGATCGACAGCGACAAGGCGACGATGGTGATCAGGGTGTTGGACATCAGGTTGCCAATGACCGGCAGCAGCCCCAACAGGAACGTCATGACGATCAGGGTCTTGGTCAGCGGCAGGTGGATGCCGAACAGCGGCAGCACCACCGCCAGGAAAATCCCGGTGAAAAAGGTGTTGAGCAGGGAAATCTTGATCTGGGCGAACACAATGTTGCGGAACGCCTTGACCAACAGGCTCAGACGGTCGAACAGCGCCGCCGCCAGGGGCTTGCGCTTGGTCAGGTCGGGGATGCGCTGCAGGGCGACGATAGCCCCCAGGACCATGCCGATCAACAACGTCACGAACATGTGGGCCGCATCCTTGCCCACCAGTTGCAGGTCGCTCAGGTGCTTGCTCATCCAGTCGCCAATGGCCACCCGGAACTCGGCCGCGCTGGCCGGCAGGTAGGCGTCGATGAACGGTGGCAACTGCCCCCGGGCGCGGTCGACCACCGTCATGAACATGTCCAGGGATGCGCCAGGGTTTTCCGCCTCATGGAGCAGGAAACTGAAGGCCCCGGCGAAAATCAACGACAGCACACTGACCACCAGCGTGCCCAGCAGCGCCACCGCCAACCAGCGGGCCCGCCGGCCCTCGATCAGCCGTTGCAACTGCGGGGTGAGCATGTTGACCAGCTCGAACACCAGCAAACCGGCCAAAAGGCTCGGCAACAGGCGCAGTGGCAGCACCAGCAACAACCCACCAAAAATGATCACCCAACTGATCACCAACAAGACATGACGCTGAGAAAACGTTGGCATACAGCCTCAGAACAAAACGGCGTGAAAGGATCGGCAGTCTGCCAGCGTTCCACCAACAGCACTAGGGATTGTATCGGCTGACCTCGATCACAGTGCAGGTGTTTTTTTGTAGCGCCTTTGCCGGCCCCATCGCGAGCAGGCTCGCTCCCACAATGGACCGGGCAGTGCAAATCAACTGTGGAAGCGAGCCTGCTCGCGATGAGGCCTTCACCGTCTGAAAAAATCCCGGCGGTTATTTTTTCTTCAGACACTCACTCATGAACGCTTTACGCGCATCGCCTTTCAGTGCCTGGGTCGTGGCCGTGGCGTTGCAGGTTTTCATGCGTTCCTGCGGGGTGCTGGCATCGACGGGGGTGGCCTTGAGGCAGTTGCTCATGAAGGCTTTGCGCTCGTCGCCCTTGAGGGCCTTGGCGGTGGCGTCGGCATTGCAGGTGGTCATCTTGTTCTGTTGGGCCGTGGCGGCGAAACCCTGGGAAGACAGCAGCAACCCGATCACCAACAAAGGAACACGCAGCATCTTCATGATGTTTTCTCCTGGCTGCCGCACGATGGGTACGGCGATGAGGTGCAGTGTAGACAACGCCTGTTACACCTTCATCTGCGCGAATTTCCGTGCCTGATTGACCGTCATCGCGAGCAGGCTCGCTCCCACAGTTGACCGCACTCCGCCAGAAGAAACCCAATCCGAATGTGGGAGCGAGCCTGCTCGCGATGACGGACAACCCGACCTGAAGCCCTACACGCCGGCAGCCTTCAACCGCTGCGCATGCTCGACGAACAAGCGAACCGGCTCGGCGCCCTTGCCCACCAGCCCCAGCGACTGGTTGATGATATCGAAGTGATCCAGCGGATAGTCATCGCCGATCACCGTGCCCAAATGCGAGCTGTAACGCCCGACCATGCCGTCGCACTGCCCGGCCTCACGCACGAAAGTGCGGGCGAACAGCCGGCAGCTCCGGTGGGTGCCATCAAACAGGTTACGCCCCCTGTTGGTCTTGCCTGGCTGCAAGGTTCCGGACCAGGAGTAATAACGCACGCCATTGACCACTTCCGGTCCGTTCCCGCCCCACGTTTCTGGCAGGCCCTGGGGATATTGCTGGTTGAACAGGGCCACGCCCGCGGTAGTGAGAGAGGCGTGGGACGCCTGGATATCCACCGGCAACCGGGGCCCGCGATAACCGGTTTCCAGCAGGCTCATTAGGGCGCCGATCAACCGCAGCAAAGCACTGAGCAGGCGACCCTTGGCGCTGTTGGCCGGGTAATGGGCCTGCAGGTAATCAGCCAGCTCGGACCCATGGTTGGTGCCGGCCACCGAAGTGACCGATGCCACCAGGTCCGGGCGCTTGGCCGCCGCGTAGCGTGCCGTGAGGGCGCCCTGGCTGTGGCCGATCAGGTTGACCTTCTGCGCACCGGTTTGCGTGAGGATCTCCTCGATCCGCGCGAGCAACTGCTCGCCGCGCACCTCGGATGAGTGCAGCGGTGACACCTGCACAGCAACCACCACTGCCCCACCCCGGCGCAACGCCGAGACGATCCCGTACCAATACGGATACAGCACCAGACGAATGAACCCGAGCATTCCGGGGACCAGCACCAGCGGGTAACGAGTGGCGCACTGTTGTGACATGGCGACATCCTTGATCAATAGGTGGTCAGCATCGGTATCGATGATGACCAGTCTATGACACCCGCGCCATCAGAACGTCTGCGCCAACCCCAGCAAGCGTTGCTCGGCCTCGGCACAGGATTGGGCGAAACTGCGCTCAGCCGACTCCTCACCTTCGGCGGCAACCACCGTCACATCGGTGATACCGATAAAACCCAGCACGGTGCGCAGCAGCGTGTCGGCGTGGTTCATCCCTTCAAGCTGACCACCCGGCCCGAAACCGAAGTCGCCACGACTGGTCACGATCAGCGCTTTCTTGCCCAGTACCAGCGGTTCGTACTGCGACACACCGTTATCCAGGCTGTGGTTGAACGTCAGCCCGATCCGCACGATCTGGTCGATCCAGGCTTTTACACCGCTGGGCACGCTGAAGTTGTGCATGGGCGCGGAGATGACCAACCGATCATGGGCCTGCAATTCCGTCACCAATGCATCACTGAGTGCCAGATCCGCCTGCATGGTCAACGGTCGGGCTTGCGGTTCGGGGTAGAACGCCGCCGCGATGAACGCTTCGTTGACCGGAGGAATCACGGTGCGCCCCACTTCGCGCCGGCTCAACTGGGAGTGCGGATGGGCCGCCTGCCAGGCCGAGACAAAGCTTTCGGTCAAGCGTCGGGAGTGAGAACGCTCGCCACGAGGGCTGCCATGCACGACAAGAATTTTGCTCATCTGAATCTCCTTGGGTTGCGACTACAATCAATAGAACCTTTCGGCTTAAAGCTTGATGTCCAACGCGGTAGCCGGGCAAATGAGGGCTCGTCACGCAAGATGAGTTAATTTCACCCATGGCACTTCAGGAGATCAGTAATGTTTGCCACGCTGCCCCTCAACGCACTGCGGGCCTTTGAGTCTGCCGCACGGCTGCTCAGCTTCAAGGCTGCGGCGGCGGAGCTGTCGGTGACACCCACAGCGGTTTCCCATCAGATCCGCGCCCTGGAAACCTGGCTAGGTGTGCAGCTGTTCGAACGCCAGCCGCGCCAGGTGCGGCTCACCGACGGCGGCCAACGCTTGTTCCACAGCCTGCACGGGGCCCTGCTGGAAGTGGCGCAAAGCGTCGACACCCTGCGCCCGCAACGCACCAACACTCACCTGACACTGTCCACCACCGCAGCGTTTGCCACCCTGTGGCTGGTGCCGCGCCTGGGCCGGTTTTATGCGCGTCATCCGAATATCAACGTGCGCCTGGACACCCACTGCGAAGTGGTCGATCTGCATCAGGACGCCAGCGTCGATCTGGTGGTGCGCTACAGCCTGGACAGCTACCCGAACCTGTACGGCCTGTGCCTTTTCGATGAACACTTCGGCGTGTACGGCTCGCCGGAACAAGTGGCCCTGGCCGCGCAGAGGCAGCCCACGCTGATCAGCGTGCGCTGGCACAATTCCAAACTGTATGCCCATGGCTGGGAAGCCTGGTGCGCTCAGGCCGGCGAAACCTGGCTGGCCCGGCAACCTTGCATGCGCGAGTACGATGAGGAGCATTACGCCCTGCAAGCGGCGATAGCCGGGCAAGGCCTGGTACTGGCGAGCAACATCCTCGCTTCCGAAAGCCTCGCCAGTGGCCTGTTGGTGGCTTATCGGCCGCAGATTCAGGTCAACGGCGCTGGCTACAGTGCCCTGTGCGTTCCAGGCCGTGAACGCCATCCGCCGGTGCGGGCATTCTTCCAGTGGCTGGAGGAAGAGGCGCGGCAGTCCGCTCATGCACTGAAAAATTCGGTAAAACTTTTCGAGGATCGCGTCACTCAGATTTAGAGCGATCACGCCAACAGAGCGTGACGCCCTACCGGATCAGCCTCCAGGAGAATGCTATGAGTGACATGCACCTATCCGATGTAACCACCCTGCGCGAACGGGCACGGCAGAACGTGCAGAACGGCGCGGTGACCGAGGGCTACAGCGCCGATCGACCGGAAGTCATTCGCCTGCTCAATGAAGCGCTGGCCACGGAGCTGGTGTGCGTGCTGCGCTACAAGCGCCACTACTTCATGGCCACCGGCCTCAAGGCCAGCGTGGCGGCCAGCGAGTTTCTCGAACACGCCAACCAGGAAGCCGAACACGCCGACAAGCTCGCTGAGCGCATTGTGCAGTTGGGCGGCGAGCCGGAGTTCAACCCCGACCTGTTAACCCGTAACTCCCACGCCCAGTACGTGGCGGGGAACACCCTCAAGGAAATGGTCTACGAAGACCTGGTCGCCGAACGGATCGCCATCGACAGCTACCGGGAAATCATCCAGTACATCGGCGAAAAGGACCCGACCACCCGGCGAATCTTCGAAGACATCCTGGCTCAGGAAGAAGAGCATGCCGATGACATGGCCGACATCCTGGCCGATTTGTAATACCGCTATCGCGAGCAGGCTCGCTCCCCCATTGAATCGTGTCCTGTCGCGGTCGATGTGGGAGCGAGCCTACTCGCGATGGGGCCAGTAACCTCACCGCAAAGCCTGGCTAGCGGGTTGGTTTGACCGTCACCGGTGCCTTGCCGGCCTTCATCTGCTCCAGCAACGGCGCACACTGGTTCGGCTCGCCACCGCTGGGCGCAACCAGGGCCAACAACCCGGCCGCCGGCGCGGCAATGACGCCCAGCGCCACCATCCCGGCCCCACGCAGCATCAACGGCACGGCCTTGACGCCCGCCGCGGGCTTGGCGAAGGTGCCGCGCACGTACAAGGGCGAGCGCAGGGAAATCAAGCGCCAGCCCTTGGACTCCGGAGTGATGGTCAGGTCCAGTTGTTCGGTGGCCATGTTCGCCGTGCCATCGACATAAATGATCGCGTTCGCCGTGTCGAACACGAACAGGCGAGTGGTCGCCAGGCCGGTCTTGATGTCGAAGTCCGCCGCCGCGCAGTTGATCTTCACTTCCTCGTCGCCAAAGATTTTCCCCACCACATAGTTACCGACGTTCAGCCCCGCCAGTTCCATCAGCTCCCGACTGATGGCGCCGTCGTTGATGAGCATTTTCAACGTGCCGTTGGAGGTGCCCAGCAACGCCGCCACCGAATTGCCACGGCCGGTGATATCGGCATCGCCGTTCAGCTCACCGAAGCTGGTTTTCATCGGCGCGAAACCGGGGAACAACTCCTTGAGCTTGAAACCCCGCGCCGTCAGCTTCGCCTGTCCCTCAAGGGGCCGGGTGCGGCCGTTGAGGCGGATCTGCGCGTCGAGCCGGCCACCGGCCACACCGAAGCGCAGGGGCTCAAGGCTTAGTTGGCCGTCGTTGAGCACCAGATGCGTGTAAAGGTCGGTGAACGGTAACTGCTCACTGTGGACGATTCGTTTGCCAGTGAACTCCACATCGGCATCCATCACGCCCCAGCGCTCGGTACGAAACTCTTCCACGGGCAGCACTTTGTCGGACGGCTGTTTGCTCGCGCCGCCTCGGGCCTTTTGTTCGGCGTTGGAATCGGCGCCGATCAGGGGGGCCAGGTCGCTGAACAACAGTTGATTGGACACCAGCGCGCCACTGAGTTTTGGCCGCGGCTGGCTGGCAACGTAGGCCAGGTCACCGTGAATATCGCTATCGCCGATCTTGCCGTTGAAGGCCTCATAACGAAACAGTGCCCCGCCGGGCTCGTGGAGTTTGGCGATCAGGCGGCCATCGGTGGAATAGGGCGGCGAATCCGGCAGGGTCACGCCGGTCAGCGGATAAAGATTGGCCAGGCTGTTCCCGGCCAGCTTCAAGCGCAGATCCAGCGCCCCCAGGTTCATCGGGTCGGTCAGCGTGCCGGCCAGTTCGACACGGGTATCACCGATCTTCGCCTGAGCCTGCAACGGAAAAGGTTGCGAGGCATCCTGCAGAGCCAACAGGCCACCGACCTTGCCGGAGCCTGCCAGGTTCTGCCCGTGGTACTGGCCGTTGACCTTGAAGGCAAACGCATAATCCTGGGGAGCCGCACCTGCGTCCCGGGCTTTTTTCGCAGCATTGTCGCCGACGATATCGCTGAACGGGATGGGTTTGCCCAACGGGTCGATCAACAGGTCCAGGCGGGTTTTCAGCGTCTGGTCATCAATAGTGACATGGCCTTTGTCAAAGCCGATGGTACCAATGTCCACGACCCAGCTGGACGGCTCGGCGTCGGGGTCTTTCGGATCGAACTCGAACGTCCAGTTGGCGCGACCATCGGCCAGGCGTTGCAGGTTGGCGTCGGGCTCGGTCAGGTCGATGCGGGGAATTGCCACTCGCCGGGCCAGCAAGGCCAGGGGCGAAATGCGTAATTCGACGCGCTTGAGCGTGACCATTTGCGCAGTTTTCGACCAGTCCGGGTTGCCCAGGCTCAAGTCTTCGGCCACCACATGGGGCCACGGCACCCAGGCCCGCCAGCCGCCTTCCAGCGGTTCGCGCTGCCAGACCACCGCCAGGTTGCCATTGATGGCGAACGGGCGATGCAACTCTTCGGAAACCTTGGCATTGAGCGGCGGCTTTATCCGGTTCCAATCGAAGAACGCGATGACCAGCACCAATACGGCCAGCAGGAAAACAAGGCTGGCGAAGGTCCAGGCGAAGATTTTTGAGGTGCGCGTCATGCACAAGGCTCCTGATGACAAATCTGCGTCCGGACGGCGACGCCTTGGAAACACGAGCCTGTAATCGGCTCGTTGTGAAGAGTAGGACTGGCGATACGGCCAACTGGTTTAACACTTTGGGCGACGGGCGGTACAAAAAACTGAAAAAATCCTGACCAAACCGCCAACTACCTGTTACCGCCCCCGCACTTTTGCGTGGCATCAATGGGTACAAAATACCCACTGCGGTGCAAAACCACGCCTCGCAAAGGCCCGTTCTAGAGCCTTTCCACAGAACAATCAATTCCGTTGATTATTACCATTGCCTTTATGAACTTTTATATCGACTTATCGAGAGTAGCATTGCCTCCGTACCCACTTTATCGCCCTCCCAAGGAGCAATGATCATGAAACGCCAATTACTGATGAGCCTCACCCTTTCAATGCTGGCCTCCACTGCTTTCGCACTGCCAGCCTCCGAACAAGCCACGCCGCAGGTTAAAGACAGCCGTTCGGTCTATAGCCAGACCGTTGCTGAAGATGGCTTCGACCAGACCCGTCAAGGTCAGGAAGTGGCTGAAGGCGGCTACGAACGTACCCCTCAAGGTCAAGAAGTAGCTGAAGGCGGCTACGAACGTACCCCTCAAGGTCAAGAAGTAGCCGAAGGCGGCTACGAACGTACCCCTCAGGGCCAGGAAGTGGCTGAAGGTGGCTACGAACGTACCCCTCAGGGTCAGGAAGTCGCTGAAGGTGGCCGTGACCGCCTGGAAGAAAAAGGCCTGGTTGAAGGTGGCTACGAGCGCACCCCACAGGGCGCCATTGCCGAAGGTGGTGGTGACCGTGTGATCGAACGCAACAGCGCAGTGAGCTGAGCCCATGGTGGCCTGGAAAAAAGCCCGATTCCTGCAATCGGGCTTTTGACTTTCCGAGAACCTCGTTTTCCCCGCTATATCCCCCTCTACCGTTCGACGTCGGCAAAGCCGATTTGCTAGAGTGCGTCGCTTCCGTGAATCAGAAGTCAGCCCTGCGATGCTGCCCCGCGCCGAACAGAAACAACAGACCCGCAATGCCTTGATGGATGCAGCCCGTCATTTGATGGAGTGCGGCCGAGGGTTCGGCAGCCTGAGCCTGCGCGAAGTCGCCAGGACCGCCGGCATCGTACCCACCGGGTTCTACCGGCATTTCGACGACATGGACCAACTGGGCCTGGCTCTGGTCAGCGAAGTCGGTCAGACCTTTCGCGAAACGATCCGGCTGGTACGCCACAACGAATTCGTCATGGGCGGCATCATTGATGCCTCCGTGCGTATTTTCCTCGACGTGGTCCAAGCCAACCGTTCGCAATTCCTGTTTTTGGCCCGTGAGCAATACGGCGGCTCGCTGCCCGTGCGCAAGGCCATCGCCTGTCTGCGTGAAGGCATCAGCTCGGACCTGGCCGCCGACCTGGCATTGATGCCCAAGTTGCAGCACCTGGACCTTGCCGCTTTGAGCGTAATGGCCGACCTGATCGTCAAAAGCGTGTTCGCCACCCTGCCTGACATTATCGACCCACCCGCTCACGCTCTCCCCGAACACCTCACGCCCCAGGCGAAGATTACCCAGCAACTGCGGTTCATCTTTATTGGCCTCAAACATTGGCAAGGGCTGGGCAGTACCGAGTAGCCACCGAGACGTTTCCTTTGTGGGAGCGAGCCTGCTCGCGATAGCGGTGGGTCAGTCAGCGTTGATTTTCTGATGCACTGATATCGCGAGCAGGCTCGCTCCCACAGTGTTTCGCGAAAGCTGCAAAATGGTGCGCGATATCGACAAGCGCACCATAACGGCACGCAATCCGCCCCATCCTGAAACGCCATCCCAGCTATTTCCTACACCTTCTTCGATTGGCAAGCCCCTTGCTCTAAACACAGCACCGTTCATTGCTGGAAGCACTCCGATGCTGGTGATTCACCGCAGAATCGACACTCAACCCCGCTGGGACGCCGAGCTGCACCTGACCTTCGACGCCCGCAGCAAAAGCCGCCTGCGCTGTTTCAGTGCCGAGGGTGAAGATGTGGGGTTGTTCCTTGAGCGAGGTCAGCCGCCGTTATACGACGGCGAATGCCTGCAAGCTGAAGACGGACGCATCGTGCGCGTCTGCGCCCGCCCCGAACAATTGCTGCATGTCACCTGCGCCAATGCATTTGAACTGACCCGCGCGGCCTATCACCTGGGCAATCGCCATGTCGCCCTGCAAGTGGGCGATGGCTGGCTGCGCCTGCTGGACGATTACGTGCTCAAGGCGATGCTCGAGCAACTGGGTGCCAGTGCCGAAAACATAGAGGCTCCGTTCCAACCGGAACACGGCGCGTATGGCGGCGGCCATCATCATTCCCGACACGGCGACGAAGATTTCAACTACGCGCCACGCCTGCATCAGTTCGGCGTACGCACATGAACCCGGCGTGGGCGCTGCTGCGTCTGGCCAGCCCGCAATTGCCGATCGGCGGCTACAGCTATTCCCAGGGATTGGAGATGGCAGTGGATAACGGCCAGGTCAAAACCTGCGACGACGCCCGTCGCTGGATCAGCGATCAGTTGCTGTTGAACCTGGCACGCTTCGAGGCGCCTTTGCTACTGGCCCACTGCACCGCCGCCGCCGCCGACGACTGGGACGCCTTGCTGCAACACTGCGAGGAACACCGCGCCAGCCGGGAAACCCGCGAGCTGCATCAGGAAAGTCGGCAGATGGGTTATTCGTTGCAGCAGTTGCTGGGCGGCCTGCCGGAACTCGATGCCGCGGCACGGCGCTTTCTTGAACAACGTACTGAACCGCACCTGGCCCTGGGCTGGGCCTTGGCCGCCCGCGCCTGGAACATCAGCCCCCAGGACGCCCTGGCCGCCTGGTTATGGAGCTGGCTGGAAAACCAGTTGGCCGTCCTGATGAAGACCCTGCCCCTGGGCCAGCAAGCCGCCCAGCGCCTGACCAGCGAACTGCTGCCACTGCTGCAACAGGCTCAACACAACGCCTCGAACATTGATCCCGACCATTACGGCAGCGCCACGTTTGGCCTGTCCCTGGCGTGCATGGCCCATGAGCGCCAGTACAGCCGCCTGTTCCGTTCCTAGGAGACCCTCATGAATACACAACCTCTGCGCGTCGGTATCGGCGGCCCGGTAGGCTCCGGCAAAACCGCCCTGACCCTGGCCCTGTGCCTGGCCCTGCGTGAACGCTACAACCTGGCGGTGGTCACCAACGACATCTACACCCGTGAAGATGCCGATTTTCTGGTGCGTAACGAAGCCTTGGCGCCGGAGCGGATCATCGGCGTGGAAACCGGCGGTTGCCCGCACACGGCGATCCGCGAAGACGCCTCGATCAACCTTGAGGCCGTGGATCAATTGAACCGACGGTTTCCGGGGCTGGATCTGATCCTGGTGGAATCGGGCGGCGATAACCTTTCGGCGACCTTCAGCCCAGAGCTGTCGGACCTGACCATTTATGTGATCGATGTCTCGGCCGGCGACAAGCTGCCGCGCAAAGGCGGACCGGGCATCTGTAAATCCGACCTGCTGGTGATCAACAAGATCGACCTGGCGCCACTGGTGGGTGCGTCCCTGGAAATGATGGACAGCGACACCCGTCGGATGCGCAACGGCAAGCCGTTCGTGTTCAGCAACCAGAAAACCGGCCAGGGCCTGGAGCAGATCATCGCCTTCATCGAACGCCAGGGCCTGCTGACCGCCGCCTGATTTTTCAACTTCAACTGTTCACACGCTCAACAAGGAAGCTTATCCATGACATTCAAACGCCTGCTTGGCGCCCTCGCCCTGTTGCTGACCCCGGCCTTGGCCTTTGCTCACCCTGGCCATGGCGATAACGGCCTGATGGCCGGCCTCGGTCACCCCATCGGCGGGCTGGATCATCTGCTGGCCATGCTGGCGGTCGGCTTGTGGGCCGCCCAACAACAAGGCGCGGCGCGCTGGGCGCTGCCGTGCACCTTCGTCGTCAGCATGCTGATCGGCGGTTTGCTGGGCTTTGAAGGCCTGGACCTGCCTGCGCTGGAAAGCGGGATTGCCGCCTCGGTGCTGGCCTTGGGCCTGGCGGTGGCACTGGCGGTGCGCCCGCCGCTGAGCCTGGCGATTGGCGCGACGGCGGTGGTTCGCGCTGTTCCATGGCGTGGCCCATGGTCTGGAACTGCCGGACATGACAAGCCCTTGGGCTTATGCGGCCGGTTTTGTCGCGGCGACGGCGGCGTTGCATGGCGCAGGCTACGCCGTGGTTCGCGTCTTGCCGCAAGCGGCCGCCCCTCTGGTGCGTCTGGCCGGAGCGGGTTCGGCGGCGGCTGGAGTGTGGTTGTTGGCGGGTTGATTTTCAGCACCCATCAAGGCTAATCGCGAGCAGGCTCGCTCCCACAGGGTATGGCATACGCCAATAAATGTGGGAGCGAGCCTGCTCGCGATGACGGACTGGAAGGCCTCGCCTCTCTCGAACTTGCCACTCTGCTACCATGTCGCGCAATCACCCCTCCAGCCGTGACGACGTCCACCAATGCCCGATGCTTCCCGCCCCGCTCCTGCACCTGAACTGACTGCCCTGTTCGCCACGGTACGTCAGCACTTTCACGACGTGATCGTGCCGATGTGGCAAGGCCCGGGATGGAATGCCGAGCTGGCGCTGCCCTATGAATCCCTCGATACCCGGCACAAGCCGCTCGAGCCCCAGCGCTACCGGGCGATGGCCTGTGCGCGACAGCTATACGTGTTCGCCAGCCTGATCGGCGAAGCGCCACAGGCCGAAGAACGGGCTGGCGCACTGTTCCGCTCCCTGCAGCGGCACTTCCATGATGGCGAACATGGTGGCTGGTTCTACAGCATTGACCCCCAAGGCGTACCGCTGGACACCGGCAAAGACCTTTACACCCACGCTTTCATCCTGTTTGCCTGCGCCCATTACTGGAGCAAGGTTCGCGAGCCGCTGGTGGAGTCGGTACTCAACGCGGCCCTGGAAGTCATCGCCCGGCGCTTTGCGACCGGAGACGGCCTTTACGAGGCCAGCCTGGGACGCGATTGGTCGACCCGCGCATCCGGCCCGCTGCAAAACCCGTTGATGCACCTGGCCGAAGCCTTCCTCGCCACCCTCTCGGTTCGCGACGACATCAACGTGCGCCAGGCATTGCTGGCCCTGTGCGATGCCATGTTCAAGCACTTCATCGACCCGCAGCAGCGCGTCATGATGGAGAAACCGGTCAAGGCTGTGGATAACTGGTTTGAGCCAGGCCATCAGTTCGAGTGGTATTACTTGCTGGCCTCATCGCCCCTGTTGCGCGGCGGCAAGTTGCACACAGCCCTTGATAGCAGCTTCAGCCGTACCGAACAGCAAGGCGTGAGCCCGCAGTCCGGCGCGGTGTGCGCCATGCTGAGCCTGGGATCACAGGTACCGCGGGACGCCACCCAGCGCATCTGGGCTCAGGCGGAATATTTGCGGGCACTGACATTACGCCCGGGCAATCAGGGCGCATTGCTGCATCAACTACGGGCGTTGCAGCAGCACTTCCTGCATGCCAAAGGCTGGAACGAATGCCTGGACGCCGACGGCACTGTCAGCCGCCAGGACATGCCATCGACCACGCCGTATCACCTGCTGACCTGCTACCGCGGGCTGGCTGATTATCTGGCCTGACCGGTAAATCGCTATCGCGGGCAAGCCTTGCTCCCACAGACATTTGGCCGACCTTGCCCCCATAGATGAGCCAACTCTTTGGGAGCAAGGCTTGCCCCATAGATGAGCCAACTCTGTGGGAGCAAGGCTTGCCCGCGATGAACGATAACGCGGTCTTACGCCTTGTTGCGCTCAATGGCAAACCCGGCCCAGGTCTGGCTCACAGGCATCAATTCCAGGCTGTTGATATTGATGTGGGCCGGAGTGTTGAGCACCCAGAAAATGGTGTCGGCGATATCCTGCGGCTGGATCGGCTCGGCCCCGGCATAGGTCGCGTTGTAGCGTTCCTGGTCACCCGCAAAGCGCACCAGGGAAAACTCGCTCTCGCACAGACCCGGCTCAATGTTGCTTACCCGCACGCCAGTGCCTTGCAGATCGCAACGCAGGTTCAGGGAGAACTGTTTGACGAACGCCTTGCTCGCCCCGTACACGTGGCTGCCAGGGTACGGATAGTTGCCGGCGATGGACCCCAGGTTGACGATCCCGGCACCACGGCCATGAGCGATCAGCCGCGGCAACAGCAGGCGGGTGCTGTAGATCAAACCTTTCACGTTGGTATCGACCATCGTGTCCCAGTCATCGAGGTCGCACTTGGGCGCAGGATCAACGCCCAGCGCCAGACCGGCGTTGTTGATCAAGCCCCGCAATTTGGCGAAGGACGGTGGCAGGTTGGCGATCGCCTCCTCCATGGCTGTGCGGTCACGCACATCAAGCACCAGACCATGGACTTCAGTCTGCTTCGACAACTCGGCGCACAGGGCAGTGAGGCGTTCTTCACGACGACCGGTCAGCACCAGTTTCCAGCCTGCTTCGGCAAAACGACGGGCACAGGCTTCACCGAAACCGGACGTTGCGCCGGTAATAAACAGGGTGTTGGACATCGTGTTCTCCTTGGGGCTCAAAACAGCCAATGAATGGAAATCGGCCCACAGCATGCCCGGCCTGGCACAGCATGGGCAAGACTTCTGGAAGCGAGGTTTCATTCGAGCATTGCTCATAAAACAACCAATCGGCGCCAGGCCTTATGAAACAAGGGCCACAGGCGGTTGCCCGCACCTTATCCACAGGCGGGTCCACAGCAATCGGGGGCAAGTGCAAACTCCCCAAGCCGCTGTGCATAAGGCTTTGCGAGGGATTTGGAAAATTTTTTCCCTTGACCCTGCAATGCAGGTTGTGCAGATCGACTTATCTGCTATAAGCCGACAGTAAAAAGAACGATGGCTTCAAGCCAGCAAATTCGGCCCTCAGCGCGGTCTTTCCAGAGTTTAATCACAGACTTATCCACAGGCTTGCGCACAGATTTCCAAGCCTTTGGCGACCCTCATAAAAGTGTTGACAACCCTCGTACCCGCTTGACCGAAAACCCCTGATCAAAAAACAACCACACGCCTGAAAGCCACGTATTCAGAGGCTTGCAGCCAGCTACTCCCACGTTACCCACAGCCGGTTCCACAGCAAACGGGGACAAGTCAAAACCGTGACAAAACAACTGTTTGCGGCGACTTTATGTCGCGGTTTCGCAGGGGCTCAGGATTGTTGTCCACAATTCTCGGGCACAGCGCCAAACCCTGTGGGAGCGAGCCTGCTCGCGATAGGGCCATGTCCGATATAAAGAGGTTGGATGGTCCGGCGCCATCGCGAGCAGGCTCGCTCCCACAAGGGGAATGGTGGTGGCTTTGAAAGATAAAAAAACCGGCGATTCAATCGCCGGTTTTTTCATGGCTGGCCTTGTGTCAATGGCCGCCCAGATACGCGTTGCGCACCTCTTCGTTGACCAGCAGTTCCTTGCCGGTGCCGGTCAGGCGGATTTCACCGTTGACCATCACATAGGCCCGGTCCGACAGCCTGAGGGCGTGGTTGGCGTTCTGCTCCACCAGAAAGATCGTCATGCCGGTGGACGCCAGTTCCCGCAAGGTGGCGAAGATCTGTTTGACCACGATCGGCGCCAATCCCAGGCTGGGTTCATCGAGCAGCAACAACTTGGGCCGGCTCATCAGCGCCCGGGCGATGGCGAGCATCTGCTGCTCGCCCCCGGACATGGTCATGGCCCGCTGGTTGCGCCGCTCCTTGAGCCGCGGGAACAGCTCGAACATGCGCTGCATGTCTTCGCTGGCGTGCTTGTCACCGATGGGAATGGTGCCCATCAACAGGTTTTCCTCAACGGTCATGTCAGGGAATACCCGCCGTCCTTCCGGCGATTGCGCGATGCCGTTGGAGGCGATGTAGTGGGACGACTTGTGCGTGATGTCCACGCCCTGGTAGATAATCTGCCCACTCGCCGCCCGCGGCTGGCCGAAAATCGACATCAGCAACGTGGACTTGCCGGCACCGTTGGAGCCAATCAGGCTGACGGTTTCACCTTCCCCAATGTGCATCGAGACTTTTTTCAGGGCCTGGATCGGCCCATAGAATACGTCCAGCTCCTTGAGTTCGAGGATAGGTCCACTCATACCAGCTCCTCTTCATCGGCACCCAGGTAGGCCGCGATCACCTTCGGATCGTTGCGAATCGCCTCGGGACCGCCCTCGGCGATCACGTTGCCGTGGTCCAGCACCACGATGTGGTCGGAAATGCTCATTACCATGCCCATGTCGTGTTCGATCAGCACCACGGTCAGATCGTGCTCGTCGCGCAGCAGCCGGATCATCGCGCTCAGCGCTTCGGTTTCCTGAGGGTTTAGGCCGGCGGCCGGTTCGTCGAGACAGATGATCTGCGGGCGGGTGCACATGGCCCGGGCAATTTCCAAGCGCCGTTGCTGGCCATAGGAAAGTTCGCCCGCCAGCCGGTTGGCGCAATCCACCAGGTCCACCACTTCCAGCCAGTAGAAGGCGTGGTCCAGGGCATCGCTTTCTGCCTGGCGGTAACCCTTGGTGTTGAGCACGCCCGCCACCAGACTGCGATTGACCCACATGTGCTGAGCCACCAACAGGTTCTCCAGCACGGACATTTCCTTGAACAGGCGAATGTTCTGGAAGGTCCGCGCCAGGCCTGCACGGTTCACCAGGTGGGTGCCGCCGAACATCTTGTAGAACACCCGGCTGGCGAAGGATTTGGGGGACACGAAGTCAGTGGGACGAAACGGTTCGCCCAACAGCTTGATGACATCGGTCCGCTCGCCGCGCACATTGAGCTCGATTTTGCCGCCTGTGGCCTTGTAGAAACCGGTCAGGCAGTTGAACACCGTGGTCTTGCCCGCACCGTTGGGGCCGATCAGGGCGAAGATCGAGTTGCGCTTGACTTGCAGGCTGACGTCGCTGAGGGCCTTGATCCCACCGAATTGCATCATCAGGTTTTCAACGGTAAGCACGACTTCGCTCATGGCGCTACTCCCTTACGCGGCGTCACCCCGGTACGACTGATGCGAATCAGGCCGCGCGGGCGCCAGATCATCATCAACACCATCAGCACGCCGAACAGCAGCACCCGGTATTCCGAGAAGCTGCGCAGCAACTCCGGCGCCACGGTGAGGACAAATGCAGCGATGACCACGCCCACTGTCGACCCCATGCCGCCCAGTACCACGATCGCCAGAATCAGCGCCGACTCGAAGAAGGTGAACGACGAGGGGTTGACGAAGCCCTGGTAACTGGCAAAGAACACGCCTGCCAGGCCCGCCGTGGAAGCACCAATGGTGAACGCCGAGAGCTTGACCAGCACATGGTTCAGGCCCATGGAGCGGCAGGCGATCTCGTCTTCGCGCAAGGCTTCCCAGGCGCGACCGACCGGCATGCGGGTCAGGCGATGCTTGACGTAGAGCACCAGCAGCACGGTGATGAACAGGACGATGTAGATGAACAGGAATTTGACGTTGGGGTTGTAGGCCATGCCGAAGAACTCGTGGAACGGCACCCCGCCCTCCTTCGCTCGCCGGCCGAACTCCAGGCCGAAGAAGGTCGGCGACGGCACCGGCATGCCATTCGGCCCGCCGGTAAACGACAGCCAGTTGTTGAGCACCAGCCGGATGATCTCGCCAAAACCCAGGGTCACGATGGCCAGGTAGTCACCGTGCATTCGCAACACCGGGAATCCCAATATGCACCCGGCCATCGCCGCCGCAATCGCCGCCAGCGGCAGCACCGTCCAGAACCCCAGGCCCAGGTATTGGTAACCCAGCGCCAGGCCATAAGCGCCGATGGCATAGAACGCCACGTAACCCAGGTCAAGCAGCCCGGCCAGGCCGACCACGATGTTCAGGCCCAGGCCCAGCAATACATAAATCAGCCCGAGGATGACCACCGTGAGCACGTATTTGTTGGCAAAAAACGGGAACACGATGGCAATCACGATCAACGCCGGGATGATCCAGCGCAGGCGCGACTTGTAGTCTGGCGGCAGCACATGCACGCCGGAGCTGGTGCTTTCGAACCCCTGGAGAATCTTCAGACCCTTGGGGGTTTGCAGAAACAGGCTCAAGGCAAAGCGCCCGACCATCACGATCGCCACCAGCCAGCCCACGCGGGCCGGTTGCAGGTTGAAGCTGTAGCCGTCGAGCACCACGCCGACAATCGGCCCGAACACGATCAGCGAGATCAGGCCGGCCAGGATCGCGTCGATGACGCTCTTTTTGATATCAATCGGTTTATTGGCAGCAGACATACTTATACCTTCGCCACGTGTGGGCGACCCAACAGGCCTTGGGGACGGAAAATCAGAATCAGCACCAGCAGCGAGAAACTGAACACGTCTTTGTAGTCAGAGTTGATCAGACCGGCGAACAGCGACTCGGAGATGCCGAGGATGATCCCGCCCAGCATCGCCCCAGGCAGGGAACCGATGCCGCCGAGTACCGCTGCGGTGAACGCCTTGATGCCGATAATGAAGCCGGCATAGAAGTCGAAGGTGCCGTAGTTCATGGTGATCAGCACACCGGCCAGGGCCGCCATGGCCGCACCGATGACGAACACATAGGAAATCACCCGGTCGGTGTTGATCCCGAGGATGGAGGCCATCTTGCGGTCTTGCTGGGTCGCGCGGCACATGCGGCCGAGCTTGGTGTACTTGATGATGTAGGTCAGCAAGGCCATCCCGGCGAATGCGGCGACCAGGATGAAGATCTTGGTGTAGGTAAGCTGGACGAAGCCGCTGCCGATGTCCACGCGCATGGCGCCTTCGAGCAACGTGGGCACGCCCTGTTGGCGAGCGCCCTGGCTGATCTGGGCATAGTTCTGCAGGATCAGCGAAATGCCGATGGCACTGATCAGCGGTGCCAGGCGAGTGGAGTTACGCAGGGGTTTGTAGGCGACGCGCTCGATCACCCAGCCGTAGACGCCGGTCACCACCACGGTGAACACCAGCGTGCCGAGAATCATGAGGGGGAAGGATTCGATACCGAACCAGGCCAGCAGAGCCAGACTGATCGCCGCGAGGTACGCAGAGATCATGTAAACCTCGCCATGGGCGAAGTTGATCATGCCGATGATGCCGTAGACCATTGTGTAGCCGATGGCGATCAGACCATAGACCGACCCGAGGGTCAGGCCATTGATCAGTTGCTGCAGGAAAATACCATCCATAACGCAATCTCACGCATTTGAGAGACTGCACGCACACCGCTGCGACGGACCGGGGTTCAGCCGCCGACGCTGCACGATGTGCGCGCAGCTCTCGGGAGAAAAGACAGGTACTGCATGAACACGGGTAAACCGCCCGGCACCAGGGGCGCCGGGCGATTCAGCCGTTCATGTCACTTCTGTTTTTCCAGCTGATGGTATTTGCCGTCCTTGTCCCACTGGTAAACCACGTAGTCGGAGACTTTCAGGTCGCCCTTGGAGTCCCACTCCTTCTTGCCCATCACGGTCTGGACCGGATTGGCCTTGAGCCATTCGGCCGCGGCTTCGCCGTCATTTTTCTTGGCGCCGTTGAAACCGGCCGCCAAGGCCTGGACCGAGGCGTAGGCGTACAGGGTGTAGCCTTCCGGCTCGGTGCCCTTGGCACGGAACGCGTCCACCACGGCCTTGCTGTCTGGCAGCAGGCGTGGGTCGGCGCCGAAGGTCATGTACACACCATCCACGTATTGCGGGCCGCCGGCGGTGGTGACCAGTTCGTCGGTGACGATGCCGTCGTCGGACATGAATTTCACGTCCTTGAGGCCTTGCTCACGCAACTGGCGGACCAGTGGGCCGGCTTCCGGGTGCAGACCGCCGAAGTAGACCACGTCGGCACCGGCCGAACGGATCTTGGTGACCACGGCGCTGAAGTCTTTCTCGCCACGGGTCAGACCTTCGTACAGCACCGGCTCCACGCCACGCTTGGCCAACTGCGCCTTGGTAGCATCCGCCAGGCCCTGGCCGTAGGTGTCCTTGTCGTGCAGGACGACGACTTTCTTGCCCTTGAGCACGTCAACGATGTAGTCGCCGGCGACGATGCCCTGCTGGTCGTCACGACCGCACATACGGAACATCGCGCTCAGGCCACGCTCGGTGACCTGCGGGTTGGTGGAACCAGGGGTGATGGAGATGATGCCGGCATCGCCGTAGACCTCGGACGCCGGGATGGTGGACGAGGAACAGAAGTGACCGACCACGCCAAGAACCTTGTCCTGATCGACAAAGCGGTTGGCCACGGCCACGGCCTGCTTCGGTTCGCAGGCGTCATCGCCCTGCACCAGAACGATTTTCTCGCCGTTCACGCCACCCTTGGCATTGATCTCGTCTGCCGCCGCTTGTGCGCCTTTCATGTACTGCTCGCCAAATGCCGCGTTGGCACCGGTCATCGGACCCGCTACGCCGATCTTGACGTCGGCCTGAGCAAACGCAGAAACACCCAGCGCAGCTGCCACTGCGAGGGCCAGAAAGCCTTTCTTGTAAAACGTCTGGGACATGAGGTGGTGCTCCAAGGTTTTTTTTAGTTGGCACTGCGACTTCACTGAAAAGCTCAGAGCAAGCGCCGTGCCATCGGTTTTTTATTCTTAAAAAAGTCGCTGCTTTATTGTTATTTCGACTGTTTCGAGCCCTTTTTTATTGGGCGTGCAACCGTCTAAACCGCACAAGGTACAACCATAGAACCAAATGGGTACAACCCTCCCTGAGCCATCATTGCAACCATCACACGAAACGACGTGCAACCCACCTGTAACAACCCGCGTCACCGAACTGCACACTGGCGGTGCACAACTGCTACAACCCGCACCATAACAGGCTAGACGTTGTGGTGGAAAACGAGCGCTGCGGCAACATTTTTCAACATTCAGATCACAATTCGCAGGCACTGGCCGGCGTGATACAGCGAAAAACCCGCTTCATACAAGCAGCTGCGCAAGCCTGTCCCGGCCAGTGGCCGCATGGCGGCGAAGGGAATCGGCAGCGCGCTGGCGTCGCCGTGACACAGATAGTCGGCAAAGGCTTTGCCCACTACTGTGCCAGTCGTCACGCCGCGGCCGTTGTAACCCGTCACGGCCACCAGACCGGGGGCCGGCTCGAACAGGCGCATCAGGTGATCGGGGGTGAAGGCGATACACCCGGTCCAGGTGCATTCCCATTCCACCGGCTTGAGGTAAGGGAAGTAGTGCTGTTGCACCCGGTCGGCCCAGGCCTTGAGGAACCAGGCGGGTTTGCGATTGCCGTTACCCAGGCTGCCCAGCAACAGACGCCCGTCCTTGTCCCGACGAATGCTGCTCAACACCTGGCGGGTGTCCCACGAGCCCTGGCCGCCTGGCAGAATGCGCTGCGCCGCTTCGTCGGTCAGCGGAGCGGAGGCAACCTGATAGTAGTAACCGGGAAAGAAATTGCGCCGCAGCTCCGTCCAGTCACCTTCGGTGTAGGCATTGGACGCGATCACCACTTGCTCGGCCAGCACCGAACCCTGGGCAGTTTGCACCGACCAACGCTGGCCCTGGCGTTCCAGGCGCGTGACGGGGGAATGATCAAACAACTGGCCACCAAGGTCGCCGGCAGCCTTGGCCAGTCCACTGGTGTAGGCCATCGGATTGAGCGTGCCGGCACGCCGGTCGAGCAATGCCGCAGCGATTTTCGAGGTGCCCGTGGCCTGGGCACACGCCTGGCCGGTGAGCAACTCCACCGGGGCGCCACGGCGCTTCCATTGTTCTTCACGACTGCGCAGGTCCGCTTCGCCCCTGGCGTTGTGAGCCATGTGCAGCGTGCCTTCGCGTCGCAGCTGGCAATCAATGTTGTATTTATCGACGAGGCTGAACACCAGCGCCGGCGCCGCCCCGAGCATGCGATTGAGCTGACTGCCCACCGCTTCGCCGAAGCCGGCTTCTATCTCATCCGGCGGGATCCACAAGCCGGCGTTGACCAATCCGACATTGCGCCCCGACCCACCATGCCCGGCCCGATGGGCCTCCAGCACAGCCACGCGCTTGCCTTGTTCGAGCAAATGCACCGCCGCCGACAAACCGGTAAAACCTGCGCCGATCACGCAGACATCCACCGTGATTTCGCCGGTGAGGGCGGTATTTTCAGGTCTTTGCGGCGTCAGTTTTTCCCACAGACATTCTTCGCGTAACGGCATTGCCAGACTCCGGAAATGAAACCCAACCACTGCACATAAACTCATTGTGGGAGCGAGCCTGCTCGCGATGCGGTTTACCTTGCAACATCCATGTTGGCTGATCCGACGCTATCGCGAGCAGGCTCGCTCCCACAGGGGACACTCGTTGACACGACCTCAGTCGAAAGTAATCCCCTGCGCCAACGGCAGCTCCAGCGAGTAGTTCACGGTGTTGGTCTGGCGACGCATGTAACCGCGCCATGCATCGGAGCCTGACTCACGTCCGCCGCCGGTCTCTTTCTCGCCGCCGAACGCGCCGCCGATTTCCGCGCCGCTCGGGCCGATGTTGACGTTGGCGATGCCGCAGTCGCTGCCCACTGCTGACATGAATTGCTCGGCTTCACGCACGTCCGTGGTGAAGATGCAGGACGACAGGCCTTGAGGCACCGCGTTATTGAGTTGCAGGGCCTGGGCAAAATCCTTGTAGCCGACCACATAAAGGATCGGCGCGAAGGTTTCGTGGCACACCACATCGCTCTGCTCCGGCATCTCGACGATGGCCGGCGAGACGTAATAGGCATTCGGGAACTGGTCTTCAAGCTGGCGTTTGCCACCAAATACTCGCCCGCCTTCGCTCAAGGCCTGCTCCAGTGCATCCTGCATGTTGTCGAAGCTCTGCTTGTCGATCAGCGGCCCGACCAGGTTGCCTTCCAGCGGATGGCCGATGCGCACTTTCGAATACGCGGCCTTGAGCCGGCTGACGATCTCTTCTTTCACCGACTCATGGGCAATCAGGCGGCGCAGCGTCGTGCAACGTTGGCCGGCGGTGCCGACGGCGCTGAACAGGATGGCGCGCACGGCCATGTCCAGATCGGCGCTGGGGGCCAGGATCATCGCATTGTTGCCACCCAGCTCGAGGATGCTGCGGGCAAAGCGCGCGGCGACTTTCGGCGCCACTTCACGGCCCATGCGGGTGCTGCCGGTGGCGCTGATCAACGCGACGCGCGGATCGTCCACAAGCGCTTCGCCAGCATCGCGGCCACCGATGATCACTTGACTGAGGTACGGTGGCGCATCGCTGAAGTTCTTCAGCACACGTTCGAACAACGCTTGGCAGGCCAGGGCGGTGAGCGGGGTCTTTTCCGAGGGTTTCCAGATCACCGCATTGCCGCACACCAGCGCCAGCGTCGTGTTCCAGGCCCAGACCGCCACGGGGAAGTTGAAAGCGCTGATCACGCCGACCACGCCCAGCGGATGCCAGGATTCACGCATGTGGTGGCCCGGACGCTCGGAGGCGATGGTCAGGCCGTACAGCTGACGGGACAGACCGACTGCGAAGTCGCAGATGTCGATCATCTCTTGCACTTCACCCAAACCTTCCTGGGTGATCTTGCCGGCTTCCCAGGACACCAGCTCGCCGAGGTCGGCCTTGTACTCGCGCAGCAGATCACCAAATTGACGTACCAACTCGCCGCGGCGAGGGGCCGGCACCTGGCGCCACAGGTCGAACGCATGCTCGGCGCGGCTGACCTGCTGCTCAACCTCTGCGGCGCCCTCCCAGTTCACGGCGCCGATGCGACTGCCGTCGATGGGCGAATGCACCGGTTGTGTGCCGCTCTGGTACAAGGCCGGTTCGACACCCAGACGATCAAGCAATGCAGCAACCATGGTTAATTCCTCAAACAAAAGACAAAGAATTGGCAGCCGGACGATCACGGCTGATCAGACCTGTAGTTGTAGCTGGCCCGAGACTTGCCAACAAACGACCTTTAAGCGAGATATCATTCCGTTTATTCATGCTGGCCATGACCGGATAAGCAGCGCCACAAGAAATAAGGCCTCATCATGATCAATAAACGCTATTTGCCGTCGATCACGGCGCTACAGTGCTTCGAAGCGGTGACCCGACACCTGAGCTTCACTCGCGCCGCCGAAGAGCTGAACCTGACTCAGAGCGCCGTCAGCAAACAGGTCGCACAGTTGGAGGAACTGCTACAGCATTTGCTGTTTCGCCGCGTACGTCGACGCTTGCAGCTGACACCGGCCGGGGATTTGTACCTGGGGGAGGTACGAAAAATCCTTACGCAGGTGGAGATGTCGACCCACTACTTGCGCTCCTACGGCGGCGATACCGAAGTCCTACGGGTTTCCACACCGCCAACCTTCGGAGCTCGCTGGCTGGTCCCACGGCTCAAAGGCTGGCGCCTGCGGCACCCGAAAATTCATCTGGACCTGTGCAGCGAGCAGGAGGCCGACGACTTGCTTCAGGGGCGCAGCGACCTGGCGTTCTATTTCGGCCAGGGCTCACGGCCCGGCGCCGAATCCCTGAAACTGTTCGGCGAAGAACTGGTGCCGGTCTGCGCGCCTGGCAATCTGCCGGCCCAGCCCTTCAGCGACCCGACGCAACTGACCGATCTGGTGCTGCTGCAAAACGCCTCACGCCCCCAGGCCTGGCACGACTGGTTCGCCAGCCAGGGTTATCACACCGAACACAGCTACCACGGGCCGCGCTTCGAAACGTTCTACATGTGCATCCGGGCCGCCCAGGTTGGCTGCGGCGTCGCCCTGCTGCCGCGCTTTCTGGTGGAAGAAGAACTGGCTGACGGCAAGCTGGTGATCCCCTGGCACTATGCGATGCCCAGTACCGATGCCTATTACCTGGCCTATCCTGAACATTCGGCGGAAGTGCCCAAGGTCAGGCTTTTTGTGGAGTGGATGCTGGAGCAGAACGAGGTTTCGATGGCACCTTGAGCATGGCTATCGCGGGCAAGCCTTGCTCCCACAAGGGCATAGCAACGCTGTCAGTCGCACGCTCTTCTGTGGGAGCAAGGCTTGCCCGCGATGAGGCCCGTTGGCATATCCAGACACTCCAGCGGAGTACCCGCCGTTAAAAAATCGCTGGCAATACTCACCAGGGTTATGCGCCACTAGCCCCTTCACCACCAACCGCTGCACCCCGCTGCCCGCCGCAGCGGCCTGTCTGGAGATTCCCGCCATGAGCGAGAGTGTATTTGCCGATCGCATCGTGCAGAACCTGCTCGACACCGACTTCTACAAACTGACGATGATGCAGGCGGTGCTGCACAACTACCCCAACGTCGAAGTCGAATGGGAATTTCGCTGCCGCAACAGCGAAGACCTGCGCCCGTATCTGGCGGAGATCCGCTTTCAGATCGAACGCCTGGCCGAGCTGAGTCTGAGCGTCGACCAGTTGGGCTTCCTGGAGCGCATCAGCTTCCTCAAACCCGATTTCCTGCGTTTTCTGGGCCTGTTCCGTTTCAATCTGCGCTATGTGCACACCGGTATCGAGAACGGCGAGCTGTTTATCCGCCTGCGTGGGCCATGGTTGCATGTGATTCTGTTCGAAGTGCCGCTGCTGGCCATCGTCAGCGAGGTACGTAATCGCTATCGCTACCGCGAGATCGTTCTGGAGCAGGCGCGCGAACAGCTGTATCGCAAGTTCGACTGGCTGACCGCCAACGCCAGCGCCGACGAGTTATCCGAACTGCAGGTCGCGGACTTCGGCACCCGCCGGCGGTTTTCCTATCGCGTCCAGGAAGAAGTCGTCAACGTGCTCAAGCACGATTTCCCTGGACGCTTCGTCGGCACCAGCAATGTGCACCTGTCCCGCGAGCTGGACATGAAACCCCTGGGCACCATGGCCCACGAATGGATCATGGCCCATCAGCAACTGGGCCCGCGGCTGATCGACAGTCAGATCGCCGCCCTCGATTGCTGGGTGCGTGAGTACCGGGGCCTGCTGGGAATCGCACTGACCGATTGCATCACCATGGACGCTTTCCTCAAGGACTTCGATCTGTTCTTCGCCAAGCTGTTCGACGGCTTGCGCCATGACTCCGGGGACCCGGTCATCTGGGCCGAAAAAGCCATTGCTCACTACCACAAGCTCGGTATCGACCCGATGAGCAAGACACTGGTGTTCTCCGATAGCCTGACACTGCCCAAATGCCTGGAGATTTTTCGGGCATTGCGTGGTCGCATTAATGTCAGCTTCGGTATCGGCACCAACCTGACGTGTGACATCCCGGGTGTGGAGCCGATGAGCATCGTGCTTAAAATGATCAGCTGTGACGGGCAACCCGTGGCCAAGATTTCAGACGAGCCCGGCAAGACCCACTGCAAAGACCCGAATTTCGTCGCTTACATGCGACACGTTTTCCAAGTACCTGCCGCCCTTTGACACACCAAGCAAGGAGTGAATTCATGCAAGCCGTACAGCGTGAGATTGCTGAACAGCTCAAGGTTCAGCCACCGTTCGCCGATGACGCTGCCCTCAAGGCCGAAGTCGCTCGTCGGGTGGGCTTTATCCAGGATTGTCTGGTCAACTCCGGACTCAAGACCCTCGTACTGGGCATCAGCGGCGGGGTCGATTCGCTGACCGCCGGCCTGCTGGCCCAACGCGCAGCGCGTGAACTGCGGGAGAAAACCGGCAACGCCGCCTACAAGTTCATTGCCGTGCGCCTGCCGTACGAAACCCAGTTCGACGAACATGAAGCCCAGGCCTGCGTGGACTTCATCGAGCCGGACGAGCGCCATACCGTCAACATCGGTCCGGCGGTCAAGGCACTGGCCAAGGAAGTGCTGGCGTTCGAAGGCAAAGGGCCGGGCTCCCGGGATTTCGTGCTGGGCAATACCAAGGCGCGGATGCGCATGGTGGCGCAGTACACCATCGCCGGTGCCGAGCAAGGCCTGGTCATCGGCACCGACCATGCGGCCGAAGCCGTGATGGGTTTCTTCACCAAGTTCGGTGACGGCGCCTGTGACCTGGCGCCGTTGAGCGGCCTGGTGAAAAACCAGGTCCGGGCTATTGCCCGAGACTTCGGCGCGCCGGAATCGCTGGTGGAAAAAGTCCCCACTGCCGACCTTGAGGACCTGTCGCCCGGCAAGCCCGACGAAGCCGCCCACGGCGTGACCTATGGCGAGATCGATGCGTTCCTGCATGGGCTGCCGGTGCGCGAAGAAGCCGCTCGAATCATTTGCGAGACCTATCGCAAGACCGAGCACAAGCGGGTGATGCCGTACGCGCCGTGACCGGCAATCCCTGTGGGAGCGAGCCTGCTCGCGATAGCGGTGGGTCAGTTTGCATTGATGTTGAATGTGCTGCCGTCATCGCGAGCAGGCTCGCTCCCACAGGATGTGCGGTTATTGGCGAGGCACAAAAAAGCGCCCTGAAACGGGCGCTTTTTTTATGCCTGATGTGATTACTTCAGGGTAACCGTGCCTTTCATCATCGAGATGTGGCCCGGGAACGAGCAGAAGAAGCCGTATTTCTCATCGGCGCTCAGTTTCGACACATCGAAAGTCACCGAGTCCTTCTCCTTGGCCCCAATGAGCTTGGTGTGAGCGATGATGCGCGCATCGTCTTCTTTCAGGTAGTTCTTGTCGATGCCGGCTGCCAGGCCATCGGTAGCAATCGGCTGCATGTCAGCCTCTTTGCTCAGTACCCAGTTATGGCCCATGACGTTCTTCGGCAAGCTGCCTGAGTGAGTCAGTTCAACGGTGAAGGTCTTGCAGCTCTTGTCGATCTCGATGGCCTTGGTGCTGAAGGACATCTGGTCGGTCGAGTCGATGGTGGTCTTGCACTCGGCTGCCATCAGCTGGCTGCTGGCCAGCGTCAACAGGGATACTGCAGCAAGTTTGGCAAACATGGTGAATCTCCAAGGCATGGTTAGAAAAATTCCGTCAATGGGGAAGACTGCCTGAATTTCAGACAAGTTCCTATGACCTGAGTCAAAGATTGTATACAACTTAAGGCTATCAGCCTGATGAGCATAATCAACCAGCCAAAGGTATGAGGCGGCCATATGATCAGCTCCATCACCTCTCTGGAGTACCGCATCATGAACCTCAACGGCCTGCTGTGCAGCTTGCTTGCCGCCTACGCCTGCGGTGCCAGTGGCACCTACGAAAAACCCCGGCGCGAGGTTTAATTGCTTTGCGCAGCCAAAGCCAGGCTTTACTCTGGTCCAGTTACTGACCACGGAGTAAGGCATGTCTTTAGCGTCTGTTTGTGTATTTTGCGGCGCCAGCACCGGTAGCCACCCAGCCTATCGTGAAGCGGCGCAGGCCTTGGGGCGTGCGTTGGCAGAACGAAAACTGACCCTGGTCTATGGCGGCGGCGCGGTCGGCTTGATGGGCATCGTCGCCGATGCGGCCCTGGCGGCCGGCGGCGAAGTGATCGGTATCATCCCGCAGAGCCTCAAAGACAAGGAAATCGGCCACAGCGGCCTGACCCGCCTGGAAGTGGTGGACGGCATGCACGCCCGCAAGGCACGCATGGCTCAGCTCAGCGATGCCTTCATCGCCCTGCCCGGCGGCCTTGGCACGCTGGAGGAGTTGTTCGAAGTCTGGACCTGGGGCCAGCTCGGCTATCACAACAAACCGCTGGGGCTGCTGGAAGTGAACGGTTTCTACAGCAAACTCACCGGTTTTCTTGATCATATCGTCGGCGAAGGCTTCGTCCGTGGGCCCCACCGTGACATGCTGCAAGTGAGCGAATCACCCCACCACCTGCTCGATGCGCTGGACGAATGGCAACCGTCGGTGCAGCCAAAGTGGGCCGAACAAAAACCCAGCTAACGGCTCGACCCCGATACAGGGCAGAATACGCGCCGCTCAACCTCACCTTCGACCCCAGAGGATCGCCCATGGCCAAACCCAATTATTCCTTCGCCAAACGTCAGAGAGACTTGGCCAAGGAGCAGAAGAAAGAGGAAAAGCTTCAGCGCAAGAAAGCTACCGCTGAAGAAGAAGCAGCAGCACTGACCCCGGATACCGAAGGCGACGTGGCAGCAGACGTAGATGTTGATGCACCGAAAGATCAGACGCCCGACGCCTGATACCCTCAGGGCCCGATGATCTGATCCGGCCCCCCGGTTCTGTGTCCAGGGTCGGCAGCCTCGCTGCCGGCCCTCACAGCCCAGTCCGTTCCCACACTGGGATCTGTTTACGATTCAAGCGGCATCACCGTCACCCGCACTTCGGGGTCATGATCACCGCCGCCCAGAATGACTCCCCGCAACGGCGACACATCGGAAAAATCCCGGCCCCAGGCCAATGTGATGTGTTCCAGCGCCGGCTGAACGTTGTTGGTCGGGTCGAAGTCCACCCAGCCCAGCACCGGGCAAAACACCGAGATCCAGGCGTGCGAGGCATCGGCACCGATCAACCGTGGCTGACCCGGCGGCGGTTGAGTCAACAGGTAGCCGCTGACGTAACGCGCCGCCAACCCGCGGGAGCGCACGCAGGCCAGCATCAGGTGAGCAAAGTCCTGGCAAACGCCCCGCCGCCGTTCCAGCACCTCCACCAGCGGCGTTGCCACCTGGGTGGCTTCGGCATCGAAGGTGAACTCCTCGAATATTTTCTCCATCAGCGCCCGCACGCCGAGCATCAATGGGCGCCCCGGCGCGAAACAGCTTTCGGAAAACTCGACAAAGCTGCGCTTGAGGTGCACATAGGGTGACTCGAAACGATAGCGGCACGCATCCAGCAACGGAGCAGCCATTGGCCGGCCGCTGTAGGTCAACGCATGACGGGTTGACTCCCAGGCGGGGGACAAACTGAAGTCCAGCACAGGACGCGCCAACACTTCCACGCTCAGACGCGCGTTGACCAGCAACTCGTCATGGGGCCGTTCGAACGCCAGGCGGGTCAGTGGGTTGCCGAACACATCCAGCTCATCGCGGCGGGTCGTCGGCTCCGGGCTGATCAACAACTGCTGCTCGGTGCAACGCTGCCACTCACAGGGGCGCGGCCACAGGTGAGCAAGCTGCTGGGCCAGGGATACCGGGCTGTCGTAATGGTAGTGGGTGTCGTGGAAGATCTGGTAACGAGCGCTCATCAGACGGACACCGTACGCTGGCTGACGTCATCGACGTGAGCGAAATGACGCAAGGCCAGGCGATCGGACACCTGGCCGCTGACGTCGGCCACTTCCTGCAACAGATCGGCCAAGCCATCGAGGGCTGCGCGCAGGCTGGCCTCGCCGAACAGCGGACTCTCCAGGCAACGCAGGTCAAAGCATGACAGGCGAGCGACCAGCTCTGGCAAGGCGGTTTCCCTGGGCGCGCCGAAGTCATCGTTCAAGCGCTTGAGGGTACGGGCCACCAGTTTCAACTGGAAGAGCACCGCGTGAGGGTTTTGTTCGTCCAGCAACAGCAGGTCGAGCACCGGAATCAACTGGGCCACCGCCAGGTAACGCGAACGATAGGTGATGCTGCTGTTGCCCAGTTCCAGCAACCAGTCCAGCCCCGCCTGGTCGAACACCGCCTCGCCTCGCAGGAACGCCGCAAGGCTGCTGCTGAGAAATTGCAGGCGCTCCAGACGACGACCGATCATCAGGAAACGCCAGCCCTCGTCGCGGGTCATGTCGTCCAACGCGAATCCGGACAACGCCGCCAGGGACATCACCAAACGGTTGAGAAAATCCAGCAACTCACCGAAATCCGGCTCCGCGGTTTCCAGCTCCATGGCTTCGCGCTGCAGCTCCACCAGTGCCTGCCAGTTCTCCCGGGACAGCTTACCGCGAACCTGGGAGGCCGCCCACTGCAATCGCTGCAGGTTGGAACGCAGGCTGAACGACCAATCGTCCCCCAACAAGGCCGCCAGCAGTCGCTCGGGCAGCTCGCCCTCCTCCGGCAACAGCATCAGGCTTTCCCCCAGGGATACCGCCGACTGCAGCGCTTGCGGGTCGTCGCCATCGACATAGCGCGCCAGCATGATCCGCAGCAGCCGCGCACTGTCGTCACAGCGCTCGCAGTAGCGACCGAACCAGAACAGATTTTCCACGACGCGGGACGGCAGATAGGGATCACGCCGAACCAGATCGTGGACGCCCACGGTTCGCTGGGCCTTCCATTGTTCGCCACTGGGCGGCTGTTCTCCCAAGACCCAAGTGTCCTTACTGGCGCCGCCTCGCTGCATCGACACCACTTCGGCGTCGGCCTCGGCCGCCACGCGGGTCAGGCCGCCCGGCAGCACCCGATAGTCATCCTCCCCGGAAACGGCATACACGCGCATGCCGATGGCCCGCGGCTGAAGCTGACCGTCTTCGGCCTGCCAGACCGGTGCCTGGGACAGCTGCGCCAGCTCCTGGGCGACATAGGCATAGGGACGCGCCTGCATGCGCGCGGCCAGAAGTGCACGCTGTTGTTCGTTCAGGTCGCGCCCCAATACCGGGCTGAAACTTTGGGAAGGAAACGCCGGTTTGATCAGCAAGTGCGGCAGTTTTTCCAAGGCCTGGGCCAGCACCGGCGGCTCACCGCACCACCAGGTGGCGATGGACGGCAGTATCAGTTCCTCACCGAACAGAAACTGGCTGATCTTTGGCAAAAAACCCAACAGGCCCGGTGATTCCAGCACGCCGCTGCCCAAGGCATTGGCCACCAGAACCCGGCCCTGGCGCACCGCCTCCAACAATCCCGGTACACCCAAGGCCGAATCGGTGCGCAGCTCCAACGGGTCGCAGAAATCATCGTCGAGCCGGCGCAAGATGGCGTGAACCCGTCGTAGCCCGCTCAGGGTCTTGAGGTACACCGTGGCGTCGCGAACGGTCAGGTCGCTCCCTTCCACCAGCGGATAGCCCAGCTGGCGCGCCAGGTAAAGGTGTTCGAAATAGCTTTCGTTGAACCGTCCAGGCGTCAACAGCACCACCAGCGGCGACTCGCCATCACTGGGGGCCTGACGCGCAAGGGTCTGCTGCAAGGTGCGGAAGAAACCGGCCAGGTGCTTGACCTTCAGGTCACGATACAAATCGGGAAAGGCGCGGGAGACGATCATGCGATTTTCCAGCGCATACCCGGCCCCCGAAGGCGCCTGGGTTCGATCCGCCGTGACCCACCAGCGACCGTCGGGCGTACGGGCCAGGTCCACGGCATACAGGTGCAGGAAAATGCCGTCCGGCGGCGTGATGCCCTGGCACGGCCAGAGAAAATTGTTGTGCCCGAACACCAGTTCCGCCGGCAGCAGCCCCTCACTGATCAGCCGTTGCGGCCCGTACAGGTCGGCCAGTACTGCGTTGAGCAAGCGTGCACGCTGGGCGATGCCCGCCGACAGTTGCTTCCACTCCTGCGCATCGATCACGTGGGGCAGCAGGTCCAGCTCCCACGGCCGGTCGGCGCCCTTCGGGTCCGCATAGACGTTGTAAGTGACACCGTTTTCCTGGATCTGCCGGGCCAACAGTGCCTGACGCTGGAGCAGTTGGGCCGGCGTACTGCGCTGCAAATGGTCGAGCAGGCGGCGCCAGTGCCCGCGCACCGCGCCACTGTCGTCCATCAATTCGTGATAGGTGCCCGTCGTCAGCGGGTAACGGTCAAGCAGGTCAGGCATGGAAAGCTCGGCAGACAGCAATGAAACGTGAGACTAGCGCAAGCGCATGACACCCGGATAGTTGAAATATCCGGGTGTCGTGTACGACTTAGGGAGCGCTCTCAAAAACGTCGCAGATCGAGCGTGAGGGGAAACTCGTCGTCCACTGTCAGGTGAGGTATCGGAAGTTTCCCAGGCGTGTGTCCGAGACGGAAAAAACGCGCCATTCGCCGGCTCTCCGCCTCATTGGCATTGACCGGCAGGCTGTCGTAATTACGTCCCCCCGGATGGGCCACATGATACTGGCACCCCCCCACCGAACGTTGCGTCCAGGTGTCGAGTAAATCGAAGACCAACGGCGCATGGACCGCAATGGTCGGCTGCAGGCAGTTGGCCGGTTGCCAAGCGCGAAAACGCACCCCGGCGACAAATTCGCCGACCCGGCCGGTGGCTTGAAGCGGCACCGGAACACCGTTGCAGGTCAGCAGATACCGTTGCGGCGCCAGGCCGCTAAGCTTGACCTGCAAACGTTCAAGAGAAGAGTCCACATACCGCACGGTGCCGCCCGCTGCCCCCTCTTCTCCCAGTACATGCCAGGGTTCAAGGGCCTGGCGCAATTGCAGTTCGATGCCGCTGACCGCGTAATCACCCACCTTGGGAAAACGAAACTCCAGGTGCGCGGCGAACCATTCGGCCCGCAGCGGGTAACCGGCGGCGTTCAGTTCATTGATGACGTCGGCAAAATCCTGTTCGATAAAATGCGGCAACAGGAAGCGGTCATGCAGTTCGGTCCCCCACCGCGCCAGCTTCGCAGGCAGGTAGGGCTCACGCCAGAACCGCGCCACCAGCGCCCGCAGCAATAGCTGCTGGGCCAGGCTCATACGGGCGTGGGGCGGCATTTCAAAAGCCCGCAGCTCCAATAGACCGAGACGCCCGGTGGCGCCGTCCGGCGAATAGAGCTTGTCGATGCAAAATTCGGCACGATGGGTGTTGCCGGTCACGTCGATCAACAGATTGCGCAACAGCCGATCAACCAGCCAGGGCGGGCACTCTTCGCCAGGTTGCGGCATTTGTGCGAAGGCAATTTCCAGCTCATACAACGCATCGTTGCGCGCTTCGTCCACCCGGGGCGCCTGGGACGTCGGGCCGATGAACAAGCCGGAAAACAGGTAGGACAACGACGGGTGGTTATGCCAGTAGCTGATGAGACTGCGCAGCAGGTCAGGGCGCCGTAGAAAGGGAGAGTCGGCCGGGGTTGCGCCCCCTAGTACGAAATGGTTGCCACCACCGGTGCCGGTGTGCCGACCGTCGATCATGAATTTCTCGGTGGTCAGCCGGGTCTGTCGCGCCTCTTCGTAAAGAAACTCGGTGCGCTCGACCAGTTCATCCCAGGTCGCGGACGGCTGCACGTTAACCTCGATCACACCCGGATCGGGGGTGATGCGAAAGTTACTCAGGCGCGGGTCGCTCGGTGGCTCGTAGCCTTCCAACAGTACCGGGCAATGCAGCTCCTCGGCTGTCGCTTCGATGGCGCTGACCAGTTCCAGATAATCCTCGACCCGCTCCAGGGGCGGCATGAACAGGTACAAACGCCCCTCGCGAGCCTCGGCACAAAACGCCGTGCGGGTCAGCCAGTCGGCGGATTCGTCAATCTGCGGGGCACGATCCTGCTCGGTTGCCGGCTCACCATGACGGGCCAGGCGTTCGGCATCGGGCAGCACCGGCAGGTCCTGGTTCGGGTCGGTGGGATGAATGAAGGGGTATTCGGCCGCTGTCACCCAGGGCTGGGAAGCCAATGGCAGGCGGTAGCCCAAGGGCGAATCCCCCGGTACCAACCGGCAGTGACTATCGCGCAGGTACCATCGACCGCTTTGCCATTGATCGCCCTTGGCGGTACGCGCCAGCGGCAGGACCTGCCCGATCACTTTATCCAGGCCCTGACTGAAGACCTTGCGCAACCGTTCCCGCTCCAAAGCATCTTCCAGGCGGGGGTCCTGGGCCGTGACGTTCGATGGCAATGCACCTTCGCGCCAGAGGTAATAGAAATTGTCCTCGTAGGCTGGGAACACGAATCGCGCAGGAATTTTCAAACGCTCGGCAACGCTTGTCAGAAAGCGCCCGGCCATTTCGCCGTCGGCGCCGTAGTCCTGCTGCTCGTCGGCGATCAACGCACTGTTGTGCCAGATCGGCACTCCGTCACGCCGCCAATAGCAGTTGAGCGACCAGCGCGGCAACTGCTCACCGGGGTACCACTTGCCCTGGCCAAAATGCACAAGCCCCTGGGGCGCATAATGCTTGCGCATGCGCTGGAACAGCTCGGCGGAGAGGCGACGTTTGTCCGGCCCCAGCGCGGCGGTGTTCCATTCGGCGCCGTCCGGGTCATCAATCGAGACGAAGGTCGGTTCGCCCCCCATGGTCAGGCGCACATCGCCTTCCAGCAGGTCGGCATCAATTTTCCGGCCCAACGCCTGAATCGCCAGCCACTGCTCTTCGGTGTAGGGCTTGGTGACCCGTGGCGCTTCCCAGATCCGCTCGACGGACATTTCGTGGCTGAATTCGCACTCGCACGGTTCCACCAAGCCACTGATGGGCGCCGCCGAGGACGGATCGGGACTACAGGCCAACGGAATATGCCCTTCACCGGCGAACAACCCGGACGTCGCATCCAGGCCGATCCAGCCGGCACCGGGCAGGTAGACCTCGCACCAGGCATGCAAGTCGGTGAAATCCACCTCGGTACCGGACGGACCGTCGAGGCTTTTCACGTCGGCGGTCAACTGGATCAGGTAACCGGAAACGAACCGCGCGGCCAGGCCAAGGTTGCGCAACAACTGCACCAGCAACCAGGCCGAGTCGCGGCAGGAACCGGACGCATGCTCCAGGGTGTGCTCCGGGGTCTGGACGCCCGGTTCCATACGGATCAGGTAGTTGATGTCTTCGCTCAGGCGCTGGTTGAGCGCCACCAGGAAATCCACCGCCGGCAACGGCGTGCGGTCGATGCCGTCCAGATAGGCCTGGAATCTCGGCGTCAACGGCAGGGTTTCAAGGTAAGGCGCCAACTCCTTGCGCTCATCGGCGGCATAGGTGAACGGGATTTTTTCCGCGTAGGGTTCCAGGAAAAAGTCGAACGGATTGAACACCGCCATTTCAGCCAGCAGATCGACTTCAATGCGCAGCTCCCGGGTTTTCTCGGGAAACACCAACCGTGCCAGGTAATTGCCCTGGGGATCCTGCTGCCAGTTGATGAAGTGCTGGTCAGGCGCGACCTTCAGCGCATAAGAAAGAATCCGCGTGCGGCTGTGGGCCGCCGGGCGCAGGCGAACGATCTGCGGACCGAGCTCGACAGCGCGGTCGTATCGGTAATGCGTGACATGGTGCAATGCGACGTGAATCGACACGACGTACCTCCTGCGAGCCTGGGCGTTATCGAAAGCGGCGCAAGACTTATGCCATGCAGGCAAGCCGGACACTTTCTTCGTCTACTCAAGGCTAGAGCACTAAAAGCGCGCGATGCTCGCATTCGGGTGCAAAGCTAAGCACATAAATGTGGCAGCGGCGGTAGCGAATCGACTCAACGCCGTGAGCGGGAGGCTTTGGCGGCCTGGATGAAGAGTTCGCGTTGGCGGCGGACTTCTACCAGCTTGCTGCGCATTTCGCGGTGACGTTTGCTGTTGAGCAGTAGCAGCCCGAGCAATGGAAAAAACAGACCCGCCGCATAAACGAATCGATTCGGGCGATAACCAATAGTCGGCAAGACACAACAACAGACAGACCACAAAAAGCCCGGCAAACACCCAGACCCAACCCGCTCTGCCGCGCACGACCATAAAGTTGCTATGGACCAGAACCAACGTACAAATAGCAATGCATACAGCGGAAATTTTCGCTTGGCTCGACAACGTAGCGCGCACAAAAAAACTGTCGAGAAGAGCAAAGAGCGCCAGTAAACACGATATTTTCGCCACGAATATCGTTGCGATGAAGGTCGGAAAGTAGCGCTTCATAAAATGGATGAAAGTCGGATAGTTTTCCATCTAGCGTCCTTTCCTTTTCTTCTGTAAACGGACGGCAGACCTTATCGCCATACGCTCCTCGCGCAACTCCGACAATTTCTGGCGCATCTCTCGATGGCGCTTACTGTTGAGCAATAGCAGCCCCAGCAACGGGAACAACAACCCCGTCACATAGGCAAAAGGATGCGGCTTGTAGCCGTAGGTGGGGAGGACCGTGAAGAGACACGCCAGATAGAACACAACGATGGCACGAACACCCCATGACCGCCCCCTGATCATGACGAAATGGCTCAACGCCAAGAGCAGAGAGAGGATCAGCGCAACCAGAAAAGAATACTTGGCCCGTTCAGGATCGCCTCGAAAGTAAGTGCTAGAGACTAATGAAATTGAAGCGGAAACCGCGAAACAGGCTAGAAAAAAAGCGCAGATGAAGGTTGGAAAATAATGAGCGAGGAAAGCGTTCAATGAATGCTTGCGGTCCATTATTCAACTTCCTCATACAGCCCCACGGCAATTGTCTTCAGGTTCCCAGACAAGCTACTGCCCGTTAAGCCGATGGCTGCCCCCAGGGAGTCGCGAATCTGGGTCACGGTCGCGTGATTGATCTGGGTAGCCGTGAAACGCTTTGCAAGCGTCCCCGAACGCTGGCGAAGCTTTAATAGTTTGTTAGTCAGGCTTGGGTCCTTCAGTGTTAACAACTCTTTGGTCAATGCCTTTCTTTGCTGACGAGTCAAACCTTTGGAAAGCTCGTACCAACTCCTGCCAGTCGAGACCTTCCTCGCTTGCAAGAGTTTGAGCGTTGTTAAAGTGGATGCCCCGGCTCCCAGCAATGATGCGGCATCCAACACTGGCATTGCGTAGCGATACCAGTCCTCACTGTCCATATCATCATTAGCTGCTGGATCGTTGAGTTCGTTGTAGGTACGCATGCTCCCAACCACGCACTGCGCAGTACTGGCAGCGGCGGCGGTTGCCCCCACGGCTGTGACAACCAGGCTTGCACCCGCTGTAAATGGAACTGCGATCGTGCCACTGAAAACCACAATCCAGCCCAGAATGGCGCCAGCGCAGGATAACGTCGTATTGACAGCCTCTCCCACTAAACGAGACTCACGCGGGTTGTTCTTTACCTGATCAGCAAACTGAGCCGGCGCAATGTACTTCTGCGCCTCGCGCAAGATGATCCGCTTGGGCTTGATACTGCAAATCGGCTTGAACTCGCGCAGGGTCACCACGTTGAATTCGGCATCGATGTACACCACGCCAGCGCCGACGATACTGGGATCGGCGTCGATGGCCGCGAACAGGCGCGGCAGGTTGATCTGGCTTTCGATGCGTTGGCGGGCCATGAACTGGGAGGGGCTGTAGTCCATGCCGATACCCGGTAAAGGGGTACTCATATGAATCGTCCTTGAAAATCCGAGGGTGAGAACTTTATTGCCTGTGTGGCCGTGATTGCGGGCAAGCCGGGCTCTGCCAGGGCCAACACTGACATCTGTGGCGAGGGAGCAAGCTCCCTCGCCACAAGAGCGGTGTTTGGCTTTATTGCACGGAACTGACTGGCATTGGCGGTCGCCACGATAGCAAACGAGTAGCACAGCCGCTAGAAAGCAAAACGCCAGCTTTTAAGCTGGCGTTTGCAATGTGGCTTGGCGATCAGCGCGGTACGACTGGCTTGCGCGCCGGTTTCGGCCCTTTGCCCTTGGCGGCGTCCTTGCGCTCCTTGGCGGCCTGCTGGTTGCGGGCGAATGCCGCGGCCTTGGCCTGCTCGCGCTTGTCCCACGGGTTGCCGCCGTCGCTGGCGCGCGGTGGCAGACCGGTGTGCTGGGTCAGGATCTTGGTGGTTTCCTTGCCTACCTTGTGGCTGCCAGCCGGCGTCGAGTTCTTGCGACGGGCGCTCTGGTAGCTGTCGGTGGCTGGCTGGTGCAACGGAATCAATTGATTCTTGCCCGGCCCGATCAGGTCGGCGCGGCCCATGCGGGTCAGCGCTTCGCGCAGCATCGGCCAGCCCTTGGGGTCGTGATAACGCAAGAAGGCCTTGTGCAGGCGGCGCTGCTCCTCGCTCTTGACGATGGTCACCGCGTCGCTCTTGTAGGTGACCTTGCGGAGCGGGTTCTTGCCCGAATGGTACATGGCCGTGGCGGTGGCCATCGGCGACGGATAGAACGCCTGCACCTGGTCAGCGCGGAAACCGTTGCCCTTGAGCCACAGCGCCAGGTTCATCATGTCTTCGTCGGTGGTGCCCGGGTGGGCGGCGATGAAGTACGGAATCAGGTACTGCTCTTTGCCGGCTTCCTTGGTGTACTTCTCGAACATCCGCTTGAATTTGTCATAGCTGCCGATGCCCGGTTTCATCATCTGGTTGAGCGGACCTTCCTCGGTATGTTCCGGGGCGATCTTCAGGTAGCCACCCACGTGGTGGGTCACCAGTTCCTTGACGTATTCCGGCGACTCGACCGCCAGATCGTAACGCAGGCCGGAGGCAATCAGGATCTTCTTCACCCCAGGCAATGCCCGGGCGCTGCGGTACAGCTGGATGAGCGAAGAATGGTCGGTATTGAGGTTCGGGCAGATACCGGGGAACACACAGGATGGCTTGCGGCACGCGGATTCGATTTCCGGGCTCTTGCAGGCAATGCGGTACATGTTCGCGGTCGGGCCGCCGAGGTCGGAAATGACGCCGGTGAAGCCCGGGACCTTGTCGCGGATCTCTTCGATCTCGCGAATGATCGATTCTTCAGAGCGGTTCTGGATGATCCGGCCTTCGTGCTCGGTGATCGAGCAGAAGGTGCAGCCGCCAAAGCAGCCACGCATGATGTTCACCGAGAAACGGATCATCTCGTAGGCCGGGATCTTTTCCTTGCCGTACGCCGGGTGCGGAACACGCGCGTAAGGCATGCCAAACACGTAGTCCATTTCCTCAGTGGTCATCGGAATGGGTGGTGGGTTGAACCAGACATCGACTTCACCATGCTTCTGCACCAGAGCACGGGCGTTGCCCGGGTTGGTTTCCAGGTGCAGCACGCGGTTGGCGTGAGCGTAGAGCACCGCATCGCCACGAACCTTTTCCACCGACGGCAGACGAATCACGGTCTTGTCGCGAGTCATGCGCGGGCTCGCCAGAATCTGCACGACCTTGGCTTCGCTCGGGTCTTCAACCGGACCTTTCTCTTGCTCGATGGCGCAGGCAGCGGTGTCCTGGGTGTTCACATACGGGTTGATGATCTTGTCGATCTTGCCCGGGCGGTCGATGCGGGTGGAATCGACCTCGTACCAGCCTTGCGGGGTGTCGCGGCGGATGAACGCGGTGCCACGGACATCGGTGATGTCTTCAATCTTGTGGCCATAGGACAGGCGCTGGGCGACTTCGACAATCGCCCGCTCGGCGTTGCCGTAGAGCAGGATGTCGGCGCAGGCGTCGATCAGGATCGAGTTGCGCACCCGGTCCTGCCAGTAATCGTAATGGGCGATGCGGCGCAGGGAGGCTTCGATACCGCCGAGCACGATCGGCACATGCTTGTAGGCTTCCTTGCAGCGCTGGCTGTAGACCAGGCTCGCACGGTCCGGCCGCTTGCCCGCCATGCCACCCGGGGTGTAGGCGTCGTCGGAACGGATTTTCTTGTCGGCGGTGTAGCGGTTGATCATCGAGTCCATGTTGCCGGCCGCGACGCCAAAAAACAGGTTCGGCTCGCCGAGCTTCATGAAGTCGTCTTTGGACTGCCAGTTTGGCTGGGCAATGATCCCGACGCGAAAGCCCTGGGCTTCCAGCAGCCGACCGATGATCGCCATGCCGAACGACGGGTGATCGACGTAGGCATCACCGGTCACGATGATGATGTCGCACGAATCCCAGCCGAGCTGATCCATCTCCTCCCTGCTCATGGGCAGGAACGGCGCGGGGCCGAAACATTCGGCCCAGTACTTGGGATAGTCAAATAACGGCTTGGCTGCTTGCATGTCGATGACCGGTATGAAAGATGAAAAATCGCGGGCGCGGAATATAGCACAAAAATTAACCAATTCCGACGGCTATGGTCGGAAATCGGTGGCGCACCGCACATCAAATGTGGGAGCGAGCTTGCTCGCGAAAGGGCCAGCACATTCAATGCATGTGCTGACGGTTACACCGCTATCGCGAGCAAGCTCGCTCCCACAGGGGAAGTGCAACCTTCTGGAGAAGGGGCTCGCTCCCACAGGAGCCAAACAGGTTACTCGTCATCATCAAAATTGTAGCTACCCGGCGCCAGGTTCTCGAATCGGGTGTATTTACCGATAAAGGCCAGGCGAATGAAGCCGATCGGGCCGTTACGCTGCTTGCCGATGATGATTTCGGCGATGCCCTTGTGCTCCGTCTCCGGGTGGTACACCTCGTCACGGTAGACGAACATGATCACGTCGGCGTCCTGCTCGATCGCTCCGGATTCACGCAAGTCGGAGTTCACCGGGCGTTTGTTGGGGCGCTGTTCCAGGGAACGGTTCAACTGAGAGAGCGCCACCACCGGGCAGTTGAATTCCTTGGCCAGGGCCTTGAGGGAACGGGAGATTTCGGAAATCTCGTTGGTCCGGTTGTCGCCACTGGAGCCCGGAATCTGCATCAACTGCAGGTAGTCGATCATGATCAGCGCGATATCACCGTGCTCACGCACCAGGCGACGGGTCCGGGCGCGCATTTCCGAAGGGCTGATACCGGCAGTATCGTCGATGAACAGCTTGCGGTCGTTGAGCAGGTTGACCGCCGAAGTCAGGCGCGGCCAGTCGTCATCTTCCAGTTGGCCGGAACGGACCTTGGTCTGGTCGATACGTCCCAGGGACGAGAGCATACGCATGATCAGCGATTCACCTGGCATCTCCAGGGAGTACACCAGTACGGCCTTGTCGCTGCGCAGCACGGCGTTTTCCACCAGGTTCATCGCAAAGGTGGTTTTACCCATGGACGGACGGCCGGCGACGATGATCAGGTCCGATGGCTGCAGGCCGCTGGTCTTCTCATCGAGGTCGGTGTAGCCGGTGGACAGGCCGGTGATGGCGTTGTCGGTGTTGAACAGGGTGTCGATGCGGTCGATGGCCTTGGTCAGCAGATCGTTGACGCTCACCGGGCCACCGGTTTTTGGCCGGGCCTCGGCGATCTGGAAGATTTGCCGTTCCGCTTCATCGAGGATCTCGGCAGCGGTTCGGCCTTCCGGGTTGAAGGCGCTGTCCGCGATTTCGGTGCTGATACCGATCAATTGGCGCAAGGTCGCCCGTTCGCGCACGATCTGGGCATAGGCCTTGATGTTGGCGACAGACGGCGTGTTTTTTGCCAACTCACCCAGGTAACCGAGGCCGCCAACCTGAGACGTCTGGCCTTCCTTGTCCAATTGCTCGGCCAGGGTCACCACGTCGATCGGCATGTTCTGATCGGCCAATCTTGCGATGGCACGGAAAATCAGGCGGTGGTCATGTCGGTAGAAATCGCCGTCGGATACTTGATCGAGCACGCGTTCCCAGGCGTTGTTGTCCAGCATCAGACCACCGAGCACGGCCTGTTCGGCCTCGATGGAGTGCGGAGGCACCTTCAGGGCTGCGGTTTGCAGATCGTATTGCTCGGGAGCGGTGATTTCGTTCATGGCCACTTGATTCTTTTGGAAACGCAGGGGGTTTTGAAAATCAGCAATTGCAGAAAGACAAAGGGCACGACCTGTAAACAGGATCGTGCCCGATGTTACCGACTAGTACCCGAGGGTGCCAGCCGACAGGTATTGCTTAAGCTGCTACCACGACAACGCGTACGGTGGCTTCAACTTCGGCGTGCAGGTGCACGGCTACGTCGAATTCGCCTACGTTGCGGATGGTGCCGTTCGGCAGACGAACTTCGCTCTTCGACACTTCAACGCCAGAGGCGGTCAGTGCGTCAGCGATGTCGTGAGTACCGATCGAACCGAACAGCTTGCCTTCGTCGCCAGCGGTGGCAGTGATGGTCACTTCCAGCTCGGCCAGTTGGGCAGCACGGCTTTCAGCCGAGGTCTTACGGTCTGCTGCGGCTTTTTCCAGCTCAGCGCGACGCTCTTCGAACGCGGCCAGGTTGGCAGCGGTCGCAGCGGTGGCTTTGCCGTAAGGCAGCAGGTAGTTACGACCGTAACCGGCCTTAACGTTTACTTTGTCACCCAGGTTGCCCAGGTTGGTGACTTTTTCCAGAAGGATCAGTTGCATGTGAAAATCCTCTAACTTTTAACCTTCACCGTTCGCGTTGTCGGCGTCTTTCGGCGCCATACGACCGCGAAAATCAATCAGGCTGTCGACGATGGCCAGGACCACCAGCAACGGATAGATCAGCTGCATGAACAGCAACAACGTGACGTACAACCCCACCAGCCAGAACCTGGCCAGTCGCTTTTGCGCCACCAGCCCGTGAATCAGGGCCAGAGCGGCAAATACCAGCGGTACACTGCACAACGGCGTGAGCATGGCCATCTGCGGACCGAAGTTCGGCCCCAGAAGCATGCCCGCCAGCAGCAACATCGCCAGCCCAAGCGGGAAACGGATGGCGCGAAATTCGCGACCAAAACCACCCGGGTTGTACAACAACGCCTGCCAGTAGCGCCCGATAATCAGGCTCAGCACACTGACGATTTGTAACAAGGCCGCAATCAGGCCGGTCAGGACCGGTGCGATCAGGGACGCGAAACGCGCTTGCTCCTCTACCGACATCTGCTGGTAGAGATCACCGAGGGCCTCGGGCAGGATTTTTATCAAAGCCTGCGACAGCATCTCGATCTGGGGCGCGAAAGCCACCCCGAGCACCACTGAAAACACCACTCCCATCGCTATGCTGACCAGCAGCACGCGGTTCCAGGATTCGCTTGCGCGCAACACCAACGCCAGCGCCGAAGACCCCAGCAGCACCATCAGTGCCCGCGGGTCAGCGGAATACAACCACCAGAGCAAAGCCGGCAGCAGTCCCAGAGCAAGAACGCCAAGGGCGTCCTTCAATCCGCGCCGCAGGAGTACAAGACTCACCGCGGCAGCACCCAACCAATACAACAACGGCAATGCCGCGCATCCAGCCACTACCAGAGTGGCCTGCATACGACCGCGCATGATGAACTCAGCTAAGGCGCGCATGCATTCAATCCTTTGCTACGTGTCGACTGCCCGGTCTCAGCGGCCGTGGCTGTCGGTGTAGGCCAGCAGGGCCAGGAAGCGGGCGCGCTTGATAGCGGTGGCCAGCTGACGCTGATAACGAGCTTTGGTACCGGTGATACGGCTTGGAACGATTTTGCCGGTCTCGGATACGTAGGCTTTCAGAGTGTTGAGATCTTTGTAATCGATCTCTTTCACGTCTTCAGCGGTGAAGCGGCAGAATTTACGACGACGGAAGAAACGTGCCATGTGATTGGCTCCTTAAAAGGTCCGTGGATTACTCGTCAGCGTTATCGCTGTTGTCGCTGTCGCTATCGCTGTCATCGCCATCGGCGCTGTCAGAGTGCTCAGGACGGTCGCGACGCTCACGGCGCTCACTGCGGTTTTCTTCAGCCTTGAGCATCTCGGATTGGCCGGTGACGGCTTCTTCGCGACGGATGACCAGGTTACGGATCACTGCATCGTTGTAGCGGAAGTTGTCTTCCAGCTCGGCCAGGGCCTTGCCGGTGCATTCAACGTTCAGCATCACGTAGTGAGCCTTGTGAACATTGTTGATTGCATAGGCCAGTTGACGACGGCCCCAATCTTCCAGACGGTGGATTTTGCCGCCGTCTTCTTCGATCAGCTTGGTGTAACGCTCAACCATGCCGCCGACTTGCTCGCTTTGATCCGGGTGGACCAAAAAGATGATTTCGTAATGACGCATGAATGCTCCTTACGGGTTGTAGCCTGCCGCTCAAAAACGGTCAGACAAGGAGTGAATGACACTTATGGACTTGTGGACGCTAGACACATAAGTGCCTGCCATCACAGCAAGGGGCGCAATTGTAGAGAAGGGCCGAGGGCGGCGCAAGGTGATTGGTGATTATTTGAACAACCACCAATCCTTACCCACACAAACCAATGTGGGAGCGAGCCTGCTCGCGATGAGGGCGCTCCATTCAACATTTGCGTTGAACGGCACTCCGCTATCGCGAGCAGGCTCGCTCCCAAAGGAATACAACTGGATCAGGACTTCTTGGCGGCCGCAGCAGCCTTGACGCTACGCTGGCGCTGAGCCTCGAACAGACACACGCCGGTCGCGACCGAAACGTTGAGGCTGCTGACACTGCCGGCCATCGGCAGCTTGACCAGGTAGTCGCAATGCTCGCGGGTCAGGCGCCGCATGCCCTTGCCTTCGGCCCCCATGATCAGGATCGTCGGGCCCGTCAGGTCCTGGTCATAAATGCTGACCTCGGCCTCGCCCGCCGTGCCGACCACCCACAGGCCACGCTGCTGGAGTTTCTCCAGGGTACGCGCCAGATTGGTCACGGCCACCAACGGGATAACTTCCGCCGCGCCACAGGCGACTTTACGCACCACCGGCGTCAACGTCGCCGACTTGTCTTTAGGTACGATCACCGCCAATGCACCCGCCGCATCGGCCGAGCGCAGGCAAGCGCCAAGGTTGTGAGGATCGGTCACGCCATCCAGTACCAGCAACAATGGCGCGCCTTCGGTGCGATCGAGCAACTCGTCGAGCATCGCCTCGCCCCAGACCTGGCTCGGGCTGACCTCAGCCACCACCCCCTGGTGCACACCTTCAACCCAGGCGTCCATTTCCCGCCGTTCAGCCTGGCCGACCGCTACGCGATTCTCGCCAGCCAGCTCGATCAGGGTCTGGACCCGCGGATCACTGCGGCCTTCCGCCAGCCAGATCTGCTTGACCCGCTTGGGATGGTGACGCAGCAATGCTTCCACGGCATGCACACCGTAGATTTTTTCCAACTGACTCATGACTTGGCCTTGGGTTTACGCGCCCCGCCGCTCTTGGCTGGGGCCGAGCCCGCTTTCGGCGGGCCTTTACGGTGTTTGCTCGGCTTGCCGGTCGCCTTGTCCGGCGCCGACCGTCCGGTCTTTCCCCCAGACGCCGCTTTACCGCCGCTCTTGGCTTCGGCGAGCAACGCCTGTTTCATCTCACGACTTTTGCGCAGCTCGGCGTTTTTTGCCGCCGCATCGCTTGGGCGATAGGCTTCGACGGCCTTTTCCTTGGCCGGGCCGCGACGCCCGGACTTGGCCGCAGCAGGCTCGGCGGCGGTCTTGGCCGCAGGCGCAGAAGTTTCAGTGCCGCGCTTCTTGCGGCCAATCGGCGCGCTGATGGTTTTTTCCGCCATCTCGAAGTCGATCTTGCGCTCGTCGAGATCAACGCGCATGACCCGCACTTCGACCGTATCGCCAAGACGGAAGCTGCGGCCGGTGCGCTCACCCGCCAAGCGGTGATGCACGGGGTCGAAGTGGTAGTAATCGCCCGGCAGCGCGGTGACGTGCACCAGGCCTTCGACGTAGATGTCGGTCAGCTCGACGAACAGGCCAAAACCGGTCACGGCAGTGATCACGCCCGGGAACGACTCACCCACGCGATCCTTCATGAACTCGCACTTGAGCCAGTTCACTACGTCACGAGTCGCTTCATCGGCACGGCGCTCGCTCATTGAGCACTGCTCGCCGAGTTGTTCCAGGGCCGCCTCGTCGTAGGGGTAGATGCGCGCCTTGGGAATGGTCATCGCACCGGCACGTTTGACGTGCGGGGTGTCCATCTTCGAGTGGATCACGCTGCGGATCGCCCGATGCGTGAGCAAGTCAGGGTAACGACGGATCGGCGACGTAAAGTGGGTATAAGCTTCGTAATTCAGGCCGAAGTGGCCCTGGTTATCGGCGCTGTATACCGCCTGGCTCAACGAGCGCAGCATCACGGTCTGGATCAGGTGGAAATCCGGACGATCCTTGATACTGGCCAGCAGGGCCTGGTAATCCTTGGGCGACGGACCGTCCTTGCCTTTGTGCAAGGACAGGCCGAGCTCACCGAGGAAGGCCCGCAGTTTTTCCAGGCGCTCCGGCGGCGGGCCATCGTGGACCCGGTACAGCGCAGGAATCTCGTGCTTCTTCAGGAACTCAGCAGTGGCGACGTTGGCGGCCAGCATGCATTCCTCGATCAGCTTGTGGGCATCGTTGCGCACCGTCGGACGAATCTCGGCGATCTTGCGCTCGGAGCCGAAGATGATCCGGGTTTCCTGAGTTTCGAAATCGATCGCGCCACGCACGTGACGGGCCGCCAGCAGCACTTTGTAGAGCGAGTACAGCTCTTTGAGATGCGGCACGACATCGGTGTATTCGCCACGAAGCTTGCGCGATTCGGCAAGTTTCGGGGTTTCCAGCATCGCGCTGACCTTGTTGTAGGTCAGACGGGCGTGGGAATGGATCACCGCCTCGTAGAAGCAGTAGTCGGTCATCTCGCCGGATTTGGAGATGGTCATCTCGCAAACCATGGCCAGGCGATCGACGTGAGGATTGAGCGAGCACAAGCCGTTGGACAGTTGCTCTGGGAGCATCGGTACGACGCGCTCGGGGAAATACACCGAGTTGCCGCGCACCTGGGCTTCGGCGTCCAACGCCGAGCCGAGTTTCACGTAGCTGGAAACATCGGCAATCGCCACGTACAGCTTCCAGCCGCCGGAGAACAGGCGCAGCTTGCCAGGCTTGGCTTCGCAGTAGACCGCGTCGTCGAAGTCCCGGGCGTCTTCGCCATCGATGGTGACGAATGGCAGGTGACGCAGGTCGATGCGCTTCTCTTTGTCTTTCTCTTCGACTTCCGGCTTGAGCTTGGCGGCTTCTTTCAGGACCGCTTCAGGCCATACGTGCGGGATGTCATAAGTACGCAGGGCGACATCGATTTCCATGCCCGGCGCCATGTAGTTGCCGACCACTTCCACCACATCGCCCTGGGGCTGGAAGCGCGGGGTTGGCCAGTGGGTGATTTTCACCTCGACGAACTGACCGACCTTGGCGTTGGCATTGCGGCCCGGGGTGACCAGCACTTCCTGCTGGATCTTCGGGTTGTCGGCGACGACAAAGCCGATGCCACCTTCTTCAAAGTAACGGCCGACGATGCTTTCGTGGGCACGGGACACCACTTCGACGATCACGCCTTCACGGCGGCCGCGGCGGTCCAGGCCGGAAACCCGGGCCAAAGCCCGGTCACCGTCGAACACCAGACGCATCTGCGCCGGGCTCATGAACAGGTCGTCGCTGCCGTCGTCCGGGATCAGGAAGCCGAAACCGTCACGGTGACCGGCGATGCGGCCCAGGATCAGGTCAAGCTTGTCCACGGGCGCATAGGTGCCGCGCCGGGTGTAGATCAACTGCGCATCGCGCTCCATGGCGCGCAGACGGCGGCGCAGGGCTTCGAGCTGGTCTTCGGTGGTCAGACCGAACTCTTCGACCAGTTGCTCGCGGCTAGCAGGCGACCCCCGATCGGCGAGATGCGCCAGGATCAGTTCGCGGCTAGGAATAGGGTTTTCGTATTTTTCCGCTTCACGAGCGGCCTCGGGATCGAGGGACTGCCAATCGGCCATTAGAGAGTTTTCACCTTGTCTATATGCGGGTTAGTTTGGCATAGGCGTAATGAAACGGGAAATTTCAAGCATCCAATGCCTTTTTCTGAAGCCTTTTGACCCCTCTTGAAGCCCGGAAATGCACCGCTCGTGAAATTTAGCGGTTTTTTTCTCGTGAGGGGTTTACAGTTAAAAACACGCTCCGTATAGTGCGCGCCATCGACGACGCACACGCGTTGCCGATACTGCCCAGATGGTGAAATTGGTAGACACGCCAGCTTCAGGTGCTGGTGACCGCAAGGTCGTGGAAGTTCGAGTCTTCTTCTGGGCACCAATTTCGAGCGACAGATCAATGATCTGCCAGCTCCCCAAAAACCCGCGAAAGCGGGTTTTTGCATTTTCGGCCCCTGGAATCCGACTGGTAATTACTAAAACAAAAACAGGGGTTTACAGATCAAAACTCGCTCCGTATAGTGCGCCACATCGACAGCGGCAACGCTGAAGATGCTGCCCAGATGGTGAAATTGGTAGACACGCCAGCTTCAGGTGCTGGTGACCGCAAGGTCGTGGAAGTTCGAGTCTTCTTCTGGGCACCAATTCAAGCTTCAAGGTTACGGCCTTGAACTCACAAAAACCCGCGAAAGCGGGTTTTTGCGTTTCTGGGGTTGGCGATTTATTCGCTCACGACAAGATGCCTCTGAGCCACTGAAACCGCTATCGCGAGCAGGCTCGCTCCCACACGGGATCTCCAGCGCTCACAGATACTCTGTTCACAGTGGATCAATGTGGGAGCGAGCCTGCTCGCGATGAGGCCAGCCCATCAAGCCCGGAACTGCCCCAGGCTCGCCTTCAACTGCGCCGCCAGACTATCCAATACCTTGCCACTGGCCGTGGTCTCGACCACAGCCTGAGCCGCTTTCTCGGCCTGGGCGTGAATGGTTTCCACCCGCCCACGCACCGCTTGCGCACCTTGCGCCTGGTGAGCCGCCGCTTGCGTGGCCAGACCGATGGCCGCATGCACCTGCTCTACAGAGGTCTGTACCGACTGCTGCAAGCGCGCGCTGTCACGCAACACCAACAACCCCTCGCTGGCCTGACGCCCGGCCTGGCCGATGGCAGCCACCGCCTCGCGAGCGCCCTGCTGCAGCGCGACGATATGCGCCTGGATGTCGCCGGTCGAACTCTGGGTCTTGCTTGCCAGCGCCCGCACCTCGTCGGCCACCACTGCGAACCCACGCCCGGTTTCCCCAGCCCGCGCCGCTTCGATGGCCGCGTTCAAGGCCAGCAGATTGGTTTGTTCGGCAATGCCGTGAATGACCGTGAGCACCACTTCGATCTGCTCACTCTGTTGCGCCAGCCGCTCGATGACTTTTGCCCCCGTATCGACCTGCCCTGCCAGCGCTTCGATCAAACCACCGACCTTGGCCGAGGTTCGGGTGTTTTCGTCGGTAGCCTTGCGAATCTCCACCACCTGCTGCAAGGCAGCCTGCATCGCCTGGCTTTCCGATTGCGCTTCGTCGGCCATCTGCGACAGCGCCCGCAAGCTCTCGGCCACTTCATCACGCTGCATTCCGGCCGCCGCATCGGCACCGGAGTTACGCAAGGTCATTGCACCGATTTCCACACCGGTGCGCTGGGCCACATCACCCGCCTCTCGCACGATGGGCTGCAACTTATCCACAAAACGATTGACCGCCGAGGCCATCTCGCCGATTTCGTCCTTGCTGCTGATTTGCACGCGCTTGGTCAGGTCGCCCTCACCCGCCGCCAGATCGTTCATCGCGGCAATCAACAGCTTCAAACGATTGACCACTCGCCGCCCCAACACCACCGCCAGCAGCACCAGCACGCCAAACCCCACCAACGCCAGACCCAGGCCGATCCGCCAGCGCAAAGTGCCCGCAGCGTCCTGCACGGTGGTGGCGGTGCTGGCCTGCATTTGCGTCGCGGTGGACTGAGCCGACTCCAGGCGCCCGCGCATTGCCGTGGCGCTGTCGGCTGCCGCCCCCTTGAGGCTATCACCCACCAACTGGTCACCACTGGCGATCAAGGCCGAGAAGCGCTGGTCCAACGCCTCCAGGTCAGCTTCAACGGAGGCCGTGGAAACGCCCATCAACACCTTGCCGATCTCTACGCCGTTGGGGTTGATCGAGGCCTCAAGGTAATACACCGAAGGGTCGTTCTTCGCCGCGTCCAACACCTTGTCCAGCGCCCGGTCGCCCTGGCCTTTCTCCAACAAAGCCTTGTTGATCGGGTTCTCCCGATTCAGGTAGCGAGTCAGGTGCTGGCCGGTGGCGTCGTCATAAATGACGAAGAGTACGTTGGGATTGCGCTGGGCCCGGCGGGCAAACTCAGAGAGGGCCGGCACGTCGCTGTCCCACATGGCGCGGGGCGCAACCGAAGCCAGGAGTTGCGCCATATCATTGGCAGAGTCCTTGAGCGATTTTTCCAGCGTCGCCCGCAACTGTGCCTGCTCATCCTTCAGCCGCGCAGATAAACCGGCGGTGAGGCGCTGACGAGTGCTGGCAGACAAGCTGTCCAGGCTCGACGTCACTTCACGCCCGGCCTGCTCCAGCTCGCCAGACAACTTCTGGCTGTCGCCGCCGAGCCGCGCCTCCAGATCAGCCTCCAGCGCAGTAACCGTGCTTCGCGTCAGCGCGACAGCGACCAACACCTGCACCAAAAGGGCGACACCAAGAGTAACGAACACAGGCCGCAACAGGCGGCTTTGTAACAATGAGAGAACGGCCGACACAGGGAATCCCTCTACTAACGCCATTAATTTGATGGCACTTCACAAGAAGCACTTATTATTCATGGTGTATAGCAAGTGTCGTGCCGTCCGGCAGGCAGAAACGACAAAGGACCCAAGCGAGGGTCCTTTGTGTTTTACATCAACGACTTATCAGGCAAACGGGTGACGCAGAACGATGGTTTCGTTGCGGTCCGGCCCCGTCGAAATAATGTCGATCGGTGCACCGACCAACTCTTCGACGCGCTTGATGTAATTGCGAGCCGCTACTGGCAGCTCTTCCAGGGTCTTGGCACCCACGGTCGACTCAGTCCAGCCTGGCATCTGCTCGTATACCGGCTCCAGACCGATGTAGCTGTCAGCGTCAGTCGGTGCGTCGATGACCGCGCCGTCCTGATTCTTGTAGCCCACGCAGATGTTGATGGTTTCCAGGCCGTCCAGTACGTCCAGCTTGGTCAGGCACAGGCCCGAGATACTGTTGACGTCGATGGCGCGACGCAGGATGACGGCATCGAACCAGCCGCAACGACGGGCACGGCCAGTGGTGGCGCCGAACTCATGGCCGCGCTTGGCCAGGAACGCACCAACATCATCGAACAGCTCGGTCGGGAACGGACCCGAACCGACGCGAGTGGTGTATGCCTTGGTGATGCCCAGGATGTAATCCAGATACATCGGGCCGAAACCCGAACCCGTGGCGATGCCGCCGGCAGTGGTGTTGGAACTGGTGACGTACGGATAGGTACCGTGGTCGATGTCCAGCAGCGACCCTTGGGCGCCTTCGAACATGATGTCCTTGCCCGCGCGACGCAGCTCGTGCAGCTCGGCAGTGACGTCGAGCATCATCGGCTTGAGCAGCTCGGCGTACTCCATGCACTCATCCAGGGTCTTCTGGAAGTCGATGGCCGGCTCTTTGTAGTAATTGACCAGAACGAAGTTGTGGTAGTCCAGCAACTCGCCCAGCTTGGCGGCGAAGCGCTCACGGTGAAACAGGTCACCGATGCGCAGGCCACGACGGGCCACCTTGTCTTCGTAGGCCGGGCCGATGCCGCGACCGGTGGTGCCGATCTTCAGCTCGCCACGGGCCTTTTCGCGGGCCTGGTCCAACGCAACGTGATAGGACAGGATCAGCGGGCAGGACGGGCTGATACGCAGGCGCTCGCGCACCGGTACGCCTTTCTCTTCCAGCTTGATGATTTCCCGCAACAAGGCGTCAGGGGCAACCACCACCCCGTTGCCGATCAGGCACTGCACGCCTTCGCGCAACACGCCCGACGGAATCAGGTGCAGTACGGTTTTCTCACCGTCGATCACCAAGGTGTGACCTGCGTTGTGGCCACCCTGGTAGCGCACTACGGCGGCAGCATGTTCGGTCAGCAGATCAACGATCTTGCCTTTGCCCTCATCACCCCACTGGGTGCCCAGGACTACGACATTCTTACCCATAACACTTGTCCTCATTCGCGCAAACTTGGTGCCGGCCGCGGCCGGCAGGAAAACTCAAGAAGCCAGCGGCAATACTTGCCAAAGCCCGTTCTGCTGAATCAATTGCCGGTCGCAGTCCGCTTCACGGGCGGCGGCCAAAGGCTGCCCAGGCAAGGCCTGGACGACACGCTGACCCTCACTGCGCAACTGGCAAACCGTCTGCCAGAGTGCTGCATCCGTACTGTCAGGCATCCAGATACCGCCAGACGGTAGCTCGACTTCAGCACGCCCCAGGGTCACCAGGGTTTTCAAATCGGTAGAGAAGCCGGTCGCCGGACGGGCACGACCGAAGTCGGCGCCAATATCATCGTATCGACCGCCCTGAGCGATGGACTGGCCAACCCCTGGCACGAACACCGCGAACACCACACCGGTGTGGTAGTGATAACCGCGCAGTTCACCCAGGTCGAAATACAGCGGCAGCTCGGGGAAACGCACCGACAGTCGCTCGGCAATCGCCAGCAAATCGTCCAGTGCCGCGAGCACCGGCGCCGGCGCATGGGCCAGCCGCTCGCGGGCAGCGGCCAGCACTTCGCGACCGCCGCACAGATCCACCAGCGCCCGCAACATGCCGGACAGATCAGCCGGCAGGCCTTCGGTCAGACTGATCACTTCATCGATGGCCTTGCGCTGCAAGGCATCGAACAACTGCTGCTCCACTTCGCCGGACAAACCGGCCGCACGCGCCAGGCCACGATAGATGCCAACGTGGCCCAGGTCCATGTGGACATCCGGTACGTCGGCCAGTTGCAGCATGGCAAGCATCAGGCTGATGACTTCCACGTCGCTGCTCGGGCTCGCATCGCCATACAACTCGGCACCCAGCTGGATCGGACTGCGCGAAGACGACAGGGCGCGCGGCTGGGCGTGCAGCACACTGCCGGCATAGCACAGACGGCTCGGACCTTCACGACGCAGGGTGTGGGCGTCGATACGCGCCACTTGCGGCGTGATGTCGGCACGAAAGCCCATCTGCCGGCCCGACTGCGGGTCGATAACCTTGAAGGTGCGCAGATCCAGGTCCTGGCCCGCGCCGGTCAGCAGGGATTCCAGGTACTCGATATGCGGGGTAACGACGAATTCGTAACCCCAGCTCTGGAACAGATCCAACACCTGCCGACGCGCTACTTCAATACGCGCAGCTTCCGGTGGCAGTACTTCTTCGATGCCATCTGGCAGCAGCCAGCGGTCTACCGTTGCCATTACGCCATTCCCCTATGGTCCGGGCGGCCAGCCCTCGGGCAAGCCTTGAGTGAAGCAGAAAGTGCCCGCCCCATGCGCAAACCCCGCGCATGAGCAACGTGACGAATGGCCTGTAGTCGGCCTCGCCAAGCACTTTCCTCGAAAAACCTGTCGAGCCGTTCAACCCGACGCCTGCAACAAAAACCGCAATCGAACGTGCAGACGCAAAAAAGCCGGGAATTTCCCGGCTGCCGCATCATACACACGTTTTCCCAAAGGATCACCCCGCCCGACGCTTTAGCCGCCGGGCGGAGTGCTTCAGGTCAACGTCGCATCAAGGCTTGGACTTTTCCAGGTACTGGAAGAAGTCGCTGCTTGGGTCAAGGACCAGGACGTCGGATTTGTCCGCAAAGCTTTCACGGTAGGCACGCAGGCTACGGTAGAACGCGTAGAACTCCTGATCCTGACCATAGGCCTTGGCGTAGATCGCAGCGGCCTGGGCATCACCGTCACCGCGCAGCTCTTCCGATTCACGGTAGGCTTCGGCCAGCAATACGCGGCGCTGACGATCGGCGTCGGCACGGATGCCTTCAGCCAGCTCGTTACCCTTGGCGCGGTGCTCACGAGCTTCACGCTCACGCTCGGTGCTCATCCGCTCGAACACACTGCGGTTCACTTCCTTGGGCAGGTCGATGGCCTTGACCCGGACATCGACAACTTCGATACCCAGCTCTTTTTCCGCCATCGCGTTCAGCGAACGAGTGATGTCGGCCATGAGCGCATCACGCTCACCAGACACGACTTCATGCAGCGTACGCTTACCGAACTGGTCACGCAGGCCCGACTCAAGACGACGGGACAGACGCTCGTCGGCAATCTGCTTGAGACCGGAAGTCGCGGTGTAGAAGCGCTCGGCATCTTTCACGCGCCACTTGGCGTAGGCGTCCACCATCACGGCTTTCTTTTCCAGCGTCAGGAAGCGTTGTGTCGGTGCATCCAGTGTCATCAGGCGGGCATCGAACTTACGCACCTTGTTGACGTACGGCACTTTCACATGCAGGCCCGGCTGGACATCCGCCTGGACCACGCGACCGAATTGCAGCAACACCGCACGCTCGGTCTGAGCCACGATGTAGAAGCAGTTCCAGGCAGCGATCGCCACGACGACACCGACAATAAGGGCGATCAGCGATTTATTGCTCATCAGCGACTCTCCCTGGTACGTGCTTGCTGTTGCTGCTGCTCCGCCGCCGCGCGGGCATTGGCTTCATTGCTGGCCGCTGCCGTGCTGGACGGTGGCGTGCCGGTTTTACGACCGCCTTCGACCATCTTGTCCAGCGGCAAGTACAGCAGATTGCTCTGGCCGTTCTTGTTGCCGGTCACGAGGACCTTGCTGGTGTTGCTGAAGACTTCCTGCATGGTGTCCAGGTACAGACGCTCGCGGGTGACTTCAGGCGCCTTGCGATACTCGCTCACCAGTTTGGTGAAGCGATCCGCCTCACCCTTGGCGCGGGAGACCACTTCGTCGCGGTAACCGTTGGCATCTTCAATGATGCGCTGGGCCTGACCACGGGCTTCCGGCACGACGCCGTTGGCGTAGGTCTCGGCCTGGTTGCGCGAACGCTGCTCGTCTTCACGGGCACGGATCACGTCATCGAAGGCTTCCTGGACTTCACGCGGTGCCGCTGCGCTCTGAACGTTGACCTGGGTAACGGTGATACCGGTGCGATAGGTATCGAGGAACCTTTGCAGGCGCTCCTTGATTTCGCTGGCCATCAACTCACGACCTTCAGTCAGCACCTGGTCCATGGCGGTAGAGCCCACCACATGACGCAAGGCACTTTCAGTGGCGTGCTGCAGGCTGATTTCCGGTTGGTCGACGTTCAGTACGAAGTCTTGCAGATTGGAAATCTTGTATTGCACGGTCAGCGGCACTTCGACGATGTTCTCGTCTTCGGTGAGCATCTGGCCCTGCTTGGTATAGGCACGCTCACGCGTGACGTTTTCCATGAACTTCTTGTCGATCGGCGGGAAATAGATGTTCAGACCCGGACCGACAGTCTCGTAGTACTTGCCGAAGCGCAGCACCACGGCCTGCTCCTGCTCGTCCACGACATATACCGCGCTGTACAGCCAGACAGCCGCGAGCACGACGAGACCAATGCCGAGCAGGCCATAACCGCCACCCTTGCCCGAACGGCCACCACCATCGTCACCGCGTTTCTTACCACCACCGAACAAACCGTTCAGGCTTTCCTGCAGCTTTCGGAAGGCCTCGTCGAGATCCGGCGGCCCCTTGCGGTCGCCGTTGTTACGACGTTTTCCACCCCAGGGATCCTGATTATTCGAGTTGCCACCCGGCTCATTCCAAGCCATAGCGCTCTCCATCTGATAAAGCAAAGACGCACCCACGGCGCGCCGACCAATGCTACAGAATGCCTGACACAGCTTTCTCAGGCTTTTATTGCAAAGTGTGTTGCTCGATGAATTCCATCGGCTGCAGCCCTTCGCGACTGACCAGTCGATTGAGCTCCGCCCGAGGCAGGCGAACCGCCAGCAGGCAGACGCCTTCTTCGTCGTGTTCTTCTTTCTGCACCGCTCCGAGCTCAAAGAACTGGGCCCGCAGCCGAGCGAAACGTTGCGGCAACTTCAGCGTGCCAACAAACAAGTCGTTGCCCAGCAGCTCCGCCACGGCCTGCTTGAGCAGGTCGAGGCCGGAGCCGTCGCGGGCCGATAACCAGACCCGCTGCGGTTTGCCATCGGCATCACGCTGGATCTGCGGCTCCACGCCTTCGAGCAAATCGAGTTTGTTGTATACCTCGAGGATCGGCAAGTCCTGGGCTCCGATCTCGCCCAGCACCACCATGACCTGCTCGATCTGCAGCATCCGGTCCGGCTCGGCGGCATCGATCACGTGCAGCAGCAGGTCGGAGTTGCTCGACTCTTCGAGCGTAGCCCGGAAAGCCTCCACCAGCTTATGCGGCAGGTGCCGAATGAAGCCCACGGTGTCGGCCAGCACAATCGGCCCGAGGTCGTCCAGATCGAGCCGGCGCAGGGTCGGATCGAGCGTGGCGAACAACTGGTCGGCGGCGTAGACATCGGACTGGGTCACGTTATTGAACAGCGTCGATTTGCCGGCGTTGGTGTAACCCACCAATGAAACCGTCGGGATATCAGCACGCTTGCGGCCACGCCGGGATTGCTCGCGCTGGCTGCGGACCTTTTCCAGACGCCCCTTGATCTGGCGCAGGCGAACCCGCAGCAGGCGCCGGTCGGTTTCCAGCTGGGTCTCACCCGGACCGCGCAGACCGATACCCCCCTTCTGCCGCTCAAGGTGGGTCCAGCCACGAACCAGGCGCGTACTCATGTGCTCAAGCTGGGCCAGTTCGACCTGGAGCTTGCCTTCATGAGTGCGGGCGCGTTGGGCGAAGATATCGAGAATCAGCCCCGTCCGGTCGATCACGCGACACTCGAACACACGCTCGAGGTTACGCTCCTGACTGGGCGTGAGGATGTGATTGAAAATCACCAGGTCGACCTGCTCGGTTTTGACCAGGTCGCGCAGTTCCTCGACCTTGCCGCTACCTATCAGGTATTTGGCGGTTGGCCGATGACGCGGCACGTTAAAAAACGCGACGGTCTCGGCGCCGGCCGAAAGTGCCAATTCCTGAAACTCCTGCGGATCTTCGCGCGCCTCAGGGTCTTGTCCATCCAAGTGAACGAGAATGGCCCGCTCACCCCCACCGTGGCGCTCAAAGAACAAAGGAGACTCCTATCAAGCGTTACCCGGTTCAGCGTCACCGGCTTCGGATTCGGTTGCGCTAGGCAGACGAATCGCACGCACAGGCACTACTGTCGAGATCGCGTGCTTGTAGACCATCTGGCTGACGGTGTTTTTCAACAGGATGACGAACTGGTCGAAAGACTCGATATGGCCTTGCAGTTTGATCCCGTTGACCAGATAGATGGACACCCCAACTTTCTCTTTACGTAAAGTGTTCAAGTAAGGGTCTTGTAGCGAATGCCCTTTTGACATGTGCCGCACTCCTTTAAGGATCAATAATTAAAATCGGAATCAGATGGCTTGGGCCGTCACACCCCCAAGGATAGACGGCAATTGCAAGGACTCAGCTCAATATGGAGATGGTCCCAAGGTATTTCAAGGCGCGCGGCAGATTGTCGCAATCAAGACTGTCAAGCCAATGCAAGTCAGTCCAGCTCCGCAGCCAGGTGAACTGGCGTTTCGCCAATTGGCGCGTGGCAATGATTCCACGCTCCTGCATCTCGGCTGACGTCAGCTTGCCGTCCAGATAGTCCCAGACCTGTCGATAACCCACCGCACGTATAGACGGCAACCCGGCATGCAGGTCACTTCGCTCACGCAGGGCTACGACCTCGTCTATGAATCCCTGTTCCAACATTAATGTGAATCTTTGTTCAATTCGCCGATGCAGCACTTGCCGGTTCGCCGGAGCGATGGCCAGATTGGCGACAGTATAGGGCAATTGTTGCATTCCCGAAGCGGCTGCTTCAGTACTTTGCGCAGATTGTCGCTGTCGCAGGGCCGTCATGCTCTGCCCGCTGACCCGATAGACCTCCAGCGCCCGGCTGAGCCGTTGCGGGTCGTTGGGGTGAATGCGGGCCGCCGACTCCGGGTCGATGACCGCCAGTTGCTCATGCAGGGCTTGCCAGCCAAGGCGTGCAGCCTCTTCTTCGATCTGCGCGCGCACGTTGGGATCGGCAGCCGGCATGTCCGCCAGCCCCTCGACCAGAGCCTTGTAGTACAGCATCGTGCCGCCCACCAGCAGCGGAATCTTGCCTCTGGCAGTGATGTCGGCCATGGCCTGAAGGGCATCGCGACGAAAATCCGCTGCCGAGTAAGCTTCGGCCGGATCCAGGATGTCGATCAGTCGGTGCGGGAACTCGGCCAGCAGCTCTTTTGACGGCTTGGCCGTGCCGATGTCCATGCCCCGGTAGACCAAGGCCGAATCGACGCTGATCAGCTCGCAGGGCAGCACTTTGGTCAACTCAATGGCCAGGTCGGTCTTGCCGGCTGCGGTCGGCCCCATCAGAAAGATCGCAGGTGGTAACTGGCTCATCAACGACCGCGCAGGAACAGTTTGTCCAGGTCGTCCAGGCCCAGTTGGGTCCAGGTCGGCCGGCCATGGTTGCATTGGCCGCTGCGCTCGGTGTTTTCCATATCCCGCAGCAGGCCGTTCATTTCCGGCAAGGCCAGACGCCGGTTGGCGCGGATTGCGCCGTGGCAGGCCATGGTGCCGAGCAGTTCGTTCAGGTGCGCCTGGATCCGGTCGCTGGTGCCGTACTCCATCAGGTCCGCCAGCACGTCGCTGACCAGTCGGTTGGCCTCGGCCTGTTTCAACAACGCCGGGATCTGCCGGATCGCCAGGGTTTCCGGGCCCAGGCGCTGCAGCTCAAAGCCCAGGCGCTGGAACCAGCTCACATGCTCCTCGGCGCAATCGGCCTCACGCTGGCTGACCGCCAGGGATTCAGGCACCAATAGCGGTTGCCCGCTAAGGCCTTCGCTGGCCATGGCGATCTTCAGGCGCTCGTACATGATCCGCTCGTGGGCGGCATGCATGTCTACCAGAACCAGGCCTTGGGCATTTTCCGCGAGGATATAGATGCCTTTGAGCTGCGCCAGGGCATAACCCAGTGGCGGAATGTCACCCTGGCCGTCCGGCAACGCCGCCGCACCGGCCTCAGGCAGGGGCTTGAAGAACTCGCGATAAGCCGCCTGAGCTTCGGCGGCGGGCACGCTCGATTGCGCACGCGGGGTGTATTGGTACTGGTAACCGCTGCCCGCGCCGGTCCCGGCGGCGTTGTAGGTCGGCTGGGGCTGGGGTTGCTCCAGCAGTGCGTTGGCGGCCAGGCGCATTTCGCCCTGAGGCCCGAATTCGCCAGCCTCCAGCCCCGTTGGCCGGACCATGCCGGCAACTGCCGCCGGTGCCGCCAATTGATCTTCGGGGCGCACATCACCCAAGGCGCGGTGCAAGGTGCCGTAAAGGAAATCGTGCACCATGCGCCCGTCACGGAAGCGTACTTCATGCTTGGTGGGATGCACGTTGACGTCCACCACCGCGGGATCGACTTCGAAAAAAAGCACGAACGTTGGATGCCGACCGTTGAACAACACGTCGCGATAGGCCTGGCGCACCGCGTGGGCCACCAGCTTGTCGCGCACCGCCCGCCCGTTCACGTAAAAGTACTGCAAGTCCGCCTGGCTGCGAGAAAAAGTCGGCAGCCCGACCCAGCCCCACAGGTGCAGGCCATTGCGCTCCACTTCGATGGGCAGAGCCTGCTCCAGGAACCCGGCACCGCATACCGCGCCGACGCGTCGAGCACGGGCCGCATCATCATGGGCCTCGTGCAGGCTGAGGATGGTCTTGCCGTTGTGGCGCAAATGGAACGCCACGTCAAAACGCGCCAGCGCCAGACGCTTGATGACTTCCTGCAAATGATCGAATTCGGTCTTCTCGGCCTTGAGAAACTTGCGCCGCGCCGGGGTATTGAAGAACAGGTCGCGCACTTCCACCGAGGTGCCCACCGGATGGGCCGCGGGCTGGACGCGAGAGGCCATGTCCCGGCCTTCGGTCTCGACCTGCCAGGCCTGGTCGGCTTCGCGGGTACGCGAGGTGAGCGTCAGGCGCGACACCGAACTGATGGAGGCCAGCGCCTCGCCACGGAACCCCAGGCTCATGACCCGCTCGAGGTCTTCCAGATCGCGGATCTTGCTGGTGGCGTGGCGCGCCAGGGCCAACGGCAGGTCGTCGGCAGGAATGCCGCCACCGTCATCGCGCACACGCAGCAGCTTGACACCGCCCTGCTCGACATCCACATCGATGCGCCGGGCCCCGGAGTCGAGGCTGTTCTCCAGCAACTCCTTGATCACCGACGCCGGACGCTCGACCACCTCACCGGCGGCGATCTGGTTCGCCAGCCGGGGGCTGAGCAGTTCGATGCGGGCAGTGCTGCCGGTCAGTTCATCGCTCATTGCTTGACCACCACTTCGTTGCCGGGAATGGTCAGGGTCTGGCCGATCTTGAGCTCGTCGCTCTTGAGATTATTGGCACTGCGCAACGACGCGGGCGACACCTGATAGCGCACCGCGATCATTGCCAGGGTTTCGCCAGGATTGACCCGATGGTCTCGCGGCCCCTGGGCGATCTTGCCGGAGTCTCGTAGCCAGGCGATGTAGGTGCCCGGTGGCGGGTTCTGCTGGAAGAACTGTCGCACGCCGCTGCTGATGGAGCGGGCCAGGGCTTGTTGGTGGCTGGAGGATGTCAGCTTCGAGGCTTCGTTGGCGTTGGAGATGAACCCGGTTTCCACCAGAATCGACGGGATATCCGGCGACTTGAGCACCATGAACCCGGCCTGCTCGACGCGTCGCTTGTGCAGCGGCGTGACACGCCCAATGTTGCTCAAGACTTTTTGACCGACGTTCAGGCTGGACGTCAGCGAGGCGGTCATCGACAAATCGAGCAGCACGCCGGCGAGCATGCGGTCCTTGTCATCGAGGCTGACGTTACCGGCACCGCCAATCAGGTCGGAACGGTTTTCGCTGTCAGCCAGCCAACGGGCGGTCTCGGAGGTGGCCCCCCGGTCAGACAGGGCAAACACCGAGGCCCCGAACGCGGCTTTTGAAGGGGCGGCGTCGGCATGGATCGAGACGAACAGGTCCGCGCCCTTCTTGCGGGCGATTTCGGTACGGCCACGCAAGGGAATGAAATAGTCTCCGGTACGGGTCAGTTCCGCGCGAAAGCCCTTCATACCATTGACCTGGCGCTGCAACTCACGGGCGATGGACAACACCACGTCCTTTTCACGCTGCCCTCGCGAGCCAGAGGCACCCGGGTCCTCCCCCCCGTGACCGGCATCGATCACAACGATGATATCGCGCTTGCCGGAAGGCGCCGGCGGTAGCTTGAGAGCAGGCTCGGTCGGCGTGACCGGCACCGCCGGCACTGTGGCGACTTTGGTCGGCGGCGCAGGCGGTGGCGCGGCATCGCCCGGGTTGTCGAACAAGTCCACCACCAGTCGGTTGCCGTACTGGGCGTTGGGCGCCAGGGTGAAGCTTTTCGGGGTCACCGCCTTATTCAGATCGACGACCACCCGCAGGTCAGTCGGCGTGCGCTGAGCCGAGCGAATGGCCGTGATCGGCGTGTTGGCGGTGGCGGCTGTCAGCGGCGCCCCCAGGGATGCGCCATTGATGTCGATCACCAGGCGATCCGGAGCGGTCAGGGTGAATACGCTGTGCTGCACCGGCCCCGTCAGGTCGAACACCAGACGAGTGTTGTCCGGCGCCCGCCACAGACGAACGCTGCTGACCTTCGTCTGTGCCACAGCATCGACGGCCAGTGCCGTAAGCAACATTCCTACGACAGCAACCACCGCGCGAAAGCGCATACCAAACCCCATCATCAATTAGTTTCCAGTGCCAAAGCGGCACACCACGACTCGCCACGCGAGCCTTGCGGCGTCAGTATCAACGAACGCCCGCCGTTCTGCGCGCCAATGGTAATGGTCAGGTCGGGCTTTGGCAAAAAGCCTGCACCCTTCTGGGGCCATTCGATCAGACACAAGGCGTCATCTTCGAAGTAATCGCGGATACCGAGGAATTCCAACTCTTCAGGGTCCACCAGTCGGTACAGGTCAAAATGGAAGGCACGAATGTCGCCGATTTCGTAGGGTTCAACCAACGTGAACGTAGGACTTTTCACTGCGCCGACGTGTCCCAGGCCACGAATAATGCCGCGGGACAAGGTGGTTTTTCCCGCGCCGAGGTCGCCCTCCAGAAAAATCAGACCATGGCCTGCCGTGGTACGCGCAATGCGCGCCCCCAATTGCGTCATGGCTTGTTCGTCCGCCACGTACAGGGTTACTTCAGACACGGTGAATGCTCCTCCAACAACTGACGAATGGCCGGGATCAGATCGGTCGCCGCCAATCCCCGGCCCGACTGACCGGCTTGCGCACCGGCATTGGCATGCAGCCACACCGCAAGGCAGGCGGCGTCAAAGCCATCCATGCCTTGGGCGAGCAACGCACCGACCACCCCGGCCAGTACATCCCCGAGGCCTGCCGTGGCCATGGCCGGATGGCCCTGGCTACAAACCGACAGGCGACCGTCTGGACTGGCAATCAGGCTGCCAGCGCCTTTGAGAATCACTGTGGCCGCGTATTGTTTGCTCAATGCGTGGGCCGCCGCCGGACGATCGGCCTGCACCTGAGCCGTGGAGATACCCAGAAGCCGCGCCGCCTCGCCCGGATGAGGGGTGATCACACAGTGCGCGGGCAAACTGACCGCGCCACTGCTCAGCAGGTTCAGCGCATCGGCATCCCACACCTGGGGCAGCGATGCGTTGGCCGCCGCCGACAACAAGCTACGGCCCCACGCAGCCTGACCAAGGCCCGGCCCCACCACCAACACACTGACCTGCTCAAGCAACCCCATCAATTGGTTTGCTGAGTGGGTGCCCTGCACCATGACTTCGGGTAAACGCGTCAGCGCAGCGGACACATGCTCGTTGCGAGTGGCCATGGACACCATCCCCGCGCCGCAACGCAGGGCACTCTCGGCGCTCATCTGGATAGCCCCGCCGAAACCTCGATCGCCGCCGATCAATAGAACATGACCGAACTTGCCTTTGTGGGATGCGCGCGCGCGCGGCGTCAGACCCGGCAGATTAGCGGGCTGCAGAAGCCGGGCCGTGGCCGGCGCCGCCTCGACGATGTCGGGATCGGCATGCAGATCATTGAATATCAGTTCACCGACCCGGTCCGCCGCATCGCCTGTGAACAGGCCCAGCTTCAGGCCGATAAAGGTTACGGTCAGGTCGGCCGTCACTGCCGTACCCAGCACCCGTCCCGTGTCGGCACACAGCCCCGAAGGGATATCCACCGCGGCCACTGGCAGGCCACTGACATTGATGGTGTCGATTGCCCGAACGTAGGGCTCGCGTACTTCGCCACTCAATCCCGTGCCGAGCAAGGCGTCGAGCAGCACACCGCGCAAGTCGGACTCGTCCGACCATGGCTCCACCGGCACACCCACCGCCACCGCCTCGGCGTGGGCATTGGCGGCATCCCCCTGCAAACGCCGGGGCTCACCCACCGTCAGCACCCGCACTGACCAGCCGGCACGGCGGGCCAGGGTCGCCACCAGATAACCGTCGCCGGCGTTGTTGCCATGCCCGGCCAGCACGGTCAGCTCGCTGGCGTCTGGCCAGTGCCGGACAATGGCGCGCCAGGTGGCGCGGGCGGCTCGCTGCATCAATTCGAAGCCAGTCGTGCCTGCCGCAATCAGCTGTGCGTCAAGGGCCCGGACCTGCGCGGCACTGTACAGCGCGTCGGGAAAATCATCTTTAGTGTGCGGCATGCGTCTTCGGGCTCCGATGTCTGGCAGAATTATACGCATCTCAGCTCCGGTTTCTCTCGCCTCATGCCCGTCATTCCCACAGACCTCCCCGCCCTCGCCCAATCCATCAAGGACTGGGGCCGCGAGCTGGGTTTCCAGCAGGTCGGCATCAGCGGCCTGGACCTGGCCGTGCATGAGCAACATTTGCAGCGCTGGCTCGACGCGGGCTATCACGGCGAGATGGACTACATGGGCGCCCACGGCAGCAAACGCTCGCACCCCGAGGAACTGGTGCCGGGCACATTGCGTGTGGTTTCCCTGCGCATGGACTACCTGCCGGGCGACACGCAAATGGCGCAGATGCTCGGCCAACCGGAAAAAGCCTACGTCTCGCGTTATGCATTGGGCCGCGATTACCACAAATTGATCCGTAAACGCGTGCAGCAGCTGGCAGAAAAAATTCAGGCGGTCATTGGCCCCTTCGGTTATCGGGCCTTCGTTGACAGCGCACCGGTGCTGGAAAAAGCCATCGCCGAGCAGGCCGGCTTGGGCTGGATCGGTAAAAACACCCTGGTACTGAACCGCAAGGCCGGCAGCTATTTCTTCCTGAGCGAACTGTTCGTCGACCTGCCGCTGCCGGTTGACCCGCCCCACGCCAGCGAACACTGCGGAAAATGCACCGCATGCCTGGACATCTGCCCTACGAATGCCTTCGTCGGCCCCTACGTCCTGGATGCCCGACGCTGCATTTCCTACCTCACCATCGAACTCAAAAGCGCCATCCCCGAGGAACTGCGGCCATTGATCGGCAACCGGGTGTTCGGTTGCGATGACTGCCAGATCGTCTGCCCGTGGAACCGCTTCGCCCGACCGTCCGGAGAAAGCGACTTCAAACCGCGACACAACCTGGACAATGCCGGGTTGGCCGAGTTGTTCATGTGGGACGAGGAAAAATTCCTCAGCAGTACCGAGGGCTCGCCCCTGCGCCGCGCCGGGTACGAACGCTGGTTGCGCAACCTGGCGGTGGGGCTGGGAAATGCACCTTCAACCATCCCGGTCATGCAAGCGCTTGAAGCGCGGCGCGATTACCCATCGGAACTGGTGCGCGAGCATGTGGAGTGGGCGTTGCGCCAACACGCCGAGCGTCAGACCTCGTCGTTGTAGACGAACTTCGGCATTTCCCAGTGAAAGCGGATCGCCAGGAGCCGCAACAGGAAACCGCCGAACAAGGTGATGAGGATCGCCTGCTCGCTCGGCAACTGCAGATAGACACACAGCATGTAGCACCACGCCGCGGCAAACGAAACGCTGGCATAGAGCTCGCGACGGAAGATCAGCGGGATATCGTTGCAAAAAATGTCACGCAGGATGCCACCGAAAACGCCGGTAATCACGCCACTGACCGAAGCCACCAACATGCCATGGCCCATTTCCAGGGCGGTCATGCAGCCGATCAGGGTGAACGCCACCAGGCCCACGGCGTCGAGCACCAGGAATAACGAGCGCAAATGGCGCATCCAGCGCGCCAGGATCACCGTCAGCATCGCCGCCGCGGTGGTCAGCACCAGATATTCCGGGTGCCTGACCCAGGTGAGCGGGTAATGACCGAGCAGCACATCGCGCACCGAGCCGCCACCCAACGCGGTGACGCAGGCGATCAGCACCACGCCAAACCAGTCCATGCCACGACGCCCGGCAGACAAAGCCCCAGTCATGGCTTCGGCGGTGATGGCGATCAGGTAAAGCATCAGCAACATGATGGCGGTCCTTGCAGGAAGGCGCGCAGTCTAGCCAGTTTGGGCAGGCACCAAAAGAGGGCGCGACACCGTCTTCTGCCTGAGCGCCATGCCGCCCGTTCAAACTACCCCTGTGGCGAGGGAGCTTGCTCCCGCTCGGCTGCGCAGCAGTCGCCAAACCGGACAACTCGATCTACCTGAAGCTGTTGGGCCTGCTTCGCAGGCCAGCGGGAGCAAGCTCCCTCGCCACAAAAGCGTGCTCGCACAACAGCCGAGGAGCCGACTTAGAACTTGATGAAGTGCTTACGGTAGTGCTGCAGCTCGGCGATGGACTCGCGGATATCGTCCAGGGCCAGGTGGCTGCCGCCCTTCTGGAAGCTGTCACGTACCTCAGGTGCCCAGCGGGCGGCCAGTTCCTTGAGGGTGGAGACGTCCAGGTTGCGGTAGTGAAAGTAGCTTTCCAGGGATTTCATATGGGTATAGAGAAAGCGACGATCCTGGCAGATGCTGTTGCCACAGATCGGTGACTTGCCCTTGGGCACCCACTGCTCAAGAAAGGCGATGGTTTGGGCTTCGGCCTCAGCCATGCTGATTTTGCTCTCGCGCACCCGTTGGGTCAGGCCTGAGCCGCCGTGCTGGCGAGTGTTCCATTCGTCCATACCCGCCAGGACCTCGTCGCTGTGATGGATCGCGATCACAGGGCCTTCGGCCAGGGTGTTGAGATCACTGTCGGTGACGATGGTGGCCATTTCGATGATGACGTCGGTGTCCGGGTTCAGACCGGTCATTTCCAGGTCGATCCAGATCAGGTTCTGCGGGTTCTGCATGGGGGAGCTCCTCGGCGTAGCTGCGCAGTTTAGCTTAGGCTTTGAACGAAAAGTGCCTGCGCGACGATCATGCTGCGTTGAAAACAGCCTCGGAATGCTCATTGACCACCAGTCAACGCCGCTTCCTCGCCTGTTTTCGCCCTGCCTGATCGCTGCTCGGCGACTTTTCGTTCAAACCCGAGGCAGGGCCTTGAGCGTGCTAAACTCGCGGCCGTTTTTACCTAATCGCTGCATTCTTCATACGGAACACCCATGGCCAAACGCCAACTCAATCGTCGTCAAAACTGGCGCATCGAAAAGATTCAGGGCGAGCGCGCCGCCCGCGCCGCCAAACGCGAATCCAGCGCGGTACAAGCGCTGGAGGGCGGCGACCTGGGCCCTGAACAGACCGGCCTGGTGATCGCGCACTTCGGTGTACAGGTCGAGGTCGAGGCCCGTGAAGGCGAATTGGCCGGCCAGGTATTCCGCTGCCACCTGCGAGCCAACCTGCCGGCCCTGGTCACTGGTGATCAGGTGGTCTGGCGTGCCGGCAACCAAGGCATCGGCGTGATCGTGGCTCAACTGCCGCGCCACACCGAACTGTGCCGTCCGGACAGCCGAGGCCAGCTCAAGCCGGTGGCGGCCAACGTCGACATGATCGTCATCGTCTTCGCCCCGCTACCCGAGCCCCACGCCAACCTGATCGACCGCTATTTGGTCGCGGCCGAACACGCCGGCATCCGCCCCTTGTTGCTGCTCAACAAATTCGACCTGATCGATGAACACAACGCCCCGGCGCTGAACGCACTGCTCTCGGTCTATCGGCACTTGGGCTACCCGGTGCTGGAGGTTTCGGCTCACCACGGCGACGGCATGGAAAAATTGCAGGAACAACTGGACGGGCGCATCAGCGTGTTTGTCGGCCAGTCCGGTGTCGGTAAGTCGTCGCTGGTCAACAGCCTGCTGCCGGAAGTCGAGACGCGCGTCGGGCCGCTGTCCGAGCTGTCCGGCCAGGGCACTCACACCACCACCACTGCGCGGTTGTTCCACTTCCCCGGCGGCGGTGAATTGATCGACTCGCCGGGCATCCGCGAGTTTGGCCTGGGCCACGTCAGCCGAGCCGATGTGGAAGCGGGGTTCATCGAGTTCAACGACCTGATCGGCACCTGCCGTTTCCGCGACTGCAAGCACGACCGCGAACCCGGTTGCGCCCTGCTCAAGGCGCTGGAAGACGGTCGTGTGCAGCAGCAACGGATGAACAGCTATCGCTCGATCATCGCCAGCTTGCCGGAAAGCAGTTACTGATCCGAAAGGAAGACAAGCCGGACACAGTTGTGGCGAGGGGATTTATCCCCGCTGGGGCGCGAAGCGCCCCCCCCTTTATCACCCCGAATATCAGATGAAAAAAGAGGGGCTACTTCGCAGCCCAACGGGGATAAATCCCCTCGCCACAGGTTTACGCTCGCCAGTCAGGTCACTGCGCAGGCGGCTCGGCCGGTTTCGGCGCGAGATCATCGAACAGATTCAGACGCTCACGTACCTCATGGGCGGGAACAGGCTGCTGGTCCGCCGGCAATGCGTTCGGATCCGCCGCCGCGCCGGGCGTACCCGGCACTTCACCCGGCGCGCCGGCGCCCTGGGCCGGGTCCGGCGCCGGGTCATCGGTTTGCGAACCTTCGATGGCTTTCTGGGCCTTCTTGGTCAACACCACGATATCGATCCGCCGGTTGACCGGGTTGAACGGGTCTTTGCGGTCGAACAGCGCCGAGGAGGCATAACCGACCACCCGCGCCACCTGCTCGTCCGGATAACTGCCGGCCACCAGGGCCCGACGAGCCGCATTGGCGCGATTGGCGGAGAGTTCCCAGTTACCGAAATCGCCTTTGCCGATGAAGGGCTTGGCATCGGTATGACCACTGATGCTGATCTTGTTCGGCACCGCTTTGATGGTGTCGGCCATGGCCAGCAGAATATCTTCGAAATAAGGTTTCAGGCGCGCGCTGCCAGAGTCGAACATCGGACGACGGTTCTCGGCGTCCATGATCTGGATGCGCAAGCCGTTCGGCGTGATTTCGAACAGGATCTGGTCCTTGAACTTCTGCAGTTGAGGGTTCTCTTCGACTTTGTTCTGCAACTCTTGCAGCAACAACTCCAGACGCTCTCGCTCGACCTCCTCGGCCATGCCTTCGGCGTCATTGGCGTCTACCTTCGCCTTGTCGGGCTGAGGCTGGGATTCGACTTCAGGGTTGAGGGTGTTTTCCGGCGCCAGGACCGGCGAGCCGCCCAGGTCGATGATATACGGCGTGCCGCTTTCGGAAAAACCCACCGGGTCCTTGAAATAACCGGCGATGGCGATTTTCTGCTCTGGAGTCGCGGTGGACAGCAGCCACAGCACCAGAAAGAACGCCATCATCGCCGTCGCGAAGTCGGCGAAGGCGATTTTCCAGGCGCCCCCGTGATGCCCGCCGGCGATGCGCTTGACGCGCTTGATAATGATCGGCTGGTTGTTTTCCATCTTAGCGACCGCGAACCGCTTGTTCTAACTCGGCGAAGCTTGGACGGTGCGCCGGGTACAGGACCTTGCGACCGAACTCCACAGCCAGCGATGGAGGCATGCCCGAAGCCGAGGCCACGAGCGATGCCTTGATGGCTTCGTAGACATTGAGTTCTTCCTTGGCGTCGTGGGCCAGGGAATGGGCCAACGGGCCAAAGAAGCCATACGCGGCGAGAATACCGAAGAAGGTACCTACCAGTGCCGCACCTACGTGCAGGCCGATAGATGCCTGGTCGCCTTCGCCCAGGGAGGCCATGGTCACCACGATGCCCAATACCGCCGCGACGATACCGAAACCCGGCATGCCGTCGGCGATGCCGTTGACCGCGTGAGACGGGTGCTCCAGATCTTCCTTGAGGCTGTACAGTTCCATGTCGAACAGGCCTTCGAGCTCATGGGGAGCCATGTTGCCGGACGACATGATGCGCAGGTAATCACAGACGAACGCCGTCATGCGCTCATCCTTGAGTACCGTGGGGTACTTGGCGAAGATCGGGCTGGACGCTGCGTCTTCGATATCCCCTTCGATCGCCATCATGCCTTCGCGGCGGCTCTTGTTGAGGATCTCGTAGATCAGCCCCAGCACCTCAAGGTAGAAAGTGTGGCTGAAACGCGAGCCGAACATGCTCAAGGACTTCTTGAGCACGTGCATCGTCATGTAGCCGGGGTTGGCTTGCAGGAATGCGCCAAGGGCCGCGCCGCCGATGATCAAGACCTCAAAGGGCTGGACCAGGGCGGCAATCTTGCCATGGGAGAGCACGTATCCGCCCAGAACGCTCGCGAACACGACAATGATGCCGATAATTTTAGCCATAGATAGAAAGTACTTATTTAAGTCGGGTTCAAGGTCATATTCGGAAGCTGAAAAATCTCTTCTTCTACTTATCGGCAAAACTGCGCCAGACTATAGCCAGTTCAGGCGAAAAGCCAATTTGCCCCGTTCCGGGCGTAGATACTCCCTATGATGATCGCGTCCAGCCATGGCTAATGAAACGAAGGTTCCAACTCCACGACCGAACACGCTCGAAGGCTGGGTCAAGCTGCTCGAGGGCGTCCATCTGCCAGTGCCGCAAGCCAGTCATGACCTGGTCTGCAAAGCCATTGCCGACAGCCGCCGCTCACTGCGCGACATTGCCGAGCTGATCCAGGACAGCCCCGCCCTGGCGCTGAGCGTCATTCGTGAAGCCAACCATCACACCCATGGCAACTTTGCCGAACCGGCAGAAAATCTCGAAGTGGCCATCAACCGCCTCGGCCTCAAGCGCACCGAAGAACTGCTCGCCCGACTGCCCTCGTTGCCGGAACAGCAAATCCCCCTCGCGCTGCGCCAACTGCAATTGATCAGCCAGCACGCAACGCAACAGGCCAATGGTTTTTTTGCCAGCCGCCTGGCGCGGCTATGGCAAGACATCCACTGGGGCAGCCTGCTGTTTCTGTCACCGCTCTGGCCGCTGGCCCTGACTCATCCGGGATTGCTGGGCGAGTGGGAATTGCGGGTTGTCCATAAAGGCCAGTCAGCGAGCAAAGTGGAGCGCGAGTTGTTCGGCGTCAGCCTGCTGAAAATCTGCCTGGCGCTGGTAGAGACCTGGCGCCTGCCGGTCTGGGTGGCGCAGGGCTACCGCCTGCTGCTCAACGAACGCCGCGAGCTGGTGAAAGTCCTACGCATCGCCCGGGACAGTGAACACCCGCTGCGCCAGCAGAATCGCCTGGACGATGACCCGACCCTGCGGCGCTGGCTCAATCAGCCAGCCAACACAGTGCTGCTAGCCAACGGCCTGGCCCTTTCAGCGCAACAGGCGTGGGACGGCCCTCACAGCACCCGCTGGCAATATCTGACAAGTTTGTATCTGCAGATGTCCATGGATGACGTCCAGCAGCAATTGCACCAGCAAGCCGTCATCAGTGCCCGCCACAACACCATGCCGGACCTCTGGCATCCGGCTGTGGCGTTGATCTGGCCCTGGGGCAGCCGACGCGTCCACCCGGGGCTGCTGCCGGCCGCCCCGCCCAGCGCCGAAGACCTGACCCAGTGGCGCAAGCAATGCGCCGAATTGCTGCTGGAACCGAGCCCGTTCAGCAACGCCATGCACCTGACCACCTCGGCACGGGACGCCTTGGTGGCCTGCGGCATGCGGCGAGTGATGATTCTGATGGCCGACCGCAGCCAGACCAGCTTGCGCGTGCATCAGATCGCCGGCCTGCCCAAAGAAGCGGCGGCCATGAGTTTTTCCATCAGCCAAAGCAAAGTGTTGCAACGGTTGCAGGCCCAGCAGGCCCAGGTTCGCCTGAACCCGGACAACAACGCTCAGTTTTCGGCGTTGCTGCCGCCGGGCCTGCGCAGCCTGTTTCGCGGCGAACACCTGCTGTTGCGTTCACTGACCTGCAACGGCCGGGTGATCATGCTGGTGGCGGTGGACCAGGGCGGCGGGCCCTTCTCGGACGTGACGGTGCAGGCCTTCGGCAAAACCGTGCAGTGTATCGAACGCGCCTTGCACAGCTTTACCAACCGCGGTCGCTGATCTTGATACAATCTTTTCCCTTTGCGCCCCTGGAGACCTCACATGCCTGACTTCTCTGGCTTGCCGCTGGTAATCGAGCCGAGCGACCTGCTGTCGCGCCTCGACGCCCGCGAACTGATTCTGGTGGACCTGACCAGCGCCGCCCGCTACAGCACCGGGCACATCCCTGGCGCACGCTTCGTCGACCCCAAGCGCACCCAACTCGGCCAGCCCCCGGCACCAGGTCTGCTGCCAGCAAAAGCCGACCTCGAGGCGCTGTTCGGCGAACTGGGGCACAACCCGAATGCGGTCTACGTGGTCTATGACGATGAAGGCGGTGGCTGGGCCGGGCGCTTTATCTGGCTGCTGGATGTGATCGGCCATTCGAACTACCACTACCTCGACGGTGGTTTGCTGTCGTGGCTGGACGAAGGCCTGCCGGTGTCCACTGAAGTGCCGCCGCCCGCCACAGGCCCGGTGAGCCTGACCCTGCACGATGAACCCACCGCCACCCGCGAATACCTGCAAAGCCGCCTCGGTGCCGCTGACCTGGCGATCTGGGACGCACGCGGGCCGCTGGAATATTCCGGCGAGAAAGTCGTCGCAGCCAGGGGCGGACATATTCCCGGCGCGATCAACTTCGAATGGACCGCCGGCATGGATCAGGCACGCAACCTGCGCATCCGCAGCGACATGCCGCAGATCCTCGAACAGTTGGGCATCACGCCTGACAAAGAAATCATCACCCATTGCCAGACCCACCACCGCTCTGGCTTCACCTATCTGGTGGCCAAGGCGCTCGGTTATCCGCGAGTCAAAGGCTATGCCGGCTCCTGGGGCGAATGGGGCAACCACCCTGATACCCCCATCGAGCTCTGAAGGTTCTTAAGGACAGTTAATGAAAAACCGCTTGTTCATCCTCAGCCAATACCTGCTACCCCACCACCTGCTGTCTCGGCTGGCCGGCTGCATTGCCGAATGCCGCGTGCGCTGGTTCAAGAATGCCTTCACCCAATGGTTCGCCAAACGTTATCAGGTGGACATGTCCCAGGCGCTGGTCGAAGACCTTACGGCCTACGAGCACTTCAATGCGTTCTTCACCCGAGCGCTGAAAGAAGGCGCCCGCCCGCTGGACCCAACACCGGGAGCGATCCTCAGCCCCGCCGACGGTGCCGTCAGCCAACTCGGTCCCATCGAGCACGGCCGGGTATTCCAAGCCAAGGGCCACAGCTTCAGCGTGCTGGAACTGCTGGGCGGCGATGCAGCCAACGCAGCGCCGTTCATGGGCGGCGATTTCGCCACCATCTACCTGTCGCCCAAGGACTATCACCGCGTGCACATGCCACTGGCCGGCACCCTGCGGGAAATGGTCTACATCCCGGGACGGATTTTCTCGGTGAACCAGACCACCGCCGAAAACGTTCCGGAACTGTTCGCCCGTAACGAGCGCGTGGCGTGCATTTTCGACACCGAGCGCGGGCCGATGGCCGTGGTGCTGGTGGGCGCGATGATCGTTGCCTCCATCGAAACCGTCTGGGCCGGCCTGGTGACGCCACCCAAGCGCGAACTGAAAACCTTCCGTTACGACGAAGCCGCCCGGGCGCCGATCCACCTGGAGAAAGGCGCCGAGCTGGGCCGCTTCAAACTGGGATCGACCGCCATCGTGCTGTTCGGCCCGAATCAGGTGCAATGGGTCGAAGACCTGGTGGCCGGTTCGCCGGGTGCAGATGGGCCAGGGGTTGGCATTGCCAAAAGCCTGATTCACGCCCTTGGAAGCCGGCTTGTGGGAGCAAGGCTTGCCCGCGATGAACGATAACGCAGTCTGAAACAAAGACCGCGGCGCCTGCATCGCGAGCAAGCTTGGCTTCCACAGCACATCCAGCGCGGCGCGCTTCTCTGTCAGCTGCTAGAGTTGGGAACATCCCTTTCATTTCCCGCCGGAGCCCATCCACGGCATGAATGAGACCAGCCCTCTCCAGCTTTCGCGCGTTCTGACACCGACCCAGTCGCGCCTGTCGTTCTGCGACGCCACGCCGCGCGACCTCAAGCGCTGGATCGCCAACCTGCCCAAGGCCAATATCGGCGAAACCGCACGCCTGTTGTACCAGGCCATCGGCGAACTCAACCAACTGATCACCCCCAGCGATAATCGCCTGCAACTGCTCGAATTGTTGCGGCCCGAGGTGTATTACGTCTGCAAACACCTGGAGCGGCATTTTTTGCAACAGGCCATCGTTCTGGATGAGCGCTCGCGCAAGATCGTCAACCTGTGCCAGGCCCTGCAAACCCAATTGGCCATGGGTTACAAACAGATCGTCGCGCGCATCTCGCCGAAATACTCCAAGGACCGCGCCCGGCTGCTGAGCACCGCGCTGCAACGCGCGATGCATGCCCTGGACGGCACGCTGCTGCGTATCAGCCAGTTGTATAGCCCGGTACCCGAAGGGCTGTGGCTCGATTTGCATCAGTTGTACCGAATCGCCTGCCACCATCGGCTGCAACACCTCAGCGTCAGCGATGAACTGGCCAGCCAGGTGCACCAGTTGAATGTCGAGCAAACCTACGTGGTCGCCCTGCTGCTGGGCACCTCACGCAGCAATCAACTGCGCCAGGGCCAGATTGCGCGACTCGTCGAGGTGCTCGAATCCTGGAGTCAGAAGGTCACGCTGGACCCGGCCACCACCGCCACGAGCCTGTTCGCCGTTGCACCGCAACTGGATATCGGGCCGCGCTATCGCTCCAAGTTCAGGGCCGAGCAACAGCCCAGCCTGCTGGGTTTCGATCCGCAGCCGCTGGTGCGCGCCATTGCCACTCATCTGGAGCAACCCGACGATCACACCTTGCCCGTGCCTGGCGCAATGAACGCCGACACCTTGCATCACCTGCAAGCGGCCTGGGGCGAAGCGGTCGAACGCAGCTTCCAGCGCACGGAGGGCAACGGCACGCTGACGCTCTGCGTGGGCATGAGCGCTTTGCACTATTACCTGGGCGGCGAGCGCTCTTTCAGCGAAATCCTCAAGGACTCTGCAACGCGCAAGGCCCGGTTCGAGGCCACACCGACCAAGACCAACGACACCTGGAGCCAGGCTTTCGACGCAGCTGCGGCCGGTGACAGTGATCTGTTGCCCTATGAAGAAATCGAGTACCCGGTCAATCCAGCCGATGACGACGGCGCCAGCTCCGACAACCAGCACCACTTCGCGACCTACGACCTGCCCATCATCAATCACAGCCCCGGAGGTTACTGCCTCGGCTGGCCGAAGGAGGTGCCTGAGCAACTGCAGGCCGGGGAAATGGTCGGCATTCGCGACACTAACGATCAAGCCTGGAGCATCGCCGTGGTGCGCTGGATCAGGCAAGTGCGCAATGGCGCCATGCAAATGGGTATCGAGCTGGTCGCGCCTCATGCCCAGCCTTGCGGGCTGCAACTGGTACGAGAGAAGGATGAGCATGGTCACTACCTGCGAGGGCTGCTGCTGCCTGAGATCAGCGCCATTGATCTGCCTCCCACCATGATCGCGCCCCGTCTGCCTTTCCAGGAAGGCCAGCAAGTGCTGATCAACACCAACGGCCAGGAACGCCGCGCCAGCCTGGACCGACGGGTGACCAGCACGCACAGCTTCAACCAGTTTGCTTATCGACAGGAAGACTCAGCGACCACCGGAGATGGCCACGACAATGAAGGGGATTTTGATTCGTTGTGGAAGTCGCTTTAGACCGCCAATACATAACCCTTTGTGAAGAGAGAGCTCTCTGTGGGAGCAAAACTTGCTCCCACAGATAAATCCCCTTGCCACAGGAGATTGAGTCAGAGCTGCCCGTCGCGATCCCTGAAGCCCAGCAGATACAACACCCCATCCAACCCCAGGGTTGAGATCGCCTGCCGGGCCGACTGCTTGACCAGCGGCTTGGCCCGGAACGCCACGCCCAGACCGGCGATCGCCAGCATTGGCAGGTCATTGGCGCCGTCGCCGACGGCGATGGTCTGTTCCAGGCGCAGGCCTTCCTTCTCGGCCAGTTCGCGCAACAGATCCGCCTTGCGCTGGGCATCGACGATCGGCTCGACGGCCACGCCCGTGACCTTGCCATCCACGACTTCCAGTTCATTGGCGAACACGTAGTCGATGCCGAGTTTGGCCTGCAACTGCTTGGCAAAGTAGGTGAAGCCCCCGGACAGGATCGCGGTCTTGTAGCCCAGACGCTTGAGTTCGGCGAACAGGGTTTCGGCGCCTTCGGTCAGGCGCAAGGAAGCGCCGATGGAGTCCAGCACGCTGACGTCCAGCCCCTTGAGTAGCGCCAGGCGCTCCTTGAAGCTAGCGCGAAAATCCAACTCGCCGGCCATGGCTCGCTCAGTGATGGCCGACACCTTGTCGCCCACGCCGGCGGCCTTGGCCAGTTCGTCGATGACTTCGGCTTCAATCAGCGTCGAATCCATGTCGAATACCGCCAGGCGACGGTTGCGGCGGAACAGCGAGTCTTCCTGGAACGCGATGTCGACATTCAACTCCTGGGCCACGCTGAGGAACTCGGCACGCAGCGCCTGGGGATCGGCCGGCTCGCCGCGCACGGAGAATTCGATGCAGCCCTTGCCCTTGTCATCCGGCGTATCCAGCGGCATGCGCCCGGACAAACGGTCGATGTGGTCGATGTTCAGGTCGTATTTGGCAGTGATCGAACTGACCCGCTGCAATTGCTCGGCGGTAACCTTGCGGGTCAACAGGGTCACGATGTGACGCTTCTTGCCCTGGCCATTGACCCAATGCTGGTAATCGGCTTCGGACACCGGGGTGAAACGCACCTGTTGGTCGAGCTTGTAGGCGGTGAACAGGATGTCCTTGAGCACCGACTTGCTTTGCTCGGCGTCCGGGATTTCAACCAGGATGCCGAACGACAGTGTGTCGTGAATCACCGCCTGACCAATGTCGAGAATGTTCACACCACCCTGGGCCAGAACGCCGGTAATGGCCGCAGTCAGACCCGGACGGTCACTGCCAGTGATGTTTATCAGGACGATTTCGCGCAAGGCGCACCCCCGCAGGTGGAAAAAAACCGCATTCTACCCACTTTCAGTGACCATCGGGCACCGTCGGTGCTTTGCCGGTCATGGGCCTGTCGCTATACTGCGCGTCAATTTCACGGACAAAGAGCCGAGCTCAGTGAACCGGCCCACGCCAGTCAAAACCGACAATTTCTTTCTGCTGATCTTCCGTGCACTGCGCCACCGTCGCGTGCCGATTGCATTGCGCATTGCCAGCCATAACGTGATCCTGGTCGCCCTGGCCCTGGTGATCTATGCCTGCGTGATGGGCCTGCAGTTCAAGCAGGCAATGCACGAACAGGCCGACGCCCTGGGCGAGAGCCTGACCACGCAGACCGCCACGTCCGCCACCGAGCTACTGGTGTCCAACGACATCCTCAGCCTCAACGTGCTGCTCAACAACCTCACCAAAAACAAACTGGTGGCCCACGCCGCCATTTATAGCGTGGACAACCGCATCCTCGCCGAAGCCGGCCAGCGTCCCAAGCCGGGCCTGCTGGGCGAATCCGGCGGCATGTACCAGAGCAGGATCACTTTCCAGGACGTGACCGCCGGGCAACTGCGCATCAGCCTGGACATGGACCAGTTCCAGCAGCCGATGACCATCAGCCTGCAAAGCATGGGCATCCTCAGCGCGATATTGCTGGCGCTGGCGCTGGCCTTGAGCTTGCGCCTGGGACGGCACATCTCTACGCCATTGCTGCAACTGCGGGTCTGGCTGCGGGATATCGACGAGCACACCCCAGCGACCCAGCGCCAGGACGAAATTGGCGATCTGGCTCGGCAACTGCACGCCAGCTTCGCCCCGGAACCTGCCCCCGTGCCGGAGCCTGAAGACATCGACTACAGTGACGACGAAGCCGAACCAGGTTTCGAAGTGCGTAACCTGCGGGACCCGGACTTCGATGAAAGCCAACCTCTACCCGCCTCCAGGCCCGGGCCACGCCGGGTGGTCCGCACGGTAGAGGACGATGAAGACGACGATGCTTTCGCCGACCTGCGTGACGACTCAATCGCCGATGAGCCGCAATCGGTCGCCAGACCCGTCGCCTCGGACCTGCCCCAACACAGTGCCGTGCTGGCCGTGCAACTGGGCGCCCAGGACCAACTGCGCCGGCTGCCCCAGGCGCGTCTGAAGGAACTGCTTGAGCGTTACCGCGACTGCCTCGATCAAGCCGCATCGCTGTATCAGGGCCAACTGCACACCCTGAACGATGGCAGCACGCTGATGCTGTTCCACACCGAGGACAGCGGTGATGACTACCTCACCAACGCCATTTGCTGCGGTGAGTTGCTCAGAGCCCTGGGACACCAGTTGCAGATCGAAGTCGCCGACAGCGGCATCACCCTGCAATTGCAGTTGGGCCTGACCTTGGGTGACGGGCTGTTCGGCCTGAGCCAGATCGACCTGCTGCTGACCGAAACCGCCCAGGACGCCCTGGCCCTGTCGCAACACAGCCGCAACCTGCTGCTGGTGGAGCGCAAGATCAACGACGACGCCCTGATCCGCCAGCGCGCCCGCATCCGCCCTATCGCCAGCCCGGAAGGCGCATGCTGCGTCGAGCGACTGATGGAGCCTTATCCGTCGATGCTGGAGCGACAACTGGCGCGGATGCATGAGCGTCAGGCCTGAGCCTCAACACCTGAAATGACGAAGCCCGCAGATGAGTGATTGTCTGCGGGCTTTTTTGTGGCCTTCGCCTACCTCATCGCGAGCAAGCTCGCTCCCACAGGGACCTCTGCTAGCCACAGATCCAGTGTGGGAGCGAGCCTGCTCGCGATGAGGCCGGCATAGACACCCGAGACTGCACCCCACAGAAACAACAAAGCCCGCATCAACGCGGGCTTTGTTTTGCATCCAGTTCAACCATCAGAACCTGAACACTTCCATGTCCGTACGGATCGGCAAGGCCATTGGAATCTTGTCCTTTTCCTTCTCGACCTTTTTGGTCGCTGCAGGAGCAGATTTGCGCGGCACCTCTGCGACAGGCGGCTGGTTGGCCAAAGGCTTGAGCGCCACGGACAGTTGCTCGGCCAGACGTTGCAGCAGCACGCCCTGAGCCTGGACCTGCGCCGCGGTACCGCCGGCATGTTGCTCCTGCAGATGAATGATCCGGTTCTCGCGAACCTTTCCGCGACGATCGATCAGGCGCCACTGGGCATCCAGTACCGCCGGTTGCGATTCGCCCGAATCCAGCCGGGTAATCGACAGCAAGACCTGAACATCCGGGGTAAAGCCCTGGGTGGCCGGCGCGAGTACTACGCGCTGGCTGTCCAGATGCCCGGCGACCTGACGCAGCAACAGCTGGTCAATGTCCGACGACAGGCTGCCGGCCCAACGACCGTCGGTGGCGGCCTGCAGGCTGCCGTCCGGTTGGCGTTGCAATAGGGTTTCACGTTGCAGGTAATCGGCAATCAATACCGGGCCCAGTAATACCGCCATGCCTGCGCTTTGTGCAGGCTGGGCCGGGTTTCCGCTGTCGAGTTGATACAGCGACACTGGCTGATTGACGCTACAGCCCGCCAGGCCAAGCAGGCCGGCGAGCCACAAAATAGGAAGGCGCAGAGCAGTCATCGTCCCGTCCAGGTGGCGGCCACAAGGCTTACCACAGTGAAAAAATACTCGGTCAATATGAAGAACGCTCGGCCACGCCGGCGCTTGAAAGGGCCTATCATCCGTGAATATGCGCTCCGACTCCAGCGCGAAAGTGCCGATCTGCGGCTTTTAATCGCAGACCGAGCGCTCTAGCACGCTTAATTGAGGTTTTCGACGAGCAGTGCATCGACCCGCTGAAACCCTCTCGGAAGCTTGTTGCCCCGCCGACCGCGTTCACCTTTGTAGTGTTCAAGATCGTCTGCCTTCAACGAAAGCGTACGCTTTCCAGCCTGCAGCACAAGCGTGGCGCCTTCCGGCAACACTGCAATATCCGTGACATATTCCTCACGACTTGCCACCCGTTCGCCGGAAATACCGATGATCTTGTTGCCTTTACCTTTACCCAACTGTGGCAAGTCACTGATTTTGAAGACCAGCAACCGACCTTCGGTCGTCACCGATGCCAGCCAGTTGTTCTCACGATCGGACACAGGTCGCGGCGCTATGACCTTGGCGTTATTCGGCAGGCTCAACAACGCCTTGCCCGCCTTGTTCTTGGCTTGCAGGTCCTCACCCTTGACGACAAACCCGTAGCCGGCGTCCGACGCAATAACGTACAGCCCGTCATCATCAGGCATCAGCACGCATTCAAAAGTTGCACCCGGTGGAGGAGTTAATCGACCGGTCAGTGGCTCGCCCTGTCCGCGAGCCGATGGCAGGGTATGCGCCGGCACCGAATAACTGCGTCCGGTGGAGTCGACGAACACCGCAAACTGGTTGGAACGCCCGGCCGCCAGGGCCTTGAAGCCATCCCCGGCCTTGTAGGAAAGCCCCGTCGCGTCAATATCATGACCTTTGGCAGAGCGTACCCAACCTTTTTCTGACAGCACGACAGTCACTTTCTCGTTCGGCAGCAGATCGTGCTCACTCAGCGCCTTGGCTTCGGCGCGCTCGACGATAGGCGAGCGACGGTCGTCGCCGTAGGTTTCGGCGTCCTTGAGCAGTTCGGTGCGCACCAGCTTCTTGAGCTTGGCTTCGCTGCCCAGCAAGGCTTGCAGCTTGGCCTGCTCCTTGAGCAGTTCATCCTGCTCGGCCCGCAGCTTCATCTCTTCCAGCCGCGCCAGTTGCCGCAGGCGGGTATCGAGAATGTAGTCGGCCTGGATTTCGCTCAAGGCGAAACGCTCGATCAGGCTGGCCTTGGGGTGCTCCTCGGTACGGATGATATGAATCACTTCATCCAGGTTGAGGTAGGCAATCAGCAAACCGTCCAACAGGTGCAGGCGACGTTCGACCTTGTCCAGGCGAAATTGCAGGCGCCGGCGCACGGTCTTGACCCGGAACTCCAGCCATTCCACCAGCAGCGCCCGCAGGTTTTTCAGCTGTGGCTTGCCGTCCAGACCGATGATGTTGATGTTGACCCGGTAGCTGGACTCAAGATCGGTACTGGCAAACAGGTGCTGCATCAGCGCGTCATGATCAACCCGACTGTTGACCGGAATAATCACGATCCGGCAGGGGTTCTCGTGGTCGGATTCGTCGCGCAGGTCAGCGACTTGCGGTGCTTTCGACGGTTTTGCCTGCATCATCGCGGCAATCTGTTCCAGCACCTTGGCCCCGGAAACCTGGTGCGGCAGGGCGGTGACGATGATGTCGCCATCTTCGATGTGGTACACCGCGCGCATACGCACCGAACCGCGACCGGTTTCGTAGATCTTCAGCAGGTCGGCGCGCGGGGTGATGATTTCCGCTTCGGTTGGGTAGTCCGGGCCCTGAATGTGTTCGCAGAGCTGCTCCACCGTGGCTTTGGGCTCGTCCAGCAAGCGCACGCACGCGGTGGCCACTTCCCGCAGGTTGTGGGGCGGCACATCGGTGGCCATGCCCACGGCGATACCGGTGGTGCCATTGAGCAGGATGTTCGGCAACCGCGCCGGCAACACCAAGGGTTCGTCGAGGGTGCCGTCGAAGTTCGGCCCCCAGTCCGCGGTGCCCTGGCCCAGCTCGCTGAGCAGCACTTCGGAATAACGCGACAGCCGTGCCTCGGTGTAACGCATGGCAGCAAAAGACTTGGGATCGTCTGGCGCACCCCAGTTCCCCTGGCCGTCCACCAGGGTGTAGCGGTAGCTGAACGGCTGGGCCATCAGCACCATGGCTTCGTAGCAGGCCGAATCGCCGTGAGGATGGAACTTACCCAGCACGTCACCGACGGTACGCGCCGACTTCTTGTGCTTGGAATCGGCATCCAGCCCCAGCTCACTCATGGCGTAGATGATCCGCCGCTGAACCGGCTTGAGACCGTCGCCGATGTGCGGCAAGGCGCGGTCCATGATCACGTACATGGAGTAATTGAGGTAGGCATTTTCGGTGAAGTCAGCCAGCGACCGGCGCTCTACGCCGTCTAAGCTGTCTGCAAGAATATCGCTCATGCGGGCCTCATCAGTTCGTTGTCTGGCGCAGCAACATGGTGCCGCCGCGCTGGGTAAATTCAAGTTTGTTCAGGGCGCTCATGCCCAGCAGCACTTGCGTGCCGCCCAGGCCTGGCGCCACCAGGGCACGGACATCGCGCAATACGATGTCACCCAATTGCAAACGGTCGATACGGGTGCGATAACCCTCGCTCAAACCGTTGGCGGTGCTCAACGTCACACCGAAACCTTTTTCCAGCTTGAGGCGCGCAGCCAGCTCCTGCGGGATCGCCACGTCCGTGGCGCCGGTGTCGAGCATGAAGTCCACCGGTTGGCCGTTGATCTGGCCGCTGGCGACAAAATGCCCCTGTTTATTGCTGACCAGCTTCACCTCGATAAAACCTTCACCCTTTTGCGAATACACCTCGGTATTGGGATTCTGCGCACGCTGCTCCCACTGGGCAAAAAACCGCGTCGCCAGAAACAGCGCCGCGCACCAGGCCAGTATCATCAACACCCGGCCGGCGCGCTTGCCCGGCGGTTGCTGGCTCATGGCGTGGCGCCCCAACCACCGTCCGGCGCGGCAAAGCGCCAGATGATCGGCCGCTGTTCGCCGTCGGCCCGTGCCCCGTCGTTGTTATCCAGACCAACCCAGGCGCCCTCGGCATCCACCACCAGCGCTTCGGCCAAGCCGTAGTTCTGTGAATAACGACGGTTTTCCTGCAACGCCTCGGCGGCGAACGACCAGCAACGCTCCACTTGAGCGGTTTGCGAGTCACGCCGGCAAATCTGATAAGCGTTGCGCTCCAGGGTAAACAGCTTGCCGTCGAACAGTGACAGATCGGCGAAATCCCGTGATACCGCCCGGGCATTGAGAAACTGCTCAGGTTGCATCTGCTTCCCCGCTTCACTGAGCAACACGCAGTTGCCATCACACTCCCACACCGCTTGCTGACGCTTGATCAGCAACAACCCGCGACGCTCCCGCTCAGCGGCCAGCCATAGCTGATCACCGGCCGGATTGATCGCCAAGCCTTCAAACAACGCATTGAAATGCAGCAACATGCCGCTGGCCCGCGCCTGGCGGATCATCGCGCGGTCCGATTTTCAACCAGGACGCGGCGCCCGTCGGCGACACCTGCAACACCGCGGCATGGGATTCACTGACCACGTAGCGATTGCCGGCACTGTCACAACTGATGCCTTCGAAATCCAGCTCGCCACCGCGCAGGTACGACGCAGCCCAGGTCCGCGATCTCAAACCCCACGGCAAACCGCTGTCCGGCACCGGCGGCACCTCGATTTCAACGGCTTCTGCCTGCCAGACCGGCGCATCAGAAGACTTGAGACGGTAGATCCGATCGTCATCGCGATCCGACACCGTCCACATTTCACCCCCGCACACGGCCAGCCCGGACAAGTTACCGCCACGCAAATCCTCGACGGCATGCTCGGACAGCAACTTCAACTGCGGTGCAGGACCTGCGACCACCACCCCCGCCCACAGCAACAACGCCAGGGCGAAACCGTTGCGCATCAGGCCAGCACCTCGGCCAGGTCCCCTTTGGATTCGAGCCAGGACTTGCGATCGCCAGCGCGTTTTTTCGCCAGCAGCATGTCCATCATTTCCGAGGTCGCTTCGAAATCATCCAGGGTCAACTGCACCAGGCGGCGCGTGTTCGGATCCATGGTGGTTTCGCGCAGTTGCGGCGGGTTCATCTCGCCAAGGCCCTTGAATCGGGTGACCTGCGGTTTGCCGCGTTTCTTTTCGGCCACCAAACGATCAAGAATGCCATCGCGCTCAGCCTCGTCCAGGGCGTAGTAGATCTCTTTGCCCAGGTCGATGCGGTACAGCGGCGGCATCGCCACGTAGACGTGACCGGCGTCCACCAGCGGGCGGAAATGCTGGACGAACAACGCGCAGAGCAACGTGGCGATGTGCAGACCGTCGGAGTCGGCGTCGGCGAGGATGCAGATCTTGCCGTAACGCAGTTGGCTCATGTCCGCGGCGCCCGGATCGACACCGATGGCCACGGCAATGTTATGCACTTCCTGGCTGGCCAGCACTTCGCTGCCGTCCACTTCCCAGGTGTTGAGGATCTTGCCGCGCAACGGCAGGATCGCCTGGAACTCTTTGTCCCGCGCCTGCTTGGCCGAACCGCCGGCGGAATCACCTTCCACCAAAAACAGCTCGGAACGCATCGGGTCCTGCCCGGCACAGTCAGCGAGCTTGCCGGGCAACGCCGGCCCCTGGGTGATGCGCTTGCGCTCGACCTTCTTGCTGGCCTTGAGGCGCCGGCCGGCGTTGTTGATCGCCAGTTCTGCCAGGGCCAAGCCGGTTTCCGGGTTAGCATTGAGCCACAGGCTGAACGCGTCCTTGACCACCCCGGAAACAAACGCCGCCGCTTCGCGGGACGACAGACGCTCTTTGGTCTGGCCGGAGAATTGCGGCTCCTGCATCTTCATCGACAATACGAAGGCAATGCGCTCCCAGACGTCTTCCGGCGCCAGCTTCACGCCACGGGGCAGCAGGTTGCGGAACTCGCAGAACTCGCGCATGGCGTCGAGCAAACCCTGGCGCAACCCGTTCACGTGGGTGCCGCCCTGAGCGGTGGGGATCAGGTTGACGTAGCTTTCCTGGACGCTTTCGCCGCCTTCGGGCAGCCACAACAGCGCCCAGTCCACCGCTTCCTTGTTCCCGGCCAGGCTGCCGCAGAATGGCTCGTCCGGCAGGCGTTCGAAACCGTTGACCGCGTCCACCAGGTAAGAACGCAGGCCGTCCTCATAATGCCACTCGACTTTCTCGCCGGTGGCCTTGTCCTCGAAACTGACCAGCAGCCCCGGACACAACACGGCCTTGGCCTTGAGCACGTGCTTGAGGCGGGTGACGGAGAATTTAGGCGAATCGAAATACTTCGGGTCCGGCGCAAAATACACGCTGGTCCCGGTGTTGCGCTTGCCGACGGTGCCGACCACTTCCAGTTCGGTGGCCTTGTAGCCATCGGCGAACGTCATCTGGTATTCGTTGCCGTCACGCTTGACCCGCACGCGGACCAGGGTCGACAAGGCGTTGACCACGGAAATACCTACCCCGTGCAAACCGCCGGAGAACTGGTAGTTCTTGTTGGAAAACTTGCCACCCGCATGGAGCTTGGTGAGGATCAACTCGACGCCGGATACGCCCTCTTCAGGGTGAATATCCACCGGCATACCGCGACCGTCGTCGCTGACTTCCAGCGAGTGATCGGCGTGCAGGATGACCTGCACCGAACGGGCGTGCCCGGCCAAGGCTTCGTCGACACTGTTGTCGATGACTTCCTGGGCAAGGTGGTTCGGCCGACTGGTGTCGGTGTACATGCCGGGGCGCTTGCGCACCGGGTCGAGGCCCGAGAGGACTTCGATGGCGTCTGCGTTATAAGAGCTAGCGCTGGGAGTGGCCATGGGGTCTCGTCGTCAGTGTTCAATGAAAAAGAGGCGATGGCTCACAGCGACGTGAAGTCGATCGCCTGGTACAAATCGGCGCCAATGCCGGCAAAACTCAACAGCGCCGGCAACTGCTGGGCAAACCCTTGAAAACTGTGGTCGCCGCCGGCCTGGATGCGCAAGGCACAGGCGCGGTAATACTGCTGGGCGTGGCGATAATCCAGCGTTTCGTCACCGGTTTGCAACCATACCTGATACCGCTGCGGATCCTGGGGCGCCGGCACTTCCAGTTCGGCCAGGGCCGTGACGTGGTCGTGGGTCAATTCCCAGGTTTCATCGGTGTACAAATTCTTCTGCGTGCCCAGGTAACCGTCGAACATCCGATGGGGGCTGACCGCAGGGTTGACCAGCAGGGCCTTGAGCCCGTGGCGCTCGGCCAAGTGAGTCGCATAGTAGCCGCCGAGCGAGCTGCCGACCAGCAGTGGGCGGCCCAGTTGTGCAATCGCCTGTTCCAGCTGACCGATGGCCTGGCGGGGGTGGTGATGCAAGGCGGGCACCTGTAGCTGGTCGCTGAGGCCGAGGCGTGCCATTACTTCGATCAACTGACTGGCCTTGGTCGACGCTGGGGCGCTGTTGAAGCCGTGGATGTAAAGGATCGAACCCGACATTGCCGACTCCCTGGGTGTTGGGCAAAGGGCGGAGTTTACAGGGAGATTGCGGTGATTGGGGGGGATTTGCCCGTGTTGTCGCCTCCTATGACCCGTCGATCACAGCACCTGTGGGAGCGAGCCTGCTCGCGATGGCGGTCTGACTGAGTACATATCCATTGCTGAGGTAACGACCACTTATGGTTCCGCTCTTACAGCGGGTCACTTTCGAAAAGCGCGAAAGTAACCAAAGCGCTTCTGCCCCACCACTCGGTGCCTCGCTTTGGCTCGGCATGCCCTCACTCCGGCATTGCTCCGTGGGCCCGCCGCGAAGGGCCATCCATGGCCCAGCGCGGCTATCCCGGCATCCATGCCGGGATGCCCACTCCACAATGCCTGCGTTCGGCCAGCGTGGTTAACGGGGCCCCCAAGATCAACGTCCACCGCAAGGCGGCCTGAGAGCCGACCTGGCTTAGGGTGATCGCGTTTCTCCTGTGGGAGCGAGCTTGCTCGTGATGGCGATGGGTCTGCTTGCATCAATGCTGAATGTGCCGCTGCCATCGCGAGCAGGCTCGCTCCCACAGGGACTTGTGGTGAATGCGATACCTGAGAACAACTCGAAAAAAATGTGGGAGCGAGCCTGCTCGCGATGGCGGTGGACCAGCTTGCATCAGCGTTGGATGTACCACCATCTTCGCGAGCAAGCTCGCTCCCACAGTTGGATTGAAGTACTGCCACCGGAGACAGGTCGGCGATAAGTGCTCCCACACAATGCTTCCGCTCGGCGCTAGCGCGGATCGACGATATCCAACGCCCGGTTCGCCAACAATTCACTGAGTTCGATCATCTGCTGGACTCCCAGGGCGAAATGCCGACGCGAGCCTTCCAGATCGAAGGTCAGGTCGCCGAGCAAGGCGTTGGCGGAGGCCAGGGTTTCGCTGAGGTTGGCTAGGAGGGTTTCGGTGTCTGCGCTCTCCGCGACAGAGAACAGTTGGCTTGAGGGTTGTTTCTTCTTGGGTTGGGGCTTGGGGTCGAGATAATGGTCGATGGCGCGCTTGGCGGCTTCATCGAGTTTTTGGGGATCGAGACCGGCGTGGGATGATGAGGGATCAGTTTCGGGGGGATTGGGTGTGGCTTTGAACATGATGTAGTTCCTTTTACGTAGTGGAACCGCCATCTCCCGTTTCCAGGCGAGAAGGTGGCAGCTATGCACGGGCTGGAAAACCGAGGTAAAAGGCAAACCCGGCAGACTCGAAAGTCTCCCGCGCACAGCCGCCATAACGCAGAACTGAACGCTCAAAGCGCCGCAGTATCTCACGGGGCTCGCTGATATGCCTTTTACTCATCGGGTTTCCAGGCCCGGTCGCCAAATTTGCAGCGACGGAAAAAGACTAGCGACAGCCCTTCCCACCCGGCAACCGCCAGAGCTCGTCGGAAAAATCTGCTTGCGTCAGGACGCGTGTCCGACCATTCCCACAAACCCTGGTCGGCTGTCAGGCCGCCATCGCGAGCAGGCTCGCTCCCACAGGAGAAACGCGGTCCCACCCAGAATCAGGTCGGCTATCAGGCCGCCTCGTGGTGGGGTGGACGTTGATCTCGGCGCCCCGTTAACCACGCTGGCCGAACGCAGGCGTTGCGTAGTGGGCAACCCGGCATGGATGCCGGGTTAGCCGCGCTGGGCCATGGATGGCCCTTCGCGGCGGGCCCACGGAGCAATGCCTTCGTTCGGGCATGCCGAGCCTAGGCGAGGCACCGAGTGGTGGGGCAAAAGCGTTTTGCTTACTTTTGCGCTTCTCAAAAGTGAGCCGCTGTAAGAGCGGAACCGCCAGCGGCCGTTACCGCATCAATGGATATGTACCCGGTCAACAAAACCCTGATCGACTGTCAGGCCGCCATCGCGAGCAGGCTCGCTCCCACAGTTTGATGGAAGTACACCGGGAGAAACAGGTCGGCTATAAGGCCGCCTCGCAAGCAAGCTGTGCTCCCACAGGTCCAGCTCAAACAGGTCTGACGGTGTACGACCGGGAGAAACAGGCCGGCTGTCAGGCCGCCTCGTCCTCAATACCCGTTGGATTCGTAATCAGGGGTAAACGCAAACCCAACCACCCGCTCAACCCCCGTCTCCAACCGCCCATCCGGCAAAAGCCGCAACCACCGATACCCCGGCGCCTGCCCCCCCACCGCAAAATCCTCACTCCCCGGCTCAAACTGAATACAGGTCGAAGGCGAAGCCAACAAACGAACCCCCTCACGCACCTGATCAACCTCCTGATGCACATGCCCCCACAGAACAGCACGCACCTGAGGAAACCGATCCAACACCGCAAACAGCGCCTCAGGATTACGCAACCCAATCGGCTCCATCCACGCACACCCAATCGAAACAGGATGATGATGCAGGCACACCAAGTGATGTCGCTCCGGCGCCTCGCTCAAAGCATTGGCCAACAGAATCAATTGCTCCTCGGCCAAAAACCCCGGCACAGAACCTGGCACGGCAGAATCGAGCATCGTCACCCGCCAATTGCCAATGTCCACCACCGGATCGAGCAACGTACTCTTGACCGCCGCCTCAAGCATCACCTGCGGCTCATCATGGTTACCGGGAATCCAACGCGCCGGCGCGTCGATACGCGCACTCAGTTGCCGAAACGCCTCATAGGACTGCAGCGTTCCGTCCTGGGACAAATCCCCAGTGGCAAGCATCAGGTCAATGTTCGGCTGCTGCTTGAGCACCAAGTCAATGACCGCCCGCAGGCTGTCGCGGGTGTTCATGCCCAGCAACGAAGCGTCGGCCTCGGCAAACAGGTGACTGTCAGACAGTTGGACCAGCAGCGCCGTATCGGCGGTGGTCAAGGTGGATACGCTCGGCAAATCGCTCTCTCCCAGGCGCGACTACGCCATTGGATGAAGCGGCAATTATGCTGGGGAAGATCGAAAGGGGAAACCCGCGAACCGGAACCGGTTCACAACCAGTGTCCAGTTTTTGACCGGCAGCTACCGAACACACCTCGAATTCGTGGCCCAGCGCCAGGCAATGACTCAGCCATTCCCCCAGAAACAGGTTCAACTGGGCCTTTTCATCCGGTTGGTGCATCGACGCATTGGGATAAGGATAGATGCCGCGAAAACGTCGCGCATGTTCGGCGCTCACGACTTCGGCCATGCGCGCATCGTGATAGACCTGCACTTCCAGTTGCGGCACCGGCAGCCACGGCAGGCTGTGTTCCTGGCGCACTTGCAAGGTGGTGGTGTATGGGCAAGTTTGCAGCACTTCAATGGCCAGCACGCCGAGCATCTGGTCGCCATGGGTCACGGCGATGCGCCGGGGCGCGGGGTCGTTGCGCATGTCCGGCAACAAGCGCATCAGGCGGGCGTAGTTGGCCTCGCAGGCGGCCTGCAACCCGACCAGATCGACGCGATAACGGTCGCGCAGCTTGCTTAAGACCATAGCCCCCTCACTTCATCGCGATTCAAGGCCAGCCATTGCAAGGCAATGATGCTGGCCGCGTTGCAAATCTGCCCGTCGCGCACTGCTTGCAAGGCATCTTCAAAAGCCCAGACCTTCACACGAATGTCTTCGGCTTCTTCCACAAGCCCATGCAGGCCACCGGCCCCCGCACTGTCGCAACGCCCCAAATAAAGATGCACGAATTCATTGCTGCCGCCCGGCGATGGAAAATACTTGGTCATCGGCCAGAGCGCAGCGAAGACAAGCCCAGCTTCCTCCTGCGCTTCGCGATGAGCAACTTCTTCCGGTTGCTCGTCCTTGTCGATCAGGCCGGCCACCAGCTCCACCAGCCAGGGATTGGTGGTCTTGCCAATGGCGCCGACGCGAAACTGCTCGATCAGCACCACCTCATCGCGTTGCGGATCGTAGGGCAGCACGCACACCGCGTCATGACGCACGAACAGTTCACGGCTGATTTCACGGCTCATGCCACCGGCAAACAACTCGTGGCGCAGGTGGACGCGATCGAGTTTGTAGAAACCCTGAAAGCAGTTTTCACGCTTTACGATGTCCACGGCGCTCGGTGTGGCGTTGGCGAAATCGGTCATGACAGTCCTCGTTTGCAGCGGATCGATGCGAGGTTCCAGCCTCGGCTTCGCGCCATCCTAACGCGCCCGTACCGTTTGATGCAGCCCCTTTCCAGTCATCGGGATAGACGGCTGCCCTCAAAGCCACTCTAATGAGCTTAGTGGCGAACTGATTGCCCTGCCGACAGTCGAAGCGGGTAACTTTTCGCCTTTCCCTGTTTCATGAAGGACGCCCATGTCGCTTTTCAAAACCCTTTGCGTGGCCACTATTGCCCTGACCCTGGGCGCTTGCCAAAGCCTGTTCCAACCCAACTACCGCGCTCCGCTGGAAACCACCCGCGATGCCTCGGAACAACTGCAACCAGGATGCGCCAGCGCCGACTGCCCCCTGGTCAACATTGACACCCTGCGCTTTCCCGCCGAGCCGGCCTTGGACGGCATTATCGAGAAACGCCTGCTGCAAATGACCCGCACCACACCGGACGCTCCGGTGGCGCCGACGCTGGCCGCCTACCGCGAGCAGTTTTTGCGCAGCGCAGCGCCGCGCAACAGCAGTTACTTGCAAGCCAAGGTACGGGAGCAGCATGACGGCTTGGTGATCATCGAATTGTCCAGTTACCTGGACACTGGAGGTGCGCACGGTACGCCGGGGCGCGGTTTCATCAACTATTCGCGCCAGCAGCACAAGGTATTGACGCTGTCGGACATGCTGCTGCCGGGCCAGGAAGAGGCGTTCTGGAAAGCCGTGCAGGTCGCCCACAACAGCTGGCTGATCAGCACCAAACTGGATCAGGAACCGGAGTTCGTGAAGCAGTGGCCGTTCCAGAAAACCCCGAACGTGGCGCTGACCTACGGCGGGGTGATCCTCAAGTACCAAGTGAGCACTATCGCGCCATACGCCCTGGGCCACATCGAACTGAAGATCGCTTACCCGCGCCTCAATGGCATCCTCAAGCCCGAGCTGTTTCCCGGCCGTAGTTGAAAGCCCGGCCCAGTATCAGTTGCAGCAACCCTGCCAGGACCAGCGACGGCAGGGTGGCGCCGATGTCCGGGTAGAAGTTGGCCAGCAGGTGATAGGTGCTCACCCCGCCCAGCCAGGCCAACAGTGCCGGCCAGCACAACGCCGCTGACACGACCCGGCTGGCGCGCTTGCGCAGGATGAAGTGGTCCACCAGCACCACCCCGAACAGCGGTGCGAACACCGAGCCGATCAGCAACAGGAAATTCTGATACTGCGCCAACGGCGCGAAGCAGGCGATCAAGGTGCAGACCACGCCAATCGCCAAGGCCAGGTGCTCGACTTTCAACCCCGTCAGCATGCCGCTGGACACCGCCGCCGAGTGGATATCAGCGAAGGCATTTTCCGATTCATCCAGCAAAATCAGCAGCAGCGGGATACCCAACCCGGCGCCCGCCAGGGCCAGCAACAGCGCGTTGACTTCACCGCTCGGCGCGAACGCCAGGGTGTAGGCCACGCCCAGGCTCATCAGCCAGAAATTACCGATAAAGAACCCCAGCGCGGTGCCGCCGAAGACGTTTTTTGCGCGTTTGCCGAAGCGTGAGTAGTCGGCAATCAGCGGCAACCAGGACAGCGGCATGGCTATCGCAATGTCGAAACCGACGGCAAACGGCATCGAACCATCTCCCGCCCGCGCCCACAACGCCGCCAGATCAGCCTTGGCAAACAGGTTCCAGGTCAGCCAGATGCACGCCGCCAGCAGCAGCCAGATGCCCCACTTGCGCAGGACCTTACGCACGAACGTCAGCGGCCCGCTCACTGCCAGCAGGGTCGCCAGTGCGCCGAAAAATAATGTCCACAGCAGTGGGTTCGACCCCAGGCTGCCTTCGCTGAAGGCCCGGGCGCCGAGCAGGCTGGCGGCGTCACGCATGACGATGATTTCGAATGAGCCCCAACCGATCAACTGCAGCAGGTTCAACACCGCCGGCACGCTCGCGCCCTTGCCGCCGAGGCTGAGCTTGAGGGCGGCCATGGCCGACAGGCCGGTGTCACTGCCGATCACTCCGACGGCCGCCAGCAGCAGGACGCCCACCAGCGTGCCGAGGAAAATCGCCAGCAACGAACCGCTCAGGCCCAGGCCCGGCGCGAGCAAGGCGCCAACCTGCAAGACCATCAGGCCGATGCCGAGGGAAAACCACAGGGAGAACAGATCACGGGCGCCGAAGACGCGCCTGTCCAAGGGGACGGCGGCGTCGGGAGAGTAGGTGCTGGGTTGGATGTTCAAGGGTTGTTATCTCAGAGGAATATTTGTTGTTTTTTTGGCCGCTATCGCGAGCAAGCTCGCTCCCACAGAGGATCAACGGCGCACACAGACTTTGCGTCCACAGCAGATCCCCTGTGGGAGCGAGCTTGCTCGCGATGAGGGCAGTGAAAACACCGCCCCCCACAGCTCAAATCACACTTTCTTGTACAGCTGACTACCTTCCTTCTTGAACCGCTCAGCCTGTTCCGCCAAGCCCTGGGCGACCTCGACATCCACCGCTTCAATGCGCTGGTTGGCCGCGTATTCGCGCACTTCCTGGGTGATTTTCATCGAGCAGAACTTCGGCCCGCACATCGAGCAGAAATGCGCGACCTTGGCCGAATCCTTCGGCAGGGTTTCGTCGTGGTACGAGCGGGCGGTGTCCGGGTCCAGGCCGAGGTTGAACTGGTCTTCCCAGCGGAACTCGAAACGCGCCTTGCTCAAGGCGTTGTCGCGGATTTGCGCGCCTGGGTGCCCTTTGGCCAGATCGGCCGCATGCGCGGCGATCTTGTAGGTGATGATCCCGGTCTTCACGTCATCCTTGTTTGGCAGCCCCAAGTGTTCTTTCGGGGTGACGTAGCAGAGCATGGCGCAACCGAACCAGCCAATCATCGCCGCACCGATACCGGAGGTGATGTGGTCATAGCCCGGCGCAATATCGGTGGTCAGCGGGCCGAGGGTGTAGAACGGCGCCTCGTCGCAGCACTCCAACTGCTTGTCCATGTTCTCTTTGATCAACTGCATCGGCACGTGGCCCGGGCCTTCGATCATGCACTGCACGTCATGCTTCCAGGCGATCTTGGTCAGCTCGCCGAGGGTTTCCAGCTCACCGAACTGCGCTTCGTCGTTGGCGTCGGCAATCGAACCCGGACGCAGGCCATCGCCCAGCGAGAAGCTGACGTCGTAGGCCTTCATGATTTCGCAGATGTCTTCGAAGTGGGTGTAGAGGAAGTTCTCTTTGTGGTGCGCCAGGCACCACTTGGCCATGATCGAGCCGCCACGGCTGACGATGCCGGTGACGCGCTTGGCGGTCATCGGCACATAACGCAGCAGCACGCCGGCGTGGATGGTGAAGTAGTCGACGCCCTGCTCGGCCTGTTCGATCAACGTGTCGCGGAACAGCTCCCAGGTCAGGTCTTCGGCCACGCCGCCGACTTTTTCCAGGGCCTGATAGATCGGCACGGTGCCGATCGGAACCGGCGAGTTGCGGATGATCCACTCGCGGGTTTCGTGGATGTGCTTGCCAGTGGACAGGTCCATGACCGTGTCCGAACCCCAGCGAATGCCCCAGGTCAGCTTCGCCACTTCTTCTTCGATGGACGAGCCCAGTGCGCTGTTGCCGATGTTGCCGTTGATCTTCACCAGGAAGTTACGGCCGATGATCATCGGTTCCAGTTCGGTGTGGTTGATGTTGGCCGGGATGATCGCGCGCCCCCGGGCGATTTCGTCACGCACGAATTCCGGGGTGATGACTTTCGGCACACTGGCACCGAAGCTGTGGCCGGCGTGTTGCTGGTCCAGCAGGCCGGCGGCGCGGGCCACTTCCAGCTTCATGTTTTCGCGGATGGCGACGTATTCCATCTCAGCGGTGATGATGCCTTTGCGCGCGTAGTGCATCTGGCTGACGTTGGCGCCGGGTTTGGCGCGACGCGGGTTGTTCACATGGGCGAAGCGCAGTTTGGTCAGCTCGGGATCGGCCAGGCGTTCCTGGCCGAAGTTGGAGCTCAGTCCCGCCAGGCGCTCGGTGTCGCCACGGGCTTCGATCCACGGTGAGCGCACATCGGCCAGGCCTTTGCGTACGTCGATGATCACATTCGGGTCGGTGTAGGGACCCGAAGTGTCGTACACCACCACGGGCGCATTGATTTCGCCGCCAAAGTCGGTGGGGGTCACGTCGAGGCTGATTTCGCGCATGGGCACGCGAATATCCGGGCGGCTGCCCTGGACATAGATTTTTTGCGAGCGGGTAAAGGGCTGAACCGATTGCTCATCGACCTTGGCCGAATCACTGAGGTTGGTCGCGTTTTTTGATTTTGTCGTCATCACGGGCTCTCCAGACACACATCCAGGCAGTGGATTTTTGTCGGAGCGAACCTGTAACGAATGGACGCGTCCCTGCACGAGAGTGCGGACGCTGTGCTTGCTGCTCGAGGATGCTCGAAGATCGAAAGTCGATTGTCGAACAACATCCCGGACGAAGCACAAGAGGACTCGCCGGGTGACGAGAAATCTTGTTCCCTACGCAGGCGCTAACCTGATCAGGTTCAACGGGATCCGAAATTATTCGATCTCAGCCTCATAGCAAGGCACCCCGACAAGAACCCGGCCAGTCTAGACATAACCACCGCAGAACGCCATCGCGACGGCAAAAGGCGTGATGAATGGCGCATATACAGGATTGTTGCCGTGCGTGCGCGCAACTACACTCGCTACGCCGCGCCTCTTGTGCGCAATCATTTGAGAAGTAGGGAACGCCTCATGCTGCGCAAACTCTCACTGGCCCTTGCCGTGTCTTGTGCGTCCAATGGAATGGCCTGGGCTGCCGAAGCGCCCTTGACCACCAAAACCGATCTGGTGAGCGTGTATCAGGAAGCGGTGGACAACAACGCCGACCTGGCCGCCGCCCGCGCCCAGTATGGCGCCCAGAAAGAAGTGGTGCCCCAGGCGCGCGCCGGGTTGTTACCCAACCTGTCGGCCGGTGCCGACCTGAACAACACCCGTACCGAGCTCGACGAGCCCGCCATGACCGCCTCCCGTAGCGGTACGGTCTACCAGGCCACGCTGTCCCAGCCGATTTTCCGTGCCGATCGCTGGTTTCAGTTCCAGGCGGCGAAGTCGGTCAACGAACAAGCGTCGCTGCAACTCTCGGCCACTGAACAGAACATGATCCTGCAAAGCGCCGAGAGCTATTTCAACGTGCTGCGCAGCCAGGACAACCTGGCCTCGACCAAGGCCGAGGAAGCGGCGTTCAAGCGTCAGCTCGACCAGTCCAACGAGCGCTTCGACGTGGGTCTGTCGGACAAGACCGACGTGCTGCAATCCCAGGCCAGCTACGACACCGCGCGAGCCAACCGGATCCTGGCCCAGCGGCAGGTCGACGACGCCTTCGAAGCCCTGATCACCCTGACCAACCGTCAGTACAACTCGCTCCAGGGCATCGTCCACACGCTGCCGATCCTGCCGCCGGCACCGAACGACGCCAAGGCCTGGGTCGATACGGCCGCCAAGCAGAACCTCAATCTGCTGGCCAGCAACTACGCCGTCACGGCCGCCGAAGACACCCTGCGTCAGCGCAAGTCCGGGCATGCCCCGACCCTCGATGCGATCGCCCAATACAAAAAAGGCGACAACGATGGCCTCGGTTTTACCAACCCCAGCCCCACCGGCCAGCGTTATGGTGGCGATGCCGAGCAACGCACCATCGGCCTGCAATTGAGCATCCCGATCTACAGCGGCGGGCTGACCAGCTCTCAGGTGCGCGAATCCTACTCGCAACTGACTCAGACCGAACAACAGCGCGAGGCCCTGCGCCGGCAGGTGGTGGAGAACACCCGCAACCTGCACCGGGCGGTGAATACCGATGTGGAACAGGTCCAGGCCCGCCGCCAGTCCATCATCTCCAACCAGAGCGCAGTGGAAGCCACGGAGATCGGTTACCAGGTGGGCACGCGCAACATCGTCGATGTACTCGATGCCCAGCGTCAGCTGTACACCTCGGTGCGCAACTACAACAACGCCCGCTACGACTACATCCTCGACAACCTGCGGCTCAAGCAGGCAGCGGGTACGTTGAGCCCGTCGGATCTGCAGGACCTGTCGCGCTATCTCAAACCCGACTACAACCCGGACAAGGACTTTCTACCGCCGGATCTGGCACAGGCTGCGGCGGAGCAACTGCGCTCGCGGCCGACGCAGTAACCCCTCGGAGGGAAGCTCTGCCAGCGACCTCCTGTGGGAGCAAGGCTTGCCCGCGATGAATACAACTCGATCGCCCTGGAACCGGGGCGCTTGCATCGCGAGCAAGCGTTGCTCCCACAGATACTCAGTCGATCAACCGCCCCAACCCCTCCAGTAACCGCTGCAACGCGCCCTGATTGGTGCGCATCACCGCAAGCCCCGCCTCGGCCATGCGCTGGGCATCGCGAGGCAGTTCGAACAGGCGTTGTACCGCCAGAGCCAGGCTTTCGGCATCTTCGACTTCCGCCAGCGCCCCGGCAGCCCGCAGTTGCGCGGCGATTTCGAGGAAGTTGAACAGGTGCGGCCCGCTGAGCACCGGCTTGGCCAGTGCCGCCGGCTCCAGCAGGTTATGGCCGCCGTTGGGTACCAGGCTGCCGCCGACAAACGCGCTGTCGGCCAGCGCGTAGAGAAACAACAGCTCGCCCATGGTATCGCCCAGCAGCACCGTGGTCTGGGCAGTGACAGGCTGTGCGCAGGAACGCCGCACCGTGGCGAAACCTTCGTTCTCACACAATTGATGCACTGAATCGAAACGCTCGGGATGGCGCGGCACCAGGATCAGCAGCGCATCGGGATAACTGGCGAGCAGCCGACGGTGGGCGGCCAGCACCACCTCATCTTCGCCTTCATGGGTACTGGCGGCGATCCACACCGGGCGCTCCGTCGCTTGCCACTCGTGGCGCAAGGCGCTGGCGCTTTCCAGCAGTTGCGGGTCGATGGTCAGGTCGAACTTGATCGAACCGGTGACCTCGACGGTTTGCGCCCGGGCACCCAACTGGCGCAAGCGCTCGGCCTCGGCTTCGGTCTGGACAGCGAACAGGCTCATCTCGGCGAGCATTGGCCGGGTGAGTTTGGGCAAACGTGCATAACCGCGCGCAGAACGCTCCGACAGTCGCGCGTTGGCCAGGGCAACAGGGATGCCGCGCCTGGCGCATTGATGAATGTGGTTGGGCCACAATTCGGTTTCCATGATCACCGCGAGCACCGGCCGAACCCGATCGAGGAAACGGTTGGCCGCGCAGGGCAAGTCGTAGGGCAAATAGCAATGCTGGATGCGCGGCTCGTTGGCGAACAACGCCTGGATGCGCTCGGAACCGGTGGGCGTCATGCAGGTGACCGTGATCGGCAGCTGTGGATAACGTTGCAGCAAGGCGCGGATCATCGGCGCGGCGGCAATGCTCTCGCCCACCGACACGGCGTGGACCCAGATGCCTCCCGGCACCATCACCGGCAACCCCCAGGAAAAACGCTCGCCGATGCGCCGGGCGTAGGCCGGCGCCTTGCGTGCCCGCAACCAGAGCCGAATCGCTACCAGTGGCAGTCCCAGATAAAACAATGCGCTATAGAGAGTTCTGTTCATGGCGGCGGAGTTTATCGGGTTTTCAGCCGATCGCCTGCAACTGCACGGCAAAACGTTCCGCCAGCCAGCGCGCGGCCGGGCCCAAAGGCTCGTCGCGGCGCCAGACCAGTTCCACCACCAGGGCCGGCGGGGTCCACTCACTGTTGAGCTCGACCATATCCCCCAGGTACGCCGGGTACTGCACCACATGCCGTGGCAGCCACGCCCAGCCCAGGCCGCTTCTCAGCCATTCGGCCAAGACGTAGAAACTGTCGGCGCGCCAGACCTGCGGGCTGGCCTGTTCACTCCCGGGGTAGACACTGGACTGGGTCGCCATGAGCAATTGCCGATGCCGGGCCATTTCCAGGCAGGTCACGTAATCATGGCTCGCCAGTGGATGCCCCCTGCCACAGACCGTGACCATCTCGACGCTGCCCAGCACCCGGCGCTCCAGCGCTTCGGGGATCTGGTCGTGATAAAACAACAACCCCAGGTCAGCGCGGCGCTCCACCAGTTTGCGCGCCACATCACCCTGCGCGGCGCTGGCCAGTTGTACCTCGAGGGTCGGGAACCGCTCGGCCAGGGCCGCCAGGCTGTCGATGACCGGCTGATAGGGCATCGCCTCATCCTGAGCCAGGCGCAACATCGCCTCCTGACCGCGCATCAGGGCCAGGGCCCGGCCATTGAGACGCTCACACTGGCGCAGCACTTCCCGCGCCTCTTCCAACAAGGCCTCGCCGGCTTCGGTGAGCTTCGGCTGGCGGCCACTGCTGCGCTCGAACAGCGTCACGCCCAGGTCGGTTTCCAACAACGCAATCGCGCTGCTAATGGCCGATTGAGCCTTGCGCTGGTCCCGCGCCACGGCGGAAAACGAACGTTTCTCGGCGACACCGACAAACAGCCGCAGCTGCTCCAGATTCCACAGAACACTCATGACCCGACCTATCTCGTATACAGATAGGTAATGACTTTACCCCATCTGACCGCGCCCTAAAATGTCCACACAGAAAGACGCACCCTTCAAGAGGATTTTCGCCTATGAACGCTTACTACTACCTGGCCATCGCCATCTGCGCCGAAGTGATCGCCACCGTGTCGATGAAAGCGATCAAAGGCTTGAGCACACCCCTGCCTCTGCTGCTGGTGATCGCTGGCTACGGCATCGCATTCTGGATGCTGACCCTGGTGGTGCGCACCGTTCCGGTGGGCGTGGCATATGCGGTCTGGGCTGGGATGGGGATCGTCATGGTCAGCGTGGCGGCGCTGTTCATCTACGGGCAGAAGCTGGACGTGCCGGCGATGCTGGGGATGGCGTTGATTGTACTGGGGGTGGTGGTGATCCAGCTGTTTTCCAAGACTGCCGGGCACTGAAAACATGGATTAATGGGGCTGATAGCACATGTGTGGCAAGGAGAAATCTGTGGGAGCAAGGCTTGCCCGCGATAAAATGACGCGGTCTCTCTGGAACCGAGGCGCCGGTATCGCGAGCAAGCGTTGCTCCCACAGGTTGAGCGGCGAAAACTCCATCCATCGAGTCTGTATACTGCGCCCTCGTCTTGAACACTGAGGTCGCTGCATGCCATCCGTTATTTCCACCGACGTTCTGATTGTCGGCGCCGGAGTCGCCGGCCTCTGGCTGAATGCGCGCCTGCGCCGCCAGGGCTTTTCGACTGTGTTGGTGGAAAGCGCCAGCCTCGGCGGCGGGCAGAGCATCAAATCCCAGGGCATCATCCATGGTGGCGCCAAGTACGCCTTGCACGGTGCCCTCACCGGCGCCTCGGAAGCCATCGCCGACATGCCACGCCGCTGGCGCGAAGCCCTGGCCGGCGAGGGCGAACTGGATCTGTCCGGCGTGCGCCTGCTGTCCGAAGCTCACTACCTCTGGTCTCCCGGCACCCTGGCCGGCAACCTCACCAGCTTCTTCGCCAGCAAGGCCGTGCGTGGGCGGGTCGATCAGGTCAAGGGCGAGCAACTGCCGCCGGCCCTGCAAGACAAGCGCTTCAAGGGCAAGGTCTATCGCCTGGCCGAGTTGGTGGTGGACGTCCCCAGCCTGCTTGCGCGGCTGGCAGATCTGGCCGGCGATGGTTTGCTGGCCGGCAAAGATATCGAGCCGTTGCGCGACGGCGACGAACTGATCGGCCTCAAGGTTGATGGCCGCGAGATCCGCGCCCAGCGTATCGTCCTCAGCGCCGGGGCCGGCACCGCCGATCTGCTCAGTGCCCTGGGCCTGGAGCAACCGGCCATGCAGCGTCGGCCATTGCACATGGTGCTGGTCAAGGGACCGAGCCTCAAGCCGCTGTACGCTCACTGCCTGGGGGGCGGGCCGAAGCCGCGCATCACCGTGACCACCCACCCGGCCGCCGATGGCCAATGGGTCTGGTACTTGGGCGGCGACATTGCCGAAGCCGACGGCGTGGCCCGCGAGCCCGCCGCGCAGATTGCTACCGCCCAGAAAGAACTTGGCCAATTGCTGCCCTGGGTCGACCTCAGCGCCGCACAATGGGCCACGCTGCGGGTCGACCGCGCCGAACCGCTGCAATCGGGCCTGACCCGCCCGGACAACGCCTTTCTCGCCGAACAGGATCGCCTGCTGGTGGGCTGGCCGACCAAACTGGCCCTGGCCCCGGACTTTGCCGATCGAGTGATCGCCACGCTACAACGCGATGGCATCACCCCCAGCCATCCGGCGCCATTGCCGGACCTGCCGAAACCGCCCATGGGCATCCCGGCCTGGGAGCAACTGCTGCCATGAGCCAACCGACCCTGCACGACTTGCATCGCCCGCTGGGCAATAACGGCCCGCGGGTTTCACCCCTGGGCCTGGGGACCGTCAAGCTCGGCCGCGACCAGGGGGTCAAATACCCCAACGGTTTCCAGATTCCCGATGACGACGAAGCGCGCATGCTGCTCAAACTGGCGCGTGACCTGGGCATCAACCTGATCGACACCGCGCCGGCCTATGGCCGCAGCGAAGAACGCCTGGGCCCGTTGTTGCGCGGCCAGCGTCAGGATTGGGTGATTGTCAGCAAGGTCGGTGAAGAGTTCAGTGACGGCCAGTCGCACCACGATTTCAGTGCCGCCCACACCCGACTCTCGGTGGAACGCAGCCTCAAGCGCCTGGAAACGGACTACATCGACATGGTGCTGGTGCACTCCGACGGCAACGACCTGGCGATCCTCAACGACAGCGAGGTCTACCCAACCCTGGCGGCGCTCAAGCGCGAGGGCAAGATCGGCGGCTTCGGCTTTTCCGGCAAAACCGTCGAGGGCGGTTTGAAAGCCCTGGAGCAAGGCGATTGCGCGATGGTCACCTACAATCTGAACGAACGAAACGAGAAGACTGTCATTGACTACGCAGCCTTGCATGGCAAGGCCATTCTGGTGAAGAAAGCCTTGGCCAGCGGTCACGTCTGCCTGAACCCGGGTGTGGACCCGGTCCGGGCCAGCTTCGAACTGTTGTTTGAACATCCCGGTGTCGCCAGTGCTATTGTCGGCACCATCAATCCGCTGCACCTCGCCCATAACGTCGCGACCGTAGCCAAGGTCCTACGTAAAAACTGACGCCGCCCTGCGCGGCCTTAAGGAAGGAGCCGACATGCCGCGCACGCTCATCAGAAAAAACCCCAGCAACTTCAAGACCCTGCCCCTGTTCGTCGAAGCGACACCCGAAGGCCTGACTTACCAGAGCGTCGGGATGCCATTGAATTTTTCCCAAACCCTGCAGCGGCGCCGTCCGGTGACGGTGGACGACCCCGAGCGTTTTTCCCTGGAACTGGCAAACCTCGGTGTCTCGGTGCGCCTGACCCTGCACTGGCAGAACCGCGACTATTGGGTGCTGGTGCGCCAGCGTCGACAGGACCGCGGCGACGTGGTGCTCAAGTTGATTTCCGGTTATGTCCCGGCCCATGAACTGAACCTGCCGCTGCTCACCGCCATCAGTGAAATTGCCGAAGAATGCCTTCTGGAAACCCCCGAGGGCTGGCTTGGCGGACGCTTCAATGACACCTGGTTGCCCGCGCCATACGCCACCGCCCTGCATTATCGTGAAGCCTTGCCGTTTCGCCTGACGCCGCTGTCCGGTTCGGCCCGCCCAGTGCGCAGCGCCAACCTGCAACTGATCGAGCGACCACGCGCCTACGTGCACCTGCCGACGGCCTCGCTGCAACTGATTTACGATTTGCGCCTGGATGTGCCCAAGGAAGCCAAGTCCCTGAGCCTGTTTCATGTGGATGAGCGCCTGGAGGGAGACCAACTGGTGGCGCGCCTGGACCGCAAGCGACCTGATCTTTACCTGATGCCGCTACAGGACGGCCAACCCTTGCCCGAGCTGTACACCTTGAAGAAGGATCAACTGTACCCGGCCAGCACCCGCGGGCTGTACCTGGCGGAGAGTTTTGCCAGGCAGGACGGCTGGCTGGTACGAGACGAGCGGATTCGCTGGAAGGATTGGCTGCACCAGCAAGGGCTGACGCCACCGGGCAAGGAGTCGGGGCTGACCCGGCTGAGGGGCAAGGCCCGGCAATTGCTCAAGAAGATCGTGCCGCGCAAGGTGGCTCGTTAACGTCATCGAGTTGGTGATGGGCCCTGTGGGAGCGAGCCTGCTCGCGATGGCGTTGGACCCGTCAGCCTCGATTTGGCTGACACATCGCTATCGCGAGCAGGCTCGCTCCCACAGGTTGGCGCATTGCCTGACACATTGTCACCAGCAAAGGCTCAGTGATTGCGGATCTTTTCCACAATCGCCGTCGTCGAGCTGTTTTCCACCAGCCCCAACACCTTCACAGTGCCGCCGTAGGCCGCGACAATGTCCGCTCCCACGACCTGATCGATCCCGTAGTCACCGCCCTTGACCAGCACATCCGGCTTGACCTCGCGCAGCAGGTTTTCCGGCGTGCCTTCGCTGAAGCTGATCACCCAATCCACCGCGCCAAGACCAGCCAGGACCGCCATGCGCCGGTCGACGCTGTTGATCGGCCGCCCCGGCCCTTTGAGACGACTCACGGATGCATCGTCGTTGACCGCGACGATCAGGCGATCGCCCTGGGCCCTGGCTTGCTCGAGATAGGTCACGTGGCCAGCATGCAGGATGTCGAAGCAGCCGTTGGTGAAAACGATTGTCTCGTTGTGGGCACGGGCGTCGTCGACGGCCAGCAGCAATTGCTCCAGGCCCAGCACGCCCCGCTCGGAGCCTTCTTCGCGCTGGATCGCGCGGCGTAGCTCCGGGGCGCTGATGGCGGCAGTACCGAGCTTGCCGACGACAATGCCCGCCGCCAGGTTCGCCAGGGCCACCGCATGGGGCAGTTCCTCGCCGGCGGCGATGGCCGCGGCCAGGGTGGAAATCACGGTATCGCCGGCACCAGTCACGTCGAACACTTCACGGGCACGCGCCGGCAGGTGCAACGCCGGATGATCGGGACGCAGCAGGGTCATGCCATGTTCGCCACGGGTCACCAGCAAAGCGCCGAGGTCGAGGTCTTGCATCAGCTGAGCGCCTTTGCTCACCAGTTCGTGCTCATCGGCGCAACCGCCGACGATGGTTTCGAATTCGCTGAGATTCGGCGTGATCACGCTCGCGCCGCGGTAGATCGAGAAATCCTTGCCCTTGGGGTCAGCCAGTACCGGAATGCCACGGGCACGAGCGGCCTGGATCAGCGCCTGATGGTTTTTCAACGCACCTTTGCCGTAGTCCGACAACACCAGCACCTTGACGCCTTCGAGCAGGTTATCGACCTCCGCCCCGAGGGCCAGGGGATCGGTGGCGAACGGTTCTTCGAAATCGATCCGCAACAGTTGCTGGTGACGGCTCATGACCCGCAGCTTGACGATGGTCGGCTGGTGCGCAACCCGCTGGAATATCGCCCGCACGCCGGCGCCATTGAGGCTATTGGTCAGGCTGTCGGCGGCTTCGTCGTCACCGGTCACCCCCACCAGAGAGGCCGGTGCACCAAGGGCGGCGATGTTCAAGGCAACGTTGGCGGCACCACCGGGACGGTCCTCGATGTGTTCGACCTTGACCACCGGAACCGGCGCCTCAGGGGAAATCCGTGAGGTACCGCCATGCCAATAGCGGTCGAGCATGACATCGCCGACCACCAATACAGGGGCTTGATCGAATCGCGGCATGGACAACTTCATGGAGCATCCCACATACAAAATGAACAGGGCCGCGATATTAGCACAGGGTTGGCGAAGGCTCGTCCATGGCCCTCCTGACCTGCGCTTTTTTCATTCCTTTTGCAGCAGTGCCGAAAGTCGGCCAACGGCTTGGGCCAGTTCCACCTCGCTGGTATCGATCTCACAGTCGGGCGACAGCGGCGCCTCGTAGGGGCTGTCGAGCCCGGTGAAATTCTTGATCCGCCCGGCGCGCGCTTCCCGATACAACCCCTTGGGATCACGCTGGGCGCAAACTTCAAAAGGCGTGCTTACATAAACCTCCAGAAAGACGCCCTGAGGGAACAATTTTCGCGCCGTCTCCCGATCAGCGCGAAACGGGGAGATTGCTGCCACTATCACGATCAGGCCGGCATCGACCATCAAGCGCGCCACTTCGCCAATCCGCCGGATATTTTCCTTGCGCGCCTCGGCGTCCATCCCCAGGTCACGGCACAACCCCCGGCGCAGGTTGTCGCCGTCGAGCAGGCAGGTGTGCAAGCCTTGCTGGTTGAGCTGCACCTCCAAAGCATTGCCCAGCGCAGACTTGCCCGCACCTGATAGCCCAGTCAGCCAGATACAACGCGGCCTCTGGGACTTGATCGCGGCCCGGTCCTTTGGCGCAACAGCCAGTGCGCAAGGGCCAATCTCTGACGTTGGCATCAACACCTTTGACGTTTCATTCATAGCCGAGCATCTCGTAGTCACGTTGATACACTCGCCGTACCAAACGGCGGGTACGCACAGAGCAGATTTCCCGGACCGGCAACGCCACGCGTTGCTGGGTACGATTTACGTGGGGCAACGTTGCAGTCAACCCCAAATGCTCGCACACCCTTTGATAATCACGGCTCAGGTACTCCTGATAACCGATGAAGTCCATCGCCAAGTGGCCAAGGGAGTCGGTGAGGAAATCCGTCTGGGCGGTGAAATGCAATTGCCGTGTAATGTTTTCCGGATGCAGCCAGCGGGCGACGAAATCATCGAAGTCCCGATAATGGCTTACCAGGTTTTGTGCGGCATGATCGCGTGCTCCCAACGTATTCCCTCGCAGGAAAGCATAGGCCGAATATGTGCGCTCCAACGGGTCACGGACAAAAGCAAATTTGAAGCTGCCCGCGTACTGCTCTGGAAATTGCTCCTGGTACCAGTACAGCGGCAAGTGACCCGGGCTGTAGCCATCGAACATGCCCGTGCAAATGCTGCTTCCGGCGCACTTGGGCACATGGATGAACAGACAAGCGCGCTGCGCGAAGGCTTTGGGGAAGCGGCAGTTGGCTGACATCGATTTGTTCACGATCTGTCGGTCAACCACCGACAAGCGTCCCAACAAGAAGGAGCGCTGCGACTTGGGCAGCAGCTTCCAGAGATAACGTTGCAGCATTCGAATACCCGCGCGCTGGGGGTTACCCCCTCATGATCCAAAATTCGTTCAGCAGGACTTCCTGTAGTCGGAACCATATCAAGCGCGGGTCATAGATTTATTGTGGGTTGGTCACTACAAGTAAGCGATTAGATACAAATGCCTGCAGGAGCACAGCCCCCCACAGGCTTGACCCGTACTCAGGCGATGTCCTGAGTGGGAGCGTCCAATCCCATGGCGTGGAGACGAGCATAATAGCCATTCTGCGCCAATAGCTCGCTGTGAACACCACGCTCGACAATCCGGCCCTGATCCATCACCAGGATCAGATCGGCCTTTTCGATGGTCGACAAACGATGCGCAATGACCAGCGTAGTGCGGCCTTTCATGACCTGATCCAGCGCGGCCTGGATATGCCGTTCGGACTCGGTATCCAGGGCCGACGTGGCTTCATCGAGAATCAGCAACGGTGCGTTCTTCAATAGGGCCCTGGCAATGGCCAGACGCTGACGCTGCCCGCCGGACAACAGCACGCCGTTTTCACCCACCTCGGTGTCCAGCCCCTTGGGCAGCTGCGCAATAAAGTCCATGGCGTAGGCGTCTTCAGCCGCCTTCTCAATATCGGCCCGTGGCGCGCCGGCCAAATCCCCGTAGGCGATATTGTTGGCCACCGTGTCGTTGAACAGTGTGACGTGCTGGGTGACCTGGGCGACATGTCGACGCAGGTTGCGCAGGCGATAGTCTTCTATTTCCACCTCGTCGAGAAAAATCTGCCCGACGTCATGGTGATAGAAGCGCGGGATGAGGCTCGCCAGGGTCGACTTACCGCTACCTGAACGCCCCACCAGTGCAATCATCTGCCCAGGTGCCGCCGTGAAACTGATGTCCTTGAGCACCTCCCGATCAGCGCCAGGGTAGGTGAAACTCAGATTGCGAACCTCCAGACGGCCGCTGACGCGCTCCTTCTCGACCGTTCCCCTATCGACTTCCGGCTCGACGTCCAGTTGTTCAAAAATGCTTTCAGCACCGGCCACGCCTTTCTGGATGGTGGAGCTGACTTCCGAAAGCTGGCGAATCGGCTTGGGCAACAAGCCCGCCGCAGTAATGTAAGCCACCAGATCGCCAGCCGTCGCATCGCCACGCAGAAAAAGCACCAGGAACATCAGAGCCGCCATGGCGGTGTAAATCACCAGTTGCAGCATGGGTGTATAGACAGCGCCGGTGCGAGTCATGCGCAGTTGTTTATCGGTATTACCCTGGCTGGCATTGGCAAAGCGCTGCTTTTCGTAGCCCTCGCCACCAAAACTGCGCACCACGCGGTACCCCTGGATGGTTTCGGACGCGACATGAGTAACGTCGCCCATGGCCACCTGGATTTTTTTACTTTGCTTGCGGAATTTTTTACTGGCGCTGCTCACCATTAATGCAATCAAAGGCAGGATCGCCAACATCACCAGCGTCAGCTTCCAGTTCATCCAGACGAGGTAAGCGAAGAGGAAGACCACAGTGAGACCTTCACGAATCACCACCTTGATAGCATCGGTGGCGGCGCCGGTAACCATGGTGACGTTAAACGTGATTCGGGAAATCAGATGCCCGGAGTTGTGCGTATCGAAGTAGCGGTTAGGCAGCACCAACAGTTTGTTGAACAGTTCGACCCGCAGGTCGTGCACCAGTCCCAGGGATACCCTGGCCAGGTAATAGTTTCCCAGGAACGACCCCAGGCCCTGCCAGGCAGCGATCAGAATGATCAGCAGCGGCACCGCCATCAGCAGTTTCAAGTCCTTGAGATACGGAACGGTGGGAAAGAGCACCGCATTGGGATTGCTCAGACCATCGACAAAATATTTGAGAATCCCCGCCAACATGGGTTGGGTGGACGCAAATATCACGAAGCCCAGGATACTCAGCAGGAAAATGCCAGCGTAGGGTTTGACGTATCCCAGCAAACGAAAATAGATCTTCAGGCTGGAATCCTGTTCCGTTTTGGGCGGTGCGTCACTCATTGTCGAGCTCACTGATTAAGAAGAACACGGAACTTTATCACAGGCGCCCGGCTTGGCCCGTGCCCAGACCAAAACCCCGGCCAAGCCGATCGGCAGCCAACTGATGAACCATTCCGCGCGAGGGGTTCCTGTCAGGCTCGCGGCGTCGAACTGCATCGCCAGGAATGAAAATACCCACATGCCCAGCACGCCTCGGCCCAGCAGGGTGTCCCGGGCACGCCAGGCTTCACGCAGCACAGCGAACCAGACCGTGCACCAAAGCAGCAGCCCAGGTAGCCCGAGCTGAATGGCAACGTGGCTGAACAGGTTATGCGCGTGATCAAAAGAGTGGCCTGGAATCGCGACCCTGTAGTCACCCGCCAACCCCAAGCCACCCCACGGCCGTTCGGCGATCATATGCAGGCTCGACATTAAAATCTCGGGCCGATAGGACGCACCTCTGGCCATCACCAGCGGTTCAAGCAACCAGAAGGTCAGCATGGCCAGCACCACAGTCATGGCGGCGATGACCCGTGTACGCTGGTCGGTGCAGTAAAGAGGCATTGCCAGCACACTTAGCAACAAGGCCAGGGCCGCGCCGCGACTCTGGGACATCACGACAAAGACACCCAGCACAGCCAACGCCAACGCCCAAAGTACCTGCAACCCGATATGGCGCGGCACCCAGTGCAGCATCCAGACCGCCGCCAGCCCAATCACGTAGGTGCCCAGGATCGGATGGGAAAGCTTGCCCAACCCCTCCAGGCGCGCCACCCAGTTGCGCCCTTCAATGCCGTAGAAGTCGACAATCGACACCAGCGCGACGAGCGCAAGCCCCAGCCCTCCCCACTGCATGATACGAATCACTCGCTCGGGCTGACGATTGGCAAGGATTGGGAAAAACAACAGGAACGCCAGGATATAGAGCAGTCGCTTGGCTTCGCGGCCTGGCTCCGACACCTCGGACCATAACAGTGTAATCAGCGCCCAGGCCGCCAACGCCAGAAGCGTCAGGTAAATCAACCGCTGGGCACGCCACACCTCCAACAGCCGATGGCGCGCTGACCAAGCGAAGATAATCACCGGCAACCAGAGAAACGCGATCAAACCTTGCTGATAGACCTTGTTGGTCGGTGCCAGGGCTATCGCCATCAAAAACCATAACAAGCCAAAGGCCATCCACGCCTGTGCCCAACGCGTCGCGTACATCTATCGCTCCTAAACGGTCTACCAGCCAAAACCGGCATGGTTAAAACACAAACTTTTGGGCATCATGGCCCGCTACGGCACCGGTTCTTTTTTCAACAAGGCTTTCCTACGATGCAATCCTCACGGCTTCCCCAAGCCGCTTTGAATCAATTGATTGAAGGCGCCAGTATTCTGGAGGCCGACGGCCACGGCCCGAAAGTCTATCTGTTGCAGGATGGGAATATCCTCAAATTGTTTCGCCTCAAGCGGTTTTTTTCTTCGGCCCTTTTACGGCCTTATTCAGCGCGGTTCATCAGCAACGCGACCCGATTGCAGGAACTCGGCGTGCCTACGCTCGAAGTGCTGGCTTTCTACAAATTGCAAAAGCCCGGCATGACCGCCGTGCTGTATCGACCTCTGCCAGGAAAAACCCTGCGTCAACTATCGAATCAGGAAAACTTCAGTTGGCAGCAGACCCTTCCGACACTGGTCGAGCTGATTCGCAGCCTTCACGCTCGTGGCATTTATTTTCGCTCATTGCACCTGGGTAACATCGTCGTCACTCCTGAGAACAAGCTGGGACTGATCGATGTGGCCGACATGCGCTTCCTGCGCTCCCCTCTGCCACGCCGCCTTGTGCGTCGCAACCTGCAACATTTCGCTCGTTATATTGCCAGGGAGAACCTGAACGAGAGCTTTCCCATGCAGGCGCTGGAAAGCGCCTTATTGCCCGTTTAAGATCAAATTCCGAGCGGTCTGGCTGAAACTCAGCCAAGCCTGCTCAGGGGCCAGTGCCTGGTACTGGGCCTGCGCTACGGCGTCAGCTGGAGCTTGTGAAGCCCTTGTGATCGCCTCACTCCAAGCCACTTCGTCATTGGCCGGTGCGTACCAGCCGGTATCCCCCAGTTGCTCACGGAATACAGCGATTTCGCTGGCCAGTACCGGGATGCCTGCCAGTATTGCTTCCTGAAGGATCAGACCAAGCCCTTCGTCGAGTGACGGAATCAACACCCAGTCGAATGCCTTATAAAGCGTCGCGACATCCTCCAGATGCCCAGTCAACAAGACCTTGCCAACAAGATCCGGCTGGGTAATCCGAGCCTGGAGCGCATCGCGTCTCGGCCCTTCGCCTACAATGACCAAGCGCCAATCGCCATGGCCCGACGCCGCTCGCGCGAACGCGTCCAACAAGCTGACAAATCCCTTTTTACCCACCAACCGGCCGACGGCGCCAAAAACACGCTGGTCCGCCAAGGATAAACCCAGACGGGCGCGAGCCTCCTCACGAGGCTTGAGTGAGGCCTGAAAGGCGACCGGATCGAACGCGCTGCGTAATGCAACGACCGGCAGGCCGAGTTCGTCCTGCAGCGACGTAGCCAAGGTCTCGGAGACTGCCGCCAGACTCAGGCGCGAAGCAGGAAACCCGCGCAGCAACTCACGGCTTGTAATGTGCAGGCGTGTCGCGCCATGGAAGATCACCACCACGCGGATCTGAGGCATGTCCTTGAGCACAGGCAAGAGAGTCCGGGCCACGCCCAGGCCATCGAGCAATACCACGCGGGCATCACTGTCGAGCAAAGCCTCCCGAAAACGGCTTCGCATCCAGGGTCTGAACAGACGCCAGATGTGCCGCCCCTTGAGTCGGGCTGACGTCAGATTCCACTCATGCGCGGGCCCGACATCGACCTGACAGTCAGAAGCCGCCCCCTGCAAAAGCCAGGTTTTTACGGGCATCCCAGGCTCGATTCGCGAAAGGATCTGATGATGGACCTTGTGTACCGAAGCAAACGGCAAACCGCCTGCCCACATAACATTGATAATGCTCATCAAGCAGCAAACCTTTTATCGCCGACCAGGATTCGTGCTTCGAGACATCTAATAATTGATAATCCAGCCAACGCAGACTCCGAGCAAAAGAACCAGAAAGAGCTTGATTTGCTCTCTGCGTCTGCGACGCGCTTTGCGCTGACGCTCGACAGGGACTTCGACATGGACGCCGAATCCGGTATGCAAAACAGCATCCCCTTCCAGCGTGACCGCCGTCAAGTTCAGTTGCGCATAGCGAAGCGACAGTGCCTTCTCGCCGCCATAGCCCGCAAACGGGGCACACAGCTGATACTCCTTCAGGCGTCGCAAGCCGGGATTGAGGGAAAAACTCTGCCACTCGGGCTTGTCGGATATAAGCGGATAACACGGCACGCCGCCGACGATCTCACGCTCGCCCAGGCGAATGTAAGGGCTGTGTACGCACAGGTCGTAAACATAGTTGCGCAGCCAGACCTGTAGGATTTCGGGACGTAATTCGAGAATCTTGCGCGAGTCTTCTACAAAGGCCGGGCGATAGAACTCCCAGTCATCCTCACAGTGAAAGATGTAAGGGGTCTTCACATGCCCGTACGCCAGGTCAATAGACGCCAATTGCCCCAGCTTCGGTCGATTGACGAATACGGTACAGCGATCCTTCCAATGCGCTGGGATAACTGCATTTACGCCCTCGTCGCCGGCATCTTCGGTAATGAAGACTTCACGAATCGGCGCCGTGTTGAAATGGTCGAAGCTCTCAAGGGTTCGCTTGAGCAGATCGAGCCGACCGCAACTGGTCACCACCAGGGTAATGTCACTTTCGTCGGAAAACTGCACCTGAAATACCATTTAGTCAAACGCCATCCGAACGCCAGATAGCTGAACGGTTCCCGTCAAACGCCCAGTTTCAGGCGCAATTTTTCCAGCAGACTCAACGGTGCACGAGGCCGCAAGGGCGGCTCCAGTGCCTCAACGATTTTTTGCCCGATGCGGGCGAAACTGAACTGTTCCAGCGCCAGCTCATGGCCGTTGCGCGCAATACGATGGGCCAGTTCGGGGTCAGCTCGCAGTCGGTAAAGCTTTTCCTGAAGCTGCGCAACGTCGCAATACAACACCACGTTATGCATGTCCTGCAACCCCAGCGCACGTGCTTCATCGACCCCCTGATCGAAAGCCAGCAGCACACAACCACAGGCCATGGCTTCGAAATTTTTGATCATGAACTCGCCCATACCCACATCGGCGCTGACAAAAAAACGAATGCGGTTCAGGGTTTCGCAATACTCTTCCCCGGACTTGGTGCGGGTTACCACCAGCGGCTCAACGCGTGCCAACTCATCCAGCAGTATCTTGCGCCCACTGTAGGCGGCGCTGTTGGTGCTTCCTACAAAGGCCAGTTCGATATCCCGCTCGCGATTCTGATTTTGCAATAACGATTGATCGTAGCCTTTGGGTACGAACACCGCATCGAAACCTTCGGTGCGAAGACGTTGAGCAACCATGAAACCGGAGCTGATGACCCGCACCCATGGCAGACGACGATAATGGGCACTGAACTTGCCCGTGTATTTGCACGCAATGTAGTTCTGATAGGCGTCGTGTTCCAGGATCACCAGATTCGGGATCGTGCGAATGAATGCCGCCTGGCGGATCTCCTGCTTGAAGCGCAGGAAAAATACGATCCGATCGTAACGCGATACGTCCACGTGACGCCGGAAATACCCTCGCAAGTTACGCTGCTCATTGCTGTCGAGCCAGCGCAGGTCACACTCGCAATGGGCTGCCACGCCTTCATAGAGGCGGTCCAGGATGGCCCGCTGCTCTTTCTGGACCAAAAATAAAACTTTCATCGTCTTCCTTGCGGCACCGAACGACTTGATAAATAACCCGGTATCGCGCCGGACGGACTTCCCCGCCTCATCATGCGAGGCTGCTACGCCGACGCCAACTGCGGATCTGATTGGATCAGGCCCTTGACGCCAGTTCGGCGACCATAGGCAAACGCCAGAAAGCCTCACGAGCAGCCCGATCGGAAAAGCGTTCACGCAAGCGATCAAGCATCAGCTCTGCACACCTGCGACGCTGCAACTCGTCCATGGCCGCCAAGTGTTGCAGCCCCTGCGCCATATGTTCGGCATTGCCTAGCGGAAATAAAATGCCGACACCCTCCACCACTTCCTTTGCTCCACCGCAGGCGGTGGCCAGTAGCGGCACACCGGCGGCCATGGCTTCGAGCAGCACCATGCCGAACGGCTCATGGTCAGAACTCAGAGCGAATACATCAAAGGCGCGAAAATAGCGACGCGCTTCAGGCACCTGACCGAGGAACAGCACACGGTCGGCAATGCCCAGTTCCAGCGCCAGTTCCTTAAGGTCTTGTTCCAGACGGCCCTTGCCGAGAATCACCAACTGGCTATTGGCGGGCAAATACTCCAGCGCCAGGGCAAAACCTCGCAACAGCGTGGCCTGGTCCTTGTCCGGGTGCAGACGGCCAACATTGCCGACAATCCAGGCCTGGGCATCCAACCCCAGGCTATGCCGCGCTTCGTCCCGGGACACCAGGCCAGCCTGTATGGCTTCCAGGTCGATACGGTTGTAGAGGGTCTGGATCCGGCTAGCCGGCCATTTCGGCAAGAGACGACGAATGTCGTCACGCACTGCATCGGAGACACCAAGCAGGCTCAGGCGTTTGCGGAAAAACTGGACGAACACCCGTCTGGTCAACCGCTGATAGTCCCCCAACGCGTGGTGCACTCCGATCACCGGCAGACCGGTAGCGAGCAAGGTGATGTAGATCGGCTTAAAGCGATGGGCGATGCAAAAACTGAAATTGCGCGAGGCGGCAATCTTTCTCAAATCGCTGATCGCGCCCAGCTTCAAGCCTCTGATGGCACTGGAGCTGTACTCCATGAACAGCACCTCGTCAGAGGCGCAACGGGCGGCCACTTCCGTATCGGCCGCCCCGGTAAGAAACACTGTCGTCACGCGATAGCCAGTGCCTGCGAACAGACTGGCATACTGACGGGCGCAGTCGAGGAACGGCCCATCGTAACCGTGACAGAACTGCAATACATGCCGCTCAGCCGAACGTGTCATATGCATCCACGCCGTCTTTGACCACCAGAATATCCTCCATGATCAGGTATTGCAGGTCAGAGCCAAAGAACATGTTCAGAGCGTCCGTAGGCGAGCAGATCATCGGTTCGCCACGGCGGTTGAGTGAGGTGTTCAGGGACACGCCGTTGCCGGTCAGTACTTCCAGGGCCTTCATCATGTCGTAATAGCGTGGGTTGTATTCACGCTTGAGTACCTGGGCCCGGGATGTGCCGTCTTCGTGGACGACTTCCGGCACGCGGGTTTTCCACTCTTCAGCCACTTCGAAGGTGAACGTCATGAACGGCGCGGGGTGATCGACCTTGATCATCTGCGGTGCGACCGTGTCGAGCATCGACGGGCAGAAAGGCCTCCAGCGCTCGCGGAACTTGATCTGTTCGTTGATGCGATCGGCCACGCCGCTGGCGCTCGGGCAACCGATGATCGAGCGACCGCCCAAGGCACGCGGGCCAAACTCCATGCGCCCCTGGAACCAGGCCACCGGGTTGCCGTCGACCATGATCTTGGCGATGCGCTCAGGGGTGTTGTCGATCTTGCGCCACGCAGGCTTGCTCGGATGGCGGGCGCAGGCGGCGATGACGTCTTCGTTGCTGTAGGCCGGGCCGAGGTAGACGTGTTCCATCTTCTCCACCGGCACGCCACGGGCGTGGGACACATAAGCTGCCGCCCCCACGGCGGTGCCGGCATCGCCGGAAGCCGGTTGCACGAACAGTTCCTTGACGTCGTCACGGGCGATGATTTTCTGGTTCAGCTTGACGTTCAACGCACAGCCACCGGCGAACGCCAGCTTGCCGGTTTCCTTGAGCACGTCGCCCAGATAGTGGTCGATCATCTGCAGCGCAAGTTTCTCGAACAGCGCCTGCATGCTGGCCGCGTAGTGGATGTACGGCTCGTCGGCGATGTCGCCTTCACGTTTCGGGCCGAGCCATTCGATCAGCTTCGGCGAGAAGTAGAAGCCTTTGCCCTTCTCTTTATATCGACGCAGGCCGATCACGTTGGCGTAGTCGGTATTGATCACCAGTTCGCCGTTTTCAAACGAGGCCAGGCGCGAGAAGTCGTACTTGCTGGCATCGCCGTAAGGCGCCATGCCCATGACCTTGAACTCACCGTCGAGCATCTCGAAACCCAGGAACTCGGTGATCGCGCCATACAGCCCGCCGAGGGAGTCCGGGTCGAAGAATTCCTTGATCTTGTGGATCTTGCCGTTTTCGCCGTAGCCGAAGAAGGTCGTGGCGTATTCACCCTTGCCGTCGATGCCCAGGATCGCGGTTTTCTCCTGGAAGCCCGAGCAGTGGTACGCACTGGAGGCGTGGGCCAGGTGGTGCTCGACCGGCTCGATCTTGATCTTTTTCGGATCAAAACCCAGCTGCTCCAGGCACCAGACAATCTTGCGGCGATAGCGCTTGTAGCGACGGTTGCCCATCAGGATCGCATCGAGGGCGCGATCCGGGGCGTACCAGTAACGCTTGGCGTAATGCCAGCGCGCTTCGCCGAACAGGCTGATCGGGGCGAACGGGATTGCCACCACGTCGACGTCGGACGGCTTGATGCCGGCCTGTTCCAGACAGAACTTCGCCGACTCGTAGGGCATGCGGTTCTTTGCATGTTTATCGCGTACGAAGCGCTCTTCCTCGGCCGCCGCGATCAGCTTGCCGTCGATGTACAGCGCTGCGGAGGGATCATGGCTAAGGGCGCCGGACAGGCCAAGAATCGTCAATGCCACAGGGGTCTAGCCTCTTAATGTCTGCATGCGAGGCGACAAACGCCTCGAAAAAAGATGTGCCGCACGCCGGGGCGCGGGGCAGCTAAAGGGCGGGATTATAGCTTAAAAGCGTTGGCAAGCCTCGTAGGAGCTGCCGAAGCTGCGATCTTTTGATTTTGATCTTTCCCTTGAACCTCAAGGGGTAAAACAAAGATCGCAGCCTTCAGCAGTTCCTACACAGAAGACGTGCCAAAGCAGCTATCGGGGCACCCTTCAAAAGCTTTTGGGCAACCGCTGATCAATCACCTGATACAACGCACTGTCTTGCGGCCAGTTGCGCATGAACCGCGCACGATCCCTGGCATAGGCGGGGGTGAAGCTGGAGAGGCTGCGGTGCTGGCACATGGAGTCCAGGTCGATCAGCGCCCAGCGATCGTCCTGCCAGAGCAGGTTGTGGCCCTTGAAATCGCCGTGACTGATACGCTCGCGGATCAGGCCGGCGAACAACCGGTCCAGCGCCAGCAACTCAGGCTCGGGAGCGGCGCCGTTTTCGACGTAAGGGGCCAGGCGTTCGATGATGTCAGGCCCCGACAGGTGCTCGGTCACCAGGTAGGCGCCGCGACGCAGCCACAGAAAACGCTTTTCCAGCAGCGCCAGCGGCTTGGGCGTGGCGATACCGAGGAACGTCAGGCGATGACCTTCGCGCCAGGCATGCCAGGCGCGGCTCGGACGCCAGAAGCGCTTGAGCCAGTGGGCGAAGTTTTTGATGTTGTAGCGCTTGATCAACACAGAGCGCCCGTCCACATCGACTTTACCAACGCTCGCCGACCCACCGGTCTTGTATAAGTGGCCTTGGTCAAGCAAGGCATCGGCCTGCTCCAGTACCGGCGCCATGACCGCCTCTTCATCACGACGAATCGCTCGCAAACCGAACGGACCACGCTGCACGCTGAACAGACTGCACTCACGCCCGACTTTTTCCAGAAAGTCATTCAGGCGCCAGGCGTACACCTTGTCGATCTGTTTTTGCAGCGCCTCCATGGGCAATGCGTGCTCGGCGTTGCCCAGCAGGTAATGCACCAACAACTCTTCGTTGAAAGGCTCGAGGGATTTGGGCAACTGGGCGAAAAATACCCCCAGGTTTTCAAGCACTTTGTTGCGCGACAATGGCTGGCCCGGGGTTTCGGCGCGGATGCCGCCTCCGTCGATCAAATAGAGTTTGCCGCCGTGACGCAACAGATTGTCCAGGTGCAAGTCTTCCTGCCACAGGCCTTTGCTGTGCAGTTGTGCAATCGCTCCCAACGCCTCGGCCAGTACCGCCGTTTGTTCGTCGGCGAGCAGTGGCAGGCCCTCGACCTGTTTCCAGGCGTCCCCGAGGCTTTCGGCCCCCTCGAGCAATTCGAACAGCAGCCAGCCACCCTCGCCTTCTTTCAGGCCATCGGCCAGCAACAGCGGCGTAGTCAGCCCCTGCTCGGCCAGCAGGCGCACGCCTTGCAGTTCGCGGTGAAAGTGCCTGCCCGCTTTACTGCCGACCAGCAACTTGGCCAACACCGGACGACCGCGCCAGACGCCAGCACCGACGTAGCGCTGTCCCGGCAACACACGCAACAGGGAAAGCAGCTGCAATTGCGCCGGGCCGGCGGCGTCCGCCAGCTCCAGGCTCAAAGGCAGGCTGGGACTGCGGCCGGCGTTCTTCAATTCGGATAAATGCATCAACGAGCCTCCTTATGGCTGCGCCGGGCGGTCAGACGAGTCATCCAGCGGTCAACCAGTGCACTCTTGAGCGGTTGATCCAGGTAGGTGCAGAGCATCTGGCGCACATCGTCGTCACTCCAGGCTCGCGCGCGACGCAGCAAGGGCTCCAGGTCCTTGATTCGATCCCGCTGACCGAACAATAGCGGCCGGGTCTTTTCGAGGTCGATCAACTGCGCCTGATAGCCACTGGCGGTGGCTTGCAGAAAAATGTGCTTGGGGTAGAAGCAACCATGGACCTGGCGCATGCCGTGCAGACGTCGCGCCAACTGCCCGCAAGCCTGCAGGACGGTGGCGCGTTGCGTCGCCGCCAGGCTGGACCAGCGTTGCAGCAATGAATCCAGGTCATCCCAACCGTCCAGGGCACGCGTCAGCAGAATCGCCCGCACCTCCCCGCCCACATTGCGCTGACCATAGAACACCGCTTGCAGGGCCGGAATCCCCAGTTGGCGGTAGCGGCTGATATTGCGAAACTCCCGGGAAAAGCTGGGCTCGCCGAAGGGGTGGGACCACGTCCTGGTGAGGTAATTACTCTGGCGCTTGAGGTAATAACCCCGCCCTTCCAGTTCCAGCCGGAAGACACTGCTCCAACCGCCGCCCGCGGTGTTGGGTTCATCCACCGCATCCAATTGCAGGTCCCAAAGGGCTTCGAAGCTATCCAGGCCGTGGCGTTGCAACAATGACTGGTCTTCAGTCGCCAGAAAATCAGTCATTCACGCCCCTCGAAAAATCTCACTACGTGACGGATGCGCTTCTTGTCACACGCATCGAGCCGGTTACGCTGGCGATACTGCAGGTAAAAACGCAGGCGCTGAGTGGCCGACAAATGATACTTGGCGACCTTGTCCAGGCACGCCAGGTCTTTGGTGATGCGATAGTTGAGCCAGAAACCGCGCCAGAAATCGCCGTTGGGGCAATCGATAAAGAACAGCCGTGACTGCTCGTCGATCAGCAAGTTGCGCCATTTCAGATCGTTATGGGTAAAACGATTTTCGTGCATGGTCCGGGTATAGCCGGCCAGTTGCCGACTCACCCCGTCGACCCAGGCACGATTGGCCAGCCTTGGATCGTGACGCCTTGCCAATGCCGAGAGGTCTTCGGTGCCCGGCAGCTCGCGCGTGATCATCGCGCCACGGTCATAGGCTGCGCCACGTCGCTCCAGCCCCCAGGCCACGACTTCGGCAGTGGGGATGCCCCACTTGGCGAAGCGCTTGAGGTTCTGCCATTCGGACTTGACCCGCGGCTTACCCAAGTATCGCCGCAGCCCCTTGCCGGCCCCGGTGTAGCGTTTGACATAGTAATTCACGCCGCTGCGCTGTACCCGAATCACCTCGGACAGCGGGTCCCGCGTCAGACGCTCGCCCTCGAGGGCGAACACTGCATCAAGACTGCCGAAATCCTCTGCCAGCTCAGCGTAGGAAGGCTCCAGTACCCAACCCGACATCAGAGCGCGCCCCCGTACCGCAGCTTGCGCGCATAAAGCCGGTTGGCTTTGCCTTCGAGCCAGGTCAGCAGCGAAGCTTCTTCGGCCAGGATCCGCCGTAGCGGCTGCTGGAAATAACCCTTGAGGAAGCGCAACTTGTCACGCCGGGTCAGACCGATGTCCAGTGCAGAGAAATACAGCGCCGCCAGGTCCTTGTTGCGCCAACGAAGGGGGATGGCCGGACGGATCTGCGCACGGTGCAGGTCAATCACAGAAAGTTTGAAATCCGTGGCGGTCACGGGCTTATCGGTGTGCAGCAGAAAGTGGCAGATGTAGCAGTCGCGATGGTTGACCCCGGCCCGATGCATCATGCCGGTCATGCGCGCCACTTCGGCGATCAGGGCCCGCTTGAGCTTCGGCTGTGGCGGCTGCTTGACCCAGTCCATGCTGAGATCTTCAAGACTGACGGTCGGCGCCAGTTCTTCGGTGACGATGAACGAATGCTGGTCGGCCGGGTTGCTGCCTTTCTCGCCATAGGCGACGGCGGTCATGGTCGGCACACCGACCTGCTGCAAGCGCTGGATGGCTTTCCATTCCTGTCCCGCACCCAGTACCGGCAACTTGGCGGTCAGCAGGTTCTTGAAGATCTCGCGCCAACCGATGCCACGGTGGATTTTCACGAAAAAGCCACGACCATCCACCTCCGTGCGCAAGGTGCGCCGGGCTTCCAGTTCGCGATAGACCTCGCCCTTGAGCGCCTCGACTTCGGCGAACGCATCGCGTCCGGCCCAAAGGCTCTTGAACGGTTCGGCCAGCATCAATTTCATTGTGCGTGCTCCGCCAATATCACATCGGCCGCGTGCTGCGGCATGCTGTAGAGGTCGGCCGTCTCGGCGAAGGCCAGACCGTTGCGGCTCCAGGCCGCGCGTGCGTCGGCGTCACCCAACATCCGCCCCAGGTACTCGGTGAGCTGCGCCTGTTCGAACGGCTCGTCCAAGACCAGGCCACTGTCGGCCTCGGCGATGTAATGGGCGTATCCACACACCGCGCTGACCAGCACCGGCAAGCCGGCCACCAGCGCTTCAAGCAGTACGGTACCGGTGTTCTCGTTGTACGCCGGGTGGATCAACAGGTCGGCGCCCAGCAGGAAACGCGGAATGTCGCTGCGGCCCTTGAGGAAGCGTACGTTGTCACCAAGCCCCAACGCGGCGCTCTGCAATTGGAATACTTTGGGGTCGTCCTGGCCGATTACAAACAGGCGGGTGCGTTTTTTAAGCTGCGAAGGTAGCGCGGCCAGGGCCTTGAGGCTGCGATCCACGCCCTTGGTCTTGAACCCGGAACCGATCTGCACCAGCAGCAGGTCATCATCGGCCAGATCGAATTCAGCACGAAACGCGGCGCGAACCTCATCGGCGTCGGCGGGCCGGCGACGATCCTGGGCGATGCCCGGTGGCAGCAGGTGAAAGCGCTCCAGCGGCGTGTCGTAGTGCTTGATGAACAAAGGCTGTTGCACTTCGGAAATCATCAGTATTTCGGTCTTGGCATCCTTGGCGAATACCGCTCGCTCGTACTCGGAAAAGTGGCGGTAACGCCCCCAACGCCGGTACAGCGAATTGCGCAGGTTCTGCGCCTTGTCTTCAAAGCAGCCGTCAGCGGCGTAATACACGTCCAGGCCGGGCATTTTGTTGAAGCCGATCAAACGGTCGACCGGACGCTTGGCCAGGTCATTTTCCATCCACGCACTGAGTTTTTCATTGCGACGGTGGTTGAACAGCGCCTTGACCGGCGCCACGAGCACTTCGAAGCCCGGCGGGACGTCACCTTCCCAGATCAGCGTGTAGACGCGGATCTGGTGACCACGCCGCTGGCATTCCAGGGCGATGCGCATGAAGTCACGCTGCAGGCCGCCGAAAGGGAAGTATTTATAAAGGACAAAAGCCAATTGCATCAGCGCGGCTCCTCAGCCAATAACGTGCTCAAGTGGCTGGCAACACGCTCGGGATTCAGACGCGTGAAGCACAGAGGCTGCTCGCGTTTCAGGTCAAACCGACGGGCATCTTCGGCGGTCGGCGGATAAGTGCATTGTTTCTGCATGCAGGGCGCGCAAGGGAAATCACTGGCGAGGTGAATCTGCCCCTTGCCATAGGCACCGGTCAGCACCGGGTTGGTGGGGCCGAGCAATGAAATGGTCGGCACATCCAGGGCCGCGGCCAGATGGCCAAGGCCGGTGTCCACGGCCACACAGGCCTGTGCGCCGGCCAACACCTTGCCCATCCCACCCAGATTCAGCTTTGGCAATACCAGGGCGTTGCGCAGGCCATTGGCAATCCGCTCGGCCCGGGCTTTCTCCAGCGGGCTGCCCCATGGCAGCTTCACCACGACGCCGAACTGCCCCATGCGCTCAACAAGTTGACGCCAGTAGAGCTCAGGCCAGTGCTTGGATTCCCAAGTCGTGCCGTGCAGGAACACCACGTAAGGGTAACTGCGCGGCAATTCAACCAGGCGATCGACATTCAGGCCGTAGCTGCCCATGGTTTTGGGCAGGTCATAACCCAGTGCCACAGCAAACAACTGGCGCACGCGCTCTACCGCATGCTGACCGCGAGCCACGCCCAGGCGACGGGAATAGAAGCGCGCTGCAAGGGGTTCGCGGGCCGATTCTTTATCCAGGCCTGCCACCGGGGCCTTGACGTAGCGGGTCAGCCAGGCGCTTTTCAGCAGGCCTTGGGCGTCGATCACCAGATCGTACTTCTTGGCACGCACGCTTTGCTTGAAACGTCGCCACTCGCCGCTTTTGATGGTTTGCCAGAGGTTCTTGCGCCAGCGACGAATCGCCACCGGAATGACTGTATCCACCGCCGGATGCCAGGTAGGAATTTCGGCAAAGCCTTCTTCCACCACCCAGTCGAACCTGATGCCGGGAATCGCCCGCGCCGCGTCGGTCAGCGCTGGCAGGGTGTGAACCACATCCCCCAGCGAAGAGGTCTTGATCAGCAATACCCGCAAGTTACTGAACCTCCACCGGTGCGCCCTGCAAACGCCCCAGGGCATCGTTCACCGACGGCGGCCTGAGCTGGCGCAGGCAGTTGTAATGACCGAAGCGACAGGTGCGGTCGAAGCACGGACTGCATTCGATGCCCAGGCGTACGACTTCGACTTTTTCGGCCAGCGGCGGCGTAAAGCCCGGCGAAGTGGAACCGTACACGGCCACCAGTGGCCGGTTCAGGGCGGCGGCCACGTGCATCAGGCCGGAGTCGTTGGACACCACCGAATCGGCGCAGGACAACAGGTCGATGGCTTCGGCCAGGGAGGTATCGCCGCTGAGGTTCACCGACTCCTCCCGCAGGCCCGGGATCAGGCGCGAGCGGATGTCCTCGCCCACCGAATGATCGTTTTTCGAACCGAACAACCAGACCTGCCAGCCTTCGCGAATCTTCGTCTCGGCGACCTGGGCGTAATGCTCCGCCGGCCAGCGCTTGGACTCACCGAATTCGGCGCCTGGGCAGAGAGCCAGTACCGGGCGGTCCAGGCTCAGACCGAACTTGGCCAGCGCCGCTTCGCGGGTCACCGGGTCGATCGCAAGACTTGGGCGCGGATACGGCTTGGGCAACTCGGCACCTGGCTCGTAGGCCAGGGCCATGAAGCGCTCGATCATCAGCGGGTAGCGTTCTTTGTCCAGCGTGCGCACGTCATTGAGCAAGCCGTAGCGGAACTCGCCACGCCAGCCGGTGCGTTTGGGGATACTGGCGAAGAACGGCACCAGTGCCGATTTCAACGAATTGGGCAACAGGATCGCCTGGTCGTACTGACCGGCCAGGGACTTGCCGATGCGTCGACGGGTCGCCAGCTCCAGCACACCGTGGCCGAGCGGGAAGCTCAAGGCCTTGCGCACCTGGGGCATGCGCTCAAGAATCGGCCGACTCCACTCGGGGGCCAACACGTCGATTTCGCACTGTGGGTGGCGCTGCTTGAGGCACTGAAACAGTGTCTGCGCCATCACCATGTCACCGACCCAACTGGGCCCTACGATCAGAATATTCATGTGGCTTCCAAAAACGATGCGGGGAGGCCTACGCCTCCCCGCCTCGACAATCACTGTGGCTTAGGACGTTGCCTGCTGCCGTCACTCTACAACTGCGGGAGCGAGCCTGCTCGCGATGAGGCTCTCACATCCAATATCAATGTCGCCTGACACTCCGCTATCGCGAGCAGGCTCGCTCCCACAGGGAAATTCATCTACTTCAAGTATGGTGCAGCACCACAAATCCATTGTGAGAGCGAGCCTGCTCGCGATGGGGCCGGCACATCCAACATCAATGTCGCCTGACACTCCGCCTTCGCGAGCAAGCCCGCTCCCACATTTAAATCTTCAGCTCAGCCCCAGTTCTCGCCAGATTCGCAGCACCTGCCTGCGCTCATCCACAAACTGGTCGCCTGCAATCACCCCGGCGTCTTTCTGTAGAGCCTGGCGGTGGGCGGCTGAGCGGTAGGCTTTGTAGGCCTCGCGCAGCAGGGTAGCGTCTTCGACCGGCATCAGCCCGACGTCCTGCAACCCTTCCAGAATGCGGATGTTATCGGTGTAGCGCAGCAGCGACGGGTGCTCCTCGGACCACGCCAGGGCCGCGTATTGCACCATAAATTCAATGTCGACGATACCTCCGGCATCCTGCTTGAGGTCGAACGGCGCGGTGGCTTCAAAGGCATTCGCTGCGGTTCCGGCAGCGGTGACCTTGCTGCCGAGGTTATCGCGCATCTTGGCGCGCATCTCGCTGACTTCCTGGCGCAGCGTCGACAAATCACGCTTGCGCCCCAGCACCTGGGCACGAACCTTCTCGAACGCCTGACCCACGTCCTGGCTGCCCACCAGCACCCGAGCCCGCACCAAAGCCTGATGCTCCCAAGTCCAGGCCTCGTTCTCCTGATAGCGTGCAAAAGCCCCGAGGGAGCTGACCAGCAACCCCGACGCCCCGGACGGCCGCAAGCGCATGTCCACTTCGTAGAGCTGTCCAGAGTTGGTCTGGGCCGTCAGCAAATGGATGATTCGCTGGCCGAGCCGGGTGAAAAACTGCGCGCCGTCGATGGGTTTCGGGCCATCGGTTTCCGCCTGCGGATCGCCATCGTGGATGAACACCAGATCCAGGTCGGAACCATGCCCCAATTCCAGACCGCCGACTTTCCCATAACCGACAATGATGAAGCCCGGATCGCACAGGCTGCCGTCAGTGCGCAGCGGCACGCCATACTTGGCCACGGTCTGGCGCCAGGCCAGGGCCAGCACTTGTTCAAGAATTGCTTCGGCCAGCCAGGTCAGGTAATCGCTGACTTTCATCAACGGCAGGCTGCCGGCGATTTCCGAGGCGGCCACCCGCAAACGGTGCGCGAGCTTGAAATGCCGCAGGGCCTCCATCTGCTGCTCGAGATCATCCTCGGGGATGCGTGTCAGGCGTTCACGCAACTCCGCCGCCAGTTCCGGCGCCAGGGGGGGCTTGAAAAGTCGCCCCTCGTTGAGCAATTCATCAAGCAACAGGGGAAAGCGGGTGATCTGCTCGGCAATCCACGGGCTCGCCGCGCACAGCGTCAGCAGGCGTCGCAGGGCGCCGGGATTTTCCGTCAGCAGCACCAGATAGGCCGATCGGCGCGCCACGGCTTCCACCAGCGGCAATACGCGCTCAAGCACCAGGTCCGGATTGGCATGCTCCACCGCCTGGGCCAACAGGCGCGGAATGAATGCATCCAGACGCTCGCGCCCCAGACGCTGCATGGCGCGCAATTGCGCACTGCCGCGCAGGGCGGCCAGGGCTTTGAGCGCCTTGGGTGCGTCGGCGAAGCCGCCCTCCTCCAGTTGACGACACGCCGCCCCTTCATCCTGGCTGTCTTCCCACAGCGGCAACCATTCGCCGCCCACCGTCACTTCGCTTTCGCCGTCCTGCTCTTCATCCGGGTCGGCGATGACCTGGCCGAAGTGCCAGGCTACGCGACCGCGCCAGTACATCAATTGCTCATGGAAGGCCGCCCAGTCGGCAAAACCCAGCATGAACGCAATGCGCGCCTGATCCTGCGGGGTGTCCGGCAGCATCTGGGTCTGGCGGTCGGCGATGGCCTGGATCGCGTGTTCGGTGTAACGCAAGAATTCATAACCCTGGCGCAGCTCATCGACCACCTTGGCCGGCAGATAACCCTGGCCTTCCAGGGTCGCCAGCACTTTCAACAACGGGCGCTGCTGCAAACTCAAGTCACGACCGCCATGGATCAACTGGAACGCCTGGGCAATGAACTCCACCTCGCGGATGCCGCCCGAACCCAGCTTGATGTTGTCGGCCATGCCCTTGCGCCGCACTTCCTGCTGGATCAACTGCTTCATGGTGCGCAGCGCTTCGATGGCGGAAAAATCCAGATAACGGCGATAAACGAACGGACGCAGCATGTCGAGCAGTTGCGCGCCGGCCACCTGGTCACCCGCCACCACCCGCGCCTTGATCATCGCGTAGCGTTCCCAGTCACGGCCCTGATCCTGGTAATACTGCTCCAGCGCGTTGAAACTCAGCACCAGCGCTCCGGCCGAACCATAGGGGCGCAGGCGCATGTCGACGCGGAATACGAAGCCGTCGACGGTCATCGGGTCCAGGGCCTTGATCAGGCGCTGCCCCACACGAATGAAAAACTCCTGGTTATCCAGTGCCCGCTTGGCGCCAACAGTCTCGCCGCCCTCGGGGTAGGCGAAAATCAGATCGATGTCCGACGACAGGTTCAGCTCCACCGCACCAAGCTTGCCCATGCCCAGGATAACCATGTGCTGCGGTTCACCACTGCGCCGCCCGGTAGGCGTACCGAATTGCTGACTGTGGCGCTGGTACAGCCATTGATAGGCCTGGTCGATGCAGGTATCGGCCATGTCGGAGAGATCGCGACAGGTCTGGACCAGGTCGGCCTGGCGGGTCAGGTCGCGCCAGATGATCCGCACCTGTTGGCGGCTGCGCTGGCGACGCAGGATGCGACCCAGTTCGTCTTCAGTCTCGGCGGCCTGGACGGCTGCGCCAATCTGAGCGCACATTTCGCCGGGAGCCAGGTGGCGGTCCAGTTCGCCGCTGCGCACCAGTTCCAGCAACATAGAGGGGTCACGAACACTCTGCTCGATAAAAAAATCACTGGCGGCGGCGACACGGTTGAACTCGCTCCAGCGTTCGGGCGCCCAGGTGGACAGCCCGTGGTCGTCGTCCAGGGAAGCGACCGCCGCACGGAACGACTGCTCGGCACGACTGACCAATGACTGGAGAATTGCCGGAACTTCGGTAAGCGGGGGCAGGCTCATGGTCTATCCTTGATCGGCGCGGGGAAAGGCTGGATGTAGTGTTTTTTCAACTGCCACTACCTGATCGACTGTCGAACAAAGATGATAAATAGCTGAAAATCTGATTTTATTGGCAGCCGACATCAAGTTTTTACCTGTACGAGTTGGCTAACGACCAACAGTAACGATTATTCTCACAACGAAACGAGGGGCCATAAGCCGCTCATGTGTAGTTTTACTACTCGTCTATACATTCGAAAGGCTGAAACGGCCGACGATTTGTAGTAAAACTACACGCCGCCGAAACAACCTTCGGCAATCCAAGAATTTATACCGTCTGCCCACAAGGCCAGTCGCAAACTCAGGCAACCGATTCTGGTAGCCTTTCCGCCCTGGAGCAAGCCATGCAAGACCTCGATCCCGTCGAAACCCAGGAATGGCTGGACGCCCTGGAATCGGTTCTCGACAAAGAAGGCGAAGACCGTGCTCACTATCTGATGACCCGTATGGGCGAACTCGCAACCCGCAGCGGTTCGCAATTGCCTTACGCCATCACCACGCCATACCGCAACACAATCCCCGTTACCCACGAAGCACGCATGCCCGGCGACCTGTTCATGGAACGCCGCATTCGCTCGCTGGTACGCTGGAACGCGATGGCCATGGTGATGCGTACGAACCTGAAAGATTCTGACCTGGGCGGTCACATCTCCAGCTTCGCCTCCAGCGCAACCTTGTACGACATCGGCTTCAACTATTTCTTCCAGGCCCCGACCGACGAACACGGCGGCGACCTGATCTACTTCCAGGGCCACACCTCGCCAGGCGTTTACGCCCGTGCATTCATGGAAGGCCGCATCAGCGAAGAGCAGATGAACAACTTCCGCCAGGAAGTGGATGGTCAGGGCCTGTCGTCCTACCCGCACCCTTGGCTGATGCCTGATTTCTGGCAGTTCCCGACGGTATCCATGGGTCTGGGCCCGATCCAGGCCATCTACCAGGCGCGTTTCATGAAGTACCTGGAAGCCCGTGGCTTCATTCCCGAAGGCAAGCAGAAAGTCTGGTGCTTCCTGGGCGACGGCGAGTGCGACGAGCCGGAATCCCTGGGCGCGATCTCCCTGGCTGGCCGCGAGAAGCTGGACAACCTGATCTTCGTCATCAACTGCAACCTGCAGCGCCTCGACGGCCCCGTTCGCGGCAACGGCAAGATCATCCAGGAACTCGAAGGCGTGTTCCGTGGCGCCCAGTGGAATGTGACCAAAGTCATCTGGGGCCGTTTCTGGGACCCACTGCTGGCCAAGGACGTCGACGGCATCCTGCAGCGCCGCATGGACGAAGTCATCGACGGCGAATACCAGAACTACAAGGCCAAGGACGGCGCGTTCGTCCGTGAGCACTTCTTCAACACGCCTGAACTCAAGGCAATGGTTGCCGATCTGTCCGACGACGAGATCTGGAAGCTCAACCGTGGCGGCCACGACCCGTACAAGGTCTACGCGGCGTACCACGAAGCGGTCAACCACAAGGAACAACCGACCGTCATCCTGGCCAAGACCATCAAGGGTTATGGCACCGGTGCCGGCGAAGCGAAAAACACTGCGCACAACACCAAGAAAGTCGACGTCGACAGCCTGAAGTTGTTCCGCGACCGCTTCGACATCCCGGTCAAGGACGAGGAACTGGAAAACCTGCCGTTCTTCAAGCCGGAGCCCAACAGCGCCGAAGCCCGCTACCTGAGCGAGCGTCGCACCGCACTGGGTGGTTTCGTGCCCCAGCGCCGCGCCCAGAGCTTCAGCGTGCCGACCCCATCGCTCGATACCCTCAAGGCCATCCTTGACGGCTCGGGCGACCGTGAGATTTCCACCACCATGGCCTTCGTGCGGATCCTCGCGCAATTGGTCAAGGACAAGGAAATCGGCCCGCGCATCGTTCCAATCATCCCGGACGAAGCCCGTACCTTCGGTATGGAAGGCATGTTCCGTCAGTTGGGCATCTACTCCTCCGTCGGCCAGCTCTACGAGCCAGTCGATAAAGACCAGGTGATGTTCTACAAGGAAGACAAGAAGGGCCAGATCCTCGAAGAAGGCATCAACGAAGCAGGCGCCATGAGCTCCTTCATCGCTGCCGGTACTTCGTACTCCAGCCACAACCAGCCGATGCTGCCGTTCTACATCTTCTATTCGATGTTCGGTTTCCAGCGTATCGGCGACCTGGCCTGGGCCGCTGGCGACAGCCGGACCCGTGGCTTCCTGATCGGCGGTACCGCCGGCCGGACCACGCTCAACGGCGAAGGCCTGCAACACGAAGACGGTCACAGCCACATCCTGGCTGCCACCATCCCGAACTGCCGCACCTTTGATCCAACCTACGGCTACGAGCTGGCGGTGATCATCCAGGACGGCATGAAGAAGATGACCGAAGAGCAACAGGACGTCTTCTACTACATCACCGTGATGAACGAATCCTACCAGCAGCCAGCCATGCCGGCCGGCGTGGAGGAAGGCATCATCAAGGGCATGTACCTGCTCGAAGAAGACACCCGCGAAGCGGCGCACCACGTCCAGCTGATGGGCTCCGGCACCATCCTGCGCGAAGTGCGTGAAGCAGCGAAGATCCTGCGTGAAGAGTTCAACGTCGGCGCTGACGTGTGGAGCGTTACCAGCTTCAACGAACTGCGTCGCGATGGCCTGGCCGTGGAGCGCAGCAACCGTCTGCACCCGGGCCAGAAGCCGAAACTGAGCTACGTCGAAGAATGCCTGAACGGCCGCAAAGGTCCGGTCATCGCTTCTACCGACTACATGAAACTGTTCGCCGAGCAGATCCGTCAGTGGGTTCCTTCCAAGGAATTCAAGGTGCTGGGCACCGACGGTTTCGGCCGTAGCGACAGCCGCAAGAAGCTGCGTCACTTCTTCGAAGTCGACCGTAAGTTCGTTGTGTTGGCAGCCCTGGAAGCCCTGGCTGACCGTGGCGATATCGAACCCAAGGTGGTGGCCGAGGCCATCGTCAAGTTCGGCATCGATCCGGAAAAACGCAACCCACTGGACTGCTGAGGAGAATTTCCGTGAGCGAACTCATTCGCGTACCTGACATCGGCAGCGGTGAAGGTGAAGTAATTGAACTGTTTGTGAAGGTCGGCGACCGTATCGAAGCCGAGCAGAGCATCCTGACGCTTGAATCGGACAAGGCCAGCATGGAAGTGCCTGCGCCGAAGGCCGGTATCGTCAAAAGCCTGAAAGTGAAGCTAGGCGATCGCCTGAAAGAAGGCGACGAACTGCTGGAGCTGGAAGTCGAGGGCGCCGCTGCCGCGCCTGAGGCGGCTCCTGCTGCCCCGGCAGCGGCTGAAAAGCCTGCCGCCGCACCGGTTGCCGAGGCGGCTCCCGCCCCTGCCGCCGCGCCTGCCGCTGCCACGGTCCAGGACATTCATGTTCCGGACATTGGCTCCTCGGGCAAGGCCAAGATCATCGAAGTGCTGGTCAAGGTCGGCGACACCGTCGAAGCCGACCAGTCGCTGATCACCCTGGAATCCGACAAAGCCAGCATGGAAATCCCGTCGCCGGCCGCCGGCGTGGTGGAAAGCGTCGAGATCAAGCTGGAAGACGAAGTGGGCACCGGCGACCTGATCCTGAAGCTGAAAGTGGCCGGTGCTGCGGCACCTGCTGCCCCAGCCCAGGCTGCTGCGCCTGCCGCCAAGGCCGAAGCCGCTCCAGCTCCGGCTCCGGCTGCCGCGCCTGCCGCCAAGGCCGAGACAGCTCCTGCTCCTGCCGCCACACCTGCACCCAGCGGTGCCAAGGTGCATGCCGGCCCTGCGGTGCGTCAGCTGGCCCGTGAATTTGGTGTCGAGCTGTCCGCCGTCAGCCCAAGCGGCCCACATGGCCGCGTGCTGAAAGAAGACGTGCAGACTTACGTCAAGGCCATGATGCAGAAGGCCAAGAACGCTCCGGCCGAAGGCGCTACCGGTGGTGCGGGCATCCCGCCGATCCCGGCAGTGGATTTCAGCCGCTTCGGCGAAACCGAAGAAGTGGCAATGACTCGCCTGATGCAAATCGGCGCGTCGAGTCTGCATCGCAGCTGGCTGAACATTCCACACGTGACTCAGTTCGACCAGGCCGACATCACCGAACTGGAAGCTTTCCGCGTCGCGCAAAAAGCCGTGGCCGAGAAGGCTGGCGTCAAGCTGACCGTGCTGCCCCTGCTGCTCAAGGCCTGTGCGCACCTGCTCAAGGAATTGCCGGACTTCAACAGCTCGCTGGCCCCAAGCGGCAAGGCTGTCATTCGCAAGAAATACGTGCACATCGGGTTTGCCGTCGACACCCCGGAAGGCCTGCTGGTACCGGTCATCCGCAACGTCGACCAGAAGAGCCTGCTGCAACTGGCTGGCGAAGCCGCTGCCCTGGCCGAAAAAGCCCGGAGCAAAAAGCTCACCGCCGACGACATGCAGGGTGCCTGCTTCACCATTTCCAGCCTCGGCCACATTGGCGGTACCGGCTTCACGCCGATCGTCAACGCGCCGGAAGTGGCGATCCTGGGAGTCTCCAAAGCCACCATCCAGCCCGTCTGGGACGGTAAAGCCTTCCAGCCGAAGCTGATGCTGCCACTGTCGCTGTCCTACGATCACCGTGTGATCAACGGCGCCGCCGCTGCACGCTTCACCAAGCGTCTGAGCGACCTGCTGGGCGACATCCGTACCATCTTGCTGTAACACCGGGCGGCCCTCCCCACGGAGGGCCCTTCGGACCGCTGTTTTCCGAGCGCCACGCTCGTACCTCAACCCCGCCCGTTTGGCGGGGCTTTTTTTTGCCTGAAATAAAGTCGAACTTGCAGAGCAGCCCGTTCCAGGGCCCAACTTTCCTACTGCACTTCACCTAGATGACTACGTCATCTATTGGACGTTTCCCACAACACGCGCCCCCTCTCCTATCAATATTTATCCCATGCATCGCTTTAGGATGAGTTCAGGGAAGCCATTAACTACTTACCTAAAAAACTTTAACTTCGAATGGACTCGAATGATGTTCAAACCCACTGTTGGCCCTATTGTCGGCCACACGACACCTCATCACACGCGGATATTCCTGCGAGGGGATAACGATAAGAACAGCCTGGTATTTGCCGCCATCCGTTACCGGCGCCAGGGAGATTCAATCTGGTCGAAAGGACACTTTGTTCAGTTGCATGCTTACCGCGACATGTCCGATGTCATCGTATTGAAGAACCTTCAAGCCGATACCGCCTATGAATACCAAGCCGGCTGGTTCAGCCGCCTGAGCCCTACTCATACAATCGAAACCGTTCAGGAACTGCCGCTGCAATGGCCTCGGGATATTTACCAGATGCGCACGCCGTCCAGCAAAATCGGTGCACCGCGCAGCTATATCGTGGGTTCCTGCCGCTACCTGCGGGTGACGGCCGGCGTCCCCTCCAGACCTGAACTGGGCGACCGGACTTTCGCTGGCATCAACCGCATCGTGGCCCAGGCCGACCCGCCGATCAGTGCTGTAGTGATGACCGGCGACCAGGTTTATCTAGACGATTTGAATATTGTCGCCCCGGACCGGAACCCAAAGGATATTCTTTTCAAATACCGCACCGCCTTTTCCCAGCCGCATATTAGAAAGTTGATAGCGGGAACACCGAGCTACATGATTCTCGACGATCATGAAATCAAAGATAATTGGCCTGCCAGCAAGAAAAAAGGCGACGAAAACTTTTATGCCAATGCCATGGACGCCTATGCGCTTTATCAAGCCAGCCATAGTCCGGCACATGAACTGTTAAGTGACGGAACATTAAGCAAACCATTGAGACAATGTTGGTATCAGTTCGCTCACGGCGATATCGAATGGTTCGTCACCGACAGTCGGACCCAGCGCAATCTATCGCCGGATGATCGACGTATCCTGGATCAAGCGCAGGAACGATCGCTGATCAAATGGCTGGTCAACAGTCCGGCGCGGGTCAAGTTCATCGTGACCGGCGTGATGTTCTACCCGGACCGCAAGCTCAATACCTCGGACGCCTGGCAGGCCTTCCCGGAACAGCGTCTGCGCCTGCTGGAAACCGTTCGCCGCCATCGGATCAAGAACGTTATTTTCGTGTCCGGCGACGTCCATGGCTCTCTCACCAGTCGCCTGAGTCACAGCCAGGACCCTGACTTCGAGGTACATACCATCGTTTCCTCGCCGTTTTGCAACAGCAAACTGCTTCCTTATGCCAGCGCCGCGAGTTTTATTTTTGGTGATGCCATGGCTCGGACGCCCAGCGGGGACTATCGCTATGGGTTGAGCGGCAAGGTCATCAGCCAGGACAACTTCGCCCACCTGAAAGTCACGGCGCAGAGCGTTCAGGTCACGTTTCACGACCGTGATGGCAGCCCATTACAGACAGTAGATATCCCGCTGCGCTGACGGGTGGTATAACCACCCATGCCGTCTGATCGGCGGGCGACTGGAGAAATCCCTTCGTCGGCCGATAAAAGGTTTATAGCACTTGGCCTTCATCTCTCTTGTCAGCCAGTGCCGCAATGATGCAACCTTGCGGCAGTCCGTAATAACGAGGGCGTCAGCCCGGCGCGATCAGCATTTTCGAAGCGAGTTTCCCCATGAAAAGCCAACCCGATGCCGCCAGCCGTATGGCGGCCGAGGTAGTGACGCAGTTACCGGTGCCCTCGCGGCTCGGCATGCTGCGTTTCGAACGGCTGAATGAAGCAAGCTGGGCGCTGCTGTTCCTCGACCCCAACTGCGAGCGTTACTTCGGTCTGCCGGCCGTCGAGCTTTGCTCGCTGGTCAGTTCGCCCTACGCCAGCCTGATGGAGCCCGAAGCGCGCTATCAACTCCACGATGCGATCCAGCAGCAGTTGGCCCAGGCCCCGCATTACCTGATCCGCTACACGCTCCACACCGCCAAGGGCGCCATGAATATGCTGGAAATGGGCGAGCCCTATAAACAGCACAATCGCCATCTACTACGCGGCTACCTGCTGGCCGTGGACGATTTGCTGGCAAGCGAGCCGTCGATGCCGGCCCTGGACCTGGAAACTCAAAACTCGCGCCTGCAAATTGCCCTGGAACTGAACCAGCGCGCCCAGCAGGAGCAGCTGCAACACCTGGACCGGGTGCGCGCCCAGCAGGACCTGATCCTGCTGCTGACCCGCCAGCGCTACAGCGCCAACAATTCCCTGCAGGAAGCCGCCGAGCTCATCACCCGCAGCGCCTGCGACATCTACCAGATTGATTGCGCCAGCATCTGGAACCTGGAAGATGGCCAGTTGGTGCCGATTTCGGCTTATAACCGCGCCTCCCAAGACTACTTTCTGCCGGACGTGATCAACGCCAACGAGTTTCCTGACTACATGGAGGCGCTGCAGACCTGCCGCGCCATCGACGCGCACAATGCGATGCGCGACCCGCGTACCCGGGAAATGGCCGCAAGCCTGCGCACCCGCGAAGTCAACGCCATGCTCGACGCCAGCGTTCGTATCGACGGCCAGGTGGTGGGCGTACTGTGCCTGGAGCAGATAGGCGTCACCCGCGCCTGGCAGTCCGACGAGATCGCCTTTGCCGGTGAACTGGCTGACCAGTTCGCCCAGGTCATCAACAACCACAACCGCCGGACCGCCACCAACGCCCTGCACTTGTTCCAGCGCGCCGTGGAGCAGAGCGCCAACGCGTTCCTGCTGGTCAATTGCGACGGCGTGGTGGAATACGTCAACCCCAGCTTCACCGCCATCACCCAATATTCCACCGAGGAAGTCCACGGCCAGCGACTGTCGGAACTACCGGCCCTGGAAAACCTCAGCGAGCTGCTGTTCGATGCACCGTCGGCCCTCGCCCAGAGCAATAGCTGGCAAGGTGAATTCAAGAGCCGACGCAAGAATCTGGAACCCTACTGGGGCCAATTGTCGATTTCCAAGGTCTATGGCGATAACCGTGAACTGACCCACTACATCGGCATTTACGAAGACATCACCCAGACCAAACTGGCCCAGCAGCGCATCGAGCGCCTGGCCTACACCGACAACCTGACCAACCTGGGCAACCGCCCGGCGTTCATCCGCAACCTCGATGAGCGCTTTGCCCGGGACAGCGATTCGCCCATCAGCCTGTTGCTGGTGGACATCGACAACTTCAAGCGCATCAATGACAGCCTCGGCCATCAGACCGGCGACAAGCTGCTGATCAGCCTGGCCCGCCGCCTGCGCAACAGCCTGAGCCCCAGCGGCAGCCTGGCACGGTTCGCCAGTAATGAATTCGCCGTACTGCTGGACGACACCGACCTGGAGGCCGGGCAGCAGATCGCCAGCCAGTTGCTGATGACGCTCGACAAGCCGATGTTCGTCGATAACCAACTGATCAGCGTGACCGGCTCCGTGGGCCTGGCCTGCGCGCCACTGCACGGCCGCGACCCCCAGACCCTGATGCGCAACGCCGGACTCGCCCTGCACAAGGCCAAAGCCAACGGCAAGCATCAGGTCCAGGTATTCACCGAGGCGCTGAACGCCGAGGCCAGCTACAAGTTGTTCGTGGAAAACAACCTGCGCCGCGCCTTGACCCAGAACGAGCTGGACGTGTTCTACCAGCCAAAACTGTGCCTGCGCAGCGGTCGCTTGCTGGGCATGGAGGCGCTGCTGCGCTGGAACCATCCCGAGAAGGGCATGATTCGCCCGGACCAGTTCATCAGCGTGGCCGAAGAAACCGGCCTGATCATCCCCATCGGCAAATGGATCGCCCGTCAGGCATGCCGCATGAGCAAGCAATTGACCGCCGCTGGCCTGGGCAACCTGCAAGTGGCGATCAACCTCTCGCCCAAGCAGTTCTCCGACCCGGACCTGGTCGCCTCGATCGCCAGCATCCTCAAGGAAGAACAACTGCCGGCCCGCCTGCTGGAACTGGAACTGACCGAAGGTCTGCTGCTGGAGGCCACCGAAGACACCCACCTGCAGCTCGACCAACTCAAGCGCCTGGGCCTGACCCTGGCCATGGACGACTTCGGCACCGGTTACTCATCCCTGAGTTACCTGAAAAAATTCCCGATCGACATCATCAAGATCGATCGCAGCTTCATCCACGAGATTCCGGACAACCAGGACGACATGGAAATCACTTCCGCGGTGATCGCCATGGCCCACAACCTGAAACTCAAGGTGGTGGCCGAAGGTATCGAAACCGCACAGCAACTGGCGTTCCTGCGGCGCCACCGCTGCGACGTCGGCCAGGGCTACCTGTTCGACCGACCGATCCCCGGCGCGGAGCTGATCGAGAAGCTCAAGCGTTATCCGCGCGGCCCAATTGCCTGACAAGCGGTGTAACACTCGGGCACACTGACGGTCTCATTGCTTACATTCGCTCAACTCAATCTGACTGAGAGGACTGATGATGGTCTTGCGCTCGGAAATCCTGGTGAACAAAAACGTGCTCCCTACTCAAGAACAAGCTCTGCCTGGCCGCGAAACCCCAATGACCGTGCCGGAAAAACACTTCGTCCACGATGCGCCGCTGCTGGGTCCGTTTGCCATGGACGTGGATTTCGCGATCTTCGGCCTGGGCTGTTTCTGGGGCGCGGAACGCAAGTTCTGGCAGCGCGAAGGCGTGGTCAGTACAGCGGTGGGTTACGCCGGTGGCTTTACGCCGAACCCGACGTACGAAGAAGTCTGCTCGGGCCTTACCGGCCACAGCGAAGTGGTCCTGGTGGTCTACGAGCCAGAAAAAGTCAGCTACGAGCAGCTTCTGAAGATGTTCTGGGAGCTGCACAATCCGACCCAGGGCATGCGCCAGGGCAATGACATCGGCACCCAGTACCGCTCGGTGATCTATGCCACCAACCCAACCCAACTGGCTGCCGCCAAGCACAGCGCGCAAGTATTTCAGGCTGAATTGACCAAGGCCGGCAAAGGCGTCATTACCACCGAAATCGAAGAAGCCCCGACGTTCTTCTTCGCCGAGGCCTATCACCAGCAATACCTGGCGAAGAACCCTGAAGGTTATTGCGGAATTGGCGGTACGGGCGTGACTTGCCCGATCTGACTTTTTGCCGCTGAAAAGCTTCGCGAGCAAGCCCGCTCCCACAGGGTTCTGAGTCTGACCAATGTGGGCGCGGGCTTGCTCGCGAAGGCGCCCTATCAGACGGTATCAATGCATCTGATCAGCTTTCAGCGATCAGCCAATCCATCTGCCAGCCGCCCTGGGTCTGCCCAAGCTTCTTCGACAACCAAGGCAGCAGCTCGCGCAATTCCTCCTCCAGCCCCCATGGCGGATTGGCAATCGCCAAGCCGGAGCCGTTCAGGCTATTGGGCGTGGCCAACGGATGCACCAGCAATTCCACTCGCAACAATTTCGGCGCACCGGTGCCGGCCAAGTCCTGGTAGAAGCGGCGCAACATCCGCTGGTCTTTCACCGGGTACCAGATTGCTGCCACAGTCTGGCGCATCCGGCCGATGGCCTCCTTGAGTGACGCGGCGCAGCGTTGCATCTCGTCCAGCTGTTCAAAGGGCGGATCGATCAGCATCAGGCCGCGCTTTTCCGCCACCGGCAGCAGCGCCCGGGGCACATGCCAGCCTTCGCCCAAGTGCACCGCCACGCGACGATCGCCTTTCATGTTGTCCTTGAGCAGCACACCGTCTTCTGGATGTTTTTCGTTCAGAAGTACCCGATCCTGTGGACGGGTCAGGCGCCGCGCCAGTTCCGGTGACCCCGGGTAGTAACGCAACTGCCCGTCCGGGTTCATTTCGTGCAGCACTTTCATGTAGTCGGCGGTCAGCGCGGGCAGATCCTCCTGGCCCCACAACCGCGCGATGCCTTCAAGGTATTCGCCGGTACGATTGGCCTGATCGCCCTGCAAGTCGTACAGCCCGATGCCCGCATGGGTATCGAGATAGGCGAAGGGCTGCTCCTTGCGCGACATCAAAGCGATGAGACGGGTCAAGGTCAGGTGTTTGAACACATCGGCGTGATTGCCGGCGTGGAAGGCGTGGCGATAATTCATGGCGGCTCCTGCGAAGGCCGAGGAGTTTACCTTGAAGCGCGCCCAACGTCAGGGGGTCGCAGCCGAGCGGACGGGCCGTGACCACACCCGGTGGTCATCTGCCCAACTCCTGCATCAAGTATTCTTGCAGGGGGGCTTTTGGCCCATGGACCATCCCTGGCTCCCCAAGAAAATGCCTGATCTTGCAGCGCAGGATGCTTTCGTCGGCCTGTTCGAACAGATACGGATGCTCTTCGCTCAACCACTTGAGCAGGTTATTGAGCAGACAGTCCGTCGTATCCCCGGCCAGTTCCTGCAACAACAGCGCAGGCACTTCCCACCAGGGGAACGCCCGGGCCGGGCGCAGGGCATTTCCCGGGATCTCGAAAGACCGACCGTTGATCAGGCAACGGCTGATGGCGGGCAACAGCTGGCTGACCTCCACCGCATCCGATCGCAGGATCGGCTGGATAAAACGCCCATCCCAAAAGCGGAAAAAAACCGACTTGCCACCGGGCAGCAGAACCTGGGTGAGCCCACGCAGATGTTCGGCAAGGCTTTGCTGGCTGCAAGCGGTCACCGCCAGCCAGCCCCAATCAAGCGAGTCGGTCGTCGCGACCCAGTCAAGAAACTCGCTGTCCGGGGCGACAGCTCCGACATAGGGCATGACCGTTTCCCAGTCGGCGTAAGGCGTATCGGCCCAGATCGGGCTGGGCGCCACCGTCATCGAACGCCTCCAGGCCATCAGCGGCCCGGCGGTGCTGGCGCTGCTGAAAATGGCGTAGAGCTGCTCGGATGCCTGCAAGGGCTGTTGCTCAAGCCAGGCGCGGGGAGATTGACCGGTACTCATGGACGCTCCTGGACACCAGCCCGCCTGGGCATCACCGGCAATGGTTCGCAGACGCCTCCTTTGCAACGCTCACACTCCTCACAGAATGGCGCCTGGCCCTGCAGGCTGAAAACTTGCGCGAGGGAAAGTTGCGCGGCTGCGGCCGCGACATGTGTTTCGGGACTGCCGGGTAAACCTGGCGCGGCACTCCTGGCCGTCATCGGTGCCCCACCCACCTGGATCGGCACGCTGCTGAAGATCCCCCCAGCCCCGATGTTGATCCAATGCCCGCCGGCCTGAATGGTCGCGCTGACGCCGCCATCCAGTACCACTTGCTGTCCGGCGTTGACGTGAAATTGCTGGGTGGCATTGAGGGCCTGACTGGTTACCCGAATATGCCGCTCGCCGGCCACCACCAGATGATCATCCTGCCTGACCTCAACCTGGCGCTGACCATGGGTAATGCGCATCTCATCGGCCTTGAGCTCATGCCGCGCGGTGCCGGTGACGACGATGCTGCGTTCGTGATCAACCTGAACCCGCTGATCATGTAGCACATGCTGGGTCCAGTTGCGTTGAGCCCGCAGGTAAATCTCCTCGGCGCCCTGGCGATCCTCGATGCGCAATTCGTTATAACCGCCCCCGCCAGGGCTGCTCTGGCTGCGCAATATGCTGCGGGTTTTATCGGCCGGCAGGTCCAGGGGCACCGGGGTCGCGCCGTTCGGCAGGCAGCCCACGACCAATGGCTTGTCCACATCACCGTCGATGAAACCCACCAGCACCTCCATGCCGACCCGGGGAATCATCACGCTGCCATAGCGATCATGGGCCCAACCCGTGGCCACCCGTAGCCAGCAACTGGAGTGCTCGTCGCGCTGACCGTGGCGATCCCAGATCAGTTGCACCTTGACCCGTCCGTATTCGTCGCAATGGATCTCGCTGTCCACCGGCCCCGTCACCACCGCCGACTGATAACCGTGGGCGGCTGGCTTTTCGTGGGACAGGGGCGGACGAAAGAAAACATCCCAGGGGGTGGCGAGGAACGTATTGCTGTAGCCCTGGAACTCATCCGGGCTGTCACTGACCGTTTCCTCCAGCACTTGTGGCTGGCGCCCATGGTGGGTGACTTGCGTGAGCAGCCAGAGATCGTTCCATTGCGCTCGGGGATGCCCGTTGATTTGGAGGAAGTGCCCACTGACGAGTGCGCATTGGTCGCTGCGCCCCTCGGCCAGACGGTGGTCGGCGCCATGGCGCTCCAGTGCGCGCCGGGTAAGGTGCCGGCCATGGTCGCGATCGGAAAACCGGCCGGGGTAGTGATACGCTTCCAGAGCCGGTTGCTGCTGACTGTCCAGACTGGTTTGCAACAGCAGACCGGGCTTTTGAAAATCGTAGTCACGCAGCGTCACCGCCGTGGTCCGGGCCTGTAGACGCACAGCCAGGCGCTTGATCGCCGGCTCGCTGGCGGCCATGCCACTGCCGGGCAGATACAACGTCGCCTCGGGCAGGCGGGGAAACACCGTCTGGTCGTCACCGAACACCAACAGATGGCCGTCGCGGCTGTGCCGGAAGTGATAATGGATCCCGGCCTCGGCGCAGATCCGCCCGATGAAGGCCAGGTCGCTTTCACCAAACTGCACACAGTATTCGCGCTCGGGGTATTGCCCACCGAGGTTGAACTGGAACGCGTCACCCTGAATCCCGTGATCCGTCAGGATCAGGGTAATGATTGCCGGCACGCTCAGGTGCTGGAAAATCCGCTGGTTGATTCGATGGTCCAGGTAAGCCAGGCGTGGTACCAGTCTGATCTGGTAACGGGTCAAGCGCTTGCCCGAGTCGCCTTGGGCCGCGCTATAAACCTGGCCGTGTATGCCCCGCCCCTGATCATCAAAAGCCAGAAAGGCCTGACGATGCAGGAGCTCTTCCAGCGCCAGATCCGGCCGCTCACTGACCAGTTCCAGATCAAAGCAATAGGGTTGACTGATGGCTTCCTTGCCCCTGAACTCAAGCACCTTGAGTTCATTCGGCCCGCTGTCGAGTGCCAGGGTGAAACGTGGTTGGTTGGCAGGCGCGAACATCCGATGTGCCTCTGCTGAATAAAAGCGGGCGATTCTGCATGAGCACCAGGGAGAGTTGATCGGACCTCAGGAAAAACAGAATTGCCTTACATTCAAGGAGATTAAAGCCGCATTGTCCGCTGCGTTTTCCGACAGACATTCCGCGCATGGTGGTGACCGAAGTCGCCGCAGGAAACAATCAGCAAATTCCTACAACCTGACGGCCTCAGGACCGCACTGGGCCGTGCTAACGTCCTTTCGTCGCAAAAAAGCAAAGGACGCAACCCATGACGACTCGCTACGCAAAAATCGCAATGACCCTGGCTCTCGCCGCTTTCGCCTTGCTGACCGTGTTCAACAACATCACGGACTACCATTCCAACTTCAATTTCGTCCATCACGTGCTGAGTATGGACACCACCTTTCCCGACAATGCCGCGCGCTATCGCGCCATCGACCAGCCTTGGGCATGGCACGGCGCCTACTGGCTGATCATCCTTGGCGAAGCGCTCACCGCAGGCTTGCTGGGCTATGGCGCGCTCGAACTATGGCAGGCACGTAAAACCCCGAGCGTGGTTTTCGCTCAGACCAAACGCTGCGCCATCATCGGTTTGACGGTGGGTTTCTTCGTCTGGTTCTTTGGCTTCATGGTCGTCGGCGGGGAATGGTTTCTGATGTGGCAATCAGAAATCTGGAATGGCCAGGACGCAGCCTTCAGGTTCTACATGGCGCTACTGGGCGTGCTGATATTTCTCAATCAGCCCGACACAGAGCTGGACTGATGCCCATAAAAAACGGCCCGTCTCCATGGGAGGACGGGCCGTTTCTCTATTCAGAAGCTTCGCGCGAGCCGTCAAGGCCTCGCTGGAGGTCTTACTGGTTCAGGCGGAAATCTTTCTCAGCCGCTTCGAAGCGCTGCAGCATACCGGCGGTAGGCGAGCCCATCTTGCTGACGAAGTAGATAGCCAGGCTGGCGAAGATGAAGCCTGGGATGATTTCGTACAGGCCCAGCAGCTCGAAGTGTTTCCAGACGATCACGGTGATCGCCCCCACCAGGATGCCTGCCAGCGCGCCGTTACGGGTCATGTTTTTCCAGATCACCGAGATCAGGACCACAGGACCGAAGGCAGCACCGAAACCGGCCCAAGCGTAGCTCACCAGACCCAGGACACGGTTCTCCGGGTTGGCAGCCAGGAAGATGGCAACCACTGCCACCAGCAACACCATGGCGCGGCCGACCCAGACCAGCTCCAACTGGGAAGCATGCTTGCGCAGGAAAGCCTTGTAGAAGTCTTCGGTCAGGGCACTGGAGCACACCAGCAACTGACAGCTCAGGGTGCTCATGACAGCTGCCAGGATCGCCGACAGCAGCACACCGGCCACCCATGGGTTGAACAGCAGCTTGGCCAGCTCGATGAACACACGCTCAGGGTTCTCGGTCACGGGGCCGGCCACTTCCGGGTGCGCCGAGAAGTAAGCGATACCGAAGAAGCCGACAGCCACGGTGCCGCCCAGGCAGAGAATCATCCAGGCCATCGAGATACGACGAGCCTTGGCGATGGACTTGACCGAGTCAGCAGCCATGAAACGCGCCAGGATGTGCGGCTGGCCGAAGTAGCCCAGGCCCCAGCCCATCAGCGAGATCACGCCGATGAACGTGGTGTTTTTCAGCATGTCGAAAGCAGTAGGATCTTTCGCTTCGATGGCCAGGAACGTGGTGTCCACGCCGCCGGTCGCCAGCAGCACGATGATCGGCGTGAGGATCAGCGCGAAGATCATCAGGGTCGCTTGTACGGTGTCGGTCCAGCTCACGGCCAGGAAGCCACCAATGAAGGTGTAGGCAATGGTTGCCGCCGCACCGGCCCACAGCGCTGTCTCGTAGGACATGCCGAAGGTGCTTTCAAACAGACGGGCACCGGCCACGATGCCGGAAGCGCAGTAGATGGTGAAGAACACCAGGATCACCACCGCAGAGATGATCCGCAGCAGGCCGCTTGTATCTTCAAAACGGCTGGAGAAGTAATCCGGCAGTGTCAGCGCGTCACCGTTGTGCTCGGTCTGTACCCGCAGGCGACCGGCCACGAACAGCCAGTTTAGGTAGGCACCGATGATCAGGCCGATGGCGATCCAGCCTTCCGACAGGCCGGACATGTAGATAGCACCGGGCAAGCCCATCAACAGCCAGCCGCTCATGTCGGAGGCACCGGCGGACAATGCAGTCACGACGCTGCCCAGGCTGCGACCGCCCAGGATGTAATCGGAAAGGTTATTGGTGGAGCGATAAGCCATCAGGCCGATCAGGACCATTACAGCGATATAGATCACGAAAGTGATCAGGGTGGGATTACTAACACTCATGAGTTACGCCCTGGCTTTGTTTTTATGTAGCGGTGGCAGTAGGAAGCGTCGACAAGACAACCATAGACCTTGCTTGACGTTTCCAGGACCCGCGAATTTATGACTGATGTTTCCCCAGGAAAGCCATCAGCCGATGCCCCTCGGCTTCGAGCCGGTTGCACCTTGGCGACGAATGCTATTCAACAAATGAAATAAGGTGCAACCAGTTTCGCTCGATTCAGTTGCACCCAGTCGGTTTTTTCGCCAAATGACCGTTTTTTGCTCCCTTTTAGTGCGATATCAACCTTTGGCTAGAAACCAATGCACTAAGCAGAAGCACCGCTCACGCCGCGAATTTTGCTTTCCTGATGAGCTGCTTATTTTTTCGACGAAAAAAGGTTGCACCCGGTTGCACCTCGGCCAGCTCGCAGCTAATCTTGCCGCCAGCTGATGCCACGCAATACGTGGTAAACATGAGGATAAAAATATGGCTACCACCACCCTTGGGGTCAAACTCGATGACCCAACCCGCGAACGCCTCAAGGCGGCCGCAACCTCGATTGATCGCACGCCCCACTGGCTGATCAAGCAGGCAATTTTCAATTACCTGGAAAAACTCGAGGGTGGTGCAACCCTGACCGAACTGAACGGTTCGACTCGCGCCGACAACGATGAAGCCGGCGACGTCCAGGTCGACCACGCGCACCAGTGCTTCCTGGAGTTTGCCGAAAGCATTTTGCCGCAATCGGTCCTGCGCGCCTCTATCACCGCCGCTTACCGTCGTCCGGAGCCGGAAGTGGTGCCGATGCTGATCGAGCAGGCGCGCCTGCCGGCCGACATGGCCGAAGCCACCAACAAACTGGCCTCCTCGATTGCTGAAAAACTGCGCAACCAGAAGAGTGCCGGCGGCCGTGCTGGTATTGTTCAGGGGCTGTTGCAGGAGTTTTCCCTGTCGTCCCAGGAAGGCGTGGCGCTGATGTGCCTGGCCGAGGCGCTGCTGCGTATCCCGGACAAAGGTACTCGCGACGCACTGATCCGCGACAAGATCAGCACCGGCAACTGGCACCCGCACCTGGGCAACAGCCCATCGCTGTTCGTCAACGCCGCCACTTGGGGCCTGCTGCTGACCGGCAAACTGGTCGCCACCCATAATGAAGCGGGCCTGACTTCCTCCCTGAGCCGCATCATTGGCAAGAGTGGCGAGCCGATGATCCGCAAGGGCGTCGACATGGCCATGCGCCTGATGGGCGAGCAGTTCGTCACCGGTGAAACCATCGCCGAAGCCCTGGCCAACGCCAACAAATTCGAGACCAAGGGTTTCCGCTATTCCTACGACATGCTGGGTGAAGCCGCACTCACCGAACATGACGCCCAGAAGTACCTGGCCTCGTACGAACAAGCCATCCACTCGATCGGCAAGGCGTCCCACGGCCGCGGGATTTATGAAGGTCCGGGCATTTCCATCAAGCTCTCGGCCCTGCATCCCCGCTACAGCCGCGCCCAGTACGAGCGCGTCATGGAAGAGCTGTACCCGCGCCTGCTGTCGCTGACCCTGCTGGCCAAGCAATACGACATCGGTTTGAACATCGACGCCGAAGAAGCCGACCGCCTCGAACTGTCCCTGGACCTGCTGGAACGCCTGTGCTTCGAACCACAGCTGACTGGCTGGAACGGCATTGGCTTCGTGATCCAGGCCTATCAGAAGCGTTGCCCGTACGTGATCGACTACGTCATCGATCTGGCCCGCCGCAGCCGTCACCGCCTGATGATCCGCCTGGTGAAAGGCGCCTACTGGGACAGCGAGATCAAGCGCGCCCAGGTCGAAGGCCTGGAAGGCTATCCGGTCTATACCCGCAAGGTGTACACCGACGTGTCCTACATCGCCTGCGCCCGCAAACTGCTGTCGGTGCCGGAAGCCATCTACCCGCAATTCGCCACGCACAACGCCCATACCCTGTCGGCCATCTACCACATCGCCGGTCAGAACTATTACCCGGGCCAGTATGAGTTCCAGTGCCTGCACGGCATGGGTGAACCGCTGTACGAGCAGGTTGTAGGCAAAGTCTCCGAAGGCAAGTTGAACCGTCCGTGCCGCGTGTACGCTCCGGTCGGCACCCACGAGACACTGCTGGCTTATCTGGTTCGTCGCCTGTTGGAAAACGGTGCCAACACCTCGTTCGTCAACCGCATCGCCGACCAGTCCATTTCCATTCAGGAGCTGGTGGCCGATCCGGTTGCCAGCATCGAGCAGATGGCAACCCTGGAAGGCGGTTTCGGCCTGCCGCACCCGCGTATCCCACTGCCGCGTGATCTTTATGGCAGCGAACGCGCCAACTCCAGCGGCATCGACCTGGCCAACGAACATCGCCTGGCCTCGCTGTCCTGCGCCCTGCTGGCCACCGCCCATAACAACTGGAAAGCCGCGCCGATGCTCGGTTGCGCAGCCAGCGAAGAAACACCGGCACCGGTGCTGAACCCGTCCGATCACCGTGACGTGGTCGGCCATGTGCAGGAAGCCACGGTCGCTGACGTCGACAACGCCATCCAGTGCGCCCTCAACGCGGCGCCGATCTGGCAGGCCACGCCACCGGCCGAGCGCGCTGCGATCCTGGAGCGCGCCGCCGACCTGATGGAAGGCGAGATCCAGCCGTTGATGGGCCTGCTGGCCCGCGAAGCCGGCAAGACCTTCGCCAACGCCATCGCCGAAGTGCGTGAAGCCGTGGACTTCCTGCGTTACTACGCAGTGCAGGCCCGCAACGACTTCACCAACGATGCCCACCGCCCACTGGGCCCGGTGGTCTGCATCAGCCCGTGGAACTTCCCGCTGGCGATTTTCAGCGGACAAGTGGCCGCCGCGCTGGCCGCCGGTAACCCGGTACTGGCCAAGCCTGCCGAGCAGACGCCGTTGGTGGCTGCCCAGGCCGTGCGCCTGATGCTCGAAGCCGGTATTCCGGAAGGCGTGCTGCAACTGCTGCCGGGCCGTGGCGAAACCGTCGGTGCCCGCCTGGTGGGTGACGATCGGGTCAAAGGCGTGATGTTCACCGGCTCCACCGAGGTCGCTCGTCTGTTGCAGCGCAACATCGCCGGGCGCCTGGACAACCAGGGGCGTCCGATCCCGCTGATCGCCGAAACCGGTGGCCAGAACGCGATGATCGTCGACTCCTCGGCCCTGACCGAACAAGTGGTCATCGACGTGGTGTCTTCAGCATTCGACAGCGCCGGCCAGCGTTGCTCCGCCCTGCGGGTCCTGTGTTTGCAGGAAGACTCGGCCGACCGCGTCATCGAAATGCTCAAGGGTGCCATGGCTGAATCGCGTCTCGGCAACCCGGAGCGCCTGTCGGTAGACATCGGCCCGGTGATCGATGCTGAAGCCAAGGCCGGTATCGAGAAACACATCCAGGCCATGCGCGACAAAGGTCGCACCGTGTACCAGATGGCAATCGCCGACAGCGCCGAGTGCAAGCGCGGCACGTTTGTGATGCCGACCCTGATCGAGCTGGAAAGCTTCGACGAGCTGCAGCGTGAGATCTTTGGTCCGGTGCTGCACGTAGTGCGCTACAAGCGCAAGGAACTGGATCAACTGATCAACCAGATCAATGCCTCCGGTTATGGCCTGACCCTGGGCGTACATACTCGCATCGACGAGACCATCGCCAAGGTGATCGATAACGTCCATGCCGGTAACGTCTATGTGAACCGCAACATCGTGGGTGCCGTGGTCGGCGTGCAACCGTTCGGTGGCGAAGGCCTGTCGGGCACCGGTCCCAAGGCCGGTGGTCCGCTGTACCTGTACCGCCTGCTGTCGACACGGCCTACCGATGCGATCCAGCAGTCGTTCGTCCGTGACGACGCCCTCAACGCGCCAGACCTGCGCTTGCGTGACGCCATGAGCAAGCCGCTGACCGCCCTGCAAGCCTGGGCAGACAGCCAGAAACTCGCCGAATTGAGCGCCCTGTGCGTACAGTTCGCGGCTCAGTCGCAAAGCGGTATCACCCGCCAACTGACCGGCCCGACCGGCGAACGCAACAGCTACGCCATTCTGCCCCGCGAGCACGTGCTGTGCCTGGCGGACGTAGAGGGCGATCTGCTGACGCAACTGGCCGCGGTGCTGGCGGTAGGCGGCTCGGCTGTTTGGCCGGAAACCGACACCAGCAAAGCTCTGTTCGCACGCTTGCCGAAAGAAATTCAAGCGCGCATCCAGCGGGTTTCCGACTGGGCCAAGGACGAAGTGGCTTACGACGCCGTCCTGCATCATGGCGACTCGGATCAACTGCGCAGCGTTTGCCAGCAAGTGGCCAAGCGTGCCGGCGCCATTGTCGGAGTCCAGGGCTTGTCCCAGGGCGAAACCAACATCGCACTGGAGCGCCTGGTGATCGAACGGGCGTTGAGCGTCAACACCGCTGCGGCGGGTGGCAACGCCAGCCTGATGACCATCGGCTAAACCGCTGTAGACCAGGCATCTGCAATGGGTGCCTGGTCATCAAAATCCCTGTGGGAGCGAACCTGCTCGCGATAGCGGTGGATCAGTCGACAACATTCCTGACTGACCCACCGCTATCGCGAGCAGGCTCGCTCCCACATTTAGATTAGTGTTGCCCTCACCTCTGCATCACTGCCATCAATCATCCTGTTCAGCCTCTATTGCCACGCCTAGACTCGGCCCATTCCAAAAAAAGGTAAGCCGCCATGTCCGAGACGTTGCTCAGTTCCCGAAATCTGGCTTTCGAGCTGTATGAAGTCCTTGATGCCGAGGGCTTGACCCAGCGCGAGCGGTTCGCCGAGCACAATCGCGAAACCTTCGACGCGGCCATCGGCACCGCCCGCAGCATCGCCGAAAAATATTTCGCACCGCATAACCGCAAGAACGATGAAAACGAGCCGCGCTACGAGGACGGTCAGGCGATCCTGATTCCGGAAGTAAAGCCGGCGGTGGATGCCTTCCTGGAGGCCGGTTTTCTCAATGCCGCACGCAGTTTCGACGCCGGCGGCATGCAATTGCCGACGCTGCTGTCCCAAGCCTGCTTCGCGCACTTTCAGTCGGCCAACGCCGCTTCGACCTCTTACCCGTTCCTGACCATGGGCGCGGCGAACCTGATCGAAAGCTTCGGCAGCGAGGAGCAGAAACAACGTTTCCTGCAACCGATGATCGATGGTCGCTTCTTCGGCACCATGGCCCTGACCGAACCCCACGCCGGATCTTCGCTATCGGATATTCGTACCCGTGCGGAGCCGGCATCCGACGGCACTTATCGGCTCAAGGGCAACAAGATCTTCATCTCCGGCGGCGATCATCCGCTGTCGGAAAACATCGTGCACATGGTCCTGGCGAAACTGCCGGACGCGCCACCCGGCGTTAAGGGCATCTCGCTGTTTATCGTGCCCAAGTTCCTGGTCAACGACGACGGCAGCCTCGGCCAGCGTAACGACGTGCTGCTGGCCGGGCTGTTCCACAAGATGGGCTGGCGCGGCACCACCTCCACGGCGCTGAACTTCGGCGACAACGGCGAATGCGTCGGTTACTTGGTAGGAAAACCGCACCACGGCCTGAGCTACATGTTCCAGATGATGAACGAAGCGCGGATCGGCGTTGGCATGGGTGCGGTCATGCTGGGTTACGCCGGCTACCTGTATTCCCTTGAATACGCCCGCGAACGTCCGCAGGGCCGGGTGCCCGACAGCAAGGACCCCACCACCGCTCCCGTGGCGATCATCCAGCACGCCGATGTACGTCGCATGCTGCTGACCCAGAAGGCCTACGTTGAAGGCGCATTTGACTTGGGCCTGTACGCCGCACGCCTGTTCGACGACACCACCACCCTTGAAAGCGAAGCCGAGCGCAGACGCGCCCATGAGTTGCTGGATCTGCTGACCCCCATCGTCAAATCCTGGCCATCGGAGTTTTGCCTGAAAGCCAACGAACTGGCGATCCAGATTCTGGGGGGCCACGGCTATACCCGCGAATACCCGGTCGAACAGTATTACCGCGACAACCGCTTGAACCCGATTCACGAAGGCACCCACGGCATCCAGTCCCTGGACCTGCTGGGACGTAAACTGGCGCAAAACGGCGGTGCAGGGCTCAAGCAACTGATCCGCCTGGTGGCCGACACCAGCGAACGCGCCCAGGCGTACGAATCATTGGCGGCGTTGCGTCAGCCGCTGGAAGCCCTGGTGGCGCGCCTGCAAACGGTGACCCTGGGCCTGCTGACGGACCTGGCCCAAGGCAAGGTCAACAGCAGCCTCGCCAACTCGGCGCTGTATCTCAAGGTGTTTGGGCACATGGTGATTGGCTGGCGCTGGCTGGAGCAGGCGATTCGGGCCGAGGAAGGCCTGGCCAAGGGGAACGCAGCGGACACCGACTTCTATAAAGGCAAGCTGCAAGCAGCGCGGTATTTCCTGACCTGGGAAGTCCCAGGTTGTCAGCATGAGCTGGCGCTGCTTGAGGCGCGGGATGATACCTGCCTTGGGATGCGGGATGAGTGGTTCTGATCCAGTTCTTGCGGCGCGGCTGAAATCCAATCGCGAGCAGGCTCGCTCCCACAGTGGCTCGGCGGTGAACACGGATATTGCGTTCACTCAGCCCCATGTGGGAGCGAGCCTGCTCGCGATGACTTAAGTACAGACAACGACGCTTTGTAAGCCAAGTTGCGACTTCAAGCCTGCTGAATCGTCTTGGAAATGACCTCGACCGTGGCGCTGACTTGCTCTTGGTAACGGTCGAGTTCCGCTTGATGTTGCTTCTGCATTTCCATCTGCTGCGAGCACAGGTTCATGGCCGCCAGCACCAGCAGACGATCACCGATCAGCGTCGGGTATTTCCTTTTGGTGTCGGCCAGAGCGGCCTTGAGCATCGAAGCGGCGTCCAGCAGGGCCTGTTCCTGCCCGGCCGGCGCCTTGATTGAATAGTCCTCTCCCAGAATCGAGACGACCGTCACCCCGTCGGCGCCATGCTTCATGCGCTGACAGGACCGGCGCTGGCGCGCTCGATCAGGGCCTGGATGCGCGCGGCGGTGGTGCCGTGCAGCTCTTCCTGTTCCATCAGGCTCAGTTGCAGGCTTTCATTTTCATCCTTGGCCTTGGCCAGTTCCGCGTTCAGGGTCTCATTCAGGCCGGCCAGTTGACGGTTCTGTTGCACCAGGTCGTTGACCAGTTGTTCCAGTTGGCTGAGGGATGTTTCCAACATATTGATTTCCAGGCTTTTTCAAGGGGGCGCGTACGATAAAGAAAAGTCACCGTCAATGCCACGACTTGGGGCGGCGGTGCTTCGCTGGCGAGCTGTAAAGACTGTGAATGGAAGATCTGGTTCCCGCCCTTCGTCGCGCAGCAGGCGCCGCCCTGCGACAAAAGCACGCAGCGACTCAAGACTTTAGTCGTATGACCGATAAGTCAGGGAACACCTGTCACCACCCCCGCACGGACGCGCCCCCTTCCGGTACTTTCCATGTCCCTACGTAATATGAATATCGCGCCGCGGGCGTTCCTGGGGTTTGCCCTGATCGGCGCCCTGATGCTGGCCCTCGGGGTGTTCGCCCTGAGCCAGATGAGCAAAATCCGTGCATCCGGCGAAAGCCTCGTCCAGAACAGCGTGCCCAGCATCAAGGCCCTGGATGAATTCACCTCGCTGACCCTGCGTCTGCGCGTGCTGTCCTATCGCTTGCTGGTCAACCGCGAACCGGACGTCCAGCAGAAAACCTTCAGCTTGTTCGAGCAACGCAACCAGCAGATCCAGACGGCTCAAAGCGCCTACGAAAAACTCATCAGCTCCCCGCAAGAGCGGGCCGCCTACGATCAATACGTTCAATTGCTGGGCCAATACCGCCAGCTCGAAGAGCGGATGAAAACGTTGTCGCGCAACAATCAGCTCGATGAACTGCGCGCATTGCTCAACACTGAACTGCTGAGCAACTCAGACGCCATCAACGCGGCGATCGCCCGCTTGGTGGACATCAACAACCAGCAAGCCGAGGCCCTCAATCAGGGTGCGACCCAACAATATTCAACGGCCTTCAATTGGGTAGTCACGCTGCTGGTCATCGCCACCGGCCTGACCCTGCTGTTCGCCTGGCTGCTGACCAACAGCATTACCCGTCCGATCGGCAGCGCCCTGGACGCCGCCGAAGAAATCGCCAAGGGCAACCTGACCCGACCGATTACCGTGGATGGCAACGATGAAGCCGGTCGCCTGCTGCGGGCGATGTCGACCATGCAGGACAAACTGCGCGACACCCTGCAACGGATCTCCGGCTCGGCCACCCAACTGGCTTCCGCCGCCGAAGAGCTCAACAGCGTCACCGACGAAAGCGCCCGTGGCCTGACCCAGCAGAACAATGAAATCGAACAGGCCGCCACCGCAGTCAACGAGATGACCAGCGCCGTCGAAGAAGTGGCGCGCAACGCGGTCAGCACCTCCGAAGCCTCGAAAGACGCCACCGCCTCTGCCGGTGACGGTCGCGACCTGGTACAGGAAACTGTCAGCGCCATCGAGCGCATGAGCGCCGATGTGCAAAGCACCGCCACGTTGATCGGCGACCTGGCCAACGAGTCCCGTGACATCGGCAAGGTGCTGGACGTTATCCGCGGCCTGGCTGACCAGACCAACCTGCTGGCCTTGAACGCCGCCATCGAAGCGGCCCGTGCCGGTGAGGCCGGTCGTGGTTTCGCCGTGGTGGCCGACGAAGTGCGCGCTCTGGCCCATCGCACCCAGCAGTCGACCAGCGAGATCGAACGCATGATCGGCAGCATCCAGAGCGGCACCGAACACGCCGTGGATTCGATGCGCAACAGCACCGAACGTGCCGAGTCGACGCTGAACATCGCCCGTGGTGCCGGCCTGTCCCTGGACACCATCAACACCGCCATCGTCGAAATCAACGAACGCAACCTGGTGATCGCCAGCGCCGCCGAGGAACAGGCCCAAGTGGCCCGTGAAGTGGACCGCAACCTGGTGAACATCCGCGACCTTTCGGTGCAATCGGCCACTGGCGCCAACCAGACCAGCGCCGCCAGTGCCGAACTGTCGCGTCTGGCCGTGGACTTGAACAGCATGGTTGGGCGGTTCAGCCTTTAAGCGAAACCTGCCCTTGCGGCGTGGGGATTTATCCCCGCTGGGCTGCGAAGCGCCCCCCAATACTGTACTGCCATGCAGTCAGCAGGCGAGCGCTTCGCACTCGATCGGGGATAAATCCCCTCGCCACAAGGGCTGTGCCCTGCCCCCAATCCGCCAACCTTTTTTGACAGCATCACATTTCAACAGGTTAGAATCGCTGGCACGCAGACTGCATGGTCAGTTTGCGCCCGCCCCTCACGCTTGCTCGGAGTACTGCCTTTGACTGCGACGACCATCAACAGCCTGTTCTTGATCGGCGCGTTGCTGGTAGGTGCGAGCATTCTGGTCAGTTCTCTTTCGTCCCGCCTGGGCATCCCGATTCTGGTGATCATCCTGGCCGTGGGCATGGTTGCCGGTGTCGACGGCGCCGGGATTCTGTTCGATAACTACGCCACGGCCTATCTGGTCGGCAACCTCGCGCTGGCGGTCATTCTGCTGGACGGTGGCCTGCGCACGCGGGTGTCGAGCTTTCGCGTGGCGTTGTGGCCAGCATTGTCGCTGGCCACGGTTGGCGTCCTGATCACCACCGGGCTGACCGGCCTGGCGGCGGCGTGGCTGTTCAATCTGAACCTGATGCAAGGTCTGCTGATTGGCGCCATCGTCGGCTCGACCGATGCCGCGGCGGTGTTTTCGCTGTTGGGCGGCAAGGGCCTGAACGAGCGGGTCAGCGCGACGCTGGAGATCGAGTCCGGTAGCAACGACCCCATGGCAGTGTTCCTGACCGTAACCCTGATCGGCATGCTCGCCAGCGGTGAAACCGGTCTGCATTGGAACCTGCTGGGGCACTTGTTGCGTGAATTCGGCATCGGCGGGGTGATCGGCCTGGGTGGTGGCTGGCTGATGCTGCAACTGGTCAACCGCATCAACCTGGCCAACGGGCTCTACCCGATCCTCGTCATCAGCGGCGGCCTGGCGGTGTTCGCTCTGACCAATGCCCTGCACGGCAGCGGCTTCCTCGCGGTTTACCTGTGCGGCCTGGTGATCGGCAACCGCCCGGTGCGCAGCCGTCATGGCATCCTGCACATGCTCGATGGCATGGCCTGGCTGGCGCAGATCGGCATGTTCCTGGTGCTGGGGCTGCTGGTCACGCCCCATGACCTGTTGCCGATCGCCCTGCCGGCCCTGGGCCTGGCCTTGTGGATGATCCTGATCGCACGTCCGCTGTCGGTGATGGTGGGGCTGTTGCCGTTCAAGGCTTTCCATGGCCGCGAGAAAGTGTTCATTTCCTGGGTCGGCCTACGCGGCGCGGTGCCAATCATCCTGGCAGTGTTCCCGTTGATGGCCGGCCTGCCCAACGCCCAGCTCTACTTCAACCTGGCGTTCTTTATCGTGCTGGTGTCGTTGCTGGTGCAGGGTACGAGTCTGCCGTGGGTCGCCAAACTGTTGCACGTTACCGTCCCGCCAGAACCCCTGCCGATCTCCCGGGCAGCGCTGGAGGTCCACGTCACCAGCGAGTGGGAACTGTTCATCTATCGCCTCGGCGCGGAGAAATGGTGCATCGGCTCGCCCCTGCGGGATCTGAAAATGCCCGACGGTACACGGATCGCGGCCCTGTTTCGTGGCCAGCAACTGCTCCATCCGTCGGGTAGTACGGTGCTGGAAGTTGGTGATTTGCTGTGTGTGATCGGCCATGAACACGATTTGCCGGCCCTTGGAAAACTGTTCAGCCAGGCACCGCAAAGGGGCTTGGATCTGCGCTTCTTCGGCGACTTCGTACTCGAAGGAGACGCCCAGCTGGCCGCGGTTGCGGCCCTGTACGGGCTGAAGCTGGACGGCATCGATCCGGACATGTCCCTGGGCCGTTTCATCGCCCAGAAAGTCGGTGGCGCGCCAGTAGTCGGTGACCAGGTGGATTGGAACAACACCCTTTGGACCGTTGCGGTCATGGACGGGAACAAGATCGGCAAAGTGGGCGTCAGATTCCCCGAAGGAAGTCGCCCGGGTCCCGGCTTGTTCCTCTAAACTGCTCCCACTTTCACTTGCTCGACCGGTCTCTATGCCTACCCTGCGCTCCTTTTTAACCATTGCCCTGCTGGGCCTGAGTCTTTCCGTCTGCCCACTGCAAGCCGCCGAACCGCTCACCAGCGCTTCGGTCCAGGCCAGCCTGGACAAAATCGCTGACCGCAAACTGCCGGAAGCCGAGCAGAAGGCCTTGCAGGAGACCCTGCAAAAGACCCTGGCACAGCTCACCAGCAAGGCCGAATACGAGCAGAAGCTGGTCGATCTCAAACAACAGCTGGCCAGTGCCCCCAAGCAAAACATTGAAAACCAGCGCGAGCTGGCCCGGCTCAAGAGCACCCCCGTGGTGCCGGTGGCGCAGCGTTACGCCAACCTGCCGGTGCCCCAGCTCGAACAGATGCTGACGGACCGTTCCACCCAGCAGAGTGACCTGCAAAAAGCCCTGGCCGATGCCAACAGCCTGATCATCACCGCCCAGACCCGCCCCGAGCGCGCCCAGGCCGAAATCGCCAGCAGCCAGACCCGCATCCAGCAGATCAACACCATCCTCAAGACGGGCAAGGATGCCGGTAAAACCCTGAACGGCGAACAGCGCGACCAGCTCAACGCCGAACTGGCCGCACTCAATGCCCTGATTCCGTTGCGGCGCCAGGAGCTGGCCGGCAACAGCCAGTTGCAAGACCTGGGCAACAGTCAGCACGACTTGCTGACGGAAAAGATCGACCGCATGGAGCAGGAAATCCAGGACCTGCAGACGCTGATCAACCAGAAGCGCCTGGCCCAGTCCCAGGAAACGGTGACCCAGCAATCCATCGAAGCCCAGAAGGCCGGCGGCAGCAGCCTGCTGGCGACCGAAAGCACGGCCAACCTGAAACTTTCCGACTATCTGCTCAAAAGCACCGACCGCCTCAATGAGGTCACCCAGCAGAACCTGCAGACCAAGCAACTGCTGGACAGCGTTACCCAGACCGACGCGGCCCTGGACGAGCAGATCAGCGTACTCAAGGGCAGCCTGCTGCTGTCCAAGATTCTCTACAAACAGCGCCAGACCCTGCCGCGCCTGGAACTGGACAAGAATCTGGCGGACCAGATTGCCGACATTCGCCTGTACCAGTTCGAAGTCAGTCAACAACGCGAGCTGCTGAACAACCCAAGCGCCTATGTCGACAATCTGCTGGCCTCGCAGCCTGCCGAGCAAGTCACGCCGCAACTGCGCAAGACCCTGCTGGAACTGGCCCTGACCCGGGTCGACCTGCTGGAAAGGCTGAACCGCGAGTTGAGCGCGGTGCTTAACGAATCCATCACCTTGCAGCTCAACCAGAAGCAACTGCTCAGTACCGCCCAAAACTTGCGGGCGACCCTGGAAGAGCAAATGTTCTGGATTCCCAGCAACAAGCCGCTGGATTTCGAATGGATGCGGGGCGTGCCAGCGCGCCTGGAAAAACAGGTCGACTCGCTACCCTGGGCCTCGAGTCTCAGTGAGCTGGCGGACGGCCTGACCCAGCGGCCGCTGCTGTTCCTGCCCCTGGCGCTGCTCATCGGTGCGCTGCTGTGGCGACGCAAGAATCTGTATGCCCGGTTGAACAAGGTTCACCAGGACGTCGGCCACTTCAAGCGTGACAGTCAGTGGCACACCCCCCAGGCGATTCTGATCAATATCCTGCTGGCGATGCCGGTAGCCCTGGCGCTGGCCCTGTGCGGCTACGCCCTGCAGATCGACGCCCGGGGCCAGAACGCCAACCTCGGCGCGGCGCTGCTGCAGATCGGCCAGGCCTGGCTGGTGTTCTATACCGCCTATAGGGTGCTGGCGCCCGGTGGCGTGGCCGAGTTGCATTTCCGCTGGGAAAAACCCCAGGTCGAATTCCTCCAGGGCTGGATCCGCCGGCTCGGGCTGGTGGTACTGGCGCTGGTCGCGGTGGTGGCCGTGGCCGAATTGCAACCCTCGGCCCTGGCCGACGATGTATTGGGCATGCCGGTGGTGCTGACCTGCTACGCCCTGATGGCCTGGCTGCTCAGCCGCCTGTTGCTCAGCAGCCCGACCCACCAGAACACCTCGCTGTTCCGCAAGGCCGTCGGGGTGATGTTCACCGCGCTGCCAATCGCCTTGTTCGTAGCGGTGTGCTTCGGCTACTACTACACCGCGCTCAAACTCAGCGACCGACTGATCAATACCCTGTACCTGCTGATGTTCTGGCTGGTGATCGAGGCCACCTTCGTGCGCGGCCTGTCCGTCGCGGCGCGGCGCCTGGCCTACCAGCGCGCCCTGGCCAAGCGTCAGGCGACCAAGGAAGCCGGTGATGGCGAAGCAGTGGTCGAGGAGCCGACCCTGGACATCGAAAAGGTCAACGAACAGTCCCTGCGCCTGATCCGCCTGGCGCTGCTGGGCGGTTTCATCGCCGCGCTGTACTGGGTCTGGTCGGACCTGATCAGCGTGTTCTCCTACCTGGACAACATCACCCTCTACGAGTACACCAGCGGTACCGGCGCCACCATGAGCATGGTGCCCATCAGCATCGGTGACATGCTCGGCGCCCTGATCATCATCGGCATCACCTTCGCCCTGGCACGTAACCTGCCGGGACTTTTGGAAGTGTTCGTCCTGTCCAAGCTCAACCTGGCCCAGGGCAGCGCCTATGCCGCCACCACGCTGCTGTCCTATGTGATCGCCGGCATCGGCTTCGTCACCACACTGTCCACCCTGGGCGTGAGCTGGGACAAGCTGCAATGGCTGGTGGCCGCGCTCTCAGTCGGCCTGGGCTTCGGCATGCAGGAAATCTTCGCCAACTTCATCTCCGGGATCATGATCCTGTTCGAACGTCCGGTGCGGATCGGCGACACCATCACCATTGGCAACCTGTCGGGCACGGTCAGCAAGATCCGTATCCGTGCCACCACCATCACCGACTTCGACCGTAAAGACATCATCGTTCCGAACAAAACGTTCATCACCGGACAGTTGATCAACTGGTCGCTGACCGACACCGTCACCCGAGTAACCCTCAAGCTGGGTGTCGACTACGGATCAGACCTTGATCTGGTCAAGGAACTGCTGCTCAAGGCTGCCCGCGAGAACCCGCGCGTGCTGAAAGAACCAGAACCACTCGTGTACTTCCTCAACTTCGGGGAGAGTACCCTGGACCATGAGCTGCGCATGCATGTGCGCGACCTGGGTGACCGCAATCCTGTGCTGGACGAGATCAACCGGTTCATCAGTCGCGAATTCAAGAAGCAGAACATCAGCATTGCGTTCCGGCAGGTAGAAGTTTCCTTGAAAAATCTTCAAGGCCTCGAATACAAGCTGACACCTGTCTTGCCTGGAGACAAAACCGCGACGCCTGAGCCTCCCCTCACGCCAGGGCCCAAGTCCTTGCCAGAGCCGCCGGCAGCCACCCTCGACTGATCGCGCGAAGCCTGCGGGCATCGCGCCGGAGACGGCCATGAAAACCCTGGAAACATTGACCTTCGATAACCGCTTCGCCCGTCTTGGCGACGGTTTCTCGGCCCACGTGCTACCCGAGCCTATCGACAATCCCCGGCTGGTCGTTGCCAGCGACCAAGCCATGGCATTGCTGGACCTGGACCCGGTCGAAGCCCAGGCGCCGCTGTTCGCCGAGCTGTTCGGCGGACACAAGCTGTGGGCTGAAACCGAGCCCCGGGCGATGGTGTATTCGGGGCACCAGTTCGGCCATTACAACCCACAACTGGGGGACGGCCGCGGGTTGCTACTGGGGGAGGTATACAACGAGGCCGGGGACCACTGGGACCTGCACCTCAAGGGTGCCGGCCAGACACCGTTCTCACGCATGGGCGATGGACGGGCGGTATTGCGCTCCTCGATCCGCGAGTTCCTGGCGTCCGAAGCGCTGCACGCCCTGGGCATACCCACCACGCGGGCCTTATGCGTGATCGGTTCCGACACCCCGGTATGGCGCGAAAAGCAGGAGCGCGCCGCCATGGTGTTGCGGATGGCGCCGAGCCATGTGCGCTTCGGGCATTTCGAATACTTCTACTACACCAAAAAGCCCGAGTTGCATGCCACCCTCGCGGAGCATGTGCTGAACATGCACTTTGCCGAGTGCCGCGAACAACCGGAGCCGTACCTGGCGATGTTCCGCGAAATCGTCGAGCGCAACGCCGAACTGATCGCCAAATGGCAAGCCTACGGCTTCTGCCACGGTGTGATGAACACCGACAACATGTCGATCCTGGGCATCACCTTCGATTTCGGGCCGTTCGCCTTCCTCGACGACTTCGACGCCAACTTCATCTGCAACCACTCCGACGACCAGGGCCGCTACTCGTTCAGCAACCAGGTGCCAATCGGCCAATGGAACCTCAGCGCACTGGCCCAGGCCCTGACGCCGTTCATCAGCGTCGAGGCCCTGCGTGAAACACTCGGTTTGTATTTGCCGCTGTACCAGGCCCACTACCTGGACCTGATGCGCCGCCGCCTGGGCCTGACCAGCGCCGAGGAGGATGACCAGAACCTGGTGGAGCGCCTGCTGCAATTGATGCAAAACAGCGGCGTCGACTACAGCCTGTTCTTCCGCCGGCTAGGCGATCAGTCCCCCGAACAGGCCGTCGCCGCCCTGCGCGATGACTTCGTCGACCTCAAGGGCTTCGACGCCTGGGGCGAGCTATACGTTGCCCGCGTCAGCCGCGAAGGCCCTGTCGATCAAGACCTGCGTCGCGTCCGCATGCACGCGGTGAACCCACTGTATGTGCTGCGCAACTACCTGGCGCAGAAAGCCATCGACGCCGCCGAGGCAGGCGACTACGAAGAAGTCCGCCGCCTGCACACGGTGCTGAGCAGGCCGTTCGAAGAACAGCCGGGCATGGACAGCTACGCGCAACGCCCGCCGGAGTGGGGCAAACATCTGGAGATCAGTTGTTCGTCGTAAAACCTTCAGTCCTGCGAGGGCAAGGCATGTGGGAGCAAGGCTTGCCCGCGATGAAAGCAACTCGGTCTTCCCCATAAACCGAGGAGCCTGTATCGCGAGCAAGCTTTGCTCCCACAGGGAAACGTCAAATAAAGGTTTCAACCGACACGCCGAAGCGCCCCGCCAGCCAGCGGATCTGCCTCAAATTGAGCTGGCGCTTGCCGCTCAACACCTCCGATACCACCGACTGGGTGCCGACGCCCGGCAAGTCGCTCTGGCTCATCCCATGCTCGCGCATCAGGTAGCGAAGTGTCTCGACGCCGCTGGCCTTGGGCATTGGCCGATGTTGGTGATCCCAAGCCTCGATCCATTCGCCGATGATGTCCACCAGGCTCATAAGGGGATGGGCTTCGTCTTCACCAATCAATTCCAGCAATTCATCGAGAGCTGCGACCAACCGGTCGTAGTCCTCCTCGTTCCTGGGTTTGCGCAGCAGGGGCGACACAAACTCCCAATGGGCGGCGACTTGTTCGATTAGTGCACTCATCCCTTTTCCTCCTTCCACTTGCCTCTGTCGTATTCCTGATGATCCAGCACGCATTTGATGTACAAGCGCTGAGGCCGATAGCGAACCACGGCAATCAGTCGCAATTTATTGCCACCAATATCGAACACATGTAGCGGACCGACCTTGTCGGTTGCGGGAAAAATGGATTTCATCGCAGCGAAGTCAGCCGGGCTGTTGCGTTTGATAAGCCGATACCATTGATCCAGCGAATTGGCGCAGCGCGGCCATTTTTCCTTGGCCTCCCAGATGCGCTTCTCAGTGATCACATGCATGCAATGTCCTTATCGCATTTTGCTATGGAGGAGTTAAACACAGATCGGACGCATCGCAAATTGCGATAGAGCCAAATAGACAGAAGGTTGCCGAAGTGTTTTTTTAGCCTAGTCACTCAAGGCTTCAAGACTTCGGCAAAAATGTGAGCGGATGTGAGCCTTGCTCACCCCACCTTATCGTTGCCCTGCTCAGGCGTCTCGATGCCCGGTTCTGCCTCGCCACTCTCTGCTTCACCAGCCGGTTTGGCCGGCGGTTTTTTCTCGGGGTAGCCGGGCATGCCGCGGGCGTCTTCGGGAGTCAGTTCATCCCGTTCGTGGCGACGGTCGATGGCGTAGGACGGGGCGGCGTTCGGGTCTTCGTCGCGGCCGGCGGTGCCGAGTACGAAGCCGTCGTCGTTAGGGTTGGTGGGTGCCTGGGGGATGGTTGGGTCTTGAGGATTGCTCATGGGGCCTCCTGGGTTGCGAACAGGTGCTGTGTGTTTTTTGAGGGCCTGGGGCGTTTTCAGTGCGGCGCACCTGATGAATGGCAGTCTTGATAAATGTCCTGGGAAAATGCCTGGATCGTGAGTCCGCTCCCACAAGGGAAATCCGGTGGTAATGCTGCCTGCGCCCTACGCCATATCACTCTGGCTGAATTCTTCGGCCAGAAAATCAATCAGCGTGCGCACCGACGGCAGCAACCCGCGCCGGGAGGCGAAGATCGCATGGACGATCCCGCACTTGGGCGTCCAGCCCGGCACCAATTCCACCAGCCGGCCAGCAGCCAGGTCTTCGCGCACCACCACGGCGGGCAGGTGAGCGATGCCGATACCCGCCAGTACCGCGTGACGCAGGGCCAGCAGGTCATCGGTGACCATGCGTGGTTCATGGCGAATCAACGCGCTGGCGCCGTCCGGGCCGAACAATTCCCACTGGTATTCACGCTGCGCCGCCCCCCAGTGCACGCTCGGCAAACCGTGCAGGTCTGCCGGTGAAGCGGGTGAGGACAGGCGCTCGCGGTAGGCCGGGCTGCCTACCAGGCACTGGGTGCTGTTGCCCAGTACTTTCATGACCATGTCGGTGTTTTCCAGCGGCGGAAAACGTACCCGCAACGCGATATCGAACCCCTCATGGATCAGGTCGACCCGGCGGTTGGTGCTCTCAATGAACAACTCCACCCGTGGGTACTTGAGCATGTAGCGGGTCAGCATCGGCCCGACCCAGCTGTTGAGCAACGCTGTCGGGCAACTGATACGCACCAGGCCCTGGGGCTCGGAGCGGTTGCGCTCGATCACTTCGGCCGCGCTCTCGGCCTCGACCCGCATCGCCAGGCAGCGCTGGTAGTAGGCCTGGCCGATCTCCGTCAACGAGCAATGACGACTGGAGCGATGGATCAACCGCACCCCAAGGCGTTCTTCCAGTTGGGCAATGCGCCGGCTGAGCTTCGATTTGGGCATGTCCAGCGCTCGGCCGGCGGCGGCGAAACCGCCGTGCTCGACCACTTGGGTGAAGTAGTAAAGCGTGTTGAGGTCTTCGATGATCGTTCTCCAAATAGAACGCTAAGGCTGATTTTTGCAGTCTAGCGCATCAAAGGTGCCAGTTTTAATCTATGTCCATCGCTTAGCAACACACCAACACTGAAAACTTTAACCACGCCGAACCGTTCGGCAGCCAAAACTTAGAGGACTAACGCCATGACCACTTCCTACAAGCGTCTCGACAAAGATAACGCCGCCGTTCTGCTGGTGGACCACCAGGCTGGCCTGCTGTCGCTGGTGCGTGACATCGACCCGGACCGCTTCAAGAACAACGTGCTGGCCCTGGCCGACCTGGCCAAATACTTCGAGCTGCCGACCATCCTCACCACCAGTTTCGAAACCGGCCCCAACGGCCCGTTGATGCCCGAGCTCAAGAGCCTGTTCCCGGACGCGCCGTACATCGCCCGTCCCGGCCAGATCAACGCCTGGGACAACGAAGATTTCGTCAAGGCGATCAAAGCCACCGGCAAGAAGCAACTGATCATCGCCGGCGTCGTCACGGAAGTCTGTGTAGCCTTCCCGGCACTGTCGGCCCTGGCCGAAGGTTTCGAGGTGTTCGTGGTCACCGATGCCTCTGGCACCTTCAACGAGCTGACCCGTCAATCGGCCTGGGACCGCATGTCCTCCTCGGGCGCGCAATTGATGACCTGGTTCGGTCTGGCCTGCGAACTGCACCGCGACTGGCGCAACGATGTGGAAGGGCTGGCGACCTTGTTCTCCAACCACATCCCGGACTACCGCAACCTGATGACCAGCTACAACACGCTGACCAGCGCGAAGTAACCGGCAACGCGTAACCCCTGTGGGAGCGAGCCCGCTCGCGATGACGGCAGGACAGTCAATGACGTATTGACTGTCAGGCCGCAATCGCGAGCAGGCTCGCTCCCACAAGTGTTTGCGGTGTGCTCTACACGGTGGTCAAATCTTTACCAATGATCTTTTCTGGAGTTGTCCCAATGCTGATCCCCTGCCCCCACTGCAACGGGCTCAACCGCATCCCCGCCGAACGCCTGGGCGATGAGCCCAAGTGCGGGCGCTGCAAGGCCCAGGTGCTGTTGAGCAAACCGTTCGAACTCAAGCAAGGCGACTACGCCAGCCAGATAAAGGGTGACCTGCCGTTACTGGTGGATGTGTGGGCCGATTGGTGCGGGCCATGCAAATCCTTCGCGCCCGTGTTCGAACAGGCCGCCACGCAACTGGTGGGTAAATGCCGCCTGGCCAAGCTCGACAGCGAAGCCAACCAGCAGCTATCGGCACAGCTGGGGATCCGCTCGATACCCAGCCTGATCCTGTTCAAGGACGGCCGCGAAGTGGCGCGCCAGAGCGGGGCATTGCCGTTGCCGCAGTTGATGAGTTGGTTGCGCGGCCAGGGGATTTGACCTCAGCACTGTGGGAGCGAGCCTGCTCGCGATAGCGGACTGCCTGGCTACCTCTATGTTGAATGTGCCACCGCAATCGCGAGCAGGCTCGCTCCCACAGTGGACTTGTATACGCCAGTCAATCAGGCGCTTTCCAGCAAGCTATGCAACTCCATGAACTGCTGGGTCAGCTTGTGCCGCGGGTCCAGATGGATCAGGGGCAAGCTCGCCTGATGGGATTCTCGCATGCGCACCGAACTGCTCAGGTACACCGGCAAAACCGGCAAGCCTTCGGCAATGAGTTCGTCAAGGATCTGCTGCGGCAGGCTGGCCCGCGCCTGGAACTGATTGACGACGATGCCTTCGACTTCGAGCCCTTCGTTGTGGTCGTCCTTGAGCTCTTCTATTTCCGCCAACAGACCGTACAACGCCTGACGTGAAAAGCTGTCGCAATCGAAGGGAATCAGCACACGATCAGCGGCGATCAGTGCCGAAACCGCATAGAAGTTCAAGGCGGGCGGGGTATCCAGATAGATCCGGTCGTAATCCTCGCCCAGCTCTTCGAGCAACTTGCGCAGTTTGTTGATCTTGTGTTTCGCCTCAAGCTTGGGTTGCAGATCCGTCAGCTCGGCGGTGGCAGTGATGACGTGCAGGTTGTCGAACGGTGTTTCGTAGATATCCACCTTGTTCTTTTTCGAGAAGGGCCCGGACGACAGGGTTTGCTTGAAGAAATCGGCGATACCCATGGGGATGTCGTCGCCGGTAAGGCCCGTCAAGTATTGAGTCGAATTGGCCTGGGCATCCAGGTCCACCAACAGCGTGCGATACCCCTCGCTGGCACTGACCGCTGCCAGATTGCAGGCGATGCTGGACTTGCCCACGCCACCTTTCTGATTGAATACCACGCGCCGCATGTCAAAACCTCCGTGTATCAAAGATTCCCGAGTGTAGTAGGCCTCGATACCCCTTCGCTACCTTCGCTGCGGATGGACTACGACGCCGGAGGTTTTTTCCACCCCTGAAGCATCAACTTGGCGCGAGAGTGACAGAAACGTCCGACAGACATACTCGTCATAATCGCGACAATGGCTCTTGTCTGCGCCTGGACGAACGAACCGGTACATTTCGCTGAGCAAAATGTAACCAGCATTTGCTACAAGCCAACCGCACCCTGATAATGCGCGCCACTTGGGTCGCAAGACCATGCAGGGTTGGACGCGGGTCAAACCACTGAACCGTGACAATAAAAGCCCGCAGGGGTGGGGTGTATTTGTGATCAATTTCAACATCGCCCAATGGCGCGCGTGGGCCCCTGGGCTCGAAAGCGTGGACGACTGGCAGGCATGGAGCCGACAGCCGGTCGTGTTGCCCGCCAGCGATGCCGCCCCTGACGTTTCGTTTCTGCCGGCCATGCAGCGCCGTCGCCTCAGTCGCCTGGCGCGGATGGCCTTCAGCGTGGGCTGGCCGCTGGCCGAAGGCCGGTCGAACCTGCCGTTGGTCTTTATTTCCCGTCACGGCGAAACCCCGCGTACTTTTGAGATTCTCAAGGACCTGGCAGCCAACCAACCGTTATCGCCGACTCAATTCAGCCTGTCGGTGCATAACGCCGTGATCGGCCTGTGGTCGATCCTGCGCGGCGAAACCAGCGAAATGACCGCCCTGGCGGCCACGGGCGACGGGCTGGAACACGGGATCCTGGAAGCCGTTGCGCTGCTGAACGAGGGAGCGGCGGCGGTGCTGCTGGTGATCACCGAAGAGCAGCCGCCCCAGGTCTACGCTCCCTGGGTCAACGATGTGCCCTTCCCCTATGCAGTGGGCTTGCTGTTGACTCCAGGCGACGATTGGCAACTGGACCTGTCCACCCAGGCCGATCAAAGGCCCGCCAGCGACTGGCCCCATGCCCTGGGTTTGTTGCGTACGCTGCTGAACAACCTATCCACCTGCCAACATGCCTGGAAGAATCGTGTATGGACCTGGCAACGCAACCGGTGAACGGCAAACATCGCGACGCCTACTACTGGCGCCTGATCGCGACTGCGGCAAGCTTCGTCCTGTTCGGGCTAGGCGGGCTGTGCCTGCGATTGCTGGTGTTTCCATTGCTGGCCTGGCTGCCCGGCGACGCCCAGGCCCACCGCCTGCGAGCCCGCCGCACTGTGGGGCGACTGTTCTGGTTCTTTATCCGTTTCATGGCCCGCACCGGCGTGCTCACCTATCAGATCGACGGCGCGGAGAAACTCGGTCGCCCCGGGCAAATGATCATCGCCAACCATCCGTCGCTGATCGACGTGGTGTTCCTGATCGGCCTGGTGCGCGACGCCAACTGCGTGGTCAAGCAGAGCCTGTGGGAAAACCCCTTCACCCGCGGCCCGCTGCGTTCGACCCAATACATCAGCAACGACGGCAGCATGGACATGCTTGATGCCGCCAGCGACGCCCTGCAGGACGGCCAGAGCCTGATCGTGTTCCCCGAAGGCACCCGTACTCGGCCAGGCCAACCACCGGCCTTTCATCGGGGCGCAGCGGCCATCGCGCTGCGAGGTGCGAAAATCCTCACTCCGGTGACCATCAAGGTCAGCCCCACCACCTTGACCAAGGCCGAACCCTGGTATCGCATCCCTCAGCGCCGCGTGCACTTCAGTTTCCACGTGGGGGCCGATATAGATCCACAGGCGTTCGCCGCGCTCGGCCCTGCGCCGCAGGCTTCGCGCAGGCTCAACGATTTTCTGCATCACTATTACATCAAGGAGCTCGCCGAAGATGAGCGATCTGCACCATGACATCAAACAGCTGATCATCGACGCCCTCGGCCTGGAGGACATCAGCACCGACGATATCGGCGACCATCAGACCCTGTTCGGCGAAGGCCTGGGCCTGGACTCGGTGGATGCCCTGGAGCTGGGCCTGGCGATCCAGAGGGAGTACGGGATCAAGATCGATGCCGACGCCAAGGACACCCGCAACCATTTCAGCAATGTGGCAAGCCTTGCGGCCTTCGTCACTGCAAATCGCGTAGCCTGAGACCGGACCATGCAAACTCGTGACGACATTTTCAATACCCTGCGCGATGCTCTGGTCGAGCTTTTCGAGCTGGACCCTGAGCGCGTGACGCTGGAGTCGAACCTGTACCAGGACCTGGAAATCGACAGCATCGACGCGGTCGACCTGATCGACCACATCAAGCGCCAGACCGGCAAGAAGATCGCCGCCGAAGAGTTCAAGTCGGTGCGCACCGTCAACGACGTGGTCGAGGCGGTCTATCGACTGGTTCAACCGGCCGCATGACCCGGCTGATTGGCCTCGGCCTGCTGCTGGTGGGCCTGCTGTACCCCTTTGCGGTGTATTTCGGCATGGAGCATTTCGCCCCATGGCAGTTCGGCCTGCTGCTGGGTAGCCTGTGGCTGGCCCGGGCATTGCTCGGTAAAAGCGGGCCCGGCAGCCGCTGGATGGCGGTTACGGCAATTACCTTCAGTGTTTTGCTCGCGCTGTTCGACAGCCCGCTCCTGCTGCGCTGGTATCCGGTGCTGATCAGCGCCTTCATGCTCGGGCTGTTCGCCCTGAGTCTGAAATACGGTCCGCCGATGGTCGAGCGCCTGGCGCGCCTGCGCGAACCGCAGCTACCGGCCAACGCGGTGGTGTATACCCGCCAGGTCACGGTGGTCTGGAGTGTGTTTTTCCTGTGTAACGGCTTGCTCGCCGCCGCCCTCACCCTCTGGGCGCCGCTGAGCTGGTGGATGTTGTACACCGGCCTGATTTCCTACGGATTGATGGGGCTGCTGTTTGCCATTGAATGGCTTATACGACAACGGGTAAGAGGCCGCCCATGAATTGGATAACACTTGAGCAGATGTTGCTCAGCGCCCAGCCGGACCGTGCTGTGGCCGTCGACCCGGCGCTGAGCCACTCGCAACTGCGGGACGCGGCGCTGGGCCTGGCCGCCGGTCTGCAGGCCCGCGGCGTACGGCGCATAGCGGTGCACCTGGAAGACGCCGCCGACCTGGCGGTGGCCCTGCTCGGTGCCTGGCGCGCCGGGGCCAGCGTCCTGCTCCCGGCCGACCTGCAAGCCCAGACCCGCCAGCGCTGGTCGGCGGACGTCGACCTGTGGTTGACCGATCAACCCACGGACATCCGTCTCGACGACCTGCGACAAGCCCCCCTTGAGGCCACTGAACTGGACCTCGATCAGTGCTGGCTGAGCCTGTGCACCTCCGGGTCAAGCGGCGAGCCCAAGCGCATCGAGAAAAATCTGCGTCAGTTGAGCAACGAAGTCCAGGCCCTGGAACAATTGTGGGGCACCGACCTGGGCCCGGCCTGCGTGATCGGCAGCGTCGCCACCCAGCACATCTATGGCCTGCTGTTTCGGGTGCTGTGGCCGCTGTGTGCCGGGCGTACATTCGTGCGCCGGCAACTGGCTTTTCCCGAAGACCTGCAACGCGCCAGCCGTCAGTACCCGGCTTTTGCCTGGGTCGCCAGCCCGGCCTTGCTCAAGCGCATGGGCGATAACCTCGACTGGCCAGCCTTGAGCTGCGTACGCCGGGTATTCTCCTCCGGTGGTGCCTTGCCGACCGAGGCCGCCCAAAGCCTGCACCAGCGGCTGGGGCAATGGCCGACGGAAATCTTTGGCAGTTCGGAAACCGGCGGCATCGCCTGGCGTCAGGGCGCAGGCTTATGGCAGCCCTTCGCCGACGTAAAGCTGAGCCAGGACAGTGACGGCGCCTTGCTGATCGCCTCGCCTTATCTGCCGGCCGGCCATGTGGAACACACCGCCGACGCGGCGCGGATCGCCGGGGATGGACGCTTCGAACTGCTCGGGCGGCTGGATCGCATCGTCAAGCTTGAAGAGAAACGCATCTCCCTGCCCATGCTGGAACAGGCGTTGATCGCCCACGACTGGGTCAGCGAAGCCCGACTGGGGGTGGTCCAGGAAAACCGCGCCTCCCTCGGGGCGCTGCTGGTGCTGAGCGAAAGCGGCCTGCACGCCTTGCGCAACCTGGGTCGACGCGCCGTGACCGAGGCCTTGCGCCGTCACTTGAGCGAACACTGCGAAACCCTCGCCTTGCCTCGGCGCTGGCGCTGGCTGCGGCAGTTGCCGCTCAACGCCCAAGGCAAGCTGCCCCAGGCCGAAGTCGAAGCCCTGCTGATGGCTGCGCGCCCCAAAGCCCCGCAAGTGCTCGAACAGGTCGAAACCGACGGGCAATGGAGCCTGCAACTGCTGGTGCCCCCGGACCTGGCGTATTTCAGCGGCCACTTTCCCACCGCACCGGTCCTCCCCGGCGTGGTGCAGGTCGACTGGGCCTTGAGCCTGGGCCGACAACTGATGGACCTGCCGCCGCGGTTCGTCGGCATGGAAGTGCTGAAGTTCCAGCAACTGATGCGCCCCGGCGATGAAATCCAACTGCACCTGCGTTTCGACCGCGAGCGCGGCAAGCTGTACTTCGCTTATCGCAATGACACGGCGGCCTGTTCGAGTGGGCGGATTGTCCTGGGGGTGGCCGATGATTGATTCATGCAAAAACACCGCTCCGTTGTGGCGAGGGGATTTATCCCCGCTGGGTTGCGAAGCAACCACAAAAGCTGCGCAACGACACCGCCCGATGACGAGCGCTTCGCACTCGAGCGGGGATAAATCCCCTCGCCACAATGGAATGGGGCAGGACGGAAATTATGCATAACCCCTGCGCCGTCATCCCGGTCTACAACCACGAAACCGCCGTCGCGACCGTGGTGCAGGCACTGCTCGCCAACGGCTTGCCCTGCGTGCTGGTGGACGACGCCAGCAGCCCGGCCTGCGCGGCGGTATTGGAGCAGCTGGCCGAGGGCGAGCAGGTTCATCTGGTCAGGCTGGCGGTCAATCAAGGCAAGGGTGGCGCGGTGATGACCGGTCTGCGGGAAGCGTCGCGCCTGGGCTTCAGCCACGCCCTGCAGGTCGATGCCGACGGGCAACACGATCTTGGCGACGTAAGGAACTTCATCGAGCAATCCCGCGCTCACCCGGAGGCGGTGATCTGCGGTTATCCCCAATACGATGAGAGTGTGCCCAAAGGCCGCTTGTATGCACGCTACCTGACGCATGTCATGGTCTGGATCAACAGCCTGTCCCTGCAAATCCGCGACTCGATGTGCGGGTTTCGGGTCTACCCCCTGCCACCGGTCCTGACGCTGATCAATTCGGCGAACATTGGCAAGCGCATGGATTTCGACTCCGACATCCTGGTGCGCCTGGCCTGGCGCAATCAACCGATGCGCTGGTTGCGTACCCGGGTTCACTACCCCTTGGACGGGGTTTCGCACTTTCGCCTGTTCCACGACAACGTACTGATTTCCAGCATGCACACCCGGTTGTTCTTCGGCATGCTGGTGCGCTCCCCCCTGATTCTCTGGCGACGGTGGCGAACATGAGCCTTGAGACAGACAAGCAGCACTGGGCCGACCGCCAGGAGCGCGGCAGTTTCTGGCTGATGAAACTCACCGCGTTCGCCGCCAAGGTGTTGGGCCGCCGCTTATTGAGCCCGTTGCTCTACGGCATCGTCCTGTACTTCTTCATTTTCGGCCGCAGCGCCCGGCAGGCAGCCTGGCAATACCAGCAGCGCCTGGCCGACTGGAGCGGCCGCACCGAGCTGCGCCCAAGCCATTGGCGAGTATTCGGGCAGTTCATGGCGTTTGCCGACTCCCTGCTGGACAAGCTCGACGTCTGGAACGGCAAGCTGAGCCTGGAACAGATCGAAATCGTCGATCCGGCATTGCTGCGCAATCACTTGCGCGACGGCCGTGGGCAGATGCTGGTGGGCGCACACCTGGGCAACCTGGAAATGTGCCGGGCCCTGGCCGAGCTGGGCGAGAAAGTGACCATGAACGTGCTGGTGCACACCAAGCATGCCGAACAGTTCAATCGTTTGCTGGGGGAAGCCGGCGCCACGCATCTGCGGCTGATCCAGGTCAGCGAGCTGGACCCGGTGATCATGCTGCAACTGAGCGAACGCCTGGAACGCGGCGAGTGGCTGTCGATAGCCGGCGACCGCATACCGCTGCACGGCGCACGCACTGTGACCGTGGACTTCATGGGTCGCCCGGCGGCATTTCCCCAAGGGCCCTGGCTGCTGGCCGGGCTGCTCAAATGCCCGATCAACCTGCTGATGTGCCTCAAGCACGAGGGACGCTATCGGGTCACCCTCGAACCCTTCGCCGAGGCCGTGGTGTGGAAACGCAGCGACCGCGAGCAGGTCATCACCCATTGGGCCGGCCTCTACGCCCAGCGCCTGGCGCACTATTGCCTCCAGGCACCGCAACAGTGGTTCAACTTTTACCCTTTCTGGAAGACCGATGACGATGCCCACTCTTGAGCCGGTAACCTTCGGCGAACGCCCCTTGCGCATCGAGGACGTACTGGCCCTGGCCAATCGTCAGGTGCAGACGCGGTTGCAGGATGATCCGGCATTCCGCCAGCGCATCGCCAAGGGTGCGCAATTCCTCGACTCTTTGCTGGACAAGGAAGGCGTGATCTACGGCGTGACCACCGGTTACGGCGACTCCTGCGTGGTGGCCGTGCCGTTGCACCACGTCGAGGCCCTGCCCCGTCACTTGTATACGTTCCACGGTTGCGGCCTGGGCAAACTGCTGGACCCGCAGGCCACCCGCGCCGTGCTGGCCGCGCGTTTGCAGTCGCTGTGCCACGGCGTGTCCGGGGTGCGCGTGGAACTGCTGGAGCGGCTCCAGGCCTTTCTCGAACATGACATCCTGCCGCTGATTCCGGAAGAAGGCTCGGTGGGCGCCAGCGGGGACCTGACGCCCCTGTCTTACGTCGCCGCCACCCTCTCCGGCGAGCGGGAAGTGATGTTCGCTGGCGAACGCCGCCTGGCCGCCGATGTGCACCGCGAACTCGGTTGGACTCCGTTGGTGCTGCGGCCCAAGGAAGCCCTCGCGCTGATGAATGGCACCGCCGTGATGACCGGCCTGGCCTGCCTGGCCTTCGCCCGCGCCGACTACCTGTTGCAACTGGCAACCCGCATCACCGCGCTGAACGTGGTCGCGCTGCAAGGCAACCCGGAGCACTTCGACGAGCGCCTGTTCGCCGCCAAGCCGCATCCGGGGCAAATGCAAGTGGCCGCGTGGCTGCGCAAGGACCTGGCGATCGACGCACCCACCGCGCCGCTGCATCGCCTGCAGGATCGCTACTCCCTGCGCTGCGCCCCCCACGTGCTCGGCGTGCTGGCCGACAGTCTGAACTGGTTGCGTTCATTCATCGAAATCGAGCTCAACAGCGCCAACGACAACCCGATCATCGACGCCGAAGCCGAGCGCGTACTGCACGGCGGGCATTTCTACGGCGGGCATATCGCCTTTGCCATGGACAGCCTCAAGAACCTGGTGGCCAACGTCGCCGATCTGCTGGACCGCCAGCTCGCGCTATTGGTCGACGAACGCTACAACCACGGCTTGCCGAGCAACCTGTCCGGCGCCAGCGCCGAGCGAGCGATGCTCAACCATGGCTTCAAGGCGGTGCAGATCGGCACCAGCGCCTGGACCGCCGAAGCCTTGAAAAACACCATGCCGGCCAGCGTGTTCTCGCGCTCCACCGAATGCCACAACCAGGACAAAGTGAGCATGGGCACCATCGCTGCCCGGGATGCGATCCGCGTGCTGGAACTGACCGAACAAGTGGCCGCCGCGACGCTGCTGGCCGCCAACCAGGGCGTGTGGCTGCGCAGCCGTGCCGAAGATGCCCGACCGCTGCCGCCGGCCTTGGCCGACATGCACGAACAGCTGGCCGTGGATTTCCCGCCAGTCATCGAGGATCGCGCCCTGGAAGGCGAATTGCGCCTGTGCCTGCAACGCATCGCCGAACAACACTGGAGGCTGCATGCGTAGCCAAGGGGTGTTGCACGTCGAAACGCAGATCGTGGTGCCGTTTTTCGATGTCGATTCGATGAACGTGGTCTGGCACGGTCATTACGTCAAGTACCTGGAAGTGGCCCGCTGCGCCTTGCTCGACCTGATCGGCCACAACTACAACGACATGCTCGCATCCGGCTATGCGTGGCCGGTGATCGACCTGCAACTGCGCTACGTGCGCAGCGCCGTGTTCGGTCAGACCCTGACCGTGCGCGCCAGCCTGGTGGAATGGGAGAACCGCCTGAAGATCAATTACCTGATCAGCGACGCAGCCACGGGTGAACGTCTGACCCGCGCCAGCTCGGTGCAAGTGGCGGTGGACGTCGCGAGTCGCGAAATGCTGCTGGCCTCGCCGCGGGTCTTTGTCCAAGCCGTCGAGAGGAAACTACCGTGAAACGCCTGTTCATCTGGCTGCTGTGGGGCTTGGCGCCCTTTGCCCAGGCGTTCGACTTGCAACAGTTGAGCGAACAACTGGCGCGCCCGGACGTGATCCACGGCCAGTTCATCCAGGAAAAACACCTGCGCGCCCTGCCCCAGCCGCTCACCAGCAAGGGCCGTTTCGTATTGGCAAAAAACCATGGCCTGCTGTGGCTGCTGCAAACCCCGCTGCAGCAGGATTACCGCATCACCCCCCAGGGAATCGCCCGGCGCGATGGCGGCACCTGGCAGACACTGCCGAACAAGAGTGCCGGCGCCGAACAGAATCGGTTGTTCCTTGCGGTGTTACAGGGCGACAGCAGCGGCCTGCAACGGGACTTCGACCTCAGTCTGTCGGGCCAACCGCAGCAGTGGAAGCTCACCTTGACCCCGCGCTCGGTGCTGCTCAAACAAATCTTCAACCAGATCAACATCGATGGCGGCGAACTGGTGCAGCGTATCGAACTGCTGGAAACCCAGGGTGACCGTACCGTGCTGCGCATGCAAAACAGCACCAGCGCGAAAGCCTTGAGCGAAGCGGAGCAACATGACTTTGCCGAGTGAACACAAGCTGCCGCGACTGTTCCTGATTCTGCTGTTGGCGGTGATGGCGCTGGCCGGTTGGCAGTGGCGCAATGGCGCGCCGCTGTCGGCCAACCTCATGGAGCTGGTGCCCGGTACCGCTCCTGATGCGCTTGAACTCATCGCCGAACAACGCATGCAAGAACCCCTCAACCGCGAGGTGCTACTACTGGTCGGGCACACCGAGCGCCAACAGGCGATCGCTTTGGCGCAAACCCTTGGCGAGCAATGGCAAGCCAGCGGTTTGTTCGACAAGGTCCAGTGGACGTTGCAGGCCGATCTGCCGGCCTTGCGCGCGCAATTGCTCAAGGGGCGACTGGCAATGCTCTCGGCCGCGGATCGGCAACAATTGATCGATCAGCCCCAGGCCTTCATCCAGCAACGGGTGCAGGCGCTCTTCGATCCGTTCAGCGGCTTCAGCCTGGTGCCGAGCCAGGACGACTGGCTGGGCCTGACCGGGCGCATCCAGAACAGCCAGCCCCAACGCGGTGCGATACAGCTGGACGTGGGCAGCGGCGCGCTGATTGCCGAAGCCGACGGCAAAAACTGGGTGATGCTGCGGGCCCGCACCCATGGCAACGCTTTCGACATGGACCTGCCGCTGCAAGTGGCCGACCTGCTGCAACGCAGCCGTGATCAGGCGGGCCTGGCCCAAGGGCAATTGCTGGCGGCCAGCGGCCTGCTGTACGCCGCCAGTGGCCAACAACAGGCTTCGCGGGAAATCACCTGGGTGGGCGGCGGGGCGACAATCGGCATTTTGCTGTTGCTGTTGCTGGCCTTCCGACGCTTGCGAGCGTGGCTGGCATTCGTGCCGGTACTGGTGGGTATCCTGTTCGGCGCGGTGGCCTGCGTGGCGCTGTTCGGTCGCATGCATGTCATGACCCTGGTGCTGGGTTCCAGCCTGATCGGTGTGGCGGTGGATTATCCGCTGCACTACCTGTCCAAAAGCTGGAGCCTCAAACCGTGGCGCAGTTGGTCGGCCCTACGCCTGACCCTGCCGGGACTGAGCCTGAGCCTGGCGACCACCTGCATCGGCTACCTGGCCCTGGCCTGGACGCCGTTCCCGGCCCTGACCCAGATCGCGATCTTTTCCGCCGCCGGTTTGATCGGTGCTTACCTGACAGCGGTTTGTCTCTTGCCGGCACTGCTCAAGGGCGTGGACTTACACCCGGCCCAGTGGCCGCTGCGGCTGTGCGAACACCTGCTCAGGGCGCGCGAAGCGTTGCTGGCGCGGGTGCGAACACCGGTCTTGTTAGGGCTCTTGCTGATCTTCTGCGCCGGCGGCCTCTGGCAACTGACCACGAAAAACGACATTCGCCAATGGATCGGCACGCCTGAGCAGTTGACCGACGAAGCCCAGGCCATCGCCCGTATCACCGGCTTCCAACCCACCAGCCAATTCTTCCTGATCCGCGCCGATAATCAGTCACACCTGCTGGAACGTCAGACGGTGCTCAACGAGCGGCTGGAGCAGTTGATTGGCCTGGAGAAGCTGGAGGGCTACCTGTCGCTGAACCAACTGGTCAGCCCGCCCGCCGAACAGCAGAAAGTGCGTGACGCCCTGGCCCGGTTGCCGGCGTTCTGGCAACCGCTGCTGGACCTGGGAGTGCCGGTCGCCGCACTGCAAGCCGAACTGACGCAATTGCAGGCCTTGCCGGTGACCGACATCGATACCGCACTGGCCGGCCCCCTGGCCGAACCGTACCGCACACTCTGGCTCGGCCCGACGGCGGAGGGCGTGGCGGCGGTGGTCAGCCTGCAAGGCTTGAATGATGCAGCGCTGCTCAGGGTGCAGACGCTGGATCTGCCCGGCGTACAACTGGTCGATCGTCTGGGGGACCTGAACCGGGTCTTTGCCGCCACGCAAGTCAGCGCCGCCGAATTGAAACTGGCCTCCTGCGTGCTCATCTTGCTGTTATTGACCTGGCCGTTCGGTGTCGGCGGCGCCCTTCGCGTCGTCGCCCTGCCGTTGTTGGCGGCGCTGTGCAGCCTGGCGAGCCTCGGCTGGCTGGGCCAGCCACTGACCCTGTTCGGTCTGTTCGGTCTGTTGCTGGTCACCGCCATCGGTGTCGATTACGCGATCCTGATGCGCGAACAGATAGGCGGCGCCGCGGTGAGCCTGCTGGGCACCCTGCTGGCGGCAGTCACCACCTGGTTGTCGTTCGGCCTGTTGGCAGTTTCCAGCACGCCGGCGGTGAGCAACTTCGGCCTGGCGGTCAGCCTGGGGCTGGCCTTCAGTTTCATGCTGGCGCCGTGGGCCGGGCATCAGACCCACGCGGCAGCGGTTACGGAGCCGGCCCAGTGATCATCCTGATGTTCTGGCTCATGGCCCTGGGGCTGTTCGCGGTGGCGACAGTCATCGGTCGTCGCTTCGGACTGATCCCGATTGTCAGCCAACTGCTGTTTGCGACGCTTGGCCTGCCGTTGCTGATGTACTTCTGGATCGAACCAGGCTGGCAGCTCAACGGCGCGCAACTGGTGGCGCCGGTGTGGCTGAGCAATCTCTACAGCCTCGCCTTCGCCCTGTTGCTGGGGCACATCCTCAGCGACGTGATCGACCTGCGGCTGGACCGCCAGAGCGTGAAAGTCGCCCTGCCCAGCTTCGGCGTTCCATTCGCCTGCGGTTTGGCGACCGCGCTCTGGCTGCTGCCGCCCCAGCCCTGGATCAGTTCCCTGGCGGTGGGGCTGCTGTTTGCGATCACCGCCATTCCGGTGCTGTACCTGTACCTGCGTCACATCGACTACCCGCCCGCCGCCACACGGCGCCTGGTGCAAACCGCGATTCTGATCGACTTGATCTGCTGGAGCCTGTTCGCCCTGGCCCAAGGCAGCCTGCACCTGGCCAGCCTGTTGCTGCCGTTGGCCGGTGCCTGTGTGCCGCTGCTGTTGCGACTGCTTGGCCTGCGCCAGCCGCTGCTGCACAGCGGGATCTTTTTCGCCCTGCTGGTGGTGGCCGAACACTACCGGCTCAACGCGCTGATTGTCGGCATCGGCTATCTGCTGTGCATGGCCGCGCTCAAGGTGCCGCTGGTGTTGCCGCTCAACACGAACTGGATGCAAGGTTTGCAGACCTACCTGGCGATCCCGCTGATCCTCACCTTCGGCATCGTGCAGATCAACGTCCACAGCGCCCTGAGTCGCCTCGACTGGCTCCAGATCGGCGCATTGCTGCTGTTACCCATCGCCAGCAAACTGCTGGGCAACTGGCTGGGACTGGGCTGGGCCGGGGCCTCGTTCCCCGGCGCCAGTCGCTGGCGCGAAAGTGTCTTGCTGAACATTCGCGGCTTGAGTGAAATCGTGTTCCTCAACCTGCTGTTACAACAACAGCTCATCAGCCCGGCGGTGTACTTTGCGCTGATGCTGATGGGCCTGATCGCGACATTGCTGCCGGCCCTGGCCGGCTTCCACCGTATTCCCTCGATTGCCGTCCCGGCCAGGAGCTCCAGTGCCAACAGTTGAAATGGAACGTCGACAGGTCGTCGTCATCGGCGCAGGTCCCTCTGGCGCTATCGCCGCCGCGCTGCTCAAGCGCAAGGGCCACGATGTGCTAGTCATCGAGCGCCAGCATTTCCCACGGTTTTCCATCGGCGAAAGCCTGTTGTCCCATTGCCTGGACTTCGTCGAAGAGGCCGGCATGCTCGAGGCGGTGAATGCCGCCGGGTTTCAGCGCAAGAATGGCGCGGCGTTCGCCTGGGGCGAGCGCTACAGCGCCTTCGATTTCGGCGATACCTTCAGCAAAGGCAAGCCCACCACCTTCCAGGTGCAGCGCGCCGACTTCGACAAGCTGCTGGCCGATCAGGCGGCGTTGCAAGGTGTCGAGATCCGTTATGGACAGGCCATCACCGGCGCCGACTTCTCACTTGCCAAACCACAACTGGGCGTCCAGCGCGAAGACGGCAGCGCGTATCTCGTCGAGGCCGATTTCGTCCTCGACGCCAGCGGCTATGGCCGGGTCTTGCCACGCCTGCTGGACCTTGAGGCGCCCTCGAACTTTCCGCTGCGCCAGGCGGTGTTCACCCACATCGAAGATTGCATCGATGCCCCAACCTTCGACCGCGAAAAAATCCTTATCACCACTCACCCGACCCAACGCGATGTGTGGTTCTGGACCATCCCGTTCAGCGACGGGCGCTGTTCAGTCGGCGTGGTCGCGGCGGCGGAACATTTCGCCGGTCGCACTGACGATCTTGACGCTTGCCTGCGCGGCTTCATCGACGAAACACCAAGCCTGGCCGGTGTACTCAGCAACGCGATATGGGACACCCCGGCGCGAACCATCGGCGGCTACTCGGCCAATGTCAAAACGCTGCATGGCCCAGGCTTCGCCCTGCTGGGCAACGCCGCGGAGTTCCTCGACCCGGTGTTCTCTTCCGGCGTGACCATCGCCATGCGCTCGGCCAGCATGGCCGCTGGGGTGCTGCATCGGCAGTTGCAAGGAGAAAGCGTGGACTGGCAAAGCGAATTCGCCGAGCCACTCAAACGTGGCGTCGACACCTTCCGCTGCTACGTCGAGGGCTGGTACGCCGGCACCTTCCAGGACGTGATTTTCTACACCGACGGCTCGCCAGACATTCGCCGCATGATCAGCGCGATCCTGGCCGGTTACGCCTGGGATGAGCGCAATCCGTTCGTTAGCGAACCCAAGCGGCGCCTGCGCATGCTGTCGGAAATCTGTGCGAGCCCGGCACCATGAGAAAGCAGCCATGAGCTACCTGAGCGACAACTACGTCGAAGAGACCCGCTTCGGTTTCTGGTTCCTGCGCAGCCACACCTGGCAGCACCATGTCTTGCGGGTGGCGATCAATGACCTGCGCAACCTTTTCAGCGGCCCGTTGCCGGTGGCTCCGGTGCTGCTCGATGCCGGTTGCGGCCAGGGCAAGTCGTTCCAATACTTGCGCCAGGTGTTCGCGCCACAACGCCTGATCGGCGTCGACGCCGACCCTCACAGCCTGGACCTGAGTCTTGCGGAAGCCGCACGCCAAGGCATGGCCGTGGAACTGGTCGGCAGCGATTGCGCGACGTTGACGGTGCCTGATGACAGCGTCGACCTGCTGTTCTGCCATCAGACCTTTCATCACCTGGTGGAGCAGGAAAAAGCCCTCGCCGAGTTCTATCGCGTGCTCAAGCCCGGCGGCTATCTGATGTTCGCGGAGTCCACGGCGGCCTACATCGATACCTGGGTGATCCGCTGGCTGTTCCGTCATCCCATGCACGTGCAAAAAAGTGCCGCGCAGTACCTGGAGATGATCCGCGATCAGGGTTTCCAGTTCGAAGCCGCCAACGTCTCGTATCCCTATCTGTGGTGGAGCCGCGCCAGGGATTTCGGCCTTCTCGAACGCTTCGGCCTGCGCCGCCCGCGGCCCTTTGGCGAGCGGGAGGAAACCCTGATCAATGTAGTGGCCCGTAAACCCGTTGAAGGGACTGTCGAATGATTCGTGCGCTGCTTTTTGGCTGCTTGCTGTTGCTCGGTGCCTGCGCCAGTCAGGCGCCGCTGCCGGAACGCACACCAACCCTGGCACTGCCGCTGCAGTTGCATATCGAGCGGCAACTGGCCGGACAGCGCCAGGATTGGCTGCTGGTGATCCAGCGCGAAGGCGCCGGTATCCGCTGGTCGATGCTGGACCCGCTGGGCATTCCCCTGGCCCGCCAACGCCTGGTGGACGGCCAGTGGCAAGCCGACGGACTGCTGCCACCCAATGCCGAAGCCCGTGAGCTTTTCGCCGCGCTGTTGTTTGCCCTAACGCCTGAAACCGAGCTGCCGGGCAACTACCCCACCGCCCGGCAAGAGGCTCGGCAACGAACCCTGGGCCAACGCTGGCAAGTGCGCTACAAGCAACCGCTGGATTTTGAACTGGGCCTGCACGAAGGCCCGCACTACCGCATCATGCCGTTGACCGAGAGTACCCCATGACCGCTTATTTGAATGCCCTGGGGGTAATTTGCGCCCTGGGCCGGGGTAAAGATGAAGTGGCGCGCAACCTGTTTGCCGGCGACTGCGGCGGTGTCCGCGTGCAGGATGGCTGGGTGGCCGAACGTAAATTGCCGGTGGCCTCGGTGCCCGGTGAACTCGCTTGCATACCGCAATCTTTGATCGCGCACCGCAGCCGCAACAATCAGTTGCTGCTCGAAGCGGGGATGCAGATTCGCGATGAGATCGATCAGGCCATCCAGACCTACGGTCGCGCTCGCATCGGTGTCGTGCTGGGCACCAGTACCTCGGGCATCGAAGAAGCCAGTCAGGGCATTGCCCATTACCTGCATGAGCAGCACTTCCCCGACGGCTACGACTACCAGCAACAGGAGCTGAGCGCACCGGCCAACTTCCTTTGCGACTGGCTGGAGCTGAGCGGCCCGTCCTATGTGATATCCACCGCCTGCACATCCAGCGCCCGGGCCTTGATGAGCGCCCGACGCCTGCTCGACCTGGGCCTGTGCGATGCGGTGCTCTGCGGCGGCGTGGACAGCCTGTGCAAACTGACCCTCAACGGCTTTTCGGCCCTGGAAGCGGTATCGGGCGAGCGCTGTAATCCGTTTTCGGTCAACCGCAGCGGCATCAACATCGGCGAGGCCGCGGTGCTGTTTCTCATGAGCAGGACGCCGGGACATCCGGCACCGATCGCCTTGCTGGGTGACGGCGCCAGCTCCGATGCCCACCATATTTCAGCGCCGGAGCCCAGTGGTCGCGGCGCTCGCCAGGCCATGGAAAAAGCCTTGCGTCGCGCCGGCCTGCAACCCGGCCAGATCGATTACCTGAACCTGCACGGCACCGCCACGCAACACAACGACGCCATGGAAAGCCAGGCAGTGGCCGGGCTGTTTCCAGCGGGAGTGCCCTGTTCGTCGACCAAGCCCATGACCGGCCATACCCTCGGGGCCGCCGGGGCGCTGGAAGCGGCGTTCTGCTGGTTGAGCCTGAGTACGCAAAACACCGCCCAGGCCTTGCCGCCGCATGTCTGGGACGGCCAGGCCGATCCTGCACTGCCGGCATTGAAGTGGATCACTACCGACACCCGCCTGAACCCGACATCACCGCGCCGCCTGATGAGCAACTCGTTCGCCTTCGGCGGCAATAACGTCAGCCTGATTATCGGAGACGCCCCATGATTGACTGGCCGCTCGCCGAACTCCTGCCCCACGCCGGCGACATGATTCTCATCGACCGCGTCCTGGCGTTCGATGATGAACAGATCCACACCCTCGCCACTGTCAAGCCCGACGGGTTGTTCAGCCGCGACGACGGCGGGCTGCCTGCCTGGGTCGGCATTGAATTGATGGCCCAGAGCGTCGCCGCGTTTGCCGGTTGTCATGCACGCCGCCGCGGCGACGCCGTGGAGCTGGGTTTTTTGCTCGGCACCCGCAAGTTCGAATGCAATGTCGAATTTTTCCCGGCCGGGACCGAATTGACCATCCACGGTTTGCGCTCGCTGGAAGACGACAACGGCATGGGCGTGTTCGAATGCCACATCAACGCCCCGGGCATTCATGCCATGGCCCGGTTGAATGTGTTCCGGCCACCTCAGCCAGCCCACTACCTTCATGAACCGTCCGCAACAGGAAATACGCCATGACTGAATCCGTACTGGTCACCGGCTCCAGCCGTGGCATCGGCCGTGCCATCGCCCTGCGCCTGGCCCAGGCCGGGTACGACATCGTGCTGCATTGCCGCAGCGGGCGCGCCGAGGCTGAGGCCGTCCAGGTCGAAATCCAGGCGCTGGGCCGCAATGCCCGGGTGCTGCAATTCGACGTGTCGGACCGCAGCGCGTGCAAAACCATTCTCGAGGCTGATGTTGAAACCCACGGTGCCTATTACGGCGTGGTGCTCAACGCCGGCCTGACCCGCGACGGCGCATTCCCGGCCTTGAGCGAGGACGACTGGGATGTAGTGATGCGGACCAACCTGGACGGTTTCTACAACGTCCTGCACCCGGTGATGATGCCGATGATCCGTCGGCGCGCCGCTGGGCGAGTTGTTTGCATCACCTCCGTTTCGGGGCTGATCGGCAATCGCGGCCAGGTCAATTACAGCGCGTCGAAAGCCGGCCTGATCGGCGCGGCAAAGGCGTTGGCAATCGAGTTGGGCAAGCGCAAGATCACTGTCAATTGCGTCGCGCCCGGACTGATCGATACCGCCATGCTCGATGAAAACGTGCCCGTGGAAGAACTGATGAAAATGATCCCCGCCCAGCGCATGGGTACCCCGGAAGAAGTCGCGAGCGCGGTGAATTTCCTGATGTCCGCCGAGGCCGGCTACATCACCCGGCAGGTCCTGGCCGTCAACGGAGGCCTGTGCTGATGAAGCGCGTCGTCGTTACCGGCATGGCCGGCATCACCTCTCTGGGCAGCGACTGGGAAACCATCGCCGCCAACTTCGCCGCCAACCGCAGCGGCATACGACGCATGGATGAATGGGACCGCTTCACCGAGCTGAACACTCGCCTGGCCGGGCCTGTCGATGATTTCCAGGTCCCGACCCACTGGACGCGCAAGCAACTGCGTAGCATGGGTCGTGTATCGCGCCTGGCCGTCGGCGCCGCCGAACAGGCCCTGGCCGATGCGGGGCTGTTGGGCGATGAGTCGATCAAGGACGGTCGCATGGGCGTCTCCTGTGGTTCGTCAACCGGCAGTACCGACGAGATCAAGGCGTTCGGCAACATGCTGCTCAACAGCGTGGCCGAAGGGTTGAACGCCAACTCCTATGTACGGATGATGCCCCACACCACGGCGGCCAATATCAGTATCTTCTTCGGGCTTACCGGACGGCTGATCCCCACCTCCAGCGCCTGCACCAGCGGCAGCCATGGCATCGGCTATGCCTATGAGGCAATCAAGTTCGGTCGCCTGCCGCTGATGCTCGCCGGCGGCGCGGAAGAGCTCTGCCCGACCGAAGCGATGGTCTTCGATGCGCTGTACGCCACCAGCCTGAAAAACGACGCCCCGCAGACCAGCCCACGGCCCTATGACAAGGACCGCGATGGCCTGGTGATCGGTGAAGGCGCCGGCATGCTGGTACTCGAAGAACTGGAACACGCCCTGGCCCGAGGAGCGCGAATCCATGCCGAAATCGTCGGCTTCGGCAGCAACGCCGACGGTCAGCACGCTACCCGTCCCGAACTGAGCACCATGCGCCGGGCCATGGAACTGGCCCTGGAAGACGCTGGCCTGGAACCTGCCGCCATCGGCTACGTCAACGGCCACGGCACCGCCACCGAACAGGGCGACATCGCCGAAACCCTGGCCACCAGCAGCCTGTTTGGCGAACACATGCCCATCAGTTCGCAGAAAAGCTTTCTCGGTCATACCCTCGGCGCCTGCGGTGCGCTGGAATCGTGGTTCAGCATCGAAATGATGAACCGCGATCTCTACGTGCACACCTTCAACCTCGATGAGGTCGATCCCCAGTGCGGCAAGCTCGACTACCTGTGCAATGAGTTCAGGTCCATGAGCAACGAGTACGTGATGAACAACAACTTCGCTTTTGGTGGGGTCAACACCTCGTTGATTTTCCGCCGCTGGCGCTGAGTTGGATTGATATCCCTGTTGCCCGTGATCAAGGAATGAGGGGCTGCGACCGGCATTGATCGGCTTGCACCAGGCAGCCAAACAATCTGTGGGAGCAAAACTTGTCCCCACAGATGCAGTGGCTTCGACCGTTTCGTTCGTACACCGCCTGACACCGCTGCAGGCGGTATCTATCTACCACCCTGCCTGCGTTCTTCTCCCATAGGTTGCTCCTTCCGAAAATTTCTCAGGAAGAGAACATGCTGGAAGACAACCCGTTACAGGCCGACAGTGCCATGGCCACAAGCGCTGCGCTGATAAACCGGCTCAATGCCTCGCAGCAGCAGATGATCCACCTGAACGGCGCCGTTCCCCGTCCGTCGAAGGTGACAGCCCAACATATGGAGTACTGGCTGGCGAAAGCCTTTCCCAGCCTGGCGAACACTCTGGTAGCCAAAGACATACTGGTGTGCCGGCGGCAGGACGAGCCGACTTCAAAACGAACGGTGGTGCAGACTGTTCCCCTCGATACGCTTTTCTGGCGCGCGATCGCCGGCGAGATCAACGCGCGCGAGTTCTTCCTCGAATTGGACAATATCGACATCGTCACGGGTAAGGACGATGCCACGCAAATGCCGGCAGTCCTCAATAGTCGTGACGCAAAGGAAGAGATCAGGCGGCGGATAAGCGTCACGCCCGCGTCTCATGCACGACTGCTGGAGCGGGCGCTGGAGCATTTTTGGGATAAACCTGCCGAGTTCAGCCAAGGCCGCAGTGTCAGCGACTGGCTGGCCGATGAGTTCGGCACGCAACTCAAGGCACAGGCGGATCTCCACCGGCTGGACGCTGTGTTGAGCCTGCCGATGCACAAAGCGGTGGCGGACTTCGCCCTGTCGGCGCCGGACGGCGCGTCCCGTGCCAAGCTGGCGGAGCGTGTCCGGCCCGGGGTCTACGGTTTGAATCTGACCCCCGAAGGGTGGGGGTTCAGCGTACCGATGCCGGGGGCGGTTGCGCTGACGCAGCATGATAATGCCGATCATCCGGGGGGCGCGGTGCTATGCAGCCCGGGTAGCCCACTGGAGGTTTACGCTGACTTGACGACGTTGAAGGCCAGCCTGGTGGAAGACGGCACTCAGGATACGGTGAGCACGGCGTCAATGGCGCAGAACTTTCTCGCTCGCCTGGTCACTGACCTGCGAGCGGCGCAAAAAACCGCCGTGAGCGAGGTTCTATCCAGCGGCCCGGCAGAGGGAGAGAGTCTCACCACCTGGATGGCCAGGATAGATGCGGCGGCGGACCTCAGGCACAAGCTGGATCTGTCCGGCGCCATGGACGAGCGCGAGTTACGGCTGAACCGGAAAAAACTGCACGACTGGCTGCACCGCGACCCTAACGTTATCGGCAGCGACCGTCTGGCCTGGTGGAAGGCCGTGCAGGACTTGCAGCAAACCCTGACAGATTCGCCACCACCGCCGGACCCGGTCACCCTGGCAACCCCTGACGCCCTTCATGACCGGACTCGCACCCTGCTTGCCAGGTTCATCAAGGAGAAGTACCCACCGGTCGATCCTGACCAGGTCTCTCTGAGTATCCGCAAGCATCTGCTCGATCCGCACGCCCCGACAGGCGAGTCGCCATTCGGCTCCGGGCTCTCGTCGGGCAAGGTGAAGGGCCTATTTGATGACCGCCGCTCCCTGACGCAGTGGGCAATGTCCAACCTGACGCCGGAGGAACGCACGGCCAGCGACACCACGGTGGAAGGTCCGCTGAGTTTTGCGCAGATTGTAGAAGTCATTGAACGGGCAAACATCGGTGCCCGGCTCTCGCCCGCGTTGCAGCTCGCAGCCCGGGAACAGCAAGCACAGTGGATGTCCCTGAAGGCCAAACAGATGCGGGCGCAGGCGTGGGCCGCCCATATCTCGGGCGACTTTACCCACGACAAGGACAATACCGGGCTGAACCTGGTGCTGGCGGCGCTGGACAGCCCGACGCCGCAGGGGCGCAGCAAGGTCAACGGACATGAGGTGGTGGTCCGCCAGATCCAGTGGGGTGACAGCGTACTCAAGGAGCTGCTGGCCTTTGGGGTGAAGACCCTTGGCAGCCGGCCTTCGTTGACCCTGTACACACCAGAAGCACCGGACGGCAAGCAGTTCAGGGACGTCGATGCCGGAAGCGACCGGGAGCTGGAGGCGGCCCTGGTGCGGACGCTCACCGCCACGCCGGAAATGACCCGCTGGCTGATTTCGCACCTGCCGCTGCTCAAGCAAGCCGATCAGCTTGCCAGCCTGGTGCCGTCCGCGGAAAACCTGACCCTCAACGAGAAGATCAAGAAAGTGACGCAACCCACGTTCTCCTGGATCAAGCACAGGGTTCAGGACGACTTCGCATTGAAAGTCTATTCGCCCGTGGTTAAAGGCAACCTTTTCAAAGCGCTGCATGAGACGCAGATCACCCAAGCGATCCAGACGGCGGACCTGCTGACCGTGACCAACGCCGAGCGCGACAGCACAGCGGCACAAGATGGGCGCAGGACTGCAGTCATGCTACTGACGGGGGCGATGTCAATGTTCTATGCAGGCCGGCTGGGTGGGGTACTGGGCCGCGCGATTCTGCCCGTGATGACCGGCGGTGCTGCGGTGTCGGCGATAAAGGATGAGGGCGGCAGCTTCAGCCAGTGGACGAGTGATCTTATCAGCGGCGCTCGGTGAGGTACTGGCAGAGGGCGGTCAGGACCTGATCATGTCCCGCGCGGCACGGCGCCGGGGTAAGCCTCGCCCGGCACTTTCAGCCTTGCCCCGCATGCCGGACCCGGAGCTCGAACCGTTCATCCTCAAAGGGTTCGACGGCAAGGGACTGGTGCCCGAGGGGCGCAATCGGTACAGGGACGCCGGTGGGCAGGGCTATCTGAAGCTGGGCAAGGACTACTGCAAAACCGCCATACAAGCAGGCGAACGAATCATCTACGGGCCGAACAACCGTACCGACCAGCGGACGGTAACCTGGGAAAATGGCCGCTGGCAGATCGAAGAACCAAAACGGCTGCTCGGTGGTGGAGTCATACAAAGCCTGTTCGGTCGGACTCCGGAAACCCCGCAACAGAAAACCTATAACGCGTTGGTAGAGGGCGTCCTCGTCGACCATCAGTGGCCGTCTCGGGCAGTGGTGAATACGGCAAAAAAAGTCATCTATTCGATGCCCGAGGAACTGGCAGAGCGTATCGTGCGCGAGAGCATGAATGACATCCACGTACGCGACATAGACACTTATCGCTCACGAATAAACTGGATAAACAAAGGATACCAGGACCTCACGCAACATAAAAAGGCCCACGACAGCCTGCTGTATAAATACAACGTATGGCAGGCCGTCGACTACTGCACCAGAGACATCGACTCCCAGGCAAGAGGGATCCAGCTGACGGCCGCTCAAAAGATAAAAGTATTCGACATGACCCTGCCGCTGAAAAGGGAGCTTTTCGACAGCGAAGGCAACTTCAAGATGATGATGTCCTCCTTGCCCGACAATCTCACCGGCGCGTCATTCATTACCATCATCCCTGAACAGGGGAAAAAGAAAGCCGCCATGACTAAAATCCAGGACGATATTCATGACGTGGTCGAGGCAGCGGAAAAGCGCGTTTGGGTCGATCTGGGCGAGCGGTACTCAGGGACGGGACCCGAGGTGGAAGCGGCCAGGGAACAATATAAACAGAACCCTGAAAATTTCCGGGCGTATAAAAGTAACAAACTCAGCGCGTTCAGGGACGAGATGAAAAAAAGACACAAGCCCGGCCTCCTGACCGAAATCCGCAACCATAAGATTCCTTATGTCATCGTCAACAAGGGCAAGTCGCAGCGGAAAACGTTATTGGTCACCGGCGAGGACATCACGAACTTCAGTAAAAACCTCTCGAACTACGACACGTTTGATATCGAGGTCGTGACCCAAGTCCCGACGAAGAAAGTCACCGGCAAGCCTGCGGCCGCGACCGCCCCCCTCGCTGTTGCGGAAGGCCCGGTTGTCGCAGACAAATTTTCGACAAGCACCAGCCTGCTGGCCGAGTCACAGATGTCATATGACACTTTTACTGAGGCAGCCAAAACGAAAATAACGGAAATCATGGCTGACATTCGTGCAGGCCGGGTCACCACCAAGCGCATCAACCGGTATTACTGGTACGACATGGCGCAACTGTCACCCGGGAGTGGCAGAGGCGCATGGCGCGCTGCCTTTGAACGCAAGGGCGATACCTGGACCCTTCAAGGGTTTTATGACTATCACGTCAATAGGCCTGCGACGGTATGGGAGGGTTAAGGAATACGGTAAATAGTTGGGCCGATGCTGAGGCTGTAACGAAGAAGGGCGCCTTATGGCGCCCTTCACAAACAGACTGGCTTGTCATTCATCATGCTGACCTGTTCAGGTGCTGGCATGCAGTTTCAGTCCCAACGCTTTGACAACTTTTCAAAATAGTGCCGAACTCAGGATTTCCTTCCCCCGACAAGGCGCGGTAAAGATTTTCCCGGGACAGCCCGACATCACGGGCCAATTCCGCGAGCTCGTGCAATGGTTCCCAAGGCTTTGCGATGAATGCAGGATCGTCTCCTGCCTCCTCCATGCATGCGTCCAGGTAGTTAGCCATGTCCTCTTCGGTCTTGAGGTACTCGGCAGAGTCCCAGCGAGTGAGTTGTTCGGTCATGGGTTTTGCTCCTGCCAGGATTTCGCTGCGCCTGGTCTGTTTCTCAGGAGGGTACTGAATTCGTCGCCAAGCCTAGGCAGGCAACTTCCGCAACTTTCGTAATCCATTTCCCAAGCGGCCATTAGGTCATTGAGCCAACTCCTGCCCTATGCTTAAGTAAAAGTCCAGACAAACATACAAAACTACAAAACTACAAAACTACAAAACCGCAGACTTTAAACTCAAAAGGATTTGAACCATGAAACAGAAAGAAATCACTTTACCCGCCACTGATATCACGGGCACTTGGAGAGGTTCCTTAGGTGGATACTGGTCTACGGACGGAATTATCATTGACGGAACTTATATATATCCACCTCCTCAACCCGACGTATTGACAGAAGATGATGACCTCTACATAACCGACCTTATAAAAACTCAAACGGGACTGGATGATTTCACCTTCAACCTTAGAATCCTCGACAAAGCCATAAACCATAAAAACGCCTACGGCGCAATAAAAGACATATGGCGAATTGTCGAAAAAGAGCGCGGCTGGGTAGCACCTTACTGGCGTATAAATGATGTATTTTTTAAAAACAAAATGATTAGCTTCAGCCTGGCTGATGCGCTTGAAAGAAGCGGCTTTACGTCTAGAGAAGCCATCATCGCTGTGGCCAACTCAAAATACGCCCGCAGTACAACATTCAAACTCGAAACACCAAAATTATCTGGAGGCACATTCAGCCCAGTAAAAGCATTAGCACACTATTTATGGGGGAAGGGTGAGAAGCTCGAAGTCGACATAAATAGCATTGGCTTACAAATAAAAGAACACAACCTGTCTTTATTAAAACAGACAATTGAACATACCAAGACACCCGGAAAGTATCACCTCGTGGATCCAAAGGTGGGTTATGACACCGGTAGAGACAGTTGGATCAGTGGTGCTTATCTGGGGCGAATCACTCTTCGCGTCGAAGGTGACTTCATTCGCCACAAGGACACCTCCTGGCAATTTCTGGGAACAGTCAAGACCTACCATGATTTTTATGATTTCAATAAAAGCAATAGACCGCTGGCACTGGAACAATTAACTACCGCCGGCAGGGTTCTACCAGGAAAAAGTTACGAAATCGATATATCAGGCGAACACAAAATACACTTGATAGGGAAGGGTTTCCAGACCCCGAATTTTTAAGCGAAACGCCATGACCATGGGCAACACTTTGTTATCGACAATGAGATAAATCATGAAAACCCACAACTATTTATCGCTCTATTTAATCAGCCTTTCAACCACTCCATTCATCGGCGGCTACAATTTATACTCGAACTTCACAAACAATCTTTACGCTGCCGACCATGATATTATCGCCATCCCATTTTCAGCGATTATTGGCACCCTACTCATATCACTACTATGCCTTCTCTTCCAGCACCCTTATCGCTTGAAAAAAATAAACAATTCGCCCAGCAACCTCCTCACAAAGCTCGCGAGCTACGTCTCCACCGCTTTAACCGTAGCCATATTGGTCCACCATGTAAGCTACTGGACATCCCCACACCACTTGCAGATTTTCAGCATATTCTTAATCACTCTCTGCCTTTACATTTATTACCAACTTCAACTTTATGGAGTCATCGGTACCTACTCTAAGAAACAGACAAATCCACGACATTAGTCAACAACTCCACAAACGCCCTTGCCATCGGCGAGCACTGATCCTTGCGTTGCACCAGCCACACCGCCGACATTGCCGCCGGATCAAGCAGTGGCCGGTAGACCACGCCGTCAATACGCATGCGCTGGTAGGACGCCGGCAGGACCGAGACGCCCAGCCCCGCCGCCACCAGGCCGATGATGGTCATGGCCTCACCGGCCTCCTGGGCGAAGTTCGGGCTGAAGCCGGCGTCGCGGGCCAGGCTCAGGAGTTGTGCATAGAGGCCGCTGCCGTAGCTGCGGGGGAAGAACACGAACGGTTCCTGGGCCAGTGCAGAGAGGAACAGGCCCCCTTCGCTGCCCTGGGCCAGTGGATGCTTGGAACTGAGCACGGCCACCAGCGGCTCGCGGCTCAATTCGATCTCCCGCAGGGAGTCGGGCAGCGGCAAGGGCCGCATGATGCCCACCTCGATTGCCTCGTCCACCAGGGCGTCAGCCACTTGGGTGCTGCTCATTTCCCGAAGGTTCAGGTGTACAGCGGGAAAGCGCTGGCGAAACGTGAAAATCGCCTGGGGGATGGTGGAGTTGAAAGGCGCCGATGATGTGAAGCCGATTTTCAGCTCGCCCAGTTCGCCCAACTCTGCGCGGCGGGCGACATCGGCGGCCTTGTCGACCTGAGCCAGCACCTGTCGGGCCTCTTCGAGAAACAAACGTCCGGCTTCACTCAGTTCGACGCGACGATTGGTGCGATTGAACAGCCGCGCGCCGATCTCTTGCTCCAGTGCCTGGATCTGCTGGCTAAGGGGCGGCTGGGAGATGCCCAGCGCCAGCGCGGCGCGACCAAAATGCAGTTCTTCGGCAACGGCTATGAAGTAACGCAGATGACGCAGTTCCATAAGCAATCCAATAGGTCGTAGAACGTCTTAAACAGGTCGAACAATATATTGGATAGAAACATTAACCGGCTATATGCTTTTTCCATTGCCTGCCTGGTCGTGCTCCTGCGAGGTTCACCGTGAAAACTGCTGTCGCTCCACTGGCCCATGAGATCCCTCCGCCTGCCGATGATGGCGTCACCGGACGCAAAGACATCTACATCGAAAAAGGCACACCGTTGTTCATGCGTACGGTGCTGGCGTTGTTTTGTGGCGGTTTTGCGACCTTCGCCCTGTTGTATTGCGTGCAACCGATGATGCCGCTGCTCTCCGAAGAGTTTTCCATCAATGCCGCCCAGAGCAGTCTGATCCTGTCGGTGGCGACCGGCCTGCTCGCCGTCGGGCTGCTGATCACCGGCCCGATTTCCGATCGCATCGGCCGCAAGTCAGTGATGGTCGCGGCGCTGTTTGCCGCGGCGTTGTGCACCATTGCCAGCGCGATGATGCCGACCTGGCAGGGTGTACTGGTGCTGCGCGCTCTGGTGGGGTTGTCGTTGAGCGGCGTGGCGGCAGTCGCGATGACTTACCTGGGTGAAGAAATCCATCCCAAGCACATTGGCCTGGCGATGGGCTTGTACATCGCCGGCAACGCCATCGGAGGCATGAGCGGCCGCTTGATCGCCGGGGTGCTGATTGACTTCGTCAGCTGGCACGCCGCGATGCTGGTGGTCGGTGGCCTGGCCTTGATCGCGGCGGCGGTGTTCTGGAGGATTCTTCCCGAGTCACGCAATTTCCGCCCCCGCTCGCTGCATCCGCGCAGCTTGCTGGACGGTTTCACCATGCACTTTCGCGATGCCGGGTTGCCGCTATTGTTTCTCGAAGCTTTCGTATTGATGGGTGCATTCGTGACGCTGTTCAACTACATCGGCTATCGCCTGCTGGCCGGGCCTTATCACTTGGACCAGGCCTTTGTCGGGTTGCTCTCGGTGGTCTACCTGTCGGGTATCTACAGCTCGGCGAAAGTCGGCGCACTGGCCGACAAACACGGCCGTCGCAAAATGCTCTGGGCGACTATCGCGCTGATGCTGGCCGGTCTTGCGCTGACCATGACCACGCCGCTGTGGCTGGTGATCCTGGGCATGCTGGTGTTCACCTTCGGCTTCTTCGGCGCTCACTCGGTCGCCAGCAGTTGGATCGGCCGCCGCGCAACCAAAGCCAAGGGACAGGCCTCGTCGTTGTACCTGTTCAGCTACTACGCCGGCTCCAGCGTCGCAGGTACGGCTGGCGGGGTAGCCTGGCATCTGGGCGGATGGAACGGTGTCAGCCTGTTCATCGGCGGCTTGCTGGTGGTGGCGTTGCTGGTGGCGGTGAAACTGGCGAAGTTGCCGGTGTTGCCGGGCAACGCTCAGGTTTGAGCGGACACTGTTCAGGCGCTGGCCCGCCGCTCAAGTCATTGCCCCAACACCATCCGCGCGTCCAGGACACCGTTGCGCACTTCCAGGCTCAGCACCTGCAAGGAGGCGCCGTCCCGCTCGTGTCGATCCAGCCAGTCGAGCAGTCGATTGGCATCGCCACTGACGGCAAGCCGTAACGAATCACCGTCGATCTCCAGCTCCGCCAGCTCCAGCCCCGCGGCCGTCGCACTGTCGTTAATCCTGACGGACAAAGAGCTCGTGGCGGTCGTAGCGCCGGTGGGTTCCAGGCGCTGGATCCGGGCAGCGAGTTCGGCCTGCTGCCAATACTGACGCTCGGCCAGGTCGAGCCGATGTCGGGTGGGCTGCCAGATCGAGGTAAATAGAAGGAACAATCCCTGAATCTATTTTTCCGAGTCCAGAAGAAAAACTTCTTACAGGCAAAGTTAGTTACTAAACAAAAGAAAACAGATAAACCGACAAACATAGCCAACTTGTTTCATTGAATAATTAGCAGGCAAAAAAAAGCCTGCCTGGAACGAATCCCGACAGGCTGGATGAGCGAGCTACGATCAGTCGTGGTATTGCGCCGACAACTCATGCACCGCGCGCAGGAAAGCACCGGCGTGTTCCGGATCGACTTCCGGCGTAATGCCATGGCCAAGGTTGAACACATGACCGCTGCCCTTGCCATAGCTGGCGAGGATGCGCCCGACTTCGTTGCGGATGGCTTGCGGTTTGGCGTAAAGCACAGTCGGATCCATGTTGCCTTGCAGAGCGACTTTGCTGCCGACACGCTCGCGGGCGTTGCCAATGTCGCAGGTCCAATCCAGGCCCAGAGCGTCGGCACCGGCATCGGCGATGCTTTCCAGCCACAGGCCGCCGTTCTTGGTGAACAGGATCACCGGTACTTTACGACCTTCATGTTCGCGGATCAGGCCGCTGACGATCTTGCGCATGTAGGCCAGGGAAAACTCCTGGTACGCCGCCGCCGAGAGATTGCCGCCCCAGGTGTCGAAGATCTGCACCGCTTGCGCACCGGCCAGGATCTGCCCGTTGAGATAGGACGTCACCGACTGGGCCAGCTTGTCCAGCAGCAGGTGCATGGCTTGCGGGTTGTCGTAGAGCATCGCCTTGGTCTTGCGGAAGTCTTTCGACGAGCCGCCTTCGACCATGTAGGTGGCCAGGGTCCAGGGGCTGCCGGAGAAGCCGATCAGCGGCACGCGACCGTTGAGTTCTCGACGGATGGTGCTGACCGCGTCCATGACATAACCCAGGTCCTTCTGCGGATCGGGGATCGGCAGGGCTTCGATGTCGGCCAGAGTGCTGACGACTTTCTTGAAGCGCGGGCCTTCGCCGGTCTCGAAGTACAGACCCTGGCCCATGGCGTCGGGAATGGTGAGAATGTCGGAAAACAGAATCGCCGCGTCCAGCTGCGGGTAACGATCCAGCGGCTGCATCGTGACTTCGCAGGCGAACTGGGGATTCATGCACAGGCTCATGAAGTCGCCGGCCTTGGCCCGACTGGCGCGGTATTCCGGCAAGTAGCGACCGGCCTGACGCATCATCCACACGGGGGTGACGTCTACGGGTTGCTTGAGCAGGGCACGGAGGAAACGGTCGTTCTTCAGGGCAGTCATGTCGGCATCCGGAAAAAAAGTGCGGGCATTTTCTCAGAGCGCGACGCAAAAGGCACGGCAAGAGCCGTGCCTTTTATCTATCGGGGCAATTTGTCGCGGTATCAGGCAACACCTAAAACCACTGTGGGAGCGAGCTTGCTCGCGATGAGGGCATCACATTCAACATTTTCGTCGACTGATTCGCCGCTATCGCGAGCAAGCTCGCTCCCACATTTGATTGCATTCCCATTCAGGAAATGATCAGACCCCCAAGTAATCCAGAATCCCTTCCGCCGCATTGCGGCCTTCGAAGATCGCCGTCACCACCAGATCGGAACCCCGAACCATGTCGCCGCCGGCGAATATCTTCGGGTTACTGGTCTGGTGCTTGTACTGGCCTTGCTCCGGGGCCACGACGCGGCCCTGGCTGTCGGTCTGGATGCTGAACTGCTCGAACCACGGTGCCGGGCTTGGGCGGAAGCCGAAGGCGATGACCACGGCATCGGCCGGGATGATCTCTTCGGAACCGGGGATCGGCTCGGGGCTGCGACGACCGCGGGCGTCCGGTTCGCCGAGACGGGTCTCGACCACCTTCACGCCCTCGACCTTGTCTTCACCGACAATGGCGATCGGCTGGCGGTTGTAGAGGAACTTCACGCCCTCTTCCTTGGCGTTCTTCACTTCTTTGCGCGAGCCGGGCATGTTCGCTTCGTCACGACGATAGGCGCAGGTCACCGACTTGGCGCCCTGGCGAATCGAAGTGCGGTTGCAGTCCATCGCCGTGTCACCGCCGCCGAGCACCACGACCTTCTTGCCTTTCATGTCGACGAAATCTTCCGGCGACTTTTCAAAGCCCAGGTTGCGGTTGACGTTGGCGATCAGGAAGTCCAGCGCGTCGTAGACGCCCGGCAGGTCCTCGCCGGCAAAGCCGCCCTTCATGTAGGTGTAGGTGCCCATGCCCATGAATACGGCATCGTACTCTTCGAGCAGTTGCTCCATGGTCACGTCCTTGCCTACTTCGGTGTTCAGGCGAAACTCGATGCCCATGCCGGTGAAGACTTCGCGACGATTGCTCAGCACGGTCTTTTCCAGCTTGAACTCGGGGATGCCGAAGGTCAGCAGGCCGCCGATTTCCGGGTTCTTGTCGAACACCACCGGGGTCACGCCACCGCGCACCAGCACATCGGCGCAACCCAGGCCCGCCGGGCCCGCGCCGATGATCGCCACGCGCTTGCCGGTCGGCTTGACCTTGGACATGTCCGGGCGCCAGCCCATGGCGAACGCGGTGTCGGTGATGTACTTCTCCACCGAACCGATGGTCACCGCGCCAAAACCGTCGTTGAGGGTGCATGCACCTTCACACAGGCGGTCCTGCGGGCACACCCGGCCGCAGACTTCCGGCAGGGTGTTGGTCTGGTGGGATAACTCGGCGGCCTGGAGGATGTTGCCCTCGGCCACCAGCTTCAGCCAGTTGGGAATGAAGTTGTGCACCGGGCACTTCCATTCGCAGTACGGGTTACCGCAGCCCAGGCAGCGGTGGGCCTGGTCGGCCGACTGCTGGGGTTTGAAAGGCTCGTAGATTTCCACGAACTCTTTCTTGCGTTGACGCAACAGTTTCTTCTTCGGATCCTTGCGCCCGACATCGATGAACTGGAAGTCATTACTCAGACGTTCAGCCATTGTTAAAACCTCATCAAACTCTTCAGGCGCATATCACTGCGGGTTGGCACGGGTGCTGGAAAGCAACGATTTCAGGTTGGCAGCCTTGGGCTTGACCAGCCAGAAACGACGCAGATAGTCATCGAGGTTTTCGGCGAGTTCACGACCCCACTCGCTGTCGGTTTCCTCGACGTATTCGTCCAGCACGCGCTGCAAGTGGCTGCGGTAGGCTTCCATCGCCTCGCCGCTGATCCGCTGGATTTCCACCAGTTCGTGATTGACCCGGTCAACGAAGGTGTTGTCCTGGTCGAGCACGTAGGCGAAACCGCCGGTCATGCCAGAGCCGAAGTTGTAACCGGTCTTGCCCAGGACACAGACGAAACCACCGGTCATGTACTCGCAGCAATGATCACCGGTGCCTTCCACCACAGTGTGGGCCCCGGAATTACGCACGGCGAAACGCTCGCCCGCGGTGCCGGCGGCGAACAGCTTGCCGCCGGTAGCGCCGTACAGGCAGGTGTTGCCGATGATGGCACTGTCCTGAGTCTTGTAGACGCTGGCCTTGGGCGGAACGATGACCAGTTTGCCGCCGGTCATGCCCTTGCCCACGTAATCGTTGGCATCGCCTTCCAAGTACATATTCAGGCCACCGGCGTTCCAGACGCCGAAGCTCTGGCCTGCAGTGCCCTTGAAGCGGAAGGTGATCGGCGCCTTGGCCATTCCCTGGTTGCCGTGCTTGCGCGCGATTTCGCCGGAGATCCGCGCGCCGATGGAACGGTCGCAGTTGCAGATATCCAGGTCGAACTCGGCACCACTGAGGTCGTTGATCGCCGAAGCGGCCATGTCGACCATCTTCTCGGCCAACTCACCCTTGTCGAACGGCGGGTTGCGATCAACCTGGCAGAACTGTGGTTTGTCCGCCGGGATGAGATCGCTGCCCAGCAACGGCGTCAGGTCCAGGTGATGCTGCTTGGCGGTCTGGCCCTCGAGCACTTCCAGCAGGTCGGTACGGCCGATCAGCTCTTCGAGCGAGCGCACGCCCAGCTTCGCCAGCCACTCGCGGGTTTCCTCGGCGACGTAGGTGAAGAAGTTCACCACCATGTCGACGGTACCGATGTAGTGGTCCTTGCGCAGCTTTTCGTTCTGGGTCGCCACACCGGTAGCGCAGTTGTTCAGGTGGCAGATACGCAGGTACTTGCAACCCAGGGCGATCATCGGCGCGGTGCCGAAGCCGAAGCTCTCGGCGCCGAGGATGGCCGCCTTGATCACGTCCAGGCCGGTTTTCAGGCCGCCATCGGTCTGCACCCGGACCTTGCCGCGCAGGTCGTTGCCGCGCAGGGTCTGGTGGGTCTCGGCCAGGCCCAGTTCCCACGGCGCGCCGGCATATTTGATCGAGGTCAGCGGCGATGCGCCGGTGCCGCCGTCATAGCCGGAGATGGTGATCAGGTCGGCGTAGGCCTTGGCCACACCGGCGGCGATGGTGCCAACGCCGGCTTCTGCCACCAGCTTCACCGAGACCAGCGCCTTCGGGTTCACCTGCTTGAGGTCGAAGATCAGTTGCGACAAGTCTTCGATCGAATAGATGTCGTGATGCGGCGGCGGTGAGATCAGGGTCACGCCGGGTACTGCGTAACGCAGCTTGGCGATCAGGCCGTTGACCTTGCCGCCGGGCAGTTGGCCGCCTTCGCCGGGCTTGGCGCCCTGGGCAACCTTGATCTGCAGCACTTCAGCGTTGACCAGGTACTCCGGTGTCACACCGAAGCGGCCGGTGGCCACCTGCTTGATTTTCGAACTCTTGATAGTACCGTAGCGCGCCGGGTCTTCACCGCCTTCGCCGGAGTTGGAACGCGCGCCGAGGCGGTTCATGGCTTCAGCCAGGGCTTCATGAGCTTCCGGAGACAAGGCACCCAAGGAGATACCGGCGGAATCGAAGCGCTTGAGCACCGATTCCAGCGGCTCGATTTCGCTGATGTCCAGCGGCGTGTCCAGGGTCTTGACCTTTAGCAGGTCGCGAATCATCGACACCGGACGGTTGTCCACCAGCGAGGTGTATTCCTTGAACTTGCCGTAGTCGCCCTGCTGCACGGCGGCTTGCAAGGTGTTGACCACGTCCGGGTTATAGGCGTGGTATTCGCCACCGTGGACGAACTTCAGCAGGCCGCCTTGCTGGATCGGCTTGCGCGGGCTCCAGGCTTCGGCCGCCAGGGCTTTCTGTTCGGCTTCGATGTCGACGAAACGCGCACCCTTGATGCGGCTCGGCACGCCACGGAAGCTCAGCTCGCAGACTTCTTCGGACAGGCCGATGGCCTCGAACAGTTGCGCACCGCGGTACGAAGCGATGGTCGAGATCCCCATCTTCGAGAGGATCTTGAGCAGGCCCTTGGTGATGCCTTTGCGGTAGTTCTTGAACACCTCATAGAGGTCGCCCAGCACTTCACCGGTACGGATCAGGTCACCCAGCACTTCATAGGCCAGGAACGGATACACCGCCGAGGCACCGAAACCGATCAGCACCGCAAAGTGATGCGGATCGCGAGCGGTGGCGGTTTCCACCAGGATGTTGGAATCGCAACGCAGGCCTTTTTCGGTCAGGCGATGGTGCACCGCACCGGTGGCCAACGACGCGTGGATCGGCAACTTGCCCGGGGCGATGTGACGGTCGGTCAGCACGATCTGGGTGCGACCGGCGCGCGCGGCTTCTTCAGCCTGGTCGGCAACGTTGCGGATCGCCGCTTCAAGGCCGACGCTTTCGTCGTAGTTCAGGTCGATGACCTGACGCTGGAAACCCGGGCGGTCGAGGTTGGTCAGCGAGCGCCATTTGGCCGGGGAAATGACCGGCGAACTGAGGATCACACGCGAGGCGTGTTCCGGCGACTCCTGGAAGATGTTGCGCTCGGCACCGAGGCAGATTTCCAGGGACATCACGATCGCTTCGCGCAGCGGGTCGATCGGTGGGTTGGTCACCTGAGCGAACTGCTGGCGGAAATAGTCGTACGGCGTACGCACGCGCTGGGACAGCACGGCCATCGGCGTGTCGTCGCCCATGGAACCGACCGCTTCGTAGCCCTGCTCACCCAACGGACGCAGCACCTGGTCACGCTCTTCGAACGTCACCTGGTACATCTTCATGTACTGCTTGAGCTGATCGACGTCGTAAAAAGCCGAACCGTGATCGTTGTCCTCCATGGTCGCCTGAATGCGCAGGGCGTTCTTGCGCAGCCATTGCTTGTACGGATGACGGGACTTGAGACGGTTGTCGATGGCGTCGGTGTCGAGGATCTGGCCGGTTTCGGTGTCCACGGCGAAAATCTGGCCCGGGCCCACACGGCCCTTGGCGATGACGTCTTCGGGCTGGTAGTTCCAGACACCGATTTCCGAAGCCAGGGTGATGAACCCGTTGGTGGTGGTTACCCAGCGCGCCGGACGCAGACCGTTACGGTCGAGCAGGCACACGGCGTAGCGGCCGTCGGTCATGACGATACCGGCCGGGCCGTCCCACGGTTCCATGTGCATGGAGTTGTATTCGTAGAACGCACGCAGGTCCGGGTCCATGGTCTCGACGTTCTGCCAGGCCGGCGGCACCAGCATGCGCACGCCACGGAACAGGTCGATGCCGCCGGTGACCATCAGTTCCAGCATGTTGTCCATGCTCGAGGAGTCCGAGCCCACACGGTTGACCAGCGGGCCGAGCTCTTCCAGATCCGGCATCAGATCGTTGGCGAACTTGGTGCGACGGGCCAGCGCCCAGTTGCGGTTGCCGGTGATGGTGTTGATCTCGCCGTTGTGGGCGAGGAAGCGGAATGGCTGGGCCAGCGGCCATTTCGGCAGGGTGTTGGTGGAAAAGCGCTGGTGGAACACGCAGATCGCGGTTTTCAGGCGCTCGTCGCTCAGGTCCGGATAGAAGGCGGTCAGGTCCGCCGGCATCATCAGGCCTTTATAGATGATGGTCTTGTGGGAAAAGCTGCAGATGTAGTGATCGGTGTCGGCGGCGTTGGCCACGGACGAACGACGACGGGAGCTGAACAGCTTGATCGACATGTCCTGGTCGCTCAGGCCTTCGCCCGCGATGAACACTTGTTCGATCTGCGGCAGACGCTCAAGGGCCAGGCGGCCGAGGACGCTGGTGTCGATCGGCACCTTGCGCCAGCCCACCAATTGCAGGCCGGCGGCCAGGATCTCGCGGTTCATGTTTTCGCGAGCCGCTTGGGCCTTCACCGGGTCCTGATTGAAGAACACCATGCCCACCGCGTACTGCTTGGGCAGGGTCACGCCAAACGTTTCCTGGGCAATGGCACGCAGGAACTCGTCAGGCTTTTGAATCAGCAAGCCACAACCGTCACCGGTCTTGCCGTCGGCGTTGATCCCACCGCGGTGGGTCATGCAGGTCAGGGCCTCAATGGCCGTTTGTAAAAGGGTATGGCTGGGTTCGCCCTGCATATGAGCAATCAGGCCGAAACCGCAGTTATCCTTGAATTCATCTGGTTGGTACAGACCTGCTTTCATAGACACTTTCTCACCAGGCTGCCTCTTATCGAGGCAAATTTCTTTTCAATTCAGCCAGTTGCGTGCCGCGCCGAACGTACGCCAGCTTTGCGGGGGCAAAAGGGAGGTCATTGTACACACCGACACAAGGGCTCACAAATTTGACGACGAAACGTCGAAAATCCATGTCGCATTTGTGAAAGGTTTAAAGCTATACGCTGTGCTAGTCAAAACTTTTTTGGGTTCGACCGCTGCGACTCAAACGCTACTGTGACGCAGACACCACAAGGCGCGCGGCCTGAAAGGTCGCTCGCCCTTGCGGAAATTTTGAGGTGCCGGGAGAGGCGGCCTGGGTAAGGCCGCCGAATCTTCAGCGAGTTGCTGCCAGTTCCTGTTGGACGCTGGCGACAGTGCGAGGCCAAGGTTTACCAGCCTGAACCTTCGCTGGCAAGGCCTTGATGGCGGAAACGGCTGCATCACGGTTGGCGAAATTGCCGTAGGTGATGACATAAAGCGGTTTGCCGTTGAGCATTTTCTTGAAATAACGGTACTCGCCGCCCTGCTCCTTGACGAACTTTTGCGCAGACGCTTCGGAGCTGGTGCCGAGGATCTGTACCACGTAGCTGCCTGGAGCCTGACCGGCGTACCAGTTACCGCCAGCGGCCTGAGTGGCCGGCTTGGCGGCCGGGGCTGGAGCAGGTTTGGCGGTGGCCACCTGGGCGGGAGCCGGCGCAGGCTTGGCAGCCGGAGCGGGCGCCGGGGCTGGGGCTGGAGTTGGAGTTGGCGCCGGGCCAGCCGGCACACCCGCCGGTGGGGCGCTGGTGGTCACGGTTGGCGGCGTATCGCTGGTGTCATCGATCGGTGGTGGCGCGCCGTCATCACCCTCGGTGATACCGCCAGCGGCCTCAGCCAAGGGACTGCGCATGACCGGTTGCGACTGGCCGACCAGCGGCAGCGGCATCGGCTGAGTGTTACCGGCGAACTCCACCTCCGGAGCACCGCCATTGGGCTGCGCTGCGTCCTGGCCCAGAGGCAGTTGTGCCTGCTCGTTGGCGGGTGCGCCGGTGGTCGGCGCCTTGCTGCGACCCGGCATCAGCCAGGCGGCGGCGATCGCGACCACGACGACGGCGGAAATCGCCAATACGTGTTTCTTCGGCATGTTGAACCCCATACTTGGACGCTTTACCGCTGAGCGGCTGGCAATCATGACTTCGATGAGAGCATCGCGGGCCACCTGGTTAATATTTCCAGGCCAGCCATCGGAGCTTTCGTGAATCTCAGAGATCTGATCCGCGGTGAAAAGTTCGATGCCCCGACCGGCGCCTTCAAGGCGTTGGGCCAGGTATTCACGGGTTTCTTCTTCGGTGTAGGGCGCCAGCTCAATGACGTGGAAGCGCTCTTGCTCAAGATTCAGCTGCTCCAGATCGGCGATCAGCGACGACTCACCAAACAGGAAGACGTGGGGACGGCCTTCCGGCGCACCGGCAGCCAGAGCCAGCAAGGCTTCCAGGGCCGACTCGTCGAGTTGCTCGGCGTCGTCCACCAGCAGATAGACTTCCTGCCCGGTCAGCGCCAGTTGCACGATCTGATCCAGAATCGCACCGACTTCAGCCTGGGCGACATTCAGCGCCTGGGCCACCTGACGCAACACACCGGCTGCATCACCGGCGCCGCGGGCCGACACCACCACGCTTTGCACCGACTGTTTGTTGGTGCTGGCCACCAGGGCCTGGCGCAGCAAGGTCTTGCCGCTGCCTTGAGGGCCGGTGACCACCAGCAACAGCTGGCTGTAACGCGCCAGGTGATGCAACTGGCCCAGAACCGGTTTGCGTTGGGCGGGGAAAAACTTGAAGCCTGGAACCCGTGGCGCGAAAGGGTCATGACTCAACTGGAAATGGCCGAGGAAAGCCTCGTCGGCATGCAAACTAGTCATCGGAATCTTATTAACCTTTAAGCTGAGCCAGGGCGCGATAATCCGCTCCCAGCGTGGCCTGTAGAACCTCTTTCGGATAATCGTCGGTCACCACAGCTTCGCCCATGTGGCGCAGCAGCACCAGACGCAGGCGACCGTCGATCACTTTTTTGTCGATTGCCATGTGTTCGAGAAAATCGGCTTCGGTCATTTCTTCGGGCGGAATCACCGGCAACCCGGCGCGCTGGAACAGAGCAATACCGCGATCGCGCTCCTGTTCACTGATCCAGCCTAAACGCGCGGACATCTCCAGGGCCATGACCGTACCGGCCGCAACCGCTTCGCCATGGAGCCAGACACCATAGCCCATGTGGGTTTCGATGGCGTGGCCAAAGGTATGCCCCAGGTTGAGCGTGGCGCGCACGCCCGACTCGCGCTCATCGGCACCGACCACCGCAGCCTTGGCCGCACAGGAACGTTCGATAGCGTAGGTCAGCGCAGCCTGATCCAGCGCACGCAGGCGGTCGACGTTTTCTTCCAGCCAGCCCAGGAACGGTTCGTCGCAGATCAGCCCGTACTTGATGACTTCAGCCAGCCCCGCAGACAGCTCGCGGGCGGGCAATGTATTGAGAGTCGCGGTGTCGATCAGCACCACGTTGGGCTGGTAGAAAGCACCCACCATGTTTTTGCCCAGCGGATGGTTGATCCCGGTCTTGCCGCCCACCGACGAGTCCACCTGGGACAACAGGGTCGTGGGGATCTGGATGAAATCAACACCGCGCTGATAGCAAGCGGCGGCGAAACCGGCCATGTCGCCGATCACGCCGCCGCCCAAGGCCACCACCGTGGTGCGGCGGTCATGCCGCGCGGTCAGCAGGCCATCGAAAATAAGCTGCAGGGTTTCCCAATTCTTGAAGGCTTCGCCGTCAGGCAGCACCACGGAAATGACCGAGAAAGCCGACAGGCTGCGGGTCAGACGCTCCAGATACAAAGGTGCGACGGTTTCGTTGGAGATAATCGCCACTTGCCGTCCGGCGATATGCGGCGCCAGCAAGTCGGGCCGGTCCAGCAAACCTTCGCCAATGTGAATCGGGTAGCTGCGCTCGCCCAGGTCGACCTTAAGTGTCTGCATGTGTCCCCACAGTGAAGATGGAATCAGGCGTCCTGCCTGCAATTAACGAAAGTCCACGGTGCCTGTTGTGATGTCAATCGATGGCCATCGGCCACGTCCCGGCGGGCCATGACGGGACGCCGAGGATAGCGCATTTCCCGCGACGCATTAACGGGGTGGCAGTTGCTGCAGGCGATCAAGAATGTCCAGCACCACCATCCGCGGCGGCCGCTCGTCGGTTTCCACCACCAGATCAGCAATCTCCCGGTACAGCGGATCACGCAGCTCCAGCAGGTCGCGCAAGGTCTTGGCCGGGTCGGCGGTGCGCAACAGCGGACGGTTACGATCCCGGGCGGTGCGACCCACCTGCTGCTCGACGGAGGCGTGCAGATAGACCACTCGTCCGCCGGCATGCAATGCCCGACGATTGGCCTCGCGCATCACCGCGCCGCCACCGGTGGCCAGTACCACGCCGTCGAACGCGCACAGTTCGGCGATCATCGCCTGCTCACGGTCACGAAAGCCGGGCTCGCCTTCCTTATCGAAGATCCATGGGATATTGGCACCCGTGCGCAATTCAATTTCCTTGTCGGAATCTTTGAATGGCAGGCGCAGCTCTTTGGCCAGCAAACGGCCGATGGTGCTTTTTCCAGCGCCCATCGGCCCAACAAGAATCAAATTTCGCACAGAATCAACGACTCACAGCAATCGCCTGGTTATTCATGATACGCGGAGTGAGGAACACCAGCAGCTCGGATTTTTGCTCCGAAACCACATCACGCCGGAAAAGGCGGCCAAGATACGGCACATCGCCAAGAAATGGCACCTTATCTACGACCTTGCTCTGAGTATTTGAGAAAACCCCGCCAATCACAATGGTCTCGCCGTCATTGACCAGCACCTTGGCGTTGACTTCGTTTTTCTTGATTGGCGGCACATCATTCACCTTGTTCAGGTAATCCGGCTCATCCTTGGTGACCTTGACCTCCATGATGATGCGGTTGTCCGGGGTGATCTGCGGGGTCACCTCCAGAGACAGCGAGGCCTCCTTGAACGACACCGAGGTGGCACCACTGGAACTGGCTTCCTGATAGGGAATCTCCGTGCCCTTGAGGATTTTTGCCGTCTCTTTGTCGGACGTCACCACCTTGGGCTGAGAGACGATTTCCCCGTTGCCGGTTTTCTCCATGGCCGTCAATTCCAGGTCCAGCAGTACATTGTCGGTGATGAAGGCGATGCCGATGCCGGAGGTATTGCCCGACGCGCCCAGATCGACAAACGGCTGGTTGGTGCTGGTGCTGCCAGGCGTGCCGATGGTGGTGGAGTCGCCGGTGGTGACCCCTGAAGTGTTCCAGTTGCCTTTGTTCTGGATCGATCCACCCCAGCGCACGCCCAGGCTCTTGTCGTAGTCAACGTTGGCCTCGACAATCCGCGCCTCGATCATCACCTGGCGCACCGGGATATCCAGCTGCGCCACGATCCGGCGCAGTTCGTCGAGCCGGTCCTGGGTCTGGTAGGCAATGATGTTGTTGGTTCGCTCATCGACCGTGATCGTACCGCGCTCATCGGCCTTGGCTTCGGCGCTGGTCACCGACTGGAACAGCTTGGCGATGTCCGCAGCCTTCGCATAGTTGACCTGCAACAGCTCACGCCGTAGCGGCGCCAGGTCGGCAATCTGCTTCTGGGATTCGAGTTCCTGGCGCTCACGGGCCGCGATTTCGTCGGCGGGAGCGACCAGCAGCACATTGCCGACCTTGCGCTTGTCCAGCCCTTTGGTCTTGAGCACCAGGTCCAGCGCCTGGTCCCAAGGCACATTTTGCAGGCGCAGGGTAATGCCGCCCTGCACCGTGTCACTGGCCACCAGGTTGAGGTTGGTGAAATCGGCAATCAGTTGCAGGACCGAGCGCACCTCGATGTCCTGAAAGTTGAGGGACAGCTTTTCACCGCTGTAGGCCTCGCGACTGGCATCGCGTTTTTGCAGATCCTCGACTGTCATGGGTCGGACACTGACGGTCAGTTTGTTGTCCGTCTGGTAGGTGGAGTAATCGAAAGTACCGCTGGGTTCGATGCTGATGGTGGCCCGGTCGGCGCCGGCACTGGCATTGACGAACTGCACCGGGGTGGCGAAGTCCTTGACGTCCAGGCGCACGCGCAGCGGTTCGGGTAACCGGGTCTTGGCGAAGTTGAGGATGATCTTGCCTTCACGCTCCTGGATGTCCGGGGCGATCGAGGGGTCCGACAGATCGATCACCACGTTGCCTTCGCCCTGGGTGCCGCGCTGGAAATCTACCCCTCGGATCGCCTTGCCCACCGGCGCACTGGCTCTGGTGGGCACCGCGCTGGGAGCCGCCGGGCGTGGCGCCTGGGCAGTAGCGCTGGCAACCGCTCCCTTGCCGACCACCACGAGCAGGCTGTTGCCCTCCACCCGCGCGGTATAGGGCGCAAGCTGGGTAAGGCCAATGATCAGACGGGTACGATCAGCCGCCTCGACCACCGTGGCGCTTCGCGCATTGCCAGCACCAAGATCATGTCTCTTGTGGGCCAACTGGCTGGTCACCCCCGGCAGATCCAGAGCGATCCGGGCCGGCTGCTCGGTCGTGTAGCCCCGAGGCGCAGGGGGCGGCCCGTCGAAGGTGAGTTTCAACTCGATGCGGTCCCCCGGCAGCGCCGCGACATCCAGCGTTTTCAGATTGACCGCATGAACCATCGGCGACAACAGCGCTATCCATAGCGAAATACCGAGGGCTGAAAAAAACCTGTTCATTGTTCGAGTTCCACTATTGAGTGCTCTTTCAGAGGAATGGTCCGTGGCCGTTCCAGCCAGGCGCCCTCGCCATCAGGAACGATTTCGACCACCTCGACCTGGGTGGCGCTAATGCCGACGATCCGCCCGTCGTTGCGTCCCAGATAGTCACCGACCTTGAGCCGGTGCACCCCGCCCGCGCCGCGCAGGAGCGCGAAGGAGCCGCTGACGTTGGAAATCGTCCCGACCATTTCAAACTGCTCGATGTTGAAGCCTTCCAGGTATTGCTTGACCCGAGTCGGGTCGGGCCGGACGTTGCGTGCACCCTTCTGGCGGCCGGCCTGATCCACCCTGACCTGCCGTGAAAACGGGCTGCGCAGGTCGGCGGCGCTGTAAGTGAAGGTTTCGTAAGGCCTGAACGTCGGCGTTGGCTCGATCTTGCCGGGCGGGCGCAGCCGCACTTCGTTCATGTAGGCGTCCAGGTCGCCGAAGCCGTTATCGTTGTTGCAGCCCGTCAGCACGACCAGCCCCGCCAGCAGGATAATGCGCCAAGCCGGCTTCATGGCTGCACCTCCTGCTCGTTGTACCGGTAGGTCTTGGCCTGGATGCTCATGCGCAGTTTCGCTCCTGCGTCGGGCTCCATCGGGGCGATGTCGAAATCGTGCAGCGTGACGATCCGTGGCAGTCCGGCAACGCCGCTGACGAAGGTTGCCAGGTCATGATAGTCGCCGGTCACCGTAATCTGGATCGGCAGTTCGATGTAAAACGGCTGGGTGACCTCCGGTAACAGCTTGATCTCCTCGAACTCCAGACCACTGCCCAGACCGGTACGGGTGATGTCCTCCAGCAGGCCTGGCACTTCGGTGTCACTGGGCAATTGCCGCAACAGCACGCCGAAGGAGGCTTCCATCTGCTTCATCTGTTCGGTGTAGCGCTCCAGGTTCGCGGCCATGTGAGCTTTGCCCGCAAACTGTGCCTTGAGGGTGTTTTCTTCTCCGCGCACTTGCTGCAGTTGGTTCTCCAGGTCACTCAAGGCAAAGTTGTAGCCCAACCCCAGCACCAGGATGACCAGCAGGATGCCGCTCAACCATTTGACCGGCATCGGCCAGGAGCCAATGTTGTTGGTATCCAGCTCACTGATGTCGATCTTGCGCAGCGCTTCGAACCACTCTCCCGGCTTCATTGGGCGTCCTCGACAATGGCCGGACGGGTCTGGCGAACCGTCAGCTGGAAGACGTTGGCCTGATCGAGCTGACCGGCCGTGGTGGCCTTGACTTCCGTCAGGCTGGGCGCATCGAACAGGTCCGATGAGTCCAGGTTACGCATCAGGTCCGAGACCCGGTTGTTCGATTCCGCCGCGCCCTTGATGGAGAGGGTCTTGTCTTCCATCTTCACTTCGGTGAAATACACCCCGTCAGGCAGGGTGCGCGCCAGTTGATCGAAGATGCGCCCGCTCACCGGCCGGTTACCCTGCAAGTCCTGAATGATGCGCATGCGCTCCAGCAGTTGCTGGCGGCGGGCCTTGAGTTCGCTGATCTGCTTGATGCGCTCGTCCAGCACGGCTATCTGCTCGCTGATATGACTGTTGCGAGCCATCTGGTGGTCAATGGCACTGTCCAGGTAGCGGACCGCAATCAGCGTCAGGCCCACCGCACCGACCAATGCGCCCACCAATGCCAGCAAAAAGCGTTTGCGACGCTCCTCCCTCACGCAGCTCCTCTCGCCAGGGAAGAAGGTTGATCCGCGCCATCAGTCGAAGCTCCTGAGGGCCAGCCCGCAGGCAATCATCAAGGCCGGTGCGTCACTGGCCAGGGCACCGGCGTTGACCTTGCTGCCCAGGGCCATGTTGGAAAACGGGTTGGCCACCTGGGTCGGCGTGCCCAGGCGCTGTTCGATCAGCCGGTCCAGGCCCGCGACCGAGGCGGTGCCTCCAGCCAAGAGGATGTGGTCCACCGCACTGTACTGGCCCGAGGCGAAGAAAAACTGCAAGGACCTCGATACCTGTTGCACCAGGGCCTCGCGAAAAGGTTGCAGGACCTCACCGAGGTAATCGTCCGGCAGGCCACCCTGCTTCTTTGCCTGCCCGGCCTGCTCGGGTGACAGGCCGTAGCGGCGCTGGATTTCCTCGGTGAGCTGGCGACCGCCGAACAATTGTTCGCGGGTATAGATGATGCGCCCGTTATGCAGCACGCTCAGGGTGGTCATGGTGGCGCCGATGTCGATCACCGCCACCGTCAGCCGCTCCTGGGACGCGGCCAGTTGCGTGGCAAGCAGCCCGAAGGCGCGCTCCAGCGCGTAGGCCTCCACATCGACCACCTTGGCCGTGAGCCCGGCGAGCGCCAGCGCAGCCTCGCGAACTTCGACGTTTTCCTTGCGACAGGCGGCCAACAGCACCTCGACCCGCTCGGCGCTGCGCGGTGAAACGCCCAGGACTTCGAAGTCGATGGCCACCTCGTCCAGCGGATAAGGAATGTATTGATCGGCTTCGATCTTGAGCTGGTTTTCCATGTCGTCGTCGGAAAGTCCGGCGTCCATCTCGATGGTCTTGGTGATCACCGCCGACCCCGCTACAGCCACCGCCACGTTACGCAAGGGTGTTCTGGCCTTGGCGAGCACCCGTGACAATGCCTGGCCCACGCCCTCGAGCTCGGCGATGTTCTTTTCGACCACGGCGTTGGCCGGCAACGGCTCGACCGCGTAAGACTCGACACGGTAGCGGTCACCCTGGCGGCTCAACTCGAGCAGCTTCACCGACGTGGAACTGATGTCTATCCCCAAAAGCGTATGGGCTTTTTTATTGAAGAGTCGTAGCACTACCAATTCCCTATGACTATCCGTGAGTTACGGACTCTCTAATATGCGTTGCGTTCAATCACTCCGGCCCGACGGACGTCCGGGTGGCGTTACCGACGAAAAAAAATGCTTATAATGCCCAGCGTTTTTTTTCGCTTTGTTGCAAGCACGGGTCCTTCCCTGCACCTGGCGCCTTTTCATTCTTTGCCTGGATATCCAAAAGCCTTGATTCGTCTGCTGAAATTTTTCGGATGGTCCATCCTCGCCGTTTTCTGCGGACTGCTCCTGGGTCTGAGCGGTGCGTTTCTTTACCTTAGTCCGGGATTGCCGTCCGTGGAGGCGCTGAGAAGTATTCAGTTGCAGATTCCATTGCGGGTGTACAGCAGCGACGACAAGTTGATCGCAGAGTTTGGCGAAATGCGCCGCACGCCGATCCGTTTCGCCGACATTCCCCCCAATTTCATCAATGCGTTACTAAGTGCTGAAGACGACAACTTCGCCAATCACTACGGCGTCGATCCGGGCAGCCTGATGCGGGCGGCTAGCCAGCTGATCAAAAGCGGCCATATCCAGTCCGGTGGCAGCACCATCACCATGCAGGTGGCGAAAAACTTCTTCCTGACCAGTGAGCGCAGCTTCTCGCGCAAGACCACCGAGATCCTCCTGGCCCTGCAAATCGAGCGACAGCTGACCAAGGACGAGATCCTGGAGCTGTACGTCAACAAGATCTACCTGGGCAACCGCGCCTACGGTATCGAGGCGGCGGCGCAGGTGTATTACGGCAAGTCGATTCGTGATGTGAGCCTGGCGCAAATGGCGATGATCGCCGGCCTGCCCAAGGCACCGTCGCGCTTCAATCCACTGGCCAACCCGGCGCGCAGCAAGGAACGTCGCGACTGGATCCTGGGGCGCATGTACAAGCTGGGCAAGATCAGCGAGGCCGAATACACCGCAGCGATCAATGAGCCTCTGAACGCCAGCTACCACGTGCCGACCCCCGAGGTGAACGCGCCGTACATCGCCGAAATGGCCCGTGCCGAGATGGTTGGGCGTTATGGCAGCGACGCCTACACCGAGGGTTTCCGCGTGGTCACCACGGTGCCGAGCAATCTGCAGGAGATGGCCAACACCGCGCTGCACGAGGGTCTGATCACCTACGATCAGCGCCACGGCTACCGCGGGCCTGAATCGCGCCTGCCAGGCAAGACCAAAGAAGCCTGGGCCGAGGAATTGACCAAGCAGCGCACCATCAGCAGCCTGGAACCGGCGATCGTCACCCAGGTGGACAAGGACGGCATCATGGTGCTGACCCGCAATGGCGAGCTGGAAGAGCACGTGAGCTGGGAGACCATGAAATGGGCCCGCCCATTCCTCAACACCAACAGCATGGGCGCCAACCCCCGACAACCGTCGGACGTCGCCCAGGTGGGTGATCTGATCCGGGTACAGCGCCAGCCGGACAACACCCTCAAGTTCAGCCAGATCCCGGCCGCCCAAGGCGCCCTGGTGTCGCTTGACCCGCAGGACGGCGCCATCCGGTCGCTGGTCGGTGGCTTCGCCTTCGAGCAGAGCAATTACAATCGCGCGATGCAGGCCAAGCGCCAGCCGGGTTCAAGCTTCAAACCGTTCGTGTACAGCGCCGCCCTGGATAACGGCTACACCGCCGCCAGCCTGGTGAACGACGCACCGATCGTGTTTGTCGACGAATACCTGGACAAGGTCTGGCGCCCGAAGAACGACACCAATACCTTCCTGGGTCCGATCCGCATGCGCGAAGCGCTGTACAAGTCGCGTAACCTGGTATCGATCCGTTTGCTGCAGGCGCTGGGTGTGGACCGTACCATCGACTACATCAGCAAGTTCGGCTTCAACAAGCAGGACTTGCCGCGCAACCTGTCCCTGGCCCTGGGCACCGCAACCCTGACCCCGATGGAAATCGCCACGGGCTGGAGCACGTTCGCCAATGGCGGATACAAAGTCACCCCGTACCTCATCGACAAGATCGAAAGCCGCAACGGCGACACGTTGTTCCTCGCCAACCCACCACGGGTGCCTTCAGGCGAACAGGCCAGCGACGGCGTCGCCGCACCGGCCAGCGAGACGTTCACGGTAGAGGCAACACCAGGTGAAGCCACGACAGCGCCAGCCGTGCCGCAAGCGCCGGTCATCGCCGAGCGCATCATCGATGGCCGCACCACCTACATTCTCAACAGCATGCTGCAGGACGTGATCAAGCTCGGCACCGGCCGCCGCGCCCTGGCCCTGGGCCGTACCGACCTGGCCGGCAAGACCGGCACCACGAACGAATCCAAGGACGCCTGGTTCTCGGGCTACAACGGCGATTACGTCACCACCGTCTGGACCGGGTTCGACCAGCCTGAAAGCCTCGGTCGGCGCGAATACGGCGGCACCGTGGCGCTGCCGATCTGGATGAGTTACATGGGCGCTGCCCTCAAGGACAAACCGCCACACACCCAACCGGAACCCGAAGGCATCCTCAGCCTGCGGGTTGACCCGGTCAGCGGCCGAGCAGCCACCCCAGGCACTCCGGGAGCGTACTTCGAGCTGTTCAAGAGCGAAGACACCCCACCGTCAGTCAACGAGCTGGGCAACGGCGTAGCGCCAGGCAGCCCGCTACCGGCGGATGAGGCGGCGCCGATCGATTTGTTCTGATCGGGCCTCTTGCAAAAAGCCCCGCCTTCGAAAGAAGCGCGGGGCTTTTTTCAGGCCCTCAAATTACACACTCCCCTGTAGGAGCCGAGCTTGCTCGCGATGGCGGCAGGTCAGCTTGCATCCATGCTGAATACCAGACTGCAATCGCGAGCAAGCTCGGCTCCCACAGGATTTGCGGTGGTCACACAAAATCGGCAGGTACAAAAAAGCCCCGACTCAAAGAGAGCCGGGGCTTTTTATTGAACGCTACAACGGCTTAACCGTTGAACACGTCATCCACGCTCTTGAGCGGGTAGTTCTTCGGATACGGCAGGGTAGCCACGCCGGTCTCGATCGCGGCCTTGGCCACGGCGTCGGAGATCAGGGTGATCAGGCGTGCATCCATTGGCTTGGGAATGATGTACTCACGACCAAATTCCAGCTTGATGCCGCCGTAGGCATCGCACACTTCCTGAGGCACTGGCAGCTTGGCCAGTTCGCGTAGGGCGTTGGCGGCCGCGACTTTCATTTCTTCGTTGATGCGCTTGGCGCGAACGTCCAGGGCACCACGGAAAATGAACGGGAAGCCCAGTACGTTGTTGACCTGGTTCGGGTAGTCCGAACGGCCGGTGGCCATGATCACGTCGCTGCGGGTAGCGTGAGCCAGTTCCGGGGAGATTTCCGGGTCCGGGTTCGAGCAGGCGAACACGATCGGGTTCGGCGCCATGCGCAGCAGGTTTTCCGGGCTCAGCAGGTTCGGACCCGACAGGCCAACGAATACGTCGGCACCGTCCAGCGCGTCGGCCAGGGAGCGCTTGTCAGTGGCGTGGGCAAACACGGCCTTGTACTGGTTCAGGTCGTCACGGCCGGAATGGATCACGCCGGTACGGTCAACCATGAAGATGTTTTCGATCTTGGCGCCCATGCTCACCAGCAACTTCATGCAGGAGATGGCCGCAGCGCCGGCACCCAGGCAGACGATCTTGGCTTGTGGCAGGGTTTTGCCAGCGATTTCCAGGGCATTGATCATGCCGGCCGCGGTCACGATCGCGGTGCCGTGCTGGTCATCGTGGAACACTGGAATGTCGCACTGCTCGATCAGGGCACGTTCGATCTCAAAGCACTCAGGCGCCTTGATGTCTTCCAGGTTGATGCCACCGAAGGTAATGGAGATACGCTTGACGGTGTCGATGAAGGCTTGCGGGCTTTCGGAGTCGACTTCGATGTCGAACACGTCAATACCGGCGAAACGCTTGAACAAAACGCCCTTGCCTTCCATGACCGGCTTGGAGGCCAATGGGCCGAGGTTACCCAGGCCGAGAATCGCGGTGCCGTCGGAAATGACTGCCACCAGGTTGCCCTTGCCGGTGTATTTGTAGGCCAGCTCAGGGTCGCGAGCGATTTCGCGTACTGGTTCGGCTACGCCGGGGCTGTAGGCCAGCGACAGATCGCGGGCAGTAGCGGTGGCCTTGGTGAGCTCGACACTCAGCTTCCCTGGACGAGGATTAGCGTGATATTCGAGAGCGGCAGTTTTCAGATCAGACATGTGGGCATTCCGCTTTTTACTGTGTTGGACAGACGGACCGCCGAGGATACGCGCCTCGCAAAGTCCCTACAAGACTGACCAGTCACCCCTGTCAAGCGCGCCCCCCTACGACTTTGGGCCAAGAGCCGCAGAACACAAGGCCTACATGCATACAATCCGAAGCATAAATGTCTACAATTTTTTATCGAGACGCGCGACTCAACATCCCTGAATCGGTCAACGGCAGTAACCAGCGCGCCTGCCCCGGCTCAAGCCCGCCGCGACGCGAACGGTCGACCACCCAGCCACGCGCTTCGATCCGCTTGCCTTTGAGTCGCTCGAGCGACGCCATATCGAAGCGACTCACCAGATTGGGGGCAACGCGCAATACAACCGGCCCCTCCAACTGGAGCCAAATACCGCCGCGATTGCGCGAGACGTCGATCACGCGGCCAGTGAGCACGGCAAAGCCTGGTGCCTTGATATTGTGCGCCTCAAGCACAGGCGAACGCTTCCACACCCCGACGCCCGCTTCCCGCGCCTGGCGTTCGGCAGCGCGCTGACAATGCGCCAGATCGACATTCGGCGCGACCACCACGTGAAATCCCAAGCCCTCGGCGAGCAACTGCGCTTCCAGATTCTGACCGTCGGCGCTGTAGACATGGGCCAGCGTGCGACCGTAGCGATCCTTGCCTTCCTTGCCGGGCAGCAGCCCCACGCGCCCCGCACTGGCGCCCACCAATGCCTCAAGGCGCCGGCGTGCAGCGACGGCGAACGGCTCATCGGAACGCCCTCGACGCCCCAGTTCAGGACTATTGAGACCGATCATGCGCACGCTGCGGCCATCAGCCAGGCGCAGGGTATCGCCGTCCACCACCTTCTGGACCGTCACATGGGCCAGGCCAGGTGGCGCCGGGCAGAAGGCCTGCGCGCTGCTCAGCCAAATCGCGGACACAAAAAAGGCGCCCGCAAGGGACGCCTTCTTCATCAGTCTGGAGCAGCCGAAACGACCATCCAAAATGATTAGCCTCAGGCTTTTTTGGTAGCGCCAAAAGCACCGAAACGATCGGCGAACTTCTGAACGCGGCCGCCGGTATCCAGAGTCTTTTGCTTACCGGTGTAGAACGGGTGGCATTCGTTGCAAACGTCGATCGACAGGGCTTTGCCGTAGGTCGAACGAGTTTCGAACTTATTGCCGCAGCTGCAGGTCACGGCAATTTCTGGGTATTCCGGATGGATATCGGTTTTCATGGGGTTTTCCTCAGGCTAGCGTGCCGCCACCCAACACTATTGTTGAATACCGCACGTAATTAGGCCGCGGATTCTACCAGACAACATCAATCACGCAAGCTATGACTTGTACCAACCGTCTGCTAGGCTCCCCGCCTCATGCGCAAGCTCTTCTGTGGGAGCGAGCCTGCTCGCGATGGCGGTGGATCAGCCGCATGGGTATTGATTGACACTCCGCCATCGCGAGCAGGCTCGCTCCCACAAGGGTTGTGCCAAGCCTTCTGAATTTGTCTGTATATCGAGACCCTCCCGCGTGCCCGACGCCATCCTGCGCCTCGCCCTGCCTTCGCCTCTGCGCCGCCTGTTCGACTACCGGGCCCCGGCCGGGGTCCTGCGTGAGCAGTTGCATCCGGGCATGCGCCTGCGGGTGCCGTTCGGCCGACGGGAGATGATCGGGATTCTGGTCGAGGTCGCCGACCACAGCGAAGTCCCGGCCGACAAACTGAAGCCGGCCCTGGCCTTGCTCGATGCGACGCCGCCGCTGCCCGCCTCGCTGTTCAAGCTGTGCCTGTGGACCTCCCAGTACTATCAACACAGCCTCGGCGACACCCTGAGCTGGGCGCTGCCGGTATTGTTGCGCCAGGGCGAACCGGCCGAGGCACGCCAGGAGCGGTTCTGGTCGGTAACACCGGGCGCCTCGCTGGACGACCCGCGCATCGCCCGCGCCCCGCGTCAGCGTGAGGCCCTGGCGACCCTGGCCCAGCATCCCCACGGCGTGGCCCATCAGCTATTGAGCAAACTGATGCTCAGCAAGGACAGCCTCGACCTGCTGCTGGCCAAGGACCTGGTCCAGGTAGACATCCGCCGGCACGCTCCGGGTGTTCGCCATGAGCATTGGCTGGCCCAGCCGGAACTGCCGCTCAATGCTGAACAGCGGGCCGCCTGCGAGGCGATTCGCGCCGGTTTCGACAGCTATCACGCCTTTTTGCTGGCCGGCGTCACCGGCAGCGGCAAGACCGAGGTCTATCTGCAACTGATCCGCCAGACCCTGGAAGCCGGCAAGCAGGCCCTGGTGCTGATTCCGGAAATCAACCTTGGGCCACAGACCCTGGCGCGCTTCGAACAACGGTTCAACGCGCGGATCGCCCTGGTGCATTCGGCGGTCAACGACCGAGAACGCCTGGAAGCCTGGCTCGCCGCCCGGGACGGTGAGGCCGACATCATCATCGGCACCCGCTCGGCCCTGTTCACACCGATGAAAAACCCCGGCCTGATCATCATCGACGAAGAACATGACGGCTCTTATAAGCAGCAGGAAGGCCTGCGCTACCACGCCCGCGATCTGGCCCTGGTGCGGGCGCGCCAGGAAAACATTCCCATTGTTCTCGGTTCAGCCACGCCGTCCCTGGAAAGCCTGCACAATGCCTACACCGGACGTTACGGGCTCCTGCGCCTGAACGAACGGGCCGGCGGCGCCAAGCAGCCACGGTTTCTGCGCCTGGATGTAAAGAGTCGTCCGCTGGACAGCGGCATTTCCGGGCCGATGCAACAAGCCATCGGCCAGACCCTGGCCGCCGGGCAACAGGTCTTGGTGTTCCTCAACCGCCGGGGTTTCGCCCCGACCCTGCTGTGCCATGACTGCGGCTGGATGTCGGGCTGCGAACGCTGCGACGCACGCATGACCGTGCACCAACGCCACGGCGAGCTGCGCTGCCATCATTGCGGCCACGCCGAACGAGTGCCGAGGCACTGCCCGCAGTGCGGCAAAGTGGACCTGCGCCCGGTGGGGGCCGGCACCGAACGCGCTGAAGAACGGCTGGGCATCCTGTTTCCCGATTACCCGGTACTGCGGGTCGATCGCGACAGCACTTCGCGCAAGGACGCCATGAATCAGTTGTTCGCCACGATTCAGAAAGGCCAGCCGTGCATCCTGGTGGGCACCCAGATGCTCGCCAAGGGGCATCACTTTCCTCGGGTCACGCTGGTGTCGATCCTTGATGCCGACGGCGGACTGTTCTCCGGTGACTTCCGTGCCAGCGAGCGCATGGCGCAGTTGATCGTTCAGGTCGCAGGCCGGGCCGGACGGGCCGAGGAGCCGGGCAAGGTAATTATCCAGACGCACCTGGCCGACCATCCGCTGCTGATACAACTGACCGAACAAGGCTACTTCGCCTTCGCCGAGCAGGCCTTGAGCGAACGTCGCGGCGCTGGCCTGCCGCCGTTTGCTCACCTGGCGTTGTTGCGGGCCGAAGCCCATAAGCCCGGGCAGGCCGAAGCGTTCCTTGACGAAGCCTGCGGCGAGGCCGAACGCTTGCTGGGGCAACAGAACCTCACCGGCATCGAACTATTGGGCCCGGTACCGGCTCCGATGGAACGACGGGCCGGGCGTTACAGGGCTCAACTTCTACTGCAGGCCAATGCCCGGGCCCCTTTGCATCGGCTATTAAGTACCTGGCTGCTGGCGCTGGAGCAGATGCCCAGCGGGCGGGCGGTGCGCTGGTCGCTGGATGTGGATCCGGTGGATTTGTATTGACCCAGGCATCCTCATCGCGAGCAGGCTCGCTCCCACATTGGAATGCAATTTCCTGTGGGAGGAGCCTGCTCGCGATGAGGCCCGAATAGCCACCACACATCCCCACCCGACCCGCTACAGTTGGCAAGCTTGCCTTCGCCACGGATAATGCCCAGTTTTTCCACCAGCGCATCGAAGCGCCGCCGCGCCTGCGGTTGAAAGAGAAGACCATGAAAGACACCATTCGCCAGCTCATCCAGCAAGCCATCGCCCAACTCGTCGCTGAAGGTGTGCTGCCAGAAGGCCTGTCGCCGGCGATTCAGGTCGAAAACACCCGTGACAAGACCCACGGCGACTTCGCCAGCAATATCGCGATGATGCTCGCCAAACCGGCCGGCATGAAACCGCGGGACCTGGCCGAAAAGATCATCGCCGCGCTGCCGGCTGACGAAAACGTCAGCAAGGCTGACATTGCCGGCCCAGGCTTCATCAATTTCTTCCAGAACACCCAGGCCCTGGCCTCACGCCTGGACGCGGCCCTGGCCGACGAACGCATCGGCGTGCGCAAGGCCGGTCCGCTGCAACGCACCGTGGTCGACCTTTCGGCCCCCAACCTCGCCAAGGAAATGCATGTCGGCCATCTGCGCTCGACCATCATTGGTGACGGCGTGGCCCGGGTACTGGAGTTTCTCGGCGACACGGTGATCCGCCAGAACCACGTCGGCGACTGGGGCACCCAGTTCGGCATGCTGATGGCCTACCTGCAGGAAAACCCGATCACCAGCGATGAGCTGTCGGACCTGGAGAACTTCTACCGCGCCGCCAAGCAACGCTTCGACGAGTCGCCCGAATTTGCTGACCGCGCCCGTGGCCTGGTGGTCAAGCTGCAGGCCGGCGATGCCGAGTGCCTGGCGCTGTGGAGCAAGTTCAAGGACATCTCCCTGTCCCACTGCCAGAAAATCTACGAGCTGCTGAACGTCAAATTGACCATGGCCGACGTGATGGGCGAAAGCGCCTACAACGATGACCTGATCAACGTGGTCAACGACCTCAAGGCCAAGGGCATGCTGGTGGAAAGCAACGGCGCCCAGTGCGTATTCCTCGAGCAGTTCAAGACCGCTGACGGTGAGCCGCTGCCGGTGATCATCGTCAAGGCTGACGGCGGCTACCTCTACGCCACCACCGACCTGGCGGCCGTGCGCTACCGCAACAACGTGCTCAAGGCCGATCGAGTGCTGTATTTCGTCGACCAGCGCCAGGCCCTGCACTTCCAGCAAGTGTTCGAAGTCGCACGCCAGGCCGGTTTCGTGACCCGTCCGATGGAGATGGAACACATGGGCTTCGGCACCATGAACGGCGCCGACGGCCGTCCGTTCAAGACCCGCGACGGTGGCACGGTCAAGCTCATCGACCTGCTGAGCGAAGCCCAGGATCGCGCCTACACCCTGGTCAAGGGCAAGAACCCGGACCTGGCCGAAGACGAACTGCGCCAGATCGCCAAGGTCGTGGGCATCGACGCGGTGAAATACGCCGACCTGTCCAAGCACCGCACCAGCGACTACAGCTTCAACTTCGACCTGATGCTCAACTTCGAAGGCAACACCGCGCCCTACCTGCTGTACGCCTACACCCGCGTGGCCGGTGTGTTCCGCAAGCTCGGCAAGAACTTCGATGAGGTCGACGGCCGGATTGTGCTTCAAGCCCCTCACGAACAGGAGCTGGCGGCGAAACTGGCGCAGTTCGGTGAAGTGCTGAACAACGTCGCAGACAAAGGCACCCCACACACCCTGTGCGCGTACCTGTACGATGTGGCCGGTCTGTTCTCCAGCTTCTACGAGAACTGCCCGATCCTCAACGCCGAAACGCCAGAGCAAATGCAGAGTCGCCTGCGCCTCGCCGCACTGACCGGGCGCACCCTCAAGCAAGGCCTGGAACTGCTGGGCCTGGAAACGCTGGAGCGCATGTAAGTTGGCCGCCAAGAAAAAACCTGCACCCAAACGCGGCGCCAGTCGTTACCAGCCCCCAGCCAAACAGCCGATTCCCGGCTGGTTGTGGATGGCTATCGGCCTGACCGTCGGCGCTTTCATTGTGTTTCTGATGAAACTGGAGCCGGGCCAGGGCGATGACGTCAAGCGCGTGCGCCAAGAGCAACAGAAAGCCACGCGCATCGCCGAGGCCAACAAGACCCCGCCGAGCCCGACGCAACCGGTCAAGCCCAAGTACGACTTCTACACCCTGCTGCCGGAATCGGAAGTCATCGTGCCGCCCGATGCCGTGCCGGAGAAAACCCTGCCGACGCCACAGGTGCCCACCACGCCGGTAACTCCGGCCGAAGCGGCGAAGATCGACACCGCTCGCGCTCAGGCAGCCCTGGCCGGCATCACGCCGCCGCCGGCTCCGCCAGTGCAGAAAGCCGCTCCGGTGACCAAGTTCTTCCTGCAGGCCGGCTCGTTCCGCAAGGAAGCCGACGCCGACAAGGTACGCGCGCAGATCATTCTGCTGGGCCAGTCCGTGGCGGTGGAGTCCGGCACGGTGAAGGAAGAAACCTGGTATCGGGTGCTGGTCGGTCCGTTCAGCAACCGCGAAGAACTGACAAAAGCCCAAAAACAATTGGCCGGCAGCGGTTTCAGCAACCTGTTGTTACAACAGCGCCAGAGCCGCTGAAGCAGGTGAACGCAGCCCTGTGGCGAGGGGATTTATCCCCGCTGGGCTGCGCAGCAGCCCCTAAAGGCTTGATGCGATAGACCTGCCATACCGCGTCGCAGATCTTAGGGGCGCTGCGCGCCCCAGCGGGGATAAATCCCCTCGCCACAGGGGCCGTGATCAGCCCTCAAAGCAAAACAAGCCACTCGTCCCCTCTCCCACCCCACAGTTGAAAAAACCCACGCCACCCCCATATGAGTTCCATCCGGGCATTTTCGCCCCGCTGCGTGGAGACTCTTCCCTTGACCACCATCGTTTCAGTCCGCCGTCATGGCAAAGTCGTCATGGGCGGCGACGGCCAGGTTTCACTAGGCAACACCGTGATGAAAGGCAATGCGAAGAAAGTCCGCCGCCTGTACCACGGCCAGGTCATCGCCGGCTTCGCCGGGGCCACCGCCGATGCTTTCACCCTGTTCGAGCGTTTCGAAGGCCAGCTTGAGAAACATCAGGGCCACCTGGTGCGTGCCGCCGTGGAACTGGCCAAGGAATGGCGTACCGACCGCTCCCTGAGCCGCCTCGAAGCCATGCTCGCGGTCGCTAACAAGGACGCCTCGCTGATCATTACCGGTAACGGTGACGTCGTTGAACCCGAGGATGGCCTGATCGCCATGGGTTCCGGCGGCGCCTACGCCCAGGCCGCAGCCAGCGCCCTGTTGAAAAAGACCGATCTGTCGGCCCGCGAAATCGTCGAGACTGCCTTGGGCATCGCCGGCGACATCTGCGTCTTCACCAACCACACCCAGACCATTGAGGAGCAGGATCTCGCGGAATAAGCCTGGCCCTGTGCCACGGCTCATTCCTGCTTGAGGACCGCCAAATACTATGTCCATGACTCCCCGCGAAATCGTCCACGAACTCAACCGCCACATCATCGGCCAGGACGATGCCAAGCGCGCCGTCGCCATCGCCCTGCGTAACCGCTGGCGTCGGATGCAGCTGCCTGAAGAGCTGCGCGTCGAAGTGACCCCCAAGAACATCCTGATGATCGGCCCGACCGGTGTCGGTAAAACCGAAATCGCCCGTCGCCTGGCCAAACTGGCCAACGCGCCGTTCATCAAGGTCGAAGCCACCAAGTTCACCGAAGTCGGTTATGTCGGTCGCGACGTCGAGTCGATCATCCGCGACCTGGCCGATGCCGCCATCAAGTTGCTGCGCGAACAGGAAATCACCAAGGTCCGTCACCGCGCCGAAGATGCCGCCGAAGAGCGCATCCTCGACGCGCTGCTGCCGCCAGCGCGCATGGGCTTCAACGCCGAATCCGCTGCGACCCAGGACTCCAACACCCGCCAGCTGTTCCGCAAGCGCCTGCGCGAAGGCCAGCTCGACGACAAGGAAATCGAGATCGAAGTGGCCGAAATGGCCGGCGTCGACATCTCCGCGCCGCCCGGCATGGAGGAAATGACCAATCAATTGCAAAGCCTGTTCGCCAACATGGGCAAGGGCAAGCGCAAGAACCGCAAGCTCAAGGTCAAGGAAGCGCTGAAACTGGTTCGCGATGAAGAAGCCAGCCGCCTGGTCAACGAAGAAGAGTTGAAGGCCAAGGCCCTGGAGGCCGTCGAGCAGCACGGCATTGTGTTCATCGACGAAATCGACAAGGTCGCCAAGCGCGGCAATGTCGGCGGCGCCGACGTGTCCCGCGAAGGCGTGCAACGCGACCTGCTGCCACTGATCGAAGGCTGCACGGTCAACACCAAGCTGGGCATGGTCAAGACCGACCACATCCTGTTCATCGCCTCCGGTGCGTTCCACCTGAGCAAGCCCAGCGACCTGGTGCCCGAGCTGCAAGGTCGCCTGCCGATCCGCGTCGAGCTCAAGGCCCTGACGCCGGAAGACTTCGAACGCATCCTGAGCGAACCCCACGCGTCCCTGACCGAACAGTATTGCGCCCTGCTCAAGACCGAAGGCCTGAACATCGAGTTCGCGCCGGAAGGCATCAAGCGCCTGGCGCAGATCGCCTGGCAGGTCAACGAGAAGACCGAGAACATCGGTGCCCGGCGCCTGCACACCCTGCTCGAACGCCTGCTCGAGGAAGTCTCGTTCAGTGCCGGCGACCTGGCCAGCGCCCATAACGAAGCGCCGATCCTCATCGATGCCGAGTACGTCAACAGCCACCTGGGTGAATTGGCAGAGAACGAAGACCTGTCGCGGTATATCCTGTAAGTCACCGACAGGTTTCCTCGGACCTGTGGGAGCGAGCTTGCTCGCGATGGCGGCGTATCATTCAACCAATGCGTTGACTGTCAAACCGCTATCGCGAGCAAGCTCGCTCCCACATGGACCTTTGTCGTTTTTGCAGATCAAGGCTCCCTTCAGAAACGGATCAGAGGCCATGACCAAACTCCCCAGCGCCATCAACCTGCACAAAGCCTCCAAGACCCTGACGCTCAAATACGCGCCGGACGAGGAGTATCACCTGCCCGCCGAATTCCTGCGGGTGCACTCGCCTTCCGCCGAGGTCCAGGGCCACGGCAAACCGATCCTGCAATACGGAAAAATCGGCGTCGGCCTGACCAAGGTCGAACCGGCCGGCCAGTACGCACTGAAATTGACCTTCGACGACGGTCACGACAGCGGACTGTTCACCTGGGACTACCTGTACCAGTTGGCGGTACGCCAGGAGGACCTGTGGAACGATTATCTTGCCGAACTCAAGACGGCCGGAAAAACCCGCGACCCGAACGAGTCGGTCGTCAAGCTGATGCTCTAACTCAAGGGCTGGCGCTTTAGGGCGAATTTTCTAGACTCATCTGCTTGAATGCCCCCGCGGCAACGTCAATGACTGGCCTGCTTGCGAAAAAAATTAAACTCGGGTAACCAATGGAGCTGGCAAGTTCCCTGCAAAGGAATCGGCGAATTCCTTGCACATGTTTCCTCATTGCCTCGATGCGGAATTAACGGTCACCCGAGCAGCGTACCTGGCATTGGCTATGGGCTTTCTGGCATGGCCCAGGTACTCGTCTGAAGGACAATGGAGCGTCGTAGATGAGCAACAAGAACAACGATGACCTGAAGTACCAAGCCTCGGAAAATACCCTGGGGTTGAATCCTGTCGTCGGCTTGCGCAGAAAAGATCTGCTGGCCTCTGCCCGAATGGTGCTGACCCAGGCCATCAAACAACCGCTGCACAGCGTCAAGCACGTCGCCCATTTCGGCGTCGAACTCAAGAACGTCCTGTTCGGCAGATCCGAGCTGCAACCTGCGGGCGATGACCGTCGCTTCAACGACCCGGCCTGGAGCCAGAACCCGCTCTACAAACGCTATCTGCAAACCTACCTGGCGTGGCGCAAGGAGCTGCACGCCTGGATCGACGAGAGCAACCTTTCGCCCCAGGACATCAGCCGCGGGCACTTCGTGATCAACCTGATGACCGAGGCCATGGCCCCGACCAATTCGGCAGCCAACCCGGCGGCGGTCAAACGCTTTTTCGAAACCGGCGGCAAGAGCCTGCTGGACGGCCTTTCGCACCTGGCCAAGGACCTGGTGCACAACGGCGGGATGCCGAGCCAGGTCGACATGGGCGCATTCGAAGTCGGCAAGAGCCTGGGCGTGACGGAAGGCGCCGTGGTGTTTCGCAACGACGTGCTGGAGTTGATCCAGTACCGACCCATCACCGAACAGGTCCACGAGCGCCCACTGCTGGTGGTGCCGCCGCAGATCAACAAGTTCTACGTCTTCGACCTGAGCCCGGACAAGAGCCTGGCGCGCTTCTGCCTGCGCAGCAATGTGCAGACGTTCATTGTCAGCTGGCGCAACCCCACCAAGGAGCAGCGCGAGTGGGGCCTGTCGACCTACATCGAGGCGCTCAAGGAAGCGGTGGACGTGGTCACGGCCATCACCGGCAGCAAGGATGTGAACATGCTCGGAGCCTGCTCGGGCGGCATCACTTGCACCGCGCTGCTGGGGCATTACGCCGCCCTGGGCGAGAAGAAGGTCAACGCCCTGACCCTGCTGGTGAGCGTACTCGACACCACCCTGGACACCGACGTGGCGCTGTTCGTCGACGAGCAGACCCTGGAGGCGGCCAAGCGTCACTCCTATCAAGCCGGCGTGCTTGAAGGTCGCGACATGGCCAAGGTCTTCGCCTGGATGCGTCCCAACGATCTGATCTGGAACTACTGGGTCAACAACTATCTGCTGGGCAACGAGCCGCCGGTGTTCGACATTCTGTTCTGGAACAACGACACCACCCGGCTGCCGGCGGCATTCCATGGCGACCTCATCGAGATGTTCAAGAACAACCCGCTGATCCGGCCCAATGCACTGGAAGTGTGCGGCACACCGATCGACCTCAAGCAGGTCACCGCCGACATCTTCTCCCTGGCCGGCACCAACGACCACATCACCCCTTGGAAGTCCTGCTACAAATCCGCGCAGCTGTTTGGCGGCAAGGTGGAATTCGTGCTGTCGAGCAGCGGTCACATCCAAAGCATCCTCAACCCACCGGGTAACCCCAAGTCGCGCTACATGACCAGCGAGGACATGCCGGCCAAGGCCGAGGACTGGCAGGAGAACTCCACCAAGCACACCGATTCCTGGTGGCTGCATTGGCAGGTGTGGCAGGCAGAACGCTCGGGCAAACTGAAAAAGGCACCCACGGTGCTGGGCAACAAGACTTATCCGGCGGGAGAAGCGGCGCCGGGCACGTATGTGCATGAGCGGTAACTGGTGCAACTCGTCTGTTGCAGCCGTGAGGTTACTCACGAAAGCATGTCAACAGCCGACATTAATGCAAGGCCCACGCCGCTGGTGAACGCAAACTTGCGTTAACAGTAGATCCAATGTGGGAGCGAGCCCGCTCGCGATAGCGGTGCGTCAGGCAACAGTGATGTTGAATGCAGCGGCCTTATCGCGAGCAGGCTCGCTCCCACAGGGATCGGGGGAAAAATGAAAGACAGCGACCCAACCCACAGGGCTTGAAGCATGCCGCAACCGTACATCTTCCGTACCGTCGATCTGGATGGCCAGACCTTGCGCACCGCGGTACGCCCCGGCAAGCCTCATTTGACGCCCCTGCTGATTTTCAACGGCATCGGCGCCAACCTTGAGCTGGTGTTCCCGTTCATCCAGGCCCTGGACCCGGACCTGGAAGTCATCGCCTTTGACGTTCCCGGCGTCGGCGGCTCGTCGACGCCCAGCCGGCCGTATCGCTTTCCCGGCCTGGCAAAACTCACCGCGCGGATGCTCGATTACCTCGATTACGGACAGGTCAACGTGATCGGCGTGTCCTGGGGCGGCGCCCTGGCCCAGCAATTTGCCCATGACTACCCTGAGCGCTGCAAAAAGCTGGTGCTGGCGGCCACCGCCGCTGGCGCAGTGATGGTGCCGGGCAAACCGAAAGTGCTGTGGATGATGGCCAGCCCCCGGCGCTACGTGCAACCGTCCCACGTTATGCGTATCGCCCCACTGATCTACGGCGGCTCGTTCCGCCGCGACCCCAGCCTGGCGGCCAGCCATGCGGCCAAGGTGCGTTCGGCCGGCAAGCTGGGTTATTACTGGCAATTGTTCGCCGGCCTGGGCTGGACCAGCATCCACTGGCTGCACAAGATCCACCAGCCGACCCTGGTGCTGGCCGGCGACGACGATCCACTGATCCCGTTGATCAACATGCGCATGCTGGCCTGGCGCATCCCCAACGCCCAGTTGCACATCATCGACGACGGCCATCTGTTCCTGATTACCCGGGCCGAGGCTGTGGCGCCGATCATCATGAAGTTTCTGGAGGAAGAACGTCAGCGCGCGGTCATGCACCCGCATCCCGCGCCGCTGGGTGGCGGCTGACACCGCCCAAAAGCGCCTGGCAGGACGCCGGATCGCGCAACTACCCGGAACAGCGACTATGTTGTCTGGTTCGGTGTGTTTGTTTTTAGCCTGATGACGAAGGAGTTGACTCATGCGCGACAAACCGGCGAAGGGTTCCATGCCCGCCCCTGCCAACTTCATCAACGCACAAAGTGCGGTCACCGGCCTGCGGGGCCGGGACCTGCTTTCCACCCTGCGCAGTGTTGCCGTACACGGCTTGCGCAACCCAGTGCACAGCGCCCGGCATGCGTTGAAGTTGGGCAGCCAGTTGGGCCGCGTGCTGCTAGGGGAAACCCTGCACCCCACCAACCCCAACGACAAGCGTTTCGCCGATCCCACCTGGGAGCTCAATCCGTTCTACCGTCGCAGCCTGCAGGCCTACCTGAGCTGGCAGAAACAGATGAAGAGCTGGATCGACGAATGCGACATGAGCCCCGATGACCGTGCCCGGGCTCACTTCGCTTTCGCCCTGCTCAACGATGCCGTATCGCCTTCCAATACCTTGCTCAACCCGCTGGCGGTCAAGGAGCTGTTCAATTCCGGCGGTACCAGCCTGATTCGTGGCATCAGCCACTTGGTGGACGACCTGCTGCACAATGACGGGCTGCCGCGGCAAGTCACACCTCATGCCTTCGAAGTCGGCAAGACCCTGGCGACTACACCGGGGGCGGTGGTGTTTCGCAACGAAATGCTCGAGCTGATCCAGTACAAGTCCATGAGCGAAAAGCAATACGCCAAGCCGTTGCTGATCGTGCCGCCGCAGATCAACAAGTTCTACATCTTCGACCTGAGCCCTTCCAACAGCTTCGTCCAGTACGCCCTGAAAAACGGTTTGCAGGTGTTCATCATCAGTTGGCGCAACCCCGATGTACGTCATCGCGAATGGGGCCTGTCCAGCTATGTCGAGGCGACGGAAGAAGCCATGAATGTCTGCCGGGCGATCACCGGCGCCCGTGAGGTCAACCTGATGGGCGCCTGCGCGGGCGGCATGACCATCGCTGCCCTGCAAGGCCATCTGCAAGCCAAGCGCCAACTGCGCCGGGTCGCCAGCGCCACTTACCTGGTGAGCCTGCTGGACAGCCAGATGGAGAGCCCGGCCACACTGTTCATTGACGAGCAGACCCTGGAAGCCGCCAAGCGCCGCTCCTATCAGAAAGGCATCCTCGATGGCCGCGACATGGCCCGGGTGTTTGCCTGGATGCGTCCCAATGACCTGATCTGGACTTATTTCATCAACAACTACCTCCTGGGCAAGGAGCCGCCGGCGTTCGACATCCTCTACTGGAACAACGACTGCACCCGACTGCCGGCGGCCTACCATGGCGACCTACTGGACTTCTTCAAGCACAATCCCTTGACCCACCCCGGCGGCCTGGAAGTGTGCGGCACACCGATCGACCTGCAAAAAGTGACGGTGGACAGCTTCAGCGTGGCGGGCATCAATGACCACATCACGCCATGGGACGCGGTCTATCGCTCAACGCTGTTGCTCGGTGGCGAGCGGCGCTTCGTGCTGTCCAACAGCGGTCACGTCCAAAGCATTCTCAACCCGCCGGGCAACCCCAAGGCCAACTACGTCGAAAACCCGAAACTGAGCAGCGACCCGCGAGCCTGGTATTACGACGCCAAGCACATCGAGGGCAGTTGGTGGACCCAGTGGCTGGGTTGGGTCCAGGAACGCTCCGGCGCCCAACGCGAAACACAGATGACCCTGGGCAACGCGAACTACCCGCCCCTGGAAGCGGCGCCGGGAACCTATGTGCGCGTGCGCTAAGGGCTCACTCCACGGCCAGACACTGGGCCGTGGCACGATTTCCATCACTAAGAAGACCGGATGAAAACCCGCGACCGCATTCTTGAATGCGCCCTGCAGTTGTTCAATGAGAAGGGCGAACCGAACGTTTCCACCATGGAAGTCGCCAACGAAATAGGCATCAGCCCAGGCAATCTCTATTACCACTTTCATGGCAAGGAGCCCCTGATCCTCGGGTTGTTCGAGCGCTTCCAGGGCGAACTGGCACCGCTGCTGGACCCACCGGCAGATGTACAACTGGAGCCGGAAGATTATTGGCTGTTCCTGCACCTGATCGTCGAACGGCTGGCTCAATACCGGTTTCTGTTCCAGGACCTGTCGAACCTGGCCGGACGCCTGCCAAAACTGGCCAAGGGCATCCGCCAGTTGCTCAACGCCCTGAAACGCACCCTGGCCTCGCTGCTGGCGCAACTCAAGGCCCAGGGGATGCTGGTCAGCGATACCCAGGCATTGGGGCAACTGGTGGAACAGATCACCATGACCTTACTGTTCTCGCTGGACTATCAGCGAATCCTCGACCGCGAGGGTGAAGTTCGACTGGTGGTCTATCAGGTCATGATGCTGGTAGCGCCGCATCTGCCGCCGGCGGCAAAGGTTGCCACCGAGCAACTGGCGTTGCGGTACCTGGAAGAGCACGACTAACGACCAGCAGAGGAAGATCCCTTGTGGGAGCGAGCCTGCTCGCGATGGCGGACGCACATCCAACATCAATGTGGCTGACACACCGCTATCGCGAGCAGGCTCGCTCCCACATTTTCTGGGTGATTTCAATATTTGCATCACCACCAGCCCCCTGTGGAAGCAAGCCCGCTTCTGCGGTGCATTCAAATGCATACGCATAAAAAAACCCGACCTTCACAGGCCGGGCGTTTTTGTTTGCCCTGGATATCAGGACTGGGTGGTAGGCGTCGATGGAGCCGGCGCAGCGGTCGGGGTAACCGCCGGAGTCGGAGCCGAAGCGGAGTTCGCGGGGCTCGTCGGGGCGGCCGGTTTGGCGGCAGCAGTCGGCGCCTTCGGTGCGGCAGCTTTTGGCGCGGCCGGTTTTTTCACCGCAGGCTTTTTCGCCGCGGCGGGTTTGGCCGCCGCTTTTGCCGCAGGCTTGGCAGCAGGTTTGGCGGCCGCGGTTTTGGCAGCCGGCTTGGCCGCTGCTTTGGTCGCGGGTTTGGCTGCTACCGGCTTGGCCGCTGCCTTGGCGGCAGGTTTGGCGGCTGCGGTTTTCGCCGCCGGCTTGGCCGCTGCTTTTGCCGCAGGCTTAGCGACGGCTTTCGCCGCGGCCTTGACCAATGGCTTGGCTGCCGTCTTGGTGGCAGGTTTGGCTGCCGCAGTCTTGGCCGCCACTGGCGCGACCTTGGCGCCGGTGAGTTTTTCGATCTGCTTGGTCAGGGTGTCGACCTTGCTGTGCAGCGCCTTGACTTCATTGCGGCTCGGCACGCCCAGCCGAGAGATCGCGCTGTTCAGGCGCTTGTCGAAAGCCCCTTCCAGTTCGTCCCACTTGCCCAGTGCGCGATCCTTCACACCGCCGATTCGCGACTTGGCGGACTCGACGGAGTCCTTGGTGGCATCGACTTGTTTGCCGACCGCCGTCTTGGTGAGTTTTTCGGCCTTCTCGCCGTCCTTAACCAGGGACTCGAAGAGTTTGCTGCCGTCAGTGTCAATCTTCGAGTACACGCCTAAACCAGCAAGCCAGATTTTGCGGGAGTATTTTTCAATCTTCCCGGCCCACGAGCTGCCTTCTTTTTCGGTGATTTTTTTGCCAGCCATCCCGTTCTCCTTAATGTTTACGCGCGACACGTTCAAGCAATGCCGTCAGCTCATCGAGCTTAGCAGAGAGTGTCTCAACGTCATGTTTAGACGGAATGCCGATACGATTCAAGGCACTTGCAACACGGGCGTCGAATACCTTCTCGACTTTATCGAGTTGTACTTCAACCCGGGCCTTGAACGTGTTGACGTCAGTCTTGGCTTCAATCAGTTCGCTGTTGGCCGCCTCGAGTTTTCCGGCAATGTTCTTTTTGCCTTTGGTTTCAACAACTTCACCGGCTTTTACCAACTCCTGGAAGTACTCGCTGCCTTCCTGGCCGACCTTGGTGTAGGCGCCCAGGCCCGCCAGCCAGATCTTGCGCGCGTACGTTTTCACGTCGCTGAGCGTGGAAGATTCAACGTCGGTTTTTTTCTTCAAAATAACTTTGGCCATGGTGCACCTCACTCGATAACAGGTTTGAGGAACTGCCCGTACACGGTCGGGCTCAGGCACAAAGTAGTGACAATAATTAGAAACGGCACCCTAACTACTGCCACAGAATCCGAGGTGATGACTTCCCCTGTGGGAGCGAGCCTGCTCGCGATGGCGATAGACCGGCAACATTGATGTTGAATGACACGCCGCTATCGCGAGCAGGCTCGCTCCCACAGGTGAATGAGTGATGAACTTGAGTCATCTCTTCAATCAAGCCAATGCTTTATCCAACGCCTTTTCAATTTCCGTCTTGATCGTGCCGCTCATGGCCGACATCAACATGCCCAGTTCGACATCGACACGGATCGAGTCCTCGCCCACATGCACCTCGCCTTTGACCCCGGAGCGCTTGAGCTTCAGCGTGTCGCCCGACCACTGCGGCTCCAGGCCATAGCTGTCGGACAGTTTCTGCGCCAACTGGTCGGCTTTCGCGCGGGCCGCTTCCTTGCCCAGGCCATGGGCACGCTCAACTGTTATACGGGCCATCTGATGACTCCTGTTTTATCGGGACTTGCCTGCACGTTTCTGACCCTGGCTGCGTCAAAACGTCCCGGCGGTCGCTCATCTTACCTTCAGGCTTGCCAAGACAAAGCCCTCCACCGGGATTAGAATGTCCCGCATTCTTTTTTGGTGACAGCGATATGACTGATCAGCGCAAAGGCAGCGATGCCGAACCCACCACTCACTTCGGCTTCAAGAACGTGCCGGAAAGCCAGAAGGCGGAAAAAGTCGCTGAGGTTTTCCACTCGGTAGCCGCCAAATATGACTTGATGAACGATCTGCTCTCGGGTGGCATGCACCGTCTGTGGAAGCGTTTCGCGATCGAACTGTCGGGTGTGCGCAGCGGCAATCGGGTGCTGGACATCGCCGGCGGCACCGGCGACCTGACGAAGAAGTTCTCTCACATTGTCGGGCCGACCGGTCAGGTGGTGCTCGCTGACATCAACGAGTCCATGCTCAAGGTCGGTCGTGACCGCCTGCTGGACCTGGGTGTGGCCGGCAATGTCGAGTTCGTCCAGGCCGACGCCGAGAAGCTGCCCTTCCCGGACAACCATTTCGATTGCGTCACCATCGCCTTCGGCCTGCGCAACGTCACCCACAAGGAAGACGCCCTGCGCTCGATGCTACGAGTCCTCAAGCCCGGCGGCCGTCTGCTGGTGCTGGAATTCTCCAAGCCGACCAACGCGCTGATGTCCAAGGCCTACGACGCCTACTCGTTCGCCTTCATGCCACTGATGGGCAAGCTGATCACCAACGACTCGGAAAGCTATCGCTACCTGGCCGAATCGATCCGCATGCACCCGGATCAGGAAACCCTGAAGTCGATGATGGTCGAGGCCGGTTTCGACCGCGTGACCTACCACAACATGACCTCGGGCATCGTGGCCCTGCACCGCGGTATCAAGCCCTGATGCTGCTCACCGGCCTGCTCGCCAGCGTCGAACTCGGCGTCAATCGCGTCCTGCGCCTGGACAGTACGGCGCTGGCGCGCCTGGCGCACTTGAGCGGCAAGGTGATTGCCGTGGATTGCCGCAGCCCCGCATTGCGGCTATTCATCCTGCCCAGCGACGAAGGCCTGATGCTCGCCGCACACTGGGAAGCCGAGGCCCATTGCACCCTGCGCGCCCCGGCATCGAGCCTGGTGACCCTGGCCCTGAGCAAGGACAAGACCGCCGTGCTGCATGGCCCTGAGGTGGAACTGGACGGCGACAGCGGCGTGCTGCTGGAGCTGGCGGCGATTCTCCAGGACCTGGAGCTGGACTGGGAATATGAAGTATCCCGCTGGCTCGGGCCGGTGGCCACTCAGCTACTCAGTGGCCATCTGCGCAGCCGCACTCGCTGGTATCGCCAAGGCTTCGCCAGCCTGGGGCAGAATCTGAGTGAATACCTGGCCGAGGAATCGCGTACTCTCGTAGGCCAACGCGAAGCCGACGCCCGCTTTAATGAACTGGACCAGATCAAACTTGACCTGGAACGTCTCGAGGCGCGTTTCGAGCGCCTTTCCCGCTCCCTTGAAACCAAGCGATAACGCATGAAGCTGCTTGCCGTCCGCCGTTTGTTGCGCATCCAGCGCGTCGTGATCCGCTATCGCCTCGATGACCTGCTGTTCGCCCTGCCGCTGCCCTGGTTTTTGCTGGCGCTGCGCTTCGTGCTGCCGTGGCGCTGGTTTCCCCGGCGAACGCTGGACCTGAGTCGCGGCGCACGCCTGCGCCTGGCCTTGCAGGACCTGGGACCGATCTTCATCAAGTTCGGGCAGATCCTCTCGACTCGTCGCGACCTGTTGCCCGAAGACATCGCCGATGAATTGATGATGCTTCAAGACCGCGTGCCGCCGTTCGATTCAAAGGTGTCGGTGGCCCTGATCGAAGAGCAACTGGGCAAGAAGATCAGCGAAGTGTTCAGCCGTTTCGACGTCGAACCGCTGGCCTCGGCCTCCGTGGCCCAGGTTCACGCTGCGCAGCTCAAGAGCGGCGAAGAAGTGGTGGTGAAGGTTATCCGCCCGGGTCTCAAGCCGATCATTGCCCAGGACCTGGCGTGGCTGTTCATTCTCGCCCGGGCCGCCGAGCGGCTGTCGGCCGATGCGCGCCTGTTGCACCCGGTTGACGTGGTCCTGGATTACGAAAAAACCATTTACGACGAACTCGATCTGCTGCGCGAAGCCGCCAACGCCAGCCAACTGCGGCGTAACTTCGAAGGCTCGCCGCTGCTCTATGTGCCGCAAGTCTATTGGGACTGGTGCCGTCCGAAAGTGTTGGTGATGGAGCGTATCTACGGCATCCAGGTCACCGACCTGGCGACCCTGGCCGACCAGCGCACCGACATGAAACTGCTGGCCGAGCGCGGCGTGGAAATCTTCTTCACCCAGGTGTTCCGCGACAGCTTCTTCCACGCCGACATGCACCCGGGGAATATCTTTGTCAGCACCGTGCAACCGTGGAGCCCGCAATACATTGCCATCGACTGCGGCATCGTCGGCAGCCTGACTCCCGAAGACCAGGACTATCTGGCCCGCAACCTGTTCGCCTTCTTCAAGCGCGACTACCGCCGCGTCGCGCAACTGCACATCGACTCCGGCTGGGTGCCGGCCGAGACCAAACTCAACGAATTCGAAGCGGCGATCCGCACGGTATGCGAACCGATCTTCGAAAAACCGTTAAAAGATATTTCATTCGGCCAGGTGCTGATGCGCCTGTTCCAGACCGCGCGTCGCTTCAATATGGAGGTTCAGCCGCAGTTGGTACTGTTGCAGAAAACCTTGCTGAACATCGAAGGCCTTGGTCGCCAGCTATACCCGGACCTGGACCTGTGGAACACCGCCCAGCCGTTCCTCGAACGCTGGATGCGTGAGCGCGTGAGCCCCAAAACCTTGCTGGGCAACGTGCAGAGCCAGTTCGAGCAGCTCCCGCACCTGGCCAACATGACCCGCGACCTGCTCGAACGCATGTCCCAACCCCACGCCCACGATCCCGCGCCGCCGTGGAAAGAGCGCGGGGACGACTGGTTCATGCGCCTGCTCGGCGCCGCTCACCTGGGTGGCGGTGCAGTACTGGCGAGCGGGGGTCCGTTGAGTCAGCTGGGCCACTGGCCCGCCGGCATCATGGTCATCGTTGGTTTGTATCTGGTCGTTCGTCGATAGCCAGCACCGGTTCACGCTGGCACACTGTTTCAAGGCTGGGCCCGTCGACTTGAGATGCGCGGCCCATTGTCGGAGTCGAAGATGAAAAACTGGCAGGACGAGATCAAATGGGACGCTGACGGCCTGGTGCCGGCCATCGCCCAGGATCACAAGACCGGGCGCGTGCTGATGATGGCCTGGATGAACCGTGAAGCGCTGGCCCTGACCGCCGCTGAGAACCGCGCCATCTATTGGTCACGTTCGCGTGGCAAGCTGTGGCGCAAGGGTGAAGAGTCCGGGCACGTGCAGCACCTGCACGAGATGCGCCTGGACTGCGACGGCGACGTCATCATCCTGATGGTCGAGCAGGTCGGTGAGATCGCCTGCCACACCGGCCGTCAAAGCTGCTTCTATCGCGTCTTCGAGAACGGCGACTGGAAAACCGTCGACCCGGTGCTCAAGGACCCGCACGCCATTTATTCAGGACATACCCATGAGTGACACCCTGACCCGCCTGGCCCAGGTGCTGGAAGAGCGCAAAGGCGCAGCGGCCGACAGTTCCTATGTCGCCAGTCTGTACCACAAGGGTTTGAACAAGATTCTGGAAAAGGTCGGTGAAGAGTCGGTCGAGACCATCATCGCCGCCAAGGACGCTGCCATCAGCGGCGACTGCAGTGACGTGATCTACGAGACCGCCGACCTGTGGTTCCATAGCCTGGTCATGCTTGCCCAACTGGGGCAGCACCCGCAGGCTGTACTGGATGAACTGGACCGTCGTTTCGGTCTGTCCGGGCACGTCGAGAAAGCCTCGCGTCCGTCCGCCTGATCAACTTACGAGAGGAATAGCCACATGGGTATTTTTGACTGGAAACACTGGGTCGTCATTCTGGTGGTCGTGGTACTGGTGTTCGGCACCAAGAAACTCAAGAACCTGGGCACTGACGTTGGCGAGTCGATCAAGGGCTTTCGCAAGGCCATGAACGACGACGAAAAACCGGCCGACCCGGCAGCGACGCCCGCTCAACCAGCGCAGCCGAGCCAACCGGTTCACCCACAGGCCACTCAACCTGTGAATGCCCCGCACACCATCGATGTGCAGGCACAGAAAGTCGAAGAGCCGGCCCGCAAAGACTCGTGAGCACTGACTAATGTTTGGGATCAGCTTCACTGAACTGCTGCTCGTCGGCCTCGTCGCCCTGCTGGTACTGGGCCCCGAGCGGCTGCCGGGCGCTGCGCGCACCGCAGGTCTATGGATCGGGCGGCTCAAGCGCAGCTTCAATGCGATCAAACAGGAAGTTGAACGTGAAATCGGGGCCGACGACATTCGTCGGCAACTGCACAACGAACACATTCTGTCTCTGGAGCAGGAAGCGCGGAAAATCTTCACCCCGACCCAGCAGGAGCCGACACCGGTTCAGCCGGCGGTCGAGCCGACGATTGCCCCCCAGGCGCCGGTGGATGACACGCCGCCTGTAGCAGCCGCGCCCGCGAACCCCGTGGAGCCCGCCCCGACAGTGGCGGCACCAGCCGTTCCTAACGACCCTACTTTGCCGCCGCGAGCCCCATGAGCGATATTCCTGAAAACGACCAGCCGATGCCGCTGGTATCGCACCTCACCGAGTTGCGCACCCGCCTGTTGCGTTGCGTGGCGGCGATTTTCGTCATCTTCGCCGGGCTGTTTGCCTTCACCCAACAGATCTACACCTTCGTTTCCACACCGCTGCGCCAGTACCTGCCGGAAGGCGCGACGATGATCGCCACCGACGTGTCGTCACCGTTCCTGACGCCGCTCAAGCTGACGATGATGGTCTCGTTGTTCCTGGCGATCCCGGTGATCCTGCACCAGATCTGGGGCTTCATCGCGCCAGGCCTGTACAAGCATGAAAAACGCGTTGCCGTGCCGCTGCTGGTGTCCAGCATTCTGCTGTTCTACACCGGCATGGCCTTCGCCTACTTCTTCGTATTCCCGTTGATCTTCAAGTTCTTTGCCGCCGCCACTCCCGCGGGCGTGGAAATGATGACCGACATCACCAGCTACCTGGATTTCGTCATGACGCTGTTCTTCGCCTTCGGCGTGGCGTTCGAAATCCCAGTAGCCGTGGTACTGCTGGTGTGGATCGGCGTGGTCGACGTTGCGTACCTGAAGAAAATTCGTCCGTACGTGATCATCGGCTGCTTCGTGGTCGGCATGATCCTGACCCCGCCGGACATCTTCTCCCAGACCCTGCTCGCCGTGCCGATGTGGCTGCTGTTCGAGATCGGCATCCTGTTCGGCGGTCTGGTGCGCAAGCGCCGGGAAGAAGCAGACGATCAGCCGGTCGACGACCATAACGACCAGCCGCCAGCGACCCAAGCGTGAACCTGCTGCTGCTTGAAGAGGCCGACTTCATCGGGCCTGACCGCGTCGTGCTGAGCGATCGCCGCTTGACCCACATGCAGCAAGTGCACCGTAGCGCCGTCGGTGACAGCCTGCGGGTCGGGCGTATCGGCGGGTTGATGGGCACGGCCCAGGTGCTGCGCCTGGAAGCCCATGAAGCCGAACTGCAAGTGACACTCGACCAACCTGCGCCGGTCAAGCTGCCACTGACACTGGTGCTGGCCCTGCCTCGACCGAAAATGCTCCGGCGAGTGCTCCAGACCATCGCCAGCATGGGCGTGCCGCGCGTGGTACTGGTCAACAGTTACCGCGTGGAAAAGAGCTTCTGGCAGACCCCGTTCCTGGAGCCCGAGGCCATTCGCGAACAACTGATCCTTGGCCTGGAGCAGGCGCGCGACAGCGTGCTGCCAGAGATCATCATTGAAAAGCGCTTCAAGCCCTTCGTTGAAGACCGCCTGCCGGCCATGGCGAACGGCACCTGCGGTCTGGTCGGCCATCCGGGGAACTACCCCCCCTGCCCTCGCGCGCTGGAGGAACCCGTGACCCTCGCCATCGGCCCCGAAGGCGGCTGGATTCCTTACGAAATCGACCTGCTGGCCAAGGCCGGACTGCAACCGGTACAACTGGGCGAACGCATCCTGCGCGTCGAAACCGCCGTTACCGCGCTGCTCGCACGGTTGTTCTGACCCCCTGCCGCTTGCCCGTTTTTTGTGGCGAGCGCCAGGATTCTCAGTTCATTTCTACAGATCCCTCCCGCCCCGCCGATACAGCTCCCATAAAACCAATTCAGTGCAGCAAGGGAGAAATCAGCATGTTCCGAATGCTTACCCAGAGTCTGGGAAACGTAAGCGTCAATCGCAAACTCGGCTTCGGCTTCGGTCTGGTGCTATTTCTAACCTTGATGATCGCTTTCACCGGCTGGAGCGGCCTGGGCAATGTCATTAGCCGTGGCGACAAGCTGGGCTACATTTCCAGCCTGAACGAGTTGAGCAAGGACCTGCGCCTGGCACGCCTGGACTACTACACCACGCGGGGTGAAAACGGTCCGCAGGAAGTCAACGATCTGCTTGCCAAACTCGAGACCGGCCTGACCGCAGCCCGCCAGATGATCGAGCAGCCGGCCGACGTGGCGCTGATCGACAAACAACTGGCCGCTGTGGCCGAGTACAAAAGCGCCTTCGCCGAGATGGCCAGCGCCACCGTCAGTCGCGAAGATGCCCGCAGCAAACTCGGCGCCAGCGCCGACAACGCCGTGGCCCGCGTCGCCGAGGTTGAAAAAGCCACGCTGCAAAGCGAGAACGTCGCCCAATTCAACAGCGTGGTATCCCTGAGCAAGGCGATCCAGCAAGCGCGTTATCAGGTTCGCGGCTACACCTACAGCGGTAAGAACGAAGCCCAGCAACCGGCCCTTGACGCCATTACCGATGCCCTCAAACTTCTCGCACGCCTACCGGCGCAGTTGCCTGAGGAGCACTCCGCCAACCTGCAGCAAGCCAGCGATTCGATCAACGCCTACCGTGCGGCGGTCAGTCAGTTTCGCGATTCCCAGCTTGATACCGCCGCGGCGCTCAAGCGCATGACCGAGCAAGGCGAAGTATTGCTTGAGTCCAGCAAAAGCCTGACCGTGTCCCAGACCGCCGTGCGCGACCAGGACGCCGCCCAGGCCAAGACCGTCCTGGTATCGGCTGCCGTGCTGGCCATGTTGTTCGGCGTGATCGCAGCATTGGTCATCACCCGGCAGATCGTCGGCCCGCTGGACCAGACCCTCAAAGTCGCCGAGCGCATTGCCGCGGGCGACCTGACCCACAACCTCACCTCCGAGCGCCGCGACGAACTCGGTCAATTGCAGCGCGCCATGCAGAGCATGACCGTGGGCCTGCGGCAGTTGATCGGCGGCATCAGCGACGGCGTTACACAAATCGCCAGCGCCGCCGAACAACTCTCGGCCGTGACCGAGCAGACCAGCGCCGGGGTCAACAGCCAGAAAGTGGAAACCGACCAGGTCGCCACCGCCATGCACGAAATGACCGCCACGGTGCAGGAAGTGGCGCGCAATGCCGAGGAAGCTTCCGAAGCGGCCGTCGCGGCTGACCAGCAGGCACGCGAGGGTGAAAAAGTGGTCGGCGAAGCCATCGCCCAGATCGAACGCCTGGCCCTCGAAGTGGGTAACTCCACCACAGCCATGGGCGACCTCAAGCGCGAAAGCGACAAGATCGGCAGCGTGCTGGACGTGATCAAGTCCGTAGCCCAGCAAACCAACCTGCTGGCCCTCAACGCGGCCATCGAAGCGGCCCGTGCGGGCGAAGCCGGACGTGGTTTCGCGGTGGTGGCTGACGAGGTCCGCAGCCTGGCCCAGCGCACCCAGAAGTCCACAGAAGAAATCGAAGAACTGATCGTCGGCCTGCAGTCAGGCACCGAGCAGGTCGCGACCATCATGGACAACAGCCGCAGCCTGACCGACAACAGCGTCGAACTGACCCGCCGCGCCGGTGGTTCCCTGGAAAACATCACCCGCACGGTCTCGGCCATTCAGTCGATGAACCAGCAGATCGCCGCTGCGGCCGAGCAGCAGAGTGCCGTGGCCGAGGAGATCAACCGCAGCGTGCTGAATGTGCGCGATGTGTCGGAGCAAACTGCGTCGTCCAGTGAAGAGACGGCCGCTTCGAGCGCTGAATTGGCGCGGTTGGGGGTTCATTTGCAGACGTTGGTGGGGCGGTTCAGGGTTTGATGACTTGGGGCTGCTTACTTGAGTTTTGTGTGTATATCCGTTGCTGCGGTAACGGCGGCAATGGATATGTACTCAGTCAACAAAACCCTGGCCGGCTATCAGCCCGACTTCGCGAGCAAGCCCGCTCCCACAGGTACCGTGTCTGACCTAGCTTTTTGCCAACCCCGAGGCAACGACCAACTCTTCCAGGGCCAACAAATCCGGCACCTTCGCCACATGCTCTCGCCCACTTGTACCGCCGCCTGTTCCAGCCCACACAGCGGTACATCGACGTAGCTCAACTGGGTGTCGAGTTTGTAGGAACGCGGGATACCCTGGACCAGCAGCGCAATGAACCGCAACTCCGGGCGCCCGCCCAGGGCATTGAGCACGACGATGCGCGCACGCTCGCCGATCACGGTTTTCTGGCCGCAGGCCGACTCGAAACTCAGCAACGGGATTTGCCGTTCGCGCCAGCTCACCCAACCCAGGAACCACGGCGGAGTGTCCATATCGAACGCGCTGCTCTGGTAGTCGATCAGCTCGGCCACGGCCACGTTGGGTAAAATCAGATGCCGGTCGGCCAAGGGTAGCAGCAGCCCAGTGATGTGCCCGGTACGCGGGTGAAGGTCATGCATGGGTTTTGCTCCAGCGGGCGATGCTGTCGAGCAGCACCGATTCCTGGTACGGCTTGCCCAGGTAGTCGTTGACGCCGATGGCCATGGCGCGGTCGCGGTGTTTCTGGCCGGTGCGGGAGGTGATCATGATGATCGGCAGGTGGGCCAGGCGCGGGTCATTGCGTACTTGCGTGGCCACTTCGAAGCCGTCCATGCGCGGCATTTCGATGTCCAGCAACATCAGGTCGGGGGAGTGTTCGGCCAGCAGCGCCATGGCATCCACGCCGTCCTTGGCGGTGAGCACGTGCATGCCGTGGCGCTCCAGCAGGCGGCTGGTGACCTTGCGGACCGTCACCGAGTCGTCCACCACCAGCACCAGCAATGCTCGCGGGTGTTCGCCCTCGCCTTGCGCCGCTGCCGGGCGGCGTGGGACCTGATGAGGCAAGGCGCGGATCGGCGCCAACAGGTCGAGAATCAACACCACCCGGCCATCGCCCAGGATCGTCGCCCCCGACAAGCCCTGCACCGCCGAAAATTGCGGGCCGAGGCTCTTGACCACGATCTCCCGGGTCCCGGCGGTAGCGTCCACTTGCACCGCGATATGCCGCTCGCTGCATTGCATCAGCAGCACCGGCAACGGTTGGCTCTGGCCCAACAGTTTCGGGCGAGCGCCGGTTTTCAATAGCTCACCCAGGTAGCACAGCTCATAGCGTTGCCCGGCGTAGGTGTAGGTCGGCGGGTCGAGCTGGTAATAGCCATCCAGTTCAGCGGGCAACACCCGGACGATACTTTCGATGGTGTTCAGTGGGATCGCGTACTGGTCTTCGTGACATTGCACCATCAACGCCCGGTTCACCGCCACGGTAAACGGCAGGCGAATGCGGAAATGCACGCCCTGCCCCGGTGTGGAGTCGATGACCATGCTGCCGCCCAGTTGCCGCACCTCTTCGTGGACCACGTCCATGCCGACGCCGCGCCCGGAAATCTGGGTGATTTTTTCGGCGGTGGAAAAGCCCGGCTGCAAGATGAATTGCAGCACGTCGCGGTCGCTGATGTCGCTGTCCGGTGCCAGCAGACCACGCTTGATCGCCTTGCTGCGCACCGCCTCCAGCGGCACGCCGGCGCCGTCGTCGCGAATGTCGAAAATGATGTCGCCACCTTCCCGGGACAGGTCGAGGCTGATGCGCCCCCGGGCCGGTTTCCCGGCAGCGATGCGCACGTCGGCTGGCTCCAGGCCGTGGTCGACGGCGTTGCGCAGCATATGCTCCAAGGGCGCGGCCATGCGCTCCAGCACGCTACGGTCCATTTCGCCTTCAGCATTGCCAACCACGAACTCCACGTCCTTGCCCAACTCCTGCGCCACTTGCCGCACGATGCGTTTGAGGCGCGGCAACATGCGCTCGAACGGCACCATGCGCGTGCGCATCAACCCTTCCTGAAGTTCGGTATTGACCCGCCCCTGCTGTTGCAGCAGGTTCTCAGCGTCGTGATTGCTGCGTTCGAGGGTTTCCTTGAGATCGAGCAAGTCCGAGGCCGATTCGAACAGCGCCCGGGACAATTGCTGCAACTGGGAATGCCGGTCCATCTCCAGCGGGTCGAATTCTTCGTAGCCCAGGCGCTCGGCCTCGACCTGCTGGCGACTGAGGATCCGGCCCTGGGTTTCGGTATCAAGACGGCGCAACTGGTCGCGCATGCGCTCGATGGTGGTTTCCATCTCGCCCAGGGCCACGCGCGCGTCGTTGACCTGCTGTTCGATACGCCCACGGAAAATCGAGGTTTCCCCAGCCAGGTTCACCAGGTCGTCGAGCAGTTCGGCGGAGACCTTGACCATGTCCGCGCCGTCGCTCGGGGTGCCGGTCTCAGGCCTTGTGGGCGCAGGCGGCGGGGTCGGGGTCGGGGCCGGTTCCGGCGCGGGGACGACTTTGGGCGTCTCGCTGTCCTGCGGATGATTCACCGCCTGGATCTGCGCGATCAGCCGGTCGGCAACGGGGCAGGGGTGGCCGGCGCGTACCGCATCGAGCATCTGCGCCAGCCGGTCATGGCTGCTTTGCAGCAAGGCGAACAGCGCTGGAGTCGGTTGGAGCAGCCCCGCCGACAAGCCTTCATAGAGATTTTCCAGCTCATGGGCCAGGTCGCCGATGGGGACGATTTCCACCATCCGCGCACCACCCTTGAGGGTGTGCAAATCCCGCAACAGCGTTTCCAGGGCCTGACGGTTCGATGGTTCGTCCTGCCAGCGCAGCAGCGCTGAGCCTGCGCTGTCGAGAATGTCAAAACCTTCTTCGAGGAAGATTTCCAGCAGCTCCGGGTCATGTCCGGCCCCCTCGCCCTGGATCGCCCCTGCCGAATCGATTGGGTTCGGCTTGTCCTGACGGAACCGGCGAATGGCGTCGATCAGCGCAACGGGATCGCCCAACGGCTGGCCCTGCTGCAACTGCCCGAGCAGCAGATCGAGGCGTTCGTGACTGCTGCTGAGCAGTTGCTCGAGTTCCTCGCTGTGGCTGTAACGGCGGTCCACCAGCCCTTCGTAGAGATTTTCCAGCTCCTGGGCCAGGTCGCTCACCGGCCGGATATCGGCCATTCGTGCGCCGCCCTTGAGGGTGTGCAAGTCGCGTTGCAACGAGGACAGCGGCGCTGCGTTGTCCGGGTCGGCCAGCCAACGTTGCAGGGCCTGGGCGGCGCTTTCGAGGATGTCCTGCGCCTCTTCGAGGAAGATCGAGGCAATGTCGTCGTCCACTGAGGTCTCAGCAGGGGCGCTGCGCTGCAGTTCCGCTGTCGCGTTACCCAGTTCGCGGATGCTCAGGGTGCGGCTGCCATCGCTACGGATCAGGCCGGTGGCGGATGGGTCCAGGCTCTCTTGGAGCAAGCCGCGCAGGGCCTGCACCCGCTCGGGCTGCGAGTGCACGTGTTGCCCGGCGGCCAATTCATCGAGCATGTCGATCAAGGCTTCATGGGCGCGCTGCGCTTCCTGGAAAAACACGTCGCTGACTGCCAGGCTGCTTTCCTCCACTGCGCCATAGAGATCGAGCAAGGCTTCACAGAGCTCGTCCACCGGGTGCAAGTCGGCCAAGTGCGCGCCTTCGCCGAGGGTGGTCAGCTCGTCCAGCAGTGCACTGAGTTCCTGGCCTTCGCCGGGGTGCTGCTGCCAACGGCGCAACAGGTTTTCGGCATCGAGCAGGATGTCCATGCCCTGGGCGAGGAAGTTGTTGATCAGTTGGGGATCGCGCTTGGTCCGCAAGCCTTTGTCCGGTGCACTGAGGGCCGTTTGCAGGCGCTCGGCCAGCAGCGTTTGGGTTCGCTGGATCAGCTCTTCTGCGCCGGGGATCGGCGCCAGGGGGTCACCGTGCAACTGACGCAAGCCCAGGCGCAACAGGCCCTCGGCCTCCAGCAGCAATTCAGTTTCATCAAGGTCGAGGGCGATCAGGTGCGCCTTGTATTCCCGGGCCAACTGGTCCATCGCGCCGGCCAGCTCGGCAATCGGCAACACGCCGGCCATTGATGCGCTGCCCTTGAGGGTATGCAAGGCTCGCTGCAATTCGTCGTTGGCCTGCAGCGGCAAGTGTTCGGCGGCCTGGTCGAGAAAGCGATTGAGGCTGGCAAGGTGACCCTGGGCTTCGTTGTCGAATATCTTCAGCAACAACGGGTCGAGGGCGGCGACATCCTGGGCGTCTTCATCGTCATCGACGCCCTTTGCCAGCGCATGGGCACGGGCGGCCAGACGGTCGACATCGTCGCGCTGACGCTGGCGGTTGTCTGCAAACTCGCTCACCAGGGCCGGTAGCAACTGCACCGTGTCATCGAGCAACTGCCGGACCGCAGCACCCGGCTCAACACTGCGCTCCAGCACCCGGTTGAGCAGGTTTTCCACAGCCCAGGCCAGCTCACCCAAGACCAGCGCCCGCACCATCCGACCGCTGCCCTTGAGGGTATGGAAGGCCCTGCGCAATTCGGCCAGGGCGCCATGGTCGTCAGGGTGAGCGACCCAGCGCGGCAGGTATTCGCGCAAAACGTCGAGCACCTCGTCGGCTTCTTCAAGGAAGACCTCGCGCAGCTCGTCGTCCACCGGATGCTCGTCCAACGGCGGCGGCAGCAGGCTACCCGGCGTGCTCCGGGCCGGCGGGTTGACCGCCGAGACCGGGCTGGCCAGCATTTGGGCCAAGGACTGCACGGTCTGCGGGTCATCCAGCTCCTGCAAGTCCTGCATGACCTGGGCCTCGTTCGGGCTCAGCACATCGTCAAGCAACGGCACCCGGGCTTCGTCGGGGAAATAACCGAGGGCACCCAGGCTGCGCTCGACCACGTCCAACAAGGGTTCGCCGGGCGTTTCCGGGTCTTCGCTCAAACGTTCCAGGTAATATTCGAGGCCGGTGATTACGTCGGCCAGGTGATCGAGTTCTTCCCAGCCCGGCTGGGCGTGGTCCAACAGCAGATGCTCGCGAATGAAACCATTGCACGCCTCCACAAGGCTGGCGGCGCGGCTCAAGGGGATCATCGCCAGCGCGCCGCGCACCTGGGTCAGCAACGCCGGTAGCGCTTGCAGTTGTTCGCTGTTCCAGTCGGCGTCGATGTAGTCGACGATCATGTCCTTGGCCTGTTGCAGGCAGGTGTGGGCTTCCTTGATGACGATCTGGTGGATCTGGGTCAGGTCTGTGGTGGGCAGGTGGCTGTCTTCAGGGCTCTCGGGCTCGACGGTGCCGACCATGCCGGCCAGAGTGGCCTCGACGTAGAGCAAGGCCCCGGCGACATCCATGAGCGTCGCGTCATCCGGCTCGCGATGACCTTGGGCGAGGCTCAGGACCACCGCCAATTGATCGATGATCACTTTTCGCGGCTGACCGAAGCCGAGCACCGCCAGGGTGTCGGCGATCTGTCGCAGGGGCGCCAGCAGGCTGTCCAGCTCCGAGGCGTGCTGGCGGTCACTGCGTACGAACAGGTCGAGCCGCTCCTTGACCCGCACCAGCTCTTCGCAGAGTGCGGCGAGCACCGAGCGCATGGCATCGCGGTCCGGTCCGGCCAGGCGTGCGCGTTCTTCGTCGACCATGGCGCTGTCGGGCAGCGCGTCGTCCAGTGAGTAGCGTTCTTTCATGATCTGCATCTGCCCGCTGGGATGTTCGGCCTTGGCAATATAGAACAACAAACTCGTCAGCAACTGTGGCGGCGCCGGTTGATTGATGCCTTGCAGGCCCTGGTCCAACAGGCGCTTGAGTTCCTTGTCCGCTTCCTTGAATAAGCTGCGCAGGGCCGGGCTATTGGCGATACGCCCCTCGCGCATGCCTTCGACCAGGGCCGACGCCACCTGCCACAGCGCATTGAGCGGTGCGCCGGCGCACAGCCCTTCCAGGCGGTGGAAGACCTTGGCCAGATAGCCGAGATGGGTGGCGTCGTCCTGTTCGCGCAACAGCCCCACCAGAGCCACTTGCAGGGTCTGGCGCAGTTTGCGCAAGGTGTTGGGCAGGTCAGGCGGTTCGAGTCGCTTCAAGGCCTCGTCACTGAGCGGCGCGATCAGCGGTAACTCTGGACTGAACAGGCTGGTCTCCGACAACAGGCTCTCGCCCCGGGCGCTGCGCAAATCATTGATCAATGGCAGCACCACCAACGGCAGGTCGCGGCGGGCACCTTGGATGCGGTCCAGATAGATCGGCAACTGCCCAAGGGCCTGGCTCAACAGACTGATGGCTTCGTCGCGATGGGCGATGCGGTTGTCCTGCAGGGCGACGCACAGCTGTTCCATCTCCTCGGCCAGCAGCGCGGCACCATAGAACTCGACCATCTGCAGGCCGCCGTGCACCTGATGAATGCACGCCAGGCAATGCGCGAGGGCATCCGCCGCCTGCGGGTCGTCCACCAGGCGATTGAGCGCCAGATGGGCCTGCTTCAGCGTTTCGGCAATCTCGCCCTTGACCCACTCCAGGGCCACATAGTCGTGCCGATCACCCATAACCACTCCAAATCAACAGTCTAAGACGCAGGAACATCAGCCCTTGTGGCGAGGGGATTTATCCCCGCTGGGCTGCGAAGCGGCCCCCTGCAATGCAGAATCCAACATCTATGTCCCAGACCGGCTATTTTGGGACTGCTTCGCAGTCCAGCGGGGATAAATCCCCTCGCCACAAAAGCTTCCTCGCCACATGACCCTTCTCAATATACAGATCCAGCCAGTTACGCCTTGTTCTCATCCGCCGCAGCCGCCGCCGGCAAAGTAAACCCCGACACCGAACGACGCAGCTGACTGGCCATTTTCGCCAGGTTGCCGATGCTCTCGGCGGTGGCGGTGGAGCCGGAAGAGGTTTGCGTGGTGATCTGCTGGATCACGTTCATGGTCAAGGAAATCTGCCCCGCCGAGGTGGTCTGTTGCTGCGCCGCGTTGGAAATGCTCTGGATCAGCGCCGCCAGGGTCTTGGACACGCCTTCGATTTCTTCCAGGGCCACCCCGGCATCCTGGGCCAGTCGGGCGCCACGCACCACTTCGGTGGTGGTCTGTTCCATGGAAATCACCGCCTCGTTGGTGTCAGCCTGAATCGCCCGCACCAGGGTCTCGATCTGCCGGGTCGCCGCCGAAGAGCGCTCCGCCAGCCGCTGCACTTCATCGGCCACCACCGCGAACCCGCGCCCGGCGTCACCGGCCATGGACGCCTGGATAGCGGCGTTGAGGGCCAGGATGTTGGTCTGGTCGGCAATGTCATCGATCAGGCTGACAATGTCGCCGATTTCCTGAGACGACTCACCCAGGCGCTTGATGCGCTTGGCCGTGTCCTGGATCTGCTCGCGAATGTTGTCCATGCCATGAATGGTGTTGTGCACCACCTCGTTGCCTTTGTTGGCGATCTCCACGGAACGCTCGGCCACCGCCGACGACTCGGCGGCATTGGCCGAGACCTGATCGATGGACTGGGCCATTTCATTGATTGAAGTCGAAGCTTCGGATATCTGCTGGGCCTGATGTTCGGAAGCCTGCGCCAGGTGCATCGCCGTAGCCTGGGTTTCCTGCACCGCAGCGGCGACCTGGCCGGCGGTGAGGTTGATGGTGGCCACAAGGTCACGCAGTTGGTCCACCGAATAGTTGATGGAATCGGCGATGGTGCCGGTAAAGTCTTCGGTAACCGAGGCGGTCACGGTCAGGTCGCCATCGGCCAGGTCTTCGATCTCGTCCAGCAGACGCATGATCGCGTTCTGGTTGCGCTCATTCTTTTCTGCGGTTTCACGCAACTGCCGGTTGGTTTCGCGGACCATCACCAGCCCGATCAGGATGATCGACATCAGCGCCAACAGACCCAGCACATAACCACCGATGGCGTTTGCGGAACGCCCGCCGGCCAGGTTTTCGAACGCGGTGGCCAGGTGCGACGCTTCGTCCAGCAAGGTTTGCGACAGGTTGAAGATGTTGCCTGCCGACTCGCGCACCTTGAACAACTCAGGAGAGGTTTCGAGGATTTCGTCCACCGAGCCGGAGACGAATTCGAAGAGTTCGCTGATCTCACTCAGGCGGGCCCGGGCATCGCGGTCCTGTACTTGGGAGATCTTCAAGGCCGGGTCACCTTGCGACATGCCATTGAGCACCTGACCAAAACGTGCGGCATCGCGGCCAAAGGTATCGGCGGCCTGACTGGCGTTTTCATCCCCCGCCAGCACGGTGTTCACCGCCCCGAGAATCCGTTCGGCCAGCAACGACTGGCGCTGGGCCATGGCGACCTGCGCGGCGGGCGCGCCGCGCTGCAGGAGAATTTCGACGACTTTTTCGTACTCGACCTGCAACTGCGGCACGGTTTCGGCGAGGGTTGCCGCCACCTGATGCAGCGACAGCACAGTCTGTTCGCTGGACAGGATGGCATCGGTGTTCTTGAGCAAGCGTTCCCAGTCCAGCTGTACGGCACGCATCTGCGGGCGCAGGGCAGCAGGTGCCGGTGGCAGGCCGGTCACCGGGTCGCCTTGCTTCAGGTAGCCCCAGCGCTGGGCGAAATCATTGCGCGCCTCGCTCAGCAACTTGAACGCCGCAGCCTTGCCGGCGGCCGCCTCGGTGGCGTTCTTCGCGATGCGCTGGGACAGCACCCGCAACTCACCGGCGTGGCCGATGTACTGCTTGTCGTAGTTGGACTGGGTGTTGAGGTAAGCGAAGTTGGCGAACAGCAGCATGATGAAGACAATCAGCGCGACGAACAGCACGATGATCTGCGAACGACTACGCGACGCTTCCAGAGGCTTACCTGTATTTGCTTTGATCATCGGTTCTCGCCTGTACTGCCCAATCCAACCCACTCACCACTGCCAACTGTAAGCAAGCCCTTGTAGTGCAGCCTGCTCAATCAGTGTGACTCTGTGGGAGCAAGGCTTGCCTGCGATGAAAACAACACGGTTTCCCGCCAACCGAGGCGCCGCCATCGCGAGCAAGCTTTGCTCCCACTGGCTCGTTCCCACAAGGGACCGTGTGGCATCTCGTCAAACAGCTACATCCATGAACCCCGGCGAGCGCGTCAGCGCAAACGGGCTGAACACCTGCCACTGCCGTTCACCGCGAAACCGGCCCTTGACGAAGGCCGACTCCGGGCCGTCAAGGTCGTCCATCAGCGTCGGCTCCAGGCTGTCCTGGGCAAAATGCTGCAATCCGAGGACTTCATCCACCAGCAACCCGGTAAAGACCTCGTCATGATCCACCACCAGCACCCGCCGCTGCTTGCGCACGCTCGACAGCTCATGGCCGAAGAAACCGCACAAATCCATCAACGGCAATAAGCGCCCGCGCAGATTAGCCACACCACGAACCCATGGCTTGACCCCGGGCAAATGTGTGTAGCGCGGTTCGTGCAGCACTTCGCTGACTTCGCCCATGGGCGCCACGTACCAGTGTTCGCCGAGGCGAAAACCGATGCCGCTCCAGCTGTCGCCGTGGGTCGGTTGTGACGGCAGGTCCGCCCCCAGCAGCCGGCAACGCCGGTCGATCTGCAGGAGCAGTTCGAAAGCGGTCAGGGATTGGCTCATGGCCGTGTCATCAACCCGCCAGCACGTTGTTCAGGGTCTTGATCAGGGTTTCTTCGTCCACCGGTTTGGTCAGGTAGTCCTTCGCGCCTTGGCGAGTGCCCCAGACCTTGTCGGTGTCCTGGTCCTTGGTGGTGATGATGATCACCGGGATGTGCCCGGTGTCCGGATCCTTGGTCAACTGGCGCGTGGCCTGGAAACCGTTGAGGCCGGGCATGACGATATCCATCAGGACCGCGTCGGGCTTTTCCTGGCGAGCCAGGGCCACGCCGTCGGCGCCGTTTTCGGCCTTCAGGACCTGGTGGCCGTGCTTTTCCAGCATGCCGGTCAGTTTGTACATTTCGGTCGGCGAATCATCGACGATCAGAATTCGTGCCATGGTGTTCCCCATTTTTTGTTGACCCCAGGCCCGATGGCCGAGTGTCATTAATGTGCCTGGTGCGGCTGGACAGCGGCAAAGCCCGGAACATGAGCCCGTATCGCGCCCAGCAGTTCTTCCTTGCTGAAAGGCTTGGTCAAAAACTGATCGGAGCCGACGATGCGCCCCTTGGCCTTGTCGAACAAACCGTCCCGGGACGACAACATGATCACCGGCGTGGCCTTGAAAACGCTGTTGTTCTTGATCAGGGCACAAGTCTGGTAACCGTCCAGGCGCGGCATCATGATGTCGACAAAGATAATGCCCGGATGATGGTCGGCGATCTTGGCCAGGGCATCGAAGCCATCGACCGCCGTGATGACCTCGCAACCCACGTTGCGCAACAAGGTCTCGGCGGTGCGGCGGATGGTCTTCGAGTCGTCGATGACCATGACCTTCAAGGCGCTGGGTTGCTGCTGCGTAAGATGCTCTGCCATTGCCACTGCAAACCGGTTTTTAACGCGTAAGTGTGAACGACAGCGCAAACCCTTGATGTTCAAGGCCCGCACGTCACATGCCAGCCTTTTTAGCACAGTCTCCATCGCCGATCTATCGGCCGCTCGGTACAGTGGTTTTTCCTTGACCGCCAATCTTCCGGGCGCCACTCTGACGCCACTTTTTCACACCATTTGTGCCCATCAATTTTCGAGGAACCAAGCCATGAGCGTACGCGTCGGCATTGTCATGGACCCTATCGCCAGCATTTCCTATAAAAAGGATAGCTCGCTGGCCATGCTGCTGGCCGCTCAGAAGCGCGGCTGGGAGCTGTTCTACATGGAACAGGGCGACCTCTACCAGGCCGAAGGTCAGGCACGGGCGCGGATGAAGCCGCTGAACGTCTTCGCCAACCCCGAAAAATGGTTTGAGCTGGGCGCCGAACGCGATGCGCTGCTCAGCGACCTGGACGTGATCCTCATGCGCAAGGATCCGCCCTTCGACATGGAGTTCGTGTATTCCACCTACCTGCTGGAGCAGGCCGAAAACGCCGGTGTGCTGGTGGTCAACAAACCCCAGAGCCTGCGCGACTGCAACGAAAAGCTGTTCGCCACGCTGTTCCCGCAATGCACGCCGCCCACCATCGTCAGCCGTCGCCCGGACGTGCTGCGTGAATTCGCCGACCATCACGGCGACGTGATCCTCAAGCCCCTGGACGGCATGGGCGGCTCCTCGATTTTCCGTCACACCGCCGGCCACCCCAACCTGTCGGTGATCCTGGAAACCCTGACCCTGCACGGTCAGCAGCAGATCATGATCCAGGGATACCTGCCGGCCATCGTCGATGGCGACAAGCGCATCCTGATGATCGACGGCGAACCGGTGGACTATTGCCTGGCGCGCATTCCCGCAGCCGGCGAAACCCGCGGCAACCTGGCGGCCGGCGGGCGTGGCGAGGCGCGTCCGTTGACTGAAAAGGACCGCTGGATCGCGGCCCAGGTCGGCCCGACCCTGCGGGAGAAGGGTCTGCTGTTCGTGGGCCTGGACGTGATCGGCGAGCACCTGACGGAAATCAACGTCACCAGCCCGACCTGCATCCGCGAGATCGACAACGCCTTCGGCACCGACATCGGCGCGATGCTGATGGATGCCATCGATCAGAAGCTCAAGGCTCGTTGATCCAGATCCTGCTGAAGGAAACCCACATTGCGTTATCATGCCCGGCCTGAAAAAAACGCGATGTTGGTTTCCTTGCCATGACCCTCCCGTCCGATCTGCCCCAAGAGCTCGCCCATCGCGGCGTGCGCCCGGCTGATCGTCTCGGTTTTACCCTGTTCCTGGCGGCATTGATCCACTTGGCACTGCTGCTGGGCGTCGGGTTTGCCACGGTAGAACCCAAACAGATCAGCCAGACCCTGGAAATCACCCTGGCCACCTTCAAAAGCGAAGCCAAGCCACAAAAAGCGGACTTCCTCGCCCAGGAAAACCAGCAAGGCAGTGGCACCCTGGAAAAAAAGGCGACGCCCAAGACCACCCAGATCGCGCCATTCCAGGACAATAAAGTGCAGAAGGTCACACCGCCGCCAGCGGCCAAGCCCGAGGTCCGGGAGACGGCGCCCAAGGCCGCCGTGACCACCGTGGCGCCGAAGCCGAAAAAAGCCCCGGTCAAGGAAGAGGTCAGGCCCGACCCCAAACCCAAGGCCCCGGTGCCCACCTTCGACAGCGCCCAACTGTCCAGCGACATCGCCAGCCTGGAAGCCGAGCTGGCCCAGGAACAGCAGTTGTATGCCAAACGCCCGCGTATCCACCGCCTGAGCGCCGCCTCGACCATGCGCGACAAGGGCGCCTGGTACAAAGATGAGTGGCGCAAGAAAGTCGAGCGCATCGGCAATCTCAACTACCCCGACGAAGCCCGGCGCAAGCAGATCTATGGCAACTTGCGGCTGCTGGTCTCGATCAACCGCGACGGCTCGTTGTATGAAGTGCTGGTGCTGGAGTCCTCCGGCCAGCCATTGCTGGATCAGGCCGCCCAGCGGATCGTGCGCCTCGCCGCGCCGTTCGCACCGTTTACCGGGGACCTGTCGGACATCGACCGCCTGGAAATCATCCGCACCTGGAAGTTCGCCCGGGGCGATCGTCTCTCCAGCAACTGACCCCATCCCCTTGTGGGAGCGAGCCTGCTCGCGATAGCAATCGAACATCCAGCATTGATGTCGCCTGACACACCGCATCGCGAGCAGGCTCGCTCCAACAGGGGTTTCGTGACAGTCTCCGGCATTTGCTGCACATCCCCAGCTTGTCAGTTCGCCCCTGCGCCGCCACACTAGCGCCTATGAAAAACGTCAGCCCCACCTACCTCAAGCATCACTTCCTGATTGCCATGCCACACATGGCCGATCCGAACTTTGCCCACACCTTGACCTACATCGTCGAGCACACGGCCAATGGGGCCATGGGGCTGGTGATCAATCGACCGCAGGAACTGAACCTGGCGGACATTCTTGAGCAGTTGCGCCCGGATGTAGAACCGCCACTCTTGTGCCAGCACGTCCCGATTTTCATCGGCGGCCCGGTGCAGACCGACCGAGGCTTCGTGCTCCACCCGACGGGGCCGTCCTACCAGGCCACCGTGGACCTGGATGGCGTATCGCTGTCCACCTCCCAGGATGTGCTGTTCGCCATCGCTGACGGCGTAGGCCCGGAAAAAAGCCTGATCGCCCTCGGCTATGCCGGTTGGGAAGCCGGGCAATTGGAAGCCGAGCTGGCCGATAACGCCTGGCTGACCTGCCCGTTCGACGCCGACATCCTGTTCAACACCAGCAGCGAACTGCGCCTGGAAGCAGCGGCCAGCCGGCTGGGGGTCAACCTCAGTCTGCTCACCAGCCAGGCAGGACACGCCTGATGGCCCTGCGCTTGCTGCTGGGCTTCGATTACGGCACCAAACAGATCGGCGTGGCGGTCGGCCAGGTGATTACCGGCCAGGCCCGCGAGCTGTGCACCCTCAAGGCGCAGAACGGCGTTCCCGACTGGAACCAGGTCGAAGCGCTGATCAAGGAGTGGAAACCCGACGCCGTGGTGGTCGGCCTGCCCCTGAACATGGACGGCACGCCCAGCGAGATGTGCGTTCGTGCGGAGAAATTCGCCCGCAGGCTCAACGGCCGCTACAACCTGCCTTTCTATACCCACGACGAGCGTCTGACCACGTTCGAGGCCAAGGGCGAACGCCTGGTACGTGGCGGGCAGAAAGGCAGTTACCGCGACAACCCGGTAGACGCCATCGCGGCCGCCCTGCTGCTGCAAGGCTGGCTCGACGCCAACGCCGCTCTGTTCGAAACCTGATTTTTTTGAAAGCGCCGCCAGGGCGCTTTCTTTTAGCGATAAACCGGGCCTCTGACCACCGGCCCGGGAACCTGAAGGAGCCAGCATGAGCCTGCCCAATCCCGCCGAACTGATCAGCCAGATGGCGATTCGTCTCACGGCGCATCTGGAACAACGCGGCATCAGCGAACCGCGCTACATCGGCATTCGCACCGGTGGCGTCTGGGTCGCCCAGGCCTTGCTCGAAGAACTGGGCAGCGATGCGCCGCTGGGCACCCTCGATGTGTCGTTCTACCGCGACGACTTCAGCCAGAACGGCCTGCACCCGCAAGTGCGCCCTTCGGCCCTGCCGTTCGAGATTGAAGGCCAGCATCTGGTACTGATCGACGATGTGCTGATGAGCGGCCGGACCATCCGCGCCGCCATGAACGAACTGTTCGATTATGGCCGCCCCGCCAGCGTGACCCTGGTGTGCCTGCTGGACCTGGACGCCGGCGAGCTGCCGATCCGCCCGAACGTGGTCGGCGCGACGCTGACGCTGGCCGCTCACGAGCGAGTCAAGCTGTCCGGCCCCACGCCGCTGCAACTCGAACTGCAAGACCTTGCCCTTTAACTGCCCTTGTAAGAGTCCATTGCGATGACGCCTCTCGAAACCAAGCGAGCGCTACAGCTCAACGATCAGGGCCAGCTGCGGCACTTCCTGTCCCTCGACGGCCTGCGCCGCGAGCTGCTGACGGAAATCCTCGACACCGCCGATTCGTTCCTCGAAGTCGGGGCCCGGGCGGTCAAGAAAGTCCCGTTGCTGCGCGGCAAGACCGTGTGCAACGTGTTCTTCGAAAACTCCACCCGCACCCGCACCACCTTCGAACTGGCGGCCCAGCGACTGTCGGCGGACGTGATCACCCTGAACGTGTCCACCTCCTCGGCGAGCAAGGGCGAAACCCTGCTCGACACCTTGCGCAACCTCGAGGCCATGGCGGCCGACATGTTCGTCGTGCGTCACGGTGATTCCGGCGCGGCGCATTTCATTGCCGAGCATGTATGCCCACAAGTGGCGATCATCAACGGCGGCGACGGCCGTCACGCCCACCCAACCCAGGGCATGCTGGACATGCTGACCATCCGTCGGCACAAGGGCAGCTTCGAGAACCTGTCGGTGGCTATCGTCGGCGACATCCTGCACTCGCGGGTGGCCCGTTCGAACATGCTCGCCCTCAAGACCCTCGGCTGCCCGGACATCCGCGTGATCGCGCCGAAAACCCTGCTGCCCATTGGCGTCGAGCAGTATGGCGTGAAGGTCTACACCGACATGACCGAAGGCCTCAAGGACGTGGACGTGGTGATCATGCTGCGCCTGCAGCGCGAACGCATGACCGGCGGCCTGCTGCCGAGCGAAGGCGAGTTCTACCGCCTGTTCGGCCTGACCACCGCGCGCCTGGCCGGGGCCAAGCCGGACGCCATCGTCATGCACCCGGGGCCGATCAACCGCGGGGTGGAGATCGAGTCGGCAGTGGCCGACGGACCACATTCGGTGATCCTCAACCAGGTGACCTACGGCATCGCCATCCGTATGGCCGTGCTGTCCATGGCCATGAGCGGGCAAACGGCCCAGCGCCAATTCGACCAGGAGAACGCCCAGTGAAGCTCAGCATTCTCGGCGCACGCGTGATCGATCCGGCCAGCGGCCTGGATCAAGTGACTGACATCCATATCGATGCCTGCAAAATTGTCGCCCTTGGCGCCGCTCCGGCCGGTTTTACCGCCGTCGATACCCTCAACGCCCAAGGCCTGGTGGCCGCCCCTGGCCTGGTGGACCTGAACGTCGCCCTGCGCGAACCCGGTTACAGCCGCAAAGGCAGTATCGTCAGCGAAACCCAGGCCGCCGCCGCCGGTGGCGTGACCAGTTTGTGCTGCCCGCCGCAGACCAAGCCGGTACTGGACACCTCGGCCGTGGCCGAGCTGATCCTTGATCGCGCCCGCGAAGCCGGCAACACCAAGGTCTTCCCTATCGGCGCCTTGAGCAAAGGCCTCGATGGCGAGCAATTGGCAGAACTCATTGCGCTACGCGACGCCGGTTGCGTGGCGTTCGGCAATGGCCTGAACAGTTTTCGCAATACCCGCACCCTGTGCCGCGCCCTGGAATACGCCGCGACCTTCGGCCTGACGGTGATCTTCAACTCCCAGGATCACGATCTGGCTGAAGGCGGGCTGGCCCACGAAGGCCCGACCGCCAGTTTCCTCGGCCTGCCGGGCATTCCGGAAACCGCCGAGACCGTGGCCCTGGCCCGGGACCTGCTGCTGGTGGAACAAAGCGGCGTGCGCGCACACTTCAGCCAGTTGACCAGCGCCCGCGGCGCCGCACTGATCGCCCAGGCCCAGGCTCGCGGCCTGCCCGTCACCGCCGATGTGGCACTGTACCAACTGATCCTGACCGACGAAGCTCTGATCGACTTCAACAGCGTCTATCACGTCCAACCGCCGCTGCGCACCCGCGCCGACCGCGATGGCTTGCGCGAGGCTGTGAAGTCCGGGGTGATCTCGGCCATCTCCAGCCATCACCAGCCCCACGAGCGCGATGCCAAGCTGGCACCATTCGGCGCCACGGAACCGGGCATCAGCAGTGTCGAACTGTTGCTGCCACTGGCCATGACACTGGTGGAAGACGGATTGCTGGACCTGCCGACCCTGCTCGCACGCCTGAGCAACGGCCCGGCCGACGCGCTGCAATTACCGGTGGGTAAACTGGCAGTGGGCGCGGCGGCGGACCTGGTGCTGTTCGACCCGGCGGCGTCCACTGTGGCGGGTGAAGCCTGGCGCTCCAAGGGTGACAACTGCCCGTTCCTTGGCCACAGTTTGCCGGGGGTGGTGCGTTATACGCTGATGGATGGGCGGATTACTCACCAGGCCTGACATCGCGTCGGTCTTATCGCGAGCAGGCTCGCTCCCACAGGGATCTTCGGTGAACACATAACCTGTGAACACCTTGATCCAGTGTGGGAGCGAGCCTGCTCGCGATGCAGGCGACTCGGTCTTAGTGAAAAGCCCCGCGCTTCTGCGCATTGCGAATCGAGACCTGATCGTTCAGCGTCCAGAAGTCATACAGCACCCCCAGGAAAAACACCCCGCCAGTCAGCAGGTAAAGGATGCCGGTGAGCCATTTGCCCTGGTACATGCGGTGCACACCCAGCACACCGAGAAACGTCAGCAGAATCCACGCCACGCTGTACTCGAGGGGACCCGGGGTGAAGCGCAGATCGGCCTCCCGATCCATGGCCGGAATCAGGAACAGGTCGATCAGCCAGCCGATGCCCAACAGGCCGAAGGTGAAAAACCAGATCGTGCCGGTGACCGGCTTGCCGTAGTAGAAGCGGTGGGCGCCGGTAAAGCCGAAAATCCACAAGAGATAGCCGATCACTTTGCTGTGGGTATCGCGTAAAGCGTCCTGCTGATAGCTGTTCATGAATCGCCTCTTTTGCCTCGATAGATAAATTTGTTCGGATTATTTGTGACTTTTTTATGGATTGCCGACAAGCGGTCTCCAGCGTCAGGAACCCGGTAAACCCCCGTGCTGTCTGGGTTCTGTCAGACAATCAGGTCAATATGTCGCAATTATGCGGGTTTCACCTGGGGTTGCGATTCGACAAACGGCCTCGGAACAGTAAAAAAAGCTGTTATAAAGTTGCGCGCTTACCTTCAAGAGCCCTGCCTAATGCGTCCATTTATCAAGACATGGCTAACCATTTGCCTATTATTGCCCCTGGCCGCCCACGCCACCAATCGTGAGCAACGTCTTCCCAACGTCAACGGCTACACCCCCAAATCCCATGTTTCTGCTCCTTCGAGCAAGAACAAGCGAAACGCCCAGCGTTTGAGCACCGCCAATAGCAAGCTGGTTCCGGTCATGACCGCCAAGACAAGCAGCAACGTCTTGAGCCGTGCCGTGAACGTACTGGGAACACCTTACCGTTGGGGCGGCAGTAGCCCAAGCAAAGGTTTCGATTGCAGCGGCCTGGTGAAGTACGCCTTCAACGATGCCACCTTCGACCTGCCGCGCACTTCCAATGCGATGGCCAGCGGTCACGGCCAGAAGGTCGATCGCAAGGACCTCAAGCCCGGCGATCTGATCTTCTTCAAGCTCAAGAGCCGCCGGGTCAACCACGTGGCCATCTACCTGGGTAACGACCGCTTCATCCACGCCCCGCGCCGTGGCAAGTCGGTGACCATCGACACCTTGAACAAGCCGTACTGGAACAGCCACTACGTCCTTGCCAAGCGAGTGCTGCCCAAAGAGTCGAAAGGGATGCAGCTGGTTCAGCGCTGATTTGAAAGTGGCACATTTGCCAGTTCAAGCAAACTGTGGGAGCTAGCCTGTTCGCGATAGCGGTACATCCGTCAACTTCAATGTTGGCTGATCCAACGCTATCGCGAGCAAGCTCGCTCCCACAGGAGGTTTTGTGGCCGATCCTCAGAAGTTATCCGGCGTACGCGCCCGCTCCCGCGCATGTTCGCGACTGATCAGCCCCTTGTTCAGCAAATCCTTCAAACACATATCCAATGTCTGCATCCCCAGCGACCCACCGGTCTGGATCGCCGAGTACATCTGCGCCACCTTGTCCTCGCGGATCAGGTTACGGATCGCCGACGTTCCCAGCATGATTTCATGAGCCGCGACCCGGCCGCCGCCAATCTTCTTGACCAGCGTCTGTGAAATCACCGCCTGCAAGGATTCGGACAACATCGAACGAACCATGGATTTCTCATCCCCCGGGAACACGTCCACCACCCGGTCGATGGTCTTGGCCGCCGAGGTGGTGTGCAAGGTGCCAAACACCAGGTGACCGGTTTCGGCGGCGGTCAGGGCAAGGCGGATGGTCTCCAGGTCACGCATCTCCCCCACCAGAATCACGTCCGGGTCTTCGCGCAGGGCTGAGCGCAGGGCCGTGGAGAAACTTTGGGTGTCGCGGTGCACTTCGCGCTGGTTGATCAGGCATTTGCGCGGCTCGTGGACAAACTCGATGGGATCTTCGATGGTGAGGATGTGATGGTGTTTGTGGGTGTTGAGGTAGTCGATCATCGCCGCCAGGGTGGTGGACTTGCCGGAGCCGGTCGGCCCGGTCACCAACACCAGCCCGCGAGGCGCCTCGGTCACCTTGCGAAACACATCGCCCATCCCCAGGTCTTCCATGGTCAGGACTTTCGACGGGATGGTCCGGAACACCGCACCTGCACCGCGATTCTGGTTGAACGCATTGACCCGGAACCGTGCGACGCCCGGCACGTCGAAGGAAAAGTCGGTTTCCAGAAACTTCTCGTAATCTACCCGCTGCCGGTCGTTCATGATGTCGTAGATCAGCTCATGGACCTGCTTGTGGTCCAGGGCCGGCAGGTTGATCCGCCTCACATCGCCATCGACACGGATCATCGGCGGCAGCCCGGCGGACAAGTGCAGGTCCGATGCGCCCTGTTTGGCGCTGAACGCCAGTAGCTCAGTGATATCCATAGCGCTCCTCAATTCCAGTAGAATGCCGCGAACCTCACCGCTGGCGCTTCTTTAATGTCCACGATAGCAGACAACATTGCTCAGGTTAGATCGCGTATCCGCGCAGCCGAACAAGCCGCCCACCGCGACGAACACAGCGTGCAGCTGCTGGCGGTGAGCAAGACCAAGCCCGCCCAGGCCCTGCGTGAAGCCTATGCCGCCGGCCTGCGGGACTTTGGCGAGAACTATCTGCAGGAGGCGCTGGGCAAACAGGCCGAACTGACCGACCTGCCCTTGATCTGGCACTTCATCGGCCCCATTCAATCGAACAAGACGCGCGCTATCGCCGAACATTTCGACTGGGTGCATTCCGTGGATCGTTTGAAAATTGCACAACGCCTGTCCGAGCAGCGCCCGGCCGACCTACCGCCGCTGAATATCTGCATCCAGGTCAACGTCAGCGGTGAAGACAGCAAATCCGGCTGCACCGCGGCGGACCTGCCCGCTCTGGCCAGCGCCATCAGCGCGTTGCCACGCCTGAAGCTGCGTGGGTTGATGGCGATTCCCGAACCGACCGAGGAGCGTGCCGCCCAGGATGCCGCCTTCGCAGCGGTTCAACGCTTGCAAGCCGATCTGAAGCTACCGCTGGACACCCTTTCCATGGGCATGAGCCATGACCTCGAGTCGGCCATTGCCCAGGGCGCCACCTGGGTGCGGATCGGTACCGCGCTGTTTGGTGCGCGCGACTATAGCCGTAGCTAGCCGTACGCCATGCTGACTCAACTCTCTAATCAAGGACCTGTCATGAGCAACACACGTATTGCCTTCATCGGCGCCGGCAACATGGCCGCCAGCCTGATCGGCGGCCTGCGGGCCAAGGGTCTGGACGCTTCGCAGATCCGCGCCAGCGATCCGGGGGCCGAGACTCGCGCCCGGGTGAGCACAGAGCACGGCATCGAAACGTTCGCCGACAACGCCCAGGCCATCGAGGGCGCGGACGTCGTCGTGCTGGCGGTCAAGCCACAGGCGATGAAAACTGTCTGCGAGGCCATTCGTCCAAGCCTCAAACCCCATCAGATGGTGGTGTCGATCGCCGCCGGCATTACCTGCGCCAGCATGAACAACTGGCTCGGGTCCCAGCCGATCGTGCGCTGCATGCCCAACACCCCGGCGCTGCTGCGCCAGGGCGTCAGTGGGCTGTTCGCGACCGCACAAGTGACCGCCGAACAGCGCCAGCAGGCCGAAGAGCTGCTCTCGGCCGTAGGCCTGGCACTGTGGCTGGAAACCGAGCAGCAACTGGATGCGGTGACGGCCGTGTCCGGCTCGGGCCCGGCATACTTTTTCCTGCTGATCGAAGCCATGACCGCCGCCGGTGAAAAACTCGGCCTGCCGCGCGAAACCGCCGCCAAACTGACGTTGCAGACCGCCCTGGGCGCCGCCCACATGGCAGTGTCCAGCGATGTCGATGCGGCCGAACTGCGGCGCCGGGTGACTTCGCCAGCCGGCACCACCGAAGCCGCCATCAAATCGTTCCAGGCCGGGGGCTTCGAAGCCCTGGTGGAAAAAGCACTCGGCGCCGCCGCGCACCGCTCGGCCGAAATGGCCGAACAACTGGGCCAATAAGGAGCCATTCATGATCGGATTGAACACTGCAGCGGTCTACGTGCTGCAAACCCTCGGCAGCCTGTACCTGCTGATCGTACTGCTGCGCTTTGTGCTGCAACTGGTGCGCGCCAACTTCTACAACCCGCTGTGCCAGTTCATCGTCAAGGCCACCCAGCCATTGCTCAAGCCACTGCGCCGGATCATTCCGAGCGTGTTCGGCCTGGACATGTCGTCGCTGGTACTGGCGATCATCGTGCAACTGGCGCTGATGGCCCTGACCCTGCTGCTGACCTACGGCACCACCGGCAACCCGCTGCAACTGCTGATCTGGTCGATCATTGGCGTGACCGCGCTGTTCCTGAAGATTTTCTTCTTCGCCCTGATCATCAGCGTGATCCTGTCCTGGGTCGCTCCCGGCAGCCACAACCCGGGCGCCGAACTGGTGAACCAGATCTGCGAGCCGGCGCTGGCACCGTTCCGCCGCATCGTGCCGAACCTCGGCGGCCTGGATATCTCGCCGATCCTGGCGTTCCTGGTGCTCAAGCTGATCGACATGCTGGTGATCAACAACCTGGCGGCGATGACCATGATGCCGGAAATCCTGCGCCTGCTGATCTAAAACGCTGCAGCCTTTCCTGTGGCGAGGGAGCTTGCTCCCGCTGGGCTGCGAAGCAGCCCCAAAGCGGGCGCCACCGTATCCCGGACAGTCACGGGCAGCAGCTTTCAGGGCCGCTTCGCGCCCCAGCGGGAGCAAGCTCCCTCGCCACGGGTAAAGCGGCGGACAATCAGCTCCGCCCTTTGCTTGCCGCTTGCCACAGCGGTCTTTAGACTTACGCCTCATTTCAACGAGAGCAGGGTCGATGCCAGCTGCCTTTCCCCCCGATTCCGTTGGTCTGGTGACGCCGCAAATGGCGCATTTCAGCGAGCCCCTGGCCCTGGCCTGCGGTCGTTCGTTGCCAGCCTATGACCTGATTTTCGAAACCTACGGCACCCTCAATGCCACGGCGAGCAATGCCGTGCTGATCTGCCATGCCTTGTCGGGGCATCACCACGCCGCCGGCTATCACAGTGTCGACGACCGCAAGCCGGGCTGGTGGGACAGTTGCATCGGCCCGGGCAAGCCCATCGACACCAACAAGTTCTTCGTGGTCAGCCTGAACAACCTCGGCGGCTGCAACGGCTCCACCGGCCCCAGCAGCGTCAACCCGGACACCGGCAAACCCTTCGGCGCCGACTTTCCGGTGCTGACCGTGGAAGATTGGGTCCACAGTCAGGCACGCCTGGCGGACCGCCTCGGTATCGCCCAGTGGGCCGCAGTGATCGGCGGCAGCCTGGGCGGCATGCAAGCCCTGCAATGGACCATCACTTACCCGGACCGTGTGCGCCACTGCCTGGCAATCGCCTCTGCCCCCAAGCTGTCGGCGCAGAACATCGCCTTCAACGAAGTGGCGCGCCAGGCGATCCTCACCGATCCGGAATTCCACGGCGGCTCGTTCCAGGAACACGGCGTGATTCCCAAGCGCGGGCTGATGCTGGCGCGGATGGTCGGGCATATCACCTACCTGTCCGATGATTCCATGGGCGAGAAATTCGGCCGCGGTCTCAAGAGCGAAAAGCTCAACTACGACTTCCACAGCGTCGAATTCCAGGTGGAAAGCTACCTGCGCTACCAGGGCGAAGAATTCTCCGGACGCTTCGATGCCAACACCTACCTGTTGATGACGAAAGCCCTGGACTACTTCGATCCGGCGGCGAACTTCGACGATGACCTGGCAAAAACCTTTGCAGGCGCCACCGCCAGGTTCTGCGTGATGTCGTTCACCACCGACTGGCGCTTCTCCCCGGCCCGCTCACGGGAGCTGGTGGACGCGCTGATGGCTGCCCGCAAGGACGTCTGCTACCTGGAAATCGACGCGCCCCAGGGTCACGACGCCTTTCTGATCCCGATCCCGCGCTACCTGCAGGCGTTCGGCAACTACATGAACCGTATAACGCTGTGAGGACGCCATGAGAGCCGATCTGGACATCATCCAGGAATGGATCCCCGCCGGCAGCCGCGTGCTCGACCTGGGCTGCGGCAACGGCGAACTGCTGACCTGGCTGCGCGACCACAAGCAAGTCACCGGCTACGGCCTGGAAAACGACCCGGACAACATCGCCGAGTGCGTGGCCAAGGGCATCAACGTGATCGAGCAGGACCTGGACAAGGGCCTGGGCAACTTCGCCAGCAACAGCTTCGACATCGTGGTCATGACCCAGGCGCTGCAAGCGGTGCACTACCCGGACAAGATCCTCGACGAAATGCTGCGGGTCGGGCGCCAGTGCATCATCACCTTCCCCAACTTCGGTCACTGGCGCTGCCGCTGGTACCTGGCGAGCAAGGGCCGCATGCCGGTGTCGGAGTTTCTGCCCTACACCTGGTACAACACGCCGAACATCCACTTCTGCACCTTCGAGGATTTTGAGGCGTTGTGCCGCGAACGCCAAGCCAAGGTCATCGATCGCCTGGCGGTGGACCAGCAGCACCGCCACGGGTGGGCCAGCAAGCTATGGCCTAATCTGTTAGGTGAAATAGGCATCTATCGGGTCAGCAGCCCAGGCCTTGCCGATCATCAGGTCGCGGTGTGAAGCCCGGCCTTACCAGGAGCACGACATGAAACGTCTAGCGTTGTTTCTCATTACCGCCTGCCTGAGCGCCGGAGCCATGGCCGCGGATGTCATCAAGAGCGATCGCAAGGAAGTGTTCGGCGACATCACCGTGCACTACAACACCTTCAATTCCACCTTCCTGACGCCGGATATTGCCGACGCCGCCGGATTGATCCGCGACAAGACCCAGGGCGTGATCAACGTTTCGGTACTCAAGGATGGCAAACCCTTGAAGGCCGAGGTCAGCGGGACAGTCAAGGACCTTACCAGCAGCAGTGTCACGCTGAACTTCAAGGAGGTGGCCGAACCCAACGCGACCTATTACATCGCCCAATACCCGGTGAAACAGCAGGAAACCCGCACCTTCAACATCCAGGTGAAAACGGGCGATAAGATCAACACCCTCAACTTCAACCAGGAACTGTTCCCCGGCGAATGATGAATTTCACCCAACTCGTACTGGCCAGCCACAACGCCGGCAAACTCAAGGAACTCCAGGCCATGCTCGGCGGGTCGGTGCAACTGCGCTCGATTGGCGAGTTCAGCCAGGTCGAACCTGAAGAAACCGGCCTGTCGTTCGTCGAGAACGCCATCATCAAGGCCCGCAACGCCGCGCGTATTTCCGGCCTGCCGGCGCTGGCCGACGACTCCGGGCTGGCGGTGGACTTTCTCGGCGGCGCGCCGGGCATCTATTCAGCCCGCTACGCAGATGGCAAAGGCGACGCGGCGAACAACGCCAAGCTGCTCGAGGCCCTCAAGGATGTGCCCGAAGCCGAGCGCGGCGCACAGTTCGTCTGCGTCCTGGCCCTCGTCCGTCATGCCGACGATCCACTGCCGATCCTCTGCGAAGGCTTGTGGCACGGGCGCATTCTCACCGAAGCCAGCGGCGAGCACGGTTTTGGCTACGATCCGCTGTTCTGGGTGCCAGAGCGCAACTGCTCCAGCGCCGAACTGGGCCCGGTGGAAAAAAACCAGCTGAGTCACCGCGCCCGCGCCATGGCTTTGCTGCGCCAACGCCTGGGCCTGCAATGATCGATGAGTCCCCCGCACCTCTGATCCATGGCGGTGCGCAAACGCCTCGGGCACCGCTGCCAGTGCTGCCGCCTTTGGCGTTGTACATCCACATTCCGTGGTGTGTACGCAAATGCCCGTATTGCGATTTCAATTCCCATGCCGCCAGCCCGCAGTTGCCGGAAGAAGAATACGTCGACGCCTTGCTGGCCGATCTCGACCAGGACCTGCAGGCGGTGTATGGCCGGGAACTGAGCTCGATCTTTTTCGGCGGCGGTACTCCAAGCCTGTTCAGCGCCCAGGCCCTGGGCCGGCTGCTCAAAGGTGTCGAGGCGCGAATCCCCTTCGCCCATGACATTGAAATCACCCTGGAAGCCAACCCAGGGACCTTCGAGCAAGAGAAATTTGTCGCTTACCGGGCACTGGGCATCAATCGCCTGTCCATTGGCATCCAGAGCTTTCAGGAAGCCAAGCTCAAGGCTTTGGGCCGGATTCATAACGGTGACGAAGCTGTGCGCGCCGCCGGCATGGCCCGTCAGGCCGGGTTCGACAACTTCAACCTGGACCTGATGCATGGCCTGCCCGATCAGTCCCTGGACGACGCCTTGAGCGACTTGCGCCAGGCCATTGCACTGAAGCCCACGCATCTGTCCTGGTATCAGTTGACCCTGGAGCCAAACACGGTGTTCTGGAACCAGCCGCCGACCTTGCCGGAGGACGACACGCTGTGGGACATCCAGGAAGCCGGGCAAGCGCTGCTGGCCGAACATGGCTACAGCCAATACGAAGTCTCGGCCTACGCCCAGCCCGGGCGACCGGCGCGGCATAACCTCAATTACTGGAGTTTCGGCGACTTCATCGGCATCGGCGCGGGCGCCCACGGCAAGCTCAGCCATCCGGACGGGCGTATTGTGCGCACCTGGAAAACCCGCCTGCCCAAGGACTACCTCAACCCAGCCAAACGCTTCCTGGCCGGCGAGAAAACCCTGAGCAATGAAGAACTGCCCTTCGAGTTCCTGATGAACGCGCTGCGCCTGACCGAAGGTGTGGACGCGCGGCTTTACCCCGAACGCACCGGCCTGCCTTTGCAGAGTCTGGCTGAAGGCCGACGCGAGGCCGAACAAAGCGGGTTGTTGCGGGTCGAACCGGCACGTCTGGCAGCCACCGAGCGCGGACAGTTGTTTCTCAATGACCTGTTGCAGAAATTTTTGAGCTAATCACACAAGGAAACCCCATGGATCTGGTACTCGACCTGCTCGCCACCGTGTCCCGCTGGAGCCGCAGCAACCTGTCGGAAATCTCCCTGGCATTGGTAGGCTGTCTGCTGGTGCTGTTTGGTGCCGACATCAAGGGCTGGGTCGAACAACGCCTTGGCAATATTGCCGGGGCCTTGCGCGTCCCGCTGATCGCCCTGCTGTGCATGATCGGCAGCGGCGCGGCCTTGATCTACGCCACGCCGTGGGTCGTCCGGGGCTTGAGCCAGTTCAACAACTACAGCCTGGCACCGGTGCTATTGGTGGTGCTGGTGTTGATTGGGGTGGTCGCTGACCGTCGCTGATTTTCGATGTAGCACAGAACGAAATGTGGGAGCGAGCTTGCTCGCGATGGCGGCCTGACAGTCAACATTGATATTGAATGTTATGGCCTCATCGCGATCAAGCTCGCTCCCACAGGGGATCCCATTTCAGCAGGATCTTCTGGTGTTTAAGCCACCTTCTCGAACTTCAAATCCCAAACCCCATGCCCCAAGCGTTCGCCACGGCGTTCGAACTTGGTGATCGGTCGTTCGGCCGGGCGCGGTACGCACTTGCCGTCTTCGGCCAGGTTACGGTAACCCGGGGCGACGTTCATCACTTCCAGCATGTACTCGGCGTAGGGTTCCCAGTCGGTGGCCATGTGCAGCACACCGCCGACCTTCAACTTGCTGCGCACCAACTCAGCGAACGACGCCTGGACGATACGGCGCTTGTGATGGCGGCTCTTGTGCCATGGATCCGGGAAGAACAGCATCAGCCGGTCGAGGCTGTTGTCGGCCACACAGCGGTTGAGCACTTCGATGGCGTCGCAGTCGTAGACCCGCAGGTTGGTCAGTCCTTGGGTCAGTACGCCGTTGAGTAGCGCGCCCACACCGGGACGATGAACTTCCACACCGATGAAATCCTGTTCCGGCGCCGCGGCGGCCATTTCCAGCAGCGAGTGGCCCATGCCGAAGCCGATTTCCAGCGAGCGCGGCGCCGAGCGGCCGAACACCTGGTCAAAGTCCACCGGCGCATCGGCCAGGGGCAGGACAAACAGCGGCGTGCCCTGTTCCAGGCCGCGTTGCTGGCCTTCGGTCATGCGCCCGGCGCGCATCACGAAACTCTTGATGCGGCGGTGTTGGCGCTCTTCGCCTTCTTCCGGGAGGACAGGCGTGTCGTTCGATTCAGTCATCAATGGCTCTTACTTGATCAGACCATCCAGCGGCGAAGATGCGCTGGCGTAGAGTTTTTTCGGCATGCGGCCGGCGAGGTATGCCAGGCGACCGGCCACAATGGCGTGCTTCATGGCTTCGGCCATCAGGATCGGTTGCTGGGCATGGGCGATGGCCGAGTTCATCAGCACTGCTTCACAGCCCAGTTCCATGGCGATGGTGGCGTCGGAGGCGGTGCCAACACCGGCATCCACCAACACCGGAATCTTGGCTTCTTCCAGGATGATCTGCAGGTTGTACGGGTTGCAGATCCCCAGACCCGTGCCGATCAGGCCAGCCAGCGGCATCACCGCGATGCAGCCGATTTCCGCCAGTTGACGGGCAATGATGGGGTCATCGCTGGTGTAGACCATCACGTCGAAACCTTCCTTGACCAGGGTTTCGGCGGCCTTGAGGGTTTCGATCACGTTGGGAAACAGGGTTTTCTGGTCCGCCAGCACTTCCAGTTTCACCAGGTTGTGGCCGTCGAGCAGCTCACGGGCCAGGCGGCAGGTGCGCACGGCCTCGATGGCGTCGAAGCAACCGGCGGTGTTGGGCAGGATGGTGTAGCGATCTGGCGGCAGGATATCCAGCAGGTTCGGTTCGCCCGGGTTCTGGCCGATGTTGGTGCGGCGCACGGCAACGGTCACGATTTCAGCGCCCGAGGCTTCGATGGCCAGGCGGGTTTCTTCCATGTCGCGGTATTTGCCGGTGCCAACCAGCAGACGCGACTGGTAGGTACGACCGGCCAGGACGAAGGGCTTGTCGCTACGAACGATGCTCATGGGAAATCCTCTGTTGGGGTGAGGTTCTTGCGAAATACTGGAAAACCGCAGGGACTAGCCGCCGCCGATGGCGTGGACCACTTCGACGCTGTCGCCATCGTTCAACGTGGTGTCGGCGTGCTGGCTGCGCGGGACGATATCCAGATTGAGCTCCACCGCGACGCGGCGTCCGGTCAGTTCCAGACGGGTCAGCAGGGCCGCAACGGTTTCACCGTCGGGCAGATCAAGGGGTTCGCCGTTCAATTGAATGCGCATGCCGGATGCCGCCATCATTTTTAGGGGCTGGCATTCTAGCCCGATCAGTCTGGACGACCCAAGCCATTCGTCATGAATTGGACCGTGCGGTCAGCCCAACCGCCAGGCGGCAAGCCCCAGGCACAACCAGCCGATCAGGAACGCCACCCCACCGAACGGCGTGATAATGCCCAGTTTGCTGATGCCCGTGAGCGTCAGCAGATACAGACTCCCGGAGAACAGCAGGATACCGATGACAAACGAAATCCCGGCCCAGGTGACGATACGTCCGGGGATGTGCGTGGCCAGCAGCGCGACGCCCAGCAACGCCAGGGTGTGTACCAACTGATAGGTGACGCCGGTATGGAAGATCGCCAGGTAATCGGCGCTCAGGCGATTTTTCAGGCCGTGGGCGGCAAACGCTCCCAGTGCCACGCCGGTGAAGCCGAAAAAAGCAGCCAGCATCAGAAAACTACGCAGCATGAGAACTCCAGTCAGACTCGGTGGACAGGGTCTGTATAATGGCCCGCTCGACGGGTTCGGCCAAGCCATCTCTATGTTGCGTTCATTGTTTCGACGATTCGTTAAAGCCCTGCTCTGGTTCGCCGTCGGCAGCGTTGTGCTGGTGCTGTTGTTTCGCGTGGTGCCGCCGCCGTTCACCGCGCTGATGATCGAGCGCAAGGTTGAATCCTGGTTCGGTGGCGAGCCGATCGACCTGCAGCGTACCTGGCAACCCTGGGATCAGATTTCCGACAACCTCAAAATCGCGGTAATCGCAGGTGAGGACCAGAAATTTCCAGAGCACTGGGGCTTCGACTTCGGTGCGATCCAGGCCGCGCTTACCCATAACGGACGTGGCGGCTCGATTCGCGGCGCCAGCACCCTCAGCCAGCAAGTGTCCAAGAACTTGTTCCTGTGGCCGGGCCGCAGCTGGCTGCGCAAGGGCCTGGAAGCCTGGTTTACCGCGCTGATCGAAATACTCTGGCCCAAGCAGCGGATCCTCGAGGTGTACCTCAACAGCGTCGAGTGGGATGACGGTGTGTTCGGTGCCGAAGCCGCGGCGCGGCATCACTTTGGGGTAAGCGCCGCTGCATTGTCCCGGCAACAGGCCAGCCTGCTGGCGGCGGTCCTGCCCAACCCCCGGGTATGGAGCGCCGCACGCCCAAGCCCTTATGTACTGCGGCGCGCGAACTGGATCCGCCGGCAGATGAGCCAGTTGGGGGGTGACAGCTACCTGCTGGGGCTCAATGACTCGCGGCGGGCGCCTTGGGCCCAATAGCCGAGGCGCTGAAGATCCCCTGTGGGAGCGAGCCTGCTCGCGATGGCGTCGGATCATTCGACATCGTCATCGATTGACCCGACGCCATCGCGAGCAGGCTCGCTCCCACATCAGGGATCTGCGTGGCGTCAAACATTGGCGCACAAAAAAACGCCCCGATCATCACTGATCGGGGCGTTTTTTATTACCGCTACCGCAGGTCAAGCCGCAATCGACACCTTGAGCTTGTTCATCGCGCTCTTCTCAAGCTGGCGAATCCGCTCGGCCGACACGTTGTACTTCTGCGCCAGGTCGTGCAGCGTGGCTTTTTCCTCGGCCAGCCAGCGCTGGTAAAGGATGTCACGGCTGCGCTCGTCCAGCACTTCCAGAGCTTCGTGCAGGTTGGTGTTGGAGTTGTCGCTCCAGTCGGCGTCTTCCAGTTGACGCGCCGGGTCATACCGGTGGTCTTCCAGGTAGTTGGCCGGCGACTGGAAAGCGCTGTCGTCGTCCGCTTCGGCGGCCGGGTCAAAGGCCATGTCATGGCCGGTCAGGCGACTTTCCATCTCGCGTACTTCCCTCGGCTCGACGCCCAGGCTCTCGGCCACACGATGGACTTCTTCATTGTTCAGCCAGGCCAGACGTTTCTTCTGGCTGCGCAGGTTGAAGAACAGCTTGCGCTGGGCCTTGGTGGTCGCGACTTTCACGATGCGCCAGTTGCGCAGGATGAACTCGTGGATTTCCGCCTTGATCCAGTGCACTGCAAACGACACCAGGCGCACACCCATTTCCGGGTTGAAACGCTTGACCGCCTTCATCAGGCCGACGTTGCCTTCCTGGATCAGGTCGGCCTGGGCCAGCCCGTAGCCGGAATAGCTGCGGGCGATATGTACAACAAAACGCAGGTGGGCGAGCACCATCTGCCGAGCCGCCTCAAGATCCTGCTCATAATAGAGACTCTCGGCCAGTTCACGCTCCTGCTCGGGCGTCAGCAAAGGGATGCTGTTCACCGTGTGCACATAAGCCTCCAGGTTCGCACCCGGGACCAGAGCATAAGCAGGTTGCAAAGAAGTGGTCATACGAAAAAACCTCCGACTCACATAACTCGTGCAGTTCAGCACTGCGAAAATTGACCGGGAACCGTAGGACAAGTTCCCACAAAAACCGAAAGGTCAATACGCGCAAAAAACACTATTTTGGAGCAAGCTCACGCAAGTGGCGTGCTACCGCAATCCATGCACCGATATAACCCAACAGCACCGCGCCAAGCAAGAGCGACAGACCGTCGGCGGCTGGCACTCCGGCCAGGGAAAAATCACTGCCGTACAAACCGGCCAGCCCCACTACCGCGTCATTCAGCCAGTCCAGGCCAAACGCCAATACGCCCCAGGACAGAATCCCCGCACCGAAGCCATACAGCGCTCCCATATAAAGGAAGGGCCTGCGTACATAACTGTCCGTACCGCCGACGAGTTTAATCACTTCTATCTCGGTGCGGCGGTTTTCAATATGAAGACGAATGGTATTGCCTATCACCAAAAGTAATGCAGAAACCAGAAGCACCGTCAGACCGAAGACAAATCGGTCGCCGAGCTTGAGGATCGCCGCAAGACGCTCGACCCAGACTAGATCAAGTTGCGCCTGTTGTACCTTCGGCAACTCGGAAAGTCTTTGTCTTAATGCTTCAAGGGTCGGCTTGTCGACTTCGTCGGGTGTCACCAGTACCACACCTGGCAGCGGGTTTTCCGGCAGTTCCTTGAGGGCATCGCCCAGGCCGGACTGCTGCTGGAATTCTTCCAGCGCCTGCTCGCGACCAATGTATTCGGCGTCGGCCACGCCCGGCATGGCCTTGATCTGCTCGCGCAACGCCTGGCCTTCGGCAGGGCTCGCTTCCAGCTGCAAATACAGGGAAATCTGCGCGGCACGCTGCCAGGAGCCACCCAGGCGCTCCACATTACTTAGCAATAATGACAGGCCCATGGGCAAACTCAGGGCCACCGCCATCACCATGCAGGTAAAAAAGCTGCCGATCGGCTGCTTGCCCAGACGCTTGAGGCTGTCCAGCAGGCTGGCGCGATGGCTTTCGACCCAGGCGTGAAACAGTGTCGCGAAATCCGGGCCGTCGTCATCGTCGCGCTTCTTCTTTGGCGGCTGCGGATCGGAGGCTTTCGGAGCCACGCGCTCGGCCACCTTGGGGCTGCGGGTCGCACTCATACGCCAGCCTCCCCGTCACCGATCAGTCGACCGCGTTGCAAGGTGAGCATGCGGTGACGCATGCGCGCGATCAGGGCCAAGTCGTGACTGGCAATCAGCACGCTGGTGCCCAAGCGATTGATGTCTTCGAATACGCCCATGATTTCCGCCGCCAGACGCGGGTCCAGGTTACCGGTGGGTTCGTCCGCCAACAGCAAGGCCGGGCGATGAACGATGGCGCGGGCGATGCCCACGCGCTGTTGCTGGCCGGTGGACAGGTCGCCGGGGTACAGATCGGTCTTGTCCGACAGCGCCACACGCTCCAGGGCCGAATCCACGCGCTTGTTGATCTCGGCCTTGGACAGGCCAAGGATCTGCAAGGGCAACGCCACGTTGTTGAACACCGTGCGATCGAACAGCAACTGGTGATTCTGGAACACCACGCCGATCTGCCGACGCAAGTAAGGAATCTGGGCATTGCTGATGGTGCTCAGGTCCTGGCCGGCCAACAGCAGTTTGCCGGTGGTGGGCCGTTCCATCGCCAGCAGCAGGCGCAGCAAGGTACTTTTACCGGCGCCAGAATGGCCGGTGACAAACAGAAACTCGCCACGACGGACCCGAAAGCTCAGCTCATGCAAGCCGACGTGACCGTTCGGATAGCGTTTACCGACCTGTTCGAAACGAATCATGAGTGCTCCCGCTCGGCAAACAGTGCCTGGACAAAGGGCTCGGCTTCAAAGGTGCGCAGATCGTCGATGCCTTCACCCACGCCGATGTAGCGAATCGGCAGGCCGAACTGCTTGGCCAGGGCGAAAATCACCCCGCCCTTGGCGGTCCCGTCGAGCTTGGTCAGGGCCAGTCCGGTCAGTTGGACGGTCTGGTTGAACTGCTTGGCCTGGTTGATGGCGTTCTGGCCAGTGCCGGCGTCCAGCACCAACAGCACCTCATGGGGTGCGTCGGCATCGAGCTTGCCGATCACCCGGCGAACCTTCTTCAGCTCTTCCATCAGGTTGTCTTTGGTGTGCAGGCGACCGGCCGTGTCGGCAATCAGCACATCGATGCCACGGGCCTTGGCGGCCTGCACGGCGTCGAAAATCACTGAAGCGGAGTCGGCGCCGGTGTGCTGGGCGATTACCGGAATCTTGTTGCGCTCGCCCCACACTTGCAGCTGTTCGACCGCAGCGGCGCGAAAGGTGTCGCCGGCGGCGAGCATGACTTTCTTGCCCTCCAACTGCAGCTTCTTCGCCAGTTTGCCAATGGTCGTGGTCTTGCCGGCGCCGTTGACGCCCACTACCAGGATCACGAACGGCTTGTTCTGCGAGGCAATCACCAGCGGCTGTTCCACCGGTTTGAGCATGTTGGTCAACTCGCCCTGCAAAGACTTGTACAAAGCGTCGGCGTCGGTGAGCTGCTTGCGCGCCACCTTTTGAGTCAGGCTCTGGATGATCACCGACGTCGCCTCGACGCCGACATCGGCGGTCAGCAAGCGCGTTTCGATGTCTTCCAGCAATTCGTCGTCGATGACTTTCTTGCCCAGAAACAGGCTGGCCATGCCTTCGCCGATGCTGGCGCTGGTCTTGGACAGGCCTTGCTTGAGGCGGGCGAAGAAGCCGACCTTGTTCTCTTCGGCGGCAGGCGCGGGCTCTGCGAGAGCTGGTAATTCAACTGCAACAGGCTCCGGTTCAGGGGCAACTGGGGCAGCGACAGGCATGATGGCAGGCGCTGGCACTTCGACGATCGGCTCCACGGCCGGGGCCGCGACAGATGGGGTCAGTGCCGGAATCGGCGGGGCGATATGCGACGCCTGCGCGTCCTCCACCAACGCTACCGGCTCTTCCGCCACGGGCAAGGTCAGCCAGGGGGTTTGCCCTTCGGGTGGGGTCAGCGGTTGCTCGGCCACCGGTTCAGCGCTCGACTCCGGCTCGGGCTCGGCCGGTTGCAATACCGGCTCGGCAATCGGCAGGACAATCGGGGCAGCTTGTTCGGCCACCGCCTCGGCATCGGGCTCAGGCAGCGGTTGCGGCTGTTCGACGACAGTTTCCTGCGGCTTCTTGCGCAGCCATCCGAACAGGCCTTTTTTCTCGCCAGCCGCAGCTGGGGTCTTCTTGTCGTCGTTGGAACCAAACATGGAGGACGGCTATCTCACGGTAGCGACGCGCCACCAGGGCGCCTCGGTGATAAATATTCGATGCTGAACAGACTGCGTTTCACCCAGCTTGTTCACGCGCAACATTTTGTCGAGTTGTCCCCAGGACACCTCAAGGTCGATTTTTTCGAAGGACTGGCACGGCATCATCGGCGAAAACGCTGGGATCAACGAACAAACCCAGGGCTTCTTCCGAGAACCCAAACAACCCCGGACCGAGAAAAGGCCCGATAGGCGTGGCCGCCAGTAAAACGGATCAGTATCCTAGCACCCTCTCGCCCGCCGACGCTAAGACCTAGCGGGCAGCCCAACAGGTTTAAACACGAATGAATGCTCTTGCCCGCCGTGCTGCAGGCCTGCTGCTCAGCACAGTTTGTCTGCCTTTTTCAGCCTTGGCTGCCGATCCACAACCCACCCATGAATTTACCCTCGACAACGGCCTGAAGGTCGTGGTGCGCGAAGATCATCGCGCACCGGTGGTGGTGTCCCAGGTCTGGTACAAGGTTGGCTCCAGTTATGAAACCCCGGGCCAGACCGGTTTGTCCCACGCGCTGGAACACATGATGTTCAAGGGCAGCTCGAAAGTCGGCCCCGGCGAAGCTTCGCTGATCCTGCGCGACCTTGGCGCCGAAGAAAACGCTTTCACCAGCGATGACTTCACCGCTTACTACCAGGTGCTGGCCCGCGATCGCCTGGGCGTTGCCTTCGAACTGGAAGCCGACCGCATGGCCAGCCTGCGCCTGCCGCCGGAGGAGTTCAGCCGCGAGATCGAGGTGATCAAGGAAGAGCGCCGCATGCGCACCGACGACAAGCCGATGTCCAAGGCCTATGAGCGCTTCAAGGCCATGGCTTACCCGGCCAGCGGCTACCACACGCCGACCATCGGCTGGATGGCCGACCTGGAGCGGATGAAAGTCGAGGAACTGCGCCACTGGTACGAATCCTGGTACGCGCCGAATAACGCAACCCTGGTGGTGGTCGGCGACGTCACGCCCGACGAGGTCAAGACGCTGGCCCAGCGTTACTTTGGCCCGGTTGCCCGGCGCGACGTACCGCCAGCGAAGATCCCCTTGGAACTGGCCGAACCTGGCGAGCGGCAGATTACCCTGCATGTGCAGACCCAACTGCCAAGCCTGATGCTGGCCTTCAACGTACCGAGCATCGCCACCGCGACCGACAAACGCTCGGTCAATGCCCTGCGGCTGATCTCGGCCTTGCTGGATGGCGGCTACAGCGGGCGGATCCCGACCCAGCTGGAACGCGGCGAAGAGCTGGTGTCCGGCGGTTCGTCGAGCTACGACGCTTATACCCGTGGCGACACGCTGTTCACCTTGTCGGCCACGCCCAACACCCAGAAAAACAAGACAATGGCCCAGGCCGAGGCCGGTCTGTGGCGCTTGCTCGAACAGTTGAAAACCACTGCCCCGACCGCCGAGGAACTGGAGCGCGTCCGCGCCCAGGTCATCGCTGGCCTGGTGTACGAGCGCGATTCGATCACCAGCCAGGCCACCGCCATCGGCCAGCTGGAGACGGTCGGTTTGTCCTGGAAACTGATGGACACCGAACTCGCCGAACTGCAAAGCGTGACCCCGCAAGATATCCAGAAGGCAGCCCAGCTGTATTTCACCCGCTCGCGCCTGAGCGTCGCGCACGTCCTGCCCGAGGAGAAAGCTCATGAGTGAGCGCAAATCATCGCGTCTTGTGCTGATCGGTGTGGTGTTGATCGCCCTGATCGGCGCCTTGGCCTTTTACCTGTCGCCATCCAATGACACCAACGCCAGCCAGGCGCTGGACAAAGCCAAGGCCAGCAACAAGCTGCAATCTTTGGCCGAACTGGACGGCAAGGCACCCAGCCGTCGCCAGCTCGACGTACAAACCTGGACAACCGCTGACGGCGCCAAAGTGTTGTTCGTCGAAGCCCGGGAATTGCCAATGTTCGACCTGCGCCTGACATTCGCCGCCGGCAGCAGCCAGGACGGCGATACACCCGGCCTGGCGCTGTTGACCAACGCCATGCTCAATGAGGGCGTAGCGGGCAAGGATGTCAGCGCCATTGCCCAGGGGTTCGAAAGCCTCGGCGCCGACTTCGGCAACGGTGCCTTGCGGGACATGGCCCTGGCGTCACTGCGCAGTCTCAGTGCGGTGGACAAGCGCGAGCCGGCGCTGAAGCTGTTCGCCGACGTCGTTGGCAAACCGACCTTCCCCGCCGACTCCTTTGCGCGCATCAAGAATCAGCTGCTGGCAGGTTTCGAGTACCAGAAGCAGAACCCCGGCAAACTGGCGGGGCTGGAACTGATGAAGCGTCTGTACGGTGATCATCCGTATGCCCATTCCAGTGACGGCACCGCGCAAAGCATTCCTGCGATCACGCTGGCCCAGGTCCAGGCTTTCCACGCCAGGGCCTATGCCGCCGGCAACGCGGTGATTGCGCTGGTGGGGGACCTGTCCCGCGCCGAAGCCGAAGCGATTGCCAATCAGGTGTCCGCCGCACTGCCGAAGGGCCCGGCGCTGGCAAAGACCGTGCAACCGGTTGAACCGAAGGCGAGCATCGGTCACATCGAGTTCCCGTCCAAGCAGACCAACCTGATGCTCGCGCAACTGGGCATCGATCGGGACGACCCGGACTATGCGGCCGTGTCCCTGGGCAACCAGATCCTCGGCGGTGGTGGTTTCGGCACGCGACTGATGACCGAAGTCCGGGAAAAGCGTGGCTTGACCTACGGCGTGTATTCCGGCTTCTCGCCGATGCAGGCCCGTGGCCCGTTCATGATCAACCTGCAGACCCGCGCCGAAATGAGCGAAGGCACGCTGAAACTGGTGCAGGAAGTTTTCGCCGATTACCTGAAGAACGGCCCGACCCAAAAAGAGCTCGATGACGCCAAGCGCGAGCTGGCCGGCAGTTTCCCGCTGTCCACCGCCAGCAACGAAGACATCGTCGGCCAGCTCGGGGCCATGGGTTTCTATGACTTGCCGCTCAGCTACCTGGAAGACTTCATGCGTCAGTCCCAGGAACTGACCGTCGAACAGGTCAAGGCCGCGCTGAACAAACACCTGAGCACGGATAAAATGGTCATCGTCACCGCCGGCCCGACCGTGCCGCAAAAGCCGCTGCCGGCACCCACTGAAAAACCTGCCGAGCAACCGCTCGGGGTTCCGGAGCACTAATGGCCCGCCCATCCAATTCCAGCAAGAAACCCGTGCATAACGGTGTGAATCAATTGCGCATCATCGGCGGCCAATGGCGCAGCCGGCGCTTGAGCTTCCCCGACGCGCCGGGCCTGCGCCCAACCCCGGACCGGGTACGCGAAACCCCTGTTCAATTGGCTCGCGCCCTACGTGGCCGGTGCTCGGGTACTCGACCCGTTTGCCGGCAGCGGTGCATTGTTTCTTGAGGCGTTGTCTCGTGGCGCCGCCATGGGGCAGGCGCTGGACGCCAGCAGCCTGGCGGTCTCCAGCCTGAAAGAGCACCTGGGCACACTGCGCTGCACCGTCGGTCAGGTGCAGACCGCCGACGCGCTGCGTTATCTGGACAGCCAGCCAGCGACGCCTTTCGACTTGGTGTTCCTCGACCCGCCTTTCAATCAGAACCTGCTGCCGGCCGTTTGCACTCTGCTCGAAGAACGTCATTGGCTGGCCGACGATGCCTGGGTCTACACTGAAAGCGAAGCCGCCCCGTCCACATTGGGGTTGCCGGGTAACTGGCGCCTGCATCGTGAACAGAAATCCGGACGGGTGTATTACGCGTTGTGGCAACGTGTGGCCGAGGCCGTTGGCTGAACGGCTGGCCAGTGCATCGAGAAATGATCGTGTCTGCTGCATCTGAACACTTCGTCCCGGCCCTGGGCCTTGGCAACCCGCACTTGCAAACCTTGTGGGGACCGCTGTGGCGCAAGACCATCCATATCGCTCGGGAACGTGAGCGCCTGTGGCTGGAAGACGGCGACTTTCTCGATCTCGACTGGCATGGCCCCCACCGAGTCGACGCGCCACTGGTGCTGGTGCTTCACGGGCTGACCGGCTCTTCCAACTCGCCCTACGTGGCCGGCCTGCAACAGGCTCTTGGCAATCAGGGCTGGGCCAGCGTGGCGTTGAACTGGCGCGGTTGCTCGGGAGAACCGAACCTGTTGCCCCGCAGCTATCACTCGGGGGCCAGCGAAGACCTGGCCGCCGCCATCGCCCATCTGCGGTCCCGCCGCCCCTTGGCACCGCTGTTTGCGGTGGGCTATTCACTGGGCGGCAACGTGCTGCTCAAGCACCTGGGGGAAACGGGGGGCGACAGTCAGTTGCAAGGAGCGGTCGCGGTGTCGGTACCGTTTCGCCTCGACCAGTGTGCCGATCGCATCGGACAGGGATTTTCCAGGTTTTATCAGGCCCATTTCATGCGCGAGATGGTGGCCTACGTGCGCAACAAGCAGCGCCAGTTCCAGCACGACGGACGCCACGAGGGTCTGGCGACCCTCACAGCACTGGGCCCCCTGGAAAACATGCGCACCTTCTGGGACTTCGATGGACGGGTGACGGCGCCGCTGCACGGCTTCTCTGACGCGGCGGACTATTACCGCCGCGCCTCCAGTCGCTACTTTCTGGGCGAGATCAGTACGCCGACCCTGGTCATCCAGGCCTGCGACGATCCTTTCGTATTCCCCCACAGCGTGCCCGAACCTGGCGAGCTGTCCGCCTCTACCCAGCTTGAACTGCATGCACAAGGCGGGCATGTGGGCTTTGTCGACGGGAGCTTGCGCCGCCCAGGGTATTATCTGGAGCGGCGAATCCCCGGTTGGCTGGCGGGCCTGTCCTGTAGGAGCTGAGGAGCGCAACAAGGCTGCGATCTCCTGCGGGGCCTGCGTTCAGTCACCGACCGCCACTTGCCTTTGGGGATCGGTGATCCACTCACTCCATGAACCGGCGTACAACCTCCCCAACGGATACCCCGCCAGGCACAAGGCAAACAGGTTATGGCATGCCGTCACGCCAGAGCCGCAATAGGCCACCAGTTCCGTCGGCGAGCGTCCTCCCAATTTCTCGGCAAAGCGCTGCTTGAGCTGGTCGACTGGCAGGAAGCGCCCATCAGCACCCAGGTTCTCGGTGAACGCTGCGCACTGCGCGCCCGGAATATGTCCGGCCACCGGATCGATCGGCTCGACCTCACCCTTGAAACGCGGCAACGCCCGGGCATCGAGCAAGGTCATGTCCGGATCACCAAGACGCTGCTCAAGCGCCTCGGCACTGAGCAACAGGGTCGCGTCCGGCGAACCACTGAAGGTCCCGGGACCGTTGACCGGTGGATCGAGACTCAAGGGCAAACCGGCAGCATGCCAAGCCTTGAGCCCGCCATCGAGGATATAAACGCCAGCGCGCTTACCCAGCCAGGCCAGCAACCACCAGGCCCGGGCGGCATAGGCGCCAGGGCCGTCATCGTACAAAACGATGTCACTGTCGTTGCCGATCCCCCAGGCCCGCAAACGCTTCATCAGGGCCTCAGGCTCCGGCAGCGGATGGCGGCCGGTCACGCCTTTGGTGACCGGCCCACTCAGGTCCCGTTCGAGGTCAGCGAAGGACGCCCCGGCAATATGGCCTTCGGCGTAACTGCGCTGGCCGTAGTCCGAGTCCTCCAGGGCAAAACGACAATCGAGGATCACCAGTCCGGGCTGCGACCGCCTGTGTTCCAGGGCTTGAGGACTGATGAGTTGCGCAATGGGCATAACGGGCTCCTGTGGCTCGATCGAATTTGAATCTTACGCCCCTTCTTCCAGGGTCTGGGCCAGGGGGACATAGAACTCCTTGAACAGCGCATCCACCGCTTCGCGGGCCTGCTCAGTCACGAAACCGGCCTCCAGCACCAGCACTTGATAGACCCCACGCTTGATGGCCTGCTCGCTCAAATGGTTGGAATTTTCCCGTGTGGTGCAGAGGAAACGGACCCAGGACGTGAGGATGATCCAGGCATTGAGGGTGAGGGACTCGATTTGCACCCGGTCCATTTTCAGAATACCGGCGGCCACGAAGCCCTCGTAGATAGCGGTGCCGTGAATCAGGCTACGCTGGGAAAACCGACGATAGCGCGCGGCAAGGTCCGGGTCGCTGTCGAGCAGATGCTCCAGGTCTCGGTGCAGGAAGCGGTAGCGCCACATCGCCGAGAGCAACTCCTGCAGATAGAAACGCTTGTCCTCGACAGTAGCCGCACGGCCTTGGGGCGGACGCAGGAAACTGTCCACCAGGTTTTCGTATTCACTGAACAATACGGCGATGATCGCCTGCTTGTTGGGGAAGTGGTAGTAGAGATTGCCCGGGGACATGTCCATGTGGGCGGCGATATGGTTGGTGCTGACGCTGCGCTCACCCTGCTGATTGAACAGCTCAAGGCTGTTCTGCACGATGCGCTCGCTGGTTTTTATTCGTATGGCCATGGCTTGAGCTTTAATTCGACGAAAGCATTGAACGGCATCTTACGACCTATCGGTCACGGGACAAACCCAAAGGCGTCACGGATGTCGGTTGACTTTTTAGAGCACAAGCTCTAGAAAACACTCACTCTAATACTATCGGTGCCCGCCCATGCCTGCCGACGTTGCTTACCTGCGCGAATCTCAACAGCACCTGGGCGAACTGCAAGCGCTTTTCGACACCCAGCGCCAGGCCTATGCCGCCCACCCCATGCCACCTGCCGAGCAGCGGCGGCAATGGCTCAAGGCGTTGCGCGAGTTACTGAGCAACGAGCGACAAGCACTGATCGACGCTATCAGCCAGGACTTCAGCCACCGCAGTGCGGACGAAACGCTGCTGGCCGAGCTCATGCCGAGCCTGCACGGCATCCATTACGCCAGCCGACACCTCAAGGGCTGGATGAAACCTTCCCGGCGCAAGGTAGGCGTGGCCTTCCAGCCGGCGTCAGCCAAAGTGGTGTACCAACCGCTGGGCGTGGTCGGGGTCATCGTGCCTTGGAACTACCCGCTGTTCCTGGCTATCGGGCCGCTGGTGGGAGCATTGTCGGCGGGTAACAGGGTGATGCTCAAGCTGAGCGAATCGACCCCTGCCACCGGGTTGCTGCTCAAACAACTGCTGGCGCGCATTTTCCCTCAGGATCTGGTGTGCGTGGTGCTCGGCGAGGCTGAGGTCGGCATGGCGTTTTCCAGGTTGCCCTTCGACCACTTGCTGTTCACCGGCGCCACCAGCATTGGCAAGCACGTGATGCGCGCCGCCGCCGAGAACCTGACCCCGGTCACGCTCGAACTGGGAGGCAAATCGCCCGCCATCGTATCCGCGGACGTGCCCGTCAAAGACGCCGCCGAGCGCATTGCATTCGGCAAAACCCTGAATGCCGGACAAACCTGTGTCGCGCCAGACTACGTACTGGTGCCGCAGAACCGTGTCGGCGAATTCGTTGAAGCGTATCGCGAAGCGGTTCGCGGGTTTTATCCGACCCTGACTGACAATCCGGACTACACCGCGATCATCAACGAACGACAATTGGCGCGACTCAACGGCTACATAAGCGATGCCACCAGCAAGGGCGCATTGCTGATCGAGTTGTTCGATCGAGGTCAGGGGCGACGCATGGCCCACAGCCTGTTGCTCAACGTCAGCGATGACATGACCGTCATGCAGGACGAAATCTTCGGCCCGCTGCTGCCCATCGTGCCTTATCAGGACCTGGACCAGGCATTTGCCTACATCAATCAGCGGCCTCGCCCGCTGGCGCTCTACTACTTTGGCTACAACAAGGCCGAACATCATCGCGTGCTCAACGAGACCCATTCCGGTGGCGTTTGCCTGAACGATACGCTGCTGCACGTCGCCCAGGACGACCTGCCCTTCGGCGGCATTGGCGCCTCGGGGATGGGGCACTACCACGGTCACGAAGGCTTCCTGACGTTCAGCAAGGCCAAGGGCGTACTGAGCAAACAGCGGTTCAACGCGGCGAAACTGATTTATCCACCATACGGCAAGCCCCTCCAGAAACTGATCCAGAAGTTGTTTGTCCGTTAGCAGCAGTCTTTCCGGGTAATAACAATAATGAATCCAAGCCTGACCGATACACCTGCCCTCTCACGACGCGGCCTGTTGCAGTTCAGCCTCGGCGCCAGCGCCTTCCTGGTCACCGTCGGGCTGGGTGCCAGCCTGAGCGGTTGCGGCCCCAGCCGCTCGGCCAGCGGTTTTGTAGCCTTGCGTGACAACGACCTGCCGTTTTTGCGCGCCGTCATTCCCGTGATGCTGGACGGCTCCGTGGTCGCTGAAAAGCTTCCTGGCGCCGCTGAAGCGACCTTGCAAAGCCTGGACACCACCCTGGTTCATCTGTCCCCATCCATGCTCAAGCTCACGCACCAGTTATTCGACGTGCTCACGCTGGGCGTTACCCGTGGGCCACTGACCGGAATCTGGGGCTCGTGGGAAAACGCCAGCGTCGATGACATCCAGAAATTTCTCGGTCGGTGGGAAAACAGCTCGCTGGACCTGCTTCGCCAGGGGCACAGCTCGTTGCTGCAAATGGTCATGATGGCGTGGTACAGCCAGGCCGAGGCCTGGGCGCATTGTGGATACCCGGGACCGCCAACGGTTTAACAGTCACATCCAAACCCTGTGGGAGCGAGCCTGCTCGCGATGGCGGTATGTCAGTCAATACAGATGCAGCTGATCCGACGCCATCGCGAGCAGGCTCGCTCCCACAAGGGGGCATCACATACTCATAACAATAAGAGAGCACCAACATGCCCGTACTCGACCCCTTCCGCGAAGGTCTTGCCCGCGGCTGGACCACCTACAACGGTGCGCAGTTGACCCAGGACCTGACCCTGGAAGCGGACGTTGCGATCATCGGCAGCGGCGCCGGCGGGGGCACCACGGCAGAAATTCTCAGCGCCGCCGGCTACAAGGTGGTGTTGATCGAGGAGGGTCCCCTCAAGACCAGCCATGACTTCAAGCTGCTCGAGGACCAGGCCTACACCAGCCTTTACCAGGAAGGCCTCGGACGCATGAGCAAGGACGGCGCCATCACCATTCTTCAGGGTCGCGCGGTGGGTGGCACGACATTGATCAACTGGACCTCCTGTTTCCGCACGCCCGATCAGACCCTGGATCACTGGGCCACCGAGCACAACGTCAAGGGCCACAGCCCCGAGGAAATGGCGCCCTGGTTCGAAAAAATGGAACAGCGCCTTGGGGTGGCGCCCTGGCAGGTTCCGCCCAATGCCAACAACGACGTGATCCGCAAAGGCTGTGAACAGCTGGGCTATAGCTGGCACGTCATCCCGCGCAATGTGCGCGGTTGCTGGAACCTGGGCTATTGCGGCATGGGCTGCCCGACCAACGCCAAGCAGTCGATGCTGGTCACCACCATTCCGGCCACGCTGGACAAGGGTGGCGCGCTGCTTTACCTGGCACGGGCCGAACGGCTGATGATCAAAAACGATGCGGTTGTCGGCCTCGAATGCCTGGCCATGGACGAACGTTGTGTGGCACCGACAGGACGGCACGTCACGGTCAAGGCGCGGCACTACGTAATGGCCGGCGGTAGCATCAACAGCCCGGCCTTGCTGTTGCGCTCCGAAGCGCCCGACCCGCACGGACGCCTGGGTAAACGCACCTTCCTGCACTTGGTAAACATGTCGGCCGGTCAATTCGACGAGGTGATCAATCCGTTCTACGGCGCACCACAATCGATTTATTCAGATCATTTCCAGTGGCAGGACGGCGCCACCGGCAAGATGTCCTACAAACTGGAAGTTCCGCCCCTGCACCCGGCCCTCGCCGCCGCGCTACTGGGCGGGTTTGGCAGCGAGAACGCCGGGCATATGGCGCAACTGCCCCACACCCACGCCATGCTGGCGCTGTTGCGCGATGGTTTTCACCCGGACAGCAGCGGCGGCAACGTTCAGTTGCGCAGCGACGGCACACCTGTGCTCGACTATGCGGTGTCTCCTTATGCCTGGGACGGTTTGCGCCGGGCGTTTCACAGCATGGCCGAGATTCAGTTTGCCGGCGGCGCCAGGGCGGTCATGCCAATGCACAGTGACGCCCGTTACGTGAAAAACCTGGCCCAGGCCCGTACGCTGATCGACGGCCTGGACCTGGCCTTGTACCGCACGCGCCTGGGCAGCGCTCACGTGATGGGTGGTTGCGCCATGGGCGAAGATCCGAAAAGCGCCGTCACCGACAGCCTTGGGCGACATCATCAATTGAGTAATCTTTCCATCCATGACGGCTCGCTGTTCCCCACCAGCATTGGCGCCAATCCGCAATTATCGGTGTATGGGCTGACGGCACAATTGGCCACATCCCTGGCCGATCGCTTGAAAAACCCATGAGTTGGCGGATTATTCGCACTGTCTATAGTGCTTACTTACCTTACAGCCGACTTGGCCGACCGAGTAGGCTGCGATACCATCCGACTCCCCAACGGACACCCGCCAGGACGACGCGATGAACCGAGTGTTGTACCCAGGTACCTTCGACCCTATTACCAAGGGCCATGGCGATCTGGTCGAACGCGCCTCGCGCCTGTTCGACCATGTGATCATCGCCGTCGCCGCCAGCCCGAAGAAAAACCCGCTGTTCCCGCTGGAGCAACGTGTGGAGCTGGCCCGCGAGGTCACCAAACATCTGCCCAATGTGGAAGTGGTCGGCTTCTCGACGCTGCTGGCGCACTTTGCCAAGGAAAAGAACGCCAATGTGTTCCTGCGTGGCCTGCGTGCGGTCTCGGACTTCGAATACGAGTTCCAACTGGCCAACATGAACCGCCAGTTGGCGCCGGACGTCGAAAGCCTGTTCCTGACGCCGTCGGAGCGCTACTCCTTCATTTCCTCGACCCTGGTGCGGGAAATTGCGGCGTTGGGCGGCGATATCACCAAGTTCGTCCACCCGGCCGTGGCCGATGCGTTGACCCTGCGCTTCAAGAAATAACCCGCTGGCTGCGGTCCGCTTCGCAGCCGGCACAGCGCAGTCCATCGCGCCCGCGTGCACTGCGCTCGCCAATGCGGCACAATTGCGCACATACGTTTTTCAGATGCCCGGGCCCAACGCCCCGGCAGGAGCCTGCATGTCCCTGATCATCACCGACGACTGCATCAATTGCGACGTCTGCGAACCCGAGTGCCCGAACGAGGCCATCTCCCAAGGCGAAGAGATCTACGTCATCGACCCGAACCTGTGCACCCAGTGCGTCGGCCATTACGACGAACCTCAGTGCCAACAGGTCTGCCCGGTAGATTGCATTCCGCTGGACGAGGCCCATCCGGAAACGGAAGAACAGTTGATGGCGAAATATCGCAAGATTACTGGCAAGGTTTGAGCCAGGTAGTTTTGTAGGGGCTGTGCCGGCCTCATCGCGAGCAGGCTCGCTCCCACAGGGTTCTGTGGTGGCGACACCATTCATGTCTTAAGCAAAATCCCTTGTGGGAGCGATCCTGCTCGTGATGAGGCCAACAGCCACAGCGACATCACTCCTGCTCAAACCCCTCCCCAACACACCCCAGGCACCGCACAAACGTCGCCTTCACCGGGTCCACCACCAACGCCTTCCCCGCATCGCCGACGCCACCGCCCAACGCCGTAAAGGGTAACGACACCACAAATGCCCCGGCACCGATCACGGTGGCGGCGAGCAACAATGGACGGGCGATCAGCAGGTCGCCGATCATGGCGTAGGCCGGGGGATTCTGGATGGTGTAGCGCGGGTCGCCGCTGCCGCTGTTCGCCTGGGCAGGCAAACCGAGACACAACAGCAGCGCGAGAACGACAGGTCGGAGCAGATTCATCGGGCGATCCTTCGGCTAGGCAGTATGACAACTGACTATAAGACTATAGACCGCAGGACGGATCAGCTCTGACAGCGTGGGCACCAGACGCTGGCGCGCTGGCCCAGGCGAATCTCCCGCAGCCCCGTACCGCAGACCTTACATGACTCGCCGCCCCGGCCATACACGAAGAGTTCCTGCTGGAAGTAACCCGGCTGGCCGTCTCCCCCGATGAAATCACGTAGCGTCGTACCGCCGCGCTCGATGGCATGGGCAAGGATGCGTTTGATCTCGATCGCCAGTTTCAGATAGCGCGCCCGGGAAATGCCCCCGGCTTCGCGGCGTGGGTCGATCCCGGCGGCGAACAGCGCTTCGGTCGCATAGATATTGCCCACCCCCACCACCACCGCGTTATCCATGATGAACGGCTTGACCGCCATGGAGCGTCCTCGGGAAAGCTGGAACAGACGCTCGCCATCGAATAGATCGGTCAACGGTTCCGGCCCGAGGCGAATCAGCAATTCGTGGTTGAGCGGGTCGAGGCTCCAGAGCATCGCCCCGAAGCGGCGCGGGTCGGTGTAGCGCAAGGCCAGGCCGGATTCCAGTTCGATGTCCACATGCTCATGTTTGGCGGCAGGCATGCCGACTTCCACCAAGCGCAGGTTACCGGACATGCCCAAGTGGCTGATCAAGGTGCCAACTTCGGCGTTGATCAGCAGGTACTTGGCCCGCCGCTCCACCAGCACTATCCGCTGACCCGACAGTCGCACATCAAGGTCTTCGGGGATCGGCCAGCGCAAGCGCCGGTCGCGTACGACCACACGGCTGACACGCTGCCCTTCCAGGTGGGGCGCAATTCCGCGGCGGGTGGTTTCGACTTCCGGCAGTTCTGGCATGGGGGTTCTCGAATAAGGCGAAGGCCTGGTGCTGGTTTTCGATGCTTAGCGCGTGGCGAGGTCGCGAATTTCCTGCTTCTGGGTCTGGAAATCGTATTCCGACAAACCGATGTAATCGAGCACCAGAGCGCCGACACAGGCCCACTCATGATCGACCGGCTGATTGCCCAGGACCCGGTGCGATGAGCAGATGTTTTCGGACATTTTCAGGATCGCCAGCAGGTTTTTCAGCTGACTGTTGTTGCGTGACGTCTCATCGCTGAAAATCGCCAGGGCGTTGTGATGGTTGGCGATGGCCTGGCTGACATGGTCCGGCAGGCGCCAGGATTTGGAAGTGTAGTACCCGACCACCGCATGGTTGGTGTTGAATTCGCGGTTCTCGGTGTCCACCACCCGGCACTCGGCGCTGGCATTGGCGTAGGCCTGCTCCAGCACACTCATGTAGTTGGGGAACTGCTTGAGCATCAACGGCACGCCGCAATCATGGAACAGCCCCAAGGCGTAGGCTTCATCACCGTTTTCCAGACCGACGCGCTTGGCCAGGGTCAGGCAGGTCATCGCCACGTCCTGGGCCGTATCCCAGAAGCGATTGAGGGTGACGATGGCATCATCGTGCAGCTCGCCCTTGATCGACTGCGCGTTGATCAGGTTGATGATCGAACGGCTGCCCAGCAGGTTCACCGCGCGCTGGATCGAAGTGATCTTGTTGCGCAGGCCGTAGTACGGCGAATTGACGATCTTGAGCAAGGCACCCGAGAGGCCCGGGTCATGGGAGATCAGCTTGGCAATGGTCTCCAGGTCCGGATCAGGCATGTACTGCTCCATCTGCAGATCCACCATGATCTGCGGCTGGGGCGGCACACTGATGCCTTGCAGGGACTGTTGGATCTGTTCGGCGGAAAGCTCTTGGGACATGGGCATACACTCTGGGTCAGGCGGCGATTCTAACCCTTAAAGATGGATCCGATACACCGTCGGGCAAATCGCGCCACATGTCCATCACAAGCCCCGCACAGGCCGCAACACGCTATACTCCCGCTCTTTTTTCCGGAGCGACGTCATGTCCCTGCCCAGCCTGCGCCTCAAAGCCAACGCCGACCGTCGCCTGCGCGCCGGCCATCTGTGGGTCTACAGCAACGAAATCGATGTAGCCGCTACCCCGCTGCACGGCTTCAAGGCCGGCGACCAGGCCATCCTCGAAGCCGCTGGCGGCAAGCCGTTGGGCATCGTCGCGATGAGCCCCAACAACCTGATCTGCGCCCGCCTGCTGTCCCGTGACGTGAAGCTGCCGCTGGACAAATCCCTGCTGGTGCATCGTCTCAACGTGGCGCTGTCGTTGCGTGAGCGCTTGTTCGACAAGCCGTTCTATCGCCTGGTCTACGGCGACTCCGACCTGCTGCCTGGCCTTGTAGTCGACCGTTTCGGCGACATCCTGGTGGTGCAGATCGCCTCGGCCACCATGGAAGCCCACAAGGACGACGTGATCGCCGCCCTGACCCAGGTGCTCAAGCCCAGCGGCATCCTGTTCAAGAACGATTCCGCCGCCCGCGATGCCGAAGGCCTGAACCGCTACGTCGAGACAGTGTTCGGCCTCGTACCGGAGTGGGTCGCCCTGGAAGAGAACGGCGTGAAGTTCGAAGCTCCAGTCATGGCAGGTCAGAAAACCGGCTGGTTCTACGACCACCGCATGAACCGCGCACGCCTGGCGCCGTATGCCAAAGGCAAGCGCGTACTGGATCTGTTCAGCTACATCGGCGGTTGGGGCGTGCAGGCCGCGGCGTTCGGTGCCAGCGAAGTATTCTGCGTCGACGCCTCGGCCTTCGCCCTCGATGGCGTAGAGCGCAACGCGGCGTTGAATGGCTTTGCCGAAAAGCTGACCTGCATTGAAGGCGACGTGTTCGAAGCCCTGAAAGAACTCAAGGCCAGTGAAGAGCGTTTCGACGTCATCGTTGCCGACCCGCCAGCGTTCATCAAGCGCAAGAAAGACCTGAAAAACGGTGAAGGCGCCTATCGCCGCCTCAACGAACAGGCCATGCGCCTGCTCAGCAAGGATGGCATCCTGGTCAGCGCTTCGTGCTCGATGCACCTGCCCGAAGACGACCTGCAAAACATCCTGCTGACCAGCGCCCGGCACCTGGACCGCAACATCCAGCTGCTCGAACGCGGGGGCCAGGGACCGGACCATCCGGTACACCCAGCCATCGCCGAGACCCGCTACATCAAGAGCATCACCTGCCGGTTGCTGCCCAACAGCTGAATCATTTGCTGACCCTTATTAAACGCAGCCCTGGCTGCGTTTTTTTTGCACGTGTGAAAAGTTACCGAGCGCTTAAGCAAAAGCCTACAAAATAACTTTTTGTATGAGTCATCCCACATTATTACTGGAACTTTCCTACTCAATATCCGCTTGCCAAGCACTCATTAAAAACTATGATTGAACTGTCACTTCGCAAGTGATGACCCTCGAAAAAAACAACATTTATTCAAACCTCTTATTCAAAAAAGGAGCTGTATCATGAAAGCAATCAATCTGGAAGCTAACAAGATCGCAAACCTGGCCGGCCTGATTGTTCCAACAGGCTGCTAAGTAAGTAAAGGGTGGAGCTGAGGAGTGCCGGCGCCTCAGCCCATCCATGCTCGCCCCCTCAGCGGAAAACCTTAATGCATATAAATCCGTGCGTTTTCATACTTGCGCGCCCGCCGCACCAGATTGTATGGAACTATGAGCAGCACACTCAGTTCGAGCTCGATCTGCATTATTCAACGCGACTGGCACAACTTATTCACAACCCTTCACACTTCGACACTTGCAACCCCATCGACATTGAATTCCTGAATGCCGGCATATTGACTGCAGAACCCAAGGAAGCCCTCGAATGGCGATGGGACGAGTTATCCAGAATATTTCATATCGGCACAAAAAATATTCCTTGCGAAAGTGTTCCCCAAAATGTCGAGGAATGGGCAACCCTGTACCTGCAGCATTGCCAAGAGGTTCTATCATCACCGCCGCCGGCCTGCCGCATAAAACCGTGCCCGGTTGACCTGATTGCCTTGACGCCCTGCTCCCTGGTCGACATCGAGGACGTTTCGCTGGGGCAGACGCTTGTCAGTCGAAGCACCTCTCGCTCATTCAGCGAACGAGCCATTTCAATCGAGCAGGTCAGCACCCTCCTCTACCTGACCCTGGGTTACCTGAACGAGCGCCCTTTTGCTCACGAGACCGGTCATCCCGAAACGCTGGGCGCGCGACGCAGTAGCCCCTCGGGCGGCGGCCTGAATGCCTGCGAAGGTTACCTGTACGTGCGTCACGTGGCCGGGCTGGAACCGGGAATCTACGCCTACCACCCGGCCGAACATGCCTTGAGCCTGATCCGATCACTTCCGGATGAACCCCTGGGCCAATTGTTAGCCGGACAGCACTTCATCAATCCGTTGCCATTCGGGCTATTCATCACTTCGCGCTTCGACAAGCTCTGGTGGAAGTACGAACACTCGCGCGCCTATCGAATGGCGTTTGTCGAAACGGGCCACATGTCCCAGACCTTTTTGATGGTGGCGACTGCGCTGGGCCTCAAGACCTGGCTGACCGGGGCATTGAGCGACCGTCAGGTAGAACGGCTGCTTGACCTTGAAGACACTCCCGAACAGCCGTTGTTTTTTGTCGGTTGCGGTCATGGCGATGGGCAGGTCCACTGCCAGGCGCTGATGGCGCTGGTCAATGGCCAGGACTCTGCATCATGACCTTCACTCAGAGGCCGCGCTACACCTTGGGCGACTGGGATAACAAAGCTGCGGTGCGCGTGCGCAAAAACCACTACCGCCTACCCGACGATCTGGAGCATCAACTCGCCAGTCGGGACTGGTTTGCGCCAGCCTTCATACCCTATATCGAACATCCGCTGATCAATAAGGCGGGGCGCGCCATTGCCCAACGCCTGGCGGCCAATCACCTGGTGTACTTCCTCGACTACACCACCTTGCTCGAACACCGGGTGGTCAATCGCGCAGTGGAAACCATCGTCCATGGCGAACTGAGCGTACCCATCCCCAGCCAGATGAAAACCGCCGCCCTGCAGCTCTACACCGACGAGGGTTACCACGCACTGTTTTCCAATGAAGTGGCCGAACAGATCGTCGCCCTGTACGACATCCGCGACCGCTCGCTCCCCAGGCGCATCGACCGCCTGGTGGGCGTGATCGAAGCCACAAGCCCCCCGGATCGCCCTCTGGCGTGGTTTCTGCTGGGGTTCGTTTCCGAAACGATCATCGCCAAGGAGCTGCTGTCCATTACCCGCGAGACCTTGGTCTCCACGGTTTACCAGATGCTCAGGGATCATCTCGAGGACGAGGCACGCCATAGTCGCTATTTCAGCGAGGTGTTCCAGTATCTGTGGTCCGCCCTGGCCCCTGACCAGCGTGCTCTGGCCGCAAAGCTGCTGCTGGACATCATCGGCCTTTACTTCGAGCCCGACATCCCTTGGTTAACGCGCAGCCTCGCCAGCGTCGGCTTTGACGAACAGGACGCGTTGAAGATCGTTGCAAACCTCCTGCAACCGGACGCTCACGCCCAGCGAGTTCGCTCGGGGGCAGTCTCGACCTTCACAGCCATGCAGCAGGCAGGTTTCTTCGAAGACGGCCCCAATCGGCAGAGGTTCTTCCAGGCGGGGTTTCTCGATGGCTGACACTCATGATCTCGCCACACGCAAAACGGCCACTGTCGGCTTATTGTTGATGCTGACCTTGCTCGGCGTATTCCCCATCGATGTGGTGCTGCCTTCGTTTCCGGCGCTGTCCGAACACTTTGAGCGTCCATCGCCCGATATTGCCCTGTCTGTCAGCCTGTTCGCAGTGGGGATCGCAATGTCCCAACTGCTGGTCGGCCCGCTTTCCGACGCCATGGGACGAAGGAACCTGTTGCTGATCGGGATCATCGTCTCGGCCATTGGCGCGACCGGGTGCGTCGTGGCCAATGACTACTGGTCCTTCCTGCTTTTCCGGGTCATCCAAGCCGTGGGATGCGGTTGTTTCGTGCTCTCTCAGGCACTGATCCAGGACCTGTTTACAGGTCAGGAGCAGCAGCGATTACGGATTTTCCTGGTCACCTGCGGCGGCATTTTCATTTCCGTTTCGCCCTTGGCCGGCACCGGACTGCAAAGCTGGATGGGCTGGCGCGGCAGCTTCCTGGTATTCATTGCCCTGGCTGTCAGTGTGTTCTTGAGCGCCAGTCTTCTACTCAAGCCTTTGCCAGCGGATAGCCAACCCAGGCGCCCGGACTTCATTGCGTCCTACCGGACGGTATGCAGTGACTTCAACTTCATGGCCTACTGGCTGACGTCAGCATTGGCTTTTTCCTGCCATTTCTCGTTCATCGTCATCTCACCGCTGGTTTTCATTGACCAGCTGCAACTGTCGCCGCAGGCATTTTCGCTGACGTTGCTGGGCTACGGGCTGGCCTATATCGGCGGTGGAGCGGTCGCGACCGTGCTGAGCAACCGGATCGACCCACAGACGCAAATCCTCACGGGGCTGTGCCTGATCCTGACGGCGGGAGTGTTGATGCTTGGGCTCTCCAGCCATCTGGGCTTGTCGGTCACCACGCTGCTGCTGCCCATGATCGTGTGCACCGCCGGAACGACCATTGCTCGTGCGGCCGCCCACACCCGGGCGATGAATATCTTCCCCGAGCAAGCAGGTACATCGGCCTCGGCAGGCAGCGTGCTGATCTTCATTGTCGGCGGTTTGACCAGCGCCGCGCTCAGCCTCACTCCGCTGGACCTGCAAACCACCCTGGCTCTATGCCTGATGTTGCTCAGCCTCCTGGGGCTGGCACTCAATGGTCTGCTCCGGCATCGTCACAGGACGCTGTTGACGGGTTGAACATCGCCAGTCGTCATCCCGAGCACGACATTGGCACCCGATCAGCGCTTTGCGTCATTTCATCCTGACGCCAGGGGTGTAGAATCGCGACATTCATCGCCATTCATCCCCGGCGGGTTTATGAGCTCATGCTGAGGCGCGCAGCGATCCTGCAAAGTCATCGGCCACTTCCGGACACACGGCCAAACCCGGGTGTTCCAGACGTCAACAGAAGCTCACTTCCCATTGATACCTGATACGTACCTGATTTGCCGCCCGGAGTGCTCCATGCCTGATTACCGCTCGAAAACATCCACCCATGGCCGCAACATGGCCGGCGCCCGTGCATTGTGGCGCGCCACGGGGATGAAGGATGACGACTTCAAGAAGCCGATCATCGCCATTGCCAACTCCTTCACCCAGTTCGTGCCAGGCCATGTTCACCTCAAGGACCTGGGTCAACTGGTTGCCCGGGAAATCGAACGCGCGGGTGGCGTAGCCAAAGAGTTCAACACCATTGCCGTGGATGACGGTATCGCCATGGGCCACGACGGCATGCTTTATTCGCTGCCCAGTCGCGAGATCATCGCCGACTCCGTCGAATACATGGTCAATGCCCATTGCGCCGACGCCATCGTGTGCATTTCCAACTGCGACAAGATCACCCCCGGCATGCTCATGGCGGCCTTGCGCCTGAACATCCCGGTGATCTTCGTTTCCGGCGGCCCGATGGAAGCCGGCAAGACCAAGCTCGCCAGCCATGGCCTTGACCTGGTGGACGCCATGGTGATCGCCGCCGACTCCAGCGCTTCCGACGAAAAGGTCGCGGAGTATGAGCGCAGCGCCTGTCCGACCTGCGGTTCGTGCTCCGGCATGTTCACCGCCAACTCGATGAACTGCCTGACCGAAGCCCTTGGCCTGGCCCTGCCGGGCAACGGTTCGACCCTCGCCACCCACAGCGATCGCGAACAGCTGTTCCTGCAGGCCGGCCGGACCATCGTCGAGCTGTGCAAGCGTTACTACGGCGAGGATGACGAGTCGGTGCTGCCGCGCAACATCGCCAACTTCAAGGCGTTCGAAAACGCCATGACCCTGGACATCGCCATGGGCGGCTCCACCAACACCATCCTGCATTTGCTGGCCGCCGCCCAGGAAGCCGAGATCGATTTCGACCTGCGCGACATCGACCGTCTGTCCCGTCACGTGCCGCAGCTGTGCAAGGTCGCGCCGAACATCCAGAAGTACCACATGGAAGACGTGCACCGCGCTGGCGGGATCTTCAGCATCCTCGGCTCCCTGGCCCGTGGTGGCCTGTTGCACACCGACCTGCCGACCGTACACAGCAAAACCATGGCCGAGGCCATCGCCAAGTGGGACATCACCCAAACCACCGACGAAGCCGTGCATCATTTCTTCAAGGCCGGCCCGGCAGGTATTCCAACGCAAACGGCGTTCAGCCAATCGACTCGTTGGGAAACCCTGGACGATGACCGTGAAAACGGCTGCATCCGCAGCGTCGAGCACGCGTACTCTAAAGAAGGTGGCCTGGCTGTGCTGTACGGCAACATCGCTCTGGATGGCTGCGTGGTGAAAACCGCCGGCGTCGACGAATCGATCCATGTGTTCGAAGGCAACGCCAAGATTTTCGAAAGCCAGGATAGCGCCGTGCGCGGGATCCTCGCCGACGAAGTGAAGGCCGGCGATATCGTGATCATCCGCTACGAAGGGCCAAAAGGTGGTCCGGGCATGCAGGAAATGCTTTACCCCACGTCCTACCTGAAGTCCAAAGGACTGGGTAAAGACTGCGCACTGCTGACCGATGGCCGTTTCTCCGGCGGCACCTCGGGCCTGTCCATCGGCCACGCTTCACCGGAAGCCGCTGCTGGCGGTGCCATCGGCCTGGTGCGCGACGGCGACAAAGTCCTGATCGACATTCCGAACCGCTCGATCAACCTGCTGATCAGCGATGAAGAACTGGCCGGACGCCGTGTTGAACAGGACAACAAAGGCTGGAAGCCGGTGGAAGTGCGTCCGCGCAAAGTCACCACCGCCCTCAAGGCCTATGCCCTGCTCGCCACCAGCGCCGACAAGGGCGCGGTGCGTAACAAGGCGATGCTCGACGGGTTGTAAGCGTCCATAAACAGCAATAAAAATGCCCCACTCAAGGTGGGGCATTTTTTTGCAGTGAAACAAACCATCGATGATCAACTGTGGAGCGAGCCTGCTCGCGATAACGTTCAGTAACATCTCAGTTGGCTGACACACCGTCATCGCGAGCAGGCTCGCTCCCACAAGGAGTCCTGGGGTTTACTGGATATCTTCCGGCTTGACGATCACCCAGTTCTTGTCCGCCGTCACTGGCAGCCCTTCCTTGGCCTGGGCCGCGGCGTGCTTGGCCATCATGCCGTTGATCTGGTCCATGTACTTGTCCTTGCGGTTGACCCACAGGTGAATGCCGCCCTTGGCCACGTTCACATCGTGGAACAGCATGTAGCCGTCGCTGCTGGGGGTGTCGCCAGCCACAAGCACCGGTTTTTTCCATTCGTCGATGTACGTCAGGATTGCCGCGTGCTTGCCGGCCATCCAGGTCGCCGGAGTCCACAGATACGGTGTGTACTCAAGGCTCAGGTTGGCCTTCTCGTCATATTTGCCATTGCTGATCTGCTTGCGGGCGGTGGTCAGTTCGCCGGTCTTGCGATCCTTGAGCAACGTGGTCACGCCGATGATGTTCTGCGGCTTGAGGTTGTAGCCGTACTTCGGATCGGCGGCGACCATGCGCACCAATTCTTCCGAAGCCGCGGTCATGACATAGACCTCGATGCCGTTTTCCATCAGTTTGTTGTACAGCTCGACCTGACCGGTGAAAATCTTCGGCGGGTTGACGTTGTAGTTGACCACCTTGTCGCCGTCGTAATACGTGGTCGGGACCGGCTTGCCAGAAGCCATCAATTCGTCAACGTAGCCTTTGAGTTCTTTGAGGGTAAAGCCGGAAAACACCTGGGCGACCCAGGGGTAGCAGACCATGTCGTCCACTTCGCACAAACGGTAGTAGTAGCTGAACAGGCTTTCCTTGTGTTCGGCCGTGTCTTTGAACGGCATCAGCTTCAAGGATGGGTCGAGGGTTTCGCGGGTGATGAGGCCCTTGTTCTCCATGAACGGCAGCAACGACTCTTCCAGGTCGTAGCGGTAACTGGTGTTGTCCATGTCGAACACCGCGTAGTTACCTTTGTTGGCGTTGGTCGCGATCATCGCGTCCAGCGCCTTGGCCTGCTCCGCGGGCCAGTGCTTGAGCTCAGTAGCGAGCGCCTGGCCAACGAGGCCCAGGCCCATGGCGACAACGAGAAGGTGAGGTGCAAGCTTCATCGGCGTTTCTCCAAGGTTCAAAGAACTCGACGCTAACAAATGCTCATGACGTTTCTCTCCTGCCCGCGACCGCTTGCGTCTTGATACCGCCAGCGGCATGCCCATAAACGTCATTGCCTTATTCCATAAACGACAATCTACATACCTTTTTATTATTAATTCATTAGATATCAGGCTGTTAGGCTTCCCGCCTCGCAGTCGCGGCTTCAGGCGACTGGCACAAGTCCTATCGGAGTTTTTTTGATGAATCTGCCGCTGATCCTCAATCTGCTGGTGTTCCTCGCCTTGCTGTTTGGTCTGGCGCAAACCCGTCACAGCACCTGGAGCCTGGCCAAAAAAGTCCTGCTGGCATTGGTGCTGGGCGTGGTGTTCGGCACCGTCCTGCACACGATTTACGGCGCCGGCAACCCGGTGTTGAAAGCCTCGATCGGCTGGTTTGACCTGGTGGGCAACGGCTATGTGCAGTTGCTGCAAATGATCGTGATTCCGCTGGTCTTCGCTTCAATTCTCAGCGCGGTAGCGCGCCTGCATAACGCCTCATCCCTGGGCAAGATCAGCTTCCTGACCATCGGCACACTGCTGTTCACCACCGCCATCGCCGCCCTTATCGGTATCGGCCTGACCAACCTGTTCGGTCTCACCGCCGAAGGCCTGGTGGCCGGCACCCAGGAAATCGCACGCCTGCAGGTGATCCAGAGCGACTATGCCGGCAAGGTCGCAGACCTGAATATCCCGCAGTTGCTGCTCTCGTTCGTTCCGCAGAACCCCTTTGCCGACCTGGCCCGGGCCAAGCCGACCTCGATCATCAGCGTGGTGATATTCGCGGCCTTCCTGGGTGTCGCGGCACTGCAATTGCTCAAGGATGACGTGGAAAAAGGTCAGAAAGTGGTCAACGCCATCGACACCCTGCAAAGCTGGGTGACACGTCTGGTGCGGCTGGTGATGAAGCTGACCCCGTACGGCGTGCTGGCGCTGATGACCAAAGTGGTGGCCGGCTCCAACGTCCAGGACATCATCAAGCTTGGCAGTTTCGTGGTGGTGTCGTACCTGGGTCTGGGCCTGATGTTCGTGGTTCACGGTCTGCTGGTGTCCGCCGCTGGAATCAACCCGTTACGTTTTTTCCGCAAGATATGGCCGGTCCTGACCTTCGCCTTCACCAGCCGCTCCAGCGCCGCGACCATCCCGCTGAGTATCGAAGCCCAGACCAGCCGCCTCGGCATTCCACGGGCCATTGCCAGCTTCAGCGCGTCGTTCGGCGCCACCATCGGCCAGAACGGCTGCGCCGGCCTCTACCCGGCCATGCTGGCGGTGATGGTCGCGCCGACCGTGGGCATCAACCCGCTGGATCCGGTGTGGCTCGCGACGCTGGTAGCGATCGTGACCTTGAGCTCGGCCGGGGTGGCCGGTGTCGGTGGAGGCGCGACATTTGCCGCGCTAATCGTGCTGCCGGCCATGGGCTTGCCGGTTTCACTGGTGGCGCTGCTGATTTCCGTCGAGCCACTGATCGACATGGGCCGCACAGCGTTGAACGTCAGCGGTTCGATCACTGCCGGGGCGATCACCAGCCAGGTGATGCAGCAGACCGACAAGGCTTTGCTGGATGCCGAAGAGCATGGGGAGTTGGTGCAGGCTTGATTGCTCCCACATGGCTTACAGCTTTTCCCACACCTCAAAGCTGTAGGCCGGCTTGTCGCCCTCGGCCGGATTCGGCTGGTTCGACACCTGTTTCCACTGGCTCGAATCGAACGCCGGAAACCAGGCATCGCCATCCGGGCTCAGCGCCACACGGGTCAGGTACAGTCGGTCCGCCTGCTCCAGGGCCTGGGCGTACAGCTGGGCGCCGCCGATCAACATCAGTTCGTCGACACCCTGCTGCAACGCCCACGCCTCGGCCCGTTCCACCGCTGCCTCCAGCGTGGAAAAGACTTCCGCGCCCTCCAGCACGAGGCCAGGCTGACGACTGACCACGATGTTCAAGCGCCCCGGCAGCGGCCGCCCCAGGGAGTCCCAGGTCTTGCGGCCCATGATGATGGGCTTGCCCAAGGTGGTAGCCTTGAAGTATTTAAAGTCCCCCGGCAAGTGCCAGGGCATGCTGTTGTCGACGCCGATCACACGGTTTTCACCGAGGGCTGCGATCAGGCTTAAAGGGAGTGTTTTTTTCATGCCGGCGAGGATACCAGAGGCCACAGCGGTTATGCTCAACCCTCATTTGCGACGGAAGCACCTGTGTCTGAGCCTCTGACAGAACTGCACGACCTCTGGTTGACCGAGACGGTACGTCTGCGTGAAGAACACGCCGGCCCGCTCGAAGATCAGGAGGCCAATCGCCTGGCCCGCGCGGCGGGTGGCGATTTATCCAGCCGTATCCGTCACCGCGCCCGCTGGCTGGCCGAGCGCGACGGGCTCAGCCAGGCCTTGCATCACTGGCTGCAAGGGGCGCGCCTGGCGCTGATCATAATGGCTGTACTCGCCATCATCAGTGGCGCTGGCCTGGGCTTTGCCGCACTCGGCGACGGACGCACGCCGGTCAATGTGTTCTGGGCCCTGGGCAGCCTGTTGGCGTTAAACCTGATCTTGCTTATCGGCTGGGCCCTGGGCCTGATCTTTGCGGGTGAGCAAGGTGCAACGCTGGGGCGCCTGTGGTTGTGGCTCAGCGAAAAACTCGCCCGCGATGCCAAGGCTGCGCAACTGGCGCCAGCCCTGCTGCTGTTATTGCAACGGCACAAGCTCAATCGCTGGGCCCTCGGTGCGCTGGTCAATGGTTTGTGGCTGCTGGCGATGCTCAGCGCGCTGGTCATCGTACTGATGCTGATGGCCACCCGGCGCTACGGTTTTGTATGGGAAACCACCATTCTCGGCGGTGAGACCTTCGTCGTCATGACCCAGGCCCTCGGCGCCCTGCCCACCCTACTGGGTTTGAGCGGGCCAACCGAAGAGATGATTCGCGCCAGTGGCGACGCCGCGCTGAATATCGAAAGCGCCCGCCAGGCCTGGGCCGCTTGGCTGGTGGGCGTGACGCTGGTCTACGGCGTGTTGCCGCGCCTGTGTCTGGCGCTGGTGTGCCTGTGGCGCTGGCGTCGCGGCCGCGCCACGCTGCGCCTGGACTTGAACCTGCCAGGTTATGCCCAACTGCGGGAGCGGCTAATGCCCAGTAGCGAGCGCCTGGGCATCAGCGATGCCGCGCCCGCGCAATTGCATCAAATTGAAAGTGACGTTGGCGCGCTGCAAAGCGACGGTGCGCTGCTGGTGGCGATCGAACTGGACGACCGGCCTTGGCCACCGAAACTGCCAGGCACGGTGAAAAACGCCGGAGTGCTCGACAGCCGCGAATCGCGCCACAAGCTCCTCGAACAATTGTCACGCTTTCCTCCCGCGCGCCTGGCGATTGCCTGCGACCCACGACGTTCACCGGATCGTGGCAGCCTGGCGCTGATCGCCGAACTGGCCCGCAGCGCCGGCGCCACCCGCATCTGGTTGTTGCAGGCACCGCCCGGGCAAGCGCTGGACGCTGAACGCCTGGGCGATTGGCACAACGCGCTGCAACAGTTGCAATTGCCCTTCGCGGACTGCGCGCCTTTGAACTGGCTGGAGACCGGCCATGACTGAACCCACCAAGCCGCTGAAGCTGGCCGTGGTTGGGCACACCAATGTGGGCAAAACCTCCTTGCTGCGCACACTGACCCGGGACGTCGGCTTCGGCGAAGTGTCCCACCGCCCCAGCACAACCCGACACGTCGAGGGCGCGCGCCTGTCGGTGGACGGCGAAGCGTTGCTGGAGCTGTACGACACGCCGGGCCTGGAAGACGCCATCGCCCTGCTTGACTACCTCGAACGCTTGGAGCGCCCCGGTGAGCGCTTGGACGGGCCGGCACGCCTGGCGCGATTCCTGGACGGCAGCGAGGCACGACAACGCTTCGAACAGGAAGCCAAAGTGCTGCGACAATTGCTCGCCAGCGATGCCGGACTCTATGTGATCGATGCGCGAGAGCCGGTGCTGGCCAAGTACCGGGATGAGCTTCAAGTACTCGCCAGTTGCGGCAAACCGCTGCTGCCAGTGTTGAATTTCGTCAGCAGCGCCAGCCACCGCGAGCCCGACTGGCGCGAAGCCCTGGCACGGTTGGGGCTGCACGCTCTGGTGCGTTTCGACAGCGTCGCTCCGCCCGAGGATGGCGAGCGACGCCTGTATGAAAGCCTCGCCCTGTTGCTGGAAAGCGCCCGTGGGCAACTGGAACGACTGGTCGCCGATCAACAGGCCCAACGCCTGGCCCGTCAGCAGAGCGCGCAGCGCTTGATCGCCGAACTGCTGATCGATTGCGCCGCTTGCCGACGCAGCGTAGCCAGCGATGCCGAGCTGGAACGACAGGCCATCAGCGAGCTGCGCAACGCCGTACGTCAACGGGAGCAGCGCTGCGTCGAAGCCTTGCTCAAGCTCTACGCCTTCCGTCCCCAGGACGCCGCGGCTAGCGATTTGCCTCTACTTGACGGCCGCTGGGGCGATGACCTGTTCAATCCCGACACCCTCAAACAGCTGGGTGTACGTGTGGGTGGTGGGATCGCCGCGGGCGCAGCGGCCGGTGCCGGCGTGGATTTGCTGGTGGGCGGTCTGACCCTCGGCGCCGCCGCCCTGGCCGGCGCCATTGCCGGTGGCGCCCTGCAAACCGCCCGCAGCTACGGGAACAGGTTGATGGGCAAGCTCAAGGGCCAGCGGGAGCTGACAGTGGACGACAGTGTGCTACGCCTGTTGGCCCTGCGCCAACGGCAACTGTTGCAAGCCCTCAACCAGCGCGGCCATGCGGCAATGGACAGCATCCACATCGCCACACCCCAGGATAAAACCTGGCGCGAGGGCAAACTGCCCGAAGCGCTGAACAAGGCCAGAGCGTACCCGCAATGGTCGTCGCTTAATCCGCAGGCGCGGTTGAGCCAATCGGAACGCCAGGAACAGATCGAGCAGCTGGCTGAGCAGCTCTAGATGACACAACCCCTGTGGCAAGGGGATTTGTGGGAGCAAGGCTTGCCCGCGATGAGAGCGTCGCTACCGGTGGTTATTCGTCGGTCAATGCCCTGAGCGCCGCCGCAGCTTCTGCCAATTCCAACTCACTGAACACTTGCACCCCATGACGTTTGAGCAAGGCCGCCGTCACACCTTCACCAGGCACTTTCACGCCGCTGAACGTCCCGTCGTAGGTCAACAGATTGCCGCACGACGGGCTGTTGGCCTTGAGCACGGCGATACGGATAGCGTGTTCGCGCACCCGCTCCAGCGCTTGATACGCGCCGGACAGAAACTGTTCACTGACGTCTTCACCCTCGGTGGTGATTACCGTCGCCTGGCCGTCGAGCACCTGCGTACCTTGCCCACCGGGAATTTCTGCCGCCGCCCGAGGCGTGGGCAAGCCGCCGGCGACTTCCGGGCACAGCGGCACGACCCGACCTTCGTCGAGCCAGTGTTGAAGCTGATCGAACGGGCCACTGGCACCGCCGTCGTAGCGCACGCGGTGTCCGAGCAGGCAGCGGCTGACGAGGATCTTTTCCATGCTCAGAACACCTCGGTGCCGCGGCGCCGGAACCAGCCGGTCAAGGACAGGCGATCCCGCGCAGCAGGCAGGACTTCATGGGGGATGTCCCCCGACAGGAACACCACCAGACAACCGCCGGTGGGCACCACGTCGTGCTCCACGCCCTCGTCCAGGTACATGCGTAACTGGCCGCCATGCTCCGGCAACCAGGCGTCGTTGAGGTAAAGCACCGCCGACACCATGCGTCGATCGTCATCGCGAAAGCGGTCGACGTGCTTGAGGTAGAAGGCGCCAGGAGGGTACAGCGCGAAGTGGCTTTCGAAATCCTCCAGCCCCAGGAACAACCCGCGATTGATCGCCTCCCGCAAACTGTCCATCAACCCCAGGTAACGGTCGCACGCTTGCGCCTGGCCGGGCTCGATCCATTGGATACGATCACCCCGAATCCCTTCACGAATCTCCGAAAACGGCCCGCGCCCGACCGCCGCCGGGGCCAGCTCGCCTTCGGCGGCGCGCTGGCGACATTCGGCTGCCAAGGCGCGGGTCAGCGCATCCGGCAGGAAGATATTCTGCTGCGACCAGCCGCGCTCGGCCAGGTCGTCGACGATACGTAACAGCAGCGGGTGATCAGAAGGTATTTGCATGGCGCGCATAGTATTCCTGTGCCTGCAAAACCGACAGCGCCGCGCAGCGGGTTTGTCACGCATGATGGCGCAGGCGCAGGAACTTGATACGAATTCTCGACAAGTCCCCACACCCCACGGAGAATAGTCGGCTGCTGACAGGAGTCCCTATGCGCCGTTTGCTTTTCTCATTGTTGATGTTCTGTGCGTTGCCCGCTTGGGCAGACAGCTACGACCTGTTGTACAAGGTCGCCGGCTGGCCGGAACAACGGGCGCATTTCAATGACGCCTTGAGCGCCGCGCAGCAGCGTTACCAGAGCAGCCTGCCACCGGCAGTGTTCCAGGCACTGGTCAACAACAGCAATCAACGCTTTGCCCCCCAGGCCATGGACCAGCGGGCCGAGGCGCAATTGCGCAAGAACCTCATCGACCCAGCCCCGGCCCTGAGTTTTTTTCAGTCGCCCCTGGGCCGCAAAGTCGTGGCAGCCGAGCTGCTGGCGACCCGTCGCGACCAATTGGCGAAGAACGCCAAGGGCCTGCCGAAGATGCAAGTCAGCGACAACCGCCTATTGATCATCGGTCATCTGGCCCAGTCCCTGCCCGCCCGCGAGGCCGGCGCCGAAGTCAGCCTGGCGATCGCCGGCGTGGCGGCGGACAGCCTGAGCTCGATGATCCCCGGCCTGCTGGGTGCTGGCCAGGCCCAGGGCATGCTGAACGGTCAGCGCCAGCGTCTGATGGAGCAGATCGGCGCAGACCTGAACAACACACTGCTGTACGTCTACCGCGACCTGACGGACACCGAGCTGGAGGAGTTCGCCACCTTCGCCGAGTCGGCTGAGGGCCAGGCTTATTATCAAGCGGCCTTGGCAGCGATTCGGGCGGGGTTGGCGGTGGGGCAGACTCTCGGGCAATAGATAGATCTTCAGCGCCCCTGACACCGCTATCGCGAGCAGGCTCGCTGCCACAGGGTATTTGAGTGAACTCAGATTTTGTGATGGTCGAAAAACCAGCGTGGGAGCGAGCCTGCTCGCGATAGCAATAGCCCGGTCAGCGCCGAACCCGGCTCATCCGCTTCGTCAGAAATCCAAACATCTCCTGCCGCATCGCCAGCGCCTCATTCGCCAGGTGATGCCGACCTTCGGGCAACATCAGCACCTGGGGCCGATCGAACTTGCTGCGCAACACTTGCAGGTTATGCGCCCAATCCACCGTCATGTCCGCCTGGCCCTGCACGATCAAGGGCTGGCGCGGGCTGCTCGGGGCGACTTCGATACGCTTGATCCATTGCCCCAACGCTCCGACCCACGCGGTGGGCAGGCGTAGCGGTTGCAACGGGTCGGCTTGCAGGAATGGCAGGAAGTCCGGGTCGGTGGAGTTCTCGCTGAAACGTCGGGCGATGCCGGTTACAAAGGGTTTGAGCAAGTAGTAACTCAGGCGCGACCAGCCCCAGGCCCGCGGCCGCACCAAGGGCGACAGCAGTATGACCTGACCTTGGGCAGGGCTGTGCTGGCCTTGGTTGAGCACGTGATCAACCACGATGGCCCCTCCGGTGCTTTGTCCGCACAGATGCCAGGGTTGCGGCAGCTCCAGCGTCCCGGCCTCGGTCAGCAGGCCTTGCAACGTGGCCTGGTACTCGGCGAAATCACCGATGCTGGCGCGCTCGCCACTGGACAGGCCGTGGCCCGGCAGGTCGCAGGCGATCACGGCGAATTTCTGCTCCAGCGCCCACTCGATCAAGTGCCGGTACAACCCCATATGGTCGTAATAGCCGTGGAACAGAAACAGCGTCGCTAGCGCTTTTTCCGGCCACCAGACCTGACCGACCAGCTCATATCCGTCTATCTCGAAACGCCCCAGGCCCTTGCGCAACGTGCGGTGAGGAAAATCCAGGCCGTAGAACCGCTGATAATCCAGCGCCTGCGCAGACAGCGGCTGCCACTGAGCCAAAGGTTGCAGGCTGGCACGCAGGTGATCGGGGTCGAAACTGACGGGCATAGGATTTCCACATAAAAGCGCAACGCGCGAAACAGACTTTGTAGGCCTGCGATATTCATCTGTCGCGCCAGGCATGGCAAGCTACGCGGCCTCAGAGGATCGACTCCATGCGCCCGTCCCACCGCACGACCTTGCTTGCCAGCTTGCTTGCCCTCGGGTGCGCCGCCGTGTTGTGGATCGCCTACGACTGGTTCCAGGGCCGCTTTCTGCGAGCGTTCAGCGAACACACGGCGGTATTTTCCGGCGACCCTTTGCACCTCCCCCCCGGCCTGGCCGGCCCTGGCCCGATCCGCCTGGTGCATTTCTGGGATCCCGCCTGCCCATGTAACGTCGGCAACCAACAGCACCTTTCCGAGCTGGTGGAGAAATACGCCCCCCAAGGCGTCGAGTTTTATGCAGTCCAAAAAACCGGCAGTCAGGGTCAATTGCCGACCACGCTGAGCAGCCTCAAACCGCTTTCGGTGCTCCCCGGCTCAAGCCAGATTCCCGCCAGCCCGGCGGTGGCGATCTGGGATCGCAGCGGCAAACTGGCGTACTTCGGCCCCTACAGCGAAGGCCTGACCTGCAATTCGAGCAACAGCTTCATCGAGCCGATTCTCGAGGCCCTGAGCAGCGGCCGGGCGGTGAATGCGACCCACACGCTGGCGGTAGGGTGTTATTGCCCGTGGGGGCAGGACACATCCGCCAAAGAATAGGCCGCAGGGAAAATCCCCCAAGCAAGGATACGCAGACACCCGGCGGCATGTTAAACATGGGAATAAACAGCGAAACCATGGGACCGCTGTCACTCAATAAGGATTTAGCATGAAACGCAGCCTCATCGCCTTCCTGTCATTGGTCGTCACCGCCATCATCGTCGCGGGCGGCTACCTCTACAGCAAGCAGCCCACCCGCCAGGGCACGGTGCAGCTGCAAGGTCTGCAAGGCTCGGTGACCGTGCGCTACGACGAACGCGGCGTGCCGCATATCCGTGCTGAAAACGAAACCGACCTGTACCGCGCCCTGGGTTATGTCCATGCCCAGGACCGGCTGTTTCAAATGGAGATCATGCGCCGCCTCGCCCGTGGCGAACTGGCCGAGGTACTCGGGCCGAAGCTGCTCGACACCGACAAACTGATGCGCAGCCTGCGCATTCGCGAACGCGCCGCGACCTATCTGACGGAACAGGACCCACAGTCCCCGGCCTGGATCGCGATGCAGGCGTACCTGGATGGCATCAACCGCTATCAGGAAACCCACACCAGGCCGGTGGAGTTCGATGTGCTGGGCATCCCCAAGCGTCCTTTCACCGCCGAGGACACCGTGAGCATTGCCGGCTACATGGCCTACAGTTTTGCGGCAGCGTTTCGCACCGAGCCGCTTTTGACTTACGTGCGCGATCAGCTGGGCAGCGACTACCTGAACATTTTCGACCTCGACTGGCAGCCCAAGGGCGTGCTGGCCGAGACTCGCAAGAGCGGCCTGCCCCTGGCCGCCGCCGACTGGAAAGACCTCAACGCCCTGGCCCGTCTGAGTGAACAGGCCCTGGCCGAAAACGGCCTGCCGCAGTTCGAAGGCAGCAACGCCTGGGCGGTCTCCGGCAGCCGCACCCACAGCGGCAAACCGTTGCTGGCGGGCGACCCGCATATCCGCTTTTCCGCGCCCTCGGTGTGGTACGAGGCGCACCTGTCGGCCCCGGGTTTCGAGCTTTATGGGCACTACCAGGCGCTGATGCCCTTTGCGACGCTGGGCATGAACAAGGATTTCGGCTGGAGCGTCACGATGTTCCAGAACGACGACCTGGACCTGATCGTCGAACGGGTCAACCCGGATAATCCCGAGCAGGTCTGGTATCGCGACCAATGGGTGGACATGACCCGCAGCGAACAACAGATCGCAGTCAAGGGCCAGGCGCCGGTGACGCTGCAACTGCGCCAGTCGCCCCATGGCCCGATCGTCAACGACGCCCTCGGCGCCAACGCCGGCAAGACACCTATCGCCATGTGGTGGGGGTTCCTGGAAAGCCGCAACCCGATCCTCGAAGCCTTCTACCAGCTCAATCGCGCCGACACCCTGACCAAGGCTCGCAGCGCGTCAGCCAAGATCCACGCGCCAGGGCTGAATGTGGTGTGGGCCAACGCCAAGGGCGATATCGGTTGGTGGGCCGCGGCGCAATTGCCCAAGCGGCCGGCCGGCGTGCAGCCCGGTTTCATGCTCGATGGCGGCAGCGCAGAGGCGCAAAAGGAGGGCTTCTACCCTTTCAGCAGCAACCCCCAGGAAGAGAACCCGGCCCGAGGCTACATCGTGTCGGCCAATTTCCAGCCGGTATCGGCCAGCGGCATCGAGATTGCGGGTTACTACAACCTTGCCGATCGCGGCCAGAAACTCAACCTCCAACTGGGCGACAAGCAGGCCAAGTGGGACATCGAAACCACCCGCAAACTGCAATTGGGCACCACCACCGCCTACGGTCCGCGTTTGCTCGCGCCTTTGCTGCCGGTGCTGCGTAACGGGGTCAGCGCCCCCCAGGAGCGCAAATGGGTGGAACAACTGGCCCAATGGCAGGGCGACTATCCGCTGGACTCCATAAGCGCCACGCTGTTCAACCAGTTCCTCTTTAACCTGGCCGACGCCGCGCTGCACGATGAATTGGGCGACGGGCTCTTCGAAACCGCGCTGTCGACCCGAGTGATCGACGCCGCGCTGCCACGCCTGGCGGCATCAGAGGATTCGCCCTGGTGGGACGATCGCACCACCCCGGGCAAGGAGACCCGTGCCGACACGGTGATGAGGGCCTGGGGCAAGAGTCTGGCGCACCTGAAGGCCACCCTGGGTGACGATGCCAGCCAATGGCAATGGGGCAAGGCGCACACCCTCACCCACGGTCATCCGCTGGGCCTGCAAAAGCCGCTGGACCGGATCTTCAACGTCGGCCCCTTTGCTGCTCCCGGTACCCATGAAGTGCCCAACAACCTCTCGGCCAAAATCGGTCCGGCGCCCTGGCCAGTGACCTATGGCCCGTCCACCCGACGCATTATCGACTTTGCCGATCCGGCCCACAGCATCACGGTCAACCCCGTCGGCCAAAGCGGCGTGCCGTTCGACGCGCATTACGCGGATCAGGCCGAGTCTTACATCGAAGGGCTGTACTACCAGGCGCATCTGGCCGAAATAGAAGTGATGGCCAATACCCGCAGCACCTTGAAGCTGCTGCCGGTCGGGGCCGAACCCTGAGCCCAATGACGGGCAACGCTTTTCATCAATCAACAGGCTTGGGCGTTATTTATGGTCAAGACTGGAAGGGTTTAACAACTACCCCTCTTTATGGAGTCAACCCCATGTTCATCAACTGGTCCGAACTGCTGCCCACCATCAAAAGTGCCTTCGGCGCCCTGGGCAAAAGCAATCCGAAAATGGTCAAGGCCTACATGGCCCTGGATGAAGCCGCGGCCGATAACAACGTGCTGGATGCCAAGACCCGGGAGCTGATCTCCATCGCCGTGGCGATCACGACCCGCTGCGACGGCTGCATCGGCGTGCATACCGATGCGGCCATCAAGGCCGGCGCCACCCGCGAAGAGATCGCCGCCACCCTGGCCACCGCGGTTTCTCTGAATGCCGGCGCGGCGTATATCTACTCCCTGCGGGCGCTGGAAGCGCATGATGCGTTGAAGAAGTGAGAGGCGATCACTGAGATCTTCATTGACTGCTACGCCGCTATCGCGAGCAGGCTCGCTTCCACATTGGATTTGGGCCTGATCCCGGATTTGTGGGCAACAAAAAGACCTGTGGGAGCCTCGCTGTCCCTGGAAAGGATGGCTAAATAAACCATCCAAGACAGTTGCTCCCACAGTGACTCAGCGTCCGGTCAGACCGGCGCGGCTGCCCGGCGCGGGTCTGGCTGTTTCCAGGAGTCGGCGGCGCTTTCTTCGATGGCTTGCTGGATCGCCCGCTTGCGGTTTTCTTCGGCGCGGTGGCTGAAGTACCAGACCAGGAAAGTCACCAACGATACGGCCAGCAGGATCAGGCTCGCCACGGCATTGATTTCCGGTTTGACCCCCAGGCGTACCGCCGAGAACACTTCCATCGGCAACGTTGTCGAGCCCGGGCCGGAGACGAAACTCGCCAGCACCAGATCGTCCAGCGACAAGGCGAACGACATCATGCCCCCCGCCGCCAGCGATGGCGCGATCATCGGGATGGTGATCAGGAAGAACACCTTCCACGGCCGCGCCCCCAGGTCCATGGCCGCTTCTTCGATAGACAGGTCCAGTTCACGCAAGCGTGCCGAGACCACCACCGCCACATAGGCCGAGCAGAACGTGGTGTGGGCGATCCAGATCGTGACGATGCCACGTTCCTGGGGCCAGCCGATCATCTGCGCCATCGCCACGAACAGCAGCAACAACGACAGACCGGTGATCACTTCCGGCATCACCAGTGGTGCGGTGACCAGGCCGCCGAACAGCGTGCGGCCCTTGAAATGGGTAATACGGGTCAATACGAAGGCCGCCAGTGTACCCAGGGCCACCGCGGCGATCGCCGTATAGCAGGCGATTTCCAGCGAGCGCACCACCGAGCCCATCAACTGGCTGTTGTCCAGCAGACCGACGTACCACTTGATCGACCAGCCGCCCCATACCGTCACCAGTTTCGAAGCGTTGAAGGAGTAAATCACCAGGATCAGCATTGGCGCATAGATGAACAGCAGACCCAGCACCAGCATCAGGCTTGAAAAACTGAAGCGCTTCATTCCTTGCCCTCCATTTCTTTGGCCTGACTGCGGTTGAACAGGATGATGGGCACGATCAGGATCGCCAGCATCACCACTGCCAGCGCGGACGCCACCGGCCAGTCACGGTTGTTGAAGAATTCCTGCCACAGCACTTTGCCGATCATCAGGGTTTCCGGGCCACCCAGCAGTTCCGGGATCACGAACTCGCCCACCACCGGGATGAACACCAGCATGCAGCCGGCGATGATGCCGTTCTTGGACAGCGGCACGGTGATTTTCCAGAAACTGTTGAAGGTGCTCGACCCCAGGTCGGACGCCGCTTCCAGCAGGCTCGGGTCATGCTTCACCAGGTTGGCGTAGAGCGGCAGGATCATGAACGGCAGGTACGAGTAGACGATGCCGATGTAGACCGCCAGGTTGGTGTTGAGGATCTGCAGCGGTTCGCTGATCCAGCCCATGCTCATCAAAAAGCCGTTGAGCAGACCGTTGTTGCTGAGGATACCCATCCACGCATAGACGCGGATCAGGATCGCGGTCCAGGTCGGCATCATGATCAGCAGCAGGAGCACCGTTTGCAGGTCCGGGCGGGCCTTGGCGATGGCGTAGGCCATCGGGTAGCCGATCAGCAGGCACAAGACGGTGCTGATCAGGGCCATCTTCAGCGAGCCGAGGTAGGCGGCGATGTACAGATCATCTTCGCTGAGCAGCACATAGTTACTGAAGTTGAGCAGCACCTGCAGCTTCTGGTCGATGTAGCTGTAGATCTCGGTGTACGGCGGAATGGCCACGTCGGCTTCGGCGAAACTGATCTTCAGGACGATGAAGAACGGCAGCATGAAGAACAGGAACAGCCAGATGAAGGGCACCCCGATGACCAGTTGACGGCCACCGGGCGTTATTCGGTCGAGTCGGCGTTTGAATTTGCGCATGTTCATGAGCGAAGCACCACGCCGCTGTCGTCTTCCCACCACACGAATACCTGGTCGCCCCAGGTCGGACGCTGACCCCGGCGCTCGGCGTTGGCGACAAAGGACTGCACCAGCTTGCCGCTCGGCAATTCGACGTAGAACACCGAATGGCCGCCCAGATAGGCAATGTCATGGACCTTGCCGCTGGACCAGTTGTGCTCGCAGTCCGGCTGCTCGGCGGTGACCAGCAGTTTTTCCGGGCGGATGGCGTAGGTGACCGATTTGTCCTGCACCGAGGTACTGATGCCGTGGCCCACGTAGATGTTGCGGTCCAGGTCCTTGCAAGTCAGCACCGCGTGGCCTTCGGCGTCGTCCACCACTTCGGTCTCGAAGATGTTGACGTTGCCAATGAACTCACAGACCAGCCGGCTGGTGGGGGTTTCGTAGATATCGATCGGGCTGCCAATCTGGGCGATCCAGCCCAGGTGCATGATCGCGATGCGCTCGGCCATGGTCATGGCCTCTTCCTGATCGTGGGTCACCATGACGCAAGTTACGCCAACCCGCTCGATGATCTCGACCAGCTCAAGCTGCATCTGCGAGCGCAGCTTCTTGTCCAAGGCACCCATCGGTTCGTCGAGCAGCAACAGCTTGGGCCGCTTGGCCAAGGAACGGGCCAGGGCCACACGTTGACGCTGGCCGCCGGAGAGCTGATGCGGCTTGCGCTTGGCGTACTGGCTCATCTGCACCAGCTTGAGCATTTCGGCCACGCGGGCGTCGATCTCGGCTTTCGGGATTTTGTCCTGCTGCAGGCCGAAAGCAATGTTCTGCGCCACGGTCATGTGGGGGAACAGGGCGTAGGACTGGAACATCATGTTGATCGGCCGCTCATAGGGCGGCATGTCGGTGATGTCTACACCGTCGAGGAAAATGCGCCCCTCCGTGGGCCGTTCGAAACCCGCCAACATGCGTAGCAAGGTGGATTTGCCCGATCCCGAACCGCCGAGCAGGGCGAAGATTTCGCCTTTCTTGATTTCCAGGGACACATCGTCCACGGCAATCGTCTCGTCGAACTTTTTCGTGACCCGGTCGATTTTGACCAACACCTGCTTGGGTGTCTGGTCGCCCTCGAGGGCTTTCTTATAGGCGCCGGAGGCAACTGCCATTTACGAAACTCCCACAAAATTTGCAGCTCGCCCTGCGCGGACGAGCCTTGGAATAGTTAAAGCGCTTGCGCTATTTGCCTGACTTGACCCTGGTCCAGCTGCGGGTCATGACGCGCTGGATCTTGGGCGGCAGCTCGGAGTTGACGTACAGCTTGTCAACGACCGCTTGCGGTGGGTAAACCGCTTCGTCGGTGCGCACTTGCTGGTCCATCAACTCGCCGGCCTTGGGATTGGGGTTCGCATAGCCGACGGCGTCACTGACTTGGGCGATCACTTCAGGCTTGAGTAAATAGTTGATGAAGGCGTGGGCTTCTTTGACGTTGGAGGAATCGCGCGGGATCGCCAGCATGTCGAACCAGAGGTTGGCGCCTTCCTTGGGAATCACATAAGCGATCTCGATGCCCTTTTTCGCTTCTTCAGCACGTTCGCGGGCCTGGAAGATGTCACCGGAAAAACCGGCAGCCACGCAGATCTCGCCATTGGCCAGATCGGAGATGTATTTGGAAGAGTTGAAGTAGGTGACGTAAGGCCGGATCTTGAGAAGTTGAGCCTCGGCCTTCTTGTAGTCTTCAGGGTTCTGGCTGTTGGGGTCCAGGCCCAGGTAATTGAGCATCGCCGGGATCATCTCGTCGCCCGAATCGAGGAACGAAACGCCACAGCTGGAGAGTTTCTTGATGTTTTCCGGTTCGAACAGCATGGCCCACGAGTCGATCTTGTCGACGCCCAGCGCAGCCTTGACCTTCTCGACGTTGTAGCCGATGCCGTTGGTGCCCCACAGATAAGGCACGGCGTACTGATTGCCCGGATCATTCTTTTCCAGGCGCTTGAGCAGCACCGGGTCCAGGTTGGCGTAGTTGCTCAACTGCGACTTGTCGAGCTTCTGGAACGCCCCGGCCTTGATCTGTTTGCCCAGAAAATGGTTGGACGGCACGACCACGTCGTAGCCGGTACGACCGGCCAGCAGTTTGCCTTCCAGGGTTTCGTTGGAGTCGAAGACGTCGTACACCGGCTTGATCCCCGTGGCCTTTTCAAAGTCCGCCAGGGTGGTCTCGCCGATGTAATCCGACCAGTTATAAATATGCACGGTGGAGGCAGCCTGGACGCTGACCGCAAGCGTCAGTCCGGCACCGATCAGCATGGCATTGCGTAACAAAGAAAAAACAGGCACGTGGAGGTCCTCTTAAATAGTTGGGCCCAAGTTGCCCCCGTTACCTGGCAGCGATGTGCCCTGCAACAAAACCGGCGCGCAACTTACCCTCGATAAACCGATCCAGCAAAACTTTTAGTCATTTAATTATTCCCGTTGCCGCCGCCGCGATGCCGGCGACAACAGGAAGATGCCTCAGACCGGCTTACTTGCCAGACTTGATCTTGGTCCAGCTGCGGGTGATCAGACGCAACGTGCCGGCATCCAGATCACTGATTGCATACAGCTGCTTCTTCACTTCGTCAGACGGGTAGATGCTCGGATCGCTGGTGATGTCCTTGTCCACCAGTGGCGTGGCCGCCTTGTTGCCGTTCGGGAAACGTACGGCGTTGGTGATTTCAGCCATGATCTGCGGCTGCATCAGGAAGTTCATGAACTTGTAGGCAGATTCGACGTTCTCCGCGTCCTTGGGAATGGCGACCATGTCGTAGAAAGTGCCGGCGCCTTCTTTTGGAATGACGTAGCTGAGCTTGACCTTGTCTCCCGCTTCCTTGGCGCGCTCCTTGGACTGCTCCAGGTCGCCGGAGTAGCCCACGGCCACGCAGATGTTGCCGTTGGCCAGGTCCGAGATGTATTTGGAGGAGTGGAAATAGGCAACCGAAGGACGAATCTTCAGGAACAGGTCTTCAGCGGCCTTCAAGTCAGCCTTGTCCTTGCTGTCGGTCGGCTTGCCCAGGTAATGCAGTGCCGCCGGGATCATCTCGGTCGGTGCATCGAGGAAGCTCACGCCGCAGCTCTTGAGCTTGGCCATGTTTTCCGGTTTGAACACCACGTCCCACGAATCGATCTTGTCGATACCCAGTGCAGCCTTGACCTTCTCCGGGTTGTAGCCAATACCGATGGAGCCCCACATGTAGGGGAAGGCATATTTGTTGCCCTTGTCGCTGGCATCGCCCACGGCCTTGAGCAGGTCGGTGTCCAGGTTCTTCCAGTCCGGCAGCTTGGACTTGTCCAGCTCCTGGTAAACACCGGCCTTGATCTGCTTGGCCAGGAAGTTGTTCGACGGCACCACGATGTCATAACCGGACTTGCCCGCCAGCAACTTGGCTTCCAGGGTCTCGTTGCTGTCGAACACGTCGTAGACGACCTTGATCCCCGTCTCTTTCTCGAACTTGGCGACCGTGTCCGGTGCAATGTAATCGGACCAGTTATAGACGTGCAGCACTTTGTCGTCCGCCTGAACAGCACTCGCCATCACGCCCGTCAGGGACATGGCGAGGAGGGTCTTGCCAGCCATCTTCATACCTAATGTCTTCATGCCTAATGCCTTCATGAAAAATGCTCCAGTTATTCTTCTTAGCCGTCGTTCAGTAGCCGGCTCGCGGGCAACTTGAACAGCCGGTAGTCTGGCAAGTTACAGGCCAGCCTTTCAACAAAAGCCCAGCCTTTTGTTTACGCTGGACGAGGCCCGTACGGGCGCCTCGCTCAGAGCCTAGCACTTAGCCTTGCAACGCACTGAGCGTCAGGTCCAGGCAGTGCCGCGCCTTGGTCACCAGTTCATCGATCTCGGCCTTGCTGATCACCAGCGGCGGCGCAATGATCATGGTGTCACCCACGGCGCGCATGATCAGCCCGTTATCAAAACAGAACTGCCGGCAGATCATGCCCACACCCCTGCCTTCGTAGCGCTTGCGCGTGGCCTTGTCCTGTACCAGTTCGATCGCCCCCAGCAAGCCGACACCGCGTACCTCACCCACCAGCGGATGATCGTTCAGTTCCCGCAGGCGCTGTTGCAAATAGGGTGCCGTTTCGCCATGAACACGCTCGACGATCTTTTCGTCGCGCAGAATGCGTATGTTTTCCAAGGCCACCGCAGCGGCTACCGGGTGACCGGAATAGGTAAACCCGTGGTTGAAGTCGCCGCCTTCGTTGAGCACCGCCACCACATCGTCACGCACGATCAGGCCGCCCATGGGGATGTAACCGGAGGTCAGGCCCTTGGCGATGGTCATCATGTGGGGTTTCAACCCGTAATGATCGGTACCGAACCACTCACCGGTGCGACCGAAACCACAGATCACTTCATCGGCCACGAACAGGATGTCGTACTTGGCGAGGATTTCCTTCATGCGCGGCCAGTAGCTGTCCGGCGGCACGATGACTCCGCCCGCGCCCTGGATCGGCTCGGCGATGAAGGCACCGACATTGTCCACGCCGATTTCCAGGATCTTTTCTTCCAGCTGGTTGGCCGCCCATACGCCGAACTCTTCCGGGCTCATGTCGCCGCCCTCGCCGAACCAGTACGGTTGGGCGATGTGGACAATGCCGGGGATCGGCAGGTCGCCCTGCTCGTGCATGTACGTCATGCCGCCCAGGCTCGCGCCGGCCACGGTCGAACCGTGATAACCGTTCTTGCGGCTGATGATGACTTTTTTGTTCGGCTGGCCCTTGATCGCCCAGTAGTGGCGGACCATGCGCAGCATGGTGTCGTTGCCTTCGGAGCCGGAGCCGGTGAAGAACACGTGGTTCATGCCTTCAGGGGCGATGTCGGCGATGGCTTTGGACAATTCCAGCACCGGCGGGTGAGCGGTCTGGAAGAACAGATTGTAGTACGGCAGCTCGCGCATCTGCTGACTGGCGGCGTCGGCCAGTTCGTCGCGGCCGTAGCCGACGGCCACACACCAGAGGCCGGCCATGCCATCGAGGATCTTGTTGCCTTCACTGTCCCACAGGTAAACGCCCTTGGCGTGGGTGATGATGCGCGGGCCTTTCTCTTTGAGCTGCTTGAAGTCGCTGAATGGCGCCAGGTGGTGATCGTTGCTCAGGGCCTGCCATTTACGGGTTTGCGGATTGTTGCCGGTCATGCGAATTCTCCTTGTAGATCGGTGGGGACGGAACTGCCTGAAGCAGTCCCGTCCGGCGCTTCAGACGGCAAAGAGCAGGAATTCCCGCTCCCACGAACTGATGACGCGCTTGAAGTTTTCATGCTCGGCCCGCTTGACCGCGACGTAGCCTGTGATGAATTTCTTGCCCAGGTATTTCTCGATGGTGGCGCTGTTTTCCATGCGCTCGAGGGCATCTTCGATGGTCAGTGGCAGGCGCAGGTTGCGACGTTCATACCCTCGCCCCACCACCGGCGCGCTCGGGTTGATGCCTTCGACCATGCCGATGTAGCCGCACAACAGGCTGGCGGCGATCGCCAGGTACGGGTTGGCGTCGGCGCCCGGCAAACGGTTTTCCACCCGACGGTTCTGCGGCCCGGCTTCCGGCACGCGCAGGCCCACGGTGCGGTTCTCTTCACCCCATTCCACGTTCACCGGCGCCGACGTATCCGGCAGGAAGCGGCGGAACGAGTTCACGTTGGGGGCAAACAGCGGCAGCAGCTCGGGGATGAACTTCTGCAGACCTCCAATGTGATTCAGGAACAGCGTGCTCATGGTCCCGTCTTCATTGGAAAAGACGTTCTTGCCGGTGTCTTTGTCGATGATGCTCTGGTGCAGGTGCATCGCACTGCCGGGCTCGCCGGTCATGGGCTTGGCCATGAAAGTGGCGGCTACGTTGTGCTTGAGCGCCGCTTCGCGCATGGTGCGCTTGAACACCAGGATCTGGTCGGCCAGGGACAAGGCGTCGCCGTGACGGAAATTGATCTCCATCTGCGCCGTGCCGTCCTCATGGATCAGCGTGTCGAGGTCCAGCTCCTGCAGTTCGCACCAGTCGTAGACGTCTTCGAACAACGGGTCGAATTCGTTGGCCGCTTCGATCGAGAACGACTGACGGCCGGTTTCCGGGCGACCGGAGCGGCCAATGGGCGGCTGCAACGGGAAGTCCGGGTCGTCGCTGCGCTTGGTCAGGTAGAACTCCATTTCCGGCGCGACGATCGGCTGCCAGCCCTTGTCGGCATAGAGCTTGAGCACTTTCTTGAGCACGTTGCGCGGCGACAGTTCGATGGGATTGCCATGCTTGTCGTAGGAGTCGTGGATAACCTGGGCGGTGGGCTCGATGGCCCAGGGCACAAGGAACACTGCGTTTTCGTCCGGGCGGCACATCATGTCGATGTCGGCAGGGTCGAGCAGTTCGTAATAGATGTCGTCTTCGACATAGTCGCCCGTAACGGTCTGGAGCAGAACGCTCTCGGGCAGGCGCATGCCTTTTTCGGCAATGAACTTGTTGGTCGGCGAAATCTTGCCCCGGGTGATGCCGGTCAGGTCGCCAATCATGCATTCGACTTCTGTGATCTTATGGTCTTTCAACCAATCGGTGAGCTGGTCGAGGTTGTTACTCATAAATGCCTCTAGGCGTGAGTTTCCTGGCTGCTATTTAGTAGTCAGGCGTTGTTTGACGCATCGGCGTCGCGTTGTGTTGCCCTTGCCCGGCAGGCATCGCCAAATGCCTGGAAAATCGCAAGGTAGTACGGGTTGGAGCTTACCTCCCATTCAGGGTGCCATTGCACACCTAAAGCAAAAGCCTTGCCTCCTGGCACCGAAACAGCCTCGATCAGGCCATCCGGCGCCACCGCTTCGGCCTGCAACCCAGGTGCCAGACGCTCGATACCCTGGCTATGGATCGAATTGACCTGAATCGCCAGCGGCAGCCCCAGCCCTGCCAGAATACCGCCAGGCTGGATATGCACGGCGTGGGCAGGACCGTATTGGACATCCACCGCTTGAGTGTCATCTTCACGATGATCGATGAACGTTCCGACTTCATGAACTTTCTGATGCAGGCTGCCGCCAAAGGCTACGTTCATCTCCTGGAACCCACGGCAGATACCCAGCACCGGGATGCCGGCCGCTACAGCGGCGCGGATCAACGGCAGGGTGGTGGCATCCCGTGCAGGATCATGAGCAGTGCCCGGCGCGCTGGCGGGGCCCTGATAGTGAAAAGGTTCTACATTAGAAGGAGAGCCGGTAAAAAGAATGCCGTCCAGGGCGTCCAGAATATCGGACGGCGGGAACAGATCCGCCAGGGACGGAATCAGCACTGGCAAGCCCTTGGCGGCTGTCGCGACAGCCCGGGAATATTTATCGCCACTGACGTGATACGCATGCAGACCCATCTGCCTGGAGCAGGTGGTGACGCCGATTAACGGCAGGCGAGACATGAAGCACCCCGGTATTATTGCTGTTATGGGTTTGAATCGAGCTTAGCCTTGTTCATTTTTTTACACAACACCCCCGTAAAAAATACAACACGGCCCGCTCAAGCCTGCGGGCGCCATCTCCTCCAAAGGGAAAAAAACGCCCCAAATTGCCTCAAAAAAGCCCCGCAGGTGCTTTTTTAGAGCAAAAAAGGCCCAGCTTGACTTCGGCATGCCGTTCGGGTTGACTGGGTTTAGAAGAGATCAATGATTGATATTTTTAACAACAAAGGTGTTGCATCATGTCGGTACCCCCGCGTGCCGTTCAGCTTAACGAAGCGAACGCGTTCCTTAAGGAACATCCTGAGGTTCTGTACGTTGACCTTCTGATTGCGGATATGAATGGTGTGGTGCGCGGCAAGCGCATTGAACGCACCAGCCTCCACAAGGTTTACGAGAAAGGCATCAACCTGCCGGCCTCTTTATTTGCCCTGGATATCAACGGCTCCACGGTGGAAAGCACCGGCCTGGGCCTGGACATCGGCGACGCTGACCGGATCTGTTATCCAATCCCTGACACCCTGTGCAACGAGCCATGGCAGAAGCGCCCTACCGCGCAACTGCTAATGACCATGCACGAACTTGAAGGTGACCCTTTCTTCGCCGACCCTCGCGAAGTCCTGCGCCAGGTCGTGACCAAGTTCGATGAGCTGGGCCTGACCATCTGCGCGGCATTCGAACTGGAGTTCTACCTGATCGACCAGGAGAACGTGAATGGACGCCCACAACCGCCCCGCTCGCCGATCTCCGGCAAACGCCCGCACTCGACACAGGTCTACCTGATCGACGACCTCGACGAATACGTCGATTGCCTCCAGGACATTCTGGAGGGAGCCAAGGAGCAAGGCATTCCCGCCGATGCCATCGTCAAGGAAAGTGCCCCGGCGCAGTTCGAAGTGAACCTGCACCACGTGGCCGACCCGATCAAGGCCTGCGACTACGCGGTACTGCTCAAGCGCCTGATCAAGAACATCGCCTACGACCATGAAATGGACACTACCTTCATGGCCAAGCCGTATCCGGGCCAGGCGGGCAATGGCCTGCACGTCCACATTTCGATCCTGGATAAAGATGGCAAGAATATTTTTGCCAGCGAGGATCCCGAGCAGAACGCCGCACTGCGTCACGCGATCGGCGGTGTGCTCGAGACCCTGCCGGCGCAGATGGCTTTCCTCTGCCCGAACGTGAACTCCTACCGTCGTTTCGGCGCACAGTTCTACGTGCCGAACTCGCCGACCTGGGGCCTGGACAACCGCACCGTGGCCCTGCGCGTACCCACCGGCTCCGCCGATGCGGTGCGTCTGGAACACCGCGTGGCCGGCGCCGACGCCAACCCGTATCTACTGATGGCCGCCGTACTGGCTGGCGTGCACCATGGCCTGGTCAACAAGATCGAGCCCGGTGCGCCGGTGGAAGGCAACAGCTACGAGCAGAACGAGCAAAGCCTGCCGAACAACCTGCGCGATGCCCTGCGCGAGCTGGACGACAGCGAAGTCATGGCCAAGTACATCGATCCGAAATACATCGATATCTTCGTGGCCTGCAAGGAAAGCGAGCTGGAGGAGTTCGAACACTCCATCTCCGACCTTGAGTACAACTGGTACCTGCATACCGTGTAAGCGGGTTGCAGTAAAAAACGCCGCAGGCCTTCGAGGCTGCGGCGTTTTTTTATGCCTTGGGGTGGATGGCCGCCTTCGGCGGATCGCGAGCAGGCTCGCTCCCACAGGGAACTGTGGTGAGCATGATTAACTGACCACCAAAGATCCAATGTGGGAGCGAGCCTGCTCGCGATGACGGCCTTGAAGACAACACTGAACCCGGCTCGTACAATGCCCGGCAGCCCCGCAGGAGACACCGATGACGCGCACCGCCACCCCTCGCAAGCCTCGCGCCCGCAGCCAGGCCCGGATCGACTCGATTCTCGATGCCGCCCGCACGCTGCTCGCTGCCGAAGGCGTGGCCAGCCTGTCGATCTACAGCGTCGCCGAACGCGCCGGGATCCCGCCCTCCTCGGTGTATCACTTCTTCGCCAGCGTCCCGGCCCTGCTGCAAGGGCTGACCGCCGACGTCCACGCGGCCTTTCGCGCCTGCCTGCAAGTGCCGATCGATCATGCGCGACTGAACCACTGGCACGACCTGTCGCGGCAGGTGGAGCAACGCATGCTGACCATCTACAGCCAGGACGCCGCCGCCCGCCAACTGATCCTGGCCCAACATGGCCTGACTGAAGTCATCCAGGCCGACCGTCAGCACGATCTCGAACTCGGCGAATTGTTGCACAAGCTCTTCGCTCGCCATTTCGAACTGCCGGCACTGCCCCATGACGTTGATGTGTTCGCCCTGGCCATGGAACTGGGCGACCGCGTCTACGCGCGCTCGGTGCAGCAACACGGCCAGATCACCCCGCGCATGGCCGAAGAAGGCATGCGGGTGTTCGATGCTTACCTGGGGTTGTATCTGCCGCCGTATTTGCCCAAGCGCTCTGATTGATCGAACGCGGAGCATCCGCAGAGGCGTTAGCACGCAGAGCGTGGGAACGATAAGCCCCGAAGGGCTCATGCCGTCCGGGGCTGTGGGTGAAACATCGCTCACAACTTGGCGATAGACACCTCCGTGGATTTGACGAAGGCGATCACTTCGCTGCCGATCGCCAGCTCCAGCTCCTTGACGGAACGAGTGGTGATGACCGAGGTGACAATACCCGAGGCAGTCTGTACGTCGATTTCCGACAGCACGTCGCCCTCGACGATTTCCTTGATGGTGCCTTTGAACTGGTTGCGTACGTTGATGGCTTTGATAGTCATGGTGTCGATTCCTGTCTGGATGAAGTTATTGCGCCCAACGCAGTTGCGTAGGCAAGGGTGAAATCGGTTCGGGCTCCGGCGGTTGGCCGGGCAAGGACAGCACGCGGTTGAGAACTTCGGTTTCCAGGCTCGCCAGCCGATGAGAGCCGCGAGCCCGTGGGCGTGGCAGGTCGATGGCCAAGTCGAGGCCGATCCGGCCGTCCTCGATCAGGATCACCCGGTCGGCGATGGCCACCGCCTCGCTGACGTCATGGGTCACCAGCAGCACGGTGAAGCCGTGTTGCTGCCACAGGCGCTCGATCAATTGCTGCATCTCGATCCGGGTCAGGGCGTCCAGCGCCCCCAAGGGTTCGTCGAGCAGCAACAGGCGTGGCTGATGAATCAGCGCGCGGGCCAGGGCCACCCGTTGTTTCTGTCCGCCAGACAGCGCCGCCGGCCACTCATGAGCGCGGTCGGCCAAACCGACGGCTTCCAGTGCTTGCAACGCCTGCGGGCGCCAGTTGCCCTTTAGGCCGAGGCCAACGTTGTCGATGATTTTTTTCCAGGGCAGCAAACGCGCCTCCTGGAACATCAACCGCGTGTCCTGTTGTGCGGCACTCAACGGTGCCGAACCCGCCAGTAATTGGCCGTCAGTGGGTTGATCGAGGCCAGCCAGCAAGCGCAGCAAAGTACTTTTGCCGCAGCCGCTGCGCCCGACCACTGCCACGAACTGCCCGGCCGGTATATGCAGGTCAATGTCACGCAGAACCTGGCGCGAACCGAAGTTTTTTTGCAATTTGCGCACGGCCAGCGGGATACCGCGCAGCAAGCGTGGAGGTTGTTGGGCGGTCATGCGGGACCTCCCTTGCTCACTTGATACGCCGGGTGCCAGCGCAGCCAGACCCGCTCAAGCCCGCGGGCGGCAAGGTCGGCCAGTTTGCCGAGCACGGCGTACAGAAGAATCGCCAGGACCACCACGTCGGTCTGCAGGAATTCCCGGGCATTCATCGCCAGATAACCGATGCCGGCACTGGCTGAAATGGTTTCCGCCACGATCAGCGTCAGCCACATGAAGCCCAACGCAAAGCGCACGCCCACCAGGATCGAAGGCAAGGCGCCGGGCAGGATCACTTGGCGAAACAGGCTGAAGCCGGACAAGCCGTAGCTGCGCGACATTTCCACCAGCGCCGGATCGACGTTACGAATCCCGTGGTAGGTGTTGAGGTAGATGGGGAACAGCGTGCCCAGCGCCACCAGGAAAATTTTCGCTGACTCATCGATGCCGAACCACAGGATCACCAGCGGAATCAGCGCCAGGTGCGGCACGTTACGCACCATCTGCACCGAGCTGTCCAACAGTCGCTCGCCCCATGTCGACAAACCGGTGATGAAACCCAGGGTCAGGCCAATGCCGCCGCCGATCAGGAAGCCCACCGCTGCGCGCCAACCGCTGATGGCCAAGTGCGTCCAGATTTCGCCGCTGCGCACCAGGTTGATCCCGGCTTCGATGACGGCCACGGGGGCCGGCAGGATCCGCGTGGACAACCAGCCTGCCGATACCGACAGTTGCCACACCGCCAGCAACAGCAGCGGCACCGCCCAGGGCGCCAGGTTGTGGATAATTTTCTTCATGGCCGCCTCAGCTCTGGGACGCGGCTTTGGGAAGAATGTCGTTGGCGACCATTTCACCAAACGGGCTCACATAGCCCTGGCTCTTCGGCAACTCCGGGCGCTCCACGTCCAGGTGTGGGAACAGCAGTTCCGCCACGCGATAGGACTCTTCCAGGTGTGGATAACCGGAGAAGATAAAGGTGTCGATACCAAGGTCGGCGTACTCCTTGACCCGGGCCGCCACGGTCGGGCCATCGCCCACCAACGCCGTTCCGGCGCCGCCGCGCACCAGGCCGACACCGGCCCACAGGTTGGGGCTGACTTCCAACTTGTCGCGTCGGCCGCCATGCAACGCGGCCATACGTTGCTGGCCCACCGAATCGAAACGCGCCAGGGAGGCCTGCGCACGGGCAATGGTGTCGTCGTCCAGGTGGGAGATCAGCCGGTCGGCCGCTCGCCAGGCTTCGGCGTTGGTTTCACGCACGATCACATGCAGGCGGATGCCGAAGCGCACGGTACGGCCAAGCTTCGCGGCCTTGGCCCGCACTTGTTCGATTTTTTGCGCGACGGCTGCGGGCGACTCACCCCAGGTCAGCACCATTTCCACCTGTTCGGCCGCAAGATCCTGGGCAGCCTCCGACGAGCCGCCGAAATACAGCGGCGGACGCGGTTGCTGAATCGGCGGATAGAGCAGCTTGGCGCCCTTCACACTGATGTGCTCACCGTCATAATCCACGGTTTCGCCTTCCAGCACCCGGCGCCAGATGCGGGTGAATTCCACCGACGCCTGGTAGCGTTGCTCGTGGTCCAGGAACAGGCCGTCGCCAGCCAGTTCGTCCGGGTCGCCGCCGGTCACCAGGTTGAACAGCGCACGTCCACCGGACAACCGGTCGAGCGTCGCGGCCTGGCGCGCCGCCACCGTCGGGGAAATGATCCCGGGGCGCAGGGCGACGAGGAACTTCAGGCGCTGGGTCACCGGAATCAACGAAGCGGCCACCAGCCAGGAGTCCTCGCAGGAACGTCCGGTAGGAATCAGCACACCGCCGAAACCCAGTCGATCCGCCGCCTGGGCTACCTGCTGCAGGTAGCCGTGATCAACGGCGCGGGCGCCTTCAGCAGTGCCAAGGTAATGGCCATCGCCGTGGGTGGGCAGGAACCAGAAAATATTGAGGCTCATGGAGTGGTCTCCTAAGGGATCGAATTACTGCGCTTTCGCAACGGCCGCCGGCGGCGTCCAGATCACGTCCTTGATGCTCAAGGGTTTGGGGATCAATTTGAGCTGGTAGAAGCGGTCAGCGATTTTCTGCTGCGCCGCCACCACGTCCGGCGTGAGGAACAACGCCCCGTAGCCTTGGCGTTTCACCGCCGTCAGGGTGATGTCCGCCGGCAGGCCGAGCAGCGGCGCTACCTGCTGGGTCACCTCTTCAGGGTTGGCCTTGGACCACTCCCCCACCGCGCGCACTTCTTCCACCAGCGTCGTGATGACCTGGGGATTTTTTTGCGCATAGGGTTTGGTGGCGAGGTAGAACTGGTGGTTATCGACGATGCCTTTGCCGTCACGCAGGGTGCGTGCCTGCAACTGTTGCTCAGCGGCCGCCTGATACGGATCCCAGATCACCCAGGCGTCCACGCTGCCACGTTCGAACGCCGCACGGGCATCGGCCGGTGGTAGGAAAACGGTCTGGATATCGGCGTACTTGAGGCCTGCATCTTCGAGTGCCCGGACCAGCAGGTAGTGGACGTTGGAGCCTTTGTTCAGCGCGACTTTCTTGCCCTTGAGGTCCTGCACCGACTGGATGGGCGAGCCCTTGGGCACCAGGATCGCCTCGCTGTCAGGCGCGGGCGGCTCGTAAGCCACATAAAGCAGGTCAGCGCCGGCCGCCTGGGCGAATACCGGAGGGGTTTCGCCGGTCACACCAAAATCGATGGAGCCGACGTTCAAGCCTTCAAGCAGTTGGGGGCCGCCGGGAAACTCGGTCCATTGCACGACCACGCCCTGGGCGGCGAGGCGCTTTTCCAAAGTACCCTTGGCCTTGAGCAGCACCAACGTGCCGTATTTTTGGTAACCGATCCGAAGGGTCTCGGCTTGAGCCTGGGTGATGGCGCCGAAGGACACAGCCGCAGCAAACAGAGCGACCAGCCCGCGACGCAAAATGACAGTGCGCATGGCGCCTCTCCTTTTGCTGTGGGGTTTTGGCTGCACCTGCTTGGCCGTTGGCGGCTGAGTAAGGTGGAGTTGAATCAGTGATGTATCGGGTCAGATGCTCCAGCGAGCACTCAATAGGCGTTCATTCAATACGCTGGGGTCCAGCGGCTTTGGCCGGTGAGCCATGGCGCTGTAGAACTGCTCCAGCGCTTCGCTCAGGCGCGCTTGCAGGGCCGGGGCCAACTGCGCCTGGGCACTGCCTTCGCCATAAGCGACCTGGCTGTCTTCGGCGAAAATCCCATGGAGCATTTCCTGGGCCTTGAGCGCCGACAGCACCGGCTTGAGGGCGTAATCCACCGCCAGCATATGGGCGATGCTGCCGCCCGTGGCCATGGGCAATACCACCTTATGGGCCAGGGCACGTTCCGGCAGAAGGTCCAGCACTGTCTTCAATGCACCGGAAAAAGACGCCTTGTAGACCGGCGTGGCGATCAACAGCCCGTCGGCGTTTTCGATCTGGGCGAGCAGGTCCACCACCTTGGGGCTGCCGAAGCGGGCATGGAGCAAATCCTCGGCGGGAAAATCCCGCACCTGATAGCTCACCACTTCCACCCCCTGTTGTTGCAACCAACGTTGTGAGCGCTCCAGCAGCACTCCTGAACGGGAGCGCTGGCTAGGACTGCCGCCGAGCGAGACAACCAACATACCAACCATTCCTTAACTGTCACGTGCGATGCGCAGTGGGCGATCTCGCGGGATGGAGCAAACCATAACAGCCGGTTTATATATCCTTAAATCATATTTTTTCATTTGTTTATTCGATAAAGAGATATAAACATCAAGACGTAAAAAAGGCCGTCGGAACGGCCAAAACCCTTAGTGCACAGAGATCCTCTTTGTGGGAGCGAGCCTGCTCGCGATGGCGGCCGGCGGCGATGTCGACTGATAGACCACTATCGCGAGCAGGCTCGCTCCCACAGGTTTAGGTTTTGCGTCAGCGATTGGGCTGCGGAGTGAGGCGCAGGTAAGGTTTTACCGCGCGGTAACCCTTGGGAAAGCGCTGTTTGATTTCGTCCTCATCCTTGAGCGACGGCACGATCACCACTTCATCGCCGTCCTGCCAGTTGGCCGGTGTGGCCACCTTGTAGTTGTCGGTCAGTTGCAATGAGTCGATCACCCGCAGGATCTCGTTGAAATTGCGCCCGGTGCTGGCCGGATACGTGATAGTCAGGCGGATTTTCTTGTTCGGATCGATCACGAACAGGGAGCGCACGGTCAGCGTGTCACTGGCGTTGGGGTGGATCAGGTCATACAGGTCTGACACCTTGCGGTCGGCGTCGGCCAGGATCGGGAAATTGACCACCGCATTCTGAGTTTCGTTGATGTCCTCGATCCACTTGTGGTGCGAGTCCACCGGGTCTACCGAGAGAGCAATGGCCTTGACTCCACGTTTGGCGAACTCGTCCTTGAGCTTGGCGGTCAGGCCCAGTTCGGTGGTGCACACCGGTGTGAAATCCGCCGGATGGGAAAACAGCACTCCCCAGCTATCGCCGAGCCACTCGTGGAAGCGAATCTTGCCGGCGCTGGAATCCTGTTCGAAATCGGGGGCGATGTCGCCGAGTCTGAGGCTCATGGTGCGGCTCCTGATGGTTTTTGTGAGTCCAAACTGTGCACCGGTTTTGATTGCTTTAAAAAGAATCAATATCCATTTATCTAGATCAATAGCGAATATAAAAAACTGTTCACTGGCGGCTTCGGGCCTAGCCGCTCATGATTATTTCCGAGGTTTCGAGAAGGCCTCGAGTTGCTGAAAGAGGAGAAGGTTCGGAGAAGGCTACAGGGGTGGGCCTGATCCGAAGACGCAAAAGCCCCGCCCGGCGTGCTGCCGGGCGGGGCTTCTTTACTTCGCTACGTCTTACATGAAGTTGTAAGTGTAGTTGAAGATCACGCGAGTCTGATCCTGATCATCGCCAACACCGCTGCTGCGGTAGGAGCCGTGACGCACGGTGGTACCGAAGCCTTTCAACGCACCCTGCTGGATGACGTAATCCACACGCATGTCGCGTTCCCACTCGGAGTAATCGCTTGAGCCGCTGACGGTTTTAACGTCATCACCACGCAGGTAGGAAACCGAGGCTTTCAGGCCTGGGACGCCCAAGGAAGCGAAGTCGTAGGAGTATTGGCCGAAAGTAGTGTTTTCACCGGCACGGACAAAACCGTTGATCATGCTGTCGGTGAACAGGTAGAAGCTCGCACCACCGGCACCTTCGGGGCGACCGTTGCCATCAACTACGTTGCCCTGGTTCAGGTAGACAAAACCACCGTCATCGCCGACTTGCTGGTGACCCAACAGGAAGGCACTGCCGCCGAGGGTGTAAGTGAACATCGCGCTCCAGGTCTTGTTATCGACCTCGCCCGGGTTCTTGGCATAGCCACTGTTGTTGTTGAAGCGATAGCCCGCGTCGCCGTTACGGCCATCCGAGCTGCTGTCGAAATAGCGCAGGTCGGTCTTGAAGGATTGCCCCTCGCTGATCGGGAAAACGTGTACCGCGCCCAGGAAGTGCTGCTTGTAGTAATCCTGCAGGTTGGCGTAGTAGTACTGCAGGGTCAGGTCTTTGGTGACCTTCCAGTCAGCACCGGCGTAACGGAACTGGTTGCTTTCCTCGGTACCGCCCGCCACTGCCAGACCAGTGCTGTTGCTCGATGCACGACCTGTGGCGTGTTCCAACTGACCAGCGTTGAAAGTAACGTTGTCGATTTCCTTGGAGGTGATGGTGCCACCTTCAAAGGTCTGTGGCAGCAGACGGCTGTCGTTGGCAACCAGGATCGGCAGGTTTGGTGCCAGGGCGCCACCCACGTGAGCTTCGGTTTTGGAGAAAAGTGCCTTTACGTTGCCGGACAAACGGCTCCACTCATGCACACCCGAACCATCAGTATCGGCTGGCATATAGGAGCCGGCGTTACGACCCCTCCCCCCATCGAGACGAATACCAACCAGCGCCTGAGCGTCGATGCCGAAACCAACCACACCTTGCGTGAAGCCAGATTTGTAGTCGAATTTGAGGCCGGTGCCCGTTTCGCGCAGATCTTCAGTGCCCGTTTCACGGTTATCGTTATTGAAATACAACGTACGAGAACTGACAGACGCCTTGCTGTCCTCGATAAAACCCGCGGCGCCTGCCTGCTGCGCCAGAACCCCAACGGCCACAGCCAGGGCCAAGGTGGACTTGTTCATGCTTCGCTCCTCTCGTTTTCTAATTCTTGTGTGTCTTTGGTTCCGGGTCGAACGCCCGGAATCCGCGGATGCGTGATTAGCGCCAGACCGTGACTGGCAAGTCAATCGTAAGCATTTGTGATTACGACCATCGTCTAACCCCGCGACATCGGCCCGCAGAATAATGGTTTGTTTATAAATCTAAAAAGAATTGTTTCATAAGTTTTCAGCTCATTTGGAAATATCACCGCCATCAAAGCGTCATCCAACCGTGACATGGCATATCGGCCAGTCTGTGAATTACTGAATGTTTTTATTGATAGCGGTCCTGCACTGTGGCGATCCTGGAAACGCGGCGGGGCTCCCAAGCACTCCAAATGCAGCACTCATGGACAAAACAGCGTAGCTGCGATCTTGATGGATTCCAGCCGGACGGATCATTGTCTGGAATCAAGAAGGTCGCAGCTACGCGGTTCACTCCGATGTGCGGCTCACCCCCTGGCAGGACGCCTAGAGGGCTTTTTCGAAGATTTTCGAGTTGCGCTGATAGTTGTACAGCGATGCCCGCGCCGCTGGCAGGCGCTCGACACTGCTGGGCTCAAAGCCCCGCTCGCGGAACCAATGGGCCGTACGGGTGGTGAGTACGAAGAGCGTCTTGAGCCCTTTGGCCCGAGCCCGGGTTTCGATCCGCTCCAGCAGCTCATCGCCACGACCGCCGTGGCGGTATTCCGGATTCACCGCCAGGCACGCCAGCTCCCCGGCATCCGAATCGGCGATCTGATAAAGCGCCGCGCAGGCGATGATCATGCCTTCGCGTTCGACCACGCTGAACTGCTCAATCTCACGCTCCAGCACTTCGCGGGAACGACGCACCAGAATCCCCTGTTCTTCCAGCGGGCTGATCAGGTCCAGCAAACCGCCGACATCCTCGATGGCCGCTTCGCGCACCACCTCGAATTGTTCCTGGGCCACCAGCGTACCGCTGCCATCGCGGGTAAACAGTTCGGCCAGCAACGCACCGTCTTCGACGTAGCTGACGATATGACTGCGCGCCACACCGCCGCGACAGGCCTGGGCCGCCGCATCCAGCAGCTCGGCCTGATAGTCGCTGCCCAGCCGTTGCATGTGGGCCGGGACCTGTTGCGGGCGCAACTCGCGCACTAAACGACCGTCTTCGCCGATCAGCCCCTGCTCGGCACCGAACAGCAGCAGTTTGTCGGCTGCCAGGTCGATGGCCGCCCGGGTCGCCACGTCTTCGCAGGCGAGGTTGAAAATCTCCCCGGTCGGCGAATAGCCCAATGGTGACAGCAGGACGATGGAGCGTTCGTCCAGCAGGCGATTGATGCCCTTGCGATCGACCCGACGGACTTCGCCGGTGTGGTGATAATCCACGCCTTCCAGTACGCCGATGGGCCGTGCCGTCACCAGGTTGCCGCTGGCGACCCGCAGGCGCGAACCCTGCATCGGCGAGGACGCCATGTCCATCGACAGGCGCGCTTCAATGGCGATGCGCAGCTGGCCGACAGCGTCGATCACGCATTCCAGAGTTGCAGCGTCGGTGATGCGCATACCGTGGTGGTAATGGGGCGTCAGGCCCCGCGCGGCGAGGCGGGTTTCGATCTGTGGACGCGAACCATGAACCAGCACCAGGCGCACGCCAAGGCTGTGCAGCAGCACCAGGTCGTGGACGATGTTGCCGAAGTTCGGATGCTCCACACCATCGCCGGGCAGCATGACGATGAAGGTGCAATCGCGGTGGGCGTTGATGTAGGGCGAAGCGTGACGAAGCCAATTGACGTATTCGGGCATGAACCTGGGCCTGTAAATAAATAGCAGCCGAAAAAAGACGAAACGGAACGCACAGCGGGCTGATGGTTATCGTCGGAACAGGCTTGGCGACACGCGCGCTCTCCTCATGAATACGGGCCCGGATGTGGGCAATTTAGCCGGCCATGGCCGGTGTCAGGCAGTAATGTTCGATCAGTTGCCGCAATAGCTGCACGGTAGGTTGCAAACGTGACATTTCAAGGTACTCGCCCGGTTGGTGGGCACAGGCGATATCGCCGGGGCCAAGTACCAGGGTTTCGCAGCCAAGACGCTGAAGATAAGGCGCTTCGGTGCCAAACGCCACTGCTTCGGCACGATGGCCGGTGAGTCGCTCGGCCACTCGCACCAGTTCGCAGTCTTCGGCCTGCTCGAAGGGGGGCACTTCGGGGAACAGCGGTGCGTAGTCGATCTTGACTTTATGGCGCTCGGCGATGGGATTGAGCTTCTGCTGGATCGCCGCCCGCAAGACATTCGGGTCCATGCCGGGCAATGGCCGCAGATCGAACTCCATGGAGCACTGGCCGCAAATCCGGTTGGGGTTGTCGCCGCCGTGGATGCAGCCGAAATTCAGGGTTGGCTGTGGCACGGTGAATTGCGGGTTACGAAATTCGCGCTGCCATTGCAGGCGCAGGCCACGCAACTCGCCCATAGCGTCGTGCATCGCTTCAAGGGCGCTGTGACCCAGGCTCGGGTCGGAGGAATGACCACTGCGCCCGAGAATGTCGATGCGCTCCATCATGATGCCTTTGTGCATCCGAATCGGCTTGAGGCCGGTCGGCTCGCCGATCACCGCCGCACGCCCCAACGGCCTTCCGGCATCGGCCAGGGCACGGGCGCCGGCCATGGAGCTTTCTTCGTCGCAAGTGGCCAGGATCAGCAAGGGCTGCTTGAACGGTTGCTCCAGCAAGGGCTTGACCGCTTCGATGGCGAGGGCGAAAAAACCCTTCATGTCGCAACTGCCCAGGCCAACCCAACGGCCATCGACCTCGGTGAGCTTCAGCGGATCGGTCTGCCACAACTGGCCGTCGAACGGCACCGTGTCGCTGTGCCCGGCCAGTACCAGGCCTCCGGGACCGCTGCCGAAACTGGCCAGCAAATTGAACTTGCCGGGGCTGACCTGCTGGATATCGCAGGAGAACCCCAGATCGGCGAGCCAACCCGCCAGCAGCTCGATCACGGCACTGTTGGACTGGTCCAGCCCAGGTTGGGTACAACTGACCGAAGGCGCGGCGATCAGGGCAGCGAACTGATCTTTCAGGGTGGGCAAAGGCATCGCTGGCTCCGGACTTACAAATTGATGTCCATCATAGAACCATCTTGCGCGAGTGTCCTGTCTCACCAAAAAGGAACAGTATTGGTGAGACAGGACACTCCCATAAACCGCCGCGGCGCGTAGAACGGATGAGTCCTGTACACTGCACGGCCTTGGCAGCCACACCTTCCCCCGGCTGCGCACCCGATCCCTGGATTTTCCGGCCATGCAGAAAGAAACCGAAATCAAACTCCGCGTCAGCCGCGAGACCCTGGCAGCCTTGCGCGAGCACCCATTGCTCAAGAAACGCAACAAAAGCGGCTGGGAACGCCACGAACTGATGAACCAGTATTTCGACACGCCAGAGCGTGACCTGGCTGGGGCCAAGGTCGCCCTGCGCCTGCGTCGCGACGGCGAAGAGGTGATCCAGACCCTCAAGACTCGCGGCCAGAGCATCGCCGGCCTGTCCGAGCGCAACGAGTACGACTGGCACCTGCCCAAAGCCAAGCTCGACCTGAAGAAACTCGATGGCGAATGCTGGCCAGAGGCGTTGGCCGAACTGGACAAGAAAACCCTCAAGGCCATCTTCACCACCGATTTCGTGCGTGAACGCGCGGAAATCGCCTGGGGCCGCGGCAAAAGCAAAGTGGTCATCGAGGCCGCGCTGGACCTGGGCCACGTCGTGGTCGGCAAGCAGAAGGAAGAAATCTGCGAGCTGGAGCTGGAATTGCGCGAAGGTGAACCCGCTGCCCTGCTGGAACTGGCCGCCGAGCTGGCCGCGACCCTGCCCTTGATGCCGTGTGATATCAGCAAGGCCGAGCGTGGTTATCGCCTGCACGATGCGAACAGCTATGCCCTGAGTCTGCCGGCCCCGCAATTGACCGGCGAGATGCCACTCGATGATGCCTTTGCCGCGCTGAGCTGGCATTTGCTGGGCAGCAGCCAGCGTCTGGCCGAACAGTATCGTTTTAACGGCCACTGGCGCCTGCTGCAGGATTGGGTGGAAAACCTGGCCGAATTGCGCGCCCTGCTCAGCAGCCTCGGCCAGGCCGCACCACGCCAATCGACGCATGACTTGCGCGTCGCCCTGGACGCACTGCTGGAAGACTGGCGCCCGTTGGTCCAGGCCGGCCTGGATGACGAAGACGTGCGCAAGGCCGCGCCGGAACAGTTCCTTGAAGAGCTGCAAGACCCGCGCTGGGGCCAATTCTCCCTCAACACCTCACGCTGGCTGCTGGCCCGCAGCTGGGCTGCCGAGCGCAACACCCGCGGCAATCGCCAGGGTGCCGCCCAACTGGCTAGCTGGCTGCCGCGCCTGCTGGGCGAAGAGTCCTCGTCGCTGCAACTGCAACGCTATCAGCAACAGCCGGAAGACCTGGCCGAACAGCTGCCGCGCATTGAACGCATCCAGGCCTGGCTGCACCACGCTCGCCATGTGCTGGAAATCCCGGAGATGGACCGCCTCTACGGTGAGCTGAACAAACTGGCGCAACTGGCCAACGAACCGATTACCGAAGAAGCCCTGGAAGCGCGCAAGCAACAGGCGATCGCGGTTTATCAGAATCGGGCCTGGAAGACTTTGCTGCGCCTGTAACATCGCCATCGCGAGCAGGCTCGCTCCCACAATGGATCTTCGGCGAACAGAGATCCCATGTGGGAGCGAGCCTGCTCGCGATGGGGGCCAGCACAAACACCGCAAAAACAAGCTCAGCGCACCACCGGCAAACTCGTCGTCGATTTGATCTCCGACAGCGCCACAATCGAGTTCACTTCCTGGATCCCCGGCACCATCGACAGCTTTTCGAAGAAGAAGCGTTCATACGCCTCGATGTCCGCCGTGACGATGCGCAGCAGGAAATCCACCGACCCCATCAGCACGTAGCATTCCAGCACCTCGGGAAAGCCGCGAATGGCTTCGGTGAACTCGGTGAAGTTCGAACGTCCGTGCGCGTTGAGTTTGATTTCGGCGAATATCTGCGTGTTGAGGCCGATTTTCTTGCGATCGAGCAAGGTCACCTGACCGCGAATAATCCCCTCCTCCTTCATCCGTTGAATCCGCCGCCAGCAGGGTGATTGGGACAAGCCCACCTGTTCGGCGATCTGCGCGCTGGACAGCGAAGCATCCTCTTGGAGCAGCGCCAGGATCCTGCGGTCGTAGCCGTCCAACTCTCCGTGCATAAATAAACCTCTTCTAGGCTTAATCCAGAATCATACGATTCACCGGATCTGAATAATCATTCATATTAGATAAGAAATACCCCGTCGCGCATGTAAACATTTCTCCACATCCCCGGAGACCGTCCATGCCCCCTCTCGAAGCCGTCACCTCCAACCGACCCGATGTCTGGCACGCCCAGAATCGCCATTGTCGCGCCCACTACCATCTGCGGGCCGAAGCCGAACCGGATCTGCTGTGCCGGGCGCTGAATCTGTTTGCCTTGCAAGGCCTGACACCCCGGCAGGTCCACGTCGAACGCGACGACGATCTGCTGTCGATGGAGATCCTCATGGACGGGTTGAGCTGGCACCGTGCCCAAGTGCTCGCTGAAAAATTACGTAACCTGATCAGCGTGTGCTCCGTGGACCTGCAAGACGCTGACAGTGCGCGCCTTGAGCCGGCCCAGGCGGCAGGCTGAACGGCTGCCGGCAAGAATTCGAAACGCATTGGTCGGGTAGTGGCCCAACGGTCCATAGTGTCGGGACTATTCTTTTGCAGACCGAGCGAGGACGCCGAAGCGTCTGTATCGCGGCTTTGCTGCAATTGTCCAATAGGAACCCGCATGTCCACCAAACACGCCACTCAGGACCGCTGGCTGGACCTCAATGATCTGCTGCGCCAATTGGTCGCCCAGGGCTTCATCAGCCAGGACTGCGCCGAAACCGCACTCAATGCGCGCCGGCGCCATAGCGTCAGCGCCCAGCTGCACCCACTGGAGTTCATCGCCAACCAGCATCTGGACGATCTCAGCCGCCCCGGCAAGCGCCTGGACCTGGAAAGCCTGACCCTCTGGCTGTCGCAGCAGGCCGGCCAGCCCTACCTGCGCATCGACCCGCTGAAAATCAACGTGGCGGCCGTCACGCCGCTGATGTCCTACGCCTTTGCCCAGCGCCACAAGATTCTCGCGGTGGCTGTAGACCGCGACGCAGTCACGGTGGCCAGCGCCCAGCCTTACGTCAGCAGTTGGGAAGCGGACCTGACCCATGTACTCAAGCTGCCAATTCAGAGGGTCGTTGCCAACCCGGTGGATATCCAGCGCCTGAGCGTGGAGTTCTATCGCCTGGCCAAATCGGTCAGCGGTGCCACTACGGTCGATCAACAACCGAGCAATCTGAGCAACTTCGAACAACTGCTCAACCTGGGCGCCAGCGATCAGGAGCCGGACGCCAACGACGCCCATATCGTCAACATTGTCGACTGGCTGTTCCAATACGCCTTCCAGCAACGTGCCAGCGATATCCACATCGAACCGCGTCGCGAGCAGGGCACGGTGCGCTTTCGCATCGATGGGGTGCTGCACACCGTCTATCAGTTCCCGCCGCAGGTGACGATGGCGATCATCAGTCGCCTCAAGAGCCTGGGGCGGATGAACGTCGCGGAAAAGCGCAAGCCCCAGGACGGTCGGGTCAAGACCAAGACTCCGGACGGTGGCGAAGTGGAATTACGCCTGTCGACGCTGCCCACGGCGTTTGGCGAAAAAATGGTCATGCGGATCTTCGATCCCGAAGTACTGCTCAAGGACTTCGACCAGCTCGGCTTCTCCGCCGATGACCTGCGCCGCTGGCAAGACATGACCCGTCAGCCCAACGGCATCATCCTGGTGACCGGCCCCACCGGTTCGGGCAAGACCACCACCCTCTACACCACCCTCAAGAAGCTGGCGACGCCAGAGGTAAACCTTTGCACCATCGAGGACCCGATTGAAATGGTCGAGGCGTCCTTCAACCAGATGCAGGTGCAGCACAACATCGACCTGACCTTCGCCGCCGGCGTGCGTGCGTTGATGCGGCAAGACCCGGACATCATCATGATCGGCGAGATCCGCGATCTGGAAACCGCTGAAATGGCGATCCAGGCGGCGCTCACCGGACACCTCGTCCTCTCGACCCTGCACACCAACGATGCACCGAGCGCCATCAGTCGCTTGCTGGAGCTAGGCGTGCCCCATTACCTGATCAAGGCCACGGTGCTCGGCGTCATGGCCCAGCGCCTGGTACGCACGCTGTGCCCGCACTGCAAGGCCCCTCTGACCCTGGATGAAGACGATTGGCAGACCCTGACACGCCCCTGGCAGGCCCCGTTGCCGGCCAATGCCCAACAGGCCGTCGGCTGCCTGGAATGCCGTGACACCGGCTATCGCGGCCGCGCCGGGGTTTACGAAATCATGCAACTGACCGACAGCGTCAAAGGCTTGATTCACCCCGACACCGACCTGCTGGCGGTGCGTCGCCAGGCATTCAAGGAAGGGATGCGCAGCTTGCGGTTATCGGGCGCACAAAAAGTCGCCGCAGGGCTGACGACCGTTGAGGAAGTCCTGCGCGTGACCCCGCAGAGCGAGCAGAAGTAGCTGTGGGGAGAGGCTGTGGGAGCAAGGCTTGCCCGCGATGAAAATGACGCGGTCTCCCAAGGAAGCATGGCGCCTGCATCGCGAGCAAGCTTTGCTCCCACTGAGTGATGACAATGGCCGTTTGCCCTACACTCAGGGCGCGCAAGTCATTTTCAATCAGAACAGGGAACAGTCATGCAGATCGGTAGCGTACTTTTACTTTTTATCGGCCTCGTGGTCGCCATCCTATTCATGGGCTTCAAGGTCGTGCCCCAGGGCTACCAATGGACTGTCGAGCGGTTCGGCCGCTACACCAACACCCTCAAGCCCGGCTTGAACATCATCATCCCAGTGATGGATCGCATCGGCCGCAAGATCAATGTCATGGAAAGCGTACTGGACATCCCACCTCAGGAAGTCATTACCGCCGACAACGCCACGGTACAGATCGACGCAGTGTGCTTCTTCCAAGTGGTCAATACCGCCCAGGCTGCGTACGAGGTCAACAACCTCGAGCACGCGATCCGCAATCTGCTGCAAACCAATATCCGCACCGTGTTGGGGTCCATGGAGCTGGACGCGATGCTGAGCCAGCGTGATGGCATCAATGAAAAACTGCTGCGCACTGTCGATGAAGCTACAGCACCGTGGGGCATCAAGATCACCCGGATCGAGATCAAGGACATCAGCCCACCGGCCGACCTGATGGCCGCCATGTCAGGGCAGATGAAAGCCGAACGCATCAAGCGTGCCCAAATCCTGGAAGCCGAGGGCTTGCGAGCGTCGGCGATTCTCACCGCAGAGGGCAAGAAGCAGGCGCAAATCCTCGAGGCAGAGGGCAGCCGCCAGGCCGCGTTCCTGGAATCCGAGGCCCGCGAGCGTCAAGCGCAAGCCGAAGCGCTGGCCACCCAGGTGGTATCCCAGGCAATCGCAGACGGCAACGTCCAGGCCGTGAACTACTTCGTCGCGCAAAAATACATTGATGCGCTGGGCCGCCTGGCGTCGGCCAACAACAGCAAAGTGATCCTGATGCCGCTGGAAGCCAGTCAGGTCATCGGAGCGGTTGGTGGCATCGGTGAGATCGTCAAGGCCACCTTCGACAGCAAGAAAGCCTGAGGCGCCAATATGTGGGTGTTCCTGCAACAACTATCGTACTGGGACTGGCTGGCGCTGGGCGTCATCCTGCTGATCCTCGAAGTGTTTGGCGCCGGCGGCTACCTACTGTGGATCGGCATAGCCGCCGCCGCGGTCGGCGTGCTCACGTTCATCCTGCCGCAGATGCCGTGGGAAATGCAGTTCCTGTTGTTCGGCCTTTTCGCCATCGCGACAGCACTGTACTGGTGGCGACGCCAGCGCAGCGCAGTACGCCAAAGCGATCAACCGCTCCTGAACCTGCGCGGGCAGGAACTGATCGGCAAGGTCTTTCAGATTCATGAAGCGATTATCGATGGACGCGGCAAGATCAAGGTGGCGGACAGTGTCTGGCTGGCCAAGGGGCCCGAGTCGCCCGTGGGCACGCGGGTCAGGGTGGTGGCACAGGAAGGCGCGGTGCTGCTGGTAGAACGGGCTGACTGAGACGTCATGGAACTCAATCGAGGAGTTGGTTATCCAAAGTCATAGTTAACCCAGTGGAGTCACCTATCATGCGTCTCAAACTTGCTGTCGCGACCTTGGCCTTGCTTGCTCTTCCTGTCGGCTCGGCAATGGCCGACACGTTTTGGCGTAACGTCATCTCGTCCGGTGCAACCACCGGTTCCACCTACCTGACTTTCAAGGATAACAAGCTGATCGTCGCCGCTCAGGACGACGCCGGCAGCTTCGTTGCCAGCGACGGCGGTATCCGTGGTCCATACCTGGAAGCTGCGATGCAGAAAGTCCGTGCCGACAACCCGGGCTTGCAGGCCACCGACATGGAGCTGGCCAACGCGATCCTGGCGAAAAACGCCGTCGCCCAGGACTGATTCCAGACCGATAAAAAATGCCGCTCGATTGAGCGGCATTTTTTTGCCTGGCAATTCTCTCCAAGGCACTTAAAACCTGTGGGAGCGAGCCTGCTCGCGATGGCGGTGGATCAGTGGCAACCATATTGACTGACCCACAGCCATCGCGAGCAGGCTCGCTCCCACAGGTTTGTTGCTTATTCGCCGATAGCGGCCTTGTAGCCTGCTGCATCAAGCAGCTTGTCCAGCTCGGCCTTGTCGCTTGGCTTGAGCTTGAAGATCCATGCACCGTAGGGATCGGAGTTCAGCAGTTCCGGTGAACCGCCCACGTCTTCGTTGATTGCGATCACTTCGCCACTGATCGGCGAGTAGATGTCGGAAGCGGCTTTTACCGACTCCACCACACCGGCCTGGTCACCCGCGGAATAAACCTTACCGACCTCGGTCAGTTCGACAAACACCACATCACCCAGAGCTTCCTGCGCATGATCGCTGATGCCCACGGTGACGGTACCGTCAGCTTCCAGGCGCGCCCACTCGTGGCTTTCGGCAAAATGCAAATCGGTAGGGATAAAACTCATACTCTGTGTCCTCAAGAGAAGTGTCAGCGGCCAGCGGCCCGCCGCAAAAGGTTAGATCAGGGTTTTGCCATGGCGGACGAAGGTCGGCTTGACCACTCGTACCGGGTACCACTTACCACGAATTTCTACCTCGGCACGATCGGCGGTGGCCATCGGAACGCGTGCCAAGGCAATTGACTTGCTAAGCGTAGGAGAAAAACTACCACTGGTGATCTCCCCTTCGCCAACATCGGCGATGCGGACCACCTGATGAGCGCGCAGAACGCCGCGTTCTTCCAGCACCAGGCCCACCAGTTTTTGCTGTACACCGCCGGCCAGCTCGGCTTCCAGAGCACTGCGCCCGATGAACTGACGGCTCGCCGGTTCCCAGGCGATGCTCCAGGCCATGTTCGAGGCCAGCGGAGAAACGTCCTGGTGGATGTCCTGGCCATACAGGTTCATGCCAGCTTCCAGGCGCAAGGTATCGCGAGCGCCAAGGCCGATGGGAGAAATGCCGGCGCCCACCAGATCATTGAAAAAACTCGGGGCTTCGTGGGCAGGCAGGACGATTTCCAGGCCATCTTCGCCAGTGTAGCCGGTACGGGCGATGAACCAGTCACCGTCGGCACGGCCTTCGAAAGGCTTGAGTTGCTGGATCAGTTGGCCGCGCGATTGCGAAACCAGTTCGGCAATCTTGTGCCGGGCCTGGGGGCCCTGGATCGCCAGCATTGCCAGTTCGGGGCGTTCAAGCAGGTGCACATCGTATTCACCAAGCTGTGCCTGCATCCAGGCCAGGTCCTGATCGCGGGTCGAGGCGTTGAAGACCAGCCGATAGCCGTGCTCGACCCGATAAATGATCATGTCGTCGACTATGCCGCCGCGCTCGTTAAGCATGGTGCTGTACAAGGCACGTCCCGTGTCCTGCAAGCGATCGACATCGTTGGCCAGCAAGCGCTGCAACCAGACCTTGGCCTGGGGACCGGCGACATCGATAACGGTCATGTGGGATACATCGAACACACCGCAGTCGCGACGCACCTGATGGTGCTCCTCAACCTGCGAGCCGTAATGCAAAGGCATATCCCAACCGCCAAAATCGACCATCTTCGCGCCGAGGGCGAGATGAAGGTCATACAGAGGCGTACGCTGTCCCATGGGTGTCTCCTTCCGGGATTGGCGAAGGTGCGGACGAGCACTGCACAGCGTGAACGCCAAAAACGTTTTCAGACGCTATCAGTTGCCCGGTCCGACAGACGGACCGCACCGAATGCCGCGCATTGTAGCCGCATGATGTAGGACTGACACCTAGCTGTTTCGATGGGCCGAGCGTCGTATCAATCCGATGACCGGCAACAACCCCACCAGCACCAGGGTCAGCGCCGGTAACGCGGCCCGGGCCCACTCCCCTTCACTGGTCATTTCAAAGATCCGCACCGCCAGCGTGTCCCAGCCAAACGGGCGCATCAGCAGGGTCGCGGGCATTTCCTTGAGCACATCGACGAACACCAGCAACGCCGCACTCAAGGTGCCCGGCAACAGCAACGGCAGATACACTTTGAAAAACAGTCGCGGCCCACTGACCCCAAGGCTGCGTGCTGCCTCAGGCAAAGAAGGACGGATTCGCGCGAGGCTGCTTTCCAGTGGACCGTAGGCCACGGCCAAAAAGCGCACCAGATAGGCCAGCAGCAGGGCCGACAGGCTGCCCAACAGCAACGGTTTGCCGGCACCGCCAAGTAGCGTTGACAGGGGGATGACCAGTTCGCGGTCCAGATAGCTGAAGGCAAGCATGATCGATACCGCCAGCACCGAACCGGGCAAGGCGTAGCCCAGGTTCGCCAGGCCAACACCGGCGCGAATGGGACGGGTCGGCGCCAGACGCCGAGCGAAGGCCAACAGCAAGGCGACGCAAACGGTGACCAGTGCCGCCAGCCCACCCAGATAGAGGGTATGGACGATCAGCCCGGCATAACGCTCATCCAGATCGAACCGGCCACGCTGCCAGAACCACACCAGCAGTTGCAGCATCGGAATAACAAATGCGCAGGCAAACACCAGGGCGCACCAGCCGCTGGCCGCCACCGCCTTGAGACCGCGCAAGTGATAAAGCGCCTTGACCCGGGGTCGCTCGTTGCTCGCCCGCTGGGCGCCTCGGGCGCGGCGTTCGCCGTAAAGCACCAGCATCACCGCCAGCAGCAACAGGCTGGCCAGTTGCGCGGCGCTGGAGAGGCTGAAGAAGCCGTACCAGGTTTTGTAGATGGCCGTGGTGAAGGTGTCGAAGTTGAACACCGACACCGCGCCGAAATCCGCCAGGGTTTCCATCAACGCCAGCGCCACGCCGGCACCAATGGCCGGTCGGGCCACCGGCAACGCCACTCGCCAGAACGCCTGCCACGGCGACTGCCCGAGCACCCGGGCCGCTTCCATCAATCCCTTGCCTTGGGCCAGGAACGCACTTCGCGCCAGCAAATAAACGTAAGGGTAAAAGACCAGGACCAGCACCAGGATCACTCCCGCCGGTGGAGCGTACCCGGGGCAGGCGCAGGTTGCTGCCGAACCATTCGCGCATCAATGTCTGCACTGGACCGGCAAAGTCCAGCAGGCCCACGAAGACAAACGCCAGCACGTAGGCCGGAATCGCAAACGGCAACATTAACGCCCAGTCGAGCCAGCGTCGCCCGGGGAACTCACACAGGCTGGTGAGCCAGGCAAGGCTGACGCCCAGCAACGTTACACCGACAACCCACACCGACAATCAGCGTCAGGGTGTTGCCCAACAAGCGTGGCATCTGGGTATCCCACAGGTGGGACCAGATTTGCTGATCGATGTTTTGCCAGGACAGCAGCAGGACGCTCAAGGGCAACAGCACCAGCGCGGCGATAGCAAAAACCAGAGGGTACCAGCGGCGTTGGACGGGGTGGGTCAAGGGGGAATCTCGGGGCAGTCAGCAAACGCCTATTAAACCGCAAAAAAAAGATCGCAGCCTGCGCCACCTTCTACATTGGAACGCGATCCCCTGTAGAAGCTGTCGCAGGCTGCGATCTTGAGTGCTTTTTTAGTTCCAGCCAGCGCGATCCATCAAGCGGATAGCTTCGGCCTGGCGTTTACCCGCCACTTCAACCGGCAGGGTGTCAGCCTTGAACTTGCCCCAGGCGGCGACTTCCTTGGAAGGCTCCACGTTCGGATTGGCCGGGAACTCCTGGTTCACGTCGGCAAAGATGTTCTGGGCTTCAGGCGTGGTCATCCACTCCACCAGTTTCTTCGCGGCTTCCGGGTGCGGTGCGTACTTGGTCAGGCCGATGCCCGAGAGATTGATGTGCACGCCACGGTCGGCCTGGTTCGGCCAGAACAGCTTGACCTTCAGGTCCGGCTTCTGCTGGTGCAGGCGACCGAAGTAGTAAGTGTTGACGATACCGACGTCGCACTGCCCGGCATTGATGGCTTCAAGCAGTGCCGTGTCATCGGAGAACACATCGGTGGACAGGTTCTTGACCCAGCCCTTGATGATTTCTTCGGTTTTTTCCGCGCCGTGGGTTTCGATCAGGGTGGCGGTCAGGGACTGGTTGTAGACCTTCTTCGAAGTGCGCAGGCACAGGCGGCCTTCCCACTCTTTACCCGCCAGGGCTTCATAGGTGGTCAGTTCGCTCGGTTTGACCCGGTCGGTGGAGTAGACAATGGTCCGCGCCCGCAGGCTCAGGCCGGTCCAGGCGTGGGAAGACGCGCGGTATTGGGCCGGGATGTTGGCGTCGATCACCTTGGAAGTAAACGGTTGGAGAATCCCCATCTGCTCGGCCTGCCAGAGGTTGCCGGCATCGACGGTCAACAGCAGGTCGGCGGTGGCGTTTTCACCCTCGGCCTTGATCCGCTGCATCAATGGCGCTTCCTTGTCGGTGATGAACTTCACCGAGACGCCCGTCTTTTTGGTGTAGGCATCGAAAACCGGCTTGATCAGCTCATCGATACGCGAGGAGTAGACCACTACCTCATCGGCAGCCTGGGCGGCGGTAGCGCTGATCAGGGTCAAGGCGAGGACGGACAGCAGACGCTTGGGTGCCAACATGGGAGCGGTCTCTCGATTGTTATAAGTGCGCGAATGATAAAGACTCACATTTGCCTTCTCAATCGAACAGTGTCCAGACACGTTTCAAAATGTTGCGACTATGAGAGGTGCTGTGTTTTTGCGTCCGTTATCGCGGGCAAGCCGTGCTCCCACAACAGCTCGTCCCACATTGCCCCTGTGGAAGCAAGAGCTGGTGGGAGCAAGGCTTGCCCGCGATAGGGCCATAAGCCCCAACCCATCTCTCAGACCTTGGCCAAATCCGGCAAATCCCCGGTCAACCCCAACGCCTCACGTACGAACAACGCCTTGGCCTCGGGCAGACCGTCCACCAGTTTCAGCCCGGTATTACGCAGCCAACGCACCGGCAACGGATCGGCCTGGAACAGCCGCTCAAACCCTTCCATCGCGGCCATCAGCGCCAGGTTATGGGGCATGCGTCGGCGTTCGTAGCGGCTCAGTACCTTCACGTCCGCCAGCCGTTCACCGCGCCCGGCCGCCTGCAACAGCACTTCGGCCAGGACGGCGGCATCCAGGAAACCCAGGTTCACCCCCTGTCCGGCCAGCGGATGGATGGTGTGGGCCGCATCGCCGATCAGCGCCAGCCCTTCGGCCACGTAGCGCTTGGCATGGCGCTGGCGCAGCGGTACGCACAAGCGCGAATCGGCGCTCAGCACCTTCCCCAGTTGCCCCTCGAAGGCCCGCTCCAGCTCGTTGCAGAAATCCGCTTCCTCAAGCGCCATCAACCGCTGAGCCTCGCCAGGGGTGGTGGACCAGACGATCGAGCACCAGTCGTGCAGGCCGTCGCGCTCCAGTGGCAGGAATGCCAAGGGACCGTTATCGGTAAAGCGCTGCCATGCGGTCATCCGATGAGGCCGGGCGCTGCGCACACTGGTTACGATGGCGTGGTGCAGGTAATCCCATTCCCGGGTGGCAACCCCCGTCAAGCGACGCACGGCGGAGTTCGCACCGTCGGCGGCGATCACCAGCGGTGCCCGCAGGGTGCGGCCATCGGCCAGGGTCAGCAACCAGTCATCGCCGGAGCGGCGCATCTGCTCAAGCCGCGCGTTGGCCAGCAGGCCCAGATCACAGTCATGCAGGCGGTCCAGCAGGGCATCCTGCACGACGCGGTTTTCGACGATGTGCCCCAGGACCTCGGCATGCAGGCTGGCCGCCGAGAAATGGATCTGCCCGGTGCCGCTGCCATCCCAGACGTGCATGTTGGTATAAGGACTGGCGCGCCGGGCGATAATGCCGTCCCAGACCCCAAGACGATCAAGGATCCGCTGGCTCGCCGCCGACAATGCACTGACCCGGGGTTCGAAGGCAGCCTGGGGATCGAAGGGTTTGACGCTCATCGGGCTGCCGTCGAGCAACAGCACTTGCAGGCCACTACCCTGCAACGCCAGCGCCAGGGCGCTGCCGACCATTCCGGCGCCGACAATCAGCAGATCTGCACGCAATTCCATGCTTTAAGCCTGTTGTGCTGGCGACATGAGTCGCCCATGAGAAAAATGATCGAACCAAGCCTCACGCATCGGGACGCGTCCCCAACCCCATGGCCTGGCGGGCGAACCAGCGCTTGGCCGGAGGCAGCAGGTCGAGCCCCAGCAGGCCAAGGTTGCGGCCCAGGGACACCAGCGGCAGGTTGCTGCTGAACAGCCGCGTAACCTGGTCGGAAAACCCGACGGTCAGCGTCTGATCCATCCGCTGACGCTCGCGATAGGCTTGCAGCACGGCGAAATCCCCCGGCGCGCTGTCGCTGTCGAGCAAGGCGTCGGCCAGGGCCTGGGCATCGCGCAGGGACAGATTGAACCCCTGGCCGGCAATCGGATGCAGACTGTGGGCCGCGTTGCCCAGGATCGCCAGATGCGGGCGGACCTGTTCTTCGGCTTCCACCAGCGCCAACGGATAAAGATGCCGAGCGCCAACCTGTTTCAGGGTGCCCAGGCGATAACCGAACACGCCCTGCAATTCGCTGAGAAAGCTGCGCTCATCCAGGGCCGCCAGACGTTGCGCATCCATGCCCTGACGGGTCCAGACCAGCGCGCAACGGTTCTCCGGCAGCGGCAACAAGGCCATCGGGCCGTCGTCGGTGAAGCGCTCGAAGGCCATGCCGTTGTGGGCTTCGCCGGGTGTGATGTTGGCAATCAGCGCGCTCTGCCCATAAGGTCGATTGCGCACGCCAATACCCAGCTGTTCGCGCAGGCTGGAACGACCACCGTCAGCCAGCACGGCAAGGTCGCATTCCAAGGTGGTTTCGTCATCGAGCGTCAGGCGATAGCCGCCGACCATGGGCTCCATCCGGGTGACTTGTGCCGGACAGTGCCAACTGACCACTTCGGTGTCCAGCCCTTGCCACAGGCACTGGCCGAGCCAGGCGTTTTCCACCACATACCCCAGGGCCGGCACCCCTTCTTCCATGGCCGACAACCGCGCCGTGGAAAATCGCCCGCGATCAGACACGTGGATCTGCTTGATCGGCTCGGCGCGACGAGAAACTTCCTGCCAGATACCCAGGCGTTGATAAATCTGCCGGGACCCGAACGACAAGGCCGAGGAACGGGCATCGTAGCTCGGCTGCCAGGCATCGCCGGGGGCGAAGGGTTCGATCAGCATGATCTTCCAACCCCGGGCCTTGGCGCCGGCTTGCAGGGCCAGGGCCAGGCTCGCGCCTACCAGGCCACCGCCGACGATCGCCAGATTGACCCGGCTCATGCCGCATCAGCCCGGGCGGCGGCCATCAGGGCCTCGATTTCGGCGACCGTCTTGGGTACGCCGTGACTCAGGATTTCACAACCGGTTTTGGTCACTACCACGTCATCCTCGATGCGCACGCCAATGCCGCGCCATTTTTTCGCTACGTTGCGGTTGTTCGGGGCGATGTAGATGCCCGGCTCCACGGTCAACGTCATACCGACTTCCAGTACCCGCCATTCGCCGCCGACCCGGTACTCGCCAACGTCGTGCACGTCCATGCCCAGCCAGTGGCCGGCGCGGTGCATGTAGAAGGCCCTGTGGGCTTCGCTGGCGATCAACTCGTCCACTTCGCCCTCCAGCAGGCCCAGGCGCACCAGCCCTTCGGTAATGACTCGCACTGTTGCTTCGTGGGCCTGGTTCCAGTGTTTGTCCGGCGCAATTTCGGCGAACGCCGCTTCCTGGGCGGCCAGCACCACTTCGTAGATCGCCTTCTGCTCGGGCGAAAACTTGCCGCTGACTGGCCAGGTACGGGTGATATCACTGGCGTAGCAGTCGATTTCACAACCGGCGTCGATCAATACCAGGTCGCCGTCCTTGAGCAGTGCGTCGTTCTGCTGGTAATGCAGGATGCAGCTGTTGCGACCCGCCGCGACGATCGACCCGTAGGCCGGCATTTTCGCCCCGCCCTTGCGGAACTCATAATCCAGCTCGGCCTCCAGGCTGTATTCGTACAACCCCGTGCGCGCGGCCTGCATGGCCCGGATGTGCGCCTGGGCGGAAATCCGCGCCGCTTCGCGCATCACCTTCACCTCTGCCGCCGATTTATACAGGCGCATGTCGTGCAGCAGATGATCCAGGGCAACGAATTCGTTCGGCGGCTGGGCACCGAGATGGGCCTTGGAGCGAATCACGTTGATCCACTCCATCAGGTGCCGATCGAATTCCGGGTTGCTGCCCATGGCCGAATACACCCGGTCACGGCCCTCGATCAGGCCCGGCAGGATGTCGTCGATGTCGGTGATGGGAAATGCATCGTCGGCGCCATAGTCACGCATCGCCCCTTCCTGGCCGGCTCGCAGGCCATCCCACAACTCCCGCTCGGCGTTGCGTTCGCGGCAGAACAGGATGTATTCGCCATGGGCCCGGCCGGGCATCAGCACGATCACCGCTTGCGGCTCGGGGAAGCCGCTGAGGTATTGAAAGTCGCTGTCCTGGCGGTAAACGTGCTCGACGTCGCGGTTGCGGATGGCAACGGCGGCGGCGGGCAGGATTGCGATGCTGTTGGGTTCCATCTGCGCCATCAGGGCCTTGCGGCGACGGCTGTATTCCGATTTCGGGATATGAATCATGGGCAGACGGTGTTCCCTTTCAAGCAATCAGTGCAAGGACGGCTTGGCGGCCGGTTCAGCGGTTTTCTTGGTTTCGGTGAACAGCAGCAATGGCGCGACCCGCAGGTACTCCATCACTTCCATGTAGTCGCTTTCACCGTCATCGGATTCTTCCAGGGCGTCCTGGACCTGAGAGATCGCCGCCAGGTCTTGCAATACTTCCTTGGCCTCGTCACTCAACGCATATTCGCGGCGGGTCAGGCCGAAGCCGGCGAGGAAGCCCTGGCACCACTGGCCCAGCGCTGCGGCGCGTTCGGCCAGCGGAGCGTCATCGGTAGGCAGCAGCAGGACGACGGTCATGTCATCGCTGGTCAACTCACCCTTGACCATTTCCTGCAGGCCGATGAGCGCATTGCGCACGTTGTCCGCCGGCTCGCCTTCCAGCAACTCGGCGGCGTCAGCCAGCCAGCCGTCGGCATCGAAGCCGGCGCCGGCGCAACTGCGCCCAAGCAACAGGCCATGCAGTTCAGCAGGCGAGACAGGATGACCGCTGGTGCTCAGCAGGGTGGCAAACGCTTGATACGGGGAATTCTGAATGGGCATGGGCAGCTAGGCGCCAGACGGCGCTATGTCTAGAATGGAGGCCTTGTATCCTACATCGACAGACTCGCCAAGACTATCAGAGGCTGTGCGACCCTATCCCCATCAGACACAATCTTCAGTGGACACAATGGAAGACACCGACCTGCAAGCGCTGATGGCCAGACTCGAATTGCTAATTGAGCGGGTCGAGCAACTTAAGAGCCAAAACGGACTCCTATTAGCTCAGGAAAAGACCTGGCGCGAGGAACGCGCGCACCTCATTGAAAAAAACGAAATCGCCCGGCGTAAGGTCGAATCGATGATTTCGCGCCTCAAGGCCCTGGAGCAAGACTCATGAGTTCAAGCAATAGCGTAACCGTGCAGATCCTCGATAAAGAATATTCGATCATCTGTCCCCAGGAAGAGCGCAGCAACCTGGTAAGCGCCGCCCGTTACCTGGACGGCAAGATGCGCGAGATCCGCAGCAGCGGCAAAGTCATCGGCGCCGACCGCATTGCTGTAATGGCTGCCTTGAACATCACCCACGAGCTGTTGCACCGCCAGGATACGCCGGACGTGCAAGTCAGCGGCTCGACCCGTGAACAGGTGCGCGACCTGCTCGATCGGGTGGATCTGGTACTGGCCACCGACCCGGACGTCAGCAAGGGCTGATTCGCGAGGCTGCCTGGGGTATACTTGCGTCACTCCCTGGGGTGCTTGCCAGTTGGTGATGTCCCTGAGCCGATACGCACAACCACGGGAGTTGCACGTTGGGGCCGGTGTGCATGTCCGCTTGACGGAAAGCCTTAACGCCCCCTGCAACTTCCACCTTGAACTTTCGGGTTCAAGGGCTAAGCCGACAGCGGTTCATCCGGGGAGCCTGATTCTCACAATGCCAGTCATCAAGACTGGCATTGTTGTGTCTGGCGCAGGCATTTCTGAGCGCGCTGTTTTGCGGTTACGCTGTGCTGTCGCCTCCGATTGCGTGAAATATCGATATGACCGAACCCGCGCTGCTGCCGCGCCCGCAACTCCGCCGCCTGCTACGCCAGGCTCGTCGCGCCCTGACACCTGCCCAGCAGCGTGAAGCCGCTCGCGGGCTCTATAGGCAACTGGCCCAGCACCCGCTGTTTCGCCGGGCAAGACACATCGCCCTGTACCTGCCCAACGATGGCGAGATCGACCCGCGCCTGTTGCTGCGCGCCGCTCAGCGCCGGGGCAAGGCCACTTATCTGCCGGTACTGAGCCCATGGCCGCAGACCAAGATGGTGTTCCAGCGCATCCGCCCCGGCGAAAAGCTGCGGCCCAATCGTTTTCGTATTCTGGAGCCGCGGATGAACATCGCCCGGCAACGCAAGGTCTGGACTCTGGACCTGGTGCTATTGCCGCTGGTGGGGTTTGACGATGCGGGAGGTCGGCTGGGCATGGGCGGTGGCTTTTATGACCGCAGCCTGGCGTATCTGGCGCGACGCAAGCAATGGCGCAAGCCGACACTGCTGGGACTGGCCCATGAATGTCAGAAAGTCGAACGGTTGGCGCAGGCGAGCTGGGACGTGCCGCTGCAGGGAACGGTCAGCGACCGGCATTGGTATATCGCGGGGTAGACGCCGCAGGGAAACAGCGGCGTCCGCTAGACCGGCTCAGCGTTTGAGCGAAGGCGCGGGCTGGGTGATTTCCATCGGTGTATCGGTCTTGCTGGCCCACAGACTCTGGGCGTATCCCGTGGTAACGACCCCCAGGCCGAACAGAATGACCAAGATCCACAACAAATCCGGTTTGCGTTTCATCGATTGCCCCCCTCAAGGCATATCACACACGATGACAGCAGCGGTTTTCTTATTGGCCGTGCAGCAGCGTAAAGCTTGGAAGGCCGGCATTTTGCGGCAACCTTCAGCAACACGCAAATGCTGGCGTCAACCGACTGTCGGTTTGTCATAAGATCGCTGAACTTTTTTTATCATTACCGCCCAGGAGTAGAAATCATGGCCTATTGGCTGATGAAATCCGAGCCCGACGAATTGTCCATCCAGGATCTGCAGAAGCTCGACCAGGCGCGATGGGATGGGGTGCGCAACTACCAGGCGCGCAATTTCTTGCGGGCCATGGCGGTGGGCGATGCGTTCTTTTTCTACCACTCCAGTTGCCCGGAGCCAGGCATTGCCGGGATCGGCCGAATCGTCCGCGCGGCCTACCCTGACCCAACAGCGCTGGAACCCGACAGCCATTACTTCGACCCCAAGGCCGGGCCGGATAAAAACCCCTGGACCGCGATCGACGTGGCCCACGTCGAAACATTCCCCCGCGTGCTGAAGCTCGACTACCTCAAGCAACAGACCGCCCTGGCTGAAATGCCGCTGGTGCAGAAAGGCTCACGGCTGTCGGTGATGCCCGTCACGGCCGAACAATGGGCAGCGGTGATTGCGCTGCGCTGATCGCCGATGAGTTGATGGACATCAAGCGGGGTCGGTCGCTGATCCTGCAGACTTCGATGCTACAGCCGCAGGATGCCGGACATGTCGACGAACCATCGTACCTCTCGCTTTTTTGCCTTCGCCTTGATGGCTCTGTTGCTGGCCGCCGGTGGATTTGGCTATTGGAAGTCACGCCAGGATCGCCTCCCGGAAGGCTTGAGCATGGGCAATGGCCGCCTTGAGGCCACCGAAGTCCAGATCGCCAGCAAGACACCCGGGCGCCTGGCCGACGTTCAGGTCGACGAAGGCGACAACGTCATCAAGGGCCAAGTGCTGGCGCGCATGGACACCCGCACCCTGGAGGCCCAGCGCAACCAGGCCGAAGCCGAAGTCACCCGGGCCCGGCAGAACCTCGCCGCCACCGAAGCCAACGTGCAACTGCGCCAGAGCGAACAATTGCTCGCCCATCAAGAACTCAAGCGGACCCAGGAACTGTTCAAGCGCGGTTACGCCAGCGGCCAGATCCTCGACCAGCAACAAGCCCGCGTCGACACCGCCAACGCGGCGGTCAACGCCGCCCGGGCCCAGGTATCGGCGGCGAATGCGGCCATCGGCGCGACCCTGGCCCAGGTGGCCCAGCTCACCAGCGAAATAGATGACAGCACCTTGCGGGCCCCCCTCGACGGCGTGATCCAGTTGCGCCTGGCCGAGCCAGGTGAAGTGCTCGGCGCCGGCGGTCGAGTATTGCTGATGATCGATCCGAGCGACCAGTACATGAACCTCTACCTGCCGGCGTCGGTGGCCGGGAAACTGGCGGTGGGCGATGAAGCGCGACTGTTGCTCGACGCCTTGCCCGAGCGGCCGCTACCGGCCAAAGTCAGCTTCGTCGCGGCCAAATCCCAGTTCACCCCCAAGGAAGTCGAAACCCGTGATGAGCGCCAGAAACTGGTGTTCCGCGTCAAAGTGCACCTGACCCGTCCCGGCGAAGTGCCCCAGGCAAAACCGGGTATGCCCGGGGCCGGTTACGTGCGCACGGCGCCCATTGACTGGCCGGCCAACTTGCAATGAGCGCCACCGCCGGCGAGGCATTGCACGCCTCGGGTCTCGAACATCGCTACGGCCAGCATGTGGCGCTGAGCGATATCGCCTTCAGCCTGCCCGCCGGCACTCGCTGCGGCCTGATCGGCCCCGACGGTGCCGGCAAATCGAGCCTGCTGGGGCTGATTGCCGGGGTGAAGAAGCTCCAGCATGGCCAACTGGATGTGCTCGGCGCCTCGATTGACGATCGACGCCATCGCAAGACTCTCTACCGACGCATTGCCTTCATGCCCCAAGGGTTGGGGGGTAACCTTTACCCGGACCTGTCGATAGGCGAGAACATTCGGTTCTTCGGCACATTGTTCGGGCTATCGCGAGCAGAATGCGAACAACGCATGGGGACCTTGCTGCTGGCCACCGATCTGCAGCGTTTTGCCGACCGTCCGGCAGGCAAACTGTCCGGCGGCATGAAACAAAAGCTCGGCCTGTGTTGTGCGCTGATCCATGAACCGGATCTGCTGATTCTCGACGAACCCACCACGGGCGTGGACCCGCTGTCCCGGCGACGTTTCTGGGAACTGATAGAAAGCGTGCGTCGGCAAAGACCGCAACTGACCCTGCTGGTCGCCACGGCATACATGGAAGAGGCCGAGCAATTCGAGCACTGCCTGATGCTCGACAACGGTCGCTTGATCGCCAAGGGCTTGAGTGCGGAGCTGGCCAAGGTCACCCAGGACGGCAAGCTCGATTCGGCCTTCACCCACTTCCAGGGCGGCAGCGGCCATGACGCCGAACCGCTGGTGATCCCCCCCAGGACCGCCAACACTACCGACATTGCCATCCAAGCCCACGATCTCACCTTGCGCTTCGGCGATTTCACCGCCGTCGATAACGTCAGCTTCGCGATTGGTCGCGGTGAAATCTTTGGCTTCCTGGGTTCCAACGGTTGCGGCAAGACCACCACCATGAAGGTGCTGACCGGACTGATCCCCGCCAGCGAAGGCAGTGCCCGGCTGCTGGGTAACCCGGTCAACGCCAAGGACCTCGCCACCCGCAAGCGGGTGGGTTTCATGTCCCAGAGCTTTTCGCTCTACGGCGAACTGAGCGTGCGCCAAAACCTGGAGCTGCACGCCAAGCTGTTCGATCTGCCCACTACAGACAGCCGCCAGCGCATCGATGAGCTTATCCAGCGCTTCAATCTCCAGGAACTGGCGGACCAAACGTCCGGGGCGCTACCACTGGGCCTGCGGCAGCGCCTGTCCTTGGCGGTGGCGGTTTTGCATCGCCCGGAAGTACTGATCCTCGACGAGCCGACCTCAGGCGTCGATCCGGCCGCGCGGGATGATTTCTGGCGACTGTTGATCGAGTTGTCTCGCGAGCAAGGTGTGACGATTTTTCTTTCCACGCACTTCATGAACGAGGCCCAGCGCTGCGATCGCATTTCGCTGATGCACGCCGGCAAGGTCCTGGCCTGCGACACGCCAGCGGCCTTGCAAGCGCAGTTCAGCGGTCAGACGCTGGAAGCCGCGTTCGTCACCTGCCTGGAAAACGCCCAGGGCGAAACGCAGCAAGACGCCGCCCCCGTGACCCTTGAGAACGCCGGCGCGCCCCGGGACCGGCGCGGCCTGAGCCTCGGTCGCCTGTGGGCCGTCGCCAGCCGGGAGGGCAAGGAGTTGCTGCGCGACAAAGTGCGGATGGCATTCGCCCTGCTGGGGGCATTGTTCATGATGGTGGTCTTCGGCTTCGGTATTTCCCTCGACGTGGAGAAACTGGCCTTCGCCGTGTATGACCAGGATCAGAGCCCGCAAAGCCGTGCCTACCTGGAGGCGTTCCGCAGCTCGCGCTACTTCGAAGAACGACCGATAATCCGCGATGCAAAGGAGCTACACCGACGCTTGCAGCGCTCGGAGATCAAGCTGGCCCTGGAAATCCCCCCCGGCTTCGGTCGAGACCTCTACGCCGGCCGCCAACCGACAGTGGGCGCCTGGTTGGATGGCGGCATACCGTTTCGGGCCGAGACCAGTCGCAACTACGTCCAGGCGGTGCACCAGGGCAACCTTGAGCAACTGGCTGAATCCAGCAGTCGCGCGCCCACCCGGCAACCCAGCGCGAAGCTGGAGACACGCTTTCGTTATAACCAGGACGTGGTCAGCGTCAACGCCATCGGCCCAGGGGTCATGGCGCTGATCCTCGCATTCATTCCGGCCATGTTGACGGCGCTGGGCATCGTGCGGGAAAAGGAACTGGGCTCGATCACCAACTTCTACGCTACGCCGCTGACCCGCCTGGAGTTCCTGCTGGGTAAACAAGTGCCCTACCTGGCGGTAAGCCTGATCAACCTGGCCCTGCTGACCGCGATGAACCGCTGGCTGTTTGGCGTGCCATTCAAGGGCAGCGCCCTGACGCTGGCGTTGGGCGGCCTGCTCTATGTGCTGGCGACCACCAGCATGGGGCTGTTGATCTCGGCATTCACCCGCACCCAGATCGCCGCGATCCTCGGCACCATGATCATCACCAGCCTCCCGACCATCCAGTTCTCAGGGCTGATCGTGCCGCGCTCATCCCTGGACGGTGCAGCCTCGGTGATGGGCCAGCTGTTTCCCGCCGGGCACTTCCTCGACATCGCCGTCGGCACCTTCACCAAGGCCCTTGATCTGCGCCAGCTATGGCCACAATGCCTGGCGTTGTTCGGGTTTTTCCTGGGTTTCACCGGGCTCAGCCTGATCATGCTGAAGAAGCAGGAGGCCTGATGCATACGCTTTCACATATCTGGCGTCTTGGGCTCAAGGAGCTGACCAGCCTGCGCTACGACTCCGTTCTGTTGCTGTTCCTGGGCTACGCCTTCACCGTGGCGATCTACATGCCGGCCGCCGGTTCGGTGATCGGCGTGCACAACGCCAGTGTCGCAATAGTGGACGAAGACCAGAGCCATCTCTCACGCCAATTGGCCCTGGTCCTGCAACCGCCGGAGTTCCAGAGCCCGGTGGCACTGCCCTACGCCGAACTGGACAAGGTCATGGACAATGGCCGCTACACCTTCGTCATTAACGTGCCCGCCAATTTCCAGGCCGACCTGCTCGCAGGACGCGAACCGACGCTGCAACTCAACGTCGATGCCACGGCCATGAGCCAGGCGTTCATGGGAGCCGGCTACATCGGGCGGATTTTCCAACAGGAACTGACGACCTATGCCGGCCAGGCACAAGCGAGCGAACAAACGCCCGTGAGATTGACCACTCGTTCGCTGTTCAATACCAATCTGGAAGGTGGCTGGTTCCTCGCAGTGATCCAGATCGTCAACAACATCACGATCCTGGCCATCATCCTGACGGGCACGGCGCTGTTGCGCGAGCGCGAGCACGGCACCCTCGATCACTTGCTGGTGCTGCCGCTCACGGCCTTGGAAATCATGCTGGCGAAAATCTGGAGCAACATGCTGGTGGTGGTGCTATGTACCTGGGCGTCGCTGGAAATCATCGTCAAGTTCGCACTGGGCGTTCCGCTCGCCGGCTCCATGCTGCTCTTCCTGCTGGTGACTGCGCTCTACCTGTTCGCCAGCACCGCCCTGGGTATTTTTCTCGCCACCCTTGCCCGTTCGACGCCCCAGTTCGGCTTACTGTCGATCCCGGTCATCATTCCGATGCTGCTGTTGTCGGGCGGCAGCACGCCGCTGGACAGCATGCCGCAATGGTTGCAATGGGTGATGCAAGGTTCGCCTTCGACCCATTTCGTCAGCCTCAGCGCGGCGATCCTGTTCCGTGATGCAGGCGTTAGCGTGGTATGGCCAGACCTGCTGGCACTGGCGGCGATCGGGCTGTTGTTCTTCGCAATCGCCCTGGGCCGGTTTCGCAAAAGCCTGGCGTCTTGACGAAAAAAAGCAGCCTTGGGTAGCGCCTGAGGATCCGGGCACTGCCAAAGGCTGCGATCGAGCGGGTTTATTGAATGATCAGGTTATTGAACAACAGGTCATCCACCATCGGCTTGCCGGTTTCGTCGTTCATGATCTGCTGGGTCTGCTTCAAGGCTTCCTGACGCAGTTTTTCCTTGGCTTCGATATTGTTCATGGCCTCGGTGGTCTGTTGGGCGAACAGCGCAACCAGCTGATTACGGATCAGCGGCTCGTTGGCCTTCACCGCCGCAGCGGCGGCATCCCCCGTGACACGCAGGGCCACATCGGCCTTGTACACCCTCAGCTTTGCCGAGCCGTCCAAGCCATAGTTGCCCACGAACGGCGGGCTGAGGGTGATGTAACTGACCTTCGGCGCCTCGCCTTCTTTGGCTTCCTCGGCCATTGCCGTCACAGGCAACGACAGGGCCAGCATCAACATGATCCACGCTTTCACATTCGACTCCTCATACGGTTTGCGGCCCAGCATACCGACCCGCCGTTCAAGCACAAGCTTATGGCCGGCTATCAGGGCAGGGCATGCTCGTTGACCCATTGACTCTCACACCTACACTTATCGGCCATCACTCCCAAAGGAATAGCCCTGATGAAAGCCGTGCTGTGCAAAGAATTCGGTCCTGCCGAATCGCTGGTGCTGGAAGACGTCGCCAGCCCCGTCGCGAAGAAGAACGAAGTGCTGCTGGATGTGCATGCCGCCGGCGTGAACTTCCCTGACACGCTGATCATCGAGGGCAAATACCAATTCAAACCACCCTTCCCGTTTTCCCCCGGCGGCGAAGCAGCGGGCGTCATCAGCGCCGTGGGCGAAAAGGTCAGCCACCTGAAGGTCGGTGACCGGGTCATGGCGTTGACCGGCTGGGGCAGCTTTGCCGAACAGGTGGCCGTGCCAGGCTACAACGTGTTGCCCATCCCCTCGTCCATGGACTTCAACACCGCCGCCGCCTTCAGCATGACCTACGGCACGTCGATGCATGCCCTCAAGCAACGGGCCAACCTGCAACCCGGCGAAACCCTGCTGGTGCTCGGCGCATCGGGCGGCGTCGGCCTGGCGGCCGTGGAGATCGGCAAGGCCATGGGCGCCCGGGTGATTGCCGCCGCCAGCAGTGCAGAGAAGCTGGCCGTGGCCAAGGCTGCCGGTGCCGACGAACTGATCAACTACAGCGAAACCAGCCTCAAGGATGAAATCAAACGCCTCACCGACGGCCAAGGCGCCGATGTGATTTACGACCCGGTGGGCGGCGATCTGTTTGACCAGGCCATTCGCGCCATCGCCTGGAACGGCCGGCTATTGGTGGTCGGCTTTGCCAGCGGACGCATCCCCGAGCTTCCGGTAAACCTGGCCCTGCTCAAGGGCGCCGCCGTGGTCGGCGTGTTCTGGGGCTCCTTCGCCCAACGCCAACCCCAGGACAACGCCGCCAACTTCCAGCAATTGTTTAGCTGGTTCACCGAAGGCAAGCTCAAGCCACTGGTCTCGCAGGTGTATCCATTGAGCAACGCCGCCCAGGCGATCAATGACCTGGGCCAGCGCAAGGCTGTGGGGAAGGTGGTGGTGCAGGTGCGTTGAAGTCGATCAAGCGGTCCGCGTGCCAAAAGCGGCGGACCACGTGACGATTGAATCTGGCAATCAAGGCAAAACGCCCGGCGCCCGGCATCTACTTGCCGAAAAACACATCGGACACGTAGCGGCGCGTGTAATGGAACGAGCGCAACTTCTGCACCCATGGTTGGCGCCATGCACGTTGATGTCCGAGCACTCCCAGGCCTCGGCCAATTTGTCTGCATCGATCGGCTCGCCCTCCGGATGGAATTCCAACGATTCCACGGCTTGCGTCTGCGCTGCCGGGGAGGCTGGCTCGGGATTGTTCTCGGGCACCCATAAAACCTGAGCGGCCCAACTCGCACTGCCCAAGCACAGCAGCATCACAGCACACCCCCTCATACCGTTCCTCACCTGAATGCCAGCTCCGGCAGAAACGTGAAGGGTAAAGAGCGAGGCTCATTAGTTGAATGGCGAGACTTCTGTGTTGGTTGAAGGACGTTTCCTACTTTCTTGTCCCGCAACGATGGAGTGCAGGAGTAAAGAGACCTTACAAGGCAATTCCTACAACGCCATCGGCGTATGTCTGAGCGACATGTTCATTTAAGAACATTCATTCAGGGAAATTTCCATTGTTTAAGTGATGAGAAGCGATGCTATTTTCGGTAACGAAACTGTAACATTCGCATCCGCAGTCATAACAAGAATCTGGAGCCCTTGAATGTTTGCTTTCTTTCGTCCTGCCGTACATCAGGCGCCCCTGCCTGAAGAAAAAATAGACAGCACCTACCGACGCCTTCGCTGGCAGATTTTCGCCGGCATCTTCATCGGCTACGCCGGTTATTACCTGCTGCGCAAAAACTTCTCCCTGGCCATGCCGTACCTGATCGACGAAGGCTACACCCGGGGTCAGTTGGGTCTGGCCATGTCGGCCATTGCCATCGCCTACGGGCTTTCGAAGTTCCTGATGGGCCTGGTGTCCGACCGTTCCAACCCGCGCTATTTCCTGCCATTCGGTTTGCTGGTCTCGGCGGGGGTGATGTTCATTTTCGGTTTCGCGCCTTGGGCAACATCCAGCGTAACCATGATGTTCATCCTGCTGTTCATCAATGGCTGGGCTCAGGGCATGGGTTGGCCACCCAGCGGCCGGACCATGGTGCACTGGTGGTCGCAGAAAGAACGCGGCGGTGTGGTGTCCGTCTGGAACGTGGCGCATAACGTCGGCGGTGGCTTGATTGGGCCGTTGTTCCTGCTGGGAATGGGCTGGTTCAATGACTGGCATGCGGCGTTTTATGTACCGGCGGCCGTGGCGCTACTGGTGGCGCTGTTTGCCTTCGCGACCATGCGCGACACCCCGCAATCGGTAGGCCTGCCGCCGATCGAAAAATACAAGAACGATTACCCGGAAGGCTACGACGCCAGTCACGAGAACGAGTTCAGCGCCAAGGAAATCTTCGTCAAGTACGTGCTGCGCAACAAAATGCTCTGGTACATCGCCATGGCAAACGTCTTTGTTTACCTGCTGCGCTACGGCGTGCTGGACTGGGCGCCCACCTACCTCAAGGAAGCCAAAGGCTTCACGGTGGATAAAACCTCCTGGGCGTACTTTTTGTATGAGTGGGCAGGCATCCCCGGCACGTTACTGTGCGGCTGGATGTCGGACAAAATCTTCCGCGGCAACCGGGGCCTGACGGGCATGGTGTTCATGGCGCTGGTGACCGTGGCGACACTGGTGTACTGGCTGAACCCGGCCGGCAACCCGACCGTGGACATGATCGCCCTGGTTTCCATTGGCTTTCTGATCTACGGCCCGGTAATGCTGATCGGTTTGCAGGCTCTGGAACTGGCGCCGAAAAAGGCCGCTGGCACCGCCGCAGGTTTCACCGGGCTATTTGGCTACCTGGGCGGCTCGGTCGCGGCCAGTGCTGCCATGGGCTACACGGTGGACCATTTCGGCTGGAACGGTGGTTTTGTATTGCTGGTGGGTGCTTGCCTGCTGGCGATGGCGTTCCTCGCGCCAACCTTGTGGCACAAGCAAATCGCCAGTCAGAGCCGCGAAGCGGTGGCCTGATCCAGGGCTGATTTACAGCGTTTGAGCCGCGCCTCCAGATTCCGGTCTGGCATGGCGTGGCTGCGCAGGGCGTGGATGGTCTGCTCGACATAATCGCGAGTGGTGCCATAGCGCCCACAGGCGCTTTCGAACACCTGGCTCAGCACATGATCCGGCAAGTTGCCGGCATAGCTGGGCAGGTGCCGCTCCAGCACAAACCCCAAGGCCTGCACCCGGCTGCCATCTTCGAGACGGCAACTGAGCCAGTGCGGACGGTAGGACGGGAACGGCATCTCGCGCTGCCATAGGGCGAACAACGAATCCTCAAGATTGTCCTGCGGCAATCGATAGGCAAAACCGCTGCACGAACCGCCGCGATCCAGTCCAAACACCAGCCCCGGCAACTCCGGAGTGCCACGGTGTTCGTGAGACCACAAATACAAACCGCGATGATAACCGTGGACGCGGCCGCGCACCCGTTCCACCGCCGTGCATTCCGGCCGCCAGATCAACGAACCATAAGCGAACAACCACACTGGCCCGCCCTGGTGCAGACTCATGGTCGATTGCATCGACGTGCGCAGCTGCTCATGGGTCAGCTGCGGCCCCAGGTCGAGGCGTGGCGGGTATGGGGCGCTGGCAAAGGCGGATTCGATAGCGGTCATGGCCGGTAGCAGTTGGCTCCTCGCGGGTCGGAAGTTGGTAGCGCCGTCATGACACTGACGCTGATCAGAATCAAGGCAAGTTGGATGCCATGAATGCCTGAAACTCAGGCATATACCTTAACGACATCTAGTGTGCGTACTAAATATCGAATCGATATATCGCCAGGTATATGACCCTGTGGGAGCAAGGCTCGCCCGCGATGAGAGCGACGCTGTCTTTCAGAGACCGAGGTGCCTGTTTCGCGAGCAAGCTTTGCTCCCACAAAGCTGAAATCCTCTCGCTACAAAAAAACAGACCTCAATCAAGCTTCAAGAGCCGTTCAAGAGCGCGGCTCAAGAGCGCGGCGCATAGGCAAACACGTCGGCGCGCATTTGGTGGGCATCCATTCCGGCCTCTACCAAGGCATCGAGCGTGGCATAGATCATGGCCGGCGAACCGCTGGCGTAGACATGCACATCCTTGAGATTGCTGATGTCCTCGCACACAGCTTCGTGAAGCATCCCGCAACGACCTGTCCAGCCGCACAGGTCGCTGACGACTTTGTGCAGATACAGGTTCGGCAGTTTTTTCCACTCATCCCAATGCTCGATTTCATAGAAATCTTCCGGACGCCGCACACCCCAATACAGATGCACCGGGTGTTTGAAACCCGCTGCGCGGCAATGTTCGATCAGGCTGTGCATCTGCGCCATGCCGGTACCGGCGGCAATCAACACCAGTGGGCCCTCCGGCAACTCGGACAAATGGGTGTCGCCAAAGGGCATTTCGATGCGCACATTGGGGTTACGCTGAAGTTGCTCCAGCAGCGTCTGCGCACTGTTTTCGCGCACTAATACGTGCAATTGCAGCTCGCGCCCCGAATGCGGCGCCGAGGCCAGGGAAAACGCCGATTTCTCGCCATTTTCCCGCTCGATCATCAGGTACTGCCCCGCGTGATAGCGCGGCGGCTTGCCCGCCGGCGCGCGCAAGCGTACTCGCCAGACATCACCGCCCACATCGGCGCATTCAGTGACCTGGCACGCCAGGCTGCGCACCGGCAACTCGCCCGGTGACAGCACGCCATCCCAGAGCACCACGCAGTCCTCCAGGGGCTCGGCAATGCAGGTGAAAATCTCACCGTGATCGCGCACTTCACCCGCCTGCTCCACGCGGCCTTCCACTAACAGCGCACCACAGACATGGCAGTTGCCATTGCGGCAGCTTTGCGGGCACTCGTAGCCCAGGCGTCGCGCGCCATCGAGAATCCGCTCGGCGGGCCGGATATCCAACACCGCCCCGGAAGGCTGCAAGGTTACACGCATCAATCTATTCCTAACTGATTCCAGATGGCATCGATCCGTTGGGTAACGGCTTCATCCTTGACGATCACCCGGCCCCACTCACGGGTGGTTTCACCGGGCCATTTGTGCGTGGCATCGAGTCCCATCTTCGACCCCAGGCCGGACACCGGCGAGGCAAAGTCGAGGTAATCGATCGGCGTATTCTCGATCATCACCGTGTCACGCTTGGGGTCCATGCGCGTGGTGATGGCCCAGATCACGTCGTTCCAGTCTCGTGCGTTGATATCGTCGTCAGTGACAATAACGAACTTGGTGTACATGAACTGTCGCAAAAACGACCAGACCCCCAGCATGACCCGCTTGGCATGCCCCGGGTACGACTTCTTCATGGTCACCACGGCCATGCGGTAAGAGCAGCCTTCCGGCGGCAGGTAGAAGTCGGTGATCTCGGGAAATTGCTTCTGCAGGATCGGCACGAACACTTCGTTCAGAGCCACCCCGAGAATGGCCGGCTCATCAGGCGGACGGCCAGTGTAGGTACTGTGGTAAATCGGCTTGATCCGATGCGTAATGCGCTCGACGGTGAACACCGGAAAGCTGTCGACTTCATTGTAGTAGCCGGTGTGGTCGCCGTACGGACCTTCATCGGCCATTTCGCCGGGATGGATCACGCCTTCAAGAATAATCTCGGCAGTGGCCGGCACTTGCAGGTCGTTGCCGCGGCATTTCACCAGTTCGGTGCGGTTGCCACGCAACAGCCCGGCGAAAGCATATTCGGAGAGGCTGTCAGGCACTGGCGTGACAGCGCCGAGAATGGTCGCCGGGTCCGCGCCGAGGGCCACGGACACCGGAAACGGTTGCCCAGGATGTTTTTCACACCATTCCCGGTAATCCAGTGCACCGCCACGGTGGCTCAGCCAGCGCATGATGACCTTGTTCCGGCCAATGACCTGCTGACGGTAGATACCGAGGTTCTGACGGTCCTTGTTCGGACCTTTGGTGACGGTCAGGCCCCAGGTAATCAGCGGCCCCACGTCGCCCGGCCAGCAGGTCTGCACCGGCAACATTGCCAGGTCGACATCGTCGCCTTCGATCACCACTTCCTGGCAGATGGCGTCCTTGACGACTTTCGGCGCCATGGAAATGATCTTGCGGAAAATCGGCAGCTTGGACCACGCATCCTTCAGGCCTTTGGGCGGCTCAGGCTCCTTGAGAAACGCCAGCAGCTTGCCGATCTCGCGCAATTCGCTGACGGCTTCGGCGCCCATGCCCAAGGCCACGCGCTCCGGCGTGCCGAACAGGTTGCCCAGCACCGGGATGTCATAACCGGTCGGGTTTTCAAACAACAGCGCCGGGCCTTTGGCTCGCAGCGTACGGTCGCAGACCTCGGTCATTTCCAGTACGGGGGACACCGGCAACTGGATGCGCTTGAGTTCGCCGCGCTGTTCCAGACCGCTGATAAAGTCGCGCAAGTCGCGATACTGCATGCAAAAGCCTCATGGTAGCCGTGGCGTTCGGGGGCCCGAGTTTAACGCCGCCCGTTCAAAATAGTGAATGCACGGATAGCAAAAAGCCGGGTTTCCCCGGCTTTGCTGCCCTGCCTGATCGATTACTTGCGTTTCATCGACAGGAAGAACTCATCGTTGGTCTTGGTCTGCTTCAACTTGTCGACCAAAAACTCGATGGCAGCGACTTCATCCATAGGATGCAGGAGCTTGCGCAGGATCCACATACGCTGCAGCTCGTCGTCGGCGGTCAGCAACTCTTCGCGGCGGGTGCCGGAACGGTTGATATTAATGGCCGGGAAGACGCGCTTTTCAGCGATCTTGCGATCCAGAGGCAGTTCCATGTTACCGGTGCCTTTGAATTCCTCGTAGATCACTTCGTCCATCTTCGAGCCGGTTTCAACCAGCGCGGTGGCGATGATGGTCAGCGAGCCGCCTTCTTCGATGTTGCGCGCGGCGCCGAAGAAACGTTTCGGTTTCTCCAGGGCGTGGGCATCGACACCACCGGTCAGCACCTTGCCGGAGCTCGGGATCACGGTGTTGTAGGCACGGGCCAGGCGGGTGATGGAGTCCAGCAGGATCACCACGTCTTTCTTGTGTTCGACCAGGCGCTTGGCCTTCTCGATCACCATTTCGGCAACCTGCACGTGGCGGGTCGGCGGCTCGTCGAACGTCGAGGCAACCACTTCGCCGCGCACGGTGCGCTGCATCTCGGTCACTTCTTCCGGACGCTCGTCGATCAGCAGCACGATCAGATGAACTTCAGGGTTGTTACGAGCGATATTGGCCGCGATGTTCTGCAGCATGATCGTCTTGCCCGCTTTCGGCGGCGCCACGATCAGACCGCGCTGGCCCTTGCCGATAGGTGCGCACAGGTCGATGACCCGGCCGGTGAGGTCTTCGGTGGAACCGTTACCGGCTTCCATCTTCATGCGCACGGTCGGGAACAGCGGGGTCAGGTTCTCGAAGAGAATCTTGTTCTTCGCGTTTTCCGGACGATCGAAGTTGATCGTGTCGACCTTGAGCAGCGCGAAGTAACGCTCGCCTTCCTTCGGAGGGCGGATCTTGCCAACGATGGTGTCACCGGTGCGCAAGTTGAAACGACGGATCTGGCTCGGCGAGACGTAGATATCGTCTGGGCCGGCAAGATAGGAAGCGTCTGCGGAGAAAGCCGAAGCCGTCCTGGAGAATCTCCAGCACGCCATCACCGGAGATTTCCTCGCCGCTTTTCGCGTGCTTTTTGAGCAGGGAGAAAATCACGTCCTGCTTGCGCGAACGGGCCATATTTTCTATGCCCATCTGTTCGGCCAATTCGAGCAGTTCGGTAATCGGCTTTTGCTTGAGTTCAGTCAGATTCATATAGGAATGACGTAATCATTTATGGAGGGGGGAAATTAAGCTTTTTGGCTTAATGAGGCCGCGCCGCGGAGAAGGCGACAGGATCGCGTACTTATTCGAAAGGAGTGCGTCGGCGACGGCTTGCAGGGGGCAAAGGAGAAACCAGTGCGGGGCCGAATGTAACACCTGGGTTTGCGAGCGTCTAGCCCCGAGTAACGAAAAAAGGCCCGCGATTAGCGGGGCTTTTTCAACAGCATTCGGCGCTTAGATGTTGGCGTCGATGAAAGCAGCCAGTTGCGACTTCGACAGTGCGCCAACCTTGGTGGCTTCGACATTACCGTTCTTGAACAGCATCAGCGTCGGGATACCACGCACGCCATACTTGGGCGGGGTTTCCTGATTCTCGTCGATATTGAGCTTGGCAATGGTCAGCTTGCCAGCGTAGGTGTCAGCGATTTCGTCCAGGACCGGGGCGATCATTTTGCATGGACCGCACCACTCAGCCCAATAGTCGACCAGTACCGCGCCTTCGGCCTTGAGTACGTCAGCCTCGAAGCTAGCGTCGCTAACATGTTTGATCAGATCGCTGCTCATGGAATCTCCGGGATTGTCAGCAAAAAAACGTGGCCCATCATAGCTGCCCTTACCGGGTTCAGGAAGCCGCAGTTGATTGAGTCTCGCTATGGTGTCTGATGTATTTAGGTATGACGCCCGTCATGGGGCAGCCGGGGCCACGAAGGAAATTCCGGTGCGCAGTGCGGCGTTACGTACGTGTTCCTGCATGGCTTTTTGCGCGCCACCCGAAGCGCGACGGGCCAGGGCCCGAAGGATCTTGCGATGCTCCTGCCAGGTCTCCATCGCCCGCTCCGCCCTGATGAACGGCAGTTTCTGGCTCTCCAGGAAGATGTCGGCGCTGGCGGTGAGAATACTCAGCATCGCCTGGTTGCCGCTGGCCTGCAGGATGCGCCGATGGAACTCGAAATCCAGCCGCGCCGCTGCGTCGAAATCCCCTGCCTTGAGCTCCCGACGCATGGCCTCGACGTTGTCCTCCAATGTGTCGAGTTCATCGGCGCTCAACGTCACCGCCGCCAACCCGGCCGCGAAACCCTCCAGGGCATAACGCAACTGGAAGATATCCACCGGCAAAGCCTGGGCCGCGAACGGCCAGCCCGGGGCCAGTTCGCTGCGCGAAACCTCCACCGACGACTGCACGAACACACCCTTGCCCGGCTGTACGCTGATGACGCCCAGCGCACTCAACGATGAAAGCGCTTCACGCAGCGAGGCGCGACTCACCCCCAGTTGCAACGCCAGGTCCCGTTGCGACGGCAGCGCATCCCCAGGAGCGAAGCCTTCATCGACGATCAGTTTACGGATGGCTTGCAGCGCCACTTCGGGCACCGCGCGAGAGATGGAATTCATGGTTTTTCAGACGAACCGGGCCAGTGAGCGACCAGTTGTAAAGCTAAACGCCGCGCCCGGCAAGTCGTGCTCCACTTGGGTTCGGCGGCAAATACCAACGCTCGATAACGGTGCGAAACGCGGCGCAACTGTTCAGACCAGTAAGACCTCATCCCGCCAGTAAAACCGTGGCTTTGGCAGATTAAAAACCAGCTTGGCATGGCCTGTGCTCTGTCCGAACGCAGAAATCACATCACCGATGCGGAGATTCGCCATGATCAAGCGTTACAGCGCCCTGCTTACCGCCCTGTTCGCCAGCCTGATGCTCACTCATCTGCCCGCTCAAGCGGACGGCCTGGAAGACGTGGTCAAGCGTGGCACCCTCAAAGTCGCAGTCCCCCAGGACTTCCCGCCGTTCGGCTCGGTTGGCCCGGACATGAAGCCGCGCGGCCTGGACATCGACACCGCGAAACTGCTGGCCGATCAGCTCAAGGTCAAGCTTGAACTGACCCCCGTCAACAGCACCAACCGCATTCCGTTCCTGACCACCGGCAAGGTTGACCTGGTGATCTCCAGCCTGGGCAAGAACCCCGAGCGTGAAAAAGTCATCGACTTCTCCAGCGCCTACGCGCCGTTCTACCTCGCGGTATTCGGCCCGCCCGACGCCGCCATCAATGGCCTGGACGACCTCAAGGGCAAGACCATCAGCGTCACCCGCGGCGCCATCGAAGACATCGAGCTGACCAAGGTCGCTCCCCAAGGCGCCACGATCAAACGCTTTGAAGACAACAACTCGACCATCGCCGCCTACCTGGCCGGTCAGGTGGACCTGATCGCCAGCGGCAACGTGGTGATGGTCGCAATCAGCGAACGCAACCCCAAGCGCGTCCCGGCGCTGAAAGTAAAACTCAAGGATTCGCCAGTGTATGTGGGCGTGAACAAGAACGAGCCGGCGCTGCTGGACAAGGTCAACCAGATCCTGGCCACTGCCAAGACCGATGGCAGCCTGGAGAAAAACTCCCAGACCTGGCTCAAGCAGCCGCTGCCGGCCGATCTCTGACCGTCGCCTGAGAGGTTGAGCATGGCTTATCAGTTCGATTTTATGCCGGTGGTGCAGAACACCGAGCTGCTGTTGCGCGGTGCCTTGTTCACCTTGGAGTTGACGGCCATCGGCGCGCTGCTCGGGGTTGGCCTGGGCATCGTCGGTGCCGTGGTGCGGGCGTGGCATATTCGTCCGTTCGCGGCGATCTTCGGCGTGTACGTGGAGCTGATCCGCAACACGCCATTCCTGGTGCAGCTGTTTTTCATTTTCTTCGGCCTGCCGTCCCTGGGTTTGCAGATATCCGAATGGCAAGCAGCGGTACTGGCAATGGTGATCAACCTCGGAGCCTACTCCACCGAGATCATCCGCGCCGGCATCCAGGCCATTCCGCGTGGGCAGCTGGAAGCCGCCGCGGCTCTGGCAATGAGCCGTTTCGAAGCCTTTCGTCATGTGGTGCTGCTGCCGGCGCTGGGCAAGGTCTGGCCGGCCCTGAGCAGCCAGATCATCATCGTGATGCTCGGCTCGGCGGTCTGCTCGCAGATCGCCACCGAAGAGCTGAGCTTTGCCGCCAACTTCATTCAGTCCCGTAATTTCCGCGCGTTCGAAACCTATGCACTGACCACGCTGATCTACTTGTGCATGGCGCTGTTGATCCGCCAGTTCCTGAACTGGGTGGGGCGCCGCTACATTGCCAGGAGCAGCCAATGAGCGATTTCACTTTCTGGGACGTGGTGCGCAACCTGCTCACGGGCCTGCAATGGACCCTGGCATTGTCGCTGGTGGCGTTTATCGGGGGCGGCGTGATCGGCTTGCTGGTGATGGTGCTGCGCATTTCCAAAAGCGCCCTGCCCCGCAATATTGCTCGCACCTACATCGAGCTGTTCCAGGGCACACCGCTGTTGATGCAGCTGTTCCTGGTGTTCTTCGGCGTCGCCCTGGCCGGGGTGGAAATCTCGCCGTGGATGGCAGCGGCGATTGCCTTGACGCTGTTTACCAGTGCCTATCTGGCGGAGATCTGGCGTGGCTGCGTCGACGCGATATCCAACGGCCAGTGGGAAGCCTCGGCGAGCCTGGCCCTCAACCCGCTGGAGCAGTTGCGCTACGTGATCCTGCCCCAGGCCTTGCGCATCGCCGTGGCGCCGACCGTGGGGTTTTCGGTGCAAGTGGTCAAGGGCACGGCAGTGACCTCGATCATTGGCTTTACCGAACTGACCAAGACCGGCGGCATGCTCGCCAACGCCACGTTCGAGCCGTTCATGGTGTACGGCCTGGTGGCCCTCGGTTACTTCCTGCTTTGCTACCCCTTGTCCCTCAGTGCGCGCTACCTGGAAAGGAGACTGCATGCCTCTGCTTAGAATTTCCGCCCTGCATAAATACTACGGCGATCACCACGTGCTTAAAGGCATCGACCTGAGCGTCGAGGAAGGCCAGGTCGTGGCGATCATCGGTCGCAGCGGTTCGGGCAAATCCACCCTCTTGCGCACCCTCAATGGTTTGGAGTCGATCAACGACGGCGTGATTGAAGTCGACGGCGAATACCTCGACGCCGGCCGCGCCGATCTGCGCAGCCTGCGGCAGAAAGTCGGGATGGTGTTCCAGCAATTCAACCTGTTCCCGCACCTGACCGTCGGTGAGAACGTGATGCTCGCGCCGCAGGTTGTTCAAAAAGTATCCAAGGCCAAAGCGGCTGAATTGGCACGTCAGATGCTGGAGCGAGTCGGACTCGGGGAGAAATTCGACGCCTTTCCGGACCGCCTGTCCGGCGGCCAGCAACAGAGGGTCGCCATCGCCCGCGCCCTGGCGATGTCGCCAAAAGTACTGCTGTGCGACGAAATCACCTCCGCCCTGGACCCGGAACTGGTCAATGAAGTGCTCGGCGTGGTGCGACAGCTGGCCAAGGACGGCATGACCCTGATCATGGTCACCCACGAGATGCGCTTCGCCCGTGAAGTAGGGGACAAGCTGGTGTTCATGCACCAGGGCAAGGTGCATGAGACGGGGGACCCCAAGGTGCTGTTCGCCGATCCGCAGACGGTGGAACTGGCGAATTTTATCGGGACGGTCGAGTCGGCGACCTGAGGTTCTGCTGCGCCGTTTCTGGCCTCATCGCGAGCAGGCTCGCTCCCACTTCGATCGCGACTCGGTCACTTGTGGGAGCGAGCCTGCTCGCGATTGACGCGAAGCGGTCGCCTTTGCGTTGGCGTAAGCGGTTGATCGTGGCAGGATGGCAAGGTTATCGACCGAGACTTTTTGACCATGCCGCCATCCCAAGCCAAGAATCTGTCCCTGATCGCAGCCATAGACCTGGGCTCCAACAGCTTCCACATGGTCGTCGCCAAGGCCCAGAACGGGGAAATCCGAATTCTTGAGCGGCTCGGCGAGAAGGTCCAACTGGCCGCCGGCATCGACGAAGAGCGCCAGCTGAGCGAAGAATCCATCCAGCGCGGGCTCGATTGCCTCAAGCGGTTCGCCCAACTGATCAACGGCATGCCCCTGGGCGCGGTACGGATCGTGGGCACCAACGCATTGCGCGAGGCGCGCAACCGCGGCGAATTCATCCACCGCGCCGAAGAGATCCTCGGCCATCCGGTGGAAGTCATTTCCGGGCGTGAAGAAGCCCGTCTGATTTACCTCGGTGTCTCCCATACGCTGGCAGACACACCGGGCAAACGCCTAGTGGCGGACATCGGTGGCGGCAGTACCGAATTCATCATTGGCCAGCGCTTCGAGCCGCTGCTGCGCGAAAGCCTGCAAATGGGTTGCGTCAGCTACACCCAGCGTTATTTCCGCGACGGCAAGATCACCCCGGCGCGCTACGCCCAGGCCTATACGGCGGCTCGTCTGGAAATCATGAGCATCGAACATGCCCTGCACCGCCTGACCTGGGATGAAGCCATTGGCTCCTCGGGCACCATTCGCGCCATTGGCCTGGCCCTCAAGGCCGGCGGCCATGGCACTGGCGAGGTCAACGCCGAAGGCCTGGCCTGGCTCAAGCGCAGGCTGTTCAAGCTCGGCGACTCGGACAAAATCGATTTCGAAGGCATCAAGCCTGACCGCCGGGCGATTTTCCCGGCGGGCCTGGCGATCCTCGAAGCAATTTTCGACGCTCTGGAACTGCAACGCATGGACCACTGCGAGGGCGCCCTGCGCGAAGGCGTGCTCTATGACCTACTCGGGCGCCATCACCATGAAGACGTCCGTGAGCGCACCCTGGGCTCGCTCATGGAGCGTTACCACGTCGATCAGGAACAGGCCGCACGGGTCGAACGCAAGGCGCTGCACGCCTTCGACCAAGTGGCCGACGACTGGGATCTGAACGACGGGGTCTGGCGCGAATTGCTGGGCTGGGCCGCCAAGGTGCATGAGGTGGGCCTGGACATCGCCCACTATCACTACCACAAACACGGCGCCTACCTGATCGAGCATTCGGACCTGGCAGGCTTCTCCCGCGAAGACCAGCAGATGCTCGCGCTATTGGTGCGTGGCCACCGGCGCAATATTCCCAGGGATAAATTCGCCGAGTTCGGCAATGACGGCATCAAACTGATTCGTCTGTGCGTGCTGCTGCGCTTTGCGATCCTGTTCCACCACATCCGCGGTACCCAGGAAATGCCCCAGGTGGTCCTGCGCGCCGACGGAGCTCAACTGGATGTGCTGTTTCCCGAAGGCTGGCTGGAAGAGAACCAACTGACCCAGGCTGACTTCGCCCAGGAAGCCGAATGGCTTACCCGAGTCGGGATTGTGCTGAACATCCACTGATTGCTCACTGGAGTGAGCTGCAATCCCTGTGGCGAGGGAGCTTGCTCCCGCGGGAGGGCGAAGCCCTCCCAAGAATTCAGGGCCGCTTTGCAGCCCAGCGGGAGCAAGCTCCCTCGCCACAAAAGCTAAGCCTGCCTCTACCTCTTAACGAACCGTCAGCAACGGGCTGCCCAAGCGCTCCAGCAATGTCGCCTGGGCGCTGCGGGCATTCTGGTTGCCGGTCGGCGTGTTGCGGATATAGCGACCGTCCGATTGCAGGCTCCAGCTGTGGGTGTTGTCGGTGAGGTAGCTTTCCAGCTCCTTCTTGACCCGCAGGATCAGCTTCTTGCCTTCCACCGGGAAGCAGGTCTCGACGCGCTTGTCGAGGTTGCGCTCCATCCAGTCGGCGCTGGACAGGAACATCTGCTCCTCCCCACCGTTGAGGAAGTAGAACACCCGGGTATGTTCCAGGAAGCGGCCGATGATCGAGCGTACATGGATGTTGTGGGAAACCCCCGGGATACCCGGCCGCAGGCAGCACATGCCGCGCACCACCAGGTCGATGCGCACGCCCGACTGGCTGGCCTTGTACAACGCGCGGATGATCTTCGGATCGGTCAGCGAGTTGAATTTGGCGATGATGTGCGCCGGCTTGCCGTCCAGGGCGAACTGCGTCTCCCGGGCAATCATGTCGAGCATGCCCTTTTTCAAGGTGAACGGCGCGTGCAGCAGTTTTTTCATGCGCAGGGTCTTGCCCATGCCGATCAACTGACTGAACAGCTTGCCGACGTCTTCGCACAAGGCATCGTCGGAGGTCAGCAAACTGTAGTCGGTGTACAGACGGGCGTTGGCGGCGTGATAGTTGCCGGTGCCCAGGTGGGCGTAACGCACGATCTCGCCGGCCTCGCGCCGCAGGATCAGCATCATCTTGGCGTGGGTCTTGAAGCCGACCACACCATAAATCACCACCGCACCGGCCGCTTGCAGACGACTGGCCAGTTGCAGGTTGGACTCTTCATCAAAGCGCGCCCGCAATTCGATCACTGCCGTGACCTCTTTGCCGTTACGCGCCGCGTCCACCAAGGCGTCGACGATTTCCGAGTTGGCGCCGCTGCGATACAGGGTCTGGCGCACCGCCAATACGTGGGGATCCTTGGCCGCCTGGCGCAGCAGGTCGACCACGGGCGTGAACGACTCGAACGGGTGCAGCAGCAGAATGTCCTGCTTGCTGATCACGCTGAAAATGTTCTCGCTGTTTTGCAGCAACTTCGGGATCTGCGGAGTGAACGGCAAATATTGCAGTTCCGGATGGCTGTCCAGACCGGTGATGCTGAACAGTCGGGTCAGGTTGACCGGACCGTTGACCTGATACAGCTCGGTCTCATGCAGGTTGAACTGCTTGAGCAGGTAGTCGGACAGGTGTTTGGGGCAAGTGTCGGCCACTTCCAGGCGCACCGCATCACCGTAGCGGCGCGAGAACAGCTCGCCGCGCAGGGCGCGGGCCAGGTCTTCGACGTCTTCGGTGTCTACCGACAGGTCGGCGTTACGGGTCAGGCGGAACTGGTAGCAACCCTTCACCTTCATGCCCTGGAACAGGTCATCGGCGTGAGCGTGGATCATCGACGACAGGAACACATAATTGTCACCGGGGCCGCCGACGTCTTCCGGCACGCGGATGATGCGCGGCAACAAGCGTGGCGCGGGGATGATCGCCAGGCCGGAATCGCGACCGAAGGCGTCGATCCCTTCGAGCTCGACGATGAAGTTCAGGCTCTTGTTGACCAGCAGCGGGAACGGGTGCGTCGGGTCGAGGCCGATCGGCGTGATGATCGGTGCGATCTCGTCGCGGAAATAGCGGCGAACCCAGGTCTTGAGCTTGGTGGTCCAGTAGCGGCGACGAATGAAGCGGACCTGGTGTTTCTCCAGCTCCGGCAACAGGATGTCGTTGAGGATCGCGTACTGACGGTCCACGTGGCCGTGGACCAGCTCGCTGATCCGTGCCAGGGCCTGATGGGGCTGCAGGCCGTCGGCACCGGCCTGTTCACGGGCGAAGGTGATCTGCTTTTTCAGGCCGGCGACGCGAATCTCGAAGAACTCGTCCAGGTTGCTGGAAAAGATCAGCAGGAACTTGAGCCGCTCCAGCAGCGGGTAGGACTCGTCCAGCGCCTGCTCCAGCACGCGGATGTTGAACTGCAGTTGCGACAGCTCGCGATGGATGTACAGGCTGCTGTCATCCAGGTTGGGAATGACAATCGCAGGGGCCACGGGGGCCTCGGGCACCACCGGCGGCGTAGGCACGGCCTCATGCTCCGGCGGTGTTTCGGCGACCTGCTCGACCACGGGCTGAGCGTCTTTTACGGCAACTTCAGAGAGTCCTTCGGTATTCATCACAAGTTCCTGGGAGGCTATTTCTGCTCTCGTAACAATTGGGCGGCGCGCACAGCAAAGTAAGTCAGGATGCCATCAGCTCCTGCACGTTTGAAAGCGGTCAAGGACTCAAGGATCACTCCTTCGCCCAACCAGCCGTTCTGGATTGCCGCCATGTGCATGGCGTACTCGCCGCTGACCTGATAGACAAAGGTCGGTACTTTGAATTCGTCTTTGACCCGGCAAAGAATGTCGAGGTAAGGCATGCCCGGCTTGACCATGACCATATCAGCCCCTTCTGACAAGTCCGCCGCCACTTCGTGCAAGGCTTCCTCGCTGTTGGCCGGGTCCATCTGATAAGAGGCCTTGTTGGCCTTGCCCAGATTCAGCGCCGAGCCGACCGCATCACGGAACGGGCCGTAATAGGCGCTGGCGTACTTGGCCGAGTAGGCCATGATCCGCACATTGACATGACCGGCCACTTCAAGCGCCTCACGGATCGCCTGGATGCGACCGTCCATCATGTCCGACGGCGCCACCACCTGGGCACCGGCCTCGGCGTGAGACAACGCCTGCCTGACCAGTGCATCGACGGTAATGTCATTCTGCACATAGCCTTCTTCATCGAGAATGCCGTCCTGCCCATGCGTGGTGAACGGGTCCAGCGCCACGTCGGTGATCACGCCCAGTTCCGGGAAACGGGCACGCAGGGCACGGGTCGCGCGCTGGGCGATGCCATCGGGGTTCCAGGCTTCGGCGGCGTCCAGGGACTTGAGCCCGGCAGGCGTGACCGGGAACAGCGCCAGCGCCGGAATACCCAGCTCGACCCACTTGGCGGCTTCTTCAAGCAAAAGGTCGATGGTCAGGCGCTCTACCCCGGGCATCGATGCCACGGCCTCGCGACGGTTCTCACCGTCCAGCACGAACACCGGCAGGATCAGGTCATCAATGGTCAGCACGTTTTCACGCACCAGCCGACGAGAGAACTCATCACGGCGATTGCGACGCAGACGGGTAGCGGGGAACAGACGATTGGCGGGGGTAAAGCTCACGGCAGACTCCTGAGCCCGCGCTGACGGGCGAGCGTGACAGTTATAGACGGCCATTATGACGAACAGATGACAGATATGTGCACCTGCGTCCCGTCGTCGCAGTCATTGTCGTTGCAGGAAATGTTCACGTCGAGACACATCTCGATACTTTCCTGAATGTGTCCGAAGGGTTAGGCTGCGCGTTCATTTCGCCAGCACCCAGACAATGCTCCAGCAATTTCTCCATGACTTCGGCTACCTGGCCTTGTTTATCGGCACGTTCTTCGAAGGCGAAACCATCCTCGTGCTCGCAGGCTTCCTGGCGTTCCGTGGCTACATGGACATCAATCTGGTGGTGGTGGTGGCGTTCTGCGGCAGCTACGCGGGCGATCAGTTGTGGTACTTCATGGGGCGCAAGCACGGCCGCAGGCTACTGGCGCGAAAACCTCGCTGGCAGTTGATGGGCGATCGGGCGCTGGAGCACATTCGCCGGCATCCGGACATCTGGGTCCTGAGTTTTCGCTTCGTCTACGGCTTGCGCACAGTCATGCCGGTGGCCATCGGGCTGTCGGGCTATCCGCCGGGCCGCTATCTGTTGCTCAACGGTATCGGCGCGGCGATCTGGGCCACTGCCCTGGCCGCCGCCGCGTACCACTTCGGCGCGGTGCTCGAAGGCATGCTGGGCAGCATCAAGAAATATGAATTGTGGGTACTCGGTGCCCTGCTGGTGCTGGGGTTGTGCCTGTGGCTGCGTCGACGTATCAAGAATGCACGGCTGGCCAGGAAAGTCCTCGAAGCCGAACGGCTGGAGCAAGCCAGGACCCACGAGCCTACGACGCCAGCCGAGTGACCCGGCTGCGACAGCAATACAGCCCGATGCCACTGAGCAGGCTGTAGCTGAGCAACCCAACCCAGGCCACGGGGCTGGCCGGCCACAACCCCACCAGCGGCGCCAGCCACACCAGTGGTAAATTCAGGACCAGCCGCAACAGCTCCAGCCTCAGGGCCCACGGGCGATTCTCCAGGGCCACGCCCAACACAAACAAACCCAGCGCCACCGTGCCCCAACCCAACACCAGGGCAGCAACCGACAGGCTGTTCTCCAGGTTCATCAGGTAACTGCCCAGCGCAATGTAGGTACAGAACTGCAACGCCACGTACCACTGCTGGCGGCCGTCCAGCGGCACCTCGAATTTGCGGAACTGACTCAGGTCCGGCTTGTTCAGCGGGTACCGCGCCGCCACATCCGCCGGACGCCAACCGGTGGGCATAAACCAGATCCGTAGCTTGTCTCGCCAGCGCTCTGCCCGTCGCGCATCCGCCCACAATTGCGCATAGAACTGCAGGTTGGCCCACAACGGATTCCAGCTCGCCAGCGGCGTGGTCACGCCAAAAATCACCGGTTCGTTAGCGTCTTCTTCCTGAAAGGTGCGAAACAGACGGTCCCAAATAATGAACACCCCGCCGTAATTGCGATCCATGTAAAGAGGGTTCTGTGCATGGTGGGCGCGATGATTGGACGGCGTAACGAAACACCACTCCAGCCAGCCGAGCTTGGGGATGTGTTGGGTGTGGACCCAGAACTGATACAGCAGATTCAACGCCGCCACGCTGACGAACACCACCAGGGGCACGCCGGCCACCGCCAGCGGCAGGTAGAAAATCCAGCTCAACACAAACCCGGTGCTGGTCTGGCGCAACGCCGTGGAGAGGTTGTAGTCCTCGCTCTGATGATGGACCGAATGGGCCGCCCAGAGGATGTTGCGCTCATGGCCCATGCGGTGCAGCCAGTAATAACAGAAGTCGTAGAACACGAAGGCCAATACCCAGACCCAGGCCTGGTCGGCAGACAAGTGGATAACGGCCAGGTGTTCCAAGGCAAACGCGTAGGTCACCAACCCCACGCCCTTGGTCAGCAAACCGGTCGTGGTGGAGAGCACGCCGGTGCTCAGGCTGTTGATGGCGTCTGCCACGCGGTAATGGCTCACACCCCGCCAGCGGTCGGCCAGCAACTCGACGGCAATCAGCACAAAGAAAAACGGCACGGCATACAGAATGAAATTCATGACGCAACCCGAGCAGACAAAGCAGGGAGATAGTCGGCAGATTAGGTGTAGCTGCTCGATAACCCTATGGCAACGAGTGACAAATTAGTGGACATTTAACGCCATGAATCTGGAGAAAAGCCCATGAGCAAAAAAGTTGCAGTGATCCTTTCCGGCTGTGGCGTGTATGACGGTGCAGAGATCCAAGAAAGCGTGATCACCTTGCTGCGCCTCGACCAGCGCGGCGCACAGGTGCAGTGTTTCGCCCCCGACATCGCGCAGTTGCAGGTCATCAATCACCTGACCGGCGAGCAGATGCCCGAGAGCCGCAACGTATTGGTGGAGTCCGCCCGGATCGCTCGGGGCAATGTAAAGGATTTGCGCGAAGCCAACGTCGAGGACTTCGACGCGCTGATCGTGCCTGGCGGTTTCGGCGCGGCGAAGAACCTCTCCAACTTTGCCGTCGAAGGCGCGGGCTGCACCGTCCAGCCTGAGGTTCTGGCGCTGACCGAAGCCTTTGCCGAGGCCGGAAAACCGGTGGGGCTGATCTGCATTTCCCCGGCCCTGGCGGCAAAAATCTATGGTCCGGGGGTGACCTGTACCATTGGCACAGATACCGACACTGCCGCCGCCGTTACCAAAATGGGCGGCATCCACGAAGACTGCGCTGTCACCGATATCGTCGAAGACACTGCGCGCAAGCTGGTCAGCACGCCGGCCTACATGCTGGCGCAGAACATCAGCGAAGCGGCTTCGGGGATCAATAAACTGGTGGACCGGGTGCTGGAGTTGACTCACGAGAATGACGAGTAACACCACCCTTCAATGTGGGAGCGAGCCTGCTCGCGAAGGCGTCAGTTCAGTTGATGTATCTGTTTGCTGACACACCGTCATCGCGAGCAGGCTCGCTCCCACAAGAGGTCCGAGCAGACTCAGGAAGTTCGGGCCAAGCGCGTCAGTATCCGATCCAGCGCATTGGCGAACCCTTGCTTGTCCCGCTCGCTATACGCTGCCGGCCCGCCGCCCATATGGCCCTGCTCACGCAAGTCGGTGAACAGGTTGCGCACCGCCAGCCGATCACCCATGTTCTGCGCATCGAACTCCTTGCCCCGCGGATCCAGTGCCGCAACCCCCTTCTTCACCAGCCGGTCAGCCAACGGTACGTCGCTGCAGATCACCAGCTCACCCGGTACGGCATGCTCCACCAGGTAATCGTCCGCCGCGTCAGGCCCGCTGGGCACCACGATCAGCTTCACGCAGGCCAAGGCCGGCTTGATCTGCGGTTGGCCGGCCACCAGCACCACTTCGAAGCGGCGTTTCAAGGCGAACTTGACCACCAGTTCCTTCGCGGCCTTGGGGCAGGCGTCGGCGTCGATCCATACACGCATTGAGTTTTTCCTCTAATTAAAAGCATCGCGGGCAAGCCTTGCTCTCACAGGCGAATACTGACTGTGGGAGCAAGGCTTGCCCGCGATTATGAGCGCAGCGAATGCTGTTCAGGAAACCTGGACCCTACGCTTCTCCGCCACCCGACTGCGCCCGTACAACACCAAAATGGCCACGATCGCCACCACTTGGGCGGCCAAGGAATAAGCATCGGCGTGAATGCCCAGCCAGTCGAAATCGAAGAACGCCACCGGACGGGTGCCAAAGATCCCGGCTTCTTGCAGCGCCTTCACGCCATGACCGGCAAAAACCACCGACAGCGCGCAGAGCAATCCGGCATTGATGCTGAAAAACAACGCCAGCGGCAGTTTCGCCGAGCCGCGCAGAATCACCCAGGCCAACCCCACCAACAGCACCAGCGCCGTGGCGCCGCCAGCCAACACGGCATCATGCCCGGCGGGACCGGCTTGCAGCCACAGGGTTTCGTAGAACAGGATCACTTCGAACAGCTCGCGATAGACCGAGAAAAACGCCAGGATCGCAAAACCGAAACGTCCGCCGCCGCCCACCAGACTGCTCTTGATGTAATCCTGCCAGGCCGCCGCGTGACGTCGGTCGTGCATCCACACACCCAGCCACAGCACCATCACACTGGCAAACAAGGCCGTTGCGCCTTCGAGCAATTCGCGCTGGGCGCCGCTGACGTCAATCACATAGGCGGCCAGCCCCCAGGTCGCCAGACCAGCCAGCAGCGCCAGCCCCCAACCGACGTTGACGCTGCGAACCGCTGACTGTTGACCGGTATTGCGCAGGAACGCCAGGATCGCCGCCAGCACCAGAATCGCTTCCAGCCCTTCGCGAAGCAGAATCAGCAAGCCCGAGATGTAACTCAACGACCAGCTCAAACCGTCGCCACCCAGCAAATTCGCCGACTCCGTCAGCTTGGCCTTGGCCGCGTCCAGGCGCTGCTCGGCCTGCTCGACCGACAAGCCATCCTGCAACGACTGACGGTAGGCCATCAGCGCTTTTTCAGTGTCCTTGCGCACATTGGCATCGACGTTATCCAGCGAACTTTCCACCAGCTCGAAACCTTCCAGGTAAGCGGCTACCGACAAGTCATAGGCTTGGTCGTGATCACCGGCGCGATACGCCGCGATGCTCTTGTCCAGGGTGGTGGCGGTGTAGTCGAGCAACTGCGCCGGGCCACGCTGCACTTGTGGCGGCTGGGCACGCTGGGCGCGAAAGGTGGCTGCCGCTTCAGGGCCCTGCGCCGCGAGGATTTCGGCCGGTGTCTGGCGCGCCAGATCAGCGAGGTTAAAGGTCTGTCCGCTTTTAGCGGCCGCCGGATCGGCGCTGAAGCTGGCGATGTACGTCGCCAGGTCCCAGCGCTGACGGTCGTCGAGCTGATCGGCAAAGGCCGGCATGTCAGTGCCTTCGACGCCCATGCCAAGCGTGTTGTAGATCGCGTAGAGACTCAGATGATCCAGGCGCGCCCCATCGCGCAGGTTGGCGGGTGCAGGCTCCAGGCCGACACCGGCAGGACCGTCGCCAGCCCCGCTGTCACCGTGGCACACCGAGCAATTCTGCGCATATAGCGGCGCACCGCGGGCCGGGTCCGGGGTGATCACCGGCGCCTGACTGACCTCATACGCCACCGCCAGTCGGGCCCCAAGTTGCCGCGCCAGGCGGGCGACCTCATCGCCGTCCTGATGCGCGGTGATGGCGCTGCGCAAGGCGCCGACGCCTTGTGTCAGCTCTGCTTTTTCAGGTTTGGCTGGCAGCGCAACGATCAGCCCTTCCAGGCGCTGGGTAAATTCCAGTTGCTCGCGGTATTCAGACTCGTCGACAACCTTGCCCGCCTGCACCGTCGCCGGATAATCCGCCCCGATGTAATCCAGTAAATGCAGCGCCTGGGGGGCGCCCTCCAGGGTGTCGGCCAATAGATTGGCGCTGCATAGCGCAAACAACGGCAGCGCTAGCCAGGCCAGTAAACGGTACGGGGCAGTCATGAATGACTCTCAGATGGAAATAAGAAGTAACACATTGTTCACTTCCAATGACCTTGACTCAAGGGTTGATGTGTTTCTGAAGCAGATTTCATCGGATCTTCACGCTTGGAAGTGATGTCACAAAAACTGCATTACGAGATTAAAAAGCCATTACATAGCCAACGGCCATGTTTATAATCCCGCCGCCCTCTTATTGTCCGAAGGCATAAAAGCTCCTCCGGTTATGAGGAACCGACAGCGCCCGGCGCTCGTCCGTGGATCGTCCCAGCCCGACCCGCACCCCCCCGGCTGATACCTCAGGGAAGAAGTATTCATGGCATCCCGTGCCGCTCTTTCGATCGCCCTCGGCGCGATCACCTTGTTGTCTGGCTGCTCTGCGTTTCGCAACTACGACAGCGAATTGGCCCAGACCAATCAGCAACTGGCTTCCGGCAACGTCGACGCGGCGTTGACCCTGCTGGAGAAGAACAACACCAGCCAAGACAAAGACCTGCTGTATTTCTTCGAAAAAGGCGAACTGTTGCGCGCCAAGGGCGACCTGCCCGGCAGTCAGGCTGCCTGGTCCAGCGCCGATCAGCAGGTGGGTCAGTGGGAAGATGCAGTCAAGCTCGACACAGGCAAATATCTGGCACAGTTCGGCAGCTTTCTGGTCAACGATAAAGTTCGACGCTACGAAGGCTATGACTACGAAAAGGTCATGCTGACCACGCAGATGGCCCTGAACCAGCTGGCCGTGAACGACTTCGACGGCGCGCGGATGCAGATCAAGAAAACCCACGAGCGCGAAGCGGTGATTGCCGACCTGCGGGACAAGGAATACCTCAAGCGCGAGGAAGATGCCGAGAAGCAAGGGGTCAAGACCGAGTACAAGGACCTGCAGGGCTACCCGGTGGCCAGCCTCGACGCGCCGGAAGTGATCAGCCTGAAAAACAGCTATCAGAGTGCGTTCAGCCATTACCTGGCCGGGTTCGTCTATGAAGCCTTGGGCGAAAAAGACCTGGCCGCTCCGGGTTATCGCAAAGCCGCCGAACTGCGTCCGAATACGCCGTTGCTGGAGCAGGCATTGATCAACCTCGACAAGCCCGCTGGCAAGAAGGATGAAAGCGACATCCTGATTGTGGTGCAGAGCGGCCTGGCGCCGTCCCGGGACTCGATCCGCATTCCCCTGCCCCTGCCCATCAGCGGCAATGTGGTGATCACGCCACTGTCATTCCCCCTGATCAAGCCTGACACCTCCACCGCCACGTTCACTCAAATCGGTGTCGACGGTCGTCAACTGGACCTGACCCAGCTCAACAGCACCACAGCCATGTCCCGCCGCGCCCTGCGCGACGACATGCCCGGCATCATCCTGCGCACAACCGTGCGCGCGATCACCCGTGGCGTGGCGCAAAAACAGATCAACGAAACCAATCCCCTGGCCGGCCTCGCGGTGGGCCTGACCTCGGCCGTGCTGGAAGGCGCGGACACCCGGACCTGGCGTACCCTGCCGGACTACACCCAAGTGGTGCGTCTGCGCCTGAAAAAAGGTGAACACCACGTCACCTTGCCGAGCGCGGTGGGCGGTTCGGTGGTCAAGGTTACCGTCGATCAGCGTTACCAGGTCATCAGCCTGCGGGCGGTGGGCAATCAGGTCTTCGCCGGTGGCCTGGCCGCCCAGGTGATCCCGAGCACCAACCCGACCGCCGTCGCCAGCATCAAGCAACCTTAAGAACGGAGTCTTGTTCAAATGCGTTTAAAACTGATCACCCTCGGTGTCCTGGCCTTGCTGGCCGGTTGCGCCACCCCTGCGCCGCCGGAGCCGGGCAGCGCCGCCAGCAAAGTCGTGGCCATGGGCAAGCAGAAAAACATCGTGGTCGGCGCCATGCGCGTGGCCCGGGAAAACGGCTACCTGACCGTCAATGTGCAGTTGAGCAACACCAGCTTCAACAACAAGACGATGTACTACCGCTTTGCCTGGTTGGGACCGGAAGGCTTTCCGGTTGCCGAGGAAGAAACCTGGAAAAGCCTGACGCTGTACGGCGAACAAACCAGTTTCCTGCCGGCTATCGCACCGACCCCCAAGGCTGTGGATTTCCGATTGGAAATCAATACGCCTTGAGCCACACACCTGTGGGAGCGAGCTTGCTAGCGATAGCAATGCATCAACCAGCAATGCGCTTGGCTGACAGACCGCTATCGCGAGCAGGCTCGCTCCCACAAAAGGCTCTACTGACTGGCACCACGCGTTAACCCTAATTTTTCAGCTTTCGAGAGCACTCCCATGTTTGTACGCATTTCATCCCTCGCCCTGGCCGCCTTGCTGGTCAGCGGCTGTGCCAACAACTCTCCGGTCCTGGGCAACAAGAACATCAGCTACGGCGACACCAAGGCCGTGGAAACCGTGACCAACGAATTCGGTTCCACCGATCTGCAAATGATCGCCGAGTCCATGACCCGCTCCCTGGCCCAGTCCGGCATTCTGCAGGGCCGCCCGGTGGTTCAGGTCTATGACGTGAAGAACAAGACCAGCGAGTACATCGACACCCGCGAGATCACCACCAGCATCAAGACCCAATTGATGAAGACCGGTGCGGCACGTTTCGCCAGCGACAACAACGCCATGGACAGCCAGGTTGACCAGCTCAAGCTGCAAAACCAGAGCGGCCTGTACAAGAAAAGCACCGTGGCCAAGACCGGCAACATGATCGCGGCCAAATACCGCCTCGAAGGCTCCATCAGCTCGATCGTCAAGCGCAGCAGCGACTACAAGGACGTCTTCTACAAATTCAGCCTGCAATTGATCGACGTCGAAAGCGGTCTGGCCGAGTGGATGGACGAGAAAGAAATCCGCAAGACCACGGAGCGCTAAGCCATGCGCACATGGATCGGCATCATGGCCCTGGCCTGCGCGTTCGGCGCCCAGGCGGCCCCGAAAGTCGCGGTCACTGACCTGGCGTACCAACAACGGGTGGAGGAATACATCCACACCGTTTCGGCCCAGAGCAACTTCCAGGCGAACCCTTACAGCGCCAGCGCTTCGTCGAGCTACGACGAGATGGAAGCCACCACCAGCTACATCGAGCAGGGCGAACTGCGCAAGTTCACCGGCGACATCAAGGGCGAAATCCTGCGCAGCGGGATGTTCCAGCTCGTGCAAGGCACGCCCCACACCGCTTCGTCCACGGGCGACGTCTATGACGTGATCAAGCGAATCAAGGCCGGGCACTTCAAGGGCGCCGATTACGTGCTGTTCGGCACCGTATCGGACATCGACTTCACCCGCGACATCAATGAACTGGCCAATACCAACAGCTACTCGGCCGTGCTCGCCTTGACCCTGGTGGCGGACTTCAGCCTGATCAACACCAAAACCTACGAAATCACCTCGGCCTTCACCGCCATGGGTGAAGGCCAGGACACCAAGCTGCTGAATCACCGGGACGTACGCATCAACCTCAACCGCCCGCGGGTCGTGCGCGAGGTGTCCAAGGCCCTGGGTGAGGACGTAGCGCGGCAACTGAGCGAACAACTTGGCGGGCCGAACTACGAACAAGCCGGCGAGCCTGCGCCGCGCAACAACCTGCCACGGGATACCGCGCCGGTCATTTTGCGCTAAGCGGTTCAGCGATTATTTTGTGGCGAGGAGATTTATCCCCGCCACATTGGAACCGGCGGGTTAGACCGAGGCTTTGCGAATTGTCGCCAGCAACCCCGCCGCACCAATGAACAGCCCGGCAAAGGTGCGGTTCATTCGACGCTGCTGTTTCGGAGTGCGCAGCAGGCGCAGGACTTTGGATGCCAGCCCGGTGTACCCGGCCATGACGATGAGGTCGACGCAAACCATCGTCACGCCCAGGATCAGGTATTGCTTGATCAGCGGGGCATGGGGGTCGATGAATTGAGGCAATACCGCAAGCATGAACACCAATGCCTTGGGGTTGCTGATGTTGACCAGAAAACCGCGAAACACCAGCGCCAAAGGCTTGCCGATAGGCCGCACGGCCGCGTCATCACTGAGATCGCCCGGGATGGCTCGCCACTGCTTGACGCCCAGATAAACCAGATAGGCCACACCAAACCACTTGATCGCATAAAACGCGGTCGCCGATGCGGTGAGGACCGCGCCGACACCGGCGGCGACAATCACGATTTGCAACGCCAGACCCAATTGCAGGCCCAGGGCATTCCAGTAGCCGCGCCAGAAACCGTATTGCAGACCGCTGGACATCGATGCGATGGCACCAGCACCCGGCGAAAGACTGATCACCCAGCAAGCGGCGAAAAACGCCAGCCATGTTTCCAGCACCATTGCACACCTCGGCTCAGATTCGTTGAAACCACTAAGCTAATGCGCCGCCGGACGGTTGACCACAGATATTTAACGATCGAGACCCGCTTATTCGACGAACCCGCCGACCGGAAACGCCTCGTTGCCGCGCCAGCGTCGAACTGAACGTTGGAAGAACAGGCTGTTGGGCACTTGCACCATGGAACTGCCCGTACCGAGTTCCTCGGGTTCGATCAAGGTGGTGTAAAGCAGGTTGATGGCCACCACCCGCCCCTTGATGCCGGGCTTGTCGGTGGACTCCACCAGCTCAACTACATCGCCCAGACGAAACGGCCCGACGGTGTAGATCAGGATGGCGCACAGCAGATTCGACAGCACGCTCCAGATGGCGAAGAACGCCACCGCCGCCACCGCGACGAACCCCGACAGCGCGGTCCACAGCACCGTGGCCGAGACGCCCAGGCGTTCAAGTACCACCAGCACCGCGCTGCCCATGATCAGCCAGCGCAGCACACCCCGCAGGATGATCACCAACTGGGACGGTAACGGGTAGCGCTCGGCAAGGCCCGTGAGGGCCCGCGCCACGCAACGCTGTGCGATGTAGCCGGCCAGCAGGATCAGCAGTATTTGCACACCGAGCCAGATCGGCTCGACCCACATGACGGGTATCGGCAAAGCCAAGGCTTCCATCAGGACAAAGCCTCCAGCTCCGCTTGCAGGTTTTCCAGCAGTTCCAGGGCTTGCATCCACGCCTCCTCAAGCTCCGCTTCCCGAACCTTCAGCCTGGCCTGTTCGGCCAGCAGATCGCGCAACTCATCCTTGCGCGCCGCTTCGTAGAGACCGCTGTCGCCGAGGCTGGTTTCGATCTTTTGCAGTTTTTCATGCAGCTTGCCCAGTTCGACTTCGAGCTTGTCGGCCTCACGCTTGTGAGGCGCCAACTGCTGACGCAATGCGGCGGCGGCCTGGCGCTGGGCTTTCTTGTCGGTCTTGTCCGGGTTAACCGGCGTGGTACTGACCGGTGCATTGCGCTGACGGTAATCCACCAGCCAACGGGCATAGTCTTCCAGATCACCGTCGAACTCTTCGACCTTGCCGTCGGCCACCAGGAAAAAATTATCCGTGGTGCTCTTGAGCAAATGCCGGTCGTGAGACACCACCAGCACCGCGCCGCTGAATTCCTGCAAGGCCATGGTGAGGGCCAGGCGCATTTCCAGATCGAGGTGGTTGGTCGGTTCGTCGAGCAGCAACAGGTTCGGCCGGCCCCAGGCGATCAATGCCAGCGCCAGGCGAGCCTTTTCACCACCGGAAAAATTCAGTACCGGCTCATCGATGCGCGCACCACGAAAGTCGAAACCACCGAGGAAATCACGCAGGGTCTGCTCGCGTTCGTTCGGTGCCAGACGCTGCAAATGCAGCAGCGGGCTGGCCTTGGCGTCGAGAGAATCGAGCTGATGTTGGGCGAAGTAACCGACCACGGTGTTCTCGCCCCGGGTCAGACGCCCGGCCAGGGGCTCGAGCTCGCCGGAGAGATTCTTGATCAGGGTCGACTTACCAGCACCGTTCGGGCCCAGCAGGCCGATCCGCGCACCAGGGGTCAGCTGCAGCTTGACCTTCTCCAGCACGGTCTTGTCGCCATAGCCCAGACGCGCATCCGACAGGTCGATCAGCGGGCTGGAAATCTTGGTCGATTCGCGGAAAACAAAATCAAACGGTGAATCGACGTGGGCCGCGGACAGTTCTTCCATCCGCTCCAGTGCCTTGATCCGGCTCTGGGCCTGACGGGCCTTGGTGGCCTGGGCCTTGAACCGGGCGATGTAGCTTTCCATGTGCGCACGCTGCGCCTGCTGCTTCTCGTAGGCCTGCTGTTGCTGGGCCAGGCGTTCGGCACGGGCCCGCTCGAATGCGCTGTAGCCGCCACGGTACAAGGTGAGCTTGCGCTGGTCGACATGGGCGACATGATCCACCACCGCGTCGAGGAAATCGCGGTCATGGGAAATCAGCAGCAATGTGCCGGGATAGCTCTTGAGCCAGTCTTCGAGCCAGATGATGGCGTCGAGGTCCAGGTGGTTGGTGGGCTCATCGAGCAGCAGCAGGTCCGAAGGGCACATCAGGGCCTGGGCCAGGTTCAAGCGCATCCGCCAGCCACCGGAGAAATCCCCAACCTGACGGTCCATCTGCTCATTGGTAAACCCAAGGCCTGCCAGCAGTTTGCGTGCGCGGGCATCGGCGGTGTAGCCGTCGGCGCTGTCGAGCTCCGCGTGCAGACGGGCCTGTGCGGCGCCATCGTGTGCCGCCTCGGCCGCCGCCAGGTCGCGCTGGACCTGACGAAGGCGCAGGTCGCCGTCAAGCACGTAGTCCACCGCCAGGCGCTCAAGGGTGTCGACCTCTTGGCGCATGTGGGCGATACGCCAATCGGCGGGCAGCAGGCAATCGCCCGAGTCCGGGTGCAGTTCACCTCGAAGCAGGGCGAACAGGCTCGATTTGCCGGCGCCGTTGGCACCGATGAGGCCAGCTTTGTGGCCGGCGTGCAGGGTCAGCTCGGCGTCTTCTAGCAGACGTTGCGGGCCACGCTGTAAAGTCAGGTTCTGAAGTCGAATCATAATGGCGGCGGAGTCTACCAGCTTCGCTCGCAACTGGCGCGAGTAGCACGATGTCCTCTGATCTATGGAGCTTTTCCCTCGACCTCTACGCCAAGCCTGGTGTGGAACAAACCTGCCTGGCGCTGCAGGGCGCCGGCGCCAATGTCTGCCTGCTGCTTTGCGGGCTGTGGCTGGAACAGCGCGGGGTAGCCTGCACTGAACAAAGACTGCAACAGCTTCAGCAATGGGTCGGCCCTTGGGACACGGACGTCGTTCAGCCCTTGCGCACGCTCCGTAGCCAATGGAAAGCCCGCGCCCTTCAAGACACGGCACTCGATAGCCTGCGCGAGCAGGTCAAGCGACTGGAACTGGAAGCCGAGCGACGATTGCTGGAGCGACTGGAGACTGCGACCAAGGAATGGCCTGGGGAACAACCCAAAGATTCAGCGCAATGGCTGCAAGGACTCGTGGCGGGCGCCGACCAAGGGAACCGCGACGCGCTGCATCAGCTGCGCGTCGCGGCGTCCGGCACTTAGGAAGCGCGGGTTGGGGTGTTGCTGCTCGGCGCCGGGGCGGCGCTCGGGTTCAGCGCCGGGGTCGCAGTGCTGGCGGTTGGCGCAGGGGTCGCTGCAGGAGCCGGAGTCGATGTCGCAGGCTTGGCCGCCGGAGCAGTCGAAGGTTTTGCGGCAGCAGGCGTTTTCACGGCGGGTTTCGCAGCAGGCTTGGCCACAGGCTTGGCGGCGGCAGGCTTCGCGGCGGGTTTGGCAGCAGCCGGCTTGGCAGCCGGTTTAGCCGCAGCTTTGGCAGGTGCTTTGACAGCGGCTGGCTTGGCAGCGGGTTTAGCTGCAACTTTGGCGGGCGCTTTGGCAGCGGCTGGCTTGGCAGCCGGTTTGGCGGCGGGCTTGGCAGCAGCCGTTTTTGTAGCAGCTGGCTTGGCAGCCGGTTTAGCCGCGGCGGTTTTTGTCGCTGCGGGTTTGGCGGCGGCTGTTTTAGCGGTCGGTTTAGCAGCTGGCTTGGCGACAGGTTTAGCGGCTGGCTTGGCCGCCACTTTGGCCGCCGGCTTGGCGACAGCTTTAACGGCGGTTTTTTTCGCAGCAGGTTTTGCCGCGCTGGCAGCAACCGGTTTTTTCGCAGCCGGTTTAGCGGCTGGTTTGCTCGCTGCTTTGGCCGGCGCTTTTGCGGCCGGTTTGGCAGCTACTTTGGTCGGTGTTTTTGTCGCGACAGGTTTAGCGGCCGGTTTTCTGGCCGATACAGCGGCAGCGGCAGGCTTGGCAGCACGAAGGCTCAGTGCCTTGCCCACGGCTTCTTGCACACGACCGACGCCTTGGGCCAGTTTCAGGCTTTCCTGGGCATCACGCTTGAGTTGCAGAATATAGGCGCGGGTTTCGGACTGACGATCCTTCAAGGCATCGAGCAGATCTTCGAGTTCTTTCACAGCGTCTTTGGCCTTGGCTTGTGCCTTGGCCTTGCCAGCGGTGGCCGCGTCTTGCAGTTTGGTGCGCGACTTGTGCAGTTTTTCCTGCGCTTTGCCGCGTTGTTTTTCCAGTTTGGCGAGCAGTTTTTCAGCATCAGCCAGGGCTTGGGAGCAGGCGTTTTCCAGATGCTCGAGCAGACTGCCCGAAAGTTGTTGGAGCAAGTGCAACGGAGTGTTTACTGGCTTCTTGGTGGCCGACATGGTTTACCTCCTGACTGACGTGAGTGCGGCTCATACTAGACCTCTGCTGCAACCGCCGCTAGGGCATGTTGACAGTACACAAGACGTTGCGTTGCAAGGGACGAAAAATCTTCTACCCCACTGCCGGGGCAAACCACCTTTGCGGATATCGGCACTGGCATAATCCCCTCCATTCGAGGCCGGAGAACACTACATGTCGCGTCACTTGTTTTTATTCCTTTGCATGGTTTGCTCCATGGCTCAGGCCGCAGAAAAAACCAGCGCAAACGACGCTCATGACTTGGCGTACAGCCTGGGGGCAAGCCTGGGTGAACGTCTGCGCCAGGATGTGCCCGACCTGCAGATCCAGGCGTTGGTCGAGGGTCTGCAACAGGCCTATCTGGGCAAACCGCTGGCCCTGAAAGATGAGCGCATCGAACAGATACTGGCCGACCATCAGGCACGGCTGACGTCGTCATCGGCGACGCCGCAGATCGAAGCGGCACTGAAAACCGAGCAGAAATTTCTTGAGGAGGAAAAAGCCCGGCCCGGTGCACAGCAACTGGCAGATGGCATTCTGTTGACCGAACTCAAGCCCGGCAATGGCGCCAAGGCCGGCCCTCACGGCAAGGTCCAGGTGTTGTATGTCGGTCGATTGCCAGACGGCACCGTGTTTGATTCCAACGGGCAAGCGCAGTGGTTCAGTCTCGACAGCGTGATTGACGGTTGGCGCAGTGCATTGCCGCAAATGCCGGTAGGCGCAAAATGGCGACTGGTCATTCCTTCGACCCTGGCCTACGGCGCCGAAGGAGCCGGGGATGTCATTCCCCCGTTCACGCCGCTGGTGTTTGAAATCGAGTTGCTGGGCGCGACGACCTGAAGTTGACTCCAAAAAAAAACGGTGCGCAATGCGCACCGTTCTTTTGATTCTGCAAAAATCCTCAAGCCTGGGCCGGCGCTTCTTCCTTGTGGGAGTTGTGCAGCACTTCGATCAGGCAGTCTTCCAGTTCGAAACGCTCGTGCAGCAAGCCACCCAGTTCCTTGAATTTTTCCGCTACGCATTTGCCTTCATCACACAGGTCATTGAAGGCCAGCAGTTTTTCGGTGATGACGTCGATACGCGGGTAGATTTGCTCGGCGAGCTCCAGGCCACGTTTATCGTTGAAGGCCTTGGCCTCACTCGTCAGTTGTTCGTATATCTCGAAATGACCGGCAGACACGTAGTCGACCAGCACACCGCAGAACTCTTGCAACGGCTTGCGGCTTTCACTCAGCGCTTCAGGCCTGTCGCCGAGAGCATCATAGGCCCGAACCAGTTCGTGACGCTCCTGCAACCAGCGGTCGATCAGCAGATGCACCCCACCCCAGCGTTCCTGAGCATTCTGACAACTTTCGAGCATGGTGATTTCTTCCCTTGTGAGTCATGCCCCTCGCAGCCTGCGCACCGCCTGAAATGATCAGGGACAAGCCAGACACAACATGATCGAGCGGCATAAATCCGATAACACGTGCGGGCCAGATTATGCCCGCACGACAACCGCTTCAAGGTACGCAGGAGATAAAGTTCATACAAGTGTTTAATCCATGACCCGGACCAGTTGCGACGTTGTGCCGCTGAGCGGTCGTATCAGAGCGTTCCAGACAAGGCGCAGCAACAGATAGGACATCACAAAAGACACGGCGAGAAAAAACAACAGGCTCCATTCGGGAAGACTCAGATCGAACAGGGTCCAAGTGATGCTCGCGCAGTCGATCGCCCCCTCGAGTACACGATGTACAGCGCCCCACCACGAACTCACTGCCTTGAGGTGATCGATACAATCGGGCAACTGCTCCAGCGAGTCGCCTTGCACCAGAACCTGACGCCATGCCAGCGTCAACCCGCTCGACGCGAAAACCAGTCCCATCGCCCCGTAGCAGATGCTGCCTTTCTGAGCAGGACCATGCAGGCATGCGGCGAGACAGTTCATCAAAAACAGCATCAGGCACAACCGTTGCAAAACACACAGGCTGCAAGGCGTCAGACCTACCGCATATTCAAGGTAACTGGCGATACCAAAAACCAGAGCGGCGGCGATGAAAGCCATGAAAAACAAGAAGCGTGAGCAAGCCAAAGACATGGCGGTTCCGTAACAGAAGAGACAGGCCGTTACGGTAGAGGAAAGGCCGCCGGCCTTTCAAGGCGGGGCCGTGCAGACACTTCACCAGGGGTGTAGGGAATTCCCGACAAGCAAGAGAAGATTAAGCGCAGCTTGCTGTAGGACTTTACCGAAGGCATTGCTAACGCCATTAGGGGCATCAATAAACACGTGGCGAGGGAGCTTGCTCCCTCGCCACAATGATTCATACAACCCTCAAGAACGACTCACTCTCTCTCAAGTGGCCAAAACCTGAGCCGGGACGGGCAGTGGCGCGGCCAGCAAGCGCTCATCCAGTAACCCCAAGCCTTCCTGGAAGAGCTGGTTGCTGCGCTCGGCATCCCCCAGTTGCGCCAGCAGTCGCGCCAGTTCGGCGCAGGCCTCGGGATTGCGCTGCAGGCGCAAACTGCTTTCCAGATAATCCCGTGCCTTGCCCCACAAACTGTTTTGCAGGCACAGGCGGCCCAGTGTCAGCAGCAGGCCAGGGTCGTTCGGGTGATCCTTGAGCCAGCCTTCTGCCGCTTGCAGTTGGCGGCCCGGATCATTGCCGCGGACCAACCCGTACAGGCGCGCCAGGTGACTGTCATAGTGACGTTTGAGCGCCGCCCGCAGCACCTCTTCGGCCTCGGCCTGCGCCCCGAGTTGCCGCAGTTGCTCGGCATAGGCCAACACCAGCGCCGATTCCTGGCGTTGTGCGGACGACAGTTGTTGCCAGGCACGGTTAAGCGATTGCAACCCGACACTGCCGTCTTCGTCACGGTGGGCCGCCAGGGTGAGGTTTTCGCCCCAGGCCCGACGCTCCAGTTCAGCCAGCTCAGCCGGCGGCAGGACTTTGTCCTTGCGCAGCTCCGGCAACAACCGGACCACCGCAGACCAATCCCCGCGCTGCTGATGCAGACGTTGCAACTGACGCAGGGTCTGGGCGTTATGTGGGTGGCGATCATGCATGGCTTGCAGCGTGTTCAATGCACCGTCGGTGTCGCCGCGATCCATCTGCAATTGTGCGTGCGTCAGGGCAATCGCCAGCTCAGCCTGGGGCTGACGTTCAAGGGCACGTTCCAACAGGCTGTCGCACTGCTCGTAAAGACCTTGCTCATTGGCCGCACGGGCGGCGCCAAGGTAATACAGCAACGGTTGGCGCTCGGCTTCAGCGGCGCGATGCAGGTGGCGCTGGGCACTGGCCCAGCGACCTTCGGCCAGGTCCAGTTGCCCGTGCTCGATGGCCACCTGCACCCGCCGGCTGCGGTTGCGGCGCGACCATGGGTTGACCACGCCAGTGGAGGTCGTCACCAGGCCAACCAAGGCGCTCACGCCCCGCCACACCAGCCAGAGCACCGCCACCAGCGCCAGGGTGACCCAAAGGCCGGCCTCGTATCGGAAGTTCTTGTATGCCACCAGCACGTAACCCGAATGTTCGGCGATCGCCACGCCCAGCAAGGCAGCGACAGCGATGACCACGAACATAATCACGTAGAGGCGTTTCATGGCGTGGCCTCCTGCTCATCAGGTTTGGCCAGCGGCTTGACCGACTCTTCGGCGTTCAGGTTGCGGCGCTCCAGATAGGCCTGAACGCTGCTCAGGGTCCCTGTCAGATCCGGGGTTGCAACCGTCACCGGCTGCCTGGCCAGCTCGGCCACGCGCTCAAGCATGATTTTGCTTTGCGGGTTGTCCTGGTTGAAGTTGTTCTTGAGCACATCATGCGCTTGAGCCAGCGCTTGGGTGTACACCGGGGCCTGGCCGTTGAGAGCGGCCCATTGCGCCTGCTCCAGGGCCAGGCTCAAGGCCAGGCGCACCTGCACCAGACTCTGCCCGGCCAAGAGCGGACGGACATTCTCATCCGCGTTGAAATCGATACGGATATAGCGCGATATCTGGTCCCACCACTGCGCCCAGCGGCTGGCGCCATCGCCATCGGCGGTCAAGCCCAGCAACGACTCACCACGATCCTTGTATTCGGGTGCCAGCTCCGTGAGTTGCAGCACCTGGTCACGCAAGGCCCCCAACTGCAGGAACAGCCCGGTACGATCCGGCTGCTGGGTACTGCGCAACGCAGCAAGGGTCTTGGCCAGTTGCTCGCGAGCGGCGAATGAGCCAGGGTCGTTTTGCTCGCGCAGGATTTCGTCAGCACCCTGGACCAGGGCCTGGGCACTGCTGATGTCCTGCAGGGCGGAAAGACGCAGGCTGGCCAGGCGCAGCAGATGTTCGGCTTCGGCCAGGCGCCAGTCCTTGCGGCTGGCACCGAGCACGGTTTCCAGGCGCTGGTTCAGTCGTTGTTGATCACCCTGCAACTGGGCGACCTGACGCCGACGCTCTTCCAGCTCTTGCGCCGCAGGCAATTGAGCCAGACGCTCACTCAGGCGTTGCTCATTGAGCTTGAGGGTCTGGGCCTGATCATTGAGCGCCTGAACCTGACTGGCCTGCTGCTGGTTATTGGCTTGCAGATGACGCACCTGCCACACGCCCCAACCACCAACGGCCACGCCGGCGGCTCCCAACAACAACGCGACAATGGCCAGCCCGTTGCCGCGACGCGGCGCCTTCGGAGCAGGGGTTTCAACCGGCGTATCGATCGCGGGTTGGTCTTGATCTTTTGGCAAGGCTGTTTCGCTCACGTATCCATCCTTTGCATTAGAAAACGGCACGGACTGATCCCGTAACGCCGCCAGCAAAGCCGCAGCACTGGCGCCACGGCAATCCACAACTGTCAGGGCCCCGGCGGCACGGGCCATCTCGGCAACCCTTGGGCTTGGAACGAACAACGGTAACCGCGCCAGCGCGGGCCACTCATCGCCAGCCAACCGCTGCAGATGCTCGAAGCTCTGCCCACTGCTGACCACCAGCGCGTTCAAGCGTTCCGCTTTGACCCTTGCCGCCAACTCACCTTCTCGGTAATGCGGCAGGCTGCGCCGGTACAGTTCCAGATAATCGACACTAGCACCTTGCTCGCGCAAGCGCTCCGCCAGCAAGCCGCGCCCGCCCTCGCCACGCACAATCAAAACCTTGGGATTGGGTCGGGTGATAGCCTGGCGTAACACCAGATGCTCCAGCAAGGCTTCGCTGTCATCGCCGTGGTCGGGATAAAACACAGTGAGGCCGGCATCGATAAGGATCTGCCCGGTCGCCGCCCCCACGCTGAACCATGGCTGGTCTGGCGGCTGGGGCCAATATTGGCGCAGCAGCTCCACACACAAACGTGCGGCGGGCTTGCTCACCACAATCACGGCACAGTACTGGTCCAGCCGTTGAAAAGTCTCCCCCATGGCGTCGGACATGGGGACCGGCTCGATATCCAGCAACGGCAGGCTGCTGCTGTAGATCCCGGCCTCGGCCAGGACAGCCGCCAGGGCCGACGACTCGTCGACCGGCCGGGTCAGCAGCAGCCGCCAGCCCGTCACGCGTGGCCCGCCTCGCCGTAGACCTTCTTGAGAATGTCGTCGGCACCCTGGCCGAGCAGGTCTTCGGCTACCCGGACACCCAGCGCTTCGGCATCGCGGCGCGGCGCACGGGCCTCGGCACTGAGCAGTCGGCCACCGTTCGGATCACCCACCAGACCGCGCAACCAGACCTGCTCGCCTTCGAGTACGGCGTAACAGGCGATCGGCACCTGGCAACCGCCATTGAGGTGTTTGTTGAGGGCGCGCTCGGCGAAGACCCGGGTGGCGGTGTCGTCGTGATGCAGCGGTGCCAACAGGGCATGGATCTCGCTGTCGGCGCTGCGACATTCGATACCCACCGCCCCCTGCCCACCGGCCGGCAGGCTGTCATCGACGCTGATGGCCGACGTGATGCGATCTTCAAAACCGAGGCGGATCAGGCCGGCGGCGGCAAGGATAATTGCGTCGTACTCACCGGCATCGAGTTTGGCCAGGCGGGTATTGACGTTGCCCCGCAGAAAGCGGATTTGCAGATCTGGGCGGCGGGTCAGCAACTGCGCCTGGCGACGCAGGCTGGAGGTGCCGACCACACTCCCGGCGGGCAGGGCGTCGAGGCTTGCAAACGTGTTGGAAACGAACGCATCGCGTGGATCTTCTCGCTCGCAGATGCAAAACAGGCCCAGGCCTTCCGGAAAGTCCATGGGCACATCTTTCATCGAGTGCACGGCGATATCGGCTTCGTTGTCCAGCAGCGCGGTTTCCAGCTCCTTGACGAACAGGCCCTTGCCGCCGATTTTCGACAGCGGCGAGTCCAGCAGCTTGTCGCCGCGACTGACCATGGGCACCAGCGTCACGATCAGGCCGGGATGGGCCTCTTCCAAACGGGCTTTGACGTATTCGGCCTGCCAGAGGGCCAAGGCGCTTTTACGGGTGGCGATGCGGATCTCGCGAGGGGACATGGATCAATCCGTACTTAAAAGATACGGCGGATAATAACAGCTCAGTCAAATTCGCTTTGACTTGAATCACGACCCCAAGGCCTCCCTGGCCGTCAATGTCCTGGAAATGGAACGCGCTAAACGGCTTGGACGCCTTGGAACCTCAAGCTAAAGCTGTTGCATCATCTTCCGCACGCCGGCCACGTGCCGCCGGCTGACAATCAGCGCGTCGCCATTGAGGCCTTTGAGAAACAACTGGAAATGCCCAAGGGGTGTGCGCTGCAAACGCTCGATACGCTCGCGAGCCACCAAGGCGTTGCGGTGGATGCGCACGAAGCGTTCACCGAACTCGTCTTCAAGAGCCTTGAGTGGTTCGTCCAGCAACACCTCGCCGCTCTCGTGACGCAAGGTCACGTATTTATGGTCGGCGATAAAGTAGACCACCTGATTCAATGGGATCAGTTCAATGCCTTTGCGAGTGCGCGCACTGATGTGGCTGCGCGGGCCGCTGCCGCTTTCGGCGGCCGGACGGGTCAACGCCGCCAGTTGCACGCGGTTGGGCCGCTCGGCCTTGCGCAAGGCCTCGACCAGCGCCTCGGCAGTGACCGGCTTGACCAGATAGCCCACGGCGCCGGCCTGCAGCACCTCCGGCGGGAAGTCGTCCCGAGTGGTGCAGAACACCACCGCGGGCGGTGACTCACGCTCGCACAACTTCGCCGCGACCTGCAAACCGTCCAGGCCAGGCATGCGAATGTCGAGCAGCACGATATCCGGCTTGTGGCTGTCAATAAGGGCCAACGCCTCTTCGCCATTGGTGGCGCTCGGCTCCAGGACACTGTAACCCTCGAGTTCGCCAACCATTCGGCTCAGGCGCTCACGGGCCAGTGGTTCGTCATCAACGATCAGGACATTCATATTGCGCTGGATTCCTGCGTGAGTCTCGCACAAGGATAGCGTAGACAGGGGAAGTGACATCCGTCACCGCGATCCACGCTAAGACTCGTTCGAGGGCCAAAAAGTGCCGCGAGGCGGTTACCTATCTTTACCCGCGCCTGCCAATCGATGCTTGAGGCCTGTTGTCGCACGGCGCCGTCGTAGGAATTGTTAACACTCCATCTGACCAATACGAGCCCCCCTCTTCTATTCGTCCAATGCTCCGTGGATGAAAAAGTAAAAGTCCTACAGTCCACTGTAGACGGTTGCCGCGCCGATATTGCTCAATCGAAAAATATCGTTGTGCAAAAAACCCATTAAATGCTCGGCTTGTGCGCAAAAAACCTGCCGACCAGTGCCAGCGCCAGTCCCGGCAACCCTGCTATCATCCGCCGCAGCCTTTAACCGCTACTTTTTCCACAGCCGATCACGAGCGAATTCATGAGCACTGACAAGACCAATCAGTCCTGGGGCGGCCGCTTCAGTGAACCCGTCGACGCCTTCGTCGCCCGCTTCACCGCCTCCGTCAACTTCGACCAGCGCCTGTATCGCCACGACATCATGGGCTCGATCGCCCACGCCACCATGCTGGCCAAGGTCGGCGTACTGACCGATGCCGAGCGCGACAGCATCATCGATGGCCTGAAAACCATCCAGGCTGAAATCGAGGCCGGCCAGTTCGACTGGCGCGTCGATCTCGAAGACGTGCACATGAACATCGAAGCGCGCCTGACCGATCGCATCGGCGTGACCGGCAAGAAGCTGCACACCGGCCGCAGCCGAAACGACCAGGTGGCCACCGACATTCGCCTGTGGCTGCGCGATGAGATTGACCTGATCCTGGGCGAGATCACCCGTCTGCAAAAAGGCTTGCTGGAGCAGGCCGAGCGCGAGGCCGAGAGCATCATGCCGGGCTTCACGCACCTGCAAACCGCTCAACCTGTAACGTTTGGGCATCACATGCTGGCCTGGTTCGAAATGCTCAGCCGCGACTACGAGCGCCTGGTGGACTGCCGCAAGCGCACTAACCGCATGCCCCTGGGCAGCGCCGCGCTGGCCGGCACCACGTACCCGATCGATCGTGAATACACCGCACAGTTGCTGGGTTTCGACGCCGTGGGCGGCAACTCGCTGGATAACGTTTCGGACCGCGATTTCGCCATCGAATTCTGCGCCGCCGCGAGCATTGCGATGATGCATCTGTCGCGCTTCTCCGAAGAACTGGTGCTGTGGACCAGCGCGCAATTCCAGTTCATTGACCTGCCGGATCGCTTCTGCACCGGCAGTTCGATCATGCCGCAAAAGAAAAACCCCGACGTGCCGGAGCTGGTACGCGGCAAGAGTGGTCGGGTGTTCGGTGCGCTGATGGGCCTGCTGACCCTGATGAAGGGCCAGCCGCTGGCCTACAACAAGGACAACCAGGAAGACAAGGAACCGCTGTTCGATGCCGCCGATACGCTGCGTGATTCGCTGCGGGCCTTTGCCGACATGATCCCGGCGATCAAGCCCAAGCATGCAGTGATGCGCGAAGCGGCCTTGCGCGGCTTCTCCACCGCCACCGACCTCGCTGATTACCTCGTACGCCGTGGCCTGCCGTTTCGTGATTGCCACGAAATCGTCGGCCATGCCGTGAAGTACGGCGTGGACAACGGCAAGGACCTGGCGGAGATGAGCCTGGACGAGTTGCGCAAGTTCAGTGACCAGATCGAGCAGGACGTGTTTGCCGTGCTGACTCTGGAAGGTTCGGTCAATGCCCGCGACCACATCGGCGGCACAGCGCCTGCCCAGGTGAAGGCTGCCGTGGTGCGCGGCCAGGCGATGCTCGCCAGCCGTTAAAAGCCGAAAGCATCGCGAGCAGGCTCGCTCCCACAGTGGATCTTCAGTGAACGCACATTTGTGAACACATGGAGATCAAATGTGGGAGCGAGCCTGCTCGCGATGACTCACTTCAAAACACCACAAAACTCACTTCTTGGCAGCAATCATCGCCAAAAACGCTGGCATCTCTGCCTCCCTGTCGGCCGCAATCCGCTGCACATTCGGGTTCTGCTCCAGCCGCTCCATCAGCCCCTTGGCCGCCGGCATATCCGCCAGCAAGTCGATATCGAACACTTTCCGGCCCACCTGGCACGCCAGCGATACGCTGTAGAGGAAATACAGATCGGCCAGGCTCAGACTGTCACCCGCCACGTAGGGCGAGAATTTGCCGTGACGGCCGAGCGAGGCGAACCCCAGCAGCAATTCGGTCTTGGTCTTTTCCTTGATGGCGTCGGGTACCGATATGCCGAAAAACGCCTCGGCGTAGCAAGCCCGTCCCGGCAGCTCGATGTACAACTCGATTTCCCTGCACAAAGCCAGCACCTGGGCACGCTCGAACGGGTCGCTGGGCAACAGGGCTTTGCCCGGCTGGGTTTGTTCGATGTATTCGAGGATCACGCTGGTTTCGTTGATAAACCCTTGCTCGGTCTTGAGCACCGGCACCTTGCCCCGTGGACTGATGGCCAGCACATCGGGGGTCTGAGCGCCGTAGAACGGCACCTCTTCGAAGGGCAGGCCCTTTTCCAGCAACGCCAGCTTGACCATGTTGTAATAATTGCTGACGGAAAAACCATAAAGCTTGAGCATGACAAGGCCTCCAGGCCGTGCGGGGTTGGCAGCCTTGCGTTATAGACCGTCGAACCATCTCTTGCCAGACGCATCACCGCGCTGAATGCAGGTAAACTGGCGACCTTTCTCCAAGGAGCCTGCCGTGAGCGAGCCAACCGATATCGACACCGACGAAGAAGAGTTCGTCGAAAACACGCTGATCCAGGCCATCGAAAACCAGATCGAAAATGACAACCCGCCAGCGGCCAAGGCCGTTTTCAATAAATTGACCCTGGTGGGTTACGAGCGCGAAGAAATTCTCAACCTGATGGCCCATGTGCTGGCAGTGGAAATTGACGCGATCCTCGAAGAAGACCGTGCGTTCGATACCCAGTGGTACGAAACGGCGTTGCGCGCTCTTCCCGAGTTGCCGCCAGAAAAGAAATAAGGTCTCACCGACTGTGGCGAGGGAGCTTGCTCCCGCTCGGCTGCGCAGCAGCCATCAAGCTATTGGGACCGCTTCGCGCTCCAGCGGGAGCAAGCTCCCTCGCCACAACGAATTACGCCTGCGGTCACCCAAAACAAAAAAAGCATGACGCTGACACTGGACAGCTCGGCCGAGTGCGCTCACTTTAGTGACGCTGTCGACCAAATTCCTAGAAAGTCTGGAGTCCTTATGTCGCTTACCCCTGAGCTGGTTGCCGAACTGGAAATCCTTGCACTCTTCAACCTGGACAGTTCCCAGGAAGGCCTGAAAATCCATCAGACCGCTGCCCCCTCTGCCATCGCTGCCGCTAAACGCCTGTTCGAAAAAGACCTGATAACCCAGTCCGACGGTGGTTACCTGACCAGCCTGGGCCGGGATGCCGCCGAGCATGTGCAAAGCCTGCTGACCATTCTCAACGTCGTAAAAGAAGCCGCCTGATTCCTCCTGTCGCCCACGGAAATCTCCTTCATCGAGGTTTCCGCAGGCGCCCTGGCGCACTGTGTAAAAATTCTGACGTCAAAAACATACATTCAGCTTAAGAAATCCCGGGTTCAGGCGCTAAACTGCCACCACCTGTGATCTCCCACGTTCGACGCCGCGAGCCGGTTTGAGCTGACATGACCCGCAATCACGAAATACGCCCCGATCTGGACGAGGGAATCGACCGCAAGGTCCTGAGCCAGTTGCGCGCACGTTTTCTCAAGCTCAACAGCGTACGGATGGATCGCGCCCTGGAAGGTCTGTCGACCCGCCAGCAAAGCGTGCTGACGCTGTTGCCGTTGTTTTTCCACGTCAATCACCCGCTCCTGCCCGGCTATGTCTCAGGCAGCACACCTGCCGGGCTGTCCAACTATGAGCCCGACGCCAGCGTCCTCGCCGAAGCCCAGCGGCTGACCCGCTCGTTCTCCTACAAGCCGCGCCACGGCAGCAATCCGCCGCGACCGATTCTGGGTCTGTTTCTGATGGGCAGCCTCGGCACCCTCGCCCAAGCGGATCAAAGCGACATGGATGTGTGGGTCTGCCATGGTCCGGACCTGAGCGAGGACGAACTGGCCGAACTGCGCAAAAAATGTCTACTGCTGGAAACCTGGGCGGCGACCCAGGGCGCTGAAGCGCATTTTTTCCTGATCGACCCGGCGCGCTTTGTCCGCGGCGACCGGGACACTCAGCTCAGTTCCGACGATTGCGGTACAACCCAGCATTACCTGCTGCTGGACGAGTTCTACCGCACGGCGATCTGGCTGGCCGGACGCACGCCGATCTGGTGGCTGGTGCCGGTGTATGAAGAAGAAAACTATGAGCAGTACACCCACACGCTGATTTCCAAACGCTTCATCCGCGCCGATGAAACGCTCAACCTGGGGCACCTGGCCTATATCCCGCCGGGAGAATTCATCGGCGCCGGCCTCTGGCAATTGTTCAAGGGCATCGAGTCGCCCTACAAATCAGTGCTCAAGCTGCTGCTGATCGAAGTCTACGCCAGCGAACACCCGGACGTTCGCTGCCTGAGCCTGCGCTTCAAACAGGCGGTGTTCGCCAACCGCCTGGACCTGGAAGAGCTGGATCCCTACATGGTGGTTTACCGTCGTATCGAGGAGTACCTCAACGCCCGAGGTGAATCCGAACGCCTGGAGCTGGTGCGCAGGGCGCTTTACTTGAAGGTCAATCGCAAGCTGACCGGCCAGGGGCGCAGCACTGGCTGGCAACGGGTTCTGCTTGAGCGTCTGGCCCGGGAATGGGGCTGGGACCCACGGCAACTGGCGCTGCTGGACAGCCGCAGCCAGTGGAAAGTGCGTCAGGTCAGCAACGAACGGCGGGCGCTGGTCAACGAACTGACCTACAGCTACCGCTTCCTGACCCAGTTCGCCCGCACCGAAAAAACCGTCAGCCTGATCAACAAGCGCGACCTCAACGTCCTGGGCCGGCGGTTGTATGCCGCATTCGAACGCAAGGCCGACAAAGTCGAGTTCATCAACCCCGGCATCGCCCCGGACCTGGCCGAAGACACCCTGACGCTGGTGCAGTCACCGAACAAGAAAGAACCCGGGCAGAACCAGTGGGGCCTGTACAACGGCAGCCTCAACGCCCTGGAGTGGGAAAACTTCGCACCGATCAAACGCTGCCGCGAGTTGCTGGAGTTGCTGACCTGGTGCCATCGCAACGGTGTGATCGACAGCAGTACGCGCCTTGCGCTGCACCCAGGTAGCAGCGACCTGAGTGAGTTTGAGCTGTTCAACCTGCTGGGCAGCCTGCAACAGTCCATCGCCCTGCCGCTGAGCACGGTAGATGAAGAACAGCTGTTGCGCGCCAGCGTGCCCAGCGAAGTGCTGATACTGGTTAACGTCGGCGTCGATCCGCTCAAGCATCATCGCGACCTCAATATCCTGATGACCACCGAGCGCACGGACTCCCTGAGCTACGCCGGGGTTCGGGAGAACCTGGTGCTGACCCTGGATCAGGTCACGCTCAACAGTTGGAACGAGGTGCTGGTCAACCGCTTCGACGGCGAGCACGCCCTGCTCGACTGCCTGCGCGATTACCTCAATGACCTGCCCGTCACTCAGCGCCAGCCGCGTTTGCAGGTACGCTGTTTCTGCCACAACCGCGCGCAGTTCATTGCCCGCCGGGTCGAGGAAGTCGAAACGGCGCAGACCCCTGCTGCTGAGTAGGCTCAACCACCGCTATCTGCTCCAGGTCCAGCAGCACTACCACGTATTGGAGCTGGTGCCGGGCCAGGTCAATCACGTGGCCCTGGGCAGCCTGTCGGCGCTGATGGATTACCTGGGCGAGGAGCTGACGGCCTACAGCCCTCTGCATCTGGATCCGATGGCTCTGGAGGACCATGACCTGGCGCTGATCCTGCCCATGGGGCAGCCCGAGTGCATTCAGGTGTTCTACCGGGTCAACGAGGACGACGCTGAGCTGTACGTGCTCGATGAGCTCAATGCCCTGTGGCAACAGCGCTTGCCTTATCACGACGACCACAGCCTGCTGCTGCCGCTGCAGCGCTTCCTGCAATCGGTGCTGTACCGCCGCGACGCGTTACTGCCGATGGATGCCACCCAGCCATTGCCCCTGGAAACCCTGTACTACCAGCTCCTGCCCTCGGGCAGCGGGCGGGCACGGCGGATCGAGGCGCGGCAGGCGCCGCAAACGCCAGTGAACAAGCCGTTCTATGACGTGCAGGCAATCATCGGCAAAGCCACTCATGGGCAGGTGCACGTCACCCTGTATTGCGATCAGCGGGAGTTTTCGGAGCTGGAACATGGCGACCAGTTGTTCCGCGTGGTCGCCAGGGAGATCGTCGAACAGCGCCGTGAGGCCGAACGCTATCGCTGCTACATCACCGACCTGGACCTCTCGGGTCTTGTGGGTGATGGGGCCTGCTCAAGTAATTTGTACCTGCGCTACAAGGCTGACCTGGAACGCGCCCTGAACGAGGCGCTGGCCTTGGTCTGAAGCGCCTAGAGGTGGAAATCGCCGCCCGCTTCCGGCTGGTATTCCACGGCAAGCAATGTCAGTTTCAGCGTCTTGCCGCCCGGCGCCGGCCAGTCGATGTGCTGGCCAACCTTCAGGCCCAACAGTGCGCTGCCTACCGGGGCAAGGATTGATATCTTGCCTTCGTCGGCATTGGCGTCCTGTGGATAAACCAGGGTCAGGTGATAGTCCTTGCCGCTGCTTTCTTCGCGGCAGTGCACACGCGAATTCATGGTCACGACATCGGCGGGCACTTCATCGTGGCCTACCACGGTGTCGGCACGATCCAGTTCGGTTTGCAACGCAATCACGCCCGGCAGCGTTTCATCAAGGCTATCGATCAGGCGCTCCAGACGCTGTACGTCCAGACGTGTAAGGGTGATGGAAGGTACGGTCATGATTCAGGCAGACTCCTTTGTTCTGCACGAAAAAAGCAAAACCCCGCCACAAAAAGACGGGGTTTTCACGGGCCTCGATGAATTGAGGCGTAGCTGGACACTATCACAGCTCAATAAATAAACAACCCGGGCCAAATCTACCCATTGTCATGGGGAGCAGAATTACTGTGGCGCGGGGATTGTGGGAGCAAAGCTTGCTCGCGAAACAGGCGCCTCGATTTCAGGAAGAACGCGTCGTCTTCATCGCGGGCAAGCCTTGCTCCCACACAGTGGGCGATTACACCAGAGATTTGCGTTTAGCCGCCTCGGCACAGATCACCCGCCGGCGCTCATCATCGGCCGAGCGCCATTCGCGGATATCCTCCACATGACGGAAACAACCGAGGCAGACCTTCTGCTCATCCAACTTGCACACGCTGGTGCACGGAGAGGGCACTGCGGGGCTGACGTTGCTGTAGAGCGGTTTGGGCGGGCGCGCCGGAGTGTTCTGGCTCACGCTGTCAAAGGCCTTCGAAATCCAGTTCCACCCCGGCCTGCTGCTTGACGATGCGCTCGAGCATCTCGCCCAATTGCTCTTCGCTCTTGTCGCACATCCAGCGCTCGCTTTCCTCGTCGTAGTCGAAGTGGAAACCGCCGGACACCGCCGCCAACCACAGTTGCCGCAACGGCTCCTGGCGGCTGAAAATCAACTGGCTGCCATTTTCGAACTTGACGGTCAGCACCCCGGCGGAGCTTTCCAGGTCGATGTCCAGCTCGCTTTCGTCGAATACATCCTCCAGCGTTTGCTGGGTCGCATCGACCAGATCGTGGAAACGGGCTTCAGTCAAACTCATTGCGGCAACCTCGAAAATGTCTGCTCATGCTCAAGCGCCGCAAGATACGGACGCTTCCCGGCGATTGCAAAGGATATACCGACCGACGACAGCCGGCTTTGGGAAAAGCCTCCCGGCGCCGGACGGGAACCCCGTTGCATAGGCAAGCTGCCGGGTGGCCGGTATACTCCGGCGCAATTAACGCATTTTCAAGGATTTCGCCATGAAGCGCCTGATCTCTTCCCTTGCTGCGCTCGTCGCGGTTGCTTGCCTTGTGACAGCCTGTGGTCAAAAAGGTCCGCTGTACCTGCCCGACGACAGCAAATCCCCTGAAGAACAGGCCAAGTCGTCGCAATCCAAGTCCCACGCGCACGATACCCACACCACTTATTAAGGGAACGCCATGGACGCTTTTAACTACCGTGGCGGGGAGCTGTTCGCGGAAGGGGTTGCCTTGTCCGCGCTCGCGGAACGTTTCGGCACGCCAACCTACGTTTATTCCCGTGCACACATCGAAGCCCAGTATCTGGCCTTCGCCGATGCTCTGGCCGGCATGCCGCACCTGGTATGTTTCGCCGTAAAGGCCAACTCCAACCTCGGTGTACTCAACGTCCTGGCACGCCTGGGTGCCGGCTTTGACATCGTTTCCGGTGGTGAGCTCGAACGCGTGCTGGCCGCTGGCGGCAGCGCCGACAAGATCGTTTTTTCCGGCGTAGGCAAGACCCGTGAAGACATGCGCCGCGCCCTGGAAGTGGGGGTGCACTGCTTCAACGTCGAATCGACCGATGAGCTGGAGCGCCTGCAACTGGTCGCCGCCGAGATGGGTGTCCGCGCGCCGATCTCTTTGCGCGTGAACCCGGACGTTGATGCTGGCACGCACCCGTACATTTCCACCGGTCTCAAGGAAAACAAGTTCGGCATCGCCATTGCCGACGCCGAGGATGTGTACGTACGCGCGGCCCAACTGCCGAACCTGGAAGTGCTGGGCGTGGATTGCCACATCGGTTCGCAACTGACCACCCTCGAACCTTTTATCGATGCCCTCGACCGCCTGCTGGCGCTGGTTGACCGCCTCAGCGATTGCGGCATCTACCTGCGTCACATCGACCTGGGCGGCGGCGTCGGCGTGCGCTACCGCGACGAAGAGCCGCCACTGGTGGCCGACTACGTCAAGGCGGTGCGTGAACGCCTCGACGGTCGCGACCTGGCCCTGATGTTCGAGCCGGGCCGCTACATCGTTGCCAATGCCGGCGTGCTGTTGACCCGGGTCGAATACCTCAAGCACACCGAGCACAAGGATTTCGCCATCGTCGATGCGGCGATGAACGACCTGATCCGCCCGGCGCTGTACCAGGCCTGGATGGACGTCAACGCGGTGCGCCCTCGCGCTACCGCCGCCCGCAGCTACGATATTGTCGGCCCTATCTGCGAAACCGGCGACTTCCTGGCCAAGGGTCGGGAGCTGGCGCTGGAAGAAGGCGATCTGCTGGCCGTGCATTCGGCCGGGGCCTACGGGTTTGTCATGAGTTCCAACTACAACACTCGCGGCCGCTGCGCCGAAGTGCTGGTGGACGGTGATCAGGCGTTTGAAGTGCGTCGCCGCGAGACGGTAGCCGAGTTGTTTGCCGGCGAAAGCCTGCTGCCGGAGTAAAACCATGCTGCTGCGTTTTACCAAGATGCACGGCCTGGGCAACGACTTCATGGTCCTCGACCTGGTCAGCCAGCACGCGCACATCCTGCCCAAGCATGCCAAACAATGGGGCGACCGGCACACCGGTATCGGTTTCGACCAGTTGCTGATCGTCGAGGCGCCCAACAACCCGGACGTGGACTTCCGTTACCGGATCTTCAACGCCGATGGTTCGGAAGTCGAGCAGTGCGGCAACGGCGCCCGCTGCTTCGCCCGATTCGTGCTGGACAAGCGCCTGACCGCCAAACGGCAGATTCGCGTCGAGACTAAAAGCGGCATCATCGAACTGGATGTGCGCAACGACGGCCAGATCGGCGTCAACATGGGCGCCCCGCGCCTGGCACCGAAGGACATTCCGTTCGAAGCGCCGGCCCAGGCCTTGAGCTATCAGTTGGAGGTCGACGGCACCACGGTGGAACTGGCGGCAGTATCCATGGGCAACCCCCATGCCGTCTTGCGAGTCAGCGATATCAACAGCGCGCCAGTGCATGAGCTGGGGCCGAAGATCGAAAATCATCCGCGCTTCCCCGCGCGGGTGAATGTCGGTTTCCTGCAGGTCATCGACCGCCACCGTGCGCAATTGCGCGTCTGGGAACGCGGTGCCGGGGAAACCCAGGCGTGCGGCACCGGCGCCTGCGCGGCGGCAGTCGCCGCGATCAGTCAGGGATGGATGGATTCGCCTTTACTGATCGACCTGCCCGGTGGACGCTTGTCCATCGAATGGGCAGGCCCCGGCCAACCGGTGCTGATGACCGGCCCGGCAGTACGCGTATACGAAGGACAAGTTCGTCTTTGAGTGAGTCAAACCCATGACCGACAAGCCACAGGTTCCAGCCCCGCAGCCCGACGAATCCCCCAGCCATCCGGACGCCGCAGCCGTGGCCGCGTACCTGGATGCTCACCCGGACTTCTTCGTCGAGCATGAAGAACTGCTGGCGACGATGCGCATCCCCCACCGCCGCGGCGACACGGTGTCGCTGGTCGAGCATCAGATGAAGATTCTGCGCGAGCGCAACATCGAAATGCGCCATCGTCTTTCGCACCTGATGGACGTAGCCCGGGATAACGATCGGCTCTTCGACAAGACCCGTCGCTTGATCCTGGCGCTCATGGATGCCAACACCCTCGAAGACCTGGTGATGAGTGTCGAAGACAGTCTGCGCCAGGATTTCCAGGTGCCTTTCGTCAGCCTGATCCTGTTTGGCGATAACGCCATGCCAGTGGGGCGCTGGGTAACCCACGCCGACGCCCAGACAGCCATCGGCGGATTGCTCACGGAGAACAAGAGCGTCAGCGGCAGCCTGCGCGAACATGAGCTGGACTTCCTCTTCGGCGAAGAACAGCGCAAGCAGATCGGCTCCACCGCTGTCGTCGCCATCGCCCACCAGGGCGTACATGGCGTGCTGGCCATTGCCAGCCGTGATCCGCAACACTACAAAAGCTCGGTGGGCACGTTGTTTTTAAGCTACATCGCCGAAGTCACCGGCCGGGTCCTGCCGCGCATGACTGGTTCACTGCGCTCGGTACGCTGATGATGGAACGGCAGCTGGACGCCTACTGCGAACACCTGCGCAGTGAGCGCCAGGTGTCGCCCCACACGCTGTCGGCCTATCGCCGCGACCTGGAAAAAGTATTGGCCTGGTGCCAGAAGCAAAACATCGGCAGTTGGGCAGCCTTGGACATCCAGCGCCTGCGCAGCCTGGTCGCCCGCCTTCATCAACAAGGGCAATCTTCCCGCAGCCTGGCGCGACTGTTGTCAGCAGTGCGAGGCCTGTACCACTACCTCAACCGCGAAGGGCTGTGCAATCACGACCCCGCCACCGGCCTGGCACCGCCCAAGGGCGAACGCCGGTTGCCCAAGACCCTGGACACCGATCGGGCCCTGCAATTGCTGGAAGGCGCCGTCGAGGATGACTTCCTGGCGCGACGGGACCAGGCGATTCTCGAATTGTTCTACTCCTCCGGCCTGCGGCTTTCCGAACTGACGGGGCTTAACCTGGATCAACTGGACCTGGCCGATGGCATGGTCCAGGTGCTGGGCAAGGGCAGCAAGACACGTTTGCTGCCCGTTGGCCGCAAAGCCCGTGAGGCCCTGGAGCTGTGGCTGCCGTTGCGGGCGCTGACCAACCCGGCCGACGACGCGGTATTTGTCAGCCAGCAAGGCCGGCGTCTCGGCCCGCGGGCGATCCAGGTGCGGGTCAAGGCCGCCGGTGAACGCGAACTGGGACAGAACCTGCATCCCCACATGCTCAGGCATTCCTTCGCCAGCCATCTGCTGGAGTCTTCCCAGGACCTGCGCGCCGTCCAGGAACTGCTCGGCCACTCCGACATCAAGACCACCCAGATCTATACCCACCTGGACTTCCAGCACCTGGCAACGGTCTATGACAGTGCCCACCCAAGGGCCAAACGAATCAAGGGCGACGAATCATGACCATCGAGCTCATCACTTTCGACCTCGACGACACCCTATGGGACACCGCCCCGGTGATCGCCAGTGCCGAGGCCATCTTACGCCAGTGGCTGACCGACAACGCCCCGAACCTGGGCAGCGTGCCGGTGGAGCATCTTTTTACCATTCGCGAGCAAGTGTTGCGCGAGGAGCCCGGCCTGAAGCACCGCATCAGCGCACTGCGCCGACGAGTGCTGTTCCGTGCCTTGCAGGACGCCGGTTATGACCAGTGGCAAGCCTCGGAGCTGGCGGACGAAGCGTTCGAAACATTCCTGCACGCCCGTCACCAACTGCAAATCTTTCCCGAGGTGCAGCCTACCCTGGAAATTCTGGCCAACCATTTCGCCCTCGGCGTGGTCACCAATGGCAACGCCGATGTACGTCGCCTGGGACTGGCGGATTATTTCAAGTTCGCCCTGTGCGCCGAGGACATCGGCATCGCCAAGCCTGACGCCCGGTTGTTCCACGAAGCCTTGCAACGCGGCGGCGCCACGGCGCAAACCGCCGTGCACATTGGCGATCATCCGGGTGACGACATCGCCGGCGCCCAACAGGCCGGCTTGCGGGCAATCTGGTTCAATCCGGCGGGTAAAACCTGGGATGCCGAGCATGTACCGGATGCGGAGATTCGCAGCCTGACCGAGCTGCCGGGGTTGCTGGCGGGGTGGCATAGCCAACCCTGAACCGCCTGTTTTGTGGCCACCAGAACTCAAATTGTGGGAGCGAGCCGCGGCGCCTGGCCTGAAGATTTTTATAGCCCATGAAAAAGCCCGCAGCGACGGCGGGCTTTTTCAGCAAGCAAGAAGCAGATGCTCAGATCGGGCGGCTGCCGTACTTGTTGTCCGGTTTCTTGGGCGGATCCGCAACAACGTTGGCCTCCACTTCCTGCACTTTACCGCCTCGGGCCAGGAACTCCTCCATGGCCTTGGCGAGCGCATCACGCTCCTTGTTCTTGGCCTCTACGCTCGGCAACTCGTCGACCGAAACCGCCGCCTTGGCCTTGCCTTTGGCGGTTGGCGCCGGTACATCGGCCCCATCGTCATCGGCGACGTCTTCAGCCGCCGCTTCCAGGCCTTCTTCGGTCTCGTCTTCGTCACCTACTTCGAGGTCGTCGTTTTCCAGATCATCGTCGCTCATGTTCTACCTCATGACTTGCGAAAAGCAGATTAGTTATAGCCCAGCTTCGCCGTCTGTCGAAGGCTGCCAGAAAAAATTCAACATCCGCCGGCAATCAGCGGTTACTCCCCATCACCGTACAAAGTGGCGAGGACTTTACGAGCACCGCCATGATCACGGTGCTCGCCCAGATAAACACCTTGCCAGGTACCCAATGCCAGCCGTCCCGCCGTGACCGGCAGGCTAAGCTGACACCCCAGCACGCTGGCCTTGAAGTGCGCCGGGAGGTCGTCCAGGCCTTCGTCGTTGTGCTCATAATCGGCGGTTCCTTGTGGGATCAGCCGATTGAAAAATCGTTCGAAGTCTCGACGCACCGCCGGATCGGCGTTCTCGTTGATGGTCAACGAGGCCGAGGTATGCTGCAGCCACAGATGCAACAGACCGACACGACATGCCCGGAGTTCAGGCAGGCCGGCGAGCAACTCGTCCGTTACCAGATGAAAGCCCCGAGGCCTTGCCCGCAGGGTTATCAGCGTCTGTTGCCACATACAGATCTCCGCACGTTCGGCGCGCATTCTAGCGCGCTCTGGGAAAAAACAAAGGGCCTAATACGCCTGCTTTGGTGTAAGCCGATGGCGGTAGAAAAACCCATGTCGCGTACATAACAAAAGACGTCGGAAAAACCGACACATCCTGTGAGCAATGACAAACTCCAGACAAAAAAATGCCCGGCGAACCGGGCATTTTTTTTATTACGTGTACTTACAGATTGTAGCCACGCTCGTTGTGCTGGGCCAGGTCCAGGCCGACCGCTTCTTCTTCCTCGGAGACACGCAGACCCATGACGGCGTCCAGGACCTTGAGGATGATGAAGGTGACGATCGCGGTGTAGATCACCGTGAAGCCTACACCCTTGAGCTGAATCCACACTTGCGCGCCGATATCAGTCACGGTGCCGAAGCCACCCAGGGCCGGCGCTGCGAACACACCGGTCAGGATCGCGCCCAGGATACCGCCGATGCCGTGCACGCCGAAGGCGTCCAGGGAGTCGTCATAGCCCATTTTGCGCTTGAGGGTAGTGGCGCAGAAGAAGCACACCACACCCGCCGCCAAGCCGATGACCAGGGCGCCCATCGGGCCCACGGTGCCGGCAGCCGGAGTAATCGCCACCAGACCCGCCACCACACCCGAGGCAATGCCCAGTGCGCTTGGCTTACCGTGGGTGATCCACTCGGCGAACATCCAGCCCAATGCCGCAGCAGCGGTTGCAATCTGGGTCACCAGCATTGCCATACCGGCGGTGCCGTTGGCCGCGATGGCGGAACCGGCGTTGAAGCCGAACCAGCCTACCCACAGCATGGCCGCACCCATCAAGGTGTAACCCAGGTTATGCGGTGCCATCGGGGTAGTCGGGAAGCCCTTGCGCTTACCCAGTACCAGGCACGCCACCAGGCCAGCAATACCGGCGTTGATGTGCACCACGGTGCCGCCCGCGAAGTCCAGCACACCCCAGTCCCACATCAGGCCGCCGTTGCCGGACCAGACCATGTGTGCAATCGGTGCATACACCAGGGTGAACCACACGGCCATGAAGATCAGCATGGCGGAGAACTTCATCCGCTCGGCGAACGCGCCGACGATCAGGGCCGGGGTGATGATGGCGAACGTCATCTGGAAGGTGATGAACACCGCTTCAGGGAACAGGCCAGTCAGGCTACTAGGCGTGAGGCCCGCCAGGAATGCCTTGTTCAGACCGCCGACGAACGAATTGAAGTTGACGACGCCCTGCTCCATCCCCGTGGTGTCGAACGCAATGCTGTAGCCATAAATGACCCACAGGATGCTGATCAGACCGGTAATGGCAAAGCATTGCATCATCACGGAAAGAATGTTTTTCGACCGAACCATGCCGCCGTAGAACAGCGCCAGGCCGGGAATAGTCATGAACAGTACAAGAATTGTGGCAGTGAGCATCCAGGCAGTGTCGCCGGAGTTCAGGACTGGGGCTGCCGCTTCTTCTGCCATGGCCAGGCCAGGCGTTACGAAGGACAACAGGGCTCCTAGCCCTGCGAATTTACGCAGAGTCATATTGTTTTCTCCTGGGGCGTTGGGTTTGGCGGCTTAGATAGCGTCGGTATCGGTTTCGCCGGTACGGATGCGAATAGCCTGTTCCAGATTGACCACAAATATCTTGCCGTCACCAATCTTGCCGGTATTGGCGGCCTTGGTGATCGCCTCGATAACCCGGTCCAGATCCTTGTCGTCAATGGCGACATCGATCTTCACCTTGGGCAGGAAATCAACCACGTATTCCGCGCCGCGATACAGCTCGGTGTGACCTTTCTGCCGACCGAAGCCTTTGACCTCAGTAACGGTAATGCCCTGCACGCCGATTTCGGACAGCGACTCGCGCACGTCGTCCAACTTGAACGGCTTGATGATGGCAGTGACTAGCTTCATGAAACTTTCTCCCGAATTGGTGGACTTGCCCCAGGAAAACAAACCCGACTCAAGTCTAAGCGCAGTGCCTGGCTTTGTAACGCATCGTCGGCCCAAGTTGCCCGACCGGTGCCAGCTAACCACTCTGACGAAGCTCCCCGCCTCGCCGGCTGCACTGCATTCGTCACAGCGACTGCATCAGTGCATGGGTCATCAGCCACTAAGCAGAAACCTTGCCATCTGTGCCCAAACCTTCTGATTTCAGTCTCTTACCCACTGTGCCGGCTCGCGCCGCACCCCGAACAGGAACAATACGCACAACAACAGTGCGGCGATGCCCGGTCCAGTGCGCGAAAAGCGTGCACTCCTTGCTCGCCAATTGAATATAGACGCTGCGTGATACACTGCCCTCATCGTTTTCAGGACACCTGCCATGCTTGCGCCCAAAGACCTCCTCGACGCCCTCAGCGGCCACGCCTCCCGCCTATTGAGCGGCGACACACCCCTGCCCAAAAGCGAAATCGAAAGCCAGTTCAAGGCCCTGCTACAAAGCGGGTTCAGCAAGCTGGATCTGGTCAGCCGGGAAGAGTTCGACAGTCAGATGGTCGTACTGGCCCGGACCCGGGCGCGGTTGGAGAGCCTGGAGGCGAAGGTGGCGGAGTTGGAGGCGAAGATAAATCCTCCTACCGAATAAAATCCCCCAGCAGGAGCTGCTGAAGGCTGCGATTTTTTGTCTCGCTCCCCTGCCCCTGCAACGCTTTCTTGCCGAGGCCTCAAGCCGACTAGGTCAGCCACTCGCGGCTCGCTGGGATTGACCTTGGGCCAGCGCCAGCGGCAACTCCAGGGTAAAGAGCGCGCCCTTACCCGGCCCCGCGCTCTGCACCGTCAGCTCGCCGCCCATCTCGTGCGCAGCCAGAATGCAACTGTGCAGGCCAAAGCCGTGACCGTCGGCGCGCGTCGTAAAACCATGCTCGAACACCCGGGTGAGATTGTCCCTGGAGATACCCTCGCCGTTGTCCTCGACCTCGATCCGCACATGCTTGTCGTCAGTGGCCTTCAGACGCAGGGTAATGCGCGACGGTCGATCCGCCACCGAATCAAGCGCCTGCTTGGCGTTGTTGATTAGATTGATCAGTATTTGCAGCACCTTGTGCTTGTCCAGCGACATCATCGGAATATCGGCGAGCTCCTTGATCAGCGTCACATGATGACGCGCCAGGGACACATCGCAGATGCGCACCACATCCTCGATCAGCTCTCGCAGCGAACCCGGCTCCAGCACGCTGGAGTTACCGGCATAGGACTGCTGGGTGGCGACGATCTCCTTGATATGGTCGATGCTCTTGGTCAACTGCACCAACTCATCGATCATGCTCCGCTGCTCGGCTGCCAGGGCTTCGGCCAACTTGCCAAGATAGCCGGGTAGCGCGCGACCTTTCGGATCGCTGCTGATAAAGGCGCCGAGATCATCGGAATGCTCCTTCATCAACTCAGCGACCCTGATCACCCCCTGCCCCTTGGATGCGTGCACTTTCTCGTACAAGAGTCGGGCTGACACATTGACGCTATTGAGTACATTGCCCACGTTGTGCAGCACATTGGTGGCGATTTCCGCCATACCGGCCCGGCGCGCGGTAGTGACCAGTTCGGCCTGCGCCTCACGCAACTCGTCATTGACCCTGGCCAGTTGCTGCGGGCTGGGGATCTTAAGGGCCGCAGGCACTAGCCGTACCAGCAGGATGGCAGTAATCACCGAGGCGATAGCAGTGATTACCTTAACCAGCGCCGACAGCCAATAGTAGGGCTGCCAGATGGTCAGGATTTCCATCACATGGCTGGTCCCGCAGGCCAGGATGAACACACCAAAAGCCGTCAGCATCCAGTCAAAAGGCACGTCTTTGCGCTTGTGGATAAAGTACAGAAGGGTGAAGGGGATGGAGATGTAGGACAGGGTGATCAAGCCATCGGCAATGACATTGGTCCACAGCAAATCCGGCCGCCACATATAGCAATGCCCATGGGGTATAAAGCGCTTGTCGGTTAACAGAGCCAGCAGATCGTTCATGGGCCACTCACTCCCTGTGCCGTAGATGCCGATTGGACAAATCGGAGTCTAGCAGGGGCTGGGGCGGTCATTTCGAAGGCTCCGTGAAACGACCGCAGAGCCCTGCTGAACGAACGCGCGCCCTATCGCCATCGTGTTCGCGGGGGTGATCGGCCATTAGTAACCGCAACATCCTGGCAAAATTTTCGCCTTCGATTGCCCCACCGAAAGCCTATCCCACGACTAACCTTCAAGAGCCGCAGGACGCGGCCTCTTATTCACTCAAGGAACGATTGCATGTCGCTCGCCATTGTCCATAGCCGCGCCCAGGTGGGGGTGGAGGCTCCTGCCGTTACCGTTGAAGTCCATCTGGCCAATGGCTTGCCATCACTGACGATGGTCGGCTTGCCTGAAGCGGCGGTGAAGGAAAGCAAGGACAGGGTACGCAGCGCGATCATCAATTCGGGCCTGAATTTCCCGGCGCGGCGCATCACGCTGAACCTGGCGCCGGCGGATCTGCCCAAGGACGGCGGGCGGTTCGACCTGGCGATTGCCCTGGGGATCCTGGCGGCCAGCGTACAGGTGCCGACCCTGATGCTGGACGATGTGGAATGTCTCGGGGAGTTGGCGTTGTCCGGCGCGGTGCGCCCGGTGCGCGGTGTGTTGCCCGCGGCGCTGGCGGCGCGCAAGGCCGGGCGTACACTGCTGGTGCCGCGAGCGAATGCCGAGGAAGCCTGTCTGGCATCGGGGCTGAAGGTGATCGCGGTGGATCATCTGCTCGAAGCGGTAGCCCACTTCAATGGCCATACCCCGGTGGTGCCTTATGTTTCCAACGGGCTACTCTCGGCGAGCAAGCCCTATCCTGACCTGAATGAAGTACAAGGCCAGGTCGGGGCCAAGCGCGCATTGCTGATCGCCGCTGCGGGAGCCCATAACCTGTTGTTCAGCGGACCACCAGGCACCGGCAAGACACTGCTCGCAAGCCGTTTACCGGGGTTGTTGCCGCCACTGGCTGAAAGTGAAGCCCTGGAGGTCGCCGCGATTCAGTCGGTCGCCAGTTGCGTACCGTTGAGCCATTGGCCGCAGCGCCCGTTTCGTCAACCGCATCACTCGGCGTCCGGCCCGGCGCTGGTGGGTGGCGGCTCAAAGCCGCAACCGGGAGAGATCACCCTCGCCCACCATGGCGTGCTGTTTCTCGATGAACTGCCGGAGTTCGACCGCAAGGTTCTTGAGGTCTTGAGGGAGCCGCTGGAATCGGGCCACATCGTGGTTTCGCGCGCTCGTGACCGGGTGCGCTTTCCGGCGCGTTTTCAGTTGGTGGCGGCGATGAATCCCTGCCCCTGTGGATACCTTGGCGAGACCAGTGGCCGATGCTCGTGTACGCCGGACATGGTGCAGCGCTACCGCAATAAACTCTCCGGCCCCTTACTGGACCGCATCGACCTGCACCTGACCGTCGCCCGGGAAGCCACGGCGTTGAGCCCCAAAAGCGAATCCGGTGCGGATACGGCTACCGTAGCCGAGCAAGTGGCCGAGGCCCGCGAACGCCAGCAAAAGCGCCAGGGCTGTGCCAACGCGTTCCTGGATCTGCCGGGTTTGCGTCGGCATTGCAAGTTATCCACAACCGATGAAACCTGGCTGGAAACCGCCTGCGAACGACTGACCCTGTCGCTGCGAGCCGCCCACCGCCTGCTCAAGGTCGCCCGTACGCTGGCGGACCTCGAGCAAGCGGATCGAATCAGTCGGGAGCACTTGGCCGAAGCATTGCAGTACCGGCCCGCCACGCCCTGATGGGCATCATGGCTTGCTCAGGTCCACCAGCGGCGTATTTCGTACTTCGGTTTCCTGGGCGCCCTGGATTTCATCGATACGTTTGAGGGCTTTATCCACGGCACCTTTATCAGCCAACAGGCTGTAGTGGATCTGGAACTGCTTGTGCTCTTTTGGCGCGATGGTGGGCACCAGGCCCAGTGGCCGTTGATACCGGCGGTTATAGGAAAAACTGGTGCCCGGCTCCAGCCCGGTCACGTAACCCTGACCTTGGGTATCGGTGTTTTTCCACAGGGAGAACACGGGGAGCGTGCCGGTGTTGAAGCCCACCGATACACCGAGGCTACCGGCCTTGTTGTGCAGCACGGTGAGGGTGTCGCCCTTGGCATCGGCATAAGGCACGACGTTGTAGACGGTTTCGTCGTAGTCCTTGGTTGGCCCTCGGTAGGTTTGCCAATCCGCCAGATCGCCCTTGGCCTTGTCGTTGAACGGCGAGACCTGCTTGACCGGCGCCGCGAAGCGAGCCCCCTGCTCCAGGAACGGTGTACTGAAATTGCTGTGGTAAAGCGCTTGGTATTCCTTCGGATAGTCGCCGTTGTTGGTCAGCGTGTCCTTGAGTGCGAAGCTCACGCTGCCGGGCTCGGTCAGCAGTTCGGTTTGTACCGAGAAATCGACTTTCTTGAAGGCTTGTTCCTTCAGCTCGCCCCGCAGAGTAATCGCATAGGGCGGTTTTTCATCGATGTGCAGCGTCACTTTGTTGGCCGGGATGTTGGCGGCGCGGCCATGCAGCGTCAGCAGCTCGCCGTTGTCCATGCCGGGATGGCCGACCCATTCGTAGCCACAGCGGGTCACCAGCTCGTTGAAGCCTTCGAGCCAGCCCAGTCCACCGCGGCCGTTGAGCTCAATAAACGATGGATTGACCACTTCCTTGACCGGCGAATCCCAGCCCATACGCACTTCACCGACCGAGGCCTGCAGCACGTTCATGCCCCGTGTTGGGACGACCGAGAGCTTCATCGTGCCGTTGTCGATATCGACGATGCTGACGCCTTCCTGCCGACCGCCATGCAGGGTGCGCATTGTCACGGAAAAGGGCTTGTCGGTTTTCACGCCTAGCTGCTGGCTGGTGATTTTCCAGGGCTGAGCGGCTTTATCGGTGTCGAGCAGGACGTAATCCCAGGCCATGGCGTGGGACGTAGCGCCCAGGGCGCTGAGGGCAATGACAAGTTTGAGCGGAGTCATAAGGGCAGCCTTTTCTTGGAGTTGTGCGGTTTTTATAGACTTGAAGAAACGTTTCAGCAAGCTTAAAAACAGCGATAACCTTGAAAGCCGCAAACGCCCGTTCGCCGCCAAGCCTCTGTGGGAGCGAGCCTGCTCGCGATAGCGGTGGGTCAGTGGCGGGGATGTCGGCTATGCCGACGCCTTCGCGAGCAGGCTCGCTCCCACACTGGTCAGGGATGGCCGCAAAATCTTCGTTCGCCGCCAAGCCCCTGTAGGAGCGAGCCTGCTCGCGATAGCGGTGGGTCAGTGGCGGGGATGTTGGCTATGCCGACGCCTTCGCGAGCAAGCTCGCTCCCACACTGATCGGGGGATGGCCGCAAAACCTTCGTTCGCCGCCAAGCCCCTGTGGGAGCGAGCCTGCTCGCGATAGCGGTGGGTCAGTGGCGGGGATGTTGGCTATGCCACTGTTGTCGCGAGCAAGCTCGCTCCCAGAGGGATCTGGGGTGAACTTGCTCGCGATGAGTCTGCAGGACGCCTCAGCGGAACCGGTCAACCTCTTTGCGCAGGTCCTGCGCCAGTTTTTCCAGTTCCTTGGCGGTGATCGCCAGGTTCGAGACCACTTCGCGCTGTTCGCTGTTGGCCATGGCGATGCTTTGCAGGTTGCTGCTGAGCAGGGTCGCGGTGCTGCTTTGCTCCTGAGTGGCGGTGGTGATCGCCGCGAATTGCTGGCCTGCCGAGCGGCTTTGCTCGTCGATGCGCGCCAGGGCCGAGGCCACATTGGCATTGCGCGACAAGCCTTCTTGCATCAACAAGTTGCCTTTCTCCATCGTACTGATGGCGTTACCGGTTTCCTGCTGGATGCTATTGATCATGCCGGAAATTTCGTCAGTGGCCTGACGGGTACGGGACGCCAGGCTACGAACTTCGTCAGCCACTACGGCAAAGCCCCGACCCTGCTCACCCGCACGGGCGGCTTCGATGGCCGCGTTGAGCGCCAGCAGGTTGGTCTGCTCGGCGATCGAGGTGATCACCCCGACGATGCCGCCGATTTCCTGGGAGCGCTGGCCCAAGGTGTTGATGACCGTGGCAGTGCTGTTCAGTGCGCCAGCAATTTGCTCCAGCGACGAGGATGCTTCATCCATCGACGTACGACCGATGCGGGTTTGCTGGGCGTTATCCTGGGCCAGGCGTTCGGTATTGCCCATGTTATCGGCGATGTTCAACGAGGTCGCGCTGAACTCTTCCACTGCGCCAGCCATGCTGGTGATTTCGCCGGACTGCTGCTCCATGCCCTCATAGGCCCCGCTGGACAACCCGGACAGGGCCTGGGCGCGGCTGTTGACCTCTTGCGAGGCCTTGCGGATATGTTCGACCATGGTCGACAGGGCCTGGCTCATCTGGTTGAAGGCACGGGCCAACTGACCGATTTCGTCGTGGCTCGACACATTCAGACGCACGCTCAGGTCGCCGGCGCCCAGCGCCTCGGCCTGGCGCACCAGATCGCCCAGCGGGGCCAGTTTGCTGCGCAGCAGCCACACCGCCGAGCCCACGGCCAGCAACATGGCCAGCAAGCTGCCGATAGCCAGTTGCGTACCGACACTCCAGGTCACGGCGCGAATCTCGGCTTTCGGCATGCTCGCCACCACCGCCCACGGACCGTCCTCGAACGGCACGGCAACGCTGTAGAAATCTTCAGCGGTATCGCTCCAGAACACACCTTTGCCTGGCTTCTTGACCAACTCCCTGATGGTCCCGGTCGCCTGCTCCAGCGCCTGCACACCCGCTGGCGGAACCAACCATTTGTTTTGCTCATCCAGTACCGCCAGCGAACCGGTCTGACCGATACGGAAGCGCTTGAGGTTCTCGAACTGGGCGTTCTGTGCGTCGGTGTAATCGAATCCCACATACAACACGGCAATGATCTTACCGCTGCTATCGCGTACGGGGGTGTACTGCGACATGTAGAAGCGCCCGAAAAGCAGGGCCCGACCAATGTAGCTCTGCCCACTCATGACCGGGGCATAAGCCGGGCCGGCACGGTCGAGCAAGGTGCCGATCGCCCGCGAACCGTCCTGCTTGGTCAACGAAGTGCTCACGCGGATGAAATCGTCGCCGCTACGCACGAACACTGTCGCCACTCCGGCGGTCGTCTGCCTGAACTCATCAACTTCCTTGAAGTTGTTGTTCAGCACTTCGCTGCCCAGTCTCAGGGTTGGAGCCTGCACGCCTGCCACCGCGACCGGCTCATCCGGGTGCACGCTCAGCCCCGCGCTGAAGCGTTTATCGAACAGCCCGCTCAATCGCTGCGTGCTTTCACGCAGGGTGCCATGGAACGTATTGAGTTGGTCGGCCATCAGACGCGCTTCGCTGGCCAGGTGTTCTTCACGGGTCGCGAGGTTGGCGGAGTCCAGCGAGCGCAGGGCAAAGACGGTGCTGCCGGAGATCACGATCGCCAGTATCACGGCAAGGGCTAGGCCCAGCTGTGAGGCGATTCGGGCACGAGGTTGAGACATGACGGCTCCTAGCCAAGTGACCGGATCATCCTGATCACGTCGCACACTCGGCAATTTTATTCGGGTGATATGTAGGCAGTCCCTTTCTAATACGAAAGTACTACTTCCACACATTCGGCGGCGAAACCGAATACTTGAGCGCTTTGGAAGGAATAATGCCAAGTGGCTAGCACGGGCGCTTCAACGATTCAGCCCAGACGCTTTACGTCGGGTAATTGCATGGCCTTCACTTCGCCCTGGAGAAAATCGCTCAGACGGCGCAAACGTTCACCTCCTGGACGGGTTTTCGGCCAGACGAGGTAATAGTGCTCGCCGCTGGCGACGGCGGTAGGCCATGGCAGGCTCAAGCGCCCTTGGGCCACGTCCTCGGCCACCATCAACAGATCACCCATGGACACGCCGTAGCCGCGCGCCGCGGCGATCATGCCCAGTTCCAGCGTATCGAACACCTGCCCGCCCTTGAGCGAGACCTGATCGGACAGACCCATGCGCGAAAGCCAGTTGCGCCAATCACGACGGTCCGGCGTGGGATGCAGCAATTCTGCGCTGGCCAACCGCGCCACATCCCAGGGCTGGTCGTTCAACAGGTTCGGTGCGCCTACCGGAATCAGCTCCTCGGGAAACAGCAAGCTTGCCTCCCAGTCGCTAGGAAAATGCCCGTTGCCCAGTAATACCGCGCAATCGAAAGGCTCGGTGTTGAAGTCCACTGAATCGACGTCCATCCAGGCGCTGGTCAGCTGCACTTCATTGCCGGGCTGAAGATGCCGGAAGCGGCTCAGGCGTGCCAACAGCCAACGCATGGTCAGCGTGGACGGCGCCTTCATGCGCAGGATGCCATCTTCGCCGTGCAAGGTATGACAGGCCCGTTCCAGCGCCATGAAACCCTCACGCACGCCCGGTAGCAGCAACCGCGCCGCTTCGGTCAACTGCAGGTTGCGACCACTGCGCTGGAACAGCCGACAGGCAAAGTGCTCTTCGAGTGTACGAATATGCCGGCTGACGGCACTTTGAGTAATCGATAGTTCTTCGGCCGCCCGGGTGAACGAGCTGTATCGCGCCGCCGCTTCGAATGCGCGTAACGCATAAAGAGGAGGGAGACGACGAGACATCGGGAAAAGCTCCTATGGCGATATTTACGCACCCTATCAGAAAGTTATCAGCATGAGTTTTAATCATGCCAGTGATCGCTTTTATCCTTTTGTGCAAACCGCTGAGAGCGCCGAGAATCGCCGTTTTACAGCCTTGTTTGAACATGGAGTGTGATGATCATGCGGCATCCGGTGCGAATCGAACTGTGGGCTATCCTGCGGCTGGCAGGGCCGTTGATTGCCTCGCAGTTGGCGCACATGCTGATGGTCCTGACCGACACCCTGATGATGGCGCGCCTGAGTCCCGAGGCCCTGGCAGGCGGCGGGCTCGGAGCGGCGACCTATTCATTCGTGTCGATTTTCTGCATCGGTGTGATCGCCGCGGTGGGCACGTTGGTGGCGATTCGGCAGGGTGCCGGTGATGTCGAAGGCGCCACCCGACTGACTCAGGCCGGGTTGTGGCTGGCCTGGTTGATGGGGTTGGTGGCCGGGCTCCTGTTGTGGAACCTCAAGCCGGTACTGTTGCTGTTCGGCCAGACCGAAACCAATGTCCTGGCCGCCGGCCAGTTCCTGCTGGTGCTGCCATTCGCCCTGCCCGGCTATCTGAGTTTCATGGCCCTGCGCGGCTTTACCAGCGCCATTGGCCGGGCTACCCCAGTGATGGTGATCAGTCTCGGCGGCACGGTGGCCAACTTCCTGCTCAATTACGCACTGATCACCGGCATGTTCGGCCTGCCAAAACTGGGCCTGATGGGAATCGGCCTGGTCACGGCCATCGTCGCCAACTGCATGGCTCTGGCCCTGGCCTGGCATATTCACCGGCATCAAGCCTACCGCGCTTATCCGTTGCTCAATGGTCTGTCGCGGCCCAATCGCCAGTACCTCAAGGAACTGTGGCGCCTGGGTCTGCCCATTGGCGGCACTTACGCAGTGGAAGTCGGGCTGTTCGCGTTCGCCGCGCTGTGCATCGGCACCATGGGCAGCACGCCATTGGCAGCGCACCAGATCGCTCTGCAGATTGTCTCGGTGGCATTCATGGTCCCGGCGGGAATGTCATATGCGATCACCATGCGCATCGGCCAGCACTATGGCGCCGGGCAACTGCTGATGGCACGGCTGGCCGGTCGGGTCGGAATTGGCTTCGGCGCAGCGGTCATGCTGGCGTTCGCGATGGTGTTCTGGTTGCTGCCAAACCCATTGGTCGGCTTGTTCCTGGACCACGACGATCCGGCGTTTCGCGGAGTAATCGAGCTGGCGGTGAGCCTGTTGGCGGTAGCGGCGTGGTTCGAGCTGTTCGACGGTGCGCAAACCATTGCCATGGGCTGTATCCGTGGGCTCAAGGACGCCAAGACCACCTTCCTGGTGGGCCTGGGCTGTTATTGGCTGATTGGCGCACCGGCGGCATGGTGGATGGCCTTCCATCTGCACTGGGGCCCGACCGGCGTCTGGTGGGGCCTGGCCCTTGGTCTGGCCTGCGCGGCGGTGAGCCTGACCCTGGCATTTGAGTGGAAGATGAAGCGAATGATCCGCAGTGAGCCTCTGCGGCACCAGGGCTTTGAAACTGTCCAGGCCGACTGAAATCCCATGCGGGAGCAGGCTCGCTCCCACAAGGCTTGGTGTCAGCCGATTTCCAGCACCGACTGCTGGCTGCCGTCAAACGTCAGGTATTCCACCAGTTCCGCCAGGGGCAACGGCTTGCTGATCAAAAAGCCCTGCACCTGGTCGCAGCCGTAACCGCGCAGCAAATCCAGTTGCTCCCGGGTTTCCACGCCCTCGGCCACCACTTCCAGGTTGAGGTTGTGGGCCAGGTTGATCATCGCATGGACCAATTTGCGATTTTCCTCGCGCTGCTCCATGCCACCCACGAAGCTCTTGTCGATCTTGAGCAAGGCGATGGGCAGGCTGTTGAGGTGCACGAACGAGGAGAAGCCGGTGCCGAAATCGTCCAGGGAAAAGCGCACCCCCAGGCGACCCAGGGCGTCCATGGTCTGCTTGACCAGTTCGCTGCGGCGCATGACGGCGGTTTCGGTGAGTTCGAATTCCAACCACTGCGCCTCGACACCGCGTTCGGCGATCAGGCGGCTCAGGGTCGGCAGCAACTGGCTGTCCTGGAACTGCCGGAACGACAGGTTGACCGCCATGTGCAGGGGCGCCAATCCCCTTTCACGCAGCGCCTGCATGTCCCGCAATGCCCGGGAAATCACCCAGTAGCCCAGCGGTACGATCAGCCCGCTCTGTTCGGCCAGTGGCACGAACTCACTGGGAGGCAATAGCCCGCGTTCGTTATGACGCCAGCGCACCAGGGCTTCGAGGCCGACGATGGTGCCGCCATCGAGGCTCAGCCGGGGTTGGTAATGCAACTCCAGCTCGTCGCGCCGCAGCGCCCGACGCAACTCGCTCTCCAGGTCGGCGAGGCTGCGGGCGTTACGATTGATGCGTTCGTTGAAGATATGAAAGGTGCAGCCCTGGGTGCTCTTGGCCTGCTGCATGGCGATATGGGCGTGCCACATCAGCGGGTCCGCGCCGGCCTGGGCGCGAGCGTGGGCGATCCCCAGGCTGCAACCGATCAGCAGGCTTTCGCCATCGACCCAGTAGGGTTCGGCCATGGCTTCGGTGATGCGCTCGGCCATCCACTCAGCCCGCTGAGGCGCCCGGCGGGTGTCGATCAGCAGCGCAAATTCGTCGCTGCCCAAGCGCGCCAGTTGATCGCCGGCTTCAAGCGAACCTTTGAGCCTCGACACTACTTGCAGGATCAAACGGTCACCGGCCTGGTGGCCGAGGGCATCGTTGGCATGACGGAAGTTATCCAGATCCAGATGCCCGAGTGCCAGGCCACGGCCTTCGTTTTCCGCCAGGCGCGCTGCCAGCAGGGTCTGGAAGCCCTGGCGATTGGCGATGCCGGTCAGCGGATCCTGTTCGGCAAGACGCTGCAGCGTGTTTTCCAGCACTCCGCGCTCGCGCACATGGCGCAGGCAACGGCGCAGAGTGGCGCCATCGAGCACATCACGTACCAGCCAATCGCTGACACCATCAGGTGCAGTGGTGGGCTCGTGCTCGAGCAACAGGACCGTCGGCAAACGGCAACGACCGGGTGCCGGCTGCAACGCCGCGACGGTCAACAGCACCGCGTTGTGGTTGTCTTCGAACAGGCTGCTGACCGACTCCCAGCTCGGAGCACTGATCAACACGACCGACGGCCCCATGGGGGCCAGGCACTCGCGCAAAATCGCTGACCATACCGGCTCTTCGGCCAATAGCAGCAAACGCAAGGGTTCGACAGACGTTGACAAGCTGACTCCCTAGACTCTGCAAGGTAATAGGCGCAGGGCATTATGACCTGCTGACCGCTAATGACCAATGCCAATGGTTCTCAAACACTTGCTTCAGACGGCTTTTCTTACCCTCGAAGCCGAACGCTGGACGCCCATTCGCCCCACATCCTGCGTGAAAGTAACAAAAGCGGCAAATGACAATGCAGTGTTGCGTCACAAGTCGGACAGAGCAGCACAATTCTGTGAGCCTGTTAAAATGCCGGCCCATTTCGCAAACGACTCCCTGACCCTGTCATGTCCCGACTCAATCCCCGGCAGCAAGAAGCCGTGAACTATGTCGGCGGCCCTCTTTTGGTGCTCGCCGGTGCAGGCTCCGGCAAGACCAGTGTGATCACCCGCAAGATCGCGCACCTGATCCAGAACTGCGGTATCCGCGCCCAGTACATCGTCGCCATGACCTTCACCAACAAAGCCGCCCGGGAAATGAAAGAGCGGGTCGGCGGCCTGCTGCGCGCCGGTGAGGGCCGTGGCCTGACGGTCTGCACTTTTCACAACCTGGGCCTGAACATCATCCGCAAGGAACATGCACGGCTGGGCTACAAGCCGGGTTTCTCGATTTTCGACGAGACCGATGTCAAGGCACTGATGACCGACATCATGCAAAAGGAATATTCGGGCGACGACGGCGTGGACGAGATCAAGAACATGATCGGCGCCTGGAAAAACGACCTGATCCTGCCGCCCCAAGCCTTGGAAAACGCCCGCAATCCCAAGGAGCAGACCGCCGCCATCGTGTACGCCCATTACCAGCGCACGCTCAAGGCGTTCAACGCGGTGGACTTCGACGACCTGATCCTGCTGCCGGTCAAGCTGTTCCAGGACCACGCCGACATCCTCGAGAAATGGCAGAACAAGGTCCGCTACCTGCTGGTGGATGAATACCAGGACACCAATGCCAGCCAGTATCTGCTGGTGAAGCTGCTGATCGGCATCCGCAACCAGTTCACCGTGGTGGGCGACGACGACCAGTCGATCTACGCCTGGCGTGGTGCGCGGCCGGAAAACCTGATGTTGCTCAAGGAAGACTACCCGTCGCTCAAAGTGGTGATGCTGGAGCAGAACTACCGCTCCACCAGCCGCATCCTGCGTTGCGCCAACGTGCTGATCTCCAACAACCCCCACGAGTTCGAAAAGCAACTGTGGAGCGAGATGGGCCACGGCGATGAGATCCGCGTGATTCGCTGCCGCAACGAAGACGCCGAAGCCGAGCGCGTGGCCATGGAAATCCTCAGCCTGCACCTGCGCACCGACCGACCGTACAGCGATTTTGCCATCCTGTATCGCGGTAACTACCAGGCCAAGCTGATCGAGCTGAAATTGCAGCATCACCAGATCCCCTATCGCCTGTCGGGGGGCAACAGCTTTTTCGGCCGTCAGGAAGTAAAGGACCTGATGGCTTATTTCCGCCTGATCGTGAACCCGGACGACGACAACGCCTTCTTGCGAGTGATCAACGTCCCACGCCGGGAAATCGGCTCGACCACCCTGGAAAAACTCGGCAACTACGCCACCGAGCGCAAGATCTCGATGTACGCCGCCACCGACGAAATCGGCCTGGGCGAGCATCTGGACAGCCGCTTCACCGACCGTCTGGCGCGCTTCAAGCGCTTCATGGACAAGGTGCGCGAACAGTGCGCCGGCGAAGACCCGATCTCGGCGCTGCGCAGCATGGTCATGGACATCGACTACGAGAACTGGCTGCGTACCAACAGCTCCAGTGACAAGGCCGCGGACTACCGCATGGGCAACGTCTGGTTCTTGATCGAGGCGTTGAAAAACACCCTGGAAAAGGACGAAGACGGCGACATGACCGTCGAGGACGCCATCGGCAAACTCGTGCTGCGGGACATGCTCGAACGCCAGCAGGAAGAGGAAGACGGCGCCGAAGGCGTGCAGATGATGACCCTTCACGCCTCCAAGGGCCTGGAATTCCCCTACGTGTTCATCATGGGCATGGAAGAAGAAATCCTGCCCCACCGCTCCAGCATCGAAGCCGACACCATCGAAGAAGAACGGCGCCTGGCCTACGTCGGTATTACCCGCGCACGTCAGACGCTGGCCTTTACCTTCGCCGCCAAGCGCAAGCAATACGGCGAGGTGATCGACTGCGCCCCAAGCCGCTTCCTCGATGAGCTGCCGCCGGACGACTTGGCCTGGGAAGGCAATGACGACACACCGACCGAGGTCAAGGCCGTTCGCGGCAATAGCGCCCTGGCCGATATACGAGCGATGCTCAAGCGCTAGAATCGACTACTTTTTACCGAACTTTTTACCAAATCCAGGGGCGCCGAAGGCGTCATTAAAGGAGGCTTGATGGAAGCCCTGCACCAGAAAATTCGTGAACACGGCATCGTACTTTCCGATCAGGTTCTGAAAGTCGATGCTTTTCTGAACCACCAGATCGACCCGCAATTGATGAAGCTGATCGGCGACGAATTTGCCGCGCTGTTCAAGGACTCGGGCATCACCAAAATCGTTACCATCGAAGCCTCGGGCATTGCCCCGGCGATCATGACCGGCCTGAACCTGGGCGTTCCGGTGATTTTCGCCCGCAAGCAACACTCTCTGACCCTGACGGAGAACCTGTTGTCCGCGACCGTGTATTCGTTCACCAAAAAGACCGAAAGCACCGTGGCCATCAGCCCGCGCCACCTGACCAGCAGCGACCGGGTACTGATCATTGATGACTTCCTGGCCAACGGCAAGGCCTCCCAGGCACTGATCTCCATCATCAAACAGGCCGGCGCCACCGTGGCAGGCTTGGGGATCGTGATCGAGAAATCGTTCCAGGGTGGACGTGCGGAGCTGGATGCCCAAGGCTATCGCGTTGAATCGTTGGCCCGGGTGCAATCGCTGGCCGGTGGTGTCGTGACCTTTATCGAATAATCGCCCTGCGTCCCTGTGGGAGCGAGCCTGCTCGCGATGAGGCCGGCACATCCAACACCAATGTTGACTGACAGTCCGCTATCGCGAGCAGGCTCGCTCCCACAGGGGCTTTGAAGTGGCCGTTAAGGCGCGGTGATCTTGAGACCAGCGAGCAACAAGCGCTGACCCAGTTCTTCTTTCAGCCCTTCGGGGCTCGCCAACTGCATCCGCTCCAAATGCTCGGGAAACTCCGACGGCGGCGGCGCATCCAGTGCAGCCTTGCCCAGCTCCAGCATTTCGGTGAGTTTGAACTTGCTCTTGAGCCAGTTCAGCGCCCGCAACAGGTCCCGCTCCACCCCGTCGAAATCGCTGCCCAGCGGATACTCCGGGAACAAATTCGGATGCCGTGCCTGGATGGCCTGCAAGCGTTCCGAGGTGTTCTCGGCGAAGCGCGGATCGAGGCGAAAATCCTTCGGCAACTTGCCGGCATTTTGCGCCTGCTCGATCAGCTCCGGCTGGAAGCGTGAGTCGCTGATGTTCAGCAGCGCCTCGATCACCGCGGCATCAGTCTTGCCCCGCAGGTCAGCGATACCGTATTCAGTCACCACGATGTCTCGCAAGTGTCGGGGAATGGTGCAATGGCCGTATTCCCAGACGATGTTCGAACTGATCTCGCCCCCCGCCTCGCGCCAACTGCGCAGAAGCAGAATGGAGCGCCCGCCCTCCAGCGCATGGCCCTGGGCAACGAAGTTGTACTGCCCGCCGACGCCGCTGAGTACGCGACCATCTTCCAGTTGGTCCGCCACCCCGGCGCCCAGCAAGGTCATGGTGAAAACCGTGTTGATAAAACGTGCATCGAGTCGCTGCAGGCGCTTGAGTCTTTCCTGGCCGTACAGCTCGTTGATGTAACTGATGCGGGTCATGTTGAATTCGAGGCGCCGACTCTGGGGCAACTCGCGCAAGCGTTCGTAAAAACTGCGAGGGCCGAGGAAGAATCCGCCATGGATGCAGATGCCATCGGGTTGCGCCGCCTCGTCGAGGGTGCCGGCGTTGGCTCGTTCCTGGGTCGGCTCGTCGGGATAGACCCTGCGCCGGATAATTCCGGCCTCTGCCAGCACCAGCAAGCCGTTGACGAACATTTCGCTGCAACCGTACAACCCTTTGGCAAAGGGTTCGACCCCGCCCTCACGCTCGATCAACTGCGCCCACTGGCTGAGATTCAGCTCCGCCAGCAACGCCTGGTAAGCGGCATTGTCGGCTTGACGCGCCAGCAGTGCCGCCGTCAACGCATCGCCCATGGAGCCGATGCCGATCTGCAACGTACCGCCGTCACGCACCAGGGCACTGGCGTGCAGGCCGATCATATGATCCTGAAACCCCACCGGCATGTTCGGCGTGGAAAACAGCGTGTGGCTGTCCTTTTCGTCGATCAACAGATCGAACGTGTCGATGCCGACTTCCGCATCACCGGGCATGTATGGCAGATCACTGTGAACCTGGCCCACCATGAGGATGGTCTCCCCCGCCGCACGCCGCTTGGCGACCATCGGCAGCAGGTCGAGGGTGATGTCCGGGTTGCAACTCAGGCTCAGGCGGTCAGGATGCTGCGCATCACTGGCCACCAGTTGCGCGATCAGGTTCAAGCCAGCGGCATTGATGTCCCGCGCGGCGTGGCTGTAGTTGCTGCTGACGTAATCCTGCTGGGCCGACGCGCTGTGCAACAGGCTGCCCGGTTGCAGGAAGAATTGCTGGACGTGGATGTTGGCCGGCAGGCTGTCACGGTGCAGATCGGCCAGGTAATCCAGTTCCGGATAATCGCCAAAGACCCGTTCGATAAAGGGCTCGAGAAAGCGCTTCTGCAAACCATCGCCCAGATTGGGTCGGCCCAGGCTCAGAGCGGTGTAGATGGTCAGTTGTCGCTCAGGCAGTTGCGCGATACGCCGGTACAGGGCGTTGGCGAACAGATTGGGTTTGCCCAACCCCAGGGGCATCCCCAGATGAATGTGCGCTGGCAGGCGCGCGAGTACGTCATCCACCGCCTGTTCGATTGAACACAACTGCACCATCCGACCCTCCGGGACATTCCATGAATGTGGGTTGGACCGAGCTTGCCGGGTCTTGGTTGCGATGAACAGCCTTTGTAAAACCACCGGGCACAAAAAAGCCGCTCGTAAGCGGCTTTCTTGTGGAAGATGCTGGCTATTACAGACCCGACATCTCTTTGATCGCGCCCATGAGCTCTTCATCCGAGCAATCGGCGCAGGTGCCTTTAGGCGGCATGGCGTTGATGCCAGTGATCGCCTTGGCCAGGATGCCGTCGAGGCCGCCCTGATGATCGGCGCGCTCTTTCCAGGCAGCCGTGTCGCCGATTTTCGGAGCGCCCAGCAGGCCGGTGCCGTGGCAAGCATTGCAGTGTTTTGCAATAACATCCTTCGGCGTCTTGGCTCCACCGCCGCCAGCCGAAGCCACGACCTCCATGCCCTTGCATTCCTGCCCCTGAACGCAGACCTGGCCGACCGGTTCAAGGCGCTTGGCGATTTCGTCGTTGGGCGCTGCTTGGACACTGGCTGCCCATAGGGCCAATACGGTTGCTGGTGCAGCCAGCATTTTCATAATTAGATTCACGCGTACACCCTCAATGGTGGCTAGTCACGCCTGCGGCCACGGTTTGCAGGCGGGCGCAAGTATAGCGGGAAGGCCGTCACACTGAAACAACCCCAAAGTCGCAAGGGTCTTGTTTGTCATGACAGCTCATCCTTCGGGCGCCTTTGCCGTCCGGGCACGGCGCCTCTTTTCCTAGAAATTGGCCGGTGTGGCTGCGCTGATCAGTCGCGCCGGCGCATCGAACGGATTACGGAAACGGTGTGGCTTGGTGCTCTCGAAATAGTAGCTATCGCCCGCTTCGAGTACGAAGGTTTCGGCGCCGACCACCAACTCCAGCCGCCCTTCCACCAGAATCCCGGTCTCTTCGCCCTCATGGGTAAGCATCTCGTCACCGGTATCGGCGCCAGGCGGGTAGATCTCGTTGAGAAAGGCAATCGCCCGGCTGGGGTGCGCCCGGCCCACCAGTTTCATGGTGACGGCACCGTCGGAAATGTCGATCAGTTCATTGGCTTTGTAGACGATCTGAGTCGGTTTCTCCTGCAGAATTTCTTCGGAGAAAAACTCGACCATGGACATGGGAATCCCGCCAAGGACCTTACGCAGCGAGCTGATCGAGGGGCTGACGCTGTTTTTCTCGATCATCGAAATGGTGCTGTTGGTGACGCCCGCGCGCTTGGCGAGTTCACGCTGGGAAAGGCCTTTGAGTTTACGAATGGATTGCAGTCGTTCACCGACGTCCAATGCTGGAGCCTCCAGGGAATCAGGTTGTGTGGAAAGTGAGCGTTATCATGGCGACAGCGTTCAGTATTTACAACACTTTGACCTCAATCCCGTGCGGTGAAGCGACTTTCGGTAGATTGCGCTTTGCGTCAGCCCCCGGAATAGAGCCGTGGAACCCGGCGCAGGTTGCAGAAAATCTGATAAGGAATCGTGCCGGCCGCCTTCGCGACATCACTGGCCAGGATAGTCTTGCCCCACAGTTCCACGGTCGAACCGAGCCCGGCGTTGGGGATATTCGTCAAGTCGACACACAGCATGTCCATGGAGACCCGACCGACCAGTTGACTAGGCTGCCCGTGCACCAGCACCGGCGTACCGTTCGGCGCCTGGCGCGGGTAACCGTCGGCGTATCCCATGGCAACCACGCCGACCCGCGTCGGTTGCGCGGTGACAAAACGGGCGCCATACCCCACCGGCTCGCCGGCGGGCAATTCACGCACGCTGATGATCTTGGACTCCAGAGTCATGACCGGCTGCAGCCGCGCAGCGACGGCGTTGGCTTCCTCGAAGGGGGTCGCACCGTACAGCATGATGCCTGGCCGCACCCAGTCGCTTGGTATCTGCGGCCAACCCAGCACTGCCGGGGAGTTGCGCAAACTGATCTGCGCCGCCAGCCCCTGGCGGGCCGCCTCGAACACGGCCAGTTGCTCGGTGCTGCTGGGATCGTGCAGTTCATCGGCGCGGGCGAAATGGCTCATCAACACGATCTTCGCCACCTTGCCGCTGGCCAGCAGTCGACGATAGGCCGCCTGATAATCCGCCGGATGCAGCCCCACCCGATGCATCCCCGAGTCGAGCTTGAGCCAGACCGTAATCGGCTTGCTCAGGGTCGCGTTTTCAATCGCTTCGAGCTGCCACAACGAATGCACCACACACCAGAAATCGTGTTCGACGATCAGCGACAGTTCATCGGCCTCGAAGAATCCTTCCAGCAGCAAGACCGGCCCACGAATCCCGCCGGCCCGCAGTTCCAGCGCTTCTTCGATGCAAGCCACGGCAAACCCATCGGCCGTGTCCTGCAAAGCCTCGGCGCAGCGCACTGCGCCGTGCCCATAGGCATCGGCCTTGATCACCGCAAGAGCTTTGGCCCCCGTCACTTCGCGGGCCAATTGGTAGTTGTGACGTAAGGCTTGAAGGTCGATCAGAGCACGGGCAGGACGCATGGCGGCAGGCTTCTAGGCGGACTAGGTAAAAAAAACGGCGCTGGCTGACGGCATGAACCACCAACAGCACCGCAAGAGGGATCGTTTTCCGGGTTTAGGGCAGCGCTGCCACGACGGACAGCTCCACCAGGATTTCCGGTTCGCACAGTTTGGCTTGCACAGTGGCCCGGGCCGGCGCGACGCCCTTGGGCAGCCATTTGTCCCAGATCGCGTTCATGCCTTCGAAATGGGCGTCGATGTCTTTCAGGTAAATCGTCACCGACAACAGATGATTTTTGTCGGTCCCGGCCAGGTCCAGCAAACGCTCGATATTGGCCAGGGTTTCACGGGTCTGCTGTTCGATACCGGCACTCATGTCGTCGCCAACCTGCCCGGCCAGGTAAACAGTGCCGTTGTGCAGGACGACCTGACTCATGCGGTCATTGGTGAGCTGGCGCTGGATTGACATGTTTTGCAGACTCCTGGTGTTTACTGCCATAACGGGAAATATCGAGGCCTTCGGCGCTGATCTGTGGTTTTTTCTTCGCCATCAGGTCCGCCAGCAAGCGCCCGGAACCACAGGCCATGGTCCAACCGAGGGTGCCGTGGCCGGTGTTCAGGAACAGGTTCTTGAACGGGGTGGCGCCCACGATCGGTGTGCCATCCGGAGTGGTCGGACGCAGACCGGTCCAGAAACTGGCCTGGGCCAGATCGCCGCCCTGAGGATAAAGGTCGTTGACGATCATCTCCAGGGTTTCACGCCGACGCGGGTTGAGAGACAGGTCAAAACCGGCGATTTCCGCCATGCCGCCCACACGGATGCGGTTATCGAACCGGGTAATCGCGACCTTGTAGGTTTCGTCGAGAATGGTCGAGGTCGGAGCCATCGCCGGATTGGTGATCGGCACCGTCAGGGAATAACCCTTGAGCGGATACACCGGCGCACGAATGCCCAGCGGTTTGAGCAATTGCGGTGAATAACTGCCCAGGGCCAGGACGTAGCGGTCAGCGGTTTCCAGCTTGCCGTCGATCCAGACGCCGTTGATGCGATCACCGGCGTAGTCCAGGCGCTGGATATCCTGGCCAAAGCGGAATTCCACACCGAGTTTCACGGCCATTTGCGCCAGACGCGTGGTAAACATCTGACAGTCGCCAGTCTGGTCATTGGGCAGACGCAAGGCTCCGGCCAGGATGTCGGTGACATTGGCCAATGCCGGCTCGACGCGGGCAATGCCTTCACGGTCCAGCACTTCGAAGGGCACACCGGACTCTTTCAGCACGGCGATGTCTTTGGCCGCACCATCAACCTGAGCCTGGGTACGGAACAATTGAGTGGTCCCCAGACTGCGGCCTTCGTAGGCAATCCCGGTTTCGGCGCGCAGTTCGTCGAGGCAGTCGCGGCTGTACTCGGACAGGCGCACCATGCGCTCCTTGTTCACGGCATAACGATTGGCGGTGCAGTTGCGCAGCATCTGCGCCATCCACAGGTACTGGTCGATGTCGGCGGTGGCCTTGATCGCCAGCGGTGCGTGGCGCTGCAGCAGCCACTTGATGGCCTTGAGTGGCACACCTGGCGCGGCCCACGGCGAGGCATAACCCGGCGATACCTGGCCGGCATTGGCAAAACTGGTTTCCATGGCTGGCGCCGGCTGACGATCAACCACCACGACTTCAAACCCGGCACGGGCCAGGTAGTAAGCACTGACGGTACCGATGACGCCGCTACCTAAAACCAGAACGCGCATGTTGAAGCCCTCATCGCGGATAACCGCTGACGTTTTGTTGTACAGACCGTAATGTACGCAGTTTAGAAAAGATCAGGCAGTGCTTTTCACTATATAAATGCCTATATTTGGCGAGAATTCTCGGCAAAAACCCTTTTCATGGAGGAGCATCACCTGTGCGGACCAACACTCAGACCAAACGTGAGCTGGACAAGATCGACCGCAACATCCTGCGCATCCTCCAGGCGGATGGACGGATTTCCTTTACGGAGCTTGGGGAAAAGGTCGGCCTCTCCACCACGCCCTGCACCGAGCGGGTTCGTCGCCTGGAGCGCGAGGGAATCATCATGGGCTACAACGCCCGGCTCAATCCGCAGCATCTGAAGGGAAGTCTGCTGGTGTTCGTCGAAATCAGCCTCGACTACAAATCCGGCGACACCTTTGAAGAATTCCGGCGCGCGGTGCTGAAATTGCCTCACGTGCTCGAATGCCATCTGGTGTCAGGCGACTTTGACTATCTGGTGAAAGCGCGGATTTCCGAGATGGCTTCGTACCGCAAGCTGCTGGGCGACATCCTGCTCAAGCTGCCCCACGTGCGCGAATCCAAGAGCTACATCGTGATGGAAGAAGTGAAGGAGAGCTTGAACCTGCCGATTCCGGATTGAGGGGCGTTCTTGGCTACACCAATACCTGCCGGGTGCTGGCCATATATTCGTGAATCTGCTTCTCGACCCGCGGATGAATCAGTTCCACCGGCCGCCGGCCATTGGGACACGGCAAGGTCGCCGTGGTGCCGAACAACCGGCAGATCAGCGGCCGCTCGTCATAGACTGTGCAGCCATTGGGTCCCAAGTGCACACAGTCGAGCGCTTCCATGGCCGCGTCCTGTTCGGCGCGAGTCTTGCGTGGCAAGCGGGCCATTTCCTCAGGCGAGGTGGTCACTGGCCCGCAGCAGTCATGGCAGCCCGGTACGCACTCGAACGAGGGAATCTGTTGGCGCAGCGTGCGGATTTTTTGACTGTTGCAGCTCATCGAAGCGGCTACCGAGACGGGACAAGGCAGGATTCTGCACGAAAAGCCCTGTCCCAGACAGCGCCAACCGACCGGTGTTGCCCATGGACGAATCCCCGGCTTATGCTCCGTAAAATTTCTCAAACACAATAATCAGGATTACGCACATGAACGCCCGTGTTCAGCAACCTGTCCCGAGCCATTCGCACGCCGCCTCTTACTACGCCGCCAGCAGCTTGCCGCAACCGGATCATCCGCTGCTGCAGGGCGAGCTGGTGGCGGATGTCTGCGTGGTAGGCGGTGGGTTCTCGGGGTTGAACACAGCGATCGAACTGGCCGAGCGCGGCATGAGCGTAGTGCTGCTGGAAGCGCACAAGATCGGCTGGGGGGCCAGCGGGCGCAACGGCGGTCAACTGATTCGCGGCGTCGGTCATGGCCTTGATCAGTTCGCCCCGGTCATCGGTGCCGACGGCGTACGCCAGATGAAGCTCATGGGTCTTGAGGCGGTGGAAATCGTCCGTCAACGGGTCGAGCGCTTTCAGATCCACTGCGACCTCACCTGGGGTTATTGCGACCTCGCCAACAAGCCAGGCGACCTGGAAGGTTTCGCTGAGGACGCTGAAGAGCTGCGCAGCTTGGGGTATCGCCATCAGACCCGGCTGCTGCAAGCCCACGAAATGCACAGTGTGGTGGGTTCGGATCGCTACGTCGGCGGCCTGATCGACATGGGCTCGGGCCATTTGCATCCGCTGAACCTGGCCTTGGGCGAAGCCTGCGCCGCGCAGCAACTGGGGGTCCGGCTGTTCGAACAATCGGCGGTCACGCGCATTGATTACGGCCCGGAAGTGAAGGTGCACACCCAACAGGGTGCGGTCCGGGCCAAGACCCTGGTGCTGGGCTGCAACGCCTACCTCAATGGGCTCAACCCGGAACTCAGCGGCAAAGTGCTGCCCGCCGGCAGCTACATCATCGCCACTGAACCTTTGAGCGAGGCTCAGGCCCAGGCGTTGTTGCCGCAGAACATGGCGGTCTGTGATCAACGGGTGGCGCTGGATTACTACCGGCTTTCCGCGGATCGACGCTTACTGTTCGGCGGAGCCTGCCATTACTCGGGTCGTGACCCGCAAGACATTGGCGCGTACATGCGTCCGAAAATGCTCAAGGTGTTCCCGCAACTGGCGCAGGTGAAAATCGACTTTCAATGGGGCGGGATGATCGGCATCGGCGCCAACCGCTTGCCGCAGATCGGTCGACTCAAGGATCAGCCCAACGTGTACTACGCCCAGGCCTACTCCGGCCACGGAGTGAATGCCACGCACCTGGCCGGCAAGCTGTTGGCCGAAGCCATCAGTGGGCAACAGAGTGGTGGTTTCGATCTTTTCGCCCAGGTGCCGCACATGACCTTCCCGGGCGGAAAGCATCTGCGCTCGCCACTGTTGGCACTGGGGATGCTGTGGCATCGGTTGAAAGAGTTGGTTTAAAGCGCCCAGCGCTACTGGTGACGCTATCGCGGGCACGCCTTGCTCGCACAGATTGAAAGAGGGCTGTAAGAGCAAGGCATGCCCGCGATAGCAGTTTCAGGCCCGGTACCGCTTCAAAGCCGCCAGAACGGCTTCAAGCCCTCCTCCCGCGCCTGCTCTCGGCTCAGCCCGATATCACGCAACTGTTCGGGTGTGAGCTCCAACAAGGCCTTGCGTGTATGCAGACGACGCCAGAACAGGGCCCAGCGGCTCAGGCTGGACGGAGCACTGTGCAACATCGCATTGCGTAGCTCCTTTTCCTGCCCCGCCGCCAGTTCCTGGCTGTGTAACGTCAGCCGCACATCGCTCAAGCCGTTCATTTTGATCGCTCCTGTTTACTTGGGTAGCCAGAGCTTTCATGATGCGCGGACGGCCAGAATCAATACAGATTCAAACAATGTGTTTTCCATGCATACAGATTGCGGCTTTTCGACACTGAATTGTCTTTTTCCGCCGCAACTGTATTGGTTACCGTTGTCCACTTCATCGAGAGCGCGCCATGACCCTTTATGTGAACCTCGCCGAATTGCTCGGCACCCGCATCGAACAGGGCTTCTACCGTCCCGGCGACCGGCTGCCGTCAGTGCGCGCGCTGAGCATGGAGCACGGTGTCAGCCTGAGTACGGTGCAGCAGGCCTATCGCGTGCTGGAGGACAGCGGGCTGGCGATGCCAAAACCCAAATCAGGGTATTTCGTACCGGCCAGCCGTGAACTGCCGGACCTGCCGGTAGTGGGTCGCCCAGCCCAACGACCGGTGGACATCTCCCAATGGGACCAAGTGCTGGAGCTGATACGCTCGGTACCACGCAAAGACGTGGTGCAACTGGGCCGAGGCATGCCGGATATCAACTCGCCGACCATGAAACCGCTGTTGCGCAGCCTGGCGCAGATCAGCCGCCGGCAAGACATGCCGGGCCTGTATTACGACAACATCTACGGCAACCTCGCGCTGCGCGAACAGATCGCTCGCCTGTCGCTGGACTCGGGTTGCAAACTGGGAGCCGGCGACCTGATCGTCACCACGGGCTGTCACGAAGCGCTGTCGGTCAGCATCCGCGCCACCTGTGAACAAGGCGATATCGTCGCGGTGGACTCCCCCAGCTTTCACGGCGCCATGCAAACCCTCAAGGGCCTGGGCATGAAGGCCCTGGAAATCCCCACCGATCCACTGACCGGCATCAGCCTGGAGGCCCTGGAGCTGGCGCTGGAACAGTGGCCCATCAAGGCCATACAGTTGACGCCCAGTTGTAACAACCCGCTAGGCTACATCATGCCCGAGGCCAACAAACGCGCGTTGCTGACCTTGGCGCAGCGCTTCGACGTGGCGATTATCGAGGACGATGTGTATGGGGAACTGGCCTACACCTACCCGCGCCCCCGCACGATCAAATCCTTCGACGACGATGGCCGCGTCCTACTCTGCAGTTCTTTTTCCAAGACACTGGCACCGGGTTTGCGAGTGGGCTGGGTCGCACCCGGCCGCTATCTGGAACGGGTGCTGCACATGAAATACATCAGCACCGGCTCCACCGCACCGCAACCGCAGATAGCCATTGCGGAGTTTCTCAAGGGCGGGCACTTCGAACCGCATTTGCGGCGGATGCGCAGCCAATACCAACGCAATCGCGACGTCATGATCGACTGGGTCAGCCGCTATTTTCCAGCGGGTACTCGCGCCAGCCGCCCGCGCGGCAGCTTTATGCTCTGGGTCGAACTCCCCGAAGGCTTCGATACACTCAAGCTTAATCGGGTCCTGCATGACCAGGGCGTGCAGGTGGCGGTCGGCAGCATATTTTCCGCCTCGGGCAAGTACCGCAATTGCCTGCGCATGAACTACGCTGCCAAACCAACGGCACAGATCGAGGACGCCGTCCGCAAGGTCGGCGCCGCGGCCATTGCGTTGTTGAACGAAACCCGACTCGACGCCGTCTGAGCTTTACTCAGGGAAGCAGCACCCACAAGCCGATCAACGCAAACAAGCGGAACGAGCCTACGTGAGACCCAGACCCATCCTGCCTGTGCTCCTGCTAGTCGCCTCGCTGCTGGGCGGCTGTGCCAGTTTTGACATCACCCGCGAACCTTCCCAGGCGCTCCCGGCAACCGAATCTTCGTTCGGACGCTCGGTACAGGCCCAGGCCGCTCCACACGAGGGACGCTCGGGTTTCCGCCTGCTATCTGACAGTACCGACGCCTTCTCCGCCCGGGCCGAGTTGATCCGCAACGCCCAAAGCAGCCTGGATTTGCAGTACTACATCGTTCATGACGGCATCAGCACGCGAATGCTGGTGGATGAATTGCTCAAAGCCGCCGACCGCGGCGTACGCGTGCGCATCCTGCTGGATGACACCACCAGCGATGGCCAGGATCAGATCATCGCGACCCTCGCCGCTCATCCGCGGATCCAGATACGCCTGTTCAACCCACTTCATCTGGGGCGCGCCACCGGGGTAACCCGCAGCCTCGGGCGGCTGCTCAACCTCTCATTGCAACACCGGCGCATGCACAACAAGCTCTGGCTGGCGGACAACAGCATGGCCATCGTCGGCGGTCGCAATCTGGGGGATGAATATTTCGACGCCGAACCCAACCTGAACTTCACCGACATCGACCTGCTTGGCGTTGGGCCGGTGGCCGAACAATTGGGGCACAGCTTCGACCAATACTGGAACAGCGCCCTGAGCAAACCCATCGAACAATTCCTGTCCCGTCGGCCAACCCCCAAGGATCTGGCCAACAGCCGCCTGCGCCTGCAAGAGTCACTGGAGCAGACGCACAAGGAAAATCACGCGCTTTACCAGCAGTTGACCTCCTACCGGACCCAACCGCGCCTGGACATCTGGCGCAGGCAATTGATCTGGGCCTGGAACCAGGCGCTGTGGGATGCACCCAGCAAAGTCCTGGCCAGGGATGAGCCTGATCCGCAGTTGTTGCTGACCACGCAATTGGGCCCGGAGCTGACGGGGGTCAGTGAAGAACTGATCATGATTTCGGCCTACTTCGTGCCCGGCCAGCCAGGGTTGGTCTACCTGACCAGCCGGGCCGATGCCGGAGTGGCGGTGAGTCTTTTGACCAACTCCCTGGAGGCCACCGACGTACCGGCGGTGCACGGCGGTTACGCGCCGTATCGCAGGGCTTTGCTGCAACATGGGGTGCGGCTGTACGAATTGCGTCGCCAGCCCGGGGACACGGGTGGCAGCCCCCATTTGTTCTACAGCAAGTCCTACGGCGAATCGGACTCCAGCCTGCATAGCAAGGCGATCATCTTCGACCGGAAGAAATCCTTCATCGGCTCGTTCAATTTCGATCCGCGTTCAGTGCTGTGGAACACCGAAGTGGGGGTCTTGGTCGACAGTCCCGAACTCGCCGGCCAAGTGCGCGAACTGGCCTTGCAGGGCATGGCACCGGCCCTGAGTTACCAGGCCCGCCTGAAGGACGGGAAGCTGATATGGACCACCGAAGACAACGGCCAACTGCATGACCTGGACCGCGAACCCGGCAGTTGGTGGCGCCGCTTCAACGCCTGGTTCGCCACCACCGTTGGGCTGGAGCGAATGCTGTAGAAGCCCCGGGCTCAGCACGTCTGCCCAAGGCTTCACTTTGTTCAGGCAGGTTGCGTGGCGCCAAACGCCCCTTGGCGCAACAACAGAACCACCAAGCCGAACGCTCCCGCGGCCATGAACAAGGGCAGCGCAATGCCCACTGATCCATTGACTGCCCGCCCCCGCCGCCAGCGGGCCAATCAGGCAACCGATCCCCCACAACTGGGCAATATGGGCGTTGGCCCGCACCAGCGCATCGTCGCGATAACGCTCGCCGATCAGGATCAGTGACAAGGTGAACAACCCGCCTGCGCTGGCGCCAAACAGCACCCACAGTGGCCAGATCAGCAAGGTATCGATCAGCAGTGGAACCGCCAGGCTCGACAGCATCAGCGCCACCGCACAGCCAGTGAACAACGACCGGCGCGACAGGCGGTCCGCAAGAGCGCCAATGGGCAACTGCAACAAGGCATCACCGACCACTACCGTGCTGACCATCGCCAGCGCAATGTCGGCGCTGAAGCCCTGACGCAAACAGTAAACCGGCAGCAGAGTCAGGATCATTGCCTCGAACGCCGCGAACAACGACACCGCCCAGGCGATTGCCGGCAACCCACGACAAAACGCCCATAGATCCTTGAAAGTGACGCTGCAGGCTTCACTGCTGGGCGCACCGCTGCGTCCCAGCAACAGCAACGGCGAAACCAGCAAAAGACCGACACCCACCCAAAAGCCATAATCGTGATCAGTCCCCAGCGCACCCAGCAGCAACGGACCAGACAACTGACTCAGGGCGTAACTGCTGCCGTACAACGCCACCAACCGTCCGCGCCATTGTTCGATCACCAGTTGGTTGATCCAGCTTTCACCCAGAATGAACACCAGGGTCAGGACGACGCCGATCATCAGCCGCAGCACCAACCAGACCGGATAGCTGGGCAACAGCGCCAGCAACCCGATGGACACCGCCCCACCCCACAAGCACAAGCGCATCAACGCCGCCGTGCCGAACCGCGCCGCAAGCCGACTCGACACCTTGGCCCCGACCAGCACCCCAACGGCCGGCATGGCGGCCATCACCCCGATGGCAAACGAACCATAACCCCAGCCTTCCAGACGCAGCGACACCAGCGGCATGCTCACGCCCAGCGCCAAGCCGACACTCAGGACAGATGCCAACACGGCGAAATAGGTCGCCCAACGCATTTCCACGCTCCTGTGGATAGTTATCGATTTTCAGGCCCCACAAAACACTGTGGGAGCGAGCCTGCTCGCGATAGCGGCGCAACATTCAACAGAGTCGTCGACTGTCACACCGCTATCGCGAGCAGGCTCGCTCCCACAGGGGACCAGCACTGCATGCAGCCCCGAACAGGATCCGGGGCCGCCCCTGTCAGAGCTTGATCCAGGTCGCCTTCAGCTCGGTGTACTTGTCGAACGCATGCAGCGACTTGTCGCGGCCGTTACCCGACTGCTTGAAGCCGCCGAACGGTGCGGTCATGTCGCCGCCGTCATACTGGTTGACCCAAACGCTGCCAGCACGCAGCGCCTTGGCGGTCAGGTGAGCCTTGGAAATGTCCTTGGTCCATACCGCCGCGGCCAGGCCGTACGGCGTGTCGTTGGCAATCTGGATGGCCTCCTCGGCGGTATCGAAAGCGATGACCGACAACACCGGACCGAAAATCTCTTCCTGGGCGATTTTCATGGCGTTGCTCACCCCGTCGAAAATCGTCGGCTCGACATAGGTACCGCCGGTTTCTTCGAGGATCCGCTTGCCGCCGGCCACCAGCTTGGCGCCGTCGCTGTGACCGGCCTCGATGTAGGACAGCACGGTGTTCATCTGCTGGGTATCCACCAGGGCGCCGACATTGGTGGCCGGGTCCAGGGGGTTGCCAGGTTTCCAGCCCTTGAGCGCTTCAATCACCAGCGGCAGGAAGGTGTCCTTGATGGAACGCTCCACCAACAGTCGCGAGCCCGCGGTGCAGACTTCGCCCTGGTTGAAGGCAATGGCGCTGGCGGCGGACTCGGCGGCGGCTTGCAGGTCCGGGGCATCGGCGAACACGATGTTCGGGCTCTTGCCGCCGGCTTCCAGCCAGACACGCTTCATGTTGGACTCGCCCGAGTAAACCATCAGTTGCTTGGCGATTTTGGTGGAACCGGTGAACACCAGGGTATCGACGTCCATGTGCAGGGCAAGGGCCTTGCCAACCGTGTGGCCGTAGCCCGGCAGCACGTTGAGCACGCCCTTGGGAATACCGGCCTCCACTGCCAATGCGGCAATGCGGATAGCGGTGAGCGGGGATTTTTCCGACGGCTTGAGCACCACCGAGTTACCGGTGGACAGCGCCGGGCCGAGCTTCCAGCAGGCCATCATCAGTGGGAAATTCCACGGCACGATAGCGCCTACGACGCCCACCGGTTCACGGGTCACCAGGCCCAACTGATCGTGGGGGGTCGCGGCCACTTCATCGTAAATCTTGTCGATGGCTTCACCGCTCCAGCTCAACGCTTGAGCTGCACCGGGAACATCGATATTCAAGGAGTCGCTGATCGGCTTGCCCATGTCCAGGGTTTCGAGCAGCGCCAGTTCTTCGGCGTTCTGCTTGAGCAGGCCGGCAAAGCGAATCATGGTCGCTTTACGCTTGCTCGGCGCCAGGCGCGACCAGACACCGGAGTTGAAGGTGGCGCGGGCGTTTTCGACGGCACGTTGGGCGTCGGCGACGTCGCAACTGGCGATCTTGCCCAGCACACGGCCATCCACCGGGCTGAGGCAGTCAAAGGTTTCGCCGGACACCGCGTCGGTGTATTCGCCGTTGATGAAGGCACGGCCTTCGATGGTCAGGTCGCGGGCGCGTTGTTCCCAGTCGGCACGAGTCAGGGTGGTCATGCGAGTGTCCTCCTCTTATTGAGTACGAACGCCACGCGATGCGCAGCGCTCCACGAATTCTGCCCAGCCGGCCTGTTTTCGGCGCGGGGCACCCGCCACCCTAAACCAGCGGCTGGTAATGTTTCAATATATTTGACACAACGCTGGCAAACGGCCTTGCGATGTTCGTTTTAATAAACATAGACTTTGGCTCTTCCAGCCATTCGCGCCGTCATTACCGGAGAATTGCCGCATGAGCATCCAGGACATCGTCGATTTCAGTCAGGCCAGTACCACCGCCGAACGCTATCGCCCGGACGCAGCCAAGGTACTCAAGGGTGATCCCGAACAAACGGTGTTCAACCACTACAGCAGCCCTTGCGGGCAAATGAATGCAGGCGTGTGGGAAGGCGCGGTCGGCCAGTGGACGGTCAACTACACCGAACATGAATACTGCGAGATCGTCCAGGGCGTTTCCGTGCTGCGGGACAATGATGGCAATGCCAAGACCCTGCGGGCCGGCGACCGCTTCGTGATCCCGGCGGGGTTCACCGGCACTTGGGAAGTGTTGGAGGCGTGCCGCAAGATTTATGTGGTGTTTGAACAGAAGGTCTAAGGATTTGCATCGTTAGACCTGGCCTCATCGCGAGCAGGCTCGCTCCCACATTGGCGCTGTGTAATGCCTGAGTTTCAGGCAAGCACAATGCCCTGTGGGAGCGAGCCTGCTCGCGATGAGGCCCCGACAGGCAACAAAAATCCGGCAACAAAAAAGGCCCGTATCTTGCGATACGGGCCTTTTTCGTAAGTAGGGAAAAATCAATTACTTGATTTTGCCTTCCTTGTAGATCACGTGCTTGCGAACAACCGGATCATATTTCTTGATCTCGATTTTGTCCGGGGTAGTACGCTTGTTCTTGTCGGTAGTGTAGAAGTGACCAGTACCGGCGCTCGAGATCAAACGAATCAATTCACGCATGATTAGCTCCCTTAAATCTTGCCATCGCGGCGAAGTTCGGCGAGCACGACACTGATGCCACGCTTGTCGATGATACGCATGCCTTTGGCAGATACGCGCAGACGCACAAAACGTTTCTCTTCTTCAACCCAGAAGCGGTGATGCTGCAGGTTCGGCAGGAAACGACGACGGGTTTTGTTGTTTGCGTGGGAAATGTTATTCCCAGTCACCGGACCCTTACCGGTAACTTGACAGACTCTCGACATGCCTCAGCCCTCTAAAACCACATGCCCAACCCGGCATGGGTTGGCCGCTTAATCTCTCAGTCATTTGGCGCCAGGCGCCGCGTTTCTTTAAGGGTCTTACCGGCTACACCTACAGTGAAGGAACCGGGCCCCTAGAAAAGAGCGCTGCTTTATACCAGAAAGACCACAGTGCAACAACTGCCGGTGTGATTTGTCTTCGTTGGAAAGCGACGCGTAACGCCCCCGAACGGCTGGGGCACAGGCTGGCGCCGCCTTTGACCGCTCGTCGCTGCAGGCCGGTTTTTTTAACCGATGCCGAGCTTGAGCCGTTAATACAGCGTCGCAGGGTGCCGGAAAATGCAAAAAGGGGATAGTCATTTTCCAACGAGGCCACTAGGGTAGGTCTTTTCCAGACTGCACATGCAGATGGGCCTTCGACTTGCACAGGAAACCGACCATGCGCCTCGCTGCCCTCCCACTGTTGCTCGCCCCTCTGCTGATCAGCCCGCTGGCCCAGGCCGCCGCCCTGAGCGTTTGCACCGAGGCCAGCCCGGAAGGATTCGATGTCGTTCAGTACAATTCGCTGACCACCACCAACGCATCCGCCGACGTGCTGATGAATCGCCTGGTGGATTTCGACACCGCCAGCGGCAAGGTCATCCCCAGCCTCGCCGAGAGCTGGGAAGTCTCGTCCGATGGACTGACCTACGTGCTCAAGCTGCGCCCCCAGGTCAAATTCCACCGGACCGAATACTTCACGCCGCGCCGCGATCTGACCGCCGAGGACGTCAAGTTCAGCTTCGAACGCATGCTTGACCCGGCAAACCCTTGGCACAAAATCGCCCAGAGCGGTTTCCCCCACGCCCAGTCCATGCAGCTACCGAGCTTGATCAAGAAAATCGACGCGCTGGACCCGCTGACCGTGCGCTTCATCCTCGATCATGCGGATTCGACCTTCCTGGCCACCTTGAGCATGGGCTTTGCCTCCATCTATTCGGCCGAATACGCCGATCAGCTGATGAAAGCCGGCACGCCAGAAGCACTCAACAATCAGCCCATCGGCACAGGCCCGTTCATTTTCAACCGGTTCCAGAAAGACGCTTCGATTCGCTACAAGGCCAACCACGACTATTTCGCCGGCAAGCCCCAGGTGGATCCGCTGATCTTCGCCATCACGCCGGACGCGAATGTGCGCCTGCAAAAACTGCGGCGCAACGAATGCCAGATCGCCCTGTCACCCAAGCCGCAGGACGTCCAGGCCGCCAGGCAGGAGCCGACGTTGAAAGTGGCGCAGACCGACGCCTTCATGACCGCGTTCGTGGCGATCAACAGCCAGCACCCGCCCTTCGACAAGCCCGAGGTTCGACAAGCCGTCAACCTGGCCTTCGACAAGGCCAGCTACCTCAAGGCCGTTTTCGAGGGCACCGCCGAAGCGGCCAAGGGCCCCTACCCTCCGAACACCTGGAGCTACGCCAAAAACTTGCCCGGTTACGCCCATGACCCGGCCAAGGCCCGTGATCTTCTGGCCAGGGCCGGTTTGAAGGACGGCTTTCAGACCACCATCTGGACCCGCCCTTCCGGCAGCCTGCTGAACCCCAACCCCAGCCTGGGCGCGCAGTTGCTGCAGGCCGACCTGGCGCAGATCGGCATTCAGGCCGAGATTCGCGTGATCGAATGGGGCGAACTGATCCGTCGCGCCAAGGCCGGCGAACATGACTTGCTGTTCATGGGCTGGGCCGGTGACAACGGTGACCCGGACAACTTCCTCACGCCGCAGTTTTCCTGCGCGGCACTCAAGTCCGGCACCAACTTCGCCCGTTATTGCAACCCGGACCTGGATAAAGTGATCAGTGCCGGCAAAACCACGAGCGAGCAGGGCGTGCGCACCAAACTCTATGAGCAGGCCCAGGCGCAGATCCAGCAACAGGCCCTGTGGCTGCCCCTGGCGCACCCGACCGCGTTCGCCCTGACCCGCAAGGATGTGCAGGGTTACTCGGTCAGCCCGTTTGGGCGGCAGGATTACTCCAAGGTCAGTATCAAGTAACCACTGCCAGCCCCCCCTGTGGGAGCAAAGCTTGCTCGCGATGACGTCGTTACATACAACACTTCCGTTGGCTGTAAAACCGCTATCGCGAGCAAGCTTTGCTCCCACAAGGGATTATTCAAGCCTGACCGTGGCTACATCCACCCATACTCCGCCATGGACAGCGGCTCACCATCGCCGACGATGAAGTGGTCGAGCACCCGCACATCGATCAACTCCAGTGCTTCCTGAAGCCGCTCAGTGAGTACCCGGTCGGCCTGGCTGGGCTCGGTGTTGCCGGAGGGGTGGTTGTGGCACAGGATCAACGCTGCGGCGTTATGGGCCAGGGCGCGCTTGACCACCTGCCGGGGATAGACACTCGCACTGTCGATGGAACCGCGAAACAGCGCCTCATACGCCAGCACCCGATGCCGGGAATCGAGGAACAGACATCCAAACACTTCATGAGGCTCGTGACGCAACATGGCCTTGAGGTAGTCCCGCACGGCCAGCGGACTCTCCAGCACCGATTCCCGCCGCAAATTTTCGGCCAGATGCCGACGCCCCATCTCCAGCACGGCCTGCAACTGCGCGAATTTCGCCGGGCCCAGCCCCAGATGTGCGTTGAAGGTACGCAGATCAGCCTCGAGCAAAACCCGCAGGCCACCAAATTGATGCAGCAGATGTCGCGCCAGGTCCACGGCGCTTTTACCCGACACACCCGTGCGCAAGAAAATCGCCAAAAGCTCGGCGTCCGAAAGACTCGCCGATCCCAACTCCAGTAACCTCTCCCGTGGCCGCTCGGCCACCGGCCAGTCGCGAATACTCATAGCATCTCCCTGATTGTGGGCGCCGCTGTTCCGTAGCGGTCGCTGTGATATCGTAGCCCATCTTTTTTGCAGGCGATTTGCACCCAGGCAGGCTGCTGCCGTGGGGTTCGTCCTGCACTGACCATTGAAATCGAAAGGCAGGCCTATGCAGCGGCTGTATCGGAAACGCATCGTTCTGGGCGTCGGCGGCGGCATTGCCGCCTACAAGAGCGCCGAGCTGGTCCGCAGGCTTATCGACCAGGGCGCGGAAGTACGGGTCGTCATGACTCGCGGCGGCAGTGAATTCATCACCCCGCTGACCATGCAGGCCCTGTCCGGGCACCCGGTCCACTTGGATCTGCTCGACCCGGCGGCCGAAGCCGCCATGGGTCATATCGAACTGGCCAAGTGGGCCGACCTGGTGCTGATCGCCCCAGCCACGGCCGACCTGATCGCCCGCCTGGCCCAAGGCATCGCCGATGATTTGCTGACCACCCTGGTGCTCGCCACCGACGCCGTGGTTGCCCTCGCGCCAGCCATGAACCAGGCCATGTGGCGCGATCCGGCCACCCAGGCCAATCTGCAATTGCTCCAAAGCCGCGACCTGAAAGTCTTTGGCCCGGCTTCCGGCAGCCAGGCCTGCGGCGATGTCGGCATGGGACGCATGCTCGAAGCCAACGACCTGGCCCAGTGCGCCGCCGACTGCTTCCAGCGCCAGGCACTGACCGGCAAGCATGTGCTGATCACCGCCGGACCGACCCAGGAAAACATCGACCCGGTGCGCTACATCACCAACCACAGCTCCGGGAAAATGGGCTTCGCCCTGGCCGAAGCCGCCGTGGAAGCCGGCGCCCGGGTCACGCTGATCACCGGCCCCGTGCATTTGCCAACCCCTGATCGGGTGACCCGCATCGACGTGGTCAGCGCCCGGGACATGCTGGCGGCCTGCGAAGCGGCTATCCCGTGCGACCTGTTCATCGCCTCGGCGGCGGTGGCGGACTACCGCCCCGAAGTAGTCGCCCCGCAAAAACTTAAGAAAGACCCTACGAGCGGCGACGGCCTGCTACTACAAATGGTGCGCAACCCGGACATTCTCGCGACCATCGCCACCCGCCCGGACCGTCCGTTCAGTGTCGGCTTCGCCGCCGAAACCGAGCACCTGCTCGATTACGCCGCGCGCAAGCTCAAGGACAAGAACCTGGACTTGATCGTCGCCAACGACGTCGCCAACCCGAGCATTGGCTTCAACAGCGAAGAAAACGCCTGCAGCGTGATCGACCGCCAGTTGCATGCCACCCTTTTCGCCCAGACCAGCAAGAGCAAGATTGCCCGCCAGCTGATCACTTTTATCGCCGAACGGCTGAACCAGGTTTAATTGACATGCACGCTCTACAAGCCAAGATCCTCGACCCTCGCATCGGCACCGAATTCCCGCTGCCGCATTACGCCACACCGGGTTCCGCCGGCCTCGACCTGCGGGCCATGCTCAAGCAGGACACCGTCCTGGAGCCCGGCCAGACCCTGCTGATCCCAACCGGCCTGTCGGTGTACATCGGCGACCCAGGCCTGGCTGCGTTGATCCTGCCGCGCTCGGGCCTGGGCCATAAGCATGGCATCGTACTGGGCAACCTGGTGGGCCTGATCGACTCCGATTACCAAGGCGAACTGATGGTGTCGTGCTGGAACCGTGGTCAAACGGCATTCAACATCGCCGTGGGCGAGCGCATCGCCCAACTGGTGCTGGTACCGGTGGTCCAGGCGCACTTCGAACTGGTGGATGAATTCGACGAGAGCCAGCGCGGCGCTGGTGGCTTCGGGCATTCCGGCAGCCACTGATCCAGCTGTTTCAGGCCGGGCGCCTTGCCCGGCCCCTTTATTAAGCTTCTGTTTCAGGACGAAAAATGCCCACAGGCTGGCTACAAGGTTTCCCACTTGGAATCAATGTATTAGGCGATAGAGGCGAGGTAACGCTGTCTCATGGCACTTTCCCACCACGAACTCTCTGCCAAAAACGCCGTCATACCCTTCAGTTTGAGCCTGCCGACGCGAACCGTCGGCCTGTCCAGTCATCTTCCTGATAGAGCGCCCCGCCCATGAACACCCCAGCCGCAATCGCCCCAATTTTTCCTGACAGCATCTTCCGCGCCTACGACATCCGTGGCGTGGTACCGGAGACCCTCACCGCCGAAACCGCCTATTGGATCGGCCGCGCCATCGGCTCCCAGAGCCTGGCCCAGGGTGAACCGAACGTGTGCGTCGGTCGCGATGGTCGCTTGTCCGGCCCCGAGCTGGTTGAACAATTGATCAAAGGGGTTGCCGACAGTGGTTGCCATGTCAGCGACGTGGGCCTGGTGCCGACGCCAGCGCTGTACTACGCCGCCAACGTGCTGGCCGGTAAATCCGGCGTGATGCTCACTGGCAGCCACAACCCGTCGAACTACAACGGCTTCAAGATCGTCATCGCCGGCGACACCCTCGCCAACGAGCAGATCCAGGCCTTGCACACCCGCCTCAAGACCAATGACCTGAGCAGCGGCCAGGGCAGCGTCACCAAGGTGGACATCCTGGAGCGCTACAACGATGAAATCGTCAAAGATGTGAAGCTCGCCCGCCGCCTGAAAGTGGTGGTCGATTGCGGCAACGGCGCCGCTGGCGTGATCGCCCCACAACTGATTGAAGCCCTGAACTGCGAAGTCATCCCGCTGTTCTGCGAAGTGGACGGCAACTTCCCCAACCATCACCCGGACCCGGGCAAGCTGGAAAACCTGCAAGACCTGATCGCCAAGGTCGAGGAAACCAACGCCGACCTGGGCCTGGCCTTCGACGGCGACGGCGACCGCGTGGGCGTGGTCACCAACACCGGCAGCGTCGTGTTCCCGGACCGCTTGCTGATGCTGTTCGCCCGTGACGTGGTGGCGCGCAATCCGAACGCCGAAATCATTTTCGACGTTAAATGCACCCGCCGCCTGGTGCCGCTGATCAAGGAATACGGCGGTCGCCCACTGATGTGGAAAACCGGCCACTCGTTGATCAAGAAGAAAATGAAAGAGAGTGGCGCCCTGCTGGCCGGCGAAATGAGCGGCCACATCTTCTTCAAGGAGCGCTGGTTCGGTTTCGACGACGGCATCTACAGCGCCGCACGCCTGCTGGAGATCCTCAGCAAAGAGAAATCCACGGCCGAAGAGCTCTTCGCGACCTTCCCGAACGATATTTCTACGCCGGAAATCAATATCCATGTGACCGAAGAGAGCAAATTCAGCATCATTGATGCACTGCACGACGCTCAATGGGGCGAAGGGGCCGAACTGACCACCATCGATGGTGTGCGGGTCGACTATCCCCAAGGCTGGGGCCTGGTTCGCGCATCCAACACCACGCCGGTGCTGGTGCTGCGTTTCGAAGCCGACAACGAAGCCGAACTGCAGCGCATCAAGGATGTGTTCCACACCCAACTCAAACGTGTTGCACCTGATCTTCAACTACCGTTCTGATTTTTGAAGCACCACCGGAGCCCTGAATGACCCTCGAACGCGAAGCCGCCGCCAATACCGCCAAGGTCCTGTCCGAAGCGTTGCCTTATATCCGACGCTATGTCGGCAAGACCCTGGTGATCAAATACGGCGGCAACGCGATGGAAAGCGAGGAGCTGAAAACCGGCTTCGCTCGCGACATCGTGCTGATGAAGGCTGTGGGCATCAACCCGGTGGTCGTTCACGGTGGTGGCCCACAGATCGGCGACCTGCTCAAGCGCCTGTCGATCGAGAGCCACTTCATCGACGGCATGCGCGTCACCGACGCGCAGACCATGGATGTGGTGGAGATGGTCCTCGGCGGCCAGGTCAACAAGGACATCGTCAACCTGATCAACCGGCATGGTGGCAGCGCCATCGGCCTGACAGGTAAAGACGCCGAGCTGATCCGGGCGAAGAAACTCACCGTTACCCGCCAGACGCCGGAGATGACCCAGCCGGAAATCATCGACATCGGCCATGTGGGCGAAGTGGTCGGCATCAACACCGACTTGCTGAACCTGCTGGTCAAGGGCGACTTCATCCCGGTAATCGCGCCCATCGGCGTCGGCGCCAACGGTGAGTCGTACAACATCAACGCCGACCTGGTGGCAGGCAAGGTTGCCGAAGCACTGAAAGCGGAAAAGCTGATGCTGCTGACCAACATCGCCGGCCTGATGGACAAGACCGGCAAGGTCCTGACCGGATTGTCGACTCAACAGGTCGATGAACTGATCGCCGACGGCACCATCTACGGCGGCATGCTGCCGAAGATCCGCTGCGCACTGGAAGCGGTCCAGGGCGGCGTTGGCAGCTCCTTGATCATCGACGGCCGGGTACCGAATGCGATCCTGCTGGAGATCTTCACCGATACCGGCGTGGGTACGTTGATCAGCAATCGCAAGCGTCCGTAAGCGACACCCCATGAAAAAAGACCCCGCTCAGCCAGACTGAGCGGGGTCTTTTTTTACGCACTGTAGGAGCGAGCTTGCTCGCGATAGCGGTGATTCAGCCAACATGAATGTTGAATGGCTATCGCGAGCAGGCTCGCTCCCACCAGGGAATGTGCAAATCTTTAAACGCCGAACTGCGCCCGATAAGCCTCAACCGCCGGCAAATGCTGCTTGAGCTGCGGGTCGTCGGCCAAAAACTCCAGCACCTGGGTCAGCGACACGATGCTGACCACCGGAATGTTGAAGTCACGCTCCACTTCCTGGATCGCCGACAACTCACCGTTGCCGCGCTCTTGGCGATTCAGGGCGATCAGCACACCGGCGGCCTTGGCGCCTTCCTGGGAACCGATGATCTGCATCACTTCACGAATGGCGGTGCCGGCGGTGATCACGTCGTCGATGATCAGCACTTCACCGGTCAGCGGCGCGCCCACCAGGCTGCCCCCTTCACCATGAGCCTTGGCTTCCTTGCGGTTGAAGCACCAGGGCAGGTCGCGGCCGTGGTGTTCGGCCAGGGCGACCGCAGTGGTGGCGGCCAGAGGAATGCCTTTGTAGGCCGGGCCGAACAGCACGTCGAACGGAATGCCGCTCTCGACAATGGCCGCCGCATAGAAACGGCCCAGTTGCGCCAGGGCGGCACCGGTGTTGAACAGGCCGGCATTGAAGAAGTACGGGCTCGTGCGGCCGGACTTGAGGGTGAACTCACCGAAGCGCAAAACGCCGCGATCGATGGCAAAACGAATGAAATCGCGCTGATACGCCTGCATGAAAAAAGCCCCAAATACCACGGATTTAGCTAAATAGGTACACGCCGTGTATCATACACGCACGTGATTTTTGGGGCCATTTATGCGGATCATCAGTGTGAACGTCAATGGTATTCAGGCTGCAGTGGAGCGAGGGTTGCTCAGTTGGCTGCAAGCACAGAATGCCGACGTCATCTGCCTGCAGGACACCCGCGCCTCCGCCTTTGAACTGGACGATGCAGCCTTCCAACTGGATGGTTACTTCCTTTATGCCTGCGATGCCGAAGTCCCCGCCCAGGGTGGCGTGGCTTTGTACTCGCGGCTGCAACCGAAGGCTGTCATCAACGGTCTCGGTTTCGAGACGGCGGACCGCTACGGGCGCTACCTGCAGGCCGATTTCGACAAGGTCAGCATCGCGACCTTACTGCTCCCTTCGGGGCAGAACGGCGATGAAGATTTGAATCAGAAATTCAAGTTGATGGACGACTTCGCCCGTTATCTGGATAAACAGCGGCGCAAACGTCGCGAGTACATCTATTGTGGCTCGCTGTACGTGGCGCAACAGAAGCTGGATATCAAGAACTGGCGCGACAGCCAGCAATCCCCGGGTTTCCTGGCGCCGGAACGGGCCTGGATGGACGAGATTGTCGGCAACATGGGCTATGTTGACGCCCTGCGGGAAGTCAGCCGTGAAGGCGACCAATACAGCTGGTGGCCAGACAACGAACAGGCCGAGATGCTCAACCTCGGCTGGCGTTTCGACTACCAGTTGCTGACGCCTGGTCTGCGCCGCTTCGTGCGCAGCGCTCGCCTGCCGCGCCAGCCACGCTTCTCGCAGCATGCGCCACTGATCGTGGATTACGACTGGACGCTGACGATCTGAGTGTCGTTTCGCAGCCACAAAAAAACCGACAGCCATGTCGGTTTTTTTGTGAGCAACCCTTTCTACTGTGGGAGCGAGCCTGCTCGCGATGGCGGTGGGTCAGCCAACATTTGTGTTGAATGATGAACCGCTATCGCGAGCAGGCTCGCTCCCACAAGTGGTTACTCGTTGATCGTTATTTGACCAGCCGCCAGGTAAACGGATACCGATACGGCTGCCCTTCATTGGCCTTCACCCCACCGATGATGGTCAGCACCAGCGCACCGATAGCCACCAGCCCGAACAGGAAGAAGCCGATCACCACGATCATCAGGAGCAGGCTGATCGCCGAGGCAATTGCCACAGTGATCTGGAAGTTCAGCGCTTCCTTGCCTTGTGCATCGATGAACGGGTCAGTCTCGCGCTTGAGCTGCCAGAGCACCAACGGACCGATCAGCGTACCGAACGGAATCCAGATGCCCAACAAGGCGGACAAGTGACAGAACATCGCCCATTGGCGCGCCTCCTTGCTGGGCTGGGGCAGTAGGGTTTGCTCATCACTCATGACGTTCTCCTTGTCTGAAGCGCGAAACGATCAGTCAGCCAGTGCGGCTTTTTGCAGTTCGAAAATCTCGTTCATGCCTTTCTTTGCCAATTCCAGCATAGCGCTCAATTCTTCCGGCTGGAACGGCGCGCCTTCGGCGGTGCCCTGGATTTCGATGAAGCCGCCGGCGCTGGTCATGACCACGTTCAGGTCGGTCTCGGCGGCGGAGTCTTCCAGGTAGTCCAGGTCCAGCACCGGCTCGCCCTGGTACATGCCCACGGAGACCGCAGCGATCATCTGCTTGAGCGGATCGCCGCCCTTGAGGCCGCCACGCTTCTTGATCACTTTCAAGGCATCGGCCAGTGCGACCATGGCGCCGGTGATGGACGCGGTGCGAGTGCCGCCGTCAGCCTGGATCACGTCGCAATCGACATACAACGTCACGTCACCGAGCTTGGACATGTCCAGCGCGGCGCGCAGCGAACGGCCGATCAGACGCTGGATTTCCAGGGTACGTCCGCCCTGCTTGCCGCGGCTGGCCTCGCGCTGGTTGCGCTCACCGGTGGAGCGCGGCAGCATGCCGTATTCGGCGGTCAGCCAGCCTTGACCCTGGCCCTTGAGGAACCGTGGCACACCGTTTTCGACGCTGACGGTGCAGATGACTTTGGTATCACCGAATTCGACCAGTACAGATCCCTCGGCGTGTTTGGTGTAGTTGCGGGTAATGCGGATCGAGCGAAGCTGATCGGCAGCGCGACCACTTGGACGTTTCATAGGGAACACCTGTACAGAGGACGGAAAACTGCCGAGCATTATAGAGCCGTGGGCCGCCATAGGGCAGTTTAAACGTCGCGCGGTTCCAAAAAACCGCTGCAACGAGCCAAGCCCCTTTGACCTCTGACCGACGAGCCGCAGCGCTTTGTCACATGCACGGTTTGGGGGCATGCACCTCACTGCGCTACAATCCTGCGCCTTTGCTGCCCTTCGGCTTTTATCCACAGATACCAGGCGCTACGACTAACCGTTGCGTCCGCCTGCATTGCGAGGAATCTCCATGGTGCACAGCATGACCGCCTTCGCCCGCGTCGAGAAAGCCGGCATCCAAGGCACGCTGAGCTGGGAACTGCGCTCGGTCAACAGCCGCTACCTGGAGCCGCACCTGCGCCTGCCCGAATCCTTTCGCGACCTTGAAGGCAGCGTGCGTGAAGCCCTGCGCCAGGGCCTGTCCCGGGGCAAGCTGGAATGCACCCTGCGCTTCACCGAAGAAAGCACCGGCAAGGCCTTGCAGGTGGACCGCGAGCGCGCCGCGCAACTGGTGGCTGCCGCCGAAACCGTCGCCAGCCTGATCAAGCACCCCGCGCCTCTGAACCCGCTGGAAGTCCTGGCCTGGCCCGGCGTGCTGGTAGGTGATGCGAGCGACCCGCAGGCCCTGAATGCCGAAGCGCTGGCGTTGTTCAATCAAGGCCTGAAAGAACTCAAGGCCGGCCGCGAGCGCGAAGGCGCGGAACTGGCCCGGTTGATTGACGAGCGCCTGACTTCCATAGAGGAAGACGTCGTCACCCTGCGCGAACTGGTCCCGCAAATGCTCGCCACCCAACGTCAGAAAGTGCTCGACCGCTTCGTCGACATGAAGGCCGAGCTGGACCCGCAGCGCCTGGAACAGGAAATGGTCATGCTCGCGCAAAAAAGCGACGTGGCCGAAGAACTGGATCGCCTGAGCACCCACATCATTGAAGTTCGCCGGGTACTCAAATCCGGTGGTGCGGCCGGTCGCCGCCTGGACTTCCTGATGCAGGAACTCAACCGCGAAGCCAACACACTGGGCTCCAAAGCCTTCGACCCGCGCAGCACCCAGGCTGCGGTCAACCTCAAGGTGTTGATCGAGCAAATGCGCGAACAAGTGCAGAACATTGAGTAAGGCTAACCCGACATGACCCACAGCACCGGCACTCTCTACATCATTTCCGCGCCCTCTGGGGCCGGCAAGACCAGCCTGGTCAAGGCGCTGATCGACGCCGAGCCGCAGATCCGCGTCTCGGTCTCGCACACCACCCGCGCCATGCGCCCGGGCGAAGTGGACGGGGTGAACTATCACTTCGTCGACCGCGAACAGTTCGTGAAAATGGCCGAGCACGGGGACTTCCTCGAGCGCGCCGAAGTCTTCGGCAACCTCTATGGCACCTCGCAAAGCTATCTGCAGCAAACCCTGGATGAAGGCCACGACCTGATCCTGGAAATCGACTGGCAGGGTGCCGAGCAGGTCCGCAAGCTGATGCCCCAGGCCCGTTCGATCTTTATCCTGCCACCGAGCCAGCAGGCCTTGCGCCAGCGCCTGACCAATCGCGGCCAGGACAGCGACGACATCATCGAAGGCCGGATGCGCGAAGCGGTCAGCGAAATGAGCCACTACGTCGACTACGATTACCTGATCATCAACGACGATTTCGCCCATGCGCTAGACGATCTGAAGGCGATTTTCCGCGCCAGCCAGCTGCAGCAGAAACGCCAGCAGCAACGTTTCGGTAAATTATTGGCCGAACTGCTGGGCTGAACAGCCCTTCCCAAAACCGCTGCGACGGCTTTACATTGGAGCTTGTAGCGGGTCGAGGGGCTGGTCAAAAAATCAGCGCTTCCCTAAACGCTGGCGTTTTTTTAAACTGTTGAGTCCGCTCGCCCAACCGGGCAGCGCGCATATTGCATTCGCTCCGAGGAATACCATGGCCCGCGTAACCGTTGAAGACTGCCTAGAACACGTGGAAAACCGCTTTGAGCTGGTCATGCTCTCTACCAAGCGTGCCCGTCAACTGGCCACCGGTGGCAAAGAGCCGTTGGTCCAGTGGGAAAACGACAAGCCTACCGTGGTAGCGCTGCGTGAAATCGCCGAAGGCCTGATGAGCTACGAGTTCATCGCCAACGCTGAAATCGTTGAAGACGAACCGCTGTTCGCAGCGTTCGAGGACGAGTCCAACGAGGCGGTCTAAGCCTATGCCTGGTCGACGTAGCACGGCGCGGGGTCACAGCAAACGGCAGGAGTCATTATCATGCCGAGCATAGACGCCCTCGCCGATCGCTTATCGGCCTACCTCGGCACGGACCAGGTCAACCTGGTCCGCCGAGCCTATTTCTACGCCGAACAAGCCCACGACGGCCAGCGCCGCCGCAGCGGCGAGGCGTACGTCACGCACCCGCTTGCGGTGGCGAACATTCTTGCCGACATGCACATGGACCATCAGAGCCTGATGGCGGCGATGCTGCATGACGTGATCGAAGACACCGGCATCGCCAAGGAAGCGCTGCAGGCGCAGTTCGGCGAAACCGTGGCCGAACTGGTCGACGGGGTCAGCAAACTGACCCAGATGAACTTCGAGACCAAGGCCGAGGCCCAGGCCGAAAACTTCCAGAAAATGGCCATGGCCATGGCGCGCGACATTCGCGTGATCCTGGTCAAGCTCGCCGACCGCCTGCACAACATGCGAACACTGGAAGTGTTGTCCGGTGAAAAACGCCGGCGAATCGCCAAGGAAACCCTGGAAATCTATGCGCCCATCGCCAATCGCCTGGGCATGCACGCGATCCGCATCGAGTTCGAAGACCTCGGTTTCAAGGCCATGCACCCGATGCGTTCGGCGCGGATCAACCAGGCCGTCAAGCGCGCCCGGGGCAACCGCAAGGAAATCGTCAACAAGATCGAAGAATCCTTGAGCCACTGCCTGACCATCGACGGCATCGAAGGCGAGGTCAGCGGCCGACAGAAACACCTCTACGGCATCTACAAGAAGATGCGCGGCAAGCGTCGGGCCTTCAACGAGATCATGGACGTCTACGCGTTCCGGATCATCGTCGACAAGGTCGATACCTGCTACCGCGTACTGGGCGCTGTACATAATTTGTACAAGCCATTGCCTGGGCGCTTCAAGGACTACATCGCCATTCCCAAGGCCAACGGCTACCAGTCGCTGCACACCACGCTCTTCGGCATGCACGGCGTACCGATCGAAATCCAGATCCGCACCCGTGAAATGGAAGAGATGGCCAACAATGGCATCGCTGCGCACTGGTTGTACAAGTCCAGCGGCGACGAACAACCCAAGAGCACCCACGCCCGGGCCCGCCAGTGGGTCAAAGGCGTGCTGGAAATGCAGCAGCGGGCCGGCAACTCCCTGGAATTCATCGAAAGCGTGAAGATCGACCTGTTTCCGGACGAGGTCTACGTTTTCACGCCCAAAGGCCGGATCATGGAGCTGCCCAAAGGCTCCACGGCGGTGGACTTTGCCTATGCAGTACACACCGACGTCGGCAACAGCTGCATCGCGTGCCGGATCAACCGCCGCCTGGCACCGTTGTCCGAACCGCTGCAAAGCGGCTCCACGGTGGAAATCGTCAGCGCCGCCGGCGCGCGGCCAAATCCGGCATGGCTCAATTTCGTGGTCACCGGCAAAGCCCGCACACACATCCGCCATGCCTTGAAGCTACAACGCCGCTCTGAATCCATCAGCCTGGGCGAACGCTTGCTCAACAAAGTCCTCAACGGTTTCGACAGCTCCCTGGACAAGATCCCGGCTGAACGCGTGCAGATCATGCTCAGCGAGTACCGCCTGGAACTGATCGAAGACCTGCTGGAAGACATCGGCCTGGGCAATCGCATGGCCTACGTCGTCGCCCGCCGCCTGCTCGGCGAAGGCGAACAGCTGCCTAGCCCCGAAGGTCCCCTGGCCATTCGTGGTACCGAAGGCCTGGTGCTCAGCTATGCCAAGTGCTGCACGCCGATTCCTGGCGATCCGATTGTCGGCCATCTGTCCGCAGGCAAAGGGATGGTGGTGCACCTGGATAACTGCCGCAACATCAGCGAAATCCGCCACAACCCGGAAAAATGCATCCAGCTCTCCTGGGCCAAGGATGTCACCGGCGAATTCAATGTCGAGCTGCGGGTCGAACTGGAGCACCAGCGTGGCCTGATCGCCTTGCTGGCCAGCAGCGTCAACGCCGCCGACGGCAATATCGAAAAAATCAGCATGGACGAGCGCGATGGCCGCATCAGCGTCGTCCAACTGGTGGTCAGCGTGCACGACCGCGTGCACCTGGCCCGCGTGATCAAGAAGCTGCGCGCCCTGACTGGCGTCATCCGTATCACTCGTATGCGTGCATAGCTCCCCATCCATTACAAGGAGTCATAAATGACCAAGACCGTTATCACCAGCGACAAAGCCCCGGCCGCCATCGGTACGTATTCCCAGGCAATCAAGGCGGGCAACACCGTGTACATGTCGGGCCAGATCCCGCTGGACCCGAAAACCATGGAACTGGTAGAAGGCTTCGAAGCCCAGACCGTGCAGGTGTTCGAGAACCTCAAGGCCGTGGCCGAAGCTGCCGGCGGTTCGTTCAAGGACATCGTCAAGCTCAATATCTTCCTCACCGACCTGAGCCACTTCGCCAAGGTCAACGAGATCATGGGCAAGTACTTCGACCAGCCTTACCCTGCCCGCGCCGCCATCGGCGTAGCAGCCCTGCCGAAGGGTTCGCAGGTTGAGATGGACGCCATCCTGGTCATCGAGTAACAAGCCCGGCGCAGCCTCCCCCCGGCTGCGCCGTTTTCGTTTAAGGATTCCACCATGCGCAAAGCGCTTGCTCTTTCGCTGGCTGCCCTGCTGTTGGGCGGCTGCGCCAGCGACCCTGCCGACCGTGATATCAGCGGCACCTGGATCAACCAGGCGGCAATCGACGCCGCCGCCAAGGGCGGCCCGCTGCGCGAGGCGCTGCAGGCCTATGGCCCGAACCTGGAATGGGACGTCAACACCCGAGCCGGCCAGGCGCGTTACACCAACGGTTTCGAGAATGTCGAAGGCAAGCTGCTGGGCGAAGAAGACGGTGCGTGGAAAGTCGATTTCTACGGCAGCTCCGCCAGCGAACTGCAACGCGACGGCGACCAGTTGAACCAATCCGCCACCGAGAACGAGCCGCAGCAAGTGTTCGAGCGCGCCCAGGTCCAGGTGCCCGAGGGTGCGCCGCTGGGCGCCAGTTTCGAACGGGCGCTGTATACCGCTTATCTGGGCGGCACCTGGAACATCGTCAACGGCCCTGGCCAGGGCGCCAGCGTGCAGTTCCAACCCGACGGCCAGGTCACCGGCCTGCCGGGCGCCGATCGCTACGCCCTATGCCTGGCCGGCGACTGCGCATCCATGAGCGGCGGCAACGACAACATCTGGCTGCAGCAGAACGGCCAGGGCAACACCTGGATCTTCTCCCGCGACGGCAAGAAGCTGGAAATTTTCCAGACCGTGAATGCGGCACTGGCGGATGAAATGCCTTCGTTCACGCCGGGTGACCGGCAGTGGGTGTTGGAGAAGCAGTAAGTCGGACTCCCTGTGGGATCGAGCCTGTGGGAGCAAAGCTTGCTCGCGATGACGTCGTCACAGACAACACCTCTGTTGGCTGTAAAACCGCTATCGCGAGCAAGCTTTGCTCCCACCGTTTGTTTTTGGGGTGCTTAAAAGATCAGCAGCGCCCCTCCAGAATCGCCGCATACCCCTCACGAAAACTCGGATACCTCGGTGTCCAGCCCAAGGCCTTCGCCCGTGCATTGCTGCAGCGCTTGCTGCCGGCGCGGCGGACGCTGGCGTTTTCGGCCCATTGGGTGACGCCCATGTAATCACGCAGCCAACCCACCACCTCGGCCAGCGCGGCGGGAGTGTCGTCGACGCCGATGTAGCAGTCTTCCAGGGGCTTGCCCTGGCGGTCGGCTTCCAGCAGGAAGGCCAGCAGGCCCGCCGCGTCGTCGGCATGGATGCGGTTGGCGTAGAGGGGCGGATCTTCCACCACGCTATAGCCCTGGCGCACCTGGCTCAGCAACCATTCACGGCCCGGACCATAGATACCGGTCAGACGCACGCGGCTGGCCGGGATGCCGCTGTCGAGCGCCACCTGTTCAGCTTCGAGCATCAGCCGGCCGGAATAGCCACCGGCCACGGTGGGCGAGCTTTCATCGACCCACTCACCACCCTTCTGTCCGTAGACGCTGCTGCTGGAGACAAAAAGCAGTCGTTTTGGCTGCTGTCCATGCTGCTTCAGCCAGCTCAACACATGCTGTAAGCCTTGGACATAAGCCGCGCGGTAACCCGCCTCGTCATGCTCGGTGGCGGCGACGCTGTACACCACGTAATCCAGTGGACCGGTGGGCCAATCAGCGGGACATTGCTCGTTGAACAAGTCCCCCGCTACCCCGACAACCCCGGCCGGCAGCTGCGAAACCGTACGGCGCAAGCCGTAGACCTGCCACTGCTCGGCCTGCAACTGACTCGCCAGGCGGCCACCGATATCACCGCAGCCGGCGATCAAAACAGAAGGCGCGGACATCAAAATCTCCTCTCGTAAAGCCGCAGACTAGCTGCCAGAGGGGACGAGCGGCTAGCAATGCAGGAAAAAAAGATACTGTATTACTTTTGTTAACAAGAATTACTTGCAATAATGCGAGCCAGTTTTGTTCTCGGCCCACGAGGCCTGGAAGAACATCAACCTTCTTTTTCTCTCAGGTCCGGCCAGCATGACACGCTATCTCCCCTCCGCTTCGCCAACCAACCGACCTCGCGCCTGGAGTGCCATGGCAGCCCTGCTGCTCAGCCTGCTGCTAGCACCCACCGCCGCGTTCGCCGATGCCCAAGCGCCAGCCACGACCCCGGCCACCGCACCCGCCGCCAGCCAGGCGCCGGTCGATGCAGCCGAGCCTGTAGCGGCTCCTCAGGCCAGCGAGCCGGCCCAGGCTGTCGAAGCCGACGCCGCAGACGCACCTCAAATGCTCGAAGCCGACAATACCTTGGGCATGGCCCACGATCTGTCGCCATGGGGCATGTACCAGAACGCCGACATTATCGTGAAAATCGTCATGATCGGCCTGGCCATCGCCTCGATCATCACCTGGACCATCTGGATCGCCAAGGGCTTCGAGCTGATGGGCGCCAAGCGCCGCTTGCGCGGTGAAATCGCCAACCTGAAAAAAGCCACCACCCTCAAAGAGGCCAGCGCCTCTGCGGCCAAAGAGGGCACCCTGGCCAATCTGCTGGTTCACGACGCCCTCGAAGAGATGCGCCTGTCGGCCAACAGTCGTGAGAAGGAAGGCATCAAGGAGCGCGTGAGTTTCCGCCTCGAGCGCCTGGTCGCAGCCTGCGGTCGCAACATGAGCAGCGGCACCGGCGTGCTCGCCACCATCGGTTCCACCGCGCCGTTCGTCGGCCTGTTCGGCACCGTGTGGGGCATCATGAACAGCTTCATCGGCATCGCCAAGACCCAGACCACCAACCTCGCTGTCGTGGCGCCCGGCATCGCCGAAGCCCTGCTCGCGACAGCTCTGGGTCTGGTCGCAGCGATCCCGGCGGTGGTCATCTACAACGTGTTCGCCCGCTCCATTGCCGGTTACAAGGCCCAGGTCTCGGACGCTTCGGCCGAAGTCCTGTTGCTGGTCAGCCGCGACCTCGACCACCTGCCACCCGAGCGTGGCTCGCAACCGCACATGGTGAAAGTGGGGTAATCGGCCATGGGCCTGCATTTGAAAGAAGGCGCAGACGACGATCTGGCCGAGAACCACGAAATCAACGTCACGCCGTTCATCGACGTGATGCTGGTGCTGTTGATCATCTTCATGGTGGCCGCTCCGCTCGCCACCGTGGACATCAAGGTCGACCTTCCGGCTTCGACGGCCAAGCCTTCGCCGCGGCCGGAAAAACCGGTATTCCTCAGCGTCAAGGCTGACCAACGCCTGTTCCTGGGCGAAGACGAGGTCAAGGCCGATAGCCTCGGCGCGACCCTCGACGCCAAGACCCAAGGCAAAAAGGACACGACGATCTTCTTCCAGGCGGATAAAGGCGTGGATTACGGCGACTTGATGAGCGTGATGGACGCCCTGCGCGCCGCCGGATACCTGAAGGTCGGCCTGGTCGGACTTGAGACGGCGCCCAAGAAATGATCACGACGCGCCAAAAGCTGACGCGTTACAGCGGTAGCCTGGCCGTGGTGCTGGGCGTGCATGCGCTCGCCATTGCCCTGGCCCTGAACTGGACGTCAAACCCGCCCATTGAATTGCCGCCCCAGGCAATGATGGTCGAGCTGGCGCCGGTTCCGGCCCCACCACCGCCCGCACCGCCTAAAGTCGTCACGCCACCGCAGCCTCCGGAGCCGGTCGAAGAACTGCCGCTGCCTAAAATCGCCGAAGCCGAGAAACCGGAGATTTCGGTGCCCAAGCCGGTCAAGCCCAAGCCTAAACCGCCCAAGCCCAAACCCAAGCCCGTGGAGAAAAAACCGGAACCGCCCAAGGAAGAACCGTCGGAGCAAAAGCCCAGCGATACTCAACCGACCAAGGCACCGACCGAGAAATCCGCGCAACCGGCGCCTGGCCCATCCCCCGCGCAAATGGCGGCCAAGGCCAGTTGGCAAGGCACCTTGCTTGCGCACTTGGGCAAGTACAAGAAATACCCCGCCAGCGCCCAGTCGCGCGGCAAGGAAGGCTTGAACCGTTTACGGTTCGTGGTGGACGCCGAAGGCAATGTGTTGTCCTTCGAGCTGGTGAGCAAGTCCGGCAACGCCGCCCTGGACCGGGCGACCCTGGAAATGATTCGCCGCGCCCAACCGCTGCCCAAGCCTCCGGCCGACATGCTGGTTAACGGCTCCATCGAAATCGTCGCGCCGTTCGTGTACTCCATCGACAAGCGTCGGCGTTAACCCATTGGCAAGCCCCTGTTACAGGGGCTTATTGTTTCTGGTGAAGGGAATGTATCTGTAGAGCAAGGGGCCTGTGGGAGCAAAACTTGCTCGCGATACAGGCACCTCGGTTCCAGAGAGGACCGCGCTCGCTTCATCGCGGGCAAGCCTTGCTCCCACAAATAATCCATATGCGTCGTTAAATCCCCTCACCATACCCACATTAGGCAGTGTCACACCGCGCCCCCAGTCTGATAACGTGCGTCTATCGATTGCAGCCGGTATGCTTGGCTCGCAACTTCACGGACGCTCGCCATGACCCTCACAGAATTACGCTACATCGTCACCCTCGCCCAGGAGCAACATTTCGGCCACGCCGCCGAGCGTTGCCATGTCAGCCAGCCGACGCTTTCGGTGGGCGTGAAAAAGCTTGAAGACGAGCTCGGCGTGCTGATTTTCGAGCGCAGCAAAAGCGCCGTGCGCCTGACCCCAGTGGGCGAAGGCATCGTTGCCCAGGCACAGAAAGTCCTGGAACAGGCTCAGGGCATCCGTGAACTGGCCCAGGCCGGCAAAAACCAGCTGACCGCCCCACTGAAAGTCGGCGCGATCTACACCGTCGGCCCGTACCTGTTCCCGCACCTGATTCCGCAACTGCACCGGGTCGCCCCGCAGATGCCGTTGTACATCGAAGAAAACTTCACCCATGTGCTGCGCGACAAACTGCGCAACGGCGAACTGGACGCGATCATCATCGCCCTGCCGTTCAACGAAGCCGATGTCCTGACCCTGCCGCTCTACGACGAGCCGTTCTACGTGTTGATGCCGGCCCAGCATCCGTGGACCCAGAAAAAATCCATCGACGCCGGCCTGCTCAACGACAAGAGCCTGCTGCTGCTCGGCGAAGGCCACTGCTTCCGCGACCAGGTGCTGGAAGCCTGCCCGACCCTGACCAAAGGCAGCGAAGGCGCCAAGCACACCACGGTGGAATCCAGCTCCCTGGAAACCATTCGCCACATGGTCGCCTCGGGCCTGGGCATTTCGATTTTGCCGCTGTCGGCGGTGGACAGCCATCATTACGCCCCTGGCGTGATCGAGGTTCGCCCACTGACGCCGCCCGTGCCGTTCCGCACCGTTGCCATCGCCTGGCGCGCCAGCTTTCCGCGACCCAAGGCCATCGAGATCCTCGCTGACTCGATCCGCCTGTGTTCCGTGGCCAAGCCGCCCACTGCCAAGTAAGCACCGGCCATGACTGAGCTGTCGAAAGTGCCGGTCACGGCACTCAAGGGTGTCGGTGAAGCCATGGCCGAGAAGCTGGCCAAGGTTGGCCTGGAAAACCTTCAGGACGTGCTGTTCCACCTGCCGCTGCGTTACCAGGACCGCACCCGCGTCGTGCCCATCGGGCATTTACGTCCGGGCCAGGACGCCGTGATCGAAGGCACCGTCAGCGGCGCCGATGTGGTCATGGGGCGGCGCCGTAGCCTGGTGGTGCGCCTGCAGGACGGCACCGGCGGGCTGAGCCTGCGCTTCTATCACTTCAGCAATGCGCAAAAGGAGGGCCTCAAGCGTGGCACCCGCGTGCGTTGCTACGGTGAAGCGCGGCCCGGTGCGTCCGGGCTGGAGATCTATCACCCGGAATACCGCGCCATCACCGGCGACGAGCCGCCCCCGGTGGATGAAACCCTGACCCCGGTCTACCCGCTCACCGAAGGCCTGACCCAACAGCGCCTGCGCCAGCTCTGCCAGCAAACCCTGACCCTGCTCGGCCCCAGCAGCCTGCCCGACTGGCTGCCCAACGAACTGGCCCGGGATTATCAACTGGCGCCGCTGGCGGATGCGATTCGCTACCTGCACCATCCGCCGGCCGATGCCGATGTCGACGAACTGGCCCTGGGGCATCACTGGGCCCAGCACCGGCTGGCCTTTGAAGAGCTGCTGACCCATCAACTGTCCCAGCAACGCCTGCGCGAAAGCCTGCGTTCCCTGCGCGCCCCGGCCATGCCCAAGGCCAAGGATCTGCCGGCCCGTTACCTGGCTAACCTCGGCTTTAAACCCACAGGGGCCCAGCAGCGGGTCGGCAACGAAATCGCCTACGACCTGAGCCAGCCCGAACCGATGCTGCGGCTGATCCAGGGCGATGTGGGTGCCGGCAAGACCGTGGTCGCCGCCCTCGCCGCGCTCCAGGCCCTGGAAGCCGGCTATCAAGTGGCGTTGATGGCGCCCACCGAGATTCTCGCCGAACAACATTTCATCACCTTCCAGCGCTGGCTCGAACCCCTGGGGATCGAAGTCGCCTGGCTGGCCGGCAAGCTCAAGGGCAAGAATCGCGCAGCCGCCCTGGCGCAGATCGCCGAAGGCGCACCGATGGTGGTCGGCACCCATGCGTTGTTCCAGGACGAAGTGCAGTTCAAGAACCTGGCGCTGGTGATCATCGACGAACAGCACCGCTTCGGCGTGCAGCAGCGCCTGGCGCTACGGCAGAAAGGCGTGGGCGGGCGGATGTGCCCTCACCAATTGATCATGACCGCCACGCCGATTCCGCGGACCCTGGCCATGAGCGCCTATGCCGACCTCGACACCTCGATCCTCGACGAACTGCCTCCCGGACGCACACCAGTCAATACCGTGCTGGTCACCGACACCCGGCGCGTCGAAGTGATCGAGCGCGTGCGCGGTGCCTGCGCCGAAGGGCGGCAGGCCTATTGGGTATGTACGTTGATCGAAGAGTCGGAAGAGCTGACCTGCCAGGCGGCCGAAACCACCTATGAAGACCTCACTGCCGCCCTCGGCGAACTGAAAGTCGGGCTGATCCACGGGCGCATGAAACCCGCCGAGAAAGCCGCCGTCATGGCCGAATTCAAGGCCGGGGCACTGCAATTGCTGGTCGCCACCACGGTGATCGAAGTCGGGGTCGATGTGCCCAATGCCAGCTTGATGATCATCGAGAACCCCGAGCGCCTGGGTCTGGCACAGTTGCATCAGCTACGCGGCCGCGTCGGCCGGGGCAGTGCCGCCAGCCATTGCGTCTTGCTGTATCACCCGCCGCTGTCGCAGATTGGTCGCCAGCGCCTGGGCATCATGCGCGAAACCAACGATGGTTTTGTCATCGCCGAAAAAGACCTGGAATTACGCGGACCCGGTGAAATGCTCGGCACGCGCCAGACCGGCCTGCTTCAATTCAAGGTAGCCGACCTGATGCGCGACGCCGATCTGCTCCCCGCTGTACGCGACGCCGCCCAGGCGCTGCTGGAGCGCTGGCCGGAGCATGTCAGCCCGCTGCTGGATCGCTGGTTGCGTCACGGGCAGCAATACGGCCAAGTGTGAGCACGCTCTCAGTTTCTGGGCGCGCCTGCCCGGCAAGCTGGTTATACTGCTGAACTTGTAGGAAAACGGATACAGACCATGACAGAAGCTGCCCTCGTCCCCGAAACCCCGCACGCTCCGTCTGTTATTCGGCTGTTGCTCGAGAAACTGGGCATCGGCTTTGACGAAGTAATCGAACGACCAGGCCTGAATCCCGCCCGTAAAGTGCAGGCTGTTTTGTTGCACGATGCCGTTGGCGCCCTCATGGTGCTGTTTCCGCAAAGCCAACTGCTGGACCTCAACCGCTTGGCCGAACTCACCGGTCGCAAACTCACGGCGGTGCCTACTGACCGTCTGGAGCGCATGCTCGGCAAACATAGCCTGAGCCTGCTGCCCGGCCTGCCGGCGCTGACCAGCTCCCCTTGCCTGTATGAAGAAAGCCTGCTGCGCGAGCCGAAGCTGCTGATCAACTCAGGCGAACCAGGGCTGCTGCTGGAAGTGACCAGCGAAGCCTTCAAGAGCATGCTCACCAAGGCCAGTGCCGCGACCTTCGGCGAAGCCGTGAGCAACATCACCCCCAACCTTGATCGCCCGCACGACGACCGCGCGGAAATCACTCAGGCTGTGCAGGCGTTCACCGCCCGACGTATCCAGCAACGGCTGGAAGAAACCATCGAAATTCCACCACTGGCCGAAACGGCGCAGAAGATCATCAAGCTGCGGGTCGACCCGGACGCCACCATCGATGACATCACCGGCGTCGTGGAAACCGATCCGGCCCTGGCCGCGCAAGTGGTGAGCTGGGCTGCCTCGCCGTATTACGCCTCGCCCGGCAAGATCCGTTCGGTGGAAGACGCCATCGTCCGGGTACTGGGCTTCGACCTGGTGATCAACCTGGCACTGGGCCTGGCCTTGGGCAAGACCCTGAGCCTGCCTAAGGACCACCCACAACACACCACGCCGTACTGGCATCAGTCGATCTACACCGCCGCCGTCATCGAGGGCCTGACCCGCGCCATGCCGCGCGCCCAGCGCCCAGAAGGCGGCCTGACCTACCTGTCCGGCCTGCTGCACAACTTCGGCTATCTGTTGCTGGCCCACGTCTTCCCGCCGCACTTCTCGTTGATCTGCCGGCACCTGGAGGTCAACCCGCACCTGTGCCACAGCTACGTGGAGCAGCACCTTTTGGGCATCAGTCGCGAGCAGATCGGTTCATGGCTGATGCGCTACTGGGACATGCCCGACGAACTGGCCACCGCCCTGCGCTTCCAGCACGACCCATATTACGACGGCGAATACGCCGCCTACCCGAACCTGGTGTGCCTGGCCGTACGCCTGCTGCGCGCCCGTGGCATTGGCTCGGGTCCCGACGAGGAGATTCCCGACGCACTGCTCGAACGCGTCGGCCTGAGTCGCGACAAAGCCAATGAAGTGGTCAGCAAAGTGCTGGAGGCTGAGGTGTTGTTGCGCGAACTGGCTTCGCAGTTCAGCCACTGACCGCTGACGCAGGCCGCTGAGCTTTGATCGTTCCCACGCTCTGCGTGGGAATGCATCCCGTGACGCTCTGCGTCACATCCCAGAAGCGGAACGCGGAGCGTCCCTGGCGACGTTCCCACGCAGAGCGTGGGAACGATCGAGCGTATCCTGGCTGACTCGCCACAGGGTTCTCGACTAAACCTTCTTGGCCTTTTTCGGCTTCAAATACCGCATCAACCCCTGAAACCAGATCACCAGCGCCGGGTTGCCCTTGATCTGGATCGACTTGTCCTGAATCCCGGTCATGAACGCCAACTGCTTGTTCTTCGCCTGCATCGTGGCAAAGCCATAAGCCGCGTCCTTGAAGGCGATGGCGAACGCAGGCGTCGGGTAAGTGCCGGACTGGCTGGTGATGCGCTGGTCTTTCACCGTGAAGTGCCGGGCGACCTTGCCGTCCAGGGTTTGCAGTTGAAACACCAACTCCTTATCGCCCAACTGCTGCTGGAACGCCGGATTGGTCCGGCTGGCCCTGCCCATCAACAACCCCAGCATCCACAGCAGAAAGCGAAACTTCATGGGCACGGCCTCGTAAGAAAGATGAATGGCGGGAGCAGTTTAGCGATTCCACAGCGGAACGCCATCATCGGATCGCTTTAACGGGAGATGGATGAGTTTTCTCGCATGATGACTGCCAAGTCACCTTTTCACGTTTTTCGTTTCCTCTCAGGTTCCTCGGAGATTTCCTTCAAAACACCGGGCTGTTCATGAACTAGGCAGTGCTTCCGAGCGCCGCTAACCTTTGTCCGTCATCGCAAAAAACGGTGATACGGACGTGCAAGTCCGGACTGGTACCCAATCGGTTATAGCTATTGACCGAGCATTTTTTATGCTCGCGTCCGTTATGGCGATTGTGCGTGGGAGACCTTCGGGTCTGCCGGCGGTACCGGACCGGTCTTGCACACCTACGCACAGTTGCCGCCTCTTCGAATGCAAGCGAAAGGATGCCAACCCCAACTCTGGTACATGAATATGGTCAAGCCTTCACCGAATCCCCCACATTGACACCGAAACCCTGCTCGCCAATGCCTCCGAAGACCTGCTGTCCATCAGCACCATCGCCGCCGACCTGGCTGACGATGTCGATGACTCACGCCGCTGCGTAGCCCTGGCGATCAGCCGCATGGCCGATGGGGTTCAGTTGTTGGTTGAACGGGCGTTGGACCATCTGGAAACGAAGGAGATGGCGGCGCCTGGGACCAAGGGGTAGCGCTTTGGCTTTGATGCAAACTGTGCCGACGCCATCGCGAGCAAGCTCGCTCCCACAATTGGATTGGAGTACACCCGCAAGAGCCAGGCCGGCTATAAGGCCGCCTCGCGAGCAAGCTTTGCTCCCACAGGTTCTGCTCAAACAAGTCTGATTGGTGTACACCCGCCAAAGCCAGGCCGGCTGTCAGGCCGCCTCGTTTCGGCTTTTGATCTAGGGGCCCCGTTAACCACGCTGGCCGAACGCAGGTATTGCGTAGTGGGCATCCCGGCATGGATGCCGGGATAGCCGCGCTGGGCCATGGATGGCCCTTCGCGGCGGGCCCACGGAGCAATGCCTGCGTTCGGACATGCCGAGCCTAGGCGAGGCACCGAGTGGTGGGGCAAGACCTTTTGGTTACTTTTGGGGCGTTTACCAAAAGTGACCCGCCGTAAGGGCGGAACCGCCAGTAGCCGCTACCGCAGCAACGGATATGTACCCAGTCAACCAAATCCTGGCCGGCTATCAGGCCGCCATCGCGAGCAGGCTCGCTCCCACAGTTTGATCGACGTACAACCGGGAGAGCCAGGCCGGCTGTCAGGCCGCCTCGCGAGCAAGCTTTGCTCCCACAGGGGATTGAGAGCAGTCGCGGATACTCAAACCAGCACAAAACAAATGTGGGAGCGAGCCTGCTCGCGATTGCGCAGGGTCAGTCAACATTGATGCCGGCCAACGCGCCAGGTTTCGAGCGCCTCATAGGCCCCCTGCGCCCAATGCATCACCTGATCGCGCAGCCGTGACGAAGCCTCCCGACGCTTGTCCTCGCTATCACCGGCAAACGCCTGCCCCGGCTGCTTGGCATGCTGCCCCGTCATGGCAAACACTTGCCGGCGCTGGGCATCATTCAGCCCGAAAAACACCGCCAGCCGCCCTGCCATCGCATCAGGCAACTCAGCGTAATTAACCGCCAGCCCGGCAAACTCATGGCAGTGCTCCAACCCCGCCTGCAACAACCGCCCCAGCCGGCGCGCGATGAAATCTTCCTGGCCGCCGAAGGGCAATCCGTCGTCCAACACGCTTGTCCCGATCATCCCCGGCACCATGTGCATGCCGGGACGACGCCAATGGGAAACGGCGATTTCCAAAGGGTCGCGGTACACGAACAACCAAGGCGTGTCGGGAAAACATTCGCGCAGCAGCGCCAGTTCACCGATGTTCCAGGCGTCAAGCTTGATCACCAGCCGCTGTTCCATGCCTCGGCGGCGCTGCCCATAGGCCGACATCAGCCCCCTGAGTGCCACGCGGCGGTCAGCGTGCACCATATCGCTGCGCAGCAGAGTATCCAGAGGCGGCGGTTCTGAAATGACGATGTGGTCGTCCAGTTGCGCCAGCATCTGGCTGATCAATGTCGAGCCACAGCGGGAGGCATGGAAAATAAATGCACTCGGGGGCAGGCCTGGGCTTTGTTGTCTCCACTGGTCCAGGGCGCTCAAGGCTGTCTGGCGGCGGAACGCCTGATTGAAGGGCAACCGCAGGGCGTGTTCCACCGCGTCGCCGAAGAACGGTTGCGACAATCGCTCCTCCCCGAACCAGCACCAGTCAACCCGCCACTGCCCCGCCGCTTGCCACACGCGGATCGGCAGCCAGCCGTCCAGGTTCAGGCCTTCCACTGATCACTCCACTGCCGGCGACCGTTGCGCATGGTCGCCTGCAATTGCTCCCGGGTAACATGTAAATCGCGTGCGGCAGCCATCGCGATTGCGCACTCAATGAAAGCGTCTACGTCATGCAGGCTCTGCAAAGTCCGGGCAAGTTGAGGGTCGGTTTCAACGAGCTGCTCAAAGCACACCAGATCACTTCGCTCAGCCACGATTGCCGGTGTGCTGAGCAGCCCGGCGGCGACCTGCCGTTGCAGCCATGGGCTGGGGCGGCAATCGAGCACCAGATGAATCCGCGGCTGACTGCTGTGGTTATCGACGCGATGAGGCAGCGACAGATCAAGAAACCAGCATTCGCCCGCCGTCATCGGAATGCGTTGCCCATCCAGCCAGAAATCCACGCCAAGCGGGCTGAGCAGCGGCACATGCAGGCGCAGATCGGCGTTCGCGCCACCCAGGTCATAATCGCGATGCTCGTGGATACACCCGCCGGGACCGAGTCGCAGCAACCGGGCCGAGACGATCTCCAACGGCCAGTCGCGCAACGCCTCGTGCCACCGGTCATCCTCTGACCAGAGCGCGCGCTGCACGGGCTGACCGCGCCCGGGAGACAACGGGGTCAAGGCATCGACCGCCGAAATCAGCGCCACGCCACTCCAGTCACCACTGTAGTACGCGCTGTTGAAGTGGCCTTGCCAATGATCGTCCTCAACGGCTGCCAGTGCCTGCAACAGCAAAGGCAGGTTCACCGTTACCGGCAGCCGGGAAAACGCCGGGCGCACCATGCGTGCGGCCTGTTACTGGGTCACCGCTGCCGTCGGCACCGCGATATCGCCCTGGGCCCACGCCGCTTCGCGGTTGGCCAACGCCGTGGCAATCGACTGCACTTGGGTCGATTGCACTTCATCGGGCAACGGGTCGAGGCCAGCGCTGGCAAAGATCTGGCCATAGGCGTTGCGCAGGTCGGCATAGGCCAGATCCCGCCGCAAGTCAGCCTGCAGCGTATTGAGTTCGCCCTGGATCAGGTCCAGCTCACCCAAGCCGGCGGCCTGATGGCGGTTGCGCAGTTGACCCACGATCTGCCCATCGATCTCCGACAGCTGCTGGCTGGTCTTGAACTGGCGCAGCGCCTCGCGGTAATTGGCATTGGCCACGTACAGCTGCGCCAGCACGGCGATCGACATCGCCTGGCGCCGCGCCGCCGCGACCTCTTCACCGGCCTTGGCCACGTTGATGGCCGCCGGGGCGGAGATCACGTTGAACAGATTCCAGGTGACCTTCACGCCATAGTCAGCCCAGCCCTGCTCCACCAGGAACGAGTTGCTGTCGTAATGCCCCCCAGCGGAGAACTCCAGCCCAGGTAACAGGCGCAGCATGGCCTTGCGGGTTTCAGCGGCGGTAATGCGCGTCTGGTAGTCCTGCTCGCGCAGTTCCGGGCGACTGGTCAGGGCTTCCTGCTCCAGGCGCGCGAGGTCGACCTTGAGTTCCGGGATGACGTACTCATCCTGGGTGGCCAAGGTCAGCTCGGTGCCCAGGGGCAGGTTGATCAGCGTCGCCAGTTCCGTCTTGGCCAGGGACAACGCCCGGCGCTGCTCTTCGAGCTGGCGGGTGGCCTGGATCAGCGAACGCTGGTAACCCAGTGCCTGCACTGGGTCGCCAATGCGTTGCTCGCTCATGCTCTGACTGTTGCCGCGGGCCGTATCGACTCGGACCATCAGGCTGTCGATCTGCTTGAGCAGGCGCTCGGCGGCCATGGCTCGCCAGTAAGCCGAACGCACATCCTGGACGATGGTGTTGATGACTTTGCGCCGACGCTCCTGCACGATCAGCCGCTGGTCCCCGGCCTGCTTGGCGCTGATGTAACTCACGCCGAAATCGAGCACGTTCCAGACCATGGTCAGGTCGGCTACTTCGCGATCGCGGTCCTGGGAGGTCGACGGTTCCAGAGACTGGGTACCGGTTTCCACACTCTGGCTGCTGGAAGCGCTGACGTTGTTGCGGCCCACGTAGCCCGCGTCCAGGGCCATGCGCGGCAGCATGTCGAAACTGGCCAGGTCCAGCTGACGCTTGGCCAGGGCTTCTTCCATGATCTTCAAACGGCCTTCAAGGTTGTACTTCACCGCACGGGCCATGGCCTGGTGCAGGGTCAGCGGGCCGCTGAGGGGCTCCTGATCCTTGTACATATTCTGCAGGTCGGTCCGGGCGCGCTGTTCGCTGACGCTACGCTCGATCGGCTCGCTGGTGACCGCACATCCGCTGACCGTCAACGCCAGCACACTCATTGCGAATAACTTCTGACTTCTATTCATTCCCTGGATTGCCCCTGGCTGCCCCAATTTTTTTAGTTGTTCAGGCCTGCGCCTGGCTCATGCCGACCTGTTGCAATGCCATTGCCAGGCTGTCGACCTGACGCTGCTCGGTGTCTTTGAGTTGTTGAAGTTGCTGGCCCAGGGTTGGTGCGCCGAATACCCCTTGAGACCCATCACCGCCCTGCATCGACTGGCTGTCGAAGGCGTCCAGCGATTCACCATCGGAACCGGCATCCTGGCTGAACAGACCGGCGATCGTGCTGCTGCCGAACACCCCGCCATCGCCACCCCCGAAGCCCAGGAAGCCCTGGCCGGAGCCATCGCCCGCAGCGTCGGAGCTGAATACCTGGGCGATATAGCTCGGCGCCAGTGCACCACGGTTGATGAAAATGTCGCCGATCGGCCGAATGCCGCCGCCCACGTCGCGTTGTTCAAACAGCGGTGGAAAGCCCAGCGGCGAGCCGAGGTCACCGGTTGGCGGCGTAAAGACAATCGGCTGCAACGGCACCTCGGAGGGCGGCACGACCGTGACAGGGTCGGACGTCAGGAACTCCGGCGGTGGCTTCACATCGTTGGCCACCACGGTGTCGATGGCGTAATTGTTGGACACCGCCACGCTTGCTCCGGCGTTGCCTGTCAGGTCGCTGACGTTACTGGTGTCCAGAGCGATGAAGTTGCTCGGGTCCGTGAGGTTCACCGTGGGCGTGAACGTTGCCGTCCAGGTCCTACCGCCGTCGCTGGTGGTCAGGTTGGTCAGTTCACCGTTGGTGACGCTGAGGTCTGACAGATCGAAATCAGTCACCGGTTCGCTGAAGGTGAACGTCACCAGAGTCGTCTCGCCCGCCGTCAGGTTCGGGTCGGCGACCACGATGGTGGCCGTCGGCCGGGTGGCGTCGAGTGCGTAGTTGCTGGAAATCGCGATGCCCACGCCGGCGTTGCCGGCCAGGTCCTGCACATTGCTGGCGTCGAGCAGGATCAGGTTGGTGGCATCGTTGACGCCCGCGGTAGGCGTCAGGGTCGCCGTCCAGGTCAGGCCGCCGTCACTGCTGGTGAGGTTGGACAACACACCATTGGCGACGCTGAGATCCGACAAGTCAAAACCGGACACTGCCTCGGTGAAGCTGATGGTCACAGTAGTGCTCTGGCCGATGCCCAGGCTGGTGTCGCCCACTGTGATGGTGGCGCCGGGGCGAACCGTGTCGATGGCGTAGTTGTTGGAGTTCACCACGCCGACACCGTTGTTGCCCGACACGTTGACCACACCGCTGGTGTCCAGGCTGATCAGGTTGCTGGTATCGGTGATATTGCTCGTCGGGGTGAACGTGGCTGTCCAGGTCACGCCGCCGTCGGTGGACGAGACGTTGCTCAGTGTGCCGTTGCTCACGCTCAGGTCGGCATTGTCAAAACCGCTGACGGCCTCCGAGAAGGTGATGGTCACCAACGAGGTTTCCCCCACGCTGAGGGCGTTATCAGCCACCACGACGGTGGCCGTTGGCACCCGCGTCTCCACGGCATAATTGGCCGAGTTGGTGGTGCCTGTTCCGGTATTGCCCGCCGCATCGCTCACACCGGTATTGTCCAGCACGATCAGGTTGGTGGCGTCGGTCACGCCCAGGTCCGGCGTGAAAGTGGCGGTCCAGGTCAAGCCGCCGTCGCTGCTGCTCACCGCGCTCAATGTGCCATTTGCCACGCTCAGGTCGGCGTTGGTGAAGCCGGTCACCGCCTCGCTGAAGGTAATGGTCACTTGAGCGGTTTCGCCCGGTCTCAGCGCAGAGTCGCTCAGCACAATGGTCGCGGTCGGACGCTGGCTGTCGATGCTGTAGTTATTGGAGTCGGTCGTGCCGACGTTGACGTTGCCCGCCAGGTCGACGATACCGCCGCTATTGAGCGAAATGACGTTGCTGGTGTCGGTGACGCCAGCGGTCGGCGTGAAGGTCGCGGTCCAGGTGATGCCGCCGTCGCTGCTGCTCAGGCCGGAAATCACGCCGTTGGCAACCGTCAGGTCGGCACTGGTGAACGCGGTCACCGCCTCGCTGAAGGTGATGGTTACCAGCGAGGTCTCGCCGGCGGCAATGGCGGTGTCGGCCACGACGATAGTCGCCGTTGGGCGCACCGTGGTCGACGGTGTAGTTGTTGGAGTCGGTAGTACCGACACCGGCGTTGCCCGCGCCATTGATCAGGCCGGTATTGTCCAACGTGATCACGTTGCTGGTGTCGGAAATACTGGCGCTCGGCGTGAAGGTGGCCGTCCAGGTGACGCCGCCGTCGGTGCTGCTCATGGTGCTGAGCGTGCCGTTGCTGACGGTCAGGTCCGAATTGTCGAACCCGCTGACCGCCGAGTTGAAGGTCACGGTGACCAATGACGTCTCGCCGATGCTCAGGGTGGTATCGGCAATCACGATGGTCGCCGTCGGTACGTTGGTGTCGACCTGGTAATTGTTGGAGTTGGTAGTGCCGGTGCCGGAGTTACCCGCCGCGTCACTGACCCCGGTGTTGTTCAGGGTGATGACGTTGGAGGTGTCGGTGACGCCGAGGGCCGGAGTGAAGGTGGCGGTCCAGGTAAGGCCGCCATCACTGCTGCTGACCGCACTCAGCGTACCGTTGGCGACGCTCAGGTCCGAATTGTCGAACCCGCTGACCGCCTCGCTGAAGGTAATGGTCACCAGCGAGGTTTCGCCGACGCTCAGCGCCGTATCGGCGACCACGATGGTGGCGGTCGGACGCAGGGTGTCGACGGCGTAGTTGTTCGAATCGGTGGTGCCGCTGCCGGTGTTGCCCGCGCCGTCCACCACGCCCGTGTTATTGAGCGTGACCAGGTTGGTGCTATCGCTGACGCCCGCGCTCGGCGTGAAAGTCGCGGTGTAGGTGATGTTATCGCTGGTGCTCAGCCCGCTCAGGCTGCCGTTGGCAACGGTAAGGTCGGCCAGGGTGAAACCGGTCACCGCCTCGCTGAAGGTAATTGTCACCAGCGAGGTTTCGCCGACGCCAAGGGTCGAGTCGGCGACCACGATGGTCGCGGTCGGACGCGCGGTGTCGATGGCGTAGTTGTTCGAATCAGTGGTGCCCGTACCGACGTTGCCCGCCGCATCCGCCACACCAGTGTTATCCAGGGTGATGAGGTTGCTGGTGTCGCTGACGCTAGCGCTTGGTGTCAACGTGCCGGTCCAGGTGATGCCGCCGTCGCCACTGCTCAGGCCGGTGATCGTACCGTTGGCGACCGTCAGGTCGGCGGCGGTAAAGCCTGTTACCGCTTCGTTGAAGGTGATGGTCACCAGGGATGTTTCGCCAACGCTCAGCGCGGTGTCGGCCACAACGATGCTAGCGGTGGGTCGCTGGGTGTCGACTGCATAGTTGTTGGAGCTGGTGGTGCCGCTGCCGGTGTTACCGGCCGCGTCCGCCACACCGGTATTGGCCAGGATGATCAGATTGGTGGCGTCGCTGATGCTGGCGCTCGGGGTGAGCGTCGCGGTCCAGGTGATGCCGCCGTCGCTGCTGCTCAGCCCGCTCAAGGAGCCATTGGCCACAGTCAGGTCTGCCAGGGTAAAGCCCGTGACAGCTTCGCTGAAAGTGATCGTCACCAGCGATGTTTCGCCGATATTTAGCGCAGTATCGGCCACCACGATGGTGGCGGTGGGACGCAGCGTGTCGATTGCATAGTTGTTCGAATCGGTGGTGCCGGTGCCAACGTTCCCGGACAGATCGGCAATGCCGGTGTTGTTCAGTGTGATCAGGTTGGTGGTGTCGCTGATGCTGGCGCTCGGGGTCAGTGTCCCGGTCCAGGTGATACCGCCGTCGCTGCTGCTCAACCCGGTAACCGAACCGTTGGCAACCGTCAGGTCAGCGGTGGTAAAACCGCTCACCGCCTCGTTGAAGGTGATGGTCACCACCGAGGTTTCACCGACCCTGAGGGCAGTGTCGCTGACCACGATGGTCGCTGTCGGACGCAGGGTGTCGATAGCGTAGTTGTTGGAGTTGGTCGTCCCCACGCCGGCGTTGCCATTGAGGTCCGCCACGCCGGTGTTATTCAGGACAATGAGATTGGAAGTGTCGGTGATCGCAGCGTCCGGTGTGAAGGTGGCCGTCCAGGTGATGCCACCGTCGCTGGAGCTCAGGCCGCTGATCGAGCCGTTGGCCACCGTCAGGTCCGCTGCGGTAAAACCACTGACCGCTTCGGAGAAAGTGATGGTCACCAACGAGGTTTCACCGACCCGAAGGGCAGTATCGCTGACCACGATGGACGCCGTGGGCGCCACGGTGTCGTTGACCACGTAGTTGTTCGAGTCGGTGGTGCCCACGCCGGCATTGCCGGCCAGGTCGGCAACCCCGGTGTTGTTCAGGGTGATGATGTTGGTGGTGTCGGCGATGTTGCTGGCCGCGGTCAGAGTGCCGGTCCAGGTGATGCCACCGTCGCCGCTGGTCAAGGTGCCGATGGTGCCGTTCTGCACCGTCAGGTCGGCCGCAGTGAGGCCGGTGACAGCTTCGGAGAAGGTGATGGTCACCAGCGACGTGCCACCGGAGTTCAGGTTGGTATTGGCCACCACGACGGTCGCGGTGGGCGGCGTCTCGTCCGGCACATAGTTGGTGTTGATGGTGCCGCCGTCGCCGTAGACGTTGGCCACCGACGCCGGCGAAACACCCGCGGTGCCGGCACTGGTCCCACCCACGCCGCTGCCACCGACGTTGCCGGCCAGGGCGGCGAAGTTGGCGGCGGTAATCAGGATCGAGCCTTTGTTCCAGATGGCCCCGACACCGACGCCGCCGGCACCGCCCGTGTGGTTGTAACCACCACCAGCGCCACCGCCACCACCGCCGCCACCTGCACCGACGTTGTTGGAAATAACCGAGTTGCCGATGATTCGCAGGGTCGCGCCGGTGTCGTTGTAGATACCACCGACCGCTCCGCCACCGGCGCCGCCAATATCGTTATAGCCGTCGCCACCGCCACCGCCACCGATGGATAGCCCACCGCTGACGGCTGTACCGCCTGCGGAGCCCGTGCTGTAGCCCGGATACGCGGAACCGCCAGCCCCGCCGGTGGAGGAACCACCACGCCCGCCCATGTTGAAGAAGCCCCCCCCGGCGCCGCCCTGGCCGGCCGAGCCGTTGGAGCCCGTGGCGTTGAGGGTATCGCCGCCCTTGCCGCCCGTACCGCCAGTGATCGCGCCACCGCCGCCACCACCGCCGCCGGCGTATTGCGGCGTGACACCACCACCGCCGCCGCCACCCGAAGCGGCGTTCGCGGTGACGGTGACGTTCCTCAGGGTCAGGGTGCCGGCGTTATAGATCCCGCCGCCCTTTGACACCAGCGCATCGTCGCCGCCATTACCGCCGTTACCCGCCACCATACCGCGAGTAATCACCAGGCCATCGAGGGTCGCCGTGGTGCCGGCCGTCACGTTGATGATCTGGGTGCGGTATTGCCCATCGAGGGTGACGTCGGCCACGTTGTCGTTGTTGAGATCGCCATCGATGGTGACGTTCTTGTCGACCACCAGCACCTGGGTCAGCGCGACAGTCATGCCGGCATTGAACGTGACAATGTCACCATTCTGCGCAGAATCCAAAGCGGCGCGCAGAGAACCAATACCGGAATTGAGGTTGTTGGTAGCGGTCCAGGTGGCCAGGCCCCATTGGTACTCGCTCATGGCATTGGCAGAGAGCACGTTGGCGCTTTCGATGTTGCCGGTGGCGATTTCCAGGTCCCAGTCGCCGCCAAGGCCCGTGCGATCGATGGACGCCGCCACGTCGCGGCCGGTCAACTGCGCCAGTGAATTGACCAGGCTCAGGCCACGGTCACCTTCAGCGGTGTAGCAGCCATAGATCAGAATATCGCCACCGGCGTTCATGTCCTGGCCGATCTGCGCCAGCACCTCGCTGCGGGCCTCAACGTTGTCCGCCGACAGGTAGCTGTTGCCCAACCAGAGATCGCCGGCGTTGCCGTGGGCGATGATCTGCACCGAGCTGATGCCTTGGTGGGTGTCCAGGTAATCGGCGATCTGTTGCAGGCCGTCCTTGGTGGCATCCAGTTGCACCACCTGGGTACCGGGCGCAACGCCTTCAAGGAGGCTGGCCGAGTCTTTGACCCGGGAATCGACAAACACCACGGCCTTGCCGGGCACAGCGGCCTGGGTGGCATCGGTCTGCCCTTGAGGCGCGTGGCTGTCTGAAGCCTGGTCAGCCGCAGGCGTCTTGGCCGCGTCTGCAGTGGGCTGGGCGTCCGCCTGTGCGGCATCGGCCACGGTCGCCGCCACCGCGCCGTCGAACAGCATTCGCGGCTCCAGGGACATGATCATTGGCGATGCCAGGGCCTGTGCGCCCTCGGTTACCCGCGATTTGCCTTTGCTCCACCACATGACGTTCACCTGGACTCGAACTTTTTAAACACGCAAATGAAAAAAACCGCGAGTCAACTGACCGCGGCGTCGGTTTTCATACGAATGACATTGGCGGCGCTGGCGGACCCATCGCGCCAGAACGACAACTCGGCATACTTTTCAAACAGATCCGGCGGCAACAAGGTCCGCCGGGCTTGCGGCGCGACCTTGGGCTTGACCTTGTGCAGGCCGGCAACGCCCAAGGCCTGGTCGAAGGCCGGTGCGTCGTAGGTCAAGTGATTGAAGTCGTGTTCGAACCAGGGCTCACCGATGAACTCGTACACCAGGCGCATCACCCGCTCCGGGGCTTGGCTCAACAGGTCATAGTCGACGATCAACATGGACTCGGCGTTTTCGCCGTAATACGCCTCTTTGAGCGCTGTCCAGGCAAAGCCAACCAGGCGGTTGCGCTGGGCCAGGGTTTCGCAGCGGCTGTAGACGGTGTTGCGCTCATCATCGTCATTGAACAGCTTGGTGTTCTCGAACGGATTGGCGCGGTAAAGCCGCTCCAGGCTGTCCAGCACCCAGGCGACGTTGCGCACACAGGCGATGGTCTTGGCCTGGGGAAACAGGTCCTGCAACGCAGGCAAGCGGGCGCACCACTGGCGATTTGTATCGAAGATGACGGGTTTGTCGGCCTTGTCGGCGTAGTAGGAGTCGAACAGCCCGCGCAACAGGCGACGGCGCAGGTCGGTATCGATCACCGAGCCAAACTCACTGCCGGCGCTGCATTGCTGCAGGACGCTGCTGAACAGCGAACCGACGGGGCTGGTCATGCCGGCATGAAAGCGCGGGTTCTGCAGCAAAATGGCAGAAAGCAGGGTCGAGCCCGAGCGCGGTAAACCGGAAATAAAGTGAAACTGCGGCAATCCCTTCACCTTGTTTGTATTCCATTTGTAGCGCAAAGCGTAGCTGAGGAAATAATCCGCGACTAGTACTACTTTGATATCAAACCCAGCCAGATCTGTAAAAAAGATGGACGGTATAGGCGCCATGCGAACCTGAATCGATTAAGCCCCTGGGCAACATTTTTCCTCCCTTCCAGCCCAGCAGAATGAAATATCTCGGTCTACGCTCAGCCGTGCGTGACCAGGCCAGGGAGTGAAGAAGTCGGGCTGATCGCAATCCTCTCCTTGGTCCCTGTCGGCATTGCCAAACCAACAATCTGAAGGGATGAGGAATCTATGGAAGTCTTTATGGGCACCATCCAGCCGTTCGCCTTTAACTTCGCCCCCAATGGGTGGGCGCTGTGCAACGGGCAGACACTCGGCATTTCCCAATACCAGGCGTTGTTCTCCCTGCTCGGCACGTACTACGGAGGCAACGGCACCACCAACTTCATGCTCCCCAATCTGCAAGGCCGCACGCTCTTGGGACAAGGCAACGGCCTGGGCCTGACGCCGCGGGTCATCGGCGAAGTCGCCGGCACCGAAAACGTCACCCCGACGCTCAACAACCTGCCCACCCACACTCACACTATGGCGGGACTCACCGCCTCCACCACCCTGCAACTGGCGAACCCGGCCAGCAACCCGGTGAACACACCAACGGCCACCAATTCGTTCATCGGCACCTCGGGCACTGGCCCGGGCGCGGCGAATATCTATTCCGACCAGATAGGTGCCTCGCCGATCCCGGTCAAGGGCGTGAGCACCACCATCGACGGCACGATTTCCCCGACGGGCAGCGGCATGCCGATGGCGATCATGAACCCGTTCCTGGCGATCAACTTCAGTGTCGCCTTGAACGGTCTCTTCCCGTCCCGTAACTGATGAACAGTCGGAGGGCTGCGGCCCTCCGGCTTTTGGAGTGTCGACATGCTGCAACAGGTTCATAGCCGCCATTTTCAACCGCTGCTGGGCCAGACCAGCCGCCTGACCCTGCCCGACGGCAGCTGCCTGCCCGTGCGGTTCGAGTTCCTTGAGGAAACACCACGGGCGAAGATGCCGAACGCTGAGCGCATGCCGTTCAGCGTTGAATTCAACAGCCTGGAAAGCACCGACTTCGTAGATGGGCTGTGCGCGCTGGAGGTGCCCGATCTGGGGCGGATTGAGGAGGTGTTCGTGTCGCGGATACCGCCCATGGGACGGGATCCGGCGCTGGGGTATTTCTACATTGCGTTTAACTGAAGACTGATGATCCCTTGTGGGAGCGAGCCTGCTCGCGATGACGGTGGCATAGCCAACATCACTTCAAACTGACCCACCGCTATCGCGAGCAGGCTCGCTCCCACACGAGCCAGATGCAGCTCAGTTCCCCTTCGGATACCAAACCAGCCGCTCCGCCGCCGGGTTGCGCTCCTGCACTTCAAAGCCCAATGCCAGGTAATGCTGGCGTGCGTGCGGGTTACTGCTCCAGACCACGGTCGCCACCGGGCAGCGGATCTGTTGTGCGGCTTTTTGTACCCCTTGCAACACGGCCCGACCGTAACCTTGCCCGCGCGCCTGGGGAATGAACGCCAGGTACAACACACGGATTTCATTGGGGCCAAAATCAGTACTCAAGGCGCCAATGGCGGTACCGAGCTTTTCCACGACGTAATGCATGGCGTTGGGGAAGTTATCCCCAAGCCCTTGCTCCTGCACCTGAAATTGCTGAGCAACCACCTGCTGTACTTGCTCGTGCTCGCCGTCGATCCATTGCAGATCCGCTCGCGCCGTCTGGTAAAGACTCTGCAAAAACGGCCCATCGCTGACCTGCGATGGCCGTACCACCAACCCCTCCGCCGCCACTGAATTCATGCTCGCTCCTTAAAACCCGCTTTCCCTGACACCCAGCGCCGCCAGCCGACGCCAGGTCGCTCCCAACACCGACTCACCGTGCCCCTGCAACACCACTACGCCACGCAGCGGTTGCGCCGGCGCAGGCGTGTTATCAACAGCACTCAAACGCACGCCATATTGCGCCTGCACCGGCTCCGCCCGTTGCTGCGAGTCACGCCGTACCGCGATCGGCCCGTGGTGATCCGACGTCAACGCCTGTTGCTCGACCCAGGCCACGCCATTGGTGTCGATCTCGTTCAATTGCACGGCAATCGAGGGGTGCATCGGATCGTCAGCAATGAAACGCCCCGTGGCCCCGGGTTCGACCCGCCAAAGCTCGGCTTCGGTCAGGTAGCCGCGTAAGCGGGAGTCGGCCTGTACCACCCGCGCCAGCGGCTGTGTGGGCGACAACCAGCGCCCCACCGACAACTGTGGTAACAGATCACGCACCTGTCCGGCATGGGGCGCGCGTAACAGCAGGCGCTCACGCTGGGCGACCAGGCCCCGGTATTCGGCCACCGCTTCGGCCAGTTGTTGTTCGACGATACCGGCATCGGCGGCGGTTTCGCTGCGGCCGGCCTGGCGACGCATCTGCAACTGCTGGATCTCGATTTCCCGACGCACAATCGCCAGGCGCGAGGCCATGTCAGGCGACTCCAGCTCGATCAACACATCGCCCTGGGCCACGGTCTGGCCGTCATGCACATTCACCTGTTTGATCCGCGCCGCCACCGGCGCATGCAAGGCACTGGCGCGACCGGCCTCGAGCATGACCGGCACCTCCACGGCGCTACGCCAGGGCAACAGCAGCACCAACGCCAACGCCAGTAACACCAGGCCACTGAGCAGCACTCGCGGACCATGGGCCTGCTCGCGCCGGCTCCACCACTGCCGCCATTCGTTCACGATGGGCATAAAAATGAACCACACCAATTCCACCAACATCAGGAAAATGCCCAGCACCTTAAAGAACAGGTGATAGACCGCCAGGGCAATACCCAAAAACAACGCCGCGCGCCATAACCAGGCGCCGTATCCCCACACCAGCAAGCGACGACGCATTGTCGGCGTCCAGGGTTCCGGAGCCGGCGCGCCATAACCGAACAAGGCTTCACGCAAACGCCAGCGGCACAACGCAAACGCTCGCCCCTGGAGGTTATCCACTGCCCAGAAATCACTGAGCAGAAAATAACCGTCGAAGCGCATGAAGGGGTTAAGGTTGATGATCAACGTGGTGATCCAGGTGGCGCTGGCCAACATGAACGCTGCGGTGCGGGCCGGTCCGTCGGGCAACAGCGACCAGGCCAGCAACGCGATGCACGCCAGCAGCAATTCGGCCAGTACACCGCCGGCGCCGATCAGCAGCCGGGCACGACGATCATTGACCCGCCAGGCGTCGCTGACGTCGGTGTAGAACATCGGCAACAGCACCATGAATGCCACGCCCATGCTCTGCACACGGCAACCGGCGCGCTTGGCCATGAAGGCATGACCGAACTCGTGGCACAACTTGGCGAAGAACAACGCCACCGCGAACGCCAGCGCGCCACCCAGGCTGAACAGGTGCGGAAACGTCGCCACGAAGCGCTGCCAGTCCCGCGACACCAGAAAAATACCCACGCCCAGGGTCAGCGGCATGCCATACCGCAGGATGGCGGGCCCGTACCGTGCGAGAAACGGCCAGGCGCGATTGAGAAAAGCATCCGGGCGCCACAACGGAATGCGAAAAAACAGATACTGGTGCAGCAGGATCTGCCACAGGCTCTGGCGCTGGGCGGCCGTCTTGAACTGATAGCTGTCGCGCTGTTGCGGGTCCATGGCGCTGATCAGATCGTGACCTCGCAAAAAGCCCAGCAATTGCTCCAGCGACTCATTATTGAGCGGAAGGCCCGGCTCACGGTTCGCGGCTTGCAGCACCTGTTCCGGCTCACCAAGGGACCAGTGCCGCAGCATGCGCATCGCCGCCGCGCCAAGCTTGAAATAGCGCCCGCGTACCGGATCGGCCAGGGTCCATTGAGGGGAGCCGTCCGGGTCCGGGGCCGCCGGGGACAATTGCAGGTCTGGCCGCAGGCTCGGCAGTCCCATGCTACAGACCCACGCTCTGGCGCAAGCCGGCCAGTGGTCGACGCAACAGGTACAGCGCCAGCGGGGCGCGATCGCCGAAAATTTTCGCCGTGCCCCGCAGGCCGATGCGCGGCGCCGCGTCATCGAAACGCGCGTCCAGGCGATACGCCAGTTGCCCGGCAGCTGTGGGTTGCGCCTCGTAGGCCGAACGTTCGAGCCTGGCCAGGTGTCGCTGCAACGGGTCGCTGTCGAGGAACAACGCCACCTGGGCACCGGGGGCCAGGTCAATCGCGTCGCCCACCGCCAGCTCAATACGCAATTCGGCCTGGTTCGGGTCGGCGATTTCCATCAACCGCTCCCCCGTCTGCACCGGCTTGCCGAGCCAACGCTCTGCATCGGCAAATACCGCAATACCGTCCCGTTCGGCGCGCACTTCACTGCGCTTGAGCAACTCGATTGCATAGTCGCGTTCGGCGCGTTTCTGCTCGACGCGAGCGGCCAACAGATCAATCTTCGAACTGGATTCAGCGTCGGCAAACGAGCGCTGGGAATTGGCCTTGAGTTCCGCCTCGGCCACGCCCAACACGCGCTCGGCCACATCGGCCTGGGCCTTGAGACTGGTGCTTTCGAAGCGCAACAGCAAGTCGCCGCTCTTGACGCTCTGGTTGGGTTTGACCAGGAATTGGGCGATCACCCCGTCCAAAGGCGCCGCCACCACCTGCCCGCCCAGCGGCACCACTTCGGCCGGGGCCAATACCGACTGACGGACAGGAACCAGCAAGCCCAACAGCAGCACCGCCACCAAGGCGACCTGACGCTTGCGGGTCCAGCGCAAGCGCCACGGTTTGCGCGGTTGCAGCGCCAGCCAGGCGTGGCTATAGGTGTCGCCCAGTTGCGACAGCAGCACTTGTTCAGAGGGGGGCCATGGCAGGTCACGGGCCAGCCACAAACCGCCGAACACCTGCCCCTGATGATCGATCAACGGCAGCCAGAATACCTGCCCCGCCGACAGGCTTCGCCAGTCCGCCTGAATGGAGTCGCTCACCCCATCGGCGGCAATTACCCGGGCCTGGTTCAGCAAGCCTTTTTTGAACAGCTGCGCCACCGCCTGCTCGACAAACGCCACGAACGGTGCGTTCGGATCCACGGCACTGACGCCGGTCACCGCCTGGACCTTGCCGGCGATCAACAGCGCGGCATGGCGGAACCCGAACAGGGCCTGACCATCGTTGACCAGGCTGTAACTCAGTTGCGCCGGGGTACGCGCAGCCCGCGTCTGGCGCTCCAAGTCGAGGAATCGGGCAAATACCTGTTCGGCGCTGCCCGTGATCGGCGCGTTCACTTGAACTCCGCGAAACGCGCCGTACCGCTCATGCCGGACAACAGCCCCTTGGCGTCAGGCAGCGTCGCCACCAGCAGCAAAGTCTGGCTACCCTCATCGATGCGCGCGCCAAGGCGTTTGACCGTCGCTTGCAGCGGCTGGCCGGTTTCATCGGGGACAAAGGTGAAGGACTGGCCCGGCTTGAGCCTGCCCATCCAACGCGAAGGCACCAGCAGATGGATTTCCAGGGTGCGGTTGTCCACCACGTCCAGCAACGGCGCGCCGGCGGCCACGCTTTCATAGCGCTGCACCTCGCGCGCCACCACCTGTCCATCGAACGGCGCGATCACGCTGCAGCGCTTGACCTGGACCTGATAAACCTGGGACTGCGCCTGCGCTTCGCTGAGCCTGGCCTCGGCGCGCGCCACTTCGAAACGCCCGACCGATTTCAACGCCGCCAATTGCTTGTTATGGGCCAGTTCTTCACTGGCACCACGGCTCGCGGCCCGAGCTGCATTGAGCTGAGCCTGGTACGCTGAACAATCGAAACGCGCCAGGGTATCGCCCTGCTTGAAAGACTCCCCCTCACTGAACGGCAACTCGACAATTCGTCCGGCCAACTCACTGGCAAGCACCGCCTGATCCCGCGCCCGAAGCACCCCACGCGCCTCATTGCCGCTCGGTGCACTGGCCCTGACGCCGCTCTCGAGCAGCGGATCATCGGAAACAGGCGTCTGCGCCTGCACACAGCACGTTACAAAGACCAACCCCCAAACCCAACTACCTGAACGCCGCATAACCGTTACTCCCTGACGGATGGGCGGAGTCTACGACAGCGGTGGGGGGCGTCAAGGGAGTAGCAGGGAGGAGGAAGCAATCTCTTGTTTCAAAAAGACCAAAGAGGAGATCAAAAAGCGCTCGGTTTTTGCTGGGATGAGTCGGTATCAAATCCCACAGAATCTTGAGAGCTTCCACTCATACAAAACGGCTTTCGGTGATGGATCTCTCGTGTTCTCCGCAGGAGCCCTCAATTTCGTAACAAACGCTGACAGATCAAACAAAGAATGAGTTTGACCTCCCACCGCGCATACGCTCAACACTGATCTGCCGGTGAAAAAAGGTAAACCAAACAGCAGTTGACGCCATGTCACGCTCAACTTAGGATGGCTTTACTCAACCCCGTACGCAGAGATTCAATTTTCTGGCCGTTGGGGTGAAAAAACCGGCTTAGGCCGGTTTTTTCGTTTCTGGGGATTGAGCTTGTGCGAACCGCATTTTTTGTAGATGGCTACAACCTGTTCTATGGGCTGCTCGCGGACACACCTTACAAGTGGCTGGATCTGCGAAGTCTGTTGTCGCATATCGCGCATATCGAAAATCCGCAGAGCACCACTTCCTCGGTTGATTACTTCACCTCCTCGGTCAAACCGTCATTGGCCACCCGGGGTCAAGCATCAAAAGAAGCGCAAGACACTTATATTCGCGCCCTGAAGAGCACCCATATCTGTGTCCATTACGGTCACCATCAACTTGAACCTGCCAAGGCCCCTCGCTTTATTGATAGAAAGACGAAAGCGTCTCGCAACGACAAAGTCGACATCTGGAAGCTGGAGGAGAAAGAAACGGATGTTCACATGGCAATCAGCATGTATCGAACCGCTGCCAAGCAAACGAAACTGAAGCATCATGAACGGTTGGAGCAGTTGGTGCTTGTATCCAGCGACACCGACATGACGCCGGCCTTGAGAGCCGTACGAGAAGACTTTCCTGAAATAACCGTCGGCGTCATTCTTCCCCACAGAGCCGAGCTGAATCGCCCGTCTCCAGGTTCGCTAAAGCAGCACGCCCACTGGACACGCCGCGTTGTCACCTGCGAGGAACTCCAATCCCACCAGTTCCCCACCCGAGTACCCACCCACAAAGCCCCCGCTATCAAACCGGAGTACTGGTAACCCCGCAGCCGGATATACAAACGCCCAGTTCCGATACCCCTAGTCCAACCGTGGCAACTCACTATCGCGACACAGCCAGTCACCCTGTGGGAGCGAGCCCGTTCGCGATGACGTCAGCCCAGACAACTCGGCACTTGTGGTAAGGGGGGCAGTTCAAACACTACCGCTCGTGCAACGCCTCGGCCCGGGCCTTGATGATGGGTTTGAGTAGGTAACTGAGTACGGTTTTCTTGCCGGTGATGATGTCCACCGAGGCCACCATGCCCGGGATGATCAACAGGGGTTTTTCAGGGGTGCCCAGATGACTGCGCTCGGTGCGCAGCTTGATGATGTAGTAAGTGGTTTTCTTGTCTTCGTCGGTGATGGTGTCGGCGCCGATCTGCTCCAGCTTGGCTTTCAGCCCACCGTAAATGGTGTAGTCGTACGCGGTGAATTTCACCGTGGCGTCCTGGCCGGGGTGCAGGAAGGCGATGTCCTGGGGACGGATTTTCGCTTCCACCAGAAGCGTGTCATCCAGGGGCACGATTTCCACCAGGTCACTGCCGGGCTGGATGACCCCGCCGATGGTGTTCACCAGCAACTTGTTGACGATACCCCGCACCGGCGAGGTGACCAGTGTACGGCTTACCCGATCCTCCAAAGCCTTGCCGGTGGCCTGGGCCTTGTTCAGGTCGGTACGCGCCTCATTGAGTTGGGTCAGGGCTTCGCTGCGGAACTTGCCGCGCGTCTCATCGATCTTGCGCTGCACTTCCTTGATCGCCGATTCAGCGCGGGGAATCGCCAGTGTCGTGGCGTCGAGTTGCCCACGGGTTTCGACTTCAGCCCGCTTGAGCCGCAGCACTTCCACCGGTGACACCGCGCCCTGGGCTACCAGCGGCTCGGACATGTTGATCTCCTGGCGTTGCAACGACAGGGCGGAGCGGTACTGCGACTGCTTGGAAACAAACTCGCGCAACTCCTGCTGACGCTGGATCAACTGCTCCTGCAACCCGCCGATTTCATCGTGCAGTTGTTGGCGGCGGCTGATGTACAGCGACTCTTCGCTGGCGGCCTGGCGCGGAACCGCCTTGAGCACGTCCTCCGGGAAGTTCAGCGGCCGGTCATCGACTTCGGCACTCAGCCGCTCGACCCGCAACAACATGGACAAGCGATCAGCCTCGGTCTCCCCCACATTAGAGACAAACCGAGTGTCATCCAGGCGAATCAACGGCGCGCCGGCCTCGACGATCTGCCCTTCGCTGACAAACAGCTCGGCAACGATCCCGCCTTCCAGGTTCTGGATCTTCTGGATCTTGGACGACGGAATCGCCTTGCCGTCGCCCTTGGTCACTTCGTCGACCTGCGCGAAGTTGGCCCACAGCAACAGGAAGACAAAGAAGCCGATGATCCCCCAGATCGTCAGCCGCACCACTCGCGGAGCGTCTTCGATCAGGGCTTTGTTGACCTCAGGCAGAGGCTGGCCATGCAGCGAGTCCGAACCCTTGAAATAGCGGCCCACGGCATTTTTCAAACCCGACTTAAGCAACACTGATCTGCCCCTTCTTCAACGCTTCCATCACCGCGGCTTTCGGGCCGTCGGCGAGGATCTGCCCACGGTCGATCACCAACAGGCGGTCCACCAGCGACAGCAAGGATGCCCGATGCGTCACCAGCAGCACGGTCTTGTTTTCCACCACGGCGGCCAGGCGCTGTTTCAAGCGTTCCTCACCGGTGTTGTCCATGGCGCTGGTGGGTTCATCCAACAGCAGGATGGGCGGGTTGAGCAGCAGCGCGCGGGCCAGGGCGACGTTTTGGCGCTGGCCGCCGGACAGGTTCTGCCCGCGCTCGCCAACTTGCAGTTCATAGCCTTGCGGGTGCAAGCGCGCGAACTCGTGCACACCGGCAAGTTCGGCGGCCTGGAGCACCAGTTCGTCCTCGACGTAACGGGCGCCGGAGGTCAGGTTGTCCCGCAGGGTACCGGCCAGCAGCTGGATATCCTGCGGCACATAACCGATGTTGTAGCGCAGCTCGCTAACGTCGATCTGACGAATGTCCACGCCATCCACCAACAGCGCCCCGTCGTCCGGTTGATACAGCCCCACCAGCAACTTGGCCAGGGAGCTCTTGCCCGAACCGCTACGACCGATGATGCCGATTTTTTCCCCGGGCTTGATCACCAGGTTGATGTTCTTCAGCGCAGCGTTCTGCTGGTTCGGGTAGGTGAAATTCAACTGACGGCATTCGATGGCACCCTGCAAGACCTTACGGCTCAACGGGCGCTCTTCGAAGTTGCGCTCCTGGGGCAGCTCCATCATCTGATCGACCGAAACCATGGTCACCCGCGCCTGCTGATAGCGAGTCAACAGACCCGACAGCGACGCCAACGGGCTGAGGGCGCGGCCACTGAGCATGTAGCAGGCGATCAACCCACCCATGCTCAGGTTGCCGGCAATGATCTGATAGACGCCGAAGACAATCATGATCACCCCGGCCAACTGCTGGATCAGCAAGGTGATGTTCATCGCCAGGCCGGACAGCATCTTGACCCGCAGCTCGAGGCGGCTGAGGGTGCCGATGGTTTGTTCCCACTGGTATTGGCGCTCGCTCTCAGCGTTGTTGACCTTCACCGCATCCAGACCGGCCAGGGTTTCGATCAGGCTGGATTGACGCTCGGCGCCCAGGGCCATGGTTCGCTCCATGGTCGCCACCAGGGGCTTTTGCAAGGCGTAGCCGATCAGCAGGGCAATCGGAAAGGCCAGCACCGGAATCCATACCAGATGCCCGCCGAGGATCGCGATGACCATGAAAATCAGCAAGGTGAACGGCAGGTCAATCAGGCTGGTAAGGGTCAGCGAGGCGAGAAAGTCCCGCAGGCTTTGGAATTCATGGATGTTCTGGGCAAAGCTGCCCACCCGTGCCGGGCGATACTTCATGGCCATGCCAACGATGCGCTCGAACAGCGTCGCCGAAATGATCAGGTCGGTTTTCTTGCCGGCCAGGTCCAGGCACAGGCTGCGCAACATCTTGAGGATCAGGTCGAACACATAGGCGCCGGTAATACCGATCGCCAGCACCCACAGGGTGGACTCGGCCTGGTTCGGCACCACGCGATCGTAAACGTTCATCACGAACAGCGGCGCCGCCATGGCGATAATGTTGATCAGCAAGCTGGCAGCGATGGCGTCGGCGTACAGCCAGCGCGAGCGCTTGAGCGTGTCGCGGAACCACGAACGCGCCCGAGGAATGAGCGTGCCGTGGTTCACGTCGAATTTGTGTTGCGGTTGAGCGAAGAACACTTTGCCGCTGTAGTCGTCGGCCAGCAGTTCACGGCTGACCGTCACTTCGCCGCCATCACTTTCGCTGAGCAGCAGACGCGCCTGGTCATCGCCGACCCAGCCGAGCAACACCGCGCTACGACCATCCTTGAGCAACAGCAGGGCCGGCATGGCGATGGTCGGTATCTGCTCGAGCTTGCGTTGCAGCACCCGGCCTTGCAGACCGGCACGTGCTGCCGCTCGCGACAATAATTCGACGCTCAGCCGTTGCTTGGGTAACGGCAGGCCGGTGGTGAGCATCGCCGCGCTGGCCGGCTTCTGATGGAGCATGCAAAGCGCCAGCAAGCCGTCCAGCAATGGGTCGTCGTGCAGCGTGCGTGGATCATGGATGAGTTCGGCTCGACTGACTTCTGATTCCACGCTGGGCACTCTTTGCTGATCAAAACGGGATGGATGACTCAATTCATCCCAGGCAACTGGACCCTGGGCTTGACGTCATTCTGCACAACGGATGCCAACGGCGCGACAACCCCCTGACTTTTGAGCAACTGCCCCATGGTTGCCTTGATCCGATATTGGCTGAACAACTGCACGTTCTTGATCTCCGCCAGGCGGCGGGAGGCGCTGAACAGCTCGTTTTCGCTGTCGAGCAAGTCGAGCAGGGTCCGCTCGCCGAGACCGAACTGCCGCTGGTAGGCGGTGCGTACGTTGGCGCTGTGATCGACGTACTGCTGGGCAATCGGTACCTGGGCGTTGGCGTTGTTGAGGGCGTTCCAGGCCAGGCCCAACTCTTCAGTCAGTTGACGCAGGGCGTTGTTGCGGATGTCCAGGGCCTGGTTCGACAGATACGACTTGGACTCCAGATCCGCCTTGTTGCTACCACCGGCGTACAGGTTGAAACGCATACGCAGCATGGCTTGCCATTCGTTGTTGTGACCGTTCTGACCATCCAGATCGTTGTCGGCGGTACGGCCCAACTCGGCGTCGAAGCGGGGGTAGAAGCTCGACTTGGCGGCTTCGTACTGTTGCTCGGCGGCCGCGATGTCGGCTTCGGCGGAACGCAACACCGGGCTGTTTTCCAGCATCTGGGCACGGGCTTCGTTCAGGTTGGCCGGCAACAGCGCCAGAAAATCGGCGGGACGTTCCAGCTGGTCGGGCATCTGGCCCACGGCGCTGAGGTAGTTGGTCTCGGCGTCGGCCAGGTTGGTCTGCTCGGTGATCAGGTTGTTGCGGGCCTGGGCCATGCGCGCCTCAGCCTGATCCAGATCGGCGCCGCTGCCCACGCCACGGTCGGTGCGCAGCTTGATTTGATCGAAGATGCGCTCGTGACTCTTGAGGTTTTCCTCGGCCAGACGTACGAACTCGCGTCGGGTCAGCACGTCCAGATAAACCTGGGCAACGGTCAATCCGGTGCGCTCGGACGCGTCCAGCAAGGAATAGGCACGGGCATTCACGGTGGCTTGTTGACGCCCCACTTCGCTGGACGTCGCAAAACCGTCAAAAACCATTTGCGTCAGGCGCAGGCTGGACTCGCTACGGTTCAAGGTTTCCCAATGATTATTGCTGCCCGAGCGGGTCGTCACACTGTCAGTACCTTCGCGACCGTACCCCGCCGCAAGGTCCACTCTAGGCAGGTAGCCGCCTTTAGCGGCCTTGAGTTGGTAGTCCGCCGCCAGTCGGCTGTTCACACCGGCCTGAATCTCAGGATGGACATCCAGCGCCTGTTGCATAGCCTGCGGCAAGGTTTGTGCTTGTACGAAACTGGCGGCGAGGGCGAAAGGTAAAGCCTTGAACAGGTGCAAACGCATGGTTGGATTATTCCCGAAACTCTTGTCTTGAATCACAGCGAAAGGTGGCGCTGCATCGGATGATGGCAACCGGGATGACCGTATGTCGGAAAGTTCGAAACAGGCAGTGAATCATGCACCGAAAGAACAGGTCGCCGCTTAAATATCAATGTGACATTACTGAAGCGATTGTTTAGGATGGCCAGCAGAAGGTCAATAGTTTGGCATAAACAAAAAAATCAAAAAAACCAAGCCAAAATATTGACGTCATGAAGCGTCAAAACAACCTTATTTAGCGAAGCAAGAGCGTCCAGACCGGCGCAGCCAGAGGCTGTTCGGTACATGGAAGTCTACTGAACGTGGCACCCGGAGAGTCTTCAATGAGCAGTGTTATTGCCGTCGTCAAAAGCATTGTTGGTCAGGTTTTCGTCGTATCCCCCGAAGGCATCCGGCGTGTGCTCATTGAAGGTGACCGCCTGTCCACAGGCGATCAATTGGACACCGGCGCTGCTGGCGCCGTTACATTGGAACTGGCCGATGGGCGCACGCTGGACCTGGGTCGCGACACCCAGTGGAGCGCCACTGCCCCGGACTCCTCCACCGATCTCGCCCAGGCCACTGCCCAGGCTGCGCCGTCGGTAGAAGAACTGCAGCAGGCCATTGCCGCCGGCGTCGACCCGACGACCGCCCTTGAAGCCACCGCCGCTGGCGCCACTGCTGCAGGTACGGGTGGGGCCGCCGGTGGCGGCCACAGCGTTGTGATGCTGGATGCCACCGCTGGCAGCGTCGACCCGACCATCGGGTTCCCGACTGAGGGTTTGAGCGCAGCCGTGGCCGCTGACGATGACATCACCGGCGGCGACACCGACGCCGATACCACTGCCAACGCGGTGCTTGATTCGACGTTGACCCTGAGCGCCACCCCGACCCTGACCGAGGCCGGCGGCGTGCTGGTCTACACCGCGACCGTCACCCAGGCGCCTCAGACCAACCTGATCGTGACCTTGTCCAACGGCGCAGTGATCGTGATTCCCGCCGGGCAACTGACCGGCAGCGTCAACGTCCCCCTGGCGCCGAACGACACTGTCTATAACGACCCTAGCCAGATCAGCGTCACCGTCACCGGCACTACTGGCGGCACCGGCATTGCCGTGACCTTGCCCACCACACCGGCAGTGACCCAGATCACCGACACCGTGGACACCACCACCGTCACTTTGACGGCCGGCAACACCGTCACCGAAGGCGGCCAGATCACCTACACCGCCACCCTGACCAACCCGGCCCAGACGCCAGTGACCGTAACCTTGAGCAATGGCTCGGTCATCACCATCGCTGCGGGCCAGACCACCGGCACCGTCAACGTCGACACCCCGGCCAATGACGTCTACAACAACGGCAGCACCGTCAGCACCACTATTACCGGTGCCACGGGCGGCAACTTTGAAAACCTGGTGCCGAGCACCACGCCTGCCGTGACGACGATCACCGATTCGGTGGACGCCACCGGCCTGACCTTGACCGCCAGCAACACCGTCACCGAAGGCGGCCAGATCACCTACACCGCCACCCTGACCAACCCGGCCCAGACGCCGGTGACCGTGACCTTGAGCAATGGCTCGGTCATCACCATCGCCGCCGGGCAAACCACCGGCACCGTCAATGTCGATACCCCGGCCAACGACGTTTACAACAATGGCAGCACCGTCAGTACCACCATTACCGGTGCCACGGGCGGCAACTTTGAAAACCTGGTGCCGAGCACCACGCCTGCCGTGACGACGATCACCGATTCCGTGGACGCCACCGGCCTGACCCTGACCGCCAGCGACACCATCACCGAAGGCGGTCAGATCACCTACACCGCCACCCTGACCAACCCGGCCCAGACGCCGGTAACCGTGACCTTGAGCAATGGCTCGGTCATCACCATCGCTGCCGGACAAACCACCGGCACCGTCAACGTCGATACCCCGGCCAACGACGTCTACAACAACGGCAGCACCGTCAGCACCACTATTAGCGGTGCGACTGGCGGCAACTTTGAAAACCTGGTGCCGAGCACCACGCCTGCCGTGACGACGATCACCGATTCCGTGGACGCCACCGGCCTGACTTTGACCGCCAGCGATACCATCACTGAAGGCGGCCAGATCACCTACACCGCCACCCTGACCAACCCGGCCCAGACGCCGGTGACCGTGACCTTGAGCAATGGCTCGGTCATCACCATCGCCGCCGGGCAAACCACCGGCTCCGTCAACGTCGATACCCCGGCCAACGACGTCTACAACAATGGCAGCACCGTCAGCACCACCATTACCGGTGCCACGGGCGGCAACTTTGAAAACCTGGTGCCAAGCACTACACCTGCCGTGACGACGATTACCGACTCGGTGGACGCCACCGGCCTGAGTTTGTCAGCTTCCACTGAAGTGGCCGAAGGCGGTTCGATTGTCTACACCGCGACCCTGACCAACCCCGCTGGCACTCCGGTCACCGTGACCCTGAGCAACGGCGCTGTAATCAACATCGCCGCCGGTGCCACCACCGGCACTGTGACCGTCAATGCGCCGACTGACGACGTCTACAAAGACGCTGGCAAAGTCGAAGTCAGCATCGATAACGCAACGGGCGGTAACTTCGAGAACCTCGTTCCGAGCACGACTCCGGCAGTGACTGATGTCACCGATACCATCGATACGTCGACTGTCAGCCTGACCGCGACTTCCTCCGTGGCTGAAGGCGGAACCGTCGTTTACACCGCTTCGGTCAACGCACCGGTCACCGGCGCTCCGTTGGTCGTAACGTTGAGCAACGGCCAGAGCATCACCATTCCAGTCGGTTCCAGCAGCGGTTCGGTCAACTTCGTGACCCAGAACGATGCCCTTGCCGGCGGCGACAACCTGAGCGTCAAGATTGATGATGCTCAGGGCGGCAACTACGAAAAACTGGACATCGACGCGACTCCCGCTGATACCACCGTTACCGATGTGCAGGACACGACTGGCCTGACACTCTCGGCCACTGACACCGTTGCCGAAGGCGGTTCGATTGTTTACACCGCAACCCTGACCAACCCCGCTGGTTCGCCAGTGACCGTGACTCTGAGCAACGGCGCTGTAATCAACATCGCTGCCGGCGCTACCACCGGCACTGTGACCGTCGATGCGCCAAAAGACGACGTCTACAAAGACGCCGGTAAAGTCGAAGTCAGCATCGACAACGCCACGGGCGGCAACTTTGAGAACCTGGTGCCGAGCACCACGCCAGCCGTCACCGACGTGACCGACACCATCGACACCAGCACGGTTTCGCTCACTGCGACCGCGAATGTAGCTGAAGGCGGCACCGTGGTTTACACCGCCTCGGTCAACGCACCGGTCACCGGCGCTCCGTTGGTCATCAACCTGTCGAACGGCCAGAGCATCACTATCCCGGTTGGCTCCAGCTCCGGTTCGGTGAACTTCGTTACCCAGAACGATGCTTTGTCAGGTGGTGATTCGCTGAGCGTCAAGATTGATGATGCTCAGGGCGGCAACTACGAAAAACTGGACATCGATGCCACTCCGGCTGACACCACCGTTACAGATGTGCAGGACACGACTGGCCTGACCTTGAGTGCTACCGATTCGGTTGCTGAAGGTGGTCAAATCACCTACACCGCAACCCTGACCAACGCCGCTGGCTCGCCGGTCACCGTGACCTTGAGCAATGGCGCAGTGATCAACATCGCTGCCGGCGCCACAACTGGCACCGTCACCGTCGATGCTCCAAAAGACGACGTCTACAAAGACGCCGGCAAGGTCGAAGTCAGCATCGATAACGCCACGGGCGGCAACTTCGAGAACCTGGTACCGAGCACCACTCCAGCCGTCACCGATGTCACTGACACCATCGATACGTCGACTGTCAGCCTGACCGCGACTTCCTCCGTGGCTGAAGGCGGCACCGTCGTTTACACCGCTTCGGTTAACGCTCCGGTCACCGGCGCTCCGCTGGTGATCACCCTGTCGAACGGTCAGAGCATTACCATTCCAGTCGGCTCCAGCTCCGGCTCGGTCAACTTCGTTACCCAGAACGATGCTTTGTCAGGTGGTGATTCGCTGAGCGTCAAGATTGATGATGCTCAGGGCGGCAACTACGAAAAACTGGACATCGACGCGACTCCCGCTGATACCACCGTTACCGATGTGCAGGACACGACTGGCCTGACCTTGAGTGCTACCGATTCGGTTGCCGAAGGTGGTCAAATCACCTACACCGCAACCCTAACCAACGCCGCTGGCTCGCCGGTCACCGTGACCTTGAGCAATGGCGCAGTGATCAACATCGCTGCCGGCGCTACTACCGGCACTGTGACCGTCGACGCGCCGACTGACGATGTCTACAAAGACGCTGGCAAAGTCGAAGTCAGCATCGACAACGCCACCGGCGGCAACTTCGAGAACCTGGTGCCAAGCACCACTCCAGCCGTCACCGACGTGACCGACACCATCGACACCAGCACGGTTTCGCTCACTGCGACCGCGAATGTAGCTGAAGGCGGCACCGTGGTTTACACCGCTTCGGTCAACGCCCCGGTAACGGGCGCTCCTTTGGTCGTCACCCTGTCGAACGGCCAGAGCATCACTATCCCGGTTGGCTCCAGCTCCGGTTCGGTGAACTTCGTGACCCAGAACGACGCCCTTGCTGGCGGCGATAACCTGAGCGTCAAGATCGACGACGCTCAGGGCGGCAACTACGAAAAACTGGACATTGATGCCACTCCAGCGGACACCACCGTTACCGATGTGCAGGACACGACCGGTCTGACCTTAAGTGCAACCGATACCGTTGCTGAAGGTGGTTCGATCGTTTACACCGCCACATTGACCAACGCCGCTGGCTCGCCAGTGACCGTAACCCTGAGCAATGGCGCCGTAATCAACATCGCTGCCGGCGCCACCACCGGCACTGTCACTGTCGATGCGCCAAAAGACGACGTCTACAAAGACGCCGGTAAAGTCGAAGTCAGCATCGACAACGCCACCGGCGGTAACTTCGAGAATTTGGTGCCGAGCACCACTCTAGCCGTCACCGACGTGACCGATACCATCGACACCAGCACGGTTTCGCTCACCGCGACCGCAAATGTGGCCGAAGGCGGCACCGTGGTTTACACCGCTTCCGTCAACGCGCCAGTCACCGGCGCTCCGTTGGTCGTGACGTTGAGCAACGGCCAAAGCATCACCATCCCGGTTGGCTCCAGCAGCGGTTCGGTGAACTTCGTTACGCAGAACGACGCTCTTGCCGGCGGCGATAACCTGAGCGTCAAGATTGATGATGCTCAAGGCGGCAACTACGAAAAACTGGACATCGACGCCACTCCGGCTGACACCACCGTTACCGACGTTCAGGACACGACTGGCCTGACGCTCTCGGCCACTGACACTGTTGCTGAAGGCGGTTCGATTGTTTACACAGCGACATTGACCAATGCCGCTGGCTCGCCAGTGACGGTGACCTTGAGCAACGGCGCTGTAATCAACATCGCTGCCGGCGCCACAACTGGCACCGTCACCGTCGATGCTCCAAAAGACGACGTCTACAAAGACGCCGGCAAGGTCGAAGTCAGCATCGACAACGCCACGGGCGGCAACTTTGAGAACCTGGTGCCGAGCACCACTCCAGCCGTCACCGATGTCACTGACACCATTGATACTTCGACTGTCAGCCTGACCGCGACTTCCTCCGTGGCTGAAGGCGGCACCGTGGTTTACACCGCTTCGGTTAACGCCCCGGTGACCGGCGCTCCGCTGGTGATCACCCTGTCGAATGGTCAGAGCATCACCATTCCAGTCGGCTCCAGCTCCGGTTCGGTCAACTTCGTTACCCAGAACGACGCCCTTGCTGGCGGCGACAACCTGAGCGTGAAGATCGACGATGCTCAGGGCGGCAACTACGAAAAACTGGACATCGACGCCACTCCAGCGGACACGACTGTCACTGACGTGCAGGACACCACCGGCCTGAGCCTGAGCGCTACCGACTCGGTTGCCGAAGGTGGTTCGATTGTTTACACGGCAACCCTGACCAACCCCGCTGGTACTCCGGTCACCGTGACACTGAGCAACGGCGCGGTAATCAACATCGCTGCCGGCGCCACAACTGGTACCGTCACCGTCGATGCTCCAAAAGACGACGTCTACAAAGACGCCGGCAAGGTCGAAGTCAGCATCGACAACGCCACCGGCGGTAGCTTCGAGAACCTCGTTCCGAGCACGACTCCGGCAGTGACTGATGTCACCGACACCATTGATACTTCGACCGTCAGCCTGACCGCGACTTCCTCCGTAGCTGAAGGCGGCACCGTGGTTTACACCGCTTCGGTCAACGCCCCGGTCACCGGCGCTCCGTTGGTCGTAACGTTGAGCAACGGCCAAAGCATCACCATCCCGGTTGGCTCCAGCAGTGGTTCGGTCAACTTCGTGACCCAGAACGATGCCCTTGCTGGCGGCGACAACCTGAGCGTCAAGATTGATGACGCCCAGGGCGGCAACTACGAAAAACTGGACATCGATGCCACTCCAGCGGACACCACCGTTACCGACGTACAGGACACCACCGGTCTGAGCCTGAGCGCTACCGATTCGGTTGCCGAAGGTGGTCAAATCACCTACACCGCAACCCTGACCAACGCCGCTGGCTCGTCAGTGACCGTGACTCTGAGCAACGGCGCCGTAATCAACATCGCTGCCGGCGCTACCACCGGCACGGTCACTGTCGATGCGCCAAAAGACGACGTCTACAAAGACGCCGGCAAGGTCGAAGTCAGCATCGATAACGCCACGGGTGGCAACTTCGAGAACCTGGTACCGAGCACCACGCCAGCCGTCACCGACGTGACCGATACCATTGATACTTCGACCGTCAGCCTGACCGCGACTTCCTCCGTGGCTGAAGGCGGCACCGTCGTTTACACCGCTTCCGTCAACGCGCCAGTCACCGGCGCTCCGTTGGTCGTGACGTTGAGCAACGGCCAAAGCATCACCATCCCGGTTGGCTCCAGCAGCGGTTCGGTCAACTTCGTTACACCAAACGACGCCCTTGCTGGCGGCGATAACCTGAGCGTCAAGATCGACGACGCCCAGGGCGGCAACTACGAAAAACTGGACATCGATGCAACTCCGGCGGACACCACCGTTACTGACGTGCAGGACACCACTGGCCTGACGCTCTCGGCCACTGACACCGTTGCCGAAGGCGGTCAAATCACCTACACCGCGACATTGACCAATGCCGCTGGCTCGCCAGTGACCGTGACTCTGAGCAACGGCGCTGTAATCAACATTGCTGCTGGTGCTACCACTGGCACCGTGACCGTCGATGCGCCGACTGACGACGTCTACAAAGACGCCGGCAAGGTTGAAGTCAGCATCGATAATGCCACCGGTGGCAACTTCGAGAATTTGGTGCCAAGCACCACGCCAGCCGTCACCGACGTGACCGACACCATTGATACCAGCACGGTTTCGCTCACCGCGACCGCAAATGTGGCCGAAGGCGGAACCGTGGTTTACACCGCCTCGGTCAACGCACCGGTCACCGGCGCTCCGCTGGTGATCACCCTGTCGAACGGTCAGAGCATCACCATTCCAGTCGGCTCCAGCTCCGGTTCGGTCAACTTCGTGACCCAGAACGACGCCCTTGCTGGCGGCGACAACCTGAGCGTCAAGATTGATGATGCCCAGGGCGGTAACTACGAAAAACTGGACATCGACGCCACTCCAGCGGACACCACCGTTACGGACGTGCAGGACACTACCGGCCTGACGCTCTCGGCCACTGACACTGTTGCCGAAGGTGGTTCGATTGTTTACACCGCAACCCTGACCAACGCCGCTGGCTCGCCAGTGACCGTGACTCTGAGCAACGGCGCCGTAATCAACATCGCTGCCGGCGCTACCACTGGCACAGTAACTGTCGATGCGCCAAAAGACGACGTCTACAAAGACGCCGGCAAGGTCGAAGTCAGCATCGATAACGCCACGGGTGGCAACTTCGAGAACCTGGTACCGAGCACCACGCCAGCCGTCACCGACGTGACCGATACCATTGATACTTCGACCGTCAGCCTGACCGCGACTTCCTCCGTAGCTGAAGGCGGCACCGTGGTTTACACCGCTTCGGTCAACGCCCCGGTCACCGGCGCTCCGTTGGTCGTAACGTTGAGCAACGGCCAAAGCATCACCATCCCGGTTGGCTCCAGCAGTGGTTCGGTCAACTTCGTGACCCAGAACGATGCCCTTGCTGGCGGCGACAACCTGAGCGTCAAGATTGATGACGCCCAGGGCGGCAACTACGAAAAACTGGACATCGATGCCACTCCAGCGGACACCACCGTTACCGACGTACAGGACACCACCGGTCTGAGCCTGAGCGCTACCGATTCGGTTGCCGAAGGTGGTCAAATCACCTACACCGCAACCCTGACCAACGCCGCTGGCTCGCCAGTGACCGTGACTCTGAGCAACGGCGCCGTAATCAACATCGCTGCCGGCGCTACCACCGGCACGGTCACTGTCGATGCGCCAAAAGACGACGTCTACAAAGACGCCGGCAAGGTCGAAGTCAACATCGATAACGCCACGGGCGGCAACTTCGAAAACCTGGTACCGAGCACGACTCCGGCAGTGACTGATGTCACTGATACCATCGACACCAGCACCGTTTCGCTGACCGCGACCTCGACTGTGGCCGAAGGCGGCACCGTGGTTTACACCGCCTCGGTCAACGCACCGGTCACCGGCGCTCCGTTGGTCGTGACGTTGAGCAACGGCCAAAGCATCACCATCCCGGTTGGCTCCAGCAGCGGTTCGGTCAACTTCGTGACCCAGAACGACGCCCTTGCTGGCGGCGACAACCTGAGCGTGAAGATCGACGATGCCCAGGGCGGTAACTACGAAAAACTGGACATCGACGCCACTCCAGCGGACACCACCGTTACGGACGTGCAGGACACCATCGGCCTGAGCCTGAGCGCTACCGACTCGGTTGCCGAAGGTGGTTCGATTGTTTACACGGCAACCCTGACCAACCCCGCTGGTACTCCGGTCACCGTGACACTGAGCAACGGCGCGGTAATCAACATCGCTGCCGGCGCTACCACTGGCACAGTAACTGTCGATGCGCCAAAAGACGACGTCTACAAAGACGCCGGCAAGGTCGAAGTCAGCATCGATAACGCCACGGGTGGCAACTTCGAGAACCTCGTTCCGAGCACGACTCCGGCAGTGACTGATGTCACCGATACCATCGACACGTCGACTGTCAGCCTGACCGCGACTTCCTCCGTGGCTGAAGGCGGCACCGTGGTTTACACCGCTTCGGTCAACGCCCCGGTAACGGGCGCTCCTTTGGTCGTCACCCTGTCGAACGGCCAGAGCATCACCATTCCAGTCGGTTCCAGCAGCGGTTCGGTCAACTTCGTGACCCAGAACGATGCCCTTGCCGGCGGCGACAACCTGAGCGTCAAGATTGATGATGCCCAGGGCGGTAACTACGAAAAACTGGACATCGACGCCACTCCAGCGGACACCACCGTTACCGACGTGCAGGACTCGACCGGCCTGAGCCTGAGCGCCACCGATTCGGTTGCTGAAGGCGGTCAGATCACCTACACCGCAACCCTGACCAACGCTGCTGGTACTCCGGTCACCGTGACACTGAGCAACGGCGCTGTAATCAACATCGCTGCCGGCGCCACCACCGGCACGGTCACTGTCGATGCGCCAAAAGACGACGTCTACAAAGACGCCGGCAAGGTCGAAGTCAGCATCGACAACGCCACCGGCGGTAACTTCGAAAACCTGGTACCGAGCACCACGCCAGCCGTCACCGACGTGACCGACACCGTCGACAACACCATCGTCAGCATCACCGGCAGCACCTCGGTCACCGAAGGCCAGGCCGCGACGTACACCGTGAGCCTGACGAACCCGGCGCAAACCGAAGTGACGCTCAAGATCGTCTACAGCGGTACCGCCGCCGACGGTACGGACTTCACCGGCGTCTACACCGTGAAGATTCCGGCCAATGCCACCAGCGCCACTTTCAACGTGGCGACGCTGGACGACAAGATCACCGAAGGTACCGAAAACTTCGTGGTCAAGATCGACTCGGCCACCGGCGGCAACTTCGAAAACCTGGCCGTCAGCGGCACCAACGGCAGCGTCAGTACCTCGATCATCGACAACGATGCACCGCCGGTACTGGACCTGGATGCCAACAACTCCAGCGGCAAGACCGGCGCCGATTACCAGGTGACCTTCACCGAAGGCACCACCGGTCCGGGCGTGTCCATCGGCGACACCGACCTGAAAATCACCGACCCGGACAGCACGATGCTGACCGGCGCCACCATCGTGCTGACCAACCGTCAGCCCGGCGATGCGCTGAACCTGGGTAACAGCGTCAACGGCATCAGCATCAACGCCAACAGCACCAACGGCACGGTCACCCTGACCCTGTCGGGCAATGCGACGCTGGCCGACTACATGCAGCAAATCAAGAACATCAGCTTCACCAACAGCAGCGACGACCCGAGCACCGTGCCGCGCATCATCACCGTGACGGTGACCGACGGCACAAACTACTCCAACACGGCCACCACCACCGTGAACGTGGTCGGGGTCAACGATGCGCCGGTCGCAACCGGCGGCGCGGTGACCGGTACCGAAGACACCTCGTTGATTCTTGGCTGGTCGACCTTTGGTGTCAGCGATGTGGACAGTTCGGCATCCAGCCTTGGGGTAAAAATCACCGGACTGCCCGCTGACGGCAAGTTGCAGTATCTGGACGGTGCAACGTGGAAGGACGTGGCCAACAACCAGACCTTCACCAAGGCCGACATCGACGCCGGCAAACTGCGCTTCACACCGGATACCAATGAGTCCGGCGCCAACGGCAACGCGAACGGCGTGGGCGATCAGAAATCCGATTACGCGCAGATCAAGTTCCAGCCAACCGACGGTCAGGCGCTGGGCACTACCGGCACCGTGAAGATCGACATCACGCCGGTCGCTGACGCACCGACCCTCAACGTAGCCGGGAACGCCGTGACCTCCACTGGCCTGGTCAAGGAAGTCTGGACCGGTCTGTCGGGCCTGGGCACCGATGGCAGCGGCGCGCCGTCCGGTACGCTGAAGTCGGTGATCGATGCCGCCGGAACCCCCAACAGCAGCACCACCGTGAACAACGTGCAGTCCGACAGCAACGTGAATCCGGGCACCGCGTCGAAAACCTCGGGCCTGATTTTCCTCGAAGCTGGCAAGACCTACACCTTCAGCGGTACCGGCGATGACAGCCTGTTGGTGACCATCGGTGGCAAGGATGTCGCGGGCATCACCTGGGGAGCGGGCGGCAAGCTCAATGGCTCGTTCACCCCGACCACCAGCGGCTACTACACCCTGGACATCTACCACCACAACCAGACCGGCCCGGGCAGCTATGACGTGAACCTGTCGGTCAACGGCAGCACCCCGACCGACCTGAGCAGTGCCGGCGTGCCGCTGTACACCGGCGTGGCTGATCTGGTGAATGCGGGCGTGACTGTTTCGGACCTGCACGGCACCAATGGTGAAGGCTACTACGACGGCTTCAAGCTCAACGAAGGCGCCGAAGGCGGCAGTGTGAACCTGTCGAAGATCACCACGGCGCTGACCGATACCGACGGCTCCGAAAGCCTGAGCGTGAAAATCGGCGGGATCCCGGAAGGCAGCGTGCTGAGCGACGGTGCCGGCCACACGGCGACCGTGGGCAGCAATGGCGAGGCCTCGGTCACCGGCTGGAATCTGGGCAGCCTGACCCTGACGCCACCGACCTACTACAACGGCCAGTTCAACCTGACCGTAACCTCGACTTCCACCGAAGCCCTCGGCGGCTCGGCAACCACCACGGCGCAGATACCGGTCACGGTTCATCCGGCGGTCTACAACTCCGCCACGGCCACCTCTGGCAGTGACAACGTCACCGGCACCGACGGCAACGACATTGTGGTCGCCGACATCGGCGGGCTGACCGTCGTGCCAGGCGTCAACTACAACATCGCCTTCATGGTCGACAGCTCCGGCAGCATGAGCGCAGCGTCCGTCACAGCCGCCAAGGACTCGTTGACGTCGGTGTTCAACACCCTCAAGCAGAGCATGGGCGGCAACTCCGGGACGGTGAACATTTTCCTGGCAGACTTCGACAGCCAGGTGAATAAAACCGTATCGGTCAACCTCAAGGATCCGAACGCACTCGCGCTGCTCAAAAGTGTGCTGGATTCGATGGTGTCCGGCGGCGGTACCAACTACGAGGACGTGTTCAAGACCACGGCCAACTGGTTCAAGAGCAGCGAAGCCCTGAGCAACACCGGCGCGACGAACCTGACGTACTTCATCACCGACGGCCAGCCGACCTACTATCAGTCCGGCGAGCAGACGAACCCGACCTTGTATGGCGACGTGAAGCTCGACAGCCTGATCACCACGACCAACTACAAGCTGGGCCAGACGTTCAGCGCCGAGCTCGACAGCACGCATCGCGTTCAGGTCGACGCATCCGGCAATCTCACCCTGCTCACCTGGAAAAAATCCTGGGGCGGTTACTGGAGCAGTGAGGAATTGGGCACATTGCGCGCCCAAGGCGACGGCACCTATGAGTTGTCGTACCGCGACGGCACCGGCAGCAGCACCGGCTCGACCACCACCAGCAACTCCCTGAGCGCTTTCGCGCTGTTGAGTTCGGTATCTGGCGTGGAAGCCATCGGCCTGAACAAAGGCGTGACGCTGGATGACCTGAAGGACTACGACTCGGACAAGACTCCGCAGACCAACATCGATCCCAAGAACCTGGCCGACTCCATCATCGGACACACCGAAGCGACCCTGCCGGGCGCTGACACAGTCAACGGGGCAGACGGCAACGACATCCTGTTCGGCGACCTGGTGAGCTTCAATGGCATCGCCGGCGAAGGTTATCAGTCCATTCAGGCCTTCGTGGCCCAGCAGAGCGGTGTGGAAGTCAGCAAAGTCACCACCAGCAACGTGCACCAGTACATCACCGAGCACTACAACGCTTTCGATGTGTCCGGTGCCAACGATGGCAATGACACACTGCTGGGCGGTGCCGGTAATGACATCATCTTCGGCCAGGGCGGCAACGACCTGCTCAACGGCGGCAAGGGCAATGACATCCTGCTCGGCGGCAAAGGCAACGACACGCTGATCGGCGGCCAGGGCAACGACACCCTGATCGGTGGCCTGGGTGGCGACACCTTTGTCTGGAAGTCCGGCGACACTGGCACCGACGTGATCAAGGACTTCAAGGCCAGCGAAGGTGACCGGATCGACCTGCGGGATCTGTTGCAGGGCGAAACCGGCAGCACCATCGACAACTTCCTGAAGATCAGCACGGTCGATGGCGTGTCGTCGCTGCAGGTCAGCACCTCCGGCAAGTTCAACGCGGGCGACGCCGCAGCGGCCACCCCTGATGTGACGATCAAGCTGGAAGGTAACAACTGGTCGAACATCAACCTGAACTCGTTGATCGCCGGCAGTGATCCGACCATCAAGGTCGATCACAACAACAGCTGACCGTGGCTTAACGGCCGCCCTTAGGGGCGGTCGTACCGGGCTGCATCCAGGATGACGATTTTGTCGCCACCCTCCATACTCGCGCGCAGTTGGCCTATGCTGCCCAGCATGACGCCGCTTCATACATGAGGGATGCCCGATGTTTTATGTGCAACGCGATGCACAAGGCCTGCTGGTGCGCGTGGAAGCCACCGCTTATGCGGAGGCTACCGAAACCCTGCCGGCCGACAGCCACGAAATCCAGGACTGGTTCGCCAACCAGGCGGTAGAAAACAGCCTCAAGCAGCTCAAGCAGAGCGACTTGGAAATGATCCGGGTCCTTGACGACTTGATCCAAGTGCTGACCAGCAAAGGCGTCATCCGCGTCACCGACCTGCCCCCCGCGGCCCAGGCCAAGCTGATGGACCGCAACCAGGCCCGGGAAGCCTTGGGCGGGTTGAGCCGGTTGATCGATGATGATGAGAAGGGGTTGATCTAAGCCTGGTTCATCGGTGTCGAGGCTGCCCTCATCGCGAGCAGGCTCGCTCCCACAGGGGGATGGGGCAAGTCGCAGATATTGCCGTCACGCAGTTCTTATGTGGGAGCGGGCTTGCTCGCGAAAGCGGTGGGTCAGTTTGCGATGATGTTGGATGTGCCGACGCCTTCGCGAGCAAGCCCGCTCCCACAATTGGATTTGTGTCAGGGCGCAATTTTCCATTCGCCAACAGGCCTCTTGTGGGAGCGAGCCTGCTCGCGATGGCCATCTTCAATCCGCCACAGGCCTGTCAGTTCGACGTTTGAACCTCAAGCCGATCCATCGCCCGCTCCACCAACAAATGCACCCCGTCGGCCATTCGGCTGATCGCCAGAATCACGCTGCGGCGCGAGCCGTCGACGTCATCAGCCAGGTCGGCGGCGATGGCGCTGATGGACAGCAGGTCTTCGGAGGCATTGGCCAGTAAGGTTTCGGTGTCGATGTTCGGGGATACGATGAAGAGCTGGCCTGCTTGGGCCTCGTCGACGGGTTTGGGTTTGAGATAGTAGTCGAGAGCGCGCTCGGCGGCTTCGTCGAGTTTTTTTGCTTGCAGGGTTTCGACTCGGGATTTGGATGAGGGCTGTGGAGGGTTAGGCGTAGCTTTGAACATGGTTTGGGCTTCCTATTCAATTCAGAGCCGCCCTGGCTCGCTTGCACGCGATGAAGGGTGGCAGCTATGTGCGAGTGTGCAAGACCGAGTAAGACAACGCCCAAAAACCTCGGCAGACCCGAAGGTCTCCCGCACACAGCTGCCATAAAACATGAGCACGAATGCACGATAAGTGGCTGGTGATATTGTTGGGCGTCTTTCTAACCGGCTTGCACGCCGGTGTCACCGTTTTTTCAGTGACAAACCCAGACTAGCCACGGGGCAGACGCCGGACAAGTTCACCAAGTTCGCCACAACTCGAAGGAAATCTCCTAGGACCTGACTTTTAGAGGGGGTGTATATCCGTTTCTGCGGTAACGGCTACTGGCGGTTCCGCTCTTACAGCGGGTCACTTTTGGAAAAGCGCCAAAAGTAACCAAAAACGCTTTGCCCCACCACTCGGCACCTCGCTTAGGCTCGGTGTGCCCGAACGAAGGCATTGCTCCGGGGGCCCGCCGCGAAGGGCCATCCATGGCCCAGCGCGGCTACCTCGGCATCCATGCCGAGGTGCCCCCTACGCAATGCCTGCGTTCGGCCAGCGTGGTTAACGGGGCGTCCCAGATCAAAAGCTTGGCGAGGCGGCCTGACAGCCGACCTGTTTTCTGATGACCGCGTTCATCCTGTGGGAGCAAAGCTTGCTCGCGATGGCGGTGGTTCAGTTGATGAAGATGTTGGATGTGTCGGCCTCATCGCGAACAAGTTTTGCTCCCACAAATCCTGCTCAAACTGGTCTGATGGTGCACAGCCGCAAGAGCAGGTCGGCTATAAGGCCGCCTCGCGAGCAAGCTTTGCTCCCACAGGTTCTGCTCAAACAAGTCTGATTGGTGTACACCCGCCAAAGCCAGGCCGGCTGTCAGGCCGCCTCGCTTTTGATTTTGATCTGGGGCCCCGTCAACCACGCTGGCCGAACGTAGGTATTGCGTAGTGGGCATCCCGGCATGGATGCCGGGATAGCCGCGCTGGGCCATGGATGGCCCTTCGCGGCGGGCCCACGGAGCAATGCCTGCGTTCGGGCATGCCGAGCCTAGGCGAGGTGCCGAGTGGTGGGGCAAGACCTTTTGGTTACTTTTGGGGCGTTTGCCAAAAGTGACCCGCCGTAAGGGCGGAACCATAAGCCGCCGTTACCGCAGCAATGGATATGTACTCAGTCAGAAGAATACAAGGCCGTCTCACCCCCAACGCCGAGGCTCCCCAACCAACTGCCCCTGCACCCCAAACAACCCCATCTCCCGAATCACCGCCAACTCCCCCTCCGTCTCAACCCGCTCGGCAATCAACGGCAAGTCAATACTGTGAGCAGCACGCTGGATCGCTTCAATAAACAGGCGCTTGTCACTCTCCTGATCAATGGCACGGATATAGCTGCCATCGATCTTCAGATAAGCCAACCCCAACCGCGACAAGTTGCCAATCATGCTGAACCGCCCACCAAAACGCTGCAGGCTCAGGGAGAAACCAAGCTCGCGCAGTTGCCGAGTCAACTGCTCCAGCACCGCTTGCTCCGGCAGTTGCTCTTCACCAATCTCCAGGGTCAAGCGCGGCCCAAGGTTGGAATGCGCCCGCAGGATCTCGAAGACCTTGTTCAGCGCCTGCGGATCGGCCAACGTCGCCGAAGACAGGTTCAACGCCAGGGACTGGTCATGCCCGGCCATTTGCTTGAGCACCTGTTCGAGCATCAAGCGGTCCAGACGCGCGGTCCAACCAAAGCGCTCCAACCAAGGAAGGAACCGCCCGGCGGGGATGGTCTGGCCCTGCTCGTCCAGCAGCCGTGACAGCACTTTGTAATGCAGCACCACCTGGGTGTCCTGGGCGGCCACCACCGGCTGGAAGTACAGCTCGAAGCGCTGATTGCTCAAGGCCTGGTCGAGCAGATTGTGCCAGGCATGATGATCGTCACCGACGCTGGCCGAGGCGCTGTGGTCCAGGCAGGCCCAACCCGGTTCGCCCTGGCTTTCGGCCTGGGCAAGGGCCTGGTCGCCGAGCTGGAGCACGGCTTGCGGCGAGTCGCCATGGACGAATGGAGCCAGTCCGATGGAGGCCACCGAAGCCACATCGGTCGCACCGGTGGCATGCAGGCTCGCCAACGCGCTTTCGAGGTTCTGCGCCAGTTGCAGCGCTTCCTCGCGCACCAGCCCCGGCGCCAGCACGGCGAACTCCCCACCGCGGATGCGCGTCACCATGTTGTGGGTTTCAGGGTAGCGGGCGCATTCACGCTGTAATTGTTCGCCCACGGCCTTGAGCAACTGGTCGGTGCGCTGCCCGCCCAGCCGCTGGTTCAACCCGGCCAGGTCCTTGACCCGCAGCAACAGCAGATAACCGGAACTGGCCTGCTCGGGGTTGCTCACCCGGGCGTGGAGCTGCATTTCGAAATACCGCCGGTTGGCCAGGCCCGTGAGATTGTCCTGATAAGACTCGACCCGCAGTTTTTCGCTACGCTCGGCCTGCTCCTGAAACAGCGCCTTGAGCTTCTCGACCATCTGGTTCATCGCCTGCACCACCCGGCGCAGTTCCGGGGTACGCGGCAACTCCGGCAGGCTCAGGAACTCGCGACGGGCGATGGCATGGGACTGGTGCACCATGTAATCCAGCGGCTTGAGCTGACGACGCAGCAGCAAGGCCCCCAGCACCGCGCTCACCGCGCCGCACAGCAGCAGCCAGCCCAGGCTGCCCAATGCGCTCTGCCACAGCTTGGCGAGGGCGAACATCGGGTGGCTGACCACTTCGACCCGCGCCGCCTGTTCCCAGCCACGGCTAACAATCGCATCGCCACCGGCCGGCTCCAGGCCGATGAGCTTGATGAACCATTGCGGCACGTTGCCGGCGTCGGGCGTGCCGGTACGCTCGACGAGGGTTTGGTCGGTGGCGACATCGACCACACGGATGGTTGCGTAATAGCCGCTGTCGAAAATCGAACTGACCATCAGCTCCACCATCGCCGGGTCGTCGATGTTCGGCGTCAGGGACAGCGCCAGCGCCGTGGCCGCGTCCTGGGCGTGGGAGCGCAACTGGTTGACGTACTGGGCCCGCGAGCTTTCCAGACTGACCATGAAGCTGCCGCTGAAGGCAACCACCAGGAACAGACAGATAGCGATCAACAGCTGTTTGAACAAGGACATCTGAGCGCGCGCTCCTAGTTAGTCGTCTCGACCGGAAAACCTTCGGCCTGCATTTTTTTCAACACATCCTGCCACCGGGACAGGCGCTTGGTGTCACCCACTTTCTTGTTGCCCTTGGCGCCTGGCAGCCACAATCCCTCGGCATTGAAAGAGTAGACCGGCAACAGATCGGTCCGCTGGCTGGCCGGCAGGATGCCGTCGATCAGGCTGTCGAGTACCAGCGGCATGGCATCGGGGGTTGCGTAGTAAGTGAGCACCATGTGCGCACGGTTCTGCCGCAACGCCTTGACGTAAGTGATGCGCAGCTTGTCACTGGACACCCCCAGACGACGCAGGCTGAAGTACTTGGCAATGGCGTAGTCCTCGCAATCCCCGGCCCCTTTCCACAAGGCCTGGATCGGGGTCTCCCAGTAATCGACCTGACGCCACAGGTCGATGTCTTCGACGTAGCGCACCCGTTTGTTGAAAAACAGGTTCACCACCTTGAGCTGCTCAAGCTCCGGCGTCTGCTTCTGGGTCGCCAACAATTGCTGCCAGGCATCGATCCGTTGCTGCCCTTCGCCCAACGGCCCATATAACGCTTGCGCCCGCCGGCTGATCTGCGCAAAGTCCCAGTCAGCCTGCAGGCCGCCCAGCATGAGGCCGGTCAGCAACAATGCCGAACACAGCCAGCGCAAGGACCTGGGAACAGGGAAAGGTGCAGCCAAGGGAAATACGTCCAAAAAGGGCCGTGGGAAATGCGTTGGATGGTGAAGCCTGGCCCGGCAAAAGACAATGGCAAGGTGCGATCACCACGAGCAGACTAAACTTTAGTTCAGGAACCGGGGCCGCGAGGTTTTGACGGCTTGGCAATCTGTAACTACTGTTGGCTTGGATCCAATTTTTGTTACTACCAGTCAGGGTGCGTTGTCGTGACACAGAAGCCCAAACCGCTAAGCACTATCCAGGTCAACGGGCCCATTCCCGCTGCCCAGGCGCGCTCAATCATCGAAGAATCCCTGCGCGAGGCCATACTCGACGGGCGCCTGCCCTGCGGCACCGCCCTGCGCCAGCAGGAACTGGCCGACCTGTTCGGCGTCAGCCGCATGCCGGTACGCGAGGCCTTGCGCCAGCTGGAGGCGCAATCACTGCTCAATGTGGTTCAGCACAAAGGCGCCGTGGTAGCCCCGTTGATCACCAACAATGCGATCGAAACGTACGCCCTGCGTTCGGTCCTTGAATCTTTCGCATTGCGCCTGTCCATTCCCCTCCTCGATGCCGAGGACCTGGCCATGGCCGCCCATTACATCGAGCAACTGGAAGCCCAGACCGACCACGCTGAAATCGGCAGGCTCAACCGGCTGTTTCACATGTCGCTTTATCACAAGGCACCCAACAGTAAACTGCTGGACCTGATCGAGCGCGAGCTCAATGAGGAAGAACGCTTCTTGCGCTTTCATCTGTCGTCCATGGGCTTGGGCAAACTGACCCAGGACGATCATCGCGCGCTGCTGGAGGCCGCTACGGCCCAGGACATCGACAGAGCGGTTGCCCTGCTGGAGCTGCATCTGGAAAAAGCCTGCGTCACCATCCGTCGCTATCTGGAACAACAACCAAGCCGTTGACCTGCCCCTCGCGCCCCGAGGGGCGCATCACTTTCTTACACATCCCTCCTACACGGTTTCTCGCCCGCCCGACGAGGCCGCAGCGTAGCCGCGCCCTGTCGCCCCCATCAGTTCAATGGCACTGCCATCGATTTGGGCCCACTCTTGCGTTTGTCGATTAAAAAACAGACCTGAAGAAGTCAGCGCCTGGCCGCAGCCAGGCGAATCGAAGCCAACACGCAAGGAGCACCGCCCAACCGGCGGGATGATCGGAAGTCCGTCCGATGTCCCCCCCATAAAACAACAACTTCTTATTTCCCTGTCCCCTGAAGTGCTCCGAGTGAGGCATTCACTCAACTTCTTCGATTCTGATACTTCTCTATCGGAAGGAGCGGCTTCGCCTGAATAAAACTTATATTAAAAGTTTTAATACCCCTCTTCGCGCCCAATAAATAACCCCATTTAAATAATTAAAAAAACACTTGCCGCTTACTTGTTCGGTGTATTAGCTTTTTATCCGTCGAGTTGTTATCGACCGCTTACATTTATGGCTTAGGTCCGAAAAACCTTGCCCGCACGCCATGAATGCGTAGTTAAGACGAGCACTTCAATACTTTCGAAACTTATGGACTCCGGTTCAGGCACCCGCTCGCTTTTATTAAAGCCCGGGTGACTTTTCCGAACAAACAACATTGATGAGGACGTTCCGATGCAGCCAACCAAAGAACAACTATCTCTGAAAAAACACGCCCTTGGCCAACACCCGGTTTTTTCTGAAATAACATCAATCGATCTGCTGCGCCGCTTTATGCAAAGCCATGTTTTTGCCGTGTGGGATTTCATGTCACTGACCAAACGGCTGCAACGGGAGCTGACCTGTGTCCACTTGCCCTGGTTACCGCCGGCCGACCCACACGCTGCACGTTTGATCAACGAAATCGTCCTGGGCGAGGAGTCGGATGACCGCCCCGGAGCCGGCTATTGCAGCCATTTCGAACTGTACCTGGACGCCATGCGCGAGGTTGGCGCCGATACTCGCGCCATTGAGCAGTTCATCACCTTGCAACAGGAAGGCGTCAGTCCCGAAACAGCCTTGGAGAGCGTCGAAGTGGAGCCGGCGGCGGCCCGGTTCGTCCGCCAGACACTGCAAACGGCGCTGCACGCACCGGCCCACAGCGTGGCCGCCGCCTTCGTGCATGGCCGCGAGAGCGTCATCCCGCAGATGTTCCAGCGCATGCTGGACGCTTGGGGCATCGGCCTGGATCAGGCGCCGACGTTTCGTTATTACCTGCAGCGGCACATCGAAGTGGATTCCGAGGACCACGGCCCGGCAGCGGAAAAACTCTTGGCCCGACTGATCGATGGCGACCCGCAGCGCGAAACCGAGGTGCTGGCCGCTGCACTCGCCGCCGTCCAAAGCCGCACCGCGCTGTGGGACGGGTTACGCCAGAGCATGGCCCAACCGCTTGCGCAGGTGGCGCCATGAACGCTGTCGAATACCAATCCTTCGCCGACGCCTGGGAAAGCCGCGCGACCATCCGCACCCGGCCACGGCGCCGGGTCGAAGACGACGACAAGTTGATCTTCCCCATGAGCCGTCAGCCTCTGGTGCACAGCCAGACCTTCCTCAGCCACTGCCCGCAACTGCGCGATTTTGTGCTGGTGCAGAGCCTCTACAAGTTCATCAACGATGTGGTGATCTTCGAGACCGAGCTGGTGGACCACACCGCCCGGCGCATTGCCAAGAACAGCTTCGGCATCGAGTTCCCGTTCGCCTGCCGCTACGACGCAATGACGGTGGTAGTAGACGAGGATTATCACGCACTGGTGGCGATGGACTTCATGCAGCAGACCATCGACATGACTGGCATTGCGCCGATCCCGTTGCCCGATCAGATCGAGCTCAGCCGCGCCATCCCGGCGACGCTGGCCCAGGCACCGGAGCATTTGCTCAGCGCCGTGGAGCTGATCTGCATCGCCATTGCCGAGAACACCGTGACCAACGAGGTGGCGGCATTCGCCCGGGATGATTCGGTCAAGGCGTCGATCAAGGGCCTGATGGCCGACCACTTGCTGGATGAGGGACGGCACTCCGGATTCTGGACGCGCCTGGTGCAAATCTACTGGCGCAGCGCGCCCGAAGCTGACCGCGATGCGATTGCGCGACTGATGCCCGGCTTCATCAGCCAGTACCTGGCGAGCGATCTGCAACAGGCGTTCGATTTCCAGCTGATCGCACACCTGCCCGTCGACGAATCGGTGCGCCAGTCATTGCGCGAAGAGGCCAGTGCGCTGGCGTATCCCATCAATCGTTTTCACCCGTTGGTGGGCAATATCACGCGCTTTTTTCGCAGCAGCTCGATGCTGGCGTCCCCCTGCGTGCGTGACGCCCTGGCCGACTACCTGACCCCATGAGGATCCGCCCATGAGACGCCTCGAAATTGCCGTGTCTGGCACAAGCCAGGCCATGACCGACCTGGCCCAGGAGCTCGAACTGCACGGCCACGGTGTTGTGCATCTTGAATCAGCGAACCACCACACAGCGGTAGACCTGTTGATTGATGACGGGACGCTGCCCTGCACCCTAGACGCCCGCTCAAACCTTCAGGTGCGTGTGGCGCTCCAGGCTTTTCCCGGCCAGGCATTGCCACAGCCGGTGGTGGTTTTCCGCGACAGCGCGCATCGGCCGTTGTCCCAGGAAGTGATCGCCCCGCAAGGCTGCGGCAACGGCCAGTCTCTGCGACTGCGCGCCTTGGCGGCGGTGGTCGAGCACGGTGCGCGACTGGTCAGCCAGCTTTCCCGGGACGAAGCCTGCTTCGATCACTGGCCGACGGTGCAGACCGACGCCTGCGATGAATCGTTGCAGGGACTGGATGTGTTGGAGCCGCTGGCCTTCGAACACCACCTCAATCGGCCCGCGGTGCCTTGGCTGCTGGCTGCAGCCGAAGTGCCGGTCATGCATGACATCGAGCAGCGCATGCTCAATGACGGTACGCAAGCGGCCCTGTGGGTCGACGGTCAGCTTGTCGACTACAAGTCCTTGCGCAGTCTGGCGTTGCGCTTGCAGGAGCCGATGCTCAAGCAACTGGCCGGGGCAAAACCTGGAGTGATTGGTGTCTGCCTGCCCAAGTCCGCACAGTTGTACGCAGCTATCCTGGCGGTGCTGGGTTGCGGGGCGGTGTACCTGCCGCTGGACCCGCAGCACCCCGCGCAACGACGGCGCTTTATCCTGGAGAACGCCAACGCCGACTTACTGCTGCACGACGGTGACAGCGACCTGGGCGAGCTGTCGCTGCCGACGCTGGATGTACGCAAGCTGCCTTCACCCAAACCCGGCATCCCGGCCTCGCTGATCCGCCGCGTGGTGGACAGCGACGAACCGGCCGTGGCGATCTACACGTCCGGCACCACCGGCCAACCCAAAGGCGTGCTGCTCAGTCATCGCAACCTCAGCCATTTCTGCGCCTGGTATAGCGACTATGTCCGCTTACAGCGTGACAGCCGGGCATTGCAGTTCTCCACCATCAACTTTGACGCATCGCTGCTGGATATCCTGCCGACCTTCATCCAGGGTGCGACGCTGGTGGTGCCCAGCGAAGACCAGCGTCGCGACCCGCAGCAACTGGTGGCGCTGATTCAGCAACAGCGTGTCACTCATGCTTTCCTGCCGCCCGCGCTGCTGAGCGTGATGCCGCTGGATGCACCGTTGGGGCTGGAACACCTGATTACCGGCGGCGATGTCTGTGAGCCGTTCGTGATCGAGCAGCTCGCACCGCAGTGCAGTTTCCACAACATCTACGGCCCCACCGAAACCACGGTGCTGGTCACCACCCGGCAATTCGGTGTCGGTGACAACAACCGCAACCTCGGTGTGCCCATCGCCAATGGCCGGGTGCTGATTCTGGATGAGCAGCTGCAACCGGTGCCCCAAGGCACACCGGGCGAGCTGTACATCGCCGGGCCTGGGGTCGGCCTCGGCTATCTGAACGACCCGACGTTGACCGCGAGCCGCTACCTCAACCTGACGCTGCCTGGCGGGGCAACGCTGCGGGTTTATCGCACGGGCGATATCGCCCAATGGACCGACCACGGCATCGAACTGTGTGGTCGGCGCGATAACCAGGTGAAGATCCGTGGCTTTCGGGTCGAACCCGAGGAAATCGAGCATTGCCTGCGCGACAGCCAGCTGTTTCGCCAAGTAGCGGTGGGGGTCGATGACCGACGGCGGATCCTGGCGTTTCTGGTTCACCCTCGGGAAGAGCGGGCCGGCGCTGCCCTTCAGGCTTTGCGCGAGCATGTACAAAACGCGCTGCCCAGCTACATGCACCCGGCGGCCTACGTGCAATTGCCCAGCCTGCCCTACACCAGTAATGGCAAAGTCGATCGCCGGGCCTTGCTCGCCACGGCGGTGCAAGTGCAGGTCGGCAGCCATCGGCGCCAGCCGCAGAACGTTCTGGAAACGCAGCTGCGGCAACTGTGGGCCGAGTTGCTGGAGCTGCCGGTCGACGACATCGCCACCGATGAAAGCTTCTTCAATCTCGGTGGCCATTCGATCCTGCTGTCACAACTGTTGCTGGGGGTCCGCGAAGCCTTCGGGCGCAGCCTGTCGATCAATCGCTTCATCGAAGCACCTACGCTGATCACGCTGGCGAAGTTACTGGACGATCCTGCGCAAAACAGCACATCGACCCTCAGCCCCCAGGCCTTGATCGATGCGCAAGCGGAACTCAACCTCGATCCCCTGCCTGTCAGCCGGTGTGGTGATGTGCACAAGGTGGTGGTGACCGGCGCCAACAGTTTTCTTGGGGTACACATCGTCGAGGCCTTGCTGGCCTGGGGCGCCACCGAAGTCGCGTGCCTGGTGCGCGAGTCCGGTGGACAAAGCGCGGCCGAACGCTTTGCCCAGGCCCTGCGGGACAATCGGCTGAACCACCTGGACCTGAGCCGCGTCAGTGTCTACGCCGCCGACATCACCCAACCGCAATTGGGTTTGCCAGACGACGTCTATGCCCGCATCGACCGCACCTTCGGCGCGTTGGTGCACAACGCCGCCCACGTCAATCATGTGCTCGACTACGAGTCTTTGGCGCGGGACAACGTGGAGCCGATCTTCGAATGCCTGCGCCTGTGTGAAGGGCGCAGCAAGAAGATCTTCAACTTCGTCTCTACGCTGTCGGCGTCCAGTGCGCTGGATGCCGACGGCCAGGTCCTGGAGCAGCCCGCCGCAGAGACGCCGCCGATCTACATCAAGAACGGCTACAACCTGTCCAAATGGGTCGGCGAACGGATCCTGCAGCGCGCTCGGGATCGCGGGGTGTGGGTCAATCTGTTTCGCCCCGGCAACATCAGTTTCAACAGCCTGACCGGGGTCTGCCAGCCCCACAAGAACCGGTTGATGTTGATGCTCAAGGGCTCGATCCAGCTCGGTCAGGTGCCGGATCTGTCCCTCAACTTCGACCTGATGCCGGTGGACTTCCTGGCGCGCTTCATCGCCTTCCACGCCAGTCGTTATCAGCCGACGCAGGCGGTATTCAACCTGCACAACCCCGAACCCTTGAGCTGGGACGCCTATGTGGCGTCGTTTCGTGACAGCGGCCGGGAATTTTCCCTGGTCAGCGTCGCCGACTGGCAACGGCAACTGGGCCGAGTCGATGCTGACAATGCGCTGTTCGGCGTACTGGGTTTTTACCTCAACGGTTTCGAGGAAGACATCGGCGACATCTCGTTGATCAACCACGCCAATGCCCGGGCCGGTGTACGGCAGATGGGTGCCCGCTACCCGGAAAAATCCCCGGCCTTGCTGCGCCGCGGCGCTGATTACCTCAAGGCCATCGATTTCATCTGAAGCACCCCTCAACTGTAAAAAAAGGAGCAAGACCATGAATGCACTTCAACCCGACACCTTGATCAAGAACCCCCACGCCTGCGAGGTCGAAACTTCAGTGGAAGTACCCGCCAACGCGGCGAGCGTCTGGGCAGTGGTGGGCAATTTTGCAAGGTTCGATCGATTCATCCCGGCACTTGAGCACATCGAAACGACCGGCGAGGGCGTGAGGTCCCTGCGCAAGAAGTTTTTCCGCGACGGGCAGAACCTGGTGGTGGAACAGCTCAACAGCCATGATGACCAGGCCATGCACATGACCTGGACGCTGATCTACAACACCCTGGGCATCGATAACCTGTGGGCGGCAATGCGCGTCGAGCCCCTGGCGGACAACCGCTGCCGCGCCACCTGGACCATCATCGCCGACCACACCGATGCCCATACCCCGTCCGGCTTCCGAGATTTCCTGCAAGGGTTTGCCGATGAGGCGATGGGGAATGTGCAAGTGATGTTCAAGTAAACCTTGTGGGAGCGAGCCTGCTCGCGAAAGCGGTGGGTCCGCTGGCGATGATGTTGGCTGTGCTGTCGCCATCGCGAGCAGGCTCGCTCCCACACTGATTTCGATTGGCAGCAAGATCCAGTCCCACCGCCGATTCTCTGTGGGAGCGGGCTTGCTCGCGAAAGCGGCGGGTCAGCTGGCGATGATGTTGGCTGTGCTGCCGTCATCGCGAGCAGGCTCGCTCCCACACTGATTTCGGTTGGCCGCAAGATCCAGTCACACCGCCAATCCCCTGTGGGAGCGAGCTTGCTCGCGAAAGCGGCGGGTCAGCTGGCGATGATGTTGGCTGTGCTGTCGCCATCGCGAGCAGGCTCGCTCCCACACTGATTTCGATTGGCCGCAAGATCCAGTCCCACCGCCAATTCCCTGTGGGAGCGGGCTTGCTCGCGAAAGCGGTGGGTCAGCTGGCAATGATGTTGGCTGTGCCGCCGTCATCGCGAGCAAGCTCGCTCCCACACTGATTTCGGTTGGGCGCAAGATCCAGTCACACCGCCAATCCCCTGTGGGAGCGGGCTTGCTCGCGAAAGCGGCGGGTCAGCTGGCGATGATGTTGGCTGTGCTGTCGCCATCGCGAGCAGGCTCGCTCCCACACTGATTTCGATTGGCCGCAAGATCCAGTCCCACCGCCGATTCCCTGTGGGAGCGGGCTTGCTCGCGAAAGCGGTGGGTCAGCTGGCGATGATGTTGGCTGTGCTGTCGCCATCGCGAGCAGGCTCGCTCCCACACTGATTTCGGTTGGCAGCAAGATCCAGTCACACCGCCAATCCCCTGTGGGAGCGAGCCTGCTCGCGATGGCGGCGGCACGGTTGGCGGTGAGGTCGGCTGAGATCAGATCTTGAAACTGTCCACCAACTGCTTCAGCCGATTGGCCTGTTGCGACAGGGCATCGCAATCCTTCAGGGTTTCATTGAGGTTGGCGACGCTTTGCTGGTTCAGCAGGTTGATGTGGCTGACATCCATGTTGAGGGTTTCCACCACGGCGGTCTGTTCTTCGGTGGCCGCAGCCACCGACTGGTTCATGCCGTCGATTTCACCGATGCGCTGCGTCACGCTGACCAGCCGCAGACCCGCCTGGTTGGCCACTTCCACACTTTCTTCGCTGGAAAGCTGGCTGGCGTTCATCGTCGTCACCGCTTCACGGGAACCGACCTGGAGCGAGGTGATCATCTTGTGGATTTCTTCCGCCGACTCCTGGGTGCGGTGCGCCAGGTTGCGCACTTCATCGGCCACCACCGCAAACCCGCGCCCGGCTTCACCGGCACGGGCCGCTTCAATGGCAGCGTTCAGCGCCAGCAGGTTGGTTTGCTGAGAGATGCCCTTGATCACGTCCAGGATGTGCCCGATGTTGTCGGTGCTGGCGTTCAGGGTTTCGATCTGGGTGCACGAGAGGCTGATCTTCTGTGACAGCTCGGTCATGGCCTGGATGGTTTTTTCCACCACCTGGCGTCCGTCATCGGCTTGCTCGCTGGCACCACTGGCCTGTTGCGAGGCGTCGGCGGCATTGCGGGCGATTTCCTGGGTCGCGGCGCCCAACTGATTGATGGCCGCTGCCACGCTGTTGGTGCGGGCGCTCTGTTCGTCGGAGCCAACGAGCGAGGCATTGGACGAAGTCATCACCCGCTGCGACAGGTCATGCACTTGTCGAGTGGCGGAAGACACCTCCGAGATCGACGCGTGAATCCGCTCCACGAATTGGTTGAACGAGCTGCCCAGCTCACCGAACTCATCCTTGCCCTGGACCACCAGACGCCGGGTCAGGTCGCCTTCACCTTGGGCGATGTCCTGCATGGCGCGCCCCATGGTGGTCAATGGACGCATCAACACCTGGATCAACAGGCTCAGCAACAACGCAATGGCCGCCACCGCCACAAACATCGCAATCAGCGCCGAGGTACGGAAATGGCTCAGCGGTGCGTAGGCCTTGTCTTTGTCGATCGACAGACCGATGTACCACTGGGTATTCGGCAGGCCCGCGACGGGGGTAAACGAAAGAATGCGGTCCTGCCCATTGAGCTCAACCTCCTGGATACCTTTCTCGATGCGCACTGGCGTACCGGGGTAGATGTCCTTGAGGTTCTTCATCACCTGGTCCTTGTCCGGGCTGACGATTACCTGACCGTCGCCGCTGACCAGAAACCCATGGCCGATGCCGCCGAAATCCACGGAGTTGATGATTTTCACCAGGGTTTCCAGGCTCAGGTCGCCCCCCACCACACCGAGCAGCTCACCGTTGTGCTTCACCGGCAGGGCGATGGTCACCACCAGGCCGCCGACCGCAGCCAGGTAGGGCGGGGTCAGCATGGTTTGATCGATGGTGACTGCCTGTTTGTACCAGGGGCGCTGGCGCGGGTCGTAGCCGTCGGGCATTTTTGCGTCAGGGCGCTGGGTGAAGACGCCGTTGGCCTGACCCACGTAGGTGAACTGGAAATTCGACGTCAGCGCCGGCTGATCCACCAGCCCCGGCAGATCGGCACCCGCGCCCTGGTGCGCAATATTCTGCGCCAGGTTTTCCAGCACCAGCACCCGGCCGCTCATCCAGTTCTGGACGCTGCTGGCCGTCAGGTCGCCGGACTGCTGGATGGAGGATTCGAGACTGCTGCCAATGGTTTTTCGTTGCAGGTAGTCGTTGTAGAGCGTGAACAGGGCAAAAGCCAGAACGACCACACCAGAGGCGGCCAGAAGGATTTTATGGCTGAACTTCAGATTCATCGACAGGCTTCTTATGCAGGGAGTGGGGGTGCATTCCGGTTGCAGCATTCATGTCACAGCGCGGGCGGACTTGTGATCTGCTCCACTTTGGTGCACGCATATAACGCTGTCGGCAAAAGTTAAAAAAATATGAGCCCTTTAAACAAATGGGCGACGGAAGGACACGGTGCGTCGAACGGTGGTTGCAAATTCACTGACCCCTGATGACAATGCGACCTATTATCATTTGTGACATCCAGGCCTTCGCGTTCATGTCATCTCCCGAGTTTGCAGTACAGACGCTCTACAGCAACCATCACGGCTGGCTTCACACATGGCTGCGCAGCCGCTTGGGCAATGCTGCCGACGCAGCGGACCTGGCCCAGGACACCTTCGTGCGCCTGCTGCAACGCACCGAACGCCTGGAGCTCAAGTCGCCCCGCGCCTTTCTACGCACCATCGCCCAAGGCCTGGTGATCGATCATTGGCGCCGGGAAGAAATCGAACGCGCTTACCTGGAATCCATCGCCCACCTGCCACCCGCCCAAGCCCCCGACACCGAAGCCCAGGCCTTGATCCTGGAGCTGCTGGAAGCCATCGCCAGAATGCTCGAGGGCCTGAAGCCGAAAGTGCGCAGGGCATTTCTGTTGGCCCAGTGCGAAGGCCTGACGTACAAGCAGATTGCCGAGCAGATGGGCATTTCCTTGCGCTCGGTGGAACGATACGTCGCCGATGCGCTGTATCACTGCTATGTGTTGCGCTATGAAAGCTGAGCCTGTGGATAACGTGTTGAATCGACGCAGCGGCCCATCCCAACAGGTAGTCAGGCAAGCGATCAACTGGCTGCTGCGCCTGCGCAACCATGCTGCCAATCCGGCCTTGCGCCAACAATGCGAGGTCTGGCGCGCCGCCCATCACGAACACGAATTGGCCTGGCAGCGGGTGCAAGCGCTGCACAGTGAGTTGACCTCGAACCTGCGGGCGGTCCCCGGCGCCCACGTCGCTCTCGACACCCTGGAAAACAGCGCCCAGCGACTCGGTCGGCGCCAGGCCTTGAAACTGTTGTCGGGGGTGGCGCTGATAGGCTCCGCCGCCTGGCTGGGCAAGGACCTGGGCTGGCAGCCGTGGAGCGCGGATTTCGCCACTGCCACCGGCGAACATCGAGGTTTCCAGTTGCCCGACGGTACGCGGCTTGAACTGAACACTGACAGCGCCGCCGACCTGGACTACACGACCGAGCATCGCCTGATCAGCCTGACGCGAGGTGAAATCATGCTCACCTGCGGTCGCGATCCCGAGCGGCCGCTGCTGGTGCGCAGCCGACATGGCCTGTTCGAAGGGTTGGACGGGCGCTTCGTGGTGCGGCAGGACAATGCCTGCACACGCCTGAGCGTCACCCGTGGCAGGGTCGCGATCCTTTCGCACCGTGGCGCCGATGGTGCCCCGCTACAGGTGAGCGCCGGGCAGAGCTATCTGCTCAGCTCATCGACAGCGACCATGGCGCCGCCGCTGGATATGGACATCGGTGTCTGGGCGGAGGGTTTGCTCGTGACGCGCAACATGCGTCTGGAGGACTTCCTCAACGAGGTAGGACGTTACCGCCAGGGCTATCTGAAATGCGCCGCGTCGATTGCGGACCTGCGCTTGTCAGGCGTTTTCCGCCTGGAAGACACCGACAGGTTGCTGGCCGTCCTGCCGCGCACGCTCCCCGTTCAATTACGCTATCGAACCCGTTGGTGGGTCACGGTGCAGGAATCGGTCTGATTTTTTTTGGCGGGTTTTGCGCGCAAGTCCGGCTAGGACAGTAAGCAACGCTTATCTGCCCTTAGCGACTCCAACGGAAACCCACAATGACTGAGTGCGTAAACCTCAACACCCCCTTTGGCTGCTCCTCGCAAACAGGCCTGTTGCGCCATGCCATCCGTGCTGCACTGTTCTGCACGGTGTTGAGTGCGGGCGCCGTGCCAATGTTCGCCGTCGCGGCGCAAGACGGTGTCACCACCGCGCGCCAGAGCTACAACATTGCCGCCGGCCCCCTGAGCGATGTGCTGAACCAGTTCGCTCGTCAGGCCGGCATCACCCTGGCAAGCACTCCGCAGCAGACGAGCGGTATCCAGTCCCCGGGACTGCACGGCGAGTATTCGACGGACCAGGCCCTGAGCCATCTTCTCAGCGCTTCAGGCCTGACCGCCGTCAGCCCGGATGGCAGCAGCTATGTGCTGCAAACCGAGGCCTCGGGCGGCACGTTGGCGCTGCCGACCACCGACATCAAGGGGTTTGCCCTGGGTAACGCCTTGGGCAGCATGGCGGGCTACAACGCCACCCACAGCCAGGTCGCCACCAAGACCAGTACCGCCCTGCGGGAAACCTCGCAAAGCGTCTCCGTGGTCACCCGCGAGCAAATGGACGACCAAGGCGCGCAAACCGTCTCCCAGGCCATGCGCTACACCCCAGGGGTATTGACCAACCCCTACGGCGCGACCCATCGCTACGACTACGTGGCGATGCGCGGCTTCAACGATGGCTCGGTGGACAACATCTACCTCGACGGCCTCAAGTCCATGGGCGACAGCGGCACCTACAGTTCCATGCAAGTCGACCCGTACTTCCTTGAGCGGGTCGACATTCTCAAAGGCCCGTCCTCGGTGCTCTACGGGCGCAGCTCGCCCGGCGGCCTGGTGGCACTTACCAGCAAGAAACCGCTGTACGAGGCCTATCACCAAATCCAGGCCACGGTCGGCACCCAGGGCCAACGCGGCATGGGCTTCGACTTTACCGGGCCGGTGGATGACGACAAACGCATCGCCTATCGCCTGGTGGGCCTGGCGGATACGTCCGACACGCAGTTCGACCACACCAAGGAAAAGCGCTTTGCCCTCGCCCCCACGGTGAGCATCGACTTTACCGAAGACACGTCGCTGACACTTCAGGCCTACCTGCAGCACGACCCCGACGGGGGTTATCACGGCGGCATGCCAGCCGACGGCACCTTGCATCAGCGCAACGGCAAGCGTATCTCGGAAAATTTCTTCGAAGGCGAGCCGGGCGTCGATGGCTATGAACGTGATCAGCAGTCGTTCGGCTACCAGTTCGAACACCGTTTCAACGATGTCTTCACCGCCCGGCAGAACTTCCGTTACCTGGACTCCCAAGTCACCAATGATCAGGTCTACGCCTACGGCTGGACCACGCCGACCAGCAACGAGCTGAACCGCTACTACACCGGTGCCGAAGAAAAACTGCATTCGTTCATCGTCGACAACATGCTGCAGGCTGAATTTTTCAGCGGGGCGACCAAGCACACCGTGTTGATGGGCGCTGACTATCAGCGGCGCAAGACCGTGGTGGATTGGACCAGCGGCAGCCTGGCCCCGATCAACGCCTTCGACCCGGTCTATGGCAACTCGGCTATCACCTACTTCAGCCCCACCAGCTACCTGCGACGCCTGGAACAGACCGGTGTCTACCTGCAAGACCTGATCGAGATGGATAAATGGCGTTTCTCCCTGGGCCTGCGTCAGGACTGGGTGAAAACCTCGGATGAAAACCGCATCGCTGAGTTCGGCCGCCCGGAAGGCACCGAGATCAACGACAAACGCAGCAAGCTCACTGGCCGTGCCGGGGCGCTGTACCTGTTCGACAACGGCCTGGCGCCGTACGTCAGCTACTCCGAGTCGTTCAACCCCAACTCCTACGCCGACAGCGCCGGCAACCCGCTGTCGCCGACCGATGGCAAGCAATGGGAACTGGGCCTGAAGTATCAGCCACCGGGTACGGATGACCTGTACACCGCCTCGCTGTTCCGCATCGACCAGGAGAACCTGGCGACCAAACTGCCCCAGGAAAACTTCTACCGCGCCGTCGGTGCCGTTCGCTCCCAGGGCCTGGAACTGGAAGCGCACCTGCAACTGACCGAGCAGTTCAAAGTGCTGGGCAGCTACACCTTCACCGATATCGAGTATTCGAAATCGATGATCAGCACGTTGAGCACCGCCACCGACATCATCGAAAACAAAGGCAACTCACCGACCCAGGCCCCACGCCACATGGCTTCGGTGTGGGCGGACTACAAGTTCGACAGCGGCGCGCTCGATGGCCTGAGACTGGGCGGTGGCGTACGTTATGTCGGCTACAGCTGGGCCGATGCGGAAAACACCATGAAGGTGCCGTCCTATACGCTGTTCGATGCGTCGGTGGGGTATGACCTGGGCAAGGTCGGCTTGAAAGGCGTGGACGTGCGCCTGAACGCAAACAACCTGACCAACGAAACCTACGTCGCCTCCTGCGCCAGCCTGAGCTACTGCTACCTGGGCGAAGAACGCAACGTGGCGGCGACGGTGAGTTACCAGTTCTGACCCGTTCTCTTTGGTAACTCATTCTCTGTGGCGAGGGAGCTTGCTCCCGCTGGACGCGAAGCGGCCCTGGTTTTTTTGGGGCTGCTGCGCAACCCAGCGGGAGCAAGCTCCCTCGCCACAAGGTTCGGTTTTTACTTCTCGAACCTGTTTGCGTCAAACCCGCACCGCATCCCCTTCCTCCCGCACCACACCCTCTTCCCGCACAAACCGGTTCGCCCGCCCAAACGTGCCGAAATCATTGAAACGCACGCCCATCTCACGCATCACTTTGTGGGCCACCGGCACCGTCATCTGGCGGATGTAGAACGGCTCTTTGACCACGAAATGATGGACCCCGTGGCTACTGCCGAAGTTGAAGCAGAACGCCTGCAATGGCCACAGCCACCAGGGGTTGAGCACCTGGGTTTGCTGGATGACATTGCCCGGCTCGATGTCGCCGTAGTAATGCATGTTCGAGCTGATGAAGTGCAGGCAAAAGGTGCGCAGCACGTTCGGGCCGATGATCACCACCGCTGCGATATCGATCACGTGCATCACTGCCAGCGTGGTCGGCGACCAATCAATCGACGTGCCAAGCAAATAGGCGACAGCGTTGGCCCCATGGAAACCGAGAAACACGTACCACGCGCCCCAGTGCAACAGCGTCAGCGGGAAATACACCTTCAGCGTGCGCTTGAGGATGCTGCGCTTGTGCGCCCAGGTCTTGGCCCGCAGCAGGCGAATGAAGGCCGACATCACGTTGTCGCCCACCATCAGCAAGCGCGCCAGCCCCCAGGGCTCGCCATTGGTAATGGCCCGCTCTTCCAGGTCGGCCTCGCTGCCGGACACTTTGTGATGATTGAGGTGCAAATGGCGGCGGATCCACGGGTTGATGGTGCTGGGCCGCGCCAGCCAGACCAGGCCCATCATCAGGTTGTGGGGTACGCGTTGCTTGCGAAAATACATGCTGTGGATCAGGTCGTGTTCCAGCTCGTGGGTCAGTGAAGCGAAAAAAGCGTTGAGCAGCAGGCATGCCCAACCGGCCAGGTGACCGTTGATGTAGAGCAGCGCCGAACCGACCATCCCGGCCAGGGCGAACGCCAGGATGCCCGCGCCCAACGCATCCTGATGACGCAGGATCGGGTAGCGCTGGCGCAGTTCTTCGCCTCGGGCCAAGACTACCTGGCGAATATGGGCCGATCGCTGTTGTGCATTCAATCGCTCGGGGCTTGCGCAAGTGCCGTGCATGGCTTACATCCTCTTCTATCGATGTGCTCATCCTGCCGGGCGATGCCCCCTAGGGTGGTAGCCGTAAACGCCAACCTGTTGACCGCAAGCGCCAATCGCCATGACTGAACCCACCTCCCTCGCCAGTTGGACCCGCGCCCTGCGCAAACAGCTTGATGCGTTGGGCCTGGACAGCCATGCCCTGTGCCTGGAGGCCGGGCTCGATCCGCAGTTGATGGACGACCCGAATGCCCGTTATCCGCTCTCGGCCACCACGCGCCTGTGGGAACTGGCCGTGCAGGCCAGCGGTGATCCGGCGATCGGCCTGCGGGTTTCGCGCTTCGTCAGTCCCACCACGTTCCACGCTCTGGGTTATGCCCTGGTGGCCAGCGGCAGTTTGCGAGAAGTGTTTGAGCGAATCGTGCGTTATCACCCGGTGGTCAGCGATGCGTTGATGCTGCAACTGAGCCGCTGCGAAGACCGATACCGCTTCACGCTCGACGTGCCCCAGGGCCGGGCGACGCCGGCCTTTGAAGCCATCGATGCGTTCGCCGCGATTTACGTGCGCACGTGTCGCAACCGACTGGGCCGCGATTACGCGCCGCTGGCGGTGTACTTGCGGCGCCCGGAACCGACGGACCCCGGCCCCTGGCATAAAGTGTTCCGTTCACCTGTGTATTTCGGCGCCGAGCAAGATTGCCTGGAATTCAGCCTCGTCGATTTCGACAGCCACCTGGACGACGCCAATCCGGAGCTGGCTGAACACAACGAGACGGTACTCAAGCGCACCCTCGCCCAGCTCCAGCCGCTGACCTGGGAGCGCAAGGTGCGAGCCGCTATCGAGGCCCAACTGCCCGAAGGCGAACCCAGCGCCGAGCGCATCGCCCAGGCCATGCACCTGAGCCTGCGCAGCCTGCAACGGCATTTGGCCGATGAAGGCTGCCGCTTCGACACGCTGCTTAACGAATGTCGGGAAAACCTGGCACTGCTGCACCTGCGCGACCCGCAGTGCTCACTGAGTGAAGTCGGTTATCTTCTGGGCTTTGCCGATGCCAGCAGCTTCAGCCGGGCGTTCAAGCGCTGGACCGGAATGACGCCGGGGCAGTTTCGGGATGGGTTGCGCTAGGGGTTTGCGTTGGCTGGGCCGGCCCTATCGCGAGCAGGCTCGCTCCCACATTGTCTTGAGGTGAACTCAACATTCAGGCCCGCCACCAACGCTGTGGGAGCGAGCCTGCTCGCGATAGCGGTGGATCAGTCGATACAGGCCTTCAGATCGTGGTCAATGCCCGCAACCGCTCGATATCCAGGATTTCAATCTCACCATAAGCCAACTGCACAATGCCCTGGGCCTGAAGGTCCTTGAGGATCTGGTTGGTGGTCTGGCGCGACAGTGAGAGCATGAGCGCCAGTTGCTCCTGGGGCAGTTGCAAGACCCGTCGCGCCGGTTCGATTTCGCCGTAGCCTTCGGCGATCATCAGCAGGCGATTGGCAACACGTACCGGGGCGGGCATCAGGCTCAGGTGTTCGAGATTGATGAAGGTCAGGCGCAGTTTGTGGCTCATCAGCCGCGCAATATCTCGCCAATAGACCGGATGTTCTTGCAGAAACGCCGTCAACGGCGCCTGAGGCAAGTGCAGCAAGGTGCACTGGCCCACGCTCACCGCGTCATGGGTGCGCGGCTGGCCATCGAACAGGCAGATTTCACCAAACCAGTGGGGGGCTTCCACCACACTGAGCAGCGCTTCCTTGCCCTGTTCGTTCACTGCGCCGATCCGTACCGCGCCCTCCAATACGGCGTACATCCCGCAGGGTGGGTCACCGCGCTGAAACAGCCGATGCCCCGGCACCAGGCGGCGCACCCGCGACATGCCCAACAGACTATTCTGTAACTCAGCGGGCAAGTGGCTGTACCAGTGACCGGCCAACAGGTGCGAGTGCCAGGGATGGGTATTCATGGAAACTCCGGGACAAGTGTCGGCTAACTGACAGAACGCCTCGTGGAACCCGGGCATCATGCAGGCATCACCTCAGGAGGAACAACAATGAAAAGCCTCGTTGATCATCTCAGTCAATACGCTGCCTACCACCGCGACCCACGCAACATCGCCACGCACTTCATCGGTATTCCGCTGATTTTCGTCGCCGTCGCCGTACTGCTGTCACGGCCGGGTTGGCCGGTGGGCGCGGTCCTGGTGTCGCCGGCGCTGCTGATAGCGGTAGCCAGTGCCTGGTTCTATCTACGCCTTGAGTTGCGCCTGGGGGTGCTGATGACGGTACTGCTGGCCCTGGCGCTATGGCTGGGCCAGGTGCTCGCCGCGCAAAGCACCTTGGTGTGGCTGGGCAGTGGCCTGGGGATGTTCGTGGTGGGCTGGGTGATCCAGTTCGTCGGTCACTATTACGAAGGCCGTAAACCGGCGTTCGTCGATGACCTCACCGGGTTGATTGTCGGGCCTCTGTTCGTGGTGGTGGAGGCGGGTTTCCTGCTGGGGCTTCGTAGCGAACTGAAGCGGGCCATTGAAGAACGCGCCGGGCCCGTGGCCTTGCGTCACCAACGCTCGGCCGTCTGAATCTGTGGGAGCAAGGCTTGCCCGCGAAGGCATCGCCTCGGTCTATCAAGCTACACCGAGGTGTTTGCATCGCGGGCAAGCCTTACTCCCACAAGCTCGCTCCCACAAGAGTCAGGCCTTACCGCTCAAGTTACAGCGCACCAAACTCGACCCGTATCGTCAGCGCGCCGGTGTTATCTTTCAAGCCAGACCCATGTTGCCCGGTCAGGTCATCGTTGATGCACAGTTGCAGTTCCCCTTGCTGGTCGCTGGGAACCTGCGCCAGATCACCCACCAGGAACGGCTTGCCACCATTGCCCACACGACCGATCAAGGCGCCTTCGGCCGCACCGGGCAAGGCATAGCTGCTGTAGTCGATATGCCGCGAACCACCGTTTCCATCGACATTGCCGCCCTGCGGACTCGCGCACCATAACCCACTGACGTAGCGAACCACGCGCGGTATCAACCCGTTGATCTGTACTCCAGTGCCCTGCCAGGCGATGTTGGATTGGACCTGCATGGTCACCGCCTTCAGGTCGTTGGCCACGGTGTCCCCGGCCTGGAACGACAGCGCCGCAATCGTCAGGCTCGGGTTCGAGGTGCCCGTGCTGGGGAACACGCCATCGCCCACCAGAAACAGGTTCTTGTGGTCCCAACTGCGCTGGTATTTGTCCACCACCGACTTGGCTGGATCATCGCCCATGCGATAGGTCCCCATCAGGTGTCCGGCGCCCTGGAAGCTGTAATCTTCGCCTTTGTAGTTGAAGGTTCCTTTGCCAATGGGTGCTGTCAGTTCCACGGCGCCGAGCAGGTCCTTGATGATGTGGCTCGCCAGTATCTTCGCCTGCCTGAAACCTTCCTTGGTGTAATCGGACAGGTCGTAGTGGATTTCCGGTCGAAGAATGCCGAGCCCGTCCGTGAGCTTGTCCGTCGAGGGCACGATGTAGCTATCGGACTGGTCGGGATGCGCCTCCACCTGCTCCACCAAAAAGCCGATCCGAAACTGGCGAATGAACAGGCCGTTGAGCCGTTGAATCAGCGCCGTGCCATAAAGCGCTTCAGTGGGCGGCGGCGGGTTCTCTTTCGATGGCAACGGGTTGGTGTGGCTATTGTTCGCCCCGTCGATAAAATCGGCCACGGTGACGTAAGGGTCGCCCACCGGCCAGTTCCAGCCCTCGTTACCGATTTCGATACGCCACGCCGCCCGCTGGCTGCGAAACTCGCCGTCACGCAGGCTCTCGATGCCCGCCGTGGACACCGGGCCACGATATGGGAAAACCGTCTTGCCTTCCGGCATCAGCCCCCACGCCAGGTAAATCGGATGGTCGGACAGGCTGCGTCCCACCTGCCCGCTGCTGTTGGCCACACCTTTGGGCCAGTCCGGGGTCTTGGAGTTGAGCAACAATTTAGGGGTTTCGATGGCATGGGCCGCGATCACGTAACGCTGCCCGATGGCCACACCGTTTCCCGTCTTCGGTCCCTCGCCAAGCTGATATTGAATGAATTCGATGCCATTGATGTTCTTGTCCGGGCCCACGGTCACTTTGCTGGCCACGGTCCGGTACATGACCCGGACGTTGCCGGTGGCCCGGGCCTTGTTCATGGTCACCGTGGCGTCGTACTTGGCCTGGATCGGGCAGATCGGCGTGCAGTTGGTATTGCCGGCACACACCCGGCGCCCGGCGTAGGGCTGGGAATTGCGCCCCGCCGGGGTCGGACTGACCACCAGCGGCAAGCCGTCGAACGTCTGCCCGGTCACGGCGCTGACAAAACTGCCGTCAACCAGTGACAGCGGAATGCTGTGCATCGGGAATGAATAGCCCTCGGGAAAGGTCATGCCCAGATAAGCCTGGTCGGCGACATTGGCCGACACACCGATTTCCGCCTCGGCCCGGCAATAGGCACTTTGCAAATCGTCGTAGCCGATCGGCCAGTCCACCCCGACGCCGTATTTGCTCTTCAGGCGAAAATCATTCGGCACCATGCGCAGGCACGTCCCGACCCAATGCCAGGTCGTCCCGCCGCCCACCCGTTCATAGGTGCTGTTGAAGGGCAACGGGCCTTTCTGCACCAGGTAACTGATTTCCGGTTTGTCCCAACCCAGGATCAGATCGGCGATGGTTGCCCGCGGGGCATTTTCCTTGGTCGGATCCCGCGGTGTGTCCAGGGTCGATACCGGAGGATAGGGCGACTCCGGGGTTTTCAGGGTCGCCGTGTAGAAGCGCTCCAGATACTGCGTACGATTGGCAGGGATCTCCGGGCCCGATTCGAGCACCAGCACATCCACGCCAGCCATGCCCAACTGATAGGCAATGATGCTACCGGCCAGGCCCGCACCAACGATGACCACCTCTGCTTGTTCGGTACTCATGACGAAGCTCCTTGCTGCGCGTTGGCGACTACCCCGGTGTAATCCTCAAGGCTGGGCGGCGTCGTGTTCCAGTAGCCGAAGAACATCTCGCTGTAGCCCATGGGATGAGCCTGGGCGGCTTTCCAGGCCCATCCATTGATATAAGCCTGGTCGGACACCACCGTCTGCTCATCCTTTTTGAAACTCGCCGCGTCATAGGGTTGGTACCAGACGCCCAGCAACCACAGCTTCATGATCGAACGCGCGGCTTTGGCGGTCTGCGTGTCGGCCGGTAGCGCTCCGTCCATCAATACCGCTTGGGCGATCTGATCCGGGGATTGATTGTCCCCCGCCAGGTTGGCGTATTGAGTCAGCAATGTACTGAGCACATCAGGCGTGATTCTTGGCGTGATGAATTCAAGAAACAGCGGAGGCAAACCCACCTGGTCGATCGCCGGTGCCAATCGCTCAGTGGAAATGCCAGTCAGGACCGATGAAAGGCCTACGAAATTTTCCAGTTCACTGCTCATGCTTGACTCCTTGTCCAGTCGTGGACTGCGCGCGTTCGAGCAAATAGGTGAAATCCGCGAAGCTGGTGCGCGGCGATTCGGTGACATGGGTAGCCGCATTGCCATGACACGCCATGCAACTGGAAGACGCTTGGGGCACGGTGCCCTGGATGTAGGTTTCCAGCGTGGCGTTGGCCAGGAACAACGGGGCAGGATTGCCCAGCGGGTTGGCGGCTGATATCTGACAGTTGGGCTGTGGTGCCGACGGCCACTGGGTACTGATCAATTGATAGTTCGCCCAGACGCTCTGTGGGTTGACTGTACGCAACAGGGCTTGATAGGTGGCGTTCAGGGTTTTGGTGGCTTCGGTCAGCGGTATCTCACGCACGATCTGCGAGGGTGTTGCCTTGACCGCCGGGTTCCATGGCCGGGGCGGCGGCTGGTTGATATCGCTTTGGCTGGCAGCGTTGTAGAACAGATAAGGTCCCACCCGTTGGGCCGGGGGGGTGGTCTGTTCGGGTACGTTTTTTACATGTTCAAAGGTCGACCAGACCCACTGCGCGGCGCTGTCGGTCTTGTGAACGATGTGCAGTCCCACCAACCCCACCGGTTCGGACTTGCACGACTCCCCGACAATGGGTCCTTTGCTCGGGTCGCTGTTTCCCGGTGTATAGACCAGCGCATCGACGGTGTGAAAATCCTGCGGACGATCATTGGCGCCCAGCACTTTCCACGATGCTTTCACCATCAGCGCGCCGACGTCCTGTGTCTTGGCCGAGCCGCAACTGAAAGCCACGGCGTTGGTCGGGTTTGCGGCAAAAAACTTCTGCTGGCCTTCGATGCTGTACAGACCATTGTCGACAATGGAATTGAACATCGATTGGTTGACCACGATTTCGTTGCGCGTATAGGCCCCGTTCTGATCCACCAGCGGACCGCTCTCGAAAGGCTGGATAAACTCATCCAGTACATCGGGCACCTTGCCCATCTGCTGCAACAGGCGCCCGGGGTTGAGCGACTTGCACGCTTCGGGAAGCGTCGCCGGCGCGTCCCAGGCCAACGGCGCCTGACCCTTGGCCCGGAAGATCTGGTAGCTCTCTTTCCAGCTTTCCCACACCGTTGCCCCATCCTGTTTGCCGATGGGGGTACCGGTATTGGGATTGCCGTTGTCCAGCGCCGGCCAGTTCAGGGCAATGAAGGTCTGCCATGACAGGTCATCGAAATCGCGCTGAAGGCTGGCCAGCGTGGGATGTTCCTCGACAACCGTGACATCGAAGGGTATCTGCGGTGACAACGAGGGGGTGGCGCTGACGGATGGGCTCAATAAAACGCTTAGCAAGGCACAGCCAAACGGGCCATGCCGACTGACTTCCATTCTCATGCTTTATCTCCTTGGCATCAGGGCGCCAGGAGATAACACCGGTCCGTCATTGGACTCTTACTGCCTCCTGGCAAGTCAGAGTCTAGGTAGGGTTTGGTTCAAGGCCAGGTGCAGAAGTAGAACCGATCGAAGCAAGGCCAAGCGGGGTTATTCGGATTCGGCTCGGGGTGTCAGTGAGGGCGCCATCGCGAGCAAGCTCGCTCCCACAGTGGATTTTCATAGGTACACAAATATTGTGTTCACTGAAGTTCTACTGTGGGAGCGAGCTTGCTCGCGATGCTTTTGATCCTAGAGGTTAGCGACTTTCTGCCAGACCTTCGGCTTGAAGAACAGCGTCTCGCCCTTCGCCAGGCCCACCAGACTGTCGTGGTCCTTCACCACTTCAGCTTCGATCAGCTCGCTCTGGCCTTCCACCTTCAGGGTCACCCGGGTGGTGGCGCCCAGCGGGCGAATGTCGCGCACTTCGGCGGCGTGGTGATCCTCCAGCTCCGAACGCGACAGCGAGACTTCATGGGGGCGGAACAGCACATGCCTATCCTCACCCAAGTGCAGGCGGTTCGAGTCGCCGAGGAAGTGATACACAAAGTCGCTGGCCGGGTTTTCGTAGACATCGCCCGGTGAGCCAATCTGCTCGATCACACCCTTGTTCATCACCACGATCCGATCCGCGACTTCCATGGCCTCTTCCTGATCGTGAGTCACGAACACCGAAGTCAAGTTGATGTCCTCGTGCAACCGTGCCAGCCAGCGCCGCAGTTCCTTGCGAACCTTGGCGTCGAGGGCGCCGAAGGGTTCGTCCAGCAGCAACACCTTGGGCTCCACCGCCAGGGCGCGGGCCAGGGCGATACGCTGGCGCTGGCCGCCGGAAAGCTGTTCGGGGTAACGGTCGGCGAGCCAGTCCAGTTGCACCATGTTCAACAACTCGTGGACCTTGGTCGCGATCTGGCTTTCGTTCGGGCGTTGGTTTTTGGGCTTCATGCGCAAGCCGAAGGCAACGTTGTCGAACACCGTCATGTGGCGGAACAGGGCATAGTGCTGGAATACGAAACCGACGTTGCGATCACGCACGTCGTGGCCGGAAACATCCTCGCCGTGGAACACGATGTTGCCCTGGTCCGGGGTTTCGAGGCCGGCGATGATCCGCAGCAAAGTGGTCTTGCCGCAACCCGACGGCCCCAGCAGGGCCACCAACTCGCCGCTCTGGATGTCCAGGCTGATATCGTCCAGGGCCTTGAAGGCGTGGAAATTCTTGCTGACGTTACGAACTTCGATCGACATGACTTATTCCTCCGCGGCGCTGGCGCGCAGGCGGTTGATTCGGTTTTCGCTCCACTGCTTGAGCAGCAGGATGAAGAGCGCCAGGATCAGCAACAGGCTCGCCACAGCGAACGCGGCCACGTGGTTGTATTCGTTGTAGAGGATCTCGACGTGCAAAGGCAGGGTGTTGGTGACCCCGCGAATGTGCCCGGACACCACCGATACCGCGCCGAATTCGCCCATGGCCCGGGCGGTACACAGCACCACGCCATAGATCAGCCCCCACTTGATGTTCGGCACGGTGACATGCCAGAACATCTGCCAGCCATTGGCACCCAACAGCCGCGCGGCTTCTTCTTCCTGGGTGCCCTGCTCCTGCATCAGCGGGATCAGCTCACGGGCCACGAACGGCACGGTGACGAAGATCGTCGCCAGCACGATGCCCGGCAGCGCAAACACAATCTGGATGTCGTGATCCGACAGCCACGGCCCGAACAGGCCCTGGGCACCGAACATCAGCACATAGACCAGGCCGGCGATCACCGGCGACACCGAGAACGGCAGGTCGATCAGGGTCACCAGCATGCTCTTGCCACGGAATGAATATTTGCTCACGCACCACGCGGCGCTGACCCCGAACACCAGGTTCAGCGGCACCGAGATCAGCACCGCGATCACCGTGAGCTTGAGCGCCGACAGGGCATCGGGTTCGAAGATTGCGGCAAAGAACGCCCCCAGGCCCAGCTTCAGCCCCTGGGAGACTACGATGAACAGCGGCAGCAGCAGGAACAGCGCAAAGATCAACCAGCCAAGACCGATCAGGACTCGCCGCGATGTTGCACTGCCGCGGCGGGCGGCGTTGGTGGAGGCCGCGTAAATAGACGATTGGGACATGTTCGCGCCTCCTTATGGGGTTTCGATGCGCCGCTGCAGCAGGTTGATCAGCAGCAACAGGACGAAGGAAACCACCAGCATCAGCACGCCGATGGAGGTGGCGCCGGTGTAGTCGTATTGGTCGAGCTTGACCATGATCAGCAGCGGCAGGATCTCGGTTTTCATCGGCATGTTGCCGGCGATGAAAATCACTGACCCGTACTCACCCACGCCACGGGCAAAAGCCAGGGCGAAGCCGGTCAACCAGGCCGGCAACAACGCCGGCACAAGGACGTGGCGGAACACCTGCCACGGCTTGGCACCGAGACAGGCGGCGGCCTCTTCGACTTCACGGGGGATATCGGCCAGCACCGGCTGCACCGTGCGCACCACGAACGGCAGCGTCACGAAGGTCAGCGCCAGGGTGATGCCCAGCGGGGTGTAGGCGATTTTGAAACCCAGGTCGGTGGCGAACTGGCCGACCAGGCCGGTCGGCGCATACAACGCCGTCAGTGCAATACCGGCCACGGCGGTGGGCAAGGCGAACGGCAGGTCGATCATCGCGTCGATGATCTTGCGACCGGGGAAGGTGTAGCGCACCAGCACCCAGGCCAACAGCGTACCGATCACACCGTTGATGATCGCCGCGCACAGAGCAGTGCCGAAGCTGAGCTTCAAGGCCGCCAGCACCCGTGGCGCCGAGATGATCGCCCAGAACTGTTCCCAGGTAAGTTGGGCGGCATGTACGAACATTGCCGCCAGTGGTATGAGCACAATCAGACTGAGGTACACCAGGGTGTAGCCCAGCGTCAGCCCGAAGCCGGGTATGACGGGGGATATGCGACGCGACATAAAGGTCCTTGGTTGAGAACGCGCAAAAACTGTGGCGAGGGGATTTATCCCCGTTGGGCTGCGAAGCAGCCCCAAAGCAGCCGACTCAATTCACCTGAGCATAAAGACATGCCAGATTCAGGGCCGCTTCGCGCCCCAACGGGGATAACTCCCCTCGCCACAGATTCAGTGTCCGGCCTTAGCTTGTAATCAGCTCATTCAGGCCTGCCCAGCTTACTGCGCCTGATAGATCTGGTCGAAAATGCCGCCATCGTTGAAGAATTTCGGCTGGGCGGTTTTCCAGCCACCGAAGTCCTTGTCGATGGTCACCAGGTCCAATTTCGGGAACTGCCGGGAGTACTTGGCGGCCACGTCCTTGTCACGTGGACGATAGAAGTTTTTCGCGGCGATTTCCTGGCCGGCCGGGCTGTACAGGTGCTTGAGGTAGGCTTCGGCGATCTCCAGGTTGCCCTTTTTCTCGGCATTCTTGTCCACTACCGCCACCGGCGGCTCGGCGAGGATCGACAACGACGGCACGACGATGTCGAACTTGTCCGCGCCGCCGTCTTCTTTCAGCGCCAGGAAAGCTTCGTTTTCCCAGGCCAGCAACACGTCGCCCTGACCGTTGTTGACGAAGGTAATGGTCGAGCCACGGGCGCCGGTATCGAGGATCGGCACATGCTTGAACAGTGCTTGTACGTATTGCTTGGCCTTGGCTTCGTCACCACCGTTGGCCTTGAGGCCATAGGCCCAGGCGGCGAGGAAGTTCCAGCGAGCACCGCCGGAGGTCTTCGGGTTCGGGGTGATGACCGACACGTCATCCTTGATCAGATCGTCCCAGTCCTTGATGCCTTTGGGATTGCCTTTACGCACCAGGAAAACGATGGTCGAGGTGTACGGTGTGCTGGCTTCCGGCAGACGTGTTTGCCAATCCGCCGGCAGGGACTTGCCCAGCTTGGCGATTTCGTCGATGTCGCCAGCCAGAGCCAGGGTCACCACGTCAGCCCGCAGGCCATCGATCACCGCCCGACCCTGCTTGCCCGAGCCACCGTGAGATTGCTGGATCTTCACGCTATCGTCCGGGTGCGCTTTCTTCCAGAAACTGGCGAACTCGGCGTTGTAATCCTGGTACAGCTCGCGAGTCGGGTCGTAGGACACGTTAAGCAACTCGTAATCCTTGGCAAAAGCGGAACCTGCAAAAACAGCGCTGGCCAAGACGGCCAAGGCATAAAGGCGAATTGACGGCATGGTGAAAACTCCTGGAATTCCGGTTTTTTATGTTTGTGAGGTGTTGGTCTTCAACCCGGTTTGTGGCTCGGCTGCTGCAACCGGAATTTTTCCTTGCGCTCGATCTGGACGACTTGCGCGTTGTGCACGGTGATTTCCACCGCGCCAAAACGAAGGTCCCGTAAGGCATTGAGGATCTCGCGCAACAGAGTTGCTTCGTCCTGACCGTCAACGCTGCGTAGAGATGCGCTCATGCTATTGCTCCTTGAATGCCTGGAAGTGGGCGGCACCGTTTGTGGCGTAGGAGCAATATTAGATAGGCTTAGATATTCTTAAAAAGACTATTTAAGAATTTTTATATAACCAAAAACACAAGCAGCCGATGTGCAAAGGCAATTAATTGATTGCGGGCGCGCGAGCCCAATCCAGCTGGTGCGCGGCAACGGCTCGCCCGAACCAGTAGCCCTGCCCCATCCCACAGGCATGTTCCAGCAGAAACGCTGCCTGCTCGCGCTGCTCGATGCCTTCGGCTTGCACTTGCATACCCATGCTGCGGGCCAGGGCGATGATTACCTGGACAATCGCTGCGTCGTCCTCATCCCACGGCAACCCGGCAACAAAGCCCTGATCAATCTTGAGCTTCTGGACAGGCAGGCGTTTGAGTCGCAGCAACGACGAATAACCGGTACCAAAATCATCGATAGCCAGTCGCACCCCCAATTCCCGCAGACGGTGCATTTGCTCCAGGGCCACTTCCGGATCGTCCATCACCGCGCTTTCGGTCACTTCCAACTCCAGACAGGCCGGGTCCAGGCCTGAAACGTGCAGCACCCGCGCGACCTGTTCGTACAACTCGCGACGGGCGAACAGCCGACTGGAAACGTTGACCGCGACAAACGATAACGCCACCCCGGCCTCCTGCCATTGACGCATTTGTCGACAGGCCTGCTCCATGACCCAGGCATCGATTTGGGCGATCAGCCCGGTGCGCTCGGCGATGGGAATGAACTCGGCCGGCGAAACCAGCCCGCGCTCGGGATGTTCCCAGCGTACCAAAGCCTCGACACCGATCAGGCGGCTGGTCGCCAGATCGTGTACCGGTTGGTAATGAACCCGCAGCTCCTGCTGCTGGAGCGCGCGTCGCAGTTCGAAGGCGATCTCGACCCGTTGTTGGGCATGAGCGGTGAGTTCTTCGGTATACAGGGCGTAGCCATCGCGCCCGGCACTCTTAGCCTTGAACAACGCGGAGTCGGCATTGCGCAGCAGTTGCCCCGCGCTGAGGGCATCCCCGGGAAACAGGCTGATGCCCACGCTGGCATTGATGAACAAGAGCTGGTTTTCGAGGCGCAACGGTTCTTTCAGGGCATCGATAATGCGCTGGGCCAGCACCGCCGCCTGCGCCGGCTGCGAGCAATTTTCCACCAGCACCGCAAACTCGTCGCCCCCCAGCCGGGCCAAGGTCACGCCTGGCGCAAACAACCCCCGGAATCGCTCCGCCACGCTCTTGAGCAATTGATCGCCAACGTGATGCCCCAGGCTGTCGTTGATGTTCTTGAAATGGTCCAGGTCCACCAGCAACAAGGCGCAGCCGCGTTTGTGCAACTGCGACGACGCCAGCGCCTGCTCGGCGCGATCGGAAAACAGCAGGCGATTGGGCAGACCGGTCAGCGGATCGTGGTGGGCCAGGTACGCCAGTTCGTGCTCCGAATCCTTGATCGCGCTGATGTCCGAAAACACCGCGACGTAATGGCTGACCTGACCGTTATCGTCGCGAACGACGCGGATCGTTTGCCATTGCGGGTAGATCTCACCGCTTTTACGTCGGTTCCAGATCTCGCCGCTCCACTCGCCACGGCTGCCCAGGGACGCAAACATCTCCTGGTAGAAATCCGCCCCATGACGGCCAGACTTGAACAGGTTGGGCCGCCGGCCCAACACCTCATCCCGGGCATACCCTGTAATCGTCATGAAGGCGCGATTGACGTGCACGATCAGGCCGTTCGGGTCCGTCACCAACACCCCTTCGCGCGTGCAATCGAAGACGGCGGCGGCCTGGCGCAAACGTTCGCCGTCGGCACGGTGTTCACCTTTTCCGAAAAGCCGGGATATCCGCACACCCGCCAGGAAAACCAATCCGGCGCTGACCAGGACCCAGGCATATCCGTTGATCAACTGCCAGCGAAGCTGATCGGCAGATTGATCGAAAAAGCTGCTCAATAAATAACCAACCAGCTGCAGCCAGACGACCGACAGCACGAGATAAAGCAGCGCTCCACGCATGGCGCTGCGGTGATAGACGGTCATTCGGCGATCCATGTCCCCACAAAGAGGTGGGAATTATAGAGTAAGAAACATCCTGCCACTGTTATCTGAAAGGCCGACTGGTTTTATCTGTGCGGCAGGTGATAATGCAACGGCTGTTTCTATCTTTATCGAGGGCCCTATAGCCTATGTGGTACGAAGGTTTTCTTGGCTTGTCGCCCTGGTCACTGGTGGCAGTCACCCTGCTGATGACCCATGTCACGATCATTGGCGTCACGGTCTACCTGCACCGTTATTCGGCTCATCGCTCCCTGGAGCTCAACGCCGGCCTCAAACATTTCTTCCGCTTCTGGCTGTGGTTGACCACGGCGCAGAACACCCGCGAGTGGACCGCTATCCACCGCAAGCACCACGCCAAATGCGAAACCGTCGATGATCCCCACAGCCCGGTGATCAAAGGCCTGTCCACCGTGCTGCGCAAAGGCGCCGAACTCTATCGCGCCGAAGCGGAAAACCCCGAAACCCTGCGCATCTACGGCAAGAACTGCCCTGATGACTGGATCGAGCGTAATCTCTACAGCCGCTTCCCACTCATGGGCGTGGCGATCATGGGCGTCATCGACCTGCTGCTGTTCGGCACCATCGGCATCACCATCTGGGCCATCCAGATGATGTGGATTCCGGTCTGGGCCGCGGGCGTGGTCAATGGCCTGGGTCATGCCGTGGGCTACCGCAACTTCGAATGCCGCGACGCGGCGACCAACCTGGTGCCCTGGGGCATCCTGATCGGTGGCGAAGAACTGCACAACAATCACCATACCTACCCCAATTCGGCCAAGCTGTCGGTACGCAAATGGGAGTTCGACCTGGGCTGGGCCTGGATCCAGGTATTCAGTTTCCTGCGCCTGGCCAAGGTCCAGCGCGTCGCGCCGATCGCCCACCGTGTCGAGGGCAAGGGGCATCTGGACATGGACACCGCCATGGCGATCCTCAACAACCGTTTCCAGATCATGGCCCAGTACCGCAGGCTGGTCATCGCGCCGCTGGTCAAGCAGGAACTGGAAAAGGTCGATCACTCGGTCCGCCACCAATTCCACCGGGCCAAACGCCTGTTATCGCGGGAAACCAGCCTGCTGGATGAGCGTCACCACGCGCGCATCCAGAGCATGTTGGAACACAGTCAGGCGTTGAAGGTGATCTACGAAAAACGCCTGGCCTTGCAGCAGATTTGGGCCAAGACCAGCAGCAACGGCCACGACATGCTCGCGGCCATCAAGGAATGGATCCACGAAGCCGAGGCCAGCGGTATCCAGTCCCTGCGCGACTTCGCTGACCAGCTCAAGACCTACTCGCTACGGCCTGCAACGGCCTGATAAGCAACCCCGCCAGCCGGCGGAATGCTGTTCACTTAAAAAGATGGCGCTTCTCCTTGAGTGGGGAAGCGCCTTTTTTTGGGGGCCTTGTGATTGAGCAGACGTCGCACATTGGCATAGCTGCCGGGACAGCCATAAATGAATGATCCGTTCACAGGGTCAGACGCGAGGCACTTGTGGTTCGGGTTAACGACCACGAGATTTTTAATATGCGAGCATGCCTAACGGGACGGAATGGCCCGAAGGTCGTCGGCGATAAAGCCGCTCAAGTGGCCGGTGTAGAAGCCTTCGACATCCGAGTTACCTCTGTTGGTCAGAGCGCCCACCATGCTTCTCATGTTCTGAAATTGCCCGATCGCGCCGCCCGGCATCAGCCCCTGACGGGCCTGGGCAAAGTGCAAGACCTCGGCGCCGGCCTTCTTCACCTTGACCTGATAGCTGAAATCGACACTGGCGAGGAACGTGCCATCGGCAACGATTTTGCTCATGAAGCCGCCTTGGGTGTCTTGAATACGTCGCGCGTAGACGCTGTTGACGTCCAGCAGATAGTCGGCAGCTTCCTTGCTGGAGGCATAGCGATTGTCCTCGAGCAGGCGGCCGATCAGGTCGGTGTGCAATTGCTCACGGACCTTTTCGTCAGACAAAAAGCGATCGTTCTTGCCTACGACTTCAACGTCGAAGGTGTCGATCCAGAAGGTGGCGGTTTTGGGAATCGTTACCGGAGTGGCGGAGACATAGTAATCGGGTTTGGAGGCACAGCCCGCCATAAGGCAGAGGGCCAGGAATATGGCAAAAACGCGCATGTCTGAATTCGTCCCTGAAAAGTAGTGGCATAGTGACAGCTTCATTCTACGGAGTTTGGACGGGTTCTCAAGTTTTGGCGGCAGCGGATGGCGGCAAAACCCCGGCAGTTGCAGACCGGGGCGATTTTATGGGTGCGGCTTCCGGATAACAGTTGCAGACCGCGTCACTCCCCCGCCATCTCTACCACCGTCTTCCCTTGCCCACGTCCCTGCGCTACTTGCGCAAACGCCTCATTCACGTCTCCCAGGCCAAACCGATGTGGGTCTACCTTGATGCGCAGTACCCCGGCCTCAACCAAAGCCGCCGCTTCGCGCAATATCCGACCATGGTGCTCGCGCCCCTTGCCGGTCAGCAACGGCATCAAGGTAAACACCCCGGAATAACTCGCCCCCTTGAACGACAACGGTGCCAGGCTGTGTTGTCCCCAGCCGAGACAACTGAGTACGTGGCCGGTATAGGTTTTCACTGCGTTGAAGGACGCATCCAGTGTCGAGCCGCCGACGGTGTCGTAGACGATGTCGAAGCCTTCGCCGCCGGTGTGCTGGCGCACGTAACTGTCGGTGTCCTGCGCCCGGTAGTCGATAGGGGTCGCGCCCAGTTCACGGATGAAATCCAGGCTGGTGGCCGAGCCGGTGGCATAGACCTCGGCGCCGCGGGCCTTGGCAATTTGCACGGCCATTTGACCGACGCCGCCCGCGCCGCCGTGGATCAGCACTTGTTGGCCGGCCCGAACATTGGCCCGGTCTACCAACCCTTCCCAGGCGGTGATGAAGACCAATGGCAAGGCTGCCGCTTCGCGCATGCTCAACGAACCGGGCTTGAGCGCAATCAGGTGAGCATCGACGGCAATGTATTCGGCCAGCGCACCCTGGGTGCCGCCGATGCCGCCGGCCATGCCGAACACGTCATCGCCGGGGGCGAAATCGTGCACGCCCTCTCCCAGCTCAACGACTGTTCCGGCCAGATCGATACCCAGTACGGCGGGCAGCGGCTGGCGGGCATGAGCGCCGCCACCTGCCGCGATCTTGGTATCCAGAGGATTGATCCCTGCGGCGTGAACCCTGATCAATACCTGTCCTTTGCCGGGAACAGGCCGGGGGATGTGGCGAACGACCAGCGGAGCCTGAGCGGTTTGGGCATTGACGGCGAACATGGTGTTGTTCATGACGGTAAACCTCCAATGAGTGGGTGAGTACATGTTGCGGCCGTCGACGCATTCCGATAAGTAAGCAACTATGGATAGGATTTATTCCAACCAGAGGCCAAATCCCGATGGATCTATTCGACGCCATGCAGATGTTCGTGCGAGTGGTAGAGCGCGGTTCGTTCTCGGCGGTCGCCCGGGAGCTGAACCTGGGTCAACCAGCGGTCAGCAAGCAGATCCGCGCGCTGGAACAACACCTTGGCGGTGCGTTGTTTGCCCGCAGCACTCGCCATCTTGCGCTGACCGACCAAGGACAGCGTTTCTATATCCACAGCAAGGAAATACTCGCCAGCCTCGACACGGCCCGGCTCAGTTTCACCCGTGGCCAGGAGCAGATCGCCGGCCCTTTGCGTGTGGCCGCCCCGGTGAGTTTCGGGCGGCTGTGCATTGCGCCCTTGATGAGGGAGTTTTTGGCGCGCCATCCACAGGTTCAAATCGACCTGAAACTGAACGACCAAAATGAAGATGTGCTGAAAGAAAACGTCGACGTCGCCATTCGTATCGGCGTGGTGAAAAACGAAGGGCTGGTCGCGGTTTCCCTCGGCGATAGTCCGCGCCGGGTGTATGCCGCTCCCGCCTACCTGCAACAACACGGCACCCCGCTGGAGCCGGCGGATCTTGCCCGCCACAATTGCTTGGGCTTCACGCTGCTGGAGCATTACGACGTTTGGCGTTTCGACCAGCAGGACAAACAGCACCGAGTGACGATCAAGGGCAATGTCACCAGCAACAGCAGCGAGGCAATTCGCGAGATGGTTCTTAGCGGGCTGGGCATTTCGCTTTCACCGCAGTGGTTATTCGCCGCGGATGTTCGCCAGGGAACCGTGTCCAGCCTGCTGGAGGCTTATCAACCCGTAGCGCTGCCCATCAGCGCCGTGTTCAGCCAAGACCGGCGCCGCTCGGCAAGAACTCGCGCCTTTGTGGATTTTCTGCGCGAGCGTCTTTGAGCAGCCGGTTATGCGTAACGAACCTGACTGATATCAATCGCCACCAGCAATTCCCCCTCCACCGCCTGATCGTCCGCATCCCGCCGATACGCCCGGCGCTTGCTGGGCATGCACAGCCCATCGGCCTTGATGTAGTCCTCCACATACTGGGCCGCCGGCAGGCCACCGCTCACGTCCACGGTGTAATCATGCCGGCGCAGCAGATAGTCATCGCCAAAGTAGAAGTCCTGGACCGGGCAGTGAGTGGCGAGGGTGTCCGGGAAGTTCACCCGCAAGCGGCGCCAGACCTGGCCACCTTCCTTCCAGGGTTCCAGCTCCTGGCTGGTGACACCCGGAAAAGTAAACAGGAACGGCATGGTCAGGTAGGACCAGAGCGCATATCCATTGAAGTAGGCACGGTGAAGCGGATCCCACGCAGTGGTTTGCTCGTGCTTGAAGAACGAAGCCCTGGGGTCCGAACGCTCAGCGATCACTTTGCCCTCGGTGGTTTCGATGGCGATGCGATCAGGCGTGAAGGCGGTGCGCTGGTTCAGCGCACCGAACGGCATGACCGAGGCGCGCTGTTCATGCAGCCAGACAGTCATCTGCCGTGGAGCATTGTCTTGCGTTAACCCCTTCATGGCCCACAACGAACCGCCGGTCACAAGAGTGACCTGGACAGTGTTGAAAGTGTTCCAGCGCTCGAGACCGCCGTGGGCAATCAGGACTTGTTCCAGCAGGTCGTGCTTGTGCGCCTTCATGATGGCCGTCCTCCTCGAGTTGGAAACGGGGTCATTCATGAGTGTAGTCGTGCAGCTGGGGCAGAGTCCTTACGATTCACAGGCCAACGAGGCCTGCGCGGTCTTCGAATGCCGGGCGGGAAAATACGCCGCCGCAGCCACACCCACCGCGCCCATCACCACGCAATACCCCACGCACACCCATGGGCTCCACGGCACCAGTGCGATCAGCACCAAAGGCGTCACGCTGGCCCACAAGGCATAGGCAATGTTGTAGGTGAACGAGATGCCGGACACGCGGATTTTCGGCGGAAACAGGCTGACCATCACCGATGGCACCGCACCGACCACGCCGCAACCCAGGCCCGCCACAGCGTAGGCCAGGCCCAGCCAGGCGCCGCCGCTGATCAGGCTGGCGTAGAGCACGGCGATGCCCATCGGCAACAGCAGGCTGTAGAGCATGACAGTGCGCCAGGCGCCGATGCGGTCGACGATGAGGCCGGCCAGAACGCAGCCGATGTTCAGGAAGACGATGCCCAGGCTGCTCAAAGCGAACGTGTGACTAGGGGTCATGCCGAAACTTTTTTGCATCACGGTCGGGGTGATGACCACGAACACCACCACGGCGGACGTCAGCACGCAGGTGAGAATGGCGGCGGGCAACAAGGCGTGGCGATGGTCCCGCAGCACGGTGCGTAGCGGCAGTTCCGTCGCGCCCTCGCGCTTGGCTTGCAGGGCCATGAAGATCGGCGTTTCGCTCAGCCAGCGGCGCAGCCAGACGCCGATTACACCGAAGACCCCACCCAGCAGGAACGGCAAGCGCCAGGCGTAATCGAGAATTTCTGCTGCAGTGAATATCTGCGCCAGCGCCGTGGCGGTCAGGGCGCCCAGCAAATAGCCGAAGGTCAGACCAGCCTGGAGGAAACCCAGCGCGTAGCCGCGATGCTGCAGCGGTGCATGTTCGGCCACGAACACCCAGGCGCTCGGCACTTCGCCGCCCACCGCCGCGCCTTGCAGGATGCGCAGCGCCAGCAGCAGCAACGGGGCGAAATAGCCGATTTGCGCGTAGGTCGGCATCACGCCGATAAGCAGGCAGGGCAAGGCCATCATCAGGATGCTCAGGCTGAACACCCGCTTGCGCCCCAGGCGATCGGCGAAGTGCGCCATGAGGATGCCGCCCAGGGGTCGTGCCAGGTAGCCGGTGGCGAAAATCCCGAAACTTTGCAACAGGCGTAGCCATTCGGGCATTTGCGGCGGGAAGAACAGTTGGCTGAGCACCAGGGCGAAGAAGACGAAGATGATGAAGTCGTAGATTTCCAGCGCGCCACCCAGGGCGGCGAGGCCCAGGGTTTTGTAGTCGGATCGGCTGAATCGGGCGTCTGGCAGATGAGTTGTGGCAGTCATGGGCAGATTTAAACAAGAAAAGTTTTTGAGAAGGACGGTTCAGGCGTCTTGGCCGTCGTCCATGGGCTGTGCCGGTGGTTGGTCTGGCTCAGCGTCTTCGGCCTCTTCAGCAGGCAGGAAATCCTTGCGGCTCTGGGCGATGGCCCGGCGTATTTCGTCGCCTTTGGTGGGGCAGTTCTTGAGGCGGGCGATGCCGTCGGGTTTCTGCGTCATCGCCATCCTCCGGTATGAATGAACAGGGGCTCGATAGTGCTCGCTTTTGGCGCGTGATGCCAATTTTGTGGTTGAGGGTTGCTGCCCGACCCAGCGGGAGCAAGCTCCCTGGCCACAGGGAGCTGTTGCTTGGGTTAGCGGTGGTAGCGACGCACTACGCTACTGTTGCGCAAGACGTGACCGTTGATTCCTTCCATCAGTTGAGGGCGTGTGAGGCCGGCTGGCAGGGCGTGCGGGGGCAGGTCGAGCGCGTATATCTGGATCAGGTAATGATGAGCGCTGTCGCCGATAGGTGGGCAAGGGCCAATGTAGCCGCGGGTGTTTTTGCTGTTGGTGCCACTTATGCCTTCAAGGGCGGACTGGGTGCCCATGCCCGTCGGGATTTGCCGCGTGCTCGCCTTGATGCCGTAATGAACCCAGTGGTCGACTCCCTGGCCTTTCTGGCCGTCCGGGTCGTGCATGACAATGGCGTAGCTGAGGGTGCCAGGCGGGCCAGCTGTCCAGCTCAAGGCCGGGGAAATGTTCTTACCGCCGCAGTTGCTGGCGTCACTGGCGGCCGCCGCGGTGAACAGCCGGTTATCCGACACACCTGGCATGCTGAGGGTGAAACGTTCCTGAGCCTGGGCCGCCCCTTGTGCGCACAGCACGAGGGCGATGACCGCCAGCCAGGGAGTAAGGGAAGTCGATCGAGTCATACCGGGCACCTTATGCAGATCAGGCCATGGACGGCCTGCGAACTATAGCCGCAGCGCCTGCCAGGTTTCAGTGACAATTACGATGAACTTCGAATCCGCCACATCGATCTGCGTTGACCGTGATTCGCGACATCACCCATCCCCCTGTGGGAGCGAGCCTGCTCGCGATGGCGATGGTTCAGTTGGCATCCATGTTGACTGAAATACCGCTATCGCGAGCAGGCTCGCTCCCACATTTTGATTTGTGCTGACCGTACTCTGTGGGAGCGAACGCGGCGTTTTGAAGGAAATCTCCGAGGAACTGGAAAGCAACAAGATCAACAATCACAGCCTGCGGCAGCGCTTACACCGAGTGATCGACCGGCAGGTGAATCACCCGGGGCCTTTCCAGTGGTGCCAGTGGCGGCGGTTGCAGTTCCGGGCTCAGCAGATGGAAATGCGCCACGACGTGGCTGATATCACCGTCCTGGTTGTTATGGATGATCTTGGAGCCGGGCCGGCGCAACGTGTCCAGACGCGCGTCGGTCAATTTGAAGCTTTCGCTCAAGCTTTGATCGTCCACCACCGGCGCTGGCAGCCGACGCTGGGCGAAGCTGCGGCTTTTGCGCTGCTGATAGCGCGCCCAGGTAATCAGGATCACCGCATTGACCAAGGCGATCCAGCCATATATCTGCAACGTCCCGAGCGTGTCCATGAGCGAGCCACCGAGGCGCGGGCCTGCCTGGCTGTCAAACAGGGGCCAGAGCCCATTGACCAACAGATACAACAGCCCCAGCCACGCCAGCACGGTAAAGAGCGCATCGATGACCACCAGAAAAGGTCTTTGTCGGGTCCTGATAATTTTCATCGGATCACTTCCTCTTCTTCGTCATCGAACGGTTTGATGCCGCGATCCGGGCTGACCCAGCGCGCGCGTTTCTGATGCTGCCCGAACAGCACTTTCGGGAAACTCACCAAGGTGGTGAACAGACTGATCAGCCAGAACACCAATGGGTACCACACCACCCAGAACATGATGTGCCACAAACCTTTTTCGTAGCGGCGATCGATCAGGATGCTCACCGCGAACTGCATCAGGCACACCACCGCCAACAGCAACCCGGTGAAGGCCGGTGGCATGAGGTGATCGACCGCGATGGCCGCTGGCATTTCGACGAATTTACCGGCGCCCCAGAAGATCACCGACAGCAGGAACGTGAACGCCCAACCGGTGGACAGGCAATATTCGAACAGCAGCGGCCACAGGTAGCGGTGGCGGTATTGCCAGATGCCGCGGATGTTCTTGAACAGCACTTCGGCCCCGCCCTGGGCCCAGCGCAGGCGCTGCCGCCACAGGCCGCGCAGGGTTTCGGGCATGAGGATCCAGCACAGGGCACGGGGTTCGTAGAAGATGCTCCAGTGGTCCAGTTGCAGCTTCCAGCTGATGTCGATGTCTTCGGTGATCATGTCCGGGCTCCAGTAGCCGACCCGGTGCAGGGCCGTACGACGGAAGGCGACGATCACACCGGAGACGGTGAAGATCCGCCCGAAGACGCGCTGGGTACGCTTGATCAAGCCAATGATCGAGGAGAACTCGCCAACCTGCACCCGGCCGATCAAAGTCGAACGAGTACGGATACGCGGATTACCGGTCACTGCACCGAGGCGGGCATTGTCCAGCATCGGTGCCACCAGGTAGGCGCAAGTGTTGGGTGCCAACAGCGCATCACCGTCGATGCACACCAGGTATTCACTGCGCGCCGCGATGGCGCCCATGCGCAGGGCCACGGCCTTGCCCTGGTTTTCCGCCAGATGCAGCACGCGCAGGCGCGGGTCATCAGCCGCCAGTTGGTCGAGCACTTGGGCGGTGTTGTCTTTCGAGCCGTCGTTGATGGCGATGACCTCGATGTTCGGGTAATGCTGGCCCAGCGCGGCGTGTATGGTATCGGCGACGTTGTCGCCCTCGTTGAAGCACGGAATCAGAATGCTGATCAGCGGTTCCCCGGCCAGCGGTGGCGGCAGGGTGTCGTCCTTCCACGGCCAGTGACGCTCCCAGTGCAGCCAGAAATACAGGCCGCCGGCTATCCACAGCCCGGACATGAACAGCGGGTAAAAGAACACGAAGTCCATCAGGAATTGCCCGGTGACCAGGAAGATCAGGCCCAGGGGCACCCCAAGGACGATCGCCAGCACCAGCAGGGCGAGCAGTCTGTCGAGCATGTCAAGGATTCCACTTGTTGGAGAGCGCCGGCCGCACGGTTTTCACAGCGGGCTGGTCTTCGATGAAGTTGTCCGGGTAGTAGCCGAAACTGGTCACGCCTGAACGCTTGAGGCGTCCCATCCATTCGGCCAATTGTTCGCCGTCGATGTCGCTGACCGGTTTGCTGTGCCAGTCACGGGCCTGCAATTCGAACACCGTGCGCTTGAGCGCACCGGGGCGGGCCTTGACGGTCTCCACCAGGCGCTCAAGCCAGGGACCGGATTGCTCGCGGGTCTGCTTTTCCATCAACGGCATGGCCATCGGGGCCGTCCAGTTGTAGGCGCCAAGAAAGTCGTCCAGGTTCTGGGCGAACCAGGCTTCGCTTTCGGGATTGAGCATCGGTTCGGCGAAAATATTGCGCGCTGTCAGCACCTGCGGGCCACGAATCGCGCGGACCTTGGCAGTGAGCTCGTGGGTGAAGTCGATCAGGTAGCGGCTCTTGAAACGAGTCCAGCGCTGCATCGCCGCCGGGTCGTCCCGCAGGGCGGCGATGGACGTCGGCAGGCCGTTGGCGGCATAGACTTTCAGGGCAGCGGGGCCGGCGTCCTCGAAGTCAGAAAACACGGCGTCGTCGTGGTACAGAACGCCGTCCACCGAACTCATCCGCGCCAGGTCTTCGTAGATTTCGCCGATGACCCGCCGCACGCTCGGATCGAAGGGCGACAAACGTACGTACTGATCCGGGTCCACACCCGTGCGACCGGTTTCCGGGTCCCAACGTTGTACGCGGGGCAGTTTCGAATCCAGGCCAAAACTGAGCACTGGCATCCAGGCGAAGACCTTGGCGTTGGCCCGGGTTTTCAGTTGCCACGCAACCCGATCGAACAGATCGGCCCGTACCGGCAGATGACGGTTGGGAAAGTACAGCGAATGCACCAGACCATCACCTTTCGGATCGGCAAAGGCTTGCAGGAAAACGGTGTTGGCGCCCAGGTCGTAGATGCGCTGGATCAGCTTGCCGACATTGGCTTCCTGCTGCACAGGATCCGGGTCATAGACGTAATCCAGGTCGACATGGACCACCCGCAGGGGGTCCATGGTCTGCACGCCGACGACGCTCTCGGCGAAGTGCGCACCATCCGGATCGGAGGCCACCAGAAAACGCGGGCCACTCATCAGGTTATTGAGGCTGTCCAGACCATCTTCCAGAGTCAGGGCCATTTGGTAGCCTTCGCTGCCAATCACCTGCAAGGCGGTGCCATCGGCGGCACCGTAGGGCCAGACCCACACGCGCGGACTGTAGCCGGTGACCTTGCGGATCTTCTCGGAAATGGCCACCACGTCCTTGCGCTGGCGAGCCTGGAAATCAGCTTCGCTTTCATAGCGACCGGTGGCGGGATCGTAGCGCCGGGTCGTCGCCGCCGGTTGCAGGTTGCCTTGCGGGTTGGCCAGTACCCCTTTGTGATTGGCGTCGGTGTGGGCGGCGATTTCCACCAGGCCCGATTTCGAGACCTCGCGAATTTGCTCCCAGGTCAAAAACTCGGAGCGCTTGCGCGGCACTCCAGCGAAGTCCACCGGCTGGTTCGACGGCGTGTCGATCCAACTACCGACCGGGGCCAATAGCGCCGGCCAGTTATAGGCGCGCAGGATCGGCATGACGCGGGTGTAAAAGCTTGAGTAACCGTCGTCAAAACTCAACAACACCGCCCGCGGCGGCAGTTCCGGGCCACCGTTGCGAGCGGTGATGATCTGGTCCACGGTTACCGGCTGGTAGTTGTTTTCCCGCAGCCAAGCCAATTGCTCGATCAGGCGCTCGGTACGCACGGCCACGAGCGCCTGGTCGGGGTCGCGGTCTTCCACGTCGTGATAGGCGATGCCGAGCACATGGTTTTTCGGCCATGGGGCGTCGTTGGCCGCCAGCGGGCGCTGTGAGGGCGCTGTGAACGCCGGGGCTTGCTGGGCACAAGCGCTGATCAGCAAGACCCCCAGCAGAAGGATGAATCGCGAAATGACAGGCATCTTCAAACTCTTCTAGAAGCGGTAGGTGAGGTCGACAAGCAGGCGCAGATCGCTTTCGCGGTCGCCGTCATAGGGGCGGTTGAGCCAACTCAGTGCGGCACCTGCCTCAAGCACGTCGTTCCAGATAAAACGCTGGCCGTAGCTGAGCAGGCCCATGGCACCGGTGCTGTGGTCGCGCTGGCTGTAGGTACCGGCGCCGGCCTGGAACTGCTGGCTCCACGTCGTTTCGTAGCGGCGGTACAACACATGATTGGCGCTGACGGTCGGCATGACGCTCAGATCTGACTTGGGGTTGAAGTAGGGGACTTCGTCAGAGCCGCTGTTGCGACTGGCACCCACTTCCAGGCCCAGCTCCACTTGCAGCCGCGGAGCGCTGTAAATGCCTTCGCGACCGGTGAGCAGGGTTTCGAGACGGTTGTTACCGTCACTGAAATGCGATGGGCTGACCGCCAGTTGCCACTCCCGGCTTTCATGGGCACGCCAGCGAACAAAACCACTGCCGCCGTTGGCGCGGATACCGCTGTTGAGCGCCCGCAGCGGGGTGGCGGCCGAGAGGTAATCCAGGCTGCCACCGTACTGCCAGTGATCGTTGATGTCCCGGGCCACGGCCAGGCGCGCCCCCTGCTTGTCACCGGAGCCGTAAGAGTGGTTGGAGACTTCCGCTTCCAGCGTCATGTCACGGGTGCGGCGCTCCACACCCAGACGCTGCCAGCGATGGTGGCCGGTGCCTTCTTCGAAATCGCCGGTGGCGTAACCGACGCCACCGAATAGCCGCCAGTCTTCATTGATGGGTGGGCTGTAGAGCAGCGTTTCAATGCCGAAGTCGCGACTACCGGTGACTGCACCGGCATCGCCGCTGCCGCCGCCATAACTCTTGCCGGTGTAGGCTTCGATACGCAGTTCGGCCATGTCGTGCACTTCGCGCTGGCGTTGCAGGCGTTTGACGTGGGCGTTCTCCGGGTACCGGGCGACCACGTCATCGGTCAGCGCGTCCATCTGCCGCCACTCCTGCAGATCCATGGCGGCGCGGGCCTGGGCGACTTCCAGCTCACGGTTACGCGGGGTCGTGGTCTCGACTTCCTTGAGCAGGCTTTCAGAACGTCGCGGCCATTGCCGGGCCTGGTACAGATCAGCCTGGGCCAGTCGCAACCCGATGTTGCCGGGGCCTTGATTGACCAAGGTCGCCAGACGCGTCTCGGCGGTGGGCAGGTCGGCGCCATATGTGCCGGCCTGAGCGGCGAGTTGTTGTGCGTCCATCCATTCGTCATTGGGGTTGCCGATGGGCAGCCCCTTGAGCTCGACGCGTGGTTGCTGGGATTTGGCCAAGTCTTCAGCCAGGGCACGGGCCTCTTCGGATTTTTCACTTTCCAGCAGTGCGTAGTAGAGCGCGGTGCTGTCTTCGAAGCGGTCCGCCGGATCGGCGTCAGGTGCCGTCAGTACCCGGCGGTACAGGTCGACGGCAATCTCCGGTTCACGCTGCTCCAGATAGGAGGACGCCACCCAGCGCAAGGCATAAGTGGGAATGGCAACCCCTTCAGCGAGCAGCCTTTGGTATTCAGCAATCACTTCAGCTCGTCGAGCACGCGCGTTCAGGGCGCCGATACGGTCGATGCGCCAGCGCAGTACATCGTCATGAGCCTCGGCCACCGGAGTCCAGGTGGCGAGCAGCTTGTCGTAATCGGCCAAGGCGCGGTCTGCGATAACGAAGCGATCCTTCTCGCTGCGGCTCGCCATGTCCGCCAGGCGCACCCGTTCAGCCGCAACATCGCCCTCCAGTCGCCGCTGCACGCCCTGATCGATCAACCCGGGTTGCAGACGAGCCAGGCGCAAGGCCGGCTCAGGCAAGCGGGCACGTTGCAGCGCAATGATGTATTCGCGGGCGACCTCGAGATTGTTGCCGGCGCGAGTAAAGGCCTGGTCGTATTCGAACAGCGCCTCGTGTGGACTGTTGGCACGGGTCAGGGCATATCCCAAGGCCAGTCGACGCGTCGGGTCCTCAGGTTTGGCTGCGACCATAGTCCTGGCACGACTGACTGCTTCGTCGGGTTTACCGGCGTCGGCCTGGGTTAAGGCCAGACCCAGTTGCAGATGGGGATTCTGAGGTTCGACGATTAAAGCCTGGCGATAGAGCGCGGTGGCCGAGTCCCAACGCTTGAGATTGCGATAGGCACGTGCCGTTGCAGTCAGCGCCGCAACGGGCAGGTCGCGATAGCGGCCTTGGGCTTCATAGACTTTCACCACCTCGACATCAAAACCGGCCCAGCTGGCAATCTGCAGATGGTCACTGATTTGCGCGGTGCTGGCCTGATCGGCCGGGACCTGGCGCAAGGCGGTCAATGCAGGCGTGTAATGGCCGGCGCGAGCGTCATGCACCATCTGGTCATAGGCGGTATCGGCAAACGCCAGCACCGGCCAGCACAATTGGCTGCACAGCGCGAGGCGAAACAACGGGCGCAAACCACATTGAATAAAGGGACCCACAGTACGCGGCATTCGTCAGCATCCTTACATGGCCAGCCGGGTCGCAGTGCCCCCTTGCCCATCAAACAGGAAGCCGGATCAAAGGAATCCAGCCAAGCTCTAATGGACCTAGTTTTGCACTCTGGAGCGGGTCGTTTTCCAAAACGCCATAATTCTTCAGAATCGATGCAGATTTTCGCGGGCAAAAAAAACCGGCCTGTGCGCAATGCACAGGCCGGGCTTTGGATGTTGCTCCAGTCGATTACTGGATGGTTACGCCGCCACCCAACTTGTTCATCACAAACGCGGTGAATTGTTCGACTGTCATCTTCTGACCGTTGAAATCAACTTGATTGTTGGCGTAGTGCAGCTTGGTGACCACATCGTTACCTTCAAGCGTTGCCAGCTCTGTGCCCACCGCCATCGCGCTGAACATATCGCTGGTGGCAGTGGCCTGATCGGCGATCAACTTGGCGTCAGTCTGGCCTTCCATTTGCGCCTGCACGGTCAACAGATCAACCAGCATCGGCTTGGAGACTTTCAAATTGAAATCCAGCAAGGCGAGCAACTGACGACCCAGTTGATCGGGCGGCAGGTCCATGGATTGCGGCTTGGTAAGGTCGATGACCAGCGTCGCGCGGCTTTCGCCATTGGCTGTAGTGAACGACAGATTTTCCAGTGCCACTTGCGGGCCGCCGGCCAGGAGTTTTTCCAGGTCGGCCTTGACCTGCGCCTCCTCAGCCTCGCTCAGCACCAGCTCCGGCGCTGGCTCACCGGCTGCTGCCGCTTCAGCCGCCGCCTGCTCGTAGGGTTGCAGCTTGGTTTGATAGACCTGCATGAGCGACATTGTGGCCGGGATGTCCAGGTTCTTCAGGCTGACCGCCATCTGCGCAGAACCGATAGCCTTATCGTTGAAGGACAACTCACCGACCTTGTAATCAGCACGCCCCGATGCGCTGGTGCCATTTTCGGTGCTGTTGTTCTTCATCTCGAAGTTCTTCAGGCCCAAGACCGACTTCTGCTCCCCAAAAGTAGTCTTGCTGTTGCTGAGCATCAGAACGTTATCACCCATGTAATAACCATAAGTGCTCTTGCTCAGGTTGCTGGCGAGCGTCAGGCCGTTGAGCTCGACTTGCACCGGCGTCTGGTCTTCAGCAACAGTGGTCAGCTTGAAGCTGTCCATATAACCGTCAGCCTTGATTTTCTCTGCCTGGGCGCTGGAGGCCAGGTCGATCTTCAGGCCAGAGAAACTGAGCTGGGACTGTTCATCCAGCTTGGTGTCCAGGGGCAGCAACTCGAACGTGCCGTGGGTCGACTGGTCGTAGCCCAGGTTGACCACACCTTTGAGCGGCGACTTGTCCTTGGCAGCGACGAACCATTTCTCGGTCAACGGCGTGCGTTCAAGTTCGGTGTGGCTGGTAGCCATGACCGGCAACCATTTGAGCGTCATCAGGCGCGAGAACGGCAGCGGGCCATGTTCGATGTTGTCGACGAACAGCAATTCAACCGGTTCATCACCAAACATCTCGCCTTCACCTTTGAGGCGATAATGGGCGGTGCTGCTGAAAGTCCCACGGTCCAATGACACCAGCTCGATCGAAGCCGTGCCATTTGACCCGGCCAGGGCCGTTTGCATTTGCTTGTTGCTGTCGGCAATGGCGGTTTGCAGCACTCCTTCGAGTTTCGTTCCGGTGTACCAGGCGCCACCCGCGCTGATTGCACCGACGACCACAACGATTCCCAGAAGTACGCTTGCTGATTTATTCATGAGTGATCCGATCAATATCCATGGTTGAAAAAGCCGTCGTCTTCCCTGACACCGCTAAGGGTGTGGCTCGACGCCGCGAAGTGGAGGGAGATTACCATCAGGCATGCCAGCGGGCCCAATGTTTAAAGGGGGGAAGCGTTTTCTTGAGAGAGGGTCTACGAATATTGAACTTCAATCTCATCGAGTTGATGGTCGAACGTCTTCAGCCGTGCCGTCCAGGTGTACACCAACACTTCGAAATCACGATTGATCACCGTCGCGCCCGATGAGTCCGCGCGAGGATCGCAGAAGTCCAGTTGATAGCGCTCCCGCGCCATAGCGTTAGCGACGTCGCAGAGCTCACGAGCGTTGTTCAGCCAATGCCAGTCGTCTTCGGCGACCTGTTTGTCCAATGCCGCACATTGGGTCTTCAAGGCCTCGAGACTTTTTTCCAATGGAGTACCGGTGAGTTCACCCATGACTTCCTGAAATGTGCGGCCAGGCTGCCAGTAACTGCCCCAGAAGTAACGATCGAAGACCGTTTCGACCCGGCGTAATGCAACCTTGGTATCCCAGATCAGCACCAGAGTCTTACCCTGCTCAAGATGCTTTTTTTTGATGCGTTGCCCTTGGAGCGATGCCCAGGCCACGATTGCGATGGATATCACACCGATCAGCGCAGCCGCGCTATCGAGGAAGATCAGTGCTTTGTCGATCTGGTGAGTCAGCATGACGCCATAGAAATAAGTGGCCGAAAGCAACACCAACGCTGCGAGGGCGCACCAGAAGCCAGGAGCATAAGGGTTTTTCATTATTGGAATCCCCATGACCAGTGACGTCGCGGGCCATTTTTCAGATGCCCCGACTATCACAGCATAGCAATGGCCACAGGGTTTGCCGTGTGTGGACAGCAATCATGAGGGGCGATCCGATTACCGGCCCAAAACGACAGAACCCCTGTCTGCATCAGCAGACAGGGGTTCTGGGAATTCAATCTTGACGATGACCTACTCTCACATGGGGAAACCCCACACTACCATCGGCGATGCATCGTTTCACTGCTGAGTTCGGGATGGGATCAGGTGGTTCCAATGCTCTATGGTCGTCAAGAAATTCTGTGACCGGCCCGTTCAACAGTAACGTGCCAGCGAAAATCGATAACTTCTACTAAAACAAAACCCCTACCTGCGTCAGCAGATAGGGGTTTCGGAATTTAATCTTGACGATGACCTACTCTCACATGGGGAAACCCCACACTACCATCGGCGATGCATCGTTTCACTGCTGAGTTCGGGATGGGATCAGGTGGTTCCAATGCTCTATGGTCGTCAAGAAATTCGGTAGCCAGCGCGTGCCTTGCGGTCACGTTCCAGCAAATGGGTATGCGATAGCTTTGTGTGTTGTGCGAACTTTCGGTTCATAGCGTCTTCACACACCGCAATCTGGTGCCCTGTATCGGGTCAGCAAATTGCTTGGGTGTTATATGGTCAAGCCTCACGGGCAATTAGTATGGGTTAGCTCAACGCCTCACAGCGCTTACACACCCCACCTATCAACGTCGTAGTCTTCGACGGCCCTTCAGGGGACTCAAGGTCCCAGTGAGATCTCATCTTGAGGCAAGTTTCCCGCTTAGATGCTTTCAGCGGTTATCTTTTCCGAACATAGCTACCCGGCAATGCCACTGGCGTGACAACCGGAACACCAGAGGTTCGTCCACTCCGGTCCTCTCGTACTAGGAGCAGCCCCTCTCAAATCTCAAACGTCCACGGCAGATAGGGACCGAACTGTCTCACGACGTTCTAAACCCAGCTCGCGTACCACTTTAAATGGCGAACAGCCATACCCTTGGGACCGGCTTCAGCCCCAGGATGTGATGAGCCGACATCGAGGTGCCAAACACCGCCGTCGATATGAACTCTTGGGCGGTATCAGCCTGTTATCCCCGGAGTACCTTTTATCCGTTGAGCGATGGCCCTTCCATACAGAACCACCGGATCACTAAGACCTACTTTCGTACCTGCTCGACGTGTCTGTCTCGCAGTCAAGCGCGCTTTTGCCTTTATACTCTACGACCGATTTCCGACCGGTCTGAGCGCACCTTCGTACTCCTCCGTTACTCTTTAGGAGGAGACCGCCCCAGTCAAACTACCCACCATACACTGTCCTCGATCCGGATAACGGACCTGAGTTAGAACCTCAAAGTTGCCAGGGTGGTATTTCAAGGATGGCTCCACGCGAACTGGCGTCCACGCTTCAAAGCCTCCCACCTATCCTACACAAGCAAATTCAAAGTCCAGTGCAAAGCTATAGTAAAGGTTCACGGGGTCTTTCCGTCTAGCCGCGGATACACTGCATCTTCACAGCGATTTCAATTTCACTGAGTCTCGGGTGGAGACAGCGCCGCCATCGTTACGCCATTCGTGCAGGTCGGAACTTACCCGACAAGGAATTTCGCTACCTTAGGACCGTTATAGTTACGGCCGCCGTTTACCGGGGCTTCGATCAAGAGCTTCGCGTTAGCTAACCCCATCAATTAACCTTCCGGCACCGGGCAGGCGTCACACCCTATACGTCCACTTTCGTGTTTGCAGAGTGCTGTGTTTTTAATAAACAGTCGCAGCGGCCTGGTATCTTCGACCGGCGTGGGCTTACGCAGCAAGTGCTTCACCCTCACCGGCGCACCTTCTCCCGAAGTTACGGTGCCATTTTGCCTAGTTCCTTCACCCGAGTTCTCTCAAGCGCCTTGGTATTCTCTACCCAACCACCTGTGTCGGTTTGGGGTACGGTTCCTGGTTACCTGAAGCTTAGAAGCTTTTCTTGGAAGCATGGCATCAACCACTTCGTCACCCAAAGGGTAACTCGTCATCAGCTCTCGGCCTTAAGATCCCGGATTTACCTAAGATCTCAGCCTACCACCTTAAACTTGGACAACCAACGCCAAGCTGGCCTAGCCTTCTCCGTCCCTCCATCGCAATAACCAGAAGTACAGGAATATTAACCTGTTTTCCATCGACTACGCTTTTCAGCCTCGCCTTAGGGACCGACTAACCCTGCGTCGATTAACGTTGCGCAGGAAACCTTGGTCTTTCGGCGTGGGTGTTTTTCACACCCATTGTCGTTACTCATGTCAGCATTCGCACTTCTGATACCTCCAGCAAGCTTCTCAACTCACCTTCACAGGCTTACAGAACGCTCCTCTACCGCATCACCTAAGTGATACCCGTAGCTTCGGTGTATGGTTTGAGCCCCGTTACATCTTCCGCGCAGGCCGACTCGACTAGTGAGCTATTACGCTTTCTTTAAAGGGTGGCTGCTTCTAAGCCAACCTCCTAGCTGTCTAAGCCTTCCCACATCGTTTCCCACTTAACCATAACTTTGGGACCTTAGCTGACGGTCTGGGTTGTTTCCCTTTTCACGACGGACGTTAGCACCCGCCGTGTGTCTCCCATGCTCGGCACTTGTAGGTATTCGGAGTTTGCATCGGTTTGGTAAGTCGGGATGACCCCCTAGCCGAAACAGTGCTCTACCCCCTACAGTGATACATGAGGCGCTACCTAAATAGCTTTCGAGGAGAACCAGCTATCTCCGAGCTTGATTAGCCTTTCACTCCGATCCACAGGTCATCCGCTAACTTTTCAACGGTAGTCGGTTCGGTCCTCCAGTTAGTGTTACCCAACCTTCAACCTGCCCATGGATAGATCGCCCGGTTTCGGGTCTATTCCCAGCGACTAGACGCCCTATTAAGACTCGCTTTCGCTACGCCTCCCCTATTCGGTTAAGCTCGCCACTGAAAATAAGTCGCTGACCCATTATACAAAAGGTACGCAGTCACCCAACAAAGTGGGCTCCCACTGCTTGTACGCATACGGTTTCAGGATCTATTTCACTCCCCTCTCCGGGGTTCTTTTCGCCTTTCCCTCACGGTACTAGTTCACTATCGGTCAGTCAGTAGTATTTAGCCTTGGAGGATGGTCCCCCCATATTCAGACAAAGTTTCTCGTGCTCCGTCCTACTCGATTTCATGACTAAGAGATTTTCGCGTACAGGGCTATCACCCACTATGGCCGCACTTTCCAGAGCGTTCCGCTAATCTCAAAGCCACTTAAGGGCTAGTCCCCGTTCGCTCGCCACTACTAAGGGAATCTCGGTTGATTTCTTTTCCTCAGGGTACTTAGATGTTTCAGTTCCCCTGGTTCGCCTCTTGCACCTATGTATTCAGTACAAGATAACCATCTTATGATGGCTGGGTTCCCCCATTCAGACATCTCCGGATCAAAGTCTGTTTGCCGACTCCCCGAAGCTTTTCGCAGGCTACCACGTCTTTCATCGCCTCTGACTGCCAAGGCATCCACCGTATGCGCTTCTTCACTTGACCATATAACCCCAAGCAATCTGGTTATACTGTGAAGACGACATTCGCCGAAAATTCGCATGCTCTAAGAGCAACTCACAAATTTTACCTTAGCCTGATCCGTTACCAGTGAAAGTAACGTCCAGTCTATCTTTCTATCACATACCCAAATTTTTAAAGAACGATCTAATCAAAAGACTAGAAATCAACATTCAGCACCGTCTTGGTGGAATGCTCATTTCTAAGCTTTAAACGTTGGTGCCAATCTGTAATGGTGGAGCCAAGCGGGATCGAACCGCTGACCTCCTGCGTGCAAGGCAGGCGCTCTCCCAGCTGAGCTATGGCCCCGTATTTCTACAGGGAACACCATGAATTGGTGGGTCTGGGCAGATTCGAACTGCCGACCTCACCTTATCAGGGGTGCGCTCTAACCAACTGAGCTACAGACCCAATCGTCTTCTTCAATGAATCAAGCAATTCGTGTGGGAGCTCATGAAGCAGCTGCGGTCGTCGATTAAGGAGGTGATCCAGCCGCAGGTTCCCCTACGGCTACCTTGTTACGACTTCACCCCAGTCATGAATCACACCGTGGTAACCGTCCCCCCGAAGGTTAGACTAGCTACTTCTGGTGCAACCCACTCCCATGGTGTGACGGGCGGTGTGTACAAGGCCCGGGAACGTATTCACCGCGACATTCTGATTCGCGATTACTAGCGATTCCGACTTCACGCAGTCGAGTTGCAGACTGCGATCCGGACTACGATCGGTTTTGTGGGATTAGCTCCACCTCGCGGCTTGGCAACCCTCTGTACCGACCATTGTAGCACGTGTGTAGCCCAGGCCGTAAGGGCCATGATGACTTGACGTCATCCCCACCTTCCTCCGGTTTGTCACCGGCAGTCTCCTTAGAGTGCCCACCATGACGTGCTGGTAACTAAGGACAAGGGTTGCGCTCGTTACGGGACTTAACCCAACATCTCACGACACGAGCTGACGACAGCCATGCAGCACCTGTCTCAATGTTCCCGAAGGCACCAATCCATCTCTGGAAAGTTCATTGGATGTCAAGGCCTGGTAAGGTTCTTCGCGTTGCTTCGAATTAAACCACATGCTCCACCGCTTGTGCGGGCCCCCGTCAATTCATTTGAGTTTTAACCTTGCGGCCGTACTCCCCAGGCGGTCAACTTAATGCGTTAGCTGCGCCACTAAGAGCTCAAGGCTCCCAACGGCTAGTTGACATCGTTTACGGCGTGGACTACCAGGGTATCTAATCCTGTTTGCTCCCCACGCTTTCGCACCTCAGTGTCAGTATCAGTCCAGGTGGTCGCCTTCGCCACTGGTGTTCCTTCCTATATCTACGCATTTCACCGCTACACAGGAAATTCCACCACCCTCTACCATACTCTAGCTCGACAGTTTTGAATGCAGTTCCCAGGTTGAGCCCGGGGATTTCACATCCAACTTAACGAACCACCTACGCGCGCTTTACGCCCAGTAATTCCGATTAACGCTTGCACCCTCTGTATTACCGCGGCTGCTGGCACAGAGTTAGCCGGTGCTTATTCTGTCGGTAACGTCAAAACACTAACGTATTAGGTTAATGCCCTTCCTCCCAACTTAAAGTGCTTTACAATCCGAAGACCTTCTTCACACACGCGGCATGGCTGGATCAGGCTTTCGCCCATTGTCCAATATTCCCCACTGCTGCCTCCCGTAGGAGTCTGGACCGTGTCTCAGTTCCAGTGTGACTGATCATCCTCTCAGACCAGTTACGGATCGTCGCCTTGGTGAGCCATTACCTCACCAACTAGCTAATCCGACCTAGGCTCATCTGATAGCGCAAGGCCCGAAGGTCCCCTGCTTTCTCCCGTAGGACGTATGCGGTATTAGCGTCCGTTTCCGAGCGTTATCCCCCACTACCAGGCAGATTCCTAGGCTTTACTCACCCGTCCGCCGCTCTCAAGAGGTGCAAGCACCTCTCTACCGCTCGACTTGCATGTGTTAGGCCTGCCCCAGCGTTCAATCTGAGCCATGATCAAACTCTTCAGTTCAAACATCTTTGGGTTTTGAGAAAACCCTAAACTTGGCTCAGCAATCGTTGGTTACATCTTTGATTTCTCGCGGAGTAACTTGTGATGCTGATAATCTGTTGACTAGCAGTCTGACTCCACAAGCACCCACACGAATTGCTTGATTCAGTTGTTAAAGAGCGGTGGGTTGAGCCTTTCGTCTCAACCGAGGCGCGCATTCTACAGCGCCCGGTGTATCTGTCAAGCGGTTATTTTAAGAAGTTTTCAAAGTTTCCTCTGCAACTTCAACCACTTGCGCTTCCGATCTCTCGTTAGCGGGAGGCGAATTCTACAGCGTTACTCGCTGCTGTCAACACCTCTTTTTGACCGCTTTCGATCGAGAAGATCGAATCGTTAACGGAGCCAGGAAAACCGCCCCACCAACTGCTTCCCAAGCTTCGATGACCTGAAGCCCTGCGCTGCCGAAAATCGTTTAACTCATTGAAACTCAAGGAGTTTTTCGTTTCGACTGCGCCGGAAGTGGGGCGAATTATAGACTTCCAGAATTTGCCGTCAACCCTTAATTTCGTTTTTCTATCAATAAGTTGCAGGGCATTCGAAAAAGCCACCGCGCCCCTCAAAAAGCCTCTTCTATATAGAAGAGAGAATCAGAGCACCCCAGCCTCTCTCAACCCCGTCACCATCGCCTCATCCAACCCCAATACTCGCTGCAGGACATCCCGCGTGTGCTCCCCTAATAAAGGAGGCGCATTGCGATATTCCACCGGGGTCTCGGACAGCCGGATCGGGTTGGCAACCTGCGGCACTTTACCCGCCAGTGCATGAGGCAACTCCATCGCCAGCCCACGCGCCTGGACCTGAGGATCAGCAAACACCTGGGACAAATCGTTGATCGGCCCACAGGGCACACCAGCCCGCTCCAACTGAGCGACCCATTCGGCAGTGGTCTTGAATACCGTCGCCTGGCGAATCAAAGGTATCAATACTGCACGGTTCGCCACCCGCAACTTGTTTGTCGCAAAGCGAGGGTCATCAGCCCACTGCGGCTGCCCCGCTACCTCGGCGAACTTTCGGAACTGACCGTCATTGCCTACCGTAAGGATGAAGTCACCGTCAGCCGTAGGAAAGTCCTGATAAGGCACTATGTTCGGATGAGCGTTGCCCAACCGCTTCGGCGCGTTGCCCGTGGTCAGGTAATTCATCGCCTGGTTCGCCAGGCAAGCCACTTGAACGTCCAGCAAGGCCATGTCGATATGCTGCCCGCCGCCGGCATGATCGCGGTGAGCCAACGCTGCCAGGATGGCCACGGTCGAATAGACACCAGTCAGGATATCCGTCAGCGCCACCCCTACCTTCACCGGGCCCGCCCCCGCATCACCTTCAGGCCGACCGGTGAGACTCATCAAGCCCCCCAGCCCCTGGATCATGAAGTCATATCCGGCGCGCTTGGCGTAAGGACCGGTTTGACCAAACCCGGTAATCGAGCAATAGATCAGTTGCGGGTTGATCGCCTTCAGCGAGTCGTAGTCCAGGCCATAGGCCGCCAGCCCACCTACCTTGAAGTTCTCAATCAGAATGTCGGACTTGGCCGCCAACTCCCGCACCAACCTTTGCCCCTCGGGGTGCGTGAAATCGATGGTCACCGATTGCTTGTTGCGATTGGCCGACAAGTAATAGGCCGCCTCGGTGGTATTCTCGCCAGACGCATCCTTCAGGAACGGCGGCCCCCAGGCGCGCGTATCGTCACCACCACCCGGCCGCTCGACCTTGATGACCTCAGCTCCCAGGTCCGCCAGGATCTGACCAGCCCACGGGCCGGCCAGCACCCTCGATAAATCCAGTACCCGCAGATGCGAAAGCGCGCCCATGCCGTTCCCCCTATTAATAGAACGCCTGGATACCGGTTTGCGCACGCCCCAGGATCAGTGCATGAACGTCATGAGTACCTTCGTAAGTGTTCACCACTTCCAGGTTGACGAGATGGCGAGCGATGCCGAACTCATCGGAGATGCCATTGCCGCCCAGCATGTCCCGCGCCATGCGAGCAATATCCAGGGACTTGCCGCAGGAGTTGCGCTTCATGATCGATGTGATTTCAACAGCGGCCGTACCCTCATCCTTCATACGCCCCAGACGCAGGCATCCTTGTAGGGCAAGGGTGATTTCAGTCTGCATGTCGGCCAGCTTTTTCTGGATCAACTGAGTGGCAGCCAAAGGACGACCAAACTGCTGCCGATCCAGGGTGTACTGGCGAGCGGTGTGCCAGCAGAATTCGGCGGCACCCAAGGCCCCCCAGGAGATGCCATAGCGAGCCGAGTTCAGACAGGTAAAAGGCCCTTTCAGCCCACGCACATCCGGAAAGATGTTTTCTTCTGGAACGAAGACGTTATCCATGACGATCTCGCCAGTGATCGAAGCGCGCAGACCGACCTTGCCGTGAATTGCCGGCGCACTCAGGCCCTTCCAGCCTTTCTCCAGAACAAAGCCGCGGATATCACCGGCGTCATCCTTACCCCAGACGACAAATACATCGGCAATCGGGCTGTTGGTGATCCACATCTTGCTACCCGTCAGGCTGTAGCCGCCTTCCACTTTGCGCGCACGGGTAATCATCGCTCCCGGGTCGGAACCGTGGTTCGGCTCTGTCAGACCAAAGCAACCGATCCACTCGCCGGAGGCCAGCTTTGGCAGGTACTTCTGCTTTTGAGCTTCGGTACCGAACTCATTGATCGGCACCATGACCAACGAGGACTGCACGCTCATCATCGAGCGATAACCTGAATCAACGCGTTCCACTTCACGAGCGATCAAGCCATAGCTGACGTAGTTCAAGCCGCTGCCGCCGTACTGTTCAGGAATGGTTGCGCCCAACAAGCCGACCTCACCCATCTCACGAAAAATCGCCGGGTCGGTTTTTTCATGACGGAACGCTTCCAACACCCGCGGCGCGAGCTTCTGTTGGGCGAACTGCTCGGCAGTGTCGCGAATCATGCGTTCTTCTTCGGTGAGTTGCTGGTCCAACAACAATGGATCAATCCAGTTGAAACTCGCTTTACCGGCCATGAAAGAGTCCTCGCCAATCAGATTAAAAATCGTGGATTGATCCTAGGCGCGCTTTCCTATCAGAGCAAACGAGGATTACGCACGCTCTTGTGCTAATTTCTCACTCCGTAAACGCCCTGAACCCCGTTTACGACCCTGACGAGTGAGGTTGATGTACATGCGCAGAAAAATCCCCAGCACCGCCGCTCTGGTCAGCTTCGAGGCCGCCGCACGTCATGAGAGCTTCACCAAGGCCGCACAGGAGCTTTCCCTCACACAGGGCGCTATTTGTCGACAGATCGCCAGCCTGGAGGACTTCCTCGGTGTGGAGTTGTTCCGACGTTCACGGCGGGGAGTCAAACTGACAGAGGCCGGACTTTCCTACAGCCGCCGCGTTGCCACTCAACTGGACGCCGTGGAGCGCGATACTCTTTCAGTGATGGGGCATACCGGCGCCAACGTGATAGAGCTGGCAGTGGTTCCGACGTTTGGTACTCAATGGCTGCTACCGCGCCTCAAGGACTTCCAACAGCAGCATCCAGAAGTCACGGTCAATCTGACCAATCGCACGCGGCCGTTTCTCTTTGCGGATACGGATTTTGACGCAGCCATTTATTTCGGCGATGCGGACTGGTCCGGTACCGAATCCCACAAGCTGATGGGAGAAAACCCGATGCCCGTGTGCAGCCCTACCTTACTGGGCAACCGGAACAGCCTGACACCGCAAGCCATCGCCGAACTGCCCCTACTTCAGCAAACCACCCGCCCGTATGCGTGGCGCCAGTGGTTCAACGCTCAAAACCTCAATATCGCGCGAGACCTGACAGGCCCGCGTTATGAACTATTCTCCATGCTTGCCCAAGCGGCGATGCATGACATGGGAATCGCCTTGATTCCACCTTTTTTGATCCAGCGCGAGCTGGCCGAGAAACGATTGGTCGTTGCCAATCGAAATGCCTTGTCGAGCATCAAGGCCTACTACCTGATGATCCCCGAACGAAAGGTCGAATCGGCCTCTCTGAGGGCTTTTCGCGATTGGCTGGTCAATCAAGCTAGTAGCTACAGCCTTGATTAACAAGGAAAAACTCTATATCCGACTCCGGTAGTAAGCTAATCAAAAGCGCTACAGATATAAATTTATGTCGCATACAGTCAATCTGTTACGAAATCAGTACCGTAGTCTCATAACCGTTCAAATACGTGGCTTTGAGCCACGTTACGCAGCTCATCAGGGTTCATTCACGTCGCCAATGGAAAAATCGTCAAATTTGGCCTGAAACCCTGGAAAGCCCAGCCTACAAGGGATATATGCCGATCATTGCGACATTCGGTCACAGGGTGACTTGTAGTTAATTTTCCGTCACCCGTCATAATCCCTTGAAGGGCTGAATTTTCGCCTGCAAAATGCCGCGCCCCGCCTGATTCGGCGGGATCGTGCTGATCGGCCGCCCCAGCCGCACCATCCGAAGTGCCTGGGTTTACTCAATAAGATCACGCAGGAGATTTGACGTGCACATTGGTGTTCCTCTCGAAACCCAGACGGGTGAAACGCGGGTTGCTGCAACCCCGGAAACCATCAAGAAGCTGATCGGCCAAGGCCATAAGGTCACTGTTCAAAGCGGCGCCGGCATCAAGGCCAGCGTTATCGACAGTGCCTATGAAGCAGCGGGCGCCACCATTGGCAGCGCCAGTGATGCTTTCGGGGCCGAACTGATTCTCAAGGTGGTCGCCCCCAGCGACAGCGAACTGACGCTGATCAAGAGCGGCACCGTTCTGGTGGGCATGCTCAATCCGTTCAATAACGAAACCATTGCCAAGCTGGCCGAACGCGGCATTACCGCTTTCGCCCTTGAGGCTGCACCACGCACCTCCCGTGCCCAGAGCCTGGATGTGCTGTCGTCTCAAGCGAACATTGCCGGCTACAAGGCCGTGCTGCTGGCCGCCCACCATTATCCACGCTTCATGCCGATGCTGATGACCGCCGCGGGTACCGTGAAAGCGGCGCGGGTGCTGATTCTCGGTGCTGGCGTGGCTGGGTTGCAGGCGATTGCCACGGCCAAGCGCCTGGGTGCGGTGATCGAGGCGTCGGACGTGCGTCCGGCAGTGAAGGAACAAATCGAATCCCTCGGCGCCAAGTTCGTCGATGTACCTTACGAAACCGACGAAGAGCGTGAATGCGCCGTCGGCGTTGGCGGCTACGCCCGACCCATGCCCGCCAGCTGGATGCAGCGCCAGGCCCAGGCCGTGCACGAGCGCGCCAAGCAGGCTGACATCGTCATCACCACCGCATTGATTCCGGGCCGCAAGGCACCGACTTTGCTCAGTGCCGAAACCGTCGCACAGATGAAACCCGGCTCGGTGGTCATTGACCTCGCGGCCGCCCAGGGCGGTAACTGCCCGCTGACCGTGGCCGATCAGGTGGTGATCGAAAATGGCGTGACCATTTGCGGTCCGACCAACCTGGCCGGCGAAGTCGCGGCAGACGCTTCGGCGCTGTACGCCCGTAACCTGCTGGACTTCCTGAAGCTGGTCTTCACCAAGGAAGGTCAGTTCGACGTGAACCTGGAAGACGACATCGTCGCCGCGTGCCTGATGTGCCGCGACGGCCAAGTCATCCGCAAAAACGCCTAAGCAGGGATTCAGACAATGGAAGAGCTTATCTCCCCCGGTATCTACAACCTGATCATCTTTGTGCTGGCGATTTATGTCGGTTACCACGTGGTCTGGAACGTAACGCCCGCGCTGCACACACCGCTGATGGCGGTGACCAATGCCATTTCGGCCATCGTGATCGTCGGCGCCATGCTTGCCGCCGCACTGACCGTGACCCCGCTGGGCAAGACCATGGGCACCCTCGCCGTGGCCCTGGCCGCAGTGAACGTGTTCGGCGGCTTCCTGGTGACGCGCCGCATGCTTGAGATGTTCAAGAAAAAAGCCCCGAAAGCCGTAAAAGAAGAGGCGCCCAAGTAATGAGCATGAACCTGGTAACGACGCTCTACCTGATCGCGTCGATCTGCTTCATCCAGGCCCTCAAAGGCCTGTCGCACCCCACTACATCTCGCCGAGGCAACCTGTTCGGCATGCTCGGCATGGCGCTGGCGGTGCTCACTACCGTGGGTCTCATCTATAAGTTGGGCGCCGAGCTGGCTACCGCAGGCATCGGCTATGTGATCGTCGGTCTGCTGGTCGGCGGCACTGCCGGGTCGATCATGGCCAAGCGCGTCGAGATGACCAAGATGCCCGAGCTGGTGGCGTTCATGCACAGCATGATCGGCCTGGCCGCGGTATTTATCGCGATCGCCGCCGTGGTCGAGCCGCAGTCCCTGGGCATCGTCAAGCAACTGGGGGATTCAATTCCGGCCGGTAACCGTCTGGAGCTGTTCCTTGGCGCCGCCATCGGTGCAATCACCTTCTCCGGTTCGGTGATCGCCTTCGGCAAGCTGTCGGGCAAGTACAAGTTCCGCCTGTTCCAGGGCGCACCGGTACAGTTTGGCGGCCAGCACAAGCTCAACCTGATCCTGGGCCTGGCAACACTGGGTCTGGGCCTGATGTTCATGTTCACCGGCAACCTCGGGGCATTCGCCCTGATGCTGGCCCTGGCGTTTGTGTTGGGCGTGCTGATCATCATCCCGATCGGCGGTGCCGACATGCCGGTGGTGGTGTCGATGCTCAACAGCTATTCCGGCTGGGCTGCAGCGGGTATCGGCTTCTCGCTGAACAACTCGATGCTGATCATCGCTGGCTCCCTGGTGGGTTCCAGCGGTGCGATCCTCTCGTACATCATGTGCAAGGCGATGAACCGTTCGTTCTTCAACGTGCTGCTCGGCGGTTTCGGCAACACGGCGGATGCCGCTGGCCCGGCAGGCTCCAAAGAAGCCCGTCCGGTGAAATCCGGCTCGGCTGACGACGCCACCTTCCTGCTGACCAACGCCGATACCGTGATCATCGTGCCGGGCTATGGCCTGGCGGTGGCACGGGCGCAGCACGCGCTGAAAGAGCTGACCGAGAAGCTGACCCATCACGGCGTGACCGTCAAATATGCGATCCACCCAGTGGCCGGTCGTATGCCCGGGCACATGAACGTATTGCTGGCCGAGGCCGAAGTGCCTTACGACCAGGTGTTCGAGATGGAAGACATCAACTCCGAGTTCGGCCAGGCCGACGTGGTGCTGGTACTGGGTGCCAACGACGTGGTCAACCCGGCGGCGAAGAACGATCCGAAGTCGCCGATTGCCGGCATGCCGATCCTCGAAGCCTTCAAGGCCAAGACCATCATCGTCAACAAGCGCTCGATGGCCAGCGGTTACGCCGGCCTGGACAACGAGCTGTTCTATCTCGACAAGACCATGATGGTGTTCGGTGACGCCAAGAAGGTCATCGAAGACATGGTCAAAGCGGTGGAATAACGCTCACTGCTTCGCCACTAACGCCCCGACTTGTCGGGGCGTTTTGATTTGTATCAAGGCCGAACGTTACCGATCCGGTAATAATGTTTTGCCTGAAACGCCCGTAATAGACGCCTTAAATGCGACTTTTGTAGCGGGTCGGGCACGGCGCGAATTCACTAGACTGCGCATCCAGCTTCCAGCCCGAGATAACCACCCATGTACCGTGATCGCATCCGCCTGCCTTCGTTGTTGAACAAAGTGATGAGCGCTGCCGAAGCAGCCTTGCTGATTCAGGACGGCATGACCGTCGGCATGAGCGGTTTCACCCGCGCCGGAGAAGCGAAAGCAGTGCCCCACGCCCTGGCTGAGCGCGCCAAGGTCACGCCACTGAAAATCAGTCTTATGACCGGTGCGAGCCTGGGGAACGACCTCGACAAGGAACTCACCGAAGCCGGCGTACTCGCCCGGCGCATGCCATTCCAGGTCGACAGCACGTTGCGCAAGGCCATCAACGCTGGCGAGGTGATGTTCATCGACCAGCACCTGTCGGAAACCGTCGAGCAATTGCGTAACGCCCAGCTCAAGTTGCCGGACATTGCAGTGATCGAAGCCGTGGCCATTACCGAGCAAGGCCATATCGTGCCCACCACCTCGGTGGGCAACTCGGCCAGCTTCGCTATTTTCGCCAGGCAGGTCATTGTTGAAATCAACCTGGCCCACAACCCTGATCTGGAAGGGTTGCATGACATCTATATCCCGACCTATCGCCCGACCCGCACACCGATTCCCTTGGTGAAGGTCGACGACCGTATCGGCAGCACCGCCATCCCGATACCGCCGGAAAAAATCGCCGCCATTGTCATCACCAATCAGCCGGATTCGCCTTCGACAGTCATGCCGCCGGACAGCGACACCCAGGCCATTGCCGATCATTTGATCGGCTTCTTCAAACAGGAAGTCGCCGCCGGGCGCATGACCAATAAACTCGGTCCATTACAGGCCGGGATCGGCAACATCGCCAATGCCGTGATGTGCGGGCTGATCGACTCCCCATTCGAAGACTTGACCATGTATTCAGAGGTCCTGCAGGACTCTACATTCGACCTTATCGACGCCGGCAAACTGAGCTTCGCCTCTGGCAGCTCCATTACGCTGTCGGGCCGGCGCAATGCCGACGTATTCGGCAATCTGGAGAAGTACAAGGACAAGCTGGTCCTGCGCCCCCAGGAAATTTCCAACCACCCCGAGGTGGTACGCCGCCTGGGCATCATCGCCATCAATACGGCACTGGAGTTCGACCTCTACGGCAACGTCAACTCCACCCATGTCTGCGGCACGCGGATGATGAATGGGATAGGCGGCTCGGGGGACTTTGCGCGTAATGCGCATCTGGCGATTTTCGTCACCAAGTCGATCGCCAAGGGCGGCGCAATTTCCAGTGTCGTGCCAATGGTCAGCCATGTGGACCATACCGAGCACGATGTCGACATCCTGGTGACGGAGATCGGCCTGGCCGACCTGCGTGGCCTGGCGCCAAGGGAGCGGGCGCGGGTGGTCATCGACAATTGCGTGCATCCGGCCTATCGCCAGGCATTGAACGAGTATTTTGAAGCGGCGTGCGCCTTGGGCGGACATACACCGCACATCCTGCGCGATGCACTGAGTTGGCACCTGAATCTGGAAGAGACCGGGCAGATGCTGGCGGTTTAATACAGCTGGATCACCCGGGCAACAAATACAGTTTTCACTGGCCATCGCTTTCAACCCACAAACCACAAAAACTGTACTACTGTACCTGTGATTTCCTACAGCAAACTCCTACGCATCTCTGCTTTCACAGCAAAAATGCACATAAATAGTGCGCACAGGTACAGTTGCCTCAATATTGACCAGTACACCACCGTTTAACAGTTAACTGGTCTCTCACATTACAGGTGAACTGTATCTAGAGAGACTGGCCAAACGAGAGGATCATGGGCACCAGTTAAACCACTACCTAATCCCGCCATAAGCGGAAGGATGTCAACCATGGAACGTACACTCAGTTCCGAGCTGTTCTTCGAAGACAAAGCTGAAAAAAACCAGGCTTCCCTGCCTCTTCGCGTTATCGCTAACCTGATGTTGTGGCAGCGCCGCATCGCCAGCCGCCACCAACTGGCCCGTCTGGATGCACGCCTGCTGGCTGACGCCGGTATCAGCGAAGCACAACGCTACGAAGAGCTGAGCAAGCCGTTCTGGCGCTAACTCAGCGTCGCTGGCCCTGACCCATCGGGTCCACCGCCAGCACCGAATTGAACAAACAAGACCCGTCGCGGGAAACCGCGACGGGTCTTGTCGTTTCAGAGGCCTGGTTTTGCCAAAAACCACGCACCTGCACAGTTAAGAATAGCTAGAAAATAACCAGTACAGTTTTATCGAGCTGTTGTAGAAGCGTGGAAATTGCCAATGGCCAAGCTGTCATCCACCTCGTTCTGACCTAATATCGAAACGAACGTGGCGAAGCGGGTCGAGCATGCGTCTTCTCTTCCAGCTACACGCACCGGCACCACTTCATTATTCAAGGAGTTTCATCATGATCCGTCTTCGTCTGCTCAGCGCCGCCGCCCTGCTGGCCGTAGCCGCCCACTCCAATGCCAGTAGTTTTATCGTCACCACCGACTCCCTCGTGGGTGCGCTCAAGGCCACTTCCGACGCAACGTCCGATATCACTTCGTCGTTTCGCGACGACAAAATTGTCCTGGCCGCTCGTGACGATGCTGCCAGTTTCGTCGCCACTAACGGCGCCATCCGTGGTGTGAAACTGGAAAGCGCTCTGGATTACATCCGTCAGCAGGCACCGCAGTTGAACGCCTCCGACGCGCAGCTGGCCCAAGCCATCCTGGTGATCTGATTCCAGACATGAAACATCGGGACGCCAATGGTGTTCCGATGTTTCAGCGCTGGCTCTGGCGCAGTGGTTTGCGCTAGCCTTCGGACTCACCATCAACAGTCGAGTCCCATGCGTTTCTACTCAGATCTGTCCCTCGCTTTTTTCTTCAGCGCTTTATGCTGGTCCGTTCCGGCCCATGCTTTCGATGTCTCCACCCAGCAAGTCGTGATCAGCGGCTATGCCACGAGCATGGTGACCTCCGCGCCCTTCGACCATAAACTGATCGCCGCCGCCCACGATGATGCTGCGGCATTCGTTGCCAGCGATGGGCAGTTGAGAGGTGCGCAACTGGAGTCGGCCCTGGATTATCTACACCGGACCCAACCAAAACTTCACGTCAGCGACCTTGAACTGGCACAGGCAATTCTCGTCCAATAGTTATCTTTATTCTTCGGAGTCGTTCCATGCGTAGCCCGCTGATTGCTGCCACCCTAGGCCTGCTGGTGTTGGCCGATGTGGCCCAGGCACAAACCCTGGTAGCCACCAGTAACATCGTCGTTCGCGCCTCCCAGCGCACGATCGATTTCACCTCCGACACCACCACATCCATCCGTGACTCGAAAATCGTTCGTGAAGCCCATGACGATGCGGCCAGTTTCGTCGCCAGTAACGGGGAAATTCGTGGCGCTCACCTCGAGGCCGCCTTCGACACCTTGCGCACCCGCGTACCGGAAGCCCGCGACGCCAGTGACCAGGTTCTCGCCGAAGCCATCCTCGCATTGTGAGGCCGTTCGCCGTCTGGCTGACGGCCGGGGTCGTGCTGCTCTTGAGCAGCACCGCCCAGGCCGGCCTGCAACTGCACCTTAACGACGAAGGACTGACCCCGGCGCAACAGCAGGCCAGCCAGGCGCTGCTCGATGAAGCGATGCAGGCCCTGCCGCCGCGATTCATCGAACAGCTGGACCGACGCATCAATGTGGGCTGGACCGACCGGATGCCCGCCAACGCCTACGGCCAGGCCTCGCTGGTGTCGCAGTTGGACCTCAATCGCAACCTGCTCGACAGCCTCACCGACGGCAGTGCCGCCACGCAAAAGACCCATCGGCCCCACGGCACCGTGCGGCGGGAAATGCTCGCCACGGTCCTGCATGAACTGACCCACATTTATGATCGCTCGCGTTTATGGCCAAACGCCGAACGCGCGCTGATCCAACGCTGCACCCGACGCACCAGCAGCGCCGGGCTGATCGGCCTTCCCGATGAATGCCGGGGCCAGAACGACCGCCGCTTCACCCTCAGTGATGATCCCCGCTTGCTGGACCTCGCCGGCTGGCCGCAATACGTCGGCCGTCGTGGTGAACGGGAACAGCATAATCGCCAGGTCGCCCGCAGCCCGGACATCTACGAAACGAGCAGCCCCAAGGAGTTCGTCGCGGTCAACATGGAGTACTTTCTCCTGGACCCGAGTTATGCCTGCCGACGGCCAGCACTGTATCGCTATTATCAGGAACACTTTGGCTGGGCCCCCGCCGCCAAGAATACCTGCGCCCCGTCATTCGCGTTCCTCAACGCCGGCAACGACTTTGCCAAGACGCCACTGGGCAAGGTTGATCCAGAGCGGGTCTACGCCATCGATTACCTCTTGGCCGAAGCCAACCAGAACTGGGTCAGCCGCTGGGGCCACAGCATGCTGCGGCTGGTGATCTGCGCGCCGGACCGCCGCCCCCGTGGGCCGGATTGCCGGCTGGATCTGGATCAACACCTGGTGCTGTCATACCGCGCCTTCGTGGGCGATGTGCAGCTGTCGAGCTGGGATGGCCTGGTGGGCAAATACCCGTCGCGCCTGTTCGTACTGCCGCTGGCCCAGGTCATCGATGAATACACCAAGACCGAACTGCGCAGCCTGGCCTCGGTGCCGCTGAACCTGACACGGTCCGAGATCGAGGAAACGGTTGAACACGCCGCCGAAATGCACTGGAGCTATGACGGCAACTATTACTTCCTGTCCAACAATTGCGCGGTGGAAAGCCTGAAATTGCTGCGCAGCGGCAGCAACAATGCGCAGCTCAAGGGGCTGGACAGCATCATGCCCAACGGTTTGCTGGAAGTGCTCAAGGGGCGAGGTCTGGCGGATACCAGCGTGCTCGATGATCCCAAGGAAGCCTTGCGCCTGGGCTACCGCTTCGACTCATTCCGGGAGCGGTATCAGGCCATGTTCGAAGTGCTGAAGAAACACTTGCCGATCAAGCAACAAAACGTGGAAGACTGGCTGGCCCTGAGCGCCGCAGAACGCCGGCCATGGTTTGAACGGGCCGACCTGCGCACCAGCGCGGCGTTACTCCTGCTGGAACAGGCCAGCTATCGCCGACAACTGTTATTGGCCCAGGATGAGGTCAAGCAGCGCTACCTCGGTGCCCGTGAATTACAGAACGGCGGCATGGAAAGGGCCAACGCGACACTGCAGCAGATCCTCGCCAACAGCGGTTTCCTGAGCCGCCCCGCCGAGTTGCTGGGCAGCAGCGGTTACGGGCTACCGCAGCCCAGCGAATGGCAGCGACTGGAATCCGAAAGCAGCTTGCGTCAGAAACAGCTTCAAACACTGACAGGGGATTTGGATAAGGAAGTCAGGGCCTTGCTTGAGCCAAGCCGCGCGGCAGAAATCAGTGCCAGTGAGGCTAACGTCAAAGAGATAGGCGAGCATTTGCGTAAGCTGCACAAGGCGGGTGGCGGGTTGGAGTTGCCTTGAAGCCAAAAAGGGGTTCAGAACTCGGTTCTGAACCCCTTTTTATTACTGGCAGACTCAATCAGGCAATCAGCTAATCCGCGCCTTACGCACCCCATCAGCCAAGGCAGCACATAGGCTCAACACCCCATCGATCGCCTGCTCCGGCGTCTCAGCGCTGGCGATATGGTCGATCAGGGCCGAACCGACCACAACCCCGTCGGCCAACCGTGCGATGGCCGCAGCTTGTTCCGGCGTGCGAATGCCGAAACCAATGCTGATCGGCAGATCGGTGTGACGACGCAGGCGCGTCACGGCTTCTTCCACATGTTCCAGCGTCGCGGCGCCGGCGCCGGTCACGCCGGCCACCGAGACGTAATACACAAAGCCAGAACTGCCGTTGAGCACGGTCGGCAAACGCACATCATCGGTGGTCGGCGTGGTCAGGCGAATGAAGTCCAGACCGGCGGCCTGGGCCGGCTCGCACAACTCACTGTTGTGCTCAGGTGGCATGTCCACCACGATCAGCCCGTCCACGCCAGAGTCCAGCGCTTCGCCAATGAAACGCTGCACGCCGTAGCGATGGATCGGATTGAAGTACCCCATCAGCACCAGCGGCGTATCGCTATTGTCTTCACGGAACTCGCGAACCATCTGCAGGGTTTTCGCCAGATTCTGCTGTCGCCCAAGGCGCGGATGTTCGCCAACTGGATCGCCGGGCCGTCGGCCATCGGGTCGGTGAACGGCATGCCCAGCTCAATCACGTCAGCACCCGCCGCCGGCAGGCCCTTGAGGATCGCCAGCGAGGTGTCGTAGTCCGGGTCGCCAGCGGTCACGAAAGTCACCAGGGCGGCGCGGTTCTGTTCTTTGAGTTCGGCAAAACGAGTTTGCAGGCGGCTCATCAGTGTTTCTCCTGCTGGGACTGTTCCATGTGGTGCATTACGGTTTGCATGTCTTTGTCGCCACGGCCGGACAGGTTGACCACCATCAGGTGATCCTTGGGCAGGTTCGGGGCACGCTTGAACACTTCAGCCAGGGCATGGGCGCTTTCCAGGGCAGGAATGATTCCCTCCAGGGCGACAGCATTTGTGAAAGGCTTCCAGGGCTTCGGCGTCGGTGACCGAGGTGTACTGGACTCGACCAATGTCGTGCAACCAGGCGTGTTCAGGGCCAATACCCGGGTAATCGAGGCCAGCGGAAATCGAATGGGCATCGATGATCTGGCCGTCGTCGTCCTGCAACAGGAAAGTACGGTTGCCGTGCAATACACCGGGGACACCGCCGTTCAGGCTGGCAGCATGTTTGCCGGTCTCGATACCGTAGCCGGCGGCTTCGACGCCGATGATTTCCACGCTCTTGTCGTCCAGGAACGGATGGAACAGGCCCATGGCGTTGGAACCGCCGCCGATGCACGCCACCAGGCTGTCGGGCAAACGACCTTCCTGGGCTTGCAACTGATCGCGGGTTTCCTTGCCAATCACTGCCTGGAAGTCGCGAACCATGGCCGGGTACGGGTGCGGGCCGGCCACGGTGCCGATCAGGTAGAACGTGCTGTCAACGTTGGTCACCCAGTCGCGCAGCGCCTCGTTCATAGCATCCTTGAGGGTACCGGTGCCGGCGACCACCGGGATGACTTCGGCACCGAGCAGCTTCATGCGGAACACGTTGGCCTGCTGGCGCTCGATGTCGGTGGTCCCCATGTAGATCACGCAATCCAGACCGAAACGTGCGGCCACAGTGGCCGTGGCCACGCCGTGCATGCCGGCGCCGGTCTCGGCAATGATGCGTTTCTTGCCCATGCGCCGCGCCAGCAGGATCTGGCCGATGCAGTTGTTGATCTTGTGCGCGCCAGTGTGGTTCAGCTCTTCGCGCTTGAGGTAGATCTTGGCGCCGCCGCAGTATTCGGTCAGGCGCTCAGCGAAATACAGCGGGCTTGGGCGTCCGACGTAGTCACGCTGGAAGTAGGCCAGTTCTTCAATGAACGCCGGATCTTCCTTCGCCGCTTCGTATTCGCGGGCCAGATCGAGGATCAGCGGCATCAGGGTTTCGGCCACATAACGACCGCCGAATGCACCGAACAGACCGTTGGCGTCCGGGCCACTGCGCAGGTTGAAAGGGGTTGTAGGCTGGGTCATCGGGCGCTCCAGGCGAATGCGTAAAAAGACAATGAGGTCCACTCTACCCCTGACATCCCGCGCTGAAAACCGATAAGATCGCTGCAACCTGTCAGGAAAACTCACAGATAAAATGAGCCATGACCTTCCTCCGCTCAACGCCTTGCGCGCCTTCGAAGCCACTGCCCGCCTGAACAGCGTCAGTCAGGCGGCCGAACAGCTGCATGTCACCCATGGTGCGGTAAGCCGACAGTTGAAGGTGCTGGAAGAACACTTGGGCGTCAGCCTGTTCATCAAGGAGGGGCGCGGCCTTAAACTCACAGATGCGGGCATGCGTCTGCGCGACGCCAGCGCCGAGGCGTTCGAGCGATTACGTACCGTCTGTGCGCAGCTGACGCAAAGCACGGCAGATGCACCATTCGTATTGGGCTGTTCCGGTAGTCTGCTGGCGCGCTGGTTCATTCCTCGCCTGGGCCGGCTCAACGCCGATCTGCCGGATCTGCGTTTGCATCTCTCCGCTGGCGAAGGCGACCTGGACCCGAGGCGACCGGGGCTTGACGCGTTGCTGGTATTCGCAGAACCGCCGTGGCCGGCAGACATGCAGGTCTATGAACTGGTCAGTGAGCGGATCGGCCCGGTCATGAGCCCTCATTACGCCGGTTTCGCCCGTCTGCAAAACGCCCCGCCAAGTGCGATCCTGGGCGAGGCGCTGCTGCATACCACCTCCCGTCCCCAGGCGTGGCCCACCTGGGCACGACAAAACACCCTTGAGCCCAAGGCGCTAAAGTTCGGGCAGGGTTTCGAGCATTTGTATTACTTGCTGGAGGCGGCCGTCGCAGGGCTAGGCGTGGCCATCGCACCCGAACCGTTGGTCGCCGAGGATGTGCGCGCCGGGCGCCTGGTCGCGCCGTGGGGCTTTGACGAAACCCCGGCGCGACTGGCGTTGTGGCTACCCAAGCGCGCCGCGGACGGGCGCGCTCGGCAATTGGCGCAATGGCTCAGGCATGAGCTGAACCAGCCGACTCAGTCGCCGCGCTTGCACAGCAAATAAGCCGCCAACAAACCCAGGGCCCCGACCGCGACGCCAGCGGTGGTCCAGGGATGCTCCTGAGCGTAATCACGGGTGGCGATTCCGGTTTCACGGGTTTTCACCTTGACCTCTTCATACGCGTCGCTCAGCAGATGCCGGGAATGTTTCAGCGCGTTTTCGGCATTTGCCTTCAGCGACTTGAGGGTCTTACGCGACTCGTCCGAAGCGTCGTCCTTCAGGCTTTCCAACGACTTGAGCAGACTCTCGATTTCCGCTTCCATGCTTTGCAACGAGGCTTTACGTAACGAATTGCTGGCCATGGTGGCTCTCTCCTGCAGTGGTTGAGTGGCGTGTGTGAATTGGGACTCCAGCCGTTTCTGAAAGTGCAGTAAATCTGAACTTTCCCCCGGTAAAAGGCGACACACGTAAGGCGAAAATTCGCTGCTAGGCTGTTAAAGACAACCAAGGAGAACGTCATGAGTGATCATCACACGTACAAAAAAGTCGAGCTGGTCGGCTCCTCTCCCACCAGCATCGAAGACGCCATCAACAATGCGCTGGCCGAAGCCAGCAAAAGCCTCAAGCACCTGGAGTGGTTCGAAGTCACGGAAACCCGTGGACACATCGAAAATGGCCGGGCCGCGCACTTTCAGGTGACCATTAAAGTCGGCTTCCGCATTGCCAATAGCTGACGGGCTGTGAACTTGCACGCTGGCGGAGTGCCATAGGGAATGGCGATGCGCTATCTGGCAAGCGCGTCATGTCTGTTCGATCCCTGCCCTATTGATCCGACCAAGGAGTGCGAGCGATGAAAAATTTGATGTTGGCCCTGGGTTTGCTGAGCCTTGCGGGTACTGCGTTTGCCGCCGGCAAGCCATGCGAGGAGCTGAAAAGCGAGATCGCAGCGAAAATCGATGCCAAAGGTGCATCGGGTTATACGCTGGAAATTGTCGATAAAGGTACGGCTACTGACGGAGACGTCGTCGGCTCCTGCGAAGGCGGCACGAAGGAAATCGTCTACAAGAAGGGCTGATACTTCAGGAAGGTCAAAGCCGACGCATGCGTCGGCTTTTTTATGCGCGTGATCAGCCTTTCATGACCTGCGCCAGCAACTCATAGGAGTGCAGGCGATCAGCATGCTCATACAGGTCGCTGGTGAAGATCAATTCATCGGCCTGGGTTTGCTCGATCAGCACTTCGAGCTTGGCGCGAATTTTCTGCGGGCCGCCGACCATGGCCAGGCCCAGGAAGTCACCAACCGCCTCTTTCTCATGGGGCAACCAGAGACCGTTCATGGTTTCCACAGGCGGGCGCTGCACCAGGCTCTGGCCACGCATCAGGGCCAGGATCCGCTGATACACCGAGGTCGCCAGGTAATCAGCCTGTTCGTCCGTGTCGGCTGCCACCAAAGGCACGCCGAGCATCACGTAAGGCTTGTCGAGCACCGCCGACGGCTTGAAGTGATTGCGATAAATACGGATCGCCTCATGCATGTAGCGCGGTGCGAAATGGGAAGCGAAGGCGTAGGGCAAGCCGCGCTCGCCGGCCAGTTGCGCACTGAACAGGCTCGAGCCCAGCAGCCAGACCGGCACGTTGGTCCCGGTGCCGGGCATGGCGATGATGCGTTGATCCGGCGTACGTGGGCCGAGGTAGCGCATCAGTTCGGCCACGTCTTCAGGGAAATCGTCCGCGCTACCGGAGCGCTCGCGACGCAACGCCCGGGCAGTCATCTGATCGGACCCGGGCGCGCGCCCCAGGCCAAGATCAATACGGCCTGGATAGAGGCTTTCGAGCGTGCCGAACTGTTCGGCGATGATCAACGGCGCATGGTTGGGCAGCATCACGCCGCCGGAGCCGACCCGAATGGTCGAAGTGCCCCCCGCCAGATAGCCCAGCAGGACCGCCGTCGCGGAGCTGGCGATGCCATCCATGTTGTGGTGCTCGGCGACCCAGAAGCGGGTGTAGCCGTATTTTTCCACGTGCTGCGCCAGGTCCAGCGAGTTGCGCAAGGACTGGGCAGCGTTGCCATCAGCGCGCACAGGCACGAGGTCGAGGGTCGAGAACTTCACTTCGGACAGCTGTTTCATGGGCCGGCATCTCCAACGGCATGAGGGGCTTTTCCTACGGGCAAAAGCCTGCCGTTTCTATAGGTGTGTTCCATGCAATGTGGGCATATACCCGAGTTTCAATAGCTACCATGAAATTTCCTACTAAATCGGTCGGCTAATCGACAGGATGAACTTTATCGGGCGGTCTATCCTCACAACCCTGACAACGAAAAACACCCAGGCGCGAACCCTCGCGCCGGATATTGAGGAGGCAGACATGGCTATCATCAAGAAAGCATCGGCTCATTGGGAAGGTGACCTGAAAACCGGCATCGGCTCCATCTCCACGGAAACCGGCGTGCTGCGCGAAGCCCCCTATGGCTTCAAGGCGCGCTTCGAAGGCGGCAAGGGCACCAACCCGGAAGAACTGATCGGCGCGGCCCATGCGGGCTGCTTCTCCATGGCGTTTTCGATGATCCTTGGCGAGGCTGGGCTCACAGCCAGCAGTATCGATACCAACGCCGATGTCACCCTCGATCAGGTCGAGGGCGGTTTTGCGATTACGGCAGTGAAACTGACGCTTAAAGCGAAGATCCCCGGCGCCAGCCAGGAGCAATTCGAAGAGCTGAGCAACAAGGCCAAGGAAGGTTGCCCGGTTTCCAAAGTGCTGAACGCCAAGATTACGCTGGATGCGACGCTGGTGAGCTGATGCGATACCCATCACAGCCTTCAACTGCGGCTGAAGGCTGTGATCTGTTTACCCTGCAGCAATTGTGGTCGAATGCACACCTGCAGTTTCAGCGCACAGGCAGTGCGCGCTGTCATGAGGAATTCGAGCATGAAACGATTCGCCCTGGCGGTCATCAGTTGCGCATTGGCCACGTCGGCCCTCGCGGCCCCCAAGTCCTGTGGAGAACTGAAAGCTGAAATCGAAGCGAAGATCCAGGCGAATAACGTGCCTTCCTACACATTGGAAATCGTGACCAATGATGAAGTGCATGATGAAAATATGGTCGTGGGCAGTTGCGAAAACGGCACCAAAAAGATCATCTACCAGAAGAACGACAGCTAAGCCGTCCTACGGAACGCAATTGACCTGCCGTTCTTCGGCCACGATTTCACGCTTGGCGTTATAGAGTCGGGCGCTGGGGGTAAACGCCAGATTGCGACCCTCCAGGCGATAACGCTGGCCCGCCTCGAAATGGTCGTAACGCACAAGCATGTAGCACAGCCGCTCTTGCGGCTCGGCTTGCATACCCAGCCCACCACCGCCAGGCACCTCGAAGTCGAAACGCACTTTCAGTTCGTGGCTGCCCGGAGAAACCTGGAAGAAACGTCCGTCCTGCAGTCGTTGGCCATCCAGGCTTTCAGCCATCAGCATCTTGCCGCCCGGCATGGGCGTGGCGAAGTCGATCCAGGCCATGTTCGGATCAACCTTGGGCGGCGGGCTGGTTGCACAGCCGCTCATGGAGACAAAGGCCAATAGCAGCAGAGGTAGGCGCATGATGATTTCCTGAAGTCAGACAATGAGAATAGCGCCGATCAGCTTTGCTGACAGCCTGCTGGCGTGCCTTGGCCCACGACTTTTCGCTGTTGATCATAGAGCTTGGCCCATGGACGGAAACCGATGTTGCCAGCCTGCAACTGATAACGCTGGCCTGCGTTGAAGTCCTTGAACTTCACATTCAACCGGCAATCGCGCCACAGTGGCTCGGCATTCGGGCCGATGTTGCCGGGCTCGACGGCAAATTGATAACGCACCGTCAGCTCATGGCTGCCCGGCTGCACTTCAAAATAACGTCGGTCGAGAGACGTCTTGTCATCGACTTCCAGCGCTTGCAGCGCCGTGTCCTGATGGCTTCCCAGGTCGATCCATGCCTGCGACGGATCGGGATCGGGCAAACCGGCGCAACCGCTCAGCAGCAACAGGCCACTCGTCAGCATCAATACGCGCATAGCGAAGCTCCAGGCAGGCGGGATAGTCTTGTGGGCAGACTTTCCCAGGGTGATTCCAATTGATCAGGCCGCATCCAAGCCATCGGTTACTCGACCGTGTTTTCCGGATTTTGTTTCCAGGCCTCCTGCTTTTGTTACTCAACGGTTGTGCAAGCGTGGGTTACTACAGTCAGCTCGCCAGTGGACAGCTACGGCTGTTGCAGGCCCGCGAGCCAATCGACCAAGTGATTGCCGACCCCGCCCGTGATCCCACATTGCGGGCTCATCTGGCCCAGGCGCGTGCGGCACGAACGTTTGCCAGTGCGCAGCTGCACCTGCCGGACAACAAAAGCTACCGCCTGTATGCGGACATTGGCCGCCCATTCGTGGTCTGGAATGTCTTCGCCACGCCAGAATTTTCCCTAGCCCCGCAAAACCACTGTTTCCCCATCGCCGGTTGCGTGGCCTATCGCGGCTACTACAGCCAGGGCGCCGCCCGTGGCGAGGCAGCCTTGCAACGCTTGCGGGGCATGGATGTGGCGATTGGTGGCGTAGAGGCCTACTCGACGCTGGGCTGGTTCAACGACCCGATCCTGAGCTCAATGATGCACTGGGGCGACGAACGCCTGGCGACGCTGATCTTTCATGAACTGGCGCACCAGCGCTTCTACGTAAAGGACGACACCGAATTCAATGAATCCTTTGCCACCTTCGTCGAACAGCAAGGCACCCGGCAATGGCGCGCCAGTCGCGGGCTGGCGCCGGACAATGGCAAACGGATGCGCCAGCGCGAGCAATTCATCCAACTGGTCCTGGACACGCGTCAGCGGCTGGAACAGCTCTATACCCAACCCCTGCCGGCCGAACAGATGCGCCAGCGCAAGGCCGAAGAGTTCCAGCGCCTGCGCAGCGACTATGAACAACTGCGCGATACCCAGTGGGCGGGCGACAAATACTTCGACGCCTGGGTCTATGCGCCGCTGAACAATGCACGGCTATTGCCGTTCGGGTTGTATAGCCAGTGGGTGCCAGCGTTTGCGGCGCTGTTTCAACAGGAAGGCGGAGACTGGGTTGCGTTTTATGCCGCAGTGGAAAAGCTTGGCAGTTTGCCGATTGATGAGCGCAAAGCGGCACTGAAAGCGTTGGCAGGATCGGAGACTTCCGGTGAATGAACCGGCCTCATCGCGAGCAAGCTTTGCTCCCACAGAGCAGTGCTCGGAATTATGTTCCCACAGGGCAGTATTCGGAATGAAGCGCTAAGGGGTGTCATCTGTGGGAGCAAGGCTTGCCCGCGATGACGTCTGCCCAGACACATCCTGCTCCAACATTCCAAGTCAGATCCGTTGCTGCTGTCCTAGCCTTGAGACAAAAGACAGATCAAGGAGGATCACTTATGACGACACTGCCTCACTCCAATCAGTTGCGTTTCGGGCGCTATTCGCAGTCTGGGCAAATCTATTTGCTGACAGTGAATACGCGCAACCGCGAGCCGCTTTTTGGCCGCTTCAAGACAGGACGCTTGGTGGTTGATGCCTTTCGCAAGGCTCAGGAAGAGCAATTTGCCCATTCGTTGGCCTGGGTGGTGATGCCGGACCATTTTCACTGGTTGATCGAGTTGCAGGGGATCGGACTTTCAAAGCTGATGGCGAGAACGAAGTCTCGGACCACGGTCACCTTCAATCGATTGATGCAGCGGGAAGGATCGCTTTGGCAGGAGGGATTCCATGACCGAGCCATTCGTAAGGAGGAAGACTTACAAGCAGTTGCACGGTATATCGTGGCGAATCCGCTACGGGCGGGTTTAGTCAGGAAAATTGGGGACTATTCATTGTGGGATGCTGTATGGGTATGAGTCGGTTCAGGCTGTGTCCATGAGGGCCTTATCGCGGGCAAGCCTTGCTCCCACAGAGCAGTACCAGAATGCCTGAGGACCAAGGCATGCCCCTGCCTGTGGGAGCAAGGCTTGCCCGCGATAGCAATATGGCTACCCCTGCAAAAATGCCCGATGCAACTCATCCAGGGTCTGAAAGTGATACGCCGGGCCCTCGGCATTCAGCTCCTCATAACTGCCAAACCCATAGCCCACCGCCGCGGCATCCAGCCCATTGCTACGAGCGCCAATCAAATCGTGTTTGCGGTCGCCAATCATCAAGGTATTCGCCGGGTCGAGCCCTTCTTCAGCCATCAGGGTGAGCAATCAACTCAACTTTGTCGGTGCGCGTACCGTCCAGCTCACTGCCATAGATCACTTTGAAGTGCCGGGCGAAGTCAAAGTGGCGGGCGATTTCGCGGGCGAAGACCCAGGGTTTGGAGGTGGCGATGTACAACTGCCGGCCCTGCTCGCCCAGGGTTTCCAGCAGGGGCATCACACCGTCGAAGACGCGGTTTTCGTACAACCCGGTGACTTTGAAGCGTTCGCGATAGAAATTCACCGCCTCCCAGGCTTTCGCCTCATCGAAGTCATAAAACTGCATGAAGGCCTGCAACAGTGGCGGGCCGATAAAGTGCTCGAGACGGGTCAGGTCGGGTTCGTCGATGCCCAGTTGGCTCAGGGCGAACTGGATCGAACGGGTGATGCCCTCGCGGGGGGTCGGTGAGGGTGCCGTCGAGATCGAAGAGTACGGTCTGGTAATGCATGCAAATTCCTGGGTAAGGGCGGGACGATTCAGAGCCGGTCGTAGCCTTCGGCCAGATGCAGGTCCTTGAGCTTCACGTAGTTCGCCGCGCTGTAGGTGAAAAAGGCGCGTTCCTTGTCGGTCAGCGGCCGGGCCTGTTTTACCGGGCTGCCTACATACAGGAAGCCGCTCTCCAGGCGTTTGCCCGGCGGTACAAGGCTGCCGGCGCCGATGATCACGTCATCTTCAACCACCGCGCCGTCCATGACGATGCTGCCCATGCCGATCAAGACCCGGCTGCCCACCGAGCAGCCATGGAGCATGACCTTGTGGGCAATGGTCACGTCATCGCCGATCAGCAGCGGGAAGCCATCGGGATTGAAGGGGCCAGCGTGGGTGATGTGCAGCACGCAGCCATCCTGGACGCTGGTACGGGCACCAATGCGGATGCGGTGCATGTCGCCGCGAATGACCGTCAGCGGCCAGACGGAGCTGTCTTCGCCGATTTCGACGTCGCCGATCACCACCGCGGTGGTGTCGACAAAAGCGCCACGAGCAAGCCGTGGGCTGTGGTTCTGGTACGTGCGAAGGGTCACGATAGGCTCTCTCTTATCCGGTGATAGGCGCTGCTAGCTGCGGTGAACGTCGATTGTAATTAAGATGGGTCCATGTTTCTTCCAGCCAAGGTGTCAACCGTGAGCGTGAACAACCCTCTTTTGCAACCCTACGACCTGCCGCCGTTCTCGGCGATCCGTGCCGAGCACGTGCAACCGGCCATCGAGCAGATCCTGGCTGACAACCGTGCCGCCATTGCCGAGATCCTCAAGACCCAGGCCACGCAGCCTACCTGGGCCGGCCTGGTGCTGGCGATGGACGAGCTCAATGATCGCCTGGGCGCGGCCTGGAGCCCGGTGAGCCATTTGAACGCCGTGCGTAACAGCCCGGAACTGCGCGAAGCCTACGAGGCCTGTCTGCCGGCGCTGAGTGCTTACTCCACGGAGCTGGGCCAGAACCGCGAGCTGTTCCAGGCGTTCGAAGCCCTGGCGAACAGCCCCGAAGCCGCCGGTTTCGACGTGGCGCAGAAAACCATCCTGGAACATTCCCTGCGGGACTTCCGTCTGTCGGGTATCGATCTGCCGCCCGAGCAGCAGCAACGCTACGCCGAGGTACAAAGCAAACTGTCGGAACTGGGCAGCCGCTTCTCCAACCAATTGCTGGACGCGACCCAGGCCTGGACCAAACACATCACCTCTGAGGCCGCCCTCGCCGGCCTGACCGACTCGGCCAAGGCGCAAATGGCCGCGGCCGCCCAGGCCAAAGAGCTGGACGGTTGGCTGATCAACCTGGAATTCCCCAGCTATTACGCGGTGATGACCTACGCCGAAGACCGCGCCCTGCGTGAAGAAGTCTACGCTGCGTACTGCACACGCGCGTCAGACCAGGGCCCCAACGCCGGTCAGAACGATAACACTCCAGTGATGGAGGAAATCCTCGACCTGCGCCAGGAATTGGCCCAACTGCTGGGCTTCGCCAACTTCGCCGAGTTGAGCCTGGCGACCAAAATGGCCGAATCCAGCGATCAGGTGCTCAGTTTCCTGCGCGACCTGGCCAAGCGCAGCAAACCATTCGCCGCCCTGGATCTGGAACAGCTGAAGGCGTTCGCCGCCGAACAGGGCTGCCCCGACCTGCAAAGCTGGGACAGCGGCTTCTACGGTGAAAAGCTGCGCCAGCAGCGTTACAGCGTGGCCCAGGAAGCCCTGCGCGCCTACTTCCCGATCGACAAGGTACTGAGCGGCCTGTTCGCCATCGTGCAGCGCCTCTACGGCATCGAGATCGCCGAACTGAAAGGTTTCGACAGCTGGCATCCGGACGTGCGCCTGTTCGAAATCAAGGAGAACGGCCAGCACGTCGGCCGCTTCTTCTTCGATCTCTACGCGCGCGCCAACAAGCGCGGCGGCGCCTGGATGGACGGCGCCCGCGACCGTCGGCGCACCTTCGATGGCGTGCTGCAAAGCCCGGTCGCCAACCTGGTGTGCAACTTCACCCCGGCCGACAGCGGCAAACCCGCGCTGCTGACCCACGACGAAGTCACCACCCTGTTCCACGAGTTCGGCCATGGCCTGCACCACCTGCTGACCCGCGTCGAACATGCCGGCGTGTCCGGCATCAACGGCGTGGCCTGGGATGCCGTGGAGCTGCCGAGCCAGTTCATGGAAAACTGGTGCTGGGAGCCCGAAGGCCTGGCGCTGATTTCCGGTCACTATGAAACCGGCGAACCGCTGCCCCAGGACCTGCTGGAAAAAATGCTCGCGGCGAAAAACTTCCAGTCCGGCCTGATGATGGTCCGCCAACTGGAGTTCTCGCTGTTCGACTTCGAGCTGCACGCCACCCATGGCGATGGACGCAGCGTGCTGCAAGTGCTCGAAGGCGTGCGCGACGAAGTCTCGGTGATGCGTCCACCGGCCTACAACCGCTTCCCCAACAGCTTTGCCCACATCTTCGCCGGCGGTTATGCGGCGGGCTACTACAGCTATAAGTGGGCGGAAGTGTTGTCGGCCGATGCGTTCTCCAAGTTCGAAGAGGACGGCGTACTCAACGCCGACACCGGTCGCGCCTTCCGTGAAGCGATCCTGGCCCGTGGCGGCTCCCAGGAGCCGATGGTGCTGTTCGTCGACTTCCGTGGCCGTGAGCCATCGATTGACGCACTCTTGCGCCACAGTGGCCTGACCGAGGACGCAGCAGCATGAGCGAGGGGCCTGTGATTACCAAAAGGCGCTTTATCGCCGGGGCAGTCTGCCCGGCGTGCAGCGAACCGGACAAGTTGATGATGTGGAACGAAGACGGCGTGCCGCACCGTGAGTGTGTGGCCTGCGGTTATTCCGACACGCTCAACGAACAAGGCCTGTCGGTGCCCAAGGAGTTGGGCACCCGGGTCAACACATCGGCGCTCAAAGTCCCGGACGCCAAGGTCCAGGCGGTACAGTTTTTCCCCAATCCCAAGTTGAAGAAAAAAACCGACTGAAATCTTCGGCATCACCTTCCGGGCCGCCCGGCCCGGAAGCGATACATATATACCGCAACGCGTCACGCCTTCCTCTCCAGACTGTTCCCCAGTCCAGACAGACAGGAAGGCTGCCATGCCTAACAATGACAATCCGCTGTTGCAGGCCTATGACCTGCCCCCCTTTGCGCAGATCCAAGCCAAACATTTTTCACCGGCCCTCGACCGGATCCTTGCCGAGAGCCGCGATCAAGTGGCCGACATCATCAAGACTCAGACTCCTTTCCCCACCTGGGACGACCTGGTGTTGGCCATGGACGAGATTCACGCCCGCTTGAAGGGTTTCGACGACCTGCTGGATCTGCTGGCGTCCACCCGGCCAGGAGACGACTGGGCCCAGGCTTCGCTCGACTGCAGCGAACGGGTGCACGATTTCCAGAGCGCGCTGAGACACAATCGCCAATTGTTCCAACTCTATGAGCGCTTGGCCAACAGCGAGATTGCCAGGCACTTCGAACCGCCTCGTAAAAGAGTTCTGGAGAAGGCCCTGCGCCAGTTTCGCCAGCACGGGTTGGCCCATACCGCACCGTCAGACTTGAAAGCCCTGCAGCAACGCATTCAACAGGGCCGGGAATTGTTCCTCGATCAGTTGCACAAGGCCAACAAGGCCTGGAGCAAAGCGTTCGACGATGAGGCTCAGTTGAGCGGCCTGGCGCCGCAATTCAAACAACAGCTGGCCAAACAGGCCCGCGAGGCCGGGCGCACGGGATGGCTGCTGACCCTCAGTGATGCATCGTTTGGCATCGTCACCAGCTACGCGGACAATCGTCTTTTGCGCAAAGAGGTGTACCTGGCCTACAGCACACGCGCCTCGGACCAAGGCCCCGACGCTGGCCGGTTTGATAACAGCGAGGTGCTCAGACGCTTGCTGGAAGATCGTCGTCGGTATGCGACGTTACTGGGTTATTCGAATTTCGCTCAAATGGTCATCGAGCCTGAGCAAGCCGAGTCTCCCGAACAGGTGATGGGGTTCTTGCGCGATCAGCTTGAACAACAACAGGACCTCTTTGCCCGCGACGCCGAACAGCTCAGGGCATTTGCCCGAAGGCAAGGTTTCACCGAGCTTCAACCTTGGGATTACCCATATCTGGTAGAAAAACTTCGTCAGCACACGGCCGGCATCTCGAAGCTGGCCCTCAGCGCCTGGTTCGAGCTGGAGTCCACCTTTTCACAGCTATTGCTGATCGCCAAGGATCTGTTTGGGGTGGACATTCTCGAACGCGCTGACGCGGCCACCTGGCATCCGGACGTGCGTCTTTTCGAAGTCCGCGAGTGGGACCAGACCATCGGCTACATCTATTTCGATCCGTTCGAGGATGCGAACAGAGACGGTTACCCGAACACCACCACCCTGCGAAACCGCCGCATCACGGCCGAGGGCCGGCCCCGACATCCCATCGCCGTGTTGCACGGCTGGCTGGCGCGCAGCTCAGATGCATCGCCGGTCTTGCTCGACCATCTGCAACTACGAATTCTCTTTCATGAGTTCGGCCATTGCTTGCACCATGTGTTGACCCGCGCCGAGTATCGCGACGTATCGGGCATCACCGAGCTCTCCCGGGACACCTCGGAATTTGCCGGGGTACTACTGGAACAATGGTGCTTTACCCGGCAATGCCTGGTCCGTCTGTCAAAGCATTACCGGACCGGCGCGGCCATGCCCGATGCCATCGCCGATCAGTTGCTGACCTTCGCCAACACTCAAGCCAGCTGGGAAACCGCCTCGCTGCTGCGCAACGCGCTGTTTGACATGGAACTGCACCTGACCCACGGCGATGGGCGCACGGCTCAGCAGGTATTCGATCAAGTCAGCGCCCAAGTCGGGCATCTGCCCGTATGGGGGAGCGAACGCTGGCCCAATGGCCTGGATTACATGGTGACCGGTTATGCGGCCCGGATTTACGCCTATGCCTGGTCAAAAGCGTTGGCAATCACCGCGTTCCAAAGGTTTGAGCAGGAGGGGTTGTTCAACGGGACAACAGGCCGGGCGTTGCGTGAAACAATATTCGGCCCTGGCGATTCAAGACCTCTGGCCGAGTCCGTGGCAGCCTTTGCAGGGATGCCAGCCGTCAGGGTGAAGGGCGAATAACCTGTCGGTCGGGCTGACGAGTCGTGATGACGGAACCGACCCAGCTTTGCAGCGAGCAAAGAGCAAAAACGCTGGTACTGCAGTCGCCGTTGGCCAGCGCAACACGGAGCTTCTCAACATCGGCCCGCATCATGTAACGAACCCCGTCCTTGAAGTGCGGGTTGTTGCCGAAGCCGCCTTCAGTCATTTCGTTCAAGGCCTCCTCTTTGCTCCAGCCCTGTACGACCACCCTGTACATGGCCGCCACCAACCCGGTGCGGTCCGAACCATGCTTGCAGTGCATCAATACCGGGCCATCGGTTTCGGCAGCCTGAATGGCGCGCAAGGCAGCGAGGATGTCGCTGTCGTCCACATGATTGGTGCGATAAGGCAACTGCACTTGCTTGACGCCGGGTGTGGATAACCAACTGGCGTCCGAATCCGGCAGAAATGTGATGACTGTGCCGATGTTGAGCCTCGTCAGCAGAGGCAAGGCATCAGCGTCCGGCAAGGCGCTGCGGTAAAGCGCCGGCGACATTTGATAAAGGTTGTAGCGCTTTTCCACCGGCTGGGCCCATTCGGAAGACCTTGCCTCGCCCAGATCGGCCGCCAGGGCTTGGGACTCGGCAAAGACCAGGAACAAGGACAGGAGGAGCAGCGAGCGGGAATAGAGTTTGAACATGCGTGGACGACCGAAACGAAGAAGAACGAGACGGTCAGTTTCGGCACGAGCCGGTTAAAGGCCTGTGAGCAAGACGTCAACACGACGTGAACACGATCCGTGGCGGTGGGCTGCTGAACGGCGCTGGCCTAATTGAATGCCAGCGAATACTGTATGCACATACAGCAACGGAGCCTTCCAATGTCCATCTCTCTTCCGCCCCGTGGCCGTGGCACCGCCACCAACCCACACAACCGCTTCGCCCCGAGTCGCTCGGTGGTCGAAGATGATGGCTGGTATCAGGAAGTACCGCCGACCCAAGGCACCGAAGTGCGGATCGAAACGGCCAAAACCATCATCACCCGCAACACCTCGCCGGATCTGCCTTTCGACCGCTCCATCAATCCATACCGGGGCTGTGAACATGGCTGTATCTACTGCTATGCGCGGCCCAGCCACGCTTACTGGGACATGTCGCCCGGGCTGGATTTCGAAACCAGACTGATCGCCAAGACCAATGCCGCCGACGTACTGGAGGAACAGCTGTCCAGGCGTGGCTATCAATGCGCCCCAATCAACCTGGGCTCCAATACCGACCCTTACCAGCCGATCGAACGCGAACATCGCATTACGCGCCGGATTCTCGAAGTGCTGCTGCGCTACCGTCATCCGGTGACCATCGTCACCAAAGGCTCGCTGATTCTGCGCGACTTGGACCTGCTGACCGAGCTGGCGCAACAGCGCCTGGTAAAGGTCATGATCAGCCTCACCACCCTGGACGATGAACTCAAGCGCATCCTCGAACCGCGCGCGGCGGCGCCCAAGGCCCGATTACGGGCGATCAAGGTCATGCGCGAGGCGGGCATTCCCGTGGGAGTGCTGTGTTCGCCGATGATCCCGATGATCAACGACAGCGAGATCGAAAATCTGCTGGCCGAGGCCCACGCCGCCGGTGCGCAGAGTGCTTCCTACATCATGTTGCGCCTGCCATTGGAGGTCGCGCCGCTGTTTGAAGAATGGCTGCAGGCGCACTACCCGCAACGCGCCGCTCATGTGCTGAGCCTGGTTCGCCAGAGCCGTGGCGGCGAACTGTATGACAGCCGCTTCGGTTCTCGGATGCGTGGCGAAGGCCCGTTCGCCGACCTGCTGGCCCAGCGTTTCGCCAAGGCGCTCAAGCGTCTGGGGCTTGAGCGCCGGGACGGTTACAATCTCGATTGCGACGCCTTTTGTCCGCCGGGCCGACAGATGTCTTTGATTTGATTAAAGTTGAACGTGGGGCATGGGCAGGCATGAGCGGCGCTTGCTTCCCGGTCACACCTGTAATCGTTGTTCTAGAGCCTTTGATTCAGTTTGAGTTAAGTTTCGGTCGCTACCTTGTTCATCGAGTGACTGACAAGTCGAACATTTCGACCTGGATGTTTTTTAACCAGCCACTGGCGCTATACCGTCAAAGAGGATGAATCATGAGTGACAAGGATAAACAGCCGTTGGCTGCGTCGGCTTCAGCCCAACCCGAGGCGGAAACCGCCGATGCAGCGCTGCAGCATATTGTTGACGGCTTTTTGCATTTCCATCACGAAATCTTTCCCCAGCAGGAAGAGCTCTTCAAGAAACTCGCCACGGCGCAAGCGCCCAGGGCGATGTTCATCACCTGCGCCGATTCGCGCATCGTGCCCGAGCTGATTACCCATAGCTCCCCCGGCGACCTGTTCGTGACCCGCAACGTCGGCAACGTCGTTCCGCCGTACGGGCAGATGAACGGCGGCGTCTCCACCGCCATCGAATACGCCGTGCTGGCCCTCGGTGTGCAGCACATCATCGTCTGCGGTCACTCCGACTGCGGCGCCATGCGTGCGGTGTTGAATCCCGACACTCTGGAAAAAATGCCCACGGTCAAAGCCTGGTTGCGCCACGCCGAAGTGGCCAAGACCATGGTTCATGACAACTGCCCGTGCGGCGACGAAAAACAGATCATGCCCATCCTCACCGAAGAGAACGTGATCGCGCAGCTGCAGCATTTGCGAACGCATCCCTCGGTCGCCTCTCGCATGGCTAACGGCCAGTTGTTCATCCATGGCTGGGTGTACAACATCGAGACCAGCGAGATCAAAGCCTACGACGCGGACCAGGGCTGTTTCCTGCCGCTCGATGGCAGCCATCCGATACCGGTGGCGACGCCTAAAGCGCGCTTCTAACCACTCCTAAACATCCTTGCGTGGTACAAGCCCAGCCTGCCATTTGAGCGGTCGGGCCTTGCCATGCCTGAAGAAAACTTCGGGAGAGTCGCCATGCGTGCTGCTCAATTAAAAGCTGTTCTGCCACGGGAGCTGTTGGCTTCCGTGGTGGTGTTTCTGGTGGCGCTGCCTTTGTGCATGGGCATTGCCATCGCGTCCGGCCTGCCACCGGCCAAAGGTCTGATCACCGGCATCATCGGTGGTCTGGTGGTGGGTTTTCTGGCTGGCTCCAAGTTGCAAGTCAGCGGCCCGGCCGCCGGGTTGGCGGTACTGGTCTTCGAACTGGTGCGCCAGCACGGTGTCGCGATGCTCGGGCCGATTCTGCTGTTGGCCGGTCTTCTACAGTTACTGGCCGGGCGCTTTCGCCTGGGCTGCTGGTTCCGGGTAACCGCGCCCGCGGTGGTCTACGGGATGCTGGCGGGTATCGGTGTGCTGATCGTGTTGTCCCAGGTCCATGTGATGCTCGACGCGGTGCCTAAGCCGTCGGGGCTGGATAATCTGGCGGCGTTCCCTGCGGCAGTGGCCCAGGCGTTGCCGTCGTTCGGCTGGCAGGCGGGTCTGCTCGGTTTGTCGACGATTGCGGTGATGTGGCTGTGGGAAAAGTTTCGCCCTCACAGCTTGCGCTTTGTTCCCGGTGCCTTGCTCGGCGTGGGCCTGGCGACCATTGCCAGCCTGCTGTTGGCCTTGCAGGTCAAGCGCGTGGAAGTCCCGGAGAACCTCGCCGAAGCCATTGATTGGCTGCGCCCGGCGGACCTGCTGAACCTGGCCGACCCCACGTTGCTGATCGCCGCGTTCGCTGTCGCTTTCATCGCCAGTGCCGAAACGCTGCTCTCGGCGGCTGCCGTGGACCGCATGCACAGCGGCGAGCGCGCAGACTTCGACCGGGAACTGTCCGCCCAGGGCATCGGTAACATGCTCTGCGGTCTGCTCGGCGCCCTGCCGATGACCGGCGTGATCGTGCGCAGTTCGGCCAACGTCCAGGCCGGGGCCACCACGCGGATGTCGACGATTTTCCATGGCCTGTGGCTGTTGCTCTTCGTGCTTCTGCTGTCCAGCGTGCTACAGAGCATTCCGGTGGCGAGCCTGGCGGGTGTGTTGGTGTACACCGGTTTCAAACTGGTGGATCTCAAGGCGTTTCGCGGGCTGGGACGGTATGGCCGGATGCCGATGTTCACCTATGCCGCGACGGCGCTGGCGATCATCTTCACCGACCTGTTGACCGGCGTATTGATCGGTTTCGGCCTGACCCTGGCAAAACTGGCCTGGAAAGCTTCCCGACTGAAAATCAGCCTGATCGATCTGCCCCAGGAGGGTGAGATGGAATTGCGACTGGTGGGGGCGGCAACCTTCCTGAAGGTTCCGGCGCTGACCCAGGTGCTGGGCACCATTCCCACAGGCGCGACGGTGCATGTGCCGCTCAATAACCTGAGCTACATCGACCATTCGTGCTTGGAGCTTTTGGAAGAATGGGGCCGGGCGAATGCCAGCAAGGGCTCGAAGTTGTTGATCGAATCCCGTGGGCTCAAGCGCAGGCTGGAAGGGCGCTTGCGCACCACGGTAGGGGTGGGCGCAGCGGCTACCTGACACCTTGAGCAAAATGTGGGAGCGAGCCTGCTCGCGATAGCGGTGAATCAGTCGACATTAATGTTGCAGGTTCAACCGCTATCGCGAGCAGGCTCGCTCCCCCAGGGATCTGTGGTGGACACAATTTTTGTGAACACCCACAAGGGGGATGAGTGTTTCAGCCAGATCAAGCCGCCGGCTGATCCAGCTCCAGCCCTACTCCCAACTGCCGCGACAGGCACGGCCAGCGTTTCCAGGCAGCGCCCGTGTCCGGGTTGCTGAGTTTTTCCCGGTAAGACTCCACCGACTCCAGCGCAAAGCTGTCTTCGTCGAGCATTTCATCGACCGCGTGATGCACCGCTTCATCCAGTTGATTGGCAAAGGGTTCGCCGATCAAATGGTGAGCGATCAGGTTGGCCACCGTCATATCCAACGGAATCAGCGGCTGGCCGAAGTGCTTGATGTACAGGTCGTTGACCTCCTCCACCAGCCGATGGGCCAGGTAGGCTTCGTCCAGCAGGCTGTCCAGGCCAACGTGACCCTCCATGACCTTGGGTGGCTGGAGGAAAAACTGCTCGGCGATTTTCAGCACCGGTTTGATCTGCGATTCGATGCCAGCTTCGCGGGCCACCTCGTTGGCTGCGTCCAGCAGGTCGGGCACTTGCTCGATATACGCGGTGACAAAGCGGGTCATCACGCCCTTGGCGTCGATGTCCGGCAGTTGGATCGCGGCGTGCAGGTTCGGCAGCTGAGCTTCCAGCTGACGCGTCAGTTGGCCGGTTTCGGCCTCATGTTGTTGGGCTTTTTGGATCTGCTCGCGCAATGCGGCGGTGTTCATGACAACTCCAGGGAACAAGGCAATGAAATAAGGAAGACATAACTTAGCTGGCGCAAAAACACTCCTAAGACCTATTTTTCATAAACCTACTCATCCTTGATACGTCGCAGTTATATCGGTTTGCCATCACTCAGGTTCGCATCCTTCTCCATTCGTGGGCTCTAGCGCAAGCCCTGCCTGTTTCAAACGATTTACGCCATCGCGTTGCGAGGTTGCAGTCGCTGTCTATACTCGGTTTGGAATGGAGTTAGCTGATGACACCCGATTGCATGTGCAGCAAGGCGCGGCGAGTCAAGTTGGTAGTCTGAAGTAGCCGATCCCTTGCCGCTGGCGTTACGCCGACGGGATAACAAGAACGATAAGGGGAACCCGCAATGACGCGACATCCACACGTATGGATGGGCCTCCTGTTGTGGTCGATTTTCAGCCAGGCGCAAGCGGCCTGGACTGTGAATATGGCGCCTGGAGCGACACAGATCAGCAATGCAGTGTTCGACCTGCACATGACCATCTTCTGGATCTGTGTAGTGATCGGCATCATCGTCTTCGGCGCCATGTTCTGGTCGATGATGATGCACCGCCGCTCAACCGGCCAGAACGCGGCCAATTTCCACGAAAACACCCGCGTCGAAATCCTCTGGACCATCGTGCCTTTCCTGATCCTGGTTGCCATGGCGGTTCCCGCCACCGCGACCCTGATCAAGATGTACGACTCCAGCGAGTCGGACATCGATATCCAGGTCACCGGCTATCAGTGGAAGTGGCACTACAAGTACCTGGGGCAGGACGTCGAGTTCTTCAGCAACCTGGCCACCCCCGCCGAACAAATCAATAACCAGAGCGCCAAGGGCGAACATTACCTGCTGGAAGTCGACAAACCGCTGGTGCTGCCGGTCGATGCCAAGGTGCGCTTTCTGGTGACCTCCGCCGACGTGATCCACTCCTGGTGGGTGCCGGCGTTCGCGGTCAAGCGCGATGCGATTCCCGGCTTCGTCAACGAAGCCTGGACCCGCGTCGACAAGCCCGGCCTGTATCGCGGCCAATGCGCCGAACTGTGCGGCAAGGACCACGGGTTCATGCCCATCGTTGTCGAGGTCAAGAGCAAGCCCGACTACGAAGCATGGCTGGCCGAGCGCAAGGCCGAAGCGGCGCAACTCAAAGAGCTGACCAGCAAGGAATGGACCCTGCAAGAGCTCATCGAACGCGGCGACAAGGTCTATCACACCACCTGCGTGGCCTGTCACCAGGCCGAAGGCCAGGGCCTGCCGCCGATGTTCCCGGCACTCAAGGGCTCGAAAATCGCCACTGGCCCTGTGGCTGATCACCTGAACATTGTCTTCCACGGCAAACCGGGCACCTCCATGGCGGCGTTCGGCAAACAGTTGTCGGAAGTCGATATCGCGGCGGTCGTGACCTATGAACGGAACGCCTGGGGCAACAACAAGGGCGACATGGTTACGCCTAAACAAGTGCTGGAACTCAAACAGGCAGAAAGCCAATGAGCCGGCCTGACGTTTGTTCCCGCAACCGGTCGCAGCTCATCGCCGCGCGCCGCCCAGCCCACTCGTTCGAAGGAGACAGGACATGAGTGCTGTGATCGATGACCACGGTCATGCCGACCACGCCCACGGCCCCGCCAAAGGGCTGATGCGCTGGGTACTGACCACCAACCACAAGGATATCGGCACGCTGTACCTGTGGTTCGCCTTCTCCATGTTCCTGCTCGGCGGCTCGTTCGCCATGGTGATCCGTGCCGAGCTGTTCCAGCCCGGCCTGCAGATCGTGCAGCCGGAGTTCTTCAACCAGATGACCACCATGCATGGCCTGGTGATGGTCTTCGGCGCGGTGATGCCGGCCTTCGTCGGCCTGGCCAACTGGATGATCCCGCTGATGATCGGGGCGCCGGACATGGCCCTGCCACGGATGAACAACTTCAGTTTCTGGTTGTTGCCGGCGGCCTTCCTGATGCTGGTGTCGACGCTGTTCACCCCCGGCGGCGGGCCGAACTTCGGCTGGACCTTCTACGCGCCGCTGTCCACCACCTATGCGCCGGAGAGCGTGACGTTCTTTATCTTTGCCATCCACCTGATGGGTATCAGCTCGATCATGGGCGCGATCAACGTGGTCGCCACCATCCTCAACCTGCGCGCCCCCGGCATGACGTTGATGAAAATGCCGCTGTTCGTCTGGACCTGGCTGATCACTGCGTTCCTGCTGATCGCGGTGATGCCGGTGCTGGCCGGCTGCGTGACGATGATGCTGATGGACATCCACTTTGGCACCAGCTTCTTCAGTGCTGCCGGCGGCGGTGACCCGGTGCTGTTCCAGCACGTGTTCTGGTTCTTCGGCCATCCCGAGGTGTACATCATGATCCTGCCGGCCTTCGGTGCCGTCAGCTCGATCATCCCGGCCTTCTCCCGCAAACCGTTGTTTGGCTACACCTCCATGGTCTACGCCACTGCGGCCATTGCGTTCCTGTCGTTCATCGTCTGGGCGCACCACATGTTCGTGGTGGGCATTCCGCTGGTGGGCGAGCTGTTCTTCATGTACGCCACCCTGCTGATCGCCGTGCCCACCGGGGTGAAGGTGTTCAACTGGGCCAGCACCATGTGGCAAGGCTCGCTGACCTTCGAGACGCCGATGCTGTTTGCCGTGGCGTTCGTGATCCTGTTTTCCATCGGCGGCTTCTCCGGGCTGATGCTGGCCATCGCCCCGGCGGACTTCCAGTATCAGGACACCTACTTCGTGGTCGCGCACTTCCACTATGTGCTGGTGCCCGGCGCGATCTTCGGGATCTTCGCCTCGGCCTACTACTGGCTGCCGAAATGGACCGGCCACATGTACGACGAAACCCTCGGCAAGCTGCACTTCTGGCTGTCGTTCGTCGGCATGAACCTGGCGTTCTTCCCGATGCACTTCGTCGGCCTGGCGGGCATGCCCCGGCGGATCCCGGACTACAACCTGCAGTTCGCCGACTTCAACATGGTCTCGTCCATCGGCGCGTTCATGTTCGGCACCACGCAGTTGTTCTTCCTGTTCATCGTGATCAAGACCATCCGCGGCGGCGAGCCGGCTCCGGCCAAACCGTGGGATGGGGCTGAGGGGTTGGAGTGGAGCGTGCCGTCTCCGGCGCCGTATCACACCTTCACTACGCCGCCGGAAGTGAAATAGATGACACCGGGGCCTTATGTGGGAGCGAGCTTGCTCGCGATAGCGGTGTATCTGACACACCGAGTCGCCGCCATCGCGAGCAAGCTCGCTCCCACAGGGTTCTCGGTAGGGACTGGAAATCATGGCTGATTCGATTTCGCTGAAGAAACTGGTCACGCGCCTGCTAGTGGTAGTGGTGGCCATGTTTGCCTTCGGGTTTGCCCTGGTGCCGATCTACGACGTGATGTGCCGGGTATTCGGCATCAACGGCAAAACCGCAGGGCAGTACGAAGGAGAACAAATCGTCGATCAATCGCGCCAGGTTCGCGTGCAGTTCCTGTCGACCAACTCCGTGGACATGGTCTGGGATTTCTATCCCAAAGCCGACCAATTGGTGGTTCAGCCGGGGGCCGTGAACGAGATGGTCTTCATTGCCCACAACCCCACCGATCGGCCGATGAGCGCCCAGGCGGTTCCCAGCATCGCGCCGAGCAACGCGGCGGCCTATTTCCACAAGACCGAATGCTTTTGTTTTACCCAGCAAGTGCTGCAACCCGGCGAACGTATCGAAATGCCCATGCGCTTCATCGTTGACCGGGACATGCCCAAGGAAGTGAAGCACCTGACGCTGTCCTACACGCTGTTCGATATCACCGCTCGTCATCCACCGGTGGCTGTAAACACTGACCGATAGCGTGCCCGATAAGGAGAACAATAAATGGCAACTCACGAACACTATTACGTTCCGGCCCAGAGTAAATGGCCGATCATCGCCACCGTCGGGATGTTCGTCACGGTGTACGGCCTGGCGACCTGGTTCAACGACCTGAAAGCTGACCGGCCCGACTCCAACGGCCCGCTGATCTTTTTTGTCGGCGGCCTGTTGCTGGCCTACATGCTGTTCGGCTGGTTCGGCGCGGTCATCAAGGAAAGCCGCGCCGGGCTCTACAGTGCGCAGCTCGACCGCTCGTTTCGCTGGGGCATGAGCTGGTTCATCTTCTCTGAAGTGATGTTTTTCATCGCCTTCTTCGGCGCGCTGTTCTATGTGCGCATGATCTCGGCGCCGGGTCTGGCCGGTGAAGGCAGCAAGGGCCTGTCGGAGATGCTTTGGCCGAACTTCGAATACGTCTGGCCGTTGCTGAACAACCCCGACCCCAAGCTCTTCCCACCGCCCAAGGATGTGATCAGCCCTTGGGGCTTGCCACTGCTCAACACCATCCTGCTGGTCAGTTCCAGCGTCACCGTGACCATCGCCCACCATGCCCTGAAAAAAGGCCATCGCGGGGCGCTGAAAATCTGGCTGGCTATCACCGTGCTGCTAGGTTGCGCCTTCCTGGGCTTCCAGGCCGAGGAATACATCCACGCCTATAAAGAGCTGGGCCTGACGCTGGGCTCGGGAATCTATGGCGCAACGTTCTTCATGCTCACCGGTTTCCACGGCGCTCACGTCACCATCGGCACGATCATTTTGTTCGTAATGCTGATGCGCATCATGCGCGGGCATTTCGACAACGAGCATCAGTTCGGCTTCGAGGCCGCGAGCTGGTACTGGCACTTCGTCGATGTGGTGTGGATCGGCTTGTTCTTCTTCGTCTACATCCTCTGAGGCAGCCGTTACCAAGGCGGCTCTTTACCAAGGAGCATGCGACACCAACTGGCCGCTGAAAAAACCCCAGGCAATCAAGCCGACGGTGGCGGCGGCCAGACTGACCCGAATCGCCAGGGCGATGACCAGGCGATTGGAACTGCTGTCGTCCTTGACCAGAAAAAACAGGCCGCTGAACAGGCTCGCAATCGTGGCAATCAGCATCAGGACGATGGCTGCTTTTAGCATTAGGGACACTCCGGGGGGACGCGATGCACGTGAGTATAGCTATCTCGTTCGACAGCTTTGGAACGGCGCCATGAAAGGCTTCCGGCCAGGCATCGTGCCGTCACTGGTGGTAGCCGTGCTGTTGCCGGTGATGGTGTGCCTGGGGTTCTGGCAATTGAGCCGGGGCGAACAAAAGCGCGTGCTCATGGACAGTTACGCCGAACGCCGCGTGGCGCAGCCGATGGCAAGCGTGGAGTTGCAACACACGGCGGACCCGGCCTTTCGACCGGTCAGCCTGCGGGGCCAGTTCGACGCCGAACACAGCATCCTGCTGGATAACCGCCAGCACGACGGCAAGGTCGGCGTGGAGTTGCTCCAACCCTTTCTCGACCAGGCGACCGGGCTCTGGCTGCTGGTCAATCGTGGCTGGTTGCCCTGGCCTGACCGGCGCACTCCGCCGGCCTTCAGCACCCCCGAACAAGCGGTGAACCTTCAAGCCTGGGTCTACGTTGCTCCGGGCACCACGTTCCAGCTCCACGCCGACCCAGCCGACGCGCCGTGGCCGCGACTGGTGACCGCGGTCGAGCCGGACAAGCTCTGGGCCGAACTGGGCCGCAACGGTTTCGCCTACCAATTACGCCAGCAAAGTGGCCCCGGCGCCTATCGGACCGATTGGCCGGTAGTGGCCATGGGGCCGGAAAAACACCTCGGCTATGCCGTGCAGTGGTTCGCCATGGCGGCGGCGCTGTTCGGCCTCTTTCTTTATCTCGGATGGCATAACGCAGGGAGACAGCATGGGAACCACCATGAATCCAACCAACACGTCTGAGGCACCTACGGCGCGCAACCGTCGCAAGGGGCGCCTACAACTGCTGCTGATCGTGCTCGGGGTGATCGGCCCGATGATCCTGGCCACCGGCATGTACAAATTCCAGTTCTGGGTCCCGGAAAGCCGCAGCTACCACGGCGAACTGATCGGCAACGGCCAGACCCGCGCCGAGATCGGCGTACAAGCCGATGAGCAGCGCTGGCAGATCCTGGTCACGGCGCCGCAGGAATGTTCGGCTGATTGCCGGCAACTGGTCTACCTGGCCCGTCAGGTGCAGATCGGCCTGGGTCGCGACGCCTCCCGCGCCAGCCATGCCCTGGCCATCGCCCAGCCGCTGGACGCGCAATACGACGCCCAACTGCAACGCGAATACCCCCAACTGCAACGCTACCCGCTGGACCTGCCGGCCTATCAGAAAGGCGCCCAAGGCAGCGGCGAAGCGCAGCTGTGGATCATCGATCCCCATAGCAACCTGGTGCTGCGCTATGACGCCCGGGTCAAGGGCAAGGCACTGCTCAACGACCTGCGACATCTGTTGAAACTGTCGAACATCGGATGAGGGCAACGACATGGCCAAACCTGGATTTCGCCTCGCGCTGTTTGCCACGTTGCTGGCACTGATCGTCGTACTGCTGGGCGCCTACACCCGGCTCACCCACGCCGGCCTGGGCTGCCCGGACTGGCCCGGTTGCTACGGCTTCATCAGCGTACCCAAGAGCGAAGCCCAGCTGGCACATGCCGAACTGCACTTTCCCGACGCCCCGGTGGAAGCCCACAAGGGCTGGAACGAGATGGTCCACCGCTACTTCGCCGGCCTGCTGGGGCTGATGATTACCGTGCTGGCTGCCCGGGCCTGGATGAACCGGCGTCACCCAGGCCTGCCCTTGAAGCTGCCGCTGTTTCTGCTGGCGGTGGTCTTTGCCCAGGCGGCGTTCGGCATGTGGACCGTGACCCTCAAGCTGTGGCCGCAAGTGGTGACCGGGCATTTGCTGGGCGGGTTCGCGACCCTCAGCCTGCTGTTTCTGCTCACGTTGAGATTGTCTGGTGTGTTGCCGGCGCTGACCGTGCCCAAGCGTCTGCAACATTGGGCCACCGCCGGGTTACTGCTGGTGATCGGCCAGATCGCCCTCGGCGGTTGGGTCAGCTCCAATTACGCCGCCGTAGCCTGCGTTGATTTCCCGACCTGCCACGGCCAATGGCTGCCACCGGCGGATTTTGCCAACGGCTTTCATCTGACCCAGCACATCGGCCCGAACTATCTCGGTGGCCAGCTCGACAGCGATGCGCGCACCGCCATTCACTTGACCCACCGTATCGGCGCGTTGCTGGTGACGGTGGTGCTGTTGGGGCTGGCCTGGCAATTGAAGACCGTCGGCATGACACGCCTAGCCGGGCTGGTGTTGATAGCCCTGGCGGCCCAGATCACCCTGGGCATCAGCAACGTGCTGTTCCACCTGCCGCTGCCGGTCGCCGTGGCCCACAACGCCGGAGGCGCCGCGCTGTTGTTGAGCCTGGTGTTGGTCAATTATCACGCCCGTACCAGCCTGGTCCGGGTCAAGCATCAAGTCCCGCTGCGCTGGCGCTTCAACCCGCATAAACACGGCCCCAGCCCCATAACAATAAAAGGAGAGATGCCATGGCAACCTTGACCGGTGAACGCCACAGCCAAGCGATCTGGCGCGATTATCTGGAGCTGACCAAGCCCAAAGTGGTGGTGCTGATGCTGATCACCTCGCTGGTGGGCATGTTCCTCGCCACCCGCGCCGGGGTGCCGTGGACGGTGCTGGTGTTCGGCAACCTGGGCATCGCCCTGTGTGCCGGCGGCGCGGCGGCGGTCAACCATGTGGTGGACCGGCGCATCGATGCGGTGATGGCCCGTACCCATAAACGCCCACTGGCCGAAGGCCGAGTCTCACCGGCCGCAGCACTGACCTTCGCCCTGGCACTGGCGGTGGCCGGCCAAGCGCTGTTGCTGGCGTTCACCAACCCGCTGACCGCCTGGCTGACCCTGGCCTCCTTGCTCGGTTATGCGGTGATCTACACCGGTTTCCTCAAACGGGCGACGCCACAGAACATCGTCATCGGCGGCCTGGCCGGCGCGGCACCGCCGTTGCTGGGCTGGGTGGCCGCCACCGGTCATGTCAGCGCCGAACCGCTGCTGCTGGTGCTGATCATCTTCGCCTGGACCCCGCCGCATTTCTGGGCCCTGGCGATTCATCGCAAGGAGGAATACGCCAAGGCCGATATCCCGATGCTGCCGGTGACCCACGGTGAGCACTACACCAAGGTGCATATCCTGCTGTACACCCTGGCGCTGCTGGCAGTGAGCCTGATGCCCTTTGTGATCCAGATGAGCGGCTTGCTGTACCTGGTTTGCGCCCTCGTGTTGGGTGCCCGGTTTCTGCAATGGGCCGTGGTGTTGTACCGTGGCAGTCGGCCGCACGCGGCGATCAACACGTTCAAGTACTCTATCTGGTACTTGTTCCTGCTGTTCATTGCCCTGCTTGTAGATCACTACTTACTGTTGAGCCTATGACTCGAACCCAGAAAACCGTCTTCATTCTCGTGGCCGTGATCGCGCTGATCCTCGGCCTTACCATCAATAAAGTGCTGACCGGCAAAGGCGAAGGCGACCCCACGGCGCTGATCGACGCCGGCATCATCCTGCTGCCTCAGAGCCGCAACCTGCCGGACGTGAAAATGACCGACCAGGACGGTCAGCCAGTGACGATGGACGGATTGAAAGACAAATGGAGCCTGCTGTTCTTCGGCTACACCTTCTGCCCGGACATCTGCCCGACCACCCTCGCCCAACTGCGCCAGATCAAAAGCGAACTGCCGCCCGAGGCTGTGGATAAATTGCAGATCGTACTGGTGAGCGTCGACCCGAACCGCGACACGCCCAAGCAACTCAAGCAGTACCTGGGCTACTTCGACCCGCAGTTCATCGGCCTGACCCCGTCATCGATCGAAGACCTGCAGAAGCTGGCCAACGCGGTGAGCATTCCGTTCATCCCGGCGGACACCAGCAAACCCAACTACACCGTCGATCACAGCGGCAACCTCGCAGTCATTGGCCCGGACGGTACTCAACGCGGGTTTATTCGTGCGCCGTTGAATAACCAGAAGCTGGTGGCGCAGTTGCCGGAGATGCTGAAACGCAAATAAAGCCATCACAGAACGCTCGCTCCCACCGCCATTCACCTGTGGGAGCGAGCCTGCTCGCGATGAAATCGACTCGGTTCCAGACCAAAACAAGTCACCCGCATCGCCGGCAAACCCCACTCCTACGGAACCTGCCTACACACCTTCACCAAGCCACGCATCCTTGCGCCTTTGCCTACAACTACGCCAGAATCCGCCCGCTTGTGCGCCTTGTCCCGGGGTTCTATTGTCTTCCTGCCACTGCCCATCAGTGGTCGGGTTTAGTAGCCCGAGGTAATCGAAGTTGTACAAGCGCTTCTCAAACAGGGCCCGACCCTGTTCTTGATGGTGGCTGTACGCAGGGCGCTCAGGCGCGCCGGCTTCTTCGGTTCCCCGGTCTACTAACCTGCGTACAGCTGCCACCCCATTGTTTAGTAGCTTCGGGGTGTCGGCATCACATCTGGAACCGAAGCTTATGTTCAAAATAACTCCGAATCCGCCAGAAGCAGATTCCACTTCTACATCCGCAAAATCCAAAGCCAAGCAGCAAGACGAAACCACCAAACGCGTGCTCGATCACTACTTGCTACCGAAACCGGATAAATCCCAAGACGCCCCCAAACCGGGCCAGCTATTCACCGTCGTGAAAGACCTCGATAACGAATGCTTGCTTGCCAACCTCAGCGAAACCCTGGCTTCGGCTGATGCCATGGTGAGTGATCTGGCGTTTGATCTGGATGGATCGAGGCGCCATGTGGCGCAGGGTATCCAGCAGTTGATTGAACTGAGTTCGTTGCTGGCGAATCGGGTGTTGGATAACGTCGACCCACGTTAACCGCAACACCATCAAGCTGTGTGGCGAGGAGATCATCCCCTCGCCACACATTGCAGGCCCTCATTCCTGGCGACGCATGAACTCTGCGAAAAGAGGAACTGTAAAATTCAGATATCCAAAAAGGGGACCCAAAAAGGGGACAGATTTATTTCCAGCAAATTCTATCCCCTTTCGAGCACTGTCCCCTTTTCAGTCAACGCAGGATGCACCGACCGCTGTCGCCCGGCGTAACTGCGACACGACGTTCCCCGCCGTAATCACCGCCTTAGGTGACATTGGGCAACCGCTCGCGGCCAGCGCCTCTGCGACCCAGGTATTGCAGGTATAAAACAGCGAATAGCGACCCTCGGCCTGGTAGAACCGACTCTCTCCATACAGGCCAGGCCCGAGCACCACCAAGGTGCCCGTCGCTGAGTGAGTGAAGGTTCCGGCCACGAACGCGAGCAGTCGTCGGTAGCCGTCCTCCGTCACCCGCACCTCGATGACCTCGCTTGCGGCGAAACGCCGCCTGGGGTCCCCGTCAATCTTGACCGCATGCAGCACGGTTGCCTTCGACCCGAACAAGGCTTGCAGGGCGAGGCTCAAGGTGGCCTGTGGGGCTCGGTAAAAATCCTCGTCGCCCCAACCGAACTCAACGAAGTCGCCGTCGCTGAACGCTTCGGCCAGTGTGGGAAGCACCTGAAGCAGATCGGGGCGCGCAATGACCAACCCGGTATGCAGGCCATGATTCACCACATAGAAGGACCGCCAATCGCCACCCTCGCCCCTCGGCGGGTCCGACGCGGTAGCGCAGCCGAACAGCATGAGGACCAGGGCCAGCACTACAATGCGCATACACAAGGGCTTGGAGGCTCGCTAACGAAACGTGGGAAAACCCCAACGGGGGTTGGCGCTATATCTCGGCCAGAAGCAACCATGGCGCTTAGACACCCAAAGCAGCCATACGCCACAAGATATCTCAGAGACCAAGCCTAGCATTCAAAGCTTGGGGCACTCGCCAACGCTTTCCCCTTTTCAAATCCCCTTTTCACTCAGAAATCGATAGTCCCCGAAAACTTCACCAAGCGCGGATCACCCTGCGAGAGGTAGCCGCCGTTTGCCGAGGCCCAGTAGTTCTTATCGGTAATGTTTTCCACGTTGACGCGCAACGTCAGGTCTTTCTCCACGAATTTCATCTTGTAACGTGCGCCGGCGTCGAAACGGTTCCAGGTAGGCAGGCTCAGGTTGTTAGCCTGATCCGCGTACTGCCCGCCAGTACGCAACATCCTTGCGCTGAGAGCGGCACCGTCGATACCCGGAACGTCCCAATCTACGCTGGCATTGAGTTGAAACGTTGGCACGCCAATGGCGTGATTGCCATCGTTGAGACCGCCAGCGGTTTTTTTCAGCTCAGACGTCATGCGGGTACCGCCGGCCATCAACCGGAGGCCTTCGATGGGTTCGCCGAAAACGCTGAGCTCCAGCCCCTTGTTGACCTGCTCACCATCACGCACATAGAGCCTCTGCGCGTTGTCGACGTACCCATCGGAAGGTTTCTCGATACGGAAAACACCCAAGTTGGCACCGAAGGTTTGCAGGTCCAACTTGATCCCCGCTTCCAACTGTTTGGTGCGGCCAGGGGGAAAGGCTTGGCCCAGGTTCGTGATGCCGGTACCGGACGCCACTGGCCCTTTTGCAAGGCCTTCGATTCGGTTGGCGTAGAGCGACACGCTCTCCACAGGCTTGTAGACGATGCCATAAACAGGCGTGGTAATGGCTTCATCATAGAGCGCGCTACGACTGCCATCGTTTGCTGGATTGGCTACACCGTTTGAAGTGGTGCCATCGTACTTATAGTTTTCGACACGCAACTGCTGACGACGGACACCATAAGTGACCAGCAATGTGTCATCGAACAAGCCCAAGGTGTCGGAAATCGCCAGGCTACGGTTGCGGGTTTTGCCGGTCACCCCGGGATCCCCCATTTCACCGCCCGTGCTGGATACCGCAGTCGGCTTAGGAAGCTTCGGGGTGTTGTAGATATTGCTGTTCCCGGTAACGGAACGATAGAACGTGTACGCGTTTTCCTGCTCGGTCCAAATCGTTGAGCCACCGATCGCAACTTGGTGGGAAACAGGGCCCGTGTTAAAGCGCCCGTTCAACCCGCCACTGAACGATGTGTTGTCTTCATTGTGAGGAATCTCTGAGCCACCGATCGTCGCTACGCCGTTATTGCCGACCAGTGTCGGTGTGGCGTACACCCCGGTTTCTCGGGTGTGCTTTGCACCACCGGCAAGGTATGCGGTCCAGTTTTCGTTCAGATCCCAATCGCCACGAACCATGCCGAAGGTGTCTTCCGTTTCGGAATAAGTCCAGTCCTGCCCATAATTGTGGCTGGCGTGCGGAGCCGTGGGAATGCGGGTGGCGCTCCCGATATTCACCGAATTGCGCAGTCCATTGATACGTTGTTTCTGATACCCGAAATCGGTGGAAACGCGGAAGTTATCACCTTGATAGTCCAAGCCCGCAACGAACAACTTTGTGCGCTGATCCTGGTTGTCGATCGCTGTTTCACCTTCCCGCTGGCTCAGATTCAACCTGGCGCCAAACCGATTGTCCTCGCCGAATCGCTGCCCGATATCCAAATGCTCGCCAATGCGGCCATCGGTGCTGACGTCCTGGGTATAGCGACGCGTCGGCACATCCTCTGCGCGTTTAGGCTGCAAGTTGACGCCTCCCCCAAGACCCGAACCCGTCGGACTGACACCGTTGATAAACGCGTTGGGGCCTTTGAACACCTCGACACGCTCGATAGCATCCGTCGACAGAATTTGACGCGGTAAGACGCCATACAACCCGTTGTATGAAATGTCGTCGCTGTTAAGCGGCAAGCCTCGAATCACGAACACTTGGGATTGGTTACCAAACCCATAGGATTGACGCACCGACGGGTCATTGAGAAGCACATCCCCCACGTCTTCAGCTTGTTGATCTTCAATCAACTGCGAGGTGTAACTGGTCATCACGAACGGGACATCCATGTTGTCCTGATTCCCCAGCACCCCCATCTGGCCTCCCCTCGCCACCTGACCACCCGCATAGGGCGTTGGTAGCGTGTTGGAGTTGGGTTTGATCGCACTGGCAGTAACGTCGGTCGCTCCCAATTCAATAGGCTCTGCCGCTTGGGCAAGAAAACTGACTGAGCAACATGCAGCCAGCAGCGTAAGGCGAGATGGAAATAGCATGGAGTGAGTACCTGCGGGGAAATGGGAAACCAATGCAGGCAATGCTAATGATTCGCAGATAGATTATCTATAACGAATGGCAAGCTGCCATAAAAGATTTGGAAAGCGGTTTAGTCAGCCAGACAGCCCCCGTGGCGAGGGAGCTTGCTCCCGCTCGGCTGCGTAGCAGACGCAAAACCGGACGATGCGGTTTGCCCGAAGAAATGCAGGGGCCTGCTGCGCAGGCCAGCGGGAGCAAGCTCCCTCGCCACAGGGGACTTGTGTCGAGCCGAATACCGAGCCCTGTGGGAGCGAGCCTGCTCGCGATGAAATCGCCCCAGTTCCAGAGCCGAACACCCCACCCGCATCACCAAAAAACCTTCCTCCTACAGCCCCCACCTACACCCTCTATCAAGCCACGCATCCTTGCGCCTTTGCCTACAACTACGCCAGAATCCGCCCGCTTGTGCGCCTTGTCCCTGGGTTCTATTGTCTTCCTGCCACTGCCCATCAGTGGTCGGGTTTAGTAGCCCGGATGACATCCGGTTGCATGAGTCTCATCAGTTAGGCATTCGCCTGCACTCGATGGTGGCTGTGCGCATGGCGCCCTCGGGCGCGCCGGTTTTAGGTATGTCACCGGTCTACTAACCTGCGCACAGCCGCCACCCTATCGTTTAGTAGCGAAATGGTTGCGGCCTAACTGAGAAGACATACCTATGTTCAAAATAACGCCGAATCCGCCAGAAGCAGATTCCACTTCCAAATCCGCAAAATCCAAAGCCAAGCAGCAAGACGAAACCACCAAACGGGTGCTCGATCACTACTTGCTACCGAAACCGGATAAATCCCAAGACAACCCCAAACCGGGGCAGCTATACACCGTCGTGAAAGGCCTCGATAACGAATGCCTGCTCGCCAACCTCAGCGAAACCCTGGCTTCGGCTGATGCCATGGTGAGTGATCTGGCGTTTGATCTGGATGGATCGAGGCGTCATGTGGCGCAGGGGATTCAGCAGTTGATTGAGCTGAGTTCGTTGCTGGCGAATCGGGTGTTGGATAACGTGGAGCCGCGGCAATAGGTAAGCGTTTGCCAATGAAAAAACCCGGCGTCCTGCGTCGGGTTTCTTTTTGCCTCCCGCCCTCCAAGAGTGACCGAAAACGGCCAGGAGCGGTCAATCAGCATCAATACCATGCCCCCGTTACTTTGCCTCGGGCTTCATCCTGATTCGCAGTCACCCGCGACACCCTTGCCTCTAGCTAACACTTCCTCTTGCCGGGCGCACGAAAAGAAAGAGGGCGACCTAAGCCGCCCTTTCTTCACTATTTGGTGAGTCTCCAATATATTCCATTATTCGCTTCCACCGCTGTTAAACGATTTCTCTGAGGAGGCCGGTTGCCGGAAAACAAAGAAACGATGTCGGAAAGAACAGTATCTGAGCCAATCCCATACGAATGATTTAGAAAATCAGTCTTCACGTCGCTGGCATCTATAAAATCTACACCTTTCCACACATCCACAACTGCAGGAACACCGCCTAACCGATCGTATGTTTTCAGTTTATAAGAAAGTTTTAGCGCCCTATCGTTTTTTGAACCGTACACAGTAACTGGATAATTCTCGTTGAGAATAATTGGTGCGATGGTATCAGTAAAGAGCTCTCGCCCCACATCAGGCGCCGCCAAAACCACTTCCTTCAACTTGCCCCTTAGCTCAGGACGAGTCGCGCTGATCCTCTTCAGTGCCTCTAAGACACCACGCCCACCCATGCTGTGAGCTATCAAAAACGCCTGCTTCAATTCGGGGTTTGAAAGATAATCTACCAGAAAGCTGTATATAGCATCTTCAGACCAGATGATGCTTTCCTCATCACCGTTGTAAGTCAACACCTTGCCATTGGAAGGCCAGCTAAAGAAAACTGGCACTCCTTTAAAACTCAGATCATAAGCTAATTGAGCAGTTCGTCTCGCAGCATCTTCAAAACTAACATTAAATCCATGAACAAATATCAGCGATGCTCCATCTCCATTATTCAAACCGCGCCGCACTACCTCCTTGAATTCAGCTTCATTTATCGTACCACCCCCCAAAATGGAAACATGCTTGTTAGGATCTTCGACTAGTTGATACCAGCGTCGCAATTCAATCTCGCCTACTTCATGCCCCACTGGAATACTTACCATGCAATGACCATAGTTTAGCCTGCCATACACCCCTCTTTTACCGGAGTATGCTCCCAGGCAACGATTTTTGACCAGGAGCTCACGATTAGTTGCAAACAGCACTCGCACTAATCCATGATTATTCCCGTCAACCACTTTAACAACACCGGGATCAATTTCATCTGATGTTGGCGAAGCACCTGCTAACGGATCTGATGCTTGATAATTATCTTGCTGAGAAGCACACCCTGACACTAACAGCGCAATAATCAGCACGCCAAAGCCACATTTAAGTTTCATCCCTGCCTCCGTACTCCGTAATAAAAGTACTACAACAATTAAGGCTAGAAAACTCGATATGTCAAATTGCCATGACCCTTTGTCAGCTTTTTCAAGGCAGGTCCTAGAATGTCCGTGCTGGATCAGGCGAACCAATCAGCTCTGGCAAAAGTCAGCTAGGAACGGGAGTTGACGACAGGCAGAAACCGACCCAAAGCGGACTTTGAAAGCCAGGCCTCCACCTCAGTCACTGCTGCTGCCCATCAGAATCCATCGCTTTCCATGGGCTTGGATATCGAAGGAAAAACCCGAGTACACCGGATAAGCCGGATGGCCCTTAACAAGCAAGAATGAAGTGATGGCTTTGGCTTGGTCGAGATTCACAGAAGTAAACAGGGACTTGGCCAGCTCTAGGATTTCTGAGCGTTTTGCAGCAAGGTCTATCGGGCCGTAGGCGTCATCACCCGGGTGCAAAAGTAGTTCTAATGCTTCGCGACGTGCTTTGCTTGGAGACACGCTAGTCTGGTTGCTCACGATGGCGTTTTTGCTTACGGAGTGGGCCAGTTGCTCTTCAAGTGTCCGGTCCAAGTCAAAAGGCCCGTAGGTATTTATCCAGACAGTATAGTTGTAGCCCTCCAGGAGATCCTCAAGCCTGAGGATTTCGTTTGGCCGGGAGTCTGTGACGATGCGCATGGTGGTTCCATCCAGCCGCTAGTGGACCGATATTCTGAGGCAACGCCAATTAGAACGGTAGGGCATCGTAAAATATGCGGGCGAATGTCTGCTTTTGGCCGACTGCTGCCGTTCGCAACCGGCGTTTCGGCCAAAGCAGACATCTAGATTAAGACTCTGTAGTTCTCGGTATATCAGACAGACCGCGTTGACTGTTTGGAGCTGCTGCGCAGCCCAGCGGGGATAAATCCCCTCGCCACAGGGTTTTGTGTGTTGGCTGCTCGGCGGGCGGGTATTGAAAACGTGGTGGGCTTTTTTATGGGTGCTTCGCACTCAAGCGGGAGCAAGCTCCCTCGCCACAAAAAGCGGTTTGTGTGAATTCAGGGATGGCGATCCAGTTTTTGAAGAATAGGCCTGCTTGCCGCCGTGGGCTCGGGCAGCTTCCAGGCCTTGTTCCCAGGCTGGCGTGATGCCGTTTGCGCTCTACACCCAGACGTCGTTAGCCACTCCAATCAATTGAATAGCCTCCTCTTCCGAAGGCTCGGCAAAGACAATGTTCAAATCACGGTAACCGGAGTGATCCCCTACCAAGCTCAACTCAAATCGAGCCCCAACTGCATCGGCTTCGTAGCTCTTCAAGTAAGTCAGGTTCTTGGCTTCATTGACCACCACATCCAACGTGCCGTCGTAACCATTCCCCAGTCGGGTAAAGCCCAAAGCGGACAAGTCGATCGTGTCTTCACCCGCGGTATAGTCCATCAGGCGATCAGTGTGGTTTTCGGTGGCGGTACGGTAGCTGTCGCTCAGTCCGTCGAAGCGGAATACATCGTTGTTACCGCCACCCACCAACAGGTCCCGGCCCTCTCCGCCAACCAACACATCATTCCCTAGCGCGCCATAAAGGCGATCATCGCCCGCGAACCCTTCGATGATTTCGCTTCGAGCGTTGCCTTGTAAACGATCGTCCCCTTCGGTGCCCATCAACCTGGCTTGCTGAAACAGGAGATTGGTTTCATTCAGCGTTTGGCCCAAGTTACCGTCGAAGACCACTTCGAAGCGTTCCCCATCCGCGTTGGCCTCGAAGCTTTTGAGGTAGGTCCGCGTCCCGCTTTCATTGACGCGTATCGCCAGCGTTCCGTCATGGCCATTGCCCAGCCCGAGGAAGCCCAGGGAGGAGAGGTCGAGGGTATCGCTGCTGGGGTCGAAGTCGATGATGCGGTCGCTATGGGCCGCGGTCGCGGTTCGGTAGCTGTCGGTGACTGACTGGTAACGGAAGGTATCGGCCCCGGCACCGCCCGTCAGCAGGTCACGACCTTGCTGGCCATCGAGCAGATCGTTTCCGGCTCCGCCAAAGATTGCATCGTCGAACGAGGCGGTACCGAGCAAGAAGTCAGCATCGCCGCCACCGTCAAGGTGGTAATAGCCGTCGTCGGGGTTGCCAAAGCTGTGGTCCAGGCGACCGTCGGGGTTCAGCTGAACCAGGGCGGCCAGATAGCCGTCCGCGCTGGTACCTTGGCTGCCACCAATCAACAGCTTGCCGTCGGCCAGCACGATCATGTCGGCGACTGCGAAAGGAGCGCTTTCTGAGCCCCAACTTACCCGACCCTGTTCACCGAAACCGGTGTCGAGTGAACCGTCGGCATTGAGTCGGATGACGGTCGCCACGCCGCCCGAGGCGCCCGCCAGCAGGATTTTGCCATCATCCTGGATGACGAGGGCGTCTGCGTGGACATCGAGGGCCAGGCTGCCGCCGTTCGCAAAGCTGCTATCCAGCGTACCGTCCGGGTTGAGGCGGGTCAGGGTATGTTGCCCCGTGACCAATACCTTCCCATCTCCCTGCAGCGAAACGTCGAACGTGCTACTGGGGTGAATGCCGACGGTCGCGGGTAGGTGCAGGACCCCGGCCTCTGCAAAAGACGAAATCAAGGCCCCCGTCGCGTCGAAGCGGGCGATATAGATCTCCCCAGAGGGATATCCAGCGCTGGCGAAAAAGCTGCCGTCGCGTTGCACGGAGAACGACGCTTGCTGGCCTAGATCTTCATTCCAATAGAAAGGCACTGTCACGGTGCCGCCGTTCCCGAAACTCGTGTCGAGGCTGCCGTCGGCCAAGTTACGACTGACGCCCGACACCCAGGCGTCGCCTACTTTCACGTAGCGCGCCACCAGGTAGCCCCCGCCCGGCTGCACGGCGGCATTGCCGCCGTCCTCGATATCGAGCGACACCGGGAGGAGGGATTTACCGTCGCCACTGAAGTTGCGGTCCAGGCTACCGTTGGCATTGAACCGGACCAGGCTGCCGGTGAAGCCTGAATCCTCTTCGCCCCCTAGTCCCAGGCGACTATAAGCGCCAAGCCAGATAGCACCGTCCGGATCGACCGCGATACCTGCGATTTTGTCCGAGCCCCATAAGGTCGTGGCGACCATGCCTGTTTTTTGCACAGTTGAAGCGGCGGGCGAAATGCTCTGGCTCATGTCCATGCCTCCGGTAGCTATCTAGCGCCAAAGACTATAGGCACGGCTCAGTCGGGTTGCCACTTTACGAGACGAAGGGAGATTCTTGGGCGACCTTCTGCTATCGATGCAACCGGTCTCCGGCAACTGCCCAAGATAACGCTAGGCTGGCTGAAGTTGCGTGTTGGCTGTTTGGCGGGCTGGTATTGAGAACGCGATGGGCTTTTCTGTGAGTGCTTTGCACTCAAGCGGGAGCAAGCTCCCTCGCCACGGGGGGCGAGCCTTCAAGACTTGAGAGCGGTGTCAGGGGTGAAGAAACGTGAAGAAACGGGACAGATTTATTTTCATAAATGCCCCTGCTTCCTTTTCCCCTGACCCAGTAGCAACAAGTCCCCCGCTCACCCGCAGGCCAGATGTCTCTCGATCAACTTTGCCACCTCATCTGCATGCGTACAGCCCAGACTGTGATCGGCGCCAGGGAAAACGTGTAGCTGCGCACGGGGTAACAGTTGAGCAAGGCACTGGCCGACGCGAACGGGGCTGATCGGGTCAGCATCTCCCCAGAGGAGCAGGACCGGCATACGCAACTCGGCCAACCGGAGCGTGAGGTCGGTGCGATCGTCGAGAAACCACCTCGGCAGTGTCGGGTTGGCGGCAGCAAAATCCGGGCGCCAGTCCTGCGCATCCAGATCAGACATATTCATCCCGCCAGAGGTGACGGTCAGCGTCAGGTGCGTGATCAACTCAGGGCGTTCAAGCGCTGCAAGCACAGCAACGATACCGCCCATGGACTGCGCCACCAGCGCTGTCGGCCGGTCGATCTCGGCCAGCACGCACGTCGCCAGATCTTCCATGCCGGTTATGCCAGGCATGGGCGGCGTGTCTCCAAAGCCAGGCCAGCCGATATGGACCTGCTGCGCCGGGTAGGCCAGGCGCTCGGCAACCGGGTGCCAGAACTGGGTGTTACCAGAGGCACCGGGTAGGAAGAGCAGTTTGGTGGGGGATGCAATCACGGGTTCGGTCCTTGAAGGTGGGATTGAAAGAGTCAGCAGGAGGACAAATGGATGCCGCAAGCTTCGGCAACCACTTCGCAACGAGAGCCGCCGGTAGCGAAGGGTCGGTCTTGGCCAATGACGATCAGTTAAGCCGCAAACCTGTGGGAGCAAAGCTTGCTCGCGATTGGGCCAGGTCAGCCGACAACGGGTTTTGCTGGTCTACCGCTATCGTGAGCAAGCTTTGCTCCCACAGATTTTGCGCCGGCTGAGCTTTTAGCGGATCGGCAGTGGATTGGGAGGGCTTTTTTGTGAGTGCTTCGCACTCAAGCGGGAGCAAGCTCCCTCGCCACAAAAGCAGTTTTGTGTGAAGTCAGGGGTGGCGGTCCAGTTTTTTCAGGAACACGGTCATTTCTTTTTCGGCTTGTTTGTCGCCGTGGGCGCGGGCGGCTTCGAGGCCTTGTTCCCAGGCTTGGCGGGCGGCTGGTAGATCGCCTTGGCCTTGGTGGGCCTTGCCCAGCAGTTTCCAGGCGGCTGAGTATTTTGGGTCGAGTTCGACGCAGCGTTGGAAGTGTTCGGCGGCCCGGGCGAATTCGCCGAGGTCCAGGTAGCCCTTGCCCAGGCCGAAGCGCAGCAGGGAGTTATCCACACCCTTGGCGAGCATTTTTTCCAGGGAGGCGAGCATGGCGGCGTCCTTATCGGTTGTGTCAGGGGTTGATCCGTTGGCTGCTAGATAGCTATCGCGAGCAGGCTCGCTCCCACAGGGGTTGGGGTTGCCCACGATATTTGTGAGCAATGGAGATCCTCTGTGGGAGCGAGCCTGCTCGCGATGAGGCCCGGTCCATCACCGCAAAATTCTGGATCAGAAGAAACTCAACCCCACATGGAACAGCTTCTCCACATCACGAATATGCTTTTTATCCACCAGGAACAGGATCACATGGTCGCCGGTCTGGATCATGGTGTCGTCATGGGCGATGAGCACTTGTTCGTCGCGGATGATCGCGCCGATGGTGGTGCCTGGCGGCAGGCCGAGGTCGCGGATGGCCTTGCCGATGACTTTGCTGGACTTGGCATCGCCATGGGCAATCGCCTCGATGGCTTCGGCCGCGCCACGGCGCAGGGAGTGCACGCTGACGATGTCGCCGCGCCGCACGTGGGCCAGCAAGGTGCCGATGGTTGCCAGTTGCGGGCTGATGGCGATGTCGATCTCGCCACCCTGGATCAGGTCGACGTAGGCCGGGTTGTTGATGATGGTCATCACCTTCTTCGCCCCCAGGCGCTTGGCCAGCAGCGAGGACATGATGTTGGCTTCGTCGTCGTTGGTCAGGGCCAGGAAGATGTCGGCGTCGGCGATGTTTTCTTCCAGGAGCAAGTCACGGTCCGAGGCGCTGCCCTGCAACACCACGGTGCTGTCGAGGTTATCCGAGAGGTAACGGCAGCGCGCCGGGTTCATCTCGATGATCTTGACCTGATAGCGGCTTTCGATGGCTTCGGCCAGACGCTCGCCGATCTGCCCGCCGCCGGCAATCACGATGCGCTTGTTGTTTTCGTCGAGACGGCGCATTTCGCTCATTACCGCGCGAATATTGGCCTTGGCGGCGATGAAAAAAACCTCGTCGTCCGCTTCGATCACCGTATCGCCCTGGGGCAGGATCGGCCGGTCACGTCGGAAAATCGCCGCGACCCGCGTCTCCACATTCGGCATGTGCTCGCGCAGCTGGCGCAGTTGCTGGCCCACCAGCGGTCCGCCGTAGTAGGCCTTGACCGCGACCAATTGCGCCTTGCCTTCGGCAAAGTCGATCACCTGCAAAGCGCCCGGGTGTTCGATCAGGCGCTTGATGTAGTTGGTCACTACTTGCTCGGGGCTGATCAGTACATCCACCGGGATCGCTTCGTTGTCGAACAGGTCGGCGCCGGGTCAGGTAGGCCGCCTCGCGCACCCGGGCGATCTTGGTCGGGGTGTGGAACAGCGTGTGAGCGACCTGGCAGGCCACCATGTTGGTTTCATCGCTGTTGGTGACAGCCACCAGCATATCGGCATCGTCGGCACCGGCCTGACGCAACACCGTAGGCAAGGAGCCACGGCCCTGTACGGTACGGATGTCGAGGCGGTCACCGAGATCGCGCAGGCGGTCACCGTCGGTGTCGACCACGGTGATGTCGTTGGCTTCACTGGCCAGATGTTCAGCCAGCGAACCGCCGACCTGCCCTGCGCCGAGGATGATGATTTTCATCCGGTCACTCCTATCGAATCGGTTTTAACCGCGTGCGGCGGCGATCTTGATCAGTTTGGCGTAGTAGAACCCGTCGTGGCCGCCCTCTTGGGCCAGCAACTGCCGACCATGGGGCTGTTTCACCCCGGCCTGGCTGGCAATGTCCAGCTCCCGGGCACCGGGGGTACGGGCGAGGAATGCTTCGATCACTTCGGTGTTCTCGGTCGGCAACGTCGAACACGTGGCATACAGCAGCATGCCGCCGACTTCCAGGGTTATCCACAACGCATCGAGCAATTGCCCCTGCAACACCGCCAGTGCGGCGATATCGTCCGGCTGGCGGGTGAGCTTGATGTCGGGATGACGGCGGATCACGCCGGTGGCCGAACACGGTGCGTCCAGCAGGATGCGTTGAAATGGCTTGCCATCCCACCAGCTGGCGGTGTCGCGGCCATCGGCGGCAATCAGTTCGGCGGCGAGGCCAAGGCGTTCGAGGTTTTCCTTCACGCGCACCAGGCGCTTGGCTTCCAGGTCCACCGCCACCACGCCGGCCAGCTTCGGCTCGGCCTCGAGAATGTGGCAGGTCTTGCCACCCGGTGCGCAGCAGGCATCCAGCACGCGTTGGCCGGGCGCCAGCTCCAGCAGGTCGGCAGCCAGTTGCGCGGCTTCGTCCTGGACGCTGATCCAACCGTCGGCAAAGCCCGGCAGCGCGCGTACATCGCCGGGGGTTTCCAGCACGATGCCGTCGCGGCTGTACTGGCACGGGATGGCCGGGATGCCAGCCTCGCCCAGTAACGCCAGGTAGGCATCGCGCGTATGGTGGCGACGGTTGACCCGCAGGATCATCGGCGGATGGGCATTGTTGGCCGCGCAGATGGCCTCCCACTGCTCGGGCCAGAAGGCTTTCAGGGACTTTTGCAACCAGCGCGGATGGGCGGTGCGCACCACCGGGTCGTGTTCCAGCTCGGCCAGCAGGGCTTCGCTTTCCCGTTGGGCGCGGCGCAGCACGGCATTGAGCAGGGCCTTGGCCCACGGCTTTTTCAGTTTGTCGGCGCAGCCCACGGTTTCACCGATGGCGGCGTGGGCAGGCACGCGGGTGTAGAGCAATTGATAGAGCCCCACCAGCAGCAGCGCTTCGACGTCGGCATCGGCGGCCTTGAACGGTTTCTGCAGCAGCTTTGCCGCCAGGGCCGACAGCCGTGGCTGCCAACGGGCGGTGCCGAACGCCAGGTCCTGGGTGAAGCCGCGATCACGGTCTTCAACCTTGTCCAGTTGGGTCGGCAGGGAACTGTTGAGTGAGGCTTTTCCGCTCAGGACCGCAGCAAGCGCCTTGGCGGCGGCCAGACGCGGGTTCATGAAGCGTCCGCCGCTTGGCCCAACACCGTGCCGACGGCAAATTTCTCACGACGGCTGTTGTACAAATCGCTGAAGTTCAGCGCCTTGCCACCGGGTAATTGCAGACGTGTCAGACACAGCGCCTGCTCGCCACAGGCGACAACGAGGCCGTCCTTGCTGGCACCAAGGATTTCACCCGGCGCGCCCTGCCCCTCGGCGTGGCTTGCAGCCAGCACTTTCAGGGCCTCGCCGTTCAAGGTGCTGTGGCAGATCGGCCACGGGTTGAAGGCACGCACCAGGCGCTCCAGTTCGACGGCCGGGCGGCTCCAGTCGATGCGCGCCTCGTCCTTGTTCAGTTTGTGGGCGTAGGTGGCGAGGCTGTCATCCTGCACTTCGCCTTCCAGCGTACCGGCGGCGAGGCCGGCGATGGCCTGGACCACGGCGGGCGGGCCGATCAGTGCGAGGCGGTCGTGCAGGCTGCCGCCGGTGTCTTCGGCGCTGATGGGCGTGCTGACCTTGAGCAGCATCGGCCCGGTGTCCAGACCGGCTTCCATGCGCATCACGGTGACGCCGCTCTCGGCATCACCGGCTTGCACGGCGCGCTGGATCGGCGCCGCACCGCGCCAGCGCGGCAGCAGCGAGGCGTGGCTGTTGATGCAACCCAGGCGCGGAATGTCCAGCACCACTTGGGGCAGGATCAGGCCGTAGGCGACCACCACCATCAAGTCGGGTTTGAGCGCGGCCAATTCGGCCTGGGCCTGAGCGTCGCGCAGGGTCGGCGGCTGCAAGACCTGCAGACCGTTCTCCAGGGCCAGTTGCTTGACCGGGCTGGGCATCAGTTTTTGCCCACGACCGGCCGGCCGATCCGGCTGGGTGTAGACCGCGATGATTTCATGGGGGCTGGCCAGCAGGGCCTTGAGGTGTTCGGCGGCGAACTCGGGAGTGCCGGCAAAGACGATGCGCAGTGGCTCAGTCATGGGAAGCTCTCATTTACAAAGCAGTCGCAAAAGAAAAAGGCTTGCCGCGGCAAGCCTTTGAAGGGGGCGTCAAGCATTCTGGCGATGAAGTTTTTCCAGTTTTTTCTTGATCCGGTCACGCTTGAGGGTAGACAGGTAGTCCACGAACAGCTTGCCGTTGAGGTGGTCGCACTCATGCTGGATGCACACCGCCAGCAACCCTTCGGCGATCAGCTCGTAAGGCTGGCCGTCACGGTCCAGGGCTTTGATCTTGACCTTCTGCGGGCGGTCGACGTTTTCGTAGAAGCCGGGCACCGAGAGACAGCCTTCCTGGTATTGGTCCATCTCGTCGGTCAGGGTTTCGAACTCGGGATTGATGAACACCCGGGGCTCGCTGCGGTCTTCGGAAAGGTCCATCACGACGATACGTTTGTGCACGTTGACCTGGGTCGCGGCGAGGCCGATGCCTGGCGCCTCATACATTGTTTCAAACATGTCATCGACCAACTGACGCACTTCGTCGTCCACTACGGCCACCGGTTTGGCGATAGTGCGCAGGCGCGGGTCCGGAAATTCGAGAATGTTCAAAATGGCCATAAGCTTGATAAATGCACGTGTGAAGTAAAGTCGGGTGGCTGGCCTGGCGTGTCTTGGGATGCAGGCTACCGTTGTAAAACGTTGCTCCTCAATCACGGAGCGAGCCACGGGGGCTCTGGCGTTTTACGCGAACGCACATAATAAAGGGATTCACCGCATGAGGAAATCACTACTCGCCCTGCTGCTTCTGGCCTCGGCCGGTATCGCGCACGGGCAAGTGCAACTTCGGGAAGGTTTTCCCCAGCAATACACAGTGGTGACGGGGGACACGCTGTGGGACATCTCCGGCAAATACTTGCGTGAACCGTGGAAATGGCCCGAACTCTGGCAAGCCAACCCACAGATCGAGAACCCCAACCTGATTTATCCCGGCGACACCCTGTCGCTGGTCTACGTCAATGGCCAACCGCGCCTGACCCTCAATCGCGGCGCTTCGCGGGGCACCATCAAGCTGTCACCGCGCATTCGCAGTTCGCCGGTGGCCGACGCGATCCCGAGCATCCCGCTGCAGGCCATCAACAGCTTTTTGCTGAGCAACCGCATCGTCGACACGGCCGAGGATTTCGACAAGGCGCCCTACATCGTTGCCGGCGATGCCGAACGGGTCCTCAGCGGCACGGGAGACCGGATCTTTGCCCGCGGCCCCTTCGACGCAAACCAGTCGGCGTATGGCATCTTCCGGCAGGGCAAGGTCTACACCGATCCCGACACCAAGGAGTTCCTGGGCATCAACGCCGATGACATCGGCAGCGGTGAAGTCGTGGCGAGCGAAGGCGACATCACAACCCTGGCCCTGCAACGCACGACCCAGGAGGTGCGCCTCGGCGATCGCCTGTTCAGTGGCGAAGAACGCTCGATCAACTCGACGTTCATGCCCAGCGCACCGAAATCGGAGATCAACGGGCTGATCCTCGATGTACCCCGCGGCGTCACCCAGATCGGCGCCCTGGATGTAGTGACCCTGAACAAGGGCCGTCGCGACGGGCTGGCCGAAGGCAATGTGCTGGCGGTGATGAAGACCGGCGAGACCGTGCGCGACCGCATCACCGGCGAGCAGGTGAAAATTCCCGATGAACGTGCTGGCCTGCTGATGGTTTTTCGCACCTACGACAAGCTCAGCTATGGCTTGGTGCTATACGCCTCGCGCTCGCTGGCGGTACTCGACAAAGTGCGCAATCCATAACGGGTCTCACAAGTTACCAACAGAGTTATCCACAGCTTGTTCCCGTTTCGACGGGGCTTATAACGATCAAGGATGATCCATGTCATTGCCTGAATCTGCTTCGGTTTCCCCTGCGGAACTGGAGGCCCGTCTGCGCCTGCACCGCTTGCCGGAACTGGGCCCCAAACGTTTCATGACCCTGATGGAGGCCTTTGGCTCGGCCTCCAAAGCCATCAGCGCACCGGCCAGCGCCTGGCGAGCGCTGAGGTTGCCCGCGGCGTGTGCCGAGGCTCGGCGCAACCCGGATGTGCGTGACGGCGCCGCCCATGCATTGGCCTGGCTGGAGGGTTCGGCCCAGCGTTTACTGATGTGGGACCAGCCTGACTACCCCGCGTTGCTGGCGCAGATCAGCGATGCGCCACCGCTGTTGTTCGTCGCCGGCGACCCGACCATTCTGGAAAAACCACAGCTGGCGATGGTCGGCAGCCGCCGGGCATCGCGACCGGGCATGGACACCGCCGCGGCGTTTTCCCGAAGCCTGGCCGGTGCCGGTTTTGTCATCACCAGCGGCCTGGCCCTGGGCATCGACGCAGCGGCACATCAAGCGGCGCTGGATGTGGGCGGGCAAACAATTGGCGTGTTGGGCACCGGGCTGGAAAATTTTTATCCACAGCGCAATCGCCGGCTGGCGGACGCGATGATCGCCCAAGGCAGCGCGGTGCTGTCGGAGTTCCCGCTGGACGCGCCGCCCCACGCCAGCAACTTTCCTCGTCGCAACCGGATCATCAGCGGTCTGTCCCTCGGCGTACTGGTGGTGGAGGCCAGTGTCGCCAGCGGTTCGCTGATCACCGCACGCTTGGCGGCCGAACAAGGCCGCGAGGTGTACGCCATTCCGGGGTCGATCCATCACCCCGGCGCGAAGGGCTGCCATCAGTTGATCCGCGACGGCGCGGCGCTGGTGGAAACCGTCGAGCACATCCTTGAAGCATTGCGGGGCTGGCAGCAGTTGCCGCTGTCCATGGAACCGACGCCCATCACCCATCCGCTGTTGCGCTTGCTCCATGCCGCGCCGCTTGGCAGCGAAGCGCTGGCCGCCGCCAGCGGCTGGAGCTTGCCCAAAGTCCTGGCGGCGCTGACTGAGCTGGAAATGGAGGGACGGGCGGTCTGTGACAACGGGCGCTGGTTTGCGCGCTAGGTTTTATGGGGAAGATCGGTAAACTGCGCACAGCCTTATTTGCGTTGTGGAGAGTCTTTCATGGTCAACAGTTGGCGTGTGCAACAAGCCGCGCGAGAAATTCGCGCCGGGGCGGTGATTGCCTATCCAACCGAAGCGGTCTGGGGCCTGGGCTGCGACCCGTGGAACGAAGACGCGGTGGAGCGCCTGCTGGCGATCAAGTCGCGGCTGCCCGATAAGGGTTTGATCCTGGTGGCTGACAACATCCACCAGTTCGACTTTCTGTTCGAAGATTTCCCTGAAACCTGGATGGATCGAATGGCCAGCACCTGGCCTGGGCCTAATACCTGGCTGGTGCCGCACCAGAATCTGCTGCCGCAATGGATTACCGGTGTGCACGACACGGTTGCGCTGCGGGTCAGCGATCACCCCACCGTGCGCGACTTGTGCTCACTGGTGGGGCCGCTGGTGTCCACCTCGGCCAACCCTCAGGGCCGCCCGGCGGCGCGCACGCGAATTCGCGTCGAGCAATATTTCCGTGGGCAGATCGACCTGGTGCTGGGCGGTAACCTGGGTGGGCGCAAGAACCCCAGCGTGATTCGCGACCTGGCGACCGGCAACGTGGTGCGGCCGGACTGAGCCCGAACACACCTTCTGCATCTTGCACAAAACCAGTGTGGGAGCGAGCTTGCTCGCGATAGCGTCGGATCAGTGGGCATAGATGTTGGCTGATACTCCGCTATCGCGAGCAAGCTCGCTCCCACAGGTTCTTTAGCACCCTCTAAATCAGGGCAAAAGAATCGTCGACCCGGTTGTGCGCCGCGCCGACAACTCGGCCTGGGCCTTGGCCGCTTCGGCCAGTGGATAACGCTGGTTGATATCCACTTTGATCTTGCCGCTGCTGATCATGCCGAACAGCTCATCGGCCATGCGCTGCAGGTTCTCGGCGTTATTGGCGTAAGTGGCCAGGGTCGGACGGGTGACGTACAGCGAGCCTTTGGCCGCGAGTATCCCCAGGTTCACGCCGTCCACCGCACCGGAAGCATTGCCGAAACTCACCAACAGGCCACGGGGCGCTACGCAGTCCAGGGAGGTCAGCCAGGTGTCCTTGCCGACACCGTCATAGACCACCGGGACTTTCTTGCCGTCGGTCAGCTCCAGCACCCGCTGTACGACGTTTTCCTTGCTGTAGTCGATGGTTTCCCAAGCGCCGTGGGATTTGGCGATTGCGGCTTTTTCCGCTGAGCTGACGGTGCCGATCAATCGCACGCCCAGGGCCTTGGCCCACTGGCAGGCCAAAGAGCCCACGCCACCAGCAGCGGCATGGAACAGGATGGTTTCCCCCCCTTTGAGCTCATAGGTCTGACGCAGCAGGTATTGCACGGTCAGGCCCTTGAGCATCACGCCGGCTGCTTGTTCGAAACTGATGGACTCGGGCAAATGCACCAGATTGGCCTCGGGCAACACATGCACGTCGCTGTAGGCCCCCAGCGGACCGCTGCCATAGGCTACCCGGTCACCGACCTTGAACCGCGTGACGTCTGAACCGACGGCCTCGACCACACCCGCCCCCTCGGCCCCCAAGCCCGACGGCAAGGCCGGTGGCGGGTAAAGACCGCTGCGATAATAGGTATCGATGAAGTTCAGGCCGATCGCCTTGTTGCTGACCCGCACCTGCTGCGGGCCCGGTTCGGCAGGCTGGTAGCCCACGTACTCGAGCACTTCGGGGCCGCCGTGGGAACTGAACTGAATACGTTTGGCCATCTTCACTTTCTCCTTGTCGTGGACTTTTTACCAAGCCTGCTATCGGACTCCTAAGCTTGACCTTCGTCAACTGTGGCGTAGGCAAGTGCGGTGGTATCCTGTGCGCCCATTTGCCACCGGCCCGCTGCAAGCCGCGTAGCGTAGCCCTGATCAAGGTGATGTCATGACCACTCGCACCGAGGCCGTGAAAGCCTACCTGCTCGACCTGCAAGACCGCATCTGTGCGGCCCTGGAAACCGAAGACGGCGGCACTCGTTTCGTCGAAGATGCCTGGACCCGCCCCGCCGGTGGTGGCGGTCGCACGCGAGTGATTGAAAACGGTACGGTGATCGAAAAGGGCGGCGTCAACTTTTCCCACGTCTTCGGCAGCGGTCTCCCCCCCTCGGCCAGCGCCCATCGGCCGGAACTGGCCGGGCGCGGCTTCGAAGCGCTGGGCGTGTCATTGGTCATCCATCCCCACAACCCTCATGTGCCTACGTCCCACGCCAATGTGCGTTTTTTCATCGCTGAAAAGGAAGGCGAAGAGCCGGTCTGGTGGTTCGGCGGCGGCTTCGACCTGACACCGTACTACGGCGTGGCAGAAGACTGCGTGCATTGGCACCGCGTTGCCCAACAGGCCTGTGCCCCGTTCGGCCCCGACGTGTATTCGCGCTACAAAGCCTGGTGCGACAGCTATTTCCATATCAAGCATCGCAACGAGCCCCGTGGCATTGGCGGCCTGTTTTTCGACGACCTGAACGAGTGGGATTTCGACACTAGCTTCGCCTTCATGCGCGCCATCGGCGATGCCTACATCGAGGCTTACCTGCCTATCGTGCGCCGCCGCAAGCATGACCCGTTTACCGCCAAACAAAGGGAATTCCAGGAGTTTCGCCGCGGACGCTACGTGGAGTTCAACCTGGTCTACGACCGCGGCACCCTGTTCGGGCTGCAATCGGGCGGGCGTACCGAGTCGATCCTGATGTCCCTGCCGCCGCAAGTGCGCTGGGGCTATGACTGGAAAGCCGAACCGGGCAGCGAAGAGGCGCGGCTGACCGAGTATTTCCTGCAGGATCGCGATTGGCTGGCGACGGCCTGAACGAGGATTATCCATGGACCGCTACGTTGTAATGGGTAACCCGATCGGCCACAGCAAATCGCCGCTGATCCACCGTCTCTTCGCCGAGCAGACCGGGCAAACACTGGACTACAGCACGCTGCTCGCGCCTCTGGACGATTTCGCCGGCTGCGCGCGGGAATTCTTCCGCGAGGGTCGTGGGGCGAATGTCACCGTGCCGTTCAAGGAAGACGCCTTCCGCCTGGCCGACAGCCTGACCGAGCGGGCCCAGCGCGCCGGGGCGGTGAACACCTTGAGCAAGCTGGCCGATGGCCGTCTGTTGGGTGACAACACCGATGGTGCCGGACTGGTGCGAGACCTGACCGTCAACGCAGGTTTAAACCTCAAGGGCAAACGCATCCTGTTACTGGGCGCCGGCGGTGCTGTGCGCGGTGCCTTGGAACCGCTGCTGGCCGAAGCGCCGGCCTCGGTGATCATCGCCAACCGCACGGTGGAAAAAGCCGAGTTGCTGGCCGAGTTGTTCGCGGACCTGGGCCCGGTCTCGGCCAGCGGTTTCGACTGGCTGCAAGAGCCGGTGGACCTGATTATCAACGCCACATCGGCGAGCCTGTCCGGTGATGTACCGCCGATTGCCGCAAGTTTGATCGAGCCCGGCATGACGTTCTGCTACGACATGATGTATGGCAAGGAGCCCACTTCGTTCTGTCGCTGGGCCAGCGAACACGGCGCAGCGGTGGCGATGGATGGCTTGGGTATGCTGGCCGAGCAGGCGGGCGAAGCGTTCTACCTGTGGCGCGGGGTACGCCCGGACACCGCGCCAGTGCTGGCCGAATTGCGGCGCCAGCTCGCACTGTAGGCTACAGACTGTTGTGGCGAGGGGATTTATCCCCGTTGGACTGCGAAGCCGTCCCAAAAAACCAGGGCCGCTGCGCGCCCCAGCGGGGATAAATCCCCTCGCCACAGGGTGCGTCTACCTTAAGCCCTAGTCTTCGAAATGGATCGGACAGTGCTCCGGCCCTTCCAGCTTCTTCAACTCTTCCACCACATGGGGCCTGGCCCTGCGCAACGTCAGGCTGCGCCCTTGGGTGCGCAAGCGCCGGGCTTCCTGGTGCAGCATTTCCACGCCGGAGTAGTCGATGAAGTTGATCTGCTGGGCATCGATCACCACCCGTTGTGCCTGCAACCGTTGCAGACGCACTTGCAGGTAATGGCTGGCACCAAAAAAGATCGAACCGCCAACCCGCAGGATGTCAGCTTCACCCTCACGGGCGTGTTGCACCCGCGGTTGCGAGGTGCGCTTGAGGTAGAAGAACAGCGACGCCAGCACGCCGGCATAGATAGCGGTCTGCAGCTCCAGCAGCAGCGTGGCCAGGCAAGTGAGGCTCATCACCACGAATTCGGCGCGACTCACGCGAAACAACGCCCGGACGCCGCGATAATCCACCAGCCCCCAGGCGATCAACAGGATGCTGCCGGCCATGGCCGGTATCGGAATGTGCGAAATCAGCTTGGCACCGGTTACCGCAAACAAGGCCACCCACAGTGCCGAGAAAACCCCGGCCAGGGGCGAGCAAGCGCCGGCTTCATAACTGAGGCCGGAACGGGTAAAGGAACCCGCTGACAAGGATCCGGAAAAGAACCCTCCCACAATATTGGAAAGCCCCTGCGCCCTGACCTCTTGGTTCGCATCCAGCAATTGCCCCGAGCGTACCGATAACGAGCGAGCAATGGACAGGCTGGTCACCAACCCGAGCATGCCCACCGCAACCGCGCCGGGCAGCAGGCGCAGGATCAGATCCAGGTCCAGCGGCAGCGCAGAGAACGGCGGCAAGCGCCCGGCAAAGGCGCTGACCAGCGCGACATGCCCGAACATCCCTGGCCACAGCCAGACCACCAGGCTGCTGATGACCAAAGTTATCAACAGGCTCGGCCAGCGCGGTAGCAGCCGTTTGAGCACGACGCCCACCACCAGCGTGCCCAAACCGAGAAACAGAGAAGGCTTATCCACAGCCTCGATATGACTGACCAACATCAGCAGCCCTTTCAACGCCGTGGCTTCGTTGGGCAGATCAAGACCCAGCAGGTTGGGCAACTGCCCCAGGGCGATCACCACCGCCGCGCCCAGGGTGAAACCCAGCACCACCGAGTGTGAGACGAAGTTCACCAGCGCGCCGAAACGCAACAACCCCAGCAGCCACTGGAAAACCCCCGCCAGCACCGTCAGCAACAGGATCAAGGTGACGTAGTCCTGGGTGGCCGGCATGGCCAGGGGGCTGACGCTGGCATACAGGACAATGGAAATCGCCGCCGTAGGACCGCAGATCAGGTGCCACGACGAACCCCACAAGCAGGCGATCAGCACCGGCACAATCGCCGCATACAAGCCGTATTCCGGCGGCAGTCCGGCAATCAGGGCGTAGGCAATCGACTGCGGCAACGCGAGAATCGCACCGCTCAAGCCGACGATCAGGTCACGGCCGACACTGCCGCGGGTCTGCCGCGGCAGCCAGCTCAGGAACGGAAAGAGTGAATGGCGGGTGGGCAATGCCATGGGGCCTCAAGGATCGGGTTTGGCGCAAGAGTATCAGGACAAGGCGCCGTTCTCCCTGTGGCGAGGAGATTAATGTGGGAGCAAAGCTTGCTCGCGAAACAGGCAGCTCGGTCTGAAAGATCGAGTCGTCTTCATCGCGGGCAAGCCTTGCTCCCACATAGATTCCCTCGCCACATGATTGTCAGAGCTTGGCCTTCACCGCCGCCAACGCATCCTTGCCATCCAGCGTCTTCACACCATCCAGCCATTTATCCAGCACCGCCGGATTCGCCTTGATCCAGGCCTTGGCCGCATCGGCATTGCTGACTTTGTTGTTCACCACCTCGGCCATGATGCTGTTTTCCATTTCCTGGGTGAAACTCAGGTTGGTCAACAGCTTGCCTACGTTCGGGCAGGCCTGTGCATAACCTTTGCGAGTCAATGTATAGACACTGCCCGTGTCGCCAAAATACTTCTCGCCGCCCTTGAGGTAGTGCATTTTCAGTTGCACGTTCATAGGGTGTGGCGTCCAGCCAAGGAAGGTCACGAACTTCTGTTTCCTCACCGCCCGGGAGACTTCCGCGAGCATGGCCTGCTCGCTCGATTCCACCAGTTTCCACTCGCCCATGCCGAAATCGTTGGTCTTGATGATTTCCTTCAGGGAGAGGTTGGCCGGGGCGCCGGAGCCGATCCCGTATATCTTCTTGTCGAACTTATCGGCGAACTTGTTCAGGTCAGCGAAGTTATGCACACCGGCATCCCACACGTAATCCGGGACCGCCAGGGTGAATTCGGTGCCGTCCAGGTTCTTGGCCAACTGCGTGACATCGCCAGTGGCCACGAACTTGTCGTAGAACCCTTGCTGCGCCGGCATCCAGTTACCCAGAAATACATCAACCTGGCCGTCCTTGAGGCCGCCGAAGGTGATCGGCACCGCGAGGGTGTCGACCTTGGCCTTGTAGCCCATGCCATCGAGCAGAAAACCCGTGATCGCGTTGGTCGCAGCGATGTCACTCCAACCGGGGTCGGCCATCTTTACCGTCTCGCAGCCTTGCTCGGCCCACGCCGAACTGCTAAGCGCCAACAGCCCAGCGGTCAGTACTGTGGATAACTTTTGCATGTGCTTCCCCTTACGTTATTGGTTTTGGCAGGGTTGTGGATAACGGGCCTTGCGTTCCAGATCGTCGAGGTCAATGTGGTTACGCATGTACTGCTGGCTGGCGTCCACCAGCGGCTGGTGATCCCAGCTCTTGAGTTTGCCCAGGGTCAACGCGTGGGCGACGAAACGTCGACGTCGCTGACTGGCGAGCACCTGTTGGTGAATGGTTGGGATATCCCATTTAGCTCGCGCTTCGGCGAGAAAATCCGCGCACAGGGACTGATGCTCAGCCGATTGGCTAAGGTCCTCCAGTTCTTTGGGGTCATTGCGCAGATCGAACAGCAGGCACGGATCATCTTCGCTGTAGATGAATTTCCAGGGTCCACGACGGATCATCATCAACGGGCTGATGGTGCCTTCGGCCATGTATTCACCAAAGACCTCGTCATGACCGCCCTGCCCCTGCAGATGGGGCACCAGCGACCGGCCATCCAGCGGCAGTCCGGGCTCAAGCCGGCCACCGGCCAACTCCACCAGAGTCGGCAGCAAGTCGGCAGTGGACACCGCCGCCCCGACCCGCCCGCTGGCGAACTGGCCCGGTGCGCTGATCAGCAAGGGAACGCGAGCCGCCATCTCGAACCAGTGCATTTTGTACCAGAGGCCTTTTTCACCGAGCATGTCTCCATGATCGCCGGAGAACACGATGATCGTGTCGTCCATCAAGCCGGTGTCTTCCAGGGTTTGCAGTAACTTGCCGACGTTGCTGTCAATGTAGCTGCACGCACCGAAGTACGCGCGGCGCGCATCGCGGATCTTATCCACAGGCAGTGGCTTGTCCCACAGGTCATAGACTTTCAACAGGCGCTGGGAATGCGGGTCCAGCTCTGTTTGCCCCGGGGTTTGCGGCAGCGGGATGTCCTTGTCGTCATACATATCCCAAAAGGTCTTGGGAATGGTGTACGGGTCGTGTGGGTGGGTCATGGACACCGTCAGGCAGAACGGCTGGTCGCCATCCTCGCGGATGTGGTCGAACAGATACTGCTGGGCCTTGAACACCACTTCTTCGTCAAAATCCAACTGGTTGGTGCGCACGCACGGACCAGCCTGCAACACCGAAGACATGTTGTGATACCAGCTTGGCCGCACGTCGGGCTCGTCCCAGTTCACGGCCCAGCCGTAATCGGCCGGGTAAATGTCACTGGTCAGGCGTTCTTCGTAGCCATGCAACTGGTCCGGCCCGCAAAAATGCATCTTGCCGGACAGCGCCGTGCGATAACCCAGACGCCGCAGGTAGTGGGCGTACGTCGGGACGTCCGCAGGAAAATCCGCCGCGTTATCGTAGGCGCCGATCTTGCTGGGCAACTGACCGCTCACCAGGGTAAAGCGCGACGGTGCGCAGAGTGGGCTGTTGCAATACGCGGCGTCGAACACCACGCCCTGCTCGGCCAGGCGCGACAGGTTCGGCAGCTTGATCGGCGAAGGACCGTAGATCGGCAACATTGGCGCGGCCATTTGATCGGCCATGATGAAAAGAATGTTCTTGCGCTTCATGTATTCGCGGCATTCCATAGTAAACAGTTATGCGAAATTGCTGCGATTGAGCATGTAGCCCCCGCCTTTATGGGTAAAGCCCACGCAAGGCAATGACTAGGATAAGCACAGCTTATGTATGAAGCCCTGGGTGACCTGTCCCTTGACCTGTTCCGCGCCTTTGAAGCCGCGGCCCGCCACCGCAGCTTCACGGCAGCGGCGATCGAACTGGGCACCACGCAACCGGCCATCAGCCAGCAGATCAAGCGCCTGGAAGAACAACTGGGTACGCGATTGTTCGATCGCATCTACCGCGGCATCGAGCTGACCGAGGCCGGAACAATCCTGTTCGAGCAGGTGCAGGCCGGTTTGCAGAATATCGACGCAGGATTGAGCGCGATCACCGCCCATGACCAGCATGAGGTGCTGCAAGTGGCCACCGATTTTGCGTTTGCTGCCTATTGGCTGATGCCCCGCTTGCATCGGTTTCACTCCGCCAACCCACAGGTGGACGTCAGCCTGGTGACCAGCGAACGCAACCACAACATGCTGCGCACGGATATCGACGTTGCGGTGCTGTTTGGAGACGGTCGCTTCAAACAAGGCGAAAGTCGCTGGCTTTTCAGCGAAGAAGTCTTTCCCGTGTGCAGCCCGCTGTTGCTCAAGGAACGCTCCCTGCCCTTGTCGGCTCAAGCCTTGTCAGAGTTCCCGCTCCTGCATTTGCGCGGGGGAAAACAGTAGCCACTGGTTTGACTGGAGTGGCGTTTTCCGTGAGCTGGGCATTACCTCGCCCCCGGCGCCCGGGCAGTTGCGGTTCGACAACTACACCTTGCTCATCCAGGCGGCGATTGGCGGTCAGGGCGTTGCCATCGGTTGGCGATACCTTGTGGATAACTTATTGGCCCAAGGGCTGCTGTGCCGTCCGGTCGCTGAAACAGTGTTGTCGCGGTCAGGGTATTACGTGGTCTTGCCCCAGCGTAAACGGCGCGGGGTATTGATCAGGCAGTTTGTGGACTGGTTGATGGAGGAGCAGGCCAACAGCGCCGAATCGCTCACGGGGTTGGCCTTGCCTTCCATTGCGGTGTAACCAGCCCTCCCCTGCGCCAACTCGGGAGACGGCGACCGCACAGGCTAATCGGCGGCGACAAAACTGACATGCTGGCCCACATGCAGGTTCAGGCGCAGCTCATCGGCAATGCCGACGGCCACACGGCCAAGCCGCTCCAGTGATTCGGCCATGCCGGCCTCCAGGCTGGTGCTGACCTGGCTGAAGTGCTCGATGCTCAAACCGGGCGTTGCGTAGGGTGAGTCAATCAGGGTCCATTGCAACGTGCTGTTGTTCAGGGCGTCGAGGACTTCTTCGGCGGCATGGCGCTGCAATACATCGTCTGCCGGCTCCTCGTCGAGCACGGCGAAATCGCCCACCAGAAACAGCCGGGAAATACTCGCCGCCTCCATCCCGGCGATCAGCGCATCCACCGCCAACACCTGCTCCACGGGACCGGGAATGAGCGTGCGCTCCACGTGCTCGCTGTTCATCGGCAACCCTGGAGCGTTCAACAGACACACCACGGCATTGGCGCCGGCCACGCTTTGCTTGACCCGCTGGGGATCGTAGAGGTCGCCGGTCTTGGCCCGCAGGCCGGGGCGCGGCGCCAGGGCCGTAAGGTCGTCGAGAACAGCGATGACTTCGTGCTGGCGCCGCAGCATTTCAGCCATCAACGCACTGCCGAGGCTACTCATGGCACCATAGAGCACCACTTTGGTGACCGGGGTTTCGGCATTTTTCATGGCTGTTTTTCCTTTTTTGTCCCGCATGTAAAGGCTCTGACCCGCGGGAGACAACCTCGGTTCGGCCAGTTTTCGAGGAGAAGCACATGCAGCGGATCAAGGGCTACCACGCCCATGTCTATTTCGACGCCAATACCATCGCCCAGGCGCGGGCACTGTGCGAGGAAGCGTCGCGACTGTTTGGGCTGAAAATGGGCCGCATCCACCAACGCCCAGTCGGGCCGCACCCGGACTGGAGCTGCCAATTGGCGTTCGATCCACAGCACATCGGCGTGGTCTTGCCGTGGCTGGCGCTCAATCGCAAAGGCCTGGTGATATTTCTTCACCCGGACACCGGCGACGACCTGACGGACCACACCGAGCATGCGATCTGGATGGGCGCGGTGCGGCCGTTGGATCTTTCGGTGTTTTGATTTATCGGTGGAGCGCAGATTGTCTGTGGGAGCAAAGCTTGCTCCTACAGGTAAGCCTTGCCCTACAGAAAAACTCCATTACAGCGGCGAAAGGTGGCTGAAAGCTTGCGCGATTAGGATCGCCCCCACTACCGGCAACAGACCGGTGGCCAGAAGCGAGCGGCTAAGGCTCGTTAGGCCCTTTTAACAACAACAATGGTGATTCTGATGTCCGCTGCTACCCGCCCCGCTGAACCCACTCCCTCCGTCCGTCCCGTGCTTTGCATTCTGCGCTGACCTGTTCGGTCTGCCTTTGCCCGTCGCGCCACGCCTGGAGTATTTCCTATGCTGACTTTCCTTGGCTTTGCCATGGTCATCACGTTCATGTTCCTGATCATGACCAAGCGCCTGTCCGCGCTGATTGCCCTGATCATCATCCCGATCCTGTTCGCTCTGTTCGGTGGTTTTGCACCAAAGATCGGTCCGATGATGCTCGAAGGCATCACCAAGCTTGCCCCGACCGGGGTGATGCTGATGTTCGCGATTCTTTATTTTGCCCTGATGATCGACTCCGGCCTGTTCGACCCGGCCGTGCGCAAGATCCTCAAGCTGGTCAAGGGCGACCCGTTGAAAGTTTCGGTCGGCACCGCCGTTCTGGCGCTCGTCGTTTCCCTCGATGGTGACGGCGCGACCACTTATATGATCTGCGTGGCCGCCATGCTGCCGCTCTACAGCCGCATCGGCATGAGCCCACGGATCATGGCCGGCCTGATCATTCTCGCCGGTGGCGTGATGAACATGACCCCCTGGGGCGGCCCGACGGCCCGTGCAGCCAGCGCGCTGCATGTCGATCCGTCCGACATCTTCGTTCCGATGATTCCTGCGATGCTCGCGGGTGTAGCGGCGATCCTGGCGATTTCCTACATGTACGGTAAACGCGAGCGCGCCCGTCTGGGTGAATTGCACCTCGCCGGTGATGACATCGACCACAGCGAAATCAGCGTTTCCCAGTTCCCGGACGCCCGTCGTCCGAAGCTGATCTGGTTCAACGGTGCGTTGACCCTGGGCCTGATGTGCACGCTGATCGCCGGCCTGTTACCGCTGCCGGTGCTGTTCATGGTGGCGTTCAGTATCGCGATGATCGTCAACTACCCTTGCCTGCAACAGCAGAAAGACCGCGTTGCGGCCCATGCCGGCAGCGTATTGGCGGTGGTCGGTTTGATTTTCGCGGCGGGTATCTTCACCGGCATCCTGTCCGGGACCGGCATGGTCGACGCCATGTCCAAGAGCCTGCTGGCGGTGATCCCGGATTTCCTGGGCCCATACCTGGCAGTGATTACCGCGCTGGCGAGCATGCCGTTCACCTTCTTCATGTCGAACGATGCGTTTTATTACGGGGTGTTACCGGTCATGGCCGAAGCCGCCAGCCACTACGGCATCACTGCCGTTGAAATGGCCCGCGCCTCGATCGTTGGCCAGCCCGTTCATTTGCTGAGCCCGCTGGTTCCATCGACTTACCTGCTGGTGGCCCTGGCGGGGATCGAGTTTGGCGATCACCAACGCTTCACCTTGAAGTGGGCAGTATTGGTTTGCCTGTGCATAATGTTTGCCGCCTTGCTGATGGGGATTTTTCCGCTGTTCAGCACTCTATAAAAGCAATGCCCGCTGCGTCGCCCCTTTCGATAATCGAAGGCGCGGCGCGGCCCAACACTCGCTAAAGGAACTCACATGGAATGGCTGACCAACCCGGAAATCTGGGTTGCCTTCTTCACCCTGACCGCCCTGGAAATTGTCCTGGGCATCGATAACATCATCATGATCTCGATCCTGGTCAGCCGCATGCCCAAGCACATGCAGGCACGCACCCGGATCTTCGGTCTGGCCCTGGCCATGATCACGCGGATCCTGTTGCTGCTGTCCATCACCTGGGTCATGCGCCTGACCGCCGACCTGTTCGAAGTGTTCGGCCAGGGCATTTCCGGTCGTGACCTGATCCTGTTCTTCGGTGGCCTGTTCCTGCTGTGGAAAAGCTCCCAGGAGATGTACCACGCGCTGGAAGGCGAAGACGAAACCGGCGAGACGCCTGCGGGCACGGGCGGCAGCTTCATCTACACCATCGTCCAGATCGCGATCATCGACATCGTGTTCTCCCTGGATTCGGTGATCACCGCCGTGGGCATGGTCTCCCATGTACCGGTGATGGTCGCGGCAATCGTCGTGGCGGTGCTGGTGATGATGCTGGCGGCGGGCACCATCAGCGCGTTCATCGACAAGCACCCGTCGCTGAAGATGCTGGCGCTGTCGTTCCTGCTGGTGGTCGGTACCGTGCTGATCGCTGAGTCTCTGGACGTGCACGTGCCAAAAGGCTACGTCTACTTCGCCATGGCCTTCTCCCTGGCGGTCGAAGCGTTCAACATCAAGATGCGCACTGCCATGGCGCGCAAGCGCAAGCAGCAGGATCCGGTAAAACTGCGTAAGGATATGCCAGGCCAGTAAGCGGCACAGGGCAATGAACGAAGGGGCTTTCGAGCCCCTTTTTCATGCCTGCCGGAAAGTAACTGGATGCAAAACCGGTGGGAGCGAGCCTGCTCGCGATGAGGCCACAACATTCAACATCTTCATTGGCTAACAGTCCGCTATCGCGAGCAGGCTCGCTCCCACAGGGTTTCGTGGTGCCTTTGGTCAATGGCTTTTTATGACAGTTTTGTTTCAAACCCGTCTTTAGCTGTGCAATGCTGGCGCTCGAACCGTTGGCCAACTACAGCTTAAGTACAACGAAGAAAAATGTGGCACCGTCAATTGGTCCCTTTGGGACGCTAACAGGGGGCTTCTCATGCTGACCCTGCTGAACTTGCTCTCCGCCGTGGCCCTGCTGATCTGGGGCACGCACATCGTCCGTACCGGCATTCTGCGGGTCTATGGCACGAACCTGCGCCATGTCATTGGCCAAAACATGTCCAAGCGCTGGCTGGCGTTCGTCGCAGGCATCATGGTCACTGCCATGGTCCAGAGCAGCAACGCCACAGCCATGCTCGTCACCTCATTCGTCGGCCAGGGCTTGATGGCACTGACCCCTGCCCTGGCGACCATGCTCGGCGCCGATGTCGGCACGGCGCTGATGGCGCGGGTACTGACCCTGGATCTGTCCTGGTTATCGCCGCTGCTGATTTTCCTCGGGGTGATTTTTTTCCTGTCGCGCAAACAGACCCGCCTGGGGCAAATGGGCCGGGTCGGCATCGGCTTGGGCTTGATCATCCTGGCGCTGCAATTGATTGTCGAAGCCGCCGCGCCCATCACTCAGGCCCAGGGCGTGAAAGTTATCTTTGCCTCGCTGACCGGCGACATCCTGCTCGATGCGCTGGTGGGTGCGCTGTTCGCGATGATCTCCTATTCCAGCCTCGCCGCCGTGCTGTTGACCGCGACACTGGCCGGCGCAGCGGTGATCAGTCTGCCGGTGGCCATCGGCCTGGTGATCGGCGCCAACATCGGCAGCGGCGTGCTGGCCTTTCTCAGCACCAGCATGCAGAACGCCGCCGGCCGCCAGGTGGCGCTGGGCAGCCTGCTGTACAAGTTGATCGGCCTGTTGTTGATCATTCCAGTGCTCGATCCGTTGGTGGGCTGGTTGGACGGCCTGGATTTCAGCCACCAGGAAACGGTGATCGGTTTTCACCTGCTCTACAACACCGTGCGCTGCCTGGTGCTGCTGCCCAGCGTCGGGCCGATGGCCAGGCTGTGTGCCTGGCTGCTGCCGGAGCGTCCTGACACCAACGGCACGGCCAAGCCCCGCCACCTGGACCTCACCGCCCTCGCCACGCCGAGCCTGGCCCTGGCGAATGCTGCCCGGGAAACCCTGCGCATCGGTGATCTGATCGAAACCATGCTCGAAGCCATGCTCGACGTACTGCGCGGCGGGCAGACCGCAGTCACCCAACAAGTACGGAGCATGGGCGATGACGTCGAGGCGCTGTGCAGCGCCATCAAGCTGTATATGGCCCAAATGCCCCGTGAGGACCTCAGTGAACAGGACAGCCGCCGCTGGGCGGAAATCATTGAGCTGGCGATCAACCTGAAGCTGGCCAGCGACCTCATCGAACGCATGTTGCGCAAGGTCCAGCAACAGAAAACCGCGCAACGTCGGTCCTTTTCCGAGGTTGGCCTGGAAGAGTTGGCGACGCTGCACAGCCAGTTGATCGCCAATCTGCGGCTGGGATTGTCGGTGTTCCTCAGTGCCGATCCCGAGAGCGCCCGTCAGCTGTTGCGTGAGAAACGTCGCTTTCGAGCGCAGGAAAGACGACTGGCCCACGCACACGTCAGCCGTCTACAGCGAAAAATCGTACAAAGCATCGAGACCAGTTCCCTGCACCTAGAACTGATCGCCGACATGAAACGCCTCAACTCGCTGTTCTGCGGCAGCGCCTACGTGGTGCTGGGGACTTCCGAGACCGGTGCGCTCGCGGTTGATGAAATTTCCGACGTCACCCATTCGCCTTGAACGACTGGCGCATTGCTCAGTCAGTAAGATTGGCCTGGGCTTAAACCGTTCGCACGCAAGCCGGCCCCACGTCGCCATGGAAATCCATTGGGTTCGAGGTGGTGCGCGAAGTTGCCTGCGATGACGGCCTGCCCGGCACATGGACCTCCAATCAGCCGCCAGGAAGCTCGCTATGCGTTGTCTGTTGCTCGCCGTTCTGTTGCTCGGTTCACTGCCGTCGGTCGCGCTGGATCGATTCCAGGTCGAGGGGTATGTGCTGCCCAACGGAATGCAACTGCTGCTCAAGCCGGGCAGCGAGCGCGGGCATGTGGCGATCCGGCTGGTGGTGGGCGTGGGACTGGACGACTTCAACTGCGCCGACAAGGAACTGCCCCACCTGCTTGAGCATTTGCTGTTCAGCGGTGTCGATGACGGCGGCGAAGGCGGGCTGGAAGAGCGTATGCAGGCGCTGGGCGGCGAGTGGAATGCCTTCACGAGCAACGCCGACACCACGTTCGTCATCGAGGCACCGGCGCGCAATCAACGCAAGGTCCTGGACCTGTTGATCGCCCTGCTGACTCGTACCCGCATCGACGACAACGCCCTGCAGGCGGCCAAACGTGTGGTGGAACGCGAGGATGGCGGCCACTACACCCATCTGCAACGCTGGCTCGATCATCAGGACCTGGGCCACAAGGCGGGCAATCAATTGGCAGTGGAATTGGGTCTGCGCTGTGCCGAACGCGCCGAAGTCGGGCACCTCACCCTTGCCAGGATCGAGCAGGCACGCAAGGCCTGGTATGCACCGAACAACATGACGCTGATCGTGGTCGGCGACCTGGACCGGTTGCTACCGGCCTATCTGGAGCGGACCTTCGGCGAACTGGAGCCGGTCGAGCCCAGCGCTCACGCAGCGTTACCGCAGATCCGCTACAGCGCGGTCACCAAGCGCAACCTGATGCGCGGCCTGGTGGGCAATAGCGCCAAGCTTCATTGGCTGTTTCCGGAGCCGGTGCTGGAACAGCAACACGACGAAACCTTCGACCTGCTCAAGGACTATCTGGACTGGGCGCTCTATCGCCAGCTGCGCCTGGCCCGCAGCCTGTCCTACGGGCCGTGGGTGGAGCGAGAGGTGTTTGGCGGCGTTGGCTTCTTCAGCCTGAACGCGGACCTGGCCCGTGATGACCTGCCCCAGGCCGAGCAGGCGCTGGAGCAAATGCGCACCACGTTGCTCAAGGATGGCCTCGACCCGGAGAGTTTCGTGCGCATCAAACGCGCCGCCATCGCCCATCAGTCGTGGGCGGTTCAAGGCAACAGCGCACTGGCCGATTACTATTGGGGTGCCCTTGGCGATTACGACGACGGCCGCTTCACCAATCCGGCCGTGCGCCTTCAGGCGGTGAGCCTGGAACAGGCCAACCAGGCCCTGCGTGAACTGCTCAAGGACCCGGGCTACCTGCGCATCGAGAAACCCATGCTCGGCGACGATGAGCTGGTTTGGGGCGTGGCCGGGCTGCTGGGGTTGCTGTTGGTCCTGGTCGGGTGGAGATTGCGTCGCAGGGCTTAGAGCGCTCGTCACATCGATGTCCTGGCGATACTCTGTCAGGGATATTTCCTACGACTCACTGTGAACTGCCGAATGCCGAACCTGACTCACTACATCCAGCGCCTTCTCGAATTGATGAAGCGCTATCCAGGGGTCATCGCACTCGGTGGCTTCATCTCTGGAGTCGGCAGTTTCATGCTGGTGGACCGCCAGCAGGGTCTTGCGACCTGGATCACCATCATCATGCTGGTGAGCTGGCTCTGGCTGATGCTGGAGAACAGCCTGACCCGGCTTTTTACCCGCATATTCAAACGGGAAATCCCCCAGCCGCTGCTGCGTTACGCCACGCAGATGATTCACCAGGAAAGCCTGTTTTTCGTCTTGCCGTTCTTTTTCATCACCACCACCTGGAACAGCAGCCAAGTGGTTTTCACCGGCCTACTGGCGGCCTCGGCACTGGTCTCGATCATTGATCCGCTGTACTACAAATGGCTGGCGCCCCGGCGCTGGGCGTTCCTGGCGCTGCACACCCTGACGCTGTTTGCCGCCCTGCTCACCGCACTGCCGATCATCCTGCACCTGACCACCGACCAGAGCTTCAAGCTGGCGCTGGGCACTGCCATGCTGTTGTCGTTCCCCAGCCTGGCTTCGATCTTTCCGATCCGCACCGTGCGCAACGCCCTGGCGATTCTGTGCATCACGGTGGGGATCGGCGCGGCCGGGTGGGTGCTGCGCTCCTGGGTGCCGCCGGCAACCTTGTGGATGACCGAGGTGGCAATCAGCACCCAACTGGAGGACCGCACGCCGGGCGCCAGCCTGAAGGAAGTCACCGCTGACCAGATACGCGGCAACGGTCTGTATGCCTACACCGCTATCAATGCGCCGCGAGGGCTCGATGAGCGGATTTATCACGTCTGGCAATTCAACGGCAAAGAGGTGGACCGTATCGCCCTGGACATTCATGGCGGGCGCAAGGAAGGCTATCGCGCCTGGACCCACAAGCAGAACTTCCCGGAAGACCCCACCGGTAAATGGCAGGTGCGGGTGCTGACGGAAAATGGCCAGGTGATTGGTGTATTGCGCTTCAAGGTCAGCGCTGCGCTCGAGCCTGGGACAAAATAATGCCGGGCGTGCTATTAGGTAACACTTTTCGAGCCGAACGAGCATGGCGCTTATGACCCCTGGCACTCTGGCTGGCAGTGCCCGACTGGATCGCTCTCACTCCCCGGCGCAGCTATGGATCAGCGGGGACTGGACACTGGCTCACTACACGCAGCTCAAGCGTTTGAGCGACTCGCTGCGCGGCCAGTACGACGACAACACCCTGATCGACCTCAATGGCTTGGGTGCCCTCGACACCGCCGGCGCCTCGTTGCTGGTGGAACTGCTGGGCGCCGAGCGGCTGGGCAAGACCGCCGAGCACCGCGACTGCACGTTGTCGTCCGCCGATCGGGCGCTGTTGCAGACGGTCTATTGCTCGCTGACCGACTTCTGCGTGCCGGTCAAAGAGCCGACGGTGAGTGTCGTGACCCAGTTGTTGACACGCATCGGTCGAGCCGTGGACAAGGTCTGGCAAGATACCCTGCAATTACTGGGCTTTGTCGGCTTGATCCTAGAAACGCTGGCCCGGGGCCTGTTTCGCCCGAAACGCTGGCGCATTACCCCGATGGTTGTTCACATCGAACAGACGGGGCTGGACGCGGCCCCTATCGTCGCCCTGCTGACTTTTCTGGTGGGCGCGGTGGTGGCGTTTCTCGGGGCGACGGTGCTGGCCGATTTCGGCGCCAGTATTTTTACCGTGGACCTGGTGGCGTTCTCGTTTCTGCGCGAATTCGGCGTGTTGCTGACTGCGATTCTTATGGCAGGTCGCACCGCCAGCGCCTTCACCGCCCAGATCGGCTCGATGAAGGCCAACGAAGAAATCGACGCGATTCGTACCCTGGGCCTCGATCCCATCGAGTTGCTGGTGGTGCCGCGAGTGCTGGCCCTGTTGGTGGCGTTGCCGATGCTGACCTTTGTGGCCATGCTCTCGGGCATTGTCGGCGGCGGTGTGGTGTGTGCCCTGTCGCTGGATATTTCTCCGGCGATGTTCCTGACGCTGTTGCAGTCGGACATCGGCGTCCAGCATTTCGTGGTGGGAATGGTCAAGGCGCCGATCTTTGCCTTCCTGATTGCCGCGGTGGGATGCCTGGAAGGCTTCAAAGTCAGCGGCAGCGCCGAGTCTGTCGGGGCTCACACCACCTCGAGCGTGGTGCAGTCGATTTTTGTGGTGATCGTGCTCGATGCGGTAGCCGCGCTGTTTTTCATGGAGATGCAATGGTGAGTCGACCTTCCAGGCCGCCCACCGAGGCGGTGATACAGGTACGTGGCTTGTGCAATCGCTTTGGCCTGCAGAGCGTGCACGAAAACCTCGACCTGGACGTATACAAGGGCGAGATCCTCGCGGTGGTCGGCGGCTCCGGCAGTGGCAAATCGGTGCTGTTGCGCAGCATTGTCGGCTTGAACCGGCCCAGTGAAGGGGCCGTGCGAGTATTCGGCCAGGATCTGCCGAGCCTGCCCCAGCAACAGCGTTCGCAAGTGGAACGACGCTTTGGGGTGCTGTTTCAGAAAGGCGCGCTGTTTTCTTCGCTGACTGTGACAGAGAATGTCGCCCTGCCCCTGATCGAACACGCCGGGCTCAGCCGGGCCGATGCCGAACATCTGGCGGCGGTGAAACTGGCGTTGGCCGGGCTGCCGCTATCGGCGGCGGACAAATACCCCGCCTCGCTGTCCGGCGGCATGATCAAGCGTGCAGCCTTGGCCCGGGCGCTAGCCCTGGACCCGGACATTCTGTTTCTCGACGAACCCACCGCCGGCCTCGACCCCATCGGCGCGGCAGCGTTCGACCAATTGATCCTGACGCTTCGCGACGCCTTGGGCTTGAGCGTATTTCTGGTCACCCATGACCTGGACACCCTCTACACCATCACCGACCGGGTGGCGGTGCTGGCCCAGAAAAAAGTGCTGGTGGCCGATGTCATCGACAAAGTGTCGGAAACCGACGATGCCTGGATCCATGAATACTTCCACGGCCCTCGCGGCCGCGCGGCCTTGACGGCCGCTACACAATTGAACGAGGTCTGACATGGAAACCCGAGCCCATCATGTATTGATCGGCCTGTTCACCGTGATCGTGGTGGTCGGCGCCCTGCTGTTTGGGTTGTGGCTGGCCAAGTCCAGCGTGGACAGCGAATTCAAGGATTACGAAGTGGTGTTCAACGAAGCGGTCAGCGGCTTGTCCAGAGGCAGCTCGGTGGAGTACAGCGGCATCAAGGTCGGAGACGTGGTCAATCTGCGCCTGGACCCGAACGACCCGCGCCGGGTACTGGCGCGGGTACGCTTGAGTGCTGAAACACCGGTCAAGCAGGACACCCAGGCCAAACTGGCACTGACCGGCATCACCGGCACCTCGATTATCCAACTCAGTGGCGGCACCCCCAACAGCCCGCCACTGACCGGGCACGATGGCGAGCCGCCAGTGATCATCGCAGCGCCCTCGCCCATCGCCCGCCTGCTGAACAACAGCGATGACCTGATGACCAGCATCAACCTGCTGCTGCATAACGCCAACGCGGTGTTTTCCTCGGACAATGTCCAGCGGTTGGGCAAGACCCTTGAACACTTGGAGCAAACCACCGGGGTCATCGCCGATCAACGCGGCGATATTCGCCAGGCCATGCAGCAACTGGCATCTGTCGGCAAACAGGCCAGCGCCACCCTGGAGCAGACTACGGCATTGATGCGCAGCGCCAACGGTCTGCTCAACGATCAGGGCAAAGAGGTCATGAGCAGCGCAGACCAGGCCATGCAATCGCTGGCCCGCAGCACCGCAACCCTCGACAAACTGCTCAACGACAATCGCGACGCGCTGAACAATGGCATGCAGGGGCTCAATGCCCTGTCGCCGGCGGTGCGGGAACTGCGCGACACCCTGAGCGCGCTGCGGGGTATTTCCCGGCGCCTGGATGCCAACCCCAGCGGCTATTTGCTGGGCAATGACAAGAACAAGGAATTCACGCCATGAAGCCGTTTGCTCGGTTCGTCCGCCCTATCCTCTTGCTGGCAGGATGTGTCCTGGTGGGCGGTTGCTCGATTCTGCCCCAGGCCGAGCCCGCGGACGTCTATCGCTTACCCGCGACTCAGGCGCCCGCAGCCCCGGGCACGCCCGTGAAGTGGTCGTTGCGCCTGGCCAGCCCGCAGGCCAGCGAAGTGCTCAACAGCCCTAAAATCGCGGTCATTCCCCACGGCAATCTGTTGAGCAGCTACGCAGCCTCACGCTGGAGCGACCCGGCACCGGTGTTGCTGCGCAATCGCTTGCTCGATGGCTTCGCACAGGATGGACGTGTCGGGCTATTGAGTGTCGCCGACAGCAACTTGCAAACGGATTTGGAGTTGGGTGGCCAATTGCAGGCCTTCCAGACCGAATATCACGGCGCGGGGGCCAGCGTGGTGATTCGCCTGGACGCATTGCTGGTGCGGGGATTTGACCAACGCATCCTTGCCAGTCATCGTTTTGAAGTCCGCCAGCCCTTGAGCGACGTGCAAGTGCCGGCAGTGGTGCAAGGTTTCGGCCAGGCCAGCGATCGACTGACCGCCGAGGTTGTGAACTGGACGGTAGAACAAGGCCAGCGCTTGGCGATACCCGCACGCCCCTAAAGGCCCGTGACTGCAATCCGGGCCTGTGGCAAGGGGATATGGTTCAGCCAAAGAACCAGTAGCAAACCCCGATCGCCGCCACGACGCCGCTGAACTCGGCCAGCAGCGCGCAGCCCACCGCATGCCGCGCCCGCTGGATACCCACGGCACCGAAATACACCGCCAGCACATAGAAGGTGGTTTCGGTGCTGCCCTGAATGGTCGCGGCCACCAGCGCGGGGAAGCTGTCCACGCCGGAAGTCTGCATGGTTTCGATCAGCATCGCCCGCGCGGCGCTGCCGGAGAATGGCTTGACCATGGCAGTCGGCAAGGCGTCGACGAAACGGGTGTCCCAGCCGGCCCACTGCACCAGGTGCCGGATGCCGTCCAGGCCGAAGTCCAGCGCGCCCGAGGCCCGCAGCACGCCGACGGCGCATAACATGGCCACCAGGTATGGCAGCAACGTCTTGGCGACGTCAAAGCCCTCTTTGGCACCTTCAATGAAGGCTTCATAAACCTTGACGTTGCGCAGCGCGCCCACCACCAGAAACATCATGATCAAGCCGAACAGCGTCAGGTTGCCGAGAATCGAAGACAGCCCGGCCAGCGCCGTGGCTGAGAGCGTCGCCAGCAGCGCCATGAAACCGCCCAGTACCAACGCACCCGGAATCAGATAAGCCAGCACTACCGGGTCCCACAGGCGCAGGCGCTGCATGAACGCCACTGACAGCAGCCCCGCCAGGGTTGAGGCGCTGGTGGCGAGCAGGATCGGCAGGAATACCAGGGTCGGGTCCGGCGCCCCTTGCTGGGCGCGATACATGAAAATGGTCACCGGCAACAGCGTCAGCGATGAGGCGTTGAGCACCAGGAACAGGATTTGTGCATTGCTGGCGATGGTCGGGCTGGGGTTCAAGTCCTGCAGGGCTCGCATGGCCTTCAGGCCGATCGGGGTCGCCGCGTTATCCAGCCCCAGGCCGTTTGCCGCAAAGTTGAGGGTAATCAGGCCAATCGCCGGATGACCCGCCGGCACCTCCGGCATCAGCCGCAAAAACAATGGCCCGAGCGCCTTGGCCAGCCAGTCGACAATACCGGCCTTTTCGGCGATCCGCAGAAACCCCAGCCACAGGGTCAAGGTGCCGAACAGCAGGACCATCACCTCCACCGACAGCTTGGCCATGGCGAAAATGCTTTCCACCATGGCGGCGAAGATCCCGGCGTTACCGCCGATCAGCCACTGCGCCAGCGCCGATACGGCTGCCACGATAAAGAAGCCAAGCCACAGGCCATTAAGCATCGGTTAAGTCCCCCGGAAGATGCCGCGAATGATAGCGGGGCTGGCAGAAACGACAAACCCCGGATTTCTCCGGGGTTTGTTTGGCATTGCGCAGGGGCTACAAAAATCCTATGGCAGATCCTGTGGAGCCGAGCTTGCTCGCGATGGGGCCGGATCAGTCAGCATTGATGTTGGCTGACACACCGCAATCGCGAGCAAGCTCGGCTCCCACAGGGGTCATGCGCCTCAACGGCTGGCAGTTTCTCCCGCCGGCATCGGCTCTTTGCTGCGCCAGTGGGGCAGGGAATTCCAGTAGCGCTGGCCCTTGGCATCGTCGTACATGCCTTCCCAGCGGGAAATGACCAGCACGGCCAGGGCATTGCCGATCACGTTCAGCGCGGTGCGGGCCATGTCCATGATGCGGTCGACACCGGCAATGAACGCCAGACCTTCCAGCGGAATACCGACACTGCCGAGGGTCGCCAACAGCACCACGAAAGAGACACCCGGTACGCCGGCGATGCCTTTGGAGGTCACCATCAAGGTCAGCACCAACAGCAACTGCTGGCTGATGGACAGATCGATGCCGTACAACTGAGCGATGAAAATCGCCGCGATGCTCTGGTAAAGGGTCGAACCGTCGAGGTTGAACGAATAACCGGTCGGCACCACGAAGCTGCAAATCGCCTTGGGTGCACCGTAGGCTTCCATCTTCTCGATCACGCGTGGCAACACGGTTTCGGAGCTGGCGGTGGAGTAGGCCAGCACCAGCTCATCCTTGAAGATGCGCATCAGTTTGACCACGGAGAAGCCGAACAGACGTGCAATCAACCCCAGCACCACGAAGGCGAAGAACGCGATGGCGACGTAAACCAGGATCACCAGCTTCGCCAATGGCAACAGCGAAGCGAAGCCGAAGTTGGCAACCGTCACCGCGATCAGGGCGAACACGCCGATCGGGGCGTATTGCATGATCATGTGGGTGACCTTGAACATGCTTTCCGAGACGCCCTGGAACATTTTCACCAGGGGGTCGCGCAGGTCCGATTGCAGGCTGGACAGACCCAGGCCAAACAATACGGAGAAGAAAATGATCGGCAGCATCTCGCCACGCGCCACCGCCGCGAAGATGTTCGACGGGATCAGATTGAGAATGGTCTGGATGAACGCATGTTCATGCTGAACCTCGGCGGCCGTGGCCTGGTACTTGGAAATATCCACCGTACCCAAGGTGCTCATGTCGATGCCGCTGCCCGGCTGGAAGAAATTGGCCAACAGCAAACCGACGACGATGGCGACAGTGGTGACGATTTCGAAGTAGAGGATGGTCTTGAGACCGATACGCCCGAGTTTCTTGGCGTCACCGACCCCGGCAATACCGACGATCAGCGAAGAAATCACGATCGGGATCACGATCATCTTGATCAGACGGATAAAGATATCGCCTGCCGGTTGCAGCACGTTGCTGATCCACCAGGCCTTCTCGGTACTGAAATGGTTGAGCAGCGCGCCAATTGCAATCCCGAGCACCAGACCGATGAGGATCTGCCAGGCGAGGCTTAGTCTTGCCTTCTTCATATCTTTACCCTTACTTCAGTTGGACTCGGGCAACTGGCCACAAACCGAACCACCCGATGGCGATACGAATGCGTGCCGCTGCCCCCATATAAGGTCACCCCGAGTACGCGCCAAAGGCGCACTGGCAGGCGAAAAAAGGCGCAACTATTGCGATGCAAAGGAGGGGCGTCTAATGCCGTAAACGCCTACCCTATGCCGAATCGGCATGATGTCTTTGAAATAAAACGTGCGTACCCATCGGTTCGAATACGCCATTTCGGCAGGCAAAAATGCCGTGAACCGGCCATTTTCCGCGCAACGGGGTTTTTGTCCGGCCTCGTAAAAAGCGCTCAAAGGACGGAAGAATGAAGCACACTTGAAAGAGCGGACCGGGCGGATAAATCTCCGATATACGGTCGGATGCGGGGGAGTGGAGCAGCGTGGAAAAACGATGGTGGTACGCAGGGGTGGGGCAGACGCCAGGATAGCCAACCGCTCTGGCATGAACTTTACAACGCACGAAGCTCCACGCAAGTTCGCCAGTCGTCATGACTGTGCGAGCCTGCGTGGAAGCTTTTTCCTGACCCGGCCCTTTCGCAGGCACCCCTTGTGCCCGTAGGTCACTGCGCCCTTAGACGGGCAGAGCGTCCCGGCCCCTTGGTCATGCATCGGCCCTCTTCGGACTGTGCAGAGGAGAAAAACAACGTGCTTTTCTCGCTTTCAGAATCAGTACCAGTTCGGATCTTTCTTGAGTTGCTCCATTAACAGTTCTTGCATACCTTCATCAGGATTGCCGAGGAACCGGTAATCGGCATGACGTGTCGGCGACTTGTCGGCCGGAAGTCCGGCAGGGACTTCAACCAGCAATGCATAAGCCTCGTCCTTGTCGAAACTGAAAGCGACGAACAAGCGCTTGCTGCGGCATGTCGCCTGGGTTTCGCACAACGGACCGACCAGGTATTTGTCGCCATCTTCCTCGACAGCATTCATCTGCTGCGAATCGCCTGACAGGTTCATCACCCATTCCGGCAGGCGTTCTTCCTTTTTAACCACTTGCTGCCAAGTCTCGACATATTGCGGGTCGGCCTTGAGCAACTGATTGACCCGCATCTGTCCGTCGTTGGCAGCCATGGCCATGGTGCCGCCGCCCAGCAGCAGGGCGGCGACCAATCCTTTGAGTGCGACGCTCATGGTCAGCCTCGGCCGCGGCGGCCAAAGAAGAAGGAAGCGATGAACATCACCAGGAACACGACAAAGAGAATCTTGGCGATGCCCGTGGCGGTGCCTGCGATACCACCGAAGCCCAGTACTGCGGCGATGATGGCAATGATCAGGAAAGTAATTGCCCAGCTCAACATGGTGATTCTCCTTACGCTTTTCTATTTAGTTAGGGTCTTGCAGTGATGGTTCCGGCGCAGTGGACAACCGGTTCATCGAGTTAAAACACCCAGCGCTCCTGGTGGGGCATGCCGTTCACAGACTGATCGACTTCCATCATTCGCATCGAGGCGGAAATATCCGAGAGGCTGCTGACAGCGCTGAAATGAGTTTGCGGGGCGCGCTGAATTGACAACAGAGGCGCTTCAGGCTGTTGGCTCTGATGCCAAAGCATCAACTGCTGGCCAGCCACAAGCGTGATCAGCAGGGCCACTGCTGCCCACAAACCCTGCTGAACATGCAGGGCAGAGATTCGAAACTGAGCGGCACGTTGACGATTCATCCTGAAATTCCTCCCCACCCCGAGTGGTGACCTGGTTGAGGCGCCTTGACGCCACGTTGAGCTAACCATTGCACTCGGCATGCCAGAATTTTTGGCGATATAAATATCTTTAAAATCAATTAGTTATGGATGACTTGCGAGCCAGCCGGAGCGCATCCTGCACGATGGCCACGACAAAGGTCGTGCGTAATGCACGAACGGCGGAGATAGACGCGATAGAATCTTTTTGAATTGCCCGTCGGAAATAGATGTCGGAATGGGCAAGCCATACCGTACGAGGCGGCCGCGGGCGCAAAAAAGGGACCTAAATCAACCTTTTAGGAGTCAGACACTCGCAAGTACGCTGTCGGTGGGTAATATCCCCTCAGAAACGACCATGCAACTTGCCCGATTTTTCTGACACTAACCAACATCATTCATTAAAGGAGCGTAGGAAAAATGGAATCCGCCACTGAGCATCAAGGCCGCATTCTGCTGGTAGACGACGAGTCCGCCATCCTGCGTACATTCCGTTATTGCCTGGAAGACGAAGGCTACAGCGTCGCCACCGCCAACAGCGCTGCCCAGGCGGACACCCTGCTGCAGCGGCAGGTGTTTGACCTGTGCTTTCTGGATTTGCGCCTGGGAGAAGACAACGGCCTTGATGTCCTGGCGCAAATGCGCATCCAGGCACCCTGGATGCGGGTGGTGATTGTCACCGCCCACTCGGCGGTCGACACCGCCGTTGATGCGATCCAGGCGGGCGCCGCCGATTATCTGGTCAAGCCTTGCAGCCCCGATCAACTGCGCCTGGCGACCGCCAAACAGTTAGAGGTGCGCCAGTTATCGGCGCGACTGGAAGCCCTGGAAGGGGAAGTGCGCAAACCCAATGACGGCCTCGACTCCCACAGCCCGGCGATGAAAGTCGTGCTCGAAACCGCTCGCCAGGTCGCCAGCACTGACGCCAACATTCTGATCCTTGGCGAGTCCGGCACCGGTAAGGGCGAACTGGCCCGAGCCATCCATGGCTGGAGCAAACGCGCGAAGAAGTCCTGCGTCACGATCAACTGCCCGTCGTTGACCGCTGAGTTGATGGAAAGCGAACTGTTCGGCCACAGCCGCGGTGCATTTACCGGCGCCAGTGAAAGCACGCTGGGACGGGTCAACCAGGCCGACGGCGGTACGCTTTTTCTCGACGAAATCGGCGATTTTCCCCTGACATTGCAGCCCAAGTTGCTGCGTTTCATTCAGGACAAGGAATACGAACGGGTCGGCGATCCGGTGACCCGTCGTGCCGATGTGCGAATCCTCGCGGCGACCAACCTCAACCTTGAAGACATGGTGCGCGACGGGCGCTTTCGCGAAGACCTGCTGTACCGCCTGAATGTGATTACCCTGCATCTGCCACCACTGCGCGAGCGGGCCGAAGACATTCTGACGTTGGCCGACCGCTTCCTGGCGCGCTTCGTCAAGGAATACGCCCGCCCGGCGCGCGGCTTCAGCGACGAGGCTCGTGAAGCGCTGCTAGGCTATCGCTGGCCTGGCAACATCCGGGAGCTGCGCAACGTGGTCGAGCGCGCCAGCATCATCTGCGCGCAGGAAAAAGTCGAAATCAGCCACTTGGGCATGGCCGAGCAACCCGTCAACAATGCACCGCGAATCGGGGCTGCGCTAAGCCTCGACGAACTGGAAAAGGCGCATATTGGCGCAGTGCTGGCCACGGCCGACACGCTGGATCAGGCCGCCAAGACCCTGGGAATCGATGCCTCCACGCTGTATCGCAAACGCAAGCAGTACAACCTGTGAGCGTCATCTTATGAAACTGGCGATGAAGCTGCGCACACGGCTGTTTCTGAGTATCTCGGCGCTGATTACCGTGGCATTGCTGGGGCTGTTGCTTGGCCTGGTCAGCGTGGTGCAGATGGCCAATACCCAAGAACAATCGGTGCGCGACAACTTCATCCTGCTCGACCTGGGCCTCAAGCTGCGTCAGACCCTGGGCGACCAGTTGATGATCATGCTCGATGAGAAGCCCGACCTGGTGGCTCTGGAAGCATCCAAACGGCAATACTTCGAGTTGCTCGACGAGGGCATCGCCCACGAACAGGTGCTGGACGATTCAGCCGACAGCTTCAGCAAGGCCAAAGCCGATTACATCAGTTTTCTGGAGGCTTTTTCAGCCTCTCGCCAGCTACCGGCCCAACTGTCCGGTATCCAGAACCTCACCGAAAAATTCAACGTGCTGCGCACGGGCTTGATCGACGCGTATCGGCAGGCGCTGAACAACATCAGCGACACCCAGAACAAAGCTCGCGAGCGCGCGTTGCTGATTTCCGGATTACTGGGGCTGGTAGGGTTGGCGGTGCTGATCATCGGCTTCATCACAGCCCACGGTATCGCCCGACGTTTCGGGGCGCCGATCGAGGCGCTGGCGGCGGCGGCGGATAATATCGGCCAGGGCAACTTCGAAGTGACGCTGCCGATCTCCTCGGCCTCGGAACTGAACTTGCTGACCCGACGCTTCGGCATCATGGCCCAGGCTCTGCGCGAGCATCAGGCCACCAACGTCGATGAGCTGCTCGCCGGCCAGCAACGCTTGCAAGCGGTACTCGACAGCATCGACGACGGCTTGCTGATGATCGATCGCCAGGGTCGCCTGGAGCACCTCAACCCGGTGGCCCAGCGTCAATTGGGCTGGGACGAGGAGCGCCTGGGCCAGGGATTGGGCGAGGCGCTGGAACGCAAGGATTTGGATGAGGAACTGCAACTGGTGCTGCGCGGGGGAACGCTGGAGCGGGCGCCGGACGACTTGAGCATCGAAGTGGATGGCGAGTCGCGGTTGCTGACGTATAGCCTCACCCCCGTCAGCCATACCCAGGGGCACATCCTCGGGGCGGTGATGGTGTTGCACGATGTCACCGAACAACGCGCTTTCGAACGGGTGCGCAGTGAGTTCGTGTTGCGCGCGTCCCATGAGCTGCGTACCCCAGTGACCGGCATGCATATGGCGTTCGGCCTGTTGCAAGAGCGCGTGCATTTTCCTGAAGAATCGCGCGAAGCCGATCTGCTCAACACCGTCAACGAAGAAATGCAGCGCCTGATGCAGCTCATCAATGACCTGCTGAACTTCTCCCGCTACCAGAACGGCCTGCAAAAGCTGACGCTGGCACCTTGTTCCATCGAAGAACTGCTGGAGTCGGCCCGGCTGCGGTTTGCCGCACAGGCCCAGGCCAAGGGCATCCAATTGCTCGTGGCGATCCAGGGACCCTTACCGCGCCTGCATGCCGACGCTGCGCAACTGGACAGGGTGCTGGATAACCTGATCGACAATGCCATGCGTCACACGGGCGACCATGGTCAGATCCGCCTGCAGGCCCGTCGTCACGGCGAGCGGGTGATCATCAGCGTCGAGGACAATGGTGAGGGCATTCCCTACGGTCAGCAGGGACGGATCTTCGAACCCTTCGTCCAGGTCGGTCGCAAGAAGGGCGGCGCAGGGCTGGGGCTGGCGCTGTGCAAGGAAATCGTCCAGCTCCACGGTGGGCGCATGGGCGTTTATTCACGGCCGGGGCAGGGCACCCAGTTCTATATGGCGCTGGCGGTCTGAGTCGGTTCAGGCCTCGTCGTCCAGGCGTCGCCCCAACAGGCGCCGGCCGCGGGTAATCAGCTCGATCAACTGCACGGCACTGAGCGCATGGGCAAACAGCCAACCCTGCCCGAAAGTCACGCCTTCGCTGCTCAGGTAAGACGCCTGGGCTTCATGCTCGATGCCCTCGGCAATCACCTTGAGCTCTAACGCGTGGGCCATGCGGATAATATGCGGGGCCACACCGCTGCTGGCGGCATCGTGCCCCAGGGCGTCAATGAAGGCTTTGTCGATTTTCAAGCAGTCCACCGGCAAGGTTTGCAGATAGGCGAGGCTGCAATAGCCCGTGCCGAAATCATCGATCAACACCTGATGCCCGACATCGCGCAGCGATTGCAGATTATCCCGGGCGACCAGGACATCGACCAATCCGCGTTCGGTCACTTCAAAGGCTATCTGGTGCGCCGACACCCGATGCAACGCCAGCAGGCGGGCGATCACTTCGCCGATACGTGGCACCATGACGTCGCACGCTGCCAGGTTCACCGAGATGTACAGCTGCGGATTGGCCCGCAGCAGCTGACCCAACTGGTCGAACAGGCGTTGCAGCACGAAGTCTGTGATCTGACGGATCTGCCCGGTGTTCTCTGCCATCGGAATGAACAGATCCGGGCTGGTGAGGGTGCCGTCCGGGCGCCGCCAGCGCAACAGGGCTTCAGCACCGACGCAATTGCGACTGCGCAGGTCGAAGATCGGCTGGTACAGCACCTGCAATTCCCCGCGCCGGATGGCCCCGTGCAGTTCGGCGTCCATCGATTGGCGCTGACGCGCCAGCAGGAATACCTGGAAACCAATCCCCAGGCCCAGCATCAGGCTGATGGGCAGCAACCACCAGGCGTTGGAGGGAATATTGAAACCATTGCGTTGAGCAATCAGCACCAGTTGATATTCCGGGCTGTCGGTCTGCATCCGATAGATCAGGCGGTTCTGCGTCACTTGCAATGCATTGCGGCTTTTCGAGGGCCAAGGCTCCGTGGGCGGCCAGTATTGATCGGTGCCCAGCACCGGTATCGCCCGCTCGCCATGATCGAGCACCACAAGCAGGCTACTGCCGGGGGGCAGGTCGACCACGTCGGTCAGATGCCCGCGGGAAGTCGCAACGCGAAAATTGCCACGCCCCAGCATCAATGCAGCACGGTTTTCATCTGGCTCGGTGGTGGTATTGAGCCAGTAGCTGTAGGTCGGCCCCCGGATGTCAGGCGGTCGGATCACCGATAACCCGCTGCGGCGTGGACGATTGGAACAAACCCCGCTGCTATCGATATACGCCGCTTCGTAGACGAAACGATAATTGAAGCTGACCTGCTGCAACGTCGCGATCATGTCGTCGTCGCATCTGCGCAACGGCTGGTTTTGCAGATCGTCGAGGCTTTCGCGCAACTGTCCGAAAAGCTGCTCGAGTCGCTGCAGAAAGCGCTCGCCCTGAGCATTCATCTGGTCGCTTTCGCGCTGCTGGATTTGCTGCATCACCACGAACAGACTGGCGCCCAGCAATAGCACGGTACTCAGGACAGCCGCCATCATCGCCAGGAGAAACGGGCGATGGAGCCAGCTTTGCAGGGTTTCGCGGGCAGGCGTCATCATTGGTAATCCGAAAGTTACCAATGAGTTATAGCTTCTGATTTGGATTTAGCCCTGACCGTCGGACGGGCGTCATTATTTTGTCTGGTTGAGCACCTGCAGGATAGCCGCACTTTGCGCATCCGGCATGCCGTCGAACCGGGTCGGCCGGAAGCGCATCTGGAAGGCAGCGAGCACATGATGAGTGGCCACATCCCATTCGCCGGTGCGGGGCGTCGGGTAACCGAAACGGGCCAGCTCGGCCTGGAACCAACTGGCGTTCGGTACCTGCGCCGCGAAAACCGCCTGCTGGCGGATTACCGCCTGCTCGTCTGGCCAAATCCCCACCCCAGCTTGCGCCAGGCGCTTCCAGGGAAACAGCGGCCCAGGGTCAAGCTTGCGCATCGGGGCAATATCGCTATGCCCAATGATGTTGCGCGGGTTGATCCCATTACGCTGGGAGATGTCCTTGAGCAAGGCGATCAAGGCCTGGACCTGAGCTTCGCTGTAGGGATACCAGAGGCGCCCGGTGGGCGTGTCGACGAAACCGGGATTGACGATCTCAATGCCGATGGAGCTGGAATTGAGCCAGGTCCGGCCATCCCATTCACTGTCTCCGGCGTGCCAGGCGCGCCGGCTTTCATCCACCAGCTTGTAGACGGTCGCGCTTTTATCATCGCCGATCAGGTAATGCGCACTGACTTCGCCGTGGGTGAGCAAAGCCAGGGACCGCTCCAGGGAAGCGGAAGTGTAATGCAGCACCACGAACTGGATACGGTTGTCATGATTGACTGAAGGGTGGCTGGTATCGAGCCTGGGGCCGCTGGCGCAACCGGCCAGAACCAGTAAGAAGGCAATGAGCGAAAAAAATTTCATGGCAAGGTGCATTACACGCTGGGGGTAATGCAACAGTGTAACGTATCGCGTTGCGATGATCTGGCTCGTATAGCGGGATTCACAAAATGGAACAATTGCCTTCAGCCCCATTCCACTCGGTTGCGCCCGGCATTTTTGGCTCTGTATAGCGCCTGATCGGCTCTTTTAAGCACCGAATCGCTGTGCTCCCCGCTTTTGAACGCGGTCATGCCCACGGACACGGTGATCGTGACCGGCTCACCCTTGAAGTGAAACGGGCAGGCCTCGATGGCTGCGCGCAGGGACTCGGCCAGTCTTGCCCCGGCCGCCAGCGGTGTGTCGGGCACCAGCAGGACAAATTCCTCACCGCCAAAGCGGGCGATAAAATCGCTGCCACGCAAACGTCTGCGCAGCACCGAAGCGATGATCTTCAGCACCCGATCACCTGCCAGGTGGCCGTAGTTATCGTTGATGCGCTTGAAGTGATCCAGATCGAGCATGGCCAGCAGCAGACTGTTGCCGTGCCGCTGCCATTGGGCAACTTCCTGTTCGAGACGCTCGGACCAGGCGGCGCGGTTAGGTAGCCCAGTGAGCGGATCGATAAGCGCTTTTTGCCGCTGCTCTTCAAGATTATCCCGGACAACCTGGGCATCCTGCTCCATCAGCGCGACGCGCTCGGCCAGGCTTTTGAGGCGAGCCGACACTTCCTGCTCGCGCTGATCGCGCTGCTTCTGGTGCTGGTCCATCGTGCCAAGCAGGCCTTCAAGATGGTTCTCCAGCACTTGCTTGAGACCTTCCAGGTCATCAGCTTCCTGCACGCTGCTTTGCAAGCCATCCACCTGCTTGCGAATCTGCGTGTCCATTTCCCGGGAGGCCGACTGGTTATCGGCATGGTCTTCACTGGCTGCCCGTAAACTGCTCTGGAAGGACTCAAGCCGATCATTGAGGCGCTGCAGGTACGCTTCGAATTCATGTTGGCCGGTGTCGGTAATTGCCAGCATGAGCACGGCAAGATCGTCGAGAATTGGCAGTAATTCATACCAGTTCAAGCCATTTTGCAGCCGTTCGCGCATGGCCTCGGCCTGGGGACGATGACGCTCGGGCAGGGTCAGATCGCCCAGCAGGCCCAACAGGGTGTCTTCTATATGCCTGGCCACCGAACTGTAGGACGGCTCCGGTGAGTCGGGCAGTTCATAATGGTCGTCCTCCGGCTCAGACGCTGCAGGCTCGACCGCGGCCGAGGGTTCGACGGGCTCTTCCGGGAGGGGCAGCGACTCGTCCAGCGCTTGCGGCGGCTCCTCGGGCATCAGCTCATCAGGGTTCCCAAGGGCGGGTACCGGCACCGCCTGTTCCGTGGGAATCGGTGCCGGCTCGGTTGCCTCCTCCTGCTCGGTAGCTTCATCTCGTTCCAGAGTCGGCTCGGCAGCTTCGGATACCGGCGACGGAGAGCGTTCTGGATCGGGATCGACCATTGGCGGAATGAACGCGACCGGTTCAGGCGCTTCATCCACCGTTGCCACGGGTCCGGCTAACATTGCCGGGGCTGGAGCTGGAGTTATGACAGGCGCAGCGTCAGTCGCTAACTGTGCCGGTGCCGGCGGTGTCGTTTCCAAAACCGGCACCGCGCTGCGCTGGGCAGGTTCGTGCGGCGGAGGCGCCGCTTCTTCCTGGCCGTGGCCACCAAACAACCGTTGCAGAAGGCCGGGACGATTCGGTTCAGTGGGCGCTTCCAGCACACTCAGCGCCTGGCCCTGCAAGCTGCTCAGCTCACTGAGCAGCAAAGGAATCTCCCGAGCCTGGTCCACCCGGTCTTCCAACTGCTTGGAAAACTTTTTCAAGGGCCGGCTGACTTCCTTTGGCAGCGGCAAGGTTTGCAACTGAGCGACCAGGGAAGTCAATGCGGCGCTCACCTGTTCGACCCGAGTCTCGCGACGCTGCTCGGAATCAAGCACAGCTTTTTCCAGGCGGGGCAAAAGAGCGGCGAGGGCGGCATCCATGTCATCGCTGCGCACCACTTCGCGCATTTCTTTCATGCACTGATCGACCGCCCGGTCAGTGCCTTCGGCGGCCAGCGTACTGCGCACCAGGCCGCGACGCAGCAAGTCGAGCCGAGCCGCCCAGCGGCGCTCGAGCTTTTCTTGCTGTTCGATGCTCTTGAAGTACTTCTCTCTCCAGCGTTCGGCTTCGTCGCTCATTCATGGGATCCGCGAGGGGCAGGACTCAGTGCGGGGAATGCATCCGCCGTGAGCGAACCCGGCAGACGAATTTCGACCGCGACAGGCAGGTGGTCGGAAATGGGGTGAGCCAGCACCTCGAACCGTTCGAGGGTCAAGGTGGGGCTCAGCAGAATATGGTCCAGACAGCGCTGGGGGCGCCAGCTGGGGAATGTGGCTTCGAGTTGTGGGGCGAGCAGCCCAAGATCACGCAACGGCGAATTTTGCAGCAAGTCGTTGGCATGGGTATTCATGTCGCCCATCAATACCTGGTGCTTGTAGTCACCAATCAGCTCGCGGATGTAGGCCAGTTGCATCGTTCGGGTACGAGCCCCAAGGGCCAGGTGCATCATGACCACGATCAACGCCTCCGGACCTTCGCCAAAGCGCGCCAGGATCGCTCCGCGTCCCTTGGGACCGGGTAACGGGTGGTCTTCTATCGCCCACGGCCGCAGGCGGCTCAACACACCATTGCTGTGCTGGCCCAGGCGTCCGAGGTTGCGATTGAGTTGTTGGTACCAGTAGGGGAAAGCACCCAGTTGAGCCAGATGCTCCACCTGATTGACGTAGCCCGATCTCAGGCTCCCACCGTCGGCCTCTTGCAAGGCCACCAGGTCGAAATCTTTCAGTAGGTCGCCGATCTTCTGCAGGTTGACGGCGCGTCCGGTGTGCGGCAGCAGATGTTGCCAGCCACGGGTCAGGTAATGCCGGTAACGCTCTGTGCTGATGCCCACCTGAATATTGAAACTGAGCAGCCGCAGGCAGTTGTCGGCAGGCAGGCCCGTGGAGGCGATATGATGCTCATTGACCCGCGGTTCATGCAGGCCAACGACGCGTTCGGTGCTCCAGCGGGCCATGGTCAGCGCCGCGCTTAGTTGGCGGCGGCCTTGGTTGCCGCTCGCTCTTTGGCAATCAGCTGGTCGGCCAGCTCCAGCGCCTGGTTAGCACCACCGGCCGAACCGATATCAAAGCGGTATTTGCCGTTGACGACCATGGTGGGTACGCCAGTGATCTCGTATTTCTTGGCAAGTTCTTTGGCTTTGTTGATCTGGCCCTTGATGGCGAAGGAGTTGAACGTCGCCAGAAACTTGTCCTTGTCCACACCTTGGGTGGCGAGGAATTCAGCCATTTCTTCAGGATCGGTCAGACGCTTCTTCTCAACCTGGATCTCATTGAACACTGCAGCGTGAACCTTGTGCTCGACGCCCATGGCTTCGAGGGTCAGGAACATCTGGCCGTGGGCGTCCCATGGGCCGCCGAACATGGCCGGAATGCGTACGAAGTTAACGTCCGAAGGCAGTTTCTCGACCCATGGGTTGATGACCGGCTCGAACGCGTAGCAATGCGGGCAGCCGTACCAGAACAGTTCCACCACTTCGATCTTGCCAGGCACGGCCACCGGAACGGGATTGCTCAATTCGACGTAAGGGGCTTTCGATTCCTCGGCGTTGGCTTGGGCGGCCATGCCGAACAGGCTGACAGCGGCGAGCGCGGCGCTGATGATCAGATTACGCATGCTTTACTCCTGGACAATGAGGTGACCTCGCGAGGCGTGTTTTTCAGACAGGCCGTGACGGGTTCAAGTTCGCTAGTGTAACGGTAGCGGCCACAAAAAAGGGCGGCCAAAGCCACCCTTTTGATGTTCGCATCGACGGATTAATCGAGCGTTAACGTTGCAAGAGATGTAAACCCTCACAACGCCCGGCCAACGGTCTTAGTGCAGGCCCTGAATGTAGCTGGCCACCGCCGCGATCTCTTCGTCGCTCAGCTTGCGGGCAATGGTGCGCATCATCGCCTCGCCATCATTGTTACGACCGTCTGCTTCCTTGCGGAAGTCAGTCAGCTGCTTGGCAATGTACTGAGCGTGCTGGCCCCCAAGGTGCGGGAAGCCGGCCGCTGCGTTACCTTTGCCGTCAGGCGAGTGGCAACCGGTGCAAGCTGGAAGCCCCTTTTCCAGGTTGCCTCCACGAAACAGCGCTTCACCACGTGCGACCAGTTTTGGATCGGCGGCGCCAACGCTGCCCTTCTGGCTGGCGAAATAAGCCGCCATGTCCGCCAGGTCCTGATCGTTCAGGTTGGTCAGCAGGCCGGTCATTTCCAGCACGACACGCTTGCCGTCCTTGATGTCCTTCAACTGCTTGGTCAGGTAACGCTCGCCCTGGCCCGCCAGTTTCGGAAAGTTTGGTGCCATGCTGTTGCCATCCGGACCATGGCAGGCCCCACATACGGCGGCTTTCGCCTGGCCGGCGGCGGCATCGCCAGCGGCATGGGCTACGCCGGATATCCCCAATGTCAACAGCAGACTCACGATCAGTTTGTTCATCAGCTAATCCAACTACGGCTAAGGGTTAAAGAGTTATGGACCGGGTTTACTCGCTCATCCACTGGATGATGGCTCGGTAATCCTCGGCACTGCAGTCCATGCACAAACCACGCGGCGGCATCGCCTTGAAACCCTGGGTCACGTGTTGCACCAGCGTCTCCATACCTTTCGCCAACCTCGGCGTCCAAGCTTCCTGATCACCCTTGCGGGGTGCCATGGGGAGTTGGCCGGAATGACAGGCACCACAAACACGGTTGTACACAGCTTCCGGATCCTGTGTAGCCTGAGCGCTGTAAAGCGGCATCAAGACACCGGCAGCTAGCAGCCATTTCGTCATAAAACGACCTTTTCAGGGTTGAGAGCGAGCTGCGTTCTAGTGCGCAATTTCAGTCGGTCGCTCCCGTGAGCTTCATCCTACGCTGGGACAAAGCGCACACAAAATCTGCGGCATTATATACTGGCGTCACTGAAACGGAAACGACACAGCTTGCCGCGTCCATTCCCGACGCCACCCACATCGGAAATCCCATGCAACTGAAGAACCCCATCCTCGGCCTGTGCCAACAGTCCACCTTCATGCTCAGCGCCGCCAAAGTCGATCAATGCCCCGACGATGAAGGCTTTGAAGTGGCTTTCGCCGGGCGTTCCAACGCCGGTAAATCCAGCGCACTGAACACCCTGACCCATGCAAGCCTGGCGCGCACCTCGAAAACCCCGGGTCGCACGCAGCTCTTGAACTTCTTCAAGCTAGACGATGAACGCCGTTTGGTCGACCTGCCCGGTTACGGCTACGCCAAGGTGCCGATTCCGCTCAAGCAGCATTGGCAGCGCCATTTGGAAGCCTATCTGGGCAGCCGCGAGAGCCTCAAGGGGCTGATTTTGATGATGGACATCCGTCATCCAATGACCGACTTCGATCTGCTGATGCTCGACTGGGCTGTCGCCAGCGGCATGCCGATGCACATTCTGCTGACCAAGGCAGACAAGCTCACCTACGGCGCAGCCAAGAACACCCTGCTCAAAGTGCAGTCGGAAATCCGCAAGGGGTGGGGCGAGACGATCACCATCCAGTTGTTCTCGGCGCCCAAGCGCATGGGCCTGGAAGAGGCCTACACTGTATTGGCCGACTGGATGGAATTGGCAGACAAGGGCAGCGAAGAGGCGGAATAAGCCAAATCGCGGGCAAAAAAAACCCCGGACTTCGTATGGGGAGGGGGAAGTTCGGGGTCCAAGTTCCGGACCGCTAGGGCGGGGTCCAGATATCTGCCAACACTTAACACAACATAGGAGCATTGAAGGGCTTCACCAGCCTTTCAGAAACTCTGAGTAGCAATTCACGGTTTTAGTTCAGATTATTTTTGGAAATAACCTTAGGAATTTTCCGAACTAATGAGGCCAGGATTCGATTTGGCGAGGGGATTTCCCTCGCCACAGGGCCTACCATATCCCCCCCGACCCACACAGGTCCCCGCAATTTCAGCAGTTGAGACTCAGTGCGCCTCATCCCAGTTATTGCCCACGCCCACTTCCACCAGAAGCGGCACATCCAGCGTGGCGGCGGCGCTCATGTGCTGGCGAATTTCCTCGCGCACCTGGTCGACCAGATCCTCGCGCACCTCCAGCACCAATTCGTCGTGGACCTGCAGGATGACCTTGGCATCCAGCCCCGACGCACTCAGCCAGCGATCCACCGCCACCATGGCTTTCTTGATGATATCTGCCGCTGTGCCCTGCATCGGCGCGTTGATGGCCGTGCGTTCTGCGCCTTTGCGCAAAGCCGGATTTTTCGCGTTGATATCCGGCAGGTACAACCGACGACCGAAAATGGTTTCGACGTAACCTTGCTCAGCTGCCTGGGCACGGGTGCGCTCCATGTAGGCCAGTACGCCTGGGTAGCGGGCAAAGTAGCGGTCGATGTAAGCCTGGGACTGCTTGCGATCCACACCGATCTGCTTGGCCAGACCGAAAGCACTCATGCCGTAGATCAGGCCGAAGTTGATCGCCTTGGCGCTGCGGCGCTGGTCATGAGTGACGGCGTCCAGCTCTACGCCGAAAACCTCGGCGGCGGTGGCCCGGTGCACATCCAGATTATTGCGGAAGGCGTGGAGCAGGCCTTCATCCTTGGCCAGGTGCGCCATGATCCGCAGTTCGATCTGCGAGTAGTCCGCCGCCAGCAGCTTGTAGCCTTTCGGCGCAACGAATGCCTGACGAATCCTGCGGCCTTCGGCGGTGCGAATCGGAATGTTCTGCAGGTTGGGGTCGATCGAGGACAGTCGCCCGGTAGCGGCGACCGCTTGCTGATAATTGGTATGGACGCGGCCCGTGCGGCTGTTGATCTGCTCTGGCAGGCGGTCGGTGTAGGTGCTCTTGAGCTTGCTCAGCGAGCGGTACTGCATCAATACCTTGGGCAGCGGATAATCCTGCTCGGCCAGCTCGGCCAGCACCGCTTCGGCGGTAGACGCCTGGCCCTTGGCGGTTTTGCTGAGCACCGGTAAGCCAAGTTTTTCGTAGAGGATCACCCCCAGTTGCTTGGGTGAACCCAGGTTGAATTCCTCCCCGGCGATGGCAAATGCCTCGCGTTCCAGAGCCACCAGCTTCTCGCCCAACTCAACGCTCTGCACCCCCAGCAGGTTGGCATCGACCAGCGCACCCTGGCGCTCAATGCGTGCCAGGACCGGCATCAGCGGCATTTCGATTTCGTTGAGCACCTTGCCCAGACTTGGCGTGGCAGCCAGTTTTTCCTGCAAGGCCTGGTGCAGGCGGAAAGTCACGTCCGCGTCTTCGGCGGCGTAAGGGCCGGCCAGCTCCAGGGCAATCTGGTCAAAGGTCAGCTGTTTGACGCCTTTGCCGGCGATGTCCTGGATATCGGTCTTGCTTTGTCCCAGGTACTTGAGCGCCAGGCTGTCCATGTCGTGACGGGTTGCTGTGGAGTCCAGTACGTAGGACTCAAGCATGGTGTCGAAGGCAATGCCTTGCACAAGAATGCCGTTGTTTTGATCACCACCGATGGCGCAGTTGGCCAGGATGTTGGTTTCGAATTTGGCATGCTGGCCGACCTTGAGCTTGTTCGGGTTCTCCAGCAATGGCTTGAGCGCCTTGAGCACCGTGTCGCGATCCAGTTGCTCCGGCACGCCCATGTAGGAATGGGTCAAGGGAACGTAGGCCGCCTCAAAGGGCGCGACGGCAAACGACAACCCTACGAGTTGCGCATGCTGGGCGTCGTTACCATTGGTTTCGGTGACGAAAGCAAACAGCGGCGCCTGTTCAAGCTTGGCGAGCCAGGCGTCGAAACGTGCCTGGTCGAGAATGATCTCGTACTTGGCCTCAGCGGCGCCGGGTTGTTCGTCGGCAGCTTCGACGATCTCCTGACCGGCACGCTTGGCATCGCGCTGGTTTTCTTCGAACCAGCTCTTGAACTCCAGCAACGTATACAGCTCGGCGAGTTTCTCGTGATCCGGCTGGCCCATTTGCAGGTCGTCGAGACCGACATCCAACGGCACGTCGGTCTTGATGGTCGCCAGCTCGTAGGAGAGGAGGGCCATTTCCTTGTGTTCTTCGAGTTTGGCGGCCAGGGTCTTGGCGCCACGAATCGGCAAGGTGGCGACGATCTCCAGTTGCGCATACAGCTCGGTCAGGCCGCCATTGACGCCCACCAGCAGGCCCGAGGCGGTCTTCGGACCGATTCCCGGAACACCGGGAATGTTGTCGGAAGAATCGCCCATCAGTGCCAGATAATCGATGATCTGCTCCGGAGCGACGCCAAACTTCTCCTTCACGCCAGCCACGTCCAGGGCGCTACCGGTCATGGTGTTGACCAAGGTAATGTGCCCGTCAACCAGTTGCGCCATGTCTTTGTCGCCGGTGGAGATCACCACCGGACGGTCGGCTGCGGCGCTGCTGCGGGCCAGGGTGCCGATCACGTCATCGGCTTCGACGTTGTCCACGCACAGCAGCGGGAAGCCCAGGGCCTTGACGCTGGCATGCAGCGGCTCAATCTGCACGCGCATGTCGTCGGGCATGCTGGGGCGGTTGGCCTTGTATTCGGCGTACAGCTCATCGCGAAAGGTCCCACCCTTGGCATCGAACACCACGGCGAACGGGCTGTCCGGATACTGTTTGCGCAGGCTCTTGAGCATGTTCAGCACGCCCTTGACCGCGCCTGTCGGCAGGCCTTTGGAGGTGGTCAACGGTGGTAGCGCGTGAAAGGCGCGATAAAGATAAGAAGAACCGTCCACCAGGACGAGGGGGGCTTGGCTCATGAGCAGGATCAACCTTTTCGGCGGGTCCGGGGCTAGAATAGCGGGACCGTTGACGACAAAGGGACAAGGTTATCATGCGTACACTAAATCGCCTGTTACTGGCTGGCTTGTTTGCAATCACCCCGCTGGCCGTCATGGCGGCGGACGACGCCCCCTCGGCGGACCCGGATGTCACCATCCGCACCGAAGGCGATAGGACCATTCAGGAGTACCGGCAAAACGGCTTTCTGTACGCGATCAAGGTCACGCCCAAGAACGGCAAGCCTTATTTCCTGGTCCGTGCCGATGGCAGCGACGGGAATTTCATCCGCTCGGATCAGCCGGATATGCTGATTCCATCGTGGAAAATCTTTGAGTGGTAATACCGCTCTCGACTTCAACCGGCGCTCGCTGATGGGCGCCCGTACTGGCAGTTTTTAACCATGTCTGTGTTCACTCCCCTGGCTCGGCCCGAGCTGGAAACCTTTCTCGCCCCTTATGGGCTCGGCCGCCTGCTTGATTTCCAGGGGATCGCCGCCGGCAGCGAAAACACCAATTTTTTTATCAGCCCTGGAGCAGGGTGAATTTGTCCTGACCCTGGTGGAACGCGGCCCGGTGCAGGAAATGCCCTTCTTCATCGAGCTGTTGGATGTACTGCATGACGCCGACCTGCCGGTGCCTTACGCCTTGCGTACCACCGACGGCGTTGCGCTGCGAGAACTGGCTGGCAAGCCGGCGCTGCTGCAACCGCGCCTGGCCGGCAAGCACATCAAGCAGGCCAACGCACAGCATTGCGCCCAGGTGGGGGAGTTACTGGCCCATCTGCACCTGGCGACCAAGAACAACATGATCAAGCGCAAGACTGATCGCGGCCTGGACTGGATGCAGGAGGAGGGCGCGAAGCTGTTGTCGCACCTGGATGCCGAACCCCGTCGGTTGCTGGAGGCTGCGCTGGAAATCGCCCAACAGAAGGAAAAAATTCTGGCGCTGCCCCGGGCCAACATCCACGCGGACCTGTTCCGCGACAATGCGATGTTCGAGGGCACACACCTGACCGGGCTGATCGACTTTTATAACGCCTGCTCCGGGCCAATGCTGTATGACGTTGCCATCGCCCTGAACGACTGGTGTTCGGATGACAACGGTGTGCTCGATGGCCCACGGACGCGGGCCTTGTTGGGGGCTTATGCTGCGCTGGCGCCCATTCACCGCTGCCGAGGCCGAGTCATGGCCGACGATGCTGCGCGTGGCATGCGTGCGCTTCTGGCTGTCACGGTTGATCGCCGCCGAGTCTTTTGCCGGGCAGGATGTACTGATCCACGATCCAATGGAGTTTCAGCAGCGCCTGGCGCAGCGGCAGACGGTCAGTGCGATGTTGCCGTTCGCCCTCTGACGCAACTGAATGCCTCTGTGGCGAGGGAGCTTGCTCCCGCTGGGGTGCGTGCGCAGCAGCCCTAAGATTTTGCGGTCGCTGCGCAACCGAGCGGGAGCAAGCTCCCTCGCCACAGGGTTTGCGCTCGGCAGTTATAGCGACTCCAGGCACCCCGCCAGATCATTCCCCAACTTCTCCAGCAACTGCTCATACCCTTGCGCCGTCGCAGGGGTATAGCCGCCCAGCGCATCCAACTCCGCCAATTTCACCGGTAACCCGGCCACCAGGGTTTCGGCCAGGCGCGGGCGCAGGGGCGGTTCGCTGAAGACGCACGTCTTGCCCACGGCCTGCAAGCGATTGCGCATCGCCGCCACGTGTTGGGCGCCGGGCTGGACTTCGGTGGCCACGGCAAAAACTCCGGCGTGCTTGAGGCCGTAGTGGTCTTCGAAATAGTCGAACGCTTCGTGGAACACGAAATACGGCTTGCCCGCGACGCCGGCCAGACGGGTCTTCAAACGCGCATCCAGCGCATCGAGACGCTGGTTGAAACCCTTGAGGTTGCTTTGATAGCGGCTGGCATTGGCCGGATCGGCCGCGCTGAGGTCGGCAGCCATCTTGGCGGCAATCACCCGGGCATTGGTTGGCGAGAGCCACAGATGGGCATCGATGGTGCCGGGGCGATGGTCGTGATCATGCTCATCGGCGTCATGCTCATCTTCGGCGTGGGAATGACTGTCCTGGGCGAAGTGACGCAGCTTGAGTCCGGGCACATCCTGCACCGCGACGGACGGCAACGTACGACCGTTCAGCACGCGCGGCAGGAAACTTTCCATGTCGGGGCCAATCCAGTAGAGCAAATCCACCGACTGCACCTTCCGTACGTCGGAAGGCCGCAGGGCGTAATGGTGAGGTGAAGCGCCGGGCGGCAGCAGGACCTCAGGAACCGCCACGCCGTCCTGCACCGCGGCGGCAATCAGTTGCAATGGCTTGATGCTGGTAAGCACTTTGACTTCGGCCTGGGCCGGGCCGATCAGCAGAAAACTGGCGACAAAAGCGACAAAGATCGAAAAATTTCGGGACACGATGACCACTCGGAGAGGCGAGAACGGGTAACATAATAACGTCTCTCACTAAAATCGTCGCTGCCCATGCCTATTACGCCCCTTGCCAGTCGTCCCCATGACCATTCTCACTGCGTGCACACCGCGCTGTCCGAGGCCGACGCCATCTGTGCGCGCCAAGGGTTGCGCCTGACCGCTTTGCGTCGACGCGTGCTGGAGCTGGTCTGGCAAAGCCACAAGCCGCTGGGCGCCTACGACATACTCGCGGTGCTCAGTGAGCAGGACGGCCGCCGCGCCGCGCCGCCCACGGTTTATCGGGCGCTGGATTTCCTGCTGGAAAACGGCCTGGTGCATCGCATCTCGTCGTTGAATGCCTTCGTTGGCTGCAATCATCCGGAACACGCGCACCAGGGCCAGTTCCTGATCTGTCGCGAATGCCACGCAGCCATCGAGCTGGAGCAGAAGTCCATCAGCGATGCCATCGTTGCCAGCGCCAAAGAAGTGGGTTTCGTGGTTGATACCCAGACCGTCGAAGTGGTCGGGCTCTGCTCCGGTTGCCAGGGGGCCTGATGAGCAATGCGTTGATCCGTCTCGAGCACGTAGGCGTGACGTTCGCCGGCCAGAGCGTGCTGGATAACATCTACCTGAGCGTCGAGCCGGGGCAGATCGTCACCCTGATCGGCCCCAACGGCGCCGGCAAGACGACTCTGGTGCGTGCCGTTCTGGGGTTGCTCAAACCCGACAGCGGCAGCGTCTGGCGCAAGCCGAAGCTGCGGGTCGGTTACATGCCGCAAAAGCTTCATGTGGACCCGACGCTGCCCCTGTCGGTCCTGCGCTTCTTGCGCCTGGTGCCTGGCGTGGATCGCGCACGGGCCCTGGCGGCGCTCAACGAAGTCGGTGCCGAACAGGTGATCGACAGTCCGGTACAAAGTGTTTCCGGCGGTGAAATGCAGCGCGTGTTGCTGGCTCGCGCTCTGCTGCGCGAACCCGAGCTGCTGGTGCTCGACGAGCCCGTACAAGGGGTCGACGTGGCCGGTCAGGCCGAGCTGTACAGCCTGATCACCCGCCTGCGCGACCGTCACCGCTGCGGCGTGCTGATGGTTTCCCATGACCTTCACCTGGTCATGAGCACCACTGACCAGGTGGTCTGCCTCAATCGCCACGTCTGCTGTTCCGGGCATCCCGAGCAGGTCAGCGGCGATCCGGCATTCGTCGAACTGTTCGGAAAGAACGCACAAAGCCTGGCGATTTATCACCACCATCACGATCACGCCCATGACCTGCATGGTTCGGTGGTCAGCGACTCGTCTGTTACTACCCATGTTCATGGAGATGGCTGCAAGCATGGCTGATTTTCTGTTGTACGCCCTGCTCGCAGGCCTGGCCCTCGCGATGGTGGCCGGCCCCCTGGGCTCGTTCGTGGTCTGGCGGCGCATGGCCTATTTCGGCGATACCTTGTCCCACGCGGCCTTGCTGGGCGTGGCCCTGGGCTTTTTGCTGGACGTCAGCCCCGCAGTGGCGGTGACCGTCGGCTGCCTGTTGCTGGCGGTGCTGCTGGTGACGCTGCAACAGCGTCAACCGCTGGCGTCCGACACGCTGCTGGGCATTCTGGCGCCCAGCACCCTGTCTCTCGGGCTAGTGGTACTAAGCTTCATGCATGACGTGCGGATTGATCTGATGGCCTACCTGTTTGGTGATCTGCTTGCCATCAGCCCCATGGATCTTTCGTGGATCCTGGGTGGCAGCGCGGCCGTCCTGCTGCTGCTGGTAGCGCTCTGGCGCCCGTTGCTGGCGGTTACTGTGCATGAGGAACTGGCGCGGGTCGAAGGCTTGCCCGTGGTGGGTTTGCGGCTGGCGTTGATGCTGTTGATTGCGGTGGTCATTGCCGTGGCGATGAAAATCGTCGGTGTATTGCTGATTACTTCTTTGCTGATTATCCCGGCAGCCGCAGCACAGCGGCACGCCCGCTCCCCGGAGCAGATGGCCCTGGGCGCAAGCCTGCTGGGCATGCTCGCAGTATGCGGCGGGCTGGCGCTATCGTGGTTCAAGGACACCCCGGCCGGGCCGTCGATTGTGGTCAGCGCCGCCGCGCTATTTCTGCTGAGTTTTGTCCTGCCCCGCCGAGGGGTGTAGACTTGCTCGCTTTTTGCGCAAATAGAGAGTCGCAGGAATGAAGCCGTTCGCCTCCCGTTATCTGCTCCTTGTCGCATTTTCCCTGCTGCTGGGCGCCTGCCAGAGTTCGCCGCCAGTCGCCGAAGCCCCCGACACCCGGGGCCCGGCCCTCGCGCAGTTTGAACAAAGCCTGGCCGGCAATGAGCTGGCCACTGCTGAAGACCAACTGGCCGCCTTGCAGGCCCAGTCGCCGGAAGACCCGGCGCTGGAACCCTACCAACGGCAACTGGCCGAGGCGTATCTGCGCCGCAGCCAAATTGACCTGCAAAAAGGCGATGTAAACGCCGCCGCCACCGCCCTGAGCCGAGCCCGAGCCTTGATGCCCAAGGCGCCGGCGCTCTCCGGTGAGGTCAACAGCGCCATTGCCGAGGCCCGCAAGGTCGAGCTGGAAAAAGCCGAAGCCGCCCTCAAGGCCGCCGAAGCCAAACCGGTCGCCAAAGTGATCGACCCGAGTGCTGAAAGCACGACAGTTGCGCTGAATATCGGCGATATACAGAAAATGCGTCGACAACTGGATGCCATTGCCGCCGACGTGGTGAATTTTCAATGTGACGTCAGCATCCAGGCGCCGCGCACCGACGATTATCCGTGGTTGGCGACTTTGCTGACCAAGCGGGTCAAGAAACTGGACCCGGGGTTTGATTTGAAACTGCAGAAGCAGATTCTGCGCAACGTGCCGGCGCAAATGGTGCTGACACCGCGCAATCCCTAAAAAGCATCGCGAGCAGGCTCGCTCCCACATGAGGCTTTGTGATCGACACAAAACCACTGTGGGAGCGAGCCTGCTCGCGATAGCGTCCTACCAACAAAAGCTCTGTCAGCCGCCCATCAAGCCGGAATCGCCTTGGCCTTAGGCTCCCGCGCCCACACCCGATGTTGGGCAATAGCGTCGAAGAATGCCGGGAACTGGCTGGCATCCGCGTCGGGAATCAGCCCCGTATCCGCCTCCAGCTTCAACAGCACCAGCAATTGCCGGGCCTCGCCGTTGAGCGCGATGGCTTTCAGGTGCTTGTAGGCTTCCAGTACGTAATGCAACGCCACGCCGTCCGCACTCAAGGCTTTGATCGATTCCGCGCCACCTGGCACGAACACCGCGTCAAAGGCAATGGACGGCATACCTTCCATGGACGCATCCACCGGCAGTTTTTGCCCAGCGGCTGTGGTGACGGGGGCGGAGGTCGGCCCCAGCACTTTGGCGTGAGCCCCCTTGGCTTCCAAGGCTTGCTTGAGCGCATCGATAATCGCCCCATCGACACCGTTGGCCACCAGCACAGCCACCTTGCGGGTCTTGATGTCCCCGGACAGCAGGTTCGCCTGACTCAAGGCGGGGGATTGTTCCAACGAAGGTTTCGGTACGTCCACGGTGCAGGCGGTCGGTGCTGGCAGCCCGAGGTTTATTGCCACCCGCTCGGCCAACTTCAGATCAATGTTGGCGAGGATTTCATTAACCTGTCGTGCCCGAATGAACTCCCGCTCCACCTTGCCCAGTTCGAAACTGTACGCGGCGATGATGTGTTCCTGCTCGTGGGGGCTCATGCTGTTGTAGAACAGCCGCGCTTGGGAAAAGTGATCGCCAAACGACTCGCTGCGTTGACGAATCTTGTGGGCATCGATGCGCTCTGGATAACTTTCGAAGCCGCCGTCCTGCGGGCCGGGCGGGGTTTCCTTCGGCCAGCCGCCATCGATGGAGTTCGGCTCGTAGGAAGCGCGGCCCTTGTCGATGGTGGTGCGGTGCATGGCGTCACGCTGGCCGTTGTGCACCGGGGTAATCGCCCGGTTGATCGGCAGCTCATGAAAATTCGGCCCACCGAGTCGGCTGATTTGCGTATCGGTGTAGGAAAACAGCCGGCCTTGCAGCAGCGGATCATTGGTGAAATCGATGCCAGGCACGATATGCCCAGGGCAGAACGCGACTTGCTCGACCTCGGCAAAGAAGTTATCCGGGTTGCGGTTCAATACCATCTTGCCCAGGGGCGTGATGGGAACGAGCTCTTCGGGAATGAGCTTGGTGGGGTCGAGGAGGTCGAAGTCGAACTTATGCTCGTCTTCCTCGGGGACAATTTGTACGCCAAATTCCCATTCCGGGTAGTCCCCCATCTCGATCGATTCCCAAAGATCGCGACGGTGGTAGTCGGTATCTTTACCGGCGAGCTTCTGCGCTTCGTCCCACACCAGCGAACAGGTGCCGACTGTGGGGCGCCAGTGGAATTTGACGAAGCTGCTCCGGCCCTCGGCGTTGATCATGCGGAAGGTGTGTACGCCGAAACCCTGCATGGACCGCAGGCTCTTGGGAATGGCCCTGTCAGACATGGCCCAAATCACCATATGGGCCGACTCCGGCACCAGCGAGACAAAATCCCAGAAGGTGTCGTGGGCCGAACCGCCCGTGGGAATTTCATTGTGGGGTTCGGGTTTCACTGCATGAACGAAGTCTGGAAACTTCACCGCATCCTGGATGAAAAACACCGGCATGTTGTTGCCCACCAGGTCGAAGTTGCCTTCGTCGGTAAAGAACTTCACCGCAAAGCCCCGCACATCTCGCACGGTGTCGCCGGATCCTCGTGGACCTTGCACCGTGGAAAAACGCACAAATACCGGCGTTTTTTTGCTCGGATCCTGTAGGAAACCAGCCTTGGTCAGCGCCGAATGCGCTTCATAACTCTGAAAGTAGCCATGGGCGCCGGTGCCGCGGGCGTGGACAATACGCTCCGGGATGCGCTCATGGTCAAAATGCGTGATCTTCTCACGCATGATGAAGTCTTCCAGCAATGAAGGCCCGCGCGCCCCGACCCGGAGGGTGTTCTGGTTGTCGGCAATCTTCACGCCCTGATTGGTGCGTAGCGCCTGCTCGGTGGCGTCGGAGCGAAACTGTTCCAGGCTTTCAAGCTTGGCATTGGTGTTGCCGCGATCCAGCGTGTCGGTCCCGGCCAGTTGGCTTTCGGTGCCGGTGGGCTTGTTGGTACTCATCAGACATAACTCCTCGTTGCGATCCCCGCCGTGGCCAGGACTCTTGAGTTCGATGCCGCAGGCACGGTACCCGGGCATTTTCGAGTTGCTTAGTGAGTGACCGATACCGGTTCGCCGCGTTCCTTTTTTATGTCCTTTGATCGCCTTATTGCCAAATGGCTGGTTCAATCGCAAATAAATGCTAAGAACCTCTATACGGACAGGCTAAAATGCGCGCCCGGCTAACCGCTGATCCTTTTCCAACGCGCCCCACAAGGTTCGCTACGTGATCGAGTTTCAAAACGTCCATAAAACCTACCGGGTCGCCGGTAGGGATATCCCCGCCCTGCACCCGACCAGTCTGACGATTGAGAACGGTCAGGTGTTCGGCCTGATTGGCCATTCCGGTGCGGGAAAAAGTACCCTGTTGCGCCTGATCAATCGCCTGGAAGACTCCAGCGGCGGCAAGATTATCGTCGACGGCGAGGAAGTCACTGCCCTGGACGCCGGCGGCTTGCGGCGTTTCCGTCAGCAGGTCGGGATGATTTTCCAGCACTTCAATTTGCTGGCGTCCAAGACCGTGGCCGACAACGTGGCGCTGCCACTGACGCTGGCGGGTGAATTGTCCCGCAGCGAAATCGACCAGCGCGTCGCCGAATTGCTAGCGCGGGTGGGCTTGTCCGACCACGCCAAAAAATACCCGGCGCAGTTGTCCGGTGGCCAGAAGCAGCGCGTCGGCATCGCCCGCGCCCTGGCGACCAAGCCCAAGATCCTGCTGTGCGACGAAGCCACCAGCGCACTGGACCCACAAACCACCGCATCGGTGTTGCAACTGCTGGCGGAAATCAACCGCGAGCTGAAGCTGACCATCGTGCTGATCACCCATGAAATGGACGTGATCCGCCGCGTCTGCGATGAAGTGGCGGTGATGGACGCCGGCGTGATCGTCGAGCAAGGACCCGTGGCCGAGGTCTTCTTGCATCCCAAGCACCCGACCACCAAGCGTTTCGTCCAGGAAGACGAGCAGATCGACGAAAGCGAACAGCGCGACGACTTTGCCCACGTACCAGGGCGCATCGTGCGCCTGACGTTCCAAGGCGAAGCGACCTACGCGCCATTGCTCGGCACCGTCGCCCGGGAAACCGGCGTGGACTACAGCATTCTGGCCGGTCGTATCGACCGCATCAAAGACACTCCCTACGGGCAACTGACCCTCGCCGTCACCGGCGGTGACATGGAGGCGGCATTCGCCCGCTTCACCGCGGCTGACGTCCACATGGAGGTGCTGCGCTGATGGAACTGTTGAATTCATTCTTCGCCAACATCGATTGGCTGGAAATCTGGCTGGCGACCGGCGACACCCTGCTGATGCTCTTTGGCTCGCTGCTTTTCACCGTGCTACTCGGCCTGCCGCTGGGCGTGTTGTTATTCCTCTGCAGCCCGCGCCAGTTGCTCGAAGCCCGCGGCGTTTATGCGCTGCTGTCGCTGATCGTCAACATCTTGCGCTCGCTGCCGTTCATCATCCTGTTGATCGTGATGATCCCGTTCACGGTATTGATCACCGGCACCTCCCTGGGCGTGGCCGGCGCGATTCCGCCACTGGTGGTCGGCGCAACACCGTTCTTCGCCCGCCTGGTGGAAACCGCCTTGCGCGAAGTCGATCGCGGCATCATCGAAGCGACCCAGGCCATGGGCGCGACCACGCGGCAGATCATCGTCAACGCCTTGCTGCCGGAAGCCCGTCCAGGCATTTTTGCCGCGATTACGGTGACAGCGATTACGCTGGTGTCCTACACGGCCATGGCCGGTGTGGTCGGTGCCGGTGGTTTGGGTGACCTGGCGATCCGTTTCGGTTACCAGCGCTTCCAGACCGATGTGATGGTGGTCACGGTGGTGTTGCTGCTGGTGCTGGTCCAGGTCCTGCAAACCGTGGGCGACAAACTGGTTGTGCATTTCTCTAGAAAGTAAGGCCTCGCGGCCAATAAACCATGAGCCGGCCATTCGCTGGCAGGCGCCAAGAGCGGGCGCCCCACAAGGAGTTAGCTGAATGAAAAAACTACTGGTTGCCTTCGCTGCCGCCGCAGCATTTTCCGTCCACGCCGCCGAGACCCTGACCGTCGCGGCGACGCCGGTGCCGCACGCGGAAATCCTCGAATTCGTCAAACCGGCCCTGGCCAAAGAAGGCGTCGACCTCAAGGTCAAAGTCTTCACCGACTACATCCAGCCGAACGTCCAAGTCGCCGAAAAGCGCCTGGACGCCAACTTCTTCCAGCACCAGCCATACCTGGATGAGTTCAACAAAGCCAAGGGCACCCACCTGGTGAGCGTGACCGGCGTGCACCTGGAACCTTTGGGCGCGTACTCCAGCAAGTTCAAGACACTGGCAGAAGTGCCAGGCGGTGCCAACGTGGTCATCCCTAACGACGCCACCAACGGCGGCCGTGCGCTGTTGCTGCTGGCGAAGCACGGGGTGATCACGCTGAAGGATTCCAACAACATCCTGTCGACGACCAAGGACATTGTTGAGAACCCGAAGGATTTGAAGTTCCGTGAGCTGGAAGCCGCGACCATTCCGCGGGTGCTGACTCAGGTGGATCTGGCGTTGATCAATACCAACTATGCGTTGGAGGCCAAGCTTGATCCGTCCAAGGATGCGTTGGTGATTGAAGGGAACGACTCGCCGTATGTGAATATTCTGGTTGCCCGTGAGGACGACAAGAACAGTGAGGCGATGAAGAAGCTGGCGGCGGCGCTGCATACGCCGGAAGTGAAGGCTTTTATTCTTGAGAAGTACAAAGGGGCGGTTTTGCCGGCGTTTTGATCTGATCGGGTGGTAAAAAAAAAACGGGGCTGCGTGGGAATGCAGGCCCGTTTTTTGGTTTGGAATGTCGATGGGACGATGGGCAGGAAGTTTACTTCCACTCAGTGAGAGGAATAGATCAAGTAGTTACGCGGGTGGTGGAAAAATTCCATACCAGGCACTTGCAACCCAAAATACGCCTGATGCAAGACCCGTTAGTCCAGCTGTTACTCGGGTGAATTTATCCGGCGCTCGTATATTATCTCCTGGCTTTGGAGGTGAAAAATACTCACTAGCGACACACATAATAGCAAGTATAGCCAATAAGCCTGCCCCGAGATTTAACCAAGCAGCGGTTACACTTGAGAGAGGAAATGATTTAAAACAGACCCAAGTTAAAGCAAAAGAAGATAAAGCAATTGAAAGCAACGCTACTTTTTTTGAGTTTCTCATAAGCGATCCTTGCGACATCGTTTATTGCAGTTCGAATGAGGCAAAGCATAAATACAATTCCCCCACCACAATCTACCTGTTCCATTTTCATCGATAATCAGAAATCGGACAGGCAACATTTTTCCAACTTATTTAATTATCGGCTTATAGACCATTTCTCTATTTGCTTGTACCCCACATACATAAGTAGCCCCACAAAGGTCGAAGTGAGAAAAGCAATCCAGATAAACCAAGCTGTCCTTCGTGCAGCCTCATAGAAGCTCATCGTATCTGTGTAGTCGCGCTGGTTCAAAATAATATTTGATAACAGATTAGTCGCAAGACCAGCCGTGAAGAACGGAATAACATAAAGCGCTACTTGATACTCACTTTTTAAATCTCTATCGCTAATTGTGTCCTCTGGCAAAATATTAAAAATAGACTGTACCAAGCCTAAAAAAAGTGCCGCCAATAGCAGTAGGGTAATTGCAACTGCAACATCTAACCACTTCGGTGTTTTTGGATCACGTATAAGAAACATTAAGGATACGGAGCAGATGCCCACACCAACAGTTGCATATATATGAAATGCATTGACTGAACCCCACGACATTTTGTACTCCCTATGTGATTTTTCGTTCGTTATGCAACTATATAAAGCTCACGCAAAATATCGGCCGCTTTGTGTATAGCTTTAGTCCGAAACACCAAAAAGTGCGATAAACTTAACAATACAAACCATCGCGGCTCCGGCTTACTTTATTATGAAGGTAGTACCTGTCGGGACTTACTTGATTTGGACAAGTACTTTGCAAACATGATGGTCTTCGAATTTGGTAGTCATCCTCGGTATTAAAATAATGCTCTACGGATCTTAGAAGAAGTAAACAGTCCTGAGATTATCGAGGCTGCGCGGCTGAGCCTCGGCAACTTTAGGAAAGTTACAGTGCGCTAGTTGCCGGCCCGAAGCGGAACGTAGACCCCCGAGGACAAGGCGCATAAACGGGCGGATGCTGGCGTAGTTGTAGGCAAAGGCGCAAGGTTGGGTAGCCTGGCGGACGGGGAGTGGTGGTTGCTTGTCTTTCGGGTCCGCTTTGCAGTCGCAGGGGTGGAGGGGGCTACGGGCGCGCCGACTTTGGTCGGGACAGTCGCATCGGTGAGGGCGGCGAGAGCTACGCAGCCTTTTTCAGAAATCACTTGCTCCCCAACCCCTAGCAGCATTTGCCCGTTGTTCAGGCCGAATAAGCCCTAGGATCTGCTTCATTGTTCTACAACCCTCATGATAAATTCCCCGCCGCGACCTCTAATGAATAGAGGGCATTCAGGGAGTGAAGTGAGTGATCAAGTCTTTGTTGGTTGGGACATTGCTGGCAATGGCATCAGCATCGGCATCTGCGATGAGTTGCGATAACCCTAGAAACGCCTATGACAGGACCTATTGCGCGTCGCTGAAAATGGTTCAGTCGGATCAGGAAATCAACGAGCAATACAAGAAGACGATGAGTGCTCTGAACCCGGAGCAAAAGAAAAAAGTGAAAGCCGCTCAAATCCAGTGGATCAAAATCCGTGACAACGCCTGTTCCAACGATGGCCTGCTCTACCTGGACTGTGCCAATGAGAAGACCGAGGCGCGTATCGTCATACTCAAGGCTGTCGAGCGCGAGTGCCGTGCTGCCGGTTGCGACGACGCTAAGCTGTCGCAAGTCGAGTGACCCGTAAACAATGAGCACGTCGGGCTTGCTCGTGCTCTTTCAAGATTACGCTCCACCCCTTTTGCACCCGTGACTCACTTGCGGGTCGGAATACCCAGGAAAAACCCGACCTAAAGCGTTGGGTTTTTCTCTGGCGGGTTTACCCGCTATCGCGGCTCAACGCCACGCTCGACCATGGCACGCCATGTCTGCACGCTGGGACGTTCCTGCATCCTGGCATGCCATGCGCGCAATGCGACACATTCTTCAGGAACGGAGAGCTGCACCAGCGAGGCGAAGATCATGCCGCCCAGCACCGCAATATCGGCCATCGAGAACTTGTCACCCGCTACAAAAGGCCGGTCTTTGAGCAGGTTGTCGAAATAGCGCATGCCTCTGATCGCCTTGTCGCCCATTCGGCCGCCCCATTCTGCATTCTGGTACAGCTCGACCTTTGGGCCCAGGCCCGGCGTTGCATGGTGGAAGTACATGCTGACCGCATCGAGAAACTCGATCTCGGCGCGTTTGGTCATCATGTGGATGAGGCCTTTTTCAACAGGTGTTTCGCCCGTCAGCGTCGGTTCGCCGACCAGGCTATCCAGGTATTGGGTAATCGCCGTGCACTCGGCAATCAGCGTCCCATCGCTCAGCTCCAGCACGGGCAGTGTCCCGGAGTAATTGAGGGCCAGGAACTCGGGTTGCTTATGTTCGCCGCTCCAGAGATTCACCGACACGAATTCGATTTTCGAGAGCAATCCCTTCTCCGCCAGCGCTATGCGCACTCGGGCGGGGTAAGGGCCGTTGAACCAATCGTAAATTTTCATCGTAGGAACGGTGTAAACATCAGCGCTCTGTTGTGAAGATGTCATGATTCGGTTACCTGCCTGTCAATTGGTAGGTAAAAGATTGAGCTGGAGATCGGGCGCTGTCAACCCCCTACCTGACAATTGGCAGGTAAGCAAATCCGGGCGTAGAATCGCGACGACATGAGTGAATCGAATTTCGAAACGAGGCCAAAACGTGAACGAAAATGCTCGAGAAGCCATCTTGGCGGCAGCGAAATCCGCTGCACAACTGCACGGTTACAATGGGATAAATTTCCGTAACATTGCCGAAGAGGTGGGCATCAAGAACGCCAGCATTTATTACCACTTCCCGAGCAAGGCCGGCCTGGCCGCGGCGGTTGCTGAACGCTACTGGCAGGACACGCGGCGGGTGCTTGAAGGGATCCGGGCCGGCAATACCGATCCTAAGGAGTGCGTGCAGCTGTACGCCGCCATTTTTCGAACGTCGCTTCAGGACGGCAACAAGCTTTGTCTGTCCAGCTTCATGGCAGCCGAATACGAAGACCTTCCCGATGAGGTGTCGCGAGAGATCAGGACCTTTGTGGACGGTAACGTAACGTGGCTTGCCCAGGTATTGGCAGATGCCGGAACTGGCAGCACGCAAGAATGTGAACGCCGAGCCCTCGCTATTTACACCGCTGTGGCTGGTGCTCAGTTAATCGCGCGAACTCGGGCGGATGTGAGCCTGTTCGATGATTTGATATCGAGCTATCAGGAGGCGGGATTGATGCCTGCCTGATCCGGTAAAGCAGACGATGCGATTTGTCTGTAGGAATGGTTGGCGCTGCTTCGCAGCCCAGCGGGAACAAGCTCCCTCGCCACGGGGTTCGGTTTAATCGGGATATCGGGACTGTGGGTGTAATTCAGTTGTTCGCCTTACTGGCAGGGTGCCACAATCGCTCTCTTTCAGTTGCGTCACGATCAGGTGGATCACATGGACTGCCCAGGATCTCGGAATGACCAGGCTTTCTTCATAGCCGAGCAGGTGCGAACTGACCGACTGCAGCAACTGTTTCGCCAATCGGTTTCTGCGGTGTTCGGGAGCTACCTCGCTGCCATCATGCTGTGTTGGCTGTGCTGGGATCGCTTTGAACACAGCGTCATCTTTTGGTGGTTGGCCATCTTGACTGGCTCGACGCTGTTGCGCATTTCGTTGTTCGTTGCCTATGTTCGCAGCGACGAAAGCGAGCGCACCCCCCAACGCTGGGAGCGCAAATACTGGATCACACTGGTATTGTCCGCCAGCATCTGGGGAGGAGGCGCATTAGCGGTCATGCCGGCGGACGATCTGTTGTCCCAGGCATTGGTCATGCTTTTTACTGTCGGCATGTCCGTCAGCGCGGTGTCCTGCTACTCCGCCTACCGTGATATGACTCTCGTCTCCATTGGCCTGGTGCTGTTGCCGTGCACCGCCTGGCTGCTGTTTCAACCGTCGCCGATTCAAGTGGGCATCGCACTCTCGATTTTGGTGTTCGCAGCATTTGCCGCCCGCGCTACACACAAAATGTCCCAGGCACTGGAAACCGCTTTTCGACTCACCCGCGAAATGGAACAGGCCAACAGCATTTCAACTCGCGCAGCCCAAACCGATGAATTGACCGGCCTGAAGAGCCGTCGGGCTTTTTTCGAGCATGCCCAACAGCTCTACGACGAATGCAAGGCCAAGCGAGTAGGGTTGTGCGCCGTCATGCTGGACATGGATCACTTCAAGCACATCAACGACACCTACGGCCATCAGGTGGGGGATCAGGTTCTGCGCCAGATGGGGGCGGTCATCAGTTCGTCGTTTCGGGGAACGGATATTCATGGTCGGCTAGGCGGGGAAGAGTTCGCCATCCTGCTTCCGGACACTTCCATCGAAGTCGCTACCCAAATTGCAGAACAGCTCATCGATACGATTGCGGGTTTGATGATCGAGCCTGTTCACTGCATATCAGCCAGCCTCGGCGTCGCGTCGACGGAGGCTTGTAATAAGGACCTTCACAGCCTGATGAACGATGCGGACAAAGCTCTGTATCGAGCAAAGGCCTTGGGGCGTAATCGAGTGGCTGTTGCTTAGTCGGATTGGCTTACATCATCAGTTGGAATTTGATCGTGTCCACGCTCTGCATCACCTTCCAAAAGCGGAACGCGGAGCGTCCCTGGCGGCATTCCCACGCAGGAGCGTGGGAATGATCGAGAAGCCCATCATTCTACTTTGAACGCCCTTTCTCCGAAGGTCTGCAATTGCGCTGGCCCTGCTGATACCCCCTAGCACCTCCTTCCCTTTGAATCACTTCGCGGCCCACACGCTCTGTCGACACGGCGGCGCTTAAAAATAAATTTCCTTTCGGATCAACTGGTTAATTCAAATTCGGCAAATTTTCAAAAATTTATCTTGCGCGCAAACTATTTGTCCGTTAATTTTATCTCAACTGGTTAGCGCACAAACATTTAGCGCAAACCAAATCGATCAAACCAATCAGTAAGCGAGGAAACACCATGAACGTTCTCTATACCGCAGTCGCAACCTCCACCGGTGGCCGTGATGGCCGTGCTGTTTCCAGCGACAAGATTCTCGACGTGAAACTGGCCACACCAAAAGCCCTGGGCGGCGCCGGTGGTGAAGCCACCAACCCTGAGCAGTTGTTCGCCGCCGGTTACTCGGCCTGCTTCATCGGCGCATTGAAGTTTGTCGCCAGCCAAAGCAAACGCAGCATCCCTGCTGACGCCTCAATCACGGCACACGTCGGCATCGGCCAGATCCCTGGCGGTTTCGGTCTGGACATTGACCTGCACATCAATCTGCCGGGTCTGGATCAAGCCGATGCTCAAGCGCTGGTCGACGCGGCTCACCAGGTCTGCCCGTACTCCAACGCGACACGCGGCAACGTCGACGTCCGTTTGCACGTCACCGTCTAACTCACTTCATCTACGAATAAAAAGGATCAGGACATGAACACTTTCAACAAAACGCTTGTTGGCTCGCTTCTCGCACTGGCGCTCGGCAATGCATTCGCAACTTCTTTTGTTCAACCTACGGTCGCTGAGGGCGGCTCGGACCGGCTGATCGAAAAACGTGTCGCTGAAGGTGGTTCGGATCGGCTGATCGATAAACGTGTCGCCGAAGGCGGTTCGGATCGACTGATCGATAAACGTGTCGCCGAAGGCGGCTCGGACCGGCTGATCGATAAACGTGTCGCCGAAGGCGGTTCGGATCGGCTGATCGATAAACGTGTCGCTGAAGGTGGTTCGGATCGGCTGATCGATAAACGTGTCGCCGAAGGTGGTTCGGATCGGCTGATCGATAAACGTGTCGCTGAAGGCGGTTCGGATCGGCTGATCGATAAACGTGTCGCTGAAGGTGGTTCGGATCAGCTGATCGATAAACGTGTCGCCGAAGGTGGTTCGGATCGGCTGATCGAAAAACGTGTAGCCGAAGGCGGTTCGGATCGGCTGATCGATAAACGTGTCGCTGAAGGTGGTTCAGATCGGCTGATCGATAAACGTGTCGCTGAAGGTGGTTCGGATCGACTGATCGAAAAACGTTTAGCCGAAGGCGGCTCGGATCGCTTGATCGAAAACCGGGTAGGCTGAACAAACCCTTCAACGCTCCGAAAACGGGTCAAATCAACCCATGTTGCTTCCAAAAGAAAAAACGCCGCTTATCTCTCATGAGGAAGCGGCGTTTTTTTGCAACGTGTCATAGGGCCCTAAACGATGCTATCCACCACCCCACCATCCACACGCAACGCCGCACCGGTGGTGGCCGAGGCCTGTTCCGAGCTGGCATAGATGATCATGTTGGCGACTTCCTCGACGCGCGCCGCACGCTGGATGATCGAGGTGCTACGGTGCTGGTTGACGAAATCCGCCGCGACTTTTTTCCAGGCTTTCCCCGCTGCGCTCGACGTCTGCCTGGAGCATCTGGGCAACTCCTTCGGAAAGCGTCGGCCCAGGCAGTACCGAATTCACCGTAACGCCGGTGCCGGCGAGGCGCTTGGCCAGGCCGCGAGCAATGGACAGTTGGGCGGTTTTGGTAAAGCCGTAGTGGATCATGTCGGCGGGGATGTTCAGACCCGATTCCGACGAGACAAACACAATCCGCCCCCAACCGCGCTCGACCATGCCCGGCGCGTAGGCCCTGGAAACCCGCACGCCCGACATCACGTTGGTTTCGAAAAAGCGCTGCCATTCGCTGTCCGGCGTTTCGAAAAAGTCTTCCTGTTTGAAAATGCCCAGGTTGTTGATGACGATATCGAAGCTTGGGTGCTTGGCGATCAGTGCCTGGCAGCCAGCCTCATGACTAAGGTCACCCACAAAGCCAGCGGCATTTGAAGCAAGGTCGCCCAACCGCTGCAACGCGTCCTCCACGCTGCTCTCGCTGCGACCATTGATGACCACGTGGGCGCCGGACTCGAGGAAGCCTTTGGCTGTGGCGAAACCAATGCCGCTGGAGGAGCAGGTGACTAAGACGTGGCGTCCGGTGAAGTCGATTTTCATGAGGGGACTCCTTGATTAATGAACCAGAGGAAGTGCGATATTTCTGAACGGACGGTAATCCGACGGATTTAGAGATGGCTTTGCCATTCCAACGTCACCGATATCGCAGGTCCTTAATCATGGACACGATTGAGGCTTTGCGCCTCCTCGTGATCAATCAGCCATCAGGAAGCCGACCACACCGCCAGCTCATAGCCATCCGGATCGATAAAGTGAAAACGTCGGCCACCGGGGAAATCGAACACTTCACGGCTGATGATCGCCCCAGCGGCCTTGAGTCTGAGTTGGGTGCCTTCAAGGTCATCCGCGTACAGGATGATTAACGGGCCGCCTGGGCGCACAGGTTCACCGGTCGTGAAGCCACCGGTCAGACGACCGTCGCTGAATTCGGTGTAGGTCGGGCCGTAGTCGACGAAACTCCAGCCGAATGCGCTCGCATAGAAGGCTTTGCTTCGGGCGATGTCGCTGACATTGAGCTCGATGTTGTCGATCTGGCGGTCATTACCTCGAATGCCCATTGACGCGTCCTTGGCTGATTGGGGCTAGGCGAGATTAGGACATTCAGCCCGCACTGTGCTTGGAAAAATAGACCTCTGTGCCTGAAAGAATGTGTCAGCTTGGTTGGGGCTGCTGCGCAGCCCAGCGGGAGCTAGCTCCCTCGCCACAGGGTGAGCCGTTCGGTTGGATATGTGTTGTCTGTCAGGCTCGCTCCCACAGTTTTTCCGGGTTGTTCACAGATATCGCATCCATCACAAATCCCCGTGGGAGCTGAGCTTGCTCGCGATAGCGGTGGTTCAGCTTGCACTGATGTTGAATGGGCCGCCGTCATCGCGAGCAAGCTCGGCTCCCACATGGGTTCTTGGGTGTTCGCATATCCTGCATTCACCACAAATCCCTGTGTCACTCATATGCAGCAACAGGCCTTCAGTACCACCGCGCCTCGCCTGGCGGGCGTTTTTTGAAGCGTTTCATGCTCCACATGTACTGGCTCGGGTAGGCGCGTACATAACGCTCCACAACCTGGCTCATGGCGGCGCAGGCGGTTTCGGTGTCGGTGCTGTACATGGCGTCTGGGGCGGCTTCGAGGATGACTTTGTAGCCGGAGCCGTCCGGCAGGCGCAGGGCGTGGAGGAATACGCCGACGGCCTTGCCACCGGCGAGCATGTTCGGTACGAACTTGCTGGTCAGGGCCTGGGTGGCGAAGAAGGGGACGAAGATACCGGCAGACTCGGCCGGTTCCGGGTCGGCGGGAATGCCCACTTGACCGCCCTTTCGGACCTCTTTGATGACGCTGAGGATACCTTCCTTAGTCGACGCCGCGACTTTGTTGCCCAGTTGCACGCGCTGTTTGCGCAGCAATTCATCCACCGCTTTGAGCTTGGGCGGACGGTAGAAAATGATCGGTTTGCACTGGCTGCAATAGAAGTGGTTGAGCACTTCCCAGTTGCCCAGGTGGCTGGTGATGCCCACCACGCCTTTGCCGGAAGCGAGCGCTTCTTTTAATACGTCCAGGCCTTCGACTTCCCGCACCAGGTCGATGGAACGCTGGGCCGGCCAGATCCAGGCGCAGGCGCTTTCAGTCAGGGATTTGCCGATGTCCTTGAGGCTTTGGCCCACCAGGCGTTCGCGCTCGGCCGGGTCCATCTCGGGGAAACACTTGGCGAGGTTGATCCGCACCACGTCGCGGGAACGATTGGGCAGCTTCCACATGAGCCAGCCGATGGCCGAACCCGACGCCTGCACCGCGCGCCAAGGCAGCATCGCAAACAACCGCAGAGCGCCGACCAGCAAGGCGCCTTTCAACTTATCCACAGGTCACTCCTGAATTCATGGGCGTGTTGCGAGCCGGCTATTCTAACCGCCGTTTGCCAGCTCCGCGTAGCGGTCGCAGTCCTGGGTGTGGTCCATGACCATTCCCGAGGCCTGCATCAAGGCGTAACAAATGGTCGGCCCGACAAAGGTGAAGCCGGCTTTTTCCAGGCCCTTGCTCATCTGCACGGCCTGGGGCGTGATGGCCGGCACTTCGGAGCGGTCCTTGAAGTGGTTGATGACCGGCTTGCCGTCCACGAACGACCAGAGGAACGCCACCGGATCCTCCAGGGCCAGCCAGGCTTGGGCATTGCGCCGGGCCGCATTGAGCTTGAGGCGGTTGCGGATGATGCCGGGGTCGAGCATCAGCTCGTCGATTTCTGCATCGCTCATCTGCGCCACGCGCTGCACGTCAAAGCCGAACAGCACCTGCCGGTAGCGCTCGCGTTTGCGCAAAACGGTGATCCAGGACAGCCCGGCCTGGAACCCTTCGAGCAAAAGCAACTCGAACAAACCCTGCGCATCGCGCAGCGGCGTGCCCCACTCCTGATCGTGATAAGCCATGTACAAAGGATCGTCAGAACACCAAAAGCAGCGTGGCATAAGGCTCCAGGGGGCGTGCGCACGAACGAATCGGGTATACTCCCGCTCTTTAAATCGCAGCCCAAGAAACAGGTGAATTTCGTGAGCCAGCCTACGCCAGCCGTGCGTACCTTCCAAGACTTGATCCTCGCCCTCCAGCAATACTGGGCCGAGCAAGGTTGCGTGGTACTTCAGCCCTACGATATGGAAGTAGGCGCCGGCACTTTCCACACTGCCACGTTTCTGCGTGCCATCGGCCCGGAAACCTGGAACGCCGCTTATGTGCAGCCCAGCCGCCGCCCGACTGACGGCCGCTACGGCGAAAACCCGAACCGTCTGCAGCACTACTACCAGTTCCAGGTGGTCCTGAAACCGAACCCGGAAAACTTCCAGGAGCTGTACTTGGGCTCGCTCAAGCACGTCGGCCTCGACCCGCTGGTGCACGACATTCGTTTCGTTGAAGACAACTGGGAATCGCCAACCCTGGGCGCCTGGGGCCTGGGCTGGGAAGTCTGGCTCAACGGCATGGAAGTGACCCAGTTCACGTATTTCCAGCAAGCGGGTGGCATCGAGTGCTACCCGGTGACCGGCGAAATCACCTATGGCCTGGAACGTCTGGCCATGTACCTGCAAGGCGTGGACTCGGTCTACGACCTGGTATGGGCCGATGGCCCGTTCGGCAAAGTGACCTACGGCGACGTGTTCCACCAGAACGAAGTGGAGCAATCGACCTACAACTTCGAACACGCCAACGTCGACAAGCTGTTCGAGTTGTTCGATTTCTATGAAAGCGAAGCCAAGCGCCTGATCGAACTGGACCAGCCGCTGCCGTTGCCGAGCTATGAAATGGTGTTGAAGGCGTCCCACACCTTCAACCTGCTGGACGCACGCCGGGCGATTTCCGTGACTGCGCGCCAGCAATACATCCTGCGTGTACGCACCCTGGCGCGTTCCGTTGCGCAAGCCTACCTGCTGGCCCGTGCCAAGCTGGGCTTCCCGATGGCGACCCCGGATTTGCGTGATGAAGTGTTGGCTAAGCTGGAGGCTGCACAATGAGTGCTCAAGATTTTCTGGTTGAACTGGGCACCGAAGAACTGCCACCCAAAGCCCTGAACACCCTGGCCGATGCGTTCCTGGCCGGTATCGAGAAGGGCCTGCAAGCCGCTGGCCTGAACTTCGAAGCCAAGCATGTCTACGCCGCGCCGCGTCGTTTGGCCGTGCTGATCACCGCCCTGGCGACCCAGCAGCCGGACCGCAGCATCAACCTCGACGGCCCGCCACGCCAGGCCGCGTTCGATGCCGACGGCAACCCAACCCAAGCCGCCCTCGGTTTCGCCAAGAAGTGTGGCGTGGACCTGAGCGAAATCGACCAGAGCGGTCCGAAGCTGCGCTATAGCCAGAGCATCAAGGGCAAGCCGACCGCCAGCCTGTTGCCGACCATCGTCGAAGATTCCCTGAACGACCTGCCGATTCCCAAGCGCATGCGCTGGGCCGCGCGCAAGGAAGAGTTCGTGCGTCCGACCCAATGGCTGGTGATGCTGCTCGGTGACCAAGTCATCGACTGCACGATCCTGGCCCAGAAGGCCGGTCGCGATTCCCGCGGTCACCGCTTCCATCATCCGCAGAGCGTGCGCATCACCTCGCCGGCCAATTACCTGGCCGACCTGCGTTCCGCCTACGTATTGGCTGACGCCAACGAGCGTCGCGAACTGATCAGCAAGCGCACCGAAGAGTTGGCCACCCAGCAGGAAGGCACCGCCATCGTGCCGCCAAGTCTGCTGGACGAAGTGACCGCGCTGGTGGAATGGCCAGTGCCGCTGGTGTGCTCGTTCGAGGAACGTTTCCTTGAAGTGCCGCAGGAAGCGCTTATCACCACCATGCAGGACAACCAGAAGTATTTCTGCCTGCTGGACGCTGAAGGCAAGTTGCTGCCGCGCTTCATCACCGTCGCCAACATCGAAAGCAAGGACCCGCAGCAGATCATCGCCGGTAACGAGAAAGTCGTTCGCCCGCGCCTGACGGACGCCGAGTTCTTCTTCAAGCAGGACAAGAAGCAACCGCTGGAAAGCTTCAACGAACGCCTGCAGAACGTGGTGTTCCAGGAAAAACTCGGCAGCGTCTACGACAAGGCCGAGCGCGTTTCGAAACTGGCTGCTTTCATCGCTCCACGCATTGGCGGCGACGCCCAGCGCGCGGCTCGTGCCGGCATCCTGTCCAAGTGCGACCTGTCCACCGAAATGGTCGGTGAGTTCCCGGAGATGCAAGGCGTTGCCGGTTACTACTACGCCCTCAACGACGGCGAGCCGCAAGACGTGGCCCTGGCGCTGAACGAGCAGTACATGCCCCGCGGTGCCGGCGCTGAACTGCCGACCACCCTGACCGGTGCGGCCGTGGCCATCGCCGACAAGCTCGACACCCTGGTGGGTATCTTCGGCATCGGCATGTTGCCTACCGGCAGCAAAGACCCGTACGCCCTGCGTCGCGCGGCGTTGGGTGTGCTGCGGATCCTGATCGACAAGCAACTGGACCTGGACCTGAACGACGCTGTGGCGTTCGCCGTCAATGCGTTCGGCAGCAAGGTCAAGTCTGCCGGTCTGGCCGACGCGGTGCTGGAATTCATCTTCGACCGCCTGCGTGCGCGTTATGAAGACGAAGGCGTCGATGTCGCCACCTATCTGTCGGTGCGTGCCCTCAAGCCCGGTTCGGCCCTGGACTTCGACCAGCGCGTCCAAGCGGTGCAGGCTTTCCGCCAACTGCCGGAAGCAGCAGCGCTGGCGGCGGTGAACAAGCGGGTGTCGAATCTGCTGAGCAAGGCCGAGCCTACAATTTTCGCCGTACCTGAGGCGCGGTACTTTGATAACGCCGTGGAGTTCTCACTCAACTCGGCTATCCAGCAGGCGTCTACGTCCGTGCAACCGCTGATGGAAAAGCGCGAGTATGCCGAAGCGCTGGCACGCCTGGCAGCACTGCGCGATCCTGTCGATGCGTTCTTTGAAGCCGTGATGGTGAATGCGGACAACGAAGATGTTCGCAAGAATCGCTATGCACTGCTGGCGCGCCTGCGGGGCCTGTTCCTCAATATTGCCGACATTTCCATGCTGGGTTGAGGGGCTGCTGTTGAAACTGCTGATTCTCGATCGGGACGGAGTGATCAACCACGACTCCGACGCTTATATCAAATCGGTGGAGGAGTGGTTGCCGCTCCCCGGTTCGATCGAAGCCATCGCGCAGTTGAGCAAGGCCGGCTGGACGGTGGCGGTTGCCACCAACCAGTCGGGCGTTGCCCGCGGTTACTACGACCTCGCGGTCCTTGAGGCCATGCATGAGCGCTTGCGCGCATTGGTGGCCGAGCAGGGCGGTGAAGTCGGGCTGATCGTCTACTGCCCGCACGGGCCGGACGAAGGTTGTGATTGCCGCAAGCCCAAGCCGGGCATGTTGAAAACCATTGCCGCTCACTACGATGTAACGCTGGCGGGAGTGTGGTTCGTCGGCGACAGCCTGGGTGACCTGGAGGCGGCCAAGGCCGTCGATTGTCAGCCCGTTTTGGTAAAGACCGGCAAAGGCGAGAAGACTCTGGGCAAGACCCTGCCGGTGGGCACCCTGATTTTTGAAGACTTGGCGGCGATTGCCGCTGAACTTATCCACAATTAGAGCTCCCAAGACATCCTGATCAAGGACTGTTCGGGAAGCGCTTAAACAGTCGGGCACTGCCCGCAACGGTAAATGCCGCTATGTCGATATTGCAGGCCATCAGAACCTTTCTCTTTTACCTGCTGCTGGGCACCAGTTCGTTGTTGTGGTGCACGTTGAGTTTTTTTGTAGCGCCTTTCATGTCGTTCAGGACGCGCTACCGTTTTATCAATGTGTACTGGTGCCGTTGCGCGCTGTGGCTGAGCAAGGTTTTTCTGGGGATACGGTATGAAGTAAAAGGCGCCGAAAACGTGCCTGAGCGGCCGTGCGTGATCCAGTCCAACCACCAGAGCACCTGGGAGACTTTCTTCCTTTCGGCTTACTTCGAGCCCCTGAGCCAAGTGCTCAAACGTGAGCTGCTGTTCGTACCTTTCTTCGGCTGGGCCATGGCAATGCTGCGCCCCATCGCCATTGACCGGGACAACCCCAAGGTTGCTCTCAAGCAAGTGGCGAAAAAAGGTGATGAGCTACTCAAGGACAAGGTTTGGGTTTTGATCTTTCCAGAAGGTACCCGTGTTCCCTACGGGACGATCGGCAAATTCTCCCGCAGTGGCAGCGCATTGGCGGTAAACGCTGACCTGCCGGTGCTGCCGATTGCACACAATGCCGGCAAGTTCTGGCCCAAGGGTGGCTGGCTCCGGACACCGGGCGTCATCACCGTGGTGATCGGCAAGCCCATGTATGCCGAAGGTAGCGGGCCCCGCGCCATTGCCGAGCTCAATGAACGCGTACAAACCTGGAACGAACAGACCCAACGGGAGATGGGTTCGCTTCCACCCGGTCCTGTCGCGGAAGTGCCCACGGAACAAGCCGCTGTTTGATATCTGTGGATAACCTGTGCACCGTTTTTTCGAAATTCGTAACTTTTCTGTTTTATGTCTTTGTTTTTAATACATATTTCATAAAAACATAAAAGCCGCCGACAGGTGCATAAGTTTTTTATAGCACCAAGATCGTCCGAAGGCTCGGGCCCCGTTCGGACGATCTTTACTCCGCCAACAACGGGAATCGCAGGCTGAACGTCGTGCCTTTGCCTACCACGCTATGGCATTCGATTTTCCCCTCATGATGGTCCACCACGGCCTTGACCATCGACAGTCCCAAGCCAATGCCATCCACACCGTGAGCCGAGGAAAACCGTCGATACTGGCTGAACAGGTCCGGTAGTTCTTCGGCGCTGATGCCCTTGCCCTGGTCGGCGACGTTGCAGGTCAACCAACCCGACGTGCAATGAACCTGCAGGGAAATGCAGGCGTCGGGCGGGCTGTACTTGATGGCATTTTCCAGCAGATTGAACAGGGCACGGGTCAGCAATGATTGATCCGCGCTCACCATCGCCTCTTCATCCTCTATTTCATGAATCAACTGGATGCGTTTTGCCTGGGCGATGGGCAGCGCCTGGTCAAGTACATCCAGGACCAACATGGCGAACAGCGTCGGTTGGAATTGATACGCCTCAGACTCGGCCTTGGCCAGTTGCACAAAGCCGTCGGTCAATTCCAAGGCGCGACGCACCTGCCGCTCGATCTGATCGAAGAGCGGATTATTCGCTCCGTTCTGATGCCGCTGCACATCCAGCAGGGCCAGGATCGCCGAGTGGGGCGCGCGCAAATCATGGGACAAAAAACGCAGCATGACGCTGCGCTGCTCTTCGGCTTCGCGCTCCGCGCTCAGGTCGATGAGGCTCAGTAACCAGCCTATCGGCGCCTCACCATCAACCGGCAATAGCGGGGCTCGTTCCAGACGCAGGCTGCGCTCCCGGCTGTCGCGAAACTCCACCAGGGGCAATGTGGATAATCGGTGAGGCACCCCGCGCTCCAGTCCTGGGTAACCCAGCTGCGCGAGATGCTCCAATACATCGCCCCCCGCCAAGCCATGGCCGAAGAGATCACGCGCTTTGCGGTTACCCAGCAATATCTTGCCTTGGGGATCGCTGATCATTGTTGCCACCGGCAGGTATTCGAGGCCATCGGCAATAAAGCGACGGGTGTCCCGGGTTCTCCCCATGGCTTGCTCCAGGGCCATGATCTGGCCCTGCAAGCGGTCGCTGCCCGTGTAGGGCGCACGACGCCGTTCGGGGAACACCTTGGGCTCCGCATCCAGGCGCGCCAGTTCCCAGCCAAAGTAGGCCAGCACCACGCTCAGCCGCCGCCAATTCCAGATCAGATAGCCAAACACGATGCCCAGCACGCTCGCCATGGGCGACCACCACCAACCTTCAGCCGCAAGTACGACACTGATCAGCAGGGCCATGCTCATGCCACCCACTGTCGTCCACAGCGCCAGGCGAGGGCGCAGCAATAGCAACCCCAGCACAACAGCGACCACAAACACCGACAACAACGCCGCTTCTGGCCCGTGGCGTGTTGGCTGGGTACTGAACGACAACAACGCGGTGAGCGGTAATAGAAGAAGACTTATCCACAACCATTCCCGTACCAATTGGCGAAACATGCGTTGGACTTGGGTCGGTTCACGGCTTTCACGACGACGCTGGTTGCTCATAAGCACCCTGACAGAACATAGGAACGGGGGATTTTTTTCATGGGGGGTCGCGTGTCGCACCAGCAGGCTGAAGACCAAAGACTATAGCGGACTCGATAGGTGGCGCGCTGCTACCTTTCCCTGCGCGTCATGAGCCGGTATTGTCACTGCCAGCGACAGGGGACCTGCAACCCGACAACTTATCGGCCCGCCGAGGTTACATCGGGCAAGTGGAATATTTGTTCAGATTGCAGGCCACCCTGATGATGTCCGTTACTCTCGAGATCAAGGAATCGCATCCCATGCGTGTCGCCATACTGGATGACGAACCGGCCGAGCTGCGCCGGGTGGAACAGACACTGCAACAAATCCCCGGCAGGGGCGAGCAAGCCTGGACCTTGCACAGTTTTGAGCGCGGCGAAGACCTGTTGCGGCAGCTGCGCCGGGAAACCTTCGACCTCTTGATCCTCGACTGGCAATTGCCCGACATCAGCGGGTTGTCGCTGCTGCGCTGGACGCGGGAGCACATGGACTCGCCCCCCGCCGCCATCATGCTCACCAGCCGCGACGGCGAGCACGATGTGGTCCAGGCCCTCAACGCCGGGGCCGACGACTACGTGAGCAAGCCCTTCAGGCCTAACGAACTCAAGGCCCGGGTCACAGCCGTATTGCGACGCCATAACCTGCAACGTGCTCCAGCCAGCGACGTGCTGGTATTCAACGACCTGGAATTCGACGACGCCGAACTGACCGTCACCCGCGCCGGTATCCCCATCAGCCTGACCGACGGGAATACCGCCTGGCCCGCTGCCTGTTCGCCAACCTGGGCCGTCCACTGTCCCGGGAGTATTTCTACGAGCGCTTCTGGACCCACGAGGAAATGACCTCGTCGCGCCCGCTCGACACCCACATCTACCGTCTGCGCAACAAACTCGGGCTGACGGCGGATCGAGGTTGGCAGTTGCTGACGATTTATGGGTATGGGTATCGGTTGGAGAGTGTGGCGGCGGGGAGTGAGGCTTCGGTGGCGAGTTAGGGCCAACGGGCGAAAAAAGGCCAACGCATATGCGTTGGCCTTTTTCGTTGGGGCAGGGTGGCTGTGGATCAGAAATCCAGGTTAGACACCGCCAACGCATTGCTTTCGATGAAGTCACGACGAGGCTCGACCGCATCACCCATCAGGGTGTTGAAGATCTGGTCCGCGCCGATGGCGTCTTCGATGGTGACTTTCAGCATCCGGCGCGAGCCTGGGTCCATGGTGGTTTCCCACAGCTGGTCCGGGTTCATTTCACCCAGACCTTTATAGCGCTGGATGGTGTGGCGCTTGGTGCTTTCGGCCATCAGCCACTCAAGGGCTTCCTTGAACTCGGTAACGGCTTTCTTGCGCTCACCACGCTGGATGTACGCGCCTTCGTCCAGCAGGGTGCTCAGTTGCGCGCCCAAGGAGACGACAGTCTTGTAGTCGTTGCTGCCGAAGAAGTCGCGGTTGAAGGTGACGTAGTTGGACAGGCCGTGGGAGATCAGTTCGACCTCTGGCAGCCAGACGTTACGCTCACGGTCTTCACGCAGGCTGGCTTTGTACACCAGGCCAGACTTCTCTACGGTGCGCAGACGAACTTCGTACTGGGCCAGCCAATCCTGCATCGCAGCGTGATCGGACAGCTGTTCCATGCTGACAGCCGGCAGGTAGATGAAGTGCTCGGTCAGCTCCTGTGGGTACAGGCGCGACAGGCGCTTGAGAGTCTTCATCACCAGGCGGAAGTCGTTGACCAGGCGCTCAAGGGCTTCGCCGGAAATGCCTGGGGCCTCTTCGTTCAGGTGCAGGCTCGCATCTTCCAGGGCCGACTGCGTCATGTACTCTTCCATGGCGTCGTCGTCTTTGATGTATTGCTCTTGCTTGCCTTTCTTGACCTTGTACAGCGGAGGCTGGGCGATATAGATGTAGCCGCGCTCGATCAGCTCCGGCAACTGACGGAAGAAGAACGTCAGCAACAGGGTGCGGATGTGCGAACCGTCGACGTCGGCGTCGGTCATGATGATGATGTTGTGATAACGCAGCTTGTCGATGTTGTACTCATCGCGGCCGATGCCACAGCCCAGCGCAGTGATGAGCGTGCCGACTTCCTGGGAGGAGATCATCTTGTCGAAGCGCGCCTTCTCGACGTTCAGGATCTTGCCCTTGAGCGGCAGGATGGCCTGGGTGCGGCGGTTGCGGCCCTGCTTGGCGGAACCGCCAGCAGAGTCACCTTCCACGAGGTACAGTTCGGACAAGGCAGGGTCTTTTTCCTGGCAGTCGGCCAGCTTGCCCGGCAAACCGGCGATGTCCAGCGCGCCTTTGCGGCGGGTCATCTCACGGGCCTTGCGCGCTGCTTCACGGGCACGGGCGGCGTCGATCATCTTGCCGACCACCAGCTTGGCTTCGTTGGGGTTTTCCAGCAGGAAGTCGGAGAAGTATTTGCCCATTTCCTGTTCGACCGCGGTCTTCACTTCGGAAGAAACCAGCTTGTCCTTGGTCTGGGAACTGAACTTCGGATCCGGCACTTTCACCGAAATGATCGCCGTCAGGCCTTCACGGGCATCGTCACCGGTGGTGGCGACTTTATGCTTCTTCGCCAGGCCTTCCTGTTCGATGTAGTTGTTCAGGTTACGGGTCAGCGCCGAACGGAAACCCACCAGGTGAGTACCGCCATCGCGCTGTGGAATGTTGTTGGTGAAGCACAACAGGTTCTCGTTGAAGCTGTCGTTCCACTGCAGGGCGATTTCCACGCCGATGCCATCTTCGCGCTGGACGTTGAAGTGGAACACCTGGTTGACCGCAGTCTTGTTGGTATTCAGGTATTCAACGAATGCACGCAGGCCCCCTTCGTACTTGAACAGCTCTTCCTTGCCGCTGCGCTCGTCCTTGAGGACGATACCGACACCGGAGTTGAGGAAGGACAGTTCACGAATCCGCTTGGCCAGGATGTCCCAGCTGAAGTGGATGTTCTTGAAGGTTTCGCTGGAAGCCTTGAAGTGAATCTGGGTGCCGGTGGTTTCGCTGTCGCCTACGATCGCCATTGGCGCCTGAGGCACACCGTGGACGTAGGTTTGTTCCCAGATCTTGCCACTGCGGCGAACGGTAAGAACAAGCTCTTCGGACAGTGCGTTCACGACCGATACACCTACGCCGTGCAGACCGCCGGAAACCTTGTAGGAGTTGTCATCGAACTTACCGCCGGCGTGCAGCACGGTCATGATGACCTCGGCTGCGGAAACGCCTTCTTCTTTGTGTACGTCTACCGGGATGCCACGACCGTTGTCACGAACAGTGATGGACTCATCCGGGTGGATGATGATGCTGATGTCATCGCAATGACCGGCGAGGGCTTCGTCGATGGAGTTGTCGACCACCTCGAACACCATGTGGTGCAGACCGCTGCCATCGTCGGTGTCACCAATGTACATACCGGGACGTTTGCGTACGGCATCCAGGCCTTTCAGCACTTTAATGCTCGTTGAGTCGTACGTATTTTCTTCGCTCAATGCCTTCACTCCCGATGGTCGTGGGTCTGGGTGATACGGCCCTGTTCCACGTGGAACAGAGCGACTGGCGTTTCCGTCTGCCAGCCTTCCCTCAATAATTCGTGATCTACACAGGTGATAAAAACCTGGCAGCGTAAGTCTTCCAGCAAGCGGCAAAGTGCGCGGCGGTGGGCTTCGTCCAATTCGGACGGCAAGTCATCCACCAGATAAATACACTGACCGCGTCGAGCCTGGCTGACCAAATGGCCCTGGGCAATACGCAATGCACACACCACCAACTTCTGCTGCCCCCGGGACAAGATGTCCGCGGCATTATGTGCGCCCAATCTAAGGCGCAAGTCAGCGCGTTGCGGTCCAGCCTGGGTATGGCCCATCTGCTGGTCCCGCTGCAGCGAGCCAGCCAGTACGGTGCTCAGTTCCCGGTCCTTGTCCCAGCCTCGGTAATAGCTGAGCGTCAGGCCCTCAAGCTCAACCAGTTCGCTCAAGGTCTGCTCGAAGACCGGTTTCAAGGCTTTGATGTAAGCGCGGCGGTATTCATCTATTTCAGCGCTGGCCTGGCACAGTTCCCTGTCCCAAACCGCTTGCGAAACGGCGTCAAGTGTACCATGCCGCAGCCAGGAATTTCGCTGGCGCAGCGCCTTCTGCAAGCGCTGCCAAGTGGCCATGAACCGCGGTTCCACGTGGAACACGCCCCAGTCGAGAAACTGTCGACGAATCTTCGGCGCGCCTTCCAGCAAACGGAAGCTGTCCGGGTTGATCAACTGCAACGGTAGGATCTCCGCCAGTTGCGCGGCGCTGCGGGCATTCTGCCCATCGATGCGGATCTGGAATTCGCCTTGCCGGTCCCGTGATATCCCCAAGGCACTGTGACCACCTTGCGCCAACTCCACCTGTCCGAACACGGTGCAGGCCAACTGATCGTATTGGATGACCGGTAACAGACGGGTGCTACGAAACGAACGAGCAAGCCCCAGCAGGTGAACAGCTTCCAGAACACTGGTTTTGCCGCTGCCGTTAGCGCCGTAAAGGATATTGATGCGGGGGGAAGGGGAGAAGGTCACCGGGTGCAGATTGCGCACCGCGGTGACCGAGACGCGACTTAAGGACATCTAGCTGATTACAGACGCATCGGCATGACAACGTAGGCCGAGTCGTCGTTATCGGATTCCTGCACCAGCGCACTGCTGTTGGAGTCCGACAGGATCAGACGCACTTGCTCAGTGGTCATCACGCCCAGTACGTCGAGCAGGTAGCTGACGTTGAAGCCGATTTCCAGAGAGCCGCCGTTGTATTCAACGCCCACTTCTTCTTCCGCCTCTTCCTGCTCCGGGTTGTTCGCCTGGATTTTCAGCTGACCGTTGGCCAATTGCAGACGAATGCCGCGGTACTTCTCGTTGGACAGGATCGCGGTACGGCTGAACGCCTCGCGCAGCGCCTGGCGGTCACCCAAGACCAGTTTGTCACCGCCTTTGGGCAGCACGCGCTCGTAGTCAGGGAATTTGCCGTCCACCAGCTTCGAGGTGAAGGTGAACTCACCCGTGGTGGCGCGGATATGGTGCTGGCCCAACACGATACTGACATTGCCGTCCGGCTCGGTCAGTAGGCGCGCGAGCTCCAGGATACCTTTGCGCGGGACGATGACTTGGTGGCGGTCTGGCTGACCGATATCGGCCTGCATCGAGCACATGGCCAGACGGTGACCGTCGGTGGCGACGGCGCGGATGATACCGGCGGACACTTCCAGGAGCATGCCGTTGAGGTAGTAACGCACGTCCTGCTGCGCCATGGCGAAGCTGGTGCGTTCGATCAAACGGCGCAATTTGCTTTGCTCGAGGCTGCAGGTCAGCGAGCCTGGGCCTTCTTCCACCGTCGGGAAGTCGTTGGCCGGCAGCGTCGACAAGGTGAAACGGCTGCGACCGGCCTTGACCACGAGCTTCTGCTCATCGACCTTGATGTCGATCAGCGCATCGTTGGGCAGGCTTTTGCAGATGTCCATCAGCTTGCGCGCCGGCACGGTGATGGAACCTGGATCGGCCGGTTCTTCAAGCTGTACACGACCGACCAGCTCGACTTCCAGGTCGGTACCGGTCAGCGACAATTGCTGGCCTTCGACAACCAGCAGCACGTTGGAAAGTACCGGCAAGGTCTGGCGGCGTTCGACGACGCCTGCGACCAGTTGCAGGGGTTTCAACAGGGCTTCGCGTTGAATGGTGAAATGCATGGTCTAGTCCCTTGCCTTAATAAGCTGCGCTGGTGGTCATCAAGTGGTCAGTGTTCGCAGCAGGTTCTTGTAGTCCTCGCGGATGTCCGCGTCGGATTCCTTAAGTTCGTTGATCTTACGACAGGCGTGCAACACCGTGGTGTGGTCGCGTCCGCCAAACACATCGCCAATTTCCGGCAGACTGTGGTTGGTCAGCTCCTTGGACAAGGCCATCGCCACCTGACGCGGGCGAGCCACCGAACGCGATCGGCGTTTGGACAGCAGGTCGGATATCTTGATTTTGTAGTATTCAGCGACAGTGCGCTGAATGTTATCCACAGAAACCAGCTTGTCCTGGAGCGCTAACAAATCCTTCAAGGACTCGCGAATCAACTCGATGGTGATGTCGCGGCCCATGAAGTGCGAATGAGCGATGACCCGCTTGAGGGCGCCTTCGAGCTCACGGACGTTCGAGCGGATACGCTGGGCAATGAAGAATGCGGCATCGTGAGGCAGTTCGACCTTGGCCTGATCAGCCTTCTTCATCAGGATCGCCACCCGGGTTTCCAGCTCCGGCGGCTCGACGGCAACCGTCAGGCCCCAGCCAAAACGCGACTTGAGACGTTCTTCCAGACCTTCGATTTCTTTCGGGTAGCGGTCACTGGTAAGAATGACCTGCTGCCCGCCTTCAAGCAATGCGTTGAAGGTGTGGAAAAACTCTTCCTGGGAACGCTCCTTGCGGGCGAAGAACTGAATATCGTCGATCAGCAAGGCGTCCACCGAACGGTAGAAGCGCTTGAACTCATTGATCGCGTTCAGCTGCAGCGCCTTGACCATGTCGGCCACGAAACGCTCGGAATGCAGGTACACGACCTTGGCATTCGGGTTCTTCTTTAATAGGTGGTTACCCACCGCGTGCATCAAGTGGGTTTTACCCAAGCCTACGCCACCATAAAGGAAGAGCGGGTTGTAGCCATGCTTGGGGTTGTCCGCGACCTGCCAGGCTGCCGCTCGCGCCAGTTGGTTGGACTTGCCCTCAACGAAGTTCTCGAAGGTAAAGGTGCGGTTCAGGTAACTGGTGTGCTTGAGCGCACCTTCGACCTGGACGGTGCGCTGTTCGGCGCGTACCGGAGCTTGTTGGGAGCTGGCGCCGGCCATTGGGTCGAAGCTGTCCCGCGAGGGCTCTTCGCTGAGCTCGGCCACTTTTTGTGCATTACGCTTGCTCGGTGCCGGCGTGGGGGCCGGTGCGGCATGGTTAACCGGCGCCGCGACAGCCTGGGCCTGGGAGGCCGCAGCGGCCAACGGGGCGTTGGGGGCGGCGCGCGGCGCAGAGCTGCGTTTGCTGCCTATTAATAAGGACAGCGCAGGCGCCATGCCATTGCCATGCTCATCGAGCAGTTCCATGACCCGTCCCAGGTACTTTTCGTTGACCCAGTCAAGAACGAAACGGTTCGGTGCATAGACGCGCAACTCGTCGCCTTCGGCTTCGACCTGTAGCGGACGGATCCAAGTGTTGAATTGTTGGGCAGGCAGCTCATCGCGCAAAAGCTCCAC